>NZ_BSSM01000092.1 GCF_030269125.1 Streptomyces hygroscopicus subsp. hygroscopicus | reverse complement strand
GCCAAAAGTCAACGCCAGATATGTTGATACCCCGTCCATCGGATCACCGATGGTCGAGGTTCCTTTGAAAAAACACAGCGAGGACGCTGTGAACGATCGGACTATTCCTCCGGTCGTTCCGCTCTTCGGGGTGTCTCACCGGCTGAATTGTTTTTCGGCCGAGTAAACATTCACGGAGAGTTTGATCCTGGCTCAGGACGAACGCTGGCGGCGTGCTTAACACATGCAAGTCGAACGATG
>NZ_BSSM01000091.1 GCF_030269125.1 Streptomyces hygroscopicus subsp. hygroscopicus | reverse complement strand
GCCTGCGTCTGATGGACGCCCTGATCGGCGTCAAGCGCGGCGTGCCCGGTGCGAAGCTGCCCGAGCTGCGGCAGCGCCGGGTGCGGGCCACCCCGGTCGCCGAGGTGGCCGAGCGCCCGGAGGAGGGGCACGTCCGCTCCGACGTCGCCACCGACAACCCCGTGCCCGCACCGCCGTTCTGGGGCACCCGCGTCGTCAAGGGCATCCAGCTCAAGGAGTACGCGTCCTGGCTGGACGAGGGCGCCCTCTTCAAGG
>NZ_BSSM01000090.1 GCF_030269125.1 Streptomyces hygroscopicus subsp. hygroscopicus | reverse complement strand
CCAGCAGGCTGGTGCCGACGGCGCGGCGCATGGGCAGCTTGAGCACGCCCACCAGCGCGGGGACGGCGAGGAAGCCGCCGCCCACCCCGAGGAATCCGGTCACCGCGCCGAGACCGGCACCCGCGGCTCCGGCCTTGCCCGGGTTCACCCGGGCACCGGACTCGGGGCCGGTGCGGGCGGGGCGCAGCATCCGCAGCGCGGCGAGGGCCGCGATGACCGAGAAGGCCACGGTCAGCACCGCCTGGGGAAGATGTC
>NZ_BSSM01000089.1 GCF_030269125.1 Streptomyces hygroscopicus subsp. hygroscopicus | reverse complement strand
AGTGGTCCGCGCCCGACTTCGGCGAGGACAGGGCCACCACCTTCTGCGTCACGTTCGAACAGCCCACGGCCGCGTAGTCGCACGACGTCGTGAAACCGGACGAGCCGCCGTCACCGGTGAAGTAGTAGCGGATCGTCACCTTGGACAGGTCCACCGGATCACTCCCGGTGTTCACCACCCGCAGACCCGGCTTGATCTGATTGTCGGTGGCCGAGCTGTCGTTGTTCTTGTACTGCACCTTCACCGCACCCGTGC
>NZ_BSSM01000088.1 GCF_030269125.1 Streptomyces hygroscopicus subsp. hygroscopicus | reverse complement strand
GGGCGAAGTCCAGGGCGATCTCCAGGCCCGACCCGCGTGCCTCGTCGACGAAGTGGTCGAAGTCGTCGAGGGTGCCGAGGTCCGGGTGGATCGCGTCGTGGCCGCCCTCGGGGGAGCCGATCGCCCACGGCACGCCGACGTCGTCGGGTCCCGCGGTCAGGGTGTTGTCGGGGCCCTTGCGGAAGGTGCTGCCGATGGGGTGGACCGGTGGGAGGTAGACGACGTCGAAGCCCATCTCCGCGATCGCCCGCAGGC
>NZ_BSSM01000087.1 GCF_030269125.1 Streptomyces hygroscopicus subsp. hygroscopicus | reverse complement strand
CGGGGTGGGAGACGAGGGCGGATTCGACCTCGGTGGTGGAGATGTTGTGGCCGGAGACGAGCATGACGTCGTCGACGCGGCCGAGGAGCCAGATGTCGCCGTCCTGGTCCTTCTTGGCGCCGTCGCCGGCGAAGTACTTGCCTTCGAAGCGGGACCAGTAGGTGTCCTTGAAGCGCTGGTCGTCGCCCCAGATGGTGCGGAGCATGGCGGGCCAGGGTTCGGTGAGGACGAGGTAGCCGCCGCCGCCGTCGGGGA
>NZ_BSSM01000086.1 GCF_030269125.1 Streptomyces hygroscopicus subsp. hygroscopicus | reverse complement strand
CTCACTGGGCGCCGGACACTACACACCCGACGTCGCCAAGATCACCATCAGCTACGGCGACAACCCGACGCAGTACCCGGCCCTCATGGCAGACGGCGCGTTCGTCTACACGGCGGCCATCTCCGGCTTCGAAGGGAACTCCCCCTCCCCGGCCCCCTACGTCCACGCCTACAACGCAGCGGGCCAGGAGATCTACAACCAGCAGACGGAACCCACCGCCAAGCAGTAACACCCGTCGCCACAAGCCCGCGCTGC
>NZ_BSSM01000085.1 GCF_030269125.1 Streptomyces hygroscopicus subsp. hygroscopicus | reverse complement strand
GCCTGGCCAACCTGCTGAAGGAAGAGCGCAGGTTCGCGCCCCCCGCCGACCTGGCCGCGCACGCCAACGTCACGGCGGAGGCGTATGAACAGGCCAGCGCTGACCGGCTCGGCTTCTGGGCCGCCCAAGCCCGCCGGCTGACCTGGGCGAAGGAACCGACCGAGACGCTGGACTGGTCGAACCCCCCGTTCGCGAAGTGGTTCAAGGACGGCGAACTGAACGTCGCCTACAACTGCGTGGACCGGCACGTGGAAG
>NZ_BSSM01000084.1 GCF_030269125.1 Streptomyces hygroscopicus subsp. hygroscopicus | reverse complement strand
CGATCCAGTACGTGGTCGAGGAGGCCGTGTCCGCGGGGCTCGACGACGTCCTCATGATCACCGGTCGTAACAAGCGTCCCCTGGAGGACCACTTCGACCGCAACTACGAGCTGGAATCCGCCCTGGGAAAGAAGGGCGACGCCGAACGGCTCGCCAAGGTGCAGGAGTCGAGCGACCTGGCGACCATGCACTACGTCCGCCAGGGCGACCCCAAGGGCCTCGGCCACGCCGTGCTGTGCGCCGCCCCGCACGTCG
>NZ_BSSM01000083.1 GCF_030269125.1 Streptomyces hygroscopicus subsp. hygroscopicus | reverse complement strand
TCCCCGACGGCGGCGGCGGCTACCTCGTCCTCACCGAACCCTGGCCCGCCATGCTCCGCACCATCTGGGGCGACGACCAGCGCTTCAAGGACACCTACTGGTCCCGCTTCGAAGGCAAGTACTTCGCTGGCGACGGCGCCAAGAAGGACCAGGACGGCGACATCTGGCTCCTCGGCCGCGTCGACGACGTCATGCTCGTCTCCGGCCACAACATCTCCACCACCGAGGTCGAATCCGCCCTCGTCTCCCACCCCG
>NZ_BSSM01000082.1 GCF_030269125.1 Streptomyces hygroscopicus subsp. hygroscopicus | reverse complement strand
CTGAGGTGTAGGGCCGGATGTAGGCCCATTCGTCGAGCAGGGTGCGGTGGAAGCGTTCGACCTTGCCATTGGTCTGGGGCCTCCAGGGCCTGGTCCAGCGGGGGCTGATGCCCAGGTCGCGGCAGGTGTCGCGCCAGGTGTTCTTCGTGTAGGCCCAGGCGTTGTCGGTCAGGACGCGTTCAACGGTGATGCCGTGGGCGGCGAACCACGCGGTTGCCCGTCGCAGGAAGCCGGCGCAGGTCGCGGCGGTCTCGT
>NZ_BSSM01000081.1 GCF_030269125.1 Streptomyces hygroscopicus subsp. hygroscopicus | reverse complement strand
CATCGTTCGACTTGCATGTGTTAAGCACGCCGCCAGCGTTCGTCCTGAGCCAGGATCAAACTCTCCGTGAATGTTTACTCGGCCGAAAAACAATTCAGCCGGTGAGACACCCCGAAGAGCGGAACGATCGGAGGAATAGTCCGATCGTTCACAGCGTCCTCGCTGTGTTTTTTCAAAGGAACCTCGACCATCGGTGATCCGATGGACGGGGTATCAACATATCTGGCGTTGACTTTTGGCACGCTGTTGAGTTCT
>NZ_BSSM01000080.1 GCF_030269125.1 Streptomyces hygroscopicus subsp. hygroscopicus | reverse complement strand
ACAGGGTCCCCCCTGCAGTACCATCGGCGCTGAAAGGCTTAGCTTCCGGGTTCGGAATGTAACCGGGCGTTTCCCTAACGCTATAACCACCGAAACACTATGAAACTGACAACCAACACAATGGCCGTTCGTGGTTTCAGAACCAACACAGTGGACGCGAGCAACTGAGGACAAGCCCTCGGCCTATTAGTACCGGTCACCTCCACCAGTTACCTGGCTTCCAGATCCGGCCTATCAACCCAGTCGTCTACTGGG
>NZ_BSSM01000079.1 GCF_030269125.1 Streptomyces hygroscopicus subsp. hygroscopicus | reverse complement strand
TGCCCACGTGTTACTCACCCGTTCGCCACTAATCCACCCCGAAGGGCTTCATCGTTCGACTTGCATGTGTTAAGCACGCCGCCAGCGTTCGTCCTGAGCCAGGATCAAACTCTCCGTGAATGTTTACCGGTAATCCGGTGAGACACTCTGAAGAGCGGAACGACCGGAGGAATAGTCCGATCGTTCACAGCGTCCTCGCTGTGTTTTTTCAAAGGAACCTCGACCATCGGTGATCCGATGGACGGGGTATCAACATATCTGGCGTTGAC
>NZ_BSSM01000078.1 GCF_030269125.1 Streptomyces hygroscopicus subsp. hygroscopicus | reverse complement strand
TGCTGGCCACCGTGCGCGGCGACGTCCACGACATCGGCAAGAACCTGGTCGACATCATCTTGTCGAACAACGGCTACAACGTGGTCAACCTGGGCATCAAGCAGCCCGTCTCGGCGATCCTGGAGGCTGCCGAGGAGCACCGTGCGGACGTGATCGGGATGTCCGGGCTGCTGGTGAAGTCCACGGTGATCATGAAGGAGAACCTGGAGGAGCTGAACCAGCGCGACCTGGCGGGCAAGTACCCCGTCATCCTGGGCGGGGCGGCGCTGACCCGGG
>NZ_BSSM01000077.1 GCF_030269125.1 Streptomyces hygroscopicus subsp. hygroscopicus | reverse complement strand
CCTGCCCGGCTCGCCGATCCTCTACTACGGCGACGAGATCGGCATGGGCGACAACATCTGGCTCGGCGACCGCGACGCCGTCCGCACCCCCATGCAGTGGACACCGGACCGCAACGCCGGCTTCTCGTCCAGCGATCCGGGACGCCTCTTCCTGCCCACGATCATGGACCCGGTCTACGGCTACCAGGTCACCAACGTCGAGGCGTCGATGTCCTCGCCGTCGTCGCTGCTGCACTGGACCCGGCGCATGATCGAGATCCGCAAGCAGAACCCCGCC
>NZ_BSSM01000076.1 GCF_030269125.1 Streptomyces hygroscopicus subsp. hygroscopicus | reverse complement strand
TACTACTTCACCGGTGACGGCGGCTCGTCCGGTTTCACGACGTCGTGCGACTACGCGGCCGTGGGCTGTTCGAACGTGACGCAGAAGGTGGTGGCCCTGTCCTCGCCGAAGTCGGGCGCGGACCACTACCTGGAGATCAGTTTCACCTCCGGTGCCGGCACGCTCGCCGCGGGTGCGAACACCGGTGACATCCAGAGCCGGGTCAACAAGAGCGACTGGTCGAACTTCAGCGAGAGCGACGACTACAGCTACGCGACCAACACCGCCTACGCCGACG
>NZ_BSSM01000075.1 GCF_030269125.1 Streptomyces hygroscopicus subsp. hygroscopicus | reverse complement strand
AGTGGTCCGCGCCCGACTTCGGCGAGGACAGGGCCACCACCTTCTGCGTCACGTTCGAACAGCCCACGGCCGCGTAGTCGCACGACGTCGTGAAACCGGACGAGCCGCCGTCACCGGTGAAGTAGTAACGGATCGTCACCTTGGACAGGTCCACCGGATCACTCCCGGTGTTCACCACCCGCAGACCCGGCTTGATCTGATTGTCGGTGGCCGAGCTGTCGTTGTTCTTGTACTGCACCTTCACCGCACCCGTGCCCGGCGTACCACCACCACTCGCGGCCGTCGTCGCCGTCACCGC
>NZ_BSSM01000074.1 GCF_030269125.1 Streptomyces hygroscopicus subsp. hygroscopicus | reverse complement strand
GACAAGGTGGTGGTACCGGAGATGAACCTCGGGCAGCTCGCCACCCTGATCCGGGCGAAGTACCTGGTCGACGCCCACTCGTACAACCAGGTCAACGGCATGCCGTTCAAGGCGGAACAGCTCGCCGACGCTTTGCAGGAGGTGCTCCGTGGCAACTGAACTCAAGCTCCTCGCCAAGGACTTCAAGTCGGACCAGGAGGTGCGCTGGTGCCCCGGCTGCGGTGACTACGCGATCCTCGCCGCCGTCCAGGGCTTCATGCCCGAACTCGGCCTGGCCCGCGAGAACATCGTCTTCGTCTCCG
>NZ_BSSM01000073.1 GCF_030269125.1 Streptomyces hygroscopicus subsp. hygroscopicus | reverse complement strand
CGGGGCCGGCGACTGAAGGAAGATCATTCCCTCAGACACCCAACAGCGTGCCCGACCAGAACCCGTCCGAGGATCATGCGTTCCACGCTCCGAAGAGCAGTACTAACAGCCCCCGACCCGAGGAAACCGGCCGAGTAGTCAACGTTCCACCCATGAGCTAACCACCGCCAGACATTCGCTGGCGTAGTGGCTCTGGCTGCCTTGCGGCAGCTAGATGCTCCTTAGAAAGGAGGTGATCCAGCCGCACCTTCCGGTACGGCTACCTTGTTACGACTTCGTCCCAATCGCTGGTCCCACCTTCGACAGCTCCCTCCCACAAGGGGTTGGGCCACCGGCTTCGGG
>NZ_BSSM01000072.1 GCF_030269125.1 Streptomyces hygroscopicus subsp. hygroscopicus | reverse complement strand
CGGGGCCGGCGACTGAGGAGAAGAAAGATCATTCCCTCAGACACCCAACAGCGTGCCCGACCAGAACCCGTCCGAGGATCATGCGTTCCACGCTCCGAAGAGCAGTACTAACAGCCCCCGACCCGAGAAAACCGGCCGAGTAGTCAACGTTCCACCCATGAGCAACCAGCATCAGACATTCGCTGATGTACTGGCCTCTGACCGAGCGAACCCGGTAAGAAGTGCTCCTTAGAAAGGAGGTGATCCAGCCGCACCTTCCGGTACGGCTACCTTGTTACGACTTCGTCCCAATCGCTGGTCCCACCTTCGACAGCTCCCTCCCACAAGGGGTTGGGCCACCGGCTTCGGG
>NZ_BSSM01000071.1 GCF_030269125.1 Streptomyces hygroscopicus subsp. hygroscopicus | reverse complement strand
CGGCCAACCACGACTTCATGGTCCGCACCCGCCAGGCCAAGATCGACGGCATCGAGGTCCCGGACCTGGAGGTGGACGACCCGCACGGCGCGACGACCCTCGTCCTCGGCTGGGGTTCCACCTACGGGCCGATCACCGCGGCCGTGCGGCGCGTACGGGCCGGCGGGGGCCGGATCGCCCAGGCCCACCTGCGCCACCTCAACCCCTTCCCCGCCAACCTCGGCAGCGTGCTCGCCCGGTACGACAAGGTGGTGGTACCGGAGATGAACCTCGGGCAGCTCGCCACCCTGATCCGGGCGAAGTACCTGGTCGACGCCCACTCGTACAACCAGGTCAACGGCATGCCGTTCAAGG
>NZ_BSSM01000070.1 GCF_030269125.1 Streptomyces hygroscopicus subsp. hygroscopicus | reverse complement strand
TCACCGAGGTCCTGCGCGCCGCCGCCGACCACCCGGGCACCGCGCTGATCGAGATCTACCAGAACTGCAACATCTTCAACGACGGCGCCTTCGACACCCTCAAGGACAAACAGCGCTCCGAGGAGGCACTGATCCGCCTGGAGCACGGACAGCCCGTCCGGTTCGGGGCCGACGGCTCCCGAGGCGTCGTACGCGACCCGCGGACCGGCGACCTCCACGTGGTCACCGTGACCCCGCGCAACGAGGCCGACCTCCTGGTCCACGACGCCCACGCCGCCTCCCCCACCACCGCCTTCGCCCTCTCCCGCCTCGCCGACCCGGACACCCTGCACCACACCCCGATCGGCGTGTTCCGCTCGG
>NZ_BSSM01000069.1 GCF_030269125.1 Streptomyces hygroscopicus subsp. hygroscopicus | reverse complement strand
AGCGGCGGCACCGCAACCCTCACCACCTCCACCCTCGCCGTCGGCACCCACTCCCTCACCGCCGTCTACAGCGGCGACGCCGACTTCACCGGGTCCACCTCACCCGTGGACACCCAGACGGTCACCCAGGGGGCGAGTACCACCACCCTCACCTCCGCGCCCGATCCGTCTGTCTTCGGCCAGGCGAAAACCCTGACGGCGACGGTCACCGCCGTACCACCCGGTGCGGGCACCCCCACCGGCACCGTCAGCTTCTTCGACGGCGCCACCCTCATCGGCACCGCCACACTCAGCGGCGGCACCGCAACCCTCACCACCTCCACCCTCGCCGTCGGCACCCACTCCCTCACCGCCGTCTACAGCGGCGACGCCGACTTCACCGGGTCCACCTCACCCGTGGACACCCAGACGGTCACCC
>NZ_BSSM01000068.1 GCF_030269125.1 Streptomyces hygroscopicus subsp. hygroscopicus | reverse complement strand
GCGGGCACCCCCACCGGCACGGTCGACTTCTTCGACGGCGCCACCCTCATCGGCACCGCCACACTCAGCGGCGGCACCGCAACCCTCACCACCTCCGCACTCCCGGTCGGCACCCACTCCCTCACCGCCGTCTACAACGGCAGCACCAACTTCGCCGGATCGACATCCCCGGTGGACATCCAGACCGTCACCCAGGCGGCCACGACCACTACTCTCACGTCGGCGCCCGACCCCTCCGCCTTCGGCCAGGCGAAAACCCTGACGGCGACGGTCACCGCCGTACCGCCGGGCGCGGGCACCCCCACCGGCACGGTCGACTTCTTCGACGGCGCCACCCTCATCGGCACCGCCACACTCAGCGGCGGCACCGCAACCCTCACCACCTCCGCACTCCCGGTCGGCACCCACTCCCTCACCG
>NZ_BSSM01000067.1 GCF_030269125.1 Streptomyces hygroscopicus subsp. hygroscopicus | reverse complement strand
AGCACGAGGACGTCCCCGATCGGTGCCGGGGCCGTCGCCGGTATCTTGGCCTCCTGCCTGGGCCCGGACGCCTCGAACTACCATGCGGTGATCGCGGTCCGCGCTCCCGTCGCCACGCAGGACACGGACGGCGTGGTCATCGCCGTCAACTCCGCCCACCAGTACGTGCAGTGCGAGGCGAAGGGCAACAAGGGCACCAGCATGTCCGTCCCGCCGACGTTCATCAACGACCGCCTGTGGGGCACCGGCCACCTGATCGAGTTCTTCGACAGCTTCAGCGAGCCGGCCGACGGGGAACAGACCCTCTCACTGGGCGCCGGACACTACACACCCGACGTCGCCAAGATCACCATCAGCTACGGCGACAACCCGACGCAGTACCCGGCCCTCATGGCAGACGGCGCGTTCGTCTACACGGCGGCCATCTCCGGC
>NZ_BSSM01000066.1 GCF_030269125.1 Streptomyces hygroscopicus subsp. hygroscopicus | reverse complement strand
CGGCCAACCACGACTTCATGGTCCGCACCCGCCAGGCCAAGATCGACGGCATCGAGGTCCCGGACCTGGAGGTGGACGACCCGCACGGCGCGACGACCCTCGTCCTCGGCTGGGGTTCCACCTACGGCCCGATCACCGCGGCCGTGCGGCGCGTACGGGCCGGCGGGGGCCGGATCGCCCAGGCCCACCTGCGCCACCTCAACCCCTTCCCGCGCAACCTCGGCAGCGTGCTCGCCCGCTATCCCACCGTGCTCGTGCCGGAGATGAACCTCGGCCAGCTCACCCAGATGCTCCGTGCCCGCTGGCTGGTGAACGCCCGCGCGCTGACCCAGGTCAACGGCATGCCGTTCAAGGCGGAACAGCTCGCCGCGGCGCTGAAGGAGGCCATCGATGACTGACACCGGCAACGGACTGCTCCAGCTGGTCCCCAAGGCCGAGGCCAAGCAGTCGATGAA
>NZ_BSSM01000065.1 GCF_030269125.1 Streptomyces hygroscopicus subsp. hygroscopicus | reverse complement strand
CGGCTCAGTCGTCGTTGGGGGTGGTGGGGAGTTTGGACTGGATGAGGTCCATGACGCTGGAGTCGGTGAGGGTGGTGACGTCGCCGAGTTGGCGGTTTTCCGCGACGTCGCGGAGGAGTCGGCGCATGATCTTGCCGGAGCGGGTCTTGGGTAGTTCGGCGACGGGGAGGATGCGCTTGGGTTTGGCGATGGGGCCGAGGGTGGCGCCGACGTGGTCGCGGAGTGTGGCGATGAGGGTGTCGTCCTCGGTGGCGGTGCCGCGCAGGATGACGAAGGCGACGATGGCCTGGCCGGTGGTTTCGTCGGTGGCGCCGACGACGGCGGCTTCGGCGACGGCGGGGTGGGAGACGAGGGCGGATTCGACCTCGGTGGTGGAGATGTTGTGGCCGGAGACGAGCATGACGTCGTCGACGCGGCCGAGGAGCCAGATGTCGCCGTCCTGGTCCTTCTTGGCGCCGTCGCC
>NZ_BSSM01000064.1 GCF_030269125.1 Streptomyces hygroscopicus subsp. hygroscopicus | reverse complement strand
CAGACTACTATTAATGGAATTCAGCTTCTCTGCGGAGGTCAGCATCATTCCTTGCTGCAGGCGCTGAAAGAAGCCCTGGATTTCATCGTCCGTCGCATCGGTGATTTCGTCATACTGAATCTCGAAATCGTCGAAACTGTCGGTCACGGTGTAAGGAAGCTCGGAATATGTATGGCCGCCAAACTTCTGGGCGGTCTCCTCTGAGAGGCGGAGTTTGTTTTCAAAGAACTCCCAGATTGCGGAGAGTCGCTGCTGGCCATCAACAACGTCGAACTCGTCGGGATCACTCGCAGTTTTGGCAAAATAGAACTTAGGAAGCTTCCATCCGTTGAGGATGGAGTCGATGAGCAACTGCTTTCGCTCTGGCGACCAAACCTCGTCCCGCTGCCAATCCGGGATGTCGTACCGGCCTCGGCGCTTGAAGATTTTGTCAAGCGCGATGCTGCGCGGTTCCATCTTCATATGCTTCTCCACGACGTTGCC
>NZ_BSSM01000063.1 GCF_030269125.1 Streptomyces hygroscopicus subsp. hygroscopicus | reverse complement strand
CCCCGTCGGCGGCACACCCTTCGGTGTGGCGATCACTCCCGACGGCTCGACCGTCTACGTCACGAACTCCGGCGACGGCACGGTCAGCGTGATCAACACCGCCACCCAGACCGTCACCACCACCATCCCCGTCGGCGGTTTCCCGCTGGGCATCGCGGTCACTCCGAACGGCTCCCAGGTGTACGTGGCGAACAACGGTGACGGCACGGTGAGCGTGATCGACACGGCCACCCAGACGGTCACCAACACCATCACCGTCGGCACCGCGCCTGTGGGAGTCGCCGTCGCGCCCGACGGATCCCATGTGTATGTGACCGACAACGGCGACAACACGGTCAGTGTGATCGACACGGCCGGTCAGACGGTGATCGGTTCGATCGCCGTCGGCACCGGACCCTTCGGCATCGCGATCACTCCGGACGGGACCGCGGCGTACGTCGCGAACAACGGCGACGCGACCGTCAGCATCACCGCCACCGCTCCCTTCCCCACCGC
>NZ_BSSM01000062.1 GCF_030269125.1 Streptomyces hygroscopicus subsp. hygroscopicus | reverse complement strand
GTACCCGGACACGGTGCTGCTGGCGGAGGCCAACCAGTGGCCCGAGGACGTCGTCGACTACTTCGGCGACTTCCCGAGCGGCGGCGACGAGTGCCACATGGCCTTCCACTTCCCCGTCATGCCGCGCATCTTCATGGCCGTACGACGCGAGTCACGCCACCCCGTCTCCGAGATCCTCGCCAAGACCCCCGCGATCCCCTCGGGCTGCCAGTGGGGCATCTTCCTGCGCAACCACGACGAGCTGACCCTCGAAATGGTCACCGACGAGGAACGCGACTACATGTGGGCCGAATACGCGAAGGACCCGCGGATGCGCGCCAACATCGGCATCCGCCGCCGCCTCGCCCCGCTCCTCGACAACGACCGCAACCAGATCGAGCTGTTCACCGCCCTGCTGCTGTCCCTGCCCGGCTCGCCGATCCTCTACTACGGCGACGAGATCGGCATGGGCGACAACATCTGGCTCGGCGACCGCGACGCCGTCCGCACCCCCATGCAGTGGACACCGGACCGCAACGCCGGCTTCTCG
>NZ_BSSM01000061.1 GCF_030269125.1 Streptomyces hygroscopicus subsp. hygroscopicus | reverse complement strand
CGGCCCTGGAAGACGACGCCGTGCACCGGGCCGCCGAGCTTCTCGTCGTCGGCGAGCTGCTGGAGCGCGTCGGTCAGCTGGATCTCCCCGCCGCGGCCCGGCTCGGTCTTGCGGAGTATGTCGAAGATCTCCGGGGCGAGGACGTAGCGGCCGATGACCGCGTAGTTCGACGGGGCGTCCGCGGGGTCGGGCTTCTCGACCAGGCCGGTCACCCTGACGACGTCGCCCTCGGGGGTGGCGTCCACGGCGGCGCAGCCGTAGAGGTGGACCTGCTCGGGCGCGACCTCCATGAGGGCGATCACGCTGCCGCCGTGCCGCTCCTGGACCTCGATCATGCGCTGGAGCAGGGGGTCGCGGGGGTCGATCAGGTCGTCGCCGAGGAGGACGGCGAAGGGCTCGTGGCCGACGTGCGGGGCGGCGCACAGCACGGCGTGGCCGAGGCCCTTGGGGTCGCCCTGGCGGACGTAGTGCATGGTCGCCAGGTCGCTCGACTCCTGCACCTTGGCGAGCCGTTCGGCGTCGCCCTTCTT
>NZ_BSSM01000060.1 GCF_030269125.1 Streptomyces hygroscopicus subsp. hygroscopicus | reverse complement strand
GCGATCTCGTCCTCGGCCTGGAAGGTCCGCACGCCGAAGTTCTTGTGCCGGCTCAGCTCGTGCAGGATGTCCGAGGCCGGGGTGATCGGGTACGAGCCCAGGAACAGCGGCAGATCCGCCTGCCGGGAGGCGCTGATCAGGCCGTAGGCCAGGGCGAGGTTGCCGGAGATGTTCCGGTAGGTGCCCACCGGGAAGGCCTTGGCGGCCGGGGCGACCTCGTAGGAGACCGCGAAGTCCTCCGTGGTCTCGCCGAAGTTCCAGCCGGCGCGGAACGCGGCGATGTTCGCCGCCATGATCTCCGGCTTCTTCGCGAACTTCGACTTCAGGAACTTCTCGGTGCCCTCGGTGGGCCGGTGGTACATCCAGCTCAGCAGGCCGAGGGCGAACATGTTCTTGCTGCGCTCGGCCTCCTTGCGGGAGAGGTCGAACTCCTTGAGCGCCTCGACCGTCAGGGTGGTCAGCGGCACCGGGTGCAGGCCGTAGCCGTCCAGCGAGCCGTCCTCCAGCGGCGAGGCGTCGTAGCCCACCTTCTGCAGGGCCCGCTTGGTGAACTCGTCCGTGTTCACGATGATCTCGGCGCCCCGCGGCAGATCG
>NZ_BSSM01000059.1 GCF_030269125.1 Streptomyces hygroscopicus subsp. hygroscopicus | reverse complement strand
AAGGACTTCAAGTCGGACCAGGAGGTGCGCTGGTGCCCCGGCTGCGGTGACTACGCGATCCTCGCCGCCGTCCAGGGCTTCATGCCCGAACTCGGCCTGGCCCGCGAGAACATCGTCTTCGTCTCCGGCATCGGCTGCTCCTCCCGCTTCCCGTACTACATGAACACCTACGGGATGCACTCCATCCACGGCCGCGCCCCCGCCATCGCCACCGGCCTCGCCACCAGCAGACGCGACCTCAGCGTGTGGGTCGTCACCGGCGACGGCGACGCCCTCTCCATCGGCGGCAACCACCTCATCCACGCCCTGCGCCGCAACGTCAACCTCAAGATCCTCCTCTTCAACAACCGGATCTACGGCCTGACCAAGGGCCAGTACTCACCCACCTCCGAGGTCGGCAAGATCACCAAGTCCACCCCGATGGGCTCGCTGGACGCCCCGTTCAACCCCGTCTCCCTCGCCCTGGGAGCCGAGGCGTCCTTCGTCGCCCGGACCATCGACTCCGACCGCAAGCACCTCACCGAGGTCCTGCGCGCCGCCGCCGACCACCCGGGCACCGCGCTGATCGAGATCTACCAGAACTGCAACATCTTCAACGACGGCGCCTTCGACACCCTCAAGGACAAACAGCGCTCCGAGGAGGC
>NZ_BSSM01000058.1 GCF_030269125.1 Streptomyces hygroscopicus subsp. hygroscopicus | reverse complement strand
GCGGACCATGAAGTCGTGGTTGGCCGGGTCGTAGGAGATGTCGCCCGTGCCGTCCTGCTTCTCGATGCCGCCGATGCGGTGCTCCAGGCCGGGGGTGCCGGGGACCGCCCAGGGCCGGGCGAGGGTCACCGGATCGCGGAGGTAGGGCCAGAACTCGTCGCCGTGGTTGGGGGTGGTGGCGAACTCGACCCGCAGGTCCGGGAGTTCGTCCGGCTCGGGGATGCGCCAGGGCTCGGAGCCGTTGGCGAGGTAGCCGTCGGAGAGCAGGAAGACGGGGGTGCGGTAGGCGAGGGCGATGCGGGCGGCGTCGAGGGCGGCGGTGAAGCACTCGCCCGGGGTGGCGGGCGCGACGACCGGCACCGGCGCCTCGCCGTTGCGCCCGTACATCGCCTGCAACAGGTCCGCCTGCTCGGTCTTGGTCGGCAGGCCGGTGGACGGACCGCCCCGCTGGATGTCCACGATCACCAGCGGCAGTTCCAGGGAGACCGCGAGCCCGATCGTCTCCGACTTCAGCGCCACGCCCGGCCCCGAGGTGGTGGTCACCGCCAGCGACCCCCCGAAGGAGGCGCCCAGCGCGGCGCCGATCGCGGCGATCTCGTCCTCGGCCTGGAAGGTCCGCACGCCGAAGTTCTTGTGCCGGCTCAGCTCGTGCAGGATGTCCGAGGCCGGGGTGATCGGGTACGAGCCCAGGAACAGCGGCAG
>NZ_BSSM01000057.1 GCF_030269125.1 Streptomyces hygroscopicus subsp. hygroscopicus | reverse complement strand
GAACGAACCAATCGGCATATCCGTCGCGCCGAGTATCAGAGCTACGTCGCTCGGGATGTCGCGCCGCGCTTCCGTACCGACGAGGCCGCCGTCCGGGGCTGTTCCCGAATCGAACTCGCCTGGACGAACAGGCAGTTCAGGTGACGTTCGGTGGCGTGGAACCCTTTCTCCGCCTCGGGGAGGGCCCGCCTCTTCGCGGCTCGCACCGGTACCACGAGATCGTCGACTCCTGGGAGAGGTACCGGCCCGGATCGCACGATCGGTCCCTCCTCCTCGTCCTCCCTGTCCCCCCGTTCTCCCTGTCCTCCCGCCCTCCCTGTCCTCGTGAACGGCCGGGCGGTCTAAGGCGGTTACCGGGTGCTCTCTGAGCTGTCCTGTGCGGAGGGGCCGTTCTGCGCCGGAGGAGAGCCGTCCCCTGCCGTCGTGTCGGCGAGCGGCGGGAGTTTCCGGCCCGCATCCGGCCGCACCGTGCCACGCTTCCGCGGTGCACGCCGCTCTCGCATGGGCCGGCGGAACGGTTGCTGCCCACGCGGTCACGACCGGTTCCTGGCGCGCGCGTGGAGGGACGGTCAGGCGCGCGGCGTGGGGGGCCCGGGTGCCTTGCCGTGAACCTGTGAACCTGCGGCGCCGGGTGTGCCCCGCCTGTGTGGACGACGGTGAACAAGGCTCCGAACAGCGACGACTTAAGGTGTCGTACTCCGTTT
>NZ_BSSM01000056.1 GCF_030269125.1 Streptomyces hygroscopicus subsp. hygroscopicus | reverse complement strand
TCTGCACCGACGTCCAGGAGGCCCTCGTGTCCCACCGTAACGCCCCGCTGACGCCGACCGGGAGGCTGCGTCTGGCCCGGTGTGTCGTGGACGACGGCTGGCCGCTGCGGCGGGCCGCGGAACGCTTCCAGGTCAGCCACACCACCGCCGCCCGCTGGGCAGACCGCTACCGGCAGCTGGGCGAGGCGGGCATGTACGACCGCTCCAGCCGCCCGCATCACAGCCCGCGCCGGACGCCTGCCGCCGTCGAACAGCAGGTAGTGCGGCTGCGGCGCGAACACCGCATCGGTCCGGTGCGTCTGGCCGCCCGGTGCGGCATTGCCGCTTCCACTGTCCACCGCATCCTGGGCCGGTACGGTCTGCCCGCTCTGGTCACGCTGGATCGGGCCACCGGCGAGCCCGTGCGCCGCTACGAGCGCTCCCGGCCCGGCGAACTGGTCCACATCGACGTCAAGAAGCTCGGCCGCATCCCAGAAGGCGGCGGGCACCGCACCCAGGGCCGTGCCGAAGGCCGACGCAACCGCACCGGAGTCGGCTACGCCTACCTGCACACCGCCCTGGACGACCACACACGCCTGGCCTACACCGAAGACCTGCCCGACGAGACCGCCGCGACCTGCGCCGGCTTCCTGCGACGGGCAACCGCGTGGTTCGCCGCCCACGGCATCACCGTTGAACGCGTCCTGACCGACAACGCCTGGGCCTACACGAAGAACACCTGGCGCGA
>NZ_BSSM01000055.1 GCF_030269125.1 Streptomyces hygroscopicus subsp. hygroscopicus | reverse complement strand
CCGGCCTTGCCCGGGTTCACCCGGGCACCGGACTCGGGGCCGGTGCGGGCGGGGCGCAGCATCCGCAGCGCGGCGAGGGCCGCGATGACCGAGAAGGCCACGGTCAGCACCGCCTGGGGAAGATGTCCCGCGGCCGCCCCGGCGAGCATCGCGGGCACGATGCCGGCCGCGGCGAACAGCAGACCGGTCCGCCAGACGACGTTCCCGTCCCGGGCGTGCCCGGCCAGCGCGGTGACCGAGGTGAGGGTGACGATGACCAGGCTGGCCGTCGTCGCCTCGGCCGTGGTGAAGCCGAGGAGGTAGATGAGGGCGGGCACGGCGAGGACGCTGCCGCCCCCGCCGAGGCCGCCCAGGGCCAGGCCGATGACGGCACCGGCGACGAGCGCGAGAATCAGGGTGGTCATGCTATCGAGCCGCTGTTCCCGTGCTCGTCGACGACCGGGTAGCCGGCGGCGGACCACGCCCGCATTCCGCCCTTGACGTCCACCACCCGCGCGCCGCGTGCCGTCAGCAGCGCGGCGGCCTGCTGGGAGCGCTGCCCGCTGCGGCAGATCACCACCAGCGGCCGCTCCCGCGCCACGTCCGGCAACGCCGCCCCGGCGACCAGGCCGGACAGCGGCGCGTACACGGCGCCGGGCGCGTGCCCGGCGTCCCACTCACGCTGCTCGCGCACGTCCAGCAGGACCGCCTGGGCGTCGCCGCCCCGGGTGTACCGGACGGCCTCGTCGACGGTGACACGGTCCT
>NZ_BSSM01000054.1 GCF_030269125.1 Streptomyces hygroscopicus subsp. hygroscopicus | reverse complement strand
TGGGCGATCGGCTCCCCCGAGGGCGGCCACGACGCGATCCACCCGGACCTCGGCACCCTCGACGACTTCGACCACTTCGTCGACGAGGCACGCGGGTCGGGCCTGGAGATCGCCCTGGACTTCGCCCTCCAGTGCTCCCCGGACCACCCCTGGGTGCACAAACACCCCGAGTGGTTCCACCACCGCCCGGACGGGACCATCGCCCACGCCGAGAACCCGCCGAAGAAGTACCAGGACATCTACCCGATCGCCTTCGACGCGGACATGGACGGCCTGGTCGCCGAGACGGTCCGGATCCTGCGGCACTGGATGGACCACGGGGTGCGGATCTTCCGCGTCGACAACCCCCACACCAAACCCGTCGTGTTCTGGGAACGGGTCATCGCGGAGATCAACGGCCGGGACCCCGACGTGATCTTCCTGGCCGAGGCGTTCACCCGCCCGGCGATGATGCACACCCTGGCCCAGATCGGGTTCCAGCAGTCGTACACCTACTTCACCTGGCGCACCACCAAGCAGGAACTCACCGACTACCTCACCGAGTTGTCGGGCGAGGCCGCCGCCTACATGCGGCCCAACCTCTTCCCCAGCACCCCCGACATCCTGCACGCCTACCTCCAGCACGGCGGACGGCCCGCCTTCGAGGTCCGCGCCGTGCTCGCCGCGACCCTCTCCCCCAGCTGGGGCATCTACAGCGGCTACGAACTGTGCGAGAACACCGCGCTGCGCGAGGGGAGCGAGGAGTACAAGCACTCGGAGAAATACCAGCTCCGGCCCCGCGACTGGGAATCCGCCGCACGCGAGGGCCGCACCATCGCACCCCTCATCACCCGCCTCAAC
>NZ_BSSM01000053.1 GCF_030269125.1 Streptomyces hygroscopicus subsp. hygroscopicus | reverse complement strand
GGGTGATTTCGGGGTGGATGGGTGGTGGGGCGTCGAGAGGTGATGGATTACTTGCAACCGCCCCCGGAAGGACCGCCCACCTCCTCGCCGGGAGCCGACAGCGACCGAGCCCGCAGCACCTACAGCTCGGCGACAACCATGGTGGACGCTTCCTGGAAGCCTGACCCGTACACACGGCACAACCAGGCTCGTTGACTCCTCGGCAGCCCCACCCCCGTCACCGAACTACGGCAAGAGGGGGCACCCCATGTCCACACAACCGACCTCCGCCTGGCGTCGACTCCTCAGCTTCCGTCCATTCAACCGCCCACGCCTCACAGCCCTGCCCGACCCGACCGTCACCGTCGGCAACTTCCCCACCGGCGTCGCGATCACCCCCAACGGAACCACCGCCTACGTCACCAACGAAGGCGACAACACCGTCAGCGTGATCGACACCACCACCCAGACCGTCACCACCACCATCCCCGTCGGCAGCGTCCCCTTCTGGGCCACCATCGCGCCGGACAACTCGACCGTCTACGTCACCAACTCCGGTGACAACACGGTCAGCGTGATCGACACCGCCACCCAGACCGTCACCACCACCATCCCCGTCGGCAGCGTCCCCCTCGGTATCGCGATCAGCCCCGACGGCTCGACCCTCTACGTCGCCAACTCCGGTGCCGGCACGGTCAGCGTGATCGACACCGCCACCCAGACCGTCACCACCACCATCCCCGTCGGCGGCACACCCTTCGGTGTGGCGATCACTCCCGACGGCTCGACCGTCTACGTCACGAACTCCGGCGACGGCACGGTCAGCGTGATCAACACCGCCACCCAGACCGTCACCACCACCATC
>NZ_BSSM01000052.1 GCF_030269125.1 Streptomyces hygroscopicus subsp. hygroscopicus | reverse complement strand
TCCGCGACGTATTCGTCCACGTCGCGGCGGGGGTCGATCACGACCGCCTTGCCGCTGGTGGGATCGCCGATGACGTACGCGGCCTGGGACAGGCAGTCGAGGTAGTGCTGGGCGAAGTACATGGGTGTCTCCTGACGCGGGTGATGCGGAGGGACTGGAATCCCTGGATACCCGGAGGGGTATACGAACGGAATACCCGTGGGGGTATCGGTGGCAGGCATCGTATACCCGCGGGGGTATACGGCGGCAAGTTGCCCTCGGGTGGCGGACTTCGTGTCGAGAGGTGCGGTCGTCGGCCGGATCTCAGTCGGGACCTGGCCGGCGAGGTGATCGCGCCACCGTCTCGGCTGTCCGGGGCGTCATCGTCGAGGTCCCTCCTGGCCTGGCGTTTTCCGTGTCCGGTCGGGTGCCGTCCGCCGCTCGCGAGGATGTCGGCGGCCCATGCCGCTCGACCGGGAGCCGATGCGAGGCTGGGATACCCCCCGGGGTACTTGTGCTATCGTATGCATATACCCCCGGGGGTAACCCGGGAGTCTGTGTGTTCTTCACGGACACCGTCGGCCGGGAGGCGCCCGGAAGTCACGTTCGCCGACCGACCGGTGATGTCGCGGGCTCGCTGCCGCACGCCTCACGGCGGGCGCGGCGACCGTGCACGACGGCTCGACTCCGCCATCGCCGCGAGGGCTGACCGTGACGACCGGCTGAACGCCCTTCCCGTTCCGCCCTTACCCTTTTCCGAGAGGTTGTGTGATGTCCCTCTTCTCCACCGGCGAGGACCGTGTCACCGTCGACGAGGCCGTCCGGTACACCCGGGGCGGCGACGCCCAGGCGGTCCTGCTGGACGTGCGCGAGCAGCGTGAGTGGGACGCCGGGCACGCGCCCGGCGCCGTGTACGCGCC
>NZ_BSSM01000051.1 GCF_030269125.1 Streptomyces hygroscopicus subsp. hygroscopicus | reverse complement strand
CACCCATGTACTTCGCCCAGCACTACCTCGACTGCCTGTCCCAGGCCGCGTACGTCATCGGCGATCCCACCAGCGGCAAGGCGGTCGTGATCGACCCCCGCCGCGACGTGGACGAATACGTCGCGGACGCCGAGGCCCACGGCTTCACCGTGGAAGCGGTCATCAACACCCACTTCCACGCCGACTTCCTCGCCGGCCACCTGGAACTCGCCCAGCGCACCGGCGCCTGGATCGGCTACGGACAGCGCGCCGTCACCGAATACCCCATCCGCAAACTCTCCGACGGCGAGCGGATCTCCCTGGGCGAGGTCACCCTCCAGATCCTGGAAACCCCCGGCCACACCCCCGAATCGATCAGCATCCTCGTCTTCGAGAAGCCCGACGACACCGTCCCCTACGGCGTCCTCACCGGCGACGCCCTCTTCATCGGCGACGTCGGCCGCCCCGACCTGCTCGCCTCCGCCGGCGTCACCGCCGAGGAACTGGGCGCCATGCTCTACGACAGCGTCCACCGCAAACTCATGTCCCTGCCCGACGACGTCCGCGTCTTCCCCGCCCACGGCGCCGGATCCGCCTGCGGCAAGAACCTCTCCACCGAACTCCAGTCGACCATCGGCATGCAGCGCCTGACCAACTACGCCTGCCAGCCCATGGACCAGGACACCTTCGTCCGCCTCGTCACCGCCGGCCAGCCCGCCGCCCCCGGCTACTTCTCCTACGACGCCGACCTCAACCGCCGCAACCGCGACCTCTTCCAGACCCACGAAGACGCCCCCGCGCTCCAGCCCGCCGAGTTCACCCGCCTGCGCACCGAAGGCGCCACCGTCCTCGACACCCGCGACCAGTTCGAATTCGCCGCCGGACACCTCGCCGGCTCCGTCAACGTCCCCCTCGACGGCCGCTTCGCCGAACAGGCCGGCAGCGTCCTCACCCCCCAGGACGAAATCCTCATCATCGCCCCCGAGGGCCGCGCCGAGGAAACCGTCACCCGCCTCGCCCGCATCGGCTTCGACCGCGTCCACGGCTACGCCGCCGA
>NZ_BSSM01000050.1 GCF_030269125.1 Streptomyces hygroscopicus subsp. hygroscopicus | reverse complement strand
TGTAACGGTGAACCCGGCCGGGGGGCGGGGGGAAGCTGACACGGAGGAGGTGTCCGTGGGGGCTGCTCCGTGCAGTGGGCCGGGTGAGTGCAGCACGGACGGGAGAGCCAGGCACAGGGCTGCCGCGGTGCAGGCCGCGGTCGCGCCCAGGGCGTGCCGGCGGTGGCGGCGCCGGTCGGCGCGTCGGCGGATCTCCGCGGCGGGCAGGGTCGGTGCCGGCATCTGCGTGCCGAGCAGCCGCAGCCGGTCGCCCAGGGTGTCGTGGAGGGGGTCAGACATGGAGTCGTCCTTCCTCGCTGGTCGGGGGCTGGTCGCCGAGCCGGGCCGCCAGCGCGGTCCGCCCGCGGGCGAGGCGGCTCTTGACGGCACTGACGCTGGCGCCGGTCTCGGCCGCGACCTGCTCGATGGAAAGGTCGCACATGTAGTGCAGAACCATGGCGCTGCGCTGCGCCTCGGGCAGGTCGCGGAGCGCGATGACCAGCATCAAGTACTCCTCAGTGGGCGGCTCGACGGTGCGGGGTTCATGGTGGTGGCGTCCGGCCAGATGCAGACCCCGGGCCAGACGTCGCCAACGTGAGATGGCCAGCCGCCGGGCGGTGGTCCGGATCCAGGCTTCCGGTGCATCGTCGGGGTCGAACGTGCGCCTTCGGTCCCACGCGCGGATGAAGGCCTCCTGGACCACGTCCTGTGCTTCCGACCAGTCGCTGGTCATCGCGTAGAGCTGCCCGGTCAGGCGGGAGAAGGACGCTGCGTAGAACGCGTCGAACTCCTGTGGCGTCATCAACGGCTTCTCTCCTGGTGCTGTCGATCGGCTCGCATCACAGGCGGTTCGCCGGGAAGCACTCCTCGACCACGGCGGTGGAGCCGTGCCTCCCAGGCGGAGCCTCGCGCCGCTCAAGCCTGTACGCACGAGCGCCGTCCCCAGGTCGCGCCCACCTCCTGTGACATGGACCACGTGTCCGGGGTGCGACCGCACGGGCACCGAGGGGCGTACAGGGGTGCGGGCATCAACCGGACGCCCGCAGGAAAGGACACTGATTCATGCGTATCCGCCCGATCATGCTCATCGCGGCCACCGCCGCAGCCATCGCGACGGCGGGGGGAGTGGCCAGCGCTGCGACCGGCACCCCCCAGCCCACCGCCACGGCTCACGGCAAGCCGTCCGATGCGTCCGCCGCCAAGGTTCACGGCACCGGCTCGGCCGGCGCCCCGGTGGTCTCTGGTACCGGTGTCTCCGGGAACCGCGTGACCGCCACCCCGGCCGGGTTCACCGTTACC
>NZ_BSSM01000049.1 GCF_030269125.1 Streptomyces hygroscopicus subsp. hygroscopicus | reverse complement strand
CCCGGCAGGCGGATCTGCCGCTGTTCCTGGGCTCGTACCCGATCACCCCGGCCTCGGACATCCTGCACGAGCTGAGCCGGCACAAGAACTTCGGCGTGCGGACCTTCCAGGCCGAGGACGAGATCGCGGGCATCGGGGCGGCCCTGGGCGCGGCGTTCGGCGGCTCGCTCGCGGTGACCACCACGTCCGGCCCCGGTGTCGCCCTCAAGAGCGAGACCGTCGGCCTGGCGGTCTCCCTCGAACTGCCGCTGCTGGTGGTGGACATCCAGCGCGGCGGTCCGTCCACCGGCCTGCCGACCAAGACCGAGCAGGCGGACCTGCTGCAGGCGATGTACGGGCGCAACGGCGAGGCGCCGGTGCCGATCGTCGCGCCGAAGACCCCGGCGGACTGCTTCGACGCGGCCCTGGAGGCGGCGCGGATCGCGCTGACGTACCGCACCCCGGTGATGCTGCTGTCGGACGGCTACCTGGCCAACGGCTCCGAGCCCTGGCGCATCCCGGAGCTGGACGAACTGCCGGATCTGCGGGTCAGGTTCGCGTCCGGTCCGAACCACACCCTCGCGGACGGCACCGAGGTCTTCTGGCCGTACAAGCGCGATCCGCGGACCCTCGCCCGGCCCTGGGCGGTCCCCGGCACCCCCGGCCTGGAGCACCGCATCGGCGGCATCGAGAAGCAGGACGGCACGGGCGACATCTCCTACGACCCGGCCAACCACGACTTCATGGTCCGCACCCGCCAGGCCAAGATCGACGGCATCGAGGTCCCGGACCTGGAGGTGGACGACCCGCACGGCGCGACGACCCTCGTCCTCGGCTGGGGTTCGACGTACGGCCCGATCACGGCGGCGGTACGACGGCTGCGCACGGCCGGCGAGTCCATCGCGCAGGCCCACCTGCGCCACCTCAACCCCTTCCCGCGCAATCTCGGCGCGGTGCTCGCCCGGTACGACAAGGTGGTGGTACCGGAGATGAACCTCGGGCAGCTCGCCACCCTGATCCGGGCGAAGTACCTGGTCGACGCCCACTCGTACAACCAGGTCAACGGCATGCCGTTCAAGGCGGAACAGCTCGCCGCGGCGCTGAAGGAGGCCATCGATGACTGACACCGGCAACGGACTGCTCCAGCTGGTCCCCAAGGCCGAGGCCAAGCAGTCGATGAAGGACTTCAAGTCGGACCAGGAGGTGCGCTGGTGCCCCGGCTGCGGTGACTACGCGATCCTCGCCGCCGTCCAGGGCTTCATGCCCGAACTCGGCCTGGCCCGCGAGAACATCGTCTTCGTCTCCG
>NZ_BSSM01000048.1 GCF_030269125.1 Streptomyces hygroscopicus subsp. hygroscopicus | reverse complement strand
GATCACTCCGGACGGGACCGCGGCGTACGTCGCGAACAACGGCGACGCGACCGTCAGCATCACCGCCACCGCTCCCTTCCCCACCGCCACCACCCTGACCTCCACCCCCGACCCCTCCGTCTTCGGCCAGGCCAAGACCCTGACGGCGACCGTCACCGCCGTACCACCCGGCACCGGCACCCCCACCGGCACCGTCAACTTCTTCGACGGCGCCACCCTCATCGGCACGGCCACACTGAGCGGCGGCACCGCCACCCTCACCACCTCCACCCTGGCCGTGGGGACGCACTCCCTCACCGCCGTCTACTCCGGCGACGCCAACTTCGCCGGATCGACGTCCCCGGTGGACACCCAGACGGTCATCCAAGCGGCCACGACCACCATCCTCACGTCGGCGCCCGACCCCTCCGTCTTCGGCCAGGCGAAAACGCTCACCGCCACCGTGAGCCCCGTACCGCCGGGCGCCGGCACCCCCACCGGCACCATCAGCTTCTTCGACGGCGCCACCCTCATCGGCACGGCCGCCCTCGTCGGCGGCACCGCCACCCTCACCACCTCCAGCCTCGCCATCGGCACCCATTCCCTCACCGCCGTCTACAGCGGTGACGCCGACTTCAGCGGGTCCACCTCACTCGTGGACATCCAGACGGTCACCCCGGCGGCAAGCGCCACCACCCTCACGTCGGCGCCCGACCCCTCCGTCTTCGGCCAGGCCAAGACCCTGACGGCGACCGTCACCGCCGTACCACCCGGTGCGGGCACCCCCACCGGAACCGTCAGCTTCTTCGACGGCGCCACCCTCATCGGCACCGCGACGCTGAGCGGCGGTACCGCCACCTTCACCACCTCCACCCTCCCGGTCGGCACCCACTCCCTCACCGCCGTCTACAGCGGCGACGCCGACTTCACCGGGTCCACCTCACCCGTGGACACCCAGACGGTGACCCAGGCGGCGACCACCACCACCCTCACGTCCGCGCCCGACCCCTCCGCCTTCGGCCAGGCCAAGACCCTCACGGCGACGGTGACTGCCGTGCCACCGGGTGCCGGCACGCCGACGGGTACAGTCGACTTCTTCGACGGCGCCACCCTCCTCGGCACCGCCACACTCAGCGGCGGCACCGCAACCCTCACCACCTCCACCCTCCCGGTCGGCACCCACTCCCTCACCGCCGTCTACAGCGGTGACGCCGACTTCAGCGGGTCCACCTCACTCGTGGACATCCAGACGGTCACCCCGGCGGCAAGCGCCACCACCCTCACGTCGGCGCCCGACCCCTCCGTCTTCG
>NZ_BSSM01000047.1 GCF_030269125.1 Streptomyces hygroscopicus subsp. hygroscopicus | reverse complement strand
TCAGTAGCGGTAGTGGTCCGGCTTGTACGGGCCGTCGACCTCCACGCCGATGTACGCGGCCTGCTCCGGACGCAGCGTCGTCAGCTTGACGCCGAGGGCGTCGAGGTGGAGGCGGGCGACCTTCTCGTCGAGGTGCTTGGGCAGCACGTACACACCGGTCGGGTACGCGTCGGGCTTGGTGAACAACTCGATCTGGGCCAGCGTCTGGTCCGCGAAGGAGTTGGACATCACGAACGACGGGTGACCGGTGGCGTTGCCCAGGTTCAGCAGACGGCCCTCGGACAGCACGATGATCACCTTGCCGTCCGGGAACGTCCACGTGTGGACCTGCGGCTTGACCTCGTCCTTCACGATGCCCGGGATCCTCGCCAGACCGGCCATGTCGATCTCGTTGTCGAAGTGGCCGATGTTCCCGACGATCGCCTGGTGCTTCATCCTGGCCATGTCCGAGGCCATGATGATGTCCTTGTTGCCCGTCGTCGTCACGAAGATGTCGGCCTTGTCCACGACCTCGTCCAGCGTCGTGACCTGGTACCCGTCCATCGCCGCCTGCAGCGCGCAGATCGGGTCGATCTCCGTCACGATCACCCGCGCACCCTGCCCGCGCAGCGACTCCGCGCAGCCCTTGCCCACATCGCCGTAACCGCACACCACAGCGGTCTTCCCGCCGATCAGCACGTCCGTGGCCCGGTTGATACCGTCCACCAGCGAATGACGGCAGCCGTACTTGTTGTCGAACTTCGACTTCGTCACCGCGTCGTTGACGTTGATCGCCGGGAACAGCAGCACACCGTCACGCTGCATCTCGTACAGACGGTGCACACCCGTCGTGGTCTCCTCCGTGACACCACGGATCTCCGAGGCCAGCTCGGTCCACTTCCGCGGGTTCTCGCCCAGGGTGCGGTGCAGCAGCCGGAGGATGACACGGTGCTCGTCGGACTCGGCGGTCTCCAGACCCGGGACCTTGCCGTCCTTCTCGTACTCCACGCCCTTGTGGACGAGGAGAGTGGCGTCACCGCCGTCGTCCAGGATCATGTTCGGGCCGCCGGTCGGGCTGTCCGGCCAGGTCAGCGCCTGCTCCGTGCACCACCAGTACTCCTCCAGGGTCTCGCCCTTCCAGGCGAACACCGGGACGCCCCGCGGATCGTCCGGCGTTCCCTCCGGCCCGACGGCGATGGCGGCCGCCGCGTGGTCCTGGGTGGAGAAGATGTTGCACGACGCCCAGCGGACCCGCGCGCCCAGGGCGACCAGGGTCTCGATCAGCACGGCGGTCTGCACGGTCATGTGCAGGGAGCCGGTGACGCGGGCACCGGCCAGCGGCCGGCTCTCGGC
>NZ_BSSM01000046.1 GCF_030269125.1 Streptomyces hygroscopicus subsp. hygroscopicus | reverse complement strand
GCGCGGCATGACGGGGAAGTGGAAGGCCATGTGGCACTCGTCGCCGCCGCTCGGGAAGTCGCCGAAGTAGTCGACGACGTCCTCGGGCCACTGGTTGGCCTCCGCCAGCAGCACCGTGTCCGGGTACATCGCGTCGATCTCCCGGCGGACCCGCTTCAGGAACTGGTGGGACGCGGGCAGGTTCTCGCAGTTGGTGCCCTCCTGCGCGTAGAGGTACGGGACCGCGTCCAGCCGGTAGCCGTCGATGCCCAGGTCCAGCCAGAAGCGCAGGGCGGCCAGGATCTCCTCCTGCACGGCCGGGTTCTCGTAGTTGAGGTCCGGCTGGTGGGAGAAGAAGCGGTGGAAGTAGTACTGGCCCCGCACCGGATCGTGCGTCCAGTTCGACACCTCGGTGTCCACGAAGATGATCCGCGCGTCCTCGTAGCCCTTGTCGTCGTCGGCCCAGACGTAGTAGTCCCCGTACGGGCCGTCGGGGTTCTTGCGGGACTCCTGGAACCACGGGTGCTGGTCGCTGGTGTGGTTCATGACGAAGTCGATGATCACGCGCATGCCCCGCTGGTGGGCGGCGTCCACGAACTCCACGAAGTCGGCGAGGTCGCCGAACTCGGGGAGCACCGCGGTGTAGTCCGAGACGTCGTACCCCCCGTCTCTCAGGGGCGACTTGAAGAACGGCGGCAGCCACAGGCAGTCGACGCCGAGCCACTGGAGGTAGTCGAGCTTGGCGGTCAGGCCCTTGAGGTCGCCGACGCCGTCGCCGTTGCTGTCCTGGAAGGAGCGGACCAGGACCTCGTAGAAGACGGCACGCTTGAACCACTGCGGGTCCCGGTCCCGGGCGGGTGTGTCCTCGAAGGTGTCCAGTACGGGTTCGTTGACGGTCATGACGCTGCGGGCCCTCCGTTCCGGTGCGTCGATCGCTGGACGTGGAGCACGTGCGCCGGTGCCCGGCCCGGGGTGAGGCGCACGAAGTTGGTCCTGCCCCAGTGGTACGCCTCGCCGGTCAGTTCGTCGTGTACGGACAGGTCGGCGTCCCAGTCCAGGCCGAGTTGCGGCATGTCCAACGAGACCGTGGCCTCCTGGGCGTGATGCGGGTCGAGGTTGACGACCACGATGACCGTGTCCGTCCCCGTGCTCTTGCTGTAGGCGAGCACGGCGTCGTTGTCGGTCTCGTGGAAGCGGAGGTTCCGCAGGCGTTGCAGCGCCGGGTGTTCACGGCGGATGGTGTTGAGGCGGGTGATGAGGGGTGCGATGGTGCGGCCCTCGCGTGCGGCGGATTCCCAGTCGCGGGGCCGGAGCTGGTATTTCTCCGAGTGCTTGTACTCCTCGCTCCCCTCGCGCAGCGCGGTGTTC
>NZ_BSSM01000045.1 GCF_030269125.1 Streptomyces hygroscopicus subsp. hygroscopicus | reverse complement strand
GAACACCGCGCTGCGCGAGGGGAGCGAGGAGTACAAGCACTCGGAGAAATACCAGCTCCGGCCCCGCGACTGGGAATCCGCCGCACGCGAGGGCCGCACCATCGCACCCCTCATCACCCGCCTCAACGCGGTCCGGCGGCGGAGCCCCGCCCTGCGCCAGCTGCGTGACCTGCACTTCCATCACGCCGACAAGGACGCGGTGATCGCCTACTCCAAGCGGAGCGGTTCGAACACGGTTCTGGTCGTCGCCAACCTCGACCCCCACCACACCCAGGAGGCCACGGTCTCGTTGGACATGCCGCAACTCGGCCTGGAATGGCACGAGTCGGTGCCGGTGCGCGACGAGCTGACCGGCGAGACCTACCACTGGGGCAGGGCCAACTACGTGCGCCTCGAACCGGGCCGCCGGCCCGCGCACGTGTTCACCGTCCTGCGACCGTCCAACCCGCAGATCGGAGGGTCACCCATCACATGATCGTCAACGAGCCCGTCCCGGACACCTTCGCGGACACACCCGCCCGGGACCGGGACCCGGACTGGTTCAAGCGTGCCGTCTTCTACGAGGTCCTGGTCCGCTCCTTCCAGGACAGCAACGGCGACGGCGTCGGCGACCTCAAGGGCCTGACCGCCAAGCTCGACTACCTCCAGTGGCTCGGCGTCGACTGCCTGTGGCTGCCGCCGTTCTTCAAGTCGCCCCTGAGAGACGGGGGGTACGACGTCTCGGACTACACCGCGGTGCTCCCCGAGTTCGGCGACCTCGCCGACTTCGTGGAGTTCGTGGACGCCGCCCACCAGCGGGGCATGCGCGTGATCATCGACTTCGTCATGAACCACACCAGCGACCAGCACCCGTGGTTCCAGGAGTCCAGGCGGGACCCGGACGGCCCGTACGGGGACTACTACGTCTGGGCCGACGACGACAAGCAGTACGGGGACGCCCGCATCATCTTCGTGGACACCGAGGCGTCCAACTGGACGTACGACCCGGTACGCAAGCAGTACTACTGGCACCGCTTCTTCTCGCACCAGCCGGACCTCAACTACGAGAACCCGGCGGTGCAGGAGGAGATGATCTCCGCGCTGAGGTTCTGGCTGGACCTCGGCATCGACGGGTTCCGGCTGGACGCGGTGCCGTACCTGTACCAGCGCGAGGGCACCAACTGCGAGAACCTGCCCGCCACCCACCAGTTCCTGAAGCGGGTGCGCAAGGAGATCGACACCCAGTACCCGGACACGGTGCTGCTGGCGGAGGCCAACCAGTGGCCCGAGGACGTCGTCGACTACTTCGGCGACTTCCCGAGCGGCGGCGACGAGTGCCACATGGCCTTCCACTTCCCCGTCATGCCGCGC
>NZ_BSSM01000044.1 GCF_030269125.1 Streptomyces hygroscopicus subsp. hygroscopicus | reverse complement strand
GCCCGCCGGCTGACCTGGGCGAAGGAACCGACCGAGACGCTGGACTGGTCGAACCCCCCGTTCGCGAAGTGGTTCAAGGACGGCGAACTGAACGTCGCCTACAACTGCGTGGACCGGCACGTGGAAGCCGGCCACGGCGACCGCGTCGCCATCCACTTCGAGGGCGAACCAGGCGACAGCCGCGCCATCACCTACGCCGAACTCAAGGACGAGGTCTCCCGCGCCGCCAACGCCCTGCTCGAACTCGGCGTCCGCAAGGGCGACCGCGTCGCCATCTACATGCCGATGATCCCCGAGACCGCCATCGCCATGCTGGCCACGGCCCGGATCGGCGCCACCCACTCCGTCGTCTTCGGCGGCTTCTCCGCGGACGCCCTCGCCACCCGCATCAAGGACGCCGACGCCCGGATCGTCATCACCTCCGACGGCGGCTACCGCCGCGGCAAGCCCACCGCACTCAAACCCGCCGTCGACGAGGCCGCCGAGAAGACCGGCACCGTCGAACACGTCCTCGTCGTCCGCCGCACCGGCCAGGACATCGCCTGGAACGACACCCGCGACGTGTGGTGGCACGACCTCGTCACCCGCCAGTCCCCCCAGCACACCCCCCAGGCCCTCGACGCCGAACACCCCCTGTTCATCCTCTACACCTCCGGCACCACCGGAAAGCCCAAGGGCATCCTCCACACCTCCGGCGGCTACCTCACCCAGGTCGCCTACACCCACTGGGCCGTCTTCGACCTCAAACCCGACACCGACGTCTTCTGGTGCACCGCCGACGTCGGCTGGGTCACCGGCCACTCCTACATCGTCTACGGCCCCCTCGCCAACGGCGCCACCCAGGTCATGTACGAGGGCACCCCCGACACCCCCCACCAGGGCCGCTTCTGGGAAATCATCCAGAAATACAAGGTCTCCCTCCTCTACACCGCCCCCACCGCCATCCGCACCTTCATGAAGTGGGGCGACGACATCCCCGCCAAGTACGACCTGACCAGCCTGCGCATCCTCGGCTCCGTCGGCGAACCCATCAACCCCGAAGCATGGATCTGGTACCGCAAACACATCGGCGCCGACCGCACCCCCGTCGTCGACACCTGGTGGCAGACCGAGACCGGCGCCATGATGATCTCCCCCCTGCCCGGCGTCACCGACGCCAAGCCCGGCTCCGCACAACGCCCCCTGCCCGGCATCAGCGCCACCGTCGTCGACGACGAAGCCAACCCCGTCCCCGACGGCGGCGGCGGCTACCTCGTCCTCACCGAACCCTGGCCCGCCATGCTCCGCACCATCTGGGGCGACGACCAGCGCTTCAAGGACACCTACTGGTCCCGCTTCGAAGGCAAGTACTTCGC
>NZ_BSSM01000043.1 GCF_030269125.1 Streptomyces hygroscopicus subsp. hygroscopicus | reverse complement strand
CGTGACCCGCACCCCGAGCCGGGCGCCGCGTCGCTGTACCAGTCGGTGCCGTTCCGGCAGGACACGTCGTATCTGGCGATCGGCGAGCGCACGAACGCGAACGGGTCGAAGAAGTTCCGCGAGGCCATGCTGGAGGCCCGCTGGGACGACTGTGTGGAGATGGCCCGGGAGCAGATCCGCGAGGGCGCGCACATGCTCGACCTGTGCGTGGACTACGTCGGCCGGGACGGCGTGGCGGACATGGCGGAGCTGGCCGGGCGTCTGGCCACCGCCTCGACGCTGCCGATCGTGCTGGACTCCACCGAGGTCGACGTCCTCGAGGCCGGCCTGGAGCGGCTGGGCGGGCGTGCGGTGATCAACTCGGTGAACTACGAGGACGGCGACGGGCCGGACTCGCGGTTCGCGAGGGTCACCCGGCTCGCGCGGCAGCACGGTGCGGCGCTGATCGCGCTGACGATCGACGAGGAGGGCCAGGCCCGTACCGTCGGGAACAAGGTCGCCATCGCGGAGCGGCTGATCGCGGACCTGACCGGGAACTGGGGGATCCGTGAGTCGGACATCCTCATCGACACGCTGACGTTCACGATCTGTACGGGCCAGGAGGAGTCCCGCAAGGACGGGCTCGCGACGATCGAGGCGATCCGTGAGCTGAAGAGGCGCCACCCGGACGTGCAGACCACGCTCGGTCTGTCGAACATCTCCTTCGGTCTGAACCCGGCCGCGCGGATCCTGCTCAACAGTGTCTTCCTGGACGAGTGTGTGAAGGCGGGTCTGGACTCGGCGATCGTGCACGCGTCGAAGATCCTGCCGATCGCGCGGTTCAGCGAGGAGGAGGTGCGGACCGCGCTGGACCTGATCTACGACCGCCGGTCCGAGGGCTACGACCCCCTTCAGAAGCTCATGCGGCTGTTCGAGGGCGCGACCGCGAAGTCGCTGAAGGCCGGCAAGGCCGAGGAACTGGCGGCGCTGCCGTTGGAGGAGCGTCTGAAGCGGCGGATCGTCGACGGGGAGCGCAACGGTCTGGAGGCCGACCTGGACGCCGCTCTTGAGGACCGTCCGGCGCTGGACATCGTGAACGAGACGCTGCTGGACGGGATGAAGGTCGTCGGCGAGCTGTTCGGCTCGGGGCAGATGCAGTTGCCGTTCGTGCTCCAGTCCGCCGAGGTGATGAAGGCCGCCGTGGCCTACCTCGAACCCCACATGGAGAAGTCCGACGCGGACGGCAAGGGCACCATCGTGCTGGCCACCGTGCGCGGCGACGTCCACGACATCGGCAAGAACCTGGTCGACATCATCTTGTCGAACAACGGCTACAACGTGGTCAACCTGGGCATCAAGCAGCCCGTCTCGGCGATCCTGGAGGC
>NZ_BSSM01000042.1 GCF_030269125.1 Streptomyces hygroscopicus subsp. hygroscopicus | reverse complement strand
CTAAGCGATGTCCCGTAATTGACCTTGGATCTGCTTGCTGACCTGTGGCGTTCGTCGCTCAACCTGCGAGGGTGAGGTTGTGGAGGCGGGAGATGCCGAGCATGGCGTGGTGAACGCCGTCGCCCTTCAGACGGCAGTCGCGGAGGATCTTCCAGGACTTCATTCGGGCGAAGGTGTGCTCGACACGGGCGCGCACCTTCCGATGCAAGGTGTTGTGTTCCTCCTTCCAGTCGGGCAGTTCGGCCTGGCCTGCCTCGCGTCGGTGGGGGATGACGAGCCCGGTGCCCCGGTAGCCGCCGTCAGCGATGACTGTGGTGCGGCCAACGGCGGCCTTGGCGCCGGACAGCTCCCATGCCTTGCAGTCGTTGCGGTTACCGGGCACGGGCCGGCCGACGGCGACGACCAGGCGGCTGTCGGCATCGATGACGACCTGGTGATTGGTGGAGTACCGGTAGTTTTTTGACTGCTCGGCGATGCTGTGGTCACGTGTGGGGACCAGGGTTCCGTCGACGATCAGGACGGCGTCCTTGCGGAACCGCTTGCGGGGCTGCAGCGTGAGCTTCGGCCCCAAGTGGTCGATGATCCGGTCCGCGGCGGACTTGGAGATACCGAACAGAGGGGCCAGTTGCCGCAGGGTGAGGTTCGTCCGCCAGTACGCGGCCACCAGCAGGACCCGGTCCTCCAGCGACAGGCTCCACGGCCGGCCCTTGCGAACCGGGTCCGCACCTTCCCGCCGCAACGCGGAGACCAGCTTCGCGAACTGGCGCGGACTAAGCCCGGTGAAGGGGGCTATCCAGGAGGGTTCCGACGCCGTGATCACACCAGACACACCGAGATCATCTCAGTTGGCGCCGGAGCCCTTCGGCTCAGCCGACCATAGGGTGCTTACGTGGAAGAGATCCCCTGGTTCGAGTGTGACGACAACGACCTGGAGCCGGCCCAGCGCGAGTTCGCCCATGTCCTCCAGGACCGTGCACGGTTCTGGCCCGTCCAGCCCATCGACACAGTCCTGCTGCCTGCGGACCACACCCCATACGGCTGGCTGCTGGCCTACCTCGACATCGATGACCCCCGGCACAACTGCATCGTGCTGACGGTTGGTGTCCACTTCGACGGGGCCCGTGCCCGCGGCGACAAGCTCCACAATCAGGACTTCACTCTCCCGAGCAACCCGACCGCCCTTGCTCTCGACGTGACCGGGAGCCCCCTGGCAACTGCGAACCGAACAGCAGACTGGTTCGAGGCAATCCTCAGGCGCCCCATCGTGCGCAACGAATGGCTGCATGCTGGGGTCGTGTACGCGACGAGGTACTCATATGCCGACACCGGCACCGGCCTCAGCCAAGGCTACGAAGCCTCCCTCGCCCCGCCCGGGCGGATTAAGCGCCTGACCGCCGCGGGATTCGACCGTGGTGACGGCTGGGGCAACAC
>NZ_BSSM01000041.1 GCF_030269125.1 Streptomyces hygroscopicus subsp. hygroscopicus | reverse complement strand
CGGACGCTGTTGGTTAATTCGGGGTCCTGATCACTTCGCCCCGTCGATCGTTTGGTCGGCGGGGCGAAGTGCTGCGAAGTGGCTGGTGCGGGTGCGGGCTCGGGGTGTGCCGGTGAGGTGGGCGTCAATGCGGGCGAGGTTGATCGCAGCGCCGGTGAGCTGGTGCTGGAGACTGGTCTTCGTGAGGCCTCGGTAGCGGGATCTACGCAGGCCGCAGCGGAGAACGCCCTGGGAGATGGTGCCTTCGACACCGGACCGGATCTTGTATCGCTCTTTCCACTCGTCGGTCTGCTGTTCGGCGCGGGCCCTTTGGACGACTTCGTGTTCGTCGCGGTGGCGGAGATTCAGTTCACGGCGTTCGGCTGTGGGCGAGGTGGTGCAGTTGCGCAGGTGAGGGCAGGGGCGACAGTCGGCTTTGCTGAAACGGACCCTGATGACGGGCACGCCGTATTCGGAACGGCGCTCATGCCACTGTGTGCTGGCGATGCCGCCCGGGCAGGTCACCCGCCGTGTGTCCCAGTCGACGATGAACGCGTCCTGGCTGAACGGGCCGCCGCTCTGTGCGGTGGTGTTGGCCTTCATGGGACCCAGCAGCGCGACCTGGTGGTCGCGGCGGGCAGCCACGACCTGGGAGGCGCTGGGATATCCGGTGTCCACCCAGTGCTCGGCTGGCAGGCAGTTCCGGGCGGCGAGTGAGGTGTGGATCTCCTCGCTCATGACGCTGTCGGCCACGGTGGAGACGGTGGTGGCCATGTTCGTGATCAGGTTTGGTGTGTCCGGCTCGCACGTCTCGGTGACGTGAACCTTGTAGCCGTCCCAGACCATGTCGTTCTTCTTGCCGCCCCGTGCTTCGGTGTCATAGGGCGTGACCAGGCGCGTGGCGCCCGGCGGCCGGTCTTTTGGGTCCCTGCGCCTCACCTCGCCCTCGACCAGGTGAAAGTGCTGGACCCACATCTGCCGCAGAGTCTCCACCTCGTCCAGCGCACGCAGTTCCCTGGGCGCCTGCGGCGAGAACACGGCCCGGAGCAGAGTCATCCCGTCCGTCCCGATGCGCAGGCCCACTGCGTCGCGCTTGGCGCGGGCCCAGGGGAAACGGGTGTCCTCGGCGCGGGTGGCGTAGTGCCTGAACCAGTCGGGTTCGGCCACCGCCGTCAGCCAGTCAGGGGCGGCCTGGGCGAGCGCGTTCAACGCCGCCCGAAGGGTCTCCGAAACCATCTCCAGCCAGCACATCTCCCGGGCAGCCGTCAGTACGTGCGTGGAGTCGGTCCGGGCCCGGCCCGCCGTCTTGAGGACTCCCTTGTCTCTGGCCGCGGCAAGGATGCCGTCCAGCACCCGCCGCCCGGCGTCTGCCTGCACCAGCCGGTCCCGGAACTCCGAGAGCACGGAGAAGTCGAAGCCCGGATCGTCTAGCCGAAGCCCGAGGGCGTACTTGAAATCGATCCTGGCCCGCACCGCCTCCGCGGCCTGCCGGTCGGTCAGCCTCTCCACGAACTGCAACACCAGCACGAGCGCGAGCCGACCCGGGGACCAGGCGGGCTTGCCCCGGGCCGGGAAGAGGTCCTTGAACTC
>NZ_BSSM01000040.1 GCF_030269125.1 Streptomyces hygroscopicus subsp. hygroscopicus | reverse complement strand
CATCCAGAGCCGGGTCAACAAGAGCGACTGGTCGAACTTCAGCGAGAGCGACGACTACAGCTACGCGACCAACACCGCCTACGCCGACGCCACGAAGGTGACCGTGTACGTCAACGGCACCCTCGCGGGCGGCGTCGAACCCTGAGTCCTCCCCAGTTCTCCCTCCCCAGCGGCGCGTGGTGTGCCGTACGGCCGCGCCGCGCCACAACACCCCACGGAAGGAACCCTTGGTGAAGAAGCCCCCACCTCCCCCGCGATCCAGGCTCACGCGCGGCTTCGCCGCCCTCTCGGCGCTCGCGCTGAGTTCCGCGCTGGCCGTGACCCTCAGCGCGCCGACCGCCTCGGCCGCCACCGCCCGGGTGGACAACCCCTATGTGGGCGCGACGGGTTACGTGAACCCGGAGTGGTCCGCGAACGCCGCGGCCGAGCCCGGCGGCAGCGCGGTCGCCAACACGCCGACCGCGGTGTGGCTGGACAGCATCTCGACCATCCAGGGCGCCAACGGCCGGATGGGCCTGCGCGCCCACCTCGACAAGGCCGTGTCCGAGGGCGCCAACCTGATCACACTGGTCATCTACGACCTGCCGGGCCGGGACTGCTCCGCACTCGCCTCCAACGGTGAGCTGGGTCCCACGGACATCGGCCGGTACGAGACCGAGTACATCGACCCGATCGCCAAGATCCTCGCCGACCCGGCCTACGCCAACCTGCGGATCGTCAACGTCATCGAGCCCGACTCGCTGCCGAACCTGGTGACCAACGCGGGCGGTACCGCCGGCTCGACGTCCCAGTGCGAGACGATGAAGGCGAACGGCAACTACGAGACCGGCGTCGGCTACGCGCTGAACCATCTGGGCGCGATCCCGAACGTCTACAACTACATCGACGCGGGCCACCACGGCTGGCTGGGCTGGGACAGCAACCTCGGCCCGTCCGTGGACGAGTTCTACAAGGCCGCCAACACCGCCGGTGCCACGGTCGACGACGTGCAGGGCTTCATCGTCAACACGGCCAACTACTCGGCGACCGTGGAGCCCAACTTCAAGGTGACCGACACCGTCAACGGGACGACGGTGCGCCAGTCGAAGTGGGTGGACTGGAACCAGTACGTCGACGAGCAGTCCTACGCCCAGGCGCTGCGTTCCACGCTCGTGTCGAAGGGCTTCAACTCCGGCATCGGCATGCTGATCGACACCTCCCGCAACGGCTGGGGCGGTTCCGCCCGCCCGACCGGCCCCGGCCCGACGACCTCCGTGGACGACTACGTCAACGGTGCCCGCATCGACCGCCGGATCCACGCGGGCAACTGGTGCAACCAGAGCGGTGCCGGCCTCGGTGAGCGGCCGACCGCGGCCCCGGCCTCCGGCATCGACGCCTACGTGTGGGTGAAGCCCCCGGGCGAGTCGGACGGTTCCAGCCAGCCCATCGACAACAGCGAGGGCAAGGGCTTCGACCAGATGTGCGACCCGACCTACTCGGGCAACGCGCGCAACGGCAACAACCCGACCGGCGCCCTGCCGAACGCGCCGCTGGCCGGTCACTGGTTCTCCGCGCAGTTCCAGCAGCTGCTGCAGAACGCCTACCCGCCCGTCTCCGGTGGTGGTGGCGGTGGTACTTCCGACACGACCGCTCCGTCCGCGCCGACGAACCTCGCGGTGTCGGGGACGACGGCGTCGAGTGTGTCGCTGAAGTGGTCCGCTTCGACGGACAATGTGGGGGTGACCGGGTACG
>NZ_BSSM01000039.1 GCF_030269125.1 Streptomyces hygroscopicus subsp. hygroscopicus | reverse complement strand
AGATGTTGCACGACGCCCAGCGGACCCGCGCGCCCAGGGCGACCAGGGTCTCGATCAGCACGGCGGTCTGCACGGTCATGTGCAGGGAGCCGGTGACGCGGGCACCGGCCAGCGGCCGGCTCTCGGCGTACTCCCTGCGGATCGCCATCAGGCCGGGCATCTCGTGCTCGGCGAGGGTGATCTCCTTGCGGCCGAACTCGGCCAGCGAGAGATCGGCGACCTCGAAGTCGCGGGTGTCAGTGGACACTGAGGCTCCTCGTTGCGTGGATGGTGCGGTGGATGTCCAGGGCCGCCGTCGAGCGGTTGAGGGTGATGTAGTGCAGTCCGGGGGCGCCTTCGGCGAGGAGGCGGTCGGCCATGGCGACGGCGTGGTCGACGCCGACGCGGTGCGAGGTCGCGGAGTCGTTCCGGGCCGCTTCCAGGCGATGGGCGAGGTCTTCCGGGAAGGTGGCCGCGCTGAGTTCGGCGAAGCGGCGGATCTGGCGGACGTCGGTGGCGGGCATGATCTCCGGGATGATCGGCGTGTCGCAGCCGGCGGCGGCGACGCGGTCCCTGAACCGGAGGTAGACGTCCACGTCGAAGAACATCTGCGTGATGGCGTAGTCCGCGCCCGCCCCGCACTTGGCCACGAACTGCCGCAGATCGGTCTCGGCGTCGGGCGAGCGCGGGTGGCCTTCCGGGAAGGCGGCGACGCCGATGGTGAAGTCCCCGAGGGAGCGCAGGAGTTCCACCAGCTGGCGGGCGTGGGTGAGGCCGCGCGGGTGCGGGACCCAGGGCCCCTGCGGGTCGCCGGGCGGATCGCCGCGCAGGGCGAGGACGTTGGTGATCCCCGCGTCCGCGTAGCTGCCGATGATGTGCCGCAGTTCGGCGACCGAGTGCCCCACGGCCGTCAGATGGGCCGCGGGACGCAGGGTGGTCTCGGCGGCGATCCGCCGGGTGAGGGACACCGTGCGGTCCCGGGAGGACCCGCCCGCGCCGTAGGTGACCGACACGAAGTCCGGCCGCAGCGCCTCGACTTTGCGCACCGCGTTCCACAGGGCGCGCTCACCCGCCGGAGTCTTGGGCGGGAAGAACTCGAAGGAGAAGGTCGTCATGAGCGCCGCCCGGCGTTGAAGTAACCCGCTTCGGGGTGGTGTACGACGATGGCGTCCGTGGACTGTTCGGGGTGGAGCTGGAACTCCTCCGAGAGGTGGACGCCGATCCGCTCGGGCTCCAGCAGCGTGGCGATCTTGGCGCGGTCCTCCAGGTCGGGGCACGCCGGGTACCCGAGGGAGTAGCGGCACCCCTGGTACTCGGTGCGGAGCATGCCCGCGAGCCGGTCCGGATCGGCACCGGAGATGCCGAGTTCGGCGCGGACGCGGGCGTGCCAGTACTCGGCGAGGGCCTCGGCCAACTGAACGGACAGGCCGTGCAGTTCGAGGTAGTCGCGGTAGGCGTCGGTCTCGAAGAGCCTGGCCGTCTCCTCGCCGACGCGGGAGCCGACGGTGACGACCTGGAAGCCGACGACGTCGGTCTCGCCGGAGTCCTCGGGACGGAAGAAGTCGGCCAGGCAGAGCCTGCGGCCCCGGCCTTGCCGGGGGAACGTGAAGCGGGTGAGTTCGGCGCCGTGCTCGTCCAGGACGATCAGGTCGTCCTCCTTGGACACGCACCGGAAGTAGCCGTGGACCACGGCCGCCTCCAGCAGGCCGCGGGTGCGGAGCACATCGAGCCACCTGCGCAGCCGGGGCCGGCCCTCGGACTCGATCGTGTCGCGGCCGAGTCCCCACTGGCCCTTGAAGAGGGCGCCCTCGTCCAGCCAGGACGCGTACTCCTTGAGCTGGATGCCCTTGACGACGCGGGTGCCCCAGAACGGCGGTGCGGGCACGGGGTTGTCGGTGGCGACGTCGG
>NZ_BSSM01000038.1 GCF_030269125.1 Streptomyces hygroscopicus subsp. hygroscopicus | reverse complement strand
GGTGCCGGCACGCTCGCCGCGGGTGCGAACACCGGTGACATCCAGAGCCGGGTCAACAAGAGCGACTGGTCGAACTTCAGCGAGAGCGACGACTACAGCTACGCGACCAACACCGCCTACGCCGACGCCACGAAGGTGACCGTGTACGTCAACGGCACCCTCGCGAACGGCGTCGAGCCCAACTGACGAGGAGACAGTGGTGAGATCCCTTCTGCACCCCTTGCGCGGCGGGGGGCTCGCGGTCGCGCTGGCCACGCTGGTCACCACCGGCTTCGGCCTGCTCGCCGCCGGGACCGCCCCGGCCCATGCCCAGGGCAGCACCCTGAACCAGCTGGCCCAGGCCCATGGCCGCTACTTCGGCTCCGCGACCGACAACTCGGAACTCAACGACTCGGCCTATACCGCCGTCCTGGGCAGCGAGTTCGGCTCGATCACGCCCGGCAACTCGATGAAGTGGGACACCACGGAGCCCTCCCAGGGACAGTTCAACTTCAGCGGCGGCGACGCGATCGTCCAGTTCGCACAGGCACACAACCAGCAGGTGCGCGGCCACAACCTGGTCTGGCACAGCCAGTTGCCCAGCTGGGTGAGCAGCCTCCCCTCCAGCCAGGTCCAGGCCGCCATGGAGAACCACATCACCAAGGAGGCCGGCCACTACAAGGGAGAGGTCTACGCCTGGGACGTGGTCAACGAGCCCTTCAACGACGACGGCACCTATCGGACCGACGCGTTCTACAACGCCATGGGCAAGGACTACATCGCGGACGCGCTGCGCACCGCGCACGCCGCCGATCCCGGTGCCAAGCTGTACATCAACGACTACAACATCGACGGCACCGGCGCCAAGGCCGACGCCATGTACCAGCTGGCCAGCGACCTGAAGAAGCAGGGCGTGCCACTGGACGGCATCGGCTTCCAGGGCCATCTGGCGGTCCAGTACTCGTTCCCCTCCAACATGCAGCAGAACCTCCAGCGCTTCGCCGACCTCGGGCTCGACGTGGCGTTCACCGAGCTGGACGTCCGTATGGAACTGCCCGCTGACAGCGCCAAGCTGGCGGCCCAGGCCGACTACTACCGCCAGGTCACCGACGCGTGCCTCGCCGTCACCCGCTGCGTCGGCATCACCGTGTGGGACTTCGACGACAAGTACTCGTGGGTGCCGAGCACCTTCTCCGGGCAGGGCGCCGCCGACCTCTACGACGAGAACCTCCAGACCAAACCGGCGTACACCGCGGTCCAGACCGCGCTCGGCGGCGGTGGCGGCACGGACACCACACCGCCTTCCGCGCCCTCGGGTCTGGCGGTGTCCGGGACGACCAGTTCCAGCGTGTCGCTGAAGTGGTCCGCTTCGACGGACGACGTGGGGGTGACCGGGTACGACGTGTACCGGGGGTCGACGAAGGTGGGCAGTACCACGTCGACGTCGTACACGGACAGCGGGCTGTCGGCGTCCACGACGTACTCGTACACCGTGAAGGCGAAGGATGCCGCGGGGAACGTCTCGGCGGCGTCGGGTGCGGTGACGGCGACGACGGCCGCGAGTGGTGGTGGTACGCCGGGCACGGGTGCGGTGAAGGTGCAGTACAAGAACAACGACTCCGCACCGACGGACAATCAGATCAAGCCGGGTCTGCGGGTGGTGAACACCGGGAGTGATCCGGTGGACCTGTCCAAGGTGACGATTCGCTACTACTTCACCGGTGACGGCGGCTCGTCCACCTTCAACGCGTGGTGCGACTACGCGGCCGTGGGCTGTTCGAACGTGACGCAGAAGGTGGTCGCCCTGTCCTCGCCGAAGTCGGGCGCGGACCACTACGTGGAGGTCGGTTTCACCTCCGGTGCCGGCACGCTCGCCGCGGGGGCGAACACCGGTGACATCCAGAACCGGATCAGCAAGAGCGACTGGTCGAACTTCAGCGAGAGCGACGACTACAGCTACGCGACCAACACGGCCTACGCCGACGCCACGAAGGTGACCGTGTACGTCAACGGCACCCTCGCGAGCGGCATCGAACCGTAAACCCCGAAGGACACCGAGAGCTTCGCCCCGTGCGCGGCGGCCCGACCGGGGCCGGTCGCGTACGGGGCGAAGCGTCATGCCGACGACAGGAGGAGCCTCTCCAGACGGGCCCGCATCTGCTCGGGGACCTCGCCGTTCAGGACGGCCTCAGGGCGTGCCCTCCAGTTCGGGATCCACCGTCACTCCTCGGTCGCGCCTGCCGCGCGGACGCCGCGGTCAGAGGCTGCGCAGGCGCGCCAGCGTGGCGTCCAGGTCGGCCTTGCGGGGCCGGTTGTACGGCAGCTTGGCGAGCATGGCGGCCATGCCGCAGGTGTTGGTCACGGCGGAGAACACCAGACCGCCCGCGACGCCGGCGGACAGCAGCCGGAAGGCCGGGTGGACGAACTCGCCCAGGGCCAGGCCGGTCAGGACGAGCGATCCGGCGGTGAGGCGGACCTGGCGGTCCATGCTCCACGCCGACTTGACGTCACAGGCCACGGGGCGGTCCAGGTCGTTCCCCTGGGCGGCCCAGGCGCCGGTGCCGCCCGCGAGGGTCGCGGTGTGGATGCCCTTCTCGGCGAGCTGCCGGCAGGCGTTCTCGGAACGGGCGCCCGAGGCGCAGACCACGAGGATCTCGGCGCGCTCGGCGGCGCTGCGGATGTCGGGGAGCGCGCGGTCGAGCTGGTCCAGCGGGATGTTCAGGGCACCGGGTATGTGACCGCCGGCGTACTCACCGGGGGTGCGGACGTCGATCACGGTGAGTTCGTGCAGACGGTCCTGGGCCTGGTGGGGAGCGAGGGTGGTGAGGGTCGTCATGTCGGTTGTCGTCCTTGTGTTGTCGAGGGCGTCCCGGATCGGGGAGTGCCGTGTGTGGGGGGTGGGGTGCGGGGGGCGCCCGGCGTTTCCACTGTGCCAGGGCTCTGTGACGGCGAGGTCACACCAGTACGTCGGCGAACATGAAGAGCGCGACCGCGAGCAGCACCCAGGCGAAGACGCGTTGCAGCGTGCCGCCCTTGAGCTTCTTCGACAGGCGTTTGCCGTCCCAGGCCCCGAGGATGGCCGCCGCGGTGAACGGGGCGACGACCGCCCAGTCCAGGTGCACCCCGGTGCCGGCGCGGGCGCCGAGCGCGGCCAGCGAGTTGATCGTGATGACCAGCAGGCTGGTGCCGACGGCGCGGCGCATGGGCAGCTTGAGCACGCCCACCAGCGCGGGGACGGCGAGGAAGCCG
>NZ_BSSM01000037.1 GCF_030269125.1 Streptomyces hygroscopicus subsp. hygroscopicus | reverse complement strand
CGAGAAGGTCGCCCGCCTCCACCTCGACGCCCTCGGCGTCAAGCTGACGACGCTGCGTCCGGAGCAGGCCGCGTACATCGGCGTGGAGGTCGACGGCCCGTACAAGCCGGACCACTACCGCTACTGACCGCCCCCGAGCCGCGTCACCGCGTCTCGGCCAGGTCCGCGTCCGCAGAGGCAGGCCCCCGCACCCCCGTGCCGGGGGCCTGCCCCTTTCGGCCGGTCCGGTCCGGCCCTTCCCGCGCCCGTCCGGCGCTCACGCCCCCCGGACCGACGTACCGCGGCGACGACCCGAGCCCGTCACGACCCAGGACCCCCATGCCCCGCGGCCGCTATTCGCTCCACGATCCGCACGATCACACCCCCCTCGGAGAAGAACACTTCCAGTGCGCCCCCGGCCCGTCCGGCTGGCGCTACGTCTCACGGCTGACGACCCCCGCCGGCGACGACCGCGGCTCGGTCGACCTCGCCCTGGACGACCTCGGCCGCCCCATCCGCCTCGAACTGCACGCGGGTGGCTGGCAGGTGCGCGGTGCCGCCCTCGACGGCGTCACCTGGGTTCGCACCGACCCCACCGGAACCCATGCCACCGAAGGCAATGCGCGCGCCCACGCCTTCACCGGCACGTCCCCCGCGTTCCTCGTGGCCACCGCTCGCCTCCTGCGCCTCACCCCCTCCTCCGCGACCCGCGTACGACTCGTCGCCTTCACGGACCCGGTCCTCGCCCCCCGCACCGTGGACCAGTCCTGGGCACTGGTGGACAGCGAAGCACACGCCACTGACAACGGCCCCCTGATCGTGGAGGAATACCAGGTCAGCGTCCTGGACACGGGCGAACAGCACTCCGTCCACATCGCCGGCGACGTGGTTCTGGCAGCGCCGGGGATCGAGCTGGAGGACCTGGAGTCACCGCCGTCGACGTTCCGCTGAGGAGCGGGTGCGCACGTCCCTCCGCGCGGGCGGCGAAGGGACACGGCCGCACCCAGGGGCCTATGCGGGCGGCGCGAACCCCGTGGCCGGCCGCTCGCCCGGCTGCTCCCGCCGGGGCGGCGCGGCCGGCGGCACGGCGGACGACCGCGGGGGGACCGGCGGCGTCGCGGCCCGGTACACGGACGGGTCACCGGCCTCCGCCTCCCGCTCCGCGCCCGCCCGAACCCCGGCCGGGGTCCCGCCCGGTGCGGAACCGTCCGCGCCGAAGGTCTGCCGGGACTCCCGCGACTGCCGCTCGTGCACCACGGCGGCGAGGAAGACGGCCGGCGGCAGATCGGCGGGCAGCGGAGCCCCCGTACGCGCCGCGAGATCACCGGCGAGCCGCTGCGCCATCTCCCCGGCCACACCGGGATCCAACTGCCGCATCCGCGTCAGGTACTGCCGTACGGCCAGCCACAGCCCGTCCGGGACCGCCGACAGGTCGAGACCGGCGAAGCGCCGCGCCAGATGCGGCGGGGGAGGCGCGATGAGGCCGGTCTGCGCCACCGGGATCCGTTCCCGCACGACGAGGGTCCCCGCGAACACGTCCCCGAGCCGCCGCCCCCGCGCCGACACCAGCGACGCGATCGACGCCACCGTGCCGAACGTCATGACGATCTCGACCGCACCGATCGCGCCCCGCACCAGCGCGTGCCGGAACCGGATCGGGCCGCCGTCGTCCCGCACCACGCGCAGTCCCAGCGCCATCTTCCCCAGGGAGCGGCCGTGGCTCAGCGTCTCCACCGCGATCGGCACCCCGATCGGCACCAACAGGAACGTCGCGATCCCGAGCGCCGCCTGCGCGGCGCTGTCCAGGGAGGACGTCGTCACCACGAGCACCATGGTGACCGCGACGTACGCGACCATCGCCGCCGCCAGGTCGAGCAGCACGGCCAACGCCCTGCTCGGGAACTTCGCGGGCAGCAGTTCGAGCGCCACCGCCTCACCGGTCACCAGCTCGCTCATGCCCGCCCGTCCTTCCCCTGGTCCGCCCTCGTGGGCGGCAAGTCTGCCAAGCTGTGGGCGCATCACGCGCCAGTACGACAAGCTGACAGCAAACACGATCATCGACGACGAGCGGTCGCCGACCGGCCGAGGAGCAGGCAGACCCGATGGACCTGGACGTCTTCGTCTCCGCACACCGAGCCGAATGGGACCGCCTCGACGCCCTGCTCCGCCGTCGGCGCCGCCTCGACGGCGCCGAGGCCGACGAACTCGTCGCCCTCTACCAGCGCACCGCCACCCACCTCTCGCTCATCCAGTCCAGCGCCCCCGACCCGCAGCTGACCGGACGGCTCAGCCAGCTCGTCGCCCGCGCGCGCAGCGCCGTCACCGGCACCCGCAGCGCCTCCTGGCGCGATGTGACCCGCTTCCTGGGCCAGGGCTTCCCGGCCGCCGTCTACCGCACGCGCCGCTGGTGGATACCGACCGCGCTGCTCTCCACGGCCCTCGCGATCCTGCTGGGCTGGTGGATCGGCGCCCACCCGGAGGTGCAGTCCTCCATCGCCGCGCCCGGCCAGCTGCGCCGGCTGACCCGTCCCGGAGGGGAGTACGAGACCTACTACTCCAGCCATCCGGCGGCCGCCTTCGCCGCCCAGGTGTGGACGAACAACGCCGAGGCGGCCGCGCTCTGCCTGGTCCTGGGCGTCTTCCTTGGCCTGCCGGTGCTGTGGATCCTCTTCGAGAACATGCTCAACCTCGGGGTCGGCTTCGGCCTGATGTCATCCGCCGGCCGCCTCGACACCTTCCTCGGCCTGGTGCTGCCGCACGGCCTGCTGGAACTGACCGCCGTCTTCGTCGCCGCGGGTACGGGACTGCGCCTGGGCTGGACCCTCGTCGATCCCGGTCCCCGCACCCGGCGCGCCGCGCTCGCGGAGGAGGGCCGGGCCGCGGTGGGCATGGCGATCGGCCTCGCCCTGGTCCTGTTCGTCTCCGGCTGCATCGAAGGCTTCGTCACCCCGTCTGGCCTGCCCACCTGGGCCCGCATCGGCATCGGTGTCGTGGCCGAGGTGGCGTTCCTGACGTACGTCTACGTCCTCGGGGGCCGCGCGGTACGTGAGGGCGAGACGGGTGATCTCGACGCGGCGGACCGCAGTTCCGCCGTGCCCACCGCCGCCTGATGTGCGTCCGACCCTCCTGAGCTGCTAGTCTCCTCTCATCCCGCAGCAGCCGTTGACACGGATGGCGTGGGGAGGTAGATTTAAACAGTTGCCTAGAACTGGACAGGTTCGGTGGCGGCCGATAGACTCTACTGGCTTCCAAGAAGTCGCTACCGACATTCGGAAGAAGCATCCTCCCGATTAACTCAGAATGAGTGGCCGGTCAGACCGGCCGAAGAGTTCTGATAAAGTCGGAACCGCCGGAAAGGGAAACGCGAAAGCGGGAACCTGGAAAGCACCGAGGAAATCGGATCGGAAAGATCTGATAGAGTCGGAAATACCGAAGGGAAGCCCGGAGGAAAGCCCGATAGGGTGAGTACAAAGGAAGCGACCGTTCCTTGAGAACTCAACAGCGTGCCAAAAGTCAACGCCAGATATGTTGATACCCCGTCCATCGGATCACCGATGGTCGAGGTTCCTTTGAAAAAACACAGCG
>NZ_BSSM01000036.1 GCF_030269125.1 Streptomyces hygroscopicus subsp. hygroscopicus | reverse complement strand
TGCGTACACGTGGCCGCCCACAAAGCGTACGGATCGCGTACGCGGCCCACGCCTGAGCCTCGGCTGGACCACGGCAAACTGCGGACACCCCGATCCGGATCCTGGCAAGCACCCCGGCCCAGCTGCCCCCCCGGCTGGCCATGGGCGACCAGGAGGACGACGTACGCCTGTGGGACGTCGCGGCCGGACGGCAGAGCGCCGCCTTCACCACGCCAGCCGGTCGGGCGGTGGTCTTCAGTCCGGACGGCCGGCTGCCGGCCACGGCGGACGAGCCGGTCCACCTCACCGACACCACGCAGCCGCTGCGGCTGTGGGACACCCGCAGCGGCTTCACAAGAATCGCCGAACACCACGTCGTTCTGGACGGCCCCGTGGTGTTCAGCGCCGACGGCCGCACGCTGGCCGCCGCCACTTCCGAGAGCACCGAGCAGTTGTGGGACACCGCCACCGGCCGCGCGCGCGCCACGCTCACCGTTCCCCCCGGCACGGCCCGGTGGTCTTCAGCCCGGACGGGCGCACCCTGGCCACCGGCGCCGAGGACGGCACCGGACGGCTGTGGGACCTGGCCACCGGACGGCAGCGCAACACGTTGACGCACACGAGCAGCGTCGGGCCCCTCTCCTTCGGCCCGGACGGGCGCCTGCTGGCCACCGGCGCCGAGGACGGCACCGGACGGCTGTGGGACCTGGCCACCGGCCAGGCACAGCGGACACTGGCCACGCCCCGCTCCTCGCCGCAGGTCTTCCTCAGCCCGACGGGCACACCCTGGCCACCGGCAGCGACGACGGGACCGCACGGCTGTGGCCCGTCACCCCCGGCGATCCCGGCGCGGCCGTCACCAGGATCTGCCACGCCCTGTACCGCGGACTGACCGCGCACGAATGGGCCCGGTACCTCCCGGGCCGGCCCGTCCGCCACGGCTGCGCCTCATGACCGTCGAGGCGGAATTGCCGAACCCCCGACGCGAGCCGCCGGCCCAGGGCCCGGACCACGGGCTCGCGTGAGTCGTCGCCCGTGGAACCGGCTGGCTGGCCGCGCTCGCTGTTCGGCTCGGCCCCCACCATGACCATCCATGGTGTTCAGGCCTCCTCGGGCCCCCGGATCGGCTACGGTGCGAACGGATTCCGGGGAGAGAGAGGAACGGATGAAGCGTCCTGGCTACGCGCTCGTGGTAGTGCTCGACGTCGTACTGCTGATCGGCCTCGTGCAGGGCTGGCTGCCCACCAGCTCCGACGGCTTCCGGAAGTTCTTGATCGCATTCACCTCCGTGATCCTGGGATTCATCGTCTACCTCGCGATCCGGCCCGCCAGACGCGACTGACGCCCTACCAGGAACCCACCAGACACGGCAACACGGCAACACGGCAACACGGCGAGCCGGCAGGCGACATCGACCAGACGCGCTGACCGGCCTTAACCCCGCTGGTCGTGGCGGACCACCACGCTGCTGCCCAGGAGCGGCTCAGCGCTGTTCAGCGGCTCAGCCCTGGGCTTCGGCGGAACGCGTTGCGTACGGTCCACCAGGCCGCGGACCAGGCGGCCGACCACAAGCGGCTACAGCCCAGCGAACGCTGCGCCGCTGACGGCGGATCCGCTTGTGGTCAAACCTCGCTGAGACTCATCAAAGTTCGGTGAGACGGGTCAATCGGTTGCAGCCCGTAGCCGCACCCGCAGAGGTGTCACCTCCGGGGGTCGGTCCCGTGTTTTAGGGCCCGAGTGGCAGCGTGACACCCCAGCGTGACAGCCGGATCGAGGACGCGTGACACACGGGCGTGACAGCGTGGCAGTCACCCTCGGTGATCAGCGGGCGGGGGTGGGCGGCGGCGTCAGCGGCCCTTAAGGCTTCGTGCCAGGCAGACGGCATGATCCGGATACGGCGATCACGGTCAACCGTGCGGTGCCGGCGCATCGGCTGTCCACTAGGATCCCGCAGCGTCATCCCGCACACCTGGCCGAGGAGTCGGCGGTGCCGTGGCAGGCCGGCCCCGAGAGCCGCCGTCATGCCGCACGAGGTGGAGACAGGAAACGGGCCACACGTGCCGGCACCCGTCACCAGCTGGTTCACATCGACCGGCTGCCGGCCACGCCGACACATCTGCGACACGACCTGCCCCACGCGGTACCCGACCGCCCCTCGGCATCGACCGCTCCACCAACACCCGTGCGATCGCACAAGCACGCACCCTCCTGGCCGAACGGCGGTGCACGGTTCCCGACCATCCCGGCCTGCGGCTGCCGACGCTGACAGACGTGTTCGCCCACGCCCAGGCCGAGGCCAATGAGCCACGCTGGCACGCCACCGACATCCAGACCCGCCGACCCCCGGCCGGACGAGGCGGCCGACACCCGTTCGTCTCCCGCAAGAAGAAACAGAACACGATGAAGACCACCGTCACCGCCGGCTGGCCGAGCCGCACCTTACAGACCGATGCCCTGCGACCCGGTCACACACACGATGCCACGGCCACCCGCAACGAACACACAGCCACCTGCTCCAGCACCCCCCCCCCGTCGAAATCCTCCCGGACGACGGCTACCCCGGCCTCAGCCCCGACCACCGCAGCCAAACGATCACACCACCCGGAAAACCCCCTCCCGGACCACCGCCCGACAGAGGTGAGCAGTGGAAACACGACCACCACGGCCACCCCCGCCGACCACACCCCCACCGACCACAAACACTGCAAACAACTCACCCGCTGGACCCACCACCACGACCACCCGCCCGACACCTACCCCACCATCACCGCCCCACGTCCCCCACACACCATCAACACCCCAAAACCAGCCACCACCAGCCACCACCAGCCCAAACACAACCCACCCACCATCACACACCAACTCGTAAAGGGTGTTGCACAAGGCCGTGATCAAGCAGACCGAAGCGGTGCTCTGGGCTTGACGGTCATGCGGCGAGGGCGAGGTTGTGCATCCGGGCCACCGCCTGGACTGCGTGATGGAGGCCGTCGCCGCGCTGCCGGCAGTCGCGGAGGATCTTGTAGTTCTTCCTCCGGGAGAAGACGTGCTCGACGCGTGCGCGGACCTTGCGGTGAGCGGCGTTGATCCTCTTCCTCGCCCTTCAGCAGCGCTCGTCCCGGGCGTTTGCAATGTGGGATGACCAGGCCGGTGTTGATGTAGGCGCCGTCGCCGAGCACCGTCACGCCGTGGCAGTGCTCGGCCAGACCGGAGTCCCGCCATGCCCTGGCATCCGCGGTATTGCCAGGCACAGGCCGGGCGTCCGCCACCACGAAGCGAGTCTCCGCGTCGACGATGACCTGCACGTTTGCCGAGAACCGGTAGTTACGGGAGGAGGCGCCAACGCCGCGGTCGCGGACCGGGATCAGGGTGCCGTCCACGATCCACATCCGGTCCGGAGCATCGGCCGCGCGGGAGACCGGCTCGAGCGCGAGCAGCGGTCCCAGCCGCTGGATAACCCGGCAGACCGTGGAGGGGGAAACACCGAACAACGGGCCCAACTGCCGCATGGTCAGGTTCGTGCGGTAGTACACCGCGACCATCAAGACCCGCTCGGCCAACGGCAACGACCACGGCCGGCCCCGCAAAGTGCCGTTGCCACCCCGCTACCGCACCACCTTCAGCGGACTCGAAAACTGCGTCATCCGCAGCCCCGTGAACGTCTCCACCCACACGAGTTCAGCACGTAACACCGCAGCCATGCCTAAGACTTGTCCCGTAATCACTGCGTCGTGTCAGTGCCTCTGACGTGAACAACGCGGTCGGGTTGACCCAGGCCGAACGTGTTGCCCCAGCCGTCACCACGGTCGAATCCCGCGGCGGTCAGGCGCTTAATCCGCCCGGGCGGGGCGAGGGAGGCTTCGTAGCCTTGGCTGAGGCCGGTGCCGGTGTCGGCATATGAGTACCTCG
>NZ_BSSM01000035.1 GCF_030269125.1 Streptomyces hygroscopicus subsp. hygroscopicus | reverse complement strand
TCACCACCCGCAGACCCGGCTTGATCTGATTGTCGGTGGCCGAGCTGTCGTTGTTCTTGTACTGCACCTTCACCGCACCCGTGCCCGGCGTACCACCACCACTCGCGGCCGTCGTCGCCGTCACCGCACCCGACGCCGCCGACACATTGCCGGCCGCGTCCCTCGCCTTCACCGTGTACGAGTACGCCGTCGAGGCCGACAGCCCGCCGTCCGTGTACGACGTCGACGTGGTACTGCCCACCTTCGTCGACCCCCGGTACACGTCGTACCCGGTCACCCCCACATTGTCCGTCGAAGCGGACCACTTCAGCGACACACTCGACGCCGTCGTCCCCGACACCGCGAGGTTCGTCGGCGCGGACGGAGCGGTCGTGTCGGAAGTACCACCGCCCGAGCCCTTGGTCGCGTTGAACGAGAAGCTGTTGCTGGCGAGGCCCTGGCCGCCCTGCCAGATCTCGAAGCCCGCCTCGGCGTCGATCAGGTAGTGCGCGGAGTTGATCGAGCCGCGCGCGACCGCGTCGTCGATCAGGGCCTTGACGTCGAGGTTGCTGAACGAGGTGCCGCCGCCCTGGAGGACGTAGGAGATGATCTTCCAGGAGGTCTGCTGCCCGGTCCACACGTCCCAGCCGTGGCCCGCGACGTTCGCGGTGGCGGTCTGGCTGCCGAACGGCTGGACGCCGCCCCTGTGGTTGAGCCAGATCATCACCTCCGTGCCGTCGGGCTGGCCGTCCGTGGTCGGCGTCGAGTTGAACCAGAGGTCGTACGCGACGTCATAGGCGCCCGACGCCGGCTGCGTCGTGGACCAGGAGGAGGTCGCGCTGCCCAGCTGGCTCACCTGGACGGGCAGCCCGCTGCCCGTGGTGCAGGCCCCCCAGTGGCAGCCCTTGTAGACCGAGGGGTAGGTGGCCGGGGCACCGTTGGTGGCCAGGTTGAAGTTCGACTGTGTGACGGACCACGCGCCCGTGGCGGTGTCGACGCTCACACACTGCGTGTCCGACGAGTTCCATTCGTTCTGCTGGTAGGTGTACTCCCCGCCCTGCAGCGACGTCGTCCCGTACTGCGTGCAGTCCGTCGCCGTACTGGCGGACGCGGGCTGGGTGACGACCATGAGCGCGCCGAGCAGCAGGGCGGCCACGGTGCCCGCCCATGCGGCCGTACGCAGCCGTCTCCACGATGACAGCATCTGTGAGTCTCCTTCCTTGCCCGGCGGATCAGGGCTCGGTGCCCCAGGCGAGGGTCCCGTTGACGTAGGCGGTCACCTTGGTGGCGTCGGCGTAGGCCGTGTTGGTGGCGTAGCTGTAGTCGTCGCTCTCGCTGAAGTTCGACCAGTCGCTCTTGCTCACCCGGCTCTGGATGTCACCGGAGTTCGCCCCCGCGGCGAGGCTGCCGGCGCCGGAGGTGAACCCGACCTCCAGGTAGTGGTCCGCACCCGACCTCGGCGAGGACAGGGCGACCACCTTCTGCGTCACGTTCGACGCGCCGACCGCCGCGTAGTCGCACCAGGCTCCGTAGCTGCTCGCGCCGCTGTCTCCGGTGAACCAGTACCGCAGGGTGACGGTCGACAGGGCCAGTGTGCCGCTGCCGGTGTTGACCACACGCAGGCCGGGCTTGATCTGGTTGTCCGTCGGCGCGCTGTCGTTGTTCTTGTACTGCACCTTGACCGTCCCGGTGCCGCCACCGGAACCGGCCTTGGTGGTGGCGTTCACCGCGCTGGAGGCCGCGGAGACGTTTCCCGCCGCGTCCTTCGCCTTGACGGTGTAGCTGTACGACGTCGACGCCTTGAGCCCCGAGTCGGTGAAGGACGTGGTGACGGCGCTGCCCGCCAGGGTCCCGCCGCGGTAGATGTCGTACCCGGCCACGCCCACGTCGTCGGTCGAGGCGGTCCAGGTCAGCGAGACGCTGGTGTCCGTGGTCGCCGACACCGCGAGGTTCGTCGGGACGGTCGGCGGTGTGGTGTCACCGGTTCCGCCGCCTCCGCCGGCGCCGACGATCAGCTCCGCGTAGACGGCGTAGGCCATGGCGATGTCGGCCTGCGCCCAGAAGCGGTGGTAGCTGAAGGTGGGCGCCGATCCGCCGTTCAGATACGCCTGGACCTTGGGCCAGTCCGGGTCCTGCTTGTACCAGGATCGAATCGAGATGAAGGTGGAACTGGAGTTGACCGGATCGCCGTTGGGCATCTTGCCCGACCAGCCGGACGGGACGTACACCGGGTCGGCGAACCGGCTGTAGTCCGTGCGGGTCTCCGGGGTGGTGATGCCCTTGGCGTCGGCGAAGTGCGCCATCGCGTCCAGCAGGCTCTTGGCGAGGTCGGCGGCGGCGGTGTCGCCGGACTTCGCGGCGTAGTAGGTGAGCGTCTTGACGTAGGCGGCGGCCACCCCGGTGTCGTTGCCGTAGTCCACGACCGAGACGTGCAGGCCGGAGTTGCCGGAAGGGCTGCTCGCGTTCCAGGTGTCGGGCTGTCCGGTCCAGTTCAGCGTGGCCGGGATCCGGAAGTCGGTGGCGGAGACGGTGGTCTCGGACGACGCCCAGGCGACCCACTTGGCCAGGATCGCCTTGGCGGTGGCGTTCCCGGTCACGTAGTAGTACTCGGCGACCCGCTCCAGCGACCAGCACTGGAAGCCGAACCAGTTGTTGCTCGGCGGGTCGTGGTACACCGGCTGCCAGTCGTAGGCCATGCCGTAGAACGTCGGGTCGCCGGCCGGCGGGGTTCCGTACTGCCCGTTCCAGCTGTTGGTCGCGCCGCCCGCGATGGCGCCCTCGGCGGACTGCAGCCACTGGTAGAACTCCAGCTGCCGCTGGAGGCTCGTGGACCAGTCGCTCTGGGCGGTCGGCGACTTCGGGGTCAGGCTCGGCACATTGGCCAGCGCCCAGGCGGCCAGCGGGTTCTGGTAGCCCTGGTGGGCGGTGCTGTCGCCGATCCGCCAGGCCCAGCCGCCGCCGTTCTCCGCGCCGCCCCAGGCGTAGTACCAGGCCAGCAGGTAGTGCTCGGAGTCACGGCCGGAGCCGGCGGCGCAGCTCTTCGGGTCGGTGCAGTTGCCGATCTTCTTGAAGTACTTGTCGAACAGGGAGTAGCGCAGGTAGTCGCCCATCTTGGCGGCCTTCGCCACGGAGGCGGAGATCGCGGAGGCGTTGCCCTGGGCGGAGGCCCACCGGTAGGCCCAGTACGCCGCCTGCACCGCGCGGGCGTCGGCGTCGGGGGCGTTGGTGTACTTCCACTGCTGGGAGTAGCTGCTGTCCTTGACGAACAGGTCGAGGTAACCGTTCGTGCCGCCGTACTTGAACAGGTCGGTGGTCGGCTGCGGGATCGTCTCCCACACCGACTCCTGGGCACCGCGCTGGTAGCTGTTGATGTACGACGGCCCGGACGCGGAGGGCCCGTTCTCGGCCCCGGTGCCGGGCGTGTTGCCGTAGCCGTAGACGTTGTCCACGTCCAGCAGCCAGTGCATGCCGTACACGTCCGGCGTGCCGTAGGCCGAGTTCAGCTCGGTCGCGAGCGGGTCCTGGCCGGATGAGACCGAACTGTCCAGCGCCGAGGGGTACTTGTTGACGTCCGGCCACTCGGGTATGTAGGTCGCCGGGCTGCTCGGGTTGTACGAGCCGTTGCTCGGCTGGTCGGTGTGGGTGGGGATGATGTACTTCTCGGCCGTGGCCCACGCGTTGTTGAACGGCGTCCAGTCGGCGGTCACCCGGCCGTAGGTGGCCTCCAGCCAGAACCAGAAGCTGAACGTCTCCGAGGTGGTCTGGTGACCGTGGTCGGGGGCCTCGACGATCAGCGTCTCCACGCAGTGGTAGGGGATGCCTTCGTCGCTGAAGTAGCCGTTCGCCGAGTCCTTGATCTTGTTGTACTGGGTCAGGAAGGCCGTGGTGTACGGGTCGTCGGCGGTGGCCCGGGGGGACGTGGCGGATTTCCTGGCCGAGGGCGCCGCGCTGGCGAGCGTGGGCGAGACGGCCGCCGCGAGCAGGGCTCCGCCGACGGCGGCGGCGAAGCGTCTGCGGGAAAAACCGGGGGCGGACATGCTTCTCCTCAAGGGAATGGGGGGATTGCCCGGACTCGTGGTCCGAGATGAGCGGGGAGGGGCCGGAGCATGGCGCCACCCCTGATGGGCGCCATGCTCCGGAGACCCGGCCGCGGCCCGGAGCGGGGCGGGCGGGGCGGGGCGGCCGGGCTGCTGCGGGGAGGAGGGAGCCTCGGTCTACGGCTCGATGCCGCCCGCGAGGGTGCCGTTGACGTACACGGTCACCTTGGAGACGTCGGCGTAGGCGGTGTTGGTCGCGTAGCTGTAGTCGTCGCTCTCGCTGAAGTTCGACCAGTCGCTCTTGTTGACCCGGCTCTGGATGTCACCGGTGTTCGCACCCGCGGCGAGCGTGCCGGCACC
>NZ_BSSM01000034.1:0-3346 GCF_030269125.1 Streptomyces hygroscopicus subsp. hygroscopicus | reverse complement strand
TTTCCTCGGGTCGGGGGCTGTTAGTACTGCTCTTCGGAGCGTGGAACGCATGATCCTCGGACGGGTTCTGGTCGGGCACGCTGTTGGGTGTCTGAGGGAATGATCTTTCTTCTCCTCAGTCGCCGGCCCCGGTGAAGCGCCAACGATGTTGGTGTGTGACGGGTGGCTGGTCGTTGTTTGAGAACTGCACAGTGGACGCGAGCATCTGTGGCCAAGTTTTTAAGGGCGCACGGTGGATGCCTTGGCACCAGGAACCGATGAAGGACGTGGGAGGCCGCGATAGTCCCCGGGGAGTCGTCAACCAGGCTTTGATCCGGGGGTTTCCGAATGGGGAAACCCGGCAGTCGTCATGGGCTGTCACCCGCTGCTGAACACATAGGCAGTGTGGAGGGAACGAGGGGAAGTGAAACATCTCAGTACCCTCAGGAAGAGAAAACAACCGTGATTCCGGGAGTAGTGGCGAGCGAAACCGGATGAGGCCAAACCGTATGCGTGTGAGACCCGGCAGGGGTTGCGTGTGCGGGGTTGTGGGATCTCTCTTCTACGGTCTGCCGGCCGTAGGGCGAGTCAGAAACCGTTGATATAGGCGAAGGACATGCGAAAGGTCCGGCGTAGAGGGTAAGACCCCCGTAGTCGAAATGTCAGCGGCTTGCTTGAGAGACACCCAAGTAGCACGGGGCCCGAGAAATCCCGTGTGAATCTGGCGGGACCACCCGCTAAGCCTAAATATTCCCTGGTGACCGATAGCGGATAGTACCGTGAGGGAATGGTGAAAAGTACCCCGGGAGGGGAGTGAAATAGTACCTGAAACCGTGTGCCTACAAGCCGTGGGAGCGTCGGAGCCTTCGGGCTCTCGTGACTGCGTGCCTTTTGAAGAATGAGCCTGCGAGTTTGCGGTGTGTTGCGAGGTTAACCCGGGTGGGGAAGCCGTAGCGAAAGCGAGTCCGAATAGGGCGTTTCAGTAGCACGCTCAAGACCCGAAGCGGAGTGATCTAGCCATGGGCAGGTTGAAGCGGAGGTAAGACTTCGTGGAGGACCGAACCCACCAGGGTTGAAAACCTGGGGGATGACCTGTGGTTAGGGGTGAAAGGCCAATCAAACTCCGTGATAGCTGGTTCTCCCCGAAATGCATTTAGGTGCAGCGTCGTGTGTTTCTTGCCGGAGGTAGAGCACTGGATAGGCGATGGGCCCTACCGGGTTACTGACCTTAGCCAAACTCCGAATGCCGGTAAGTGAGAGCGCGGCAGTGAGACTGTGGGGGATAAGCTCCATGGTCGAGAGGGAAACAGCCCAGAGCATCGACTAAGGCCCCTAAGCGTACGCTAAGTGGGAAAGGATGTGGAGTCGCACAGACAACCAGGAGGTTGGCTTAGAAGCAGCCACCCTTGAAAGAGTGCGTAATAGCTCACTGGTCTAGTGATTCCGCGCCGACAATGTAGCGGGGCTCAAGCGTACCGCCGAAGTCGTGTCATTGCAGCGTATAGCCCTAACGGGTGTTGTGATGGGTAGGGGAGCGTCGTCTGCCGGGTGAAGCAGCACCGGAAGGTAGTTGTGGACGGTTGACGAGTGAGAATGCAGGCATGAGTAGCGATTCACACGTGAGAAACGTGTGCGCCGATTGACTAAGGGTTCCTGGGTCAAGCTGATCTGCCCAGGGTAAGTCGGGACCTAAGGCGAGGCCGACAGGCGTAGTCGATGGATAACCGGTTGATATTCCGGTACCCGCTGTGAAGCGTCAAACATCGAGCATCGTGATGCTAAGGCCGTGAAGCCGCCCTGATCTCTTCGGAGTTGAGGGGAGTGGTGGAGCCGCTGAACCAAGCGGTTAGTAGGTGAGTGATGGGGTGACGCAGGAAGGTAGTCCATCCCGGGCGGTGGTTGTCCCGGGGTAAGGGTGTAGGCCGCAAGGTAGGCAAATCCGCCTTGTGTATGGCTGAGACCTGATGCCGAGCCGATTGTGGTGAAGTGGATGATCCTATGCTGTCGAGAAAAGCCTCTAGCGAGTTTCATGGCGGCCCGTACCCTAAACCGACTCAGGTGGTCAGGTAGAGAATACCGAGGCGTTCGGGTGAACTATGGTTAAGGAACTCGGCAAAATGCCCCCGTAACTTCGGGAGAAGGGGGGCCACGCTCGGTGATGGGATTTACTCCTTGAGCTGGGGGTGGCCGCAGAGACCAGCGAGAAGCGACTGTTTACTAAAAACACAGGTCCGTGCGAAGCCGTAAGGCGATGTATACGGACTGACGCCTGCCCGGTGCTGGAACGTTAAGGGGACCGGTTAGCTCACTTTCGGGTGGGCGAAGCTGAGAACTTAAGCGCCAGTAAACGGCGGTGGTAACTATAACCATCCTAAGGTAGCGAAATTCCTTGTCGGGTAAGTTCCGACCTGCACGAATGGCGTAACGACTTCTCGACTGTCTCAACCATAGGCCCGGTGAAATTGCACTACGAGTAAAGATGCTCGTTTCGCGCAGCAGGACGGAAAGACCCCGGGACCTTTACTACAGTTTGATATTGGTGTTCGGTTCGGCTTGTGTAGGATAGCTGGGAGACTGTGAAGCTCATACGCCAGTGTGGGTGGAGTCGTCGTTGAAATACCAGTCTGGTCGTGCTGGATGTCTAACCTGGGTCCGTGATCCGGATCAGGGACAGTGTCTGATGGGTAGTTTAACTGGGGCGGTTGCCTCCTAAAGGGTAACGGAGGCGCCCAAAGGTTCCCTCAGCCTGGTTGGCAATCAGGTGTTGAGTGTAAGTGCACAAGGGAGCTTGACTGTGAGACCGACGGGTCGAGCAGGGACGAAAGTCGGGACTAGTGATCCGGCGGTGGCTTGTGGAAGCGCCGTCGCTCAACGGATAAAAGGTACCCCGGGGATAACAGGCTGATCTTCCCCAAGAGTCCATATCGACGGGATGGTTTGGCACCTCGATGTCGGCTCGTCGCATCCTGGGGCTGGAGTCGGTCCCAAGGGTTGGGCTGTTCGCCCATTAAAGCGGTACGCGAGCTGGGTTTAGAACGTCGTGAGACAGTTCGGTCCCTATCCGCTGTGCGCGTAGGAGTCTTGAGAAGGGCTGTCCCTAGTACGAGAGGACCGGGACGGACGAACCTCTGGTGTGCCAGTTGTTCTGCCAAGGGCATGGCTGGTTGGCTACGTTCGGGAGGGATAACCGCTGAAAGCATCTAAGCGGGAAGCCTGCTTCGAGATGAGGACTCCCACCCACTTGATGGGGTAAGGCTCCCAGTAGACGACTGGGTTGATAGGCCGGATCTGGAAGCCAGGTAACTGGTGGAGGTGACCGGTACTAATAGGCCGAGGGCTTGTCCTCAGTTGCTCGCGTCCACTGTGT
>NZ_BSSM01000033.1 GCF_030269125.1 Streptomyces hygroscopicus subsp. hygroscopicus | reverse complement strand
GGCGCGTACACGGCGCCGGGCGCGTGCCCGGCGTCCCACTCACGCTGCTCGCGCACGTCCAGCAGGACCGCCTGGGCGTCGCCGCCCCGGGTGTACCGGACGGCCTCGTCGACGGTGACACGGTCCTGGTCGTGGGGGAGGAGGGACATCACTCGGCCTCTCGGGAAAACGGATGGATCAGAGCGGGCGGTGGGCGGAGCCGGTCAGCCGGTCACCACGGACAGGCCCGCGGCGGTGGCGGATTCGAAGCCGTCGTCCACGGCCACCACGTCCCGGCCGGCGGCGTGCAGCAGGGAGGCGGCGATGCCGGCCCGCATACCGCCGGCGCAGTGCACCCAGACGGTGCCCGCCGGTATCTCGTCCAGCCGCTTGGGCAGCAGGTGGATCGGGATGTGGACGGAGTTCTCGATGTGGCCGTCGGCGCGCTCGGAGTCGCGGCGCACGTCCAGGACGACGACGTCGTCCGTGCCGCGCTCGGCCAGGCCGGCGAAGGTGGAGCGGGGGAAGGAGACGAGGCTCTCGCCCTCGGCCACCCACTCCTCGGGCGCGCCGGTCGCCGCGGCGGCGGGCCGGTCGATGCCGACCCGGACCAGCTCCCGCTGGGCGGCGGCCAGCTGCTCGGGGGACTCGGCGAGCAGGGTGACCGGCTTGCCCCACGGGATCATCCAGGCAAGGTACGTGGCGATCTTGCCGTCGGCCTCGAAGTTGAAGGACCCGGCGACATGACCCTCGGCGAACGCGACACGGTTGCGCAGGTCCACGACCCACTCGCCGGCAGCGAGCCGGGCCGCGATCTCCCGGGCGTCGGCGACGGCGGGCGGGGTGAGGTCCACCGGCGCGGGACCCGCGGCGTTGGCCGGGCCCATGTGCGCGTAGTAGGCGGGGATGTCGTCGAGCTCGGCGAGCAGCCCGGCGACGAAGGAGTCGACGTCCGTGGTGAGCGCGGCGTTGGCCGACTTCTCCTTGCCGATCGTGGTGGTGTCGCCCTCGGCCTGGGCGGAGGAGCAGAAGCTGCCGAAGCCGTGCGTGGGCAGCACGGATGTCTCGTCCGGCAGCTCGGCGGCCAGCCGGTGGGCGGAGGCGTGCTGGGCGCGGGCCAGCCGCTCGGTCAGGCGGGGCTCTACCAGGTCGGGCCGGCCCACCGTGCCGATCAGCAGGGAGCCGCCGGTGAACGCGGCCACGGGTCGTCCCTGCTCGCGCAGGACGTAGGAGGTGTGGTGGGGGGTGTGGCCGGGGGTGGCGACCGCCCGCAGTTCCAGCGCGTCGTCGAGGGCGACGGTGTCGCCGTCGGCCACCGGCACCCGCGCGAACGACACTCGCGCGTCGGCCGGCACCAGGTAGGCGGCGCCGGTCACCCGGGCCAGCTCCAGGCCGCCGGTGACGTAGTCGTTGTGGATGTGGGTCTCCACCACGTGGGTGATCCGTACACCGCGTCGCACCGCCGCCGCGAGGACCTGGTCGAAGTCGCGCGGCGGGTCCACCGCCACGGCGGCCTGCCGGCCTCCGGCGAGATAGCTGCGGTTTCCGAGGCCCTCGAGCTCGATGGTGTCGATGAAGAACACGGGGACGCTCCCTTCGGTGATTACCCCCCGGGGTATGTGTACGACCATAACACGAGTACCCCAGGGGGTATTTCTTTACTCGTGCCCGCACCGAAGGGCGGGCCGGTCGTCGCCGGGCCGGCCCGGAGGGGGCGTCAGGGGTGGCCGGTGAGCATGGTTCGAATACCCCGTGGGGTATTTTCGCTCAGAGGTGAGAGGTGGAGCCGCGCGCCTGCCGTAGACCCGTGCGGGGGACGCGGCGCCGTGTCCGGCGCGAGGCGGACGTCCGTTGCCGCGTCGGCGTCGTAGCGTCCGGGGCGTGCGTCTGTGGGACGAGGGGACGAGGCCGGCGGTGAGCGCGCGCCCTGCCTGGGTGGCCCTCCTCGTCGCCGCGCTCGTCGGCGCCGTCCTCGCCGCCGCGCTCGGCGGCTGCCCGCGCATGCGCACCCTGGCCGGAACCGCGTCCGGCTCCTCGCACCGGCACCTCGCCGCGTTCGTGCCGGGCACGTCGCAGGGGCTGCCGGCCGTGTCCGGGCCGGGTTCGTCGCCTGGGTCGTTGGTGGTGTCCGGGTCGGGTTCGTCGCCTGGGCGGTCGGGGGTGTCCGGGTCGGGTTCGCCGCGCGGGCCGCTCGTCGCGTTGGCGTCCCGGGCCGTGGTCTCCGGCGTGCAGCAGACCGCGGGCAGCCACTGCCAGGGCGCCAAGGCGGTCGCCGCGGTGGCCCCCGACTCGGCTCCGCGCGCCCAGGCGTGCGTCTCGTGCGAGGTGCGCGGGAAGGCACCGACGAGCGCGCTGTCGCCGTCCCCCGAGCCGCCCGTGCTCGGGCGGGTGTCGGGCGGCCGTCCGGAAGTGCTGCTCAGGGTCTAGGGAATGCCCGGCGCGCGGTTCGTGCCCGTACCGGGCGCGCCCGCTTCGCCGTTCCGCGTCCCTGAAACCCCTTGCGGCACACCAAGGAACTCCGCATGCCTGCTCGCCCTGCCCGCGGCAGCCGGCCCTCCGGTGGGATCCACCGGCTGCTGGGCCCTGCCGTCCTCGTCTGCTACCTGCTCGCCCTGCTCGTGCCCGAGCCCGGGACCCGGCTGCGCGAAGCCGCGCTCGGCCTCTTCGGGCTGCGCCTCGACGTGTCCGTCGTCGCGCTGTTCGTCATCCTCTTCGCCGCTGCCTTCCAGGTGCCGCCGGAGCGGGCCCTGGCCGCCGTCCGGCGGCCGAAGGTCGTGCTCGCGGGGCTGGCCGCGCATCTGCTGACCGCCTTCGTCCTGGCACCGGTCACCGCCCTGGTGCTGTCCGCCGCGGGGTTGCGCGGGCCGGCCGGGGGCCTGTCCACGGCCGTCGCGTTGATCGCGGCGGCCCCCGTGGCCGCCGCCGCGACGGTCTGGATCGGCCGGGACGGCGATGGCACCGCCCTGCTGGCCGTCGTGCTCCTGTCCGCGCTGGTCAGTCCGCTGACCATGCCCGCGACGCTGGGCCTGCTGGGTCATGTCCTGCCGTCGGCGGTTCGGACGCAGACGCTGATCGACAGCGCGGCCGACCAGGCGCGTGCGCTGCTGACGGGCGCCGTCGCCCTGCCCTGCGCGGTCGGGCTGCTGGCCCGGCGGTTCCTTCCCTCCGCCGCCACCGGCCGCCTGCTGACCCGGGCGCCGCTGGTGGCGGTGGCGGCGATGCTCGCGCTGACCTACGTCAACGCGACCGCCGCCGTTCCCGTACTGCACGAGCAGCCCTGGACGGTCGTGGTGCTCTGCGTCGCCGTGGGGTGGGGTGTGTGCCGGCTGGCCTTCCTCGCCGGTTCCCTCACCGCCCGTGCGCTGCGGCTGCCGCCCGCCGCCGGGGCCTCGGTCACCCTGGCGTGCGGGATGAGCAATGTCAGCGTCAGCGCGGTCGTCGTCGTACAGGCGCTGCCGGGGCAGCCGCACGCCTTGCTGGTCGCGCTGGTGTACGGGCTGGCGCAGAAGGTCGCGGCGCGTCGCGCCGTCGTGAGAAGCGCCCTCGCGGCGCCGCGCCGGGCGGTCAGCGAGGGGCGTGCCGTTCCGTGATCCAGCGGGCCGCGAGCAGTCCGGAGACCGCGGTGAGCACGGCGGCCGCGACCACGGTCGTCCGCAGGCCGAAGGCGTCGGCGAGGACTCCGGCCACCAGGGCGCCGACGGCGTAGCCGATGTCGCGCCAGAAGCGGTAGGTGCCGAGCGCGTTGGCCCGCCACGCGGGGTGCGCGTGGTCGGAGACGGAGGCGATGAGGGCCGGGTAGACCATGGCGGTGCCGAGGCCGAGCGCCACGGCGGACAGGACGCCCGCCAGCAGCGGGGTGTCCAGCAGGGCGAGGGCGAGGACGAAGCCGACGGCCTGGACGAGCATCCCCGTGACGATGAGGGGTTTGCGGCCCATGCGGTCGCTGAGCTGGCCGGTGGGGATCTGCCCGAGGCCCCACAGGATCGGGTAGAGGCCCTTGATGAGCCCGACGGCGGCGAGGCCGAGGCCGTGGTCGGTGAAGAGCAGGGGGAAGACGCCCCAGGTCAGACCGTCGTTGAGGTTGTTGACCAGTCCGGCCTGGCTCGCCCCGCGCAGGGAGCGGTGGTGCCAGGAGACCCGGGCGAAGGTCGCGGCCAGGCCGGTGCTCTCGTCGCCGCGCAGCGGTTCGGGGTGCCGGGCCAGTTCGAGCGCGACATGGGCCGCGGTGTCGCGCACGACCAGGGCGAGGCCGAGGCCCGCGACGACGAAGACCACGCCGATCAGCTCGGGCACGGGGCGCAGCCCGTAGTGCGTGGCGAGATAGCCGGTGAGCAGGGCGGTGACGCCGACGGCCGTGTAGCCAGCCGCCTCGTTCAGACCGGTGGCGAGGCCCCGGCGGGCGGGACCGACCAGGTCGATCTTCATGTTGACGGTCATGGACCAGGCCAGGCCCTGGTTGAGCCCGAGCAGCACGTTCGCCGCGACGATCCAGCCCCAGGACGGCGCCCAGGCGAGGACGAACGGGACCGGGATCCCGAGGAGCCAGCCGGCCAGGAGGAGCTGCTTGCGGCGGAAGCAGGCCGTGAGCGCGCCGGCCGCGAGGTTGGTGAGGGCCTTGGTGAGACCGAAGGCGATGATGAAGGAGAAGACGGCCAGGTCGTCGACGAGGCCGAAGGTCCGGGTTCCGATGAGCGGGACGGTCGTGCGTTCCAGGCCGACCAGGCCGCCCACGCAGACGTTGACGACCACGAGCAGCGTGAACTGCGGCCAGTTGGCGCGCAGCCCGAGCCGCACGGGCGCGCCTGCGCCGGACCGGCCTGGGCGCGGGCCTCGGACGGTCTCCCTGGCCGGGGCTGCGGTGTCCGCGCCGAGGAGGCGGACACCGTCGCCCCGGCCCGCGCCCTCGGCGTCGGACGGTATGAGGGGGTCGTCGGCGAAGCCCACGGAGGTCCTCCAGGATCGGGGAGAGTGAGAAGGGGCCGGGAGCACCGGGCCCCTTGGTCCGGCCGTGCTCAGCGGCGGCCGAACGGCCACCAGGAGCGCTTGGGCGCGGGCGGGCAGTCGCACCGCCGGGATCGCGGTACGCCCGCGAGCACCTGTTCCACGTGGTTACCGCAGCCCGCGTACGTGGCCTTGCCGCAGGTCGAGCAGGTGACGCGTCGGCACATGGGTGATTCCTTTCCGAGTCGTGAGGATTCTCGTCGGGGGACCCGGCGGGTCAGGCGGCGGTTTCCCAGGCGCCGTATCCGCCGAGGAGGTCGTAGACGTCGGTGCGGCCGTTGTGGCGGATGAGGCTGGCGGCGATGGAGGAGCGGTGGCCGCCGGCGCAGTGGACCACCAGACGGCCCTCGGCCGGGACCTCGTCGAGGCGCTTGGCCAGTTCGGCCAGGGGGATGTGCAGAGCGCCCTCGATGGAGCGGCCGTCCGCGCGCTCGCCACAGTTGCGCACGTCCAGGACCAGCGGCGGCTGGTCCGAGGTGAGTTCCTCGCGCAGGGTTTCGGCGGTGAGCCGGGCGGCCTGGCGGATCTGGTCGGGGTGGGCGTGGAAGAGCTGTTCGGGGTCGGCGGCGTAGCCGTGGACGCGGTCGAAGCCGATGCGGGCGAGGCGGGTGACGGTTTCCTCGGCGCGGCCCTCGGGGGCGATGATGAGGATTTCGTCCTGGGGGGTGAGGACGCTGCCGGCCTGTT
>NZ_BSSM01000032.1 GCF_030269125.1 Streptomyces hygroscopicus subsp. hygroscopicus | reverse complement strand
TCCCCCCGGAACCACGCCACCCACCCCACCCGACCCCGCCCCAGGTCCCTCCGGAGCCACGCCACCCACCCCACCCTGCCCGGCAGAGGCCGCCCCCGCCCCCTCCGAGGCCAGCCCCCTCACCCCCTCCGGCTCCTCCGGCCCCCCCGAACGCCCCGGCACCCCCCTCACTTCCCCGTGAGCGATCCGAAGTCCACGCCGGACCCCAGCACCAGCCCGGCGCCCAGCAGCAGCATCGTCGCCGGGACCATGAAGGTGGTGATCATCAAGGTGGCCTTGGGGACCGCGCGGGCGGCTTTGCGGCGGGCGTTCTGGGCGTCGGTGCGGCGCATGTCCTTGGCGAGGGAGACCAGGGTGTCGACGATCGGCGCGCCCAGTTCCTCGCCCTGCTGGAGGGCGGTGACGAACATGGCGACCTGCTCGGAGTCGTTGCGGCGGCGCAACTCCGCGAAGGCCTGGCGGCGGCTCATGCCGAGGTCCATCTGGCGCAGGGTGATGCGGAGTTCGTCGGCCCAGGGACCCTCGTAACGGGTGGCGACCCGGTCCAGGGCCTGGCGGAAGCCGAGCCCGGCGCTGACGACGACCGCCAGCACGTCCAGGAAGTCGGGCAGGGTGCGCTCGATGACGTCCTTGCGGACGCGGATCGCCGACCAGAGCCCGACCTCCGTCCAGAACGCGCCGAACAGCAGGAGCAGGACCGCCACGAACCACTGGCCGCGCATCAGGAACACCAGGAAGCCGACGCCGCCCAGCGCGCCGTACACCGCGCGGCGGGCGGCGTAGCGGTCGAGGGTCAGGCCCCCGGGGTTGCCCGCGAGGTCGATCCGGCGCCGGTACCGGGCGACCAGGCGGGGGCCCATCAGCCGGAGCACCAGCGGCGCGTACCGCATGCCCATGCGGTCGATGACGGAGCCCACCGCGCCGGTGCGGGTGGCGCCGACCTCCAGGGCGACGGCGAGGTCGGCGGGGAGCTCGGCGTCCGCGCGGTACATGCGCACACCGGTGAAGATCCCCCACACGGCGACGCCCATCAGCAGGGCGAGCAGCAAGGCCATGGTTCCCCCTCCCTCACACGTCGATGCGGCTGAGCCGCCGGATGAGCACGAAACCGACGGCGTACAGCGCGAAGGCGACGAGCACGCAGACCTGCCCGACCGGGGAGCCGGTCATCCGGGCCAGGGCGCCGTCCTTGACGCCGTTCATCAGGAACAACGCGCCGACACCGAGTACGGGCACGGCGTACGAGGTCATGGTCACCTGGGACAGCTGGGTGCGGATCTCGCGCCGGGTCTCCTTGCGTTCCTCCAGTGTCTCGGTGAGGTTGCGCAGGGCGGAGACGACCTGGCCGCCGGCCCGGTTGGACAACACCAGCGTGGTGACGAGGACGACCAGTTCGCGGGACGGGAGGCGGTCGGCGAGTTCGCCGAGGGCGTCGTCCAGGGAGTGGCCGATCGCCAACTGGTCGGAGACCTTGGCGAGTTCCTCGCCGGCCGGGGCCTCCAGCTCCTCCGCCGCCATGCCGATCGCGGTGCGCAGGGCGAGTCCGGCCTGGGTGGCGTTGGCCAGGATGCGGGCCAGTTCGGGGAGTTGGCCGATGAACCGCTCGATGCGCTTGTGCCGCTGCCAGTTGAGGAACTGCACCGCCGCCCAGACGCCCAGCAGCCCGGCGATCGGCCCGAAGAAGGGCGCGAGCGCGGCCTGGCCGATCAGCCAGAGCGCGCCGACCGTGACGAGCATGGCGACGAAGAACTCACCCGGCGTGATGTCCAGCCCGGTCGTGGCGAGGCGCAGTTCGAGCCAGCGGCCGAAGCGGGTGCGGCGCAGACGGCGGTCGAGGTCGCGGAAGTGCCGCCTGCGACCGGAGGCGGAGGTCGGCGGCCCGGTGTGCGAGAGGCGGTCCACCAGTTCGGCGCGCCGGGCCCGGCCACGCGCGTAGCCGTGCACACCGATCACCGCCAGGACGCAGGTCAGCAGCGTCGCGCCGAGGGTGAGCCGGACGAGGGTGTGGAGTTCCATGAGGGGGCCTACCTGGCTTCTCGGGTGGCGAGCTGGTCGGCGGTGCGGGCGACGCCGAAGGCGCCCGGGACGGGCTGGCTCGCCATGTGCAGGCGGTCGGCGGTGCGGCGCGGCAGCGGGAAGTAGGCGAAGGCGCCGGGCACCCGCCCGTCGGCCGTCATCGGCTCGGCGTCGAAGCGGGCGACGGTGGCCAGTCGGTACGGCTCCCCGCCGTGGCTGTCCAGGAGCGCGATCTCGGTGATCCGGCGGGCGCCGTCCGCGAACCGGGTGAGCTGGACGATCACGTCGACCGCGCTGTTGATCTGGTCGTGCAGCGCGACGAAGGGCACCTCCACGTCGGACATGGAGGCGAGCGTCTGGAGCCGGGTGAGGGCGTCCTCGGCGCTGTTGGCGTGCACGGTGGCCAGCGAGCCGTCGTGGCCGGTGGACATCGCCTGGAGCATGTCGAGGGACTCTCCGCCGCGGACCTCGCCGACCACGATCCGGTCGGGCCGCATCCGCAGCGAGTTGCGCACCAGGTCGCGGATGGTGACCTGGCCCTTGCCCTCGACGTTGGGCGGCCGGGACTCCAGCCGGACCACATGGCTCTGCTGGAGCTGGAGTTCGGCGGAGTCCTCGATGGTGATGATGCGCTCGTGCGGCGGGATGAGCCCGGACAGGGCGTTGAGCAGGGTCGTCTTGCCGGTGCCGGTCGCGCCCGAGACGATGATGTTGAACTTCGCCTGCACGAGACCCGCCAGCAGGTAGACCATGGGCTCGGCCAGCGAGCCCAGGCCGATCAGCTCCTGGAGGGTGAAGGAGCGCGGGAAGCGGCGGATGGTGAGGATCGGCCCGGTCAGCGACAGGGGCGGGATGATCACGTTGACGCGCTCGCCGGAGGGCAGCCGGGCGTCGACCATCGGATTCGACTCGTCCACCCGGCGGTTGACGGTGGACACGATCCGCTCGATGGTCTGCATCAGCTGGTCCGCGGAGGCGAACCGCAGGGGCAGCTGCTCCACGCGGCCCCCGCGTTCGACGAAGATCGCGTCCGGGCCGTTCACCATGATCTCGGTGACCGAGGCGTCCTCGAGGAGGGGTTCGAGGATGCCGAGGCCGAGTGCCTCGTCCACCACCCGCCGGATCAGCTGGGCGCGCTCCACCGTGGACAGCACCGGGCCCTCGCGGCTGATGATGTGCCCGAGCACCCGCTCCAGCCGGCTGCGGCGCTCCGCGGCGGCCAGCGCGCCCATCTCCGCGAGGTCGATCTCCTCCAGCAGCTTGGCCCGGTAGGCGGCGACCAGGTGCCCGTCCTCGCCCCGGCTGCCGTGCTCCTCCGGAGTGCTGATGCGTGCCCGCAGGCTCATGGTCGGCTGCTCCTCGGTCAGTGGTCGAGCGGCATGGTCGCGGACTTGGTGGCGTCGCCGAAGCTCCACACGATCTTCGGGATGCGCACGGTGGCGGTCACGGTCACGGAGTCGCCGCCGCCGCCCGCGGAACAGCTCACCTGGATTCCCCCGCTCACCGCCGCCGCGCACGCCTGCTGCGCGTCCTCGCGCAGCGACGCCGCCCGCGCCCCCGCGCGGGCGGCCGTACCGGCCTGCTCGGCGGCGTAGGCGACGGCACCGAGCTGGATGCCGGCGAGGGCGACGATCAGCAGCACGGGAAGGAACCCCAGGTATTCGATGGCGACTTGACCGCGGTCACGGCGCCCGTTCGGGTACGGCATCTCAGTCCTTCGCCTCCTCCACCGCGCCGGCGTGGCCGTGCACCGTCGCCGGGAAGGAGATCAGGCCCGGGAAGAGCACCGGGACCTTGAGGAGGACGTCGGCCGTGACGTAGCCGGACCCGCCGCAGCGCACCGTCGCGTCCCCCCTCCACGCCGACGGCAGGTCCTTCAGCCCCGCCGCCGAACAGGCCGCCTCGCGCGCACCGCCGGGCGAGGCCGCCGTACCCGCGCGCACCGCCTCGTCCGCGGCGTTCCCGGCGAGCGTGAAGGTGTACCCCACGAGTACGGCCTGCCACACGAGCACCAGGGTCAGCAGGATCAGCGGCGTCATGCCGAGGAACTCGATGCTCACCTGCCCCTCGTCCGCGCCGAGTCGCACGGGCCGCCGCGTGCCGAGCCGTCGCCTCATGAGCCGCTCACTCCTTCCGCCGCCGAAAGCCCCCACCACGCCCCCCGCCCCGGTGCGCCCCCTCCGTCGCCCGCGCGAGCCCCAGCTCCCCCGCGAGCGCCCACAGCGCCTGCTTCACCGTGCTGCGGCCGTCGAGTTCGTGGACCCGGCCCGCGTCCACGACCGACTGCAGTTCCCTGAAGTTGGCGGGGACCGCGGTGCGGGCCAGCGCCGTGCCGGTGATCCGCTGCACCAGCGCGGGCTGGATCTCGGTGTGCCGGCTGTGCCGGTTGACCACGACCGTGGTCTCCTCGGCCTTGCGGATCTGCAACCGGTCCCACATCCGCACGGTCCGTTTGGCGGCCCGTACGGCGATCACGTCCGGCGTGGTGACCAGCAGCGCCGTGTCCGCCGTCTCGACCGCGGCCGCGCCGGCCCCGCCGAGCTGGGCGCCGCAGTCGATGACGACGACCTCGTACCGGGAGCGCAGCGCGCGCACGATCTGCCGGGCGGTGCGGTCGGTGACCTCCTCGCCGCGTTCGCCCTCGCCGGGCGCGAGCAGCAGGGCGAGCCCGGTGTCGTGCCGGAAGAGCGCGTCGGCGAGCACCCGCGCCGAGATGTCGCTGATGGCGGCGAGGTCGGCCACCGAGCGCCGGAACTGGATGTCCAGGTAGGACGCGACGTCCCCGGACTGGAGGTCGAGGTCGACCAGCGCGGTGGACCGCCCGGACGCCTGGGCGGCGAGCGCGAGCTGTATGGCTGTGAGCGTCGCGCCGACGCCCCCCTTGGCGCCGCTGACCGTGACGACGGTACCCCCGGACCCGCCGGGCGCCTCGCCGCCGTGGCCGAGATGGCGCCGCACCTCCGTCGACCACTGGGCGACCGCCTGCACACGGCCGGCCAGTTCGTCGTACGACAGCGGGAGCGCGACCAGTCCCCGGGCACCGGAGTCCATGGCCGCGGCGAACAGCCCGGGGCTCGCGTCGGTGGTGACGAGGATGACGCCGACGGCCGGGAAGCGCAGGGCGATCTCCCGGATCAGCTCCAACGCCGTGACCGGGCCGATGCGTTCATGGACGACGAGCACCTCGGGAAGTTCGTCCACGGACTCGGCGGCGAGCCGGGCGAGGGCGTCGACCAGTTGGGTGGAGTCGGTGACCGGGGGCTGCGGCTCGGCGTCGGGCAGCTGGCTGAGCAGGGTGACGAGGTTGCGGACGGCGTCCGGGTCGGCACCCGCCGGGAGGATCCTGGTCGGCATGCGGGCCGCCTCTCACTTGTCCGTCGCGAGTTCGTACGTGCGGTCCTTGTCCGGGACGCCGGTCTCGCCGCCCGGACCCACCAGTGCGAGCCGGACGCGCTGCGCGAACGACTCGGCGTAGGTGATGCGCTGGGCGTCGAGGGTGGACAGCGCGAAGGTGATGGGGACGGCCTCGCTCGGCTGCTGCTGGTCGTTCTTGGCGGCGTCCGGTTCGAGGGCGGTGATCCGGCCGACGTCGAGGACGCGCGCGCCGGTCACGATGATCTTGGACTGGTCCGGGTCGCCCTCCTTCCTGCCCGCGAAGGTGGCGTAGACGTTGACCCGCGATCCGGGGGTGATCTTCCCGGCCACGCCCGTCGCCGCGTCGATCATGATGGCGACCTCCTGCTGTCCGGGCTGGAGGGCGGGCTGGTCCACGATCATGTCGCTCTGCAGCAGGGAACCGGCGTGCAGCGTGGTGACGGCGATCTTGCCCTGGAGCCGGCGCAGATCGGTGACGGCGGTGCCGGACAGCCAGCGCTTGGGCATCCTGACCTTCTCGAACTGGCCCGCGTCCAGGGTGGTGTACGGCTTGACGTCGGAGCGGACCCGGTAGGCGGTGACCTCGGGGCCGACCTTGGAGTCGACGTCGTGGATGACGGAGAGCACGCCGGCGAACGCGAGCAGGGCGCACAGGACCGACAGGAGCAGGAGTATCACGCCGCGGCGCTGACGGGAGTTCATGAACCGTGCAACCTCATGGGGGAATCGGTCGTGCGGGATATGGACGTGCGGGTCAGGCGGGGTCAGGCGGGCGTGCGGGGTTCCAGGGCGCGTGGGGCGGGCGGTTCATGGACCGGCGGGACGGCGGAGCAGAAGACGCAGCGGTCGCCGATGACGTCGAGACCGCACCAGTGGCAGCGGGACTGGCGTACGGAGGCGACCAGTTGGTACAGCACGGACAGGTCGTCGAGGTGGGCGCAGAACTCGACCATGCGGCCGGTGCCCCACCACGCCCGGGACTCGGCGGGCAGTCCGGTCTCCCGCACCCCCTGCACCTGCCACGCGGTGCCGAGCCCGGTGGCCCACTCCCCCGGCAGCTGGCCCTTGGCGAGGAGCATCCAGGTGGGGAACTCGGGCCCCTTGAGCGTGGCGTCGGGGGCGACCTTGACGAGCTGGGGCTCGGGATGGGCGAGTACGGCGAACTGGCTGCCCGGCAGCCAGGACTTGGCGTGCGCCTTCAGCCCGACCGGCACCCGGTCGAGCCGGGCGACGGAGCCGAGGACGGCGCCGGCGTGGATGTAGTGGGCGAGCAGCCGTCCGGCGCAGGCGAGCACCCCGGGCCCGAGGTCGCAGGAGGCGAGCTGACGTAACTGCCGGGCCAGGACGGCGACTCCGAGGGGCGGCAGCTCGGGCCGGAACAGGGCGACCCGGTCGCTCTCCAGCAGCGAGCGCAGGGTGTGCAGGCGCCGTACGACCGGCTCCGGGGTGGCCGCCGAGCAGACGACGACGACATGGCCGTACTGCTCGATGACGGCGTGCAGTTCGGTGAGCGCGTGGTCGAGCGGGTGGCGGTCGAGACCGGCCAGCACGACGGCGGGCATGGTGCGTTCGTCCTGTGGCGGCAGCGCCAGGTCGGCGCTGGTCACGGCAATGGCAGTTGGCACGCCCCGCTCCCCGGTGACTTCACTGCGTGACTACCTGAGCACTGTATCCACGCCGCTGGGGCGGGAGAACAGCGTTCGTGAAGCAGATGTGGAACTTACTGGCGGCAAGTCCGCCCAAACCAGGACAGGTTGAGAAAGCACCCGGCCCCCACTCCGGTCTGGACCTCTTGACAGCAGGATTGGTCTGGACCAACTTGTCTGTGCACCGGTGGCCACCGGCTCCACCCGTGGATTCCGCCCCTGGGATTCCACCCGGCGTTCCGACCCCATGGACTCCCGCTCCACTCCGACTCCCCGGAGGTCCCCGTGGACCGCGCACCAGGCACCCCCAGACCACCCCGACGCCGCCTCGCGGCATGGTCCGCCGCCGTCACCCTCGCCCTCGCGGCCGCCGGCCTCGCCGCGGCCGCCGGCCCGGCCGCCGCGGCGGACGTCAACAACGTCGTCAACGCCGGCTTCGAGTCGGGCCTGTCCGACTGGACCTGCTCGGCGGGCAGCGGCACGGCCGTCTCCTCCCCCGTCCACTCCGGCACCGGCGCCCTGAAGGCGACCCCCGCCGGCCAGGACGACGCCCAGTGCACCCAGACGGTCGCGGTGAAGCCCAACTCGTCCTACACCCTGAGTGCCTGGGTGCAGGGCGGCTACACCTACCTCGGCGTGACCGGCACCGGCACGACCGACGTCTCCACCTGGACCCCCGACACGAGCGCCTGGAAGCAGCTGTCGACGTCGTTCACCACGGGCGCCTCGACCACGTCGGTCACGGTCTACACCCACGGGTGGTACGGCCAGGCGGCCTACTACGCCGACGACGTCTCCCTCTACGGCCCCGACGGCGGCGGCACGGGCGGCGGCACCCCGCCCCCCACGGTCCCGGCCGCCCCCACGGGCCTCGCGGTCTCCGCCACGACCTCGTCCTCCGCCACCCTCACCTGGTCCACGTCCTCGGGCGCGACCGGCTACAACCTGTACGAGAACGGCACGAAGGTCTCGTCGGCGACCGGCACGTCCGCCACCGTGACGGGCCTGTCCCCGGCCACCTCGTACTCCTTCCAGGTGACGGCGACCAACGCGGCGGGCGAGTCGCAGAAGTCCGCCGCGGTGACGGCCACGACGGCCTCCTCCGGCACGGGCGGCGGCACCGGGGGCTCGCTCCCGAAGCACGCGGTGACGGGCTACTGGCAGAACTTCGACAACGGCGCGACGGTCCAGAGGATCTCCGACGTGCCCGCCTCCTACGACATCATCGCGGTCGCCTTCGCGGACGCGACCACGACGCCGGGCGCGGTCACCTTCAACCTGGACTCGGCGGGCCTCGGCGGCTACACGGTCGACCAGTTCAAGGCCGACATCAAGGCCGAGCAGGCGGCCGGCAAGAAGGTCGTCGTCTCCATCGGCGGCCAGAACGGCACGGTGTCGGTCAGCGACTCCGCCTCCGCGACGAACTTCGCGAACTCCGTGTACTCCCTGATGCAGACGTACGGCTTCGACGGCGTCGACATCGACCTGGAGAACGGCCTGAACGCGACGTACATGACCCAGGCCCTGCGCGCCCTGTCGGCGAAGGCGGGTCCGTCCCTGATCCTCACGATGGCCCCGCAGACGATCGACATGCAGTCGACGTCCGCCGCGTACTTCCAGACCGCGCTGAACGTGAAGGACATCCTCACGGTCGTCAACACCCAGTACTACAACAGCGGTTCCATGCTGGGCTGCGACGGCAAGGTCTACAGCCAGGGCACGGTCGACTTCCTCACCGCCCTCGCCTGCATCCAGCTCCAGGGCGGCCTCGCCCCCTCCCAGATCGGCCTGGGCCTGCCCGCCTCCTCCCGCGCGGCCGGCAGCGGCTACGTCTCCCCGTCCGTGGTGGACAACGCCCTCGACTGCCTGGCCGCCGGCACCGACTGCGGCACCTTCAAGCCCGCCAAGACCTACCCGGACCTGCGCGGCGCGATGACCTGGTCCACGAACTGGGACGCGTCCTCGGGCAACGCCTGGTCGAACACGGTGGGGCCGCACGTGCACGCGATGCCGTGACATGACCCCGCCCGACCCCTCCCCGGCGCCCGGACTTCTCCCCAGAGTCCGGGCGCCGTTCCCTGTATCCGTTTCCGGCCACCCCCTCCTGATTCGCGTTGCGACGCGCGAGGGGCCGGTGTGATGCTCCCCGGCATGGCCGGCCAGGGGGACGGGATGGATGTGACGGCGGGGACACGTGGATCGCGGCTCTCCGAGTACGCGGAGATGACGGGGCCTGTGGAGCGGGGGAAGGCGGGAACACGGCCGGACGAGAGTGCTTCTTCGCCGCCGAGCGAGAACCCCTTCGCTTCTTCCCTTGACGAGGAGGTGGCGCGGGTCCGACGAGAGTTCGCGGTGCGGCTCGGGGAGTTCAGGCGTACGGCGGTGCTGGTGCCGGTGGATGAGCGGGGTGTGCCGTTGACGGGTGATCACGGCGGTGTCCGGTGGATCTTCGCGTTCTCCGGTGAGGCGGCTCTGGCCCGGTATGCCCTGGCGCGGGGTGAGGGCGACCGGGTGTGGGCGTATCAGGGGTGGCTGGGTGCGCGGTTGCTGGACGCGGCGGTGCCGGCGGTGGGGGTGCCGTGCGGGGTGGCGCTGGACGTGGGGGGTGCGGGTGTGCTGTTCCCGCCGGTGGCGGGGGTGGTGCCGGACGGGGTGGCGGTGGACGTGGCCGGCTGGCGGGGGGTGGCGAGGTGAGTGGTGACGGCAAGGACTTGAAGACCGAGGGTCTGGCTCTGATCGCGAAGGGGCTGAACGATGCCCTGGGTGAGCTGAAGGAGCTGGGCATCGTGTACGAGGCGGACGCGGGCCGGGGTTTCGACAGGGTCGGCCTGACCGGGCTCCAGCTGGGTCATGACGGGCTGACCGGTGAGTTCAAGTCGTTCTGTGAGCGCTGGGAGTGGGGGGTGCGTGCGCTGGTGGCCGAGGGCAGCGGGTTCGCGGTGAGGACGGGCCTGGCGGCGGGCACGTACGACGACACCGAGAACTACGTGGTCGGCACGTTCAAGGATGTCGCCAACGCGGCGATCGGGAATCCCGATGCCTCGGAGGAGGACGTGGAGAAGATGGGATGGGGGGACATCTTCACGTCGAGTCCGTACGGCGGGAACGTGGACTACAGCGAGAAGTCCTTCGACGAGGCGTGGGCGAACAGCAGGCAGGGCTGGGACGACGACGCGCGCGACTTCATGGACTCGCCGGCCGCGAAGGCCATGGGCATCAGGCCGGGCGGTATGTCGGACGCGGAGTACCACCGGATGCTCGACGCCGCCTTCGGTCCCTCCGCGGAGGAACGCGCCCGCACGGGCGGGCAGCGGGGCGGTGAGGGCTGATGGGGCTGGGTGAGCTGGGCAGGATCACCAACACCGTCCTCGGCGCGGGCGAGGACACGTGGAACGCGGGCAAGAGGAAACTCGGCGAGGGTGTCGACTGGGCCGCGCACAAGGTGGGCGGCGAGCTGGACCACGCCGGTCTGCACGGGTGGGCCGACAAGGTCGAGGACGCGGGTGACGGTCTCGCCTCCTACCTCGGCGCGACTCCGGGTGAGAAGCAGCTCGGTGAGACGGAGGACGCGGACGAACTCGTCCACGGTGCTCCGGGGCGGATCCGGGAGAGCGCCAGGCACCTGAGGGACTTCCACAGTGCTTTCGACAAGGTCGGCCGGGGCATGCGCAAGGTCGACTCCTCCGGCTGGGAGGGTGAGGGCGGGGACGCGTTCCGCAAGAGGTTCGGCGTGCATCCGGCCAAGTGGGCCACCGCGGCCGAGGCGTGTCTGGGGGCGGCGAAGGCGCTGGAGTCGTACGCGGACACCGTCACGTGGGCGCAAGGCCAGGCCGAGGAGGCCGTCGGGCTCTACAAGAAGGGCACGAAGGCGTCGAGGGACGCGGCCGAGGCGTACAACAAGAAGGCCGACGCCTACAACGCGAAGGTCAGGGCGCACGAGGATCCCGGTCCGGAGCCCGAGCCGTTCCACGACCCCGGCAAGGCCGACGTCGACTCGGCCGTCCACAAACTCGCCGCCGCCCGCAAGCAGCGTGACACCGCCGCGACGGAAGCCGAGGGCAGGATCAAGGCGGCCCTCGCCCACGCCCCGGCCGAGCCGCCGCCGCTGACCCGGCTGCGGCACGATCTCGAGGACGGCTACACGGAGGTCGACACCGCGGCCGTCCACTTCCTCGGCGGTGTCGTCAAGGGCACGGCGGGCCTGTTCACCTTCGTCCGCGGCCTCAACCCCCTCGACGTGTACAACGTCACGCACCCGGCCAACTACCTCCAGCACGTCAGCATGACCCTCAGCGGTCTGCTGGCCCTCGACCAGCATCCCGACCGCGCGCTGGAGGGCATGTGGTCCGACTTCGAGAAGGACCCGTCGGAGTTCGGCGGAAAGATGCTCCCCCAGCTCTTCGTCGGCGACGGCGTCGGCCTGGAGGCCGGCCTGACCCGCGACGCGGCCGAAGCGGGACTGCGCTCCGCGGCCGGGGGCACCCTGAAGGACGGGGCACGGGCGGGCGCCGAGGACGCGGGAAAGGCCACCGCCCGGGACACGGTGCGCGAGGACCCCCACCAGCCCTCCCGGCAGCAGGAATCGGTGGAGAGCGGGGGCACCGACCCCATCGACCTCGCCACCGGCAGGATGTACCTTCCGCAGACGGACGTCGTCCTCCCCGGCGTACTTCCCCTGCTCCTCAAGCGGCGGGTGGAGTCCGGCTACCACCTGGGCCGCTGGTTCGGCCCGTCGTGGTCCTCCACGCTCGACCAGCGCCTGGAGATCGACGCGGAGGGAGTCGTCTTCGTCACGGAGGACGGCCTCCTCCTGTCCTACCCCCATCCCGCCCCGGGCCTGCCGACCCTGCCCAGCCACGGCCCCCGCCGACCGCTGGACCGCGTCGACGGCGGCTACACGATCACCGACCCGGAGACGCGTCGCACCTGGCACTTCTCCGACCGCACCGAGAACCTGGCGGTCCTGGAACAGGTGGACGACCGCAACGGCAACTGGATCACCTTCGAGTACGACACCGAGGGCACCCCGCTGGCCGTCTTCACGAGCGCCGGCCAGGGCGTCCGCATCACCACGGACTCGGGCCGCGTCACCTCGTACCGCCTGGCGACGACGGGCGAAGATCTCAAGCGCTTCTCCTACACGGACGGAAACCTCACCGAGGTCGTCAACTCCTCGGGCCTGCCGCTGCGTTTCGGCTACGACGACCGCGGCCGGGTGACGTCCTGGACGGACACCAACGACCGCTCCTACACCTACGCGTACGACGACCGGGACCGCTGCGTGGCGGAGGGCGGCGCCGCCGGCCACATGGCGCTCCGCCTGACGTACGGGGACCCGGACCCGGCCACGGGCCTGCGCACGACGACGGCGACGACCGGCGAGGGCCACACCCGCCGCTACCTGGTCAACGCCGCATGGCAGGTCGTCGCGGAGAACGACCCCCTGGGCGCGACCACGAGCTACGTCCGCGACCGCTACAACCGTCTGCTGTCCACGACGGACCCGCTCGGCCGCACGACGTCGTTCCGCTACGACGAGGCGGGCAACCTCGCATCCGCCGTCCGCCCGGACGGCCGCGAGGCCAGGGCGGAGTACAACTCCCTGGGTCTGCCGGTGAAGCTGGTGAACCCCGACGGAACGACCGTCCGGCAGACCTTCGACGCCCGGGGCAACCGCACTTCGGTGACCGACCCGACGGGCGTGACCACCCACTTCACGTACAACGAGGCCGGCCACCCGACGTCGGTGACCGACCCGCTGGGCAGCACGACGACGATCACCTGCGACCGCGCGGGCCTCCCCCTGACGGTGACGGACCCCCTGGGCGCGGTCACCCGCTACACCCGGGACGCCTTCGGCCGCCCGGCCACGATCACGGACCCGACCGGCGCGACCACGCTGCTGGAGTGGTCGGTCGAGGGCCACCTGACGCGTCGTACCGCTGCGGACGGTACGACGGAGACGTGGACGTACGACGGCGAGGGCAACTGCACCACCCACACCGACCCACTGGGCGGTGTCTCGCACTTCGAGTACACCCACTTCGACCTCCTCACGGCCCGCACGGGCCCGGACGGGGTGCGCTACGAGTTCGCCCACGACGCAGAGCTACGACTGACGAAGGTCACCAGCCCCCAGGGCCTGACCTGGGAGTACGAGTACGACGCGGCAGGCCGCCTGTTGTCGGAGACGGACTTCGACAACCGCACCCTCACCTACGCATACGACCCGGCGGGCCGCCTGGCCTCCCGCCGTAACGCCCTCGGCGAGACGATCTCTTTCGAGCGAAACGAAATCGGCCAAGTCCTCCGCAAGAACGCCGCCGGCCAGGTGACGACCTACGCGTACGACCTGACCGACCAGCCGGCCCAGGCGACCGCCCCCGACGGCACCACGCTCGTGCTGCTGCGCGACCGCCACGGCCGCCTGCGCTCGGAGACGGTCGACGGCCGGACCCTGACGTACACGTACGACGAACTGGGCCGCCGCACGGGCCGGACCACCCCGACAGGGGCGGAGACGACCTGGTCCTACGACGCGGCGGGCCGCCGCACGGGCATGACGGCATCGGGCCGCCCGATCGACTTCACCTACGACGAGGCCGGCCGCGAACTCACCCGCCACATCGGCGAGACGGCGACCCTGACCCACACCTACGACCCCCTGGGCCGCCTCACAGGCCAGAAGGTGACGGGACAGGCAGGCACCCTGCTCCAGCACCGGTCCTACACCTACCGCGCCGACGGCAACCTCACCGGCATCGACGACCACCTCTCGGGCCCCCGCCGCTTCGACCTGGACACCACCAGCAGGGTCACCGCGGTCCACGCGGCGGGCTGGACCGAGCGCTATGCCTACGACGAGGCGGGCAACCAGACCCAGGCGTCCTGGCCAACCGGCCACCCGGGCACGGAAGCGACCGGCCCCCGCACCTACGAAGGCACCCGCATCCTGCGCGCCGGCAACATCCGCTACGAACACGACGCCCTGGGCCGCGTCACCCTCCGCCAGAAGACCCGCCTGTCCCGCAAGCCGGACACCTGGCGCTACCAATGGGACGCCGAGGACCGCCTCGTCTCGGTGACCACCCCGGACGGCACCCACTGGCGCTACACCTACGACCCCCTCGGCCGCCGCACCGCCAAACTCCGCCTGGCACCGGACGGCGAGACGATCCTGGAACGGGTCACCTTCACCTGGGACGGCACCACCCTCTGCGAACAGACGACAACCTCCCCCCAGCTCCCCAACCCGGTCACCCTCACCTGGGACCACCAGGGCCTACGCCCCCTCGCCCAGACCGAACGCATCACCGCGGCCGACGCCCCTCAGGAGGAAATCGACTCCCGCTTCTTCGCCATCGTCACCGACCTCGTCGGCACCCCCCACGAACTCCTCGACGAACAAGGCGACATCGCCTGGCACACCCGCAGCACCCTCTGGGGCAAAACAGCCTGGAACACCAACGCCACGGCCTACACCCCACTACGCTTCCCCGGCCAGTACTACGACCCCGAAACCGGCCTCCACTACAACTACTTCCGCCACTACGACCCCGAAACAGGCCGGTATTTCACACTCGATCCACTCGGGCTTGCGCCGGCGCCCAACCCCGCAACGTATGTGGGGAACCCCCACACCTGGGCAGACCCTCTGGGCCTAGCTCCTGACGTATGCCCGAAGTCAGGACCGTTCGGTCGAGATCTTTCTGACGCAAAGGCGAAGGCATTGAGCGATGCCGGAATCCCTGAAGGAACGCCGCCGCTCGAAGTGAACGAGTACGTCCCCGCCACCACTCCGGAATGGCAGGGCTCGAAGCAACTGATGGGTGACGACCACAAGCCTGTGTACTACACCGAAGAAGTGTACGAACACCCCAACGGCCGCGACCTGGTCGTCTTCCAGGACCACTGGTTCGGTCACCAAAATCCGGGTGAGCCGGGCTATCAGCCATCACACGTCCATGTGAGACCATTCGAAGACACTCGAAACGGCCAGATTCCCGGGTGCGAGGAGCACTACTACTATGACCGCTAGCTTTTCTGTGCGGAACGTAGGGACCGTGGCTCCTCTCTACGGACCGCAGCTCCCCGCGCTGAACTCCGTTCGCCTGCGCTCCGTCAATCTCAACTGGCGCGGTCCAGAGCTGGCTCTACGGCTCGACCTGCCGGCGCCGCCGCTTCACCTTCCGGACGACTGGACTGCAGCGGGAGCCAACACGGTTCAGGTTCATCTCCGGTTCCTAGCGGTAGCCGACCTGGTGCTGTCTGCGTGGGAACCGCCCGTAACAGCCCGGATTTCGATGGCGCCACTGCCAGGCGATGAGCATAGGGTCCGGGTGACGGCATCTGCGGCTGGCGGCACCTTTCTGGAGTTCACTGCAAGCGCGGACGTACTCGCCGGACACGTGAGTGGCTTCCGGCTAGGGCCGGACGGCTCGGATGACGGTCCGCACTTGTTCCTCAGCAAGGTGGACGCCAAACGAAACTCGACGATCCCCGATCCCTGCGAGAAGACCTTCTATGGACGCTGAGCTTGCCGCGCTGACGACACCATCCGCATTGAGCAGCCACGACCTGTTCTACGTACATCTTGATGAGCGGCAGTGCTCTGTAACCCTCGGGTTCGCCACCCAGGAAGGCCAAGAAGCCTTCGAGTTCTTCCTCATGTTCACCGACGTACGGAACGTGTCGGTGAACGGTTGGGGTCCTCCGGGGCGCAAGAAAGTGCGGCTCGAAGAAGTAGGGGGCGCCATCATTGCATCCATTGACACCCAGGGCTCGTCACTGAACTTTGAAGCAGCAGACATGGAAATTCTCCGAACGCGTTCCTTTCATGCCTCGCCACCTAGTTCGTGAAGGTACTCCGAGACGCAGGCGGTGGAGTCGGATACCGTCTTTTATTCGCCGGCGAGGGTAGGGCCTGACTGCGTCCGAACGCAGAAAACCCCCGCACCAGTGGTGCGGGGGTTTTCCCAAAAATTGTTCGGCGGCGTCCTACTCTCCCACAGGGTCCCCCCTGCAGTACCATCGGCGCTGAAAGGCTTAGCTTCCGGGTTCGGAATGTAACCGGGCGTTTCCCTAACGCTATAACCACC
>NZ_BSSM01000031.1 GCF_030269125.1 Streptomyces hygroscopicus subsp. hygroscopicus | reverse complement strand
GTGGGGAGCCGGGGGGCGTCGGGGGGTGTCGCCGGGGTGGGGTGCGGCGGTGGCGGGTGCGGCGGTGGGGAGTACGGCGGTGGCGGTGCGGGTGCGGGTCGGGGCGAGGGGGGCGGGGGCCTGGGCGCGGAGGGCGATCTCGTCGCCGGCCGGCGCAAGGAGGACGAACTCGCTGGCGGGCGCGAGGAGGGCGGTGTCGTCGCCGGCCGGGGCCAGGGCGGCGGGACCGGCACTGTCCGCCGGGAGGGGGCGGTTAGCGCCCGGGGCCGGGGTGAGGAGGGCGGTGTCGTCGCCGGCCGGGGCCAGGAGGCGGGGGTCGTCGCCGGCCGGGGCGAAGGGACCGGGACCGGGACCGGGATCGGCATTGGCCGGCGCGAAGAGGCCGGTGTCGGCGTCGAGGGGGCCCGGCTCGGCGGTGAAGCCCAGGCGGGCGGCGTTGCGGCTGAGGGACCGGACGCGCGCGTGGGCGTATCGCACCCGGAACAGCGGGTTGCTCTCCCGCTGGAGGAGATGGTCGGCGGTGATGCGGGGCCGGTCGTGCGGGGCCGGGTGGAGCAGGGCCCAGCGGGCGGCGTCAGGCCCGAGCGGCGCGGGGTCCTCGGGAGCGGGCACGGGCCGCAGACCGACCGGTTCACCATGCTCCACGGTGGCCCGCCCACCCTGAGTGGCGACGATCCGTACGACGGCGTCGGCGACGACCTCGGCCCGCACCTCGTACGGCACCCGCAACGCGACGACCTGTCCGGCGAGGGCGTCCCCGTGCCCGTACCGCTCACCACGCTCGCGGATCTCCCGGACGAGCGCCTGGAGCGGATCGACCCGCCGGTCGAGCAGGAAGTTGAGGAACCCGGGCCCGGTGACGACGACGTCCTCGACACCGTCCGCCGCGACGAGCCGGGGCCGCAGAATCCCGGCGACCTCGAGCGGCGGCTTCCCGGCCGCGCGGGCGAGCTGGAGCGCGACGTTGGTGGCGTACTCCCCGCACCCCCCGCCCCCGGGCTCCGTGACGACGACCCGCTCGGGAACCACCACGTCCAGCTCCCCCTCGTCCACAGCACGACGCACCGCGTGCAGGACGGTGCGGGACAGCTCGACGGGGGTCACGGGACAAGGGTAGGGGAGGAGGGGGGTGGGGAGGCGAGCAGGTTTCCCTGGTGAGACGGGCGAGTGGTTCGGCGGACGCTACGTCGCCGCCTCGCGGCCCCGCTGGAAGCCCTGACGACAGGCGCGGGACGCGGAGCACGTGGGCTTGCTCACTCGACGCGGACATGCCTCTTGGAGGTGCGGGACGTGGAGCACGGGGGCCTGCCGACCCGACGCGGACACACCCACTGGAGCCCGGCCCCCGGCGCGGGACTCCGAACACGGGAGCTTCCACCCGACGCAGACACATCTACCGGAGCCCGACCCTCAGGCGCGGGGACGCGGAACACGGGAGCTTGCCCACCCGGCGCGAACGCACCTTCGGAGCGGACCGACCGACGCGGGACGCGGAGCACCCAGACCGCTCACGCCAAGGGAAACCCGTGGACCCCGGAGCCCGGCCGACCGGCGGGCCGTGGGAAGCGGTGGGGCCGTGGGAAGCGGTGAGACCACTCAGCCGATGGAAACCCCACCGGCGACCCCGTCCGCCAGCCCGTCGTCATCGTCTCCCCCACGATCCCCATCTCCCCCGTGTCCCCCTCCTCCGTCTCCCCCTGCCCCGCCCTCTCCCGCTCCCTCTCCCCCACGCCCGGCTCGACCCTGGATCAACTGCTTGACGAGGCGCACGAGCTCGGCGGGTTCGAAGGGTTTGGAGAGGAAGGCGTCGACGCCGACGTCGAGGCCGGTCTCGACCTCGTACTGGGTGCAGGCGCTGATGATGGCGAGGGGCAGATGGTTCGTCCGGGGATCGGCACGGAGCCGGGCGGCGGTGCGCAGCCCGTCCAGCCGCGGCATGACGACGTCGAGCGTCACGAGATCGGGCCGCACTTGGTGCACCACGTCCAGACACTCGGCACCATCGGCCGCGGTCACGACCTCGAGCCCTTCCAGCTCGAGATTGACCCTGATCAGCTGCCGGATGACCTTGTTGTCGTCGACAACAAGCACCCGACCCGACGCGCCCGACACAACTCGAGAGTAGGTCCGCCCGAGCCACCGCGTCCGGGTTTTCCCCACTTCCACCCCCTACAGGGGACCCCTCCCCGGAAACGGGTTCCTGATCACCCCGCCGGACCTGCTAATGTTCTACCCGTCGCAGCGAGCACAACGCTCCACAACCGACACGCCCCCGTAGCTCAGGGGATAGAGCAACGGCCTCCGGAGCCGTGTGCGCAGGTTCGAATCCTGCCGGGGGCACCCTGTATGAGGTGCCGAAAGACCCCGTGACCAGCGGAAACGCTGAGTGCGGGGTCTTTGTGTTTGTGCAGGCGTGTGCCGCTCGGAGCGGGCGTATGTCGAGGTCTGTGGACGAGGCGTGGACGGGATCTTGAAGCATCGCCGCAGGTGACACCCTACGACTGCGACGACCTTGAACCTCGATCCATTGCGGGCCAAGCCTGATCGCCTCGCCACTCCTATCGCACCACCTTCTGCCCCGCCTCACGCTGATACCGGGGCGGAACGGTCGTGTGTCCGGACATGCCGCGCGGGCCCAGAGGTAGGCGGTCCCGCACGCACACCACCATCTGGAGCACTACCCGGGCGCCCGACGAGAGTGGCCAGACCGGCTACTTCACGCGGGCGGCCGGCGGCACTGGCTACCCTCGGCACCGCACGCGCATGACCTGCACGCAGGATGAGTACCAGGGCCGTGACGAGGGGGATCACGAATGGGCACATGGACGTGTGAGAAGTGCGGCAAACCGGCACCCCAGAACGAGGGGGAAACGACCGGTGCAGCCGTACGCAGGCACGCACGTTCGGCCGGGCATCCGCCAGCGGGCGTAAGCAGACAGATGCCCGGTGGAATAGTCCAGAGGTGGCGCACCCCCGAAGATCGGGAAAGGGAACGGGAGCGGGCCAAGGAGAAGGTAGAACGAGCCAGGGAGAAGGCAGAACGCGCGCGGGATCGGGAAGGGTGGCGGCTCGCGGACCAGGCCGACCTTGGGCGCAAGAGAGGGAGCCAGGCCGCCCCGGGATGGGTCGAGCATCGACGGAAGGTGAGCACGCGGCGCCAGCGGTGGGATGCGCTTCCGCTTTCGATGCGTGTGTGTGCCTGTCTGTCACTGTGGATGGGCGCGCTGATATTCGCCACATGGTTGGCCGGTCTCGACGACCCGCCTCAGCCTCCGTCAGGCGGGTACTGCTCGCGCTACCCCTACACCAAAGGATGCTGACCGACACCGTTGTTCCGTCGGTGTCAGCGCTGCCCGCGCCCATGTTGAACACGAGGCCCAGAGCGGGCGGCACGACTCGCTTACGGGCCCATTGGGTGCGGAACGGGCGGTCAGTACTCAGTCACACCACAATCTGCCGGACGGTCATGTTCCGGGTATACGTTCAGGCCCAAAACGCTACATGCGTGAGCGGACCACGATGAAGGGACCGAACGACTGATGGAAACCGAGACTGCCGCGCGTATCCGCCTCAATGCCCGACAGCAGCAACTTCTGGCCGAACTTGCAAAGGTAAAGCAGGAGTTGAATCAACTCGACACGCAGGTGGTCGCGTCGCAGTGGTGGGATAGGCCCAGTGGCCCGCATGGGCGAGGCACCATCTACCACTTGGGCCTAAATGAGCCCTGCAGCCCCACTAATAACCCGGACCAGATCACCCTTTACCGAGCCCTGCGTGCCAACCTGTCCCCGTGTCCGAGATGCAAGCCGGCGAGGGGGTAGTGCGGGTTCCTGTTATCAGCTTCGCCCGGATAGTCGTCGCAGCGCTCCCCAAGTGCTCATCGAGCCGCCACCCTGCTGGACAGGACGTCAGGGGTCTCGGGCAGGTACAGGTGACCGTCATTCGTACTCACGAAGCAAATCCTCGATGCGCCGGTTGGCGACGTCCTGCCGTCCGTCGAGGCACTTCGCGTAGCGGGTCAACAGGACCTCAACACTGTTGCCCGCGCGCTCGGCAACCTCGGTGGGATCCACTCCGGCATTGAGCCACGTCGACAGCGCCGAGTGCCGAAGGTCGTACGGCCTGCTCGCGAGCGGCGAGGCTGCGACGGCCGGCGGGAGCGCCAGGAGTCGAGCCTCCTGCCACACGCGGTAGTAGGTCGAGGACGGGACGACCGAGCCCTTCTCGCTGAAGAAGAGCCGCCCGTCTTCCGCCGTGCCGAACGTGGCCAGGTGCTCGCGCAGCACGGTGACGAGCTGGGGCGGGATGGGCACACGCCGAACGTCCTCAGTCGGTCGATTCTTGAGCCCGCGGTCGTCGTGGGTCTCCCCCGAGTCCGTCCACTGCTTGCCGACCGAAGGACGGGTCCGGTGGAGCAGCGCCGATCCCCAGCCCTGCTCAGGGAGGACGAGGTCAGTCTCGACCAGGCCGACCGCCTCAGCGGGCCGGAGGCCACCGAAGTACATCGCCGCGAACAGCCCGACGAGACGCCGACCGCGAGCACGCCGGTAGCCGCCGACGTAGGACACTGCCGCCAGGAGATTGCGGGCCTGTTCCGGGTTGGCGACAACACGCGGATCGACCTGGTTCGAGACCTTCGGCTTCTGCCAACGAACCGCCGTGATCGGATTCTCTCGCAGCTCCCCCAGGTCGATCGCGTAGTTCGCAGCGTTGACGAGGGTCCGCCGCTTCCGCCGCACGGTCTCGGCAGCTGCCGCGGTGCCGTCGAGCTTGAGCTTCAGCCCGTCGAGCACCGCGCGAGCCGTTGCCGGTTCAGCGAGGTCTGCGAGCGGCCGGGAAGCGTTCGCCACCCAGTGCAGAACGTTCCGGACGTTGTCCGGGACTTCCCGGTCGTCGGGCCCTGGCAGAACGAAGGCCCAATTGCGTAAGGCCTTGCGGATCTCCTCGTCGGACGGCCGCCCTGCGCGCTCCGCGAGCAGTTCCATGGTCACGCTGGTCAGAGATTCGTTGATGCCGTCTCGCGTATTGGGTGCAGCGTGCGGCCACTTCATTGCGAGATACCTGAGGGCGAAGTCGTACCAGGACAATGGCGACTTCTTCTCTTCCATCGAGGCCGGAAGACCAGTCTCCGTGTCGAACTCTTCGCCGCCCCGCATGGCACTCATGAGCTTCGCTCGGTAGTGATCAGCGAGCGCCTTGGTACGGAACGAGTCAGAGAAGACGTTGCCCGCCACGGACCAGCGGACGCCGTACGAGGGCGTCTTGGTGTCCCGCTTGCGTACGCCCCAGACCTTGACGTCGAGAGACTTCACGCCGCCTCCTCCAATTGCCGTAGCCACGAGGTGAAATCACTGCGCCAGACCCGAAGCTCACCGTTGGGGAGCTTGAATGCGGCCGGCCCCTGTCCCAGTTCGCGCCAGCGGTAGAACGTCCGTCGAGAAACGCCACCCAGCTCGTCCAGGACTTGGCGAACAGTCATCAGTTCGTCGCGGCGGGCGTCCATGTCGGCTCTCCTTCCGTTCCGGGAGCGGGTTCGAGGGATGCGGCAAGCCAGGCTTCGGCGCGGGCCAGACCGGTGCCGGCAAAGACCCAGTGCGCGAGGACGAGCGTGGTTTCGCCGTCCTGCGGGACGAGCGGAGTCGCTTGGGCGCGGCGCCAGTCGGCGCGCGCGTCGCGGAGGGCGCCGAGCGTGGTGGAGTAGCGGCGGGACTTGGTGGAAAAGTGGCCGCGGAAGCCGAGCATGTGGGCCCATGCCCGCAGGCGGAGGTCCGCCAGCTCGGGACGAGCGCCCAGGGTCCAGGCGGTGCGGATCATACGCCGGGCGTGTTCGGTGATCCGCGCTTGCGCCAGCTCAGCGAGGAAGCGCAGCGGCCGGTCAAGAGTGCCGGTCGCCGTCTCGGCGCCTTTGGTGGCGTACTTGGCGACGTACGACGCCACGGCCCGTTCGGTCAGGTCCTGGCCGCCGCCGAAGTCGGCCGAGCGGATCGGGCGGACGTCGAGTTGGCGGCCGAAGACGAAGGCGTGCGACCGGCCGTCGACCGCCGGGCCGTCGACCCGGGCGGCAGCGGCGGCAGCGCGGATGGCGTCGGTCAGCAGCTCGGCCGTCGCCCAGGCCGGGGGTGCCGTCGCTCCGCCCTCCGGACCGTCGAGGCGGATGACCGCGTGGAAATGGACGGCGCCACGCTTCTGGTACTCGGCCACCTTCGCGAAGGAGACGCGCGCATGGTCGCGGAAGGCCCGTTGGGTCAGGCCGGCACGCTTGGCGACCTCCCGGCGAAGGTAGATCGAGAAGCGCTGCCAGAGGGCACCGGCGTGCGCGTTCCAGAGCACAGCCGCCTCGTAGTCGTAGGTGTCCGGGTCGAGGGGCGTGCCCAGCGCAGGGTCCTGGTCGTCATGGCGGATGCCGCAGCGGCAGCGGCGACCGCTGGAGGGCCGGTTGTGGACCGGGCCGAAGCTGGGGGCGGTGAAGGTGGCGAAGATGCGCGGGTGTGTGGCGACCCGTTCCGGGGTGCCCTTGCCGCCGCGCAGGCCGGCGGTGATCAGGTGGTAGGTGTCGCGTCGGTAGGTCTCGGCGCAGGCCGCGCACCGGGTTGCCCGGCGGTTGTTGCAGCGGACGAGGAGCTGGCCGGCCGGGAGGGCGGCGGAGTCCAGGTGGTGCAGGGTGCGGCCGATTTCGCCGGTCGTGGTGTCGATCTCGTATTCGGTGCGGTGGCCGTCGAGTCGTACGGGGCGGGTGCAGCCGCCCAGGCCGGACAGTTGGCGGGCCAGCTCGGGCAGGTTGCCCAGCGAGGCCAGCATGGAGAGTTCCGCCAGCGGGGGCGGAGTCTGCCGGGTGATGATGGGAGTTCCTTTCGGCTGTATCAGTGGTCGGGAGGGGCGGCCCCGGGGTGGCGGGATGCTTGGCGGCTTGTTGCCGCCCCGGCGGCCGGTCAGCGCTTGTGCGCGCCGTTGACGAGGGAGCGCAGCACCACGGCGGCGATGGCCACGGACACGGCCGAGACGGCCACCGCCGCCAGGAGCGCGGTGAGCACGACGCCGACAACGGCCACCGCGGCGACTGCGCCCACCCAGGGGGCGGGGGTGCGGCCGGCCGAGGGCGCCGGGGCGTGGGTGTGCTGGGGGCTGACGGTGTTCGACGTGGGCAGGGTCGGGACGTCGGGCAGCTTGGGGCGGAGCACGGCGTATCTCCTTGTCAGTGGTGGGTGCCGTTAACGACGTCGACACCGGAGCGGGTGCCGGAGTCGATGGCCGGGGCGAGAAAGGTCTTCGAGAGCAGGAAGCCGAACAGCGCGATCACGACGACGATCCAGACGCGGACGCCGAGGAACTTGATCGCGCCCCAGGCGATGAGGCCCAGGACCAGGACGAGCGGCAGCGAGACGGTCACGGAAGCTCCCTCAGCGGACGCCACAGCGGTGGGTACGGGCGGCGAGTTCAGCGGCGCTGCGGCTGTCGTAGTCGGAGGAGAAGCCACAGCGCGGGGCGGTGCAGGCCGCGGTGTGCTTCTCGCGGCCCCGGCCGTCGTAGTACGTGGCGACCTGCACGGGGCCGATGCGGACGACGCGGCGAAAGCGCGGGTTCGCGGGCATCAGGGCAGCTCCTTGACGTCCTGGTGGTTCTCGCCGGTGAAGTCGGTGACGTGGTCGAGCAGCCACCGCCGGATCTCCTCGCCCTCGTACTCGTCGGCGGTGAGGATCACGGGTTCGGCGATGAGCATTGCTTCGGTGAGGCGGTTCTGACGGGTCAGCTCGGCGGCGCGGTTGAGCGTGCGGAGCGTGGACGGACGCACGGTGGGATGTCCTCCGGGTCAGGTGAGGTGGTGGGTGGTGATGGCTTCGGCGAGCGGGAGCGGTACGCCGAGGCGGGCCCGCAGGGTCGAGGTGTCGATGGCTGTCCCGGTCCGGGCCCGGTGTTCGTCGGCCACCTTGCGAGCGAGAGCGACGAGTGCAGGGGGAACGGGCGCGGGAGCAGGGGCGGAGACGGAGGCCGGGGGCAACTTGGGAGCCGAGTCCGAAGCCCTGGGGTCGCCGTTGTCCACCGGGACCGGTTCCGGTGACGGCTCAGGTGCCTGTGTGCGTGAGCCGTGAGCGAGCAGGGTTCCGCCGAGGAAGGCGACCGCGGGCCATCCGGCGACGAGGATGCGCAGCCAGGGCGGTACGTCGTCCAGGTCGAGGAGGCCGGCGGTCGCGACGTTCGCGCCGAGGGAGGCAGTCAGGGCGATGACGAACCAGCACCAAGCGGCCGACTTCGATCCGCCGTTGCGGAGTCGGTGCCAGGCGGCGACGAGGAGCAGGTCGACGGAGACGGGGTAGGCCCACGCCTTCCACCCGGACTGTCCCGCAGCGGCGGCGAGGTCGTGCAGGTGGGCGAAGGACAGGGCCCCGGCGATGACGGCTTGGACCAGGACCGCGTCCACGCGGAGAGCGGCGGGCCGAGCCATCAGGACGACTCGCTGGGGTAGTTCGGGCCGCCGTCGGGGTCATAGCCGAGCGGCAAGACGCCGGGCGGCGGCTCCGGAAGGGACACGGCCAGGGACGGAGCCACGGCTTCGACGAACTCCTCGTCGGCATCCGACGCTTCGGCGTAGAGGGCGAGTTGGCCCAGTAAGAAGACGGTCCGGGTGAAGTCCTCGCAGTCGGGGCACATGGCGGTGCTTCCTTCCGTTGGGCATGACGGGGTAAGGACTTGGCGCGTGACGGCCGCGCCGGCCATGGAGGTGGAAGTGTGGTTACTCGGTGACCGGATGAGGGCAACTCGGCGATTCGGCGGACTTCCCCAGTTGCACGGGCGGTGAGGAGGGCCGGAAGGGCGAGAGGGCCGGTACGTCGGGGGCGCAGTGTGCTGCAGCGCGGCAGGTGGCCGCAGCGTCGGCGAGGGAAAGGTTCGGGGTGCGGATACGGGACCAGCCGCCTGAGGTGTCGCCGACGACGGCCAGGCCGGGCCGCTCGGAGGCGATCGAGCACACGGCCCAGACGGCTTCCGGCGCGATGTCCCCGAGCGCCATCTTGGCCGACGCCTCATCATTGACCCGGTGGCAGACGCGGCCGGTGAGCTGTGCGCGGAGCATGGTCGCGCCCTTGCCCAGCTCGGCGCCGAAGCGCTGTCCGCAGACCTCCAGGTAGATACCGGCCGCGCGGCCGAGTTGGGCGAGACGGATGAGATGGGTCACCATCTCGTCGCGCCGTTCCTCTTCCTTCCGCGTGGCGACGAGGAAGAGTTCTGCCACCTCGTCGACGAACAGCACGATGGGCGCCGGACGGTCAGTGTCTGGCAGTCCCCAGATGTCGGAGGTGATCAGTTCGTCCGGGGTGCCCGGGGCGATGCCCTGCCGGGCCTTGATCAGGTCGTATCGGTCCTCCATTTCCTTCACGAGCACCGGCAGCAGCTCGGCCGCCTGGTCAGGGTCGGTCGCCAGCGCCGACAGTCGGGCGGCGAACGGCGCCAGTTCGACACCGCGCTTGCAGTCGATGCCGACCAGGACGACCGGCTGAGTGGCCAGTCCGGCGAGCAGGTTCCGCAGGTACATGGACTTGCCCGAGAGCGTGGCGCCGAGGACCAGTTCATGCGGTACGGCGCGGTAGTCACGGACGTACGGAGTCGCGTCCTCCCGCAGGGCCACCGGCACTTGGAGCAGTCCTGGGCCTGTACGGCCGCGGGGCATCCGTACCTTCCGGAGGACGTCAAAGCCGACGAGCCTCAGTTCGACGACTCCGGGCTTGATGTCCCGGACGTGCACGGCGTGGACGCCCCAGGCGTGCCGAAGCCGTTCGGCCGAGGCCGCCACGTCCGCCGGCTCCTGTCCGGGAGCCAGGCGCAGTCGCATGCGCAGGCCGGTCGATGTGGGCCGGATGAGCCCCCGGCGGGGCGGGACCGGCCGGATCTCCCGCCGGGTGGTGGCCCGGACGGCCAGGGCCCGCCACCGCGGCGGCTCGACGGTCAGGCCGCAGGCATTCATGGTCGAGGAGTACGAGGCCAGCAGGCGGGCCACCGACAGCGGCAGCCCGACCGTGGACCAGTACGCCGCAGGGTGAGCGTGCCGGACGTAGGCCGCACCGCCTATCGCGGCGAGCGACCCACCCAGCTCGGCCACCGTCACCACGTCCGTCACGACGATCAGCCCGCCTGAGCCATCGGGAAGGCACCGGGGGCAACGGCAGTGGCCCGGTAGGCGATGCCGTGCCGCTGCTGCCCGTTGAACACGCTTTCCCAGGGCCGGGCCACCAACCCCGGCAGGGCGACCGGAGCGCCGACGGTCAGCCCCTCCGACACCCCGCTTGCGGGGATGGTGACCTGGATCAGCGACGACTCGCCCTCGTCGATGTAGACGACGCCGACGGTCATCAGGGCCTCACCACTCACGGCGTCCTTGGCGATTTCACCGGTCTGCCGGTCACGCACCTTCGGTGCCGGCGCTTCGGTCAGCAGGATCGTTGCGGTCGAGGCGTCAACGCGGATCACACGCACAGAGGTGTCTCCTTCTGAGTCGGTCAACTGCCACCTGACAAGTTGACTTAGCAAGTTCGAAGTTAGGGATGCCAAGTTGACTTGTCAAGCTGATTGTGAGGGCGAATTGAGGGGCCGTCAGGCAGCTCAGTTCAAGCGGTAGGTGTTTTCCAGTTCCTGCCCATCGGCAGGCAGGAGCACGTCAGAGACCTGCAGTGCCTGGCCGGAGGCATCGCAGGCGATGACAAGGACGCTCAGGACGGGGACGCCGTCCGGGAGTCCCAGCAACTCAGCTTCGGCAGCGTCGGGCAGCCGGGCGGACACCCGCTCCGTGACATGGTCGAAGCGAACCTTCTTACGCGTCTCCAGGTGCTCCCGCACGCCGGACGCCAACGTGTCACCGCCGGCCAGATCGGTCCCGTCGACCAGGCCGGCGGGGAAATACGACGAGACCAGCTCGACCGCTTCGCCGCCCTCTTCGACCAGGAGCCGACGACGGAGCACCTTGGCACTCTTGGGCAGCCCAAGAGCCGAGGCCACACGCGGCGGGACTGCCACTTCACCGACGTCGACCAGGCGCCCATGGGTCTGCGACTCGTCGCGCGTCAGGGCGTCGAGACCGCGCCGATCCTTACTCTCGACGACCGCGGGACGTCCGCGCACGATCGTCCCGTAGCCCTGCCGGGACTCCAGCCAGCCGTCCCGCTTCAGCAGCTCCAGCGCTCGCACGACCGTGGGACGAGACATCCCGAACGCCTGCACCAATTGATTCTCACTGGGAACCCGTGTGCCAGGCGCGTACGTGCCGTCCTCGATACGACGTTGGATCGTCTGCGCGAGGCGCACGTACTTGGGTGCCTCCACTTCATACGCCATGAACGCCGCCGCCTGTCGAGATTGGCCAAGTCAACCAGTCAACCAGACTAGCGACTATGTCCGTGCGGCAGTAGAAGTGGGGCAGGTCTGGCTCATGAAGGCCAGGCATCGGCCATCACGAAGGAGACGACCGTTCCTCCGAAGCGGCTCGGTCCGGAGTGCCAGGACTCGGCGATGGAGTCGACCAGGAGCAGGCCGCGCCCGTGCGCGTCGTCCGCGTCCGGCCGGCGGAGACGCACATTCGCCGGGAATCCGGGGTTGTGCACCTCCACCCGCAGCGAGGCCCCCTGCCGGAACCACTCCACACGTACGAGCCACTCCTCGTCCGACCGTCCGTAGCGGATCGCGTTGGTCACCAGCTCCGAGATCATCAGCGTGCAGTCGTCCACCGAGCAGAGCGGGTTGTACGGGGCGATGAACTTGCGGAACCAGCGCCGAGCCCTGGGTACGGACTCCGGAGTCGACTGCAAGGACATCGCCCCCAGCCGCGGCGAGTCCTCACAGGGATAGCGGTCGAGCATGTAGGTCATCCGCGCTCACTCCTTGCCGCTGCCATCGCAGTCGAGGCAGCGCCGCTTCGATGTGGCACGAGTCCGGTCATCGGCCGTGGCCACAGCCACCGCCGTGCGCGAACCGACGCGTTTCCAGCCGCGCCCCCGGCATCCCCGGCAAGCTAAGCGCGTGCCCTGATCCGGCCGCTGACTCGTCACGCCGTGCCCCCTTTCCGTAAGTGGCCTTAGCCACTTACTGGATGGTGGCATTAGCCACTTTGGCCGCGCAAGCCGTTCGTGCGAAGTGACCTGCAATCAGGTGAGGGGGTAACCCTGCTCGAACGCCCAGCGGCGCGGCGGGTAGGTGGCCTCGGCGAACTCCAGCGGCCGGTCCTGGAGGTCATAGACCACATGGTGGACGACCAACACAGCCGAACCAGCGTCCAGTTGCAGGTCCGAAGCCTCCTCGTCGGTGGCAGTCCGAGCGCACATACGGTCCTCGGCGTAACTGCCCTTGCGCCCTGTCATCGTCTCGACGTACATCAGCGTTCCCTCCTGAATGCGCTCAGGCTCCATGAGCTTGGGCGCACGCTGACCGACGTCAGGCGCGAACCACGAGGTGGACAGCGTGATGGGACCGTCCTGGTTGTTGGTCACCCGCCGGCGGTGCACTGCCCGACGGTCCCTCGTCAGCCCCAGGGCCTCGGCGACGTGATCGGGCGCGTCCATCCAGCCGGCGGACGTGATGACCGCGTACTCGCCGGGTGTGTAGATCTTCCCGGTCTGACGCGCACGGCCGTACAACTCCCGCGCCCGCCGGTTCACTTCGAGACTACGCACGTAGGTACCCGAACCCTGGCGCTTCTCGACGAGCCCCTGATGACTCAACGCCTCCAGCGACCGGGCCGCCGTGGGCCGGGACACCTTCCAGTCGGCCGCCAGCTGCCGTTCCGAGGGAACCTCGTCCCCTGCCCGTAGGTCGCCTCGAAGGATCTGATCGCGGATGTAGTGGGCGATCTGGAGACACTTCGGTTGAGCCTCCTCGATCTGCGGCATGTGCCCTCCTCGTCCAAGTGGCTATGGCCTCTGGCCACTATAGGGTGAGTGGCTAGGCCCTCAGCCCGTAATGTTGAGCACATGACGCGGTTGATCGTCGCAGCAGGAGGAGGTGGCGACGCAGTCGCCGCCGCAATGCTTCACGCCGCCCTGTACGGCGACGACGACCAGGCGGTGATCCTCACCTACGCCTGGGACCGTCTCCTGATCGACCCGATCCCGGGCCCGCGAGGAGCGGACAACTTCACGGGGCTCGAGCCGGTCACTCGCTCCGTCTGGTCGGTGCCGGCCACGGCCGAGCCGATCGCACCGGCAGGCTCCACACTCCCCCGACTCGCGGCAGAGCTCTCGCACACCTTTGTCCTGCTCGACCCCCACCACGGCGCCGAGGGCGTCACACGCCAGCTCGAAGAGCTGGTCGACCACCTGGCCCCCGCGTCAATCGATCTGCTGGACGTAGGCGGCGACATCCTCGCCCACGGCGACGAGCCCACGCTCAAGAGCCCGCTCGCCGACGCCCTCACCCTCGCCGCGTGCTGTCAGGTCAACGCCCCCATCCGCCTGCTGGTGGCAGGCCCGGGACTGGACGGTGAAGTCTCACCCGATGACCTGCGCCCCCTTTTCGGCCCCCTCGTGCTCAGCTTCACGGCGCGGGACGTAGAGTCGGTCGGCAGCATCCTGGAGTGGCACCCCTCAGAGGCCACAGCGATGCTCGCGGCGACGGCCCGAGGAGCCCGCGGCATCTGCGAAATCCGGGACGCCGGCTTCGCCGTACCCCTCACCGACGAGGGGCCTACGGTCCACGAAGTCGACTTGGACGAAGCCGTGAGCCGCAACAACCTGGCCCGCGCCATCATGACGACGGCCGCCCTGGACGAGGCCGAGGCGTGCAGTCGCGAGATCTGCGGCTTCTCAGAAATCGACTATGAACGCAACAAGGCGGCATGGCTCACCGAGCAGCCACCGACGAAGCTCGACCCCGACGACGTACTGTCCCGGCTCGACCAGTTCCAGCGTGAGGCCCGAGCCCGCGGAGTCACCCACACCACCTTCCGCCACATCACCGAGGCCCTGAACCTCAGCGGCTCTCACCGCGGTGAGCTGCGCCAACTCCTCATCAGCAGCTGCCCAGAACAGTACGCGGCGCCCTTGTGGCGCATCCCTGCCGACGACTGAGTTACAACCTTCTTTACGGGTTCAAGGCGGCTCGCTCCGCTCGCCGCGCGCGGCCCGGCCCCCGGCCGGGCCTGCGCTCCTGCCTCCGTCCCGCTCCAGCCCGGCCGGCGCCCGTGCCGCGCTCAGAGCATGCAGCCACCTGATGCCAGAGAAGGGGTACGTCGTGGCTGGGGCGGTCGGCTCCACGGCTTTACGGAGCCACTTTGGCGCGAGCCTCGAAGATCATGGCCCCAACGTCGTGCTTTACCGGGCAGGTCCACAGACTGCCCGACGCGCCGGAAGCTTACGGGGCCATGATCACTCGCGCCAAAGCAGCGCCACCCCAAAGCCGTTCCGCCGACCGCGTTGTGCCGCGCACCCGTTTACCGAGGTGACTTTCGAAGCGCACGGATAAAAACGTCTACTGACCTACAGCGCCAATCATCTGCCATCAGCATTTCCATGGCCGATTTCAAGGCATACTCGCGTCCCATTTCCGCGCAATCATTGCCGTCGAGGTAGCGCTCATTGAAATTCCGTAGGTGCGGCACTTCGATTCGCTCACCTTCCAGACGCCCCAGCCACTCACCCATGACATGTCCGTCATGCACGTCCACATAGTCCGGCGGGGAGTCTAGAATCTCGACAGGGATTCCACCGCCACCATTTATCAGCGCACGCGAAGACTCGAAGACAGTCTCAAAAACGGAATCAGCGCCATTTTCTGCGGGAAAAAGGGACGGACCACTAGCAGAAATATGCAGAAGCCAGACAGCACCGGGAAGCGTGGCCGGTTCGCACATTTGCTGACGGTACTCCTGCATGACAATCGAATGCAGATCTTTTGTCAGCCAGCGATAAGACTCCGGATGCTCTCGAAGCAGCATGCCAGCCATGCCGTAGACGTAGGGAGCCACGCCTAGCACGAAGGAGTCGTAGTCTCGGCTCAGTCCAAAATAGGGTCCGATGGTGCGCATCCCGTAACCGGACCTCTCCTGCCACTCCTCCAGCTTCCCAGGCCCGTGACGGTCAGGGAGTCGCCCACAGGATATGAGCATCGAGATCTCCAACAGACCAGGAATATAATCCCCGATGAAGCCCCCGTATCGGCCGGCCACATCGCGCCCAGCAATGTGAATACACTCTAGGGAATCCATATAGAGGGGTGCCAGTGAAGGATTCCGCAAGCCAATGCGCGCGAGTCCGCCCAGGTAGTTCGCAGAATACTTGAGACTCTGCAGCTTGGAAAGTACAGAAAGCTTGTCAACTGCTTCCCATGCACCCCCATTGAGCGTTGCGCTAACGCTCTCCAAGTCGATGCTCTTCGTCACGCGTCGATGCTGCGAAAGGACGTCGACTACAAGACGCTGAATTTCCCCCTCTAACTCTAGCGTGTAGACACGGTAGTTGTGTGAGCCCCACTGGCGACGCAGGTTGGCAATCCGTTCATTAGTTGCACTTCCTTTAAGTACGACATGAAACAGGAACAGCGGTTTAACGAAGTCATCGACGTCTCGGGACAGGACTTTCATGGCATTGTTTGCCATGCCGGAGCTGGCTTTGCTCTCTACCTCAAATATCATCAGAGGCATCCACCTGTCGCCTGCGGCGTACCACGCCAAATCGACTGCTGCACCTTTTCCGCCTACGCGACGTTCTCGCTCCACCTCATAGCCGAGACACTCACCGAGCTTGGCAAGGGCATCTATGACTTGCAGCCCCGGGTGCAGGACGTGCTCAGGCATAGGTCACTTCCAGTTAGACCAGTCGAGATGTGATGTCAAAATGAAAGTTTTTCAAGATCTTCGACAATAGCTTGGAGCAACGCAGCCTGCACAAACTGGAACCTCTCAGGAGCGAGCGCGTGGGGTGACGTATCCCCCGATGCATACTTAGCGAATGCAGCGCCGATCTTGACTCTCTTCTTTGCTACATCGCCAGCTTTACCGTGATCTACATCATGCTGGAGACCTGTCCGAAGGAGGTTAACGTCCTCAAACGACGAGGGGATCTGCTCTAGGCGTTGCCCAGGTCCTTCCCGCAGCGTGAAGTACAGGTCACCGATCATCTTCGAGTAGCCTTCGAAGTTCTCTACTGGCTCACGAATTCCTGAAAGAGCCGCCACCGTCCTATTGGTCAGCTTAATGAAGTCCTTCCCTGTCTTCGCTGAATGCTCCTCGTTTCTGAGCGATACCAGAGATGCGACACGCTGCCCGAGTCGATCGATCTCTTCCCGAACCCCTGAAACACCTTCTTGGGTGCCAAAGATATCAATCCATGACGGGTCGGATAGAAGCAGCTTACGCATCAGGATTTCGTGACGGATCCGCGGCCCGGCTTTCACATTCGCAGACAACGTGCGCTGATAATCCAGGTAAGAGCCATCCGTTGCACGAGTCCCTAGCTCGTTTTGATGAGCTAGCTCCGCACCGAATTTTTCGACGAATCCTCTGAAACGCTCCTCCGTGCCATTAGCGCGTCCCGTATCGACAATATTCGCGGCGAGCGTGATCAGGGACTGAATGGTGCTCCGATTCCGTAGGAAGGTGCTTTTGCCCGCAAACACGCGGTCCAAGTAGTCAAGTGTTCCAGACAGGCGGCCTGCGATCGGTGAATTTTCAGAAAACGCAACGTGAGACTCGGCGAATTCCTTCAAGTCCTCATAGCGCAGGCGCATTTCGAAGCCCTCGGATTCGAGCGCCAGCACCTTGACTGCAATATCGAAGTATGCCTTACGGGAATTACTAGCAGCCACTTTCTCCTGGAAGAAGTTGTGAGCGGCAAGCTGTCGGGCGAACCTAAGCGATGTCCCGTAATTGACCTTGGATCTGCTTGCTGACCTGTGGCGTTCGTCGCTCAACCTGCGAGGGTGAGGTTGTGGAGGCGGGAGATGCCGAGCATGGCGTGGTGAACGCCGTCGCCCT
>NZ_BSSM01000030.1 GCF_030269125.1 Streptomyces hygroscopicus subsp. hygroscopicus | reverse complement strand
TTTGGCACGCTGTTGAGTTCTCAAGGAACGGTCGCTTCCTTTGTACTCACCCTCTCGGGCTTTCCTCCGGGCTTCCCTTCGGTGTTTCCGACTCTATCAGATCTTTCCGATCCGATTTCCTCGGCGCTTTCCAGGTTCCCGCTTTCGCGTTTCCCTTTCCGGCGGTTCCGACTCTATCAGATCCTTTCGGCGTCTGACTCCCAGTCAGGGGGGTTTGCCTTCCCGACCGTTGGGCCGTTCCGACGTCTCAAACCTTAGCGGATGCGTCCGGCGATTCCCAATCGGTCCGCCGAATCCCTTTTCGAATTGAATTCGGGCACGCCGAAATCAACCCGAGAGGGAGATCGTGCTTGTGGTGTGAGGGGTGCCGCTCGAAGCGGCTGAGGTGCCACCGCGAAGACGTTACGGCTCCGCGGCAACCCGAAGAACTCTACGGAACCGGCAGAGGTGTGTCAACCGTGCCTGTCAAGATCTTTTCGAGGGCGTCAGTCGAGGTCGCTGAGGCGGCCGCCGGCGTCCGGCTGGGCGTGCTCCACCCTGCGCAGCAGCGTGGTGAGGACCTCCCCGAGCACCGAGCGCTCGGCCGGGGTCAGGTCCTGGAGCAGGTCCTCCTCGAAGACGGTCGCGAGGCGCATGGCCTCCAGCCACTTCTCCCGGCCCTCGGGCGTCAGCTCGATGATGACCCGCACCCGGTTGGACTCGTCGCGCTCCCGGGTGACCAGGCCCTCGGCGACCATGCGGTCGATCCGGTGGGTCATGGCGGCCGGGGTGAGGCCGAGGCGCTTGGCGAGGTCGCCGGGACCCATCCGGTACGGGGCGCCGGAGAGGACCAGCGCCTTGAGCACCTCCCACTCGGCGTTGCTGATGCCGAGGGCGGCGGTCTGGCGGCCGTACGCCACGTTCATCCGGCGGTTGAGCCGGGACAGGGCCGACACGATCTTCTCGACCTGCGGGTCGAGGTCCTGGAACTCGCGCTGGTAGGCGGCGATCTGCTCTTCGAGGGTCGGCTCGGTGACGCCGGCGGTGTCGGCCATGGGCCGAGTATGGCACGCACCCGCTTTGCCTTGAAGTCCTTCACTGTGTACTCTTTAGCTTCGAACTTTAGCTTTGAAGTCTTCACTCCTAACTAGTGAGAGAGGTGAACGTGACCAGGGCGATGGGCGCGGCGATGCGCCGGATCCACGTGGGCAACGCACTCAGCGCATTCGGGCTCGGCTTCACGGTTCCGTACCTGTACGTCTACGTGGCGCAGGTCCGGGGCCTGGGGGCCATGACGGCGGGACTCGTGCTCACCGTGTTCGCCGTGGCCGCGCTGATCGTGCTGCCGCTCGCCGGCCGGGCGATCGTGCGGCGCGGCCCGCTGCCGGTCCTGCTCGCCGCCCTGGTCACCGCCGCGCTCGGCGCGCTGAGCCTGGGGCTCGCGGGCAGCGCGTGGTCCGTCCTGCCCGCCGCCGCGGTGCTCGGTGCCGGGCAGGCCGTGATGCAGCCGGCGCTGGCCACGATGATCGTGGACTGCTCCAGCGCCGACACCCGGTCGCGGGCGTTCGCGATGCAGTTCTTCCTGCAGAACCTGGGCCTCGGCATCGGCGGCCTCATCGGCGGCCGCCTGGTCGACACCACGCGCGTGTCGTCGTTCACCCTGCTGTTCGCGATCGAGGCGGCGATGTTCCTGCTGCTGGTCGCCGTGATGGCCACCGTGCGGATTCCGCACTCCCCCCGTCTGGAGGCCGCGCCCGCGTCCGCGAAGGGCAGCTGGAAGCGGCTGCTGGGCAATCGGGCGATGGTGCAGCTGTGCGTGCTGGGCTTCGTGCTGTTCTTCGCCTGCTACGGCCAGTTCGAGTCGGGTCTCAGCGCGTACGGCGTGGAGGCGGCCGGGATATCCACGTCCACGCTGGGTACGGCCCTGGCCGCGAACACGCTGATGATCGTGGTCGCCCAGTTCGCCGTGCTGAAGTTCGTGGAGCGCGCCCGGCGTACCCGGGTGATCGCCCTGGTGGGCCTGGTCTGGGCGGTGGCGTGGCTGGCCGCGGGATACGCGGGGCTCGGGCACGGCAGCCAGGAGATGGCGACGGCCGCGTTCGTGTCGACGTACGCGCTGTTCGGTCTCGGTGAGGCGATGCTGTCGCCGACGGTCGCCCCGCTGGTCGCCGATCTGGCGCCGGAGGGTCTCGCCGGTCAGTACAACTCGGCGTTCGCGCTGGTCAAGCAGCTGGCGCTGGCCGTCGGTCCGGCGGTGGGCGGTCCCCTCGGGGCCTCGCTGCACGCGCCGTACATCGTGACCTTCGTGCTGTTCTCGCTGGGCATCACGTATCTGGCGCTGCGGCTCGGGCGGCGGCTCACCGCGGTGCAGGACCAGCCGTGGTCGGCGCGCGGCAGCCGCGTGGTCAGCCGGGGCGGCGCGCCCGTGGAGTCGGTGCCCGCCGAGGCGTGACGCGAGGAGCCGTTCAGCGGGTGGCGGTGACCAGCAGCACCGTGAAGGGAAGCGTCGCCGTCCCGTCGGGGGCGGTGTGGGCGGCCAGTCGGTCGCGGACGAGGCGGGCGGCCCCGGTGAGGGCCTGTGCGCCGCCGGATTCCGTGATCAGGCCGCCCCACAGCGCTCTCAGGTGGGCTTCGGCGTACTCGTCCAACGGCGGCAGGGTGATGTCGCAGGTCAGTTCGCGGTGGGTGACGTCGCGGTAGCCGGCCGTCCGCAGGGCAGTCGTGAGGTCCTCGGCGGTGCGGACGTAGGCCCGGAGGAAGTAGGGCAGCGCGTCGGGGGCGTAGGTCCGCAGGGCGCGCTCGTGGGCGAGGAAGTAGGGCTGGCGGTCGAGCGGGGCCCAGACGGTGGCGGCGAAGCGGCCGCCGGGGCGGGTGACCCGGGCCGCCTCGGTGAACGCGGCGGCCAGGTCGGGGAAGAACTGGGCGCCCTGCTGGCAGACGACCGCGTCGAAGGTGGCGGTGTCGTAGGGGAGGCGGTCGGCGGGCGTCGCGGTGAAGTCGATGCGGGGCCCGCGGGCGCGCGCGACACGGATCATGCCCTCGTCGATGTCGGCCCCTCGGACCAGCCCCGTGGGTCCGACCAGGGCGGCGGCCGCGCGGGCGGCGAAGCCGGTGCCGCAGGCGAGGTCGAGCACGGCCTCGCCCGGACCGGGGTGCACCGCGTCCAGCAGCGCGGCCACGAAGGGCGCCATGACCGGGGCACTGTGGGTGTCGTACGCCTCGGGGCCTTCGGCGCTGCGCGTGTCTGCCATAGGTGTGCTTGTAACACCGGAAGTGGGGCGCAGGCCAACCCGTGATCGCTGCTCAGGGTCTCGGTTTGGGCAGCAGGAACTCGCACCAGACCGCTTTCCCGCCGTCCGGCGTGCGGCGGCAGCCCCAGGTGGAGGCGATGGTGGCGACGATGGCGATGCCCCGGCCGGACTCGTCGGCCGGCTCGGCGCGGCGGCGCCGCGGGAGGTGGTCGTCGCCGTCGGTGACCTCCACGATGAGGCGGCGGTCGGTGCGGCGCAGCCTCAGGCGCATGGGCGGGGTGCCGTGCTGAAGGCTGTTGGCGACGAGCTCGCTGGTGGCGAGGACGCCGAGGTCGTGCAGTTCGGCGGGGAAGCGCCAGCTGGTGAGGACGCCGGAGGCGAAGGCGCGGGCGCGCGGGGCGGCCTCGACGCCGCCGAGGAGTTCCAGGGCCGCGTTGCGGAACAGCTCCCCGTCGGGGCCCGTACGCGCGGGGTGCTGGAGGACCAGGACGGCCACGTCGTCGTCATGGTCGGCGGTGACCCCGGCCGAGCGGACCAGGCGGTCGCAGACGACCTGGGGGGAGCCGGTGGCACCGGCCAGGGCGCGTTCCAGGGCGGCGATGCCCTCGTCCAGGTCCTCGTTCCTGCGCTCCACCAGGCCGTCGGTGTAGAGGACCGCCGTGGAGCCGGGGGCCAGCGCGATCGAGCCCGAGGAGTGCATCCAGCCCCCGGTGCCGAGCGGCGGGCCGGTGGGTTCGTCGGCGCGGGAGACCGTGCCGTTCTCGTCGCGGACCAGGATCGGCAGATGCCCGGCGGAGGCGTACACCAGCCGGCCCTCGTTCGGGTCGTGGACGGCGTAGACGCAGGTGGCGATCTGGTTGGGGTCGATCTCGGTGGCGAGGCCGTCGAGGAGCTGGAGCACCTCGTGCGGGGGCAGGTCGAGGCGGGCGTAGGCGCGCGCGCCGGTGCGCAGCTGGCCCATGACCGCGGCGGCGCGCACGCCCCGGCCCATGACGTCGCCGATGACGAGGGCGGTGCGGCCGCCGCCGAGGGTGATCACGTCGTACCAGTCGCCGCCGACCGCGGCCTCGGTGCCGCCGGGCTGGTAGGTGGCGGCGATGCGCAGGTCGTCGGGTTGTTCCAGGTCCTGCGGGAGCAGGGAGCGCTGGAGGGTGACGGCGGTCTCGCGCTGGCGGCGTTCGCTGGCGCGCAGCCGTTCGGCGGCCTCCGCGTGGTCGGTGACGTCGGTGGCGAAGACGAGGACCGCGCCGTCGCCGCCGTCCTCGGCGACGGGGGTGCAGGTGAACGTGTAGGAGCGGCCGTCGACCGCGCGGCGGGACTTCAGGGTGCGGGGGCGGCCGCTGCGCAGCACCTGGTCGAGGAGCGGGAGCAGGCCCAGTTCGGCGAGTTCGGGCAGGGCCTCGCGGGCGGGGGCTCCGGTGTCGCGGGCGCCGAACGCCGTCGTGTAGGCGTCGTTGACGTAGGCGACGCGGTGGTCGGGGCCGTGCACCAGGGCGACGAGGGCCGGGACGCGGTCGAGGACGTCGCGGGCGGGCAGTTCGTCGACGGCGGGCACCGGGCCGGAGCCGCCGGCGGGGCCCCCGGCGCGGGCCGCGGGCACGGAGCCTTCCCCTCGCCGGTCCGATGGGACCGGGGTCTCGGTCCGCGCGGCGGCGCGGCGCTGCGTTCCGGGGAGCCGGGCGCTCCAGCGCGTGAAGTTCACTGTGGGGAAGGCCTCGTGGGTGCGAGGGCGGGCGGGTGCCCGTCCGATGTCGTGGGGCAGTCTGGCAGGGAGCCGGCCGCGGCGGGCGACATCCGTCAGACGGTGGGGCGGGCGGTGCAGTTCCTGGTTCCGGTCAGGACGACCCCTTCGGGTCGTCAAGATGCTTTCCCCCGGCCGCGAGTTCGAACTCCGCGCGCGGGTGTTCGAGTGAACCGAGCGAGACGATCTCCCGTTTGAACAGTCCGGAGAGGATCCATTCGGCGAGCACGCGGGCCTTGCGGTTGACGGTGGGCACCCTGCTGAGGTGGTAGACGCGGTGCATGAACCAGGCAGGGTAGCCCTTCAGCCGGCGCCCGCGGACCTGCGCGACGCCCTTGTGCAGGCCGAGGGAGGCGACGGAACCGGTGTACGCGTGCGCGTAGGTCTCCAGGGGCTCGCCGCGCAGGGCGTGGACAAGGTTGTCGCCGAGGACTCGGGCCTGGCGCACGGCGTGCTGGGCGTTGGGCGCGGTGAGGGTGCCGGGTTCGGCGGCGGTGACGTCCGGGACGGCCGCGGCGTCGCCCGCCCCCCAGGCGTGCGCGGTGCCCTCGACGGTCAGCTGGGCGGTGCACCTCAGCCTGCCGCGGTCGGTGAGCGGCAGGTCGGTGGCGGCGAGCAGCGGGTGCGGCCGGACGCCGGCGGTCCAGACGACCGTACGGGTCGGGAAGCGCTGGCCGTCGCTGAGCACGGCGACCCGGCCGGCGCAGGACTCCAGGCGGGTGCCGAGGAGCACCTGGATGTTGCGGCGGCGCAGCTGGGTGACGGTGTAGCGGCCCATGTCGGCGCCGACCTCGGGCAGGATGCGGTCGCTCGCCTCCACGAGGATCCATTTCATGTCCTCGGCACGGACGTTGTGGTAGTAGCGGGCGGCGTAGCGCGCCATGTCCTCCAGTTCGCCGAGGGCTTCGACGCCCGCGTAGCCGCCGCCGACGAAGACGAAGGTGAGGGCGGCGTCGCGGATCGCGGGGTCGCGGGTGGAGGAGGCGATGTCCATCTGCTCGATGACGTGGTTGCGCAGCCCGATGGCCTCCTCGACGGTCTTGAAGCCGATGCCGTACTCGGCGAGGCCGGGGACGGGCAGGGCGCGGGCGACCGAGCCGGGGGCGAGCACCAGTTCGTCGTAGCCGAGGAGTTCGGCGCGGCCCGCGTCGGCGGAGGCGAGGGTGGTGACGGTGGCGGTGCGCGCGGCGTGGTCGATGGAGGTGGCCTCGCCGATGACCACGTGGCAGTGGCCGAGGACGCGGCGCAGCGGCACGACGACGTGGCGGGGTGAGATCGAGCCCGCGGCCGCCTCGGGCAGGAAGGGCTGGTAGGTCATGTAGGGGTCGGGTGTGACGACGGTGATCTCGACCTCACCGCGCCTCAGCTCGGCCTTCAGCTTCCGCTGGAGGCGCAGGGCCGTGTACATCCCGACGTAGCCGCCGCCGACAACCAGAATGCGCGCACGTTCCTTCACCATCCCATGACGCACCCGGCGCAGTGGTTTGTCCACAGGCCCGGCAATTTGTGTGACCGGCGGCCTGATGTGCGGCCGTACCGGCGCGGTGGCCGGGCGCGGGGAAAGGTGGCAGGTCAGCGGGGGCGGACGCGCGGGCGTACGCGCCCGGAACCGGGACGTGTATGTCTCGTACTCCGATCGGGGGGCGCAGTGTGCGGAACCTGCCCCTTCTGAATTGACTGCCTCTCAACTATGTTCGTGTCGACGGGGTGTAGGGGATGTGGTCGCACGAGCTCTGCGACGGGCGGGGCCGCGGCGATCGGTGCCATCGCGCACCCCGGCATCAGTGACGGGGAGTGTCTCCGGGGGGAGACGTCATGTACCGGGGGAAACACATGCATATTCAGGACACCCACTGGTCGGCCGCCACCACGATGGCGGCCGGAGGATCGACGGTGCCGGCGGTCGCTGCGGCGAACGGGCGTGCGGACGAGGCGCGTACGACGCCGCTGCGGGTGGACGCGCAGCGCAACCTGGAGCACGTGCTGCGCGCGGCGCGCGAGGTGTTCGGCGAGCTGGGGTACGGCGCGCCGATGGAGGACGTGGCGCGGCGCGCGCGGGTCGGTGTCGGCACCGTGTACCGGCGCTTTCCCAGCAAGGACGTGCTGGTCCGGCGGATAGCCGAGGAGGAGACGGCGCGGCTCACCGACCAGGCGCGGGCGGCACTCGGGCAGGAGGACGAGCCGTGGTCGGCGCTGTCGCGGTTCCTGCGGACGTCGGTCGCCTCCGGGGCGGGACGTCTGCTGCCGCCGCAGGTGCTGCGGGTCGGCCCCGCGGAGGACTCCGCCGATGCGGCCGGCGGCGTGGACACCGTGGTCGGGGAGGCCCGGGTACCGCATCAGCGGGTGCAGTCCGGCGGCGGTGAACTGCGGCTCGTGGGGCCGGGTTCCGCGACCTCGGACGACGCCGGGTCGGGCGAACTGCTCGCGGTCGTGGGGCAGTTGGTGGAGCGGGCGCGGTCGGCAGGCGCGTTGCGGGCGGATGTGTCCGTGTCCGACGTGCTGCTGGTGATCGCCACGGCGGCACCGTCCCTGCCGGATGCCGCGCAGCAGGCGGCGGCGTCGGCGCGGCTGCTGGACATCCTGCTGGAGGGTCTGCGCTCCCGCCCCGCGGTCGGCTGATCGCGCTCCCGGCGGGGTTCCCGCCACCCACCCGCGTCACCCGCGCGACCTTCGCGCCGGTGACGCGGGTGGTCTTCTCCAGGCACCGCCGGCACGCGGAGCGATCCCCGGAGGCGATTCCCCTCGGACGAGTGACAGGAGGTGGAGGGGGTCGTTGAAGAAATGACGATGTGGGACGCTGTGGTCGTGATGTCGGGCCGGGCGGGGGCGTTCCACGATGAGTGCTGACGGGGCGCGCGAGGACGAGGGGGCCGGTGCGCAGGTGCCGGGCCAGAGCCGCAGGCACGTCCCGGCTCAGCGGGGCGTGCCGGCCGACGACGCCGAGCTGATCGAGCGGATGCGGGGCGGGGACGACTCCGCGTACGAGGAGCTGTACCGGCGGCATGCCGACGCGGTGCGCCGGTACGCGCGGACCTGCTGCCGGGACGCGCACACCGCCGACGACCTCACCGCCGAGGTCTTCGCCCGGATGCTCCAGGCCGTGCGCGGCGGTTCCGGACCGGAGCACGCCGTACGGGCCTACCTGCTGACCTCGGTACGACGCGTCGCCGCGCACTGGGTCAGGTCGGCGCGGCGCGAGCAGCTCGTCGACGACTTCGCCGCCTTCGCCCAGCAGGCCGCCCGCGCCTTCGAGGTGGCCGACGACGGCGCCCTCGGCCTCGGCGCCGACGTACGGGCGTTGCACGAGGCCGAGCAGTCCATGGCCGTGCGGGCCTTCCGTTCGCTGCCCGAGCGCTGGCAGGCCGTGCTGTGGCACACCGAGGTGGAGGACGAGTCCCCGAGCGAGGTCGCCGTCCTGTTCGGCCTGGACGCCAACGGCACCCGGGTGCTCGCCAGCCGTGCCCGCGAGGGTCTGAAGCAGGCCTACCTCCAGGCCCACGTCAGCACCACCCTCACCGACGACGCCGAGTGCGCCCGCTACGCCGACCGGCTCGGCACCTACGCCCGCCGCAAACTGCGCGTCCGCGCCGAACGGGGACTGCGCAAGCACCTGGCGGAGTGCGCCAGGTGCCGGCTCGCGGCCGCGCAGGTCGAGGAGATCGCCGGTGGCATCCCCGCCGTCGTACCGGTCGCGGTCATCGGCTGGTTCGGGGCCGCCGGATACGCCAAGGCCCTCGGCCTCGTCGCCGGTGGCGCGGGGGCCGGGGCCGCGGGTGCCGCCGCCGCGAGCGGGTCCTCCGGCGGGACGGGTGCCGCGGGCACCGCCGCCGCGGAGGCGGTCGGGGCGCCGGTGAAGGCGGGCATCGCGGCGGGTGTCGTCGCGGTCGCCGCCGCCGCGGTGGCCCTCGGCCTCGTGTACGACGGCCGTCCGGCGAAGGAGGTCGCCGAGCCGTCGTCGCCTCCGCCGGCCGTCGTGCGGACCCCTTCCCCGGCGCCCACCCCGCCGAAGCCCACCCCGCCGAAGCAGAAGCCGGAGCCGGAGCCGAGGCCGGTGGTGCCCGCCGCCCCCGTCCCCACGCCGACGCCCACGCCGACCCCGAGCCCGACCCCCACGCAGAAACCGGCGCCGAAGCCCGCGCCCCCCGGACCCGGCCCGAAGCCCGCGCCGACTCCCACCCCCACACCGACGCCGACGCCCGCTCCCCCGCAGCCGCCCGTCGTCTACCAGCTCAGCGAGCTGCGCTACGACGTGACCGGCGACGGCACCCGGCCCGAGATCGCGCTCGGCCGCAGCAGCTGGGTGTGGCAGCGGTACGGCCTCGACATCGGCGGCAGGAGATACGCGCAGGGGGCGACCGTCCGCGGCGAGTCCTCCGTGACCATCGCCCTGAACCGGCAGTGCACCGCCTACGACGCGCTGGCCGGTGTGGACGACATGACCCTCGGCCTCGGCAAGGTCTCCTTCGCCGTCTACGGCGACGGGGTCGAGCTGTGGCGGTCCGGGATGGTCAAGGGCCGGGACCGGCCCGTTCCCGTCCACGTGGACCTCACGGGTCGTACGACCGTGCGGCTCGTGGTGCGGCCGCACAGCAACTCCTTCGACCGCACGGCGCTGGCGGACTGGGCGGAGTCCCGGTTCACCTGCCGGTAGCCCGCCGGATGTCGTCCAGGACGTCGGCCGCGTCGTGGCGCGCACCCCGGGCCCGCTCGGCCGCGTACCGGTCGGCGGGCAGGGCGGCGCGGGCGGCGGCCCGCACCCGGGCGGCCTCGGTGCGCTCGGGCTCGCTGCGCGGGCGGCCGTCGCGCCAGTGGTCGGCGGCCTCGTACAGCCGTACCGCGCCCGGCAGGTCGCCGAGCCGGGCCAGCAGACCGGCCGCGGCGTCCACCAGGCCCCCGGTGATCGACTCGGCGCAGCGCAGGCCGACGGCCTCGTCCAGCGCCCCGGCCAGGATCGGCAAGCCGTGCCCGGGGCCCGACTCCTCGGCCACCAGCAGCGCCTCGACGGTGCGCAGCGCGGCCGCGAACTGCGGTGGGGACACCTCGGGGCCGGCCGCCCGGCAGCTCGCCTCGAAGTGCGCGCGGGCCTCGGCGATCCGGCCGTCGCGCAGGGCGATGAAGGACCGCATCAGCAGCACGAAGGCGCGGGACTCCGGGACCGCGTACCGGTCCGCGGCGGTGCCCGCCTCGTCCAGGGCGGCGAGCGCCGTCTCCCGGTCGCCGAGGCGGAAGGCGATGTCGGCGAGGCGGGCCAGCAGGAACGGCGACTCCGCGTACGCGCCCACCTCGTAGGCGAGGCGCAGCGCCTCCTCGTACTCCTCGCGCGCCTCGGCGAAACGGCCGCGCGCCATGGCCGCCTCGCCGGCCGCGCTGCACACCTGCGCCCGCATCCAGCGGTCCCCGACACGGCGGCCGAGCACGCGCAGTTCGGCGAGGTCCTCGTCCACGCCGCGCAGATTGCCCGGGGAGTCGACCAGCACATGGGCGCGGTACATCAGCGCGGCGCCGAGTTCCCAGTCTCCGCCGTGCTCGCGGCAGTTGGCCACCACCGGGGCCATGTCCCGGACCACGTCCCCCGGGCCGCCCAGATAGTAGGCGGTCATCGGCCAGACGACACCGGGGAGGCGCGCGGCCTGGGGGCCGCCACGCTCGTAGGCGGCCCGTACGAGGGCGAGGTAGCGCGGGGCCCGCTCGTCGGCGGCCAGCTGGTCCATGCTGCCGCCCGCCGTCAGGAAGAGCTCGAACAACCGCAGGTCCATGCGGAGTTCGCGCAACGGGTGGCCGGTCTCGGCGTCGGGGGCGCGGAGCAGGGCGGCCATGTGGTCGGCGGACTCCGCCAGGGCCGTGAGGGCCGCCGGGTCGGTGGCCCCGCCGGCGTCGAGGGCGGCGCCCAGGCGCAGCACCCGGCGCACCCGGGCCACCCCTTCGTGGCGATAGTTGCGCAGCCACCAGAACCAGCCCATGGCCAGGGTGAGCGCGCCCGCCTCCGCCTCACGGCCGGCGCGCACCGCGCGGTCGAGGGCGGCGCGGATGTTGTCCAGGTCGGTCTCCAGGCGGGAGATCCAGGGGAGTTGGTCCGCCGAGCGCAGTCGCGGATCGGCCTCCTCGGCCAGGGCGCGCGCCCAGGCGAGGTGGCGGTCTTCGGCGGCGGCGCGCAGCCCGGGGGCCTCGGCGGCGCGTTCGGCGGCGTACTCGTGGATGGTCTCCAGCATGCGGTAGCGCATGCCGCCGGGGCCGTCCTGCGGGGCGGCGAGGACGAGGGACTTGTCGACCAGCGCGCCGATCGTGTCCGCCACCGGGCCGGTGCACACGGCCTCGGCCGCGGCGAGGTCCCAGCCGCCGGCGAAGACGGAGACCTCGCGCAGGACGGTGCGCTCGCGCTCGTCCAGCAGGTCCCAGGACCAGTCGACCACCGCCCGCAGGGTCTGCTGGCGGGGCAGCACGGTGCGGCTGCCGGAGGTGAGCAGGCGGAAGCGGTCGTCGAGGCGGTCGGCGATCTGCCGCGGGGTGAGCATCCGGAGCCGGGCCGCCGCCAGTTCGATGGCGAGGGGCAGCCCGTCCAGGCGGCGGCAGATCTCCGCCACCGCGGCGGTGTCGCCCAGCGCCGCGTCGGCGTCGGGGCGCACGGCCCTGGCGCGCTCGGCGAAGAGGCGGTGCGCCTGCTCCGGGACGAGGGGCTCGACCGGGCGCACCGACTCGCCGGGGACGCCCAGGGGTTCGCGGCTGGTCGCGAGGACGGTGAGTCCCGGGCAGTGGGTGAGGAGGGTCTCGGCGAGGGCGGCGGCCGCGTCGACGACGTGCTCGCAGTTGTCGAGGATCAGGAGTTCGGCGCGGGGTGCGCAGTACTCGATCAGCAGGGCGGTGGGATCGGTCTGCTGGGGTGCCAGTTCGGTGCTCAGCAGCACGGTCTCGCGCAGGCCGAGCGCGCTGACGACGGCGCCGGGCACGGCGTCCGGCTGGTCGAGCGGAGCGAGTTCGGCGAGCCAGGCGGGGGTGAGGACGGCGCTGGCGGCCTCCTCGGCGAGCCGGGTCTTCCCCGAGCCGCCGGGGCCGGTGAGGGTGACGAGGCGTGACCTGCCCAGGTCCGCGCGCACGGCCGCGAGTTCCGGTTCGCGCCCGACGAAGGAGGTGAGGCGGGGGCGGAGGTTGCCGCGGCGGGCGGGGGGCGGCGGCGCGGCCGGGCGGTGCACCTGTCGCAGCAGCCCGGCGTGCAGCTCCCTCAGTTCGACGCCGGGGTCGGTGCCGAGGGTGTCGGCGAGGGTGCGGCGCGCGGACTCGTAGGCCGCGAGGGCGTCGGCGGGGCGGCCGGTGTCGCGCAGGGCGCGGATGAGGAGGGCGTGCAGCGGTTCGTCGTACGGATGCGCCGTGGTCAGTTCCCTCAGCTCCGGTACGACGTCCTGGGCGTGGCCCAGTTCCAGCGCGGCGGCGGCGCGGGCGCGGGTCGCCTCCAGGCGCAGGGCCTCGGGGCGGGTGGCGGCGGTACGGTCGGGGAGGTCGGCGAGGGCCGGGCCGCGCCAGAGGGCGAGGGCGGCGGTGAGGGCGCGGTGGGCGGTGGCGGGGTCGCCGTCGGCGAGGGCCTTGGTGCCGGTGCGGGTGAGCCGTCCGAAGACGTACAGGTCCACGTCGTCCTCGGTGGCTTCGAGCCGGTACCCGCCGGGGGCCGAGCCGACGGCGTCCTTGCCGAGGCCACGGCGGAGCCGGCCGACGAGTGCCTGGAGCGCGGCGGGGGCGTCCTGGGGCGGTGCGTCGGCCCAGATCTCGGCGATCAGGGTCTCGGGGGTGGTGGTGCGGCCGGGCCTGAGGGCCAGGGCGGCGAGGAGGGTGCGGAGGCGGGGGGCGGTGAGGTGACGGGGGTTGCCGTGGGCGTCCGCCGCCTGGGTGATGCCGAGAATTCTGTACCGCACCGGGTCATTGTCGCCGGGTGCCCGGTGCGGGGCACGCTGGTTTCGGCACGGGCCGCTCGCTGGACGCCGGTGCCCGGCGGCGGGGGTCACTCACCTGCCCGCGTCGGCGGGGAGCCTCTCCCGAGGGGCTACCCCCCGGCGCCCGCCCGCCGGGCCCCGCCGGCACGACCGCCCGCGACCGGCACAGCGATACCGCACCGCCGACCCCGCACCAGCCCCCACGGACACGACAACCACCCGACCCGCCTCGACGGACCCGCGATCACCACACCACCACGCACCCCCGCCCCTGACACACCCACCGAACCCTCACGCCCCGGAAGCCAACGCGTCCCTTCGCGGCTGGACCCCCGCCGGCACCGCCCGCGACCGCGCCGGCGTCCCCGTCCAGCACGTGCCCCGGCGGGAGAGCAGCCGGTGGAGCCACAGTTCGAGGGAGACGAGATCCGCGAGGCCGTCCACCGCCGCACCGCCGGAGGCCGCCGCGCGGAGCGCCTTGCGGACCACCCGCGCCTCCACCAGCCCCGCGTCCGCCAGCAGCGGGCTGGCGAAGAGGTCGAGCAGCGGGTCCGCGGACAGGCGCAGGCCCGCCCGGGTGGCCGCCGCGGAGGACGCGTGGGACGGCGTGCCCCAGCCGGGGGGCAGGTCGGTGATGCCGGTGCCTTCCAGGACCGTGCGCAGGATCGCCGCCCGCGCACCGGGCCGCACCCGCAGCGCCTCCGGCAGTTCGCGGCACGCCCGGACCACCTGGTTGTCGAGGAAGGGCGCGTGCAGCCGCTGCGACCGGACCTCCGCGGACTGCTCCAGAACGCGCAGGTCCGCCGCGTACCGGGCGAGCGCCGCCCGCGCCCGATGGTCACCGGGCCGCTGCACCCCCGTACCCGCCCGATCCGCCTCACCCCCGAGCAGAACCGATACTTCAGCCAGTGCCTCCCCCGTCAGCCACCGGGCGGCCGGCCCCGGCGCCGCCCAGGTCAGCGCGGCGAGGGACGCCCCCACCGCCCCCTTCGGCTCCTCGAACCGGCGCCGCATCAGCCGCTCGGCGAGCGCCTCGACGCCCGCCCGGTACGGCGTGCGGGCCAGCCGCCGGGCCGCGCCGTACACCCGCGCCGGGACCAGCACCGAGCCGTCCACCCGCGCGAGCGCGGCGACGGGCCGGACCAGGTGACGTCGCCTGCGGTCCATCAGGAGGTCGGCGAGCCGGGCGGGGTGCGCGTCGAGGACCTGCCGCGCGCCGTGCCCGGTGAAGTGGTCCGCGCTGCCCGCGGCCAGCCGCGCCCGGTGGCGCCCCGCCGTGACCAGCGAGGGTCCGGGCTCGTCGGTGAGGGGGCCGTCGAGGTCGGCGTAGGGCAGGGTCTCCTCGCCGCCGGTCACCACCACGTGGTGCAGCCGGGGGTCGGCCGCGAGCGCGCCCGCGCGCTGCACCTCCGCCTCGCGGCCGCCGACGGCGAGGTCGTTGAAGGTGACGGCCAGCAGGCGCTCGCCCGCGCCGTGTCCGAGCAGGGTGCCGGGACGGCCGGGCAGCCCCGCGGCGAGCAGCGCGAGCGTGGCGGAGGCCGGGCCGCCGGACAGGTCCGCGCCGATCCCCGGCACCGGCATCCCGCGCCGGGCGCGCCGCTCGGCGGGACCCATCCCGGGTACGGGGCCCGGATCGAGGTCCGGCACGTGCCGCGGCGCCGACAGCCGGGTGCGCACCGCCTCCACCAGGGCGTCGCGCACCGCGTCCACCGCGCGGTCGGGGTCGGCCGGGGCCGCGGACACGGCGAGCGAGGAGACGGGGTCGTACCCGGCGATCTCGCGCGCCCCCGCGCGCAGCACCAGCGCGTGCCCCGGCGGAATGCGCCGCACCCCTTCGTACGGGGTGGTGTCGCGCAGCGCGGCCGGGACGTCCGGGGCGGCGAGCAGGGCGGCCAGGTGGCCGAAGTCCAGGTTGGCCTCGATGAGGTCGGCCAGCGGCAGCGCGGCCGTGGCGTACGCCGTACCGCCCGCCCACGGGGTGTGGAACACCGGGCGGGCGCCCGCGAGATCGCCGCAGACGGTGACGCGGCGGCCGACCTGGACGACGGCGGTGTAGCTGCCGGGCCAGCCCGTCAGATGGCGCAGCGCGCCCCCGCGCGCGGTGAACAGACCGCGCCGCAGCTCCTCGTCGGAGGCGCCGCAGATGCCGAGGACCGCGATCCGGTTCTGCTCGTCGGCCTTGACCACGCGCACCTCGTCCGGACGCCAGTCGCCGACGGCCCACAGCGGATCGGGGTCGCCCCACAGGAGCTGGGAGCCGACCGGGTGCAGGGTCTCGCCGTCGTAGCCCGGCGAGCCGGCGGAGCCGGGCCCGGCCGCGCCCGCGGCGGCGCTGCTCCACCCCACCAACCACCGCATCGTGCCTCCACAGCCCGTGGACAACCAGTGCACCGATCGAACCGGTCCCCATGCTGCCACGAAGAACGCGTGGGAGAGGTGTGGTGACACCGCCCGTGACGGCGGGAGTAAAACGAGGTTGACGGCCGGACGGCGACCGCGTTCCGGGGCGCGTACGGGTGCCCACCAGGCAGGGCGCGACGCGAATGCGCCCCCGATGCGCTCCCCAAAACGCCCTTCACGCCCCTAAGTTGCGTGGTCGGAGCAGAAATCTCCCACCTCGCTGCGGGACGATTTTCAGCCAAATACCGAACGGGGCGCGAGAGACGAGCACGCTCCGTAGGGGCTCGCGGCCCGCGCGGCGCTCCGGGCGTACGCACGGTCCGGGAGGCGGTCTCCGCCTCCCGGACCGGTCCGCCACCCGCGGGGATGAAGGTGGCGGTGTCCCCCAGCCCACTGGATCCAGTACAGCGGGCCGACCCACGCAAGACCAGGAAACCGTCCGCGAGTTGGCCGGAGAAGAGCGCACGGCCGGGCGCACGGCCACACGCCCGGGGGCACGCGAGGGCCCGTCCGTGCACGGTGCGTACTGGTCCGCACTCCCGTGCGGACCACAATCCCGCCATCCGGAACAATGCCCCTTAACGCTTGGGATGCGGCGAACTACGCTGGGTTTACGAATGCCGCGCGGTTATGCCCGCGCGGCGGCCGTCTGTGTCGAGGGGTGGCGCATGTCCAGGGAGCAACGCGGGCCGAACGAAAAGCTCGGCGCCGTTCTCGCCCTCGCGGGAATCAGCAACGCAGGACTCGCGCGTCGCGTCAACGACCTTGGCGCCCAACGCGGGTTGACACTTCGCTACGACAAGACGTCCGTGGCGCGCTGGGTGTCGAAGGGCATGGTGCCGCAGGGCGCCGCGCCGCACCTCATCGCGGCCGCCATCGGACAGAAGCTCGGCCGCCCGGTGCCGCTCCACGAGATCGGCCTGGCGGACGCGGACCCCGCTCCCGAGGTGGGCCTCGCCTTCCCGCGGGACGTGGCGCAGGCGGTGCGGTCGGCGACCGAGCTGTACCGGCTCGACCTCGCCGGGCGCCGGGCCGGTTCCGGGGGGATCTGGCAGTCGCTCGCGGGATCGTTCGCGGTGAGCGCGTACGCCACGCCCGCCTCACGCTGGCTGATAACCCCCGCCGACAGTTCGGTCGCGCGGGAGGACGGCTCCGCCGAGGGCTCCGGCGCACCGGTCAGAGTCGGCCACAGCGATGTCCGCAAGCTGCGGGAGGCCGCCGAGGACGCCAGGCGCTGGGACTCCAAATACGGAGGCGGCGACTGGCGTTCGTCGATGGTGCCGGAATGTCTGCGCGTCGAGGCGGCGCCGCTGCTGCTCGGCGGCTACTCCGACGAGGTCGGCCGCGCGCTCTTCGGCGCCTCCGCCGAACTCACCCGGCTCGCCGGCTGGATGGCCTTCGACACCGGCCAGCAGGAGGCGGCGCAGCGGTACTACATCCAGGCGCTGCGGCTCGCGCGCGCCGCGGCCGACGTGCCGCTCGGCGGGTACGTCCTCGCCTCCATGTCGCTCCAGGCGACGTACCGGGGGTTCGGGGACGAGGGGGTCGACCTCGCGCAGGCCGCGCTGGAGCGCAACCGCGGGCTGGCGACGGCCCGCACGATGAGCTTCTTCCGGCTGGTCGAGGCCCGCGCCCACGCGCGCGCCGGGGACGCGCAGGCGGCGGGCGCGGCGCTGAAGGCGGCGGAGAGCTGGCTGGAGCGCTCGCGCGAGGGGGACAACGATCCCTCGTGGCTCGGCTTCTACGGGTACGACCGGTTCGCGGCCGACGCGGCGGAGTGCTACCGGGACCTGAAGCTGCCGCGGCAGGTGCGGCGGTTCACCGAGCAGGCGCTGTCCAAGCCGACGGAGGAGTTCGTGCGGTCGCACGGCTTGCGGCTGGTCGTCTCCGCGGTGGCCGAGCTGGAGTCGGGCAACCTCGACGCGGCGTGCGAGCAGGGGGTGCGGGCGGTCGAGGTGGCCGGGCGGATCTCCTCGGCGCGGACGACGGAGTACGTGCGGGACCTGCTGCACCGCCTGGAGGCGTACGGGGACGAGCCGAGGGTGGTGGAGCTGCGGGAGCGGGCCCGGCCCCTTCTGATGGCTCCGGCGTAGCGCCGCGCGCCGGCACCTGTGCGGTACTGATCACCCCGGCGTTTGAAGGCACTGTCAGTGGCGCAGTGCACTATCGACGTGGGAGGTGGTGCAGGTGCCGGTCGGGGCGTACGACTGTGATGTGCTCGTGGTCGGAGGCGGGATCGTCGGGCTGTCGACGGCGTACGCGGTCGGCAGGGCGGCGCCGGGGACCCGGGTGACCGTGCTGGAGAAGGAGCCGGGCCCGGCCCGGCACCAGACGGGGCGCAACAGCGGGGTCATCCACAGCGGGATCTACTACCGGCCGGGCTCCCTCAAGGCGCGGTACGCGGTGCGGGGCGCCGCCGAGATGGTGAAGTTCTGCGCCGAGTACGGCGTCGAGCACGCCGTCACCGGCAAGCTGATCGTCGCCACCGAGCGCGAGGAGCTGCCCCGGCTGCACGCCCTGGTCCAGCGCGGCCGGGAGAACGGGATACCGGTGCGCGAGCTGGGCCCCGCCCAGATCACCGAGTACGAACCCGAGGTGCGCGGACTGGCCGCGATACACGTCGGCACCACGGGCGTGTGCGACTTCACCGGCGTCGCCCGGCAGCTCGCCCTGGCCTCGGGCGCCGAGATCCGCTACGGCGCCCGGGTCGTCCGGGTGGACCGGCGGCCCGAGCGGGGCGTGGCCGTGCGCACCTCGGCCGGGGACGTCGTCCGCGCGCGGGTGCTGGTGAACTGCGCCGGGCTGCACTGCGACGAGCTGGCCCGGCTGACCGGGGACGAGCCCGGGGTCCGGATCGTGCCGTTCCGCGGCGAGTACTACGAGCTGGCGCGGCCCGAGCTGGTGCACGGGCTGGTCTACCCGGTGCCGGACCCGGCGTTCCCGTTCCTCGGCGTGCATCTGACCCGGGGCGTCGACGGCGGCGTGCACATCGGCCCCAACGCGGTGCCGGCGCTGGCCCGGGAGGGGTACGGCTGGCATGTCGTACGGCCCCGGGAGCTGGCCGGGACCGTGGCCTGGCCGGGATCGTGGGCGATGGCCCGGCGGCACTGGCGGTACGGCGCGGGTGAGCTGCACCGCTCGCTGTCCAGGGGGGCCTTCCTGACGGCGGTGCGCAGGCTGCTGCCCGCGGTGGAGGCCGAGGACCTGGTGCGGGCGCCGGCCGGGGTGCGGGCGCAGGCCGTGCTGCGGGACGGGACCCTGGTGGACGACTTCCTGATCAAGGAGGGCCCATGCGCGGTACACGTACTGAACGCCCCGTCCCCGGCGGCCACCGCGTCCCTGCCGATCGGCCGGGAGGTCGCGCGCCGGGCGCTGGGGATGCTGGCGGCGGCCGGCGGCGAGGGCCTGTCCGCGACGCGCCCGTAGACTCGTTCGTACTGTGTCTGATGCGCTGAACACCCCCGAAACCCTGTCCGAGCCGGCCCCGCGGGGCCCCGGCGCCGCCCTGCCGCGCACCCGGGCCAAGGGCGAGCCGCGGTTCCCGGACGGCCCGCGGGCCGATCCCGCCGGGTCGCACTTCGAGCGGCGGATCCGCAGCTTCCAGCCGCGCCGCAGCCGGGTCACCCCCGGGCAGGCCGAAGCGCTGCAGCGGCTGTGGCCCACGTGGGGCCTCGACATCGACGGGCAGCGGGTGATCGACCTCGCCGAGCTGTTCGGCAACGACCGTCCCGTGGTCCTGGAGATCGGCTTCGGCATGGGCGAGGCCACCGCGCGGATGGCCGCCGCGGACCCTGGCACCAACGTGCTCGCGGTGGACGTGCACACCCCCGGCCAGGGCAATCTGCTGGGCCTCGCGGACCGCGGCGGCCTGGACAACGTCCGGGTGGGCAACGGGGACGCGATCATCCTGCTGCGCGAGATGCTCCGCCCCGACGCGCTCGACGGGCTGCGGGTCTACTTCCCGGACCCCTGGCCCAAGAAGCGGCACCACAAGCGGCGGCTGATCCAGCCCGAGTTCCTCACGCTCGCCGCGACCCGGCTGAAGTCCGGCGCGCTGGTGCACTGCGCGACCGACTGGGAGCCGTACGCGGAGCAGATGCTCGAAGTGCTCACCGCCCACCCCGACTTCGAGAACACGCGGGCCGACGGCGGTTTCGCGCCCCGGCCCGGGTTCCGGCCGCTGACCCGTTTCGAGGGGCAGGGGCTGGACAAGGGCCATGTCGTGAACGATCTGCTCTTCCGTCGTCGCTGAAGCGCTCCAGCCCCTCGCCCCGCCACCGTTAGGGTCGATGCCGTGGCCACCAGTCCTGTGTACCCGATGTACCCCCCGAACTCCGGTGAGGGCGTCCTGCGCCACCCGCACTGGTGGCAGTTGCGGTGGGTGCGGTACGGCGCGCTGATCACGCTGCTGGCCCTGTCCGGCCTCGTCATCCTGGCGCTGGTGCGCAGGGAGACCGGCACCGAGGGGTTCCTGGTGGGCCTCGGCCTGGCGGTGCTGCCGGTGCCCTGGCTGATCACCGCGTTCCGCTGGCTGGACCGGGTGGCGCCCTTCCCCTGGCGCAACCTGGTGTTCGCGTTCTGCTGGGGCGCGTTCGCGGCGGCGCTGATAGCCATCGTCGCCAACAGCTTCGCGACCAGGTGGATAGCCACCTCGACCGCGGACCCGGCGAGCGCCGACACCCTCGGCGCCACCGTGATAGCGCCGATCGTCGAGGAGTCCGCCAAGGCCGCCGCCGTCCTGCTCGTCTTCCTCTTCCGCAGGCGCGACTTCACCGGGATCGTGGACGGGATGGTGATAGCCGGGATCACCGCCACCGGGTTCGCGTTCACCGAGAACATCCTCTATCTCGGCACGGCCTTCGGGACCGACCGGCTCACCGGCGGCCACGGCGTCGTCTCCGTCACCGCCGCCACCTTCTTCGTGCGCATCGTGATGTCCCCGTTCGCGCACCCCTTGTTCACCACCTGCACCGGCATCGGCTTCGGCCTCGGCGCGCTGTACGGGGCACGCGGGCGCGCCCGGCGGGTGCTGATCCCGCTCGGCGGGCTGCTGCTCGCGATGTGCATGCACGCCCTGTGGAACGGCTCCGCCACCTTCGGCCAGTACGGCTTCCTCGCCGTCTACGGCACCTTCATGCTGCCCGCGTTCGGGCTGCTGACCTGGCTCGCGATCTGGACCCGGCAGCGGGAGCTGCGCACGGTGCGCGAGGAACTGCCGGCCTATGTGCTGGCCGGCTGGCTGGGCCCGGCCGAGCCCTTCGCGCTGGGCTCGATGCGCGCGCGCCGCATGGCCCGCGACTACGCCCGCCACCACGCCGGCCGCCCCACGGCACGGTCGGTCGCCCGGTACGAGTCGTGCGCCACCGCCCTCGCGCTGCTGCGGCAGCGGGGCCGCCGCGGCCGGGCGGGCGCCGACTTCGTCGTACGCGAGCGGGAACTGCTGAACGAACTGTGGCAGCGCCGTGAGGCCGCCCGCCCCGCCCTGGAGTACGCGGCCCGCACGGCCGCGCCCGCGCCCGCCCGTACGGCGTGGGCGCCCGCGCCGTACGGGCACGCGTACGTCACCGGGCCGGGGTACGGGCACGGGTACGGGTACGCGCGGGGTCCGGGACACGGGTACGGCTACCCGGCGGCGCCGTACCCGTCGTACAACCCGTACCGCGGGTGACTCAGCGGCAGCGGAGGTGCCTCATGCCGACGCGTCCGTCAGCTTCCTCAGCTCGTCGTCCGTCAGCTTCAGGTCGCCGACGGCCAGCAGCGGCGGGAGCTGTTCCAGGGTGCGGGCCGAGGCGATCGGGGCGGTGACGGTCGGCTGGGCGGCCAGCCAGGCGAGGGCGACGGTGGCCTGCGGGGCGTCGTGCGCGGCGGCGATCTCGTCGAGGGCGGCGAGGACCTTCCGGCCGCGCTCGGTCTCCGCGTACTGCGCGGCACGGCCGGCGCGGGCGCTGTCCACCTCGGCGCCGGGCCGGTACTTGCCGGTCAGGAAGCCCGAGGCGAGGGCGAAGTACGGCACCGCGGACAGGCCCTCGCGGGCGACGAGGTCCTGGAGCGCGCCCTCGTAGGTGTCGCGGGAGACCAGGTTGTAGTGCGGCTGGAGCGCCACGTAGCGGGCCAGGTTCTCGCGGCTGGAGAAGTCCAGGGACTCCTGGAGCCGCTCGGCGCTGATGTTGGACGCGGCGATCTGCCGGACCTTGCCGGCCCTCACCAGCTCGTCCAGCGCTCCGATGATCTCCTCGACCGGCACCTCGGGCTGGTCGAAGTGGGTGTAGTAGAGGTCGATGTAGTCGGTGCCCAGGCGGGCGAGGGACGCGTCGGCGGCGGCCTTGATGTTGGCCGCGGACAGGCCCTGGTACCGCGGGTGCTGGCTGACCTTGGTGGCGATGACGACGTCGGAGCGGTTGCCGCGGGCCTTGACCCACTTGCCGAGGACGGTCTCGGACTCGCCGCCCTGGTGACCCTCCACCCAGGCGCTGTAGGCGTCGGCGGTGTCGACGAAGTTGCCGCCCGCGGCCGTGTACGCGTCCAGGACGGCGAAGGAGGCCCGCTCGTCGGCGGTCCAGCCGAAGACGTTGCCGCCCAGGCAGAGCGGGGAGACCTGGAGGTCGGAAGAGCCCAGTGGGCGCAGAGAAGTCATGCTCCACATCAACACCGGCGGTGGATGATCGCATTCCACCGCCGGTGCCCGGATCGGGGCCCCGGTCAGGGGTTGAGGCCCTTGTCGCGCAGCCAGGGCGCCGGGTCGACGGCGGTGGCCTGCCCGTTCGGGTGGACCTCCAGGTGCAGGTGCGGCCCGGTGACGTTGCCGGTGGCGCCGACGCGGCCGATGACCTCGCCGGTGGTGACCTTCTGGCCGACGGAGACGTTGATCGACGACTGGTGGCAGAACCACAGCTCGGTGCCGTCGTCCAGGGTGAGGACGGTGCGGTAGCCGTAGGCGCCGGCCCAGCCGGCCTGGGTGATGGTGCCGCCGTGGACGGCCTTGATCAGGGTGCCGGTGGGGGCGGCGAAGTCGAGGCCGGTGTGGTACCCGGAGGACCACATGGCGCCGGGCTGCCCGAAGGTGCCGGTGATCGTGTACGAGACCACCGGCAGCGTGTACTGCCTGGCCAGCTCGGCCAGCCGCGCGGCCTCGGCGGCCTTCTCGGCGTCGGCCTGTGCCTTCTCCTTGGCGGCCGCGGCCTTGGCGGCGGCCTCCTTCTCCGCCCGCGCGGCCGCGTCGTCGCTCTGCCGCTGGGCGGCGGCGACCATCGCGGCGGTGGCCCTGCTGTCGGCCTGGCCCTGCTGCTGCTCGGCCTGGGCCATGATCCGGTTGCGCAGGGCCTCGCCGGCGTCGGTGCTCTTCCCGCCCTCGGTGGTCTGCCCGAGGTCGGTGAGCGCGGTCGCGGTCCTGGCCTTGGGCGCGTCGGCGGAGTCGTCGCCGAAGAAGTGCTCGACGGAGGACAGGTGGGGCACCGAGACGTTCGGCATGTCCGGCATCGACAGGGAGACCGGTGGCTTGCCGGTGTTGGCACTCGCGATGCCGCCCGCGCCGACCGCGGCGATCACACCGACGCCGAGGACGGTGGAGCTGCGGGCGAAGCCGCCGCGCTGCTTGGCGACGCGGTGCCGGCCGCGGACCGGCGCGACGGACTCCTCGGTGGGGTTCCACTCCTCCCAGGGGCCTTCGTCGTCGGGGCCGGGGCCGTAGCCGAACGACTCGGGTTCGCGCTGAGCGGGCACGAACGGGGCTTCTGGGGCAGGCCGGTTGGACGCCACGGGGGCGTGCTCCTTTCCTTCCTCCGCCTACCGGGTTAGCTGACGGGTTCGGAGCAGGAAGGTCTCCTACGCGCGTATACCGCTCGTGGACTCGCTGAGTTCACGACGGTGTCCGCGTGATTCACCCCAAGGTGGTGGTTCCCCGGTTCCCTTACGGGATTCGGCGCGTGCGCACGGAGCCGCCTCGGGTGACGGCTGGGACGACCGCGCTGCGTTATCGAACGTTAATAGACCCGGGGGGAAGTTTCCAAGCCGTTCGGCTTGATCATTAACACTCCGACCCGCGGACTTACCGCCCAGGAAGCCGTCAAACCGGGCGAGTTGACCCGGGTTCAGGAGTCATCGGGTTTTTGATGGTGACTCAGATGTTATGCGCTCGGCGGTCGCGCGGTCACCATGGGTGACGCCCCCTCGGGGGTGCACTCCTCAGGGCACCCGGAAAACACTCAGGGCCGGAATCCGTTTCCGGATTCCGGCCCTGAGTGTTCAGTAGCGGGGACAGGATTTGAACCTGCGACCTCTGGGTTATGAGCCCAGCGAGCTACCGAGCTGCTCCACCCCGCGTCGTTGACTCCACTGTACGCCATCACCGGGGTGGAAAGCACATCGGTTGGAAAGCGGGGGTCGCGCTCAGCCCAGCAGATGCCGGTTCGGTGCCTTGGCCGACGCCTCGTACTCGGGCAGGACGACGACCTCGGCGCCCCCGCCCACCAGCACTCCCGTGCCGTCGGCCGCCACGACGAACGTGTCCGGCTCCCGCCAGGCGGTCACCACCCGGCGCACCCCCGCCCGCAGGATCAGCTCGGCGCAGGGCGCGGGCCGGGAGGCGCGGCGGGCGCAGGGCTCCAGGCTGCTGTAGACGGTGGCGCCGGGCAGCCGCGGGTCGGCGGGGTCGGTCCTGGCGAGCGCCGCCTCCTCCGCGTGCACCACGGGGTCCCCGCCCTCGCGGGAGTGGCCCCGGGCCAGCTCGGTGCCGTCGGCGGCGACCACGACCGCGCCGACGCTGAAGGCCGTCTCCGAGGGCGGGCACAGCTCGGCCAGCTCGCAGGCGGTGCGCAGCCAGTGCCGGTCGGCGGCGGTGGGCAGCGGGCCGGTGCCGGGCGCGGTGGGCGCGTAGCGCATCAGCACGACGTCCCCGACCGGCCGGGACTCGATCAGCCGCAGCCGCCCCTCCGGGTAGCGGCCGGGCCCGAACAGCCGCGGGGCCGCCGGGTCGCCCACGATCAGCGGGGCGACCGCCAGGTGCAGCTCGTCCGCGAGGCCCTGCTGGAGGAGCTGGGTGTGGACGGTGCCGCCGCCCTCCACCATGAGCCGCCCGACCCCGCGCACCGCGCGCAGATGCCCGAGCAGGGCGCGCCAGTCGAGCGCCGGGCCGAGCGGGACGACGTCGGCGGTGGCGCCGAGGAGGCGGGCCGCCTTCGCCGCGCCCCGGTCGGTCGTGTAGACGAGTTTCTCCCCGCCGGTGTGCCAGAAGGCGGCCCCGGGGTCGAGGTCACCGGTCGCCGTGACGGTGACCTTCAGCGGGTACTCCGGCCTGCCCTGCGCGCGGCGCTCCGCACGGCGCTCCGCCGAGTTGACCAGCAGGCGGGGGTTGTCGGCGCGCAGGGTGCCGGCGCCGACCAGGAGGGCGTCGGCCGAGGCCCGTACCGCGTCGACCCGGTCGAAGTCGGCCGGACCGGACAGCAGCAGCCGCTCGGGGCCGGTGTCGTCCAGGCAGCCGTCGAGGGAGACGGCGGCGGACAGCAGTACGTACGGGTGGGGCTCGGTGAGGGCTCGCTCGGTGCTCATCGGCTCCAGTGTGCGGCCCCGGCGCCGGCCCGCGTGCTCCCGGGGAGCCCTCAGCCGGTCCGCTCCCGCGGAGCGCGCGCGCCGCCCGGTTCGTGCCCGGCGAGGGACAGGACGACGATCAGGACGCCGCCGCAGGTGATCGCCCAGTCGGCGAGGTTCATGACGCTGAAGCCGCGCACCGAGACGAAGTCGACCACCGCGCCGCGCATCCCGCCCGGCGACCGGAAGAGCCGGTCGGTCAGGTTGCCGACCGCGCCGCCCAGCAGCAGCCCGAGCGCGATCGCCCACGGTGTACTGGTCAGACGGCGCGACACCCGGATGACGACGGCGGCCACCGCGAGCGCGATCAACGTGAAGACGATGGTCGTCGCGCTGCCCATGCCGAAGGCCGCGCCGGGATTGCGCTGCACCCTCAGCTCCAGCCAGGACCCGAGCACCGGCACGGGATCGCGCCCCTCCAGGGACGCGACCACCGCGAGCTTGCTTCCCAGGTCGACGACGTAGGCGACGGCGGCCACCAGCCACAGCACCCACACCCGCCGCCGTGTCCCGAAGGCCCCGCTCGCCTCGCTCCGCGTCACGCCCGCACCCCTCCCCGTTTCCGGCCCAGCGTACGGGCCGCCGGGCGGGGCGTCACCGGGCGAACCGGGCCGACGAAGACGGCATTCGTATTTTCTCCAGGTGCTGTCATAGGACCGCCGAACCCCGCTTTCGAGTTACAGAAGCACCCGAATGCCCCACACCCCCTCCTCCCGAGAGGCTCGTTAGCTGACCGTGGCACGCACTGAGAGACGCACAGCGCTGAATCTCCACTCGCCGGTCACATTCCGGCTGGAAGGCAAGGAAGGCGAGGTGTTCACCGACGGCTGTTCAGATCTTCTCGACGACTTTCTGAGGAGAATCCGCCAGCTGGAGAGTGAGTACCTGCGGGCGATGGTGAGGCTCTAGGACTCGGCCGATGGACAGGATTCACGATGAAGACGCTTTGTGTGACCACGGGTTCAGCACGCTGGAGATGCAGTGGGACCCGGTCGAAGAGCTGGCCCAGATGCTGTCCGGCGCGTCCGCCGCGAATCCCGACCCGGCCGCCCCGCCGGGCGCCAGGTCCAGCCACCGGAGGAACCGCCGGCGCATCCGCACCGACCCCGGATCACTGCGCGACAACCAGCGCGGCGCGCCCGTCACGCTGCTGATCGCCACCATCTCGGTGTGCGCGCTGTGCATGCTGGGCTGGTCCTTCTCCTATTCCTACGCCCAACTCCGCGCCACCGCCTCCTCCGTGCTTCCGATGCGCCTCGCGCAGTGGTGGCCGTTGACGGTGTACGGACCCTGGCTCGTGGCCGCGCTGTCCATTCTCCGGGCGACGGTCCAGAGCCGAAGTGCCAGGAGATCGTGGGGTGTTCTGCTGGGTGCCTCCACCTTGGCGGTCGCGCTGTGCGTCTGTCACGCGGCGCATTCCCCGCTTTCCCTGATCATCTTCGGAATCCCGCCGATCACCGCGCTGGTGTGCTTCTGGGAGATCGTCGGCCAGGTCTCCTCCAAGGTGAGCCGGCCCCGGCACGCCGCGCACAGCCGCCGCCACCCCAAGGCGCAGGGGCCGTACGACGTCCGGTGAGTGCGCCGGCGACAGGGCCTGCCGGTGACCGCGCCCGCCGGGGCATCGGCGGGCGCGGTCACCGGCAGGCCCTGTCCCGCACGGTCATGCCCGGCCCGTGCCCTGTCATGCCCCGTCACAGCAGGACGACGCACCCCCGCCGCTCCAACGCGGCCACCGGCGACGACTCTCGCGGGCAGTCGTTCCACCGCAGGTCCAGCTTCTCCAGCGACGGCAGCTCCGCGATCCAGTCGGGCAGCCGGGTGAGCCGGTTGCTCCGCACGTCCAGCTGCCTCAGCAGGGGCAGGCCGGCGAGCGCTTCCGGCAGCTCGGCCAGGGCGTTCTCCCGCAGATCGAGGTGGCGCAGCTCCCGGAGCGCGGCCACGGACGCGGGCAGGCCCTGAAGCGCGTTGCCCCGGAGCCAGAGTTCGCGGAGCCCGCGCAGGTCGCCGATGCTGTCGGGCAGCGCGGTCAGCCGGTTGTGCTGCGCCCGGAGTTCGACGAGAGCGGCCATCCGCCCGATGCCCTCGGGCAGAGCCGTGAGGCGGTTCTCCCCGACGTTGAGATACCTCAGCCGCGCCAGGTCCCCGATCTGCTCGGGGATCTCGCCGAGCTCGTTGTCGTGCAGGTAGAGACAACCGTCGAGCCCGGCCAGCTCACCGATCTGCGGGGGCACCGAGGTGAGCCGGTTGTGCCCGAGGTCCAGGGTCCGCAAGCCCCGCAGCCGCCCGATGTCGCCCGGCAGCGCGGTGAGCCCGTTGTCCGCCAGGATGAGCACCTGGAGCCCGGCGCGCTCCCAGACCGACTCGGGCACACGGCCCAGCCGCCGTCGCCAGAGGTCCAGCACGTGCGCGGGGTCGGGCGTCACGCCTGCCCCGCCCCGGCCGCCGCCAGCAGGCCCAGCACGTCACCGATCCGCCGGCGGACCTGCGCGTCGGCCACGATCCCGTCCTCCCCCACGTCCGCCCGCCCCACCGGGACCCGCACACAGGCCGCCTCCACGATGGCCGCCCCGGTGTACCCGAGCACCGTCCGCAACGTGGCCTCCGCGCCCTGCCCCCGCCCCGGCGCCGCCACGTTGACCCAGGCGACCGGCTTGTCGCAGATCTCGGTCCCGCCGACCGTCCAGTCGAGCAGGTTCTTGAACGCGCCCGGCAGGGTCCCGGCGTACTCCGGCGTGCAGATCAGCACCGCGTCCGCCGCCTCGATCGCCGCCCGCGTCTCGGCCACGGCCGCCGGCAGCGGTTCCCGGTCGTCGTCGGGATTGAAGTGCGGAAGCCGCCCGAGCCCGTCGTGGACGACGGCCCGCATCCCCGCCTCCGCCGCCACGACCTGCGCCGTCCGCAGCAGCGCCGCATTGGTGGAGCCGTCCCGCAGGCTCCCGGAAAGCAGCAGGATCATCACCGAACCCCCTCGAAACGGATGAGCCCCCAGCTCGAAGTACCTCTGAGCTGGGGGCGATTCCGTAGGCCCTGTGGGACTCGAACCCACAACCAATGGATTAAAAGTCCACTGCTCTGCCAATTGAGCTAAGGGCCCAGGCGATGTTGCCTCCCCGAGCATAGCCGGACGGAGGCGTCTCGCCGATCGGGTATCGGGGTCGTGGCCGCGTCGTGTGGCAGAAGTGGGACGGGAAGGGGGGTCGGGAAGGGGTCGGGAGGGGGTCGGGAGGGGGTCGGTCGGTCAGAGATCGACCAGTTCGCCGGTGTCCTCGGAGCCTGCCGTCCGGCCCGGGTCGAGGAACCAGTGGCGGGCGGATGCCTGCCACCAGACCGCGGCGAAGCCGAGGACCGCGAGGACGGCGACCGGGGCGTAGTTGAAGGACTTCCAGGTGACCGGGGAGACCTGCGGGAGCATGAAGAGGACCGTGATGACCGCGACCCACGTCACCGAGATCACGCCGACCACCAGCGACCAGCGACCCAGGTGCCAGGGTCCCCGCTCGAACGCGTCGCCCCTCCGCACCCGCAGCAGCGTCGGGATCACGTACGCCACGTACAGGCCGATCACCGCGATCGACGTCACGGCGGCGTAGGCCGTGTAGTTGATCAGGTACGGGAGGCCGAGGGCGAGGGCGGCGAGGGCCGCCAGCCACACCGCCGCCACGGGGGTGCGGGTGCGGGGGCTGACCGTGTGCCAGACGCGGGAGAACGGCAGCGCGCCGTCGCGGGAGAAGGCGTAGATCATGCGGCTGTTGGCGGTCACCGACGCCATCCCGCAGAAGAGCTGGGCGCCGATCACGACGAGGAGGAGGAGCTTGCCGGTGGTGGCGCCGAGCGCGTCCAGGAGGATCTGGGCGGGGGGCGCGCCGGTCGGGGACGCCAGCTCCTTGCCGTACGACTGGATGGCGAAGGTGAAGCCCAGGAGGAGGACGAAGCCGGCTATCCAGGACGTCCAGATCGAGCGGACGATGCCCCTCGGGCCCGCGGTCGACGCGTCGTGGGTCTCCTCGGTCATGTGCGCCGAGGCGTCGTACCCCGTGAAGGTGTACTGGGCCATCAGGAGGCCGAGGAGGACGACGTACGGGCCGCTGCTCCAGCCCGTCTCGTTGACGAACTCGGTGAAGACGAAGGACGCCGACTGGTGGTGGTCGGGGACGAAGGTCAGCGCGCCGACGATCACCAGGACACCGAGCACGTGCCACCACACGCTGACGCTGTTCAGGATGGCGACGATGCGGACGCCGAAGGTGTTGAGGAGGCCGTGCAGCACGAGGATCCCCGCGAAGAGCAGGATCGTGCGGCCGGGGGTGACGGTGAAGCCGAACTGGAGGTCCAGGTAGGCGCCCAGGAAGGACGCGGCCCCGAAGTCGATGCCCGCCGTCACCGCCACCTGGCCGAGCACGTTGAACCAGCCCGTGAACCACGCCCAGGCGGCCGCGCTGCGCGGCGGGGCCAGCCGGTGGGCCCAGAAGTAGAGGCCGGCCGAGGTGGGATAGGCGGAGCAGATCTCGGCCATGGAGAGGCCGACGAAGAGGGTCATCAGGCCCACGGCCACCCAGCCCCAGGTGATCACGGCCGGGCCGCCGGTGATCATGCCGAAGAGGTAGAGGGTGAGGCAGCCGGAGAGGACCGAGATGATCGTGAAGGAGACCGCGTAGTTCGAGAAGGCCGACATACGGCGGGCCAGGACCTGGGTGTAACCGAGTTGGGCCAGCCGTTCCTCGTCGGAGAGCGGCGTGCCTGTCGCCTCATCTGTCATGCCCCCAGCGATTCCCTCGCCGGGGGCGTGACATGCATCACGGCCTGGCTAGAAAAGGCCCTTGTAGCCCTGCCATCCGCTCCCGATCAGCGCGCGCCCGCCGAAGGAACCATTGCCCTTGCCGCCATAGCGGTAAAGGCGTCCCGCGGTGTCCCGTACGACCAGGTCGTTCTTCCCGTCGCCCGTGATGTCGCCGACTCCGACGACCGCGTCGTACGTCGATCCCCAGCCACCGAAGACCTTTACGCGGGCCTTGAGCCGCCCGCCCGCCAGACCGCCGTACCGCCACAGCGTGCCCGCCTTGTCACGGGCCAGCACGTCCCCGATCCCGTCGCCGTCGAGGTCCCCGGCGCCGGTGATCTTCGTGTAGCCGCCCCACGCCGACCCGATCTTCTTCGCGCCGGTCAGCGTGCCGTCACTCCGGGCGGCGAAGAGGTAGAGATCCCCGGTCGACGCTTTCCGCGCCACCAGGTCCGGCCGGCCGTCGCCCGTCAGATCGCCGGGCGAGGTGAGCACGTCGTAGGCGTTCCAGCCGCCGCCGAGCTTCGTGTACGGCATGGCCGGGGTCGGCGCCTTCCCGCACGGCACCCGGTAGCCCCGCAGCGAACCGTCGGTCATCCGCACCAGCACGTCGTCGCAGCGGTCGCCGTCCAGATCGCCGAAGGGCACCGCCGCCACCCTGGTCGACCAGCCGCTCCCGGAGACCTTCCCGGCGAAGCCGCCCGTGCCGTCGCCCTGCTGGAAGGCGAGGGCGCCGGAGGCGTCGAGGGTGAGCAGGTCGGCCAGACCGTCCTGACCGACGTGGTCCCGTCGCACCGGCGCGGCGAGGGTGCCGGCGGGCAGGATGTGGACGCGTTCCGCCGCGTCCACGTACGCCAGCCGGCTGCCGTCCGCTTCGAGCGTCCAGCGGATGCCCCGGTCGGAGGAGACCCGCGAGTCCAGGTTCGGCGTCGCGGGCAGGTCGGCCACGTCCGCGGTGACCGCCTTGCCGGACCGGACGTCGGTGCGGACCAGCTTGCCGCGGGCGGTGTCGTGCCGGATCAGGAAGCCGTCGGCCAGCAGCGCGTCACCGGTCGGCACGTCCACCGAGCGGCCCCGGGAGCGGTCGAACACACCGGCCGTCCCCCACGCGCAGGCCCAGTAGACCCAGCGGCCGACGGCCTGCACCTCGTCGGGCACGCAGTTCGAACCGATGTTGACGTCCACGGCCGGGAGGCTGGTGCCGAGCCGGGTCAGGGTCAGATGGCCGGCGGTGGACGAGGCGGTCCACAGCCGGCCGTCCCGGACGGTGGCGGCCGTCGCCGTGCGCGTCGCGACGACCTTCTCCCGCGTCCAGTCGTAGACGTACTGCGTGGTGCCGTCGGAGTCGGACACGACCGTGTACCGGCCGTCCGCGGCGACCACGTGGGAGTGGGACCCACCGATCCACGCCGTGTCCACCACACCGGACGGCAGGCGGTGGTAGATCACCCCGACGGTGCCTCCCGGAGAGTCGTCGTACACGACGGAGCCGTCCCCGAGGCCGAACAGACGCGTACAGACCAACTGGGTGGAGCACGACGCGCCCGCACTGTCCTGCCGACGCGCCGGGCCGACCTGCGGCGGTGAACCCGCCGAGACCGTACGGGAGTTCCACATGACGTCCGACGGCGACGGCGCGGTCTGGTCGGTGTACGTGAGCGTGCCGCCCGCGAGGGCCACCCCGTCGACGGGGGCCGGCAACGGCGGCAGGTCGACGATCTTCGTGACCGACAGCTCGCCTCCCGCCGACTGCGTCACCCGCTGCACGCCCCAGTCCTGCGGGCCCGAGCCGCCCTCGACGACGGCCGATCCGTCCGGCGCCTGCGTCAGGGAGATCTGTGCCCGGGGCACCAACTGGCGCCAGTCGCCGCCGCTCAGCGGCCTCGTCACCAGCGCGCGGGTGCTGTCGTCGACGGCGACCAGGTGGTCCCCGACGACGGTGAGCGCGATCTTGCCGGCCGTGGCCGACGCCGGGATGTCGACGACCGGTCCCTGCGGGTCGTCACGGCGGACCAGCCGGGCGCCCAGGGTGGGCTTCCACCAGCCGACGTAGTCGTGGGTGAGCAGCGGGAGCCAGGCCAGGTTCGGCTTGTACGGCTCGAGGACCGGACTGACCGTGCCGCCGCGGAGGTCGACGACGGCGAGCTGGACGAGCGAGACGTTCGGGTCGTCCGAGGGCACGCGGTAGTCCAGCAGCAGCGAACGGGCGTCCCGCGGGCCCGGCGTCTGGATCCTCGCGCCCTCGGGGAAGCCGCTCACGACCGTGTCGGACGTGCCGCCCTCCGCCGTGGGCCTGATCACATGCACCGCACGCATGTCGGACCGGCTGCCGCCCTCGTAAGCGACGACCGCCACGCCCGCGACGCCGGCCGAGTGCAGCGTGCTCGGCAGGGTGACCGTCCCCCGGTCCGCGCCCGTGCCGACGTCACGGAACCGGAGGACGTCCGGGTTCCTGCCCAGCGTCTCGAACGCCGTGTCGGAGTCGGCCAGCCCGAGCCCTCCCCGCGTCCCGTCCCAGCGGGAGAATTCGGTGAGGTCCCGCGACCGCCCGGTCGCGTAGTCGGTCCACCGCTGGTGTTCGGCGCCCTCCGGCTGCGACAGCAGCCCGGTGTCGCCGTACCCCTCCAGCCCCGCATAGCGCGGAACGGTCCTGACCCCGGCCGGCAGCACGGTCTCGTCCGCCGTCCCGGCGGCGGACGCCGTCCCGACGGCCCCTGGTGAACTCACGGCCAGCGCGAGAACCGCGGCCAGCGCCGCGCCTCCGAGCAGCCGCCGCCGTACGAACAAGCGGCCCTTCACGGAACCCCCCGGTCCCTCGACCCGTATCTGTGAATGAAATGTGCATGCCCTGAAAGGGCTACGGGAGCGTACCAGTGGGCGGTCCTGCGCCACCCGGGCTTTCGGGAACGCGAAAGGGCCCGTACGAACGTGTCGTACGGGCCCTTCGTCAGCTCACTCGGTGTCAGCCGTTGCGCTTCCAGCGCGGCTTGTCGTCGCGGCGGCCGAAGGAGCCGGTGCCGCGGTGGTCGTCACGACGGCCGAAGGGGCGGTCGTGACCACCGGCGCGGAAGCCCGGACGGTCGTCGCGGCGCTCGCGGTTGAACGGACGGTCGCTGCCCCGGTGGCCACCGCGGTCGTCACGGCGGAAGCCGCCACGGTCGTCACGGCGCTCGAAGGAACGGCCACCGCGGTCGTCACGACGGTCGTCCCGGCGGTCGTCCCGGCGGTCGTCCCGGCGGAAGCCGCCACGGTCGTCACGGCGCTCGAAGGAACGGCCACCGCGGTCGTCACGACGGTCGTCACGGCGGTCGTCGCGACGCTCGAAGGGACGGCCGGCGCGGTCGTCACGGCGGTCACGGTCGAACGGACGACGGTCGTCACGGCGCTCGAAGGAACGGCCACCACGGTCGTCACGACGGTCGTCACGGCGGTCACGGTCGAACGGACGACGGTCGTCACGACGCTCGAAGGAACGGCCACCACGGTCGTCACGGCGCTCGAAGCCACGGCCGGCGCGGTCGTCACGGTCACGGTCGAAGCTCCGCCGCTCCCGGCGCTCGGGCGCCGCCGAGGCCGCCGGACGCTCGTCGCGCTCGGCCGGCTCCTCGGCGACCGCCTGCTCCTCGGCGGCCGCCGCCTGTGCCTCGGCCACCGCCGTCTCCGGGTCCTCGCCGCGCTCGCGGGCGACGCGGGCCACCAGGCGGTCGGCCTCCTCGCGCAGCTCGGTCGCACGGCGCTGTGCGCGCTCCAGCTGCTTGGTCAGCTGGACGACCTCGCGTTCGGCCTGCTGCGCGGCGTTGCCCGCGGACTCCGCCTGCACCTCGGTCATGGACCGGGCGCCGGTGATCTCTGCCACCTCCGGCTCGAAGGCGGCGCCGCCCTGGATGATGTGCCGGCCCGCGTCGACGCCGGCGTCCTCCATCAGGCGGAAGATCTGGCGCCGCTGGTGCGGCAGGGAAAGCGAGACGACGGTGCCGGTACGGCCCGCACGCGCGGTACGGCCCGCACGGTGCAGGTAGTCCTTGTGGTCGCCGGCCGGGTCCACGTTGAGCACCAGGTCGATGCCGTCGACGTGGATACCGCGGGCGGCGACGTCGGTGGCGACGAGGACGTTGACGTACCCGTCCTTGAAGTCGGCCAGGGTGCGGGTGCGCGCGCCCTGGGTCATGCCGCCGTGCAGCGCGTCGGCCTTCACGCCCGCCTCGCGCAGCTGCTCGGCGACGCGGTCGGCGCCCAGCTGGGTGCGGACGAAGATGATCGTGCGGCCCTTGCGCGAGGCGATCGCGGCGGTGACCGGCGCCTTGTCCTTGGGCTTCACGATGAGGATGTGGTGGGACATGGTCGTCACCGCGCCCTGGGCCGCGTCCACCTCGTGGGAGACGGGGTCCTTCAGGTAGCGGTCGACGAGCGTCTGGATCTCGTTCTCCATCGTGGCGGAGAAGAGCATGCGCTGACCGCCCGCCGGAACCTGGTCGAGCAGCTCCGTGACCTCGGGCAGGAAGCCCAGGTCGGACATCTGGTCGGCCTCGTCCAGGACCGCGATCTGGACGTCCTCGAGCGAGCAGGCGCCGCGGTTGATGATGTCGCGCAGCCGGCCCGGGGTGGCGACGAGGATGTCGACGCCGCGCTCCAGGGCGTAGATCTGGTTGCCCATGGAGGTACCGCCGCAGACGACCTTCATCTTCAGGCCGACGACGTCGCCGTACGGCTGGAGGGCGTCCGCGACCTGCATGGCCAGCTCGCGGGTCGGGGTGAGGATGACCGCGCGGGGGCGCTTCTTCTCGGTGCGGCCGCCGGCCAGCTGGGCCAGCGTCGGCAGGCCGAAGGAGAGGGTCTTGCCGGAGCCGGTGCGGCCACGGCCGAGGATGTCCTTGCCGACCAGGGCGTCCGGGATGGTCGCGGCCTGGATCGGGAAGGGGGTCGTCACGCCGTTCTGCGCGAGCTTGCGCACGACGCCCTCGGGCAGGCCGAGGTCGGCGAAGGTGATCTGGGGGGCCTCGGGGGCCTGGGTCTCAGTGGCCTCGGTCGTCTCGTCCACGAGTTCGTTCTCGTTCTCGTTTTCGGGCACGACGATCTGGTCAAAACTGGACACGGACATGCGAATGCGAAACCTTCCGGAGTCTCGTCGGCACGCGCCCGTCAACTCCGTGATTCGCACACGACCGCCTCAATGCGGTCCGCCACGGCAAGGGAGAGTACGCGCCACACGGCGCGCTCTGTGGTGGCGCCGGGCAAATGGGATCAAACGATCTACCACCATACGCACCCTCCACCCCTGAAGGCAAACCGGCGGCCGATCCGGAGGGCTCGAATCCCTGTGCGTCCGGTCACATCGGGACGCCCGCCGCAGGTGCCGGCTCCCGTTGGACCAGTTGGGGGCCGGGGTCCTCGTGCGCCGAGGAGGAGGGTTCGGCCGACGGGGGCTCGGTGTCGGGCGGGGGCGGGGTGGTCGCCGGAGGCGGGGGCGGGGCGGAGGTGGGCCCGGGGGTCGGCCGGTCCCGTGGCGGCGCCGGCGGGGCTCCGGGGCTCTTGCGGGGCCCGGCGGGGTCCGCGGAGGCGCTGTCCGCGCCGGACGCGCCCGAGGGCGACGCCGGGGCCGACTCCCCCGGCTCCCGCTTGCCGCCGTGCTCGTGCCCGGCGTCGCCCTCGGGCGCGATCCGGCCGGGTCCGCCCGCGCCGTCCGCCGCGGGGCCCGCGCCCGCCGCCGCGCCGTCGGCGCCGTGCCGCCGCGCCGCGTGCGAGGGCGGGGTCCGGCTCCCGGGGTCGGCCACGTTCACACAGCCGGCGGCGGCGGTGACGGCCAGTGCCGTGGCGACCAGTCGGACGGGTACGGGCAAGGGGCGCACGGCGGCCACCTCCGGGGGCAAGGAAAGGAGTCGACCTTTCCAACTCCCGTCGCCCGCAGGAGGACACGCGCCGCGTGCGCGGCACGTCACCGCGCGCACGGGTCCGGCCCCGACGACCCGTCACCCGTCACCCGTCACCCGTAGCCGAGAGCGTGCAGCCGGGCGTCGTCGATGCCGAAGTGGTGGGCGATCTCGTGCACCACGGTCACCTCCGTCTCCGCCACGACGTCCTCGCGCGTGTCGCACATCCGCAGCGTCGGCCCCCGGTAGATCGTGATCCGGTCCGGCAGCACCCCGGCGTACCACTCGCCCCGCTCGGTCAGGGGGGTGCCCTCGTACAGGCCGAGCAGGCCGGGGTCGCCGGCGGGCTCGTCCTCCACGAACACCGCCACGTTGTCCATGAGCCGCGTCAGCTCCGGCGGGATCCGGTCGAGCGCCTCGGCGACCAGTTCCTCGAACTCCTCGCGCGTCATCTCCAGCACGTGGCCATTGTCGGGCACGGGAGGGCCGTACGAGAGACGGCCCTCCCCCGCAGGCGAACCCCGCATATCCGCGCCCGCACATGGGCATACGGGACCAATGGTCCGCGTCCCCGTCGCCGTCCCGAACCGTATGCCGAACCGCGTCGCAGCCCTCCTCCGCCGTCCCCGTCCGCGTCCCCGCCCCCGTCCGCTCCCCGACCTGGAGCTCGTCGCCCGGCCGCGACCCTGGCTCGGCGCGGTCGGCCTCGCCGCGATCGTGCTGGTCGGCGCCTGGCTGGGGCTGCTCGTCGTCGGCAGCGTGCGGACGCCGGTCGGGCCGGTGGACACCACGATGGCGCTGCGCCCCTCCCTGTCGGGCGGCACGAAGATCGACGTGCCCCCGCTGGGCGCGCTGAGCCTGGACAGCCATGTGGCGCCGGTCCGCCTGGACGTCGACGTCGATCAGCTGGACCCCCCGCGCGCCCAGGAACTGGTCGACCACCCGGACCGGATCTCCGGCCTCCAGGACGAGGTGGTCCACGATGTGGAGCACGGCACGTTCGACCTCGCCGTGCGCTCCTGCCTCGCCGTGGTCGCCGGCGCGGGCCTCCTCGGGCTCGCCGTCCACCGGCGCCCGCGCCCCGCCCTCACGGCCGGCGGACTGGCCCTCGCGCTGCTGGCCGCCTCGGGCGCGTCGGCGTACGCCACCTGGAACCCGAAGTCGGTGCTGGAGCCGAGGTTCTCCGGGCTGCTGTCCTCCGCACCCTCGGTGATCGGCAACGCACGCAGCATCGTCACCGAATTCGATGTCTACCAGCAGGAGTTGGCGCGTCTGGTGACGAACGTGACCAAGCTGTACGACGTCACGTCCACGCTCCCCGCGTATCAGCCGGACCCCTCCACCATCCGGGTCCTGCACGTGTCGGACATCCACCTGAACCCGGCGAGCTGGAAGATCATCGCCTCGCTGGTGAAGCAGTACCGGGTGAACGTGATCGTGGACTCCGGCGACACCATGGACCACGGCACGGCGGCGGAGAACGGCTTCCTGGACCCGATCGCGGACCTCGGCGTGCCGTACGTCTGGGTGCGGGGCAACCACGACTCCAAGGTCACCCAGCGGTACCTGGGGCACATGAAGAACGTCCGTGTGCTGGACGACGGGCACGCCCGGACGGTGGGCGGGCTGCGCTTCGCGGGCATGGGCGATCCCCAGTTCACCCCCGACCGCGCGGTGGCACCGGGCGGCGACGCGGCCGAGCGGCTGGCGGGCGCCCGGCTGGACAGCGCGCTGCGTTCCCAGCGGGCGGCGGGCACGCCGGTGGACGTCGCGATCGCGCACGAGCCGGCGGCGGCGCGGGAGACGGACGGGGAGGTGCCGCTGGTGCTGTGCGGGCACCTGCACCACGAGGGGGACGAGAGGCTGCCGTACGGGACGCGGCTGCGGATGGAGGGCTCGACCGGGGGCAGCGGGCTGCGCGCGGTGGAGGGGAAGTACCCGGCGCCGATCGAGGCATCGGTGCTCTATTTCGACCGCGACAGCCATCGGCTGCAGGCGTGGGACGCGATCCGGCTGGGCGGCCTGGGGCTGACGACGGCCGAGGTCAGCCGCCATCTGGCGGACGACAACCGGCCCGGCGCCTCGCCCGCGCCGACCGCCCCGTCGCCCTCCGGCGGGGCGACCGCCTCACGCCGCCCGTAAACCGTTTTGGCGATCCCCCTCGCCATCCCATATGCTTCTCACGTCCCCGACGCGCTGAGAAGCGCCCAGGCGGGCCGATAGCCCTCATCGTCTAGCGGCCTAGGACGCCGCCCTTTCAAGGCGGTAGCACGGGTTCGAATCCCGTTGGGGGCACGCAGAACCGTGTGCGACACTGTTGCACACAAACAGCTTGGTCCTGTGGAGCAGTTTGGAGTGCTCGCCACCCTGTCAAGGTGGAGGCCGCGGGTTCAAATCCCGTCAGGACCGCTGAGGTTTCACGTGAAACCTCGTGGCTGGGTAGCTCAGTTGGTACGAGCGATCGCCTGAAAAGCGATAGGTCGCCGGTTCGACCCCGGCCCCAGCCACAACCAGAAGGCCCCGTTCGAGGAACGGGGCCTTCGTCGTTCGTGGCAGCGTCGCAGGGCGGCTACAGGGGGAACGATGAGCGGTACCGAGGTCGAGCTGGAGAAGGACAAGGCGAGGTACGGCCTGCTGGCGGTGATGATCAGCAATGTCGCGATCGTCGCCGTCGCGGTCGTGGGGGTGTGGCAGCTCCGGGGGGACACCTCGGTGATCGTCGGCATCCTCACCGCGGCGTTCACCGCGGTCAGCAGCATGACCACGGCCTATCTGGGCATCAAGGCCGTCTCCAACACGGCGCGGTCCATGTCGCTGGGGACCGTTGCGGCGCATCGGCAGCCCCCCGCGGCCCCCGTCGGCGCCGACGGGGTTCCCGCCCCCGCGGCACCGACCCCCTAGGTGTGCTGTTCGGACAGGTTGGTGACGCGGCTGGCTGGTGGGTGGCCGTCGATGCCGGTGTGGGGTCGGTGGTAGTTGTACCAGTCCAGCCAGTCGGGGAACGCCGCTTGCCGTTCGGTGTCTGAGGT
>NZ_BSSM01000029.1 GCF_030269125.1 Streptomyces hygroscopicus subsp. hygroscopicus | reverse complement strand
GTAACACCCGTCGCCACAAGCCCGCGCTGCGGCCCCGGCACTCTGCCCAGGGCCGCAGCGACCACAACGACCACGCACTCCCCCCAAAAAAACGCGGGTCCGGTACGCCCAGCCCTGCTCCCCATCCCCCTCGGGAGACCACTGCGAAGCTTCGGGCACCGTGGCCTGTCGCCGCGGCGGTGATCCATCACGCCCCTACCTCGTGACAACCCGTCACCACACCACAAGAAGTGGACCAGAACCCAATCTCGTGAACAAAGCCATCAGGGCATCCCGATCCTCGCCGACCGCGCCTTGAAGTTTCCCCGTGATCTCGGACACTCGTTCGTTATGCCGCGAGGGCGTGCTGGTGCCGTTGCCGGGTCTCAGCCGGGGCGAGGTAGCCGAAGACCTGGGCCATCGCAGCGTCGAAGCTGACCTGGAGTCCCCTCGACCCTCGCCGAGCCAGCCGTTGGCGCGAGCCTCGCTGATGCGCTCGCGGAGGTTCTGGATGATCTCGATGTCTTGTGCCCGAGGACGCGGGCGGCGATGTGGACGGGCAGCCCGCCGGTGACGGCCTCGGTGGCGAACATCCTTCGGAAGTCGTGCGGCGTGCAGGTCAACGGCTGGCCTGCCTGGTCGCGCAGACCGGTGCCTCCAGCGTCCGATCGAGCCTGTGCGTGACCGCGGCCTCGCTCATGACCTGCGGCTGCCAGGAGGTCCGTCGCTGGAAGAGGTGGGCGACCTGTGTACGACGCGGGTGCCGAGCGGTGACCAGAACGCGGCGGCCGACTGCAACCGGATACGACAATGCCCGACTGCCGCGTGCCCGGCCGTTCAGCTCCTGTCACCGGGGCACGCGCAGCACCAGCCGGGGAGGATGCCTGGCCAGCCGGTGAGGGCAGCCAGACCTGCCACCGCCGCTTTACGGCCCCTCCACCCGCCGACCCAGAACATCAGGCCGTGACTCCGTAGAGGTGCCTGTCCTCGACCCGCGTTCAGGGCGGTCACGCGGCCGATCACCACCCTCCCCGCATGCTTCGTTTTGCGCCTCTTCTCCCGAGGCTGCATCAAGGAGGAGGCTCGGGGCCGGTTCCCGCGGGCCGGAGCTGGTGGCGGTGGTCCAGGGCAGTGGTCGGTGAGCGCGGCGAGTCCGCGGGCGAGCGTGGCTCAGCCGGGCGCGCGCCGCCGCGTACCAGTGGCGGGCCCGCTGCGGGTAGGGCCTGCGGCAGTACAGGGCCTCGCCTTCCGGCGGCTCCCAGGGGGTGAGGGCTATGAGAGTGGGCGGCCGCAGTGGCGGGCCTCGGCCACGGCGCGGCGCGGCGCGGCCAGGCTCGCGGATGATCCGCTGACCCCGACGACGATCCGGCAGGGCGGCGCGGAACGGTCGTCCGGCGGGGGCGGCGCAGGCCGCCCCCGCCGGAGCGCGGCCCGTTCTCGGGGCGGCGCTGCGGCATGCGCTCGGTCCGGTCGCTGAAGTCACTCCTGTCGCGGTGTACGACGTGTCTCCTCGTTCCCACCCAGGCAGGCCACTGTCAGGCGGCCTGCTGTGAGTCTGTAGATTGACTGGCCTGGAATGCAGGGCCAATGATGGGAACGTGGCATGGCAGCTGGGAGCGGAGCCCACGCTCTGGGCGGCAGGCGGCTCGCCGCGCTGGTGACCGGGGTCGCCGGGGAACGGCCCGGCTACCGGGCGCTCGCGCAGGGCGTACGGACCCTGCTGCTCGACGGCCGGATCGCGCTGCACACCCGGCTGCCCGCGGAACGCGAGCTCGCGGTGGCGCTCGGCATCAGCCGGGCCACCGTGACCGCCGCGTACGACCTGCTCAGGGAGAGCGGTTACGCGGTCAGCCGGCGCGGCGCGGGTACGTGGACGGAGCTGCCGGAGGGCGCGCGGCCGACCAGTGTGCGCACCCCGCTCGCCGGGGAGGACGTGATCGACCTGGCCATCGCGGCGCCCGGCGCCCTGGCCGACGAGCTGTCCGCCGCGTACGCGGCGGCCGCCGACGACCTGGCCCGGCATGCGACGACGCCGGGCTACCACCCTTACGGTCTGCCGGAGCTGCGCGCGGCGATCGCCGAGCGGTACACGCGGCGCGGGCTGCCGACGCTGCCCGAGCAGATCCTCGTCACGTCGGGCGCGCAGCAGGCGTTGGCGCTCACGCTCACCCTGCTCGGGCGGCCCGGCGACCGGATCGCGGTGGAGAACCCGTCGTACGCCAACGCCCTTACCGTCATAAGGCAGTTGGGGCTTCGCCCCGCGCCGGTGCCGGTGACGGAGGACGGCTGGGACGCGGAGCTGTTCGGGGCGACGCTGCGGCAGTCGGCGCCCCGGCTCGCGTATCTGATCCCGGACTTCCAGAACCCGACGGGCCGGCTCATGCCGCGCGAGCAGCGGCAGCGGATCATCGCGGACGCGCGGGCGACCGGCACGTGGCTGGTCGTCGACGAGGCGATCGCGGACATAGCGCTCGACGTGGCCACGCCCCCGCCGTTCGCGTCGCTGGTGGCGGGGCGCGGCGCCGAGCAGATCGTCACCGTCGGCTCGCTCAGCAAGGGGCACTGGTCGGGTCTGCGGGTGGGCTGGGTGCGGGCGGGCACGCGGCTGATCACGGAGCTGACGGCGCAGCGGGTCACGGCGGACATGTCGGGGTCGGTCCTCGACCAGCTGGTCGCGCTGCGGCTGATCGCCCGGGAGCCACAGATCCTGCGGCGGCGGCTGTCGCTCCTGCGTGCGCAGCGCGACCACCTGGCCGGGCAGCTGCGCCGTGAGTTCCCCGACTGGCGCTGGCAGACGCCGCAGGGCGGCATGTGCCTGTGGATCGACCTGGGCCGCCCGATCGCCGGTCCGCTGACGCGTGCCGCGCTGCGGCACGGGGTGCGGATCGAGGGCGGCTCCCGGTTCGGCGCGGACCCCGGCACGTTCGAGCACCGGCTGCGCTGGCCCTACACGCAGCCAGCCGAGGTCGCCGAGGAGGCGGTACGCCGGATCGCCGCGGCCCTCGACGCGGGCGTCGACGGCGCGGACGAGGAGCCGGGGCGGCCGTACTGGGTGGCCTAGGTTCTGTCGTCGGATGTCATTCCCCCCTCAGCAGGACTGCGAGGGTGAGGCTGCTTGCTAGGACTCGCTGGTCGGCGCATCCCGCCTGGTCTTCCTCCCGCAGGGCCTGTCCGTGCAGGTGCTGGCAAGGTTGCGTTCGGACCGTGTCCTGCGCAGGGCGGTCCCGCTCCGCCGGCCCGGAACGCGGGGACGACCGCGCCGGCACGGCGGCGAGTTCGTCTTCGGCCAGCCCGACACCCGGGGCACCCCGGACACCGAGACCGTCACCGACACCCGCCTCTACGGCACCGCCGCCGCCCGCTCCTGGAACCGGTTCCACCCCAGGCTCACCCATCGCTCGTCCTGGGACGCGTCCGACGGGACCCTGCCCATCGTGGAGGAAACGGTGATCCGCCTGGCCATCGACCCCCTGCCCAGAGCAGCCCCGAAGCCGGCCTGGCTGTGGTGGTCCGGCACCGACGCCCGCGCCACCGACACCGACCGCCTCCGGCGGGCGTACCTGCGGCGTTCGACCGCCGTCGCCGACGCTGCGGGCGCGGCCGCCGATCTTGCCCAGGCCCTCCCGGTCACCTGCTGGAACCTCGGCATCGCCGCCGCCGCATCTGGCGGCGGTCTCCTTCTCGACCACACCGGCCCGTACGCGCGGCCCTGGTCGGCCCCGGTGCTGCTCGCCCTGGCCCTGACCGTCACGGTCGCTGCCCGCCACCGCGGCTTCCCGACCGGCCGATGACCCCGTTCTCGTGACGACCGCAGGGCGGCAGGTAGCCGACGCCACGGGTACTGCACGATCGGTCAGGCTGTTCCGTCGGGGCGGGGCGCTTCATCCAGGGGTTACAGAGAGGGATCCGGCCTGTTTATCGTGCCGTTTCGTGTCGGCCGGCCGCGTCCGGCGCGAAGCTCGGGGACGGGACCAGGCGCAGTGTCCGGGCCTCACCCGGCAGCAGGCGTGGTCCGGGGACGGTCAGCACGGCGCAGCCCGCTGTGGTCAGGACGTACCGGCGCACCGGGTTGCGGTGGGTCCGCGCCCGGAGACCGCTGGGGCGCGCCGCCCCGACGATCAGTAGGTCGTCGGGACGGCGCGCGACGGCGCACAGGGCCGGTCCGGGAGCGTTTCTGATGACCAGACGTGTGACATGAAGATCCGCCGGGAGTCCGCCGAGGGCCTCCTCGAAGGCGCGGTTCAGCCGCAGCCGGGCCTCGTCCTCCCACATCCGGACCCATGCGGGGTCGGGCCATTTGGCGTAGAGGGTCTCGCCCTCCGGCGGCTCCCAGGCCGCCACCGCTACGAGCGTCCTGCCATCGCGGCGAGCCTCCAGGACTCCGCGCCGCAGCGCGGCGAGGCTGGCCAGCGAGCCGCTGACTCCGACGACGACACGTCCTGACTCCGTCGTCATGCGAGCCTCCCGCCCCGCTGCGACGCATGGTGTCGCGCCGTTTCCGGATGCCGACGGCGAAGGCGCCGCCACGCGGCTGCGAGCAGGCTCCGGGTCCACGCGCCTACGGGTATGGGATCCGCGATGCGTTGCTCGTGGCGTCGCTGTATCTCGCGCTCCTCGCGATCGGTCACACCTTGAGCCATGCCAATCTTCCGTCCTTCCGGGGTATAGCCCAGGCCAATGCCTCTTGATGCAGAGTCTGTAAGTTCATTGGCTGGTAGAGCAGGGCCAATAGGGAAGGATTGGTATGGCAGGTGGGCGACCAGTCCACACTACGGACCGCACCCTGGCCGGCCAGCAGCCCGGTGCTGTGATCTTCGGCCCGGGAATCGTCGTGCCATGCCCTGTGCGCGGGTGCCATGGCAAGCGGTGCGGCTCGGGCCTACGGATGCGGGCTCCTGCTCGCCAAGCCCATGCCGTGGCAGGGCCGCTGCCTGGAGGTCCAGCGTGCTGGTCAGGCTGTACGACGAGCCGCCCCGCTCCCCTTCGCGGGGTGCGGGGCGGCGCATCGCAGGGGTCGGGCTGTCGGCTGCCGTAGGGGGAGGTCCGGGCGGTTGGTGGTGGTGCCGTCGCCGGCCTGGCCGTAGCGGTTGTCCCCCCGGGCCCGTACCTGTCCGTCCGAGGTGAGCGCGACCGTGGTCGTCGCCGCCGGTGATGGCCGTGACGGTGGTGCCCGCCGGCAGATGGACCAGGACCGGCTCGGCGCGGCGGGTGGTCGTACCCTCGCCCAGATGGCCATAGGTGTTGTCTTCCCAGGCCAGGACCTGGGCGGTGGAAGCGCGAAACTCTGGAACCCGTGGGCCCCGGCGACCGACGTGACGACGACCCCCGCGGGCAGGTGGACCACGACCGGCACGCTGCTGCTCGTGGTGGTGCCGTCGCCCAGATGGCCGGACCCGTCGTACCCCCAGGCGAGCACCTCGCCGGCGGAGGTCAGGGCGAGGCTGTGGCCGTCGGCCCCGGCGATCGAGGTGACCGTGGTGCCGACGGGCACATGGACCGGCACCGGCTCGTTGCGGCTGACGGTGGTGCCGTCGCCCAGCTGACCGAGGTCGTTGTCGCCCCAGTCGACAACCGAACGGCATCGTCCCGACCGGCTGACCGGCCCGGAGACGCCCGGGATCCTGGACCGGGGAACAGGCGATGCGGCCTCCCTGCACCGAGGGCGGGGCAGTGAGATCAGCGGTGTGAGTCGACTGACCGCTGTTCCGGGTCCGTAGGAGCCCCTGGCGGTCGGCGGGCAGGTCGAGGCCCAGGACGTCGCTCCACCGCAGGACCGGACCCGCCGCACTGCCCCGACACCCGCGTGCAGTCACGCACGTTGGCCTGTCACATTGCCGAGAAGACCTCAGTCCGCCTCGATGACCGGCGTCGAGCCCGGAAAGTCCGGCGGTAGACCGTCCGGTGGAACCGTCCCGCGGACCAACCCTGCGAGATAGGAGGTCACGTCTCCCGCGTAGACGCACCAGTCGTCGTTATGACCACTGACCAGAACGGACCATGACGCGCTGTCCGCTTCCGAAGTCTTCCAGTAGAAGACATCACCCTCCGCGGAATCACCCCACGGAAAAAGTCCGCCCGGCTCGGGGAACGGAACATATCCATGCGACATCCCGGCCTCACGAAGCTCCGCCAGATTATCGAGGAGACCCTGCATGCCGGCGACGAAGTACTTCTCCTCGCCGGGGGACGGGATGTGCAGCCCCAGGAAGTCGTTCACCGTGAAAGGAGGGTATGCCTCCGCCAGAGCGACGAAGTCCGGGGGCAGTGAGACACCCGTCTCGCGCCGGATGAACTCCCAGTCGATGCTCCGTCGGTCGGCCGACCGAATGTCCAGCAAGGCCGGTACGGTCTCCTCCAGTTCTCGCAGACTCAACAGGTCACCTGACTTCCCGGGGTGTTGGAGACGGACACGTCGAAGAGCGCCCCGTCAGGCGTCGAGGCGGTCATTCTGATGCCTGTCGGTATGTTATGCCTTCCGTTACCGTACTCCAGTTGCCCGGAGTAGGTGACCGGCTGCTTCGACCGGAGAGCGTCCGCCATCTTGTTCTCACACCTTTTCATGGCGGGATCGTTCATCTCGCGGAAGCCGGTGAAGATGTTCTCTCTCACCCAGGCTCCATTGAAGCGGTCACCGAGAATATGGGACCGGTTGAAGATCCACTGCCGGTAGCGGTCCCGCTTGGAGACATAGCCCGGCGGCTCCCACGTACCGGACCTGCTGCCGCGTGAGTTCGGCGGCTTCAGGTCAGACGGGCATATCAACGCGGTCACGCCGGTGGGCGCGCCGTCCTGCAGGGGTTGGTAGTGGTAGCGCTGTTCACGGGACTGGGCGTCACACGGGTCCTGGCTGGTACTCGACGGGTCCGGCGACGCCGAGGCCCCGCCGGAACCGCAGGGCGCGCCGACCTGGCGCGGGGAGGTCCACTGGTGGGTGCCGGAGGCGTTGACGATGACGAGGCGGTCGACGCGGGGGCCGCCGCCGTTCGGTTCGCACAGGCTGTCCCGCAGTTGCTGGAACTGCGCTCCCGTCGACAGGGAGTGCTCCAGGTCCTGCGTGGTGGCCAGGTCCAGCAGCGGCCCCGCGAACGCTTCGAGGTCGAGCCGCAGTACCCGTTCGTATCCGGGCCGCACTCTCTGGCCGCCGGCGGTCCCGGAGTCCGGCTGCCCGCCGTTCAGTCGTGCGGCGCCGAGGCGTGCCCGCGACCCGAGTTCCGCCGGGCTCCGCACCGTTTCTGCCTTCACGGCGCGCTTGACCTGCCGGCCGTGTTCGGTGGTGGTGTAGAGGTAGTCCGCCGGGGGTGTCGCTTTTCCGGCTGTGGCGGGCGCGGTCCAGGTGACGCGCGCACGCGGGTCGCTCTGGAGCAGCAGTGCGATCTGCTGCAGCACGCGCTGGTTGTCGGTCTTCTCGGTGGTGGGGAGGATGTCGCGCAGGTCCTGCGGGTTGTCCAGCCGGCCGGATTCGACGATCTTCCCCAAGTCGGGCAGCTCGCCCTGGTCGTTGGCTGTTTCGATCGCGTCGGTCGCTCTGCTGCCCGCCTCGGTGTCGCTCGTCGGCCGGTCCTTCGTCATGACGTCGAGCAGCCCTGCCACGGTGGGTTGCAAAGGGGTGCTGAACGAGAGATCGTCCGGCCGCAGGTTGCGGGCATGCAGCCGGCTGCCGACCTCGGGGTCGGGGCCGTACGCGGCGGTCGAGTACACCCAGGCGTAGTCGGTGAAGGTCACCGTCTTGCCGGGAGGGGCGATGTTGGGGCGGGTGCCGCTGACTGTCTTGGACTGCTTGGGTTGCAGGGTGCCCAGCGGGTGGGGGCCGGTGGGCACTTGCGGCATGCTCAGGTAAAGGGTGGCGTCGCCCGCCTGGTCGCCGCTGTTGGTGACCGTGATGGAGTACGAGCACGGGTTGGTCGTGCACAGGTAGGCGTCGTCGCTGGTGATGGTGAAGGCGGGTCCCATGGTCTTGGAGACCGCCTCGGCCGACGTGGCGAGCGGGACGGCGGTCGCCACGGCGGAGGCGGTGGTCGTCCGGACCGCGGCGGTCTGCTCCGGGGTCGCCGGCTTCGGCGCCAGCAGGAGGTAGCTGCTGAAGTCGCTGTCGTCCGCCGCCACGGCGTTCGTGCGGTAGTCCGCCGGTTTTGCCGCCTGGCCGGTGCGCCGGGCGGGGTGCCAGGTGGCGGACTTGACGGGACTGTCGCCGCCCGGGTCGCCGCCGATGGCGAGGACGGAGTAGGGCGACTCGTCGGAGAGGAGGACCGTCCAGCCCTGAGAGGTGTACGAAACCGCCTTACGGCCCTGGAACGTCGCGCCGTCCTGTCGCACCGCCTCGGGGTCGGAGGTGACCTTCCGGACCAGCGCGGCGAGTGAGGCCGGCGTCAGCGAGCCGGCGTTCACCCCGAAGCTGTCGAGCATGTAGTAACCGGAGCGCTTCTCCGGCGCCACCCAGTGACCGGTGCTGGTCAGGTCGTGGCCGAACTGGGGATTCTGCTGCGCCCAGAAGGCCGAGTCGCCCTTCAGGTAGAGCTGGTCGCCGGACCACGCGAGGGTGGACTTCCCGGTCACCGGTTCGCTGAGGGTTCCCGACGCCTGCCCCGCGCTGTTGACCGTCAGGTTCGCCCGGGTCATGGGCGCGTGCTCGGCCGGGGCGTAGACCATCGACAGGTTCACCGCCGGCAGGGTGCTCAGCGCCTGCGCCGCCGACGCGCCCTGCCGGGCCGGTGACACGCGGGGCGCCGATGCCTCGTGCTTGGCGTCCCCGGGACCGCCCGACCCGTTCGACGCGCTCGGCCACAGCACGTACAGCAGGCTCGCCAGTACGGCCAGGGCGACGCCCGCGGCCGTGAGGGACCGGGCACGCGTCTGCCGGAGCCACCGGGCGACCGCTCGCGGGGAACCGGTCGGCGTTCCCGCCGCGGGGGGCCGGGCCGGCAGCGGAGGTCCCGCGGGTGGCTGCGGCGGCCGGGGCGGGGGAGGCGTCGTGGGCGGCGGGGAAGCCGGGGGCGGGGGAGGCGTCGTGGGCGGCGGGGAAGCCGGGGGCGGGGGAGGCGTCGTGGGCGGCGGGGAAGCCGGGGGCGGGGGAGGTGCCGTCGGCGGCTGGGAAGCACCGGGCGGCGGCGGAAGGGGCGGGGCACCGGAGGGGGTGGGGCGGCCCAGTGGAGGCGGGGTGGCCCGGGGGGTGTGCTGCCACGTGGGGCGGGGTCGGCCAGCGGACCCGTGGGGCGGCTGCGGGTCCTGCCAGGTGGGGCGAGGTCGGTCGGCCGGCCCGTGGGGCGGTTGCGAAGAGGACAACTCGAACTCCTGGGACGGGTTTCAGTGGTGGCACGAAGCGGCGAGGAACACGAGAAGGACCGCGATGGCGGTGATCGCGAGGCAACTTCCGCCGCCCTCGGGGTTTTTGCGGTTGGTCTCGACCTGCCCGCCGGGAACGACCCCGGGGTGGTGGACCCGGTAGTGCTCGAGCTGCTCCTTCTCGCCCTGGGACTCGGTTCCCCAGGACGACTTGAAGCTGCATTCGCCGCACCAGTAGCGGTACGCCATGGCGACTCCTGAACGATGTGTGACAAATGGGGCGGGATGAGGTGTTGCGGGGCCTGGTGCCTGCCTGGGCCCGGGGGTCAGCGCCAGCGCCAGCACACGGTGTAGGCGAAGGCGGGGTAGTCGGTGGAGGGCCACGTGGTGCAGCCGTCGCTGCCGCAGAACGAGGCGTCGCCGTAGGTGTTGGTGCGTCCGGTGACGTAGACGTTGGATTTCCCGCAGTCACCCACGTTGGTGAAGGTGTGGCCCGACTTGACCAGGCACTCGTTCCGGACCGCGTAGCCGGCGTCGTCCGGGTAGTTCATGGACAGGCACAGCAGCACGTCGAGGGCCGAGTTGCCGGCGACCTTCATGGACCGCCAGTAGTCGTAGTGCGGCCAGCCTTTCCGTACCTGGTGGACGGTGCCCTGGCCGCCCTGTCCGAGACGGTCCCCGAGTTTCAGCGTCGTGATGTCGATGGGTGCGGGGCGCGGGGCGCTCATCGCGGCCCGGCTTTCGGCGCCGGCCCCGCGGCCGCCCGCGGCCAGACGGCGAGCAAGGTGCGGTCGTCGTCGAACGTCTCACGAGAGAAGTCCAGGACGTGTCCGAGCCACAACGGCGGCGGGGGTTCGGCCAGGTGGCGGGCGAAGAGCGCGCCGACCGCGCCGTCACCGTCGCCGAGCGGATCGCCGAACCCGTCGGTGCCCGTCAACAGCACCATGCGGCCGGACAAGTGGAAGGCGGCCTGCTCCAAGCTGTCGGGGACCCGCGGCAGCGGCGCCACCTCGTCGGTGACCAGCACGGCGTCCGTCCCGGTCTTCGAGGCGAACACCTGGTGGTAGCGGCCGCTCGCCCGGTCCAGCAGCCAGGCGCCGGAGTCCCCGATCCGGAAGAGCTCGACGCGCGGGCCGCCGGCGGTGGGGCGGACCGCGCCGGCGACCAGCGTGGTCGCGCACAGCCGTGCCACCTCCTCGGTCCCGGGGGCGGCGGTCCCGAGCAGCCAACTCGCCGAGGCGCGAGGCGGCGTAGGCCGCGGCATCGGCCAGATCCAGCGGTCCGGGGCCCCTGATCGAGCAGGTGCAGGATGCGCTCGACGGACGCGCGGCACGCCTCGACGGCGCCCTGATGCGATTCCGTGGCGCTGGAGACCCCGTCGGCGACGGCGAACACCACGCTGCCGGTGGTCTCGTGTGCCGCCGCCCGAGCGGTGTCCTGACGGGGCTGCCGGTAGTAACGGTGCTTCGCGCCGCGGACCGAGGCGAAACGAAGCGCGAGGTGGTCGGTGGACCAGCCGTCGCACTCGCTGTCGGGGAAGTCGAAGGCGTACCGGTCAGGAGGCCGGGCCTCGAACTCCATCCCAGGGATGTCCACCGCGACCCGCTGCCACGGCTGCGGGCCGGGAGGTGGCGGGAAGGCGGGACCGGGCAGGGCGGGCGGGTGTGTGGATCCCGGTGAGCCCGCCGGCGGGGGAGGGGAGGGCTGCGGCGCGAGGCTCCCCCCGTGTCCGGTCGTCACAGGCCGACCTCGTCGATCGCCAGGGTGAACTGGTCCGGCTTGCTGACCACCAGTTGCGGACTCGCCGAGTTCAGTGCCTGTCCGGTCGCGACCAGGCTCGCGGTGAGGGACTGGAAGAACTCCGCGACCGCCTTGCCGATGTCGGTACCCGGCTTGGCGACGAAGGCGAACTCGGGGCGGGTCGCGACATCGACCATGGTCTGCGCCTGGGCGTCGCCGATGCCGCAGGCGATGATGTTCGGCGCGGTGGGCGTCCGATCCCGGTCGACCAGGGCGGCGTGCGGGGAACGCCAGTCGTGCTCGTCCGACGGCTGACCGTCGCTGAGGAAGAACACCACCGGGCGGTGCACCTTGTAGCCCTCGCCGCGCAACCACCGCACGTCGGCGGGAACGCGCTGCAGCAAGTCGTCGAACACGGCCCGGTAGCTGGTCATCCCGCGGATGACCACCCGCGGTACGGAGGTCTCGGTACGCATATCGGCCACCGCGAGCCTGACCTGCACATCGTCGGAGAAGCCGAGAACGGCGAGCCTCAGCTTCGCCGCGATCATCGGCTCCGCGCGCAGCCCCTCGCACAGCGAGGTCACCCCGCCCTGAAGGTCGCTCACATACGGTGCCATCGACGCCGACTCGTCGGCCACGACGTAGGTCGGCAGCAGCACGCCCCTCGTGTCCGCCATCGATCCGCCTCCTCGCACTCGCTCGCTGATGTCGTCAAGGGCCGGTGCCCTTCCCACCGGTGGCCGGCCCGCAACGGCGATGCTGGCTTCCCCCGGACGAAAAGCCCAGGTCATGCAACCGGTCATAGGTGACCGGTCGTCGCGGTAAGCTCGTGACCGTCCGGGCAGGGAGCGGAAGGTGACGGTGTGGCGGATACGCTCGGCGAACTGCTGCGCCGGCTGCGCAAGCAGGCGGGGCTGACCCAGCAGGAGCTGGAGGAGCGCGCCGGGGTGAGCGTGAGCACCATCCGCAGAATGGAGAACGACAAACCGTTCGACCACCGGCTCGGCACGGTGACGTTACTGGCGGACGCGCTCGGGGCCGGCCCCCAAGACCGCCAGCGCCTCGCCGCGGCGCTCGGCGGCGTCGCCGGGACACCGGGCGAGGGCGTGCCGCCGCAGGACGCGCCGGCGGCGGACGTTCCGGCCGCGCGTTCACCCGAGACCGATACCGCCCTCGCTCCAGGCGCCGTCCATGGCCCGCTCGCCGACGCGGCGGACGATCTGGCCAGAGAGATCAAGCGGCGCTGGCGGCACGAGGAGGCGCAGCGCCGGGTCCACCATCCCTACCCGCTGCCGGTGCGGTGGCGGCAGGTGCCGACCGGCCTGGCCGACCACGCCGAGAACAGCCGGCGCCATGCTTCCCGGGACGCGCCGCACGAGACAGACACGAGCGGCTCCCTGGGCGAAGTAGCGGATCTCTACCGGCGAGTGGGCACGGGCCGGCTGGTCGTCCTCGGCCGGGCCGGATCCGGCAAATCGGTCCTGGCGATCCGATTCGTCCTGGACCTGCTGGAGGCGCGGGGCACCGGCCGGGGACCCCAGCGGGTACCGGTGATCTTCGGGGTCGGCTCCTGGGACCCGACCGCCGTCCAACTCCGCGACTGGCTGGCCGAAAGGCTGCTGCGCGACCACCCGCACCTCGCGCGCCGGGTGCCCAGCGGCAAGACGCTGGCCGCGGACCTCCTCGACGCCGACCTCGTCCTGCCCGTCCTCGACGGATTCGACGAGATCGCCGAAGGGCTGCGGCGCGACGCGCTCGACGTGCTCAACCGCGTGCCCACACCACTCGTCCTCACCAGCCGCCGCGGCGAGTTCGCCCAGGCCGTGAAGGCGGCACACACGCCACTCGCCTCGGCCGTCGGCATCGAACTGTGCGACCTGACCCTGGACGACCTCAAGGAGTACCTGCCCCGCACCGACCCGCCGCTGCCGGGCACACCCAGCCGGCCGGGGGCCTCCGGCATTTTTGGTGAGGAAGAGCCCGTTGCCACCTGGGACGCCGTACTCACCACAGCACAGACCACGAAGGGGCCGGGCGGCACGCACCTCGCCGAGGCCCTGAGCACCCCGCTGATGATCTCCCTGGCGCGGACGCTCTACAGCGACTCCCCCGACCACTGGCCGGACGAACTCCTGGACACGGCGACGTTCCCGGACGCACACGCCATCGAGGAGCACCTGCTCGCCGGATTCGTCCCCGCGGTCTACCGGCACCGCGCCCCCGAAGCGCTTGACGACAGCGGTCCCCGCAGCACACCGCCGGCCCCCGACAAGGCCCAGCGGTGGCTGGGCTACCTCGCCCACCACCTGGTCCGGTTCGACCACGAGCGCCAAGACCTCGCCTGGTGGCAGCTCGGCGAATCACTGCGCCGCTCCACGCGCGTCCTGGCGGTCGTGCTGGCCTCGGCGCTGTGTGTCGCCGTCGCCACCTGGTGTGTCGGCCTGGCCTCCCTGCCGTTCCTGGGATCCTCGCCGACCGTCCTCAGCCCCGCGCAGGTCCTGGTCGAGGGCCTCCTCGTCGGCGTGACCGGCGGTCTCGCCTTCGGCGTCACCTACGCGGTCGTCGGCACCTGGAAGAGGAGCAAGGCCTTCGAGCCCACCGCCGTCCGGCTGCGGCTGCCGGGCACCTACCGCGGCATGGGCCGCCGACCGCGCCGCGAGACCACCGCCCTCTTGGGGGCTGTCTTCCTGGGCGGCCTGGTGGTGGGCGCCGGCATGGCGCTCGTCACCAGCCTCCAGTACCACCTGTTCTTCCACGCGCCGCTTGCCACGTCGGCCATGCTCCGGCTCACGCTCACCAACATGCTGCTGTACGGGCTGATCTTCGGCCCCTCCTCCTGTCTGGTCTTCGGGTTCGTGGTCGCGCTCGAAGCCCCCCTCGATGTCACCACCGCAGCCACCCCGGAGGGGCTGCTCTCCTCCAACCGCGTGACGGCCGTACGCCGGGCCCTCATCCTCGCGCCGATGCTGACCCTGGCCGTCGTCGTCGGCGGGTATGTGCTCGTCTTCCTGCTGCACGGCGCGCTCGGGCCGCTGAACTGGTCCCTGTCCGACGCACTGCCCGTCGCCGCCGCGAGCGGTCTGGGCGGTGCGGCCGCCTACGTGCTGGCCTTCACCGCGTGGGGGCAGTGGGTCCTGTTGTCGCGGATCTGGCTGCCCCTGACCGGCAGACTGCCATGGGACACGATGGCGTTCCTCGACGACGCCTACCGGCGCGGCGTCCTACGCCGGCGCGGCGCGGTCCACCAGTTCCGCCACCTCCGCCTTCAGCACCACCTCGCCCGCACCTACCGCGAGGAGCACGGGGGCTACCGCCCGGCGCACTTCAGCTGAAGTCGACCCGGGCGATGGTGAGGTAAGCCAGTGTCACACGAGTCGGGGGCGGGCCCGCAGGAGCCGACCCGGGATCTCCGTGGCCGGCCGCAGGCTCCGTTCTCCGCTACCGATGAGCAAGGAGCCGGGATGAGCGCGTGGGCCGACGGGATCGCCGCCGACAACCCTCTTCGTCCTGGCGGCCGGATGCAAGGAACGCGCCCGTATCCGAAGTGAGAGAGGCATCCGCCGGGGCGGCCGACCACTCGGCTCGGCAGCCTGACCGCGCCTTCCCACCCCGCCGGCGCGCACGACGTCAGGAGCGGGGTGCCACCAGGAGATCGACCACGTAGGTCTCTTCCACCCCGTCGCCGGGGAAAGCCCTGCCCAGCCGCTCTCGCTCGGCAACGAGAAGGCCCGCCAGCCGGATGGCATCGCTGTCCGAAGGACGCACCGCAACCTGGGCTTCAGTCCGCGGTGACCCGCGATGAGTTCGTGCTGGTCACGGTTCCACCGTACGTCGAAAGCCGTGGTATTCCACCAGATCGCCGGTGCACCGCCTGCTCGCAGGACACGCAACGCCTCCGGGTCAGACCGGCCAGGGTCGGTTCACCGCCAGGACTGCGCATACCTGATGAGGTCACAGGAACCCCCGGCCGGCGGCAGCGCGATGCGGAAACCCGGACTCACCTGGAGCGAACACGACGAGGAGCTGCTGCGCCGACGCAAGCCCTGGTACTACGGCGGGGCGCGGTGAGGGTGTGCAGAGCGGTGCGGTCACCCCGGCCCAGCCGGTCCACAGCGGACCGAACGCCTTGTCCTTGCCGCCGGGCCAGGGGTAGGCGGGGGCGATCTTGGCGGCCCAGGTGCGCACGGCCAGGTCGTCGTGCGGAAGGCGGCGTTCGCCGCAACGTCCCACACCAGGCGGCCGTGGGTGTGGGCGTTGCCGAAGACCTGTCCGGCGCCGTGGACGTACAGCACCACCGGCAGGGCGCCCTCGGCGCCGGCCGGCTTGACGATACGGGCGCGGACGCTGCCGGTCGGACCGCCCGAAACGCTGCTCCACTCCTCGTCCACCGCGGGCTTGGCGATGTCGCCGCGCTGCACCTCGCCGACGGCCTCGCGGCCCTCGGCCGGGGCCAGGTCGAACAGGTGGGGCGGGTTGGCGGCCGCCTCGGCGAACGCGGCCACGGCCGGCTCCCGGACGGGCTGGACCGGCTCGTAGATGTGGGACGTGGGAACTCCTGGTTCAGGTACGCGCCGGTGCTTCCGGCGACGCGGGCCGCCCCGATCCGCAGATCCGCCGGCCGTGCTCCACCACGCTGAGGACCGCGATACGAGCGGCCGTCACCCCTGCGCGCACCGGTCCCGGACCCACCGCGCACGGTGCGGTCCGCCGTGCGCTCATGGGCAAACGCCGGTGCGCTGACCAGAAACTGGGCCGGTGCGGGCGGTCTTAGTGTGATCGGCGAAGCAGCCGCGGCACGGTCCTCCGTGCACCTTGCCGGATCCCAGGCGGACTCGGACGCGGCCCGGTCCCCATCCCACGCTGTGCGCCCCGCAGGAGGTTGTCGAAAGGTGTCCACGATGCCGGTCGGCGGGCTGATACCCCGAGCCACCGACGACGCGGCGGACCTGATCGTCCGCAATGCCAAGATCCATACCGGTGATCCCCGACTCCCGCAGGCCGAGGCGATCGCCATCCGCGACGGCGTGATCACCACCGTCGGCGGCGACAAGGACGTGGCCGGCCAGGTCGGTCCCGCCACCAGGGTGGTCGACGCGCTCGGCCGCCGGATGATCCCCGGTCTCAACGACGCCCACCTGCACGTGATCCGCGGCGGCCTCAACTACGTGCTGGAGCTGCGCTGGGACGGCGTCCGCTCCCTGCGCCAGGGCCTGGCCATGCTGCGTGAGCAGGCGGCCCGCACGCCCAAGGGCCAGTGGGTGCGCGTGGTCGGCGGCTGGTCGGCCGAGCAGTTCGCCGAACGGCGGCTGCCCACCGTCGCCGAGCTGAACGCCGCCGCACCCGACACCCCGGTCTTCGTCCTGCACCTCTACCAGGCGGCGATCCTCAACCGCGCGGCCCTCCAGGCGGTGGGCTACGACAAGAACACCCCCGACCCGCGCGGCGGGCAGATCGTGCGCGGCCGCACCGGCGAGCCCACGGGCATGCTGCTGGCGGCGCCCAGCGCCCTCATCCTCTACTCGACGTTGGCCAAGGCGCCGGTGCTGGACGAGGAGCACCGCAAGGCGTCGACCCGTCACTTCCTGCGCGAGCTGAACCGGTTCGGGCTCACCTCGGCGATCGACGCGGCGGGCGGGTTCCAGAACTTCCCCGACAACTACGAGACGGTCACGGAACTGGCCCGGGAAGGCGAGCTGTCGCTGCGCATCGCCTACCACCTGTTCCCGCAGACCGCGGGCCAGGAGATCGACGACCTCACCCGCTGGATCGGCATGGTCCGTCCCGAGGACGGCGACGACTGGCTCCGTCTCAACGGCGCCGGCGAGAACCTCACCTGGGCGGCGGCGGACTTCGAGAACTTCGCCGAGCCGCGCCCCGAACACGCCCCGGACTACGAGGTGGAGTTCGAGAAGGCCGTGCGTCTCCTCATGGAGAACGGCTGGGGCTTCCGGCTGCACGCCACCTACGACGAGACCATCCGCCGCGACCTGGCGGTGTTCGAGAAGCTCGCCGCCGAGGGGCTCTTCCCCGGCGGGAACCGCTGGCTGTTCGACCACGCGGAGACCGTCTCGGCCGACAGCCTCGACCGCATCGTCGCCCTCGGCGGCGCCATGTCGGTGCAGAACCGGCTGTCCTTCCAGGGCGAGGCGTTCGTCCGCCGCTACGGGATCGGAGCCGCCGCGGACGCCCCGCCGATCCGGGCGATGCTGGGCCGGGGCCTGACGGTGGGCGCCGGCACCGACGCCACCCGGGTCTCCTCGTACAACCCGTGGGTGGCGCTGCACTGGCTGGTCACCGGCCGCACGGTCGGCGACCTGACCATCCACCCGCCGCACAACCGGGTCGACCGGGAGACGGCACTGGAGATGTTCACCACGGCCGGTGCCGCGCTCACCGGCGAGCAGGACCGCAAGGGCGTGCTGCGGCCCGGCTTCCTCGGTGACCTCACCGTGCTGTCGGAGGACTACTTCACGGTTCCCGACCCGGAGATCGCGCACATCGAGGCCCTGCTGACGGTCGTCGGCGGCCGTGTCGTCTACGCCGCGGGCGAGTACGAGGGCATCGACGAGCAGATGCCCCCCGTGACGCCCGAGTGGAGCCCGGTGGCGCGCTTCGGCGGCTACCAGGCCACCCCGCGGGCGGGCCGGTCGGGAGTGCGCCAGGCCGAACTGCTCGGCGAGGCCGCCGAGGAGTCGGAACTGCACCGCCAGTGGCGCGCCCGGCGCGGCCTCGTGCCCGAGCAGGACAACAGCCCGGTCTTCGATCCCTGCTTCTCCCTCTGAGCCGGTCGTACCGCACCGCGACCCGGCCCCAGGACTTTCCCTCCCCCGGTCCCGGACGACCGTCCGTGACCGCTGCAACCCATTGATGAAAGGCATACTCATGGTCAACATCGCCGACGTCACCGCTGCTCCCAGCCCGGACCTGCTGACCCCCGACAACTGCGCGGTGCTGTTCGTGGACCACCAGCCGCAGATGTTCTTCGGCACGGGCAGCAGCGACCGCACCGCCATCATCAACGCGACCGTGGGCCTGGCCAAGGCGGCCAAGGTCTTCGACGTCCCGGTCGTGCTGAGCACCGTGGCCGCCGAGTCCTTCTCCGGCCCGCTCATGCCGCAGCTCGCGGACGTGTACCCCGACCACAAGATCATCGACCGCACCACGATGAACGCCTGGGAGGACGCCGCCTTCGTCGAGGCCGTCAAGGCGACCGGCCGCAAGAAGCTGGTCATCGCCGGTCTGTGGACCGAGGTCTGCGTCGTGCTGCCCGCCCTTTCGGCGCTCGCCCAGGACTACGAGGTCTACGTCGTCACCGACGCCTCGGGCGGCGTCAGCCCGCAGGCGCACGAACACGCCGTCCAGCGCATGGTCCAGGCCGGCGTGGTGCCGGTGACCTGGGTGCAGGTGCTGCTCGAACTCCAGCGTGACTGGGCGCGTACGGAGACGTACCTGCCGGTCATGGACGTCGTGAAGGAGCACGGCGGCACCTACGGCCTGGGCGTCGTCTACGCGCAGGCTTTCATCGGCGAGCACGCCGCCGGCTGACACACGTACCTCACGGTTGACGACGGACGTCAGGAACAGGCAGAGAACAGATGGACAGCGGACTGTTGGTGCTCCGGCTGGTGGTGGGAATCCTCATCGCGGGCCACGGAGTTCAGAAAGTCAGTTTCCGGCTGGGCGGCAACGGACTGGCCGGGGGAACCGAGGAGTTCCGCCGCGACGGCTTCCGCGGCGGGCGGCTCACCGCCCTCGCGGCGGGCGGCAGCCAGATCGGTGCCGGCCTGTTCCTGGCGGCCGGACTCCTCACACCCATGGCGGCGATGGCCGCCATGGGTGTGATGACGGTGGCCGGCACCGTCAAGTGGCACAAGGGGCTGTGGGTCCAGAACGACGGTTACGAGTACCCGCTGGTCCTCGTCACCGTCGCCGCGGTCCTCGCGCTCACCGGGGCGGGCCGCTGGTCGCTCGACCACCTGCTCGGAGCGGCTTCCTGGCCGCTGTGGACCTCTCTGGCGGCGATCGTCGTCGGCCCGGCCAGCGGGCTGATCACCCGCGCCGTGCTGGGTCACGCGCCCGCCTCCGCCCCCGCCACGGACGGGAGGTGACGGCATGCGCGGGCTGCTGACCGACGCCGCTCACACCCTCGTCCCGCCGAAGGGCGACCGGCACGGGCCGCTGCCGCCGCTGATGCTGGGACTCACCGTGGTGACCGGTCTGATCGACGCCGTCACCTATCTGGCACTCGGGCACGTCTTCGTCGCCAACATGACCGGCAACGTCGTCTTCCTGGGCTTCGCCCTGGCGGGCGCGCCGGGCCTGTCCGCGCCCGCGTCCCTGGTGTCGATGGCGTCGTTCCTCGCCGGAGCGCTGGCGGGCGGACGCTTCGCCACCCGCTACGCCGCACACCGCGGGCGGATGCTGACCGCGGCCACCGCGGTCCAGACGGTCCTGGTCGCCGGCGCGGTGCTCGCCGTCGCGCTCGGGCACGACGAGGTGACCGATCCGGTGAAGTACGCCCTCGTCGTCCTGCTGGGCATCGCCATGGGACTCCAGAACGCGGTCGCCCGGCGCCTGGGCGTCCCGGACCTGACCACGACCGTCCTGACGCTGACCCTGACCGGGCTGGCCGCCGACTCCGTCCCGGCCGGCGGGGCGGCCCCCCGGCCCGGCCGGCGGATCCTCTCCGTCCTGGCCATGTTCGTGGGGGCCCTGATGGGCGCCCTGCTCCTGCGGCACGCCTCGCTCCTCCTCGTCGTGGCCCTGGCCCTGGTGCTGCTCGCGGCGGCTCTGGTCGCCGTCCGCCGCCACTGGTCCTCCGACGCCGACTGGACGAGGCCACAGTCGTGAAGCAGGCGCGGGACTCGGCCTGGGCGCCGCTCGCGGCGCGCGTCTTCCGCGCGCTGTGGATCGCGCAACTGGTGTCCAACACCGGCAGCTGGATGCAGACGGTCGGCGCCCAGTGGCTGCTCGTCGGGCACGGTGCCGCCCTGGTGACGCTCGTGCAGACCGCGTCCAGCCTGCCGGTCGTCCTGCTCGCGCTGCCGTCCGGTGTGCTCGCCGACCGCCACGACCGCCGAAAGGTGCTCCTGGCCGCCCAGTTCGCCATGCTCGCCGTCTCCGCCGTGCTCACGGTGCTCGCCTTCCGTGGGGCGCTCGCCCCAGGCCCCCTGCTCGGCCTCACCTTCCTGCTGGGCTGCGGCACGGCACTGATGGGTCCGGCCTGGCAGGCGATCCAGCCGGAACTCGTGGCACGCGAGCAGCTGGGGCAGGCGGCCGCGCTGGGCGCCGTGAACATGAACCTCGCCCGTGCCGTGGGCCCGGCCCTCGGCGGCGCGGTGGTCGCCGCCGCGGGCGCGGGCTGGGTCTTCGCCTTCAACGCCCTGTCGTACCTGGGCATCGCGGGCGTGCTGCTGCTGTGGCGGCGGCCGACGGCGCAAGAGCCCACCGCGCAGGGCGAAGGGCTCTTCGCGGCCGTGCAGGCCGGCCGCCGCTATGTCCGGCACGCTCCCGGTGTGCGCCGGGTCCTGCTGCGCACGGCCCTGTTCATTCCGGGCGGAGCCGCCCTGTGGTCGCTGCTGCCCCTCGTCGCGAGCCGGTCCCTGGGACTCGGCTCGGGCGGGTACGGACTGCTGCTCGGGATCGTCGGGGTGGGCGCGGTCGGCGGCGCCTTCGCGCTGCCCGTGTTCCGGCGCCGGCTGGGTGCCAACGGCACCCTGGCCGCCGGGGCGGCGGTCTTCGCCGCGACGCTGGTGGTGCTGGCCACGACCCGTCTTCCCTGGCTCGCGGCGGTCGCCCTGCTGCCCGCGGGGCTGGCCTGGATCGGCGTCCTGTCCACCCTCAACGCCGCTGTCCAGCAGCGGTTGCCCGGCTGGGTGCGGGGCCGGGGGCTCGCCATCTATCTCGTGGTGTTCCAGGGCGGACAGGCGTTGACCGCGCCCGCCTGGGGGGCGCTGGCCGACGGGCTGGGACTGACCGTCTCCCTGCTGGCCGGGGCCGGGCTGCTGGTGGCCGGTGCCCTGAGTGTGCGCCGCTGGCCGCTGCACAGCGTGGACGGGATCGACCCGAGCCTCTCCGACCACTGGCCCGTGCCGCCCCTGGTGTTCGAACCCGGACCGGCCGACGGCCCGGTACTCGTCTCCGTCACGTACCGGGTCGCCCGCGAGAACCGGGCCGCCTTCAGCGACCGCATGCGGCACGTGGCCCGCTCCCGGCGCCGCACCGGCGCCCTGTCCTGGGGCCTCTACCAGGACGGCGGTGATCCGGAGCGGTTCGTCGAGAACTATCTGGTGGCCTCCTGGTCCGAGCACCTGGCCCAGCACCACAGCCGGCTCACGGCCAACGACCGCCGCTTCGAGGAGCGGGCCCGCGCACTGCTCGTGGCGGGCACCGCGCCCGAGGTGACCCATGCCTTCGACGCCACGGCCGGGCCGGTGGTCGTCGCAGGGGAGCGGGGCGCGGGCGCGGTCCGGGGGGCGGGGCACGGAAGCCGGCCCCCGGCCTGAGCCCCGGGGCGGGCCCGGGAATCCGCGGAAGCCCGGGTGCGGGGTCCGCCCGGCTTCGAAGGGGCGTGGCGCACGGCTTGTCCGGGCGCCACGCCCCGTTCGGCTACTTCCGGTTCACGCGGACCGTGGAACGGCGCTCGGCCTCGGTGAACCCGCCCCACACGCCGTAGGACTGCTGGGACGTCAGGGCGAAGCGACCGCAGGGGCCGCTCACCGGGCAGCTGCCGCAGACCGCTCGCGCCGCCTCCTCGCGGCGCAGGCGAGCGCGGCCGCGTTCGCCTGCGGGTGAGAAGAAGACCGAGCTGTCCATGCCGCGGCACGCGGCCTCGGCCTGCCATTCCCATACCCGCAGCAGCGGCTTCGTCCGAGTCCTCATCGACCTCTCCTTCCGCGGTCCGAGGGCGTCACAGCTCCGTGGCGGGATGTGACCGGGTACGGCCGGGGAGCCGGTCCAGCGCGGCGAGCTGTTGCTCGAACGGCACCGGTTGCAGGCTCTGTCCGGCGGGTTTCGGGGCGGCGGCGAATCCGCCCATCAGGCCCGCCAGCTCGCCTGCGGCCCGTGCGATCCGGCGGTCGAGGCCCTCGGCTCCCCAGTCCTCGGAGGCGGCGTAGACCCCGGTGGGGACGACGACGGCCTTCAGGTAGGCGAAGAGCGGGCGCAGGGCGTGGTCCAGGACCAGGGAGTGCCGCGCGGTGCCGCCGGTCGCGGCGACCAGCACCGGCTTCCCGGCCAGGGCGCCCTCGTCGTGCACGCTCAGCGCGTCGAAGAACGACTTGAAAAGCCCGCTGTACGAGGCGGAGAACACCGGTGTGACGACGATCAGCCCGTCGGCCTCGGCCACCGTGTCGAAGGCACCGGCGAGTTGCTTCTCGGGGAACCCGTTGGTGAGGTTGTGCGCGATCTCCACCGCGAGGTCGCGCAGCTCGATCACCCGGACACCGGCCGGCTGGGGTTCGGGGGCGGTGGCCGCCGGGGCGGCGACCGCGGCCAGCCGGTCGGCGAGCAGCCGGGTGGAGGACGGGACGCTCAGCCCCGCCGATACGACGACGAGCTTCATACCGTGCTCTCCTCCTTCGCGTCCTTCGCGTCCTTCGTGTCCTTCGCGGCCAGCAGCGACCGGTGGGTCGGCGCGTCCGGCACGTTCGCCGGACGGTTCTTCGCGAACTCCTCGCGCAGCACCGGCACGACCTCCTCGCCGAGCATGTCCAGCTGCTCCAGGACGGTCTTCAGCGGCAGCCCCGCGTGGTCCATCAGGAACAACTGGCGCTGGTAGTCACCCGCGTACTCCCGGAACGACAGGGTCCGCTCGATCACCTGCTGCGGCGAACCCACCGTCAGCGGCGTCTGCTCCGTGAACTCCTCCAGTGACGGACCGTGCCCGTACACCGGCGCGTTGTCGAAGTACGGCCGGAACTCGCGCACCGCGTCCTGCGAGTTCCTCCGCATGAACACCTGACCACCCAGCCCGACGATCGCCTGCTCCGGCGTGCCGTGCCCGTAGTGGGCGTACCGGTTGCGGTACAGCTCGATCATCCGCCGGGTGTGACCCGTCGGCCAGAAGATGTTGTTGTGGAAGAAGCCGTCGCCGTAGTACGCCGCCTGCTCCGCGATCTCCGGCGACCGGATCGAACCGTGCCACACGAACGGCGCCACACCGTCCAGCGGCCGCGGAGTCGAGGTGAACCCCTGCAACGGCGTACGGAACTTGCCCTCCCAGTCGACGACGTCCTCACGCCACAGCCGGCGCAGCAGCGCGTAGTTCTCCACCGCCAGGTTGATGCCCTCGCGGATGTCCTTGCCGAACCACGGATACACCGGGCCCGTGTTGCCACGGCCCATCATCAGATCCACCCGCCCGTCCGCCAGGTGCTGGAGCATCGCGAAGTCCTCCGCGATCTTCACCGGGTCGTTCGTGGTGATCAGCGTCGTCGATGTGGAAAGGACCAGCTTCTCCGTGCGCGCCGCTATGTAGCCGAGCATCGTGGTCGGCGACGACGGCACGAACGGCGGGTTGTGGTGCTCCCCCGTCGCGAAGACGTCCAGACCGACCTCCTCCGCCTTCAGCGCGATCGCGACCATGGCCTTGATCCGCTCACGCTCGGACGGCGTACGCCCCGTGGTCGGGTCCGGCGTGACGTCACCGACCGTGAAGACACCGAATTGTGTGCTCGGCGCTATGTTTTCCGGGGGCATGGGGAATTCCTTTCACCGTGGGAGAAAGCCGGGCGGCACAGAATTCGGCGATCCGAGATGCGACGCCGCCGGCCATGCGGATCGCGGCCCTTCCAGGGCGCTGACGCGATTCCTCCCGCGACCCTAAGACGCGATGACCGGGGAGCTTGTCGCACAACGCACGGAGTTTTGCCCGGGGAAGCACTTCCACCCGGCGCGCGGCACGGAAGCGGTGCCGGCCGGGATTCACTGTTCCATGAGGAACGCCGGACACCGGGGGCCCGCGGAACACATCGGCACCCCTGGTTTGTTCAGCAGGATGCCCGATGCTCACCACACTTGATATTTGCTCAGAAAAAGGACATAAGAAATGTTCCAGCGCATTCTTGTCGCTGTCGACCCCAGCCCCGCCCGCCACTCCGTCATACGCCTCGCCGGCGACATGGCCCGGCTGACCGGGGCCAAGGTCAGCGTTCTGCACGTCGCCCCTTCGTCCGCCACGCTTGCCGCCGTGGTGCCCCTGGAGGACGACACCGAGGCCCAGGCCATCCTCGACGAGGCGCTCGCCTCGCTGCGTGACGCGGGCGTCGAGGCGGAGGGCACCGTCGCCTTTGCGCTGACGACCCAGATCGCCACCACCATCTCCTCCGCCGCCGAGGAGTGGCAGGCCGACCTCCTGATCCTCAGCCCCCACCACCGCGGCTCGCTCGAAGCGCTCGTCAACCCCCGGGTCAGCGACAGGGTCGCCCACCGCAGCCGCGTCGCCGTGCTCCTGGCGCCCGCGGACGACTCCGCCGACCAGGCCTGAGCCGAGGGTGGCCGCCTGAGGCACAGGGCCCGCGACCCGTCGCGAACCGGGTGCGGCACGCGACCGCGTGCCGCACCCGGTTCGTCCACGGTCGCTCCCGGGCCACGGCCGAGTCGCGAGCGGTGCGCTGTCGGGCTCCGAACGGTGCACGGAGGAACAACCGGCCCGCCCGGCGTCTCCTTAGCCTGGCGCGACCCCGTGAGCGACCACCCGAGGAGCACCATGGCCGGACAGTCCGTAGCCGAGCAGTACGTCGACCTCCTTGCCCGCGCCGGCGTGCGCCGCATGTACGGGGTGGTCGGGGACAGCCTGAACCCCGTCGTCGACGCCGTCAGACGGCACGACTCCCTGGAGTGGATCCAGGTCCGGCACGAGGAGGTCGCGGCCTTCGCCGCCGGCGCCGAAGCCCAGTTGACCGGGAAGCTCGCCGCGTGCGCGGGGTCGTGCGGTCCGGGCAATCTGCATCTGATCAACGGTCTGTTCGACGCCCACCGCTCGATGGCCCCCGTCCTCGCGCTGGCGGCGCAGATCCCGAGCGGGGAGATCGGCACCGGCTACTTCCAGGAGACCCATCCCGACCGGCTGTTCCAGGAGTGCAGCCACTACTCGGAACTGGTCTCCTCGCCCCGGCAGATGCCACGGGTGGTGCAGACGGCGATCCAGCACGCGGTCGGCCGGCGCGGTGTCTCGGTGGTGTCGATGCCCGGAGACGTGGCCGCCGAGCGCGCCCCGGTCGGCGGGGCGGAACTCCACCTGCCGCTGGACCGGCCGACGGTACGGCCGGCGGACGAGGAACTGACCCGGCTCGCCGAACTGGTGGACGCCGCCGAGAAGGTGACGGTGTTCTGCGGCCGGGGCGTCGAAGGCGCCCACGCGGAGGTGATGGCGTTCGCCGAGAAGGTGAAGGCCCCCGTGGGCCACGCCCTGCGCGGCAAGGAGCACATCCAGTACGACAACCCGTACGACGTCGGCATGTCCGGCCTGCTGGGCTACGGCGCCGCCTACGAGGCGATGCACGAGTGCGACCTGCTGCTGCTCCTCGGCACGGACTTCCCGTACACGGACTTCCTGCCGCGCCACGTGCGGACCGTCCAGGTCGACATCCAGCCCGAACGACTCGGACGGCGTACCCAGTTGGACTTCGCGGTGTGGGGGGACGTGCGGGAGACACTGCGGTGCCTGACCCCCGCCGTGCGGGAGAAGCCGTCCCGCCGGTTCCTCGACCGGATGCTGCGCCACCACGTCCGCGAGCTCGAAGGCGCCGTCGGGGCGTATACCCACGACGTCGGCGGGCACACCCCGATCCATCCCGAGTACGTGGCCTCCGTGCTCGACGAGGAGGCCGCCGCCGACGCGGTGTTCACCGTGGACACCGGCATGTGCTGCGTGTGGGCGGCCCGTTACCTGACCCCGAACGGCCGGCGCCGCGTTCTCGGCTCGTTCGTGCACGGTTCCATGGCCAACGCCCTGCCCCAGGCCATCGGCGCACAGTTCCTCGACCGCTCGCGGCAGGTCGTGTCCCTCTCGGGCGACGGCGGATTCTCCATGCTGATGGGCGACTTCCTCACGCTCGTGCAGTACGGCCTGCCGGTGAAGGTGGTCGTCTTCAACAACTCCTCGCTGGGCATGGTCGATCTGGAGATGATGGTCGACGGCCTGCCGCCGCACGGCACCGGCTACCCGCACACCGACTTCGCGGCCATCGCCGAAGCCGCCGGCGCGCGCGGCATCCGGGTCGAGAAGCCCGCGCAGGTGCGCGAGGCCCTGCGGGAAGCGTTCGCCCACGACGGGCCGGCGCTGGTCGACGTGGTCACCGATCCCAACGCCCTCGCGCTGCCACCCAAGATCACCACAGAGCAGGTCACCGGCTTCGCGCTGTCCGCCGGCCGCACCGTTCTCACGGGCGGCGTCGGACGCATGATCGACCTGGCCCGGGTGAACCTCCGCAACGTCCCGCGGCCGTGAGCGGCCGACCGCCCGGCGGCGCACTCCGGCGGTGCACACGGACAGGCCGCTGCCAGGGCACTGAGGGACAACCTTTCCTCATCGCCCGTCAGTAGGTTTCCCCACGTACCGGCGGCAGCCCGCTCGGCACCCTCCAGCGCCCCGGCCGGCAGGCCGTTCCGGGCGCCGGCCACGACACCCGAAAGCGATTCCTCCCATGTCTCCTTCGCCCAAGCCGACCGTCGTCCTCGTCCACGGCGCGTTCGCCGACGCCTCCAGCTACGAGCAGGTGATCCCGCGGCTGATCGCCCGCGGCCTGGACGTGGTCGCCCCGGCCGTCCCCAACCGCAGCCTGATCGGTGACGCCGCCTACATCGCCTCGATCGTCCGCCAGATACCCGGCCCCGTCGTTCTGGTCGGCCACTCCTACGGCGGCGCCGTGATCACGGTCGCGGGCACCGAGGACAACGTCAACGCGCTGGTGTACCTGGCCGGTTACGCCCTGGAGAAGGGCGAGAGCCTCGGCGAGCTGCAGGGTCGTTTCCCCGACTCCGACCTCGCCGCCGCGCTCGTCTACACGCCGTTCCCCATCGAGGGCTCGACCGAGACCGGCACCGATGTGTCGGTCCGGCCCGACAAGTTCCCGGCCATCTTCGCCGCCGACGTCGCCCACCGCCTCGCCGAGGTCCTCGCCGTCTCCCAGCGCCCGCTCGCGGCGCAGGCGTTCGCCGACGCGGCCCCGGCCGCCGCCTGGAAGACCAAGCCCTCCTGGGGCCTCGTCGCCTCCTCGGACCACACCATCAACCCGGACGTCGAGCGCTACGGCTACCAGCGGGCCGGCATGACCACCGTCGAGGTCGACTCCTCCCACCTGGTGATGCTCTCCCACCCCGAGCGCGTCGTCGAGCTGATCGAGGAAGCCGTCCGGGCCACCTCCGCCTGAGGCGCCCGCCGCGCCCACGCCCGACCGCCGGCCGTGCCGAAACGGCCGTCCCCCTCCGCAGAGAGCGAACCATGAACTCACCCGTCTCGCGCCGTACCGTGACCACGTCCCTCCTGGCCGGCGCCGCCGTGCTGGGCACCGCGGGCGCCGCGTTCTCCGCGCCGGCGGCGGCCGACCGGCCCCGCCGACCGCACCGGCACCCTGACACACCCACCGTCGTCCTGATCCACGGCGCGTTCGCCGACGCCTCCAGCTGGACCGGCGTCGTCGAGCGCCTGCAACGGCAGGGCCACCGCGTCCTGGCACCGGCCCTGCCGCTGCGCGGACTGGCGAGCGACGCCGCCTACATCCGCAGCGTCCTGGACAGCGTCACCGGTCCGATCGTGCTGGTCGGGCACTCTTACGGCGGTGCGGTCATCAGCCAGGCCGCGGCCGGCGCCCGGCAGGTCGAGGCCCTGGTCTACATCGCCGCCTTCGTGCCCGAGATCGGGGAGAGCGCGCTCCAGCTCACCGACAAGTTCCCCGGCAGCACCCTGGGCCAGGCCACCGCCACCCAGTACTACCCGCTGCCGGGCGGGGGACAGGGGGCCGAACTGGTCATCAAGAGGGAGCTGTTCCGCGAGCAGTTCGCGGCGGGTGTGCCGGTCAGGACCGCGCAGGTCATGGCCGCGGGACAGCGCCCCATCACCCTCGCCGCGCTCCAGGAGCCGGCCACCGCCGCCGCGTGGCAGAACATCCCCAGCTGGTACCTCGTCGCGAGCGAGGACCGCAACATCCCGCCGGCCGCCGAGCGGTGGATGGCCGAGCGCGCCCGCGCCCACACCGTCACCGTCCGCGCGCCGCACGCCGTGTCGGTGACCGACCCCGGCCCGGTCTCCGACCTGATCCTGAGGGCCGTCCGTTCCGTTCGCCCCGGCCGCTGATCCGCGCGCGGTCCCGCGGACCGGCGGGGCCGCGCGCGACACCACACCCGCCACGAGAGGACAGTTCGATGACACAGCCCGACACGGGCCCTGCGCCGGCCGCACCGGCCGCGTCCGACCCCGACGCGCTCCAGGTCGTGGCGCCCGGGACGTTCGAAGACCTGCGCGTCGACGAGGTCTTCCGGGCACCCGGCCGCACCCTCACGGACGCCCACGCCCACCCTCCGCAACCGACGCGGCGAACTCGTGCCGTCGGGGCCGCGTCAGCGATACCGGCAAGCGGCATGACACCCCGACTCCTCCTGCCCGGCCTCCTCATCGGGTGCGCCGTACTGACCGGCTGCACGAGCCAGAGCACCGACGGCGCAGCGGGCGTCAGCCCGTCCGGGGCCGCCTCGACCGGCGGCCCCACCGCAACGGGGACTGCCGGCGACGGTACCTCCGGCCCGTCCCCGACCACCTCGTCCGGCGGCGCCGGTACGGCGTCGTCGGAGCCCGCCGTGCCGGCGACGGGGCGCCGCTGCCACACCTCCGAACTGAGGGCGTCCGTCGGGGCCGACCACCCCGGAGCCGGTCAGTCGAACTTCGCCCTCGTCCTGACCAACGCTTCCCACCGCACCTGCACGGTCCGCGGCTTCCCCGGAGTGGCGTTCGTCAACCGCGTGGGCGAGGCGGTCACCCCGGATCCGGAGCGGGCCACCGGCGAGGCGCAGCAGACCGTGACGCTGGCCCCCGGAGCCGCCGCCTGGTCGGCGATGACGTACACCAACCCGGCGGTCACCGGCGTCACCACCGTGACACCGGCGGTCCTGCGCATCACGCCGCCCGACGAGACGGCCTGGATCCCGGTCAGCTGGACCGGTGGCGAGGTCTCCGACACGGGCAAGGCGTCGGTGCCCCGGCTGAGCCCCCTCAGAGCGGGCGACGGCTCCTGATCCCGCGATCAGGGCGGCACACGGAAGCAGATACGGAAGGAAGACGGAGGCACGGATGACTGACGAGACGATGGGTGACGAGGTGTACCAGCCGGACGGGTCCGAGGTGCGCGACGACGCCGGTCTGCTGGATGCGTCGGACACCCTGGAGTACCGGGGCGGCGACGAGGTCCTGGACGAGGGCTACTCACCCCCGGACAGGCCGTGGGGCGTGGAGCACACCGGTGTCACCGCGTCGGAGCGGTGGCGCGGAGAGAGCCTGGACGAGCGCCTCGCGGAGGAGGTGCCCGACATCGGGGTCCCGGAGGGCGACGGCATCGGCGATGTCTGGGACACCGACGGCGAACCGCTCGACGACGAGGTCGGCGGCCGGCGCGCGGGCCGGCTCCTCGCGCCGGACGAAGGCAGTCACGAGAACACCCAGTCCGACCTGTTCGCGTCCGACGTGGGACTGGACGGGGCCGGTGCGTCGGCGGAGGAGGCCGCGATGCACGTGATCCCCGACGCCTAGGCAGTTTCGTTCGGATCATCGGGCGGACCAGAGGAAGATGCCCGCGATGTGGAGTCCGGCCAGGTAGATGGTGGCGGTCTTCTCGTAGCGGGTGGCGATGCCTCACCACTGCTTCAGGCGGTTCATGCACCACTCGACGGTGTTGCGCTGCTTGCAGGTCTCGCGGTCGAAGGCCGGTGGCCTGCCGCCTCGGCTGCCCCGACGGAGCCGGTGGCCGCGCTGGTCTGCGGGGACGGGGGTCACTGCCCGGATGCCGCGCTCGCGCGGGTGTTCACGGATCGCGCGGGAGGAGTAAGCCTTGTCGGCCAGGACCATGTCCGGCCTGGTGCCGGGTCGCCCTCGTCGACGGGGAACGCGTAGGCGGGCCATGACGTCGGTGAAGGCGGGTGCATCACCGGCTTTGCCGGCGTTGAGGACGAACGCGAGGGGCCGGCAGCGGGCATCGGCGGCGAGGACGAGCGCGAGGGGCCGGCAGCGGGCATCGGCGGCGAGGTGGATCTTTGTGGTCGGTCCGCCGCGGGAGCGACCGATGGCGTGGTCGCCGGATCCTCTCGGGCCGGCCTTCGCGTGCTCGACCGAGGCGATCGCGGCCGTCCGACACCTGTAGCCGCTGACGGCGTGCCTGAACCTGGTCGACGTGCTCCGACCGCACATCGTGGACTTGCGGGGCCGAGCCGCGGGCCGAGCGCGAGTCTGGCGCGATGTCGAGTGGTCGAGGAACATGCGGGACGGCTACCGGCTTGCCGAGCTTGGCGAGGAACATCTGCGGACGGGGCAGCCGCTGGCGCGGATTGAGGACTTCCGGTGAGCAAGCGCCTCCGGCTGGGGTGGGACCCGAAGGGTCCGTTGCTGACAGCCGACGTCCAGCATCCGCCGCGGCCGACGGGACACCGTGACATCGACAAGGCTCTCTTCGTCCGGTCCGGCCGCTGCTGGAAGAGGCGGTCGCAGAGGTCGGCCCCGAGTACCTCTGGTGTCGCAACCCTGCCAGCGCCCCTCGCGCGGACATCGGCGGGTTGGTCCCCTGGTCCTTGCCCCTGTGGAACAGGGCCGCTGATGCCCTGATCCGGGTCGCCGGCCACGCCTGTACGGTCGCCACCTCCGCGTTGACCGGGATGCGGTCCGGCGAACCGATGGAGCTGCCGGGCGGCCACCGCAGCAGCAAGGGAGGGGTGGGGCTCTCGGCCTCCGTCGGGTCCGGCTCGTGTGCCATGCATAGAATTGGCGTCGTGAGTGCGGGTGGGGGAAGCGTCGGAGGGACGCCGTTCGGCCGGCTGTTGCGAGCGTTGCGGCTGGCCCGTCGCTGGACGATCGAGGAGCTTGCCGAGGCGTCCGGCGTTTCCGTGCGCGCGATCGGTGACATGGAACGGGGCCGGAGCCTTCGCCCACAACGGGGAACGGTCACCGCGCTGGCCCAGGGTCTGGAACTGGACGAGGCGGCGCACTCCGAACTGCTGGAGGCCCTCCGCGGCCGTCCCGCGGCGAAGCCCTCCGTCTCGCCGGCGTCGCCCTACACGCTGCCCAGAGGCGTTCGGGACTTCGTGGGCCGGCATGCGGAGCTGGCCGCGTTGCGTGCCCTCGTGCAGCAGTCCGTCACGGAGTCTCGGACGGAGAACAAGGCGGTGCGCTCACCGGCGCCGGTGGCGGTGCTGTTCGGGCCGCCCGGCAGCGGCAAGACCACCTTGGCGGTCAGACTGGCCGAGGAGTCCGCTCCGTCCTTTCCGGATGGAGCGTTCCTGATCGATATGCGGGGCCTCGACGTACAGCCGCTCTCGGCGGATCAGGTCGTGCTACGCCTGCTGGGCGCCTGGGGCGTGGCCGACGCCGAGCTGGGCCGGCTGAGTGCCGAGGAGCGTCTCGCCCGGTACCATGCGACCGCAGCCACTCTCCGCGCGGTCGTCGTCCTCGACAACGTCGGTAGCGAGGCACAGGTCAGACCGTTGCTGCCGCGCGAGGGCGGGCTCCTTCTCGTGGTGACCAGCCGACGCACGCTCGCCGGCCTGGAAGGAGTGCACCGGGTGGAGCTCGGCGCACTGACCCGGGAGGACTCCGCCTCGCTGCTCCGGGCCGTGGTCGGCGCCGACCGCACGGACGCGGAGCCCGCGGCCGTCCTCGCCGTGACCGAGTTGTGCGGGCACCTTCCCCTGGCCTTGCGGGTGGCCGCGAACTGGGCAGCCACCCGCACCAACTGGAGCCTGCAACGGCTCGCCGACCGGCTCACTGACGAGGAGCGCAGGCTCGACGCCCTCAGCGCCGGAGACCTTCGTGTCAACACCGCCTTCGCCCTCTCCTATTCGCGTCTGGCCTCCGGCACCGCCCGCATGTTCCGGTTGCTGTCGTTGCTGCCCGGGGCGGATTTCGGCGTTCCGTCGGCGGCCGTGCTCGCGGACACGTCCCTGCCGGCGGCCGAAGACCTGTTGGAGGAGCTCCTCGACGCGGGCCTGCTGACGGCCTCCCGCGGGGACCGCTATCGCTTTCACGATCTTCTGCGGCTGTACGCGGGCGCTCGCCACCGTACCGAGGACGGTGACGAGGCGTCGGTTGCCGCAAAAGCCCGCCTGCGGGCCTGGCTGCTGGACACGGCCGTCCTCGCGGGCCGCTGGTACGAGCCGGACCACGGTGCACCGCCGCCGGCCCCCGGCAGGCTGGTCGCCCTCGACGACCGCGAGCAGGCGATGCGGTGGATGAAGACGGAGAGCGACAACTGGCTCGCCGCCTTCCGTGAGGCCGTGGAGGCCGGTGAACACGCCAAGGTCATCGAGGTCGCGGACGCGACGATCTGGTTCTCCGACCACTGGGCGTCCTGGGGGCACTGGATCGAGGTGTACGAACGCTCCGCCGAGGCCGCGGCAGCCCTGGGCGACCCCGTACGTGAGGCCACCCACCGCAACAACCTGGCAGGGGCCTACTGGGTCGGCGAACGCCGCCACGACAAGGCGGTCGACGAAGCCAGGCACGCGCTCGCCATCGCCGAGAAGTGCGGGGACGTGACTCAGCAGGCTTGGGCCCACCACCATCTCGGCGGACTGCACGCTCTGGTCGACGACCTGCCGCCCGCCGCCGACCACTATCAGCATGCCAAGGAGCTGTTCGCGCAGGCCGACGAGGTCAACGGGTACCTGGCGGCGTCGAACATGACCATCAGGGTGGCGGAGAAGGCCGGTCGCCCGCGGCAAGCCGTCGCCGCCTATGACGAGGTGATGGACCTCCTCGCCGCTTCCGAATACCGCGACCGCATTCCGCCCAACGTGCGGGACATCACGATCACGTTCGCCACGTTCTACGTGTCGTTCGCGCATCTCAATCAGGGGCGCTGGCAGGAGGCCGTCGACGCCTTGCGTCTCGCCCGGGGGCAGCTCGAGACCCAGGGCTGGCACGAGCGGGCAGGCACGGCCCACCTGCACATGGCTCACGCACTCGTCCACCTTGGTCAGCTCGCCGAGGCGGAGACGGAGTACCGCGCCGTGCTCACCATGGCGGACCTTGTCCCCTCGGCCATGCTGGACGATGCCCGCGCGGCACTCGACGCCCTCGCCGCCGGTACGCCGTCACCTCCCACCCACTTTGTCTGATCCAGGTGGAGCTGAAGGCGGTGCGCAAGGAGAACCAGAAACTGGCCACCGAACGGGACATCCTGCGCAAGGCGACGAAGTCTTTCGCCGCCGAGATGAACTGGTGACCGCTGCCGGTTCACTGAGGACCATCACCGCGCCTGGGGCGTGAAGCGGTTGTGCCAGGTGCTGGAGGTGGCCCGCTCCAGCTTCTACAAGTGGCGGGCCGGCCGCGCGGCCCGCGCCGCGCGCGAGCGGGCCGATGCGGCGCTTGCCGAGCGGATCAGGGGCGTGCACGCCGAGTGGGACGGCACCTACGGTCGTCCTCGCATCACCGCCGAGCTGCGCGACGAGGGCGAGCTGGTGAACCACAAGAGGGTCGGACGGGTCATGCGCAAGTTCGGCATCGCCGGGCTGCGGCTGCTTAAGCGCCAGGTCACCACCGGTGCCCGAACCGTCCGCCACGCCCGTGCCGGACCTGTTCCGGCGCGACTTCACCGCGAGCGCGCCGAACACGAAGTACGCAGGCGCCGTCACCTACCTGCCGGTGGGTGACGGCGAGTCCTGTATCTGGCGACGGTGATCGACTGCTTCTCGCGCCGTCTGGTGGGCTGGTCGGTCGCCGACCGCATGCGCACCTCGCTGGTCGCCGACGCGCTCCGGGCAGCCGCCGCGACCCGCGGCAGTTCGCCGATGTCTGCGCCGAGTTGGGCGTGCGACAGTCCATGGGAACGGTCGGCACGAGCGCGGACAACGCACTCGCCGAGTCGTTCAACGCCGCTCTCAAGCGCGAGACACTCCGTGGCGCCCGCCGCCTCGACGGGGCCCACGTCTGCCGCCTGGCAGTCTTCCGCTGGACCACCCGCTACAACACCCGCCGCAGGCACTCGGCGAACCGACAGCAGGCACCGATGGCCTACGAACAGCAGTCAGCTACCTTGACACTTGCCGCATAATGACACGAACAGGTGTCCACTTCTCGGGGACAAGGCCCCCAACCCGGACGGCCCCAGCCGCCCGCGTCGAAGTGCATCTGTCGGATGGCAAGCCGCGACCTGGTGAGGTGCCATGTCGATTGAGAACGCTGCGCCTCCGTGTTCTCAACTGACATGGCTTGCACGGAATCCTGCTGACGGACGGGACAGCAGGCTCAACCATCTTGCTCTTCGTCGTGCAAACTGCCTGCTCGTGGGGTGGTGGCATGATGCGGGGCGTGTTCAGTGAATCCGACCGTCATGGTTCGTTTAGGTATGTCCTATTTGACGTCGATGGCACATTGATCGATGCCGTAGACAATCAGCGCCTGGTCTGGCGAACGTGGGCAGAGCGATACGGACTGGATGCAGATGAGGTCTACCGAGTGGCCCTGCGGACCAGGCCGACGGAGACCTTCGCGCAGGTTGCCCCGGACCAGGACCCCCGGGAATGCCTGGCCGCGCTGCACGAACTGGAGGACGACGACGTCCGTTCGGGTACCTATAGAGCCTTCGACGGAGCCTCGGAGCTGTTGAATGCTCTGCATCCCAGGGCCTGGGCACTGGTGACCTCGAACTACGAGCACCGGGTGCGTGGACGCTTCACACGGACGGGCTTGCCGCTGCCGGAGGTTGTCGTGGATGCGGCTGCTGTGGAGGAAGGCAAGCCGTCGCCGGTGCCGTATCTGCAGGCCGCGGCGCGACTTGGTGCCCAGCCGGAGGACTGCTTGGTCATCGAGGACGCCCCTTCCGGGGTGCAGTCCGGGCTGCGCGCCGGGATGACGGCGTGGGGCGTCAACACCGCGGCGCCGGTGGATGGGGTGCATCGCCACTTCAGCAGCCTGCGCGAAGCGGTCCGCGACATCCTCGCCTTCACCGTCGGCCTCGTCCCTCATCGAAGGGAGGGATCAATCACAGTGGAATGATCTTGGCCCTCAGCCCGGACGGCCGGCGGCGGCAACGGGTCCACCAACGCGAACGGCGGCAGGACTCGTTCCGGGGCCGCCTCCGTTCCTCGGTCCAGACCTCGAAATCGACGGCTGCCATCACGTAGCCGGCAGCCATGACACGGGTGTCGCCCTCGTCGCCGAGCAGTCGCAAGGTCGTTCCCTCCAGCCCGATGACCTGCTGGTTCCGGCCGAACCGGATCCGGTCCCCGACCCGCAGAACCCGCGTGGTGCCACTTCAACCATGACTCACCGCGCAGCCGATCACGGAGCCGTCTCCCAGCGGCACCGACAGGTCAAGACGCAGGTCACCGCACCACAGCCGGTGGAAGAGCGTCGGCAGGACGGACAGCGGGGCCCCCACCGCCTCGGCACCGTCCCTCAGCAACCCCGGGTCGTCGAACGCGTCCATGAGCCGTTTCGCGACGTCGCCGACCCGGTTGCGTGGATGCCGAAAGCCAGACAGCCAGCGGACGTTTGCCATCTCCACCGGATCGGGCCGGGCTCGTGCACCAGCGCGAAGGACCAGCAGCCCATCTCCTGGCACATCGCCTCGGTCGCCGAGAACTTCACCCGCGTCCCCCGGGCCGACCCGGTCCGCCGGCCGGACATCGACGACCAGGCCCGAGCCGTCCTCCAGCCGCGCGAAGTAGTCCGCACCGGGAGCGCCGACTCGAAGCGAACCCGGGACACCGCCTCCAGCACGGACTTCCGCAGCTCGCCGCCCTCACCGTCAGCCCGCTCGACATCGACCAGACCCAGATCCATCGCCACCCCCGGCTTCGCGCACCTGCCGAAAACGACCGTGACAGGTACCGCGAGAACCGGACCAGGAAAATGAGATCAAACCCACACATACAAGGCAAAAGCCGTCGCTCAGCGTGCGACGCAATGAGAATCCGACAGCACGAACGAGAAGCGGTGAGAATCCGACAGGCTCAGTGCGACAGGACACCTTGAGAGGGCATGTTCCCCCGAAACCATGGAGCGAAGCGACATGTAGCTCTGCGTAGCGGATCTGGGCAAACATGCTGACCGCGACAAGGCCACCATCGCGGGAACAGCGCACATCGTCGCCGGTCTCTTCGACTGAGCTAACCGTGATCAGGTTCGTCGTGGATGGTCAATGCTCCGGCGAGGTCGAGGTCGGCGTTGGTGCCGTGTGCCCCGGCGCGGGCAAGCAGCACTGCGCCGAGCGCGGTGCTCCAGAACGTCCTGGCCTCCACGTTGAGCGGTCGACGGGTCCTCCAGCCGCGACTGTCGATGAGCTGGCTCGCGAAGCGCTCGGATTGCCGGAACAGCAACTGGAGGTGCCGGTCGACCACGGGGGCGAGGTCGGGCTTGGAGATCCCGGCGGCGAGCGCTCGCGTGACTGACGGGAGCGAGGGCATGGCCAGTACGGCGCGGGCGATGTTGCGTCGGAATGTCGCGGCATCAGGGGCTTGGCGACCGATGCGCTCAATCCGTCGGGCGTCGTGCAGCAAGCCGAGAAAGGCCGCGTGCACGAGGAGCGAGTCCTTGGAGCCGAAGTAGTAGGTGACCTGATTGGGGAAGGCGCCTGCCGCGTTCGCGATGTCCGCGACGCTCATCTCAGCGCCGGGCCGTTCCTTGCAGAGCCGTGCGGTTGCCTCGATCAGCCGGCGCCTCGTCGCGCGACCGCGGTCACGCGACCGGGCCGACGTTGATCGAGCTTCGGTTCGCTTCTTCTCCACACCAGAATTGTATGTGATACAACAATGGCATTCACTTGTATCGCATACAAGAAAGTTGAGAGGCATGCACCGGACTGAAGTCGTCGTGACCGGACTCGGCGCGATCACACCACTCGGGGCAGACGTGGCGTCCACCTGGGGCGCCCTGCTTGCCGGCGAGTCCGGCATCCGCGACGGCGTCCTGGGAGGCCAAGAGGACACTGGCCTTCCCGCCACTGTCGCGGGGACGATGGCGATCGACCCCGCCGAGTCGCTGCCGCCGGTGCAGGCCAGGCGGCTCGACCGCTCGCAGCAGGCGGCCTTGGCCGCGGCGGCCGAAGCCTGGGCCGATGCCGGTGCCCCAGAGGTGGACCCGGACCGGCTCGCATCGGCGATCGGCACGGGCATCGGGGGCGTACGGACGCTGCTGAAGGAAGACGACGTGCTGGAGACGGCTGGGAGGCGGCGCGTCTCGCCACGCACGGTCCCGATGCTCATGCCCAATGCGGCGGCGGCGCTGATCAGCATCGAATACGGGGCGCGGGCCGGGGTCTACACGCCCGTCTCGGCATGCTCCTCCGGTGCCGAGGCGATCGCCCTGGGAGCCAGGCTCATCCGTGCGGGTGAGGCTGACGTGGTCATCGCGGGCGGGACCGAGGCCGCGATCACCCCGATCACTGTCGCCGGCTTCGCCCAGGCACAAGCGCTGTCGCGGCACACCGCTGAACCCGCCTCGGCGTCCAGGCCATTCGCCGCGGACCGCAGCGGATTCGTCCTCAGTGAAGGCGCCGCTGTCGTGGTGCTCGAAAGCGCCGAGCACGCCAGCGCCCGAGGCGCGCGCATCCACGCGGTACTCGCTGGCGCCGGCATCGCCGCCGACGCTCACCACATCACGGCGCCCGCTGCCGACGGCTCCGGTCAGATCTCGGCCATGCGGAAGGCCCTCGCGCAAGCCGGCTTGGCTCCCGAGCAGATCAGCCACATCAACGCCCACGCCACCGGAACTCCGGTCGGCGACATCGCCGAGGCGCACGCGATCAGGGAGGTCTTCGGCCGCGCCACCGTGACAGCCCCCAAGGCGGCGCTCGGTCATCTCTTCGGCGCCGCCGGCGCGATCGAAGCACTCATCGCCGTCCTCAGCGTGGAGCACGGCGTCATCCCGCCGACTCGCAACCTCACCGCGGCCGGCGTCGGGCCCGACATCGATCTCGATGTGGTCGCAGAGCGACGAGACGTCCCCCAGGAGGCCGTGCTCAGCAACTCCTTCGGCTTCGGTGGGCAGAATGTCTCACTCATCGTCACCCGTGCACGGCACCACGCGTCCCCTACGGCCTCGACGACACCATGACGCACGCGAACGAACCGTTGTCCGTGGAGAGTCGCCGCTGATTGACCGAGCGTTGCAAGACTCGTCCGATTATGCGTGTCGCCGCAGAGATGGAGGATGTCCCGAGCAGCGGCGTCGAAGTGGGTGAACCGGAACCGGCCATGGGGAACTTGGGCTGATCGATCGAAGCTCGCGCCGCACGGCGGTCGGCCCCCCCCGTCATCACCGACGACATGCTCCGCACCGTGCTGCGGCGCCGCGTGGGCGGCCAGTCCGTCGAGCAGATCCAGCCCGACCCGATCACCCCCACGGGGCAAGCGCAGGGGACAGAACCCTCGGTGGCCCAGCATCTACCGGGCGCTGGCCCAGCACGCCAAGCGCAAGGCGTACCCCGAAGCCGTCGAACAGGCCCGTGCCGACTTCGCCGCACTCAGGTCGGCGATGTGCCTCGACCCCGCTTCGCCCTCTCTGACCAATCGTCACTCTGATTACAGTGAGCTACTTGCCACTTCGCCGTAGCTTCGGGAGGGCAGGGCCGAGATCTTCGCGGGTTCGCGGAAACTGAAGGCGGTCCAGCGGGGACTCACGGGTCTGCTGAAGCCATTCACGAGAATGCACCAGGGAGTTGATCACGAACCTGCGGCCCTGTGGCCAGGCAAAGAGTCGGTCTCATGCGTAGTCGTAGACGGTGGCGGCGATGTCGCGGGCACCCAAGGTTTTGCTGATGATCGGCTCGATGCGTTCCCACTTGCCGCCGGCGAGGCCGCAGCCGATGCGGGGCATGTGAACAGAGGCCTTGTTGACAAGGGCGTGCTCAGCGACGGCCTGTAGGCAGCGTTCAACGGCGTCGTATCGGATGGGTGGACCGCTGCTTCCCACCTTCATCCCGCGCTGCGCGACCATGTTTGCGACCCAGATGTCGGATCGGACGCGGACCATCTGTACTGCTCCGAGGGCGAAGTCGTTACCTGCGCGCTCGCGGTGCCAGCGACGGTACTCGCGCTCCGGTTCGGGCCAGTGACGTGAGATCGCCAGAACGAATCCCTTGCCCCATCCGCCGAGGTCATTGCAGATATGGGCGATGATCTTCGGGCCCTTCGCCTGGGGGTTGGTCGCGTCGCCCGCGACGATCTTCAACGGTTTCACGGAAGTCATGGTCGCCTGGTCCACGACTGGAGGCCAACGCTTTTCCTCTCGTGCCGCCCTCGTCGTGCGCCGCGTTCCTGGTGTCCGATGGGCCGCTCCAGGATCGACTGGGTCGAGTGCGCGTGACGGATGGTTGTCTTCTCGTCGTTATCGAAGACGAGCGCCAGGTGGAGCGGGTCGGCGCCGTGGAGTAAGGGCCTCTTCAAGCTGGCGGTTAACAGGAGCCGTTCGAGGGCTGCGGCGGTGGTCGAGCCAGTCCAGGACCGCTCGGTGGGTGAGGTCGTCGGGCGGGCGGACACGGCCGGCCGCCGACGGTGATGCGCCGGTTGCCCAGGTCGACATCTTCCAACTGCGTCGTCCGGATCATCTTCGGCCGTGCCGCGTGGACAGCGGCCAGGGCGGCTATGAGCCGGACGTCTGGCGTAGTGGCGGCGGCGATGGCCTCATGGTCGTCGTCAAACTGGCCCCAGACGTCCTCGATGAACCACCGCAGCGACCGGTCGGCACCGTTGATCAGCGGCACCATCCGCTCACGCGGGCCCGAGCCACGGGCGCCCTTGCCGTGACGCACACGAAGCTTGCCAAAGCGGCCCAGGTCCCACTTGGTGTCGGCCAGGTCGAGTCAGAGCCTGCGCGCGGGCCAGCCGAGTCAGCTTGACCTCTCGCACCGCGTGGGCCGATCTGGTCAAGGGCGAGACGCCCGTGTGCGTGGCGTGAACGGAATCGTCGGTGGCCGCCGTCGCTTTCACATCCGTCCCCGGGCTCCGCTGATGTCACGGTTCGAGATCGACGACCCCTTTGCCGCTCAGGATGTCCAGTGGCACGGAGACCTGGTCATGCGTGATCAGCCAATCGCCGTCGATCTTCCGGAAGCAGAAGGTAGCCCGGACCCACATGCCGCCCGCTGCCGTTCCGTCGGCCCGCGTGCCGCTGAGGCGGCCGAAGGCGTGCGTGAACGCCGTGTCTTCGCCCACGGTGGGCGTCAGATCGCGCATTTCATAGCTCACCTCTTGGAAGAACGTGAACACGTTCGCCCAGTTCTTGAGTTTCGCGTCGATCCCCATGTGCTGGAGTGGCGGATCGATGTCGAAGGAGACGACATCCGTGGCGTAGAACCGCCTCAGGCCCTCAAGGTCCTTTGCCTGGATCGCGTCGATGATGCCCTCGACGTGGCGGCGGATCGCGGCTTCGTCCGTCTCGCGCTGTGTGGGCAGGGCTGTCCGTCGTCCCGTGCTCTGGGCGACGACGTGGTCCAGCAGTGTGTCCAGGGCACCGATGTGGTGGGCGCCCGGCCTGAGTGTCGCGTGCTCCTCGAAGTCGTTGTGCAGGGACAGTTGGACCTGCGGGGTCACGACAGCCATCTGGAGGAGCTCACACAGTGTCCGCAGCTGCCGGGCCGCGCCGGTGCCGCCCCGAGTGCCGTAGGAGACGAATCCGACGGCCTTGTGGGTCCATTCTGCGTGCAGGTAGTCGATGGCGTTCTTGAGGACGCCGGGGATGGAGGCGTTGTACTCCGGGGTGATCATGACGAATCCGCCGAAACGGGCGATGGTATCCGCCCATGCCCGGGTGTGCTCGTGCTGGTACCTCCCGGCGAGCGCGGGCAGCGGCTCGTCCAGGTGCGGCAGCGGGTGGTCCAGCAGGTCGACCACCTCGAATTCGGCGTCGCTGCGCCGGGTCGCCCGTTCGTGGACCCACCGGGCGACCTGGTCGGCCTTGCGGCCGGGGCGGGTGCTGCCGACGAGTATGCCGATCCTGGTCATCGCTGTCTCCTGAGGTGTCCTGCCCGGGTACTGCGGGGCGATGGTGTCTGTGCGCGGTACGACGACACGGCCCCGCGAAACGTCAGGGAAACTCGCGAACCTGACAATCGGACGTGCTGTCTCGTCGGACCAACGAGGGACGACCAGAGATCGAGGAGCCACCGGAACGATGACCAGTCAAGCAGAGTCAGAGCGCGACGAATCCGACGCAGGCTTGGGCGCGCTCATCAGTGAGCGGCGGCGGCTGATCGGTCTCGCCTATCGGCTCCTCGGTTCCCTGGCCGAGGCAGAGGACGCGGTCCAGGAGACCTACACCCGCTGGTATGCCATGTCCCGACATGAGCAGGACGCCATCGACTCCCCCGGTGCGTGGCTGACGACGGTCGCCACACGTGTGTGCCTGGACCTCCTCGGCTCGGCGCGAGTGCGGCGCGAGCGCTACGTGGGCGAATGGATCCCGGAGCCGCTGCCCGAGCGGACCGGCTGGATCAGCGGGCGCCCAGGGACCGCGGCGGCCGACCCCGTGGACCGGATAACGCTCGACGAGTCGGTGAGCATGGCCTTTCTCGTCATCCTCGAGTCCATGAGCCCCGCCCAGCGCGTCGCGCTCATCCTGCACGACGTCTTCGCATACTCGTTCGCCGAGATCGCCGAGATCACCGGCCGCACCCCGGCGGCCTGCCGCGAACTGGCCTCCTCCGCCCGGCGCCGCGTACGGACCTCCCGGCCCCCTGAGGCCCCGGCGGCCCACCAGGCGCGACTCGTCAGGGAGTTCAAGAAGGCGTGGGAGGCACAGAACATCGATGCCCTCGTCGGCCTCCTCGCCCCCGGAGCCACCTTCACAGCCGACGGCGGCGGCATGGTTCCCGCGGCGCTTCACCCCATCGAGGGCGAGGGAATCGCGCGGTACCTCACCGACCTCGCTGCTCGGGCGTCCGGCGGTCTGATGGTCCTCGAGCGCACGGTCAACGGCCGACCCGGGCTGGTGATCGAGCACGAGGGCGTCACCGTGGCGGTGTACGCGTTCGACGTCGCGGACGACCGAATCACGCGTATCTGGGCGGTACGCAACCCGGACAAACTCCGCCCTTGGACGGCGGGTTGACCGCAGGGCCTGTGCAAAGTTCCGGCTGGTGCGGAAGTCGCTGCTCACAGTGCGTCGACGATGTGCACAGAGCCGTCCCGCCGCATCACGGCCCCGGTTGAGGCCGACCGCCACCACTTCGGTACCGCTGACGCGGCCGCAGCCGGCTCTCGGGCGGTGGACGCGTGGCAGGACAAGCCGGACGACCTGACAGACCCCCCTCTTGTTCGTCATCTGCGTGTAGCCACTTGCGAGTACGCGGCACGTCGATGTCAGGGCAACCGGCTTGACCTGTTGGTCAGGTCTCGCCGGTTTCTCCTCATGACCTGGACCTATCCGAATCGTCGGCCACATGGCGCCGACTGCCTCCGCGAGAAGGCTCGCGCCATCACCTTCTGGGGTTTTAATGAACAGATGGAAGACGTTGTCCGCGTTGCCATGCGGGCGGCGAAGCAAATGGGTCGTGCTGATCGGCTGGATCATTGTCATCGCCGGCCTGATGCCGCTCGGGCAGAAGCTGAGCGGCGCGCAGAGCAACGAGATGTCCTCGTGGCTGCCGGGAAGCGCCGAGTCGACAAAAGTGGTCGAACTGCAAAAGCACTTCCGCCCTGACGCCATCTCGAACGCCAACGAGGTCTACTATCGCGCGAGCGGCCTGACGGAGGAGGACCGCCAAGCGATCGCGGACGACCTGCGGGCATTCGCCGTACCCGGTGCCATCAAAGGCGTGACAGGCGATATCGGCGCGCCGCAGTGGGGCGCCGACGGGACGACGATGCAGGTCGAGATCCCGATCGCCATCAAGGACGGCGGCTGGAAGGACCTCGCCGACGCCGTCAAGCAGATCAAGAAGATCGCCGAGAAGGACCGTCCCAGCGGCCTGCACACGTACAGCGCGGGACCCGCCGGTATAGCGGCGGACCAATCCGAGGCGTTCCAGAGCATTGATGGCTCACTGCTGTTCATCACCATCGGCGTCGTCATCGTCATCCTGCTTCTGACGTACCGTTCACCGACGCTGTGGTTTGTGCCGCTGCTCTCGGCGATCTTCGCGTTGTTCGCCGCGTGGGCGGTCGTGTACCTGTCCACGAAGGCGGGTGTCACGGTCAACGGCCAGAGCTTCGCCGTACTGAACATCATGATCTTCGGTGCGGGCACCGACTACGCGCTGCTGCTGATCGCGCGCTACCGCGAGGAACTGCGCCACTACGAGGACCGGCACGAGGCCATGGCGCACGCACTGCACCGCGCCGGCCCGGCCATCGTGGCCAGCGCCGCCACCGTCGCCCTGAGCATGCTCGTGCTGCTCGTCGCCGAGATGAACTCGACACAAGGCATGGGCCCGGTGTGCGCCCTGGGCATCGCCGTCGGCCTGCTCGTCATGATCACGCTGCTGCCCGCGCTGCTGGTCATCTGCGGCCGCTGGGTGTTCTGGCCGAAGGTACCGCATGTCGGCTCCGAGCAGGCGCACGCAAACGGCGTCTGGACGCGGGTCGGCCGCGTCATCGACAAGCGCTCGCGCCCGGTGTGGATCGTCACCGCGGTCGTCCTCGGCGCGCTCGCGCTCGGCATCACCGGCCTCAAGGCCGACGGCGTCGAGCTCGCGGACTCCTTCACCAAGAAACCCGACTCCGTCAAGGGCATGGAGATCGCAGCCAGGTCGTTCCCGCGAGGCGAGGGCGATCCACTGGTCGTGATCACCAAAGCGGACTCGGCCGACACCGTGGCGGCCAAGGTGCAAGGCACACAGGGCATCGCCCCGAGGGGGGTGGTGAAGCTCGGCACCGAGAACGGCCGCACCGAGATCTGGGCGACGCTCAGCGACGGCCCCGACACGTCCGCCGCGCGCGACACCGTCGATCGGGTCCGCGACGCGGTGCACCCGATCCCTGACGCCGAAGCCAAGGTCGGTGGCGGTCCCGCGATGGCGCTGGACGCCGCGAAAGCGTCGCGGCACGACGACAAGGTCGTCATCCCGCTGATCCTGCTCGCCGTGCTGTTTGTTCTGTGCCTCTTGCTCCGCGCGATCATGGCACCGGTGATCCTGATCCTGACCGTGGTGTTGTCGTTCGCGACTGCGTTGGGTATCAGCTCGCTGGTGTTCAACCGCGTATTCGACTTCGCGGGCATGGACACCGGCATGCCGCTCCTGATCTTCGTGTTCCTGGTCGCCCTGGGGATCGACTACAACATCTTCCTGATGCACCGGGTCCGCGAAGAGGCGCAGCACCGCGGGACGCGCCAAGGCGCGGTCGTCGGTCTCGCGGCCACCGGCGGCGTCATCACGTCGGCCGGGCTCGTCCTGGCGGCGACGTTCGCGGTGTTCACCACGATGCCGCTCGTCAGCTTCGTGGAGATGGGTTTCGCGGTCGCGCTGGGCGTCCTGCTCGACACGTTCATCGTTCGCTCGGTCCTGGTGACCGCGCTGACACACGACATCGGGCAGAAGATCTGGTGGCCGAGCCGGCTGGCCCAACAGCCCGATGCGGGCGTTCGGCCCGCGGAGGGCTCGGGCCGGGATCGGGACGAGGTACTCGCACGCTGACCCCGGCGCGGCCCGACTGCCGACCGGCCGACCAACGTCAGGTCGAGGCGTGCGGTAGACCAGGAGCTGAGTCCTGGTCTACCGCGCTCCCTCGCGTGCCATCCGGTGTGCAGGACGATGGGGGAGCCGACGGGGGGCCTTGACTCTTGGTTCCGGACACACGAGACACCGGATCCTGGGGATCCGAGGACGGACATCTCGTGGTCATGAAGAACTATCCGCCGCAGTTCATGGCGGACGCACCCTCGGCCGACTCCTCGACGACGGCACAGGCGACGTTGCCGCTTCGCTGCAACCGCTGGTCACCTCCCTGAAGGAGATGGACCGGCCCAAGAGCCGCCTGATCTGGCTCCGCAACCCCAATGTCGTCCGTCTCCTCCGCGGCCTGGCCGCCGGCAGCATCCCGCTCACCCACGACGGGCTGCACCAGGAAACACCCTGGCGAACCGTCGTCCACCTGCGTGACCTGCTGATGGACAGCGGTGTCCTGCCACGCGTCGACCGGCAGCTTCTGCTCTATCAGCGCTGGCTGGCCGAGCGGCTCGCCACCGTCGAGGACCCCGAACCCCGGCGACTTCTTCAGCACTTCGCCACCTGGCACCAGATGCGGCGCCTGCGGAGCAAGGCGGAGAAGGGACCGCTGGGACGCTCCCAGACTAACCAGACGAAACAGGAGATCACCCAGGCCGGCGCCTTCCTCGCTCGGCTCGCCGACCGAGGCCGCACCATCGAACACTGCCAGCAGGCCCTCGACGCCTGGCACACCGAGAAGCTGGCCACCCGCCGCCCGGCCCAGACGTTCCTGCGCTGGTGCATGAGGACAGGCCGGATGCCCCGCCTCGTCCTGCCACCCCAAGTCGTCAGCCAGGACGAAGCACCCCTGCATCAGCACCACCGACTCGTCGTTCGCCGGCGAGTCCTCCACGACGACTCCCTGCCCCTATGGGCCCGGATCGCCGCCACACTCGTTCTCCTCTACGCGCAACCCGTCACCCGCATCGTCCTCCTCGCTGCCAACGACGTCGTCGAGGGGCATGCCCGATTTCCGCAGCGTCGCCGCGCGCATCGACTCCGAGCAGCGAAACGAGGATGCGAAGGGGCAGTCCTGAGCACTACAACGAGGGGATGACCGTCTTCCTGTGCTCCAAATGCGGCACCGCGATCACGCCAGAGCTGGCCGAGCTTGCCGCCATCCCTGACGTCTCAGACGACGAGCACGACCGGGACAAGGAGACGCGCCGGGCGCCTGCCACCGTTCCGCGGGGCCGCTACGCGATCGATCCCGAGCCCTGGGGACCTCCCTACGTCGTGCAGGATGATCAGGAGGACCCGAAGCCGGCTCAGTCGCGTGGACCCGTGATCTGCCGTGAAGAAGGCTTCGTCATCTCGGCCGGCAGCCGATACACAGTGCTGGTGCACCCTGATGACGCCGTCGGCCTTCAGCCACTGCCCAACTGGGAGAACAGCAACGGGTGCTGCGGGCCGACAGGCGACGAGGGACTCAACCGGGCCTGCCCCTGCGGCGCTCCGGTCGCGACCCTCGCCGCCGACTGTTTCGGGCCCTTCGAACTGCACCTCGACCCCGTCCGGACCTACGCGTTCTCCCTGTAAGACCGCGAAGCGCGCGCGGACGACGTGCACGACACTCCCGACGGAACCCGTCCACCCAACTTCTTCACGACTACTTTCCGTGGTGAACGACGGCCCGCAGGCGGACCTGCCGCCGAGCTGGACTAGTTCGGACAAGACCAGCTCGCCGCCCTCGGCGTGGTGCTCGATGCCGTGGTGCTGTGGAACACGCGCTACCTGGACGCGACTGTCACCCAGCTCCGCGTCGAGGGCCACGACATCAAGGACGAGGACGTCGCCCGGCTCTCCCCGCTCAAGGACCGGCATATCAACTTCCTGGGCCGCTACCTGTTCGACATCAAATCCAGCGGCCCCGGGCAAGGCCTGCGCCCGCTGTGCGACCCGGACACCGCCGAGGACGCCGACGACGAGTAGCCGTGAGGCCGGCCTGCGGGTCAGCGAATGGCCAGGCGGCCACAGGCTCTTTTCTTGAGCGTACGATCCAGATAGGTTACGGTGGGGTCATGGCAAGGACCCGGGAGTTCGACACGGAGGCGGCGGCGAGCCGCGCGATGGAGCTGTTCTGGACGCGCGGCTACGAGGCCACCTCGGTGCGCGACCTGACCGGGCACCTGGGGATCGGGCAGGGGTCCTTGTATGCCGCGTTCGGCGACAAGGACGGCCTGTACCGGGCGGCGCTGGAGCACTACCGCACCACCCTCGCGGCGGCCGCCCTGCGCAGTCTGGAGGAGGGGGCGGACGCCCGGTCGGCGATCCGCACGATGCTGGTCGAGCGGGTCCGGATCGCCGTGGAGGACAACGGCCGGGGCTGCCTGGTGGTCAATGCCGCCTGCGAGCGCCTGCCGGAGGATGCAGCGACCCGGCGCACCGTGCGCGACATGCAGGACGCCAGCCGGGACGCGCTCGCCGAAGTGCTGCGGGTCGCGGCGGAGCGGGGCGAGATCGCGAAGCGGCACGACCCGTACACCCTCGCCGCTTTCCTCGTCGCCTTCCTCAACGGACTGCTGGTCTCCGCGAAGATCACACCGGACGTCCGCGCCCTCGAACCCCTTGTGGAGGTCGCGCTGGCCGCCCTCGACTGATTTTTTCATGCCCGGAATCTGTATCGGGCGATCCAGAAAAGGCGCCGGTGCCCGCTCGGACACGGGATCCGGCGACCCCGCCCCGCTTCAACCGAAGACCTCGGAGGACCCATGCCCCCCGCACCCACCCCGAGCACGCCCGCTCTCGGCGGAAGCCGCTGGAACACCTTCCCCGCGGCCGGCACCACCCTGACCGCCCGCGAGTTCTTCACCGCCACCGAGCCGCTGCTACAGGGCATCATCGACGACAACGCCCTCACCAGCGCCGACAGCGAGGTGCTGGAGGGCCAGATCCGCGCGGCACTCGCCCTCGGCACCCGGGAGACCTCCCTCCCGCTGTCCCTCGGCCCGGACAGTGCCCCGGCAGCGCGCGAACTGGGCGCGCAGGCCGAGACGATCGGCCAGGAGCTTGCCTCCTGGTCGACCGAGGCGCTGGAGAGGCTGCTCACCGATCCGGTACCGCTCCCCGCCGGCCCGCTGGTCGTCCGCAGCCACTGCTACGGCCACCTGCTCACCCCTCCCGCAGCCGATCTGCTCCGCGGACGTCGCGGGGGACCGGTCACGATGCAGCTCTACAACGAGTGGCTCCACCAGATGGTCCTGCTGCGCGACGCCCTGCTGCCCTTCACCAACTGGCAGGACGTCCCGCTCCTGATCACCCCGACCGGACTGCGGCACACCGAACCGGCCCGCGACGCGTTCCTCACCGAACTCCTGGTCCGCCAGATCCGGCACACCAGCATCGTGGCCTTCGCCCGCAACGTCGTCACCGGCGCCTCCGGCCCGGCCGGCTACGGCTTCGAGGCCGGCGGCGGCACCGCCCTGCCCGCAGTCCTCGGCCAGCCACCCCTGACCGCACCCCGGCACCTGCTGACCTGGCGCCCCGACCCGGCCGTCGGTGAAGCCGCCACGTATGTCCCCGAAGTACAGGACTACTACGCCGCACCCCGCACC
>NZ_BSSM01000028.1 GCF_030269125.1 Streptomyces hygroscopicus subsp. hygroscopicus | reverse complement strand
GACCCGGTCTACGGCTACCAGGTCACCAACGTCGAGGCGTCGATGTCCTCGCCGTCGTCGCTGCTGCACTGGACCCGGCGCATGATCGAGATCCGCAAGCAGAACCCCGCCTTCGGTCTCGGCTCGTACGACGAACTCCCGTCCACCAACCCGGCGGTGCTCGCCTTCCTGCGCGAGTACGAGGACGACCTCGTGCTGTGCGTCCACAACTTCTCCCGGTTCGCGCAGCCCACCGAGCTGGATCTGAGCCGGTTCGGCGGACGGCACCCGGTCGAGCTGTTCGGCGGGGTGCGCTTCCCGGCGGTCGGTGACCTGCCGTATCTGCTGACCCTCGCGGGACACGGCTTCTACTGGTTCCGGCTGCGCCGCGACCCGGCGTAGTCCCGGCGGGTGGGGCGGTGCGTTTCCACCGCCCCACCCGGGGCACGCATCAGTGACACCCCGACCCGGGGAAAGGACGTGACGCCCATGACGGAAGCGGTCACCCCTTCATCGAGCAGCACCCTCGACTCACTGGCCCCCTTGCTGCGCGCCTGGCTGCCCCGGCAGCGCTGGTTCGCGGGCAAGGGCCGCCCGGTCACCGGCTTCACGCCCGTGTCCGTGACCCGGCTCCTGCCCGCCGGGGGCGGGCTGGGCCTGTACCACGTGCTCCTGCGTGTCCACCAGCCACCGGATTCCGCGCACCCCGGCGACTGCTACCAACTCCTCATAGGCGCGCGCGAGGCGCTGCCGCCCCGGCTGGCGCCCGCGCTGATCGGCCATGTGACGCACGGCCCGCTCGCCGGCCGCACGGTCTACGACGCCCTGTACGACCGCCGGCCCGCCGAGGTGCTCCTGGAGGCGCTGCGCACCGGGGCCCGCGTCGGCGGGCTGCGCTTCGAGCGGGACCCGCGCCAGGAGATCCGGCCGCACCTGGTGGCCCGGCCGCTGGCCGCCGAGCAGTCCAACTCCTCCGTGGTCTACGGAGACACGTTCGTTCTCAAGCTGTTCCGCCGGGTCGTCCCCGGCGTCAACCCCGATCTGGAGCTGCCGCTGGCGCTGGCCCGCGAGGGCTGCCCCCGGGTGCCCGCGCCGACGGCGTGGTTCCGCGCGGAGTTGGCTGGACGGGCTTACGTCCTCGCGGTGTTGCAGCCCTTCGTGAGCGGGGCCGCCGACGGCTGGGAGCTGGCGCTGCGCGAGCTGGCCAAGGGGGAGGACTTCACCGCCGAGGCACGGGCGCTGGGCCGCGCCACGGCCGAGGTGCACACCGCGCTGGCACGTGCCCTGCCGACGGTCACCCTCGGGCCCGCCCAGCTCGGGCCGCTGGTCGACGGGATGACCGGGCGGCTGGCGGCGGCGGCCCAGGCCGTACCGGTGCTGCGGCCGTACGAGGCCGGGCTGCGCTCGGCGTACACGGCGCTGGCCGAGCTGGCCGCGGGCGGCCGGACCTGGACCGCCCAGCGGATCCACGGGGACCTGCACCTCGGGCAGTGCCTGCGCGCGCCGTCCGGCGACTGGTCGCTGATCGACTTCGAGGGCGAGCCCGCCCGGCCCCCGGCCGAGCGGCGGCTGCCGCAGCCCACGGAGCGGGACGTCGCGGGGATGCTCCGCTCCTTCGACTACGCGGCCCGCTCGGCGAGTTCACCGCCGCCGGGGTGGGCACACGACTGCCGGGCCGCCTACTGCTCGGGGTACGCGGAGGTGTCCGGCCGCGACCCGCGCACCGATCCGGTGCTGCTGCGCGCCTTCGAGACCGACAAGGCCGTCTACGAGGTGGTGTACGAGGCCCGCCACCGCCCCGACTGGCTGCCCGTGCCGCTGTCGGCGGTCCGCCGCCTCGCCGCGTCCGACCCTCACTGACCCGACTCTCGCCCCGGGAGACTCGCTCGTGACGTCGAAGAAGCACCTGTCCGATCCCGCCGTGGCCGCCGAGGACCGCGCGCGGCTGCTGGGCGCCACCCACCACGACCCGCACGCCGTCCTGGGCGCCCATCCGGTGCCCGGCGGGGTGGCCTTCCGGGCCCTCCGCCCGCACGCCCGCTCGGTCACCGTCGTCTGCGGCACGCTGCGCGCCCGCCTGCGCGACGACGGCGACGGCTTCTTCTCCGGACTGCTCCCGCTGGACGCCGTGCCGGAGGCTTACCGGCTGCAAGTGGCGTACGACGACACGGTCCACGAGACGGAGGACGCCTACCGGTTCCCGCCCACCCTGGGCGAGCTGGACCTGCATCTGATCGGCGAGGGCCGGCACGAGCAGCTGTGGCGGGCGCTCGGTGCGCACGTCACGACCCGGCAGGGTGCGCGCGGAACCCGGTTCGCGGTGTGGGCGCCCGACGCGCGGGGCGTCCGGGTAGCCGGGAGCTTCAACTTCTGGGACGGCACCGGGTTTCCGATGCGTTCGCTCGGCTCCTCGGGCGTCTGGGAGCTGTTCGTGCCGGGGATCGGCGAGGGCGAGCTGTACAAGTTCGAGATCACCCGGCCCGACGGCTCGCGCACCCTGCGCGCCGACCCGCTGGCCCGGCGCACCGAGGCCCCGCCGGCCACGTCCTCGATCGTGTACGCGTCGCACTACGAGTGGGGGGACGCGGAGTGGATGGCGCACCGGGGGGACACGCCGGTGCACGAGGCGCCGTTCTCCGTGTACGAGGTCCATCTCCCGTCCTGGCGGCCCGGGTCGTCGTACCGTGAACTGGCGGACCGGCTCACCTCCTACGTGTCGGAGACGGGCTTCACGCACGTGGAGCTGATGCCGGTCGCCGAGCACCCCTTCGGCGGCTCCTGGGGATACCAGGTGACCGGCTTCTACGCGCCCACGGCCCGGCTGGGCGCCCCGGACGACTTCAAGTACCTGGTGGACCGGCTGCACCGGGCCGGCATCGGCGTGCTGATGGACTGGGTGCCGGCCCATTTCCCGCGCGACGCCTGGGCGTTGGCCGAGTTCGACGGGCGGCCGCTGTACGAGCACCCCGATCCGCTGCGGGCCGCGCATCCCGACTGGGGCACGCTGGAGTTCGACCTCGGCCGTCGGGAGGTGCGCAACTTCCTGGTGGCGAACGCCCTTTACTGGTGCGAGGAGTTCCATGTGGACGGGCTCCGCGTGGACGCGGTGGCCTCCATGCTCTACCTCGACTACTCGCGCGAGCCGGGCGGCTGGCGGCCGAACGAGCGCGGCGGCCGGGAGAACCTGGACGCGGTGGCCTTCCTCCAGGAGATGAACGCCACGGTCTACCGCCGTTGTCCGGGCGTGGTGACCATCGCCGAGGAGTCCACCGCGTGGGACGGGGTGACCCGGCCGACCCACGTGCGGGGGCCGAGCGGGTTCGGCGGGCTGGGCTTCGGCCTGAAGTGGAACATGGGGTGGATGCACGACTCGCTCCGGTACATGGCGCACGACCCCGTGCACCGCTCGTACCACCACCACGAGATGACGTTCTCCATGGTGTACGCGTACAGCGAGAACTACGTCCTGCCGATATCCCACGACGAGGTGGTGCACGGCAAGCGCTCCCTCGTCTCGAAGATGCCGGGCGACTGGTGGCGGCAACGCGCGGACCTGCGCGCCTACCTGGCCTTCATGTGGGCGCACCCCGGCAAGAAACTCCTCTTCATGGGCCAGGAGTTCGCCCAGGGCGCCGAGTGGTCCGAGGCCCACGGCCCCGACTGGTGGCTGCTCGACCCCTCCTACCCCGCCGAACCCGACCACCGGGGCGTCCGCGACCTGGTCCGCGACCTGAACAGCCGCTACCGGGCCGTCCCGGCCCTGTGGCAGCGCGACACCGATCCCGCGGGCTTCGAGTGGATCGCCGGGGACGCGGCGTCCGACAACGTCCTCGCCTTCCTCCGCCGCGATGCCCGCGGCACCCCTCTCCTCGCCGTCTCCCACTTCTCCCCCGTCGTCCGCCCCGACTACCTCGTCGGCGTCCCGGACGACGTCCCGGCGTGGACGGAGTGCCTGAACACGGACGACGGGCGCTACGGCGGCAGCGGCGTGACCAACCCGGGCCCCCTGAAAACGGAGCCCCGCGGCGCCCACGGCCACCCGACCGCCGTCCGCCTGACCCTGCCGCCCCTGGCTACGGTGTGGCTGCGACCGGCCTAGCCACACCGAGGAGAACACCGCGTCCGACCTGGACTTCCACACCCGTGCCGCCACGCGCGGCGACGTCCTCGGCGTCGGCGCGGCTCCCGGGGCCCGGGAGGCCGCCGTGGGGGCGGACTACCCGGACGGTCCCGGGAGGGGGCGACTGCGGCGGGACCACGGACTGGCCGAGGTCCTCTTCTCGGCGGAGTTCCCCGAGGGGGCGCTGTCCTGTGACGGGATCAGCGTGCAGGCGCACCGCTCGATCCACGGTGCGTGCGCACCGCCGGCCCTGGTGCGCGCGTACGGGGAGTTCCGGCCCCGGGTCCGTTCCGCCGGGCTGCGGTCGGCGATCGTCGCCCTCGGGCACGAGGTCGAGCCCGAGGAGGGCGTTGGGCGTGAGCCCCGGGTGGTGGGGGCGCGTGGGCCGGGTGGGCCCCGGAGGGGATGCCCCCGGGGCCCGCGAAGCGGCTACGCGTCCTGCCCGGCCAGGGCCGCGGGCAGGTCGCCGGTGTGCAGGACGCCCAGCCGCTGGGTGGCCCGGGTCAGGGCGACGTACAGGTCGCTGGTGCCGTACTCGCCCGGTTCGACCACCAGGACCGAGTCGAACTCCAGGCCCTTGGACTGGCGGGGGTCGAGGAGGACCACCGCCCGGGTGAGGTCGGGTTCGGCACCGGCGGTGACGCCGTCCAGGCGGCCGGCGACGGCGCGGTGCAGGCGGCGCGGGGCGATGACCGCCAGCCTGCCCTCCACCGGGGCGAGTTCGGCGACCGCCTTGGCCACCGCGCCGGGCAGGTCGTCGTGCGCCCGCCGCACCCAGGGCCGTACACCGGTGGACCGCACGGAGCTGGGCGGCCGGAAGTCCGGGTGCTCGGCGCGGACCACGGCCGCGGCGAGGTCCATGATCTCGGACGGGGTGCGGTAGTTGACGCCGAGACGCGTGTGCTCGTACCGGTCCTCGACATAGGGCGCGAGGATCTCCGACCAGGAGCCGGCCCCGGCCGCCTCCGCGGTCTGCGCGGGGTCGCCGACCAGGGTCATGGAACGCGTCGGGCAGCGCCGCATCAGCAGCCGCCAGGCCATCGGCGAAAGCTCCTGCGCCTCGTCCACGATGATGTGCCCGAACGCCCACGTGCGGTCGGCGGCGGCGCGCTCCGCCGCGCTGCGGTGGTCCTCTTCCTCCTGCCGCTCGGCGAACCGCTCGGCGTCGATGATGTCGTGCGCGGACAGCACCTCGGAGGCGTCCGGGTCACCGTCCTCCTTGTCCTCGAACTCATAGGTCCGCGACGCGTACGACACGTCCAGCACCCCCTGCGCGTACGCGATCCGGGTCGCGCGCTCGCGGTCGGCGCGGTCCCGGGCCGACCGCTCGTCCTCGCCGAGGAGTTCGGCGGCCTCGTCCAGGAGCGGGACGTCGGCGACGGTCCAGGCGCGGGTCACCGGCCGGCGGATGGCGGCGGCGTCCTCGTCGGCGACGTACCCCTCGGGCTCCGCCAGGAAGTCGGCGACCAGCCGCCGCGGGGTGATGCGGGGCCACAACCGGTCGATGGCGGACCAGACTTCGGGGTTCTCGGCGAGTTCGTCGCGGATCTGGGTGATGTCGGAGACGTCGAGCAGGCTGCTGCCGTCGTACGGATCGGTACCGACCCGCTCGGCGTACAGCTCGGTGAGGGTGTTGAGGATGTGCCCCTCGAAGTGCTCGCGGGCCGCGTTGTGCGGCAGCTTCGCGGCGCGGGTGCGTTCCCGGGCGACCCGCACCAGGCCGTCGTCCAGCATCAGCACCTCACGGTCGTGCTCGATCGCGAGGACCGGATCGGGCAGCGCCTGCCGGTCGCGTACGACCTCGGCGAGCACGTCGGCCATGTCGGCGCGCCCCTTGACCGCGGCGGCCTCGGGGGTGTCGGCGGCGGTGGCCTTCACCCCGGGGAACAGCTCGCCGACCGTGGCCAGCAGGACGCCGGTCTCGCCGAGGGAGGGCAGCACCTCGCCGATGTAGCCGAGGAAGGCCGGGTTGGGCCCGACGATCAGCACGGCCCGGCGGGCCAGCAGCTCCCGGTGCTCGTACAGGAGGTACGCCGCGCGGTGCAGCGCCACGGCGGTCTTGCCGGTGCCGGGACCGCCCTCCACGACCAGCACGCCCCGGTGCGGCGCCCGGATGATCCGGTCCTGGTCGGCCTGGATCGTCCGCACGATGTCGCCCATCCGGCCGGTGCGCGCCGAGTTCAGCGCGGCCAGCAGCACGGCGTCGGCGTTGTGGTCCTCGTGCCCGGTGCGGGTGGCGTCGCCGAGGTCGAGGATCTCGTCGTGCAGGTGGGTGACGGCGCGGCCCTCGGTGGCGATGTGCCGGCGCCGCCGCAGCCCCATCGGGGTGTGCCCGGTGGCGAGGTAGAACGGGCGGGCGACCTCGGCACGCCAGTCGATCAGGACCGGGGTGCGTTCGGCGTCCTCCGCGCGCAGCCCGATCCGGCCGATGTGGTGCGTCGTCCCGTCCGCGAGATCGATCCGCCCGAAGCAGAGCGAGCCGTCGACGGCGTTCAGCGCGGCGAGCAGTCCGGACCGCTCCGCGACCAGGATGTCCCGCTCCAGCCGGGCCTGCATGGGCTTGTCGCCCTGCGCGAGCGCGTCCCCGACCGAGGTCTCGACCGCACCGCGCAACGCGTCCACCCGCGCGTACAGTCCGTCGATGAATTCCTGCTCGCGGCGCAATTCATCGTCTGGAAATTCGGTGTTTGACAATTCCGCTCCCGCTCGGATATACTGTGCCCACAAAGCTTTTCCGTGACCCGCTTGCGTGAAGTCACGAACCACCGAATATACGCGCAGAAATCCCCCGGACGCAATTGTCCGGGGGATTTCTCGTGTGCGGATCGCTTTACAGCGCGTCGTCGAGTTCCGCCAGGAGCCGCCGCTTGGGCCGCGCACCCACCATGGACCGCACGGGCCCACCGTCCCGGAAGAGCATGAGGGTGGGCGTGGACAGCACGCGGTAGGCGAGGGTCGTCCGGGGATTGCGGTCGACGTCCACCTGTACGACCTTCACCCGGTCCCCCTCCTCCCGGGCGATGTCCCTGAGCACCGGCGCGAGCTGCCGGCAGGGCCCGCACCAGTCGGCCGTGAACTGCACCAGCACCGGCAGGCCGGCGCCGATCACCTCCTCCTCGAAATCGGCGTCCGTCACCTCGGCGAGTCCATTCGTCAAGCTCATGAGAATTGCCCTCCCAGTTCGCACAGAGGCTCCGGACCCCCCGGAGCCGGCGCGTCGGCGGCCAGCGCGTCGCGGGCCCGCTCGGCCCGCCGCAGCTGCCCCGCGACGGTCTCCCGCACCTCCGTCAGCTGTCCGATGAGCGCGTCAAGCTCCGCGAGCTTGCGCCGGTAGACCACGAGCGACGCCGGACAGGAGTCCCCCTCCGGGTGTCCCGCCCGCAGACACTCCACGAACGGCCGCGTCTCCTCCAGCTCGAACCCGAAGTCCCGCAGCGTTCTGATCTGCTCCAGCAGCCGCAGGTCCTCCTCGCCGTACGCCCGATGGCCCTTCTCGTCCCGCCGCGCCGGAAGCAGCCCCCGCGCCTCGTAGTACCGCAGGGCCCGCGTCGTGGTCCCGGCCCGAGCGGCCAGCTCGCCGATTCGCATGGATACGACGGTAGGACTTGACGCGGACGTCAAGGCAAACGGCGCGGCGGACCCGGTCCGGCACCGGGGCGAGGACCGGCCTGGGCTCCCGGTACAGCACGGGACCGCCGCACCCGACGGGGCGCGGCGGTCCCGCGTGCGCGGGCGGCGGTCCTCAGACCAGCACCCCCGCCGACTCCTCCACCTCCAGCAGCGACGCGCTGTGGCGTTCCTCGTCGAATGCGCGGCGGCCGCCGCGCAGGCCGAAGAGGCGTTTGGCGAGGGCGATGTAGAGGACGGCGAGGATGTTGAGGGTGAGGGTGGCGATCTTGACGTAGCTGATCTTCTCGGTCAGCTCGTAGATCTCCAGGGGGAGGAAGGCGGCGGTGGCGACCACGGTCAGGTATTCCGCCCAGCGCTTGGCCCGCCACAGGCCCACCGCCTCGACCAGTTCCACCAGGGCGTAGGCGAGGAGGACTCCGGCGACCAGGAGGAGCGTGGAGTGCTTGTAGCCGAAGGCCTTCTGGATGGAGCCGATCACCGGCGAGTGGTCGAGGTCGTAGTGGAAGTGGCGGAAGACGGGGCGCAGGACGGTCAGGTACTCGTTGAACAGCCGCCGTACCGCGTCCTGGCTGTTGCTGAACTTCCACACCGCCACCGCGACCAGGACGATGAACACCCCGCGCACGGCCCGCTCGATCGCGAGGAACCGCAGGATGAACAGGTCCCGCAGCACCTTGCCGCGCGGCACCAGCGGCGCGTCCTCCGCCGGCCCCGACCCGTGCGGCTCGCCGAGCACGAAGTCACCGCAGCGCAGACAGCGCCACACGTCCCCGAGCGCGGTCTGCGCGTGCAGCCGTACCCTCAGCCGCGGATCGTCCGGCGCGTAGGTCACGTGCCCCTTGCGCGCGCAGGTCCGCCGGTCCCAGTCGATCTTCATGTCCCCCGTGCCTCCATGCACCTACAGACGCCACACACCGACGTGCCGTTCCGGTCATCCGGCACGGCACGTTAGTGGATGTTGGCGAGAAAGCGTCAGCCGGCGGTGGTTTCCGCCAGTTCCTTCCTCGCTTCCTCCACTTCGGCGGACGTCGCGCGGCGCGGCAGCAGGAAGGCGACCAGGACGGTGCCGATGCCGAGGATGACCGCGCCGACCAGGCTGGTGTGGGCGACGGCGTCGGAGAAGGAGGAGCCGACGGCCTCGGCCATCCGGTGGGCGCCGGTGGCCAGCTCGGTGGCCTGCTGCTTGAGCTGGGCGGCCTGCTGGGGGGTGCTCGCGTGGGCGGCCTGGGCGGCGACCTGGTGGGCCTTGTCGGCGATGCCCTGGGCGACGGCGTAGCCGGCGCCGACCGAGTCCTGGGCGCTCTCCAGGGCGCTCGGCGGGAGCTTGCTGCCGGCGGTGGCGTCGGTGAGGTGGTCGCCGTACGACGTGGCCAGCAGCGAGCCGAGGATGGCGATGCCGAGGGAGCCGCCGAGCTCCAGCGAGGTGTCGTTGACCGCGCCGCCGACGCCCAGTTCGGACTCGGGGAACGCGCCCATGATCGCGTCCGTGCAGGGCGAGAGGGCGAGGCCGATGGCGAGGCCGAGGATGATCAGCGGGGCCAGGAAGTCGCCGTACGTCGAACCGGCGTCCACCTGGGTCAGCAGGGCCAGCGCCGCCGTGCCGCCGACCATGCCCGCGGTGACGGTCCACTTCATGCCGACACGCGGGGTGAGCCAGCCGGTGAGGGCCGAGCCGACGAACACGGCGCCGGCCAGCGGCAGCATCCGTACGCCGGTCTCCAGGGCGTCGTAGCCGAGGACGAACTGGAGGTGCTGGGTGAGGAAGTAGAACGCGCCGAAGACGGCCAGGAAGAACAGGGCGACGGCCAGGTTGGAGCCCGCGAAGCGGCGGTGCGCGAAGCGGCGGACGTCCAGGATCGGGCGCGGGTGGCGCAGCTCCCACAGGACGAAGGCGATCAGGCCGACGCCCGCGATCACGGCGGCGGCGACGGCCTTGCCGCTCCAGCCGAAGTGCGGTCCCTGGATGATCATGTAGACGAGTGAGCCGGTCCAGATCACCGACAGCAGGCCGCCGACGTAGTCGACGCGGTCGTGGTGGCCGGCCTTGGACGGCGGGACGAGGACGAGTGCGGCGAGGAGGGCGACGGCCGCGATCGGCACGTTGATCAGGAACGTCGAGGACCAGCCGTGGTCGCGCAGCAGCGCGCCCGCGACCACCGGGCCCGCGGCGATGGCGAGGCCCGCCGTCGCCGTCCACAGCGTGATCGCCTTGGCTCGCTCGGCCCGCGGGAAGGTCGCCGCGAGCAGCGACAGCGTGGCCGGCATGATCAGCGCCGCGCCGACGCCCATCACGGCGCGCGCCGCGATCACGGTCGCCGCGCTGTCCGCGAGGTAGCCGAAGACCGCGCCGCCGCCGAAGACCAGCAGGCCGAGCACGAGGGCCCCGCGTCGGCTGTACTTGTCGCCGATCGCGCCGAGCAGCAGCATCAGCGCCGCGTAGGGCACGGTGTAGCCGTCGATCACCCACTGGAGGTCGGCGCTGGAGAGGCCGAGGTCCTTCGTCATGTCGGGCGCCGCGACCGTGAGGGCCGTGTTGGCCATCACGATGATCAGCAGGCTCAGGCAGAGCACGAGCAGTGCCCACCAGCGCCGGGCGTAGGGGCGCTCCATCTTCTCGACCGGTTCGGTCATGACGAGTCGCATGGCAGGGGGGTTGCCTTCCTCGGATTCGCGACGGAACTTGCACACCATCGTGCAATTGCACAACGATGTGCAATGTACGCCGTTGCATAATGCTGTGCAAGTCGCGGGAGGGCGTACCGGCCACTCCGGAGAGGACGTGCAGAATGGCTGCCATGACCACCGGTAACCCCAGCCGCGCCGACGCCAACCGGCGCCGCATCCTCGACGTCGCCCTCGCCGAGCTGCTGCGCGACCCGGACGCCTCGATGGACCAGATCGCGCGCGCCGCCGGAGTCGTACGACGGACCGTGTACGGCCACTTCCCCAGCCGCGAGGCGCTGATCAGCACCCTCACCGACGAGGCGGTGCAGGCGCTGGCCGACGCGGACGCGGCGGTGCGCACGGGGGTGACGGACCCGGCGGAGGCGCTCGCCCGCTCGGTGCTCGCGCTCTGGGCGACCGCCGACCGCTACCGGCTGCTGATCGCCCTGGCCCAGCGCACGGTCACCGTCCAGGGCATCCGCGAACGCCTCGCCCCGCTCCGCGCGGCCAAGGTCAGGCTGCTCCAGCAGGGCCTGGACGAGGGGGTGTTCACCTCGCCGCTGCCCGCGCCCGCGCTCGCCTACGTGCACGAGCAGACCGTCTTCGCGGTCATGGAGGCGGTCAACGACGGCCTGCTGGCAGCACAGGAGGCGGGCCGCTCCGCCGCGGTCACCATCCTGACCACGGCGGGCGTACCCGCCTCGGCGGCCACCGCGCTGGTGGCCGAGGTGAGTTCGGACATGTAGTCCGGAAACGGCCGGACGCCCGGCCCCGGTTCAGGCGGGGCCGGGCATCCGGAGAAGGGGGTGGGGCCGGGCCTTGGCCGGCCAATGGGGTGGGACTACGCCTTGGCCAGCCTCTCCTCGCGCGGCTCGGGGACCTCGGCCACCGTACCCGCCGCGGCGTCCATCGCCGTCTCCTCGAACGGCAGTTCCCCCGCGAGCACCTTCCGCACCCGCTCGTCGTCGATCTCCTTGGTCCACGTCCCCACGAGCACCGTGGCGACCGCGTTGCCCGCGAAGTTCGTCAGCGCCCGCGCCTCGCTCATGAAGCGGTCGATGCCGACGATGAGGCCGACGCCGTCCACCAGCGCGGGCTTGTGCGACTGGAGGCCGCCGGCCAGCGTGGCGAGGCCCGCGCCGCTGACGCCCGCCGCGCCCTTCGACGCGAGCAGCAGGAACAGCAGCAGCGGAATCTGCTCGCCGACCGACATCGGCGTGCCCAGCGCGTCCGCGATGTACAGCGACGCCATGGTCATGTAGATCATCGTGCCGTCGAGGTTGAAGGAGTACCCGGTCGGCACGGTGATGCCGACGACCGGCTTGCTGACGCCGAGGTGCTCCATCTTCGCGATCAGACGCGGCAGCGCGGACTCGGAGGAGGACGTGGACAGGATCAGCAGGAACTCGCGGGCGAGGTACTTGCACAGGGAGAAGACGTTCACCCCGGCGACGATCCGCAGCACCGCGCCGAGCACCACGAAGACGAACAGCACGCAGGTGACGTAGAAACCGAGCATCAGCACGGCGAGGCTCTTCAGCGCGTCCAGGCCGGCCGAACCGGTGACCGCGGCGATCGCTCCGAAGGCGCCGACCGGCGCGGCCCACATGACCATGGACAGGATGCGGAAGACGAGCCGCTGGATGTGCTCGACGCCGCGCAGCACCGGCTGCCCGACCGGGCCCATGGCCTGGAGCGCGAATCCGGCGAGCAGGGCGACCAGGAGCGTCTGCAGCACCTGGCCCTCGGTGAAGGCGGAGACGAAGGTCTGGGGGATGATCGACAGGACGAAGTCGACGGGCGGCAGCGCCTCGCTGCTGACCTGGGCGTGTCCGGTCTGCTTGAGGGCGTCCGTCAGATGGAGTCCGGCGCCGGGGTGCAGCACGTTGCCGACGACGAGCCCGATGGCGAGGGCCACCAGCGACATCACGAGGAAGTAGCCGAGGGCGATGCCGCCGACGGCGCCCACCTTGGCGGCCTTGCGCACCGATCCGATCCCGAGCACGATCGTGCAGAAGATGATCGGTGAGATCATCATCTTGATCAGGTTGACGAACCCGGTGCCCAGCGGCTTGAGCTGGACCGCGGCATCCGGCCAGATGAGGCCGACCGCGATGCCGAGCACGACGGCCACGATGACGGCGATGTACAGGTAATGGGTCCGGTCCCGCCGGGCGCGGGGTGCGGCAGGTGCCGTATCGGGACTGGTGGCGGCCACGGCTGCCCTCCTTGACGTCTTCGTCGGTGCACAACCGGCGTGCGGCTCACGTCCGGGCGATGCTGGGAACGCGGTGACTATCTCCCGTCCTGTGAGGGCGGTCACCCTTGCGTTCATTTAGTTCACGCGTGAACCGGGGGCACACTGGCTGACATGCGCCTCCCGTCCATGACCCGCCCTCGCAGCCTGGCGGGCCAGCTGTTCGCCATGCAGGCGGTGCTCATAGCGGTGGTCGTGGCCGGATACGCGCTGTTCACCTACGTCAGCGACCGGCGGCAGGCCGAGGACGCGGCCGCCCGGCAGGCCACCGCGGTGGCCCGGTCGATCGCCGACTCCCCCACGGTCCGTACGGCGATCCGCACCCCGGACCCGAGCGCGCTCCTGGAGCCTTACGCCCTGAAGGTCACCCGCGACACCAACGTCGACTTCATCACGATCATGACCCCGGCCGGGGTCCGCTGGACGCACCCCGACCCGCGGCAGATCGGCAAGCGCTTCCTCGGCACCACGGCCCCCGCGCGCCGGGGCCGCACCTTCACCGAGACCTACACCGGCACCCTCGGCCCCTCGGTGCGCACGGTGACCCCGGTCACGGACGGCGGCCGGATCGTCGGCCTGGTCAGCGCGGGGATCACCGTGGACCGGATCAGCGAGCGGCTCCAGGACCAGGTCTCGGCGCTGTTCGGGGTGGCCGGCGGGGCGCTGCTGCTGGGGGCGGTGGGCACCTACGTCATCAACGCCCGGCTGCGCCGCCACACCCACGACATGAACGCCACCGAGCTGAGCCGGATGCACGACTACCACCAGGCGGCGCTGCACGCGGTGCGCGAGGGGCTGCTCATGCTGGACGGGCAGTACCGGGTGGCGCTCATCAACGACGGCGGCCGGGACCTGCTCGGGGTCGGCGAGGAGGACGAGGTCGTGGGCCGGTCGGTGGCCGAACTGGCGCTGCCGGCCCCGCTGACGGGCGCGCTGCTGTCGTCGCGGCCCCGGGTGGACGAGGTGCACCTGACCGCGTCCCGGGTGCTGGTGGTCAACACCTCCCCGGTCTCCGGCGGCGAACACCGGGGTACGGTCGCCACCCTGCGTGACGTCACCGAACTCCAGTCGCTGATGGGCGAGCTGGACACGGAGCGGGGTTTCAGCCAGGCGCTGCGCTCGCAGGCGCACGAGGCGGCGAACCGGCTGCACACCGTGGTCTCACTGATCGAACTGGGCCGGGCCGAGGAGGCGGTGGAGTTCGCCACGGCCGAACTGGAGCTGGCGCAGGCGCTGACCGACCAGGTCGTGGCGGCGGTGAGCGAGCCGGTCCTCGCCGCGCTGCTGCTGGGCAAGACCTCGCAGGCCAACGAGCGGGGCGTGGAGCTGGTGGTGTCGCCGGACAGCCGGCTGGACGACGGTCTGCTGCCGGGCGAACTGCCCGCGCGGGACCTGGTGACCATCCTCGGCAATCTGATCGACAACGCGGTGGACGCGGCACAGGGCAGCGCGCGGGCGCGGGTGACCGTGACGGCGTACGCCTCGGAGGCCCGGGACGTCCCGGTCGTCCCGGACGGCTCCGCCTCGGCCGCGGACCCCTCGGCCCCCGAGCTGGTGCTGCGCGTCGCCGACACCGGCCCCGGCGTCGACCCCGCCCACGCCGACCTGGTCTTCCAGCGGGGGTTCACGACCAAACCGGCCGGGCCTGGCGGGCGGGGGCTCGGCCTCGCCCTCGTACGGCAGGCGGTGGCCCGGCACGCGGGCACGCTCACCGTGCGGGACGACGCCGGTGACGGCGGCGCGGTGTTCGAGGTGCGGCTGCCGCTGCGCACGGCGCCGGTGCCGGCCGAGGGCGGTGTCGTGTGACGGACCCGATCAGAGTGCTGGTGGTGGAGGACGACCCGGTCGCCGCCGACGCGCACGAGCTGTACGTGGGCCGGGTGCCGGGCTTCGCCGCGGTCGCCAAGGCCCGCACGGGCGCGGAGGCGCGGCGGGTCCTGGAGCGCACGGAGGTGGACCTGCTCCTCCTCGATCTCCACCTGCCCGATGTGCACGGGCTTCAGTTCGCGCGCACGCTGCGGGCCTCGGGCCATCACGCGGACGTGATCGCGGTGACCTCGGCCCGTGATCTGGCGATGGTGCGCGAGGGGGTCTCGCTGGGTGTCGTGCAGTACGTGCTCAAGCCGTTCACCTTCGCCACGCTGCGCGACCGGCTCGTGCGCTACGCCGAGTTCCGGGGTGCGGCGGGCGAGGCGAGCGGGCAGGACGAGGTGGACCGGGCGCTCGCGGTGCTCCGGGCGCCCGCGCCCGCCTCGCTGCCCAAGGGGCTCAGCGGGCCGACGCTCCAGCGCGTGACCGGCGCGCTGCGCGGGGCGGCCGACGGACTCACCGCGGCCGGGGTCGCCGAGGCCGTGGGCATATCGCGGATCACCGGCCGCCGCTACCTGGAGCACCTGGTGGACACCGGCCGGGCCGCGCGCAGTCCGCTGTACGGCCAGGTGGGACGGCCCGAACTGGTCTACCGGTGGGTGTCCCGGACGCACTGACCCCGCGGTGACCGCCGACTTCCTTTCCCCGCACACGGATTGGGCCGGCCGATCGCAAGTGGCCGGACCGGGGGCGGTTCATCGACGCGGCGAAGGCGGCGGCCCGGGGGCAGGACGGGAAGACGTACGGCGTCCCGAACGGCACCGGCACCCGCGGACTCCGGTTCCACGAGCGGGATACTCGACCCCGGTGATCCTGCTGTACGTCCTGGTCTCCCGCCGCCCGGGGAACGGCTGTGCGCCGGGGGGGCGGTCAAGGGGTGACGGACCGCAAGGGACGCGACCGTACGTTCGGACAGCCCGCGGTGCCGCCGAAACGGCCCGTGGCCCCTGGTGGCACCGCCCCTGCCTCGTGCGGGGTGGCCCCACGGCGGCCGGAGCCGCCGGATGTCGTGCCCGTCCGGGCCGGGAGGCGAGGCTCGCCGTGCTGCCACGCGCCGCGCCGGCCGCGCCGCAGCGAAAAGGGCAACCGCGGGGGCGGACGCTCCCTCAGCACCGCAGCCTGACCGACTGCGAACCGAGCGCCGAAGGAAGCGAGTTCAGGAGAAGAACAGCGGCAGACGACTCAGGAGGCGGACGGCTCGATCTCCCCCGCGAAGACGATGACCTGGTCGATGAGGCTCCGCCGCAGGTGGACGACGTCCGTTCCCGCCAGCCGGGGGCCTCCGTCCGGCGTGGTGAAGACCCACTGGTACCGGGCCCACTCGTCAGGCATGTCCACCGCCGAGCAGCGCACCATCGTGCCGGTCCCCGCCGGGTGACGCCGGATGTCCAGCACGAACCGCTCGACCGCCGCGATTCCTTCGACGCGGCCCAACGGCCCCCAGAAGACCACGTCTGAGGTCAGGGCCTGGGAGAGAAGGGCAGTCACGTAGTTGTCGTCCGAGGCGTTGAACGCGGAGATGAACGTGTCGATCGCGGAGCGTGCGGTCTCTTCCTGCATGCCCCAGTAATACCAGCCCTTTGGCGTGCGCTCGCCCCGCGAGCCGCCTTCCGGTCACGGTGAACCATCCCGGTCACCGCACTAGAAGACCGACTCCGCCTCGTCCATCCGGTCCTTCGGGACCGTCTTCAGCTCGGTGACCGCTTCCGCGAGCGGGACCATCCGGATGTCGGTGCCGCGCAGGGCGGTCATGTTGCCGAACTCGCCGCGGTGGGCGGCTTCGACGGCGTGCCAGCCGAAACGGGTGGCGAGGACGCGGTCGTAGGCGGTGGGGACGCCGCCGCGCTGGACGTGACCGAGGATCACCGGCTTGGCCTCCTTGCCGAGGCGGCGCTCCAACTCGTAGGCGAGCGCGGTGCCGATGCCCTGGAAGCGCTCGTGGCCGTACTGGTCGATCTCGCCCTTGCCGTAGTCCATGGTGCCCTCGGCGGGGTGCGCGCCCTCGGCGACGCATATCACGGCGAACTTCTTGCCGCGCGCGAACCGCTCCTCGACCATCTTGACCAGGTCCGCGGGGTCGAAGGGCCGCTCGGGCAGGCAGATGCCGTGCGCGCCGGCGGCCATGCCGGACTCCAGCGCGATCCAGCCCGCGTGCCGGCCCATGACCTCGACCACCATCACCCGCTGGTGGGACTCGGCCGTGGTCTTGAGGCGGTCCATCGCCTCGGTGGCCACGCCGACCGCGGTGTCGAAGCCGAAGGTGCGGTCCGTGGAGGAGATGTCGTTGTCGATCGTCTTGGGCACGCCGACGACCGGGAGGCCGGCGTCGGACAGCATCCGGGCCGCCGTCAGCGTGCCCTCGCCGCCGATCGGGACCAGCGCGTCGATGCCGAACTCCTCGGCCATGTCGGTGGCCCGCTCGCATGCCTCGCGCAGCCGGTCCCGCTCCAGGCGGGAGGAGCCGAGTACGGTGCCGCCCCGGGCCAGGATGCCGCTGACGGCGTCCAGGTCGAGGGTGCGGTAGTGGCGGTCGAGCAGTCCCCGGTAGCCGTCCTCGAATCCGATGACCTCGTCGCCGTACTGCGTCACCGCGCGGTGCACGACCGAACGGATCACGGCGTTCAGGCCGGGGCAATCGCCGCCTGCGGTGAGAACTCCGATGCGCATCGTGCTGTTTCTCCTGCTCGCTGTCTCGTCCGTGCGTGAGCCTCCTCCGATTGTTTCACGTTCGCCGGAAGGGCCGGGATCCTGACGGGCGCCTTATCCCGGCCGAGGGGTACTGTCAAGAGGGTTCTGCTCACCTGGGTGGGCGATTTTTATGCCGACGACGATGTTTGTGCCGATCATGCGGCAGAGGCGACAGGAACGGAGTGCACACGTGACGCGCAGCGTGTACGTGACCGGCATCGACCGCGGTGACGGCCGCCAGGTCGTGGAGCTGGGGGTCATGGAACTCCTGACCCGGCAGGTCGACCGGGTGGGCGTCTTCCGCCCGCTCGTGCACGACGGCCCCGACCGGATGTTCGAGCTGCTGCGGGCACGCTACCGCCTCGCGCAGGACCCGGCGACCGTCTACGGCATGGACTACCGGACGGCCTCCGCCCTCCAGGCCGAACAGGGCACCGACGAACTGGTCTCCGCCCTCGTGGACCGCTTCCACCTGCTGGCCCTCGACTACGACGTGGTCCTCGTCCTCGGCACCGACTTCGCCGCCACCCAGCTCCCCGACGAGCTGGCCCTCAACGCCCGCCTCGCCAACGAGTTCGGGGCCCCGGTGCTCCCGGTCGTCGGCGGCCGGGACCAGAACGCCGAGTCGGTGCGCGCGGAGGTCCGCAACGCCTACCGCGCCTACCACGGCCTCGGCTGCGACGTCCTCGCCATGATCGCCAACCGGGTGGCCCGCGAGGACCGCGACGAGATCGCCGAGCGGCTCACCTCCCGGCTGCCGGTGCCCTGCTACGTGCTGCCCGACGAGCCCGCCCTGTCCGCGCCGACCATCGCCCAGATCGCGCAGGCCCTGGACGCGAAGGTGCTGCTCGGTGACGACTCGGGGCTCGCCCGGGACGCCCTCGGCTTCGTCTTCGGCGGCGCCATGCTGCCGAACCTGCTGACCGCGCTGACCCCGGGCTGCGTCGTCATCACCCCCGGCGACCGCGCCGATCTGGTCGTGGGCGCGCTGGCCGCGCACAGCGCCGGCACCCCGCCGATCGCCGGCATGCTGCTCACCCTGGACGAGGTGCCGAGCAAGGAGATCCTCACGCTGGCCGCCCGGCTCGCCCCGGGCACCCCGGTCCTGTCGGTGCGCGGGAACAGCTTCCCCACCGCCGAGCGGCTGTTCTCCCTGGAGGGCCGGATGACGGCCGCCACCCCGCGCAAGGCGGAGACCGCGCTCGGCCTGTTCGAACGCCATGTCGACACCGCGGAGCTGGCGAGCCTCGTCTCGGCGACCAGCGGCGACCGTGTCACCCCGATGATGTTCGAGCACAAGCTCCTCGAACAGGCCCGCGCCGACCGCCGCCGGGTCGTGCTCCCGGAGGGTACCGAGGAGCGGGTGCTGCACGCGGCCGAGGTGCTGACACGCCGGGGCGTGTGCGACCTGACGCTGCTGGGCCCCCCGGCGCAGATCCGCAAGAAGGCCGCGGACCTGGGCATCGACCTCGGCGACACCCAGCTGATCGACCCGGCCACCTCCGAGCTGCGCGACGGCTTCGCCGAGAGGTACGCGGCGCTGCGCGCCCACAAGGGCGTCACGGTGGAGCTGGCGTACGACGTCGTCACGGACGTGAACTACTTCGGCACCCTGATGGTCGAGGAGGGCCTCGCCGACGGCATGGTCTCCGGCTCGGTGCACTCCACGGCGGCCACCATCCGCCCGGCCTTCGAGATCATCAAGACCCGGCCCGAGGCCTCGATCGTCTCCTCGGTGTTCTTCATGTGCCTGGCCGACAGGGTCCTGGTCTACGGCGACTGCGCGGTCAACCCCGATCCCGACGCCGAGCAGCTGGCGGACATCGCCATCCAGTCGGCCGGTACGGCGGCCCGGTTCGGGGTGGAGCCGCGGATCGCGATGCTGTCGTACTCCACCGGCACCTCGGGCACGGGCGCCGACGTCGACAAGGTGCGCGCGGCCACCGAGCTGGTGCGCGCCCGCAGGCCCGACCTGAAGATCGAGGGGCCGATCCAGTACGACGCCGCCGTGGAACCCACCGTCGCCGCGACCAAGCTGCCGGGCTCCGAGGTCGCCGGGCAGGCCACCGTGCTGATCTTCCCGGACCTCAACACCGGCAACAACACCTACAAGGCCGTGCAGCGCTCGGCCGGCGCGATCGCCGTGGGACCGGTCCTCCAGGGCCTGCGCAAGCCGGTCAACGACCTGTCCCGGGGCGCCTTGGTGACGGACATCGTGACGACCGTCGCGATCACGGCGATCCAGGCCCAGACCTCCGCAGACCGAGCAGAAAGCGTGCCCGCACCGTGACCGCGACCCGTGTCCTCGTCCTCAACTCCGGCTCCTCGTCGCTGAAGTACCAGCTGCTCGACATGCGCGACGCGAGCCGGCTCGCCGTCGGGCTGGTCGAGCGGATCGGCGAGCAGACGTCCCGGCTCAAGCACACCTGCGTGAGCACCGGTGAGACGCGCGAGCAGAACGGCCCGATCGCCGACCACGACGCCGCGCTCAAGGCGGTCGCCGTGGAGCTGGCCCGCGACGGCGTCGGCCTCGACTCGCCGGACCTGCTCGCGATCGGGCACCGGGTGGTGCACGGCGGGATGTTCTTCACCGAGCCCACGGTCGTCGACGACGGCGTGATCACCGAGATCGAGCGGCTGATCCCGGTCGCCCCGCTGCACAACCCGGCCAACCTGACCGGCATCCGCACCGCCCGAGCGCTGCGCCCCGACCTGCCGCAGGTCGCCGTGTTCGACACCGCCTTCCACACCACCATGCCGGAGTCGACGGCGCGCTACGCGATCGACCCGAGGCTCGCCGACCGCTACCGGGTGCGCCGCTACGGCTTCCACGGCACCTCCCACGCCTACGTCTCGCGCAGGACGGCGCGGCTGCTGGGCAAGGAGCCCTCCGAGGTCAACGTGATCGTGCTGCACCTCGGCAACGGCGCCTCGGCGTCGGCGGTGGAGAAGGGCCGGTGCGTGGACACCTCCATGGGGCTGACACCTTTGGAGGGGCTGGTGATGGGTACGCGCTCCGGTGATCTGGATCCGGCCGTCATCTTCCATTTGGCGCGGGTTGGCGGAATGTCCATGGACGAGATCGACACTCTCCTCAACAAGAGGAGCGGCTTGTTCGGTCTGTGCGGGGACAACGACATGCGCGAGATCCGCCGCCGGATCGACGAGGGCGACCGGGAAGCCGCTCTCGCCTTCGACATTTACATTCACCGGCTCAAAAAGTACATCGGCGCTTATTACGCCGTGCTCGGGAAGGTGGACGCGATCGCGTTCACCGCCGGGGTCGGCGAGAACGCGGCGGCCGTGCGCCAGGCGGCGATCGCGGGCCTGGAGGGGCTGGGCGCGCTGGTCGATCCGGAGCTGAACGGCGCCCGCGGTGACGAGGCCCGGCTGATTTCGCCCCCGTCCGCGCGGGTGGCCGTGGCCGTGGTGCCGACGGATGAAGAACTGGAGATCGCGACGCAGACCTACGCACTGGTCGGAAAGAGCAATTGAGCAGCACCTGAGCAGGACGCCTCTCATTTGTATCTTCCGCCAGACGGAATATTCCGTAGCGAAACAAACCGATAGGATCGCCCCATGCGCCGTTCGAAAATCGTCTGTACTCTCGGCCCCGCGGTCGACTCCCACGAGAAGCTCGTCGCCATGATCGAGGCGGGCATGAACGTGGCCCGCTTCAACTTCAGCCATGGCTCCCACGCCGAGCACCAGGCGCGGTACGACCGCGTCCGGGCCGCGTCCAAGGAGACCGGCCGGCCCATCGGCGTCCTCGCCGACCTCCAGGGCCCGAAGATCCGTCTGGAGACCTTCGCCGAGGGCCCGGTCGAGCTCGAGCGCGGTGACGAGTTCGTCATCACCACCGAGGACGTGCCCGGCGACCGGCACATCTGCGGGACGACGTACAAGGGGCTGCCGGGCGACGTCTCGCGCGGCGACCAGATCCTGATCAACGACGGCAACGTCGAGCTGAAGGTCGTGGACGTGGAGGGCCCCCGGGTCCGGACGATCGTGATCGAGGGCGGCGTCGTCTCCGACCACAAGGGCATCAACCTGCCCGGCGCGGCCGTCAACGTGCCGGCGCTGAGCGAGAAGGACGTCGAGGACCTGCGCTTCGCGCTGCGCATGGGCTGCGACATGGTCGCGCTGTCCTTCGTGCGGGACGCCAAGGACGTCCAGGACGTGCACCGCGTCATGGACGAGGAGGGCCGCCGGGTCCCGGTCATCGCCAAGGTGGAGAAGCCGCAGGCGGTGGAGAACATGCAGGACGTCGTCGCGGCGTTCGACGCCGTGATGGTGGCCCGCGGCGACCTCGCGGTGGAGTACCCGCTCGAGAAGGTCCCGATGGTGCAGAAGCGCCTGATCGAGCTGTGCCGGCGCAACGCCAAGCCGGTGATCGTGGCGACCCAGATGATGGAGTCGATGATCACCAACTCCCGCCCGACCCGCGCCGAGGCCTCCGACGTGGCCAACGCGATCCTGGACGGCGCCGACGCGGTGATGCTGTCCGCCGAGTCCTCGGTGGGCGCCTACCCGATCGAGACGGTCAAGACGATGTCGAAGATCGTCCAGGCCGCGGAGCAGGAGCTGCTGTCCAAGGGCCTTCAGCCGCTGGTGCCGGGCAAGAAGCCGCGCACGCAGGGCGGTTCGGTGGCCCGCGCGGCCTGCGAGATCGCCGACTTCCTCGGCGGCCGGGGCCTGGTCGCGTTCACCAAGTCCGGTGACACCGCGCGCCGCCTCTCGCGCTACCGCGCCGCCCAGCCGATCCTCGCCTTCACCACCGAGGAGGCCACCCGCAACCAGCTCACGCTGAGCTGGGGCGTGGAGCCGCACGTGGTGCCGTTCGTGGACACCACCGACGACATGGTCGACCAGGTGGACCAGGAGCTGGCCCGGCTGAGCCGCTTCGAGCCGGGCGCCACCGTGGTCATCACGGCCGGCTCGCCCCCCGGCGTCCCGGGCACCACCAACATGATCCGGGTGCACCACCTGGGCAGCGACAACTGACCCACCCCGCACGGACCTCGTAACGGCGCTGAGGGCGCCCCCTGCGAACAGGGGGCGCCCTCTGCGGTGTTGCGGCTCCCGGAAGGGTCTGGGGACCGGTCAGCCGGTCGTGTACACGTGCATCCCGGGCACGTGCAGGGTGCCGCCGAACTGGGCCGCCTGGGTCACCTTCACGTTGGTGAAGTAGATCAGCGGGAGGTTCAGCGGCGGCGGGCTGTCGGGGCTGAACGTCATGGGGATCAGCCCGAACAGGTTGCCCGAGATCTCCTCGGTGTACATCACGGTCTTGCCGTCGCGGATGGTCGACGTCGAGCCCTTGGACGCCTGGACGTGGTACGTCTTGCCGGACAACGAGTCGTGCACCGTCTGGTGCAGGTCGCCGATGTCCGTGCCGTCGGAGACGACGTACTTCAGCGCCTTCTTGGTGGTGCCGTTCGCCGTCCTCACCTCCACGACGCCCTGGTAGTCGGCGCCCTTGAGCAGCAGCGAACTGGCCTGGAGGTACCAGGGGTCGTCCGCCACCGGCACCGGGTTGTCGACGCCGCCCTGATCGGTGGTGGCCGCGGGGCAGTCCTGTGCCGAGGGGCTCGTGCTCGTGGACGGGCTCGTGGACGGGCTCGGGGTCGCCGAGTCCGCCGTGTCCTTGACCGTCTTGCCCGCGTCGCCGACCGTCTTGGAGACCGTTCCGGTGGTGTTCTTCACCGTGTCCCCGACCGTGTCGGCGGTCTTGGACGTCGTGTCCTTGACGGTGTCGGCCGACTGCGTGCCGGACGACGACGTGGAGCCGGTGGCGGACGGCGAGGGGGTCGCCGTGGGCGTGGCGCTCGCGGACGGCGCGGCGGTGGTGTCCTTCTGGCCACCGGTGAGGATGGTGCCCAGGGTGTCGCCGATGGTGCCGAGCAGTCCGCCGCCGCTGCTCTGGCTCGGCGAGGTGCTCGGCGTCGTCGTACCCGAACCCGAGTCCGAGCCAGAGCCCGAGCCGGAGGACCCGGACGTCTCGGTCGGCTTCGGCGCGGTCTTGCCCGCGGAGCCCGAGCCCGAATCCGTGGACGTCGAGGAACCCGACGTGTCCTTCGTGGCGTCCCCGCTCGGCGAGGCCGAAGGCGAGGGCGTCGCGGTGGACTTGTCCGCCGAGGCCGACGGCGACGGCGAGGCCGAGGGGTCCTTGGCGCCGTCCAGCGCCTTGACGCAGTCCTTGTACTCGTCGGCCGTCAGGCTCTTGGCCGTGGGCGAGGGGGCCGGGCTGCCGCCGTTGCCCGCCGCGAGGGCGAGCGTGGAGGTGAAGCCCATGCCCATGAGCACGGCCGTCGGCATCGCCACAGTGGCTATCGCCTTGCCGGCCGGCATGTGGAACCTGGTGAACAGCGGCTTTCTGGGGGCCGCGTGGCGGGGTCCGGTTCTCCCGCGGGACTCGTCCGCATCACTCCCGCGGCTCACCTCGTCAGCCGGCACTGTGCCTCCCGTTCGCCCCGTTGGCCGGGCTCGTTCCTGACAGGTCGTTCGGCTCGTACATGCCGTCCGTGCCCTGGCCGGGCAGCGGCGCGGCCTCGGGTGCGCCGCTCGCGCCCGGGGCGGCCTCGTCGGCCTGCGGCTCCGCGAGGCCGGGCTCGCCCGGTGCCCACGCCACGGCCATCGCTCCGCCGACGAGGGAGAAGAGGAAGCCGAGGACGAAGCCACCGAAGTTGGAGACGGGCAGGGACACCAGTGCCAGCAGGATCGCGGCGACTCCCGCGAAGGTGCGTACATGCTTCTGGAACCAGAGGCTGATGCCCAGCACGACGAGCAGCACACCGATGATCAGGGATCCCGCTCCCGCGGTGGTCGCCATCGCCAGCGTGAGGTGTCCCAGCTGGAGGTGGGCGTACGGGAAGTACATGATCGGAAAGCCGCCGAGCAGGACGAACAGTCCGGCCCAGAACGGACGCGTGCCCCGCCAGGCGCGGAACTGCTGCCTCCGGTGGTGGAACTGGCCGGGGTCGGCGGCAGGGGTCTCGGCGCTCATGGAAAACAGCTCCCTGGTGCGGCGTTGCTGTGGTGATGACGTGTGCCGCGTGTGAAGACGCGGCGGGTGTGGCGCGGGCGGGGGCGCCATCGGCTCCCCCGCCCGTCACCGAGTGCCTAGTAGCACTCGTGCGTGCCCGCCTGCACGGACATGTGCAGGCCACTGAGCTTGAAGGTGCCGGCCGTGGTCGCCCACGCCGTCTGCTTCACGCCGGTCAGCGTGGCCGAGTCGGCCTGCTGCGCGAAGCCGAACGGGTTCGCCTGCTCCTTCCCACCCTTCATACCCGGACCCTTGGCGGCGTCCTTGGCGGCAACACCGATGTCGATGTTCTTGAAGGTGGCGTCGGCGCTGAGGTCGTCGAGGTCGATGTACAGCTGGCTGGCCTCGACCGGCTTGTCCGCGCCCGCCTTCAGCACGAGGCTCACCGAGCCCAGCACCGGGATGTTCGGCGTGACGACCGACTGGCACATGTTCGTGATCTCGGCGGAGTTGAACCCCGAGACCGCGACCGGGTGGACGGTCTGGTCACCACTGAGGGTGTAGCCGTTGTCGAGCGCGCCGTACTGCTCGAAGCCCTGGCCGACCAGCTTGTCGGCGGTCACCTTGAAGGACTGACCGGACACGCTGAACGAGGCGGCCAGCGCACCCTGAGCGAGGGCGACACCTATACACGCCGTGGCGGCGACGCTGGGCACCATGACCACAGCGAACCGCTTCCATCTGGTCCCGCCACGCACCTGGGACTCCATATTTCCTCCTTCTCGGACGTACATCTCCTGGCCCGGAGTCGCCCACGGACGGCGGCTCAGCCGGGCAGGGATGGGAGAAGTGCTACGTCCTCGGGAAGGAGAGCGCCCGTACTCGCAGGCGCGTTACGCACCTGATCCACCGGCGATCACCCCCGAGCGACAACCACTGGTCGCGCCTGACACACATCACGCACAACCTTGCTGGACAGGCTTCGCCGACCGGCGAAGACCCCCCTGCCCAAGAGCCGGCGCCACTGCCGCCGGCTCTGCTCGGTGGGGACCCAGAGTCTCCCTCGCCCCGACCGGATGCCGGGGTACGGGAATGGACCGAGCGTCGCCGATCGTGGTGCATTCCGGCCGACTGCACAAGGGGGTTCGTTACTGGCTAGTAACGGCCGGATAACCAAGGCACGACCGGGTGATCCCGGAGCGCGACACTCGGTTGCATCGCTGGGCAGAACAAAGCCGTTGATCCCTGTACGAAACCAGACAGATCAACGGCCTTGATTTACTCGGAGTAACAGCCGCTCCGATTACCAAGATTTGGTAAAGCGGAGCGGCCTCAACGCCTTGTCGGCAAACCTCTCACCCCGGCGTCACAGGCCGTGGCGTCGAGCGACTGGTCAGAAGAGCGCCCGCGCGAGCGCCCGGCGCGCGCCGATCACCCGCGGATCGTCGGGGCCCACGACCTCGAACAACTCGAGGAGCCGGCGGCGCACCGTGTCCCGGTCCTCACCCACCGTGCGCTGCACGGTCTCGATCAACCGCCCGAAGGCGTCCTCGACATGACCGCCCACCAGGTCCAGGTCGGCGGCGGCGATCTGCGCGGCCACGTCCTTCGGCTGCTCGGCCGCCTCCCGGCGCACCCTCTGCGGGTCCATGCCCCGCACCCGGCGCAGCAACTCGGCCTGCGCGAGGCCGAGTTGGGCCTCGGGGTGGGCCGGGTCGTCGGCCAGCACGTTCTGGTAGGCGCGCACCGCGCCGTCCAGGTCGCCGGCGTCCAGCGCCTCGGCGGCCGCGTTCAGGAGGGCGTCGTACGGGCCCACCGGCGCCTCGGCACCGGCACCGGCGGCGCCGCCCGGCCGGGCGTCCGGGTCGACCGTCAGACCGGTCAGACCGAAGCGCTGCTCGGCGACCTGCACCAGCTGGTCGAGGGTCCCCCGGATCTGCTCCTCGGTGGCCGCGCCCTGGAACAGGGGCAGTGCCTGCCCCGCCACGACGGCGAACACCGCCGGGATGCCCTGCACCCCGAACTGCTGCATCAGCATCTGGTTGGCGTCGACGTCGATCTTGGCGAGGAGGAAGCGTCCGTCGTACTCGACGGCCAGCCGCTCCAGGACCGGGCTCAGCTGCTTGCAGGGCTGACACCACTCGGCCCAGAAGTCGATGACGACGGGCACCTCGGCGGAGCGCTGGAGGACCTCCCGCTCGAAGCCCGCCTCATCGACGTCGATGACGAGATCGGCCGGGGAGACGGCGCCGGTGCCGCCCTGCCGGGCCGCCTCCGCGCGCGCCTGCTCGGCCTTGGCCTTGGCCTCCTGGGCCGCCTTCACCGCGGCGAGGTCGACCACGCCGCTCATGGACATGTTCCGTGGCTGCATGCGTCTATCCTCCCCCGTACCGGCGTCTGAAAGAAAAAAGCGTCGATGTCCGGCGCCGGGTCCCCACCCTCGCCGTGTTGTCACACGCCCGCGTACGTCCGTCGCGAGCTTTCGCTACGACCCGTAGCGTAATGGCAATGAGCGGTCACGCGACACCGCATCCCGGTGATCTCCCTCACGACACATCAGAACCGGCCGCTACCGGCCGGTTATGGTCGGGGAATGCAGAGCCGCACCCCCGCCGGCCGTCCCGGGCGCCCGCGCAGCGCCGCCGCGGACGCCGCGATCCTGGCCGCGACCCGGGAAGCGCTGGTGGAACTGGGCTGGTCCAAGCTCACACTCCAGGACGTGGCGACACGTGCCGGGGTCGCGAAGACCACCCTCTACCGCCGCTGGGCCGGCAAGAACGAGCTGGTCGTCGACGCCGTCGCGGAACTCTTCGACGAGCTGCGGCTGCCCGACGCGGGCAGCCTGGCCGCGGACATCGAGGGCGTGGTCCTCCAGTTCGCGGCGCTCCTGGACCGCCCCGAGTGCCGCAGCGGCCTCATGGGCGTGGTCGCCGAGTCGACCCGCGACGCACCCCTGCGCGAACGCATCCGCGTCTCGGTCGTGGAGCGCCAGAAACGGCTGGTCGTCGAGGGCCGGGCCCGCGCCCAGGCCCGTGGTGAACTCCCGCCCGAGGCCGACCCGGAGGAGACCGCCCGCACCGTCGACCTCACCTTCGACATGGTCGCCGGCGCCGTCGTCCACCGCACCCTGGTCAGCGGCAAGCCGGCGGACGAGACGTGGGTGCGCGGCTTCACCAAGGTGCTGCTGCTGGGGCTCGCGGCGCCCGCCTGAGGCCCCGGGGCCCGCCGAGCCCGCGCGGGGCCGTCAGAATCCCGCGGGCTCCGTGTACTCCCCCCACTCCTCGCGCAGCACCCCGCAGATCTCACCCAGGGTCGCCTCCGCGCGGACCGCGGCCAGCATCGGCTCGATCATGCCGGAACCGTCGCGGGCCGCGGTGAGCAGCGCGTCGAGGGCGGTGCGTACGGCCGCCCCGTCCCGCGCCGCCCTGCGCTCCCGCAGGATCCGCACCTGCGCGCGCTCCACCTCGTGGCTCACGCGCAGGATCTCCAGTTCGCCGGTGACGGAACCGGTGTGCGCGTTGACGCCCACCACCTTCTTCTCGCCCTTCTCCAGAGCCCGCTGGTAGCGGAAGGCGGACTCGGCGATCTCGCCGGTGAACCAGCCGTCCTCGATCCCGCGCAGGATCCCGGAGGTGATCGGCCCGACGGGATGCCGCCCGTCCGGATGCGCGGCCAGCCCCCGCTCCCTGATCCGCTCGAAGACCTTCTCCGCGTCCGCCTCGATCCGGTCCGTCAGCTGCTCGACGTACCACGAACCCCCCAGCGGGTCCGCCACATGGGCCACACCGGTCTCCTCCATCAGCACCTGCTGGGTGCGCAGCGCGATCTCCGCGGCCTGCTCGCTGGGCAGCGCCAGGGTCTCGTCCAGGGCGTTGGTGTGCAGCGAGTTGGTGCCGCCGAGCACCGCGGCCAGCGCCTCGACGGCGGTGCGGACCACGTTGTTGTACGGCTGCTGCGCGGTCAGCGAGACCCCGGCGGTCTGCGTGTGGAACCGCAGCCACTGCGCCTTCTCGGTCCGCGCGCCGTACACGTCCCGCATCCAGCGCGCCCAGATGCGCCGGGCGGCGCGGAACTTGGCGATCTCCTCGAAGAAGTCGACATGGGCGTCGAAGAAGAACGACAGGCCGGGCGCGAACACGTCGACGTCCAGGCCCCGGCTCCTGCCCAGCTCGACGTACCCGAAGCCGTCCGCGAGCGTGTACGCCAGCTCCTGCGCGGCCGTCGCCCCGGCCTCGCGGATGTGGTAGCCGGAGACGGACAGCGGCTTGTAGGCGGGGATGCCGGCCGCGCAGTACTCCATGAGGTCGCCGATCAGGCGCAGATGCGGCTCCGGCCCGAAGAGCCACTCCTTCTGCGCGATGTACTCCTTGAAGATGTCGGTCTGGAGCGTGCCGTTGAGAACCGACGGGTCCACGCCCTGCCGCTCGGCGGCGACCAGGTACATGCAGAAGACGGGCACGGCGGGCCCGCTGATCGTCATGGAGGTGGTGACCTCCCCGAGCGGGATGTCCTTGAACAGGACCTCCATGTCGGCGGCCGAGTCGATCGCGACCCCGCAGTGGCCGACCTCGCCGAGCGAGCGGGGATCGTCGGAGTCGCGGCCCATCAGCGTGGGCATGTCGAACGCCACGGAGAGACCGCCGCCGCCCGCGGCGAGGATCATCTTGTAGCGCTCGTTGGTCTGCTCGGCGTTCCCGAACCCGGCGAACTGCCGGATGGTCCAGGTGCGACCGCGGTAGCCGGTCGAGTGGAGCCCCCGCGTGAACGGGTACTCCCCCGGCCAGCCGATCCGCTCGAATCCCTCGTACGTGTCCCCGGGCCGCGGACCGTAGACGGGCTCCACGGGATCCCCGGAGAGCGTCGAGCGGGTCCAGTCCCCGGCGGGCCGCGCCCCCGGGGCCCCGGCGGCGTCACGCGTCCGCGCGGCGTCGTATCGGGCCTGCCAGCGCCGGCGGCCCTCCTCGATGGCGTGAGCGTCCATACCATCGAATTTACTTGGACGTCCTAGTAAATGTCGACGGCAGAGCCGCCGTACGGGTGCCGTACGGCGGCTACGGCCCGAGGGCCGCGGCGGGGCCTACGCCTCGGCGACGGCCGGGGTCCGGCCGGCGATCCTGCCGTCCAGCTCGTGGCTGATCTTCCGCTCCACGAAGAACGCGGCGGTCGGGATGGTGCCCGCGAGCAGCACCCACAGCTGCTTGCCGACCGGCCACTTCGCCTTGGAGCCCAGATCGAAGGCGAAGACCAGGTAGACGACGTACAGCCATCCGTGGGCGATGGCGACGACGCGGGTCACGTCGGCCGCGCCGCTGATGTCCAGCCCGTACTTCGCGATCATGCTCAGGCACAGCAGCACCAGCAGGACACCGGTCGTGTAGGCCATGACGCGGTAGCGGGTCAGCACGCTCTTCTTCATGGAGTCGAGCGTAACCACCCGTTCCGGGAGATCTTGGCCGGGGTCACCCCTCGTCGAAGTCGTGCGCCGCGATCCGCAGCGGGCGGAACATCGCGAAGATCTCCCGGCACTCCTCGGCGTCGTACGCCCCGAGGCCGAAGTCCATGGCCATGAGGTCGCGGGAGGCCGCGTCGACCACCTCGCGGCCCTTGTCGGTGATCACGGCGAGCGTGCCGCGGCCGTCGTTCGGGTTCGGCCGCTTGGCGACGAGGCCGGACCTCACCAGCCGGTCGACGGTGTTCGTCACGGACGTGGGGTGCACCATCAGCCGCTCGCCGATCTTGGACATCGGCAGCTCACCGGCCTTGGAGAAGGTGAGCAGCACCAGCGCCTCGTAGCGGGCGAACGTCAGCCCGTACGGCTTGACCACCGCGTCCACCTCGGCGAGCAGGATCTGCTGGGCCCGCATGATCGAGGTGATCGCGGCCATGGAGGGCACGTTTCCCCAGCGCTGCTGCCACAGCTCGTCGGCGCGGGCGATGGGGTCGAACGGGAGGCTGAGTGGCTTCGGCACGTCATCAGACCCTACCCGCCGGTCATATGCCGGTCAGCTCCGTCTCACTTTTCGGCCGCGGGAGCGCCTCCCGGCGAGGGCGCCCCGGCCGACCGCCCCGCCCGCCGCAGCCTGTGCCGCACGGCCCGCTGCGCCACAGGACCCAGCTCCTCCAGCGCGCCCACCAGCACCGCGAGTTGATCGAGCGCGTCGAGCGCCGCCCGCGCCCCCGCCTCGTCGACCCCCTCGTACAGCTCGATCCCCACGAACGACGCGGCCACCGTCCGCGCGAGCCCGGCCGGGTCCACGAACTCGGCGAACGGCGTCGCCGCGAGCAGCCGCCCGAGCACCTGCTCGATCTCGGCGATCCACAGCCGCAGCCCCGCCGCGGTGGCGGGCCCGAGCGCCGCGTGGGTCGGGGCGCCGGCGAGCAGCTGGCCGAGGAGGGCGACATGACCGCCGTCCCGCTCGTGCTCATGGATCTCGCGGCCGACGGCGAGCAGCTCGGACAGGGAGGTCACCGCGGCGAGCCGCGCGCGGTACCGGGCGACGGTCCGCTCCGCGCCGTACCGGCAGGCCGCCGCGAGCAGCTCGTCCACCGTGCCGAAGTGGTAGAAGACCAGCGCCTGGTTGACGCCGGCCGCCGCGGCCACCGTACGGGCCGAGGTCTTGGCGATGCCCTGCTCGGTGAGCGTGCGCAGGGCGCCCTCCAGCAGCTTGGTCTTGGTCTCCCTGGACTTCGCCGTCTCGGGGCTCACGCGGGCGCCTCCGCACGTTTCTGGAGGGTGCGCAGCAGCCGCGGCGCCCGGGTCTGGGTGGCGGGAGCGCGCAGGCAGCGGCGGGCGGCGGGGGTGCACTCGAGCGGCGACTTGAACAGGGCGAGGCAGACCGCGGCGAGCAGCAGCACCGGGCAGAGGTAGGCCATGGCGGCGGCGAACGGCCCGAACACGCGCAGCAGCTGCTCCTGGCGCAGTCCGCCGAGGCACACGGTGAGCAGCAGGGCCCGTACGGCGATCTCGGCGAGCCAGTTGCGCAGGGCGCGCTCGGGGGTGATGCCGCGCTCCAGCCAGAGCCTCAGCCGGTCGAAGGACCAGGCGGTGGCCCAGTCGAGCAGCGGGCGGACCAGGACGCGGTCGGCCGCGGCGCCGAGGGCTCCGCCGCGGGAGCGGTAGTCGTAACCGGTGAGGAAGCGCACGCCCTGCTCGTCGGGGACGTAGCGCCAGTAGCCGCCACCCTCGGCGATCAGGCCGAGGGGGTGGGTGGAGGAGAAGCACAGGGCGGAGGCGCGGGTGCCGTCGGGGCGTTCCTTCTCGCCCGCCGAGACGCCGGTGCCGGACAGGGTGAGGAACGGGGGCAGACGCGCGGTGAAGCGGAAGGGACGCGGCTCGCCCGGGGCGCTCGGCAGGTGGCGCAGCTCGGTGACGAGCAGGTACCAGCGGCGGTGCAGGACGGGGTCCTGGGTGTGCGCCCACAGGCGGTCGAGGTCGGCGCGTATGTGTGTCTCCGTATAGAGACCCATGGTGTTCCCCCACGTCAGGCCGCTGTTTGAGCGACCGCTCAAAGGATCTTCGAGAAGAAGGTACTTCCCTTTGAGCGGTCGCTCAAAACTACTGGTCCGCGAGGTGGCGTTCGACCGTCTCGACCTTGGAGGTGAGGCCGTCGGTGACACCGGGCCGGATGTCGGCCTTGAGGACGAGGGAGACGCGCGGGGCGCGTTCCTCCACGGCGGCGACGGCGCGCCGGACGACGTCCATGACCTCGCCCCACTCGCCCTCGATCGAGGTGAACATGGCGTCGGTGCGGTTGGGCAGGCCCGACTCGCGGACCACGCGCACGGCGTCGGCGACGTACTCCCCGACGTCCTCGCCGACGCCGAGGGGTGTCACGGAAAAGGCGACGATCACGCGTTCACGACTCCTTCCTTGCGGGCACGGGCCGCGATCACGGCGTCCTCGGCCTCGCGGCGCAGCTTGCGCTCGGCGAAGAAGCCGCCGGTGGGCAGGACCGAGAGGACGAAGTAGAGGGCGGCGGTGCCGAGGCTCCACTTGGCGCGGTTCCAGGCGTCGGCCCAGAAGAGTACGTACAGCACGAACAGGACACCGTGGACCGCGCCCATCACGGGCACCGCGTTGAAGTCCGTGGTCCGCTTCAGTACCGAGCAGACGAGCAGGACGATGAAGGACACGGCCTCAGGGGCGGAGACGAGGCGGAGGCGGCGGATGGCGGTGGCGGTCTTGATGTCCACGGGTCACCTTCGATGGGAGTTGCGAGGAGTGGCGGCGGGCCGGTCCGACCGTCCCCGGTAGGCGGTTACGGAGCGCCGTCGGGGCCTGCCGATTTGTGAACGCACGCACAAGCGTGTCGCCATTGTGGCAAACCGCGCCCCTAGGGGTCCGCTCAGGGTGCGGCTCCACCCGTGGGTGCTGTTCGGCCCACCGTGCTGACGCTACGTTCCCAGCGTGGCGATGTTCCGATTGCAGGGCAGCAAGGTGCTCGCCGTCGAGATGACCGGGGACGCCGTGAAGGCGAAGAACGGCTCGATGGTCGCGTACGACGGGCAGATGTCCTTCAAGAAGCTGAGCGGGGGCGGCGAGGGGCTGCGCGGGATGGTGACCCGCCGGCTCACCGGTGAGCAGATGGCGGTGATGGAGGTGAAGGGGCACGGGACCTGCTGGTTCGCCGACCGGGCGACCGAGATCAACCTGGTGCGCCTCCAGGGCGAGAAGCTGTACGTCGAGTCGAGCAACCTGCTGGTGACGGACGCGGCGCTGCGTACGGGCACGACGTTCACGGGGCTGCGCGGCGCCTCCCAGGGCAACGGCCTGTTCACCACGACGGTGGAGGGGCACGGCCAGGCGGCGATCATGTCCGACGGTCCCGCGGTGGTGCTCCGGGTCAGCCCGCAGTACCCGCTGACGGTCGATCCGGGCGCGTACATCGCCCATCAGGGCCATCTGCGGCAGTCCTTCCAGTCCGGTGTGACGTTCCGCACCTTTCTCGGGGAGGGTGGCGGCGAGGCCTTCCAGATCCGTTTCGAGGGGGACGGCCTGGTGTACGTGCAGCCGAGCGAGCGGAACACGATCGCGGGGGACGTGTGAGATGGCCTTCCGAGAGATCAACTCCAAGATGGTCGAGGCGACGGTGCTGCCCGGACAGCGGCTGTTCAGCCAGCGCGGGGCGATGCTCGCGTACCGGGGGGACGTCTCGTTCACGCCCAACGTCCAGGGCGGCCAGGGCGGGGTGATGTCCATGCTGGGGCGCCGGGTGACCGGCGAGGCGACCCCGCTGATGACCGTCGAGGGCAGCGGCACGGTGTTCTTCGGGCACGGCGGCCACCACGTCCATGTCATCCACCTCACCGGCGACACCCTCTACGTGGAGGCCGACCGCCTGCTGGCCTTCGAGGGCACGCTGCGCCAGGGCACCATGTTCATGGGCTCCCAGGGCGGGGTCATGGGCATGGTCCGGGGCCAGGTCACCGGCCAGGGTCTGTTCACCACCACCCTCCAGGGCCATGGCGCGGTCGCCGTGATGGCGCACGGCGGCGTCTTCGAGCTGCCGATCGGCCCCGACCGCCCGGTGCATGTCGACCCGCAGGCCTACGTCGCCCACCACGGCGACGTCCGCAACAGACTCTCCGCCGCACTCGGCTGGCGCGAGATGGTGGGCCGCGGCTCCGGCGAGGCGTTCCAGCTGGAGCTCACCGGCAGCGGCACGGTGTACGTCCAGGCATCGGAGGAGAAGCTGTGAGCGCGCACGCAGGCACGTACGGCACCGCCGGCCCCGGCGGCCCGGTGGTGTACGACCCGATGACCCTGCCCGCCGACGACAACGTGAACAGTTACACCTTCTGCGTCGAGCTCAAGGACGGGCAGTGGTTTCTCCAGAAGGGGAAGATGATCGCCTACTACGGGGCGATCGAGTTCGACGGCATCGGACACGGCCGGCTGGACCATCTCGTGCGCACCTCGTTCCATTCGCCACTGCACGCGAGCGACTGGGTCGTGGCCCGCGGCTCGGGCAAGATGCTGCTCGCCGACCGGGCCTTCGACGTCAACTCGTACGACCTGGACGACGGGAACCTGACCATTCGCGCGGGCAATCTGCTCGCTTTTCAGCCAACTCTTGCGCTCAAACAATCGATCGTCCCGGGGTTCCTGACCCTCATCGGAACCGGAAGGTTCGTGGCCGCGTCCAACGGTCCGGTGGTGTTCATGGAACCTCCCCTTCGGGTGGACCCCCAGGCACTCGTCGGCTGGGCCGACTGCCCCTCCCCGTGCCATCACTACGACCACGGGTACCTGACCGGTGTACTGGGCGGTCTACGTGCGATGACGGGCCTGGGCGGGGTATCCGGCGAGGAGCACCAGTTCGAGTTCGTGGGCGCCGGGACGGTGTTGTTGCAGTCGTCGGAGGCACTGATGGCGGAGGTCGACACGGGGGTCGTCCCGTCCGATCCGGGAACGCCCGGTGGTGGCGCACCGGGATGGTCCGGACACGGTCCGCAACCGTCCGGCGCACCGCGCCTTCCCGGACAGCTGGGGGACCTCCAGCGTCGCTTCGGGCTGTGAGCGGTAGTCTGCGGAGTGTGACATCGAACGCGTGCGCACAGTCACACCACCCGAAGTAGTTCGTCATTCAACTTCTTAGGTAGACTTCATTCATGGAGACCGAGACGGCCACGCGCTGGCTGACCGATGCGGAGCAGTGCGCCTGGCGCACCCACCTGGAGGTCAACAGGCTGTTGACGTACCAGCTGGAGAAGGATCTGCAGCCGTTCGGCCTGACGATGAACGATTACGAGATCCTCGTGAACCTGTCCGAGTCGGAGGACGTACGGATGCGGATGAGCGACCTCGCCTCCGCGACGTTGCAGTCCAAGAGCCGGCTCTCGCACCAGATCACGCGGATGGAGAACGCGGACCTCGTGCGCCGCGAGAACTGTGAGTCGGACCGGCGGGGGCTGTATGCGGTGCTCACGGAGCACGGCATGGAGACGATGAAGAAGGTGGCGCCGCATCATGTGTCGTCGGTGCGGCGGCACTTCATCGATCTGCTCTCGCCGGAGGCGTTGGTGGAACTGGACAAGGCGCTCAAGCCGATCGCCGAGCATCTGCGGGGACAGCGGGGGCGTCCCTAGACCGGCGGACCGGCCCCGGGCGCGGTAAAGGGGACCGATGTACGGCGAACGGCCGCCGCCGGGCGCACAGGCCCCGGACGGCGGCCGTTCGCCGGCAGCGCGGTCAGTTGGAGAAGTACAGGTACTTCCACGAGCCGTACGTCGTCGTGTTGACGTTGTCGCCCGAGGAGTTGTTGATGTACGACGAGCGCGTGCGGGCCTTGATACCGGCGGTGCCGGGAGCGCCCAGGGTCACGGCCGACTTGCCGTTCGAGCCGAGCTTGAAGTACTCCGGGCTGCCGTCGACGGTGTACCACTTGCCGTCGTAGTAGACCTGGAGGTCCATGCGCTGCTCGCGGCCCGGGTAGTACGTCATGGTCGTGGTGAGCAGCGGGTCGGTGTTCTTGTGGAACCAGTAGTACGTCGTCGAGCCGATCTTCGCCTTCTTGTAGTACCTCGTCACCGCGGTCGAGGTCTTCACCTTGGCGTAGCCCGTGGACCTGACCGTCTTCGGCTTGTAGCGGGCGTCGCCCTTGAAGACCGCGGTGACGTCGGTGTCGCGGGTCATGTCGACGGTCACGGAGATGTTGCCGTGGGAGTCGACGTTCCCTGACTTGAGCAGCTTGTCGGGCCGGTCGCCGCCGTAGGGGTTGGCCCACAGCTCGACCGTGCGGTTCCTGTACGTCGTACCGAGGTGCGCCGTGAACCTCACGTCGGCGCCGTAGGAGTACACCTTGCCGTTGTTGTTCAGGCTCAGCGAGGTCGAGGCGCGGGAGACGTCGACCTTGTCGGTCGCGGTGACCGCGGAGTGCGCGGCGTCGCCCGCGTACGTCACCTTGTAGGTGACCGTGCCGCCGGCGGGCGGGGTGTCGGAGAAGGAGTAGGTGCCGTCCGTCCGTACCGCGACGGCGGGCAGCGCCTTGCCGCTCGGGGAGTCCAGGTCGATCCGGGTGACCTGGAGCTTCACCCCGGCCGGCAGCGGAACAGCCGCGGTCAGCCTGCCGGTGACGGTGAGCTGCTTGGCGCGGGTCGCGCTCGCCGGGGCGTTGACCGTCAGGGTCGGGTTGTTCAGCGCCGGGCCGGTGAGCACCTTGAGGGTGTAGCCGACGTTCTGGGCGTCCGTACCGACCAGTGCGAAGATCCGGGAGTCGTCCGGCGCCCAGGCGAGATCGGCCGTGCGGGAGGTGCCCTCGTCGTAGGTGCGCAGCGGCACGGTGGCGTCGGGCCGGTACGTCAGGATCTTGCCGCCGTTGGCCTGGGCGACGAGTCCGTTGGAGGCGATGTCGGCGAACAGGCCGCCGGGGTAGGAGCCGGCGGCCTTGAACGCGCCGTCCGCGTAGGCGTCCCGGTCCCGGCCGTTGACCAGGACCTGCTTGCCGCCGGGTACCAGGTCGATGTCCCCGATGCCGTCGTTCAGCGAGTAGTCGCCGTTGTGCCAGGCGATCAGGGCGGGCTTGCCGCTGGAGACGTCGAGCACGGCCATCGAGTCCGTGGACAGTCCGGTCTCGGCAACGGCGAGGATGCCCGGCTGGGTCGGGTCGGTGTCCAGCAGCGCCTGGCCCCAGATGCCGACCGAGGTGCCCTCGGTCGGGAACTGCCCCAGCGACACCGGGTCGGTGCCGCTCGCCGGGTCCACCGACGGGTCGACGGAACCGAGGTCGCCGTCCCACTGGTCGCCGTAGGAGAACCAGACCTTGCCGCCGCTGAACGCGACATGGCGGGGGCCGGTGTCGGTGGAGACGGTGTAGTGGGCCTTGACGGCGAGTGTGTTCGCGTCGATGGCCCAGATCTGGTGGATCGCGGGCGCGGCCGCGTACACGGTCGACCCGTCGTCCGAGACCGCGAGGTCGCTGACGCCGGTGACTCCGTTGACCGATCCGAGGACGGCACCGGAGTAGTCGGTGGCCGTGACGGTGCCGTTCGCGTTGTCGCCGACGAACACCCGCTTCGCGACGCCGTCCACGGCGAGGCCGGCGGGCGAGGTGACATGGGCGGTCGGAGCGGCCGAGGCGGTGCCGGCGGCACCGAGGCTCAGCGCCGCCGAGCCGAGGAGGACCGCGAGAGCCGTCGCGGTCGAGATGCTGCGCATGCGCACAGTGCTGGTACCCCCACAAGGAAACCCGGTGCGCGACCGGGGAGATGAGGCGCCGCGCAGCGCCCGGACAGGACCGCGGGGCTGCGGTGATGCGCGGGGCGCGGCTGCTGGAGGCAGCGTATGGCATTCCTGTGACGAGTGCGGAGAGGTTTTCGCGTATGCGGAGATCTCCTGTACATCCCCGCGCGCGGCCGGCCTCTTCCGGATCTGCCGGGGTCGGCGGAGCGGCTGGGGTGCTGTGGCCGGCGGGGGTGGGTGTCGCGCGGTTCCCGCGCCCGGTGCGGGGCGCGGGAACCGCGCGTTCAGCCGCGACGCGGTCGCGGAAGGCGACCGGCCCCGGCCGCGACGGCGGACAACAGAGCCGTGCTGCCGGCCACCAGGAAGCAGACGCCCAGGGGAAGCCGGCCGATCAGCAGGCCCGTGGTGAGGGCGCCGGTCGAACTCCCGGCGTTCACCCCCATGTTCACCCACGCCCCGGCCTGCGTACGGGACTCGGCGGACACGGACTCGTCCGCCGCCAGGTGGGCCGTCGTGAGGGTCGGCGCGATGAACGCCCCGGCGAGGGCCAGCGCGGCGGTGAGCACCCAGAGGTTGGGCGCCAGGCCGGCCACCGCGATCACCACGCCCAGCGCCACGGCGAAGCGGAGCAGCCTGGTGCGGGCCGGCGCCAGCCACCGTACCGCTCCGTTCGCGAGGCCCCCCAGCGCGCTGCCCGCGGAGAGGGCGCCCAGGACCCACGGGACGAGGTCGGTGTCGTACGCGTGCGCGGCGGCGTAGGCCATGGTCAGCAGGTCCACCCCGCTGAGGGTCAGCCCGACGCCGAGGGCGACGGCGGCGGGGGCGAGCAGGCCGGAGACGGTCCCGAGCCGCTTGCCCCGGGCGGCGGGCCTCGGGCCCGGCATCACCGGTGAGGCGACGAAGACGCCCGTGCCGCCCACGATCAGCACCGCGCTGAGCACGATCCCGGCGGCCGGCGGGGCGAACCCGGTCAGGACGCCGACCAGGACGGGGCCGGAGACGAAGAGCAGTTCCTCGGCGACGCCGTCGAGGCTGTAGGCGCGCTGCAACACGTGCCGGTCGGGGGCGAGTTCGGCCCACAGCGCGCGCATCGTCGGCCCGAGCGGCGGCGTACACGCGCCCGCGAGCGCCACCACCGCGGCGAGCAGGGCCACCGGTGCGCCGGGACGCCAGGTCAGGACGGCGAGCAGGGTCAGCAGGGCGCCGTACACGAGCGCCATGGGGCCGAGGGCCCGGCGGGGCCCGTACCGGTCGATCAGCGCGCCGCGCACCGGCATCAGGAAGACCGACGTGGCCCCGAAAAGGGACATCAGCGCGCCGGACGCGGCGTAGGAGCCGGTGGCGCGCGCGACGGACAGCATCACCGCGATCGACACGGTGCCGTAGGAGAGACGGGCGGTCAAGGCGGCCGTGAAGGTGCGGCGGGCGTGCGGAAGGCGCAGGACCGCGGCGTACGAGGGCCGCGCGGGAGCATGCGTGGACATGCGAGGTTCCTCTGGTGGAGGCGGAAAAGGGCACACCGAGGCACGCGGCGCCGGAAGTGTCACGGCGTCGCGCGCGGGCGTGCTCTATGCCAGGAGGAGGAACATGGACCCAACTTAACCGCCCACGACGGACGTTGACCAGCCCACCCGGCCCGACCGGCCCCGGCCGCCTCAGGCGGACCCGGACCTTCCCCACCTGCCCCCACCCCGGCAGACCTCGGCCTTCGCCACCTACCCCCACCCCGGCGGACCCGGACCTTCGCCACCTACCCCCACCCCGGCGGACCCGGACCTTCGCCACCTACCCCCCTCGACCAGACCGAGGCTCCCGCCCGACCGGTTCCAGACCCCCCGAGCGCCCGGGCCTGCCCCGCCCCCCTTTCGACCGGGTTGGTCCTCGCGAGCCGGACCCGGCCTCCTCGACCAGCCCCAGCGAACTCGGGCTCCCCCAGCCTCCCGGCAAGCCGACCCGGACCAGACCCGGCGCGCGTCGGCGAACCGTCGCCTCCCCACCAGACTCACCCGGCCCACCAACCGCACTCGCCCGACCCCGACCGGCCCGGCCTCGCCGCCGAACTCGACCTACGACTCGCTCGACCCCGACCGCGGCTTGCCGACCAAGGTCAAACCGGGCCAGACCCGGCCCCCGACCTGGCACCCCCAGCCGACCACCCGGTCCCCAGCCGGCCCCAGCCGGCCGAACCGGCTCACCCACCCGACCAGCCTCGGCCCCACACCGCACCCGGCCCGCCCAGCAGACCCCGACTTCCCCGGCTCATCCACCCGACCGCACTCGGACATCCCCGGACCCGCGCTCCCCGCCGCCCCGAGCCTCCCGTCAAGCCGACCCGGACCAGACCCGGCACACCTCGGCGAACCGTCGCCTCCCCACCAGACTCACCCGCCCGGCCGACCCCGCCCCACCGACCGCACGCGCACACCCCGCACCCCAAGCCCCCCGCAAGCCGACCCGAACCAGACCCGGCACACCTCGGCGAACCCTGGCCTCCCCACCAGACTCACCCGCCCGGCCAGCCCGACCCACCGACCGCACTCGCACGCCCCCGGACCGGGCCCGGCCTCCCCGCCGAGCCCGACCCGGACCAGCCTCGGCCTCCCGGCCAAACGCCACCCGAGCAGACCCGGCCCACGAGAGCAGACTCGACCCACCCAAGCAGACGCGGCCCACCAGGCAGACTCGCCCCGGACCAGCCTCGCCAAGCTCCGCCCGGACCAGAGCCGGCCCGCCCGAGCGGATTCACGCCACCCGACCCGGCCCGGTCCGGCCGGCCAGGCGCCCCCGCCGGCGTCTTCCCGCGGAGGCGGTTCAGTGCTCCGTAAGGCCTGCCACCAGGTCGTCCGCCGCGCGGTAGGGGTCGAGTTCGCCGGCGACGATCCGTTCCGCGAGGGCGCTGAGGCGGCGGTCGCCGTGGAGGTCGCCGATGCGTCGGCGCAGGGCCGTGACCGCGATGGTCTCCACCTCGCGGGACGCGCGGGCGCGCCGGCGTTCGGTGAGGACGCCGTGCTCCTCCATCCAGGCGCGGTGCTTCTCCAGGGCCTCGACCAGTTCGTCCACGCCCTCGGCGCGGGACGCGACCGTCTTCACGATCGGCGGCCGCCAGTCACCCGGCCTGCGGGCCTCGCCGAGGCCCAGCATGTGGTTCAGCTCGCGGGCGGTGGCGTCGGCGCCGTCCCGGTCCGCCTTGTTGACGACGTAGACGTCGCCGATCTCCAGGATGCCCGCCTTGGCGGCCTGGATGCCGTCGCCCATGCCCGGCGCCAGCAGCACCACGGAGGTGTCCGCCTGGGCGGCGATCTCCACCTCCGACTGGCCCACGCCGACCGTCTCGACCAGGACCACGTCGCAGCCGGCCGCGTCCAGGACGCGGATCGCCTGCGGGGCGGACCAGGCGAGGCCGCCGAGGTGGCCCCGGGTGGCCATGGAGCGGATGTAGACGCCGGGGTCCGAGGCGTGCTCCGCCATGCGCACGCGGTCGCCCAGCAGGGCGCCGCCGGAGAAGGGCGAGGACGGGTCGACGGCCAGGACGCCGACCCGCTTGCCCTGCTTGCGGTAGGCCGCGACGAGCGCGGACGTGGAGGTCGACTTGCCGACGCCCGGCGAGCCGGTCAGGCCCACCACATAGGCGTTGCCGGTCAGCGGGGCCAGCGCCGCCATGACCTCCCTGAGCTGCGGGGACGCCCCCTCCACCAGGGAGATCAGCCGGGCCACGGCCCGCGGCCGGCCTTCCCTCGCCTGGGCCACCAGAGAGGAGACGTCCTGCATCACACAGCTCCGTTCACTTCACCGACCTGACGGAAGGGCTCAGGCCTTCGGTACCCGCACGATCAGGGCGTCACCCTGGCCGCCGCCACCGCACAGCGCGGCCGCGCCGATGCCGCCGCCCCGGCGCTTGAGCTCCAGCGCCAAGTGGAGCACGAGGCGGGCGCCGGACATGCCGATCGGGTGGCCGAGCGCGATCGCGCCGCCGTTGACGTTCACCTTTTCCGTGGAAACACCGAGGTCCTTCATTGACTGCACGGTGACGGAGGCGAACGCCTCGTTGATCTCGATCAGGTCGAGGTCGGCGACCTCGCGGCCCTCCTTCTTGAGGGCGTTGAGGATGGCGTTGGACGGCTGGGAGTGCAGCGAGTTGTCCGGGCCCGCCACGTTGCCGTGCGCGCCGATCTCGGCGAGCCACTCCAGGCCCAGCTCCTCGGCCTTGGCCTTGCTCATCACGACCACGGCGGCGGCACCGTCGGAGATCTGCGAGGAGGTGCCGGCGGTGATGGTGCCGTCCTTGGTGAAGGACGGGCGCAGCTTGCCCAGCGTCTCCACGGTGGTGTCGGCGCGGATGCCCTCGTCCTTGCTGAACAGGATCGGGTCACCCTTGCGCTGCGGGATCTCCACGGGGGTGATCTCGGCCTCGAACACGCCGTTCTTCTGCGCGGCGGCGGCCCGCTGGTGGGAGAGGGCGCCGATCTCGTCCTGTGCGAGGCGGCCGATGCCGAGGCGGGTGTTGTGGTGCTCGGTCGACTCGCCCATGGCGATGTTCTCGAAGGAGTCGGTCAGACCGTCGTGGGCCATCGAGTCGAGCATCTCGATCGAGCCGTACTTGTAGCCCTCACGGGACTTGGGCAGCAGGTGCGGCGCGTTGGTCATGGACTCCATGCCGCCCGCCACGACGATGTCGAACTCGCCGGCGCGGATCAGCTGGTCGGCCAGGGCGATGGCGTCCAGTCCGGAGAGGCACACCTTGTTGACGGTGAGGGCCGGGACGCTCATCGGGATGCCGCCCTTGACGGCGGCCTGGCGGGCCGGGATCTGGCCGGCGCCGGCCTGCAGCACCTGGCCCATGATCACGTACTGCACCTGGTCACCGCCGATGCCGGCGCGGTCCAGGGCGGCCTTGATGGCGAAACCGCCCAGGTCGGCCGCGGAGAAGGACTTCAGGGAGCCGAGCAGTCGTCCCATGGGCGTACGGGCGCCCGCGACGATCACCGAGCTGTTCGTTCCAGAAGACATGAGGTGCGATCCCCTTCCAGCTACGCAGAGCCGAGGAGTGAACGAGGGTTTACATCGAATGTACTGAGAGTCACTCAGTGCCGTCATCGCTCTGTCGGTGTGATCGCGCGCACGTTGCGTAACCACCGCCTTAGCGCTGCACTGAAACCATGCTGACGCGAATCGACCACATCGGGATCGCCTGCCACGACCTCGACGCCACTGTCGAGTTCTACCGGGCCACGTACGGCTTCGAGGTGTTCCACACCGAAGTCAACGAGGAACAGGGCGTGCGCGAGGCCATGCTCAAGATCAACGAGACCTCCGACGGCGGTGCCTCCTACCTCCAGCTGCTGGAACCGACCCGCGAGGACTCCGCGGTCGGCAAGTGGCTGGCCAAGAACGGCGAGGGCGTGCACCACATCGCCTTCGGCACGGCGGACGTCGACGCCGACTCCGAGGACATCCGCGGCAAGGGCGTGCGGGTGCTCTACGACGAGCCGCGGCGCGGCTCCATGGGGTCCCGGATCACCTTCCTGCACCCCAAGGACTGCCATGGAGTCCTCACGGAACTGGTGACTTCGGCCCCGGTTGAGTCCGCCGAGCACTGACCACCGTACATAAGGGCCGGTAGGGTTGGGGGCGGTCGTCCCCGAACCTCTGGGGCGGCCGCATGCCGGGGTCCGGGTTTCGGGGGACGTGCGTCGGGGCAGCAGCCGGTGCTCCACCGTTGATCTGACACCATTTCCCCGGGGGCCCCGTTCGGCGGTTGGACGTGGCTCGTTCGAGAAGCTGACCAGGGGACGGATGGGACCGCGCAGTGCGGGGCTACGAGAGCCAGGAGCGAGAGCCGGCGGCTGACGTCGACCACCTCTCTCGGTTCGAGGCCGATATGAAGCGGCTGAGGACCGAGCGGGAGAAGGCGATCCAGCACGCCGAGGACCTCGGCTACCAGGTCGAGGTGCTGCGCGCCAAGCTGCACGAGGCGCGCCGCACCCTGATGACCCGTCCCGCCTTCGACGGCGGCGACATCGGCTATCAGGCCGAACAGTTGCTCCGCAATGCCCAGATGCAGGCGGAGCAGCTGCGGCAGGACGCCGAGCGCGAGCTGAGCCAGGTCCGCGCGCAGACCCAGCGGATCCTCCAGGAGCACGCCGAGCAGGCCGCCCGGCTCCAGGCCGAGCTGCACCAGGAGGCGGTGACCCGGCGCCAGCAGCTGGACCAGGAGCTGGCCGAGCGCAGGGCGACCGTCGAGTCGCACGTCAACGAGAACGTGGCATGGGCGGAGCAGCTGCGCGCCCGTACGGAGCAGCAGGCCCGCCGGCTGCTCGACGAGTCCCGCGCGGAGGCCGAGCAGGCGATGGCCGCCGCCCGCGCGGAGGCCGAGCGGCTGACCCGGGAGGCCCGGGACCGGCTGCGCGGCGAGGCCGAGGAGGCCCGCGCCGAGGCCGAGCAGATCCTGCGCCGGGCCCGCACCGACGCCGAGCGGCTGCTGAACGCGGCGTCCACGCAGGCCCAGGAGGCCACCGAGCACGCCGAGCGGCTGCGCACCACCACGGCCACCGAGTCGGACGCCGCCCGCCGGCAGGCGACGGAGCTGAGCCGGGCCGCCGAGAAGCGGATGGCCGAGGCGGAGGAGGCGCTGCGCAAGGCGCAGTCCGAGGCCGAGAAGCTGGTCACCGAGGCCGAGGAGGCCGCCGCCAAGAGGTTGGCGGGCGCCGAGGCGGCCAACGAGACGCGCACCCGCACCGCCAAGGAGCAGGTCGCGCGGCTGGTCGCGGAGGCCACCAAGGAGGCCGAGACCACCCGCTCGGAGGCCGAGCAGCTGGTGGCGGACGCCCGCGCCGAGGCGGAGAAGATCGTCGCCGAGGCCGTGGAGAAGGCCCGGACGGTCACCGCCGAGGAGACGGCCTCGCAGCTGTCCAAGGCGGCCAGGACCGCCGAGGAGGTCCTCAACAAGGCGTCGGAGGACGCCCAGAAGACCACCAGGGCCGCCGCCGAGAAGGCCGACCGGATCCGCAAGGAGGCCGAGGCCGAGGCGGACCGGCTGCGGGCCGAGGCGCACGACATCGCCGAGCAGCTCAAGGGCGCGGCGAAGGACGACACCGAGGAGTACCGCGCCAAGACGGTCGAGCTGCAGGAGGAGGCGCGCCGGCTGCGCGACGAGGCCGAGCAGCTGCGGTCCGACGCGGTGGCCGAGGGCGAGTCGATCCGGGCGGAGGCCCGCCGGGAGTCGGTCACCAAGATCGAGGAGGCGGCCAAGTCCGCCGAGGAGCTGCTGGCCAAGGCCAAGGCGGACGCCGACGAGCTGCGGCAGAAGGCGACCGCCGACAGCGAGAAGGTGCGCACCGAGGCCATCGAGCGCGCCACGGCGCTGCGCCGGCAGGCCGAGGAGACGCTGGAGCGCGCCCGCGCGGAGGCCGAGCGGCTGCGCACCGAGGCCGACGAGCGGGCCGGGTCCGTCAGGGCGGAGGCCGAGAAGGCGGCCCAGGAGCTGCGCGAGGAGACCGACAAGGCGGTCGAGGCGCGGCGCGCGGAGGCCGCCGAGGAACTGACCCGACTGGGTGACGAGGCGCAGGAGCGGCTGACGTCGGCCGAGCAGGCGCTCACGGACGCCCGCGCGCAGGCCGCGCGGATCCGCAAGGAGGCCGCGGAGGAGGCCGAGCGGCTGCGCGCCGAGGCCGCCGAGCGCATCCGGACGCTCCAGGAGCAGGCCGAGACCGAGGCGGACCGGCTGCGCAACGAGGCCGCGGCCGACGCGGCCGCGTCCCGCGCCGAGGGCGAGGCCGTCGCCGTACGGCTGCGCACGGAGGCCGCGGCCGAGGCGGAGCGGCTGAAGACGGAGGCGCAGGAGAGCGCCGACCGGGTGCGCGCGGAGGCGCAGGCCGCCGCCGAGCGGCTCGCCGCCGAGGCGTCCGAGACGCTGACCGCCGCGCAGGAGGAGGCCGCCCGGCGCCGGCGCGAGGCCGAGGAGCTGCTCGGCGCGGCCCGCGAGGAGGCCGACGAGGAGCGCCGACGGGCGCGGGAGCAGAGCGAGGAGCTGCTGGCCTCGGCGCGCAAGCGGGTCGAGGACGCGCAGGCCGAGGCGGTCCGTCTGGTCGAGGAGGCCGAGCGGCGGGCCGGTGAGATGGTCTCCGCGGCCGACCAGCACGCGCAGCAGGTGCGGGACTCCGTGGCGGGGCTGCACGAGCAGGCGCAGGAGGAGATCGCGGGCCTGCGTTCGGCCGCCGAGCACGCGGCGGAGCGTACGAAGCGGGAGGCCGAGGAGGAGGCCGACCGGCTGCGGGCCGACGCGCACGCCGAGCGGGAGCGGGCCGGCGAGGACGCCGGGCGGCTGCGGCAGGAGGCGCGCGAGGAGGCCGAGGCGGCGCGTGCGCTGGCCGAGCGCGCCCTCGCGGAGGCGACGGCGGAGGCCGAGCGGCTGCGTGCGGACGCGGGCGAGTACGCGCAGCGGGTGCGTACCGAGGCGTCGGACGCGCTGGCCGAGGCGGACCAGGCGGCGGCCCGGACCCGGGCGGACGCCCGCGAGGACGCCAACCGCATCCGTTCGGACGCGGCGACGCAGGCGGACACCCTCATCACGGAGGCGCGCAAGGAGGCCGAGCTTCTCCAGACGGAGACGGTCGCGGAGGCGGAGCGGCTCCAGACGGAGACCGCGGCGGAGGCCGAGCGCGTGCGCTCCGAGTCCGTGGCCGAGGCCGAGCGCGTGCGCTCCGAGTCCGTGGCCGAGGCCGAGCGCGTGCGCTCCGAGTCCGTGGCCGAGGCCGAACGCGTGCGGGCGAAGGCGCGGGCCGCCGCCGATCAGCTGGTCGGCGAGGCCACCACGGAGGCGGAGCGGCTGCGGGCCGAGGCCGCCGAGACCGTGGGTTCCGCGCAGGCGCACGCCGAGCAGATGCGGGCCGAGGCCGAGCGGGTCAGGGCGGACGCGGAGGCGGCGGCCGAGCGGCTCGTCGGTACGGCGCGCAAGGAGGCCGAGCGGACCCTGGACGAGGCCCGCAAGGACGCGAACAAGCGGCGTTCGGAGGCGGCGGAGCAGGTCGACAAGCTCATCGGCGAGACCACGGCCGAGGCGGACAAGCTGCTCACCGAGGCGCAGCAGCAGGCGCTGAAGACCACGGCGGACGCCGAGGCGCAGGCCGACACCATGGTGGGCGCGGCCCGCGCCGAGGCGGAGCGGATCGTCTCCGAGTCGACCATCGAGGGCAACTCGCTGGTCGAGAAGGCCCGCACGGACGCGGACGAGCTGCTGGTCGGCGCCCGCCGGGACGCGACCGCGATCCGGGAGCGGGCCGAGGAGCTGCGCGAGCGGGTCACCGCGGAGATCGAGGACCTGCACGCGCGGGCCCGCCGCGAGGCCGCCGAGACGATGAAGTCCACCGGCGACCGCTGCGACGCGCTCATCAAGGCCGCCGAGGAGCAGTTGGAGAAGGCCCAGGCGAAGGCGAAGGAGATCCTCTCGGACGCCGACTCCGAGGCGGGCAAGGTGCGCATCGCGGCCGTCAAGAAGGCGGAGGGTCTGCTGAAGGAGGCCGAGCAGAAGAAGGCCCGGCTGGTCAAGGAGGCCGAGGAGCTGAAGGCGGAGGCGATCCAGGAGGCACGGCGCTCGGTCGAGGAGGGCAAGCGGGAGCTGGAGGTCCTGGTGCGCAGGCGCGAGGACATCAACGCCGAGATCTCCCGCGTCCAGGACGTGCTGGACGCGTTGGAGTCCTTCGAGGCGCCGGGTGCCGGCAAGGACGGCTCGGTCAAGGCGGGCGCGACGGTCGGCGCCCCCCGTTCGGGTGGCAAGTCGTCAGACGGCTAGCATCCAAGGGGTGTTTCGGTGTCGACTGAGGGCTTTGCCCTGCTTGTTGGCAAGCCCTCCGGCGGTCAGCCACTCAAAAGAGGTGTCATTCTCCAGATCAAACACGTATCCGCTCGATGACACACCGCTTCGGCGCCTAGGATTCCCCCTATCACCTCACCGGTCTCATTTGACAGGAACCCCATGAGCGACACTTCCCCCTACGGCTTCGAGCTTGTGCGGCGTGGGTACGACCGCGCTCAGGTGGACGAACGTATCTCCAACCTCGTCTCCCAACGTGACCAGGCCAACGCCCGTATCACCGCCCTGGAGAAGCGCATCGAGGAGCTGCACCTCGAGACGCAGAACGCCCAGACCCAGGTGAGCGACGCCGAGCCGTCGTACGCCGGTCTCGGCGCCCGGGTCGAGAAGATCCTGCGCCTGGCCGAGGAAGAGGCCAAGGAGCTGCGTGAGGAGGCCCGCCGCGCTGCCGAACAGCACCGCGAGCTGGCCGAGTCGGCCGCCCAGCAGGTTCGTAACGACGCCGAGTCCTACGCCACCGAGCGCAAGGCCAAGGCGGAGGACGAGGGCGCCCGCATCGTGGAGAAGGCCAAGGGCGAGGCCTCTCAGCTGCGTGCCGACGCGCAGAAGGACGCGCAGTCCAAGCGGGAGGAGGCGGACGCCCTCTTCGAGGAGACCCGCGCCAAGGCCGCTCAGGCCGCCGCCGACTTCGAGACGAACCTGGCCAAGCGCCGCGAGCAGTCCGAGCGCGACCTGGCCTCGCGCCAGCAGAAGGCGGAGAAGCGGCTGGCGGAGATCGAGCACCGTGCCGAGCAGCTGCGCCTGGAGGCGGAGAAGCTGCGCACCGACGCCGAGCGCCGCGCCCGCCAGACGGTGGAGACCGCCCAGCGCCAGGCCGAGGACATCGTGGCCGACGCCAATGCCAAGGCGGACCGCATCCGTTCCGAGTCCGAGCGTGAGCTGGCGGCCCTCACCAACCGCCGCGACAGCATCAACGCCCAGCTGACGAACGTGCGCGAGATGCTGGCGACGCTCACCGGCGCCGCCGTCGCCGCCGCGGGCTCGACGGGTGAGGACGAGCCGGTTTCCCGTGGGGTTCCGGCGCAGCAGTCCCGGTAGGCACCGAGGCTTCGAAAGCCCCCTGCCCCAAGTGGCAGGGGGCTTTGTCACGTTCTAGCGTGGCGGCATGATCGAGCTGGACGGGCTGACCAAGCGGTACGGCGAGAAGGTGGCCGTCGATGGTCTGACGTGTACCGTGCGGCCGGGCATCGTGACCGGGTTCCTGGGGCCGAACGGGGCCGGGAAGTCCACCACGATGCGGATGATCCTCGGGCTCGACCATCCCACCGCCGGTGACGTGCGGATCGACGGCAGGCACTACGAGCAGCTGACCGACCCGCTGACGTGCATCGGCGCGCTGCTGGACGCCAAGGCCGTGCACGGCGGGCGCAGCGCCTACAACCACCTGCTGTGCCTCGCGCAGAGCAACGGCATCCCACGCGGCCGGGTGGGCGAGGTGCTGGAGACGGTGGGACTCGTGGCCGTCGCGCGACAGAAGGCCAAGGGGTTCTCGTACGGCATGGCCCAGCGGCTCGGGATCGCGGCCGCGCTGCTCGGGGACCCCCGCGTCCTGATGTTCGACGAGCCGGTGAACGGGCTCGACCCCGAGGGCATCCACTGGATCCGGAACCTGATGAAATCGCTGGCCGCGCAGGGCCGGACGGTGTTCGTCTCCTCCCATCTGATGAGCGAGATGGCGCAGACCGCCGACCATCTGGTGGTCATCGGGCAGGGCCGGCTGCTCGCGGACACCTCCATGGCGGAGTTCGTCCGGCGGCACGCGCGCAGCTACGCCCGCGTCCGCTCGCCCCAGCCCGAGCGGCTCCTCGACGCGCTGCACGAGGCCGGGATCACCGTGGTCCCGGCGGCGGACGGCGCGCTGGAGGCGGAGGGCGACAAGGCCGAGCGGATCGGGGAGCTGGCCGCGCGGCACGGGATCGTGCTGCACGAGCTGAGTCCCCGGCAGGCCTCGCTGGAGGAGGCGTTCATGCGGCTGACGGCCGGATCGGTGGAGTACCACGCGCGGACGGAGGCCGGCCCGAGGAGCTGGGGTTCCGGTCGCCAGGGAGGTACGGCATGACGAGCGTCCGGACCGGCCGGCCCCGGCAGACCTCCCCCACCGCCGGCGTCGCCCAGGTCCTGCGCTCCGAGTGGACGAAGATCCGGTCGGTGTCGTCCACGGGCTGGACCCTCTCGGTCGCCGTCGTGGTCACCATCGGCATCGGCATGCTCATCTCCGCGCTGACCCGGAACGAGTACGACACGATGCCGGTCCGGGAGCGGCTGACCCTCGATCCGACCTTCGTCAGTTTCGCCGGCATGACCCTCGGCCAGCTCGCCATGATCGTGTTCGGGGTGCTGGTCGTCACCAACGAGTACAGCACCGGCATGATCCGGGTCTCGCTGGCCGCCGTGCCGCGCCGCGGCGCCTTCCTGTTCGGCAAGATCGCGGTCGCGGGCGCGCTCGCCCTGGTCGTCGGGATGATCACGAGCTTCGCCACGTTCTTCCTCGGCCAGGCCATGCTCGGTCCCTACCGGGCCGGGCTCGGCGATCCTGGCGTGCTGCGCGCGGTGGTGGGCGGCGGGCTCTACCTCACCCTGATCGCGGTGTTCTCCATGGGCGTCGCCGCCATGCTGCGCTCGCCGCTGCTGTCGCTCGGCATCCTGATGCCGTTCTTCTTCCTGATCTCCAACATCCTCGCTGCCGTCGACTCCACCAAGAAGGCCGGCCGGTTCCTGCCGGACCAGGCCGGCAGCCGGATCATGCAGGCGGTGCCGCGCGCCGACGAGGCGCCCTACGGACCCTGGGGCGGGCTCGGCATCATGGCGCTGTGGGTGATCGCCGCGCTCGCCGGCGGGTACGCGCTGCTCAGGCGCCGAGACGCGCAGTAAAGGTCTCGTTCACGCACCGTATTACTTCAGCTTTACTTTTCTTTGGGCGGAACCGTCAGCGCCCCGATATCCTCCTAACCCTTACGGGGGCGGTTCCCCGCTGTCCTGAACCTTCCGATGGGTGCGGAGCATGATCGAGGCTGTAGGCCTGACGAAGCGGTACGGCGACAAGACCGCCGTGTACAACCTTTCCTTCCAGGTGCGACCCGGAGCCGTGACCGGCTTCCTCGGGCCCAACGGCTCGGGCAAGTCCACGACGATGAGGATGATCCTCGGACTGGACAACCCGACGTCCGGCCAGGTGACCATCGGCGGCCATCCCTACCGCAGGCTGCCCAACGCGCCCCGCCAGGTGGGCGCGCTGCTCGACGCCAAGGCCGTGCACGGCGGCCGCTCCGCCCGCAACCACCTGCTGAGCCTCGCCCAGCTGTCGGGCATCCCGGCCCGCCGCGTGGACGAGGTGCTCGGCGTCGTCGGCCTCCAGGACGTCGCCAAGAAGCGCTCCAAGGGCTTCTCGCTCGGCATGGGCCAGCGCCTCGGCATCGCCGCCGCGCTGCTCGGCGACCCCCAGGTGCTGCTCTTCGACGAGCCGGTCAACGGCCTCGACCCCGAGGGCATCCTCTGGGTGCGCAACCTGATGAAGGCGCTGGCGGCGGAGGGCCGTACCGTCTTCGTCTCCTCGCACCTGATGAGCGAGATGGCGCTGACCGCCGACCACCTCATCGTGATCGGGCGCGGCCAGCTGCTCGCCGACATGAGCGTGAGGGACTTCATCTCCGCCAACTCCGCCGACTTCGCGCGGGTGCGCACCCCCGACACCGAGCCGCAGCTGCGCGAGAAACTCGGCGCCGCGCTCACCGAGGCCGGCGGCCACGTCCTGCCGGAGCAGGACGGCGCGCTGCGCGTGACCGGGCTGCCGCTGCCCCGCATCAGCGACCTCGCGCACGAGGCGGGCGTGCGGCTGTGGGAGCTGTCGCCGCACCAGGCCTCGCTGGAGGAGGCGTACATGCGGATGACCCAGGGCGCGGTGGACTACCGCTCCACCACCGACCAGAAGGCGGGTCTGCAGCAGCCGCTGCCGCCCGGCGCCGAGCCGCCCATGCCGGTGCCCGGCCAGGGCCAGCCCGGCTGGTACGCCCCGCCGTCCCCCCAGCAGGGCGGGCAGCCCTTCGTGATGCCGGCGGGCGGCCCCGGCGCCCCGGCGGGCCCCTACGGCGGCGCCCCGGCGGGCGCGTACGGCGCTCCGGGCGCCCCGGCGGGCCATGGCGCCGCGGTCGCGAACCCGTACGCCCAGCCGGCGCCCCAGGCCGTCCAGGCCCCGGCCCCCGCGACCCCGGCCCCCGCTGCCCCGGCCGCTCCCCCGGCCCCCGCCGCCCCCGCCGCCGACACGACCCAGCCCGAGGACGCCCGATGAGCACCCACCAGCCCCCGATGCCGCAGGCCCCGGCCGCCGCGCCCCACTGGCAGGCGGCGCCCGGCGGCTCGTACCCCGGCTACACCTCGCCGATCCCGGTGGTGCGCACCCACCTCGGGCACGCGGTGGCCTCGGAGTGGACGAAGATCAGGTCGGTCCGCTCGACGATCTGGACGCTCAGCGTCTTCGTGTTCCTCGTCGTGGGCATCGGTCTGCTGGTCGGAGGGCTGGTGTCGGCCCACGCGAGCGACGCCTCGATGAGCGGTTCGAACCCGCTGTCCTTCGGCTTCTTCGGAGTGCTCGTCGGCAACATGTGCATCATCACGCTCGGCGTGCTGACCACGGCCTCGGAGTACGGCACCGGCATGATCCGCACGACGATGACGGCGTGCCCGAGCCGCGGGCGGGTGCTGGCCGCCAAGGCGATCGTGTTCTTCGCGGTCGCCTTCGTGGTGACCCTGGTGTCGGTGTCCTTCGTGGCGATGGTGCAGTCGTCGATGCTGTCCGGCTCCGGTGCCGCGTCGCCCTCCGGCGGGGACTGGTTCAAGGCCACCGTCGGCGTGAGCCTCTACATCGCGCTGCTCGGCCTGCTCGCGCTGCTCGTCGGCTCGATGATCCGGCACTCGGCGGGCGGCATCACCATCATGATCGGCCTGGTGCTCGCCCCGCTGGTGCTCGCGCTGTTCATGGCCACGGAATCGCTGCGCTCGGTGCGCGACTTCCTGTTCGAGTACAGCTTCCCGAGCCAGCTCAGCGTCTTCTACGACAACACGCTCAGCGGCTCCGGACCCACGGGCTGGGACCCGCTGTGGATCATGATGGGCCTGACCGCGGCGGCCGGCGCGGGAGCGTACGTGCTGCTGCGCAACCGGGACGTGTGAGACCGGCCCCCGGGCCTCAGAACCTCGGCGCGTTACGAGACCGCTGCACCCGTGAGGTGCGGCGGTCTCGCGCGTTCCAGCAGGCCTTGTGCCAGTGGCGGCGGTCGTCGACGCCCGCGTACTGGGGCCAGGCCACCACGTGCGGGACCGCGGAGGGGATCATCTGGTCGCAGCCGGGGCAGCGGTAGGTCTTGCCCTCGGCGCTCGCGCCCGCGACATGCCGCACGCTCCACTCCTCGCCCGCCCAGTCCTCCGTGGACTGGAAACCGCCGTACCGCTCGGCGCGGTCGTCCTCGGCGCTGCGGCCGGACGAGCCGGCGGCCTTCGGTCGGTTGCGGCGCGGGGACACGGGACACCTCTCGGGGCTCGGCGGCAGGGGCGGACGGCGTCCAGCCTACGCGCCGCCGGGCGGGGCACGCGAAGGCCGCCAACCGGCGCAAGTCCCCCCTCGGAACGGCCGATTACGCAGACAATCGGCAAATTACCCCGCCAGGCCGTGTCCTGGGCACGTGTCAGACGGTTATGCCGGTGTGGGGGAGCTCCGGGTCGGAGCCGAGGAAGCGGGAAACGCGATGTACGTAGGAAGCTTTGTGCTGGGTGCCCAGTTCCCGGGCCAGGGCCAGGGGGAGGCCCTGCACCGGGCGGTGCGCTCGGCGGAGGTCGCCGAGGAGGCCGGCCTCGACTCGGTGTGGCTGGCCGAGCACCATTTCGTGCCGTACGGCACCTGTCCCTCGGCCGTCACCCTGGCCGCCCTGCTGCTCGGCCGCACCCACCGTATCCGGGTCGGCACCGCGGTCAGCGTACTGCCCACCGCGCACCCGGTGGCCCTCGGCGAGCAGGCCGCGCTGCTGCACGTGACGAGCGGCGGGCGGTTCACCCTCGGGGTGGGCCGCGGCGGTCCCTGGGTGGACCTGGAGGTCTTCGGCATGGGCCTCGACGCGTACGAGAACGGGTTCCCCGAGTCGCTCGACCTGCTGCTGCGCTGGCTGCGCGAGCCGGCCGTGGGCGCGTCCGGCGAGCGGTTCGCGTTCCGCGAGGTACCCGTCGTACCCCGCCCCTCGGAGGCCCTGACGGACACCCCGGGCCCCGAGGTCGTCGTCGCGTGCACCTCGCCGAAGAGCGTACGGCTGGCCGCGGAGCGCGGGCTGCCGATGCTGCTCGGGATGCACGCGGGCGACGAGGAGAAGGCGGAGATGGTCGCCCTGTGGCGGCGCTGCGCCCGCGCGGCGGGCCGGCCACCCGAGGAGATCGCGGAGGCGGCGCACGTCGCGGCCGGTGTCTGCCAGCTCGCCGACCGCAGGCAGGACGCGGCGGAGACCCTGCTCAAGGCGATGCCGGGTTGGCTGGAACAGGGACTCGACGCGCATGTCACGGTCGACGGGCGCAAGCGCGCGATGCGTGATCCGCACGCCTACACCGAGCTGCTCTGCGGGTTGCACCCGGTGGGCACCCCGCGGCTCGCCGGTGACCGGCTCGCGGCCACCGCTGAGCGCACGGGCATTTCCCGCTTCGCCCTGCTGGTCGAGGGCTCGGGCGATCTCGCGGCGACGGAGGACACCCTGCGGCGCCTGGGCGCCGAGGTTCTTCCGCAGCTGCGCTGACGCACACTGCCGTACAGGAACAACGGGCAAGCCACCTGGGGGGCTTGCCGCCCCAGCACCGAATGCACCTCCCGCGGGCGGAGCGGCAAGCAGGCGACGCACCGCCCCGGACGCGCCGGGGCCGCGGGTCAGCAGTCCCGAAGTTCCGGCGACTGGTTCAGCAGTTGGGCCCGCACCGAGGTGAAGCGGGTCAGGGTCTCGTCCACCGAGGCGTCCAGCGGGAACACCGCGACCCGGTGGCAGTTCTGGAAGGCCAGCCGCACGCCGAAGTGCCGTTGCAGCGCGCCGCGGATGGCGTCACTCGCGAGGGCGCGCAGCAACTGGCCGCGTGCCTGCTCGTCCGGCGGGGGCGTCTGGTTGTCGGCGAAGGGGCCGCCGTCCACCTTCAGCTGGGCCACCAGGGAGCTGATCATCTCCCATGCGTAGGGCAGGGAGGTCCGGACGCAGTCGACGAAGTCTGCTTCGTCGACCTCGCCTCGCTCGGCCGCTTCGAGTAGGGCCGGTGAGACGTCGAGCGACATGGGTACTCCTCTCGCACCCCCGGGGAACAGGGGGTTGCCGGACGGACAAAGGGAGTTCGCGCCGTCAAACACGCTGCGTACATGGACCGCGACCTCCCGTTCTCTACGGTAGGCAACGGTCGGTGACCACACCACCAGAATGCGTATATGGAATGGTCGGGTTGCACCCACAATCGGCCAAGGATGAACAAGAGTTTCCAGGGACAAAGCAGTGACAAGTGGGGCGATCCACAGGGAGCGGGTCGGGCGAATCGCGCCCGGCGGCGGGTGTCGAGTAGCGTTGCCGACCATGCGTCTCGTCATTGCCCGGTGCTCGGTCGACTACGCCGGCCGGCTCACCGCCCACCTGCCCTCGGCGCCGCGCCTGATCCTGGTCAAGGCGGACGGCAGCGTCTCCATCCACGCCGATGACCGGGCCTACAAGCCCCTCAACTGGATGTCGCCGCCCTGCACGCTGAAGGAGGGCGCCGGCGAGGACGAGGGCGTGTGGACCGTCGTCAACAAGGCGGGCGAGAAACTGATCATCACGATGGAGGAGATCCTCCACGACTCCTCGCACGAACTCGGTGTCGACCCCGGTCTGATCAAGGACGGCGTGGAGGCACACCTCCAGGAACTGCTCGCCGACCGCATCGAGACCCTCGGCGACGGGTACACGCTCATCCGGCGCGAGTACATGACGGCCATCGGGCCGGTGGACATCCTGTGCCGGGACGCCGAGGGCCGGACGGTCGCGATCGAGATCAAGCGCCGCGGTGAGATCGACGGCGTCGAGCAGCTGACCCGCTACCTCGACCTCCTCAACCGCGACCCCCACCTCGCCCCGGTCCGCGGCATCTTCGCCGCCCAGGAGATCAAGCCCCAGGCCCGCGTCCTCGCCACGGACCGCGACATCGCGTGCCACATCCTCGACTACGACGCCCTGCGCGGCATCGAGGACGACAAGCTGCGGCTGTTCTGAGGGACGCGGCGACCGACGGCGGTGCGGGACCGGCCTGGGGCCGGTCCCGCACCGCCGTTCGTCACATGGGGCTCGGTACCGCCCAGCCCGGGTCGATCGCGGTCGCCGTCTGCGTCGTCTCCCTGTTCTGCGGGGTCACCGCCAGGGAAGAGGACTGGGGCGAGCCGGTCGGGGTGTCCGACCCCGTGGGGCTCGGCGAGCCGGAGCCCGGCCCCGTCGGGGAGGGGGAGGACGAGGAAGGGGTCGGGAAGGTCGGCTTGGTCGGCTTCGGGGAGGTCGGCTTGGGCGAGGTCGGCGCCGGGGACGTGCCCCCGGTGCCCGTGCCCGTGCCCGCGGTGCCGCTCGCACCGGCCGACGGGCTCGCCGACGGCATCGGCTCGGCCGTCCCCGCGTACGTGCCCGCCGGGGCCGGGGTCGCGGAGTGGGCCGCCGGCACCTGGGAGGTGGTGCCCGGGTCCTGGGCCGGGCCCGGGTCGGCGGCCGGGTCGCCCGCGTCCTGGCTCGTGGAGGGGTTCACGTCGGCCCGCCCCGCGGGGTTCTTGTCGTCGCCGTCGTGGGACGTCATGCCGAGCGTCACCACCGTGCCCAGCACCGCCGCGAGCAGCGCGCCGGAGCCCGCCGCCACCAGATTGCGGCGCGCGAGACGCCGTATCCCCAGCCCCTTCGCGGGCGCGGGCACGATCCGGGGCGTGACCAGGGTGTCCGGCACCGGCGGCGCCGGCGCTCCCTCGGGCTCCCCCGGGACCACCGGAATCCCCGGCAGCTCCCCCGCCCGGTCCGCGACGAGCGCCAGCGCCCGGCGTCCGGCGACGGTGCCCCGCTTGTCGGCGAGCGCGCCGCGCAGCCCGATCGACGCCTCCAGCTCCGCACGGGCCCGGTCCAGCCGCCCACCGCACAGCGCGAGAATCCCCAACTCGTGGTGGAAATAGGCTTGTTCGGGCACGTCACCGGACTGCAAAGATGCCTCGGCACCGCATCGCAGGGCCCGCTCCCAGGCGCTCCACCGCAGCGCGGCGGCGAACGCGGGCGCGGCCGTCCGCGCGAGCCGCACCGCCTCGCCGTCATCGCCCTCGACCGGCGGCACCACGGCCGTCAGCGCCGCGAGCACCGCGTCGGCCTCCGCGCTCACCCGCTCCGGCGTGACGGAGGGATGCCCCGCCCACCAGGCGTAGTGCCGGGCCGCCGTGCGGGCCCGCTCGGCGGCATCGTCGCCGTACCCCGCCGCCTCCAGCTGCGCCTGCACCCCGGCCGCGAGCCGGTAGCGCGGGCCCGCCGGGGAGACCAGGCCGCAGCTCGCCAGCTCGCCGAGCGCCGCGTCGGCATGGGTGTCGCCGACCAGCGCGGGCAGATGCGCCTGGTGCGGTACCTCGCCGCCGAGGGCGACCGCGAACCGCAGCGTGGCGCGGGCGGAGGCGCTGAGCCGGGAGGCGAGCAGCGGCGCGGGCGCGGCGGCCTCGCCGAGCGAGGGCAGCGGACCGCTCTCGTCCGCGAACTCCGCCACCGCGTTCACGACGGGCCGTACGTCCTCGAAGACGCCGAACTCGTCCACCGCCCCGGTCTCGGCCCGCAGTTGGTCCCGCTGCCGCAGCAACGCGCCCGCCTGGACGAACCGCAGGGGCAGCCCCTCGGACTCGAACCACAGGTCGCCGGCCCAGTTGGCCTCCTCCTCGGTGAGCACGCGCCCGGCCGTGCGCTCCAGGATCTCCACCCCGCCGGCCCGGTCGAGCCCGCCGAGGAGGACCTCCTCGACGTCGGCGTCGGCGGAGGGCGCGGGCACGTCCGGGGTGGCGGCGACCAGGAAGGCGCACTCGGGCGTCGCGTCGAGCAGCTCGTCCAGCTCGGCGCCGCCGAACTCGAGGTCGTCGAGGACGACGACCGCGCCGATCTCCGCGAGCGGCGCCCGCAGTTCGAGGCGCTCGGGGCGGTGGCCGGGGGCGTCGTAGACGGTGTGGAAGAGCTCGTGGAGGAGGTCCTCGGCGGTGCGGTGGACGCCGCTGAGGCGCACCACGCCGTCGGGCGCGAGGTCGTCGCAGTCGTCGGCGACCAGGTCGAGCAGGGCGGTACGACCGGACCCGCCGGGCCCGGTGAGCCGCACGGTGCGGCCGCGCGCGAGCAGCCGTACCAGCTGCTCCCGTACCTCCTGGCGCTCCAGCAGCGGCAGCGGGTGCTGGGCGGGGCCCGGCGGCACCGGGGGGCGGGAGAGGTGTTCGACCTCGGCCCGCTCGGCCTCGTCGCGCTTGCGGGGGCGACCCGGGCGCTCGGCCGGCGGGCAGGGCTCGATCTCGCTGCCGTCCACGGGGTTGACGGTCAGCAGCAGATCGCCGGAGACGAGGTGCGCCGTGCGCGCGGGCGCCGGCGTGCTCGGGCCGAAGTCGGCGGCGAGGGGGTCCCGGTGCGGGCGTCGGCCGCCCGCGTGTCCGTACTCCTCGGGTCCCGGGCTGATCGGGTCCATGGGTTCAAGCCCCCCATAAGCGTCGTGTGCTCGCATTCCGGCCCCTCCCGGCCTGCCGCACACCGCACTGTCGCTCCGGTCCGGACCCGCTCGGTCGAGGGATACGAGTCGGCGGGCGACCGAACCCTAAACCTTCGCCCAGTATCCACGACAGGGCGGGGTACCCCGTGGTCCGAGACGTCACGGTCCGGCGCGGATTGCCCGCGGGCCCCGCGGATCGTCCTTCGGGTCCTCCCGCGGGTGTTCACACCCGGGGCAGCGACTCCACCCCGATGCCGCCCTCGATGGCGAGGATGCGGTGCAGCCGGGTGGCCACCAACAGGCGCTGCATCTGCGGCGGCACACCGCGCAGCACCAGACGGCGACCGCAGCGGCCGGCCCGCCGGTGGGCACCCATGATCACCCCGAGCCCGGTGGCGTCCCAGGAGTCCAGTTCGGACAGGTCGAGCACCAGGTCGCCGGCGCCGCGGTCGACGGCCGAGTGCAGGGCCGTACGGGCGTCCGCCGCGCTGCGGACGTCGAGGCGCCCCCCGACGACCAGCTCGGCGTGGTCGCCCCTGATGTGCATATACGCTCCCCGTTGAGTGCGGTTGTGGCGTTCTCCGTGTCGATGCTGTGCACCATCTGACTGAATGCGTGGCGGTGCGGTTGCTGCTTGTAAGCGAACCGAGACCGAATTCACCCCTGCGAGTGATGCTTTCGGGATGAATTCGGTGACGGGACGCGTCCGTACAGCGGATCAGTACGTGTAGAAGCCCTGCCCGCTCTTGCGGCCGATGTCACCGGCATCCACCATCCGGCGCATCAGCTCCGGCGGGGCGAACTTCTCGTCCTGGGACTCGGTGTAGATGTTCCCGGTGGCGTGCAGCAGGATGTCCACGCCGGTCAGGTCGGTGGTGGCGAGCGGGCCCATGGCGTGCCCGAAGCCCAGCTTGCAGGCGAGGTCGATGTCCTCGGCGGTCGCCACGCCCGACTCGTAGAGCTTGACGGCCTCCACGACGAGCGCGGAGATGAGGCGGGTGGTGACGAACCCGGCGACGTCGCGGTTGACGACGATGCAGGTCTTGCCGACGGACTCGGCGAACTCCCGGGCGGTGGCGAGGGCTTCGTCGCTCGTCTTGTAACCGCGGACCAGCTCGACCAGCTTCATCATCGGCACCGGCGAGAAGAAGTGGACGCCGACGACCCGCTCGGGGTGCTCGGTGGCCGCCGCGATCTTGGTGATCGGGATGGCGGAGGTGTTGGAGGCGAGCACGGTCTCGGGGCGCACGATCTTGTCGAGCGCGCGGAAGATCTCGTGCTTGACCTCCAGCTTCTCGAACACGGCCTCCACGACGATGTCCGCGTCGGCGGCGGCGTCGAGGTCGGTGGTCGCGGCGATACGGCCCAGCGCGGCCTCGGCGTCGGCCGCGTCCAGTTTGCCCTTGCTCACGAACTTGTCGTACGACGCCTTGATTCCGTCGGTACCGCGCCTGAGCGCCTCGTCGGTGACATCGCGAAGGACGACCTCCCAGCCCGCCTGTGCGGCGACCTGAGCGATACCGGACCCCATGAGACCGGCCCCGATGACGGCGAGCTTCCCTGCCACGTCCGACTCCCTCTTCCCGCTGTTACCCGCTATAGACATGTGTGTCTTCGGCGGACGATAGCGCTCCGAAGCGGCCGTGTGACCATGAAGTAACGCGCGTCACGTCTCATTTGACGGACGTCACATCGGGGCGAGTTCCGAAGGAAACCGAGCGGCGTGCGAACCCCGGCCGATACGCTGCGTGTTCACAGCGCTACATATCAGCCGAGGGGGTGTGCCATGCCGCCGCGCGGGGTGATCACCGGACGCAGCCAGGAGCCCAGACGCCGCTACGCGGAGGAACTCCGCCGCCTGCGCCACGCGAGAGGGCTGAGCCTTCGCCAACTGGCCGACGCGATCGGCTGGGACGCGTCCCTCTTCGGCAAGCTGGAGACGGGGAGCACGCTGGGGAGCCCGGACGTGGCGGAGGCGCTGGACCAGTTCTACGGGACGCCGGGGTTGCTGCTGGCGATGTGGGAGATGGCCATAGGGGATCCGACCGCGTTCAAAGAGAAGTACCGCCGGTACATCGCGCTGGAGGCGGAGGCGGTCAACTTCTGGCACTTCGGCGTGAGCACGGTGCATGGACTGCTTCAGACCGAAAGGTACGCCCGTGAGCTGCTCAAGCTCGGCGGCGTCGAGCGCGAGAAGCTGGAGCAGCAGGTCGAGGCGCGCACGAGTCGGCGAAAGTTGCTGGAGGGAGAGGGGGCACCCCCGTTCCGCAGCATTATCGCCGAGGCGGCACTGTGCGCACGGCTGCCTGACATGAACGCATGGCGCGAACAGTTGGAGTACCTGCTGGAGGTCTCCGAGCGCCCCAACATCACACTTCAGGTACTCCCGCAGACCGCCCGCCTCCACGGCCTCGTGAGTACGGACGTGATGTTCCTGCGCCTGCTGGACGGCAGCACGGTGGCGTACACCGAGAATGCCCATCGCGGTGAACTGGTGGAAGGAAGCGCAGCAGTTGAGCAGTTGCAACGTGCGTACGATGCCATGCGCGACCAGGCACTGTCCCCTGCCGAGTCGCGGAAGTCCATCCTGCGGATGTTGGAGGAAGTGCCATGCGACCCCGAGTCATCGACCTGAGCAGCGTGACGTGGCGCAAGAGCAGCTACAGCAACCCCGACGGCGGCGCCTGCCTCGAAGTCTCCGACGACATCCCCGCTTCCGTCCCCGTCCGTGACAGCAAGACCCCCCACGGCCCCGCCCTCCTCTTCGCGGACGGCGCGTGGGCGGCGTTCGTCGGGGCTGTCGGCAACGGGGTGCTCGACTGACGAGAGAATCCCCGGCGCCGCCCTGTTCGGACGGCGCCGGGGTCGGCCTGGCCACCGGATGTCAGCGACCGGCGTGCCGCCTAATCTTGCCCGCTCACCGCGTACCCGAGCACCCGCTCGCCGAGCAGCCCCTCCATCTCGTCCAGCAGCGCCAGTGCCTCCCGCGAGACCTCCGCCGGCTCCCGGCGCTTGAGCATCTCCCGGCCGATGACACCGATGACCGTGCCGTGGAGCCAGCCGATCTGACCGGCCATCAGATGGGGCAGCTCGTCGTCGTCGGCCGCGCCGGTCTCCTCGCGCAGGACCTGTTCCAGGTTGGCCTGCACCTCCTGGGCGAGGGCCCACAGGCGTGAGCGCAGGGCCGGGGCGTCCTCGATGACCCGCATGAAATCCGCGTAGCCCGGGAACAGGCCGACGCGCGGGGACACCGCCTCGATCTCCTCACGCAGCTCGCGCAGCACCGCCGCCGCGGCCGACTCGCCTTCGCGACGGCCCCGGACCCAGCGCGCCATCCGGTCGACCACACCCGAGGAACGGTCGAGGAAGAGATCCTCCTTGGCCGGAAAGTAGTTGTAGACGGTGTTGACGGAGACGTTCGCCGCGTCGGCGATCTCCGCGACCGTCACCGCGTCGAAGCCGCGCTCGACGAACAGCCCCGTGGCGACATCCGAGATGTACTGCCGGGTCTGCCGCTTCTTCCGTTCCCTGAGCCCCTCAGCCATGCCACATCCTAACTTCGCTGCACCTCCTAAAAACTTGGTGTCATTGCAAATTTTCAGAGACTCTGTTTTTCTGGGCGGCATGGCAGCAGTCATCAGCGCGGCGCGCCTCGCCCGCACCTTCCCCACGAAAACCGGCCCCGTCGAAGCCGTGCGCGGCATCGATCTGACCGTCCACGAGGGCGAGATCCTCGGCTTCCTGGGCCCGAACGGGGCCGGCAAGACCACCACCCTGCGCATGCTCGCCACCCTCCTGAAGCCGACCGGCGGCGCGGCCACCGTCGCCGGGCACGACCTGGCGACCGACCCGGCCGGAGTGCGCCGGGTCTCCGGCTACGTCGCCCAGTCCGGCGGCGTCGACCCGCAGATCACGGTGCGGGAGGAACTGGTCACGCAGGCGCGGTTCTACCGGCTGTCCAAGGCCGACGCCGTCGCCCGCGCGGCCGAACTCGCCCGCGACCTCGACCTCACGGGACTCCTCGACCGCAGGACGGCCGCCCTCTCCGGCGGTCAGCGACGCCGCCTCGACATCGCCATGGCACTGACCCACCGCCCCCGGGTGCTGTTCCTGGACGAGCCGACCACCGGACTCGATCCCGGCAGCCGCGCCGGCCTGTGGGACCTCGTCCGCCGGCTGCGCGACGAGCACGGCACGACCGTCTTCCTGACCACCCACTATCTGGACGAGGCCGACGCCCTCGCCGACCGGCTGGTGATCGTCGACGGCGGCGTGGTCGCGGCCGAGGGCACGACCGGCGCGCTCAAGCTGCGGTACGGGGGCTCCCTGGACGCCACGCTCCAGGGCACCTTCCTGGCCGTCACCGGCCGTGCCCCCGTCCCGACCGACGACGCCCCCGTCGCCGTATAGCCCCAGGAGCCTTCGCGCATGCTGCTGCACGACACGGCCCTCGTCTACGGCCGCTACCTCCGCCAGTCCCTCCGCTCCCGCTTCGCCCTCCTCTTCGGCGTCCTCACCCCCCTGCTCTATCTGCTCTTCTTCGGGCCACTGCTCACCGGCCTCCCGCTGGGCGCGGCGGGCAGCTCTTGGCAGGTCCTGGTGCCGGGCCTGCTGCTCCAACTCGGCCTGTTCGGCGCCCTGTTCGCAGGATTCACGATCATCATGGAGAACACCCAGGGGGTGCTGGAGCGGATGCGGGTCACCCCGGTCAGCCGGCTCGCCCTGCTGCTCGGCCGCGTGCTGCGCGACGCCACGGTGTTCGTGTTCCAGGCCGTCCTGCTGGTCCTGGCCGCGCTGGCGATGGGCCTGCGCGCACCCCTGCCGGGCATCCTCATCGGCTTCGGGTTCGTCGCGCTGCTCACCCTCTCCCTGGCCTCGCTGTCGTACGCGACGGCGATGAAGGTCCGCACCCCGCAGGAGTTCGGCCCGCTGATCAACGCGGTGTCGATGCCCTCCATGCTGCTGTCCGGCCTGATGCTCCCGATGAGCCTCGCGCCCGGGTGGCTCGACGTGCTGTCGCACTTCGTCCCGTTCCGCTATCTGGTGGACGCGATGCGCGACGCCTACGTGGGCCACTACGCCACGGCGCACATGCTCTACGGCGTCCTCGTCGCCGTCGGCTTCGCCGCGCTGGCCGTGACGACGGGCACACGGGTGTTCCGGACCGCCGGAGCGTAACTACGCTGGGCGCATGGTCAATCTGACGCGCATCTACACCCGGACCGGCGACAAGGGCACCACCAGCCTCGGCGACATGAGCCGGGTGCCCAAGACGGACCTCCGGATCTCCGCCTACGCGGACTCCAACGAGGCCAACGCGGTGATCGGCACCGCGATCGCCCTGGGCGGCCTGGACGAGGAGGTCGTCCAGGTCCTCACCCGCGTCCAGAACGACCTGTTCGACGTGGGCGCGGACCTGTCGACCCCGGTGGCGGAGAACCCCGAGTACCCCCCGCTGCGGGTCGAGCAGTTCTACATCGACCGCCTGGAGGCGGACTGCGACCGCTTCAACGACCGGTTGGAGAAGCTGCGCTCCTTCATCCTCCCGGGCGGCACCCCGGGCGCGGCGCTGCTCCACCAGGCCTGCACGGTCGTCCGCCGCGCCGAGCGCTCCACCTGGGCGGCGCTGGAGGTCCACGGCGATCTCATGAACCCCCTCACCGCCACCTACCTCAACCGCCTCTCCGACCTCCTCTTCATCCTGGCCCGCATCGCCAACAAGGCCACCGGCGACGTGCTGTGGGTGCCGGGCGGCGAGCGTTAGCACGCACGCCCCCCGGTGCCTCCCGCGGCGCCCGCCGGGAGAACGACCGTGAGAGACATCGCCAGGCCCCTGGCCGCTCCGTTGTTCCGGCGCCTCTGGCTCGGGCAGACCGTGAACTACTCGGGCGACGCGGCCTACGCGGTGGCATTGTCCCTGTACCTGCTGCCGCGCCGGGACGCCCCTCATGCGATCGGTCTGACTCTCGGCGCGACCGCCCTCGGAGGGGTGGTGACGCTGCTGCTCGGGGGAGCCCTGGCCGACCGCTACCGCCGCAGCCGGGTCATCGTCGCCTCGGACCTGATGCGTGCCGCCGCCGTGGCGGGCCTGGTGATCGGTGGCCCGCACGCGCCCCTGTGGTTCCTCGGCGCCCTCGCCGTCGTGCAGGGCGCCGGCAGTGGGCTCCACAGGCCCGCTTACGGCGCCGTTCTGCGGTCCACCGTCCCGCGTGAGGTGCTGTCCCACGCCAACGCGCTGCGTACCGTGTCGACCCGGCTGGCAACTCCGGTTGGCTGCTGGCCGCGGTGGGGAAGCCGACGTACCTTGCCTGGTTCGCTGCCGGCGCGTTGTCGCTTTCCGTGCTCGTCGTACTGCCGGTACCGGGTCTGCGGCATCTGGCGAACCAGGACAAGGAGATGGCCCCGGGTTAGGGCGACGGCCGGAGCAGCCCCCGCATCGGACCCGTCGTCGTGTGCCTCCCCGGGTCAGAGCGCCTTGGTCATGAACACGCTGTTGGGATCGGGCCGGTAGTCGGCGAAGGGATCGCAGTAGTCGAACCCGAACTTCTCGTAGAGCTTTCTGGCGGGCCGGAAGAAGTCGGCCGCGCCGGTCTCCAGGCTCAGCCGGGTGAACCCGAGACGCTCGGTCTCGGTGAGGATGTGCCCCAGCAACCGGGAGGCGATCCCGCTGCGGGTGCGCGTCGGCGCGGTGCGCATCGACTTCAGCTCGGCGTGGTGAGCGTCCAGTCTCTTGATCGCGCCGCAGCCTACGACGGCGTCGCCCTCCCGCGCCGACCAGAAGGTGACGTCGGGGCGGCGGAGCGCGTCGAGGTCGAGAGCGTGCGTGCTTTCCGGGGGCGTCAAGGATCGCATCTGCCGGACGTGCTCGGCGAGGAACCGGGCGATCTGCGGGCCGGACAGGTCGTCCACGACGATTCTCGTCTCGCTCATTCTTCCCTCCGACCGACGCCGCGTCCCCCTGTGTCGCGTCACTCTAGGCCGCCCCCGGCGGAAGCCGACCAGCGCCCCCTCACCGCCTCGACGGCCAAGCGCGTCACCGGCCTCTCCGGACAGCACGGCTAACCCGCCGACTCCACCGTCAGGTCGCCGTTCGTCGTCGACAGGTCGAGGAGGTAGCGGCCCGACGGATCGTCCTTGAAGGCCAGCTTCTTGTCGCCGTTGGTGGTGTCCGCCGATATCCGGTACTTGGCGGGCGGCACCGTGATGGTGAGGCTGCCGCTGCTGGTGTGGGCCTTGATGTTCTGCGGGGTGGCGGACCGGATGGTCACCTCGCCGTTCGAGGTGCGGGTGTCGATGTCGCCGCCCTTGACGTTCCGGACGTGGACGTCGCCGTTGGACGTGCGCAGCTTCACCGGGCCCGTCGCGCCGTTCACCGCGATCTCGCCGTTGCTGGTGTGCACGTCGACCCTGCCGACGCCGTTGAGCTTGAGGTCGCCGTTGGAGGTGCCGCCCGTGACCGGGAGGCCGGCGGGGGCCTCGACCTCGTAGTCGACGCCGCAGTCGTGGCCGCAGCCGGCGAGCGTCAGGACGCCGTTCTCCACGTGGAAGGACGTGCCGGTCGGCTTGTCGCCGTGGTAGTCCACCTTGCGGTGCACGGAGATCGTGGACGCGTCGGCCGAGGTCTCCACCTTCACCCCGCCGTTCCCGCTGTCCAGATGGATCGATGTCACCTTCTGGGACACCTTGGCGTCGTCCTCGAAGGTCTTGTGGTCGAGGACCGAGCACGCGGACAGCCCGCCGACGGTGAGTGCGGCCAGGGCCACAGCAGGAAGAAAACGCGCGCGTCGCATGAGAGGTCCCCCGTACACGGTGAATCAGATCGTCGATCAGTCACAGCGATCGTACGCAGCGCCAAGACCCTCTCCCGATGGGGAAAACCCCCCAATCACACGGGGGTAAACGGGAGTTGGATTGGTCCAGACCTATTGACCCATGGTCCAGACCTTTCTACCCTCGCAGCACCGTGGGCATGAAGGCTCAGTCATGCCCCCCGTCACCCCCACTACCGAGGGAGGCGCTCGATGCGCTTCAGACACAAGGTCGCGGCAGGGCTCGCGACCCTGGTACTCCCCCTGGCCGGGCTGGTCGGGCTCGCGAGTCCCGCGCCGGCCGCGGACAGCGCCCAGGCCGCCGGCGTCACCGCCGGCTTCACCAAGTCCAGCGACTGGGGCACCGGGTTCGGTGGCCAGTGGACCATCAAGAACTCCGGTACGACCGCCATCAGCTCCTGGACCGTCGAGTGGGACTTCCCCTCCGGCACGTCCGTCACCTCCGCGTGGGACGCCGACGTCACCAGCTCCGGCAACCACTGGACCGCCAAGAACAAGTCCTACAACGGCACCCTCGCCCCGGGCGCCTCCGTCAGCTTCGGCTTCAACGGCGCCGGATCGGGCAACCCGAGCAACTGCACGCTCAACGGCGGCAGCTGCGACGGCACGACGGTCCCCGGCGACGCCGCCCCGAGCGCCCCCGGCACCCCGACCGCCTCCGGCGTCACCGACACCTCGGTCAAGATCTCCTGGAGCGCGGCCACCGACGACAAGGGCGTCAAGAACTACGACGTGCTGCGCGACGGCAAGGCCGTGGCCACCGTGACCGGGACGTCGTACACCGACACCGGGCTCACCGCCGGCAGCGACTACTCCTACTCCGTGCAGGCCCGCGACACCGCCGACCAGACCGGTCCGGTCAGCGCCGCCGTCGCCGTGCACACCACCGGCGGCTCCACCACTCCCCCGCCGGCCGGCGGCAAGGTCAAGCTCGGCTACTTCACCGACTGGGGCATCTACGCCCGCAACTACAACGTGAAGAACCTGGTGACCTCCGGCTCCGCCGCCAAGATCACCCACATCAACTACGCCTTCGGCAACATCACCGGCGGCAAGTGCGCCATCGGCGACTCCTACGCCGACTACGACAAGGCGTTCACCGCCGACCAGGCCGTGAACGGCGTCGCGGACACCTGGGACCAGCCGCTGCGCGGCAACTTCAACCAGCTGCGCGAACTGAAGGCCAAGTACCCGAACCTCAAGGTCATCTGGTCGTTCGGCGGCTGGACCTGGTCCGGTGGCTTCGCCGACGCGGCCAAGGACCCGGCCGGCTTCGCCCAGTCCTGCTACGACCTCGTCAACGACCCGCGCTGGGCCGATGTCTTCGACGGCATCGACATCGACTGGGAGTACCCCAACGACTGCGGTCTGACCTGTGACACCAGCGGCCCCGAGGCCTTCAAGAACGTGATGGCCGCGCTCCGCGCCAAGTTCGGCTCCGGCAGGCTCGTCACCGCCGCGGTCTCCGCCGACGGCTCGAACGGCGGCAAGATCGACTCCGCCGACTACGCCGGCGCCGCCCAGTACGTCGACTGGTACAACGTGATGACGTACGACTTCTTCGGCGCCTGGGACGCGCAGGGCCCCACCGCCCCGCACTCCCCGCTCACCTCGTACAGCGGCATCCCGAAGGCCGGCTTCACCACCGCCGACGCGATGGCCAAGTACAAGGCGGCCGGGGTCCCCGCGTCCAAGCTGCTCATCGGCATCGGCTTCTACGGCCGCGGCTGGACCGGCGTCACCCAGGACGCCCCCGGCGGCACCGCCACCGGCCCGGCGGCCGGCACCTACGAGCAGGGCATCGAGGACTACAAGGTGCTCAAGTCGTCCTGCCCGGTCACCGGCACCGTCGCGGGCACGGCCTACGCCCACTGCGGCGGCAACTGGTGGTCCTACGACACTCCGTCGACCATCGCCGGGAAGATGAGCTGGGCCAAGTCCCAGGGCTTGGGCGGCGCGTTCTTCTGGGAGTTCAGCGGCGACACCAGCGACGGCGAGCTGGTGAACGCCATCAGCAGCAACCTGTAAGAGCGAACAGCGCCGACGCCCGTTCACCCTCTCCCGTGTTCACCCGGGGGAGGGTGAACACGGCTACGCCACGTTCACCCGCTGACCGGGCGGGGCCGCCTCCAGCCACGCGAGGAAACCGGTCAGCGCGTCCTCGCTCATGGCGAGTTCGAGGCGCGTGCCCCTGTGGACACAGGCGAGGACCACCGCGTCGGACAGCAGCGCCAGTTCCTCCTCGCCCTCGGGCAGCCGGCGTCCGGCCACCTCGATCTGGGAGCGCTCCAGGACGCGGCGGGGGCGGAAGGCGTAGGAGAAGACCCGGTACCACTCGATGCGGTCGCCGTTGTACCGCGCGACGCCGTAGCTCCAGCCCTTGCCGCCCGTGTCCGGTTTCTCGGCCACGTCCCAGCGCAGGGAGCAGTCGAAGGTCCCGCCCGAGCGCTGGATGAGCCGGCGGCGCAGCCCGAACAGAAACAGCCCGACCACCACGAGCGCGACCACGATCCCGCACACAGTCAGAGCGAGGACCATCGGCACCGACCTCCTCGTCTCCTAGGTAGGAACTGCTTCTACTACTGAGTAATGAAACGGAAAAAACACCTACATCTGCCTCAGCCGCGACCGGCACCGGATTGCTCCGGGCCGGCCGCGGCTGAGTGATGTCAACGTACCGCGCGGCTGGGTCAGCGCGCGGCCGCCGCACGAAGTCGGACGTCCGCGCGGCGCTCGGCGGCGGCGTCGCCCTCCGCCTTCGCGCGCTCGAGTTCCCGCTCCGTGCGCTGGACATCGATCTCGTCCGACAGCTCGGCGATCTCGGCCAGCAGGGACAGCTTGTTGTCCGCGAACGAGACGAAACCGCCGTGCACCGCGGCGACGACCGTTCCGCCATCACTCGTACGGATGGTCACCGGGCCCGACTCCAGCACACCGAGCAGCGGCTGGTGACCGGGCATGACGCCGATGTCGCCGGAGGTGGTGCGCGCGACGACCAGGGTGGCCTCGCCGGACCAGACCTGGCGGTCCGCGGCGACCAGCTCGACGTGCAGCTCAGCAGCCAAGGGTGGCTCCTCGGGTCACCACCCGGCAGGGGTGCCGGGTGTTGGGGTCAATTCTAGTGGGCGTGGAAGAGGGGGCGGGACGCGCCCGCCCCCTCGGACGAGCACGAGGCTCAGGAGACGCCCAGCTCCTTAGCGTTGGCCTTGAGGTCGTCAAGACCACCGCACATGAAGAACGCCTGCTCCGGGAAGTGGTCGTACTCGCCGTCGCAGATCGCGTTGAACGCGGCGATCGACTCGTCCAGCGGCACGTCCGAACCGTCCACGCCGGTGAACTGCTTGGCGACGTGGGTGTTCTGGGACAGGAAGCGCTCCACGCGACGGGCACGGTGGACGACGAGCTTGTCCTCCTCGCCCAGCTCGTCGATACCGAGGATCGCGATGATGTCCTGCAGGTCCTTGTACTTCTGCAGGATGTTCTTCACGCGCATGGCCGCGTTGTAGTGGTCCGCGGCGATGTAGCGCGGGTCCAGGATCCGGGACGTCGAGTCCAGCGGGTCCACGGCCGGGTAGATGCCCTTCTCGGAGATCGGACGGGAGAGAACCGTCGTCGCGTCGAGGTGGGCGAAGGTGGTGGCCGGGGCCGGGTCGGTCAGGTCGTCCGCGGGGACGTAGATCGCCTGCATCGAGGTGATCGAGTGACCGCGGGTCGACGTGATGCGCTCCTGGAGGAGACCCATCTCGTCGGCCAGGTTCGGCTGGTAACCCACCGCGGACGGCATACGGCCGAGCAGCGTGGAGACCTCGGAACCGGCCTGCGTGAAGCGGAAGATGTTGTCGATGAAGAACAGCACGTCCTGCTTCTGGACGTCACGGAAGTACTCGGCCATGGTGAGGCCGGCCAGCGCGACGCGCAGACGGGTGCCCGGGGGCTCGTCCATCTGACCGAAGACGAGGGCGGTCTTGTCGATGACGCCCGAGTCGGTCATCTCCTCGATGAGGTCGTTGCCCTCACGGGTGCGCTCACCGACACCGGCGAACACGGAGACACCGTCGTGGTTGTTGGCGACACGGTAGATCATCTCCTGGATGAGCACCGTCTTGCCGACGCCGGCGCCGCCGAACAGGCCGATCTTGCCGCCCTTGACGTACGGGGTGAGCAGGTCGATGACCTTGACGCCCGTCTCGAACATCTCGGTCTTGGACTCGAGCTCGTCGAAGTTCGGCGCCTTGCGGTGGATCGGCCAGCGCTCGCCCTCGTACTGCTCGTCGACGTTCAGCACCTCACCGAGGGTGTTGAACACCTTGCCCTTGGTGAAGTCGCCGACCGGCACCGAGATCGGCGCGCCGGTGTCGAGGACCGGGGCCTGGCGGACCAGGCCGTCGGTCGGCTGCATGGAGATGGTGCGGACCAGGCCGTCACCCAGGTGCTGGGCGACCTCCAGGGTCAGCGTCTTCTTCTCGCCGGCGTTGGCCGGGTCGGCCACCTCGACGTGCAGCGCCTGGTAGATGTCCGGCATCGCGTCGACGGGGAACTCCACGTCGACGACCGGGCCGATGACCCGGGCGACGCGGCCCGTAGCCGTCGCGGTCTCAACAGTGGTGGTCATTATCGGTCACTCCCCGCGGTCGCGTCGGCCAGGGCGCTCGCGCCACCGACGATCTCGCTGATTTCCTGGGTGATTTCGGCCTGGCGGGCCGCGTTGGCAAGGCGGGACAGCGTGTTGATCAGCTCGCCCGCGTTGTCGGTGGCCGACTTCATCGCGCGCCGCGTGGCGGCGTGCTTGGAGGCGGCCGACTGGAGCAGCGCGTTGTAGATGCGGCTTTCGACGTAGCGCGGCAGCAGGGCGTCGAGGACGTCCTCCGCCGAGGGCTCGAAGTCGTAGAGCGGGAGGATCTCGCCCTCGGACCTCGTCTCCTCGGCGACCTCGTCGAGGCGCAGCGGAAGCAGCCGGGCGTCGAGCGCGGTCTGCGTCATCATCGAGACGAACTCGGTGTAGACGATGTGGAGCTCATCCACGCCGCCCACGGCCGTGTCCTTCTCGATGGCCTCGATCAGGGGTGCCGCCACCTTCTTGGCGTCGGCGTACGTCGGCTCGTCGGTGAAGCCCGTCCACGACTCCGCGACCTTGCGATCGCGGAAGTTGTAGTGGGCGACACCGCGCCGGCCGACGATGTACGAGTCGACCTGCTTGCCCTCGCGCTCCAGGCGCTCGGTCAGCTGCTCCGCCGCCTTGATGGCGTTGGAGTTGAAGGCGCCGGCCAGACCGCGGTCGCTCGTGAGGAGCAGGACCGCGGCACGGGTCGGGGTCTCCGCCTCCGTGGTGAGCGGGTGCTTGGTGTTCGAACCCGTACCGACCGCCGTGACCGCGCGCGTCAGCTCGGTCGCGTACGGCGTGGAGGCCGCCACCTTGCGCTGCGCCTTGACGACGCGCGAGGCGGCGATCATCTCCATCGCCTTGGTGATCTTCTTGGTCGCGCTGACGGATCGGATGCGACGCTTGTAGACCCGGAGCTGGGCTCCCATGAGTCAGGTCCCTTCCTTACGTCACTTGGCGGCAGCGGCAGGAGTGTCCTCGCCGAGCAGCTTGCCGTCCGAGGTCTCGAACTGCTTCTTGAACTCGGCCACCGCGTCGTCGATCGCCTGGATCGTGTCGTTCGACATCTTGGCGCCCTCCTTGATGGAGGTCATCAGGCCCTGGTGCTTGCGGTGCAGGAAGTCCAGCAGCTCCCGCTCGAAGCGGCGGATGTCGGCGACCGGGACGTCGTCCATACGGCCGTTGGTGCCGGCCCACACGGAGACGACCTGGTCCTCGGTGGCCATCGGCTGGTACTGGTCCTGCTTCAGCAGCTCGACCATGCGCTGACCGCGCTCCAGCTGCGACTTCGAGGCCGCGTCCAGGTCGGAACCGAAGGCGGCGAACGCCTCCAGCTCGCGGAACTGGGCGAGGTCCACGCGCAGACGGCCGGAGACCTGGCGCATCGCCTTGTGCTGGGCGGAGCCACCGACTCGGGAGACCGAGATACCGACGTTCAGCGCGGGACGCTGACCGGCGTTGAACAGGTCCGACTCCAGGAAGCACTGGCCGTCGGTGATGGAGATGACGTTGGTCGGGATGAACGCCGAGACGTCGTTGGCCTTGGTCTCGACGATCGGCAGACCGGTCATCGAACCGGCACCCATCTCGTCGGAGAGCTTGGCGCAGCGCTCCAGCAGACGCGAGTGCAGGTAGAAGACGTCACCCGGGTAGGCCTCACGGCCCGGCGGGCGGCGCAGCAGCAGGGACACGGCGCGGTAGGCGTCGGCCTGCTTCGAGAGGTCGTCGAAGATGATGAGGACGTGCTTGCCCTCGTACATCCACTGCTGGCCGATGGCCGAACCGGTGTACGGCGCGAGGTACTTGAAGCCGGCCGGGTCGGACGCCGGGGCGGCGACGATGGTCGTGTACTCCAGGGCGCCGTTCTCCTCCAGCGAGCGGCGCACGCCCGCGATGGTGGAGCCCTTCTGGCCGATGGCGACGTAGATGCAGCGGACCTGCTTCTTCGGGTCGCCGGTGCGCCAGTTGTCGCGCTGGTTGATGATGGTGTCGACGGCCAGGGCGGTCTTGCCGGTCTGGCGGTCACCGATGATCAGCTGACGCTGACCACGGCCGATCGGGGTCATCGCGTCGACGGCCTTGTAGCCGGTCTCCATCGGCTCGTGCACCGACTTGCGCTGCATGACCGTGGGGGCCTGCAGTTCGAGGGCGCGGCGGCCGGACGTCTCGATCTCGCCGAGGCCGTCGATCGGGTTGCCGAGCGGGTCGACGACACGGCCGAGGTAGCCCTCGCCGACCGCGACGGAGAGCACCTCGCCGGTGCGCGTGACCGGCTGGCCCTCCTCGACACCGCTGAACTCACCGAGGACGACGGCACCGATCTCGCGCTCCTCGAGGTTGAGGGCGAGGCCGAGGGTACCGTCCTCGAACTTCAGCAGTTCGTTGGCCATGGCCGAGGGAAGACCCTCGATCTTCGCGATGCCGTCGCCGGCGACGGTGACCGTACCGACCTCCTCGCGCGAGGCCGCGTCCGGCTTGTACGACTGGACGAAGTTCTCCAGCGCGTCCCGGATCTCCTCCGGCCGGATCGTGAGCTCCGCCATCTGGGTTCCCTGCTCTCCTTGTTGGGCCCGAAGTTTCACTTTGGGGGGATGGGGACTCCCCCCAACAGGAGGTGAATCCTCTGCACGGCCCAACCAGGGCCGTAAGTACGTACTGCTATTTCTCGGTATGTCGAGGTGCTGCGGCGCTGTCGCGTCGCGGCTAGCTCGCCAGGCGGCGGGCGGCCTCGTCCAGACGGTCCGCGAGCGAACCGTTGATGACCTCGTCACCGACCTGCACGCGCATGCCACCGACGACGTCGGGGTCCACGTCCAGGTTGAGGTGCATCCGGCGGCCGTAGAGCTTGCCGAGGGCGGCGCCGAGGCGCTGCTTCTGGGCGTCGCTCAGCGGCACCGCCGAGGTGACGACGGCGACCAGACGGTCCCGGCGCTCCGCGGCCAGCTTGGACAGGGACTCCAGTCCCGCTTCCAGGCTACGACCACGCGGCGCGGTCACGAGGCGCGCGACCAGACGCTCGGTGGCGGGCTTGGCCCGTCCGCCGAGCAGCCGGTGCAGCAGCTCGGTCTTGGCCCCGGCGTCCGCGGCGCGGTCGGTCAGGGCGGCGCGCAGCTCGGTGCTGGAAGAGACGATCCGGCCGAACCGGAACAGCTCGTCCTCGACCTCGTCGAGGTTGCCACGCTTCTCCGCGGCGGTGAGGTCGGCGACGTCCGCCAGCTCCTCCAGCGCGTCCACCAGGTCGCGGGGCTGCGACCAGCGGGCGCGGGCCATGCCGGCCACCAGGTCGGCGGTAGCGCCGCTGACCTGGGCGCCGAGCAGGCGCTGGACCAGCTCCGCCTTGGCCTCTCCGGACTGCGCCGGGTCGGTGAGAACCCGGCGCAGGCCGGCCTCGCGGTCGAGCAGCGCGGTGACGGCCGCCAGCTCGTCGGCGAGCGTGCCCGCGTCCACGGACGTGGAGTCCGTCAGCGCGTCGAGACGCTCCCGTGCGGCTGCCAGGGCCTCGCGGCTCGCTCCGTTCATCGCGCGGCCTCGGCCTTCTCCTCGAGCTCGTCGAGGAAGCGGTCGATCACACGGCTCTGTCGGGCGTGGTCCTCCAGGGACTCACCGACGAGCTTGCCGGCCAGGTCGGTGGCGAGCTTGCCGACGTCCTGGCGCAGCGCGGACGCGGCGGCCTTGCGGTCGGCCTCGATCTGCGCGTGACCGGCGGCGACGATCTCCTCGCGCTGCCGCTGGCCCTCGGCCCGCATCTCGGCGATGAGCGCGGCACCCTGCTCCTGCGCCTCCTGGCGCAGTCGCGCGGCCTCGTGCCGTGCCTCGGCGAGCTGGGCCTTGTACTGCTCAAGGACGCTCTGGGCCTCGGTCTGCGCGGCCTCGGCCTTTTCGATACCGCCCTCGATGGCCTCGCGGCGCTCTTCCAGAACCTTGTTGATGTTCGGGAGGAGCTTCTTGGCGAGGAAGCCGAAGACGATGACGAAGGCGATCAGGCCGATGACGAGCTCCGGCCACGGCGGAACGAGGGGATTCTCCTGCTCCGCCGCAAACTGAACCCATGAGTGGGTCATCTCAGTGCCTTTCGTCGATTAGGGCTGTCGCTGACGTTCGTCTTACTTGTAGACGAACGGCATGACGAGGCCGATCAGGGCCAGCGCCTCACAGAACGCGAAGCCGAGGATCTGGTTGGCGCGGATCAGGCCCGCAGCCTCGGGCTGACGCGCGAGGGCCTGCGTGCCGTTACCGAAGATGATGCCGACGCCGACGCCGGGGCCGATGGCCGCAAGGCCGTAACCGACGGAGCTGAGCGAACCAGTGACAGCGGCAAGGGTCTGGGACATGCCAGTTCTTCCTTTTCTTTACGGACCGGTGGGGGTTGGCCACCGGACGACCGGGGGTTTCGGGGCGGACTGACTCAGTGGTGCTCGGCGAGCGCGCCCTGAATGTAGGAGCAGGTCAGCAGGACGAAGACGTACGCCTGGACGGCCTGGATGAAGAGCTCGAAGGCGGTCATGACGATCGTCATCACGAACGACACGCCGGAGTAGGCGATGCCGATGCCGTTCAGCATGTACCAGCTGGCGATCGTGAAGAGCACGATCAGCGTGTGGCCGGCGAACATGTTCGCGAACAGTCGTACGGCGTGCGTGAAGGGACGGACCAGCAGGTTCGAGAAGAACTCGATCGTCATGGCCAGCGGCAGCACCGGGCCGAGCGACTTGTCATAGCCCGTGAAGTTCTTGAAGGCCCCGACGAATCCGTGCCGCTTGAAAGTGAGGGAGACCCAGACGATGTAGACGATCGCGGCCAGGACGATCGGGTACGCGATGATCGACGTGACCGGGAACTGGGCGACCGGGATGACCGACCAGAGGTTCATCATCCAGACGAAGAAGAAGAGCGAGACGACCAGCGGGACGTACTTCTCGCCTTCCTTCTTGCCGATGGTCTCGTAGACGACACCGCGGCGCACGAAGTCGTAGCCGGCCTCGGCGACCATCTGGAGCTTGCCCGGGACGACCTTGGGCTTGCCGAACGCGGCCCAGAAGAAGCCAACGACGATGATGGAGCCGAGCAGGGCCAGCAGCATCGGCTTGTTGAAGTAGAGGCCGTTCGTGTTCCCCCAGATCGGCTCGAAGAGGAACGAGTGCAGGCCGGGAGCGACGGTGTTGAAGCCGCACCCGCTGAACAGGTGGCAGCTCGTGTCGAAAGCGAGCGTCTGCGTCGGATCAGCACTCACCGCGGGCTCCTTCATCGTGGCGCATAGGTACGGCAACCTCGTTGTGTCGGCGCGGCGTGCGGCCGCGGGTCGGCACGGGACTGGTGTTACGGATGTGGGGGCGGCTGGGGGGCATCTCGCCTCGCGATCGGTCAGGCGTCAGCTCGGATGCCCGCGCCCGCGATGCCGCAGTTGGCACCGGACGATAGCAGCATGCGTTCTGCGCCTTTATCCCGGCCCTACCTCTCACGACGAACGCCCTGTCTTTTCGGGCTTGTCGCCCGGGGACGAGGCGTCGGGATCGACGTAGAGGGTCTTGGCCTTCATGTGCGACCGCGTCTGTGCGCCGATCCACACGAGGGTGGCGACCACAAGCGTGATGGCGAAGGCACGCGGGTTGAAGAGCGTGGTGTTCTTGAACAACGCGACGAAGATGACCATCAGCAGCAGCTGAGCCGCGTAGAGCATCAGGCCCATCATCTGGAACAGCTGCGGAAATGACTTGGCGGTGCGCTGGAGCACGTAGAAACCGAGCCCCATGAAGAGGACCACGACCACCGTCGCGACGACAGCACCGATCGCTCCCTTGCCGCCCGCGACCACACCACTGACGACGGCGGCAAGCGCGCCGACGACAGCCGTGGGTACGGCGGCCTGGGCCAGGATCCGGGCGTCAGAAGACGGCATGGCGGCAACTCCGCTTTCACAGGGGGCAGGTGTCGTCATGGACGAGCGTAGTCCCGGGCTGAGTGATCGAAACCTCACACCAATGGACCGTCGCACTACGGTCCTTCGGTTCTATCCGGGGTTCTCGTGAACCGTATCACAAACTATTTGATGAGGTCTTTACCTGGTAGGTGTGCTTGCTGTCACACATGAGAGTAGCTCTGCACGTCTGATCAAAAACCGGGCCGCTTTGTCTGGTATTGGGGGACTTCGCTCCCCCACGAGTTGGCAATGCTCTAGTCAGATTCTTACCTTGACCGTCTCAGGAACGATCGAGAAAACGCCCGCGAGTGCCGATTGCGGTCGCCCCGTTGACGCCGGACACACCGGCCGGGACGGGGTCGCGCTCATCGGTGCCGGGCTCGTCGCAGCCGCCCTCCTCGGCGGCCTCCGCGGCCGCCAGGCCGGCTTCCGCTTCCGCGGCCGCACGCCGGCGCCGGTACCGCGGTGGCACGAAGCGCTGGGCCCACACGGGCACCCGCGGCGTGAAGCGCGGGAGCAGCAGCAGGACGAGGCCCACCGCGCTGAGGAAGACGACGCCGAGCACGATCCACATGGACGCCGAGTTGACCGAGTAGGCCAGCGCGCCGAAGGCGATCAGCGCCGACCAGAAGTACATGATCAGCACCGCGCGGCTGTGCGAGTGGCCGATCTCCAGCAGCCGGTGGTGCAGGTGCCCGCGGTCCGCGGCGAACGGCGACTGGCCCCGCCAGGTGCGGCGCACGATCGCCAGGACCAGGTCGGCGGCGGGTACGGCGATGATCGTCAGCGGCATCAGCAGCGGGATGTAGACCGGCACCATCTGGTGGACGGTGGCGCGCTCGGAACCGGAGAACAGGTTCATCACGTCCGGGTCCACCTGGCCCGTGATCGAGATGGCGCCCGCGGCCAGCACCAGGCCGATCAGCATGGAGCCGGAGTCGCCCATGAAGATGCGCGCCGGGTGCATGTTGTGCGGCAGGAAGCCGAGGCACATGCCCATCAGGATCGACGCGAACAGCGTGGCGGGGGCGGCGGCCTCGATGCCGTACGAGACCCAGACGCGGTAGGCGTACAGGAAGAACGCGACCGTGGCGATGCAGACCATGCCCGCCGCGAGGCCGTCCAGGCCGTCCACGAAGTTCACCGCGTTGATCGTGATGACGACGAGCGCCACGGTCAGCAGCGTGCCCTGCCACTGGGTCAGCGCCACGTTGCCGACGCCGGGGATGGGCAGCCACAGGATCGTCAGACCCTGCATGACCATGACGCCGGCGGCGATCATCTGGCCGCCGAGCTTGATCAGGGCGTCGATCTCGAACTTGTCGTCCAGGACGCCGATCAGCCAGATCAGGGCGGCGCCGGAGAGCAGGGCCCGCGGCTCGTTGGACTTCTCGAAGACCCAGTTGAGGCTGGTCAGGTGGTCGGCGACCAGCAGGCCCGCGCACAGTCCGAAGAACATCGCGATCCCGCCGAGGCGCGGAGTGGGTTCCCGGTGCACGTCCCGGGCCCGGATCTCCGGCATCGCCCCCGCCACGATCGCGAACTTCCGCACCGGCCCTGTCAGCAGGTACGTCACCGCGGCCGTGATGCAGAGCGTCAGCAGGTATTCACGCACGGGCTTCCCCACAGGTCTCGCTGGCCATCACAGCGTCACAGCCTAGCGGCGGGCGTATATGGATGGGGACTTACGGGTAGCCAGGATGGTTGCACACCATGCTGTGAGCGGCGCCACGCACCCCCCTCCGGTCACTCCGGATACGGCGGGAACGCGCCGGTCAGCTCCCGTACCTCCGCCCGAGCCCCGGCCGGTTCCGTCTGCCCGCGGGCCACCGCGGCGAGCAGCTTCGCGATCCGCGCCATCTCCTGTTCGCCCATGCCCTGGGTGGTCACCGCGGCGGTTCCCAGGCGCAGGCCCCGGCCGTCGCCGTGCGGCAGCGCGCAGCAGTCCAGGACGATCCCGGCGGCGGCGAGCCGGCCGCGGGCGGTACGGCCGTCCACGCCGAGCGGCGCCACGTCGGCGGTGATCAGGTGGGTGTCCGTGCCGCCGGTGGTGACGGCGAGCCCCTCTTCGGCGAGGTGGCCGGCCAGGGTGCGGGCGTTGGCGACCACCTGGTGGGCGTAGTCCGCGAACGCCGGGGTCGCGGCCTCGCCGAACGCGACGGCCTTGGCGGCGATGGTGTGCATCTGCGCGCCGCCCTGGGTGAACGGGAACACGGCCCGGTCCACGCGCTCGGCCAGCTCGCTCCCGCACAGGATCATGCCGCCGCGGGGCCCGCGCAGCACCTTGTGCGTGGTCGCGCACACGATGTCGGCGTACGGCACCGGGTTCGGGGCGGCGCCGCCGGCCACGAGGCCGATGGGGTGGGCGGCGTCCGCGATCAGGTAGGCGCCGACCTCGTCGGCGACCTCGCGGAAGAACGCGTAGTCGATGTGCCGGGGATAGGCGATCGACCCGCAGACGATCGCCTTCGGGCGGTGGTTCCGTGCCAGGTGACGCACCTGGTCGTGGTCGATCAGCCCGGTCTCCGCGTCGACGCCGTAGCCGACGAAGTCGAACCAGCGGCCGGAGAAGTTGGCCGGGGAGCCGTGGGTGAGGTGGCCGCCGTACGGCAGGCCGAGGGCGAGGACGGTGTCCCCCGGGCGCAGCAGCGCCGCGTACGCCGCGAGGACGGCGGAGGAGCCCGAGTGCGCCTGTACGTTCGCGTGCTGGGCCCCGAAGAGCGTGCTCGCGCGTTCCACGGCCAGCCGCTCGGCCATGTCCACGATCTCGCAGCCGCCGTGGTGGCGGGCGCCGGGGTAGCCCTCGGCGTACTTGTTCGCCAGCGACGAGCCGAGGGCGGCGAGGACGGCGCGGGAGGTGAAGTTCTCCGCCGCGATCAGTTGCAGCGACGTCGACTGCCGCCGCAGCTCTCCCCACAGGATCTCGTCCAGCTCAGGGTCCTGCTCCCGCAGAACATCGGCCTCGTAGGGGGTGATGACCGACATAACGGACTCCGGGCGGTCGACGGTGACGTATCCCCAATGTAGGCCCGGCACGGCCGGGCGGCGCGGCGTCGCGGGGCCCCGCCACCGCCGCTACATGCGTGCGGGCACGCCCGTCAGCGCCGTCACCACCGGGTCCAGCGCGTCCCTTATCTCGTCGCCGATGGAACGGAAGAACGTCAGGGGTGCCCCGTAGGGGTCGTAGACCTCGTCCGCTTCCGCCGTGGGGGCCAGCAGCCAGCCGCGCAGGGCGGCGGCCGCGCGGACCAGGGCACGTGCCCGCATGACGAGGCCGTCCTCCAGCGGCGGCAGCGTCGCGGGGTCGATCGCCCGGACCAGGCGCGTGAACTCCTTGAGGGTGAACGTGCGCAGGCCCGCCGAATGGCCCATGGAGATGACCTGGGCGCGGTGGTCGCGGGTCGCGGTCAGGACCAGGTCGGCCCGGATGACGTGCTCGTCCAGCAACTCCCTGCCCATGAAGCCGGAGGCGTCCGCGCCGAACTCGGCCAGCACGGTCTCCGCGTTGGCCTCCATCGGAGCGCCCTCGTGACCCCAGGTGCCCGCGCTCTCCACGATCAGCCCGCCGCCGAGCACACCGAGCCGCTCGGCGACGAAATGCCGGGTCAGCCGCTCGGTGATGGGCGAGCGGCACACGTTGCCGGTACTGACGTGGAGGATGCGGAAGGTGTCACGCGGAAACCCGAAGGTCGTCGTCTCCTCCGCGGGGCGCTCCCCGATGCCTATGCCACGCCCCGCTTCAGGGGCCGTCAATTCGCCACCTCGAGGTCGGGTACGACCTTGCGCAGCTCGTCCGCGGAGATCGCGCCCGCGCGCAGCAGCACCGGCACGTCGCGGGAGACGTCCACGATGGACGAGGGCACGTTGCCCGGGGTCGGGCCGCCGTCGAGGTAGACGGAGACGGAGTCGCCGAGCATGTCCTGCGCGGCGTCGCAGTTCTCCGGCGCCGGGTGCCCGGTGAGGTTGGCGGAGGAGACCGCCATCGGGCCGACCTCGGTGAGCAGCTCGATGGCGACCGGGTGCAGTGGCATGCGCACGGCGACCGTGCCGCGGGTGTCGCCCAGGTCCCACTGGAGGGACGGCTGGTGCTTGGCGACCAGCGTCAGGGCGCCCGGCCAGAACGCGTCCACCAGTTCCCAGGCCAGCTCGGAGAAGTTCGTGACCAGGCCGTGCAGGGTGTTCGGGGAGCCGATGAGCACGGGGGTGGGCATGTTGCGGCCCCGGCCCTTGGCGGCGAGCAGATCGGCCACGGCCTCGGAGGAGAACGCGTCGGCGCCGATGCCGTAGACCGTGTCGGTCGGCAGCACCACCAGCTCGCCCCGGCGGACGGCGGACGCGGCCTCGCGCAGACCCGTCGCGCGGTCGGTCGCGTCGTTGGTGTCGTATCGCCGTGCCATTTAACGGGCCTCCTCGTACACAAACTGCGGGGTTGAAATCTCGGCGCTGATCACGGCAGCGCCTTGCGGGCGGTGGCGAACCGCGGCCGGTTGTTGAGGTCGGGGTGATCGGCCGCGTCGGCCCAGCCCCGTTCCTCGGTGAAGATCCACGGCACCTGTCCGCCCTGGGTGTCGGCGTGTTCGATGACGACGACCCCGCCGGGCCGCAGCAGCCGGTGCGCGGTGCGCTCGATGCCGCGGATCAGGTCGAGGCCGTCCTCCCCCGAGAACAACGCGAGTTCGGGGTCGTAGTCGCGGGCCTCGGGTGCCACGTACTCCCATTCGGTGAGCGGGATGTACGGCGGGTTGGAGATGACCAGGTCGACCTGGCCGTCCAGGTCGGGGAACGCGGTCAGGGCGTCGCCCTGGCGCAGGTCGACCCTGGACCCCTCCACGTTCTTGCGGGTCCAGCGCAGCGCGTCCTCCGACAGCTCCACGGCGTGCACCCGGGAGCGCGGCACCTCCTGGGCGAGGGCGAGCGCGATGGCCCCGGAGCCGGTGCACAGGTCGACGATGCACGGCTCGACCACGTCCATGGCGCGCACCGCGTCTATGGCCCAGCCGACCACCGACTCGGTCTCCGGCCGGGGCACGAAGACTCCGGGCCCGACCTGGAGTTCCAGGTAGCGGAAGTAGGCCCGCCCGGTGATGTGCTGGAGCGGCTCGCGCTGCTCACGCCGGGCGATGACCTCCCAGTACCGGGCGTCGAAGTCCGCGTCCTTCACGGAGTGCAGTTCGCCGCGCTTGACGCCGTGCACGAACGCGGCGAGCTCCTCCGCGTCGGTGCGCGGCGAGGGCACGCCGGCGTCGGCCAGCCGCTGGGTGGCCTGGGCCACCTCCGCGAGCAGCAGGTTCACGCAAGTCCTCCGGAAGTCTGCAAGCACTCGTATTTGCTTTAAGGCGGCGTCGCCTTACGCTGCCGCGAGCTTCGCCGCGGAGTCCGCGTCGACGCAGGCCTGGATGACCGCGTCGAGGTCGCCGTCCAGGACCTGGTCCAGGTTGTACGCCTTGAAGCCGACACGATGGTCGGAGATGCGGTTCTCCGGGAAGTTGTACGTACGGATCTTCTCGGAGCGGTCGACGGTGCGCACCTGGCTGCGGCGGGCGTCCGCGGCCTCCCGCTCCGCCTCCTCCTGGGCCGCGGCGAGCAGCCGGGAGCGCAGGATGCGCAGGGCCTGCTCCTTGTTCTGGAGCTGGCTCTTCTCGTTCTGGCAGGAGGCGACGACGCCGGTGGGCAGGTGGGTGATGCGCACCGCGGAGTCCGTGGTGTTGACGGACTGGCCGCCGGGGCCGGAGGACCGGTAGACGTCGATGCGGAGGTCGTTCGGGTTGATCTCCACGTCCACCTCCTCGGCCTCGGGGGTGACGAGGACACCGGCGGCGGAGGTGTGGATACGGCCCTGGGACTCGGTGGCCGGCACGCGCTGCACGCGGTGCACGCCGCCCTCGTACTTCAGCCGCGCCCACACGCCCTGGCCGGGTTCGGTCTGCCCGCGGGTCTTCACCGCGACCTGGACGTCCTTGTAGCCGCCCAGCTCGGACTCGGTGGCGTCGATGATCTCGGTCTTCCAGCCGACGCGCTCCGCGTAGCGCAGGTACATGCGCAGCAGGTCGCCGGCGAACAGCGCCGACTCGTCGCCGCCCGCGCCCGCCTTGATCTCCAGAATGACGTCCTTGTCGTCACTCGGGTCGCGCGGGACCAGCAGCAGGCGCAGCTTCTCGGTCAGCTCCTCGCGCTGCTGCTCCAGCTCCTTGACCTCGGCGGCGAACTCGGGGTCGTCGGCGGACAGTTCGCGCGCCGTCTCGATGTCGTCGCCTGCCTGCTTCCAGGAGCGGAACGTGCCGACGATCGGGGTCAGCTCGGCATAGCGCTTGTTCAGCTTGCGCGCGTTCGCCTGGTCGGCGTGGACCGACGGGTCGGCGAGCTTCTTCTCGAGGTCGGCGTGCTCGGTGACGAGTTCCTCGACTGCCTCGAACATCTTTCGGCTCCTGTACTGCGGTGAAGGGAAGGGGCGGGCGACCAAAAACGCCGGTCCCGGACGCACGCCCTCGCGGACGTACGGCCGTGGACCGGCGAATGGGGGCTCGCTACTTCTTGGAGCCGGCGGCAGCCTTGCCGAAGCGGGCCTCGAAGCGGGCCACACGGCCACCGGTGTCGAGGATCTTCTGCTTGCCCGTGTAGAACGGGTGGCACTCGGAGCAGACCTCGGCCCGGATGGTGCCGGACTCGATGGTGCTACGGGTGGTGAACGACGCGCCACAGGTGCAGCTGACCTGCGTCTCGACGTACTCGGGGTGGATGTCGCGCTTCAAGGTTTCTCCTAGTTTCCGGGAGGGCGCCGGGTCGCCGCCGCGGGATGCGGGAGCGTGAACCGGGGCCGACGTACCAGTCTGCCAGGACTGGGGCCATCCCCCAAAACCGGGGGTGCGGTTGTTCTATTCCCCCCGGCGTGAGGCGGGCTCCCGGCCGCCCCTCAGCCGCTCACCACGCCGTTGGCTCAGCCGCTCACCACGCCGTTGGCCTCGCCCGTCGCCGCCCCCTTCGTGGCCGCCCCCGGGATCGGGCGGTCGTGCTTCAGCGCGTTCCACACCAGCTGGGCCTTCGACTTCTCCAGCAGGACCCGGTTGGGGTTCGCCGGGTCGTACCGGACGGGCACGGTGACCATCGTCATGTGCTGGGCGCTGATGCCCTTGAGACCGTCGGCGAAGTCCATGAGGGAGTTGACCGAGCCGAGGTCGGAGTCGGTGGTGACGGCCTTGGTGGCGGTGTCGGCGAGGTCGTACAGCCTCTTGGGGTCGCTGAGGACGCCGACGTTCTCGACCCGGCCGAGCAGCGCCTTGACGAAGGCCTGCTGGAGCTGGATGCGGCCCAGGTCGGAGCCGTCGCCGACGCCGTGCCGGGTGCGGACGAGGCCGAGGGCCTGCTGCCCGTCGAGGGTGTGCGTGCCGGCCTGGAGCCTCAGGTGGGACTGCGGGTCGTCGATGGCCCGTGTCGTGGTGACCGGGACGCCGCCGAGATCGTCGACGAGCCGCTGGAAGCCCGCGAAGTCGACCTCCAGGTAGTGGTCCATGCGGATGCCGGTGAGGGACTCGACGGACTTCACCGCGCAGGCCGCGCCGCCGGTGGAGTACGCCTCGTTGAACATCACGCCGGTCGCGGCCGGGTGCGTGGTGCCCTTGGCGTCCGTGCACGCGGGCCGGTCCACGAGCGTGTCGCGGGGTATGGAGACCACGGCGGCCTTCTTGTGGCCCTCGTAGACGTGCACGATCATCGCGGTGTCGGAGCGGGCGCTGCCGTCGTCCGTGCCGCCGCCGAGCTTCCTGTTGGAGCCGGCTCGGCTGTCCGAGCCGAGGACCAGGATGTTCTCGGAGCCGTTGTCGATCTTCGTGGGGCGGTCCCTGCCGAGGACCTGGTTGATGTCGACGCTGTGCAGGTTGCCGTTGAGCTTGAAGTAGACGTAACCCGCGCCCGCGCCGCCCAGCACCAGCACACCGGCGGCCGTCCAGGCCGTCGCCAGCAGGGCCTTGCGGCCGGTGCCGCGGGGCTTGCGGCGCCGGTCGCGGCCCCGTCGGCCGGGCTCCTGGGCGCCGGGCTGGGGTATGGCGGGTTCCGGCATGCTGTCGGCGGACACGGCACTCCTAGGTCTCGTCGATCGGTTACCCCCTGCGGTCAGGGTCAGGCGCGGTCGTCACCGCTCCATCGTCCCTCCGTGCGGGAGGACGGAGAAACTCGGGACAGCGTTGCACGACGCAGAGTGCCCACCGCGTGCGGCGATGGGCACCGTCCGTAGTCGACCGCGTCGGAGGCACGGCTCTCACCTGGGGTTTCGTGCCCGGTTGTCGTATGTCTCCGAACCGGCACGGTGCGTAGTCCTTGTGGCAAAGGTCTCGCTGCACACGCGGAAGAGGCCGCCCCCGAAGGAACGGCCTCTCTCGGCGGGTACCCGAAGGTCAGTCGCCGTTGCCGGGGGTCGGCGTCGTCTTCTGGATCTGCATCAGGAACTCGACGTTCGACTTGGTCTGCTTCATCTTGTCCAGCAGCAGCTCGATCGCCTGCTGCTGGTCGAGGGCGTGCAGCACTCGGCGCAGCTTCCAGACGATGCCCAGTTCCTCGGCGCCCAGCAGGATCTCCTCCTTGCGGGTGCCGGACGCGTCCACGTCCACCGCCGGGAAGATGCGCTTGTCGGCGAGCTTCCGGTCGAGCTTGAGCTCCATGTTGCCGGTGCCCTTGAACTCCTCGAAGATCACCTCGTCCATGCGCGACCCGGTGTCCACGAGCGCCGTCGCGAGGATGGTCAGCGAGCCGCCGTCCTCGATGTTGCGCGCGGCACCGAAGAAGCGCTTCGGCGGGTACAGCGCGGTCGAGTCGACACCACCGGACAGGATGCGGCCGGAAGCCGGCGCCGCGAGGTTGTAGGCGCGGCCCAGACGCGTGATGGAGTCCAGCAGCACGACCACGTCGTGGCCCAGCTCCACGAGGCGCTTGGCGCGCTCGATGGCCAGCTCGGCGACCGTGGTGTGGTCCTCGGCCGGGCGGTCGAAGGTCGAGGAGATGACCTCGCCCTTGACCGACCGCTGCATGTCGGTGACCTCTTCCGGACGCTCGTCGACGAGGACGACCATCAGGTGGCACTCGGGGTTGTTGTGCGTGATCGCGTTGGCGATGGCCTGCATGATCATGGTCTTGCCGGTCTTCGGCGGGGCCACGATCAGACCGCGCTGGCCCTTGCCGATGGGCGAGACGAGGTCGATGATGCGGGTCGTCAGCACGCCCGGGTCCGTCTCCAGGCGGAGGCGGTCCTGCGGGTAGAGCGGCGTCAGCTTGTTGAACTCCGGGCGGCCACGGCCGTGTTCGGGCGCCATGCCGTTGACGGAGTCGAGGCGGACCAGCGCGTTGAACTTCTCGCGGCGCTCGCCCTCCTTCGGCTGGCGGACCGCGCCGGTGAGGTGGTCACCCTTGCGCAGACCGTTCTTGCGGACCTGGGCGAGGGAGACGTACACGTCGTTCGGGCCCGGCAGGTAGCCGGAGGTCCGGATGAAGGCGTAGTTGTCGAGGATGTCCAGGATGCCCGCGACGGGGATCAGGACGTCGTCCTCGGCGACCTGCGGCTCGGCGATCTCGTCACGGCCACGACGGCCACGGCGGTCGCGGTAGCGGCCGCGCCGGCCACGGCGGCCGCCCTCGAAGTCGTCGTCGTCCTGCTGCCGGTCCTGGCGGCCGCCCTGCTGGCCCTGCTGCTGACGCTGCTGGCCGCCCTGCTGGTCGTCGCCCTTGCCGCGGCGGTCGCCGCGGTCGCCGCGGTCACCGCGGTCACGGTCACGGCCGCGCTCACGGCGGTCGCGGCGGCCACGGCCCTCGCCGTCACCGGCGTCGTTCTTCGCGGACTCGCCCTGCTGCGACTGCTGGGCGTCGGCCTTGGCCTCGCCCTTCGCGTCGCCGCGGGCCTCGGTCTTCGTCTCGGTGGCGGCCTGCTCGGCACCGCTCGCGGCCGGGCTGCCGGCCTCCGCGGTGGCGCGACGACGGCGGCGCTCGGTCGGCGCCTCGTCTCCCCCGCGCTCGGCCTCGCCCGCGCGGGTGCCCCCGGCCGGCTGACCCGGGATCTCGATCTGCTGCTGTGCCTTCTCGGCCGGCGCCTCGGCCTTGGCCGCCTTCTGCTCGCCGTCCGCGCTCTCGCCGGTGCGGGCCTTGGAGGTGGCCCGGCGCTTCGGCTTGGTCTCGGTTGCGGCCTCGGCCTTGGGGGCGCCGCCCTGGGCCTGCGCCTCCTTGATGACCTCGATCAGCTGGCTCTTGCGCATCCGCGCGGTGCCCCTGATGCCGAGGCCCGAGGCGACCTGCTGCAGCTCGGCCAGCACCATGCCCTCAAGGCCGGTACCCCGGCGCCGCCGGGAGCCGGCACCGGTGGCAGGCGCGGAGGCGTCCGTGGCGGGCGCGGCAGCGGTCTCCTCGACACGTGCGCCCATCAGATCGGTGGTGTCGCTCACGAAGGGTCCTTCCCTGGAGCGGACGTCGGCCTGTCTGGCTCGGCGACCGGTTGTGCTGTCCGGCTACGGTTCTGTCTTCGGTGAACCGTGCCGGGGCGGTGGTCCGCCAACGCGGCGGAAGAGAAATGTGCGGTGATGGCGCTTCCGCGAGCCGTGGCACCCGGTGTCACGTGGCGTGGTAGCACCTGTTCCGGAGCATGCCCTGCGGCCGGCTCAGTGCCCGCATACGACGTACTGCCCAGGTACGACGCGCGGAACACGGAGTGGCGTGGGGGGCTCCCGGAAGAATGTCTGTCCCGGACGGGGACACGCGGCACCTCGCCATGGTGGGGTCGGGTGCAGACTTGAGATTAACACTACCGGATCCATCAAACATTCCCCCTCTCCAAATCCGGCAACCGTGTTTCAGGGCGCAAGCGGAAGCACGCTCGCTCCCCGCATATCCAGGTCCAGCCGGTTGGCGGCCCATCCCTCACCCGCGAGGTGGGAGACCTTGTCGGCGGTGCCGGCGTCGGTCAGGGCCATGACGGTGGGTCCGGCGCCGGAGATGACGGCCGGGATCCCGTCCGCCCGCAGCCGCTCCACCAGCGCGGCGCTCTCCGGCATGGCCGGGGCGCGGTACTCCTGGTGCAGACGGTCCTCGGTGGCGGGCAGCAGCAGTTCGGGGCGCCGGGTGAGGGCCTCGACGAGCAGCGCGGCACGGCCCGCGTTGGCGGCGGCGTCGACGTGCGGAACGGTGCGCGGCAGCAGTCCGCGGGCGGTTTCCGTCAGTACCGGCTTTCCGGGCACGAAAACCACCGGAACGATGGAATCGTCGGGATCCATTCTGATCGCGCGGGCCGCGCCGGACTCCATCCAGGAAATGGTGAATCCGCCGAGCAGACAGGCGGCCACATTGTCGGGATGGCCCTCGATCTCGGTGGCCAGCGCCAGCAGGGCCGCGTCGTCCAGCCGGGCCTCGCCGCCTATGGTCACGGCGCGGGCGGCCACGATGCCGGCGCAGATGGCGGCGGAGGAGGAGCCGAGGCCCCGGCCGTGCGGGATGCGGTTGGCGCAGACGATCTCCAGGCCGCGGGGCTGGCCGCCCAGCAGGTCGAAGGCGGTGCGCAGGGAACGGACGAGGAGGTGACGCTCGTCACGCGGCAGGGTCTCGCTGCCCTCACCCGCGATGTCGATGTGCAGCCCGGAGTCGGCCACCCGGACGACGACGTCGTCGTAGAGCCCCAGCGCGAGGCCCAGGGCGTCGAAGCCCGGACCGAGATTGGCGCTGGTGGCGGGGGTGCGCACCCGGACGGCGGCGGCACGGAAGGCTGGACCGGCCATCGCTCGATGACTCTCCTTGAGCTGCGTGACTGTCAAAGACATTCGATACGTACGTGGAGACCCTCGGCCGCGCAGACGGCGCGGCGTTGCCCCTATGCGCAGTGCATATGCAACAAGCGGGTTCGGTACAGCGTATCGAAGGAAGGTTCAGTAGCGACATAGGGCGCACAGGAGGCGCACGATGCGTGTCGTAAGCCCCCTGTGCATCCTGTCAGGGAAAACCCCGGCGTCGTCGGGGGAGAACCCCGGTGCGCCGGGTACCTCAGGCGAGGCCGAGGCGCTCGGCCGCGGTGGCCGGGTCGACCGGGATGGTGACCGGCTGGGGAGCGCCGGCGACGGCCCAGTCGGGGTCCTTCAGGCCGTTGCCGGTGACGGTGCACACGATGCGCTGGCCCGGGTCGACCTTGCCCTGCTCGGCGGCCTTGAGCAGACCGGCGACGGAGGCGGCGGAGGCGGGCTCCACGAAGACGCCCTCCTGTGCGGCCAACAGCCGGTAGGCGCGCAGGATCTCACGGTCCGTCACCTCGTCGATGGCGCCGCCGGACTCGTCCCGGGCCGCGAGCGCCTGCCGCCAGGAGGCCGGGTTGCCGATCCGGATGGCGGTGGCGATGGTCGACGGGTCCTTCACGACCTCGCCGCGCACGATCGGGGCACTGCCGGCGGCCTGGAACCCCCACATCCGGGGCGTCCGGAGGGCGATCTTGTCCGCGGCGTACTCCTTGTAGCCCTTCCAGTACGCGGTGATGTTGCCCGCGTTGCCGACCGGCAGGACATGGATGTCCGGCGCGTCGCCGAGCATGTCCACGATCTCGAAGGCGGCCGTCTTCTGGCCCTCGATGCGCACCGGGTTGACCGAATTGACCAGCGCCACCGGGTAGTTGTCGCTCAGCGAGCGGGCGAGGGTGAGGCAGTCGTCGAAGTTGCCGTCGACCTGGAGGATCTTCGCGCCGTGCACCAGGGCCTGGCCCATCTTGCCGAGCGCGATCTTGCCTTGCGGCACCAGCACGGCCGAGACCATGCCGGCCCGCACGGCGTACGCCGCGGCGGAGGCGGAGGTGTTGCCGGTGGACGCGCAGATGACGGCCTTGGCCCCCTCCTCCTTCGCCTTGGAGATGGCCATCGTCATGCCGCGGTCCTTGAAGGACCCGGTCGGGTTCGCGCCCTCCACCTTGAGGTGGACCTCGCAGCCGGTGCGCTCGGAGAGCACCTGCGCGGGCACGAGGGGCGTGCCGCCCTCGCGGAGCGTCACGACCGGCGTGGTGTCGGAAACCGGCAGCCGGTCCCGGTACTCCTCGATGATTCCGCGCCACTGGTGGGTCATTGCTGGTTACTCTCCTTCAACCCGCATGATGCTGGCGACACCCCGCACGGTGTCGAGCTTGCGCAGCGCCTCGACGGTGCCGGAAAGGGCGGCGTCGAGGGCCCGGTGGGTGACGACGACGAGGGAGGCCTCGCCATCCTTGCCCTGCTGCCGAACGGTGTCGATGGACACCCCGTGCTCGGCGAAGACGGTGGCGACCTGGGCGAGGACACCCGGTTTGTCGGCCACGTCCAGGCTGATGTGGTACCGCGTGACGACGTCGCCCATCGGGGAGACGGGCAGCGCGGCGTACGCCGACTCGCCGGGCCCGGTGGTGCCGTTGAGCTTGTTGCGGCAGACGGCGACGAGGTCGCCGAGGACGGCGGAAGCGGTCGGGGACCCGCCCGCGCCGGGGCCGTAGAACATCAGCTGCCCGGCGGCGTCGCTCTCCACGAAGACGGCGTTGTACGCACCGCGCACGGAGGCGAGGGGGTGGCTCAGCGGAATCATGGCGGGGTGCACGCGCGCGGTGACGGACGCCCCGTCCTGCGCCCGCTCGCAGATGGCGAGCAGTTTGATGGTGCAGCCCATCTCCTTGGCCGAGCGGAAGTCGGCGGCGGTGACCTCGCTCATGCCCTCGCGGTGGACGTCGTCCAGGCGCACGCGCGTGTGGAAGGCGATCCCGGCGAGGATGGCGGCCTTGGCGGCGGCGTCGAAGCCCTCGACGTCGGCGGTCGGGTCGGCCTCGGCGTACCCGAGCGCGGTGGCCTCGTCCAGGGCCTCCTGGTAGCCGGCACCCGTGGAGTCCATCTTGTCGAGGATGAAGTTGGTGGTGCCGTTGACGATGCCGAGCACCCGGTTGACCTTGTCGCCGGCCAGGGACTCGCGCAGCGGGCGGATCAGCGGGATGGCACCGGCGACGGCGGCCTCGTAGTAGAGGTCCCGGCCGTGCTCCTCGGCGGCGGCGTGCAGGGCGGCCCCGTCCTGGGCGAGCAGGGCCTTGTTCGCGGAGACGACGGAGGCGCCGTGCTCGAACGCGGTGGTGATGAGCGAGCGGGCGGGCTCGATCCCGCCGATCACCTCGACGACGACGTCGATGTCGCCGCGTTTGACGAGCGCGGTGGCGTCGGTGGTGACGAGGGCCGGGTCGATGCCCTCGCGCACCTTGGCGGGCCGCCGGACGGCGACGCCCGCGAGTTCGACGGGCGCTCCGATCCGGGCGGCGAGGTCGTCGGCGTGCGTCGTCATGATGCGCGCCACCTCTGAGCCAACAACCCCACAGCCCAGCAGCGCCACCTTCAGCGGACGCGTACGCATCATCCGACCTCGTTTCCTCTTACCGTCTACGGTTGGACCAGTCTCACTCACCGGACGGGAGTTTCTACCCTTCGTCCGGATCCTGAGACGTTTATTTCATTTTCGCGGGGCCGGAAGACCGCAGATCTTCCGCCCCGCGGTGGTTCACCTCACCCGACGTCGAGACGCAGGAGATCCTCCTCCGTCTCGCGCCGGACGATCACCCGGGCCTCGCCGTCCCTCACCGCGACGACGGGCGGCCGGAGCACATGGTTGTAGTTGCTGGCCATCGACCGGCAGTACGCCCCCGTGGCCGGTACGGCGATCAGGTCGCCCGGCGCGAGATCGGCGGGCAGGAACGCGTCCTTGACCACGATGTCCCCGCTCTCGCAGTGCTTGCCGACGACCCGGACGAGCATCGGCTCTGCGTCGCTGGCCCGCGAGACGAGGGCGACGCTGTACTCGGCGTCGTACAGCGCGGTCCGGATGTTGTCGGACATGCCGCCGTCGACGGACACGTACGTGCGCAGCGCCTCCAGCGGCTTGACGGTGCCGACCTCGTAGAGCGTGAAGGCGGTCGGGCCCACGATCGCGCGGCCCGGCTCCACCGAGATGCGGGGCGTGCGCAGCCGGGCGGCCTCGCACTCCCGGGTGACGATCTCGGTCAGCGCCTTGGCGATCTCGTGCGGCTCGCGCGGGTCGTCGTCGCTGGTGTACGCGATGCCGAGGCCGCCGCCGAGGTCGATCTCGGGCAGTTCGACGCCGTGCTCGTCCCTGATGTCCCTGAGCAGTCCGACGACGCGGTGGGCGGCGACCTCGAAGCCGGACATGTCGAAGATCTGCGAACCGATGTGGGAGTGGATGCCGATCAGTTCGAGTCCGTCCAGCTGGAGCGCACGCCGCACGGCCTCGGCGGCCTGCCCGCCGGCGAGCGGGATGCCGAACTTCTGGTCCTCGTGGGCGGTCGCGATGAACTCGTGCGTGTGGGCCTCGACCCCCACGGTGATGCGGATCTGCGCCTTCTGCCGCTTGCCCAGCGACTGCGCGATGTGGGCGACCCGCACGATCTCCTGGAAGGAGTCGAGCACGATCCGCCCGACGCCGGCCTCCACGGCGCGGGTGATCTCCGCGACGGACTTGTTGTTCCCGTGGAAGGCGATGCGCGCGGGGTCCATCCCGGCGGAAAGCGCGGTGGCCAGCTCGCCGCCGGAGCAGACGTCGAGATTCAGACCCTCTTCCTCCAGCCACCGCACGACGGCACGCGAGAGGAAGGCCTTCCCGGCGTAGAACACGTCGGCGTCCGGACCGAAGGCGGTGCGCCAGGCGCGCGCCCGCGCCCGGAAGTCGGCCTCGTCCATGACGTACGCGGGCGTGCCGAACTCCTCGGCGAGCCGGGTCACGGGGACCCCGCCGACGGTGACGACCCCGTCCTCACCGCGGCCGACGGTCTGCGCCCAGACCTTGTGGTCGAGCACGTTGAGGTCGGTGGGCGGCGCGGAGTAGTGCCCCTCGGGCAGGACGTCGGCGTGACGGGGCCCGGCGGGATGGGCGGAACGGCTCATGACGGTGGCTCTCAGACTCTCTGTCTCTCTCCGGGGGACATCTGCTCTCGGGTCCCTCAGAGATGTTCGGGTGCGTCGATGCCGAGCAGGGACAGGCCGCCGGCCAGCACCGTCCCGGCCGCTTCGGCAAGCGCGAGCCGGGCCCGGTGGGCGGCCGAGGGTTTCTCCTCGCCGATCGGAAGCACACAGGTCAGAAAGGGCAGCACGGCATCCGCGACGGTGACGAGATGCCGGGCAAGCCGGTCCGGGGCGCGATGGGTGGCGGCCGCGGCGAGGATGCGGGGGTAGTCGGCCAGGGGGGCTTGGAGGGGGTGGGCGTGGGCTCCGGGCCGGTCTTGGGGGGTGTGGGGAGGAGAAGCACAGGGCGGA
>NZ_BSSM01000027.1 GCF_030269125.1 Streptomyces hygroscopicus subsp. hygroscopicus | reverse complement strand
TGGCCCGCACCGCCTCCGCGGCCTGCCGGTCGGTCAGCCTCTCCACGAACTGCAACACCAGCACGAGCGCGAGCCGACCCGGGGACCAGGCGGGCTTGCCCCGGGCCGGGAAGAGGTCCTTGAACTCCTCGTCCGTGAACAATGGCCCCAGCTCGTCCCGGACCCGGATCGCCAGGCTCCCCTTCGGGAACGCGGCCCGAGCCACCCGCACCGTCTCCGCCGGGACCTCCCCAGATCCCTTCGGCTGCATCGACATCCGCACCCACCCCATACGACAACGTCGGCCTTCAAGACCACAACCGGGTCTTGAAGGCCGACGTCACGCAGGCCCCGAATTAACCAACAGCGTCCGGTGACGGAACGGGGCCCCTCGCGCGTCTACGGCGCCGTGTCGTACGGCCGTTCGCTACTCGGCCTTGATCGCCGCCAGCATGTTCAGCCGGGCCGCGCGGCGGGCCGGCCACAGGGCGGCCAGGACGCCGACCACGCCCGCGAGGAGCAGGAAGAGCGCCAGTCGGCCCCAGGGCAGGACCAGGGCGTACGTCGGCATCTTGGTGCCGAGCAGCTCACCGGCCGCCCAGCCGAAGAACACGCCGAGCCCGATGCCGAGCACGCCGCCGAAGAGCGAGATCACCAGGGACTCCAGGCGGACCATCCGCTTGACCGCACGGCGGTCCAGGCCGATCGCGCGGAGCATGCCGATCTCCTGGGAGCGTTCGAACACCGACATCGCCAGGGTGTTGACGACGCCGAGGACCGCGACGATCACCGCCATGCCGAGCAGGCCGTAGACCATGTTCAGCAGCATGGTGAACACCTGCGCGATGTTGTCGGAGATGTCCTTCTTGTCCTGGATCTTGATCGCGGGGTTGGTACCCAGGGCCTTCACCAGCCGGTCCTTGGTCGCCTCCGAGGCGCCGTCGGTCGTCTTGACCATGACCCGCATGTCGGTCGGCTGACGCAGATGCGGGGTGAGCACCTTGTTGTCGAGCATGATGCCGTGGATCATCTCGTTGCCCTCGTAGACGCCGGCGACCGTCAGGGTCTGCGCCTTGCCGTCCTCGAAGTGGGCGGTGACGTGCGAGCCCGGCGTCCAGCCGTACTCCTTGGCGCGGTCCTTGTCCACGACGATGCGCGTGCCGCCCACCGTGAAGCTGCCCCGGACCACCGACAGGTCCGTGAGGCCGGCGATGGACGCGCCGTCCACGCCGGTCACGTACTCGGTCTCGCCGTCGATGCGGGACATGGCGTTGCGCAGCGGACTGCTGGCGCTCACACCGTCGGTGGCGGCGAGCTTCCTCGCCACGTCCGGGGAGAGCGGGGAGCCGTTCGCCATGGAGACGACGTAGTCGGCGCGGATCGCGGAGGCGGCCATCTTGTCGATGGACGACTGGAGGCTGCCCGCCATCACCGTCATGCCGGTGATCAGGGTCAGTCCGATCATCAGCGCGGAGGCGGTGGCCGCCGTACGGCGCGGATTGCGCACCGAGTTCTGGCGGGCCAGCTTGCCGGAGACGCCGAACACGCGCAGCAGCGGGGCGGCGGCCGCGATCAGCGGGCGGGACAGCAGCGGGGTCAGCACGAACACGCCGATGATCAGCAGCACCGCGCCGAGGCCCATCGGGCCCTCGCCGGAGTCGGCGTCCATCGAGGTGGCGGCGACGATCACCGCGGCACCGGCGGCCGTGAACAGCGCGCCGATCGTGTTGCGCAGCACCAGCGACCTGGTCGTCGCCTGGGCGTAGACGCTGTTCATCGCCGCCACCGGCGGGATCTTCGCGGCCCGGCGGCCGGGCAGCCAGGCGGCGAGCATGGTGATGAGGATGCCGACCGCGAGGGCGGCCGCCACGGTCCACGGGCTGATCACCAGCGGCCCGTCGGGCATGCTCGCGCCCAGGGACCCCACCAGGGCGCGCAGGCCCGCGCCGATGCCGATGCCGGCGGCGAGTCCGGCCACCCCGGCGACCGCGCCGACCACGAACGCCTCGATCAGCACCGAGCGGGTGACCTGGCGGCGGGAGGCGCCGACCGCCCGCAGCAGGGCCAGCTCCTTGGTGCGCTGGGCGACCAGCATGGTGAAGGTGTTGGCGATGATGAACGTGCCGACGAACAGGGCGATCCCGGCGAACACCAGCAGGCCCTGCTTCATGCTGCTCATCGAGTCGGCGATCGCCTTCGCCTGGTCGTCGGCGAGCTTCTCGCCGGTGGCGGTCCTCACCTGGTGCGCGGGCAGCGCCCGGTCGAGGGCGTCCTTCAGCGCGGCCTGAGAGGTGCCCGGCTTCGCCTTGACGTCGATCTCGTCGTAGGTGCCCTTCTTGTGGAACAGCTTCTGCGCGGTCGGCGTGTCGAACAGGGCGAGGCTGCCGCCCGCGGCCACATTGCCGTCGTCGGTGGTGAAGACGCCGGCGAGGGTCGGGGTGAGCACGGGGCCGTCGACCGAGAGGCGCACGGTGTCGCCGACCCGGTAGCCGGCCCGCCGGGCGGTCTCGGAGTCGAGCAGCACCTCGTTCGCGCCGTGCGGCGCGTGGCCGCTGACCAGCGGGTACCGGGCGTCCTTGGTGCCCCAGTAATTGCCGCCGCGGGACTGCCAGTTGCCGCCGGCGAGCTTGCCGTGCCGGTCGGCCACGGCGGTGAAGCCGCCGACGACACCGGTGGCGGAGGCGGCGCCGGGGACCCCGGCGGCCTCGTCCAGCATGGCCGGGGTCAGGTCCGGCGTCCGGCCGACCTTGTCGCCCTCGGATGCCTGGTACCTGGGTTCGACGGCCACGTCGACCTGGTCGAAGCCCTTGGCGGCGCTGTTCTGGTAGGCGTCGGAGACGGTGTCGGTGAAGACGAGCGTCCCGGAGACGAAGGCCACGCCGAGCATCACGGCGAGCACCGTCATCAGCAGCCGGGCCTTGTGCGCGAGGACGTTGCGCAGGGCGGTGCGGAACATCAGCTGGTACGACCCTTCGCGTCGAGCTCGGGGGTCTGGCGGGTGCTCCCGGGAAGATTGCGCATCAGGTCGAGGACCGAGTCGGCGGTCGGCCCGTACACCTCGTCGACGATCCGGCCGTCGGCCAGGAAGACCACGCGGTCCGCGTAGGCCGCGGCCACCGGGTCGTGGGTCACCATGACCACCGTCTGGCCCAGCTCGCGCACGGAGTTGCGCAGGAAACCGAGGACCTCGGCACCGGACCGCGAGTCGAGGTTCCCGGTCGGCTCGTCGCCGAAGATGATCTCCGGCTTGGAGGCGAGGGCGCGGGCCACGGCGACGCGCTGCTGCTGGCCGCCCGACAGCTGGGAGGGCCGGTGGCTCAGCCGCCCGGACAGCCCCACCATCTGGATGACCCGGTCCAGCCACTCCTTGTCGGGCTTGCGCCCGGCTATGTCCATGGGGAGGGTGATGTTCTCCAGCGCGGTCAGGGTGGGCAGCAGGTTGAACGCCTGGAAGATGAAGCCGATCTTGTCCCGGCGCAACTTGGTGAGCTGCTTGTCCTTCAGCGAGCCCAGCTCGGTGTCACCGATGCGCACGGAGCCCGTGGAGAAGGTGTCGAGGCCGGCCACGCAGTGCATCAGCGTGGACTTGCCGGAGCCCGACGGGCCCATGATCGCGGTGAACTCCGCCTGGTGGAAGTCGACGGAGACCCGGTCCAGGGCGACCACCCGGGTCTCACCCTGCCCGTAGATCTTCGACAGCTCCGTGGCGCGGGCGGCCACGGTCGTGGCCGTGCCTGCGGTGGGTGTGGTGGTCACGGGTCGGTGCTCCTCGGTACGACGTGTGCTGGGGGACCTCTCCATCGTCCCGGCGCCGAGGGTCCGGCAAGTCAGCCGCTGTTCCGGTTCCCGGGGGCGACTCGGGGCGGACCAGGGGGGTGTCACGTCATACCTGGGGAGGACCCCGACCCCCAGAACAGGGGGAGCGCCCTCCTTCGGACGGTGAAATTCCGTCATTTCACATACACGTGCACGTGCGCCACGTCACGCTATTGGCAAGTGCGGATGGCCAGTTCCGTGGTCTGATGCACCCTCAGACGTCAATAAAATAAGACAACATCGGTCCGCCGCTCCGCTGTTCGGGGGATGCGTCCCGATAGGCTCGGATCCTCGAAGCGGAGCCCACGGCCTGCCCGGATGGTGGAATGCAGACACGGCGAGCTTAAACCTCGCTGCCCCTTCGCGGGCGTGCCGGTTCAAGTCCGGCTCCGGGCACCACACTCCATACACCGCTTCACCTGCGGAAACGGCCCCGAGGGGCCGTTTTTCTTTTCTTTAGCTGGCGCACCGCTGGCGCACGCGGCCGTACTCTGCCCCCCATGGCTTACGTGAAGGCGATGAAGAACAAGGCCGGTGAGGTCACCAGCCATCGCGTTCGCTGGCGCCTCGGGGGCGCGCGGACGGGGGAGTGGCAGGCCGAACGGTTCGACGGTGACGAGGCCGGTGCGGAGGCGGCTGAAACCTTATGCGAGGCCGTCAACGAGAACGGCCAGCAGTGGCCGCCCGGGTGGATCAAGGGCGAGGGGTACATCGACCCCACGGCCGGGGTCGAGGAGTCCTACATCTTCCGCAACTACGCGCGGGAGGTGATCAAGAACAAGACCGGGGTGGAGGAGCGCTACCGCCAGGACTGCTACCGGGAGCTGGAGCACTACCTGGTGCCGACGTTCGGCAACTGCGACGTGCGGAGCCCGGAGCACTTCAGCAAGGCGACCGTGGCGGCCTGGGTCAACAAGATGGCCCAGACCTACGTCTGGCGCGGCTCTAAGCGCAAGCTGATGAGCCCCAAGACCCTGAAGAACGTGCACGGCCTGCTGTCCTCGATCCTCAACGAGGCGATGCAGGCGGAGCCCCCGCTACGGGAGCGCAACCCCTGCAAGGGCATCCGGCTGCCGCGTACGGACGATGAGGGCGCGCTGGATGACGAGCGCACCGAGGACATGGAGTTCATGACCCCAGACGAGGTGGCCGGTCTGGTCTCCTGCTTCAAGCGCTCGGAGGACCAGGTGCTGGTGCGCGTGGCGTACGGCACCGGCATGCGCTGGGGCGAGATCACGGCCTTGGCCAAGCAGCACGCCCGCAACCCGTCCGCCGGCGTCTTCGAGCTGGCAGTGTCCCGCGCCTGGAAGCGCCGGCCGAAGACCCACCCGCAGCCGGGCGCGTACTTGGGCACGCCCAAGAGCAAGGCGTCCCGGCGCGTGGTCGACATCAGCGCCGGCCTGTGGCAGGAGCTGCTGGGCCACGGTCTGGCCGGCCTCGCCAAGGATGACCTGATCTTCCACAATGGGCACGGCGAGCATCTGGTGTACTCCACGTTCTACGACCGGTGGGTGGAGGCCGTTACGGAGGCCAAGGAGCGCGGCCTGCTCCCTGACCACAAGTACCCGACGTTCCACGACCTGCGGCACTCTCACGTCGCCGCGCTGTTGTCGGATCGGCACAGCCTGGAGTACGTCAAGCGGCGCCTGGGTCATGAGTCCATCAAGACCACGTCCGACCGGTACGGCCACCTGACGCGAGAGGCCCATGAGGGAGCGCTGGCGACGATCGACCGGGCCCTCGGGATCGAGTCGGCCGCCCAGGCTGCGGACGCCGCCGACGAGGAGCACGAGGCGCGCACGCCGGTGGCCGACCCGGGCCGGTCCCTGTACGTCGCGCATGTCGGTACGTGGCTGGTGGGGTTCTGGCGGCCTGAGCATGCCGAGGAGCTGGCGGAGCGGTGGGCGCGCGAGCGCGGCAGCGCAGTCAGGGTGGAGAAGATGAGCGCGGACTGGTGGGTCCGCTCCACGGGCGGGCACGTCGGCTCCGACAACGGGCTGAAGGCCGTACGGGAGGAGCTGCCCACCCGGGCGTTCGTCTGGTCGGTGGGTCCGGCCCTCTACGACGCCGACGGCCAGGAGTGCACGCCCAACCCAGGGGTGCATGAGCCGGCCGGGCGATGGGTGTGGGAGTTCGAGGAGGACCACACCGAGGAGCCGTCTCACTCCGCCACGGCGTGGCGGCCGGGGCCGGCGGCACTGACGGAGGCGCGGGCGTGGGGGCTGGACCTGGAGGCTGTTCAGGCCGCCTACGCGGTGGCCCGAGCGGACGCGGTGCGTACGTGCGGGTTCCACCCGGAGCGCGGCGTGGGGGAACGGCAGCCTGTCTCCTGAGCCCGAGTACGCGACAGGGCCCCGGCTGTCTGCCCAACCGGGGCCCTGTCGCCGCCCGGTGAGGCTAGGCCGGGCTGCTGCCCACTTCCTCGGCCGGGCGCTCGTGTTGCGGTTGCTCGGTGAGCTGAGAGGCGGGGGGTGTGAGACGGCGGAACGGGAGCGGCGTCACGGGGTGGTGGCCCCCCTCCGGATCGGCATACGTCCGTACGGGGTTGTCCGTCGGGGGCGTTGTCGGCGCGGTAACTTTCCGGAGCGGTCGGTGTGGTCGGCCGTCTTCTGAATCGGTCTGCCCGTTCTCGCAAGGTTTCCCGAACGAGGCAGTTGTGGTCCCGGGCCAGTTCCTCGTAGCGGGCCGTCACCTCGGCCAATTCGCGTTCGAGTTGGCCGTTCTCCGCGAGTGCTTCGTCCAGGCGGCGGGCGATCCCCATCACGTAGGCGCTGGCCTGTTCTGCTCGCTGATGCAACCGCTCTTCGCGGTCAGCTAGTTCGCGAGCGCGCTGCCCGCTTGCCTCGATGAATACGCTCCGCTCGACAGCGATCTGCTGGGCTGTCTGCCGGGTGTGTTCGGCGTGCGCGTTGAGCCAGTGGCGAATGGCCGTCAGGGCGACCGTCGTTGCGGCGGTCAGTGCGGCCAGCCCTCCCCCCAGTAGGAGTAAGGCGCCGCTGATGCCGTTCCCGGGCCCCTCGTCAGTGACCAGGAGGGTGGCGGCGGCCCCGGCTGCCAGGCCACTGACGGATGCGATGATCGCCCTTCCCGGCATATGTCCCCCTTGCTACGGCGCCCCCGTCTGCGCCGACGAGTGCTCTGTGTCCTGGGCTCGTTGCAGCCTGATCGCCAGCTCGATGGAGGCGATCATCGTCTGTCGGATCACGGGGTCGGTGATGCCCCATGCGTCCGCGAACGCCTCAGGAGACTGTTGTGACTGCTCAGTAGCTGAGCGTACATCCGGAATGACACCTTCGGGCCATGCTTCGCGGGAGATGACTTCTGCTGCGACCAGAAGGTTGCGTACGTCCGTCTTGAGGACTTTGGCGATCTGCTCGAATTGGTTGGGCATCGGCAGGGTGACGCCGTTGATCATGCGGCCCACGGCGGACTCGCTCATACCGGTCGCCCGCGCGAGGGCGATCCTGCCGCCCTTTCCGGGAGTGAGGTCGTAGCCGGCTGCGGTGGCCAGCTGCCGGATCAGTATGCCGAATTCCTTGGCGGTGTTCCGGCTTGGCGGCTCGTCGGGGCGTGCCGTGGGGTGTCTTTCCATACTCCGCATCCTGGCAGGGTAGCGCGCATGCATGCAGCCAGAAAGAGCTTGCATGCATGCAAGCTAGGGGTTAATGTCACGCATGCAAGCAACTCTTGCACGCATGCAAGACGAGAGGAGGTGTGCATGCCCACGCTGCACGGCAAGACCGTCACCGACCGCGCCGAGGAGGCCGGCGACAGGACGCACGCCCAGATCGCCCGGCGCCTGAAGCTCCGGCAGTCCACCGTGTCCCGGCTTCTCACCGGGACCACTGCGCCGTCGCTGAAAACGCTGCTCGCCATCAAGGCCGCGTACGGCATCCCCCTGGACGACCTGGTCGCGGACGACGCCCGGACACCCGCCAAGTCCCGGAAGCAGGCCGCCGGATGACCGCCTGGACGCGGAGGCACTGCACCTGCGTCGAGGTGAGGAACCTGACCTACGAGCAGGCGGCCGCCGCACTCGCGCTCACGAGCGACCGGTGGCTCCGCGACAACATTTCCCGCCTGCCGCACCAGAAGTTCGGTCAGCAGCCCGCAGTTTTCTGCCACTGCGACCTGCGGCTGATCCAGGCCATGCGGACGGTCATGCCGCCCGAGGCCCTGCATCTGCTCGACGCACCGGCCGACCAGCCCGCGAACCAGCACGAAGGCGAGTTGCCGTACGGCCGGTGCGAGGACTGCCGGACACCGCTGACGCGGCCGGGCCGCAGTCGCTGCGCTGGCTGCAAGCACCTCGACCCGGTGCCCGGTCAGCGCCGCCGGGGCGCCACGTCCCGCCAACGGACCATCCAGCCGCCGCTCCTGACCGCTGTGCCCCCGGCGGCCGAGCCCGCCGAGCCTGCGCGGCCGCCGTTCCAGTGGAAGCCCGAGGACCCGCTCGCCCCGACCCGAATCTGCGGCTGCGGCCGTGACTTCAAGTCGCGGACTGACCAGACCTGCCAGGACTGCCAGTTCGCCGCCCACCAGGAGGCAGTGACCGCATGACCGAGAAAGTAACCGAGCTGGGCGAGGCGCTGCGCGCCCTGGGCGAGCGAGGTGAGCACCTGATCGCCTTGCAGCCCGCCCCCGAGGACCTGGACGAGATCCGGGACGAGATGGACGCTGCCCGGCGGCTCCTCGTCGTGGCACGGGCGTCGCTGGCGCGCCGGTGCCCGCAGCACCCGAACGCGCCGGTGGACCCGGCTGCCGACGGTGAGTGCCTGTTCTGCGCGACGAACCGCCGCCGCGGGGAGACCGGCGGCGTCACCGAGGCGGTGCCGCTGCACACGGTGGCCCGCGCGGTCGCCGAGCTGGGCCAGGACGAGGCCGTACGCCGGTACGGGGCGCAGACGGTGACCCGGGCGCCGTTGCGGTGCCGCAACGACATCGGCTTGCTGCAGGAGTCCGCGTGAAGCCCAGCGTGGCGGCCGAGCTGTTCGACCAGGCGGCACACGACCCGACCCGGCGTGAGGACGCGGTGAGCGCCCTGTTCACCGGCCTGGCTGCTGCCGCGCAGGCGGCGGCGGACGAGCGCCGGCGCCGCCGGGAGGAGGCCCGCGCCGCGCGCCGGAACCGGCCCGAGGCGGTCGCCGCCCGGCAGGCAGCCGCGGCGAAGGGCTGGGAGACCCGCCGGTGTCGCGAGGCCGAGGGTGCGGCCCGCGACGGCTGGGACGACCGGCCGGTCCGCACCGGTCCGGTCTGCGACGAGATGAACCACAACTCGGTCGGGCGCGAGGTGTTCTGCGAGCTCGAACCGGACCACGAAGAAGACCACGACGACGGCGACGGCACCACGTGGCCGCGAGAGGACTGACGTGACACCGACTGCACAGGCCGAAGGGCCCCGGATCGTCGGCGAGGCGCTGGCGATGGGCGTGAGGGGCGACTTGGAGAGCGGCGTCGACCTGATCGTGCCGCTGATCGCGGCCGACTGGGGGAGCGCGTACGCGCTGGCGTGCATGCTCGCCGAGGCCGCGTCGTACATCGCGCGCCGCGACCAGGAGCCCGGCACCGTGTTCGGGATGCCGGTCCAGAACACCGAGACCGGCGAGTGGGCGTCGGCCGATGTCTTGCCGCCGCACCTGCGGTTCGCCGGCCAGTTCACCACCGCCTGGGCGAACCGCGACCGGGCGCACGCCGAAGCCATGTTCACCGCCCTGTACGAGCGCTCGCCGGGCGGCAGCGAGTTGGTCGACGGACTGCTGATGCTGTTCCAGATGGCCGTGTGCACCTCGGAGAAAGTCGTCGCCGAGGAATGGGCCAAGCGGGGGCAGGGGAGCGGTTCGTGACCCTGGTGACCCGCGCCCCATCGACCGGCCTGCGCCGGGGGCCGATCCGGTTCCCCGACGGGCATCCGCCGGTGCCCTCCGGGTGCCGCTGGTGCGGCATGCCCGAGGGCACGCACGGCCGGCGGCGCTACATCCCGTCGGCCGGGACGCACGCGTGGGAGATCGTCCGGCGGACCGCCGCGCGACGGGCATGCTGCTCCTGGTGCGGCCTGTTCTTTGCGGGGCATATGACCAGAAACGATCTCCATCTGACAATCACTGCGTGATCAGATGGTCACAACGTTTTCCTCCTGCGCCAGTGTTCTTCACATGCAGCACTGACATGCGCGCGACATCTAAGGGAGAATTTAATGCGCCGCAGAGCCAACGCCGTTCTCACCGCTGTTGCCATCGCCGCTGGATCGGTCATGTTCAGCGCGCCGATCGCCTCGGCCAGCGTCTACTGCGACAACTCCGGCTACACCGTTACCAACGAGCCCATGGAGCGGTGCACGTCGCTGTCCAACGGGGTGCTGGTTGTCCACCAGAGTTCCAGCGGCGTCGTCAGCACTACGTACGACAAGCAGGGCGGGTCCACCATCTCCGCCCAGCTTGGTTACTCGCGCTCGGGGACCAGCCACTACGCCAGCGCCATCTCCATCAGTTCGGGCCAGACGAAGTCCGCGACGTGGTCGCTGTCGGCGAGCGCCTACTGCACCAACACCATAGGCCTGCTTAAGTACTCCGGCGGCTCGTACCAGACGCCTACCTCGCACTGCTGAAACCACAGCCCCGCAGGCCCCGTCTACCAAGGCGGGGCCTTCCCTCTTCCGGTCCCGCACTCCCCGATATAACCACGCAAGGAACCGCGCCGTGTTTTCCGCCATCTTTCAACACCATGTCGGCTATCTGGCCGTATGCACACTGATCGGCCTCGTTCTCGGCGGCGCAGCATGGACGCTCGTCCGCAAACGGGGAAACCCTTACGGGGCATGGTGGGCCGCGCTCGCCTTCACCCTCACCGGCGTGCTCGGTGTCACTTTCATGGGGAGCGGCCCGGCCAGCGGCGTGTGCGTCCTCAACCACCAATTCGCCGAACCCTTCCACACCACGCAAGGGTTGTGGAACCTCGCCATGATGGTGCCCGTCGGCGCCTGCGCACTTTTGGCTGCCCGCCGTCCGCCGCCTGTCCTCGTCGGCGTCATCGCGCTGCCCCTGGCCATCGAATTCACCCAGGCCACCGTCAACGGCCTGGGGCGCGTGTGTGACAGCTCAGACGCCGAGATGAACATCATCGGCGGGTTGATCGGGCTGGCTGCTGTCGCGGTTGTGCTCACAATCCGCCACTCGCTCGCCTGGCAGGCGGGCACCAAGGGTGCCCTGATCACTTTCGCGGCGCTGCTCCTCGTGGGCTCGGGAGTGGCGCGTCCGATGCTCAACTTCACGAACGTGGATGGCAGCACCCTCGTCGACGCAAGTTCCGACCAGAAACAAGCTGTTGCGGCTGCTGTCAAGGAGGCGTTCGGTGACCGCTACAAGATCGGCCAGCAGTACGAGCAGCCGTGCGTGGGCGCCGCATGCACCAATATCATCTTCAACCTGTACAGCCGCGGAGAGGGGCACTCCGAAGACTTCGGCAACGGCACCCTTTCCTGGCCTGACAAGAAGCACCTGAACGTACAGCTGGAGAACAGCGACCAGCCCACCGCTCTGGGATACCCAGTGGACGGTACGACAGCCCCGTCTACCGATGTGGCAGCCTCTCGAATCGCGAAGTCGTACGCCCAGCGACAGTATCCGTGGGCGATGAGTGCGACCATGAGCGAAACGTCCGCTGTGGGCACAAAGGCCGAATTCGGCTGGATCACGAGCTGGAGATGGAAACAAAACCATGTTCTGATGCCCAGGATGCTGGACGTCCAGGTGGACAGAGACGGGCATGTATCGCAGATTGACGTCACCCTCGGTCCGACCCGGGTCAAGCTTCCCGAAGCCAAGCTTGACGCAAGGCAGGCCGAAAAGGAAGTAAACAAGGCAGTAGCGGTACAACTCCAAGCCAATGGAAACACTGGCGCAGGATTCCACACCAAAGCAGTTACCGTAAAAGCGGTCGAGCAAGACGGTGCTTGGCAGCCGAACTGGCTTGTGAACGTGACATGGCCCAGTAATGGAAAGAGCGATGATTCGCAGGAGCAGGCACCGATTGATATGTACCGGGTGAACGCCGTGACTGGGCGGGTGTACGACGCAGGCGGGCAGCCCCTCAAAACGAACTGACGCCCACTGGTGGAACCGGAAACGAGCCGACCAGTGCGGGACACCGTTCGGACACTGCCCGGGGCACGGGTGCGGACAGCCCTGGGCAGCGGCTCGGCCGGGCTCTGGTTCGAGTACCGCGCCAAGGCGCCCCGCCACCTCGTTGTCGGCGGGTTCACCGAGGCGTTCGGCCCCCTGAGCCAGGGGATGGACGCCCACCAGCCGCAGCCTGTGGACGAACCTCGCGCAGGCCTCGCCGAGCTCGTCCAGACCGACAAGAGCACCCAGGTCAGCGACCCGGACCAGGCGGACGAAGAACCGCTTCGGCTGCTCCATCTCGTCCACGGCACCGTCCCTGCGCACGAGCACCTCGCGCTGCAGCGCCGACCTTGCCGCCGCCTTGGGCGACGTCCTCGCCCCCTTCACCATCCAGGCCGTGATCGGCGGCCACGGCATCCGTACCGCCTGCCTGCCCAGCAAGACCGTGGTGCAGTGGCGGCAGGTCCTCGCCAGGGCCACCCGCGTCGGCCGCTGACTCCGCAACGAGGAGCCTACCGGGCATTTGTCCGGAAGGTGCCTGTTGTGTGTTGTGTAGCTGGTGATGTGCTCACCTTCATGAAGAAGATCGTGACGCTCACTGCCGCCATGACGTTAGCCTCGCCGTTTCGGTTGGGGTGATGAGGCGTCGTTGAGGGGGAACTGCCGGGTGGCTGACGTGTTTTCGGTGTTCGGGCATGGTGGAGACCCGGCGCGGTGGTCGGGTTCTCCAAGGTCTTTCGGGTCGTGGGCGGTCAGGGGCCTGCCGGTCAGCCGGCGGGACGGGGCAGTGCGGCGAGGCGATGGAAGGCCGTGGCCAGTTCGGTTTTCCAGGGCCAGGTCGCCGATATCCGCAAGCGCAGGCGTCGGCCGCGGCGGGTGAGGCGGGCGGCGACGTGCAGCAGCCGGTAGCGGAGCTTCTTCGGCTCGGCAGTGGCCAGCTCCCCGTCCAGCAGCAGGACGCGCGTCCAGGCCAGCAGATCGATGGCCGCGAGGCTGAGTTCGAGCCAGACGGCGTTGACGTTGAAGTCGCGGGAGGGGAAGCGGCCGAAGCCAGTGGTCTTGCCGCACCGGATGTGGTCCTCAACGCTGGCATGTCCGCGGTGACGGACCTCCAGGAACTGGGCGGATCCGCCCCCGGAGTATGGCGTGTCGGTGAGGAACACCTGATGGCGCAGGCCCTCGTCCTGATCGAACAGGGACAGCTGGGCTCCGGGGTGCGGCCGCTCGCGGCGCACAATGATGCGGGTGCCGGTCGGATAGCCGGCCAGGTCGACCATTCCGGTCAGCTCGGCGACCTCGGCACCGTCACGCAGCGTCCCGTCCTGGTCCAGGGCGGGATGCCAGAGGCGGTCGGGCATGGTCCGGACAGCTCGGCGGACCGGCTCGGTGATGGCGTATCCGACTGAATAGAAGGTACGGATTCCTCGTTTCCGCAGGTCGCGGACGTGAGCGAGGAAGGCTTTCGCGGATCCGGCGCTGTCGGCACGGATGAGGATGTCGGTGCCGTGCCGGTGAGCGTCGGGGATCTGCGCGAGGGCCTGGTCGAGCACCGTGATGTGGTCGGCGGCAGTGTTGGCTCCGGAGTTACCGGGCCGCAGCCGCCCCGACACGGCCTCGCCGGTGTTCGCGAGGAAACACAGCAGCGGGTGGAAGCCGAAGCCGCCCTTGTAGGTGGGTGCGGCCTGCTCTTTCTCGGAGTGGCAGGTGATCAGCGTGGCGTCGAGGTCCAGAACCAGGCCGGGAAGTTCTCGTCCGCCGGCCCGAGCAGCAGGTATGCCCTCGCTGGTTTCGGCGGCCTGCATCCAGGCGACTTCCCGGGCCGAGGCGCGGGCCGTCCGCAGCGAAGCGAGTGCAGCCTCGTCGGTGTCGGCGAGCAACCGCCAAGCCGTGGGCGTGGAGGCGACCGGGCCGAACACCCCTGCCTGGTCCCGCAGCACGGCCAGATCCGCGATCACCTCACCACCGTCGGCGAGCATCACCGCAAGATCTATGGCGACCCGGCCCGGATCATGCCCGGTCCCGCGCGGCCGAAGCGGCCTGAGAGCGGCGGAGTACGCGGCGGTCAGCCCGGTGGCGTCAGCGAGATCCGCCAGCAACCGCGCCCCGGCATGCCCGACCACCTCCGAACCATCGGCACTGACATGGACCTTGGGACGCAACCCGATACCCTGCACGTAGAAAGTGCCCTCCGCCTGGACCGACAGAACCCCTCAGCAAGGTTCATCGTCCCAGGTCAGGAAGGCACTTTCGTGTTTCCGCCCCAAAGCCAGGCGTACCCAAGTGAAACGGCGAGGTTAGCGGCTTCGCTGGCGTCGGGGGCTGCCAGTGCTGTTCCGATGCCCGCCCAACCGCATCCGTGGGACAAGCGGGTCAAGTGCCAGACGAAGGACCCGGACGGCAGGAACATCGTCACCCGCTACGGGAACTCGGAACTGAGCTGGTACCACTTCACCGGCCGCCACAACATCAAGAAGTGCTCCACCCTGTACTCAGCCCTCCACGGCCGCGTGGACCGCGACGACCACCACGGGCACCTGGAGTACGACGGGATCGAGTTCGAGACGGGCGTGCCGAGGCCGCGGCAGGTGAAGTTCACGGTCGTCGTGCAGTACACGCAGAAGAGCACGGACGGCCGCTACGATGCCGGGCGCGGTCAGAAGATCGGCGTCATCACGGCGTACTGCCACAACCAACCAGGGAACAAGTGTCCGGCATGGGCCAAGCGTGAATTCTCCTGAACCAGAGACCGAGCAGGCGGCCACAGCGCGCCTGCTCGATCTCGTGCGCTCCTTCGTCACCACGCACGTGTCGTGGAAGCCGCTGTTCATCGGCGCGGTCATCACGGGCAACGATCGGATGCGCCTCTACTTCCGTTCACCCGAGCGAGACCGCACATACGGTGCGGACGTACTGATCAGCCACACGGGGCCCGGCCTGCTCGGCTCCCTGGTCTCCCCGGCGTTCCTGGCGAACGAGCATCTGCACCAGCCTTCCGACGATCCGCACTGCGACGTGATCGTGGATCTCACCGACTACTGACGGACGTATCCAGCCGCCCTGCCCGGCCCGGTACCGGCGCAGCTCGCAGTTGGCGGGTCGGCTGGGCGGACGTGGGCGCCTCGCCGAAGTCGCCCAGCCCATTTTGCGTCGCCGCAGCTGACCTTGATCTCTGCACACGGACACGGCCCGCCCGCCACGGGGGAATCAGGCGGGCGGCTTCTTCACGTCAGGCGACCAGCGCACCGGTGCGGGCCGCGAACTCGCGGACGCCCTCGATCCGCGTCGGCCCGTACAGCAGCCCGGCCGCCCCGTCCCGGCGTGGAAAACCGGGACGGGGCGCGCCCATGTTCAGGCGGCGGTCGTCCAGCAGTGGTCTTCCCGGGGGCAGGTGTCGGCCCACTGCTCCAGCAGCCGCTGGTACTCCGCCGTCCGGGCCTTGTCGGCAGGCCGGGACATGAGGCGCCGGATCGCGTCGTTGATGACGTCTGCGGACAGGCAGGCGCGCCCGCAGCACGGGGAGGGCGTGGGCATACCGCCACGTTAGGGGCCAGGTCTGACACTCGCCACGAACTGGTGATGTTCTATTCTGTTCGACCGGTGGGGGGTCGTCCTGCTACCGAGAACTGAGGACACGATGAGCGACGTGACCAGCCCCCCGCCCCCGGTGACGGAGCCGGACCCCTCGGCCGCGCGAGCGCCCGGCATGGTCGGCCCGTGCGCCGGATGCCAGCGGCCCACCCACAAGTACGGCGCCGGCGGGCGCCCGCTGTGCCAGTGGTGCATGGACCCGGTGGTCGCGCGGTACGGCAGCACCGTCCGCTACGTGAGCGCCCGGTAGGAGCTGCGCGGCGCTCGCCACAGCGGAAACCGTCACGGCCAGCGAGCCAGCACGAGGCGCCGCCATGGCGTCCTCGCAGTTCTGTAGGTGCCCCCGGGCGGAGTGGTGCAGGATCGGCGCATGCGAATTCTGCTGATCGGCGGCACCTGGTTCTTGGGCAAGTACATCGCGGAAGGCGCGCTCGCGCGGGGCTGGTCCGTCACCACCTTCAACCGCGGCCGCTCCGGGCGAGACGTTGACGGCGTCCAGCCCGTCCACGGCGACCGTACGGCCCGCAGAGACCTGGAACGCCTGGCGCAGCAGGGGCCGTGGGATGCGGTGATCGACACGTCCAGCTCGGACTTCGCGCCGCGGGACGTCCTCTTGGCGACCACCACCCTCCACACGGCGGTCCGGCGCTGGGTGCACATCTCAACCGTCTCCGTCTACCAGGGTTGGCCCCACGAGCCGTTGACCGAGCGGTCGGCGCTGCTGGACTGCCCGGCAGACGCGGACGAGTCGGTCGGATACACGGGGCCGGACGGGAGCCCGACGCACTACGGGTTCCAGAAGGCCGGCGGCGAGCGAGCTGTGACGGACGTCTTCGGTGACGCGGCTGTCCTGGTGCGCCCTGGGGTCATCCTGGGGCCCGGCGAGTACGTCGGGCGGCTCCCGTGGTGGCTGGGGCGGGCCAAGCGGGGAGGCCGGATTCTCGCGCCAGCGCCAGCCCAGCAGCGCATCCAGCCCGTGGACGTTCGGGACGTTGCCGCGTTCGCCCTGGACCAGGCGGCGAGCGAGACAAGCGGCGGCTACAACGTCGCCCACCCGCAGGGCATGACGTTCGAGGACTTCATCGGGGAGTGCCTGGCCGTGACGGGCGGGGCGGGCAGGCCGGTATGGGTGGACCCCGCCTTCCTGACCGAGCAGGGTGTGAAGCAGTGGACTGAGCTGCCGCTGTGGCGTACGCACGCCGGCGTGTGGGCCGTCGACTCCAGCCGGGCGGTGGCGGCGGGGCTGAGGACTCGGCCGCTCGCCGAGACCATCAGGGACACCTGGGCGTGGCTTGCGGCCGATGGACGGCCCGTGGACCACCCGAGGTGGGCGGCACACGGGATCGCGCCAGAGAAGGAAGCGAAGGTCCTGGCGGCCCTGGACTGATCAGGCTTCCAGTTGCAGCAGTGTGGGGCCGGTGAGCTGGTGCGTGGTCGCGGTACGGGTGAAGTCCTCGACCCGATCACGTAGCTCCCGGGAGACCGGTGCGCCCCGGAACGTCGGCCGCGTCAGGTAGTGCTGGATCTGACCTGCCCGCACGAGCACGCCGGTCACGCGCTGGTCAGCGGGGATGTCCCACACAGGCTCCAGGGCCTCGCAGGCGGCGTCGACGTCATTGACGAGGAGCCGGGCCATGGCCAGGTCCGCAGCGGCGCTCCCCAGGACGTGAGCTGACCGTGCTTCGGCCGGCCGCTGCTCGATGAGGGCGAGCGCCCTCCGTGCAGCCTGTTCGGCCTGGGGCGCGTCGTGGATGAGGAGGGCGGTGGAGCTGCTGGACATGGCGAGGCGTTCGCTCGTGAAGCCGAACTCGCCGCCGACGTCGTCATGCAGGCTGTCGCGGGCGCCGCTTTCCACTTCCTCGGACAGCCTGAGCGCCCGGAGCGCGGGTTCGACGTCCCCGAGGTAGCCGTGTGCGCGGGCCTCGATGGCGAGCAGGCGCCGCCGCGCGACGTCCCCGAGGCCGCCGTAGGTCTGGGCGCGGCGGGCCTTGGCCACGGCCTCGCCGGGCATCCCGGTGAAGTACGCGATGTAGGCGAGGATGCCGTCGCAGTAGGCCCGCAGGGGTTCGAGCCGTGCGGCTTCGCCGTAGAGGTCGGCGGAGCGGGCGAGCCGGCGTGCGCTGTTGAACGCGCCGAGGTTGAAGGCGCTCGTGGCGAGCAGGGCCGTGGTCTGGCCCAGGAGTTCCAGCAGCCGCTGCTGCTGTGCGGGGATCTGGGTGCGGTCGCGCTGGTCGTGGAGCTGCTGCTGGAGCTCTCGGCCGCGGTGGAATGCCTGAATGGGCGCGATGGACGCGTACTCGCGCGCGAGCGCATGCACGTCGTCGGCGAGTTGGTCGAGGGAGGTGTCGGAGACGGACGCAGCGGCCGTAGCGCTGGCGTCGTTCTGAGCGTCGCGTGCGGTCATGTCGATTACGTGCTCCAGGTCGAACGCGGGTGCTGCGGGATCGTCTCGCTCTGGTGGCCCGAACAGTTCCGCGGCTCGGCGGCCGAACATGCACTCCAGGACACGACGGGTGTCCGGGGGCAAGCGGGCGGGGTCAACTCCACCCGCCCTCCAGCGCTTGGCCGTTCGCTCGCTACAGGTCGGGTTGTTCGGACCCTTGCCGATGACCAGGTCCGCCGTCTTCGCGAACTCCTCAACCATCCGGGGCACGTCCATGTCCTGCTGGTTGCACAGCTGCTTCAGCAAGGTCGGAGGTTCTTCCTGCACGGTGCCCCCATCGGTTGAGTGGCGTCAGTCACCAGTCCAGCGGTGAATCGATCCCTTCACAGGAAGGGGATACCGCCGTTCCTTATCAGTGCAACACAAGACGGCAGTACGGCACTTGACTGGCCCGTGCGTGGCCCATGGCACCCGAAAGGGCCACACGGCTGGCACCCCGCCGACATGGCGCTGACACCCGAGGCAGGGCCACGCTGATCGGCGTCCTCGCTGAGAGTGCCCGCTTGAGCACAATCTGACTGGGAGTTCTGCCGTGACATCGCTCTTGCATGACCCCACCCACCTCGCCGTGGAGCAGCCCCCCGGCATGCGCCGAGGTCTCGCAGACTTCGAGCACCCGAACGAGACGCTATGAGCGGGCGCGGGCTCGCCGTCCAGGCCGGGAACGGCGCCGCCGCAGACGCAGCGCTGGAGCGGCGGCGCGCCGTCCGGCAGTGGCTGCTGATGGCCGCCGACGACCTGAGCCGGGCCCAACGCGAGTGGCGTGAAGAGAGCGTGGCGCTGCTGCGGTGCGGCGGCCTGTGGGGCGTTGTCTACATCGAGGGCGCCCTGGTCTACGCCGCGGCCGGCACCGACGACCCCGCCGCGGTGGACCAGTACCTGGCGCGGACCTTGCGCGGGCCGGTCTTCGCGAACCTGTTGAGGCACAGCTACTACGTGCTCACGCCGACGAGTACCGGGCACCACCTGGCGTGGACGCGGCCCCGCGACGACGCCTACTACATGGGCACCGGCCACTACCTGGCAGTGCCGACCCCCGACCGCACCGACCCGAGCCAGCGCCGCTACTGGTGCGTGGAGGCGAACCGCCCCGGCGCCCTGGTGGCCACCGACGTGGTGACGGCACTCGTCCAGGCCGGCCGGGACCGGCTCGTCAGCGAACCGGGTGAGCACTGACATGGCCACGCGAGCGAAGGCGCGGGACTGGGCGTACGAAGACGAAGCCGGTAGACGCATGGCCACGGAGTGTTTCGACCGGGTTCCGGAGTCCGTCGCCGAGGCACGCCAGCTGGCGACGGAAGCTATGGCGAAGTGGCAGATGGAAGCCATCGCCGACAGGGCCGAACTGGTGACCTCCGAACTCGCCACCAACGCCGTACTGCACGCCCGGCGCGCGGCATTCCGTGTGACGCTCCGCGGCCTCGGCGACCACGCGGTACGGATCGAGGTCTACGACTTCAGCCGCACCATGCCGGCGCTGTTCGTGGCGGGAGCGCACCAGGTACACGGCCGGGGCCTGGCCCTCGTGGACGCCGTGTCCCAGTGCTGGGGAACGGATCGCCTCCCCTGGGGCAAACGGGTCTGGGCCCATGTGGAAGCCCCCACCGCCTACGAATCGCCCGTCCCAGTACAGCCGGACGAGACTCCGATATGGGCCACCCGCAAATCACAGGCGGTCTACATGGGTGTCGTCCTGGTCGCCATGGGATCGCTCGCCTACGGGACGAGGTCCAGGTGACAGCGCAGCCCCGTGCCGTCCTCGTCGAGTGGATCTCGGGCACCTGCTGGAAGTGCGAGCGGACCGGCCTCCTCGTGACATGGGTAGGGCCCGCCCGGCTCGACGGCCAGCACGCCCCGATCTACCTGTGCCAGAGCTGCCTCGCCGCGGTCGAGCGGCGAGCTGCCCGGTACTTCATGGACCACTACTACAACGAGGCGCTGCCCGTCGTTGTCGTCCGGCCCTACCTCCCGCCGCCTCTTCCAGAAGAGCGTCCGATGAGCACTCAGCAGATCCCCCGGCCCGTTCAGACCGTCCAGTACGTGGCCATCTCCGTGGGCGCCTTCGGTTTCCGCGCACGCGCCGAGGGGCGCACCGGCCTGGATGCCTGGCGGGTCATCCGCACGCGGCACCCGCGGGTCACCTGGGCGGCCGGCGCGTACGGGCTGCTGCTCCTGGGCGTGGCCGCCGTAGTGCTGGCCCGCCTGGTCACCTGACCCTCCCCGCCCACACGCCCCGGCCTCTCGTCCTGCTCGTGCTCTTGGAGGAGCCCTTGACCGCCACCGCCTCGCTGCGGGCCATCACCTACAACACGTTCTGCGGCGGCCTGGACGCTGGCGACGATGCGCGCCTCCGTGTGCAGACGGACATGCTCGCCGGCCTGAAACCCGACCTACTCTGTCTCCAGGAGTGCACGGGCTGGACCAACCGGCACCTGTGTCAGGTGGCAAACACGCTGCGTATGGTGCCCATCGCGATGGTGCGCTCGCGCGTGCACCGGGAGCCCGGCACCCCGAACGGCACCACGCTGCTGTACAAACCCTCCGTCCTCCAGCTAGTCGACTGGTGCGCCCTGGGTCAGGGGGTTTTCCACCACGCGCTGATCCAGGCGTGGCTCCGCCCGCGCGCCGCTGTGGACGACTCCTGCGACTTCCTGGCCTTCGGCACCCACTTCGCCTGGCCGGACGGCGATGGCCGGCTGCGCGAGGCACGGATGCTCACCGACTACGGCGGTGCTTTCCCGGGCGCGCCGGGTGGGGCGGTCCTCCTGGGGGACCTGAATACCCCGGATCGGGAGCCGGACGACTGGGCGGTCATCCCGAAGAACCTGCACTCGCGGTACCGGTTCGTCCGGCCCAGCGGCAAGTTCGGCGGTACGGACCAGCGTGCCGTCCACGTCCTGCTCGAAAGCGGTTGGCGGGACCCCCAGATGTCTTCGGTGACCCCGCTGCGGCTACCGTGGGGCACTTCTGGGACACCGAGCCGAATCCCTGGCGCCTGGACTACACCTTCACCGCCGGCCACGTACAGGCGACCGACTACTTCGTCTGGGATACGCCCGTTGCTCGGCGGCTCTCAGATCACCTCCCAGTCGTGTGCGACCTCATGACGCGTCGCGACGAACAGAGCGCGACCGGCACGAGCGGTCATGCCCAGGTTGCACGCGATCGCCCTGCCTGCCCGGCGGCCTGACCCACCTCAGACACCCGCCCCGGGCCGGTCGCGGCGATGCGAGCGCTCTGGTTCAGCCTGGCCACCGCATTCGTCGCGGGGGCCCCGGCCCGGGGCGGGCCACAGACCCCGGCGTGCGTCTAAAGGGCAGCGAGGCACGCCGGGATAGCCCCGGCCACCGCTCGTACCCCCGGTGGCCGGGGCGGCCACTCACCAACCTGCCGGCGGCCGAAGACGCGCCGACGCAATGCCTGAAAGAAGAGGACCGTGACGACCGCGCCCACCCACCCGCTGGCCCCGTTCGCGGAGTTACCGCCGGCGCCGCCCGGGATCGTGCCGTACATCGCGGGGTACAGCCTGGAAACGACCTCGGTGCCCAAGCTCCTTCAAGACCCGGTCCGTGGCGGGCTTCGCTTCAAGGGCGAGACGCCGTACGACCGGGACTCGTTCGGCGTGCTGTGGGTGCGGCCGACGGTGGTCCCGAAGGCCCGCCGGGGCCGCCCGCTGCTGAAAACGACCCACTCGTACCGTCAGCGCCGGGTGATGAGGGACATGCGGTGCCAGGTCTGCACTCAGCCACCCGCCGCCCAGAGGGCCCGTTCCTCTTCATCGGTCACAGCGCGGCCGGGCCGATCCGGGAGGGGGAGCGAACGCCGAGCCCACCGGTGTGCGTGCCGTGCGCCGGGATCGCCGTGCAGCTCTGCCGCCCGCTGAAGGGAGGGCAGTGGACAGCGGCCTGGGTGGAGCACGCCCCGGCCTGGGGGGTGATCGGTGATACGTACGCCCCGGGGACGTTCCAGATGGTCGACCGTCAGCACCAGATCCAGTACGGCACGCCGGAGGCAGCCTGGACGGTCGCCTCTTATTCGGTGGTGGAACTCCAGGGCGTGAAGCCCGCAGACCTGGACGCGGAGTGGGCCGCCCTCGGCCACGAGCACCTGGAGAAGGAGTTCGCGCGGGTGGCGGAGATGACCGCCGCCTGACCCATAGACCCCCGCTCCGGGCCGGACGGTAGCTACCAGGGCCGCTGCTACCTGTGGGCCCGGCCTGGAGCGGGCCGTGAAGCTCCCAGGCGGGCTGGCCGACCAGCCCGCCTGGGTCCGGCCCGGCTGGCCCGCACCCCCGAGACGGGCTGGCCGGGCCTCCTCCCTTCCGCCGGTGTCGCCTCAGGCGGGCGATCCTCACATGGGGGGCAGTGAATGTCCGGCGGAAGGCCCCGTGATCTCAGCCGCTTCGCGAAAATCAACGGCCGCGTCGGCTGCCCCGGTCCGACCCCGGGCACGGGACTCCCCCTCTTGCCTCAGGAGACAGACGTGAAGCGATCCCCCAGTCCGACCGTTGAACTGCGGCCACCCGACCAGCGCGACGAGTGGGCGGCGTCCTGGTACCGCGAGTGGCTCGACGACCCGACGCTGCTCGAAGCCGCAGTCGTTCTCGTCGTAGACGGCGCCGGGTGCATAGCGGTGCCGTGTGGAGGACGGCGCCGCGGCGGCCATCTGAGCGTAGACGACGACATAGCGGTGCTCTGGGCGATGCGCGACGCGCTCGATGGGCGCCCGGGTTTTCCCGACGTCCGCGTGCGCTGGTCGACGGACCCCGAGGTATGTCACCGCGTCGAGTGGGGGGCCGGCGCCGCCCGAGGGTGACGACGACGCGCTGCTCGGCCGGTTCTACGGCTACAGAGAGCAGGTGATCGTCGAGTACGCCGACGAGAGCTGACCGACGTCGCGGCCGAGTGCGGGCGGCTGCGTACAGATGGGCGCGCGGGCCGGTAGTCCCTGTCAGCTCGGCCCGTTCATCAACTCGGCTTTGATGGACGGGCGTTGGTGGTTGCTGGCCTACACCAAAAGGCGCCTGTCACTCTTTAGGGTGAGTCTTGGTTGTGGACTGCATTTACCTGGCCAGGAGGGGCAGTCCACGGTTAAATTACGTCTGCTGCGCTTCAGGTTTACGCCGCTGCGTGAGGAAACAGACCGCCGCGCCCTGCGCGGTGACGCGGCACTCTCGTCCATACTCCGCAAGTTGGCGTCGTGGGCCGCGGGTGGGCCCGGCGGCGATACGTGCCGCCGGGCCCACTGCTTTATATGGCTAGGCGCGGCCTCCGGGAACGGGCTCACTGGGGCGCTCTTGGGGCACAGGAAGCGCGAGCGGTGTACGTCTGCTACCGGAGCGCCCCAAGGACCCACCCGAGGTGTATCGGGCGCACGGGGAAGCGATCCTGGGTTCCAGCTGGCCAGGAGTTGGTGACGTCCGCCACGTAGCTGCGTCGGGTTGGCCGTCCCTGCTTGACCGGAGGTGCGCCAGACCGTGCGCCAGTTGGCGCACCAACCCTCACCTGGCCCGGCCTGGTCAAGCCTGGCTCGGTCTGGTCGGGCCTGGTACGGGCCGCCGAGCTGCACCGACTCCAGAGCCCCAGGTCAGCACGTTCACCTCTTCCGGTTCAAGTCCGGCTCCGGGCACCACTCACTCCACGCGCTCGGCCAGGTAGCAAGTTCGTCATGGAAGGCGATCACCCATGGCCGGGACGCACTCCTCCGCGTAGCGTGTGGGTCGACACGGCAGGGGAAAGATCCTCCTCAGGTAGCACGATCGATCCTTTGCCAATCCATTACGCTTGAGCCAAGGCTGCGCAAGGCAGCCATGGAGGAGTGAGATGAGGAGCAGCAACCCGGTCTTCTCGCGACGGGGGTTCAGCCGCGACCAGGGCTACGCCGGCTTCAACACCGCAGCGCAGGCCGGGTACGCAGGGTCCAACCCGTACGCGCAGAACCCCTACGCGCAGGGCGGCCACGCCCAGAACCCGTACGCGCAGGGCGCCTACGGCCAGCCGGGCGTCCAGTACGGCGCCCCGCCGCAGGCCCCGGCCACCACCGGCCGGATGACCATGGACGACGTCGTCGTCCGCTCGGCCATGACGCTCGGCACCGTGGCGCTCGGCGCCGTCCTCGCCTGGGCCCTGCTGCCGGTCTCGCCCACGAGCTACGGCCTGGCCGTCGGCTCCGCGGTGATCGCGTTCGTCCTGGCGATGGTCCAGAACTTCAAGCGCACCCCGGTGCCCGCGCTGATCCTCGGGTACGCGGCCTTCGAGGGCGTCTTCCTCGGCGTCATCAGCGAGATGTACAACAGCCGCTGGCAGGGCGCCCCCTTCCAGGCGGTGCTCGGCACCATGGCCGTCACCGGCGCCACCCTCCTGATCTACAAGGCGGGCTGGATCCGCGTCACCGCGCGCTACGCCCGCATCGGTCTCGCCATCGCGATGGCCTTCGTGGCCGTCATGGTGGTCAACCTGCTGCTGGTCCTGTTCGGCGTCGCCGAGAACGGCGGCCTGCGCAGCTTCGGCCCGCTCGGCGCGCTCGTCGGCATCGTCGCGATCCTGCTCGGCGCGTTCTTCCTGACCCTCGACTTCAAGCAGATCGAGGACGGTATCGCGTACGGCGCGCCGCGGGGCGAGGCCTGGCTCGCCGCCTTCGGCCTCACCGTCACCCTGGTGTGGATCTACCTGGAGATGCTGCGGCTGGTGGCGATCTTCACCAACAACGACTAGCGCGCGTACCGCGTTTCACTCAGGCAGGGGCCCCGGGTTTTCGCCCGGGGCCCTCCGCTTGTCCGGGGGCGGGGCGTTCAGAGCAGCTTGCGAGCCGCCCTGCGCAGGTCGTACTCGTGCACGATGGCCTTCGCGTGGCCGTACGCCAGGTCGTACTCGTGCCGGAGCCAGCTGACCTTCTCCTCGAAGCGGATCAGGGCGGGGCCTTCTTCGACGGTGCGCAGCCAGTCGGAGACCTCACGACCGGTGCAGTGCGGGATGCGGGCGAGCATGTTGCGATGGGTCTCCTCGGAGAAGACTTGGGACATCGGCACCTCCGGGCGCAAAGGGGATGTGAGCCGGTCCTTCACGTCACCGTGCCCGAGGGTTCGCCACTTGGCAACAGTGCGGCGCGTTACGCTCGGCGCGTGGTTGATACGACGCCCCTGACCCAAGCAGTGGATCACTTCGCCGACCGGCTGCGTGCCGCGCCGCAGAGCAGGCTGCAGCGCAGCGCCGCCGCGGAGGCCCTCGCGCTGGCCCGCGAGTTGTCCCGGCGGGCGCAGGCGGTGGAGGAGCCGGGTGCCGAGCCGCGGGAGATGCCGGACGCGGGGATGTTCGCGGTGGCGGACCAGATCCTGGTGGCCGCGCACGACTTGGCGCTGGTCCTGAGGGACGACGACGAGGTCGGCGAGGCGGTGCGGCTCGTCGAGGAGGCGCGGGGGAGGGCGGGGGTCTGAGGCCCCCGCGGGGGTTCGACGCGCCGTCTCGCTACAGGGACGCGATGACGCGGTCCGCCAGGATGTAGATCATGTCCGCGCCGCACGCGAAGGTGAGGGTGTAGGCGCCGGAGACGCCCGAGCCGCCCAGCAGATAGGGGGCGTCGCCCGCCTCCACGGCCCGCGCGAGGCGCTCGGCCGTCTCGCGGTGACCCGGCGTCATGCACAGCGTGGTGCCGTCGGCGAAGACGTAGACGTCGAGGGTGCCCAGCGGCCCGGGGCGTACGTCGGACAGCTCCACGCGCTCGTCGGCCAGGTGCTCCAGTGTCGCGGCCGTGCGCTCGTGGTCGTCCGCGGCCGACTGGGCCGGGACGAAGTCCGGGTGGGAGGGGTGGCGGCGGCGGGCCGCGGCCAGTTCCGGGGACTCTCCCCCGGCGCTCCCCGCGAACTCGTCGGCGTCGGCGGTCGGCTCCGCCACCGGTTCGAGGCCGGCGAAGTCGGACTGCCGCGGCAGGAACGGCTCGTGGTCGGGCAGGCCGAGCAGCGAGGGCGCGTCGGAGGCGTCCCGGGCCTCCTGCGCGGCCCAGAAGGCACGCGCCTCGGCGAGTTCCCGCTCCCGCTCCTCCGCCAGGGCCTCGGCCACGGCCGCCCGTATCCGCTCGGTGTCGGCATGGGTGCGGGCGTGGGGCAGCAGCGCGTGCATCGCGGCGGACTGGTTGTCCGCGAGCTGCGCCTGCAGCTCCGTGAGCTGGCGGCGCAGCTTCAGCACGGTGCGCAGGACGGCGACGCCCACGGCGCCCGTGGCGGCCGTGGTGAGCAGCAGGGCGATCGGCATGGCGCTCACTGACGTACTCCCAGGTTCAAAGTCGACCCCCGACTTCCTACATCAGCTTGAAGGGCGGACTACCCAACTGTCAGTGCGTAACGTCACGAAACGGACAGCTCTTTGGCTTCGTGGCCGCGCCGGACAGGGTGCCGTCCGGTGCTGACCTGCGCCGATGTCGGGGACGGGGAGATAGGTCACATCCTGGGGGAGATTGGATCACAGAAAGGCCCAGAACCCGCTGGTTTCCGGGGTTCTGGGCCGATCCCTGACGTGAAGTGCCTGATTCGCTACGGACGGTGGGTCAGTCGGTGCGGATGCGCCGGGTCAGCTGAGGCGCTCGATGACCATCGCCATGCCCTGGCCGCCGCCGACGCACATCGTCTCCAGGCCGAACTGCTTGTCGTGCCACTGCAAGGAGTTGATCAGCGTGCCGGTGATCCGGGCGCCGGTCATGCCGAAGGGGTGGCCGACGGCGATGGCGCCGCCGTTGACGTTCACCTTGTCGAGGTCGAAGCCCAGCTCGCGGTAGGACGGGATCACCTGGGCGGCGAAGGCCTCGTTGATCTCGACGAGGTCGATGTCGTCCGAGGTCAGGCCGGCCCGGCGCAGCGCCTGCCTGCTCGCCTCGACCGGGCCGAGGCCCATGATCTCGGGGGAGAGGGCGGAGACGCCGGTGGACACGATGCGGGCGAGCGGGGTCAGGCCCAGGTCGCGGGCCTTGGTGTCGCTCATGATGACGAGGGCGGCGGCGCCGTCGTTGAGCGGGCAGCAGTTGCCGGCGGTGACCAGGCCGTCGGGGCGGAAGACCGGCTTCAGACCGGCGACGCCCTCCATGGTGACGCCGGCGCGCGGGCCGTCGTCCTTGCTGATCACGGTGCCGTCGGGAAGCGTGACCGGGGTGATCTCGCGCTCCCAGAAGCCGGCCTCGATGGCCTGCTCGGCGAGGTTCTGCGAGCGGACGCCGAACTCGTCCATCTCCTGGCGGGTGATGCCCTTCCAGCGGGCCAGGTTCTCGGCGGTCTGCCCCATCGCGATGTACGCGTCCGGGATCAGGCCGTCCTCACGCGGGTCGTGCCAGGTGGTGCCCTCCTGCTGGGCGACGGCCGCGGTGCGGGCCTCGGCCTCGGCGAACAGCGGGTTGCGCGTGTCCGGGATGCTGTCGGAGCTGCCCTTGGCGAAGCGGGAGACGGTCTCGACGCCGGCCGAGATGAAGACGTCGCCCTCGCCGGCCTTGATGGCGTGCAGGGCCATGCGGGAGGTCTGGAGGGAGGAGGAGCAGTAGCGGGTGATGGTGCAGCCGGGCAGGTGGTCCATGCCCATCTGCACGGCGACGATCCGGCCGAGGTTGTTGCCCTGCTCGCCGCCGGGCAGACCGCAGCCGAGCATCAGGTCGTCGATGTCCCTCGGGTCCAGCTCGGGGACCTTGGCGAGCGCGGCCTGGATGATCGTGGCGGCGAGGTCGTCGGCGCGCAGATCCTTGAGCGAACCCTTGCCGGCGCGGCCGATGGGGGAACGGGCGGTCGAGACGATCACGGCTTCGGGCATCGAGGCTCCAGGTGAACGGGCGGGTTGGTGCAGGGCCGGTCTGGAAGTTACCTGCCCGTAGTTGGCAGGTCACCGGTGTGGGAGTGTGACACTGACCGCAGTTTCTAAGCGCTTGCTTTTCCGGGAGGGGTCTTCACGGGGACGGTGTCGCCGGTTCCGGCTCGGGAACGCGGCGCCGGTGGCGGCGTTTCAGGAGGGCCCAGGGGCCGCGCGGGCCCGTCGGAATGGCGGCCGTCACCTCCGTGCCGGCCTCCGAGGCGGCCTCGGCGGCGGCGCGGGCCACGGGGAGGAAGCCCTCGCGGCGGGTGACGTCGGGCCGGTCCTCCTCCGCCGGCCACAGGCCGAGCGCCGCGCACACCGTGGGCAGGACGGCCATCGCCGCCGTCGCGTAGCCCTCGGCCGAGGGGTGGTAGTTGTCCGGTCCGAACAGCTCCCGGGGGTTCGCCGCGAACTCCGGCCCCAGCAGGTCGCCCAGTGAGACCGTGCGGCCCCCCTGCTCCACCACCCCGATCGTCTGCGCCGCGGCCAGCTGCCGCGACGCCCGCCGCGCCAGCCAGCGCAGCGGCTGCTGCACCGGTTCGATCGTGCCGAGGTCGGGGCAGGTGCCGACCACCACCTCCGCGCCGGCCGTGCGCAGCCGTCGTACCGCGGCCGACAGATGCCGAACCGAACGCGTCGGCGGCATCCGGTGGGTCACGTCGTTCGCGCCGACCATGATCACGCAGACGTCCGGCGCGGGCGGCCCGGCCGACAGCACCAGCGAGACCTGGCGGTCCAGATCGTCGGACTGCGCACCCGGCAACGCCACGTTCCGCAGCTCCACCGGGCGTTCCGCCACCGCCGCGAGCCCCGAGGCCAGCAGCGCGCCGGGCGTCTGGCCCGCCCGGTGCACCCCCTGCCCCGCGGCCGTGGAGTCGCCGAGCATCACCAGGCGCAGGGCGGGCTCACCGGGAACGACGTACGGGCGGCCGTACGTCCCCTCCGCCACCGGCACCCGGTCGCCGCCGCCGTTGCCCACGTGGCGCCGCGCCAGCCGTACCTCCGCGAGCAGCAGCCCGACCGCGGCTGCCCCGATCAGTCCGGCCCCGCCCCCGCCGTACGCCGCCCCGGCCGCGATCCGCCGGGCCACCCGCGCCCTCGACATGTTCGTCATGCGTCGCCGCCACCTCCTCGTAGCCGTACACCCACTCCTTGCCCCGTACAGGGCGTGCGCCAATCTCCACGGGGAGTGAACGACCGCCCGAGCCGGGCCCGGGGCTTTAGGCTGACGGCACCACTAAGACCTCTTTTGCAGCGACCGGAGACAACGGTGCGATTCCACGACTCGATGATCAGCCTCGTCGGCGACACCCCGCTGGTGAAGCTCAACAACGTGACCAAGGGCATCCAGGCGACGGTCCTGGCCAAGGTGGAGTACTTCAACCCGGGCGGTTCCGTGAAGGACCGCATCGCCCTGCGCATGATCGAGGCCGCCGAGGAGAGCGGGGAGCTGAAGCCGGGCGGCACCATCGTGGAGCCGACCAGCGGCAACACGGGTGTGGGCCTGGCGATCGTGGCCCAGCAGAAGGGCTACAAGTGCATCTTCGTGTGCCCCGACAAGGTGAGCACCGACAAGATCAACGTGCTGCGCGCCTACGGCGCCGAGGTCGTCGTCTGCCCGACCGCCGTGGACCCCGAGCACCCGGACTCGTACTACAACGTCTCCGACCGCCTGGTGCGCGAGACCCCGGGAGCCTGGAAGCCCGACCAGTACTCCAACCCCAACAACCCGCTGTCGCACTACCACTCCACCGGTCCGGAGCTGTGGGACCAGACCGAGGGCGAGATCACCCACTTCGTGGCGGGTGTGGGCACCGGCGGCACCATCTCCGGTACCGGCCGCTACCTGAAGGACGTCAGCAAGGGCAGGGTCAAGGTCATCGGCGCCGACCCGGAGGGCTCCGTCTACTCCGGCGGCTCCGGCCGGCCGTACCTGATCGAGGGCGTCGGTGAGGACTTCTGGCCGACCGCCTACGACCGCACCGTCGCCGACGAGATCGTGGCCGTGTCCGACAAGGACGCCTTCCAGATGACCCGCCGCCTGGCCAAGGAGGAGGGCCTGCTGGTGGGCGGCTCCTGCGGCATGGCCGTGGTCGCCGCGCTGCGCGTCGCCGAGGGTCTCGGCCCGGACGACGTCGTCGTGGTGCTGCTGCCGGACAGCGGCCGCGGCTACCTCTCGAAGATCTTCAACGACGAGTGGATGGCCGACTACGGCTTCCTGGAGGACGAGGGCCCGAGCGCCCGCGTCGCCGACGTCCTGAACGACAAGGCCGGCGCCACCATCCCGTCGCTCGTGCACATGCACCCGGAGGAGACCGTCGGGCAGGCCATCGAGGTGCTGCGCGAGTACGGCGTCTCGCAGATGCCGGTCGTCAAGCCGGGCGCCGGTCACCCGGACGTGATGGCCGCCGAGGTCGTCGGTTCGGTCGTGGAGCGTGAGCTGCTGGACGCCCTGTTCTCCAAGCGCGCCTCGCTGGAGGACCCGCTGGAGAAGCACATGAGCGCCCCGCTGCCCCAGGTGGGCTCCGGCGAGCCGCTCGGCGACCTGATGCAGGTGCTGGGCACGGCGGACGCGGCGATCGTCCTCGTCGAGGGCAAGCCGAAGGGTGTGGTCAGCCGCCAGGACCTGCTGGCCTTCCTGGCCAAGGGCGGCAACAAGTAACCGACCGACACGGGCCCCTTCCCGGGTGGGAGGGGGCCCGTGCCCGTGCGCGGCGTGTCAGACGTCCTCGTGGCGTACGAGTCCCTCTTCAGGCGAACATCTTCATCTCGGTTTCGACGCGCGCGATGTGTACCCCGGTCTCCTGGCGGAGTCGCCGCGCGGCCCGTGTCATGGCGTCCTCCAAGCAGGGTGCGGCCACTGTGCAGGGGAAACACACGCCGTTCGGGTCCTGCTCCCACCCGATCTCGCCGCCGGCGAGCACGTCCGAGTCGCAGAACCGGTCGGACTGCTCAGCAGTGGGCCGCACCTCGGGGTACAGGGTGAACCACCACTCACGCGCGGCTGCTGTGCTGACGTGTGAACTCGTCGATGCGCCTCGCCTCCATGCCCGCGCTCGCTGGGATGGACCACACGAGCTTTCAGCGCCGCTTCGATGTCGGCCTTGGGGGCGTCTGTTCCCCTTCATGCGATGACCGCCATACCCGTTCAACGGGCGGGAGTCCCTTCGGATACGCCGTCTCGCAAGTACGACAGCACGCCGCCGCCCGGCCGCGTACGGGAACGGGCCCCTCCCATTCGTTCGGACGGGCCCGTTCCTGCGTGCGGTGTGTCAGGCGCGCTGGTCCGAGGCGAACTGGACGAACGCGGACCAGGAGTCGGTGCTGAAGGTGAGGGTGCCGGCGTCGCGGTCCTTGGTGTCGCGGACGGGGACGGTGCCGGGGACGTTGGTGGCGACTTCCACGCAGTTGCCGCCGTTGTTGCTGTAGGAGGAGGTGAACCAGCGGGGGGAGTCGGTCGTCACGAGGATGCCTTTCGAGAGGCGAACTGGACGAACGCGGACCAGGAGTCGGTGCTGAAGGTGAGGGTGCCGGCGTCGCGGTCCTTGGTGTCGCGGACGGGGACGGTGCCGGGGACGTTGGCGGCAACCTCCACGCAGGCGCCGCCGTTGTTGCTGTAGGAGGACGTGAACCAGCGGGGGGAGTCGGTCGTCACGGGGTGCCCTTTCGTACCTCATTGATCATGGCCACCGATGCCGCCTGAGGCAGAGCTTCGGCCTGCAACTGATGGTAGGCCGACAACAGGGGGAGTACGGCTGTCGTTTCGCGATCCACGTGTCCCCGCAACTGGGACTCCGCGTATGCGACCACGGACAGGTCCGGCATCGTCAGCAGATACATGGGGAGGTCAAACGTACGGCGCTCCCCTATGCCATACGGGGCGATCTGGAGCACGGTGTTCGGCAGTTCGGCGAACTGAGTCAGCCGATCAAGCTGAGCGTTCATGACCTTGGGGCCGCCGACCGGTCTGCGAACGCAGCTCTCGTCCATCACCACCAACATCATGGGCGGGCGAGGCCGCTTCAGGGCGGCTTGCCGCTCCGCCAGGAACGCAACGCGTTCATCCGCTTGTTCGGGTGTGATGGCGCCTCGCCGCACCGCGCTGTTTGCCAGCACCCGTGCGTACTCCGGTGTCTGTAGCAGCCCAGGGACGATCCCGATCTCGTACAGCCGGATCTCCGCTGCCCTCCCCTCATACTTGATGTACTCCGGGAAGCCCTCCAGCAGGTTGCCGTGCTTGATCTCGCGGTACTCGCGCTCGAACGACTCCGCTGTGTCGGAGATGCCGAATGCCCTGTCAGCACTACGCGAAAAGCGAAGGGTTGGAGGCTTCCGACCAGTTTCGATGGCCGAGATATGCACGCTGGAATATTCAGTGAGGGTGGCGAGGTCCTCCTGGGTCCAGCCGCGTGCCTCCCGCTTGCTGCGCATACGCGCCCCGAAGGCCGCCTGAGGCGAGGCGTCGGGGTTCAACTCCTTGCGGTTCAAGGGACGCTCGACATCCTTCCGTTCCAGCCTGACCAGTTGAAGGGACTTCCACTCTAGGTCACGCTGAAGGCGCACGGTAGCGATTCCGCTACACAGAGGAGTGGTTGAGAAAGGCTGGGCGATGCATCCCCACACCAGCACGGCCGTCGAGGTCGCGGAGATCACCAACTCGCTCGCGGCGGTCCTGAACGAGGCCGCCATCGAACTCCCCCGGTTCCATGCCGCGTTGGCCCCGAACGGGAGCCGGGAGTCCGTCATCCGCCTGGGCGACTGCGACGTGAGGCAGGGGCGGGCCCTCCTCGATCTGCTGCTCGACGGGCTGGTCCTGCGGCAGAAGCATGCCGACGAGCGCCCGACAGGCGCGCCGGTGAGACCCGTGACGCGTGAGCGGAGGCCGGACGACCTGCTGGCCCGGCTGAAGTCCGCCTTCCGCGAGGCCGGTTGGCTGGTCGACCTGGAGGTCATCCAGACGGCCTGGGGGCCGCGCCTCGCCTTCCGCGACGGCCTGGGGCTCGACCACGCGGACGAGCTGATCCTGACGGTCGAGGCCGGGGTCAGGGCCAGGGTGATCAAGGCTTGACGATGACCCTTTCGGTGTACCGGGTGGACCGCCAGGGGAACCGGCACGTCGTGCGCGAGGAGCACGAGGTGACTCCCCTCAAGGCGCCGGAGTTCTCCAGCGCCTGGCCGCCGTGCCAGTGCCCGAGGCACCGCCACCGCAACCGCCCATGAGGTCCCGGCCTTTGACGCGAGGCTTCTGCCTCCTGTGCCGCCACACCACGTACGTCTTCTGGATCGGTCCGGTCGAGCACGACGGACAGCGCGCGCCGGCCTACGCCTGCGAGGACTGCTGCGCATTCGTACGGACCTACATCCACCAGTGCAACCAGCAGCGGGACCGGCGTCCCGCCACATGACCGCCCTTCATTGCGACCACGCCCGGGAGCCCACGATGTTCCGATGCAAGGCCACGACCGGCTTGGACGACGCCGTCCGAGCCCTCGCGCAGCAGATTCCGTCCCCGCGTGCGGACATCGACTGGGCGCCGTCGCCGTCGCTCCGGTGCATGCTCGAAGACGTGCCGCACGACCACCACATGGCGTTCCTCCGCACCGGCGCGAGCGCGGCTCCGGACTCCGATGTCTTCGTGTGCTGGCGCGACGGGGCGTCCGCGCAGTGGATCGAGGACATCGAGTGCTGCATGAACAGGCCGAACCCCCTGGCCACGGGCTGCACCCTCTTCAAGGGGCATCCCGGGCGGTGCGAGTGGCAGTACGCCGACCCCGAGGACACGGCCATCCAGGCGGCGGCCGACCGCCTCACCCTGTGAGCCGGCATCCCACTCCGGCCGCACCACCGGCTTCCGCGCCCGACCGGGCCCCGGAGCCCCGGGCCCCGGAGCCCCGGGCCCCGGAGCCCCGGGCCCCGGAGCCCCGGGCCCCGGGGCGTCGGCTGATCGGCCGCCGGTCAGCGGGTGTGGCCCGGTGCCGAGGACGGTCCCGGCCGGGACCTGCCGATCTGACGGGCGGCGTTCCCGGTCCCTCGCCCGCGAGCCCGTGACCTCGGCGAACCCGGGATGACCGCGGCCGTTCGAATCGACGCGGAAGTGGTACGAAGGCGTCACGTGCGCGCAGCACCCGCTTAACACGCGTCCGGCACATTAGTGGGTGTCGGCGTCACGGACCTCCGGAGCGGCTCCCGGACCTCCATGGACGCCCAGGATGCGCGGCTCGGCCCTGACCCGGCCCGCGTCCCTCGCGGGGACCGCCGTCGTCCCGCCCCCCGGTAACGGGGGTGCGGCGGTCCCCGCGCATAATCCCTCGGCGGTCAGGGAGCCCCCGGGCGCGGCCTCCGCCCGGCGGCCAAGGAGTCACGGGGCGCGATTCCTCCCGGTATCCATGGTCCGCCGGGGCTGCTCGCCCCCGGTGGACCGTCAGTCGTCCCCGCCGGACCGGGACCGCAGCCCGGACAGCAGCTCCGGGCGCTGGCGTATCGCCTGGGCCGCGTTGACACCGACGATCCCGATCCACGCGACCACCATGCCGGCGCGGCCCGTGAGGGCGCCGGCGATGGCGGACAGCGGGATGGCCAGGACCAGGGTGAGCAGGGCGAACCCGTACCGCTCGCCCCAGGAGTCCACCGGGTTCGGGTGCCGGGTGGTGCCACGCGCGGCCGCCATCTGCTGCTCTGCCAGCTGCCGCCGCACCCGGCGGTCCACCGCGCCGTCGAGCCGCTGCTCCACCTTCTCCAGGAAGGACTCGACCAGGGCGGAGTCGTAGTCGTCCCCCAGGTCCCTGCGGGCCCGGACGGTCGCGTCGAGGTCCTTCCGCAGCTCGGCGTCGCCCTTGAGTCCGACGTCCTGCGGGTCACGTGCGCTCATGTGCTCACCCTAGAAAACGCCGGGCCCCCGCCGCACTGGGGAAAGCCCCCCTGTAGGGGTGGTGCGAACCCCTCAGGGAAGCAGTGACACCAGCCCCGACCCGGCGTCGAGCCGCGCGGCCACCACCCGGGCGGCCCCGAAGGCGGGATCGGCCCTGATCGCGTCCCGCACCCATGTGGTCTGGGCCCGCAGGGTGTGCTCCGCCCAGTCGCCGGGCCGGCCCCGGGTGCGCCGGGCGGCCGGGGCGATCTCCTCGACCAGCAGCTCCAGATGGGCCGGCACCGGCGCCCCGGTGCGCAGCCGCTCCAGTGTGGCGGCGACCGCGGCGCACCGCTCGTGTCCGAGGACCAGCACGAGCGGTGCGCCGAGTTCCTGGACGCCGTACTGCACGGAGCCGAGCACGGCCTCGTCCAGCACCTGCCCGGCGGTGCGGACGCACAGCAGCTCCCCGAGCGCCTGGTCGAGGACCAGCTCCGGCGGGGCGGGGGCGTCCACGCAGCCGAGGACCACCGCGTGCGGCCGCCGCCCGGTGGGACGGCCGTACGGCCGCCGGGCATGGCCGCGGGCGTAGCGGACGTTGCCGGCGAGGAGTTCGTCCAGGACGGCCGCGGCGGCGGGCCGGGGCTCGTCCGCGCCGCGCGGGGGGACGAGGGAGGGACGGTGGGGACGGGGTGCGGGCGCGGTCGGCGTCCGTAAGGCCCGGTGGGGGGTGGCCATGACGCTTCCTCGGTGTCGTGCCAGTAGTGTTCACCGTAAGCAGGCGTGCCATCACTCTGGGTGTCTGTTTAGCGACACTTGGTCGTTTCCTCGGCGGATCATCGCCGCCGCGATACCGGCTCTTGAACGGCGTCTTCCTGTGCGGCGTCTCCTTGGGCGGTGCCGCACGGAACCCCGGTCGTGCCCCGCGCCCGTCGTCACTCCCGGCAGCCGTTCGGCGAGCGGTCCGAGGCGAGCGGCTCCCGTTCCACGCCGGGGCGCGGCATCGCCGCGGTGTTCCGGTGCGGTCGGCCGGGTCCCCGATGCGCGGGGGCGGCTTCTCCGGGCCGGAAGGGAGGAGGGGCGCGGCCGCGCGGGTCCAGGCTGTATAACGGTATACAGCGAAACCTTGTCTGAATATCCGGTCCGTGTCCGGCACGGCCTCGGCGCTGTACTCTCCCGGGGCGTCGAGGATCCGAGGGGGAGTACGTGATGAGCGGGACCGACAGCCCGGCCAACCGGTTGCAGGCGCTCTTCGAGGGCCACCGGCTCACGCCGACCCAGCGTCGTATCGCGCACAGCATGGTGCGGCGCGCCGCCGACGTGCCCTTCCTCTCCAGCGTGGAGCTGGCCGAACTGGCCGGGGTCAGCCAGCCGTCGGTGACCCGGTTCGCGGTCGCCCTCGGCTTCGACGGGTATCCCGCGCTGCGCCGGCATCTGCGCGAGGTCGTGCCCGCCGAGCCCGCGCCGGAGAACGGCGCGCACAACGAGTACCAGCTCGCCGTCGAGGCCGAGATCGAGAACCTGCGGCACCTCGCGGAGCTGCTCGCCGATCCGCGTCCGGTGCGGCAGGCGGGCCGGGTCCTCGCGGCCTCGCGCCCGCTGCCGGTGCTCGGGCTGCGCGCCGCCGCCTCCCAGGCGTACGGCTTCGCGTACTTCGCCGCCAAGGTCCACCCGGACGTCCGCCTGCTCGACGAGGGCGGCACGATGATCCAGGACCGCGTCGACGCCGCCGTCCGCGCGGGCGCCAGCGCCCTGCTGTGCTTCGCGCTGCCCCGGCATCCGCGCGAGGTGGTCGACACCCTCGCCTACGCCAAGGACGTGGGCCTGACCGTCGTCACCGTCGCGGACTCCGCCTTCGCGCCCGTCGCCAAGTACTCGGACCTGCTGCTGCCCGCCGCCGTCGGCACCGGTCTCGCCTTCGACACCGCGTGCGCGCCCATGCTGCTGGGCCGGGTGCTGCTGGAGGCGGTCTGCGACGACCTGCCGGACGCGCAGGCCCGTCTGGAGGAGTTCGACGCGAAGGCCGCCGCGCGGGGTCTCTTCGTGGAGTGAACCCGGTCCTCTCAGGTTCGTCTCACGTTCTCCCGTTAGAGTCCCCGCCGGACAGACACCGCTGGGGACTCGTGACACGGGAGGCTGACGTGGCGCGCGCGGGACGCAGAGAAGACGGCGAACGCGGAGTACGCGGAGTACGCGGAGTACGCGGAGGACACGGACTGGCCCGGGTGGCCGTCGTCGTACGGGCGGGGGCCGCCCCGCTGTGGTGGTTCGGGGTGGTGGCCGCCGGAGTCGGCGCCGTGCCCGAGGGACTGACGGGGCGCCGGATCGGGGTGCTCGCCGGGGTCGCGCTCTTCGTCGTCGGCGCGGCGGTGGTCGCGTCGGCGCGCCGGCGCCGGTACGACGCGCTCGCCCGGGGCGTCGTCCGCGCGGGCAGGCACGACGTGCTCCAGGACCGCGCGGTGACCGTGCGCGCCTGGCGCCGCGGGCACCGCTGGTGGCTCGTGTCGGCCTGGGTCGTCGCGATCGGCTCGGCCTTCGTGGTGCCGGTCGCGGGCGGGCTGCTGCTGGCCGGGTGCGGCGCCGGGCTGTGGTGGAAGGCGGCGTGGCTCGGGCGGCGCGAACGGGCCCTGGAGACCCTGCTCTGGGTGCGCGTCGACTGGCTCGACCGGCGGGGCGGCCGCCCGGCGGGCAAGGCGGTCAGGGGCCTGCGCGGTACGGGTGTCGCGGCCGGCGACGCGGCCCCGGGCGGGGCGCGCCGCCGTACCGCGGCCCTCGTCTGACCGGGCGGTCCTAGACCTCCAGGTCCTCCTCGATCCGCTTCAGCTGGTGGCGGGCCATCGCCAGGTTGGCGCGGGTGGAGTCCAGGACCAGGTAGAGGAACAGGCCGTTGCCGCCGCGCCCCTGGAGGAGGCGGATCAGGTGGTACTGGTCGGAGAGCGTGATGAGGATGTCCTCGATCTCGCTCTTGAGGCCCAGCATCTCCATCGTGCGCATCTTGGCGCGGATCACATCGGTGTTGCCGGCGGCGGCCACGTTCAGGTCGAAGGTCTTGCTGCCGCCCATCGTGCCCAGCGCCATCCCGCTGGTGTAGTCGACGAGCGCGACGCCGGTGGCGCCCTCGATCGAGGTCAGCGCCTCTTTGAGGGCGGTCTCGGTGTTGGCCATGTCGGGTCCTCTCAACTGTCGGTCGTGGTGCGTGCGGTGGTCGTGCGCGGCGTCCGGGTGCTCCGGGCGCGCGCGGGAGCGGAGGTCTGGCGTGCGGAGGCGTCGCGGGCGGCGGCCGCGGCCTCGGCGGCGTCCAGGAGTTCGCCGATCCGGGCGCCGGAGCGGCGGCCCTCCAGATGCAGCCGGCCGACGTTGACCCGGTCCTGCGCGAGCAGGGTCAGTACGGCGCTGCGGCCGGCCGCGTAGGTGGCGACGTAGCCGCGCTCGCCGCGCACCAGCAGTTCGCGCAGGCCGCCGTTGCCGGTGGCGTCGGCGACCCGTACGGCGACGCCGAGCGCGGCCGCGGTCAGCGCCGCGAGCCCCTCGGGGTCGACGCCGGGCGTGTCATGGGCGACGACGAGTCCGTCGACGCCGGCCGTGAGCGCGCCGGTGAGCTGCGGCACCCGGGTGCGCAGCCGGTGCAGCTCCTCCAGGACGGTCCGGAGGTCGTCCTCGGACACCATCAGCTCTCTCCTCTCGGCGGGGCGTGGCCGTTCAAAGCGCCTCCAGCGCATCCCTGAGCCTCTTCAGCAGCGCGATGTCGGGGTCGGTGACCGGGGGCAGGGGCGGGGGAGGGTTCCGGGCCCGTTCCGGTGCGGTCGTGGGGGTCGTGGGTGCGGGCGGCCGCGGGGCCGCGGGCCTCAGGTGCCCGGCCGCGGCCAGCCTGCGGACGTCGACCAGCGTGTGGAACGCCTGCCGGCCCAGCTCCCGGGCGATGTCCGCGGCGGTACGGGTGCCGTCCACGAGGTCCAGGACCGCGCGTTGGCGGGGGGTGACGGAGGTGGGGCGGGCGCGGCGGCCCGTCGCCCGCCCGCCGGGTCCGGGCGCTCGGCCCGCGGCCGGGGCCGGCCGGACCGGCCGGGCGGCGCCCGCGGCCGGGTGGACCGGCGGGGCGGTGCCCGCGGCCGGGTGGACCGGCGGGGCGGTGCCCCGGGCCGGGCCCTGCGGGCCCACCGGAGCCGTTCCCGAGGCCGGGTCACCGTGGGGCGCCGGGGCGGTCGCGGTGGCCGGGTCACCGTGGGGCGCCGGGGCGGTCGCGGTGGCCTGGTCACCGTGGGGCGCCGGGGCGGTCGCGGCGGCCTGGTCACCGTGGGGCGCCGGGGCGGTCGCGGCGGCCGGGTCACCGTGGGGCGGCCGGGCCGCCGCCGCGGCCGGGTGCGCGCGGACCAAGGGGGCGGTGTCCGCGGCCGGGTCGGGCCACAGCCGGTGCAGTTGCAGCCGGCGGCGCAGGGTCTCGCGTTCGAGCGCGACCACCGGGACCGAGGGCAGCGGCCCGGTGCGGGGCGCGCCGTCGTAGTGGAACCGGCCCGGGGTGCTGCTCGGCGCGAGGGCGAAGTACCCGGCGTCGTACAGCGCGTCCAGATGGCACAGCTCCAGGGCGCCCGCCGGTAACAGCCCGGACTCCAGGAGGAGTTCGGCCGCGCGCAACGGACCCTCGCTCGCGGCCGCGGCCCGCTGCCAGGCGGCGGTCGCCAGGGTGCCGTGGGCCGTGAGGAGCACGTCGAGGCCCGGGGCGAGGGGACTCTCGGCGTGCACCACCCGGCCCTCGGCGAGGTACAGGGTGCCGTGCTCGCGGACCAGGACGCCGGTGGCCCGTTCCTCGGCCAGCCGGGTCAGCATCGGGGACAGCGCGCGGGTGGCGGACCTGTCCCGCACCGGCAGCGGCGGCGGCGTACGGACCACGGTCATCCCAGCACCAGGCGGGCGGCCATCTCGCCGAGCCGTATGCGGGCGAGCGCGAGGTTGCCCTCCTCGCGGCCCAGCCACAGGTGCAGGAACACGCTGCTGTCGAAGGACGTGTCCACGAACCGCAGCAGGTGGTAGCTGTCCGCGTTGGTCACGATCACGTCCTCCACCGGCGGGCGGTCCGCCCCCCGGGCCGTGAACGTGCCGTGCTCCGCGGCCAGCCGGGCCAGCTCGGCGGCCTCGGCGGCGGCCGTCTCGTGATCGCCGCCGGGGGCCTCCCCGACCGTGCCGAGCGCGAGGCCGCTCGTCCAGTCCACCAGCGCGGCACCCCGGGCACCGGGCAATCGCATCGCTTCCAGCAGGCACTCGTCGATTCCGGGCACCGCGTGGCTCCCCTCCCGCCTGGGACTCCGGATGAGTGACCCCGACACTACGCAACGTGCGGGAGAGGGGTGAGCTGTTCGGCATTTTCCAGTGGAACATGCTTACGGCGTACTAGTGTTGCCCAACTGGCCTGTGAGCCACCGGAGTTGATCCATTTGTCCGAGTGAACCGGGGGCGCGTCAACGGCTCCCGGGTGTACACAGGGCGGTGAGCGCCGACGCGTGCGCGCCCCCGGACTCCGCCACCACCTCCGCGACCGTCTGGGGCTCCCGTACCGTGGCGAAGGCGACGCCTCCCGCGCCGTCCGGCCCGAAGCCGTGGATCCCGGGGCGGGCGAGGGAGTTGTAGGCGTAGTGGTGCGCGAAGTAGTACGCGCCCGTGTCCAGCGCCGCCGCGTAGTCCCCCTGCTCCAGTGCGGGCAGCGCCCGCCCCTCGGCGAGCAGGTCGCCCGAGAAGCAGGCGGGGCCCGCCACGTCCTGCACCACCTCGGGACCCGGCTTGGGCCGCCCCTCCCCGTCGTACGCGGCGATCCGCAGCGGCCACGCCCCCGGCGCGTACACGGTCCGCGTCGCCACCTGCACCCCCGCGTGCGTCACCGCGATCCGCCGCCCGCCCGAGCGCTTGGCGTACTCCACCCGCGCCACCACCGTGCCGTGCTTCGCCAGCAGCGACCGTCCGAACTCGGTCACCAGCCCGTACCGCCCCGCGCGCAGCCCCGGCACCTGCTCGGCCAGCAGCCGCGCGTACCGCGCGTAGGTCGGCGCCGTCGCCTCCCCCGCGAAGTTCACCGGCAGCCCGCCGCCGATGTCGAGCGTGTCGACCTGCCGCCGCCCCACCCGCGCGTTGATCTCCTCCGCCAGCGCGAACGTCTCCGCCACGCCCCGTGCCAGCAGCGGCAGCGGAATGCCCTGCGAGCCGGTGTGCGCGTGCAGCCGGGTCAGCCACGGCCGCTCCGTGTACGCCCGTACGACCCACTCGCGGGCCCCCTCGTCGCGCAGCGCCACCCCGAACTTCGAGGTCTCGGTCGCCGTCGACGTCGCCCCGATGCTGCCGGCGCCGATCTGCGGGTTGACCCGGATGCCGAGCGGGGACCGGAGGGGCGCGGCGGTCGCGCCCCCCGCGCCGCGGGCGGGGACCAGGGCGTCCAGGCGGTCCAGCTCCTGCGGGTTGTCGGCGTTCACGGCGATGCCCAGTGCCAGCGCCTCGCGCAGCTCCGCCGGGGTCTTGGCGGGCGAGTCCAGCACGGTCCGCGCCGCCGGCACGCCGGCCGCGCGCGCCAGTGCCAGCTCGCCGGGGCTCGCCACCTCGGCGCCGACGCCCTCCTCGTGCAGCAGCCGCAGCACCGGCACCAGCGGGGTCGCCTTCACCGCGAACGCGTGCAGCACCGGGGTGCCGGGCGCGAGCACCGCCTCGAACGCCGTCCGCAGCGCCGCCGCCGACTCCCGGATGCCCCGCACGTCGAGCAGCCCCACCACGGCCGCGTCGGGGCCCAGCAGGCCCTGCTCCACGGCGGCGCGCACCGCCTCGTCCCGGCGCGCGGCGCGCTCCCTCGCCTCGGCCTCGACATCGTGGTCCACAGCGCTTCCCTCCTGTCGGCGGCTGGCTGCTTCCAGCCAAACACCCGGGACGCGCGGACGGGGCCGCCCCGGTGTATTGACTAGTTCTATTCAGGAAGTCAGGATGTGAATAGACGTAGCAACAGCAGGAGGCAGACGATGTCGGGACCCCGCCCCGTACGAGCACCGCGCGGCACGGAACTCAGCGCCCTGGGCTGGCAGCAGGAGGCCGCCCTGCGCATGCTGCAGAACAACCTCGACCCCGAGGTGGCCGAGCACCCCGACAAGCTCGTCGTCTACGGCGGCACCGGCAAGGCCGCCCGTGACTGGCGCTCCTTCGACGCGATGGTGCGCACCCTGCGCACCCTCAAGCAGGACGAGACCATGCTGGTCCAGTCCGGCCGCCCGGTCGGCGTGATGCAGACCCACGAGTGGGCGCCGCGCGTCCTCATCGCCAACTCCAACCTGGTCGGCGACTGGGCCAACTGGGAGGAGTTCCGCCGCCTGGAGGCCCTCGGCCTGACCATGTACGGCCAGATGACCGCCGGTTCCTGGATCTACATCGGCACGCAGGGCATCCTCCAGGGCACCTACGAGACCTTCGCCGCCGTCGCCGCGAAGAAGTTCGGCGGCACCCTGGCCGGAACCATCACCCTCACCGCCGGCCTCGGCGGCATGGGCGGCGCCCAGCCGCTCGCGGTCACCATGAACGACGGCGTCGCCATCTGCATCGACTGCGACCCGCGTGCCATCGACCGCCGCATCGAGCACCGCTACCTGGACGTCAAGGCCGACAACCTCGACCACGCCCTCCAGCTCGCGACCGAGGCCCGCGACGCCCGCCGCCCGCTGTCCGTCGGCGTCCTCGGCAACGCGGCCGAGCTGGTCCCGCAGCTGCTCGCGATGAACGCCCCCATCGACATCGTCACCGACCAGACCTCCGCCCACGACCCCCTGGCCTACCTGCCGGTCGGCGTGGCCTTCGAGGACATGGCCGACGCCGCCGCCAAGGACCCGGCCGGGTTCACCACGCGGGCCCGCGAGTCCATGGCCAGGCACGTCGAGGCCATGGTCGGCTTCCTGGACGCCGGCGCCGAGGTCTTCGACTACGGCAACTCCATCCGCGGTGAGGCCCGACTCGCCGGTTACGACCGGGCCTTCGCCTTCCCCGGCTTCGTCCCCGCCTACATCCGGCCGCTGTTCTGCGAGGGCAAGGGCCCCTTCCGCTGGGCCGCGCTGTCCGGCGAGGCGGCGGACATCGCCAAGACCGACAAGGCGATCCTCGACCTCTTCCCGGAGAACGAGTCCCTCGCGCGCTGGATCAAGATGGCCGGCGAGCGGGTCCACTTCCAGGGCCTGCCCGCGCGCATCTGCTGGCTCGGCTACGGCGAGCGGGACAAGGCCGGCGAGCGGTTCAACGACATGGTGGCCTCCGGCGAGCTGGCGGCACCGCTGGCGATCGGCCGCGACCACCTCGACTGCGGGTCCGTCGCCTCGCCGTACCGCGAGACCGAGGCCATGCTCGACGGCTCCGACGCGATCGCCGACTGGCCGCTGCTGAACGCCATGGTCAACGTGGCCTCGGGCGCGTCCTGGGTGTCCATCCACCACGGCGGCGGTGTGGGCATGGGCCGGTCCATCCACGCCGGTCAGGTCACGGTGGCCGACGGCACGAAGCTCGGCGGCGAGAAGATCCGGCGCGTGCTCACCAACGACCCGGGGACGGGCGTCATCCGGCATGTGGACGCCGGGTACGACATCGCGGAGGACGTCGCCCGTGAGCGGGGCGTCCGGGTGCCGATGCGTGAGGGTGACGGCGCGTGAGTCAGGACCGGGGCGGGCGAACCGCCCTGCGGAACGCCCGCCCGCGGCCGGGCGGCCCCGGCGTCGCGAGCGGTTCCTCCTTCCACGAGATGTGGGCCGAGCTGCTCCCCGTCGGCCGCGACGCCGGCTCCGGTGGGTACCGGCGCTACGCCTGGACCGGGCCCGACGCCGAGTGCCGGGCCTGGTTCAGGCAGCAGGCCGAGGGGCGCGGGCTGGCCTACGAGGTCGACCGGAACGGGAACCAGTGGGCCTGGCTCGGGGACCCGGCCGCCGGGGACGCCGTGGTCACCGGGTCGCACCTGGACTCCGTGCCGGACGGCGGGGCCTTCGACGGGCCCCTCGGGGTGGTGTCCTCCTTCGCCGCGCTCGACGAACTGCTCCGCAAGGGGGCCCGGTTCACCCGGCCCCTCGCCATCGTCAACTTCGGCGACGAGGAAGGGGCCCGGTTCGGGCTCGCCTGCGTCGGCTCGCGGCTGACCTCGGGCGCGCTGACGGTCGAGGACGCGCACCGGCTCACCGACGGGGACGGGATCACCCTGCCCCGGGCCATGGAGGCCGCCGGGTACGACCCCGAGGCCATCGGGCCCGACCCCGAACGGCTGGCCCGGATCGGCGCCTTCGTCGAACTGCACGTCGAACAGGGCCGCGCCCTGGACCTGTCCGGCGACCGGGTCGGCGTCGCCAGCGCCATCTGGCCGCACGGGCGCTGGCGGTTCGACTTCCGGGGCGAGGCCAACCACGCCGGCACCACCCGTCTGGCCGACCGCCACGACCCGATGCTGTCGTACGCGGAGACCGTGCTCGCCGCCCGCCGGGAGGCCGAACTCGCCGGTGCCGTCGCCACCTTCGGCAAGATCGCGGTGGACCCGGGCGGCGTCAACGCGATCCCCTCGCGGGTGCGCGGCTGGCTCGACTCCCGCGCCGCCGACCAGGAGACCCTGGACACGGTGGTCGGCGGCATCGAGAAGGCGGCCCGGGAGTACGCGGACGCGCACGGCGTGGACCTGGACGTCGTACGGGAGTCCTTCACCCCCGTCGTGGAGTTCGACCACGCGCTGCGCGACGAACTCGGCCGCATCCTGGGCCGGGACACCGGCCTGACGGTGCCCGTCCTCGGCACCGGCGCCGGACACGACGCCGGGATCCTCTCGGGGAGCATCCCCACCGCCATGCTGTTCGTGCGCAACCCCACCGGTGTCTCGCACTCCCCGGCCGAGTTCGCGGCCGAGGACGACTGCGTGGCCGGGGTGTGCGCGCTCGCCGACGTACTGGAAGGGCTGGCCTGCAGGTGACCAAGGCGACCTACTGGTTGGAGCACGCCTGGCTCGGCGACCGCGTCGAGCCGGGGGTGCTGGTCGAGACCGGGGACGGGCGGATCGGTGCCGTGCGCACCGGGGCGTCCGTCCCGCCGCCCGGCGCCGAGGTGCTGCGCGGCCTCACCCTGCCCGGACTGGCGAACGCCCACAGCCACGCCTTCCACCGGGCGCTGCGCGGCACCGTCCAGATCGGCTCCGGCACCTTCTGGACCTGGCGCGAGGTGATGTACTCCGTCGCCGACCGGCTGACCCCGGACACGTACCACGCGCTCGCCCGCGCGGTGTACGCCGAGATGGCGCTGGCCGGCATCACCTGTGTGGGCGAGTTCCACTACGTGCACCACGCCCACGGCGGCACCCCCTACGCCGACCCCAACGCCATGGGCGAGGCACTGATCGCGGCCGCCGCCGAGGCCGGCATCCGGATCACCCTCCTCGACACCTGCTACCTCTCGGCCGGTTTCGGGCGGGCCCCCGACACCCACCAGCTCCGCTTCTCCGACGGCAGCGCGGAGGCATGGGCCGAACGCTGCGCGGCGCTCAAGGAACGGGATCACGCGCGGATCGGGGCGGCGATCCACTCCGTACGGGCCGTGCCCGCCGACCAGCTGGCGACCGTGGCCCACTGGGCCGAGGAGCGGCGGGCCCCGCTGCACGTGCACCTGTCGGAGCAGACCGCCGAGAACGACGCCTGCCTCGCCGCGCACGGCCGCACCCCCGCCCGGCTGCTCGCCGACCACGGCGTCCTCGGGCCGCGCACCACCGGGGTGCACAACACCCACCTCACCGACGAGGACATCGCCCTGCTCGGCGGGTCGCGCACCGGCACCTGCATGTGCCCGACCACCGAACGCGACCTCGCCGACGGCATCGGCCCGGCCGCCGCCCTCCAGCGGGCGGGCTCCCCGCTCTCCCTCGGCTCCGACAGCCACGCCGTCATCGACCTGCTCGAAGAGGCGCGCGCGATGGAGCTGAACGAGCGGCTGCGCACCCGCACCCGGGGCCACTGGACGGCCGCCGCCCTGCTGCGGGCCGCCACCGCCGACGGCCACGCCGCCCTCGGCTGGGACGAGGCCGGCCGGATCGAGCCGGGCGCGCTCGCCGACCTGACGACGATCGCCCTGGACTCGGTCAGGACCGCGGGCCCGGAGCCCCGGCTGGGCGCCGAGACGGCCGTGTTCGCGGCGGGGGCGGCCGACGTACGGCATACGGTCGTGGGCGGCCGGCGGATCGTGCGCGACGGCGCGCACACGCTCGTACCGGACGTGCCCCGCGCGCTGGCCGCGGCCGTCGAAGCCCTGCGCTGACCCCGATCGCCCCCACGAGGACACCATGAGCAGCAGCACCGTCATCACCGACATCGCCGCACTGGTCACCAACGACCCCTCTCTCGGCGACGCCTCCCCGCTCGGCCTGATCCGGGACGCGGCCGTCGTCATCGAGGGCGACCGCGTCGCGTGGACCGGTGAGTCGAGCAGGGCACCCGCCACCGACAACCGGGTCGACGCGGGCGGCCGGGCGGTGCTGCCGGGGTTCGTGGACTCCCACTCCCACCTGGTCTTCGCCGGGGACCGCACCCAGGAGTTCAACGCCCGGATGTCCGGCCGCTCCTACTCCGCGGGCGGCATCCGCACCACCGTCGCCGCCACCCGCGCCGCGAGCGACGCGGAACTGGAGGCCAACCTCACCCGCTACCTGGCCGAGGCGCTGCGCCAGGGCACGACCACCTTCGAGACCAAGTCGGGCTACGGCCTGACCGTCGAGGACGAGGCCCGCGCGCTGCGCATCGCGGCCAGGCACACCGACGAGGTGACGTACCTCGGCGCGCACATCGTCTCCCCCGACTACGCCGACGACCCGGCGGCCTACGTCGCCCTGGTCACCGGCGAGATGCTGGACGCCTGCGCCCCGCACGCCCGCTGGATCGACGTGTTCTGCGAGAAGGGCGCCTTCGACGGCGACCAGGCCCGCGCCATCCTCACCGCGGGCAGGGCGAAGGGCCTGCACCCGCGCATCCACGCCAACCAGCTCTCCTACGGCCCCGGCGTGCGGCTGGCCGTGGAGCTGGACGCGGCCAGCGCCGACCACTGCACCCACCTCACGGACGCCGACGTCGACGCCCTGGCCGACGGTGACACGGTCGCCACGCTGCTGCCCGGCGCCGAGTTCTCCACCCGCGCCGAGTGGCCGGACGCCCGCCGGCTGCTGGACGCGGGTGTCACCGTCGCCCTGTCCACGGACTGCAACCCGGGCTCGTCCTTCACGTCCTCCGTGCCCTTCTGCATCGCCCTGGCCGTGCGCGACATGGGCATGACGCCCGACGAGGCCGTCTGGTCCGCCACGGCGGGCGGTGCCGCGGCCCTGCGCCGCACCGACATCGGCCGCCTCGTCCCCGGCGCCCGCGCCGACCTGACCCTCCTCGACGCCCCGAGCCACGTCCACCTCGCCTACCGGCCGGGCGTGCCCCTGGTCCGCGGGGTGTGGCGGAGCGGCGTGCGCGTGGTGTGAGCAGGGCGGCCCGGCAGGGCGCGCACACGCCGAAGCGGCCCGGACGAGGAATCCGGGCCGCTTCCGCGGTGCGTGGGGGGACGGAGGGGGACGGTCGTCCCGGGAGTCATTCCTCCACCGTGAGTCCCTTGCGCAGGCGTACCAGCGTGCGGGACAGCAGGCGGGACACGTGCATCTGGGAGATGCCGAGTTCCTCGCCGATCTCCGACTGGGTCATGTTGGCCACGAAGCGCAGGGAGAGGATCTTCCGGTCGCGCTGGGGCAGCCCGGCGATCAGGGGCTTGAGGGACTCGATGTACTCGATGCCCTCGATCCCGTGGTCCTCGTAGCCGATGCGGTCCGCGAGCGCGCCCTCGGTCTCGTCCTCCTCGGGCTGGGCGTCCAGCGAGGAGGCGGTGTAGGCGTTCGAGGCGGCCATGCCCTCGACGACCTCGTCGTCCGAGATGCCGAGGCGCTCGGCCAGCTCCGTCACCGTCGGCGCGCGGTCCAGCTGCTGGGCCAGCTCGTCCCCGGCCTTGGCCAGGTCCAGGCGCAGCTCCTGCAGCCGGCGCGGTACGCGCACGGACCAGGAGGTGTCACGGAAGAAGCGCTTGATCTCGCCGATGATGGTCGGCATCGCGAAAGTGGGGAACTCGACGCCGCGGGCCAGCTCGAAACGGTCGATCGCCTTGATCAGGCCGATGGTGCCGACCTGGATGATGTCCTCCATCGGCTCGCTGCGCGAGCGGAAGCGGGAGGCGGCGAACTTGACGAGCGCGAGGTTCAGCTCGACGAGGGTGTTGCGCACGTACGCGTAGTCGTGCGTCCCTTCCTCCAGCACCTCGAGGCGCTCGAAGAGGGTCTTGGACAGGGCCCGCGCGTCGACGGGGCCGATCTCGTCGTACGGGGGGATCTCCGGGAGTCCCTCGAAGGGGTCGTGGAGATCGATGGGATGATCCAGTTGTTCCGGTGGGGGTGTCGACGTCGCGGTCGGGGTGGACGAGGCGTCGAGCCGGGGTGACATGGGTGTCCTCCATCGTTCTCGGCATACGGCTGCCGAAGCCATCAGGTGCACTACGGAGTGCGGCGCCTCCAAAGCCGGCGTGTAGAAGTAGGTGTCCCTCCTAGCCCTATCGGCTTTGCCGGAGCGATCGCAAGTGCGTTCTGTTCGCCTATGTCCGATTATGTGCGCTTGTTCGGGTGTCGGAGTGCGTGGGGAAGGCGTAATGTTCGAGGGCATCAGCGGCCACGACCTCGGGAGAGAGACGGCATGGACCACGGGATGGTCGGCAGCGCACAGTCGGGCCGGCTTCTGGTGGAGGTGCGTGAAGAGGGCTCCAGCGCGGTGGTCACACCGGCGGGCGAACTCGACCACCACACCGCCGATCTGTTGCGCGAGCCCCTCGACGATCTCCTGGGCAAGGGCTTCTCGCGGCTCGTGGTGGACTGCTCGCGCCTGGAGTTCTGTGACTCCACGGGGCTGAACGTCCTGCTCGGAGCCCGTTTGAAGGCGGAGGCCGCCGGTGGCGGCGTCCATCTCGCGGGAATGCAGCCCGTGGTCGCCCGCGTGTTCGAGATCACCGGGGCCGAGGCGGTCTTCACCGTCCACGACTCCGTGGCGGACGCCCTGGCGGGGGAGGGTGACGGCACCGGCTGAGCCCGCGATCGGCGCGGCCGGGTGCGGAGCGGCTCCCTCGCTCTTCCCGTCCCGGACCGCGGGGCCGGGCTTCCCGTGGAAGACGGGGGTGTCCCGGCGCCCGGGTCGGGCAGGAGACATGCGGACGACCCTCCGCCGCCGAGGCGGCGTCGCCGGGCCCCGGGTGTGAGCGATCCGAGGGTGTGCGGCGGTCCCGAACGGGCAGGAACCTGCCCGGACGGGCCGACCGCGGACAGGGCGCCGACGGGCGGGTGGACGGGGCGGATGTGCGGACGACGGGACGTGCGGCGGGCGGCGGCGCCGGCGCGGACGGACCGGCCGGTGCCGGAGAGTGCCGGACTTTTCAATCGTGAACTGGTGATTCGGTGAGGTGAAGCGCTGATGAGCACCACCCGGCCCTGCTCGCCGGGCGACCGCGGCCACGAGCCCAGCGGCGCTTCCGGGGCGCCCGGGGCCTCCGCGGTGTCCGATGCCTCGGGAGAGGACGCGCCGGCCGGCGTCGGCGCGGGCGCCGCGGACGCCACGGGGACGGCACGCGGCCGGCAGGTCCGCCGACTCGGCCTCCAGGGGGCCAGCGGCGTCGTCCCGCTCGCCCGCGACTTCACCCGGCAGGCGCTGTACGACTGGGGCTGGCTGCCCGCCGCGACCGCGGACCAGCGGGCCGCCGCCGAGGACGTGCTGCTCGTCGTCTCCGAACTCGTCACCAATGCCTGCCTGCACGCCGAGGGACCCGACGAACTCGCCCTCGCCTGCGACAACAAGGTGATCCGCCTGGAGGTCACCGACCGCGGCACCGGCCAGCCGGCCCCCCGCACCCCCCACCGCGCCGGCCGCCCCGGCGGTCACGGCATGTTCATCGTCCAGCGCCTGTGCCTGGACTGGGGTGTCCTGCGCGCCCCGGACCGCCCCGGCAAGACGGTGTGGGCGGAACTGGGCGCTCCGGCCTGACGACGCCGCGCCGCCCCGGCCCCGGAGCGGCGCGACCGCCACCCGGACCTCCGGCGCGACCCCGGCCTGTACGCGTCTTCCTTCCTCGGGTGCGCGTACCCCGGCGGCCATCCGATGTTCCGTCAGGAAGGCTGTCGGCGAACGAATCGGGGCCGGCCGATCGTGTCGAGGGAGTCCCGGGCGGCGGCTGCGAGATCACGACGTCCTGGCGGAAGGACGTCTCCTCCAGCCCCGTCGACCTGGGCAGGGCGCGACGAGCCCGAGCGCCACGATCGGACCGGGCGGCACCGGCGGCGGCACCCTCCCGGCGGCCCGGCCGCCCGACGTCACCGCGATCCCCGCCGACACCGCGCGTACAGACCCGGCGCCACGGCTCCTCGACCCCCTCCCCGGGCGTCCTGAGGGGCGACGCCCCGGGTACGGCGACCACGCGCCCTCCGACCGGCGCCCACGTCCGGCTCCCCCTCGGCACGAGCGGGCGGGCGGGACGTCGGCCTCCAAAGGCCCGACCGGCGGCGGGCACCGCGATTCTTCCGGGCGGCGCGGTTACACCTCCACGCCGCGACAACGGCGGCGTCGGCCGACCCGTCCGGGCGCGGGGCACCGCGTGACGGCCCCGGCGACCCGCGACCGCCGGACCGCGAACCACCTGGGGCGACCGGGCACACCGGCGGGAAGCACGAGGGCCGCCGCACCCACCCGGGGTACGGCGGCCCTCGTCGGCCACGTCGCGGCGCCTAGCGCACGTCGCCCATCAGCTTGTTGACCTTGCCGCGGTACATCCACACCGCCACACCGGCGACCACCGCGAGGGCGGCCTCCAGCATCACGAAGCCCATCTTGTCGAGGTTGACCCCGCCGATCGCCGGGTTCGACAGCAGCGCGGTGACGGAGTCGCCCGCGGTGACCGCGAGGAACCAGACGCCCATCATCTGCGAGGCGTACTTCTTCGGCGCCATCTTCGTCGTCACGGACAGGCCCACCGGAGACAGCGTCAGCTCACCGACGGTCTGCAGGAAGTAGATGCCGACCAGCCACATCGCCGCGGCCTTGTGACCGTCCTGCGCGATGGACAGCGGCGCGAGGAACACGAAGAAGGAGGCGCCGACCAGCACCAGACCGGACGAGAACTTCACGATCGTGCTCGGCTCCTTGCCGCGCCGGTTCAGCGCGAGCCACAGCCAGGCGAAGACCGGCGCGAGGGCCATGATCATGACCGGGTTGACCGACTGGTACCAGGAGACCGGGAAGTTCCAGCCGAAGATGGTGTTCTTGGCGGAGGCGTCCGCGAACAGCGACAGGGTCGAACCACCCTGGTCGTAGATCATCCAGAACACCGCGGCGGCCACGAAGAACCAGACGTACGCCCGGACCTTCGACCGCTCCTCGCCGTCGAGGTCCTTGTCGCGCAGGATCCGGCCGATGACCAGGATCGGCACGACGAGACCGATGAGGGTCAGCGGGATCAGCGCCCAGTTGAGGGTGAAGTGACCGGTGAAGCCGACGAGGCCGTAGAAGACCGCGGCGATGACCAGCCAGACCAGGCCCTTGCGCAGGGTGGCCGACTTCTCCTGGGCCGTCATCGGCGTCGGGACGACCTTGCTCTGCTCGCTGAGGTGGCGGCCGCCGAGCAGGTACTGGACCAGGCCCAGCGCCATGCCGAGCGCGGCCAGCGCGAAGCCGAAGTGCCAGTTGACGTTCTCACCGATGGTGCCGATGACCAGCGGAGCGACGAACGCGCCCAGGTTGATGCCGATGTAGAAGAGCGTGAAGCCACCGTCGCGGCGCGGGTCCTTCGGGCCGTCGTAGAGGTGGCCGACCATCGTGGAGATGTTGGCCTTGAGCAGGCCGGAACCGATGGCGACCAGACCCAGGCCGACGAAGAAGCTCACGGCCGCCGGCAGGGCCAGGCACAGATGACCCAGCATGATGATCAGACCCGCGACCGCGACCGTCTTGCGGGGGCCGAGGAGCCGGTCGGCGACCCAGCCGCCGGGCAGGGCGAGCAGGTACACGAGCGACAGGTACACGGAGTAGATCGCCGTCGCCGTGCCCGCGCTCATGTGCAGTCCACCCGGGGCCACCAGGTAGAGGGGGAGCAGGGCCCGCATGCCGTAGTAGGAGAACCGCTCCCACATCTCGGTCATGAACAGAGTGGCCAGGCCGCGGGGGTGGCCGAAGAAGGTCTTCTCGGAGCCGGGGGTGCCCGGGTGGACCGAGTCCTTCGTCAGGCTGGACGCCATGGTCGTTCCTTGCTGGTCGGGACGCGCGGTGGAGCGTTGCGCGCCCGGTGGGGGTAGCGGCCGGCACCGGCGGGGTCGTCCGCCCGCCCCCAACGCCCGGGGGGAGTCCGCTCCGGATCGCGAAGCGGTGGACGGCGACCACCGGGATCCACGCTCCGTGACGCGTCAGTGCGTTCGGAGCCCGGCCAGAGGTCATTCCTTTCAAGGCCGGTCAGCCGTGACCGGCCCGCACACAAGAAGGACCTTCAGCGTGATATCCCGCCGAAGGTCCCCGGGTGTACTACAGGCGTTCACGTCACTCTACGTCATGACACCGCCCGGTATGGAAGGACTTGAGACACGGATCACAGGTGTCGGGGGAACCACACAACGGATTTCGAAGGTCCTGTCTACGATCGCATCCCACAGGTGATGGTTCGGACCAGTGGCCACTCCAGGTAAGAATCCCTGCAACCGATCACACCCCAGCACCGCACGCGGGCGGTCTACCATCACCTCATGACCCGTGTACTGCTCGCCGAGGACGACGCGTCCATCTCGGAGCCGCTGGCCCGCGCCCTACGCCGCGAAGGTTACGAGGTCGAGGTGCGCGAGGACGGACCCACCGCGCTCGACGCCGGGATGCAGGGCGGTGTCGATCTGGTCGTGCTCGACCTGGGCCTGCCCGGCATGGACGGCCTGGAGGTCGCCCGCCGGCTGCGCGCCGACGGCCACACCGTGCCGATCCTCATCCTGACCGCGCGCGCCGACGAGGTGGACACCGTCGTCGGCCTGGACGCGGGCGCCGACGACTACGTCACCAAGCCCTTCCGGCTCGCCGAACTGCTCGCCCGGGTACGGGCGCTGCTGCGCCGCGGTGCCGCCGAGCCGCAGCAGCCGCCGGCCACGCACGGCGTACGGATCGACGTCGAGTCGCACCGCGCGTGGATGGGCGACGAGGAACTCCAGCTCACCGCCAAGGAGTTCGACCTGCTGCGGGTGCTGGTGCGCGACGCCGGCCGCGTGGTGACGCGCGACCAGCTGATGCGCGAGGTCTGGGACACCACCTGGTGGTCCTCCACCAAGACCCTCGACATGCACATCTCCTGGCTGCGCAAGAAGCTCGGCGACGACGCGGCCAACCCCCGCTACATCGCCACGGTCCGGGGCGTGGGCTTCCGCTTCGAGAAGAGCTGAGCCCCGCGCCGGGGGCCAGCGATCACCGCAGGTAACGGAACATGCGCCGACGTCTCATCCAGTCCACCCTCGCCGTCGTCCTCGTGGTGATCGCCGTCTTCGGCGTCTCCCTGGTGATCGTCGAGACCCGGACGATCACCAACAGTGCCCAGGAGCGGGTGGAGTCCGAGGCGGTGCGGCTGGCCAGCATCGTGGACAGCCGGATCCTGGCCGCGGAGAACGTCAACGCCGACGCGCTGCGCAACCCGGTCAGCAAAGAGCAGTACGCGGTGATCGAGATGCCCGGCCGGCAGCCGATCGAGATCGGCACCCGGCCCGTGGGCGACGTCATCCACGCCACCCAGCACGGCGAGGAGGGCGAGACGGTCACCGTGCAGGAGCCGCGCTCCGCCGTGACCCGCGAGGTCGGCCGCACCCTGCTGATCATCGGCCTGGTAGCGCTGCTCGCGGTGGTCGCGGCCGTCCTGCTCGCCGTGCGCCAGGCCAACCGGCTCGCCTCCCCGCTGACCGACCTCGCCGAGACCGCCGAGCGGCTGGGCTCCGGCGACCCGCGCCCGCGGCACAAGCGCTACGGCGTCCCCGAGCTGGACCGGGTCGCCGATGTGCTGGACTCCTCCGCCGAGAAGATCGCGCGCATGCTGACCGCCGAGCGGCGGCTCGCCGCCGACGCCTCCCACCAGCTGCGCACCCCGCTCACCGCGCTGTCCATGCGCCTGGAGGAGATCACCCTCACCGACGACCCGGACATCGTGAAGGAGGAGGCGAACGTCGCGCTGACGCAGGTCGAGCGGCTCACCGACGTGGTCGAGCGGCTGCTGACGAACTCCCGCGACCCGCGCACCGGCTCCGCCGTCACCTTCGACCTGGACGAGGTCATCCAGCAGCAGCTCGCCGAGTGGCGGCCCGCCTACCGCGGCGTGGGCCGGGCCATCGTCAGCTCGGGCAAGCGGCACCTCCAGGCCGTGGGCACCCCGGGCGCGGTCGCCCAGGTGCTGGCCGCGCTGATCGAGAACTCGCTGATGCACGGCGGCGGCACCGTCGCCCTGCGCACCCGTGTCACCGGCAACCAGGCCGTGGTCGAGGTCACGGACGAGGGACCCGGGGTGCCGGCCGACCTCGGGGCGCGGATCTTCGAGCGGACGATCAGCGGCCGCAACTCCACGGGCATCGGCCTCGCCGTCGCCCGCGACCTCGCCGAGGCGGACGGCGGCCGCCTGGAACTGCTCCAGGCCCAGCCCCCGGTCTTCGGCCTGTTCCTCTCCCGCACACCGCCGGCCCGCAAGCCGGACGAGGCACTGCCGACGGTCCGCTGAGCGCTACACCCGCTGCGTCTTCGGCGCGGGCTCACTGGGGGAGCGGCGGGACTCCGCCGCCAGGATCGACTCCGCCTCCTGCGCGGGCAGCGCGCGGAACACCCAGGTGCGGTACGACCAGAACCGGAACAGGGTGGCGATGCCGATGCCGAGGAACTTGAAGACGTTGCTCTCCAGCGGGCTGTCCCAGCCGAGGCCGTAGGTGGCCAGGAAGAGCACGCCGTTCTCGATCACCAGGCCGATCGCGCTGAAGAACAGGAAGAGCGTGAGTTCCCTGGTGCGGCCGCTGCGGTCGCGGTCCCGGTACGTCCAGTAACGGAAGCCCACGTAGTTGAAGGCGATGGCGACGACGGTCGCGATGACGCTGGCGCGCACCACCGGCAGGCTGGAGACGTGCCGGACCAGGTTGAAGACGCCGAGATTGACCAGGACTCCGGCGCCGCCGACGGCGCCGAACTTGGCCACCTCGCCCACGAGCCGTTGCAGCCCCGAGGAACGCTGTTCCATGGCGTTGCAGCTCCCGTCGGTAGATTTTCGTCAACTCCGCCATGCTATCGGCGCGAACCACCCGACGCCTGAGGACCAGGCCAGGACCGGGAAACAGGTCGGAAAGAGGCCGGAAAGCGGTGGGTAAGAGTCGGCGACAGGGCGGGAAGCGGGCAGGAACGGACACGCCGGGGGCCGTCGCGGAGGGACGCGATCCGGCCGGTCCGCGGTGGCCGATACGCTAGAGGTGTGACGTTCCCGGTAGTCGGCATGGTCGGCGGGGGCCAGCTCGCGCGTATGACGCACGAAGCGGGCATCCCGTTGGGCATCAGGTTCAAGCTCCTCAGTGACACTCCTCAGGATTCCGCGGCGCAGGTCGTGAGCGAAGTCGTCGTCGGCGACTACCGCGACCTCGACACGCTGCGTGAGTTCGCGCGCGGCTGCGACGTGATCACCTTCGATCACGAGCACGTGCCCACCGAGCACCTCAGAGCCCTGGAGGCGGACGGCATCCCCGTGCGCCCGGGGCCGGACGCGCTCGTGCACGCCCAGGACAAGGGCGTGATGCGGGCGCGGCTCGACGCGATCGGCATCCCGTGCCCACGGCACCGGATCGTCGCCGACCCGGAGGACGTCGTCCGGTTCGCGGCGGAGGGGGACGGGTTCCCCGTCGTCCTGAAGACCGTCCGCGGCGGCTACGACGGCAAGGGCGTGTGGGTCGTGGAGAGCGCCGAGGAGGCCGCCGAGCCGTTCCGGGCGGGCGTGCCGGTCCTCGCGGAGGAGAAGGTCGACTACGTCCGCGAGCTGGCCGCCAACGTCGTACGCTCCCCGCACGGCCAGGCCGTCGCCTACCCGGTGGTGGAGTCCCGGCAGGTCGACGGCGTCTGCGACACGGTCATAGCCCCGGCCCCCGACCTGGACGAGGACCTGGCGCTGCACGCCGAGCAGATGGCCCTCACCATCGCCAAGGAGCTGGGCGTCGTCGGGCACCTCGCCGTCGAGCTGTTCCAGACCCGCGACGGCCGCGTCCTCGTCAACGAGCTGGCGATGCGCCCGCACAACTCCGGCCACTGGACCCAGGACGGCGCGATCACCTCGCAGTTCGCCAACCACGTCCGCGCGGTCCTCGACCTGCCCCTCGGCGACCCGCGCCCGCGCGCGAAGTGGACCGTGATGGTCAACGTCCTGGGCGGCGACTACCCGGACATGTACTCCGCGTACCTGCACTGCATGGCCCGCGACCCGAAGCTCAAGATCCACATGTACGGCAAGGACGTGAAGCCCGGCCGCAAGGTCGGACACGTCAACACCTACGGCGACGACCTGGACGACGTGCTGGAGCGCGCCCGTCACGCAGCCGGCTACCTGAGAGGCACCATCACCGAATGAGCCCTGTTGTTGGCATCGTCATGGGGTCGGACTCCGACTGGCCCGTCATGGAGGCCGCCGCCAAGGCCCTGGACGAGTTCGAGATCGCCTACGAGGTCGACGTCGTCTCCGCGCACCGGATGCCCCGCGAGATGATCACGTACGGTGAGCAGGCGGCCGACCGCGGACTCAAGGTGATCATCGCCGGGGCCGGGGGCGCCGCCCATCTGCCGGGCATGCTCGCCTCCGTCACCCCGCTGCCGGTCATCGGCGTCCCGGTGCCGCTGAAGTACCTCGACGGCATGGACTCCCTGCTGTCGATCGTGCAGATGCCGGCCGGTGTCCCGGTCGCCACGGTCTCCGTGGCCGGTGCCCGCAACGCCGGGCTGCTCGCGGCCCGCATCCTCGCCGCGCACGACGAGGACCTGCTGCACCGCATGCGCGACTTCCAGCACGACCTGAACGACCAGGCCACCGAGAAGGGCAAGCGGCTGCGGGCCAAGGTCGAGGGCGCCGGCGGCTTCGGCTTCGGGAAGTGAGCGCCGTGACGAGCCTGGACGAGGCACGGGCCCTGCTGCGCGAGTTCCCGGTGGTCGACGGGCACAACGACCTGCCCTGGGCGCTGCGCGAGAAGGCGGGCTACGACCTGGACCGCCTGGACATCGCGGGCCACCAGCACGAGCACCTGCACACCGACATCCCTCGGCTGCGCGCCGGCGGCGTCGGCGCGCAGTACTGGTCGGTGTACGTCCCGGCCGAGCAGCCCGACCCGGTCGCCGCGACGCTGGAGCAGATCGACTGCGTACGGCAGCTGCTGGACCGCTACCAGGCGGACCTCGCGCCCGCGCTGACCGCCGCGGACATGGAGGCGGCGCGCGGTGAGGGCCGTATCGCCTCCCTGATGGGCGCCGAGGGCGGCCACTCCATCGCCAACTCCCTGGGCACCCTGCGCGGCCTGTACGCGCTCGGCGTGCGCTACATGACGCTCACCCACAACTCCAACGTGGACTGGGCGGACTCGGCGACCGACGAGCCGAAGGCGAACGGTCTGACCGCGTTCGGCCGCGAGGTGGTCCGCGAGATGAACCGGCTCGGCATGCTGGTCGACCTCTCGCACGTGGCGCCGTCGACCATGCGCGACGCGCTGGACGCGACCTCCGCACCGGTGGTCTTCTCGCACTCCTCGGCCCGCGCGGTCTGCGACCACCCCCGCAACATCCCGGACGACGTCCTGGAGCGGCTGCCCGCCAACGGCGGCATGGCCATGGTCACCTTCGTGCCGAAGTTCGTGCTCCAGGCGGCCGTGGACTGGACGGCCGCGGCCGACGAGAACCTGCGCGCCCACGGTCTGCACCACCTGGACACCACCGCCGAGGCGATGAAGGTCCACCGGGCCTTCGAGGAGCGCACCCCGCGCCCCGTCGCCACGGTGCCGGTCATCGCCGACCACCTGGACCACATGCGCGAGGTCGCCGGCATCGACCACCTCGGCATCGGCGGCGACTACGACGGCACGGCCTTCACCCCGGACGGCCTCAGCGACGTCTCCGGCTACCCGAACCTGCTCGCGGAGCTGCTGGACCGCGGCTGGTCCAAGGCCGACCTCGCCAAGCTCACCTGGCAGAACGCGGTACGGGTGCTGGGCGCGGCGGAGGACGTGGCCCGCGACCTGCGGTCGAGGCGGGGGCCGTCGAACGCGACGATCGAGTCGCTGGACGGCTGACACCGGGCGGACGGAAGGGGGCGGGACGGCCGATCAGGCCGCCCCGCCCCCTTTTCCTGCCTCATGCGGGTGCCGTGCGCACGCGCTTACGCGTGTTCGATCCGGCACAGACAGAACGGATGCCCGGCCGGGTCGGCGTAGACCTGGAAGTCCTTCTTCTCCCGGTCCCCCAGGTCCAGTGGGCGGGCGCCGAGCGCCAGGACCCGCTCATGGGCCGCGTCGATCTCCGCCCAGGTGCTGCCCGCGTCGAAGTCCAGGTGGAGCTGCTGGCCGTCGCGGTCGGCGCGGGGCCACTGCGGCGGGGTGTGGTCCTCGGCCCGCTGGAAGGCCAGCCGGGGGCCGCCGGGGACCTGGAGGGTGACCCAGGTGTCGTCCTCGGGCTCGGGCGTGCCCCCGGCCACCGCCGCGTAGAAGGCGGCCAGGGCGTGCGGGTCGGGGCAGTCGAGCACGACATTGCGCAGACGGGCGACGGATGCCATGTGTCCTCCTCGGGATCGGTTCAGCAGGCGCAGAGGCAGAACGGGTGCCCGGCCGGGTCGGCGTACACCCGCCAGGAGCGGCCGGGTTCCCCGGCGTCCAAGAGCGTCGCCCCCAGCCCGAGCACCTCCTGCTGGGCCGCGTCCAGGTCCGGCACGGTCAGGTCCAGGTGGAACTGCTGGCCGTTGCCGTCGGCGCGCGGCCACTGCGGCGGGGTGTGCCCCTCGGCCCGCTGGAAGGCCAGTGCCTGCCCGCCGGGCACCTTCAGCTCCACCCAGTCGCCGCCCTCGTCGACCTCCACCGTGCCCCCGAGAAGTCCGGCGTAGAAGCCGGCCAGCGCGCCGGGGTCGGGACAGTCCAGGACCACCACACCGAGCTTGGCGAGAGCCATGACGACCTCCTTCTGTTACCCGTAAGGGCGGGTAACCGGTAACGGTGACCTCATACTCCCGGACAAGAGGTAACGTCGCAACCATGAGTGAGAGATCGGCCGCGCCCGGGGGCCTCGCCCTGGTCGAGTCCCTGGTCAACACCGTGGACCTCGCGGACGGCGCCGACTCGCTGGACACGGCGGAGGGCCGCGAGCGCTTCGGGATAGCCGAGGAGGACCTCACCCGGGCGCGGGAGCTGCGGGAGTCGCTGCGCGCCGTGCTGCTGGCCCACGCCGGGCACCCGCCGCACCGGGCGGTCACCCCGCTGGGCGAGCTGCTGGCCCGCGCGCCGCTCTACGTCGCCGTGGACGAGCGGGACGGCTCGGCGACCCTCGCCCCGGCCGCGGACGGGCCGCTGCTGTCCCGGGTCGCCGCCGCCGTCGCCGAGGCGCTGGTGGCCGGCACCTGGAGCCGGCTGAAGGCGTGCGAGGCCGCGACGTGCCACTGGGCGTACTACGACCGCAGCCCGGCGGGGCGCGGCCGCTGGTGCTCGATGCGGGTGTGCGGGGCCCGCGAGAAGATGCGCCGGTACCGGGCCAAGGGAGCGTAAGGCGCGCCGGGTTGGGGCCCTCGGACACAGGGAGCTGGGGCAGAATGCGGGACGGCGCCGGTTCGGCCGACTGAGCCTCGGCCGAACCAGCGCCGTCGCGCCGGACAGTGCGTGTGCGTGTCCTACGCGGTCGGACGCCCCATCGCCCGGTACGTCCATCCGGCCCGCCGCCACAGCTCCGGGTCGAGGGCGTTGCGCCCGTCCAGGATCACCCGGGCCGCCGCCACCGCGCCCAGCTCCGCCGGGTCCAGCTCGCGGAACTCGCCCCACTCGGTCAGGTGCAGCACGACGTCCGCGCCGCGCACCGCGTCGAGGGCCGAGTCGGCGTAGCCCAGCGTCGGGAAGACCTTGCGGGCGTTGTCCATGCCCTTCGGGTCGTACACCGTGACCTGGCCGCCCTGGAGGTGTATCTGGCCCGCCACGTTCAGCGCGGGCGAGTCGCGGACGTCGTCCGAGTCGGGCTTGAAGGTGGCGCCGAGCACCGCCACCCGCTTGCCGAGGAAGGAGCCGCCGCCCAGCGCCTCGCGGGCCATCTCCACCATCTGGCCGCGCCGGCGCATGTTGATGGAGTCGATCTCGCGCAGGAAGGTCAGCGCCTGGTCCGCGCCCAGCTCGCCGGCGCGGGCCATGAACGCCCGGATGTCCTTGGGCAGACAGCCGCCGCCGAAGCCGATCCCGGCGCGCAGGAACTTGCGCCCGATCCGGTCGTCGTGCCCGATCGCCTCCGCCAGCTTGGCCACGTCGCCGCCGCCCGCCTCGCAGACCTCCGCCATCGCGTTGATGAAGGAGATCTTGGTGGCGAGGAAGGAGTTCGCGGCGGTCTTCACCAGTTCCGCGGTGGGGAAGTCGGTGACGATGAGGGGGGCGCCCTCCGCCATCGGCGTCGCGTACACCTCGCGCAGCAGCTTCTCGGCCCGCTCGCTGCGCACACCGGCCACGATCCGGTCCGGGTGCAGGGTGTCCTCGACGGCGAAGCCCTCGCGCAGGAACTCCGGGTTCCAGGCCAGCTCGGCGTCGCCGCCCGCCGGGGCGTGCTCGGCGAGATAGGCCGCCAGCCGGTCGGCCGAGCCCACCGGCACCGTGGACTTGCCGACCACCAGGGCCGGACCATGCAGATGGGGAGCGAGGGAGGCGATCGCGGAGTCGACGTACGACATGTCGCAGGCGTACTCGCCGTGCTTCTGCGGGGTGTTCACGCAGACGAAGTGCACATCGCCGAAGGCGCCGACCTCGGCCCAGTCGGTGGTGAACCTGAGCCGCCCGGTGGAACCCTCGAACCCGGCCACGTGCCGGCGCAGCAGCTCTTCGAGCCCCGGCTCGTACATGGGGGCCTCGGCACGCTCCAGCATGGCGATCTTCTCGGGTACGACATCCAGGCCCAGCACCTCGAACCCCAGCTCGGCCATGGCCGCGGCGTGGGTGGCGCCGAGATACCCGGTGCCGATCACGGTGATCTTCAGGCTCATGGACGCGCTCCAGCTCGGGGATTCTCTCGTGCGGGCCCGAGCATAGCCGGGCCGGTCGGGGGGCAACTTTCCCGCTGTCGCCAACCTCACGTAGGCGCGGTGGGGCGAGGGGCCTAAAATTTGAGTTACTTAACGGTAATTAGCGTTTGTAATGTCCGTGATGCGTCACTATCACTGCGTCTTTGGAGCGTGAGAGACCTTGGCCGGATCGGCTGACTTCGACCTGTACCGCCCGTCCGAGGAGCACGACATGCTCCGCGACGCCGTCCGCTCCCTGGTCGAGGCGAAGATCGCGCCGTACGCCGCCGCGGTGGACGAGGAGGCCCGCTTCCCGCAGGAGGCGCTCGACGCCCTGGTGGCCAACGACATGCACGCCGTGCACGTCCCCGAGGAGTACGGCGGCGCCGGCGCCGACGCGCTCGCCACGGTCATCGTGATCGAGGAGGTGGCCCGCGCCTGCGTGTCCTCCTCCCTGATCCCCGCGGTGAACAAGCTGGGCTCGCTCCCGGTGATCCTCTCCGGCTCCGAGGAGCTGAAGAAGAAGTACCTGGGCCCGCTGGCCAAGGGCGACGCGATGTTCTCGTACTGCCTCTCCGAGCCGGACGCGGGCTCGGACGCGGCCGGCATGAAGACCAAGGCGGTCCGCGACGGCGACCACTGGGTCCTCAACGGCGTCAAGCGCTGGATCACCAACGCGGGCGTCTCCGAGTACTACACGGTCATGGCGGTCACCGACCCGGCCAAGCGCTCCAAGGGCATCTCCGCCTTCGTGGTCGAGAAGTCGGACGAGGGCGTCTCCTTCGGCGCCCCCGAGAAGAAGCTCGGCATCAAGGGCTCCCCGACCCGCGAGGTCTACTTCGACAACGTCCGCATCCCCGCCGACCGCATGATCGGCGAGGAGGGCACGGGCTTCATGACCGCCATGAAGACCCTGGACCACACCCGCATCACCATCGCCGCCCAGGCGCTCGGTGTCGCGCAGGGCGCCCTGGACTACGCCAAGGGCTACGTCCAGGAGCGCAAGCAGTTCGGCAAGGCGATCGCCGACTTCCAGGGCATCCAGTTCATGCTCGCGGACATGTCGATGAAGATCTCCGCCGCCCGCGCCCTGACCTACCAGGCCGCCGCCGCCTCCGAGCGCGGCGACTCGGACCTCACCTACCTGGGCGCCGCCGCCAAGTGCTTCGCCTCGGACGTCGCCATGGAGGTCACCACCGACGCCGTCCAGCTCCTCGGCGGCTACGGCTACACCCGCGACTACCCGGTCGAGCGCATGATGCGCGACGCCAAGATCACCCAGATTTACGAGGGCACGAACCAGGTTCAGCGCATCGTCATGGCGCGCAACCTGCCGTAGACCTCGGGCGGTACCGGAAGGCGTCCTGCGGGGCGCCTTCCGTGCGTGCGGGCGGCCCTTACGACCGGTCGGTCACATGCGGGGCCGGGCGAGGCGACGTAGGACGGAGGCACACGGACCCGATCCGGGTCCCCCGCTCCGAGGAGGAGCCATGGCCCAGCCCGGTACCACGATGCCCGCCATGACCAAGCAGATGCAGGACTGCATCGAGGCGTGCATGCACTGCCACAGCGTCTGCGAGGAGACCATGAGCTCCTGCATGCAGCAGGGCGGACAGGCGCAGATGCAGGTCATGCGCGCGCTGATGGACTGCTCCGAGACGACCCGGATGTGCGCCGACATGATGATGCGCCGCTCGCCCATGTCGGGCGAGATGTGCGCGATGTGCGCCAAGGCGTGCGACATGGCCGCCGAGGCGTGTATGTCGATGCCCGACGACCCGCAGCTGATGCGCTGCGCGGAGGCGTGTCGCCGCTGCGCCGAGATGTGCCGCGCGATGGCGGGCGTCCGCGCCTAGTCCGGACGCCTCCGCGTCACCCGAGGGCACCCCTGCCGGGTGCCCTCGATCTCGCGCCGGGCGGGGGCGGCCCGGGGCACGTGATCGCGTCCGGGCGGACCGCGGCCCCGGCGCCGCCGAGCGGGCCACGGGGGGCGGGGCGGGCTTCGGGCGGCCGCGCCCGGTGCCGCGGCTGCCGGATGCGGCCCGCGTCACCGCCGGGGCCCGGGTGCCGGACGCCGGTACCGGTACGGGTTCCGCCGCCCGCGCGGCACGGGGACGGGGAGCGCGCGTCCGGGCCGTGGACGCCGCCCCGGACATGTGGCCGGGGCCGCCGGCACGGCGTGGCCGCCGAGATCGCCGTACCGCCCGGTCCTCCCTGCCGCTGACGGTGAGTTCGACGCCGTCCCGGCCGACTTCGCGATCAGTCGCGTCGGCGGCCCCGCGCGGCGGGCGAGGCCGGAGCCGTCGGGCTGGTCCTCGGTGCGCGGGACGCGGGTACCGTACGCGTCCAGCGGCGTACGACCGGCCGTGCGCCGGTCCCGCGGCGGACGGCGAAGGGCGGCCGGTCCCGCCGCGTGCGGCGCTGCCCGCCGCTGCGACGGCCCGGCCGCCCCTGTCCCGCCGTCGTCCCGGCTAGTTGCCGGAGACCGTCACCTTCTGGTCGTTGTTCAGCTCGTTCACCAGGGTCTTGACCTTCGCCTTGTCCCAGACGAGGTTGCCGCCGGTGGAGCCGGAGATCGGCATGTTCATGGAGGTGCCGTCGCCGCCGTTGACGCCCTTCATGGCCCAGAACATCGAGGCCAGGTTCCACAGGGACATGTCCTTGTCCACGATCAGCGAGTCCAGGCCCGCCCCCATGGTCGGGTAGAACCTGAACGGGTTGAGGACGGTCGAGGGGGTCGCCACCTCGTGGGCCAGGGCCGCGAGGAACTTCTGCTGGTTCTTGGTCCGCTGGAGGTCGGACGCGGCGAACGCGTGCCGGGTGCGGACGAAGGCGAGCGCCTGCTGGCCGTTCAGGGTCTGCTTGCCGGCCTGGAAGTCGGCGCCGGACCACTTGTCCTTGAAGCCCTTGTCGATGTCGATCTGCACCCCGCCGACCGCGTCCACGATGTTCGCGAAGCCCTGGAAGCCGATCTCCACGTAGTGGTCGATGTGCAACCCGGTGTTGTACTCGATCGTGCGGACCAGCAGCGTCGGGCCGTCCTCGGCGTACGCCGCGTTCAGCTTCTCGCGTCTGCCCGTGGCCGGGTAGACCTTCCCCGACGTCGAGCCCTGGTACGACGGGATCTCCACGTCCGAGTCGCGCGGCAGGGAGATCAGCGTGTCGCCGTTGTCCCCGACGTGCAGGATCATCATCGAGTCCGTGCGCTTGCCCTCGGCGGCGCCGGTGTGCAGCTTCTTCTCGTCCGCCTTGGACATGCCCTCACGGCTGTCCGAGCCGACGATCAGGTAGTTCGTGCCCGACCCCGACTGCGGCCGGTCGATCACCTTGGACAGGTCGACCTCGCGGCGCAGCTTGGAGTCGGCCCAGAAGTAGGTCGCGACCGAGGTGACGATCAGCACGGTCACCAGCGTGAGCGCCGTCCACTTGATCCGCCGCCCCCAGTTCGGCCGGGGTCGCGGGTCGGGACCCGGTGCGCCGCCGGAGCCGGGGCCGCCGGGGCTGCCGTAGACCTGGCCGGTGTTGTAGCCGCTGTCGTACGCGTCGTCGTAGCCGCCGTCCGCGTACGACGGCTGCCGCGGAACGCCGGCCCCGTACTGCGGTGCCGCCGGGCCGCGCCGCACCTGGCGCATCGCGCGGGCGCCTTCGGGCGCGCCGTCACTGCCGCGTCCGTAACGGGGGCCGCGGTTCTCGTCGGACCATGCCTCGGGCCAGTCATTCATGCGGACCAGTGTGCAGGGCTCCGCCGTATGGCTTACAAGGCCTGTCGGAAAATAAGGGCGCCGCTGTTGCGAAGCTGACACAAATTCCGCCTATGTCACTTCGGCATAGGGTAGGGCCCATGACAGACCAGGCCACGGACTCGGAAGCAGCGGAGCCGGATATTCCGGGCAAGCCCACGTCCGCCTCGCGCACGACGCTCAGCCACATCATGACCCACAACGACACCAACCTGCTGGGTACGGTGCACGGCGGGGTGATCATGAAGCTGGTGGACGACGCGGCGGGCGCCGTGGCCGGCCGGCACTCCGGCGGCCCCGCCGTCACCGCGTCCATGGACGAGATGGCCTTCCTGGAACCGGTCCGCGTCGGCGACCTGGTCCATGTGAAGGCGCAGGTCAACTGGACCGGCCGGACCTCCATGGAGGTCGGCGTACGCGTCCTCGCCGAGCGGTGGAACGAGTCGAACCCGCCCACCCAGGTCGGCTCGGCCTATCTGGTCTTCGCGGCCGTGGACGCCGACGGCAAGCCGCGCCAGGTGCCCCCGGTGATACCCGAGACCGACCGCGACCGCCGCCGCTACCAGGAGGCGCAGATCCGCCGCACCCACCGGCTGGCCCGCCGCCGCGCCATCCGCGAGCTGCGCGAGCAGCGGATGGCGGAGGGCTTCCAGGACTGAGGGGCCGCGGGACCGCCCAGGGGAGAGGGGCCGGGAGCGGGCGCTCACGCGTCCCCCGAGCACACCACCTCGTTGCCCCGCACCACGGCGTCGGCACCCTCGGCGGGGTGCCCCGGGTCCTCGAAGCGCACCGCGCGCACGCCCCGGAAGCCGGTTCCCGCGGTCACCTTCAGCAGCGGTCCCTGCCCCGGCACCGCGCGCAGCTCACTGCCCGGCAGGGCCGCGGCCAGGGCGCGGGCGGAGCGGTCCCAGCGGGGGTCGTACGCGATCACGGTGGCCGGCAGCCGGGCGGGCGCGGTCACCGGCTCATGGGTGGTGGCGAAGCCGGTCGCCGCCAGCTCGGTGTCGATCCGCTTGGCCAGCCCGGTCGTGGTGGTGCCGTTCGCCACCTGGACCCGGATGCCGCGCGGGTCCGTGTCGACGGGCGTCGCGGCGGGGGCGGCGGGGTGCGGGCGGCCCGCGGTGAGCGGCTTGTCGTTGCGCAGCGCCTGGAACAGCTGGGCCGAGCGGGCCGGGTCCCACTTCAGGGTCGAGCCGATGCCCTTGACCGGGTAGTCCATCCGTCCGATCGGGACGGTCGTGAACTCCGAGGACGAGGGCGAGAAGTTCCGCATCGCACGGCCGAGGTCGAGCAGTTCGTCGGTGCCGAAGCCCACGTCGGCGCGGACCGAGCCGAGCACCGCCCGGGTCACGTCGCGGAAGCGCATCGGGTTCAGCAGCACCCCGGACGACGTCGCCTTCTCGATCAGCGCGGCCAGGAACCGCTGCTGCCGCTTCATCCGGCCCAGGTCGCTGGCGCCGTCGAGGTGCCGTGAACGCACGTACTGGAGCGCCTGGCCGCCCTGCATGAGGTGCGTGCCGGGCGCCAGGTCGAGCCCGCTGTAGCTGTCCTTCAGCGGCGTCGCCGTACAGATCCGCACCCCGCCGAGGACGTCCACGGTCCTCATGAAGCTGGTGAAGTCGATCTCCAGATAGTGGTCGATCTTCACCCGGGTCATGTTCTCGACCGTGCGCACGGTCAGCTGGGGCCCGCCCTCGGCGTACGCCGCGTTCAGTTTGAGCGGGTGCGGGCCGAGCTGCCGGCCGGTGGTGCGGTCCCGGTGCGCGGGGACCTCGGCGAAGGAGTCGCGCGGCAGGCTCACCACCGTGGCCCGCTCCCGGTCCTCCGAGATGTGCACGATCATCATCGTGTCGGTGCAGTGACAGGGCTGTCCGCCCAGGTGGAAGGCGCGCCGCTGCCGCTCGGTGATCTTGTCCCGGCCGTCGGTGCCGACCAGCAGGATGTTCATGCCGTGGCCCGCCTGCGGCCGGTCCTTCATGTCCTTGAAGGCGTCGACCCGGCTGATGCCGGCGTCCAGGCTGGTGACCACCGCGTGCCCGATGCCGGCGGAGGCCAGCACCACCACCGACAGCGTGGTCATCGCCCGCACGGCCCAGCGCGGCCGTCGCCGTCGGCGCGGGGCGCGCACCGGCCGCTCGGGCGGGGGCGGCAGCCGGCGGGGCGGCTGCGGGCGGCGCTGGGGTCGCGCCGGGGACCGGGGCGGGCTGGCCAAGGGACACCTCCGGACGAGGCCGTACGTGGGATCCGTGAGCACAGTAGGCCGATACGATCTCCATCCCGCGTCGGAGCCCCGGCGGCGCGCACCGGTGTCCCCCGTTCGCGGTAACGTGAGGGCCCTATGAACGCCAAGCCCGACGTGCGGTTCCCCGCTGTATCCGTGATCATGCCCGTCCTCAACGAGGAACGGCATCTGCGCGGGGCCGTCCAAGCGATCCTCGCGCAGGAGTACGGCGGCGACATGGAGGTCGTGATCGCCCTCGGTCCGTCCACGGACCGCACGGACGAGATCGCCGCCGCGCTCGTGGCCGAAGACCCCCGCGTCCACACCGTCCCGAACCCGACCGGCCGCACCCCCGCCGCGCTGAACGCGGCGATCAAGGCCTCCCGGCATCCGATCGTGGTCCGCGTCGACGGCCACGGCATGCTGTCGCCGAACTACATCGAGACCGCCGTACGGCTCCTGGAGGAGACCGGCGCGCAGAACGTCGGCGGCATCATGCACGCCGAGGGCGAGAACGACTGGGAGCACGCGGTCGCCGCCGCGATGACCTCCAGGATCGGCGTCGGCAACGCGGCCTTCCACACCGGCGGCGACGCGGCCCCCGCGGAGACGGTCTACCTCGGTGTCTTCCGCCGCGAGGCGCTGGAGCAGCAGGGCGGCTACAACGAGGAGTTCATCCGCGCCCAGGACTGGGAGCTGAACTTCCGCATCCGCGAGGCGGGCGGCCTGATCTGGTTCTCGCCGGAACTGAAGGTCTCGTACCGGCCCCGCCCGTCGGTGCGGGCGCTGGCCAAGCAGTACAAGGACTACGGCCGCTGGCGCCACGTCGTCGCCCGCTACCACTCCGGTTCCATCAACCTGCGCTACCTCGCCCCGCCGACCGCGGTCTGCGCGATAGCGGCCGGCCTGGTGGTGGGCGTGGCCCTGACCCCCTGGGGCCTGGTGATCCCCGGCGGCTACCTCGCCGCGATCACCGTCGGCTCCCTCCCCGCCGGCAAGGGCCTGCCCCTCAAGGCGCGCCTCCAGATCCCCGTGGCCCTCGCCACCATGCACATGTCCTGGGGCTGGGGCTTCCTGACCAGCCCGAAGTCGCTGGCCAAGCGGGTCATCGCGTCGCGCCGGCCCGCGGTGCACAGCGCCGTGGACGCGAACGCCTGACCCCCGACGCACACGAGCGCCCGTGAACGAGGCGGGGCCCCTCCATCCGGAGGGGCCCCGCCTCGTTCACCGCCGGTACGGCGTTCACCACTGGTACGGCTTGTACACGTCCATGCAGTCGTGGTCCGCGCCGTTGATGGCGTCGGCGTTGGTGGGGATGTCGCCGGCCTTGGGCTTCGGCTGCTTGGGATAGGTGGTGCCGGTGCGCCAGTCGGCGCCGAGCAGGAGGGTGACGCCGGAGACGGCGGTGGACTGCTTCACCGCGGTCGTCGGCAGGCCCAGTGCCTTGGCCACACCCTGCGCGTCGCCTTCGAGGTCGGCGCTGGGGTACTCGACCACCGTCTTGTCCTGGGACGGCGGGGGCACGGTGTCGGCCGTCGCACGGGAGTAGCCCCGGGCCACGAGGGCCTCGGCGATGGTGCGGGCCCGGCGGGGGACCGCCGCCTCGGAGGAGGAGCCCGTGCCGTTCTGGACGAGGACGCCGAGCCGGGCCGGATCGGTGGAGGGCGACTTCGTCGGCTGGGGCTTGCCGCCGGCCTGCTTGGCGCCGGAGGGCCCGCCGTTCTTGTCGAGCGGGATGTCGTCGCGGAGCATCTCCCAGACCCTGCTCGCGCCGGCCGGGTCCGGGACGACGTGGTTCCTGGGGTTCTGCGGGTCCGGGAGGTTGGGCATCGTCACGCTCGTGATGCGGTTCGACGGCACGGACTTCATCTCCATGCCGAGGTCGTACAGCTTCTTGACCGTGCCGATCTCCTCGGAGACCTGGAGGGACTTGGTGGCCGAGTCGGCCAGGTCCATCAGGCGCCCGGTGTCGGTGAACACGTTCTGCGACTTGAGCGTGCGGATCATGGAGTTGAGGTACATGTGCTGGGCGCGGGCCCGCATCAGGTCGCTGCCCCAGGCGTGCCGGGTGCGCAGCCACTGGAGCGCCTGCACGCCCTTGACCTTGTGCGTACCGGCCGTCAGCTTCAGCCCGGAGCCACCGCGCTGGGCGGCGGTCGAACGGTCCCAGACGTTCTGCCGCACACAGACGTCGACGCCGCCGATGGCGTCCGCCATCTTCACCACGCCCGCGAAGTCGATCGTCATCCAGTGGTCGATGTAGACCCCGGTGAGGTTCTCCCAGGTGGCCAGCGTGCAGCCGGCGCCGCCCCGGCCGAGGGTGGTGTTGATGATGTCGTTGGTGGCCGGATAGACCTTGCCGGTTTGCGGGTCCGTGCACTTGGGGATGTCGACGCGGGTGTCCCGGGGGATGCTCACCATCGCGGCGCTCTTGCGGTCGGCGGAGATGTGGATGAGCATCTGCACGTCCCCGAGCGGGGGATCGCCGACGCTGCTCCTGCTGCCGCCCAGCTTCAGGTTCTCGGCCGAGTTACGGCTGTCCGAGCCGATCAGCAGGATGTTCAGCGGGGTCTGTCCGGCCGCGTTCGGGGCGGTCTTCTGCGCCTTGGCGTCACCGCTGCTGCGCTCGCCCTTGCGTATGTTGGCGTTCAGGTGCCGGTAGTAGAGGTAACCGGCGCCGGCCGTGCCGAGTATGACCACCGCGAGGACCGTCGCCGACCAGCGCAGCGCTCGCCGTCGCCGGCGCCGCCGGTCGGTCGTGGCACCCCCCGGACCCTTCGGACCGTCCGATCCCCCCTTGCGCCGCCCGCCGCCGTGCCGCCCGGCCGCGGCCTCCGGGTCCGCCGTCCGCGGTGTGAGCGCCATCGTGTCGTCCACTTCGGCAGCGTCACCCCGCACCTCGCTCTGCGCCAATCTCCTGCCCTCCCCGCCCTTTTGCGCCATGCGACGGGCCCGTCCCGCGTCGAGTGGTTAGACGCACGACGGGCCCGCAGGGTTACCTATGAGGCGCACTTAACCTCGTCGGCCGTTGACTTGTCGACCTTCGGCGCCTTGTCCGGCGCGGCGACCGGCGTGCCCGCGCCCTTGAAGTCCTTGCCCAGGGTCAGCGTCATCGCCGGCAGCCCCTGGGAGTTCAGGACGCTCGAACCCGGCTTGAGCGCCGAGCCGGGAAGCCCCATCAGCGCGGCCAACTCCCGTGCCTGCGCGGCCTGGTCCGGCGCGTACTCCAGCGTGGTCTTCTGGAGCCCCGCCGGGGCGTTGCCCGCGTTCTCCGACTTCAGCACGCCTTGGGAGTTTTGGAGCCACCTGATCGTCTCCTGCGCGCTGCCCTGATCGGCACCGCCGTTGAGGACCCGCACCCGCACGTCGGAGGCCGCGGACCTGGTGCCCTTCAGACGGGCGGCCTGCGCGTCCTTGGCGGCCTTCTGCTTGCGCTTGACGTCGGTGAAGGAGACGTCGTTCTGTATCGCCTGGAAGACCGAGGGTGCCGTCGCCTGGTTGAGGACCACGGTCGCGTGGACCTTCTCGGCGGGGTTGTCCAGCACCGGCACCGTGGTGAAGGTGATGTTCTTCGGCGGCACCTTCTTGAGCTCCATCGCCATGTCCTTCAGCGTGTTGATGCTCTTGATGCCGGTGTCCACGGTCAGCGCCTTGGTGGCCGCCTCCGCGAGGTCCATCATCTTCGAGGGGCTGGAGAGGGTGTCGCTGGAGGACATCTTGCGCATCAGCGAGCCCAGGAACTGCTGCTGGACCTTGATGCGGTCCAGGTCGCCCTGGTTGCCGAAGCTGTGCCGGGTGCGCACGAAGGCGAGGGCCTGCTCGCCCTCCACCACCGACTTGCCCGCCGGGAGCTTGAGATGGGACTGCTTGTCGTCCACGGGGTGCGCCACACAGACCTCGACGCCGCCCACCGCGCTGGTCAGCGTCTTCACCGCGTTGAAGTCCACCATCATGAAATGATCCGGCGCAATGCCGGTGACCTCCTTCACGGTCCGCATGGTGCAGCCCGGGTCCCGCCCGTCCTGTCCGAGACTGGTGTTGAAGCGCACGTTCTCCGTGCCGGGAATGACCTTCTTGCTGCCGTCGGGCTGGATGGTCTCGCAGTCCGGGACGTTCACGATCAGGTCGCGCGGGATGCTCAGCGCGGTCGCGTTGGTCCGGTCCTTCGAGACGTGCAGCAGTATGTTCGTGTCCGCGTGCCCGACGCTGCCCTTGTCGCCGTAGCCCCCGTTGCCCTTGCCGGTCCGCTTGTCGGTGCCGATGATCAGCAGGTTGAAGGCCTCGTCCTTGCTGAAGCCCTTGGAGCCCGCGTCCCCGACATCGGTCGAACTGATGTTGCCCTCAAGGTGCTTGAGGTACAGGTACCCGGCGGTGCCGACCGCGACCAGCGCGAAGGCCGTGCCGCCGGCCGTCCACGCCAGCACCTTCTTCGCCTTCGACTTCTTCTTCACCGGCCGCCGGCCGCGCCGTCCCGGCGCGGTCTCGGGCTCGGCGGTACGACGCCGGGAGGAACGCGGCGGGGGTACGTCCCCGGCGCGCGCCTCGTCCCCGGCGCGGGACCCGTCACGGGTACGGCCGTCCTGCGCACGCGTCCCGTCCTGGGTTCGTGTCCCGCCCGCCTCGCGCCCGCCGTCGGGCGCGGGCACCGTGCTCATCTCGCGGGTCTCACCGGGCGCCATGTCGTTGCGCCGGCGGCGTCGTGAACCGCTGCCGTCCTGCGCGGACGGCTTGCGCGGACCGGGAACCGATTGCGTTCCGGAAGGAGGCAGTCGCAGTTCGTATTCACCGGTGTTCGGATTGAGCACCCACTGGTCTGCGGGATCGATGTTGTCCGCCCGCCCACGGCCTTGCGCGTCCACGGTTGTCCGAATCCTCCGTCGGGGCCACGCGGCGCCTTCCCCCTCAAAGGCGCTCGGGTCTCGGTGAAACAGTGCACGACCCCAGGTCGGACCTCGTGGCCACGTGCACCGGATCGCTCACACTATCCGCCCAGTTCAGCGTCTAGGGACGCCGGTGACAAATTCGTCGTCCCTACAACTGGGCAATCCATCTCATTTTCTGAACGGAAGTCCGCGGCCTTGGTGAACGTCTTACCCGCAGCCGTGCTCGGCGGCGGTGTTCCCGGTGTAGGTGGGCGCGGGAGAGGCGCTGGACTTTGTGCCCTTTTGTGATGCCGGCGGCTTCTGCGGGGCCTGCCCGGCGACCACCAGAGGCTGGTCCAGGCGCAGCCGCTCGAACAGCTTCTCGGCCTCGGGCTCCACGAGTTGGTCACGGTCGGCGTCGTAGACGTACGCCTGCCTCGGCACCGTCAGGAACTGCACCCGTGCGGCGGGGATGTCCCGCACCGTCCGCACCAACCGGTACAGGCCGCCCAGGTCCGCCAGCCCCGGATCGGTGGTCAGCGAGGAGGTCGCCGCGTCCAGCACGGCATACAGCCGTACCGGGTTCAGCAGGACGTCGTCGCCGCGCACCCTCGTGACCAGCGCGCCGAGGAAACGCTGCTGTCGCCGCATCCGCTCGGTGTCGCTGCCGTCGCCCAGCGACTCGCGGGCCCGTACGTAGCCGAGGGCCTGCTCCCCGTCGAGCGTGACCTCGCCCGCGGGCAGCCTGAGCGCGGCCGCCTTGTCGTCGACGGGCTCCTTCAGGCAGACCCGCACCCCGCCGACGGCGTCCACCATGTCCTTGAACCCGCTGAAGTCCACGACCATGTGGTGGTCGACGCGGATGTCCGTCAGCTTCTCGACGGTACGGACCGTGCACGCCGAACCGCCCAGCTCGAAGGCGTGGTTGAACATCGCGAACACCGGCTCGCCCCGGGTGCCGTCGGCCCGCAGGCAGCCGGGGACGTCCACCATCAGGTCCCGCGGGATCGACACGGCGGTGGCGCCGCGCCGGTCCGCCGCCAGGTGCAGCAGGATCGTCGTGTCGGACCGCTGGCTGCCCAGGTCCCGGCCGTAGCGGTCGTTGCCGTTCCCGGCCCGGGTGTCGGACCCGATCAGCAGGATGTTCCGCGCCCCCGGTGCCCGGACCGCGGGCCGCTCGCGCTCGTACCGGCCCAGCTCGGCGGCCGCCGCGTCATCGGCCCGGATGTTGGAGCTGAGCTTGGCGTACACCGTCCAACCGGCCCCGACGGCCGCCGCGACCAGGACCGCCGCCCCGAGTCCCGCCCCCTTCGCCCACCGGCGCCGGCGCCGCCGCGCGATCCCCGTCCCGGACGCGGACGAACCGCCGGAGGGGGGACCGCAGGGGGGAGGGGAGTGGGTCACGGTGCGGGCCCCCTGGGGCGGAGGAGGGGTGGTACTCCTACGACGATGGGGCGGACGGGGCGGGGAAGCATCCCGTACTACTCCGGTGAGGGGGAGAAACCCCGCGTCCGGCCGGAGTCATCGCCGTACCGTCGTCACCTTCTCGCTGTCGATCCGCTTCGCCAGCGCCTCCTCGTCCAGGCGCTCCAGGTTCCGGCAGAGCACCACGGAACCCCCACTGGCCAGCGGCGCGAACAACCCCGCGCTGAGCCCCTCCCAGGTGTCGTACGGCAACCCCGACAGCAGTCGCGAACCCGGCCCCGTCAGCTCCAGTCCGGCCGCGTCGGCGACGGCCTTCTGCACCACCTCGGCCCCGCTGAACTCCGCGCCGGCCACGATCAGGGCCGACTCCCCGTCGTACGGCGACGCGAACCTGTCTCCCTGGCCCGGCACTTCCACGGCGTAGTCGAGGAAGCCCTCCGGCGGCCGCGGGAACCGTCCGCCGAGCGGCCGCAGCGCCAGCGCGACCCGCTCGCCCCGGCACGCCCGCGCCGCCTCCAGCGTGTCCGGCCCGCTGACGACCACGTCGGCCGCCGCCGGGTCCCCGGCGACGTCTGCGACCGCGCCCACCGAGTCGCAGGCCAGCAGCCACACCGCCGTCTGCCAGTGCGCGGGCAGCAGCAGCGCGACCCGGTCGCCGGGTTCCACGCAGAGGTCGCCCTGGAGGAGGTTCGCGGTCTTGGCCACCCAGTTGGCGAAGGTGGCGACGGAGAGTTCGACGCGTTCGCCCGTGGCGTCGTCGTAGAAGGTCACCAGCGGGCGGCCGGGATCCGCGGCGAGGGCGGAAGTCAGCAGGTCGGCGGGGGTGCGATCGGTGGCGTTCACCCGGCACAGGGTACGCGCGCACGGGCACGCGACGGGGCGCGTCTCTCACTGATCTCACACCCCTCTCACGGCAAACCGCGTGGCTGTCACGGCCTCCGTCGCTACGGTCTGCATACACTGACCGGCCGATACGAGTAGAACGAGTCAGTTCGGCCGGTCCCGGCAGGAAGCAGAGACGACAGGTGACAGAAGCGATCCTCCTGGTCGGCGGCAAAGGCACCCGGCTGCGCCCGCTCACCGTGCACACGCCCAAGCCCATGGTCCGGGCCGCGGGCGTGCCGTTCCTCACGCACCAGCTGGCGAGGGCGAGAGCCGCGGGCGTCGAGCACATCGTCCTTGCCACCAGCTATCTGGCCGAGGTGTTCGAGCCGTACTTCGGCGACGGCTCGGCGCTGGGACTCCACCTCGAGTACGTCACCGAGGAGGAGCCGCTGGGCACCGGCGGGGCGATCCGCAACGTCGCCTCGCGGCTGCACTCCGGCCCCGACGAGCCGGTGCTGATCTTCAACGGCGACATCCTGACGGGCCTGGACATCCGGGCCCTCGTCCACACCCACGAGGCGACGGGCGCGGACGTCTCGCTGCATCTGACGAAGGTGAGCGACCCGCGCGCGTACGGCCTGGTGCCGACGGACGGGACGGGCCGGGTGCTGGCGTTCCTGGAGAAGCCGCAGACGCCGGAGGAGATCGTCACCGACCAGATCAACGCGGGGGCCTACGTGTTCCGGCGCTCGGTCATCGACGCGATCCCGGCGGGCCGGCCGGTGTCGGTGGAGCGCGAGACGTTTCCCGAACTGCTCGCGGCCGGGGCGCATCTGCAGGGCATGGTCGACTCGACGTACTGGCTGGACCTCGGCACCCCGGCGGCGTTCGTGCGCGGCTCGGCGGACCTGGTGCTCGGGCGCGCGCCGTCCCCGGCGGTGCCGGGGCGCTGCGGTGACCGGCTGGTGCTGCCGACGGCCCAGGTGGCGCCGGACGCGAAGCTGACCGGGGGCACGGTGGTGGGGGAGGGCGCGTTCGTGGCGGAAGGGGCGCGGGTCTTCGGTTCGACCATCCTGCCCGGCGCGGTCATCGAGCCCGGCGCGGTCATCACCGACTCCCTCATCGGCACCCGCGCCCGCGTCGGCACCCGTTCGGTCCTCACGGGCACGGTCATCGGCGACGGCGCGGTCATCGGCCCCGACAACGAGCTTCGCGAGGGGGCGCGGGTGTGGTGCGACGCGCGTATCCCGGCGGGGGCGGTGCGGTTCTCCTCCGACCAGTAGGGACGGGGCTCGGCCGAGGCGCCCGTCCCCTGCGGGAGGGCCCGGGGGCTCCTCGGCCGGATCGCCGTCCGCGGCCTCGCCGTGGCTTTTCGCGCGGTTCGCCGCGCACCCGGGATGCCGGGGCCCCTGCGGGGAAGGCGCCCGGCCGGCGCCGGTGAACGGACCCGCCCCCGCCCGGTCCCGGCTCAGAGCAGGCCGATGTCCACGCGCGGCATCTTCGGAACCCGCCGGGCCGGGGCGACGCCGCTCAAGAGGATCAGGCGGGCGGCACGGTGCCGCTGACCGGCATACGGCTCCAGCAGACGGAGCATCACGGAGTCGTCCGCGTGCCGGTCACCCGCCAGCGCCCACCCCACGATGCCCGGCAGGTGCAGATCCCCGACCGTCACCTCGTCCGCCGCGCCATGACTGCGCTGGATCACCTCCGCCGACGTCCACACCCCCACCCCCGGTACGACCTCCAACCGCGCCCGAGCCTCCCGCGCCGGCATCCCCGCCGCCTGCTCCAGCCGCGAAGCGACCCGGACGGCCCGCAGGATCGTGGACGCGCGCTTGTCGTCGACCCCGGCCCGATGCCACTCCCAGGAGGGGATCAGCGCCCACGTCCGCGCCGCGGGCATGACGAACATCGGCCGTTCCCCCGCCCCCGCCGGCCCCGGCGCGGGTTCCCCGAACCGCCGCACGAGCAGCCGCCACGCCCGGTACGCCTCGTCCGCCGTGACCTTCTGCTCCAGAACGGAGGGGATCAGCGACTCCAGCACCAGACCGGTGCGCGTCAACCGCAGGCCCGGCCGCCGGTGCCGCGCCAGCGCCACCACCCGGTGCCGGGGGACGAACGCCTCGGGATCGTCGGCCGCGCCGAGCAACGCGGGCAGCCCGTCGAGCAGCCACTGCGCCCCGGGCCCCCACGCCTCCCCGACCACCTCGCCGCCGCACGCCCGCAACCGCAGCGTGCCGGGACCGGCCGGGGTACGGGTCGCCCGCCACACGGACCCGTCCGCCGCGGCCCGGAAGGTCGGATCAGCGGGCCCACGCCGCAACGGCCCGAGCACCAGTCCGAGATCGAGCGGCCCCTCGGGCACCCATCGCCGCACCCGCGCGGGAGCCGCCGCCTGCCGCGGTATCCCGCCCGCACGGCCCGCGTCCGCCCCGCTCCCGGGCACGGCCGTATGCCCGCCGCGCACACTCGTACGCGTGGGCCGCTGAACGAAACGTCCTGCCACGGATCAGATCCTCGAAACGCCGGTGCCGTCGATGCCGTCCTTCGAGACTAGGCCCTCGTCCCGTCCTCACCGCACCTCGACGAACGCTCCCGCGTCCCGGTCCCCCCGAGGCCGCGGTGCCTCTGCCGGATGACCGATCGCCACCGCGCCCATCGGGTCCCACCCCGGAGGCAGCCCGAGCGCCTCGCGCACCACGTCCCGGCAGAACATCGTGGACGACACCCACGCCGAGCCGAGCCGTTCACCGGCCAGCGCGACCAGGAAGTTCTGTACGCCCGCGCCCATGGCGACGACGAACATCTCCCGTTCGGCCGCGTCCCGCCGCTCGTCCCCGTAGTGGTGCGAGCCGTCCATGACGAGGCACGGCACCGCCAGATACGGCGCGTTCCGCAGCACATCGCCGCGCCGCACCCGCTTGGCGATGGACTCCTCGCTCCTGCCGTCCCGGCGCAGGTCGGCGATCCAGGCGTCCCGCATCGCGTCCAGCAGCCGCTGCCGCGACCCGGCCGACTCCAGCAGCACGAACCGCCAGGGCGTCGTGTGGTGCGGCGCCGGCGCGGTCACGGCCGCCGCCACCGCCCGCCGTACCGCACCCGGGTCCACCGGATCCTCGGTGAACGCCCTGACGGTGCGCCTCAGGGTCACGGCCTCGCGGACCGCCTCGGACGTCCCGAGCCGGAACATGTCGTCGGCCGCGCCGCGCACCAGCGCCCGCGCGCCCGCGCCGGCGTCCGCGTCCACCACCTGGGACAGGCCCCGCACCACCGCGACCGGCCGCCCCTCGGCCTTGCCCTTGACCAGGTCACCGGCCGCGGCCAGCTCGTCCGCCGTGGCCACCACGGTGGCGCTGAGCGGATTGCCGTACGCGTCCGTGCCCCCGCGCAGGTCGTCCAGCACCCGCAGCCCGGCGGCGCCGATCGCCACGTCCGTCAGCCCCGCGCGCCAGGGGCGCCCGAAGGTGTCACTGACGATCACCCCGACCTCGACCCCCAGGACGTCCCGGAGGCCGTCCCGGATCGCTCGGGCGGAGGCGTCCGGGTCCTCGGGCAGCAACAGCACGGTCCCGGCGGGGGTGTTGGACGCGTCGACCCCGGCCGCGGCCATGACCAGGCCCTGCCGGTTCTCCACGATCCGCAGGGCGCCCCGCCGGGCCACCACCCGCACCGTCTCCGCGTCGATCGCGGCCTCCCGGTCCGCGGCCCGGAGGATCCGGCCCTCGGCCTTGGACACGATCTTGGACGTGACGACCACCACGTCCCCGTCGGCCAGAGCGGGCTCCGCGGCGGCGATCAGCTTGGCGAGGTCGTCGCCCCGCTGGACCTCGGGGAAACCGGCCGGCGCCCAGACCTGGAACGCGGGAGGCTCCGCGCGGTCCCCGCTCACGCGCCCCGCACCTCCTCGGCCAGCGCCAGCGCCTCCCGCGCCATCTGCGCGGCCGCGGCCACGTCGGTCATCATCAGCGGTACGGCACGGCAGCGGATGCCGTCGGCCTCCACGCGCTCGACCGCCGCCGCGTCCACGGTGTCGACCAGCCAGCCGTCCAGCAGGCCCGAGCCGTAGTGCTCGGCGACCGCGGCGGCCGTGGCCTCCACGCCGACCGCGGCGAGCACCTTGTCGGCCATGCCGCGCACCGGCGCGTCGCCGACGATGGGGGACAGGCCGACCACCGGCACGCCCGCCTCCGCGATGGCCTCCCTGATGCCGGGGACGGCGAGGATCGTGCCGATGGACACGATCGGGTTGGACGGCGGGAAGAGGATGACGTCCGCCTCGGCGATGGCCTCCAGGACGCCCGGGGCCGGCTTGGAGTGCTCGGCGCCGACCGGGACCACGGCCTCGGCGGGCACGGCGGCCCGCATCCGCACCCAGTACTCCTGGAAGTGGACCGCCTTGCGCTCGCCGTCGACCTCGACGGCCACGTGCGTCTCCACGCGGTCGTCGGTCATCGGGATCAGCCTCACACCCGGCTTCCACCGGTCGCACAGCGCCTCGGTGACCGCGCTCAGCGGATAACCGGCGCCGAGCATCTGCGTCCGCACGATGTGCGTGGCGAAGTCCCGGTCGCCGAGCCCGAACCACTCGGGTCCGACGCCGTAGGCCGCCAGTTCCTCCTTGAGGTGGAAGGTCTCGTCGGACCGCCCCCAGCCCTGCTCCTCGTTGATGCCGCCGCCCAGCGTGTACATCACCGTGTCGAGGTCGGGGCAGACCTTGAGCCCGAAGAGGTGGATGTCGTCGCCGGTGTTGCCGATCACCGTGACGTCCGAGTCCGGCGCGGCCTGCTTGAGACCGCGCAGGAAACGGGCACCACCGATGCCGCCTGCCAGAACCACAATGCGCATGGGGACCAGTCTTGCAGGAGGGTCGGACAACGCGTCAGCCAGTCACCGGACGCGCTTCGCAGAACGGGGAGGCGTGCGCCCCGGCGTGCGCCGCGGGGAGCATCGGCATCTCGGTGAGACCCGGGTAATAGATGTGCAGGCTGACCGCCGGCTCCAGCGCGTCGTTGAGGACCTCGTGTGCGTACCCCGGCGCGAACACCCGTTGCGCGCCGGGCGTGAGTGCGCGGCTGCCGCGCCGGGTGTGCTCGGTGAGCGTGCCCGCCAGCACGGTGAGGACGCCGGAGGAACGGCCGTGGTCGTGCCGCCCGCTGCCCTGTCCCGGCACCCAGGACAGCAACCAGACCTCGTAGCCGGGACCGGTGCGCAGCCGGTGGTACCAGCGGGTGGTGGCGTCGTAGCGCACCAGGTCCGCCCACTGGGCGCGGTCGGCGGCGATGGCGCGGGCCAGGCCGGCGAACTCGGCGACCGTGGCCGGGTGCTCGCGCGGCGGCTGGAGCAGGTGCGCGACCTCGAGGAGGTCACCGGCGATCTGGAGGTCGTTGTCGCTGTTCATGGGGTGCGCTGGTTCCTCGGCAGAAGGGTGGAGCCCGGAAGGGGGCCGCGAAGGAGATACGACCGAGTCCGCGCGGTGCGCGGCGTCGGCGGCAGCCGGAGCGGGGGCCCGGAAGAAGGGGGAGAGGCCGGCTCAACAGCTGGAACAGCGACAACAGCTACAGCGGCCCCGGGCAGCACCGTGGGACCCGGCGGTGCGGGTTGAGGTGGAAACCGAGTTCGCGAGCATGCCCCCTAGGACAACGGTTCACACCTGTGCTGTCAACTCGATGACCGTTATGTGGGATGCGTTTCATCCCATCCGGGGCATCTGGCGGAGGGGAGGTTTGCTTCCCGGGACCTGGGGACACATGGGGCACATCCGAGCGTACGGCGGGCCGTGTGCAACGCGATCGAACGTCAGGGCGTCTTCCTTCATGGACTGGACGGGTGTCGGGGTTTATGCCGATTTGAACACTTTCCGCATGGCCTTGGTTCCGCAGAGTGAATAACGGGCCCAATAGCAGATCTCAGCTTGACTCGCCCGGAGCAGCACACTTGTAATTTCACTCGTGTCGTTCAGCCGAAATCGGTAACGGCTACGCACGGGGACGTGAAAGACAGACGAGGGGCGCACATGACCGAGCTGGTGCAGCAACTGCTGGTCGACGACGCGGACGAGGAACTCGGCTGGCAGGAGCGCGCGCTGTGCGCCCAGACCGACCCCGAGTCCTTCTTCCCCGAGAAGGGCGGCTCCACCAGAGAGGCGAAGAAGGTCTGCCTCGCCTGCGAGGTCCGCTCCGAATGCCTCGAGTACGCCCTCGCCAACGACGAGCGCTTCGGCATCTGGGGCGGTCTGTCCGAGCGGGAGCGCCGCCGGCTGAAGAAGGCCGCCGTCTGACCGCGCACCAGCACCGCGGGCACCCGGTACATACCCACGCCATACCCGAGAAAACATCACGAACGGCCCGTCGCCCGTGGGTTGTCCACAGGCGGCGGGCCGTCGTCGTGGGCAGCCGATAGTGTGGTCGCTCGTCCGAGACGCCCCGCTGTCCCCGCGAGCCCATCGAGGCCCAGGGGACACAGGCGTCCACCGCAGTCCAGCGAACCGGGGCCCGTACCTCGATGTCCGTGCACAGCCATACGGCGGCCCAAGACCCGGCCGCCGCAGCAGCGTTCGACCCAGCCCGTCCGGCGGCGCTCGACCCGGCCCGTCCGGCGGTCGACCCGGCCGGCCCCCCCGAGTTTCCGCGCCATGTGGTCACGGCCGTCCTCGTCTCCCACGACGGCGCCCGCTGGCTGCCCGACGCGCTCGCCGGGCTGCTCGGCCAGGAGCGCCCCGTCCAGCAGGCGGTGGCCGCCGACACCGGCAGCGCGGACGACTCCGCCCGGATGCTCGGCGAAGCCCTCGGCGACGCGGGCGTGCTGCACCTCGCCCGCCGCACCGGCTTCGGCCAGGCCGTCGAGGAGGCGAGTCGCACCGCCCCCGTCCTCACCCCGGACGAACTGCCGTACCTCAAGCGCCCCAGCGGCTGGGACCCGGTCACCCGCACCTGGCGCGACGACGCCTACGACCTCCCGGACCTGCCCTACGGCGAACCGGTCCAGTGGCTCTGGCTGCTGCACGACGACTGCGCACCCGAACCCGACGCCCTGGCACAGCTGCTCCGGGTCGTGGAGAACGAACTCGAACTGGGCCGCGACGACGTGGCCGTCGTGGGCCCCAAGCTCCGCGGCTGGTACGACCGCAGGCAGCTGCTGGAGGTCGGCGTCTCCATCGCCAACTCCGGCCGCCGCTGGACCGGCCTGGACCGCCGCGAACAGGACCAGGGCCAGCACGACCACGTCCGTACCGTGCTGTCCGTCTCCACCGCCGGCATGCTGATCCGCCGCGACGTCTTCGAACAGCTCGGCGGCTTCGACCGCCGGCTGCCCCTGATGCGCGACGACGTCGACCTGTGCTGGCGTGCCCATCTCGCGGGCCACCGCGTCCTGATCGCCCCCGACGCGGTCGTGCGACACGCCGAGGCCGCCTCCCGCGAGCGCCGTACCGTCGACTGCGTGGGCCGCACCGCCGCCTCCCCGCACAAGGTCGACAAGGCCGGCGCCGTCCACACCCTGCTCGCCAACACCCGCACCGCGGCGCTGCCCTGGGTGCTGTTGCGGCTCGTCCTCGGCACCCTGCTGCGGACCGTCGCCTACCTCGTCGGCAAGGTCCCCGGCCAGGCCGTGGACGAGATCCGCGGTCTGCTGGGCACCCTGTTGCGGCCCGAGCGGATCATCGCCGCCCGTCGCCGCCGCGGCACCCCGCGGATCGACAAGGACGAACTGCGCCGCCTCTTCCCGCCGCCCGGCGCCACCATCCGCGCCACCGTCGAACAGTTCGCGGGCAACTTCACGGGCGGCTCCGACACCGACACCTCCTCGGCCGGCCGGCACGGCGGCGCCGCGGAGTCCGGGCCCGGCGGCGACGACGCCGACTTCCTGGAGGTCGAGCAGTTCGTCCGGCTCAAGCGCATCGCCCGCAGACCGGGACCGGTCCTCTTCCTCGCACTGCTGGTCATCTCCCTGGTCGCCTGCCGTGCCCTGCTCTCCGGCGGCGCACTCGGCGGCGGCGCCCTGCTGCCCGCCCCGGCGGGCGCGGGCGAACTGTGGTCCCGCTTCGCCGACGCCTGGCACCCGGTCGGCGCCGGCGGCACCCCCGCCGCACCGCCCTACCTCGCGCTCGTCGCCACCCTGGCCACCCTGCTGTTCGGCTCCACCGGACTCGCCGTCACCGTGCTGCTGGTCTGCTCGGTGCCGCTCGCCGGGTTCACCGCCTACTTCGCCTCCCGGCCCCTGGTCGCCTCCCGGTTGCTGCGCGCCTGGGCGGCCATCGCCTACGCCTTCCTGCCCGCCACCACCGGCGCCCTGGCCGGCGGCCGCATCGGCACCGCCGTACTCGCCGTGCTGCTGCCGCTGATCGCCCGCGCGGGCATCGCCGCCGGCGGCCTCACCAGCCGCACCGGCGCCCGCGGCAGCTGGCGCGCCACCTGGGCGTACGCACTGCTGCTGACCCTCACCACCGCCTTCACCCCGATCGTCTGGCCCATCGCGCTGATCCTCGGCCTCGGCGTGCTCGTGCTGCGCCGCGCCGACCTGGTCGCCCACGGCCTGCGCCTGCTCGTCCAGCTCGGCACCCCGCTGCTGCTCCTCGCCCCCTGGTCGCTGACCCTGCTGCCGACCGGCTTCTTCCAGGAAGCGGGCCTGGTGTACGGCGCCTCGTCCGCCTCCGCGCTGGACCTGCTCGGCGCCAGCCCCGGCGGCCCCGGCACCGCGAGCGGCCTCCTGCTCCTCGGCATCGTGCTCGCCGCGCTGGCCGCGCTGCTGCGCTCCGAACGGCAGTTGGGCATCCGCACCGCCTGGGCCGTCGCCCTGATCGGCCTCGTCTTCGCGGTCCTCGCCAACCGGTCCGCCTGGGCCGGACCGGCCACCCTCGTCTACGGCATCGCGCTGCTGTCCGCAGCCGTCCTCGGTGCCGACGGCGCCCGCGCCCGCGTGGCCGAGCAGAGCTTCGGCTGGCGCCAGCCCGTCGCCGCCCTGATCGCGCTCGCCGCGGCCGTGGGCCCGGTGCTGCTCGCCGCCGCCTGGATGGTCCGCGGCGCCGACGGCCCCGTGCAGCGCCGCGACCCGGCCCAGGTACCCGCGTTCGTCGCCGAGGACTCCACCACCGGCGACCGGGCCCGCACCCTCGTCCTGGACAGCGACTCCCCCGCGCACGTGAGCTACACCCTGGTGCGCGGCGCCGGCGCCCGCATGGGCGACGCCGAACTGGCCGCCACCGACGGCGAGAACACACGCCTGGACAAGGTCGTCGCCAACCTGGTCGCCGGCTCCGGCGCCGACCAGGCCGACGAACTCGGCGGCTTCGCCGTGCGCTACGTCCTCGTCCACAAGGGCGCGCCCCGCGACATCACCCGCGTCCTCGACGCCACCCCCGGCCTGGCCCGGCTCAGCCAGCAGAACGGCAACGCGCTGTGGCGCGTCGACCAGGAGGTCTCCCGCGCGGTCATCCTGCCCGCCGGCACCCCGGACTCCGTCGACTCCTCCAGCGCGCAGCCGGTGGCCGCCGGACCGGTGGACATCCACACCACCGTCCCGGCCGGCTCCGACGGCCGCGTCCTGCGCCTCGCCGACAGCGCCGCCCCCGGCTGGACCGCCACCCTCGACGGCAAGCCGCTCACCCGCACCACCGTCGACGGCTGGGCCCAGGGCTTCCGGCTCCCGTCGACCGGCGGCCGGTTGGACGTCACCTACGAGGCACCGATCACCCACACCGCCTGGCTGTGGGTCCAGGGCGCGCTCGCCGTCGTCCTGGTCGTCCTCGCCCTGCCGGGCCGCCGCCGCGACGTGGACGACGACCTCCCCGAGGAGCAGCCGCTGCCCGCCCAGGCCGCCACGGGCGAGGGCCGCCGCGCCCGCCGCCTGCGCGCCCAGGCCGAGGAGGAGGCGGCCGCGGAGACGCCCGCGGGGGAGATGCCCGGAGGGGACACGCGGACAGGGGAGACCCCCGACACGCCGCCGGCCCCGGCCGAGGCCCCGATCCCGCACCAGCAGCCGTACGACCCCGCCTACGACGAGTCGTACGCGACCCCCGACGGGTCGTACGCGACCCCCGACGGGTCGTACGCCACCCCCTACGCGAACAACCCGTACCCGGGCTACGGCACCGACGCCTACCAGACGGGCGGCTACGACCAGCAGACGTACCAGGGCGACCCCTACGCAACGGCCGCGTACGACCCGTACGCCTACAGCGGTGACGCCGAGCAGCGGCCGTACGACCCGGCGGCGTACCAGCAGCATGCCTACGACCCGGCGTACGACCCCGCCCAGCAGGGCTACGACCCCGCCCAGCAGCCCCACGGCACGGGCAGCGAGCGCCCCGACGGGAGCCAGCAGTGAACCGCACCACCCTGTCCCTGATCGCCGGCACCACCGCGCTGGCCGCCGTCACGGCGGTCGCCGCGCTGGCCACCCCCTCCGCCTCCGGCGCCGGCACGTCCGGCGCCGCCGCCCGACTGCCCGTGCAGCGCACCGGTCTGCTGTGCCCGGCGCCCAGCGTCTCGGACATCGCGGACACGACGTACACCTCGTTCACGCCCGTCACCGAGGGCACCCCGAGCAGCGGCAAGGGCCAACTCCAGCCCGCCCCCGAGGAGTCGGCGGACGGCACGGGCGGCACGCAGGAGGGCAAGGGCAAGGGCAAGGGCAAGGGCGGCAAGACGACGGCCGGTCAGCCGGTGCTCACCCCCAAGGCGCCCGGCACCCCGGTCACCGGCGACACCTCCGGCGCCGACGGGCCCGCGCTGATCGGTACCGCGGACGGGAGGTTCGCGCCCGGCTGGACCGTGCAGGAGACCACCTCCATCGCCGCCGGCACGGGCCGCGGTCTCCAGGGCGTCACCTGCACGCCCGCGGACACCGAGTTCTGGTTCCCGGGCGCGAGCACCGCCGACAGCCGTACCGACTACGTCCACCTGACCAACCCGGACGACTCCGCCGCCGTCGTGGACGTCGAGCTGTACGGCAAGAACGGCGCGATCAAGTCGCCGCTGGGGGAGAACCTCACGGTCAAGCCGCACACGAGCGAGCCGATCCTGCTGTCCACGCTCACCGGTGAGCGGCAGGACGACCTGACCGTGCACGTCAGCGTGCGCAGCGGACGGGTCGGCGCGGCCGTGCAGGCGCTGGACGACAAGGCCGGCGGCGACTGGCTGGCCGCGGCCGCCGACCCGGCCGGCAGCCTGGTGCTGCCCGGCATCCCCAAGGACGCCACCGACGTCCGCCTGATCGCCTTCACCCCCGGCGACGCCGACGCCGACCTCAAGATCCGCCTGGCCTCGCCCGACGGCCTGATCACCCCGGCGGGCAACGAGACGCTGCACGTCAAGTCCGGCATGACCACGTCGGCCGACCTCGGCCCGCTCACCCGCGGCGAGGCCGGTTCCCTGGTGCTGACCCCCACGGACCAGTCGGTGCCGGTCGTCGCCGCGCTGCGGGTGGTCCGGGGCAAGGGCGCGGACCAGGAGACCGCGTTCATCCCGGCCACGGCTCCCGTCGGCGCGCGCGCCACCGCGGCGGACAACAGCGCCAAGGGCACGACCCTCGCCCTGACCGCGCCCACGGCCACGGTCACGGTCAAGGTCACCGCCTCGGCGGGCAGCGGGGGCGGTGCGGCGGTCACCAAGACCTACACGATCAAGTCCGGCACCACCCAGGACGTCGACGCCCCGGTCCCCTCGGGCCTCGACGGCACGTACGCCCTGACGGTCGAGCCCCTCTCCGGCTCCCCCGTCTACGCCTCCCGCACCCTCGCCTCCACCGACCCCGTCGGCTTCACCATCCAGACCCTGCCGAGCGACCGCGGCCTGGTCTCGGTCCCGAGGACGGACGAGGACCTGTCGATCCTCCAGAGGTAAGGGGGACCCACCGCGGCTCCGTCGCGGCCGCCCGTACGGTTCCCCGCGCCCCCGTCGGGGCGCGTCGCGCAGGCGGCCGCGCGCGGTCCTGACGCCGAGCGGTCGCAGGCGGGGTGGTCGCGGGCCGCCCCGGTGGGCGCCGACGGGCGAGACCCGCCCCGGCCGCGACACCACAGGGCGGCCGGACAGCGCGGCACAGCCGCACCCCCGGCCGGCCCCGCCCTATTCCTCCCCGTACCGCGGATCCACCGTCTCCGGCGTCAGCCCCAGCAACTCCGCGACCTGCTCCACGACCACCTCGTGGACCAGCGCCGCCCGCTCGTCCCGCCCCTTCGACCGGATCTCCACCGGCCGCCGGTACACCACCACCCGCGCCCGCCGCCCCTCCCGGGCCGGCGCGATCCCCCCGAGCGGCACCGACTCGTCGCCCCACAGGCCGACCGCGTCCAGCCCCTCGACGCGAGGCACCTCCAGCACCAGGAACTCCACATCGGCGAGCTGCGGCCACCGCCGCTCCAGCCGCTCCACGGAGTCCTGTACGAGGTCCGCGAACACCTCCGCCCGGCTCGCCGCCAACGGCACCTGAGGCGGCGCGATCGGCCCCCGCATGCCCCGCCCGTGACGATCACGGCGACGGGGCCCGGGGCCTGCGGCTCGGGGCGGTACACGGTTGTCCATCACTGGTGAAGCGTAGTCCTCGACCGCCCCGCCCGCCCGGCCGTACGCGCCCAACCGGCCACCGACGACTTCCTGTCGCGGGATGACCGTTTCAGCCAAGGTCCGGCTCGTTTCGGCAACCTTCCACGAACCGTCCAAGTCCGCAGAACTCAAGGCAATTGACCGTGTTTGTATCCACTCATGACCGGAAACAGTCCCGCCCAAGTGCTCCCAGAACCCCCTCCGCGCAGGTCAACAGGGCCTGTGCGCAGGGGTGTGTGGGGCGTCTCACAGCACGACACGGTGGAGTGACCTGGTGGAGAGTCGTCGCGGCCCGCTCAAGAGTGCGGTACCGTCCAACGTCGTGAGCCCTGTACGTCGCTGTTCGCGCACCGCCTGCGGCCGACCCGCCGTCGCGACGCTGACGTACGTCTACGCCGACTCGACCGCGGTCCTCGGCCCCCTCGCCACCTACGCCGAACCCCACTGCTACGACCTGTGCGCCGAGCACTCCGAGCGCCTCACCGCACCCCGCGGCTGGGAGGTCGTCCGTCTCCTCGACGGCTCGGCCCCCGCCCGCCCCAGCGGCGACGACCTGGAGGCGCTGGCCAACGCCGTGCGCGAGGCCGCCCGCCCCCAGGAGCGCGCGGCCGGGGCCGGCGGCGGAGCGCGCACCGCGGACCCCATGGAGGTGGCCCGCCGCGGCCATCTGCGGGTCCTGCGCTCCCCGGACAACTGAGGGGCGCCCGCAGGGGTATGACGGACGTTCCCGTAGGGGCGTCCGGAGCACCGGCCGCCCCGCACCACTCCTGACGGTGACGACCGCGCGTCCTCGCGGTGTCCGCACACCTCCCCCTTACCGCGGGCGGGTAGTTTGTGGGGGCCCAGAGAACTTCAGGAGGGTTGGCCGTGACTGCTGATCTGTCGCAGATCGTGAAGGCGTACGACGTACGCGGAGTGGTCCCGGACCAGTGGGACGAAACACTGGCCGGGCTCTTCGGCGCCGCCTTCGCGGAGGTGACGGGTGCGTCGGCGATCGTCGTCGGCCACGACATGCGGCCCTCGTCCCCCGGCCTGTCCCGCGCCTTCGCGCGCGGCGCGGCGGACCGCGGCGTGGACGTGACCCAGATCGGCCTGTGCTCCACGGACCAGCTCTACTACGCCTCGGGCGCGCTGGACCTGCCCGGCGCGATGTTCACCGCCTCGCACAACCCGGCCCGGTACAACGGCATCAAGATGTGCCGCGCCGGCGCCGCCCCGGTGGGACAGGACACCGGCCTCGCGCAGATCCGCGAACTGGTCGAGAAGTGGCTGGAGTCGGGCGCCCCCGCGCCGGCCGCCGAGCCGGGGACCCTCACCTCCCGCGAGACGCTGGGGGATTACGCCGCGCACCTGCGCTCGCTGGTCGACCTGACCACGATCCGCCCGCTGAAGGTCGTGGTCGACGCGGGCAACGGCATGGGCGGTCACACGGTGCCCACGGTCTTCGCCGGCCTGCCCCTGACCCTCGTGCCGATGTACTTCGAGCTGGACGGCACGTTCCCGAACCACGAGGCCAACCCGCTCGACCCGGCCAACCTGGTGGATCTCCAGAAGCGGGTCCCGACGGAGGGGGCCGACCTCGGCATCGCCTTCGACGGCGACGCCGACCGCTGCTTCGTCGTGGACGAGAACGGCGACCCGGTCTCCCCGTCCGCGATCACCGCGCTGGTCGCCGCGCGCGAGCTGGCGCGCAACGGCGGCGAGGGAATGATCATCCACAACCTGATCACCTCCCGTACGGTTGCCGAGGTCGTCCGGGAGAACGGTGGCACCCCGGTCCGCACCCGCGTCGGCCACTCCTTCATCAAGGCCGAGATGGCCCGCACCGGCGCGATCTTCGGCGGTGAGCACTCCGCGCACTACTACTTCAAGGACTTCTGGAACGCCGACACGGGCATGCTGGCCGCCCTGCACGTCCTCGCCGCCCTCGGCGGCCAGCAGGGCCCGCTGTCCGCCCTCGTCGCCCAGTACGACCGCTACACCGGCTCGGGCGAGATCAACTCCACCGTCGCCGACCAGTCCGCCCGCCTCACCGCCGTCCGCGCCGCCTACGAGGGCCGCCCCGACGTCACCCTGGACGACCTCGACGGCCTCACCGTCTCCACCCCCGACTGGTGGTTCAACGTCCGCCCCTCCAACACGGAACCGCTCCTGCGCCTGAACGCGGAGGCGAAGGACGAGGTCACGATGAGAAAGATCCGCGACGAGGCCTTGGCCATCATCAGGTCCTGAACCGACGGACCGGAGCCGCCCCACCACCCGACGGCTCGCCCCGCAGACCGCTCTCGCGGCCCGCGCCCGCCGCGCCTTGGGTCCACACCCGGTCACCGAGCCGCGCCGTCACCTCGCGCAGCCGCTGGTGGCTTGGTCGCGGGGCTTCGCCGCCCGCGGCCGTCGAGCGGCTGTGCGGCCGGTCCGCGCCGTGGCGGCCGAGCCCGAGCCGCCCCCGCCGCGATCCGCGCCCCGGCAACTGAGCCGCGCCGGGCCCTGCCCGCCCCGTCCCACCCCGTTCCCCTCCCGCCGCCCGGCCCCGTCGCCCCGGTCCCGTTCCGGCTTCCCGCTCCCGGGCCGCCCCGGGCCGGCCCCGCCCTCCGCCCCGGCCGGCCCACCGCCATGCCCACCTCCCGGCCGACCGAGCCGGGTGGCCGGGTGGCCGGGTGGGCGGCAAAACCGGCGGCACACCGGGCGGAGCCCCCACGGCGAGCGGAAGCCCCGCCCCACCCGCCCAGCAGAGGTACGCTGACCAGCGGTCCGAGAAACCCCGCCCTCGAAGGGACATCCCATGCCGCTCGAAGCCGGCCTCCTGGAGATCCTCGCCTGCCCGGCCTGCCACGCCCCCCTCGAGGAGCAGGACGCCGAGCTGATCTGCACCGGCCAGGACTGCGGTCTCGCCTACCCCGTCCGCGACGGCATCCCGGTCCTTCTCGTGGACGAGGCCCGCCGTCCCGAGTGACGCGGCCCCGCCCGTCGTAACCTCGGAGACCCACGACCCCGTACGGTCGTGGACGTCGTAGCCACCCCCGGCGACCGGAGGCTGCCGCCATGCTGGACGAATCGCTGCTCGACAGCCCGGAGGGCCTCGCCGAGGCCGACCGCCGGGGCCTGCTGCGCGGTGCCGCCGAGGCCGGCGCCCGCGTCCGTACCGCCGCCCGGCACGCCGCCGAGGCCGGCGTCGGCGACCTCAAACCCGACGGCCGCCCCCGTGCCGTACTGATCGCGGGCCCCGGCGCCGCCGCCACCCACACCGCCGACCTCCTCGGCACCCTGGCGGGTCCCGGCAGCCCCGTGGTCCGGCTCGCCCCCACGGGCGTCGCCCCCGCCGCGGGCGCCCTGCGCTGGGAACTCCCCGGCTGGGCCGGCTCCGTCGACCTCCTCCTGATCACCACCCCGGACGGCACCGAGCCGAGCCTCTCCCTCCTCGCCGACCAGGCCTACCGCCGTGGCGTCGCGGTCGTGGCCGTCGCCCCGCCCGGCACCCCCCTCGCCGAGGCCGCCGGCGGCACGCACGGCCTGTTCGTCCCGATGGCGACGGCACCGTACGACCACGAGGAACCGCTCGCCGCGTCCTCCCCGGGCGTCTTCTGGGCCCTGCTGACCCCGCTGCTCGCCCTCCTGGACCGCATCGGCCTGCTCACCGCCCCGCCCGAGGCGTTGGAGAAGGTCGCCGACCGCCTCGACCAGATCGCCGAACGCTGCGGCCCCGCCATCGCCACCTACAGCAACCCGGCCAAGACCATGGCCGCCGAACTCGCCGACGCGCTCCCCGTGGTGTGGACCGAGGGCACCTCCGCGGGCCCCGCGGGCCGCCGTTTCGCCGCCGCCCTCGCCGAACTCGCCGGCCGCCCCGCCGTGGTCGCCGAACTCCCCGAGGCGCTCGCCGCGCACAGTGCCCTGCTGGCCGGCCCGCTCGCCGCCAGCGCCGATCCGGACGACTTCTTCCGCGACCGCGTGGAGGAGCCGCCCGCCCTGCACGCACGCGTGGTCCTGCTGCGCGACCGTCCCAGCGGCGGCCTCACCGCCGCCCCCGCCGCCCGTGACCTGGCCCTCAGCCACGACACGCCGATCAGCGAACTCGAACCCGAGGAGGGCGGCGAACTGGAGACCCTCGCGGAACTGATCGCCGTCACGGATTTCGCCGCCGTTTACCTGGCGCTCGCTTCCGGGGCCTGACCTGGCTACGGGCCGGTCCGCACCGGCCCCGGCCCGCCCCTTCGCCGCGGCACCGGCTCCGGGCCCGTCCCTTCACGGCCCGGACACCGGCACCGCGCCGTCCGCGAGGCCCGCCGGCCGAGCAGCGCACGCACGGAAGACAGAGAAGACACATGGATCGCCTCGACAACACCGTCCGCCCCTATGCCTGGGGTTCCCCCACCGCCATCCCGGAGCTGCTCGGCGTCGAGCCGACCGGCGAACCCCAGGCGGAGATGTGGATGGGCGCCCACCCCGGCGCCCCGTCGCGCACCGCGCGCGGCACGCTCGCCGAGGTGATCGACGCCGACCCGGAGCGCGAACTGGGCAGGGAGGCGGTCGCCAGGTTCGGCCCCCGCCTGCCCTTCCTGCTGAAGATCCTCGCCGCCGCCGCGCCCCTGTCCCTCCAGGTGCACCCCGACCTGAAGCAGGCCAGGGAGGGCTACGACGACGAGGAGCGCCGCGGCGTCCCGCTCGACGCCCCGCACCGCAACTACAAGGACGCCAACCACAAGCCCGAACTGATCTGCGCCCTCACCGAGTTCGACGGTCTGTGCGGCTTCCGTCACCCGGCCCGCGCCGCCGACCTGCTCGCCGGCCTCGGCGTCGACTCCCTCAAGCCGTACGTCGATCTGCTCCACGCCCACCCGGAGGACGCCGCCCTGCGCGAGGTCCTCACCGCGATCCTCACCGCGGACCCCGACGACATGGCCCGCACGGTCGCCGAGGCCGGCGCCGCCTGCGCCCGCCTGGGCGGCGACTACGCCCCGTACGCCGACCTCGCCCACCACTACCCCGGCGACCCCGGCGTCCTCGCGGCCATGCTGCTCAACCACGTCCGACTGCAGCCCGGCGAGGCCCTGTTCCTCGGCGCCGGCGTTCCGCACGCCTATCTCAGCGGCCTGGGCGTCGAGATCATGGCCAACTCCGACAACGTGCTTCGCTGTGGTCTGACCCCCAAACACGTCGACGTCCCCGAACTCCTGCGCGTCGTCCGCTTCGAGGCGGGCGACCCCGGCGTGCTGCGGCCCGAGGCCGCGCCGGACGGCGAAGAGGTCTACGAGACGCCGATCGACGAGTTCCGGCTCTCCCGGTACGTCCTGTCCGAGGGCGGTGCGGCCCGCGACCTCACCCGGGACACCCCCCAGATCCTGCTCTGCACGGCCGGTACCGTCCGCGTCGGCGAGCACGAACTGGGCCCGGGGCGCTCGGTGTTCGTCCCGGCCGGCGAGAAGGCCGAGGTCTCGGGCGCCGGTACGGTCTTCCGCGCCACCGTGCGCGTTTGACGGATCGTATGACCGGGACTGTGGATACCTGACGCGCCGGGGCCCGGCCGGGCTGCAAGAATGGCCCACCGGCAAAGGCCGGGCAAAGGCGCAAGGACCGAGCAGACACCGAAGGGACAACGCGGACACATGAGCGCGTCAGGCGGTACCAGGGCGATCGTGGCGGCACTCGGCGCCAACCTCGCGATCGCGGCATCGAAGTTCGTGGCGTTCGCCTTCAGCGGCTCCTCCTCGATGCTCGCCGAGGGCGTCCACTCGGTCGCCGACTCGGGAAACCAGTTCCTGCTGCTCGTCGGCGGCAAGAAGGCCCAGCGCGAGGCCACCCCGCAGCACCCCTTCGGCTACGGCCGCGAGCGGTACATCTACGCCTTCCTCGTCTCGATCGTCCTCTTCTCCATCGGCGGCATGTTCGCCATCTACGAGGGCTACGAGAAGATCTCCCACCCGCACGCCCTGAAGAGCTGGTACTGGCCGGTGGGCGTGCTCCTCTTCGCGATCGTCGCCGAGGGCTTCTCCTTCCGCACCGCCATCAAGGAGTCCAAGGAGCTGCGCGGCTCGCTGTCCTGGTCGCAGTTCATCCGCCGCGCCAAGGCCCCTGAGCTGCCCGTCGTCCTGCTGGAGGACTTCGGCGCGCTCATCGGTCTCGTCCTCGCCCTCGGCGGCGTCGGCCTGTCCCTGCTCACCGACGACGGCGTCTGGGACGGCATCGGCACCGTCTGCATCGGCGTCCTCCTCGTGTGCATCGCCCTGGTCCTCGCCGCCGAGACCAAGTCGCTGCTGCTGGGCGAGGCGGCCGGCCTCGACGTGATCAAGAAGATCGAGGAGGCGACCGTCGACGGCGAGTCGGTCACCGGCCTCATCCACATGCGCACCCTCCACCTCGGCCCCGAGGAACTGCTGGTCGCCGCCAAGATCGCGGTACGGCACGACGACACCGCCGTCGAGGTCGCCGCCGCCATCGACGCCGCCGAGGACCGCATCCGCGCCGCCGTCCCGATCGCCCGGGTGATCTACCTCGAACCCGACATCTACAGCGCGGCCGAGGCCGCCAAGGGCCCCGACCCGGCGGCCACCCCCGGCGGCCCGAACCCGCACGCCGGCGGCCACTGACCCGGCACCGCCCACCCGCCCGCGGACGGCCCGGACGCCCGGCGAACGGCTTGAACCATGCGGACGCGGACTGTGGGCGACCGGGCGGTCCGGTGTAGCTTGGGACGGAGCCAGACGTCGCTGCTGATGGCGGTCGGGCGGTCCCACGACGGACCGGCCGAGGGAGAGAGGGCCTCCGACGGACTGCGCTGCGCGCACGTGAGGCATGCCTGTGTCCTCTTCTCGGGCACCCGTATGCCCGCCGTCGCGCAGACCAGCCGTACCCATCCCTCGACCCGATTCCGAGGAGCAGCTCGCAATGACGACTGTCGACAACCGACAGGACTTCAAGGTCGCCGATCTCTCGTTGGCCGAGTTCGGCCGCAAGGAGATCACTCTCGCCGAGCACGAGATGCCCGGCCTGATGGCGATCCGCAGGGAGTATGCCGAGAGCCGGCCGCTGGCCGGTGCCCGCGTCACCGGCTCCCTGCACATGACCGTGCAGACCGCCGTGCTGATCGAGACCCTGGTCGCCCTGGGCGCGCGGGTCCGCTGGGCGTCGTGCAACATCT
>NZ_BSSM01000026.1 GCF_030269125.1 Streptomyces hygroscopicus subsp. hygroscopicus | reverse complement strand
GACATCTTCCCCAGGCGGTGCTGACCGTGGCCTTCTCGGTCATCGCGGCCCTCGCCGCGCTGCGGATGCTGCGCCCCGCCCGCACCGGCCCCGAGTCCGGTGCCCGGGTGAACCCGGGCAAGGCCGGCGCCGCGGGTGCCGGTCTCGGCGCGGTGACCGGATTCCTCGGGGTGGGCGGCGGCTTCCTCGCCGTCCCCGCGCTGGTGGGCGTGCTCAAGCTGCCCATGCGCCGCGCCGTCGGCACCAGCCTGCTGGTCATCACGATCAACTCGCTGGCCGCGCTCGGCGCCCGCGCCGGCACCGGGATGCACCTGGACTGGGCGGTCGTCGCCCCGTTCACCGCGGCGGCCATCCTCGGGGCCTGGGACGGCAAACGCCTGTCGAAGAAGCTCAAGGGCGGCACGCTGCAACGGGTCTTCGCGTACGTCCTGCTCGCGGTCTCCGTCTCCATGCTCCTCGACACCCTCTTCTGATCGCCTCGCGGCGGTCCGGGCCCCCACAGACACCCCGAGGGAAGGGCAACTCCCGCTCCGGGGCAACATCAACAACACACAAGGACCAATCTGCCATGACCATTCCCGCCGTCGATCCCCGCCAGGCCAAGACTCGTCTGCACGAACTCACCGTGATCGACGTCCGCACCCCCGGTGAGTACGCCGGCGGTCACGTTCCCGGTGCCCTGAACATCCCGCTGGACCAGCTCGACCGCGCGCTCCCCGACATCCGCAGCGCCGCCGAGCGCGCCGAGATCCTCGTGGTCTGCGCCTCGGGCGCCCGTTCCGAGAAGGCGTGCCGGCAGCTCGCCGAGAAGGGCATCCACACCGCGACCCTCGCGGGCGGCACCGGCGCCTGGGCCGCCCAGGGGAACGACCTGGACCGCCCCGTGGCCTGTGACGTCAAGTCGGCGTGGAGCATGGACCGCCAGGTCCGCCTCACCGCCGGATCGCTCGTCCTGCTCGGCCTGGCCCTGGGCGAGTTCGTCCACCCGGCCTTCCGGCTGCTGTCCGCCGGTGTCGCGGGCGGTCTGGTGTTCTCCGCCGTGACCAACACCTGCGGCATGGCCGCCATGCTCGCCAAGCTGCCGTACAACCGGCCCGGCAAGGCCGACCTGGACGCGACGCTGGCGCGTCTGCGCAGCCTCTGACCGGCGCGGTGTCCCGTGTGCCCGGGGCGCACGGGACACCGTACGGGGGCGCCCCGGCGGTCGCCGCCGGACCGAACGGGGACGTACAGTACCCCTGGGGGTATTTTTGAGGAGTGAGCGTGGAACTGGAGCTTGAGGGCGCGTCCCTGAAGGCCGTGCTGAACCGGCTGCGCCGCGCGCAGGGCCAGATCTCCGGGGTGATCCGGATGATCGAGGACGGCCGGGACTGCGAGGATGTCGTCACCCAGCTGGCCGCCGCGTCGCGGGCGCTCGACCGCGCCGGTTTCGCGATCATCTCGACCGGCCTCCAGAAGTGTGTGGCCGACTTCGAGGACGGACAGCGGAGCGGCGAGGACCCCGAGCAGATGCGCACGCGCCTGGAGAAGCTCTTCCTCTCGCTGGCGTGAGAGGACGCCGGTCCGCGCCGGAGGGCGAGGACGCCGACGCCCGGCGCCGGACGAAGGCCCCGCGGAACGGTTCATGCATGCCCGGCCCGGGGCTGGACACCCGTCGGCGCCAGGCGAGACGACAGGAAAGGCAGACCCCATGCGTTACGACCACACGGTGCATCTCGACACGGACTTCGCCACCGCCGTCACCCTGGTGCGCGAGGCCCTCGCGGACCAGGGCTTCGGCATCCTCACCGAGATCGACGTCACCGCCACCCTCAAGGCGAAACTCGACCAGGACATGGAGGACTACGTCATCCTCGGTGCCTGCAACCCGCCGCTGGCCCACCAGGCCCTGGAGGCGGACCGCACCATCGGCCTGCTGCTGCCCTGCAACGTGGTCGTCCGCGCCGAGGGCGACCGCACCGCCGTGCAGGCCCTCGACCCGCAGACGATGGTGGCCCTGACCGGACTCGACGCCCTTCGCCCGGTCGCCGACGAGGCGACCCGTCGTCTCGACGCCGCTCTCGCGTCCCTCACGGGGACCGGTGCCGAAGGATGACGCCGAACGTCTGAGCAGACCCCGGTCGCCGCGGGCCCACACCAGGGCGCGGCCGCTTCTGCCCCACGTCGGCAGCCCTGCCCGGATTGGTGCGGCGGAAGTCCCGGCAGTAGCATGATCACCTTTGGGGGCCGGCCGTTCCGGTCGGTCAAGTCGGCGCGCCGCTCGGAGCGCGCCCCGTCCGGAGATTTCCATGTCTGCTGTCAGCGATGCATTAGAAGACGCCCGTACCCAGTACGAGCAGCACACCCGCGCCTGCCGCCAGTGCCGCGCCGACTCCGCGCCGTGCGCCGTGGCCAAGCATCTGTGGCGCCTGTTCAACAGGGCCCGCCAGGACCGGCTGCGGTCGCAGGAGGCCTGACCGAGGCGCGCCGAGGACCGCCTCGGATCTGCTCAACCGCCGTACACGGCATGGACGTCGGCGTTCGGTGGCGGCGCGTGCCGGGCCGCCGGACCCCGCGCGAACACGCGCAGCACGTTCTCCGTGGTGCGGGTGACGAAGGCGCGGGTACGGGCGTCCATCCCGTGGTCGCGGCCCAGTTCGCCCGTCCCCGCCAGCAGTCCCTCCACCCAGCGCATGGTGCCGGTCGCGAACACCCCTGCCCCGCCTGGGGCCTGGTAGTACGCCGAGTCGCTGTGGCTCGGCCGGCCCGCGCACACCAGCGGGGAGTGCGCGGTGATCTCCAGCGGGCCGGGAGTGGGGGCGCCGGGGGTGACCCGGTCGTACTCCACGCCCACGAGATGGGCGAAGGCGTCCCCGGCGCGGACGCCGGTGCCCTCGTACGCCCAGTGACCGGCCGCCCGCACGACGTACGGCGCGTCGACCGGATAGCCCTCGTAGAGCACCCCGGTGAGCGCGGACTCGGGGTCGGCGCCGGGCGGGAGCCGGTAGTCCGTGGTGACCTGTGCCGGGCGGGACGGGTAGCAGGGGTCCGCGCGGTAGTCGGTCTTGTAGCAGACGACCGTACGATCCCCCGCGCGTTCCCCGGCCTCCAGCCGCACCCGGCGGAAGCAGGTGTTCGCGCCGAGGAAGGCGAGGTTCGTCCCGGCGTCCCGTGCGGCGGTGACGTGCGCCCGCTGCTCGGGAGTCCAGTACTCGTCGTGCCCCAGGCAGACCACGGCGTGCGCGCCCCGCAGCACCCCGGGGTCCCGGTGGACGTCGGTTCCGGTGCTGTACGCGAGCGGGATGCCGAGACGCTCGGCGAGCACGACCAGCGCCCGCTCGTAGGTCAGGAACTTCTCCGCGCCGCTCCCGTCGTAGGGCCGGTCGAAGCTGACCGCGAGGGAGCGCGTGGCGTACGCGCCGTCCGCGCCGGCGTACAGGCTGGCGCCGCCCCACCGGTTGTACGCCTGCCATGTGGCCGGCGCGTGCAGCAGCACCGTACGGCCCGTGCCGTCGGTGGAGCGGACCACGAACGGGACGTACCGCTGATGGCCGGTGTCCGCCTCCAGGCGCAGCAGGTAGGCGCCCTCCGGCCAGCCGGTGGTGTCGACGGGCAGGCTGACCGGCCAGTCGGCGCGCACGGTCCGGGTGGCGGGCAGCACCAGCGGGGCGGTCCGCGCCCGGCCCGGTATCCGGCCCGAGGTCCAGATCCGCCGGGCCTGGGCGCCGCCGTACCAGCCGACCCGGTACGCCGAGACCCGGAACGACGCCGCCGTGGTCGACACGTGCAGGCCGAAGCTCTCGCCCGGGACCACGCTCACCCGGTCCGGATAACCGGTCACCGCCTCCGGCGGGCCCGTCGCCCCGAGCCGCCAGCCGGCGGTGCCCGGCGCGTCCCGTTCCGTCTCCGGCCGGTGGCCGCCCCCGGACCGGGATGGCGCGGCCGTGCAGGCGGCGGCCGTACCGAGCCCCGCACCGGCGCACAGGGCGAGGAACCGGCGCCGCCCCAGCCCTGGGCCGTCCGCCGGGATCACGCCGACTCCCGGATGCGTCACCGCTCCAGCGTCGGGGCGTGCCCGGCCCCGGCGCAACCGGTCAGGCGCGGAAGCCGATGTGCACGTGGTCGTGATGGGTGGCGTCGCTGAAGAACTGCCCGGTGGCGCCGCCGGACAGCGGCACCGGGCCGCCGACGTTGTACGACCCCGCCGCGGCCGCGTCCCGCATGAACCGCTCGATCAGGGTCCGTGAGGTCGCCGGGTCCACCACCGGGTGGCCGTCGACCCGCCACACGTCGAAGGCCCGCCCCCGCGGGTGGTCGCTCGGCCTGTCCGTGCCGAAGACGTCCAGCGGATGCCCGGAGCGCACGACGCTCACCCCGATCCGGTACGTCCGCGCCAGCGCGCGCATCGCCCGCGTCACGCTGGTGTGCACCCGGCCGCTGAGGAGGTCGGCGACGGCGGCGGGCGGCAGCGTGATCCGGTCGTCGGACAGGGCCGCGCGGGTGTCCGGGGGCAGGGACCGGGCGGGCGGCCCCGGGTGCGCCGGACGCAGGGCGTCGACCGTCCAGCCGTGCGGTCCCCGCGAGAGCCGTACGTCCACGGTCGTACCGCCCGGAGTGAGCGCCGCCCCCCGCCGGGCCCACTGCCGGCAGACCACCAGCACGCTCGCGGACCGGGACAGGATTCCGCCGTACTGCGCGAAGACGACCTGGAGCGCGGCCTGATCGGCCGGGGGAAGCAGGGGGCCGGCCTGGCCGACGAGCGCCGGGGGCAGGCCGAGGGCCGAGACGCGCGAGCGGGCGGCCGCGGGTCCCCCGTGCCCGGTCGGCCATGCGCCGATCGCCTCCACCAGCCGCACCGCGCGCCGTTTCGCCGCCGGTTCGACCTCGCCCGGCCCCGGCCGCCACGGCGTGGTGTGCGGCAGCTCCGGGGCAGCCGGCGACGGCGTGACGCGTGCCGCGGGGGCCGTGGTGCCGGAGCAGCCCGCCGCGCCGAGGGCGGCACCGGCGAGCGCCGCCAGGACGGCGCGACGGCCGGGCGGGGGAGCGTGACGGCTCATACCGCCAGTGTCCGTCGCGCGCGCCGCCCCGGCGACCTCGGCCGCACTGAGGCCAACGGGCTCAGAACGGCGGCTCGTTCAGGAGTTCCAGCAGCCATTCGGCGCTCTGCGCGGCGCCGGGGGCGGGGCGTGCCGGGTCGGGGAACATCCGGCCCCAGGAGGCGGCGCGGCCCAGGGAGCTGAGCCGCCAGGCGAGGCTCGCGGCCCTGCGCAGGTCGGCCGCCGGGCGGCCGGTGCCGGTCCAGGGCTCCAGGTAGGCGTCGCGCAGCGGGGGCAGCACCTGTGGACCGTAGCGTTCGCGGGCCCTCTCGGCGGTGACCCTGAGGCTGCAGAACGGGTGGGAGACGGCCGCGTCCCCCCAGTCGAAGAACGTGAACCGGCCCGGCTCCGGGCGGAACAGCTGCCCGTCGTGCAGATCCGCGTGGTCGAGGGTGTCCTCGACGCCGACGGCCGCGAGTTCGGCGCACCAGTCCACGATCCGGGGCCGTGCGGCGGTGAGGCGGGCGCGTGCGTCGGGTCCGAGCGCCGTGTTCGCCGCGAGCAGCCGGTCGAACACCTCGGGCAGGTCGAGGGTGCGGGCCGCGGGCACCCCGAGTCGTTCCAGCTCGGCCGTGCGCGGGGTCAGGGCGCGCTGCACGCCCGCGTACTGGCGCAGCAGGTCCTCCCAGACCGCCGGTTCGACCGCCTCCCGCGCGAGCACGTGCCGGAACAGATCGCCGCCGTCCGGCAGCAACGACCAGGCGCGCGCCGCGTCCACGGCCAGGGGCTCCAGCACATGTCCGGGCACCCAGCGGGCCAGCGCGGCGGTCAGCGGGCCCTCGAAGGCGCCGGCACGCGGATTCGCCTTGAACCAGACGGGGGCCCGCCCCTCCACCGGCACCCGCGCCAGCACCGACCACGGGCGCAGCCGCACCCGCGGTTCACCGCTCGCGCGCAGGCCGTGCTCGGCCAGCCGCCCCCGGACCCAGTCGAGGGCCGCGGCCCGCCAGGACTCCCGCTCCCACGGCGTCACCGCGTCCGCGAAGGCGCCCCGGTCCACGGTCGTCGAGATCTCGCTCCGCATCGCGCCATCCCAGCATCACGGCCGGCGTCGCGACCACCGGTTTTTCCGCGCATACGGGTGTGCCCCCGGCCGTCGGCCGGGGGCACACCCAGGGGGCCTGTCGTCAGGCCTGCTGACGGCGGCGCATCGTGAGGTACGTGCCCGTCACACCGGCGGCCAGCAGGGCGCCGGCGCCGAGGCCGACCGGGAGGGTCGGGAAGGACGCGTCCGTGGTGTCGGCCGCGTTCTGCAGGGCCGGGCCCGGGGTGATGCTGGTGTGCACCGGGGCGACGTGCTTGATCGGGCCGACGGACTTCACGGAGCCGTCGGCGTTCAGCAGCACCTGCTTGTTGTTCGGGTGCCGGAAGTCGAACATCCCGCCGAGCGAGCCGGCGTGGGCGTCGAAGGAGGCGTCACCGATGCGGCCGGTGTGCCAGTTGTCCTCGATGAAACGGGTGATGGACGCCTGGTCGGTCAGCGTGTGGTCGACCTTGTTCACCTTGCTGTAGGGCGAGATGACCAGCAGCGGCTGGCGGGTGCCGGGGCCGCAGCGGTCCGCGTAGCCGCCGGCCGCCTGCGGGCCGCTCTGGCAGGCCGGGCCGTCGGTGGCCTTGCCGTTGGAGCCGACCGAGGTGTCGGTCGAGCCGTTGCGCGGGGCCGCGAAGGCGTGGTCGTACCAGCCGTCCGAGTCGTCGTAGGCGACCACGATCGCGGTGGACTTCCACTGCGGCGAGCTCTGGATCGCGTTGATCTCGTCGACCAGGAAGTGCTGCTCGTCGATCGGGTCCGAGTAGCCGGCGTGGCCGTCCTGGTACTGGCCGGCCTTCAGGAAGCTGACGGACGGCAGCTTGCCCGCCTTGAGCGCGGCGGAGAAGTCGGTCAGGTCGTACTGGTGGTTGGCCTGACCGTCGTGACCGATCTCGGAGACGGACTTCGGCGGCAGGTGGTGCGGGTTGGCCGTCGACTTGTAGTACGAGAACGGGTTGTGGTGCGGGCTGTAGTCCACCACGGACGCGTTGCCGACGTTGGTGTGCGTGGCGTCGCACTTGGCGTAGGAGCCGGCCTGGCCGTTCCACGCGGTCGTCGGGCGGAAGCCGCCCTGGAACCAACCCCAGGAGACCTTCTTGTCGTTGAGCAGGTCACCGACGTTCTTGCCCTGCATCGACGCCAGCGCGTTGCTGCTGGTGTGGTCCTTGCCGGAGCAGTCGTCCCAGGCCGGGTCGGGGTCGTTGATGACCGTGCCGACACCGTTCGCGTCCGGCGACTGGACCGTGTACCGGTCCGGCTTGCTGGTCTGCTCGCCGGTGGTGGGGTCGATGGAGACCACGCCGTGCGTGTTGCCGGAGACGAGGTTGAGCGCGCCGGGCGTGGACGGGCCGTAGGTGGAGCTGTAGGCGCGGTCGCTCAGCGTGTACTGCTGGGCGTAGTTCCACAGCGCCGTGACGGTGTTGCCGTCGTAGTAGTCCATCGCCAGGCCCGGCTCGCCGAACAGGCCGCCGCTGCACTTGTCGACCTCGGTGTTCTGCACGAACTGGTCGGCCTTGCCGCCGTTGTAGGCGTACTGCTCGGCGCTGTAGGAGTGGTTCTGGTCGCAGGTCATCGCCTGGGACGGGGACAGCCGCTTCGGCGCGTACTGGTTGGGGTTGTTCTCCAGCAGCCCGGCGTGGGCGAGCGTGTCGATGTCCTTCGGGGTGTGCTTCGACGCGGTGAACTTCGTGCCGTCGGTGTTGGCGGCCTTCGGGTACGTGGCGAAGTAGTGGTCGAAGGAGATGTTCTCGTCGAAGAGCACGACGACGTGCTTGATCGGCGTCGCGGTCGACGAGGCCCCGTGCGCGTGGGCGGGCGTCGCCGCCCACCCGGGCGCGCTGCTGCCGAGCGCGGTGAGCGCCGCGACTCCCGCGAGCGCGCCCAGGCTGCGCATCGCGGCTCGTCTTCCTCTGCTGGCCATGGTGGTCTACCCCTTTGGACAGAACGTCTGTGCGGTGTACGAGCAGGCATGCTGCGCTCCTTGCGGGGCGCGTCGGCGGAGCCATGATGTCGCGTGGATGAACACCGAGTCAGGGAAGCTGGGGGAAAACTTGACGGGGTGTTGACCGAGCGGGCCGCCGGCTTGTCCGGACAGGTTCGGGTGAACTGCCCGGTCGGACGGGGAGCGGGGGCCGGACCGGGCGGGTGGGCGTCCGGGCATGTCAGGCGAACAGGGCGCGTCCGTACCAGTCCTGGGCATCGCGCACCCCGGGCAGTGCGAAGAAGTAGCCGCCGCCGAACGGGCTGACGTAGTCGGTCAGCGGCTCGCCGGCCAGCCGGTGCTGCACGGCCTCGAACTGCCGCACGACGTCCTGCTGGTAGCAGGAGAACAGCAGGCCCATGTCGAGGTTGCCGTTGTCGTCCATGCCCCGGTCGTAGTTGTACGCACGGCGCAGCAGCCGCTGGTGGGCGGTGGCCGGGGTGCGCGGGTTGGCCAGCCGGATGTGCGCGTCCAGCGGGATGACGTCGCCCTTGGGATCGTCCGCGTACGTGGGCGTGTCGTGCTCGCGGTCGCCGTCCAGCGGCGCGCCGGAGGAGCGGGACCGGCCGATGATCCGCTCCTGCTCGCCGAGCGACACCCGGTCCCAGAACTCCACGAGCATCCGGATCAGCCGAACGACCTGGTAGCTGCCGCCGACGGCCCAGTCCGGCTCGCCAGAGGCGCGGTCCACCCAGATCAGTCGGTCCATCTCGCGGGCACTGGTGGTGTCCGGGTTGGCGATGCCGTCGCGGAAGCCCAGCAGATTGCGCGGGGTGCCGGAGGGCCGGGGCGGGCTGGAGAAGCCGTCCATCCGCCAGCGGACCTGGATGCCGCCCCGGGTGTGCCGGGTGAGGTCGCGCAGCGCGTGCAGGGTGGTGTCCGAATCGTCGGCGTGCAGTTGGAGACTGAGGTCGCCGTGGCACCACTCGGGCCTGAGGTCGTCGTCGGGGAAGGCCGGCATGGCGGTCAGCCGCCTGGGCCTGAGCGCCTTGAGTCCGAACCGGTCGTCGAACAACGAGGCGCCGACGCCCACGGTGACGGCCAGCTGCCCGCCGGGGAGCCGGTCGCCGAGGATGCCCGAGTCGGCGGGCGGCGCGGTGACACCCGCCGGGTCCGGCGTGCCGCCGGAGGTGAGCAGCCGGGCCCGTTCGGTCAACGTGCGCATCAGGTCGGTGAGTTCGGCGCGGGTCCCGGCGGTCACGTCGAGGGCGGCGAACACACAGGTACGGCGGGGGGTCGCGATCGCCGAGGCCTGGTGGACACCGTGGAACGGCGCGAGGGCGGCGGTCGGCTCGGCGGTGGCGGCGCCGGGTGCGGCGGCGCCGGTCGCGAGGCCCGCGCCGGTGAGGGCGGCGCCGCGCAGAAAGCCGCGCCGGGCGAGTCCATGGGGTCGTTCTGCGGTGCTCACACGGTCCTCCGGGGGTCGCACAGGGTCGCCACCGACGCCAGCCGCTCCACGAGGCCGCCGAGCACGGAGTCGGTCCGCTCCCGCTGGGCGCGGGTCAGTTGGCCGAGCGGTGTCCAGCGCCCGTCGTGCCGGAAGCCGTCGAGGGTGTCTCCGGCCTGCGCCAACTCCCGGTCGAGCCCTGGCAGATCGGCATAACGGGTGGTGAGCAGCGGGCGCAGCCGCGACAGGACTTCGAGGGTGCCGTCCAGGTTGGCGCGGGCGGTGGCGAGGTTGCTGCCGCTGCCGTAGTCGGTGCGGCCGGTCAGCTCGAACTGCACCGTGTTCTCGAGGATCTCATGTGCGCGCAGCCCGAGTTGGGCGGGGTCCATGCGGTTCTGCGCCCAGCTGTCGCGCAGCCCGGTGAGCGCCTTGACCAACGCCGCCGCCGGGGCGCGCAGACCGCTCGCCGGCTCGCCGTGCCACAGGCCGTACTCGATGCGGTGGAACCCGGTGAAGCCGGCGTCGTGCACCCCGCCGGGCAGTCCGGCGTCGGTGCCGTTGATCTTCCCGTCCGCGTCGCCGAAGGCGTTGTACGCCGCTCCGAGCCGCTCGTACCGCAGGTGCGCCGGCAGCCAGGCGGAGCGGGCGGCGGCGAGGTCGCCGCGGTCGATCGCGTCCTGGAGCCCGGCCGAAAGCCGCACGGCCGCGGAGAGTCCGTCCCCCACCCACTTCTGGTAGGCGAGCGCGGGCGGGACGAGGTCGTGCTCGGTGACCGGCGCGGCGCCGGGGCCGCGCCGTCCGGTGGTGACCCGGACGGTGGGGCCGGTGACGGCGTCGGCGTCGTCCGGCACGCACATGAAGGCGTACGCGCCCTTGCCCACCCGGACCGTCAACTGCCGTGTGGTGCCGGGGCCGATGCCCTCCACCTCGCCGTACACCGCGTGGGTGCCGGGGTCCTCCAGGTAGACCTCGGCGGCGCCGTCGGAGGTGTTGTGCAGCTCGAAGGTCCGCACCCCGGGCTCGGGGTGGCTCCAGCCCCGGCCGCAGTGGCTCTCGGACACCTCGACGACGAGGCGCGGAGCGGCCGGCTTCCTGTGTCCGGAGCCGCCGGAGCACAGGGCCGCCAGGGCGAGGGCCACGGCGAGTACGAGGAACACGGTCGGCGCCGTCCGGAGACGGTGCGACCGCGTGCCGAGGCGGGGCAACGGCATGCTGAGCCTTTCCGGACGACGTACGCACGCGTCCGCGGGGCGGGTTGATCGCCACCGGGACGGGCTCATCGTAGACACCCGGCAGGAACCGAACACCCGTCCGGGGTGCTCGGTGGCCAAGAATTTCCCGGGGGTTCACCGGCCGGTGGGACGCGCTCCGGTCAGCGCACGGGGAAGCCGAAGCCGTAGCCCTGCTGCTTCAGCCACGGCAGCAGGGTGCGCAGTGCGGCCACGGTCTGGGAGCGGTCGCCGCCCGCGTCGTGGAAGAGCAGCGTGGGACCGTTGGCCAGTTCGCTCCTGACGGTGGAGACGATCACTTCCGTGCCCGGCCGTTCGAAGTCCTTGGAGTCGACGTTCCAGCCCAGCGGACGCATACCGCGCGAGGCGGCGAGCTTCCTGCTGTACGGCGTGAACGCGCCGCCCGGCGCCCGGTAGTACAGCGGGCGCACGCCACCGGACGCCTTGGTGATCTGCCGCTCGGCGTCCAGGATCTGCTGCGACTGGTACGACTCGGACTTGTGGTCCATGCCGGTGTCGTGCGAGACCGTGTGGTCGCACAGCCGGTGCCCGGCCGCGACCACCTGCTTGACCAGGTCCGGGTGCGCCTGCGCCTGGGGGCCGACCATGCAGAACGTCGCCTTGACACCGTTCTCCCGCAGCACCTGGAGGACCTGCGGCGTCCAGGTCGGGTCGGGGCCGTCGTCGATGGTGATGTTGACGGCGTGCGCGCCGGCGTCGGAGGAGTGGGCGATGACGGGGGACACGGCCACCGTCTTCGCCGCGCTGTGGTGGGCCGGTGCGGCCGGGGCGTTCTGCCCCGCCTGCGCGGTCCACACCGAGGCGGCGGCCGCCACCGCCGTGACCCCGACCGCCGCTCCGATCACCCGGCCGTACCATCCCCGCCCAGCGTGCCGCGCCATGTCCGCCCCCTGCTCCCCGCCGTGTACCCGGCTCTCGTGTGGTGTGCTGCACATGCCAGGACGGCTGGGGAGCCGCCCGCGCTCCCGCTGTTACCGATCAAGGACAATTCCGCGACAGGGCCTGGACCTGGTGTCCGTCGACGTGGGGGCACGCACCGGCCGCGACGGGGTACCCCGTGACGTACACGCACGGCACGAGGCCCGGGGGACGGCCTGATCCGGATGCCGCCGCCGGGAGCGGGGACCTACGACGCGAGGAACGGGCCGCCCCGGCCCGGAACCCTGACGAGGACGGTGTTCAGGCCGCTGGCCGGCAGTCCCTCGCTGGGTTTCTTCGCCTCCTGTGGTCCTGGACGCCACCTGGGGGCGGGTACGGCGCCGGTCACCCCGCTCGGACCACCTGGCCAGCGCGGACCCGCACTCGCGGTGTTCGTCCGGGCCGTCGCCCCGCTGGCGGTTCCGCTCTTCGTCGCCGTGCTCCCCGGCGAACCGCTGTCCGGCGCCCTCCCGCTGGTCGGAGCGGGCCGCTTCGCCCTGACCGGCGCGTACGGCGCCGGGCCCGGCCCCGCCGTGCGGACCGCGGCCGGCCGGCTCGGCCTCCTCGCCGCCTTCGCCCTCTACGGCGGCTTCGCCCTCCTCCAGCTGTGAGGGGGCGGTCGCGCGGCGCCGCGCGCGTCGCCAGGGGCGACGGCGCCGTTCACTCCCCGGCCAGCGCCGCCCGCACGATCGCCGCGGCCGCGCCGCTCGCCGCCAGCACCGGCGCCGTGCTGCGTGCCGCGCGGGACAGCATGAAGGAGCCCTCCAGGAGGGCGATGACGGAGGTGGCCGTGTCGCGGGCGCGGGGCTCGGGGATGCCGCCGGCGGCGTAGTAGGCGGCCAGCTGGGCGGTCCAGCTGTCGAAGACCTCCGAAGTGGCCCGGCGCAGGGGCTCGTTGGTGCTGGCCACCTCCAGCGCGACCGTGGCGATGGGGCAGGGGTCGGCGAAGTCCAGTTCGACGAGGGTGCCGGCGGCGGCCGTGAAGGCGTCGGCGGTGGCGGCGACACGGTCCTCGTAGGGGGTCATCAGGGTGGTGACGAGGCCGAGGTAGACGGCGCCCGAGGTGCGGACGACCTCCTCGGCGAGCTGCGTCTTGCCGCCGGGGAAGAAGTGGTAGATCGAACCGAACGGCGCGTCGGCCGCCGCGGCGATCTGCTTCATGCCCGTGCCGGTGTAGCCCGAGCGCCGGAACAGCTCGGTGCCGGCGCGCACGATGCGCTGCCGTGTCTCATGCGTGCTGGTGGTCTTGCCGTCGCTCACGGAACGAACCTCCGGAAAGCCGGTTGCCTGCGGGCGGTCGGCGTCTATTCTGTCACTAGAACGATCTATCAAGCGCGGTGGCAAGAATGGCCAACCTGTTTCGGAGGCACGGGCATGCCGGAGATCGAGCTGAGCGCGGGGACGATCGACTACGAGGACACCGGGGGAGACGGCCCCGTGGTCGTCCTGGCCCACGGCCTCGGTTTCGACGAGTCGGTCTGGACCGAGGTGACCCGGGCGCTGCGCCCGGACTTCCGGGTCCTGGTCCCGGTGCTCCCCATCGGAAGCCACCGGCGCCCGATGCGCCCGGACGCCGACCTCTCCGCGCACGGCGTCGCCCGCCTGCTCGCCGAGTTCATGGACCGCCTCGACCTGCGCGACGTCACCCTCGTGCAGAACGACACCGGCACCGCCCAACTGCTCGTCGGTGTGCGGGACGAGCGCATCGCCCGCCTGGTCCTCACCTCCTGCGAGGCCCTGGACAACTACCCGCCCGGCGTCCAGGGCCGCGTCCTGTCCGCCGCGAGCAGGATCCCCGGCGGGGTCTTCCTCCTCGCCCAGACCTTCCGCTTCCCCTTCCTGGCCCGGATGCAGACCTCGCTGGGCGGCATGGCGAAGCGCCCCCTGAGGGACGAGATGATCGCCCGCTGGTACACGCCCCTGCTGACCGACCGCCACATCCGGCGTGACCTGGTGAAGTTCCTGCGCTCCACCCGCAAGGACTGCTACCTGAAGGCAGCCGGCAACCTCCCCTCCTTCACCCGCCCCGCCCTGGTCGCCTGGGGCGCCGAGGACCGGATGATGCCGCCGGACACCGGCCGCCGCCTCGCGCGGCTCCTCCCGGCCTCCCGCTACGTGGAGATTCCCGGCGCCCGCACACTCGTCCAGCTGGACAACCCCGCCGCCCTCGTCGACGAGGTCCGCCGCTTCGTCGAGGACAACCCCCTGCCCTGACGGGGCTTCGCATCACCCCTCGTGCGTCAGGTACAGCCGGGTCCCGCCGGGCCGGAAGCCCACGCGTTCGTACACGCGGCGCGAGCCCTCGCCGGAGTACTCCAGCCACACCGTCCGGGCGCCCCGCGCGAAGAGCGTCCCGGCCAGGTTCGCGGTGACCGCCGCGGCGATCCCCCTGCCCCGGTACGCGGGCAGCGTGCCGACGCCCGCCAGTTCCGCCGTGCCCTCGGCGGGCGCCGAGCACAGGGCGCCGCCCGCGCAGCTCCCGTCCTCGGCGCGGACGAACCGGACCGCTCCGCCGCCCTCCTCGGTGCGCCGCAACCGGGCCGCGCCCTCCGGGGACGGCGCCCACTCGCCGCCGAACGCCTCGGCCAGCGCGGTGTCGATCGCGACGTAGTCGTCCTCCGAGACCGGCGCCTCCACCCGGACCCGGCCCCGGGGTCCTCCCGGTTCCGGTGACGCCCCCGGCTCCGCCGAGGCCGTCGGTACGGTGAGCGTCGCGGGCGTGCAGACCAGGTAATCGTGCACCGCCTCGGTGCGGAACCCGGCCCGCCGGAGCGCCGGTTCGACCCGCGGGGCGGCGTCCGGGGCGAACTCCAGCCGGGGCGTGAGCCCGCGCGTGCGGAACGCGGTGATCAGGTCCGCCACCTCCGCGTCGGTGGGTTCGGCGCCGGGGACGGGGGTGGCGTAGTTGACGTACGGGCTCGTCGTGGCCGGATCGAACCCCGCGACGAAGCCGCCCACTCGACGGGCCGCGGGGCGGCGCAGCAGATGGGCGACGGCGAAACTCTGGACATCGGCGTGCATGTGGGAAGTCCTCACGGTGAAAGCGGTCGTGCGTATGAGTGATCACCTCGGTGAGCGAGGTGGGCGGTGCGGTGAACACCGCATCGTCGGGCCGCCGTGAGGAGGGCGCGGGAACGCTTGAGCGCGCTGCCGGGGGCAGGGGGCTCAGTTCCGACGGCGGCCGCTGTGGGACGCCGAGACCATGGACTTCGGTCCTTCGCAGAGAAGTGAGGGCTGTGAAACCGTTGTTCGAGCGGAAGTGATCTTGCCATCGCCGGGCGGTGATGGCAAGCCGTCGGGGCCGGGGGCGGGCACCGAAATCTTCGAGAAGCGCGGGGAGTTCGCGGAGTCGGCGACGAGGCGACGGACATACGGGCACACCGGCACGATCCGCCTGAGGTGCTTCCGGACCCGCGGGGCGTGATCGCCGACGGCCGTGACCTGGTCCTCGGGGCGAACACCGGGACCACGCGCCTCGCGTCGTGGGCCTGCCGGCCGGCCGTGAACCGCACGGTGCCGCAGGCGACGTAGGGCCACCGGCCACGACACGGCGGGGTCGGTGGCCGCCGGTCCACCGCTTCGCGGGCCCCTTCGTGCTGGAATCGTCCGTCGTGCGCCGATTCCACCACCGATGGTGCCCTGACAGCCCATCAGCACGTTTCGCCGTCAAGTCGTCTGTGGTGCCTGGATTCCGACGCCCATGTTTCATGAGCATTTCAAGAACTTCGGTCCGCAATGTTGACTCGGCGATCAGCTGCCCGCACATTACCTAGCGGTAGAACTCGCTGGTAGTACCGCAACTCCCTGCTCCACGGCCGTCGTCGTGCGCGCCCCCACCCGAGCCCCGACGCCCGGCGCCACCCCCTGCCCCGCACCCGTCGCGTATGAAGAGGGAGCACACCTCATGCCCACCCCCACCCTGCGCCGTGTCGCCGCCGCGGCGACCGCACTCGCCGGCACGCTGGCCCTCGGCCTCACCGCCGCCCCCGCACATGCCGCGACGCCCCTCGACTACGTGGCTCTCGGCGACAGTTACAGCGCGGGCTCGGGTGTCACGCCCGTCGACACCAGCAATCTGCTCTGCCTGCGCTCCACCGTGAACTACCCGCACGTCCTCGCGCAGACGACCGGCGCCTCGCTGACGGACGTGACCTGCGGCGCCGCCCAGACCAAGGACTTCACCCAGTCCCAGTACCCGGGCGTGGCACCGCAGTTGGACGCGGTGGACGCGAACACCGACCTGGTGACCCTGACCATCGGCGGCAACGACAACAACACCTTCGTCAGCGCCATCGTGGACTGCGGCACCGCCGGCGTCCTCAGCGCCGGCTTCGGCCACCCCTGCAAGGACAAGTACGGAACGTCCTTCGACGACGCGATCGACGCGAACACCTACCCCGCGCTGAAGAGCGCCCTGACCGCCCTGCGGGCCAAGGCGCCCAACGCCAAGGTGGCGGTGCTGGGGTACCCGTGGATCGTGCCCTCCTCCTTCGACGCGTCCTGCTTCGTCAAGCTGCCGATCGCCTCCGGCGACATCCCGTATCTGCGCGCCCTCCAGGCCCACCTGAACTCCGTGGTCCAGCGCGCCGCACAGGAGACCGGGGCGACCTTCGTGGACTTCTCGCAGGTCTCCGACGGACACGACGCCTGCCAGGCCGCGGGTACCCGCTGGATCGAGCCGCTGCTGTTCGGCTCGAACATCGTGCCGGTCCACCCCAACGCCCTCGGGGAGCAGCGCATGGCCGAGCGCACCATGAGCGTCATGGGACTCGGCTGACGAAAGCCCGGGTCAGGCACGGGCGCCCCGCGGCACCGTGCCGGTCACGAAGGAGGACCGGTCGCCGAGGAGCCACCCGGCGGCTCGGCGATCTCCTCCGGCGCGGCCGGCCCAGCGGGATCCCGGCCGTGGTCCGCTGCCGGATGCCGGATGCCGGGAGTCCCCGCCTCCCGGGTCCGGGTCGTCTCCGTCGGCGTGGAGCCCGGCGCGACCACGTCGACATGGATGCCCTCCGGGCCGTAGGCCACGGCCGCTGACGCGGTCACGCTGTTGACCTCCCGTCAGATGCGCGCCCGCCACGCCACCCCGCGACTGCGCCCCGCCCGGCCGGGCGCAGGAACGCACTCCAGCCGCCCGCCGGCTTCTCGCCGACCTCCAGGGTGCGCAGCAGCCTGAGGATCGCCGGGTCCTGGACGTCGAGCCAGTCGACGAACTGCCGGAAGGAGACCAGCCGTACCTCCGGCCGCCCGGCGATCTGCCGCAGCGCCTCCTCGACCGCGTCCATGTAGATGCCGCCGTTCCACTGCTCGAAGTGGTTGCCGATGAACAGCGGCGCTCGGTTGGTCTCGTAGGCCCGGTCGAACCCCGCCATGTACGCCTGCGACGTCTGGGCGCGCCAGTAGGGGTAGTTGTACGACGGCGCGCGCGTCGAGTTCAGGGACTGGTTGGCCAGCATGTTCCAGTCCATGGACAGTACCTCGAAGCTGCGTCCGGGGAAGGGGATGCCTTGCAACGGCAGATCCCACAGGCCGCTCCGCTTGCGCGGCCAGCGCTGCACCCCGCCCGGTGACGAGGCGTCGTACCGCCAGCCCAGTTCCCGCGCGGCCGGCAGCAGGTTCTCCTGGCCGAGGAGACACGGGGTGCGACCGCCGACGAGTTCCTTGTCGTAGTCGAAGGGGAGCGGCGGCTCGTCGCGCCAGCCGGTGTTGGTCCGCCACGACTTGACGAAGGACCGGGCCTGCTCGATCTCCGCGTGCCACTGCGCCGGGGTCCAGTCGGCCACCGATCCGGAGCCCTCGCAGAAGTGCCCGTTGAAGTGGGTGCCGATCTCGTGCCCGTCGAGCCAGGCCCGGCGGACGTACTTCAGGGTCTCCTTGATGTGGCCGTCGGTGAGATAGCCGATGTCGGAGGCGCCGACCGGGTTGTTCGGCGGCCGGTACAGCCGCTTCTTGTCCTCCGGCAGCAGGTAGAGGCCGGACAGGAAGAAGGTCATCCGGGCGTCGTGCTCGCGCGCGAGTTCCAGGAAGCGCGGGAACAGGCCGGTGCCGAGTTCGCCCGCGCCGTCCCAGGAGAACACCACGAACTGCGGCGGCGTCTCGCCCGGTTCGAGCGGGGTGGGCGCGTCCGGCTGGTTCGGTTGCCGGCCGGTGTGGGACGTCGAGCCGTCGCCGATCAGCCGGGGCGCCTGCCGCTCCCCGCCGGGCCCCGCCGAACCCGGGCCCCACCCGTCGCCGCCGCATCCGGTCAGCGCACCGGCGGCCACACCGAGACCCGCGCCGAGGGCCAGGCGCGCCGCCCTCCGGCGGCTGATTCCACTCGTCGCCACGCCATCGCCTCCTCGACCGGGACATGCGACTCGTCCGCTACCTCGCACAATAAGGACGATAAGGGGATGAACTGGGTCATTTGATGCGGCGTGGTGGCCAAAAGGGGTGCGGAAACCGCGCGAGCACCGGAACGCGGTCTTCCGTCGCGTGTACATTCGGCCAATCTGCGCCCGCCGGATCCCCGGAGGCGTGACCGCCCCTGCGTCCGCTGTGGGTGTCGCGACGTCCTGCATCCGGACGGTCGCCACCCTCCGCCATCAGTGCGGACGCCCCGACGGGCCGGTCTCGCGCGTGCTCGTGTCGGCATCGGGCCCCATCGGAGCATCGATGACAAAAAATTGACCGAATTCAATTACCTGAAAGGCCAGTTGTGTTCGGCCGTGATTATTCGACGACCGATCAAGGGAAGCTTCCCGGAGCCACCGACACGTGATCTTCACGGGCTCGCACGGGACGACACGCGTCACCCCGCCCACTCGAGAGGAGGTGCAGTGATGAAGCTTCTCTTCGCCATCCGCAACAAGGTCGCGGCCAGCAAGAGCCTCAAGGCGAACGCCTGGTACATCTGGTACTGACGGCGCACCGCCGCCCCGTGCGGCGCCTGACACCGTTGTCCGGCCGTGCGCCCTCGCGGGGCCGGCCGGACAACGGTGTCCCACCGCGGCGCGGCCCCTCGGCCTCCCCTCGGCCCCTCTCGCCCTGTCCTCGCATCCGGAGCGTCCGCCATGCCGCCGTCGCCGTCATCCGCAGCGCGAACGCGCACCACCGTGCTCGCCCCGCGACTCGCCGCGCTCATCCGGGACCACCTGGGCCAGGACGTCTTCCGGCTGGAACCCGACACCATCGGCGTCGCCGGGCCCGAGGTCTCCGACCGCATCCTCGCCGCGCGCCGGGCGACGGAGACCGAACGCCCCACCTTCAAGCCGTTGCAGGGCCGTTCCATCAGCCGCGCCGATGCCTCCCGGATCACCCGCACCCTGGGCAACGACGTCCGCGAGGCCCTCGCCGGACCCGTGGCCAGGAACGCCGACCTCACCGGCTCCTGGCCGCTGACCGGTCACCTCTTCCTGCGCGACCTCGTCCTCGGCCGCGATCCCCGGCGGCTGCGGATGCTGATGAGCCGCACCCTCGAACTCACCCCCAAGCTCACCTGGTCGGTGATCGCGGTCGGCGCCGCGCTGCCCGGCTGGCCCCGCCCGGACGGCCGGCTCACCGGCCTCGGCGCGCGGACGGCACAGGCACGGGGCTACCACGAACGACGGTACGCGATGGGCATGTACCGCAGGGCGGCCGCCCCGGTCTGCTTCACCGTCTCCACCCTGGTCGCCAACGCGCTCTGGCTGGGCGCGCCCTTCGACGACGGCACCCCGAACCGCAACATCATCCACGAGTCGCTGCGCCTGCTGCCGCCCTCCTGGAACCTGCTGCGCAACGCCTCGCCCGAGTACCCGGCCATCGACGGCCGGATCGGCGTCCGCGACGACGTCCTGCTGCTGCCCCTGCTCTCCCACCGCGACCCCGCCCTGTGGGACGAGCCCGACGCCTTCCGCCCCGAGCGCTGGGACCACCTGGACCCCGAGGACACCCCCGGCTACCTGCCCTTCGGCCACTCCTCGGAGCGCTGCTGGGGCAGGCACATGGTCATGCCGCTCGCCGAACTCCTGCTCGACCTGGTCCGCGGCGCCGGGCTCGTGGTCGACCCCGCCCAGCGGATCGCCAAGGTGCCGCTCCTCGGCCTGCTCGGCGTGGACGACGTACGGCTCGTACGCCCGAGCTGATCCGCGAGGCCGCTCACGCCGCTCAGGTCGCGGCCTCCTCCTCGGCCGGCACCCGGAACAGGCGCAGATGCTGCACGGCCCGGCTCAGCACCAGCACGCCCGCCACGAGCAACACCGCCCCGCCCGTCTCGGGCACCAGCCACCAGCCCGTACGGATCCGCTCGTGGAACAGGGTGATGCCGAGGGCGAGGCTGACCACCGCGTCGCCGATGGTCAGCGCCGGCTGGGCGGCGGCGAGCGGGCCCGCCTGGAGCGCGTTCTCCAGGAGCAGCACGGCGGCCACCCCGGCGAGCGCGAAGCCGTACGTCTGCCAGGACCGCAGGAACGCCGGGAAACCGTGGTCGGCGAAGGTGCCCGACGCCGACTTGAGCAGCGCGGCGGTCAGCGCGTTGCCCGTGGCGGAGGCGGCCGCCAGCAGCGCGGCGCGCCGGACCGCCGGGCGCCCGGGGCCGGCGAGGAGCACGGCGGCGGTCATGGCGCCGACGCACAGGCACAGGGCCGGGATCCAGCGGGTGAGCGGGGCCTGGTCGAGCGCTCCGTGCGGCGCGGCGGCGATCAGCAGCACGGCGAGGCCCGCCACACAGGCCCCGACGCCCCACCAGCCCGAGCGGGGCAGCCGCCGGTGCATCAGCGGGGCGGCGATCAGCAGCGCGAAGGGCAGCTCCAGGATGAACAGCGGCTGGACCAGCGCCAGCGGGCCGTTGACCAGGGCGAGGCTCTGGAACAGGGCCGCGCAGATCACGCCCGCCATGCCGACCATCCAGAACGGCCGGCGCACCAGCTCCGCGAGCAGCCGGATCCCGCCACGGCTGCTCGCGGACGCGGCCCTGCGCTGGAACGCGGTGCCGACGGCGTTGCTCGCCGCGCCCGCGACGGCGAACGCCGCGGCCAGTCCGATCACGGCCGTCTCCCTGCCTGCGGTCACGTCCTCCCGGAAGCCGCTCTCAGCCTACGGAGGATCGCCGCGCGGCGCGGGGCGAGGACCGCGGCCGGGCCCGCCCGGTGCGACCACCGGGCGGGCCCGGCCGCGGGGACGTACGGGTCAGGACAGGGCGAGGTCGTCGGCGTAGACCGTGCCCTGGGCGTACCAGCCGTGCACGTACACGGTGACCGTGCCGGACGAGCCGGTGGTGAACGGCACCGTCAGCTTCTGCCAGGACGAGGAGGAGGTCCAGGTGCTGGCCGTCGCGCCACCGCTGACGCCGAGGTAGGCGTACGACCCCTGCACCCAGCCGCTGAGCGTGTAGGACGTGTTCGGCTTGAGGGTGAGGGTCTGGGCGCACTGGCCGGTCGCCGAGGAGGTCGGCTCGGTCTTCAGGGCGTGGCTGCCGCCGTGCGCCGGGGAGGAGACCACCGCGGCCCCGCTGTCGCAGGTCCAGGGCGACAGCGAGCCGCTCTCGAAGTCGCCGTTGGCCAGGGCCGTCGGGGTGCCGCCGCCGGTCCCGTTCACGGTCAGGCTGAAGGTGGAGCTGTGCTTGGCCGAACCCGCCGTGCCGGTGACGGTGAGCGGGTAGGTGCCCGGAGCCGTGGAGGCGGCCGCCTTCACGGTGAGGGTGGAGCTGCCGCCCGCGGTGACCGAGGCGGGGCTCAGCGTGGCCGTCACCCCGCTCGGCGCGCCGCCGACCGTCAGCCCGACGGACTGGGCGCTGCCCGAGGCCACGGACGTCTTCACGGTCGCCGTGGTGGAACCGCCCGGGTCGAGCGAGGCCGTGGCGGGGGAGAGGGAGACCGAGAAGTCGTCGGCCGGCGGGGTGGTCGTACCGCCCGAGAACGGTGCGAAGGCGTGGGTGAAGTACCAGGTGTCCTGGCTGATGCCCGAGCAGCTGTCGGAGCCTCCGGTGCCGGGGCAGCCGCCGTTGTCGCGCTGGAGCGCCCAGAAGGAGAGGGTGTTCAGGCCCTTGGAGACCGCCCAGTCGTACACGGCGGTGGCGTCGGCGGTGGTGAAGGTCTCGGCCGCGCCGTAGTCGTCGATGCCGGGCATCTCGGTGACGCCGATCATGTTCCACAGCTGGCTGTCCGACAGGTTCGGGTACAGCGAGGCGAGCTGGTCGTGCAGCCCGCTCGCGGCCGTCTGGGTGTCGGTGGCCATGTGGTGGGTGGCGCCGTCGTAGTAGTCGAACGTCATGAGGTTGACGACGTCCACCCTGGCGCCCGCGCTCTTGGCGCTGCGCAGCACGGCGAGCCCGCTGTCGGCGAGGCCGGTCGTGGTGGTCGGCAGGGTGTACGAGAACTGCACCGAGCGGCCGTTGGCGGCGGCCCAGTCCTGGACCTTCTTGATGGCCTGGTTGCGGCGGTCGATGCCGGCCTGGTCGGTCAGGGAGTTGTCCTCGACGTCCATGTCGAGCCGGGGGACGTCGTAGGTGGTGATGATCTTCTCGTAGGCGGCGGCGATCGAGTCGACGTCGGTGCAGCTGTCGGCGATCTCGGTGCCGCCGTTGTCGGCCGCGTACCCGCCGAGCGAGGGGATGACGTCGCCGCCGCGCGAGCGGATGGTGCCGAAGTCGGAGCCGTAGACCGAGGAGTCGACGGGGGTGCCGGTGTCCCCGTTCCAGTAGGGCGTGCAGGAGCCCTTCTTCTCGGTCTGGAGGAAGGCCATGGTGAGGTACTTCGCGCCGGAGGACTGGGCGAGCGCGGCGGGGCTGTCGCCGTTGTAGGCCTCGAAGTAGGGGGCGAACACATGCGCGGGCAGCGGAGTCGCCGCGTGCGCGGTGCCCCCGATCCCCAGGGCGAGCCCCGCGGACGCGGCCAGGGTGGCCACGCCGGTGAGCAGGGCGCGTGCGGATCTCGGACGTCTCATCGGGTTCTCCCGGTTGGCGAACGACAGTCGATCGAGGGGGGTGTCGCACGGCAGGGGCCCGGCCGGGGCTACTGGTCTAGGCCATAATTGGTCTGGACCAAACCCGGGGTCAAGGTGCTGTAGCCGTCTTTTTGCGTGTTCATGGGACAGTCGAACGACGGGTCTTCCTCGGTGAACTGATCGAGCGTCAGATCGCACGGGTGCCGCCACCCCGGCGGATGCGGCCCAGCAGGTCACGGTGGTAGGCGGCGAGCCGGCCGTCCGGGACCGGCGCCGGACTGCCGGTGAGGGTGTACCAGGTGTCGCCGCCGAAGTGCTGGACGGCGACGCGGGCGCTGCGGCCGTCGGACCGCAGGATCGTGGCCACGGTGAGATCACCGGTGATGATCCCGGCCTCGTCCGTCATCGCCCCGCCGGGACCCGCGGTGACCCGGTCGACGTAGCTGTTCACGCTGGGAGGGTTGGTCATGGGCCGCAGGGTTCCAGTACGGCGTGCGGCACGCCCGCACCAGCCGTCCCCCGCGCGTGTCAGAACCCCGTCTCACACCCGGCTGGAGGTCGCCGTGTCCGCCGACAGCCGCTGGGCGAGGTAGATGGGGACCACCGAGAGCAGGACCAGGACGGCGGCCACGACGTTCACCACCGGCGCCTGCCGGGGCCGTGTCATATTGCCGAAGATCCAGATCGGCAGGGTCTCGATGCCGGGCCCCGCGGTGAACGTGGTGACCACGATCTCGTCGAAGGACAGCGCGAACGACAGCAGCGCACCGGCCAGCAGCGCCGAGCGCACCAGCGGGAAGGTGACGTCCACGAAGGCGCGGAAGGTACTCGCGCCGAGGTCCATGGCCGCCTCCTCGTACGAGCCCGTCGTGCGGCGCAGCCGCGCCACCACGTTGTTGAACACCACGACGATGCAGAACGTGGCATGCCCCACGATCACCGTGAACAGGCCGAGCCCCACGCCCAGCGGCTGGAGGACGGTGCTGAAGGCGGAGTTGAGCGCGATGCCCGTGACGATGCCGGGCAGCGCGATCGGCAGCACCACCACGAACGACACCGTGTCCCGGCCGAAGAAGCGGTACCGCGCCACGGCGAACGCGATCAGCGTGCCGAGGACCAGCGCGACGGCGGTCGCGCCGAGCCCCGCCTTCACCGACGTCCACAGGGCGTGCCGGGCGCCGGAGTCGTGCACGGCCGCCGACCACCAGCGCCCGGTCAGGCCCGGCGGAGGCCAGCTCGCGCTGCGGTCCGGGTTCAGGGAGTTGGCGAGGACCAGCAGCAGCGGGACGTAGATCACCGCGAAACCGAGCCCGGCGCCGATGCGCAGGGCGATGCGCGCACTGCGGCCGAGATGCACGTCGCTCATCCTCTCCGGGGGTGGTCACAGACTGTCCAGCGCGCCGGTCCGGCGGATCGCCAGCAGATACAGGACGATCACGACCACCGGGACGGTGCCCAGCGCGGCGGCCATGGGCAGGTTCAACTCGATGTCGGAGTACACCAGATTGCCGATCAGCTGCGTCTTGCCGCCGACGATCTGCACGGTGATGTAGTCGCCGAGGCTCAGCGAGAAGGTGAACACCGAGCCTGCCGCCACCGAAGGCAGCACCATCGGCAGCACCACCGAGCGGAAGGTGCGCCCCGCGCGGGCCCCGAGGTCCGCCGACGCGTCGAGCAGCTGCGCCGGGAGCTGTTCGAGCGCGGTGTGGATCGGCAGGATCATGTACGGCAGCCACAGGTACGTCAGCGTGAGCACCGTGGCCGGCAGGCCGAACCCGGGGCCGCTGAGTCCGAACGGCGCGAGCAGCCAGTCGGCGAGCCCGCCCTGGGACAGGATGAGCCGCCACGCGTACACCTTGACCAGATAACTCGCCCACAACGGCGTGAGGATGGCGACCACCAGCAGCGGGCGGCGGCGCGGTGGAGCCACCCGCGCGGTGTAGAAGGCGACCGGGAAGGCGATCAGCGCGCACAGCGCGGTCACCGCGAGCGCGACGCCCACGCTGCGCACGATCACCTCGCGGAACACCGGCGTCGTCACCAGCGCGTGGAAGTTGTCCGTCGACCAGACCTTCACCACCTGGGAGGTGAAGGAGTCGGTGGTCCAGAAGGCGGAGGCGAACAGCACCGCCAGCGAACCGAGATAGAGGACGACCAGCCACAGGAGCGGCCCGGTGAGCAGCAGGGCCAGGCGCAGCCGGGGCCGGCGGTGCAGGGCCCCGGCGAGCCGCCGCACACCCGAGCCCCGTGCCGTCGCCGGCGCTTCACTCGCCACGGCTCAGCCCTTGATCTCGGTCCACGCCTGCACCCACTTGGCGTAGGGCACGCACGTGACGTCCGTCCGGCCGTCCAGGCACTGCTCGATGGGCGTGTTCCAGAAGGCGATCCGCTTCCAGTAGTCCTCGTCGGCCGCGTGGTAGACCGCGCAGAAGTTCTTGTCCTCGGTCAGGGCGCAGGCCTTGGAGTTGGCGGGGGCCTCGCCGAAGTACTCGGCGACCTCGGCGTTGACCTTGGGGGAGACGATCCAGTTCAGCCATTTGTAGGCGCAGTTGGGATGCTTGGCCTTGCTGGAGACCATCCAGGTGTCGGACCAGCCGGTCGAACCCTCCTTCGGCACCAGTGCCTTGACCTTGGCGCCCTCGGCGGCCGCCAGGTTGGCGATCACCTGCCAGGTGGTGCCGACGACCGAGTCCCCGCTCTTGAAGGCGGAGACCTCCTTGAGGTAGTCGCCCCAGTACTCGCCGACGTCCGCGTTCTGCTTCTTCAGCAGGGCCACGGCCGCGTCGAACTGCCTCTGGTCCAGTGCGTACGGGTCCTCGATCTTCAGCTCGGGCCTCGTGGCCTTGAGATACAGGGCCGCGTCGGCGATGTAGATCGGCGAGTCGTACGCGGTGACGTGCCCCTTGTACTTCGAGGCGCCCTCGAAGACCGCCGACCAGGAGGTGGGCGCGGGCTTCACCTTCTGGGTGTTGTACATCAGCAGGTTGGCGCCCCGGCCGTGCGGGATGCCGTACATCGTGCCGTGCACCGAGTTCCAGGCGCCGTTCTTCAGCCCGCTGAAGACGTCCTTGTAGTTGGGCACCAGGGAGGTGTTGACGGGGGCCGCGTCACCGGAGGCGATCAGGCGCAGGGAGGCGTCGCCGGAGGCGGAGACGGCGTCGTACTCGCCGGTCTTCATCAGCTTGACCATCTCGTCGGAGCTGGCGGCGACCTTGGAGTGGACCTGGCAGCCCGTCTGCTTCTGGAAGTCGCTGACCCAGTCGGCCTTGGGATCGTCGGAGCCGTCCTCGACATAGCCGGCCCAGGCGATCAGATTGACCTGCCCCTCGGTCCTGCCGAGTTTCGTCGGGGCCTTCAGACGAGGCGGGTTGAGGCCGCCGGCGGTGGTGGAGCCGGCGGAGTCGCACGCGGTGGCGAGCAGGAGCACGGCGCCGACACAGGCGGCGGTGCGCAGGGTTCGGGTGAGACGCACGGCGTTTCTCCAGGTGGGGACGGCGGTCATGAGGGCAGGCGGACGGCGTGGCGGCGGTGCCACTGGAGGCGGACCCGGGTGCCGCGGTAGGCGGCGACGTCCTCGGCGGAGGTCTCCAGGTTCTGCTGCACCGCGGTGAGCCGGCCGCCGCCGTCGAGGTCGACGAGGAGGCGGGTGGCGTCGCCGAGGTAGACGACGTCGGCGACCGTGCCGGTGGCGGTGGCGTGCTCCGGCTCGTCCGCCTCCGCGGACTCCTTCAGGACGCGGATCTTCTCCGGCCGGATGTTGTATGTGCCCGGAGCGCCGACGACCTGGCGGGCCACCTCTCCGTCGAGCAGGTTGGAGGTGCCGACGAAGGAGGCGACGAAGGGGGTCGCCGGACGCTCGTAGATCTCCGCGGGGGTGCCGACCTGGGCGATGCGGCCCTGGTCGAAGACGGCGATCCGGTCGCTCATCGTCAGGGCCTCCTCCTGGTCGTGGGTGACGAACACGAAGGTGATCCCCACCTCCCGCTGGATCGCCTTGAGTTCGCTCTGCATCTGCTCGCGCAGCTTCAGGTCGAGGGCGCCGAGCGGCTCGTCCAGGAGCAGCACACGGGGGCGGCCGACGAGGGCGCGGGCGAGCGCGACGCGCTGGCGCTGGCCGCCGGACAACTGGGCCGGCCGCCGGTCGCCGTAGCCCGCGAGGCGTACCTCCGCGAGTGCCTCGCGGGAGCGGGCGAGCCGCTCGGCCTTCGGCACCTTGCGGATCTTCAGCGCGTAGGCGACGTTCTGTTCGACCGTCATGTGCGGGAAGAGCGCGTAGTCCTGGAAGACGGTGTGCACATCCCGCTCGAACGGGGCGAGCCCGGTGACCTCCTGTCCTGCCAGCTCGATCCGGCCCTGGTCGGGTGACTCGAACCCGGCGACGAGCCGCAGCACCGTGGTCTTGCCGGAGCCGGACGGGCCGAGCATGGAGAAGAACTCGCCGTCCCGGATCTCCAGGTCGACCCCCGCCACGGCGGCCGTCCGCCCGAACGACTTGCGCAGGTCCTGCAGCCGGATCGCAATTCCCTGCATGGGGGAACCTTTCTGGCGCGCGGTACGTTGGCGGCAAAGATATGAAGTCATAGTTCTCAGCTCAAGAGCCCGTCGGGGTAAAGCTTGAGTCAACGCATGAGGTGATGGCCGTGAGACAGGACCAGAGCGACGGCGGCGCCCGCCGGGCCGTCTTCAGTCCGGTGGACAGCCGGGCCCGGGTGGACACGGTCGTCCGACGCCTCGGCGACGCCATAGAGCTGGGCCTCCTCGCCGACGGCGAGCAACTGCCGGGCGAGAGCGCCCTCGCCGGCCGGCTCGGCGTCTCCACCGTCACCCTGCGGGAGGCACTGATGGCCCTGAGGCAGCAGGGCCTGCTGATCACCCGCCGGGGCCGGGGCGGCGGCAGCTTCGTCTCGCTGCCCGAACTTCCCGCCGAGGACCGGCTCAAGACCCGGCTGCGCGGCTGGAGCACCGAGGAACTGCGCGATCTCGGCGACCACTGGGCCGCCCTGTCCGGCGCCGCCGCCCGCCTCGCCGCCCAGCGCACCGAGCCCGAGGACCTGCGTCAACTGTGCCGTACCGCCGAAGAGTTGCGGAGGGCCGAGGACGCGCCCGCCCGCAGCCGGCTGTACGGCCGCTTCCACGTCGAACTCGCGGCCGCCGCCCAGTCCGCCCGGCTCACCCGCGAACAGCTCGCGCTCCAGGGCGAGCTGGGCGCACTGCTCTGCCTCGTCCTCGCCGACGACACCTGTCGTGAAGAAGTTGCGGACCGGCAGCGTGAAGTGATCTCCGCGGTGCAGGATGGGGCCCACGAAACGGCCGGCACGCTGGCCGAGCGGTGCGTCAGGGAGTCGACGGCGCGGCTCGTCGCCGTGCGCCTCGCGCTCTGACCGCGCCGCGTCCGGTTCCCGTCCCCTGGAGGACACGATGGGCGTCAGCCCCGGGCTCGCCGCCCTCGGCACGGAGCCGGAACCATGGGTGGCCGCGCAGATCGGCGGCGCCCTGGAGGCCGTCTTCGAGGCGGTCGCCGCCACCCGCGCCGACACGGCCGCCCTGCTCACCCGGGCCGCCACCGAGGGTCGTCGGCCCGCCAGCGCCGACCTCGCCGCCCTGCGTCCAGGACTCCACCGGCGCCTCGTCCGGGACGAGTTGGTCTCCGGCGTCGGCTTCGTCGCCGCCCCCGGACTGCTCGCCGATGTGCCCGCCTGGCTGGAGTGGTGGCAGTGCGGCGCCGACAGCGGCGTACGCCCGCTGCTGCTCGACCTCGATCCCGGCCGGTCGGCGTACTCCGACTACACCCACTGGGACTGGTTCGCGCTGCCCCGCGACACCGGACGGCGGGCGGTGGCCGGGCCGTACGTCGACTACCTCTGCTCCGACGAGTACAGCCTCACGCTGTCCGAGCCGGTCTACCTCCAGGGGGAGTTCGCCGGAGTGGCCGCGGCCGACGTGTATCTGCGCCACTTCGAGGCCGCCGTCCTCCCGCTGCTGCGCCGCCTCGCGCGCCCCGCTCACCTGGTCAACGCCCGCGGCCGCGTCGCCGCCTCCGCCGACCCCGCGCACCTGGCCGGGTCCCTCACCAAGGGGCCGGACTTCGGGGAACTGCTGGTCGGGGAGAGCCGGATCGGCGTCCATGAGGGGATGCGGCTGGTGCCGTGCCGGGGGATACCACTGGTACTCGTACTGGCTTGACCGGTACGGGAGCCGGCCCGTCAGTCGACCGGCCAGGTGTGGACCGGGGCGTTGAGATGCATGTAGTCGATGTACAGCTGTGTCATGCGCCGCAGCGCCTCGTGCCGGGAGCAGTGCGTGGTGTCGATGACGTGGTGGAACATCTCCTTCTGCCACACCGCGCCGTTGCGGCCCGCCACACAGCGCTGCTCGATGATGCCGAGCAGCGGCTCCCGCCACGCCTCGTCCATCCCGGAGCGCTCCAGGCCCCGGTGGGCGAGCGGGAGCAGCCTGCGCAGCACCAGTTCGGGCGCGGTGACCTCGCCGGCCCCGGGCCAGTACAGCAGCGCCTCCATGCCGTGCCGGGCGGCCGTGTGCAGGTTCTCCTCGGCGGCCTTGAAGGACATCCGCGACCACACCGGCCGGTCCTCCTCGACCAGCGCCCGGGTCAGGCCGTAGTAGAAGGCACCGTTGGCGAGGGTGTCGGCGACGGTCGGCCCCGCGGGCAGCACCCGGTTCTCCACGCGGATGTGCGGCCGGTCGTGGGAGACGGCGTAGACGGGGCGGTTCCAGCGGTAGATCGTGCCGTTGTGCAGGGTGAGTTCACCGAGGTCGGGCACGTCGCCGCGGTCCAGGGTCTCCGCCGGGTCCTGTTCGTCGCACAGGGGGAGCAGCGCGGGGAAGTAGCGGAGGTTCTCCTCGAACAGGTCGAAGACGCTGTTGATCCACCGCTCCCCGAACCACACCCGGGGCCGGACACCCTGCACCTTGATCTCCTGCGGGCGGGTGTCCGTGGCCTGCTCGAACAGCGGGATACGGGTCTCGTGCCACAGCTCCTTGCCGAACAGGAAGGGGGCGTTCGCCGCGAGGGCCACCTGGACCCCGGCGATGGCCTGCGCCGCGTTCCAGTAGTCGGCGAACTCCTCCGGGGAGACCTGGAGATGGAACTGGGTGCTGGTGCAGGCCGCCTCCGGGGTGATGCTGTCCGCGTAGGTGCGCAGCCGGTCGACGCCGTCCACCTCGATGCGCAGGTCCTCGCCCCGGGCCGCGAAGACCTGGTCGTTGAGCAGCCGGTAGCGGGGGTTCTCCGACAGTGTGTCCTCGCCGATGTCCTCCTGGCGCAGGGTGGGCAGGATCCCGACCATGATCAGCCGGGCGCCGACCGAGCGCGCCCGCTCGTCGGCATGGTCGAGCGCGGCCCGGATCTCCGACTCCCAGGCGTCCGGACCGCCCGCCGTCAGCCGCCTCGGCGGCACGTTGATCTCCAGGTTGAACCGGCCCAGCTCGGTGGACCAGGCCGGGTCCGAGATCGCGTCCAGCACATCGCTGTTGCGCATGGCGGGCTCGGCCTCGTCGTCCACCAGGTTCAGCTCGATCTCCAGGCCGACCTGCGGCCGCTCGGCGTCGAACCGTGCCTCCCGCAGCATCTTCGCCAGCGCGTCCAGGCACTCCTGCATCTTGACCCGGTACCGGCGGCGGTCCTCGCGGGTGAACACGAGCGCCGGGACGTCACGTCCCATCGCCCCTCCAGGATTCCCCCTCGTCGGACAGTCTCATCCCAATGTCGCACCATCGGTGGGGAGCCACCATGCGGGTGGGGGCCGACGGAACGGCGCCGGGACCGGCGGGCCGTCGCGCAAGACCCCGGTGGCAGCCGGCCCCGGTGCCAACCGTCGCCCCCGACGGGCCGGTTACGCGCGCACCCCGTCCCGGGAAAGCCCGCACGGTCGAGTCCCGCGGCGCCGGGTTCCCGGGGGCGTATGGCCGAGGGAAGGGCCGCCGGCCCCATCACGGGGGCGTCCGGCGGGATCGGACACGCGCTGGCCAGGCGGTTCGCCGAGGACGGCCGCGACCTGGTGATCAACGCCGAGGACGGCCGCCTGGAGGACGCGGCGCGCGGGCTGCGGGGGACCGGCGCCGAGGTCCGTGCCGTACCGGTCGGCCTCGGGCACGTAAAAGGTGTCGACCGGCTGGTCGCCGCGACGACCGGCCTGGACGTCGACGTCGCCGTGCTCAACGCCGGGGTCGGGCCGGGCCTTCACGGACACCGATCTCGACGACGACCTCTCCGTGATCGAGCTGGACGTGACCTCGACCGTACGGCTCGCCAAGCCGCTGCTGCGCGGAATGGCCCGCCGCGGTACCGGCCGGCGGGCGTTCGCGTCCTCGGTCGCGTCGACCGCCCCGGTCCCTTCCAGCCGGTGCACAACGCCTCGAAGTCGCTCGTGCGGTCCTTCGCCGAGGCGCCGCGCGAGGAGGTGAAGGACACGGACGTCGGCGTCACCGCGTTCCCGCCCGGACCGACGGACGCCGACCTCCTCCGGTGGGCCGACCCCGGCGGCACCAGGCTCGGGCCATGGACAAGGACGACCCGGACGTCGCCCGGCAGGCACGCGAGAAGGGATCGCGCACGGTAGCGGTCCGTCCCCGGCTCGCTGAGCACCAGGGCGCGGGGCCTCGCGAACAAGGTCCTCCCGGACCGCGCGGAGGGCGCCATGCGCCGCTCGACGACCGAGCCGGGGACCGCGGCGGAGGACGCCAGCCCTGGGGACCCGCCCGTCACCCGGTCGGAACGTCTCCGATGGCCCCGGGCCGGGCCGCGACGGAGGGTCTGAACGAGATCTTCGACCGCCGCGGCCCGCCTCCGCGCGTCGCGGCACACCTCGGTACGCCCGCGGTACGCATTCCGGGCCGCGGCGCCCCAGACCGGCCCCCGCCGCTCCGTCGACGTATCGGCGGCCCGTCGGCGGCGGGTCGACCCGGGGCGGGGAACGGTGAATCCATGCGCTCGGGTAGTTCCCCGCCCCGTCCGGTCACCCCGAGGACGACGCGAAGGGTGCGCTCACGTGGGACCTGAGCGTCGACTCCACGGTGCGCCGCGCCGGCCGGGGCCCGCAAGCGGCGCGACGTGCCGATCCCGGTCCGATCCGGGAGCGCGCCGCGCCGCCTGCCGGCCCTGGCCGTCCCCCACGCCCCACCGCCTCCGGTACCGGCGTTTCGGCCGAACCCCCGCACGGACCCTCGCGCCGCCACGACACCGCCTCCGACGCCCCGGATCACGGGCCGCCGCTTCGTCCGGCCCTGGACAGCGGACGGCCGATCGCTTAGCCTCATTGTCCAGAAATAGAATTCAAAGCTAAGCCTGGTGAGGGGTCGCTGGATGGACGGCGGGGCGGCGGACGAGCATCTCGTCCAGGAGGCCGAGAAGATCGCCGTCGCGCTGGGCCGGATGTTCCCGGGCCTGTGCGAGGTGGTCCTGCACGACCTGCGGGACCCCGACCACGCGGTCCGGGCCATCGAGAACAACCTGTCGGGCCGCCAGGTGGGCGATCCCGCCACCGAGTTGGGACTCAGCCGCATCGCCGACCCCGCCTTCCCCGACGTCGTGCAGAACTATCCCAACCGGTTCCCCGACGGACGTCCGGCCAAGAGCACCTCCATCGGCATCAAGAACGCCGAGGGGCGGTACATCGCGGCGCTCTGCCTCAACCTCGACGTCTCCGTCCTGTCGCCCGTGACCCTCGCCCTGGCGAATCTCGTGGCCACCGACAGCGGACACGGCGACACGCCCCTGGAGACGCTGCGCGACCGCCGCGCCCAGGAACTACGCCGGACGGTGGAGCAGTTCTCCGCCGAGCGCGGCGCCCCGCCCCGGTCGCTGAGCCGGACGGACAAGAAGGCGCTCGTCCGACAGCTCAACCGGGGCGGCTACTTCGAGTCCCGCGACGCCGCGCGGACCATCGCCGATCTCCTCGGTGTGTCGCGGGCGACCGTCTACAACTACGCGAAACCACCGGCGGTCCCGGAATGAGCCGAGGGCCCGCGGACGGCGCCGCGCACGCGGCCGAAGCACAGCATCCGACGAACGACCGGCACAGAAAGAGGACTTCGCCATGCCCGGCGCCGACCTGCCCGTGACCCTCGACGACATCCGTGCGGCCGCCGCGCGCATCGGGGGCTTCGTCCACCGCACCCCGGTCCTCACCTCGCGCACCCTCGACGCCCTTGTGGGCGCCGAGGTGTTCATCAAGTGCGAGAACCTCCAGCGCATGGGCGCCTTCAAGATCCGCGGCGCCTACAACGCCATCGCCCGGCTCGCGCCCGAGGAACTGGCCAAGGGCGTCGCCGCGTTCTCCTCCGGCAACCACGCCCAGGCCACCGCCCTCGCCGCCCGCGAACTGGGCACCAGTGCCGTCATCCTGATGCCCGAGGACGCCCCGCGCTCCAAGATGGCGGCCACCGCCGGGTACGGCGCCGAGATCGTCACCTACGACCGCTACACCGAGGACCGCGTCGCACTCGGCACGGCACTCGCCGAGGAGCGGGGCCTCACCCTGATCCCGCCCTACGACCACCCGGACGTCATCGCGGGCCAGGGCACCGCCGCCCTCGAACTCATCGAGGAGACCGGTCCGCTGGACGTGCTGCTGGTCCCCGTCGGGGGCGGCGGCCTGATCGCCGGCAGCGCCGTCGCGGCCAAGGGGATGCACCGGGACACCAAGGTCATCGGGGTGGAGCCGGAGGGCAGCGACGACACCAAACGCTCCCTGGAGAGCGGCACCCGCGTGACCGTCCCCGTGCCCCGCACCGTCGCCGACGGCCAGGCCGTCTCCGTTCCCGGCGAGCTGACCTTCGCCGTCAACCGGCACCTGGTCGACTCCGTCGCCCTGGTCGGCGACGCCGAGGTCATCGACGCCATGCGCTTCGCCTTCGACCGCCTGAAGACCGTGTTCGAACCCAGCGGCGCCACCGGGCTGGCCGCCCTCCTCGCCGGTCGCGTCGACAACCTCCCGCCCCGCGTCGGCGTCATCGCCTCGGGCGGCAACATCGACGCGCGCCGGTTCACGGAGCTGCTGGGCGGCTGACCGCCGAGCGCCCTCGCCGCCGGTCGGCTGTCAGTGCCCCCGCCTACGGTGTGATCAGTGAGGACCTGCGGGGACGGCCGTCGGGTCCGCTGTGGGGAGGGGTGTGCCATGTCCGCGGTGAGCACGGCGGAGACGACGTATCTGGAGCTGTCCCAGGAGGGCGGGGGCGCGCACAAGTTCTACGAGGTCGGTGTCGACGGCCTGGTGGTGACGGTGCGGTACGGCCGGATCGGTGCCGACGGGCAGACACAGACCAGCACGTTCCCGACCGTGGAGAAGGCGCGGGCCGCCGCGGCGAAGAAGGTGGGGGAGAAGGTCCGCAAGGGGTACGCCCCGGCGGTGCCGGGCGGGCGGGCCCCGCGACCGGTGACCCGGCGCCAGGTCGGTTCCGCTCCCTCCACCGCCCGCGCCGTGGCGCCGGTGCTGTGGCGGTTCCGGACGGGCTCGGCGGCGTTCGGCATCCATGTGGACGACGAGCACTGCTGGGTGGGCAACCAGGCGGGCGACGTCTACACCCTGGACCACGAGGGCGCCGTACTGGCCCGCTTCGGGCTGCCGGACGGCGTGAAGTGCCTGGTCGCCGACGACTTCTGGATCTACGCGGGCTGTGACGACGGCAAGGTCTACGACCTGTCCTCCAAACTGCCCTTCGCCGCCTACGACATCACCGCCGACGTCGACATCTTCTGGCTGGACATCCACGAGGGCGTGCTCAACGTCTCCGACCGCGGCGGCCGGCTCACCGTCATCGACCACGAGGACGAACACCAGTGGGCCCGCCGCAGCCAGGGCGAGCACGCCTGGATGGTGCGCGCCGACGACCACGCCGTCTACCACGGCCACCACCAGGGCGTCACCGCCTACCGCCCCGACGGTGGCGGCGAGTTGTGGCACACGCGGACCCGCGGCGGGGTGCTGTTCGGCTGGCAGGAGGACGACGCGGTGTACGCGGGCACCGGGCACCGCGTGGTGCAGCGGCTGTCGAAGGCGACCGGCGCGATCGAGGCGACGTACGGCTGCGACAGCGCGGTGTACTCCTGCGCCACCTCGCCGGGCGGTCGGTTCGTCTTCGCCGGGGACGCGGCGTCGTCCGTCTACTGCTTCGACCGCGACGGGACCCGGCTGTGGAAGCTCGGCACGGGCGGAGGTTCGGCGCTGTCGATGCAGTACCGCGACGAACGGCTGTACCTGGTGACCACGGACGGCTCCCTGGTCTGCGTGGACGCGAGCGAGGCCGCGATCGGCGCGGCCCAGCAGGGCTCGGTGCCGGTGGTCCGTGACGTCAAACTCGCCGCCGCCCTGCCGACGTACGCCCCCGCCACGGCCGTCCACGCGGTCGCCACCGTGGCCCAGGCCCCCACCGGATCGGTCGTCGTGGAGTGCGTCCGGGAGGCCGGCCGGGTCCGTGTCCACGTGGTGTCCGACGGCTACGACACCTCCTGGAACGTCCAGTTCCCGCGCGCGATACGCGAGCCGGGCGCGCGCTACGTCGTCGACGCGCTGCACCCGGCGGCGGGCGGCTTCTACCGGGTGCGGGGGGACATCCGGCGGCTGGTGTGAGGCGGATGGGCGGCAGGGGGGCGGGGAACGGAGCCGCGACGGGGGGCGGAGCGAGCCACCGCCCACCGGTGACGGAACGAGGCTCCGAGCGCCGTCGGCGGGGCGGGTCGCTCGGGGTTGTCGTCGGCTGCCTGCCGCCGGTGGTCGTCTTCCGAAGGTGGTTCGGTCGGCTGGTCGGGGGTGCCGAAGCCTGTTCGGGAGCCGGGTTGTGGGTGGCTGTCGTCGCGGGTGTGTGGGCGGTCGTGGTCGGTGGGGCGTGCCGCCGCCCGCGCGGGAGCGTCACCCCCCCGGGGGCCCCTCGCGCGGGAGCGTCCCTCCGCGGGAGGGGCCACCCTCGCGGGAGAACCCCCGGGGGACCACCACGGGAGCGTCGCCCCCTCGGCGCCGGAGGCCGCGGACGCCGCTCGCGCGGGCGCGCCGCCTCAGCCCAGGATCCCTTCCGTCAGTACTTCCCGCGCCGCCCCCAGCGCCGCCTCCCGGTCCTTCGGCACCAGGCCGATGCGGGTGCGCCGGTCCAGCAGGTCGGACTCGTCCAACGCGCCCTCGTGGCGGGCCGCCCACACGAGTTCGGCGCGGGTGACCGGGTGGCCGGGCAGGACCGGCGCGGCGAGTGCGGGGTCCTCGGTGGAGAGGGCGTGGACGGCGAGGGCCTCCGTGCCGTAGCGCCGGACCAGTCGGCGCGGCACCGGCAGGGCGCGCAGCCGTTCGGGCGCGGCGGCGCCGACCAGCGGGAGGCCGGCGGTGGGGGACGGGGGGACGGGAAGTCCCCGGGCCCCGGTCGCGGCGTCCACCGCGTCCTGCGCCATCCGGCGGTACGTGGTGAGCTTGCCGCCGACCACCGTCGTCACCCCGTCCGGCGAGGTGAGCACCGCGTGCCGGCGCGAGATGTCGGAGGTGCGGGCGGACGCGTCGCCGGCCGAGGTGTCGAGCAGGGGGCGCAGCCCGGCGAAGGCGCCCACGACCTCGTCCCGTCCGACGGGCACGTCCAGGGCCGAGCCGAGCACGTCCAGCAGGAAGCCGATGTCCGTCTCGGGCACCTCCGGTACATCCGGGATGCCGCCCTCGACCGGCTCGTCGGTGAGGCCGACGTACACCCGGCCGTCGCCTTGGGGCAGCACCAGCACGAAGCGGTTGGTCTCGCCGGGGATCGGGATGTGCAGTCCGGCGGGCAGGTCCCCGAGCCGTTCGGAGCGCAGGACCAGATGGGTGCCGCGCGAGGGCCGGATGCGGATGCCCTCGACCAGGCCGCCCGCCCACACCCCGGCGGCGTTGATCACGGCGCGGGCCCTGATCTCCCCCTCCTCACCGGTCACTTCGTCACGGACACGGGCGCCCGTGCCGGTCAGCTCCAGCACCCGGGTCCGGGTCAGCACCCGCGCGCCGTGGGCCGCCGCCGTACGGGCCAGCGCGGTCACCAGCCGGGCGTCGTCGGTCACCCGGCCGTCCCAGGACAGCAGCCCGCCGCGCAGCCCGGCCCCCCGTACCGAGGGCGCCAGGTGCCGCGCCTCCGTCGCCGACAGCCGGCGCGGCGCCGGCAGTACCCGGCGCGGCGTGCGCGCCGCCAGCCGCAGCATGTCCCCGGCCCGCAGTCCGGCCCAGGCGATGGACGCCTGAGCCGTCGGCACCATCGGCGTCAGCGGCAGGACGAAGGGCTGCGCGGCCACCAGGTGCGGGGCGGTACGGGTCATCAGCACCCCCCGCTCCACCGCGCTCTCGTGCGCCACCTCGAACTGCGCGGACGCCAGGTAGCGCAGCCCGCCGTGGATGAGCTTGGAACTCCAGCGCGAGGTGCCGAAGGCGAGGTCGTGCGCGTCCACCGCGACGACGTCCAGACCGCGGGCCGCCGCGTCCAGGGCGACACCGGCCCCGGTGGCGCCGAGCCCCACGACCAGGACGTCGGCCCTCCGGCCGTCCGCGGCCTCGGCCAGTTCCCGGGTACGCCGGGCCGCGCTGAGGGACGAGCCGGGCATCGCCTCGGTGTGGCTCATGGCGTGAGGATCCTCTCCAGGAGGGTGCGCAGTTCGCCGAGGAAGGCGGCGGAGTCCAGCTCCGGATCGTCCTCGTCGGTCATCGTGCGCAGGGACAGGGCGAAGGACTGGACGGTCAACAGCAGCGTGCGGGCCTGCCGTTCGGTGTGGCAGGGGCGTACGGAGCCGTCCGCGTGGCCCTCGCGCAGGGCCTCGGAGAGCAGCGCGAGCAGCGCCAGCTGGCTCGCCCCGCGCCGGTCGAGGACATAGGGCAGCAGCAGCTCCGGATCCACGTCGATGATCTTGTGGAAGAGGGGATGCGCCCGGAACGCCTGGACGCCCGTCACCATCCCCTCCACGATCCGGGCGCGCGTGTCGAGGCCGGGCGCGGGCGCGGGGATCGCGCGGGTGGCCACGTCGATCCACTCACGGGTCATCAGATCGCCCACCAGAGTCCGCAGATCGGGCCAGCGCCGGTACAGGGTCATCCGGGAGACACCGGCGCGGCGGGCCACGTCGGCGAGCGTGGTGCGGCGGACCCCGACGGCCAGCACGCAGTCGCGCACCGCGTCGAGCACCGGATCGCTGTCCGGGCCTCCGGAACCGTCCGGACCGTTGTGACGAATAGGCGTCATGTGTCACAGTGTAACGCCCCGGGGTCGGGCGGCACCAGCGGAGGCCCACCGCCGCCCGGCGCACCACCCGCCGGCCACCGCCCGGACCGAGCACACCGACCTTGTGAGGACGACCGTTCAATGGACATGCTGTGGAACGGCTGGGGCGACCCGGCCAAGGCGGCCCCGCTGCCCGACTCGGTGACCGGGCTGCTGCGCGACCTGCTCGGCGTCAAGCCGCGCAGCACCCCCGCGCTCGCCCTGGACGACATCGACCTGCCCGCCCCCACGGCCGGCCCCGCCGCCCTGACGGTTCTCGCCGGGGCCGTCGGCGGCGCCGAGCACGTCCGCACCGACGCCGAGCACCGCATCCGGCACACCCGCGGCAAGTCCACCCCCGACCTGCTGCGCATCCGCGTCGGCGACACCTCGGACGTCCCGCAGGCCGTGGTGCTGCCCGCCACCCACGACGAGGTCCTCGCCGTGCTGCGCGCCTGCGCGGACCACGGCCTGGCCGTCGTTCCCTTCGGCGGTGGCACCTCCGTCGTCGGCGGACTCGCCCCCGAACGCGGCGCGTTCGTCGCCCTCGACCTGCGCCGCATGAACCGGCTGCTCGACCTGGACCCCGTCTCGCGCACCGCCGTCCTCCAGCCCGGCCTGCGCGCCCCCGACGCCGAGTCCCTGCTCGCCGAACAGGGCTACACCCTCGGCCACTTCCCGCAGTCCTTCGAGTGGGCCAGCATCGGCGGCTTCGCCGCGGCCCGCTCCAGCGGCCAGGCATCCGCCGGCTACGGCCGCTTCGACGAGATGGTCCTCGGCCTCACCCTCGCCACCCCCGAAGGCACCGTCGAGACCGGCCGCGCCCCCCGCTCCGCCGCCGGCCCGGACCTGCGCCAGCTGGTCCTCGGCTCCGAGGGCGCCTTCGGCGTCATCACCTCCGTGACCGTGCGCGTGCGCCCCCGGCCCGAGACCAAGATCTACGAGGGCTGGCGGTTCGCCTCCTTCGAGGAGGGCGCCGCCGCGCTGCGCAGGCTCGCCCAGGACGGACCGCGGCCGACCGTGCTGCGCCTGTCCGACGAGACCGAGACCCTCATCGGCCTCGCCTCACCCGACAAGATCGGCACCGGTCTCGGACAGAGCGACGCCGGGTGCCTGGCCATCACCGGCTACGAGGGCACACCGCAGGAGACCGCGTACCGGCGTGAGCAGGCCGCCGCCGTCCTCACCGCCTGCGGTGGCACCCCGCTCGGCACGGAGCCGGGCGAGCGCTGGGCCCACGGCCGCTTCTCCGCGCCGTACCTGCGCGACGCCCTCCTCGACGTCGGGGCCTTCGCCGAGACCCTGGAGACCGCCGCCTTCTGGTCCCGCGTCCCCGAGCTGTACGCGGCCGTGCGCACCGCGCTCACCGACACCCTCACCCAGGCCGGCACCCCGCCCCTGGTGATGTGCCACATCTCCCACGTGTACGAGAACGGCGCCTCTCTGTACTTCACCGTCGTCAGCGCCCAGGGCGAGGACCCGGTGGCCCACTGGACGCCCGCCAAGCACGCGGCCAACGAGGCCGTGCTCGCCGCCGGCGGCACCATCTCCCACCACCACGGGGTGGGCACCGACCACCGCGACTGGTATGTCAGGGAGACCGGAGAGCTGGCCGTCGAGGCACTGCGCGCCGTCAAGCGCCGCCTGGACCCCGACGGCCTGCTCAACCCCGGCGTCCTGCTGCCCACCGACTGACCCCACCCGACCGCCTGCCCCGGAGGCACCCCCGATGCGTCAGTTCACCGCCGTCGTCAACCCGACCGCGGGCGGTTCCACCGCGGCGGCCACGCTGCTCCAGGTGGCCCGCCTGCTGAGGGAGGCCGGGGCCGGTCTCCAGACCGAGTACAGCACCAGCCTGGCGCACGCCCAGGACATCGCCCGCCGGGCCGGCGAGCGCGGCCGGATCGTGCTCGCCGTCGGCGGCGACGGCATCACCGGCGGCATCGGCGGCGCGCTGAGCGGCACCGGAACCGTCTTCGGTCTCGTGCCGGCCGGGCGCGGCAACGACTTCGCCCGCGCCCTCGGCCTGCCGGCCGACCCCGCCGCACTCGCCGACATCCTGCTGCACGCCGAGCCCCGGCCCGTGGACACCATCGAGGTGGAGTCCGCCGTCCACCGGCGCACGGTGGTCCTCGGCAGCGTCTACGCCGGGGTCGACGCGCTGGCCAACCGGCACGCCAACCACGCCCGGCTGCTGCGCGGCTCCGCCTCGTACTACGCGGGCGGCCTGCGCGCGGTGACCGGCTGGCGGCCGGCCGACTACCGCGTGACCGTCGACGGTGAGGAGCACACCCACCGCGGCTACACGGTCGTCGCCGCCAACTCCCCCTATTACGGCTCCGGCCGCCGGATCGCCCCCGGCGCCCGGGTCGACGACGGCCTGCTCCACGTCGTGATGATCCGGGAGGCGCCCCGCCGGCTCTTCTTCCGCCTGATGAACGAGCTGAAGACCGGCACCCACATACACCGCCCCGAAGTGCGCGTCCTGCACGCGAGGGAACTGCGCGTCGAGGCCACCCGTCCCGTCCCCTACGGCGCCGACGGCGAGGTGGAGGCCACCCTGCCGGTGACCGTCCGGGTACGGCCCGGGGACCTGCCGGTGCTGTACCGGCCGGTGGATCGCGCCTGACCCCGGTGTGCCGCCCCGCCCGCCGGGGTAGGCGAGCAGCGACCGGGGGAGCGGCGCGCGAGGGGGAGGAAAAGCATGGACAACGTCGTACGGGCCGTCGTCGTCTACGACGGACGGCTGCTGCTGGTGCGGGAGGCGGGCGGCTGGCAGTTGCCGTCGGGCGCCGGTCAGCCGGCCGAGACGGCGGAGGCCACCGCCGCCCGCGTCGTCTACGAGCTCACCGGCTACCTGGCCGACGGCTCCGCGCCACTGGACGGCACCTCGGCCGTGGTGTGCCAGCTCCTCAGCGAGGACCCCTCGGACGGCGCCCGGCTCGCGCCCGAGCGCATCCGCTGGACGCCGATCGAGGAGACCGCGACCACCGAGCTACCCCCGGCCGTGCGCGACTACCTCGAGGGGCACACCCCCGTGTGAGCCCCCGCCGGGCGTGCCGACTCGACGGGTCCGCGTGATGCTGGAACGGTCCGGCTCCGCCCCCGTGCGAGGAGGCATCCCCGTGCCCGAGTCGCAGCCCGTCGTCGTCCCGCCCGCCCGAGCCGCCGTGTTCCTCGTGGCCACCGTCGACCAGGGCGGCGAGGACACCGTCCGTGACCTGTTGCAGGACGTGTCCGCCCTGCGCCGCTCGGTCGCCTTCCGCGCCCCGCCCGAGGAGCTGAGCTGCGTCGTCGGCATCGGGTCGGCCGCCTGGAGCCGCCTGTTCGACGGGCCGCGCCCGCGCGACCTGCACCCCTTCAGGGAGCTGGCGGGCCCCCGTCACCGGGCCCCGGGCACCCCCGGAGACCTCCTCTTCCACGTCCGCTGCCGCCGCATGGACCTCTGCTTCGAGCTGGCCCGCCTGTTCGCCGAGCGGCTCGACGGCGCGGCCACCGTGGTGGACGAGGTGCACGGCTTCAAGTTCTTCGACGAACGCGATCTGCTCGGCTTCGTGGACGGCAGCGAGAATCCCGAGGGCGAGACCGCGGACGACGCCGTGTTCGTCGGCGACGAGGACGCCGGGTTCCGCGGCGGCAGCTATGTGATCGTGCAGAAGTACCTGCACGACATGAAGGCGTGGAACGCCCTGTCGGTGGAGGACCAGGAGAGGGCCATCGGGCGCACCCGACTCGCCAACATCGAACTCCCCGACGGCGTGAGACCCGCCGACTCCCACGTCGCCCTCAACACCGTCACCGACGAGCACGGGAACGAACGCAGGATCGTGCGCGAGAACATGCCCTTCGGCAGCATCGCGCGGGGCGAGTTCGGCACCTACTTCATCGGGTACGCCCGCACGCCCGAGGTCACCGAGTCCATGCTGCGCAACATGTTCCTCGGCCGGGAGTCCGCGGCGCACGACCGGATCCTCGACTTCTCCGTGCCGGTCACGGGCTGTCTCTTCCACGTACCGACCGTCGACTTCCTCGACGACCTCCCCGCCCGGCCTCCGCTTGCGGGCCACACGGCGCCGGGGTTCAGTGAGTACTGACCCCTTGCGCTCCAGGAGTTCTCATGTCGATGCCGTTCGGCGCCCCCTTCGGTTCCCAGGACCCCTTCAGCGAACTGCTGAATCGCTTCTTCGGGATGTCGCCGGCGTCCTCGCCCCCCGCCGTGCAGCGGGTGCCGATCGGACGACTGCTGACGGAGTCGTCCCAGGAACTCCTCAACCTGGCCGCGCAGCGGGCCGCCGAGGACGGCACCGCCGACCTCGACACCGAACACCTGCTGTGGGCGGCCACGAAGGTCGAGCCCTCGCGCAGGCTTCTGCTCCAGGTGGACGTGGACCCCGACACCCTCGCCAACGAGATCGCCAAGGTACTGCCCCGCGAGTCCGGCCAGCCCTCCGCGCAGCCCGGTCTCACCCCGGCGGCCAAGCGCACCCTCGGCGCCGCCTACGCCCGGTCCCAGGCGGCCGGGGTGTCGTACATCGGCCCCGAGCACATCCTCGCCGCGCTGCTCGGCGACAGCGACACCGGCGCCGCCCGGCTGCTGCGGGCCGAGGGCATGGGCAGCCAGAAGCTGGCGGGCCTCGCCGAACAGGCCGCCCGCACCGAGAACGCGCCCGCCGAACGCAAGCAGCCGGCCACCACGCTGGACGAGTTCGGCCGCGACCTGACCGACGAGGCCAGGGCCGGCAGGCTGGACCCGGTGGTGGGGCGCGCCGAGGAGATCGAGCAGACCGTCGAGATCCTGTCCCGGCGCTCCAAGAACAACCCCGTGCTGATCGGCGAGCCCGGTGTCGGCAAGACGGCCATCGTGGAGGGCCTCGCGCAGCGCATCGTGGCCGGGGAGGTCCCCGACACCCTGAAGGACAAGCGGGTCGTCGCACTCGACCTCTCGGGCATGGTGGCGGGCGCCCAGTACCGGGGCCAGTTCGAGGAGCGGCTGAAGAAGGTCATCGAGGACGTCCAGGCGGCGAGCGGCAGCATCATCCTCTTCATCGACGAACTGCACACGGTCGTCGGCGCGGGCGCGACGGGCGAGGGTTCCATGGACGCGGGCAACATGCTCAAACCCGCCCTGGCGCGCGGCGAGCTGCACGTCGTCGGCGCCACCACCATCGACGAGTACCGCAAGTACGTCGAGAAGGACGCCGCCCTGGAGCGCCGGTTCCAGCCGGTGATGGTCCCCGAGCCGACCGTCGAGGAGACCGTGCAGATCCTCGAGGGGCTGCGGGACGCCTACGAGGCGCACCACCAGGTCCGCTTCGACGACGGCGCGTTGGCGGCCGCGGCCGAGATGTCCGACCGGTACATCACCGACCGATTCCTGCCGGACAAGGCCATCGACGTCATGGACCAGGCGGGCGCCCGGGTACGACTGCGCAGCGCGGGCCGCTCCACCGAGGTGGTCAGCCGTGAGGACCGTATCGCCAAGCTGCGCCGCGAGCTGGAACAGGCCGTCTCCGCCGAGGACTTCGAACGGGCCTCGGAGCTGAAGCGGCAGGTCGCCGAGGTGGAGGCCGAACTCGCCGGCATCGAGGAGCGCCGGGAGGGCGTCGTCTCGGTCACCGCCTCCGACATCGCGGACGTCGTCTCCCGGCGCACCGGTATCCCCGTCTCCCAGCTCACCGCCAGCGAGAAGGAGAAGCTCCTCAGGCTGGAGGAGGAGATGCACGCGCGGATCGTCGGCCAGGACGAGGCGGTCACCGCGGTCTCCCAGGCCGTACGCCGCAACCGCGCGGGCATGGGGGACCCCGACCGCCCGGTCGGTTCGTTCCTCTTCCTCGGTCCGACCGGTGTCGGAAAGACCGAACTCGCCAAGACCCTCGCCGCGTTGCTGTTCGGCGAGGAGGACCGCATGGTCCGCTTCGACATGAGCGAGTTCCAGGAGAAGCACACCGTCGCCCGCCTCGTGGGCGCGCCGCCCGGATACGTCGGCTACGAGGAGGCGGGCCAGCTCACCGAGAAGGTGCGCCGGCAGCCGTACAGCGTCGTGCTGTTCGACGAGGTGGAGAAGGCGCACCCGGACGTCTTCAACACCCTTCTCCAGATCCTGGACGACGGCCGCCTCACCGACTCCCAGGGCCGCACCGTCGACTTCCGCCACTGCGTCGTCATCATGACGTCCAACATCGGCGCGCACCGCATCCTCGACCACAAGGGCGATGTGTCCGACCTGAAGGACGAGTTGATGGAGGACCTGCGGGGCCGCTTCCTGCCCGAGTTCCTCAACCGCATCGACGACATCATCATCTTCCACGGGCTCACCGAGGAGAACCTGTCGCAGATCGTGGACCACCTGCTGGACCGGAGCAAGCACCGGGTGCACGCCCAGGGCATGACGCTGGAGGTCACGGAGGCCGCGAAGAAACTGCTCATCGCCCACGGCCACCAGCCGGAGTTCGGCGCCCGCCCACTGCGTCGCACCATCCAGACGGAGCTGGACAACCGCATCGCCACGCTGCTGCTCAGCGGTGAGGCGGAGCCCGGGGACACGATCGTCGCCGACGTGGTCAACGACTCCCTGCACTGCTCGGTCGCCGAGAACGCCTGAGGCTCACGAGGGCGCTGCGCCGATCGACTCCACCACCGCGCTCGCGGGCCCGTCCGGCGTGTCGTACCGCACGCTGTCCCCCGCGCGGCACCCGAGCAGGGCCCGGCCGAGCGGGCTGTCCGCGGTGACCAGGTCCTGGTCCAGCGCCTCGGCACCCTCGCCGATCTGCAGCGTCTCGACCGAGCCGTCCGCGAACCGCACGGTGACCGTGCTGCCCACCCCGACCGCGTCGGTCCGCGCGGGCCCCGCCAGGTCCGCCTCCCGGAGCCGCTCGGTGATCTCCGTGATGCGGCCGTCCAGTCGGTCCAGCTGGTCCACCCGCTGCAACTCGTCCGCCTGATCCGCCTGGTCACCCACGTCGGGATTGTCCTTCAGCGTCGCGGCGACCATGCGCCGCTCCTCCAGCAGATCCGCCAGCTCCTGCTCCAACGCACGTCGCGCCTCGGCACTGATCGGCTCGGGACCACCGGTCATCGCTGCTCCAGTCGGGAGGGTCGGCGGATGGATGAGGCTTCGCTTCCGCATCGTAAGCGGTGGAGCGGGGATCGCGCGGACACGACGCAGGGGTGCGTGTCCCTCCCGGAGGCGACCCCTGACGCGGGGCCCCGTCCACGGAGGATTCCCGTCACGGCCACGTGAGCGGCGGGGCCAGGGCCCCTGTGCGCGGCTCCGCGTACGTCCGCGTCCTCGTCCGTCGCCGGCCGTCCGAGTGCGGCTCGGGCCTCGGGGGCCGGCCCGCGCGCCGGCGACCACGCGGCCCAGGCCGGACCCGGCGGTCACTGTCGCCGGCGCGGGCCAGCAGGACGTCCGTGACCGCGTCCTCGTGGAACCGCCCCAGTGCCGCCACGGCCGCTCGCCTCACGTCGGGCGCGGCATCCTTCGTGCCGGTCATGGTCATCAGGATGGCCGGGGCGCGTTGCGGGATCACCCGTGCCGAAGAGGCTGCCGAGAGTGCTCATCACGTCGGCGTGTACCCCCGGGGCGGGTCGCGGGCCGCGTCGGTGACCCGCCCGAAGTACCTGGTGCCGACGGAATCGATGACGGACAGCGCGCCCGCCGGCGCGTGAGCCAGGTGGTCCCGCGCGATAGGATTTCGTCCGCGTCGACGTGACGGGCGAGCCGCTGCTCCGACTCGGTTCGCGGGAACGCCGCCGCCGGTGTCCGCAACCTCTCCACCAGCGGCTCGAACCGACGGCGTGCGCCGGGCCCGCGATCGGCGTCCGCGGCCGGCCGCGGATCCCACTCGTCCCACGCACGGCGCAGCGCCCCGTCAACCCACCCACGCTGCGGGCGCCGGTGTCACCGTCACTCGCCGGGAGCGGTACGGCACGCCTCAGGGGTGGAGCTTCTTCTGGTCCGCGAGCATGGCCACGAACCTCGCGATGCGGGCCGCGCGGGTCTTGGGCTTCTTCGCCGCCTCGACGCGGTGGAGGACGGCGTAGCGGTTGTGGCTGTCCAGGGTGGCGAAGAAGGCGGCGGCCGCCGGGGTGGCGTCCAGGGCCGTTCGGAGGTCGTCGGGGACCGTGGCGGTGCGCTGGCCGGCGTAGGCCGCCGCCCAGCGCCCGTCCGCGCGTGCCCGCTCCACCTCGCGCAGACCGGCGGGCCGCATCCGGCCCTCCTCGATGAGCCGCATGGCCTTGTCGCGGTTGACCTGGGACCATCTGCTGGTGGGCCGTCGCGGGGTGAAGCGCTGGAGCCAGTGCCCTTCGTCCAGTTTCCTCTTCTGGCCGTCGATCCAGCCGAAGCAGAGCGCCGACTCCAGCGCGGTCGGGTGGTCGACGCCGTCGGGCACGGGCGCCGCGGAGTTCTTCCGGGCGAGCTTCAGCCAGACACCGGTGGCGTCCTCGTGGTTCTCCTCCAGCCACGTCTCCCACGCCTGCCGCGTGGCGAAGGAGAGCACCGGATCGGTCGCGTCGGTCGAGTTGCCGGACATGGCCCTCATGAAATCCCGGCGGCGCGCGCTGGTCAACCGGCGGGACAGCGGCCTCAGTTCGGGTGCAGGGCCGTGTGCAGGGTGCGGGAGGCCAGGTCGACGGCCGTCCGCGCCGCGTGGGTGTCGCGCAGGGCGTCGAGCATGACGAAGTCGTGGATGATGCCCTGGAAGCGGACGGCGGTGACGGGGACGCCGGCCGCGCGCAGCTTGGTCGCGTAGGCCTCGCCCTCGTCGCGCAGCACGTCGGCTTCGCCGGTGATGACCAGCGCCGGGGGCAGGTCCTTGAGCTGCTCGGTGGTGGCGCGCAGCGGTGAGGCCGTGATCCGGGCGCGGTCGGCCTCGTCGGTCGTGTACTGGTCCCAGAACCACTGCATGCCGTCGCGGCGCAGGAAGTAGCCGGTGGCGAACTGGTGGTAGGACGGCGTGTCGAAGTTCGCGTCGGTGACCGGGTAGAACAGCACCTGCTGCACCAGCGCGGGACCGCCGCGCTCCTTGGCCATCAGGGTGAGGGCGGCACTCATGTTGCCGCCGACCGAGTCCCCGGCCACCGCCATCCGCGAGCCGTCCAGATCCTTGGTCGCGCCCTGCTCCACCACCCACTGGGCGATGGTGTAGTTCTGCTCGACGGCGACCGGGTAACGGGCCTCGGGGGAGAGGTCGTACTCGGGGAAGACCACCGCGGCCCGCGCCCCGACGGCGAGTTCGCGCACCAGGCGGTCGTGGGTGTGGGCGTTGCCGAACACCCAGCCGGCGCCGTGCAGATAGAGGATGACCGGGAGGCTGCCGGAGGAGCCGGGGGGCCGGACGATCCGCGCCCGCACACTGCCCGTGGGGCCGCCCGAGACGGTGATCCACTCCTCGTCGACCTCCGGTTTCCCGGTGTCCCCGGACTGCACCTCGTCGACCGCCTTACGGCCCTCCGCGGGCGGCAGGTCGAACAGGAACGGCGGTTTCGCGGTCGCCGCCGCGAACTCGGCCGCCGCGGGCTCCAGTACCGGTTGCGGGGGCGCTGCGGCATCGGACATCGGTTCTCCTCGGCATCCTCGGACCGTCGGACCGGCGGGCGGACGGCCGACGTACCCACAGTGCACGGTTTCTCCCGGTGCCGCACGCGGAGCGCCCGCGGGGTCTCCTGCCCGCCCGGGGCGGGACCACCCCGGTGCGGGAAAAGGGCGTGAAGCGGCGGCGATCGGCGCGGGAGAGTGTGCGCACGGAGTTCCTCTGCCACCACCGCGACCGATCCGGCTCCCGCGCGCTCCGCATGGAGTTGCTGGAGGAGCACTGGTCGTACATGGACCGGTTCGCCAAGGAGATGATCGCCCGCGGCCCGACGCTCGCGGCCGACGGCGAGGTGCCCACCGGCAGCGTGCACATCCTGGACCTGCCGGATCCCGCCGCCGCCCGCGCGTTCGCCTTCGACGAGCCCGGCTACCAGGCGGGCGACTACCAGGACGTGCTGCTGCGGCGCCGGCGCGATCTGCTCGGGCGCACCATGCGGGACTTCCCCGGCGGACGCACCTCCGCTCGTCCTTGACCGCAGCCCGTGCTCCGGGCCTCACGGTTCCGGCCGGGCGCGGCGACGACCTGATCGCCCACGATCCCCTGCTCTCGGACGACGCCACCGCCTGGCTGGGCACCGCGGCCCTGCTCCGGGCCCCCTGCCCGGCCGCCGCCCGCGCCCTGCTGACCCGCGACCGGTACGCCGACATCGAGGTTCACGCCCGGCGGTTCGGGGGCCGCGGCGAGCGGCGGACCGCGCACGTCGGTTTTCAGGCGGCGCACGTCAGGCGTCGGACGGCGCGCATCCCGGCCGGGGGCGGGCCCGCAGCCGGCTGCTGACGAGCAGGGCGGTCACCGCCGCCAGCACGATGAGCGGCATCTGGTTGTACGCGTCGCGTCCGAGCAGCAGCACCGCCAGGACGCAGCTGGTGAGGGGCTGCCCGGTGACGACGGTCGCCGCCGCCGTGATGCCCAGCGCGAACGCGGGCGCGGCGCCGAGCCCCGGCAGGCCCGAGCAGGCCAGCCCGGTCGCCACGCCGATCAGCACGGCCGGGAAGATCGGGCCCCCGCGCAGGCTGCCCAGGCTGATGCCCCAGGCGAGCGCCTTGCAGAGCGCCAGCGCCACCAGCGCGAGCACCGACCACCCGCGCGGGTCCTCGGCCATCTGCCCGAGCGTCGTCTGCCCGGACAGCGCCGCCTCCTCGGGCGAGCGGCCGGTCAGCAGGGCGTACGCCGTCAGACACACCCCGACGGCCATGGCGCACGCCGACGTGCGGACCGCCGTGGCGCGCGCGGAGGTCCACCGGTGGGCGCGCTCGCCGAACTGGTGGGCCGTCGAGACGAGTACGGCGACCAGCGCGGCCGCCGGCAGCCCCCACAGGAAGTCGCCCGCGTCCGGGAGGGCGTCCGGCGGCACCGTCGGCAACGCGAGGGCGCCCGTCGACAGGCCGGTCCAGTGGCCGAACCCGGTGAACACGAGCGCGCCCGCCCCGCTCGCGGTCAGGCAGGGCAGCAACAGCACGGCGAGCCGGGGCCCGGCGAGCCCGACGGCCTCCACGACCATGATGGCGGCCACCACCGGACCGCCCAGAATGGTGGAGATCGCCGCCGTGGACCCCGCGGTGGCCACGACCTTCGCCGAGGCGGGATCCACCGGATGCCGCCGCAGCGCCCGCACACCGAGCAGCGCGAGCGCGGACCCGACCGCCATCAGCGGCGCCTCCGGGCCGAGGGTCACGCCCAGCGGAAGGGTGAGTACGGCGGCCAGCGCCACGCCCGGCAGGGCGCGCGGGCCGACGGGGTCACCGCCGAGGCCGTGCACCGGGACATGCCCGCCCGCCCCGGGCAGCCGGGTGACGATCGGTGCGAGGATCAGTCCGGCCAGGGTCAGCGCGGGCAGCGGCCACCACCAGGGGGCGCGCCCGAGGCCGAGGGCGTGGGGCAGTTCCTGCCACACCAGGTGCTGGAGCCAGTGCTGGAGGCCGACGAAGAAGAAACTGGCGAGAGCGATGGGCACCCCGAGCACCAGCGACAGCGGAAGCAGCCGGAGATAGCCGCGGCTCAGGAGCAGCCTCGCCGGGTCGTCGGCCGCGGGGGACTGCCCGACCGTGCCGCTCACGCCCGCTCCACCTCCACCGCCCACGGCGCCCTCGGGTGGCGTTCGGCAACGCACCGGGCGGGCTTCAGTAAACGACCGGCCGCCGCGCCCCGCATCTCGGGAGACGCCTGACCAGCCCACGGGTGCGGCGGCCCGGCTCAGTCCAGCGCCAGCCGCATGAGCGTCAGGTCCAGGCGGCGGCCGAACTTGACGCCGGCCTCCCGCACCGTCCCGGCGTGCTCGAACCCGAAGCGCTCGTGGAGCCGGATCGACGCGCCGTTGCCCGCCTCGATACCGGCGATCACGAGGTGGTGGCCCGCCTCGCGCGCCGCCGCGATGAGCGTGGCGAGCAACGTGGAACCGATACCGAGCCCGTGCCGGCCCTCGCGGACGTAGACCGAGTCCTCCACGGTGTGCCGGTAGCCCTCCAGCTCCCGCCAGGGCGCGAAGGTGGCGAACCCGGTCACCTCGCCGTCCGCCTCGGCCACGAACGCCGAACCGCGCTCCAGGTGCCTCGCCAGCCATGCCTCGGCCTCGGCGGGCGACTGCGGGGTCTCGGTCCACAGGGCCGTCGAATGCTCGATCGCGTGGTTGCGGATCGCGCGCACCGCCTCCGCGTCACCGGCGCACGCGGGGCGCACCGTCACCGCACGATCTTTCTCATATATTGGAAGCATGTCCAACATAGTAGATCCCCTGGTCGGTCGGATCGCGGCCCGCATCCGCGCCGAGCGGGAACGGCGCGGCTGGACCCTGGCCCGGCTGGCGGAGGAGTCGGGGGTCTCCCGTGCCATGATCAACCGGATCGAGCGCGGCGAGAGCAGCCCCACCGCAGTGGTGCTCGGCAAGCTGTCCGCCGCCTTCCAGCTGGGCATCGCCTCCCTGCTCGCCCTCGCGGAAGGCGCCCCGCCGGAGCGGGACCGGGACACGGACGGGGAAGCGGGCGTGTGCCGTCGTGCCGGGGCGTCCGAATGGCGGGACCCCGCCACCGGTTACCGGCGCCGTCAGATCACCGGCCCGCGCTTCCCCGCGGAGGTCGCCGAGATCCGGCTGCCGGCGGGCGCCCGGGTGCCGTACCCGGCCGCGGCCTTCGCCTTCGTGCACCAGGTCGTCTGGGTCCTCGACGGGCGGCTGACCTTCCACGACGGCGACGACATCCACGACCTCGGCCCGGGGGACACCCTCGAACTCGGCGACCCCGCCCCGCGCGTCTTCGCCAACACCACCGACGCCGAATGCCGTTACGCGGTGATCCTCACCCGGGGCGTCCGGCCCTGATCCGGGGCGCTCAGTCCTGCCCGTGCTGGCGGCGGATCCGGGTGGCCACCTCGTTCTGCTCCGTCTCCCACCAGGGCCGTACCCGAACGGCCTCGGCCCCGTCGGACGCGCCCTCGGTCCGGCCGGCCTCGTGCGCCGGGGACACCACCGGCGTGAGGTCACGGTCCAGACGCCGGTCGAGCGCCGCGGCCTGGACGCGTTCGGCGCGCGCCCACTGCACGAGGATCGCCAGCAGGAAGGGCAGGGCGACCAGCTCGGCGATGCTCAGCATGGCGCCGCCGCCGATCTGCTGGTCGTGCCGGACGTCCGGCGACCAGGCCGGCGCGTGGTGCAGGTACCAGGCCCCGGCGATCAGCGTGCCGTGCGTCATCACCACGAGGCCGGGCACCGCGTCGATGACGCCGTCCAGGAACACCAGGGCCGCGCGCACCGGGTGGCTGCACCAGGCGGGCAGCGCCTCCTCGCGCGTGAGCACCGGTACGACGAACAGCGAGCCGGCCGCCAGCAGGTGCAGGTACATCAGCTCGTGCAGCCAGCCGACGCGCAGGGCCGTGGCGAAGTACGGCGTGAAGTAGACCGTCAGCTCGGTTCCCAGCACGAGGGCCGTACTGACCAGGGGGAAGGTGAGCAGTCGTACGATCCGGCCGGTCATCACCTTCTGCACCCGCCCGGCGCCCCCGCCGGGCAGTGCCTCGACGGCGAGCCGCAGCGGATCGCCCAGGGCCAGGCCGAGCGGGGTGACGAGGTCCAGCAGGACGTTCTGCACCGCGGCCGGCCAGAACAGGACGTGGTCGTAGACCGCGAGGCTCGACATGGTGGCCACCGCGAGCCCGCCGAGGCCCAGCAGCGTGAACGCGAGGATCCGGCCCGGCGACCAGGTGCCGCCCGCCCGGCGCACCCGGAGCACACCCCAGCCGTACAGGCCGCCCAGCAGGGCGATCAGGACCAGCGCGGGCACGTCGACCTGCCACGATGCCAGGGCTCGCGCGGGTGTCAGCTCCGGCAGGCTCCCGACCGCTGCGACGGCCGTCGCGTGACCAGACATGGAAAAGCTTCCTCCACCTGCCTACAGGGAGCACACCGGACGACAGGTGACAGTAGCCGCCCGCGGCGCCGGACCCGGCGGCAGGGTCCGGTGAGACGTCCCTCAGTGGGCCACCCGGCCGACCGTGCTGAAGCGGGCCGCGCGGCGCCGCAGGTGGCGGCGGCCGACCGCGGCGCGCGGGCCGGCCTCGCCGGGCCGGGTCCGGTAGAAGAGGCGCTTGGCCACCTCCACCAGGGCGAGGTAGCACACCACCATCCCGGACAGCGCGGCGAAGTAGCCGAGGGGAAGCCGCTGGAAGCCGAGGGTGGGGGCGAGCGGGGTGATCGGCAGCACGGCCGCCATGACGACCACGGCCAGTGTGGTCAGCACCAGCGGCAGGCTCGCCCGGCTGCGCCAGAACGGGCTGCGCCGGGTGCGGATCGCGAAGATGACCAGGGTCTGGGTGGCGAGGGACTCCACGAACCAGCCGGTGCGGAACTGCGCGGGCCCGGCGTGGAAGACCCACAGCATGACCCCGAAGGTGGCGAAGTCGAACACCGAGCTGATCGGGCCGAAGCACAGCATGAACCGGCGGATGAACGCGATGTCCCAGTGCGCCGGGCGGCGGACCTGCTCCTCGTCCACCTCGTCGGTGGGAATCGCCAGCTGGCTGGTGTCGTACAGCAGGTTGTTCAGCAGGATCTGCGAGGGCAGCATCGGCAGGAAGCTCAGGAAGAGGGAGGCACCGGCGGCGCTGAACATGTTGCCGAAGTTGCTGGACGTCCCCATCAGCACGTACTTGATCGTGTTGGCGAAGATGCGCCGCCCCTCGGCGACCCCGTTCGCGAGGACGCCGAGGCTCTTCTCCAGCAGGATGATGTCCGCCGCGTCCTTGGCGACATCGGTGGCCGAGTCCACGGAGATACCCACGTCGGCGGCGTGCAGGGCGAGCGCGTCGTTGACGCCGTCACCCAGGAAGGCGACATCGCTGCCCGTCTGCCGCTGCAACCGGACGATCCGCGCCTTCTGCTCCGGACTCACCCGCGCGAACACGGTCGTCCGGGCGATGGCGGCGGTCAGCTCGGCGTCGTCCAGGCCGTCCAGCTCCGTGCCGGTGAGCGCGGAGACCTCGCCGAGCCCCAGGTCGTGGCAGACCTTCACGGCCACCGCGGCATTGTCCCCGGTCACGATCTTCACGCCGATCCCGAGCCCGGCCAGCCGTTCGAGCGCCGCCGCCGCGTCCGGCTTCGGCGGGTCCAGGAAGACCAGCAGCCCGGCGAGCCGGAGGCCCCGTTCGTCCTCGGCGGTGGGCGCCGCGGCGGTCGGCAGGGGGCGCGTGGCGACGGCCACCACCCGGTTGCCCGCCGCGAACTCCGCCTCCAGCCGCCGGCGCGCGTCCTCCGGCACCTGTCCACAGCGCTCCAGTACGGTCTCCGGGGCGCCCTTGGTCACCAGCAGCGCGGCGCCCGAGGCGTCGGTGACGGTCACGGAGACCAGCCGCCGCTCATGGTCGAACGGCAGCAGCCCCACCTTGGCGCACCCGGCCACCGCGGCGCGCTGGGCGTCGGCCGCGGGGGAGGCCCACAGCGCCGCGTCCAGCGGGTTGCCGCCGACCGCCCGGCCCTGGTCGAACTCCGTCTCCGTGCACAGCAGCCCCCACCGCAACACGTCCTGCGCCGAGTCGCCGCCCAGCGGCACCGGCCGCATGAACTCGATGCGCCCCAGCGTCAGCGTGCCGGTCTTGTCGGTGAACAGGACGTCCACGTCGCCGAGGTCCTCGATGCACACCAGCCGCTTGACCAGCACCTTGAGCCTGCTCAGCCGCCGCGAACCGGCCGCGAGGCTGGTGGAGACCACCGCCGGGAGCAACTGGGGCGTGATGCCGACCGCGATCGCGAGGGAGAACAGCAGGGCGTCGATGAGCGGTTTGTGCAGCACCACGTTGATCACGAAGATCGTCGTGGTCAGCGCGCCCGCGACGTAGACCAGAAGCATGGAGAAGCGCCGCAGCCCCACCTGGAACTCGGTCTCCAGCTGGTGCTCGCCGAGCCCGGCCGCGATCGCCCCGAACTCGGTGCGCGCGCCCGTCGCGACCACCACCCCCCGCCCGCTGCCCGCGTGCACCACGCTGCCCATCAGCGCACATCCGGTCAGCTCCGCGAGCGCGGAGCCGGCGGGCACGGCCGCCGTGTCCTTGGCGACCGGCAGGGACTCGCCGGTCAGCGCGGACTCGTCGCAGCTCAGCTCGGTCACCGACAGCAGCCGCAGATCCGCGGGTACCACATCGCCGAGCCGCAGCTCCACCACGTCGCCCGGGACCAGCCGGGTGACGTCGACCTCTTGCGGACGGCCGTCGCGCAGCACCAGCACCTGGTGCCGGATGCGGGCGTGCAGGGATTCGGCGGTCTTCTCCGCCCGGTACTCGTTGACGAAGCCGAGACCGACCGAGAGGGCGACGATCACCGCGATGATCACCGCGTCGTTGCGTTCGCCGACGAAGTACGACACGACAGCGGCGGCCAGCAGCAGGCCGAGCAGAGGGGAGCGCACCTGGTGCCAGAGGACGAGCAGACCGCGCGCCCGGTGCGAGCGGACCGCGTTCGGCCCCCAGCGCACCAGCCGCCGCTCCGCCTCCTCCCCGGCCAGCCCGGTCTCCGCCACGCCCAGTTCGCGCAGCACCTCCTCGCCGGGCCGCGCCGCCGCCGCGCCGATCCCGCTCGCGGCACCGGGGCCGGCGCCCACGGCCGTGGTCACCATGCCCGGCCCCTGATGACGACACTGGTGCGGTGCTGCATGACGAGGAAGCTCCTGCCCGAGAGGACGTCGGCCTCACCGGCCGCTCGGTCACCAGTCTCCGCGTCCGCCCCGAGATCGCCACGGGGCCGTTCGGGCCATCCCGGCCGACTCAACGTCCTGCGGCGCGGGGCCGGTCCGCGGCAGGATGGGGCGATGCCGACCACGCCAGGGAAAACGGACCGGCCGGACCGGATAGAGCTGACCGAGGACGAACTGCGGAAGATCACGGGATACGCGGCCGACTGCGCGAGCAGGGCACTGCCCCTCTTCGAACAGAGCGTCGCCGCCGACGCCCGCCCCCGCGAGGCCGTCGACGCGGCCCGTGCCTTCGCCGACGGCGGCCGGCGCACCCAGGCGCTGCGCCGCTGCGGGTTCGCGGCGTTCCGCGCGGCGCGGGAGGCCGGCTCACCGGTCGCCGCCGACGCCGCCCGCGCCGCGAGCCACGCGGCCGGTGCCGCGTTCCTCCACCCCCTCGCCGACGCCCACCAGGTCAAACACATCCTCGGCGCGGCGGCCCACGCGGCACGGGCGGCGGAGCTGGCGGCCGCCGAGGACCCGGCGGTCGCCGCCGCGGCCCTCGCATGGGCGCGCGGTCACGCCCCGGCCGCGGTCACCGTCGTACTCGGCCGACTGCCCGTCGCACCTCCCGGAGGGGGCCGCGTGGGCGGATTCATCCGGGAACTGGACAGCGCGCTGCGGGCCTGAGACGGGGATGTCCCGCCGGACGACGCCGGTGTCCCGCCTCTCGGCCATGAGGCGGCGGGCCCTCGGCTCCGGGCCGTGGGTGCCGCCGGCCGCGCTGCCCACGGCGCGGCGGGCCATCTCGGGGGTCCGCCGACGGCCACTCGCCGGGCGCTTCGGCCCGGGGGCGGGAGGGCAGGCCGGTGCCGCCCGTGCTCGGGACGCGGGGCCCGGCGGGGCGCCCCGGACCGAGGACCTGCCCGCCCCGGCCTGGCCGGCCATGACATCGCGGGGCCGTCTCCGGGCCCTGACGGTTGTCGCTCCGGGCCCTGGCCCAGGACCTGCCTCGGGCCCGGCGGCGGACGCCACTCGGCCTCGTGGCCCACGGTGGGGCGGTGGGCGGTCCGTCCCCGGCCTGTGACCGGTGACGGGGGGACGTCTCGGCTCGGAGATGATCGTTGGCCCGGCCTTGCGTCTCGCCCCGGCGGACGACCGGGGCAAGGCGGTCGGCGCCGTCCGGCTTCACGGGTCGGGGGCGGAGGGCGTCCCAGGGGCGTGCGGCGGTCGTTCAGCCCGCCTCGCGGTGCAGGACGCGGCGTGCCGCCTCGGCCTCCGCGGCCGGTGGGGACAGCTCGTCCAGGGTGTCCAGTTCGTCGTCCGCCTCCAGCTCCCGCTCCCAGGCCGCCGCCAGCTGCTCCTGCTCGGCGCGCGGCTTCGCGCCGATGGTCTCCCGCTGATCGGGGTCCAGGGCCGCCATGAATCGTCCGACCGTGTCCGTCGGCATGCCGTGCTCCTTGTCGCGAGAACTGCCACTCTCAGCCCAGCATGGCCAATCGGACGTGCGCCCGCCTCTCGACGGTCAGACGGTCGGTTCCGTCCGGGCCGGTGCCGGGGTCGCGAGGCCGTGCCGGACGAACCACTCGGTGCCCATCAGCCGCCGCCGCTCCTGCGCGGGCAGATGGGCGAGCAGTCCCGGAACGGCACCGCGCTCCACCTCGGAGCGGTGCGCCAGGACGGCGGCGGTCTTCCGCTCCAGCCAGGGCCCGACATCGACCGTCGCCGTGACCTGCTCGTCCGGCGTGCTGTACGCCGTCTTGCGCGTCCCGACCACCTCGCGCAGCGCCGCGACGGCCGAGTCCGGGTGGGTGGCCAGGTACAGCGCGCGCGGCTGCCAGGGGGCACCGGAATCAGGGTGGAACCGCGCGAGCCCGGCCGCACGGGCCGCGAGCACGGTCACCCGATGGGTGTGCACGTGGTCCGGGTGCCCTGTCAGTCCTCCGTAGGCGTCATGGGTGACGACGATCTCCGGGCGGAACGCACGGATGTGCGCCACCAGTCGACGCACCACCTCGTCCAGCGGCGCGTCGCAGAACCGTGCGCGGCCCGGGGCCGACCACGGCACCCGAGCGTCGGCGTACCCGAGGAGCCGGGGCTCGCCGGCCCCGAGGATCCGCAGCGCGTCGGCCAACTCCTCGGCACGAACGGTGTCTTCGGCCCACGTCGACGTGACGACCCCGGTACGGGCGCCCGCGTCCGCGTGCCGGGCCAGCACCCCGCCCGCCGACAGCGACTCGTCGTCAGGGTGAGCGAACACCGCGAGCAGACTGGGCACATGCACGGACGGACCGCCTTCGCCGGGGGACCTGGGATACCGCTCACACGGGACGCGCGTACGCCGCACGCGCACCACCGGACGGGCGGCGCACGGTCAGACTGCCCACCTCGAACGACATCTCACCCGTCCCGGGCTCCGGTGACGGATGATATCGCCCGGCGCACACCGAGAGGGCGACGACGAGATGGGCCCGCCAGGCATGTCCCACGCCCCGGTGGTCCGCGAACACCGAGGCTCCGTTCAGCGACCAGATCACGCAGCGGGGCCCGAACTCGGTGCGCAGGTCCACCCAGGCGCCGGGCCGGATCGCGTCGTCGTGGAGGTGACAACTGGCGCTGCGCACACGGTTGGTGAACTCCAGATGGTCGGGGTTGTCCACGTGGTACTCGAAAACGTCCACGCCCCGACCCCCGTCCCGCCAGGTCCGGATGGCCGGCCAGGCACCGGTCTCCCGGGGCAGCCGCACCCGGGCCTCCAGCACATCGCCCGGCCGCACGGTGAACCCCTCCCGGCTGCCCTCGGTGGTCAACAGCCCCGTGTCCCAACGGCCGTCCGCCCGCGGGGTGGCCCGGAAGACCCCCGAGCGACAGTAGCCGGGGTCGGGCACCAGCCGGTCCAGCCTGTCCTCGTCCGGATGGGCCGGGCCGCCGCCCGGAAACGCCCGCGAACGGCCCGCGACCCACTGGGCCGTGGAGGCGAAGTCCGCCGTGAACACCACATCGGACGCGGCCGGGAAACGCGGGGCGCCCGGTAACGGGCCGCCCCGGGGCGGTTCGTCCATGTTCCTCTCCATGACCGAATGTCTCACCGCCTGGGGGCCGGTCATGCGTGCGGGTCCTGACTGTTGGCCGGATCTACCCGTCCGGGTGAAGGGCCGGTTCCCGGCCGCGGTCGCCGGCCGGACGCATCCGGTGGGCGCGTACGCCTATTGCTCCGACGTCTCGTCCTGCTCGGCCGGCCCCTGCGGGCGCCGCCCCCGGGGCTGCTGCGGCTCCGGGCACACCGGCGGGGGCGGGACCGGGCGGTCCTGCGGCGCGCCGGCGGTCACGGTGACCGGGTCGCCGTAGTGGAGGACCGTCACCGGGTCGCCCCCCGCCAGTCGGTAGCGCACCCGTTTCGGGCCGATGTCCACCGTCAGCCGGCGCCCGCGCAACTGCACCGTGAAGACCACCCGGGACAGCGCCTCGGGCAGGCGCGGCGCGAAGCCGAGCACGTCCGGCCGCTCGTCCTTGCCGAGATGCCAGCGCAGGCCACCGAAGCCGCCGACGAGGGCGATCCAGGTCCCGGCGAGGGAGGCGATGTGCAGCCCGTCGCGGGTGTTGTGCTCCAGGTCGTCCAGGTCCATCAGCGCGGCCTCGCCGAGATAGGCGTACGCCAGCCTGAGGTGCCCGGTCTCGGCGGCGAGCACGGCCTGGCAGCACGCCGACAGGGACGAGTCGCGCACTGTCAGCGCCTCGTAGTAGGCGAAGTTGCGCGCCTTCTCCTCCTCGGTGAACGCGTACGGGCACTCCATCATCGCCAGCACCAGATCGGCCTGCTTCACCACCTGCTTGCGGTACAGGTCGAAGTAGGGGTAGTTGAGCAGGAGCGGGTAGTTCTCGGGCGGCGTCGAATCGAAGTCCCAGCGCTGGAAGTGCGTGAACCCGGCGGACTGTTCGTGCACGCCGAGGGTCTCGTTGTACGGGACCGCCATCCGGGCGGCGGCGTCCCGCCAGGCCGCGGCCTCCTCGTCGTCCACGCCGAGTTCGTCGGCCCGGTCCGGGTGGCGGGTGGCCGTGTCGGCGGCGGCCAGCAGGTTCTGGCGGGCCATCAGGTTGGTGTACAGGTTGTCCCGGGCGATGGCGCTGTACTCGTCGGGACCGGTGACCCCGTCGATGTGGAAGACGCCCTCCGGATCGTGATGGCCGACGGAGCGCCACAGCCGGGCGGTGTCCACCAGCAGGTCGAACCCGACCCCGCGCTCGAAGTCCTCGTCGCCGGTCGCCGCGATGTACCGGACCGTGGCCAGCGCGATGTCCGCGTTGATGTGGAAGGCGGCGGTCCCGGCGGGCCAGTAGGCGGAGCACTCGGCCCCGTCGATGGTCCGCCATGGGAACACCGCGCCCTGGAGGCCCAGTTGACGGGCGCGCTCGCGGGCCGCGGGCAGGGTGCTGTGCCGCCAGCGCAGCGCCGACGCCACGGTCTCGGGCGCGGTGAACGTCAGGACCGGCATCACGTAGGACTCGGTGTCCCAGAAGGAGTGCCCGTCGTACCCGGTCCCGGTCAGGCCCTTCGCCGGGATCGCCCGGTTCTCGCCGCGGGCCGCCGCCTGCAGCACGTGGAAGAGGGCGAACCGCACCGCCTGCTGGATCTGCGCGTCCCCCTCCACCTCGACGTCCGCGCCCGCCCAGAACCGGTCCAGATAGGCCCGCTGCTCCGCGACCAGACCGTCCCAGCCGGTGCTGACGGCGACCGCCACCGCGCCGTCCACCTGGTCGTGCATGCTCGGCAGCGAACGCTCACCGGACCAGCCGTAGGCCACGAACTTGACCAGCCGCAGCGGCTGTCCGGGCGTCAGGTCCGCGGTCACCGTCAGCCGGCTGACGTCGGGCTCGCACTGAGCCGACCAGCGGGTGCCCTCGGGACCCTCCACCAGATGGTCGGCCGCCGCGCCCACGCGCAGTCCGCTGCGGTCGGTGCGGTGCACGAGGCGCAGCCGGGTCTCCTCGGCGTAGTGCTCCTCCGCCGTCAGCGGGGATTCGGTCGCGGCGGCGACGCGGGGATCGCCCTCGACGTGCGGGAGTTGCTCGTTGGCGACCAGCTCGGACTGGATGGCGATGGAGGTGGGTCCGTCCTCCGGCTCTACCTCGTAGACGACGGCGGCCAACGCGCGCTGGGTGAAGGACACCAGCCGCCGTGAGGTGATGCGCACCGTGCGGCCGCCGGGCGAGGTCCAGCGGGCGGTGCGGCTGAGCACACCGGTACGGAAGTCCAGCACCCGCTCGTGGGACAGCAGCCGGCCGTAGCGCATGTCGTACGGGTGGTCGTCCACCAGTAGCCGGATGACCTTGCCGTCGGTGACGTTGATCGCCGTCTGGCCGGACTCCGGATAGCCGTAACCGGCCTCCGCGTAGGGCAGCGGGTGCCGCTCGTGGACGCCGTTGAGATAGGCACCGGGCAGTCCGTGCGGTTCGCCCTCGTCGAGGTTTCCGCGCCAGCCGACGTGGCCGTTGGACAGCGCGAACACCGACTCGCTCTGCGCGAGCACGTCCAGGTTCAGCTCGGTCTCGCGCAGCGACCAGGGCTCGACGGTGTAACTGGGATGAGTGATCACGGCGACTCCAGGAGTTCCGCCAGGTCGCGCACGACCACGTCGGCGCCGTGCGCCCGCAGCTGCTCCGCCTGCCCCACCCGGTCCACCCCCACGACCAGCCCGAACCTCCCCGCCCGCCCGGCCTCGACACCGGCGAGCGCGTCCTCGAACACGGCGGCCGCACCGGGCTCCGTGTCCAGTCCCCGGGCCGCCTCCAGATAGGTGTCCGGAGCGGGCTTGCCGCGCAGGTGCCGTTCGCGTGTCACCACCCCGTCGATCCGCTCGTCGAACAGGTCCGCGATACCGGCCGCGGCGAGCACGTCCCGGGCGTTGGCGCTGGACGACACCACCGCACACGCCAGACCCGCCTCCCGGACCTCGTGCAGAAAGCGGACCGAGCCCTCGTACGGCTCCACGCCGTCCTCCCGGATCCGCCGCAGCACCAGCTCGTTCTTGCGGGTGCCCAGTGCGTTCACGGTCTCGGCGTCCGGCGGATCGTCCGGCGCCCCCTCGGGCAACCGCACCCCGCGCGCCGCGAGGAACGTACGCACCCCGTCCTCCCTCGGCCGGCCGTCCACGTACTCGTCGTAGTCCCGCACCGCGTCGAAGGGCACGAACTCCGTCCCCTCGCGTCGTGCCCGATCGCGCAGATAGGCGTCGAACATCTCCTTCCAGGCCGCCGCGTGCACCTTGGCGGTCCGGGTGAGGACCCCGTCGAGGTCGAACAGACAGGCGCGTACGTGTGCGGGAAGCCGGGGCATACTCCGAGGCTAGGTTCCCCGGCGACCGACGGCGAGGCGACAGCGCCCGGCAGGACGGCAGGCACCCGCCCGGTCGAGGGGCGAACGGGGACGCGGGCCCCGGGCCCTGGCGCTCGCCACCGGTGACGCGCATGGCAGGATGCGCGGATCATGAGCGCCGAGTGGTACGTCCTCATCGAGGAGGACAGACAGGGCAGGAAGCGTGTGCAGGGTGTCGAGTTCGAGCTGCACGACTGGAAGCTGGCGGCCGCGCACCGCGTCCGGGGCGACGAGGCCAGGGTCGCCGCCGTGGCCGAGGACGCGGCCCTGCACTACATGCCGATGTCCTTGGCCCGGCACGCCAAGCCGGGAGACCAGGAGGCGCGGCACGCCTTCCTGGCGCAGGACGGTTCGTGGGTCGTCCTCCTCGGGCTGAGGGGGTACCAGTGCCACATACGGGTGACCACGGCCCGGCTCATGCATGTGCGGGAGGAGAAGGAGACCCCGCCGAAGAGCCTCAAGGAGATGCTCCGCAGCGCTTGGGAGGGACCGCCGCCCCCGGTGGGGCCCTGGTCTCCGCCGGCGGAGGACTGAGGGTGGAGCACGCTGGCGGAGAGGGCAGGATTCGAACCTGCGTGGACCCCTGGAGGTCCGACCTTGAGGCGAGCTCGTCGGTCCCCGATCAACCGCTCCGGGCACCTCTCTTTGTTCCCGGTCCGGGGTTGCGCCCCGATTCCGTTCACAAGAAGAGGATGGCAGCGGACCCTGACGGAGTGCTGATGTGTTCCTGACGCGTCAGGGGCGGGGGCAGGAGAGGTCCGTGGCCGGCAGGCGTTTGGTCGCGAGGTAGGCGTTCACCGCGTCGTCCACGCACGCGCTGCCGAAGACGCCGAACACCGCGTGCTGGTCGGCGTCGTGCAGGGTTATCAGCCGGGAGCCGGGCCAGGCGCGGTGGACCGCCTCGGCGCCGGGGTACACCGTACGCGGGTCCCCGGTGGCGTTGACCAGCAGCGCCGCGAGGTCGGCGCGGACCCTGGTGGGCCGCTCACGCGGGGCGTCCCAGAACGCGCACGGGTTGATGTCGTTCGTGACGGGGGCGAAGAGCCGGTCGTCGGTCCCGGCCTGCCGCAGATCGCGCCAGTAGGTCTCCGGGTCGCGGGGCGCGGCCCGGTCGCCGCACAGGACCGCCGTCTGCGCGCTGCCGTACGCGGAGTCGTGCCCCGTCAGCAGGAACTGGAGGGAACCGGCCAGCCACGGGGACGGGGCCACCGGGTGCCCCTCGGCGGCGAGCCGCAGGTCCCGCACTCCCTGGGCGAAGTCGCCGAAGGCCGAGGCATTGTCCTGGGAGAGGCCGTTGAAGACGAGGGCGGGGACGATCTGGTCGTCCACCCGGTAGCCGCCCACCCGCAGGGGGGCGCGCTCGGCGGCCGACCGGATCCGCTCCACCGTCGCGAGGACCGCGCTTTCGGTGCGGCCCAGGCCGTAGTCCCGGTCGTGCGCGGCGGCCCAGTCCGCCCAGTCGCGCAGGGCGTGCTTGTTTGCGGCCTCCGTGCCCCGCAGCAGCCGGGGACCGTACCGGGCGGGATCGATCACGCCGTCCAGCACCACCCGGTCGATGCGGCCGGGGAACATCGTGGCGTACACCTCGCCGAGGTAACTGCCGTACGAGTAGCCGAGGTAGGAGATCCGGCGCTCGCCCAGCGCGGCCCGGATCACGTCCATGTCGCGGGCGCTGTTGCGGGTGCTCGCGTACGGCACCAGGTCACCCGCGTGGGCGCGGCAGCGTCGGGCGAGGTCGGCGGAGAAGGACACCATGCGGTCGAAGCCGGCGCGATCCTTGCCCGCTCCGCGGATCATGCTGCCGGTCGGCCACCGGCAGTCCAGCACGGTGCTGCGGCCCACGAAGCGGGGGTCCACCCCCACCACGTCGTACCGCCCGCCGACATCCTTCATGGCCTTGCGCACCCACGGCGGATCACCGATCGTCTGCCCGCCGGGACCGCCGCTGTTGAGCAGCAGCGCGCCGGCGCGGTGCGCGGAGTCCGTGGCCTGGATCCGGGAGACGGCGACGGTGATCGTACGGCCGCCGGGGCGGGTGTAGTCCAACGGCACGGTGACGTCGGCGCATCGGGCACCCGCCTGCTCGAGTTCCCTGCCGGTCTCGTCGTCGGGGCCGAGAAGGCAGCTCTTCCAGGTGAGGTGCTGGTGGTGATAGCGGGCCAGGGGATCGGCGGGGGCGGTGGGGGATGCCGGGGCGGCGCCCACGGTGAGCGCGCCCGCCAGGCACAGCGCGGCCACCGGGCCGGTCCGCGTCACGCGACGGCGTAAGCGGCGCCCGCGGTGCCTGTCGCCTTCGAAGGAGGTGGTCATGCGGTTGTCCTTTCGGCAGGGGGGTCTTCCTCGCAGAGGGCCTTGTCGACGGCGTCGAGGAAGTCCAGTTCGGCCTGGAGCGTGGCCGGTGTCTCGTTCAGGGCCACGGCGACACTGCGCCCGCCGGGCCCGACGGCCACCAGGGACCGGTGGCCGCCCGGCACCGTCCCCGCGTGACCCCACCAGGCGCCGCCACAGGACAGCGGCGTCGAGATCAGCCCGAGCCCGTAGCGCGCACCGGGCCAGATCCGGTCGGGGTCGGCGGGCACGGTCCGCCGCATCTCGGCGAGTTGCGCGAGGGGCAGCAGACGGCCGCCGAGCAGCGCGGTGGCGAACCGCGTCAGGTCGTCCGGCGTGGACACCAGGGCACCACCGACGTCCCCGAAGGTCATGTTCCAGTCGGTGCCGTCGACCCGGTGGCCCTCGGCATCGGTGAAGTAGCTCCGGGAGTGGGGTCCTTGGATACGGGGGTCGTCACCGGGCCAGTAGGTGTCGCGCAGCCCGAGCGGCACGATGACGCGGCGGGTGATCTCCGCCTCGGGGGAGTGCCCGGTGACGGCCTGGACGATCAGCCCGGCCACCACGTAGTTGGTGGTCGCGTAGTGCCAGCTTCTCTCCGGGTGCGGCAGGCGGAGCGCGCGGGCTATGAGTTCGCGCGGCTCGAAGTGGCGGTGGCGCAGCGCCTCGGGGTGTTCCCATTCGGGCGCTTCGAGGTAGTCGGGCAGGCCGCTGGTGTGCTGGAGGAGTCGGCGGACGGTGATCCGCCGGCCGTCGTAGCCGTGCCCGTGGATCAGGCCGGGCAGATAGCGCTCGACCGGTGCGTCCAGCGACAGCCGGTGCTCGGCCGCGAGTTGCAAGACCACGGTGGCGGTGAAGGTCTTGGTGACACTGCCGACGCGCAGCCGGTCCGTGGCGTTCACGGGGCGGCCGGTGCGCAGGTCGGCCACCCCGTCCGTCACGGTCCAGCGCGCGCAACCGGCCTTCGGGGCGGCACCGTCGGCGAGCACCGCGACTCCGGCGATCCGGTCCTCGGTGACCAGGCGGTGCACGGCCCGGCGCACGGCCTCGTGCGTACCGCACGCCCGGGAGGCGTCCGGTGGCCGGGCGCTCGCCGGCGGCGCGGCGAGCAGCACGGCGGCGAGGGCGCCCGCGGCGAGCGCCGTACACCGGCGAAGAGCGGGTGAACGTAAAGGAATTGCCATGCGCACCACGGTAGGGATCGCCCGCGGCGCGATCACTCCGGCAGACAGCCGGACCTGTACGGGGGCCAGCACCAGCCCGGCAGGGGGAGGAAACCCTAGCGCCGGCTACTTTGCGAGGAGCGCCTTGCCGTACACCGTGGAACTGCGCCGGACCGTCATGCCGATGCGCTCGTACAGCGGCAGTGCCCCCGTGTCCGAGTGGGTCCACAGGGTGCACCCCCGCCTCCCCTGCCGGTAGAAGGCGCGGAAGGCCTCGCGCAGCAGCAGCCGGGCGATGCCCCGGTCGCGCTGATCGCGCCGGACCGCGACCCGCTCGACGTACCCTTCGCCGCCCCCTTCAGCCCCCGGCCCCGCGACACCCGGCCCCACGACCGCCCCCGGCCCCGACCCGGTGTCGAGGCCCAGACGCCGGCCCGTGTCCCACCGCGCATCCGCCCCCGGATCCAGCGACAGCACCGCCCCGACCATCTCCTCGCCCACGAACGCGACCGGCGACGCGCCCGGCGCGAACGTCGACCGCCCGACCGTGTGCCGTGCCCACTCGGCGTACGACTTCCGCCGCTGCTGCCACTCGTCGAACGCGTCCTCCGTGAGCCGGTACGCCGCCTCCTCGTCGCCCGCGCGAAACGCCCGCACCGTGACGCCCGCGGGCGGCTGCGGCACCTCCGGCTCGTCCGGCAGCGCCATCTCCAGCAGCCACTCGGTGACCAGCCCGGCGTACCCGCCCGACCGCAGCAGCGCCGTCGCCGCGAGATCGCTGTCGGAGATCGTCTGGGCGAGCCGGTCGCCCCCCGACTCCCGGGCCCGCGCCTCGGTCCAGGCGAGGAGGGACGTGCCGAGCCCCCGCCCCCGGTGCGCGGGGTGCACATGGACGGTGGCCCGCCGACCGCGCACCCAGCCCCACGCCGCCGGGTCCCCGGCACGGTCCTGGACCAGCACCGTGTCACACGCCGACTCACCGTCGACGGAACCCAGATCGGCCGCGATGCGATCGGCGTCGGTCGTCGCCCGGCCGTGTGACGCGTACTCGCACGCGCCGACCAGACGATGCACCGTGCCGGTGTCGGAAGGGGTGGCGGGGCGGACCCGATAGCCGTCCGGCCACCCCGCGGAGAAGGAATCAGCCATGGATGAACCCTGCACCAGGACTCCCCGCCGGAAACGGAGAAGGCCCCCGGCCGGCGGTCACGCCGGCCAGGGGCCCCTTCACACGGCCGGGGTGCGTCAGCCGTCGTTCTCCGACGACGGGAGGTACGCGCCCGGGACGTCGTTCGGTGCGTAGAGCTTCTTCTCACCGGGGTACGGCTTGGCCCAGTTGTGGGTCTGGTACCACGTGTAGTGGTTCATCTGGGCCGGGTTGGCGTAGTCGGGCACCGCGGTCGGCCCGGTCAGCCGCTGCTTGGACTTCCAGGCGTCCCACTGCGCCGCGAGCGCCCTCTCGGCCGCCGGCACCTTGGCCGCGGGCACCGCGGCGGCCTTCGGGTCCTGCGGCGCCGGGGTGTCCACGCCGCACGACGGCGGGGTGCTCAGACCGTCGGTCAGCGACGTCCGGTTGGGCAGCACGGTGAACGGCGTGAAGTCCGGGTGGCCGGTGAACGCCCCGGTCATCGGGGTGGCCGCGCTGTCCTTCTGGTTCATCGGGCGTATCCCGAGGATCTGCTCGATGGTGCGGATCACCGTGATCTGCGAGTAGTAGTGGCTGTCGACCTTGCCGTGCTGGGCCCACGGGCTGATGATCTGGATGGGGGCACGGTGGCCGTCGACGTGGTCGAGACCCGCCTGGGAGTCGTCCTCGACGACGAAGATCGCCGAGTCCTTCCAGTACTTGCTGTGCGAGATCCGGTCCACGATCCTGCCGGTGGCGAGGTCGTTGTCCGCGACCTGGGCGGCGGCGCTCGCCGGACCGCCGGTGTGATCGCTGGAGAGCCAGAACATGTTCAGGTCCGCCGGACCGTTCTTCTCGAAGTCCTGCTTCCAGATCTGGTACCGGTAGACGTCCGGCACGCTGGTGTCGAACTTCGCGAAGCCGTGCACCGACACGTCGTTGAGCGACGGGATCGGCGAGGACGAGTTCAGCGTGTAGGCGGTGTCCTGCCCGGTCGCGTCCATGTTCTTGGCGTCGCAGTACAGGTTCTGCCAGCTCGCGCCCGACGGCTTGGTCAGGAACTGCTGGAACTCGCCGAAGTCGCGCACCGACCTGCCCGCCGCCTGCGCACCGGTCCACAGGAACCCGGTCCGCTGGTGGCCGAGGGCGTCGTCCTCGGTGTCGTAACTGCGCGCGTACTCACCGGCGGAGGACTCGGTGTACTCCGGGTTGTCCGCCTGCATCAGCCAGTTGTGGCCCTCGGCGGAGTTGGTGCCGATGTCGTACGTGTTGTCGTACAGGCCGAACTGCTCGGCCATCGCGTGCTGGTTGGGGGTGACGTTCTCGCCGAACTCCGTCAGCGACGGGTCGCCGTTGCCCTGCGGCATGTCGCCGAGCACCTGGTCGTAGGTGCGGTTCTCCTTGACGATCAGGAAGACGTGCTTGATCGTCGAAGGGTCGCCGAGACGCAGCGGGACCGGCACCGGCCTGGCCCGGCTCGCGCCCCTGGCCAGCCGCACCGAGCCGTCGGTCCAGCCGTTCTGCTTGAAGACCTTGGCCGTCTGGTCCCGGATGACGCTGTCGTCGGGCAGCGTGAAGCTCTGCACGCTCGACGTGGTGTCGTGCGTGCCGTGCCCGGCCCTGGTGGTGGGACGCAGCGCGTCGACACCGCGGGTGTTGGAGACCACCACCTGGTCGCCGACGCTCGCGATCTCCGCGGGGAAGTAGTCCGTCGGCAGCAGGCCCACGTAACTCACCGGCTCCTGCGGGCTGGTGTAGCGGTAGACGGCGACCGCGTTGGCGCGGCCGAGCGTCACCAGCAGGTGCCCGTCGTCGGTGAGGGTCACCGCGTCCGGCTCGTAGCCCACCGACGCCTCGGGCCACGGCTGGGTGGAGATCGTCTGGACGACCTTGTCGTTGGCCGTGTCGACGACCGACACGCTGTTGGTCGCCGTGTTGGTGACGAACACCGCGCCCTTCCCGGCGTACAGCGCGGTCGGGTGCAGGCCGACGTCGATGCTGCTCGCGGCGTCGGACGGGTGCGCCAGGTCGATGACGCTGACCGTGCCGGTGGTGGTGGCACCGGTCTTCGGGTCGGCCGGGACCGGGGTGCCGTACGAGTTGATGGTGGTGTCGCCGGCCTCGGCCGGGCGCCCGCCCTCGTTGCTCACGTACAGCTTGTCGCCGACCTGCACCAGGCCGCGCGGGGCGATGCCCACGGGCCAGCTCCGCGTGACGCTCCCGGTCGCCGTGTCGATGGCGACCACCCGGTTCTGGCCGTTGACCGCCGCGTACACGGTGGAGCCGTCGGCCGAGAACACCGCGGCGCCGACGAGCGCGTGCTTGCCGCCGTCCGCCGGGATCCTGATGTACGTCGGGTCGGCGACCGTGCCGTCCGCGTTCACGGTGAAGCGGGTGTAGCCGTCGGTCTGACCGAGCCACAGCTGCTTGCCGTCGGGGGAGTAGGTCGGTCCCTCCTGGCCGACATCGTTGCCCTTGATGCGCGGGCTGGACGACGCGGCGTTGCCGACGACCTGCTGCACCTTCCAGCCGTTCAGGTCCACGACGGCCAGCGCGCTGCCCCCGTCGGTGACGGAGGCGGCGAGGTGGGTGCCGTCCGGGCTGATCGTGGACGACATGATCTTGCCGTTGTTCACGACCAGGCGCTTGCCGTACGGGTCGATGTACTGGTCGCTGGAGATGACCTGGCCGTTGCGCGTGGTCTGCCCGACCTGCTGGGTGCCGAACTGATGGGTCTGGGCGAAGGCGGCGCCGGCCGCGATGAGCGCGAGCGCGGAGGTACCAGCGGTCACCAGGGGTATCCGGCGGCCGAAGCGTCTGGACAGAAAGCCCGAACGCTCCTTCTGGACACGCCTGCGGCGGCGTGTTACCTGCATGGGTTATCCCTTCGAGGTGGGAAGCAGCTCGACGTTGCCGTCGAACTGCCACAGCGGGTTCGGTGCGTCCCCGGTGGGGGTGCGCACCAGGAAGTAGCCGTTCACTTCCTTCGGGCCGTCGCCGTCGGCGACGAACCGCCCGTCCGAGGTGACGTCGAGCTGGTAGACGGCCGTACCGGTGGCCTCGACGCCGGGGAGATGCCAGGACACGACGCAGCGCCAGTCGTTGCCCGGACCCTGGACGGCGACCTTGTCGCTGCCCTTGTCGCACGCGGCCGTGGCCCTCAACTGCGCCTCGGTGACGTGGGGTCGGTGGAGCTGCTCGGTCTGCATCCGGTACAGGTGGGCGAAGGCGGTGGCGAGCGAGCGCTGGACCTTGTCCTGCTCGATGCCGGAGCCCGACACCCCGGTCGCCGGTGCGATCACGGCGGCCGATACGGCGACCAGGCCCACGAGCGGCAGCAGTCCCGCCGCCACCGCGCGCCGGCCCGAGCCGTCGTAGCCCGCATCCGTGAAGTCACGCCTCAGGAACAGCACATGGGCCAGCACGGTCGCGGTGACGGCCCACGCGAGGCTCACCGCGACGCCGATGAGCAGCGGGCCGACCTGTTCGGGGCTGGTGAACAGGCCGTTCCAGGCGATGAAGGCGTAGCCGGGCAGCGCGAGGCGCACGACGAGGGGCAGCGGCAGCATCTGCGCGAGCTGCATCGCGAGTGCCACGACGGCGGGGAGGAGAAGGCCCATGGGGGAGCGGCCCAGCGTCACGGACCCGAGCAGTCCGATCCCGGCGAGCGCCAGCGTCGGCGCGAGCACGGCGACCCAGGCGAGCAGGACCCTGACGGCGGCGTCCGACGGCGCGAGCAGATGACCGTCGAGGCCGACCAGCGGCTGGTCGCCGACCGCCAGCAGTCCGCCGACCGTGCTGGAACAGGCCAGCCCGGCCACGAGCAGCAGGATGACGGTGAGGCTCGCCAGGGTCTTGGCCACGAAGATCCGCCGCGCCGACCGTACGACCACGAGCAGATGGCGCCAGGTGCCGAGCCGGTCCTCGGCCGCGAACACGTCACCGGCGACGACCGAGGTCAGCAGGGGCAGCGCCCAGGTGCCCGCGAAGCCGAGCACCACCAGCGGCCCGGCCCAGCCGGTGGCGTGCATCCAGCGCCCGAACAGGGTGTCCGAGGGCAGGGTGCTCTGCGCGCTCACGCCGACGACGAACACCGCCGGTACGATCCAGCAGGCGAGCACCAGCAGCCTGATCCGCCACTGCGACACCAGCTTGACCAGCTCGAAGCGGTAGCCGCGCGGAACCGGGACCGGGCGGGCGGGGGCGGCGTGGTCCGCGGTGGGCGGGGCGGTCATCGGCCGGCCTCCTGGCGTTCCCGCTGCGCGCGGTGCTCGTGCTCTTCCCGCTGATCCTGTCGCTCCTGTTGCTCGGTCAGGGCGAGGAAGGCGGCTTCCAACGGCGAGACCACCGGCGCCAGCTCGCGCACCGCGATGTCCGACCGCACGACGCCGGAGACGAGTCGGTCGAGCGCGGGCACCGACGCCCGCACGACCAGCACCTCGTCGCCGTACCGCGTCCCGCCGTCCGCCACGACCCGCACGCCGTCCGTCATGGCGGCCAGTCGCCGCGCGGCCTCGGGGTCGGAGGTGCGCAAACGGTAGTCCAAGTCACTGTTTCCGGCAGCGAGTTCGGTGAGCGGGCCGGAGAACACGACCCGTCCGGTGGCCAGGATGGTGACCTCGGAGCACAGCGCCTCGACGTCGTCCATCCGGTGGCTGGAGAGCACGACGCTCGTGCCGTCCGCCGCGAGCCGGTTCAGGACGCGGTGCACATGCCGTGTGCCCGACGGGTCGAGGCCGTTGGAGGGTTCGTCCAGGACGAGCAGCCGGGGCCGGGTGAGCAGGGCGGCCGCGAGCCCGAGCCGCTGCCGCATGCCGAGCGAGAAGCCGCGCACCCGGTCGTCGGCGACATCGCGCAGACCAACCTCGCAGAGCACCTCCTCGATCCCCGCCGTCCGCGCGTCGCGTCCGCGCAGCGAGGCCAGCGCGGCCAGGTTCCGCCGGGCGGTCATCGACGGGTACAGGCCCGGACCGTCGACAAAACCGGCCACTCCGTCAACGGCCGAAAGCGCACGCCCGACCGGCACTCCGAGGATCTCCAGAGCGCCGCCGTCGGCGACGGCGAGCCCCAGCATCAGGCCGAGCAACGTTGTCTTCCCCGCCCCGTTCGGCCCGACCAGGCCATGGATCTGACCCCGGGTCACGTCGAGATCGACCCCGTCGAGCGCGACCACGTCACCGAAGCACTTCGTGATCCCGCGCGCCCGCACCGCGAGCACTGCGTCCATGAACTCCTCCTTCAAGACCGCAAGGACCGTAGGCGTGCGCCGAAGAACCCTGGCAGGGAGGAGAGTTGAACGTTCCGGGAACGAGGGACAACAGCCGTTCGACACATCGCGCCCCCCGTGCGCGACCCGCGCCGGGCCGCGCGACACCCCCACCCCCGCCACGCGCGTGCGCGCACGGCGCCCCCGTGTCCAACGGACGGAGCGCCGCCGCGGTCACCCTAGGGCGCGTTCCACCCGGCCGGACGGCCGTACCGCGATGCCCGGCCAGCGCGGAGCACGGTCCGGACGCACAGCGTGGCCGGGTACCCCGCTCCCCCGCCGCACCGGTCCTCGTATTGCCGAAGCATGACCGGACGTCGGCGTACGGGTGGCGACGGCCAGGCCCTACACTCACTTGGTAGCCGCAAGCAACGGAACGTGAGTGATGATCGGCACAGAGAGCCGGAGAGGCCATGAGGGCGCCGCAGGCGCACAAGCCGTACGCCCGGACACCACGCGAGCGGACGACGTGCGCCCGACACCCGTGCGCCCGGACGACGTACCGCCCGCCGGCGCGACGCGCGCCGCGACGACGACCGCCGAACCGGTGGCCGCCCCGACGGCGGGCGGGCGGACGGCCGACGCGGCGACCGTGATCGCGCGGGCCGGGAGCGCCGGGGCCGCGGCATCGGGCCTCGGGGCCGAGATGGTGCGCCTCATGCGGCTCTTCGCCGCCTGGACCCAGCGCGCCGGCTTCGAGTGCGGGGCCGCCGACCGAGTGCTCCTCGCCCGGCTGGTGACCTGCGGCCGACGTCGCGCGACCGACCTCGCGGCGGACGTCTTCCTCGACCTGTCGACGGTCAGCCGGCAGGTGCGCTCGCTGGTGGACCGGGGGCTGGTGGAGCGCCACCCGGACCCGGAGGACCGCCGGGGCTCGCTGCTCAGCGCGACCGAGGCCGGGCGCGCCGCCTACCGGAGCGCCGTACGCCGCCGCGAGGCGGAACTGACCCGCCTCCTGGAGCCGTGGCCGGCCGAGGACCGCACCCTGCTCACCCGTCTGCTGAAGCGCCTCAACGACGACCTGGTGGACAGCACGTACACGAGCCTCGGGACCGGGCAGCACCCGGCGGGCGAGGCGAGGCAAGGAGATCCGCACGCATGACCACGTCCGCGTCCCCGGCCCGCGGGGGAACTCCAGCGATATCCGCGTCGCCACCGCCGGCCGGCCGGCTGACGCACCGCCAGATCATGACGATCCTCAGCGGCCTCATGCTGGGCATGTTCCTCGCGGCCCTCGACCAGACCATCGTCAGCACCTCGATCCGCACCATCGCGGACGATCTGCACGGACTCAGCGCACAGGCGTGGGTCACCACCGCCTACCTGATCACGTCGACCATCAGCACCCCGCTGTACGGCAAGCTGTCCGACCTCTACGGCCGCAAGCCCTTCTTCCTCGCGGCCATCACGATCTTCGTCGTCGGCTCGGCGGCGTGTTCCTTCGCCACCTCGATGAACGAGCTGTCGGCCTTCCGCGCCTTCCAGGGCATCGGTGCGGGCGGTCTGATGTCGCTGGCCCTGGCGATCATCGGCGACATCGTGCCGCCCCGGGAGCGCGCCCGGTACCAGGGCTACATGCTCGCCATGTTCGGCTCCTCCAGCGTCCTCGGCCCGCTGATCGGCGGCTTCCTGGCCGGCCGCAGCAGCATCCTCGCCATCGCGGGCTGGCGCTGGGTGTTCCTGGTCAACGTGCCGGTGGGCATCGTCGCGCTGTTCGTCGTCGCCAAGGTGCTGAACATTCCGCACACCCGGCGCGAGCACCGCATCGACTGGTGGGGCGCGCTCACCATCGCCGTCGGCGTGGTGCCGCTGCTGCTCGTGGCCGAGCAGGGCCAGAGCTGGGGCTGGACCTCCGCCAAGTCGTACGTCTGCTACGCCGTCGGCGTGGTCGGCCTGGTGGCCTGGGTCTTCGTGGAGCGGGCCATGGGCGACGAGGCGCTGATCCCGATGCGTCTGTTCCGCAGCTCGGTGTTCAGCAAGATGAGCCTGCTGTCCGTGCTCATCGGCATGGGCATGTTCGGCGGGATGATGATGGTCCCGCTGTACCTCCAGATCGTGAAGGGCGTCAGCCCCACCAAGTCCGGTCTGCTGATGCTGCCGCTGATGGTCGGCATGATCGCCGGCACCATGGTGGTCGGCCGCATCATCTCCAAGACCGGCAAGTACAAGATCTTCCCGATCGTCGGCACGATCCTGCTGATCGCGGCCATGCTGCTGTTCCACTACCGGGTCCAGTGGGACAGCCCGCTGCCGGAGACCATGGCCTACATGGCGCTGTTCGGTCTCGGCCTCAGTGGCTGTATGCAGATCCTGACCCTGGCCGTGCAGAACTCCGTCGAGCCCGAGGACATGGGCGTCGCCACCGCGTCGGCCACCTTCTTCCGGCAGATGGGCGGCACCGCCGGTACGGCGATCTTCCTGTCCGTGCTCTTCAGCACCGTCGGCGACAAGATCAGCTCCGCGTTCCGGGCGGCCGCCCGGACGTCCGCCTTCCAGGCGGCCCTGCACGACCCGGCCGTGCAGGCCGATCCCGCGAACGCGCCCGTACTGAAGATGCTCAAGCACCCCGCCGCGAGCGGCGGCGGCTCGGGCGTGCTGGACGACTCCTCCTTCATCCAGCGGCTCGACCCGCGTCTGGCCCAGCCCTTCAAGGAGGGCTTCACCGACGCCATGCACGTGGTCTTCCTGTGCGCCGCGGCCATCATGGTCCTCGGCCTGCTGGTCGCGGTGTGGACCAAGGAGGTACCGCTGCGCAAGGTCTCCGGCCTGGAGGCACGGGCCGCTGAGGCGAGCGGCACGCAGGCGGAGGACGCCGAGCCGGAGGACGCCCGGACGAGTGGCGCCCCGGCGGACGGCGTCCGCACGCCGGAGCCCGCCGACGCGCCGGTCGCGGACGCTCCCACGGCCGTCGAGTCCGTGACCGCCGCCGCCCGGCGGGCCGTCAGCGGCCGGGTGCTGGACGGTTCCGGCGCCCCGGTCGCGCAGGCGGCGATCACGCTGGTCGACGTCCGCGGCCGGCAGCTGGACCGCGCGGTCAGCGGCGCGGACGGCGGTTACACGGTGTCGGTGCCCGGCGCGGGCACCTATGTGCTGATCGGCGCAGCGGGTGCCCGTCAGCCGCAGGCCGTCACGGTGCCGGCCGGCGACGAGCCGGTCGTCTGCGACCTGGTGCTCGGCAGCAGCGGCGCCGCGCTCGCCGGGTCGGTCCGGGACGCGGTCGACGGCAACCCGCTGCCGGGCGCCCTGCTGGTCGCGACCGACCTGCGCGGTGAGGTCGTGTCCTCCGCGACCTCCGCCGCCGACGGTGGCTTCTCGCTCGTGGACCTGGTCCCGGGCAGCTACACCCTCGCCGTGAACGCCGCGGGCCACCGGCCGGCGGCCGTCCCGGTCGAGGTCACCGCGGGTACGGCCGAGCCCTGCGAGATCCGTCTCGAACCCGGTGCCCGGCTGCACGGCGTCATCAGCGCCGCCACCGGCGGGCCGCTCGGCGACGCCAAGGTGACGCTGCTGGACGCGGCCGGAAACGTGCTCGGCACGGCGACCACCGGCCCCGACGGCGCCTACGCGTTCACCGACCTCGACCTCGGCGAGTACACCGTCATCGCCGGCGGGTACGCCCCGGTGGCCACTTCCGTGCACCTGGACGCCGGCGGCACCACGGACTTCGACCTCGAACTGTCCCACGAGGACACCACCCGGTAACGAGTCCGCGCGCCCCGGGCGCGTCCGCGTCAGGGTCTGCGATCCGCCGGAGCGCAGCCCCTGACGCCTGTGCGCGGGTCCCGCCGAAAGCCGTCGGCGGCCGGTCCGTTCCGGCACGGCAGGAGCACCCTGTGGCCATGCGGCGGCTCAGCGACCTGATCACCAGGCCGACGGCGCCTTCGGTGAACTGGCCGCCGCCTCCGCGAGGCCGCCGCCGACGTCGTGTATGGCGGCTTGGCCTCGGTGAGACGCCGGTCGGCGACCAACCGGCTTTCCATTCCTACGGGTTGGCGTCCGACGTCACCAGTCGATGTGCGCGGACACGAGGGTCCGCTCGGGGGCCGAGCCGAGCAGTTCGGTCACCGCCCCCGCCGCCTGGGTGAGCACCGACTCGCAGTCCTGATCGGTGGCGGGCCGCAGACTGCTCCAGCCGGGCACCTGCTCCCACCCCTCCATGTACCCGTTCAGCCAGGTTCCGTTGCGCATCCCCGTGTCGTCCGGATCCACGGGACACATCTGTCCGAAGACGAGAAAGGTCCGTGCCTCCAGCTCCCCCAACGGGCTGTCGTCGTCGCTGCGCAGCACATGCCCGTGCCCGGTGCGGAACGACTCGCGGACCAGGTCCTCCCGGTGCCGGCCGCGCCGCCGCAGTTCCTCGTCGACGGCTTCGTGGTCCTCGCCGACCGGCGCCACGAACGGCAGGGCGACCAGTTCCGCGACGGCCTCGGTGGTCAAGGCCCGGTGGGCGAGGGCGTGTACGGGGTGTCGGCATGCCGATCACCTTGGGATGCCCGCCGGTCGGTCGTGGGAGGCGGGCGGCCTCATCCCCCAGTGCGCCGCTTGACTTGGAGCGCACTCCAATCCGTAGCGTTCCGGGCATGAGTACTGCACAGCACAAGATCGGGTCCGGATTCGGCGCCGCCACCACCGCGGACGAGGTTCTGCGGGGCATCGACCTCAGCGGCAGACTGGCCCTGGTCACCGGTGGTTACTCGGGTATCGGCCTGGAGACCACGCGCTCGCTCGTCAGGGCCGGCGCCACGGTCGTCGTACCGGCGCGCCGTCCGGAGACCGCCGGGCAGGCGCTGGCCGGGCTGCCCGGTGTCGAGGTGGACGAGCTGGACCTCGGAGACCTGGAAAGCGTACGGGGGTTCGCGGAGCGGTTCCTCGACTCCGGACGGAGCCTCGACATCGTGATCGCCAGCGCCGGGATCATGGCGTGCCCGGAGACGCGGGTGGGCGACGGCTGGGAGGCGCAGTTCGCCACCAACCACCTCGGCCACTTCGCCCTCGTCAACCGGCTGTGGCCCGCGATCGCGCCGGGCGGCGCCCGGGTCGTCTCCGTGTCCTCGCGCGGCCACCACGCCGGCGGCATCCGCTGGGACGACATCCACTGGCGGCAGGGCTACGACAAGTGGGAGGCATACGGCCAGGCCAAGACCGCCAACGTCCTGTTCGCCGTCCAACTCGACACGCTCGGCCGCGACACCGGTGTCCGCGCCTTCGCCCTGCACCCCGGCGGCATCATCACCCCGCTCCAGCGGCACCTGCCCAAGGAGGAGATGATCGAGCGCGGCTGGATCGACGAGAAGGGCACCGTGCTCCACCCCGAGGCCTTCAAGACCCCGCAGCAGGGCGCGGCCACCCAGGTGTGGGCGGCGACCTCTCCGCAGCTCGACGGGCTCGGCGGCCTGTACCTGGAGGACTGCGAGGTCGCCGAACCCGCTCCGGACAACGGTGACCGCGTCGGCGTCAAGGACTGGGCGATCGACCCGGAGCAGGCGGCCCGGCTGTGGGCGCTGTCGGCGGAGCTGACGGGGGTGGACGCGTTCGCCTCCTGACCGGCGGGGCTGCCCGGCGCCTCGCGCGCCGGCCCGCGGGCCCCTCCTCGTCACCCGTCCGGCGTACCGGCCTGCCACCGCCCGCGTCCCGGGCGCTCCCGCCTGCGGCGTCGGCGTATGCCGTGGAGGCGGCCGCGCCGGGGATGTCCGTCGCCCGGGATCGCGTACGGCGGCCTCCCATACTTGCTCGAAAGGGGCGTAACGGCCGCCGAACCCGCGGAGGTGCCAGCATGCGCGACGACGTCGAGAACGACGACGGGCCCGTCGAGGAACCCGAGCTGTACGACGAGGACGCATACGGTGAGGACGAGGACGAGGACGAACACGGCGGGGACGGGGGCGGGGACGAATACGGCGAGGACGTGGATGAGGACGAGGGCGAGGACGAGGCCGGGTACGAGCCCGGTGCCGAGTACGAACCCGAGGGCCCCGATGTCCACGACGGGGTCGCGTCGTATGAGGAGGACGAGGGCGACGGTTCGGCGGCCCGGAGCGGGCGGGCCGATGCGGAGCCCGACGTCTTCCTCGACGTCCCGCGCCTGAAGGTCGACGAGATCGACCTGGAGGTCGAGGACCTGCGGGCCCGAGTCTCGCTCCAGGCCGAGGTGCTGGACCTGCTGAGACTGAACGTCGGTGCCGATGTCGCCCTCGGCCGGGTGCACTTGGGGATCTCGGGCGTGGAGGCGCAGGCGCAGCTGAGAGTGCGGCTCGACAACGTCGCGACGATCATCAACCGGGTGCTCACCACCCTCGACCGCAATCCCCAGATCCTGGAGGAACTGGCGCGCGGCGTCGGCTCGGCGGTGCGGGACGTCGGCGGCGGGGCCCGGCTGGCCGTCGGCGAACTCGGCACCGGGGCGGGAAGGGCCGTGGAGGACGTCGGCCGGGGCGCGGGCTACGCGGTCGAGGACGTCGGGCGCGGAGCCGGCGGCGCGGTGGAGGACGTCGGTCGGGGCGCCGGGTCCGCCGTGCGGGTCGTCGGTGAGGGAGCCGGCCGTGCCGTCGAGGACATGGGCGCCGGTACCGGCCGTGTTGTCGAGGACGTGGGCGCCGGTACCGGCCGTGTTGTCGAGGACGTCGGCGCCGGTACCGGCCGTGTGGTGGAGGACGTCGGCGGCCGGGCCGGGCGTGTGGTGGAGGACGTCGGCGGCCGGGTCGCGGGGGACGTCGGCGGGGCCGTGCGGGAGACCGGCCGGGCCGCGGGGCGCACGGTGGAGAAGGCGGGAGACACCGCCGCCGAAGCGGTCGACGTCGAGGGGGAGCCGGCCGACGTGGTGGGGAAGGCGGCCGACCGCGGCGCCGCCAGGCGAACGGCACGGTCGGCCAAGAGGGCCGCGAGCAGGAGCGGCGAAGCCGAACGGGCCCGGCCCGCCCGGCCACGTCGTTCCCGCGACCGCGACGGCGACCGCGACCGCGACGGCGACCGCGACGATGTCGGCGGCGAAGGCGAGCCGTCGGCCCGTCCCGTCCGCCGCCGTGCCCGGGAGCACCGCGACGAGCCGCCGTGAACGGGTGCCCGCCGAGGGACCCGCGCCGCGCGGCCGACGGGCCGCCGGTCACCCGCCGCGCGCGGCTCCGGGGGACCCCCGGAACCGGACATCTCGTTCGAGGCGACGGTCCGCGGTGACCGTCTGCGCTTCGAGGAGGAGCCCCGGACGTCCGTCGGCTTCCCCGGCGACGGCGCACGGGAGTCCTCCTCCCACAGCGAGCGGACCAACCTCCCCGACCGGGTCACCCCTGGCCGGGGGTACCGCGACATCGCCGTCGACTACCGTCTCGCCACCCGTCTGACCCGCGGGGCAGAGGGTGGCCGGTAGCCGTGGACGACGGTCCGCCGGGCGGCTACCACCGGTACCAGCGCCCTCGGCGGCCGCCGCTGCCCGCGGGCCGGACGAGGAAGCCCAGCAGCCACAGGACCAGCACGATCACCGCGATCCACCACAGTGCCTTCAGCGCGAAGCCCGCACCGAACAGAATCAGGGCCAGAAGAAGAACCAGAAGCAGGGGAACCATCGTTATCAACCTCCTGGCCACCGAATGCCCTTGCTCCGTCCCGGCAAGCACATAAAACGCACGTTACTTGCACGCGTTGAGGGGAAGAGCACACCTTCGGTTCGCGGTCCGAGGTGGACGCAGCTGCTTGGCCCGGCCTCACGACGACGCGGACGGCACCCGTATTGCCAGCAGCGCCACATCGTCGTCGTTGTCCGGCGGCCGTGCCCGCGCGAGCAGTTGGTCGGTGAAGGACTCCAGCGGGCGGTGGGCGAGGGACGCGGCGTGCCGGCGCAGTCGTTCGAGGCCCTCGTCCAAGGGGTGGCCCGGGGACTCGATCAGGCCGTCGGTGTAGAGGAGCAGCGTGGCACCGGGCGGCAGTCGGCGCGTCGCGTCGGGGCGCTCCTGCTCGGGCAGTACCCCGAGCAGGACACCGTGGCCGTCGGTCAGGTACTCGGCGAGGCCCTCACGGGTGATCAGCAGCGGAGGGGGATGGCCCGCGTTCGTCCAGGTCAGCGTGGACCGGCCGGCGTCGTCCACCGTCATCCGCGCGAAGACCACCGTGGCCATGGTCACCTCGGCGATGCGCGCGGTCGCGCGGTCCAGCTCCCGCACGATCTCGCTCGGTGGCTTCTGCTGCGACCAGGCGTAGGCGCGCAGGATGTTGCGCAGCTGGGCCATGCCGGCCGCCGCGTCCAGATCATGGCCGACGACATCCCCGACGACGAGCGCGGTCACGTCGTCCGCCAGCGGGAACGCGTCGTACCAGTCCCCGCCGACCTCCGACGCGTCCGGCGCGGGCAGGTAGCGGGTGGTCATGGCGAGCCCGGACGTGCGCGGGAGCTGCGGCAGCAGATGGCGCTGCATGGTCTCCGCGACCATGCGCTGCCGCTGGTAGAGGCGGGCGTTCTCCAGGGCGAGGCCCGCGCGCCGCGCGATGTCCTCCAGCAGGGCCAGCTCGGTCGCGGTGTACTTCCCGGGCTGGTCGGCGCGGCCGAGGGTGACCGCGCCCAGCACCTCGCGCAGGCTGCGGATGGGGACGACGGCCGCCGAGTGCATGCCGGTCGCCTCGAAGAGCCGCCGCTGCTCGACCGCGAGACCGGAGTCGGGCGGCCCCTGGTAGGTCTCGGGCCCGGCGAGGGTGGACGCGACGCCGCGCAGGGCGCGGGACAGGGGCATGCCCGACTCCTGCGGCACCGGCGGCATGGGCCCCTGAAGGTCCTCCCGCAGACGCACGTGGCCGTCCTCGGCGTGGGCCACGGCCCAGCGTCGCACCTCCTCCCGCTCGCTGATCAGGTCGATGACGGCCCAGTCGCCGAGCCTCGGCACCAGCAGGGCGATCAGCCGGTGCAGGGCCTCCTCGATGTCCAGCGTGGAGGTGAGCAGGGTGGTCGTCTCCGCCAGCAGGGCGAGCCGCTCCAGTTCGGACAGCTGCCCGTCGGCCGGGGAGCGGGGCGCGGGGTCCTGTCCCCAGCCCGCCGGGTAGAACAGCACCAGGGTGGTCGGGGGGCGCTGCCCCAGGTCACAGGGGGTGGCCAGCCAGATCACCGGGAGCAGTGTGCCGTCACCGCGCTCCATCCACTCGCGGCCGTGCGCGGTGCGGCCGGCGAGGATGGCCTCCCGGACCCGGCACTGGGCCCTCGCCACCGGCTCTCCGTTGACGTTGCGGTGGAGCAGGTCGTGCGCGTCCCCGCCGAGCAGCTCGGCGGCGGACCGGCCCAGAAGCCGTTCGGCACACGGGTTCACGCCCACGACGCAGCCCTGCGCGTCGGCCAGATAAGCGCCCGTGCCGAGGGCGTCGAGCGCCTTGGCCACCGTCTCCCGAGGGCTGCCCTGCGCAGGCATCTCCGCCCCCTTCACCGGATGGCGTCCCTCCTTCCGGAGTTCCCCCTCTGCCTCACGTCACCCGGGAGACCGGGCGAGACGGCGCGGTCAGCCGCGGGAGGAGTCGGCCGCCTCGGCCGCCCGGCAGGCGGCGCAGATGACCTGGGCCCGGCGGCCGTAGCGGCGGGTGAGCCCCTGACAGCGCGGGCAGTAGCCGACCTCGTCCGGCGGACAGCCCAGCAGGTGTGCGGCGGCGGTCCGGTCCGTGGCGGGGTCGATGCGCCGCGGCATCTCCTCCATGAACGCGAATGTACGTCCGTCGCCCCCGGACGGCAGCTCGGCCCCGAGCCCCGCGTCGCCCGCTGACAGGGACCGGCGCGGCCACCCCCGGCACCCGGTACCGCCGTGAGGAGCGGGGGATGGCCGTGGCACCGGCGGACACCCGTTCCGGGTGGCGGACCGCCCCGCACCGGCGCGGCATCGGACCGGTGGCCGAGCACGGTGGCGCGTTCCCCCATCAGGACGAGGCCGCCGATCCGGTCGGCGGGCAACGGGGAGCGCGCACACGTCTTTTCGCGGGTGGGGGCGGTGTCCACGCCGCACCCGGCTCCGGCCGGGCGGTGCTGGTTCGCCCGAGCCTTCGAGGGCGCCCGCATCGGCTCTCCCCGGACCTCGGCGGGTCCCGTACGTACGACGCCCCCGGAATCGCGTCGAGGGAGCCGTCGTCACCGAGGCGGGAGGGGAGGCACCCGCGCCGGCCGCGTCGGGCAGGTCGTCCGCCGAGCGTTCGTGCCGGTCATCCGGTCATCGTGCCGGTCGCCGGAGATCGTCCGGGAGCAGGGAGAACGGGACGAGATCGACCCGTCCGTCATGGACGAAGCCCGCGTTGCGCAGGATGCCCTCGGGGTGGAAGCCGGCTGTGACGGCGGTTCTCCGGGAAGCGGTGTCGGCGGTGGCGGCGCGGAGTTCGAGGCGCTCGAAGCGGTGGTCGGCCAGGAGCCGGCGGGCCAGGGCGCGGGTCGCCTCGGCGGCGACACCGTCGCCGCGGGCCCAGGGGGAGACCCGGTAGCCGACCTCGCTCACCCGGGCCCGCCAGTCGGTCTTCTTGAGGCCGACGGTGCCCGGCAGCCGTTCGGTGCGGGCGTCGGTGACGGCGAAGTGGATGCCGTCACCGGACTCGCGCAGGGCATGGGAGACGGAGGTGCACCAGGCGGTGGCGTCGGCCGACGTGTAGGGCCGGGGGAGGGGGAGCCATCGCTGGGTGAGCGCGTCGGCGCAACTCGCCCGGGTGTCCTCGATGTCGGCGTCGGTGAACGGTCGCAGGACCAGGCGGTCCGTGTGCAGTACTGTCTCGGGGAACATCCGTCCGTCCGCGGAAGATCACTTGGTCCGGCCGAACCTGGCAGGGCCCTCGCGTGATCGGGCGGCCGCGTCAGTGCTCGCCGGTCCCGGCGCCGTGCGTCCCCGCCGTACCGCCCGCGTGCACCGTGAACGCCGCCGTACGCACCTGTCCCCCGTGCTGGAAGTCGAAGAAGAGGCGGTACGCGCCCGCGGTGGGCGTCGTCACCATGAAGGAGACCTCCGGGCCCGGCGTGGTCGTGCCGTCGCCCGGTTCGCCCGTCGGGTGGACGTGGAGGTAGGCGAGGTCGCCGGAGCGCAGGGCGACGAGGTGGCCGTAGGCGCCGAGGTAGGGCTGGAGGTTCCGGACCGGGCGGCCGTCCTTGGTCACGGTGAGGGTCAGGGTGGAGGGCTCGCCGGCCACGGGAGTGCCGTCGAGACGCACCTCGTAGCCGTCCACCTTCGCCGTCGTGCTGTGCGCCGGCGGTGCCGTCGGCTCGTACCGGCCCGCGACCGCGAGGTCGGCGCCCAGTGTGAGCGATTCCCCGCCCTTGGGTGTGAAGTCCGCGAAGACGCGGTAGCCGCCCGCGCGCGGGAGATCCACGGACGTGCTCCAGGTGCCGTCGGCGGCACGCGTCGGATGCAGATGGCGGTAGACCGTCAGATCCCGGGAGGCGACGATGAAGTGCAGCTCCTTGCCGTGCTCCTGCTCGTACGCCGTGACCTTCCGGCCCGTGTCGTCCCGAACCACCGAGAAGCTCAGTTCCGTCTTCTTGCCGGCCGGCACCTGTGACGTGTTCAGGGCGAGCGTATAGCCGTCCTTGGAGATCTCCAGACCGCCGGGCTCGGCGTCGTGCCGCGTGCCGGGCGTGCCGGTCATGCCGGGCATGGACGCCATGTCGTGGTGTCCGCCGCTCGTGTCGTGGTGCATGGTGTGGCCGCCCTTCTGCTGCGGGGTGATGGGGCCCACGGCGTTGCCGACCCCGTAGGCGGTGCCGAACGTCGCGGCGAGCGCGGCGGCGAAGACGGTGATCCGCAGTGCGGTGTTCATGCCCAACTCCTCGTCCCTCTCGGTCGCTCGGTGTGCGGCCGACCGTGTGGCTCACCATACCCCCAGGGGGTATGAAGTCAAACCGGGTCAGGGGTTGCGTCCCATACGGGTGGGGGGTATACATGAAGCCGTTCGAAGATACCCCACGGGGGTATTGGACCGTCACCTTGGAGGATCCCGTGTCGAACTCCCGCACCCCTGACGGCAGCGCCCCGGCCAAGGTCGTCTACAAGGTCGGCGGTGTCGGCAGCGCCCACTGCCAGGGAGTCGTCACCCGGGCGGTCGGCGGTCTGGACGAGGTCGCCGCGGTCGAGGTGGAGATCGGCACCGGCCTGGTGACCGTGACACCCGTCGCCGCGGCCGGCGAGGCGTTCGACGCGTTGATCGCCGAGACCGTCGACGACGCCGGTTACGACTTCGCCGGCCGGGCCGCCTGACCGGCCGAGCCGCTCCCGGCCGCCCGGCCCCCGGCCCCGGCCGGCACGTCCAACCACGTCGGCTCCGGACGTCGAGACCATCGGCCCCGGCGCCGCCGGCTCCACCCACCTCGGCGCCCGGCCCTGACCCGATCGGGCCGGACCCACCGCCTGATCCGTACCGATTCACCCCCGTCGGGCCGATCCGCCCGACCCCACCATGTCGGGCCCACGCGCCCGACCACCCACGTCGGGGCGGGACCCGCCCGCCCGCTGCGTCCCGCCCCGGCTCTGTACGTCCACCAGCTCCGAGGAGCAGAGACATGACCACCACCACGCCCGGCGCGGCCGAGGTCGAACTCGCCATCGGCGGCATGACCTGCGCCTCGTGCGCCGCCCGGATCGAGAAGAAGCTCAACCGCATGGACGGTGTCGAGGCCACCGTCAACTACGCCACCGAGAAGGCAAAGGTCAGCTACCGCGCGGACATCGAGGTCGCCGATCTGATCGCGACCGTCGAGGCCACCGGCTACACCGCGCGTGAACCCGAGCCGCCGCGTGCCGAATCCGGTCCCGGCGGCGGGGAGGCCGTGGCGGAGAGCGACGAACTGCGGCCGCTGCGCGAGCGGTTGACCGTCGCGGTCGTACTCGCCGTGCCCGTCATCGCGATGGCCATGGTCCCGGCCCTCCAGTTCGACAACTGGCAGTGGCTGTCGCTGACACTCGCCGCGCCGGTGGTCACCTACTCCGCGTGGCCCTTCCACAAGGCCGCCTGGACCAACGCCCGGCACGGCGCCGCCACCATGGACACCCTGATCTCCGTCGGCACCTCGGCGGCCTTCCTGTGGTCCCTGTGGGCGCTGTTCTTCGGTACGGCCGGCATGCCCGGTATGCGGCACCCCTTCGAGCTGACCATCGCCCGCAGCGACGGCGCCGGGAACATCTACCTGGAGGCCGCCGCAGGGGTCACCGCGTTCATCCTGGCCGGCCGCTACTTCGAGGCCCGGTCCAAGCGCAAGGCCGGCGCCGCTCTGAAGGCCCTGCTGGAACTGGGCGCCAAGGAGGTCACCGTGCTGCGCGGCGGGCGCGAGGAACTCGTGCCGGTCGCCGAACTGAAGGTGGGCGACCGCTTCCTGGTCCGCCCCGGCGAGAAGATCGCCACGGACGGCACCGTGGTCGAGGGCTCGTCCGCCGTGGACGCCTCCATGCTCACCGGCGAGTCCGTGCCGGTCGAGGTCGGCGTCGGCGACGGCGTCACCGGCGCCACCCTCAACGCGGGCGGCCGGCTCGTCGTCGAGGCCACCCGCGTCGGCGCCGACACCCAACTGGCCCGCATGGCCAAGCTCGTCGAGGACGCGCAGAACGGCAAGGCCGCGGCCCAGCGCCTCGCCGACAAGATCTCGGCGGTCTTCGTCCCGGTGGTCATCGCGCTGGCCGTCGGCACGCTGGGCTTCTGGCTCGGCAACGGCGCCGGCATCACCGAGGCGTTCACCGCGGCCGTCGCCGTGCTGATCATCGCCTGCCCCTGCGCCCTCGGCCTCGCCACGCCGACCGCGCTGATGGTCGGCACCGGCCGCGGCGCCCAGCTCGGCATCCTCATCAAGGGCCCCGAGGTCCTGGAGACCACCCGCAAGGTCGACACCATCGTCCTGGACAAGACCGGCACCGTCACCACCGGCCGGATGACCCTGCTGGCCGTGCACGCCGCCGACAGCACGGACGAGACCGAGGTGCTGCGCCTCGCGGGCGCGCTGGAGCACGCCTCCGAGCACCCCATCGCCCAGGCTGTCGCCTCCGGCGCCGCCGCCCGCGTGGGCACCCTGCCCGCGCCCGAGGACTTCGCCAACATCGCCGGACTCGGCGTCCAGGGCATCGTGGAAGGGCACGCGGTGCTCGTCGGCCGGGAGAAGCTGCTCGCCGAGTGGGCGATCGAACTGCCCGAGAAGCTCGCCCGGACCAAGGCGCGGGCCGAGGCGGCCGGTCGTACGGCCATCACCGTGGCCTGGGACGGCGCGGCGCGCGCGGTGCTGGAGGTCGCCGACGCCATCAAGGAGACCAGCCCGGAGGCCATCCGCCGGCTGCGCGGACTCGGGCTCACGCCCATCCTGCTGACCGGTGACAACCGCGCGGTCGCCGAGGCGGTCGCCGCGGAGGTCGGGATCGCCCCCGAGCACGTCTTCGCCGAGGTCCTCCCCCAGGACAAGGTGGATGTCGTCAAGCGACTCCAGGGCGAGGGCCGTTCGGTGGCCATGGTCGGCGACGGCGTCAACGACGCGGCCGCGCTCGCCCAGGCCGACCTCGGTCTCGCCATGGGCACGGGCACGGACGCGGCCATCGAGGCCGGCGACCTGACGCTGGTCCGCGGGGACCTGAGGGTCGCGGCGGACGCGATCCGGCTGTCCCGCAAGACGCTGGGCACCATCCGGTCCAACCTCTTCTGGGCCTTCGCCTACAACGTCGCGGCACTGCCGCTCGCGGCCAGCGGCCTGCTCAACCCGATGATCGCCGGCGCCGCCATGGCCTTCTCCTCGGTCTTCGTGGTCGGCAACAGCCTCCGGCTGCGCGGGTTCACGCCCGCGGACCGCTGAGACGCGGACGAGGACGAGGAGGCCGCCGTGGCCCACCAGGACGACATCGTCAGACGGCTGCGCCGCATCGAAGGCCAGGTCCGTGGCCTACAGCGCATGGTCGAGGAGGGCGCCTACTGCATCGACGTCCTCACCCAGGTCGCCGCCACCAACGCAGCGCTGCAGTCCTGCGCGCTGGCCCTGCTGGACGAGCACCTCAACTCCTGTGTCACGGAGGCCATCGTGGAAGGCGGTGAACAGGCCAGAACCAAGGTCAGCGAGGCATCCTCCGCCATCGCCCGGCTCGTACGAGCCTGATGGCCGGCCTCCGAGACACCGGGCCCCGGACGGATCGCTCCGTCCGGGGCCCGGTGTGTGTCACCTCTCCCGCGCCGCCGCGCACTCAGTGCGCAGCCGCAGACCGAGACTCAGGCACAGGCCGAACACCTGGCGCAGCAGCACCAGTTCGGCCTCGCCGAGGCCGGCTCCGCAGAACCTGGCACACGCGGTACCCGGACGTCCGACGACGACTCTCCTGCTGAAGGACACCATGCGTCGACCATACCCCTCCCCGGTATGGTCGACGGTCGGTGATGTCGTATCCGGAAGGCTTGTCCTACGATATGGAGCGCCTCGGTGACGGGCGGCGGAGGGGAACAGGTGCGACGGCTCGGTGGTCTGGAAGCCGAAATCATGGATCGTCTCTGGAACTGGGGACGGCCCGCCACGGTCCGGGAGGTCGTCGACGACATCAACCGCATCCGGCCGGTCGCCTATACGACGGTCATGACGGTCGCGGACATCCTGTACCGCAAGGGCATGCTCCGGCGCGAGAAGACCGGGCGTGCCTGGTTGTACGAGGCGCTGCGCAGCCGCGAGGAGTACACCGCGAGCCTGATGCAGCAGGTCCTCGGCAGTACCGAGGACCGGCAGGCCGCACTCCAGCGCTTCGTGGAGCGCATGTCGCCGGAGGACGTGTCCGTCCTGGAGGCCGCCCTGCGCGCCGCGGGACACCGGCCCGCGGGCGAGGTGCCACCGGAGAAACCGTCGTGAGCGAACTCCTGTACCGGTCCGGGGAGTTTGCGCTGCGGTTCCACCATGTGCTGCCGCCGCTGATGCTGGCCGTGGCCGCCGGGGTGATCCTGCCGCGGTTCCTCGTCCGCAGCTCCTGGACACACCGCACGCCCCGGCTCACGCTCGGGCTATGGGGGCTGCTGGTGCTCGTCGTCACCGCCTCGCTGTCCCTCGCGGTCATGCAACTGTTCTTCCCCGTCGCCGAGAGCCACCAGCTGTCCGAGGCGGCCCAGGGATGCTTCCTCACCAGCGGCAGGCGCTGTGTCGACGTCATGCTGAACGACCTGGAGCGGCCCAGCGCCCGCGCGTGGGCGGGGTTCGCCGCAGCCGTCTGTCCGCCGCTCGCCCTCGCCCTGGCCTTCGCCCGGCAGGTCTTCGACTTCCGGCGAAGGCGCGCCCGGCACGCCGAAGTACTCGGAATGGTGGGGCACTGGCGCTCGGAACTGGGAGCCACGGTGCTGCCGCACACCACCCCCGCCGTCTACTGTCTGCCGGGGCGCGCGCCCCAGGTGGTGGTCAGCGAGGGCGCCGTGCACGCCCTGACCGGAGAACAGCTCGCGGCCGCGCTGGAGCACGAACGCGCGCACATCGCGGGTCGCCACCACCTCCTGGCGGCCGCCGCCTCGGCCGTCGGGGCCCTCTCCCGGCGGCTCCCGCTGGCCCGGCTCGTCCGCGACGAGGTGCCTCTCCTGCTCGAAATGGTCGCCGACGACCGGGCGTTGCGCCGGTGTTCGCGCCGGGCACTCGCCGTCGCCCTGTACGCGGTCGCGGCCGGACAGGCACCGCACGCCGCCCTGGCGGCGGGCGGCCCGTCGGCGTTGCTGCGCATGCGGCGCATCCTTCAACCACCCACCGAACGCCCCACGGTGCCGGGTGTCGCCCTGCTCGTCCTCACCTTGGCGGTCGGCCTGCCCGGACTGGCGGCCGTGTGCTGCTCCGTCCCGGCACCCGGCATGTGACCGGCAAGGAGGGGCCTCCGTGGAGGTTCCGCCCTGATGAGCGTGGAGGTGCGGCCCGCCGCGGTGACGGACGCCGCCCCGATCCGCAGCTGCTCGCCGCTGTCATACGGCGCCCCTGCACCGGCCTGCCCCCGGCGGACGACGTGGCACGGCTGGTGGCGACGAACTGTTCGCTGTCCCGCGTCGCCGCCGAGAGGGGGATACCGGGCGGCGCCCCGGGCCGGCTCGGCCGGCTGGTGGCGGCGGAGCCCGACGGCCGGGTCGCCGGCGCCGCGGCGGGCGGTGGCGAGGGCGAGCTCCACACCCAGTGCGCCGGACCCGACCGCCGCCGCGGCACCCTGCTGACCGCGCTCACCGACCGGACGCGCGCCCAGGCGGCGCGGACGCGAGGCGTCACCTCCCAGGCCGACGGTGATCCCGCGCTGCCCTTCTTCACCGCCCACGGCTCCACCGCAGGCGGACGGAGATTGGCGCGAACCGTGTGAGTCGCGTGGTCGACCGGGGCGCGGCCCTGGCGTACCCACGCGTTGGCGTGAAAACGCATACCTCCTGGCTGGACCGCCGCGGACGGTCCCGGACACGATGGTCGGGCGGCGCGGCCCCGGCGGCACGGGGCCCGTCCGGACGGCCGGGAACGGCCGAGGCCACCTGGAGGAGCGATGCACACACAGACCGGCACACCGGTGAGGACCGCGCTCGCAGACCCGCTGTCCCGGACCGCCACCGTGTCCCCTCCGCGCCCGGACCACCTGCCCGGTCTGGAGTGCCTCGCCCCGCTCTCGCGGGAGGACGTGTGGCTCCAGGACGCGCTGCTGGGCCCGTTCAGCGGCGACATCCTGGAGTACCTGGCGCTGGCACGGGCCACCGGCGGCCCGGTGCTGGACCTCGGCTCGGGCGCGGGCCGGCTCGCCGTGCCCCTCGCGCGCCAGGGGTTCACGGTGGACGCGGTCGACCGGGACGGGCGCAGTCTGCACCGGTTGCTCGACTGGGCCCGCCGCCTCGGCCCCCGGGTGCGCGAGCGGATCACCGCGACCCGCACCGATCTGCTCGGCCTGCGCCTGCACCGGCCCTGCCGACTCGCCGTGATGGCGGGATCGATGATCGCCGCCGTCCCGCCGGGTTCCCGCCCCCGGGTGCTGCGGGAGATCGCCGGGCACCTCCAGCCGCACGGCGCGCTCGCCTTCGACTACACCGCCCATGACGCCGTGGAACTGGCCGAACACCCGCACCGTGCCTGGTCGTTCGAGGTACCGCGGTTCGACGGGGTCACCGAATGGGTCGTGGCACGGCAGGACTTCGACCCGGTGGCCATGCGCGAGCACATCACCTACGCCATCGAGCGTTCGGAGCCGGCGGGGAGCCGCTCCTCGTGCGTGACGACCGGCAAGTGGATCGTCAACTCCCTGGATCTGCACCGGGATCTGCGCGCCGCGGGACTGCGCGTCGCCGACGAGCGGCAGCACCGGCTGGACGAGCGGACCCGGAGCGTGCTGCTGGTGTGCCGCACCGACACGTGACGAGCATCACATTACTAAGCAGCATCGGAGATCTTTGGCCCCCTCTGTGACAAGGTGTGATGGGAGAGCTTCGCGCAATCACAAGGGGGGCCGCGTCGCGGTGATCAATGGCAGTGGCGGTGCAGGGACGCAATCCACTGATCTGGCTCTCACCCTCTACCGGCATCTTCGAGCACGGGGGGCGTCGAGCCTGCACCACGTCGCGTCCGGCATGGGCCTGTCGGAGGACGACCTCGCGCGATGTCGCGAGGAACTGATCGACCTCGGGCTGGTCGTCCGGACCGGCCGACTGCACGCGAGCCGTCTGGAGCCGGACGCCTGCGACGAGACGGAGGCCGACGTCGTCACCGTCATCGCCCCCGAGATCGCCCTGCTGCGGTTGCTGGAGCGCGAGCGCACCCGGCTGCGCAACCACCTGGAGCAGGCCGACCGGGCGCACCACACGCTGAAGACCCTCGCCGGCAACTTCCTGCGCACGGAGACGCTCGCCCAGACGGTCGGCGTGGAGATCGAGATCCTCTCCGACTACCGGCGTATCCAGCAGGTCCTGGAGGACATCACGGTGACCGTCCAGGCCAACCTCGCCTCGATGCACCCGATCGCGCGGGGGCGGGAGATCCCCGAGCGCGCCCTCGACCGGGACCGGCGCCAGATCGAGAAGGGCGTCCAGGTCCGCTCCATTTTCAGTCAGCGTCTGACCTCGGTGCCCGAGGACGCGGAACACCTGCGGATGAAGGCGAAACTGGGCGTCCAGGTGCGCCTCTCGCCCGTCGTCCCCATGAACATGATCATCGCGGACGAGCAGTTCGCGATTCTTCCGGTCGACCCGGAGGACGGCTCGGCCGGCGCCATTCTCGCCCATGGCTCCGCCATCGTGCGCTCGTACCAGACATTGTTCGAGCACTGCTGGCACACCGCGACGCCCTACGGCGAGCAGGTGCTGCCCGCCCGGGGCGGCGACGGGCTGTCGGAGCAGCAGCGGGCGGCGCTGCGCATGCTGGCCTCCGGGATGAAGGACGAGAAGGTCGCGCGCAGCCTCGGCGTCTCGCTGCGGACGGTGAGCCGGATGATCTCCGAGCTGATGCAGGAGCTCGGCGCGTCCAGCCGTTTCGAGCTGGGAGTGCGGGCCGCCCGGCTCGGCTGGCTCGACTGAACGCCGCCGCCCGGCGGACGGGCCTTCTCGGCCAACCCCTCCCGCGCCCTCCGCGCACCCGGTGGACCAAGAGGTACGATGCGTTCAAACTTTTGGTCTCACCAGATGGCGGGAAGATGGCACGCGAAGCGGTGGCTCAGGGGCGCGAGACGGCGATCCGGCAACTCCGCGATGCGGGGTTGCGGGTCACCAGCCCGCGCCTGGAGGTGCTCCAGGTGCTCGCCTCGGGCGGTCATCTCGACGTCGAGGGCCTGACGGCCGCGGCGCGCGAACGGCTCGGCACGCTCACTTCCCAGGCCGTCTACGAAATGCTGAGGCATTTTCTGGAAGCGGGCCTGGTGACGAAATTCGAGCGTCCCGGCTGGCCGGCGGTGTTCGAAATCGCGGGACCGCGTCACCAGCACGCATTGTGTGTGCATTGCGGGCGTGTGGAAAATGTCGTCCACAGCGCTCCGACCCTGCCGCGAAAAGATCTGCCGGACTGGGATGTGAACGACGCGGATATTGTTTTCAAGGGGCTGTGCCCGGACTGCCGTGCCGCGGTTTCCGCGGCGGGATGACAGGCCGGGCCGGGGAGACGGTGACCCGTCTCTCCCGGCCCCGGGGGTGTGCCGCGTCAGACCGCCGCGACCGGCGTCGGCCCGTTGTCGTCGGCCGGCGCGGAGGCGGTGGGCCAGTTGTTGTCGGCCGGGACGGCGGAGGCGGTGGGCCAGTTGTTGTCCGCCGGCGTGGCGCTGGTGGTGGGCCAGTTGTTGTCCGCCGGGGTGACGGTGGCGGAGTTGGGCCAGTTGTTGTCCGCGGGGGTGGCGCTGGCGGTGGGCCAGTTGTTGTCCGCCGGGGTGGCGCCGGGCGTGGCCGGCCAGTTGTTGTCGGCGACTACGTGGTGCGCGGAGTGCGTTCCCGTGGCGGTGGCCGCGACCGCGCCGCCCGCCACGGCGGTACAGACGAGGGCGGCGAGGGCGAACTGGCGGGCGGCGGTGCGGAAACCGGTGGTGCGGGAAGACGCGGACACTTTTCCTCCAGGAAGTGATCGGTGATTTTTGTCTTCGGGCCCGTGCCGCCGGGCTTGTTCCGAAGACATTTCTATAATCGCCCTCCCTGGACGGGGAGTCCATGTTTCCACAAGTCGTGGACCTGCCATGGCGCGGATATGACAGCGCCGGGGCCGGTGGTGCGGAACGGACTCACCACGGGCGGTTTCATCCGGCCAACCGAAGAAATCAGGCCGGACATCCTTTTTGGGTGAGGCAGCACCTTTGGTCTGCTCAAATGAAATGCTAGGCTGGTACCGCGGCCCTTTTGTACCTCCGGGAGGAAGCGGCCGCGGGGGCAGGGGCGTGCCGCCGTTCCTGCCCCACCCCGGATGCCCGGTTCCGCAGCGCACGAGTGTAACTGCCCAGTGTGCTGCGGGCCGTCGCCCCCCAGTCCAGCCGACGGGCGTGCTCGGCGGCGGCGTGGCCCATGCCCTCCGCATGTGCGGGATGCTCCGCGAACCAGCGCAACGCGCGCGCGTGGTCGTCCGGGTCGTGCCCTTGTACGAGGAGACCGGTCAGCCCGTCCCGCACGGCGGCGGGCAGGCCCCCGACCGCCGCGGCCAGGACCGGAGTGCCGCACGCCTGCGCCTCCAGCGCCACCAGCCCGAACGACTCGCTGCGCGACGGCATCACCAGCACATCCGCGGCCCGGTACCAGTCGGCCAGCTCCCTCTGCGGGACAGCCGGTTGACAGCGCACCACGTCCAGCAGGCCGAGCCGCGCGCACAGGTCCCCGAGCTCACCCGGCGCGCGCAGGCCGGCTCCGCTGAGCCCGCCGATGACGGGCACGAGCAGCCGCCGTCGCAGTCCGGGTGACTCGCGCAGCAGCGCGGCGATCGAGTGGACGAGGACGTCCGGTCCCTTCAGCGGCTGGATGCGCCCGGCGAACAGCGGGACGAAGGCGTCCCGCGGCAGGCCGAGCCGTGCGCGCGCCGCCCGCCGGCCGTCCGCCGGGCGGAAGGTCCGCACGTCGATGCCGGGTGTCACGACGTCGGTGCGGTCGGCGTCGGCCCCGTACAGGTCCCGCAACGCCCGCGCCTCCTCGGCGGTGTTGGCGATGAGCCGGTCGGCGGCTTCGGCGAGGGCGGCCTCGCCGTGGATGCGCGGGGCGGGTTCGGGGCGGTCGCCCGGGGCGAGCGAGGCGTTCTTCACCCGGGCCAGCGTGTGCATCGTGTGCACCAGCGGGACGTCCCGGTGGGCGGCGGCCACGGCGCCGGCCTGTCCCGCGAGCCAGTAGTGGGAGTGGATCACGTCGTAGCGGTCCCGGGCGGTCGCCGCCAGCAGGGCGCGGGCGAAGTCCGGTACCAGGCCCGGCATGGTCTCCTTCGGCAACGGCCGGCGCGGACCGGCCGGGAGGTGCAGGACGTCCACACCGGGGGCGAGTTCGACACGGGGCGGGTGGCCCTCCCCGAGGCAGCGGGTGAAGAGGTCCACGCGGGCGCCCTCGCGGGCGAGGGCGCGGGACAGCTCGACCATGTAGACGTTCATGCCGCCCGCGTCACCCGTGCCGGGCTGGTGCAGCGGCGAGGTGTGGACACTGAGCATGGCGATGCGCAAGGACACGAGGGACTCCTTCGCTGACGGTCCGCAAACTGCTGTGCCCACCCGCTCCTCGCCGGGAGCGGGTGGGCACCTGGTTCTCCCGCGGGGCGCGGGAGCAGGGGGTCGGGGCGCGGGTCAGAAGCCGAACACCGGGCCGGACGGCGGGGCGAGCCGTGTTCCGGCGGTCGGCGGGACGAGGGACCCGGGGATCACCGGACCACCCGGCGGGACGTCCAGCGCCTGCGCCAGTCGCGTCGCGCCCTCGGGCATCACCGGCCAGGCCCAGGCGGTGAGCGCCGACGCGACCGCCAACTGCGCGGCCAGTGCGCGCAGATGCCGTACCGCGCCGGACGGGCGATGCCGCTCGAACCCGTTCACGTACCCGAAGTCCGCGGTGCAGCGCACCACTTCGTCCAGCAGGGCGACCACGCGCCGGGGGTCGTACGCCTCGGGTCCGTACGCCTCGCGCAGGTCCTCGGCGGCCCGGTGCAGCCGGTGGCGCAGCGCCGACCAGCCCTCGCCGCCGGGCTCCGCGTCCGGCACGCGGCCCGCGCTGTCCTCGCGCACGGCGGCGAACAGCCGGCTCAGCCAGCTGTTCCAGGTGCCGTCCAGGAGCGCGCGGGTGTGTTCCAGGTCCGCCCGCCCGACGCCGTGGACCGGGCCCTGCGGTCGCGCCGTCAGGACATGGCGGCGCACGGTGTCCGCCCCGAACTCCGTGAGCAGGTCCAGTGCCCACAGCGCGGGAGCGCCGTCCGGTTCCCCGCACCCGGTGTCGAAGGTGTCGTTGACGTGGAATGCCTGGGGCAGCTTCAGACCGAGCGCGACCAGGATCGCGGGCAGCAGGACCACATGGCAGAACGCGTGCCCGAGTCCGCAGAAGTGCAGGGCGCGTTCGGGTAAGGGCTGCTTGTCGTGGCCGTAGCCGAACAGCTGCATCGCGGCGGACTCGAAGCAGGAATCGACGCGGTGGCCGGCGAAGCCGTCCACGGCCACGGGGACCCCCCACTCGCCCGGATGGCCCACCGGTACGTCGGGCAGCCCGTCCTCCAGGAGGCTTTCGCACAGGACCGCCAGCCGCGGCGGCAGTTCCGCGCCCCGCCAGTGGTCGGCGAGCAGCTCGCGCATCGGCTCCAGGGCCAGGTAGAGGCGTCGGCAGCGGCGCGGGCGGCCCGGCGCACCGCACCGCGCGCAGGTGGGATCGACCAGCTCGGCGTCGTTGGGCCGGGCGCACCGCCGGCACAGCCCGCCCTCGCCGCGCGCCCCGCAGTGGCCGCACGCGCCGGTGACGTACGCGCCGTGCAGCCAGGACCGGCAGGAGTCGCAGTAGTACGCGAGCCGGGTGCGGGGGACGATGACGTCCTGGGCGTACAGGCCGAGGAGGAGTTCCTGAAGCCACCGCCGGTAACCGCGGTCGCGCCCGGGGCGGACCACGCGGTCGAGGCGGACGCCGGCGCGCAGCCAGTCGGCGGTGATCGCCGCCCGGAAGCCCTCCGCCACCTCCTCCGGCTTGCGCCCGCCGCGCAGCGCGCGCAGTTCGACGGACTCGGCGTGGTCGGCGGTGCCCGAGGTGAACAGGACGGGGTGCCCGTCGGCACGCAGGGAGCGGCTGAGGACGTCGGCGGCGACATACGGTCCGGCGAGATGCCCGATGTGCAGTTCGCCGTCACTGGCAAGGGGGGTGGCGGTGATCCAGAGTGGGCTGCTCATGGCCGAGCTCCTTGGCGGTGGGGAAGCGCTGCTGAGCCCGCGAGCGTCAACGGGGCTCGAGGCGGCGCTCCGGGGGCTGCCTCCACACTGACAGAAAGGTGCCGCCCCGACCGCGCCCGGAGCGGTGCGCGTTCACGCCGTGACGTGGATGCGCCAGGTGATCACGCCGCGAGGTCCGCCGACACCCGAAGACCCTGCACCACATCGGTCCACAACTCGTGCACGCCGAGCGCCCACAGGGCGAGGGCGTCCTGGTCGGAGGGCCGTTCGGCGTGCCGGGCGAACAGCGCCTGCACCCGGTCGGCGCGTAGCTGCCCCGTGCGCCGCAGCCGCGCGGGCGAGAGCAGCTCGCGCAGGGTCCACAGCAGCGGCCCGTCGACGGCGAGCATCGCGGACAGGGGCAGGGTGAAGGGCTGTTTGGGCCGACGGAGCACGGCCGCGGGGAGCAGCCCCTGCCCGGCCTCGTACAAAGCCCGTTTGCCGGTAAGCAGTTCGGCGGGAAGTCGCCGGGCGAGACGCACCACCTCCGGCTGGCAGAACGGCATCCGGGTCTCGACCGCCCATGCCATGCTCAGATGGTCCACGCGCCGCAGATGGTACGCGGGCAGCCGGCGTCGCGTCTCGAACTGCTGGAGCACGGCGGCCCGTTCGGTGCCGGAGGCGCGCAGTTCGGCCGTGACCCGGTCGGCCGCCGAGCCGCGTTCGGCGATGAACGCCCGGTATCCGGGGGTGTACAGCCACTCCCGCAGCAGCCGGGGCGCGGCCGCCAGCGCGTCGGCGTAGGCCGCCGTCCAGTCGGCCCCGGCGGGCGCCGTCAGGGCGGTACGGAAGCGCTCGTAGCCGCCGAACAGTTCGTCCGCGCCGTCCCCGGTGAGCGCGGTGGTGAACCCGGCCTCGCGCACGGCCCGGAACAGCGCGTAGGTGCTGACGGTGATGGGATCGGCGTTGGGCTGGCCCAGGTGGCGCACCGTGCGGGTGAGCAGGGAGGGCAACTCGGCGGGATCGAGGCCGACCTGGTGGTGGCGGGTGCGGGCACGCTTGGCGACGGCCCTCGCGAAGGTGTGCTCGGCGCCCGGCCAGCGGCCCCGGTAGCCGAGGTGGAAGGTGTGCAGCGGCCCGGCGTGCTCCGCGGCGAGGACGGTCACCAGGCCGGAGTCCAGGCCGCCGCTGGTCAGGGCGCACAGTGGCAGGTCGACGTCGGCGAGCCGGCGCACCTCCTGGCGCAGGGTCTCCAGCACGTCCGCGGCCGACGGCGCCTGCTCGGTGCGGGGTGCCGAGGCGCGGGGACCGCAGCGCAGCATCCGCAGTCCCCCGGCACCGTGGGCCACCGCGACGCTCCCGGGCGGCAGCACGCGGATGTCCCGCAGTGCGGTCTCCGTGCCGAAGGGGGTCCTGGTGGACAGGACGGTGTCGAGGGCCTCCTCGCGTGGCGTGGCGGGCACCCCGTCGAACGCGAGCAGCGCGGGGATCTCGGAGGCGAACCGCACCGCGCCCCGCGGACCCTGGTGGTAGTGCAGGGGCTTCATGCCCATCCCGTCCACGGTCAGGACGAGTCGGGGCAGGCGCTCGCGCAGATCGAGGACGGCGATCGCGAACATGCCGTCCAGCCGCTCGGCGAAGGCCGGGCCGAACTCGGTGTACAGCGCGGGCAGCAGGCTTCCGTCGCAGCGGTCGGGGAAACGGTGGCCGCGCGCGGTCAACTGCCCGCGCAGCTCGCGGTGGTTGTAGATCTCGCCGTTCAGCACGGCCAGCACACCCGGCGCCGTCGGCAGGGTGAAGGGCTGGGCGCCGCCCGCCGGGTCGGTCACGGCGAGCCGGTCGCAGCCGAGCGACCAGCCGCGGCCGGTCAGGACACCGCGGTCGTCCGGCCCCCCGTGCCGTTGCCGGGCCGACACCGTGGCCAGTTCGGCGCCGGTGGCCGCGACCGCGAAGGAACCGAAGATCCTGCACATTCTGGTGGCCTCCGAGAGATGGATCCATTGTTTTGAGGCAACAAAATATCGGGGGAGTGCCAATTATTGGTCTGGCGCATAGATGTCATGGCGTCGATGCGCCACCGGGGCCGCCTTGTCCGCCAGGTAGCCGCCCAACAGGGTTGATCTCATGGAAGAGTTCAGGGCCGAGCCCCCAGACCGCGGCGCGCCGGAGAGTCTTCTCGTCGTGGCCGCCCACCCGGACGACATCGAGTTCTGCGTCAGCGGCACGGTGATGCGCTGGATCGCCGACGGGACCCGAGTGACGTACTGCATCGTGACCGACGGCGACGCCGGCGGCTACGACGAACGACTGCCCCGGCAGGCGATGGCCGATCTGCGCCGCGCCGAACAGGTGCACTCGGCCAAGCTCAGCGGGGTGCACGACGTGCGCTTCCTCGGCTACCGGGACAGCTTCGTCGAGCCGACCGCCGAACTGCGCCGCGACCTGTGCCGGGTGATCCGCCAGGTCCGCCCGCGGCGCGCGATCATCCCCAGTCCCGAGATCAACTGGAAGCGGGTCGCGGACCTGCACCCGGACCACCGGGCGGTCGGGGACGCGGCGCTGCGGGCCGTCTACCCGGAGGCGCGCAACCCCTTCGCCCATCCGGAACTGCTCAGGAGCGAGGGCCTCGACCCCTGGATCGTGCCCGAGCTGTGGCTCATGACCGGACCGACCCCCAACCAGTACGTCGACGTCACCACCGTCTTCGAGCGCAAGGTCGAGGCGCTGCGCATCCACACCTCGCAGACGGCCCACTTCGAGGACCTCGCCGGACTGCTGCGCGACTGGCTCGCGGAGCACGCCGACGCGGGCGGCCTGCCCCCGGGCCGCCTCGCCGAGGCCTTCCAGATCGTCAAGACCGAGTGAACGCCGGCCGGTTCGCGCCGTGGACCGGCCGGGCGCCCCGCGTCACCGGTAGATGCACAGCTCCTTCTCCGTGGCGCCCGACAGCCGGTAGCGGGTGCCGACGAGCGGGCGGCCGGTGTAGACGCGGATCAGCGTCGGCATGTCGCCGCGGAACTCGGCGAGGGGGCGCTCCGCGCAGGGGTTCCCCAGGGGCAGCGGTGCCGGGAGGCCCGGCAGATGCGCGCGCAGCCCCGGTGTACCGCGCCGACGACTGGTCGCCGTGAGCAGGGGGAGGGCGTGCTCCGCGCTTTCCCCGGCGTACGCCCCCCGCTCCCCGAACGCCTCGCGCACATCACCGGCGTGCACCCACTCGCCCAGCGCGACGGCGTCCAGCCGGTCGTCGTCCTGCCGGGCGATGACGGCGCCGGCCTCCGCGAGCCCCTGGTCCAGCTCGTCCAGCACGCGCTCCAAAGGCCAGTCCTCGCGCTCCGCCACATCCCTGGCGTTCGCCTCCGGCAGGAACGCGCCCTTCTCCAGGCGGCCCTCGACGATGCGGATCAACGCGGCGCCGCAGTGGGCGAGGACCTGCCGCGCCGTCCAGCCGGGACAGGCGGTGCGCAGCTCGAACCGCTCGCGCGGGGCGGCGCGCAGCAGCGGCATCAGCGCGTCCCGCTCCGTGCGGAGCAGCCGGCCGGGGAGGCCGGGGTCCCGGCCCTCTGCCGCGTACGGGGTGTGCTCGGACATCTCTCTCTGCTCCGCGGGCTCAGTAGCGGTAGTGGTCCGGCTTGTACGGGCCGTCGACCTCCACGCCGATGTACGCGGCCTGCTCCGGACGCAGCGTCGTCAGCTTGACGCCGAGGGCGTCGAGGTGGAGGCGGGCGACCTTCTCG
>NZ_BSSM01000025.1 GCF_030269125.1 Streptomyces hygroscopicus subsp. hygroscopicus | reverse complement strand
TGACGCCCACCTCACCGGCACACCCCGAGCCCGCACCCGCACCAGCCACTTCGCAGCACTTCGCCCCGCCGACCAAACGATCGACGGGGCGAAGTGATCAGGACCCCGAATTAACCAACAGCGTCCGTCACCGGAGCGGGGCCCCTCGGCGCCTCAGCCCTGCCAGACGCGGGTGCGCGGCGGCAGTCCGGGGGCACCCGAGGGCGGGGTGCGGATCGCCAGGACCTGGTTGATGCCGATGCGGTTGCGTTCGAAGGCGAGCGCGGACGCGGCCATGTACAGCCGCCACACGCGCGCCCTGCCGGGGCTGGTCAGCCGGACCGCCCCGTCCCAGCCGGCCTCCAGGTTGGCCACCCACTCGCGCAGGGTGTGCGCGTAGTGCTCGCGCAGCGCCTCCACGTCGCGCACCTCGAACCCGGCGCGCTCCAGCTGGGTGACGGTGGTGCCCACGGGAGCCAGCTCGCCGTCCGGGAAGACGTAGGCGTCGATGAACTGGTCGACGCTGTACGCCGATTCGTCGCTCTGCGGGCGGCGGGCGATCTGGTGGTTGAGCAGTCGGCCGCCGGGCTTCAGCAGGCCGTACAACTGACGCGCGTACTCCAGGTAGCGCTCGGCGCCGACGTGTTCGGCCATGCCGATGGAGGAGATCGCGTCGAAGGGGCCGTCACCGACGTCCCGGTAGTCCTGGACCCTGATCTCCACCCGGTCGGTCAGGCCCTCGTCCGCGATGCGCTTGCGGGCATAGCCGGCCTGCTCCTGGGAGAGGGTGACGCCGACGACGCTGACGCCGTGCTCACGGGCCGCGTGCAGGGCCATGGATCCCCAGCCGCAGCCGACGTCCAGCAGCCGCTGGCCCTCCTTCAGGCCGAGCTTGCGGCAGACCAGTTCGAGCTTGTCGCGCTGGGCGTCCTCCAGGGTGGCGTCCTTCCCGAAGGACTCCCAGTAGGCGCAGGAGTACACCATGGAGGGGCCGAGGACGAGTTCGTAGAAGTCGTTGCCGACGTCGTAGTGGTGGCTGATGGCCCGCCTGTCGCTGTGGCGGGTGTGCAGGTGGCGGTGCCTGCGCATCTCCTCCCGCGGCGGCGCGGGCGGGATGGGCGGCCCGGCGAGCTTCAGCAGCTCGCGGCCGGCGGCCCGTACGGCGGGGTCGCGCAGCGCCTGGAGGAGCGTACGGCCGTCGTCGTCGCGCTCCCAGATCAGTCCGGCCATCAGGTCCAGCGCCGTGTACAGGTCGCCCTCGACGTCCAGGTCGCCGGCGACCCAGGCGCGGGCGAGGCCCAACTCCCCGGGTTTGAAGAGGATGCGGCGCAGGGCGCGCCGGTTGCGCACGACGAGCGTGGGGGCGCCGGGGGGTCCGGCCTGTGATCCGTCCCAGGCCCGCAGCCGTACCGGGAGCGGGACCCCCAGTACCTGCTCGGCAAGACTGCTCAGCCGCGACGCGGCGTCGGTCATGACGCACACCTCCAAGACGAGATCCCGGATGCCGGATACCACGTAAACACCGTCGGCCGTCCGGCACAGTCCCGCAAAGGAGTTACGACTGGGCAAAATGGTTGCAGTAGCCATCCGAATGGACCCGGGAACGCCGAAAGACCTCCCGCACCACGGATGGCGGGAGGTCTTTCGGATGGAACGGGTGACCGGGTGTCAGGAAGCCTTGGCCTCGGTCTTCGCGGCGGCGACCGGCGCCGGCTTGGCGGCCTCGTAGAACTCCTCGCGGGGGTTCTCCATGGCGCCCAGCGACACGACCTCGCGCTTGAGGAACATGCCCAGCGTCCAGTCGGCGAAGATGCGGATCTTGCGGTTCCAGGTCGGCATCGCCAGACCGTGGTAGCCACGGTGCATGTACCAGGCGAGACGGCCCTTGAGCTTGATCTTGGTCTTGCCCATGACGATCATCGCCACGCCCTTGTGCAGGCCGAGACCGGCGACCGCACCCTTGTTGGCGTGCTCGTACTCCTTCTGCGGGAAGCCCCGCATGCCGGAGACCACGTTGTCGCCGAGGACCTTGGCCTGGCGCAGCGCGTGCTGGGCGTTCGGCGGGCACCAGGCGTTCTCGTTGCCCGCCTTGCGGCCGACGAGGTCCGGGACCTGGGCGTTGTCGCCCGCGGCCCAGATGTAGTCGGTGCCCTTGACCTGGAGCGTGGGCTCGCAGTCGACGTGGCCGCGCGGGCCGAGGGGCAGACCGAAACGGGACAGGGCCGGGTTCGGCTTGACGCCGGCGGTCCACACGATCGTGTTGGCGTCGACCTCAAGGCCGTTCTTGAGGACCACGTGGCCGTCGACGCAGGAGTCCATCGAGGTGGAGAGGTAGATCTCCACGCCGCGGCTCTCCAGGTGCTCCTTGCCGTACTGGCCGAGCTTCGGGCCGACCTCGGGAAGGATCTTGTCGGCGGCGTCGACGAGGATGAACCGCATGTCCTCGCGGGACACGTTCTTGTAGTACTTGGCCGCGTCGCGGGCCATGTCCTCGACCTCGCCGATGGTCTCCGCACCCGCGAAGCCGCCGCCGATGAAGACGAAGGTGAGCGCCTTGCGGCGGATCTCCTCGTCGGTCGTGGAGTCGGCCTTGTCCAGCTGCTCCAGCACGTGGTTGCGCAGGCCGATGGACTCCTCGATGCCCTTCATGCCGATGCCCTGCTCGGCGAGGCCGGGGATCGGGAAGGTGCGGGAGACCGCGCCCATGGCGATGACCAGGTAGTCGAACGGCAGCTCGTACGCCTCGCCCACCAGGGGGGCGATCGTGGCGACCTTGCGGTCCTGGTCGATGGTGGTGACCCGGCCGGTGAGGATCTCCGCCTTCGGCAGCACGCGTCGCAGCGGGACGACGACGTGGCGAGGGGAGATGTTGCCGGCGGCGGCTTCGGGGAGGAAGGGCTGGTAGGTCATGTACGACCGGGGGTCGACGACCGTGACGGTCGCCTCGCCGTAGCGCATCTTCTTGAGAATGCGCCGAGCTGCGTACAGGCCTACGTACCCACCGCCTACTACGAGGATCCTGGGACGCTCCGTGGTGCTCATGGCATCGAGTATCCACCCGCTCAGGGGGGGTGGCTCGTGCGCCCCTTCACAAGCTTGTCGAGGGCCTGTGCTAAACTCCGCGGCCCACTTGATGCGGATCACGGCGGCGAGAGGGAACCGCGAACCGGTTCGTACCGTTGTCAAGGCCGTGTGAGCTGCTGGTCCGGGTCCGCGAGGTGATCGCAGGGACTCCGGGACGGCCCGTGGAACCCCTCCTTCCGGCCATCTTTGCACGCTTCATCTGAACATGTTCAAACGGGTTTTGACCCCCCGGAAGGGCCAACCGGCCCCCTCGGGGCAGCGGTCGGGCCCCATTTCCTTGTGAAGAACTTCACGAAGGTTTCCACCGAGGCACGAACGCGGGGTCCACGAAGGCCCTCCGGAGACGCTCAAACGTTATCCGACCTGCTCAGCCTGATGCTACCGATGAGTAACAAAAGAGAGCCACGCCACCCTCCGGGAGCGGCCGGCGGGGGGGGCGGCGGGGGCCGGTTCGGCGCTCACCGGCGGGGCTCGCGCACCATGAACACGTCCACCTTGTCCTCGGTCTCCACCGTGAACCCGTGGCGCTCGTAGAGCCGCCGGGCCGGGCTGCCCCGCAGCACGTTCAAGCGGACGAGGGCGCCCCGGCGGTCACACCGCCGAAGCAGGTCGCCCAGCACTCCCGAACCGATGCCGCCGCCTTGGAGACGCGGCACCAGGTAGAAGTGCTCCAGCCAGTGGGCGTCCTCGGCCGGCCGCAGCGCCACGCAGCCGGCGAACGTGCCGCCCACCTCGATCACCCAGGTGTGCGCCGGGTCGAACGCGGCGAGCAGCCGCCGCCGCACCCGCTGCGGGTCGTAGCGCCCGAGCCGTTCCAGATCCGCCCGCAGCACCACGGCGCGCAGGTCGGCCACCGTCTCGGCGTCCGACGCCGAGGCCCGCCGCATCCCCCAGTCCGCCATCAAGTGCCGGCCTCCCCGCTTCCCCTTCTCGACGTCTTCCGCCCACCTCGAAGGCGATGCCGTCGAGGATCGCCCGCGTACGCGACTCCCCGAGCGGGACTCCGTGTACACGCGAATGCGTACACTAATCCCATGACTGAGAACACCGTGACCGTAAGGGAAGCCCGCGCGCACCTCGCCGACCACATCAACCGGGCCGAGGAAGGCGTTCCGACCGTCATCACGCGCAACGGCGCTCCGGTGGCGGCCGTGGTTCCGATCGCGGACTTCGAGGCGCTGGAGGAAGCGGCCGACGTGATGTTGGCGCGCGAAGCGGAAGCGGTCCTGACCGAGGGCGGTCCCACCGTGACGATGGCGGAACTGCTGGCGGATCTGTTCACCGAGCACGACGGCGAGGCGGCGTGAAGTACGCCTTCCGGTTCACCACGGCAGCACAGCGGCAGCTCCGGGCCATCAGCCGGCCCGACGCCATGCGCATCCTGACCGCGCTGACCGCGCTCGGCGACGACCCATACCGCGAGGACGCCGACGTCAAGAGACTCACCGGCCCGTCCGGGCTCTACCGGCTCCGGGTCGGAAGCTACCGGGTCGCCTACCAGATCAACGACGGTGAACTCGTCATCCTCGTCGTCAAGGTGGGCGACCGGCGGGACGTCTACCGCAACCTGTAGGCGGTCAGGCCACGGACCATCCGATGCCGTCGAGGATGTCGTGTTCGCTGACGACGACCTCCTCGGCGCCCGTGCGTTCCATGATCGCGAGGAGGACCAGGGAGCCGGCGCCGATGACGTCGACGCGGCCCGGGTGCAGGGAGGGGATCGCGGCGCGTTCGGCGTGGGTGGAGTGCAGGAGGCGCTCGGTGATCTCGCGGACGCGGGCGCGCGAGACGCGGGAGTGGTGGATGCGCGCGGAGTCGTAGTCGGGCAGGTCCTGGGCGATGGCCGAGACCGTCGTGACCGAGCCCGCGAGGCCGACCAGGGTACGCGCCTCGCGCAGCGGGACCGTCTGCTCGGCGAGGTCCAGCGCGGCCTCGATGTCCGCCCTGATCGCGGCGATCTGCTCCTCGGTGGGCGGGTCCGAGACCTCGCCGCCGTGCACCAGGTGCCGTTCCGTCATCCGCACGCAGCCGATGTCCACGGAGCGCGCGGCCCGCACCCGGTCGTCGCCGACGACGAACTCGGTGGAACCGCCGCCGATGTCCACCACCAGGTAGGGCCGGGCGAGATCCGTGCGGCCGGTCAGCTCCGCGGTCGCCCCGGTGAAGGAGAACTCGGCCTCCTGGTCGCCGGTGATGACCTCCGGCTCGACGCCGAGGATGTCCAGCACGCCGCGCACGAAGTCGTCGCGGTTCTCGGCGTCACGGGAGGCGGAGGTGGCGACGAAACGCAGCCGTTCGGCGCCGTGCTCCTTGATGACCTCGGCGTACTCGCGGCACGCGGCGAAGGTGCGCTCCAGTGCCTCGGGGGCGAGCCGGCCGGTGCGGTCGACGCCCTGGCCGAGCCGCACGATCGTCATCCGCCGGTCCAGCTCGACCAGTTCGCCCGTGCGCGGGTCCGCGTCGGCGACCAGCAGCCGGATGGAGTTCGTTCCGCAGTCGATCGCGGCGACCCGGGTCACTGCGCCTCCCCCTTCGATTCCTGCGCGGACGTCACGCACGCGCCCTTGCGCCACCACTGCGGCAGCATCGCGAGCGCCTCGTCGCCGAGCGGGTTGACGCCGGGGCCCGCGGCCAGGGAGTGGGCGACCAGGACGTGCAGGCACTTCACCCGGTCCGGCATGCCACCGGCGCTCGGGAAGCCCTGGAGGACCTCGATCTCGTCCCGGCGCCGGATGTAGTCCTCGTGCGCGGCCCGGTAGGCGGCGGCCAGCTCCGGGTCGTTCTGGAGGCGCTCGGTCATCTCCTTCATCACGCCGTCGGCCTCCAGCGTGCCGATGGCCGAGGCGGCCTTGGGGCACGTCAGGTAGTACAGCGTCGGGAAGGGGGTGCCGTCGGGCAGGCGGGGCGCCGTCTCCACGACGTCGGGCTGTCCGCACGGGCAGCGGTGCGCGATGGCCCGCAGGCCCCGCGGGGGGCGGCCGAGCTGCTGCTTGAACGCCTCGACGTCCGCGTCGGTGGGCTCGGTGCGCGGGGTGGGCGGCGGAGGGGTTTCCATGACTGCTTCCAGAGTGGCTTTCTGTGGGTCACCGGCCGGGGCCGGTCACTGGTCGGAGGCGTCGGACTTGTCGACCCCGTCCCAGATGTTCGTGTACCAGGGCCGGTGGGCGGCCCGGAGGTCGGTGCGGGACTGCCGGGCCGCGCCCGGGTCGACCACCACGTACCCGGTCTCCCCGGGCATCACATAGTGCAGGCGTCTGCGGATCTGCTGCTCGGCATAGGCGTCGTCCTGCCAGCGCGCCTTGAGGTCACGCAGTTGTTCGACGCGCTCGCGGGCCTCGGCCCGCTGCCGCTGGAGGTCGGAGATCTGGGCGCGCTGGGAGACGTACTGCCGCATCGGGTAGGCGAGCGCGACCACCAGCGAGCACAGCACCAGCGCGAGCAGCGCGGCCCGGCCGGTCAGCCGGGAGCGGCGCGCCTGCCGTTTGGTCTGCGAGCGGTAGACCCGGGCCGCCGTCTGCTCGCCGAGCAGCCGCAGCCTGGTCGCGGTGGAGAAACGGTCCCGGTCCCTTGCGGCCATGTCGGCTCTCCGCCTCCCCTTTCACGCCCTTTTTCACGCGGTCGCACGCGTGCGTACGTCCCCGGACACGGTACGGGACCGGGTACGGGGACGTACGTACGACTGGCCAAGAGGTGGCCCGGGGTGGCTCAGCCCTTGAAGCGCGGGAAGGCGCTGCGGCCGGCGTACACCGCCGCGTCGTCGAGGATCTCCTCGATGCGCAGCAGCTGGTTGTACTTGGCGACGCGCTCGGAGCGGGCCGGGGCACCGGTCTTGATCTGGCCGCAGTTGGTGGCGACGGCCAGGTCGGCGATGGTGACGTCCTCGGTCTCGCCGGAGCGGTGGGACATCATGCACTTGAAGCCGTTGCGCTGGGCCAGCTCGACGGCGTCCAGGGTCTCGGTCAGCGAACCGATCTGGTTGACCTTGACCAGCAGGGCGTTGGCGGTGCCCTCCTCGATGCCGCGGGCCAGGCGCTCCGGGTTGGTGACGAACAGGTCGTCGCCGACCAGCTGGACCTTGTCGCCGAGCTTGTCGGTGATGACCTTCCAGCCGGCCCAGTCGTCCTCGAACAGCGGGTCCTCGATGGAGACCAGCGGGTAGGCCGCCACCAGCTCCTCGTAGTACTCCGTCATCTCGGCGGCGGAGCGCTCCTTGCCCTCGAAGAGGTACTTGCCGTCCTTGTAGAACTCGGAGGCGGCGACGTCGAGCGCGAGGGCGATCTGCTCGCCGGGCGCGTAGCCGGCTTCCTTGATGGCCTCGAGGATCAGGTCCAGGGCCTCGCGGTTGGAGCCGAGGTTCGGGGCGAAACCGCCCTCGTCGCCGAGACCGGTGGCCAGGCCCTTGTTCTTCAGGACCTTCTTGAGGGTGTGGTAGACCTCGGCACCCCAGCGCAGCGCCTCGGAGAAGGACTCCGCGCCGATCGGGGCGATCATGAACTCCTGGATGTCCACGTTGGAGTCGGCGTGCGAGCCGCCGTTCAGGATGTTCATCATCGGCACCGGCAGCAGGTGCGCGTTGGGGCCGCCCAGGTAGCGGAAGAGCGGCAGGTCGGACGCCTCGGAGGCGGCGTGCGCGACGGCCAGGGAGACGCCGAGGATGGCGTTGGCGCCGAGCGAGCCCTTGTTGTCGGTGGCGTCCAGGTCGAACATGGCCTGGTCGATCAGGCGCTGCTCGGTGGCGTCGTAGCCGACCAGCTCCGGGCCGATCTGCTCGATGACGGCGAGGACGGCCTTCTCGACACCCTTGCCCATGTAGCGGTTGGGGTCACCGTCGCGCAGCTCGATGGCCTCGAAGGCGCCCGTGGAGGCGCCGGACGGTACGGCGGCACGACCGGTGCTGCCGTCGTCGAGGCCGACCTCGACCTCGACCGTGGGGTTGCCTCGGGAGTCCAGGATTTCCCGGGCTACGACGACGTCGATGGACGGCACGAGCATCTCCTTCTTGGATGTGACGCTGGAAGTGCGGGGCGGTCTGCCTTACGGCTGTGTCTTGCGCCTAGAGCCTAACCGTCCCGGGGTCGTCGGCCACCGACCGACCGTCTGGTAAGCGGCGGAGACATGCAGACGGTACCCATTGTTCACCGCCGGAACAAAGGGGTTCGACGATGAGACCCGGTTGAAGAACGGGAGAACGCAAGACCCCGCCCCGGCGCGAACGGGGGAAATCGCGCCGGGGCGGGGAGCTCGTGGGGACGGGGGGCGGACCTTTCGGGGTGTCCGCCGGGGGGGACGGACCCCTGGGGGCGGGGTCCGTCGGGGGAACGGACGGGGGCGGGGTCCGTCGGGGGAACGGACCGCCGGGGGCGGGGTCCGCCGGGACGGACCCTTTTCCGGGGGGAGGTCCGGTGGGCGGGTCCGTCAGCGGCCGGGCGTCACTTCAGGTGCAGCTGCTGGCCCGGGAAGATGAGGTCCGCGTTGTCGACGATGTCCTTGTTCAGCTCGAACAGCTTCTTCCAGCCGCCCGCCACGTGGTGCTCGACCGCGATGGAGCTGAGGGTGTCGCCCTTGACGACCTTGTACTCGCCGTCGCCCTTCTTGACCTTCTTGCCGGTCGGGGTGGTGACGGTCTTGCTCGCGGACGAGCCGGCGGAGGCGCTCGCGGACCTGCTCGGGGCCGGGGTGGTGCGCTCGGTGGAGCGGGTGGCGGCCCGCTGGTCCGCGGAGCGGGTGGCGGTGCTGTTCGACGTGGTGGTCGTCGAGGCGGAGCCGCCGTACGGGGTGCTGGTCAGGCCCGTGCCGCAGACCGGCCAGGCACCCTTGCCCTGCGCGGCGAGGACCTTCTCGGCGATGGTGATCTGCTGCGACTTGGTGGCCTTGTCGGCGGTCGACGCGTAGGCGGTGCCGCCGTACGCGGCCCAGGTCGAGGCGGAGAACTGCAGACCGCCGTAATAACCGTTGCCGGTGTTGATGGCCCAGTTGCCGCCGGACTCGCACTGGGCGACCGCGTCCCACTGGGAGGCGGTGGCGGCGGAGGCGTTGCCGGCCGCCATCAGCGGAGCGGCGACGGCGACACCGGTGACACCGGCGAGCGTGACGACGCGGACGGCCTTGGACGGACGACGGTGCTTGCCCTTGCCGGAAAACAGCATGGAACGATCCCCTCACCGACGCCTGCGAGGTGAGCTGTCGGATTCGGGCCGGTTGAGTTGCCCGGCCACACCTCCGCACGGAGGCGTGGCTTCACCCCTAGCCGGTCCGGCATCAACTGCCGGGCCCGGCGCTTACCTTGGGTCCCCCGCTCCTGCCTGCGGCGCTTGACGCGACGACTGTTCCCGGGCAGCCGCTGGCAGGATTCGGCGTTGCGGCCGCCGGGGCTCGTGGTGACGAGCGGCCTTGACCGTAGCCACGTGATCCGCGGAATTTCAAAGACGATCAGGGCTTCTGAGACTCATCCCACACTTTCACTAAAACGGACATTTAGCGATCAAGTGGGACGTCAACTACCCCTGTTCCGCGCCCGTTTCGTCACCGACTTTCAGGGTCTGACCGGCGGTGATGAGGTTCGGGTCGGCACCCACGACCTTCTTGTTGGCGGAGTAGAGCGCGTGCCATCCCCCACCGACGTCAAGGGAGTCGGCGATGGAGCTCAGCGAGTCCCCCTCGCGGACCGTGTAGGTGCCCGGTTCGGGTGAGGCGTGACGGCCGGAGCCGTTCTGTCCGTTTGTCTTGCTTTCGTCCGCGTTGCCGCCGCGGTGGCGTCCGCCACTCAGGGCTCCGGTGTCGACCAGGTCCCAAGAACCGACGTTCTGCCGGGGATTGTCCGGGGTGCCGGTGGACGGGGCGGGCGCCGCGGGGGTGCCGGCCGGGACGGACGGCGTGGCCGGGACGGACGGGTCGGCGGGGTCGGCGGGGACGGACGGGTCCGGGCTGGGGACGCCGGTCCCGGGGGTGCCGGTCCCGGGGGTGCCGGTGGGCTTGCCCGGGTGCGGGGTCGCGTGCTTGCCCGGCTGCCCGCCGGAGCCCTGGCCCGGCGAGGCGGAGGAGCCGGACGGGTCGGTGGAGGAGGCGTCGCCGGAGCCGGAGCCGTTGCCGGAGCCGTTCTGGTCGCCGCCCTGCGTGCCGGCCGGGGAGGAGGTCTCGGGCAGGCCGGACGGGTCGGTCGTGCCGCCGCCCTGGCCGCCGCTGTCGCCGACGCCCGGATCGACGTCGACGGAGCCGGAGTTCGAGGTGAGCCCGGACAGCAGGGCGCAGGTGGCCCAGGGCGCGGTGCCCTTGTCCTTGAGGATCCGCTCGGCCACGGCGATCTGCTGCGAGCGGCTGGCCTGGTCGGCGGAGGAGGCGTACCGGGTGCCGCCGTACCGGGCCCAGTCCTCCTGGGATATCTGGAGGCCGCCGTAGTAGCCGTTGCCGGTGTCGGCGCTCCAGGAGCCGCCGCTCTCGCACTCGGCGACCTTGTCCCAGGTGGTGCCGTCGGCCGCGTGGGCGCTCGCGGCGCCGAGCAGCGGGATGGCGATGGCGGAGCCGGTCACGCCGGCCGCGACGAGGAGGGCCGGAGCCTGACGGGGGCGGCGGTGACGACCGTTCCCGGAAATCATGCGGAAGCCTTTCGTGCGACGGCAGGAACCGGCGCGGCGGATCATGCCGGGCCGCCACGCTGAGGGGTGAAGGTAGCGGCACCCGATGACTTGTCACAAGTTCATGCCGCGCGGATCACGTGAAGATCACAGAGTTGGACGTTCGCCCTCCGCTCCGTCACCGGTTCTTTCACTCTTCGGGAACGGCGGTGCCTCGCCCGTGGCGGACAGGCTGCCCGGAACCATGGAACCGACCTGTTTCCGGGGGGCTGTTCACCCAGGAGGACACCTCATGCGGCACACCCGGTTGCACGGTGAGTCGGCGGAGTACCTCGCCGCGCGCGAGGAGTTGCGCGGCGCCGAGATCGAGCTGATGCGGCAACGCGAACGGGTCGCGGCGCTGCGCCGGGCACTGCCGCCGGGGGCCGAGGTCGGCGAGTACGTCCTCCTCGAAGGCCCCGCCGGTCTCGACGCGGGCGACACGCCCGTCCGCGAGGTGCGGCTCGGCGACCTGTTCACCGGCGGACCGGAGCGGGCCCTGGTCGTCTACCACCTCATGTACGGCAAACGGCAGACCGAACCCTGCCCGATGTGCACCCTGTGGCTCGACGGCCTGAACGGCGTCGCCCACCACATCGCCCGGAACGTCGACCTGGTGGTCGTGGCCGCCGCCGATCCGCCCGCCCTGCGCGGGCACGCGCGCGCCCGTGGGTGGTCCCGGCTGCGGCTGCTCAGCGCCGGGGACAGCGCCTTCAAGTACGACCTGGGCAGCGAGGACGAGGACGGCGTCCAGGACTCGGCCGTCTCCGTCCTCACCAAGGGCGCGGACGGCATCGTCCGCCACTTCTACTCCGCGCACCCGCGGATGGCCGAGGACATCGACCAGCGCGGCATCGACCTCCTCAGCCCCGTCTGGCACGTCCTCGACCTGACCCCGGGCGGCCGGGGCGACTGGTTCGCGGCCCTCGACTACTGACCGGGCGGCGTGAACCGCACCGGCAGGGTGCGCAGGCCGCGCATGATGAGCCCGCCGCGCCAGCGCAGCTCGGCCGGGTCGGCGGCGAGCCGAAGATCGGGCAGCCGGGTCAGCAGTGTGGCCAGCGCGGTCTGCCCCTCCAGACGGGCGAGCGGGGCGCCCAGGCAGTAGTGGATGCCGTGTCCGTAGCCGAGGTGCTGGTTGTCCCGCCGGCCGAGGTCCAGCACGTCCGGGTCCTCGAACCGCTCCGGGTCCCGGTCGGCGGCGGCCAGCACGACGAGCACCGGGTCGCCGGGCGCGATCTCCTGCCCGCCGATGGTGAGCGGCTCGGTGGCGAACCGCCAGGTGGCCAGCTCCACCGGGCCGTCGTAGCGCAGCAGTTCCTCCACGCCGGTCGCCAGCAGCTCGCTGTCGCCGCGGGCGAGGGCGTCCTGGAGGCGGTGGCGCTGCTCGGGGTGGGTGAGCAGGGCGTAGGTGCCGTTGCCGATGAGGTTGACGGTGGTCTCGAAGCCGGCGAAGAGGAGGATGAAGGCCATCGCCGCGGCCTCGTTCTCGGTGAGGTGCTCGCCGTGGTCGGAGGCGCGGATCAGGCCGGAGATCAGGTCCTCGCCGGGCGCGGGCTCGGCGGGCAGGGCCTCGCGCTTCTTGTGGATCAGCTCGGCGAGGTAGCCGCGCATCTTCTTCACCGACCGCGCGACCCCGCCCCGGGGCCCTCCCCCGTGCCGGATCATCATGCCCGCCCAGTCCCGGAAGTCGTCCTGGTCCTCGCGCGGGACGCCGAGCAGGTCGCAGATGGCGTAGATGGGCAGCGGGAAGGCGAACTCGTGGATGAGGTCCGCGGAGCCGCGCCGGGCGAACTGGTCGATGAGGTGGTCGGTCAGCTGCCGCACCCGGTGCTCGAACTCGGCGACACGGCGGGGCGTGAACGCCTTGCTGACGAGCCGGCGCAGCCGGGTGTGGTCCGGCGGGTCGATGTTCAGCAGGTGCGTCATCAACTCGGCCTTGCGCTCGCCCGGGATGCCGGTCTTGCCCTTGGCGTGCTCGGGCTCGTCGTGATGCGCCGGGTTCTTGCTCAGCCGCTGGTCCGCCAGCGCCTGCCGGGCGTCCGCGTACCGCGTGACCAGCCACGCCTCCACCCCGCTGGGCAGCCGCGTCCACCGCACGGGCGCGTGCTCGCGCAACCACGCGTACGCCGGATAGGGATCGGCGGCGAACTCCCAGGTGAACAGCTCGGGAGCAGGGGGAACGGTCTCGTCGGGGCGAAGCTGATCGGTCACTGTTCGACGGTATCCGGCCGGGCGTGGGGGTGTGTCACCGCCGGCCGCTAGCCATCTGCCCGGTCAGGGTCCACCCCCTCCGCCCTCCGTATCGCGTCCCGGTACGTACGGGCCGCGGCGCGCAGGGCCGTCTCCGGGTCGGTGCCGGCGGATTCGGCTCGGGCGGCGAGGGCGAGGAGGGTGTAGCCGATGTCGTCGCCCTCGGGGAGGGGGACGTCGAGGCCGGCGACGCGGGCGCGGGCGGCGAGTTTGGCGGCGAGGGCGAGGCCGGGCTGGCCGAGGGGGATGCCCTCGGTGACGGAGGTGCGGCGCTTCTCCTCGGCCTTGGTGCGCAGCCAGTGCGCCTTGACGTCCTCCGGGGTCTCCGCCTTCTCGTCGCCGAACACATGGGGGTGCCGGTGGATGAGCTTGGCGACGATGCCGCCCGCCACGTCGTCGATGGAGAACGGCTTCTCCGGGTGCTCCTCGGCGATCCGGGAGTGGAAGACGACCTGGAGCAGGACGTCCCCCAGCTCCTCGCGCAGTTCCTCGCGGTCGCCGGCCTCGATCGCCTCGACCAGCTCGTACGCCTCCTCGATGCCGTACTTGGCCAGGCCCTCGTGGGTCTGCCGGGAGGACCAGGGGCATTCGGCGCGGATGCGGTCCATGACCTGGACGAGGTCCAGCAGGCGGGCGCCGGGCAGGTCGTACGAGGCGGGCAGCAGCTCCAGCTCGGGCATGCGGACCCGGCCGGAGCCGGCCAGCCGGGCCAGGCCGTCGGTGAGGGCGGGCTCCCCCTCACCCGTCGCCACGACCACCACCGTCCGTCCGCCGGCGCAGGCGTCGACCAGCTCCCGCGCCGTGGGCGCCGCCTCGGCCACCGCTATCCCGGCCTCCCGCAGATACGGCAGCTGCGGATGGGCGCCGTCCGAGCAGAGCACGCTGTCGGCGGCGCGCAGGGCCTGCCACGCGGGCCAGGACAGCAGGCCGGGGGCGACACGGTGGCTGGTGGTGAGGAGGACGACGCGGCCGGGGTCGGCGGCGGTCGCGGCTCCGGGTCCGGTGGCTTCGGGGCTGGATGCGTTCACGATCCGAAAGTAACCCACCTCCGCGACGAGCGGGTTGGGTTGTCCACAGGGTCGACGGAGTCGTGGGATCGTACGACCTACGCCGTCACCGGGCCGCCTCCCGACACCGACGTGACCTCCCGCACCCACGGTGTCTTCGCGTCCACCCGGCTGCTCTTCTGCACGTCCCAGGTGCCGTAGCGCGGATTGACGTCGATGCGCAGTTCCTCGGACGCCTTGGCGAGGGCCTTCCAGAAGGCGGGCTGGGTGGTGTCCGTGCCGAGCCGGGCGGCGAGCTTCTGCGCCTCCAGCTGGAGCCGGAGGTTCTCGTCCAGGTGCGCGGGAGCGATGCCGTACTTCTGCAACCACGCGGTCTGCAGGCCCCTGGAGCCGCCCGCCTGCTGCTCCAGGCTCGCGCGCAGCTGCTGGACGTCCCTGCGGGTGACCGAGACGCCCTCGTCCCGCGCGGCCCGGTGGATCACCCGGTCCAGGACCATGTTGTGCAGGGTGTCGCGGGTGAGGCTGCTGGTCTGGGCGAGCACCTGCTGGTACTGGGCCTGGTCGGGCACCGCGGCCCGCTGGGCGTCGCGGACCTCGTCAACCCTGTTCTGCAACTGCGCGACGGTGATCCGCTGACCGCCGACCACGGCCGCCGCGCCCGGGTGCGCGTCGTGCCCGCAGGCGGTCAGCAGGGGTGCCGCGGCGGCGATCGCGGCGGTGAGGACGAGCGCGGTGCGACGGCGACGGGGCAAGGAGTCCTCCAAGGGGAGATTGCAAGGACAGGTGCGGCGCGCCAGCGCCTCCGCCAGGGTGGTGGCCGGGCGACGGGCGGGCGCACAAAGTCTTGCGGTGATCGATGGTAGGCAGCGGCACTGCTCCGGCCAACCCATTCGACCAACGATTCGCCACGACTTCGGGCACCGTCGCACCCCTAAGAGGTCACCGTTCAGCCCGTGATCGCCACCGGGCCGTCCCACGCGTCCCGGTCCACGGTGAGCGTCACGCCACCGTGCGCCTCCTTGCTGTTGACCATGTACTGGTGGGCGCGGCTGTGCCCGGTGAACTGCGTGGCGCCCCACGGCCAGTCCGTGGTCGTCGTGTTCTGCTTGTCGTACAGCGCGTACCAGAGGTTGCCCGGCAGGTCCGTCTTGTCCGACGCGGTGGCGATCGCCTTGGCGCTGGAGCTGGTGAAGCCGTAGAACCCGGCCCGGTACGTCTTGGCGTGCAGCTGCTTGTCGAAGGCGCGCACATACGTCAGCACGGCGGTGTTGCACGACGTGTTCGTCGTGTCGTAGCCCTCCATGTCGAGGTAGATGGGGCTGCCCGCCTTCATGCCGAGGGCGGATGCCTTGGCGACGGCGTCGGTGGCGTCCTGGGTGCCGAGGGTGGCGGCGTCCCGCCGTCGTCGCCGGGGGCGTGATCGCCGCGCAGACCTCCATGGCCGCCACCACCTGGCCCGCGCAGAGGACCTTCACCGGCCGGGCGTTCGACACCTGCACCGCGCCCTCGCTGTCCACGATGAAGGCCTGGCACACCGGCTTCTACGGCGCCGCCGCCGTCTACGTGGGCGGCGAGAACCGCGGCTGCGCCCAGCCCGACCTCACCGCCTCCTGGGTGAAGTCGGTCAGCTCCCTCGGCTGGAAGCTCGCCCCGATCTACGTCGGCGCCCAGCCGCCCTGCCAGTCCGGCTCCAACCCGGAGAAGATGACCACCACGACTGGATGAACCTAGCCGCGCACCTGGCCCAGCCAGTGCAGGGTGCGGCGGATCTCGACGGCCATCGGGTGGCCGGGGCCGCCGAGGCGTTCCACGTCCAGCACCAGGCGGGCGAGCGTGTCGTGCGCGGCGGGCCGGTCGCCGAGGGCGAGCAGCAGATGGCCGATGCGCCGGCGGACCTCGTGGGCCTGCTGCGGATCGCCGGAGACGTACTGGTTCTCGTAGTACGGCAGCAGCGCGCGGTACTCGGCGAGTGCCGCCGCGGGTTCGCCGAGTTGTTCGAGGCACTGGGCGGCGTCGTAGCGGAAACGCAGGGAGGCCGGGTCGGCCTGGCCGGCCTCGGCGGCGCGTTCGTCGGCGAGCCGGCGCAGTTCGGGCAGCGCGCGCCGGTACTGGCCGTCGTCCATGAGGGTCGCCGCGTACTGCTTGCGCAGTGTGCGGACGACCGGGGAGTGCTCGCCGTGCTGTTCGGCCGCGGCGGGCAGGATGGCGCCCAGGATGTCGACGGCCTGGGTGATACGGCCCTCCCCCAGCAGGCGTTTGACCTCGTCGACGGCGGCGGCGACATCGGGCTTGCCGGCCGCCGGGCCGGCGGGTGCGGCGGAGGCCGGCCGGGGCGCGGGCGTGCGGGCGCGGTCGGGCCAGGGTGCGTGCGGGCGCAGGAAGGGGCGCGTGGGGTCCAGGGGCGCCCCGCTGGGTGTGCCGCGCGCGGGCAGCAGCGGCACCAGGTGCTCGTACACCTCCTGCGCGGAGGCCGGGCGGTGCTGCGGGTCCTTGGCGAGCAGGCGCAGCACCAGGCTCTCCAGCGCCTCCGGGACCTCGGGGCGGATCCGGCGCACGGGCAGCGGGGGCTCGTACAGGTGCCGGTGCAGCACGCCGAGCGCGGTGGCGCCGGTGAACGGCACGTCGCCGCTGAGCAGTTCGTGCAGCAGCACCCCGAGCGCGTAGAGGTCGGTGTACGGGCCGACCGCGCCGCCCATCGCCTGCTCGGGCGCCATGTAGGCGGGCGAGCCGATCGGGGAGCCGGTGTGGGTGAGCCGGGTGGTGTCGGTGTCCATGACGGAGGCCACGCCCAGGTCGAGCACGGTGACCAGGCCGTCCTGCTTGACCATCACGTTGCGCGGCTTGAGGTCGCGGTGGACGATCGGGACGGCGTGCACGGCGCTGAGCACGGCACACAGCTGCGCGGCCACCGCGACCGCCCACGGCCAGGGGTACGGGTCGTGCTCGGCGAGGTGGTCGGCGAGGTCGGCGCCGTCGACGTACTGCATGACGAGGAACAGTTCCTCGCCCTCGCTGCCCGCGTCGTGGACGGTGACCAGGCCGGGGTGGTCGACCTGCGCGGTCACCCGGCACTCGCGCTCGAAGCGGCGGCGCAGTTCGTCGGCCTCCTGGCCCGCCACCTTGTCGGGGCGCAGCAGCTTCACGGCCACGCGCCGGTCGAGCCGCTGGTCGTACGCCGTCCAGACCTGGCCCATGCCGCCCTGGCCGATGAGGGTGGACATTTCGTAGCGGCCGGCGACGAGACGTCCTGTCGCCACGGTCACCTTCCGCTTCCGTCCGCGGGCCGGTCCCCGTGCCGCCCGTCGTGCCTGCGCAGATAGTCGCTGAGTTCGTCCAGCTCCGCCCGCACCTGGTCGATGCGCGCGGGGGCCGGGCGGTGCGGCGACGGGGGGCCGGGCACGGGGGTGTGCGGCGCCACCGGAGGCGGGGTGGGGGCGCCGGGTACGACGGGGGCGGCGGGCGCGGCGTACGGCGCGGCCGGGCCGGGGTAGCCGTACGCCGGTATCGGCGGGCGGGCCTCGAACTCGCGTCGGCGGCGCGCGTAGTGGCGTATCTCCGCGACGAGGTAGTACCCGGTCGCGGCGGCCAGCGTGCCGAACAGCAGGAAGATGCCCGTATAGCCGCCGGCGGTGTGGACGTCGTCGCCGGGCTCGCTGCCCAGCAGGACGAGACTGACGCCGTCCAGCACCAGCGCCGCCACGAACAGTCCCCAGTCCAGGGGCTTGCGGGTGACGGCGGCGAGCCGCAGCGGCATCACCCAGGCCATGAAGCCGAGGCTGAGGAAGCCGATCGCCACGAACAGCACGCGCAGCAGCACCAGCACCGCGGGGTGCGGCGGCTGCGCCGGCTGTCTGTAGCCGTGGCCTTGCATGGCTGCTCCTGTTGCCTGAAGTGCCTGGAGTGGGCGTGTGGGACGAGCATATGGCCCGGCGCCGACAACACATCCGGGATCTATCAAACCGTTGTCAGCGGTCAGTCAGGTGCGACGGTGCCGTCCGTGAGCCCGTCGTACATCCCGCGCACCAGGTGCTCCCCGAGCCGGCTCGCGTGGCGCAGCGCCCGCTCGAACTCGTCCAGGGCGTGGAACCGGGCGCCGTAGCGGCGCTGTTCGTCCAGCGGCAGCCGGGGCAGCTGGAGCCGGCGCACGTCGAGGCGGGTGGCGGTGGAGGCGTAGCTGCTGGCCTGCCGGTTGTTGGCGGTGCCGCGCAGGAACCCGGCGAGGAACCAGGGGTCGAGCGCCGTGCGGTCGGGGCGCAGGAGGACGAGGTTGCGCCCCAGGGCGGCGCCCGCCGTGGCCTCCTCGATCACCCGCGCCACCGAACCGCCGCCGAGCACCGGCACGACGACGTCGCCCGGCTCGGTCAGCACGGCCTCCTCGTCGCTCTCGGGCAGCGTGCCGGAGGGCGCCGTGGCGGTGAGGACGTCCGTGTCGGTGAGCACGGGCAGGCGCGCGTGGCCGCCGTTGCCGCCGGTGCGCATCACCAGTGCCCCCGCGCGCGCGAGTTCACCGATGGTGGTGAGGGGCCAGCGCACGGGCGGGGCCGCGTCGGCGGCCGGCGGGGTGAGGTCGGTGGTCAGGCGCAGGGTCTCGCCGAGGCGTTCGCGCACCGCCGCGAGCTGCTCCGCGCCGTCGGCCACGGAGGGCGGCGGCAGATGCCGGGCGGGCGCCAGGTCCACGTCGTCGTCGAGGAGTTCGATGACCGGCACCGAACGGGCGAGCCCCGGCCGCTCCGCCAGCCTCCCCGCGCGCGTGTAGGCGCGCCAGGCGTCCAGCACGGCGTCGCGCACCGCCGCCCAGTCCGGGCCCCCGCGCCCCTCCCCGGCGAACTGCCCGGTGTCCATGAGCAGCACCTCGGGCGAGGCCGGACTCCGCTCGGGCCGGCGCAGCACCCACACGTGCAGGGGGAGGTTGTACGGCGGTGCCGCGCCGACCGGCAGCGCGAGCACCGCCCGCAGCGCGCCCCGGCGCAGCAGATCGGCGCGGATGCGGCGCCCGGAGCGGCGGGAGGCGGCGGCCGGCGGCATCAGCAGGACGGCCGTGCCGCCGTCGGTGAGCCGGGCCAGGGCGTGCTGCACCCAGGCCAGCTCCGACTCGGTGCGCGCCGGGAAGCCGTACTCCCAGCGGGGGTCGTAGGCGAGTTCGTCGTGGCCCCAGTTGCGCTCGTTGAACGGCGGGTGGCACAGCACCGCGTCGGCGCGCAGCTCGGGGAAGGAATCGGCGCGCAGGGCGTCCCCGGCGGCGGCGCGCAGGGCGGCGCGCGAGTGCAGGGCGAGCCGCAGCGCGGTGAGCGCGGCGAGGTCGGGGGCGCTGTCCTGTGCGTACAGCCACTGCTCGGGACGGGTCTCGACGGCCCGCAGCAGGGTGCCGGTGCCGCAGGCCGGGTCCAGGACGCTGCGGGCCGGGCCTGCCAGGTCGGCCATGAGACCGGCGAGTTCGGACGGGGTGAGCGTGTACTGGCGGGGGTTGGCGTCCAGGTGCCGCCCCAGCAGGAACTCGAAGGCCTGCCGCGCCCCGGCCTCGGCGGCGAGTTCGGCGGCACCGCGCAGCAGGGGGACGGACGGCAGGAGGGCGGGGCCGGTGTTCACACCGGTGTCCTCGGTGTTCACGCCGGAGGCCGCCGACGGGGTGCTCGGAGGGGTGTTCACACCGGGAGCGGTCGACCCGCTGTTCGCCGCCGGTGGACCGTCCGGCGTGTTCACACCCCGTCCCACCCCGGCCCCGGGCATCAGCAGCCCCGCCCCCTCCCCGAACCGCGAGGTGAGCACCCGCTCCAGCGCGTCCGGCAACAGCCGGGCGAGCCGCTCGTCCGAGCCCGCGCTCGCCTCCAGCCAGACGGTGGGGCGCTCATGGATCAGCAGCAGCGCGCAGCCGGTGCGCACCAGTGCCGTGAGCGGTCCCTCGGGATGTCCCGCGAGCTGCTGCCAGACCCTTTCACGCAACGGGACTTCGGCGAGTTTCCCCTGCTTGCGCAGCCATGCCTCGACCTCGTCGAGCGCGAAGGACGGGCTGGTCTCCGTGCCGCCGACCGGCCTCGGGAAATCGGCGTGCCGGCGGCGCCAGTTGCTGACGGCGGCCCGGCCCACTCCGGCGAGCCGCGCGATACCGGCCGCGGTCACCTCTGTCGCCTGATCCTGCACCGGCCCCGCTCCCCTCGTCCCGTTTGCGCCGAGCATACCGGCGTACACAAGATCCGCGCATTCACGCTGTGTTCGCCATCGAGCGACAAGGTGATGTTGACTCGGTTCACAGGCTCTGGTCTTATTGATCCAGCGAACGAGCGGTCTCCGGAGGGGAAGACCGCCGTTCAGGGGAGGGAACAGCGCCATGGGCAGGAAGGCCGGGCTCACACCGAGCACCGCCGCGCGGGCGGCCGTCATCGCCGCCACGCCCTGACCTCGGTCCGCCCGGACTCCGCCCCACCGCACTCCTCTCGCTCATCCGTCCGGACCCGCGCCGGACGCGGTACGGCACGCCGTACGCACTTCTCCGTTCCACCAGCCCTGAAGGACTGTCATGCGTCTCTCGTCCCGCGCCGCCACGCTGCTCGCCGTCGCATCCGCCCTGCCCCTGGCCCTCACCGCCTGCTCCGGCGGCTCCACGGACGCCACCGCCCCGAGCACCAAGCAGACCAAGGCCAAGGACCCGAACGCCGGCCTGCTCACGGGCACGCAGCTGAAGAAGGCGCTGGCACCCGCCTCGGCCTTCCCGGCCGGGTTCACCGTCGAGGACGACAACTCCGCGGACAGCGGCGCCCAGCTCCTCACCCCGTCCGCCAGGAAGACCGCCAAGCCGGACTGCAGCAAGCTGGAGGCCACGTCCTGGATCCAGGTGACCGGCTACGAGGACAGCTCCTCGTTCGCGCAGAACGACTACGTGAACGGGCAGAAGACCGAGGAGATCGCCCAGGAGATCGACGAGTTCCCCGCCGCCCAGGGGACCGCCGTGATGAAGCAGCTGGAGACCGTGGCCACCGAGTGCGCCACGTTCACGGACACCGACGCGCACGCCAAGGTGAAGGTCACCGGCCAGGCCACCACCGGGCTCGGTGACGAGGCGTACACGATGACGCTGACGAGCGGCAAGTGGCAGAACGGCACCACCCTCGTCGCGGCCCGCTCCGGCAGCCACCTGGTCACCGTGCTGTCCACGGCGGGCGGCGACAACGGCGCCGCGTCCGCGAAGAAGCTGACGACGACGCTCCTGGCCGGGCTGAAGAAGTAGTCCCGCCCGCCGCCGTCCGCTCCGTCCTTCGCGAAGGGTGCCGATGCGTCCCCGCCCCGTCGGCCGGGCAGCCGCCGAGCAGGCCGCGGAGCGCGGCGCGCCGGGAGCCTCCCTGCGCGCCGCGCTCGCCCTCGGCCTGCTGCTCGGGTTCTACCTGCTGGCCCTGCTCCTCCTCGTCGCCGTGGCGGCCCTGGACGTCGTCCTGGCCCGGGGCACCTTCACCGTCGTCACCGTCCAGGGCTACCTCGGCTCGCTGGCCGTCGCCTGGTGCGTGCTGCGGGTCGTCGTGCTCAGCCGCGGCCCGAAGAAGGAGGAGCGGACGGGGCCCCCGGGCCTGTCGCTGACGCCGCGCGAGCAGCCGGAGCTGTGGCGGCACGTGCGTGAGCTGGCCGAACGGGTGCGCACCCGGCCGCCCGGGGAGATCCGGATCGTCCCGGGCGCCGTCGCCATGGTGCAGGAGGACGCCCGGCTGCTCGGGCTGGTCCCGGGCGAACGGCGGCTCTTCCTCGGCGTGGCCCTGCTGCTGGGCCTGCCCGAGGCCGAGCTGGACGCCGTGCTCGGACACGAACTGGGCCACTACGCCCACCACGACACGCGGCTGGGCAACCTGGTGGCGGCGCTGCGCGGCAGGCTGGAGCACACCGTCACCACACTGAGGGAGCGGGCCGCGCGCGAGGAGGCCGAGGAGAAGGCCGAGTTCGCCGCCAAGGCCGCACGGCGCCGGGCGGAGGGCAAGCCGCCACCGCTGAAGCGGGCCCGCACCCGGGGCCCGGACCACTACCTGGCCCTCGTCTTCACCGCGTACGCCAAGCTGTGCCTGCGGCTGACCGAGGCGGTCAGCCGTCGCCAGGAGTACGCGGCCGACCTGGTCGCCGCACGGATCGCCGGCCCCGGCACCACCGCCGACGCGCTGCGCCGCATCCCCGCGCTGGAGGCGGCGGACGACCTCTACCTGAACAGCTACGCCCTGATGGGCTGGGACGCCGGACTGCTGCCGCCGGAGGGCCAGTTCTACGGCGGGTTCGCCCTCCTGCTCGCGGACGGCACCCGCCGGGCGCAGCTGGAGGCACTGGCGCGCGAACCGCTGCCGGAGGAGACCTCCGAGGCGAGGTCGCCCTACGCCTCCCACCCGCCGACGGCCGACCGCGTCGAGGCGCTGACGGCGCTCGCCGCGTCCTCCGCGCCCTCGGGCGACGACACCCTCGTCCTCGTACGGCGTCCGGCCGCCACCCTGCTCCAGGCGCCGGAGCGGCTCCTCGCCGACCTGGAGCAGGCCACCCTCAGTCAGGAGGCACTGGCCAAGCGCCGGGTGCCCTGGGCCGAACTGCCGTGGCAGGCCCGGCGGGAGACCTTCGCGCGGGAGACCGAGCCGCTGCTCGCGGCCGTGGCCCGGCTGACCGGCACCCCGGCCCCCTCCGGCGCCGCGGCCCTGCACCACCTCCTGGACCTGCTCGACCACGGCCTGCTGCACGACCTCGCCGCCCGGCTGCCCCAGTCCGAGCAGGCCGCCCGCAGCAGCGGCCGCGCGGCGCGCGAGTTCGCCCGGACGGCCTTCCGCTCGGCCCTGCGCCAACTGGCCCTGCGCACCGCACTGGAGACGGGGCTGTGCCGGTGGGAGCTGTGCTGGGCCGGACCCCCGGTACGGCAGACGGCACCCCCGTGGTTCGGCGAGGACCTGCCGAGGGCGCTGGACCTGGCGGTCGCCGAGCCGGCTGTCACAGCACCCCTGCGTACCCTGCTGCTCGGCAGCGCCCGCGGTCCGCTCGACGGCACCGGGCCCGCACCCCTCACCATCCCCCAGCCTCCCCCGGCCTCCTCCCCCGGCGGCCCCTACCCCCGAAAAGACCCGGTATGAACGTCCTGATCGACATAGCCGGCGCCGGCGCCCTCGTCTACGCGGCCGTCACCATCCCGCGCAACGCGCGCAAGGCCCGCGCGCTGCGGGCCGAGGCGAAGGCCAAGGCGCCGGTCAACATCGACCCCGCCGCCTACGGACTGGTGCCCGCCGCACAGCTCGACAAGCGGACCGCCGGCCCCGACCCCGAGGCCGACGCGGTGACCGCGGCCGCGCTCGCCGGCGACTGGCGGCGGGCCGCCGACTACCTCGCCCAGGCGGGCCGCGACTGGGACCTGCGCTGGTACCGGCTCGGCATCCTCGTGCACGCCGCCGCCGAGGACGACACCTGGGTCAAGGCCTGGCGCGCGGAGTACCCCGACGACCCGTCCGCCGCGCTCGTGCACGCCGACGCGCTCGTCTCGCTCGCCGGCAAGGTCCGCGGCGCGAAGATGGCCAAGCACACCACGTCCGAGCAGTTCGAGGGCTTCCACCGGCTGCTGGCCGAGGCGCTGCCCGCCTGCCGGGAGGCCGCGCGGATGGCGCCCGAGGACCCCTGCCCCTGGATCGCGCAGATCACCATCGCCCTGGGCCTCGGCTGGTCGCACGACGACTTCCGGGCGCTGTGGGCCGAGATCACCGCACGCGACCCGCACCACTTCGGCGCCCACACCAGCGCCCTGCAGTACTGGTGCGCCAAGTGGCGCGGCTCGCACGAGCTGATGTACGCGTTCGCCGAGCAGGCCGCGGCCGCCGCCCCGCCCGGCAGCCTGCTGCCGGTGCTGCGGCTGTACGCGCTGTACGAGCACGCCGTCCGCGAGCCCGAGGAGCCCGTGTACGGCCGGCCGTTCGTCGACGCGGCCATCGACGCCACCCTGGACGCCGTGGACCGGGTCCCCGCCGGGCACCACCGGCTGCCGCTGGTGCGGCACCTGCTGGCCAAGATGCTGTTCCAGAAGAAGCGGTACGCGGAGGCCGTGGAGCAGTTCCGGGCGGTCGGCGGACACATCGGCAGCGTGCCGTGGACGTACTCCGCCGACCCGGTCAAGGCGTTCGTCTACGCCCGCACCAACACCTTCGTCGCCTGGGAGAAGGCGGGCCGCCCCGCCCCGCCGCCCCGCGTCCGCTGAGCGGCTCCCCCGGCCCAGGCGGGATGCGACCGGGCCTCTAGCGCGCCGTGAAGCGGGCGGGGGCCTCGGTCGGGTTGCCGCCGGAAGGGAGCTTCTGGTCCGGGCAGGCGGCGAGGACCTTCTCCATCGCCTCCTTCTCGCCGGAGGTGACCCACAGGCCGTACTTCTTCTTCACCGCCACCTGCGTCGCCACGTAGGGGCAGCGGTAGTCCTTGTCCGGCGGCAGCCAGGTGGCCGCGTCGCCGTCGCCCTTGCCGCGGTTGGCGCTCGCGTCGACCGCGATGAGGTTGAGCGGGTCGTTGGCCAGCGCGATCCGCTTGCTCGCGTCCCAGTACTTGGCGCCCTTCTGCCAGGCGTCCGAGAGGGCGACGACATGGTCGATGTCGACCTTGCTGGCACCGCGCCGGTAGGTGATCTCCTTGCCCGAGTACGGGTCCGGGTCCAGCAGACCGTAGGAGACCTTGCATCTGCCGCCGGTGAACCTCACGTCCTTCAGATCGCGTTTGAGGATGTCGTCCCGGGTGTCGCACGAGTTGGCGTCGGTGTCCGCCCACGCGCTGCCGAACCGCTCCCGGGAGTAACCCGTCTTCGGGGCCCGCCCCTTGACCGGCAGCGCCTCGGCGGCGGTCAGCACGGCGCCCCCGCCGCTCTTCGGTTCGGAGCCCGCCGCCCCCTTGTCCTGGCCCGACGTGCAGCCTGCCACGGCGGCCAGTACGACCACCGCACCGACCGCACCGCTCTTCAGACGCGTCATGCCGCGCCCCCCTCGCTCGCCCTGTGGGTCCGCCCTCGGAAGCGGGGCGGATCGTTCCGCCCCTTACCGTAACTGCCCGCTCCCGAGCGGCGAATGGGCCTCGAAGGGAGGATTCAGGGGCAGGCGGGCGTGCGGCGGAGCACATGGCGGACGGGCGCGGGCGCGCGGACGGGAGGTCCGAGCGCCGGTTCGCACCCGCGTTCCGGGCGGCGGCGCGGCGGCCGCGGCACCGGCGTCGAGCCGGCTACGGGGACGCGGGTCGCGGCCCGGCAGGAGCGCGGGTCACGACCCGAGCACCGAAGCCAGGAACTCCCCCGTCCACGCCAGCAGTTCGCGCCCGACCAGCGGCTTGCCGCCGACCTTCGCGGTCTTCGGGCGGGGCACCAGCACCTGGTCCACGGCCGGCTTGATGACCGTACCCGGGTAGAGCCGCTTGAGGCGCAGTTCCTGCGACTCGCGCAGCTCCACGGGGGCGAAGCGGATGTTGGTGCCCTGGAGGACGATCTCGCCGACGCCGCAGGCCCGCGCGAGCATCCGCAGCCCGGCCACCAGCAGCAGGTTCTCCACCGGCTCGGGCAACTTGCCGTAACGGTCGGTGAGTTCCTCGCGGACGGCCGTGATGTCCTCCTCCGAGTCGGCGGAGGCGATGGCGCGGTAGGCCTGAAGGCGCAGCCGCTCGCCGGGCGCGTAGTCGTGCGGGACGTGCGCGTCGACGGGCAGCTCGATCTTGACCTCCAGCGGGGCCTCTTCCGCTGGCCCCCCTGCCTCCAGCTGCCGCCGGTAGTCCGCGACGGCCTCGCCGACCATGCGCACGTACAGGTCGAAGCCGACGCCCGCGATGTGCCCGGACTGCTCGCCGCCGAGCAGGTTGCCCGCGCCTCGGATCTCCAGGTCCTTCATCGCGACGTACATGCCCGCGCCCATCTCGGTGTGCTGGGCGATGGTCGCGAGCCGCTCGTGCGCGGTCTCGGTGAGCGGCTTCTCCGGCGGGTACAGGAAGTACGCGTACCCCCGCTCGCGGCCACGCCCGACGCGTCCGCGCAGCTGGTGCAGCTGGGAGAGGCCGAAGGTGTCGCCGCGCTCCACGATCAGGGTGTTGGCGTTGGAGATGTCGATGCCGGACTCCACGATCGTGGTGGAGACCAGGACGTCGAACTTCTTCTCCCAGAAGTCGACGACGACCTGCTCCAGGGCCGCCTCCGACATCTGGCCGTGCGCGGTGGCGATGCGGGCCTCGGGCACGATGTCGCGCAGCCGGGCCGCCGCGCGGTCGATGGACTCGACCCGGTTGTGGATGTAGAAGACCTGGCCCTCGCGCAGCAGTTCGCGGCGGATGGCGGCGCCGATCTGCTTCTCCTCGTAAGGCCCCACGAAGGTGAGCACCGGGTGGCGCTCCTCGGGCGGGGTGGTGATGGTCGACATCTCGCGGATGCCGGTGACCGCCATCTCCAGGGTGCGCGGGATGGGGGTGGCGGACATGGTGAGGACGTCCACGTTGGCGCGCAGCTTCTTCAGCTGCTCCTTGTGCTCGACGCCGAAGCGCTGCTCCTCGTCCACGATGACCAGGCCGAGGTCCTTGAACTTGGTCTCGGAGGAGAACAGCCGGTGGGTGCCGATGACGACGTCCACCGCGCCCTCGCGCAGGCCCTCCAGGACGGCCTTGGCCTCGGTGTCGGTCTGGAACCGGGACAGCGCCCTCACGTTGACCGGGAACTGCGCGTACCGCTCGGAGAACGTCCCGAAGTGCTGCTGCACCAGCAGCGTGGTGGGCACGAGGACCGCGACCTGCTTGCCGTCCTGTACGGCCTTGAAGGCGGCCCGCACCGCGATCTCGGTCTTGCCGTAGCCGACGTCGCCGCAGACCAGTCGGTCCATGGGGACCGACTTCTCCATGTCGTCCTTGACCTCGGCGATGGTGGTGAGCTGGTCCGGGGTCTCGGCGTAGGGGAAGGCGTCCTCCAGCTCGCGCTGCCAGGGCGTGTCGGTGCCGAAGGCGTGTCCCGGGGCGGCCATGCGGGCGCTGTAGAGCTTGATCAGGTCGGCGGCGATCTCCTTGACCGCCTTCTTGGCGCGCGCCTTGGTCTTCGTCCAGTCCGCGCCGCCCAGACGGTGCAGGGTGGGCGCCTCGCCGCCCACGTACTTGGTGATCTGCTCCAGCTGGTCGGTGGGGATGTAGAGGCGGTCGCCGGGCTGGCCGCGCTTGGCGGGGGCGTACTCCACGACCAGGTACTCGCGGGTGGCGCCCTGCACGGTGCGCTGCACCATCTCGATGTAGCGGCCCACACCGTGCTGTTCGTGGACGATGTAGTCGCCCTGCTCCAGGGTGAGCGGGTCGATGGTCTTGCGGCGGCGGGCGGGCATCCGGGCGCCGTCGCGGGTCGCGGTGCGCTGGCCGGACAGGTCGGTCTCGGTGAGCACGGCGAGCCTGAGCCCCGGGTCGACGAGGCCGTACTCGATCGAGCCGCAGGAGACGTGCACGACGGACGGGCTCACCTCGCCGAGGTCGGCGTCCATGCGCGCCGCGATGCCCTCGTTGCCCAGCACCTCGACGGTGCGGGCGGCCGGGCCGTGCCCCTCGGTGACGAACACCATGCGCCAGCCGTCGGCGAGCCAGCCCTTGGCGTCGGCGAGCGCTCGGGCTGTGTCCCCGCGGTAGGTGTCGGGGGCGTGCATGCCCAGCTTGAGGGTGTCCGCCTCCAGTTCCTCGCCGGCGGCGAAGGGGGAGACCGACCACCACATCATGCCCAGCTCGCGGGCCCGGTCGCGGACATCGGCGATGGACCACAGGGAGGCCGCGCCGACGTCGATCGGCGCCTCGCCCCCGCCCGCGGTGGCCGCCCAGGACGCCTGGAGGAACTCCTGGCTGGTGGCGACCAGGTCGGCGGCGCGGGTGCGGACCCGCTCGGGGTCGCAGACCACGGACATCGACCCCTGCGGCAGCACGTCGAGGAGCAGCTCCATGTCGTCCACCAGGACCGGGGCGAGGGACTCCATGCCCTCGACCGCGATGCCCTCGGCGATCTTGTTCAGGAGTTCGCCCAGCTCGGGGTGTTCCTCGGCGAGGGCCCGCGCGCGTTCGCGGACGTCCTCGGTGAGCAGCAGCTCGCGACAGGGCGGCGCCCACAGGCCGTGCTCGGCGATCTCCAGGGAGCGCTGGTCGGCGACCTTGAAGTAGCGGATCTCCTCGACGTCGTCGCCCCAGAACTCGATGCGCAGGGGGTGTTCCTCGGTGGGCGGGAAGACGTCCAGGATGCCGCCGCGCACCGCGAACTCGCCGCGCTTCTCCACCAGCTCCACGCGCGCGTACGCGGCGGCCGCGAGGGCCGCCACGACGTCGTTCAGGTCGGCGCTCTGGCCGGTGCGCAGGGCCACGGGTTCCAGGTCGCCGAGGCCCTTGACCTGCGGCTGGAGCACGGACCGCACGGGCGCCACGACGACGGAGACCGGGCCGGTCTCCGGGTCGTCGGCGCGGGGGTGGGCGAGGCGGCGCAGCACGGCGAGGCGCCGGCCGACGGTGTCGCTGCGGGGGCTGAGCCGCTCGTGCGGCAGCGTCTCCCAGGAGGGGTACTCCACGACGCCCTCCGGGGGCAGCAGCGAGCGCAGCGCCGCCGCCAGGTCCTCCGCCTCGCGGCCGGTCGCCGTGACCGCGAGCACGGTGCGGCCGGTCTCCCGGGCGAGGCCGGCGACCGCGAAGGGGCGGGCCGCCGGGGGGCCGACGAGATCGACGTGCATACGGTTGCCGTCCGCGGCCGCCGTGATCGCTTCCGCGAGAGCGGGGTCCTTGACGACGGCGTCGAGCAGACCGTGCAGGCTCATGGGGCTTTCCGTCCAGGGTGGGCAACGCAAGCAGCCCGGCGCGGGGCGCGGCCGGGGGTGTCCAGCGTACGACGCCGTCGGGATTGGCGCCGGTGCCTGTGGACAACCCCGCCTCCCGCCGCCCCGCGCCGCGGTCGCCGCCCCGGGGGACTGCACCCCCGGATCCCGCAGCGCAACGGCAGAACCCGGTACCGAGGAGTCCCCCAAGACTCCTCGGTACCGGGTGCGCCCCCGCAACCCCCGTGTGCGGTGGCCGTCGGCCACGCCCGCGACGGCTAGTCCGTGGCGATGGCGTTCAGGATGTTCATGCGGCCCGCGCGGAAGGCGGGGACGAGGGCGGCGAACAGGCCCACGAAGGCGGAGCCGATGAAGACGGCGATGATCGTCGGCCAGGGGATGTCCAGGACGTTCAGCCCCTGGAGGGCGAGGAGCTGCTGGGCGGTCGCGCCCCAGCCCATGCCGAGGCCCAGGCCGAGCAGGGCGCCGAAGACGGCGATCACCACGGACTCCAGCCGGATCATGCGCCGCAGCTGGCGGCGGGAGAGACCGATGGCCCGCATCAGACCGATCTCCCGGGTCCGCTCCACCACCGACAGGGCCAGGGTGTTCACCACACCGAGGACCGCGACGATGATCGCCAGGGCCAGCAGACCGTAGATCATGTTGAGCATCTGCCCGATCTGGTCCTTGAGCGTTTTCTTGTAGTCGGTCTGGTCGCGCACGGTCAGCGCCGGGTCGGCGCGCAGCGTCCGCTTCAGCGACGTGTAGGCGGCGGTCTCCTGCCCGTCCTTGGCGGTGGCGAACACCAGCTGGTCCAGCGGCATCCGGTCGGCTGGCACGTACTTCGCGGCGGTGGCGATCGAGGCGTACATCGCGCCCTTGTCGATCACGACGTCGTCGCTGGTGATGGCGCGGACCGTCAGTTTGGCGGCCCGGCCGTCCCGGAAACCGACCGTGACCGTGGAGCCGAGCCTGATGCCGTGCTCCTTGGCGAAGCCCTCGAAGACGGACATGGAGTCGGGCCGGTAGGCGTCGGCGAGGTCACCGGCGACCGTCTTGGTACGCAGGTCCTTCGCGTAGGTGGCGTCGGCGGCGTTGATCGTCTCGTTCTTGGAGACCTTGCCGTCCGGCGTGCTCAGCGTGGCGTCGAGGAGCTTGTACTCGGTGACCCGCTCCAGCCCCGGCGTGGCCTTGATCTGCCGCACCATCTGCGGCTTGACGAAGGTGAACTCCTGGTCGCCCTGGATGATGAAGTCCGCGCCGACGGTCTTGTCCAGCTGGTCGGTGGCCGAGGCCACCATCGAGGAGCCGACCACCGACAGGCAGGCCACCAGGGCGAGGCCGATCATCAGGGCGGCGCCGGTGGCACCGGTGCGGCGCGGGTTGCGCAGCGCGTTGCGCTCCGCCATGCGGCCGACGGGGCCGAAGACCCGCAGGATGATCGCGCCGAGGACCCTGACCAGACCGCCGGCGAGCAGCGGGCCGATCACGACGAAGCCGACCAGGGTGAGCAGCACGCCGACACCCAGCAGGCCCGAGCCGGACTTGGCCTTGTCGGCGGTCGCGGCGGCGTACAGGCTCCAGCCTCCGGCGCCGGTGAGCACCAGCCCGAGCACGGCGCGCACGGCACCGGACCTGGCATCGGTCGGGGCGCCGGAGTCGCGCAGGGCCGCCATCGGGGAGACCCTGCCGGCCCGGCGGGCGGGCAGATAGGCCGCGAGGACGGTGACCACGACCCCCAGCAGCAGGCCGAGCGCGGGCGTGGTCCAGGCGATCGTCAGGTCGTCCGTGGACAGCTCCATGCCCATGCCGCTCATGAGCTTCATCAGGCCGACCGCGATGCCGACGCCCGCGCCGACGCCGAGCACGGAGCCGATCACCCCGAGCAGCAGCGCCTCGACCAGCACCGAGCGGTTGACCTGCTTGCGCGAGGAGCCGATGGCGCGCATCAGACCGATCTCGCGGGTGCGCTGGGCGACCAGCATGGAGAAGGTGTTGATGATCAGGAAGATGCCGACCAGGAAGGCGATCCCGGCGAAGCCGAGCATCGCGTACTTCATGACGTTCAGGAAGCTCTCGACGCTCTTCTGGTTGGCGTCGGCGACCTCCTTGGCCGTGCGCACCTTGTAGCCCTGGCCGAGGGCGGCCGTGACGTTCTTCTTCAGCTGGTCGTCCGTCACGCCCTTGGCGGCGGTGACGTCGACGTCGGTGTAGACACCGGTGCGGCCGATCAGGGTCTGCTGGGCGGTCCTGGTGTCCAGGTAGAAGATCGCCGCGCCGGGGTTGGTCACCTTGAAGGCGGCGATGCCGGACACCCGGGCGTGGTGCGTGCCCACGACCGAGATGACGCCGATGTCGTCGCCCAGCTTCAGGTGGTGCTTGTCGGCGGTGTCCTTGTCCACCATGACCTGGTCCGGGCCCTTGGGCGCCGCACCCTCGGTGATGTCCATGGTGCGGGCGTCATTGCCGTTCCAGCTGCCCACGATGGTCGGGGCGCCGCTGCTCGGGGACAGCTTGTCCTTCTTGGCGTCGATCACGGTCACCGAGGTGGAGAACACCGTGCCCTCGGCCGACCGTACGCCCCGCGCCGTGCGGACGGTGCCGACGACGGAGGCCGGCATGACCGGCGGCTTGCCTGTGCGGGAGGTGGTCTGGCCGGTGTCGGAGGAGCCCTTGGCGCTGACCGTGACGTCCGAGGCGGTCGCCTGGAACAGCTTGTCGAAGGTGGTGTTCATCGTGTCGGTGAACACCAGCGTGCCGCACACGAAGGCGACCGACAGCAGGACCGCGACCGCCGACAGCGCCATGCGGCCCTTGTGCGCGAAGAAGTTGCGCATCGAGGTCTTCAGGACGGTCATGACGTACGGCCCCGGGCGTCGAAGTCCTTCATGCGGTCGAGGACCTGATCGGCCGTCGGCTGGTACATCTCGTCCACGATCCGGCCGTCGGCGAGGTAGAGCACCCGGTCCGCGTACGAGGCGGCGACCGGGTCGTGGGTCACCATGACGATGGTCTGGCCGAGTTCGTCCACCGAGCGGCGCAGGAAGCCCAGCACCTCGGCGCCGGCGCGCGAGTCCAGGTTTCCGGTCGGCTCGTCCCCGAAGATGATCTCCGGGCGGGCGGCGAGCGCGCGGGCCACGGCGACGCGCTGCTGCTGGCCGCCGGACAGCTGGGTCGGCCGGTGCTTGAGCCGGCCGGCGAGACCGACGGTCTCCACGACCCGGTCCAGCCAGGCCCGGTCGGGCTTGCGGCCGGCTATGTCCATCGGCAGCGTGATGTTCTCCAGGGCGTTCAGCGTCGGCAGCAGGTTGAACGCCTGGAAGATGAAGCCGATCCGGTCCCGGCGCAGCTGGGTGAGCTTCTTGTCCTTCAGGCCGGTGATCTCGGTCTCGTCCAGGTAGATCTGACCGCTCGTCACCGTGTCGAGGCCCGCGAGGCAGTGCATCAGCGTGGACTTGCCGGACCCCGAGGGGCCCATGATCGCGGTGAACTGGCCCCTGGCGATGTCCACGTCGACCTGGTCCAGGGCGACGACACGGGTCTCCCCCGAGCCGTACGCCTTCACGACCTGCCGCGCCCGCGCGGCAACGGCCGTGCTCCTTCCAGTGCCCCCGTGCCTGGGAATGGTCACAGCCGATGTCACGGTATGTCTCCTATATCGGTCGGTAAATGCGTGCGCGACGCCCCGGTGGTCCGAGGCAAGCGGGTTCCGGCCACGTCGCGCGTGGTTCCGGCTACGTCGACGAGTCTCGCGCCCGACGAGGGTGCGGCGCGCTGGTGCGGAGCCCCCTCTTCGGCAGGGGGAAAACCCCACCCCTCCGGTCGGGCCGGCCGCCCCCCAGCGGCGTAAAGCCAGCTTAAGGAACCCCCCGGCCCCGGCTCGTCCTCCGCCGGGACGAGCCCTCCCCGACCCTTGGTACGGAGATACCCCTAGGGGACCCCCACCCTCGGGTGGACCCGTTCTCGGGGTTCGCCTCCACCCTCCGGCGGTTCGCCTCCACCCTCCGGCGGGTCCGTCTCCACCCTCCGGCGGGTCCGTCTCTCCCCCCGGCGGGTCCGTCTCCACTCCGGGTCGCTACTCCGCGACCGCCTGACCGGTCAGCGCGGTCAGCTTGCTGCGCACGTGGTCCATGTGGGCCTGCACGTCGTCCCAGGTCGCGCTGTGTTCGCGCAGGACCCGTTCCGTTTCGCGGGCGATGCGGTCGGCGCGCGCGTGGGCGTCGGCGAGGATCGCGGCCGCGCGGATCCCCGACTCCTCCTCACGGCGGCGGGCGTACTCCTCGGCCTCCCGCAACGCGGCCCTGGCGGCGACCGCTCCGGCCTCGGCGCGGGCCACCGACTCCTCCTGGCGCGCCTCCAGCGCGGCCGCCTCCTCGATCTCCTCGCGCTCGACCGCGGCCCGGCGCTCGGCCTCCTCCCGGGACCGCTCGGCGAGCAGGTCCGCGGTGCGCCGCCGTACCTCGCGCAGCGCTTCCAAGGACTCCTTGCGGCCCTCCTTCACCGCGCGCCGGGCGCCGACGCGCAGGTCGTCGGCCGCGGCGCGGGCGACGAGGAGGATCCGACGGGCGCGTTCGTCGGCCTCCGCGCGCAGCGCGTGCGCCGCTTCTTCCGCCGCCCGGCGCACACCCTCGGCCTCCGCTTCCGCCCGCGCGACCTGCTCGCGCGCCTCGCACCGCGCGCGCTCACCCAGTTGCCGCGCCTCCTCCAGCGCGAGCCGGAACAACTGCCGGGCGCCCTCGTCGAGCGTGTCGTACTCCTGGGGCCGCAGCCGGGAGACGACCTCGCGCAGCCGCGCGGCCTCCGCCGCCATGTCCTTGGCCAGCACGGTCAGCCGCGCGGCACGTTCCCACGCGGCGTCCCGGTCCCCGGACAGCGCCTCCAGATACGCGTCGACCTGGTCGGGGCGGTAACCACGCCCCCGGACGGTCGCGAAGCCGTGCGGCGGCATCCATGCGCTGCTCACCTCGGGAACCCCTCTCCGACGGACATGCACGACAGCAAGAGTTCGCGCACATCGTGACGGATAGGGCGTAACTGTTCATAACGCGACACTCCGCAGCCGTGTCACGGGCGGAGTGTCGCGGGTTCACCGTCCTCGGCGTGTTCCCGAGGGCCGGGCTACAGCAGCCCGTCCCACATCTGCTCCAGCAGCACCGACCACCAGCTCTCCGGCGACCCCAGCGCCGCCGGGTCCAACGCGGCCAGCTGCGCCTGGAAGTCGACGGTCCAACGGCCCGCCTGCTCCTGGTTCAGCCCGTACCGCAGCCGCCACATCCGGCCCAGCAGCGCCAGGCAGCGCACGAACTCCGGCAGCCCCGTGTTCACGAACTGCGGCGGCACCGGCGCGCCGCCCGGACCGGCCTCCACCGGCACGGCCACGATGTTCGCCGTCCCGTACTGCACGCAGAGCGCCTTGCCGAAGTCCGTGCCCATCACGAGGTACGACCCCGCGTCCGCCGCCGGACGCACCCCGCGCTCGGCCGCCAGCTCCGCCAGCGTCGGCACCGGACGGCCCGGCTGCGCCTGCGCCCAGAAGAACGGGCCCATGTCCACCGGCAGTCCGGCCACCACCAGGGTGTGCGCCACGACCGGCGGCACCCCCTGCCGGGACACCGCCTGCTGCTCGAACCGGAAGACCCCCGGCCCGAACGCCGCCGCCAGCTCCTGCCCGACCGCCTCCGGCGGCACCGGCGGCGCGGCCTGCACCGGCGGCAACGGCGCCCGCACCGGCGCGGGCCGCGCGGGACCGTCCGCCACCTGGTGCAACTCGCCCTGGTGAGCCAGCAGCTGATGCATCCCCTGCTGTCGGCTCGCATGGTCCGTGCCGTACGGCGCGATGCTCGTGATCCGCGCCTGCGGCCACTGCTCCCGGATCATCCGCGCACAGTAGGCACCCGGCAGCTCGCACGACTCCAGCTCCGTGTGCAGCTCCAGCACCTGGTCCGGCGGCACGTTCATCGACCGCAGCTCGTGGAAGATCTGCCACTCCGGATGCGGCGTACCCGGCGCCGAACGCCGGATCAGCTGCTGCTCCGAACCGTCCTGCGCGCGGTACCGCAGTACCGCCTGGTAGCCGGGGCCCACCGTCGGCTGCCCGGCCTGCGGATACCCGTACGCCGGGGGCTGTCCCGGCAGGGGGGCGCCCATGCCGGGAGGGGGCATCGGCGGCGGCGCCCCGGGCACGCCCGGGGGCATCCCCGGGGCACCGGGCGCACCAGGCGGCGGGGGCGCGCCGGGGCCGACCACGGGCGGCGCCGCCAGCATGGTCTCCGCCTGGTGTACGGCACCACGGGCACCCGGCACCCCGGCGGCACCGGGCACGCCGGGGGCGCCGGGCACGCCGGGGGCGCCGGGGGGCTGCGGGGCACCGGGAGTCGGGGGCACGCCCGAAGCCGCGGGGGCCCGGGGCACGCCGGGGGGCTGCGGTACGCCGCCCGGGGCGGGGGGCATGCCGGGGGCGCCCGGAACACCGGGCACGCCCGGGGCCGCCGGAGGCTGGGGCGCGCCGGGGCCCATCCGTGCCGGGTCGGCCAGCATCGTGGCCGCGTGGTGCACGTCGCCCGGAGGCGTCGCGGGCGGCTGGGGAGCACCCGGCGCACCCGGGCCGGCCGCCGTACCGTCCTGCCCCTCAAGCCCCTCCGGGTCGATCGCGGACACGAGACGCGTCGGCACGTACCCGCCGCCCGACGACGCGCCCGGCGGAGGCGGTGGCGGCGCGCTCCCCGGGTGCGCGCCCGGCGTACCCGGCGCACCCGGCGGCGGAGGCGGCACGCCCACCCCGCCGCGCGCCTTCCTCGGCGGCGGCGCGGCCTTGCTCGTCGCGGCATCGGCGATGTCCCCGGCGTTCGGCGCGAGCCGGCGCTCGGACGCACCCGCGCCGCCCGGACCCACCGGAGGCTGCGGCGCGTGCGGACCGCCCGGCGCCTGCGGGTGGGCCTGCGGCGGAACACCCGGCGGCGGAGTGCCGCCCGGCGGCACGGGCGCGGCGCCGGGCCCCTGCGGATAGCCGTGCACGGGGGCGCCCGGAGCGGGCGCGCCGCCCGGCGGCGGGGTGCCGGGGCCCGCCGGTGCCTGCGGGTACCCGTAGGCCGGGGCACCCGGAACCGGCGGCGGGGGCGGCGTGCCGAGGATCGGCGCACCGGGAATCGGAGGCGGAGTGCTCCCCGTCGGCGCGCCGGGCGCACCACCGGGGCCGGGCGAACCACCCTGCGCGCCCGGCGGGTTCGGCAGGTCGAGCGCCGGAGCGACCGCCGTGCGCGGCAGCTGGCTGCCACCCGACATCAACGCCGTCTTCGCGTCCGGCACGGAGACCGGCGGCTTCGACGCGTCGTCGTCCGAACCGCCGAGCGGCGGCGCGAACACCGTCGCGGGCAACGGCACCGAACGGTCGTCGTCCTCACCGGCGCCCCCGTTCGTGTCCGTACCCGCCCACGGGGTCGCCCCGGCGGGCACATCCGCGGGAACCGGAGCGGGAACCGGAGCGGGAGGAGGCGTCGGGGCAGCTGTAGGAGCAGCCGGAGCGAACGAAGGCCCTGCCTGCGTCTGCGCCAGCCCACCCCCGGCCGCAGGACCGGCACCCGCGAATGCACCGGAGCCCTCGGCCGGAACACCCGCACCCCCGGAAACACCGGAATCCGCGACCGGAACACCCGCACCCCCGGAAACACCGGAGTCCGCGACCGGAACACCCGCACCCTCGGAGACCCCGGAATCCGCGACCGGCTGCCGCCGCTCCCCTATCCCCATCTTGTCCGCCGCCTCCTGCAACCACTCCGGAGGAGTCAGCAGGAACGACGTCTGGTTCAGGTCCACCCGCGCCGCGGCCGGCGCCGGCACCGCGTCCTCGGGCCCGTCGGGGCGGCCGTACTCCTCCTCGTACCGGCGGATCACCTCACCCACCGGCAGCGCCGGCCACAGCGTGGCCTCCCCGCTGTCCCGAGCGATGACCAGCCGCTGGGCGCCCGCGTCCGAACGCGGCCCCTCCGCCCGGTCCTCGCCCCACACCACGAACCCCAGCTCGAACTCCCGCACCCGCACCTCACGGTGCTGGTACGCGGGCACGTCACCGTTGATCCACTCCTCGGCGCGCTCCTGCGCCTGCGCGTACGTCACCATCGCCGTCAGCTCACTCTCCCACCGGGCCGGAAGACACCGGGACGGCACGCGCGAAACCGCCGTCCACCATCAGGTTCGCCACCGTCTCCAACTCCGGCGGATTACCCGCCAGCCGCGACAGGAAGGCGTCGAAGTCGTCACCGCACGGCAGCAGCAGACGCTCCACCCGCTCCGCCGGCGGCCACGACGGGTCCACGTCCCGCACATCGTCGTACGCGCAGAACCACACCGAGCCGAGCCGCTCGCCCTTCACCTTCACCGCGAGCAACCCGCCCTGCACGAAGGCCACCCCGAGGTAGTCCTTCGTCAGATGGTCGCGCAGGCACTTGTTCACGTACACGAGGTCGTTGACCGCGGCCTCGTCCCGCACCGTGAAGAACGGCTGGTCCACCAGCAGCCCCAGCTCGGCGTCCAACGCCGTCCCCACCGGGGCGCAACCGCCCGCCGCCTTCAGGAAGTCGCGGTAGGCACCCGGCAGCCGGTACCCCAGATCCTCCTCGACGCCCTGCACCTGCGACTCGGTCACCGCCACACCCGACTTCGGCAGACCGAAGTGCGCGGGCCGCGTCTCCTGCAACGGCCGCGTACCCCGCTTGCCGTGGTCCACCGGCGCCGTCGCGATCCCGCCGTGATGCCGCAGCAACGCCTTCACATCGACCGGAACCAGCTCCAGCCGCCGCGTGCCCGCCACGTGATGCCACGTCCAGCCGTGCGGCGTCGCGACGTCCGGCACCGTGTCCCACCACTCGTGCCCCGCCGCCGCCAGCGCCGCGTTCGCCGACACGTAGTCCGTCAGCCGCAACTCGTCGACGCCGAAACCGTCCGGCGGCTCCGCGATCTCCACCGCCGCGCGCGCATAGGGAGAGAAGTCCGGAAAACCGTGCTCGTCGACCCGTACCCCTCTCGGGTGGCGCGCCGCCCGCACCGGGTCCGGGAAGTGCACGACCTGCCCGGCGTACGCCGCGTTCGGCGGCACGGCCTGTCCCCCCTGGCGGCCGGGAGGTGTCCCCAGCCCGAGCCGACCTGTCGTCATGGCGGTTGCCCCCTGGGCGTTCTCTTGGGCCTGAACGGCGGTGTCCATCACGGATGCCGACAGCCTAAGCGGTACCCGAACCCCGGTCACCGGCCCACCGTGCCCCCACCCCGCACACCACCACCGCCACCCGCGTCCGTCAGCCGCCTCCGTGACCAGCCGTCACCCCACCGTGACGGCCCCCACCCCTCACGGGCGTGTCGCACCGCCCCAGCTTCCACGCGACCCACGGCATTTGGCACCCTGTGTCCTTCGGGGGACAGCCCGGGGAGGGAAAGCCAACATGAATACCTTGCAGACCGGAGGTACCGACGTGCGCGCCGGCGACCCGCGCATCGACTGGAGCGGCACCGAGGCGCCCCCCGTACCCGTCCTCCGGCAACGCCGCGACGGCATCCTGCCCACCGTCGCCGCCGCCCTCTCGGTACACGGCACCACCCTCACCGGCACAGCCGCCCGCGGCGAGGAACCCCCCGCCCTGCACCCCCTCGTCCAGGACTTCCTCGACACCCTCCCCAGCAGCCAACGCGACCGCTTCACCGGCCGCTGCGCCGAGACCATCCTCATCTCCCGGCACCTCGCCGCCGCCGACGCCACCCGCAGCAAGCGCGCCTCCCGCAGACCCATGACGAACGGCGAGGCCCGCAAGGCCCTCAAACACGCCAAGCTCACCGCCCGCCGCATACGCGAGGACGGCGACCCCCTGCACGGCAGCTTCGCCACGCCCTGCCGGGCCTGCAGCGCGCTCACCGCCCACTTCGGCGTCCGCGTCGTCGATCCCACCACCGCCTGACCACCGGACCGACCGCGCGAGCACCCTCGCACCACCCACCAGCACGACGAACGAAGGGCAGATGCACCCCGACCGCACCTCGACCACGCGCTTCCCCGTCCCCGTCGACGCCGCCCTGCGCGCCGCCGGCTGGCAACCCGGACGCTGGGACATAAGACAGGCCGAGATCTGGGCCGACACCCTGCGCGAACACACCTCACCCGCCGGGCACCGGCACACCGTCTTCCCCGCCGCCGTCGAGGCCTGGGCCGAATTCGGCGGCCTGCGCATCGCCCCCGGCGGCAGCGGCCGGCAGATCGCCCCCGCCGCGCTCCACCTCGACCCCCTCCACGGCCGCCACCTCGCCCGCACCCTCGGCGACCTCGGCCGCGCCCTCGGCACCGAACTCTGCCCCCTCGGCACCGAGACCGACACCGCCGCCGCCCTCGCCATCGACACCGAGGGCCGCGTCTACGCCCTCGACCACACCGGCGACTGGTATCTCGGACCGGACATCGACCACGCCCTGGCCACGCTGATCACGGGGATAGAGCCGGTCCGGCTGACAGCGGGCTGAGCGCGGAGAGACGGCGCGGGAAGGGGGCGCGCCAGGGACGAGCGCGGCGGGGACGAGGGCCGAAGAAGAGGACGGAGCCGACGCCGGGCCCCGACACAGGCCGACGCCGGACCAGGGCAGGGCCCCGCTCCGACACACGGCCGGGCGCGGTGACGAGGCCCGCACCGGGCCGGCCCGAGCGCCGGAGCGGGGCCAGCCCGGTCCCGGGCACCTGCCGAGCCCGACGCCGAAGCGGCGAAGGACCGACCCGGCACGGCCCTGCGCCTCACCAGGACCGGAATCGGCCGGCCAGCGGAGCCGGGGCGAGGCGAGACGAGACGGGCGCAGCCACACACCCAGCCACACCGGGGCTAGTCCGGCACAGCCTCACACCGAGGCGAGACGAGACGGGCGCAGCCTCACACCGAGCCGAACCGAGTCGACGCAAGTCGCGGCGAGTTGAGGCGATCCCGACACAGCCTCACACCCAGCCGCACCGAGCCACGTCCGACACACCCTCCCACCCAGCCGAACCGAGACGGGCGCAGCCGCACGCCCGGCCGCCAAAAAGCCGGGTCCGGGCACCCGCCCCGACGCAAGACCGGCGCCACCCTGATCCGGGGCCGGAACCGGCCCCGAGACGAAACCTTCCCCGCCGCGGCCCGCCCCGAGCCGACACCGAGCCGCGACACCGAGCCGACAGCGGCACGGCCCTACGCCGCCGGGATCACCGCCGACACACGGAAGCCCCCCGCGTCCGTCGGGCCCGAGACGAAGACTCCGCCCAGGGCCAGGACCCGTTCCCGCATGCCCAGCAGGCCGTTGCCGCCCGACGGCAGGCCCGCCGCCGAGGCGGAACCCGATTCCGTCGGGGGCTCGTTCTCCACCTGCATCGCGATCTCCGCCACCCGATGCGCCAACCGCACGTGCGTCTTCGCCCCCGCCGCATGCTTGTGCACGTTCGTCAACGCCTCCTGCACCACCCGGTACGCCGTCTGCTCCACCTCCGCCGCATACGCCCGCACCTCCCCCTCCACCGACAGCTCCACGACCATCCCCGCCGCCGCGGACTGCCCCACCAGCTCGTCCAGCTCCGACAGGCACGGCCCCTCACCGGCCTCCTCCACCACCCGCGAGGCCGCCGCCGCGGCCGCGGCCGCCGCCTCCCCCACCGACACCAGCGGCACCCCCGCCCCCCGCCGGCCCGCGACCTGGTCCGCCTCCCCCGCCCGCAGCACCCCGAGCATCTCCCGCAACTCCGTCAACGCCTGCCGGCCCATGTCCCCCACCAGCGCCGCGTTGCGCACCGCCTTCTCCGGATCCTTCCGGGCCACCGCCTGCAACGCCGCCGCGTGCACCACCATCAGACTCACCCGGTGCGCGACCACGTCGTGCATCTCCCGCGCGATCCGCGTCCGCTCCTCGTTGCGCGCCCACTCGGCCCGCTCCTCGGCCCGCTCCGCGAGCAGCTGAAGCTCCCGCTCCAGACTGTCCGCCCGCTCCCGCAGACTCTCCATCAACCGCCGCCGCGCCCCCACGTACAGCCCCAGCAGCACCGGCGGAGCCGTCAGCCCCAGCGCCGTCGCCACCGCGGCGAACGGCACGAACCAGTCACCGAGCGTCAGATCGCCCCGCGCCATGTCCTGCCGCACCCGTACGAACGTCACCACCGCCGTACCCGCCAGCGTCATCCCCGCCAGCGCGCCGATCACCCGCCGCGGCACCTCCGCGGCGGCCAGCGTGTACAGGCCGACGATGCCCAGCAGGAAACCCATCTGCGCCGGGGTCACCGCGATCGCCACCAGCACCACGGCGACCGGCCACTTGCGCCGCACCAGCAGCACCGCGCCGGCCGCCACACCGAACAGGACGCCCGCCCAGAGCGGGATCCCCGCGTCCCGGGCGAAACCGATCCCCTCCGCGCCGCACTCCAGCGCGGACGCCAGCGCGAGGCAGCCGTCGAACACGGCGCTGCGCCGGCGTGGCCACCACCAAGGGCCGGTCAGCGCCCTGGCGTGCTCTTCCCCCGTCATGGTCATGCGCCCAGCCTACGGGCGACGGGTGCGGCTTTTCCGGTGACTTTCGCCTACCTCCACACACCACGCTGCGTAACCGAACCACGTCGAAACCTCCCACCATCCCTCGAACTGGTGAACTTGCCGCGTTCGACTCCGGAACCTCTCATTCCGTACGGACGGTATGCCCATGGGACACACCCACGGCACATACGCCGACTTCGAGGGGCTGCGGGAGCGGGCGGTGGCGCTGCGACGGGCGGGGCTGAGCCTCCGGCAGATCCGCGACCAGCTGAAGATCTTCAACAACGACATCCTCAACCAACTGGTCGAGGGCGAACCCCCACCCGCCCGGACCAAGCGCCCGAACGCCAAGGACGACCTCCGGGAGCGGGCCCGAGAGCTACGGCTCCAGGGCCGAACCTACGACCAGATCGAAGCGGAACTGGGCTGCTCGCGCAGCTCGGTTTCCCTGTGGGTACGGGATCTGCCGAGGCCCGAACGCAGACGCAGCCCCGAAGAGGCCTCGGCGATCGCCCGCAAGGGCTGGGAGCAGACACTGCGCATCCGCGACGAGGAGCGCCGGCGCACCAAGGAGGAGGCCCGACTGGCGATCGGCGCCCTGTCGGCCCGCGAGCTGTTCCTGGTGGGCGTAGGCCTGTACTGGGCCGAGGGCGGCAAGGACAAGCCATACGACCGCCGTGAGAACGTCACCTTCGTCAACAGCGACCCCGGCATGATCAGGGTCTACCTCGCCTGGCTGCACCTTCTCGAGGTCGAGCCCGAGCGGTTGAAGTTCACCGTGATGATCCACGAGAGTGCGGACGTGTGCGGGGCCGAGCGCTACTGGGCGGAGCTCGTCGGCGCCGCCCCGTCCTCCTTCAACAAGACGGCCCTCAAGAAGCACAACCCCAAGACGGTCCGCAAGAACACCGGCGACGACTACCGCGGATGTCTCGTGATCAAAGTCCTGAAAGGTGCCGACTTGTACCGTCGCATCGAAGGGTCTTGGTACGGCATAGTGGAGGCCGCGCACGAAGCCGATCAACCGAATCGGCCCTAAGGCGCGAACAGTCCCGGATCGTCTAAGGGCAGGACAAACGGTTTTGGTCCGTTGAATGAGGGTTCGAATCCTTCTCCGGGAGCCCACAGCACACAAGACCCGCGTTCGGGCCCTGACCGGCGAACCGCCCCGTCGGGGCCCGCCCCCATATCCCCCCAACCCCGCCCCGGTATCCTGCGGCTGTTCCCACCCTCAGAGCCGAAGGGCAAACCGTGAGTGCCATCCGCCCGGCAGCCGTCGTCGTTCTCGCAGCGGGTGAGGGCACCCGTATGAAGTCGGCCACACCCAAGGTGCTGCACCAGATCTGCGGCCGCTCCCTGGTGGGCCATGTGCTCGCCGCCGCCCGCGAGTTGAAGCCCGAGAACCTGGTCGTCGTCGTCGGCCACGCCCGTGAGCAGGTCACCGCGCACCTGGCGGAGACCGACCCGGCCGCCCGTACCGCCGTGCAGGAGCAGCAGAACGGCACCGGGCACGCCGTACGGACGGGTCTGGAGGAGCTGGGCGGGGCCGTGACGGGGACCGTCGTCGTGGTCTGCGGGGACACCCCGCTGCTCACCGGCGAGACCCTGCGGCGGCTCGCCGAGACCCACCAGGCCGACGGCAACGCCGTGACCGTGCTGACCGCCGAGGTGCCGGACGCGACCGGCTACGGCCGGATCGTGCGGGACGAGGCGTCGGGCGCGGTGACCGCGATCGTGGAGCACAAGGACGCGAACGAGGCCCAGCGGGCGATCCGGGAGATCAACAGCGGGGTGTTCGCGTTCGACGGCCGGCTGCTGGCGGACGCGCTGACGAAGGTGCGCAGGAACAACAGCCAGGGCGAGGAGTACCTCACCGACGTGCTGGGGATCCTGCGCGAGGCCGGGCACCGGGTCGGCGCCTCGGTGGCGGCCGACCACCGGGAGATCGCCGGGATCAACAACCGGGTGCAGCTGGCGGAGGCCCGCCGGGTCCTGAACGACCGGCTGCTGACCCGGGCGATGCTGGACGGCGTCACCGTCGTGGACCCGGCGACGACGTGGGTGGACGTGACCGTGACGTTCGAGCGGGACGCGGTGGTGCACCCGGGCACGCAGCTGACCGGCGCCACGCATCTCGCGGAGGGCGCGGAGGTCGGCCCGAACAGCCGGCTGAAGGACACCAGGGTGGGCGCGGGCGCGCGGGTGGACAACACCGTGTCCGACGGCGCCGTGGTGGGCGCGGAGGCGAGCGTGGGGCCGTACGCGTATCTGCGGCCGGGGACGCGGCTCGGCGCGAAGGGCAAGATCGGGACGTACGTCGAGACGAAGAACGCGCGGATCGGCGAGGGCACGAAGGTGCCGCACCTGTCGTACGTGGGGGACGCGACGATCGGTGAGTTCACGAACATCGGAGCGGCGAGCGTGTTCGTGAACTACGACGGCCAGGACAAGCACCACACCACGATCGGGTCGCATTGCCGTACGGGTTCGGACAACATGTTTGTGGCGCCTGTCACGGTCGGGGACGGTGCGTACACCGCCGCCGGGTCCGTGATCACGAAGGACGTGCCGCCCGGTTCGCTGGCCGTGGCCCGTGGTCAGCAGCGGAATATCGAGGGTTGGGTGGCCCGGAAGCGGCCGGGCAGCGCGGCGGCGAAGGCGGCCGAGGATGCCTCCCGGCAGCGCGGTGCCGGGGACTGACCGGAAACGAGTACGTCAAAGTCGGCGTACCGTGATAAGTGCACATCCGCACGTGTGCACCCGCACCCCTACCAGTTGATTCGGCTTCTCACGCTCGGACGGGAGGCCGGTTCGAGCAGTCGGCTGGGCTGAGACAACCTCTGAGGAGACAGTGCTGTGACCGGGATCAAGACGACCGGCGAGAAGAAGATGATGTTCTTCTCCGGCCGCGCCCACCCCGAGCTTGCCGAGGAGGTCGCCCAGCAGTTGGGTGTCGGGGTCGTCCCGACGAAGGCCTTCGATTTCGCCAACGGTGAGATCTACGTTCGTTACCAGGAGTCGGCGCGTGGTGCGGACTGCTTCCTGATCCAGAGCCACACGGCTCCGATCAACAAGTGGATCATGGAGCAGCTGATCATGATCGACGCGCTGAAGCGCGCGTCGGCTCGTTCCATCACGGTGATCGTGCCGTTCTACGGTTACGCGCGGCAGGACAAGAAGCACCGCGGCCGTGAACCGATCTCGGCGCGGCTGATCGCGGATCTGATGAAGACCGCGGGTGCCGACCGGATCCTGACCGTGGATCTGCACACGGACCAGATCCAGGGCTTCTTCGACGGTCCGGTGGACCACCTCTTCGCGCTGCCGCTGCTGGCGGACTACGTGGGCGAGCAGGTGGACCGGAACAAGCTGACGGTGGTCTCGCCGGACGCGGGCCGGGTGCGGGTGGCGGACCGGTGGTGCGACCGGCTGGGCGCGCCGCTGGCGATCGTGCACAAGCGCCGGGACAAGGACGTGGCGAACCAGGTGACCGTCCACGAGGTCGTGGGTGAGGTCAAGGGCCGCGTGTGCGTGCTGGTGGACGACATGATCGACACCGGTGGCACGATCTGCGCCGCCGCGGACGCGCTGTTCGCGCACGGTGCGGAGGATGTCATCGTGACGGCGACGCACGGTGTGCTGTCGGGTCCGGCGGCGGACCGGCTGAAGAACTCGCGGGTGAGCGAGTTCGTGTTCACGAACACGCTGCCGACGCCGGCGGAGCTGGGCCGGGATCTGGACAAGATCACGGTGCTGTCGATCGCTCCGACGATCGCGAGCGCGGTGCGTGAGGTGTTCGAGGATGGTTCGGTGACCAGCCTCTTCGACGAGCAGTGAGGTTTCTGCGGGTCGGCCGTCGCGGCTAGCCGAAGATCCTTTTGGTACGGCCTCCCGGTCCGGGTAGACTTCTGGAGTTGCTCGGCGAGGGAGGCCGTACGCGTGCGTACGGCGGTCCGTTATCGACGCGCTCTTCGTAGCAGGCCGTTCGTGGCCGGGTGACCACGTCCGTTCGAGTTTCTACGAGGAGTGATCCACATGTCCGAGGTGAAGATCGCCGCCGAGTCCCGCACCGAGTTCGGCAAGGGTGCGGCCCGCCGCATCCGCCGCGACAACAAGGTTCCGGGTGTCCTGTACGGCCACGGCTCCGACCCGCTGCACCTGACCCTGCCGGGCCACGAGCTGCTGATGGCGCTGCGTACGCCGAACGTCCTGATCTCCCTGGACATCGACGGCAAGACCAACGAGCTGGCGATCCCGAAGTCCGTGCAGCGCGACCCGCTGAAGGGCTTCCTGGAGCACGTCGACCTGCTGCTGGTCAAGCGCGGCGAGAAGGTCACGGTCGAGATCCCGGTGCACACCGAGGGCGAGCTGGCCCCGGGTGGCAACCTGCTGGAGCACGTCCTGGTCGCGCTGCCGGTCGAGGCCGAGGCCACGCACATCCCGGAGTCGGTGACCGTCTCCATCGAGGGCCTTGAGGCCGGTGCCTCCATCCACGCCAAGGACATCACGCTGCCGAGCGGCGTCGCCCTGGCCGTCGAGGAGGACGCGGTCGTCCTGCAGGTCCTCCAGGCGCAGGCCGAGGAGACCGAGGGCGAAGAGGCCGCCGAGGGCGAAGCGGCCGCGGAGGCCTGAGCCTCGGCTTCGTCAACATCTGTTTCAGCCGCCGCTCTCCCTCGCGGGGAGCGGCGGCTGGCGCGTATCAAGGAGACATGGACGTGACCACCCCCGCCAGCACCCCCTGGCTGGTTGTCGGGCTCGGGAACCCCGGGCCGGAGTACGCGATGAACCGGCACAACGTCGGCTTCATGGTGGTGGACCTGCTCGCGCAGCGGATCGGGGGGAAGTTCAAGCGGGCGGGGAAGGCGCAGGCGCAGGTGCTGGAGGGCCGGATCGGTCCCGCGGGTCCCGCGAACCGCCGGGTGATCCTGGCGAAGCCGATGTCGTACATGAACCTGTCCGGCGGGCCGGTGAACGCGTTGAAGGACTTCTACAAGGTGCCGGTGGCGAACATCGTGGCCGTGCACGACGAGCTGGACATCGACTACGGCACGCTGCGGCTGAAGCTGGGCGGCGGGGACAACGGGCACAACGGCCTGAAGTCGATGACGAAGGCGATGGGCGCGGACTACCACCGGGTCCGGTTCGGGATCGGCCGCCCTCCGGGCCGTATGCAGGTGGCGGACTTCGTGCTGAAGGACTTCTCCTCGTCGGAGCGCAAGGAGCTGGACTACTTCGTGGACCGTGCGGCGGACGCGGTGGAGAGTCTGGTGATCGAGGGTCTGGAGCGGGCGCAGAGCACGTACAACTCCTGACTCCTCTGACACGGACCCGCCGACTCCCGACTTGTACGGCTATGCCGCCCGGCGGAGTTGACCGGTCGCGGGGGTATGGCCAATGATCCCGGCCATGCCTGCCACCGCCTCCCGTTCCGCTGTCCAGGCGTCCGTGTCCGCGTTGCGGTTCGGGCGGGTCGCGGTGATGGGCGCCCTCGCCGCGCTGATCGTGTTCGCGGGGGTGTGGGGTTCCTGGGGAAACGCCCAGCACGTGCTGCTGACCAAGGGCCGGGAGCAGGGCACGGTGCGGGTGACCGCGTGTGCGGACGGGACGTGCAGCGGGCCGTTCACGCCGTCGTCGGCGGGGGCGCGGGCCCGTGCGCGGGTGCGGCTCGCGGAGACGGTCGCGGTGCGCAGGGGTGGCACGTACGACGTGGTGCTGAAGCCGGGCGGTTCGGACGCGCTGCGTTCGGGTCCGGCGGGGATTCTCTACGCCTGGGTGCCGCTGGGCGGGGCGTTGTTGCTGGCCTCGGTGGTGGTCGCGGGCGGGATGCGGCTGACGCGGGTGGCGTGGGGGCTGGGGCTGTCGGGGCTCGGCCTGTTGACGGCGGCGTTCGTCGCGGTGCGGTGAGTCTTCGGAAAGAGGGTGCCCCCGGGTCGTAGGACCCCGGGGGCACCCTTTTCGTCAGGGGATCAGCCGGTGTTGCGCAGGCCGGCCGCCACGCCGTTGACGGTGAGGAGCAGGGCGCGGGCGAGCAGCGGGTCGGGTTCGGCGCCGGTCGCGGCCTCGTCGCGCTGGCGCTTGAGCAGGGCGACCTGGAGGTAGGAGATGGGGTCCAGGTAGGCGTCGCGGATGGCGAAGGTCTGCTTGAGGACGGGCTGGGCGTCGAGGAGTTCACGCTCGCCGGTGATGCGCAGGACCTCGTGGACGGTGAGCCGGTGTTCGGCCTCGATGGTGTCGAACACGTGCTTGAGGTCGTCGGGGACGAGCGTGTCGACGTAGTGCCGGGCGATCCGCAGGTCGGTCTTGGCGAGGGTCATCTCGACGTTGGAGACGAAGTTGCGGAAGAAGTGCCACTGTTCGTGCATCTCGGCGAGGACGGTGTCGAGGCCCGCTTCGCGCAGGGCCTTGAGTCCGGAGCCGACGCCGAACCAGCCGGGGACGATCTGGCGGGACTGGGTCCAGCCGAACACCCACGGGATGGCCCGCAGTCCGTCGAGCCCGGCGCCCGAGTCGGGGCGTCGTGAGGGCCGGGAGCCCAGGTGCAGGTCGGCGAGCTGGTCGACGGGGGTGGAGGCGAAGAAGTAGGCGGGCAGGTCGGGGTCCTCGACCAGGCGGCGGTAGGCGGCGTGGGCGGCGTCGGAGACGACGTCCATGGCGGCGTCCCAGCGGGCGAGGGCCTCGTCGGACTGGCGGGGCGCGGTGTGCAGGGCGGAGGCCTGGAGCGTGGCGGCGACGGTGAGTTCCAGGTTCTCCCGGGCCAGCGCGGGGATGAGGTACTTGTCGGAGATGACCTCGCCCTGTTCGGTGACCTTGATCTCGCCTTCGAGGGTGCCCCAGGGCTGGGCGAGGATGGCGTCGTGGGAGGGGCCGCCGCCGCGGCCGACGGTGCCGCCGCGGCCATGGAAGAGGCGCAGGCGCACGCCGTAGCGGTGGGCGACGTCGCGCAGCCGGCGCTGGGCGCGGTGGATCTCCCACTGGCTGGTGGTGATGCCGCCGAACTTGGAGGAGTCGGAGTAGCCGAGCATGACCTCCTGGACGTCGCCGCGCAGCGCGACCAGGCGCCGGTAGGACGGGTCGGAGAGCATGTCCTCCAGGATGGTGTCGGCGGCGCGCAGTTCGTCGGTGGTCTCCAGGAGGGGGACGATGCCGATCTTGGCCCAGCCGGCGTGCAGGTCGACGAGGCCGGCCTCGCGGGCGAGGACGGCGGCGGCGAAGACGTCGTCGGCGCCCTGGCACATGGAGATGATGTAGGACTCGATGACCTCGGGGCCGAAGACGTCGAGGGCCTTCTTGACGGTGCCGAAGACGCCGAGGGTCTTGGCGGCGGCGGCGTCGACGGGGGCCGGGGTGGGGGCGAGGGGCCGGCGCGAGCGCAGTTCCTTGGCGAGGAGCTTGGTGCGGTAGTCGCGGGGCATGTCGGCGTAGCGCCAGGACTCCTCGCCGAGCCGGTCGAACAACTGGCCGAGGGCGTGGTGGTGGGCGTCGGCGTGTTCGCGGACGTCCATGGTGGCGAGCTGGAGGCCGAAGGCGGCGAGGGTGCGGATGGTGCGGGAGAGGCGGCCGTCGGCGAAGAGCGCGCCGCGGTGCTGCCTCAGGGAGGTCTGGATGAGACGCAGGTCGGCGAGGAGTTCGCCGGTGCCGAGGTAGTCGCGGCCTTCCTCGTGGGAGGTGCCTCTGGCGAGGCGCTGCTTGGTGTTCTCCAGCTTCTGCCGGATGCAGGTGGCCTTGAGCCGGTAGGGCTCCTCTGCGTTGAGGCGCTTGTAGCGGGGGCTGATCTCGGGCAGCCGGTCGAGATCGGCGCGCAGGGAGTCGAGGAGTTCCTCGGTGGCTCCGGTGTAGCGGATGGAGTTGGAGAGGAGACCGCGCAGTTCGTCGATCATCTCCAGGGCGTCGTTGATGCCGTGTTCGTGCTGGAGGATGAGGACGTCCCAGGTGACCTGCGGGGTGACGTTGGGGTTGCCGTCGCGGTCGCCGCCGATCCAGGTGCCGAAGGTGAGGGGGCGGGTGTCGTCGGGGAGCTTGACGCCGACGCGCTCCAGCTCCGCGGTGAGGTCCTCCAGGACGTCGCCGACGGCCTCGGCGTGGAGTTCGTCCAGGTAGTAGATGGCGTTGCGGGCCTCGTCGGCGGGTTCGGGACGTACGACGCGCAGTTCGTCGGTCTGCCAGACGAGGTCGATGTTCTCGGCGAGGCGGATGTCGTGGCGGCGGCGGTCGGAGTCCAGGACGGGGGTGTCCAGGAGGGCCGCGATGCGCCGGAGCTTGTTGAGGACGGAGCGGCGGGCCGCCTCGGTGGGGTGCGCCGTGAAGACGGGCCGCACGTTGAGGTGGTGGACGGTTCCCCGCAGGTGTTCGGGGTCGGCGTCCTTGAGGCGGTCGGCCGTACGGGCGATGAGGCCGCCCTCGGCGGCGCGCCTGGCGCGCAGTTCGCGGCCCCGGTGCACCTGTTCGGTGATGTTGGCGAGGTGGAAGTAGGTGGAGAAGGCGCGCACCAGCTTGGCCGCGGTCTCCAGTTCGGTGCCTCGCAGCAGCTCGGCGGCGGCCTCGCCGTCCTCGCGGGTGAGGCGGCGGACCTTCTCGACCAGTTCGAGGAGCTCGGGGCCTTCCTGCCGTACGAGGGTCTCTCCGAGGAGATCACCCAGGCGGCGGATGTCGGCGCGCAGCTCGCTGCCGGTCGTGGTGGTCTGGTCGTCGGCACTGCTCACAGGTGCGGCTCCTTGCAGTGTTGAAGCTCAGCTGGGTGGAAACCCGGCCGTCTGCCGCGCGGCCTGGTGCCGCATGCGGGCCGGAGCGTCCGGGAAGGAAACTTCAGCGGACCGCGCTGTCCGACCGATTCCAAGGATAGGTGTCGATGGAGACGCGCAGGCTCTCGGGCTCTTGCCGCCGCCCGACACGCTGCCATACTTACGACGCCGTAGGTTACGGAACCGTAGGGACGAACGGACTCCCCGCGTCCGGTTCCGGTGGCCCGGCGCCCACCCCCGACCCTCGACCCCACAGGGGACGCGCATGACCTCACACTCCGATGTGATCGAAGAAGCCCGCGAGGCCACCGACACTTCCACTCCTCTGGCCACGCTGGGCGGTGAGCAGAAGCGGTCGATCGAGCAGATCACACTGCTGCTCTTCATCACCGTGCCGTTCCTGGCGCTGGTGGCCGCGGTGCCGCTGGCCTGGGGTTGGGGGGTGAGCTGGCTCGACGTGGGCCTGCTGGTGTTCTTCTACTACCTCGGGTGCCATGGCATCACGATCGGTTTCCACCGGTATTTCACCCACGGTTCGTTCAAGGCGAAGCGGCCGCTGCGGATCGCGCTGGCGATCATGGGGTCGATGGCGGTGGAGGGGCCGCTGGTGCGCTGGGTGGCCGATCACCGCAAGCACCACAAGTTCTCCGACGCGGAGGGGGACCCGCACTCCCCGTGGAAGTACGGCGAGACGGTGCCGGCGCTGATCAAGGGCCTGTGGTGGGCGCACATCGGCTGGATGTTCGACGAGGAGCAGACGCCGCAGGAGAAGTACGCACCCGATCTGATCAAGGACCCCGCGCTGCGGGCGGTCTCCCGGCAGTTCGTGCTGTGGACGGCGGTGTCCCTGCTGCTGCCCGCGCTGATCGGCGGTCTGGTGACGATGTCCTGGTGGGGCGCGGTCACCGCGTTCTTCTGGGGGTCACTCGTCCGGGTGGCGTTGCTGCACCATGTGACGTGGTCGATCAACTCGATCTGCCACGCGGTGGGCAAGCGTCCGTTCAAGTCGCGGGACCGTTCGGGCAACGTGTGGTGGCTGGCGGTGCTGTCGTGCGGCGAGTCCTGGCACAACCTGCACCACGCCGACCCGACCTCGGCGCGGCACGGGGTGATGCGGGGGCAGATCGACTCCTCGGCCCGGTTCATCCGGATCTTCGAGCGGCTGGGCTGGGCGTACGACGTGCGCTGGCCGTCACGCTCGCGTATCGATTCGCGCCGTAACGACGTGGATGGCGGCTCCCGACGCCGGAAGGAGACCGCCGAGGCGGCATGATTGACGCCGTGGCGACCGATTCCAGCAGCACCAGTCCAGGAACCGACAAGCAGCGGCGGACCCGCCGGACCCGTATGACCGGTGCCGAGCGCCGCCAGCAGCTGCTGGAGATCGGTCGCACCCTCTTCGCGGCGAAGGGCTTCGAGGGCACGTCGGTGGAGGAGATCGCGGCGAAGGCCGGGGTCTCCAAGCCGGTGGTGTACGAGCACTTCGGCGGCAAGGAGGGGCTGTACGCGGTGGTGGTCGACCGTGAGATGCGCCGGCTGCTCGACATGGTGACCAGTTCGCTGACGGCCGGCCATCCGCGTGAACTGTGCGAGCAGGCGGCGTTCGCGCTGCTCGACTACATCGAGGAGTACACGGACGGTTTCCGCATCCTCGTCCGCGACTCGCCGATCCCGCAGTCGACGGGGTCCTTCGCGTCCCTGATCTCCGACATCGCCACGCAGGTGGAGGACATCCTGGGCCGCGAGTTCAAGTCCCGCGGCTTCGACCCCAAGCTCGCCCCCCTCTACGCCCAGGCCCTGGTCGGCATGGTCGCCCTGACGGGCCAGTGGTGGCTGGACGTCCGCCGCCCGAAGAAGGCGGAGGTGGCCGCACACCTGGTGAACCTGGCGTGGCACGGCCTGGACGGGCTGGAGCAGCGGCCGCGGCTGATAGGCCACCGGAAAAGCTGAGGTCCACGGGGGAAGGTGACACCAGTGGTCCCTCCGGTTCCCCTTGCGGATTCATGACCGCGTACTTCAGACCGCGATCGGCGCCGCCCGCTCCCGGCCCGGTGGTCTCGTTGCCGGGGCTGTGTCCGTGACCTGTCGCGTCGCCTGGGAGCCGGGCGCCACGGACCAGGCCCTGCGGTCGAGGACGACCCGGCCGGGCTCGCGTCCGTGTTCACGGGCCGTCGACCAGCTCGCCGAGACGCCTCGCCCGGCCGACTCGACCCCTACGGCCCGGACATCCGCCGCCTGCGTCGGCGACCACCGCGTCCTCCGCGTCATCGATGACGCGGTGGTCCCCATCCTGGTCACCCACCCCGGGCGGACCGCCTGACCGGCTCCAGGAACTCCAGCCGGTTGCCGACCGGGTCCAGCGAGTAGAAGCGCAGATACCCCGGGAGGTTGTCGTCCCAGGTCACGGGCGCACCCTGGGCGGCGATCCGGGCGGCGTACCCCTCGATGCCGCGGACCTCAAGGCCGGGGTGGGCCTTCCGGGCGGGCCGGAAGCCGGCCTCGACGCCGAGGTGGAGGCGGACGGAGCCGGTCTCGAACCAGCAGCCGCCGCGCGCGGCCAGGGCCGGGGGCTTGGGCACCTCGGTCATCCCGAGGACGCCGACGTAGTACGAGCGCAGGGCGTCCTCCGATCCGGGCGGCGCGGCGAGCTGCACGTGATCGACGGCGACGAGCATCGTCAGGCCCCCTTCACGGCCACGGCGAACAGCCGTCGGAAGGGCAGGACCGTGCCGTAGGGCGCGCTCGGGTAGGCGCCGCGGAGCAGGTCCCGGTACTCGGCCAGGAACGCGTCCCGCGCCTCGGGGTCGTCGGCGAGGGCGGTCAGGGCGGGCCGCAGACCGGTGCCCTTCACCCAGTCCAGGACCGGGTCCTCGCCCGCGAGGACGTGGAGGTACGTGGTGTGCCAGACGTCGGGGGCGCAGCCGAGGCGGGCGAGGCGGTCCAGGTAGACGCCCGGGTCGTACACCGAGCCGGTGCGGCGCAGGACCCCGGCGAGCCGGTCCTTCCAGCGGGGGGCCGCGGCCAGTTCGCGCATGAGGGCGTGCAGCGGGGCGTCGATGTTGTCCGGCACCTGGAAGGCGAAGGTCCCGCCGGGCGCGAGGGCCGCGATCCAGTCGGCGAACCGGTCGAGGTGCCCCGGCACCCACTGGAGGGTGGCATTGCTGACGATCAGGTCGTACGGCTCCTCGGGCGTCCAGTCGCGGGCGTCGGCGTGGGCGAACTCCAGGCGGCCGCCGCCGGCCGTGGGGCCCTCGTGCTCGGTGTGGGCGCGGTCCAGCATCTCGGGCGAGTTGTCGTAGCCGGTGATGTGCGCGGTGGGCCAGCGTCCGGCGAGCGAGGCGGTGACGTTGCCGGGGCCGCAGCCGAGGTCCGCGATGCGGGGCCGGGCGCCGGGCAGGGCGGGGACACGGGCGAGGAGGTCGGCGAAGGGGCGGGCGCGGTGGCCGGCGTGCCGGAGGTACTGCTCGGGGTCCCAGGTCGGTGTCGTCATGATGTCCACCTTCCCGCCGCCATTATCTTGATGTCAAGATACTCGACTCAAAGATGCTCGATTCCAAGAGACTTCATGTCGACACAACCACTACACTGATCTCATGGAGGACGAGGTCGATCGGCTGGTCGCAGCGTGGCGCCGGGAGCGCCCGGACCTCGACGTGGAGCCGCTGGAAGTGCTCAGCCGGGTGAGCCGGCTCGCCCGGCACCTGGACCGCGCGCGCCGGCTCGCGTTCGCGGAACACCAGTTGGAGCCCTGGGAGTTCGACGTGCTGACGGCGCTGCGGCGCGCGGGCACGCCGTACCAGCTCTCCCCCGGACAGCTGCTGACCCAGACCCTGGTCACCTCGGGCACCATGACCAACCGGATCGACCGCCTGGCCAAGAAGGGCCTGGTCGAACGCCTCCCCGACCCGAGCGACCGGCGCGGTGTACTGGTGCGGCTGACCGACACCGGCCGGGACCGCGCGGACGAGTCCCTCGCGGGGCTGCTGGCGCAGGAGCGGGCCATCCTCGGCGAGCTGTCCCGGGCGCAGCGGGCGGAGCTGGCGGGACTGCTACGCCAGCTGACCGCCCCGTTCGACAACGTCCCCGGCTAGGTCCACCGGGCCCACCCCGGCCCGCCGGGCGAGGGCGACGGCGGCGAGGGTGGAGTGGACGCCGAGCTTGCCGAGGACGTTCTGCATGTGGGTGCGGACGGTGTGCGGGGAGAGATACAGCCGTTCGGCGACGGCCTTGCGGCCCAGACCCGCGACCATGCAGCGCAGCACCTCCCGCTCCCTGGGTGTGAGGGACTCCACCAGGCGTTCGCTCTCGGTGCGGTGCCTGCGCGCGGCGGTCAGTTCCTTGAGTACGCCGGTCAGCAGGGCGGGCGGCAGATGCGTCTCGCCGCGCAGCACGCCCCGGATCACCGCGAGCAGCCGGGACAGGGAGCAGTCCTTGGCGACCCACCCGCAGGCGCCCGCGCCCAGGGCGAGGGCGGCGCGGCGCGGGTCGTCCTTCTCGGCGAGGACGACGGTGCGGACCGCGGGCTGGGCCGACCGCACCCCCGCGACCAGCGAAAGCCCGTCGACCAGACCCTCCTCGTCCGCCGCCCGGACGGGCACCGTCGGCCGGCCACCGGTCGGCTTACCGCCCAGGTCGGCGTCCACGAGCAGGACGTCGTAGCGGCGGCCCTCGGCGAGGGCCCGCTCCAGACACCGCAGTGCCGCCGGACCGCTGCCGGCGGCGGCGACCTCGACGTCGGGCTCGGCGGCCAGGGCGGCGGCGAGCGACTCGGCGAAGATGCGGTGGTCGTCCACGACCAGGACTCGGATACGAACCACTGAACCCCCTGAACGGCACCGGCCCCCACCGGCGTCGTATCTCAGCGTACGGATACCGGCACGCAGCGGAAGGAGATTTACAGAACTGGCCGTCCGGCGCGTTTATGGTGTGCCGCATGTTTCGTATCGAGGCGGAAGTCGACAAGGCACGACAGGAACTGCTCCGCACCCGGCTGCTGGACACCAACACGGCGGCCTCCCCGGTCCTCGCGGCCCTGCGCGGCACCCCCGCGGAACGCGAAGTCCCGCTCCACGTCTGGGCCCTCGACCCCGCCGGCTCGCTCGCGGGCGGCCTGGTCGGCCACACCTGGACCAGCTGGCTCCACGTCACCTACCTCTGGGTGGACGCCCCGCACCGCGGCACGGGCCTCGGCACCCACCTCCTCGCCCGCGCCGAGCACCTCGCCGCCACCGACCGCGGCTGCTCCGCCTCCCGCCTGGAGACCTGGGACTTCCAGGCCCCGGACTTCTACCGCAAACAGGGCTACGACGTGGTCTGCGAGATCCCCGACTATCCCCCGGGCATCACGGAGTACACGCTGGTGAAACGCCTGGCCTGACGGGGCTCACGCCGAGGGCGGCGGGGGCGGGGCGGGTATGACGGCCGGGGCGGCACCCGGGGTCCGGGCGGCGTGGACGGCGCGGGCGGGGGCGGCTCCAGCGAGCGCCGCGGGCGCGGCGCCGGCAGGCGGGGGGTGAGCGGCGGAGCCGGCCGGGGCGGCGGCGGAGGTTCGGTCGACTCCCCCCTCCACCAGCAGCGGTCCGCCCGCCCGCAGCCGCTCGATCGCCTGCTCGGCCCGGCGCCAGGCGCGCGGATCGTCGTCGCGGCGGAAGAACAGTGCGATGGTGACGGGCCCGCGTTACCCGAGCGGGGGCATCGCGGTACGGCGGGTTTCGGTGGACACCAGCCGATACCCGAGGGCGTGCGCGATCGGTTCGGCCCGCGCCTTGATCGACTCCCCGCCCCGGATCTCGACCATTCCCCGGCCGTCGAACCGGGACCGTATCTCGTCGTCCGTCATCAACCGCGCACACCCCCGTCTCACGACATGCGCCGCGCCCCGGTCCGGCGTCAGACCAAGCGCCGCGCCCCCGCCGACGGTACCGCCTCGAAGACCCGCGGAGCCATGAAGTCCGCTGTCGCGAAGGCTGCTTCCAGGGCCTTGGTCAGGGAGGGGACCTCGGAGGATTCCGCGAGGATGAGGGCCGAGCCGCCGAAGCCGCCGCCGGTCATGCGGGAGCCGAGGGCTCCGTGGGCGAGGGCCGTGTCCACCACGAGGTCCAGTTCCGGGCAGGAGATGCGGAAGTCGTCGCGCAGGGAGGCGTGGCCCTCGGTGAGGATCGGGCCGATGGCGCGGGGGTCGCCGGCGCGCAGGAGGGCGACCGTGCGTTCGACGCGCTCGTCCTCGGTGACGACGTGGCGCACCAGGCGGCGGATCTCCTCCTCGTCGCCCAGGCGGGCGAGCGCCGCGTCCAGGTCGGCGTAGGCGATGTCGCGCAGGGCGTCGACGCCGAGCAGGGCCGCGCCCTTCTCGCAGCCGGCCCGGCGCTTGCCGTACTCGCCGCCGCTGTGGGCGTGCTTGACCTGGGTGTCGACCACGAGGAGGCGCAGTCCCTCGGCCGCGAGGTCGAAGGGGATCTGCTGCTGGGAGAGGTCCCGGGTGTCGAGGAACAGGGCGTGGCCCGGTGCGCAGCACGCGGACGCGGTCTGGTCCATGATGCCGGTCGGCGCGCCGACGTAGACGTTCTCGGCGCGCTGGCACAGGCGGGCCAGCTGCCAGCGGGCGAGGCCGAGGTCGTACAGGTCGTCGAACGCGAGGGCGATCACGACCTCCAGGGCGGCGGAGGAGGACAGGCCCGCGCCCGTGGGCACGGTCGAGGAGAGGTGGACGTCCGCCCCGGTGATCGCGTGACCCGCCTCGCGCAGGGCCCAGACGACGCCCGCCGGGTACGCCGTCCACGCGGAGTCGGTGCCCGGGGCGAGCGCGTCGAGGCGCAGCTCGACGACGCCGCCCTCCATGTCCGCCGAATGCAGGCGCAGCAGGCCGTCGTCCCGGCGGGAGACCGCCGCGACCGCCTGGTGGGGCAGTGCGAACGGCATGACGAAGCCGTCGTTGTAGTCGGTGTGCTCGCCGATCAGGTTGACCCGGCCCGGCGCCGCCCACACTCCCTCCGGGCGCGCCCCGTACAGCTCGGTGAAGCGCTCGGCGACCTGCTGTGCCCCCACTAGTTCTCCTTCGACAGGTTCTGTGCGAACTCCCAGGCGTCCGCGACGATGCCCGCGAGCTCCGCTCGGCTCGGGTTCCAGCCCAGTTTCTCGCGGGCGGTGTCCGCGGCGGCGACCAGGACGGCCGGGTCGCCGCCCCGGCGCGGGGCGACGACCTCGGGGATCGGGTGGCCGGTGACCTCGCGGACGGTCTCGATGACCTGGCGCACGGAGAACCCGTTGCCGTTGCCGAGGTTGCAGATCAGGTGCTCGCCCGGGTTCGCAGCCGTCAGCGCCAGCAGATGCGCGTCGGCCAGGTCCGCCACGTGGATGTAGTCGCGGACGCAGGTGCCGTCGGGGGTCGGGTAGTCGTCGCCGTAGATGGAGATGGCGTCGCGCCGGCCCTGGGCGACCTGGAGGACGAGCGGGATGAGGTGCGACTCGGGGTCGTGCCGCTCGCCGTACGCGCCGTACGCGCCCGCCACGTTGAAGTAGCGCAGGGAGACCGCCGCCAGGCCGTGGGCGTGGGCCTCGCTGGTGATCATGTGGTCGACGGCGAGCTTGGACGCGCCGTAGGGGTTGGTCGGACGGGTCGGGGCGTCCTCGGTGATCGGGACCTGCTCGGGCTCGCCGTACGTGGCGGCCGTGGAGGAGAAGACGAGCTTGCGCACGCCCGCCTCGCGCAGGGCGCCGAGCAGGGCGAGGGTGCCGGCGACGTTGTTGTCCCAGTACTTCTCGGGCTTCACCACGGACTCGCCGACCTGCGAGAACGCGGCGAAGTGCAGCACGCCGTCGTACGAGCGGTCGAGCCACTTCGCGGCGTCGCGGATGTCGCCCTCGATGAAGGCGGCGCCGGCCGGGACCCCCGCGCGAAAGCCGGTGGAGAGGTTGTCGAGGACGGTGACCTCGTGCCCGGACTCCAGCAGATGCTGGGCCACCACGCTGCCGACATATCCCGCGCCACCCGTCACCAGGTACTTCATGAAGTCGCTACCTCTCGCAGTCGCTCGGCCGCGCGTTCCGGCGGCACGTCGTTGATGAACACGCTCATGCCGGACTCGGAACCCGCGAGAAACTTCAGCTTGCCGGAAGTGCGGCGGATGGTGAAAAGCTCCAGATGGAGCGCGAAGTCGTCCCGCGTCACCCCGTCGAATCCGGCGAGCTGCCCGAACGGCGCCTGGTGCCAGGCGGCGATGTACGGCGTCGGCGGCTCGCCGGGGCCGAAGATCCGGTCGAAGCGCCTCAAGAGTTCCAGATACACCTGGGGGAACTCTGTGCGCGCCGCCTCGTCCAGCGCGAGGAGGTCGGGGACGCGGCGCTTGGGGTACAGGTGGACCTCGTACGGCCAGTGCGCCGCGTACGGCACGAAGGCCGCCCAGTGCTCACCCTCCAGGACGACCCGCTCGCCGGCGAGTTCCCGTTCGAGGACCGCGTCGAACAGGTTCTCCCCTCCGGTCCCCGCCCGGTGCGCGGCGAGCGACTGGAGCATCAGCGCGGTGCGCGGGGTGGTGAAGGGGTAGGCGTAGATCTGTCCGTGCGGATGGCCCAGGGTCACGCCGATCTCGGCGCCGCGGTTCTCGAAGCAGAACACCTGCTCGACGCAGGGCAGCTGCGACAGCTCCGCCGTCCGGTCGGTCCACGCGTCGAGCACCAGGCGTCCGTGCTCGGGGGTCAGATCGGCGAAGGAGGCGTCGTGGTCGGAGGTGAAGCAGACGACCTCGCAGCGCCCGGAGTCGCCGGCGAGCGAGGGGAAGCGGTTCTCGAAGACGACGACGTCGTACGAGGAGTCCGGGATCTCGCTGAGCCGGTCGCCCTCGGTCGGGCAGAGCGGGCACCGGTCGGCCGGCGGATGGTAGGTGCGGCCCTGCCGGTGGGAGGCGACGGCGACCCGGTCGCCGAGCAGCGGATCCCGGCGGATCTCGGAGGTGGTGGCCGTGCGGTCCAGCGGGCGCCGGTCGACCGCGTCGCGGACGGTGTCGTCCCGCAGGTCGTAGTAGATCAGCTCACGGCCGTCGGCCAGCAGGGTCGGGGTCTTCTTCACACCGGACTCCTCTCAACAGAATCAAACATAACAGACCACAACCCGACACAGAATCAGATCATCACAATCGAACAAAGATCACCATCATAAGTGTTCATTTTCTCAACACACAGGCGTAGGTTCCGCTCTGATCAGTTCGCGCAACGAAGCGAGTTCTTATGCAAACCCCCACATACGCGCATACGTATCTGGCGGCGGCCGGGCTACGGCTCCCGACCAACTGGCTGGACTACACGATCCTGGCGATCTACTTCGTCGTCGTGCTCGGCATCGGTCTCGCGGCCCGCCGCTCGGTCAGGACGAGCCTCGACTTCTTCCTCTCCGGACGCTCGCTGCCCGCCTGGATCACCGGCCTCGCCTTCATCTCGGCGAACCTGGCGGCCACCGAGATCCTCGGCATGGCCGCCAACAGCGCCCAGTACGGCGCCTACACCGTGCACTGGTACTGGATCGGCGCCATCCCCGCCATGGTCTTCCTCGGCCTGGTGATGATGCCCTTCTACTACGGCAGCAAGGTCCGCTCGGTCCCCGAGTTCCTGCTGCTGCGCTTCGACAAGGCAGCCCACCTGCTCAGTTCGATCCTGTTCGCCTTCGCCGCGATCCTGATCGCCGGTGTCAACCTGTACGCGCTCGCGATCGTGGTCGAGGCCCTGCTGGGCTGGCCGCAGTGGGTGGCCATCGTGGTCGCCGGCGCCTTCGTGCTCGCGTACATCACGCTGGGCGGTCTGTCCTCGGCGATCTACAACGAGGTCCTGCAGTTCTTCGTGATCCTCGCCGCGCTCATCCCGATCACCATCCTCGGCCTGCGCAAGGTCGGCGGCTGGGGCGGGCTGACCCACAAGCTCGCCGAGACCCACGGGCACGACTTCACCACCGCGTGGGGCGGCACCGGGATCGGCAGCAGCAACCCGCTCGGCGCGAACTGGCTGACCATCGTCCTCGGCCTCGGCTTCGTGCTGTCCTTCGGTTACTGGACCACCAACTTCGCCGAGGTGCAGCGCGCCCTGTCCGCGAAGAACCTCTCGGCCGGGCAGCGGACGCCGCTGATCGCCGCGTACCCGAAGATCTTCATCGTCTTCCTGGTGATGATCCCGGGCCTGGTCGCGGCCGCGCTCGTGCCGGGCATCGGCACCAGCGGGTCGGGGTTGCAGTACAACGACGCCATCCCGTACCTGATGCAGGAGCTGCTGCCCAACGGTGTGCTCGGCATCGCGGTCACCGGTCTGCTCGCCGCGTTCATGGCCGGCATGGCGGCCAACGTGTCGTCCTTCAACACCGTGTTCACCAACGACATCTGGGCGAAGTACGTGGTGCGCGGGCGGGAGGACGCCTACTACGTCCGGTTCGGCCGGTGGATCACCGTGATCGGTGTCTGCGCGTCCGTCGGCACGGCGTTCCTCGCGTCGTCGTTCTCGAACATCATGGCCTACCTCCAGACGCTGTTCTCCTTCTTCAACGTGCCGATGTTCGTCGTCTTCATCATCGGCATGTTCTGGAAGCGGGCGTCGGTCAAGTCCGGCTTCTGGGGCCTGCTCGCGGGCACCGTCACCGCGATGGTCAACTACTTCGTCCTCTACAAGAAGGGGATCATCTCCATCCCCTCCGACCAGGGCGCCAACTTCGTCTCGGCGATCGCCGGGTTCGTCGCCGGTGCGGTCGTGATGGTCCTGGTCTCCCTGTTCACCGAGCCGAAGCCGGCGCAGGAGCTCCAGGGCCTGGTCTACGGCACCCGCTCCCCCGGCATGTCCGAGCCGCCGGCCCCCGGTGACGACGCCTGGTACCGCAGGCCCGCCCTGCTGGGCTGGGGCGCGGTCGTGCTCGCCGCCGCCTGCTACATCCCGTTCTCGTTCTGACGCGGGAGGATCGAGGGAACATGTCCGAGAACTCCGAACACCATTACACCGAGGACGAGATCGCGCGGGAGGTCACCGAACTGGAGGCCAGGTCCGCGACGGCCGCCCGCATCTTCGACCTGCGCCGCATCATCGGCGGGCTCTTCGTGGTCTACGGCGTCATCGTCACGATCACCGGCATCACGGACTCGCGGTCCGCGATCGACAAGGCGCAGGGGGTCAACATCAACCTGTGGACCGGGATCGGGATGCTGGCGCTGGGTGCCTTCTTCCTGGTGTGGCTGAAGCTGCGGCCGACGGCTCCGCCGCAGGAACGGCAGGAGTAGCGCCGTCGGGGCGCGGGGGCCGTCCGCCGGCTGCGTGGCCGGTCGCGCGGTTCCCCGCGCCCCTACGGGGCGTTGCGGTCGCCCGCGCGATCCAGCAGTCCCGTGCGGGCGGCCAGGGCCGCCGCCTCCAGCCTCGACCCCACACCCAGCTTCATCAGCACCCGCTGGACATGCGTCCGGGCCGTGCTCGGCGCTATCCGCATGCCGGAGGCGATGACGCGGGTGTCCTCGCCGTCGGCGACGCGGACGAGGACCTCGACCTCGCGGGGGGTGAGGACGCGGAGGAGGCGCTGGGCCTCGTCGTCGGGCTGGGCGGTGGGGTTGAGGAGTTCGGTGAAGGCTTCCTGGAGGAGGGCGGGGGAGACCGCCGACTCACCGGAGCGGGCCTTCAGGATCGCGCGCTCGACGCCCTCGATGCGTTCGTCGTGCCGTACGTACCCCGACGCCCCGGCGGCGAACGCCGCGGCGATCCCCCGGGGCGACGGCACCGGGCCGAGCACCACCACCGCCACCTGCGGCCGCTCCCGCTTGATCTTCGCCACCGGGTCGAAGGCCCCGGGCTCGGCCGGGGCGGCCGTACCCAGCAGACACACCTCCGGCGCCCGCGCGATCACCAGGTCCGCGGCGCCCGCGGCGGGCGCGGCCGAGGCGAGCACCCGGTGCCCGCGCAGTTTCAGCGCCGATGCCAGCGCCTCCGCGAGCAGGCGATGGTCGTCCACGACCATGAGCCGTACTCCCATAGAGAAACCCCCCAGTCCCGCCCATGGATGCCCCACTATGGACGTCCACCGGCCCGAAGGACAGAGGGCCCCCCGGCACCTCGCCCCTTCCATGCCCCCGGAAGCTACACGCTTGTTCGACGCCGCGCCGCCCTGGACAGCAGAAGTGCCCCGGATCGATGACATCCGGGGCACCGCTGACCAAGTCACCCGTTCGGGTGATTGTGCTGCGGCGGTCAGCCGTCCGTGCCGAAGGCCAGCACCAGGTACGACTTGTCGTCGCCCGGGTCCGCCTTGTCGACGAAGACGTCGGACATGTACAGCCGGCCGTTCGCGAAGAGGATCTCCGCGTAGTCCGGCAGCATGCTGCCCTCCGCCCGCCGGACGCTCTCCGCGGAGGGGTTCTCCAGGAGCTTGGTCTCCTTGAAGGTGGAGCCGTCGATGCTGACGATCTGGCCGCCCTTGTCGTACGGCGGCTTCTTGTAGGCGATCAGGTTGCCGCCGTCCATGCGCAGCGGCGACAGCAGATAGCCGTCCCCGGCCTCGGCGCGCTGGCCGGTGGGCTTGCCCGTGGCCAGGTCGAAGGCGACGACCTCGTTGGTCGTGCTGTAGGAGGTCCCGCTGCCGTCGTGCTCCTCGGTCGGCACGAACAGCTTGCCGCCGCCGACGACGACCTCGTGGCAGTCCTCGATCCGGGTGATGCCGTCGCAGCGGCCGCCGTAGGTCTTGCCGGGCGCGGAGATCCGGGCGAGCAGCTTGCCGGTCTTGTTGTCGATGGAGAAGTAGTCGGAGATGCCGCTGCCGTCGCCCGCGCTGTCGCCGACGTCGGCGGCGACCACGAGCGGGTCGGTGGAGACGACCGAGGCGTACTCGATACCCGGGTCCATCTTGTACTCGGAGACGACCTTGCCCGACTGCGGGTCGATGGTCTGGATGGACAGCTGGGTGTTGTCCGAGTCGCCGCAGCTGCGCACCGCGACCAGCTTGGCGCCGCCGCCGTAGCCCGCGTCGTAGCAGTCCTCGCCCGGCTTCGGCTGCCACAGCGGCTTGCCGGAGTCGATGTCGAAGGCCGCGCCGCCGTTGCTGTCGCCGAGCGCGACGGTGCGCTGGGACACCGTCACGTTCTGGTAGTTGACCGGGTAGTCACCGACGTTGACGGTCTTCGTCCACAGCTTCTTGCCCGCGTCGAGGTCGATCGCCGCGATGTCGGAGCAGCCGTCGTACTTCTTGTTCGTCGGCTGGTACGTGATCGCCGTCTTGTGGTCGGCGGTCATATGCCGGCTGGCCGCGCAGACCGGGCCGGGCAGCTTGACCGTCCACAGCCTGGTGCCCTTGACCGGGTCGTAGCCGTCGATCTCGTCCACCCCGGTCTTGGCGTACACCTTGTCGGTCAGCCAGGAGCCCGAGGTGCTCACCGTGTCCCCCACGGAGGGCGTCGGGATCTGGAAGAGGACCTTGGCCGCGGGGTCGGCCGGCACCTTCTCCTTGCCGCCGGTCGAGCCGCCGGAGCCCTTGTCCTGGCCGCCGCCGTTGCCACCGCCGCCGGAGGAGGCGGTGTCCTGCTTGGTGCCGCCGTCACCGGAGCCCGCGACCCAGATGCCGCCGACGACGATCAGCGCGATCACGACGACCGCCGCGATCACGATGTACAGCGTGGTGTTGTTCCGCCCGCCGCCGCTGCCCTGCTGCTGCATCGGCATGGTCGGGGGCTGGCCCGGATAGCCGTAGCCCGGCTGGGCGGGCATGGCGTACGGGTTCTGCTGCGGGGCCCCGTAGGGGGCGGCCGGCGGCTGGCCGTACGGGTTCGGGGGCGCGGCGGGGTAGCCGTAGCCCGCCGGCGGTGCCGGGGGCGGCGGCTGCATCGGCTGCGGGTAGCCGTAGCCGGGCTGGGGCTGCTGCGGGGGGCCGGGCGGCTGCTGGCCCGGGGCGCCCTGCGGGGGCGGCGGGGTCGGCGGGCCGAAACCCCCCTGCTGCGGGGGCTGGTTCGGCGGGGGCGGCTGGGTCATGGCTCGGGTACCTCGGTGACACTCGGAAGGCCGGACGGCGGACGGAACGGGGAGCGGCCGGGCTCAGTTGCCGAAGGCCATGATCAGCTTCTCCTTCGCCTCGTCACTGCCGTTCAGCCGGCCGGACGAGATGATGAAGCGCCCGTCGGCCCAGTCCACGACGCCGTCGTAGAAGGTGTCCTCGATCTCCGCGGTGCCCTGCGGGTTCTGGAGCAGCTTCGTGGTGCCGTGGGAGGAGCCGGCGGTCGGGATCGAGACGACCTGGCCGCCCGCGTCGTACGACGGCTGCACATACGCGATGAGCCTGCCGCCCTCGGTCTTCATCGGCGACATCGGCTCCTCGGCCGGGGACTTGACCCGCCACTTCGCCTTGCCGCTGTCGAGGCTGATCGCGACGATCTCGTTGGCGCCGGTCGTCGCGTCCGTGGGCAGGTACAGCGTGTCGGCGTCGGCCGCGACCCCCTGGCAGCCCTGGAGGTCGCGCTGCAGGATCGCCCAGCCGCAGCGGGGCGAGAACTTCTCGTCGACCTTGACCTGGGAGCGGAACGTGCCGCCCGAGGTGAAGGTGGAGATGTTCCACACCTTCTTGTCCTCGTTGGTCAGGTAGACCACCAGCGGGTTCATCGAGTACACCCGGCTGACCTGCCAGCCCTTCTTCAGGCGCTGGGTCCACTTCACCCTGCCGGTGGCCGGGTCGAGTTCCTGCAGCTCGTCGTGCTCGGTGCTGGTCGACGCCGCGCAGGACGCCACCTGGACCAGCCGGCCGTCGCCGCCCGCGTACCCGGCCGGGAAGCAGGCGTTGCCGTAGCGCTTCTTGTCGTACAGCTTCTTGCCGCTGTCGATGTCGTAGGCCGTGCCCGACTCGGAGCGGCCCACCATCAACGTGCGGCCCACCACGCTGAGTTCGACGTTGAGCGCGCTGTCGAACAGCCCGCCGTCGGCGACCTGGGCGCTCCAGCCTTTCTTGCCGGTGGCGAGGTCGAGCTGCTCCATCTGGTTGCACTTGGCGTTGTCGCCGGCGCCGTTCATGTACGCCACGACGACCTTGCCGTCGTCCGACTTCTGCGGGGTGACCGCGCAGATCTTCTGCGGGAAGTCGAGGGGCCCCCAGGGGGAGCTGCCGTTGCCGGTGTCGTAGGCGAAGACCTGCTTGTACGCCGCCTTCACCACCGTGTTCCCGGCGATCCACATGCCGGGGGCGTCGGCGCCCGAACCGGGGGCGTCCGGCGCCGACTTGTACCAGAGCACCTTCGCCTCGCCGGGCGCGCGGCCCTTGTTGAGGTCCTCGGGGTCGTCGCCGCCGGTGGACGAGGAGCCGGGCGAGGGGGCGCCGGAGGCGGTCGGTGCGCCGCTGCCGCTCTGCTCGGCGACGGGCTTCTTCTTTCCGTCGTCGCCGCCGCTGGTGACGGCGTAGACGGTGCCGGCTATGACGAGCAGCGCGGCCGCCGCGGCACCGACGATCAGTGCCGTCTTCTTCTTGCCGCCGCCGCTCGGGGGCGGGAAGGGACCGCCCGGCGCCGCGCCGGGGGCACCGGGGTACGGCGGCTGCTGCGGGAAGCCGTAACCGGGCTGGGGCTGCTGCCCGTAAGGGCCCGGCTGGGGCTGCTGCCCGTAAGGGCCCGGCTGAGGCTGCTGCGGGTAGCCGTAGGGGCCGGGGGTGCCGGGTGCCGTAGGGGCTCCGTAGGGGCCGGGGGTGCCGGGTGCCGAAGGGGCTCCGTAGGGGCCGGGCTGCTGCGGGTAGCCGTAGCCGGGCCCCGGCTGCTGCGGGGGCTGGGGCGGCTGTCCCGGCTGCGGCGGCGGGCCGGTCCGGGCCTGGGGCGCGGGCGGCGCCGCGGCAGGATCGGCCGACGGCGGATTCCCGGCCGGCTTGGACAGGACCGTCGGCGGCGGGACGGCCGGGGCCGCGGGAGCGGTGGGCGTCGCCGGTGCGGGCGGGGCGCCGAAGCCGCCGCCCTGCGGAGGCTGGTTCCTCGGGTCCCTCGGGTCTCTCGGATCCCTTGGGTCCTGCGGTGCTCCGAAGCCGCCGCTGGGCGACTGGTCGGGCGGCTGAGTCATCAGCGCTCTTCCCCCTCGTTCACTGATTTTTAGCCACGCCCTGAGGTTCTCGACGGACCCTGGGTCGTTGTGCAGACGGTTCTCAGACGGCCTTTCTATCACTCGGTACGGACAGCGGAGCGGGCCGGATCCCTCCCTGTTCCCAAGGGAGGACCGGCCCGTGATGCCGCCGTTACGCGCCTTCACGCCCCCTTCACGCGGCGCACGCGCGCCCTACCGCGCGCCGGGGCAACGCGCTTGCCGTGCTGGCCGATTCGAGGCGGGCGGGGTGCTACGCGTCCTCCGCCAGCTCCAGCCAGCGCAGCTCCAGTTCCTCGCGCTCACCGGCGAGTTCCCGCAACTGGGCGTCCAATTCGGCCACCTTGGCGAAGTCCGTGGCGTTCTCGGCGATCTGGGCGTGCAGCCTGGTCTCCTTGTCGGAGACCTTGTCCAACTGCCGCTCGATCTTCTGGAGTTCCTTCTTGGCGGCGCGCTGGTCGGCGGCGCTCTTCTCCTGCGTGGCCGGCTTGGGCGCGGCGGCGGCGGCGCGCTCGGCGACCGCCTCCTCCATCCGCTGCCGCCGCTCCAGGTACTCGTCGATGCCGCGCGGCAGCATCCGCAGGGCCCCGTCGCCGAGCAGGGCGAAGACCCGGTCCGTGGTGCGCTCCACGAAGAACCGGTCGTGGGAGATGACGATCATCGAGCCGGGCCAGCCGTCGAGGAGGTCCTCCAGCTGGGTGAGGGTCTCGATGTCGAGGTCGTTGGTGGGCTCGTCCAGGAAGAGGACGTTGGGCTCGTCCATCAGCAGCCGCAGCAGCTGGAGACGGCGGCGCTCACCGCCGGAGAGGTCGCCGACCGGCGTCCACTGCTTCTCCTTGGTGAACCCGAAGGTCTCGCACAGCTGGCCCGCGGTCATCTCGCGGCCCTTGCCGAGGTCGACGCGCTCGCGCACGCGCTGCACGGCCTCCAGGACCCGCCAGGTGGGGTCGAGTTCGGCGACCTCCTGGGAGAGGTAGGCGAGCCTGACCGTCCGGCCGACGGTGATCCGGCCGCCGGCCGGCTGCTCCTCGCCCTCGGATCGGGCGGCCTCGGTCATGGCGCGCAGCAGCGAGGTCTTGCCGGCGCCGTTCACCCCGACGAGGCCGATCCGGTCGCCGGGGCCCAGCTGCCAGGTGACGTGCTTGAGCAGCACCTTGGGCCCGGCCTGGACGGTGACGTCCTCCAGGTCGAAGACCGTCTTGCCGAGCCGGGAGGAGGCGAACTTCATCAGCTCGCTGCTGTCGCGGGGCGGCGGCACGTCGGCGATCAGCTCGTTGGCCGCCTCCACCCGGAAGCGGGGCTTGGAGGTGCGGGCGGGGGCGCCACGGCGCAGCCAGGCCAGCTCCTTGCGGACCAGGTTCTGCCGCTTGGCCTCCTCGGTGGCGGCGATGCGCTCGCGCTCGGCGCGGGCGAAGACGTAGTCGGAGTAGCCGCCCTCGTACTCGTACACATCGCCGCGCTGCACGTCCCACATGCGGGTGCAGACCTGGTCCAGGAACCAGCGGTCGTGGGTGACGCAGACCAGTGCCGAGCGGCGGTTCTGGAGGTGCCGGGCGAGCCAGGAGATGCCCTCGACGTCGAGGTGGTTGGTGGGCTCGTCCAGGACGAGCAGGTCCTGCTCCTCGATCAGCAGCTTGGCCAGCGCGATGCGGCGCCGCTCGCCGCCGGACAGCGGGCCGATGACGGTGTCCAGGCCCTTGGGGAAGCCGGGCAGGTCCAGCCCGCCGAACAGGCCGGTCAGCACGTCCCTGACCTTGGCGTTCCCGGCCCACTCGTGGTCGGCCATGTCGCCGATCACCTCGTGGCGCACGGTGGCGGCCGGGTCGAGCGAGTCGTGCTGGGTGAGCACGCCGAGGCGCAGTCCGCCGGAGTGCGTCACGCGCCCGGTGTCGGCCTCCTCCAGCTTGGCGAGCATCCGGATCAGGGTGGTCTTCCCGTCGCCGTTGCGGCCGACGACCCCGATCCGGTCCCCTTCCTGCACACCGAGCGAGACGCCGTCCAGCAGGGCACGGGTGCCGTACACCTTGCTGACGTTCTCGACATTGACCAGGTTGACGGCCATTTCACTCCTGCGCCCGGGGCGGTATCGACATGCGGCTCCGCCGCGTGGGTCAGCTTTCTAGCGTAGGGCCTCGGGGGCGGGGGGTGTCGCGCGAGGGGACGGTCACCCTCCGTGCGCCCGCGACGGGTACCGAACCCGCTCAGACCACCGTCGCCCCCGGCACCGGCCCCTGCGCCGTCCGTACCGTGCGGCAGGTGCCCGAGTCCCGCAGGGCCCGCGCGACCTCCTCCGCCGCGCCGGCGTCCCGCGCGAGGAAGGCCGTCGTCGGGCCGGAGCCGGAGACCAGGGAGGCGAGGGCGCCCGCGTCGCGGCCGGCGGCCAGCGTGGCGGACAGTTCCGGGAAGAGGGACAGCGCGGCGGGCTGGAGGTCGTTCGTGACCGCCGCCGCCAGGGCGTCGGCGTCGCCCTTCGCCAGCGCGTCCAGCAGGTCCCGCGAGGCCACCGGCTCCGGGATCGCGCGCCCCTCGGCCAGCCGGTCGAACTCGCGGAAGACCGCCGGCGTGGACAGCCCCCGCTCGGCCATCGCGAACACCCAGTGGAAGGCGCCGCCGACGTCGAGGCCGGTCAGCTGCTCGCCGCGGCCGACGCCCAGCGCGGCCCCGCCGACCAGACTGAACGGCACGTCGCTGCCCAACTCGGCGCAGATCGCGAGGAGTTCGGCCCGCGAGGCCCCGGTGCCCCACAACGTGTCGCACGCGAGCAGCGCGCCCGCGCCGTCCGCGCTGCCGCCCGCCATGCCGCCGGCGACGGGGATGTCCTTGGCGATGTGGAGGTGCACGTTCGGCTCGACGCCCCGGCGCGCGGCGAGCGCGAGCGCGGCGCGGGCGGCGAGGTTGGTGCGGTCCAGCGGCACCTGGGCGGCGTCCGGGCCCGCGCAGGTGACGCGCAGTTCGTCGGCGGGGGTGACGGTGATCTCGTCGTACAGGCCGACGGCGAGGAAGACGTTGGCGAGGTCGTGGAACCCGTCGGGGCGGGCGGCGCCCACCGCGAGCTGGACGTTGACCTTGGCGGGGACGCGGACCGTGACGCTCACTGCGCTCCTTGGGCTGTGCGGGGGCCGGCGTCAGACGCCGGTCTGGGCGTGCTCGGCGATGCGGGCGAACTCCTCGACCGTCAGCGACTCGCCGCGGGCCTGCGGGGAGATCCCGGCGGCGACCAGGGCGGCCTCGGCGGCGGCCGCGGAGCCGGCCCAGCCGGCGAGCGCGGCCCGCAGGGTCTTGCGGCGCTGCGCGAAGGCCGCGTCGACCACCGCGAAGACCTGCCGCCTCGTGGCCGTCGTCCTGATCGGCTCGGTGCGCCGCACGAGGGAGACGAGCCCGCTGTCGACGTTGGGCGCGGGCCAGAAGACGTTGCGGCCGATGGCGCCGGCGCGCTTGACCTCGGCGTACCAGTTGGCCTTCACGGACGGGACGCCGTACACCTTGGAGCCCGGGGCGGCGGCGAGGCGGTCGGCGACCTCGGACTGCACCATCACGAGGGTGCGCTCGATGCTCGGGAAGGTGTCGAGCATGTGCAGCAGCACCGGGACGGCGACGTTGTACGGCAGGTTCGCGACGAGGGCGGTCGGTGCGGGGCCCGGCAGCTCGGTGACGTGCATCGCGTCCGAGTGGACCAGCGCGAAGCGGTCGGCGCGGGCGGGCATGCGGGCGGCGATGGTCGCCGGGAGGGCGGCGGCGAGGACGTCGTCGATCTCCACGGCGGTGACGCGGTCGGCGACCTCCAGCAGCGCGAGGGTGAGCGAGCCGAGCCCGGGGCCGACCTCCACGACGGTGTCGTCGGGGCGGACCTCGGCGGTGCGGACGATGCGGCGGACCGTGTTCGCGTCGATCACGAAGTTCTGGCCGCGCTGCTTGGTGGGGCGGACACCGAGCGCTGCCGCGAGCTCGCGGATGTCGGCGGGGCCGAGGAGGGACTCGGGGGCGGGGCTACTCACGGGACAAGGGTACGGGGCGGTGGGACACCCCCTTGCCAGGTCCCCGCGCCGGGGCGCCCCGAGGGACCGCGCCGGTGCGCGCCCCCCGCCGCGTGGGCGCGGCCGGCCGCGACGCGCCCCCCGAGAAGCGCGCGGGCCGCCCCCGGTCCTACCCGTGCAACCGCTCCCCGCAGTGCGGCCAGGGACTCTCCCCCCGCCGCACGTACAGCTTCTTCGCCCGGTACGTCTGCTCGGAGGCCGGCGCGTCCTGGGGCCGGCCCGTGCCCCCCAGCGTGTGCCACGTGTGCGTGTCGAACTGGTACAGGCCCCCGTACGTCCCCGAGGAGTCCACCGCGTGCGGATCGCCGCCGGACTCGCACATCGCGAGCCCGTGCCAGTCGAGCGCGTCGACCGGCCGCCCGGCCCGCGGCAGCGGCTTCGTGCCGACGCGGACCACCTGCTTCCGCGGCCGCCGCACCACCTCCGCGCTCTCCCGGCGCGGCTTCTGCCGCACCCCGTTGACCGTGCGCAGCAGGTAGGTGATCCGCCGCAGCCCCGGGCGCCCGGGACGCGCCACGACCTCGGTGCCCCTGAGCAGCGAGGGATCGTAGGTCCGCTCGACCCGGAACGGGATCGCCTGCTCGCGCACCTCCCGCGCCCCGGTCACCCGCAGCACCGTCACGGTCTGCCCGTCGCGCGGGAAGCTGTCGGCCGGGACGGAGAGCGTGTCGTCGGGGCCGAGGGCGACCCCCGCCCTCTCGACCGCCTCCCGTGCCGTCGCCGCGTTGGTGCGGATCGTGCGGGCCCGCCCGTCGGCCATGACGGTGACCGCCCGCTCGGTGCGCACGTCGAGCGCGAGCCCCGCGCGGCCGATGCGCTGGGAGCGCGAGGCCGACAGGTACGCGCCCTCGGCCCGCACCCCCAGCTCCCGCAGCGCCCCGTCCACCGTGTGCGCCGTCGTCCACACCTCGTGCCGCCGACCGTCCAGCGTGAGCCGCACGGGACGGCCGTAGCGCACCGCGATCGCGTCGCCGCCGGTGAGCGGTGTGCCGGGGGCGGGCGCGACCATGTCGTGCTCCCCCACCCGTACGCCCTCCTCGTCGAGCAGCGCGTCCACGTCGTCGGCGAAGGTGTGCAGCGACCGCGGCCGGCCGTCGACGCTGAGCTGGATCGCCCGGTCCTGCGCGACGAACGCGGTGGTGCCGCCGGCCAGGAAGGCCACCACCAGCGCCTGCGGCACCAACCGGCGCACGACGGAGTCCGGGCGTTCGGCCGCCCGCTCCCCGCGCCGGCGCGCGCGCCGCCCAGCGGGGCGCCCCGGCGACACGCCGGGCGCCGTACCGGTCTCCAACCGAGGGTTGCTGCTCACGCCGACACGCTCCAGAGGGGCCGAAAGGTCCGGATCGGGGGCAGAACCTAGCGGAGCCCCGGTCACTCTCCCAAGCGACTCGACCACGGGGTGTCACGAACGCGGGGCTACGCCTCGTAGCCGAAGGCGCGGGCGGTGTTCGCGTTCAGGGCCGTCGCCAGCACGTCTTCGTCGATGCCGCGCACCGCGGCCATCGCGCGCACGGTGACCGGAACGAGGTACGGCGCGTTGGGCCGTCCGCGGTACGGCGCCGGCGTGAGGAAGGGCGCGTCGGTCTCCACGAGGACCAGTTCCAGCGGGGCGACGGCGAGGGCGTCGCGCAGATGCTGGGCGTTCTTGAAGGTGACGTTGCCGGCGAAGGACATGAAATAGCCCTCGCGCGCGCAGATCCCGGCCATCTCGGCGTCGCCGGAGTAGCAGTGGAAGACGGTGCGCTCGGGGGCGCCCTCCTCCTTGAGCACGCGCAGCACGTCCGCGTGGGCCTCCCGGTCGTGGATGACCAGCGCCCTGCCGCGCCGCTTGGCGATCTCGATGTGCGCGCGGAAGGACCGCTCCTGGGCCTCCTTGCCCTCGGGACCCGTGCGGAAGTAGTCGAGGCCGGTCTCGCCGACGCCCCTGACGTGGGGCAGCGCGGCGAGCCGGTCGATCTCGGCGAGCGCCTCGTCCAGCGCCGCCTGCCCGCCCGGCCGCCTGGCCCCCTGCCGCGACCAGCCGTCGGGATCGCCGTGGACGATGCGCGGGGCCTCGTTGGGGTGGAGGGCGACGGCGGCGTGCACGCTCTCGTGCGTCCGCGCGATCTCGGCCGCCCACCGGGAGCCGTCGACGTCGCAGCCGACCTGGACGACCCTGGTCACCCCGACCGACGCGGCCTTCGCCAGGCCCTCCTCCACCGTGCCGGACTGCATGTCGAGGTGGGTGTGGGAGTCGGCGACGGGCACCCGCAGGGGTGCGGGCAGCGGCGGTGCCGCTTTCTTGTCGCCCTGGGAGCCGCTCTGGCCGGCGTTCGAAGGCATGCCCCGATCCTACGGAAGGGGCGAACCCCCGGGGCCGACGCCCAGGGGGCTCCCCCGGCGGCTCAGCCCGCCTTGCGCTGGAAGGGGTGCAGCAGGTCCGACAGATGCCAGTGGTGCTGCGCGCCGCCCGCCCCCTCGCCGTCCGCGGCGATCGGGACCTGGGGCACCTCCACCGGACCGGCCAGCGGCGCGCCGTGCCGATGCCGCGCGCCCGCGCCCCGGACCGACGACACCTGTCCGGCGCGCATGATCCGCACCACGTGGCCGTCGCAGTTGTGGCAGCTGGGGCGGCGCAGCGGCGACGGCACGACGCGGCCGTCGGCCACGTAGACCACGAACTCCTGCCCGTCGGCGTCCGTGTGGTGCTCTATCGCGTACGACTGCTCCCAGCCGTGCCCGCAGCGCATGCAGGCGAATGAATACGACTCGTGAACGACGGCCGTGGCCGTACCGCGGAGGCCGGTCTGCCCTGCGATCTCACCCATGCCAGCTCCTCGTTTCCGCTGGACGAGCACCCCGCTGTCGGGGTCCCTTCGACCAGTGGACGCCTTCGCCGACGCGAATGCACCGGGGCTGTCGAGTGTTGGAGGCGATTTGGGTCTTCCTTGCCGAAAAGACCCTCCGGGCCGCCTCCGCCCTTTGCCAACGGAGACAGCCTTTTGCCGCCCGTTGGCCGTTGTGCTCATCCGAGAAGATCGCTGCTCAGAGGGCTGTTTTTACTCGGGAACGCCGGATGAGCAGGCCCCTCACCGATCGTCGCGCTTCGCGGCGACAACGGCGTCGAACACGATCCTCTTGGGCAACCCCGCCTCCACCGCCACCGCCGCGATCGCCTCCTTGCGGCGCTCCCCGGCCTCCTCGCGCACCCGCACCCGGCGCACCAGCTCCGCCGCGTCCAGCTCCTCCGGCCCGGTCTCGGGCGCGCCCTCGACCACCACGGTGATCTCGCCGCGGACGCCCTCCGCCGCCCAGCTCGCCAGCTCGGCCAGCGGGCCGCGGCGTACCTCCTCGTACGTCTTGGTCAGCTCCCGGCACACCGCGGCCCGCCGCTCGGCGCCGAAGACCTCGGCCATCGCGGCGAGGGTGTCGTCGAGGCGGTGCGGGGCCTCGAAGTAGACCAGCGTGCGCCGCTCGGCCGCGACCTCCCGCAGCCGGGACAGCCGCTCGCCCGCCTTGCGCGGCAGGAAGCCCTCGAAGCAGAAGCGGTCCACGGGCAGCCCGGACAGGGCGAGCGCGGTGAGCACGGCGGACGGTCCGGGCACGGCGGTGACGCGGATGTCCTTCTCGACGGCCGCCGCGACCAGCCGGTAGCCGGGGTCGGACACCGACGGCATGCCGGCGTCCGTGACGAGCAGCACCCGCGCCCCGCCGAGCAGCTCCTCGACCAGCTCCGGCGTGCGCGCCGACTCGTTGCCCTCGAAGTACGACAGCACGCGGCCGCCCGGGGTGACGCCGAGCGCCTGGGTGAGCCGGCGCAGCCGCCGGGTGTCCTCGGCGGCGACCACGTCCGCGGCGGCCAGCTCCTGCGCCAGCCGGGGCGGCGCGTCCGCGATGTCGCCGATGGGGGTACCTGCGAGGACAAGGGTTCCAGTCACGCCCCCATCCTCGCAGGGGTCCGCGACCCGGAGGAAAACGACCGCTTCGCGGCCCGCGCCGCGCATGCACGGGACTCGCACAGCACCGTTCCCTACGATGGCGCGGTGACCAGTACCGCGTCCTCCATGGATCTGAGGCAGGGCCAGGCGCCGCACGACCGGCGGACGCCGTGGCAGCAGCGGCTGCGCCGGTTCGGGTACGCGCCGGCGACGGACGCGCCCGCGGGCGACGTCCGGGACCGGCTGGTGCCGCCGTACGCGGAGCCGAGTCCGCGGCTGTGGCGGGCGCTCGGCGTGCCGCCCGTCCTGGCCGACCGGATCACCCGCTGGTCGGGCTGGGTGGGTCCGCTGCTGGTGACGCTGGTCGCGGGCGTGCTGCGGTTCTGGAACCTGGGCAGCCCGCGGGCGGTGATATTCGACGAGACGTACTACGCCAAGGACGCGTGGGCACTGGTCCACCGCGGCTTCGAGGTCAACTGGGACAAGAACGCCAACGACCTGGTCCTCCAGACGCACGGGCATCTGGCGATCCCGGCGGACGCGGCGTACGTCGTGCACCCGCCGGTCGGGAAGTACGTGATCGGGCTCGGCGAGCTGATGTTCGGGTTCAACCCGTTCGGCTGGCGGTTCATGACCGCGCTGCTCGGCACGCTGAGCGTGCTGATGCTGTGCCGGATCGGGCGCCGGATGTTCCGCTCGACGTTCCTGGGCTGCCTCGCGGGCGGGCTGCTCGCGGTGGACGGGCTGCACTTCGTGATGAGCCGCACCTCGCTGCTCGACGGCGTGCTGATGTTCTTCGTGGTGGCCGCCTTCGGCTGTCTGCTCGTCGACCGGGACCGGTCACGGGCGAGACTGGCGGCCGCGCTGCCCGCCGGGCCGGACGGCCTGGTCCGCCCGAACGCGCGGGTGGCGGACTCCTTCCGGTTCGGCTGGCGCCCCTGGCGCTGGGCGGCCGGGCTGATGCTGGGTCTGGCCATCGGCACCAAGTGGAACGGCCTGTACGTCCTGGCCGCGTTCTGTGTGATGGCGCTGCTGTGGGACGTCGGCGCCCGCAAGGTGGCCGGCGCCCGCTACCCGCGCCTGGCGGTCCTGAAGTACGACACGGGCATCACCTTCCTGGCGACGGTCCCGGTGGCCGTCGCCGTGTACCTCCTGTCCTGGCTCGGCTGGATCCTCTCCCCCACGGACGGCACCGGCGGTTACTTCCGCAACTGGGCGGTCACCGACGGCCGGGGCGGCTTCTGGTCCTTCCTGCCGGACTGGGTGCGCAGCCTGTGGCACTACGAGCACGAGGTGTACGAGTTCCACCTCCACCTGGACTCCCCGCACACCTACCAGTCCAACCCGTGGAGCTGGCTGGTCCTCGGCCGCCCGGTGTCGTACTTCTACGAGTCGCCGTCCCCCGGCTCCGACGGCTGCCCGGCGGACGCGGGGCAGAAGTGCGCGCGCGAGGTGCTGGCGCTCGGCACGCCGCTGCTGTGGTGGGCGGCCTGCTTCGCGATCGTGTACGTCCTGTGGCGCTGGGCGTTCCGCCGCGACTGGCGGGCCGGCGCCATCGCCTGCGCCGTCGCGGCCGGTTATCTGCCGTGGTTCCTCTACCAGGACCGGACGATCTTCTTCTTCTACGCGGTCGTCTTCGTGCCGTTCCTGTGTCTGGCCGTGGCGATGATGATCGGCGCGATCATCGGCCCACCGGGCTCCAACGACACCCGCCGCGTGGTCGGCGCCACCTCCGCGGGCATCCTGGTCCTGCTGATCGCCTGGAACTTCATCTACTTCTGGCCCCTGTTCACCGGCACGGCGATCCCGATCGACTCGTGGCGGGCGCGGATGTGGCTGGACACCTGGGTCTAGCCGGTACGCGCCCGTCCCCCGGGCCGGCTGCCTATGATCATGGGCATGTCCGAACTGCGCGAGCGTGCCGCCCGTCATCTGCTGACGCCCGGGGAGCGGCTCCTGGCGTACGCCTCCGTCGTTCCGGCGGCGAGCGCCAAGGGCGTCAGCGTCAACCTCGGCGGTGTCCTCGCGAACGACCTGATGAACCGGGTCGGCGCCCGGGGCGGTGTGCGGGGCAGCATCGCGTCGCAGATGCCGAGCACCTCCGGCGCGCTGCTGCTGCGCGTGACGGACCAGCGCGTCGGGCTGGTCAAGCCGTTGGACGGGACCCCGGTGTGGGAGGTGCCGAGGACATGGGTGGCACGGGTCGAACGGCGGCCCCGGCTCCAGTTGATGGCCCGGTTCCGGGTGCACTACGCCGACGGCTCCTGGCTGGCCTTCCTCACCATGCGCCGCCGGAACATCGAACGGTTCCGTTCACTCCTCGGCTGACCGCCGATCCGATTGTCGCAACCGTGCTACGGAATGACCGGGGACGTCACCCGCCCCGCTCGGGACTTTAGGGTGAGTTCCGTCGTTGGGGAGTCGAGGGGCTGCGGGGGACCCGGAAGCGCGGAGGAACAGAGGCTGTGGGCAAGAGAAGACGGGTCGCCGAACGGCGCACGGCCCCGCCCGGTGTGATAGGCGGAGTGATCGCCCTGGTCGCCTGCGGCGCCGGACTCACCGCCTACGCGCTGTACGGCGGCGGTTCGGCGGCCGGCGAGTCGAGCGCCACGGCGCACCACGAGAACGTGAGGACCGGCCCCGTCAGCGCGGCCGAGGTGCGGACCGCCGCCACCCGCTTCCTGACCTCCTGGCAGCGGGGCGAGGTCGCCGACGCGGCGGCCGTCACGAACGACCCCTCCGCCGCCACCGCCCTGCTCACCGGCTACGGCAAGGACGCCCACCTCACGGGCGTCACCCTCACCCCGGGCACCGCCACGGGCGCCAAGGTGCCCTACTCCGTCAAGGCGACGCTGGCCTACAAGGGCGTCTCCAGGCCGCTGGCGTACAGCAGTTCGCTCACCGTCGTACGACGGGCGAGCGACGGCAAGCCCCTGGTCGACTGGCACTCCTCCGTCGTCCACCCGGACCTGCGGGACGGCGACACGCTCGTCACCGGCGACTCCGGCACCCCGCCCGTCAAGGCCCTGGACCGCGACGGCGGCGAGCTGACGGCCGCCCGGTACCCCTCGCTGGGCACCGTGCTGGACGGGCTGCGCGAGAAGTACGGCAAGAAGGCGGGCGGCACGGCCGGCGTGGAGCTGCGCGTGGTGCGCGGCAAGGCGTCGCGGAAGGCGAAGCTGTCCGACAAGACGCTGGTGACGCTGAGCCAGGGCACCCCGGGCACCGTGAAGACCACGCTGGACCCGAAGCTCCAGGCGGAGGCCGAGCGGCAGGTCGGCAGGAAGGCGCGCGCCTCCGTGGTCGTGCTGCGGCCCTCCACCGGCGAGATCCTGGCGGTCGCCAACAGCGCGCACGGCTTCAACGTCGGCTTCCAGGGCTCCCTCGCGCCCGGCTCCACGATGAAGATCGTGACCTCGACCATGCTGTTCGAGAAGAAGCTCGTCAGCCCGAACGCCTCGCACCCCTGCCCCAAGACGTACAAGCTCGCGGGCTGGACGTTCCACAACGACGACAACTCCGAGATCAAGAAGGGCACGTTCAAGACCGCCTTCGGCGTGTCCTGCAACAACGCCTTCATCGACTTCGCGCCGAAACTGTCGAACAGCGACCTGACCAAGGAGGCCCAGGAGGTCTACGGCCTCGGCATGGACAACTGGGCCATCGGCGTGCCCTCCTTCGACGGCTCCGTCCCGGTGCAGAGCGGCGCGCAGATGGGCGCCTCGCTGATCGGCCAGGGCGGGGTGCGCATGAACCCGCTGAACATGGCGTCCGTCGCGGCCACCGTGCAGTCGGGCCGCTTCCACCAGCCGTACCTGGTCTCCCCCGACGTGGACCACCGCACCCTGGCGAAGGCCGCGCGCACCATGTCCGCCAAGACGCAGGCCCAGCTCAAGGACGTCATGAAGTTCACGGCGGACTACGGCACGGCCGCCAAGGCGATGGCCGGGCTGGGCCCGGACTACGGGGCGAAGACCGGCTCGGCCGAGGTCGACGGGCAGAAGAAGCCGAACGGCTGGTTCACGGCCTACCGGGGCGACCTGGTGGCCGCCGGCGTGGTGCAGGCCGGCGGGCACGGCGGCGACACCGCGGGCCCGATCGTGGCGGACCTGCTCAGGATGGGCGGCTGACCGGCCCGCCCGTTCAGTTGTGCACCGGCACGGCCGTGTAGGTCCGGCGCAGGAAGCGGATCAGCGCCTTGGAGTCGAACTGGAGCACGTCGACGCCGTCGGCGGAGTGGAACTCCACGACCGCCTGGACCCGGCCGCACGGCCACACCCGAACGGAGCCGCTCTCGGCCGGTGCGCGCAGACCCCGTTCCAGCAGGGCGCGGGAGAAGGTCCACTCATGCGTGCCCGGGAGATCGATCCGTACCGAGCGCGGATCGTCGTCGGGGTCGTACCGCAGCCTCACCGGGACGGCCCCGGGGTCCTCGTCATCCGTGACGACATGGGCGCGCGCGTACTGCTCGATCACAGACATCGGACCGCCCTTTCACACTGAGTGACCTATGCGAAAGCTCTTCATCCGCTTTCTCTCCAATGTCGCACATTTCCCGGGACGCGCCCCCCGAGACGCCTGACGAGAATCTGGCACTTGCAAAAGGTTTGCAACAAGCGTCTAAAATCAAACGGTGCATGTACCTGACGGATTCATCGACGCCCCCACCTCCGCCGTCACCGGAGTGGTCGCCGCCGGTGCCCTCGCGGTGAGCCTGCGCGGCGCCCGCCGGGAACTGGACGAGCGGACGGCCCCGCTGGCCGGGCTGGTCGCCGCGTTCATCTTCGCCGTGCAGATGCTGAACTTCCCCGTCGCGGCAGGCACCAGTGGTCATCTGCTGGGCGGGGCGCTCGCCGCGATCCTCGTCGGTCCGTACACGGGCGTGCTGTGCGTGTCCGTGGTGCTGCTGATGCAGGGCGTGCTGTTCGCCGACGGCGGGCTGACCGCGCTCGGCGTGAACATCACGGACATGGCGCTGGTGACCACGGTGGTGTCGTACGCCGTCTTCCGCGCCCTGCTCGCCGTGCTGCCCCGGGGCCGCCGCTCGGTGACCGTCGCCTCCTTCGTCGCCGCGTTCCTCTCCGTGCCGGCCGCGGCCGTCGCCTTCACCCTCGTCTACGCGGTCGGCGGCACCACCGACGTCTCGATGGGCAAGGTCGCCACCGCCATGATCGGCGTCCATGTGCTGATCGGCGTCGGCGAGGCGGTCATCACCGCGCTGACCGTCGGCGCCGTGATCGCCGTGCGCCCGGATCTGGTGCACGGCGCGCGCGGGCTGCGGCAGCGGCTACGGCTGCGGGTGGCCGGCGAACTGGTGGACGCCCCGGTCGGCACGCCCGCGCCGGCGGCGCGCGCCTCCCGGCGCGGGCTGTGGGCGGGCGGCCTGGCCGCCTCCCTCGTGCTCGCCGGTTTCGTCAGCTTCTACGCCTCCGCGAACCCCGACGGCCTGGAGAAGGTCGCGCACGACAGGGGGATCGACACCAAGGAGAAGGAGCACGCCTCGGCCGGCTCCCCGCTCGCCGGCTACGGCGTCGCGGACGTCTCCGACCAGCGGCTGTCCGGCGGGCTCGCGGGCGTGATCGGCGTCGGGGTCACGGTGGTGGCGGGCAGCGCGGTGTTCTGGGCCGTGCGCGGGCGCCGCGGCGAGGACGCCTCGCCGGTCGACTCGGGTCTGTGACATGGGAGCCGGCCACGCCCATCGGCTGTACCGGCGCGGGGACTCGCCCGTGCACACGCTCCCGCCGCACACCAAGCTCGCCGCCGCATTCCTCTTCGTGCTGGTCGTGGTCTCGACCCCGCGTGAGGCGGTGTGGGCGTTCGCGGTGTACGCCGTGCTGCTCGCGGTCGTCGCCCGGCTCGCCCGCGTCCCGGCCCGGTTCCTGCTGCGGCGGCTGCTGATCGAGGTGCCCTTCGTGGCGTTCGCGGTGCTCATGCCGTTCGTCGCGGAGGGCGAGCGGGTGCACGTCCTCGGCCTCTCACTGAGTGTGAACGGGCTGTGGGGCGCGTGGAACGTGCTCGCCAAGGGCACCCTCGGCGTCGCCGCGTCCGTGCTCCTCGCCGCCACCACCGAACTGCGCCAACTCCTGCTCGGCCTGGAGCGGTTGAAGCTGCCGCCGCTGCTGGTGCAGATCGCCTCCTTCATGATCCGCTACGGCGACGTCATCACCGACGAGATGCGCCGGATGCGGATCGCCCGCGCCTCCCGCGGCTTCGAGGCGCGGGGCGTACGGCACTGGGGGGTGCTCGCCAAGTCCGCCGGCGCGCTGTTCATCCGCTCCTACGAGCGCGGGGAGCGCGTGCATCTGGCCATGGTGAGCCGGGGGTACGCCGGTTCGATGCCCGTCATCGAGGAGGCGACCGCGTCCCCCGCGCAGTGGCGCCTCGCCCTCGCGCTCCCCTGCTCCGCCCTCGTCGTCTGCCTGTTGGGATGGACCCTGTGAATCCGGGATGGACCCTGTGACCACGACCACCGCCTCGCTGGAGGTCTCCGGCCTCGCCTTCGCCTACCCGGACGGCCACCAGGCCCTGTTCGGCGTCGACTTCAGCATCGGGCGCGGCGAACGGGTCGCGCTGCTCGGCCCCAACGGTGCCGGCAAGACCACCCTGGTGCTGCACCTCAACGGCATCCTCGGCGGCGGCGCCGGGACGGTCACCGTGGCCGGACTGCCCGTGGACAAGCGGCACATGGCGACCGTCCGGCAGAAGGTCGGCATCGTCTTCCAGGACCCGGACGACCAGTTGTTCATGCCCACGGTGCGCGAGGACGTGGCGTTCGGCCCGGCGGCGGCCGGCATCAGGGGCGCCGCCCTCGCGGAACGCGTCCGGCAGGCCCTGGACCGGGTCGGCATGGGCCACTTCGCCGACCGGCCGCCGCACCACCTCTCCTTCGGGCAGCGCCGGCGCGTCGCGGTGGCCACCGTGCTCGCGATGGAGCCGGAGATCCTGGTCCTGGACGAGCCGTCCTCCAACCTCGACCCCGCCTCGCGGCGCGAGCTGGCCGACATCCTGCGCTCGCTGGACGTGACGGTCCTGATGGTCACGCACGACCTGCCGTACGCCCTGGAACTGTGCCCGCGTGCGCTGGTCCTCAGCGACGGGGTGATCGCGGCCGACGGCCCGACGGCGGACCTGCTGTCCGACGAGGAGCTGATGCGGGCGCACCGCCTGGAGCTGCCGTTCGGCTTCGACCCGCGCTCGGTGGCCCGGCTCCCCCAGGGGTGACAAACATAACGATTACGGACACTTGATCTCACCGAGGAATCGCAGGCCCACACCCGCTGTTGCACCCGCTGTCGCAGGTGAGCGGAAGGGAACGCGGGACATGGAGGGCGAGGACGTGCTCGTGAACGGCACGGTGGCCGAGGGCTTCGAGCCGGTCAGGGAGGCGTTCGCGGCGAACTTCGCCCTGCTCGGGGAGCGCGGCGCGGCGGTGGCCGTGTACCGCGACGGCCGGCGGGTGGTCGACCTGTGGGCGGGCACCAAGGACGTGGACGGTACGGCGCCGTGGGAGCGCGGCACCGCCCAGATCGTGCGCTCGGCCACCAAGGGCGTGGTGGCCGCCGGGCTCCTGCTGCTGCACCAGCGCGGGGAGCTGGACCTGGACGCGCCGGTCGGCACGTACTGGCCCGAGTACAAGGCGGCCGGCAAGGAGCGCACCCTCGTCCGCCATCTGCCGGCGCACCGCGCGGGCGTGCCCGTCCTGGACCGCCCGCTGACCCCGGCCGAGGCCGCCGACCCCGATCTCGGCGCGGCGGCCGTCGCCGCGCAGGCCCCGGTGTGGGAGCCGGGCACGGACCACGGCTACCACGCGCAGACGTACAGCTGGCTGACCGGGGAGCTGATCCGGCGCGTGACCGGTCGCCCGGTCGGCGCCTGGCTGGCCGACGAGATCGCCGGGCCCGTCGGCGCGGACCTGTGGCTCGGGCTGCCCGAGGCCGGGCAGGGGCGCGTCGGCCGGGTCGGGGACATCGAGGCACCGCAGGCGGCGGGGGCGCTGAAGCTGCGCCCCAAGCGCGCGGTGGCCGCGGCCTACGCCGACCCGGACTCGTTGACCCGGCGCGCCTTCGCGGCGATCACCCCGCTCCCGGACGAGAACGACCCCGCTTACCGCGCCGCCGCCCTGCCCGCCTCCAGCGGCATCGCGACGGCGGACGGACTGGCCCGCGTCTACGCCTCCCTCATCGGCGAACTCGACGGCGGGGTCCGCCTGTTCACCCCCGAGACGATGGAGCTGGCCCGCGCCGGGCAGTCCGCGGGGCCCGACCGGGTGCTCGTGGTGAACACCCGCTTCGGACTCGGCTGGATGCTGCACGGCGGCGCGTCCCCGCTCCTCGCCCCCGGCTCCTTCGGGCACCCGGGCCGCGGCGGCTCCCTCGGCTTCGCCGACCCGGAGTCGGGCATCGCCTTCGGCTACGTCACCAACGGCTTCCGTGCGAGCGTGACGGCGGATCCGAGGGCGCAGGCGCTGGTGCGGGCGCTGCGGACGGCGCTGACGAGCTGAACGGACACCGGGAGGTGCGAATCGCCGGGGGCGCGCCCCTCGGCGAGGCGCGCGCCCCGCACGCGTGGCTCACACGTGGATCGGATGCGACGTCCGCCCCGAATCCGCGTCGATCTCCGCGTGTGCCTTGTCCAGCAGCTCCATGGCGATCTGGTTGAGGGCACGGGCCCCGGCGATCTCCTCGCCGACCCTGGGCTGGTCGTTGTCGACGTGGTGGCGGCTGGCGTGTCCGTGCCCCCGGATCTCGCTGCCGTCGGGCAGGCGCACCAGGGCCACCGCGCGCGTGTGCTGACCGTCCTCCTCGAACTCCAGCTCGACATGCCACCCGACAGCGGGGTGCATCATGGTCCGCGTCTGTTGCATGGTCTGCGTCATGTCGGCCACCTCCGGGAAACGCACGTTCCGGCTGTCTCCAGGGTGCTCCCGGCCGCGGGGAACGTCATCTCGGCGGCCCGGCTCAGTCCTTGCCGTTCTCCCCGCCCTCGCCGTCGAAGCTGGCGAAGTACGCGGCGGCCATGTCCTCCTGGCCGTGCCCCTGGGCGGCCGCGCGGGCGAACCGTTCGGCGGTGGCCTCGGCCACGTCGAGGCGTACGCCGCTCCGCCTGCCCGCGGCCACGATCAGCCGGGCGTCCTTCTCGGCGGTGGTCACCGCGAACGACGCCGGGGTCAGCCTGTCCTCCAGGAGCGCCCCGGACTTGGCCCGCAGATACCCCATGTCGAGCGGGCCGCCGCCGATCAGCTCGAAGAAGTCCCCCGGGTCGACGCCGAGACCCTTGGCGAGGGCCAGTGTCTCGCCGGTGGCCGCGGTGACGGCGAGCACCCAGCTGTTGGCGACCAGCTTCAGCCGGCTGGCGCTGCCCTCGCCGCCGTCCGCGCCGGTCCACAGGGTCTTGGCGCCCACCGCGTCGAACACCGGCGTGACCGCCGCGCGCCCCTCCTCGGGCCCGGCCGCCAGCACGGTGAGCCGGCCGGCCTCGGCGGGCTCCTTGGTGCCGAGCACGGGGGCGTCGTAGAAGAGCAGTCCGTGCTCGCGGGCGAACGCGGCCAGGTCGGTGATCAGCTCGGACCCGGCGGTGGTCGACTGCACCCAGGCGGCCCCCCGGCGCAGCGCCGGCGCGGCCTGGCGCATGACCTCCAGGACGGTGTTGCCGTCGTAGAGCATCGTCAGGACGACGTCGGCGCCCTCGACGGCCTCGGCGGGGGTGCCGGTGATCCGGGCGCCGTCGGCGGCGAGGGGCTCGGCCTTCGCACGGGTGCGGTTCCAGGCGCGCACCTCGAACCCCGCGCGGCACAGATTGCGGGCCATGGCGGCGCCCATGATCCCGGTGCCCAGGACGCTGACGGTCGGCTTGTCGCTCATTGGGGCTCCCTGAAGTCGAGGTGTCCCTCCAGCTTGTCGTACCCCGGCGGGCCTCGCGCCGAGAGGGCCCTGCCTGGCGTGCGGCATCAGCCGTGCGGTACCTACCTCATCATGAGAATCCGACCCGTGCCGCTCCTCGGCTGTGCCCTGACGCCGGCCCTCCTTCTCACCGCCTGCACCTCGCACCACGACCCCGCGCCGGGCCACCGCCCCTCACCCCCGGCCGCGCACCGGAGCGGCGGGGCGGAGGACGAGAAGAAGCTCACGGATCAGGCGCAGTCCGCGCTCGACGCCGTCACCGATCAAGGCAGTTCCATGGTGGAGTCGGGCGTCGAGCGTGTCTCGGACGGCGTGCACACGCGACCCGGGCCGACTCATGGCACGGCCTACGAGCTGACCGTGGTGTGCGCCGGGAAGGGGACCGCGGAGATCGTCGTGGCACCGTCCGGCGCGGGTGGGAAGAAGGCGGTTCCCTGCGACGGGTCCGCGGTCGTCGAGCGGCTGGCGGCCACCGGCCCGCTCAAGGTCGACATCCAGGGTGAGCCTGGCGCGGCGGGCATGATCGCCTGGCGGATCAACAGGGCTTGAGCAGCCCGGGGCGCCGACGGCAGGGCCTATCCGGCGTGCAGCATCAGCCCTATCCCGACGACCAGCAGCCCGGCCGCCGCGATACGGGGTGCCCCGAAACGCTCCCGGAAGAACACGGCGCCGATGGCCGCGCCGACGAGGATGGACGACTCGCGCAGGGCCGCGATCGGGGCGAGGTCGGCGCGGGTCTGGGCCCACAGCACCAGCCCGTACCCGAGCACGGACAGCGCGGCGCCCAGCAGGCCGAGCAGCGCGAAGGGCCGTACGACCGCCACGGTCTCGCGGCGCCAGCGGCAGCAGACGGCGTACGCGGGCACGGCCAGGCCCTGCACCACCATCAGCCAGGCGAGGTAGCCGAGGGAGGAACCGGAGGTGCGCACCCCGATCCCGTCGACCACCGTGTACGAGGCGATGGACAGCCCCGTGGCGAAGGCCGCCCCGATCACCGCCCACTCCGGCCTGCGCCCGCGCACCCCCCACAGGGCCACACCGGTGAGCCCCGCGCACACCAGCCCGATCCCCGCCGCCGCCTGGCCGTCGGGCACCTCGTGGGCGAAGAGGGCCGCGAACACCGTGACCACCAGAGGGGCGGTGCCTCGGGCGATCGGATAGGCCTGCCCGAAGTCCCCGAGCCGGAACGACGTCATCAGCAGCGTGATGTACACGAGATGGATCGCGGCCGAGCCGAGCAGAAAGGGCCATGCGCCGGCCGCCGGAACCGCCGCGAACGGCACCAGCAGCAGCCCTATCAGCACCCCGCCCGCCTGGATCGACACGAAGCCGGCCAGCTTGTCGGTGATGCGGTGGGCGATGGCGTTCCAGCTGGCGTGGGTGACGGCGGCGAGCAGTACGGCGATCGTGACCAGCGGCGTCACGGGTGCTGCTCACGCACGTCCACGAGCGTGGCCCCGGCGTGGGTGACGAGCTCCTTCGGCTCCATGGGGAAGACGGCGTACGGCGTCCCGGCGGCGGCCCACACCACGTCGTGCGCGAGCAGCGAACGGTCGGCGAGCACCCGGGTGCGGGTCCGGTGCCCGAAGGGCGGCACGCCCCCGATGGCGTACCCGGTGACCTCCCGCACCACCTGGGCGTCGGCCCGGCCGACCTTCTTCACCCCGAGTTCCTCGCGCACCCGCTCCACATCGACGCGGGAGGCCCCGTCCATCAGCACCAGGACCGGCGCCCCGTCGGCCGCGAACACCAGCGACTTGCAGATCTGGCTGAGTTCGCACCCGATGGCGTCGGCGGCCTCCACCGCCGTCCGCGTCCCCTCCGGAAATTTCCGCGCGCGCCCGAGCACCTCCTCCAGGCCGAGTTCCTTCAGCGCTTGCGCGAAACGCGGGTGCGCGCCGGATCCGTCGGTACCCGTGGCTGTAGTCGTCATGCGGGCACGTTAACGACGCCCACCGACCAGGGCGAGGAAATTTACCCAGGTGGCGGACGTGACGGTCAGGTGTGCGGTGCGGGGGGTCTTGGAGTCGCGGACGTGGACGGTGGTGGGGGTGGTGGCTACTTCCACGCAGTCGCCGGGTTCGCCACTGCTGCTGTAGCTGCTCTTGAACCAGTGGAGTTCCAGCGTGCTCATAGTCTCCCCAGCGCTTGCTCGATGAAGGCTTGCGACTCCCTTGGGGTGAGAGCCTGCGCCCGGATCATGCCGTAGCGCAACTCCAAGATCCGCAGTTCTCTGGGGCTTTGGACCGGACGGCCGTTGAACGCTCCGTCGGAGCGCCCGATCGCCGTGCCGTCCGCGAACTTCAGTACTTCGATGAGGCCCTGGGTGCCCGCGTGATCGTGACGTCTGGTCGGCATCACCTGGAGCGTGACGTGTCGCAACCGGGTGAGTTCCAACAGGTGTTCCAGCTGGCGGCGCAGCACCGCCTCCGAGCCGTAAGGGCGCTCCAGCGTCACCTGCTCCTGGACGAAGCCGAGCGTCGGCGCGGGCTCCCTCTCGAAAACGGACTGCCGGGACACGCGCGCCGCGGTCTCCCGCTCGATGACGTCGTCCGGCAGTGCGGGCTGTGTCATCTCGAACAGCGTGCGGGTGTACTCGGCCGTCTGCAACAGCCCATGGATGTTGTGGTTGCTGTACAGCAGCATCTCCACGGCCCGGTCCTCCAGCTCTTTCAGCCGGCGCACCTTCTTCGGGTACCGGGCCCTTCTCATGTCCTCCATGAAGGCCCGCAGATGGCCGCTCGCGTGCAGCGTGTGGTCGGCCTTGTCCAGGAACTCCGGGCGGGGAATGCGCTGCCCCCGCTCGATCTTCCGGATCAGGTCCTCCCCGTACCCCAGCAGTTCCGCCAGTTCGGCGGGCCGCATCCCCGCCGCCTCCCGGCACACCTTCAGCAGCCGCCCCACCGCCTGCACCAGCGGTTCGATCTCGTCCCCGGGCTCGACGTCCCAACCGGCCTCGTCCACACCGTCGTTCACGTGCCACCTCCCGTCGCTGCCGTACCCCGTACAACGCGTGGGACCGCCGATTCAGCACGGGACAGATCCGGGACAAGAAAGAAGCCGGTGAGGGTGCGGCCCCGTCCCCACGGGCACCCTCACCGGCGGCTCTTCTCAGGAGCGGTGCGTCAGACGCGTACCAGCTCCCGCTCGTCCTCCTTGCCCTCGGCGGAGGACGAGCGCAGGCCCTCACCCTCGACGTCCACGTTGGGCAGAACCCGGTCCAGCCACTTCGGGAGCCACCAGGCGCGCCTGCCCAGCAGGGCGAGGACGGCCGGGACGATGGCCATGCGGACGATGAAGGCGTCGAAGAAGACGGCGATGGCGAGGCCGAAACCGATCATCTTGACCATGGACTCGCTGGAGCCGATGAAGCCGGAGAAGACGGCGATCATGATGACGGCGGCGGCGGTGACGACGCGGGCACCGTGCCGGAAGCCCGTCACCACGGCCTGGCTCGGCTTCTCGCCGTGCACGTACGCCTCGCGCATCCGCGTGACCAGGAAGACCTCGTAGTCCATCGCCAGACCGAAGACCACGCCCACCATGAAGATCGGCATCATCGACATGACCGGACCGGTCTGCTGGACGTTCATCAGACCGGACAGCCAGCCCCACTGGAAGACCGCGACGACCGCGCCGAGCGCCGCGAGCACGCTGAGCAGGAAGCCGAGGGCCGCCTTCAGCGGGACGAGGACCGAGCGGAAGACCACGATCAGCAGGAGGAAGGCCAGGCCCACCACCAGGGCGAGGTAGGGCAGCAGCGCGTCGTTCAGGCGCTGGGAGACGTCGATGTTCATCGCCGTCGCGCCCGTCACCAGGAGCTTGGCATCCGTCTTCGCCTCGATGTCCGCGCCCTTGTCACGGATCGCGTGCACCAGGTCCTCGGTGGACCTGGAGGACGGCTTGGACTTCGGGACCACCGTGATGATCGCCGTGTCGCCCGCCTTGTTGGGCGTGGCCGGGGTGACCGCGACGACGTCCTTCAGGCCCTTGATCTCCTTGCCGACCTCGGCGAAGGCCTTCTGGGGACGGGCACTGTCCTTGCCGTCGACGACGACCATCAGGGGGCCGTTGAAGCCGGCCCCGAAGCCCTCGGACAGGAGGTCGTAGGCGCGGCGCTGGGTGGTGGAGGTGGGCTGGGAGCCGTCGTCGGGCAGGCCCAGCTCCAGGGACGCGGCCGGGACCGCCGCCGCGCCGAGGCCGATCACCCCGAGGAGGAGGACGGCGACGGGGCGTCGTACGACGAAGCTCGCCCAGCGGCTGCCCATGTTGGGGCGGCCCGGCTTCTTCGCCGGACGGCCGCCGCCGAGCAGCTTGCTCTTCTCGCCGGCCGGCTTGACCTTGCGGCCCGCGTAGCCGAGCAGCGCGGGGATCATGGTCAGCGCGATCAGGACGGCGATGGCGACCGTGCCCGCCGCCGCGACGCCCATCTTGGTCAGCATCGGGATGTCGACGACGGAGAGCCCGACGAGGGCGATGACGACGGTCAGACCGGCGAAGACCACCGCGGAGCCCGCGGTGCCGACGGCGCGGCCCGCCGCCTCCTCGCGCTCGCGGCCCTCGGCGAGTTCGGCACGGTAGCGGGAGACGATGAACAGGGCGTAGTCGATGCCGACGGCGAGGCCGATCATCGTGGCCAGGGTGGAGGTCGTGGAGCCGAGGTCGAGGGCGGAGGCGAGGGCGGTGATCGCGGAGACGCCGATGCCCACGCCGATGATCGCGGTCAGCAGCGGCAGCCCGGCGGCGAGCAGGGAGCCGAAGGTGATCACGAGGACGACGGCGGCGATGCCGATGCCGATCACCTCGCTGGAGCCGGTCTCGGGCGCGGCGGTGAGCGCGTCGCCGCCGACCTCGACGGTCAGCCCGGCGTCCCGCGCGTCCTGCGCGGCCTGCTTCAGGGCGTCGCGCGAGGAGTCCTTCAGCTCCATGCCGGAGACCTTGTACTTCACCGAGGCGTAGGCGATGGAGCCGTCCCGGCTGACGGCGTGCCCGGCGTAGGGGTCGGCGACGGAGACGACCTCGGCGCCGTGCCCCAGCTCGCGCACCGTCTTCTCGACGGCGGCCTTGTTGAGTCTGTCGGTCATCTTCTCGCCGGCCGGAGCCTTGAAGACGACCCGTGCGGTGGCGCCGTCGGCGCTCATCCCGGGGAAGCGCTGTTCCAGCAGGTCGAAGGCCTTCTGGGCCTCGGTCCCGGGGATCGAGAAGGAGGAGTTGCCGGCGGGCGGCGCGGAGGCGGCGCCCACCCCGGCGAGGGTGAGCAGCGCGACCCATATGAGGGCGACGAAGTGCCGTCGCCTGAAGGCGAGGCGGCCGAGCCGGTACAGGAATGTGGCCATGGAGGCGTACTCCCGGTCAGGTCGTGGGGTTCATCAGGGCAGGGGTGATCAGCCCGACGACGTGAGCGGTGACGTCAGGTGGTGGGCTTGTCGGGGAGGTGTGCGCGGAGGTCAGGCGCCGAGGGCGGGGAGGATCACGGCGTCGACGTACGAGATGAGGAAGTCCCGGGTGGGCGGCTGGTCCTCCAGGAGGGTCCGGGTGGCGAAGCCCCCGACCATCATGTGCACCAGGAAGTCGATCGCCGGACAGTCCGGGCGGACCTCGCCGCGGTCGATGGCCCGCTGGAGCATCTGCCGGCTCTTGCCGATCTCCGCATCGACGATCTGCTCCTTGAACGCGTCGCGCAGGTCCTCGTTGTGGTGCATCGCCATGGCGACGCCCCGCATCAGGGCCGAGTTGCGCGCCATGGTGCAGTCGTCCTCCATCGCCACGAGGGCGTGCAGGTCGCCGCGGAGGGTGCCGGTGTCGATGTCCTCGACGTGGCCGCGCTTGGTGTGCCGCAGCGCCTTGACCACCAGCTCGGCCTTGCCGCCCCACTGGCGGTAGAGCGTGGCCTTGCTGGACCGGGTGCGGGCGGCCACGGCGTCCATGGTGAGGGCGTCGTAACCGACCTCTCGGAGCAGGTCGAGCACGGCCCCGTACAGTTCGGCCTCGCGCTCGGGGGTGATACGACTGCGACGCGCAGCCGTGACGGCCTCGGTCATGTCGCTCACCCTTCCGCTCCGGTACTTCCTCGTCGTCCATGCGTCTTCGTACGTGAACGAAGATACCCCTCCCCCGTGCGAAACGAAACCGTTTCGTACGTGTGCTCGGTCACGAACGTGAGGGGCGCATAAGGGAGGGCGCGAGGGGCCGGGGAGGAGGGCGCACGAGTTGCCCGCCCCCGGCCGCGGGAAAAGCATGGGGAGGGTGAGCTATCTGCGTTTCCCCCACCTCAGCGGCGACCTGCTCTGCTTCGTGGCCGAGGACGACCTGTGGCTGGCCCCCCTCGACGCCCCGGGCCGCGCCTGGCGGCTCACCGCGGACCGCACCAAGACCGGGCACCCGCGCTTCTCCCCCGACGGCCGCCGGATCGCGTACACGAGCTGGCACAGCCTGGTCCCCGAGATCCAGCTCGTGGACGTCACCGGCGGACCCGCGCGCCAGCTGACGTACTGGGGCAGCACGGACACCCAGGTGTGCGGCTGGTCCCCGGACGGCGACATCCTGGCGGTGGCCTCGCACCAGCAGCCGTTCTCCTACTTCACCTGGGCCTACAAGGTGACCCCCGACGGCGATCCGGGCGGCCGGCTGCCCTGGGGCCCGGTCACCGAGATCCAGGTCGCCGACCTCGCCGGCGAGCGCAAGACGCTGCTCCTCACCGGCACCCCGCCGCACGAACCGGCCTCCTGGAAGCGCTACCGGGGCGGCGCCACGGGCCGGCTGTGGCTGCACGGCGAGCGCCTGCTGCCCGACATCGACGGCCATCTGGCCAGCCCGGTGTACGTCGCCGGGCGGATCGCCTTCCTCTCCGACCACGAGGGCGTCGGCAACCTCTACTCCTGCGCCTACGACGGCACCGACCTGCGCCGCCACACCGACCACGACGCCTTCTACGCCCGGCACGCGTCCAGCGACGGCACCCGGGTGGTCTACCAGTGCGCGGGCGACCTGTGGATCGTCGACGACTTCTCCCCGCACGGCACCCCGCGCAAGCTCGACATACGCCTCGCCGGGCCCGCCGCGGGCCGCCGCCGCTACCAGGTGCCGGCCGCGCAGAACGTGGACGGCATCTCCGTGGACGAGACCGGCCGGGCCAGCGCGGTCGTGGTGCGCGGCAGCCTGTACTGGCTCACCCACCGCGACGGCCCGGCCCGCACCATCGCGGACACCCCCGGCGTCCGGGTCCGGCTGCCGGAGATGCTCGGCCCCATGGGGCAGGTGGCCTATGTGACCGACGCCGAGGGCGAGGACGCGGTGGAGATCGCCCAACTGCCCCGCGCCACCGGCGACCGACCGCCCCGCCGGCTGGCCTCCGGGGCCCTCGGCCGGGTCCTGGAGATGATCCCCGACCCGGCCGGCGAACGCCTGGCCGTCGCCTCGCACGACGGCCGGCTGCTGCTGATCGACGTACCCGAGGAGCCCGGCGCCGGGGTCCCGGAGTCGCCCGGCACGGGAGTCGGCGCGGAGTCCGAGGGCGGCACGGTCACCGAGCTGATCCGCTCCGTCAACGGGCCCGTCCGGGACCTGGCCTTCTCCCCCGACGGCTCCTGGCTCACCTGGTCCCACCCCGGCATCGGCCGCTCGCTGCGCCAGATCAAGCTGGCCCGCATCAAGGACCGGCTGATCGTGGACGTCACCGACGGCCGCTTCGAGGACGAGACCCCCGTCTTCACCCGCGACGGCCGCTACCTCGCCTTCCTGTCCTGGCGCGGCTTCGACCCGGTGTACGACGTGCACACCGGCGACCTGTCCTTCCCGCTCGGCAGCCGCCCCTACCTGGTGCCGCTGTCCTCGGCGACCCCCTCGCCCTTCGCCCTGAACCCCGAGGGCCGTCCGGCGGCCGGCGGACTCGACCCGGCGGAGGACGAGGAGACCGGGGAGGCGGGCGCCGTGACGGTCGAGGTGGAGGGCCTGGCGAGCCGGGTCACCCCGTTCCCGGTGATCGCCTCCAAGTACTCCTCGCTGCACCCGGTCGCGGGCGGCGGCCTGGTCTGGCTGCGCTGGCCGATCTCCGGCGCGCTCGGCGAGACCTTCGCCAACCCGGCCGACACCAGCGGCCGCCCGACGCTGGAGTACTTCAACATCACCAAGGCGAAGAAGTCCGAACTCGTCGGCCACCTCGACTGGTTCGCGGTGAGCGGCGACGGCACCCGGCTCGTGGTGGTGGACGAGGGCGAGCTGCGCGCGGTGCCCTCCGGCGAGGTCGGCGACGTCGACAGCACCGTCTGGATCGACCTGCGCCGCATCCTGCACGAGGTGGACCCGCCCGCCGAGTGGCGCCAGGCGTACGACGAGGCGGGGCGGCTCATCCGCGCCTACTTCTGGGACCCCGGCATGAGCGGCATCGACTGGGACGCGGTGCTCGACCAGTACCGCCCGCTGGTCGAACGGGTCGCCTCGCCCGACGAGTTCGCCGACCTGCTGCGCGAGGTCCTCGGCGAACTCGGCACCTCGCACGCCTACGTCACCGCCTCCCGCCGCAACGAGGGGCCGCCCCACTACCAGCGCTGGCAGGGCCTGCTCGGCGCCAACCTGGTGCGCCGGGACGCCGGTTGGACGGTACGGCGGATCCTGCCCGGCGACTCCTCCGACTCCAAGGCCCGCTCCCCGCTCGCCGGCACCGGCATCCGCGAGGGCGCGGTCCTCACCCACGTCGACGGCCGCCCGGTCGACCCGGTCAAGGGCCCCTTCCCGCTGCTGGCCGGCTCCGGCGGCACGACCGTGGAGCTGACCTTCGCCCCCGCCGAGGGCACCGGGGCGCCCCGCCGGGTCGCCGTCGTCCCGCTGATCGACGACCGGCCGCTGCGCTACCAGGACTGGGTGGCCAAACGCCGGGAAGTGGTGCGGGAGTTGAGCGGCGGCAAGTGCGGCTACCTGCACATCCCCGACATGGGCGGCTCGGGCTGGGCCCAGTTCAACCGCGATCTGCGCATGGAGGTGTCCCGTCCGGCACTGATCGTGGACGTGCGCGGCAACGCGGGCGGGCACATCAGCGAGCTGGTCATCGAGAAGCTGACCCGGACGATCCTGGGCTGGGACCTGACGCGCAACGCCCAGCCGGTGTCGTACACCTCGAACGCGCCCCGCGGCCCGGTCGTCGCCCTCGCGGACGAGGCGACCTCCTCCGACGGCGACATGATCACGGCCGCGTTCAAACTCCTCGGCCTGGGCCCGGTGGTGGGGCAGCGCACCTGGGGCGGCGTCGTCGGCATGACCGGCCGCCACCGCCTCGGCGACGGCACCGTCATCACCGTGCCCATGAACGCCGCCTGGTTCGACGCCTACGGCTGGTCCGTCGAGAACCACGGCGTCGCCCCCGACCTGGAGATCCTCCGCACCCCCCTGGACTGGGCCGAGGGCCGCCACGCCCAGATGGACGACGCGATCCAACTGGCCCTGAAACTCCTGGAGTCCAACCCGGCGGCCGTTCCGCCGGACTACTCCGACGTCCCCGACCGCACCCGCCCGAAACTGCCACCGAGGGCGCCGTGAGCCGCCCCTGAGGGCGAGGGCCCCGTGAGGCGCCCCAGGCGCCCCTGAGGGGACGCGGGGCACGCACGCCGGCCGTCCCAGGACGAGCGCGGGGCGCCCCTCGAAGCGAAGGGCGCCCCGCGAACCCGGCCGAAGCCGAGCGCCTCGGCTACGCGTCGTAGTCGTGGTCCAGCCGGTCCTGCATCTCCATGTCGTCCATGTCCTGACGGCCACGGTTCGGCTGCTGACCCTGCTGGGGGCGCTGGCCGCGCTGGGGCTGGCCCGGCTGCTGGCCGGCGCGCTCACGCGCCTGACCCAGCTTGTCCTTGCCCTTCTGCTGCCACTGGCCCTGGTCCTGGCGCTGCTGGTCCTTCATACCCATGTGGGTTCACTCCTGTGGTGAGTGAGGGTGGGGAGTCGGCCCCTCAGCGGGGCCACGACCAGATTCACACGCCCGACCACGCTACGCATGTGGATCAGTCACGGTGCGTGACGCGCTCCGCCTCGTCCGCCGCACCGCCCGCGCCGACCAGCCCGGACCGCATGCCCTCCAGCCGGGGCGCGAACCGCTTCATCTCCCGCTGCCCGACCGAGCCGATGAGCGCCGGGAGGTACCCGCGCACACCCTGCATCCCGCGCAGCCACCACTGCGCGTACACATGCGACGAGCGCCGCTCGATCCCCGCGACGATCCGGTCCACCGCGGGCCCGAGCGGGTACGTCTTGTTGGACGGCCACGGCAGCCGCTGCCGCAACTCCCGCATGACGTCGTCCTGATCGGCCCCGCGCACCATGTCCGTGTCGGTCCACGACAGATACCCGACGCCGACCCGCACCCCCTGGTACCCGACCTCGGCCCGCAGGCTGTGCGCGTACGCCTCCACCCCGGACTTGGACGCGCAGTACGCCGTCATCATCGGCGCCGGGGTGATCGCCGCGAGGGACGCGATCTGCAGCAGGTAGCCGCGGCTCTCGACCAGCACCGGCAGGAAGGCGCGGGCGGTCACCGCCGAGCCGATGAGGTTGACCTCGATCACCCGCCGCCAGGCGACCGGGTCGGAGTCGATGAACGGACCGCCCGTCGCCACACCGGCGTTGGCGACCACGATGTCCACCTTGCCGAACCGCGCCTTCACCTCCCGCGCCACCCGGGTCATCGCCTCGTGGTCGGTGACATCGGCGTACCAGTAGGCGCTTTCGCTGTGCAGCCGCCCGGAGACCTCCTTGAGTGCCTCCTCCTCCAGACCCACCAGCGCCACCTTCGCGCCCCGCGCGGAGAGCTTGCGCGCCAGCAGCTCGCCGACGCCGCGCGCCGCTCCGGTGACGACCGCGACCTGTCCCTCGAGATCGACCCTGCTCATGCGCCCTCCTTGATCGGCTCGGGAGCGGGTTCGCCGGCCCCCGTGACATACGTGGTGACGAGTTCCCGGATACGGCCCGTGACCTTCTCGGGCTCCTCCACCGGGGTCATGTGACCGGCCCCGGGCAGCTCGGTGAGCCCGGCGCACCGCGGCAGTTCGGCGACCACGGCGTGGGCGTGCACCGGCGGCAGCAGGCGGTCGGCCGTGCCGTGCAGGACCGCGGTGGGCATGTCCAGCTTCCGCACGCCGTGGTCGAGATCGAGCGTCGCGAGCACCTGGGACCAGGCGTGGCGCACGCCGGTCGGGCAGCCGTGCACGATCCGCGCGCACGCCTCCACCATCTCCGGTGTCGAACGGGCGCCCATCGTGCCGTACTTGAGGGTGCGCTTGGCGAGCGGTGTGACCGGTCCGAGCGGGGCGCGCGAACGGAGGACGCGCCCGCTGAGCCAGGTGCGCGCCGGGCCCTCGCGCAGCGGCAGCACCCGGGTCTCGGCGACCAGCCGCGAACTGCCGGTGCTGGCCAGGAGGACAGCCGCGGCGTGGGCGCGGAACCGGGGCCGCCCGGCCGCCGCCATGACCGTCATGCCGCCCATGGAGTGCCCGACGACCAGGGCCTGTTCGCCGTCCACGAGCGTCGCGGCGAGCACCGCCTCCAGGTCGTCGGCGAGCGCACGGGTGGTGCACACGGGGCTCGCGGGGCTGCGCCCGTGCCCCCGCTGGTCGTACACGATCACCCGGTGGTCGGCCGCCAGGTCCCGGATCTGCGCCGCCCAGAAGGCCGTCGAGCAGGTCCAGCCGTGGGAGAGGACGACCGGGGGCGCGTCCTTCGGCCCGTGCACCTCGACGTGCAGCCGCGCGCCGTCGGTGGAGGGGACGGCGAGTTCCCGGACCGGGACGGGCGGGGCGTAGGCGCCGGAGGTCATGTGGGGGGCCCGGGAGCCGCTCATGCGGCGACCTCGCTGTCCTTCGAGGTCTTCGCGTCCTCGCGGGCCGCGGGGGTTCGCGCGGCCTCGGGGGCCTCGGCGGCCTCCCGCGTCACGGCCCCGCGGATCACCTCGTACTCCCCCACGTCCACCCGCCGGGTCGCCCGCCGGAACTCGGTCGTCGTACCGGGCCACACGGTGGTGTTGCGCCCGTTCGCGTCGATGTACCAGCTCGTGCAGCCGCCGGTGTTCCACACGGTCCGCTTCATGCGCTCCTGGACCTTGTGGTTCCAGGCGGCGACGGCACCGGGCCGGGCGTCGAGGGCGGTACGGCCGCCGAGCACGTCCAGCTGGCGCAGGTAGTCGGCCATGTAGTTCAGCTGGGACTCGATCATGAGGATCATCGAGGAGTTGCCGAGGCCGGTGTTGGGTCCGATGACCGTGATGAAGTTCGGGAACCCGCTGGCCGTGGCACCGCGCAGCGCCTGCATGCCGTCCTTCCACGCCTCGGCGAGCGTGACGCCCTCCGCGCCGACCACGCGCTCGGCGATCGGCATGTCCGTGACGTGGAAGCCCGTACCGAAGACGATCGCGTCGACCTCGGCCTCCGTGCCGTCCGCGGCGACGAGCGTCGATCCCCTGACCTCGCTGAGCCCGCTCGCGACCACCTCCACGTTGGGCCTGGTCAGCGCCGGGTAGTAGGTGTTGGACAGCAGGATCCGCTTGCAGCCGATGCGGTAGTCGGGGGTGAGCTTGGCACGCAGGGCCGGGTCCTTGACCGCGCGGGCCATGTTGCGCTTGGCGAGCTGCTCGACCAGGCCGAGTTCGTCGGGGCGCTTGGTGAACGCCTGCACCTGGAGCTCGCGGATGCCCCACAGCAGCCCGCGCCGCAGCTGGGTGGTGAGCGGCAGGGAGCGGTGCAGCCAGCGCTCGGCGGGGCTGATGGCGCGGTCCACGCGGGGCATCACCCAGGGCGGGGTGCGCTGGAAGAGGGTGAGCCGGCCGACCTGGGACTGGATGGCGGGCACGATCTGGATGGCGGAGGCGCCGGTGCCGACCACGGCCACGCGCTTGCCGCGCAGGTCGTAGTCGTGGTCCCAGCGCGCGGAGTGGAACACCTTGCCGGGGAAGGAGTCCAGGCCCGGGATGTCGGGCACCTTGGGGTCGGACAGCGGCCCGGTGGCGGAGACGACGACGTCGGCGGTCAGCGAGCCGCGCGTGGTCTCGATGTGCCAGCGCAGGTTCTCCCGGTCCCAGCTGAGCAGCTCGACCTCGGCGCCGAAGCGGATCTGCGGCCGAAGACCGAAGACGTCGGTGACGTGCTCCAGGTACGCGCGGATGTGCCGCTGCCCGGAGAAGGTGCGGGGCCAGTCGGGGTTGGGCGCGAAGGAGAAGGAGTACAGATGGGAGGGCACGTCACAGGCGCACCCGGGGTAGTCGTTGTCCCGCCAGGTGCCGCCGACGCCCTCGGCCCGTTCCAGCACGACGAAATCGGTGATCCCCTCGCGGCGCAGCCGCACGGCGGCACCCAGTCCGCCGAAGCCGGACCCGATCACCGCCACCCTCACATGCTCGTGCTCGGCCATCCCGGAGCCTCCACGCCTCGCCCAGTAATACTGCCAGTGAACACTGGCACGATGGGACTGTAGAGCAGCTCCGTACCGAGCGGTAGGGGTCGCGGGAAGGAAAGTTACCGGCGGTACACCATAGGCTTCGGGCGTGGCAGCAGACACAGGAAACCCGGAGGCAACCCGTCAGGGCCCGCGCGAGTACCGCACGGAGGAGCTGGCGCGGCTGGCCGGCATCACCGTGCGCACCCTGCGCTTCTACCGCGAGCGCAAGCTGCTGCCGCCACCCCGCCGCGAGGGCCGGATCGCCTGGTACGACGACCACCACCTGGCCCGGCTGCGCACCATCGCGGCGCTGCTGGAGCGCGGCCACACGCTGACCGGCATCGCGGAGCTGGCGGAGGCCCTGGACGAGGGCCGGGACGTCGCCGACCTGCTCGGCGTCGGCACCCCCAGCGAGGAGGAACCGGTCCGCCTCACCCCGGAGGAACTCGCGGCCCGATTCGAGGGCGAGGTCACCCCGGAGAACCTGGCCGCCGCGATGAAGCTCGGCTACCTGGGCACCGACGGCGACAAGATCGTCCACATCAGCCGGCGCCTGCTGGACGTCTCCTCCGCCCTGGTCCGCGAGGGCATCCCGCTCGCCGAGGTGCTCTCCGCCGCCGCCCGCGTCCGCGCCCACGCCGAGGCCCTGGCCTCCCTGTTCACCGACCTGATCCTCCGCCACGCCCCGGAGGAGGACCTGCACCGCCTGCGGCCGCTGGCCCGCAGCGTGGTGGAGGCGGAGCTGTCACTGGCGATGGACAGGCGGCTGAACAAGGGGGACGGGGACTAGGGACCGTAGACGACGGTCACCGGCGCGTGGTCGGACCAGCGCTCGGCGTGCGTGGCCGCCCGCTCGACGCGCGCCTTGAGCGCCCGCGCGGCGAGGCCCGGCGTGGCCGCCTGGTAGTCGATGCGCCATCCGGAGTCGTTGTCGAAGGCCCGCCCCCGGTACGACCACCACGTGTAGGGGCCGTCGGCGTCCGGGTGCAGGGTGCGTACGACGTCGACGTAGCCGCCGTCCTCCGGTGCGAACACCTGGCCGAGCCAGGCGCGCTCCTCGGGCAGGAAGCCGGAGTTCTTGGTGTTGCCGCGCCAGTTCCTGAGGTCGGCCTCGCGGTGGGCGATGTTCCAGTCGCCGCAGACGACCACCTCGCGCCCCTCGGCGGCGGCCCGTTCGCGCAGCGCCTTGAGGTGGACGAGGAACTCCGCCATGAAGCGGGTCTTCTCGTCCTGCCGCTCGGTGCCGACCTCTCCGGAGGGCAGGTAGAGGGAGGCGACGGTGACGCCGGGCAGGTCCGCCTCGACGTAGCGTCCGCTGCCGTCGAACTCGGCGGAACCGAAGCCGACCCGGGTCCGGTCGGGCTCACGCCGGGTGTACAGGGAGACGCCCGCGCGCCCCTTGGCGGCGGCCGGGGCGTGCACGACATGCCAGCCGTCGGGCTGCCGCACCTCCTCGGGCAGCTGGTGCGGCTCGGCGCGCACCTCCTGGAGGCACACGACGTCCGCCTCCGTGGCGGCCAGCCAGGGCACGAAGCCCTTCTTGGCGGCGGCCCGCAGTCCGTTCACGTTCACCGAGGTCACAGTCAGCACCGAAGCACGATACCGGCACACTGGACGCAGCCCTCACGACCGAGGGGTCCCTCCCGCACGGAAGCGCGATGCCCAGATGAACCTTCGCCGCGTACGTTTCGACCACCCTGACGCCATGAAGCTGAACGACGCGGTGCAGGCCGAGTACGCCCTCCGGTACGGCGACGACGGCGACGAGACCTTCCTCACCCCGGAGGACTTCCTCCCGCCCCGGGGCGTGTACCTGATCGCGTACGACGAGTCCGACCGCCCGGTGGCCACCGGCGGCTGGCGCAGCCAGGAACTCAACGACGAGGGCTACGCGGACGGCGACGCCGAGCTGAAGCGCATGTACGTGATCGAGGAGATGCGCGGTCGCGGCCTGGCCCGCCGGATCCTGGCGACCCTGGAGGAGGACGCCCGCGCGGCCGGGCGCCTGCGCATGGTCCTGGAGACGGGCACCAAGCAGCCGGAGGCCATCGCCCTGTACGCCTCCAGCGGCTACGCGCCCTGCCCCAAGTTCGGCTTCTACCGCTTCCACGAGGAGAGCCGCTGCTTCGCGAAGGCCCTCTAGGACTTTCCCCCGGATCGGGTCGGCTCCGAGCAACGGCGCTCTGCGGCCGACCGGTCCCCGCGCGGGGGAGTCGGCACGTGACGACAGCGCCGCAGCGGTGCGCCCCGGGCCCCGCGACCCCGACGGGATCTCACGCCGCGCCGACGGGCGTCCGCCCTGGTGGCCCGGCCGACTTCCGCACGCGGCGGGCGAATTGCCATCAACGTGTCAGAGCCCCGGTCGGTTTCCCGACCGGGGCTCTGAGCTGCGTGGACCTGAGGGGATTTGAACCCCTGGCCCCCTCGATGCGAACGAGGTGCGCTACCGGACTGCGCCACAGGCCCTTGCAACGAGTGAAACTCTAGCATCCCGATCGGGGTGCTTGGAAATCCGTTCCCGAACTGGTCAGGGGTGGCTTCCCGGACACGGCGGCCGTCACTCGTTGGCGGCGCGCGGACGGTCCCCGTCCTCGTACTGGTCGAAGAGCGGGGTGCGGCCGCGCTCCCGGGACCGGCGGGCGGAGGCGGCACGGCGGGCGTCGCCGCGGCCGTCGGCCGGCCGGTCCGCCGAGGCCGCCGGCGGCTCGTCCTCCTCGGCCGCGGGCGGCCGGTTCGCCTCCTGCTCGGGGGCGACCGAGCTGGACCGTGCCGAGCTCCAGGTGTCGGGCCCGCCCAGGTCGACGCCGGAGGTGGCCCGGGGCGCGACCGGCGCGGTCACGTACGTGGGCAGGGGCACCGGCACCGGGTCCCAGCTGTCCCCGTGTCCCGGCCGCCGCTGCCGCTCGCGCTGCTGGTCGACCCACTCGGCGTGGTCGGTCTGCTCGACCAGGGCGCGCCGGTCGGCGGCGAGGGTGGAGAGGCCGGGGTCCGTGTCGGTCCCCGTGGCCTCCTCCGGTTCGTCGGCTGCGTGGGCGGCCTCCGGGGTCACACGCCGGCGCGGCTGGCGCTCGCGCAGCCGCTGGGCGGCGGCCTCGGCGCGGCGGCGGTCCATCTGGTAGGCGAAACGGCGGCGTTCCTGGACGCGCAGATAGGCGATGTACGCACTGAGGAGCACGGCCGGCGCGGCGGGCGCCCACAGGAAGGCGAGGCCGCCGACGGCGGCGACGATCGCGCCGACGGTGAAGGCGAGGAAGAGCAGCACCGTGGTGCGCCGGCGGCGCGCGAGCACCTTCGTGCGCCGGGCGCGCGCTGCGGCCGCCTGTGCCGAGGGGCTGCGTCGGGGCGCGGGCGCGTGCTGCTGTGCCGGGCCCGCGACGACCGCGGGGGTCTGGGCCCGCTCGGGTTCCGGGTTCCGGGACGCCTCGGGCCCGCCCTCCACCGTGACCTGACGGCGGGTCGGAGGCACGGCGAAGGCCCGGACGTCCACCGAATCGGTGACGGCGTCCGGATCGACGGCGTCCGGCTCCCCCTCCCGGGTGGAGCGCGCCCGCAGGTCCTTGGCGTATCGGCGCTCCATCCCCGCCCGTCCGGACAGCAGCCGGATGGCGGTGCTGAAGCGTTCCGTCGGACGGGCCTCGTTCAGCTCGTCCTGCCTACGGAGCCACATCGGCACCAAGTAGGCGGCCCAGGCCCCGACAATGACTGCGTAGATGAGGCCGCTGCTGCTCACGCCTCACACGGTAGAGGGGTTTGGCTTGAGGCATCGGCCAATTGGGCCGGTGTGTCGCACGATCTGGCTGATATTTCCAGCATTTTTTGCGACCGATGCGATCAGCGGACCCTCCCTGCGGGGTAATTCAATGCCACAGGGCGGTCGGCGGCCGATCAATTTCGAACAAATATTCAATTACGTGTTCTGTGGATTTCGCGGCCCCTGCGACGTGGAGCGCGCCCGCCGCCAGCGCCCGAGGAGCCCGTCCGGCACCTCCTCCGCGGTGAGCGCGAAGACCAGATGGTCGCGCCAGGCGCCGTCGATGTGCAGATAACGCGGGCGCAGCCCCTCCTCGCGGAATCCGAGTTTCTCCACCACCCGGCGGCTGGGCCGGTTCTCGGGGCGAATGCACACCTCGATGCGGTGCAGCCCGACGGTGCGGAAACAGTGGTCGACCGCCAGCGCGACGGCCGTCGGCATCACCCCGCGCCCGGCCACCGACTCGTCCACCCAGTAGCCGACGTGCCCCGAGCACATCGAGCCCCAGGTGATCCCGGCGACCGTCAACTGCCCGACCAGGCGCCCCTGGTACTCGATGACGAAGGGCAGCATCCGGCCCGCGTGCGCCTCGCGGCGCAGGTGCCGGACCATCTGCCGGTAGGTCGGCCGGTGCGCGACCGGGCCGCTCGGGGTGGGCGGCGGGATCGTGGCCTCCCACGGGCGCAGCCAGTCGCGGTTGCGCCGGTTCACCTCGCGCCACTCCCGCTGGTCGCGCAGCTTTATCGGCCGGAGGACGACATCGCCGTCCGCCAGCACGACCGGCCAGGTGGACGCGTTCAGCTCGCACCCCCCGTACCGGGTCTGGCGTGGTCGCCGCCGCGGATCTGGTCGACGGCGTGGGCCAGCAGGGGCTCCAGGACGGCGAGGCCGTCCTTCACCCCGCCCGTGGACCCCGGCAGGTTGACGATCAGGGTCCGGCCCGCGACCCCGGCGATGCCCCGGGACAGCGCGGCGGTCGGCACCTTGCCCATCCCGAACGCCCGGATGGCCTCGGCGATGCCCGGTACCTCGTGGTCGATGACGGCGCGGGTCGCCTCGGGGGTGCGGTCGGTCGGGGTGAGGCCGGTGCCGCCGGTGGTGACGATCGCGTCGTACCCGGCCGCCGCGCCCTCGCGCAGGGCGGCCTCGACCGGTTCCCCGTCGGGCACGACCCGGGGGCCGTCCACGGCGAAGCCGAGGCGCGCGAGGCCGTCCGCGACCAGCGGGCCGCCCCTGTCCTCGTAGACCCCGGCGGCGGCCCGGTTGGAGGCGGTGATCACCAGGGCGCGGTAGCTCATGCCCGGCTCCAGTCGCCCGACTTGCCGCCCGTCTTCTCCTCCACGCGTACGTCCGTGATGACCGCTCCCTTGTCGACCGCCTTGACCATGTCGATCACGGTGAGCGCGGCGACCGTCACCGCGGTGAGGGCCTCCATCTCGACGCCCGTGCGGTCCGTGGTCTTCACGGTGGCAAGGATCTCGACGGCGTCGTCCGCGACCGACAGATCCAGTTTCACACCCGACACCGACAACGGGTGGCACAGCGGGATCAGATCCGGGGTGCGCTTGGCGCCCATGATGCCCGCGATCCGCGCGGTGGCCAGCGCGTCCCCCTTGGGTACCCCCTCCCCCCGCAGCAGTTCGACCACGCGGGGCGAGACCAGGACACGGCCGCTGGCGCGCGCGGTGCGCGCGGTGACGTCCTTGCCGGACACGTCGACCATGCGGGCCGCGCCCGCCGCGTCGATGTGCGTGAGGTGGTCCTGGGCGGAGGGTCCGGGGGTCTGCCCCCGGGACGGTTCGGTCATGCTGTGCGGCGCTCCCGGTCCGGGCCCGCGCCGTGCGGTGCGCGGGCCTGCTGTGCGCGACACGGTACCGCCAAGTAGCCTCGCGCAGCCGCCCAGGACGTACCTCAGCCGAGCGGTACGACCTCCACCTCGGTGCCGGGCTCGACGGACTCCGTGTCCTCGGGCACGACGATCAGCGCGTCCGCGTGCGCCAGCGCCGCCACCAGGTGCGAGCCCGCGCCGCCCACCGGGGTGACCTCCCCGTCCGCGTACCGCCCCCGCAGGAACTGCCGGCGGCCCTTCGGGGAGCGCAGCGCCTTGTCGGCCCTGAGCGTGGCCCGCACGCGCGGCCGGTGCAGATCGGTGAGACCCATCAGGGCGCGGATCGCGGGGCGGACGAACAGCTCGAAGGAGACGTACGACGACACGGGGTTGCCGGGCAGCGCCAGCAGGGGCGTGTGGTCGGGGCCGATGGAGCCGAAGCCCTGGGGCTTGCCGGGCTGCATGGCGAGCCTGCGGAACTCGACGCCGCCGCCCGGCACGTCCTCGTCGCCGACGTCCGCCAGCGCCTCCTTGACCACGTCGTACGCCCCGACGCTCACGCCGCCCGTGGTGACCAGCAGGTCGGCGCGGATCAGCTGGTCCTCGATGGTCGAGCGCAGGGTCTCGGCGTCGTCGGCGACGGCGCCCACCCGGTAGGCGATGGCACCCGCGTCCCGCGCCGCGGCGGTGAGGGCGAAGCTGTTGGAGTCGTAGATCCGGCCGCGGCCCAGCTGCTCGCCGGGCTGGACGAGTTCGCTGCCGGTGGAGACGACGACCACGCGCGGACGCGGGCGCACCCGCACCGTGCCGCGGCCGATCGCGGCGAGCAGGGCGATCTGCGGCGGGCCGAGGATCGTACCGGCCTCCAGGGCGCGGTCGCCGGCCTTCACGTCGCTGCCCTCGGACCGCACATGCGCGCGCGCCTCGACGGGCCGGTGCACGCGCACCTGCCCCTCGGCGTCCTCGGGGGCGAGGCTGCGGGCGCGCATGCCGCCGGCCGGGCCCTCGCCGAGCCCGCCGTCGGTCCACTCGACGGGGACGACGGCCTCGGCGCCGGGCGGCAGCGGGGCGCCGGTCATGATCCGGGCGGCCTGGCCGGGTCCGACCCGCACCGGGTCGTCCGCGCCGGCCGCGACGTCCCCGACGACCTCCAGGACGGCCGGGAACTCCTCGCTCGCGCCCGCGACGTCCGCGACGCGCACCGCGTACCCGTCCATCGAGCTGTTGTCGAAGGGCGGCAGCGACACCGGCACCGTGACGTCCTCGACCAGGACGCAGCCCTGGGCGTCGAGCAGTTGGAGTTCGATGGGCTCCAGGGGCTGGACGGCGGAGAGGATGTCCTCCAGGTGCCGGTCCACCGACCACAGGTCGTCTTCGCCGGTCGGGCGGGTCGCGGCGTTGCTCAACTCTGCTCCATCTCCTCGGCTACGTAACTGCGGAGCCAGGTGCGGAACTCCGGGCCCAGGTCCTCACGTTCGCACGCGAGCCTGACAATGGCACGCAGGTAGTCTCCTCGGTCGCCGGTGTCGTAGCGACGGCCCTGGAAGACGACGCCGTGCACCGGGCCGCCGAGCTTCTCGTCGTCGGCGAGCTGCTGGAGCGCGTCGGTCAGCTGGATCTCCCCGCCGCGGCCCGGCTCGGTCTTGCGGAGTATGTCGAAGA
>NZ_BSSM01000024.1 GCF_030269125.1 Streptomyces hygroscopicus subsp. hygroscopicus | reverse complement strand
CCGCGCAACGAGGCCGACCTCCTGGTCCACGACGCCCACGCCGCCTCCCCCACCACCGCCTTCGCCCTCTCCCGCCTCGCCGACCCGGACACCCTGCACCACACCCCGATCGGCGTGTTCCGCTCGGCCGAACGGCCCGTCTACGACGAGCAGATGAGCGAACAGCTGGACACCGCGACCGAGCAGAAGGGCAAGGGCGACCTGGCCGCGCTGCTCGCGGGCGGCGACACCTGGACGGTGGCGAACCGGAGGGACTGAACGCCGGGCGAGGGGGCGGTGCCAGGGCCCCGCTTCAGTGCGGCTTCCCCGGTCCTTCAGTGGAATCGGGCAACGTGCTCTCCATCAAGCGCACGTGCCCAGCAAGCGTTCCGCAGAGCCGCCGGACACCGCCGTAGAGGACCCCCCATGGACACCTTCACCCCCACGTCCCCCTCTTACCTCGGACCCCACCACCTGGTCCACAGGCCCGTCAGCCCCGAGGCCTTCCTGCTCAAAGCGACCGCGCCGGTCCGGCAGAACTTCGCCTTCTCCGCACAGCTTCCGGAGGAGCGGAGGGTGTCCGGCGAATCCGGGTCGCGGTACCACGACCTGCTGTTCCCCCTGGAGTCGCTGCGTCGCACGATGTTGTTCGCGGCCCGCCCGTACTTCCGGGTGCCGGCGGACCGGCGCCCCGTGCTGGCCTCCGGTGGCGCCGCCATCACGCGTCTCGACGCCTGGCGCCGCGAGGGCACGGGGGCCGCGATCGCCCTCGACCTCGGCCTCACACCGCTGGACGTCCTGGGCGGCGTGCCGCGCGGCCTGGACTGCCAGGCCGCCGTCTCGATCGACGGCAAGCGCTGCGGCACCGCCTCGGCGCGGCTCGTCTTCCTCGCCGAGGACGTCCACGGCCCACGGGCGTTCGGCCGGACGGAGAGCGGGGAGGCCGCGTCGGCGCGGGACGCCGACCCGGTGTCCACCGGTATGCCGCTGCCCGAACAGGTGGGCCGTCACGACAGCCGTGACGTCCTGGTCGGCCTGCCCGAGTACGCCGGGGCCGACGGCGGGGACTGCCTGGTCTTCCCCCTGCGCACGCCGGCGGCCACCGAGGCACCGGGCGCGACGCCGCCGGTGCCGTACCTGGAGGCGTCCCGTCAGGTGGGGCTGCTGGCCGCCGCGGAGCTGCGTGGCTTCGTCCCGTCGTACGCCGTGCTGTCCCGGTGGCGGGCCACGTTCCGCGGCCCGGTCGAGCCGGGCCTGCCGCTGCGCTGCTCGGTGCGTGAGGGGGTGCGCCGCACCGACGGACGGGTGTCCCGGGACGAGGAGGGCCGTCCGGTGATCGACCTGCGGCTGTCGTTCCGCCAGGGCGACCGGGTCGTCGCGGGCGTCTCCGCGACCGTGCTGCAGGACTGCTGAGGCGCGCGGGATGAGATACCGAGTCCTCGGCCCCGTGCACATGTCCCCTCGTACGCCGTCCGCGGCCAAGCTGCGGGCGGTCCTGGCCACCCTGTTGGCGCAGTGCAACACGGTGGTGTCGACCCACTCCCTGATCGACGAGCTGTGGGGCGCCGAACCCCCGCGCACGGCCACCACCACCCTCCAGGTGTACGTGTCCCAGCTGCGCAAGGCCCTGGTGGCGGTGAGCGGCGAGACCCCGGCGGAGTCGGACCCGGCGCAGCCGCTGCTGACCCGGTCGCCCGGCTATCTGCTGCGGGTGGCCCCCGGTGAACTGGACCTGTCCGCCTTCGAGGCGCTGCGTGCCGAGGGCCGGGCCGCGTACGGCAGGGGCGAGTACGAGGCCGCCTCGCGGACGCTGAGCCGGGCGCTCGGGCTCTGGACGGGGCCCGCGCTCTCGGGCATCCCGCACGGGCCCGCGCTCCAGGCCTCCGCGATCAGGCTGAACGAGCTGCGCACCGAGGTGCTGGAGCAGCGGATCTCAGCGGATCTGCGGCTCGGGCTGCACCAGGAGCTGATCGGTGAGCTGATGGCACTGGCACACGAACACCCGCTGCGCGAGACGCTGCACGGTCACCTCATGGTGGCGCTCTACCGGTCGGGCCGGCAGTCCGACGCCCTGCGGGCCCACCAGCGGGTACGGCGGTCGCTGGTCGACGAACTGGGGGTGGAGCCCGGCCCGGAGCTGCGCGGGCTGCAGGAACGGATCCTGGCCTGCGATCCCTCGCTCGCCTGGCGTGGCGAGCCGGAGCACCGGTTCGCGCCGGCCGGCGGTTCCCACGGCCACCCGCCGAAGCGGCCCGTGACCGGGGCCGGCCCCACGGTGTGGTTGCCGCCCGCCGTGGCGGGCTTCACCGGACGCGAGCGCGAACTCGCCGCCGGTGAGAAGCTGTTGATGGACGACGCGCCGGGCCGGAACAAGGTGCTGCTGCTGTCGGGCCGGGCGGGCGCCGGAAAGACGGCGCTGGCCGTCAAGCTGGCCCACGGCGCCGCCGACCGGTTTCCCGACGGGCGTGTCCTGGTGACGTTGCGGGACGCGGCCGGGCGAGCCGTCACGTCGAGGGCCGCCCTGACCGTCCTGCTGCGCCGGTTGCGGGGACCCGGGGCGGCGGGAGCGGTGACGGACTCCGGGAGCGAACCGCTGCCGCCGTCCGAGGCGGAACTCGCGGAGCTGCTGCACCGGCGCACCGCGGGCCGCCGGATGCTCCTGATCCTGGACGACGCCGTCTCGGAGGCCCAGGTACGACCGCTGCTGTCGGCCGTACCGGACAGCACCGTCGTCCTGACGAGCCGTCATGTGCTGGGCGCGCTCCAGGAGGTGGAGCGTCTGACGCTCGACGTGCTGTCCGGGCCCGAGGCCGAGGTGCTGCTCGGCGCGTGCGGGGGCCGGCGGATGCGGGACGACCCCGAGGCGGCGGGCGAGATCGCCCGGCTCTGCGGCCGGTTGCCGCTGGCCCTGCGGGTGGCGGCGGCCGGGCTCGCGGCCCGCCCGCACTGGACCGCCGCCGGGCTCGCCCGGCGGCTGCGCGACGAACGCACCCGGCTCACCGCGCTCCGGCTGGGCGACCTCGACGTCCGCGGCACTCTGCTGACCACCTACCGCGATGTGGACGAGGAGGCCAGGCACGCCTTCCGCGTCCTGGGGCTGGCCGCGCCGCCCGACTTCGCCCTGTGGAGCGCCGCCGCGCTGCTCGGCACGGGCCCGGCGGAGGCCGAGCGGCTCGCCGAGGAACTGGTGCAGGCCCATCTGCTGGAGGCGCGGCGGCAGCCCGGAGGACGGGCCCCCGTGCGCTACGGCTTCCACGCGCTGCTGCGCTCACTGGCCGTCGAGGAGCTGGACCGCAGGTGCCCGCAGGAGCGCGCCGCAGCCGTGGAGCGGCTGTGCCGCGCCTTCCTGGCGCTGGCCAGACACGCGGACGCCCGGCTGACGCCCGGCCGGGACCGGCTCGCGCACCGGGCACGGACCGAGGACGGGATCTCGCCCGAGCCGGCCGGGTTCTCGCCCGAGGAGGTGGTCGGCGATGCGCCGCTTCGGTGGTTCCAGAAGGAGTCCGCGGGCCTGTCGCAGGCCGTACGGCGGGCCCATGCGGCCGGGTGGTGGCAGCTGTGCTGCGCCCTGGCCTCGGCCTCGGCCGGCTACTACGAGACGGGCGCCCTGTGGGACGAGTGGGAGTCGACGCACGGCCTCGCGCTGGACGCGGCCCGCAGGTGGGGCGACGGCCACGCGGAGGCCGTCGTCCTGCGCTCGCTGGGCGACCTTGCCTGGCAGCGTCGGCAGACGTCGGCGGCCGTGGACCGCTTCCGCCGGGCCGGGGAGCTGTTCACCCGGCACGGTGACCGGGCGGCGGCGGGCCGCTGCCTGTCCGCGGAGGCGGACGTGCTCCTCGGGACGGGACGGACGGCGGCGGCCGAACGGACGTGTGCGCGGGGCCTGTCGGTGAGCCGGTCGGCCGGCGATGTGCGCGGCACGGCCGAGGCGCTGCGCGGACTGGCCCTGGTGGCGGTGCGCGAGGGGCGTCACGAGGAGGCGCTGACCCGTCTGGCGGAGTGCGGGAGGGCGGCGCGCTCGGTGGGTGACCGGCGCTGGGCCGAGTACGCCCACCGCACGGCCTCCGCCCTCCGCACGGCGCTCACGTCCGGCGGCCCGGCCACGGCGACGGCGATCCCCCTCGAAGTCCGTCCGGGTGTCTGGCTCTTCAGTCCGTCCGTGCCGGCCCCGCGAGCGGAGTGCGCGGTATGAGCGCCGCCCGCCCGGGTTCCGGAGGTCTCCGGTTCCCGGGTGGGCATCCGCGGCAGGGGCACGGGCGGTGTTCCGAGGGGATACGCCGCGCGGGCCGGTCGCGGCCGGGGTCCGCACGCCTCCCCCGGCCTCACCACTCGTCGCCGGCGACGGCCGGCCGCTCCTCCTTGCCCAGTGCCGCCGCGACGGCGTCGACGACGGCCGGGTCGAGTGCCGTGCGCGCCGCCGTGTCCGCCGTACGGCCGAAACCGGCGTCCTCCACGGCGACGGCGAGGGTGTAGCGGCCGCCGAGCGACGACGTGCGCAAGAGCCATCTGCCCATCGAGGCGGGGGTGCCGTCGGGGCGCAGCACGTCTTCGGGCGCCCGGTCGGGGGTGAAGCCGAAGTCCGTGAAGCGGAAGCGCAGTCCGAGCCCGCGGGCTTTGCTGTATGCCTCCTTCAGGGTCCACAGGCGCAGTACGGCGGGATTGCGTTCGGCGAGCGGGAGGGCCTCGATCCGGGCCAGCTCGTACGGGGTGCACACGTGCCGGTCCAGTCCCGGTCCGTACAGGGTCCGTGTGGCGGGCTCGGCGTCGACGCCGATCGCGCCGTCGGTGGCCAGGCCGACCAGCAGCAGGCCGTCGGTGTGGCTGAGGCTGACGTGGACGCCGTCGTAGCCGCGCAGTTGGGGGCGCCCGGTGAGGCCGTAGCCGATCTCGACCGACTCGGGGCGCGCACCGAGCGCCGCCGCCGCCGCGAACCTCAGCAGGACGCGCGAGGCGGCGAACCGGCCGCGTACCCGCGGATGCGTCAGCTCCAGATAGCGCTCCCAGTCCCGGCCGAGGAGCACACGCAGCCGCGGCAGGCCCGCCCGTTCCGGGCACCACGTGTCCTGGTGGGCGAAGAGCACGGCGGCCCCGTGCCGGTCCAGGTCAGCGCGTACCCTGCCCCAGTCCCCCGACGGGCCGCGGATCTCGATCGGCTCCCCGAGCGTCCGCCCCGGTGCCCGGCGCGTGGGTACCGGCCGCGCCGTCGCCGCCGTCATGGAATGCCTCCATCGTGTCGTGGAGATCGGACAGCACATCGGCCGCGGCGGCGCCGTCGATCACCCGGTGGTCGAAGGTGAGGCCCAGCCGCATCACGGGCGCGGGCACCACGACGCCGTCGCGTACCACCGCACGGTCCACGACCCGGCCCGCGCACAGGGTGACGGCGGTGCCGCCGGCCGAGTGGAAGCCGTCCACGCTGCGATGGCCGAGCGAGCTGACCGAGACGGTTCCGAAGGCGGCGGCACGTCGGCGCGGGTCGCGCAGCGCCGCGGCGAACGCGGCCCGGCCGACCGTGACCGGGAGCCGGCCCAGCATCCGTACGCCCTTGAACTCGGGCAGTTCCGCGGCCTGTGCGCCCCGGTAGCGGTCGACGCGTCGCTGGATCTCGCCGAGGGTGGCCGTCTCCAGGCCGGGCAGGAGCGCCGAGAGCACGGTGCGCTCGCCCTCGACCGGCCGGTCGAGGGCGAGTTTGGCGGTGACGCCGTCGTAGCGCACGGTCCTCGGGCGCCGCAGTGGTCCGGGCCAGCCGGGGGCCATCGCGGCGTTGGCCTCGGGGTGGCGGTCGAGGACCCGGCCGGTGGCGTACAGCAGATAGCTGACGATCGAGTAGCGCAGGCCGTGCTCGCGGGCGGCGGCGCGGTGCGCCAGGACGCGGGTCATGTCGATGTCCGTGTCCAGGTGCACGGGCCGCTGGGCCGCCGCCCACTCCAGGAAGTACAGGGTGTGGCGGCGGCGCCGTTCGGCGGTGACGGCGGGTGTCACCCGAGCACCGCCAGTTCGTAGATCTCCTTCAGGCTGCGGGCCTCCAGCACCTTGCCGACGGGGACCCGGCGGCCGATGGCGGGTTCCAGGGCGGTGACGAGCTTGAGGAGGTGCAGCGAGTCCCAGTCGGGGAGTTCGTCGAAGTCGGCGGCGACCTGCTCGGGCGCGAGCGGCATCCCGGTCTCGTCGGTGACGAGCCGGACGTAGTCGTCGAGGGTGAAGCCGCCGGGGGCGGTCACGGACGCGGGGGCGGTGCTGTCGGCACTCATATCTTCTCCAGGGCGAAACCGGCCTTGATCCACTTGCTGGACTCGACGGCGACCGCGAGGGCCCGCTCGCCGACGAACATCCGTTCCAGCAACTTCTCGATCTGCAGGAAGGGCAGGGCGTTTCCGTTGTTGCCCGTGTCCGCGACGCAGCTGACGTCCCGCGCGGTGGGCACGTCGAGTTCCTCGGTGATGCGGCGGGTCATCCGGCCGGACAGCTGGGGCGGCAGCAGGTAGTCCACCTGGTCGGCCTCCCAGTCGAGTTCGCCGAGCATCTCCCAGAGGATCTCGACGGCCATGACGGGCACGGACTCCTCGATGGCCTTGTAGTCCTCGACGAGGGCCTGGCGGTCGTCGTACCGGTCGGCGAGCCCGAACCACTCGATGACCTGGCCGGGCTTGCGGCCGAGGCCGGTGAAGCGGTTGAGGACATGGCGCAGGGCGACGCGCTCGCCGCGCGGCTCGTCGGTGACGACGGCCGCGCCGGCGCCGTCGCCGAACAGGACGTAGTTGACGAGGTCGCCGGGGGCGGCGCCGGCCACGTCCCGCTGGAGGTCGAGGTGCTTGCTGCACACGTCGCCGCCGATGACGAGGCCCGTGCGGTACTGGCCGGAGGCGATCATCGTCTGCGCGACGCCCAGGGCCTGTACGGCACCGGCGCAGCCGGACTGGAGCTGGAAGGTCGGCACCTGGTCCAGGCCGAGCTGGTCGGCGACATGGTTGACGGTGGCGGGCATCAGGGTGTCGGGGGTCGCCGTGCCGAGGACGATGAAGTCGATCTCGGACGGGTCCACTTCGGGGGCGGCGAGCGCCTTCTGCGCGGCCTGGGCGCACAGGTCGGCGAGCGACCAGCGGACGACTCCGGTGCCGAGGTCCCGGGCGAAGTGCCGGGTCCTGGTACCGATGAAGACCTCGATCCAGTCCTCGTTGATGCCCAGCACCTTGGCCAGGGTGGCGTTGTCCACCGGCGCCCCGGGCAGAGCGGTGCCGAGGGAGGCGAGGTGGGTGGTGGCGGCCGTCGGGGTGGTCATGCCGTCCTCTCTTCTTCCATGAGCGTCCGCTGGTGGGCCTCTTCCCGCGGCGTCCGCTGGTGCGCCGTGCCGCCGGAGCCCGCGGAGGCGGGCGGCGCCGCACCGGTCTCGCGCAGGAAGGCGACGAGGTCGCCGACGGAGGAGAGGCGGGGCAGGAGGTCCTGGACCGACAGGGTGGCGATGCCGGTGAGCCGGGACTCCAGCCGGTTCTTCAGCTCCATGATCATGACGGAGTCGAAGCCGAGATCCTCGTACAGCCGGTCGTGCGGGCCGACCTCGGCGACGGTGTAGCCGCCGACCGTCCGGACGGCGCCGAGGACGGCGTCGGCGAGCGGGTCCGGCGGGCCGCCGGGCCGGTCCGGGCCGAGGACGGCGGCGGGCGCGGACCGCGTTCCCCGGTGGGGCGCGGGCGTCTGTTCCGCCGGTTCGACGACCGTTCCCCGGCCGTGCACCGGATTCCTCGCCCAGTAGCGGTGTTCCGTCGAGAAGGTGTACGGCGGCAGCGGGTGCGGCACCCGGTCCTCGGGTGGGTGGACGGCGTCCCAGTCGGGGTCGACGCCGCCCCGGTACAGCGCGGCGAGGGCCTCGGCGAGTTCCCGGCCGCCGGACTCGGGGCCACGCACCGGCAGGACGTGCGCCGGGCCCGCGCCCGAGGCGGGGCCGGCGAGTCGGCGCACCATGCCGGAGAGCACCGGCTGGGGGCCGGTCTCCACCAGGTGCGTCGGGCCGTCGGCGAGCAGGGCGCCGGCCGCGTCGGCGAACAGCACGGGGGCGCTGACGTGTTCCACCCAGTACGCGGCGTCCATGGCCTCGCCGTCGAGCACCCGTCCGCGGACGGTCGAGTACAGCGGGATCTCGGGCGCTTTCCCGCCGACCTCTTCGGCGATCACGGCGAAGCGGTCCAGGACGGGCCGCATCAGTGGTGAGTGGAAGGCGTGCGAGACCTTGAGGAGGCGGGTGCCGATCCCCCGGTCCGCCAGCTCTGCGCCGATCTTCTCCAGGGTCTCCAGGTCGCCGGACAGGACCGTGGACGTGGGGCCGTTGACCGCCGCGACACCGACCAGGGGTTCGTGTTCGATCCGGGTCTCCAGGTCCGCGCGGGGGGCCCGGACGGCCAGCATGCCGCCGCCCTCGGGCAGTTCCTGCATCAGGGCGCCGCGCGCGGCGATCAGCCGGGCGGCTCCCTCCAGCGGGAGGGCGCGGGCGAGGACGGCGGCGGCGAACTCCCCCACGCTGTGCCCGAGGAGCAGGTCGGCGCGCACGCCGAGTTCCGCCAGGGTCCGGCCGAGGGCGTAGCCGACGGCGAACAGGGCGGGCTGGGTCCACCGCGTGCTGTGCACCGCCTCGTCCCCGGCGAGGAGCAGATCGCGCACGGATGCGCCCGTGTACGGCAGCAGCGCCGCGTCGGCCTCGTCGAGGAAGTGCCGGTACAGCGGCGCCTGCGCGTACAGTCCGGCGGTCATCCTCGGGTACTGCGAGCCCTGGCCGGTGAACAGGAACGCGGTGCGGGGCCGCTCGGCGGGCCGCGCCGACAGCCGGTCCAGCAGCCCGGGGTCGGCGGCCGACTCCCGCAGCGCGGCGACGAGTTCACCGGTGTCGGTGACGGCGGTCGCGAAGCGGTGGCGGTGTCCCGCCTTGACCCGGTTGCTCGACCTGGCCAGCGGGCCCAGCGGGACCCGGCGGGCCGCCACCGCGTCCGCCTGGGTCAGCAGGTTGCGGCGCAGCGCGTCGGCGGTGGGCGCGGTGAGCGTGAAGACGGCGGCGCCGATGCCGGCCGGTGCGGCGCTGTCGGCCGCCGGTGCGGGCGCGGCGGGCGCGGACTCCAGGACGGCGTGGGCGTTGGTGCCGCCCATGCCGAAGCTGCTGAGCCCGGCGACGGTGGGTCCCGCGGGCAGCCGCAGGGGTGCCTTGAGCAGCCGCAGCCCGTGCTCGCGCAGTCTGAGCCGCTTGTTCTCCTTGGCCGCGAAGCGGCTGGCGGGGACGACCCGGTGGTGCAGGGACAGGGCGACCTTGATGAGTCCGGCGATGCCGGCGGCGCCCTCGGCGTGGCCCAGGTTGCCCTTGACCGAGCCGATCGCCATGGGCTTCGCGGCACGGCCGGCGTGGTGGTGGCCGAGCGCCTTGACCTCCATCATGTCGCCGAGCGCGGTGCCGGTGCCGTGCGCCTCGGTGAAGGCGACGTCGCAGGGCTCGACGCCGGCCCGGTGGTAGGCGGCGGCGATCACCTCCTGCTGGGACCAGCGGTTGGGGGCGGTGATCCCGTTGCTGCGGCCGTCCTGGTTGACGGCGGTGCCGCGGATGACGGCGTACACGCGCTGGCCGTCCGCGACGGCGTCCCGCAGCCTGCGCAGCACGATCACGCCGACGCCCTCGCCGCGGCCGATGCCGTCGGCCGCGGCGCTGAAGGGCTTGCAGCGGCCGTCGGGGGCGGACAGCCCGGCCTGCGTGTAGAAGATCGACAGGGCCGGGGTGAGGGCCACGTTGACGCCGCCGACGAGCGCGGTGTCGCACTCCTCGGCCAGCAGCGCGTTCGCCGCGAGGTGCGCGGCGACCAGCGAGGACGAGCAGGCGGTGTCGACGGCGAGGCTGGGCCCCTTGAGGTCGAGGTGGTACGAGATCCGGTTGGCGGTCATGCAGTAGCCGTTGCCGGAGCCGACCTGTGCGGTGACGTGGGCGTAGTCGGTGAGGTGCAGGTGCGCCCACTCGTTGCCCATGATGCCGACGAAGACGCCCGTACGGGTGCCGGCGAGGGTCCGGGGCGCGACGCCCGCGTCCTCGACCGCCCGCCACGCGCACTGGAGCAGCAGCCGCTGCTGGGGGTCCATGGCGGCCGCCTCGCGCGGCGAGATGGTGAAGAACTCGTTGTCGAAGGCGTCCGGGTCGGCGATGAAGCCGCCCTCGGTGGTGTTGGAGTGCCCTTCCTCCCCGGCCGCCGAGTGGAACTCCTTGGCGTCCCACCGCTGCCGGGGCACCTCCCCCACCCCGTCCGCGCCGCGCATCAGCAGGTCCCAGTAGGCGCCGGTGTCGGGCGCCCCCGGGAATCTGCAGTCGATGCCGACGATGGCTATGGGCTCCATCAGGCGCCGCCGTCCTGCGCGGCCAGCTCCGCCACGAGGTGGTCGGCGAGCGCGTGGACGGTCGGGTAGTCCCAGGCGGCCGTCGGCTCGATCACCAGGTCGAAGTCGTCCTCGATGTCCCCGCACAGGCTGAGGGCGGCGACGGAGTCCAGGCCGTACTCGGCGAGGGGCACGTCCGGGTCGATCTCGGTGGGCCGCCGCTTGAGATAAAGGGCGATGCGTTCGGCCAGCCACGTGGTCAGCGACTCGGTGGTGTGTCCGGCGGTCGGAACGGGCATGGTGCACTCCTCGCGGGGGTGAGCGGTTGTCGCGTGCTGTCGTGGTGGGGTCCGGCGGCCGGTGCGGACGGGCCGTTGGCCGCGCCGGCCGACGTCGTCAGCCGGCGAGCGGGGTGTCGTACAGGTCGTAACTGGTGCGTTCGCGGAATCGACGCAGCACTTCCTCGTGCAGGCGCGCCGCCACGGACGGCGGGAGGTCGGCGGGCCGCCGGCCGAGGCGCCGGGCGAGCCGGTGCAGTACGGCGGCGAGCCAGGCGGGGTCGGCGAGGAACGCGTCGCCGCCGTCGCGGGCGGCCTGCTGCCACACGCCGGTCGCGGCGGCGGCCGCGAGCAGGACGGCGTAGCGGTCGGCGAGGGCGAAGACCGCGGGCCCGGCGAGGGCCGTGCGGTCCTCCGGCGCGAGCGCGCGGCTCGCCTCCTGGACCTGCCGCAGCTCGTCCACCAGCTGGAGCACGAGCCCCTGGACGGCCCGCTCCTCGGGCGAGGCGTCCGGCAGCCGGTCCACGGCGGCGACCAGGGTGGCGCAGAGCGCGTCGCGCCCGCTCGCCAGGGTGAGCCGGTCGTAGGGGAGACCGGGCAGGCCGGTACGCGGCTGGAAGAGTTCCGCGGGGGCGGGTTCGTCACTGAACCAGGAGCGCCGGGCGAGCCGGGACAGCTGCGGGATGATCGTGGCCTGGCAGGCGGCGGAGCCGGCGTGGCCGAGGCTGAGCACCGGCAGGTCGCGCAGGTGCTTCTGGAAGATGCCGTGCTCGCCGTCGCGGATGTAGAAGCGGGCCCCGAGCACGACGGACAGCTCGTGCATCGCCTCGGTGAGCACCTTGGGGACGAGGTACTTGGTGGCGGCGGCGAAGACGCTGGTCTGCTCGGGCAGCAGGTGCACCGCGCGGGTCGCGGCCAGCGAGAGGATGTCGCAGGTCAGCAGGTCGGTGAAGGCGCCGGACAGGGTGTCCCTGGCGTGCGGGATCTCCATGACGGACCTGCGGTAGAGCTGCCGGCCCAGCGCGAAGCGCACGACGGTCCGCAGCGCCGTGTCGGTGGTGCCGACGGCCATGCCGGGGAGCGCGGACCGGGTGATCTGGAAGGCGCGCAGGGCGGTCTCGACGCCCTTGCCGCGCTCGCCGACGAGGGCCGAGCCGGGTACGGGCGTGCCGTCGAACCGGAGGCCGGACAGGTGGCAGCCGCGCACCCCGACGGCGTCGTAGCGGGGCAGTACCCGCCAGCTGTCCGGGTCCAGGCCGGCGCGCTCGACGAGGAGCACGGAGTGGCTGCGGCTGCCGGGTGCGGGGCTGGTGCGGCTGAACAGGACCCAGGCGTCGGCGCGTTCGGCGTTGTTGATGACCTGCTTGGCGCCGTGCAGCCGAAAGCCGCCGCCGTCGGCGGGGCGGGCCTCGAACTCGTTGCGCACGAAGTCGTTGCCGTGCGCGAGCTCGTGGTAGGCGACCGACACCTTGCCGCCGCCGGTGAGGATCCGCGCGAGCCTCTCGCGCTGCGGGTCGTCGCCGGAGGTCCACACGTTGACGGCGGCCATGAAGGAGGTCACGCCGTATCCCAGGCCGAGGGCGACGTCGCGGCGGAACACCTGGCGCATCACCCGCACCAGGGTGTCGAGCCGCTCCAGGCGGCCGCCCAGGGCACGGGGCACGAAGTCGGCGCCCAGGCCCAGTTCGTCGAGGGCCCGTTCGCCGGCCGCGGACAGTTCACCGGCCTCGTCCGCCGCCAGCAGCCGGGCGTAGGACAGCTCGTTGTGCTCGTCGGTGGGGTCGCCGAGGCGCCGCTCCAGCTCCGCGACGCGGGCCGCGGCCCGCGCTTCCTGTCCGGTGGCCCGCGGACCGTCCTCCACGGCGCCCCTGGGCTCTGTGCCGATCAGCATGACGTCCTCTCACTCCCCCCGGCGGCCCCGCCGGTCGTCGCGGGCTGCCGCTCCGGGGTCCGCTGGGGCAGCAGCGAGAACAGCCGGCCCTCGGTGCGGGCCGCCCGCAGGGCGCCGAGCAGGTCTTCGTACGTCTCCTCACCCGCCGCCGCCGGTTCGCCGAGACGGCGCAGCAGCCGGTCGAGGACGGTGTGCAGCCACAGGCCGTCGCGCCACAGCGGCCCGGTTGCCGGGTCGTCGCGCACGTGGTCGGTGCTGTGCGTCCACAGGCCGAGGCAGGCCGCGCCCGCCCAGCACAGGGTGTAGCGGCGCGCGGCCTCGAAGGCGGCGGGCGGGACCTCGGTGAGGACGCCCTGGTACTCCTCCATGTCGGTGTGCACCGCGGTGGTGACGGCGAGCAGCCGCCGCGCGGCCTCGGCCACCGGGGCCAGCGCGGGGTTCCGTGCCGCCCGCCGGGTGATCTCGTCGACGGACGCGGGCAGGGACGCCGTCATGCCGCTGCCGTGCCGGGCGATGAGCGACAGCCGCGACGGGTCGAGGGGCGGCAGGGGCGCCGTCAGGTCGCAGGCCACGCCGGCGCCCGCCGTGTCGCCGGTACCGCGCCGGAACCCGCGGACCAGGGAACGGAACTGGTTCACCAGGGAGTTGAGGTTGACCAGGGTGTTGCCGTCGAAGAGTCCGACGAGCCGGTGGTCGCGCACGAGTTTCTGGAACCGGCCGTCGGCGTGGACGCCCTTGAGGAAGGCGCGGGCGCCGAGCAGCCCGGTCAGGTCGGCAAGGACCCGGTCGGTGCCGGTGGGCAACAGGTACTTGGTGACGGCCGAGGTGACCCCGAGTTCGGCGGTCTGGGCCTGTACGGCGCGGGCGGCGACCAGCGCGACCGCCTCGTGCAGCAGGACGTCGGCGGCGGCGCCGGTCAGCACGTGCCGGGCCTGCGGCAGGTCGACGAGCCGGCGGCCGTACAGCTCGCGCTCCTCGGCGAAGTCCAGGCCGAGCCGCAGCCCGTGGTCGCCGGCGCCGAGCGACAGCGCCGCGCACATGGTGCGGGTGAGCTGGAGCGCCTTGAGCACGATCTCCAGGCCGGCGCCCTCGGCGCCGACGAGGGCGCCCTTCGGCACCCGGGCGCCGTCGAAGGCGATGCCGGAGATGTCGGCGCCGCGGATGCCGAGGGTGCGGATCTTCGGGAGGTGGCGGTAGGTGTCCGCGTCGAGTTCCCGCTTGTCCACGAGGAGGACGCTGAAGCCGCGCGGGCCGCCGTCCGGGCGCGTGCGGGTCAGCAGCGACAGCACCGAGCCCCGTGTGGCGTTGTTGATCAGCCACTTCTCGCCGCTGACCAGCCAGTGGCCGCTGTCGTCCAGGGCCTCGTCGTCGGTGCGCACGTCACCGGCCAGCAGGTCGCTGCCGTGGGCGCGTTCGGTGAGCCCGAGGGAGACGGGAACCCCCGCGATGATGTCGGCGCCGAGCCGGGCGCCCTGCTCCGCCGAGCCCGCGACCCAGACGCAGACCCCGCCGAGATAGGTCTTGCCGTGACCGATGGCGCAGGTCAGATCGCGGCGGGCGACGGCGCGCACGAGCTGGAGCACCTGCTCGTAGTCGCGCAGCCGGCCGCCGTACTCGACCGGTACGTACTGCTCGGGCAGGCCCCATTCCTCGAAGCGGCGGCAGATGTCCGCGGGGAACTCCTCCCTGTCGTCCAGGTCCGCGCAACGCGCGTAGGAGAAGACCTCACCGGGGTCGTGGGGGTCGCCGAGGTAGTGGTCGAACTCCTCGGCGAGCCGGTAGGGCCGGTGTTCCATGTCAGACCACCGTTTCCAGGGACGGCGCCGCGGCGGCGGCGGTGGCGATCAGGTCGCGGACGGCGGGGTCCAGCACCTCGTGCAGCGCGGTGATCCGGCCCTCCAGGAAGAGCCGGCGCATCAGGGTCCGCTGGATCTTGCCGCTCGTGGTCTTGCGGACGGTGCCGGGCCGTACGAGCACGACGTTGCCGGCGGGGACCGCGAACTCCCCGCTGATGAACCGCTGGACCGCGGAGGCGAGGGTGGGCAGGTCGGTGGAGACGGCGCCGGGGCGGACCTCCTGGACCGCCACCAGCTGCTCGTGGTCGGTGTCGACGGCGAAGACGGCGCCCGCGCCGTTGCCGAAGGCCGGGTCGACGGACTGCACGGCGCGTTCGACGTCCTGCGGATAGAGGTTGCGACCCGCCAGGATGACCACCTCCTTGAGCCGGCCGGTGACGTAGAGTTCGCCGTCCTTCAGGACGCCCAGGTCGCCGGTGCGCAGCCAGCCGCCGCCGTCGTCCGCGCCGCTGCCGTCGCGCACCGCCGCGTCGAAGATCTCCTTGTTCGTCTCGGGCCGTTTCCAGTACCCGCGGGCGACGCTGTCGCCCTTGAGCCAGATCTCGCCGACGTGTCCCTCGGGCTTCCCGGTGAAGGTCTCCGGGTCCACGACGCGGATCTCGAAGTCCCGTACGACTCCGCTGCTGACGAGGGAGCGGCTGGGTTCGTCGCCGCGCGGGTCCGCCAGTTCGCCGCGCTCCAGGGCCGCGGCGTCGACGTCGAGCACGCGGGGGCCCGCGGTACGCGGGATGCCGGAGACGAGCAGGGTCGTCTCGGCCATGCCGTAGCAGGGGAAGAACGCCTCGGGACGGAAGCCGGCGGGAGCGAAGCGCTCGGTGAAGGCGCGGATCGTCTCGGCGCGCACCGGTTCGGCACCGTTGTTGGCGGTCGTCCAGCTGGACAGGTCCAGCGTCGCCAGCTGTGCGTCGGTGACCCTGCGGACGCACAGGTCGTAGGCGAAGTTGGGGCCACCGCCGGTGGTCACGCCGTAGTCGCCGATCATCTTCAGCCAGCGGTAGGGGCGCTTGAGGAAGGTGAAGGGAGCCATCAGGACGGCGGGGGTGCCGAGGTAGAGCGGGTGCAGGATGTGCCCGATCAGGCCCATGTCGTGGTAGAAGGGCAGCCAGCCGCCGCAGACGGTGTCCGGGCCGGTGCCGATCGACCGCTGGATCGCCGCCTCGTTGGCGAGCAGGTTGCGGTGCGAGACCGCGACGCCCTTGGGTTCGCTGGTCGAGCCCGAGGTGTACTGGAGGAAGGCCAGGCTCTCGGGGGTGAGGGAGGGCGTGCGCCAGGCGTTCGCGTCGCCCTGGGCAGGGTCGTCGGTGGCCAGGCAGGGCACGTCCGTGCGGCCCTCCGCGGCCAGCCAGGCCGAGATCTCCGGGGCGCTCGCCGAGTCGGTGAGCACGGCGACCGCCTCGGCGTCGCGCAGGATGCCGGAGACCCGGGTGAACTTCCGGCCCTGTTCCGTGGGCACCGGCGCGGGTACGGCGACGGCACCGGCGTACAGGCAGGCGGTGAACGCCTTGATGAAGTCGAGGCTGGACGGGTAGAGCAGCAGCACCTGGCGGTTCGCCGCGCCGCGCGCCTGGAGCCAGGAAGCGATCCGGCGTGCCTCCTGGTCGAGCCCCGCGAAGGTGAGGTGCCGCGGCACCGAGCCGCGGGCGTCGTCGGGCAGGAAGATGAAGGCATCCGCGGCGCTGCGGGCTTCGGTGCGCTCCAGAACCAGTTGCGTGAAGGTCCGGAAGTTCGTCAACGTCTTTCTCCGACCTCTCCGAGATCCGCTGGCGTGGCGCCGGCACGGGTCGCTGTGACATCACGATCGTCGTCCGCGGCGCTAAGGAGACGCTTGTGCGTGTCCGCCCCGCGGCGGTGGGGGGTGGTTGGGGGACAGGGGGCCCGCCCCGGGTGCGGTGGGGCGGGCCTTCGGTCAGCCGGCGTCGCGGCGGAAGTCCGCGTCGAGGGTGATGTGCCCGGGGACTTCGGGCAGTTCGGTGAGCGGGTGCCGGAACTCCGCCGCGCCGTCAGGCGACTCGGCGGTCCGCTCGAAGCCGAGCGAGGGGTACAGGCCCGCCACCTTGTGGTTCTTGGCGGTGGGCCGGTAGCTCGCGCGTACCTCGGCGGCGCCCGATTCCCTTGCGTGCTCCAACAGCGCGGCGAGCGCGGCCTGTTCGATGCCGCGGGCGAAGACCCGGCAGCTGAGCAGCATGTTGTCGATGCGCAGCGCCTGGTCCTCGCGGTGGGCGAAGAGGGCGCCCACGACCCCGTTGTCGCCGAAGCGGTCGCGGGAGCGTACGGCCAGTACCAGGTGGTCCGGGGAGTCGAGCCGTTCGCGGACGTCGGGCACCTGGAGCCGGCGGGTGGTGAGGTTGAACTGGTTGGTGCGCAGCGTGATCTGGGCGAGCCGGGCCACTTCGTGGTCGCGCACCGGGGTGACCTCGACGCGCACGCCGAGGGCGTCCAGGTACTCCGCCATCGAGCCGGTCGCCTGCTGGAGGTCCTGCCGCTTCGCCTCCTGGTGGTACTGCGCCGCGCGGCCCCGGTCCGCGGTGGTCAGTTCCCGTACGTCGAACCAGCCGTCGGCGAGCAGTCGTTCGATGTGCAGCGCCGGCTCCTCGTCGAGCGCGATCAGGGCGACCTCCGGGAGCGAGGAGGCGACGAGACCGCGTTCGAAGGGCGAGTCGTCGGCGAAGACGAAGCTGTCGGTCCCGAGATTGAGCCGGTCGGCGAGGGCGCGCAGTCGGCCGTCCTTCGGCTCCCAGTCGGCGCTGATCCGCACGAAGTCGTCCTCGCGCAGGATCATGTCGGGGTGGGTGCGCAGCACGTCGAGGACCGGCTCGCTGTCGTTCTTGCTGCACACCGCGAGCAGCACGCCCTGGCCGCCGATCTGCTTGACGACGCGCTGGAACCGGCCGAACGCCGCGCCGCGGTAGGTGGTGGCGGCGGCGATGCCGTCGGGCCCGTCGTCGCCGAGGATGCCGTCCCACAGGGTGTTGTCGAGGTCCACCACGAGGACCTTCCTGGTCCGGCCGCGCAGCGTCCGCAGCAGGTGACCCGCCTGCCGCGCGTACCGGCCGAGCAGTTCCTCGCCCAGGTGCACCTCGGCGTAGGCGGCGAGCCGCGGGTCGCGGACGGGTCCGCCCTCGGCTATCAGCGGCTCCAGGTCGACGACGTGCAGCCGCGGGTGCGCGAGGGCGAGCCGCAGCAGGCCGATGTTGAACTCACGCCACACGATGGAGAGTTCGGTGCGGGAGCGGTGGTCGACCAGTTGCCGCGTGTGCTCGGGCAGCAGCGGCAGCGTGTTGAGCACGAGGGTGCCGGTGCCGTGTTCGTCGTAGCGGGTGGCGAGCGCGTCGAGGAGGTCGAGCTTCCCGGCGACGGCCTTGGCGACGTCCTCCGCGCCCCAGGGCAGGGGCAGTTCGCCGAAGACGACCTGGGCGTCGAGCAGGCACAGGGCGAGTTCGGTGCCGGGGGCGTACAGATGGCTGCCGGTGTCCTGGAGATCGCGCAGCCACGCGTCGTGGTCGCCGACACTGACGCGCAACGGGACTCCGTGGCGGGCGAGTTCGGCGGTGAGCGGTGCGGTCAGCCCGTCGATCGTGCCGTGTCCCGTGACGGCGACGGCGGCGGGTTCGATGCCGGGGTGCCGCTCCGCGATGTCCTCGGGGGCGACCTTCGCGAGCAGCCGGCCCGCGCGGGACAGCTGGGCCGGCCCGTCGTCCCGCCGCGCGAGTTCGGCGAGCAGCGCGGGCACCGCCGGATAGGCGGCTGCGAGCCTCTTCTCGCCGTACAGCGCGCGCAGCCGGTCGAGGGGGCCCTCGGGGCCGGTAGGCTCCGGGCCGGACGGCGTCGTCACTGCTGTGCTCACGGTTCGTTCGCCTCTCTGACAGGGCGGGCGGGCTCCTCAGAGGGTGCGCCCCGGGCCTAAAGACGGGCTTGCGCCGGGGCGCCCGCCCGTTCCGCGGGCCGCTGCGCGCGCCGCCCGTGGGGGCCGGTCCGCGTGCCCTGCGTGGGGGCCGCCGCCGTCCGCAAGAGCTGCTTTAGGCGCGGTGTGGACCATCGGCGCAGGATGACTCCTTCTGAAAGGCAGCGTTGATGACGACAACTGAGCTGACCGCAGAGGTGTGTGTGGTCGGAGGAGGCCCGGCGGGGCTCACGCTGGCGGTGGAGCTCGCCAAGCGTTCCGTCTCCGTCGTGGTCCTGGAACAGAGCGGGCACTTCGACCGGTCGTTCCGGGGCGAGTCGGTCTCTCCCGACTCGGTGTGGCTGCTCGACGAGTTGGGCGTCCTCGACCGGCTGCACGGCGCCTACCAGCAGATGCACAGAATGGAGATCGTCGACTCCGGCAGCACCGTGCTGCGCGCCGACTTCCGCCGTTTCCGGTATCCGCACCCCTACCCGGTGGAGATGCCCCAGCCGGCGCTGCTCTCGGCGCTGGCGGCCCTCGGGCAGGAGGAGCACCCGGAGCACTTCGTCCTGGTGCGCCGGGCGACGGCCACCCGGCTGCTGCGCTCCGCCGACGGCGGCGGGCCGGTCACCGGGGTGACGGCGCGCACCCCCGAGGGCGAGATCACGGTGCGGGCGGCGCTCACCGTGGCGGCGGACGGCCGGTTCAGCAAGGTCCGTGAGATGGCGGGTCTGCCGTACACGAAGCTGCCGCTGGACCGTGACGTGGTGTGGCTGAAGCTGCCGTTCCCGCCCGAGTGGGACGACCGTACGTACCGCATCCGCATCCGCGGCGACCAGCACGGGCTGTTCATCCCGACCCACCCGAACAGTGTCCGCGTCGGTTTCAACATCCCCAAGGGGGGTCTGAAGGCGCTGCGCGCCCAGGGGCTGCCCGCGCTGTACGAGCGCCTCGACCTGCTCGCACCCGAGCTGTCCGGGTCGGTGCGCAGCGAGATCCGTTCGTGGTCCGACACGTCGATGCTGGACATCTTCACCGCGCTGGTGCCGCGCTGGTCGATGCCGGGCCTGGTCCTGATCGGCGACGCGGCGCACACGCTGACACCGATCCTCGGGCAGGGCGTCAACCACGCGATCATCGACGCGGTGACCCTGGCCCCGCTGGTCCGCGAGGCGATCGACGCGGGCGGGGACGAGGCGGCGCTGCTGCGGGCGTGCGAGGAGTTCCAGCGGGCGCGCGAGGAGGCGGTGGGCAGGTCGCGCGGGCTGCAACTGCGGCAGGAGCGGCTGTTCGCCCTGCACGGCGCCGGCGGGGTCCTCCGCCGCTCGCTGTACCGGGTGGTCGACCAGAGCCAGAAGCTGAAGGAGAAGGTGCTGGGAGGTGCGTACTTCCAGCTGCAGAAGCCGGGACCGCACGCCGTGCGGGCGCAGGTGCCCGCCACCCGGATGTGACCGCCGCGGCCGGGTGCGGGCGGCACAAGGCCCTGGACCGTACGTTCCCGTACGGTCCAGGGCCTTCGTCGGGCTCGCCGGAACACCGCCCGGCCGCCGGCCGGTGACGGCGGGGGCGGTGCTCCGGCGGGCCGGTCACCAGGTGACGGGCAGACGGGTCAGGCCGTGCACCATCATGCCGGTGGTCAGCTCCAGGGACTCGACGTCCTCCGCGAGCCGCAGGCCGGGGAAGCGGTCCAGCAGCGAGGTGAGGACGATCTGCAGCTCCGCCCGCGCCAGCGCGGCCCCCAGGCAGAAGTGCGGGCCGTGGCCGAAGGCCACATGGTGGACGGCCTCGGGCCGCGCGGGGTCGAACTCGTCCGCCGTCGCGCCGGGGAACCGCGCGGGGTCCTGGTTGGCGGAGCAGACCGCCGCCAGGACCGCGCTGCCCTTGGGGATGACGGTGCCGCCGACCTCGACGTCCTCCAGGGTGATCCGCAGCGGGCCGCCGTCACCGATCGGGTTGACCCGCAGCAGTTCCTCGATGGCGTGCTCCATCATCTCGGGACGTTCGCGCAGCGCGGCCATGTGCTCCGGGTGGCGCAGCAGGGTGAGGACCATCTTGCCGATCATGCTGACGGTGGTCTCGTGACCGGCGACGAGGATGGTCGCCGCCATGACGATCAGCTCGTACTCGTTGAGGCTTCCCTCTTCGTCGTGGGCGGCGACGAGCGCCCCCATCAGGTCGTCCGTCGGCTCCTCCCGCTTGCGGCCGACCAGGGCGGCCAGGTACTCGATCATCTGCTGGCGCTGCGCGGCGGTCTCCTCCGCGGTGTGCGCGGTGAGCGAGACGAACGCGTCCGACCACTCGCGGAACCGGTCGCGGTCCTCGAAGGGCACGCCGAGCAGTTCGCAGATCACCATCACGGGCAGCGGGAAGGCCAGCGCCGCGTTGAGGTCGACGGGCTCCCCGGCCTTCGCCATCTCGTCCAGGAGACCGTCCGTCAGCTCCTGGATGCGCGGACGCATGTTCTGCACACGGCGGGCGGTGAACTCGCGCGAGACGAGCCTGCGCAGCCGGGTGTGCTCGGGCGCGTCCGTGGTGAACAGACTGCCCGGCACGGGGGGCGTGCCGGTGAGCTGCGGCGCGTCGGGCGCGATGGTGGCGGCCCGGCTGAACCTGGCGTCCGCGAGCACGGTGCGCACGTCGTCGTAACGGCTGACCACGTAGCCCTCGTCGCCGCTGGGCAGCCGGACGTGGGCGACGGGGCACTTGGCCCGCAACTCCTCGTAGACGGGGGGGACTTCGACGGCCGAGGGACGGTGGAACGGGTAGGTGAGGAGGGACTGGTCCGTCTCCGGGCCGCTCCCCGCCGTCTCCGTCGCCGCTGTCGTCTCCGTTGTCTCCGTCGTTTCCATACGCTTCCTCCGGCAACAGGTGGTCAGGGTCGCTGATCTGCGGTGGTCCGGTCCCCGGGAGGCGGCGAGGCCCGCCGGGGACCCGACGAGCCTCGCAGCAGGGGCTTGCGCGGAGGCAAAGCGCGCCCCGGCCGGCCCGCGCCCCTTCCGGGATCGCCCCGGGTCAGCGCTGCCAGCCCTCGGCGGTGCGCAGGCCGAAACCGAAGGCGCGGTCGGAGGCGATGTGCTGCAACCAGACCAGACCGAAGTTGAAGAGGGGAATGGCGACGGCCGGCGAGTCGGGGATCAGGCAGGAGAGCATGACGAGGACGGCGACGACGGGCCGGTGCAGGAGGTTGTAGAGGGGAACGGCCTTGGGGGACAGCCGCCCGTGCTGGTGCGGCCCGGACAGGCCGGCGAGGAACGACAGGTCGGGTACGACGATGCCGGCGACGACCGCCGCGATCACCCAACCGCCGTACTTCACCGCCTCGAACACGGCCCAGACCAGCAGGAAGACGGACAACACCCCCCAGGCGATGCGGACCTGCCGGGAGGCCGAGCTCCTGATGGCGCCCTGCGTGGCGTCGTGGGTCACGGCGCTGGTTCCTTTCGCGATGGTTCCGTGAACTCTCCGGGGCACCGCCGTACGGGCGTGACGGCGCCCGCGCGGCGGGGCCCCGGTATGACATGTCGGTGGCCGGGGAGCGGGAGGCTCACGAACCGGCCGCGGCCGGCACCTGGTGCGCCGGGGCGCGTTCCATGGCGTACCGGCGGGTCAGGGAGGCGAGTTCGCGCAGGAACGCGTCCTCGTCCGACCTGATGAAGAAGTGGCCGCCGGGCATCGTCCGCACCGCGCAGCCGGCGCCCGCGTGCCGCCGCCAGGAGAGCATCTCCTCGACGCCGGCGAGCCGGTCCGCCAGCCCCGCGAACAGGTGCAGCGGCACCCGCAGCGGCTCGGTGGGGACGGCGGTGCCGCCGAGGCACAGCCGGAGGTCGTCGCGGGCCACCGGGAGCATCGCCAGGAGGATCTCGGGATGGTCGAGCAGCGTCCGCGGGATGCCGCCGAGCGCCACCAGGGCGGCGAGGAGTTCCTCGTCACCGGCGTCGGGATCGGCGATCGCCGGGGGCGGCAGGTGCGGGGCGCGGCAGGCACTGAGCACGAGGGCCCGGGGCAGGCTCGCGCCGCGCCGCTGCCGGTGCCGGGCGAGCGTGTACGCGATGAGCGCGCCCATGCTGTGGCCGTAGAAGAGGTGGGGCTCGGACAGCTCCTCGTCGAGCTGCGCGTCCATGTCCTCGACGAGGGCGTCGAGATCCGTGAACCTGGGTTCGCCGAAGCGTTCCTCACGGCCGGGCAGTTGCACGGGCACCACCCGGACTCCGGCGTCCAGGGCGTCGAGGCCGCGCTGCCATCGCCTGTACGCCGACGCTCCACCGCCCGCGTAGGGGAAGCAGAACAGGCGTGTCGTGGGGGTCGTTTCGTGATCCGGGCGCTTCCGGGACAGGTATCGCGTCATGGTGGTCCGTCTCGGTTCCGTCCAGGGGTGAGTGGGGGTTTCCCGGGTCCGGTCCAGACACCCGGGGTCATGGGGCCGGGTCCGGCGGGTGCCGGCCAGACTGCCCGGGAGTACTAAAAGGCTGCCAAACTCGGTGTGGCGAGGTCGAGTTGTGGATCACCGGAGAGGATCGCCCGGTGTAAACGCTGGATGCGCAGGGAAGGTTCTATACCCAACTCCTCGACGGTCGACGCGCGTAGCTTTCGGAAAATCTCAAGCGCCTGCCACGAGCGACCGCTTCGGTAGAGCGCGAGCATCAACAGCGCGTGCAGATTCTCTTCGAGCGGCAACCGTTCGGTGAGTACCAGGAGTTCGCCGATCACGGCGGCGTGTCTGCCGAGCCGCAGGTCCGCGGTGATCCGTCCCTCCAGCGCGGAGCGCCGGGTCTCCTCCAGCCGGAGCGACTCGACGCGCAGGGCGGGACCGATCCGCACGTCGGCGAGGACCGGCCCGCGCCACAGGGCGAGCGCCTCGCCCAGCAGCCTCGACGCGGTCTCGTCGTCGCCGCCCGCCAGGGCCCGCAGCCCGCGCGCGGTGAGCTGCTGGAAGATCTCGGCGTCGACCACGCAGGTGGGCATCTTCAGCACGTACCCGGCGTAGCTGCGGCTCAGGACCTCCTTCGGCGCACACTCGTGCCCCGGTCCCAGGGCCAGCGCGATGGCCCGGCGCAGCTGCTTGACATAGGTCTGCACGACGCCCGCGGGCCCCTTGGGGGGACTCGCGTCCCACAACTCCTCCGTCAGGGTCGTCACCTTCACGTCCCCGCCCGCGTTGACCGCCAGCACCGCCAGCATCTGGCGAGGCTTGGCCGCGCTCGGCACCACGGAGGTGCCGCAGATGTCCACCACGAGCGACCCCAGAACCCCGATCTTCATGCCAATCCTCCTTCCACCTGGCGGAACAGTGACACGTTGGCGCTTACAACGACACTCAGCCGATCATGATCGCGTCTAGGAATCTGGCCGGGTCCGGGCATGAGATTTTCACGCCCCTGCGGCTTTAAGCGGCGCTTCAGGCCGGCCGGTGACCATCAGGCCCGCGGGGTCGCCCCGCCACGGCCTCGGGACCGGATCGAAGGAGGGGCCCGTATGCGACTGCGGATCTGGCTCGGCAGGACCGGCGCCGCCGCGGTGAGGGAACTGCTCGTGCAGCTCCGCGGTCTCGGCGTCTTCTTCACCGGCCCCCTGCCGGGGGTGCACTACGACGACCTGGGCGGCGATGTCGGCCCTGCTCGCCGCGAAGCCGTGCCGGGCCCTCCGCCCGGCCACCCGGAGCGGTACTGCGCGACCCCGCCGAGCCGCCAGGAGCGGGAGCTGTGGGCGTCACTCGGCATCGACACGGAGCGGACCGGAGGCTGACGAGGGGACCCTCCCGTGGACCGGCGTCGGGGCCCGGCGTACCGTCCAGCCATGAACAGAACACTGCGCCGGGACCTGACCCTCGTCGCCGTCGGCGTCGTCGCCGCGGCCGTGGCGAAGGAGCTGCGCAAGCCGCCGGGGGCACGCACCTGGACGGGGACCGTCCTCGGCGTCCCGTACGACTTCCGGTGGCCCACCGCCGAGAGGATCGCCCGCGAGTTCTGGGATCCCGGGAACGACGCCTTCCTCACGCCGCACACCTTCGGCGTCGGATACGGGGTGAACCTGGCCCGGGTGGTGCGTGAACTGCGCCGTGCGCCGTGACGGGCGACACCTGGGTCGCGGGTCGCCCGAGTGCGCCCGCCGCCGACCGGTTGCCCGACGCACGGGTTTTGGGACACTTTTTGCACGGCACCCGCAACTGTGGCCCGCCTTCCGTCTGTCTGGCAGGGAGTCGGGACACACAGAACCGAAGAGCGAGAGAGCGGGGCAGGCAGTGGGACGGCGCAAGGGCGGCATAGGGATCGCACTGGTCACGGGCGCGTTGCTGATGGGTGCGAGTGCCTGCGGCGGGGGCGGGGGCGCCAAGGCCGGCGGGGACGACGCGAAGGCACCGGGCAGGTCGACCGCGAGCGCCTCCCCGTCACCGACGAAGCCCGCGGGGCCGCCGATGCTGCTGGACACGATCACCCCGCAGACCGGGGCCACGGTGGGCGTGGCCATGCCGATCTCGGTGGTCTTCACCGACCCCGTGGCGGCCAAGGCACGCGCCACGGTGGAGAAGCACATGAAGGTGAGCGCCTCCCAGCCGGTGGCCGGCGCCTGGCACTGGTTCGGCGACAGGCGCGCCGACTGGCGGCCGAAGACGTACTGGCCCTCCGGTACCAAGGTGCGGATCGACGCCGACATGAAGGGCGTCGGCAACGGCGCCGGACGCTACGGCGTGCACGACTACACGCACACCTTCACCATCGGCGACGACGTGCGCGCGGACGTCTCGGTGACCGGCCACACCATGAAGGTGACCCGCAACGGGAAGCTGGAACGCACCCTGTCCATCAACGCTGGCAGCGCCCAGTACCCGACGTGGAACGGCACGATGGCCGTCATCGACAAGCAGGAGAAGGTCCACATGACCTCCTGCAGCGTCGGCATCAGCTGTGACAAGGGCAGCCCCAACTACTACGACCTCACCCTGCCCTGGGACGTGCACCTGACCCAGAGCGGCACGTACGTGCACTACTCGACCGGCGACCCGAGTCCCGGCAGCGGCAGCGCCCGCGGCTCGCACGGCTGCGTCCACCTGTCCCTGTCGGACGCCAAGTGGTTCTACGGCCAGGTCGAACAGGGCGACCCCGTCACCATCACCGGCTCGCCCCGTGCCAAGGCGGCGCCCGACAACGGCTACGCGGACTTCAACCTGGGCTGGGACCAGTGGCTCGCGGGCAGCGCCTCCGGGGAGGCGACGACCGGGGCCCTGTGACCCGGGGCCGGCAGCGGCGCCGCCGCAGGTCGCGTCGGCCGGAGACCGGCCGCAGGACGCGGGGTCCCGGCGCCTCGGGCCCGCGCGGCCGCGCCCGGCGCGTGCGTGGCGGCCCGGGAACCGGTTCCCCGGCGAACTCGCCGTCACGGCGGCGTCACCCGGGGCCGAGGCGTCGCGGTGGCGCCCGGCCCGCTGCGCCGACGGACCGCGCCGCCCCGTCCCGGATGTCCGAAGCGTGCGGGACGGCGCGGCGATCCCGCTGCCGTACGGGCCCCCTCGACGCCCTGCCGGCCGGGAACGCCGCGCGCCGCTCGGCGCGGCCCTCGGGGACCCGCGCCCGTCCCGGGCCCTCGCGCCCGGCGGCGTCCCGGCCGGCGGTGCACGCCATGGACGACGGGGCCCAGTGGGTCTCCGGGCTCACCCGCGCCGACCGCCGCGCCCCGTCGGCCGTCGTCGGGAGCGCCTCCCCCGCCGGGCCGGGACCGGCCCTCATCCAACCGGCCCTCCGTCGCCCCCCGTACGGCTCGCGCGGGCGGCGAGCGTCCGGTAGCAGATCTTGCCCGTGGGACCGAGGGGCATCTCGTCCAGCAGCAGGAGCCGTTCGGGATGCTTACGGCGGCCGAGGCCGCGGGCCAGCAGGTGGGCGGTGAGGTCGGCCAGTGTGGGGGCGGGGGTGCCGGGGGCCGGGCGGACGCAGGCGCACAGCCGTTCCCCGAGGTCCGGGTCGGGCACCGGGACGCACACCGCCTCCGCGACGGACGGATGGCCGCCCAGTTCGTGTTCGACCTCGGCGAGGCTGATGTTGAGGCCGCCGCGTACGACCACGCGTCTGAGCCGGCCCACGACGTGCAGCCTGCCGTGCTCGTCCAGCCGGCCGATGTCGCCCGTGCGGACCCAGCCGCCGGGGGTTCGGTAACGGGCGTTCAGCTCGGGTGAGGCGACGTAGCACATCGGTGTCATGGGGCCCAGGGCCTCGATCTGGCCGCGGTGTCCGGCGGGCAGCGGTGCTCCGTCGGGACCGGTGATCCGGATGCGGGCGACCGCGGGGTCGGGGGTGCCGACGCTGTCGCCCGGGGGGCGACCCTCCCCCGCCGTATGGCAGTTGACGCCGTCCGAGGAGCCGTAGACGGTCACCACCGGGCGGCCGAAGCGCCGGCGGCAGGCCCGTGCGACGGCCGGCGGCAGGGGGGCGCCGCTGGAGACGACGGCGCGCAACGACGAGGTGTCCTCGCCCGGTCGGGGCGGCAGCTCGGCGACGCGCCGCAGCATGGTGGGCACCGCGAACAGGTGGGTGGGCCGGTGCTCGGCGACCAGCCGCAGCGTGTCCGCCGGGTCGAACCGCGCCGGCACGATCAGGGTCCCGCCGAGGACGGCGAGGGTGACCGGGGTGCCGAGGGAACCGAAGGAGGAGGCCAGCGGGACGAGGACGAGGTGGCGGGGCGGCGCGGCGGGGTCCGGGTGCAGGGAACGGACGTAGCGGGCCCGGCCGCCGGCGAGGGCGTGATGGCTGTAGGCGACCATCTTCGGCTCGGTCTCGGACCCGGACGACACCAGGATGCGGGCGGGGCCGTAGGGGTCGACCGGCCGTGGCCGCCAGGGCAGGGCCGCCCGGGACCGCGGTGCGTGCAGCCCGAGCGCGTGTCCGTCGCCCGCTCCGGGCACGAACACCGCTTCCAGGTACGGGAGTTCGGCGACGGCCCGGCTCCGGTGTGCCGAGGCGAGGACGGCGGCGCGGGCCCGGGAGCGGGCGAGCAGGGCACGGGTGTCGCGGTCGTCGGTGCCCGGGGGCAGCGGGAGGGCCACCGCGCCGATCGCGTACACGGCGAGTTCCGCGGCCACGGCGTCGCGCCCGTCGGGCAGCCGCAGCGCGACCACGTCCCCGGCGGTGAGGCCCGCGTGCGCGAACAGGGCGGCGACGCGGCGGACTTCGGCACCGAGGGCCGTGTAGGACAGCGTGCCGAAGCCGTCCACCACGGCGGCGCGGTCCGGGTGTTCGCGGACCCGGGCGGTGAACAGCGTGTACAGGTCGGTGTCCGGGCACAGGCCCTCCCGTACCCAGGCCCGGCGCCGGTCCCGCGGCACGAGGTCGGGGAAGGGGACGCCGGCGCGTGAGGTCCACACCGGGTGCCCGCCCCGGACCCCGGGGCGGACGGCGGGGGCGACTGTCATGCGAACTCCCAGGGCGCGTGCGGGCGGGCGTGGCCGACGACCGGGTCGGACGGTGCGACGGCCGCCTCGAACGCGGGGTCGTCCGCCAGCGCGGCCAGGTCGGTGTGGACGGGAGTGGCGGGCAGGCCCGCTGCGGCCAGCCGTCCGGCGCACTCCGCGGTGGTGAGGGCGGCGAGGCCCGCGGGGCCGAACAGGCGGTGCACCGCATCGGGGTGCGCGCGGGCCTCGGCGCCGAGGTAGAGATGGCCGTCCGCGGTGCGCAGCGGCCGGTCCAGTGCCGTCCAGCGGACCCGGTGCGCCGGACGCGGGACCAGGGCGGCGGCGGACATCAGGCTGGAGTCGACGCGGCAGCCACGCCCGGTCCGCTCCCGGGCCGCGAGGGCGGCCAGCACGCCCTGGGCGCAGACCAGTCCGCCGAGCACGTCGGTGAGGGTCATCAGGGAGGGCGCCGGGGGTTCGTCCGCCGGGCGCACGGCGGCGGCGAGTCCGCCGTGCACCTGGGCGAGGTAGTCGGTGCCCAGGGGCGGCCGGTCGCCGAGGGCGTCGCCGAAGCCGGAGGCCCAGGCGTACACGAGGGCGGGACGGGCGGCCGACAGGTCGGCGGCGTCCAGGCCGAGCCGGGCGGCCTTGCCGGGGGCCCAGTTGTGCACGAAGACGTCGGCCTCGGCGGCCAGCGCGCGCACGGTGTCCCGGCCCTGCCCGGTGGTGATGTCGGCCTCGACCACCCGCTTGCCCGCGTTGAGGGCCGTGAACCGGGCCGAGGTGCCCCCCGCCAGCGGGGGCAGCCAGCGCATCGGGTCGCCGCCGGGCGGCTCGATCCGGATCACCTCGGCGCCCAGTATCCGCAGCACGTGCCCGGCGAGGGGGCCCTGCACCCTGCGCGTGGACTCCACCACCCGTAGGCCCGCGAGGGGCAGGGACGAGGCGGTACCGGCGTCCGGGCCGGGCGGTGCCGGTGCGGGAACGGGCCGCCGGAGGCGGGCGTCCGGTGCGGGGGTCAGCCGCCAGGGGTCCGGGCGGACGGCCGGAGCGGGGTCGGAACCGACGACGAGGAGGCTGACGCCGGTGTCGCCCGCGGCGGCCCGTAGCTCGGCCGACGTACGCCGGCGGACGGCCTCCCGCAGTTCGTCGGGCAACGGGCAGACGGCGGTGGCGAACCGCTGCTGGAAGGGCAGCCAGCCACGGCCGGCGAGCGCGGGCGGTACATCGAGCCGGGCCCAGAACTCCCGCCAGGCCGGCGGGTCGAGGGTCTCCAGCTCCACGCGGACGCCGTCGCACGTGTCGAGCGTCGCCAGCCCGCCCGCGCACACCCTCGGCTCGGGCGGTCCGTCGTCCTCCCCGGCGGTCGCGGCGGCGAGGTACTGGCCGACCGCCAGCAGCGCCCCCTGGGCCACCGAGGTCCGCGCCTCGCGCAGCCCCAGTCCTCGGGCCCGCCCGATCGCGACCGCGGTGGCGCCTTGGGCGGCGAGCACCCCGGCGACCACCGAGGCGTAGTCGACGGCGAGCGGGACGGGGCCGCCGGTGGCCCGGCCGTGGACGTGCATGAGACCGCAGGCGGCCTGTACGGCACGCTCGTCCGGCAGGTCCATGGCGACCGGGCCCGCCCGGTCGATGGTGTGCCGCCCCACCCGCGCCCCCGGCGCGGTGTGCCGGAGCAGCCGGTCGGCGATCGCGGTGGCGACCGCCGGTACGTCGGTACGAGGACTCGGCGTCACCTGTGCTCCTCGCCGGGCCGGCGGCCCTGCACCGAGTAGAAGACGCTGGAGGCGGCGCGGAACGACGGGTCCCGCATCAACTCCCCGACCCGGTCCAGTTCCTCGTCGGTCATGCCCTGTGCCACCAGCCGGTCCCTGAGGTTGCGGGTGTGGTTCAACTGCAGCCCCAGGCCGGGGTCATGGGCGTGTCGTACGCCGATGGACAGGTGGACGTCGATGCCGGTCAGCCCCGCCGCGCGCAGGGCGCCCGGCACCCTGCGTCCCCAGTGCGGGTCGCCGCCCGCGGCGCGCATCGCGGCCGTCTTGGCCCGCAGGAAACGGACGTACAGCGCCTCGGCGGCCGCGTCCGGGGTCAGCAGCGGCGGCTCGTAGGAGGCGTCGATCTCGTCGATCTGGAGCAGCCCGCCGGGCCGCAGGGCTCGTACGAGGCCGTGCAGGACCGCCTCGCGGGAGGGCACGTGCTGGAGCACCAGGCGGGCCACGATCAGGTCGTAGGCCGCCTCCGGGACCGGGTCTCGGGCCACGTCGAGGGCGGCGACCTCCAGACCCGGGCCGGGTGCGAGGTCGCGGGGATCGCGGTCGGTGGCGAGCACCGAGCCGCCGGGTGCGACCCGGTCCGCGAGCCAGCGGGCGATGCTGCCGCCGCCCGCGCCGATCTCCAGGCAGTCCCAGCCCGGTCCGACGCCGGCGGCGGCCAGGCGGGGCAGGGTCACCGGGTCGTAGGCGTCCTCCAGACAGCGGTGCTGTGCTCGGCTGTGCGCGGTGCCGTTGGCGAAGACCGCGCGGGCGGGGGCCGGCGGTGCCATGAGGGGGGCTCCTCTCCTCGGGGATCGGCCGGCCGGGACGCGGCCGGCCGGAGGGGGCGGACACGCGGTCGGTCAGGTCCAGCGCCCGGTGCCCGCGGGCCCCGCGCCGGTGAGCCGCCGTGCGAGGACGGCGCGGCGGACCTTGCCGGTGCCGGTGCGGGCACATCGTCCCAGGTGAGAACGGCCGGTTCACGCAGCCTCGGTAGCCCGTTCGTGGCCTGTTCCCGGGCGTCCGGGTCGAGTCGGCCGTCGGCGGTGACCACGACGGGCAGCGGATCGCCGTCCGCGGCGCCAGGACCACGCGTTCCAGGGCCCCGGGCAGCCGCTCCTCCGGGATGTCCTCGGTCCGCGGGCAGCTCAGCCCGGCCGGGCCGTCGACCTCGCGGTCCAGGACACCGACGCCCTCAGCCGTGCCCGGCGGCGAAGGCGCACACGAGGTCGGCGACCCGCTGGACCTGGGCGTCGGTCAGCAAGTGGTGGACCGGCAGCGCCAGATGGCGGCGGGCGGCTTCCTCCGCTCTCGGCCAGCGGGCACCGGGGGGCGCGTAGGGCGCGAAGGCACGGTGCGCGGGCAGGGGCCGCGGGTAGTAGACGTGGGCCGCCACCCCGTGCTCGGCCAGGTGCGCGGCGAGCGCCTCCCGGGCGTCGGCGAGGACGGTGTACACGTAGAAGCACCGGCCGTCCGGGTCGGGCGGCGGCGGGGTCACCCCGCGGTCGGCGAGCGGGGTGAAGCGCTCGGTGTAGTACGCGGCGATCTCGGCCCGCCGCGCGAGACGCGCGGGGAGACCGGCGTAGCGGTGCGTCTGGAAGGCGGCCTGGATCTCGTCGAAGCGGCTGTTGACGCCGACGGCGTGGTGGACGAACCGCCGCCCGGGGGGCTGGCCGTGGTTGCGCAGCATCCGCACCCGCTCCCCGAGCGCCGGGTCCCGGGTGATCACCACGCCGCCCTCGCCGGGCATGCCGCACGTCTTGACCTGGACGAAGGAGTAGACGCCCGCCTCGCCCCACAGCCCGGCCGGGACGCCGCGCAGCACGCCTCCCTGGGCGACCGCCGAGTCCTCCGGCAGGCGCAGGCCATGGCGGCGGGCCAGCTCGGCGAACCGGGGCATGTCGGCCATCACCGAGAACATGTGGGCGGGCATCACCGCCCGGGTCCGCTCGGTGACGAGCCGTTCGGCGTCGTCCGGGTCCATGGTCATGGTGTCCGGCCGGATGTCGGCGAAGACCGGGGTGGCCCCGACGGTGACGACCGAGGAGGCCAGGGGCGCGCAGCCGAAGGCCGGGACGATCACCTCGTCGCCGGGGCCGAGGTCCATGGCCCGCAGCACCAGCGAGAGCGCGGCGGTGCCGCTGGAGCAGGCGACGACGTCGGCGGCGCCGAGGTCCGCGCGCAGCAGTTCCTCGAAGGCGGCGGTGCGCGCGCCCAGGATGAAGCGTTGCTCCTGATCGAGGCCCACTTCGCGGACCAGGCCGATCAGTTCGGCGCGGTCGGCCTCGAAGAGGTCGGGTGGGAAGAAGGGGACGGCGGTGGCGGGCGTGGTGGTCATGCGGTGGTCCTCGTGGTGGCGAGGAAGGAGCCGAGGGTGTCGCAGACGCGGTCCAGGTCGCCGGGGCGGAGATCGGGGTGGAACGGCAGGGCGAGGGCGTGCCGTGCGGCCGCCTCGGCGTGCGGGAAGTCGCCGGGCCGGTGGCCCAGGTGGCCGAAGGCGGGCTGGTGGGGCAGCGGGAGCGGGTAGTAGACCTCGGTACCGATGCCCTGCCGGGCGAGGTGGGCGGCCAGGGCGTCCCGGTGCTCGGTCTCGATCAGGTAGACGTAGTGCACGTCGCGGTCGTCCGGTCGCTCGGCGGTGGTCCGCGGCAGGCGGAGGACGCCGGGAAGGTCCCGCAGCCGGGCGGTGTAGGCGGCGGCGAGTGCGGCGCGGCGGGCGATGTGCTCCTCAAGGAGGGGCAGTTTGGCGAGCAGGACGGCCGCCTGGATGTCGTCCATCTTGCTGTTCCCGCCCACCAGCGCGCTCTGGGTGGAGATGGCCGGGAAGTCGTTCAGTGTAGGGCCGCCCCTGCCGTGGTGGCGCAGGGCCGCTACGGTGTCGGCCACTTCCGGGTCGTCGGTGAGGACGGCCCCGGCGTCGCCGATCGCCCCGAGCGTCTTGGAGGGGAAGAAGGACAGGACGCCGCCGACGCCGTGCAGGCCCGCGTGGACCCCGTGCCTGCGCATGCCGATCGCCTCGGCGCTGTCCTCGACGACCGTCAGGCCGTGCCGCCGGGCGACCGCCTGGACGGCCTCGACGTCGGCCATGGTGTGGAACAGGTGCACCGGCATCACGAAGCGGCTGCGCGGTGTGACGGCGGCGTCGAGCGCCGTGGGGTCCATCGCGTACGTCTCGGGGTCGATGTCGACGAACTGCGGCCGTCCGCCGGCGAGTTCGACGGCCGAGGCGGTGGCGAAGAACGAGTACGCCGGCACCAGGACCCCGTCAGCGGGTCGCAGCCCGCAGGCCCGCAGCAGCAGTACGAGCGCGTCGGTACCGCTGTTCACACCGATCACATGACGGGCGCCGGTGTATTCCGCGAGTGCCGTCTCGAGTTCTCCGACCTGTTTTCCGTGACTGAACTTTCCACTGTCGAAGACGTCTTCCAACGCCTTTTCGACAGCAGGCCACAACCGTTCGAAAGTCGCGGCCTGGGAGAAGAAGGGAATCGGTTCGCCCGCATCCGGGGCGGTCGGCGACACGCCCCCGGTCGGCGCCCGAAGCTGTCCGCTGGAAGGCAATCTCTCACCCGTCCCGTTCGTTCCTGTGGAACGGCAACGCTAGTCGGGTCTTCCCGCGGGCGGAGAAAGGAAAGGATCATCTTCACACTTTGTGGGTAACGGCGTTCCGGATCACTTGACCCTTTCCTTTTCGGGCCGCAATAGTCGTGCGGCGCACCGCGGTTGTGCGCGACGTGACGCGGAAGCCGTGGGCGGCATGACGCGAACGGCGCGTCCCACGCCCGGTGTCCACTCTCCCCCTTTCCCCCAGGAGGCCCCGTGCTGCAGCCCCTCGTGGTCGGGCTCGGCCGCTCCGGGTCCGGACTGCATCTGCGGACCCTCGCCCGGCTGGCCCGGCGCACCGCGGCCACGGGCGATCCGCTCGTCGCCCTGCCCGCCGTCGGCTGCGACCCGCGCGCCGGCGCACCGGGCACCGTGGGCGCCCCCGACGAGGTCACGGCCGTCAGCACGCTGGAGCAGGCCCTGGCCCGGGTGGACCCCGGCACGGCGGTGGCCCATGTGTGCACACCGCCCCGGCTGCGGTACGACGTGATCGCGCAACTGGCCGGGCACGGCGTCCGCAGGCTGATCGTGGAGAAGCCCCTCGCCTCCTCCGCGGCGGAACTCGACGCCCTGGTACGGCTCCGCGAGCGGGCGGACCTCGACATGGTGGTCGTGTCGCACTGGACCAGCTCCCGGCTCGCCGGCCGGCTGCGCCGGCTGGTCCGCGAGGAGACACTCGGCCCCCTCCGCCGTATCACCGTCGACCAGCACAAACCCCGCTTCCTGCGGTCGCTGGCCGCCGACGGGCATCCGACGGCCCTGGACGTCGAGATCCCCCACTCCCTGGCACTCGCCCTGGACCTGGCCGGGCCGGCCGAACTCCGCGTGGCGCGCTGCTGGGACCTGCGCTGCGAGGACCGCGCGCTGCCCCGCCTCGGCGGTGCGGAGGTCGAGCTGGAGCACCCGTCGGGAGTGCTGACGCACCTGCGCTCCGACCTCGGCGCGCCCGTCCGGCAGCGCAGCGTGGTCTGCGCGTTCGAGGGCGGAACGGCGACAGCGCACTTCCCGCTGAGCGAGGACGACGACCACGCCCAGCTCATCGTGCACGGTGGGGCCGCCGAGTCCGAGGCCGCGCACCAGGTGTTCCGCGACGACGCGCTGACCGACTTCCTGGCGGGCGCCTACCGCGGCTTCGCCTCGGGCACGGCCGGTGCCGTGAACTTCCCGCTCGCCTGCGCGACCACCCGTCTGCTGTGCGCGGCCCGCGCGCACTGCGCCGTCGTACCGCACACGACCGCCGTACCGCACACCGTCGTGCCCCACGCCCGTGCCGGGAGCCGCTGACATGCCCGCGCGACAGCGTCCCGCCGTCCACCGCTTCGGACCGCTGACCGGCATCGGCGACGAGGCCGCGCCCGGCACGGACGGCCAGCTGACCGCCCTGCGCCGCCTGGGCTGGACCACCGTCGAACTGCGCGACGTCGACGGCACCGCGCTCGCCGACCTCTCCCCCGCCGCCTTCGGGGCGCTCGCCCGGCGGCTGTCGGACGACGGCGTCACCGTGGCCGCCGTGGCCTCCCGGATCGGTAACTGGTCGCGGCCCGTCACCGGCGACCTCGGGCGGGACCTCGCCGAACTCGACGTGCTGGCCGAGCGGTGCGCCGTCCTCGGCTGCCGGCTGGTGCGGATCATGTCGTATCCGAACGACGGCCTGCCGGAGCGGGAATGGGCCGACCGCGTGCTGGCCCGCACCGCCGTCCTCGCGGACCGCGCCGAGCGCGCGGGCCTGCTGCTGGCGCACGAGAACTGCGCGGGCTGGGCCGGGGACCGGGCCGACCGCGCGCTGCGGCTCCTGCGCGCCGTCGACAGCCCCGCCCTGCGGCTGCTGTTCGACACCGGCAACGGCGTCCCCTACGGCTACGACGCCCCGGCCATGCTCCGCGGCCTCGCGCCGTACGTCGCGCACGTCCACGTCAAGGACGCCGTCCGCCTGCCGGACGGCTCCACCGCCTACACGCTGCCCGGCGAGGGAGATGCCGGGGTGGCCGAGTGCCTGCGCATCCTGGCCGCCCACGGCTACACCGGGGCCCTCTCCCTCGAACCGCATCTCGCCGTACGGCCCCACGAGGGGCTGACCCGGGCCGGTGAGGACGCGGTCGATCTCTTCGTACGGGCCGGACACGCGCTCGCCGCGCTGCTGGGCCCCGGGCGGGCCCTGGCGTGAGCGCTCTGTTCACCGGGCGGTACCGCGACCTGCTCCTGGACCTGCTGCGCCTGCCGAGCGTCAACCCGCTGGAGGCCGGCCCGCAGGACCCGCCGTCCCTGCTGCCCCGGCTCCTGGAGCGCTACGCGGCGGCCGCCGCCGAGACCGGGTTCCGCACGGTACGACTCGCCGCGCCGGCCGCCGACTGCCTGGAGCGCCCCGGCGTACCGGCCACGGTGACCGCCGCCGCCCGCGATCCGCGCTTCCTCGCCGGTCAGCCCAGTCTGCTGCTGCGGCTGGGACCCGAGCGGCCGCGCGCGGACACCGTGATGTTCAACGTGCACCTGGACACCGTCGCCGGACACACCGCGCCGGTCTTCGACGGCGCGCGGTTCACCGGCCGGGGCGCGGTCGACGCCAAGGGGCCCGCGGTCGCGCTGCTCGCCGGGCTGGCGGCAGCCGCGTCGCACCCCGCCGTGGGGCGGGACGTCACGGTCCTCGTGGCGGCGGTCGCCGGGGAGGAGGGCGGTGCCCTCGGCACCTACGGCACCCGTCCGCTGCTGGAGGCGGGGTACCACGGCCGGCTCAACGTGTTCTGCGAGCCGACCGGGCTGCGCGCGCTGCCCCGGGCCACCGCCGCGATGACCGCGCGGATCACCGTGGCGGGCGAGGACGCGGTGGACGACCACCCGGACGCGGGGCACAACGCCACCGTGCTGCTCGGCTTCCTCGCCCAGCACCTCGCCGCCCGCCTGGACGGGGCCGTGCCCGGCGCCCGGGTGTGCGTCGCCGGACTGCACACCGGCCGCACCCACAACCGCGTCCACGGCACCGGGACGCTGCTGCTGAACCTCTCGTACCGCACCAGCGCCGACGGCGGCAGCCTGAAGAGCGCGGTGACCCGGCACCTCGCCGACGGCCTCGCCCGCTTCGCCGAACTCTTCGGCGAACGCCGCGAGTTCGCCCGCACCGCGCGGGACGCGGCGCGGATCACCGGGCTCGCCTGGGACAAGCAGGGGCTGCCCGCCCTGGACAACCGCGACCCCTGGGCCGAGGCCCTGCTGAGCCGGGCGGGAGCGCGGCCGGCGGCCGACGACCCCGGCTTCACCTGCGACGCCATCTGGGCCGCGGGACTGGACGACGCCTTCACGGCCGTGCTGGGTCCCGGCTCCCTCGCCGCCAACCGCGCCCACGCGCCCGGCGAGTTCGTGGACCTCGCCGACCTGGAGGACTTCGCCCGAGTGATCCACCGGCTCGTCACGTCCTTCGCCGAAGAGAACCGATCCGACGAGAACCCGACCCCCCTCCGTAAGGAATCCGGATGACGGCACCCCCCGCCCGTCGAGCGGCCGAGCACACCCCTGTCCTGGTCGGCCACGCGGAGCTGCGCACCGCGCTCACCGCCCTGTTCGCCGGGCACGGCATCCCTGCCGCGCGGGCCCGGCTCGCCGCGGACGCGCTGTGCCACGGCGACCTGACCGGGCTGGACTCCCACGGCGTGTTCAACCTCGGCCGCCTGTACCTGCCGCTGCTCGCCTCGGGCCGCTGCGACCCCCGCGCCGAACCGCGGACCCTCACCGACCTGGGCGCGTGCGCGGTCGTGGACGCCCGCCGCGCGCTCGGCCTGTGGGCCGCGGCCGAGGCCATGGACGACGCCGTGGCACGCGCCGCCCGGCACGGGATCGGCCTGGTGTCGGTGCGCGGGGCGACCCACTTCGGGTGCGCCGGGTTCCACGCCGGCCGGGCCGCGGCGGCGGGGATGATCGGCGTGGTCGCGAGCAACTGCGGCGGCCAGCGCATCGCACGCCCCCCGGGCGGCGCGGTCGCGATGCTCGGCACCAACCCGCTCAGCGTCGCGGCGCCCGCGCTCGACGGACACCCGTTCCTGCTGGACATGAGCACCACCGTCGCGCCCACCGGCAAGGTCCGCGTCGCCGCCCGGCGCGGGGAACCGGTGCCCGCGGGGTGGCTGGAGGACGCGGCGGGCGATCCGGTGACCGACCCGGCGGCCTTCGACCGCGGCGAGGCCTTCCTGCGCTGGCTCGGCGGCAGCGCGGAGACCGGCGTCCACAAGGGCTTCGGGCTCGGCATCGCCGTGGAGCTGCTGGCCGCCGTGGTCTCCGGCGCGGCGCTGGGCCCGGCGCCCGCGGCCCTGGAGGGGGACGGACGGCCGCACGGCAGCGACGACGACATCGGCTTCTTCCTGCTCGCCATCGCCCCGCGGGTGCTGCGCCCCGACGCGGACGTGGCGGGCGCGACCCGCTCCCTGTTCGGCGCGCTCACCGGCTGCCCGCCCGTGCGCGAGGGCGAACCGGTGCGTTACCCGGGCTGGTGGGAGGCTGAACTCGCGGCCGAGCGCCGCCGTGACGGCATCCCGCTGCCGCCGCACCTGTACGACGAACTGACCGCCCTCGGTCTGCTCGGGGGACGCTCGTGAACGTGCCCCTGCGCCTCGGGATCGTCGGCCTCGGCGCCATCTCGCCCTACTACCTGGCCGCCGCCGAACGGCTGCCCGCGTGGGAACCGACCGCCGTGTGCGACGCCCGCGCCCAGGCCCTGGAAGGGTTCACCGGGTCGGCGGCACGCTTTCGCGACCACCGGACGCTGCTGGCCGAGGCCCGGCCCGACGCCCTTATCGTGGCCGTCCCCAACGACGTCCATCTGCCCGTGTGCCGGGACGCGTTGGACGCCGGCGTCCCGGTGTGCGTGGAGAAGCCGCTCGCCCTGACCGCGGCCGAGGGAGGCGTGCTGGTGGATCTGGCGCGCCGCCGCGGGGTCCCGCTGGTGACGGCGTTCCACCGCCGCTACAACACCGCCGTCCGCGATCTGGCACGCCGGGTGGCGGGCCGGGAGATCCGTGCGGTCCGGGTGCGGTACCTGGAGCGCATCGAGGACCACCTCGGCGGCGAGGACTGGTACCTGGACCCGGGCCGCTGCGGCGGGGGCTGTCTGGCCGACAACGGCCCCAACGCCCTCGACGTGGTACGGCTGTTGCTCGGGGACCTCACGGTCACCGGTTGCGCGATCGAGCGCGACGCGTCCGGCGTGGACCGGCGGGCGGGGATCCGGCTGCGCGGCCGTACCGGGGCGACGGCGAAGGTCGAGCTGGACTGGTCGTACCCGGGGGAACTCAAGGACGTCTCGGTGGTCTTGGCGGACGGGGAGCTGCTGGACGCCGACATGCTGGCCGGGCACGCCGCGTTCAAGGGGTCGCTGTGGCATGAGTACGAGGGGATTCTCGGGGAGTTCGCGGGGATCGTGAGCACGACGGGCGGCCCGGCCGGACCGGGGGCGCACGGGGGCTTGCAGGCACTGGAGCTGGTGGAGGCGGCCTATGGGTGCGCCCGGCCGGCGGCGGAGGGGGCGGGCCGGTGAACCCCGCGGAGGACGGCCCGAAGCGCGTGGTGCGCGGCGCCCTGGTCAAAGTGCTGGTGCACCGGCGCACGGACCGCGGTATGCGGGTGGCGGAACATGCCGCGCGCTGTGTACGGCGAGGTGAGGTGCACGAGTTGGTGACGACCGACCAGTGGGAGCCCCGACCGGGCGCCCGGATCGACCGGGTGGGCTTCCTGGGCTTCGTCGAGCTGGGATGCGGCGGGGTGATCGACCGGGGTGACCTGGTGCGGGTCGGGGACACGGCGGTCGGCAGGGTGCTCGGCTTCGACGCCTGCCATCTGCCGAACCACTACAACATCCTGATCCATGCCGAGCGTTCGGTCAGCGGCCGGGACCTGGGGCTGCGGCCGGAGGTGGCCGTCACCTTCACGCAGGGTGGGCCCGTCCTGCCCGGCGCGGACCCGGGGAAGACGTCGTGACCCCCGTACCCACCGCTCCTGACGGCACCGAGCCTGAGCGCGAGGCGGGCCCCTGCGTCCGGCATCGGGTGCAGGGGCCCTCGTGTGACCGGACCGGCGGGGGCCCGGCCTCGGTGTGGTGGTGCCCCGGTGAGGCCGTACCGGGTGGCGCCGACCGCTGAGCCCGGCGGCGCCATCCGGTGCCACCGGAGGCGGTCCGGCAGGTCAGCCGAGCAGCTCGACCTCGAGTCGGCCGAAGTGGAAGTCCCTTACGACTTCGAGGAGTTCGTCCTCGGACAGCCGCCCGTCGCCGTCCTTGTCGACCTTCTGGAACGACAGACCGGCCTCGGAGACCGGGACGCCGACGCCGGCCAGCCAGGACTGGAACTCACGGGCGTCGATGTGGCCGTCGTGGTCGTCGTCGCACAGGCGGACGAGCGCCTTGACGATGGGCGACAGGGCACGGTTGAAGCTGGCCTCGCCCTCCTTGAACAGGATGTCCCCGGTGGCGTCGAGGAACTGCTGGCGGTTGATGGCGTCGCCGGCCTCGACACCGGCCTTGTCGGCCAGGTACTCGTAGAGCCCCTTGAAGGCGTTCTGGAGATCCTGGACCTCCGGCGAGCCGGCGTCCTTGCCGAGGTTCTGGGCGATGCGCCCGGCCTCGCTCTGGAAGTCGGCGGCGTCGAGGACTCCGTTGCCGTCGGTGTCCCACTTGTCGAAACGCTTCACCAGACGCTCGCTTGCGGCAGCGGTGCTCATGTGTCTCTCCTTGGCTTGGCTGGTGGTGCGGCGATACGGACTGCGGCGCCCGGTCAGGGCCGCATCCACGCACGGCGGTGCCGGTGCGCGGGCTCTGGGGGTCGGTTTCGGGCCGGCCGGAGGGCGCGCCGGACGTGGCCGGCGGAAGGGAACGATCAGAGAAGGGTGACTCTGCTGCCCACGGCCCTGCCGCGGGTGTCCAGGAGGGCGCAGCGGGCCTGGCCCAGCCTTTCCCCCGCGTAACAGGCGTGGTCCTGAAGCAGGATGGCCACGTCGGCGCGGGCCAGGGCGTCCTGGAGGTTCTCGGTGCGGGGCAGCGGGCGGCCGTCGACGGTGAACTCGGGCACGTAGGGGTCGTGGTACACGACCTCGACGCCGGCGGCGAGCAGTCCCGCGGCCACCTGACGTGCCGGGGTCTCGCGGATGTCGGCCACGTCGGGCTTGTAGGTGACACCGAGCAGCAGGGCCCGTGCGCCCTCGGGGCGGCCGGTGGCCTCGGCCAGGAGGGTCAGCGCGCGGTCCACCACGTGGTCCGGCATGCGGCTCAGTACGTCCTGGGCGGCTGCCAGGGTGCGGAACGCGAACCCCTGTGACTCCGCGCGGGCGGCCAGATAGCGGGGGTCGACGGGGATGCAGTGCCCGCCGACGCCGGGTCCGGGGCTGAACGACGCGAAGCCGAACGGTTTCGACGCGGCGCAGTGCAGCACGTCCCAGATGTCGATGCCGGTCTCGTGGCAGAACAGGGCCACCTCGTCGACCAGGGCGATGTTGACGTAGCGGTAGGTGTTCTCCAGGAGCTTGGCCATCTCCGCCTCCCGGGTGCCGCGGGCGACCACGAGCTGGTCCACGAACCGGGAGTAGAAGGCCACGGCGTGTTTGGCGCACAGCGCCGTGCGGCCGCTCACGATCTTGGGGGTGTTGCGGACGTCCCAGGTCGGGTTGCCGGGATCGATGCGCTGCGGCGAGTACGCGAGGTGGAAGTCCTCACCGGCCAGCAGACCGCTGCCGCGCTCCAGCAGGGGGCGTACGACGTCCTCGGTGGTGCCCGGGTAGCTGGTGGACTCCAGGACGACGAGCGTGCCGGGGCGCAGCCGGGCGGCGACGGCCCCGGCCGCGTCCTCGACCGCGGACAGGTCGGGCAGGCCCTGCTCCGTGAGTCCGGTGGGTACGCAGATCACCACGGTCTGCGCGCCCTCCAGGACCCCGGGGTCGTCCGTGGCGTGGAAGCCGGCGCGGAGCATGGCCGCGACGTCGGCGTCGCCGACCCCGCCGACGTGTGAGCGGCCGTCGGCCAGGCCGTCCACCACCGTGCGGGACACGTCGTATCCCGCGGTCGCCAGGCCGGCCGAGACCGCGGCTCGGGAGAGCGGCAGCCCGACGTGCCCCAGCCCCATGACGACGAGTTCGGCGGCCATCTGCGCGGGTTCTCCAAGGTGCGGAAGGATGTGCGGGCGGGACGGGAAGGCCGTGGCTCAGGCGGAGAAGCTGCCGCTTGCGGGGGCCACGTGCGAGCCGTACCCGGGCCTCACGATCAGGCCGGGCGTCAGGCAGAAGGGGTCCGCGTACACCGTGACCGGCCGGTCCGTGCGGTTCGTCAGCACATGTGCGTCCGGGGGGAGCTTCTGGCATCCGTGCGGGTCGTGATAGACGGTCAACGGCGACAGTTCCGTCCTGAACACCACGACGTCGCCCTCCTCCGCCGCGAAGGCGGTGCCGGCGGTGGCGCTTGCCGCGAGCAGCGCACTGGCCGCGACGAGCAGGGCGATCCGGCTACGGCGCATGTATGACTCCCCTTCGGTGGCTTCGTTGAGTCGATTATTTTCTGGAAGAACACCGGATAAGCGCAGCGTCTCGCGCAAGCACCTGAACCGGCGACGCGGTCAAGGGACGTTGACGCCGGGGTCCGCCCCGCACCCCTTGGCGTGCGCGAACTCCCCCGCTCTTGGTGAGCCTTTGGCTCCGGATTCCGTGATGCGGAGGGCGCGGAGCGCGGTCGCGGTCGATCTGGCAGTCTGATGTCGGACATACGTCCGGCCGGCGGTGACCGCGCGGCCGCCGCCCACGAGGGAGCCTGATGACGAGGGGCACGGCCACCGCCGATCACTGGGAACCGCTGTGGGCGTCCGGACGCCGGTACCGGGCGATCGACGATGCCGAGGCCGCGCTCCTGGCGGATCATGTCGGCCCCGGACGCGGCCGCCCGGCCCTCGACGTCGGCACCGGTGACGGGGGGCTCGCCCGCCGCCTCCACCGGCTCGGCTACCGCACCACCGGCGTCGACTGCGCTCCCAGCGCCCTGGCCGAGGCCGCCCGGCAGGGGGGCGGCCCCGCCTGGCGGCTCATGGACTTCGCCGCCGACGACCTCGGCACGCCGCCGTTCCGCGCGGGGACGTACGCGCTCGTCACCTGCCGCCTGGTCTACCGGTGGATGGAAGACAAGGCGGCCTTCCTGGAGCGCGTCCGGCTGCTCCTCGCACCCGGCGGAACCTTCTGGGTGGTCACCGAACTCGCGGGCCGCCGCCCGGACGACGACCCGCTCCACCACCTGGGGATCACCCCGGCCGAGGCCCGGACCCTGACCACCGGCTGGTCCAGGGTCCGCACCGCCGACCTCGACGTGCTGCGGTGCTACGCCCTCCGCCGCTGAATCCCCGGGTCCCGGGAACGAGAAGACCGCCGCCCCCGTCGGGCAGCGGTCGTGCTCGTGGTCCCGCCTCCGGAGCGGACGGTGAGGTCAGTGCTGGACCGGCGGGCAGTAGCCGGTCTGCTCGCCGATGGAGTTGATCTCCGCGTTGGACCGCGGGTCACCCGCGTAGTCGATCTGGTTGGTGCAGCTCACGCCGGGCTTCTTCGGGGTGCCCGCCGGCTTGGTGCCCTTCTCCGGCACGGGACAGTAACCGGTCCGCTCCCCGATGGAGTTGATCTCCGCGTTCGACCGCGGGTCACCCGCGTAGTCGATCTGGTTGGTGCAGCTCACGCCGGGCTTCTTCGGGGTGCCCGCCGGCTTGGTGCCCTTCTCCGGCACGGGACAGTGCCCCGTCCGCTCCCCGATGGAGTTGATCTCCGCGTTCGACCGCGGGTCACCCGCGTAGTCGATCTGGTTGGTGCAGCTGACACCGGACTTCTTCGCGGTGCCCGCCGGCTCGGTGCGGGTCGAGCCCTGGGCGGACCTGGAGGCGGAGGGCGCGGGCTGCGCCGTGCTCGTGGCCGTGGCCGTGGACGAAGCGGTCGGGGAGGACGAGGCGCTGTCGGAGCCGCCGCCACCACAGGCCGTGAGCGAGAGGCCGAGAGCCACACCCGCGACAGCGAGCACCGAGATCTTCTGGACGCGCATCAATTCCCCCTGAGGTCGGGCCCCGCTCCTGGCGAGCGGGCCTTGCGACTATCCAGACAGAACCTCCTTCACCCCGGTTGCCCGGCACCCGCCCCTGAGACATTCCTGTGACACGAATGGCCAATACACATATCAACTGGCCGGAAGCGAGAGGAGGTTGCCATGCCGTCAGGGGCCGTCGGCAACCCACAGCAGCGGGTCTCCCGTCCTGCTATGGTGCGCCGATGTCATCGATCAGGCAGTTCCAGGTCACCTTCGACTGCGCGATACCCGAGCGCGTCGCCCGTTTCTGGTGTGAGGTGCTGGGGTACGTCGTACCGCCGCCGCCGAAGGGGTTCGCCACGTGGGACGATTTCGATCGCTCGCTGCCGCCCGAGCGGCAGGGTTCGGCGTTCGCCTGCGTCGATCCCTCGGGCGTGGGCCCGCGGCTGTACTTCCAGCGCGTTCCCGAGGGCAAGGTCGTCAAGAACCGGGTGCATCTCGACGTGCGGGTCGGCACCGGGCTCGTAGGCCGAGAACGCCTCGCCGCACTCGAAGCGGAGTGCGCGCGACTGGTCGCGCTCGGAGCGACGCACGTGAACACGCTGTTCGCCGACGAGCACAACGAGTCGTGCATCGTGATGCAGGACGTCGAGGGCAACGAGTTCTGTCTCGACTGAGCGTCCTTTGGGCGGATGCGGAGCACCACGGCGGCTCCGCACCGCCGAAATTCGATGGCGTGCGCGAAACGGTGTGACCACCCTGGTCCCCGTGACAGAACCCGAATACCGCGTCCGTGCCGTGTACACGGACTCCACAGTGACCGTCTACCAGGCGTACACCCCGGAGATCGGCCTGCCGGCGGCCCGGGACGGCCGTTTTCCGGGGGTGTGGAAACGGGACCGGATGACGTGGGTCAAGCCCTCGTTCCTGTGGATGATGTACCGCTGCGGGTGGGGCACCAAGGAAGGGCAGGAGACGGTCCTCGCCATCGAGATGTCCCGCGCGGGCTTCGAGTGGGCACTGGAACACGCCTGCCTGTCCCACTACGAGCGGGGGCTGCACGCCGACCGCGCCGCGTGGAAGCGCCGGTTGGAGCGGGCTCCGGCCCGTGTCCAATGGGACCCGGAACGCGACCTGCGCCTGCGGCCGCTCGCCCACCGCTCGCTCCAGCTCGGCCTCGCCGGTGAAGCCGCACGTCGCTACGCCGACGAGTGGACCGTCTCCATCACCGACGTCACCTCCCTCGCCCACACCGTCCACGCACGGGTACGAGACGGAGACCTGGAGGCCGCGCGGCAACTCCTGCCCCTTGAACGCCCCTACCCCGTGCGGGAAGGGCTCCTGGCTCATCTCCACCGGTGAGTCCCGGCCTCGAAGAACGCTCCCCCGCGGGACCTGTGCGGCGTCCGAACGGCCGTTGTGGCTCGAATCCTTCGTACGCGTCGGCGATTTCCGGCTCGGCGGGTTCAAATTGGTCCGCATACGTCGTGATCAAGAAGGAGTGCCATGACCACCGCGTCGACCCCTGATGTCGACCTCGTACGCCGACTCGACTCCCTCGGGAAGTACTTCCGGCCCCTGGAGGTGCCGGACCCGGAAGAGCTTCCGAACGTACGGGAGTTGTGCGGCGTCTCCGACCCGTTTCGCACCGATGAGGACGCCGACGAGCTGTTCGTCGCGGCCATGCGGGAGATCAATGCCTGGCATGCCCTGCGCAATCGGCTGTTCGGGTCCGTGTGGAAGGAGGCGGGGGCACCGGATATGGACAGGATCGAGCGGATCACCGACCTTCCTTATATACATGTGAACCTGTTCAAGCGGCACGCGCTGAGTTCGATCGCGGATGATGCCGTGGCCCTGCGGCTGACGTCGTCGGGGACGGGTGGCGAGAAGACGGAGATCGGTTTCGACGCCTGGTCGATCGGGGCGGCGCAGCGGATGGACGCCTGGACGATGAAGGCGCTGGGGCTGATCGACGTGGAACGTCCCGCCAACTACCTCGTCCTCGGCTACGAGCCGGACCCGCGGCTCACCGTCGGTGCCGCGCACGGACTCAGCGAGCTGTGCGACTTCGCGCCCGTGGCCTCCGCGGCGCACGCGCTGCGGAACACCGGCGACGGGCACGAGTTCGATCCCATGGGCTGCGTCGACGCCCTGGTCGAGTTCGCGGCGCGCGCGGAGCCGGTGCGGATCGTCGGCTTCCCCGCCCTGTTGCACGCCGTGCTCGAACGGATGGGGACGATGGGGGTGCCGCCGCTGCAACTGCCTGCGGGTTCGCTCGTGTTGACCGGCGGCGGGTGGAAGAGCCATGCCGATCGGGCCATCGGACGCGGGGAGTTCCGGGAGGCGATCGAGCGGCGGCTCGGCATCGCGGGCGAGCGGGTCCGGGACTGTTACGGCTCCGTCGAGCACTGTCTGCCGTACATCGAGTGCGCGGAGCACCACTTCCATGTGCCGGTGTGGGCGCGCTGCGTGGTGCGGGACGTGCGCACCCTGGAGCCGGTGGGGTACGGCGCCCGCGGCTATCTGCAGTTCGTGTCGCCGTTCATCACGGCGCTGCCCGCCCACAGCATCCTGATGGCCGACCTGGGCACCCTGCGTCCCCCCGGCGACTGCGGGATCGCCACGCCGTGGTTCGAGGTCCACGGGCGGGCCGGAGTCCGCCGCAACCGTACCTGCGCCGTCGCCGCGGCGGAACTCCTGGAGGTCCGATGAAGACCGTCGCGCAGACCACGCCCTACTACTGGCAGGGCGAATGGGTCGACGAAGAGGAGGCCGGACGCCGGCTCGACGGGCTCGGCGGCGTGCTTCCCGCCCTGTCCGGGCCGCTGGACACCGAGCATGTCCTCGCCGCGTGCGGGAGGCTGGCCGCGGTCCTCGGCGATCCGGACGGTGCCGGATACCGCCGGCTGTTCGCCGACCTGACCGACCCCGCCACGACGGCGCTCCCCGCCGAGGACGCGGAAGCCGCCCTCGCGGGTCTGGCCGCCGCTCTCGATCCCGAGCAGCTGTCCGCCCAACTGACCGCCGAACTCGGTGGTACCGCGCCGCACCGGCCCGTCCCCTCTGCCTTCGGCCAGGGCGCGACCGAACTGTGGCAGCCGATCGGGACGCTGGTCCACATCGCCCCGCGGAACGTGGCCGTCGCCGGGGTGCTCAGCGTCGTCGAGGGGCTGCTCGCCGGGAACGTCAACGTTGTCAAGACCAGTGGCGCCGAGGGCATGTTCACCCAGCACGCGCTGGCGGCGCTGGCCGATGCCGATCCCTCGGGGCAGGTGCGCGAGCGGCTGGTGGTGCTGCGGTTCTCCTCCCGGAACACCGAGTGGCTGCGCCGGCTGTGCCGCCCGGCCGACGCGGTGGCGGTCTGGGGCACCGAGGAGGCGGTCGAGGGGGTCGCGCGGTTCCTGCCGTCCGGGTGCCGGCTGGTCGAGTGGGGGCCCAAGATCTCCCTCGCCTATCTCGACCGCACGGGGGACCGGCGGGACGGGCGGGCGCTGCGGGCGCTGGCGCGGGACATCCTGCGCAACGGCCAGCGCACGTGCACCAGCCCGCAGGTCGTCTACGTCGACACGGACGACACGCAGGCGCTGTTCACCGAGGCCCGCGCCCTCGCCGACGCGTTGGCGGCCGAGGCGGACGGCTTTCCCGAGTTCCCGAGGGAGCCGGCCGAACAGGCGGAGGTCACGAACGTCGTCACGGTCGCGCGGCTCGAGGAGCACCTGGGCCTCACCCGGACCTTCAGCGGGCCCGGAGGCCGCTGGCACGTCCTCGCGGACAAGCGTGCCGGGCTCACCGCCTCTCCCCTGTTCGGTACCGTCTGGGTCAAGCCGCTGCCGCGCGAGGAGATCGTGCGGGTCCTCCACCCGATGCGGCGCTATCTGCAGACCGTGGGCCTGCACGCCGCCGACGACCGCGTGATGCCGCTCGCCACCGAGTTCTTCCGGGCGGGCGCGCTGCGGGTCACACGGCTGGGTTCGATGCTGGAAAGCTACCCGGGCGAGCCGCACGACGGGCAGTTGGCGCTGCAGCGGTACAGCCGCAGGGTCAGCATCGCCGCGGCGGGGGCCGGCGCGGGAGCGTGACGGCCGTGGGCGTCCGAACGCCGTATGCCGCGCCGCCCACGGGCGAGGTGCTCGGCGTGGCCGGCGGCCCTCCGCGCGTGCCGCTTCGTCGCCCGGTCCCTGTCGGACGCGATCGGCGCGGCGCCCGGGGGCGGCCGACAGCGGGCAGGGCGGGCGGAGTTCGGCGCGGACGGGTGGCCGTCGGCGCCGGGACCGGTGTGGCGCCGGCGCCCACCCGCGCCGCACCGGCCCGGCCAGGAGCCCTCACGCCCGCCACAGCGCGGCGCGCGCACAGCCGTGGTCGCGCAGCAGCGCACACGCGACCACCGAGCCCGCGGCGAAGGCCGGACCGGCGCGACCGACGCCACAGGGGCGCGCCGGGGCGGGGTGGGCCCACCTCGCCGGCGGCGAGACCGACACCGCGGCGGGCCGGGCGATCTGTCCCGGCTGCGGGTCGGGCCGCCGGTCGCCCGTGGTCGTCGGGAGCGGGCGATCGAGGAGACTCGGCACGTGTTGAACCGGAGGACCGGCACCAGGCGCAGGACCTCGCCGAGCCGCTCTCCGGCGCCGGCGGACGGAGGAGGCCGTCGCGCTCCCGGGCCCGGCCGTCCCGGCCCGGCGGCACGCCCCCGCCGCGCACCTCGTGAGGGCCGGACGTGTCGAGGAGGCCGTGGCCCTGTTCCGCCGGCCGCGCGGACGTGGGGCGGCGTACGCGTGGGGCGACGTGCGGTGACGCGGGGATTCAACGATCGATTGACCAACCGAAAACGATCGTTGACAGTGCGTGTCCGCCCGTAGCACGATCATGCGGTGGGGCGGCGGCTACGGGGGTACCGCCGCCCCTGCCCGATACCGCGAAGCGCCGTCGCCCCGGCGCGGTGCGGCTCTGCCGCCCGGAGCCGCTCAGTCGCCCGCGATGCCGAGCGCGGAACGGATCGCGCCCGCCAGTCGCGCGTCCAGGCCCGGCACGGTCATGCGGTTCTTGACCAGCGCGAAGGAGAAACGGTGCGCGGGGTCGGCGAAGGCCGTGCTGCCGCCCGACCCGCTGTGGCCGAAGCCGCCCGGCGGCCGCACCGGCTTCGCCCCGCTGTCCCCGATCACGAAGCCGCCGCCCATCGTGCAGGTGGTGCCCATCATCCTGTCCACCCCGCTCACCCATCCCCTCGTCGCCTCCCTCAGGGTCGCCGCCGACAGCAGCCGCACGCCCGCCGACTCACCGCCGCAGGCCAGCACCGCGTACAGCCGGGCGGCCCCGCGCGCGGTCATGATCCCGTTGGCCGGCAGCGCCGTGCGGCGGAAGTCGTCGCGGTTGCCCAGCTCCGCCACCGGCAGCACCCCGCGCGGAACGCACGTGAAGAACGGCGCCCCGGGCGGCATCCGTTCGAGACGGGCCGCCCAGCCGCCGTCGTCACAGGTGGCCACCCGTGGCGCCAGGTGCCCGGGGACGTGGAAGAGCAGTTCGTCCCCGATTCCGAGCGGGTCGGCCAGTTCCTCGCGCAGCAACCGGTCGCAGGTCCGGCCGGTGGCCCGGCGAAGGATCTCGGCCAGCAGCACCCCGTAGGTCCAGGCGTGGTAGCCGAACGCGCTGCCGGGCTCCCACCGCGGCCGCTGCCCGGCGATCCAGTCGGCCATCGCGGGCAGGTCGAGCAACCGCTCCGGCGTCACGTCCGCCGGCAGGTGGGGCAGGCCGGCCGTATGTCCGAGCACCTGCCCCAGGGTGATCCGCTCCTTGCCCGCCCTGGCGAACCGCGGCCAGTACCGCGCCACCGGTGTGTCGTACGCCAGCACTCCCTGGTCCACCAGCACCGCGACCAGGGCGGCCGCCACACCCTTGCCGGTCGACCAGGCCGGCACCAGGGTGTCCGGTCGCATCGGCCTGCCCTCGGCGGCGTCGGCCGTCCCGGCCCAGGCGTCGACCACCGTCTCGCCGTCGTGCCAGGCCGCCACCTGCACCCCCGCCTCCACGCCCGATCCCGTCAGCTCCGCGAGGATCTCCTCGACGCGCCGCTGCGCCGGGTTGTCCGGCGCCGTGCCGGGGCGCACGGCGCCGCTGGCGTCCGCGGGGACCGGGCGAGCGGCTTCGGAGGGTGTCTGCACGATGGGGGTCGCCTTTCCTGTCAGTTCCCGGCTGCCGTGATCCGGGCGATACCGGCCGCGAGTTCGCGCACCGTGGAGTAGTCGAAGAGCAGCTCGACGTCGAAGTCGTCGCCCAGTTCGGACTGGATGCGGGCGGCCATGCGCATGGCGCGCAGCGAGTCACCGCCCAGGTCGAAGAAGTCGTCGTCGGGCCCGACTTCGGGCAGCGCGAGCACCTCCCGGAAGAGGCGGGCGATCAGTTCCTCCAGGTCGTTCGAGGTGCTCGGGTCCGCGGGGGCGGCGGGAGCGGGCTCGTCGGCGGGGACCGTGAGTGCGAGGAGGTCGGTCTTGCCCGCGGGGGTCAGGGGCAACTCGTCCAGTGTGACGAGGACTTCGGGGATCATGTAGGACGGCAGCCGCAGCCGCAGCCGTTCGCGCAGCTCCGCCGGGGTGGCCGGCGCCGCGCGGTCGGCGGGCACGGTCCAGGCGACCAGGCGGTCGTCGCGGGCGTCGACGACGGCGGATGCGATGCCGGGCACGTCGAGCAGCACCTGCTCGATCTCCCCGGGCTCGATGCGGTAGCCGCGGAGCTTGAGCTGGCGGTCGATGCGGCCGAGGACCTCGATCCGGCCGTCCGGCAGCACCCGGGCGTGGTCGCCGGTGCGGAACATCCGGGCGCCGGGGGCGTAGGGGTCGGTGACGAACCTCTCGGCGGTGAGGTCGGGGAGGTTCCAGTAGCCCTCGGCGACGCCGTCGCCGCCGATGCACAGTTCGCCGACGCAGCCGACGGGGACCAGCGCGTCGTCGCGGTCCAGGACGCGCAGGGTGGTGCGGGAGATGGGCCAGCCGACGGTGACCCGGGTGGTCCCGGCGTGGATCTCCTCGACACTGGAGTAGACGGTGGTCTCCGTCGGGCCGTACATGTTCCAGACCGAACGGCCACGCTTGGCGAGGGGTTCGGCCAGGTCCGGCGGGAACGCCTCCCCGCAGCTGTACAGGCGGGGGCTGCCCTCGCCCTGCCAGCCGGAGTCGAGCAGGGCCCGGTAGCGGGAGGGGGTGGCCTGGAGGGCGGTGATGCCGTGCCGCGCGAGGTAGGCGTCCACGTCGCGGCCGCTGAGTCCGAGGGTGCCGCCGCCGATGTGGACGGTCGCCCCGACGGCGAGCGGTACGAGGAGTTCGGCCAGGGAGGTGTCGAAGGTGAGCGTGGTCAGGGCCAGGAACCGGTCCTCCGGGGTGAGGCCCGGGTGGCGCAGGGCCAGGCTGTCCACGAGGTTGGCGAGCGCGCGGTGGCTCACGGCGACGCCCTTGGGGCGGCCGGTGGAGCCGGAGGTGTGGATGACGTAGGCGAGCCGGTCGGGCGCGCAGCCGGGCAGCGTGGCGGCCGCCTCGGGGTCGGCGGGCGTGAGGGGCTCGTCCGAGAGGTCGAGGACGGTGCCCTCCCAGCCGTGGGGGCGCAGGGCCACCGTGGCGTCGGTGAGCAGCAGGGCGGGGGCCGCGTCGGCGAGGACGTAGGCGATCCGGTCGGCGGGGTGCGCGGGGTCGAGGGGGACGAACGCGGCGCCGGCCCGCGCGATCGCCAGCAGGGCGGTGACCAGGTCGGTGCCGCGGCTGAGGCAGACGGCCACCCGGTCGCCGGTGGCCACGCCGTGTGCGGTCAGGCGAAGGGCCAACGCCGTGGCGCGGTCGTCCAGTTGCCGGTAGGTGCGGGTGGCGTCGTCGCCGACGACGGCGGGGTGCTCGGGGCGGGTGCGGACCGCTTCGGCGATCAGGTCCCCGAGCAGGGCGCGCGGCGGGGTGCGGTCGATGTCGGTGCCGTTCCAGCGGTCGAGGAGCAGGGCGCGCGTCTCCTCGGGTACGGCGAGGAGTTCGCGGACCGGCTGGGCCGGGCGGTCGGCGAGGCGTTGCAGTACGGCGGTGAAGTGGCGGAGCACGTCCCGGGCCTCGTCCTCGTCGATCGCGGCCGAGTCCACGATCAGTTGGACGTGCAGCTCACCGGCGGCGCGGACCACGAGGGTGGCGCGGTAGTTGGTGCGGGTCTCGTAGCGGACGTCGGTGGTGCGCAGCGCCCCGTCGGCGAGGACGGCCCGGGAGGCGTCCGGGTAGTTCTCGAACACCACCACCGTGTCGAAGAGTCGGGCCCCGCGCTCGGTCCCCGCCCAGCGCTGGACGTCGGTGAGCGGGGTGTGCTGGTGCTCCAGGACGGGGTGGCGGGAGGAGGCGTAGCGGGCCAGCCACTCCTCGGCGGGCAGGTCGTGCTCGACACGGGCGCGCACGGGCACGGTGTTGATGAACATGCCGATCATGGCGTCGGCGCCCGGCAGCGGGGGGCGTCCCGCGACGGTGACGCCGAAGACCACGTCGTCGCGGCCGCAGTAGCGGGCGACCGTGCCGGCCCAGGCAGCCTCGACCAGGCTGCCGAGGGTGGTGGAACGGGCCGCGGCGAGGGCGCGCAGCCGTCCCGCGGACTCGGCGGACAGGGTGGCGCGGACGGTGCGGAACTCCCCCGACGGCTTCGCGCCCGGCCGCACCCGCGGCAGGGTGAACACGGCCGGCTCGTCGTAGCCGTCCAGGTAGGAGGTCCAGAACGCGCGGTCCCGCGCCGGGTCCTGGCGGCGCAGCCAGGCGATGTGCTCCCGGAAGGCGGGCGGCGGGGGCGGGGCGGCGGCGTCGGGTCGGGCGAGGCGGGCGGTGACGTCCGCCAGCAGCAGGGCGGCCGACCAGCCGTCGAGGATCATGTGGTGGTAGGTCCACACCATCAGGTGCTCGTCGGGGCCCAGCCGCAGGGCGAGCAGCCGCATCAGCGGCGCCCGGGTCAGGTCGAACGGCTCGGCGCGGCGGCGGGCGATCTCCGCGTCCACGGCCCGGTCGCGGGCCGCGCCGTCCAGGGCGGTGAGGTCGCGGACGTCGATACGGACGTCGGCGCTCGGCAGGACGACCTGGCGCGGGGCGCTGATGCGTTCGTGGACGAAGGCGGTGCGCAGCACCGGGTGCCGGGCGACCGCCGAACGCCAGGCCGCCGTCAGCGCGTCGAGGTCCAGGGCGCCGAGGAGACGGAAGGTGGTGGTCTCGACGTAGAGGCCCTGGTCCGGGGAGGTGGTGGTGTGGAAGAGCATCCCCTCCTGGGCGGGCGAGAGGGGGTAGATGGCCTCGATGTCGTTCACTGGGTGTCCTCTCCGGACCGGAACAGGTTCATGACCTGGGCCAGGTCCTCGGTGCTGAGATCCGCGTCCGGGAAGGGATCCGGGTCGGGGGCGGGGTCGGTGGGCGCTTCGGGGGCGGCGGGCGGCTCGCTCGCGGTGCGCGCTTCGGGAGCGGCGGGCGGGGCCGGCTCGTTCGCCGCGAGTCGGGCGGCGAGGGCGCCGGGGGTGGGGTGGGCGAAGATGTCGCCGGGTGAGACGGGCAGGCCGGCACCGCTCATCTCGCCGGCGATCTGCACGATGGTCAGCGAGTCGGCGCCCAGCTCGAACAGGTTGTCGTCCGTGGTCACGGCGGGCAGTCCGAGCATGTGGGCCCAGATCCCCGCGATCCGGGAGGGGATGTCGTCCGGGCCCTGGCTGCCGTCGGGGCGGTGCTGGGGAGCGGGGCGCGTGGGAGCGGCGGGCCGGGGCCGGGTCGCGCGGGGGGTGACCAGGACGTGGGCCAGGTGCGGGTTGTCCAGCACGCGTTCCAGGGCGTGCAGGCCCTCGTGGGTGGGGATGCCCGCTGCGGGGTCCTCGGCGGCGGGTCGCGCCCCCGGGGCGTGCCCTGGCGCGGACGCGGCGGGGCGCAGGACGAAGCCCTCGACGGTCACGGTGGGGTGCCCGTCCGGGTCGGTGAGCGTCACGTCGGCCACGAGGGTGTCGTTCTCGGCGGCGGGGTCGCCCGAGCGCAGGACGATCCGGGCGTACGCCCGCGCACCGATGTCCTGGTGCACCGTCACCTTGCGGTAGGCGACGGGCAGGTGACGACCGGTGGTCTGGGCGACGGCGCCGGTGGCCGCGTCCAGGAGCGCCGGATGCAGGGGGTGGGCCCCGGTGTCGTCGTGGTAGCGCTCGGGCAGGCGCAGGGCGAGCAGGAGGTCCGGTCGGCCCTGCTCCCGGCCGCCGGGTACGGCCCGTTCCACGCACGCCCAGCGGGGTCCCGTCTCCAGGAGTCCCCCGGCCGCGCGCGCCGGCGCCCCGGTGTCCGGGCCGGCGGGTGCGCGGAGGGGGGCGAGGTCGAGGCGCTCGGGGCGCGGGGCGCCGTCGTGCCGGACGCGGCCCTGGGCGTGGGGCCGGGTGGGTGCGGCGGAGGACCGCACCTCCCACTCGTGGCCGCCGTCCGGGTGCGGGCGCAGTCGTACGACGACGTGTTCCGCGGGCATGTACAGGGGTCCGGTGAACACGGCGTCGAGGGCGACGGGTCCGGGGCCCGCGCCCTGCGCGTGCAGGAGGCGGTGGGCGGCCACGGCCAGGTCGAGGAGGGCCGTGCCGGGCAGCACCGGTTCGCCCGACAGACGGTGTTCGTCTGCGGCCCAGGAGGTGTGGGGGCCGTGCCGGAGCAGGAGTTCCTGCCAGCCGTCGGGGGTGTCGCGGCGGGCCGCGAACAGCGGGTGGTCCAGGGGTTCGCCCTCGCCCGCCGTCCAGGTGACCGTCGTACCGCGTACGGCCATTCCGGTCTCGGACCAGCGGTCCCAGCCGATCGAGACGGCCGTGTCGGTGGTGTGGGCGTAGCTGTCGAGGAAGGCGTTGGCCGCGGCGTAGTCCGCCTGGCCGGGGCCCGCGGCGACGGCGATCACCGAGGAGCACAGCACCATGACCGGGCGGTCCGGTTCGGTCAGCCGGTGCAGCAGCACGGTGCCGCGGACCTTCGGTTCCAGGACCCGGGCGATGTCCTCGGCGGCGCGCAGCGCCAGGACGGTGCCGCCCGGGACGCCCGCGGCGTGGACGACACCCGCGATACGGCCGTGACGTGCGCGGACCTCGGCCAGGGCGGCGGTGAGGCCCTGTTCGTCGGCGACGTCGCACTGGACGACGCAGACCGCCGCGCCCCGGTCGGCGAGCCGGGTCAGGGATGCGGCGAGGGCGGGCGGGCACGGCGGCGCGGGGTCGGCTCCGGTCCTGATCACGTGCCAGGCCGGTCCGTCCGGCACGGGGCGGCGGGTCAGCAGGACGAGGGTGCGGTCCGGTGCGGCCAGCCGGTCGGCGACGGCGGCGCCGATGCCGCCGAGACCGCCGGTGATCAGCCAGGTGCCGGTGGGGAGTCGGTCGGCGGGCGGGTGGCCGTCGCCGTGGGGGGCGAGGACGGGGCGGGACGGCTCGGGGACGAGTCGGGAGCGTCCGCGCAGGGCCACGACGGGGGTGGCCGGGCCGGGGTCGGTGCCGCCGAGCGCGGACAGTTCGGTGACGACGGCTTCGGCCGCCCGGGTCAGGCCGGGGCCGGAGCGGGGGAAGTGGTCCAGGTCGAGGACGCGGACCGCGCTGCCGGGCAGCTCCTGGGGCAGGACGCGGGCGGGGCCGGTGGCCGCGGCGGCGGCGGGGGTGCGGGGGCGCCCGCCGCCCACGGCCAGTGCCTCCTCGCTGACCAGGAGCAGCCGCGGCGGCCGGCCGGGGAACCGGTCGCCGAGGGCCCGGCCCAGCGCGGCGGGGACGGTCACGGCCCTCAGCGCGGATCGCGCCATGTCGTCGGGGCTCGCCAGGTCGACGGAGCGGTCGTCCAACGCCCAGCAGGACACGACGGCTTCGGGCGCGGCGCCGGCCGCCGCCAGCGCGGCGGCCAGGGCGGGGAACGACTCCGGGTCGTCCGGGTCGATCCGGTGGCCGTCGTCCTCGGCGGCCAGGCCGGACCCCGGGGCGCCGGCGCTCACCCGGTGGACGCGGGCTCCGGCGCCGGTGAGGCGTGCCGCGATCTCGTCGGCGAGGCCGGATCGGTCGGCGAGGAGGAGGACCGCGCCGGGTACGGGGGCGGGAGCGGGGGGCAGGGTGGGCGACCAGGTGAGGACGTGGAACCAGTCGTCGATCCCGGTGGTGGGGGCCGGCCCGTTCGTGTCCGGTGCGGTGCGGAGGGGGCCGGGCCGCGCCGCGGCGGAGGAGCCGGTGCCGGGCCGCGCGGCCGAGTCGGACCGGACGGGCCCGAAAGCGGCCGTCGGCGTGGCGGCGGGTTCGAACCAGTGGCGGGTTCGGGCGAAGGGATACGTCGGCAGGGGTATCCGGCGGCGGCCGGTCCGCTCCCCCAGCGCCGTCCAGTCGAGGCCGGCGCCGTGTTCCCACAGCCGGGCCACGGTGGCCAGGCGGGTCGGGGGCTCGGCGCCGGCGCGGCCGAGGCCCGGGAGGGCGGTCCGGCCGGCACCGAGGGTGCGGCGCGCGAAGCCGGTGAGGGCGGTGCCGGGGCTGGCCTCCAGCAGGATCACGCCGTCCGGCAGGGCGCGCAGGGCGTCGGCGAAGCGGACCGGTTCCCGCAGTTGCCGGGCCCAGTACCGCGGTGACGTCGCCTCCGCGGCGCCGAGGGGCCGCCCGAGGACGGAGGAGACCAGGGGGATGACGGGCGGCCGCATCGGTGTGGCGGCGACCAGTTCGGCGAAGTCGTCCAGCAGGCCGTCGGCGTGGCGGCTGTGGAAGGCGTGCCGCACGGACAGCGGGCGGGCCGGCACGCCCGCGTCGGCGAGCACGTCCGCGAGGCGGGCGATCGCGGCGGGGTCGCCGGCCGCCACGCAGCGGTCGGGTGCGTTGACCGTGGCGATCTCGGGCGCGGGCGCCTCGTCCTCCTTCCAGTCCGCGAGGACGGCGCGCAGTTCGGTCTCCGGCAGCGGTACGGCGAGCATGGCGCCCTCGGGCATCGTGCCCATCAGCGCGCCGCGCCGGGCGACGAGCCGGGCCGCGTCCGGCAGCGTGAACACCCCCGCGGCACAGGCCGCGACGAGTTCGCCGACGCTGTGCCCGGCCAGCGCGGTCGGCCGCAGGCCGAGCGCGGTCCACCACTCGGTCAGCGCGTGTCCGACCGCGAACAGGGCGGGCTGGGCCGCCTCGGTGCGGTCGAGGCCGCCGACGTGCGCCGGATCCAGCAGGAGTTCGCGCAGCGGGGCGTCGGTCCAGGGCCGCAGAGCGTCCAGGCAGCGGTCGAGGGCGGCGCGGAAGACGGGCTCGTGCGCGTACGGTTCGGCGGCCATACCGGGGCTCCCGGCGCCCTGGCCGGGGTAGAGCAGGGCCACGCCCGGGAAGGTGTCCGCCGCACGCACGGCCGCTCCGGAAGGGCCGGCGCCGAGGGCCTCCGGACGGCCGGGCCCCACCACGACCGCCCGGCGCCACGGATGGGGCTCGCGGCCCGTCTGCACGGTGTGGGCGGTGTCGGCGAGGTCCGGGGCGTCGGGGCCGGCCAGCGCCTCGCGGAACCGTTCGGTGAGGCGGTCCAGGGCCTCGGGGGCGCGGGCGGACAGCGGCAGTACCTGCCAGGCGCTCGCACCGCCGGCGGGTGCGGCGGGGCGGGCGGCGGGCGGCGCGTCCTGGAGCACCACGTGCGCGTTGGTGCCGCCGATGCCGAAGGAGCTGACGCCCGCCACGCGCGTGCCGTCCGCGCCGGGCCACGGCTCGGGGGCGGTGAGGACGCGGAAGCGTCGCGGATCCAGGTCCTCGGACGGCGTCTCGAAGTGCGCGGTGGGCGGCAGCGTGCGGTGGTGGAGGGCGAGCACGGTCTTGATGAGCCCGGCCATGCCCGCGCAGGTGTCCAGGTGGCCGACGTTGGACTTGACCGCGCCGAGGACCCGGCGGTCGTCCGGAGCGTCGGCGAACACCCGGTTGAGCGCGGTGAGTTCGATGCGGTCGCCGAGGGCGGTTCCGGTGCCGTGCGCCTCGATGAGGGAGATGTCGGCGGGTTCCACCCCGGCGACGGCCTGTGCCGCGGTGATGGCCCGGACCTGCCCGTCCAGGCCGGGCGCGGTGAAGCCGACCTTCCGGTCGCCGTCGTTGCTCAGCGCGGAGCCGAGCAGCACGGCCCGTACCGTGTCGCCGTCCCGCACCGCGTCCGCGAGTCGCTTGAGGACGACGACGCCGACCCCGCTGCCGAAGACGGTGCCGGTCGCGTCGGCGTCGAAGGGCCGGCAGCGGCCGTCGGCCGACAGGATGCCGCCCTCGGTGTGCAGATAGCCGAGCCCCTGGGCGACGCCCGCGGACACCGCTCCCGCGAGGGCGATGTCGCACTCCCCGCTGAGCAGCGCCTCCCCGGCGAGGTGGACGGCCACCAGAGCGGAGGAGCAGGCGGTCTGCACGCTGAGGCTCGGGCCGGTCAGGCCGAGCCGGTACGACGTCTGCGTGGCCAGGTAGTCCTTGTCGCCACCGGCCAGCCACTGCACGTCGGCACGGTGGCCGAGCTGCGCGGCGTGCGGCAGCAAATGATGGGTCAGGTACGAGTTGAAGCCGGCCGACGCGTAGACCGCGACGTCGCCCGCCGTGTTCCGGGTGCGCTGCCCGGCGTCCTCCAGCGCGGTCACCGCGCACTGGAGGAACAGCCGCTGCTGGGGGTCCATCAGCGCGGCGTCGGCGGGGGTGATGCCGAAGTACTCGGCGTCGAACTCGTCGATGCCCTCCAGCACTCCCCCGGCGGGCACGAACCGGGGGTCCGCGAGGCGGTCGGCGGGCACGCCGAGGGCGGCCAGCTCGTCGCGGTCGCGGAAGGTGATGCTGTCGCGGCCGGCCAGCAGACCGGTCCAGAAGGCCGTGGCGTCGGGCGCGCCGGGGAACCGGCAGGCGAGTCCGGTCACGGCGATCGCGTCCGGCAGGTCCGCCGAGGCGTCGGGACCGTACCCGGTGTCCTGACTGGTCATCGAAGTCTTTCTCCTATCGGGGCGGTACGGGCCGCGTGCCCTGGCGGTGCGGGCCGCGGTCGAGGGCCGCGCGGGCGGGCGGCGGTGCCGTCCCGCCCGCGCGGTGGGCCTCAGTCGGCGGACGGGGCTTCGGGTCCGCCCGAGCGGCGTACGGCGCGCCGCCGCTCGTGGTGCCTGCGCCGGCCGGCGGCCGGTTCCGCGTCCTGGGCCTGGGGGGCCGCGGCCGGGGTGACCGGAGCGGCCGGGGTGACCGGAGCGGCCGGGGCGGCCGGGGCGGGGGCGGTGCTCTCGAGCAGCTCGGCGAGGAGCCGTACCGTCGGGCGGTCGAACATGTCCACGACGGACAGTTCGACTCCGAACTCCTCGGTGACGCGCCGCTGGACCCGTACGAGGTGGAGTGAGGTGGCGCCCGCGTCGAAGAAGTTCGTGTCGATGGCGAGTTCCTGGCCCTCCATCACCTCCTGCCACAGGGTGGTGAGCCGCTCCACCGCGGAGCCGGACGGGACCGTCGGCGCGGGCGCGGGCGCGGCGACGGGCGTGGGAGCCACGGCCGTTGCCGACGCCGATGCCGTCGCCGTCGCCGTCGCCGGCGCCGTCGCCGGCGCGGCCGGGACCGGGTCGCCCAGCCGGGCCAGCGCCTTGCGGTCCACCTTGCCGTTGGCCGACAGGGGCAGCGCGTCGGCGATCCGGATGTGCCGGGGGACCATGTAGGCGGGGAGCTGCCGGGCCAGTGAGGCACGGAGCGTCTCCTCCCACGGCGTCGCGCCGGCGGCGGTGACCGCGCCCGCGAGGGGGCCGCCCAGGAGGGTGTGCAGGACCGTCTGGTCGTCCTCCAGGCGCAGCACCTCGTGCAGCGGCTCGGCGTACACGTCCCCGATCGGGCACAGGCCGATCCGGCAGTCACCGGCGCGCTGCCGCAGCAGCTGCGCCATGGCGCCGGCCTCCAGCAGTCCGAACCTGCCCGCCAGGCCGCCGTAGACCGGGGTCACGGCGGCATTGCGGGCCACGAGGTAGACGGCGAAGCCCGCCGCGCCCGCCAGGGCCCGGTTGGACTCGTCGAACAGCAGCGGTTCCAGGGCGCGTCCGGCGCCGTCGGGGCCGTCCATCGCGACCAGGGCGGGGCCCGCCGGGTCGAGGTAGTACGCGCCGGCGGGGACGCCGTCGACGCCGCCCGGCGCGACCGCGACGTACGTCTGCACGGGGTACAGGCCCCCGGCCGAGCCGTAGGCGTACCGGGGCACTCCGTCGGCGTCCTGGCGGGCGAGCACGGTGAGCAGCGCGTACAGGTCGGCGGCGCAGACCGTGCCCGTGCCGAAGCCGGTCGCCGCGCTCCACGCGGCGGAGGTGGCGCGCAGCTGTCCGCTGTCGGCGGGCAGGGCGATGGGGACGATCTCCCGCCCGGCGAGGTCCTCGCGGCGGCCCGGCTGACGGAGCCGGGTCTCCAGCCGGCGCACGCGGGTGGCGTCGAGGGTGGCGGGGGCCGCGGCGCCCGTGGTCCGCGGCTCCTGAGCCCCGGGAACAGCGGTCGGCCGCGGTACGTCCCGCACCACGTACGCCGCCAGCTGCGCCGTCATGCCCGTCCCCTCGACCAGCGCGGCCGCCGCGCGGACCCCCTCGGCCCGCAGCAACGCCGACTCGATCTCGCCCAGTTCGATGCGCATGCCGCGCACCTTGACCTGGGAGTCGGCGCGGCCGAGAAACTCCAGGTCGCCGTCGGGCAGCAGGCGCGCCAGGTCGCCGGTGCGGTAGAGGCGTTCGCCGGTGACGGGGTGGACGGGGAAGGCGCGGCCGGTGAGGTCCGGCGCGTTGCGGTAGCCGACGGCGAGGCCCGCTCCCGCGATGAACAGGGCGCCGGGCACGCCGGTGGGGCGCAGCCGGAGGGCGTCGTCGAGGACGTACATGCGCTGGTTGCGCATGGGGCGGCCGTACGGGATGCTCGGGCGCTCCGCGTCGACGGTGCCGATCGGGTGCAGCACCGACCAGATCGACGCCTCGGTGGCGCCGCCGAGGCTGATCACCTCGGCCTTCGGGGCGACCGCGCGGATGCGGTCGGGCAGGCTGACGGGGATCCAGTCGCCGCTGAGCATGACCAGGCGCAGGCCGCTCACGTCCACGGCCGGGTTGCCGGCGGCGTGCACGAGGAGCATCTCCATCAGGGCCGGTACGGAGTTCCACACGGTGACCCCGTGGTCGGCGAGGAGCCGGGCCCAGCGGACCGGGTCGCGCTCCTCTCCCCGGCCGGGCAGGACGAGCGCGGCACCGGCGGCGAGGGTGCCGAAGATGTCGTACACGGACAGGTCGAAGCCGAGGGAGGAGAGGGCGAACACCCGGTCCTCGGCGTGGACCTCGAAGCGCTCGTTGATGTCGGTGACGGTGTTCAGGGCGCCCCGGTGGTCGGTCATCACGCCCTTGGGGTCGCCGGTGGAGCCGGAGGTGTAGATGACGTACGCCAGGTCGCCGGGGGCGGTGGCGGGGCGCGGGTCGTGGTCGGCGCCGAGGGCGGTGCCGCGGTCGACGGCCTCGGTGAACCGCAGGACGGTGACGCCCCCGGGTACCGCCCCCTCGACGGTCGTCTCCTCGGGCGCGAGCAGGGCGACCGCCCCGGCGTGTTCGAGGGAGCGCGCCACCCGGGCGGGCGGCAGGCCGCTGTCGAGGGGCAGGTAGGCGGCGCCGGCGCGCAGGACGCCGAGGGCGGAGGCGACCTGTTCCCAGCCGCGGTGCGCGAGGACGCCGACGAGGTCGCCGTCCTCGACGCCGGAGGCGCGCAGGGTGCGGGCGACGGCCAGGGAGACCCGGTCCAGTTCGCCGTAGGTGACGGTGCCGGTCGCGGAGACGACGGCGGTGCTGTCCGGGGTGCGCCGGGCGCGCTCCAGGAACGGCTCGTGCAGCAGTCCGGCCGGGAGCGGTCCGTCGGTGGCGTTGAGGACGGTGTAGCGGGCGGCCTGCCGCGGCGGCAGGATCTCGCGGTGCGGGTCGGACCAGGCGAGGGGTTCCCGGGCCAGGGCGGTGAGCAGCGCCGTGTACGCGTCGAACATGTCGTCCAGCGTGCCGGGCGCGAAGAGCGCCTCCACGGCGTCCCAGGTGAGCCGGAGCCGGCCGCCGTCCTCGGCGATCTGGTGGTCGAGCCAGACCTGCGGCGTCTGGGTGATGGTGTACGCGACCCGCGCGCCCAGCCCGGCCGGGGGCGTCGCACCGGCGTCGGCGGCGCCGAGTTCGCTCGTGAAGACGACCGGCATGACGGCCTCGGCGACACCGCGGCGGCGGGCGAGTTCACCGGCGACCCACACGCCGCTGACGAGCTGGTGGTCGAGGTCGTTCCAGAGCCGGTCCTGGATGCGGCGGGCCCGCGCCTCGAACGCGTCTTCGGTGGCGCCGTCGATCTCCAGCATGGTCAGCGCGGTGAAGTCGCCGACGAGCGACGGGAGTTCGGGGTGGTCGCCGACGCGGTTGAAGAGGGTGAGGTTGAGGGTGAAGCGGTCGGTGCCGGACCAGGCGCCGAGGACGGTGGCGTAGGCGGCCAGGGCGAGCGCGGACGGGGTGATGCGGGCCGCGGCGGCCCGTTCCTTCAGCCGGGCCCACAGGCCGGCGTCGAGGTGGGCCTCGCGGCGCCGGAAGCGGGTCTCGGTGAGCTGCTCGGGGCGCTGGGCCAGGGGCAGCGGCGGGGCGGGCGGCAGGGTGTCGAGGCGGTCGCGCCAGTAGGCGAGGTCGCGTGCGCGTTCCGGTCCCTCGCGGCGGGCGCGCTCGGCGACGACGTAGTCCCGGAACGACAGCTCCATGGGCTCCGGGTCGAGTTCGCCCCGGTAGACGGCGAGGAGTTCGCGCAGCAGGATCTGGACGCTGCCCCCGTCGGCTATCAGGGTGTCGATGCCGAGGTGGAGGCGGACGGCGCTGCCGGTGGTGCGGCTGGCGCGGATGTCGAACAGGGGCCAGGTGTCGGAGGGCAGTACCTGGTGCGACATGGCCTGCCGGGTCGCCTCCAGGCGCCGCTCCCGGTCGGCCGCGTCCAGGGCGCGCAGGTCCTCGGCGCCGATCCGGTAGTCGGGTACGTCGGCGAGGACGCGCTGTTCGCCGTCCTCGTCCACGACGATGCGCAGCGCGTCGTGGCGCCGCACGAGCGACTGCCAGGAGGTCTCCAGGCGCGTCAGGTCGACGTCGTCGAGGTCGAGTTCGACGTACAGGTGGCAGGAGACGTCGCCGCCGACGGCGCCGCTGCGCCCGATCCAGTAGGCCCGCTGCACCTCGGTGAGCGGGAACGGGTCGTGGCGGTGCTCGGGGTCCGGGTGGAGCCCGGCCGGGGCCGCGGTGTCCCGCTGTCCTGCGGCGGCCCCGGTGTCGGTGCCGGTGTCGTCCACGGCGCGGGCGAGGGCCGCGACGGTGGGGGCCTCGAAGAGGGTGCGCAGCGGCAGCCGTACCCCGAGGGCGCGTCGGATGCCGGCGACGACCTGGGTGGCGAGCAGCGAGTGCCCGCCCAGTTCGAAGAAGTCGTCGTGTACGCCGACGCGTTCGGCGCCCAGCGCCTCGCGCCACACCCGCGCGATCGTCTCCTCGGTGGGCGTGGTAGGTGCCGTGAACGCCGTGCCGTTCTCGCGGCCGAGCGGGCCGGGCGCGGGCAGCGCGCCGCGGTCGATCTTGCCGTTGCCGGTCAGCGGCAGCGCGTCGAGCAGCACGTAGTGCGAGGGCACGAGGAACCCGGGCAGGCGGCGGGCCAGTTCGGCGCGCAACTCGGCCGGGGCGGGGGGCCGTCCGGGGTCGGCGGGTACGACGTGGGCGGCGAGCGCGGCCCGGGAGGTGCCCGGCGCGTGGGCGGTGACGACGCACTGGCGCACGGACGGCAGGGCGGTGAGCGCGGCCTCGACCTCGCCGGCCTCGACGCGGAAGCCGCGGATCTTGAGCTGGTTGTCGTTGCGGGAGAGGTACTGGAGCCGGCCGTCGGGGCGGACGCGCACGATGTCGCCGGTGCGGTAGAGGAGTTCGCCTTCGCCGGTGGTGACGTAGCGTTCGGCGGTGAGTTCGGGGCGGCCGAGGTATCCGGCGGTCACCCCGGCGCCGCCGATGTGCAGTTCGCCGGGGACGCCGAGGGGGACGCGGCGCCCGTGCGGGTCCAGGACGCGGACCGTGGTGCCGGCGATGGGCCGCCCGATGGTGACGGTGCCTTCCGCCGGGTCGACGGTGTCGGTCGTGGACCACACCGTGGTCTCGGTCGGCCCGTACATGTTGCGCAGTGTGCCGCGCAGGTGTCCGGCGAGGGCGCGGACGAGGTCGGCGTCGAGGGGCTCGCCGCCGAGGAGGAGTTCGCGCAGGGTGCCGAGGGCGGCGGTGTCCTCCTCGTCGAGGAGGGCGCGGGCCTGGGAGGGGGTGCACTGGAGGTGGGTGACGCCGTGCGCGCGGACCAGGGCCGTGAGGTCCGCACCGACCGCCGCGGGTCCGGCCCCCGCCGGGGTTCCGGTGCCCGGCGCCGCGGACGCGGCGGCGCGGGACCTCAGCTCCGCCAGTGCGGGCCAGGCCGCCGCGGCGGCGTCCGCGTCGACGCCGAAGTCGACCAGGCAGGCGATCTCGTCCACGCCCGCCTCGGTCAGCCGCCGCACGAGCGGCAGCCGGTCCTCGACCGTGCCGATGAGGGAGCTGTCGGCGAGGTAGCGGGCGCAGGCGTGGTCGAGCAGGGCCTCCTGGTCGTCGTCCGTGAAGTCGTCCGCGGTGATGTCGACGCCGAGGGCGCGGGCCATGTTCTCGATCAGGCCGACGGAGGACCGCAGATACTCGCGGAACGGCTCCCAGGCGTGCGCCCGGACGTCGTCGGCGTCGGCGCCCACGAAGGTGTGCAGCATGAGGGTGACGTGCGGTTCGCCCGCGTGGCCCGCGCTCCGCCAGGCGTCCCGGTAGACCGCGATGCGCTCGGCGAGGTCCTCGACGCTCTGCCCGAGCAGGTGCGTCAGCAGCCGGGCGCCCGTCTCGCCGGCCCTGCGGCAGGTCTCGGGGCTGCCCGACGAGGTGAGCCAGACGGGCAGTTCGCCCTGGACGGGCCGGGGCAGGACGCCGACCTCGACGGTGCGTCCGGCGGGTCCCTCGAAGGGCACGCGCTCGCCGCGCCACAGCCGGCGGACCGTGTCCAGGCCCTCGACGGTGCGGCGTTGGCGGTCGTCGTAGGCGTCCTTGGCGAGGACGAAGTCGTCCATGTGCCAGCCGGACGCGAAGGACAGGCCCACCCGGCCGCCGGACAGGTTGTCGACCACGGCCCACTCCTCGGCCACCCGGACCGGGTGGTGCAGGGGCATGACGACGCTGCCGGCGCGGATGCCGATCCGGCGGGTCGCGGTGGCCAACGCCGCGGCCAGGACGGAGGGCGCGGGGAACGGGCCGCCGAACGCGTGGAAGTGCCGCTCCGGCAGCCATACGGCGCTGAGCCCGTGCTCGTCGGCGAAGCGCGCGCCGTCCATGAGGAGCCGGTACTGGTCGGGTCCGGGGAGGGTGTGGCCGGTGTCGCTGGCGAAGTAGAACAGGCTGAACTCGGGGGCGGACCCCGCGGCGGCCGGGGTGGCCTTCGCGGGGACCGGGGCGGTCTCCGTCGTGACCGGTGCGGCGGTGTCCTTGTCGGGGCCGATCACCACGCGGTGTCCCCGGCTGACGGTCCACAGCAGTTCGAGGACGGAGATGTCGAAGGAGACGCTGGTCACCGCGAGCCAGGTCACCGGCTCGCCGCCGGTCCCCACGACCTTGTCCATCGCGGCGAGGAACGCCGTGAGGTTGCGGTGGAGGACCACGACGCCCTTGGGCCTGCCCGTGGAGCCGGAGGTGTGGATGACGTACGCGGGGGCCTCGGGATCGGCTGCCGCGTGCGCGGGCTCGGTCCCGGCGGCGTGCGGCGTCCCCGCCTCGTGGTCGAGGTCCACCAGCGCGGTCCCGTCGGGGACGATGCCCGAGGCGAACGCCTCCCGGGTCGGGGTGTGCACCAGTACGGCGGACGGGGTGGCGTCGCCGCACACGTACCCGAGTCGCTGCGCCGGGTAGTCGGGGTCGAGCGGCACATAGGCGGCGCCGCTCATGAGCACGGCCAGCAGCGCGGCGGGCAGATCGGCACCGCGCCGCAGCCCGATGCCGACGCGGTCGCCGGGGCGGACGCCGGCGGTGCGCAGATGGGCGGCGATGCGCCGGGCGCGCTCGTGCAGGGCGCGGAAGGTGAGGGTGGTGCCGCCGGAGACGACCGCCTCGGCGTCGGGGTGGCTGCGCACGGCCTCGGCGAACGAGGCGAGCACGTCCGGCGTGCCGTCCGCTACGCGCCCGCCGTCCCCGGCCGCGTCGAGGACGGCCTGCTCGGCGGGGGTCAGGGCGAGGAGTTCGGACAGGCGCAGCCCCGGGTCGGCGGTGGCACGCCGCAGCACGCGTTCGAGCGCCCCGGTCAGGGTCTGCGCGGTGGTCGCGTCGAACAGGTCGCGGCTGAACTCGCAGATGCCCTCGGTGACGTCACCGCTGCGGGCCAGTTCGAGGCTGAGGTCGGTGCGGCACAGGCCGTTGTCGAGGTCCACCGGCTCGACGCGGACGCCGGGCAGGGACAGCTCGCGCTCCGGCACGTTCCGGTAGCCGAACTGCACCTGGTACAGCGGGGCGTGGCCGAGGGCCCGGTCGGGGCTCAGCTCCCGCACGAGCCGTTCGAAGGGCACCTCGGCGTGGGCGAACGCGCCGAGGGACGTCTCGCGCACCTGGGCGAGCAGCTCCTCGAAGGTGGGGTCGCCGGACAGGTCGGCGCGCAGCACCAGGCTGTTGACGAACATCCCGGCGAGGCCGGCGAGTTCGGGCCGGTCGCGGCCTGCGGTGGGTACGCCGACGACGACGTCCTCCTGCCCGGAGTGCCGCATCAGGACGGCCTGCCAGGCGGCGAGGGTCACCATGAACGGGGTGGCGCGGGCCTGCCGCGCGGCGCTCTCCACGGCCTCGGTGAGCCGCGCGTCCAGGGTGAAGCGGGTGCGGCCGCCCCGATGGCTGGGCACGGCGGGACGCGGCCGGTCGGTGACCAGGTCGAGCAGCGGCGGTGTGCCGGCGAGGCGCTCCCGCCAGTAGGAGAGGTGGTCGGCGAGGTGCTCGTCGGTGAGTTCGCGGCGCTGCCAGGCGGCCCAGTCCCCGTACCGCAGGGGCGGCGGGGCGGGCTCGGCGCCGTCCCCTTCCAGCTGGTCGCGGTACCCGGAACACAGCTCGTCCACCAGGACGGCACGGGACCAGGCGTCGCCGACCATGTGGTGGTTGACGACGAGCAGCAGGGCACGGTCGGGCGCCGAGCGGATCAGGACCGCGCGGAACAGGGGGCCCCGGGCGAGGTCGAAGGGCCGGGCGGCCTCCCGCTCGGCGATCGAACGCTCGGCGATCGAACACCGGGCCGCGGACGCGTCGGCGGCCTCGCCGTCGTCGGTCTCACCGTCGTCGGTCCCGCTGCCGTCGGTCCCGCTGCCGTCGACCTCGACGACATCGAGGACGGACCGTCCCGGCGGCAGCACCCGCTGCACCGGCACTCCGTCGGCCACCTCGACCACGGTCCGCAGCGCGTCATGGCGGTCGGCGAGCCGGGTCAGGGCGGCGTCGAGCGCCGATAGGTCGAGCGCGCCGGTGAGCCGCAGCGCCACGTACTCGTTGTGGACCCCGAGGCCGGGGGCCAACTGCTCCAGGAACCAGAGCCGTTCCTGTCCGAAGGACAGCGGCACGGGTCCCTCGGCCGGGGTGATCGCGGACTTGCGGTCGGCGTCGGGGGGCGCGGTGGCGTTCGCGACGGCGCGGCCGCGGGTGCGTGCCTCGAAGGCGGCCCGCTGTTCGGGGGTGAGCCGGGCGAGTCGGTGCTCCCGGCCGGTCGGCTTCGTCACTGGTTCTCCAGTTCGGCGAGGATGCTGTCCTCGATCAGCTCGGCGAGTTCGGCCACCCGGCCGCCCTCGAAGAACGCGCGGGCGGGCACCTCGACGTCGAACTCGGCCCGCAGACGCGCCACGACCTGCGCGGCGAGCAGGGAGTGGCCGCCGAGATCGAGGAAGTCGTCGTCCACACCGACCCGGTCCAGGCCGAGCATCTCGGCGTAGATCGCGGCGAGGCGCTCCTCGGTGGGGGTGCGCGGGGCGACGTACGGGGTGGTGAGGTCGGGGCGGGGCAGCGCGACGGCGGCCGGGCGTGCGACGGCCGGCTCGTCGGTGAGGCGCAGGGCGCCCTCCGTGACGACCGCCGAGGCGCGGGCCACCACATGGCGGCCGGCGGGCCCGTCGAGGAGCGCCGCGAAGGCGCGGGCGCCCTGGTCCGGGGTGAGTGCCCCGGCGAGCATCCGTTCCTGCAACGCCTTCAGGTCCGCGGGGACTTCGGCGTCCGCGGCCATGCCGACCTCGCGCCACATGTCCCAGTCGACGGCGAGGACACGGCGGTCGCCGTGCCGCGCCTCCGCCTCCGCGGCGGCGGCCAGGTAGGCGTTGGCGGCGGCGTAGTCGGACTGTCCGTAGGTGGGGACCAGGGTGGCGAGCGAGGAGCAGACCAGCAGCACGCGGGCCTCGTCGGGGCGGAGCGCGGCGAGCAGGTTGCGCATGCCGGTGATCTTGGGGGCGAACACGGCTCGGGCCTCGGCGTCCTCCCGCAGCGCCACGGAGCCGCCGCCGGGAACCCCCGCGGCGTGCACGACGCCGTCGATCCGGCCGAAGCGGGCACGCACCTCGTCCAGCGCCGCGCCCAGGGAGTCGGCGTCGGTGACGTCGGCGCGCAGGGCGATGACCTCGGTGCCCGCGTCGCGCAACTCCCGCGTGAGACCGGCCTCGGCGGCGCTGCGGCCCAGCAGGGCGAGGCGGGCGCCCCGGGTGCGGGCCAGTTCGGCGGCGAGGGTCCGGCCGATGCCGCCGAGACCGCCCGTGACGACCCAGGTCTCGCCGTCGGCGGGGCGGTCGGGGACGGTCGGGACGGTGCGCTGCGTGAGGGCGCGGGTGAGCAGGGTGCCGTCCCGCAGGGCGAGGAGCCGGGCGGGCGTGGTCAGGACCGCGCCGAGGACGGTCTCGGCCGTGGCGGTGTCGAGCGCGGCGCCGGGCGCCAGGTCGATCTGGGCGCAGCGCAGGTTGCCGTACTCCTCGGGGAGCACCTGCACCGGACCGCTGAGCATCGCGGCGGCCGGGTCGGGGCGTTCGCCGTCGCCGGTGCGGAAGGCGCCGGTGGTGACGACGCCGACGCGGACCTCGTTGACGACGCTCTCCTCGGCCATCGCGCGGGCCAGCCGGACGAGCCCGAAGTAGCAGGCCGTCTCGTCCGGTTCGCCGATCTGCGCGGCGTCCAGGCCCCAGGCGTAGAGGACGGCGGTGGGGGTGCGGACCAGGGCGCGCAGGTCGGCCACGAGCTTGGCGTACTGCGCGGGGTCGCGGGGGTCGAGTTCGTACACGCCCCGGCGCACGCGCCGGTACTCGGTGCCGGGCCGGACCACCGTCACGATCTGGCCGCGCGCGGTGAGCAGGTCCACGGCGGGCTGGGCGGCGCCCGCGCGGTCCATGAGGACGAGCCAGGTCTGCCGGCGGCCGCGCAGCGGCTCCCCGCCGTCCGGGGCGGTGTCCAGGGGGCGCCAGACGATACCCGCGAGCACGGCGTCGGCCGACTCCCGCGCCACCGGCTCCTCGACGGGAGCGGTGCCGGGATCTATCCAGTGGTCGAGGTGCTCGAACGGGTAGCCGGGCAGCCCGGTCACCCGGGCCTCCCCGCCGACCGGTTCCCAGGCCACGGCGGCGCCCCGCGTCCACAGTCCGCCCAGGGACAGGACGGCGCTCGCGGGCTCGTCCTCGGGGCCGCGCCGGCCGCGGGCGGGCAGCGGTGCGGGGGCCGTGTGCGGCGCGTCGCCGCCGGGGCGCACCGCGCGCACCAGGTCGGTGAGGACGCTGCCGGGACCGTTCTCGACCAGCACCAGGCCGTCGTCCAGGGCGGTGAGGGTGGCGAGACCGCGGTCGAAGCGGACCGGCTCGCGCATCTGCCGGGCCCAGTAACCGGGGTCGGTGGCCTCGGCGTCGGTGATCCAGTCGCCGGTCACTCCGGACACGAACGGGACGCGGGGAGCGCTGCGGGCGGTCTGTGCCACCGCCTCGGCGAACCGGTCCGCCGCCTCGTCGCACAGCCGACTGTGGAAGGCGCGGTCGACGGGCAGCCGGAGGGTGCGCAGGCCGCGCTCGCCGAGGGCGCGGGCGGCGCGTTCGACGGCGTCGAGGGGGCCGGCCAGCACGGCCGCCTCCGGCCCGTTGACCGCGGCCAGGTCGAGGCCGTGGGCGGCGGCCTCCGCGGCCGCGGCGTCCTCGGCGAGCGGCACGGCGAGCATCGCCCCGGGCCCGGTGTCCGCCATGAGACGGCCGCGTTCGGCGGCCAGCCGCAGGGCGTCCGGCAGCGCGAAGACGCCGGACAGGGCGGCGGCGGTGAACTCGCCGAGGCTGTGCCCGAGCAGCGCGGCCGGCCGGACGCCCCAGTGCGCCCACAGCCGGGCGAGGGCGTGTCCGACGGCGACGACGGCGGGCTGGAGCAGGTCGGTGCGGCGCAGCTCCTCCTCGCCGTCGCGCAGCAGCTCGATCAGGTCCCGGCCGAGGACGGGCCGCAGGTGGTCCGCGCACTCGTCCAGCGCGGCGCGGAAGACGGGATGGGTGTCGTACAACCCGACGGCCATGGACGGCAGTTGGCTGCCCTGTCCGGGGAGCAGGAACGCGACCGGCGCGTCCACCCGCCCGGTGCGGGCCGCCACCGTGTCGCGCCGCCCGCCCGCGCGCAGGGCGGCCACGGCCTCCGCCGAGTCGTGGGCGAGGACGACTCGCCGGTGGTCCAGTTCCCGGCGACCGGTGCGCAGGGTGCGGGCGACGTCCGCGAGCGGGACCTCGGGGTGTGCCTCCAGGTGCGCGGCGAGCCGTTCGGCGAGGGTGTCCAGGGCGGTGGCGGTACGGGCCGACAGCGGCAGGGCGACCGGCACGGCGGGCCTGCCCGGCGCGGGGCGGCCGGCGGGAACCGGCGCCTCCTCCAGGATGACGTGCGCGTTCGTGCCGCCGATGCCGAAGGCGCTGACGGCGGCCCGGCGGGGCGCCTCGCCCGCGGGCCACTCGGCGGACCGGCCGGGCGCGTGGAACGGCGTCCCGGACAGCGCCTCGCCCGGCGTCCCGGCGTCGCCGTGCAGGGTCGCGGGGATCCTGCCGTGGCGCAGCGCCTGCACGGCCGCGATGAACCCGGTGACACCGGCGGCCGCGTCGAGGTGGCCGATGGTGGACTTCACCGAACCGAGGGCGCACCAGGCCACGTCGTCGCCCGCCGTGCCGGCGGCCCGGTAGGCGCGGGTGAGGGCCTCGATCTCGATCGGGTCGCCGAGCGCGGTGCCGGTGCCGTGGCCCTGGACATAGCCGATCGTGCGCGGCGGGACGTCGGCGACGGACAGCGCCTCGCTGATCACCGCCGTCTGCCCGGCGACCCCCGGCGCGGTGTAACCGGCCTTCGCCGAGCCGTCGTTGGTGACGGCGGAGCCGAGCACGACGGCGTGCACCCGGTCGCCGTCCGCGAGCGCGTCGGCCAGCCGCTTGAGGACGACGACGCCGGCGCCGTTGCCGAAGACCGTGCCGTTCGCGTCCGCGCTGTAGGGACGGCAGCGGCCGGTCGGCGACTCGATGCCGCCCTCGACGGGCAGGTACCCGGAGCGCTGCGGCACGGTGACGGTGACACCGCCCGCGAGGGCCACGTCGCACTCCTGCCCGAGCAGGCTCTGGACGGCCAGGTGCACGGCGACGAGCGAGGTGGAACAGGCCGTCTGCACGGTGATGGCCGGACCGCGCAGGTTCAGCTTGTAGGCGGCGCGGGTGGCGAGTTGGTCGGGCTGGTTGCTCTGGAACAGCAGCGGCACGCCGAGGGAGGCGCGCAGGTCGGCGCGCGGCAGCAGGTTGTGGATGAGATAGGTGCTCAGCAGCGAGCCCGCGTACACGGCGATCGGTCCGCCCGCGCGGTCGGGGTCGCAGCCGGCGTCCTCCAGGGCCGCCCAGGCGCACTCCAGGAAGATGCGCTGCTGGGGGTCGATGACCGAGGCCTCCAGCGCGCCGTATCCGAAGAGCCGGGAGTCGAAGCCCGCGATGTCGTCGAGGGCACCCTTGGCCGGCACGTAACCCGGCGCGGCCGCCTCGCTCGCCGGCACGCCGGAGTCCCGCAGCTCCCCCGGGGTGAACCGGGAGACGGCGTCCGCCCCGGAATCCAGCAGGCGCCACAGCTCGTCGGGCGTGTCGGCACCGGGGAAGCGGCCCGCCATGCCGACGACGGCGATACGGCCCTCGACGTCGTCCGGGTCGGGCTGGACTGGCTCTGCGTTCACGTTGGTCTCCGTTGGTGGCTCGGCGCGGACACCGCGCGGCGGCGGGCGAGGAGGGCGGGGGTGGGGCCGGGGCGGGTCGGACGGTCGTCGGGGAACCGGTACGGCCCCTGCGGCGGCGGTCGGACCGCCGTCAGGTGGCCGGTGCCGTACGGCCGTGTGCCGCACGCGGCCCGGCCCGGCACGACGGCGACCGGCCCCGTGCGACGACCGCTCGCGCGGGCCGGCGGCTGGTTCCCCGCGACGGCGGCGTGTCAGACCGCCATCAGATAGCGCTGGAACCGCGGCATGAGGTGCTCCAGCGCGCGGACCTCGGTCTCGGTCAGTTCGGGGTGCCAGACGTCCCAGAGCAGGACGGCGCGCTGCTGGGTGCCGCGGTTCCACGCCTCGTGGATGAAGCTGTCGTCGAAGAGGATGACCTTGCCCTCCTCCCAGCCGCGCTCGTCGTCGCCGACCTTGACGGCGCAGCCGGGCGGCACGATCAGCGGCAGGTGCGCGGTGAGCAGCAGGTTGACCCCGCCGGTGTGCGGGGTGATGTGCACGCCGGGGTTGAGGACGGTGAACATGCCGTCGCGGGGCCCGTGCGGGGTCGCCGCCAGCGCCTCGCACGTCTTCGGGCAGCGCTCCCGCGCCTCGTCGCGCCACTTGCCGTCGCGGTAGATCTGGTACGTGTCCCAGCCCTGCCAGCCGAGTTCCTTGGTGTACAGGTCCTCGTAGGGGGCGAAGCGGGCCTGTGCCTCGCGCAGCGCGAGGAACTCGGCGCGGATGTCCGCGAAGGCGGCCTCCATGCCGGCCGCCCACGGCTGGGCGGCGGCGTCGTGCCAGGGCAGCGCGCTGATCCCGGGGAAGAAGAGCCGGGTGGGCTCCTGGTCGTCGTGCAGGTATTCGGGGGCCTTCTCGCCGACGAGGATCGCCAGGCACTCCTCGACCCGTTCCAGGCCGTCGCCGCCCACGGCGTCCCGCAGCTCCGTCATCACGCTCTGCACGTCCATGTCAGTCTCTCCCTGTCGGTGTGTCGGACCCCGTGGGTGTGTCGGAACCTGTCGGCGTGCCGGCCCCCGGCCGCGTGTCGGGTCTCCCGGCCCGGCCGCGGGCGCGGGCGCGCACGGCGGAGCGTCGTCGGGTGCCGCGCGCGGCGGCGTCGTCCGCGGGGGCGTCGGGGGCTCCGGGTCCCGACCCGGCGGGGCCGTCCAGACCGGCGACGAACTCGGCGATCGTGGGCCGGGCGAAGACGTCCACGAGGCGGACCGGGCGGCCGAGGCGGTCGGCGAGGTCCAGCTGGAGCCGGGCGGCGAGCAGTGAACTGCCGCCCGCCTCGAAGAAGTTGGTGTGCCGCCCCACGGGACGGTCGGCGCCCAGCACCCGACGCCACGCGTCGGCGACCAGCTGCTCGACGGCACCCCTCGGTGGCGCGGCCGTGTCCGGGGCGGCGTCCTCGGGTGCCGGGAGCCGGGCACGGTCCCGCTTGTTGGTGCGGGTGCGGGGCAGGGCGTCCAGGAGCAGCACGCGTTCCGGTACGACCGCGGCGGGCAGCCGTTCGGCCAGCCGCGCCCGGAGTTCGGCGGCCGTGACGTCGCCGCTCACCACCGCGTATCCGATCAGGCGGGGTGCGGCGGCCGTGCCGTGCAGGGCGGCCGCGGCCTCCCGTACCGCCGGATGGGCCTCCAGCAGGGCCTCGATCTCCTCCAGTTCGACCCGGTTGCCGTTGATCTTGACGAGGCTGCCGGTGCGGCCGGTGAAGGCGAGCTCGCCGTCGGGCAGCCAGCGACCCAGGTCGCCGGTCCGGTACAGGGTGCCGCCGGGCACCCAGGGGTCGGGCACATAGGCCCGCGCGCTCTCCTCGGGGCGGCGGTGGTAGGAACCGGCCAGGAATCCGCTGCGCAGGTGGATCTCGCCGACCGCCCCGACCGGGCAGGGCCGGCCGCGGTGGTCGAGCACGAGGGCCTGCCGTCCGGGTATAGGCCGCCCGATGGGGACGGAGGAGGAGAACCGTTCCTTGGGCGCGAGTTCGCGGTGGGTCGCGAGGACGCACTCGGTGGGCCCGTACAGGTTGTGCAGACGGGGGCGCACGGGGCGCTCGGCCCAGGCGGCGGCGAGGGACGGCGGCAGCACCTCCCCGGCCAGCAACACGTGTTCCAGGTGGGGCAGTTCACCGTCGGCGCGGTCCAGCGCCTCGGTGAGGACGGCGAAGAACCCGGGCACGGTCTGGATCTGGGTGACGCGTTCGGCGCCGAGCCAGTCGGCCATCGCGACCGGGTCGCGCCGGACGTGCTCGGGCGGGACGGACAGCGCGGCGCCGTGGCACAGGGCGGCGAACACCTCGGTGTAGGCGGCGTCGTAGGTGAACGGCGCCCACTGGGCGACCCGGCTGTCGGGCCTGATGCCGAAGTGCTCGCCCTGCCAGTGGGCGAACTGCGCGAGCGTCGCGTGCGGCAGGGCGATGCCCTTCGGGGTGCCGGTGGAGCCGGAGGTGTACACCAGGCACAGGGTGTCGTCGCCGGTGACGGCGGGGGCGGGCACGGCCGCCACGTCTCCCGGCTCCGGCACCCCCCCTTCGAGCGGCTCGACGGGAACCCGGCCGAAGGTCCCCCGCCCGGCGTCCCACAGGCCCGGCTGGGCGGCCAGGCATTCCTCGGCGGCCAGGACGCACACCGGATCGGCGTCGGCGAGGACGGCCCGCAGACGCAGTTCCGGCGTGTCGGGGTCGAGGACCGCGAACGCGGCACCGGTCTTGGCCACGCCCAGGATCGCCGCGGTCTGCGCCGGTCCCGTGGGCAGCAGCACCGACACGAAGCGGCCGGGCCCGGCGCCGCGGTCGCGCAGGCGCAGGGCGATCCGGTCGCTCCAGGCGTCCAGCGCGCCGTAGCTGACGACCTGTCCCGCATGGCGGACGGCGGGGGCGTCCGGCCGGGCGGCCGCGCGGGCGCGGAACAGCTCGTGCACGGGCACCGCATGGCTCTCGCGGCCGGTGCCCGCCGGGCGCGGGGACGGCGTCTCCCGCTCGTACGGGTCGACGGAGGCGCGGGCGGCCTCGGCGTCCGGGTCGTCCAGGGCCGCGTGCAGCAGGGTGCGCAGGTGGCGCGCGAAGCGGGTCGCCCAGGCGGCGGTGAAGCGTCCGGTGGCGTACTCCAGGACGCCCTCGATCCGGTCGGGGTGTTCCTCCAGCGCCACTGTCAGGTCGTACTTGGCGGTCCGCGTGGACACCGGCCGCAGCACGCCGGAGGCGGCACCGAGCCGGAGCCGGTCCTCGGGCGCGTCCTGGAGGACGAGGGTGGCCTGCGCGAGGGCGGTGCGCCCGGGGTCGCGGGCCACGCCGAGGGCGTCCACCAGCCGGTCCAGCGGGACGAGGGACCGGTCGAGGTCGGCCGCGAGCAGGGCCGCGGTGCGGCGGGCCAGCTCGGCGAAGGAGGCGCCGCCCGCGAGGTCGACGCGCACCGGCAGGGTGTTGACCAGGGAACCGATCAGCCCCTCGAGACCGGGTGCGCCCCGGTTGGCGGCAGCCACCCCGACCACGATGTCGTCCGTGCCGCCGTACCGGCCGAGCAGGGACGCGTAGGCGCTGAGCAGCAGGGTGAACGGGGTGACGCGCAGCCGCGCGGCCACCGTGCGCAGCCGGGCGGTGAGGTCGGGCTCCAGGACGAACGGCACGGTGGCGCCGGCGCCCGCGGGGGCCGGTTCCGCGTCGGGGTCGGCGGGCAGCTCCAGGACGCCGGGGTGGCCGTCGAGGCGCTCGCGCCAGTACGCGAGGTGCTCCTCGCGGACGGCACGGGCGGCGGGGCGGGCCTGGGCGGCGGCGTACCGAAGGAAATCGACTTCGGGCAGCGGGGGTTGGGACCCCGTGCCGGTGTGCTGCGCGTACAGCGCGGACAGTTCGCGGACGGCGACGCCGATCGACCAGCCGTCGAGGGCCATGTGATGCGCCGTCACGATGAGGTGCGCCTCGCCGCCGTCGACCACGGTGACCCGCAGCAGGGGCCCCTCGGACAGGTCGAAGGGCCGTCCGGCCTCGGCCTCGACGGCGTCGTCCAGGGCGCGCCGGGTGCCCCCGGGCACGACGCGGGGGCGCACCGAGTCCGCGGGCAGCCGGAGCAGGACGGGCCCCTCGTCGGTGAGGGCGCAGCGGGCGGCGAGGACGGGGTGGCGGGTGGCCAGGTCCCGCAGGGCGCGGGTCAGCGCGGCGAGGTCGACGGGCTGGTCGAGGCGGACGGCGGCGGCGAGGTTGTAGGCCGCGGACTCGGGCGCCAGGCGCTGGGTCAGCCACAGTTGCCGCTGCTGGTCGGTGAGCGGGACGGGACCCTCGGGAACCGGCTGCCGGTCGAGGGGCGTGTCCTGGGCCTCGGCGGCGTCGGCCGCGCGGGCCAGGCCCTTCGGGGTGGGATCGGCGTAGAAGCCGGCGAGTGAGGGCGTCCGGCCCAGGGTCTCGCGGAGGCGGCCGAGGAGGCGGGTGGCGACGATGGAGTTGCCGCCGGCGGCGAAGAAGTCGTCCGTGGTGCCGACGGACTCCGGTGCCGCGCCGAGGAGTTCGGCCCACAGCCGGAGCACGGTCCGCTCGGTGTCGGTGACGGGCGCCGTGGGCGCGGCGCGGCCGTCGATCTCCCGGGCCCGGCGCGCGAGGGCCGGACGGTCCACCTTGCCGCTGGTGTTCAGCGGGAGTTCCGCGACCGCGGCGAAGACGGCGGGTACGACGGCGGCGGGCAGCAGGGTGCGCAGATGGCGGCGCAACTCGGCGGCCAGGGCGTCGGCTCCGGCGGCGGACGCCCCGGCGCGCTCCGGTGCGCCGGGTACGACGAAGGCGACGAGCCGGGGTGCGGCGGGCCGCTCCCGGTCCACCACCACGACGGCGGCCCGTACCAGCGGGTGGGCCGCCAACCCGGCCTCGATCTCGCCCAGTTCGACGCGATGGCCGAGGATCTTCACCTGCTGGTCGGAGCGGCCGAGGACCACGATCCGTCCGTCGGGCAGATAGCGGGCCAGGTCGCCGGTGCGGTAGACGAGGGCGTCCGGGTCGCCGGTGGCGAGCGGGTCGGCGGCGACCGGGTCGGGGACGAAGGCGGCGGCGGTGAGGTCGGGCCGGTTCCAGTACCCGGCGGCGACACCGGCGCCGCCGATGACGAGTTCGCCGACGGCGCCGAGCGGGACCGGGCGGTCGTACCGGTCGAGGATGTGGCAGTAGGTGCGGGCCAGCGGGCGTCCGACGGTCACCGGTTCGCCGGGCAGGACGCGTCCGGCCGTCGACCAGATGGTGGTCTCCGTGGGGCCGTACAGGTTCCACAGTTCGGCGCAGCGCTCCAGCAGCCGGCCGGCGAGCGCCCGGTCGAGGGGCTCGCCGCCGCTGAGCGCCCGCAGTCCTGGCAGCCCTGGCCAGCCGTCGTCGAGCAGCGCCCGCCACAGGGACGGGGTGGCCTGCATCAAGGTGGCCCCGCTGTCGCGCAGCAGCGCGGCGAGGCGGCCCGGGTCGCGGACCGTCTCGTGCCCGGCGATCACGACGCGGGCGCCCGCGACGAGCGGCGCGAACAGTTCGAGCACCGAGATGTCGAAGGTGAGCGCGGTGACGGCGACCAGCACGTCCTCGGCGCCGATGCCGGGCTCGCGGACGACGCTGTGCAGGAGGTTGGCGACGCGGTCGTGCGGTACCGCCACTCCCTTGGGGCGGCCGGTGGAGCCCGAGGTGTACATGAGGTAGGCGAGCGAGTCGGCCGGGGGGCCGTCGGGGAAGGGAACGGCCGGGACGGTGTCCCCCGCCGGCGCGAGCGCGTCCTCCTCGGCCAGCAGCGCGCGTGCCTCCACCCGGTCCGGGCCGTCGGCCGCCGCCGACCGCTCCCCGGCCCCGCTCACCACCCACCGCGCCCCGCTGTCCCGCACCACGTACCCGACCCGTTCCGCGGGCAGGTGGGCGTCCAGCGGCACGAGCACCGCCCCGGCCCGCCACAACCCGACGACCAGGGGTACGAGCGCCGCGTCACGCGGCGCCAGCAGGGCCACCCGGTCCCCCGGGCGCACGCCGTACCGGCCGGCCAGCCGGGCGGCGACCCGGTCGGCCGCCCGGTCCACCTCGGCCCGGGTCAGCACCCGCTCCCCGTCCGCCACGGCCGGGGCGTCACCCTCGCGCGCGGCGAGCAGCCGCAGCGCGTGCGCCACCGTCGGCCACGGCGGCGGGGTCCGGTCCGCCGTGTTGAAGCCGTTCACGACCCGGTCGCGGGCGTCCCGCGTGGTCACCGGCAGATCGGCGAGGCGCCGCCCGGGGTCGGCCGCGGCCGCCCGCAGCAGGCAGAGCAGTCCGTCGGCGATGCCCTCGACGGTGCTCGCGGCGAGCGCGGCCGTCCGGTACTCCAGGGCCGCGTCGAGGTCGCCGGAGGGCCGTGGCCGCAGGAACAGGGACAGGTCGTACTTGGCCGCGCCGCTGTGCGAGGGCACGGGTGTGGTCTCGACGCCGGGCAGGGCGAGGGTCGTGGTGGGCCCGCTGTGGAAGGCGTACATCAGCTGGAACAGCGGCGACCTGCCCCCGGAGGCGTGCGCGAGGTCCTCCACGACGAGGTCGAACGGCGTGTCCCGGTGGGCGAGGTCGGCCTTCAGGTCGCGCCGGGTGCGGGCCAGGGCCTCCTCGAAGGTGGGGGTGCCGGTGAGGTCGACGCGATGGGCGATGACGTTGAGCAGCGGGCCGACCACCGCGCCGAGGGCGGGCCGGTTGCGGGTGGCCACGGGCATGCCGACGACGAGGTCGCCCTGTCCGGTGTAGCGCTGGACGACCGCGCTGTACGCCGTCAGGAGGGTCGCGGGCAGGGTGGCGACGCGGCTGCGGGCGAGGGCGGCGAGGTCGGCCACCAGCTCGGCGGGGATGACGAAGTGGTGGATGCCGCCCGCGATGGCGTCGGCGGGGCGGGCCCCCGCCGACGCGTCGGTGGGCAGGCTGAGCACGGGCAGGTCGGTGCCGAGGCGTTCTCGCCAGTGGGCGAGGCCCGTCCCGGCGTCGGGGTCGGTGCGCTGCCAGGCCGCGTAGTCGCCGAAGTCGACGTCGGCGCGGGGGAGCCCGCCGGCCGTGCCGGCGTACCGCGCCGCGAGTTCCTCCAGGAAGAGGCCGAACGCCCAGGCGTCCACCACGATGTGGTGGGCGACGAAGAACAGCAGGTACCGCTCCTCGCCCAGCCGGAACAGGCAGGTGCGCATGAGCGGTGGCCGGGTCAGGTCGAGGGGCTCGGCGGCCGCGCGGGCGACGAGTTCGAGCAGCCGTGCCTCCCGCCGTTCTTCGGGCAGACCGGTGAGGTCGACGCGTTCGACGGTGGGGCGGACCGCATCCGCGAACCGCTGGTACGGCTCCCCCGCGTCGTCCGTGGCGATCACGCACCGCATGACCTCGTGCCGGGCGGCCATCTCCGCGAGGGCGCGTTCCAGGGCGTCGGCGTCCACGGGGCCGGTGAGCCGGAAGGCCGCGGTCTCGTTGTGCAGCGCGCTGCCGGGGACGAGCTGTTCGGCACGCCAGATGGCGCGCTGGGCGTAGGACAGCGGGGCGCGGTCCCGGTGCGGGCGCGGCGGGAAGGGCGCGGTCATCGGCTGCTCCCGGCGCTCACGGCGGCGGCGAGACCGGCGACGGTGGGGTTCTCGGCGAAGACGCGCAGGGGGAGGTCCGTGCCGTAGCGCGAGCGCAGCCGGTCCAGGAGCCGGGCGATGGCCAGCGAGTCGCCGCCGAGCAGGGTGAAGCTGTCCTGCCGTCCCACGGCGGGCAGGTGCAGCAACTCGCACCACAGCGTGGCGATCTCGGTCTCGACGCCGTCCCGGGGACGGTCGTCGGCCTCGATCGTCCGCGCCGCCGAGGGCACGGGGAGGGCGCGCCGGTCGGCCTTGCCGTTGAGGGTGCGCGGGATGGCGGCGAGGCGGACGAACACGGCGGGCCGGCTGCCCGGCAGGAGCCCGGCGTCGGCGTGGGCGCGCAGCTCCTCGTCGGTGACGGTGTCCTCGGCGACGACGTAGGCGCACAGCGCGGGGTCGGCGTCGCCCTCCGCCACCGCGGAGGCGCAGGCGTCCCGCACCCCGGGGTGGCGGCGCAACACGTCTTCCACCTCGCCCAGTTCGACGCGGACGCCGTTGACCTTGACCTGCTGGTCGCGGCGGCCCAGCACCTCCAACGCGCCGTCCTCGCGCAGCCGTCCGAGGTCGCCGGTGCGGTAGGCGTGCGGCTCGGCGAACCCGCCGGGGCGGCCGTCCAGGTAGCCGCCGAGCGGGAAGGGGGTGCGGATCTCGATCTCGCCGATGGTGCCGGTGACGGGGCGGCCCGCGGCGAGCACGCGTACCTCCACGCCGGGCAGGGGCACTCCGGCCGGGACGGTGCGGGCCTCGGCGTCCTCGGCGCGCAGCCGCCGGAAGACCTTGGTCATGGTGGTCTCGGAGGGCCCGTAGAGGTTCACCAGGTCCTTGCGGTCGCCGAACAGGCCGTGCCACCAGGCGATGTCGGCGGGCCGTACGGCCTCTCCGGCGAGCAGCACGGTGCGCAGCGCGGGCAGCGAGCCGGCGGTGAGACCGGCGGCGCGCAAAGTGCGGAAGACGGTGGGGACGCAGTGCAGGATCTCGACCCGCTCGGCCTCCAGCCAGGCGGCGAGTCCGGCCGCGACGGGCGGGGTGCCGGTCGTGGCGGCGTGCACGCTGCCACCGGCGCGCAGCGGGAGGAGGGCGTCGCGCAGGAAGGCGTCGAACCCGGGCGAGGTGAGCAGCGAGACGCGGGTGCCCTCGGTGACGGCGAACTCGGCGGTCTCCCAGTCGAGGAAGTGCTCCACGGCCGCGAGGCTGCCCTTGATGCCCTTGGGGCGGCCGGTGGTCCCCGAGGTGAAGTACACGTATCCGGCGTCCGGGACGTCGGGGTCGCGCCAGTCGTCGGCGTGCCAGGCGCCCTGCTCGGCCTGCCCGGCGTCGATGAGCCGTACGGCGTGTCCGGCGAGGGCCGCGCGGCCGGTCCCGTCCACGACGACGGCCGTGGGAGCCAGGTCCTCGAGGAGTGCGGTCCAGCGCGCGGCGGGCTGGCGGGTGTCGACGGGGGCGAAGGCGCGGCCCACGGCGGCGCAGGCGAGGAGGGCGGCGACGACCGGTACGGGGTCGGCGCAGGCGATCAGCACGGGTCCCTCGCCCTCGGCCAGGCGGTCCCTCAACCCGGCCGCGTGCCGGGCGAGTTCGCGCCGGGTCCAGTGGCGCCCCGGGGTGGCGATCGCGAGGGCGTCCGGGTCCTTCTCGACGTGGTCGGCCCACCGGCGCAGGATCGTGGTGTGGCTCACAGCTCTCCGTTCTTGATCCGCCCGGCCACCACGGCCAGGGGGTCGATGGCCGGGAACTCGGCGGACAGTCCCGCGGCTTCGACGGCCCGGGTGACGAGGTGCAGCTCGGTGCAGGCGGCGACGAACCGCCGTACGCCGTATCGGGGCAGGACGGTGCGCAGGAAGTCGAGGGTGCCCAGCGGGTCGCCGCCGGTCTTGAGGCGGTAGACCTCGCGGTGCAGGGCCTCCTGGTCGTCCGGGCGCAGGGCGAGGAGGTGGCGGGCGGCGGTCGGGCGTCCGGCGGTGAGGATGCCGGCCTGGGCGGTGCCCTTGGTGCACAGCAGCAGGTGCGGGCGGCCGTCGCGGGCGAGTTCCTCGTGGACGACGTCGACCAGGGAGACGCAGCGGCGCAGCAGCGCGGGCGGCAGGTCGCCGAGGACCCGGTGGGCGGTGACGCACGCGACGACGATCCGCTCGGCTCCGGCGGTGGCCAGTCCCTCGACGGCCTTCTCGACGGCCCGGTACAGGGCCTCCAGGCGGCCCGCGCCGATGGCCTCGGTGCGGTCGACCACGGCGGGGTCGGACCACAACAGCACGCGGGGCGCCTGTTGTTCGGGGCGGCCGTCCGCGGGGAGGTAGACGCTGCGCAGCAGTTCGGTGGAGGCGAGGGGGCCCATGCCCCCGACGACGCCGACCAGGGGCAGCGCGGGAGGGGCGTCGCAGGCGGGGCCCGACGGTGCGGGCGCCGGGCGGTCCGGTGGTGCGGAGAGGCGGGTCATCCGAGACACGGCAGGCCGAACTCCTCTACGAAGAGCGCGAAGGTGGCGATGACCATCAGGTAGTCGGTGTCGAGGTGCGCGTGCACCTGGTCGCCACCGGCCCGCTGGTGGCGCACGAGAGTGGAGACCGCGTCCGGGTCGAAGTAACCCTGTTTCCGCACGACTTCGGGAGACAGGAGTTCCTCGAACCAGTCGGCGCCGGTGTGCAGCAGATGACTGCTGGTCTGGCCGCGGAAGCCGAACTTGGGCCGGGCGAGCACCTCGCCGGGGACGAGGGGTGCGGCGAGTCTGCGCAGGACGGCCTTCTCGGTGCCGCCGGCCACCATGAGGTCGGGGTGGAGACGCAGGGCCTGGTCGACCACCGGCCGGGCGAGGAAGGGGAAGCGTGGCTCGACGGCGTTCGCGAGGGCCATGCGGTCGCCGTGGTCGCCGAGGAGGTGGTCGGCCAGCCGCAGATGGAAGTCGAGGTAGGACCGCTGGTGCAGGGGGTGACGGCCGCGCAGCCGGTCGGCGTCCACCAGCCGCTGCCCGGTGACGGCGAACTCCTCGAAGGAGGGCGCCAGTTCGGGGGCGTACAGGTCGCGGCGCAGTTCCTGCGCGGTGATCTGGTCCTGCTCGTAGGCGATGTCGACGCCCCACATGCGCTCGCGTATCTCGCCCTCCAGCAGGGCGTCGAGTCCGTCGAGGCGGCTGCCGCCGAGGCCCGCGGCGTCGTAGCGGTACCCGGGGTAGCCGCCGAAGAGTTCGTCGGCGCCCTCGCCGGTGAGGACGGCGACGGTGCCGTCGGCGCGGACCGCCTCGGACAGCTTGAGCGAGCAGACGTTGTACGACTCGCGGACGGGCGTCTCGGCGTGCCGGACCATCTGCCGGAGCCGGTCGGCGAGGTCGTGGCCGTGCACCGGCACCTCGTGGTGACGGGTGCCCAGCTTGGCGGCGACCAGCCGTTGGTGGCGGCTCTCGTCGAAGTCGTGGCCGGGGAAGACGACGGAGTAGCTGGGCCAGGCGTGTCCCGGGCGGGCGCCGGCGGCGAGGGCGGCCAGGAGGCTGGAGTCCAGTCCGCCGCTGAGGTAGAGGCCGACCGGGACGTCGGCCATGAGCCGGTCGCGCACCGCGCCGTCGAGGAGCGTGGCCATGTGGTCCGCGGCGCGGTCGAGTTCGGCGTCGGGACCGGCCGGCGCGGGGTCCAGGTCGGCGGCGGCCGGGTAGTCGAGGTCCCAGTAGCGCTCCACCCGCACCCCGTCGGCGTCGGCCAGCAGCCGCTCGCCCGCGCGCAGGGAGTGGATGCCCTCGAACATGGTGCGGGGGCTGACGAGTCCGGGCAGGGTGAGGACCTGGTCGAGGCCGCGCAGGTCGACGCGGGGACTGACCGCGGGGTGCCGCAGGATCGCCTTGATCTCGGAGGCGAAGAGCAGCAGTCCGTCCACCACGGTGTAGAACAGGGGCACGATGCCGGCGTGGTCGCGGGCCAGCATCAGCCGGCGCGCGGCCACGTCGTACAGGGCGAAGGCGAACTGGCCGTCGAGCCGGTCGGTGAGGCCGACGCCGTGGCGGCGGTAGAGGTGGACGAGCACCTCGGTGTCGCACTCGGTGCGGAACCGGTGGCCCGCGCCGCCGAGTTCCGCGCGCAGCCGGCGATGGTTGTAGATCTCGCCGTTGCAGACGGAGACCAGACCGCCGTCCTCGGACAGATGCGGCTGGTTTCCATGCTCCAGGTCGTTGAGCGCGAGTCTGCGGAATCCCAGTGCGATTCCCTCGCCGGTGTAGTGGCCGACATCGTCAGGACCCCGGTGGATCAACTCGGATGTCATTTCACGAATAACACCTGTTTCGCAATGGCGCGCCCCGCCGAGCGAGAACATTCCCGCAATTCCACACACGTTGGAAAATCCCCGTTTCACGTTTGCACGGCATTGCCGGGTGCGAGTGTCACCCTAGCCGAGAAGTTTTTCCAGATCAATGAAAAGTTTTCGGACCGCACTGCCGCACAAGGTTATTGACGACCCGTCGTACTGGCCTGACGGGCGAAAACCCAAATAGGCTCCGCGGTGCGGGCCGCGGTACGGCACGCAACTCCACGACAGCGGAAGGGCACAACGCAGTGACACACAACCGATGGACTCCCTGGGACTCGGCCCCCGCGACCGACGGCGGCGCGGCTCCGGTCCGGGTCTACTGTCTGCCGCACGCCGGCGGCTCGGCGGGTGCCTATCTGGCCTGGGCGCGCTCCCGGCAGGCGCCGGGACTGCACTTCGTGCCGGTGGAACTGCCCGGCCGCGGCACCCGGATGGGAGAGCCGCTGCTGACCTCCATGCGGGACGTGGTCGACGGAGTGCTGTCGGTGCTCGGATCCCGGCCGGCCGACGAGCCGTTCGTCCTCTTCGGGCACAGCATGGGCGCCCAGATCGCGTACGAGACGGCACGCCGCCTGGTGGCCGAGGAGCGGCCGCTGCCGCGGGCCCTGGTGGTCTCCGGATGCCGGCCGCCCGGCTCCCCGGCCGCGCTGCCCCTGCGCGACCGCGACGACGAGCAGCTGGTCAAGGACATGGGGGAACTCGGCGGCACCCCGGCCGAGATACTGCGCCACCGCGAGCTGCTGGAGATGCTGCTGCCGGTGCTGCGGGCCGATCTCACCCTGCTCGACGCGTACATGCGCGAGGTGCGGCCGACGGTGCTGCCGTGCCCCACGGTCGCGCTCGGCGGGACCGAGGATCTGCTGTCCGGGGCCGAGTGGGTCGGCGGCTGGCGCGCGGTGACCGCGGGCGGCTTCCGGCAGCGGATCCTGCCCGGCGACCATTTCTTCCTGCACAGCAGGGTGGACGAGGTGATGGCGGAGATCTCCGCCGCCGTGGCGGACCACGCCGGCACAGCGGGCCGGGCCGACGCGGTGGGCTGAGCCGGCGCCCCGCCGCCCGGAGGCCGCGGCGGCCTCCGGGCGGCGGGTACACGCGGGGCTCACCGCTCCTCCAGCCGGGCGAGTTCCGCGGCCAGCACGCGGCCGATGAAGTCGATGTGGCCGGGCTCGGCCAGCTCCAGGTGCCGGGCCGCCATCGGATGCTCGGTGACCTCGCCGGTCAGGTACGGCGCCCACAGCTGGGCGCTGCTCGCACCGCCCAGCTCGGCCGCCCGCCTGGCCTCGGCGGTCGCGGTGAAGGCGAGCAGGCCGCCGTCGTGGACGCGGGGCGTCCAGCGGATCATCAGCTCGCCGTGGTAACGGCAGGCGTCGACCATCGCGGCGAGCCCGGCCGGGTCCTTCGGGGCGGAGGCGCCCATCGCCGGGGCGAGCAGCCGCAGCAGCTCCGCGGGCTCGGGCACCCGACCGCCGTCCCGCACCGCGGCGATGTCCGCCGCCGGCGCGCCCACGCCGTCGAGCAGGCCGAGCAGCACGTCCTTCTCGCTCACCGGGTCGTCGGGCGCGCGCCGGTCGGACTCCAGGGGCGGCACGCTGTCCATCAGCGCCAGCAGCTCGACCCGCTCGCCCGCCTCGCGGAGCTGGACGGCCATCTCGTGCACGAGGACGCCGCCGAAGGACCAGCCGAGGAGCCGGTAGGGGCCCTCGGGCTGGATCCGCCGTATCCGCGCCAGGTACTCGGCGGCGAGCCCGCCGAGCGTCGCGGGGCGGGGGCCGTTGCCGGCCGGGCCCGCGCCCTGGAGGGCGTACACCGGCTGCTCGGGCCCGAGGCCGCGCAGCAGGCCGACGTAGCCGAAGCCGTCGCCGACGACGGGGTGTACGCAGAACAGCGGCCTGCGGCTGCCCTGCGCGCGCAGCGGCAGCACCGGCTCCCAGGTCACCCGGTCGTCCGCGAACCGGTGGTCCAGACCCGGGTCCCCGGCGATCCGGTCGGCGAGACCGGCGGCCGTCGGGTGGTCGAAGAGGGTGCGCACGGCGAGCTGCACGCCGGTCTCGGCGCGGATCCGCTCGACCAGCCGGACCATCATCAGCGAGTGCCCGCCGAGCAGGAAGAAGTCGTCGTCCGGGCCGGCCCCGGGGACCTCCAGGACCTCGGCGACCAGGGCCGTCAGCACCCGTTCCAGCGGCGTGGCGGGCTCCCGGGCGGTCCGCTCCTCGGCGTCCGGGACGGCCGCGGGTTCGGGCAGGGCGGCGCGGTCCAGCTTGCCGTTGGGCGTGACCGGCAGCTCGTCGAGGATGACGTAGCCGGTCGGCACCATGTGCTCGGGCAGCCGGGCGCGCAGGTGTTCGCGCAGTTCGCCGGCCGTGGGCTCCGGACCCTGTCCCACGGGCACCACGTAGGCGACGATGCGGGGCGCGCCGTGCCGGTCCTCGCGGACCAGGACCACCCCGGCGGCGACGGCCGGGTGGTCGCCCAACGCCGCCTCGACCTCGCCGAGCTCGATGCGGAAGCCGCGGACCTTCACCTGGCCGTCGACGCGGCCCAGGTACTCCACCGCCCCGTCGGCGCGCCAGCGGGCGATGTCGCCGGTGCGGTACATGCGGGACCCGGGCGGCCCGTAGGGGTTGGCGACGAAACGCTCGGCGGTCAGCGCCGGGCGGCCCAGGTAGCCGTCGGCCAGCTGGGCGCCGTCGAGGTACAGCTCGCCCGCGACACCCGGGGGGAGCAGCTGGAGTTCGGCGTCGAGGATGTGCACCCGGGTGTTCCACACGGGCCGTCCGATCGGCACCGGGCGGCCGTCGTCGTCCCCCGGCCGGCAGGTCCAGGCCGTCACCTCGATCGCGGCCTCGGTGGGCCCGTACTGGTCCACGAGCCGGATCCCTGGCAGCACCTGGTGGAAGCGTCGGGCGGTCGCCGTGCTCAGCGCCTCGCCGCCGACGATGACCAGGCGCAGCGAGTCGCACCGGCCGGCGTCGGGGTGCTGGAGGAACGCGTCCAGCATGGACGGCACGAACTGCGCCACCGTGACCCGCTCCTCGCGGATCAGTTCGCACAGGTATCCGGGGTCCCGGTGGCCCTCCGGCCGGGCCACGACGAGGGTGGCGCCGGTGCTGAGCGGCCAGAAGATCTCCCAGACGGAGACGTCGAAGCTGGACGGCGTCTTGTGGAGGACCCGGTCCTCGGCCGTGAGCAGGTACTGGTCCTGACCCCACCGCAGCCGGTTGGTCACGGCGCCGTGCGGCACGACGACGCCCTTGGGGCGGCCGGTGGAGCCGGAGGTGTAGATGACATAGGCCGGGTCGGTCGGGGCGGGGACGGCGCTCGCGGCCCGCTCCGCCACCACCGGGACACCGGCCGTCCCCCGCTCCACCGGCGCCGGAGCCTTCGCCCCGGCCCGCTCCCGCGCGGCCTCGGCTCCCGGGAAGACCAGTGCCACGCCCTCCGGCACGCTGAGCCGCTCCGCCTCCGCGGGCGTGGCGACGACCGCCGTCGGCCGCGCGTCCTGGAGCATGAACGCGAGCCGGTCGGCCGGGTAGTCCGGATCGAGCGGCACGTACGCGGCCCCGGTCCGGTGCACCGCGCACAGCGCGACGACCAGTTCGACGGAGCGGGGTACGGCGACCGCGACGGTGTCGCCCCGTCCCACGCCGTGCGCCGCGAGCCGACCGGCGAGGCCGTCGACGAGCGCGTCGAGGCCGCCGAACGTCACCTCCTCGCCCTCGAAGACGACCGCGGTCGCCTCGGGGGTCCGGGCGATCTGCTCGGCCACGGAGGCGGCGAGCGTGGTGGGCTCCAGCTCGTGCCGCGTGTCGTTCCACTTGTCGAGGACGAGGCGCCGCTCGTCGTCCGAGAGCAGGGCGACCCGGCCGATGCGCCGGTCGGGGTCGGCGGCCACGGCGGTGAGCAGCCGGGTGAGCCGGTCGGCGAACGCGGCGGCGCCCGCCTGGTCGAACAGGTCGGTGCGGTACTCGACGGTGCCGGTCAGCGGCCCCTCGCCGCCGTCCTCGGCGCGCTCGGCCGCCAGGGTCACGGTGAGGTCGAACTTGGCGGGGGCCAGCTGGACGGTGATCCGCTCGGCGGTGACACCCGGGATGTCGAGGCGGACTCCGTCGCCCTGGTCCACCACGAGGGCGACCTGGAACAGCGGGTGCCGGCCCGGCTGCCGCTCGGGGTTGACGAGGTCGACCAGCTGCTCGAAGGGCAGGTCCTGGTGGGCGTAGTCGGCCACGTCCCGCTCCCGCACCCGCTCCAGCAGCTCCCGGAACGTGGGGTCTCCCCCGGTGTCGGTGCGCAGCACCAGCGTGTTGACGAAGAAGCCGACCAGGTCCTCCAGGGCGGCGTCGGTGCGGCCCGCCACCGGGGTGCCGAGCGGGATGTCCGTGCCGGCGCCGAGGCGCGTCAGCAGGGCGGCGAGCGCGGCCTGTACGGCCATGAAGAGGCTCGCGCCGCCCGCCCGCGCGAGGTCCGCGAGTGCCTTGTGGGTCGCGGCGTCGATCCGGACGGGAACGGTGCCGCCCTCGTGGCCGGTCTCGGAGGTGCGGCGGCGGTCGACGGGGAGCGGCACCTCGTCCGGCAGGCCCGTCAGGGCCGTACGCCAGTACTCCCACTGCCCGGCGGCGAGCGTGCCCGGGGTGCGGGCGTCGCCGAGCAGCCGGTGCTGCCACAGGGTGTAGTCGGCGTACTGGACGGGCAACGGCGACCAGTCGGGGGCGCGCCCCTCGGCGCGGGCCCGGTAGGCGGTGGCGAGGTCGGCGGCGAGCGGCTGGAGGGACCAGCCGTCGCAGGCGATGTGGTGCACCGTCAGCAGCAGGACGTGGCGGCCGGGTCCGAGCAGGTACAGCCGGGCCCGCAGCGGCGGCCGGTTCGCCAGGTCGAACGGCACGGACGCCGCGGCCCGCAGCTCGGCCGCGAGCCCCTCGCCCTCGGCACGAGCGGGGTCGAGCGGGGCGATGTCCAGCAGTGACGGCAGATCCGCCGGGTCCAGGACCCGCTGGTGGGGTACGCCGTCGCGGTCGGGGAACACCGTGCGCAGCGCCTCGTGGCGGACCACGACGTCGTGCAGCGCGGCGCCGAGCGCCCCGATGTCGAGGGGTCCGTCGAGCCGCAGCGGCAGCGGGATGTGGTAGGCGGGACTCTCCGTCTCCAGGCGCTGGAGGAACCACAGCCGGCGCTGGGCGTGCGAGAGCGGGGTCTCGGCGGGACGTTCGGCCGGGACGAGCGCCGGGCGCTGCTCCGTGCCGCCGAGCAGGCGGGCCAGCCGGGCGGGGGTGCGGCCCTCGAAGACGGCGCGGATCGGGAGTTCGGCGCCGGTGACCGCGCGGACCCGGCTGACCAGGCGCATGGCGAGCAGCGAGTGCCCGCCCAGCCGGAAGAAGTCGTCGTCGGGGCCGACCGCGTCGGCGCGCAGCACCTCGGCGAACAGCGCGCACAAGGTGGCCTCCCGCTCGTCGGCGGGCGGGCGGCCGCCGCCGTCGGTGACGCGCAGGTCGGGTTCCGGCAGGGCGCGCCGGTCCAGCTTGCCGCTGCTGGTGAGCGGCAGCCGGTCGAGGTGGGCGAAGGCCGCGGGCAGCATGTACGCCGGGAGGTGCTCGGCGAGGTGGTCGTGCAGTTCGGCGGCGCCGGGCGGCCGGCTGCCGGCCGCGGGGACGACGTAGGCGGCGAGGTGGGGGTCGCCGGTCTCCTCGCCGCGCACGGCGACGGCGGCCTGGGCGACGCCGGGGTGCCGGGCGAGTACGGCCTCGATCTCGCCGGGTTCGATGCGGAAACCGCGGATCTTGACCTGGTCGTCGGCGCGGCCGAGGTACTCGACCCGTCCGTCGCGCAGCAGCCGGGCCAGGTCGCCGGTGCGGTACATGCGGCTGCCGGGCGGCCCGTAGGGGTCGGCGACGAACCGTTCGGCGGTCAGCGCGGGGCTGCCGACGTAGCCGCGGGCGAGCTGGGGTCCGGACAGGTACAGCTCGCCGGGCACGCCGAGGGGGGCAGGGCGCAGGCGCTCGTCCAGGACGGCGGCGCGGACGTTCTCCAGGGGGCGTCCGATGACCGGGACGGGGCTGTCGCGCAGTTCGCAGGAGAGCGCGTCGACGGTGAACTCGGTCGGCCCGTAGTAGTTGTGCACGTCCGTGCCCTCGACCGCGGCGAGCCTGGTCCACAGCTCGGGTCCGACCGCCTCGCCGCCGAGCATGAGGACGCGCGGCCGGTGGTGGCCCGCGTCGAGGAGACCGGCGGCCAGCAGCGCCTGGGTGTAGGTCGGGGTGAGGTCGAGGAAGTCGAGGCGCTCGCGCCGCACCTCGGCGACGAGGGCCTCGGGGTCGAGGCGCACCTCGTCGGGGAGCAGGTGCAGGCAGTGCCCTTCGAGGAGCCAGAAGAACGGTTCCCAGGCGGTGTCGAAGGTGATCGAGGCGACCAGGCCGAGCCGGAGGCGGGGGGCGCCGTCGGGCGCGTACCGGCGCGCCATGCGGACCCGGTGGTGGTGGGCGAGGTGGCTCAGCGCCTCGTGGCTCACGGCGACGCCCTTGGGGGTGCCCGTCGAGCCGGATGTGTGGATGACGTACGCCGTGTCCTCGGGGCGGACCGGGGCCGCGCGGTCCGCGTCGGTGAGGCCGGTGTCCGGGCGGGCGGCGACGCGTTCGCGCGTGCCGGGGTCGTCCAGCACCAGGGCGGGCGTGCCCCCGGGCAGCCGGGGGGCGGTCACCGCGGTGGTGACGGCGCAGACGGGACCCAGCGTGGAGGCGACGGCGGCCAGCCGTTCGGCGGGGGTGTCCGGCGTGAGCGGGACGAAGGCGGCGCCCGACTTCAGGACCGCGAGCAGCGCCACGACGAGGTCGGCGGTGCGGTCGAGCAGCACGAGGACCGGCGCCCCGGGCGCCGCGCCCCGCTCGACCAGTTCGCGGGCGAGCCGGTTGGCGCGGGCGTCGAGTTCACCGAAGGTCAGCCGGGTGTCCCCGGCGACGAGCGCGGGCGTGTCGGGGTCGGCCGCGACACGCTCCTCGAAGGACTGGTGGTAGGCGAGCGCGGGGACCTCGCTCGCCGGGCCCTGCCACAGTCCGGTGAGGACGCGGTGGTCGTCGTCGGTGACGAGGTCGATGTCGCCGAGGCGGAGGTCGGGGTCCTCGACGACCCGCTCCAGGAGCAGGACGAGCCGCCGGGTGAGGTCCTCGGCACCCGCCCGCTCGAACAGGTCGCTGCTGTACTCGACGAAGCAGGTCAGCCCGGCCGGGGCGCCCTGGGGGTCCTTGCGCTCCATGACGTTGAACGACAGGTCGAACTTGGCCCCGCCGGGGTCGGCCTCGACCACCTCGCAGTCGACGCCGGGCAGCCGGAGGGCCGCCTCGGGCAGGTTCTGGAAGGCCAGCATGACCTGGAACAACGGGTGCCAGGCGAGCGAGCGCGGCGGGTTCAGGGCGGTGATCAGCCGCTCGATCGGCATGTCGTGGTGGGAGAAGCCCTGGAGGTCGGTGTGGCGCACCCGCTTGAGCAGTTCGCGGAAGGTGGGGTCGCCGGAGGTGTCGACGCGCAGCACCAGCGGGTTGACGAAGTAGCCCACCACGTCGTCGTACCGGGAGTCGGCGCGCCCGGCGGTCGGGCTGGCGAGCGGGATGTCGTCGCCGGCGCCGGAGCGGCTGAGCACGGTGGCGAGCGCCGCCTGGACGACCATGAAGAGGCTGACCCGGCAGGTGCGCGCGAGGGCCAGCAGGTCGCGGTGCAGGTCCGCCGGGATCTCCCAGGGGAAGTAGTCGCCCTCGTGGGACATGGCCGCGGGGCGCGGCCGGTCGGTGGGCAGCGGCAGGCAGTCCGGTATCCCGGCGAGCGCCTCCTTCCAGTAGGCCAGTTGGGCGCTGATGCCGCTGTCGGGGTCGTCCAGGCTGCCGAGGGAGCGGTGCTGGGCGAGGGCGTACTCGGCGAAGTCGGCCGTCAGGGGCGGCCAGTCGGGTGCCTCGCCGGCGAGGCGGGCGACGTACGCGGTGTTCAGGTCGCGGGCCAGGGGGGCCATGGACCAGCCGTCGCCGGCGATGTGGTGCTGGACCAGCAGGACCAGGTGGTCCTGCGGCCCGAGCGCGAACACCCGCAGCCGCAGCGGGATCTCGGTGGCCAGGTCGAAGCACTCGCGGCAGGCCGCGGCGATCAGGCCCGGGAGGGCGGCCTCGTCGGCGGGCTCCACCGTCAGGGGCGTCTCGACGTCGGCGGCGTCCAGGATGCGCTGGTAGGGGGTGCCGTCCCGGTCGGGGAACACGGTCCGCAGGGCGGCGTGCCGGCCGATGACGTCGGTGAGCGCGGCGCGCAGCGCCTCGATGCCGAGCGGGCCCCGCAGGCGGAGCGCCACCGGCATGTTGTAGGAGGCGTCGCCCTGCTGGAGCCGGTCGTTGAACCACAGCGCGAGCTGCGCGTAGGACAGCGGGATCTCGCCCGCGACGGTGCCTTCGCCCTGCACTAGGGTGTTCCCTCCCCTGATCACGGCGGGCGGAGGGGTCCTGCCGCGGCCCGCCGTTGTGGTGGATGCACTGCGTGGTGATGCGTGGTCGGGCCGGGCCCCGACGGTGGGTCAGCGAGCCGTCCAGTGGTACGTCACGTCGGGCTCGTTCTCCTCGTTGCGGCTGCCGTCGTCGAACTCGCCGGCGGTGAAGCCGTGCCGCTCGTAGAAGGCGCGGGCGTCGGTGTTGCGCTGGAAGCAGTGCAGCGACAGTTGCTCCGGGGACGCCTGTTTCACGGTCTCGAGCAGAGCCGTGCCGATGCCGCGGCGCCGCACGTCGGGGTGCAGGTACAGGTGGTCGAGGACGGTCTCGTCGAGGGCGGCGAAGCCCACGATCCGGGCGTCCTCGCCCTGTTCGGCCACCCACACGGTGCAGGAGGGGAGAACGACGTGCTCGAAGAAGCCGAGGGTCTCCTCGTCGCTGTAGAGCCGGGGCAGGTAGGGCAGGGCCGCGGCCCGGGAGGCGAGGAAGACGGCGGTGATCTCCGCCGCGTCGGCCGCGACCGCCGTGCGCAGGCGGAAGGGCTCCGGGTCCGCGGTGGTGTCGGCGTGGTGGGGGGTGGAGGGCATCAGGGCGCTCTCTTCTGTCGGGGCCAGGGGTCGCCCGGCCGGATGTGGTCCTGGTCGCGTGGTGGCCAGGTGTCCCGGTGTTCCGGTGCCCGGGTGTCCAGGTGTCCAGGTGCCCGGGTCAGATGGTGTACAGGCGGCTGGCGAAGGAGAGTCCCGCCGCGCCCGGTTGCCAGGTGAGGTCGGCGGGCCGCGGTCTGCTCAGGGCCCCGTCGGGCAGCCCGGCGTCCTCCGTCATCGCGAGCAGGCGCACTGGCTTGTCGCCGTGGACGACGAGGGTCACTTCCTGGCCTCGCGGGCCGGGAGCCACCATCAGCAGACCCCACTTCCACGGTGATCCGGCGTACCGGCGGTTCTCCCCGCCGGACAGGTCGGGTGTGCCGGCGGGCGCGCCCTCGACGCGGGCCCGCACGACCCGCGTGGTGGAGGTGTCGACGTACAGGGCGAGCAGGGCCGGCTTTCCGCTCTTGGGCCGGACCTTGAGGCGGACGGTCCGGGTGGCGCCGGCGCGGGTGTCGGACACGGTGGTGACCTCGGGGGTGGTGACTGGGGCTACCGGGGCCGGCCCGGCGAGCAGGCCGCCCGGCGGCGCGGCGAGGGCAGGCGACCAGCTCTCCAGCGTGTCGGTGCGCCGGTGCCCGGTGTATCCGGTGACCCAGGAGGCCGGGTCGGCGTCCTCGGACACCCAGTAGGCGCGCCCGTGATCCGCGTCGAGGGCGTACATGAGGCTGACCGGCCGCGGATGGTCCGCGTCGGGCCGGTCGGCGGCGACGGCTCCGCCGACGCAGGCGGTGCCGGCCAGCGCGACGACGGCCGCGAGGGCGATCAGACGCCTGGCCCGCAGACCGCGGAGCAGGCGGGCCAGGGGTGTCGCCAGGACGGCGAGGGCCAGGGCGGCCAGGGCCAGCGGGGCCGCCGCCGTGGCGAGGCCGAGCGTCGGGAAGAGCAGGGTGACGAGCGGCACGAGGACGATCACGGAGGGCAGGGCCGCCCCGAGAAGGGCCGCGGTGCGCCACGGGGACTCCTCGGCGGCGCGGGCGGCGAGGGCGACACCGGCCGCCATGCCGAGCGCCGTCCACGTGAACACGTACGCCGCGCCGGGCAGCAGCAGGGCGGTGGGTACCGCCAGCAGCGCGGGCCACACCGCGATGCCCACGGCCGTGTCCAGGGCGCCGGCGCGCCGGGCCGTCCATGCGGCCCACAGCCCGGTGACGGCGGCGGTGAGCAGCAGCAGGCCGATGACGGCGGGGCCGGTGCGGTAGGGGTCCCCGGTGAGGAACGAGGCGTAGTACGGGCGGATCAGCACCAGAACGCGCCAGGCGGCCCAGCCGAGCGCGGCCGTGGCCAGGAGCACGAGGGGGAAGGTGAGCGCGGGCCTCGGCACCGCCCCGGGCCGCAGCGCCTTGCGGCGGCGGGCGTACCAGCCGGCCAGGAGCAGGGCGAGCGGCGCCGCGGCGGCCAGCGGGAGCACCGCGCCCGAGGGGTAACTGACCAGCACCGGGCCGACGTTGAACCAGGTCGCGTCGGAGGACCGGGTGACGTCCCGCAGATCCGTGGCGGACAGCCGGCGCACGGCGGACAGCACGGTGTCCCCGAGGTCCTGGAGGCTGCCCAGGTGGACGTGGGCGAGGTCGTCGCCGGGGGTGTGGTAGTCGGCGCTGTCGCCGATGACGGCGAAGTTCAGCCCGGTCATGCCGGCCTCGCGCAGCTGGGTGAAGTCGGTGTCGTTCGGCAGCCGCCGGTAGACCTCGGCGGACAGCGAGGTGGCCACGGGCGGGTGGCCGCCGAGCGCCTTCACCAGGGCGGAGCTGTGCTCGCCGGTCTCGAACATGACGGCGCGTCCGGAGGTGCCGCGCGCCTCCAGGTTGAGGACGACACGGGGCTTGTCGGTGGCGTCGCCGAGGCTGTGGACATAGGCGCGCGCCCCGAGTTGGCCGGTCTCCTCCGAGTCGGTGAACAACAGCACGACGTCGTTGCGCGGGCGGGGCCCCTTGGTCAGGATGCGGGCGATCTCCAGGAGGGACGACACGCCGAGTCCGTCGTCGGAGGCGCCGGGACCGGTGAGGACGGAGTCCGTGTGGGCGACCAGCAGGACCTGCCCCGTGGGAGAACTGCCCGCGATGGTGGCGGAGATGTCGTGCACCCGGCCGGCCAGATGGGAGGCGGAGTCGCCGGGGACGACCTCGGTCGCCTCGTCCTCCACCGGTTTCAGTCCGAGCCGCGTCAGCTGACCGCTCACATAAGCACGGGTCCGTTCCGCACGCGCGCTACCCGAAGGATGCGGCGCGTCCGCGAAATGCTCGATATCGGCCTTGGCGCGATAGGCGGAAAACGCCGACGGCGCAGCATCGGCCCGCACTGGATCGGGGACCGCGTGTACGACGAAAGCACAGTCGGCACCGATGAGCACCAGCAGCAGCCCGGCGACAAGCACGACTATGCGTGCCCTCATCAAACCCCCCGGATTGGAACATGCCCACGTCGGGGCTTGATCACGTCGCACCTTACCAACAACGTCGCGCAGGCAGAAGGGGGTTCACAACCGGGTGCCGGGTGCGCTTGTATGGGCGGATGCGGCGGGCTCGACGCCTTGGGACCTCGTCCGTGCCGCGTATCCAAAGGGGGGGAATTAACCGGGTGAGCGTCCCCACTGTCCTTTTTCGGGATGTTGTAAAGACCTATGGCTCGGCGAACGCCGTGGACGGACTCAGTATCGATATTCCGCCAGGCCGATTCATGGGTCTCCTCGGGCCGAATGGCGCGGGAAAGTCCACCACCATGCGGCTCATCACCGGCCAGAGCCGGGCGACCCGCGGCACGGTGGAGGTGCTGGGGCACGCCATGCCCGCCGGGTCCCGCCGGGTGCGCTCGCTGCTCGGTGTCGTACCGCAGGAGGACAATCTCGACATCGAGCTGACGGTGCGTCAGAACCTTGAGGTCTTCGTCCGTTTCAGTTCCCTTTCGGCCGGCGAGTACGACGGCGCGGTGGACCGCGCCCTGGCCGCCGTGCGGCTGACCGACCGGGCGGACAGCCGGGTGGAGGAGCTGTCCGGCGGAATGCGGCGCAGGCTGCTGCTCGCCCGGGGCATCCTCACCTCGCCGCGGCTGCTGCTGCTCGACGAGCCGACCGTCGGTCTCGATCCCCAGATCCGGCAGGGCCTGTGGGACGTGATCGAGGCGCTGCGCGAGTCCGGTACGACGGTGCTGATGTCCACGCACTACATCGAGGAGGCCGAACGCCTCGCGGACGAGGTCGCCGTCGTCTTCGCGGGCCGGCTGATCGCCCAGGGCGCCCCGGACGAGTTGCTGCGCGTCCATGCGGGGGCCCAGGCCGCCGAGTACCGGGGCGACGCGAACCGCCGCGCGCAGGTGGAGGAGCTGGTACGGCGGGCGGGGCTGCCCAGCCGTCGTACCGGCCTGTCGGTGTCGGTGCTGCGCGCCGAGACGATGCCCGAGTCCCTGCGCGAGGCGCTGGGTCCCGCGGACGTGCTGCGTCCGACCACGCTGGAGGACGTGTTCGTCATCCTGACCGGCGAGTTGTTCGTCTGACGCCGGCATCATCATCCGAAGGGACCCGTTCATGACGAGTGCCGCTCCGGCTCCCCCGGCGAGGACCCTCGCGCCGGCGGACGCCGACGAGGCCCCGACGCCCGTCCTGCTGCCGGCGCTGCGCGCGGTGTGGCGGCGTGAACTCCTGCTGTTCCGGCGCTACTGGCCCGCGATCACGTTCGGTTCGCTGATCGAGCCGCTGGTGTACCTGGCCGGCTTCGGCGCCGGCTTCAACCGCCTGGTGGATTCGGCCGAGGGCCGCCCGTACCCGCAGTTCCTCGGGGTCGGCATGGTCGTCACCTCGGTCCTGTTCGCCTCCGCGTTCGCCGGCATGTTCGAGAGCTACAACCGGCGGTGCTACCAGCACCTCTACGACGCGGTGCTCAGCCGCCCGGTGGACGTGTGGGAACTGGTCACGGCCGAGGCGTCGTGGATCGCGGTGAAGTCCGCCGTCTACAGCTCGGTTCCGCTGCTCGTCACCCTCGCCATCGGTCTGCCCCTCGGGCCGTCGCTGCTGCTGGTACCACTGATCACCCTGGTGTCGGGGCTGGCGTTCGCGCTGGGCGGGATGTGGATCTCCACGCTGGTCCCGGCGATCGACTGGCTGCGGCTGGTCGTCTCGGGCGTCCTCACCCCGCTCGTGATGGCCGCGGGCGTCTTCTTCCCGCTGTCGGGGCTGTCCGGCTGGCTGCGGATCGTCGCGGCCCTCAACCCCATCTACCACTGCATGCGGTTGGTGCGGCACGCGGCCTTCGGCACGCTCGGCGCCGTGGACCTGCTGCATCTGGCGGTGCTCGGCTGCTGCACCGCGGCCGCCTGGTTCCTCGCGGTGCGCGGCATGAGCCGCCGCCTGTTCGACTGACCCGACCCTCGACGGGAGCCCCGATGACCAACCCCTTCGACAGCGCGGACCGTTCCTACGTCGTGCTGCGCAACGCCCCCGGTGACCACTCCCTCTGGCCCGTGGGCATCACCGTCCCGGACGGCTGGGAGGTCGTCCACGCGGAGGACTCCCGGCAGGCCTGCCTCTCCTACATCGAGGACCGGGCCGCCTGACGGGGTCTCCGGCGGCGGGTAGCGTGGTGCGGCATGGAACATTCGGCAGGGCGCGCCCGGTCCCGTGATCTCGGCATCGTCATCGGGGAGTTCGCCCCCGGGCCGCTCGACGCGATCACGGACGTGCCGGGCGTCCGGGTCGGGCACGCCACCGTCCGCCGGCCTCCCGACGTGCACAGCGGGGTGACCGCCGTCGTGCCCGGCGCCGTGGGCCCCCACGCGCCGCTGCCCGCCGGGGTGTTCACCGGCAACGGCTACGGCAAACTCATCGGCACGACGCAGCTCGCCGAGCTCGGCACCCTGGAGACCCCGGTGCTGCTGACCTCGACCCTGTCGGCCTTCCGGGTCGCCGACGCCCTGGTCGGCTGGATGCTGGAACGGCCCGACTGCGCCGACGTACGCAGCCTCAACCCGGTCGTGGGCGAGTGCAACGACGGCTTCCTGTCCGACATCCGCGCCCGCCCGGTGCGCGAGGAGCACGTCCGGGCGGCGCTCGACCGGGCGTCCGGCGGCCCGGTGGCCGAGGGCTGCGTCGGCGCGGGCACCGGCACCGGCGCCCTGGGCTTCAAGGCCGGCATCGGAACCTCCTCCCGCACGACGGACGTCGGTGGCCGGCGCCGCACGGCCGGGGTCCTGGTCCAGGCGAACTTCGGGGGCACGCTGCGGGTCCTCGGCCGCACGGTCACGCCGCGCTCCCTCGGCCTGGCCGACGCCCCGGGCCCGGCCGCGGAGACCGGCTCCTGCGTGATCGTCGTCGCCACGGACGCCCCGCTCGACGCCCGGCAGCTCACCCGCCTCGCCCGCCGCGCCGTGTTCGCCCTGGCCCGCACGGGCGCCGCCTACAGCCACGGCAGCGGCGACTACGCCCTCGCCCTCACCACCCGCCCGGAGCCCGGCGCCCTGGTGGCGGACACCGAACTGAGCCCCCTGTTCGAGGCCGTCCTGGACGCGGTCGAGGAGTCGGTCCTCAACTCCCTGCTCGCCGCGACGACGACCACGGGCCACCGGGGCCACACCTTGCCGGCCCTGCCCGCGGACCGGTTGCCGGACGTGCTGGCGGGGCGGAGTCCGTGCTGAGCCTCCGGCCGGTTGCGGCGTCAGCGCCGGATGAGTCCGAGCCCGGTGGCCGTGGCGACCGCGGCGGTGCGGGAGTCGGCGTCGAGCTTGGCGTAGATGCGGACCAGGTGGGACTTGACGGTGCCCTCGGTGAGGTGGAGGCGTGAACCGATCGCCTGATTGGACAGCCCCTCGGCGACCAGGGACAGGACCTCGGTCTCGCGGCGGGTCAGCGTGGTGCCGGGCGTGCGCAGCCGGTTCATGAGGCGGTCGGCCACGGTGGGCGCCAGGGTGGTGCGGCCGGTGGCGGCGGTGCGCACGGCTGCGGCCAGTTCCTCGGGCAGGGCGTCCTTGAGCACGTAGCCGGTGGCGCCCGCCTCGATGGCGGGCAGGATGTCGGCGTCGGAGTCGTACGTCGTGACGATCAGGACCCGGGGCGCGCCGGGGCGCGCGGTGACGGCGGCGGTGGCCTCGGCACCGTTCATACCGCCTCGGAACTGCAGGTCCATCAGGACGACGTCGATGTCGCCCGCGGCCACCCGGGCGACGGCTTCCTCGGCGGTGGCGGCCTCGGCCACGACGACGAGCCCGGGTTCGGTCTCCAGCACGGCGCGCAGCCCGGCCCGGACCACGGGGTGGTCGTCGGCGAGGAGCAGACGGATCGGCGTGTCGGTCACGGGCGGGCCTCCGCATCGGTGTCGGCGGGCTCGGCGGGCCCGGTGAAGGGGAGCCTGGCGGCCACCGTGGCGCCCCTGCCCGGGGCGGATTCGATGGTCAGGGTGCCGCCGAGGTCGCCTATGCGGGCGCGCATAGCCGCGAGTCCGAACCCTCCGTCGGCCGGGTCGGGGGCGGGCAGCGCGTCGGGGTCGAAGCCGGTGCCGTCGTCCACGACGTCCACGGCGACGTGGTCGCCGAGGTACCCGAGGGTGACCTCGGCGGTGGCGGCGCCCGCGTGGCGGACGGTGTTGGCGAGGGCGGACTGGGCGATGCGCAGCAGGGCGACCTCGTGCGCCGTGGGCAGCCGTACCAGCTCACCGGTGAGGCGGAAACGGGCGTCGAGCGGGTGGCGCGCGGAGGTGGTGGCGCACAGCCGTTCCAGGGCACCGGCCAGGGTGGTCCCGTCCAGGGCGGGCGGAGTGAGGGCGGCGACGAAGCGGCGGGCCTCGGCGATGTTGTCGACGGCGGTGTGCCGGGCCTGCTCCACGTGGCGGGCGGCGGCCTCGGGCCTGCCCGGCAGCGCGCGTTCGGCGGCGTGCAGCAGCAGCTGGATGCTGGACAGACCCTGGGCGAGGGTGTCGTGGATCTCGCGGGCCAGGCGTTCGCGTTCCGCCAGTACCCCCGCGGTGTGCTGGGCGGCGGCCAGATCGGCACGGGTGGCGGTGAGTTCCTCGATCAGCCGGCGGCGCTGTTCGCTCTCCCGGTACAGGGCCTGGTAGCCGCGGACCACCGCGACCGCCACGGCGGCGCCGAGGGCCGGGCCGATCGCGGTGGCCAAAGTGAAGGAGCCCTGGTGGGCGGCGAAGGCCACGATGGCCGCGGTCGCCGTGGCGGCGACGGCGGCCGGGCCGGCGCGGCGTGGCAGGAGGTGGAGCTGGAGGAAGTACAGCGGGAAGGCGATCCACACACCGTCGGCGGACAGGACCAGCAGCACCAGCCAGACCGTCCCCACGGCGGTCAGCCACCAGGTGGCGGCCCGGTGGGAGGCGGCGACGCGCGGCAGCAGCGGCCCCGCCGCGTACACCAGGCCCAGGACGGCGGTCACGGCGACGACGGCCGCGGCGTGCGGCGCTCCGTCGATCACGGCACGGCCCGCGGCCAGGGCGAGCAGGCCGGCGGTGAGCAGGTGCAGGCACCAGGCGAGCGCCCGGGTGGTGGGGGTCAGGGTGTTCACGATCGTCCAAGCGTACGGTCCCGCGGCCGCTCGGACATCCATCGAAAGACAGAACCGGGCCCCCGCCCTTCGATCCGCAAGGTCCCCTCCCAGGCCAGATGCCCGGAGCGGGTGCGGGCGGCGACAGTCGGGGTGCACCGCTTCCACCACACGAAAGGCAGGGACGTGTTCGTCGCCTGGAGGGACCTGAGATTCGCCAAGGGGCGGTTCGCCCTGATGGGAACCGTCATCGTGCTGATCACTCTGCTGGTCGGCCTGCTGTCCGGGCTGACCGCCGGGCTCGGCAGGCAGAACATCTCCGCGATCGACGGCCTGCCGGCGGACCGGATCGCCTTCGGTGCGCCCGGCGGCGGGCAGAAGCTGTCGTACGCCGACTCGACCGTGACCGAGCAGCAGTGGCGGCGGTGGTCGAAGGCCCCGGGCGTCACCCGTGCCGAGCCGCTGGGCATCAGCACCACCAAGGCCACCGCGAGCGGCGGCGGGAGCACCGGGGTCTCCGTCTTCGGCGTCCGGCCCGGCTCCGCGCTGGCCCCGGACGGCGACCGGATCGACGACGACTCGGTGGTGCTGTCCACCGCCGCCGCCGACGCCCTCGCGCTCGGACCCGGCGACCAGGTCACCCTCGCCGGCCGGCAGCGCCTGACCGTCGCGGCCGTGCGCGGCGACGCGTCGTTCAGCCACACCCCGGTGATCTGGGCCAGTCTGGACACCTGGCGCAGGACCGCGCCCCCCACCAACGGCCCCACCGCCACCGTCATCGCCCTGAGCACCGCCTCCGGCGCCGACGTGCGGGCCACCGACCGGGCCGTGGGCACGAGGACGGTCTCCAAGCAGGACTCGTTGTCCGCGATCGGCTCCTACAGCTCCGAGAACGGCTCCCTCCAGCTGATGCGCGGCTTCCTGTTCGCCATCTCGGCCCTGGTCATCGGCGCGTTCTTCACCGTGTGGACCATCCAGCGCGGCGCGGACATCGCCGTCCTGAAGGCCCTGGGCGCCTCCACCGCGGGCCTCTTGCGCGACGCCCTCGGCCAGGCCCTGGTCCTGCTCACCGGCGGCACCCTCGTCGGCACCGCCCTCGCCGCCGCGCTGGGTGCCCTGGTCGCCGGCACCACCGTGCCGTTCCTGCTCACCCCCGCCACCGTCCTGGTGCCCGCCGCCGTGATGATCGTCCTCGGCGCACTCGGGGCCGCTCTGTCGGTCCGCCGCATCACCTCCGTCGACCCGCTGACCGCCCTGGGGAGCACCCGATGAGCCTGAGCCTCACCGACATCACCCTCACCTACGCCGACGGCGACGACCGCCTGACCGCCCTCGACCGGGTCACCCTCGACGTGCCGGGGGGCAGCCTCACGGCCGTCGTCGGCCCCTCCGGTTCCGGGAAGTCGAGCCTGCTGGCCGTCGCCGCGACCCTCGTCACCCCCGACTCCGGCACGGTCACCATCGACGGCACCACCACCACGGGCATGACCCGCGGCGAACTCACCGAGCTGCGCCGCCGCACGATCGGCATCGTCTTCCAGCAGCCCAACCTGCTGCCCTCCCTGACGGCCGCCGAACAACTCCAGGTCATGGCCCACCTCGACGGCCGCTCCCCCGCCAAGGCCCGGCCCAGGGCGATGCGCCTGCTCGACGCCGTCGGCCTGGCCGAGCAGGCGGACCGGCGCCCCCACCAGCTCTCCGGCGGCCAGCGCCAGCGCGTCAACATCGCCCGCGCGCTGATGAACGACCCCGCCGTCCTCCTGGTCGACGAGCCGACCAGCGCCCTCGACCACGAACGCGGCGCCGCCGTCATCGACCTGCTCACCCGCCTCACCCACGAACAGCGCACCGCCACGATCCTGGTCACCCACGACCGCGCCCACCTCACCGCCGCCGACCGGATCGCCGAGGTCCACGACGGACGCCTGAGCTTCCCGTCACCGGTGCGCTGACGCGCGGCCGGGCCGTGCCCTGGGCTGTCCCTCGGGAGGAATCGGCGGCCCCTGCCGGTGATCTCCCCATGACCGGCGCCGGGGAGGGGCGGGGACACGGGCACCGCTCGGGTGCGCCATGCGGTTGCGCCGCCATGGACGACCACCGTGGGCGCGGTGACGCGGCGCGGGTTCGGCGGTGCGGTCACCCGGCGACGGGAGGGCGCCGGTCCGAGGGAGAACGCCTTCACGGGCCGCGCGCCCCGGACAGGTGCCCACGCCGAGGTGGCCCGCTCCGGCTCCCGCGCCTCGTCGGCCGGGACGACATGGGAGCCGACGAGGTCGAGCGGGGTCGGGTGCCGGGTCACCGGTTCCCCCGCGGGCCCGGCGGGGCGTCCGGCCGGGTGCACGGGGACGGAGAGCACCGGCCGCCCGGCCACCCGGCCAGGGCGTCTGCGCGATCGCGCCGCCGCTCGACGCGCCGGTCAGGTGGACGCGCTCGGCGCCGAGGGGTCGAGGAGGTGGCGGTTCGCCTCGGCCGTCGGCAGCGGCCGAGGCGGCAGACGGCAGACGGCAGACGGCAGACGGCAGACGGTAGTAGTACAACGCCCCCCGGTCGCCACCCGTTTGTTCACCCACCGCGGGCCGCCACCCGTCTGTCCACCCACCGCGATCCCCTGCTCCGCCGCCTCCACCGCGCCGACCGGCTGCTGCCGCGCCCGCCGCCGAGCATCCGCTCGATGTCGCCGCGGGCCCGGAGCAGCGCGCGGCGCTCGGCGAGCAGATCCGGCACCGGCATGCCTCCTGAGGCATCGTCAATTCTCTGCGCAGCATCGGAACTTCGTCTGCTCACACTGTGAGAACCTTGTAAGAGTGACATGCTCGCGTCATCATGGGGAGGGAATCATCTACCCGCATAGACCCACTGCGGACCGGTTCCCGCGCCACCCACCCCCGACCACGTGTCACCGACCACTCCACATCCGGAGGATCGATCCTCGTGAGACCTCGCCACGCCCGCGGACGCCGCACCCTCACCGCCGCCGCGGCCACCCTGGTCACCTTCTGCGCGGCCCAGACCCTGGCCGCCGCGCCCGCGGCCCTCGCGGCCCCCGCCCCCGCGGCGACCCGCGCGGCGCACGCCCACTCCGCGACCGCGTCCGCCGTCACCTCCGCCCAGGACCGGGCGGCCCGCGCCATCGCGCGCTCGCTCGGCGACGCCTCCTGGAACACCCGGCTGCGCACGGCCGCCCTGAAGTCGCGCGAGGTGCCCGTCACCGAGCGGGCGAGCGGCTCGCTGAAGTCCCGACTCGCCACGGCCGACCGGCAGATCGCCGCGGCCAAGGGCCTGGACACGAAGACCGGCTCGCTGCTCCGGCTGCGCCTCGGGGACCCCTCGATGCGCGCCTCCCTGGCGGCCGGCACGACCCCCTGGGTCGCGGCCGCCGTCTCGGACGACGACGCCACCACCGTCACCGCCTACGACAGCCGGGGCCGCGCCCACCGCCTGGACGCCCGCAAGGCCCCCGCGCACCCCGTGTACGTCGTCGACGTCGACAGCTCCAAGGCACTGGCGGCCGGTCTGGACGTCCTGCGCGAGGAACTGGTCAAGGACGGCATTCGCTCCGCGGCGCCCGCGGCGGCGGTGGACACCACGGCCGCACCGCGGGCGGCGGCCACCGCGGGCTACTGGACCACGAAGATCACGGCCGTCGAACTCTCCGACGACGAGGAGCCCTGGGTCAAGGGTGCCGCCGAGATCTACACCCTGGTCAGCGGGTTCGGCCAGGACGGCAAGGTCCGCGTCGACCCCGTGGACATGCCGTACCTCGACTACGACGGCACCGTCTACAAGCCGAACCAGATCCTCGTGAACTGGTCGAACTACAAGTACAACCTGGCCGACGCCGTGATGATGGAGGAGGACGGCAGCACCAACTACCGCGACCTCGCCAAGGCGATCGCCACGGCGCTGCTGACCATCACCGACCAGGGCACCTACATCCCGCTGGTCAACGCGATCCTGGACGCCATCCCGAACGACTGGTGGACCGACGACCCCGACTACGTGGACTCCTGGTACACCCTGGCCCGCAGCGACCAAGGCACGTACTACGGCGCCCGGGGCAACGGCTGGATGACCGTGGAGCCCTACTTCGTCGAGCAGTTCTGACGGACGGCACCGGACGGGGCCTGCCAGGGGCGAAGTCCCCGGCAGGCCCTTCCGCACGGCACGCCGCGGCCGTCGTTCCGCCCCGGACGGCCGGTTTCCGCACGGGGAGCGGCATTCCAGCGGAAAGGACGGCCCCGGCGGCGCCGAGGAGCCGGAGCAGGCCCGCGCGACCACACCGCGTAGACCACGAGTGCGCCGGCGGGACCGAGGTGGGCGACGCCGCCGATGTCGCGCCGGCCGAGGTGGTCCGGCGGCGACTCGCCGGCCGGTATCACCGATACCAGCACCAGCGCGGTCGTGCGGGCGGCCTGCGACGGCCACGAGACCGTGCCCACCGCGCGCGTGGCGGGCGGCGGGTACCCGCGGCCCCGATCCGGCGTGGGCGCGCGCACGGCTCTCCCGCTCCGTCCGGCACGAGCCCTCCGCCCGGCACGGTCCCCGCGACCGTCCGCGGACCTCGGTGCGGACGCCCAGCGCCGGTCGTCCCCGCCGAGCCGCACCGCCTCCCGGCCGCGGGCGGCCCTCACTCCTCCTCCTGCCCCCTGAGGACGAGGACCGGGCAGGGGGCGTGCTGGACGCAGTGCTGGGCGACCGAGCCGAGCAGCAGGCCGCGGAAGCCGCCGAGGCCGCGGCTGCCGACCACGAGCAACGCGGCGTCGTGGGAGGCATCGATGAGAACGCCGGCGGGGGTGCCGTAGCGGACCACGGTGCTGACCTCGACGGCGGGGTGTGCCGCGGCGGCTTCCTCGACCGCGTTCGTGAGTTCGCTCCGCGCCCGTCCCTCCAGGGCGGCCTCGTCGGAGGCGGACGGCGGCAGCCAGCCGAGGGCGCCGTGGAACTGCGGGACGTCCCAGGCGATCACCGCCTCCACCCGGCCGCCGGTGAGCGCCGCCTGGCGCACCGCCCAGTGCAGGGCCTGCCTGGAGCCCTCCGAGCCGTCCACCCCGACCACGATGCGTTCTGTCCCGCCCTGCCGCTCGGCCATCCTCTTCCCTCGTCCTCGTCCTCGTACGGAGCACCCTCATCCGAAGGCGACACTGCTGGCAGCGGGCACGGGCAGTGATCCGGCGGGTCGGGGGACGCCCGTCGCGGGGTCGACGTCGAGCCACGTCACCTCGCCCGAGCGCTCGTTGGCCGCGTACAGACGCCGGCCCGACGGATCGAGCACCAGGTCACGCGGCCAGCGGCCACCGCAGGGCACGGCCGTGACCAGTTCCGCCCGTTCCCCCGACTCGTCGAGCGCGAGGACGGCCACGGTGTCGGTGCCGCGCACCGCCGCCCACAGGTACCGGCCGTCGTACGCGACCACCGGGGCCGAGGGCTGCACCGGGACGTCCGGGCCGTCCGGGAACAGCGGCGTCTCACCGACCGCGCCGAGGACCCCGGCGGCCGCGTCCCAGCGGCACACGGTCACCGTCGGCCGGAGCTCCCCGAGGACGTAGGCGTGGTCCCCTGAGGGGTGGAAGGCGAGGTGCCGGGGCCCGGTGCCCGGGGGCAGCGCGGTCGTGCCGTGCGGACGCAGTTCGCCCGTGCGCTCGTCCAGCGAGCAGACCCGCACCGAGTCGGTGCCGAGATCGACGCCGAGGACCCAGCGCCCGGTCGGATCGGGGACGACCTGGTGGGCGTGCGGGGACCGCTGGCGTTCTGGGTGCGGGCCGGAGCCCTCGTGGTGCAGCACGCTGCTCGGGGGCTGCGGCAGGCCCTCGGCGGTCAGCGGCAGCACGCTGACACTGCCCGAGCCGTAGTTGGCGGTCAGCAGATGTCCCTGGACCAGGGTGAGATGGGTCGGTTCGTCGCCGCCGACCGGCACGGGCCGGCCGAGCGGGCGGGGCACCGCCTCGGTGGCGTCGTACGCGGCCACCGCTCCCCCCACCGTCTCCGAGACGGCGTAGAGGACGGGACCCGTCTCCCCGTGCCCGACGGCGAGGTACGACGGGTCGGCGACGGTCTTCACGGCGCCCGTCCTGATCAGCGCCCCGGTGCCCGGGTCGAGGTCGGCCACGACGATCCCCGGCCCACCCGCCGATGTGAACGACCCGATGAAGGCGCGCCCCGCGGCACCGCCGGCCATGAACCCTCCGCCCTCCGCCCCGCGCGCAGCACGGCGGAGCCACCACGATGCCGACGGGCCGCCGGGGCGAAGCGGATTCGCCGTACGACGCGGCCCGGCTTTCACCGGAACGCATCAACGGCGCTTCGGTCCCCGCGCGGTCCGCGGAGCCCCGTGAGACGGTGATCACGATGGTGCGAGGTCGTCGCCGGCCGCCGGGGACGCGGCGGGCTGACCGTACGTCCGGCGGGCGCGACAGCCGTAATCCGATCAGGAGGGCGCGAACCGGTGAAGGCATTCGTGACGAGAGCGGGCGCGTCGATCCGACCCGGATGACCACCCACCGGTTCCCCTTCGGCCAGATGGAGCGGGCCTTCGAGGTGTCGGACAAGAAGCTCGAGGAGACCGTGAAGGTGCTGGTCGGCTTCGACGAGTGACGCGCCGGCCCGGGAGGGGTCGTTTCGGCGTCCGACCTCCGCGGGCGTCACGCAAGGCCGGTGGGGCGCCGACGTCCGAGGTGTTCCGGCGTCACACAGGGCCGGGGGCGCCCGCAGGGCCCGGCGTCGCAGAAGAACCGAGAGACGAGAGCGTATGTACGATCCCGATCCGCCCTTCCGGCCGATCCGCAGGCGGGACGGCCATCTCCCGCTGGAGGACCTCGGCCTGATCGGGGACGGCACCACGGCGGCCCTGGTCGGCCTGGACGGCTCCGTCCCGTGGATGTGCGTGCCACGCTTCGACTCGGACGCCCTCTTCTGCGGCCTCCTCGACCCCACGCGCGGCGGTCACTTCACCGTGGCGCCCGAGGACGTGGTGGAGGCCCGGCAGCACTACCAGCCCGACACCGGCGTGCTGGTCACCGAACTGCGCTCCCCCACCGGCCTGGTGCGCCTCACCGACGCGCTCGCCCTCAGGTCCGGCGCCGACCTCACCGAGGACATGCCTGCCGGGCGGGCGGAACTCGTGCGCTCGGCGGTGGTCCTGGACGGGCACGTACGGCTGCGGGCCGACCTGGAGCCGCGCGGCGGCGGGCAGGCGCGGACGCTGTTCAGCGGGCTGGAGGTACGGGCCCGCCGGGATCCCGGCCTCCGCCTCCACCTGCGCTCCAACCGGCCGCTGACCGGCCTGCGCACCACCCACGACCTCCGGCAGGGCGACCGCCTCGACCTGGTGCTGTCCTGGGGGCGCTTCCACCGGCACCACCGTTTCGACACCGACGCCATGCTCAAGGGCACCGCCGACGCCTGGCGCCGCTGGATGCGGCGCTGCTACTACGCAGGCCCCCAGGCGGCCCTGGTCAGACGGGCCGCGCTCACGCTGAAGATGTGCGACGACTGGGCCAGCGGCTCGCTGGTGGCGGCGCCCACCTCCTCCCTGCCCGCGCCGATCGGCGGCATCCGCAACTGGGACTACCGCTACACCTGGATCCGGGACGCGGCGTACGCGGTGTTCGCGCTGCGCCGTATCGGGTTCGGCGGCGAGGCGGACTCCTTCCTCGGCTGGGTCCTCGACGCCTTCGAGCACAGCCGGCACCCGCGCATCATGTACACCCTCCAGGGCGACACGGTGCCCGACGAGGTCGAGGACGGCGAACTGGCGGGCTATCGCGGCTCCGTCCCGGTGCGCTGGGGCAACGGCGCGACCGACCAGCGCCAGCACGACGTGTACGGCGAGATCCTCGACTGCGCCGACAAGTGGCTGCTGGCGGGCGGGGAGATCCAGCCCGCGCTGTGGGCGGGCCTGGCGGGGCTCGCGGACGCGGCGGAGGTCGCCTGGCGCCATCCCGACCAGGGGATCTGGGAAGTGCGCAGCGAGGGGCGGGCGTTCACCTACTCGGCCGGGATGTGCCAGGTGGCCCTGGACCGGGCCGTGCGCATCGGCGAGCGGCACGGTCTGCCCGGCCGGATCGCCCAGTGGCGTAGGGCGGCCGAGGACGTGCGCCGCGCCGTCCTGGAGGAGTCCTGGGACGAGAGGTCGCGTACCCTCAGCGCCCATCTGTCCGGCGGCGGCGTCCTCGACGCGAGCCTGCTGGCGCTGCCGCTGCGAGAGATCGTACCGGCCGATCATCCGCGGATGGTGGCCACGACGGCGGCCGTCACCGAGCGGCTGTCGGCCGGCGGTGGGCTGCTCTACCGCTATCTGCACGACGAGGCACCCGACGGCCTCGCCGGTGACGAGGGCGCGTTCGTGCTGTGCAGCTTCTGGCTGGTCGACAACCTGGTCGGGCAGGGCCGCGTCGAGGAGGCCGGGGAGCTGTACGCGTCCCTGTGCGCGCGGGCCAGCACGCTCGGACTGCTGTCGGAGCAGATCCACCCCACCACAGGAGAGTTCATGGGCAACTTCCCCCAGGCGTTCAGCCATATCGGCGTCATCGCGAGCGGTGTGAACCTCCAGCGGGCGAGGGCGGCGAGACCGCGATGATCGGGCGCCTCGTCATCCTCGGTGCGACGGGCGACCTCAGCGGGCGCTTCCTGATGCCGGCCCTCGCCGCGCTGCGCGCCCGGGGCCACCTGGGCGACGGGTTCCGGGTGACCGGGGCGAGCCGCGAGGACTGGACCACGGAGCGGTTCCGGGAGTGGATCGGCGAGTGGCTCGACCGGCAGGGCGGTGACACCCCGGCCGACGCCCGCCGAGCGGTCGTGGAGTCGGCCCACTACCGGCGGGCCGATGTCACCGACCCGGAGGACGTCCGTGCGGTCGTCGCCGGTGACGAACCCGTCGCCCTGTATCTCGCGCTGCCGCCCTCGCTGTTCCCCCGGGTGGTCTCCGCGCTGCACTCGGCGGGACTGCCGCCGGGGAGCAGGATCGTGCTGGAGAAGCCGTTCGGCGAGGGCCTCGAAAGCGCCCGTGAGCTGAACGCCCTCCTCGCCGAACTGGTACCGGAACGGGCGGTGTTCCGGGTGGACCACTTCCTCGCCATGACGACGGTGCAGAACGTGCTGGGCAGCAGGCTCGCCAACCGGGTGCTCGAACCCCTGTGGAACAGCACCCACATCGCCGAGGTGGAGATCGTCTGGGACGAGAGCCTCGCGCTGGAGGGCAGGGCCGGTTATTACGACCGTGTGGGCGCGCTGAAGGACATGGTGCAGAACCATCTGCTCCAGGTGCTCTGCCTCGTCGCCATGGAACCGCCGGTCACCCTCGGCGAACGCGATCTGCGGGACCGCAAGGTCGACGTGCTGCGCTCCGTGCGGATGCTGACCGAGTACGACGTGGTGCACCGCACGCGCCGGGCCCGCTACTCCGCGGGCGCGGTCGACGGGCGCGACGTGCCGTCGTACGCCGACGAGGAGGGCGTGGACCCCGGGCGCGGCACCGAGACGTTCGCCGAGGTGGAACTGGAACTCGACAACTGGCGCTGGGCGGGTACGACGTTCCGGCTGCGCAGCGGCAAGGCGCTGCGGGCGGACCGCAAGGAGGTCGCGGTGCGGTTCCGGCCCGTGCCCCATCTGCCGTTCGGGCACACCGGGGAGGTGGTGCCCAACGTGCTGCGCTTCGGCCTGGAGCCCGAGGGCCTGACCCTGGACCTGATGGGCACGGGCTCCCGGTCCGGCCATCTCACCGAGCTGGAGCTGTCCGCCGGGCTGGAACCCGCCGAACTGCCCGCCTACGGACGGCTGTTGCTCGACGTCCTGCGCGGAGATCCCGCTCTGTCGATCCGCGGCGACGAGGCCGAGGAGGCATGGCGGGTGCTCAGCCCGGTCCTCACGGCGTGGGAGCGGGATCTCGTCCCCCTGGAGGAGTACCCGGCCGGCTCGGACGGACCGGCGTGCGCGCACTCCTACGGGCCCGGCCCGGTGACCAGGGAGGCCCTGCTCCACGAGGAGACGATCCTGGGTACGGCGCCGAACGACCGCCGGCCGTGAGGAGTGGAACAGTGCGATGCGCCCTGACCGTGGACAGCGCCCTCCGTGCGTCGTCGTGCTCGGGGTGTCCGGGGTGGGCAAGACGACGGTGGCCCGGCTGCTCGCGCGGCGGCTGGACGTCCCCTTCGCGGAGGCGGACGACTTCCACTCGCCCGAGAACATCGCCAAGATGGCATCGGGCGTGCCGCTCACGGACGCCGACCGGCAGACCTGGCTGGAGTCGGTCGGCCACTGGCTGCGCGCCCGCGACCGGGCGGCGACGGGCGGTGTGGTGCCCTGCTCCGCGCTGCGCCGCCGCTACCGCGACACCCTGCGGGAGGCCTGCCCGGACGCCTTCTTCGTGCACCTGACGGCTCGGCACGAGGAAGTGGGGCGGCGGATGAGCGAGCGCTCCGGCCACTTCATGCCGCGCGCGCTGCTGGAGTCGCAGGAGGCGGCGCTGGAACCGCTGGCACCCGACGAACGGGGCGGTGCCGTGGACGCGGGCCCGGCTCCGGGGGTCGTGGTCGAGGCGGTCCTGGGGCTCCTGGCCGAGAGGGACGACACGGCCCGCGGTGCCGAGGAGGGCGGCCGGGCCGACGACGGCGACAGGGCCTGACCGGCGCGCGGTCGCGGGGGCGGACGGACCCGGGCGACGGCGGTCGCCCGGATGCCTGCCGTGGCGGTCTCAGCAGCCGCAGCTGTAGTAGAGGGCGTCCCAGTGGGTGCCCTCGTCGGCGTAGACGTTGCCGGAGGCCGCCGTCCACATCGGGTAACCGTCGCCGCGCAGGCCGGAGTAAGTGAAGCTGTTCTTGATGTAGTTGGTGATGCAGGTGTTCTTGCCGTAGTCGAGCTTGTAGCCGTTCCAGTGCGAGTACGTGCCGGAGGCGTGCCCGGTCTCGGTGCCGCCGGTGATGTTCAGGGCGCAGCCGCTGGCGTGCTTGAGGGTCACGGCGCCCTGGGCGGTGGCCAGGTTGAGCTGCTCGAACGACGTGCAGGTCGAGTTGTAGCGGTCGGAGCAGTTGCCCGACGACGACCACGTGATCCCTGCGTCGCGGAACATCTGGGTCGCGGTGGCATTGCTGATCTTGGTGACCGCGAAGGCGTCCGTCGCGGTGCCGAGGACGGCGACACCGGGGGCGACGACGAGCGCGAGTGCGGTCAGGGCGGAGCGGACCTTCATGGGGGAGCCTCCTGCGTATGGCCGGGCTTCTTGTGGGGCGACTGTGCAGGTGGTGCCTGGGGATGATGCCAGAGATCCACGCGCGTCCGCCAGAGACCGCGGGCGCCGGCCACCCTTCCCCCGCCGCCGACGGGACGACTTGCCCTCTCATACCCCCGTGGGTATACGCTGGCATCAGCTTGATACCCCCCTGGGTATACAATCACCGTAGAGATACCCCCCGGGGTATGAGGGGCCGGGTTGACCGGCCCTTCCGTACCACCCGCACCAGGAGGCACCCATGTACTTCGCCCAGCACTACCTCGACTGCCTGTCCCAGGCCGCGTACGTCATCGGCGATCCCACCAGCGGCAAGGCGGTCGTGATCGACCCCCGCCGCGACGTGGACGAATACGTCGCGGA
>NZ_BSSM01000023.1 GCF_030269125.1 Streptomyces hygroscopicus subsp. hygroscopicus | reverse complement strand
TGGTGAACTCGTCCGTGTTCACGATGATCTCGGCGCCCCGCGGCAGATCGCCGACGTTGGCCTTCAGCGCGGCCGGGTTCATCGCGACGAGGACGTTCGGCGCGTCGCCCGGCGTGAGGATGTCGTGGTCGGCGAAGTGGAGCTGGAACGACGACACCCCGGGCAGGGTCCCGGCGGGCGCCCGGATCTCCGCGGGGAAGTCCGGCAGCGTCGAGAGGTCGTTGCCGAAGGAAGCGGTCTCCGAGGTGAAACGGTCCCCCGTCAGCTGCATACCGTCACCCGAGTCCCCCGCGAACCGGATGACCACCCGGTCGAGGGTCCGGGTCCGCTTGGGACCGCGGGTCTGTTCGAGGCTCCGCTCGCGCCGAAGTGCGGCGGGCTCCACGGCGATGGTCACGACGTCCCCTCGTGGTCGGTCTCACCGAACACGGTGAGGAAGTAGTTGATGTCTCCGGTCAGATCGGCGAGGAGCGAGCGGAGACCGGGGTCCGCGGCGCCGCCGCCGGTTCGGGCGTCGCGTCGCAGCAACGCGTCGTTACGGCGCAACGCGCGCCCGGACAGCGGCAGCGACCCTGCGGACAGATAGCGGATCGCGCCCTCCGCGTCCCGCTTCGGGATGACCTCCGACTTCGCGTAACGGCTCGCGCTGAACGGGATGTCCAGCGTGCCGCGCTCCAGCGCGTCCGCCACGGCGGCCTTCAGGTCGGCCTGTTCCAGCAGGGGTTCGACGATGTCGGCGACCTCGGCGAGGATCCACTCCAGCTCCTCGGCGACCCGGTCCGCGTCCACCGCGACGAAGTCGAGCAGCGGGGAGTTGGCGCGGGCGGCGAGCCGGAGGCCCTCGATGTTGGCCCGGGTGTCGGGGATGCCGTACGCCTCCTGGTACGTCTTGGTGATCAGTTTGGAGGCGCCGCCGAGCCGGGCGACGAGGGCACCATAGAAGATGAGGTCCTCGGCGTGGGCACGGCCCTTGGGGAAGACGCCCATGAACTCGTGGAAGACGGCGTGGACCTGGACGCCGGGCGGCAGATAGCGGCGGGCCAGCAGCGGGATGCTGCGCAGCGCGGCGACGTCCTGGACCAGATGGCCGCTCTGCGGGTAGGCGACGGAGATGCAGCGCACCCCGGCGCGGGCGGCGAGCACGGCCTCCACGACGCTGATCGCGAGGCTGATCGAGGGCGGGACCAGGACGGCCGTCAGCGTGCCGAACAGCTCCCGGTCGACGATCAGGCCGAGTTCGGCGAGCCGGCCGCAGACCCGGTCCACCTCCTCCCAGGCGGCGAGGGACTCCGCGACCGGGACGGCCTTGGAGTAGGGCAGGTTGTACGAGATGCCGCCGCCCTCGAACGAGGTGATCCCGGAGGCCACCGAGACGTCGAAGAGGGCGCGGGCGTCGGGCGAGCCGTGGCGGATCTCCAGCGGTGCGGCGACGGACTCGTTCAGGTCCCGGCCGCGCTGCCAGCCGTGGGTGACCAGCGGGTAGCCGTTGAGGTCCTTCGGATCGCGGTTCAGGGTGCGCAGGGCCTGCTCGAACCGCTTGAGCCGGGTGTGGGAGTCGATGGTCAGGGTGAGGAGGTCGGGCGCCGCCTCGGTCTCCAGGTCCCGCAGCAGGGCCTTCATCTCCTCGTGGCCGCCGACGCCGCACCGGGGCTGGATGGCCACCCGGCCCGACTCGCGCGCCTTCTGGAGGACCTGGGCGGCGGTGGGCTTGCCGAGGCCGGCGACGTAGGCGACGGACTCCTCGAGGGAGGGCAGGGCCCGGTTGCCGTGGGGGGCCTCCCCGGCGCGGTCCGCGCCGAGGAGGACGACCTTGCCGCTCATGACACGGCCAGCAGCGGCTCGGCTGCCGAGCGGGCGGCGCGCAGCTCGTCGAGGACGGCGGGCAGCGCGGCCGGGTCGCTCACGATGCGGTCGACGCCGAGCCGGCGGAGCCGCTCCAGGGCGGAGGGGTCCTTCCTGCTGCCGACCGACAGGTTCCCGCCGACGACGACGGGGCACCGGATCGCGCCCTCGGCCTTGGCCGCAGCCAGATCGCGCAGGTCCTCGTGCGCATGGCCGTTGAGGCTGCCGATGACCACCGCCTCGGCATCGGGATGCTCACGGCAGGCTTCCGCGAACTCCTCGACCGGGGTGCAGGTGCCGAGATTGACGACGGTGTATCCGATACCGCGCAGGGCGTGGGCGATCAGATGGTTGGCCACGGCGTGGGCGTCGCTCGCGGCCACTCCCAGGATGATCTTCCGCTGCTGCATGGGTACTCCTCCGGTGGGGGGGGTGGTTGGCTGGCGGTGCGGATCGGGGTGGCGTGCGGTCGGCCGTGCGCGTCCGGGGTGGTGGACGGTCGGCCGGCGCGGTGCGCGTCTCAGTCGTCGAAGGCCGCGAAGAGCTCGCGCTTGCTCACCTGCGGGAGCCGGGCGATGTCGTACTCGGCCGGGTCGGCGCCCGCCAGGGAGTCGAAGACGTGGTTGATGGCGGGGACCAGTCCCCACACCTCGCGGTACTCCGGCCATCCCTTGTGGCCCGACTCGATGTCCCGCTTGCGGGCGAAGAGGTAGTCGGCCCAGTCCCGGCTGGACGGGTAGCGGTGGTGGAAGTCGTGGACCACGGTGTCGCCGGTGAGCACGAGGTAGCGGGTCGGGGCGTGCACGAAGAGCATGCGCAGCGCCCAGCGGGTCCAGGCGAGGGCTCGGTGACCGGCCGGCAGCGCCGCGGACGGCGCGGGCTCGCCGATGAAGATGGCGTTGGTCAGGCCCGCGAAGTAGTCGCGGCCGCGCCGGACTTCGGTGCCGGCCTCGGGGAAGGTGTGCTTGACGCACAGCCGCAGGGTGTTGCTGACCTGGAACAGCGGCAGCAGCGGAACGAACCAGGCGAGCAGCAGGGCGGGCCAGGTGCCGGTGGCGATGGTGGCGGCGGCCAGGGCCGCGTAGAGCGTCACGGCGGTGACCTTCTCGCTGCGCGCGGCGGTGCTCCAGAAGGAGCGCACCCGGGAGACGGAGAAGGCGAGGTGGAAGCGCGGGGACAGCAGCTTGCCGGTCACCCGGCGCCACATCTGGCCCCGCGTCATCCCGGGACGCAGTTCGAGGCTGACGAGGAACGCCTGGACGGTGGGGTCGCGCAGCGTCATGTGGTGGGCGGCGTGGTGGTCGCTGACGTGTTCACGGCTGTAGCGCTCGAAGTTCTGGATGACCAGCAGGCTGGAGATGGCCCGTCCGATGGCGGTGTCCAGTCGCCTGCGCCGGTACATGTTCCGGTGCGAGCACTGGTGGTAGACCATCATGCGCAGGTTGCGCAGTCCGTGCAGGGTGAGCGCCCAGCCGGGCAGCAGGGCGAGGAGCCACCAGCCGCCGAGCGACCAGGCGGCCGAGGAGACGGCCGCGCCGGCGAGCATCGCGAAGGCCGCCGCCGCCAGGTGGAAGGTGGGGGTCCACGGCAGCCGGGTCTGCTCGGCCAGCGGTTTGCCGGTGAAGACGGTGAGCGGGTACTGGAGGAAACCGGGCAGGGCCCGCATGGTTTCCCGGGGGTCGGCGGGTTCGGGGGCGCCGTCCGAACGGGCGCTCCTGATCTCGACATCGGTGAGGGACACGCGTCATCTCCTTGTCCGGGGAGTGTGCGTTCCGGCAGCGCAGACCGAAATGGCTGCGGAATTCCGCGAGGGAATGGAAAAGGGAACTCTGCCGACGGCGTCCTACGAGTGGCGCCGCGACAACAGGCGGGCCAGGAAGGCATGATGAGCCCCCTGGCCGCCTCGGGGACGGCTCAGCCGCTCCGACGCGATCCGGAGTGGTGCGCCGGGAACCATTTCTATCCCGAGTGCCGCGGGCTGTGAATTGGACTTTCGTTCATGACGCGGTAGGCGTGTGCGACGAGACCCGCCTGCAGCCGGGATTCCACCCGGAGTTTGCTGAGGACCTGGGCCACATGTGCCTTGACGGTGCGTTCGGTCACCCGGAGCCGCGCGGCGATGCTGCGGTTGGAATGGCCGGCGCCGAGCATCAGGAACACCTGGTGCTCGCGCGCCGAGAGGTCGACGACCCCGGCGAGCGCGTCCGACCAGTCGGGCAGCGCGTCGACGGGATCGGCGCCGTAACCGGCATACGCGACGACTCCCGACCTTAACGGCGCATCAGACATCATTGCTCCCCCGTCGTGGTCTGCTGGGCATTAATAAACGCCGAGGCAAGCGTAGACTGCCATGCATAAGAAGACGCAAGTACAAGTTCCTGGTGACCTGGGTCACAGTACAGAGTTCTGGAAACCGGGCATAGCTGCATGAATCACCACAGCACGTCTCGCATGTTGAGACAGATCCTGAGACATGGTCATGAGCCTCTGGGTCAATCTTGGTTGGCGGTGTAACTTTGCATCGCACTTGCACCGCGCACCTCAACCCGCCTTGCCCTCCTGCGGCGAGGCGGTCGTGTCTGTTCTCATCGGCTCTGATCGAAGGTGAACGTACGTGGAGCGCTTCCCGTGCGCAGGTGGCGTCCCCATAGCCGTCGTCGGTATGGGGTGCCGTTTTCCTCGCGCCAACAGCATCGAGGAATTCTGGGATCTCCTGATGGCCAACTCCCAGGCCGTCTCCCGGATTCCCGAGGACCGATTCAACATCGACGACCATTACGCCGGCCGGTCCCCCTCTCCCGGCAAGACCGTCTCCCGGGACGGCGGTTTCCTCGACGACGCGTTCTCGTTCGACGCGGGATTCTTCGGGATTTCGCCGGTCGAGGCCAGAAGCATGGACCCCCAGCAGCGGATCCTGCTGCACGTCGTATGGGAGGCGCTGGAATCGGCGGGAATCGCGCCGGCCGGTCTGGCCGGTTCCCGCACCGGTGTCTTCGTCGGCCAGGCCACCGCCGAATACGGCGAGTCCGGCTGCCCGGACGAGGGCCCGGGAGTCCGAGACACCGTGGGCGGCCGGCTGCGGGCGGTCACCGCCGGCCGGGTCTCCTACGCGCTCGACCTGCGCGGCCCGAGCCTGGTGCTGGACACCGCGTGCTCCTCCTCGCTGGTGGCCGTGCACGCCGCCCGACAGAGCCTGTTGACCGGGGAGAGCGGCCTGGCCATCGCCGCGGGCGTCAACATCATCGTGTCCCCGCAGGACTCCATCGCCTACTCGCAGGGCGGCATGCTGTCGCCGGACGGGCGGTGCCGGTTCGGGGACGCCGCGGCCGACGGGTTCGTGCGCAGCGAGGGTGTCGGCGCGGTCGTCCTCAAGCCGCTGCCGGACGCGCTGCGCGACGGCGACCCCGTGCTCGCCCTGCTGCTCGGCAGCGCCGTCACCAACGACGGCCAGGGCAGCGGGCTGTTGCTGAAGCCCGCGGTCTCCGGCCAGGCCCAGATGCTCCGCGACGCCTGCCGCAGCGCGGGCATCGAACCGTCCCAGCTGGACTACGTCGAGGCGCACGGCACCGGGACGCCCACCGGCGACACCGTGGAACTGCGGGCGCTGGCGGAGGCGGCGGGCGGCGGGCGGCCGCTGCGCTGCGGTTCGGTGAAGACCAACATCGGGCACGCCGAGGCCGCCGCGGGCATCGCCGGACTGATCAAGACGGTGCTGATCGCCCGCCACGGCGTCATCCCCGCCTCCCTGCACCTGTCCGACCCGCACCCGCTGCTCACCGGCGAGCGGCCGGCCGTCTCCGTCGTCACCGAGAACACCCCGCTCGCCAAGGCCGGCCCCAAGGGGCTGCTGGGTGTCAGCTCCTTCGGCCTGTCCGGCACCAACGCACACGTCGTCGTGGGCGAGTTCGTCGACGACCGGCACCCGGCGGAGCGGCGGGCGCCCGAGGGCCCCCACCTCCTGGTCCTGTCCGCCCGCTCGGCCGCCGCGCTGCGCCGGCTGGCGGGGTCGTACGCGGACCACCTCGGTCCGGACGGCGCGGGCCGCGACCAGGCGCTCGGCGCCGTCTGCGCGACCGCGGCGACCCGCCGCGACGCGGGCCCGCACCGGCTGTGGGCCACCGGCACCTCGCACGACGAACTGGCGGCCGTACTGCGTGCGCTGGCGGCGGGTGAGCAGACCGCCGACGGCGGTGTCGGCGAGGCGGGCTTTCGCGGCCCCCGCCGTTCCGTCTTCGTCTTCTCCGGCCAGGGCTCGCAGTGGCTCGGCATGGGCCGCGGCCTGCTCGCCTCGAACGAGGCCTTCCGCACCGCGCTGCGCGCCTGCGACGAGGCCGTCCGCGAGGAACTCGGCTGGTCGGTCGAGGAGTTGCTGACCCGGGACGCCGACCGCTTCCCCGGCGGGGTGGAGGTCGTCCAGCCCACGCTGTGGGCGGTGCAGGTGGCCCTGGCGGCGGCCTGGCGGGACCTCGGCGTCGAGCCGGAGATGTGTGTCGGGCACAGCATGGGGGAGGTGGCGGCGGCCTGCGTCAGCGGCGCGCTGTCGCTGCGGGACGCCGCCGCGGTGATCTGCCGTCGCAGCCGGCTGATGCGGCGCGTGGCGGGCGGAGGCGCCATGCTCGTCGTGGAGCTGTCCGCCGACCGGGCCCACGAGGCCGTCTCCCGGACCCCGTCGGTGTGCGTGGCCGCCGAGAACTCCCCTACCTGCACGGTGCTCGCGGGCGACCCGGACGCCCTCGCCGGCCTCTCGGCCCGCCTGGAGGCGGAGGGGGTGCTGTGCCGGCTGGTGGACGTCGACGTGGCCTCGCACTCACCGCAGATGCGGCCGCTGCACGCCGAACTGACCGCCGACCTCGCCCACTTGAACGCGATGACGGCCCGCACCGGACTGTTCTCCACGGTCCGCCGCGCGCCGGTGGCGGGACCCGAGCTGGACGCCGGGTACTGGGCGGACAACCTGTGCGAACCCGTGGAGTTCCGCGCGGCGGTCCGGCAACTCGCCACCGAGGGGGAGGCGTCGGAGAACGTCTTCCTGGAGATCAGCCCCCACCCGGTGCTCACCACCTCGGTCCTCGACACCCTCGCCCACGACGGGGCGCCCGGCACCGCCGTGCCCTCGCTGCGCCGCAACACCGACGAGGCGGCCGAACTCCTGCGTGCCGCGGGCCGGTTCTTCGCCGCGGGCGGCCGGGTGGACTGGACACGGTGGTACGGCCGTCCCGTGCGACCGGTACCCCTGCCTCACTACCCGTGGGAGCGCACCGAGTTCCGGCGGGCACCGGCCGTCCCGCGCCCGGCGCCGAGCGCCCTGACCGGCCGGGTGGAGCTGGGCCGGTGGGGCATCGCCGCCTGGGCGGAACAGCTCAGCGTGGCCGGAACGACCGCCCTGCCGCCGGCCGTCCAGGTCGCCGCCGTCCTCGACACGGCCGCGCGGAACCTCCCCGGGACGTTCGCGGTACGGGACGTACGGCTCGCCCCCGCCCCGGTCCTCCTCCCGGACCCCGACGCCGCCGTGCTCACCGTCGCCCTGGAACGGTCCGGCGGCGACACCTGGCGGGCGGTCGTGGAACTGGAGCAGCCGGACGGTGCCGAGCGGGTCTTCTGCTCGTCCGCGTCGCTGTGCCCGGTGGACGACGGCGCCGGGCGCCGGGCGCCGTCCGCGCTGGACCAGGCCCTGGCCCGCTGCCACGGATACCTGTCCGCCGCCGGGTTCCGCGAACTGGCGGGCGGTTACGGGCTGGAGATCGGCGAGGCGTCCGGCGCGGTGGAGCAGCTGTGGCGCCGACGCGGTGAGGCGGTGGCGCGGATCCGGCCGGCCAAGCCGGCACCGGGACTGTGGGAGACGGCGCTGCTGCCGCTGGTGGCGGCCTGGCCCGAGGCGCGGCGCGCGGGCGGGGAGGATCTCGGCTTCCTGCCCACCGCCATCGACAGCGTCCAGCTCTACGGCGAACTGCCGGACGACTTCTGGAGCCTGGCCGTCGTCACCCCCGGGCCCGACGCGGGTCAGGTGCGCGGCGAGGTGCTGGTGCTCGACGGGGACGGACGGGTGCTGGCGGAGTTCCGCGGGATCACCCTGCGCCGCCCGGGACACCCGGAACACCCCGGACGATCTGAGCGCCCGGCCCTCCCGGCGGCGGCCTCCCTGGTCCGCGCGCTGCCGGCCCGGCTGGGCGCGCCCCGGCTCGGGCCCGCGCGCCCGCTGCTGTCCCGGTTCGCCACCATGATCCGGCCCGCCGCGGCCCGGCGGGGAATCCGGCTCGGCGGCCGGCCGGCGGAGCCGGCCGCACCGCGCCGGGCGGAGCACCGCGCCCCGTCCCGGGCGGTGACCACCGCGAACACCGAGGCGGCGCACGCGGTCACCGCGAACACCGGCACCGCGCACCTGGTCGCCGCCCGCACCGAGCCCCCGGGCCCGTCCCCCGTCGACGCCGTCCTCGCCGCCGCCTCCGAGGTGCTCGGTGTCGCGCGGGCCGATCTCGACCCGCGCCGGTCGCTGCGTGACCTCGGGCTCGACTCGCTCATGGCGGTCCAGCTGCGCAAACAGCTGAAGACCGGCTGCGGTGTGGACGTCACCGCGGGTCGGCTGCTGGGCGCGGAGAGCCTGGAGCGGATCGCGCGCAGCGTGACGCTGGAGGCGGCGCCCGTGTGAGCGGGCCGGGCAGCAGCGTTCGTTGGGGGGCCGTCGCGCCGAACTGGCGTGACGGCCCCGGCGCTTGTCGTGAAGTCGAACTCGCTCCCATAGTTAGACTGTGGTATAAAAATCGTGTCGAAGCCTCGATACTTCCAGTCGTTGTCAGCCCCGTGAAGCGGAGATGAACATGGCTCCTGGTCCGTCAGGCGGGACGCAGTCGCCCGGTCGACGCGAACGCAACAAGCAACGCGTCAAAGAACGCCTCTACTCGTCCGCGCTGGCCCTGTTCACCGAGCAGGGCTACGACCGCACATCGGTGGACGAGATCGCCGAGCGCGCCGACGTCGCCCGGGGCACCTTCTTCAACTACTTCCAGCGCAAGGAAGACGTCATCAGCGCCTGGGGGGAGGAGCGGCGAACCAAGTTGCTCAGCTATCTGGAACAGGAAGACGTCCACAGCTCGCACGCCGTCGCCCAACTGGTGCGATGCATGTCGGTGCTGGCCCGGATCAACGAGGAGGAGCAGGAGGTCACCGCGGCCATGCTCTCCGCGTGGGTGAAGGCCGGGCGGCCGCTGAGCGAGGAGCCCTACGTCGCCCAGATATTCGCCGACATCGTCGAGTCCGGCGCCCGATCCGGCGAACTCGACCCCGGCCTCGTGCCCGAACGCGTCGGCAACCTCCTGCGGGACGTCTACTTCGGCGCGCTCTACCGCTGGTCGCAGCACGCGCAGAGCGGCAGGGCGGGCGAACTGGACGACGAACTCCAGGCGGTCCTCAAGGTACTGCTGCACGGCATCGCCACCGTGGAGCACGTCTGACCGGCCGAAGTCCCCTTCGGGTGCGGCCGGTCGGGGTGCGCCGCGCCCGTCAGAGCGTTCGCGGCACCCACTCGGGCAGCGCCTCGGCCCGCTGCGTCCACTCGGCGGGCGGTGCCCCCGTGTTGCTCGCGGCGAGCACGCCGCCCACGATCGCGCAGGTGGTGTCCACATCGCCGCCCACCCGGGCCGTCGTCCAGAACGCGGTCTCGAAGTCGCCGAGCCCCCGCGCGGCGGACCACAGGGCGAAGGGCACGGTGTCGTGGGCCGTCCTGCGGCGGCCGCAGCCCAGCACGGCGGCGACGGTGACGGCGTCGCCGTAGTCCAGCATGTCCCGGGCGCGGCGCAGGCCCTGGCCGACCGCGCTCTTCGGAACGAGCGCGACCACTCCGTCGAGGAGCGCCTCGGGCGCGGGCGGGCCGTCCGGCGAGCCGACGAGCGCCGCGGCCGCGGCGACCGCCATGGCACCGACGACCGCCTCCCGGTGCTGGTGCGTGGCATAGGCCGAGATCTCCGCCTGGTGGGTGGCCTGCTCGGGGTCGTCCGCGTACCAGGCGCCCAGGGGCGCGGTCCGCATCGCCGCGCCGCTGCCCCAGGAGCCCCGCCCGTGGAAGAGGGCGGCGGCGGGCCCGCGCCAGTCCTCGCCCTGGCGGACGAGGCTCAGCAGCCGGCTCGCCGTGGGGCCGTAGCCCCGGTCCGGGTCGTGGTGGTCGGCGAAGGAGCGGGCCAGGGCGTCCTGATCGATGCGCTGGTGCGCGGCGAGCACGGCGACCACGGAGCAGGCCATCTCGGTGTCGTCGGTCCACGGCCAGGGCCCGGCCGGCAGCTCGCGGCGCTTCAGCAGGGCGTGGTGGGCGGGGACGAAGAACTGGGCGCCCAGGGCGTCGCCGACGGCCAGTCCACGCAGGCTCGCCAGGGCGCGCTCATGGCGTGCGCGGGGGGAGAAGTGTGCGGTCATCGCTCTGCCACTCTATCCGGTGGCCCAGTCAGGCACCGGTTCACGCCAGCGTTCGAAGGGCCGGTCGAGTGTGTAGCGGCCGTCCTCGCCGAGCACCAGCATCCGCATCTCGGCGTTGCCCGGGTTGGACAGCGACTCGAATTCCGCGACGGTCCAGTGGAACCAGCGCATGCAGAACAGCCGCATCGCGAGCCCATGGGTCACCAGGAGCACGTTGGGCGGGTGGTCGGGGGCCTCGAAGCTGCGGAAAAGACTCTCCAGGAAGCCGCCGACCCGGTCGTAGACGTCGGCGCCGGACTCGCCCTGCGGGAACCGGAAGAAGAAGTGGCCGTAGGCGTCCCGGTACGCCTTCTGCAGGCGTACGTCGTCGCGGTCCTGCCAGTTTCCCCAGTCCTGCTCGCGCAGCCGGGGCTCCTCGCGGACGCGTATGAGGTCGGGGTCGAGCCGGAAGGCGCGGAGGGTCTCGTGGGTACGGCGGTAGGGGGAGACGTACACGCTCACGCGTTCGGAGCCGAACAGCTCCTGGAGGCGTTCGCCGGTCTCCTCGGCCTGCCGCCGGCCGAGCTCGGTCAGCGCCAGGGCGTGGTCCGGTTCGCGCTCGTACACGGAGTCGTCGGTGTTCCCGGTCGACTCGCCGTGCCGGACAAGGACGATGCGCCGTGGTCGTGCCATGCCGAAACCCTAGAGCGAGCCGCCGCGGACCGAGCACCCGTACCGGTCTTGTACGGCGTAAATCACAGGTTCGGCTTCCGGGCCGGCCGGCTTCCCGGTGCTAGACCGTCCAGGTCGGCTCCAGGTCCACGATGTCGCCGGAGAGGGCCGCGATGTCGGCCTCGGTCTGGGCGCGCAGGGCGAGGCGCTCCACCCGTTCGGTGCGGTACTTGCCGTGCTCGGCGGCCGCCCGCCACATCGACAGGATCAGGAACTCCTGCTCGGGGGCCTCGGCGAACATGCCGCGGATCATGCCGGGCGAGCCCGCCATGGCGGGGTTCCAGACCTTCTCCTGCATGAGGGTGAAGTGTTCGACCCGCTCCTCGTGGACCCGGCACAGGGCGAGCCTGAGCAGGTCGGCGTCGGTGAAGCGGGGCTCGAAGCCGGTCTTCACGTCGAAGCGGTACTCGAACAGTTTGACCTGGGCGTCCTTGAAGGTGCCGACCTGGGCGGCCGCCAGCCGGTCGTGGGAGCGGGCCATGAAGGAGTCGTAGAAGGCGCGGCTCTCCCAGAAGGCGACGATGTGCGCCACCTCCGGCCGCCGCCGGCTCCAGCCCCCGCCCTGTCCCCGGAAGCCCGGCTCTCCCGGGAGCCCCGCCCATTTCCGCTGCCCCCGCTCGAACCCCCGGCGGTCCACCACGGTGCAGCGAATCCACTTGACCAGCACCGCGCCATCGTAAGGCCACCGGGCGTGGCGCCGGTCACGCTCCGGTGGAGTTCGTCCGCGCGCGGGGGCCCGGGTACGTGGCACGATGGGCAAGGATCCTCGACCGCACGGGAGTTGGGGACGTGGTGTCCACAGGGAAGGGGAGGCCCGGTGACCGGTTTCAGCAAGGGGATGCGCAAGGTCGAGGTCGCAGTCAAATGGGACCCCAGTCCCGCGGGTACGGCGCCCACCGATCTCGACATCATCGCCGCGACGTTCGAGACGCGCGACCCGTACGGCGCCCCGGCCTACCTGGTGCACTTCGACAGCCGTTCGCCCGACGGCACGATCTTCCTCAACCGCGACAGCACCGACGGCCGGGGCTTCGGCTGGGACGAGGTCATGACCCTGGAGGTCGACCGGCTCAGCGAGCGCTTCGCCCGTGTGGTGGTGGGCGTCGTCATCCAACAGCAGCCCGCTCCCCGGACGTTCGCGGGCGTGCTCAACCCGGCGATGCGCGTGCGCGAGGGCTACACCGTCCTGTCCGAGGACGACTTCACCTCGGTGCACGACGCCACGGCCGCCACCATCGCCGAGTTCGTCCGCAACGACTCCGGCGAGTGGATCTTCCACCCCGGTGTCCGCGGTTTCCACGAGGACCCGGAGACCTTCACCCGCGTCATGGGCCGCGCCCACTGACGCGGGGCGCCGGCCAGGGGACCGGCGCCCCGCGCCCCCTCCGGTGCGCAGCGGGCACCGCGGTCCCGGCTCCGGCGCCCGGTGCTCCGCGGGCCACCGCGTCCGCCCGCCCCGCCGCGCGAGCGCCGACCGCGACCCGCGTCCACGCGTCGCGGTCGGGCACGCGGACGTGCCGCGCGCGGATCTCCTCGCGCTGCTCCGCGGTGCGCCCGGCGGCCTCGGCAGGCGTCGCGCCGAGGCGCTCGGCGGGCAGGGCGCCCATGAGGTACGGCCCGACCGCCGGACCGCGCGAGCCCGCGGCACGGGGGCGCCGCGAGGACCGCGCGGGTGCGGGGAGCGGGCGAGGAGGCGCCCCGTCCCTCCGCGATCCCTCGTCGCGCGCGGCGGCCGGCCGGCGCGGTCGGTCGTCTCGACGTCGGCACCGGACTCCCGATCGCCGCGTGGAGCCACGCGGCCGTGGCGCCCCGCCCGCGAAGTGCCCGTCGAGGAAGTCTCCGGCGCGGGCCCCGCCCGGCGGCCACCGCCGGACGGCCGGACCGTCCCGTCGGCACAGCGCCTCCACGACGTGGACTGCCCCCCACGTGGCGACCCGCTCGACGAGCCGGGCCTCGGCTCCTCCCGGCGCGCGCCACCACGAGCCCGAGGTGAGTCGGGATGCGGACGTCGTGGAAGGTGCCGTACGCCCCGGGGCCCGTCCTCGGGCCCCGGCCGGTGCAGCCGCGGCGCCTGTTCGAACGAGGCGGCCGGCGATCCGGGTGCTACCGCGGCGTCCCGCTCGGCGGCGGACGGCGGACCCGTCCCTGTCCGCGGACGACGGCGAGGGGCGCCGGCCCGAAGGCCGGCGCCCCTCGCTTCGGCGTGCCGCTCGGGGAGCGTCAGCTGCAGCCGCTCGTCGAGCCGCAGCCCTCGCAGATGTAGCAGGAACCGGCGCGCTGCATCTTGGTGCCGCAGGAGAAGCAGAGCGGGGCGTCGGCCTGGATGCCCAGCTGCATCTCCACCAGTTCGGCGCTGGTGTGGGCCTGCTTCGGGGCCGGCTCGGCGGACCCGGCCTCGGCCTTCGGGACCGCGATGGCCTTCGGCTCCTGCGCGCGCGGCGCCGACTGGGCCAGGCCCTCGACGTCGACCTCGTCATCGTCGAGGGACTGCTCGTAGGAACCGGTCTCCAGGTGCCGCTGGCGCTCCTCGGCGGAGTGGATGCCGAGCGCGGAGCGGGTCTCGAAGGGCAGGAAGTCCAGCGCCAGGCGGCGGAAGATGTAGTCCACGATGGACTGCGCCATCCGCACGTCCGGGTCGTCCGTCATGCCGGCCGGCTCGAAGCGCATGTTGGTGAACTTCGAGACGTACGTCTCCAGCGGCACGCCGTACTGGAGGCCGACCGAGACCGCGATGGAGAAGGCGTCCATCATGCCCGCGAGGGTCGAGCCCTGCTTGGACATCTTCAGGAAGACCTCGCCCAGGCCGTCGTCCGGGTAGGAGTTGGCGGTCATGTAACCCTCGGCGCCGCCGACGGTGAACGACGTGGTGATGCCGGGACGACCCTTCGGGAGGCGCTTGCGGACCGGGCGGTACTCGACGACCTTCTCGACCGCGGTACGGATCGTGCCCTCGGCCTTCTCCGCGATCTCGGCCTTCTCGTCCTCCTTCTTCTTGGCGGAGAGCGGCTGGCCGACCTTGCAGTTGTCGCGGTAGATCGCGAGCGCCTTGACGCCGAGCTTCCAGGCCTCGTAGTAGATCTCCTCGACCTCCTCGACGGTCGCCGTCTCCGGCATGTTGACCGTCTTGGAGATGGCGCCGGAGATCCACGGCTGGATCGCGGCCATCATGCGGACGTGGCCCATCGGGGAGATGGCCCGCTCGCCCATGGCGCAGTCGAACACCTCGTAGTGCTCCTGCTTGAGACCGGGGGCGTCGATCACGTTGCCGTTCTCGGCGATGTGGGCGACGACCGCCTCGATCTGCTCCTCCTGGTAGCCCAGGCGGCGCAGGGCCTGCGGCACGGTGCCGTTGACGATCTGCATCGAGCCGCCGCCGACGAGCTTCTTGAACTTCACGAGCGCGAGGTCGGGCTCGACACCGGTGGTGTCGCAGGACATCGCCAGACCGATGGTGCCGGTCGGGGCGAGTACGGACGCCTGGGAGTTGCGGAAGCCGTTCTTCTCACCGAGGCGGACCACGTCCTGCCACGCCTCCGTCGCGGCGGCCCACACCGGGGTGTCCAGGTCGTCCATGCGGACGGCCTTGCCGTTGGCGTCGGCGTGCTGCCGCATGACCCGCTTGTGGGCGTCGGCGTTGCGGGCGTAGCCGTCGTACGTGCCGACGACGGAGGCCAGTTCGGCGGAACGGCGGTAGGCGGTGCCCGTCATCAGGGAGGTGATGGCGCCGGCCAGGGCGCGGCCGCCCTCGGAGTCGTACGCGTGGCCGGTGGCCATCAGCAGGGCGCCGAGGTTGGCGTAGCCGATGCCCAGCTGGCGGAAGGCGCGGGTGTTCTCGCCGATCTTCTGGGTCGGGAAGTCGGCGAAGCAGATCGAGATGTCCATCGCGGTGATGACCAGCTCGACGACCTGCTGGAAGCGCTCGGTCTCGAAGGACTGGTGGCCCTGGCCGTCGTCCTTCAGGAACTTCATCAGGTTCAGCGAGGCCAGGTTGCAGGACGTGTTGTCCAGGTGCATGTACTCGCTGCACGGGTTCGACGCGGTGATCCGGCCGGACTCGGGGCAGGTGTGCCAGTTGTTGATCGTGTCGTCGTACTGGATGCCCGGGTCGGCGCAGGCCCACGCGGCCTCGGCGATCTTGCGGAAGAGCGCCTTGGCGTCCACCTGCTCGATGACCTCGCCGGTCATCCGGGCGCGCAGCCCGAACTCGCCGCCCGCCTCGACGGCCTTCATGAACTCGTCGTTCACGCGGACCGAGTTGTTGGCGTTCTGGTACTGGACGGAGGTGATGTCGTCCCCGCCCAGGTCCATGTCGAAGCCCGCGTCGCGCAGGACGCGGATCTTCTCCTCCTCCTTGACCTTGGTCTCGATGAAGTCCTCGATGTCGGGGTGGTCGACGTCGAGCACGACCATCTTCGCCGCGCGGCGGGTGGCACCACCGGACTTGATGGTGCCGGCGGAGGCGTCGGCGCCGCGCATGAAGGAGACCGGGCCGGAGGCGTTGCCGCCGGAGGAGAGCAGCTCCTTGGAGGAGCGGATGCGGGAGAGGTTCAGGCCGGCGCCGGAACCGCCCTTGAAGATCATGCCCTCTTCCTTGTACCAGTCGAGGATCGACTCCATGGAGTCGTCGACGGACAGGATGAAGCAGGCCGAGACCTGCTGGGGCTGCGAGGTGCCGACGTTGAACCAGACCGGGCTGTTGAAGCTGAAGATCTGGTGCAGCAGCGCGTAGGCCAGCTCGTGCTCGAAGATCTCCGCGTCCGCGGGCGAGGCGAAGTACTTGTGGTCCTCACCGGCCTTCCGGTACGTCTTCACGATGCGGTCGATCAGCTGCCTGAGGCCGGTCTCGCGCTGCGGGGTGCCGACGGCACCGCGGAAGTACTTGCTGGTGACGATGTTGACCGCGTTCACCGACCAGAAGTCGGGGAACTCGACGCCACGCTGCTCGAAGTTGACCGAGCCGTCGCGCCAGTTGGTCATGACGACGTCACGGCTCACCCACTCGACCTCGTCGTACGGGTGTACGCCGGGGGTGGTGTGGATGCGCTCGATGTGCAGTCCCTTGGATCCCGCCTTGCCGCCCTTGGCTCGGGAACCTCGTGCCGGACCGCTCGCCGTCTCTGTCATGCCGCCTCCCTGTACGGGCAAAAACGCCCTGAAGTGCCCCGATTGTTCCCGTGGCACGGTGTTCTGTCTGGTGTTGCGGGCACCCTCAGCTGCCACCCGCAACAGGTCTTCGGTCGCCGCCTCGCGGCTGGAGTCGGGGCCCTCTCCCCGTCTCCGCGCGCCGGTCAGTCGGCGGCGTGCGCGGGCTGGGGGACCTGGGTGGTCCCGCCGGTCCCGCGTTCGTCTTCCTGGCTCCCCGCGGCCGTCCCGTCCGCCTCGCCCGCGGCGGGGCCGTGCGTCGCCTGCCTCAGCTCCGCGATCGCGGCCTCGAAGTCCTCGAGCGAGTCGAACGCCCGGTAGACCGAGGCGAACCGCAGGTAGGCGACGAGGTCGAGCTCCTGCAGCGGACCGAGTATGGCCAGACCCACGTCATGGGTGGTCAGCTCGGCGCTCCCGGTGGCCCGCACCGCCTCCTCGACCCGCTGGCCGAGCTGGGCGAGCGCGTCCTCGGTGACAGGCCGTCCCTGGCATGCCTTGCGCACGCCGTTGATGACCTTGGTACGGCTGAAGGGCTCGGTGACCCCGGACCGCTTCACCACCATGAGCGAGCACGTCTCCACGGTCGTGAAACGACGGGAGCAGTCGGGGCACTGGCGGCGCCTGCGGATCGACGTGCCGTCGTCGGTCGTACGACTGTCGACCACACGGCTGTCGGGGTGCCTGCAGAAGGGGCAGTGCATGATCTCCAACCCTCCTCACAGCAGACTCAACAGCCTCGCCGAGCCCCAGGGGCCCCGCGAAGCAGCCCTAAGCATAGGCGATCGTGGAGCCGCCCCCGACCGAGGTCACCACAACTTGTGGGCCGCTGTAGCCATCCAACCACTAGATGTGGGGATCGGCCCATTCGCCGAGGCCGGGGCGCGTGTCGAGGGAGAACGGCGCCCGAAGCGCCCTCACCGCCGTCCGAAGCGCCCGCGCGGCCATCCGGACAGCCCGAGGCCGGCCCCCGGCACTCGCCCGCCGGAGCACGGCGGACACCGGGCCGCGGGGACACGCGGGCGCACAACCGTGTCGCCGTGACGCTTGCGGAGATACCGTGGGCGCCGCACGGAGGACGCGTAGGACTCCGGCGCAGAACGGACCCCTCGTCCCGGCGGACCGGGTCCCGGATGGCAGGATGGGGAAGCGCCCACGAGGCCGACAACCCCGGCGGGAAAGAGTACAACGACCCACAATGAACGCTTTCGCCCGCCGGATGCCGCGTCAGCCATACACCCAAGCACGCGATCGCAACAGGTGAATCGCACTTTTTCACTCGAACGTGTGTTTGGCGCAACCTTTCGAAAGCAACTACCGTTGTCCAGCAGGGAGACCATCGAGAGGGGCCGACGTGACCACCACCGCAGACAGTGCCACCATCACCGCCCAGGACCGCTCCCAGGGCCGAGTCGAGCCGGTACACGCGATGAACGAAGCCACGAATCCCGAGGGGCAGCGGCGCTCCCTGCCGGGCCGACCTCCAGGCATCCGGGCGGACAGCTCCGGACTCACCGACCGGCAGCGCCGGGTGATCGAGGTCATCAGGGACTCCGTGCAGCGGCGCGGATACCCGCCGTCGATGCGCGAGATCGGCCAGGCCGTCGGCCTCTCCAGCACCTCCTCCGTGGCACACCAGCTGATGGCACTGGAGCGCAAGGGCTTCCTGCGTCGCGACCCGCACCGCCCGCGCGCCTACGAGGTGCGCGGTTCCGACCAGGCGGTGTCGGTGCAGCCCACGGACACCAGCGGCAAGCCCGCCGCGTCGTACGTCCCGCTGGTCGGCCGGATCGCCGCCGGTGGCCCGATCCTCGCGGAGGAGTCCGTCGAGGACGTCTTCCCCCTCCCCCGCCAGCTCGTCGGCGACGGTGAGCTGTTCGTCCTCAAGGTCGTCGGCGACTCCATGATCGAGGCCGCGATCTGCGACGGCGACTGGGTCACCGTCCGTCGCCAGCCGGTCGCGGAGAACGGCGACATCGTGGCCGCCATGCTGGACGGCGAGGCCACGGTGAAGCGCTTCAAGCGCGAGGACGGCCACGTCTGGCTCCTCCCGCACAACGCGGCCTACGAGCCGATCCCCGGCGACGACGCCACCATCCTGGGCAAGGTGGTCGCCGTACTGCGGCGCGTCTGACGCCCGCGGCGAGCGGACCCGCTCGCTCCCTGACCGGGCCCCGGAACCCCTGCGCCGGTTCCGGGGCCCTGCCCGTTTCTCAGGGCACGCTCGGGCGCCTCCCGCTCACTCGGCCTCCGCCTGCTTCGCCGCCGCGTCGATCGCCGAGAGCGACCTGCGGACCTGGTGGGGGTCCGTGGTGTACCAGAAGTCCGGCAGGGACGCCTTGAGGTATCCGCCGTAGCGCGCCGTCGCCAGCCGCTGGTCCAGTACGGCGACCACGCCCCGGTCCCCCGACGCGCGGACGAGACGGCCGGCGCCCTGCGCCATCAGCAGGGCCGCGTGAGTGGCGGCCACCGCCATGAAGCCGTTGCCGCCCGCGTCCTCCACCGCCTTCTGGCGGGCGCTCATCAGCGGATCGTCGGGGCGCGGGAACGGGATCTTGTCCATGACGACCAGCTGACAGCTGGGCCCTGGTACGTCCACGCCCTGCCACAGCGACAGCGTGCCGAAGAGACAGGTCTTCGGGTCGGCCGCGAAGTTCTTGATCAGCTCGCCGAGCGTCTCCTCGCCCTGGAGCAGGATCGGGTACTCCGGGATCCGCGAGCGCAGCTCCTCCGCGGCGAGCTGGGCGGCCCGCATGGAGGAGAACAGCCCGAGGGTACGGCCCCCGGCCGCCTGGATCAGCTCGGTGAGCTCGTCGAGCATGTCGCCGCGCTCGCCGTCCCGCGCGGGGCGGGCCAGATGCTTGGCGACGTACAGGATGCCCTGCTTGCGGTAGTCGAAGGGGGAGCCGACGTCGACCCCCTTCCACTGCGGCAGGTCCTCGCCCTCGACGCCCTCGGGGCCGAGGCCCAGGGAGGCGCCGACGCCGTTGAAGTCACCGCCCAGCTTGAGGGTCGCGGAGGTGAGGACGACGGCGCGGTCGGCGAACAGCTTCTCGCGGAGCAGGCCCGAGACCGACATGGGGGCGATGCGCAGGGAGGCGCCGAAGCGGTCGTGCCGCTCGTACCAGACGACGTCCCACTCCGAGCCGTTCAGCACCCGCTCCGCCACGTCGTGGACCGTCTCGACCGAGGCCAGGGCCTGCTTGCGGACGGCGTCCTCGTCCTGGACGGACTTGTCGCGGGTGGCGCCGATGGCGGAGATGACCGTACGGGAGGCGTCCCGCAGGGTCATCAGGGCGTAGCCGAGGTCCTCCGGGATCTCCTCCAGGCGGCCCGGCAGGGCCAGCTCCATCAGCCGCTCGAAGCCCTCGGCGGCGGTCTGGAGCTGGTCGGCCGCCTTCTCGTTGACCAGTTTCGCGGCGCGGCGCACGGCGCGGTTGACCTGGCCGGGGGTCAGTTCGCCGGTGGCGACACCGGTGACCCGGGAGACGAGTTCATGGGCCTCGTCCACGATCAGCACCTCGTGCTGGGGCAGCACCGGGGCGCCCTCGATGGCGTCGATGGCCAGCAGCGCGTGGTTGGTGACGACGACCTCGGCGAGCTTGGCGCGCTCGCGGGCCGCCTCCGCGAAGCACTCGGCGCCGTACGCGCACTTGGTGGCGCCCAGGCACTCCCGCGAGGACACCGACACCTGCGCCCAGGCGCGGTCCGAGACACCCGGGGTGAGGTCGTCCCGGTCGCCGGTCTCCGTCTCGTCGGACCAGTCGCGCAGCCGCAGCAGGTCCTGGCCCAGCTTGCTGGTGGGCACGGCGGCCTCGAACTGGTCGAAGAGGCCGTCCTCCTCGTCCTGCGGCATGCCTTCGTGCAACCGGTGCAGGCACAGGTAGTTGGAGCGGCCCTTGAGCATGGCGAACTCGGGGCGGCGGCGCAGCAGCGGGTGCAGGGCGTCGACGGTGCGCGGCAGGTCGCGCTCCACCAGCTGGCGCTGGAGGGCGAGGGTGGCCGTCGCGACGACGACTCTCTCCCCGTGCGCGAGCGCGGGCACGAGGTAGCCCAGCGACTTTCCGGTGCCGGTGCCGGCCTGGACCAGCAGGTGGGATCCGTCGTCGATCGCCTCGGCGACCGATTCGGCCATGGTCACCTGGCCGGGGCGCTCCGTGCCGCCGACCGCGGCGACGGCGGCGTGCAGGAGTTCGGGGAGGGAGGGCTTCGTCATAGCCCGACCACCCTACGGCCCGGGACCGACAAACGGAGGCGGTTCACACCCATGGTGAGACCCCGCTCACTCGACGCTACAGCACATCGCGCAGCACCCGGTCCCGGATCATGAGCGCGGCCCGCTTGCCGGGCAGCTCGACCTCGGCCGCGTACCGGAAACCCGCGCCGAGGAACGCGGCGAGGGACGGCGTGTTGCGGTGATCGGGTTCGGCCACGACGCGGGCGCAGGCGGGGCGCCGGTCGAGCACGAGGTCGGCCACGGCCCTGAGCAGGGCGGAGCCGAGCCCCCGGCCGCGGTCGCCTGCCGCGCCGAGGAGCAGGTGGATGCCGGTGTCGTGGGGCAGCACGGGGTAGTGCAGGGCCAGGGGATCGAGGTCGGCCCGGTAGATCTCCCAGTAGCTCATCGGGGTGCCGTCCAGGACACCGAGGCAGGGCACGCTGCGGCCGTCGCCGTCGAGTTGGGCGCGCAGGTGGCCGGCCGTGCGGTGCCGGGGACCGGCCAGCTCCCAGAACTCGGCGACGGCGGGGTCGTTCATCCAGCGGTGCACGAGCGGCAGGTCCCGGTCGAGGCGCACGGGCGTCAGCCGGAAGGTGCCGACGGGGGTTCGCGCCGGCCCCCAGGCGTGGAGGCCGTCGAGGGCGTCGTTGGCGAACTCCGCGGACCGGCCGGTGAACTCCGCGGCCCGGCCGGTGAACTCAGTGGTCCCATCGGTGAACTCGGCTGTCCGGCCGGTGAACTCGGTGGTCCCGTCGGTGAAGAGGTCCAGGAACTCGGTGGGGGCGGTGCGCACGTCGGTGGGCGGCACGGCGGGTTCCTCTCTGCGCTGAGAAAGGGCCTTACGGGTGAAGGGGGTTGGCGATGGTGACGTACACGGACTGGGTGTCGACCGGGCCGACGAGTTCGTCCAGCCCGTGGAGCCTGGTCAGCAGGTTGGCCTTGCAGCGCAGGACGGGCGAGTCGAGCAGCCGGGCGGGCAGGGGGGTGCGCAGGGCCGCGGGGCCGGTGGCGAGGCCGGTGAGGAAGCGGCGGAACGCGGCGAGGAGAAGCCGCTCGTCGGCGAGGTGCTGGGAGCCGAGGGCACCGATCAGGCCGAAGACGTTGTTGACCGCGAGGTAGTAGGCGAAGCGCTCGTCGGTGACCTCGTCGGAGACGAAGGTGTCGCTGTGCTCGCCGATCCCGGGCAGCCGGGCGTCGAGTTCGGCGCGGCGGGAGGCGCGGAAGTAGTAGCCCTGGTTGTCCCGGTAGCGGCCGCCCGCGGGCCAGCCGTCGTGGTCGAGCAGGACGAGGGTGTTCTGCTGGTGGGCTTCGAGGGCGATGCCCGCCTCGGCGTCCAGCCAGAGAACGGGGCGGACGACCTGCTCCAGGTAGCGCAGGAACCATTCCGTGGCGACGGCGGGGAGGGGGCGGCCGGTGCGGGTGGCGAGGCGCCCGAGGAGATGGGAGAGCCGGGACCGCATGGGCGCAAAGGGGCCGGTGGGACGGGTGCCGGGGGTGGGCCCGGGGTCGGCGCGGGGGGCGGCTTCGGCGAGCGGCCGGGGCGAGACCAGTCCGGCGAGACAGCCGACGTCGTCGGCCGGGGTGAAGGGGTTGTGCCGGATCACGACGTCGAGTCCGGGCAGCGGCAGACCGTCGGGGTCGTCCACGGCGAGCCACGCCGGGTCGCGCACGATGTCGAAGCGGGGGTGGACGGCCCGCCACTGCGGGAACAGTCCCGTGCGCAGCAGCCGGTGCACCTCTACCCCGCGCCGGAGTTCCTTGCGCAGGTTCTCCCGGCGGGAGTTGGTGATGCGCAGGCCGAGCGACAGCTTGAGCATGGCGGGAGCGCCGGAGCGGTACACGGTGCGCACGGAGGAGGTGGGGTGCCAGGCGGGGCCGTGCGGACCGAGGTCCCTGAGGAGTCCCGCGTCGAGCAGCGCGGCGACGGGGGCGCGGTGCCGTACCTCGCGGGCCTGCCAGGGGTGCAGCGGGAGCGCGGTGTACCCGTCGGGCAGGGGCAGGGCGGTGCCGGCGAGACGCCGGGCGAGGTGGTCGGCGGGGACGAGGCGGCCGCGCTCGGTCCAGGCCGAGTCGGTGGCGAGCAGCGCGGGGGCCACGGCCATCCAGTGCAGCGGGAAGGAGCCGCGCGACTCCGGTGAGTAGTGGGGGGTCTCCTCCTCGGTCAGGCCCTCGCGGCTCTTGGGGGTGGGGTGCAGGGGGTGGCCGAGGAGGAGGGCCTGTTCGGCGCCGAGGAAGAGGTCGGGGCCGTCGGCGGGGTGTGCGCGCCGGTCGCGGACGAAGGTGGCGGTGCGCCGGAGGGAGTCGGCCACCCTCGCCACGAGGTCCCCGTCGTCGCCCGCGCTCTCCCGGGCGAGCAGCGCGGCGAGGGTGGCGGCGTCCACGGCCGGCGCGGAGTCGGGCGCGTCGGCGAACCGGGGCGGTCCGAAGCGGTGCCAGCCGGTCGGGGACCAGTACCGGACCGGTGCGAGCAGGCACGTACCGCTGGCGGGCAGCGCGATGCGCAGGGTGCCGGTCACCGGAGCGCGCAGCCCGGTCTCCCGTACCCAGCAGCGCAACAGGTTCTCCACGGCGGCGGCCCGCGCCGCGGTCCCGGCGTCGGGATCGTCCAGCGGCTCCGCCCCGGGCCCGGTCGGCCGGGTCGGATCCGGGACCCGCGTGCGCTGCCGCGGTACCGCCTCGGCGAACGGGGCGCCGGCCCCGTGTTCGTCGGGACCGCCGGAACGGCCGTCGGGGGTGGGGGTGGCGTTCAAGACGGCTCCTCGGGGGGTGCGGGGCGGTTCGGCGGGGCCGGAGGCCGGCGGTGTCGGGGGAACGGCGGTTGCTGCGCGCGGGAGGGGTCTTCAGGCCGGCCCGCTCGACCGTCCCGGCGGCCTCGGCGGTGGGGCCGGTCGGGTACGGCTGCCGTGCCGGTCACAGCGGGGCGGGATCGTGTCCCCGTGCCGCGTGCGGTCCCCGTGTCCCGTCCTCCCGGGCCACCGCCCCCACCGCGTCGGTCAGCCGGTCCACCACGGCCGCCGCCTGCTCGTCGCTGATCGTCAGCGGCGGCAGCAGCCGCACCACGCAGGAGTGCCGGCCGCCGAGTTCCACGATGAGCCCCCGCCGCAGGCACTCGCGCTGGACGGCTCGGGCGAGTTCGGGGGCGGCGGGGCGGGGAGCGGGGGCGGGGCCGGGCGGCGTCCCGTGCGGGTCGGGACCCCCGGCGGTACGAGCCGCACCGGGGACGGGGCCGGCGGACCACGCGTCGAGCGGCGACGCCGCGTCCGGGCCCTGCCCGGCGGACCCCTCGCCGGGCCGCCTCACCCCCGCGCCGCGGCCCGCGGACCACCCGCCGGCCGCCGCCTCCGGGACCCGGGCGGCCGGCCCTTCGCCATCCGGCCCGTCCGGCTCCGGCCGCACCATCTCCACCCCGATCATCAGCCCCCGCCCCCGCACCTCCCCGACGCACGCCAAGCCGCCGAGGTCCGCGCGCAGTCGCTCCGTCATCCGCGCACCGAGCCGGCCCGCCCGTTCCGCCAGCCCGTTCTCCCGGACGAACGCCAGCGTCGCGGTGCCCGCCGCCATCGCCAGCTGGTTGCCGCGGAACGTGCCCGCGTGCGCGCCCGGTCGCCACAGGTCGAGGTCGTCGCGGTAGACGATGACGGCCAGCGGGAGGCTGCCGCCGACGGCTTTGGACAGGACCATGACGTCGGGGGTGATGCCGCTGTGGTCGACGGCCCAGAAGGCGCCGGTGCGGCCGACGCCGGTCTGGATCTCGTCGGCGATCAGGGGGATGGAGCGGTCCGCGGTGACGCGGCGCATACGGCGCAGCCAGTCGTCCGGGGCCGGGAGCACCCCGCCCTCGCCCTGGACCGGTTCGAGGATCATCCCGGCGGGCAGCGGGACGCCCGACTTGGGGTCGTCGAGGAGGGATTCGGTCCAGCGCGCGGCGAGTTCGGCCCCGTGGGGGCCGCCGACGCCGAAGGGGCAGCGGTAGTCCTGCGGATAGGGCAGCCGGGCCACCTGCACCTCGGGAGCGCCGCCGGAGACGGCCAGCGCGCCCGCGGTCATGCCGTGGTACGCCCCGGTGAAGGCGAGGACGCCGGTGCGCCCCGTCGCGGCCCGGACCAGCTTGAGCGCGGCCTCGACCGCGTCCGTCCCGGCCGGCCCGCAGAACTGCACCCGCGCCCGCCCGGCGAGGTCCGGCGGGAGGGTCTGGAACAACTCGGTGATGAACGCGTCCTTGACCGGCGTCGCGAGGTCCAGGACCGACAACGGCGCGCCGGAGTCGAGGACTTGGCGGACGGCCTCCAGCACCACCGGGTGGTTGTGGCCGAGCGCGAGGGTGCCCGCGCCGGAGAGGCAGTCCAGGTAGCGGCGGCCGTCCGCGCCCTCGATGGTCAGCCCGCGCGCCCGCACGGGCACGATGGGCAGGGCCCGTGCGTAGGTGCGCGCCGAGGACTCGCGCGCCGACTGGCGGCGCAGGATCCCCTCGTGCACGGCACCCGCCGGTCCGTGCGCTTCTTCCGCCAACGACTCGGTCACGGCCACGGCTGGCTGTCCTCCCGCTGTAGACAGGCGAGTTGCTCCACGGGGACCGGGGCAGGCAGCGGACCCCCCGCCTCCTACAACCGCGCACCGCACCACGGGGTCACGGCCTGACCCCGGATCGATGTGGCGGCCGGGACACCGCTCGTAGCGAAACCGTTGCCGTTCCGGCGGAAGTCCCGCATGCCGACCGCATAGGGTGTGATGCCGTTCCGAAAGGTCATGGGACCGGCCCGAACTCTCCGTGGGAGGGCCGCCGATGCCATGGCCGCGCGCCGAAGTTCCGTCACCACACGGGGAGTCAAGAACATGCGATCCATACGGCCGTCGTCCACCAGCCCGCGAGAAAGGGGCGCCCGCACCCGCCGCGCCTCGACCTCGCTGGCGGCGGTCGCCCTCGCCTCCGCGCTGGCGCTGACCGCCACCGCCTGCGGCGGCGACCAAGCCGACGGCAACCCGTCCGCCTCCGCCGCCGCGGCCGGCACCGGCGACGGCAAGATCAAGATCCCGGACGACCTGCGGCAGAAGCTGAAGGAACACGGGATCGACATCGACAAGTGGAAGAACGGCGCCTGGAAGGACTGGAACCGCAAGGACTGGCTGCGCGAGGCCAACGACTTCATCAACCCGATCATCAAGGGCCTGTGGGACCCGAACCGGATGCGGCACGCGGGCGACCCCGACAAGGGCGTCGACGACAACGACATCTCCGGTGACCAGGGCGTGACCGACCCGACGCCGCAGCCGGTGCAGGCGCGGCAGGTCGCGGCGCCGTACCACGCCAACGCGGCCACCTCGGGCAAGGTGTTCTTCGACTCCCCCGAGGGCCACATGGTCTGCTCGGGCACGGTCGTGGAGGACCCCGCGCACCCCGGCAAGTCCAACCTCGTGTGGACGGCGGGCCACTGCGTGCACGCGGGCAAGAGCGGCGGCTGGTACCGCAACCTCGCCTTCGTGCCGTCGTACAACAACGCGGCCAAGTCGGTCGACCAGTTGCAGAACGCCACCCGGGAGCAGATCGCGCCGTACGGCGTCTGGTGGGCGGACGCGGCGCAGACCTCCCAGCAGTGGATCGACAAGGGCGGCGAGACCGGCGGCGACGGCGCCCCGTACGACTTCGCGGTCATCCATGTGACGCCGGAGCAGGGCAACGGCGGCAAGTCGCTGGAGGAGACCGTCGGCGGAGCGCTGCCGGTGGACTTCGACGCGCCGGCCGTGCCGAAGGTGCGGCACATGACGGCCTCGGGCTACCCGGCGGCGCCGCCGTACGACGGCCAGCTGCTCTACCAGTGCCAGGACAGGCCGGGCCGGCTCTCGCTCAACCAGGACGACCCGACGATGTACCGGATCGGCTGCACGATGACCGGTGGCGCGTCCGGCGGCGGCTGGGTGGAGACCGGCTCGGACGGCAAGCCGGAGCTGGTGTCCAACACCTCGATCGGCCCGGTGACGTCCGGCTGGCTGGCGGGTCCCCGCCTCGGCGACGTGGCCAAGGGCGTGTACAAGTCCGTGAGCGACAAGTTCGCCGGGCAGTGACCGGCTGAGCCGCGCACGGCGTCACGGCGAAGGCCCGCCGCCCCCGAGGGGGGTGGCGGGCCTTCGCGCGTGCTGCCGTGGCTCAGGCCGCGGAGACCGCCGTGTACGGCGCGAGGTCCGCCGCCAGTTCCTCGTGCACCCGGACCTTGAGCAGGGTGCCCTCCGCGGTGTGCTCCTCGGAGATCACCTCGCCCTCGGTGTGGGCGCGGGCCACGAGCTTGCCGTGGGTGTACGGCACCAGCGCCTCGACCTCGACCGAGGGGCGGGGCAGCTCCTCGTCGATGAGCGCGAGCAGCTCGGCGATGCCCTGGCCGGTGCGGGCCGAGACCGCGATGGAGCGCTTCTCGACGCGCAGCAGCCGCTGGAGGACCAGCGGGTCGGCCGCGTCCGCCTTGTTGATGACGACGATCTCGGGCACGTCGGTGGCGCCGACGTCCCGGATCACCTCGCGCACGGCGGCGAGCTGCTCCTCGGGGACCGGGTGCGAGCCGTCCACGACGTGCAGGATCAGGTCGGAGTCGCCGACCTCCTCCATGGTGGAGCGGAACGCCTCGACCAGGTGGTGGGGCAGGTGCCGGACGAAGCCGACGGTGTCCGCGAGCGTGTACAGGCGGCCGCTCGGGGTCTCCGCGCGGCGCACGGTCGGGTCCAGGGTCGCGAACAGCGCGTTCTCGACCAGGACGCCCGCGCCGGTGAGCCGGTTGAGCAGGGAGGACTTGCCGGCGTTGGTGTAGCCCGCGATGGCGACCGAGGGCACCTTGTTGCGCCGGCGCTCCTGGCGCTTGATCTCACGGCCCGTCTTCATCTCCGCGATCTCCCGGCGCATCTTCGCCATCTTCTCGCGGATCCGCCGCCGGTCCGTCTCGATCTTGGTCTCACCGGGGCCACGGGTGGCGAGGCCGCCGCGGCCACCACCCATCTGCCGGGACAGCGACTGACCCCAGCCGCGCAGCCTCGGCAGCATGTACTGCATCTGCGCGAGCGCGACCTGCGCCTTGCCCTCCCGGGACTTGGCGTGCTGGGCGAAGATGTCCAGGATCAGGGCGGTGCGGTCGATGACCTTGACCTTGACGACGTCCTCCAGCTGGATCAGCTGGCCGGGGCTCAGCTCACCGTCGCAGATCACGGTGTCCGCGCCCGTCTCCAGGACGATGTCGCGCAGCTCCAGGGCCTTGCCGGAGCCGATGTAGGTGGCCGCGTCGGGCTTGTCGCGGCGCTGGATGACACCGTCGAGCACGAGCGCGCCCGCGGTCTCCGCGAGGGCGGCCAGCTCCGCGAGGGAGTTGTCGGCGTCCTGCACGGTGCCGGTGGTCCATACGCCGACGAGCACGACCCGCTCCAGGCGGAGCTGTCGGTACTCGACCTCGGTGACGTCCTCCAGCTCGGTGGACAGACCCGCCACGCGGCGCAGGGCCGCGCGCTCGGAACGGTCGAACTGGTCGCCGTCCCGCTCTCCGTCGATCTCGTGGCTCCAGGCGACGTCCTCTTCCATCAGGGCATCGGCCCGAAGACCCTCGGGGTAGGCGTGCGCCATGCGCTTGGCGTCCTGGGAAGGGGAAGAAGAGGAGGTCATTGGATCCTTACGTCGATGGGTGTGCCGTGACGGCGTCGGTACGGCGGCCCGGCGAGGCCGCTCGTGAGGGTCAACGCCCGGGTACCCCGGGAGATTCCCGTGTCCCGCGCGGCGCCGACCCCACGATGGTCGCACGAGGGGGCGCGTCCCGTCACCGTGTTATCACGGGGCCCGGAACGGTGGTCGTCGCGGGCCGGGGCGGCGCCGGGACCTCGGAGCCCCGGCGTCCGGGCGCCGCCCGCCGCCTCATCCGCGGGCCGGCCGCTTGGCCGCCTTCCCCTCCTTCCGGGGCGGGTCCGCCGGCTTCCAGTCCGGGTGCCCCGGCATCGGCGGGGTCTTCACGTCGTACAGCCAGGCGTGCAGGAAGCCGCCGAGGTCACGACCGGCGACCTGGGAGGCCAGGCTGATGAAGTCGCCGGTGGAGGCGTTGGCGTCGCGGTGGTCGCGGACCCAGATCCGCTCCAGGCGCTCGAAGGCCGGGCGGCCGATCTCCTGCCGCAGGGCGTAGAGGGCGAGGGCCGCGCCGTCGTAGACGCTGGGCCGGAAGATGCTGATCTTCTGGCCGGGCTCGGGCTCCTTGGGCCGGGCGGGCGGACCGCCGGAGGCGCGCCAGCCGTCGGAGGCGCCGTAGGCGGCCTTCATCCGGTCGATCATGGGCTGGTGGCCCCTCTCCTCCGCGTACAGGGCCTCGTACCAGGTCGCGTGTCCCTCGTTCAGCCATACGTCGGACCAGGAGCCGGGGCTGACGCTGTCGCCGAACCACTGGTGGGCCAGCTCGTGCACCATGACCGACTCGACGTACCACGTGGGGTAGGCGGGATCGGTGAACAGCTGCTTCTCGAAGAGCGAGAGGGTCTGCGTCTCCAGCTCGAAACCCGTGGTGGCGTTCGCCATGAGCACGCCGTACGTCTCGAACGGGTACCGGCCGACCTTGCCCTCCATCCAGGCGATCTGGTCGGGCGTCCTGGCGAGCCAGGGTTCGAGGGTCCTGCGGTCGGCGCTGGGCACCACGTCGCGCAGGGGCAGTCCGTGGGGGCCCACGCGGCGCGGCACGGCGGAGCGGCCGATGGACACCTGGGCCAGCTCGGTGGCCATGGGGTGCTGGGTGCGGTAGGTCCAGGTGGTGTTGCCGCCGACCCGCTCGGAGCCGGTGGGCAGGCCGTTGGCGACCACGGTGTAGGCGTTCGGGGCGGTGACCCGGAAGGTGAACATCGCCTTGTCGGACGGGTGGTCGTTGCACGGGAAGACCAGATGGGCGGCGTCGGCCTGGTTCGCCATGACGAGGCCGTCGGTGGTGGGCACCCAGCCGCCGTCGCCCTTGTGGTCCTCGCCGGGCCTCGGGTCGCTGGTGTGCCGCACGGTGATCCGGATCCAGTCGCCCCGGCGCAGCGGCCGGACGGGGGTGACGACCAGGTCCTCCCCGGCGCCGGCGAAGTCCGCGGGCACGCCGTCGACCTCGACAGAGCGGACGGTTCCGTGCGCGAAGTCCAGGTTGAGGCGGTCCAGGTCGGCGGTGGCCCAGGCGTCGATGGTGGTGACGGCCTCGAGCGGCTTGTCGTCGGCACCCGGGTAGGTCAGGTCCAGGTCGTACGACGCGACGTCGTAGCCGGGGTTGCCGAGCGTCGGGTAGAGCCGGTCACCGACGCCGAGCGGCACGGGCGGGGCGGCGGCGCCGAGCAGGCACAGGGAGCAGAGGGAGGCGGCGGAGGCGAGGAGGACGGCCTTGCCGCGGCGGCGGGCCGCCCGGCGCCGGGGGGTGGAACCCGGGGTGACTCGGTAGCGGGGGTTGAGCAGCATGGACCACCGCTACCAGCGCCCGCGCGCCCCGCGGCGGCGACGCGCGCCCGACCCACCCGAACGGGTCGCCCGCCACGGGGTTCGCAGGGCGCCGCCCGCTCAGAGGCGCGACTCGCGTCGTACACACGCTCCATACCGCTCCGGCCCCGACACGGCCCCGCGGCGACGCGTCCCGTCCCTGCCGCGCGCGGGAGCGTGGCCCGGCCAGGGGTTCAGGGGGCCGGGGCCTGGTGTCGGGCGCGGCTCACGTCGTAGACGCCCGGTACGTCCCGCATGGCGCGCATGAGGGCCGGCAGGTCCGCGGCGTCGGGAAGCTGGAGGGTGTAGGTGTGGCGCACCCGCTGCTCGCTCGGCGGCTCCACCGTGGCGGAGACGATGTCGCCGCCCGCGAGGGCGATCGCCTCGGTGAGATCGGCGAGCAGACCACGGCGGCCGAACGATTCGGCGACCAGGGTGACCCGGCACGCGGTGGTGTCCCCCCAGTGCACCCCGATCTCGGCACGCCCCCTGCTCTTCATGTGCGCCACCGCCGCGCACTCCAGGCGGTGCACGGTCACCACTCCCCCGCGCACCGGGAAGCCGGTGATCTCGTCGGGCGGCACGGGCGTACAGCATCCGGCGAGGCGTACGGCGGCGCCGGGGCGGTCGGTGCGGACGTCGGTGCCCTGGGTGCGTCCCGCGGGGCCGGCCGCGAAGGCGCGCCGTTCGGGGAAGTCGGCGTCGGCGCGATAGCCGGCCGGTTCCTCGGCCGGGGTGCCCCCGCCGGGGTGCGTGGCCAGCCAGCGCTGGATGGCGATGCGGGCGGCGGGGGTGTGGGCGTGCTCCAGCCACTCGCGGGAGGGCTCGGAGGCGGGGTCCTGGCCCATGAGGAGTTCGACGGTGTCGCCGTCCTTCAGGACCGTGCTCAGCGTGGCCAGGCGGCCGTTCACGCGGGCCCCGAGGCAGGCGTGCGCGTCCTCGCCGTACTGCCCGTACGCGGCGTCCACGCAGGTGGCGCCCTCGGGCAGGCCCAGGGTGCCGCCGTCGGGGCGGAAGACGGTGATCTCGCGGTCCTGGGCGAGGTCCTCGCGCAGGGTGGACCAGAAGGTGTCGGGGTCGGGCGCGGCCTGCTGCCACTCCAGGAGCCGGGACAGCCAGCCGGGGCGCGTGGGGTCGGCGCGCTCGCCGTCGGCGGGGTCGTCGGCACCGGAGGCGTCGGCGGCGTAGGGATTCCCCAGCGCGATGACGCCGGCCTCGGCGACCTTGTGCATCTGGTGGGTGCGGATGAGGACTTCGACGATCTGTCCGTCCGCGGGGGTCCCCCCGGGCGAGCCGGTTCGGGTCCGGGGGAGGGCGACGGCGGTGTGCAGCGACTGGTACAGGTTGAACTTCGGTACGGCGATGAAGTCCTTGAACTCCGAGACCACCGGCGTCATACAGGTGTGCAACTCGCCCAGTACGCCGTAGCAGTCGGCGTCCTCGCCCACCAGCACCAGGAGCCGGCCGAAGTCGGTGCCCCGCAACCGTCCGCGTTTACGGGCCACTCGGTGCACGGAGACGAAGTGGCGTGGCCGGATGAGGACTTCGGCGGACAGGCCGGCCTCGCGCAGCACCGCGCGCATCTCCTCGGCGACCACGGCGAGCGGGTCCTCGGGGCGCGCGGCGTTCTCCGCGATGAGTTCCCTGGTGTGCTCGTACTCCTCGGGGTGGAGGATGGCGAAGACCAGGTCCTCCAGTTCGGTCTTCAGTGCCTGCACGCCGAGGCGTTCGGCCAGCGGGATCAGGACGTCCCGCGTGACTCCCGCGATCCGCGCCTGTTTCTCGGGGCGCATCACGCCGAGGGTGCGCATGTTGTGCAGCCGGTCGGCGAGTTTGATCGACATCACCCGCACGTCGCTGCCGGTGGCCACCAGCATCTTGCGGAAGGTCTCGGGCTCGGCGGCGGCCCCGTAGTCGACCTTCTCCAGCTTGGTGACGCCGTCGACCAGGTAGCGGACCTCCTCGCCGAACTGCTCGCGCACCTGGTCCAGCGTCACCTCGGTGTCCTCGACGGTGTCGTGCAGCAGCGAGGCCGTCAGTGTCGTGGTCTCGGCGCCGAGTTCCGCGAGGATGAGGGTCACGGCGAGCGGGTGGGTGATGTACGGCTCGCCGCTCTTGCGCGTCTGGCCGCGGTGCGAGGACTCGGCCAGGACGTAGGCGCGGCGCAGGGGTTCCAGGTCGGCGTCGGGATGGTGGGCGCGGTGTGCCTCCACCACGTGGCCGATCGCGTCGGGCAGTCTGTCCCGGGCGGTGGACCCGAGCAGCGCGGCCCGGCCGAGCCGGCGCAGGTCGATCCTGGGCCGGGACTTCCGGCGCACCGTCGCGGGCGCCCCGGCGGCCGTCGCCGCCGTGGGCACCACCGGGACCGGGGTCGGGGGGTTCGTGGCCTCCGCACTCATGGGCACCTCCGGCTCGTGGACCGGCGGACGGAGCCCCAGGGCATGCGCGGCTCAGGGATGCCGACGCTCCCCCGTCCGTGCCGGTGCTTGATGCTATCGAGCCCACCACGTGCGACCGACCGCCTCTCGCCGAGCGTGAAACGGATCACCCATTCGAGCGACGAAAAGGAGGTTTAAGTTTTGCGCCACCTGCCCTGGGGTCGCCCGTGGATTCGATCGGGCCCGGGGCTGGGGAACCGCTGCTCCGGGTGCCCGGAGCCGCCCCGTAGACGGTTTCGACAGGTCAGCGAAGCGCGTTTTCCAGCCACTCGCCGTCGATCTCGCCCTCGGCGACGATCACCGCGGGTCCGGTCATCTCGATCTGGCCGTCCGGCCGTTCGGTGATGACGAGGCGCCCGCCGGGCACGTCCACGGTGTACGTCGCGGGGGTGCCGGTGACGGCCGGGTCCGCGCCGTCGCGGCGCGCGGTGGCCACCGCGACGGCGCAGGCACCGGTGCCGCAGGAGCGGGTCTCGCCGGAGCCGCGCTCGTGCACGCGCATCGCGACATGGCGGGGGCCGCGGTCCACGACGAACTCGACGTTGACCCCCTCCGGGTAGGCGCTCTCGGGGCTGACCGGCGGCGGGTCGCACAGGTCGCCGGCGTGCGCGAGGTCGGCCACGAAGGCGATCGCGTGCGGGTTGCCCATGTTGACGTTGCGCGCGGGCCAGCTGCGCTCGCCGACGCGCACCGTGACGTCCCCTTCGGGGAGGCGTGCGCTGCCCATGCCGACGGTCACGTCCCCGTCCTTGGCGATGTGGACGCTCTTCACGCCGCCGCGGGTGGCGATCGCGAGGTCGCCCTCGGCGGCATGGCCGGCGTGCTGGAGGTAGCGGGCGAAGACCCGGACGCCGTTGCCGCACATCTCCGCGATCGAGCCGTCGCTGTTGCGGTAGTCCATGAACCACTCGGCCTCGTCGGCCATCCGCCGCGCCTCGGGGTGCGCGGCGGAACGCACCACGTGCAGCACGCCGTCGCCGCCGATGCCGGCCCGGCGGTCGCACAGGGCGGCCACGGCGGCCGGGGACAGCTCGATGGCGTTGTCGGGGTCCGGGACGATCACGAAGTCGTTCTCGGTGCCGTGACCCTTGAGGAAGGCGATCCGCGTGCTCATTCCTCGATCGTACGGGGTGGGTACGGCAGAGGTTCCACGACGGCTTCCGCGGGCCCCAGGGGCGGTGCCGCGTCCGCTCGGGCGCCCGGCCGGGGCCGACGGCCGGCCGTCAGCCGTCAGCCGTCAGCGCAGCCTGGCCACGCGCCAGACGGCGAGGACGGCCACCACGGCGACCAGCAGCACATAGCCGAGGACGACGCGCCAGTCCGGACGGCGGCCGGAGCCGCGCGGGGGCAGGCCCGGCCAGGTGTAGCCCACCCGGCGGGCGGCCATCATGCCCCAGCCCGCCGCGCAGCAGCAGAGAAGCAGGCCGAGCATGGCGATGACCGCGCCGCTGTCGCCGTCGAAGGCGAGCGGGAAGGCGAACATCAGGGAGCCGAGGGCGGACAGGCCCACGATGGGCGCGAGCTGCCAGATGCGCAGTCGGCGCTGCGGCCGCAGCTCGACCTCGACCTCGGGGCCGCCGGAGTACATCTCCTCCGGCGCCGGGCCGTCGGCGGTCACGCCGTCCGTGGTCTCGTCGGGCCCGTCGTCGGTGAGACGGTCCTCGGCCTCGGTGTCGGCCTCGGCCAGGGAGTGCTCACCGTCGGCGAGCGGGTACTCGCTTCCGGCCGAGCGGTGCTCGCCCTCGGTCCGAAGGTCCTCGTCCCGGTCCGGTCGGTCACCCTCGGTGGTGACGTGCTCGGCACCCGGTGCGGTGTCGCGAGGGCCGGCCTCCATCGCCACGCGCCCTCCCAACTAGGACTCCACTTGGTCGATCGAAGCTCGATGATGGCACGGCACCGAAGGCGCCGATGACCGGCGGCGCATCCCGATGCCATCACGTGATCAGGCTGTAACCGGTCGTTCGACCAACGTCAGGGCCTGCTGCGGAAGTTCCCCGCGGTCCGCCTCGGCGCCGCTCAGCCAGTGCACACGGGGGTCGCGGCGGAACCAGGAATCCTGCCGGCGCGCGAAGCGCTTGGTGGCGCGCACGGTCTCGGCGCGCGCCTCCGCTTCGGTGCACTCACCGGCGAGCACCGCGAGCACCTGCTGGTATCCCAGCGCGCGCGAGGCCGTGCGCCCCTCGCGCAACCCCCGCGCCTCCAGCGCGCGCACCTCGTCCACGAGGCCGGCCTCCCACATCCGGTCGACACGCCGGGTGATCCGGTCGTCCAGCTCCGGCCGGGCCACGTCGACGCCGATCTGGACGGTGTCGTAGACCGAGTCGTGACCGGGGAGGTTGGCGGTGAAGGGCTGGCCGGTGATCTCGATCACCTCCAGGGCGCGCACGATGCGGCGGCCGTTGCTGGGCAGGATGGCGCGGCCGGCCTCCGGGTCGGCGGCGGCCAGGCGGGCGTGCAGGGCGCCGGAGCCGCGCAGCACCAGCTCCTCCTCCAGGCGGGCGCGGACCGCGGGGTCGGTGCCGGGGAACTCCAGGTTGTCGACGGCGCCGCGGACGTACAGCCCGGAGCCGCCGACGAGGACGGGCCAGCGGCCCTCGGCGAGCAGCGCGTCGATGCGGGCGCGGGCCAGCTTCTGGTACTCGGCGACCGAGGCGGTGACCGTGACGTCCCAGACGTCCAGCAGATGGTGCGGCACGCCGCCGCGCTCCTCGGGCGTCAGCTTGGCGGTGCCGATGTCCATCCCGCGGTAGAGCTGCATCGAGTCGGCGTTGACGACCTCGCCGCCGAGCTGCTGGGCCAGGAAGACGCCGAGATCGGACTTTCCGGCCGCGGTGGGGCCGACGACGGCGATGACGCGGGGGGCGGGGGGTGCGCTGCTCACCGCACCAGTCTCGCAAACCTCGCGGCGGGGTCTCCAACGAGCCGCGCGACGAAGGGGTCCGACGGTTCGTCGCCCGAGGTGAGGTGCCGTGCGCGGACCGTACGGGGCGGTGACCCCGGCGGCGCGACCGTACGCACCGGGTGACGCGCGAAAGCGTCCGCGCGAGTACCGTATGGAGTGGATAAGGGCGTGTTCACTCGATTTGTGGACCGACGTCCCGTCGGCAGCCCGCCGAGGGTGTCCACGAGTGATCGCTCCGCGAGGGAAGGTGGATCATGGGTCTGTTGGACAACATGAAGGCCAAGCTCGGCCCGGCCAGGGACAAGGTGTCCGACCTCGCGCGCCAGCACGGCGACAAGGTGCACCACGGCCTCGACAAGGCCGCCAAGGCCGTCGACGACCGCACCAAGCACAAGTACAGCGACAAGATCCACGCCGGCACGGGAAAGGCGAAGGAGGCCATGGACCGGCTGGCCCACAGGGACGAGCACCCGGAGGGCACACCGGGCGCGCGGCCCAATCCCCCCACGCCGCCGCAGGGGCCGCCGCCGGCTTCCTGAGGCGAACGGCCGACGCGGGCACACCGGGAACGGCTCGGTGCGCCCGCGACCGGCGCGGCCCCTGCTAGGCCCACGTCGCGACCACGTACCCCACCCCGTACGGCGCGTCCTCGTACAGCAGGGAGCCGCCGAGGTCCGCCCCCTCGGCGGCTCCCGCCAGGATCTGCCACGGGGCGCGGCCGGATGCCTTCAGGGTGCGGGCGAGGACGGGGTCAAGGGCGCGGACGGCCGGGAGGTCCGCCGCGGCGAGGGCCCGGGTGACCGCCGTGTCGAAGGGGGCCGCGCGCTCGTCCAGGTAGCCCGGGGCCTTGACCGTGCGGCAGGCGCTGGCGTCGCCCATCACCAGGAGGGCGACACGAGCGGCGCGGGCGCCGATTCCCCGGCCGGTCTCGGCGCACTGTTCCGGCGTGAGCGTGTCCTCCGCGCCGAGGCCCTCGACGGGAGCGGCCGTCCAGCCGGTGCGTTCCAGCAGCCAGGCGCCGACGGCCAGGGAGGACGGCAGCCCGCGCCCCCCGACCGCGGCCTCGGCCGGTCCGAGGCGCACGTCCCCGGCGACGCCGAAGCCGCGGAACGAGCCCCGGGCGCCCTGCGGGAACGTTCCGCCTTCGCCCGGACCGGCGGGGCCGACGACCACCAGCAGGTCGGGGCGGGCGCCCGCGAGCACGCCGAGCGCGTCCGCGCAGGCCGCGCGCGCGGTGTCCATCTCGGGTGCGGCACCCGCGGCGACCTCGGTCACGAGCAGCGGCGGGCAGGGGCAGACGGCGGCGGCGACAAGCATGATCGGCAGGGTAACCCGGCACCGGAGCGCGCGGGAGCCCGGCCGGGGCGCGGACCCCGGCCGGGCTCAGGGGCTCAGTACCGCTTCACGGCCCGACCCGCCGCGCCGGGGCGGCGAGCCGTACGCACCCGTCAGTCGCAGCCGCACCCGCTCGCCGCCGGCAGCGGCTCGGGGACGCCGATCCTCGGCAGGCCCAGCATCACGCCGGCCGGCTTCGCGGCCTCCTCGGCGGTGCGCTTCTCCCACGCGTCACCGGCGCGCGTGCGGCGCACGGCGAGGACCGGGCCCTCGGCGAGGAGGTGGTGCGGGGCGGCGTACGTCACCTCGACCGTGACCACGTCACCGGGCCGCACCTCCTGCTCAGGCTTGGTGAAGTGGACCAGCCGGTTGTCGGGGGCGCGCCCGGACAGCCGGTGCGTGGCGCCGTCCTTGCGGCCCTCGCCCTCCGCGACCATCAGCTCCAGCGTGCGGCCGACCTGCTTCTTGTTCTCCTCCCAGGAGATCTCCTCCTGGAGGGCGACGAGCCGCTCGTACCGCGCCTGGACGACCTCCTTGGGGATCTGGTCCGCCATGGTCGCGGCCGGGGTCCCGGGGCGCTTGGAGTACTGGAAGGTGAAGGCCTGCGCGAACCGCGCCTCGCGCACCACGTGCAGCGTCTGCTCGAAGTCCTCCTCGGTCTCGCCCGGGAAGCCCACGATGATGTCGGTGGTGATCGCCGCGTGCGGAATCGCGGCACGGACCTTCTCGATGATCCCGAGGTACCGCTCCTGACGGTACGAACGGCGCATCGCCTTCAGGACCGTGTCCGAGCCGGACTGGAGCGGCATGTGCAGCTGCGGCATCACGTTCGGCGTCTCGGCCATCGCCGCGATGACGTCGTCGGTGAAGTCGCGCGGGTGCGGCGAGGTGAAGCGGACCCGCTCCAGGCCCTCGATGGTCCCGCAGGCACGCAGCAGCTTGCTGAATGCCTCGCGGTCGCCGATGTCGGAGCCGTACGCGTTGACGTTCTGGCCGAGCAGCGTGATCTCGCAGACGCCCTCGGCGACCAGCGCCTCGACCTCGGCGAGGATGTCGCCGGGCCTGCGGTCCTTCTCCTTGCCGCGCAGCGCCGGGACGATGCAGAAGGTGCAGGTGTTGTTGCAGCCGACGGAGATCGACACCCAGGCCGCGTACGCGCTCTCGCGCCGCGTCGGCAGGGTGGAGGGGAACGCCTCCAGCGACTCGGCGATCTCGACCTGCGCCTCCTCCTGGACGCGGGCGCGCTCCAGCAGGACCGGCAGCTTGCCGATGTTGTGCGTGCCGAAGACGACGTCCACCCAGGGCGCCTTCTGCACGATGGTGTCGCGGTCCTTCTGCGCGAGGCAGCCGCCGACCGCGATCTGCATGCCGGGGCGGGACGCCTTCCTCGGCGCGAGCCGGCCGAGGTTGCCGTACAGCCGGTTGTCGGCGTTCTCCCGCACCGCGCACGTGTTGAAGACGACGACGTCCGCGTCGCCGTCGGCGTCCTCCGGCGCCCGCACGTACCCGGCCTCTTCCAGCAGCCCGGCCAATCGCTCGGAATCGTGGACGTTCATCTGGCACCCATAGGTGCGGATCTCGTAGCTCTTGGGTGCGGGCACGTCCACTGCGGGGCTCCGGTCGCTGCTGCTGGTCATGGCTCAAGGGTAGGCGGTCCCGGGAACCGGTTCACCGCCCCGCTTCGGGGGGTCCTCTTCCGGCCATCGGGCGGGCAAAGAACGCTCCAGGAGACACGGCGGCCCCTCCGGTCCCGTCCGGAAAGCGGAATGCACCCGCGCCGGGATGCGCCCACCGGGCCCCGATTTCCGGAATCGCCAGCGGGACAGGAATGCCCGGTTTGGGGCAGCCACGGGTTCTCGCCAATGACATATTCGACCGCTTGACCGCCTTCGGCGGGCGCTGCTTGGCTTCACCGGGCTTACCTGGCCAGACCCGTTATCCAGGGAGTTTTGTGAGTACGCGGGGAAATTCACGAACCTCTGCCGGCCCGCGCCACCAGGAGTTCTACCTGTCTCCGGGCCGCGCCGCGGAAGAATATGCCGCCGAGCGCATGGACGATGAATCGCCGACGGCCTGAGTGACGTATCCGGCACATGTTCGGCATTCCGCCGCCCTCGCCCCGCACTCGGATTCCGTCTTCTTCCGGCCCGGAGTGCACGCGCACCCCACCCGCACCTTCGCGCACCGTCCCACCGGCACAACTCGTCTGTGACCTCTAGGGAGAGGGAGCTCCATGAAGGTCCGCAATTCCATGAACGTTCCCGGAGAGGAACGGTTCGAGCCGTTCCCGCTGACCGAGATCCAGTACGCGTACTGGGTCGGCCGGGGCCCCAACTTCGTCCTGGGGAACGTGGCCCCGCACGCGTACTTCGAACTGGAGGGCCGCCGCCTCGACCCCGAGGTGCTGTCCGCGGCCTGGCGCCGGCTGGTGGCACGGCACGACATGCTGCGCGCGGTCGTCGGCCCCGACGGGCGCCAGCAGGTGCTCCGGACCGTGCCCCGCTTCGAGGTCCGATGTACCGACCTGCGCTCCGCCTCGGACGAGGACAGGGAGCGCGCGCTGCTCGACACCCGGGAGGAGATGTCGCACCGGGTGTACACGGCGTCCGACTGGCCGCTGTTCGACCTGCGGCTGAGCCGGCTGCCCGGCCACGACCGCCTGCACGTCAGCGTCGACCTGCTGATGGTCGACCTGGCCAGCCTCACCCTGCTGTTCAGCGAGTGGAGCGCGCTGTGCCAGGACCCCGGCCTCGAACTGCCGCCGGTGGACGTCACCTTCCGCGACTACGCGCTGGAACTGCAGCGTGGCTCCCAGGCGCCCCGCTACCAGAAGGCGCTCGCCTACTGGACGTCCCGGGCCGCCACCCTCGCCCCGCCGCCCGAACTCCCCCTGGCCAAGTCGCCGGTGAGCGTGCACCGGCCGCGCTTCACCCATCGCGAGTTCCATCTGCCCGAGGACAAGTGGCGGTCGCTGCAAGGACGTTGCGAGGACCGGGGGCTGACCCCGACCGCCGTACTGGCGGCCCTGTTCTCGGAAGTCCTCGCCGTCTGGGGCGGCTCCCGCCGCTTCACCCTCAATCTCACCCTGTTCAACCGGCTGCCGCTGCTGCTCGCCGAGACGGAGAACGGCGGGCGCACGGTCCATCCCCACCTGCGGCGCATGGTCGGCGACTTCACCTCCATCTGCCTGCTGGAGACGGACGCCTCGACGGGCCGTACGCTCGCCGAGCGGGTCGAGGCCACCCAGGCGCAGTTGCAGCACGATCTGCGGTACCGGCAGGTCAGCGCGCTGGAGGCGCTGCGCGAACGCCGTCGCCTCGGCCTGCAGAGCGGGTTCGAGACGATGCCCGTGGTCTTCACCAGCGGCCTCGGCACCGCCGCGGACGTCTCCGGGCCGCTGAGCTACTTCGGCGACATCACCTACCGGGTGAGCCAGACCCCGCAGGTCTGGCTGGACCACCAGGTGGTGGACCTCACCGGCTCGCTCGACCTGACCTGGGACTGCGTGGAGGAGCTGTTCCCCGAGGGCCTGCTGGACGACATGTTCGCCGCCTACACCTCGCTGGTCGCCCGGCTCGCCGACGACGACGCGCTGTGGGCCGAGGAGATCACCGTCGAACTGCCCGGACACCAGCTCGCCGGCCGCGAACGCGCCAACGACACCAGCGGCGAGCGCCCCTCGGGCCTGCTGCACGAGCCGTTCCTCGACCGGGCGGCCGAGCACCCGGAGCGGCCCGCCGTCCTCACCGGGTCCGGCGCCCTGACCTACGGGGAACTCGCCGCGCGGGCGCGGGCGGTGGCCGAGGAGGTGGCCGCACTGGGCACGGACGGCCTGCGCGACCGCCTGGTGGGCATCGGCCTGTCCAAGGGCGCCGACCAGATCGCCGCCGCGTACGGCGTGCTGCTGGCCGGCGGCGCCTACCTGCCCGTGAGCCCGGCGCTGCCCGAGCGGCGCCGGGCCCGGCTGCTGCACGACGGCCGGGCGCTCGCGGTCCTCACCGACGCCGCGACGGACGCGCTGGGCTGGCCCGAGGGCCTTCCGCGCCCGCGCGTCGACGAGGCGCGGCCCGAGGCGGCGGAGGGCCGCCGGCTGCCGGTACCCGCCGAGCCCGGCGACCTGGCGTACGTCCTCTACACCTCCGGCTCCACCGGCAGCCCCAAGGGCGTGATGATCGAGCACCACGCCGCCCTCAACACCGTCGCGGACATCAACGAGCGGTTCGCCGTCGGCCCCGAGGACCGCGTCTTCGGCCTCGCCGACCTCGGTTTCGACCTGTCGGTGTACGACACCTTCGGCGCGCTCGCCACCGGGGCGGCCCTGGTCCTGCCCGACCCGGAGCTGCGCTCCGAGCCGGCCCACTGGTCCAAGCTGATGAGCGAGCACGGCGTGACCGTGTGGAACTCCGTCCCGGCGCAGATGCAGATGCTCGTGGAGCACCTGGAGGTGGGCGGCGAACTCCCGGACCGGCTGCGGCTGGTCCTGCTCAGCGGCGACTGGATACCCGTCGACCTGCCCGACCGGATCCACGGCCTGTGGCCCGAGGCGCGGGTCGTCTCGCTGGGCGGCGCGACCGAGGCCTCGATCTGGTCGATCCACCATGTCGTCGACGAGGTGGAGCCGGGCGCGAAGACCATCCCGTACGGCGTTCCGCTGCGCAACCAGACCTTCCATGTGCTGGACGCCCGCATGGACCCGTGCCCCGTGTGGACGCCGGGCGAGCTGTACATCGGCGGCGTGGGCCTGGCCCGCGGCTACTGGGCCGACGAGGAGCGCACCGCGGCGTCCTTCGTGGCGCACCCGCGCACCGGGGAACGCCTGTACCGCACGGGCGACTTCGGGCGTTACCGGACCGACGGCACGATCGAGTTCCTGGGCCGCCGGGACGGCCAGGTGAAGATCAACGGGCACCGGGTGGAACTCGGTGAGATCGAGGCGACGCTCACCGCGCATCCGGGGGTGGACAGCGCGGTCGTGGTGAAGTCCTCCGACCAGGACGGCGCGGCCCGTCTGCTGGGATATGTCGTCCCCACCCACGACGACACGCTGTTCGTGACCGAGCGGGCGGACGAGGCGCTGCGCGAGACGCAGTGGCAGGCCCTCGCCGGCACGGCCGGGCGGCCCGCCCAGGGCCCGTCCCCGAAGGAGCTGCGCACCGTCTGGGACGCGCTGAACGAGGTGTACGTCACCGCCACCGCGAGCGCCTTCCGCGCCTTCGGCCTGCCCCGTCTGCCGGGCGAGCCCTTCGACCCGGCGGCCCTGCGCGGCGTCGGGGTGGCCCCCCGCTACGAACGCTGGCTGGCCCGTGCCGTGGCCGCCCTGGAGGAGGCGGGGTATCTGCGGCGCACCGGCGGCGGCCTGGTCGTGGACCGTGAACTGCCCGACGGCCTGCCGGAGTCGCTCGGCGCGCGGGCCCGCGACGCCCTCGGCGGGCTGCTGGGGGTTCCCGAGGACGTCACCGACTGGATGCTCGGCCTCGCCGGGAACCTGTCGGGCGTGCTGACCCAGAGCGTCCACTCCGCCGAGCTGTACGCCTCCGACCGCACCCCCGGCGTCTACGCCCGCCTCTTCGGGCCGACGTACGCCGCCGCGACCGCCGCCGTACGGGCGATGGCCGAAAGCCGGCCCGCCGACCGGCCGTTGAACGTGCTGGAGGTCGGCGCGGGTTACGGCTCGCTCACCCGGCACCTGCTGCCGCTGCTGCCCGCCGACCGCACCGAGTACCTCTTCACCGACGTCTCCCGCTACTTCCTCGACCGCGCGGAGACCGAGTTCGCCGCGTACCCCTTCCTCCGCTGCGACTTGTTCGACCTGGACCGGCCGCCGGCCGCGCAGGGTCTCGGCGGCCGGTCGGCGGACCTCGTCATCGCCGCCAGCGTGCTGCACGACATGCGGCAGGTGCGCCGCACTCTGGCCGCCCTGCGCTCGGTGCTCGCCCCCGGCGGAGTCCTGCTGCTCGTCGAACAGACCACCTTCCACCCGTGGTTCGACCTGGTCATGGGCTTGCAGCAGGGCTACGACAACTTCGAGGACACCGAGCTGCGCCAGGCGCACTGCCTGCTCGACCGCGCCCAGTGGCAGCAGGAGCTGACCGCCGCCGGGTTCACGCGGTCGGCGCTGCTGACCACCACGGGCGGCCCCGCGTCGGTCGGCTTCGACGTGCTCGTCGCCCAGGGGCCGTCCGTGCAGCGCCGGTTCGCCCCCGAGGAGCTGCGCGCCTTCGCCGCCGAACGGCTCGCGCGGCACATGGTGCCGGCCCAGCTGTTCGCGCTGGACGAGCTGCCGCTGAGCCCCACGGGCAAGGTGGACCGCGCCGCGCTCGCCCAGGCGGGCCGGCGCGGCAGCGTGCGCGGCAGGGCCGCCCGGCCGCCGCACACCGACCGCCAGCGCAAGCTCGTCGACATCTGGAAGGAGGTGCTCGGCCTGAGCCAGATCGACCTGGCCGACGACTTCCTGGAGCTGGGCGGCGACTCCCTGCTCGCCGCGCGCCTGGCGGCGCAGCTCCAGTCGGCGTTCGGCGTGCCCGTCCCGGTCCGCACCGTCCTGGAGTACACCACGGTCGAGGCGCTCGACGGACACCTGGAGCAGCTTCTCGGCCCGTCCGAGCCCATCACCGAGGAGAGGTGAGCACCGTGACCACCACGGCTTCCCCGCACACCCCGCAGTCCGCCGTCGACTGGCTGGTCGGCTTCATCGCCGAACTGCTCGACGTGGCACCGGACCGGATCGACCCGGCGACCGAACTGGGCCTGCTCGGCGTCGATTCGGCCACCACCCTGGTCATCTGCGCCAAGGCCCGCGACGAACTGGGCGTACCGCTCCGCCCCAAGGAGGTCTTCGACCACTTCACGGTCGACGCCCTCGCCGCGCATCTGGCCGCACGACGCCCGGCGGGAGTGTGAGTTCCGTGCCCGACTGGTTGCTCAGCGGGGCACCGCGCGCCGCCGCCTGCGACCTGTACTGCTTTCCGCACGGGGGTGGTACGGCCGCCGAATATCTGCGCTGGGCCCGTGATCTGCGCACGGCGCGGGTGCACGCGGTCCAGCTGCCGGGGCGCGTGCCGCGGCTGACCGAGGCCGTGCCCGGGTCGATGCGGGAGCTGGTCGAGGCGTTCGTCGCCGAAGCACCCCTCCCGGCGGGCCGGTTCGTCTTCTTCGGCCACAGCCTGGGCGCGCTGTTCGCGTACGAGGTGACGCGCGCCCTGGCCGCCGCCAGCCGGCCGCTGCCGGCCCGGCTGGTCGTCTCGGGCTTCCGGGCGCCCCATCTGCCCTATCCCGGGGGGCAGTTGCACCGGCTGCCCGACGACGAGCTGCTCGATGCCGTCGCCCGGCTGCACGGCGGGCTGCCGGACGAGGTGCTGGCCTCGGCCGAACTGCGCGAGTTGGCCGCCGGCGCGCTGCGCGCGGACTACCGGGTCCTGGAGACGTACGCCTGGCAGGCGGGGCAACCGCTGCCGGTGCCGCTCACCGTGTTCGGCGGCGAGGACGACCGGATCACGGCGGACGAACTCGCGGCCTGGGACGAGCACACCTCGGCCGGGACGGACGTGCGCCGCTTTCCCGGCGGGCACTTCTATCTGCGTGAACGGCCGGTGCCCGTCCAGCGGGCGCTGGCCGCGGTCCTCGCCACGGTCCGCGCGGAGCGGAGCACACCGTGCTGACCTTCGCCGCGGCCTGTCTGGTCCTCATCGTGATCCCGGGACCCGACCAGGCCCTGATGACCCGCAACGCGCTGGCCGAGGGGCGCAGGGCCGGGCTGCTGACCATGCTCGGCGGGGTGCTCGGCCTCAGCGTCCACGTCTCCGCGGCCTCGCTCGGCATCTCGGCCCTGCTGCTCGCCTCCGCCACCGCCTTCACCGTACTGAAGGTGGTGGGGGCGACGTACCTGGTGTGGATGGGCGTCGCGACCCTGCGCGGTGCCCGGCAGACCCTGCGGGAGGGCGTGCCGGACGACGAGGCCGCGGGCGGTGCGACACCCCGGGCGGGCCGGGGCCGCCGGATGCTGCGCCAGGGGTTCCTGTCCAACGCGCTCAACCCGAAGGTGGCCCTGTTCTTCGTCACCTTCCTCCCGCAGTTCCTGCCGGCCCGGGGCAGCGTGCTGCCCCGGGCGCTGCTGTTGTCCCTGGTGTTCGCGATCCTGTACCTGCTCTGGTTCACGCTGTACGTGACCAGCGTGGACCGGCTCGGCCGGATACTGCGCCGGCCGCGGGTGCGGGCCCGCATCGAGCAGGTCACGGGGCTGCTGCTGATAGGTTTCGCGGCCCGGCTGGCCTTCCAGTAGCCACGGTCCGGCGGGGAGCGACGTGTGCGCCGTGCCCGGTGCGGGCGCCGCTCCCGCCGGACCGCCGCGAAAAGCCGGTGGTGCGCCGCGCCCCGACGCGCCTATGGTCGCCGGATGAGCAACCGAACCTTCCGCATCACCGTGCGCGGTGTCTTCGACGGCCTCACCGACGACCAGCGGGCCGCGCTGCTGGCCGACGCCGCCGACCATGACGTGCTGCGCGCCGCCTTCACCCGCGAGGGCAGCCTGACCTACGACATCGCCGCCCGGTCGGCCTTCGTCTTCCGCTTCTCGGACACCGGGGAGGAAGAGGAGGACATCCTGGAGGCGACCGAGCGCGCCGAGGCGGCGGCCCGCGCATGGCTGACCGGGCGCGGCTACGGCTTCAGGAACCTCCGCTCCTCCGCCGAGGACCTGTCCCAGGCTCCCCTGAGCAAGCGCCAGCGCCGGGCGGCACGGGCGGCCGACGCGTAGCGCCTTCGCGGGAATCCGGGCCATAAACTTGACTACTCAAGGAACTCGCAAGGAGATACCGGATGGACGCACGCCATGAGTGACGCCCTGGACGCGGCCCTGCGCCTCGTGCGGGCCCAGGCGACTCTCACGCGACGGTTCGACGCCCGGCTCGGCGGGCTGCACGGGGTGAGCCTCGCCGACTTCACCCTGCTGCTCCGGCTGGGGCAGGCACCCGGCGGCCGGATGCGCCGGGTCGACCTCGCCGAGGCACTGGGCCTGACGGCCTCCGGGGTCACCCGGGCGCTGGCCCCCCTGGAGCGGATCGGCCTGGTGACCCGGGAACCGGACGCCCGGGACGCGCGTGTGGCCTACGCCTCGCTGACCGGGACGGGCCGGGAGCGGCTGAAGGAGATGCTGGCCACGGCCGAGGAGACGGCGGACGGACTCTTCGCCGCCCCGGTCTGGGGTGAGGGGGAGGTCCCCCTGCTCGTGGAGCTGCTGACCCGGCTGGGCGGCACGGGTCCCCGCGCCTGAGGCGACATGGCCGTACGGCGAGGCGGCCCCCCTCTTGCATGTTCTATGCCATACACCTTAAGTTACCGGCGAGTAGAACATCGGGGCCGCCTCGCGCCCCCAGGCGGGGAGGAGGTGGCGGGTGCGTCCGCGCACGAGCGACAGCCGTGACCGGACGGTGCTCAGCGCCGCCGCCCTGCTGCGCGAGTACGGGGCGAGCGGCACGAGCGTCGACAAGGTGCTCGCGCACAGCGGTGCCCCGCGCGGCTCGGTGTACCACCACTTCCCCGGCGGGCGGGCGCAGCTCGTCGACGAGGCGGTGGCACTCGCCGGGGACTTCGTCGCGGGGCTGATCGACCCGGCCGCGCGGGCGGGCGATCCGGTCGCGGCCGTCGACGCGTTCTTCGCCCTGTGGCGCGACCAGTTGGCGGGCAGCGACCTCAGGGCCGGCTGCCCGATCGCGGCGGTGGCCGTGGAGACCACCGACGACGCGCCCCAGCTGGCCCGGTCCGCGGCCGCCGTCTTCGGGCGCTGGCAGGAGGCGCTCGCCGCCCTGCTCGTCCGGCACGGCCTGACCGAGGAGCGCGGCCGCAGGCTGGGCGCCTTCGTCATCGCCGCGGTCGAAGGCGCGGTGATCATGTGCCGTGCCGAGCGGAGCACCGCCCCGCTGGAGGCGGCCGCCGCCGAGATCCACGAGCTGCTCGTCCACGCCCTGAACCCCGGGACGTGACCGCGGAGCCGGCCGCCCCACGCCCCCGGAACCACCACGCCTCAGCAGTACCCCCGTTCGGCCAGAAGGAGTCGTCATGCCCTCGCTCGACCGTCAGGACAACGTCTTCGTCCTCGACCTCGGAGACGGAGAGAACCGCTTCCACCCCGACTGGCTCACCGCCGTCGACGCCGCGCTGACAGAGGTGGAGAAGGCGGAGGGGCCGCGCGCCCTGGTCACCACGGCCACGGGCAAGTTCTGGTCCAACGGGCTCGACCTGGACTGGCTGTTCGCCCACGCCGGGGAGCACCTGGAGTACGTCGTCTCCGTGCACGGGCTGTTCGCACGGACGCTGTCGCTGCCCCTCGTCACCGTGGCCGCGCTCCAGGGGCACACCTTCGCCGCCGGCGCGATGTTCTCCCTCGCCCACGACCTGCGGGTCATGCGCGCCGACCGCGGCTTCTGGTGCCTGCCCGAGGCGGACATCGACATCCCCTTCACGCCCGGCATGTCCGCCCTCGTCCAGTCCCGGCTCGCGCCCCGGACCGCCCACGAGGCCATGGTCACCGCCCGCCGCTACGGCGGGCTGGACGCCGCGGCCGCCGGCATCGTCGACCATGCGGTCGCCGAGGAGGACGTACTCGCCACGGCCGTCGAGACCGCCCGGTCGCAGGCGGCCAAGGCCGGCGACACCCTCGGCACCATCAAGGCCCGCATGTACGCCCCGGTCCTCGCCGCCCTGCGCGACACCGTCGCCCCCCTGGGCTGACCCCCGGCCCGCGCTCCCGGGTCACCCCGCCCGGGGCGCCCGTGCCGAGACTGCGACGGCGGCGGCCTGTTCGGCGGGCTGGCGCACGTCGCGGAACCTATCGCGAGGGGCATTGCGCGAAAGCTGTTCTGCGAGGGGTTGTGAGAACGAGGATCAGGGGCAAACCGGACACGGTCCGGCGGAGGTCTGTGGTCTCTCGGAACTACTCGTCCATGAGAGAGGCGATCGGTGCCGCACGGGCTGCCACGCCGTGTGCGGGAGGCTTCAGACGCTCATGCCGGGGCCGGGGCCGCACAGGCCCGGCCCCGGCATGATGGCGTCACCCCGGAACGGAAACCGGCCTCGGCGCCAGGTATCCGGTCTGGTGCAGTCGCGCCACCAGCCCCGCGCACGCCAGCCCGGTGGCGGCCAGCACGGCCCACGGCAGCCAGCGCACTCCGGTGTCGAACAGCGCGCCGACGGCCAGGTTGCCCAGGGAGACGGCGATGCCGGAGGCGGTGTTGTAGGCGCCGTAGTAGGTCGCGACGAGCCTGTCGCCGGAAAGGCGTACGACGGTGTCCATCTCGAACGGGTAGAGCAGCGCCCCGCCCCAGGCCAGCAGGGCGGCGCACAGGACGAGCGCAAGGACGCTCGCCGTGCGACCGAGGGTTCCCGGGTACGGGCCGGGGAGCAGTGGCACGAACGCGGCCCCCATGACCACGAGGCCGTAGGCGATGGCCTGTGGTCCGGCCAGGGTCCGTCTCGCCCATGTGGTCAGTTTCAGCTGGCCGGACAGCGCGGCCAGCGCGGAGATGGCGAAGACCGCGCCGGTGACCAGTCCGGTCTGGTCACCGAAGAGGTCACGGGCTCTGAGCGGCAGGGCGAGGTAGACCTGGAAGGCCAGGACGTAGGAGCCGGTCATCGCCGCGGTGAAGAGTACGAAGGGCCGGTTGGCGGCGATGGTGCGCCAGTCGGCGGCGACCGCCCGCCAGGCCGGTTCGGTGCTCCGGCCGGCCGGGGGTCGTGCGGGCAGGGCGCGGGCCTGGAGCACGGCCAGGGCTGCGAAGATGGTCGCCGCGACCGTACAGACGGCACGGAAGTCCCAGGCCAGCAGGGTGAGGCCGGCGAGCGGGCCGATGAGGATGCCGGCCTGGTAGAAGACGTTGAAGGTGGCGAAGGCTTCCACGCGCCGCTCTTCGCCGGCGTCGTCGGCGAGGTAGGCGCGGACGGCCGGATTGAACAGGGCCCCGGCCAGTCCCGTCAGTGCCGAGGCGCCGAGCAGGGCGGGCAGGGATGCGGCCGACGCCAGCAGCCCGAAGGCGGCCGTGCGCAGCACGCAGCCGGTCAGGATCATGGGCTTGTAGCCGTAGCGGTCGGCGAGGGTTCCGCCGATGAGGAACATGCCCTGCTGGGAGAGGTTGCGGACGCCGAGGACCAGGCCCACCGCCCAGGCCGCGAGCCCGAGACCGTGGGCGAGATGGTCGGCCAGGTAGGGCATGAGCATGTAGAAACCGAGGTTGATGGCGAACTGGTTGGCCATCAGCAGCCGCGCCGGCCGGTCGAAGGAGGCCACCTGGGCCCGCAGGCCCCTCATCGCAGGCCCGTCTTCGCGAGATCGCGGCCCAGCGGGTCACGGACCTGGCTGCACCGGGTCCAGCTGGTGACCACGCATTCGTCCGGCTCGGCGATCTCGTCGGGTTCGTCCGGTGGCGTGGTGCGCAGGACCTCGTGCTCGCGGCACCAGGCGTCGTTGTAGACGGTGTCCAGGTAGCGGTGCGGGCCGTCGGGGAAGATCGCGGCGATCCGGGTGCCGGCGGGGAACGTACCCGCCGCCCATCCGGCGACCAGTGCGACCGCGCCGACGCTCCAGCCGCCGGAGGTGCCGTGGCGCCGGGCCAGTTGGCGGCAGGCCCATACCGCCTCGGCCGGTCCGACCCAGTGGACCTCGGTGAAAGCGCCGTAGTCGACGTTCTCGGGGTGGATGCTGGAGCCCAGCCCCCGCATGAGCCGGGAGGCGGCGGGCTGCCCGAAGATCGTCGAGCCGACCGCGTCCACCCCGATCAGCGTCAGCCCGGGAAGCGACTCGCGCAGTCCGGCCGCCACACCGGCCGAGTGGCCGCCCGTGCCCACGGCCGCCACCAGGACGTCGATGCGGCCGAGCTGGGCGAGGAGTTCGGCGGCGAGCGGCCGGTAGGCAGCCCTGTTGTCGGGGTTGTGGTACTGGTCCGGGCAGTAGGCGCCCGGCGCACGCGTCAGCCGTTCGGCCACGCGCTCGCGGCGGGCCTCCTGCCAGCCTCCCTCCGGATGCGGGGCGGTGACCTGGTCGACCTGTGCGCCCAGGGCGGTGAGGAGACGGACCATGGAGGGTTCCATGCCCGGGTCGGTGACGACGGTGACCGGGTGGCCGTAGGTCAGCCCGGCCAGGGCGAGCCCCAGGCCCAGGGTGCCGCTGGAGGATTCGACGATCGGCGCGCCCGGCGCGAGGTCACCGCGCCTGCGCGCTTCGGCGACCATGTGGAGGCCGGGCCGGTCCTTGATGCCGCCCGGGTTGGCGCCTTCCAGCTTGGCGTAGAAGCCCCGGCCGGGCGGGGCGAAGGGTTCGTCGATCCACAGGACGGGTGTGTTGCCCACGAGTTGGGCGGGCCTGCGGGCGATCACGGGCAGCGGGGCGTGCGCCCCGAGGGGTTCGAGCAGAGAGAGGTGCATGTGCGTACGGCTCCTTCGCACCCCCGCGTCGGTGCGTGGGGTGCGTGGTGACGGGTCATGGGCGCGCGGGCACGCCCCGGGCCGGTCGCCGGCCGGGGGGACGTGCGGGTGCGCCTACTGACGCCGGACGCAGTGCAGCGTGAGGGTGGACGGGCCGTCCGGGGCGCGGGCGATGCCGTTCGGGCATCGGATGGCGGGCCCGGCAGGACAGGGAGCAGCGGCTGGGACCAGTGCGGATGCGTCGTGCTCGGGCTTGCCGACCGCGTCGTCGGCAGCGGCCCGGGGTCGGTCCACCGCGTGATCGGTGTGACCGTCCATCTCGTGCTCATGCCCGGGGGGTGGTCCGGGGCCGTCCTGGCTGTCGTGCGCACTGATCTCAAAGCGGTCAGCGAGGCCGCCCACGTGCGGACCCGTGAAGGCGGAGCTGTGCACCGTGCCCGCCAGATGCGCGGTGATAAGTACGACGAGGCCGAGCAGCAGCCCGACGCGCACCGGAAGAAACCTGCGCACCGCCGCACGGCCTCGCCACCCAGTCACCTACGCAAAGTATTCCTTCGGGCACGCTGTGTCATATCGGGACGGGTCGTGCACCCGCCGTCAGACCGAACGGTCTCGCCCGCACGACGGTGGCACCGGGCCGGGGCGCCGCACGGCATGCGCGCGCACGCGTCCCGGGTGCGTGCCGCCCTCACGAGCCGCGTCAATCATGGGGCGGCAGGTGCCCGATCTGGTGATCGGCGACGCTCAGCGCCTCGTCGACCAGACGGCGCAGATGCCCGTGGCGCAGGCCGTAGACGACCCGCCGCCCCTCCTTGCGCGTGGTGACGAGCCCGGCGAGGCGCAGCCGGGCCAGATGCTGGCTGACCGAGGTCCGTGTCGCATCGGTCGCCCCGGTCAGGGTCGTGACGTCGGCCTCTCCCTCGCCCAGGCGCCGCAACAGGGCCAGACGGGTGCGGTCGGCGAGCAGGCCGAGCACCTCCACGGCCACCGCGAGGCGTTCGCCTTCGTCTGGCTGTTGCGAGGGGTGCGCACCTGATAGATGCATGCGTGCGTTCATACGCACATAATGAGGGGAGAGCAGTCCCGGAGTCCAACGCGACCCGGCCCATCGTCCGAAAGGCACGCGACCGTGAGCGAGCAGTCCCACACCCATGAGCCGCACGACCGCGGCCACGGCGGCAGCGACCACCCTCATCCGCACGCCGACGACCACCACGACCACGGTGACCACGAGGGCGGCGGACACGACCACGGGCACCAGCACGGTGACCACGGGCATGAGCACGATCACGGCGGCGGCCGGTGGGCCAGGCTGCGCCACCAGCTCGCGCACCTGGTCACTCCGCACAGTCATGAGGCGATGGACAAGGTCGACTCCGCGATGGAGACCTCCCGGGAAGGTATGCGCACGCTGTGGCTGTCCCTGGGCATCCTCGGACTGACCACGGTCATCCAGGCCGTGATCGTGGCCGTATCCGGCTCGGTGGCCCTGCTGGGCGACACCATCCACAACGCCGCCGACGCGCTGACCGCCCTCCCCCTCGGCATCGCGTTCGTCCTGGGCCGGCGGGCCGCGAACCGCCGCTACACCTACGGCTACGGCCGCGCCGAGGACCTGGCCGGCATCGCCATCGTGCTCACGATCGCCGCCTCCTCCGCCCTGGCCGCCTACGAGGCCGTCGACCGCCTGCTCGATCCGCGCGAGATCACCCACCTGTGGGTGGTGGCGATCGCCGCGGTGGTCGGTTTCATCGGCAACGAGTGGGTCGCCCGCTACCGGATCACCACCGGCCGCAAGATCGGCTCGGCCGCGCTGGTCGCCGACGGCCTGCACGCCCGCACCGACGGCTTCACCTCCCTCGCGGTCCTCCTCGGCGCCAGCGGCGCCGCTCTGGGGTGGCGCTGGGCCGACCCGGTGGTCGGGCTGCTGATCACCGCCGCGATCCTGATGGTCCTCAAGGACGCCGCCCGCGAGGTCTACCGGCGCCTGATGGACTCCGTCGACCCGAAACTGGTCGACGCGGCCGAGGCGGCCCTGCGCGACGTCGACGGGGTCCTGGGCGTCGGCCAGGTCCGCATGCGCTGGATCGGGCACGCCCTGCGCGCCGAGGCCGACATCGTCGTCGACCCGCATCTGACCGTCGTCACCGCCCACCAGGTGGCGGTCGCGGCCGAGCACGCCCTGATCCACGCCGTCCCTCGGCTGACCGCCGCCACCGTCCACACCGACCACACCGACCACGGCAGCGACCCGCACGCCGCCCTCGCCCACCACGCTGCCGCCCGCTGACATCGCGGCCGGTCCGGCGACGGTCCTGGTGCGTACCAGCGGTGTCCTGATGAAGTGATCAGCCGACGTGACGGATACCGCCGCGCCCGGCGGGAAGGCGTCGGCGCTGATGGCGTGCAATACAGGTAGATGTCGACGAGCAGGGCCGCGAGCGCGGCCAGGGGCCCGACGGCCGCGGCCAGCGCACCGGTCGCGATGACCGCGCGGCTGCGGCCCCGGGAAAAGGTGATCAGGACGGCGGCGAAGACAGCCGACGGCACCGCGCCATAGACGATCTGGCCCAGCCGATCACGACATGGGAGCCAGCGCGGTCGCGCTGAGGGCAGGACGCAGTGCCCTGGCCAGGGTGACGCCGTCACCCGTGGCCCAGAAGTGCATGTAGAACAGGCGCGGCTGGTCGTTCAGCGTGTGGTTGTGCAGCTCGACGATGTCGATGCCTCCCTTGCGCAGCGCGCGGATGACCTTCTGCACCTCCGGTGCGGTCATCACGAAGTCGCCGTTGATGGCCGCCTTGTCGCCCCCCAGGGGCTGGAAGTTGACGGCGGTGGTGATGCCGAGCGCGGGCGGCAGCACGTGCGTGCCGTCGGTGACGGTGTCCTTGCGGGCGAGGGAGAACTTGTAGATGCCGCCGTCGGCGGTGCCCTTGCGGCCGATCGCCCTGTCGATGCCGGCGGTGTCCAGATCGACGGGCGGCTGGGTGGCCGCAGCCGGCGAGGCGGGCGGGGTGGCGGTGGCGGCCAGCGCGGACTTCAGGCCCTTGGCCAGGGTGACCGGGTCGCCCATGGCGTGGATGTGCGTCCACCAGATCGCCGGGGACTGCTGCAGCAGGTGCTTGTGCAGCGCGGTCTGCTCGATCCCGGCGGCCTGCAGCGCGTCGGTGACCCCGGGCAGCTCGTCCTCGGTGACGACCAGGTCACCCATGAGCATGGTCCCGTCGCGGTACTTGGCGAAGGTCGCGTAGCCACCGAGCGCGAGGCCCGGCTTGACGGCGACGCCCCGGGTGGTGACCTTGAGGTCCTTGCGGGGCAGCGAGACGCGGTAGACGGTGCCCTTCATCAGGGTGCCGGTGCGACCGAGGGCGTCGGCGAGCGGCTTCCAGTCGGCCTTCGTGGTCCGCACGGGCTGCCGCGCCTGACCGCCGGTGGCGGTCGGGGCCGCATCCGTCTGCGTACCGCCCCCCGCAGGGCCCCCCGCCGCTGCGGCGCCGCAACCCGCCAGCAGGCCGGAGACCGCTGTCAGAAGACACGCGGCCGCCGCCCCGGCGACCGGCTTCCTACGTGAACGGGGTGACATGGCCACTCCTCGTCGAGCCTGTGATCGATGGTGTGCGTGTCGCCAGACAAACCGCCGCCACTGAAGTCGGCATACGGAGCGCTTCCAACCGGGTGAGGCCATGCCGCCTTCGCCGCCGGCGTGGGCTCACGACCCTCGAACTCAAGGTCGACTGCATCCGCGCGGCGCGCACGGACGGACGGACCCTGACCGCGGAGGGCACGGTCGTCCACGCCGGCCGCCGCACGGCGACCGCGGAGGGGAAGGTCCTGGACGAGCAGGGCAAGCTGGTCGCCCACGCCACCACGACCGGCATCATCCTCCAGAGCTCCCGGAGGAAGCCTCCGGGGACCTACCGGGCGCCCGCCTCCGCGGCCGTGTCCCGCGCCGCCGGGACCCAGCCCTGGCGGCGCAGGACCGACGACACGTCCGGAGCCCGGTAGTGCTCGCCCTTGAGGACCTTGCCGTCGGCGCGGCGGCTGACCTGTCCGTCGGGGCCGAGCTTGCTCATGTTGGCGCGGTGGATCTCGGCGATCACCTCGTCCAGGTCGATGCCGTGGACCAGGGCGGTGCCGTACGCCACGTACACCACGTCCGCCAGTTCGTGCGCCAGCTTGTCCAGTGGGCCCTCGACCGAGACCTCGCCGACCTCCGCCGCCTCCTCGGCGAGCATGTCCCAGCGGTGGGCGGCCAGTTCGGGCGGCACCTCGGTGGGCGTGCTGCGGGCGTCCAGGCCGAAGGCGCGGTGGAACTCACGGACGAGATCGACGGGCGAAGTGCTCATGCGACGACTGTAACCGCCCCCACCGACAACACCCGCGGGCCGATCTCGCACCGCCTCCGGACCACCGGACCGCCCCGCCCCGGCTCCGCCCGCGTCCCACCTCACAGCCCCGGCCCTGGTCAGCGCCGTACGTCGCCTGGCAGGATCGCCGCATGTCCAAGCTGTTCCCCCGCGTCGCCGGGCGCCGGGCGCTGCCGGCCGCGGCCGCCGGCGTCCTCGTCCTCGGTCTGCTGCTGTGGTGGCTGCTGCCGCTGGGCGAGAAGCCGCCGAGCGGGACGATCGTCTTCAGCACCGGCACGCCCAAGGGCGTCTACCAGGAGTACGGCGAGCGGCTGCGCACCGAGCTGGCCAAGGACATGCCCGGCCTGAAGGTGAAGCTCCTCAACAGCGCGGGCTCGCAGGAGAACGTCCAGCGGGTGGCGACCGGCAAGGCCGACTTCACCATCGCGGCGGCGGACGCCGTGCAGACGTACGAGCTGGAACACGGCAGCGGCGCCGGGCGACTGCGCGGGGTGGCCCGGCTCTACGACGACTACGTGCACCTCGTCGTGCGCGGGGACTCGGGCATCCGCGGCATCGAGGACCTGCGGCACAAGCGGGTCGCGACCGGCCTGCCCGACTCGGGGGTGAGGCTGATCGCCGACCGGGTGCTGCGGGCCGCGGGCATCGATCCGCGCCGGGACATCACCCCGGCCGCCGACGGCATAGACACCGGTCCCGACCGGCTGGAACGGGGCGGGATCGACGCGTTCTTCTGGTCGGGCGGCCTGCCCACCAAGGGCCTGGCCGCACTGGCCAGGAAGGGCGCCTTCCGGTTCATCCCGATCGACGCCGGCCTGGTCGGCAAGCTGCACGCACAGGGCGATCAGACGCGCTACTACCGGGCCACCAACCTGCCCGAGTCGGCGTACCCGGGCGTCCAGCAGGGCGAGGAGGTGCCGACGATCGCGGTGTCCAACCTCCTGATGACCCGCGCCGACGTGGACCCGCGGCTCACCGAGTGGGTGACCCGCACGGTGATCAAGAGCCGGGACGGCATCGGCGCGCACGTCCACTCCGCCCAGCTGGTCGACCTGCGCACCGCGATCTACACCGACCCCCTCCCGCTCCAGGAGGGCGCCCGGCGCTACTACCGCTCGGTCAAGCCCTGAACCTCGGCACCGAGACCGTCACCCGCAGCCCCCGCGGTTCGTGGTGGCCGTAGGCGATCGAGCCGCCGCCCGCCTCCAGGAGCGCGCGGGTGATGGACAGGCCGAGCCCGGAGCCCTTGACGTTCTGGTGGCGGCCGCTGCGCCAGAAGCGGTCGCCCACGCGCGCGAGCTCGTCGTCGGTGAGGCCGGGTCCGGTGTCGGTGACGACGACCCTCGACGTCTCGCCCTCGAAGGAGACGGCGACCTCGACGGCGCCTCCCTCGGGGGTGAACTTCACCGCGTTGTCGATCACCGCGTCCAGCGCGCTGGAGAGGGTGATCGGGTCGGCCCAGCCGGTGGTGGCCGGGCAGTCGCCGGTCAGCCGTACCCCCTTGACGTCGGCGGCCGGCGTCCAGGCGGCCAGCCGTTCCTCGGCCAGCGCGCCGATGTCGGTCAGGCTGAGATCGGCCTCGGCGTGCTCGGCGAGCGCCAGGTCGAGCAGGTCGTCCAGGACCTGCGCGAGGCGCTTGCCCTCCGTGCGCACCGAGGCGATCTCCTCGTTGTCCTCGGGGAGTTCGAGCGCGAGCAGTTCGATGCGCAGCAGCAGCGCCGAGAGCGGGTTGCGCAACTGGTGCGAGGCGTCCGCGACGAAGGCGCGCTGCTGCTCCAGCACCTCCTCGACATGGTCCGCCATCTCGTTGAACGACCGGGCCAGACGTCTGAGTTCCGGCGGCCCGCCGGCGGCCGCCACCCGGGACTTCAGGCGCCCGGTGGCGATGTCGTGGGTGGTGGCGTCCAGGACCCGTACCGGCCGGAGCACCCAGCCGGTCAGCCGCAGGGCCGCGCCGACGGCGAGCAGCATGGCCGCGACCTCACCGGCCCCGATGAACAGCCAGTCGTGCAGGATCCGCCACCGCAGCGGTCCGGTGGGCGAGTCGGTGACGACGACCGCGACGACGTCGCCGTCCCGGATCACCGGCGAGGCGACCACCAGTCGGCTGTGCTGCCACGGCCACGCCTGCCGCGGGTCGTGGCTGCGGCGGCTGAGCAGCGCCTCGTCGAACGCCTCCCGCAGCTCCCCCGTACGCGGTACGAACCAGTCGCCGGGCGCGTTGGCCATGGCGGAGCCGTTGCGGTAGAAGACGCCCGCGCGGATGCCGTAGACGCCGTAGTAGTTGTCCAGCTCGCTGCGCAGGGCCTGCCAGCGCTCGTCGGTGCTGGTGCGCCGGGAGCCGCCGGGGACCTCGGTGACGAACTGGGCGAGCGCGGCGAAGCGTGCCGTGTCGTCGATCCGGTCGACCACGACCCGCTGCTGCTCGGCGGCGGCCATGCTGACGGCGAGCGGCACGCCGAGGGCGAGGAGGACGGCCGCCATCAGGACGATGAGCAGCGGCAGCAGCCGTGTGCGCACCCGGCCCCGCTAGGCGGCCGGGGCGACGAGCCGGTAGCCGACGCCGCGGACGGTCTCGATGAGCGCGGGCAGGCGCAGCTTGGCCCGCAGGGAGGCGACGTGCACCTCCAGGGTGCGCCCGGTGCCCTCCCAGCTGGTCTGCCAGACCTCGCTGATGATCTGCTCCCGCCGGAAGACCACTCCGGGGCGCTGGGCGAGCAGGGCCAGCAGATCGAACTCCTTGCGGGTGAGCTGGACGACCGAGCCCTCCACGCTGACCTGGCGGGTCGGCAGTTCGATGCGCACCGGGCCGAGGCGCAGCAGGTCCTCGCCGCCCTGGGCGCTCTCCTCGTGGGCGGTGCGCCGGCTGACGGCGTGGATGCGGGCGAGCAGTTCCCCGGTGTCGTACGGCTTGACCACGTAGTCGTCGGCGCCCAGGTTGAGCCCGTGGATGCGGGAGCGGACGTCGGAGCGGGCGGTGACCATGATCACCGGAGTGCTGGTGCGCTTGCGTATCTTGCCGCAGACCTCGTAACCGTCCTGGTCGGGCAGGCCCAGGTCGAGCAGGACCACGCCGAAACCGTCGCTCTCGGGGACGAGCGCCCGCAGGGCCTCCTCGCCGCTGCGCGCGTGGGTCACGTCGAATCCGTGCCGGGTGAGCACGGCGGACAGCGCCGCGGCGACGTGGTTGTCGTCCTCGACGAGCAGCAGTCTCATTCCGGCCCCCTCCGATTCAGCGGTCGTACGGACGTCGTTCGTCCTCCTTGCAGATCATGTGCGCGCACGGGTGCACCATGGCAGTGACGCCGATGGAGCAGGACGCCGTCAAGAGGGTTCCGGTTGCCCGCCGCTTCCGTTATGCGGCCGATACGCATCCTGGCGGATGCCGCTACGACATGTGTACGACGGCTACCGGATCGTGATCCTCAGATCTCCCTCAGATGTGATGACGCAGGTCACAAGCCCTCATTACTGTCCTCCGAAACCGAGGAGGACGGAGCCGTGAAGCGATGACCGAAGTATCGGTGGCCAAGGAGGACAGGGCCGCTTCCGACGAACTGGTCGTCCTGAAGAGCGTCAACAAGCACTTCGGCGCGTTGCACGTGCTCCAGGACATCGACCTGACGATCGACCGCGGCGAGGTCGTGGTCGTGATCGGGCCCTCCGGGTCCGGCAAGTCGACCCTGTGCCGCACCATCAACCGCCTGGAGACGATCGACTCGGGCACCATCACGATCGACGGCAAGGCCCTGCCGCACGAGGGCCGGGAGCTGGCACGGCTGCGGGCCGACGTCGGGATGGTCTTCCAGTCCTTCAACCTCTTCGCGCACAAGACCGTGCTCGAGAACGTGATGCTGGGCCAGATCAAGGTCCGCAAGGCGGACAGGAAGCAGGCCGAGGAGAAGGCGCGGGCCCTGCTCGACCGGGTCGGCGTGGGCACCCAGGCCGACAAGTACCCCGCGCAGCTGTCCGGCGGCCAGCAGCAGCGTGTCGCCATCGCACGGGCGCTGGCGATGAACCCGAAGGTCATGCTCTTCGACGAGCCGACCTCGGCCCTCGACCCCGAGATGATCAACGAGGTCCTGGACGTCATGCGGCAGCTTGCGCGCGAGGGAATGACGATGATCGTCGTCACCCACGAGATGGGCTTCGCCCGGTCGGCCGCCAACCGGGTGGTCTTCATGGCGGACGGCCGGATCGTCGAGCAGGCCGCGCCCGACCAGTTCTTCAGCAATCCGCGCAGCGACCGGGCCAAGGACTTCCTGTCCAAGATCCTGCACCACTGAGGGTGCGGGCGGCCGTCCCGGGCGCCCGGATCGTCTTCTCCCACGGGCCTCGTCCCTCACCACTTCGAAGGATGTTCAGCATGAAGCTCCGCAAGGTCACCGCCGCCTCGGCCGCCGTCCTCGCCCTCGGCCTCGCTGCCACCGCGTGCGGCGGCGACAAGAAGGACGACAACGGTTCCTCCGGCGGCAAGAAGATCACCATCGGCATCAAGTTCGACCAGCCCGGCCTCGGTCAGAAGACGCCCCAGGGCTACTCGGGTTTCGATGTCGACGTGGCCACCTATGTCGCCAAGAAGCTCGGCTACGGCTCCGACCAGATCGAGTGGAAGGAGTCGAAGAGCGCCGACCGCGAGACCATGCTGCAGCGCGGTGACGTCGACTTCATCGCCGCCACGTACTCGATCACCCCGGAGCGCGAGCAGAAGGTCGACTTCGCCGGCCCGTACCTGCTGGCCCACCAGGACGTGCTGCTGCGTGCCGACGAGACGGCCATCAAGGCGCCTGCGGACCTGAACAACAAGAAGCTGTGTTCCGTGGCCGGTTCGACCTCGGCGCAGAACGTCAAGGCCAAGCTGGCCCCGAAGGCCGACCTCCAGACGTACCCGACGTACTCGGCCTGCCTGTCGGGTCTGCAGAGCGGCGCCATCGACGCCCTCACCACGGACGACTCCATCCTCGCCGGTTACGCCGCCCAGGCCCAGTTCAAGGGCAAGTTCAAGCTCGGCGGCTTCAAGATGACCAACGAGAACTACGGGATCGGCGTCAAGAAGGGCAGCGACCTCAAGGCGAAGATCAACAAGGCGCTCGAGTCCATGGTGTCCGACGGCTCCTGGGCCGCGGCCGTGAAGAAGAACTTCGGTCCGGCCGACTACAAGAACGAGCCCGCGCCGAAGATCGGCGACATCAAGAGCTGAGGCAACGCCCTGCCGGTGCGCCGCCGTTCACGACGGCGGCGCACCGTGGGCATCCCTACACGCGGAAGCGCGGGAGATCGTGTTCGACTTTCTTGGACATTACGACGTACTGGGCGCCTTCTGGACGACGGTGCAGCTCACCCTGCTGTCGGCCGTGGGCTCCCTGGTCTGGGGCACCCTGCTGGCCGCCATGCGGGTGGGTCCGGTACCGCTGATGCGCGGTTTCGGCACCGCCTACGTGAACATCGTGCGGAACATCCCGCTCACGGTGATCATCCTGTTCTCCTCGCTCGGTCTGAACCAGACGCTGGGTATCAGCCTGGGCGCCAAGGGCTTCGACGCGATCAACTTCCGGCTGGCCGTGCTCGGCCTGATCGTCTACACCTCGGCTTTCGTGTGCGAGGCGATCCGGGCCGGCATCAACACGGTGCCGGTCGGTCAGGCGGAGGCGGCACGGGCCATCGGCCTCAGCTTCTCCCAGGTGCTCGGTCTGGTCGTGCTCCCGCAGGCCTTCCGCGCGACCGTCGGACCGCTGACCAACGTGCTGATCGCGTTGACGAAGAACACGACGGTGGCCGCCGCGATCAACGTGGCGGAGGCAGCCCTGCTGATGAAGAAGATGATCGAGAACGAGGCGCAGCTGATGGCGATCTCGGCGGTCATCGCCTTCGGCTTCGTCTGCCTGACCCTGCCGACCGGCCTGATCCTCGGCTGGGTGGGCAAGAAGGTGGCGGTGAAGCGATGACTTCGGTCCTGTTCGACACTCCGGGGCCCCGCGCCAAGCGGCGCAACATTCTGTACACGGCGGCCTTCCTGGTCGTCCTCGCGGCCCTCGTCTGGTGGGTTTACACCGCCATGAACGACAAGGGCCAGCTGGACTGGGCCCTGTGGAAGCCCTTCTTCACCGGTTCCGAGGCGTACACGACGTACATCTGGCCCGGCCTGCAGAAGACCCTGGAGGCGGCGGCGCTGGCGATGGTCATCGCGCTGCCGCTCGGTGCCGTGCTCGGCATCGCCCGGCTCTCGGACCACGCCTGGGTGCGCGTGGTCGCCTCCGTCCTGGTCGAGTTCTTCCGCGCGATCCCCGTACTGGTCCTGATGATCTTCGGGCTGGCGCTCTTCGCCCAGTACACCGGCGTCAGTTCGGACGACCGGCCGTTCTACGCGGTCGTCACCGGCCTGGTGCTCTACAACGCGTCGGTCCTCGCGGAGATCGTCCGCGCGGGCATCCTCTCGCTGCCGAGGGGCCAGTCCGAGGCGGCCCTGGCGATCGGCCTGCGCAAGGGTCAGATGATGCGGCTCGTGCTGCTCCCGCAGTCGGTCACCGTGATGCTGCCGGCCATCGTCAGCCAGCTGGTGGTCATCGTGAAGGACACCGCCCTCGGCGGCGCGGTCCTCACCTTCCCCGAGCTGCTGGCCTCGGCCAACACGATGAGCGGCTACTACGGCAACTTCATCGCCTCCCTCACCGTCGTGGCCGTGATCTACGTGGCCATCAACTTCTCGCTCACCTCCTTCGCGCACTGGCTGGAGGGCCGGCTGAGGCGGGGCAAGAAGTCCACCGGAGCGGTACTGGGCACGCAGGACGTGGCGGAGGTCGCCGGTTCGGCGGCGACCGGGGCGGACCCGGCCGGTTCCCTCTCCGGCATCGGTGACATCACCGGCCCCAAGAAGTGACCATCACTCAAGTCGCATGATTCGGCCGGGGGCAGTGGCATGATCGCCACTGCCCCCGAGGGTCACTTGACGCATACTCTGCCAATGGGTTGCATACGTTCTGTGATCGTGCACCCGGCCTCACCTTGCTGTTCACCCACTGCCGTCGAGGCATCGCCGCGGACAGGGGGCGCCGCGCCGTGGACCCGGTGATCATCGTCGGAGCGGGGCCCGTCGGGCTCACGCTCGCCCTGGCACTGGCCCGCCAGGAGGTGCCGACCGTCGTCCTGGACGAGGGCCCCGGCAAGGAGGAGCCCCGCCCGGCGCGCACCGTCGTGTTGCGCGAGGACACCGCCGCGCTGCTGGAGCGGCTGACCGGGGCGGCGCTCGACCACCACGGCGTGCGCTGGACCGGCTGGCGGTCGATGCGGCGCCGGCAGGTGGTGAGCGAGATCGCCTTCGGCCCGGACGAGCCCGCTCCGCTGCACATCGCCCAGCACGTGATCACGGGCCTGCTGCGGGCGGCCGTCGCCGATCGGCCCCTGGTGGAGATCGCCGCGGGCAGCCGCCTGGACGCGATCGAGCAGGAGCCCTCGGGTGTCACCGCGCACACCCGGGGTCCCAAGGGCACCTGGTGGCGCGGCAGTTACCTGGTGGGCTGCGACGGCACCCGCTCGACCGTGCGCAAGCTTCAGGACATTCGTTTCCCCGGCCGTACGGCGGTGGAGCGGCACGCGGTCGCCGCGCTGCGCACGGAACTCCCGTGGGAGGGGCAGGCGTTGCTGCACCGGATGCCACCGTGGCGGTCGTCCGGTCCCTTCGCCGGGGAGGTGACCGCCCGCCCCCTGCCGGACGGTGCCTGGCGCCTGGACTGGCTGCTGCCGCCGGGCAAGGACCTGATCACGCCCGAACTGCTGGTGGCCCGCGTCCGCGAGACCCTCGCGGGCTGGACCGACGGCTCGACGCCCGCGTACGACCTGCTCGACACCGGCGTCCACACGGTGCACCACCGGCTGGCCCGGCGGTGGCGCAACGGCCGCGTCTTCCTCGCCGGCGACGCGGCACACCTGCTCGGCGCGCTGGGCACACAAGGGCTGGACGAGGGGCTGCGGGACGCCGACAACCTCTCCTGGAAACTGGCCGCCGCCTGGCACCACGGGCCGCACGAGACGCTGCTGGACAGCTACCAGGCCGAGCGGCGCGCGGTGGTCGCCGCCCGGCTGCGGGCCACCGACCAGGCACTGCCGGGGCTGCGCAGCGGAGGTGGGCTGCGGTACATCGTCCCCGGCGCGGCCCGCGGCCACGACGCCCTGCTCACCGACGGCCACCTGGGTCGCGGGGCGCTCGGCGCGCCGGGCGCGTACTCCGCCTCCCCCCTCACGCCCCGGCACCTCCAGGGCGAGATCCCCGTCGACACCTCCCCCGGCGCCCCGGTGACCGACGTCCGCGTCACGGCGGAGGACGGCTCCCTCGTCCGCCTCCGCGACCGCCTCGGCCGCGGCGCCCTCCTCGTCGTCCTGGTCGCCCCCGGCACGGGCGTCTGGGACCGCAAGCACTGGGTCTCCGCGGGCGTGATGCCCCGCCTGGCCGCCGCGGTGACGGCCCTGCCCCACCCGGCCGAGCTGCTGGTCGCCGAGTCCTACCCGGGCGCCCCGGCCCACAGCGTCCTGCTGGTGCGCCCCGACGGCCACCTGGTCACCACGCTGAACGGCGTCCGGCCCGCCGACTTGTACGCGGCGGCGGAGGCGACGGTGGGGGGAGCCGTGGCGGAAGCGGTCGAGGCGGAGGCGGGGGTGGGGTGAGGGCGACTCCCCCGGGAACGCGGGTCGGTCACCGCACAGGGGGTTGTGAGTCCGGTCGGCACGCGAGATCGTTTGCGGCGTTACTGCTGGTGCCGTCTGCTGGAGGAACTCCGTGACCGATGTCGCGCCCGCGTCGCTGCCCACACCGCCCTACTACGCCGTGGTGTTCACCGCCGTACGGACCGCCGTCGACCACGGCTACGCGGAGACGGACGAGCGGTTGCTGGAACTGGCCGCCGAGCAGCCGGGGTTCCTCGGTGTCGATTCCGCTCGCCGTCCGGACGGTCTGGGGATCACGGTGTCGTACTGGAGGGACGAGGACTCGATCGCCGCCTGGCGGGAGCACGCGGAGCACGCCCTGGCCCGTGTGCACGGACGCGAGCACTGGTACGCCTCCTACTCGCTCCACGTGGCCAAGGTCGAGCGCGCCTACGGGTTTACCCGCCCGGCCGATCTGTAGGCACCCCGCACGCTCCTCGGCACGGCGGGCGTGAGCTTCGGGGCGGGGAACCCGAGGCGCGCGAACCGTGGACTCGGGGCGTGCCGCACATCGGCCCCGCGCCGTACCACCCCGGTGCGCCGTCATCCTCTGTCCGCATGGTGACGGTCGGTTGACCGGGCTCCGACGGCGTGTTGTACTCCGCTCGTGACCGACACCTGTGTGCGCCTGTGGCGGAGGGTCCATATGGACCTCGTCCGCTATGCGGGTTGCGTGTGTCGTCCGTCCTGCTGAATTCGCATCCCCTTTTTCTTCCGGGCGCCGCCGTGCGCCCGTTCCGCGAACCCTCTTCAGGACGGTGCACGTGTCTGTCTCGTCTCCTTCGGCTTCTTCCCCGACGTCTCCTTCCGCGTCCCCAATCACCGGTTCGGCCCCGACCCAGGCGGAACTCCTCGACTTCGTACGGCGCACGGCGGCCGACGCCGAACTGCTCGCCGCTCTCCCACTGGACCCGGAGGGCCGCACCTGGATACGGCTGGACGGCCCCGGCGGCAGCGAGGCGTGGCTGATCGGCTGGCCGCCGGGCACCGGCACCGGCTGGCACGACCACGCCGAGTCGGTCGGCGCCTTCCTCACCGCCTCGGGCGAGCTCAAGGAGAACGCGCTCGCCGTCCGGCTGCCCACCGACGGCTGGCAGACCCTGGAACTCACCGCGGGCGTGGACCGCGAACGCCGGCTGCCTGCCGGACAGGGGCGCGCCTTCGGCCACCACCATGTGCACGAGGTCCTCAACGACTCCCCCGACCGACACGCGATCTCCGTCCACGCCTACTACCCGCCGCTCCCCCGCATCCGCCGCTACAGTCGCTCGGGCCAGGTGCTGCGCCTGGAGCAGGTCGAACGCCCGGAGGACTGGCAGTGAGCAGCGCCCCACACCACGGCCCGGTCGGCATCGACGAGTTGCTGGAGCGGGTGCGCACCGGCTACCGGCGCGTCGAGGCGCGGGAGGCGTACGAGACGGCACGGACCGGTGACGCCCTGCTGGTCGACATCCGGTACGCGGCCCTGCGCGAGCGGGACGGGCTGATCCCCGGCGCCGTCGTCGTCGAGCGCAACGAACTGGAGTGGCGCCTCGACCCCCGGGGCAGCCACCGCCTCCCCGAGGCCACGAGCCACGACCTGCGCATCGTGCTGATCTGCAACGAGGGCTACGCCTCCACCCTCGCCGCCGCCTCCCTCCACCAACTCGGCCTGAACCGGGCCACCGACCTGGTCGGCGGCTTCCAGTCCTGGCGCTCGGCCGGTCTTCCGGTGACGCCGGTGACGCGGTGACGCGGTGACGCCGACGGGAATCTGACCGCTGCTCCCTCGCCGCGCCGTGGCCTACTCCCTCGCCGTGGCCGCCGTCACCGCCGGCACCCGCAGTGCCGCACGTCCCGGCAGGGCGCATGCCACCAGGGCGAGGAGACCGGCGGTCGCGACGACGGCTGCATAGAGGAGGGGTGTGACCACGGGCACCGCCCGGCCGGTCATCCCCGCGCTGAACGCGGTGAGCACGGCGAGGGCGATGCCGCTGCCGAGCGCGGTGGCCAGGAGCAGCAGGGACAGCGACTCGGTGCGCAGCATGCGCAGCACCTGGCGCCGGGTCGCGCCCGCGAGCCGCAGCAGCGCGAACTCCCGTACCCGCTCCGCCACCGACATGGCCAGCGTGTTGATCACCGCGATGGCGGTGAAGGCGAGCACGAGGCCCATGGCGAGGTAGTTGACCTCGGCGTTCGTCCGCCCGTGCCCGGCCTCCAGTGCCTCGGCGCGGTCCGGGGCGGATATGCGCAGTCCCGGGAACCCGCGCAGAGAGGCGGCGATTTGACGCTGCGTCCGGGACGTGCTGACGAGGAGGGAGGAGGCGAGCGGGTTGTCGACGTGCGGGGCGACGAGGTCGTGGGCGAGGGTGATATCCCCGAAGCCGAGACCCCGGGCGTAGACCGCGGCGACGGTGACCGTGACGGGCGTTCCGTCGCCGAGCGTGAGACCCAGTCTGCTTCCGGGCCCCACATGCTGTTGGTCGGCGGCCAGTCGGCTGACCGCGACGGTGCCGGGCCCGAGCGCGCCCAGGGAACCCGCGGTCACCTCCGGGTCCCAGGTGCGGGACAGGCCACCGGGGGTGACGCCCTGCGCCGGGTACTTGTCGAGGCCCACGCGGACCGTCGTCCGCACGACCTCGATGACCGTGTCCTGCCGCGCCCGCAAGCGCTGCGCGGCCGCCCCCGGCACACCGGGCCCCTGCGCGGCCACGATCCAGTCGGCCCTGACGCCCTCGCGGACCTGGGCACGGGCCGCGTCGCCGAGCGTGGTCTGTACGAACAGCACCGTGCAGGTCATGCCGACGAGCAGGGTGAGCGGGGTGACCACGGACGCCATCCGGGCGGCGTTGCCCCGCAGGTTGGCGGTGGCGAGCCGGCCGCCCGGACCGGCGAGCCGCAGCGGCCCGGCGAGCAGCGACGCGGCCGCCTTGACCAGGAGCGGCCCGAGCAGGGCGACGGCGATGGACAGCACCACGACGGCCAGCAGCGTCACGGGAGTCGAGGCGGCCTCGGTGCGCAGCGCGGTGAGGAGCACGACCAGGACGACCCCGCCCGCGAGACACAGCAGCCCGGCGAGGAGCCGGCCCCAGGCCGGACGGGCGCGCTCGGACCTGGCCTCCGCAAGGGCCTCGGCCGGTCGTATCCGCGCGATCCTGCGGGAGGCGATGCGGGCCGCCGCCCAGGCACCGAGCAGGGTCGCGGCGAAGGCGACGAGCGGCGGGAAGACACCGACGGTCCGCTCGAGCGTGGCGGGTACGGCCCCCAGGGCGACGAACCTGGAGTACAGCCACCCGCCCAGCGAAAGCCCGAGCAGCGCGCCGGCCGCACCCGCGACCGCCCCCACGATCAGCGCCTCCCGGCCGAGCATCCTGCGGATCTGTCCCGGGGTGGCGGCGACGGCGCGCAGCAGGGCGAGTTCGCGGTGGCGCTGCCGCACGGTGAGCGCGAAGGTGCCGACGACCACGAGCACCGCCACCAGCAGCGAGGTGCCGCCCATGGCCGCGCCCATGCTGACCAGCCGGATGCGGGCGTCGGCCGCGTCCAGGAACTCCACGGGACCACGGGCGTCGCCGGAGCCGACCCGGGCCGTGGTGCCACGCAGCGCCTCTGCGACGGCCTGCCGCAGCCGCTCGGGATCCGTCCCCGCGGCCGGCAGCACGCCGAAGGCGGTGACCTGGCCGGGGTGCGCGGCCAGGCGGCGTGCCTCGGCGGCGGAGAAGAAGAGGGACGTCTGGTGGCGTACGGCTGTGGCCGGGGTGGCGATGCCCGTGATCCGGTAGCTCCGCGGCGCGAGCGTGGACTGCACGGTGAGCCGGTCGCCGGGTCGCAGCCGGGCGCGTGCGGCGAGGGCGTCGTCCACGACCAGCTCGTCGGCGCCCTTGGGCGGGCGGCCCGCGCTGAGCCGGTACGGCGTCAGCGCCGCGGAGTCCCAGGCGTGCCCGTAGGCGGTACGGCCATCCGTGCCCGCCGGGGTCGCCGGCTGGGCGAGGAAGGTGAGTTCGGGTACGACCCGGGCCACCCCGGGGGCGCGGGCGATCCGGTCCCGCAGCCGCTCGGACAGCCAGACGCGCTCGGCGAGGGGCTTCGCCTTGTCCTTGACCTTGGTCTTGCCGTGCCGGTGCCTGACGGTGATCTGGTGGACGTCCTGGTCGGCGGAGACCAGGACCGGCGCGGCCGCGTAGCGCTCGGTGCTGATGGTGCCACGCAGTCCGGTGTCGAGGAGGCTCCCGCAGGCGCTGATCAGGGCGGCCGCACACATCAGGGCGACGAAGGCGCCGAGGAATCCCGCCGTGCGGGCCCGGACTGTCCGGAGGGCGTAACGCAGCATCATCGGGGCGGTCTCTTTTCCGGTGGACGGCCGGCAGGGCCGTGCTGACCGCCCCGAGCGGTCTGCGCGGTGCTCCCGGGGCGTGCCTCCAGCCTCGCCGGTCCGGGGGCCTCGACGCACTGCGGTGACCCGGCGTCCCGAACCGGGGGTAATCCCCCGTCAGACCATCCTGTCGGCACGCTCTTGGGGCGATCCACCGGCCCGCCCCGGCAGCACGCCCTCTTGACGCCCGCCATCGACATGCCGCCGTTCACGCGCCCGCCGCGTCGTCAGAAGTCGGCCTCACCGAGGAATTCGGTGTCCTCGCCCTCTTCCTCCAGCGCCCGGCGGACGACGCGCAGGGACATCCCCTCGGGATACCCCTTGCGCGCGAGCATCCCGGCGAGGCGGCGGATGCGCTTGTCGCGGTCCAGGCCCCGGGTGGCGCGCAGCTTGCGGGTGACGAGTTCCCGGGCGGTCTCCTCCTCCTGGTCGGAGTCGAGCTGCGCGACGGCCTCCTCGATCAGCGTCGAGTCGACCCCCTTGGTGCGCAGCTCCCGGGCGAGGGCACGGCGGGCGAGCCCCCGGCCGTGGTGCCGGGACTCCACCCAGGCGTCCGCGAACGCGCCGTCGTCGATCAGCCCGACCTCCTCGAACCGCGACAGCACCTCCTCGGCCACGTCCTCGGGGATCTCCCGCTTGCGCAGGGCGTCCGCGAGCTGCTTGCGGGTGCGCGGGGTGCCGGTGAGCAGGCGCAGGCAGATCGCCCGTGCCCGCTCAGCCGGGTCCCCCGAAGACTCCCCCCGCTCGGTTCTCGACGGGGAGGGGGCACCTTCGTCCGTGCCGCGCGGCTCGCCGAAACCACGCCGTCGACCGCCACGTCGCCCGCCGCCCCGGGGGCCGCCCGCACCCCGGGCACCGGCACCGGTCGAGCCGCCCCCGTGCGACTCACCGCCCTCGTCGTCCGGCCAGGCGCCGCCTCCCTGTGCGCCGTCCCCGTATCCGTCGTCTCCGCCGGTCGCGTACGCCTCGTCACCGCCCGGGGCATGGGCCTGGCGGCCCCCGGTGCCCCTCCCCCGCGGGGCACCGGGGGTGGCGTAGTCGTACTCGGACCAGTCGGTTCGTCGTGTCACGGTCAGCTCTTGGCAGCGGCGGCCCTGGGCTTGGTGGCCTTGGCGGCCGGGGCGGCCGTCTTGGCGGCGTCCTCGGCCGGGGCGGCGCCCGCGGCGTCCGCACCGGGCTCGGCCGACGGCTCTTCCGGCCGGACGCCCACGCCCAGCTTCTCCTTGATCTTCTTCTCGATCTCGTTGGCCAGGTCGGGGTTGTCCTTGAGGAAGTTGCGCGCGTTCTCCTTGCCCTGGCCGAGCTGGTCGCCCTCGTACGTGTACCAGGCGCCGGCCTTGCGGACGAAGCCGTGCTCCACGCCCATGTCGATCAGGCCGCCCTCACGGCTGATGCCCTGGCCGTAGAGGATGTCGAACTCGGCCTGCTTGAAGGGCGGCGCGACCTTGTTCTTGACCACCTTGCAGCGGGTGCGGTTGCCGACCGCCTCGGTGCCGTCCTTCAGGGTCTCGATGCGGCGGATGTCGATGCGCACCGAGGCGTAGAACTTCAGCGCCCGGCCACCGGTCGTGGTCTCCGGGGAGCCGAACATGACGCCGATCTTCTCGCGGAGCTGGTTGATGAAGATGGCGGTGGTCTTGGACTGGTTGAGCGCGCTGGTGATCTTCCGCAGCGCCTGGCTCATCAGACGGGCCTGGAGACCGACGTGGCTGTCGCCCATCTCGCCCTCGATCTCCGCGCGCGGGACGAGCGCCGCGACGGAGTCGATGACGATCAGGTCGAGCGCGCCGGAGCGGACCAGCATGTCCACGATCTCCAGCGCCTGCTCGCCGTTGTCCGGCTGGGACAGGATCAGGTTGTCGATGTCGACGCCCAGCTTGCGCGCGTACTCGGGGTCGAGGGCGTGCTCGGCGTCCACGAACGCGACCTGGCCGCCGGCCTTCTGCGCGTTCGCCACGGCGTGCAGCGTCAGGGTCGTCTTGCCGGAGGACTCCGGTCCGTAGATCTCCACGACACGGCCGCGCGGCAGGCCGCCGACGCCGAGGGCCACGTCGAGGGCGGTCGAGCCGGTCGAGATGACCTCGATGGGCTCCTTCGACCGCTCGCCCATGCGCATGACCGCGCCCTTGCCGAATTGTCGTTCAATCTGTGCGAGTGCGGCGTCGAGCGCCTTCTCGCGGTCGGTTCCTGCCATGGGTTCCACCCGGTTTGCTTGAGTCGATCGCTTCACGTCAAAGACGCTAACGCCTGCCACTGACAATGCGTCCCGACGTCGGCCCGGCCTGTGGATAACACGGGTCCATATCTACCCAAACCATGACCGAATCCCCGGTCCACAGCCTCGCCGGAGCCTTCATAAGAATAGATGTTCGATTTTCGTGTCAAGCGACACCCGCCCAGAGGGGGTCCTCGGAGAAGCCGCCGCGCGGACGGGCCGCTACCGCCGGGCGCGCGTGGCCCTGATGCGCGCGAGCATCCCGGGACCGCCCTGGGTGCGCACGCGATGCCCGTTCACCCGGGGGTCGTCGGTGACGGCGTACCGCTTCACGTAGGCACCCAGGAACGCCTGGAGGGTGGCCACCGCGGGGATGGCGATCAGCGCGCCGACGGCACCCAGCAGCGCCGTGCCCACGATGACGGAGCCGAAGGCGACGGCGGGGTGGATGTCGACGCTCCTGGCGGTCAGCTTGGGCTGGAGCATGTAGTTCTCGAACTGCTGGTAGATCACGACGAAGACCAGCACCCACACCGCGTACCAGGGGGCGACGGTGAACGCGATCAGCATCGGCAGCGCGCCCGCGAGATAGGTGCCGATGGTGGGGACGAACTGGGAGACCAGGCCCACCCAGACGCCGAGCACGGGCGCGTACGGCACGCCCAGGGCCTGGAGCAGGATGTAGTGCGCGATCCCGGAGACGAGCGCCATGAGGCCGCGCGAGTAGAGGTATCCGCCCGTCTTGTCGACGGCTATCTCCCAGGCGCGCAGCACCTCGGCCTGGCGCGCGGGCGGCAGCACCGAGCACAGGGCGCGGCGCAGCCGGGGGCCGTCGGCGGCGAAGTAGAACGAGAACAGCGCGACGGTCAGCATCTGGAAGAGGCCGCCGAGCACCTGCTGGGACACGTCGAGGACACCCGTCGCGCTGTTCTGCGCGTACTTGCGCAGCCAGTCGGAGTGGAGCAGCCCCTCCTGGACGTCGACCCGCCTGAGGTCGGTGTGGAAGGTCTGGTTGGTCCAGCGGATGAGCGAGTCCAGGTAGTCCGGGAAGCCCTCGATCATCTTGATGATCTGGCCGGCCAGCATCGAGCCGAGCAGGGTGACGAACCCCGCGGCGACGACCGTCAGGAGGAAGAAGACAAGGAAGGTGGCGAGCCCCCTGCGCATACCGCGCGCGGCCATCCGGCTCACCGCGGGCTCGACCGCCAGGGCCAGGAAGAACGCGATCAGGATGTTGATCAGCAGCCCGGTGAGCTGGTGGAAGGCCCAGTTGCCCAGCTGGAAGGCGGCGACCAGCGCGAGCGCGAGGACCATGGCGCGCGGCAGCCAGCGCGGCATGCGGCCGTCCGGCGTGCCGGCGCCGGTGACCGGCGGCCGGTCGGTGGCCTCCGTCGTACCGGCCGGTTCCGCGGACCGGGTCAACTGCTCGGTGTCCTCGTCAGTGCGTGCCACGCGCCAAGTCTCGCCCACGTCGCCGGCGAACGGCGCCCACCTGCGGCTTTCGTGACCGATCGGTGCCGTAGCGTCGACTTCACAACGGACTTACGGGGCATTTCCCCCGGCGTCACCGAGGGCCGGTGACCCTCAGCGCCGCTCCCGCGGCACGTCCATGACCGTGCACACCACGCGCCACACGTCCCTGGCCGCCCAGCCGGCGTCCAGCGCCTCGTTCACCGTGCGTCCGCCCAGCTCCGACATCACGTGATCGCGCGCGAAGGTGTCGGCGTACTCCGGACCGAAGTGTTCCGCCATCCGCTGCCAGAAGACCGTCAACCGCATGAATTCCGCCCCATACCCGCTATGACCTGCACGTTCCCTGCCTCTCACACCCTCGCACGACTATCGGAGGGTTTCCAGGGAGTTCGCCCCCGCGCTGGAGCCGAAGTCGGCACGCCCACACCGACACCGCACGCCCCCGGGAGCTGGGTAGCCCGGACGCCGATAGACGGGCTCGCCGTCCCCCGATGCCGGGGGCCGCCATGGCCGAGGCCGCATCGGCAGGGACGCGGACGAGGGTGTCGCCGACGCGCTCGTCCCCCGCCCCGGGGCCTCTCGCGAAGCGGCCCTCGCCGAAGCCGGACTCGTCCGCGCCGCCGGCGGCCGTCTCCACCGCTCGCCGAACACGCCCATCCGCTCGGGGAACACGGCCCCGACACGCCCTGGAGGCCGTCGGGAATCCCGAGCCGAGCGGCGGTCCGCACGGGCGTCCGCACGAAGTCGTACGTGGTCCCGTATGAGGTGCGTCAAGACTGCCCGAGCCGCCGTATGGGGGTCGTTAAGGCAGGCGGTGTCCGGCCGGATGGCGGGTTTCCTGTACAGGTCCGATCCGTCTCCGAACCTCATCCAGGAGCTTGCGATGGCCGATATGGCCTTCGTCGTCGTCACGATCGCGGTATTCGCGCTGGTGGCCCTCGTCGCCAGGGGGGTGGCGAAGCTGTGACCGTCGAGAACGTCGTCGGCCTGGTCGTGGCCGTCGCCCTGTTGGGCTATCTCGTCCTCGCCCTCGTCTTCCCGGAGAGGTTCTGAGAGCGATGGGATCCGTCCTCGCTGATGTGCTGGTGGTGATCGCGCTGGTCGGCGCGCTCGCCCTGGTGCACCGTCCCCTCGGCGACCACATGGCCGCCGTCTACTCCTCCGACAAGCACCTCCGCGTCGAGCGGTGGATCTACCGCTCCGTCGGCGCCGATCCGGACGCGGAGATGCGCTGGCCCGTCTACCTGCGCGGCGTGCTGGCCTTCTCCGCGGTGAGCGTGCTGTTCCTCTACGTGCTCCAGCGGGTCCAGGACAAGCTGCCGCTGTCGCTCGGCTTCGAGCCGATCAGCCCCGACCAGGCGTTCGACACCGCGGCCTCCTTCGTGTCCAACACGAACTGGCAGTCGTACTCGGGTGAGACGGCGATGGGCCATGTCACCCAGACCATGGGGCTCGCGGTGCAGAACTTCGTCTCCGCGGCGGTGGGCATGGCGGTCGCCGTGGCGCTGGTCCGCGGCTTCGCCCGCTCGCGCACCGGCGAACTGGGCAATTTCTGGGCCGACCTCGTCCGCGGCACGACGCGCGTCCTGATCCCGATCTCCGTGGTCGCGGCCGTGATCCTGATCGCCTGCGGTGCCGTCCAGAACTTCGGCGACATCCACCACATCACCACCCTGACGGGGCAGAAGCAGGCCATCAGCCCCGGCGCGGTCGCCTCGCAGGAGGCGATCAAGGACCTGGGCACCAACGGCGGCGGGTACTTCAACGCCAACTCCGCGCACCCGTTCGAGAACCCCGACGGCTTCACGAACTGGCTGGAGGTCTTCCTGCTGCTGGTGATCCCGTTCTCGCTGCCGCGCACCTTCGGGAAGATGGTCGGCGACGTCAGGCAGGGCCTCGCGATCGTCGCCGCGATGGGCGCCATCTGGTTCGCCGGCGTGATCGCGGTGACCTGGCTGGAGTACGCCCACCCGGGCACCGCCTCGCAGCTGGCGGGCGGCGCGATGGAGGGCAAGGAGCAGCGGTTCGGTCCGGGCAACTCGTCGCTGTTCGCCGTGTCGACCACCATGACGTCGACCGGCTCCGTGGACTCCTTCCACGACTCCTTCAGCGGACTGTCCGGCGGTGTGCTGCTGCTGGGCATGATGCTGGGCGAGATCGCGCCCGGCGGCACCGGCTCGGGCCTGTACGGCATGCTGATCATGGCGGTCATCGCGGTCTTCATCGCGGGCCTGATGGTCGGTCGTACGCCCGAGTACCTGGGCAAGAAGATCGGTTCGCGCGAGATGAAGCTGGCCGCCTGCTACATCCTGGTCACCCCGGCGCTCGTGCTGGTCGGTACCGGGCTGGCGATGGCACTGGGCAAGGGCCGGTCGTCGATGACCAACGTGGGCGCGCACGGCTTCTCGGAGGTGCTGTACGCCTACACGTCCGCGTCGAACAACAACGGCTCCGCGTTCGCCGGCTTCGCCGCGAACACCGAGTACCACAACACGATGCTCGGCCTGTGCATGCTGCTGGGCCGCTTCCTGCCGATGGTGTTCGTCCTCGCCCTGGCCGGTTCGCTCGCCGCACAGCGTCCGGTGCCGGCCACCGCGGGCACCCTGCGCACCGAGAAGCCGCTGTTCACCGGCCTGTTGGTCGGGTCGATCCTGATCATCACCGGCCTCACGTTCTTCCCGGCCCTCGCACTGGGCCCGCTCGCCGAGGGGTTGGCGTGATGACCACCGACACACCGAAGACGGATGTGAGGAAGCCAGACGTGTCCGCTCCCACCCTCGCACCCCACCAGGACGCGCCGACGGGTCACAGGGCTGAAGAGGGCCGTGTCGGCGGCGGTCTCTTCGACCCCAGGCAGCTCCTGACGTCGCTGCCCGACGCCTTCCGCAAGCTCGACCCGCGGGTGATGGCCAAGTCGCCCGTGATGTTCGTGGTCCTCGTCGGCTCCGTGCTCACCACGGTCTTCTCCCTCAAGGAGCCGGGCGACTGGTTCGGCTGGACCATCAGCGCCTGGCTGTGGCTGACGGTGGTCTTCGCCAACCTGGCGGAGGCGGTCGCCGAGGGACGCGGCAAGGCCCAGGCAGACACCCTGCGCAAGGCCAAGACCGACACGATCGCCCGCCGGCTGGTGGACGGCACCGAGGAGCACGTCCCCGGCACCGCGCTGACCATCGGCGACCTGGTGGTCTGCGAGGCCGGCGACATCATCCCCGGTGACGGCGACGTCGTCGAGGGCGTCGCCTCGGTGGACGAGTCGGCGATCACCGGCGAGTCCGCCCCGGTCATCCGCGAGTCCGGCGGCGACCGCAGCGCCGTCACCGGTGGCACGAAGGTGCTGTCCGACCGCATCGTCGTCCAGATCACGACGAAGCCCGGCGAGACCTTCATCGACCGCATGATCGGCCTGGTCGAGGGCGCCGCACGGCAGAAGACCCCCAACGAGATCGCGCTCAACATCCTGCTGGCCTCGCTGACCGTCGTCTTCCTGCTCGCGGTGGCGACCCTGCCGCCCTTCGCCGCCTACGCGCACTCGAAGCTGAGCATGGTCGTGCTGGTCGCCCTGCTGGTCTGCCTGATCCCGACCACCATCGGGGCCCTGCTGTCCGCGATCGGCATCGCCGGCATGGACCGCCTCGTGCAGCGCAATGTGCTCGCGATGTCGGGCCGCGCGGTCGAGGCGGCCGGTGACGTCTCCACCCTGCTGCTGGACAAGACCGGCACCATCACCCTCGGCAACCGGCAGGCCGCCGAGTTCGTGCCGGTGCGCGGGACGACGGAGGCCGAGGTCGCGGACGCGGCCCAGCTGTCCTCGCTGGCCGACGAGACCCCCGAGGGCCGATCCGTCGTCGTCCTCGCCAAGGAGAGGTACGGGCTGCGCGAACGCCACCAGGGCGAGCTGGCCGGCGCCGAGTGGATCGAGTTCACCGCCCAGACCCGCATGTCGGGTGTGGACGTGGACGACCGGAAGGTCCGCAAGGGCGCCACCGCCTCCGTCCTCGCCTGGGTGGCCGAACGCGGCGGTGACGTCGCGGAGGACGCCCAGGCGCTGACCGACCGGATCGCCGAGGCCGGCGGCACACCGCTGCTGGTCGCCGTCGAGGACGCCGACGGTGCCCGCGTCCTCGGTGTCATCCACCTCAAGGACGTCGTCAAGGAGGGCATGCGCGAGCGGTTCCAGGAACTGCGCCGCATGGGCATCAGGACCGTGATGATCACGGGCGACAACCCGCTGACCGCGAAGGCGATCGCCGAGGAGGCGGGCGTCGACGACTTCCTCGCCGAGGCCACCCCCGAGGACAAGATGGCCCTCATCAAGCGGGAGCAGGCCGGCGGCAAGCTGGTCGCGATGACCGGTGACGGCACCAACGACGCGCCCGCGCTCGCGCAGGCCGACGTCGGCGTCGCGATGAACACCGGCACGTCGGCCGCCAAGGAGGCCGGCAACATGGTCGACCTCGACTCCAACCCGACCAAGCTGATCGAGATCGTCGAGATCGGCAAGCAACTCCTGATCACCCGCGGTGCGTTGACGACGTTCTCCATAGCCAACGACGTCGCGAAGTACTTCGCGATCATCCCGGCGCTGTTCGCCGCCGTCTACCCGGGCCTGGACAAGCTGAACATCATGCACCTGTCCTCGCCGGACTCCGCGATCCTGTCGGCCGTCGTCTTCAACGCGCTGATCATCATCGCGCTGGTGCCGCTGTCCCTCAAGGGCGTGCAGTACAAGCCGGTCAGCGCCGACAAGATGCTCCGCAGGAACCTCGGGATCTACGGCATCGGCGGCCTGGTCGCGCCCTTCATCGGCATCAAGCTCATCGACCTGCTCGTCTCTCTGATCCCCGGGATCGGGTGAAGGACATGAACAACTCCCTTGTGAACCTCGGCCGTACGACGTGGGCCGCGCTGCGCATGCTGCTCGTCCTCACCGTCGTCACCGGGATCGCCTACCCCCTCCTCGTCACGGGGATCGGCCAGGCCGCCTTCCACGACAAGGCCAACGGCTCGATCACCGAGGTCGACGGCAGAGCGGTCGGGTCCAGGCTGATCGGCCAGAGCTGGAACATCGAGGGCACCGACAAGCCGGACCCCAGGTGGTTCCAGCCCCGCCCGTCCCACAGCGACTACGACCCGCTGGCCACCGGCTCCAGCCAACTGGGCGCCGACGACGCCCGGTTGGTGAAGGCGGTCGAGGAGGCGAAGCAGCAGGTCGCCGAGTTCAACGGCGTCCCCGCCTCGAAGGTGCCCGCCGACGCGGTCACCGGCTCGTCCTCGGCCATCGACCCGGACATCTCCCCGGCCTACGCGCGGCTCCAGATCGACCGCGTGGCCAGGGCGAACGGACTGCCCCGCGCCCGGGTGCAGGAACTGGTGAAGCGCCACACCGACGGCCGTACCGCCGGATTCCTGGGCGAGCCGCACGTCAACGTCCTGGACCTCAACATCGCGCTCAAGGAACTGGCCCGGAAGTAATGGGCTCACGGACAGGGGCCGGCGGGGAGCCGGCGGACCGGGGGCTCCGGTCCGCCGGCTCCCGCCGCCGTCGTCACGGCGACAGCACCGAGACCGCCGACAAGAGGAAGGCCGCGCACCGATGACCCGGGTGCTGGTGGTGGAGGACGACCCGCAGCTCGTACGCGCTCTCGTGATCAACCTGCGGGCGCGCCGGTACGGAGTCGACGCAGCCCCCGACGGCGCCACCGCGCTCCGCCTGGCCGCGGCCCGTCAGCCCGACGTGGTGATCCTGGATCTCGGGCTGCCGGACACGGACGGCGTGGACGTGATCAGGGCCCTGCGCGGCTGGACCCGCGTGCCCGTCCTGGTGCTGTCCGCGCGCCGCGCCTCGGACGAGAAGGTCGAGGCACTCGACGCGGGCGCCGACGACTACATCACCAAGCCGTTCAGCATGAACGAGCTGATGGCTCGGCTGCGGGCCGCCGTCCGTCGCACCGAGGAGGCTCCGCTGGCCACCGAGGTGGAACTGGTCGAGACCGACGAGTTCACTCTCGATCTCCTGGCGAAGAAGGCGACCAGGGCCGGCCGCGACGTCCGGCTGACCCCCACCGAATGGCATCTGCTGGAGATCCTGGTGACCCACCCCGGCCGGCTGATCACCCAGCGGCACCTGCTGCAGGAGGTGTGGGGGGTCGCGCAGGGCAACAAGACCAACTACCTGCGGGTCTACATGGCCCAGTTGCGCCGCAAGCTGGAAGCGGACCCCTCGCATCCCCGCCATCTGATCACCGAGCCGGGCATGGGCTACCGCTTCGAGGCATGACCGGACGAAGAGACGAGAGAGATGGCACGGGGCAGACTCCGGATCTACCTCGGCGCGGCACCTGGCGTCGGCAAGACCTACGCCATGCTGTCCGAGGCGCACCGCCGCGTCGAGCGGGGCACCGACTGCGTGGTCGCCTTCCTGGAGCACCACCACCGGCCGCGCACCGAGGTGATGCTGCACGGCCTGGAACAGGTGCCCCGCAGGCGACTGGACTACCGCGACACCGTCTTCACCGAGATGGACATCGACGCGGTCCTCGCCCGCAGGCCGCAGGTCGCGCTCGTGGACGAACTCGCCCACACGAACATCCCGGGCTCGCGCAACACCAAGCGCTGGCAGGACGTCGAGGAACTGCTGGCCGCGGGCATCGACGTGATCTCCACGGTGAACATCCAGCACCTGGAGTCCCTCGGCGACGTCGTGGAGTCGATAACGGGCGTGCGCCAGCAGGAGACCGTCCCCGACGAGGTCGTACGGCGCGCCGCCCAGATCGAGCTGGTCGACATGTCACCCGAGGCCCTGCGCCGCCGTATGGCCCACGGCAACGTCTACAAGCCCGACAAGGTCGACGCGGCCCTCGCCCACTACTTCCGCCCCGGAAACCTCACCGCCCTGCGCGAACTGGCCCTGCTCTGGCTCGCCGACCGCGTCGACGAACACCTCACCGAGTACCGCAGCGCGCATCGCGTCTCGAAGATCTGGGGCTCGCGGGAGCGCATCGTGGTCGGTCTGACCGGCGGACCGGAGGGCCGGACGCTGATCCGGCGGGCAGCCCGGCTGGCCGAGAAGGGCGCCGGCGGCGAGGTGCTCGCCGTCCATGTCACCAGCAGCGACGGGCTCACCTCCGCCTCGCCGAAGGAACTCGCCGTCCAGCGCACGCTGGTGGAGGATCTCGGCGGCACCTTCCACCAGGTCGTCGGCGACGACGTCCCGGCCGCGCTGCTCGACTTCGCGCGCGGTGTGAACGCCACGCAGATCGTGCTGGGCGTCTCGCGCCGCAAGAGCTGGCAGTACGTCTTGGGGCCCGGCGTCGGCGCCACGGTCGCCCGTGACTCCGGCCCCGACCTCGACGTCCACCTCATCACCCACGACGAGGCGGGCAAGGGCCGCGGGCTGCCCGCGACCCGGGGCGCACGGCTGGGACGCCCGCGCATCCTGTGGGGCTGGTTCGCGGGCACCGCCGGCCCCATGCTGCTGACGCTGCTGCTGACCCACGTGGACGCCGGCCTCGGCCTCACGAACGACATGCTGCTGTTCCTGACGCTGACGGTCGCGGCGGCACTCCTCGGCGGCCTCCTGCCCGCGCTCGCCTCGGCGGCGTTCGGTTCCATGCTGCTGAACTGGTACTTCACCCCGCCGGTGCACCGCATCACCATCGCCGACCCGAAGAACATCCTCGCCTTGGCGATCTTCGTCGCGGTGGCCGTCTCGGTGGCGTCCGTCGTCGACCTGGCCGCACGGCGCACCCACCAGGCCGCCCGGCTGCGCGCCGAGTCCGAGATCCTTTCCTACCTCGCCGGCAACGTACTGCGCGGGGAGACCAGCCTCGAAGCCCTCTTGCAGCGCGTCCGCGAGACCTTCGCCATGGAGTCCGTGTCCCTCCTGGAGCGCGACGACGACTCCGCTCCCTGGACCGTCGCCGGCCGGGTGGGCCCGGACGCCCGGACCGATCGCCCCGAGAGCGCCGACGTGGACGTACCGGTCGGCGACCGCATGGCCCTCGCCCTGACCGGGCGCGTCCTGCCCGCCGAGGACCGCAGGGTGCTGGCCGCCTTCGCCGCGCAGGCCGCCGTCGTCCTGCACCACCGGCGCCTCCAGGAGGAGGCCGACCGGGCCAAGGTGCTCGCCGAGGGCAACCGGATGCGCACCGCCCTGCTCGCCGCGGTCAGCCACGACCTGCGCACCCCTCTGGCCGGCATCAAGGCGGCCGTCACCTCCCTGCGCTCGGAGGACGTCTCCTGGTCCGAGGAGGACCAGGCCGAACTCCTCGCCGGGATCGAGGAGGGCTGCGACCGGCTGGACCACCTCATCGGCAACCTGCTGGACATGTCCCGCCTCCAGACCGGCACGGTCGCGCCGATCATCCGGGACATCGACCTCGACGAGGTCGTCCCCATGGCGCTGGCGGGCGTGCCGGAGGACAGGGTGGAGCTGGACATCCCCGAGGTGCTGCCCATGGTCCGCGTCGACATGGGACTGCTGGAGCGCGTCGTCGCCAACGTCGTGGAGAACGCCGTGAAGTACGGACCCCCCGACGAGCCGGTCCTGGTCTCCGCCGGCTCCCTGGGTGACCGGGTCGAGGTCAGGATCGTCGACCGCGGTCCGGGCGTGCCCGACGAGGCCAAGGACCGCATCTTCGAGCCCTTCCAGCGGTACGGGGACGTCCCGCGCGGCACCGGCGTCGGACTCGGCCTCGCCGTGGCCCGGGGGTTCGCCGAGGCCATCGTCGGCACCCTGCGTGCCGAGGACACCCCCGGCGGCGGCCTCACCATGGTCCTGAGCCTCCCGGCGGCGGGCCGCCCCCCGGCGGCGGTCGGCCTCTCCGACGCCGTCACCCCGTAGCGCGCCGCTCGGCGGGAGCGGGACGAGGAGGACAAGGACGGCCGGCCGGCTCCACGGGACCGCTCGCACGGTGCTCCGGGCGCCGGCGCCCGGCGGACCCCGCGCGCGGGGCGGAGCCGGACAGCGCCTCGCCGTGCCGTGTCGGTGCGACGGCCGTGCCGTGTCCCGGGGCGGCAGGACGCGTCGTGGTGTGCGGTCGGACGCCGAGGTGACGGCACATCAACTCCTGCACCGGTGAGAGGGAATGGTGCGCGTCGGTGGCGCGCGTCGACGCCCTTGAGAGGCCGCAGCCGCCGGTGCGGTGCGGTGCGGTGCACCGATGCCTATGCTGTGCCCGTGGACGAGCGGGAGCGCGGCCGGCGGCGGCTGGAGAGCGGGTCGCTGCGCGGCAGCCGGCGTCCGGCGCGTCTCGCGCACCGCGCGAAGGGCCGGTCGGCCGCCGCCGTCCCCGGCTTCGTGGCTGCGTCGGACGCCCGTCGCCGGATGCTGCGGGGAGTGCGGGGCGTGTCGGCCGCATGGGCGGCCGTGGTGCTCGTCGACGTGGTCCTGATCCGTGCCCATGTGCTGGAGGACACCTACACCGGGATATCCACGCTGACCGGTGCCGTCGCGGGCCCTCTGCTCCTCGGCATCCACCGCGGGTGGGCCGGGCGTCCGTCCCTCGGTGTGCGGGACGGACGGCACCTGCTGTCCGCCAGGACGCTCACCGGTGTGCGGACACTGGATCTGGACGGCCTGGTCGGCGTGCGCCGCTTCGAGACGATCCAGCGCACCGGCGGCTACCTCGACGAGTTCCGCCTCCACGACCGGCAGGGGGTCCGGCTGACCGCGACGAACGAGCGCGCGGTCAACGCGGCGCTCCGCCGGGCCCTCGCGCCGACGGCTTCGCTCCGCGCCCGGAACGGGGTGCCGACGGTGAGGATCACCCGCCACGCCCGCACCGCGCTGGGCATCGCCCCCCGCTCCCGCGTCCCCAGGGCGGTGCACAGGTTCTGGGGCCTCTTGATGACGACGGCCGCGACGGGTGTCCCCGCCCTGGCCGGCTACCTGGCCGCCTGCGTGCTCGCCGGCACCGGCATCCTCGGCAGGCCGGCGCACTGAGCGGTCCCGGCATACCGGGACACGGGCCGCCGTGCTCGCGCCGTGGCGGGTCCGCGTCCCCGTCCGGGCGCCGTGCCCGCACCGGTCGGCGGGCAGCGCGCCCACACGGGTTCCGCCGGGGGGCGAGTGTCCGCTGCGAAGGCGTCAAAAGACCGTTCAGAACGCATACTTCACCTGCGGGACGGTCCCGCGGCGTCTACTGAGGGGGAGCGGCACGGTGAGCGGTGGCGGCATGGGGCTCGGCAAGGTCGAGGTACGGCTCAAGTGGGACCCGAGTCCGTACGGGCAGGCGCCTCGGCATCTCGACATCATCGCCGCGACCTACGCGGCGGAGGACCCCTACGGGCAGCCGGTGTACGTCGTGCACTACGACAGCCGTTCGCCGGACGGCACCATCAACATGCTCCGGCACAGCCAGACCGGAATGGGCTTCGGGTTCGTCGAGGTGATGGTGCTGGAGTTCGAGCGGCTGTCCTCCGCCTACGGGCGGGTGATGGTCGGTGTGGCCATCCACCAGAACGACGGGCCCCGGACCTTCGGCGACATCTCCAACGCCGGGGTGGTCGTCGTCGAGGGCTACCGGCAGCTGCTGGCGGACGACTTCGCCCGGGTCGCCGACGCAACGGCCGCGACGGTCGCGGAGTTCACCCGGGGCACCGACGGGGCGTGGGAACTGCGCCCGGCGATCCGGGGTTTCGACAGCGACCCGGCCGTCTTCAGCAGGGAGATGGGACGCGCCCCACGGTGATCGCGGCCCGGGTGGGTCCGCGGGGGTGACGGTGGAGGCGGGTGGCCCGGGTGGGTCCGCGGAGGTGACGGCCGAGGCGCGTGGCCCGGGTAGGTCCGCGGAGGTGACGGCCGAGGCGCGTGGCCGGTGGGCCTGCGGGGCCACCGTAAAACGGATCACCCCTGGGCCCGCGGGGGCCACGGCGAAAACGGATGGTCCCGTTGCGGCGCGGAACCACGGCGAAAACGAATGACCCGGTGGGGGCGCGGGAACCACGGCAGAACGGATGGCCCGCGGGCCCGCGGGGGTCATGGCGGAAGCGGATGGTCCGGTGGGGCGCGGGCGCGGGACGCGGGGTCCCTTCCAGGGCCCGCCGCGCACGCGGCGGCGGGCCCTCGAAGGGAGCCCGCCGGGAGGACCGCGCGCGTCGCCGTCCTGCGGCCCCGACCTCCGCGCCCGACCCCTTCCGGCCGCCTCCGCCCTGCCTCGGTGTCCTCCCGGGGCGGGACACCGCCGCCCCGCCCACGGGCTCGCGTTCGGCGTCCACGCGATGTCCCACAATGGCAGCCGGACACACAACGGACCTGGAGCCGACCGTGCTGGCACGTGACCTGGCAGTGGAGTACGAGACCGTGAGCGTCGACACCGACGCGATGGCGGCAGCGCGGCTGATGGCGGAACAACGGCTTCCGGCCCTGCTCGTCGTGGACGAGACCGGTGCGCCGAGGGCGATCCTCCCGGCCTCGCAGATGGTCAAGCTCCTGGTGCCGGCCTACGTGCTGGAGGACCCCACCCTGGCCGCGGTGGTGGACGAGCGCCACGCCGACCGGCTGAGCCAGGCGCTGAAGGGACGTACCGTCCGCGACTGCCTGTCCAAGGACGTCCCCGCGCCTCCGGTGGCCGAACCCGACGCGACCGCGCTGGAGGTCGCCGCGCTGATGGCCAGGGTCCGCAGCCCGCTGGTGGCGGTCGCCGAGCACGACGGGAACGGCAACCGGCTGCTCGGCGTGATCACGGCAGCCCATCTGCTGGAGCGGCTGTTGCTCGTCGCCCCGTAGGAGGGGCCTGGCGCGAGCCACCGCGGCGCTCCCTGCTCAGGGCCCGGCGGTCGCCGCCGTGCCGGACCCTCGGCCGCGCGATGCTGCCGGAGTCCGGCAATGACCGCACCCCGCGGCCGCGCAGGAGCAAACTGTCAAAGACGCATCAAGAGCGAGTAAGGTTCCCCCTGGTGTGCCGGGAAGCCTGGTCGGCGAGAAGGGGACAGTTCTCTCTTCCGATCGGGGGCTCGGTCTATGGTGCTCGTCGCGGTGTTCGGCGTCGCGCTGCTGGTGGCGGTGCTGTTGTCGGGCCTCGCCGCACGCACGGTGCTCTCCACCTCCCTGCTCTTCCTCGCCGGCGGCGCGCTCGTCAGCGACGGCTTCCTCGGCCTGGTCCACATCACCCCCGACAGCGGGATCGTGTCCGCCACGGCCGACCTGGCGTTGTTCGCGGTGCTGTTCACCGACGGCATGCACGTGTCGCTGCCCAAGCTGCGCGCCAACTGGCGCAACCCGGCCCGCGCCCTCGGTCTGGGCATGCCGCTGGCGTTCGTGTTCACGGGACTGGCCGCGCACTTCCTGGCGGGCCTGGACTGGACGACGGCGTTCCTGGTCGGAGCGGTCCTCGCGCCGACCGACCCGGTGTTCGCGTCGGCGATCGTGGGCCGCAGCGAAGTGCCGGCCGGACTCCGGCAGTTGCTCAACGTGGAGAGCGGCGTCAACGACGGGCTGGCCCTGCCGGTGGTGCTGATGCTGATCGCCGCCGCCGGCCCCACGGCCGGTGTGGTGGAATCGGCGCCGGGAGTCATCGCGATCGAGCTGCTCCTCGGCCTGGTCCTCGGCATCTCCCTGCCGCTGATCGTCGACGCCCTGGTCCGGTTCCGGCTGCTGGGCGCCGAGCCGAAGCTCCAGCCCCTGCTGCCGCTGGCGACCGGGATCATCCTCTACGCCGCCTGCCACCTCACCCATGCCAACCCGTACCTCGCCGCCTTCTCGGCGGGAGCGGCGCTGGCCCACGTGTCACCGGAGGCGCAGGCGTCGTTCGAGCCGCTCGGCGAGGCGCTGTCGGAGCTGGCGAAGTTCGCGGCGCTGCTGGTCTTCGGCGCGCTGCTGACCCCGCGCCTGTTCGGCGACCTGTCGCCCGGCGGGTACGCGGCCGTGCTCCTGGCGATCTTCCTGATCCGCCCGGCCTCGCTGCTGCTGTCGCTGCTCGGCACGCGCGTCTCGCGCAAGGAGAAGCTGGTGGCGGCCTGGTTCGGCCCGAAGGGCTTCGCGTCCGTGGTGTACGGGCTGCTGGTACTGCAGTCCGGGATCCCGCGGGCGAAGGAGGCGTTCACGCTGATCGCGGTGTGCATCGCCTTCTCGATCATCGCGCACAGCTCCACCGACGTGCCCATCGCCCGCGCCTTCGACGTCGAGGAAATCGCCGGCGTTCCCGGAGGCGGCGATGCCGCTGACACTGCCCCGACGACGGCCGCCGAGGCCGACGGAACAGCTGGAGGACCGTGAACGACTGGCACAGCTGGGCGGCGATCGCCGTGTTCGTCGGCGCGTACGCCCTGATCATCAGTGAGAAGATCCACCGCGTCGCCGTAGCCCTCGGTGGCGCGGGCCTGATGCTGGCGATCGGCGCCACCGACGACGTCTCGGCGTTCTACTCGCAGGACTCCGGTATCGACTGGAACGTCGTCTTCCTGCTGATGGGCATGATGACGATCGTCGGCGTGCTGAAGAAGACCGGCATGTTCGAGTACCTGGCGATCTGGGCGGTCAAGAAGGCCAGAGCCAGACCCTTCCGGGTCATGGCCATGCTCGTCGTCATCACGGCGACGGCCTCCGCGCTCCTGGACAACGTCACCACCGTGCTGCTGGTCGCCCCGGTCACCCTGCTGGTGTGCGAACGCCTCGCACTGGCATCGGCGCCCTTCCTGATCGCCGAGGTGATGGCGTCGAACATCGGTGGCATAGCGACCCTGGTCGGCGACCCGCCGAACATCATCATCGGCAGCCGGGCCGGCCTGACCTTCAACGACTTCCTCGTCCACCTCGCCCCCCTGGCCGTCGTCCTGGTGGCCGTCCTCCTCGTGCTGTGCCGGGTGATGTTCCGCTCGTCGTTCGTCTACGACGAGGAACGCGCCGACGAGATCATGGCGCTGGAGGAACGCGAGGCCATCAAGGACCGGCGGCTGATGGTGCAGGGGCTGGTCGTGCTGACCCTGGTCGTGGCCGGCTTCGTGCTGCACCCGGTGCTGCACTACCAGCCCAGCGTCGTCGCCCTGCTCGGCGCGGGACTGCTCGTCGCCGTCTCCGCCGTGGAGACCAACGACGTCCTGGCGGAGGTGGAGTGGCCCACGCTCGCCTTCTTCGCCGGGCTGTTCATCATGATCGGCGGGCTCATCGACACGGGGGTCGTCGACGGGATCTCCCGCACCCTGGCCGACCTGATCGGCGGCAACGAGCTGGGCGGGAGCCTGACCCTGCTCGGCGGCTCGGCGGTGCTCTCGGGCATCGTCGACAACATCCCCTACGTCGCCACCATGGCGCCCATCACCAGCGGTCTCGTGCACGACATGGGCGGCAACGGGCACCACGTGCTGTGGTGGGCCCTCGCGCTCGGCGCCGACCTCGGCGGCAACGCCACCGCGATCGGCGCCTCCGCGAACGTCGTGGTCCTCGGCATCGCCGAACGCAACCGCCAGGCCATCTCCTTCTGGCAGTTCACCAAGTACGGCCTGATCGTGACCGCCGCGACCGTGGGCATCTCCCTGGTCTACGTGTGGCTGCGCTACTTCGCCCTGGCTTGAACCCGGGGGGAGCGCGCCGGCGGCTCGATCGCCGGTGTCCCGCGGCGGGCGTTCCCGGCGCCGGACCCGGAACCCGGCCGAACGGCGGCGCCGGGGCCTCGTACGGATTGCCGGAACCGGGCAATGGACCACACCGCTCGACCTGTCAGGACACCGTCAGGCGGAGCCGGCCGCAGGTCCGCTCCGAGAGGCGCGGGCCGTCCGCTGCCGGAAGACCGTCAACCGCGTGAATCCGGCATCCCGCCCCTGAGAGTGGGGCCCGCCCGGGACCGCTTGCCACGGGCGCATTCCGTCCTACGGTCTGACGCATGGCCGAAACCGGAGCTTCCCCACTCCCCTGCGCGCCCCCGGCGCGCTCCCCGCTCTTCAGCGCCGAGCAGTTCGTGTGGCTCACCGCGCGCGTGCTGGAGCAGCGCCTCTTCGCGTACCACTTCCTGCGCGGCACCGCGGACGCGGTGGAGGCGGCGCTGGATGCCTATCGCAACGAGGACGGCGGGTACGGGCACGCCCTGGAACCCGATCTGCGCGGCCCCGTGAGCCAGCCCCTGCACACCGCCCACGCGCTGCGCGTCCTGGACGCCGTCGGACGGTGTGGCGGGCAGCGGGTGGAGCGGGTGTGCCGCTATCTGACCTCCGTCTCGACGGCGGACGGCGCGCTGCCGACGGTCCACCCGAGCGCGCACGGCTATCCCGCGACGCCGGCCGTCGACGAGCTTCCCGCCGCCGGTCCCCCCGGCCCGGGGGACGGGCGCGGCTCACTGCTGACCACCGGCCCCGTGGTGGGGCTCCTGCACCGCAACGAGGTGTGGCACGCCTGGCTGTTCCGGGCCACCGACTTCTGCTGGCAGACCGTGGAGACCCTGGAGGAGGCGCATCCGTACGAGGTGCAGGCCGCCGTCACCTTCCTGGACGCCGTCCCCGACCGCCCGCGCGCGCAGGCCGCCGCGGACCGGCTCGGCCGCCTGGTACGGAGGCAGGGGCTCGCGGTGCTGGACCCTGACCGGCTCGACGCCCGTACGGCGGTGCCCGGCCACGCCCCGGGCGGGCACCACTTCCCGCACGACTTCGCCAGGAGTCCCGCCTCCCTCGCGCGCGCCTGGTTCACCGACGACGAGATGGCGCGCTCACTCGACCACCTGGCCGCCGGGCAGCGGGAGGACGGCGGCTGGCCGATCCGCCGGCGCCGGTGGGCGCCGGTCCCCGCGCTGGAGGCGCGCTCCATGGCGACGATCGAGGCGCTGTGCACCCTGCGGGCGTACGGCCGCTTTGTGGGCTGACCCGCCTCAAACCCGGTGCGCCCGGCTCATCCGGCGCACAGGGCTCAGCCGCCGAGGGCCCGCACGCCCGCCGTCACCACCACGGCCGCCGCGACGACCACCAGGAACGGCGCACGCAGCACCAGTGCCACGGCGGCCGCGCCGAGCCCCGCGGCCCTGGCGTCCAGCACCAGCGCGTGCCCCTGGGCGAACGTCTGCTGCGCGGTGAGCGCGGCGAGGAGGGCGACGGGCAACAGGGCGGCGAGGCGGCGCACGAGCGGTCGCTCGATGACGTGGGCCGGCACCAGAAGGCCCGCCAGCTTGACGGCGTAACAGCCGAGCACGGTCAGGCCGATCGCGATCCAGGTGTTCACCGGCGCTCCTCCGCATCCTTCTCCATGGCCTTCCGTCCCGATACGAACAGGGCGACCGGCGCGGCCAGCGCCGCCGCCAGGACCGGCACCCCGGCCGGCAGGACGGGCAGCAGTCCGAGGCCCAGCAGCACCGCGAGGCCCGCGACGGCGCGCTCGGTGGCCGACCTCAGCATCGGCGCGAGCAGGGCCAGGAACACCGCGGGACCGGCCGCGTCCAGGCCCCACGCGCGCGTGTCGCCGATGGCCTTGGCGCCCAGGGCGCCGAGCAGGGTGGTGAGGTTCCACAGCACGTAGAGGGTGAGCCCGGTGACCGTGAAGCCGATCCGCGCCGCGCGCCGGGTGGGCTGCGCCAGGGTGACCGCCGTGGTCTCGTCGATCACCCACTGGGCGGCGAGAGGCCGTACCGCGCGCGGAAGCGCGAGCAGCTGCGACAGACGCAGCCCGTAGAACGCGTTGCGGACGCCCAGGAAGAAGGCACCGGCCGCGGCGGTGTACGGGCTGCCCCCGGCCGCGAGCGCTCCGACCAGGGCGAACTGGGAGGCACCCGTGAACACCAGGAGGCTGAGAACACAGGTCTGGAGGAGTCCGAGCCCGCTGCCGGCCGAGGTCACCCCGAAGGCGAACCCGGACAGGCCCACGGCGACGCCGACCCCGAGGGCGTCCCGTACGACGGCCGCGTCCGGCTTGGCCACGCCGTCGGCCATGTCCGCTGGTGCTGTTGTCCGCTGTGCCACACCCGGGACCGTACGGACGAACGTCAGTCCGAGTCTTGTACGTTCTTGCGCCTCCGACTGTTCGCGTTCCCGCGCCCGCCCGCGCCGCCGCGCTCACGCTGGTAGGCGCCCGGAGGCACGCCGACGATCCGGGCGAAGTGCCGGTTGAGGTGCGGCTGGTCGCTGAAGCCGACGGCGACGGCCGCCTCGGCGGGCCGCATCCCGGTGTCCAGCAGCAGTCGCGCGCGGCGTACCCGGGCATCGGTCAGCCAGGTGTGCGGCGGCATGCCGTAGCTGTCCCGGAAGGCCCGCAGCAGCGCGAACGGGCTGGTCCCGAGATCGCCGGCGAGCCGTTCCAGGGTCGGCGGCCCGGCCATGCGCTCCTCCAGCACGGCCCGCGCGCGGGCCGCGATCCGCGCCCCGGCCGTGCGCCGCCGCCGCTCGGGCAGCGGTCCGCCGTTCAGCCGGAGCAGCCGGGTCACGGCAACCCGCAGCAGGGTGTCGGCGGCCAGCGCGTCGCCCTCCTCGGCGGCGCGCAGCACCTCGTGCACGAGACGGACGGTCGACGGGTCGTCGAGGACGGGGCTGACGAAACCGGGGGTGCCGCGCAGCGTCGTGGTCTCCGCCGCTATCGCCGCCACCACCTCGGGCGAGGGATAGACCGCGCCGTACCGCCAGCCCTCCGGGACCCCGGCCCGGCCGGTGTGCGGGGTGTCCGGGTTGACCAGCGCGAGGGCGCCCGCGCCCGCGGACACGTCGGAGCCGCCGTGGTGGAACACCTCGACACCGTCGACGATGGCGGCGATCACGAAATTCTCGTGGGTGTGCCGCACGAAGGTCTTGTGGACGTACCGGGCGCGCAGCAGGTCGACGCCGGGCAGCTCCTCGTAGCGCCAGTGCCGCGCCCGCTCCACCGGTCGCCGCGCCGGGTCCCGGGGCGGGCGGTCCTCCTGCCGTCCAGCCGTGCCTGCCATGGGCCCATTGTCCGCCGCATCGGCCGCGTCCCGCCCTCGCCCCCCGCAGGATCGTGGCATTTGCCCAGGTCAGCACGATTGTCAGTGGTCGGGTGCAGGATGGACGCATGGTCAGCTCCGCACACCGGGCCCTCGATGGCTTCTCCCCCGCGACCCGCGGCTGGTTCGCGGGGGCGTTCTCCGCGCCCACCGCGGCCCAGGCGGGCGCGTGGCAGGCCATCCAGGCGGGCTCGGACGTGCTGGTGGTCGCGCCGACCGGGTCGGGCAAGACGCTGGCCGCGTTCCTCGCCGCCCTGGACCAGCTGGCCTCGACGCCGCCCCCGGCCGACCCGCGCAAGCGCTGCCGGGTGCTGTACGTCTCACCGCTGAAGGCCCTCGCGGTCGACGTCGAGCGCAATCTGCGCAGCCCGCTGACCGGTATCCGCCAGGAGTCCGTGCGCCTCGGGCTGCCCGAGCCCGAGGTCAAGGTCGGCATCCGCTCCGGCGACACCCCGGCCGCCGAGCGCCGCGCCCTGTCCACGCGCCCGCCGGACATCCTGATCACCACCCCCGAGTCGCTCTTCCTGATGCTGACCTCGGCCACCCGCGACGCGCTCACCGGAGTGGAGACGGTGATCCTGGACGAGGTGCACGCGGTCGCCGGCACCAAGCGCGGCGCGCATCTCGCGCTCTCCCTGGAGCGCCTCGACGAACTGCTGCCGAAGCCGGCCCGGCGGATCGGCCTGTCGGCGACCGTGCGCCCGGTGGACGAGATCGCCCGCTACCTCTCGCCGCGCCGCAAGGTGGAGACCGTCCAGCCCGCGTCCGGCAAGGAGTTCGACCTCTCCGTGGTCGTGCCGATCGAGGACATGGGCGAGCTGGGCGGCTCCCCGGCCACCGACGCGGCCGACGGCGGGGAGCGGCCGTCGATCTGGCCGCATGTGGAGGAGCGGATCGCCGACCTGGTCCAGTCGCACCGCTCCACCATCGTCTTCGCCAACTCCCGGCGCCTCGCCGAGCGCCTGTGCAACCGGCTCAACGAGATCGCGTACGAACGCGCCACGGGCGAGCCGCTGGCCGAGCACCACGCCCCGGCCCAGCTGATGGGCGGCTCGGGCGCGGCCCAGGGCGCGCCCCCGGTGATCGCCCGCGCCCACCACGGCTCGGTGTCCAAGGAGCAGCGCGCGCTGGTCGAGGAGGACCTGAAGGCGGGCCGGTTGCCCGCCGTGGTCGCCACCTCCAGCCTGGAGCTGGGCATCGACATGGGCGCCGTCGATCTCGTCGTCCAGGTGGAGTCCCCGCCCTCGGTGGCCTCCGGGCTCCAGCGCGTCGGCCGTGCCGGACACCAGGTGGGCGCCGTCTCCACCGGCGTCGTCTTCCCCAAGTACCGGGGCGACCTGGTGCAGGCGGCCGTCGTGACCGAGCGGATGCGCACGGGTGCCATCGAGTCCCTGAAGGTGCCCGCGAACCCGCTGGACGTCCTTGCCCAGCAACTCGTCGCCATGACGGCGATGGACACCTGGCAGTTCGACGACCTGCTGGCCATGGTGCGCCGCGCGGCCCCCTTCGCCGCGCTCCCGGAGTCGGCGTTCACCGCGGTCCTCGACATGCTCGCGGGGCGCTACCCGTCGGACGCGTTCGCTGAACTGCGCCCCCGTGTGGTGTGGGACCGGGTGGCGGGCACCATCACCGGCCGTCCGGGCGCCCAGCGGCTGGCCGTCACCTCCGGCGGCACCATCCCGGACCGGGGCCTGTTCGGGGTCTTCCTCGCCGGGTCCGACCCCAAGAAGGGCGGCGGCCGGGTCGGGGAGCTGGACGAGGAGATGGTCTACGAGTCCCGGGTGGGCGACGTCTTCACACTGGGCACCAGTTCCTGGCGCATCGAGGACATCACCCGCGACCGGGTCCTGGTCTCCCCCGCGCCGGGCGTGCCGGGCCGGCTGCCGTTCTGGAAGGGCGACCAGCTGGGCCGCCCGCTCGAACTGGGCCGCGCGGTAGGGGCGTTCCTGCGCGAGGTCGGCTCGCTGTCCCCGGACGACGCCCGGCCGCGGCTGCTCGCCGCGGGCCTGGACGCGTGGGCGGCGGACAACGTACTGGCGTATCTGCGGGAGCAGCGCGAGGCCTGCGGCCATGTCCCGGACGACCGCACGATCGTCGTGGAGCGCTTCCGCGACGAGCTGGGCGACTGGCGGGTCGTCGTGCACTCCCCCTTCGGCGCCCAGGTGCACGCCCCCTGGGCCCTCGCGCTCGGCGCCCGGCTGTCCGAGCGGTACGGCATGGACGCGCAGGTCATGCACGCCGACGACGGCATCGTGCTGCGCCTGCCCGACGCCGACCTGATGAGCCTCGACCTGCTCGACCAGGAGCCCGTGAAGGCGGGCACGGAGTACGACAGCGAACAGGCGCCCGTCGGCGCGGCCGATGTCGCCTTCGACAAGGGCGAGGTCGACCAGGTGGTCACCGACCAGGTCGGCGGCTCGGCCCTGTTCGCCTCCCGGTTCCGCGAGTGCGCCGCCCGCGCCCTGCTGCTGCCGCGCCGCAACCCGGGCAAGCGCACCCCGCTGTGGCAGCAGCGCCAGCGGGCGGCACAACTGCTCCAGGTGGCGAGCGAGTTCGGCTCGTTCCCGATCGTCCTGGAGGCCGTCCGCGAATGCCTCCAGGACGTCTTCGACGTACCCGGCCTCGCCGAGCTGATGGGCGACATCGAGTCCCGCAAGGTGCGCCTGGTCGAGGTCACCACCCCGGAGCCGTCCCCCTTCGCCCGCTCCCTCCTGTTCGGGTACGTCGCCCAGTTCCTGTACGAGGGCGACTCCCCGCTGGCCGAGCGCCGGGCCGCCGCGCTCTCCCTGGACTCCCGGCTGCTGGCCGAGCTGCTGGGCCAGGCGGAGCTGCGCGAACTCCTCGACGCCGAGATGCTGACCGAGCTGGAGCGCGAACTCCAGTGGCTGACCGAGGACCGCCGGGTCAAGGACGTGGAGGGCGTCGCCGACGTGCTGCGTCTGCTCGGCCCGCTCACCGAGGCCGAGTTGGTGGCGCGGGGCGCGGATCCGCACTGGGTGCGCGAGCTGGCCGGGGCGCGCCGGGCGATCAAGGTCCGGATCGCCGGCGCCGACCACTGGGCGGCGATCGAGGACGCGGGCCGGCTACGCGACGCGCTCGGCACCGCGCTGCCCGTCGGCGTCCCCGAGGCCTTCACCGAACCGGTCAAGGACCCGCTGGGCGACCTCCTCGCGCGGTACGCCCGTACGCACGGCCCGTTCACCTCGGCCACCGCGGCCGACCGCTTCGGCCTGGGCGTGGCGATCACCGACGGTGCCCTCCAGCGGCTCGCCGCGAGCGGCCGGGTGGTGCAGGGCGAGTTCCATCCGGCGGGCATCGGCCAGGAGTGGTGCGACGCCACGGTGCTGCGGCGACTGCGCCGCCGCTCCCTGGCGGCTCTGCGGCACGAGCTGGAACCCGTACCGCCCGCCGCGCTCGCCCAGTTCCTCCCGCAGTGGCAGCACATCGGCAAGGGGCACGGGCTGCGCGGCATCGACGGACTGGTGCGCGCCGTCGAGCAGTTGCAGGGCGCCTCCGTGCCCGCCTCCGCGCTGGAGAAGCTGGTGCTGCCGTCCCGGGTGGCGAACTACGCGCCGTCGATGCTGGACGAGCTGACCGCGGCCGGCGAGGTGGTGTGGGCCGGCGCGGGCGCCCTGCCCGGCAAGGACGGCTGGGTCTCCCTCTATCTGGCGGACACGGCACCGCTGTTGCTCCCGGCGCCGCATCCCCTGGAGCCGACCGCGCTCCACCAGTCCGTCCTGGACGCGCTGTCCGGCGGCTACGGCCTCTTCTTCCGGCAGATCGCCGACCAGGTCCGCGCCACCACGCACCCCGAGGCGACCGACCCCCAACTGGCCGACGTCCTCTGGGACCTGGCGTGGTCGGGTCGGCTCACCAACGACACGCTGGCGCCGATGCGTTCCCTGCTGGGCTCGGGCCGCACGGCGGGTTCGACCGCCCACCGTGCCAAGCGCGCGGTGCCGCGCGGGCGGTACGGCTCCCTGACGGCGGCGGCCCGCACGGCCTCCCGCACCGGCCCGCCGACCGTCGCGGGCCGCTGGTCCCTGCTGCCCGTGGCCGAGCCGGACCCCACCGTGCGCGCGCACGCGCTGGCCCGCACCCTGCTGGACCGGCACGGCGTGGTGACCCGGGGAGCGGTCACCGCGGAGGGCGTGGAGGGTGGCTTCTCGGCGGTGTACCGGGTGCTGTCCGCCTTCGAGGACAGCGGCCAGGCCCGACGCGGTTACGTGGTCGAGGGGCTCGGCGCGGCCCAGTTCGCCATGAACGGCGCGGTGGACCGGCTGCGCGCGGTGTCCAATGCCCGCGACCGGGGCGAGTCCCCGCCCTCCCCGGCCAACGGCTTCGCCGCGCCCGGACCGACCGACCCGGACGGCTTCCCCGGCACGGACGGCGGACCGCACGGCCACACCGCTTCCGACGCCGAAGCGGGCTTCGCCCACCCCGGTCTCGACGGCGACTTCACCTGGCCGCCGGCCGACCCGTCCGGCGATCCCGGCGGCTACGTCTCGCCCCGCGACCTCGCCGACCCCTTCGCCGCCCCCGGCTACGGCGGTCCGCGGGGCGGCGGTTCCACCGGCCGGCGCCCGCGTGGAGCCTTGGGGACCTATCAGGGCTCCGGCAGGGACCGCTCCCCCGACTCCCGTGCCGTCGTCCTCGCCGCGGCCGACCCGGCGAACGCCTACGGCGCGGCCCTGTCCTGGCCCGAGCCGCCGACCGGCGCCGGACACAAGCCGGGCCGCAAGGCGGGTTCCCTGGTCGTGCTGGTGGAGGGCGAGCTGACCCTGTACATGGAGCGTGGCGGCAAGACGCTCCTGGCCTGGCCGGTCTCCCCGGACACCGGGGCCGCCGACGACCCCCGGCTGCGCACGGCCGCCGAGGCCCTGGCCGCGGCCGCCCGAGCCGGTTCCCTCGGCACCGTCACCGTCGAGCGGATCAACGGCACCCAGGCCCTGACCTCGCCCATAGGCACCCTCCTGGAAGCCGCGGGCTTCGTGGCCACCCCACGGGGCCTGCGCCTGAGGGCGTGAGCCGACGGTGCGCCCGGCGACTCCGGCCCCACCGGCACCGCCGGCGCACCCACCTCCGACACCGCCGCGCCTTCCACACACCGGACCGCCGGCACCCGCCGAGAACCCTCCTTCGCGCACACCGGAACACCGGCACACTCCAAGAACCGTCCCGCACGCCCGACGCGCCCCATACCCCTCCGGCACGCCAACTCCCCCGACGCCGCGCCGGACCAGGAAACCACCGGCACACGGCACACGGCACACGGCACACGGCACACGGCACACGGCAAGGATCGTCCCCAGTCCCTCCCCGGAACCTCCTACACACCGCCTCCCAGCGCGGCCCCACCACCCAAACACCGGCAATCCGGCACACGCCAGGAACCGTCCCTCGCACCCACCATCCCCACCTCTCCCTGACAACCTCCACTCCTCCCACCCCCGACACCGCCACCCGCCCGCACCCCCAACACCCCTATCTCTCCCGAGGACGCTCCCTCTGCCCCGAGGACGCTCCCTCGGACCCCCTTCCCGGCTCCCGCCCCCGGCACCGCCGCGGCTCCCCCGCGCCGCCCGGCGGCTCCCCCACCCCTACCGACGCCCCATGCCGCCCGGCCCACCTCGCGGTCTCCTCCGCATCCTCCCCGCCGACGCACCTCGCGCCCGCCCCCTCTCGCCCCCCTCACCGTCCCCTCCCCCACCACTGCCTCTCCCCCGGCCCCCGCCCCCCTCGGCGCTCCCCGCCCGACCCCCGCCGTGGCACCCTTGACCCATGCCCGAAGGTGACACGGTCTGGCAGGCCGCGCGGCGGCTGCACGAGGCGCTCGCGGGCAAGGCGCTGACCCGCAGTGACTTCCGGGTGCCGAAGTACGCCACGGTCGACCTCACCGGCCGCCGGGTGCTGAGCACCGTCCCTCGCGGCAAACACCTGCTCACCCGGTTCGAGGGCGGCCTGACCCTGCACACGCATCTGCGCATGGAGGGCGCGTGGAAGGTGTACGGCACGGACGAGCGCTGGCGCGGCGGGCCGGGCCACCAGATCCGCGCCGTCCTCGGCACCGCCGACCGCACAGCCGTCGGCTACCGCCTCCAGGTGCTCGAACTGCTGCGCAGCACCGAGGAGGAGCGCGTGGTCGGCCACCTCGGGCCCGATCTGCTCGGCCCTGACTGGGACCCGGAGCGCGCCCTCGCCAATCTGTTCACGGACCCCGCCCGCCCCCTCGGCGAGGCCCTTCTGGACCAGCGCAATCTCGCCGGGATCGGCAACGTCTACAAGAGCGAGCTGTGCTTCCTGCTCGGCGCCACCCCCTGGCTGCCCGTCGGCGCGCTCCCCGCGGACCGCGCCGAGAAGCTGCCCGGCCTCGCCCACCGGCTGCTGGAGTCCAACCGCGATCGCCCGGTCCGCCAGACCACGGGCCTGCACCGGCACGACCTGTTCGTGTACGGCCGCGCCCCGCGCCCCTGTTTGCGCTGCCGCACCCCGGTCCGCGTCGCCGACCAGGGCGACGGCTCCCAGGACCGCCCCACCTACTGGTGCCCGACCTGCCAGACCGGCCCGGCCCCGGCGCCGGGCGCGCCCCAGCGCTGGCGCGAACGGTACCGTCGTACTCCCACCTGACGGTTCGCCGGAGGACGGTCCGGCACCACCGGCGGCTCACCCAGGGACGGCCCGGCACCGGCCGACGTTCACGACGGGCCGGACACCCCGTCCGGGCACACTCCCCCCGAACCCGCCCCGCCCGAGCGCGCCTCCTGCGAGCACACTCCGCCAGGACACGCTCCGTCCGCACACGCCTCACCCGAACCCGAGCGCGCCCCGTCCGCACACGGCCGCGGTGGCCGCCCCCCGTGGGCCTCTCCGCCCCGCCACGCCGCCGCCCAACGTCCCGGGAGCAGGATGCCCACCGCCCTCCCCCTGGGCGCGCAGTGCACCGGCAGCACACTCAGCCCCCACCCGCCGGCCGCGACCGCCGCTTCCAGTACGCCCGTGCCCTGCCCCAGGGCGAGCCGCAGCACCGCCCACCACCACACCGCGCCGCATCCCAGCGCCGCCGCCCGGCGCACCGCCCGCCCCGTCATGCCCACCACCTCCCGCCGGACGCCGGACGCCCACCCGCCCCGGCGGCACCGGCAGCCGCTACGCGTTCTCCGCCTGGAACATCCAGTGATGTTTCTCCAGGTCGGCGGTGATCTGGATGAAGATGTCCTGGGACACCGGGTCCGGCTGCTCGGTCGCGTGTACGCGCTCCCGCATCCGGGTGATGACCGAGCCGAGCGCGTCCACCATCGCCCCCACCGCGTCCCCGTCCTTGATCCATCCCGAGGCGGTGGTCTTGATGCCGCTGTGGGAGGACACCGTGGCGGCGCGGCCGTCGGGCGGCACACCCAGCGACGAGGCGCGTTCGGCCACCGTGTCGGAATGGGTGCGGGCGGAGGCGACGACCTCGTCCAGCTGGAGGTGGACGGAACGGAAGCGGGGCCCGACCACGTTCCAGTGGATCTGCTTGGCGACCAGGGACAGGTCCACCAGATCGACGAGGGCGCCCTGCAGCGCCTCGGCCACGGTCTTCAGGTCCGCGTCGGCCAACGGGCTCTTCACGACGTACATCCGCTTCCTCCGGCGTCCGGCGGCCCTCGCGGCCGTCACGTCCCTCCACCATGACCGCCCCACCCGACCCGGGCAAATGGACGCATCGACGGGCAGACGACGTAAAACACGGGCACGCAGCGGAAACCCCGGCCACACTCCTCGGATTCGTTCCGAGGAGCCCGGCCGGGGCCTCACGCATGTCTGTCGATCGTGCCGCCGCGTACCTCAGGCGGCGACCACGTCCACCGCCTTCGCGGGCGCCTTGATGGTCACCCGTTCCGGTGGCACACCGGTCACCGAGACGGAACCCAGCATCGGACGGACCGGCGTGGGCACGGGCTCGGTGGCCGCGGCGGACTGGGCCAGCTCGGCGAGCGCCAGTTCGTCGCTCACCTCTCGCATGAGTTCCGACATCCGTACGTCCAGCGCGTCGCAGATGGCGGAGAGCAGCTCGGAGGAAGCCTCCTTCTGCCCCCGCTCCACCTCGGAGAGATAGCCGAGTGAGACTCGGGCGGACGAGGAGACTTCGCGCAGAGTACGGCCCTGGCGTTGGCGCTGCCGACGCAGCACGTCACCCAGCAGGCGACGGAGCAGAATCATCGGTGGCTCCCTCCTCGGACCGCGTAGCCGCATCCTTCTCGCCCCACCGTACCGCCTCGCGCTGCGGCCGTGCGGGGAGCGATGTCGTGTTCACTCAGGGCTGCAAACATCAAAACCCCCCGTTCCGTTCCGTATCCTGTGCCCGCTCATTCCCAGACTGTTCGCCCGCAATCTGCCCCAGGAGCAGTGCGAGTACGCTCCGTACACTCTCCCTACGGATTTCCGCACGGCTGCCGTTCAACCGCAGGGCCTCCACTTTTCCGCCACCGGCGGAGGACGCGGGGGCCGTCAGCGGTCCGTCAGCGGCCACGAAGACCGTGCCGACGGGCTGGCCGTCCTGCGGATCGGGGCCCGCGACCCCGGTGGTCGCGATGCCCCAGTCGGCGCCGAGAGCCTTCCGCACCCCGGCCGCCATCTGGGCCGCGACCTGCGGGTCCACCGCGCCACGCCGCTCCAGGAGAGCCGCGTCGACGCCCAGCAGCCGGTGCTTCAGCTCGGTGGCGTAGGCGGTCACCGAGCCCCGGAACACCTTGGACGCTCCGGGCACCGCGGTGATCTCCGCCGCGACCAGGCCACCCGTGAGCGACTCGGCGACCGCAAGGGTCTCACCCCTCACTGTCAGTAGTCGCACCAGTTCGGTGGCCGGGGAACTCACGCTTCCGTCTCCTCCAACGCCGCCGCGCGCTCGGCGATTCCCTGCCTGCGCAGCACAATGGCCTGTCTTACATAGTCGAGACCGGTGACGACGGTCAGGACGACCGCCGCGGCCATCACCCAGAACCGCAGCGTGGCCAGCCACCCGGTCAGCGCCAGCACGTACATGCCGACGGCCACGCCCTGGGTGAGGGTCTTCAGCTTGCCGCCGCGGCTGGCCGGGATCACGCCGTAGCGAATGACCAGAAAACGCATCAGGGTGATGCCGAGTTCCCGGCCGAGGATGACGGCCGTCACCCACCACGGCAGATCACCGAGGGAGGACAGACAGATCAGCGCCGCGCCCATGATCGCCTTGTCGGCGATGGGGTCGGCGATCTTGCCGAAGTCGGTGACCAGGTTGTAGGTACGCGCCAGGTGACCGTCGAACAGGTCGGTGATCATGGCGATGGCGAAGGCCGCCCACGCCAGCGAGCGCCAGGCCGGGTCGTAACCGCCGCCCGCCAGCATCAGCGCCACGAAGCCGGGCACCAGGAGCAGCCGGAGCATGGTCAGCAGGTTGGCGACGTTCCATACGCTCGCCTGGTTGACCGCCGCGGCCGTGATCTTGCCGCCGCGCGCGGACCTCCCCTCGCCCGTCGTGCCGGCGTCGGGAGCGGATGCGGATGCGGAACCGGAGACCTCGGACGCAACTCCGTCGGCAGCGGCGGCGCCGCCCCGGGCGCCCTGCGCGCCGGAGGAGCCGCCCGCGGCGGAAGCCGGGACTCCGGTCATCTGCCCGCCTCCTCACTCCACGCGAGCGAGCCGGTCAGCGGCTCGGCCACCAGGTCGACACCCTCCGTACCGACCACCTTCGCCTCGACCATACGTCCCACGGCGAGGCCCTCGCCGCTCGTGAGCAGCACCTGGCCGTCGGTCTCGGGCGCCTGGTGCGCGGCGCGGCCGTACACGCCCTCCTCGTCGTCCACCGACTCGACCAGGACGTGCACGCTCTCGCCGACGCGCTCCTCGGCGCGCTGCGAGACCAGTTCCTCGGCGAGCCGGGAGATGTGGGCCAGGCGCTCGGCGACGACGTCCTCGTCCAGCTTGCCGTCGTAGGTCGCCGCCTCGGTGCCCTCCTCGTCGGAGTAGCCGAAGACGCCGATGGCGTCCAGGCGGGCGCCGGTCAGGAAGCGCTCCAGTTCGGCGAGGTCCGCCTCGCTCTCGCCGGGGAAGCCGACGATGAAGTTGGAGCGCACGCCGGCCTCGGGGGCCTTGGAGCGGATGGTGTCGAGCAGTTCCAGGAAGCGGTCGGTGTCGCCGAAGCGGCGCATGGCGCGCAGCACGCCGGGCGCCGAGTGCTGGAAGGAGAGGTCGAAGTACGGCGCGATCTTGGGCGTCGAGGTGAGCACGTCGATCAGGCCGGGGCGCATCTCGGCCGGCTGGAGGTAGCTCACGCGGACCCGCTCGATGCCGTCGACCCCCGCCAGTTCGGGCAGCAGCGACTCCAGCAGGCGGATGTCGCCGAGGTCCTTGCCGTACGACGTGTTGTTCTCGGAGACCAGCATGACCTCCTTCACGCCCTGCTCGGCCAGCCAGCGCGTCTCGCCCAGGACGTCGCTGGGGCGGCGGGAGATGAAGGAGCCGCGGAAGGACGGGATGGCGCAGAAGGAGCACCGGCGGTCGCAGCCGGAGGCGAGCTTCACCGAGGCGACCGGCGCGCCGTCCAGGCGGCGGCGCAGGGGCGCGCGGGGGCCGGATGCGGGCGCCACCCCCTCGGGCAGGTCGGTCGGGCCGTGGCCGGGCAGCGCGACGGAGGCGGCCGAGTCCTGGCGCTCGGCCGGGCTGATCGGCAGCAGCTTGCGGCGGTCGCGGGGCGTGTGCGAGGCGTGGATGCCGCCGGAGAGGATGGTCTGCAGGCGGTCGGAGATGTCCGTGTAGTCGTCGAAGCCGAGCACGCCGTCGGCCTCGGGCAGCGCCTCGGCCAGTTCCTTGCCGTACCGCTCGGCCATGCAGCCCACCGCCACGACGGCCTGGGTTCTGCCATGGCCCTTGAGGTCGTTGGCCTCCAGGAGGGCGTCGACGGAGTCCTTCTTGGCGGCCTCGACAAAGCCACAGGTGTTGACGACGGCGACGTCTGCGTCCGCGGCGTCCTCGACGAGCTGCCAGCCGTCCGCCTCCAAACGGCCTGCGAGCTCCTCGGAATCCACCTCGTTACGGGCGCAGCCGAGAGTGACGAGTGCGACGGTACGGCGTTCAGGCATGGGCTCAAGAGTACTTTGTCTCACCGACAGCCCATGTCGACGGGGTTGGCCCAACCCGGCCGGCCCCGTCGGGGGCGAGCGGCGGGCCGGGTCAGCCCGCGACGGGGTCGCCCTTGGTGTACGTCAGCCGCTCCACGGCACCGGGCCTGAAGTTGTCCTCGATCTTCTTGCCGTTGACGTACAGCTGGATCGCGCCGGCGTCACCGAGGATCAGGTTGATCTTGCTGCTGTCCTGGAAGGTCTTGGACTGGCCCTTGTCCAGCAGGCCGTCGAAGAGCATCCGCCCGTTGTGGTCCTTGGCCGAGATCCAGCTGCGTCCGTCGGGCGCGCTGACCTGGACGGTGACCTTGTCCTGCGGAGCGGCGGCGATGGCGCTGTCGGTGGGCTCGGGGGTCGGGTCGGCGGGCTTGTCCCGGGTCGGCGTGGGCGAGGCCGCCTTGCCGGTGGCGGGCGTGGCGCCCTCGGCGACCGACTTGGAGTCGCTCCCGCCGTCGCCGCCCTTGACCGCGGTGAAGCCGACGAAACCGATCACGACGACGATCGCGGCGACCATCGCCGCGGTCCAGTTGGGGCCACGGCGCTCGGGCCGGATCCGCTCGGCCTCGAACAGGGGCGCGGCCGGGGTGGGCGCGGGGCGGCCGCCGTGCTCGGCGTCGTACTGGGCGACAAGCGGTTCGGGATCGAGGTGGACGGCGCGGGCCAGCGTGCGGATGTGGCCGCGCGCGTACACGGCGCCGCCGCAGGGGGCGAAGTCGTCCGCCTCGATGGCGTGCACGATGGCGAGGCGGACACGAGTGGCGCTGCTGACGTCGTCCACGGTGAGCCCGGCCGCGATCCGCGCCTGTTGGAGGGCACGGCCCACGGGGATTCGGGCTTCCTGGGACTCGTCTGGGAAGGGACGCTCGTCTTCAGGGGAGTTGCCGAGGGACACGGGGGCGCCTTTCGAGCGTGTAGCCACCTGTGCTGGAAGCTCAGTCTAGGGGGGGTACGAAAGGGTGGGGCAACCGGGCGGTACGAACTTCTACGCCATCGGAATGGCCCGACATTCCGACGGCTGGACAGGCGGATACCCCAGGATGGGACGCTTACCTGTCCTCTCGCTCAACTTGACGTAGGACAAAGGGAAACGGTTGCCCGCCGCTCTCTAACGGGTGGATCACGGCGGGCAAGGACGGAGCACGACGGCACGGCCGATCGCGACGGAACGGGTGCGTCACGACGGACGGCTGCCCGGTGTTCGACGCGCGGAACCGGGCGGCTCTTATTACTATCCCTCGGACTCGCCGCGAATCACGGCGAGCACGCCGTCCAGTTCTTCCGGTTTCACCAGAACGTCGCGCGCCTTGGAGCCCTCGCTGGGCCCCACGATGTTGCGGGACTCCATGAGGTCCATCAGCCGCCCGGCCTTGGCGAAGCCGACACGCAGCTTGCGCTGGAGCATGGACGTGGACCCGAACTGGGTGGAGACGACGAGTTCGGCCGCCTGGCACAGCAGGTCGAGGTCGTCGCCGATGTCCTCGTCGATCTCCTTCTTCTGCTTGGCGCCGACCGTGACGTCCTCCCGGAAGACCGGCGCCATCTGCTCCTTGCAGTGCCGGACGACCGCCGCGACCTCCTCCTCGGTCACGAACGCGCCCTGCATCCGGGTCGGCTTGTTGGCGCCCATCGGCAGGAAGAGGCCGTCGCCCTTGCCGATCAGCTTCTCGGCACCGGGCTGGTCGAGGATGACGCGGGAGTCCGCCAGCGAGGAGGTGGCGAAGGCGAGCCGGGAGGGCACGTTGGCCTTGATCAGACCGGTGACCACGTCGACGGAGGGGCGCTGGGTGGCGAGCACCAGGTGGATGCCGGCCGCACGCGCGAGCTGGGTGATGCGCACGATCGCGTCCTCGACATCGCGCGGCGCGACCATCATCAGGTCGGCCAGCTCGTCCACGATCACCAGCAGGTACGGGTACGGCTGAAGCTCGCGCTCGCTGCCCTCCGGCGGCTTGGCCTTCCCCTCGCGCACGGCGCGGTTGAAGTCGTCGATGTGCCGGTAGCCGTAGGCCGCGAGGTCGTCGTAGCGCAGGTCCATCTCGCGCACGACCCACTGAAGCGCCTCGGCGGCCCGCTTGGGGTTGGTGATGATCGGCGTGATCAGGTGCGGGATGCCCTCGTAGGCGGTCAGTTCGACCCGCTTGGGGTCGACCAGGATCATCCGCACGTCCTCCGGCGTCGCCCGCATCATGATCGAGGTGATCAGGCAGTTGATGCAGGACGACTTGCCGGAACCGGTGGCGCCGGCGACCAGCATGTGCGGCATCTTGGCCAGCGAGTGCATGACGTAGCCGCCCTCGACGTCCTTGCCGAACGCGACCAGCATCGGGTCGTCGTCCTCGGCGGACTCCGCGAGGCGCAGCACGTCGCCGAGGTTGACCATCTCCCGGTCGGTGTTGGGGATCTCGATGCCCACCGCGGACTTGCCGGGGATGGGGCTGATGATCCGCACGTCCGGGCTGGCGACCGCGTAGGCGATGTTCTTGGCGAGCGCGGTGATCCGTTCCACCTTGACGGCCGGACCGAGTTCGACCTCGTAGCGGGTCACCGTCGGGCCGCGGGTGAAGCCGGTGACGGCCGCGTCCACCTTGAACTCGGTGAAGACCTGGGTGAGCGCGGCCACTATGGCGTCGTTGGCCTCGCTGCGGGCCTTGCCGGGGCCGCCGCGCTGGAGCAGCTCCAGGGCGGGCAGCGAGTAGGTGATGTCCCCGGACAGCTGCAGCTGCTCCGCGCGCGCGGGCAGCTCGCGGGGCTGGTCGGGGGCCTTCTTGGTGAGGTCGGGTACGACGGAGCCCTGGCCCTGCCCGGGACGGGCGGCCGGGACCGGCCTGGCGGGCGGCTCGGGGGCCGGGGCGGCGGGCGGCTCGGGGGCCGGGACGGGGGTGGTCTCCTCGCGGTCGCCGACGCTGACGCCGTGGGTGAGGTCGGCGACCAGCGGGGAGGGCGGCATGCCGTGCAGCACCGCGCCGTCCAGCGCGGCGGCGGCAGCGGCGGCCACGTCCACGGCGTCCATCCGCCGCTGCGGGTCCGGCTGGGGCAGCGCGGAGCGCCTGGGACGGCCGCGGCGGCGCGAGAGGGCCTCCTCCTCGGCTCCGTCGGGGTCGTACGCCTGCGGGCCGCCCTGGCGCCTGCGGGAGCGCGCGGGCAGCGCCTCGCGCCACTGCTCCTCGTAGCGCTCGTCGTCCTCGGTGAACCCGTCGAACTCCTCCGCCTCGTGCTCGTGCAGCACGCCCAGGCGCACCCCGAGGGCGCGCAGCCGCTGCGGGATGGCGTTGACGGGGGTTGCGGTCACCACGAGCAGCCCGAAGACGGTCAGCAGCACCAGTAGGGGCACGGCGAGCATCTCGGTCAGGGCGTACGTCAGCGGGGTGGCCGCCGCCCAGCCGATGAGGCCGCCGGCGTCCCTTATGGCCTGCATGCCGTCGGCGCGCGCGGGCGAGCCGCAGGCGATGTGGACCTGGCCGAGCACCCCGACGAGGAGCGCGGACAGGCCGATCACGATCCGTCCGTTGGCCTCCGGCTTCTCCGGGTGCCGCACGAGTCGTACGGCGATCACCGCGAGCAGTATCGGCACCAGCAGGTCGAGCCGGCCGAAGGCGCCGGTGACCAGGACCTCCACCAGGTCGCCGACGGGGCCCTTGAGGTCGGCCCAGGTGCCGGCGGCGACGATCAGCGCGATGCCGAACAGCAGCAGCGCGACACCGTCCTTGCGGTGGGCCGGGTCGAGGTTCCTGGCGCCCTGCCCTATGCCGCGGAAGACGGCGCCGACGGCGTGTGCGAGTCCGAGCCAGAGCGCGCGCGCCAGGCGGTACACGCCCCCGGTGGGGCTGGGCGCCGGCTTCGGCGGGACCTTCTTGGCCGCGGCCTTCCTGACAGGCGCCTTCTTCGCGGGCGCCTTCCTGGCCGGGGCCTTCTTCGCGGCGGCCTTCTTCGCCGGACCCTTCGCGGGAGCGGCCGCCTTCTTCGCGGGCTGCTTCTTGGCTGCGGAGGGACGTGAGGCCATGGGTGTGAGATTACCGGGGGAGACGACAGCGGACACGTGTGCCCACAGCTTCACCCGTTCGTGTCGCCCTTCCCAGGGCGTCGAACTGACGCGAGCTCATGGGCAACGGGAGTTCGACGGGGATCAGTTGGCCGGTGACACCGCGGGGCCGTCCGCACCGGCGCCCGGTTCCAAGGCGTCCAGCGCGCGGCGCAAACCGGTGAGTTTGCGCTCCAGATGGGCCGCCGTGGCCACCGCGGCCGCGTCCGCGGAGTCGTCGTCCAGCTGCTTGGACAGCGCCTCCGCCTGCTCCTCGACGGCCGCGAGCCGCGCGGACAGCTCGGCGAGCAGTCCGGCCGACTCCTTGCCGGCGACCGCGCCCTTGCCGCCGCCCTCCAACTGGAGCCGCAGCAGCGCCGCCTGCTCGCGCAGCTGGCAGTTCTTCATGTACAGCTCGACGAACACCGAGACCTTGGCGCGCAGCACCCAGGGGTCGAACGGCTTGGAGATGTAGTCCACCGCGCCGGCCGCGTAGCCCCGGAAGGTGTGGTGCGGGCCGTGGTTGATCGCGGTGAGGAAGATGATCGGGATGTCCCGGGTCCGCTCGCGCCGCTTGATGTGCGCCGCGGTCTCGAAGCCGTCCATGCCCGGCATCTGGACGTCCAGCAGAATGACCGCGAAATCGTCCGTGAGCAGTGCTTTGAGCGCTTCCTCCCCGCTCGATGCCCGCACCAGCGTCTGATCGAGCGCAGAGAGGATGGCCTCCAGCGCCAGCAGATTCTCCGGCCGGTCATCGACCAGGAGGATCTTGGCCTTCTGCACCATGGCCCGCCCTCCTCGCCCCGGCGGTACACCGGGCGCCGCCCCAGGGGACGACTCCCTTTCGCCGCCCGTCCTTGTGCCGGTCATCGTAGCCGCACCCCGCTTGTCGCCACACCCTGTCACCGCGATGTCACTGTGCACGTAGCGGAAACGGGGCGGGAACCCGGAAGGTTCCCGGAATCCCACGTTCCCATACGTCCGCGGCCACCCTAAGCGCACAACTCCGCGCACCCGTCATGGGTTCCCCGGGTGTTCACACCATGGTCGGCCGATCCCGTCACTTCCCCCGCATCCACTGCTGCAGCACGCCCAGCAGATGGTCCGAGTCGACCGGCTTGGTCACGTAGTCGGACGCACCCGCCTCGATCGCCTTCTCCCGGTCGCCCTTCATCGCCTTCGCGGTCAGCGCGATGATCGGCAGCCCGGCGAACTGCGGCATCCTGCGGATCGCCGTGGTCGTCGCATAGCCGTCCATCTCGGGCATCATGATGTCCATCAGGACGACCGCCGCGTCGTCGTGCTGCTCCAGGACCTCGATGCCCTCGCGGCCGTTCTCGGCGTACAGCACCGACAGACCGTGCTGCTCCAGGACGCTGGTGAGCGCGAAGACGTTGCGGATGTCGTCGTCCACGATGAGCACCTTCTGGCCGCGGAAGCGCACCCCGCGCGCGGACTGCGGCACGCTCTCCTGCTCGGGCACCGCCGTCCACCGCTCGGACCGCTCGCCCTGCGGCAGGCCGCGCCGGCGGCGCCGGAAGAGCGCCGCCGGCCCGTTCTGCATCTCCAGGTACGACTTGACCTCGGCCGGCGTCTCGATCTCGGAGGCCGACAGCTGCGAGGACTGCTCCGCCGCCTGGGAGGCCGCCAGGTCGCCGGCCTCCAGCGGGGCCACGGACTGCTGGTAGCCCTGCGGCGGCAGCTCGCTCGGGTGCAGCGGCAGGTACAGCGTGAACGTGGAGCCGCGGCCCGGTTCGCTCTGCGCGTGGATCTCACCGCCGAGCAGCTGCGCGATCTCCCGCGAGATCGACAGGCCGAGGCCGGTGCCGCCGTACTTGCGGCTGGTGGTGCCGTCCGCCTGCTTGAACGCCTCGAAGATCACCCGCATCTTGCTGGCCGCGATGCCGATGCCGGTGTCCGTCACCGAGAACGCGATCAGCTCGCCGTCCGGATCGGTGAGCGACCCGGCCTCCAGCAACTGCTCCCGGATGTTCTGCGGCACGGCCGCGCCCGCGGGCCGGATGACCAGCTCCACCGACCCGGAATCGGTGAACTTCACCGCGTTGGACAGAAGGTTGCGCAGCACCTGGAGCAGCCGCTGCTCGTCGGTGTGCAGGGTCGCGGGCAGCTCGGGGGAGACCCGCACCGACAGGTCCAGGCCCTTCTCCGCGGTCAGCGGCCGGAAGGTGGCCTCCACGTAGTCCACCAGCTGGACGAGCGCGATCCGGGTCGGCGAGACGTCCATCTTGCCCGCCTCGACCTTCGCCAGGTCCAGGATGTCGTTGATCAGCTGGAGCAGGTCGGAGCCCGCGCCGTGGATGGTCTCGGCGAACTCGACCTGCTTGGGCGAGAGATTCCCCTCGGCGTTGTCGGCGAGCAACTTGGCCAGGATCAGCAGCGAGTTCAGCGGCGTGCGCAGCTCGTGCGACATGTTGGCCAGGAACTCGCTCTTGTAGCGCATCGACACCGCGAGCTGCTCGGCGCGCTCCTCCAGGACCTGCCGGGCCTCCTCGATCTCGGTGTTCTTCACCTCGATGTCCCGGTTCTGCCGGGCCAGCAGCTCGGCCTTCTCCTCCAGTTCGGCGTTGGAGTCCTGGAGCGCCTTCTGCCGGCTCTCCAACTCCGCCGACCGCTCGCGCAGCTGCTCGGTCAGCTCCTGCGACTGCTCCAGCAGCTGCTCGGTCTTGGTGTTGACCGAGATGGTGTTGACGCTGGTCGCGATGACCTCGGCGATCTGGTTCAGGAAATCCTTCTGGATCTGCGTGAACGGCGTGAAGGAGGCCAGCTCGATGACGCCGAGCACGGTGTCCTCGAACAGCACCGGCAACACGATCACCTGGGCCGGCGGCGCCTCGCCGAGCCCGGAGGAGATCTTCAGATAACCGCTCGGCGCGTCCGAGACCAGGATGGTGCGCTTCTCCTGGGCGGCCGTGCCGACCAGCGCCTCACCCGGCCGGAACGACGTCGGCATGGAGCCCATCGAGTAGCCGTAGGAGCCCAGCATCCGCAGCTCGTAGGCGTCCTTGCCCTCACCGGCGTCCTTGCCCTCCATGAGCGGCATCGCCAGGAAGAACGCGCCGTGCTGCGCGGAGACCACCGGCGTCAGCTCGCTCATGATCAGCGAGGCGACGTCCTGGAGGTCGCGGCGGCCCTGCATGAGCGCGGAGATGCGGGCCAGGTTGCCCTTGAGCCAGTCCTGCTCCTTGTTGGCGATCGTGGTGTCGCGCAGGTTGGCGATCATCTTGTTGATGTAGTCCTGCAGCTCCTGGATCTCGCCGGACGCGTCGACGTCGATCTTCAGGTTCAGGTCGCCGCGGGTCACCGCGGTCGCCACCCGCGCGATCGCGCGCACCTGCCGGGTCAGGTTCCCGGCCATCTCGTTCACCGACTCCGTCAGGTCCCGCCAGGTGCCGTCCACGTCCCGCACCCGCGCCTGGCCGCCCAGCTGACCCTCGGTCCCCACCTCGCGGGCCACGCGCGTGACCTCCTCGGCGAAGCTGGACAGCTGGTCGACCATCGTGTTGATCGTCGTCTTGAGTTCGAGGATCTCGCCGCGGGCGTCGATGTCGATCTTCTTGGTCAGGTCGCCCTTGGCGATCGCCGTGGTGACCATCGCGATGTTGCGCACCTGACCGGTCAGGTTGGACGCCATCTGGTTCACCGACTCGGTGAGGTCCTTCCAGGTGCCCGCCACACCGGGCACGTGCGCCTGGCCGCCCAGGATGCCGTCCGTGCCCACCTCGCGGGCCACCTTGGTGACCTGGTCGGCGAACGAACTCAGCGTCTTGACCATCGTGTTGATGGTGTCGGCGAGCTGCGCGACCTCACCGCGCGCCTCGATCGTCACCTGCCGCGTCAGGTCGCCGTTGGCGACCGCCGCGGCCACCTGCGAGATGTTGCGCACCTGCATGGTCAGGTTGTTGGCCATCAGGTTGACGTTGTTGCTCAGGTCCTTCCAGATGCCCGTGACACCCGGCACGTGCGCCTGACCGCCGAGAATGCCCTCGGTACCCACCTCGCGGGCCACCCGGGTCACCTGCTCGGCGAACGACGACAGCTGGTCGACCATGGTGTTGACGGTCGTGACCAGCTCCAGGATCTCGCCCTTGGCGTCGACCGTGATCTTCTTCGACAGATCGCCCTTGGCGACCGCGGTCGTGACCTCGGCGATGTTGCGCACCTGGATGGTCAGGTTGTTCGCCATGAAGTTCACCGACTGCGTGAGGTCCTTCCAGGTGCCGGACACCCCCTGCACCTCGGCCTGACCGCCGAGGATGCCCTCGGTGCCCACCTCACGGGCCACCCTGGTGACCTCCTGGGCGAACGACGACAGCTGGTCCACCATCGTGTTCAGGGTGTTCTTCAGCTCCAGGATCTCCCCGCGCGCGTCCACGGTGATCTTCTGGGAGAGGTCACCGCCCGCCACCGCGGTGGCGACCTGCGCGATGTTGCGCACCTGGGCCGTGAGATTCCCTGCCATGCCGTTCACGGAGTCCGTCAGGTCCCGCCACACACCGGCGACACCGGGCACCTGCGCCTGCCCGCCGAGGCGGCCCTCCGTGCCCACGTCCCGGGCCACCCGGGTGACCTGCTCGGCGAACGCGGACAGCTGATCGACCATGGTGTTGATCGTGTTCTTCAGTTCGAGGATCTCGCCCCGCGCGTCCACGTCGATCTTCTGCGACAGGTCGCCGTTGGCCACCGCCGTCGTCACCTGGGCGATGTTGCGCACCTGGGACGTCAGGTTCCCGGCCATGAAGTTGACGGAGTCCGTCAGCTCCTTCCAGGTGCCCGACACGCCGTCCACCCGGGCCTGCCCGCCGAGGCGGCCCTCCGTGCCCACGTCCCGCGCCATCCGCGTGACCTGGTCGGCGAAGCTCGACAGCTGGTCCACCATCGTGTTCACGGTGTTCTTCAGCTTGAGCATCTCGCCGGAGACGTCCACCGTGACCTTCTGCGACAGATCGCCGTTGGCCACCGCCGTCGTCACCTGGGCGATGTTGCGCACCTGGCCGGTGAGGTTCCGGAACGCGGTGTTGACGGAGTCCGTCAGGTCCTTCCACGTCCCCGCCGCGCCCGGCACCTGGGCCTGGCCGCCCAGCTCGCCCTCGACGCCGATCTCCCGCGCGACCCGCGTCACCTCGGCACCGAAGGACGACAGCTGGTCCACCATGCCGTTGACGGTGTTCTTGAGTTCCAGCATCTCGCCGGCCACGTCCACCGTGACCTTCTGCGACAGATCACCGCTGGCCACCGCGGTCGTCACGGCGGCGATGTCCCGCACCTGGGTGGTCAGGTTCCGGAAGACCGTGTTGACCGAATCCGTCAGGTCCTTCCAGGTGCCGGCCGCGCCCGGCACGTTCGCCTGACCACCGAGCCGGCCCTCCGCGCCGACCTCGTTGGCCACGCGTGTGACCTCGTCCGCGAAGATCCGCAGCGTCTCGGTCATCTGGTTGATCGTCTCGGCCAGCTGCGCCACCTCGCCGCGCGCCGGGACCGTCACCTTCTGCGACAGGTCGCCGTTCGCCACCGCCGTGGTGACCTGCGAGATGCCGCGCACCTGGGCCGTCAGGTTGCCCGCCATCGTGTTGACGGAGTCGGTGAGTTCCTTCCACACGCCGGCCACCTCGGGCACCTGCGCGCGACCGCCGAGGATGCCCTCGGTGCCCACCTCCCGGGCCACCCGCGTCACCTCGGAGGAGAAGGCCGAAAGCTGGTCCACCATCGTGTTGACGGTGTTCTTCAGCTCCAGCATCTCGCCCGCGACGTGCACGGTCACCTTGCGCGACAGATCCCCCTTGGCGACCGCCGTCGTCACCAGGGCGATGTCCCGCACCTGCGCGGTGAGCCGGTCCGCCATGGTGTTGACGGACTCCGTCAGGTCCTTCCAGGAACCCGACATGCCGCGCACCCGGGCCTGGCCGCCGAGCTTGCCCTCGGTGCCGACCTCGCTGGCCACCCGCGTGACCTCGTCGGTGAACGTCGACAACTGGTCGACCAGGTTGTTGACGGTACGGCCGACCCTCAGGAACTCGCCCCGCAGCGGATGCCCGGTGCCACCGTCCGGCGCCTGCGTCCGCAGCTCCATGCGCGGCGACAGATCGCCCTCCGCGACCGCGGTGAGCACCCGGCCCACCTCGGAGACGGGTCGCACGAGATCGTCCACCAGCGCGTTGGAATGCTCGATCGCGGCCGCCCAGGAGCCCTCGCAGGCCCCCGTCTCCAGGCGCTCCGTGAGCTTGCCCTCGCGGCCCACCATGCGCCGTACCCGAGACAGTTCGCCGGTCAGATGCAGATTGCGGTCGGCCACCTCGTTGAAGACCGCCGCGATCTCCGACATCACGCCGTCCCCGGAGACCGTGAGCCGCTTGCGGAAGTTCCCGTCACGCATCGCCACGAGAGCCGCCAGCAGCCGGTTCAGACCGGCGGTGTCCACCGCGGTGGTGCCGCCGCTCCTGCCCAGGGACGGTCCGCCCTTCGCGCGCGTCTTCGTGCCACGCGTCGCTGCGCCAGACTCCACTGTGTCCCTCCCGGGGGATCGACCCTTACTGCCGTATGCGGACGCTTCCGTCCGGCCTGCCGGTCTCCTCGGCATACCGGTTACTTCGGCGTACCGGTCACTGCTGCGTATTTCTGCCAGACGAGATCCGGCCACACCAAGGGCTGATGCCCGCCGCACACGGAACACACGCGGCGCGACCAGACCTTCACCAGAAGCCTGCCCAGTGTTTCACCCCGCCTGAACCAGGCCATAACAGTTCGGCAGCTTCGCACATCGTCCGCACACCCTGGGGGGTAAACACCGGCGACCGGCACCCGCTCGGACGGCGAAGGTAAGTAACCTTGCATCCGGCTGTCCAGCCGCACCGGTCCCGACCGGCCTGGGCGGTGGCACGAGAACGAGCGGGCATCGGAGGGGCGGCCGCAGACCATGACCACCGGACTGATCCCGGGGGGACAGCCCCCGGAGCCGCGGCCGACCGACGCGCCGATGCCGCAGCAGCGGCTCGACCCGGTCGGCGCGTCCGCCCTGCACGTAGACAACCGGCCGAGGAGTTCTGTGATCACCGCGCGCGCGGCCGCCAGTTTCGAGCCCGTCGGACGATCGGTGGCGACCGCCCGGTCCTTCGTCCGCGACACCCTCCAGGGGTGGGGCTTCGCCGACATCGTCGACGACGCCGTCGTCCTCACGAGCGAACTGGTGACCAACGCCGTCGTGCACGCCGGTACCCATGCCGAGGTGCTCTGCCTGCGCACCGACCACGGGGTGCGCATCGAGGTCTCCGACCGGTACCCCGAACGCGAGGTCCCCCTCCAGACGTCCGCCAGCCCCATGGCCAGCCCCGACCGCGAGGGCGGCCGCGGCCTCCAGCTCTGCGCGGCCCTGGCCACCCGCTGGGGCGTCGACTACACGCCGACCCACAAGCACGTCTGGTTCCAGCTCAACCTGCCCGAACGGCCGGTCGGCACCCGCACCGCCGGCCCCGCCCTGCCCGCCGACCTGCTCCCGGTGGCCGACGGCCGGGTCCGTGTCGCCGTCCTCCAGGTCGACCGCAAGGGGTCCGTCACCGCGTGGAACGAGGACGCGGAGGACCTGTTCGGCCACCCCGCCGCCAAGGCCGTCGGCAGGCCGCTGACCGAACTCGCCGCCTGGCCGCACACCCCGGGCACCGGCACCGGCATCGCCGAGGCCCTCCGGCTCTCCCGCTGGGAGGGCAGCTACGGCATCCGCGGCGCCGACGGCCGGGTCGTGCAGGTGTACGCCTCCCACCTGCGGGTTCGCGACACCGGCGGCGAGCCCTCCACCGTCTGCCTGCTGGTGCGCGACCATGAGCGCGCCGTGCTCCAGACGCCCACCCGGGTCCCGGCCGGCGACCAGGGCACCGCGCAGGACGGCCAGAGCACTGACCCCTTCGAGGTCTTCATCGGCTCCCCCGCCCCGGACGACCTCGACGGGCTGCTCCAGCGCACCGTGGAGCGCGCCCGCGACATGCTCGACGGCGACTCGGCGTTCCTGCTGCTGGCCACCGACGACGAGACGGAACTGGAGGTCCGCGCCTCCACCGGGCTGCCCTCCGCCCGCCAGCGTTTCGCCCGCGTCCCCGTGGAGGCCGGCCCCGGCCGCTACGGCTCCGCGCGCATGCCCGCCGTCCACGACGACCTCAGCGCCGTCCCCGGCGCCGTCCCCCTCCTCGGCGGCACCGGCATGCGCTCGGTCGTCACCGTCCCCCTCAAGGTCGAGGGCCGCCTCACCGGCTCCCTCGGCGTCGCGGCCGAGGCCCCGGGCAGGTACTCGAACGAGGAGGCGCTGCGCCTCCAGTTCGCCGCCGACCGCATCGCCCTGGCCGTGGAGTCGGCCCGCCTCGGCGAGCTGGAGCGGCTGCGGCGCGGCTCCCTGAGCTTCCTGGTCGAGGCGTCCGACCTGCTGGCCGGCACGCTGGACCGCGACCAGACACTGGCCCTCATGGCCCAGATGACGGTCCCCACCCTGGCCACCTGGTGCGCCGTCTACACCATCGCCGACCAGGCGTCGGACCCCTACCTGTCGTACGTGCTGCACGAGGACGAGGAACTCATCGACGGCATCAAGTCGTTGCTGTCGAAGATCGCCCCGCCGGACCCGGTGCCCACGCCCGGCGCCCGCGTCTGGACGGCCCCGGGCGAGGTCGCCCACCAGGCCGCGCTGCGCACCTCCATGCGCACGCTGGGCCTGGCCGGCGGCCCCACGCACCGGATCACCGCAGGCATCGGCCCGACCCTCGCGACGGCCTCCGCGGTCGGCGGCGAAACGGTCGTCCTGCCGCTCGTCGCCCGCAACCGGGTCATCGGCATGCTGGTCCTCGGCAAGCCCACCGACGAACACTTCCGCCAGGAGATCCTGGAGCTGGCCGAGGACTTGTCCCGCCGGGCCGCCCTCGCCCTGGACAACGCCCGCCTGTACTCGGAGCGCACCGCCATCAGCCAGGCCCTCCAGCGCAGCCTGCTGCCGCCCGGCACCCCGCACATCGACGGCGTCGAGGTGGAGGTCATCTACCGCGCGGCCGGCGAGGGCAACGAGGTGGGCGGCGACTTCTACGACCTCTTCCCCATCGGCAACGGCGCCTACGGCTTCGCCATCGGCGACGTCTGCGGTACCGGACCCAACGCGGCGGCGGTCACCGGTCTCGCCCGGCACGCCCTGCGTCTGCTGGCCCGCGAGGGCCTCAGCGGACCCGCCGTCCTGGAACGGCTGAACTCGGCCATTCTCGACGAGGGCGACCGCAGCCGGTTCCTGACGCTCCTTTACGGCGAGCTGCGGCCGCAGCCGGACGGCAGCGCCGAACTGAAGGTGGTCTGCGCCGGCCATCCGCTGCCGCTGCGCCTGCGCCAGGACGGCACGGTGACCCCGGCCGCCGAACCGCAGCCCCTGCTGGGCGTGATCGAGGACCTGGACCTGTACGAGGAGACGGTCACCCTCGACCCGGGCGACGTGCTGCTGTGTGTCACCGACGGCGTCACCGAGCGCCGCGAGGGAACCCGCATGCTGGGCGACGACGGCCTCGCCGACGTCCTCACCACGTGTACGGGGCTGACGGCCGGTGCGGTCGCGGCCCGCATCATGCGCGCGGTGGAACGCTTCGCGTCCGATGCCCCGTCGGACGACATGGCCATTCTGGCGATGCGGGTCCCCGGCCTCCAGAACGAGGGTTGAGCCGGGGCGGCTCGGGGCCGCGCCGGGCGCACGAAAAAGACCCCACCCGAAAGGGTGGGGTCTTGATTTACCGAGCCCCCAAACGGAATCGAACCGTTGACCTTCTCCTTACCATGGAGACGCTCTGCCGACTGAGCTATAGGGGCCTGTCGTTTTCGAGGTTTCCCTCGCGGCGACAAAGAAACTGTACCCCGAACCGGCCCGACTTCCCAAATTCGTTCGGGAGCCGGTCAGAAGGCGGGCTGGAGCAGTCCGCCGAGGGCGTTGCAGGCGGCGACCACGCGCTGCATCTCCCTTTTGGTCAGCGAGGCGTCGACGGGCAGCGCGAGTGTCTCGTCGGCGGCCAGCTCGGTCTGCGGCAGGGACACGCAGCGGCGGAACTCCGGCAGTCGGTGCACGGGCGTCTTCACCGGCACCCGGCAGTCGACTCCCCGGGCCCGCAGGGCGCGGGCGAAGGCGTCCCGGTCCGGCCGGCCGTTGCCGGGCACCCGCACCACGTACTGCTGGTAGGTGTGTCCGTCTCCGTCGTCCGGGGTCCGCACGCCCTTCAGTTTGTTGTCCAAGTAGGCCGCCCGCTCCCGCCGTTGCGCTATCTCGTCGTACGGCGCCTCGGACTCGCTCTGCTCCAGGACCAGCAGCTCGTGCCGCTGCCCGAGGGTGTGCAGGCGCTCGATGTCGGCCCGCCGTCCGAAGCGGTGGACGACAACGACGGCCGCCGTGCGGGGGGTTACGGCCGCCTCGACGGCCACCGGGTCGAGGCAGTAGGTCACGGGGTCTATGTCGGCGAACACCGGGAGCGCGCCGGCCAGGGTCACGGCCTCGGCGACCTCGACGTTCCCGAAGGCCGGTACGACGACCTCGTCACCGACTCCGACGCCGGCCGCCCTGAGCATTGCAGAGGTTCCCATGTACGGGATGCTGGGCGCGCAGGGTGAACGACACGTTACGCGGAACAAAAAAAGGCCGGACCCCGAACCGAAGTTCAGGATCCGACCTTTTGAAGAATTGTTCGGCGGCGTCCTACTCTCCCACAGGGTCCCCCCTGCAGTACCATCGGCGCTGAAAGGCTTAGCTTCCGGGTTCGGAATGTAACCGGGCGTTTCCCTAACGCTATAACCACCGAAACACTA
>NZ_BSSM01000022.1 GCF_030269125.1 Streptomyces hygroscopicus subsp. hygroscopicus | reverse complement strand
CGGCGCCGATCGCGGCGATCTCGTCCTCGGCCTGGAAGGTCCGCACGCCGAAGTTCTTGTGCCGGCTCAGCTCGTGCAGGATGTCCGAGGCCGGGGTGATCGGGTACGAGCCCAGGAACAGCGGCAGTCCGCTGCGCACACCGGCGGCGACCAGGCCGTGGGCCAGGGCGAGGTTGCCCGAGATGTTGCGGTAGGTGCCGGGGGTGAAGGCGCGGCCGGCCGGGGCGACCTCGTAGGAGACCGCGAAGTCCTCCGTGGTCTCGCCGAAGTTCCAGCCGGCGCGGAACGCGGCGATGTTCGCCTCGGCGATCTCGGGGCGCCGCGCGAACTTGGCCCGCAGGAAGCGTTCGGTGCCGTCGGTGGGCCGGTGGTAGAGCCAGGACAGCAGGCCGAGCGCGAACATGTTCTTCGCCCGTTCCGCCTCCTTGCGCGACAGCGGGGAGCCGGACAGGGCGCCCACGGTCAGCGTGGTCAGCGGGACCGGGTGCACGGTGAACGCGGCCAGCGAGCCGTCCTCCAGCGGCGAGGCGTCGTAGCCCACCTTCTGCAGGGCCCGCTTGGTGAACTCGTCCGTGTTCACGATGATCTCGGCGCCCCGCGGCAGATCGCCGACGTTGGCCTTCAGCGCGGCCGGGTTCATCGCGACGAGGACGTTCGGCGCGTCGCCCGGCGTGAGGATGTCGTGATCGGCGAAGTGGAGCTGGAACGACGACACCCCGGGCAGGGTGCCGGCGGGCGCCCGGATCTCCGCGGGGAAGTCCGGCAGCGTCGAGAGGTCGTTGCCGAAGGAAGCGGTCTCCGAGGTGAAACGGTCCCCCGTCAGCTGCATCCCGTCCCCGGAGTCCCCCGCGAACCGGATGACCACCCGGTCCTGGCGGCGTACCTCGTGGGACGGGAGGGTCGTTCTGTCGGCCTCTCCGGGGGCGTTCGTGCCACTCGGACGGGTCGTGTCCACGGCCATCGGCCGCTCCTTCGTGTCGACGCAGATGACTGCCTGGCGTCGCACCCTAGGAAGCGCCCCTTGTGATCGGCCAAAGCCGTCCCGGCGGACCGTGGTCGCGCCGGGGACACCGGACGCGCGCAGGCCGGTCACGACCCGGTGGCACCGTCACAGCAGCCACTCGGAGTCGCGCGCGATGCGGATCGCGTCGACGCGGTTGCGGGCGTTGAGCTTGCCGACGATGGTCGTCAGGTAGTTGCGCACCGTACCCGCGGAGATGCGCAGCGTGGCGGCGATCTCCCGGGGCTCCGCGCCCTCCGCCGCGAGCCGCAGCACCTCGGTCTCCCGGGTGGTGAGGGGGCTTTCGTACTCCTCCCAGGCGGCCAGCGCCAGTTCCGGGTCGACCGCTCGCTGTCCTGCCGCCACCCGCCGCACCGCGGTGGCGAGTTCGGAGGACGGGGCGTCCTTGCGGAGATACCCGGCGACCCGCGCCTCAAGGGCCCGGCGCAGGGCGCCGGGGCGTCCGAGGCTGGTCAGGATGAGGACGCGGCACTGGGGGAGCTGCTCGCGCAGCCGGACGGCCGCGGACAGGCCGTCGATACCGGGCAGGTCGATGTCGAGGATGGCCACGTCGGGCCGGTGCTTGAGCGCCATGCCGACGATCTCGTCCCCGCGCGAGACCTCGCAGATCACGTCGAGATCGTCCTGGAGGTTCAGCAGTGCGACCAGAGCGCCGCGGACCATGTCCATGTCCTCGGCGAGCAGGATCCGTATCACAGAACCGCTCCGGGGACGTCGGCACTTCTCGAATCGTCCGCAGCCGTCGGACCGTTCGTTGGTTTCCGTCATCTCCACGGCCTCCATCCTGCGGAGATCGTAAGTCAACCGCGTAAAAATTGTGGGGCCTTCGAAGGCTTCTGAGCACACAACTACGTATCCGTCGTTCATTTGGAAAAGAATTGAGGCCAATTCACCTTTTCTGGTGAATCTCCAGTCAGGGGCGTGTGCGCGTCCCGGGTGCTACACACCTCGCTCGCCCCCGCCTCGCGGTGCACAAGCGGCTCTTTAGAGGGCGCCCGCAGGATGCGTGCGAACCGTACGCGTCGGCAGGGCGCCGGCACTCTCGGAGAGGTCAGCGATGCGCGTTCTTTTCACCATCTTTCCGGCTTCGGCACATCTCTATCCGGCCGTCCCGCTGGCGTGGGCGCTGCAGAGCGCCGGCCACGAGGTCGTGGTGGCGAGCCCCGAGGGCGTGGTCGACCAGAAGGTGATCGAGAACATCACCTCGGCCGGCCTCACCGCGGTCTCGCTGGGCGGCAAGGAGGAACTCGCCGCTTCGCTCGCTCCTCTCATCGCGGGCGCCGGCCCCGACCGGCCGACCCTGGCCCTCGACCCCGACGCCCCCGACTCCTGGCGTACGGCCAGGGCCGTGCTCGGCGGGATGTTCCACGCGTACTACCCGCCGCCGGCGGCCGAGGGCGCCCGGCGGCCCATCCTGGACACGCTGGTCGAGTTCGCCAAGGACTGGCGTCCGGACCTGGTGCTGTGGGACCCGCTGGCCCCCACCGGCGCCGTGGCCGCGCGCGCCTGCGGCGCCGCGCACGCGCGCCTGCTGTTCGGCAACGACAACATCGGGCTCGTCCGCGCCAGGACGCGCGAGGAACTGGCCGACCCGGCCTCGGGCCTGACCGAGGACCCGTGGATGCCCTGGCTGCGCCCGGTGCTGGAACGCTACGGCCTCGACTTCACCGAGGAGACGCTGACCGGCCAGTGGACCCTCGACCTGACCCAGTCCCGGATGCGCACCCCGCTGGACCTGACGTACGTCCCGGTCCGCCGCGTCCCGTACAACGGGGCCGCCACGCTTCCCGGCTGGCTGCACGCCCGGCCCGACCGGCCCCGCGCCGTGCTCACCCTGGGCGTGAGCCGGCGGCTGCTGGCCGGCCGGCACAGCGGCTTCCCCATGCGGGAGTTCTTCGAGTCCGTGTCCGGTCTGGACCTGGAGCTCGTGGCGACGCTGAACAGCGAGCAACTGGAGGCGGCCGGCACGCTCCCGGACAACGTCCGCGCCCTCCCGTACGTCCCGCTCAACCAGGTGCTGCCCACCAGCTCGGCGATCATCCACCACGGGGGCGGCGGGACGTTCGCCGCCGCCGTGGCGTTCAAGGTGCCCCAGCTCGTCGTGCCCCTGCCGATGTGGGACGAGATGGTCACGGGACGGTACGTCGCCCGCCGGGGCGCCGGACTGGTCGCCGACCCCGCGGCGATCGACGTCGACAGCATGCACAAGGACCTCCTGCGACTGATCGAGGAGCCGTCCTTCCAGCTCGGCGCCCGTGCCCTCTACGAGGACATGCTGGCCGCCCCGGCGCCCAAGGACGTGATCCCGGTCCTGGAGCGGCTGACCGCGGAACACCGCGGCTGACCGAGGCACCCACCGCCGTGCGGCCCCGGCCGGCCGGCCTGAGAAGGAAGGGCGAGCGTGCGCGTCGAGGAAACCAGCATCCCGGGCACGTTTCTGATCGAGCCGGACCACCTCTTCGACAGCCGTGGCGTCTTCTACGAGTCGCTGCGGACCGACGAGCTGGAGCGGACCGCGGGCATCGTCTTCCGGCCCCGGCAGATCAACTACTCGGTGTCCCGGCGCGACACCCTGCGCGGCATCCACAGCGTGCGCACCCCACCGGGACAGGCCAAGTTCATCACCTGCGTCCGGGGCGTGCTGCGGGACGTCGTCGTCGACCTGCGGGTCGGCTCGCCCACCTTCGGCAGGCACCAGTTCAACGAACTGGACGCCGCCTCGGGCCGGTCCGTGTACGTCCCCGAGGGCGTCGGCCACGGCTTCCTGGCGCTCACCGACGACGCCTGCATCTGCTACGTCGTCTCGACCACGTACGTCCCCGGAACACAGATCGACATCAACCCGCTCGACCCCGACCTGGACCTTCCCTGGGAGTGCGCCGGGACACCGCTGATCTCGGACAAGGACGCGAAGGCGCCGACGCTGGCCGAGGCCCTGGCCGCGGGCGTGCTGTCGGATTTCGCCCACACATGAAGCGAGAGGACCTCCCATGAAGGCTCTGGTGCTGGCAGGCGGATCGGGCACCCGCCTGCGGCCCTTCAGTTATTCCATGCCCAAGCAGCTCATCCCCATCGCGAACACCCCGGTCCTGGAGTACGTCCTTCGCAACATCCTGGACCTGGGGGTGAGCGAGGTCGGCGTCATCGTCGGCGACCGCGCCCAGGAGATCCAGGAGGCGCTCGGGGACGGTTCGCGGTTCGGGGCACGGCTGACCTACCTCCGCCAGGAGGCCCCGCTCGGCCTCGCCCACACCGTCGCCGTCGCCCGTGACTTCCTCGGCGACGACGACTTCGTGATGTACCTCGGCGACAACATGCTGCCCGAGGGGATCGCCGCCATCGCCGAGGAGTTCGCGACGCACCGCCCGGCCGCCCACGTCGTGGTGTACAAGGTCCCGGACCCGCGCGCCTTCGGCGTGGCCGAACTGGGGCCCGCCGGCGAGGTGCGGCGCCTGGTGGAGAAGCCGCAGCACCCGCGCAGCGACCTGGCCCTGATGGGCGTGTACTTCTTCACCGCCGCCATCCACGAGGCCGTACGGTCCATCGAGCCCAGCGCCCGCGGCGAGCTGGAGATCACCGACGCGATCCAGTGGCTGGTGTCGACGGGCGCGGACGTGCGGGCCGGGCGCTACGAGGGCTACTGGAAGGACACCGGGAACGTCGAGGACGTCCTGGAGTGCAACCGGTACGTCCTGGACGGCCTGCGGCCGGCCGTGCGCGGCGCGGTCGACGACGCCAGCGTGCTGGTGGGGCCGGTCGTCGTGGAGGAGGGGGCGCGCGTCGTGCGCTCCCGCATCGAGGGGCCGGTGATCATCGGCGCCGGCACGGTCGTGGAGGACAGCCACATCGGCCCGCACACGTCCATCGGCCGCGCCTGCGCGGTCACCGGGAGCCGGCTGGAGTACTCCATCGCCCTGGACGGCGCGTCGGTCACCGGTGTCCAGGGCCTGCGCAGTTCCGTCATCGGCCGCTCCGCCTCGGTCGGCACCAGCGGGCAGAGCGCGGACCGTTACCGCCTGGTCGTCGGAGACCACACCCGAGTGGAAGTCGCGGCATGAGGATCCTCGTCACCGGAGCAGCCGGTTTCATCGGCTCCAACTTCGTCCGCCACCTCCTCGCGAACGCGTACGAGGGATGGCAGGACGCGCGGGTCACCGCCCTGGACAAGCTGACCTACGCGGGCAACCGCGACAACCTGCCCGCCTCGCACCCGCGCCTGGAGTTCGTCCGGGGCGACGTCTGCGACCTGGGCCTGCTGCGGGAACTGCTGCCCGGACACGACGCCGTGGTGCACTTCGCCGCCGAGTCCCACGTGGACCGCTCGCTGGAGGGCGCGGCCCCGTTCTTCCGCACCAACGTCCTGGGCACCCAGACCCTCCTCGACGCCGTGCTGGACACGGGCGTCGAGCGGGTCGTGCACGTCTCCACCGACGAGGTGTACGGCTCGATCGGCGAGGGATCCTGGACGGAGGAGTGGCCGCTGCTGCCCAACACCCCCTACGCGGCCTCCAAGGCGTGTTCCGACCTGGTCGCCCGCACCTACTGGCGCACCCACGGGGTGAACCTCTCCGTCACCCGCTGCTCCAACAACTACGGGCCCTACCAGCACCCGGAGAAGCTCATCCCGTTGTTCGTCACCAACCTGCTGGAAGGCCGGCAGGTGCCGCTCTACGGGGACGGACGCAACGTCCGCGAATGGCTGCACGTGGACGACCACTGCCGCGGCATCCACCTCGTGCTCGACCGCGGCCGGCCCGGCGAGATCTACAACATCGGCGGCGGCAACGAGCGCACCAACCGGGCCATCACCGAGCACCTGCTCGAACTGACCGGCTCGGGCGAGGAGATGATCCGCCACGTCCCCGACCGCAAGGCGCACGACCTGCGCTACTCCATCGACGAGTCCAAGATCCGTGCGGAACTCGGCTACGCGCCGCACATCGGGTTCGAGGAGGGGCTGGCCGCCACGGTGGCCTGGTACCGCGACCACCCCGACTGGTGGAAGAGCGTCAAGTACGGGGCCGACCGTGCGCACGGCTGAGCACGGCCCGGCGTCCGGGCTCCGTGTCGTGGTGCTCGGCGGCTCCGGCTGCCTGGGCCGCCGGATCGGCGCGGCCTTCCGCGCCGACGGCGCGCAGACGCACCTGGTGTCCCGCAATCCGGCCGGGGACGGCCCGGCGGACGCGCGTCACGTCGCCCTGGACCTGCTCGCCGCCGACGCCCGCGAACTCGCGGACTACTTCGGCTCGGTGGCGCCCGACGTGGTGGTCAACGCCGCGGGCCGGGTCTGGCAGGGCGACGAGGCCGCGATGACCGCGGGCAACGCGGACCTGGTCGTCCGCCTCACCCGGGCACTCGCCCGGCTGCCCCGCCCCCCGCGGCTGGTCCAGCTCGGCACCGTCCACGAGTACGGCGCCGGGACGCCGGGTGCCGGCACCCGCGAGGAGCAGGAGCCCGCGCCCGTCACGCCGTACGGGCGCACCAAACTCCTCGGCACGCGGGCCGTCCTGAGGGCCGTGGCGGACGACGGCGTGGACGGCGTCGTCCTCCGCCTCGCCCAGGTGATCGGTGCCGGGGTGCCGGCCACCAGCCTCTTCGGCAAGGTCGCCGCGCACCTCGGCGAGGCCGCCCGCGCCCGCTCCCGGGGCGAGCGGCCCGACGCACTGAGACTGCCGCCGCTGCGTGCCCGTCGCGACCTCGTGGACATGCGCGACACCGTGGACGCCGTACGGGCCGCCGCCACCGCGCCGAAGGCCGACGTGAGCGGCCAGGTGATCAACGTCGGGCGCGGCGAGGCGGTCGCGATGCGCGCGTTGATCGACCGGATGGTGGGCCTCAGCGGCCTGGACCTCACGGTCGCCGAGGCCGCCCCCGGCCCGTCCACACGCACCGACGTGGCGTGGCAGCAACTCGACGTCTCACGGGCGCTGCGGCTCCTGGGATGGCAGCCGCGCCGCACCCTCGACGACTCGCTGCGCGACCTGCTCGCGGCCGCGCTGCCGGCACCGGTCAATGGAAGGACATGAAGTGAGCGACACCACCGACCCCAAGGAACTGGTGCTGGACGAGGTCCGCAGATACCACCGCGAGACCGCGCCGGCGCGGGAGTTCGTGCCCGGCGTGACCGAGATCTGGCCCTCCGGCGCGGTCCTGGACGAGGCGGACCGGGTCGCGATCGTCGAGGCGGCGCTGACCATGCGCATCGCCGCCGGACCCAGCTCCCGGAAGTTCGAGTCCGCCTTCGCCAAGCGGCTGAAGCGGCGCAAGGCCCATCTGACCAACTCCGGTTCGTCCGCGAACCTCCTCGCCGTCTCCGCCCTCACCCAGCCCGAACTCGGTGACCGGGCGCTGAAGCCGGGCGACGAGGTGATCACCGTCGCCGCGGGCTTCCCCACCACCGTCAACCCGATCCTGCAGAACGGACTCGTCCCGGTCTTCGTGGACGTGGAGCTGGCCACGTACAACACCACGGCCGAGCGGGTGGCACGGGCGATCGGTCCCAAGACGCGGGCCATCATGATCGCGCACGCGCTCGGCAACCCCTTCGAGGTGGCCGAGGTCGCCCAACTCGCCGAGGAGCACGACCTCTACCTCATCGAGGACAACTGCGACGCGGTCGGCTCGACCTACGACGGGCGGATCACCGGCACGTTCGGCCACATGACCACGGTGAGCTTCTATCCCGCGCACCACCTCACCATGGGCGAGGGCGGCTGCCTGCTCACCTCCGACCTGGGCCTCGCCCGCATCGTGGAGTCGCTGCGCGACTGGGGCCGGGACTGCTGGTGCGAACCCGGCAAGAACAACACCTGCTTCAAACGCTTCGAGTACCAGATGGGCGACCTGCCGGCCGGGTACGACCACAAGTACATCTTCTCCCACGTCGGTTACAACCTGAAGGCGACCGACATCCAGGCCGCCCTCGGGCTCGCCCAACTCGACAAGCTGGACGGCTTCATCGAGGCGCGGCGGCGTAACTGGCGCCGGCTGCGCGAGGGACTGGACGGCGTACCGGGCCTGCTGCTTCCCGAGCCCACCCCGAAGTCCGACCCGAGCTGGTTCGGCTTCGTCATCACCGTCGACCCCGAGGCCCGTTTCACCCGTGCCGAGCTGGTCGCACACCTGGAGGAGCACAAGATCGGTACCCGGCGGCTGTTCGCCGGCAACCTCACCCGGCAGCCCGCCTACATCGGCCGGCCCCACCGGGTCGTCGGCGACCTCACCAACAGCGACGTCATCACCGAGCACACCTTCTGGATCGGCGTCTACCCGGGGCTCACCGACGAGATGCTCGACTACATGACCGCCACGATCAAGGAGTTCGTGGCCCGGCACGGCTGAGAGCCCGTCGGCACCCCTCCCGGGACCGGGACCCGGACTCCCGCCGGGAACGGGGCCCGCCGACAGGCTCCGAGCCACCGGGCCGCCTCCGCCCAGGAGATCGGTTACGACGATGGAGATAGTGGGGACCGGATTCCTGGCACGGAGTCTGCGTCCGCTGGCCGGCCGGCATCCGGACACCGTGGCCCTCGCGGCCGGGGAGTCCAGGACCAGCGGCGCGACCGAGGCGGACTACGCGCGAGAGGCCGCACTGCTGCGCGACGTCGGGAAACGGTGCGCCGCGGCCGGGAAGCTGCTGCTGTTCTTCTCGACCGCCGCCACCGGCATGTACGGCCTCGCCGAGGGGCCGGGCACGGAGGACGACCCGGTGCGCCCCGCCACCCCCTACGGCGCGCACAAGCTCGCGCTCGAACAGCAGTTACGCGACTCCGGGACCGACCACCTCATCCTCCGGCTCGCCCACCTGGTGGGTCCGCACGGACGGCCCCACCAGCTGGTCCCGACGCTGGTGCGGCAGGTCCGTTCGGGAGTGGTGTCCCTGCACCGGGGCGCGGCCCGCGACCTGATCGGCGTCGCGGACATGCTGACGATCACCGACCGGCTGCTCGGCGCGGGACTGCGGGCCGACACGGTCAACGTGGCCTCCGGCTTCGCCACCTCGGTGGAGGACATCGCCGACCACCTCGCCCGCGCGCTGCGGCTCACGCCACGCAAGGAGTACGTGGACACCGGCGTCGCGTACGCCATCTCCACCCAGAAGTTGCGCGCCCTGGTCCCGGAAGTGGCGGACCTGGGCTTCGGACCCGACTACTACCGCCGGGTCCTCAACGACTTCATCGCGGCCGGCCATGCCTGACCCGGCCGCACCGTCCTCACCAGAAAGGCAGGGAGTCTCTCCGATGCCGTCGACCCCCACGCTCCGGACACGGGCGGACACGAGCCTGCCGGACCGCATCGCGCTCTCGGCGGCCACCACCGAGGGCGCGCACCTGCGCACCGCCGACTTCGCCGGCTGGCTGGCCGAACGCGGCCGGGCCCACACCTTCGAGGTGGAACGGATTCCGTTCGCCGAGCTGGACGGCTGGTCGTTCCAGGAGACCACCGGGAACCTGGTGCACCGCAGCGGACGCTTCTTCACCGTCGAGGGCCTGCACGTCACGGAGGAGGGCGAGCCGCACGGCGACGGCCCGCACGCCGACTGGTACCAGCCCATCATCAGACAGCCCGAGGTGGGCATCCTGGGCATCCTCGTCAAGGAGTTCGGCGGCGTGCCGCACTTCCTGATGCAGGCGAAGATGGAACCGGGCAACCCCAACCTGCTCCAGCTGTCGCCCACCGTCCAGGCGACCCGGAGCAACTACACCAAGGCCCACAAGGGCGCGGACGTCAAGTACATCGAGTACTTCGTCGGGCCGCGCCGCGGCCGGATCGTCGCGGACGTGCTCCAGTCCGAGCACGGCTCCTGGTTCCACCACAAGTCCAACCGCAACATGGTGGTCGAGGCGGTGGGCGACGTCCCCCTCCTCGACGACTTCTGCTGGCTCACCCTGGGACAGATCGCCCGGCTGCTGCACCTGGACAACGTGGTCAACATGGACTCGCGCACGGTGCTGTCCTGCCTTCCCTTCGGCGACGCCTGGGACGGCGCGCTGCTCTCCGACACCGAGCTGCTCTCCTGGATCACGGGCGAGCGCACCCGGCACAGCGTGCGGGCCGAACGCGTCCCGCTGGACAACCTCCCGGGCTGGAAGCGCCGCGAGAGCACGATCGAGCACGAGACGGGCCGCTACTTCGACGTCGTCGCCGTGTCCGTGCGGGCGGGGAACCGTGAGGTGACCGGCTGGACCCAGCCCCTGTTCGAGCCGGTCGGCCCCGGCGTCACCGCCTTCCTCGTCCGGGAGTTCGGCGGCGTCCCGCACGTCCTGGTGCACGCCCGCGTCGAGGCCGGCTTCCTCGACACCGTCGAACTCGGGCCCACCGTCCAGTACACCCCGGACAACTACGCCCATCTGCCCGCGGGTGAACGCCCGTTGTTCCTGGACACGGTGGTACGCGCGACCCCGGACCGCGTCCGCTACGAGGCCGTGCACTCCGAGGAGGGCGGCCGCTTCCTCAACGCCGTCAGCCGCTGCCTCCTCGTCGAGGCGGACGAGGCCGACGCCCCGCAGGACCCGCCGCCCGGCTATGCCTGGGTCACCCCCGGCCAGCTCACCTCCCTGGTACGGCACGGCCACTACCTCAACGTCCAGGCCCGCACCCTGCTCGCCTGCCTCAACGCGACCGCGGTGCGGGCGCGATGACCGGCCGCCTGAGGATCGGGGTGCTCGGCTGCGCGGACATCGCGGTGCGCCGTATGCTGCCCGCCTTCGCGGCGGACCCCGGCATCGAGATCGCGGCAGTGGCCAGCCGGGACGCGGCCAAGGCCCGGGACGTCGCCGAACGCTTCGGCTGCCGGCCCGTCCACGGGTACGACGCGCTCCTCGAACAGGACGACGTCGAGGCCGTCTACGTGCCGCTGCCGGCGGCCCTGCACGCGCAGTGGACCGAGGCGGCACTGCGCACCGGCCGCCCCGTCCTCGCCGAGAAGCCCCTGACCACCGACCACCGCCGCACCGCGGACCTGCTCCGCCTCGCCGCCGGGCGCGGCCTGGTGCTCATGGAGAACGTGATGTTCGTCCACCACCGCCGGCACCGGGCCGTACAACGCCTCGTCGCCGACGGCGCTATCGGCGAAGTGCGCGCGTTCCACGCCGCGTTCACCATCCCCCCGCTCCCGGACGGCGACATCCGGTACGACCCGGACCTCGGCGGCGGCGCCCTCGCGGACGTGGGGATCTACCCCCTGCGGGCCGCACTGCACTTCCTCGGTCCCGGCCTGCGCGTCAGCGGCGCCCGTCTCACCCGGGGCGTGGGACGACGGGTCGAGACCTCCGGCGCCGCGCTGCTGAGCACGCCCGGCACCGCCACCGCCCAGATCACCTTCGGCATGGAGCACGCCTACCGTTCGGCCTACGAACTGTGGGGCAGCGAGGGAAGCATCACCGTCGAGCGGGCCTTCACCCCGCCCGCCGACCACGTCCCCGTGATCGTCCTCCACCGTGACGGCAAGAGCGAGGAGTTCCGGCTCGCACCGCACGACCAGGTGGCGGCCACCGTCGCGGCCTTCGCCGCCGCCGTGCGCTCCGGAACCCTCCCGGACACCGGCGACACCCTGCGCCAGGCCCGACTCCTCGACGAAATACACCGGTTCGCCGCACTCGGCGAACCCGACGGCAATGGATGAGCGGCAGGAGACCCACGTGCGACGCCACATCGCTTTCTTCAACTTTCCGGCTGTAGGCCACGTCAATCCCACGATCGGCGTCGTCGAGGAGCTGGTCCGGCGGGGCCATCGCGTCACCTGCACCGTGACCGAGCACTTCGCCCCCATCGTCAAGGCCGCCGGGGCCGAACCGGTCAGGTACGACTCGGTCTTCGGCGACTTCTACCGCGCACCCCTGACCCCCGAGGAGTCCGCGGGCGAGGGACTGCGGAGCCTGGACGAGGCCACGTCCCTGGTGGCCCAGGTCGCACCGTTCTACGAGGAGAACAGGCCGGACGTGATCGTCCACGACTTCATGGCCTGGGGAGCGCGCTTCTTCGCCGCCGCGCACGGCATCCCGCTGATCCGGACGTATCCCGTGTTCGGCGCGAACGAACACTTCTCCATCCGGGAGAAGTTCCCGGTGGCCGAACTCGACGACCCGCGGATCGTGGAGGCGGTGCGGGGACTCGCGGCGGTGCTGCCCCGCTTCGGGCTCCCGGCCGACCCGATGGGCTTCCTCACCCACATCGAGAGACTCGCCCTCGTCTTCCTCCCCCGCGAATTCCAGTACGCCGGGGAGACCTTCGACGAGCGGTTCGTCTTCACCGGCCCCTGCATCGCCGAACGCCCCTACCAGGGCACCTGGCGGCCGACCTCGCCGGACCGGCCCGTCCTGCTCGTCTCCCTCGGCACCTCGGCCAGGGGCTGGCCGGAGTTCTTCACCATGGCCATCGAGGCGTTCGGCGACTCCGAGTGGGACGTCCTCATCACCGTCGGCGACCACACCGACCCGGCCGCCCTCGGACCGCTGCCCGCGAACGTCGACGTACGGCGGTACGCGCCCCAGCTCGACGTGCTGCGCCACGCGCGGCTGTTCATCAGCCACGGCGGCATGAACAGCACCATGGAGTCGCTGGACAACGGCGTGCCCATGATCCTCGTACCGCAGTCGAACGAGCAGCGGGCGAACGCCCTGCGCGTGGAGGAGCTGGGCCTCGGCCGCCTGCTGGCCAAGGAGGACGTCACCGTGGAGAGCCTGCGCGCGACGGTGGACCAGGTGGCCGGCGACCCGTCGGTGGCCGAACGGGTGCGGGCCGTGCGGGAGCGCATGCGGTCCGTCGACGGCCCGGCCGTCGCGGCCGACGCCGTCGAGGCGTACCTGACCGCCCTGGACTGACCGCCGCGCCTCCCGCCCGCGTACAAGCAGCACGCAAGCGCACGCCTCGACACTGGGCGTGCAGAGCCGCTCCGGCGGGACCCGGCGGGCAGGGTCTCCAGGTTCTTCCAAGGCGCCCCCGCCGCCCCGACGGCACCACCGGCCCGAGCCGGTGGTCCCCTCGCTAGGAGACCGATGGACCATCTGGAAGAACTCAAGGAATTCGCCCGCCTGCACGCCCGGGGCCAGGGCATGAAGCCCCGGCACGTCACGCGCGTCCTGACCAGGATCACCAACGACACCGCGGCGGACGGGCGGTCGTGGGCCGCGGTGTGGACCGCCGAGGGCCGGGCCGCCGCCGACCGCGGCGACCTCCTCGACGCGTGCCGGCACTTCGCGCTCGCCCGGTTCCCGTACCACGGCGACGCCGACCGCGTCCGCGCCCAGCGCCTGTGCGTCGACACCTTCGACCGGTGGCGCCGCGGCCAGGACGGCATCGAGCGCCTGGAGTTCGAGCACCGCGACGGCACCCTCGCCTGCTGGGCCGCCGGGCTCGACAGGTCCCGCCCGTTGCTGATCGTCATGGGCGGCATCGTCAGCGTGAAGGAGCAGTGGGCGCCGCTGCTGCCCCTGCTGCGCAGACTCGGCTACGCCGCCGTCGTCACCGAACTGCCGGGCGTCGGCGAGAACACCTTCACCTACGGCCCCGGTTCCTGGCGCATCCTCGGCTTCCTGCTCGACGAACTCGCCGACCGCGCCCTGGTGTCCGACACCTCGATGCTCGCGCTGAGCTTCAGCGGCCATCTCGCCGTGCGCGCGGCGGCCGAGGACTCCCGCATCCGCCGCGTCCTCACCGTGGGCGCGCCCGTCGGCGACTTCTTCCGGGACGAGACGTGGTGGCCCCGGGTCCCCGGCATCACCGCCGACACCCTGCGCCGCCTCACCGGCAGCGAGGACCTCAGCGCGCTGCGGCGCCTGCTGCGGCAGTTCGCGCTCACGCCGGACCAGCTGCGGCAGGTGCGGATACCCGTCCGGTACGTCGCCAGCAGCCGTGACGAGATCATCCCGGCCGGGGACCAGGCACTGCTGCGCAGCACGCTCCAGGACGTGCGGTTCAAGACGTTCGACGACGTGCACGGTTCGCCCGCCCATCTCGGCGCGATGCGGCGCTGGCTCGTCCTCCAGCTCCTGCGGCTGCGCCTGGCGCGCGGCGGCGACCGGCCGGCGTCCCGCACCCCGCGCGGCAGGAGAACCTCGTGACCGAGTCCCGGAGCGACGAGGACACGACGCACGGCACCGGCGTGCGGCCGTGGCAGACCCTGAGTTCCCTCGGTCTCACCGAGAACGAGGTGACGGCCGTCCACCTCACACCCGCCACCGCGCTGCGGTTCCTGTCCGGGCTCGGCGGCACCACCCACGGGGACGGCGCCGTCGCCGGGCCCCGCTGACCGCGACCGGCCGCGCCGTGGGCGGCGAAGACCTCTCGGGGCCGCCGCCCACACACACCGGTCGTGACCGGTCAGCCGCCGGCCCGCGTGGTGGACGAGGGCCGCTGCGCGGGCACTTCGGCCAGCAGCCGGAACGTCCCCTCCGTCCAGGGGCCCGACTCCAGCCGTCCGCCCACCGCGGTCATCCGCGCGCGCAGATTGCCCAGGCCGTGGCCGCCGTAGGGCGAGGGATCGTGGTGGACGGCGTCGACGCCGTCGTTCTCGACCAGCAGGCGGATCACACCGTCCAGTTCCAGGGCCTCGATGCGGCAGCGGGAGGCGTTGCTGTGCCGCAGCAGATTAGTGACGGCCTCCCGCAGCGTGGTGGCGAGCGCCGTGTCCACGACCGGGGCGAGCGGACCCAGGTCCACCTTCGCCTGTACGGCGATGCCCGCGGCGTCGAGCATGGACCGTGCCGCTTTGACCTCCTGACGCAGTGACAGGTCGCGGAAGCCGCTCGCGACCCTGCGGACGTCGGCGAGGGACCGTTCGGCGATGGACAGGACCTCGTCGACCTCCTTCACCGCGCGTGTGGGCTGGGCCGGGATCAGCTCGTGGATCAGCTCGCTCTTCAGCGTGATCGCGGAGAGGCTGTGGCCGAGGAGGTCGTGGAGGTCCCGGGCGAAGCGCAGCCGCTCCGCGGTGACCGCCCGCCGGACCAGTTCACCGCGGACGGCGTGCAGGTGCGTGACCAGCTCGGCCAGCCGGGCCAGTCCGTAGAGGAGGAAGCCGATGAGGAGGGAGACCTGGGCAAGACGGATGCTCTCGACGAGCGGTCCGCCGTCGAGGGCCGTCGGGATCACCATGCTGAGCCCCACGAGGCCGAAGAGGGGCCAGGCCGCCCGGGGCGGCAGGAGCAGCAGCAGCGAGCCCGCGAGATAGGCGGCCGTCGTCGTCCAGAACGGCCGGAACAGCAGGAGCGGCAGATAGGTCAGGAGCACCTGGGCGGCCAGGGTCACGCACTTGCGGCCCAGGGGCGCCTGGCTGCTGTCCGGGGCGGAGTGCAGGACCTGGAGGGCGAGAATCAGCGGAAGGAGCAGCAGACAGGTGGTTTCGGCGGAGGAGGAGGCGCCGGCGCTGAGGATGTCCGTGGTGGTCAGGAGCGCGGAGCCCAGCAAAGCGGTGAGGAGGATGGTGCGCGCCAGCTTGGAGGCGGGAAGAGGGTTGCCGGACACGGACGGGGGTATCGCCTCGCGTCTGTCGCCATTCGACCCGTCCACGCTGTCGGAACGGTCGTGACTGCCCATCATGGTGACGGCCTCTCGCAACTCTGTGCGTCATTGACTGAATTCTATGAAGAGCTTGTGGGGGATGAGCGGTGATCGGCTGTTCGTGAGATCGACGTTGCACAGCCCTACCAGCCCCCGGACGGGGGTCGGGCACGGCTGTTCCACCGCATGGGCCGATCGTCTGCGGGGCCGTGGTGGACAGGCGTTCCGCGTCATGGGCTCGTGTGTGCGAGCTCATGCGCAGATGATGCCCGAGCAGTCGCCGTTGATGCGGCTGATGCCCTGTCGGGCGAGCGGGCCGACGTACCGCGGACGTGTCACGAGGGCGGCAGGTGGCACTCCTGGCGATCCGGTCTCCCGCTCGCGTGCGACCTGGCGGGTGAAGTGACGGACGGACCCGGCCCCGCCCCGCCGGCGTCCGGTCCGGATACCGCGGGCGAACCGGGCCGTCCGTGTGCCCCCACCGGGATACCGGCTGGACCGGGTCCTCCCGGTGCCGCCCCAGGCGGCCGGGCCGCCGGCCAAAGCGGCGCACCGGTGACGGCCGCGTCCGTCCGCGCGGCGGGGCCGGACCGGCCCTCTTCCGGCTTCAGCAGCCGTCGCGCTCCGGCTTGAACGTCATCCGGTGTCCGGCCTTCAGTATCCGGGCGTCCAGGTAGGTGTTCGCGTCGACGCGGAACCAGACGTCGTCCCTGGAGTCCTTGCCGTCGACGTCGTCCAGCTCGACGCACCAGCGCTCCGGGCGGATGACGCGGCGATAGGTCTCCGTGCCCTGCCGGACCTTCGTGCACACGGTGGTCGGCTCGTCGGTGTACCAGGTGCGCTTGTTGCCGCCGCGGCCGGATGTGTGCCGTACCCGCTTGGACCCGGGATGACAGCGCTCGACCATGTGCGCGCGGGTCGCGAGTCTGGTCAGCGCCCGGACGTGCCGCGTGCTGTCCAGCAGCCCCGACACCTTCCGGGGCTCGTCGTCGCAGCCGCCGAGCGCCGCGGAGATCACCAGGACCGCCGCGATGAGCGTCGTCCGGCCTATGTGGTGCTGCACGTTCCTCCTTCGTCCGCCACCCCGGGAAGGACGAGCACCTCGTACCCCCCGGCAGGTGTGAAGCCCCTCGGAGTATGACGGACACCGACGAGATCCAGAACACGCCTCCGCGCGGCAGGGGACGGTCGGGCGCCGGGCCGGTGGCCGGGAACCGGATCGCGCACCGCGATCGAGGTCATGCCGCCGTACGGCCACGTGCCGAGACCCCCGTGCCGTCGTCACGCGGGAGGAAGTCCCGCCCGGGAACCACCCGGCCCCGCTCTCCGCCTCCGGGCGGTACGGCGGTACGCCGGGAACGGCAACCGGGAGAGTTCGCCTCCAGCGCCTCCAGCGCCTCCCCGGCCCCGAGGAGGAGACGTGTATCGCCGGGCCGACGGGGACTTCCACGACGGCAGGCGGTGCCACCGCCCCAGGCCCCGAAGGCACCTGTACGAGAGGCCACTTGGACAGGGAAAACGCAACTTCGACACGGCCCGTCGAGGCGGCTATGTTCGCCTGGTCCTCGGCGGTTGCCCACGATCGCGCGGCGGTTCCTTCAGGCTGAGCCGCCCGCGACGGGACGCGTGGGTCACGTTCCGCGAATCCTCGCCCCCTGCGCAAGCCGCCGAGCCGGGTCCACACCAGGCACCCCCGACCAGGGAGAGAAGAATGCCCCGTCTTGCTCTGTACACGTTCGGCGTCCTGAAGGCACCCCTCGCCGATCCCGCACCTCTCACGCGCGAGTTCTACGACCTCGGTGGGGCCGTCTACCGGAAGATCAGCCGGCACCCCGGATACCTCGCGCACGCCGAAGCCGCGGACGCTGACCGGGGCTCACACTTCGAGGCGGACTGGGGCGCATGGGGAGAGTTCGCCGTACCGACCTGGTACGGCAAGGGCCGTGCGGTGGAAACCACCGCCCTGGCCGCGACCCTCTCGCTCTGGACCGACCTGCGCCCCGCCTTCGACGCCGTCTACACCGGTGTGCACCGTGAGGCGCTGAACAGGCGCTACGACTGGTTCGAGAGGACAGGACACCCGGGTCACGTGTTCTGGTGGGTCTCCGACGACGTGATACCCACCTGGCGGGAGGGGGCTTCCAGGCTGGAGCACCTCCACGACCACGGCCCCGCGCCGCACGCCTTCACCTTCCACCACTCGTTCGCCCCGGACGCAACTCCGACCAGGACCAAGGGCATCGGGCCGAAGGGCGACCAGGCTCAGTGAGTCGAGCACGGCGTCCGCGGTGGGGTCGGTGGGCTCCGGGGACGGACTTCTCGTACGGGCCCGGCCGCGGCACCGCGCGGACCCGATACCCGTGGCCTTCGCCGCCGTCGCGTACGCCTCCGGGAGCCACGGACGGACGGCCACCCGATCCACGCGGTCGCGCGGGCGCCCACCGCGTCCGCCACCACCGGCCGCCGAGGGCGAAGAGGGCGGGACAACCCGCTTGTCAGACGCCGGGACGGACGTGCAGGCTTGCGCGGTGACCGTCGACCTGTCCCCCCGTTCCCTGGACTGGGCCGACGTGGATCCCGCCCGCCACCCCTTCGACACCGCGTCGGCGCCGCAGGTGGTGCGCTCGCTCGGGCCCGCCCGGAGAGTGCCCGTCCGCCCGGACGCCCCGCACGGCGACCCGTCGATCCACGCCTGGGGCTGGGACGAGGGCGAGCCCTGGGCCTGCGCCATGGCGCAGGCCCTCGTCGAACACTACGGCCGCTGGACCGTGGGCTGGCGCTGGGCACACGACGAAGGCGACTACAACGGAGGGCCGGTCGGGAACTGGTGCTCCCCGCGGACGTCCATCACCACGCCGGAGGAGACCCTCGACCGAGTCGTCGCGGCGCTGTGCGAGTGGCGTGGTTGGCTGGAGAGCCTCGCCGGGTGGTTCGAGCCGTACCCACTGGACCTGGCCGACATCGAGGACCAGCGCATCCTGTGGGAGCGCGCGGCCCGCAACCTGATCCTGCAGGTGACCGACCGCACCGGCTGCGGCAGCGGCTGGTACGGGCACTGCCGGCAGGTGCTCGCCTGGTACCTCTGCCGCTGGGGCGTGGCGCCGGACCTCGCCGGGGAACTGGTCGACGAGGCGATCGGCGGCCGGTTCGCGAGCTGGACCGGCCCCGACCCGCGACTGGTGGAGGACGTCGCGGAGCGCCTCGCCCTGTCGCTGCGGCCCGACGACGGCGCGCGGCCCGCCGCCGGCCCCGTCCCCGACCACCTCGAACGCTGGCTCGCGGTCCGCCGGACCGTGCCGTGGCAGGACGCCCCGGGCGGCGGGAGCGGGCCGGTGACGCCGCGGCGCGACGGGGCGGCGCAGTACATCCGAGGCTTCGACGGCGCCCTGGACCCGGCCCGTGAACGCGGCCTCCTCGCCGCCCTCGAACTCCTGCGTGCCGACGCGGCACGCGGCGCCGCACTCGACTTCGAGCTGCTCCGAAGCTGGCAGCGACACGTCCTGGACACCCCCCGGCTGCCGCCGTTCCGCACCCTGCCGGCCTTCGCCAAACAAGGCCGGGAACGCTACGGCATCGGCCCGGACACCCGCGCGCGCTTCGAGGCATGCCTGGCCGAGAGCGCCCAGGATCCCGACCGGCCCCTCCCTGTCACCGCCCGGGGCGCCCGCGTCTACCTCGACATCTGCTTCTTCCACCCCTTCGACGACGGCAACGCCCGCTCCGCCTTCCTCGCCCTCCTCTTCGTCCTCGCCCGCGAAGGCATCGCCCTCGACGACGTCAGCCTGCTGCGCCGCATCACCTTCCGTGCCGACGAGCCCAGGGACGCGATGACCCTCACCCGCTACATCGACACCCACCTCAGGACGACCCGCCGCGCATCGGCCTCCGCCCACTCGTGACGGGCGCCTTCGGGGCGCACAGGCCCCGCGGTGTCCCATGGCGTCACCGACGGCGTCGCGGAGCGCGCCGGCCCGACAGCACGACCAGAGCGCCCGCCGGAGCGTCGTAGGCGGCATGATCGACGCACGCGCACGGCGCGCCCTCGGCACCTCCACGCTCGTCGTGGCCCTGACCTCCCTGCTCCTTTCCTGCTCCGGCGGTCCGGACGCGTCATCGGCCGCCGGCCCGTCGCCCGCCCGCGGCGCCGGCACGACCGCACCGCCCGCCACGGCGGCGGCGCCGCCCGCCCCGGGCACGGGAGGACCGACACCGGACGTTCCGAAAAGGTCCGCGACGTGTTCGCCCGGCTTCAGGCCACGTACAACGACGGATGCACGACCCCGGGGAACTGCGCGTACTTCCCGCGACGGGTCCTTGCCGAACTCACCAGCCTCGACGCGTCGATGAAGGCGGACCCCCAGGGCCCCGCCCACTTCGAGGAACCCCTCGCCTGGATCGCGGAACTGCGGAGCCGACCGGGCGGCGACAGCTCCTTCGAGAACCTCGAGAAGCACCAGACCCTGCTCACCGGAACCCGCGACAGGATCAACACGCGGATGCGGGGTCATCCCGAGGACCATCGATGAGCGCCGGTGGGACCACCGGCGAGGCCGCGACCGACCACGCGGGCGTCATCATGACCGAGTTCGCCCCCGAGCGTCAGCGCTGTGTGCCCGGCACCGCCCCCACGCCGTCGAGGCGGGAGCGCTGACCGCAGACGTACTGGCCCGCGCCGCCGGAGCCACCGTCCGCCGCCCGCTCCGTCGAGCGTGATCCCGCGGTCCGCCCCCGCTCACCCTCGGGGTGCCGACGACCCTCGGGGCGGGCCGCGTTCGGCCGGATAACGTCGGGGCGGACGAGCGGAACGGCAGAGTGACCCCATGACCGCATCAGCTGCCAGGACCGACCTCCATCGCTACCTGCAAACCGCCCGCGACGCCCTGCTGTGGAAGCTCGAAGGACTCTCCGAGTACGACATCCGCCGCCCGCTCACACCGACCGGCACCAATCTCCTCGGCCTGGTGAAACACGTGGCCAGCATGGAACTCGCCTATCTCGGCGACGTCTTCGGACGGCCGTCCGGCGAGCCGCTGCCCTGGCTGGAGGACGGCGCCGAGCCGAACGCGGACATGTGGGCCACCGCCGACGAGTCACGCGCGTTCGTCGTGGACCTCTACCACCGCGCGTGGGCACACGCGGACGCGACGATCGACGCGCTGGCCCTCGACGCGACCGGCAAGGTGCCGTGGTGGCCGAGCGGCAGGAACGAGGTCACCTTGCACCACGCCGTCGTGCGCATGATCGCCGAGACGCACCGGCACGCCGGACACGCCGACATCGTCCGGGAACTCATCGACGGCGACGTCGGGGAACGCCGGGGCCAGGACAGCATGGCGTCGGGCGACCCGGCGTGGTGGGAGGACCATCGCCGCCGGCTGGAGCACGCGGCGCAGGCCGCCGGCCGAGAGGCGTCGCCCCGTACCCGGGACACGTACCTGTGACGTTCAGACCGCCTCCGGCCCACCGCTGCCCCGCCACGGGCGCAGCTTGTCGGGATCGCGGACGGCCCGGACGGACCTGATCCGGTCGTCCACGACATCGAACGCGTACACCGCGACGGTGGCCCCTTCCCACCGCGCCATCAGACCGGGCCGTCCGTCGACCGTCCGTTCCAGGGTGTCCAGGCTGGCCGGTGTCCTCCCGGCGAGGGTGGCCAGGTAGCGGGCGATCCGCGGGCCGCTCTCGATCAGGTGGAGCGCGGCCCTGGCCAGACCGCCGCCGTCCGCGGTGAACGTGGCGTCGGGGTCGAGGAGTCCGACCAGCGCGTCGATGTCCCGGGCCTCCCACGCCCGCCTGAAGTCCGCACGAGGACGGCCTGCCGGGCTGCCGGGGCCCCGGCCTGCCGCAGGGCGCGGACCCGGCGGGCCGAGGAGGCCGGCCGGCGGCACGCCGGCGCGGTACGGCCGGTGATCTCGGAGATCTCCGCGAAGGAGCAGCGCAAGACGTCGTGCGGGATGAGCGCGACGCGCTGGGCCGGGGTCATCGATTCGAGCGCGACGAGGAAGGCCATGCCGACCGACTCGTCCAGGGTGACCCGGTCGGCCGGGTCCGCGGCGGTCCCCGCCGGCGCGCCGACCCACGCGGTCCGCTCGGGCAGCGGCTCCGGGACCCGTTCGCCCACATGGCGCTCGCGCCGGCCCCGCGCCGAACCGAGCAGGTCCAGGCAGACACGGGTGGCGACGGCCGTCAGCCAGGCGCCGGGCGACTCGATCGCGTCCTGCTGCGGCCGGGACATGGTGTACCAGCGGGCGTACGTCTCCGCTACCTCGACACCACGCCGCTGGCCGGGGGCCCGTGGTCGGGCAACTCCGCCTGGTCCGGGGCGCGTCGCGGACGGCCGTCATGGCCCGCGGGTCACCCCTGCCCCCTGGGGAAGGCCACGGACGAACGGACCGTCTCCCGGGGGCCGGTACCCAGGCGCGCCGGCACGACGCCTCCCGTGGAACCGGGACCGCCTGAGCCGCCGCTGAGCGGCGAACCCCACGCGGGGTCGTGCCACGCGCTCCCCGCCGCGTGTTCCAGCAGGTGCCCAGCCGTGACCGGGGCGATGTCCCGGGGGACTCCTGCCGCGATCAGAGCGGACCGGAGCTTCGCCGGTGCCTCGCCGGGCAGGGGGTACCCGGCCAGCAGGGGAAGCAGCAGCAGGAGACGGGCGGCGGGGTCCAGCACGCCCTCGGCCACGGAACCCGCACCGTCGGCGATGCGGACGAGTTCGCCCCACGTCAGGCTGTCACCCTCCAACTCCCCGTACCAGCTCGCGATGTGCTGGGGGGTGCGCCGGTCCGGGTGGACGAGGAGGTAATCGACTCCGTGGTCTCCGACGAGGTTGCGATAGATCACCACGGCCTCGTACCCGCCCTCGATCGGCAACCGGAACACCGGCCACCGCTCGGGGTCCATGAGCACCTCGGACATGGCGTCGACGTCGGCTCCGTCACCGCCGAACCACTCCGGTTCGGCACCCGCGTCACGGCAGCACGGGCCCCACAGATGGTTCGCCCAGAAGCCCGGACGGGTCACCAGCGGTTCGCCGGCGACCAGGGGCTCGTCGTCGTATCCCTCGATCAGCACGCACCAAGCCTGCCACCCGCCGCCGGCGGGCTCGCGGTCTCCTCCGCCTGTCGTGCCGACGGCAGGGGTCCGGCCTCATCCGGGTGCTCCCGAACTCCCCGAAATCCCCGCGCCCACCGGGTTGGTCGCGGCGGGGCGGCCGTCGACGGGATTGCCGGGGGAGTGTCCGTTCCCCGGCCGGTCTGGCGGAGAGGGCAGGATTCGAACCTGCGTGGACCCTTGCGGATCCGACCCCGAGGCATGCTCGCCGGTCCCCGATCAACCACTCCGGGCACCTCTCCTCGCTCCCGGCTCCCGGTCGCTGCCCGGGTGCCGTTCACGTGTACAAGACTGGCAGGGACCGCTGACGCGGGTCTGATACGCGTCTGACGGGGGGCCGCTGCGCCGGGCGGCAGGTCCACCGCGCGGACGCCGGTGCCGCCGGTGCCGCCCTCCGGCGGTGAAGGCGTCGAACTCCGGGTCGGCGAGCGGCTGCTGTGGCCAGGAGAGGCGGTCTGTCCGGCGTGGAACCTCGTGGGGGTCCGCACCGCCGAGTTCAAGCCAAGCGCCGGGGGCCTTCGGGCACGCTTCCGCCCCCCTGGCCGCCGTCCGCCATCGGACCGGTTCACGTATCGTCTCCCGGTGTCGGAGCACGTGACAACGGCGGATGCGCCACCGAGGAAGCAGGCCATGGACAAGTCATCGACCGCCGTCGGCACACCGGGCGAACTGCACCGCGGGCTCGGGGTCTTCGACGCCGTGGTGATCGGCCTCGGATCGATGATCGGCGCCGGGATCTTCGCCGCCCTCGCCCCCGCCGCGCGGTCCGCCGGCTCCGGGCTGCTGATCGGTCTGGCGCTCGCCGCCGTGGTCGCGTACTGCAACGCCACGTCCTCCGCCCGGCTCGCCGCCCGCTACCCGGCCTCGGGCGGCACGTACGTCTACGGCCGTGAACGCCTCGGCGACTTCTGGGGCTACCTCGCCGGGTGGTCCTTCGTGGTCGGCAAGACCGCCTCCTGCGCGGCCATGGCGCTCACCGTCGGTTCGTACGTGTGGCCGGGCCAGGCCCACGCCGTGGCGGTGGCCGCCGTAGTGGCGCTGACCGCCGTGAACTACGCCGGGGTGCAGAAGTCCGCGCTGCTGACCCGCGCCGTCGTGGCGGTGGTCCTGGCGGTTCTCGCCGCCGTGGTGGTGGCCACCCTGACCTCCGGCGCCGCGGCGGCGGCCCGGCTGGACATCGGCTCGGACGCCGCCGCCGGCGGTGTACTCCAGGCCGCGGGCCTCCTGTTCTTCGCGTTCGCCGGCTACGCCCGCATCGCCACGCTCGGCGAGGAGGTGCGCGACCCCGCCCGCACCATCCCCCGGGCCATCCCGCTCGCTCTCGGCATCACCCTGGTCGTCTACGCCGCCGTCTCCGTCGCGGTCCTGACCGTCCTCGGCCCCGCGGGACTGGCACGGGCGGCGGCGCCGCTGTCGGACGCGGTCCGGGCGGCGGGCGCCGCCTGGCTGGCCCCGGTCGTACGCGCCGGAGCCGCCGTGGCCGCGCTCGGCTCACTCCTCGCGCTGATCCTCGGTGTCTCCCGCACCACCCTGGCCATGGCACGCGACCGGCACCTGCCGCACGTCCTGGCCGCCGTCCACCCGCGCTTCAAGGTGCCGCACCGGGCCGAACTGCTGGTGGGCGCCGTGGTCGCGGTCCTGGCCGCGACGGTGGACGTGCGCGGCGCGATCGGCTTCTCCTCCTTCGGCGTGCTCGCCTACTACGCCATCGCCAACGCCTCCGCCTGGACCCTCACCCCCGCCGAGGGCCGACCCGGCCGACTGGTCCCCGCCCTCGGACTGACGGGCTGCCTGGCACTGGCCTTCGCCCTCCCGCCCTCCTCGATCGTCACGGGGGCGGGGGTGCTGGCCTTCGGCGCGGCCGTCCACGGAATCCGGCGCGTCGTGGCCGCCCGCAACCCGTGACACGTTCGGCACCGACCGCGCGCGGCCATGCCGTCGAGCGGGCAACTCCCCCTCGTCCGGCTACGATCAGCGCATGATACGGGTGCGCCCCATGCGTGAAGGAGACATCCACGGTGTTTCCACGGTGCGGGTGAACGGCTGGAAAGCCGCCTACACGGGCATGGTCCCGCAGGACTATCTGGACGCGCTCACGGTGACGGAAGACGCCCGCGTACGACGTGACATGTTCGGACGAGGCACGGGCACAGCGGTGCATCTCGTCGCCGAAGAAGACGGCGCCGTCGTCGGCTGGGCGGCGCTCGGTCCTTCCCGGGAGGACGACCGCGAACCCCAGGACGGCGAACTCCTCGCCCTCTACGCGGCCCCTGACCGCCTCGGCACCGGAATCGGCAGAGCACTGATGCGGCACATCCTCGCCGCCGCCCACGAACGGTCGTTCGGCAGGCTCGTGTTGTGGGTGATCGCCGACAACGCACGGGCGCGCCGCTTCTACGAGCGGAGCGGTTTCGCACCGGACGGCGCGACCGCGGACTGGTCGGTCAACGGCGTTCAGGTCCCCGAAGTCCGCTACAGCGGGGACCTGCCGCTGCCGAACGCGTCTCGCGAACACGCCTGACGTACCCGGGCCGGACGGCCGGATCATGGAGGAGGACGACCGGCCGCGGGCGGACGCGCAGCGCCGCCGCGGCTGGATCCGGGCGAACGACGTCGGCGACGGCGGTCCCACCGGGGTGCCGACCGTGGAGGCCGCGCAGCAGCGGTCCCGCGCCCGGCGGTGGGCCGAACAGACCGTCTCCGCGGCCCGGTACCAGGACCACGCCATGGTGCGGGCGGACCGGGGCGCGGACCGAGGCGATCTTGCGGCGCGGGTGGGAGGAACAGGGCGGGGGCGGCCAGGCGACCGAGACCGGCCACGAGGAGACGGAGCGGCTCGTCGCCTCCCTGCGCCAGGTCGCTCGATCGCCGACCGCCCCCGCGGACCGGTACGGCATCGAGCGCCCCGCGGCCTCCTCCCCGGCCGTGTCCGCCGACCCACCGGGCATCCGGCCGGCGGACACCGCGCACGGGTCCGGTTCAGGCAAGGCCGAGGCGCTCGGTCAGTTCGGTGAGTGCCCGGCCGAGCGGCAGCGCCACGTGCGCGTGCGCGAGGTCGTCGCCGCGCGTCGGGCCGAGGTTGATGAGGGAGACGGGCTTGCCGTCCTTCGCGGCGCGCCGCACGAACCGCAGTCCCGACAGGACGGCCAGCGACGAGCCGAGCACGAGCAGTGAGTCGGCCGCGTCGATCAGGTCGAAGCAGTGCTGGGTACGGGGTTTGGGCACGTTCTCGCCGAAGAACACGACGTAGGGCTTGAGCACCCCGCCGCACCGGTCGCACGGCACGACGCGGAACGCGCGGACGACGTCGTCGGGCAGTTCGACGTCGCCGTCGGGGTTCACCCGGAGCGCGGCGGCGCCCTGCGCGGCCAGGAACTCGCCGTTGGCGGCGAGCAGCCTGGCATCGAGTTCGTCGCGGGGACCGATCGTCCCGCACCCGAGGCAGACGACGCGGTCCAGGCTGCCGTGCAGGGCGACGGCGTCCGTCGTCCCGGCGGCCTGGTGCAGCCCGTCCACGTTCTGGGTGATCACGGCGTCCACGTACCCGCCGACGCGCAGCGCCTGTACGGCGTGGTGCCCGGCGTTGGGCCGGGCCTCGGCGACGGCGCGGCGCCCGACGTAGCCGCGGGCCCAGTAGCGGCGCCGGTTCTCCTCGTCCGCGACGAAGTCCTGGTACGTCATGGGGGAGTGCCGCCGGTGCCGCCCGCTCGCGCCTCGGTAGTCGGGGATGCCGGACTCCGTGGAGATCCCGGCCCCGGTCAGGACCGCGACCTTGCCGGCGGCCAGCTGCCCGGCGATCTCGTCCATCCCGCCGGCGGGGCGTATACCGGTGTCGGGTACGGGGCCGACGATCGGACGCATGCGCATGGCCGCAGCTTAGGGCGCTTTCGGGCGCATCGCGTACCGAAGCGGGTGGGCCAGGCCGACGGCCGATCCGCACGGGGCCCGGCACGTCGATCGGGAAGCCGCGGTCCCGCGCCCGAGCCCCCGGGCCTCATGGGGGCCGCCGGCATCCAGGCGCTTCCCGCCTCCTGCCCGACGACGCCGGCGGCCGGCGACCGGACGGGCCCCGGGGCCGGCCGACTCCCCGCGTTCCGCGTCGTCATCCGGTCGCCCTCGCCCACACGCCTCGCGTCGGTCCCGTGGCTCCTCCTACACTCGCCGTGGCGCGACGCGCCGGGGGAGGGGGCCGGGTGGTGCCGGACGGAACGGCCGGGCGCGAGGGCGCCGCGGCGGCGGGCCCGACGCTGGAAAGACTGCTGTCGGTCATGGGGGCGGGCGCGCTGGAACCCTGTGTGGCTCCGCGCGGTCTGGGCGTCACGGTCGAGGGGGTCGCGGTGCTGGACCCCCTGGAGCCGGGGCCGCCGCGGGGGCAGGTGTTGCTGGCCGTGGGCGTCGACCCGCAGTCGGCCGCCGCCGTCGAGGCCGTGCGCGAGGCCGCCGGTTCGGGAGCGGCCGCGGTGGTCTTCGGGCCGGGGAGGTCGGGGCGGCCCCCGGACGCGCTGCGGGCGGCGGCCGAGGACGCCGGCACCGCGGTGCTCTTCCGGACGGCGTGGTGCGGCTGGACCGAGTTGGTCGGCGCGCTGCGGGCCGGTCTGGTCCTGTCCGGGGTCCCCGCCGACCCGGCCCTCGCGGCCCTGGCGCCCGGTGACATGAACGGGCTGGCCGACGCGGTGGCGGTCCTGGTCGGGGGCGCGGTGACGATCGAGGACGTGGAGTCCCGGGTCCTGGCGTACTCGTCCACCAAGGAGGACGTGGACGAGCTGCGCCGACTGACGATCCTCGGCCGCCGGGTCCCCGAGTGGCGCGTGGCGGCCATGCGGGAGGCCGGGTTCTTCCGGGCGCTGTGGGGTTCGGGGGACGTCATCCACCGGCCGGCGCACGGGGAGAATCCCGAACGCCTGGTGGTGGCCGTCCGGGCGGGCGGAGAGGTCCTGGGCTCCATCTGGGTGGCGGCCGCGGGGGGAGACCTCCCGCCGCACGCCGCCGACGCGCTGCGCTCGGCGGCGCGGGTGGCCGCCGCGCACCTCCTCCATCACCGCTCGCACCGCGCGCAGGCCCGGCTGGTCGAGGACGCGGCCCGCGCGCTGCTCGACGGACGGGGGTCCGCCGGTGTACTCGCCGAGCGCACCGGGATCCCGGTGCACGGACACTGCGCCGTCCTGGCCGTACGCCCCGGGGCCTCCTGCAAGGGGGAGGAGACCGGAAGGCTGTGCGCGCTGCTGACGGTGCGCTGCGGCGTGTACGACCTGACGCCCGTGGTGGTGCCGGTCGACCAGGGGGCCCTGGTCCTGGTGAGCGCGCTGCACCAGGACGGGCGGGCGGCCGTCGAGCAGGTCGCACGTCTGGGGGCGTCACTGGCGCGGCAGGTGGCCGACGTGTTCGGGCCCGAGGCGAGGATCGGACTGGGCACCGTGGTCGACGGCCTGGCGGGCCTGCCCGAGTCCCGCAGGTCGGCGGACCTGGCGCTGAGAGCCCTGCGCTCGGCGGGCGAGCGGCGCACCGTCGCCTTCGCGAGCGAGGTGGCCGAGACGATCGCGCTGAACGAGATGCTGGACAGGCTCAAGGGGTGTGCCCTGGCACCGGATACGCCGGTGGCACGCCTGGTGGCGTTCGACGCGGGCCACGGCGGGGGCACCCTGGTGCGGACCCTGCGGGCGTACCTCGACCACTTCGGTCACGTACCGGACACCGCACGGGCGTTGGGCGTGCACGCGAACAGCCTGCGGCACCGGATCGGCCGGCTCACCGAGGTGTCCGGGCTCGATCTGCGCAGTCCGGACGCCCGCCTCCTCGCCCAGCTGCAACTGCGCCTGCTGGACCACGACGACCGGGAGAGCTGAGCACCCGGGCGCGGGAGCGCGACGACCGGGAAGCGTCCGCGCGCTCGGGCGCCGCCACGAAGAAGGGGCGGCTTCTTCGTGCTCGGGCACGAAGGCGGCCGTGCCGCGTCCGCGGTGGTGCCCGGCGGTGAGAACCGCGCGCCGGAACACCGGGAGTCCCGACGAAGACGCCCGCACCGCTCCGACGGGAGTCTGGTGAACGGTCCCACGGCAACCGTGGGCGCTGGGAACTCGGCTCGGGAGGGCGCATGACGAGTGGTTTCGACAGGACCGGCCGGCGGGAGCGGATTCTGCGGGCGGCCGTACGGCAGGGGCTGCTGGAGCCCGGGACGGCCGTACTGGCCTGCTTCGTCGACCTCGACGGCCTCGACGAGACCGTCACCTCCCTGCGGAGCGCGTTCCCCGACTCCGTGCGGGTCCTGCACGCGTTCGCGGCGAAGGCGAACTGCCTGGTCCCCGTCCTCGAGGAGCTGCGGCTCGGCGGCATGGGCTGCGAGGTCGCCAGCGCCGGCGAACTCGCCCAGGCGTTGGAGGCGGGCTTCGAGCCCGCGCGGATCGTGTTCGACTCCCCGGCCAAGACCCGCGCCGAACTGGCGCGGGCACTGAGCCTGGGCGTCGCGGTGAACGCGGACAGCTTCCAGGAACTCGCGCGGCTCGACGAGATCCTGGCGGGCAGCCGTACCGGCTCGCGGCTCGGCGTGCGCGTCAACCCCCAGGTGGGCGCCGGCTCGATCAGCGCCATGAGCACGGCCACCGCGACCTCGAAGTTCGGCATCCCCCTCGACGACGAGGGCAACCGGCGGCGACTGCTCCAGGCGTACCGGGACCGTCCCTGGCTCACCTGGGTGCACACGCACGTCGGCTCGCAGGGCTGCCCGCTGGCCCTCATGGCGGAGGGCATCTCCAAGGCGGTGGAGTTCGCCGAGGAGATCAACGCCCACCTCGGCCGACGACAGGTCACCGGAATCGACATCGGGGGAGGGCTCCCGGTGAATTTCGACAGCGACGAGACGACGCCCGGCTTCGACACCTACGTGGACCACCTGCGTGAGCACGCGCCGGCCCTGTTCTCGGGCGAGTACGAGATCGTCACCGAGTTCGGCCGCTCCGTGCTGGCCAAGAACGGGTTCACCGCGGCGTACGTCGAGTACACCAAGACCGTCGCAGGACGTCCCATCGCGATCACCCACGCCGGCGCACAGGTCGCCACGCGCACGGTGTTCGCCCCCGACGCGTGGCCGCTGCGGATCGAGGCCCACGATCCCCGTGGCCGGGCCAAGCGCGGCCGGGCCGTGCCGCAGGACGTCGCGGGCCCGTGCTGCTTCGCCGGCGACCTGCTGGCACGCGACCGTGCGCTGCCCCTGCTCGACGTCGGCGACCTCGTCGTCGTACCGGACACCGGCGCCTACTACTTCTCCACGCCCTTCCACTACAACAGCCTGCCCGAACCCGCCGTGCACGGCGCCCGCGTCGACGCCGACGGCCGGGTCACCTTCCGGCTGTTCCGCCCCGCACAGGCCGGCCACCCTGCGCCGGCCCTCGCCTGAGTCCGCGTCACCGCGGTGCGGGCCGGTGCCGCCCGAGCCCGCGGGCCCTGCCGCCGGGCTGCCCGGCGGCAGGGAGAAGAACACACCGTCGAGGAAGGCAGGTGCAACCGCCATGAAAGTACGGCGCGCCCGTTCAGGGTGCCCCACCGAGAACGCCGCGTCCCCCGGACGACGGGTGCTCCTCGGACGCCGGCTGTCCGCCACGGGGACGTGCTGGGGCCGCACGGCTCGTGAGGCCGTGCGGTGGATCTCGCGACACCGGAGCATCGCGGCCGACCAGTTCCTCCGGGGCGCGTGCTACGGGGCGGGGACGGCCGTCGTGGGGCTGCTGGCGGTATGGGCACAGACCCGCTGACGGCGAGATGCCCCGGACCACGGGTCCGGGGCATCTGCGAGGAGCGCCGGGCCGGCCCCCGGCGGGGTAACTCGCGCGACAGCTCCCGCGCCGCCCCGTAGATTCGCCCCTCGAAGCCGAAGTGTGAAGGGGAGGGCATGGCCAGTCGGGTGTTCTTGATCGGTGGGGGCTGGGATCTCGCCGAGGTCTACGAGCCGTTCGTGCGCGCGGTGGCCGGGGAGCGGCGCGTCGGGTGCCTGATCGTCGACGAGGGCGACGGAGGCGCGCAGTTCGAGCGGTACGCGCAGGCGCTGCGGAAGACGTCCGGACCGGCGTGTGTGCCGGTGCCGCTGCTGATTCCGCTCGGTGGGCGGTTCGAGCCCGAGTCCGCGCTGGCCGGCATCGACGGCCTGCTGGTGTGCGGTGGGCTCACGCCCGCGTACCAGGAGGCGCTCGCGGGTTGCCTGGAGGGGCTGCCACGGGCGTTGGCCGCGCGGGGGATCCCGTACGCCGGTTTCTCCGCGGGCGCTGCCGTCGCGGCGCGCCGGGCCGTGGTCGGTGGCTGGCTGGTGGACGGAGTCCCGGTGTGCCCGGAGGAGACCGGGGAGGACCTGGCGGAGGTCGAGGTACGGGCCGGGCTGGGGCTGGTGCCGTTCGCCGTGGACGTGCACGCGGCCCAGTGGGGGACGCTGCCCCGCCTGGTCGCCGCGGTCGGCCGTGGGGACGTGCCGTACGGGGTCGCGGTGGACGAGAACACCCTTCTCGCGGTGGCCGGCGGGGAGGCCCGGGTGACCGGGGCCGGGCGCGTGCACGTCGTGCGGCCGGACGAGAAGGGCGACGGGGGCGTGGTCGTGCGGGCGTACGGCGCCGGGGAGGAGTTCGGGGTGTAGCGCCGCCGGCCACGTCTACCGCATCGCCGGGACGTACCCGCGCCCCACCGTGATCGGGCCGGACCGCGCGGCAAGCGCGTGTCCCCCGCGCGGGTCGGGCGCCTGGTGCGCCGTCCGGGTGCCGCGCTCACGGCGGTCCGGGAGGACTCAGCTCTCCCCGGCGACGCCACGGGTCACGGTGGGGCTCACGCGGCGTGTCTGCGGGAACGTGGTGACCATGTGCGCCGTCACCGCCTCGCTGAGGCAGACCACCTGGTGGGGAACGTCGCCGGGGAACCGGACGAAATCCCCGGCGGACAGGTCCACGGGCTCGTCGAGGGGGCCGATGCGCAGCCTTCCGGTGATGACGTAGACGTGGTGGAGCGTGCCCTGGGCGTGGGGCTCCACCGTCTTCGGCTCGGTGCGGCCGCGCTCCATGCGCATCACGAGAGTGCGCACGTAGCCCGACCCGTAGGTCTCGTCGAGGAGGCGCTCGGACCAGTGCTGGCCCTGCGCCCACTCGCCCTCGCCCCGGCGCAGGACGTAGACCGGCGTGCCCCACTCGGTCAGCAGCCGGCGGGCGGGCATGTCCAGAGCCGACCCGAGCTGGGCGAGCGTCTCGATGGTCGGGTTCCCCGAGCCCTGCTCGATCTTCGAGAGCGTCTGCTTGGACAGGCCCGAGCGGCGGGCCAGATCCCCCAGCGACATCGCTCTCTCCAGCCGGAACCGCCGGACGTTGCGGGCCACGAGCTGGTTCTCGTGCGCGAGGCCGTCACTTTTAATAGACACTTCGTCATTATTGACGAACAGGCGCCCTCTTCGCATCCTGTGTTGCGTAGACGTTTCCGAACCGTCTACTCCAGTTTTCCGAACCGCCTGCTCACGTAGACGCAGCATCCTCGAAGCCGAGGTGAACGACCGATCATGACCACTGCCGCCGCGAGCGCGGTCCGGGACGACCGCGCAGCCGTCGACAAGGCCATCAGCCTCCTGGTCGCTTTCGGCGACCGGGCGAGCAGCGGAGTGGGGGTCAGCGAACTCGCCCGGCGCGCGCAACTGAGCAAGTCGACCGCACACCGCGTCCTCGGCGTTCTGGAGCGTAACGGAGTCGTCGAACGCGTCGGCACCGGCTATCGGCTGGGCGAGCGCCTGCACCACCTGGGCCGGTCGGTGTACGCCCCGGGGTCGGAGAACGTCCGGGACACGCTCCTGCCCTTTCTCAGCGACCTCTTCGAGGCCACCCGCCGGACCGTGCACCTCGCCGTGCTGCACGGGACCGACGTGGTCTACCTCGCGAAGCTCTACGGGCACCACGCGACACCTGTGCCCTCGCGCATCGGCGGGCGGCGTCCCGCCCATGCGACGGCGGTGGGCAAGGTGCTTCTCGCCTACCAGCCCGACGTGGCGAGCCGGCTCGCCGATGTGCCGCTGCAGCGCTTCACGGACCGGACGATCACCGGCCGCAGCGCGCTGGCGGCCGAACTGAGCCGGATCCGGCACGACGGCGTCGCCTACGACGACGAGGAGAGCCGTGTCGGCCTGAACTGCGTCGCCGCGCCCGTGCTGGGGCCGGGGGGACGCGCGGTGGCCGCCCTGTCGGTCTCCGGTACGCGGGCCCGGATCGACACCCGGCGCCTGAGCCCCGACGTGCGCCGTATCGCGGCGGAGGCGTCCCGCGCGTGGACGCTGGCCTGTGCACGGCCGCGGCGGGGAACCGTGGCTTTCTGAGGCCACCTCGGTTGCCGGCCCGTCCGCACACCCGGCGCCGTCACGGACGCTCGGCGCAGTCCGGGCGACTGCGCGGACGACGCAACCGGGGGACCGCCACGCCTCGCCCAGGGCGCACCCGCCATCGCCGAGCGCCTCGCCCGCCCCGCGGCCGCGTCAGCCGTGACGTCGCCACGGTGGCGCGCCCGGAGGGGTCCGCCACACCGGAGTCCCGTGCGCCCGAGCCGAGCCGCTCCCGCACGGCGGGGAGGACGAGGCCGGTCTCGCGGCGCCGGCCACCGCGCCGTCCGCGGCCCGCGCCGCGCTCCGGTGCCGCGCGGCACGGGCGGAGGCGGGACCCGTCAGCGGGCGGTCTCCGGCTCCGCGGTCGCCACCGCGAACCCGGCGATCCACTCGGGGATCGGGGCGTAGAAACGCGAGGTCATCCGGTAGGAGCCGGTGGCAGCAAGGGACGCGAAGGCCGCGATCCAGGTCCGCACCTCGTGCGCGGAGCCGCCGCCCTCGCTGCCCATCCACTCCACGCTCCAGCCGTCGACGTCGCCGAGCCGGCCGCCCTCGAGCGTGTCGAGGACGAGGTTGTCCCAGGCCGGGTTGATGGGGATCATCGTGGTCGATCCGGCCGCGTAGTCGCGCCCCGCCTGGATGACGCGCTGCTCGCCCTTCGCCCGCTGCTCCGGGGTGGGCGGGTGCCCCTCGATGAGGGCGTCGGCGACGCGCGGCGGAGCGCCCTCCAGCACCGGCACCGGCGGGTCGTGGGAAAGGCCGCCGGAACCGAGGAAGAGCACCCGCCGGTCCAGCGCGGCCGCGGCCTCGCCGAGCGCGGTGCCCAGCGCCCGGACGCGGCTGACCGGCCCGAGGGGCGTCGCCACCCCGTTGACGAACACGGGCACGACGGGAACCCTGTCGATGCCACCGAACAGGACCTCCAGCGGCTGGACGAAACCGTGGTCCACGGTCATGCGGGCCGAGACCGTCAGGTCGATCCCGCGGTCGAGGACGCCGCGCGCGAGGGCGCGGGCGGCGTCCGTGTCCACCGAGACGGGGCCGGCGGTGGAACCGAAGTCGCCGACCGCGTAGGCGTCCGTCGCCAGGCAGAACGGCGGCATCTCCTTGTAGAAGAAGCCGTTGTAGTGGTCGGGGGCGTACACGACGACCAACTCGGGGTCGAAGTCGCGGACGAAGGCACGCGCCGACTCGACAGCCCGCTCGACGTCCGCCAGGACCTCGGGCGCGGGATCGTTCTTGCCGATGAGAGGGGAGTGGGACAGGCCGACGGCGGCGGCGGTCATCGCGATGCTCCTGACTGGTCGGAACCGGACGGGTGGACGACGAGCTTGCCGGTCAGGCGCCCGTCGATCATGAGTTGGAAGCCCTGGTGGATCTCGCTCAGCGGCAGCGTGCGGTCGATCACCGGGCGCACTCCGGTGGCGTCCATGAGCTTGAGCAGGGACACCAGCTCACCGCGGGTGCACCCGGTCGAGCCGAGGACGCGCTGCTGCAGGTAGAAGATGCGGCCCAGATCGGCGGGCGGGTTCATGCCGCTGGTCGCTCCGGCGATCACGACGGTGCCCCCGGGCCGCAGCGCCTTGAGCGAGTGCGACCAGGTGGCCTCCCCCACGGTCTCGATCACCACGTCCACCCGCTCCGGCAGCCGCTCGCCGGTCGGCACCGCCGCCCGGACACCCCAGGAACGCGCCTGCTCGCGCTTCTCCTCGCTGCGGCTGGTGGCGTACACGACGGCGCCCGCGGCCACCGCCAGCTTGATCGCCGCCGAGGCGACACCGCCGCCGGCACCCTGCACCAGCACCCGGTCACCGGCGGTGACGCGCGCCTGGGTGAACAGCATGCGGTAGGCCGTGCCCCAGGCGACGGGCAGGCACGCCGCCTCGTCGAAGGACAGCCAGGCCGGCTTGGGGATCAGGTTCCGCGTGGGGACGGAGAGGTATTCGGCGAAGGCGCCGTCGTGCTGCTCGGACAGCAGGGCACGGCCCGGATCGAGCGTCTCGTCGCCCAGACCCGCGTCCGAGTCGGCTATCACCGGGTGGACGAGGACCTCGTCGCCGTTCTCGTCGATGCCCGCGGCGTCGCAGCCGAGGACGATGGGCAGTCGCTCCGGCGGGTGGCCGACGCCGCGCAGCGTCCACAGGTCGTGCATGTTCAGCGACGACGAGACGACACGTACGGTCGACCAGCCGGGCCGGGACTCGGGCTCGGGAACGTCACCCAGGACGAGCCCGGCGAGCGGGTCCTTCGCGCTCTGGGAGACGGCGGTTGCAGCAAGCATGCGAGCACGCTCTCCCGCCGCCGTGTCCCGCCGACAGCGCGTGTCCCGCAGAGTGGAACGACGCATGGCCGCCCGTCGCGCCGCTGATGTTGCCTTGCCGCATGACCTCGACGATCGAACCCCAGGGCGCGGCCACACCGGCCCCGCGCGGGACCCTGCGGCGCCCGGCAGACCTGGCGCGGAACATCGACGTCTCCGGGCTCGTGGACACCGAGGGCGGACTGCTCGACCGCGTGATCTTCACCGACCAGCAGCTCTACCGACAGGAACTGCGCCGTGTCTTCGCGCCGAGCTGGCTGTTCCTCGCGCACACCGACCAGTTCCACAAGCCGGGCGACTTCTTCACGACGTACATGGGCGAGGACCCGGTCATCGTCACTCTCGACCGGGACCGGCGCATCCGCGCCTACCTGAACTCCTGCCGCCACCGCGGTGCGCGCGTGTGCCGCGCGGAGTCCGGCACCACCCGCAACTTCACCTGCACCTATCACGGCTGGTCCTTCAACCTCGACGGCTCCTTGGCGAGCGTGCCGAACAAGGACGGCTACACCGAGGACTTCTCCGCCGACCAGTGGGGGCTGGTGGAGGTGCCGCACGTGGAGAGCTACCACGGGCTGATCTTCGGCACCTGGAACCCCCAGCCCGTCCCCCTGCGGGAATCGCTCGGGGACATGGCCTGGTACATGGACGCGATGCTCGATCACGACGAGCAGGGCACGGTCGTGGTGGGCGGCGTCCACAAATGGGTGCTGGAAGGCAACTGGAAGCTGGCGGCCGAACAGTTCGCCACGGACTGGTACCACGTGAACATGAGCCATGCCTCGGCTCTGATGGTGCTCGCGCCCTCCGGCAAGAAGCCGAAGGACGAGGTCGTGCACCGCACCGGCCGCCAGTACTCGGACGGCAACGGGAACGGTGCCGGCTTCCCGGTCCACCCGAAGAACCGCTTCGACGCCCGGACCGTGCACGAGTGGATGGACTACGACGCGCTGCGCGCCCGCCTCGGCGAGGCCCGCGTCGAGGGACCGCTGACCAACGGACACGCCACCGTCTTCCCCAATTTCTCCTACCTGCCGGTCAACGGCTCGATCCGCGTGTGGCACCCCAAGGGACCCGACCGGATGGAGGTGTGGGCCTGGACGATCGTCGACAAGTCGATGCCCCCCGAGGTACGGGAGGCGCAGCGCCTGTACAACCTGCGCACCTTCGGACCCAGCGGCATCTTCGAGCAGGACGACGGTGAGAACTGGAGCGAGGTGCAGGCCATCTCGCACGGCTTCATCACCAACGGCGTCGCGCTGAACTACCAGATGGGCCTCGGCTCCGAACGCGAGGACGGCCGCTACCCGGGCACGACCAGCGAGCTGTACAGCGATGCCGCGGGCCGGGCCTTCTACGGACGCTGGCGAGAACTGATGAACACCCCGGCCTGGCACGAGCCCGCCATGAGGAGCACAAATGAGTGACGGTATCCGCGTCGCGTCCCTGGACGACATCCCGCAGGGCGAGGGCATCGCGATCGACAAGGCGATCACCGGCACCGAGGACGACATCGCCCTGCTGCGCGACACGGACGACACGGTCTACGCGCTGAACGACACCTGCACCCACGAGACGGCCTCGCTGGCTCAGGGCTGGGTGGAGGAAGGCTTCGTGGAGTGCCCGCTGCACTCCAGCAAGTTCTGCCTCAGGAGCGGGGAGGTGCAGGGGCTTCCGGCGACGAGGAACGCCTGTCCGCACCGTGTCGAGGTCCGTGACGGCGAGGTCTACCTGTTCCCGGGGGAGGCCCCGTGAGCACCAGCGTCGTGATAGTGGGCGGTGGCGTCGCCGGTGTGGGCACCGCCGCCGCCCTGCGGTCGCGGGGCTTCGACGGTGACGTCACCCTCGTCGACCCCGGGGAGTTCCCCTACGACCGGCCCCCGCTGTCGAAGGACTTCCTGGCGGGCGGGAGGACCCTGGAGCAGATCGCGCTCCAGCAGCCGTCCTGGTACGACGACCAGCGGATCCGTCTGATCAACCGCACCACCGTCGTCGCGCTGCGAGCGGCGGAGGGCGGGCTGGAGCTGTCGGACGGCCGCGTGCTCAGCGCCGACCGCGTCGTGCTGGCCACCGGAGCCGCCGCCGCCCGGCCGCCCATCGAGGGCGCCGACAGCCCGCGCGTGCACGTGTTGCGCACGGCCGAGGACGCCGCCCGGCTGCGCGCCGCGCTGGTGCCCGGTGCCCGGATCCTGATCGTCGGCGCCGGCCTCATCGGCGCCGAGAGCGCTTCCACCGCCGTACGCCTGGGCTGCGAGGTCACGCTCGTCGACCCCGTGGCCGTGCCGCTCGCCGCCGCCCTCGGGCACGACCTCGCCCACTGGGTGCACGGCCTGCACGTCCGGCACGGCGTCAGGACGCTGCAGACGGTCGTGGAGTCGTTCACCGACCGCGGTGAGGCGGGGATCGAGGCACACCTGGCCGGCGGGGAACCGGCACGCACCTTCGACGCGGTCCTGCTGGGGGTCGGCATGGTGCCGCACACCACCCTCGCCGAGCAGGCCGGCCTGGAAGTCGACCGGGGCGTCGTCGTCGACAGCGGTCAGGTGACCTCCAACCCGGCCGTCCTCGCGGTGGGGGACTCGGCGCGGACCCGGCTCGCCGACGGCACGCTGCCGCCCCGCGCCGAGCACTGGGAGGCCGCGCAGACGGACGGCGCCCGAGCGGCCGCCGCTCTCCTCGGCACGCCGGGGCCCGCCGCCGCGGCGCCGTGGTTCTGGACCGACCGGCACGGACACCACATCGAGGGCGTGGGGCACATGGCGTCCGCGACGCGCACCGTGGTCAGGGGCTCGTTCGACGACCCGTCCTTCACCGTGTTCGGCCTGGACGACGGGTACGTCGTGGCGGCAGCCGCGGTCGACGACTCCGGGGCGGTCCGCGCGGCCCGCCGGATGATCGACCGCCGCGTCCCGGCAGACCCCGACCAGCTGTCCGACCCGTCCGTCAACCTGCGTGCCCTCCTGCGGAACTGACGTGCCATCAGGAACGACAAGTCCGTACCGACCGCATGCGCAGAAGGGATCGAACGACCCCGTGAGCACCAGCACCGAACCCACCAGGTCCCGCGCGGGCGCGCGGGCCGACCGCGACACCCACTTCGAGGTCGAGCAGTTCTACTACGAGGAGGCCGACCTCCTCGACGCCGGCCGTTACACCGACTGGCTCGACCTGCTCGCCGACGACCTCGACTACTGGATGCCGACACGCACCAACCGACTGCGCCGGCAGCAGGCTCTCTCCGTCGCGGCACGCGGCGAGGCGGCCTTCTACGACGAGACGCGGGAGAGCCTGGCCTGGCGCATCCGCCGCTTCGACTCCGGCATGGCCTGGGCCGAGGACCCGCCGTCGCGCACGCGGCACCTGGTGACCAACGTGCTGGTCCGGCACATCGACCCGGAGGAGAACGCCGACTTCACCGAGGACGACCTCCTGGTGCGCTCGGCCTTCCTTGTCTACCGCAACCGCCTGGAGCGCGAGGAGAACGTCTTCGCCGGCGGCCGCACCGACATCCTGCGTCGTACACCGGACGGACTGCGCGTGGCCCGCCGCACGATCCTCCTGGACCAGAGCACCCTCCAGGCGAAGAACATCTCCACCTTCTTCTAGCCCACTCCCCTCCAGCCCGCCGCTCCACTGCCGATGGGAACTTCTGTGACCGACCTCCAACTCAAGCACCACCGCGTGGCCACCTCGCTCGGCGAGATCGCCGTCGCGGAGACCGGGCACGGCCCGGTGCTCGTCATGCTGCACGGCGGCGGCCCCGGCGCCTCCGGCGTCAGCAACTACCACCAGAACCTGCCGGAGCTGGCGCGGCACTTCCGTGTCCTGCTCCCGGACCAGCCCGGCTTCGGCGACAGTTATCGCCCCACCGAGAAGGACCTCGACGAGCGGTCCATCACCGAGATCACCGTCGACGCCCTCTTCTCGGCGTTGGACTCCCTCGGCGTCGACACCTTCCACCTGCTCGGCAACAGCCTCGGCGGCGCCGCCGCCATCGCCATGGCACAGCAGCGCCCCGAGCGCGTCACCCGCCTGGTGCTGATGGCCCCCGGCGGCGGCTGGCTGCCCTTCGGCCCGACGCCGACGGAAGGGCAGAAGGAGATGTTCCGCTACTACAACGGCACGGGCCCCAGCGAGAAGAAGATGGGCGCCTTCATCCGCACCATGGTCTTCGACCACAAGCAGTTCGGTGCCGATGTCGTCAAGGCCCGCTACGAGGCCTCCCTCGACGAGAGCCACATCGCCTTCTACCACCTCTCCAACGCCGCCTTCGCCAAGCGCGGCGGGATGGACCCCCTCTGGCGCGACCTGCACAAGATCAAGGCACCCACTCTGCTGCTGTGGGGCCGCGACGACCGCACCATCACGCTCGACGGCGCCCAGCTGATGCTGAAGCAGGTCAAGGACGTCCAACTGCACGTCTTCGGCCGTTGCGGCCACTGGGTGCAACTGGAACGCCGGCACGAGTTCGAGCGGCTCGTCACCGGATTCCTCACCGAGGAGGCGTGATGAGCCGCGGCTGGCTGGAGGGGTACTCCGCGCTGATCACCGGAGGCGGCTCCGGTATCGGACGCGCCGTCGCCGAGCGTTTCCTGGCCGAGGGGGCGTCCGTCACCATCGTCGGCCGGGACAAGGAGCGCCTCGACGAGGTCGCCCAGGCCGCCGACGCCCCCGAGCGGCTCCACACCGTCGCCGCCGACGTGCGCGACTCCGAGGCACTGCACCGTGCCGTGGCCGCCGCCGTGGACCGCTTCGGCAAGCTCGACACCCTCGTCGCCAACGCGGGGGTCTGGGACTACCAGCGCCAGCTCACCCGCCTGACGGCCAAGGAACTCGACACCGCCTTCGACGAGATCTTCTCCATCAACGTCAAGGGCTACCTGCTGGCGGCCGAAGCGGCCTGGCCCGAACTGGTCAAGACCCGCGGCAGCATCGTCATGACGCTGTCCAACGCCTCCTTCTACGTCAACGGCGGCGGTCCCCTCTACACCGCCAGCAAGCACGCCTGCCTCGGCCTGATGCGCGAACTGGCCTACGAGCTGGCCCCCAAGGTCCGCGTCAACGGCGTCGCGTGCGGAGGCATGAACACCGACCTGCGCGGCCCGGGGGCCCTCGACCTCTCGGGGCGTTCCCTGTCCGCGTCGTTCGCGAAGAGGTCCCCGGACGCCCCGCCCCCACCCATTCCCCTGCACGACTCGAGCACCGACCCGCGCGACTTCACCGGTTCGTACGTCCTGCTGGCCGCGCGCGATCAGAGCGGCCCCATCACGGGCCACGCGATCTCCGTCGACGGCGGGATCGGAGTCCGTGGCTTCGCCACCGCCGCCGGCGGCGACCACCTCTGAGCTCAACGAGGAGCCCACCGTGACCACGCCCCACCCGCACAACTCCGGCCGTGCGGTCGACCTGAACCCGGCCGCGGCCGTCGCCCGCAACGCCCGGTACCACGGCGACGCCGTCGTCATCGACTACCCCGGAGGCGACCTGACCTTCCGGCAGCTCGACGACAAGTCCGCCCGCCTGTCCACGGTCCTGGCCGACGGCGGCGTCCGCGACGGCGACCGCGTCGCCTATCTCGGCATGAACAGCGCCGCCTTCTTCGTCACCATGCTGGCCGCCTTCCGCCTGGGCGCGCTGTTCGTCCCGGTGAACTTCCGCCTCGCCGACCCCGAACTCGCCCGGGTGCTGGAGAGCAGCGGCGCCATGGCCATCGTCTGTGAGGAGGACCACCGGGCGGGCGTCGACCGGGTCAAGGCCGGCACCGACCTCGGCCGGTTCCTGCTCGTCGACGACGACCCCGAGGCGCCGGCCTCGCCGGCGGCGGACTGGGAACCCTGGTCGCCACTCGTCGCCGGGGCCGAGCCCACCCCCACCATCGTGGCCAAGCAGGCGGATGATCCGGCCGTCCTGATGTTCACCTCCGGCACGACGGGCGTGCCCAAGGGCGTCGTGCTGACCCACGGCAACGCCTGGTGGAACTCCGTCAACGTCGAACTGCGTCTGGACACCCGGCGGGGCGACGTCACCTACGTGGCCGCACCCCTTTTCCACATCGGCGCGCTCAACAGCTTCGCGCTGCGCACTCTCACCCGGGGCGGCACCACGGTCGTACGCAGGACCTTCGACCCCCAGCAGTGTGCCGACGACCTGGTGCGCCTGAAGGTCAACTCCATGTTCGGCGTGCCCCAGATGTTCGCCGCGCTCGCCCGGGTGCCCGGCCTCTTCGACAACGACCTCGGCTCCCTGCGCGCGGTCGTCGTCGCCGGTGCCCCGGTACCGCCCTCGCTGGTCCGCGGCTACGCCGACCGGGGCCTGCTGCTCCAGCAGGCATGGGGCCTGACCGAGACCGCGCCCTTCGCCACTCACCTTCCGGCCGAGCGCACCCTCGACAAGATCGGCTCGGCGGGCATCCCCATGCCCTACACCCAGGTCCGCGTGGTCGACGCCCTCACCGGGCAGCCCGTCGACGCCGGCACGCGCGGCGAGATCGTCGTCCGCGGCCCGAACGTGGCGGCCGGCTACTGGAACAACCCCGAGGCGACCGGGGCCGCCTACGACGCCGAGGGGTGGTTCCACTCCGGGGACATCGGCTACCTCGACGACGACGGCTACCTGTATGTCGTCGACCGGCTCAAGGACATGATCATCAGCGGCGGGGAGAACGTGTATCCGGCCGAGGTCGAACATGTGCTGGCCACCCTGCCGGGCGTCCTCGACGTCGCCGTCGTCGGTGTCCCCGACCCGCAGTGGGGGGAGACCGTGGCCGCGGTCGTCTCGGTCGCGGAGGGTACCCGTCTCACCCTCGACGCCGTGCGCGAGCACGCCGCACGGCACCTGGCCCGGTACAAGCTGCCGCGCCGGCTCAAGGTCGTCGAGGACGTCCCGCGCAACGGCTCCGGAAAACTCGACAAGCCGGCCATCCGGTCCGTCGTGGTCGAGGAGGACTGACGTGATCCAGGTACCGCCGCTGCCCGACGTCCGGCTGGGCCCGTCCTGGCGGGTACGGACCGGGAGCCGTGGTCGCCGTTTCCGGGACCTGTGCGCGGACGCGGGGAGCGGGACCGTCGAGGCCCGGGTGGAACGCTGTGCCTGGGGCCGGCTGCGCGACGCGTACCCCGTGGGCCTGCGCGACCTGGAGGTGCGGGTCGGCACGTGCGCGGAAGGCGCCCTCACCGACCTGCTGACCGAACTCCGCGAAGCGCTCGCCGACGCGGACCCCCTCAGCCGGCGTCTCGTCTTCGCCGTGCCCGCCGACGACCCGGGGCGCATCACCGCCGCGGAGTCGGCCGGCTTCCGGCCGGTCGTCGACATCGACCTGGACGAGGTCGAACACACGCTGCTGACGTGGGAGCCGGCCTGGGCCACTCGGACCGACACCGAACTGGACCGGGTTCCGGGAGCGTGATCTCGGCCGGTGGTGTCTCGCGGACCGGACCGCTCCCGCGCCGAGCACTCCCCGGACCCTTCATCACCGCGGGGACGCGGGTGGCCGCGGTCCACCTGGCCCGGAACATCGACATCCCCGTCCATCTCCAGATCGACCAGGGCCCACCGGCTACCTCAAGGCGTCCCACCGGGAACTCGACAAGGAGCGCACCACCGAGGGCGACCCGTACCACCCGCACACCGGCGCGGTGCCGGTGGAGCCCGGGAAGACCGAGGAGTACGTGCTGCGGCTCTACCCGTTCGCCGCGAGCTTCCTGCCGGCGCACCGCCTGGTGGCGGAACCGTCGAACGACGAGCCGTTGGCCGACGCGCACAACGCGCTGCTGCCGCCGGACGCCTTCCACCTGCCGGTGGGCCGCCCCGTCACCCACAAGATCTACCGTGACGCCGCACACCCCTCCCGTCCGGTCCCCCGTTCACGACGGCGACGGCACCGGACGCGACTGCGAACGGGCGGCGCGCCCCTTTGCGACGGCTCCTGACGGGGCCGCCGCCGCCCGCTGTACCGCCGCACCCCGGGCGGCATGCGTCACCGGCGGGGCGCCGGTCGGTGCACGGCCGGGAAGACCGCGCGGCACGGTGAGCGCGCGGGCCCGGTCCACCCTAGGCTGAGGGCATGGACGGTGAAGAACACGTCTGCCCCGCCTGCGGGCGGTCCGTGGCGGAGGTCGTCCGGCGTTACAAGACCCTGGGCGTGTGGGTGCCGGTATGGGGACCCGGGCCGTGCCGGAACCCCGAGTGCAGGGATTTCGCCCGCCCTGCCCGGCAGCACCGGACGGGGCGCGGACGAGGGAAAGGCGTGCGGGTCCCGTAGACGCCCTGCGGGTCGTGCCGCGGACGGTGTCTTCGGACCCGGAGGCCGGATTCGGGAGGAACGAGGATGACCATCCCCGGGCGCCGCGGCGTCGTCCGGTGCCCCACCGGCATCGGCCCCGCCGCGGAACCGCGCGCGCCGCACGAGGGGGCCACGTGGAAGCGGGCACCGGGATGACCGCCGGCGCGGACGCCGCGTCCTCGTCGGACCTGCTCGCCGCCCTGCCGCAGGAGCACCGGGAGCGGCTCATGGGTCTCGCGCGCGAGGTCCGGTACCCCGGCGGCGCCCGGGTGTTCGAGGAGGGCGGGGCGGCCGACCGCTTCTGGATCATCCGCACGGGTACGGTCGCCCTGGACGTCCACGTTCCCGGACGCGGCCCCGCCGTCGTCGAGACGATCGGCGCGGGCGCGCTCCTCGGCTGGTCCTGGTTGTGCCCACCGCGGCAGTGGCATCTCGGAGCCGGGACCAGGAGCCCGGTGACCGCCTGGGAGTTCGACGCCGCCGCGGTCGGCGCGCTGTGCGCCGCGCACCCGGACCTCGGCCTCGCACTGGTCACCCTGGTCGCCGGGACGATCGGACACCGTCTGCGCGCGACCCGCACACGCCTCCTCGACCTGTACGGACCACCGCGGACGGGACCGAGGCCATGACCCTCGTACCCCGGCCCCGCCGGGCCGGCCGTCCGACGGTCCGGGTGCTCACCGGACGGCTCCCACCGGGGCCGTTCGACCCCCGCGGTTCGGGAAGGTCGACCCCTGCCGCCCGGGAAGGAGAGGGTCGAGGCTGGTAGCCGGAGTCCATACCGACAGGAGGGCGTGGGAGTGGTCATCACACGAGTGCGGATGCCGCACCGGCATCCGACGCCGCCGGCCAAACCGGGGCCGCCGGACGAACCACCCACGCCTCCCTCCCGGCAACCGCAGCCGGCCGGCGGACGGTGGATCTTCTGGTGGATCCTGGGGACCCTCGTCGTCGTCCTGCTGCTCTCGCGCGCCCGCTCCGGGCCCCAGACGACCTCGCTCTCCTACAGCGACTTCGTCGCGAAGGTGGGCGCCAGCCAGGTGCAGATGGTCGACATCGACGACAAGGGCGCGATCAGCGGCACCCTGAAGAACGGCACGAAGTTCACCACCCAGATCCCCACCGCGCTGGGCACCGGGGCCCAGCTCCAGCAGCAGCTGACCTCCCACCACGTGCAGATCAAGGCCGGCCAGAGCAGCGGCGGCGGCTCGGTCTGGCTGTCCGTGCTGCTCACGTTCCTGCCGTTCCTGCTGCTCATCGGCTTCTTCGTGTGGATGGGGCGCCGGGCCGCGGGATCGATGACGGGCGGCTTGAGCGCCATCGGACGCTCGCGCGCGAAGATCATCGAGGCGGAACGGCCCACCACCGGCTTCGACGACATCGCGGGGTACGACGGGGTCAAGCAGGAGATCAGCGAGGTCGTCGACTTCCTGCGCAATCCCGCCCGGTACAGCGCCGCGGGGGCCAAGGGACCCCGTGGCGTGATCATGGTGGGGCCGCCCGGCACCGGCAAGACCCTCTTCGCCCGCGCCGTCGCCGGCGAGGCGGACGTGCCGTTCCTGTCGGTGACCGGCTCCGCGTTCGTGGAGATGTTCGTCGGTGTCGGCGCCTCCCGCGTGCGCGACCTGTTCGAGCAGGCCCGCAAACGCGCCCCGTCGATCATCTTCATCGACGAGATCGACGCGCTCGGATCACGGCGCTCCGGCGGATCACGGCTGGGCGGAAACGACGAACGCGAGCAGACCCTCAACCAGCTCCTGTCCGAGATGGACGGCTTCGACCAGTCCAGCGGCATCGTCGTCCTCGCCGCCACCAACCGCCCCGACGCCCTCGACCCGGCCCTGCTGCGCCCCGGACGCTTCGACCGCCAGGTCACCGTGCCGCTGCCCAACCAGTCCGAACGCGCCGCGATCCTCGCCGTCCACGCCCGGGACAAGAACCTGGCCCCGGACGTCGACCTGGACGCCGTGGCCCGTGCCACGCCCGGCTTCTCCGGCGCCGACCTCGCCAACCTCGTCAACGAGGGCGCCATCAACGCCGTACGGAGCGACCGCACCCGGATCGAACCGCACGACCTGGACGCCGCCCGCGATCGTGTCCTGCTCGGACGCCGGGAGTCCTCCAACGCGCTGCTGCCCGAGGAACGCCGTTCCGTCGCCGTGCACGAATCGGGTCACGCCCTGGTCGCGGCACTGTGCGAGCACGCCGACCCCGTGGCGAAGGTGACCATCCTGCCGGCGGGCCTCACCCTCGGTGTCACCGAGCAGCTCCCCGAAGCCGAGCGCCACCTGTACAGCGAGAACTACCTGACCGACCTGCTGGCGGTACGCCTGGGCGGGCGCGCGGCCGAACTCGTGGTCTTCGGCGAGGGATCGACCGGAGCCGCCAACGACCTGGCCGGAGCTACCCAGATCGCCACCCGCATGGTCCGCGAGTTCGGCCTCTCACCCGAACTCGGCCCCATCGGCTACGGCACGTCCTCGCCGCACTTCCTCGGCGAGACCACCGAAGAGCCCGGCCGGCCACCGTACTCGGAGCAGACCCAGCGCATCGTCGACGAAGAGGTCACCCGGCTGCTGCGCCAGGCAGAACAACGCGCGATCACGCTGCTGCGCGACCACCGGCCCGCCCTGGAACGCCTGGCCGGACAACTGGTCACCCACGAGACCGTCGACGGCTCCGTCGTCCTCGACGCCCTCCGCCGGGACCCCGGCCCTTGCGCGACGAACGGGCCTGTTCCAGGGTCAGGCCCGTCCAGCACGCCCAGCCGATCGGCTGGAGCGCCCAGTAGCTGACGATGCGGTACAGGAAGGTCGCGGCGATCGCCTGGCCGGGCGCCATGCCGTAGACGGCGAGCAGCGCCGACAGGGTCGCTTCGGCGATCCCCAGGTTCCCGGGCGTCAGGCGCAGGCTGCCCGCCACCTGTGTGAGCGCGTAACAGAGAAGGAGACCGCGCCACGGCACCCCGATGCCCAGAGCCCACATCCCAGCGGCCAGGCACGCCGCGTCGAACGTCCAGTTGAGGAGGGCGAACAGGACCGGCCACAGCCACGGAAGCAGTCCGGGCTGCACGCGGCGAGCCTGGCCGACCAGACGACCCAGATCCGACTCCACCCGCCGGACCCGCCCGTACCGCGCGCCGCCGTACGTCCAGACGCGCCGCAGCAGACGCCGGAAGGCCGCCCAACGGCAGAGGCCCAGGAGGACGAGCCCCGCGGCGAGGGCCACCAGGAGCACGGCGAGCACCGGGCGTACGAAGGCGGCGGGGCCGGCCGGTCCGGCCGTGACCAGACCGAGGAACAGCAGGAGGAACAGGCTCAGGGCGGAGGCGGTGCCGGCGGCGACCAGGACGGCGAGCGCCAGCACCTGGCCCGCGCCGCGCCGGGACACGTACTGCGACAGCCACGCCGCGGAGAAGGCCGCGCCGCCCGGCAGCGTGCCCGCCAGCGCGTTCGCGGCCATCGTGGCGCAGGTCATCCGGCGCAGGCTCCACCACACCCCGCCCGCCCGCAGCAGCCAGCGCGGCCCAGCGGCGAAACACACGACGGACGCCGCCTCCAGCGCCACCGCTGCCGCGAGACCCGGCAGGCGGACACGCGTGATCAGGTGGTACGCCTCCGCGAGTTCGCGCCGCCGGGAAAGCGCGACCACGGTCGCGGCCGCGAGGACCAGCGCCGAGAGCAGCCACCCCAGCCGGCCCGGCCAGGAGCGGAACGCCGGTGACGGGTCGGCGCCCCCGGTCCCGGACGTCGGCTCCGTCATCGGTCATCGCTTTCGAGAACAGCGGGGGAGGACCGCGGTCCCGGTCCCGGCGGCGGTCGTGGACTCCTCCGGAGCCCTCACCCTCCGAGCATAGGAAGCGAGCCACCGCACTGCGCCTCGGCGCCTTCGTCGCGGCCGGGATCTCCCGGTCGTCCCCGCCCCCGTGCCGGCCTCCTCCGCGCAGGTCCACGTGCGCCGCACGGAGGACCGGGGGATCCTCGGAGAGGAGAACGCGTCGCGCCCGGTACACGGATGACGTCCGGACCATCCGAACCGTCGGGCTCGTCGCTCGTCCCGCCCTCCCGCGTTCCTGACGAGACGGAGGCCGCGCCTTGCCACCCACTGTCATCACGGGCCTCGACGGTTCGCCCGGAAGCGTGACCGCCGCACGCGCGGCCGCGGACGGGGCCGAAGGGCGCGGACCTCTCGCGCGCGCCGACGTGGTGCGCGCGACGGGCCCGCGAGGGAGCCACCGGCGCCGTACGGGCGCCGCGTCCCGCCCCGGTCCGGTGGCGCGGGCCGCCGTCCCCCACGGGCGTCGATCCTCATGACCGATCCCGGCCTCCGCGAGCCCCGGCCCGGCACATCCGCTGTCGGGCACGACGCTGAGCCGCCGCCGGGCGCAGGCGTGTGCGAGACCCACACCGCGACGCTCTTCTTCGTCGGCGAGCGGGCCTACAAGGCGAAGAAGCCGGTCGCTCTCGGCTTCCTGGACTACACCACGGTCGCGGCGCGCCGGGCCGCGTGCGAGCGGGAGATCACCCTCAACCGCCGCTTCGCGCCCGATGTCTACGTGGGCCTGGGCGAATTCCGCAGCCCGGAGGCGGAAACGCCCGAACCGCTCGTGGTGATGCGCCGCATGCCGGAGGAGCGCCGCCTTTCCCGCCTCGTCCGCTCGGGAGCCCCCGTGGACGACGTCCTGCGGACCGTCGCCCGGCACCTGGCCGCCTGGCACGCGGCCGCGCCCCGCGGCCGTGACGTGGACGAACAAGGCACGCGGGACGCGCTGTCGGCACGGTGGGAGGCGAGTTTCGCACAGGTCCGCGCCCTGGCCGTGGACGACGTCATGGCCGACGACCTGACGCGGGTCGAGCGGCTGGTGCGCCGCTATCTCGCCGGTCGCGAGCGGCTGTTCGAGGCCCGTGTCCAGCAGGGGCGGGTGGTCGACGGCCACGGCGACCTCCTCGCCGAGGACGTCTTCTGCCTCGACGACGGCCCCCGGGTGCTGGACTGTCTGGAGTTCGACGACCGTCTCCGCTACGTCGACGGCCTGGACGACGCCGCCTTCCTCGCCATGGACCTCGAACGCCTCGGCGCCCCGGACGCCGCGGCGTACTTCCTCGCCCGGTACGGCGAGTACTCGGGGGACCCCGCGCCCCCTTCGCTCTGGCACCACTACGTCGCCTACCGCGCCTTCGTCCGCGCCAAGGTCGCGGTGATCCGGTCCCGCCAGGGCGCCCCCGACGCCGAGCCGGCGGCGCGGCGGCTCGTCTCCATGACCCTGCGCCACCTGCGTACCTCGGCGGTCGGCCTCACCCTCGTCGGGGGACTTCCGGGCAGCGGGAAGTCGACACTCTCCGGAGCCCTGGCCGACCGGCTGGGGGTCACCCTGCTCAGCAGCGACCGCGTCCGCAAGGAGCTGGCGGGGATCCCGGCGGAGCAGTCCGCGGCGGCCGGCTACGGCGAGGGGCTGTACACGCCCGAGTGGACGGCCAGGACGTACGCCGCCCTGCTCGACCGCGCGGCCGCCCTGCTCGCCTCCGGTGAATCGGTCGTCCTCGACGCCACCTGGTCCGACGGCGCACAGCGGGAGGCCGCGATCCGGATGGCCGACCGCGCCGCCGCCGACCTCGTCGCGCTCCACTGCCATGTGCCGGGCGACGTCTCGGCGGCCCGCCTGAGCACACGCGCCCCCGGCGCGTCCGACGCCGGCCCCGAGATCGCCGCCGCCATGGCCGGCAGGGAGTCGCCGTGGCCCGAAGCCGTCCCGGTCGACACCAGCGGTGCGCTGGACTCCGCCGTCGCCCAGGCGCTGGCCGCCGTACGCCCGTGGGGGACCGGTCAGGCCCCGGTCTTCCGCCGCCCCCGCACGGAGCCGGACTGATCCCGGCGAACGCGGTGGGCGCGGTTCGCCCACGGGCGGCGCGGGCGAAGGTACCGGTCCGTGCCGGACGGACCCGGTCCACGGCCGCCCTCGTTCGAGACGCCCGCCGAGGACTCCCAGGAGGTGAACCGCCATGGTGCCCCGCCTCCGGCTCACGCTGCTCGGCGTGGGCGCCATGGCGTCGCCACGCTTCGCACCGGCCGGGCTGCTGGTCGCCTGTGGTGTCCATCGGGTCGCCTTCGACGGCGGCCCCGGTGCGGAGCCGCCGGAGGGCCGCCTGGACGCCTGGCTCGTCACCGACGAGCGGGCCGAGCTGCGCTCCGCCCTGCGGCGGCTCGCCGCCGAGCGCGGGCTGGTGCCGCGGATGACGGACGCGGACGTGGGAGGTCTGCGCATCAGGGCGCTGCCGGTCGCGCACACCTCCCGTCCCACGTGCGGCTACCGCATCGAGGCAGCGTCGGGGGTGGTGGTGTGGGCCCCGGAGTTCCGGAGCTTCCCGGCCTGGGCGCAGGGCGCGGACCTGATGTTCGCGGAAGCCTCGTGCTGGGACCGCCCCATCCGCTTCCGCGGGGGAGCGGGCGGGCACGCCCCCGTGCGGGAGGTCGACGCGGAGGCGGCCGGACACCGGATCGAACGGCTGGTCTACGCACACATCGGCCGCCCCTGCCTGCGGGCCATGGACGCCGGCCGGACGCCGGAGTACGGGGAGTGGGGGCGGGAGGGCCACACGTATGTCCTCCCACCGCACGGCCGGGCGCGCTGATCGCCCAGGACCGATGCGCCCCGCGCGCGTGCCCGCGGCTCCTCGGCGCGACGGGGCACCCGAAATGCTGCGATCGTGGGCTTGGGGGGACGGCGGTGCTGCGCTGAAGGAGGCCGGTCATGACTGCCGACGCCGATGTGAACGCCGCCCGGCCGCCCGGACCCGACGGACTCGTCATGGGCAAGGACGGACTGGCGGCGCTCGTGGACGTACTGATCCGGCGCGGTTTCACCGTGGTGGGACCCACGGCGCGGGACGGCGCGATCGTACTCGCGGAACTGACCTCGGCCGACGAGCTGCCCTACGGATGGGGTGTCGAGCTGGAGGCGGGGCGGTACCGGCTGCGGGAGCGCTCGGACGGCGCGGCCTTCGCCCATGCGGCGGGCCCCCAGTCGTGGAAGTCGTTCCTGCATCCGTCGCGGGTCCGGGAGTGGAGCGCCGACCGGGTGGAGGGCGAGCTGGTCCTCACGGCCGACCGGGGCACGCCGCCCCGATACGCCTTCCTGGGGGTGCGCCCCTGCGATCTGCGGGCCATCGCGGTCCAGGACCGGGTGCTGACCGGCGGGGCGTACCGCGATCCCGGCTACGAAGGGCGCCGCTCCGGAGCCCTGCTGATCGTGGTCGAGTGCACCGAGCCCGGTGCCACCTGCTTCTGTGCCTCGATGGGCACCGGACCCGCGGCCGGTCCCGGCCACGACCTGGTGATGACCGAAGTGGCCGATGCGCGCGGCCACCGTTTCTGGGTGCGCAGCGGGAGCCGGGAAGGCGCGGAGATCCTCGCCGAACTGCCCACTCGTCCGGCCGACGCGGAGACCCGGGAGACGGCCCGCGCCGGTGTCACGGCCGCCGCGGACCGCATGGGACGGTCGATGCCCGAGGCCGACCTGCGGGAGCTGATGGCCGGAACGCTCGACGCGCCCCGCTGGGACGACGTCGCCGGGCGGTGCCTGACCTGCGGCAACTGCACCATGGTCTGCCCCACCTGCTTCTGCACCACCACCGAGGACGTCACCGACCTCACCGGCGACCACGCGGAGCGCTGGCGCCTGTGGGACTCCTGTTTCGACCTGGACTTCTCCAACCTCCACGGCGGGCCGGTCCGCGCCTCCGCGCGCAGCCGCTACCGGCAGTGGATGACCCACAAACTCGGCACCTGGTACGACCAGTTCGGGTCGTCCGGCTGCGTGGGATGCGGACGCTGCATCGTGTGGTGCCCCGTCGGTATCGACATCACCGAGGAAGCGGCCGCCCTGCACGACTGGACGCGGCCCGAGCGGCCGGACCCGGAGCCGTCGTGAGCACCGTGGTGCCCCCGCTGCCGTACCGCGTCGTGGACAGCCGGGCCGAGACCGGCGACACCCGGTCGATCGAGCTGGTACCGGCCGGAGAGGGGCTCGCCCCCTTCTCGCCGGGTCAGTTCGCGATGATCTACGCGTTCGGGGTGGGCGACGTGCCCGTCTCGGTCAGTTCCCTGCGCGGCGGCCACGGAGGACTCGTGCACACCGTGCGCGCCGTGGGTGCGGTCTCGACCGCGCTGTACCGGCTGCGCCCCGGCGACACCGTCGGGCTCAGCGGGCCGTACGGCACCGGCTGGGACCTGGGTGCGGCGGCCGGCCACGACGTCCTGGTGATCGCCGGCGGCATCGGGCTGGCTCCGCTGCGTCCCGTCGTCCACGCGGTCCTGGACCGGCGGGACGCGTACGGCCGGCTCGCGGTCCTGGCAGGCGCTCGCACCCCCGCCGATCTGCTCTACCGGGACGAGATCGGGAGCTGGCGGGACGCGGCGCGGGCGGAGGTGACCGTCGACCGGCCGGGACCGGGCTGGCGGGGCGCGGTGGGCGTGGTCACCACCCTCCTGGACCACCTCGACCTGCGTCCCGGACGGACCCGCGCGCTGGTGTGCGGACCCGAGGTGATGATGCGTCACACCGCACGCGATCTCGTGGCACGAGGGCTGGCCCCGCACCATGTCCAGGTGTCCCTGGAGCGCAACATGCGCTGTGCCACCGGCCACTGCGGCCACTGCCAGCTCGGCCCGCTGCTGCTGTGCCGTGACGGACCGGTGGTGGGCTACGACCGCGTCGCGCACCTGCTCCTCGTGAGGGAGTTGTGACATGACCCTCCAGCCCGTACCGGCCACCGACCCGCGGCCGACGCTCGCCGTGTGGAAGTTCGCCTCCTGCGACGGCTGCCAGCTGACGCTCCTGGACTGCGAGGACGAACTCCTCGGCCTCACCGAACGCGTACGGATCGACCACTTCCTGGAGATGACCCCGGCCGAGGGCGCCGACGGGGGACGCGCACGGCTGGAGGGCCGGGGACCGTACGACCTCTCCCTGGTCGAGGGGTCGATCACCACCGCCGAGGACGCCGAGCGGATCCGGCACGTCCGCCGCGTCTCCCGGTACCTGGTGACCATCGGCGCGTGCGCCACCGCGGGCGGCATCCAGGCACTGCGCAACTTCGCCGACGTCGACGACTTCCTCGCCGCGGTCTACGCGCGGCCGGAGTACATCTCCACACTGGCGACCTCGACACCGATCTCGGCCCATGTGCCGGTCGACTTCGAACTGCGCGGCTGCCCCATCGACCGCGGCCAGCTCCTCGAAGTCGTCACCGCCCACCTGGCCGGACGCAAACCCCGGATTCCCGGCCACAGCGTCTGCTTCGAGTGCAAGAGACGCGGCACGACCTGCGTCACCGTCGCCCACGGCACCCCCTGCCTGGGCCCGGTCACGCACGCGGGCTGCGGTGCCCTCTGCCCCGCCTACGGACGCGGCTGCTACGGCTGCTTCGGACCGTCCGACAAGCCCGACCTGCGCTCGATGGTCGCGCAGTTGCGCCGCGACGGGATGAGCGAGCGGGACATCCAGCGTGTCTTCCGCACCTTCAACGCCGCGTCACCGGAGTATGCACCCGTACCCGAGCTAGCGGCCGAGGAACGCCGAGATCCTCCGGCTGAAGGATCCTGACGGACACCCGCCCGGAGAGGCCCGCATGAACCGTCGCGCAACCCGCGTCCTGCGACTGGACGCGCTGGCCAGGGTGGAAGGCGAGGCCGCCCTCCACCTGCGCGTCGAGGGGGACCGGGTCACGCAGACGCGGCTGCGCATCTACGAGCCGCCGCGCTTCTTCGAGGCCTTCCTGGCCGGCCGGGGCCACGCGGAGCCTCCCGACATCACCGCTCGCATCTGCGGCATCTGCCCGGTCGCCTACCAGATGAGCGCCTGCCGGGCGATCGAGGACGCCTGCGGTGCCGTGGTGGACGGCCCCCTCGCGGACCTGCGCCGCCTGCTGTACTGCGGCGAGTGGATCGAGAGCCACACCCTCCACGTCTACCTGCTGCACGCCCCGGACTTCCTCGGCTGTGCCGACGTCGTGGAGCTGGCCCGTGGCCGACGAGCCGCGGTCGAGCGCGGCCTGAGACTCAAACAGACCGGGAACGCGATCCTCGAACAGCTCGGCGGCCGTCCCATCCATCCGGTCAACGTCCGCATCGGCGGTTTCTACCGGACCCCGGCACCGGACGAACTGCGTCCGCTGGCGGAACGGCTGCGGCAGGCCCGGGACGACGCGCTGGAGACCGTCCGCTGGGTGGCGGCGTTCGATTTCCCCGACGCGGTGTGCGACCACGACCTCTTCGCCCTGCGCGACCCCGGCCGCTACGCCATCGACTCGGGGACACCGGCGGTCATGGCGGCCGACGGCGACGGCCCGGCGCTCCGCGAGTTCCCGCCGTCCGACTTCGAACGGCACGTGCGGGAAGGGCAGGTGCCCCACTCCACCGCCCTGACGGCCCTGCTCGACGGCCGCCGCCACCTCACCGGCCCGCTGGCCCGCTACGCGATCAGCGGTCGGTGGCTGCACCCCCTGGCCGCCGAGGCGGCGCGGGACGCCGGCCTCGGCGACCCGGCCACCGGCGCGCGCTGCGACAACCCCTTCCGCAGCATCGTCGTACGGGCCGTCGAGGTGGTGCAGGCCGTCGAGGAGAGCCTGCGGATCATCGGCGGATACGAACGCCCTCCGCGGCCGGCCGTCGAGGTCCCGCCGCGCCGGGGCGTCGGTTTCGGAGCCACCGAGGCACCCCGGGGCCTGCTGTACCACCGCTACGCGCTCACCGCGGACGGCACCGTCACCGAGGCCCGCATCGTCCCGCCCACGGCGCAGAACCAGACGGCCATCGAGGACGATGTGCGCAGGGCCGTGCAGGCACGCCTGGACAGGGCCGGGCCCGCAGCCGACGACGAGGAGCTCACCCGGCTGTGCGAACGGGCCATCCGCAACCACGACCCCTGCATCTCCTGTGCCGCCCACTTCCTCGACCTGACCGTGGAACGCGCATGAGCGGACGGGTCGTGGTGATCGGCGTGGGCAATCCCCTGCGCGGTGACGACGGAGTCGGTCCGGCGGCGGTGGAGGCCCTGCGCGGCCGTGTCCCCGACGGAACCGTTCTCGCGGTCAGCGACGGAGAGCCCGCGCGCGTGCTCGAACTGTGGCGCGGCGCGGACACGGTGGTCGTGGCGGAAGCCCTGCGGGCGAGGCCGGCCCGGCCAGGGAGGGTGCACACCCTCACGGCGGCGGAGGCGGCCTCGCGAGCGAAGGGTGCGGCGAGTACGCACGCGTTCGGTCTGGGGGAGTGCCTCGCGCTGGCGGAAGCCCTGGACCGGCTGCCGCCGAGGCTCGTGGTGCACGCCGTGGAGGTGGCTGACATGGAACTCGGCGCCCGCATGAGCGAAGCGGTGCGCTCGGCCCTGCCCGAGCTGATCGACCGGATCGCCGCTTCGGTACGACAGGCACACGAGCGGGACGACGGAGGGTAGGGGACGGAGCATCCCGGCGCGGCCCGAGAGCCGTCATGGCCGCGACGGCCCGGCGCCGCGCGGTCTGCGCGCGGCAGCCGGCGGATGCGGCCCCGACGGCGGCCCACGCCGGTGCGGTCCGAGGGGTCGGGCCGGGACGGCCGCCACGATCCGCCGGCGCTCACCGGGCCGTCACGTCGTCGTCTCCGGTCACCAGATGCCTGATGAACGCGTCGGAGCCGGGGAAGTACAGGGTCACCCGTCCGTTGTCGAGCCAGCGCACGTCGTAGGGCGGGCTGCCGTCCGGACGACGGAGACCGACGATCTCACCGTCCCGGGCGACGACCCCGGCCGTGGTTCCCCGTACGACGATCTCGTCGCCGACGCGGGCGCGCATCGAACCGCCGATCGCGTCGGGTCCCACCACGGCCCGTTCGTTCCGCTTCGCCGACGCGCGAGCCGCCGACCGTGCCATGGCTGCCGGCCCCCCGCCGCGCGGAGCGGGTCGCCGGGCACGCACCGGCGGCGCGGACGACCGGTGCACCGGCCTGTCCGGGGGCGCGGCGCGGTGCGCGGGCCGCAGACGGGCTTCGATGTCGGCTCGCACCGAGGCGGTCAGCTCCGCGAGGGCCGGGGACGAGACCGGTCGGACCGGCTCGGGGTCCCGGATCCGGCGCGCCGAATCGGGCTGACGGGCGATGTCGTCACGGAATCGCTCACGCGCGTCCTGCCAGTGGCCCGGCGCGCAGGTCCGGCGCCCGTGCCGCATGACCGTGCGCAGCAGCGGCTGGGCGGGACCCGGTGGCTCCTCCACCGCGAGGGCGACCACGTCGGGCCGTCCGGCGCGGCGGAAGACCTGCTTGCGACCCGGGGCCGTGACCTTGGCCGAGGACAGCTTCATCACCGGACGGCCGTCGTATTCGACGAGCTTGTACGCGGCGTCCAGATAGGGGGCGTCCGCCGCCACGCCCACCCGCGTTCCCACCGCGTACACATCGATCGGGGCACCCGCGTGTACCAGCCGGTCCACGCCGTACTCGTCCAGTCCGCCGCTGGCCACGATCCGCACGTCGGCCAGCCCGGCGCCGTCGAGAAGGGCGCGTGCCCGGCGCGAGAGCGCGTCGAGGTCGCCGCTGTCCAGGCGGATCGCGCAGCCGGGGCCGTGCCGGAGATCGTTCAGGACGCGGGAGGCGACGCGCACGCCCTCCTCCGTGTCGTAGGTGTCGACGAGCAGGGTGACCGGTCCGGGGTGACAGCGCGCGAAGGCGCGGAACGCCTCCTCCTCGCTCGGGAAGGCCTCGACGTAGGAGTGGGCCATGGTGCCCGAGGCAGGAATGCCCAGGGAGGCGGCGGCGGCGACGTTGCTGGTCCCGGCGAAGCCCACCATGGCGCCCAGCCGGGCGGCCTGCATCCCTGCCCCCGGCCCGTGTGTGCGGCGCAGCGAGAAGTCGATGACCGGTCTGCCGGCGGCGGCCAGGACGCATCGTGCCGCCTTCGACGCCACGGCCGTCTGGTGGCAGAGCTGGTTCAGCAGGTAGGTCTCCACGAGCTGCGCCTGCGGCAGCGGGGCGGTCACCTCCAGCAGCGGCTCACCGCCGAACACCACGTGCCCTTCCGGGACCGCGCGGACCTCGCCCTCGAAGGCGAGGCCGAGGAGCGGTTCGAGATCCCGGACGGGGCGGTGCAGGGCCTCCGCGAATGTTTCGACGTCCTCGCGCTCCACGCGGTAGTGGGCGAGGAAGTCCAGCGCCGACTCCAGACCCGCGGCGACCAGGAAGCCCCGGCCGGGCGGGAGCTCACGGACGAAGAGGCTGAAGGTGGCCGGGGCCCGCATGTCCTCCCGGAGGTAGGACATGGCCATGGTCACTTCGTACAGGTCGGTGGTCGTGACGTCGGACATGGTGATCGCCGCCGGATGTCGTGCTCCTGGTCTCAGTCCGACCGTGACCGCTCGGGGGGAAAGGTGCAAAACGGTTTTGCTGCCGCGCCCGGCGTCCGGCTCGACGGCCGACAGGTCGGCGGCTCCCCGGTGGGCGGCGAGGTCCGCGGCGGTACCCAGCGCGGCACGGTACGGCGTCCGGGCGTGCGCGATGCCGTGACCGGGCGGCCCGGGTACCGGCAGGGGGACGCACGAGGCGCTCCGGTCCGCCTCCCTTCAGGGAAACCACCACGAGACCCCCGCGGGTCACCGCGTGGTCGCGGGCCCGCCCGGCGCGGCGGCCGTGCCGGTGAGCCGGGCCTCGACGCCCACCACGCCCTCCACGGCGCGACTGAGGCGCTCGGCGACCCAGATGAGCGACGTGTCGTGCACGGGTCCGCGGAGCGTGACGATTCCGTCGCGCACGGACACCTGGACGGCGTGGGCGAGATCGGGGAACAGGTAGGAAACCACGGTGCGGCGGACCTCCTCCTCGATGGCCTCGTCCGATCGCAGGAAGACCTTCAGCAGGTCGCCGCGGCTCACGACGCCCCGCAGTCGGTGTTCGTCGTCGACCACGGGAAGCCATTTGACGTGCTTCACGGACATGAGACGGGCCGCCTGGGCGAGGGTGTCGTCCGGTCGGACCGTGACGACCGGCGTGGTCATCAGCTCCTCCGCCGTCAGCGCCTCCGCCCGAGCCAGATCGGACCGACGCGCGATCCGCTCGAAGCGGGTGAGCCGACGGCCGCTGAATGCCTCTTTGGGCAGCAGGTCGGCCTCGGAGACCACACCGACGACCTGCCCGTCGTCCCCCACCACAGGCAGGGTGCTCATGTGCCGCTGCTCCATGCCGCGCACGATCTCCTTGAAGCGGGTGCCGCGCCCGACGGCCACCGCGGGCGTGGTCATCACATCGCTCACGATGTGCGCGGTGTCGGACATGTCCCGTTCCTCGCCCGAGCCGGCGGAGCCGGTTCCGCCGTGTCGCCTCCAGCATCCCCGCCACCCGGCGCACCGCAATTCCGCCGGGAGTCCGCCCCGCCCCGGGCCGGCGCGCACGTGCCTCCTCCGCGCCGCGGCCGGCCACCCGCGTCGCCGGCCTCGCCCGCCGTGCCGCCGGGTGGGCAAGTCGTCACGATCAGGCGTGAACTGGTAGGAGCCACGACATCGAGCGGCGAACGACGGCACCGGCATAACGGGAGAAGGCGATGACCGATCCGATCACGGTCGGAGTCGACGGCTCCGGGCGAAGTCTGCGAGCCCTGGTGCGGGCCGCCCACGAGGTGAAGCCGCGCCGGTGCCCCTTGCGCATTGTTCACGTCCTGCCCCCACTCCACTCGCACGCGACGACCGGAGAGGGGCACGCCTGGGAGGCGAGCGACTGGGACGAGAGTGTCACGACCGAGGCCACCGCCATCGTGCGGGAGACCCATCCGGACCTGGAAGTGACATCCGCCCTCCCGGCCGGCGCCCCGGCGGCGGTGTCGCCGGCCGAGGCGGAGCACGCCCATACGATCGTGCTCGGCGCGCAGGGCATGGGCGGCTTCGGGCGTCCGTTCCTCGGATCGGTCGCCTCGCGGGTGGTCGGTCACGCGGCCTGCCCGCGAAGCCGCACCTGAGCCCAGGTCAGCGGCCCACCACCTGGAAGAGATCCGCAGTGTCGATCCAGCCGGCAGCGACGGGCGCCGGCGCAGAGAGGCGGACCGAATGCTGGAAAGAGCCCAGGACGCACCCTCGAACGTCGACGTGGTCAAGGCGATCGGCACGGTGTCGAGGGACGACTACAAGGCGGTGATCGAGCCGCTCGTCGAGGACGCGCGCAGGGAGGGGCGCCGCATCAGGCTCCTGTGGGAGTGCGGTCCCGAGTTCCGGTCGTTCACCCCTGCGGCCGGCTGGGAGGATCTCAAGGTCGGGCTCGGCGCGATGCGCCTGTTCGAGGGATGTGCCGTCGTCACCGACATCCGCTGGATCCGGGAGTGGACCCGGCTCGCGAGTTTCCTGATCCCCTGCCCCGTGCGCGTCTTCGACGTGGACGATCGCGCGGAGGCACTGGACTGGCTGGCCTCGCTCCCCGAAGGGCCCGGTGTGTCCCACCGCCTCCTTCCCGAGTCCGAGGTTCTGGTGGTCGACGTCGAACAGCCCCTGCGCGCCCAGGACTTCGACGCGCTGGCGCAGACCGTCGACAACTGGCTCGAAACCCACGACGCACTGGCCGGCGTGGTGGTGCACGCCCGTGACTTCCCCGGATGGGAGAACATCGCGGGCCTGCTCGGGCACGTACGTTTCGTCCGCGACCACCACCGAAAGGTGAGGAAGGTCGCGCTGGCGGCCGACGCGAAGCTCGCCGGACTCGTGCCGCACTTCGCGAACCACTTCGTCCGTGCCGAGGTACGGCAGTTCCCGTACGCCGAACTCGACGAAGCCGTCGCCTGGGCCGCGGGCCCGCCGCCGACCCGGAGCGACAGCGGACCGGGTCCGTCCGCGTCCTGACGGGGAACCGAGTCCTCGACGCATGGCGGCGACCGCGGAAGTCCTCCGCGGCTCACGCGGTGCGGTGCGCCCGACGCCTTCTGCGGCGGGGCATCAGCAGGAGGGCCGCCACCGCCACGACGAGCGGCAGGACGCTCACCGTCAGCATCGTGAGCCGCAGCCCGCCGGCGAAGTCGAGCCCGAGGTCCAGTCCCGAAGCCTGCCGGAGCAGGTTCGGGTCGTAGACGGTGCCTCCCGGGCTCTGGGCCATGCCGCTGCGCACGGCGTCCACGGCCCGCGCGGCCCGGGTCACCGTCAGTCCGCGCGTCCTCGCGTCCGCCATCCACTCCCGCTGGAAGAACTGGTTGAGAAGCAGGAGGTACACGGTGGGGCCGAACGCGGCGCCGCTCACCGCGAAGGCCATCTGGACGGAGGCCACCGTGCCGGACTGCCCGGCGGGTGCCTGGGAGAGCACCGTCTCGGACACCGATGCGGAGGCGACGACCGAGCCGAGGTTGCACAGCCATGTGGCGAGCACCAGCAGCCACACCGCCATGGTGGGGCTGGCGGTGCCCGCCGTCAGCAAACCGCTCGCCGCCATCACGAGCAGGCCGGTGACCATGACCGGCCTCGGGGAGTACTTCCCGACCAGGTGGCCGGCCAGGATCACGGCACCGGCGATCAGCAGTGTCCCGGGCAGGTACAGCAGGCCGATGGCCTCGGGGGACATCGACAGCACGACGCTGCCGAACTGCCCGAGGACGATGCCGAGCCCCGCGATCAGGAAGTTCAGCGTCAGGGTCGCGGCCAGGGCCACCCCGAAGGGCGCGCTGCGGAACAGCGCCAGATCCACGGCGGGTTCCGGAGCCCGGCGCGCGTGGCGCACGAACAGCGCGGCGGCGACCGCACTGATCATCAGCGGCACCCAGGTCTCGGGCCGGGAGACACCGTTCTGCGCCGCCGCGAGCCCGACGACGAGGGCCAGCAGGGTCACCCCGACCAGCGTGACACCGGGCACGTCGACGCGACCGCCCCGGCGGACGGGGGACTCCGGGACGTACCGGGTCGTCAACCAGAGCGAGACCAGGCACAGCAGGGGGGCGATCAGGAACAGGAACCGCCAGCCGACCGCCGTCACCGCCCATCCCGCGAAGGCGGGGAGCAGCCCGCACAGGACCACGTCCACGGCCATCAGGAGGCCGATGGCCACCGGTCGTCTCTGCGCCGGCACGGACACCTTCAGCAGGGCCAGCGGCACTCCCAGCAGCGCCGTCATCCCCAGCCCGGCCAGGAAACGCATCGCCATCAGGAAGCCGTAACCGGGGGACAGGGCGGACAGCAGGTCGACGACCGTCACGACGACCAGTCCCAGCCGCAGCAGCCGTTTGAGCCCGACCGTGTCGCCGAGCCTGCCCGCGGCGAGGACGGAGGCGGCCATCACCAGCGTCGCCGCTCCGCCCAGCAGCCCGATCGCCTGGGGCGGCACATGGAGCGCCCGGCTCACCTGCGGCATGTTCAGGTTGAGCACCAGCGGGTCGACGACCGTGACCGTGAAGGCGAGGGCGAGGGCGAGGACGACCGGCAGGGGTACCGAGGCGGAGCGCGACCCTGCTGCCGACATCACCACACCTCCGTACGCCCGCGTCCCGTGCCGTTCGACGGTAACCCGGCCGGCGCGTGGCGCCGTGTTTCCCCGTACGGACGCGCGAGGAAGGCAGACACTCGGCTCAGCGGAGCTTCCGCGCGCCGCGCGGGATCGCCGCCGCCCCGCCCTGCGGGAGGCTCCAGCGGCCCGGAAGGCGGGCAGGCGGTTCGGTACGGAGGGTTCCGACGGAGCGCCGGCGCGTGCCCGCCCGTCATCAGCGGACCGGAGCCGAAAGGGGCGCGACCGGCCTTTCCACGGTCAAGGTACAGCGCGCCAGGGGACTTGGACTTGCGGCAAGTCCCCGGCGGTACCGCGGAATTGCCCACCGGACCTGGGGGCCACGCGGCCGGACCGCCGCTCCGGCGGCGCCGCCTGACCGTCCGCGGATCCCTCTCCCGACGAGGAGCAGCCCTTGCGCAAGCTGACCTGCTACGTCGCCGCCACCCTCGACGGCCGCATCGCCGGTCCCGACGGTCAGTACGACTTCTTCCCGTTCGGCGGCGAGGAAGCCGCCGCGATCCTGGCGGACTTCCCCGAGACCATGCCCATCCCCGCACGGGAGCTGCTGGGGATCGCCGACCGGTCGACGGTCCCTTCGCCCCGACGGACTTCGCCGTGGCCGGCACGCGGACCTTCGACTCCGGCCTCACCATCACCACCTACGCGAAAGCGGTGCCCTGAAAGCCGCCTTGACCGGCCCGGCGGCACCAGCCCGGAGCCCGGACCGACGCGCCGTGAGCTTCGGCCGACGTCCTGCGTCCCCGTGCCGCGCGGCCCAACTCGCCTTTGGCGGGTGTGAGTCCGGGGAACGGGCCGACGAGCCCCAGCTCCCCTCGTGGCCCGGGAGACGCGCGCGGAAGTCCGGACGGCGGTTCGGCGACCGTACCGACGGGGCGGGACCGCCCGGCGCGTGATCCGGCGCGCGCCGGGCGGTCCCGGTCGTCAGGACGACGCGGTCGTCACTTCAGCTCGATCACCAGGCCGAAGTCGTTGCCCCGGTGCCAGCCGGTGGTGATCTTCGGGCTGCCGTGCTTGTCGTCACCCCAGCCGTAGAAGTGCTCCCAGGTCACGTCGTCGCCGTACCAGTGGTTGTAGTCGGTCTCCGCGTACGCCTGCACGGCCTTGCCGTCGTGCTTGGTGTCCCACAGGTAGAAGGCCCCGGAGGCGTACGACGTGCCGTTGACCTTCTTCGTGCACTCCATGTACTTGGCGGCGCCGCCCTTGATGTGGATCTCCTTCCAGCCGCTGCACTTGTTGGCGGTGGCGTGGACCTGGGCGGCGGCCGGGGCCGCGATCGCGACCGAGGGCGCGACGAGCCCGGCCGCCAGAGCAAGTCCGGCGGCGGCGAGGGCGAGACGCTTGCGTGACATCACCTGAACCCCTTCCGTCGGCCGACGGATGACCCCCGAAGAGTCCTGCGAGTCCGTCGGCGCGGCATTTCTCTCTACCCGTGACGTAAGGAGCAGACGGATGGTTCCGGGCAAGCCTCTCTTTTTCGGCCATGTTCGCTCAGATCATGGTGAATCGTTTCATCTCGGTGGCCCGCGCCGCATGGGGTGGGTCGGCCCCGACTCGCTCCGGCGAGGGGAGGCCGAGCTGCCGGTCCCGACGAGATCGGTCGCCTGGCCGATGAACAGGGCGTGGTTGCCCGACGACGGCGCCACCACCGCCACCACCGGCGTCGACGGCGGCACGGCGGCCAGGGCAGCGCGCGCCGCGACCTCGAACGACCCATGCTCTTCGTCCAGGCAGCGGGAGGGACTTGTGAGCGCCGTCATCCGCCGAAGGCTGGCCGGGCTCGGGTTGCGACTGCCGGAGGTGGGCGCGCCCAAGGGGGCGTACGTGCCGGCCGTACGCAGCGGCGCGTACGTCTTCGTCTCCGGGCAGATCCCCTTGACCGACGGGCGGATGACCGCGACCGGGAGGGTCGGGGCGGAGATCTCGCCGCAGCGGGCCCGGGAACTGAGCAGGCAGTGCGTGCTGGCGGCGCTGGCGGCCGCCGACTCGGTGGTACCCCCTCTGGAGGGTGGTCCAGGTGGTGACGGTCGTGGGGTACGTGTCCTCGGCCCCCGGGTTCGTCCGGCAGGCCGAGGTGGTGGACGGGGCGGGTGACCTGCTCGTCGAGGTGTTCGGCCGGTCGGGTCGGCACGCGCGCAGCGCCGTCGGCATGAACATCCCGCCGCTCGACTCGCCGGTGGAGATCGAGATCCTCCTCCAGGTGTCCGAGGACGACGCCCGGTGGCCGGGGCCCGTTCAGGAGAGGGGAACCGCCGTGCCCGTCACCTCGATGCCGCTGGACGGGGCCGCCGGGATACCCACCGTCAGGAGGCTCGGGCGGCCCATGTCCACGCCCTGGTGGACGGTCAGTACCGTGGGCGGCGCGACGAGCCCGTTGGCGCGGAGGTATCCGCCGAGGGCCGCGGCCGCCGCACCGGTGGCCGGGTCCTCGACGACGCCGCCCGGCGGGAAGGGGTTGCGGGCGTGGAAGACGGTGTCCGACTCGCGGTGCACGAGGGCGATCGTCGTCCAACCCCGGCGCGCCATGAGGGCGTTGAGTGCCGGCATGTCGTAGTCGAGGTCGGCCAGGCGCGCCCGGTCGGCGGCGGCGATGACCGGGTGCCAGGCGCCGGCGTAGGCGACCTGGGGCGGCAGAGCCGGGTCGAGGTCGGCCGCGGACCAGCGGAGGGCGGCGAGGAGTTCGACGAGGTCGGCGTCGGTGAGGTCCGCGGTGCGGGGCTCGACGCTGACCAGGGTGGCCGTGACGGAACCGTCGGGGGCGGTCGATGTGGTCACGGGAACGCTGCCCACCTTGGTGTGCAGCAGCAGGCGGCCGACGCCGTGCCGGGAGGCGTGTGCGACCGCCGTCGCGATGGTGGCGTGGCCGCAGAACGGGACCTCGGTCTGGGGGCTGAAGTACCGGATGTCGAGCGACCCGTCCGGGCGCGGGACGGCGAACGCCGTCTCCGAGTACCCGACTTCGGCCGCGGTGGCGGCCATCGTCGCCTCGTCGATACCGGCGGAGTCCAGCACCACGCCTGCCGGGTTACCGCCCCGGGGGTCGCTGCTGAAGGCCACGTAGCACAGGATGTCCATCAGCCGAAAATAGTCGCTCCGCCAGCGGTGGGTCAAAGCCCCGAAGCACCGGGCGGCAGCGCGGTCGACGTCGTTCCGGGCGCCGACCGCGGGCAGGCGGACGCCCTCAGGCCCAGGTGACCAGTTGCCCGGACGAGGCGAGTCCCACCGCGAACCCCAGCGCCACGCGGCGGGCGCCCCCGCTGCGGCGTACGGCGTGGAAGTAGCGTGGGTCGATCAGCAGCGCCTCACCGACGCGCGGGGTGATCTCCAGGGATTCGGCACCGCGCACGACCGCCTCGTCGTACCCGTAGGACGCCGGCGGCCGGTACCGCTCGTCCTCCGGTTGCCACCGGTGCCGCCGCAGCAGCGTCTCGCCGCCCGAAGGGGGGATGCGGTCCGCCCTCGTTGATGTGACGGTTCGTCGGAGACGCGGGCCGTGTCCCGAGCGCGGCCGCCCCCACGGCGTGGTGGGCGCGGTTCGCGCGATCGGCGAAGGGGGCGCCGGGCCCGCTGTCGGGGACCGGGCGGGCGCGGCCCCGGCGGGCGGGGACCAGGCGGTCGCCGTCGAGACGGCCCGCACGGTGCCGGTCCGGCCCTGAGCCGACCGCGGCAGGCCGGCACCGTCCCGCTGGGCTCGCCACGGCCCTGCTGCCGCTCACCGACGACGGGGGACCCCCGACGGCACGCCGTCGGCTTTCGGCGTTGTCCGGCGTCACCCCGGTCGCGGAGCCGCGCGGGGCGGCGGGGACGAGACCGGTCCCGCCGGGCCGCCCGGGGTCGGGGGTCGTACAGCGCCAGGACGCCGGGAGCCGGGTCTCCCGCCGACGGCGCTTCCGACCCTGCGGCCCGGCTGTCCGCCCCCTTCGGGACGTGTGCCGGACCCCCGGGTGCGGAGGCACCGGCGGCGGCTGCCGGGTGCCCCCGCACCGCGTCCGCCGTCGGCCTCGACGTCAGCGCACCGTGGGCCGCTCTTCGCGGGCCGTCACCCGCGCGTGCTGCCCGCGCCGGCAGGGGACCAGCCGTTCCTGGAGGCCGAGTGCGCGCGCCTCGGTCAGGAAGTCGTCGAGCGGGGAGTGGAAGACGGTGTAGTCGTCGTGGTGCACGGGCAGCACGTGCGGGTGGTCGAGGCGGCGGGCGAGTTCGGTGCCACCGTCCATGGTGACCACGAAGCCGCCGGGCAGGGTGGTGCCTCCCAGGTGCAGTACCGCGAGGTCCGCGTCGGGTGGCGACGGGCGATCTCCTCCAGGCCGTCGAAGAGGAGCGGCGAACCGTTCGGCGTCCCGGATCATGTCGGTGTCCGTCCAGGCGGGGTAGGCGACGCCCACGGTGACGCCTTGATGCGCGACCCTCCGCCCGCGACGCGCGGGCGAACGCCTCCACCCCCGCTTTGGAGGCGCGGTAGGCACTCATCATGGGGGTGGCGCCGAGCCAGGCCGGCGAGGCGACCTGGAGGAAGTAGCCGGCGGTGCTGACCAGGTCGGGAAGGAAGGCCCGCGCCGTGTGGGCGCTGCCCGTCGGATTGACATCGACGACACGGCGCCATGAGACGGGATCGGACGTCGCGAACCGACCCCCCTGCGCGATCCCCGCGTTCGCCACGACCACCGACGGCCGGCCGAGCCGACCGCGTACCTCGGCCGCCGCCTCGTCCAAGGCGGCGTGGTCCGTGACGTCGACTTCGATCACCAGGCCCGCGGTCGGCAGGGACGCGGCACGGCGCCCAGCCCGGCCGCGTCATGGCCCAGGAGCGCCAGGCGTGCCCCGCGCCGGGCCGGTTCGCGCGCCGGCGCCGCGCCCAGCCCGCGCGGCTCCGGTGACGAGGATGGTCCGGCCCTGGAGGGGGCTGCTCGGCATGGGGCGTCCCTCACCCCTCCCGCGGTGCCGTGTGAGAGGGCTGGAGCCGGCGGGTCCGGATGTGCACCCCGTCCACCAGCCGGCCGCCGGAGAGCGCGACGGCGGACAGGCAGAACCGGACCCACATGTTGAGCTGGATCTCCTTCGCCACGCGCAGGTGCGAGTAGAGCACGTGCACCAGGCGGGTGGCGGCGCGTGCCCACAACTCGATCTCGAACACGAGCAGGTCGCCGTCCTCGCGCGCGCGGAACCGCACCTGTCCCGCCTCCATGTGACCGCGCAGGGTCACCAGGTGCAGCGACTCGCGGTCGCGGCGGACGACCCTCACCGGACCGTTCCAGGGGCCCGGCATCTCCACCACCAGTTCGTCGGCGATGTCCAGACCGTGGGCGCGGAGCTCACCCGCGCGGATCCCGACCACCTCCGACGGGACGAAGTGCTCGAAATGACGGCAGAGATGCTCGACGAGCCGGGCGCCGTCGACGTCGGCCCCGGCGATGCGCACCCGGAAGACCCGGTGGAACAGGGGACCGCATCCGTCCTCGGCGAGCTGCACCATGTCGTCGACCGCCTCGCGAGGAAGGGGTGGCGGTCGGTCCCGCTCGTCGCCCTCGCACTCGCCGGCGCGGTACAGCGGCGTCGTCTCCCAGAGGTAGCGCCAGGTGACCAGCACCGTGCCCAGAAGCCACCGCGCCAGCACGGTCACCCCCCGCTGCCAGCGCTGTCGGGGCATCGGACCCCCTTGATGCGTCGGATCGGAACAAATGTGAATGAATAGGTGTATACCCTGGTATACGGCTGATGACACAGTGATGTGACACCAGCGGACGAACCCGGAGGCGCACATGGTGGTCCGGCTCCTGCACCGCGCGGGCATGCGCAGCGCTCATCTGCACATCGCCTCGCTCGGCGCGATCGGTCTGTGCGTGACGCTGTGGGTCCGCGCGAAGACCGTCGACCAGGAGCAGCGGGGGAACGCCGAGCGGCGTGCGCTCTTCGTCGGTCTGTGGCCGCCGATGCTGTGGCTGATCGGCGAGTCGCTACGGCAGCCGGAGTGATGACCTTTGGGTGACCGGCTCTTCGGACGGCTCGACGCGGTTCGGGCGTGGCAAGGGCTCGCGGACGCGTCCGTCAACTACTCGGCCGACGAGGTACGCCGCCCCGCGTGGAACATCGACGTCCACCACACCCCGCTGCCCGCCGAGCCCCCGGGCCCTCCCACCCCAGGGGGGCCCTGGACGCACGCCTGCCGCCTGGTCCGTGACTACGAGTTCTCGCCACCGGAGATCGTCCGGGCGCTGTACGACCCGGCGGCACCTCTCCTCGGCCGTGACATGCTGCTCGAAGCCCGGTTCCACGGCCTGCGCTTCTACTGCGGCGTACGCGTCACGGAAGTGGTCGACGAGACGCGTGACGGCACGGACCGCGTCTGGGGATGGGCCTACGAGACCCTCGACGGCCATCTGGAGCGCGGCAAGGTCACCTACGAGGTGGTGAAGAACGGCCGTACGGGCGCGGTCGAGTTCCTGGTGACATGTCATTCCCAGGGCGCGCCCACGCTGGACCCGCTCGTCTCGCTCGGATGGCGGCTGTTCGGCCGCCGGACCCAGCTGCGGTTCTATCGACGGTGCGGCGAACGCATGCGGCGGTTCGTCGAGACAGCGCTGCGCGGCCACCCTGTCCCGCTCCGTCCGGCGAGGAGAGTCGGCGGCTTGGTGTACGCCCCTTCGGACGCGGGCACCCATCGCCTGGACACACTGGCCGTCCACCGGCTTTCGCCCGGCTGAGGGACGGAGCGGAGGCCGCCGGCACCCTGTGAGCGGCGGCACCTGCGCACGGGTGCCGGGCACCTCGTCTCGTCGGCGCCCGGCACCCGGCGCCCGGCGGCTTGGTCGAGGTCCCGCGGTCACCGGCCGGTGACCGCGGGCAGCCGGCGTCCGGGGTCAGGACCATCCCAGCTCGGAGTAGACGCGGTCCGCGAGGATGCCCTCGATCGCGGTGCGCGCGTAGGGGACCAGCTCCTGGGGGAGGTCCGTGGGCGGCCACCACCGCCACTCCACGCACCGGTCGGGCTCCAGGACCTCGGGGGTGCCGGTCCAGGACCGGGCACGGAAGACGAGCTGGACCCGCGGGCGTGCCTGGGACGGGTCGAGGAGGTGGACCACGTGCACGAGTTCGACGCCTGCCGGGTCGACGCGGAGCCCGGCCTCTTCCTCGGCCTCCCTCACCAGACAGCCGACCGCGGCCTCCCGTTCGCAGTGCCCGGCCAGGAAGTGCCACCTCTTGCCCGCGTACGCCGAATCGGGATGGCGCAGACCGAGGAGGATCCGGCCGTGCTCGTCCTGGAGGTGGAGATGGACCCCGACGACGTGGAGTTCGGTCCCCGCGGGTGCGTCGTGGCGTGGTCGACGGCCCCGGTCCGGCGGGCCGCCGAGCGCCTGCTCGGCCGCGTGCCGGCGGATCAGGTCGCCCAGGCCGGGGCTCAGGCGCACCCGGTCGAGCATGTCGACGGTGAACCACTGCAGGAGGACACCTTCTCGCAGGTCCACGGAGTCCGGGTGTCCGTTCCAGAGACCGGTGTAGACCTGGACCGGAACGGCGAGGCCGTCGACGCCGGTCGCCGCTTCCACCGCGTACGGTGTCAGGCCGGTGGGCTCCAGGCCGGGCGCCTCCTCGGCGAGTTCGCGGCGCAGGGTCGCCTCCGGGCAGGCGTCGCCGGGCTCGCGGCCGCCGCCCAGCAGGGAGAGGGACCACGGCTCCCGGATGCCGTCCCGGTGATCTCGCAGATGGAGCAGATAGCGACCGTTCCCGTCGTGGATCAGGGCGGAGGCGTTGACCGGCTCGGGCCGCCCGTCGAGGCCGTGGCGTTCGGCGTCCAGGAGCTTGGCGCGCAGTGTCGGTGACCTGACGTCGGTGAGGGCGAGCCAGGTCGTGCGGGACACCTCCTCGTCCCGCGGCGTGAGCCGTGGGGGCCGGGCGGCCGTGAGGTAGAAGGCGAAGCGGAAGTCCACGTGCCGGTGCGCGGGTTCGCCCATGGCCGGATCGGCGTCGATGTCGTGGACGTCGATGTCGACAAACGGGATGAGTTGCATCGGATGCAACATTCCGTCCGGTGATGAGGACGCCATTTTGGCTGCTCCAGCGCGTCGATGGAACGGGGGCGGTTGAGTCGGCGTGACCTTGACCTGGGGCGCCGCGCATTGATTCAACAATGTTGCACCTGATACAACAGCTGCGTGAGTGCGACAGCGCCGGGTTCGGCCTCCCTTGTCCTCGCCCGGAACGTGGTCCATCTGGACGCGGCGGCCGCGGTGTTCAAGGCCATGCTCGATGGGTGGGCGAGGCAGCAGTCGGCTCGCTTCCTGAAGAGCTCGACGATCGACCCGCGGCGGCGGCTGATCGAGCGGTTCGAGGAGTTCACCCGGCTCTACCCGTGGCAATGGACGCCAGCGGAGGGCGAGGCATTCATCGCAGACTTGCGAAGTGGCCAGACGCCGATCCAGATGTCGACCGCCCGCGGCTACGAAGTCATCATCAGCCTCTTCGTCGAGTACCTGAGGGACAGCCGCTACGACTGGCTCAAGGTCTGCGAAGAGCGTTTCGGCGAGGTGCCTCAAGAGGTCTTCCACGAAGGCAACTCGGTGATGCACACGGTCGAGTACGAGGGAGACCCTCGGCGCCGGCCGCTGACCTACGACGAGGTCCAGGCCCTGTTCGACGCCGCTGACGCCCTGCCGTCCAAGATCCGCGGACAGGGACGCAAGGGCGCCCTGACAGCGATGCGGGACGCGGCCGTCATCAAGACCGTCTACGCCTTCGGCATACGGCGAACCGAAGCGTCGCGTCTGGACCTTGTGGACCTGCGGCGCAACAGACATGCGCCGGACTTCGGGAACTTCGGTTCCATGATGGTGCGCTTCGGCAAGTCGTCGAAGGGCGCTCCGCCGAAGCGGCGCATGGTCCTGACCGTCCCGGAGATGGACTGGGTGGTCGAGGTCCTCAAGCACTGGCAGGCCGAGATACGCCCGCACCTGGTCTCGGGACGCCACCCGGCGCTGTGGGTCACCGAGCGCGCGGGGCGCCTGTCGCCTCGGTCGATCAACTCCGCCTTCACTGCCGCACGAGAGGCGGCCGGGTTGGATCCCGATCTGGACCTGCACTGCCTTCGCCACAGCTACATCACCCATCTCACCGAGTTCGGATATCCGGCACGATTCGTCCAAGAGCAGGTCGGGCACTCTCACGCATCCACGACGGCGATCTATATGGGAGTGTCGAACGAGTACCGCAACAACCTGCTGGAGGCCGCGTTGAAGAATCGGCTGGGCGACGTCTGGGACGTGACCGCGTGATCAAGAAGATGGGATACCACTGGCACCTGCGTCAGCTGATGGCCGAACGCGGCATGTTCCAAACCACCGACCTGGTTCCCCTGCTCGCCGAACGCGGCATCCAGCTCTCGCGCGAGCAGGTCTACCGCCTGGTCACCCAGGCCCCGCAGCGCATGAGCATGGACACCCTGGTAGCCCTCTGCGACATCCTCGACTGCACACCCAACGACCTCATCAAGCCCGAAGTCGTCAACGTTCAGGTCCGCAAGACCGCTGGCGGTGACTCCGACGTCGCCCCGCCCACGCAACCGCGCCGGACGGTCGTCCGCCGCCCGGGCACGTGAGCGCGCCAGTGAGCCGGCCCAGCCGGGCCAACACGCGGGTGCGCCGCAGCCGATCCGAACTTGCAAGCTACAGAGCTGACTTGGTACGCCACGTCCAGGCCGTTGCCGGATCACAACTCACCTCCAGCGACGCTCAGCGCATCCTGGAAGCAGCCAACGCCTGGGAGCCTCGGCCCGCCCGAGCTCTGGCCGCCCACCTGGCCGAACGCCCCGACGCGCTCACCGCACCGATATCTCACAGCCCGGCAGTTCTTCCCAGGCTCCTCCTGGAACTGGCCGCGGCAGGCTTCGCCGTCACCAGGCTCGCCTGCGCACGCTGCGGACGCACCGACGACCCGTTGCCTCGCAACTCGCCCGTCGGGCGTCTCTGCAACTGGTGCGTCGAACGTGACCGCCTTCAGCAGTGCACCCGATGCGAACGCCAAACGCGCATCCACAGCCGTACGGCAGACGGCCCGGTCTGCCGCTCCTGCTTCCAGAAGGACCCCGTCAACCACCGTCGGTGCGACCGCTGCCAGCGACTTCGCCCCATCAGCCGGCGCCCGGACGGCACGAACCTCTGTTCCTCCTGCAGCCCCCGCCCCAAACGCTCCTGCATCCACTGCGGCACCGTCGCCCGCGCCAGCACCATCACAGATGCCGGCCCGATCTGCCCCCGCTGCTACGAACGGCCGACGCGCCCATGCGGCATCTGCGGACAGACCACCACCATCAAGATCCGCGCAACGGACACGAGCCCCGACATCTGCGAGCCGTGCTCGCGCCACCACATCGCGACCTGTGAGGCGTGCGGCCATCAACGCCGAGGCGCTGTTCGCAGAGGCGGCACCTTCCTCTGCCACAGCTGCCAGCCACGGACGCCAAGGACCTGCGCTGACTGCGGCAAATCCAAGCCTGTGACCGCGACCTACCCGGTCGGCGCCCTCTGTAGCACCTGTTACCACCACCGCCGACGCAACCCCCGAACCTACGTCGAATGCGGCAACACCCGCATAGCCGCGGGACGCACCTCGGAGGACGGGGACCTCTGCGGCCCCTGCAGCGGACGCCCTGACCTGCACACGACCTGCAGACAATGTGACTACCCCGGAGACGTCTACGCCAACGGCCGATGCACCCGTTGTGCCATCACCGACCGAGTCACCCAACTCCTCGCCGGCCCCGATGGCACGATCGCCCCACCGTTCCAGCCCCTTGCCGACGCGCTCGCCCAGGCGGAGAAGCCCTGGTCGGTCATGAACTGGTTGCGGACCAGCGCCGCGGCCGGACTCCTCGACGAACTCACCACGGAGCACACCGAGATCAGTCATGGGCTCCTCGACCGGCTGCCTCAGAGCACGGTCACCCGCAACGTCCGGCACCACCTCGTCATGACCGGAGCCCTCCCCGAACGCCACGAGACCTTCGCCCGGCTCGAGCTCTGGGCGAGAGCCACCCTCGAAGCCCTGCCCCCACACCAGTCCCGGATCGTCAGCCCCTTCGCGGAATGGCACGTCATCAAGGACGCACGCCGCCGAGCGGAGCGCGGACGCTACACTCCCGGCGCCGCGAAGGCCGACCGTGGCAACATCCGAGCCGCAATCCTCTTGCTGAACTGGCTCGACCAGCACCAGCTCACCCTCCCGGACCTGCACCAAGAGGACCTGGATCTGTGGCTCACGCAGAACCCCACCCGACGGCAAGCCGTCCACTCCTTCGTACGATGGCTCACGAAGCGAAAGCTGACCCGACCGCTCGATACACAACTCGCCCGCAAGGGATTCCCTGCGAACTTCCAGACGGACGACGAGCACGAGCAACAGCTGCGGAGATGCCTCACAGACGAGGCTCTGCCCCGAGAACTCCGCATCGTGGGAGCCCTGATCCGCCTCTACGCACTCCCCATCTCGCGCATCAAAGAGATCACCACCTCCCAGTTCCAACTGAACGACGCCGGCGCCTTCCTCACCATCGATCGCCACCCTGTGCTGCTGCCTCCGACGCTGGCCCGGCTCATCAAGGCCCACATAGCCAGCCCGCAGGCCAGCTCGATGCTCAAGCCCCGCGCGTCCTCCGGACCCGACTACCTTCTCCCTGGTCGACACGCAGGTCGCCCCCTGAGCGCCGGCCACCTCATCAAACGGCTGCGGAACCACGATCTCCCCACCCGTGCGGCACGCAACACGGCAATGATCACCGCCATCGCCGAGCTGCCGCCGATCGTGGTCAGCGACCTCTTCGGCCTCTCGGCCGCCACGACCTTCCAGTGGGCCAAGTTCGCCCAACAGAACTGGACCGACTACCTCGCGCTCCACGATTAGTGCAGGCATCTGGTCCCTTCTCCAGCCAAACGGACTATTCCGAGTGCGTGTGCGAGTGTGGCGTTGCACTCTCAGGTCTTCCTCAAATCGCGCCCAGCGTTCAGCGTGTGCCTGCATGATCTGGTCTATGGCATCTTTACAATGGAGTGTCGGTCGTGCGCTTGCCCGCTGGAAACTCGCTCTAGTTCCTGTGGGCTTCTCGATGATCGTGTATGGGAACTCTCTTTATGGCGGCCCAAATCAGCTTCTCGGTTGGGTTCTATTTCTCGCTGGCTGGGTTATCACAGTCAGCGGTATGCCAGCCTGGAAGCGGTTTGTGGATGAGGACCCACTTCGTTCGGGGTATGAGAGATATGTCTGGGTGGTCTTCTTTCTGGTCCTATTCCTGGCGGGACCTGCCCATGTTGCTTTCAAGGCTGTCGTCGGAGCGGCCCATGCGGGCAACTACCGCACTGCCGCAACATCGCTGGGCCTGATCTACCTCATGCTTCCATTGATCGTGCGGTGGGCTGAGCCGAAGGACTACACCTTTGTGCGGCTCCCTAGTCGTATTGGGCGAGCCACGTTCTTTCGCACCGTCGCCAACGCGGCTGGTATTGGCGCAGTCGGGGCGTTCCTTGGTGCACGCTTTATCGCTACCTATCCGGCGCCGCTTATTTCTACCGTCTTGACTCTCATGGTCACCATGGTTGTGGTCACGCATAAGACTTTTGCGCGGGCACGGAAGCTCTGCACGCAGACTTGTATTGACGTGCAGGCTCTGCTTTGGGCAATGGACGAGCTTGATGATGCGAAAAGGCGGGACAAGCCGGCGAGCGGACTGACGGATTGGCGGCGCTGGCGACGCAGCCGTCAAGCGACGGGCGCAAAGCACGCTGATAAGCAGATGGCGGCTCACCAGAGCTGGCACACTCTCAAGCTCGACCTCTGTACCACCGTAGACAGCGGCTACCGCCTGTTCGGGCTGCCGCTCCTTACCAAGGGTGAGGTGGACGAGTTGGAGAGGGAGGTGCTGGCTGAGATCGAAGCCGCCGGTCCCACGGACGCTGCCTCGACGCGTAAGAACCTGCATGCCATCCTGAAAGCGTGTGCTGGACGCATCGATGTCTTGGCCTAGCTCCATGCATCGGCGCCCCTTCCCGACGGCCTCCCTCACTCGCCTGCGGAAGCCGGACAGGACTACAGAGTCGATCACGTCGCCTCGCCCCTCGAATACTGCAGGGTTGGAACACCGACTCTTCCCCAGTCCGGCATCCCGAGGAACTGCGTCGTCAGGCACAGGTCCTCCGGACGGAGGCCGGTTTCCTCGCACACTTCGCGCAGCGCGGCGGCCAGGAGGGTCCGGTCCTCCTCGACGTGACCGCCCGGAGCGAGGAGCTTTTCCGATGCCCTGTGGCCGACGTGCAGTACGCGTCGGTCACGGTCGATGACGGCCGCGCTGCACGTGATGTGGCTCGGCAGCGTCGCGCGGCTCGTCGGCTCGTCGGGGCCGTCGAGGAGGGCCAGCAGCCCGGCCAGGGCGTCCCGCTCGTCCGGATGCCGGTCCAGGTACGCCTCGGTCGTCGTACGGATGTGGGAGCGGGTGGGCGGCACGTCATCACCTCGGCGGAGCGTGGAGTGGGGTGGGGCGAGCTGGGCGGGGCCACGGGCGCGGCCGTGGCGGCGGTATGGGCGAGAACGGAGCCGGCGCGGTTCACGCGGGTGTCCCGGGCTGCTCGCCGGCGGGTTCGCAGGTGACCTGATAGGAAAGCAACTGCCGGAACATTCCCTCCTGTTGGGACAACTCATGGTAGGTGCCCTCCTGGACGATCCTGCCGTCGTCGAGGACCACGATCCGGTCGGCCACGGCCACATTGGTGATGCGGTGCGTGACCAGCAGCACCACGCGGTCCCGGGCGAGGTCCCGCAGGCGCTGGAAGATGCGGTACTCGGCGCGCGGATCGAGGTTCGCGGTCGGTTCGTCGAGGACCAGCAGCCCGGCCTCGCGGAAGAACGCCCTGGCCAGCGCGATGCGCTGCCACTGGCCGCCGCTGAGTTCCTCGCCGTTGAGCCACTCGCGTGCGAGCAGGGTGTCAAGGCCGGCGGCGAGTTGGTCGACGACCTCGTCGGCGCCCGCGGCCTCGCACGCGTCCCGCACCGCGGCGTCGCCACGCGCCGTGGGCTGCCCCAGGTTCACGTTCTCGCGCACGGTCAGCGGCCAGTGCGCGTAGTCCTGGGGCACCAGGGCCACCTGCTGCCACAGGGCCTGCGGGTCGGCCTCACCCACAGGCTTCCCGTCCCACAGCACTTCCCCGGCCGTGGGCAGGTTCAGACCGCTGATCAGCTTGGACAGTGTCGACTTCCCCGACCCGTTGAAACCGACCAGAGCGGTGACCTCCCCGCGGCGCAGGGTCAGCGAGACGTCGGACAGGGCGTCGCGGTCCTTGCCCGCGTAGCGGTGCGTGACCGACTTGATCTCGATCGTCCTCGGCGGCTCGGGGCGGCGCGAGCCCCGGCGCATACGGAAACCGCCGGCCCGCTCCAGGAAGTCGCTCCAGTCGTCCATGTACAGGCCCGTGCGCACGGCTCGCGCGCCGATGGCCACCAGGCCGCGGACCGACTGGCCCACCATCTGCAGGGCGAAGACGGCCGTCCCCGCGTGGCCGACGGTGATGCGCCCGTCCGCCAGCAGCAGAACGACCGCCGTCCACACGACGGCCGACCCCAGACCACCGCACAGCGCGCCGACGAGGGACATCCGGGCGCCCTTGTCGGCCGCGGCCCGGTCCTCCCGGTTGATCCGGGCGACCGTCTCCCGGTACCGGCCGGACAGGAAGGGGGCCATGGTGCCGGCGCGGATCTGGTCAGCGGCGTCCCTGTTGTAGATGTGCCAGCGCAGCACCGACAGCATGCGCAGGTCGCCGTTGCTGCGCAGGTTCGCCAGGTACCGCACCCGCGCGGCACCGACCTGGGCCAGGGCCTGCGGCAGGCTCGCCGCGATCAGGAGCGGCAGCAGCAGCCAGTTCACCCCGGTCAGCACGAGCGCGCCCGCGACGAACGAGGCCGCCGAGGCGATCAGGTCCTGCCCCTCGTCGATCAGGTCCCCGGTGACCTGCGCCCCGCGGTCGGCCGCCTCACGCGCGCGGTTGAACTCGGGGTCGTCGTAGGCGCACAGCTCGACCTCGGCACAGCCGAGCAGCAGCTGCTGCTCGGCCTCGCGCGACATCAGCGGACCCAGCCGGGAGGACAGCCAGCCGACGGTGATGCCCAGCAGGGCGCGCATGCCGGCGGCACCGGCGAGCAGGGCCACGGACGGCCAGGCCCGAAGGAGCCGGTCGTAGACGTCCGCGCTGGTGAGCAGCGCGGTCAGGGTGCCGCTGATGGCGACCAGGCCGAGAGCCTGCATGACACCGCCGGCGGCCTGGCACACGAGGAGGCCGATGGTCGCCGGCCGGTCGACCTGCCAGGCCAGGGCCAACGAGCGGCGCACCAACCGCGGCAGCCGCCGCGCCATGTCGCGCAGCCGGATCGAGCGGCCGGCCGCCTCGCGGCTGCCGGTCAGGTCGACGTACCGCATCTGCGGCTCGCCGCCGGACTTCGGCGCGGCGTCCTGCTCCGCTCCCGGACGGCCGAGGGTTCCGGCCGAGGGAGCCGGTGGGGCGGTGCGCGGTTCGGGGACGCCGACACTGTCGGGTGATTCACCGGTGGCCCTGCTCATGCCGCCCACCTCGCATCCGGCGATGCCGTACCGACGGAGCCGGCAGCGAGCCGGGCCCGCGGCGGCGTGTCCGCGGGCGGGGCGGGAGCGGCGGGAGCGGGCGGAAGGACGGTCCGAGGAGCGAGCAGGCGGAACACGGTGGCCTCCGGGAACGACGGATGGGGCACCGGGATCAACGACAAGTGCCCCCGTGTCGAACACACGTCTTTCGGACGTGCGGGAAGTCCCGACGGCAGGCGAATACGCGTTCGTGCCGGATACACCGACCCTTGCCCGCGCGGGTCGGCCGCTGAGCACCGACGTGGCCGAAACGCCGATGGTGGTCGCACGGGCCCTCGTACGAGCCGCTACGGCGGCCTGTCCGCAACAGTGTTGAAGACAAGTCAGGTTCGATCATCCACGCGGATCGTCACCGGAGAGCCTTTAGACTCGGCGCCCGTACTAGTCATGATCACCACTGGGAAGGGACAACATGTTTCAGGACGCTCCGATCTACCACCAGCTTGTCGCGGAGCGTGGCGATGTCCCTGCGCGAGTACGTGACGCGGCGGGGAGCATACTGCGTGAACTCGAACACGTGATGGGTGCAATGGCGTTGCCCGCTCTCTCGACAAGCCCCCTGCCGATGCGACAGCCCGAAGCCGCTCCGCGACCGGGGCTTCCGCTGCCCAGACCGTAGGCCGCCGCCGGGGCAGTGGGTGTCACCGGGCGGGCACCGGTGTCGGCTCCCGCACCGCGGCGGTCGCCCACCGCCCCCGAGCGCGCCCTCGCCCACCGCCGACCGGCCGCTCCACCCAGGAGTGCGGTCGGCTCAGGCGGCGCCGCCGAAGTCCTGCCCGAGGCCACTCGAGGCCCGAGGCGTAGCCCTGCCCGAGGGTGCGGAACTTCCACCCGCCGCCGTTGCGGTGCAGCTCGCCGAAGACCATGGACGCCGAGGCATGCGCTCGGGTCGCAGCGCCCGAGTCCGCGGGCGGCCGGAGCGGTCGCGTATGCCCTCGGCCCCCGGGCGCCGGTGGCGCGGCGCACCTAGAGCCGCAGCATGCGGTCGAGCTCGCCCCGGATGGAACGGGCGACCGGGTGGTTCTTGCCCAGGACGCGCCTGGCTTCACCGGCGGCGGTCGTCATGAGGGAAAGGGCGAGCTGCCTGTCGCGCGCGTGGTAGTGAGCGGCGGCGAGTTCCCGGCGGGCGAGGATGGTCGCGACGGCGTCCCGGCCGTGCAGCCGCTCGCGGTCCGCGAGGAGTGCCGCGAAGAGGGGGAGCGCCCGGCCGTGGTTGCCGGCGGTCTCGTAGACGCCGGCGAGGTTCCGGCGGCTCTGAAGCGCGGTCGGATGGTCGGGGCCGAGTGATCGTTCGAAGCCCTTGACGGCACGTCGGTTCAAGGACGCGGAGCGGACCAGGTTCCCCGCGCCCTGGTACGCGTTCGCGGCGTTGCCGACGGCCATCAGTGTCTTGGGGTGATCCGGCCCGAAAACCCGCTCCAGGTCGGGAAGCACAGCGTGGAAGTCGGCGATCGCCCGGCGATAGTGACCGGCGGCGTTGTACGCGTCCACGAGCATCGCGCGCATGTCCAGGACCTCGTACTCGGCGACATCGTCGGTACGCCTCAGTTCCTCGAGTGCGGTCCCGATGAGACCGATCGCCTTCTCGGGTTCCCCCACGTCCTGCCAGGTGTGTCCCAGGTTGCCGCGGACCAGCGCGAGTTCCCTGGAGCCGGCCGCTCCCTCGCGTTCCATGTCGGCGACGGTCTCCTCGTAGATCGTGATCGCCCGGTGAGGGTCGCCGGCATCGTGGTAGGCGTGGGCCAGGCTGTTGCGCGCGCTGCAGAGCCACTTGAAGGCGAGAGGGTCCAGAGGCGTGTCCGGGTCGCTCATGAAGAGCGGGAGGTTCTCCTCCAGGATTTCGACCGCCGAGGCCGCCTTCCCGCCGCTCTGAAGTGCGTTTGCCAGGTTGACCAACGCGTAGAGGGTCTGTCCGTGTGCCCGCCCGAAGACTGTCGCCGCACTCTCGACGGCGCGGAAACCGAGTTCGGCAGCGGCTTCGTACGAGCCTTGCCGTTCGAGGAAGGTCACGGCGCTGCCGAGGAGGCGCGCCAGCGACGCCGTGTCCGCCTCCACCGGCACGTACGTTGCCATGGCGTCGATGTGCGGGAGGACCGCGCGCCAAGCGAGCCAGTTGTCGGGGTCGGGCGTCGCGGGCGCCGCCGCAGCGAGCTGGTCGATCGCCATGAGGCGGGCGCCCTCGACGGCCTCGGGTGTGCGGTAAGCGTCGTCCGGGTCCGGCGTGCGGGCGACGAACTGGACCAGCGGATGGATCGTCAGGACGTCCGGCGCCGCCACCAGCATGCTGTACCCGGCGAGCGCCCGGACGCCCTCTCGTACGTCGCGCGGCGGGCCGACACCGTCCAGGAGGCGGCGTGGAATGCCCTCGGGCGAGTACCAGGCCAGTACGCGCAGGATCCGCGCCGCCCACGGCCGCTGAGCAAGGCGGTCGAGGGTCACTCGCCATACCCGGGCGATGGTGCGCTCGGAGTCCGTTCCTTCCGCGCTGTCCTTGAACGTGTCGGCCGGTGCTTGATCGAGCAGTTCGAGGTAGTCGCGGATGCCGATCCCGCTCTCGGCGATGTAGGCGCCGGCCTGTTCGATGGCGAGCGGTAGCCGTCCCAGCCGTACGCACAGCTCCCCGGCGTCGGCGGGAACGTCGCCGTCCCCGGTGCCGAGGACGCCCAGCAGCAGTTCCCGCGCCTCGTCCGGCTCCGGCGGGCCGAGGCGGTCCGCCTCGCCGACATGGTGCCAGCCGGTCGTGAGACGGCTGGTGACGATCACGCACCCTTTTGCCGCCCCGGCCAGCAGGCCGCGTACGTCGTCGATGTGGTTGACGTTGTCCAGGACCAGTAGCCAGCCCTCGTGCTCGCGCAGCCACCCGACCGCGCGGTCCCGCAGATCCTCGGCCGGAAGCTCGGAGCTCAATCCCGGTTCCAGCGCGGTGGCGAAGGCTGTCAGCCCTGACCCGAGGGCGGTGGCGCTCGTTGCGTTCAGCCACAGGACCTGGGTGAATCGTCCGGCTCGGGTGACGGCGTACCGCGCGGCCAGCGTCGACTTGCCTATGCCTCCAAGACCGTGGAAGACGTGCACCGCCCCGGCCGCCCGGTCCTCGAACAACTCGTCCAGCCGGGTCAGTTCGGACTCACGTCCGACGAACAGCCGGGACCGCCACGGCACGCCCACCGGTCCCGCCGTCGGGGGCACCTCGCGCACCGGAGTCCTCGGCACCGGCGCACGGACCTGCAGGTTGAGCGCGTTCGGACCTGTGGAAGCGATACCGCTGTTGACGCCGATATCCGGGCTGCCGGTCATCGCGCTCGGTCGCGACGCTGGACGTTGACCGCGTTGGCGCCCGTGGAGACGATCCCCTCGTTTCCGCCGGTCACCACGACAGCACCGGCGCCGTGCACCTGAGGTCCGCTCGCCAGCAGCGATGCCAGTTCGGCCCGCAACTCGGGGTCCTCCCGCAGCGCCCGTCCGAGCTGGAGTCGCAGTGCCGCCTGCGCGTCCTCCCGCTCCTCGGATGCCGCCTCCGCCAGATCCCGCACCGCCGACTCGACGGCGGCGTGCCGCCCCCGCCGTACCAGCCACGCCACCAGCCGCTGCCCCAGCCGCACCGTCCCCTGCGCGGCAAGCTCCTCGCTCTGCGTCAGCACCCGGGTCCCGTACGCCGTGGTCGCCGCGCTGATCACCGTCACCGCCTGGGCCACCAACTCAGCCGACATGCCCATCCCCTCGCCCGCGGCGATCACCCGGCGCCGCGCCGACAGCCGCGCCCGCCCCGCCGTTGCTTCCCGTGCCTCCATTCTGGCACCGCGGCACATGCCTGCGGCCCCGTGAGGGAGGAGTGCCGGAGCACTCCGAGCCGGATGCCGGCAAGCGTTCCGACGGTGACTCGATCCACTCGGTTCCCCTGGCCAGGTGCCGCGGCGGCCTCCCTCACCGACTCGGCTGCCGCGTGGCGGGATCGAGGCACGAGGGCGCCGCATGGGACGAGCCTCGCGACGCCGAGCCGAGCGAGGCCCTCGAACGGGCATCCTCCGGCCGCCGGGCGTGCGCGTGCGGCCGTCGTCGGCCGAGTACCTGATGGAGACGGAACGTCACCCGGACGACCCCTTGCCGGTCGTCGTGCGTCTCGGCACCTGCCCGATCCGGCCGGGCAGGCGGACACCCCTCACCCTGTCGGGAGGTCCGGCCGCGGACCTCCCTGTGCCTGGTACGGCACACCGTCATGCCGACAGGGCCGTCAGCAGCGCCTTGCCGAACTCCTCGGGGCGTTCGAGGTGGACCGCGTGCCCGGCGTCGGCCACGGCGACCTCTCGGACCGTGCCGCCGGCCTCCGCGTAGCGGTCGAGGACGTGACGCGTCTGAGCCAGCATCGGCTGCGCCGGGGTCCCGTCCCAGCCCGGCACCGCGCCGATCGAGCCGAGGTGGGCCAGGTCGAACATCGAGGTGTCCGAGATGATGACGTCGTCCTCGCCGCGGATCCACAGCACCGGCGGCTTGGGGTCGATCAGATGCAGATCGTCGAGGCGGAAGTGGGTCGGGGCCATGCAGTTGAGGACCCCGCGCGTGCCGGGTGCGATGCCGGGCCAGGCGTCGGACGTCGTGCTGTCGCCGGGGTAGTGGTCGTCGCCGAGCCGTGTGGTGATCATGGACTCGACGTAGGCGTCCTCGTGCTCGGCGTGGAACGGCGGCTTGACGTAACAGGTCGTGAGGACGGAGCGCGGAGAGGCCGGGGAGCCGGAGCCGCGGTCGCCGTCGGCGAGCCGCCGGACGAACTCGGGGTTGGCCGTGCCGCCGCCCGACCCGGCCCCGTCCGCCGAGTTGAGCTTTCCGTCCACGCCGTGGGTGCCGCCGAAGCCGTACGGGGAGACGGGGTTGACCAGGATCAGGGAGCGCACCGCGGCCGGACGGTCGCGCAGGTACTGCGTGACCACGCCGCCGCCCATGGACCAGCCGACGAGATGGGCCCGGTCGATGCCGAGGGCTTCGAGCAGCGCGGCGAGGTCGTCGGCGTAGTCCCGCAGGCCGCGTGTGGCGTCGACGGGCAGCGGATCGGTGCCGCCGAACCCGCGCAGGTCGACGGCGACGGGGCGGTAGCGGGCCGGCAGCGCGGTCATCGTGGTGTGCCAGAACACGGAGGAGGAGACGTTGCCGTGGACGAAGACGACCGGTTCGCCGGTGTCCCGGACCTCGGTGATCTGCTGGGTCAGTCTGCCGGTGGCGGCGCGGTGGGTGCGGAGCGTGGTCATGTCCTTCTGGTCCTTCGTCCTCGGGTGCTTCGGGGGTGGACAACCCGCTGGTCGTGTCGAGACGGCGCTCGACGGATTCCCGGCCGTTGGCGACGGTCCCGGCTCCGTGGCCCGACCCAAGGACGAGGTACGGCGTGGCGGCGACCGCGGGCGGCCCCACCAGCGCCGCCGCGACGACCCGCACCACCGGGCCGGGCGTCGCGCGGTCGCCGCCGCCCCGGACTCCGTGTGCCAGCCATGTCCCGGCCTTTCTCGCTCATGTGCTCGACAGTGTTGGTCCGGTGCTCGTACCGGCACCGGGTGCGCACACGCTAGGTGGAGGGGCAGGTGCCGCGGCATGTGGGCGACCCACACAATGGGATGCGCGTGAATGGTCGGGGAGTGCACCACGGGCCGAGGGGCGGGCGGCCCTCGCTTCCTCCCTCACGTGTACGGGGGCCGGACGGCGCCCGGTGTCGCCCACGCCGGGGCACGGGGCGGGGGAGTGGCGGCTGCCGCGGTGTGGGTGGCCCGGCACCGGGTGGTGGTGTGGCCCGTACCGGTGGCCGTGCTCGCCGCGGCCGAGGTGGACGGGGCCGGTGGGGCGCTCCCGCGATCGGGCCATATCGCGGTCGGCCAGGACCGCGTGCGGCGGGCGCGGGCGGCGGTCAGGGCCGCGCGAGCGCCGGCGACGGTCAGCTCACGGAGCGGCCGACGGACCCCGTCGACTCCGCGGGCCTGACCCTGACAGCCCGCCCGCGTCAGAGCGAACGACCCGGCGGCCCGCGAACGAGGTGTGGGCCCGGTACCGAACCAGTTCCGTCTTCCGGCTCACGCTGCCATGCCGGCTTTCATCGGCGTGCCGACGCTGCTCCTCGCCCTCCTCGCGGGCCTCGCACACACGCGGATGGACGTCACCAAGTTCCGGGCGGCGCTGGCCTTCCCGATGGGGTTTCTCGCGTGGCCTCTCGTGGGGGTGAACTGGCCCGAGCCGCTGGTGTTCCAGATCCTGGGTCAGATCGCCTTCGCCGCGTACCTGATGCCGGCACCACTCGTTCCGGAGAACTGGACGCCGCGACCGCGACAGCCCGGTGGGCCCGAGGGCTGACGGCACGGCTTCCCTGCTGCCGTGCCCGTGCCGCGCACACTCGCGGACTCGCCCGGCGGCGGGGAGGACCGGACAGTCGACACGATACGCGGAGACAGGAAGGCGTCAGCTCGTCGTGCGCTGGTGCGCGGGGGCCGGTGACTGGTGGGTGGCGGCCCAGGAGGCCAGCAGGCGCAGACCCTCTTCGGACGCCGAGCCGGGCTCGGCGGCGTAGACGGTCAGGGTCAGGCCGGGCTCGGCGGCCAGTTCCAGGCCCTCGAAGGCAAGCGTGACCTCTCCGACGATCTCGTGGTGGAAGCGCTTGGTGCCGGTGCCGTGGTGGCGTACGTCGTGCGCGCCCCACCGGGTGCGGAACTCCTCGCTCCGGGTGGACAGCTCACCGACGAGGTCGTGCAGGCCCTTGTCGTACGGGTCGCGGCCGGCCTCGGTGCGCAGGATCGCGACGGCCATGTCGGCGAACAGGTCCCAGTCGGGGTAGAAGCGCCGCGAGGCGGGGTCGAGGAACTGGAACCGCGCGAGATTCCCCTGGTTGCCGGGGGTCGCGTAGACGTCCCGGTAGAAGGCGCGAGCCAGCTGGTTCGTGGCGAGGACGTCCATCCGTCCGTCGCGCACGAACGCAGGTCCGGCGGTGACGGCGTCCAGGATCCACTGCAGGCTGCGGCGGGCCTTCCACTGGGCCCTGACGCGTCCGCGTCCGGGGCGCGTGAGGGCGTCGGAACCGTCGGCCGCTCGGGCGAGATTCAGCAGGTGGGCACGCTCGGCGTCATCCAGCTGGAGGACACGGGCGACAGCCTCCAGGACGGCCGGGGACACACCGGCGAGATTGCCGCGTTCGAGTTTGGCGTAGTACTCGACGCTCATGTCGGCCAGGGCCGCGACCTCGCTGCGCCGCAGGCCGGGCACGCGGCGGCGGGAACCTGCCGGCAGTCCGGCCTGACCAGGACTGATCTTGGCGCGCCGCGAGGTAAGGAACTCGCGGACCTCATCACGGTTGTCCATGCCTCGACCGTACGGCCCGAGCGCCGCCCGAGCGATGTACTGCCAGTACACCCCTCCTCGGTGACTCGCTGCGCACGCGAAAGCGCGGTTCCCTGGAAGTCGTGGCAGCTCGGCTTCCCGGGCGTGCCCGAACCGTCCGCACACGGGCCCCGGTGGCCCGACCCTGTACGTAAGGAACCTTCCCTCATGCGCGGAGCAGTGATCCACGCCCCCGGCGATGTGCGTTTCGAGACCGTGGACGACGCGAAGATCCTCAAGCCGACCGACGCGGTCATCCGGACGGCCGTGACCTGCGTGTGCGGCTCGGACCTGTGGCCGTATCGCGGCGCGGAGCCGACCGAGCGGGCCCACCCCATGGGGCACGAGTACGTCGGCTTCGTCGAAGAAGTCGGGTCCGAGGTCACCGCGGTCAAGCCGGGCCAGTTCGTCGTCGGCTCGTTCGCGACCTCGGACAACACCTGCGCGAACTGCCGCAACGGCTTCCAGTCCAGCTGCCTGAACCGCGAGTTCATGAGCACCTGCCAGGCCGAGTACGTCCGCATCCCCAACGCCCAGGGCACCCTGGTCGCCACCGAGGAGATCCCGGGCGAGGAATTCTGGCCGGGGCTGCTGGCCGTCTCCGACGTCATGGGAACGGGCTGGTGGGCCGCGGACGCCGCCGAGGTGAAGCCCGGCTCCACCGCCGTGGTCGTCGGCGACGGAGCGGTCGGTCTGTGCGCCGTGATCGCAGCCAGGGAGATGGGCGCGGAACGGATCATCGCCATGTCGCGCCACGAGTCCCGCCAGAAGCTCGCCCGCGAGTTCGGCGCCACCGACCTCGTCACCGAGCGTGGCGAGGAAGGCGTCGCACGGATCAAGGAGATGACCGGCGGCATCGGCGCGGACAGCGTCCTGGAGTGTGTCGGCACCGCCCAGGCCATGCAGCAGGCCCTGCGTTCGGCCCGGCCCGGCGGAAACGTCGGCTTCGTCGGTGTCCCCCACGGCGTCGCCGTCGACGGCCAGGAACTCTTCTTCTCCCACGTCGCCCTGCGCGGCGGCCCCGCCCCCGTGCGCCGGTACCTGCCCGGCCTCATCGACCGCGTCCTGACCGGCGGCATCGAGCCCGGCAGGGTCTTCGACCTCACCCTGCCCCTGGACCAGGTGGCCGAGGGCTACAAGGCCATGGACGAACGCCGCGCGATCAAGACACTGCTCAAGCCCTGACGTCCTCCGCCGAGCGGGCACCCCGTTGCCGCCCGCGTCCACACCTCTCGCCGTACACAACGCCTTCCGGAGTGGAACGACATGCAGATCACCCGAAGCTCGATCGACACCGTCAAGGGCCCGGCCGACTGGTTCACAGGCGATGTCTACATCGACGCCGTCGCCGCCGCGCCCGAACCCTCCCGGGTCAGCGCCAACCTCGTGCACTTCATGCCCGGCGCGCGCACCCACTGGCACCGCCACCCGCTGGGCCAGACCGTCTTCGTCACCGAGGGGATCGGCCTGTGCCAGCGCCGGGGCGGACCCGTCGAGGTCATCCGGCCCGGCGACCGCGTGCTCTTCGAGGCCGACGAGGAGCACTGGCACGGCGCGGCCCCTGACCGGCTGATGGTCCACCTGGCCATCAACGAAGCCGACGCCGAGCACGATGTCGTGCACTGGCTGACCCCCGTCACCGACGAGGAGTACACCGCCGCCCCGGCCACCGGCTGACGCCGGGACGCGGGTGCTGACGTCGCCGCCACCCCCGTTCTCCCATCGGACCTTCTCCTCACATCCGCGTCGGCTTCTTCTTGTCGAAGAGCCAGGTGTCGAAGAGTCCGGTCAGGTCCTTCCCGGACCTGCTCTCGCACAGGGCGACGAACTGCCGGGTGTCGGCGTTGCCGTGCCGGTGCTGCCGCGTCCACGTACGGAGGATGTCGAAGAAGGCTTCGTCGCCCACGGCCTCGCGCACCTTGTGCACGACCATGGCGCCGCGTCCGTAGACGGGCGGGTCGGACACCCGTCCCCCGCTGGGCGGATCGGCGGGCGGGAAGGCCCAGATGCCCCCGGCCCCGGCGTCCGTCCCGTCGTAGAAGTCCTCGAAGATCTCGTCGGTGCTCCGACCGCCCTGATCCTCCTCCCAGAGCCACTCCGCGTAGGTGGCCATCCCCTCGCTGAGCCACATGTCCTTCCACGTGCGGGGGGTCACGGAGTCGCCGAACCACTGGTGCGCCAGCTCGTGCACGAGCAGCGCCTCGTCCGGGGCCTCGGCGAAGTAGGGCTTGGTCTGCGTTTCCAACGCGTAGTCGAGTCCGGGCAGATGGTCGACGACGGCACCGGTCGAGGAGAAGGGGTAGGGGCCGAAGCGCTCGTCCGCCCAGCCGATGATCTCGGGCACCAGTTTCGCGACAGCGCCGGCGTCCTCGGACTCCTCGGGGTCGACGGCGACGTAGACGGGCAGGTGGTCGGGTGTCCAGCCCTTGTGGATCTCGAAGTAGCCGACGGAGACGTGGGCGAGATAGCTGGCCATGGGCTCCTTTGCACGCCAGTGCCGTGTCACCGTCTCGCCCTCGTCCTCCTCCGCGATCAGCTCGCCGTTGCTCACCACGTCGTAGAAGTCGCCTTCCGCGTCCTTGGGCACGGTGACCCGGATGTCGTACGTGGCCTTGTCCGACGGGTGATGGTTGCCCGGGAACCAGGTCATGGAGCCGGTCGGCTCGCCCAGGGCGGTCGAGCCGTCATCGGTCTCGATCCAGCCTTCGAGACCTCCGTCGGCGCCCTCGATCGTCCGTGGGGTGCCGTCATAGGTGACGGTCGTCTCGAAGACCTCGTGGTTCCTCACGGGCCTCGCCGGTGTCACGACCAACTCGTCGCCCGAGCGCGCGACTCGGGCCTTCGCTCCTCGCACCGTGGCGGCGCGTACCCGCAGGCCCGACAGGTCGAGGTCGAAGCGGCTCAGGTCCTGGGTGGCCCGCGCCGTGATGACGGCCCTGCCCTTCAGGTGGTTGGTCTCCGGCACGTAGTCCAGCGCCAGCCCGTAATGCGTCACGTCGTAGCCGCCATTGCCGAGCGTCGGGAACAGCCGGTCGCCCGCTCCGGCCGCGCCGGGCCTCGCGGCCGCGGCGGCACCGTCCCCCGTCGCGGGACCGGCGCAGGCCGTCGTCATGACCAGGAACAGCGCCGCTGCCGACGCCCAGCCGGACCGAGTGCCCGACGCTGCCGGCCAGGGCCGGTGGTCCGTCGCTGTACGAGGTCTCATCCCTTGTCTCCCATCGATCGGGGCACGCGAGACGTCAGAAACCCTGCAGCGTCCCATGGTTGCCTCAAGATCGGTAAAAAGATCCGTGATTGATGCGAGCGCAGCCCGGACCGGGCCGTCTGATCCGGCAGAACTCTGTGACGGGAGTTCGGGCTCGCGCTGTGTCCGGGCGACGGGGAGCGGAGGGCGGGCCGGTGATCAGCTGTCCGCAACGGCGGACGGGGTGTCGGCCGCGGGCACGGGCAGCGTCTGCTCGGCCCAGATGGTCTTGCCGTGGCAGGTGCGACGGGTCCCCCAGCGGTTGGTGAGCCGGGCCACCAGCAGCAGCCCGCGACCGCCCTCGTCGGTGGTCCGCGGGTGGCGCACGTGCGGCGCCGCGCTGTTGCCGTCGGTGACCTCGCAGATCAGCGCGTGGTCCCGGATCAGTCGTACCTGGATGGTGCCCGGCGCGTACCGGATGGCGTTGGTGACCAACTCGCTGACGATCATCTCCGTCGTGAAGACGAGCTCGGACAGCCCCCAGCTGGCGAGCTGCCGCTCGGCCAGGGTGCGGGCGGTGGCCACGATCGCCGGATCGCCGGGGAAGGTCCAGGAGGCCACCTGGTCCTCGTGCAGGACGCGGGTCCGGGCGAGGACGAGTACGACGTTCTCGTCGGTCCGTCCGGACATCTGCGCGTAGACCACCGCGTCGCACGCCTCCCGCAGGCACGCGTGCTGCTGGCCCAGGACGCGGCGCAGGCGCGCGACACCCGTGCCCTCCGGCGGCGAGCCGCGGACGAGTCCCTCGGTGTAGAGGGCGATCAGGCTGCCCTCCGGCAGATCCGTCTCCCATGTCTCGAAGGACAGGCCGTCGCCGCCCAGTGGCGGTCCGCACGGCGCGTCGGCCGGCACCACATGCCCGTCCGGGAGGGCCAGCAGCGGCGCGGGATGCCCGGCGCGGGCCACGACCAGGTGCCGGCTCACCGGATCGTAGACCGCGTACGCACAGGTGGCCGTGCTGGGCTGGACGTCCAGAGGATCGTTGGCGGCGGCCGGGCGGTTCTCCTCGGCGAGTTCGAGCACCAGGTCGCCCAGGTGCGCCAGCACCTCGTCGGGGGCCAGGTCCAGGGCTGCCAGGCTGTGGGTCGCGGCACGCAGCCGGCCCATGGTGGCCACGGCGCGCATGCCGTGCCCCGCCACGTCGCCGACCACCAGTGCGGTCCGTGCGCCGGACAGCGGGATGACGTCGTACCACAGGCCGCCGGCGTGCCCCGGCAGATAGCTGAACGCCACCTCGACGGCGTTCTGGGCAGGGAGGCGGCCCGGCAGCAGGCTGTTCTGGAGGACGAGGGCGGCGGTGCGCTCGCGCTTGTAGCGGCGGGCGTTGTCCAGGCCCAGGGCGGTGTGCGCGGCGAGTTCCCCGGCGATGGTCAGATCGTCGTCGTCGAAGGGCGCGGAGGTCACTGAGCGGTAGAAGCTCGCCACGCCGAGCACGACCCCGCGGGCGGCCAGCGGTACGACCATCATCGAGTGCACCCGGGCGGCGCGTATGCGGTCGGCGCGGTGCGGATCGTGCTTCAGCCATTCGCCGCCCTCGACCTTCCGGATCAGCCGGGGCCGCAGATCGGCCAGGCACTGGGTGAGCGGTGTGGGGAAGCCGTACGAGGCCTTCTCGCCGATGGTGTAGGCGGGCTGGAGTCCGGCGGCCCTGGTCGCGCGGAACGCGGTGCGCCGGAAGGTGACCTCGGAGGAGACCGGACCGGGGGCGGGGGCCTCGCCCTGGTGGACGGAGTCGAGCACGTCCACGCTGATGGCGTCGGCCACGCGGCCCACCGCGGTCTCGGCCAGTTCCTCCGCGGTACGTGCGAGGTCGAGGGTCGTGCCGATGCGCATGCTGGCGTCGTTGAGGAGTTCGAGACGGGCCCGGTATCGGTAGCGCTCGGTGATGTCCAGGGCCAGGGTGGCCACCCCGATGGGTTCTCCCGCGGGGTTGCACAGTCGGAAGGCCGACAGGGAGTACATGTGTTCGCCGTGCGGGTCGGCGGGCGGGTGCCCCGGCTGGATGAAGTCGATGACCGGCTCGCCTGTGCTCAGGACGGTCCGCATCAGGTGCTCGGCGGCGTCGGTCGCCACGGTCGGCGCGACCTCGCGGGCCGGTTTCCCGACGACGCCCTCGGTGGGAACGCCGCGCATGCCGGGCGAGGCGGTGTTGAACCGCACCATGCGGAGGTCGGTGTCGAGGACGTGCAGTCCGATCGGTGACTCGGTCAGCAGCGCGCCGAGGACCGCCCGGTCGAAGTCGCAGGGGTCCGCGCCGTCTGTGCGGGCGAGGAAGACGGCCCATGTCACCGGGCCTTCGGCGGCGAGGACGGGGCACATCCACCATTCGGCCTCCACGGGCAGCCCGGACCGGTCGCGCAGGCGTACCCGGCAGCCGCCACAGACTGGCGGAGCGTGCGGGAGGGCCGCCCCCTCGGACGGTCCGGGCCGCAGGAGGAGCGACGACAGCGGGCGGCCCACCATCTCCTCGGGCCGGTGGCCGAGGAGCCTCTCGGCCTCCGGGCTCCACTCGGTGATCGTCTCGTCGGCGTCCACGAGTACCCGGGCCCGCGGTGTCACCGGTACGTCACCGCCCGGCCCCGTGCCCGCAGTCGTCATGGCAACCCTCCCGTCCCGTAGGAGGTCGGCGACGCCCGCTCGTCACTCACCTTCAGGGTGGCAGATGGTCGAGCCGCCCGCGCGGCTGACCATCCCGAAGCGCGGCCGGCGGCGGACCGCGGTGGCGGGCACCCTTGGTGCGGTTACCGCTCCGGAGCGTGACGACGAGGTCCCCACGTTCATCGCGAGCGTCTCGGAGTGGTCGAGGGATGCCGTCCTGTCGGTGGTTCCGTTGGTCATCGATGGGCTGCGAGGGTGTGCGTGAGGGTGGCGAGGGCGCGGTGGGTGTGGGTTTTGACGGTGCCGACGGTGACGTCGAGGAGTGCGGCTATCTCGGTCTGTTTGAGGCCGTGCCAGTGGCGGAGGATGAGGGCCTGCTTCTGGCGGGCGGGGAGTTGCCGGAGGGCCTGGTGGAGGATGTGGTGGTCGTGGCGCTGGAGAGCGGTGGTTTCGGCGGATAAGACGGTTTCGGTCGGCATGGCGGTGACCTGTGTGGGGTGCTGCGTCGCGTAACGGTGACGGTGGCGGTGGTGCGTGCGGGTGAGGTTGTGGATGGTGGTGCGGAGGTAGGCGGGGGCGGCCTGCTTGTGGCGGAGGTGTTGCCAGCGCTCGTAGAGCTGGTAGTAGGCCTCGGCGACGATGTTTTCGGGGTCGTCGGCGCCCAGGTGGGAGGCGAGGCGGAGGAGGGGGTCGTAGTGGGTTTTGAAGAGCCGGGTGAGTGTTCTCTCCCGGTCCGCCTCGTCCTGGTCCCGGTCGCGTTCGGTCGTGTCCGGCTTTCGTTCACCGGCGCCGTCGGCGTCCGTGTCGCCCGCGCGTGAGAGCGGTCCCTTTTCCTGCTGCGCCGACGGGATTGTGGGCGTGTGGTGGGGGCGCACCCCGGTGCTCTCGGTGCTGCCGGCGCTGCCGGTGCTGCTGTGGTCCGGGTGCGCCGCTGCCGGTTCGTCCTGGTGTCGTGCCATCGGGGCGGCGGGTGCTGTGTACGGCCGTCGCTCGTGCGTGCCGACGTTGCTGGTCCCGTTGCCCGCGTGGTCCCCGTAGTCCGCGTGGTCCCCGTAGTCCGCGGGTGCCGGTGGTTCGTGCGCGGTGCCTGCGGGCGCTGTGTGTTCGGTGCTGGTCATGCGGTGTTGACATCCCCCTGTTGCATGGCCGCGTCATACCCCCGGTCTGATCCCCAACTCCGTTCCTCTCTCTCCCCGTTTCCGGCTCCGTGGTCGTTGAGCCCCGGGCCTACCGGGTTCCTGTCTTTCGGTGTGGGGTGTGTGGGTGGGGCGTTGGGGTGTGGTGGGTGGTTGGTGCGACGTCGTCGGCCTCTTGCTGTCAATCCGTTGCGCGGTCAGGTTGGTGCGAGTGTCTGGATTCCCTCGTTCCGGAGGTTCGGTCGGTGTGTTCTTGATGTGGTGTTGGGTGGTGGGAGGGTGGCGGTGGGCCGAGGCCGGATGTGTTCGGGTCGGTGTGTGGTGGTTTGGTTTCCGGATTGTGTGGGTGGCGCGCGGCGGGCGATCGTTGTGCCTGGTCGGCGGCCCCGGTTGTTGGTTTTTGCCGACGGGGGGTGTTCTTGATGTTGTGTTGTGTGGTGGGCTGTGGGGCCCACCTGTGGGTGTGGTCTGTGGCCGGTATGCGGGTGGCTGCCGTCGTGGCGCGGGTGTGTGGTGGTGGGGTGTTGCGTGGGTGATGGATCCGGCCGAAAACTTACACCTTCGTGTCAACGTTCCGGGTGGGTTGTGCGACTTGGACGTGAGGGCTCATTCACTTTGGTTCTGAGGGGGACTGCGTCGTGAGTGTCGGGGAGTCGGCGATGGACGACGGGATGTGGCTGACGACGGAGCAGGCGGCGAGGCGGTTGGGGGTGAAGCGGGAGACGATCTACGCGTACACGAGCAGGGGGTTGTTGCGCAGGGCGAGTGACGGGGCGCGGGGGAGCAGGTTCCGGCGGGATGACATCGAGCGTCTTGCGGCGCGGGGGCGTAAGACACGGGAGCGGGAGGGGACGCGGACGGTTCTGGAGTCGGGTATCGCGTTGATCCGCAACGACCGGTTGTTCTACCGGGGGTACGACGTGCTGCTCTTGTGCGGGGGGATGGGGTTCGAGAACGTGTCGCACCTGTTGTGGGGGGCGAGCGTGGAGGCGCTGCGTGCGGTGCCGCGTCCGTGGGTGTTCCCCGAGGCGTGGCGGGAGGTCGCGGATGCGGGGCGGGGGCGTTCCGTGCTGCCGCTGGACCGGATCGTGTGCGGGCTCGCGGCGTTGTCGGGGACGGGGCACCGCAGTGTGATCGAGGAGGAGTGCACGGGGGAGGCGCAGCGGATCATCGCCTTCGCGGTCTACTGCGCGACGGGTCTGCTTCCGGTGGATTCGGGGGGCGTGGCGGGCGCGTTGGCGCGTGGTCTGCTGCCGGCGGGGAAGCGGACGGTGATGCCGCCCGCTCTGGTTTCCCTGGTGGACGTGGCGTTGAACCTGGCGGCGGAGAACGGGCTGGCGGCGCCGACGGTGTGCAGCCGGATCGTGGCGTCGGTGGGCGGGGACATGAAGGCCGCCGTGCTGGCCGGGCTGTGCGCGATGCGGGGTACGGCGCCGGGGGCGGCGGCGTACCAGGTGGAGGAGTTGCTGCGCTGCTATTACGACAATCCGGGCTGTGCGCGGGTGGCGAAGCTGGTGGCTTCGGACCGGCCGGTGCCGGGGATCGGGCACCTGGCGTTCCGTCAGCGGGATCCGCGGGCGGCGATCCTGCTGGAGCGGATGTCGGCGGAGTGGCCCCCCGACGCCGATCTCCCCTCGGACGGTGCGCTGCGGATGGCCGCGCTGCGCGAGGCGCTCGCGGACATCCGTGAGGCCGGGCTGGTCCCGGTGAACCTCGATTTCGCGGTGAGTGCGCTGTGCTTCGTCGCGGGGATGAGCCCGGGGGCGGGGGAGGCGTTGTTCTCCATAGCGCGTATATCGGGGTGGGTGGCTCATCTGCTGGAGCAGCTGACCCAGAACACCAACTTCCGTATGCAGTTCGTGTACACCGGGCCGGTGCTGCGCGGTAACAACGGCTGAGGTGCTCACCGGGGCGCCGCCACCCGCCGGCGGCGCCCCCGGCCACCCCGCTATCCACCGAACGGCTCCATCGGCCCGCCCTTTCTGCGTCCCTGCTGGTGTGGTGGTGTGATGGAGTTTTCGGTGGGTGGTTTTCTTTCGCTTGCCGTGTGTTTGCTTCCCGTCCGTGTTCTTTGCTTGGTGTGGGTGTCTTTGCTTCGTGGTCGGGGCCGTGGCCGTGGCCGTGGGGGTTTCGGGGTTTGTGCGGGTGTGGATTGATTTGCTAATCACGATTGACCGGGGGTGGGGTGGTGCGGAGACTGGTTTGTGGTCGACACGGGCCAGGGGGTTTGTTTCCCGGTGGTTCGTGGTGGTGATGGATGGTTTTTTGATGGGAGGTGTCATGGCGGGCCTGATCCTTGAGGAATCCGAGTCTTCTCTGGCCGAGGTGGCGGGGATTCTGGGCGATGGTGGTGTCGTCGTCGTTCCGAGCCGGACGAATTACGTACTGATCTGTGACGCGGAGAACGAGAAGGCCATCGCGCGTGTCTTCGAGGCGAAGAAACGCACGAAGTTCGGTCCCCTCACCCTCGCGGTCCCGAGGATCGAGGACACGGAAAAGTACGTGAGTTTCCCCGAGGGATTCGCGATGGCCGAGCTGCAGCGGATCTGGCCGGCGGAGATCTCGTTCATCTTCGATCTCACCTACCCGTTCTCGCCGCGGATGACGATGGGCGCGAACACGGTCGCGGTGATGTACCAGCGTTCGTGTGCGTTGAACCGGTTGTTGGAGGTGTTCGGTCGGCCGGTCGCTTTGACCTCGGCGAACCTGTCGGGGCAGGGCAACTTCGTCGTCACGCGGCAGAAAGCGATCGATGATGTCGGGGGCGCGGTCGACGCGGTCCTGGTGAACGACCGCGACGACGAGTGCGTCGACGTCGAGGCCGAGGGTGTCAATCCCTCGAACACCATCGTGGACTTCACGTTCGAGCGGCCTTATCTGGTGCGGGACGGCGCCTATCCGCCGTCGCTGCTGCTGCCCGTCATCCCGGACCTGGTGCTCGACACCGATGCGTACAAGGCTGCGCTGGCGAAACGTTTGAGCGTGGCTCTGTGAGCGGGACAGCCGACGGACACACGAACTAGTAGGGGACGACCTGGATGAGCAGGACAGCGCACGAGACGCCCGTGGTACCCGAGCCGCGGATGGCCGCAGGCCCGAGCGTCGTACAAGCCGAACTGCCGGTGACGACGCCGGTGATGGGCCGGCCTGCCGTCGCGGCGGCGGACCTGGCGCGCGGCGGTCACCTGGTCTACGACCCGGGCCTGGCCGATACCGCGATATGCCGTTCCGCGATCACCTACATCGACGGTGACGCGGGTATCCTCCTCTACCGCGGTTATCCCGCCCAGCAGGTCGCCGAGAAGTGCACGTTCCTGCAGACGGCCCATCTCCTGGCCACGGGCGAGCTGCCCACCGGCGCCCAGGAGGAGCAGTGGACCGGTGAGATCGCCGCGAGCCGGCTGCCCCGCAGCCCGGCCTGGGGCCCGCTGTTCGACGCGATGCCCGCGGGTACGCACCCGATGGCGATGCTCGCCGCGGCGACCTCGGTGATGACCGCCCTCGCCGGCGACGGCGCGTCCTCGGCGCGGCAGGCCGGTTTCGACCTGCTGGCGACGATGCCGGTCCTGGCCGCCCACGCCTTCGCCCGTTTCGAGGACCGGCCCCGCCGCGCCTACGACCCGTCGGCGGGGTATGTGGAGAACTTCCTCCACATGTGCTTCGGTGACAGCCCGGTCGCCACCGATCCGGCCATGGTGCGCGCCCTGGAAACGCTGCTGGTCCTGCACGCCGACCACGAGCAGAACTGCTCCACCGCCACCCTGCGCCTGGTCTCCTCCAGCAACGCCGGGTTCTTCTCCTCCGTCAGCGCGGCCCTGTCCGCGCTGTGGGGGCCCCTGCACGGCGGGGCGAACCAGGCCGTGATCGAGATGCTCCAGGCCATCCGGGACGACGGCGGTGACCTGGGCAAGTACATCGCCCGGGCCAAGGACCGCAACGATCCCTTCCGCCTCATGGGCTTCGGTCACCGCGTGTACCGCACCTTCGACGCCCGTGCCCGTGTGATCCGCGAGGTGGCCCGCGAGGTGTGCGGGAAGGCCGCCCACGACCCGCTGCTCGACATGGCCCTGGAACTCGAGGAGATCGCCCGGCGCGACGAGTTCTTCCTCGAACGCAAGCTCTACCCGAACGTCGACTTCTACTCAGGGCTCATCTACCGGGCCATGGGCTTCCCCGTCGAGATGTTCACCGCGCTGTTCGCCGTCGGCCGCGTCCCCGGCTGGATCGCCCACTGGACGGAAGCGGTCACCGCGCCCGAACGCCGCATCGGCCGGCCCGCCCAGCTGTACACCGGGCCCGAGACCCGCGACCTGCAGTTCTGACCCCATCCCGCTCCTCCGGCCGACCCGGAGGGGCCCCTGTACGGCTGCGCGTGCCTCTCCCTCACAGAAGCGCGCGCAGCCCCGCTCTCCCACCCGCCCCGCCACCCGGCCCCGGGCCTCGCCGCCCGGCCCCTGCGCGGAGGTACCCCCGGCCGGGGCCGCCTCGTCCCGGCCGGCACCGCAGGACCGCGCCAGGTGCACGAGCCGAGCCCGTACCACCCCGGCCCGCGCCGCCCCGTCCCGCCTCACGCCGGGTCCCGGGCCCGCACCACCCGGGCCGAGTCCGTACCCCGGCCCGCACCAGCCCGTCCCGGCCCGCGCCGGGTCCCGGGCCGTGCCACCCGGCCCGCCTCGCCCGGCCGGGCCGCCGCGGCCCGTGCGGTACGGCCTCATCTCCCGTCCTCTGCGCGCCGTTCCGGGTCATGCCGCTCTCCCGCCGCGGCCCGGCCCCGACACGGCCCGCCCCCAGCCACCCGAGCCACCCAAGCACCCAAGCACCCAAGCGAGCCAGCCGGAGCAACCCGGGCTGCCGAGCAACCGGGCCGCCTGGGCACTCCAGGTCCCGCCGACCGCATCTCTGCTCGCGCCCGCGCCGCCCATCCCCGGCGTGGGCATCCCCGGCGTGTCCGGTCCTGGTTCACGTCGGCCGGCCTGTGCGGTACCGCCTTATTCCTCGTCCGCTGTGTCCCGTTCCCGTGCCGTCCGGCGCCGGCCGCTCCCGGCCCGCGCTGTTTCCGTCCCGGCCCGGCCTGTTCATTCCGGTTCGCAGCATTCCGTTTCCCTTCCGCCTCCGTTTCCCCCCGTGTTTCCCGCCCGTACCCCCGTACCCGTGTCCTCCTCTCGTCTCCCGGCTTTGTTTCAAGTCTTTTTCCGTGGCGTTCCATGATGTTTCCACCGCACGGTCCTCGTTCCGGCACGGCACACACGTGCATCCGTGTATGCATCAACTTCCTCTGACAGTGATTCGGTGATCAACCTTGACCCGATTCTTTCTCTGCGGCGAATATCTCAGTCGAGCGCCTTCGAGATCTCATGAGCTTGCGGGCTTTACGGGATCAGGGTGTAGTCGATCCCCCAGGGGGAGGGAAAAAGGGTGACAGTGTTCATTCCGGAGCAGCGGAAAGAACCCTCAGGGAATGTATCCCGCGCCGCTGCGGCGGAAACGCTCGCAGAGTTCGCGCACCGCATCTACCATGACGGTATTCCGGCATCCGTCCAGGAGTACGTCACGAAGCTGATCATCGATCAGCTGGGTCTTCAGCTGGCGTGCGCGCGTCTTCCGTGGAGCCAGGCCTCCTACGATTACGTGCGCGAGTTCCGCGCCACGGGATCGTCGACGGTACTGTTCCACGGCCTGCGTACGCATCCCGAGCACGCGGCGTTCGCCAACGCGACGTTCGGGCACGGGCAGGATTTCGACGACACCTGCCAGATGGTGCAGACCCACGCGGGCGCTGTCATCATCCCGGTCGCCCTGGCGGTGGCCGAGGAGGTCAACGCCACCGGCGAGCAGCTGCTGCGGGCCACCGCGGCGGGCCTGGAGGTCATGCTGCGCGCCGCGCACGCCGTCTCGCCGGACTGCCTGCGCCGTGGCCATCACACCCCGCCGGCCGCGGGCCCGTTCGGCGCCGCGATCGCCGCGGGCCTGCTGCACGGCCAGTCCCCCGAGGAACTGGCGCAGTCGCTGGCGATCGCGGGCAGTTTCTCCGGCGGGCTGATCGAGTACACGCAGTCCGGCGGATCGGTCAAGCGCATCCACACCGCGATCCCCACCACCGCCGGGATCCGCGCGGTCGCCCTGGCCCGGCGCGGCATGACCGGACCCCTGACCGTCCTGGACGGCGCGAAGGGATTCGTGAACGTGTTCGCCGACAAGGGCAGCGTGGAACGCCTCACCGACGGCCTCGGGACGCGGTACATCATCGAGAAGGTGGGCCTGAAGGCCTACAACTGCTGCTACTTCATCCACGCCCCGCTCGAGGCCTTCCAGTTCCTCATGCGGCAAAAGGGCCTCGCACCCGAGGACATCGCGGAGGTCACCGTGGGGCTCTCCGCGCACGGCGCCGTCCACGTCGGCACCATCGTGCACCCGGTCGACCCCCTCGGCGGCCAGTTCAGCGTCCAGTTCACCCTCGGCATGGCCGCCTACGGCGAACTGCCCGGCCTGGACAGCTACAGCGACGAACAGCTCGCCGACCCCCGCTTCCACGCCTTCGCCGACCGCGTCAGGGTCGTGACCGACCCCGTCGCCGAGGCCGAGTACCCGGAGAACTGGGGCGGCACCGTCACCATCACCACCACCACCGGCGACACCTGGCAGCGCCGCGTGCGCTACGCCACCGGAACCCCGCAGAACCCCATGACCGGTGACGAGGTCTGGAACAAGTTCTCCCGTATCACCTCCGGCGCCCTGGACGGCGAACAGGCCGGCCTCGTCCACGAGATGGTCCGCGACCTGCCCGCCCTCGACTCCGTACGACGGCTGACCGCGCTGCTCGTGCAGCGCGCCCTCGAGCCCAGCCGCTGACCCGTCCCCGCCCCGGCGGGGACCCCCCTGTCCCACACGCCCCGAAAGCCGCCCAGGCCACCGAAACCGCCCCCAAGGAGAACCACAGAAGATGAGCGCCCCCCAGGCACGGCAGAACACGCACTTCGTCCGCAACGGCAAAGAGATCCACGCCTACCTCGCGCTCCCCGAGTCCGGCCGTGGACCTGGCGTGATCCTCATCCAGGAGTGGTGGGGGCTGACCGACCACATCGCCGATGTGGCCGACCGGCTGGCCAAGGCGGGCTTCGTCGCCCTGGCGCCCGACCTGTTCGGCGGCCGTACCACCCACGACTCCGACGAGGCCGGGAAGATGATGAGCGACCTCCCCCTCGAACAGGGCGTCGAGGACCTCGTCGGCGCCGTGGACTGGCTCCTCGAACACGAGGCCGTCAAGGGCGACGCCCTGGGCACCGTCGGGTTCTGCATGGGCGGCGGTTTCGTCCTCGCGCTCGCCGCGGCCGCCGGGGAGAAGATCGCCGCGGCGGTCCCCTTCTACGGCGTCTTCGCCGGCGAGGACCCCGACTTCTCCGGCATGAAGGCCGCCGTCCTCGGCCACTTCGGGGAGAAGGACACCTACGCCCCGCCGGAGCGCGCCCAGGACCTCGCCCGGCAGATCCGCGGCCAGTCCGGCGCCCCCGTCGAGCTGCAGTTCTACCCGGCCGGCCACGCCTTCCACAACGACGAGAACCTCCTCGGCACCTACGACGAGACCCAGGCCCAGCTCGCCTGGAAGCGCACCCTGACCTTCCTCACCGAACAGCTGACCGTCCCCGCGACCGCCTGACCCCGCCAGGGCCCGCACCCGGGACCCACCCACCCGCACCCGGCGGACCGGCCGGCCCGAGCACGGACCGCGCCGGCCCGGCCCGCCCGGGTGAGGGAACGGTCTCGGACCGGTTCCGGCCCGACCCGATGGACGGGTCCGGCCCGGACCAGCCCGGTCACCCCCAAGAGGGCGGGACGGGACGGTCCCGCGCCGGCCCGGCCACCCCGGGCGGGCGGGGCGGCCTTCGACAGCGGCCCGGAACCCTCCCGGACCGGGGGAGAGGGACAGCCCCGGGACAGCAACCCGCCCCCGGACAGGCCGTTCCCAGAACGGCCCGCCCGATCCACCCCCGGGCAGCAGACCGGCCCCGGACCGGCCCACCACCTTGGCGGGCTGATCCGAACCGGCCCAACCCTCCTCCGGGTGGGCTGGTCCCCGGGCTGATCCGGTCCTCCCTCGGGTGGGCTGGTCCCGAATCGGTCCAACCCTCCTCCGGGTGGGCTGGTCCCGGTCCGGTTCCGACCCACTCTCGGGGGCCGGTCCCGAACCGGCCGGCCACGGCCCGGTAACGGGAGCGCCCCGGCCCGGTTCTGACCCGCCCTCAGCGGAGGGGCCCGGTCCGGCCCAGCCCGACCGCCACGGGGACGGACCGTTTCCGGGTGACAAGCCGACCCCGGGCGGGCAGGCAGACCCGGCCCCGGCCCACCCCCCGGCGGGCGGGCAGGCCGGCCTGGAGCCGCCCTCGCCCCGTCCGGCGGGCGGGACCTCGGTCCGGCCCGGCCCCGTCCCGGTGGCCGGGGACCCCGGCCGGGCCTGATCCACCCCGGTGGGCGGGCCCGTTCCCGGTCCCCGTCCCGGCCCGCCCCCAGTGGCGGCGGGTCACCCCGGGCCGCCCCGCCCCAACCCCTTGGCGGCGGGCCGCGGCCCCCACCAGCACCGCCCCGCCCTGCCCGCATCCGACGGCCCGGCCCGCACCGGACCCGCACCGCACGTCCCGCACAGACCCGCACCGCCCCGATCACGTTCACGGACCGGGCCCGCCCAAGGGCCCGGCCCACCCGCACGGCCGGAGCACCCGCTCCCGGCCCGCATCTCTTTTCCTGACACAGAGGTGAGACATGCACACGCTCGACGCAAGCCAGCTCGACCACTACGCCGCCAAGGGCTACCTCGTGGTGGAGAACGTCCTCAGCGCCTCCGAACTCCAGGAACTGCGCGACGTCACCGACAGCTTCGCCGCCCAGGCCGGCGACGCGGACGCCGACCGCCGCATCCTCGACATCGGCGAACACAACGGCAGCCCCTACGTGCGGCGCGTCAAGTCGCCCCACCGCCACCACCCGGTCTACGACGCCACCGTCCGCCACCCCCGCATCCTCGACATCGTCGCCGACCTCCTCGGCGACGACCTGCGCCTGTACGGCAGCAAGATCAACCTGAAGCTGCCCTCCGGCACCGGGGACGCCATCCAGTGGCACCAGGACTGGGGCTTCTACCCGCACACCAACGACTCCCTCGTCGCCGTCGGCGTCCTCCTGGACGACATGACCGAGGAGAACGGCCCGCTGCTCGTCGTCCCCGGATCCCACCTGGGCGAGGTCTACTCCCACAACCAGGGCGGTCGTTTCGCCGGCGCCCTGGACCACACCCAGATCAAGGACATGCTCGACAACGCCGTCCAGCTGACGGCGCCGGCCGGGTCGATCACCCTGCACCACGTCCGCGCCGTCCACGCCAGCGGCCCCAACCGGTCCACCGGCTCACGCCGCATCATCTTCCAGAACTACGCGGCCGCCGACGCCTGGCCGCTGGTGGGCTGCGGCGCCCCCGGCGACCGCCACCTGTGCGCGGGCGGCGACTGGGAGGCCTACCAGGACCTCCTCGTCCGCGGTCAGGACCGCCAGGTCCGCCTCGCCCCCGTCCCGGTCCACCTGCCGCTGCCCGGCGCGAAGGACTCCTCCTCGGTGTTCACCACCCAAAGCGGCGCCGACAAGAACTACTTCGCCTCCTCCGGGGCCATGGAGTGATGAGCACCCCCACCCCCGCCACCCCGCCCGGGGCCGACCACGCCCCGGGCGGGGCCGGCGACACGTCCCGGCCCGGCGCCCTGCGCGCCCTGTTCGTCTACCGGCTGATCTCCCGCGCCTACTTCCACCTGCCCGTCCTGTTCGCCTTCCTCTACCTGCACCACCTCGGCATCGCCCTCGCCCAGACCCTGCTCGCGCTGTACGGGTTCACCGTGATGGTCTCCGGAGCGTTCGTCGGCCGCTTCTCCGCCGCCTTCGGCCCCCGCACCCTCCTGGTCGCCGGAGAGATCGCCAAAGCCGCGGGCCTGCTGCTGATCGGCACCGTCGCCGGCGGCACCCCGGGCCTGGTCGCCGGACAGATCCTCAGCGGCTTCGGCTACGCACTGACCGCGAGCGTCGAGTCCCCCCTGGTCGGCGTCCTGGAACCGGACCGCGAACGCGCCTCGAAGATCCAGGCCCGCACCCAGAGCTGGATCTTCGCCGTGGTCATGGTCTCCGGCATCGCCGGCGCCGTGATCTTCCAGCACACCCGGCTCACCGTGTTCCTCCTGTCCGCGCTCGCCTGCGCGGCCGCCGCCACCGCCGCCACCGGCATCGGCCCCGTCCGCCTCGCGACCGCATCCAAACCCGCCACCGGCGCCGCCGCGCCGAAGGGCAGCTGGACCGGCGGAGCGGGACTGTGGATCGCCTACTACGTGTGCCTGCGCGGCGTCGCCCTGGCCGCCTTCGTCGGCTTCATCCCCTACCTGCTGTTCGTACGCACCAAGGTCTCCCTCGCCCTGTTCGGCGTCCTGCTCGCCGTGTTCAACGTCGCGGCCCTGCTCGTCGCCCGCTGGACGGCCCGCCTGCTGCGCACCACCTCGGCCGCACTCCTGCTGGCCGCCACCCTCGCCTGCGTCGCCGCCTCCCTCGTCCTGCTCGCCACGACGTCCCGGCTGGTGCCCGTCATCCTCGCCATCGCCCTGCTGGGCCTGGGCGCGGGAGCCGCCCGCCCGCTCACCCAGGACGGCCTGTCCGCCCTGGACGGCCCCACCCGGGGCCGGGTCACCGTCCGCATGGAGCAACTCACCGGAAGCGCCAACACCCTGGTCCTCGTCCTGGGCGGTCTCGGCCTGGGCGCGGGCCACGCACCCGCCGTCATGTGGGGCTCGGCCGCCGTCGTCGCCGTCGCCGGCGCCGTGATCCTCGCCGCCCGGCCCACCACCCGCACCCCCAGCCCGGCACAGGCACAGGCACTCAACTGAGGAGGAACGAGCGATGACCACCCTGGACGAGACCGCACCGGCCCCCGGCACCGAGCCGCCCGGCGGCCGGCCACACCCCGCCCCCCACCATCCGGACACCACCACCACGGCGGCGCCCTCCGGACTCGGCGAGGTACGCGCACGCGGACTGTGGATCGCTCCCCGCCCCCTCCACCTCGCCGGATACCCCGACGACCCGGACGACGCGCACATCGTGCGGGGCATCGACTGATGACCGGCCGCCCACCGGTCCTCCACGTCGGCTGGATGCCCAGAGCCGTCGCCGCCCTGGCCCGCGCGGGCGCCGACGTCACCTGCGCGGTGGCGCCCCGCGACGCCGCCGCCGCCCGCGGCAGCGACACCGTCTCACGAACCGTCGTGGTGCCCGACCCGACCAGCGCGCAGCACGTGCTGGCCGCCCTGGCCCGCGACGGCCTGCCACTGCGGGCCTTCACCGCCGTCTGCAGCGTCCTGGAGTACTGCATCGTCCCGGCCCAGATCCTCGACGACCTGCGCCGGGCCACCCCCCGCATCCCCGCCTACCGCGGTGGCACGGGCGGGGAACCGCGCGCGCCGCGGATCCTCGCGATGCGCGACAAGGCCCTGCAGAAGACCCTCGTACGCAGGGCCGGCCTGCCCGTCGCCGACTGCACTGTCACCGAGCACCCCGAGACCATCGAGGTACCCCCCGCCGCGCCGCGCACGGTCCTCAAACCCCTCGACGGCGGCGGAGCCAGGAACACCTTCCTGATCACCGGCCCGGAAAGCCTCCACGCCGCCGTCACCGCCCTGCGCGCGGACGGACCCGGACCCTGGCTGCTGGAGGAGTACATCCCCGGCACCGAGTTCCAGGTCGACGGCATCGTCCGCGACGGACGGCTCCTCGTGCTGTCCGTCTCCCGCTACGTGCAGAACCTCATCGAGATCCACGACGGGGGAGTGGTCGCCCACATCGTGCTGCCCCCCGCCCGCCACACCGCCCTCTACACGGCGGCCCGCGCCCTGACCTCCGCCGCGCTCGAAGCCCTCGCATACTCCGACGGGCCCTTCCACCTGGAGATGTTCCAGGACGGCGAGCGCCTGGTCTTCGGCGAGTGCGCCGCCCGGGTCGGCGGCGGCCGCACCGACGACGTCGTCCGCCTCGCCTTCGGCGTCGACCTGCGCGAGGAATGGGCCCGCACCGTCCTCGGCCGCCCCTCCGCCCTCACCGAGGAACCCGCCCACGCCCCCGGCACCGTCTTCGCCGGGATGAACCTGCCCGCACCCCCCGGCACCGTCCACCGCATCCCCTCCCACGAGCAGACGCTGGCCCGGCCGGGAGTCGTCCACGCCGCCATCGAGGTGGCCCCCGGCGACCTCATGCCGGACATCACCGCCGCCTCCCACCTGCGCGCCGGCCTCGCCGTCGTCCGCGGCACCACCGAAACCCAGACCGAGACCCGGGTGAAGGACCTGGCCCGGTGGTTCCACACCCACACCGTGTGCGCGCCGCACCCGCCGGCCGGTCCCGCGCCGAAGGCCGCCCCGTGAACGCACCCCCCACGGCCGCCCGCCGCCCCCGCACCCTGCTGCCCGCCCCCGGCGCCGCGCGCACGCTGGCCGCGAGCACCCTGACCCGCAGCATCGGCAACGGCCTGGTCGTCACCGTCGTCGTCCTGTACTTCACCCGCCGCCAGCACCTGCCCGCGGGAAGGGTCGGACTCGCCCTGACCCTCGCCGCGCTGGCCGCCATGGCCGCCAGCGTCCCCGCCGGACGCCTCGCCGACACCCTCGGCACCCGCCGCGTCGCCGTCGCCGCCCTCCTGCTGCAGGGCCTGGCCATCGCCGCCTACGCCACCGTCCACACCTGGACCGGGTTCCTCCTCGTGGCGGCCGCGGTCGCGGTCACGGACTCCGCCTCCACCGCCGCCCGCGGCGCCCTCGTCGCTCACGCCGTCCCCCCCGACCAGCGCATCCGCACCCGCGCCTACCTGCGGGCCGTCACCAACGCCGGGTTCTCCGCGGGCGCACTGGCCGGCGGCTTCGCCATCGCCTCCCACACCCCCGCCGCCGCCACCGCGGCCCTCCCCGCAGGCGGCGCCCTCTTCCTCGCCTCCGGCCTGCTCCTGCTCCCCCTGACCGAGACCCCGCCGCGGCCCGCACCCGAGGGCGCGCCGCGATGGCTCGTCCTGCGCGACCACGGCTACATGAGCGTCGGCCTGCTCAACGCCGTACTGATCATGAACGCCGGCATCCTCAACGTCGCCCTGCCCATCTGGATGACCGCCCACACCCACGTACCCTCCGCCGCCTTCTCCGCGTTCCTCCTCATCAACACCGCCCTCGTGGTGTGCTGCCAGATCCCCGCCAGCCGCGGCGTCAACGACGTACCCACCGGCGCGCGGGCCCTGCGCCGCTGCGGCCTGTGGCTCGCCGCCTGCTGCGCGGCCTTCGCCGCCGCCGCCACCGGCCCCCTGTGGCTCGCGGCCGCCCTGCTCACCGCCGGAGTCGCCGCCCAGACCGCGGGCGAACTCCTCTACAGCGCCGGCTCCTGGGCCCTGTCCTACGAACTCGCGCCCGAACACGCCCACGGCCAGTACCAGGGCATGTTCGGCCTGACCTCCCAGCTGGGCACGGCACTCACCCCCGCCGTGACGACCTTCGTCATCCTCGGCTACGGCCGCGCCGGCTGGCTGCTCCTCGGACTGGCCCTGGCCGCCGCCGGCGCCGCCGCTCCCGCCGTGGCCGCCCACGCCCAGCGCACCCGCCCCTTCACCCGCCGGCCCGCCCCCCGCTGACACCGTCCCGCCCGCCCGTGAACGCTCCGGTACCACCACACCCGAAGGGTTCCCGCATGCCTCCCACCCTCCGCGACACCCTGGCCGCCTTCCGCCCGGCGGGCGCGCCCGGCAGCGAGGTACGCCGGCGCCGCCAGCACCTGGCGGACTTCGTCCGCTCCTGCGAGGACCGCGTCCACCACGCCCCCCCGGCCGAACGCGAGCGGATGAGACGGCTGCTGGGCTGGGACGACGCCTCCCTCCACCGGTTCGTCACCTCGCCCATGGTGGTGCACAGCTCCACCCACGTCGCGATGAACGCGTTCGCGCCGATGCTCACCTTCCCCTGGTTCTGCCTGCGCCTGATGACCCGGGGACGCACCGGCACCGACGCCGCCGGAGCCAGCCACCTGCGCACCCTGCTGACCCACAACAACCTCAGCGACAACCGCTGGAAACCCCACGTGTGGTGGCGCTGCGACGACCGCGGCCGCCTGGTCCGCGTTCCCCTCTTCAGCAAACAGCCCCGCTTCAAACACCAGATCCTCCTCGCCCAGCCCGTCCCCCCCATCGACCCCCGCGAAGACGGCATGACCGCCGCCGACAGCGAGGCCCTGAACCTGGCGAAGCACGCCACCAACTACGCCTACTTCGCCATGCTCTACCGCCTCGCCCTGGAACGCCGCGCCGGCCTCCACCTCCCCGACGCCACCGTGGAGATCCCCCTCGACCTGATGAACGTCCACTCCCTGACCGCGGCCTCACTGCCGCTGTGGCGGGAGGCGATGTACGACCACCAGCTCACCCTCCGCGTGATCGGCGACGACCTGGAACTGCGCGAAGCGGACCGCGCCGAGGCCGCCCGGCTGCCCGCCCCCGACCCGCACGACGTACGCACCACCCTGATCTGCCCCAACTACCTCAACCTGTGGCACTCCTACCGGCTCGGACTCAGCGCCACCATCGGCACCGAACGGATGGCCGGCTACGAGGCCGCCATGGCCGACGTCCTCGCCCCCTTCCTCGACCGCATCGGCGAGAAGGAGCCCTTCCCGCAGTTCCTCGGGATGTCCGCGGTCAGCCTCGACACCGTCGCCCCCCTACCCGCCCCCCTCCTCGCCGAGCTGCGGGAAGCGGGCGCCCGTCCCTCCTTCCCCCTCTACCTCGCCACCCACGGCGAAGGACTGCTGCCCGCCCTCGACCGCATGCTGACCGCCGCCCCCCACGCCCACGCCGACGTCCTCACCCGCCGCCTCGCCGAACCCGTCGCCCCCTGAACCCGCCCCGGCGCATCCGCCCCCGACGCCCCGCCCCCACGAACCGGACCATCCCCCGCCAACCGGACCAGCCCCTGCGAAGGAGAAGCACATGAGCGCCTACAAGGACTACGGCATCCTCATCCGCGGCAGCGAACTGGAGTTCGACAAAGTGGACGGGGTCCTGGTGAGCCGCCCCGTCGGCCCCCACACCGGCGCCGCCTTCGTCCGCGTCGACGTCGTCCGCATCCCCGCCGGCGCCCGCTGGGAACCCGCCGCCTACACCGGCCAGGAAGTGACCGCGGTCGTCTTCACCGGAAAGGGCACCGCCCGCATCGGCACCCGCACCCACGCCGTGGAGAAGGGCTCCACCGCCTACGCACCCACCGGGCACCCCCTCTCCTTCACCGCCGACGACGACGAACTGACCGTCTACTTCTGGCGCGGCGACCTCCCCGACGACGCCCCCCGCGGCACCGCACCCACCCTGTTCAACACGGTGCACGACACCACCGCCGGGATCAGGGACTTCGCCGGGACCGGGGAGATCGCCCCCGTCGGCAGCGAACAGCGCGCCTACATGAACTTCCCGCACTGGCCCGGCAACGGCTGCGCCTACCTGTGCGTGAACACCGGCGTCGCCGCCCCCGGCCACACGTTCAACATCCACGGCCACCCCGGCGCGGAGGACGCCCTGTTCGCCCTGCACGGCCAGGGCCAGTTCTTCCTCGGCGACCAGTGGTTCGACATGAGCCCCGGCGACGGCGTCTTCGCCCGCGCCGGAGTCCTGCACGGCACCCGCCACCCCGAGGGCCCAGACGAGCACGCCCGGTTCATCTCGGTCGGCGGGCCCGTGCCCTACGACCCCGCCCTCTACCGCTCGGCCGGCCTGCCCGCCGACGTCGTCTGACCCCCGCACCACCAACCCCCACCGCACGAACAACCCCTCACGACCGCTCGCGACCTTTCACGACCGTTCACGACAAGGAGAGCCCTCATGCCCGTGGTCACCGTCGACTGGTGGGCCGGCCAGCAAGACGACGCCCGCAAGGAACTGGTCGAGGAGGTGTCGCAGACGGTCGCACGGATCGCGAACTGCCCCGTGCAGGCCGTCACCGTCATCGTCCGTGACGTCGAACGCTCCCACTGGGCCACCGGCGGCCGTCTCGCCGACCATGACTAGCCCCGCCACCCGGCCGACCGCCGGGCACCCCGTCCACGGAGCCGTCCTCAAAGCCCAGGACCTGCTCTTCCGCCCCGCCGGGCCCTGCCAGGTCGCCGAGGCCGTCGGACCGCACCTCGGCGCCGAAACGATCCGCCTCGACGTCGTCCGCATCCCCGCGGGCGCCACCTGGCAGCCACCCCACACGGCGCAGGAGGAGAACGTGGCCGTCGTCTTCGCCGGCCACGGCCACGGCCGCTCCGGCCCCCGGCACGCCCCCCTCGCCCGGGGCGGCGCCCTCTACGCCCCCACCGGCGACCCTTGCGCGCTGACCGCGTCCGACGACGGGGAACTCGTCGCCTACCTCTGGCGCTCACACCTGCTGCCCGGCCGCCGCCACGGCACCGCACCCCGCAGATTCAGCAGCCTCGACAACGACGAGACACAGCTGACCGGATTCTCCGGCACCGGCCACAGCGCGGCCAGCGAACGCACCGCCACCATGAACTTCGTGTTCTGGCCGGGCACCGGCACACCCCAGCTGTGCCTGCACTGCGGCATGATGCGCCCCGGCGAGTACTTCAACGTCCACGTCCACCCCGACAGCGAAGAAGCGTTCATCGCCTTCGAGGGCAGCGGCCAGCTCTACCTCCACGACCGCTGGATCGACGCGGCCGCCGGCGACATCCTCTTCGCCCGGCCCGGCGTCCCGCACGGCACCCGACTGCCCGACACCCACCCCGCCGACCGGTTCGTCACCTGCGGCGGACCCACCCCCTTCGACCCCGTCCTCTACGACCGGGCCCGCGTGTCCGGCGAAGTCCGGTGACCGGCCCATGTGCCGCATCCACGGACAGTTCAACACCCCCACCCACCCGCACGAGCTGACCGCCGCCTCCGCGGCCCAGCACCACGGCGGCCCCGACGCCCAGACGAACGCGACGGGGCCCGCCTGGGCGCTCGGCAGCAACCGCCTCGCCGTCATGGACCCCCACGGCGGCGCCCAGCCCTACCGGCTCGGCCCCCACATCACCGTCGTCTTCAACGGCGAGATCTACAACCACACCGACCTGCGCACCCGCCTGCGCGCCCGCGGCCACCACATCCCCGACCACTGCGACGGCTCCGTCCTGCCCGCCCTCTACGCCGAGTACGGAACCGCCTTCACCGACCACCTCGACGGCATGTACGCCATCGCCGTCGTCGACACCCGCCACGAGCCCACCCTCGTCCTCGCCGTCGACGACATGGGCATGAAACCCCTCTACTACCAGCACGACCCCCGCACCGGACGCGTCACCTTCGCCTCCGAACTGCCCGCCCTGCTCGCCTTCGACCAGGTCACCGCGCGGGTGTGGGAACCGGGCCTGGAGGAGTACCTCGCCACCAAGACCCCCTTCGGCGAGCAGACCATGTTCGAGGACATCCACGTCATGCCCCCGGCGAGCACCCTCGTCGCCACCCCCACCACCCGCCCCCGCCTCATCCGCCGCACCACCACCCCCGACCCCCTCGACATCCCCCTGCCCGACGCCGCCGCCGACCTGCTGACCCGGCTGCGCCACCAGGTACACCGCCTGCTGCGCGCCGACGTCCCCGTCGCCGCCGTCGTCAGCGGCGGCCTGGACTCCAGCCTGATCGCCGCCCTCGCCGCCGAAGCCCACCCCGCCCTGCACACCTTCACCATCGGCTACAAGGGCGGCCCCTGGCCCGGCGACGAACGGCACTTCGCCCGCCAGGTCGCCCACCGCATCGGCGCCCACCACCACGAGGTCGAGATCGACCCCGCCGCCTTCCCCGACCTGCTGCCCGACGTCGTACGCCACCTCGGACAGCCCAACGCCGACCCGATCACCCTCTCCTCCCTCGCCCTCTTCCGCCAGATCCGCGACGCCGGCTTCACCGTCGCCCTCACCGGCGACGCCGCCGACGAACTCTTCGCCGGCTACGACCGCGTCACCCACGCCCTGCGCGCACCCGCGCACCACCCCTGGGCCGACGGCTACGCCGACGCCCTGGCCGCCGTCCCCCAGGCACTGCGCGAAGAGCTGTACCGCGCCGACTACCGGGCCTTCGTCCACGACCGCGGCCCCGCCACCCAGCGCCTGGCCCGCCGCCTCCGCGCCGGCGACGGCGAACGCCTGCACACCCTCACGGAATTCGAGACGGGCACCCGCATGCCCGCCTACCACCTGCGGCGCGTCGACCACATGTCCATGGCCGCCGCCGTCGAAGTACGCCTGCCCTACTGCCAGCCCACCGTCCAGCAGTACGCCCGCGCCCTGCCCGCCGCCCTGAAAGTCACCGCGCGGCGCGGCAAACACGTCCTGCACACCGCTGCCGGCAACCTGCTGCCCCGCGCGGTCCTCGACCGCCCCAAACAGCCCTTCACCCTGCCCGTGACCGCCATGCTCCGCCCCGGCACACCCCTGTTCACCCACGCCCGCGACACCCTGTCCACCACCCGCCTGCGCCAGGACGGCCGACTCGAACCCGCCCGCGTCCAGCGGCTGTTCACCGAGCAGGCCGAACGGCCCTCCAACCGGACGGCACTGGCGATCTGGGCGCTGCTGGTCCACCAGCTGTGGCTCGACCGCTTCCTCACCACCCCCGGCACGGACACCACCACCGGAACGGACACCACCACAGGCGCGGGCGCGGGCGCGGGCGTGGCGGCGGTGGCGGGCGCGGGCAGGCCGGCCGACCAGGAGACCACCGGGTGATCGGATACCTCGCACAAGCCGAAGGCGCCCCCTGCCCCACCCTCGTCCTGCCCACCAGCACCCCCCTCGACGACGGACCGGCCCTGCGCGCCGCACTCACGGCCGCACGGGACTGGCTCATCCGCACCGGCCGCACCCACATCATGAAGATCGCCTTCGTGGCCCCCTCCCGCCACCCGCTGGCCGACCTGGAGTTCCGCTTCGTCCAGTGCCTGCCCGGCGACGGCTTCGACACCGAGGGCAACTGCGGCCACTCCCTCGCCTGCGCCACCCTCGTCGCCGGGAACCAGGGCCTCACCTCCCTCACACCGGGCGAACCGGTCCGGGTGCACGTCACCAACAACGACGCCCACGTCGTCTGCGAGACCGACCGCGGCCCGCACCACGAGACCGAGATGAGCCTCCACTTCGTCCACACCCCCGCCCCGCTCCTCGACAGCCTCCTGCCGACCGGCAACCCGGTGGACGAACTCACCGCCGGCCCCCGCACGCTGCGCGCCTCCCTCGTCACCGCGGGCAACCCCTACGTCTTCGTCGACGCCCGGGACCTGGACCTGCCCGACCGCCCCGCCCTCTTCACCGCCGGCGAGAGCGCCCTCGGAGAACTGCGCGCCCTGCGCGCCGCGGCGGCCGAACTCCTCGGCCATCCCCCCACCGGCGCCTTCCCCAAGATCGCCGCCATCGGCGCCTACGGACCCGGCCCCCTCGCCGTCCGGGCCCTGTCGGTACCCGCCTGGCACCCCACCCTCGCCCTGACCGGCGCCGTCTGCCTGGGCGTCGCCGTCACCCTCCCCGGCACCCTCCCCGCCCGGCTCGCCCCCCACCACGAGCCCGCCGGCCGGCACGCACGCCGTATCGAACTGCAATCCCCCGGAGGCCCCCGGACCGTCACCGTGACCACCACCGACACCCCCGCCGGCCCCGCCCTCACCCGCACCAGCGTGCACGGCAAACGCGCCCGCATCCTCACCGGCCCGCTCCCCATCCCCACCGCCCTCCACGAGACACCCAAGGAGGCCGACCTGTGCCTGCCGCCACGGACTTGAACGCCCTCGCCCCACGCCCTCGCCTCGCCGCCCGCTACGCCGACCTGCTCACCACCCTGCAAACCCACGCCGCCGAAGCCGACCACCACGCGCGCCTGCCCGCCCCCGTCCTGGACGCCCTGCGCACCAGCGGCATCCTGGCCACCGCGATCCCCTGCGAACACGGCGGCCACGACGGCGGCGCCCCGCTGGTCAACCGCCTGACCGAACTGATCGCCGAGGCCGACCCGTCGGTGGCGATCATCCTGTTCCAGCACTGGGCCGTCAGCACCCGCATCACCGAATGGGCGACAGCCGGACAACGCGAACGCTGCCTGCCCCGCCTCGCCGACGGCCGCTGGCTCGCCGCCTCCGCCTGGAGCGAACAAGGCGCCGGCGCCGACAAACGCACCATCCGCACCACGGCCGTCCGCGTCCCCGGCGGCTGGCGCCTGGACGGCACCAAGGCGTTCACCACCGGCGCCGGACTGGCCGACCTCTACCTCGTCCTCGCCCAGAGCGCACCCCCCTCCCGCACCGACACCGCCTACGGCAGCGACGGACAGACCTTCTTCCTCGTCGAGGCCGACCGCCCCGGCCTCACCGCCCACGCGAGCATGGACCTCGTCGGCATGCGCGCCTCCGCCACCGGCACCGTCGAACTACGCGCCTGCACCGTCCCCGACGACGCCGTCCTCGGCCCCGAGGGCAAGGCCGCCGACATCATCCGCGGCGTCCGCGAGACCGGCGCGAGCCTCGGCGCGGTCGCCGTCGGCATCGCCGAATCCGCCTACCGGCTCGCCTGCGCCCACACCCGCAAACACGGCGGACCCACCCCCCAGGCCGTACGCCACCGCCTCGCCGACCTCGCCGCCCGCGTCGCCCAGGCCCGCGCCATCGTCGACAGCGCCGGCCGCCGCGACAGCCCCGACCCCGGAACACTCACCCTGCACAGCAAACTCGCCGCCTCCGCCCTCGCCGAAGAAGCCTGCCTGGAGGCCCAGCGCCTCATCGGCAGCGCCGCCTTCCTGCGCGGCCACCCCGTGAACCGGATCAGCCGCGACGCCCGCGCCGTCGCCCTGATGGGCCCCACCAACGACCTGTGCCGAGAGCTGGTGACCACCCCATGGAACTGACCACCGCGCACCCGCGGCCCTACGACCTCGTCATCGAAGGCGGCCGCCTCGTCACCCCCGACGGCGTACGCGCCGCGACCGTCGCCGTCCACGCCGGCCGCATCGCCGCCCTCCTCCCACCCCACACCCCCACCCGGGCCGCCACCCGCATCCAGGCCGCCGGCCGCCACGTCCTGCCCGGACTCATCGACTCCCACGTCCACTTCCGCACGCCCGGCCTGACCCACAAGGAGGACTGGGCCCACGGCAGCAGAGCCGCCGCGGCCGGCGGCGTGACCACCGTCATCGACATGCCCAACACCCGCCCACCCCTGCACAGCACCCAGGCCGCCCACGCCAAGGCCGACCTCATCAAGGGCACCTCCCTCGTCGACTACCGTTTCCACATGGGCGTCGCCCCCCACACCCTCGGCGAACTCGCCGACCTCGACCCGCGCATCGCCACCTCCGTCAAGGTCTTCATGGCCGGCCACCACACCGCCCCCGACGTCATCCACGACCCCGCCACCCTCGACCGGATCTTCGCCGTCGCCGCCGACCGCGACCTGCGCGTCGTCCTGCACGCCGAGGACAACACCGTCTTCCGCCTCCTCGACGACTACCTCGGCACCCCCCGCACCTACCGCGACTACGAGACGCACCGCCCCCGCAGCGGCGCCCTCATCGCCGTCGCCCGCGTCCTCGACCTCGTACGCGCCCACGGCACCCGCGCCCACATCCTGCACGTCTCCTCCGCCGAGGAATGCGACCTGCTCGCCGCCGCCCACCACGCCGGCCTGCCCGTCACCTTCGAAACCACCCCCCACCATCTCTCCTTCACCCACCACGACACCCGGCGCACCGGCGCCCGCACCCGCATCAGCCCCGCCATCCGCACCCAGGCCGACCAGGACCGCCTCTGGCACGCCCTGACCACCGGCGAACTGGCCACCATCGGCTCCGACCACGCCCCCCACACCATCGAGGAGAAGACCCGCCCGCCGGCCGACGCACCCCCCGGCCTGCCCGGCGTCCAGGAACTGCTGCCCGTCCTCCTCACCGGCCTGCGCCGCCGCCTGCCCGACCACCCCTTGGACGACCTCCTCACCCTCGTCGCCACCGCCTGTGCCGCCCGCCCCGCCGAACTCTTCGGCCTCGCCGCCCGCAAAGGCCGCATCGCACCCGGCCACGACGCCGACCTCGTCGTCCTCGACACCGACGCCACCTGGTGCCCGACCCCCGACACCATCCGCTCCAAATGCGGCTGGTCCGCCTACGAAGGCTGGACCCTCACCGGCCGCCCCGAGATCACCGTCCGCCGCGGCGAGATCATCTTCGACCACGCGGCCGGCCGCTTCGGCTCCGCCACCGGCGAATGGCTCGACCCCACCACCCCCTGACCGGCCCCCCGTCCCGGCACACTCCCGGGACGCGGCCGCCACAGCGAACCACCCGCCGGCGACACGACCCCCGGGCAGCCCCCGGCACGGGCACCCGCGGCCGGCCGGACCCCGGCCCCGCACGGCCCGCCCGCGCGCCGCGCGACACCCCGACGCCCGCGCCGGCCCCAGCCCGGAACGCGAACCGCCCCGTCCCCGGGCCGACGTCCGCGCCCAGCGCCACCGGCCTGCTCCCGCAGACCATTGGCTGCGCGCGCCGCCACGGCCGGGGACCGGTCTTCGCCGGGCAGGCCGGCCGCGACACCACCCGGACGGCCGCCGCCTACGGCGAGCGAGGCCGTGTCGTTCCCGGGCCGACGCCCGTGCCCAGCGCCTCCGGTCCGCTCCCGCGGATCACTGGCTGCGCGCGCTGCCACGGCCCCGGCCTGCCGGGGACCGGTCTTCGCCGGGCAGGCCCGCCGCGACACCACCCGGACGGGTGCCGCCCCCCACGGCGAGCGAGGCCGCCCCGTCCCCGGCACCGCGCCGGCGGGCCCCCGTCCGGCTACGGACGCGACCGACCCCCCGCCTCCTGCGCGAAGTCCCACACCGCCCAGCCGCTCACCCGCACGAACCCCAGGCGCTGGTAGAGGGCGTTGCTCGTCGGATTGGCCGCGTTCGTGAACAGCACCACCTCCCTCGCGCCCGCGGCCAGCGCCGCCCGGCTCACCTCGGCCGTCACCGCCCCCGCGAAGCCGCGCCCGCGCAAGCGGTCCGGGGTGTAGACGGGATCCACCTGGGCCACCCCGGCGACCAGCGGTTTCCTCCCCGCCATGGAGACCGGCGTGCCGTCCGGCAACTCCCAGAACGTGTACCGCTTCCCGGCGAACCGCGTCCCCGCCCATGTGCCGGCGTCGATGGTCACGTCCTCCCCGACATCCGCCGCGAACCGGCGGCACCATTCCATCAGCCGCTCCCGGTCGCCCTCGCCCACCGCCCGCCCCCGCCCCGCCGGGGCAGGCCGCGGCGGCGTGAGCTCCCCGAGCCGGTACAGGCACAGCCGCACACCGGCCTCCGCCGTCACCCCCGCGTGGCGCCGCCACGCCGCCGCGAACGCGGCCGCGGTGTCCTGGTCCGCGCTGACGTAGGGGAACACGTACCCGAGGCCGGCCAGCCGGGCGGCGAGGCCGTCGGCCTGTGCGGGGGTGAGGGGAGTGAGCCCGATGCCCCGGGAGGGCAGATGGTAGAAGGTCGCACCGACCTCACCCGCCCGCTCCAGCCACCCGAACACCGGGGAGGCCCGCGGGCCGTCCGGGGCCGCGCGCCACGCCCCGAGCCCCTCGAACACGCCCAGCGTCACGATGTGCCGCACGGGCCGCGAGCGCAGGAACGCGCCGGTGCGGGCGAGGAAGCCGTCGGCGTCTTCGGTGAGGTGCCATTCGTCCGGGCGCATGCCTCACCCTCTCCGGCCACTGCGCCCCGCGGGAAGGCGGTTTTCCGCACCGTACGGCCCGCCACCGCTGCGCCGAAGCCCGGCGAGGACAGGCGCCGGCGAGAGCGGGAGCGGGCGGCCGCCGCCCCGGAGAGCAGCGGGCCCCGGCCGCCGTGCCGAGCGGGGGCCTTCGCCGCGGCGTGTCGCCTGCGTGCGGCCGAGCACTGGCCGGGGCGACCACGACTGCCACCGGCCCATCCGGCGGCGCCGGGACGCCGTCAGCGCACGGAAACCGCCTGCCCGGCCCCGGCCCCCGGCCCGCGCCCTTGTCCGTCAGCGGGGTGCCCCACAACCCTCCCCGTATATCTCCCTGACCTCGCGGACCGCGTAGTACACCAGCACATAGCCGGCGGCCGGGTCCGCCCACCACAGGCCGGCCAGGGCGTTGAGAACCAGACCGAGGAGCACCGCGGCGGCCAGCAGCCCGTCGACCAGGGTGACCCGGCCCTCCGCCGTCAGCACCGGATCGTCCAGGGCGGCACCGGTGCGGTCCTTGCCGAAGGCCAGGGCGAACATCACCACCGCGGTCACCGCCGTCCACCCGATCCCCAGCGGCGAGGGACGCGGACGCCACCCGCCGGCCAGGACCCACGTCGACTGCACCAGCAGATACACCGCCAGCAGGGCGAAGCCGGCACCGATCAGCCGCAGGGCACGGCGCCGCCGCTCCCCGCCGGTGCCGGACAGCTCCCAGACCACCACCATCGACGCGCCGATCTCGATCAGGGAGTCCAGCCCGAACCCGGCCAGCGCCACCGATCGCGCCGCGACCGCCGCCACGGCCAGCACGACGATGCCGGCCACGTTCCAGCCCAGGGTCACGTACTCCAGCACGAGGCCCCGGCGCAGCAAGAACGCGCGGCCGTTCTCGTTCACGTCGCTCACCGGACGAGTCTCCCCGCGGCTCCCGCCCGGCATGCGGCCCCGGGACACCGGTGGCGCGCCGTGCACGGGCAGCGGGAACCGGCCGGAGCGCGAGCGTGCCGGCCGCGGTGATCCGGCCCGCGGGCAGGCGCGGTGGCGAACCACAGGGCGCGGCCGGGCCCGGCGAAGGGACCCGCGGGGTGCTTCAGGCCCGGCGCCGGTGCCACGGGAGGCCCGCCGCCCGGGGCGATCCGCCCGATGGCGCCGCCGCCGGTGGACCAGGACCTGGCCTGGCCGCGGGACTGCATGGCACCCGGCGAGCCCATGCCGCGGCACGCGCGCACCACCGCGACCGCGCGGGCCCGGCCGGCTCCTGCCCACCCGTGCCCGCGCGGCCGCGACCGTCACGTCACCGCACCCGCGGAAGTACACGACTCGCCGCAGCCGGACGCCCGTCGAGGGAAGCGGCCGACACGGGCCGCCGCCGGGCCCCCGTGTGCCGCGGTGAACCGTGTCTTCCCGCGGGCAGCACCACCCGCCCCGCCCCAGAAGAGCGCCCCCGGATATCCTCTCAGCCGAACACACCGGCCGCGCCGAGGGACAAGGTGGGGAGAAGACGCCATGCCGCCCCGGGAATGCTCCATCACCGACACCCTGAACCTCGTGGGGGAGCGCTGGAGCCTCCTCGTCGTACGCGAACTCAGCCACGGCGTACGGCGGTTCGAGGGGATCGCCCGCAACACCGGGGCACCGCGTGACATCCTCACCGCCCGGCTGCGCAAGCTGGAGGCCACGGGCATCGTCCGCCGCGAGCGCTACAGCGAGCATCCCCCGCGCTACGAGTACCACCTCACCGACGCGGGCGCGGAACTCAACGACGTCCTGCTCACCCTCATGGCCTGGGGCGACCGGCACCTGAACGCCGAGGACCCGCCGATGCGCCTGCAGCACGCCTGCGGCCACCGCTTCCAGGCCGCCGTCGTCTGCGCCCACTGCGGTGAACCGGCCCGCGAACAGCTCCACTCGCCCTCCGGCCGGGGCGTCGTCGCCGGCTGAGGAACGGGCGTGCACAGCGGCGGCTCCCCGCGAGGCCGGGACATCGCCGCGCGGCCGGCGCGCGGCAGCGGGAGACCGGCCGCGCCGGACCCGCCGCTCACGCCCCGGCCGCACGCGAGCGGGACGCGCGCCTGTGGCCGGCTCGCCGACGGCCGTGCCCCTGCACCCTGCGGGCGTGCGCCGGCCGGTTCACGTGCCCGTCGCCCAGCGCACCGCGGCGACCGCTGCGAGCAGCAGGGCCGGTCCCGTCCACCACCAGGGCATGACCCGGCGCACCGGCGGCAGTGCCCACACGGCCGCCGCCGCGGCGGCGGCTGCGATGGCCAGGACGCACGACAGGACGATGCCCGCGTACGCGTCGTCGTCCCATGGCCCGCAGGGGCGGATGCGCAGGGCCGTCCGGCGGAAGTACGCGGCGACGAGGGTGAGGAGGGCCAGGGGCACGGCGAGGACCAGGAGGAGGCGGCCCCGGTCGTCGTCCGCGCGGGGCGCGCCGTCCGTCACTCGTAGCGGTACCTCAGCGAGTCCGCTTCCGCCTGCTCGATGTCGGCGATCGTCAGTTCCGGCATCCGCAGCTGGGCCAGTGTCACCTCGGCCGAGGTGGGCTGGGCGCTCGCCGGCAGCCATCGTTCCGGTTCCCAGGCTCCGCTGCGCAGGAGCGATTTGGGGCAGTGCGGGTAGACCTCCTCGATCCCCAGGACCAGTGCGCTGGCCGGTGGTCTGCCCACGGCGGTCAGCTGCGACAGCAGTCCCGGGCGGGTGGAGACACAGGCCCGGCCGTTCACCCTCAGTGTCGTGGCGCGTCCCGGGATGACGAACAGCAGTCCGGCCCGTCCGGTGGCGATGACGTTGTGCAGGGTGTCCAGGCGCTTGTTGCCGGTCGCGTCGGGTATCGCCACCGTCCGTGCGTCCAGGACGGAGACGAACCCGGCGGGACCGCCGCGCGGGGACACGTCGCAGTTGCCCTCGGTGTCCGCGCTGGCGATGAGGACCAGTGACGAGCAGCCGATCAACCGCCGGGTCTGCTCGGTGAGTTCGCTCGTCTGCTTGCGCACGGCCGCGGCGCCGGGGAGCGCGTAGGCCTCGCGCAGCTCCCGCGGGTCGCGTACGGCGTCGAGGCGGAGCGAGTCGAATGCGCTGCCGGCAAGGAGTGACGTCATGCCCCGACCCTAACGGGGCCGGTCCGCGGCCGGTCCTGGCCGGTGCCTGCGGGGACACGCCGGCACGGGAAGCCCGGACGGGCGCGCGCGGCCGCCCCCGCGTGCCGTGTGCGGGCTGCCCGCACCGGCACGCGGGGGAGTGCGCCGCGAAGATCCGCCCGGCGGTCGGTGGCCCGCCGCCGGCCGGGGCGCCGGCGCGCTGTCCGCCGTGGCCGAGACGGTGGCCGGCGCCGTGGCCCAGCCAGGCCGTCCGCCGCGTCCTCCCGCACGCCCCAGACCGTTCGCCATGCCCTCCCGCCCGCCTCGGGCGTTTGCCGCGTCCTCCCGCCCGCCTCGGGTCGTTCGCCGCGTCCTCCCGCCCGGCCGGGACGGCGTGGGAACCCCCGGCCGGCGACGAGCTTGGGAACACGGTGTCCGCGAAGCCCGGGGCGAGGCAGCGCCTCGGGCTTCGCGGCCGCGCGGTGCCGTGCCTCGCAGCGGTTTCAGGGCCTGGTGCGGGCTGTCATGACGCCGAAGCCGGCGATGTACTCCCGGACGGGCCGGTAGAACTGGTAGGTGACGTCGTAGGGTCCCGCGGCGCCGAGGGCGGCGAACGCGGCGATCCAGGTGCGGACCTCGTGGGAGGAGTTGCCGGCGTCCTCGGCCATCCGCTCGGGGGTCATCGCGTCGACGGGGGTGAGGTCGCCGGAGGCGAGTGTCGCCATCAGGGCCCGGTCCCAGGCGGGGTTGAGGTCCCGGATGGCGGCCGTGCCCGCGGCGAAGGCGGCCGCCGTGTCGATGACCCGCTGCTGCCGGGCGTCGCGGGCCGCGGCCGTGGGGTGCCGGCCGTTCAGGAGCATGGCCCGGGTCCGGTCGTCGGCGGTGGCCCACTGCGGGACCGGCGGGTCGTGGGAGAGGCCGCCGGAGCCGATGACGAGGACCCGTTCGTCCTCGAGCGCGGCGAGGTAGGAGCCGATCGCCTCGCCGAGGCGGCGGATGCGGCGCATGCTCACGAACGGGCGGGCCACGCCGTTGACGAAGACGGGGACGGTGGGCACGGCGTCGATGGCGCCGAAGAGGATCTCCAGCGGCTGGACCGCGCCGTGGTCGACCTCCATGCGGCGGGAGATCGCCACGTCGACGTCGTGTCCGGCGACCCACTGGGCCAGTTCCTCGGCGCGCGCCGCGGGCACGTCCAGCGGACCCTGCGCGGTGCCGTAGTCGCCGACTCCGAGAGCCTGGTAGCCGATGCAGAACGGCGGCATCAGGTCGTGGAAGAAGCCGTTGTAGTGGTCGGGGGCGAAGGAGACGACCAGGGTGGGGTCGTAGTCCGCGGTGAAGGCGCGGGCGGCGGTGAAGGCGCCCTGGACGGCCTCGGTGACCTCGGCGGGCGGGTTCGCGTAGTCCAGCAGGGGGCTGTGCGACATGGTGACGAGGGCGAGGCTCATCTCCCGTCTCCTTCGGTGGTGAGCGACGCCGCCCGGACGACGGCGGCCAGGGCCCGCGAGGCCTGCTGGGTGAGGGAGGCGGCGGCCACGAAACGGTCGGGGCGCAGGATGACCAGGCCGCAGGCGCGGACGTCGAACCAGTTCTTCAGGACCCCGTCCGGATCGCCGACGACGGTGACCGGCGCGGGGGAGGCGGCGTAGCGCTCCTCGGCCCAGGCGCGCTGGGTCTCGGGCATGAAGGAGACCAGGCGGACGCGGTGGCGGCGCACGAGCGCGAGGTCGGCGGGGGAGAGGAACGCGGTCGGGTCGGTGCCCCAGGTGGCGAGGGTCCACCAGGCGCCGGTGACCTCGTCGAGCAGGACGCCGGTGGCGGTGGCGGTGTTGACGCGCGGCTGGATGAACTGCAGCCCGACGGGGGACAGCCGGCCCGCCGAGTCCGTGAACGGTGCCAGGCGGCCGTGCTTGAACCCGGGGCGCGCCCTGCCGGGGGTGAGGGTGGCCTGGTCGGCGACGACGCCGCTGTCGTAGCGGGGCATGGGCTTGAAGCGCAGTTCGGTGAAGTACGACTTCCACTTCGGCACGAGGTTGAGTGCCGCGGCGGACGCGTCGCGCAGCCTGCCCGCGAAGCGGCCCATCTTCATGACCGTGCCGGCGGCCATGTTCACGTCGATCATGTCGCAGGCGTGCTTGCGGCGTTCCGGGGTGTAGGTGTCCAGGAGCGCGTCGCCGGCGTCGCCGGCGAGGACGGCGGTGAGTTTCCAGGCGAGGTTGGTGGCGTCGCGGATGCCGGAATTCCAGCCCTGGCCGAGCCAGACCGGCATCAGGTGGGCGGCGTCGCCGGCGAGGAAGACACGGCCCTTGCGGAAGTCGGCGGCCACGCGGCCGTGGTGGGTGAAGGTGCGCTGGTTGATGACCGTGAGCGCGGCCGGGTCGGGGACGTGCCGGGCGAGCAGGGCGTGCACGAACGCGGGGTCGTCGACGCGTTCGGTGGGCTCGTCGTCGTGGAGCATGAACTCCCAGCGGCGCACGCCCTGGGGCAGGCCGATGGACACGTACGGGCGGCGCGGGTCGGCGCCGAGGTAGACCGAGGGGGTGCCGACGGGGTCGTTCTCGACGTCGATGACCACCCAGCGGGTGGAGGGCGAGCGGCCCTCGAAGCCGACACCCATCCACTTGCGGGTGAAGGAGCTGCCGCCCTCGCAGCCGACGGCGTAGCGGGCGGTGACGGTGACCGTCCCGGCGGGCTCCCCCGCGGCGTCGAGCCGCTCGGCGGTGACCGTGACGTGGTCGCCGTGGTCGTGCAGGCCCACCACGCGGTGGCCGAAGCGCAGGGCGGCGCCGGGGAACCGGCCGAGTCCGGCGGCCAGTTCCCGGTCGACGAGCGGCTGGATGAAGCCGTGCTTGCGCGGGTGGCCGAACTCCTGCGTCCCCGGGTCGTTGGTGGCCAGCACCCGGCCCTCGCCGTTGACCAGCCGGACCACGTGGTGGGGGACGGTGTAGGGCTGGATCTGCTGCCACAGGCCCGCGGTGCACAGGGTGCGCACGGACTCGTCGTCGAGTCCGACGCCCCTCGGGTAGTCGATGAGCTCGTGGCGGGCCTCGAGTACGGTGACGCGGTGGCCGCGCACGCCGATGAGGTTGGCGAGGGTGAGGCCGACCGGGCCGGCCCCGACGACAACGACGTCGGTGTCGTAGGTGGTCATGGAAGTACGGTCCGATCGGTTCAGTTGTGCGACAGGAAGCCGGTGACGAGGCGGTTGAACTCGGCGGCGTGCTCGATCATCGCCCAGTGGCCG
>NZ_BSSM01000021.1 GCF_030269125.1 Streptomyces hygroscopicus subsp. hygroscopicus | reverse complement strand
ATATCTGGCGTTGACTTTTGGCACGCTGTTGAGTTCTCAAGGAACGGTCGCTTCCTTTGTACTCACCCTCTCGGGCTTTCCTCCGGGCTTCCCTTCGGTGTTTCCGACTCTATCAGATCCTTTCGGCGTCTGATCCCCGGTCAGCGGGGTTTGTCTTCCCGGCCGTTGGGCCGTTCCGACGAGTGAGACTTTAGCGGATTCCCGACTCCCGAGCTAATCGGGGGCCTGCGTCCTTTCGAACGCGGATTCCTCATTTCGCAAATACGCACGCCAAAGCGTTCGACGCCGAAGCATCGGAATCGGGTGGTACTCACGGAATGGCTGCCCGGGGACCGACCGGAGTCGGCGCTCACGTCGGACAACTCGGAGAACCTTACGGATCGCTCCGAGGTGTGTCAACTGACGGTCGGTCCCGTCCCGGCCGGGTCAGTCCTTCTTGCCGGAGGCCAGCTCGCGGCTGCGGTCCCGGGCGGCTTCCAGGGCGGCGATGAGGGCGGCGCGGACGCCGTGGTTCTCCAGCTCGCGGATGGCGTTGATCGTCGTACCGGCCGGGGAGGTGACGTTCTCCCGGAGCTTCACCGGGTGTTCGCCGCTGTCGCGGAGCATCACGGCGGCGCCGATGGCGGACTGGACGATGAGGTCATGGGCCTTGTCGCGGGGCAGCCCGAGCAGGATGCCGGCGTCGGTCATGGCCTCGACCAGATAGAAGAAGTACGCCGGTCCCGAGCCGGACAGGGCGGTGCAGGCGTCCTGCTGGCTCTCGGGGACGCGGAGCGTCTTGCCGACGGCGCCGAAGATGTCCTCGGCGGTGGCCAGGTGGTCCGGGGTGGCGTGGGTGCCGGCGGAGATGACGGACATGGCCTCGTCGACGAGGGCGGGGGTGTTCGTCATGACACGGACGACGGGGGTGCCCTTGGCGAGGCGTTCCTCGAAGAAGGCGGTCGGGATGCCCGCGGCCCCGCTGATGACCAGGCGGTCGGCGGGGACGTGCGGGGCCAGTTCGTCCAGCAGGGTGCCCATGTCCTGCGGCTTGACCGTGAGGATCAGGGTGTCGGCGGTCTTGGCGGCCTCGGTGTTGCCGACCGGGGTGACTCCGTAGCGGGCGCGGAGTTCTTCGGCGCGTTCGGGACGACGGGCGGTGACGAGGAGGTCGGCGGGGGCCCAGCCCGCTCGGATCATTCCGCTGAGCAGGGCTTCGCCGATCTTGCCGGTGCCGAGTACTGCGACTTTCTGGCTCATGCGGTTCAGTCTGGCACCGGGGGTTTCCCGGCGGCGGCCTGTCCGGTGGGCGGGACAGGTGCGCTGTGCGGTCGCCGGCCGGGGCGGGCACGCTCACCGGCGTCGGCCGGGCCCCTCCCCGGCGGCTCGGGGGGCTAGGGGGTCCTGCGGCGCAGTGTCGCCGCGCCCAGGACCAGGACCAGGAGAGCGCAGGCCGTCACGATCAGGACGTCCCTGGCGAAGGCCGAGGTCGTGTCCCGGTGGTGGAGGAGCTGGGTCATGGCGTCCACGGCGTAGGACATGGGCAGGACGTCGGAGACGGCCCGGAGGACGGGGTGCATGGTCGAGCGGGGGGTGAACAGGCCGCAGAGGAGGAGTTGGGGGAAGATCACGGCCGGCATGAACTGGACCGCCTGGAACTCCGACGCCGCGAAGGCCGAGACGAAGAGGCCGAGGGCCGTGCCGAGCAGGGCGTCCAGGAGGGCGACGAGTAGGAGCAGCCAGGGTGAGCCGGTGACGTCGAGGCCGAGCAGCCAGACGGAGAGGCCGGTGGCGAGGGCCGACTGGACGATCGCGAAGGCGCCGAAGGCCAGGGCGTAACCGGCGATGAGGTCGGCCTTGCCGAGGGGCAGGGCGAGGAGGCGTTCCAGGGTGCCCGAGGTGCGTTCGCGCAGTGTGGCTATGGAGGTCACCAGGAACATCGTGATCAGCGGGAAGATCCCGAGGAGCGAGGCGCCGATGGTGTCGAAGGTGTGCGGGCCGCTGTCGAAGACGTAGCGCAGGATGACCAGCATCAGGCACGGCACGACGATCATCAGGGCGATGGTGCGGGGGTCGTGGCGCAGCTGGCGCAGGACGCGGGCCGCGGTGGCGAGGGAGCGGGCGGGGCTGAAGGCGGCCGGGGGCCGGGAGGCCGTCGTCGGGTTCATCGGGTGCTCTCCTTGGTGCGGGCCGCCGTCGTGGCCTCGTCGACCAGGTGCAGGAAGGCGGCCTCGACCGTCTCCGTGCCGGTGCGGACGCGCAGCGCCTCGGGGGTGTCGTCGGCGAGGATCTCGCCCTCGCGCATCAGCAGCAGACGGTCGCAGCGCTCGGCCTCGTCCATGACGTGGCTGGAGACGAGCAGGGTGGTGCCGCGGGTGGTGGCGAGGTCGTGGAAGAGCTGCCACAGGTCGCGGCGGAGGACGGGGTCGAGGCCGACGGTCGGCTCGTCCAGGACCAGGAGCTCGGGGGTGCCGAGCAGGGCGGCGGCGAGGGAGACGCGGCTGCGCTGACCGCCGGAGAGGGAGCCGGCGAGGGTGTCCGCGTGGGTGGTGAGGTCGACGTCGGCGATGGCCCGGGTGACGTGCGCTCGGCGGCGGTCGGCTGCGGCGCGGCCGGGTTCGAGGATGGCGGCGAAGTACTCCAGGTTCTGGCGGACGGTCAGGTCCGCGTAGACGGAGGGGGCCTGGGTGACGTAGCCGATGCGGGTGCGCAGGGCCGGGTGGCCGGCCGGCCGGCCGAGAACGTCGAGGGTGCCGGTGACCTTCGCCTGGGTGCCGGCGATCGCTCGCATCAGCGTCGACTTGCCGCAGCCGGAGGGGCCGAGGAGACCGGTGATCCTGCCGGGCGGGACGGTGAAGGAGAGGTCGTGCAGGACGGGGCGGGGGCCGCGGACGACGGTGAGGTGGTGGGCGTGGATGGCGGCGGGCGGGGGCGGGGCCGGCGACACGTAATTCATCACGCGGTGAATAGTCTGCCCGGTGGGGTGGGCCGTCAAGGGCCGAGGGGCCCGGATGCGGCCGGGTGGGGGCGGGGCGCGCGGTGATCGGTGCCGCGTGGTCGGCGGGGCCACGTAGTCGGCCGGCCCCGGTTGCGGGGGCGCGGGAACCCGGACGGCCGGTCACGACGCGCCCGCGGCCGGGACGGCGCGGCCACCGTCTTCGGCGCGTGGCCCCGGCCGCCGTCCCGGTCACTGCTTGCGGGCCACCAGGAGGAGCACGTCGTACGTCTCCTCGACCAGGCCGTCGGGGAAGACCTTCAGGAGGTGGGTGCGTTCGTCGGCGAGGAAGGCGGCGCGCCGGGGCTCGTCCGTGACGAGGAAGAAGGAGTGGCTGGCGAGGTTGGCGAGGTGGGTGTCCAGGGGGACCTGGCGGCTCCAGCGGATCTCGCGGTGGGTGAAGTCGAGGCGGCCGCTGGGGTCGGCGAGGTGTGCGCGGTCGCCGGACTTGCCCTGCTCGGCCGCGAGGTCGAGGCCGAAGAAGCGGCTGACGCGGGCGGACGCCTCCGCGATCCACTCGATGTCGAGGGCGTCGGTGTTCCACCACAGGGCCAGCGCCCCGCCCGGCCGCAGGACGCGCAGCGCCTCCGGTACCGAGTGGGCGGGCTCGGTCCAGTGCCAGGACTGGGCGTAGGTGAGGAAGTCGGCCGTGGCGTCGGCGAGCGGGAGGGCGTTGCCGTTGCCCCGGACCAGGGGGATCCCCGGGTTGCCGCGGCGGAACTCGGCGGCCATGCCCTCGCCGGGCTCGACCGCGAGGACGTCCGCGCCGCGCGTGTGCAGCAGGCTCGTGGAGATGCCGGTCCCGGCGCCGACGTCCACGACCCGCGCGCCGGTCAGGGCCCGGCCGGACACGTCCTCGACGGCGTCGAAGAGGGCGGGCGGGTAGGAGGGGCGGTTGGCCGCGTACTGGGCGGCGGCCGCGTTGAAGGAGTGGGCACGGGCGGTGTGGGCGTGGTCGGCGGGATCCGTGGTCGTCATACGGCCATGGTCGTCGCCCGGCACCGCGTACGGCGGTGGCTTTGCCAGGAGTTCTAGCGGCGGCGCCTCTTCTTCGAGGGGTCGCCCGAGCGGCGGGTGGTGCGCAGGGCGTGTTCGGCGCGGGCCTTCTCGTACTCCTCGCGGTGCAGTCTCTCGCCCGGGGCCTCGGTGAGGGAGCGGAGGAAGTAGGCGAGGAGGGTGCCGACGAACCCGATGGCGAGCAGGCCGCGCAGGGATGCCTGGCGCTGCGGGTCGTGGCGCTTGCCGAAGCCGGCCCAGGTGTTGCCGAAGGCGAGCGCGGTGCAGATCGCGAACATGGCGACGACCAGGACGGTTACGAAGGTGCCGGAGTCGGCGATCTGGAGGCCCTGGTAGGCGAAGCGCAGCACCAGGCAGGAGACGACGGCGGCGACGAGGGAACCGACGGCGACACCGGCCCGGCGGGCCGCGTAGCCGTCGTCGTGGTGGACCCAGGACGTGCCGAAGAAGCGCAGGGACTCGGGCCGGGGTCCGCCCGCGGACCCCTCCGGGGCGCCCGGGGCGCCGGTTTCGTCGCTCACGGGACGATTATGGCGCCGGGCGGGGAAGGACCCGAGGGCGGGGCGACACCGGGGGTGGGCAGGGCGACACCGCGAACGTGCGGGGCGGGACCGGGCGCGGGCGGGACCGGCGGGACCGGCAGATGGCGAGACGAGCAGAACCAGCAGAACCAGCAGGACCAGCAGATGACGGGACCGGCGGCGGGCGCGACCAGCGGACCGAGCGGAACGAGCAGGCCCGGCACCCGCGCGACCAACGGACAGCGGGTCCGGAGGGCCGGGAAGACCCACAGGACCAGCGCGACGGGGCCAACAGGCCAACAGCTCGGGTCCGACAGCGGAGCGTCAGCCGCGGTGGTCGGCCGTGGGGCCGTTGCCGCGTGCGCCGGGCGGCGCGTCGGCGGCGTGGTCCTCGCCGCGTGTGGGCGCGGCCGTCGTCGTTCCGGGCGCGGGGCGAGCGGAGGCCGCTCGCCGGGGACGCTCCCTCGGGAGAAGCCCGGCCGCCGCGGGGACCGGCCCCGGCGCGGGACCGGGCCGGGACGGCCGGGGCCGACGTACGCACGGGCCCATCAGGACCGCCCCGGACGCGTGACCCCCACGGCAGGGATCGGCCGACCGCCCGCCACTCGTCTCACGTCCCCCGGCGCACAGACGATCGGTCACGGCGCGAGGACCGGGCCGAGGAGCCGGGGACGCCGGGCTCGGCCCCGACCCCGGCCCCCGGCGTGGAACTCAGGCGCAGCGGTCGGCCACATAGCCGTCGCTGCCCGTGAGGACATACGCGTCCGCCACGAACTCGCCGTCGCTGATGTTGTCCCAGATGTTCGAGGTGCCGTACGTGCCGGTGACCGTGGTGCCCGGGGTCTGGCAGTAGATGGGGACCTTGGCGCCCTCGGGGAGGACGCGGATGATGCCGTAGCTGGTGCCGGGGCCGCTGCGGACGTTGACGCGGACACCCGGGGCGACGGAGTAGTAGCGGACGGACATGCGGAATCTCCCCCGTGAAACCCCGTCAGGAGACGGGAACTGTCGATTGCGAACGGAGGTTAGCAAGCCGCCTCGGTCTCGTACGAACCATCGACTAGGCTCCGTGCGTCGCGCGCGGACGAGGAGCACGGGGGGCGGTCCAGTCGATGACGACACAGCGCAGCACCGGAGCGGGCACGGAGGCCGATATGCCCGAATACGCCGGGCATTACCACCTGGAGTCACGGCTGGGTTCCGGCGGTATGGGCGTGGTCCACCTCGCCCGCAGCACCTCCGGGCTGCGGCTCGCGGTGAAGGTGGTCCACGCGGAGTTCGCCCGGGACCGTGAGTTCCGGGGCCGGTTCCGGCAGGAGGTGGCCGCGGCGCGCCGGGTCAGCGGTGCGTTCACCGCGCCCGTGGTGGACGCCGACCCGGAGGCCGAACGGCCCTGGATGGCCACGCTGTTCATCCCCGGCCCGACCCTCTCCGAGCAGGTGAAGGAGCACGGGCCGCTGGACGCCGGTCAGTTGCGGCGCCTGATGGCGGGGCTCGCGGAGGCGTTGCGCGACATCCACCGCGTGGGCGTGGTGCACCGGGACCTCAAGCCGAGCAACGTACTGCTCGCCGAGGACGGCCCGAAGGTCATCGACTTCGGCATCTCCCGGCCCAAGGACAGCGAACTGCGCACGGAGACCGGCAAGTTGATCGGCACGCCGCCGTTCATGGCGCCCGAGCAGTTCCGGCGGCCGCGGGAGGTGGGGCCCGCCGCGGACATCTTCGCGCTGGGCTCGGTGCTGGTGCACGCGGCGACCGGGCGGGGGCCGTTCGACTCCGACAGCCCGTACGTCGTCGCCTATCAGGTCGTGCACGACGAGCCCGATCTGTCGGGGGTGCCGGCGAACCTCGCGCCGCTCATCGAGCGCTGTCTCACCAAGGACCCGGACGAACGGCCGACGCCGGACGAGCTGATGCGCCGACTGCGGTCGGTGGCGGCGTCGTACGACACCCAGGCGTTCATACCGGCGCAGCGGGGAGCGAGTTCGGCCGGCAGCACCGGCCCGTCCGGCGAGACCGGCAGCACCGGCCCGTCCGACGGGACCGGCAGCACCGGCCCGTCCGACGGGACCGGCAGGGCCGAGCGCCGGCCGTGCCCGGCGGGCACGCCCGACCCGCCGGGGACGAGGAAGCGCGCCCTGCGGCCCGGCCGGATCGCCGCCGTCGCGGCCGGGGTGCTCGCCCTGGTCGCCGGCGGGGTCCTGGCCTGCGTGCACTGGCTCGGCGACGACGCCCACGCGAGGAGTCCGCGGACGGCGGCCGTGGGGTTCGCGGGGTGGCGCACGAAACCGGTCGACGGGCAGACGGAGGCGCCCCGGTGCGCCTTCGGCGCGGGCGAGCTGCTGTGCACCGGCGCGGGGCAGGCGTACGCGCTCGATCCGCAAGGCGGCCGGGTGCTGTGGCGGCATGCCTTCACGGGGGCGCGCTGGAGCGCGGCGCCGGTGGTGTCGGGCGGGCTGGTGCAGGTGCGCGACGAGGCCGGGGACGTGGTGGCGCTCGACCCGGACACGGGCCGCACCCACTGGCGGCGCGCGCTGCCCGCGGGCGCCGGGGCGCAGTACGCCGACGGGACGCTGCTGATCACCGCCGCGGACGGCACCGTCACGGGCGTGGACAGCGCCTCGGGGCGCACGAGCTGGAACCGGCGGCTGCCGGGGACCGGCAGGCCGCGCGTCGATGCCTTCCCGGGCGCCGGCTCCGCCTACGCGACGACCTCCTCCGCGGACGGCGGGAGCACGCGTGTCGTCGCGTTCGACCCGAAGACCGGGGAGGTCAGGTGGGACACCCCGCTGACCGGGCTGCTGCGGCCGGTCGGCGCACAGGGCGGCACCGTGTTCTTCGTGTCCGCCGATCCGGTCTACGGCGACACCGACGCGGTGGTCCGTTACGACGTCTCGTCCGGGTCCCTGCGGCGGGTACCGCTGCCCGCGCCCCGGCCGGACGTCCACACCGCGGTCCACCAGGGCGTGGTCTACCTGCTGGACGTGAACGGGGGCCTGGACGCCGTGGACACCGGGGCAGGCAAGCGGCTGTGGCACCTGGAGACGTCGGTGAGCCGGGGCTCGGCGTTGGTCGCCGGGGACCGGTACCTGTACTTCTCGGCGGGCGACGGGCGGCTGCTCGCCGTGGACGCGCGCGGCGGACGGCCCGCGGGGCAGACACCGGCACGGCCGGGGTCCGGCACGGAGCGGGTCGCCGCGCTGCGGGCGGCGCCGGTGCTCGTCGACCCGCAGGTGTTCGCGACCGCGCCCGACGGGTCGGTGTTCGCGCTCGACGGGCGCGATCCGTCGGCCTGGTGAAGCGGCGGGGGGCTGGTGGAAGAGCGTCAGCCCAGCTTGCTCACGTCCCGCACCGCGCCCTTGTCCGCGCTGGTCGCCATCGCCGCGTAGGCGCGCAGCGCGGCGGTGACCTTGCGGTCGCGGTTCCTGGGGGCGTACGTGCCGTTCAGGGCCTGCTCGCGGCGGGCCAGCTCGGCCTCGTCCACCAGCAGCTCGATGGTGCGGTTCGGGATGTCGATGCGGATGCGGTCGCCGTCCTCGACCAGGGCGATGGTGCCGCCGGAGGCCGCCTCCGGGGAGGCGTGGCCGATGGAGAGGCCCGAGGTGCCGCCGGAGAAGCGGCCGTCGGTGATCAGCGCGCAGCTCTTGCCGAGGCCGCGGCCCTTCAGGTAGGAGGTCGGGTAGAGCATCTCCTGCATGCCGGGGCCGCCCTTGGGGCCCTCGTAGCGGATGACGACGACGTCGCCCTCCTTGACCTCCTGGGTGAGGATCCGCTGGACGGCCTCCTCCTGGGACTCGCAGACCACGGCCGGGCCCTCGAAGGTCCAGATCGACTCGTCCACGCCGGCCGTCTTGACCACGCAGCCGTCGACCGCCAGGTTGCCCCGCAGCACCGCGAGGCCGCCGTCCTTGGAGTAGGCGTGCTCGGCGGAGCGGATGCAGCCGCCCTCGGCGTCGTCGTCCAGGGACTCCCAGCGCTCGGACTGGGAGAACGCCTCGGCGGAGCGGACGCAGCCGGGGGCCGCGTGCCACAGCTCGACCGCCTCGGGGGACGGGGAGCCGCCGCGGACGTCCCAGGTCTTGAGCCAGTCGGCGAGGGAGGGGCTGTGCACGGCGTGCACGTCCTCGTTCAGCAGGCCGGCGCGGTGCAGTTCGCCGAGGAGGGCGGGGATGCCGCCGGCGCGGTGCACGTCCTCCATGTAGTACGTGCGGTTCTTGCCGACGTTCGGCGCGACCTTCGCGAGGCACGGGACGCGGCGGGAGACGGCGTCGATCTGCTCCAGGCCGAAGGGCACCTCCGCCTCCTGGGCGGCGGCCAGCAGGTGCAGGATCGTGTTGGTGGAGCCGCCCATCGCGATGTCCAGGGCCATGGCGTTCTCGAAGGCCTGGAAGGTGGCGACGGAGCGGGGCAGGACGGTCTCGTCGTCCTGCTCGTAGTAGCGCCGGGTCAGGTCCATCACGGTGCGGGCGGCGTCGACGTAGAGCTGCCTGCGCGCGGTGTGGGTGGCGAGGACCGAGCCGTTGCCGGGCAGGGAGAGGCCGATGGCCTCGGTCAGGCAGTTCATCGAGTTGGCAGTGAACATGCCCGAGCAGCTGCCGCAGGTCGGGCAGGCGTTCTCCTCGATGCGCAGGATGTCGGCGTCGGAGACCTTGTCGTTGGCGGCCTCGGAGATGGCGTCGATCAGGTCGAGGGAACGCACGGTGCCGTCGACCAGGGTGGCGCGGCCGGCCTCCATGGGGCCGCCGGAGACGAAGACCGTCGGGATGTTCAGGCGCAGGGCGGCCATCAGCATGCCGGGGGTGATCTTGTCGCAGTTGGAGATGCAGACCAGGGCGTCGGCGCGGTGGGCCTCGACCATGTACTCCACGGAGTCCGCGATCAGGTCGCGGGAGGGCAGCGAGTACAGCATGCCGCCGTGGCCCATGGCGATGCCGTCGTCCACGGCGATGGTGTTGAACTCGCGCGGGATGCCGCCGGCCTCGGTGATGGCCTCGCTGACGATCCGGCCGACCGGCTGGAGATGGGTGTGGCCCGGCACGAACTCGGTGAAGGAGTTCGCGACGGCGATGATCGGCTTACGGCCGATGTCCGCACCGGGTACACCGGAGGCACGCATAAGGGCGCGGGCGCCCGCCATGTTGCGGCCGTGGGTGACTGTGCGGGACCTCAGCTCGGGCATCGTCGCTCGCTCCTCGATGGACAGTTCTGGCTTTCTCCGAGCGTACGCCGGGGCTCCAAGGAATGGACGCTGTTGTCCGGAATGCGGGACGGGTATTTCACGCCGGACCGCCTTGCGGGTCGCGCCCGGGTGCGTGCGGCCGGTTTCGGGGCCGCGGTCGCGGTTCAGGGCCGCGTGAGGTGTCCCTGTACGACGGGCGCCACCCGCGCGACGATCTCCTCCACGTCCGCCGAGGCCAGCGGTTCCAGGCGCAGGACGTAGCGCAGCATGGCCGTACCCACCAGCTGCGCGGCGGCCAGTTCGGCGCGCAGCTCGGCGTCCGGCAGGTCCAGCTGGGCGGCGACGCGGCGCATCAGCTGGGCGGCGACCAGGCGGCGGAAGACGGCGGCGGCGGTGTCGTTGGTGACGGCCGAGCGCAGGATCGCGAGCAGCGGCGCCCGGGTCGTGGGGTTCTCCCAGACGCCGAACACGAAGCGGGTCAGCCGCTCCCCCACCCCGTCCGGCGCACCCTCGGCCAGGGTGTCGGGGGCGGCGAGGGCGGGCGCGAAGGCGACCTCCACGGCGGCCGCGAAGACCTGTTCCTTGGTGCCGAAGTAGTGGTGGACCAGCGCGGGGTCCACACCGGCGGCCTTGGCGATCTGCCGTACGGAGGTCCTGTCGTACCCGCGCGCGGAGAACTCCTCGCGGGCGGCCGTGAGGATGCGGTCCCGGGTGCCGGCGGACTCGGTACGCGGGGGGCGGCCGCGGCGGCGGGCGGCGGGCGGCGGGGGCCCGGCGGGTCCTGTGGGGCCCTGGGGACCGGTGGGCTCCACGGGGCCTGCGTGCTCCGCAGGGCCGGTGGGCTTCACAGGGCCGGTGGGGCCGGCGGGTTCGTTCATCGGCGGTGGAGCCGGGCGGCGGCGGCCAGGTGTTTGCGGGTGTAGGCCAGGGCCTCGGCGAGGTCGGCCTCGCGCTCGGCGCCGGACATCGCCCGCCGGGTGTTGACCTCGATGACGACGTGGCCGTCGAAACCGGAGACGGCCAGGTGTTCCAGCAGCTCGGCACAGGGCTGGTCGCCGCGCCCCGGCACCAGGTGCTCGTCCTTGGCCGAGCCGCGCCCGTCGGCGAGGTGGACATGGCCGAGCCGGTCGCCCATGCGGCCGAGCATCCCCAGGGCGTCGGTACGGGCCGTCGACGTGTGGCTGAGGTCGATCGTGAAGTGCCGGTAGTCGTCCTGGGTGACGTCCCAGGCGGGGGCGTAGGCGAGCATCTCGCGGTCGCGGTAGCGCCAGGGGTACATGTTCTCGACCGCGAACCGCACGTCCGTCTCGTCCGCCATCCGCCACACACCCGCGACGAAGTCCCGCGCGTACTGCCGCTGCCAGCGGAACGGCGGGTGCACGACGACGGTGGAGGCGCCCAGCTTCTCGGCGGCGGCGCGGGCACGGCGCAGCTTGGTCCACGGGTCGGTGGACCAGACGCGCTGCGTGATCAGCAGACACGGTGCGTGCACGGCGAGGATCGGGATGCCGTGGTAGTCCGACAAGCGGCGCAGCGCCTCGATGTCCTGACTGACGGGGTCGGTCCAGACCATGACCTCGACGCCGTCGTAGCCGAGGCGCGCGGCGATCTCGAAGGCTGTCGCCGTGGACTCCGGGTAGACGGAGGCTGTCGACAGCGCGACGGAGACGTCCCTTGGTTCAGCCACGTCCGTCACCTTAAGGGTTGGGACGGTTCGGGTGCCGGGTGCCCGTTCGCCGTTGTGAGGTTTGCCATGGGGACGCGCACGGGTCGTGGGCGGCCGGCCGCGCCCACGCGGCGGAGCGGCGTATCCGCACGGCCCCGCGCCCGGCGGGTGCCTAGGCGGACCCCATGTGGTCAAGCCGCCTGAGGATCACGCCTTCCCTCAGGGCCCACGGGCATATCTCCAGGCTCTCCACGCCGAAGAGGTCCATCGCGCCCTCTGCGACCAACGCCCCCGCGAGGAGCTGCCCAGCCCTGCCGTCGGAGACGCCCGGAAGCTCGGCGCGCTGGTCGGTGGTCATTCCGGCCAGGCGGGGGACCCACGCCTCCAGGGATTCGCGTTTGAGTTCGCGTTGCACGTAGAGGCCGTCGGCGCTGCGGGCGGCGCCGGCGATGCGGGCCAGCTGCCTGAAGGTCTTGGAGGTGGCGACGACGTGGTCGGGGGCGCCGAAGCGGGCGAACTCGCCGACCGTGCGGGCGATCTCCGCGCGGACATGGCGGCGCAGGGCGCGCACGTCGTCCGGGGCGGGCGGGTCGCCGGGGAGCCAGCCGGCGGTGAGCCGGCCCGCGCCGAGGGGGAGGGAGACGGCGGCGTCCGGTTCCTCGTCGATGCCGAAGGCGATCTCCAGGGAGCCGCCGCCGATGTCCAGGACCAGCAGCTTTCCGGCGGACCAGCCGAACCAGCGCCGTACGGCGAGGAAGGTGAGGCGGGCCTCCTCGGCGCCGGCGAGGACCTGGAGCCGTACGCCGGTCTCGTCGGCGACGCGGGCGAGGACCTCGTCGGCGTTGCTCGCCTCGCGGACGGCGGAGGTGGCGAAGGGGAGCAGGTCCTCGACGCCCTTGTCCTCGGCGGCCTGGAGGGCGTCCCGTACGACCTCCACGAGCCTCTCGATGCCCTCGTCGCCGATGGCACCGCTGTCGTCGAGGAGTTGGGCGAGCCGAAGGTCGGCCTTGTGCGAATGCGCGGGCAGCGGGCAGGCGCCGGGGTGGGCGTCCACCACCAGCAGATGCACCGTGTTCGAACCCACGTCCAGGACACCGAGTCTCATATGCGGAACGCTACTGCCAGAACGCCCCTCCACGGTCCCCGGTCCGGGGACGGGACACTTACCCTGGACGCGTGCCAAAGACGAAAAAGGCGAAGTCCACGAAAGCCGATAAGACGGACAAGGTTCGCAAGGCGGCCAAAGCCGCCAAGGGGGCGAAGGTGAGCGACGAGAAGGGGCTCGACTTCGCGCGCGCGTGGGTGGAGTTTCCGGACCCGGCGGACGACGAGCAGGTCTTCCGCTGCGATCTGACGTGGCTGACCTCGCGGTGGAACTGCGTCTTCGGCAGCGGCTGCCAGGGCATCAAGGCGGGGCGCGCGGACGACGGGTGCTGCACGCTGGGGGCGCACTTCTCGGACGAGGACGACGAGAAGCGGGTCGCCGAGCACGTGGCGCGGCTCACGCCGGAGATCTGGCAGCACCACGCCGAGGGCACCAAGGACGGCTGGGTCTCCGAGGACGAGGAGGGGTCCCGGCAGACGCGGCCCTTCCAGGGGTCCTGCGTCTTCCAGAACCGGCCCGGGTTCGCGGGCGGCGCGGGGTGCTCACTGCACATCCTCGCGCTCAAGGAGGGCCGGGAGCCGCTGGAGACCAAGCCGGACGTGTGCTGGCAGCTGCCGATCCGACGGACGTACGAGTGGATCGACCGTCCCGACGACACCCGCGTCCTCCAGGTCTCCATCGGCGAGTACGACCGCAGGGGCTGGGGTCCCGGCGGCCATGACCTGCACTGGTGGTGCACGTCCGCCACGTCGGCGCACGGCGCGGGCGACCCGGTGTACGTCTCCTACCGCGCGGAGCTGACGGAGCTGATGGGCAAGGAGGGCTACGACCGCCTGAGCGAACTCTGCGAGCAGCGCCTCTCCGCCGCGCTCCCGCTGGTGGCCCCCCACCCGGCGGACCCCACCCCCTGACCCGGCGGGCCGACGGGTCCCCCCGAGCCACTTCCCCACGGCCGGAACGCGACAACCGGGTCGGCCGCGGCCCGGCCTCCTCCCCTGCCGGCCGAGGGCCGAAGGCCGGCCTTCGGGCCCGGGGGTCCACGGCCGGCCCGCTGCCGGACGACGGGCCGTCGCTAGCTCCCGGACGGGCTCGGTGTCTCGCTGTCCGTCGGGGTGGGGGTCGGCGTGGGAGACGTGGAGGGCGGAGGGTCGGCCGGTGTGGTGGGGGGCGCCGGCGGGGTGCTGGGAGTGGTGGGGGGCGGGGTGGTCGGGGCGCTGGTCGTGGGGGGTGCCGGAGGAGGGGTCGGGCGGGTCGCCGGGGGGCCGTAGCCGGTGATGGTGACCACCGCGCCGGCCGGGGCGACGGATACCTGGGCGCGCCAGAGGCCCCTCGGCTCGTGGAGGTGGTCGATGTAGGCCCTCAGGGTCACCGAGGCGCCGGGGGCGAGAGTGCCGGAGGCCTGGCTCAGGTAGAGCCAGGAGGAACCGGTGGCGGCGGACCAGCGGACCGGGGCGGGGCCGGTGGCGGTCAGCGTGATCAGCGTCGTGTCGCCGTCGTTCGCGGCGGTCACGGACAGGTGGCCGGCCGAGGCGTCCGCGCTTCCGGGGGCGACGCTCGTCACCTCCACCGAGACGTCCGGCTTGCCGTTCCCGCCCGCGCCGGGCTTCACGCTCGCGCTGCCCGCGTTCTCGTACCCCCCGCCCGTGCCGTCATCGCCGACCGCGTCCGGGCCCCGTGCCTCGCGCGCGGTACCCGGGTGGCCGTCCGGCTCACCGGTCGGCGCGCTCCGGTACGCCGCCCACAGGGCCAGTACGGGCGCCGCCACCACCGTCGCGACGACCGTCGTCGTCACCGCGCGGGCGCGCAGCCGGTCGCGGCGGGCCGCGCGGTCCCGAGGGTCCATCGGGAAGCCGCGCCGGTCGAAGCGGGGTGCGGCCGTGACCCTCGCCCGGGAGCGCGGGGCGAGGGCCGCGCGGGGTGCCTCCAGGACGGGGAGTTCGGCCGGGGTGACCGTGGTGCCGGGCCAGCGGCCGGGGGCCGCGCGTTCGGCGGTACGGCGGCAGCGCGGGCAGTCGTCGACGTGTCGCACCAGCTCGCGGCGGAGCGCGGTGCTGAGGATCAGCCTGCTGTCGCCGGTGAGGTGGGCCACGCTCGGACAGCCGCCGGTCTCCACCACCGCGAGCGCGGCACGGGTGCGCTCCACCTCGCAGGCGGCCGCGGCGAGGAGGTCGCGGGCGGCGGCCGGTGCCATGCCGAGGACGGCGGCGACCTCGGGGGCGGTCAGGTGGTGACGGACGGCGAGTTCGAGGGCCTCGCGCTGTTCGGGGGTGGTGCCGGCCGCCTCCGGCCAGGCGAGCAGGGCGAGTTCGCGGCGCCGGCGCTCCTGCGTCTCCGGGGGGAGCGCGGGGTCGGTGGCCTGCGGTCCGGCCCCCTTCGCCTGGTCCGGACGGCCCGCCGCGTGCGCGGCCTGACGCTTCTGCTTCGCCTCGGACAGCTTGCGCAGACACGCCCAGCGGGCCAGCGCGTACAGCCACGCCCTGCGCTCGCCCTCGGTCCCGGGGGCGCGGTGGCCGCGCCGCTCGGCCAGCGCGAGGGCGTCGCCGAGCGCGGCGGCGGCCGCTTCGTGGTCGCACAGCACGGACAGGCAGTAGGTGAACAGGCCGTCCAGGTACGGCTCGTAGCGCGTCGGCGCCCGCCGGGCGATGTTGCGCGCGGCGGCACGGTCCCGCGCCTCACGTGCTTCGCGGGCCCCGTATCCGTCGCGGGCCCCGTATCCGTCGCGGGCCTCGCGGCCGTCGCGGGCCTCGCGGGCGCCGTGGGCGGCGCGTGCGCCCCGCGCCTCCCGGTCGTCATGGGCCTCGCGGGTCTCGCGCGCCTCACGGTCCTCACCGGCCTCGTGAACTCCACTGGCCTCGCATGCCTCGTGTGCCTCGTATGCCTCTCTGGCCTCGAACACACCAGGCACACGCGCGCCCTCGCGCCCCTCGCGCGCCTCTCGCGCTTCGCGCGCCGTGCCGTGCGCCCGGTGCGCGCCGGTGGTTCGGGTGGTGGTCTCCGGGCTGCTGCTCATCACCCGTGCGACCGTAGGCGTCGGTGGAGCGCCCCTTCTGGAGCCTTGAGCTCTTTTAATCCGTACGGGTGAAACGATCCCTCATAAGGGGACAGGAACCCTTTCTTCCGCGGCCGGATTCCGCGGGGCGGTGGCCGATACCGGTCCACCCACTTGGCGGCCCCCGCGCTCGTTGTCAGTGCCGCGGGCTACGGTTTCCGCATGGCTGCCCGTACCAAGACCACCAAGGACCGCCCGTCCTACCGCTGCACGGAGTGCGGCTGGCAGACGGCCAAGTGGCTCGGCCGCTGCCCCGAGTGCCAGGCATGGGGCACGGTCGAGGAGTACGGCGCGCCCGCGGTCCGCACCACGGCGGCCGGCCGGGTCACCAACGCCGCGCTGCCCATCGGCCAGGTCGACGGCCGCCAGGCGACCGCCCGGTCCACCGGCGTGCCCGAGCTGGACCGGGTGCTCGGCGGCGGGCTCGTACCGGGCGCGGTGGTGCTGCTGGCGGGCGAGCCGGGCGTCGGCAAGTCCACCCTGCTGCTGGACGTGGCGGCCAAGGCGGCGAGCGAGGAGCACCGCACCCTCTATGTCACCGGCGAGGAGTCGGCGAGCCAGGTGCGGCTGCGCGCCGACCGCATCGGCGCGCTGCACGACCAGTTGTATCTGACCGCCGAGACCGATCTCTCCGCCGTCCTCGGCCACTTGGACGAGGTCAAGCCGTCCCTGCTGATCCTCGACTCGGTGCAGACCGTCGCCTCCCCGGAGATCGAGGGCGCGCCCGGCGGCATGGCCCAGGTGCGCGAGGTCGCCGGGGCGCTGATCCGCGCGTCCAAGGAGCGCGGCATGTCCACCCTGCTGGTCGGCCATGTCACCAAGGACGGCGCCATCGCGGGCCCCCGCCTCCTGGAACACCTGGTGGACGTCGTCCTGCACTTCGAGGGCGACCGGCACGCCCGGCTGCGCCTGGTGCGCGGCGTGAAGAACCGGTACGGCGCCACGGACGAGGTCGGCTGCTTCGAACTGCACGACGAGGGCATCACCGGCCTCGCCGATCCCAGCGGCCTCTTCCTGACCCGGCGTGCCGAACCGGTGCCGGGCACCTGTCTGACCGTGACCCTGGAGGGCCGCCGCCCGCTGGTGGCGGAGGTGCAGGCGCTGACCGTGGACTCCCAGATCCCCTCCCCGCGCCGTACGACGTCGGGCCTGGAGACCTCCCGGGTGTCGATGATGCTGGCCGTGCTCGAACAGCGCGGCCGGATCAGCGCGCTCGGCAAGCGGGACATCTACTCGGCGACGGTCGGCGGCGTGAAGCTGTCCGAGCCCGCCGCCGACCTCGCCATCGCGCTCGCGCTGGCCTCCGCCGCGAGCGACACCCCGCTGCCGAAGAACCTGGTGGCCATCGGCGAGGTGGGCCTCGCGGGCGAGGTGAGACGGGTCACGGGCGTGCAGCGCAGGCTCGCCGAGGCGCACCGGCTCGGCTTCACGCACGCGCTGGTGCCGGGCGATCCGGGCAAGGTCCCGCCGGGGATGAAGGTGCTGGAAGTCGCCGACATGGGCGACGCGCTGCGGGTCCTGCCCCGCTCCCGTCGCCGAGAGGCCCCACGGGAGGCGGAGGAGCGCCGGTAGACTTTGCCCAGGTCTCGCCCGTCCGTACGAACCGAGTGCGGGCACGGGAGCGCGTCAGAACCTGCGACCGGAGGAGTGCAGTGGCAGCCAACGACCGGGCAGCAGCTCCCGGAAAGTCCGGTGGGAGTGCCGGTTCCGATGGCCTGATGCGCGCCTCGCTGAGCGCCGTGGCACCCGGTACGGCCATGCGCGACGGCCTGGAGCGCGTGCTGCGCGGCAACACCGGCGGTCTGATCGTGCTCGGCTCCGACAAGACCGTCGAGGCGATGTGCACCGGCGGGTTCGTGCTGGACGTGGAGTTCACCGCGACCCGGCTGCGGGAGCTGTGCAAGCTGGACGGCGGCATCGTGCTCTCGTCGGACCTGTCGAAGATCCTGCGCGCGGGCGTGCAGCTGGTCCCGGACCCGACGATCCCCACGGAGGAGACGGGCACCCGGCACCGCACGGCGGACCGGGTGAGCAAGCAGGTCGGCTTCCCCGTCGTCTCCGTCTCCCAGTCGATGCGGCTGATCGCGCTCTACGTCGACGGGCAGCGCCGCGTCCTGGAGGACTCGGCGGCGATCCTCTCCCGCGCGAACCAGGCGCTGGCCACCCTGGAGCGGTACAAGCTCCGCCTGGACGAGGTGGCGGGCACGCTGTCGGCGCTGGAGATCGAGGACCTGGTGACGGTGCGGGACGTGTCCGCCGTCGCGCAGCGTCTCGAGATGGTGCGCCGGATCGCCACCGAGATCGCCGAGTACGTGGTGGAGCTGGGGACGGACGGCCGTCTTCTCGCGCTCCAGCTGGAAGAGCTGATCGCGGGGGTCGAACCGGACCGGGAGCTGGTGGTGCGGGACTACGTGCCCGAGCCGACGGCGAAGCGTTCCCGCACGGTCGACGAGGCCCTGGCCGAGCTGGACGCGCTCACCCAGGCGGAGCTGATCGAGGTCGGCACGGTCGCGCGGGCGCTGGGGTACACGGGCTCGCCCGAGACCCTCGACTCGGCGGTGTCCCCGCGGGGCTTCCGGCTGCTGGCCAAGGTGCCGCGGCTGCCGGGCGCGATCATCGACCGGCTCGTGGAGCACTTCGGCGGTCTGCAGAAGCTGCTGGCCGCGAGCGTGGACGACCTGCAGACGGTGGACGGTGTGGGTGAGGCGCGGGCGAGGAGCGTCCGGGAGGGACTGTCCCGGCTCGCCGAGTCCTCGATCCTGGAGCGGTACGTATAGGTTCCGGGCCGCCGGGTCCGCGCTCCCGGCCACCGGCGCCCGCTAGTCCGCCGACAGCACGAACGACGCCTGGAGCTTTCCGTAGCCCGGGGTCCTGGCCTCCAGCAGGTACGTCCCTGGCTTCGCCGAGCCGCCCGACGGGGTCGCGCAACGGGCCGCGCTCGGCCTCCGGTCCCACTTCGCCGTGTACGTGATGCTCTGGCCGGCCGGCACCCGGAAGAGGAGGTCGCCCGCTCCCCGGGGGCAGTCGGCGGAGGACCAGAAGGGGCTGTCGCCGTCGGCCGGGGTGACGGTCAACACCGCGTTCTTCGGGCCGAGATCGACCTTGCAGTCGGCGGACGACGTGTTCTTCGCGGTGAGTTCGAAGGCCGGCGTCTGGTCCGGCGAGTAGGAGTTGCGGAGGCTGCGCAGGCCCAACGAGACGGAACCGGCCGTGCAGTCCGGCAGCGTGGAGGAACCGGAGAGAGCGTCGCCCGCGACCACCGCCCCGCCACCCGCGGCGGACCCGCCACCCGCGCCCGCGGAACCACCCGAGCCCGCCGCCGGGCCCGACGCGCCGTCACCGGAACCCGAACCGGACCCGGACGACCCGGATCCCGAGCCCGGTCCCCCCGACTCGTCCCGCCCGCCGGGGCGTTGGCTGTACGCGGGCCCCGATCCCGACGGCCCCGGCGTGATGGTGTTCGCGGGATTCTTGCCGCCGGACGCGCTGGTGCCCTTCTTCCCACCGCCGCCCCCGCCTCCCGCGACGACGATCCACGCGATCAGCAGCGTCGAGACGGCGAACAACGACAGCAGTACGACCCTCCTACGCCAGTAGATGGAGGAGGGAAGCGGCCCGACCGGATTGCGCAGAGATCCCACGCCCGAACTCTACGAGAGTTCGGCGCGCTGACTTGCCCCACCCGCCGCGCACGCGCCAACTTTTCCGGATCATCATCCCGGTAACTGCCCTCGCAGGCACGGTTCTTCAGCGACCGGCACGCTCGGTGACGGCGCCGTCACCCACGACGCCCCGTGCGGCGTGGCAGGATCGGAAGGCCATGACTGAGAAGCTCCACGCCCCCGTGATCGCCTGGTTCGACGCCCACGCCCGCGACCTCCCCTGGCGCCGCCCGGAGGCGGGCGCATGGGGCGTGATGGTCAGCGAGTTCATGCTGCAGCAGACGCCGGTGAACCGGGTGCTGCCCGTCTACGAGCAGTGGCTCGCCCGCTGGCCCCGCCCCGCCGACCTGGCGAAGGAGGCTCCCGGCGAGGCCGTGCGCGCCTGGGGCCGGCTCGGCTACCCGCGCCGCGCGCTGCGGCTGCACGGCGCCGCGGTCGCCATAACGGAACGGCACGGCGGCGACGTACCGACGGAACACGCGCAACTGCTCGCACTGCCCGGCATCGGCGAGTACACGGCCGCCGCGGTGGCCTCGTTCGCCTACGGACAGCGGCACCCGGTGCTGGACACGAATGTGCGACGGGTGCTGGCGCGGGCGGTGACGGGGGTGCAGTACCCGCCGAACGCGACGACGGCCGCCGAGCGGCGCCTCGCCCGTGAGCTGCTGCCCGAGGACGAGGGGACGGCCGCGCGCTGGGCCGCCGCCTCCATGGAGCTGGGCGCGCTGGTGTGCACGGCGAAGAACGAGGGGTGCGCGCGCTGCCCGATCGCCGCGCAGTGCGCCTGGCGGCAGGCGGGCAAGCCGGAGCACCAGGGGCCCCCGCGGCGCGGGCAGACGTACGCCGGTACGGACCGTCAGGTGCGCGGCAAGCTCCTCGCCGTACTGCGCGAGGCGCACACGCCGGTACCGCAGTCAGTGCTGGACCGGGTGTGGCACGAGCCGGTGCAGCGGGCCCGCGCGCTGGACGGGCTGGTCACCGACGGTCTGGTGGAGCCGCTGCCGGGCGGCCTGTACCGGCTGCCGCTGACCTGACGCGCCGCCAGGTCACGGCGCCGCTCCCGCTGTTGCGGGATTCGGGGACCCACCAGGCGCAATAAAAGCCGCATAACTGGACATAAATACCACGCCCTTTACCCCGTTCCTACGGCCGTTACACAACCGACGGATAGCCGATTGCCAGCCGCAGGCTGGTCCGCACAGCCTCGTGACAACGACTGCCTAACTTCTTCTCCGTGCCCGGCAGACCACGGGCGGCAGGACAGCGGGACTTCGGCTCGTGGCCGAAGCACACGGGGAACGGAGGCGGTTGAACATGGCGCAGGGCGAGGTGCTCGCATTCGAGGAGTACGTCCGCACACGACAGGACGCGCTGCTGCGCAGTGCGCGCCGGCTGGTGCCCGACCCCGTCGACGCCCAGGACCTGCTGCAGACCGCGCTGGTGCGGACGTACGGCCGCTGGGACGGCATCGCCGACAAGCGGCTGGCCGACGCCTACCTGCGCCGGGTCATGATCAACACTCGGACCGAGTGGTGGCGGGCGCGCAAGCTGGAGGAGGTCCCCACCGAGCAGCTGCCCGACGCCAGTGTCGAGGACTCCACCGAGCAGCACGCCGACCGGGCCCTGCTGATGGACATCCTGAAAGTTCTGGCACCCAAGCAGCGCAGTGTCGTGGTGCTGCGACACTGGGAGCAGATGTCCACCGAGGAGACGGCCGCGGCCCTGGGTATGTCGGCCGGTACGGTCAAGAGCACGCTGCACCGGGCGCTCGCCCGGCTCCGCGAGGAGCTGGAGGCCCGCGACCTGGACGCACGGGCGCTGGAGCGTGAGGAGCGGGAGCGTTGCGCGGCCTGACCGGGCACGGGCCGAGACAGGCCCGAGGGAGTTGGCTGGCGGTGATCGCGGCGGTGGCCTCGGTCACCGCCCTCGCCCTTTTCGTCACGGCGTGCGGCACGGGCGGCCTGGGTGCCCGGGACGAGGGCCCGGCGCACGCCTCGGCGGTGGCCGGGGCCGGCGCGGTGGCCTCGCCGTCGCCCTCGCCGAGTGACCCGGACAAGTACCGGAAGGTGGACGCGGTACAGCTGATCAAGCACGACCCGGCGGTGTCCGCCACGGTCAAGCGGGAGCTGAAGCCGTGCAGCGGTGACGAGTACCCGGTGGACGTCTCCTACGGCGATCTGACCGGGTCCGCGGTCGACGACGTCGTGGTCAACGTGCTCACCTGCGCGGACGCGGTCGGGATCGGCTCGTACGTGTACCAGGACGACTCCGGCACCTTCAAGAACGTCTTCCGCACCGAGGAGTCCCCGGTCTACGCGGAGATCGACCAGGGGCGACTGTCGGTGACCAGGCAGTATTACGAGAAGGGCGATCCCATCTCCAGCCCGTCCGGTGAGATCGTGACGCCGTACAGCTGGAAGGCGGGACGGTTCGCGCCGGGCAAGAGCGTGCGCAACGAGTACAGCAAGTCGGCCGGGCAGGTCCCGACGCCCGTGCCGGACAGCTGAACCGCGCGGCGCGAGAGACAGCAGCACTTCACGAGGACGGAAAGCACCGGGATGGCAGACCAGACCCACGTCCTGTTCGTCGAGGACGACGACGTCATCCGCGAGGCCACACAGCTCGCCCTGGAGCGGGACGGCTTCGCGGTCACCGCCATGCCCGACGGGCTGTCGGGCCTTGAGGCGTTCCGCGCGAACCGTCCCGACATCGCGCTGCTCGACGTGATGGTGCCGGGCCTCGACGGGGTCAGCCTGTGCCGCCGGATCCGCGACGAGTCGACCGTGCCGGTGATCATGCTGTCGGCGCGCGCCGACAGCATCGACGTGGTCCTCGGCCTGGAGGCGGGCGCGGACGACTACGTGACCAAGCCGTTCGACGGCGCCGTGCTGGTCGCCCGCATCCGCGCGGTGCTGCGCCGCTTCGGGCACGCCGGCGGCACCGCGCACCCTGAGGAGCCCGCGTCCGCGGTGCAGGGCGGCACGCTGACCTTCGGCGATCTGCGGATCGACACCGACGGCATGGAGGTGCTCCGGGCGGGACGGCCGGTGGCGCTCACCCCGACGGAGATGCGGCTGCTGCTGGAGTTCTCCTCGGCGCCCGGGACCGTGCTCTCCCGCGACAAGCTCCTGGAGCGGGTGTGGGACTACGGCTGGGGCGGGGACACCCGGGTGGTCGACGTCCATGTGCAGCGGCTGCGGCAGAAGATCGGCCAGGACCGGATCGAGACGGTCCGCGGCTTCGGCTACAAGCTGAAGGCCTGAACGGAGCGGCATGCGGGGGTTTCTGCGGCACCCGGTCCGGCGCATGGAGCGCGTGGGCCTGCACACCGGCATCCGGTGGAAGCTCAGCGCGGCGATCGCGCTGGTCGCCGGTCTGGTCGCGATCGCGTTGAGCCTGGTCGTGCACAACGCGGCCCGGGTCTCGATGCTGGACAACGCGCGCGACCTGGCCAACGACCGGGTCCAGCTCGCCCAGCGCAACTACGAGTTGTACGGGCGGACGAACTTCCCGAACATCAAGATCGATGATCCGGGGATGCCGCCGGCGGTGCGCGAGAAGGTGATGGCCGGGCGCCGGGCGAGCGACGTCTCCGACCGCGGCTCGGGACCACCGGACATCTGGGCGGCGGTCCCGGCGAAGGACGGGCATGTGCTGTCGCTGCACAGCCATTTCCCGGACCGCTCCATGGACGTGATGAAGGACCTGGACCAGGCCCTGGTCATCGGGTCCATCGCGGTGGTCCTCGGCGGCAGCGCGCTCGGGGTGCTGATCGGCGGACAGCTGTCCGGGCGGCTGCGCAAGGCCGCGGCCGCGGCGAACCGGGTCGCGGGGGGCGATACCGACGTACGGGTGCGGGAGGCGATCGGCGGTGTCGTACGGGACGAGACCGACGATCTCGCGCGGGCGGTGGACGCGATGGCGGACGCGCTGCGGCAACGCCTCGAGGCCGAGCGGCGGGTGACCGCGGACATCGCGCACGAGCTGCGCACCCCGGTGACCGGGCTGCTGACCGCCGCCGAACTGCTGCCGCCCGGCCGGCCCACGGAGCTGGTGCTGGACCGGGCCAAGGCGATGCGCACGCTGGTGGAGGACGTGCTGGAGGTGGCCCGCCTGGACAGCGCCTCGGAGCGGGCCGAGCTCCAGGACATCATGCTGGGCGAGTTCGTGGCGCGGCGGGTCGCGGCCAAGGACCCGGAGATCGTCGTACGGATCGTCCACGAGTCGGAGGTGACGACGGATCCGCGCCGCCTGGAGCGGGTGCTGTTCAACCTCCTCGCGAACGCCGCGCGGCACGGCCGGCCGCCGATCGAGGTGAGCGTCGAGGGCCGGGTGATCCGGATCCGCGACCACGGCCCCGGCTTCCCCGAGGAACTCCTCGCGGAGGGCCCGAGCCGCTTCCGCACCGGCAGCATGGACCGCTCCGGCCAGGGCCACGGCCTCGGCCTCACCATCGCCGCCGGCCAGGCCCGCGTCCTCGGCGCCCGCCTCACCTTCCGCAACATCCGCCCGGCCGGTCTCCCCGCCGAGGGCGCGGTGGCCGTGCTGTGGCTCCCGGAGCACGCGCCCACCAGCACCGGGAGCTATCCGATGCTGCCGCTGTCGGGCAGCTCGGGCTGAGTCCGGTCCGTACGGGGCCGGTCGGGGTGGTGTCCGTGGGCGGCTCCGCCGCGTGGGCGCGAGCGGCCCACGGCGCATCGCGGCCGGTGGCGTACCGGCGCCCGCCCCTGACGGACATCCCCTGACATGCCGAAGGCCCCCGGGGCGGACGCCGGGGGCCTTCGTCGGGCCGGGGCCGTCGGTCAGACCGCCTCGACCAGCGGAGCGACCGGCTCCTGCGCCTTCGGCGTCTGCGGTCCGCCCTTCAGGGGGACCTCCTTGACGAAGAAGGCCGCGAGGAGGACCAGGACGGCGATCACGGCGCCCAGCAGGAACGCGGAGTGCGTACCGGCCGAGACGGCGTGCTGGTACGCCTCCCGGGCCAGCGGCGGCAGCTTCGCCAGGCTCTTGGCGTCCAGCTGAGCCGACTTCTCGGTGATGCCCTTGCCCAGCGCGCCGGCCCGCTCGGACATGACGTCCTTGACCTTGTTGTTGAACAGCGCGCCCATGACGGCCACACCGAACGAGGAGCCGAGCGTGCGGAACAGTGTCGTGGACGAGGACGCGACGCCCATGTCCTTCATCTCCACGCTGTTCTGCGCCACCAGCATGGTGATCTGCATCAGGCAGCCCATGCCGAGGCCCAGCACCGCCATGTAGACGCCCGAGGTGAAGCGGCTCGTGCCGGTGTCCATCAGCGACAGCAGGTACAGGCCCGTGATCATCAGCGCGCCGCCGACGATCGGGAACACCTTGTAGCGCCCGGTGTTGGTGGTGACCCGCCCCGCGACCATCGACGTCACCAGCATCGCGCCGAGCATCGGCAGCAGCAGCAGACCGGAGTTGGTCGCCGACGCGCCCTGCACCGCCTGCTGGTACAGCGGCAGGAACAGCGTCGCGCCGAACATCACGAAGCCGGTGATGAAGCCGATGACCGACATCAGGGTGAAGTTACGGCTGCGGAAGATGTGCAGCGGCAGCACCGGCTCGGGGGCCTTCGTCTGCCAGACCACGAACCCGACCAGCGCCACCACACCGACGGCGATCAGTTCCATGATCCGTGCGGAGGTCCAGGCGTACTCGCTGCCGCCCCAGGTGGTGACGAGCACGATCGAGGTGATGCCGACGGTCAGCAGCGCGACACCGAGGTAGTCGATGCCCGCCTCGGCCCGCTTCTTCGGCAGGTGCAGCACCACGCTGACCAGCACCAGCGCGACCGCGCCGAGCGGCAGGTTGATGTAGAACGACCAGCGCCAGCCCCAGTTGTCGGTGATGGTGCCGCCGACCAGCGGACCGCCGATCATCGCCAGCGCCATCACGCCGGCCATCATGCCCTGGTACTTGCCCCGCTCCCGCGGCGGCACGAGGTCACCGATGATCGCCATGACGCCGACCATCAGACCGCCGGCGCCGAGGCCCTGTACGGCCCGGAAGCCGATCAGCTCGCCCATGTTCTGGGCCATGCCGCTCAGCGCGGAGCCGATCAGGAAGATCACGATCGAGCTGAGGAAGGCGCCCTTGCGCCCGAACATGTCACCGAGCTTGCCCCAGATCGGGGTGGAGGCCGCGGTGGCCAGGGTGTAGCCGGTGACCACCCACGACAGGTGCTCCAGGCCGCCCAGCTCGCCGACGATGGTGGGCATCGCCGTACCCACGATCATGTTGTCCAGCATCGCGAGCATCATCGCGATCATGAGCGCGAGCAGGACGACGCGCACGCTTCGTTGTTTCCCACCCTCCTGGGCGCCTGCCACCGTGTCCACCATCTCTTCCCACTCCCCCTCGGCGACTACTTACTTGCCGCCCGGCTAGTTACTACACTGGGCAAGGTAGAGGTCTACTAGCCGGGCGTCAAGTAAGTTTGGTGGTGCCCCCGGAGGGTCAGGCACTCTTAGCCGGTCGACAGGCAGGTTTCCGCGGGAGTGCGAGGAGTACGAGGATGGGCGTCACCATGGACGGCACCAAGCAACAGCGCCGCGGCAACACCCGCCAGCGCATCCAGGACGTCGCGCTCGAACTCTTCGCCGAGCAGGGGTACGAGAAGACCTCGCTGCGCGAGATCGCCGAGCGCCTCGACGTCACCAAGGCGGCCCTGTACTACCACTTCAAATCCAAGGAAGAGATCATCGTCAGCCTCTTCGAGGACCTGACGCAGCCGATCGCCGACCTGATCGAGTGGGGCCGCGGCCAGCCGCACACCCTGGAGACGAAGCAGGAGATCGTACGGCGCTACAGCGAGGCGCTCTCGCACGCGGAACCGCTGTTCCGGTTCATGCAGGAGAACCAGGCGACGGTGCGGGAACTGCGCATCGGCGAGACCTTCAAGGACCGCATGCACGGCCTGCGGGAGATACTCCTCGACCCGGACGCCGAACTGGTCGACCAGGTGCGGTCGCTCAGCGCGATGTTCACCCTGCACGCGGGGATGTTCGTGATGCAGGACCTGGTGGGCGACGCCGAGAAGAAGCGCAAGGCCGTCCTCGAGGTCGCCCTGGACCTGGTCACCCAGGCGCACGAGCACGCACGCCGGTAGCCGCGGGCCCGGCCTCAGACCTGGACGCCCTTGCCCTTCAGGAAGGGCACCGGGTTGAGGGCGGAGCCGTAGTTCGGGGTCTGGCGGATCTCGAAGTGCAGGTGCGGACCCGTGGAGTTGCCGGTGGAGCCGGACAGGGCGATGTGCTGGCCGGTCCGCACGGTCTGGCCGACCCTGACGTCGACGCGGGACAGGTGCGCGTACTGGGAGTAGACGCCGTTCTCGTGCCTGATCACCACGGCGTTGCCGTACGCGGGGCCGTCACCGGCGCCGTTGGGGCCGGCCTTGACGACGGTGCCGCCGTGCACGGCGAAGACCTCGGTGCCGGTCGCGACGGCGAAGTCCTGGCCGCTGTGCTTGGCGGCCCAGTGGGCGCCGGACTCGTTGAAGCTCGCGGACAGCGTGTACTTCTTCACCGGGTCGACCCACGAGGCGGCCGACGGAGCGGCGCTCGCGACTCCGGCGCCCAGCACGACCGGGACAGCGACACCGGCGGCCAGGACGGCGGCGCGGTTACGGAGCGAGGACGTACGGGGGGCGCGGGACGTGAAGCGCTTGGACATCGGGACCTCGTGGAGTCGGGGACAGAATCGGCCGCCCGGCGGACGGACGTTCGCCGCGGCGGCCATCCCTTGGTAACCGATGCCCCCACCCGGACGAAAGCGGCGCTTCTACGGCACCCGGTAGTAGACGAGCCGGAAGCCGGCCGGCGTCTTGACAGCCCCGTCATCCCCCCGGCACACCCCCCTGCGGGGCGCTCTTTTCACCGCGGAGCCGAGGACCAAACAGTCTTTTGCCCTCCCTTTACCCGCCTGGCGTATCCCACTATCGGGCCTAGTAAGGGACAAATCGCCTGTGCGGCATGTCACCGGCACCCCGCACCCGCGGGGCGAGGAATGTGACGCAGCCCTCTATGCACCTACCGTTCAGTAACCCTACGGTTCCCCTCGCGCCATCCGCACCACAGATCATGCACCTGCCATCCCGGCACCTCGTACGTGACGTGAGAGGAACCCCCACCGATGACCAGCCTCCTGGCACGCCGACTCACCGTGACCGCCGCTTCCGCGGCCGCCCTCGCCGCCCTGGCCGCCCCGGCCCAGGCGGCGGACGCCACCACGGCCCCGGCCACCACCGCGCCGGCCACGGCGACCACGAGCGACACGACCGGCAAGGTCGACTTCGCCACCTGGCAGAACGACTGCCAGTCGGTCATGGACCAGGCCCTGCCCTACCTCAAGCAGCGCATCGACGGTGCCGCGCCGGGCGCGAAGCAGGCCATCGTCTTCGACATCGACAACACCGCGCTGGCCACCGACCTGGGCTTCCAGATCCCCCAGGCGGCCAACAAGCCGGTGCTGAACGTCGCCCGGTACGCCCAGGAGCACGGCGTCGCGCTCTTCTTCGTGACCGCCCGTCCGGGCATCATCGAAGAGCCCACCGAGTGGAACCTGAAGTACGACGGCTACCAGGTCTCCGGCCTCTACGTGCGCGGTCTGTTCGACCTCTTCAAGAACGTCGCCGACTACAAGACGGCCCAGCGCGTCGACATCGAGAACAAGGGCTACGACATCATCGCCAACATCGGCAACAGCGCCACCGACCTGTCCGGCGGCCACGCCGACCGGACGTTCAAGCTGCCGGACTACGACGGCCAGCTGTCCTGAGCCGGTCCGGCACAGGCTCGCCGAACCGGCGGACCCGGCCGGGGCCGGCCCTCTCGTGGTACTCGACACGGTCTCCCCGGCGTCCCGCTGCCGAGAACTCTTCCCCGGCTCCGAACGCCCGGCGGACATCCGAAAGGGGCCGGTGCCCGAAGGCACCGGCCCCTTTCAGTCGGAGCGTCGCAGGCTCACGCGTCCTTGCTGAGGTTCGGACCGCCACCCGCCGCCTGCTCGATCGGCGGAGCATCCGGCAGTGCCGACTTCTCCTCGCCGCGGAAGGTGAACGTCGCGGAGTCGCCCTCGCCCTCCGTGTCGACGACCACGATGTGACCGGGACGCAGCTCGCCGAAGAGGATCTTCTCGGAGAGGCTGTCCTCGATCTCGCGCTGGATGGTGCGGCGCAGCGGCCGGGCGCCCAGCACGGGGTCGTAGCCCTTCTTCGACAGCAGCTCCTTGGCGGACTGGGACAGCTCGATGCCCATGTCCCGGTCCTTCAGGCGCTCGTCCACCTTGCCGATCATCAGGTCGACGATCCGCAGGATGTCCTCCTGCGTCAGCTGCGGGAAGACGACCACGTCGTCGACGCGGTTGAGGAACTCGGGCCGGAAGTGCTGCTTCAGCTCGTCCTGGACCTTGTTCTTCATGCGCTCGTAGTTGGTCTTCGTGTCACCCGAGGCCGCGAAGCCCAGGTTGAAGCCCTTGGAGATGTCCCGGGTGCCGAGGTTGGTCGTCATGATGATGACCGTGTTCTTGAAGTCCACGACCCGGCCCTGGGAGTCGGTCAGGCGACCGTCCTCCAGGATCTGCAGCAGCGAGTTGAAGATGTCCGGGTGGGCCTTCTCGACCTCGTCGAACAGGACGACGGAGAACGGCTTGCGGCGCACCTTCTCGGTAAGCTGGCCGCCCTCTTCGTAGCCCACGTAGCCGGGGGGCGAACCGAAGAGACGGGAGACCGTGTGCTTCTCGCTGAACTCCGACATGTCGAGGGAGATCAGCGCGTCCTCGTCGCCGAAGAGGAACTCGGCGAGCGCCTTGGACAACTCGGTCTTACCGACACCGGAGGGGCCGGCGAAGATGAACGAGCCACCGGGGCGCTTCGGGTCCTTCAGACCGGCACGCGTACGGCGGATCGCCTTCGACAGCGCCTTGACGGCGTCGTTCTGGCCGATGACCCGCTTGTGCAGCTCCTCCTCCATGCGGAGCAGGCGGCTGGACTCCTCCTCGGTCAGCTTGAAGACCGGGATGCCGGTGGCCGTGGCGAGGACCTCGGCGATCAGCTCGCCGTCGACCTCCGCGACGACGTCCATGTCGCCGGCCTTCCACTCCTTCTCCCGCTTGGCCTTGGCGGCCAGGAGCTGCTTCTCCTTGTCGCGCAGGGAGGCGGCCTTCTCGAAGTCCTGCGAGTCGATCGCGGACTCCTTGTCCCGGCGCACGGCGGCGATCTTCTCGTCGAACTCGCGCAGGTCCGGCGGCGCGGTCATCCGGCGGATGCGCATCCGGGAGCCGGCCTCGTCGATCAGGTCGATGGCCTTGTCCGGCAGGAAGCGGTCCGAGATGTAGCGGTCGGCCAGGGTGGCGGCCTGGACCAGCGCCTCGTCGGTGATGGAGACGCGGTGGTGCGCCTCGTACCGGTCGCGCAGGCCCTTGAGGATCTCGATGGTGTGCGGCAGGGACGGCTCGGCGACCTGGATGGGCTGGAAGCGGCGCTCCAGGGCCGCGTCCTTCTCCAGGTGCTTGCGGTACTCGTCCAGCGTGGTCGCACCGATGGTCTGCAGCTCACCGCGGGCCAGCATCGGCTTGAGGATGCTCGCGGCGTCGATCGCGCCCTCGGCGGCGCCCGCACCGACCAGCGTGTGCAGCTCGTCGATGAACAGGATGATGTCGCCGCGGGTGCGGATCTCCTTGAGGACCTTCTTCAGGCGCTCCTCGAAGTCACCGCGGTAGCGGGAGCCGGCGACCAGGGCGCCGAGGTCCAGCGTGTAGAGGTGCTTGTCCTTCAGCGTCTCGGGCACCTCGCCCTTGACGATGGCCTGGGCGAGGCCCTCCACGACGGCGGTCTTGCCGACGCCGGGCTCACCGATCAGCACCGGGTTGTTCTTGGTACGGCGGGACAGCACCTGCATGACCCGCTCGATCTCCTTCTCGCGCCCGATGACCGGGTCGAGCTTGGATTCGCGGGCGGCCTGGGTGAGGTTCCGGCCGAACTGGTCCAGGACCAGGGAGGTCGAGGGGGTGCCCTCGGCCGGGCCGCCGGCGGTGGCGGTCTCCTTGCCCTGGTAACCGGAGAGCAGCTGGATGACCTGCTGCCGCACCCGGTTGAGGTCGGCACCCAGCTTGACCAGGACCTGGGCGGCGACGCCCTCGCCCTCACGGATCAGGCCGAGCAGGATGTGCTCCGTGCCGATGTAGTTGTGGCCGAGCTGAAGGGCCTCGCGGAGCGACAGCTCCAGGACCTTCTTGGCACGGGGGGTGAAGGGGATGTGGCCGGACGGGGCCTGCTGGCCCTGGCCGATGATCTCCTCCACCTGCTGGCGGACCGCCTCGAGCGAAATGCCGAGGCTCTCCAGGGCCTTAGCGGCGACACCTTCGCCCTCGTGGATGAGACCCAGGAGGATGTGCTCGGTGCCGATGTAGTTGTGGTTGAGCATCCGGGCTTCTTCCTGAGCCAGGACGACAACCCGCCGCGCGCGGTCGGTGAACCTCTCGAACATCGTTAATCGCTCCTCAGAGCGGTCAGGCAGTGGGGGGAACTTCCCCTCCCTGTCCTTCCGCAGCTTAGTCCCGCAAGCGGGGACCGCTCATTCCAACTGCCGACACCGTCCTTGGCCTCCTGACCCCGAACGCCGACATCTGCTCCAACCCGATGGTGCGAGACGATGTTCCCGCAGGCCAGGCAGTTACCCCACTCGCCACTACGCCGATGGCGAACGGGAGGCCGCCGCGCCCGCACGTCGCCCCCTCCCACTAGGCATGTCTTACCCGCAGGGACTGACACTCCATGCCGCGCGCACCGGTTCCCTCCGCTATGGGCGAACAACCTTGCGGCTCTTCCCACCGCCGGATGCCGTCATCCCGGGCACAGGGTGCGATCGGCGGAGGACTCAGCGTAACTTGGCGCCTGTCCCGCCTGTTGCACCTGGCATGGCTGGCACGGTCTCCACGCCCTCCACGGTCCCCCTTCCGCGCCGCCCCGTCGAACCGGGAGCACCCGGCGCGCGGCGGCGCGCCACCGGGCGCAGGCACGACGTCCGGCGCTGGTACGACGTCCGGCGCTGGTACGAGGAAGAGGTGGGCTGGGCGACCCTGCCCGGATCGCCGCCCCGGCTGCCCGCCGGGGTGCGCTTCGATGTCCTGGACGTGCCGGCCGGGGCGGGCGCGCGGGCGCTGCGGCATCTCGCGCCGGGCTCGCCGGTGGCCCTGCGGGGCGACCGGATGGCGCTGCTGGTGGCGGCGGGCGGCGCGGAGGAGCTGCCGGGGCTGCTGGACTGGCTTGAGTGGGGCGCCGTAGCGCTCGATCTGCGGGCCCTGGGGGCGGGGGACGCGCTGGAGGCGCCGCTGCCGCCCGGATGGCCCCAGCCGTCGGCCGGGAGCCTGGAGGGGGCCGCCGTGTGGCTGCGGCCCCCTGGACCGGGGCGCGAGGCCGGGGCCTCACTGCCCGCGATGCCGGGCATGGGGCGCGAGGGGAACGCCCCTGATCTCGTACGGCTGGTGGACACGGTGGCGATGTGGTGTCACCGGATCCGGCTGCGGCGGGAATGCGGCGGGGAGCCTGTCTCGCCGTAGCGTCGTACTGATTGTCATACCGGAATTCGAGTGTTTCGGCTGATCAGCCGTTGGCCTTCTCGTACGCCTCGCGGATGGACGCGGGGACGCGGCCGCGGTCGTTGACCTCAAGGCCGTTCTCCTTGGCCCAGGCGCGGATCGCCGCGGTGTCCTGGTTGCCGCCGACGGCGGCGCGGGCCTTTCCGCGTCCGCCGGAGGCACGGCCACCGGTACGACGCCCGCCCTTGACATAAGGGTCGAGAAGGCCGCGCAGCTTGTCGGCATTGGCGGTCGTGAGATCGATCTCGTAGGTCTTGCCGTCCAGCGCGAACGTCACCGTCTCGTCCGCCTCGCCGCCGTCGAGGTCGTCGACAAGAAGGACCTGAACCTTCTGTGCCACCGGATTTCCTTTCATCGATAACGTTGAGGGCCAGGGTGCGCGCGTCCGCCCGTTTCGCCGCCCCTGTTATATGCAGTACTGCAGTACGTCGGAAAGCAAACCGCTTTTGCGGGAAAAACACAAACCCCCCGGAGAGGACCGCGGAGGGCCCACGGGCCGGAAAGATACGCGTTTCGGACATAGGGGCACCGCGCATAGTCGCCGGGCAATGACGATCACAGATGCAGAAGCATCCGACTGTTGCCCAAGGTGTTCGGTTTCACCCGTTCGAGTCCGAGGAACTCCGCGACGCCCTCGTCATAGGAACGCAGCAGCTCCGCGTAGACATCCGTGTCGACCGGTGTCTCGCCGATCTCGACGAAGCCGTGCTTCCCGAAGAAGTCGACTTCGAAGGTGAGGCAGAAAACCCGGCGAACACCGAGCCAACGTGCCGTGTGCAGCAACTTCTCCAGCAACTGATGACCGACGCCCGCGCCCTTGAGGCCGGGCTTCACCGCGAGAGTGCGGACTTCCGCGAGGTCCTCCCACATGACGTGCAGCGCACCGCAGCCGACGACCTCGGCGTTGTCGTCCCGTTCCGCGACCCAGAACTCCTGGATGTCCTCGTAAAGGGTGACCGTGGCTTTGTCGAGCAGGATGCGGTCGCGGACGTAGGCGTCGAGGAGGTGGCGCACGGCCGGCACATCGCCGGTGCGGGCCCGGCGGACCGTGATGGCTTTTGCGGGGACTTCGGGACGCTCTGCGGACATGAGCGGACGCTATCGCCCGCCGGCGCCCTCCGCCGAGCCGGGGTTCTCCCGTTGCTCCGCTTGTGCGGCTCGCGGTTCCCCGGCTTCGGGGGCCTGCCGGGTTTCCGGTCCCTGCACGATGCGTACGGCGTCCTGGAGGGCCTGGCGCTGTTCCTCGCTCATCATCCCGAAGAAGGCGACGAGTGCGGCGGCGGGGTTGTCGCTCTGCGACCAGGCGTCGTTCATGAGGGCGGCGGCGTAGGCGGCGCGGGTGGAGACCGCCTCATATCGATAGGCGCGTCCTTCCGCCTCGCGGCGGACCCAGCCCTTCTGATGGAGATTGTCCAGGACGGTCATCACGGTGGTGTACGCGATGGTGCGTTCCTGCTGGAGGTCTTCCAGGACTTCTCGAACGGTCACCGGGCGGTTCCACTTCCACACCCGCGTCATGACCGCGTCTTCGAGTTCTCCCAAGGGGCGAGGCACAACTCAGAACAATAGTGGCAGAACCGGCCAATGACGCATTGGACGTGCGGAAACTTGCGAATCGTGACAAAAGGGACGCAAGAAGGGAAAGCGGTGCACACCCCGGCCCGCGGCGGTTCCCTCGGGGCCTCAGGCGTCCCCGGCGGCAGCGGATCGGCCCCGTGCCGCCTCGGCGGCGATCGCGGCGTCGACGGCCGCGTCCTCCTTGGTCTTGGCCGCCCCACCCTGGGTCTTCACGATCACCCGGACCAGACCGATGAAGAACACGGCCATCACGACCGGGGGCACAAGCGCGGAGACATAGTCCATGCGACCAGAGTAGCCACGGCGGACCGGGCGAATGGGGCGGGGTGGGTGAACACCGGCGGGTCGCCGGGCTTTCCCTGATCCGCTCGGCGCGGTGCGCGCCCGGCCGGTCCGGCGAGGGGGTGACGGGATCGCCGGGGCGGGGCGCGCCGGGGGCGGCCGGGGACGGCTGTCAGCCGACCAGCTGGCGGGGCGGGGCCGGGGGCTTGCGGCGGGGGAAGACCTCGCCGGGGGTGGGGATGGGGCGCTTGGGGGCGGAGGGGCCGGGGGCGGCGGGGCGCTCGGCCGGGGCCGGCTTCGGGGCGGGCGCGGGGGGCCGCTTGTCCGCGTCCTGCGACCGGGGGGCCGCGCCTCCCGACAGGGCCAGCAGGCGCGTCCTCGCGGGCGGCACCGACGGCGCCGGGACCCTGCGGGCGCCCTGGGCGAAGCGGGCCCGTACGTCCTGTTCCGCCAGTGCCTGGCAGCGCTCCAGCAGCGCCGCCGCCCGCGGGTTGCCCCGCAGCGCCCGCAGCGCCGCGAGGTCGTCCGGCACCGGCCGGTACGCGGCGCCCAGCGCCTCCTCCAGCAGGGCGAGGTAACCGGCCGCCGTACCCGGGAGCGCGGCCCGGTAGCGGTCCAGGTCGGCCAGCAGGAAGGCGCGCAGTCTCACCCCCTCGTGGATCGCCTCGTCGAGCGACTCGGCGAGCCGGAGGCAGTCCTGGACGTCCTCGGCGGACGTGTGGCCGGGGTGAAGGGCGAGGGCGAGGGCGCGGCGGAGCACACGCAGCTCCTCCGCGCCGAACGCCATGCCGCCGCGGGATCCGTATGGCGTGGGCATGCGGCGACGCTACCGCTAATCGGACAAAAGTGACACAACGGGATGATGTGTCGCGCGCCTTTCCCCCGACCGGGGCCACGTTTCCCGCTCCCGCTCGGCCAAGCGGCCCACACCGCCGGATTCCGCCCCGCACCGGAGCCTTTGGCGGACCGCGCGAACCGGCGGGCCGGTCGAACCGGCGGCGGGACTCACCGCCTCCCCGCCGACGCCCGCGGGAACCGAGGAGCCCGGGGCCGTGGGCCGGCCGGAGAAGCCCCCGGGGGGCTTCCTAGAGCCGTGAAGCGTTCCTCTCGTACACCAGCCGCAGTCCGATCAGCGTCAGCCACGGCTGGTGCTCGTCGATCACCGCCGACTCGCCCAGCACCATCGGCGCCAGGCCGCCCGTCGCGATCACCGTGACGTCGTCGGGGTCGTCGGCCAGCTCGCGGGCCATGCGGCTCACCACGCCGTCGACCTGGCCGGCGAAGCCGTACACGATGCCCGCCTGCATGGCTTCGACCGTGTTCTTGCCGATCACACTGCGGGGACGGGCGACCTCGATCTTGCGGAGCTGGGCGCCCTTGACGCCGAGCGCCTCGACGGAGATCTCGATGCCCGGGGCGATGACGCCGCCGACGTACTCGCCGCGGGCGGAGATCGCGTCGAAGGTGGTCGCCGTACCGAAGTCCACGACGATGGCCGGGCCGCCGTACAGCTCGATCGCCGCCGCGGAGTTGATGATGCGGTCGGCGCCGACCTCCTTGGGGTTGTCGGTGAGGATGGGCACGCCGGTCTTGACGCCCGGTTCCACGAGGACCGCGGGGACGTCGCCGTAGTAGCGCCGGGTGACCTCGCGCAGCTCGTGCAGGACCGACGGGACCGTGGCGCAGATCGCTATCCCGTCGATGCCGTCGCCCAGTTCGTCGCCGAGCAGCGGGTGCATGCCCATCAGGCCCTGGAGCAGCACCGCCAGCTCGTCGGCCGTGCGGCGGGCGTCGGTGGAGATGCGCCAGTGCTCGACGATGTCCTCGCCGTCGAACAGACCGAGGACGGTTTGCGTGTTGCCGACGTCGATCGTGAGCAGCATGGCCGTTACTTCGCCTCCCGCAGGTCCAGGCCGATGTCCAGGATCGGCGAGGAGTGGGTGAGCGCGCCCACGGCGAGGAAGTCGACGCCGGTCTCCGCGTACGCGCGCGCGGTGGCGAGCGTGAGGCGGCCGGAGGCCTCCAGGAGCGCCCGGCCGTTCACGATGCCGACGGCCTCGGCGCACTCGCCGGGCGTGAAGTTGTCGAGCAGGATCAGGTCGGCGCCCGCTTCCACGACCTCGCGCAGCTGGTGCAGGGTGTCGACCTCGACCTCGATCGGCACGTCCGGGAAGGACTCCCGTACGGCCGTGAAGGCCTGGGCGACGCCGCCGGCGGCGACCACGTGGTTGTCCTTGACGAGGGCCGCGTCCGACAGGGACATGCGGTGGTTGACGCCACCGCCCGCGCGGACCGCGAACTTCTCCAGGGCGCGCAGGCCCGGGGTCGTCTTGCGGGTGTCGCGGACCTTGGTCTTCGTGCCGTCCAGGACGTCCGCCCACGCGCGCGTCGCGGTCGCGATGCCGGACAGCCGGCACAGCAGGTTCAGCGCGCTGCGCTCGGCGGTGAGCAGGTCGCGGGTGCGGGTGGTGACGGACAGCAGCTTCTGCCCGGCCTCCACGCGGTCGCCGTCCTCCACGTGCCGCTCGACCTCGAACTCGTCCGTGCAGACGACGGAGAGCACGGCCTCGGCGACCCGCAGCCCGGCCACGACGCCCGCCTCGCGCGCGGTGAAGTCGCCGGTGGCCACGGCCTCCTCCGAGATGGTCGCGACCGTGGTCACGTCCACCCCGCCGGCCAGGTCCTCCTGGATGGCCACGGTGGCGATGTCCTCGACCTCGATCGGGTCGAGCCCGGCGGCGGCCAGCAGCTCGGCGAGCACGGGGTCGAGCCCGCACTCCAGGTACTCCTCGTCGTGCTCCGCGCCGCAGCCACAGCCGTCGCCGCAGCCACCGGTCGTCACGAGGGGAAGGTCGTCGGTGCTCACGTCTGTCACTGCTCCTGAGGCGCTGGGTGTTACCGGGTAGGGGGGAAGTCTGCGGTGTCGGTGGGGCGCACCGCCAGCGAACGGTCCGGATCGAGCCGTACGACGATGTGGCGCCGCCAGCGCGTGTCGTCGCGCTCGGCGTGGTCCTGGCGCCAGTGGCAGCCGCGGGTCTCCTCGCGCAGCCGGGCGGCGGCGACCAGGACGCGGGCCACGCACAGGAGGTTGGTGGCCTCCCAGGTGTCCACGCCGGGCTCGGCGGTCTTGCCGTTCTCGTCCAGGGCGTCCTGGGCGTCCGTGTACAGCCGGTGCAACTGCTCGGCGGCTCCCGCGAGGGACTCCGCGCTGCGCAGCACCCCGGCGCCACCGCTCATGATCCGCTGGATGGCGAACCGGGACTCGGGCGCGAGCAGCGGGTGCGCCGGCTTGTCGGGGTGCGGGACCGGCTGGGGAACCCGTGCGCGCAGGCCGTCCGCGGCGTGCTCGGCGGCGATGTCCGCGGCGATCCGCTCGGCGTAGACCAGTCCCTCCAGCAGGGAGTTGGAGGCGAGCCGGTTGGCGCCGTGCACGCCGGTGCAGGCGCACTCCCCGCACGCGTACAGGCCGGGCACGGTGGTGCGGCCGTGGTCGTCGGTGCGCACGCCGCCGGAGGCGTGGTGGGCGGCCGGCGCGATCGGGATGGGCTCGGTGACCGGGTCGATGCCGTTGGCGCGGCAGGCGGCCAGGATGGTCGGGAAGCGGTGTGCCCACATCTCGGCGCCGAAGTGCCGGGCGTCGAGGAACATGTGCTCGGCGTCCTGCTCCTGCATCCGCCGCATGATGCCCTTGGCGACGATGTCCCGGGGCGCCAGCTCGGCCAGCTCGTGCTGGCCCACCATGAAGCGCACGCCGTCGGCGTCGACCAGGTGGGCGCCCTCGCCGCGCACCGCCTCGGAGACCAGCGGCTGCTGGCCCTCCGCGTCCGGGCCGAGGAACAGCACGGTCGGGTGGAACTGCACGAACTCCAGGTCGCTGACCTCGGCGCCGGCGCGCAGCGCGAGGGCCACGCCGTCGCCGGTGGACACCGACGGGTTGGTGGTGGCGGCGAACACCTGGCCCATGCCGCCGGTGGCGAGCACCACCGCGGGGGCGTGCACGGCGCCCACACCGTCGTGCTGGCCCTCGCCCATGACGTGCAGGGTGACGCCGGCCGTGCGGCCCTCGGCGTCGGTGAGCAGGTCCAGCACGAGCGCGTTCTCGATGGTGCGCAGGCCGCGCGCGCGGACCGCCTCGACCAGCGCGCGGGAGATCTCGGCGCCGGTGGCGTCGCCGCCCGCGTGCGCGATCCGGCGCCGGTGGTGGCCGCCCTCGCGGGTGAGGGCGAGGCCGCCCTCGGAGGACTCGTCGAAGTGGGCGCCGGTGTCGATGAGCCGCCGTACCGCGTCCGGGCCCTCGGTGACGAGGAGGCGTACGGCCGTCTCGTCGCACAGGCCCGCGCCCGCGACCAGGGTGTCGTCCAGGTGCTGCTCGGGGGTGTCGCCCTCGCCGAGGGCGGCCGCGATGCCGCCCTGGGCCCAGCGGGTGGAGCCGTCGTCCAGGCGCGCCTTGGTGACGACCACCGTGGTGAGCCCGGCGGCCTCGCAGCGCAGCGCGGCCGTCAGGCCGGCCACCCCGGAGCCGACGACGACCACGTCCGCGGCGATGTCCCACCCGGGCGCGGGCGCGTGCAGTCGTATGCCTGTGCTGGTCACGAGGCGGCTCCGAAGGTTCCGAAGGTGAGCGGGAGGTTGTCGATCAGCCGGGTGGCGCCGACCCGGGCGGCGACGGCGAGGACCGCCTCGCCGGTGAAGTCGTCGCCGATCTCGGTGAAGTCCGACGGGTCGACCAGGGCGAGGTAGTCCAGGTCGAGCGGCGGGTCGTAGTGGGCGGCCTCGTCCAGGACCTGGCGGGCGGCCGCGCGGACCGCGGCCGGGCCGCCGGGGGACGACGTGGCCACCGCGTGGGCGTCGGCGGCCGCGCGGGACTCCCCTATCGCGCTCAGCGCCTCGGCGCGCGCCTGGGTGGCGGGCACCTCGCGGGCCCGCGCGCGCAGCGCCTCCTGGGCGGCGTGCCGGTCGCGGCCCGCGAACAGCGCGCGGGACAGGGCGAGGGCGGTGCGGCGCTCGTCGGGCGACAGGAAGCGGTTGCGGCTGGACAGCGCGAGCCCGTCCTCCTCGCGCACGGTCGGCACGCCGACGATCTCGATGCCGAAGTTCAGGTCCCGCACCATGCGCCGGATCAGGGCGAGCTGCTGGGCGTCCTTCTGTCCGTAGAGGGCGACGTCGGGGCGGGTGAGGTGGAGCAGCTTGGCGACGACGGTGAGCATGCCGTCGAAGTGCCCGGGGCGCGAGGAGCCCTCCAGGCGTTCGCCCATGGGGCCCGCGGTGACGCGGACCTGGGGGTCGCCGCCGGGGTAGACCTCGTCCACGGAGGGCGCGAACACGGCGTCGGCGCCGGCCTGCTCGGCGATCTTCAGGTCGGCTTCCAGGGTGCGCGGGTAGCGGTCCAGGTCCTCGCCGGCGCCGAACTGGAGCGGGTTCACGAAGACGGTCACGACGACCTCCCCGTCCGGGCCCGCGATCCGCCGCGCGGAGCGGATGAGGGTGGCGTGGCCCTCGTGCAGGGCGCCCATGGTCATCACGACGGCGCGGCGGCCCTCGCGGGTGCGGGCGTGCAGCTCCTGGGCGGTGCTGAGCAGGGCGGTGGTCATCGGTCGTTCCCCTCGGTGCCGTTCGTGCCGTCGGTGCCGTCGTCCTTGAGGCCGGGCGGGCCGTCCGTGCCTTGCGTGCCTTGCGTGCCGTCGGCCAGCGCGCCGAGCAGGTCCTCGGCGAGTTCGGGCTTGAGCAGGCCGTGCGCGAGGGCGCGGTCGGCGGTGGCGCGGGCCATCGCGAGGTAGCCCGCGACGGTGGCCGGGGCGTGCCTGCGCAGTTCGGTGATGTGGGCGGCGACGGTGCCGGCGTCCCCGCGGGCGACCGGGCCGGTCAGGGCGGCGTCGCCGGAGCGCAGGGCGTTGTCGAGGGCGGCGCCGAGCAGCGGGCCGAGCATCCGGTCGGGGGCCTCGACACCGGCCGTGCGCAGCAGCTCCATGGCCTGGGCGACCAGGGTGACCAGGTGGTTGGCGCCGAGGGCGAGGGCCGCGTGGTAGAGCGGGCGGTTCTGCTCGCTGATCCACTCCGGCTCGCCGCCCATCTCGATCACCAGGGCCTGCGCGGCCAGCCGCAGCTCCTCGGGCGCGGTGACGCCGAAGGAGCAGCCCGCGAGGCGCTGGACGTCCACGGCGGTGCCGGTGAAGGTCATCGCGGGATGCAGGGCGAGCGGCAGGGCGCCCGCGCGCAGGGCGGGGTCGAGCACCTTGGCGCCGTACCGGCCGGAGGTGTGCACGAGCAGCTGGCCGGGCCGCACGGCACCGGTCTCGGCGAGGCCCGTGACCAGTCCGGGCAGCACGTCGTCGGGGACGGTGAGCAGCACCAGGTCGGCGCGCTGGAGGACCTCGGCGGGCGGCACCAGGGGCACCCCGGGGAGCAGGGTCTCGGCGCGTCTGCGGGAGGCGTCGGAGACGCCGGAGACGGCCACCGGGCGATGCCCGGCGAGCTGGAGGGACGCGGCCAGCGCGGGGCCCACGCGGCCGGCGCCCACGACGCCGACGGTGAGCCGCGCGGGGCGGTCCCTGAGGTCTTGCTGGTGGACTGTACTCACGCGACGGCGGCCTTCCCGTTCCAGTCCGCTTCGGGTACCGGACGATGTACCGGACGATTTCTCGTCATGTTAACGCTATCTCGGTCCGTCGCCGACCGGTCGTCCACAGGCTGTGGGTTTCCCCACGCGGCCGCGCGCGGATATCCGGTGCCCCGGGCGGTTCCGGCGCGGCATGATCCCGGGCATGACCGATACATCTGGGCAGGACACGGGACCTACGGCCAAGGAGCGGTGGGCGGCGGTACGACGGCAGGGGGCGCGCGGGCTGGACCGCGCGGGCTGGACCGGCTCGGTCGGCGAACGCCTCGCGTACCTGGCGGAGGCGGGCGCCGGGGTGTACGACCTGGACGAGCCCGCCGACGTCTACGGCAACCGCATCGTCGCCGCCCTGGAGGAGAAGGTCGCCGCGCTGCTCGGCATGGAGGCCGCCGCGTTCTTCCCGAGCGGCACCATGGCCCAGCAGGTGGCGCTGCGCTGCTGGGCGGGCCGCACCGGGAACCCCGCGGTGGCCCTGCACCCCATGTCCCATCCCGAGGTGCACGAGCGCGACGCCCTCAGCCAGGTCAGCGGGCTGCGCCCGGTCCACGTCGGCAGCGGGCCCCGGCAGCCGACGGCGGCGGAGATACGCGACGTCGGGGAGCCCTTCGGCGCGCTGATGCTCGAACTGCCGCTGCGGGACGCCGGTTTCGTGCTGCCCGCCTGGGAGGAGCTGACGGAGGCGGTGGAGGCGGCGCGGGAGCGCGAGGCGGTGGTGCACTTCGACGGGGCGCGCCTGTGGGAGTGCACCGAGCACTTCGGGCGCCCCCTGGAGGAGATCGCGGGCCTGGCCGACAGCGTCTACGTGTCGTTCTACAAGTCCCTCGACGGCCTCGGCGGCGCCGCGCTCGCCGGGCCGCGGACGCTGGTCGAGGAGGCGCGCACCTGGCGGCACCGGTACGGCGGACAGATCTTCCAGCAGTTCCCGACCGCGCTGTCCGCGCTGATCGGCCTGGAGCGCGCGCTGCCCCGGCTGCCCGCGTACGTCCGCCACGCGCGCGTGGTCGCCGCCGCGCTGCGCGAGGGGTTCGCCGAGGCGGGTCTCCCGTGGGCGCGGGTCCACCCCGAGGTGCCGCACACGCACGAGTTCCAGGTCTGGCTGCCGTATCCGCCCGAGGTGGTGGCCGAGGCGGCGCTGCGCCAGGCCGAGGAGACCTCGGTGGCCCTCTTCCCCGACCACTGGTCCGGCGACTCCGGCCCGTGCCTGGCCTGGACGGAGGTCTCGGTGCGCGAACCCGGGCTGGGGTGGACGGCGCAGGACGTGCGGGCGGCCGTACGGGACTTCGTGGGGCGGCTGCCGGACCGGGGGTGAGCGGGGCGGTGCCCCGGGAGCGCGGGCCCGGGGCACCGTCGGCGGGTCGCCGGGGAGCCGGCGGCCGGCGTCCCGGCGGAGGGGTGGGCGGTGACGCCGCCGAGCGCCGGTGGGTTCGTCTCCCGAAGGACACCACCCGGGCCGTCACCCCGGGCCGCGGCGGCCGGCCCCGCGCGTCATCCCAGGCCGCGGCCGCCCGCCCGCACCAGCCCGGTCTCGTAGGCCAGCACCACCACCTGCACCCGGTCCCGCAGCCCCAGCTTGGTCAGGATGCGGCCCACATGGGTCTTCACGGTCGCCTCGGACAGCACGAGCCGCGCCGCGATCTCGCCGTTGGACAGCCCCTGCGCGACCAGCACCATCACCTCGCGCTCCCGCTCGGTGAGCCGTTCCAGCTCCTTGTGCCGGGGCTCCTGGCCGCCCGAGGGCAGCATCGGCGCGAACCGGTCCAGCAGGCGCCGCGTGGTGGAGGGCGCCACCACCGCGTCACCGCTGTGCACGGCGCGGATGGCGGCCAGCAGCTCGCCCGGCGGCACGTCCTTGAGCATGAATCCGGAGGCGCCCGCCTTCAGCCCGGAGAAGGCGTACTCGTCCAGGTCGAACGTGGTCAGGATCAGCACCTTGGGCGGATCGGGCTGCGCGCAGATCCGCCGGGTGGTCTCCACACCGTCGAGCTTGGGCATGCGGACGTCCATCAGGACGACGTCGACCGCGGTCGAGCGCAGCGCCTCCAGGGCCTCGACACCGTCACCCGCCTCGGCGACGACCTCCATGTCGGGCTGGGCGGCGAGCACCATCCCGAACCCGGTGCGCAGCAGCACCTGGTCGTCGACGAGCATCACGCGGATCGTCATCGGGGTCCTTCTTCCATCGGTCGGTAACTCAGTGCGCCGGTTTGAGCGGCAGCAGGACGCTGATGCGGAAGCCTCCGCCGGGACGCGGGCCGGCGTCCAGGGTGCCGCCGACCATGCCGACGCGCTCGCGCATGCCGATCAGGCCGTGCCCCCGGCCGTCGGCACCGCCCTCCTCGTACAGCTCCTGGGGGGCGCCCTTGCCGTCGTCCTCCACGAGCAGGCCGAGCCCGTCGTCGAAGTAGACCAGGCGGACGCTCGCCCCCGCGTTCGGACCGCCGTGCTTGCGGGTGTTGGTGAGCGCCTCCTGCACGATGCGGTACGCGGTCAGCTCGACCCCGCTGGGCAGCGGGCGCGGGGTGCCCTCCACCTTGAAGTCGACGGGCAGGCCCGAGGCGCGGCACTGCTCGATCAGTTCGTCGATCTGCTCGACGTCGGGCTGCGGGACGTACTCCCCGCCCTCCTGGTGCTCCCCGGTGCGCAGCACGCCCAGCAGGCGGCGCATCTCGGCGAGGGCCTGCCGGCCGGTCGAGGAGATCGTCTCCAGGGCCTTCCTGGCCTGGTCGGGGGCGGCGTCCAGGACGTAGGCGGCGCCGTCGGCCTGGACGACCATCACGGACACGTTGTGCGCGACGACGTCGTGCAGTTCCCGGGCGATCCGGGCGCGCTCGGCGGCGACCGCGACCTTCGACTGGGCCTCGCGCTCCTTCTCCAGGCGGGCCGCGCGCTCCTCCAGCTGGGCGAAGTAGGCGCGCCGGGTGCGCATGGAGTCGCCGAGCACCCAGGCCAGCGTGAACGGCACCGTCTGGAAGACCACGATGGCGATCTTCCCGAGGAAGCTGGCGTGCTCCGCCGGCCAGCGCAGCTGCGCCATGGTCGCGGCGCAGAAACTGGCGACGAGGGCGAGCCGGGAGGCCCAGCGCGCGCCCACCGTGGCGACCGTGTAGGCGATCGCCAGGAGGGCGAAGTCGGCGACGGTCGTCTGGACGTCCAGCACCAGCTGGGACAGGCCGGTGGCGAGCGCGAGCAGCAGCATCTGCTCCGGGAACCGGCGGCGCAGCGCGACGACGGCGCACAGGACGGCGGAGACGGCGATCCCCGCGCCGATCGGCCCCTTGTGCGCGGGTTTCCCGTGCAGGTTGACCTCGCTGATGACCGACAGCCCGAACAGGACGACGGCCCAGAAGGTGTCGACCCCGGTCGGGTGACGGCGGAGGAAGTCGTAGAGGCGCTGCACGTAACCCAGAGTAGGGAAACGGAATGCCCGCCCGGGTCAACCGGAGGACCGATCCGGGCCCGCCGGACGTACTCCCCAAGGTGGAGGAGTTGATCATCTGTGCGCCTAGTCTGGTGCGGTGACGCGGGAGAGGCGGCGGCAGGGGCCGGACACACCACGGGGCGCGGGTCCGCGGGGCTGGCGGGCGGTGGCCGAGGAGGCCCTGTACGGCCCCCGCGGCTTCTACCGGCGCCCCGAGGGGCCCGCCGGGCACTTCCGTACGTCCGTGCACGCCTCGCCGCTGTTCGCGCGGGCCGTGGCGGAGCTGCTGTGCCGGGTCGACGCGGCGCTGGGGCGGCCCGGGAGCCTGGACTTCGTGGACATGGCGGCCGGGCGGGGCGAGCTGGTCACCGGTGTGCTCGGCGCCCTGCCGGACGAGGTGGCGGCGCGCGTGCGGCCGTACGCCGTCGAGATCGCAGACCGCCCCGCGGACCTGGACACGCGCGTCATCTGGCGCGGCGAGCCCCCGGAGGCGGTCACCGGGGTGCTGTTCGCCAACGAGTGGCTGGACAACGTGCCCGTGGACGTGGCCGAGGCGGACTCCTCCGGCGTGCCCCGGTACGTGCTCGTCGGCGACGACGGGACCGAGCGGCTCGGCGATCCGGTGACCGGCGCGGACGCGGACTGGCTGGCGCGCTGGTGGCCGCTGCGGGCGGAGGGGCTGCGGGCGGAGATCGGGCTGCCCCGGGACCGGGCGTGGGCGACGGCAGCGCGCCGGGTGGTGCGCGGGCTCGCGGTGGCCGTGGACTACGCCCACACCGTCGGCACGCGCCCCTCGTTCGGCACCCTCACGGGCTTCCGCGCGGGCCGCGAGACGACCCCCGTACCGGACGGGACCTGCGACATCACGGCCCATGTCGCCCTGGACGCCTGCGCGGCGGCAGGCCCGGCCCCGGCGCGCCTCATCACCCAGCGCGCCGCCCTCCACGCCCTCGGCATCACCGGCGCACGCCCCCCGCTCGCGCTCGCCTCCACCGACCCCGCCGCCTATGTGCGCGCCCTCGCGGGCGCCGGGGAGGCCGCCGAACTCACCGCTCCCGGCGGCCTCGGCGACTTCGGCTGGCTGCTCCGGCCGAGCGGCATCGCCGACCCGCTGGCAAACGCGGGCACCCCGGCCTGAGCCGGGCCCGCCCGCCGGGGCCGCGGCCTACTTGTCGATGTCGCCGACCACGAAGAACATCGAGCCCAGGATCGCCACCATGTCCGCCACCAGCGTCCCGGGCAGCAGCTCGGTGAGCGCCTGGATGTTGTTGTACGACGCCGAGCGCAGCTTGAGCCGGTACGGGGTCTTCTCGCCCTTGCTGACCAGGTAGTAGCCGTTGATGCCGAGCGGGTTCTCGGTCCAGGCGTAGGTGTGGCCCTCGGGCGCCTTCAGCACCTTCGGCAGGCGCTGGTTGACCGGTCCGGGCGCCAGCTCGGCGAGCCGGTCCAGGCAGGCGTCCGCGAGGTCCAGCGCGTTGTGCGTCTGCTCCAGGAGCACCTCGAAGCGCGCGAGGCAGTCGCCCTCGCTCCGTGTGACGACCCTCAGCGTGTCCTGGAGCTCGCCGTAGGCCAGATACGGCTCGTCGCGGCGCAGGTCGAAGTCGACGCCCGAGCCGCGCGCGATGGGCCCGCTCACGCCGTACGCGTGCACCGCCTCGGGCGCGAGCGCGCCGACCCCGCGCGTGCGCCCCCGGAAGATCTCGTTGCCGAGCACCAGGTCGTCGAAGACGCCCATGCGCGAGCGCACGGCGGCGACGGCGGCCCGCGCACGGCCCGTCCACCCGGCCGGCAGGTCCTCCTTGAGGCCGCCGACGCGGTTGAACATGTAGTGCATGCGCCCGCCGGAGACCTCCTCCATCACGTTCTGCAGCACCTCGCGCTCGCGGAACGCGTAGAACACCGGCGTGATCCCGCCCAGTTCCAGCGGGTAGGAACCGAGGAACATCAGGTGGTTGAGCACCCGGTTCAGCTCGGCGAGCAGCGTGCGCGTCCACACCGCGCGCTCGGGCACCTCCATGCCGAGCATCCGCTCCACGGCGAGGACCACTCCCAGCTCGTTCGAGAACGCCGACAGCCAGTCGTGGCGGTTGGCCAGCATGATGATCTGCCGGTAGTCCCGCGCCTCGAAGAGTTTCTCGGCGCCGCGGTGCATATAGCCGATGACCGGCTCGGCGTGCACGATGCGCTCCCCGTCCAGCACCAGCCTGAGCCGCAGCACGCCGTGCGTCGACGGATGCTGGGGCCCGATGTTGAGCACCATGTCGGTGCTTTCCGCGGCACCACCGATCCCGACCGTGGTCTGCGTCGTAGGACTCATGCCCCCAGTTTCCCCCATGCCGGGGCGCGAAAAGGCCCGGCTCCCCCGGTGGGGAGGCCGGGCCCGCGGGCGGCGTGCCGGCGTCAGGAGGCCGCGCTGCGCAGCCCCTGGACGTCGATCACCTCGGTCTCGTCGTGCGCCGTCAGGTCGATGACCTGGCCGACGCCGTGCGCCGTGGCGTCGGCGGGCTTGAACTCCGCCTCCGCCTCGGCCTTGTGCACGGCCAGCGCCTCCTGGCCGACGACATCGGCCAGGTCCTCGTTCTGCACCGAGTCCAGCGCGGCCTTCGGCGCCGCCTTCTGCGTGCCGAAGAAGTCGAAACCACCCGCGGTCATCGGGCGCCGCGCGGGCGCGGCCGGTACGACGGCCACGGCGGTCGGCACCGTGAAGTGCCCGGCGCGGGGCTGGCCCACGGGGGTCCCGGAGGCCGCGGGGGCCTCGGACACCACGGGGGTCCCAGCGGCCTCGGCGGTCTCCACGGCCTCGACGGTGGTCTCCATTGCCTCGGCGGTCTCCGGCGAGGCGGGCTCGGCGGCCGTCGCGTGTCCGTCGGCCGTCAGCGGCCGGTCCTGCGCCCCTTCACCGTCGGGTGCGTCCTCGACCGCCTCGACGCCTCCGCCACGCGAGGCGCCCTCGGCGTCCGCCGCGTGCTCGGCCTCCGGCGCGGCCCCGGCCTCCGGCGTCCCCGTCTCGTTCCGCCCGGCTATGTCACCCTCGGCGCCTTCCCCTTTGGCACCGGCGCCGTTCTCCCCCGCCGTCCCGGGCTCGGCGGCAGCGCCGGCCCCGGCCGAATCCCGCTCGAAGGCGGCGAGCGCCCGCAGCGCCTGCCCGTACAGCTTGGCGCCCTCGGCCGAGAAGACGTCGTACGCCTTCCGAGGCGTCTCCTCGGCGGCGGTCCGTGCCGGCGGCAGCGCGGGTGAGGCCGCCCGGGACGGCAGCGGGGGCGAGGGGCGCGTCGCGGCCGGCGGCAGCTCGGGCGCGCCGGACTCGATCTCCAGCAGGCGGCGCCCCTCCAGGGCGCTGGCGCGCTCGGTCTCCGCGGTGGCGTACCGGCGCAGCAGGGCCGCGTGCTCGTTGCGCAGGCCGGCCAGTTCGGCGCGCTTGGCGCGCAGCCGCTGCTCCAGCTTGACGCGCAGCTCGCGCGACTCCTCCAGGTCGGTCTCCAGCTCGGCGACCCGTTCCTCGAAGCGCCACTCGTCACTGGCTCGCGCGCGGGCGAGGTCGGCGACCTGTTTGCCCGCGTGGATGTCCCAGCGGCGCATCACGAACGCGCCGGCGAGCGCGGTCGCCGCGGCGGCCCCGGCCAGCACGCGCAGCACCGCGGCCTCGGAGAACACCCAGGGACCCAGCGCGCACACGACGGAGACGCCGGCGATCGCGGAGGGGGGCAACAGCCGGTGCAGAGGCGGGGAATGGCGGTGGCGTCCACGTGGCATGGCCAGAAACTTACCGCGCGTAGGCGAATGATGGACCCCCACCCCGTAAAAACACGGCCATACCGCGCGCCTCACAGGGTGTCAGGATCGGCGTCCTCAGTGGGAGACCAACCGGGCACTGAGCCACTGCAACGCCGCCGGGATCTCACGGCGCCAGGTGTTGAAGTTGTGCCCGCCACTCGGAAGGATGATCGAAGAAATCCTGGTCACGTTCGTGTCCTGCACATTCTTGATGAACCGAAGCGTGTCCTTGTAGTTGTGCTCACCGATTTTGCTGCTGGTGACCAGTAGTGACGTCTCCGGGGCCGACTGGTGCTTGAGCACCCAGAAGAGGTTGGCACGATTGCGCAGGTTCTTGTCGCCGTGGAACAGGTCCCCGGTGGTCGCGTCGATCGGCGCCTTGTAGTACGGCGACAGGCCCACGGCGGCTCCGTACGACCTCGGGTGGTGCATGGCGATCTTCAGGGCGCAGTACCCGCCGGTCGAGTCGCCGATGATGCCCCAGCTCGCGGGCGTGGCGTCAACGCGGTAACGAGCCTTCACCGCGTCACGCAGGTCCTTGGCGAAAAACGTCTCCGTCCTCGGGCCGCCGGGCACGTCCACGCACTCGGTGTCCCGCGGCGGCGCCACGGCCGGGCGCAGCATCACCAGGATCATCGGCTGCATCTTGCCGCCCTTGGCGAGCTGTTGGGCGGTGCTCGGGTAGTGCAGCTTGTCCACCAGCGCCTGCGCGGTGCCGGGGTAGCCGGTCAGCACGACCGAGACCGGGAACTTGCGCTTGTGGTCCTGGAAGTACTCCGGCGGCAGGTACACGAACGCCGGCGCGGCGATCCGCGTCGTACGGCCCAGGATGTCGACCTTCTGGATCTGCCCGGCCACCTGCGGCACCCCGCTGCTCACCCCGGCGACCCGCGAGGTGGACACCACGCGGACCGGATCGCCGGCGCCGTCCGCTATGTGGTCGACGACCACGCCCTCGCCGTTCTCCTGCCCGAACAGGTCGGCCCAGGTGGCGTAGAAGCCGAAGGCCTGGTTGGCGGCGAGCCCCACCGAGACGAACACGGCGACCTGGGTGGCGAGCAGCAGCCCGACCCGCCCGCCGACGGCCCGCCAGCTCCGCCGGGCGAGCCGCGGCCACAGCCACACCGTGCCCGCGAACAGCACCACGGCGAACACCACCGCCAGCATCAGGACCTTGTTGCTCGTGAGACCCATGGACTGTTCCTGCCTGCGCTCTCGGCCCGTCGCTCACCACGCTTCGTCGCGCGGGTTCGCCCGGGACTTTCCTCGGCCTTTGACCCGACTTTCCGGTGGGGAGTGAACCTCTCTCCCCGAGACACCGTCCTAGAGGGCGCAATGTCACCGGATGCCCGATCGGGCCCGGGTTCAAGGTCTCTCGCAGAACTACGGGATGCGATGTCTGTCAGGATAGATGGGGAAATGTCGGGCGGGGTTCCGGGCCGATCAAGCCGGGCGCGGCGCATACTGCGCGGCCCGCGCCCCGAGGCCGTCCCCGGCCTGGTCGGCAGGGCGGTCGCGCTCGTCGGCCTCCTGGACATTGCCGCCGGGGTCTTCCCGCGGTTCAGGCACAGCCGCATGCACGCCATCGCCGAGGTGCTGCCCGGGTCCTTCGGGCCCTTCGCGGCGGCGCTCTCGCTCAGCGCGGGCGTGCTGCTGCTCCTGCTGGCGCACGGGCTCAGGCGGCGCAAGCGCCGGGCGTGGCGGGCCGCGGTCGCGCTCCTGCCGGCCGGCGCGGTGGCCCAACTGCTCTACCGGCACTCCCTGCTCGGCGTGCTGTTCGCGGTCGTCCTGCTGGTTCCGCTGGTGTGGCACCGCCGTGAGTTCGCCGCCCTGCCGGACCCGCGCAGCCGCTGGCGGGCACTCGCCAACTTCGTGCTGATGAGCGCCGGTTCGCTGGTCCTCGGAATGATCATCGTCAGCGTCCACCCGCACCGCACACTCGGCGACCCGAGCCTGGCGGACCGGCTCACCCACGTCGTCTACGGCCTGTTCGGCTTCGAGGGCCCGGTCGACTACCAGGGCGCCACCTCCTGGACCGTGGCGTTCTCGCTGGGCGCGCTCGGCTGGCTCACCGCCGTCACCACGATCTACCTGGCCTTCCGCCCCGAGCACCCGGCCGCCCACCTCACCGAGGACGACGAGGCGAAACTGCGGGCGCTGCTGGCCAAGCACGGCCGCCGCGACTCCCTCGGCCACTTCGCGCTGCGCCGCGACAAGGCGGTCGTCTTCTCGCCCAGCGGCAAGGCCGCGGTCACCTACCGCGTCATCTCCGGCGTGATGCTCGCCAGTGGCGACCCCATCGGCGACGTCGAGGCCTGGCCGGGCGCCATCGAGCGCTTCATGGACGAGGCCAGGGCGCACTCCTGGACGCCCGCGGTCGTGGGCTGCTCCGAGACGGGCGGCGAGGTGTGGACCCGCGAGACCGGTCTGGACGCCCTGGAACTGGGCGACGAGGCGGTGGTGGACGTTGCGGATTTCTCGCTCGCCGGACGCGCCATGCGCAACGTCCGGCAAATGGTCAAGCGCATCGAACGGGCCGGTTACGAAACCCGGGTACGGCGCATCCATGACCTCGGCGAGACGGAACTCGACCGCATCCGGCGGGCCGCGGAGGACTGGCGCGGCACCGACACCGAGCGCGGCTTCTCCATGGCGCTCGGCCGCATCGGCGACCCGGCCGACGGCGACTGTCTCATAGCCACCGCGCACAAGGCCGACGACGAGCCCGGCGAGTACGGCGACCTGAAGGCGATCCTGCACTTCGTGCCCTGGGGCGAGGACGGTGTCTCGCTGGACCTGATGCGCCGCGACCGCAGCGCCGACCCCGGCATGAACGAACTGCTGATCGTGGCCGCCCTCCAGGCCGCCCCCAGGTTCGGCATCAGCCGCGTCTCGCTGAACTTCGCCATGTTCCGCTCCGCCCTCGCGCGCGGCGAGAAGATCGGCGCGGGCCCGGTGCTGCGCGCCTGGCGCGGACTGCTGGTGTTCCTCTCGCGCTGGTTCCAGATCGAGTCGCTGTACAAGTTCAACGCCAAGTTCCAGCCGCGCTGGGAGCCGCGCTTCATCGTCTACCGCGCCACGACCGACCTGCCCCGCATCGGATTCGCCACGATGCAGGCCGAGGGCTTCGTCACCCTGGCCCTGCCGCTCCCCCGCTTCCTGCGCCGCCGCCGCGCGGCCGCCGCACGCGCGTGCGCCCACACGGTGACCGAACGGGACGCCCGCGCGGCATGATCACCCTTCCCGGCGGCGCCGCGGGCCCGCGGGCCGTGGCGGCGCCGCCCGGGGCCTACGCTGAACGTATGAACAACCACAGCGGGCGCGGCCGAGTGGCGGGCCTTCCGGCATGGGACCGGTGCGCGGTCATGGGGGTCGTGAACGTCACCCCCGATTCCTTCTCCGACGGCGGCCGCTGGTTCGACACCACCGCGGCCGTCAAGCACGGCCTCGACCTGGTCGCCGAGGGCGCTGACCTGGTGGACGTGGGGGGCGAGTCCACCCGCCCGGGAGCCACCCGGGTGGACGAGGCCGAGGAACTGCGCCGTGTCATCCCCGTCGTGCGCGGCCTCGCCTCCGAGGGCGTCGTCGTCTCCGTCGACACCATGCGCGCCTCCGTCGCGGCCCGGTCCCTCGCGGCCGGCGCGGCCCTCGTCAACGACGTCAGCGGCGGCCTCGTCGACCCCGAGATGATCCCGGTCGTCGCCGACGCCGGCGCCCCCTTCGTCGTCATGCACTGGCGCGGCCTCCTGGAGGGCGCCGCCGTCCAGGGCGTCTACGAGGACGTCGTCGGGGAAGTCGTGGACGAGCTGCGCGCCCGGGTGGACGCCGTACTGGCCGGCGGCATCGCGCCCGACCGGATCGTGATCGACCCCGGCCTCGGCTTCTCCAAGGAGGCCGAGCACGACCTCGCCCTCCTCGCCCACCTGGACCGGCTGCACGCCCTCGGCCGCCCCCTGCTGGTGGCCGCCTCCCGCAAGCGGTTCCTCGGGCGCGTCCTCGCCGGCCCCGAGGGCGCGCCCCCGCCCGCCCGGGAGCGCGACGCCGCCACCGCCGCCGTCTCCGCGCTCGCGGCGCAGGCCGGCGCCTGGGCCGTACGCGTCCACGAGGTGCGTGCCACGGCGGACGCCGTGCGGGTCGCGCGCGCCGTGGAAGAGGCCCGTACGACGGACGGAGCCCGGTGAGCGCCCCGCACACCGATGTGGAACAGGTGGAGGCCGCCAACACCGCGTTCTACGAGGCGCTGGAACGCGGCGACTTCGAGGAGGTCTCGGCCCTCTGGCTCACCCCGGCCGACCTGGGCGTCGACGAGGAGTACCACGACCCCGCCGACACCGGCGTGATCTCCTGCGTCCACCCGGGCTGGCCGGTGCTCACCGGACGCGGCGAGGTCCTCAGGTCGTACGCCCTGATCATGGCGAACACCGACTACATCCAGTTCTTCCTCACCGACGTCCATGTCTCCGTCACCGGCGACACCGCGCTCGTGACCTGCACCGAGAACATCCTCAGCGGCGGTCCCGCCCCGGCGGAGGGCGGCGAACTCGGGCCGCTGGTCGGCCAGCTCGTCGTCGCCACCAACGTGTTCCGGCGCACACCCGAGGGCTGGAAGCTCTGGTCGCACCACGCCTCCCCGGTGCTGGCGGAGACGGACGACGAGGACGAAGGCGACGAGGGCACGAACGGCCTGGATCCCGACGAGGGCCCCCTCGCCTGAGCGGGCGGGGGAAGCTCGGGTGCCCCGGCGGTTCCCAGAAGTGGTTGGAATCACCTACCCCCGGGTATGACCGGCTACCAGCCCATGACGCGGCCGGGTTCACCGGGGAAAACGGCCGGTGAACCCTGCGGGCGCCGGCCGGGCCCACGCCCCTGGGGCCCGGTGTTGTCGGTGCCCGCAGGTAGATTCGTGTGCGACCGGTGTGTCGCTCGCACGCGGTACGGCCGGTCGTTCCCGACGATTGCAGGAGTGATTCGCGTGGATCGTGTCGCGCTGCGCGGCCTGAGGGCTCGCGGGCACCACGGCGTGTTCCCCAGGGAGCGCGAGGAGGGCCAGACCTTCCTCGTGGACCTCGTCCTGGGCCTGGACATCCGGCCGGCCGCGGCCGACGACGACCTGTCGAAGACCGTCCACTACGGCATCGTGGCCGAGGAGGTCGTGGCCGTGGTCGAGGGCGAGCCGGTGAATCTCATCGAGACGCTCGCCGAGCGGATCGCCCAGACCTGTCTGAAACACGAAGGGGTCCAGGAGGTCGAGGTCTGCGTGCACAAGCCGGACGCCCCGATCACCGTCCCCTTCGACGACGTGACCGTCACCATCACCCGGAGCCGAGTATGACCCGACCTTTCGTCCAGGGTCACAGTGACCCGACCGTCCAGCCGGTGCCCGCCTCGGTCGTCGAGCGGGTGGACGCGGCGGACACCACCCTGCAGAACCCCAAGTGGGCCGTGATCTCCCTCGGTTCCAACCTCGGCAACCGCCTGGAGACCCTCCAGGGCGCCGTGGACGCGCTGGAGGACACGCCCGGCGTCCGTGTGAAGGCCGTGTCACCGGTCTACGAGACGGAGCCCTGGGGCGTCGAGCCCGGCAGCCAGCCGTCGTACTTCAACGCGGTCGTGGCCCTGAAGACCACCCTGCCGCCCTCCTCCCTGCTGGAGCGCGGGCACGCCATCGAGGAGGCCTTCAACCGCGTCCGCGACGAGCGCTGGGGCCCGCGCACCCTGGACGTGGACATCGTCGCCTACGCCGACGTCGTCTCCGACGACCCGCAGCTGACCCTGCCCCACCCGCGCGCCCACGAGCGCGCCTTCGTGCTCGCGCCCTGGCACGACGTGGACCCGGCGGCCCAGCTGCCCGGCCGCGGCGCCGTGGCCGAACTGCTCGCCGCCGTCACCCGCGAGGGCGTCGAACCGCGCGCCGACCTGGAACTCCGACTGCCCGAGTAGTCGTTAAGGTCAACGACTACCCGGCAGTCGCACATCCGGGCATCATCCGGGGCCCGGTCCGGGGGAACTGAAGGGACACCGTGAGAGAGCTGCGCATCAGGGTGCTGGCCGGCGTGTTCGTCGTGGCGGGCATCCTGTCCTGGGCGGGCGCCCGCCTCTGGAACTCGATCGGGACCCTTCCGAGCGTCCCCCTGGCCGCGCCCGTCGTGCTCGCCCTGATCGCCGTGGTCCTGCTCGCCACGGCGCTCTCGCTGCGCGCCCGCTTCAAGGCGCAGCGCGAGCGGCGCCCGGGTGCCAAGGGCGTCGACCCCCTGATGGCCGCCCGCGCGGTCGTCTTCGCCCAGGCCAGCGCCCTGGTCGCCGCCCTCGTCGCGGGGATGTACGGCGGTACGGGCGTGTTCCTGCTGGAGCTCCTCGACCTGCCGCCGCGCCGCGACCAGGCCTTCTACGCCGGTTTCTCCGTCCTCGCGGGCATCGGCGTGATAGCGGCCGCCCTCTTCCTGGAGCGCGTCTGCAAGCTCCCCGAGGACGACGACCAGGACCACCACCAGGGCGCGGAACCGGCGGCCTGACCGCCGGTCCCGTCCGGGCCCCGTGCCGGCTCAGCGCGCCATGATCAGGCTCATGGCCTCGTTGCGGGTCGCCGCGTCCCGCAGCTGACCGCGCACCGCGGACGTTATGGTCTTGGCGCCGGGCTTGCGGATGCCGCGCATCGACATGCACATGTGCTCGCACTCCACCACCACGATGACGCCCCGCGGCTCGAGGATCTCCATCAGGGAGTCCGCGATCTGTGTGGTGAGCCGCTCCTGCACCTGGGGCCGGCGGGCGTAGACGTCCACCAGACGGGCCAGCTTGGACAGGCCGGTGATCTTCCCGGAGACCGACGGGATGTAGCCGACGTGGGCGACGCCCCGGAACGGCACCAGATGGTGCTCACAGGTCGAGTACACCTCGATGTCCTTGACGAGGACCATCTCGTCGTGGCCCAGGTCGAACGTCGTGGTGAGCACGTCCTGGGGCTTCTGCCACAGCCCGGCGAAGATCTCCTGGTAGGCCCGCGCCACCCGGGCCGGCGTCTCGCGCAGCCCCTCGCGGTCGGGATCCTCACCGATGGCGATCAGCAGCTCGCGCACGGCGTTCTCGGCGCGCTTCTCGTCGAACTCGCCGACGGGGCGCTCGCTGTCCAGCGTCACCGGGTCGGTCATCTGGTGCCTCGTTCCTGTCGTCCCACGTGCGTGCATAAGGAAAATGCCGCGCCCCCCAGGCTAGAACCTGGGGGGCGCGGCGTTCATTCCGGGCCTCGGTGGCCGGAAAGCGGCCGCCGGGCGGTCAGCTCTCCGGGCGCTCTTCCGGGGTCGGGTCCGTCACGGGGGCGGACTCGGCGGCGGTGGACTTGACCGTGCTGATCGCGGCCGTCGTGCCGTTCGCACCGTTGGTCAGCGCCAGCTCCTTGGGGGAGAGCACCGGCGGGCGGGTGGACGGGGTGCGGCGCGAGGAGCCGGTCCAGGCGGGCCGCGGCGGGCGCTTGACGATCGGGGCGAAGATCTCGGCGATCTCCTCCTTGCCGAGCGTCTCCTTCTCCAGCAGCTGGAGCACCAGTTGGTCGAGCACGTCGCGGTTCTCGACCAGGATCTCCCAGGCCTCGTTGTGCGCGGTCTCGATGAGCTTCTTGACCTCTTCGTCCACCAGCGCGGCGACCTCTTCCGAGTAGTCGCGCTGGTGCGCCATCTCACGGCCGAGGAAGGGCTCGCTGTTGTCGCCGCCGAACTTGATGGCGCCGAGCCGCTCGGTCATGCCGTACTGGGTGACCATCGCGCGGGCCAGGTTGGTGGCCTTCTCGATGTCGTTGGCGGCACCCGTGGTCGGGTCGTGGAAGACCAGTTCCTCGGCCGCGCGGCCGCCCAGCATGTAGGCGAGCTGGTCGAGCATCTCGTTGCGCGTGGTCGAGTACTTGTCCTCGTCCGGCAGGACCATCGTGTAGCCGAGGGCGCGGCCGCGGGACAGGATGGTGATCTTGTGGACCGGGTCGGAGTTCGGCGAGGCCGCCGCGACCAGGGCGTGACCGCCCTCGTGGTACGCGGTGATCTTCTTCTCCTTGTCCGACATGATCCGGGTCCGCTTCTGCGGGCCCGCGACCACGCGGTCGATCGCCTCGTCCAGCGCCTTGTTGTCGATCAGCTTCTGGTCGCTGCGGGCGGTGAGCAGCGCCGCCTCGTTGAGCACGTTGGCCAGGTCGGCGCCGGTCATGCCGGGAGTACGGCGGGCGACCGCGGCCAGGTCGACGTCGGGCGCGACCGGCTTGCCCTTCTGGTGGACCTTGAGGATCTCCAGGCGGCCCTGGAGGTCCGGCGGGTCGACGGCGATCTGGCGGTCGAAGCGGCCGGGGCGCAGCAGCGCCGGGTCCAGGATGTCGGGCCGGTTGGTCGCGGCGATCAGGATCACGCCGCCCTTGACGTCGAAGCCGTCCATCTCGACCAGCAGCTGGTTGAGGGTCTGCTCACGCTCGTCGTGACCACCGCCGAGGCCGGCGCCGCGGTGGCGGCCGACCGCGTCGATCTCGTCGACGAAGACGATCGCCGGGGCGTTCGCCTTGGCCTGCTCGAACAGGTCACGGACGCGGGAGGCACCGACACCGACGAACATCTCGACGAAGTCGGAACCGGAGATCGAGTAGAAGGGGACGCCCGCCTCGCCGGCGACGGCGCGCGCGAGCAGGGTCTTACCGGTACCCGGGCGGCCGTAGAGCAGCACACCCTTGGGGATCTTGGCGCCGACGGCCTGGAACTTGGCCGGCTCCTGGAGGAACTCCTTGATCTCGTGGAGCTCCTCGACGGCCTCGTCGCAGCCGGCGACGTCGGAGAAGGTCGTCTTCGGGGTGTCCTTGGTGATGAGCTTGGCCTTGGACTTCCCGAAGTTCATCACCCGGGAGCCGCCGCCCTGCATCTGGTTCATCAGGAACAGGAAGACGACGACGATCAGGACGAAGGGCAGGAGGGAGAGCAGGACGCCGACGAACGGGTTCTGCTTGGACGGCGACACGGTGTAGCCGTCCGGGATCTGCTTCTCCTGGTACTTGCTCTGCAGGTTGTTGGCGAGCTGCACACCCTGGTCGCCGATGTAGCTCGCCTGGATCTTGGAGCTGCCTTGGACCTTCTGACCGTCCTTGAGCGTGACCTTGACGGTCTGCTCGTCGCCGGTGGTCAGCTTGGCCGACTGGACCCTGTTGTCATTGATCGCCGCGACGACCTGGCCGGTGTCCACCGACTTGTAGCCGCCGGACGAGCCGACGACCTGCATCAACACGACCACGGCAAGGACGGCCAGCACGATCCACATGACCGGCCCACGGAAGTATCGCTTCACGTCCATCCATACGGAGCGGTGCCGCCCCGTCCCTCCTGCCATAGTGAGTTTGATAAGACAGTTCTTCCGACGGTACCCCAGCCTTGGCGCCCGAAGCCGCGTGAAGCCGATCGGACGGCTGGGAAACCCGTCTCTGCATGCTTCAACGGCACGGGACCCGCCGGGGTTCCCGATCGCCTCACCGGGCTTGGGCCGACTGGCTCGGCCCGCGTGCCCGGTTCGGTTTCAGCCGCCGTAGACGTGCGGCGCGAGCGTACCGACGAACGGCAGGTTGCGGTACTTCTCGGCGTAGTCCAGCCCGTAACCGACGACGAACTCGTTCGGGATGTCGAAGCCGACCCACTCCACGTCGATGGCGACCTTGGCGGCGTCCGGCTTGCGCAGCAGCGTGCACACCTTGAGGGAGGCGGGCTCGCGCGAGCCGAGGTTGTTGATCAGCCAGGACAGGGTCAGACCGGAGTCGATGATGTCCTCGACGATCAGGACGTCCCGGCCCTTGATGTCCGTGTCGAGGTCCTTGAGGATGCGCACGACGCCGGAGGACTGGGTGCCCGCGCCGTACGAGGACACGGCCATCCAGTCCATGGTGACCGGGGTGGACAGCGCCCGTGCGAGGTCGGCCATGACCATCACCGCGCCCTTGAGGACACCGACGATCAGCAGGTCCTTGCCCGCGTACTCCGCGTCGATCTTCGCCGCCAGCTCGGCCAGCTTGGCGTCGATCTCTTCCTTGGTGATGAGCACCTTCTCGAGGTCGGCACCCATGTCTTTCGCGTCCACCCGCATCACTTTCGGTCGTCCCGCACTTACGGCCGCAATCACGGCCTCCGGCCGCCCCGGGCGGCCGGAGGAGACTCGCTCCGGGCCGTCGGGATTCAGCCTTGCCGAATCACCAGTCTGCCACCCTGCCGCTGGGCGACGACCCGGCCCGGGAGATTGATGGCCCCCTGGCCTCGCCAGCCGGTGATCAGGCGGTCGACTTCCTCGATGTGGCGGGCGAACAGGGAACCGGCGGGAGCGCCGGCCGCGATGGCGGCCCGGCGCAGGATCCGGCGGCGCACGGCGGGCGGCAGGGCGTAGAGCTTGGCGCACTCCAGCAGGCCCGCGGCGTCGCGCACGGAGGCCTCGGCCTGGCTGGCCCAGGAGTCGAGGGCGTCGGCGTCGTCGCGGGACAGCTGGGCGGTGCGGGCGAGCGCCTCGACGACGCCCTTTCCGAGGGCCTTCTCCAGGGCGGGCAGGCCCTCGTGGCGCAGCCGGGAGCGGGTGTACGCGGGGTCGGTGTTGTGAGGATCGTCCCAGACGGGCAGGGACTGGACCATGCATGCCTTGCGGGCGGTCTGCCGGTCGAGGTGGAGGAAGGGGCGCCGGTAACGGCCGCCGGCCCCCGAGACCGCGGCCATTCCGGACAGGGAGCGGATGCCGGAGCCGCGGGCGAGGCCCAGCAGGACGGTCTCGGCCTGGTCGTCGCGGGTGTGTCCGAGCAGGATCGCGGCGGCGCCGTGGCGTTCGAGCGCGGCGTCCAGGGCGGCGTAGCGGGCGTCGCGGGCGGCGGCCTCGGGGCCGCCGTCGCGGCCGACGTCGACGGAGACGGACTCCACGGGGTCGAGGCCGAGGCCGCGCATCCGCAGGGCGACCTCGTCGGCGCGCAGGTCCGAGCCGGGCTGGAGTCCGTGGTCGACGGTGACGCCGCCGGCGCGCAGGCAGAGCCGGGGGGCTTCGAAGGCGAGGGCGGAGGCGAGGGCCATGGAGTCGGCGCCGCCGGAGCACGCGACGAGCACCAGGGGGCTCGCGGGGGCGGACACGAGGGTGGACCCGAGCGGGGAGGGGAGCCGCTCGGTCGGCCGGTCCGGGCGCTCACCGGCGGCCGGGAGGGTGTTCAGGATGTCGTGGAGGACGCGGCGGACCGCCAGGCGTATCGCCGCGACCGCAGGATGGGGACCCATGTCCGGTTCCCTTCATGAAGTTTCCGGGGGGTGAGCCCGATTCGGTCACTCAGAGTGTGTAGATGGTGACAGAAGCGGGCCGTTCCCCGAGCATTGCACGCCTACGCATGGCTCACGGTCCCTCGGACGGGTGATTGGAGGGGCGTTCGACTGCCGTCGGCCGGATTCGATTCACGACCGGGGCGTGCGTTTCACGACTCCGCCGTGCGGTGCACCCGCGCGACCCAGTCCGCCGGTTTGGCGATCTCCGCCTTGGTGGGCAGGGTGTTGGGCGAGGTCCACACGCGGTTGAAGCCGTCGACGCCGACCTGGTCGACGACGGCCCGTACGAACCGTTCGCCGTCCCGGTACTGCCTGAGTTTGGCATCCAGGCCGAGCAGTTTGCGCAGCGCCTGGTCGAGCCGGGAGGCGCCCTTGGCCCGGCGCTGCTGGAACTTCTCCCGGATCTCGGCCACGGACGGCACGACACTGGGCCCGACGCCGTCCATCACGTAGTCGGCGTGGCCCTCCAGCAGGGACATCACGGCGGTGAGGCGGCCGAGGATCTCGCGCTGGGCGGGGGTCTGCACCAGATCCACGAAGGAGCGGCCGCCGTCGTCCTCCTCGGCCTCGGGGCGGCCCCCGGCGAGCGACTGGGCGGCGTCCCGCACGCGCTCCAGGAAGGTCATGGGGTCGACGTCCGTCTCCGCGAGGAACGACTGGATTTCGCCCTCCAGGTGGTCACGCAGCCAGGGCACGGCCGTGAACTGCGTGCGGTGGGTCTCCTCGTGCAGGCACACCCACAGGCGGAAGTCGTGCGGTTCGACGTCGAGTTCGCGCTCCACGTGGACGATGTTGGGCGCGACGAGGAGGAGGCGGCCGCCGCCGTTCTTCCCGGCCGGAAGGTCGCGGGTGGAGGGGGCGAAGGTCTCGTACTGGCCGAGGACGCGGGAGGAGAGGAACGACAGCAGCATGCCCAGCTCCACGCCGGTGACCTTGCCGCCGACGGCGCCGAGGACGGCACCGCCGGGGGTGGCGCCGCGGCGCTCCTGCATCTTGTCCAGGAGCGGTTTGAGGATCTCCCGGAACCCGGCGACGTTGGCGCGGGCCCAGCCGGGGCGGTCGACGACCAGGACGGGGGTGTCGTGGCTCTGCTCGGTCGCCAGCCGGGTGAAGCCGCGGACGTGCTCCTCCGAGGCCTTCGCGTGCCGGCGCAGCTCCGCGACGACGGACCGGGCCTCGTCACGGGTGACGTCGGGGCCGGGCCGTACGAGCCGTGTCGCGGTCGCCACCGCGAGGTTCCAGTCGACCATCCCGGGGGATGCGGTGCCTCCGAAGCCTGTCATGCGTCAACGGTACGTGAGCGGCACCGCTTGGGGCAGGCCGTGGCATCGGGTCCGGTGGGGGGAGCCGGACGCCGTCAGCCGCAGCCGCACGCCGCCAGTGCCGTCGCCGCCTTGTCCAACGCCGACTGCGCGGCCATCGGGTCCGTCGTCTCCGAGGCCAGGAAGGCGAAGGCCAGCAGGCGGCCGTCCCGGTCCACCACCGTCCCCGCCAGGGTGTTGACGCCGGTCAGGGTGCCGGTCTTGGCGTGCACCAGGCCGGCCGCGCCGTCGGCGTAGCGGGTGGCCAGGGTGCCGGTGAAGTGGGCGATGGGGAGGCCGGTGAGGACCGGGCGGAGCCCGGGGTGGCCGGGGGTGCCGGCCTTGATCAGGATGGCGGTGAGGAGGTCGGCGGTGAGGCGGTCGGCGCGGTCGAGGCCGCTGCCGTCGTGGAAGGACGTGCCGGCCAGCGGCAGGCCCAGCTTCCCGAGCCGCGCGGCGATCGCCCTGGCACCGCCGTCGAAGCTGGCGGGCCGCCCGCTCGCGAGGGCGGTCTGCCGGGCGAGGGCCTCGGCGATGTCGTTGTCGCTGTTGGTCAGCATGCGTTCGACCAGCGCGGACAGCGGCGGCGAGGAGACGGTCGCGAGGGTCTCGGCGCGGCCGGTCGCCCTGGCCGGAGCGGGCGCGGTCGTGCCGATGCCGGCGCCCTTCAGGAAGCCCGCGAACTTCCGCGCCGTGTCCTCGGCGGGATCGGCGACCCGGGGCGCGGGCCCGCTGGTGGAGTCGTCGGTGCGCCCCTCGTCCGTGGTCAGGGCGCTGACCGGTGCCAGGTTGTCGTTGGCGCCGATGGGGTGCAGCGCGGGGCCGGCGTAGAGCGTCGCGTCGTACGACAGGGTGATCTCGTGGATGCCGCGCGCCCGCAGCGCCTGCGCCGTCCTCGTGGCCAGCGTCCGCAGGCTCGCCCAGCCGCCGGCCTCGGCGTGCGCCGTGAGCGTGGGGTCGCCGCCGCCGACCAGGACGAGTTCACGGGTACCGCCCCGGAGCGCGGCGCGGGTGGCGAAGCGGTGGTCGGGACCGAGCGCGTCCAGGGCGGCGACCGCGGTCGCGAGCTTGGTCGTGGAGGCGGGCGTGAGCCCCTTGTCGGGGTCGACGCCGTACAGCCGCCTGCCCGTGGCCGCGTCGACCACCACGGCCGTGTGCCCCTCGCCGAGCGCCGGCGCGTCCAGGAGGGGCCCCAGGACGTCCGCCAGGGCCGTACCGCCGCTCGCCGGCGCCTGCCTGGTGTCCGCGGGGCCGGTCGCGGCCCCCAGTCCCGCCAGGACCGCCGGCGCGCTCGGCGCGGGTCGCGGCCCGCCCGCCGCCGGACCCGGACCGTGATCTGCGCCACGTGCGTGCTCCAGGGCGGTCGCCCGGTCCCGCTCGGCCGTACGCTGACCGGTGGCGTCCCACGGCCCGGCCAGGGTCACCACGCCGGCCGCGAGCACCAGGCCGGCGGTGGCGGCGCCCGCGGTGTACTGCAAGGTGCTGGGAGTACGCGGACGGGGGAGGTCGGCGAGCAGCGGTCGTACCGTGGACATCAGACGCATGACCTGCGGTTTCGCCGTTCTCACGGCACGCGCGAGTCGCGGTCGCACGGCGCTCGCGATCCGCCTCACCCGCGGTCCCGCGGCTCGCCAAGGCCCGAGCTCTGGCACGACCACCAGCCCCTTTCGCGATCACACACCTGCGTGAGGGACACTTAACCACCAGAACTATGTGCTGATCATGAAGGAGCCACCGGTGGAGTTCGACGTCACGATCGAGATCCCGAAGGGTTCGCGCAACAAGTACGAGGTGGACCACGAGACCGGTCGGATCCGCCTGGACCGTCGCCTCTTCACCTCGACCGCCTACCCGACCGACTACGGCTTCGTCGAGAACACCCTCGGCGAGGACGGCGACCCGCTGGACGCGCTGGTCATCCTGGACGAGCCGACCTTCCCGGGCTGCCTGATCCGCTGCCGCGCGATCGGCATGTTCCGCATGACGGACGAGGCCGGCGGCGACGACAAGCTGCTGTGCGTGCCCTCCACCGACCCGCGGGTGGAGCACCTGCGCGACATCCACCACGTGTCGGAGTTCGACCGCCTGGAGATCCAGCACTTCTTCGAGGTCTACAAGGACCTGGAGCCCGGCAAGTCCGTCGAGGGCGCCAACTGGGTGGGCCGTGCGGACGCCGAGCAGGAGATCGAGCGGTCCTACAAGCGCTTCAAGGAGCAGGGCGGTCACTGACCCTCCGTCCCCCGAACGGGCCGCACGCTTTCGTGTGCGGCCCGTTTGCATGCCCGCCCGCGGCGCATGCGCATACTGAGGCCAGCGGAAGGTGTCGTTCAGGGACGGTGCGAGGTGACGGAGGCGGACGACCGCAAGCCCCGGTCGGACGAGGCGCGGTACGACCCGGAGATCACGTCGGAGTTCGCCATCCCCAAGGGGCTCGAGGTCCCGAAGACCGGGGGCGAGCCGGAGACGACCTCCGAGTTCCAGGTGCCGCAGGGGCTGCTCACGCCGCAGCCGCCGGCCGGGGAGCCGGAGGGGTCGGCGTTCAGCACGCCGAGCGCGTACGGCCCGCAGAGCGGGGTGGCCGCGTTCACGCCGGCCACCGGGGTGCCGCTGGTCAGCCTGGTCAAGGACGCGCCGTGGCAGGACCGGATGCGCACCATGCTGCGCATGCCGGTGGCCGAGCGGCCCGCGCCCGAGCCGGTGCAGCACGAGGAGGAGAGCGGCCCGGCCATCCCCCGGGTGCTGGACCTGACGCTGCGTATCGGCGAGCTGCTGCTGGCGGGCGGCGAGGGCGCCGAGGACGTGGAGGCCGCGATGTTCGCGGTGTGCCGGTCGTACGGCCTGGACCGCTGCGAACCCAACGTCACCTTCACCCTGCTGTCCATCTCGCACCAGCCGTCCCTGGTCGAGGACCCGGTGACGGCGTCGCGGACGGTGCGCCGCCGGGGCACCGACTACACCCGCCTGGCGGCCGTCTTCCGCCTGGTGGACGACCTGACGGACCCCGAGACCCATGTCTCCCTGGAGGAGGCGTACCGGCGCCTCGCGGAGATCCGCCGCAACCGGCACCCCTACCCGGGCTGGGCGCTCACCCTGGCCAGCGGGCTGCTCGCGGGCGCCGCCTCGATCCTCGTGGGCGGCGATCTGATCGTGTTCTTCGCGGCGGCGATCGGCGCGATGCTCGGCGACCGGCTGGCCTGGCTGTGCGCGGGGCGCGGGCTGCCGGAGTTCTACCAGTTCACGGTGGCCGCGATGCCGCCCGCGGCGATCGGCGTGGCGTTCGCGCTGGCCCATGTGGACGTGAGGGCGTCCGCCGTGATCACCGGTGGACTGTTCGCGCTGCTGCCCGGACGGGCGCTGGTGGCGGGCGTCCAGGACGGCCTGACGGGCTTCTACATCACCGCCTCGGCCCGCCTCCTGGAGGTCCTGTACTTCTTCGTCGGCATCGTCACCGGCGTGCTGCTCGTCCTGTACTTCGGGGTGAAGGTGGGCGGCAAGCTCAACCCGGAGGCGGCGCTGCACATCTCCCACCGGCCCCTGCTCCAGATCGCGGCCTCCATGCTGCTGTCGCTGACCTTCGCGGTGCTGCTCCAGCAGGAACGGTCCACCGTGCTCTGGGTGACCCTCAACGGAGGCGTCGCCTGGAGCGTGTACGGCGCGATGCGCTATGTCGCCGACATCTCGCCGGTGGCCTCCACTGCGGTGGCGGCCGGCCTGGTCGGGCTCTTCGGGCAGTTGCTGTCCCGCTACCGCTTCGCCTCCGCGCTGCCCTACACGACGGCTGCGATCGGTCCGCTGCTGCCCGGTTCCGCCACGTACTTCGGGCTCCTGAACATGGCCCAGAACCAGGTGGACAAGGGTCTGGTGTCGCTGGCCAACGCGGCGTCGCTGGCCATGGCGATCGCGATCGGGGTCAACCTGGGATCGGAGGTCTTCCGGCTGTTCCTGCGGGTCGGCTCCCCCGGGAAGCGCCGGGCGGCGAAGCGGACCAGGGGATTCTGAGCGGCTTACCGGTCGCGGTGGTCGTACGGGTACGGGCCCTGCTCCGGCTGCTGCGGCTGGTCGGGGTACGACTGCTGCGGACGCCGCCGGTCGTGGTACGGCTGCTGGTTCCAGTCCTGCTGCGGGGGCTGCTGGTACTGAGGCTGCTGGTACTGAGGGTGCTGCTGGGGCTGCTGGTGCTGCGGCTGGGGCTGCTGGTGCTGCGGCTGGGGCTGCTGGTACTGAGGCTGCTGCTGAGGCTGCTGGTACTGCGGCTGCTGCTGAGGCTGCTGGTACCGGTTGTCGTAGCCCTGGTTGCCGTGCTCGTGGCCGCCGAAGCCCTGGTGGCCGTGCTCCCGGCCGCCGAAGCCCTGGTCGCCGTACGCCTGCCCCTGGTCGCCGTACGCCTGCCCTTGGTCGCCGTGCTGCGGCTGTCCGCCGTGCGACTGCCCGTACCGGTCGTCCGGCTCGATGCGGCGCAGCCGGGTCGTGGCGTCGTCCATGAGCGGCTGCTGCTGCCGGTACTGGGGCGCCTCGGCGGGGCCGGGCTGCTCCTTGGGGGCCTTCTTGCTCTTGCTGCGGGCCCTCAGGTACTCGATCGCCAGCGGGACCACCGAGACGAGGACGATCAGGATGAGGATCGCCTCGATGTTCTTCTTGACGAAGTCGATGTTGCCGAGCCAGGAGCCGAGCAGGGTGACTCCCGCGCCCCACAGGCTGCCGCCGATGACGTTGAAGATCAGGAAGGAGCGGTAACGCATGCCGCTCACGCCCGCGATGATCGGGGTGAAGGTGCGCACCACCGGCACGAAGCGGGCCAGGATCAGCGACTTGGGGCCGTACTTCTCGAAGAACTCGTGCGCCTTGGCGACGTTCTCCTGTTTGAACAGGCGCGAGTCGGGCCGGTTGAACAGGGAGGGGCCGACCTTCTTGCCGAACATGTAGCCCGCCTGGTCACCGAGGATCGCGGCGACGCAGATCAGGGCGATCGCGCCCCACAGCGGGAAGTCCAGCTGGTGCGAGGTGATCAGCAGACCGCAGGTGAACAGCAGCGAGTCGCCGGGCAGGAAGAAGCCGATGAGCAGGCCGGACTCGGCGAAGACTATGAGCAGCAGACCCCAGACGCTGTACGTGTCGAGCAGATAGTTGGGATCGAGCCAGCTCGGGCCGAGGGCGAGAGTCATCACGGGTCCGGGCTCCTGAAGGGGGGAGAAGGGGCGGCTACGGTGACCGAGTAGGGCCGCACAAAGCTATCAACGTGACATGGCCGCCCTGGGTTCCCCGGTGGTCCCCGGGGCGACGGGGAGAAAGCGGTGATCCATGGGACTCGACGACTTCGGCGGCGGGCAGGGCCCCCGGTCGGACGTGCTGGTCGTGACCACGAACGACGTGCCGGGCCACCGGGTGGAGCGGGTGATCGGCGAGGTCTTCGGGCTCACCGTGCGCTCCCGGCACCTGGGCAGTCAGATCGGCGCCGGACTGAAGTCCATGATCGGCGGCGAGCTCAGAGGACTCACCAAGACGCTGGTGCAGACCCGCAACCAGGCCATGGAGCGCCTGGTGGAGCAGGCACGCGCGCGGGGCGCCGACGGGGTGCTCGCGTTCCGGTTCGACGTCACGGAAGCGGCGGACGTGGGCACCGAGGTGTGCGCCTACGGCACGGCGGTGGGGTTGTCCCGGGACTGACCCGGCGCCGGAACGGGCCGGGGCCGTCGGACGACCTGAGCCGGCCCGTCCCGGCCCCGGCGTCCCTCAGGAGGTGCGACGGTCGGCGTTGGCCAAGATCGCGTCGTGCAGGTGTTCGGCGAGACCGGGGTGCGCCGCGTCGTAGAACGCCTTGAAGCGCTCGTCGGAGACGTACGTCCCGGCGAGGCACCGGTGCATCTCGTACGGGCACTCGTAGAACCACCGGCTGATGTGCCGCCGGTGTTCCTCGGCCATGGCCCTGGCGGCCTCCCCCGCCGCGGGCTCACCGGCGGCCACCAGGCGGGCGTAGCGCTCGCTCCAGTCGTCCGCCTCGGCCCGCAGTCGCTTCCAGTCCTCCTTGCCGTAGCCGGCGGCGCGGCGCCGTGACTCGGCCCACTGCGGGGTGTCGCCCCAGCGGGCCTCCGCCTCCTCCGCGTACTGCTCGGGGTCCTTGTCCCCGAACACCTCGAACCGTTCCTCGGGTGTCAGATCGATGCCCATCCTGCGTGCCTCCATGGCGTGTTCCACGGCCTCGGCCATCCGGCTCAGCTTCTCGATCCGGGCCGTCAGCAGCGCGTGCCGACGGCGCAGGTGCGCACGCGGGTCCGCGTCCGGGTCGTCGAGCAGGACGGCGACCTCGTCGAGCGGAAAGCCGAGCTCCCGGTAGAAGAGGATCCGCTGGAGCCGGTCGAGGTCGGCGTCGGTGTAGCGGCGGTGCCCCGCGTGGGTGCGCCCGCCCGGCACCAGCAGGCCGATCTCGTCGTAGTGGTGCAGGGTGCGCACCGTGACGCCGGCGAACCCGGCGACCTGTCCCACGGAGTGGCTCAACCGTCCGCCTCCTTCCGCTCGTTCGTCGTTGCGAGAGTCAGCCTGCGGCCTCACGTGGCGTGAGGTGCAAGTCCGGGGTGCCCCTGGTGCGGGGACGGGTGGATCAGGGTAGGCGTCCGGGGCGTTCCGGATGTCGGGGTGGTGCGGCCTTGCATAAGGTGGCGGGCGAGGAGGCAGCCATGGCCCTGCACAAAGGTCCGCAGAAGCACCAGGAGCGGGCGTTGTCCGTCAACCCCTTCTTCGGGGAGGCGAACCCGGTCGGCGGTATGACCGAGGCCCCGCCCACGCACCGGCTCCCGGACGCCCCGATGCCGCCGACGACCGCGTACCAGCTGGTGCACGACGAGCTGATGCTGGACGGCAACTCCCGGCTGAACCTGGCCACGTTCGTCAGCACCTGGATGGAGCCGCAGGCCGGCGTGCTGATGGGGGAATGCCGGGACAAGAACATGATCGACAAGGACGAGTATCCGCGCACCGCCGAACTGGAGCGGCGCTGCGTGGCGATGCTCGCGGATCTGTGGAACGCGCCGGACCCGGCGGCCGCGGTGGGCTGCTCGACCACGGGGTCGAGCGAGGCGTGCATGCTGGCCGGGATGGCGCTCAAGCGGCGCTGGGCGCAGCGCAACGCCGACCGGTACCCGGGCGCCCGGCCCAACCTGGTGATGGGGATCAACGTCCAGGTGTGCTGGGAGAAGTTCTGCAACTTCTGGGAGGTGGAGGCCCGCCAGGTGCCCATGGAGGGCGACCGCTTCCACCTGGACCCGCAGGCGGCGGCCGAGCTGTGCGACGAGAACACCATCGGCGTCGTCGGCATCCTCGGCTCCACCTTCGACGGGTCCTACGAGCCGATCGCCGACCTGTGCGCCGCCCTGGACGCCCTCCAGGAGCGCACCGGGCTCGACATCCCGGTGCATGTGGACGGCGCGTCCGGCGCGATGGTGGCGCCCTTCCTGGACGAGGACCTGGTCTGGGACTTCCGGCTGCCACGGGTGGCCTCCATCAACACCTCGGGGCACAAGTACGGGCTGGTGTACCCCGGTGTCGGCTGGGCCCTGTGGCGGGACGCGGAGGCGCTGCCCGAGGAGCTGGTCTTCCGGGTCAACTACCTGGGCGGCGACATGCCGACCTTCGCCCTCAACTTCTCCCGCCCCGGCGCGCAGGTCGTCGCGCAGTACTACAACTTCCTGCGCCTCGGCCGCGAGGGCTACCGGGCGGTGCAGCAGTCGACCCGCGATGTGGCCCGCTCCCTCGCCGACCGCATCGAGGGCCTCGGCGACTTCCGCCTCCTCACCCGCGGCGACGAACTCCCCGTCTTCGCCTTCACCACGGCGGACGCCGTCACCTCGTACGACGTCTTCGACGTCTCCCGCCGCCTGCGGGAGAGCGGCTGGCTGGTCCCCGCCTACACCTTCCCCGCCCACCGCGAGGACCTCTCCGTCCTCCGCGTCGTCGCCCGCAACGGCTTCTCCCACGACCTGGCCGACCTCTTCCTGGACGACCTGAGCCGCCTCCTGCCGGAACTGCGCCGCCAGCCGCATCCGCTGACCCGGGACAAGTCGGCGGCGACGAGCTTCCACCACTAGGCCGGAGTCCTGCGGGGCGGCCCCGAGGCCGCCCCGCGGCGGGCCCCCGGGGCGGGCCGGGCCTCGGTCAGCCCTCCGCCTTCTCCATGGCCACCAGCTCGAACGCCGTCTTCCCGTCGAGGGACTCGCGCAGGATGTCGGCGTGGCCGGCGTGGCGGGCCGTCTCGCGGATCAGATGGAGGCAGAGCCAGCGCAGGGAGACGCGGCCCTCCGGCGGGAACCATGGGTCCGGCGGAAGGGGGAAGGTGTCGTCCAGGCTGGGGGCGGAGCGGATGAACTTCTCCGTCGCGGCGGCGACCTGCTCCCAGTGGGCGAGCTGCGAGGCCACCGTCTCCTCGCCGACCAGCTCGAAGCTCTCGTGCCAGTTGGACGCGTCCCGCCGGACCGCCGGCGACTCCTGCGCGGCCCGCGCGAGCCATATCTGCTCGACCTCGGCGACATGCTTGAGCAGCCCGCCCAGCGACAGCTCGCTCGCGCTCGGCCGGGTGCGGGCCTGCTCCTCGGTCAGCCCGAGCAGCGCCCGGCGGATCCCCCCGCGCTGCTCCTCGATGAACGCCAGCAGCGCTCCGCGCTCGTCGCCCTTCGCCTCCGCGGACACATGCGTGACCATGACCGGCCGCCTTTCCTCGGTTCGCCGGAGCGTTCGCCCCGACACCGAGGAAGCTACGGGCCCTCTAGGTCGGATCCTGTCCTAAAGGCCGTCCCGAAGGGCCCGGCACCTCCGAGGAGAGATCAGAACGGGAAGCCGCTGCGGCCGTGCTGCACCGAGATCCACTTCACCGTGGTGAAGGCCTCCATCGTCGTCTCGCCGTTGAGCCGGCCGACGCCGGAGTGCTTCTCGCCGCCGAAGGGCACGATCGGCTCGTCGTGCACGGTGCCGTCGTTCACGTGGAACATGCCGGTGTCGATCCGCTTGGCGAAGGAGACGCCCCGCTCGATGTCCCCGGTGTGCACGGCGCCGCTGAGGCCGTACGGCGTGTCGTTGACGATCCGCACCGCCTCCTCCTCACCGTCGAACGGCACGAGGAAGACGACCGGCCCGAACACCTCCTGGTGGAGCAGCGGGGAGTCGGCGGGCACGCCGGTGAGCACCGAGGGCTCGACCAGGTTGTTGGTCGTGCCGCCGTGCACCAGCGCCGTCGCGCCCTCCGCGAGCGCCTGCTCGACCACGCTCGAAACGGCGTTCGCCTGCGTGGAGTTGATCACCGGGCCGATGACGGTCTCCGGGTCGCGCGGGTCCCCCACCTTGAGGGTGCGCACCTTGGCGACGAACTTCTCGGTGAACTCCTGCGCGACCGAGCGGTCCACGAGCACCCGGTTGGCGGCCATGCAGACCTGCCCCTGGTGCACGAACCGGCTGAAGACCGCCGCGTCCACCGCGTAGTCGAGGTCCGCGTCGTCCAGCACCACCAGCGCGCTGTTGCCGCCGAGTTCGAGCACCGAGCGCTTGAAGTTCGCGGCGCAGACCGTGGCCACGTGCCGGCCCACCTGGTCGGAGCCGGTGAAGGAGATGACCTTCGGGACGGGGTGCTCGATGAACGCGTCGCCGATCTCGGCGATGTCGGTGACGACGACGTTGAGCAGCCCGCCGGGGAGCCCGGCCTCCTCGAACAGCTTGGCGATCAGCGTGCCGCCGGCGATCGGGGTGTTCTGGTGCGGCTTGAGCACCACGCCGTTGCCGAGCGCGAGCGCCGGGGCCACGGACTTCAGCGACAGCAGGAAGGGGAAGTTGAAGGGGCTGATCACGCCCACGACGCCGACCGGCACCCGGTAGACGCGGTTCTCCTTGCCCTCGCCCGGGGACGGCAGGATGCGGCCCTCGGGACGCAGCGCCAGGTGGATGGACTCGCGCAGGAACTCCTTGGCGAGGTGCAGCTCGAAGCCGGCCTTCACCCGGGTGCCGCCCAGCTCCGCGACGATCAGGTCGGCTATCTCCTGCTCACGGTCCTCCACGAGCCTCAGCGCCCGCTCGAACACCGCCCGCCGCGCGTACGGGTTGGTGTCGGCCCATGCCTTCTGGGCACGTGCGGCGGCCCGGTAGGCCTGGTCGACCTCGTCGACGGTGGCCACGGTGATCGAGGCCAGCTTCTCGTCGTCGTACGGGTTGAAGTCGATGACGTCCCAGGAGCCGCTGCCCGGTCGCCATTCACCGTCGATGTACTGCTGGGCCAGGTCGCTGAAGTAGGACGACATGTGATCCCTCAATCACTAGCGGAGCCGGGTCCCGGCCACGGTCTGAGTCTGATCACGCGTCATCCTACTTGCGGGTCAGGAGAGTTGGAGCAGCCCTCTCAGAAGATCCCGGCTCTCGTCCGGCCCCGGGCTGTCCTGCTGCAACTCTTTCAGCGCCTGCTCGTACTGGGCCACGTCCTCGCGCTTGTCGAGGTACAGGGCGCTGGTCAGCTGCTCCAGGTAGACGACGTCGGAGAGATCGGACTCCGGGAAGCTGAGGATGGTGAAGGCGCCGCTCTCGCCGGAGTGGCCGCCGAAGCTGAACGGCATCACCTGGAGCCGCACGTTGGGCCGCTCGGAGACGTCGATGAGGTGCTGGAGCTGGCCGCGCATCACCTCGCGGTCGCCGTAGGGGCGGCGCAGGGCGGCCTCGTCCAGGACGATGTGGAACTCGGGGGCGTTGTCGGAGAGCAGGTACTTCTGGCGCTCCAGGCGCAGCGCGACCCGGCGCTCCACGTCGTCCGCGCTCGCGCCCTTCATGCCGCGCCGGACGACCGCGCGGGCGTACTCCTCGGTCTGGAGCAGGCCGTGCACGAACTGCACCTCGTAGGCGCGGATCAGGGTGGCGGCACCCTCCAGGCCCACGTAGGTGGGGAACCAGTTGGGCAGGACGTCGCTGTAGCTGTGCCACCAGCCCGCCACGTTGGCCTCGCGGGCCAGGGACAGCAGCGACTGACGCTCCGCCTCATCCGTGATGCCGTACAGCGTCAGCAGGTCCTCGACGTCCCTCGTCTTGAAGCTCACCCGGCCCAGCTCCATCCGGCTGATCTTCGACTCGGACGCCCGGATGGAATACCCCGCCGCCTCGCGCGTGATCCCCCGTGCTTCACGCAGCCGCCTGAGTTGCGAGCCGAGCAGCATCCGCCGCACCACCGATCCGGGCTCTCCCGCGCTCACGTTCGCCAGCCTCCCCAACCGTCTTCAGGGCCCGAAGTCTGCCACTAAAACGCTCCGCGCAGTACTCGTACGGTTACGGAAACGGAAAGAACGGGACCGTTCATGGCGGGCAGGAGGGGCGAAGGTAGGGACCACTGGCGGAGGTCGCCACAAAGATGGCAGAAAAAATGGCCAAGAAGCGGTACGGGACTGTCCATTTCGGTCGCGTGCACGTGCATCTGCCCTTGCATCTGCTCTTCCCATCCGAAACCATGGTGCCGCGCCACCGCTGCATCGCAACGACCGCGAATTCCCGGGAGTGCCTCGCATGGGGACGAATGGATCGACCATGCTCAAGCCGTTACGGCAGGGCCTTCCGCCGCTGGACCCCGCGGCCGTGTCCAGCGCCGCGTCCTGCGCGCTGCCGGCGCGGTACGAAGCGGTGCGCGAGGCACGGCGGTTCACCCGGGACACCCTCGAAGAGTGGGGCGCGGCGGAGCACTTCGACGATGTCTGCCTGGTCGTCTCCGAACTGGTCACCAACGCGTTGCGGCACGCGCTGCCGAGTGAGTACGGGTGTCCGGACGAGTACACCGCCTCGGTGCGACTGCATTTGATGCGGTGGGCCGAGCGACTGGTCTGCGCGGTACGCGACCCGAGCCACGAGACTCCGGTACCGGGGGACTCCGACGACTTCTCGGCCGAGTCGGGCCGGGGGCTCTTCCTGGTCGACTCCTTCGCGGACAGCTGGGGCTGGCATCCGCTGGCGGGGCCCCTGGAGGGGAAGGTCGTCTGGGCGATGTTCCACGTGGAACGGTCGGCCTGAGCCTCTACGCGCGTCGTGACCGCTCCCTGGTCTCCGGCCCGCCCATCCCGTTCCGGTCGGTGCACGACCCGGGGGGAAGAGGCGCCTGGGAAGGTCCATCAAGGGACCGCCCGCACCGCACCACGAGCCGGGCTCGGCGCACGGGCCGCCCCCGCCCACGACCGCCTCTCCCGCCCACCCACCGGACCCGGTGGGGCACGAGGCCGGGGACGGGCGCTTCGGACGTCACCCGCCGACAGACCGCCCGCACCGGACAGCGGGCCTGCACCCGGCGCATGACGCGGCCGCTCCGGGCCCCGACCACCTCCCACCCCGCCCGCCTCGATCGCCCGCGGAGCCGGGGCGGAGGGCAGTGCGGGCGCCCCGCTCGGGCCGACACCGACCGGGCAGGGCAGGGCGTCCTGCGGTCTCCCTCTTCCTGCCACCCGTCTCGATCCGCTGTGGGGCCGGAGGCGGAGGACGGACCGGCAGACACCCGCCGGCGAGCCGGCCTGCCGGACAGCCCCCGGCTCGGGGCGGACGCGAGGCCGGAGCGAAGCCCTCTGCGGACGGCGTGCCGATCGGCCAGGCGGGGCGGCGGTCAAGGTCGCGGGCCGGGCCCCGTGGGCCGGCGGGCGGTCCGGCGCGCGGGAGAAGCCCCTGGAGACAACGCCCGCAGCCGCCTCAGGCGGAGATCAGGTGGTCGAACTCCCCGTCCTTGACCCCCAACAGCATCGCTTCTATCTCGGCCCGCGTGTAGACCAGCGCAGGACCGTCCGGGAAGCGTGAGTTGCGGACGGCCACCTCACCGCCCGGCAACCGCGCGAACTCCACGCACGACCCCTGCGAGTTGCTGTGCCTGCTCTTCTGCCAGGCCACTCCGTCCAGCTGCGTGGCAGCCATGCCGTTGTACACGTCGTACCCCCCGAACACGCCGTCAACGTCGCGGTCCACAGGTCGCTCCCCGGTGGTGCACTGGCTGGTGAGGCCATAGATGCGGTGGTCAACTGACCTGGATCATAACCCCCACGTCACGTGCATCTGCACGAGCAGATGCACGTGCACGAGGGGTGTTCTCTCGGTTACAGCCTTGACGCGCGCTTTACCTGACGATGTGCGGCCCTATGCCGCCGTTTCACCGAAGCTGTTCCAGCGTCTGCCCCGGAGTGGGCAGTACATGCCCCCACCATCCTCCGCCCATGATCTTCCACGCCCGTCGGCCGCGCCGGACCACCGGGTCGAATTTGTCGTGCACAGGTAAGAGACGCTTGCGAAGCCCTTCCTGTTCCTCCCCGGCGAGCGTCGGGCGGAAGTCCCGGTGTACGGACTTCCCGGCAGTGACTGCTGATAGCTTGCTGCGGGCCGTCCGGCCGAGGGCGGCGGACGCTACAGCTTGGGAGCCTGACGTGACTTCGGCGACTGCTTCGACCAGTACACGGGTGCGGATCGCGGCCCTGGCCGCGGGGCTGGTGGGCGCACTGGCGCTGACGGCGTGCGGTGGCGGCGGCGGCGGCGACCACCGCTCCACGACCCCGTCGAACACGGCGAGCGCCGATCCCGCGCCGTCCTCCAGCGCGGGCGGCTCCGGCGCGGGCGGCGCCTCCGGCAAGCTCCAGGGAAGCTGGCTGGCCACCAACGGCGGCACCATCGTGGCCCTGGTGATCAACGGCAAGCAGGCCGGCGTCTTCGCGACCGGCGGGACGGTGTGCAGCGGCACCGCGGGCACCGAGTCCGGAATGCAGATGATCCACCTGACCTGCGCCAAGGGCGACAAGGACCGCACCACCGGAATGGTCGACTCGGTCGACGGCACGACCATGAAGGTGACCTGGTCGGGCAAGGTCGGCCAGGAGACGTACACCAAGGCGGAGGGCGGCAAGCTGCCCTCCGGACTGCCGACCGCGGCGGCGCGGTGACGCTCCCTCCGCCAGGGTGCGGCTCCCGCCGGGAAACACCTGAAGCGGTGATATGCGAGGGGTGCGCGAACGGGGCCGCGCTCCAGGCGCGATGATGCTGGAGCACCGTCACGACCTCGATGGGACTGCTCATGCGCGCCATTCCGCTCACCGTCACCGCCGTTGCCGCCGCCCTGCTGCTGACCGCCTGCAACGGCGGCGGGGGCAGCGGCAGCGGCGGCAAGAACGGTTCCGCCTGCCGGATCGGCGGGGTGTCCCTGGAAGTCGGGGCGGCGAGCGTGGCGCCCGCGGCGGGTGACACCGGCGAGGTGCCGGTCAGCATCACCAACCACAGCAAGACCTGCACGCTGGAGAACTTCCCCGGCGTCGTCCTGCGCAAGGACGGCACGAGCGCGAAGCTGGCCGCCCAGAAGGGCGCCAAGGCGCAGACGCTGAAGCTCGCCAAGGGCGACGCCGCGGCCTTCACCATCACCTACGTCCGCGGCAAGGACGGCGACGCCGGCAGCCTCGCGGCCACCGAGCTGAAGATCACCCTGCCGGGCGACGACACGGCGCAGAGCTTCCCCTGGCGGTACGGCCCGATCGCCGGCCAGGGCGCCTCGACCAAGCCGAACGCCTCCGTCAGCGCCTTCCAGCAGGCCGGCGACTGAGCCTCCGCGGCCTGCCCGAGGACGATCTCACTCCAGCCGCGGCCGTGCCCTGACCTGGGCGCGGTCCGCGGCGGCCGCGCCCTCCGTCCAGCCCGCCGCGTCGCTCACCCCGCGCAGCCGAGTGGTGGTGGTCCGCGGGAACATCCGCTCCAGGCGGCCGCTGACCGCCATCTCGCGCGTGGCCAGCACCGGCAGCAGATCCCGGGTGACCTGGCTCTCGGCGGCGGCCGCGAGCCGGTCGCCGACCCGGTGGGCGTAGGCGGCGAGGAAGGACTGCCGGAAGGTCTTGGTGCGCTTGCGCCCGGCGGCCCGCTGGGCCGCCTCGGCCTTGGTCATGGCGTGCGTGGCCTGCACCAGGAGTGAGGTGTAGAGCAGTTCGACCGCTTCCAGGTCCCCCTCGAAGCCGACGACGGTGGAGAAGCAGAACGGTTCGTTCCACACCGCTCTGCAGTGGTTCGCGGTGGCCACGGCGTCCAGCAGGACGGCCTTGGCCTGCTCGTACGGCGGCTCGACACCCATCCGGCAGGCCCCGGGCGTGTCCGGCGCGGGCGCCGCCGCGGCGAGCAGCGCCTCGTCGACGCTGTGCCGCGCCATCAGCTCCTGCGCCTTGGCGGTCAGCGCCTCGGCCTCCTCCGGGTAGCCGGTCGCCTCCGCCTTGGCGAGCAGCGCGCGGATCCGGCCGAGCGTCCGGGAGGCGGCGGGGTCGTGGGCGCGGCGGGTCTCCTCCTCCAGGGGTTCGAGGTTCGGCAGGCGCAGCAGCAGGCGGTACAGCTCCAGGACGACGGTGGCATGGGAGAAGCGGTCGGCTCCGCGCGCGGGGCCCGCCGGCAGTTCGTCGAGCTGCGCGGCCCAGCGGCGCCCGCGCGGCCGGTCCCGGCCGGCCTGCGCCCGGATCAGCGCGGCGGCCAGGTGTACGTGCGGCTGCTCCAGCTCGCGCCGCACCAGCCGTACGACGTCGGCGGGCTGCCAGCCGCGCCGCCACGCGGCCGCGGTGAACTCCTCGCCGCGCCGGGCGAGTTCGGCGTCGGCGGCGGGGTCGGCCGCGAGCAGGGAGGCGCCCGCGTCGAGGCCCGTGTCGGTGTGGTCGTAGAGCGCGGCCCGAAAGGCCCGCTCGACCGTGCTGGCGGAACTGGTCACACCGCCGATCGTGCCACGCCCCGCCGACGGCGCCCGCACACCGTCCACAGCCTGTGGACAACTCCTGCGCGACGCGCTCGGCCCACCCACCCCGAATTCGCCCAGTCCGTCCCCTTACCGCGCGAACCGCCACCCGTCCGTCTACTGTCAACCATCGGTTGACACCTAGAGGGGTGCAACCTACGGTTGACACATGGCGACCAACCCGAACATCACGGCTTCCGTGCGCCTCGACGACCTCATCGAGGCGATCAAGAAGGTTCATCCCGAACCCCTCGACCAGCTCCAGGACGCGGTGATCGCGGCCGATCACCTCGGCGACGTGGCGGACCACCTGATCGGTCACTTCGTGGACCAGGCCCGCCGCTCGGGCGCGTCCTGGACCGAGATCGGCAAGAGCATGGGCGTGACCCGGCAGGCGGCACAGAAGCGGTTCGTGCCGAAGGAATCCGCCGACCTCGACCCCAGCCAGGGCTTCAACCGCTACACCCCCCGCGCGCGGAACGTGGTCATGGCCGCGCACAACGAGGCGGTGGCCGCCCGCAACCCGGAGGGCCGCCCCGAGCACCTGGTCCTCGGCCTGCTGGCCGAGCCGGAGGGCCTCGCGGCGAAGGCGATCACCGCGCAGGACGTCCCGCTGGACGCCGTACGGCAGGCCGCGACCGCCGCGCTGCCGCCCGCGGCCGAGCAGGTCCCCGACCTCGTGCCCTATGGCCCCGAGGCCAAGAAGGTGCTGGAACTCACCTTCCGCGAGGCCCTGCGGCTCGGGCACAACTACATCGGCACCGAACACCTCCTGCTGGCCCTGCTGGAGCACGAGAACGGCGCGGGCGTCCTCAGCGGGCTCGGCGTGACCAAGGCCGCGGCCGAGGAGTACGTGGACAAGGTCCTCGCGCTGCTCCTGGAGAAGCACTCGAATACCCCCACCGAGGACTGAACTCGCAGGTAAGAGCGATTGTCAGTGCCGCCTGCCACACTCGCAGCCATGACCGACCGGTGGGCGCTCGCCGCGGCCGAGGACGGTGGCGTGGACGTCGCCCCCCTCGGCCCGGACGGGCTGCCCGCCGGGCCGGTGCTGCGCGAGAGAGATCTCGCCGGGGCGGTGCGGAGCCGCCCGGAGGTGACGCGCTGGGTGTGGCGGTCGACCGCCGACGTCTACCCGCGTCTGCTCGCCACGGGGGTGCGAGTGGAGCGGTGCTACGACATCGAGGTCGCCGAGACCCTGCTGCTGGGCCACGAGGGGCGGTACGGCGAACCACGCTCGGCCGCCGCCGCCCTGGCCCGCCTCCGGGGCGGCCCCGTACCGCCCGATCCACCGCAGCGGGCGGCCGAGCCGGGCGCCCAGCCCCCGCTGTTCGAGCCCACCGGCGCCCGGCTGCCGCTGCCCGACCTCCTCGCGGTCTACGCCGACCAGGTGCGACGGCACGAGAAGGCGGCCGATCCGGGCCGGATGCGCCTGCTGACCGCCGCCGAGTCGGCGGGCACGCTGGTGGCCGCCGAGATGAACCGCTGCGGACTGCCCTGGAGCGCCGAGGTCCACCGTGACCTGCTCCGCGACCTGCTCGGCGAGCGGTACGCGGGCGGGGGTGAGCCGCGCCGCCTCGCGGAGCTCGCGGACGAGGTCTCCGCCGCGTTCGGCCGCAGGGTCCGTCCCGACCTGCCGGCCGATGTGATCAGGGCTTTCGCACAGGCCGGGATCAAGGTGAGGTCCACCCGCCGCTGGGAGATCCAGTCCCTCGACCACCCGGCCGTCGCCCCGCTGCTGGAGTACAAGAGGCTCTACCGCATCTGGGTGGCCCACGGCTGGTCCTGGCTCCAGGACTGGGTGCGCGACGGCCGTTTCCGCCCCGAGTTCCAGGCCGGTGGCACGGTCACCGGGCGCTGGGTGACCCATGGCGGGGGCGCCCTCCAGATCCCCAGGGTGATCCGGCGGGCCGTGGTCGCCGAACCCGGCTGGCGGCTGGTGGTGGCCGACGCCGACCAGATGGAGCCGCGGGTCCTGGCCGCGATCTCCCGCGACCCCGGCCTGATGGACGTCGCGGGCCGCGAGAGCGACCTCTACCAGGCCGTCTCCGACCGCGCCTTCTCCGGCGACCGCGACCAGGCCAAGCTGGCGGTGCTCGGCGCGGTCTACGGCCAGACCTCCGGCGACGGCCTGAAGAACCTCGCCGCGCTGCGCCGCCGCTTCCCGAAGGCCGTCGCCTATGTCGACGACGCGGCGCGGGCGGGCGAGGAGGGCCGGCTGGTGCGCACCTGGCTGGGCCGCACCTGCCCGCCGGCCGCCGGCGCGACCGAGGAGACGGCGGAGGAGGCCGGCATCCCCATGGGCGTCGGGGAGGAGGAGGGCGAGTCCCCGGCCGACGGCCGGGCGGCCTGGGTCCCGGCCCGCGCCTCCGCCGACTCCCGCGCGCGGGGCCGCTTCGCGCGCAACTTCGTCGTCCAGGGCAGCGCCGCCGACTGGGCCCTGCTGCTGCTCGCGGCGCTGCGCCGGTCCTGCGCCGCGCTACGGGCCGAGCTGGTCTTCTTCCAGCACGACGAGGTGATCGTGCACTGCCCCGCGGAGGAGGCCGACACCGTCGTGGCGGCCATCCGCGACGCGGCCGACCTCGCCGGCCGGCTCACCTTCGGCGAGACCCCGGTGCGGTTCCCGTTCACGACGGCGGTGGTGGAGTGCTACGCGGACGCCAAGTAGACCGCCGAGTGGACCGCTGACCGGAGCCGGCGAAGGTCCACCGGCGCCCCGCGGTCCGGCGCCGACGACCGTCCGACGCGCGCCGGTTCACTCGGCGAGCAGCTCCCTCAGCTCGGTCACCACCGCCTGTTCGTCCGTGCCGGTCAGGGCGGCGAGGGCGGCGCGCCAGGCGTCGTGGGCCTCCGCTCGACGGCCCTGCGCGTGCAGCAGGAGGCCACGCTGGTGGCGGGCCAGGCCGCCCGTGTAGCGGTCGGCGCGGGCATCGGCGCGGCGCAGCAGCTCCCCGCACTCGATGTACGCCCGCTCGCTCTCCCCCAGCCGCCGCAGCGCGCGGACCAGACCGAGCCGGGTCTGGGACTCGCCGTGCCAGTCGCTCTGCCCGCCGAGGATGCGCAGGCTCTCCTCGAAATGCCGGGCGGCGGCGGCCGGTTCGCCCAGGGCGAGATGGGCGAAGCCGATGTTGCAGTGCGCCGAGTGACGCAGGATGACGGCACCGATCGCCTCCCCGATCGCCAGCGAGCGCCGGTGCTGCTCGATGGCGGCGCGCGGATCGGTGTGCTCGTAGAGGTTGCCGAGATGGCTGTGGGTGACGGCCTCGCCGAAGGGATCGTTCAGCAGTCGCGAGCAGGTCAGGCTCTGCCGCAGCGCCTCCTCGGACTCCGCGAACCGGCCGAGCCCCTCCAGCAGCAGCCCCCGGTTGTTCAGACAGCGCCGGACGCGGCTGGGCACGCCGAGCCGCCGCCAGCTCTCCAGGCAGCGGTCGGTCAGGGCGAGGGCCTCGTTGTGCCGGCCGGTCAGGAAGTGCAGGCCCGCGAGGTCGCCGAGCGCGTACGCCTCCGCCACCGGGTCCCCGAGTCGCCGCGCCGCCCCGAGCGCGGCCCGCCCCAGCACCTCCATCTCCGCGACCCGGCCGCTGCGCTGCACATACGGGAAGAGCAGCCGCGCGAGCACCGAGAGGTGGGCGAGCCCGCGCGGATCGGCCGCGTCGGCGTTGCGCGCCACCAGCGCGACGACGTTCTCCAGCTCCGACTCGCCCCAGGCGCCGGCCTGCCCCGCCGACTCGAAGGGCCGCAGCCCGGCCACGGCGGCGGCGTGCTCCGCCGGCTGCGCGGGGGTCGGCCGCCGCCGGTCGTCCAGGTCGAGGCCGGGTTCCACGATGGCGACGAGCACGTGCTCGGCCGCGGCGGCGTACCAGCGCAGGGCGACGAGGTCGGGGGGCGTGTCGTCCTTCGCGCGGGCGCGCGCCGGACCGTCGGTGACCGGGGCCTGGACAGCGGGCGCACCGAACTCACCCGTCTCCTCGGCCAGTTCGCGGGTGAACTCACGGACCAGGTCGTGCGGGGTGTAGCGGCCGTAGGCCGTCTCCTCCAGGAGGGCCACGTCCACGAGGCGGTCCAGGGCGGCCTCGGCGCGGCGCGCGTCGATGCCGGTGAGGTCGGCGAGGAGCGGGGCGCCGTAATTCGGCAGGTCGAGCGCGCCGATGCCGCGCAGGACGAGGGCCGCGTCCCGGTCGGTCTCCCGGGCGGCGGCGGCGAGGGCGTCATGGGCGACGCCCAGGGAGCGCCGGACGCTGAGGTCGTCGTACTCCAGGTGCCGCAACCGTCCTCCGGTTGCAGCCAGTTGACCGGCGAGCGCGTCCGGGGTGAGCGCGCGCCGGGCGGTGAGCCGTGCCGCGACCACGCGCAGGGCCAGCGGCAGCCCGCCGGTCAGGTGGACCAGGGCGTGATCGGCGTCCAGCCCCGCGCGCCCGCTGAGCACGCGGAGCAGTTCCGCGCTGTCCTCCTCGGCCAGCGGGGCGAGCGGGAAGCGCCGGGTGCCGTCGAGGGTGGTCAGCGGCGAGCGGCTGGTGACGATCACCGCGCAGCCGGGACCGGCCGGGAGCAGGGGTCGTACCTGGGCCGCGTCGGCCGCGTCGTCCAGGACGAGCAGGACGCGGGCCGGGGCGAGCAGCGAGCGGAGCAGGGCGGCGGCCGCGTCCGGGTGTTCGGGCACGGTACGGGGCGCGACCCCGAGGTCCCGCAGCAGCGCGGCAAGCGCCTGCGCGGGGGCGAGCGGGGGTACTCCGGGTGTGGCGCCGTGCAGGTTGACGTAGAGCTGACCGTCGGGGAAACGTTCCCGCAGCTCATGGGCGACGTGCAGGGCGAGCGCGCTCTTGCCGACGCCCGCCATGCCGGAGACCACGGCGACGGCGGGGGCCGGAGCGGACGGCCCGGTCAGCAGGTGCCGCAATGCGCCCTGGACGAGGGTACGGCCGGTGAAGTGGGCCGGCGGGGGTGGCAGCTGGGCGGGGGGCGGGGGGAGCTGCGCAACGCGCGGAGGATGCGGCGGGGCCGCGTCGCCCGCGCCGTCGTCGTCGCCTCGGCGGTCGTCGCCGCACCCGCCCTCGCGGTCACCACGGTGGCCGCCGCCGCACCCACCCTCACCGTCACCACGGTGGCCGCCGCCGCACCCACCCTCGCACTTGTCCGCGCGCCCACCCTTGCGTTCGGCCGCGCACGCACCCCCGCGCTCGGCCTGGCGCTCGCCCCCGCGCGCGACTCCGCGCTCGCCCTCACGGTCGTCCCCGAGCGACACCCCGGACGCGCCCGGCCTCGGCTCCTCCTCCGGCCCGGCCGCCGAGCACCCCGCCCGCGCCCGCCGCCCCTCCCCCGGGCAGCACTCCCCGACCGGCCCCCACGACACCCCGTCCTCGCGCCCGTCCCTGCCCTCGTCCTCGTACTCGTCCCCCTCCCCCGGAAGCCACTCGCCGCTCCCCCGCAGCACCTCGACATGGGCCTCGCGGACGGCGGGGCCGGGTTCGACGCCGAGTTCCTCGATCAGGCGGGCGCGCAGATCGCGGTGGACGGCCAGGGCCTCGGCCTGGCGGCCGGTGCGGTGCAGGGCGAGCATCAGCTGACGGTGGTACGCCTCGCGGAGCGGATGCTCGGCGACGAGGGCCGCGAGCTGGGGCACGAGCGCCGCCAACCGTGTTCCGCCGACGGCGAGTTCGGCGTCGTACCGCCATTCCAGAAGGAGCAGCCGCGCCTCCACCAGGCGCGTCACGAGCGTGTTGCCGCCGAGTTCGGGCAGCCCGCTGAGCGGGGTGCCGCGCCACAGCGCGAGCGCGGTCGTGCAGGCGCGTACGACGCCGGGCCAGTCGCGCCGGACGTGCGCGGCGCGCGCGTCGGCGACCAGCGCGTCGAACACGTGCACGTCCAACTCGCCCTGGTCGACGCGCAGCAGATAGCCCGGCGGTACGGACCTGAGCCGTTCGGGATCGTCCAGGAGCCGGCGCAGCCGGGTGACGTGGTTGTGCAGGGACGCCCGCGCGGAGACCGGCGGCGCCCCGCCCCACAGGGCGTCCTTCAGAGACTCGACCGACACGACCCGGCCGGGCTCCAGCAGCAGCGCGGCAAGGAGCGCGCGCACCTTGGGGCTGCCGATGGCGCGCACGGCGGTGTCCGGATCGCCGTCTCCGGCGGTGCCGTCGCCCGGGGTTCGGGTGTCGGGGGCGTCGTAGCGCCCCTCGCACGCCCGCGTCCCGCACGGGTGGTCGCACGACGGGTGGTCGTAGAGGACCGGCGGACCCAGCAGTCCGAACCGCAGCTCGCGCCGCCCTTTCACGCCGCTCCACTGCCTTCCCGTGCGGTCGGGACCGACCGTCTTCCGCGGCGGGCGCGCGCCCGCCGTTACCCTGGCGGAAATCCGCCCTGCGGGCGGCGATTTCCCGCCACCCTCTGCGACCGGCCCCTGCCGCCGTCCACGGGGCGACCGGCCCTGGTGAATGACCGCTCGACAGAGCGGCTGCCGGCCCGCTCACGCGTCGTCAGCCGCTGCCAGCCGACGAGTTCCGGTCACCTGACCCGTCCCCTGCCGACGAACCATTGGCCACATGTTAGCGATCCGTTGGTGAGACTTGATGTGATCATTCCATCGGAACCGGCCCGACGGCGCGCGCGTGAGTCGCGCAACTCGGGGGAGTGTCGCCGCAGGTCGGATCCGGGGACGTGGGTGGCCCCGGTCGGCGGAGGTGAACGACCGGGGCCCCGTCCCGCCGCCGCGTTCCTGTCAGATCACGGGCGGACGCCCCAGCCTGGTCAGGCGCCACACCGTCCGCCACCGCATCGGGCGACGCTCGCCCGGCGACTCCCGCAGCCCCTCCACGAACCCGCCGAACCACGCCTTCAGCCCGGCTGCGGAACGGGTGCGGGCGAGGGTGAGCAGCGTCCACACCCCGAGGTGCACCGGGACGAGCGGCAGCGGCAGCCGGCGCCGGACGAGCCAGACACGGTTGCGGGCGTTGACCCGGTAGTAGATGGCGTGCCGGGCGGGGGAGGTCTTGGGGTGCTGGAGCAGCAGCTCGGGGGAGTAACGAATCCGCCAGCCGGCGCCGACGGCCCGCCAGGCGAGGTCGGTCTCCTCGTGCGCGAAGAAGAACTCGGCCGGCCAGTCGCCGGTCTCGTCGAGCATGGCCATGCTCAGGGCGTGCCCGCCGCCCAGGAACCCGGTGACGTATCCGCCGCGCATCGGGTCCGCCTTGCCGACCCGGGGCACGTGCCGTTGCTGGGTCTCGCCGTGCTCGTCGGCGATGCGGAAGCCGACGATGCCGAGGCGCGGGTCGGCGACGTACAGGTCCCGCACCCGGCGCAGCACATCGGCGTCGACGAGCAGCCCGTCGTCGTCCAGTTCCACGACGACGTCGACGTCACCGAACGCGCGCAGCCGGGCGAGCGCGACGTTGCGGCCGCCCGGACAGCCCAGGTTCTCCGCCACGTCGACGGTGGTGACCTCACCGGGCAGGGACAGCCTACGGGCGAACTCGGGGAGCCGGCAGCCGTTGCCGACGATCACGATCCGGGCGGGGGCGAGGTCCTGCTTGGCCACGGACTCCAGCAGGGCGTCGACCTCGGCGGGCCGGTTGCCCATGGTCACCACGGCCACGGCGATCCTCGGCTCCACCACGTCCCTCACCCCGTCCGGCCGGCAACGGCGGCGCACTCCTGACCGCGCGCCGCCCCCTCGTTCACCAAGATGTTGCCTCACCTGCGCGGGTTCGCCTTCCATCCAACCCCTTTACACCCTTTTTGCACCGCTTTGCCGGAAGAAGGGAATTCACGGTTCCAGGCATAACCAAATGGGTCCCGCTCGCAGGGCGTCGCCCCGCGCGGAACGGGCGCGGGCGTTCCCCGTTCACGCCCTCCCTGGCGAACGGCGGTGTGGGACGACGGCGCAGCCGGCCGTCGACGGCGCCGCGGCGGTCCCGCCACGCGCAGCCCTCCCCCGCCGGGGTCTTCTCCGGCTCGACCGGGTGCAGGGCGTCGAACACGCGCGGGGCGGCCCCTGGAGCCCGGCCTCCCCGTTCCGGCAGATGCGTCGCGCGGGCAGTGGCCTCGGGCGGACCCCCGGACGGCCTCAGGCGGCCTCCCGGTCCGGGCGGTGGTGCGGGACCGGGCGGGAGAGCAGGCCGTAGGCGTGGATCGCCGAGACCAGGGTCATGTGCCGGTGCCGACCGGGGAACGAACGGCCCTCGAAGTCGAGCAATCCGCAGTGCTCCCCCCCCCAGGACGGACACGGTCGCCAGGGTGCCGGTGTGCGGCGAGGCGAGGGCGAACAGGTCGGCCATCCTGCGCTCCGGCAGGTTGGTCAGCCAGACCCGGCCCAGCAGCTTGCGGACGGGATCCCACTCGGCGAAGACCCGGCCGGCCGAGGAGACACGGCCGCAGCCGGGGCGCAGGCCCGGGATCTCGGCCAGGCTGGAGTTCAAAACAAAACCCCAGGTCAGCTTCTACCTGACCTGGGGTTTATCTGAGCCGCTTTCGGGATTCGAACCCGAGACCTACGCATTACGAGGGCCTGCAAGATCATCCCGGCTACTACCGGGCGGTGCCGCAGAATCCCGTCTTACCAGGTCAGAGACCTGCAACCCCGATCGGTATGATGCCTAATCCAGACGGTGCCGTCCCATCCGCTCACGCATCGCTCACGCAGGCTGGCCACTCGTGACCGCTTCGAGCCCGCCAAACCGCCCCGCGTGGCAACCGTCAACCCAGCTGCGCAATCAGGGCAGCTCGCGCAGCTGGTGATCTACGGGGACAGTGGACGGCGGAAGGGTCGTGATGAGGAGTTCATCGGCATCGCGCTTGCCCGTCTTACCACTAGCGCTGTAGCGCGTCTTCACCAACCGTTTAGTCAAGGGCCACGAGCGTACGCCGAGCATCTCTCGGTCCACGCGGCTAGGCGCCATGCGAGTGTGCGCATAGAGCCAAGTGCTCTCGGTCAGCATTGGGTTGTTGTCGTAGCTGAGCAGCCAGCGGAACTGCGCCTTGGTACGCAGATATCCGGCGAGCTGCATGTGGAGCATGTGGTCATCTGACCCCGCCTTGCCAGCCCTGTTGCCACCGTATCCACCTCTAGGGTCGAAAGAGGTTCGGTACAAGTGCGAGGCTTTTTCGATGTAGGGCGGGTCGAGGTAAGCAACAACGCGAGACGGGATCAACTGCGGATAATAGCTGGGCACGTCATCGAGTGTCTGTTGCCAGTCCTTGTGCCAGACATCGACGATTCGGCCGACTTCGTAAAGGTGACCGACATATCGAAGTCGTTCCTCTATGGCTTCCGGATTCCACCGGCATCCGATGCCGTACGGGCTTGCTTGCTTGCGCCCGCCGATCGGGCCTGCCTTACCGTGAAGGATTCCAGAAAACGTTGTGCGGTTTAGGAATAGGCACTGTGTCGCGAGCTCCAGTCGGACCGTGGCAGGCTTTGCTTTGCGAGTGGGTACCCAGGAACGCCAATAGTCCCACCGATCGACAGCGGTTACTCCACCCGGCTTGACGTATCGGGTCCACTCGTCATGCATACGGTCGATCAGCGCCTCAGTATCGGCGGCCGCGGTCTGCCAGAAGGCAGTCACCAAGGGATCCACGTCAGCGAGCAGCACTCGGTCGACGAGCCCTTGGCCAACTAGTCGCAAGGACGCTGACGCTCCGCCGGCGAAAGGCTCGACCAGGAGGTTGATTTCCGGAACGGCCCTCGAACCCTTGGCGGCATCCAGGATTCGGGCGATCACCGGCGCGAGGGATGACTTTGCTCCTGGATAGCGCAGGGGTGACTGGTACCTGCTCATCATGAGCGCGTGGTCAACGATACCGACGGGTGAAACGAGTGGGCGGGGGTTGTCGAGAATGTGCGTCGGGATTGCGGGCGCAGCAACATGTGCAGCGTGAGCATCACAGAGGGGGGCGGCCGGCGGCACAGCCACATTCTCGATCATGGGGTAAACCGTACCGGAGCCGCTTGTCCAGCAGACGAGTCGAGACCGAGACGTTTGGTGGCTACGAGGCGGAGCACATCGGTGCCCACGCCGATCGGGAACGCGGCCTTCCCGTGCGCGGCCGCCACTGGGATGATGCCGTCGATGTACATCGAGGAACCAGTCCGGTCGATCACGTCGAGGATTGCAGGCAACGTCGGGTAGGCCGCCGGGTCGGCTTGGCCGCCGTTGGCATCATACGGTGCACCCATCGGTGGTGGCACGGTCGGGACGACAACTCGCCCGTCAAGCGCGCGATACACGAACTTGCGGCCCCAGTATGTCTCCTTACCGTAGGCGCGGGCGTTGTTGGCGTTTACGACTCGCGCAATGATCTGTTCGTCGCATACCAACAGGTCACCCGGTTCGAGAATGTCGTGTCGGGCCAGTTGGCGCGCGTAGTCGACCAGAACTCCGGACTTCTCAATCCCACAGACGTATGGCGCGTTGCCCGGAGTAGCCCTGCCCATCGCTTGGAAGTATTCAAGGGCTCGCCCGCGCAGCTTTGCTGGTGTGCCGAACACGGCCAGCGGGCCATCGACGATGAACAGCGTCGTGGGAAGAGCCTTCTGGCGAGACTGCTCCCACAGCAGCGTCGCCAGCCCGACCAGCACCAACAGCTCAATCACCGACATGAGCCGCCCGAGAGCGGACTGGTTCGTCCCCTCCTCGCCAACTTCCTCATGTATACGGAGCACGTCGGTGGGGAAAAGGTGCACGCCGCACGCGTCGCAGTCGGCACCAGCGGGCGGCACAGGAATGTCCTTCTTGCAGTCCTGCGTCGGACAGTTAACCGGCACTGTAGCCGCTGGCGCACCGGGAGCGCCGTGGAGAAGGAAGAGCAGGTCCAGTAGCGGCTGGTCGAGGCGATTGACGTCGATCTTCTTCTGCCGAAATAGCTCATTGATGACCTCTCGCCACGAGGTCACGATGTCGGCGTCGGCACGCGTGTACGCGCCGGAGACAGGCAGATCAAGCGTCACGATGGCGGTGTTGACCGCACGCTCGATCTTGTACGGGTCGACAAACCGCTCGGCCCGCTGCGATTCCAAAACTCCGAGGTCCACGTACGCTGCGGCGGCCTGTGCAAACCCGTACAGGACCGATGGCAGGCCGTCACGAACCTGCTCAACGACGTGTGAACCATCGATCGCCAGCGCAGCAGTGAGTCGGTCTGGCGCAGGCGGGGCAGCGAAGTCGCTCCGCGGACGGATTCGCTCGCGGATCGAATCCAGGTCCTGGATCGCCTCAGCCGGGACATGGAAGGTGCGTTGGTCCGCGATCGCCCGGATGGCAGCCGCCGAATGCCCCAGCCGCGATGCGATCTCGTGAGCCCCGCCGACGGTCTCGTACGGCATCAGAGTGCCGTACCGTTCAGCGTCAACGGCGGGTCACCAGCCGCTGCTCGTGCTTCGTTGACGAGCGCGATGTCGTACCGATCGATCTGGACAGGAACAATGTACGGCGAGGACAGGGTCTTGAGCCGCACGTACCCACGATCCTCGGAGGCGATGATCGCATCCGAGAACGCCCCGAAGTCGTAGAACTTGGCCAGCTCCCGCACCTCTGTCGTGTTATTCAAATGGGCGACAACCCAGTTGGCAGTATTCGCCTTGACCTGATGCGCCACCCCCGAGACCTCTTGCGTGGCGTAGGTCATGCCGAGATTCAGCTTGCTCGCTTCCTTGGCGAGCTTGACCCAGACGTCAAGGTCATCCTTATAGCGATCCGACGAGAACAGGTTGTGAGCCTCCTCAAGCATCACCTGAATGTGCGGCGGTTCCTGCCCAGAGGTAAACACCTCGGTCTGCTTAGAAAGCAGTCGACGCGTAATCGACTCGCTCAGCGCCTTGGTCACAGCTTCGGCCCCGACATGCAAATCGACGATCACAATGCGCCCCCGGAGAAGCTCCTCGTAGATCTCGATCGCAGGGTCGTTCTGTGTCGCTGGGCTGTGAAACGAGCGCAGTGGGTTCAGATTTCGCCAGCCTCGGACGCTGCGGTTCCCGCTGCGAGTCGTGAAAATTGGCTCAACGCTCTTCCAGCGGACATCCTTGGCGAAGTTGCTCGCGTCGGTGTCTCCGGCGTCGCGCAGCTCTACAATCTTGTCGACGACATTCTCTACGTCTGCTGCAGCGACGGCCACGAAATTGGCACTGTTCCCGACTTGCACAAACGGGTTACGGCCGAGTTCGGCGACAATCTTCTGCTGAAAAGCGGCGCTGATATTGATTCGCGCGCGAAAATTTGTCGGCACTGCGAAGCCCGCACGCATCAGCGCGCCATAGAGAACAAGCCGGGCACGTTGGGCATGCGTGGTGGCGGAGCGATCTCCTGGAACATCCGCGTAGGACATACCCGCGAAGTCCTTGACGTAACCAGACTCATCGCCGCTAAGAGTGTCGGAAATCAACCCTTGGACTGCGTCAATCTGATTCTCAGAAAAGAAGTTGATGTTGAGAGGCTTAACATGCGGCTGCGTGCCGTCCGCACCGAACTTGAAGATCCGGACATGGTCCGCACCGATCGCCGCAATCTCGGTACCATCCTGCACATTTGGGTTGGCGTACTCCCCCTGCGGGTCGAAAATCAGCTGCCCAATGGGGTGACCGCCAGCGGCGCGCTGTCGTTCGGAGACCACGAACGTGCGCGCGATGATGATCTTCGCGGTATTCGACTTGCCCATCCGAGTCATGCCGAGCAGGGCGGTCTTGTTGCCAATGAAGTCCCGGATGTTGACTTCGACTGCGGCGTCGGCCTGCTTGGCGGCTTTAGCTCGCCGCCGCGTAGCGGAGTACCGCACCGCGCCGATGCGTACGCGTTCCACCGGGCGTCCGGTCGGTTTGAGGTAGGACGCGATCGTCGCGAGGCCGTCACCGATAGGCTTCAGGACTCGGTACATGGACGTGGCGTAGAAGTTGTCCACATCGGCACCGAACTCCAGCACCTTCTGCCCATCCACGTCGTCTTCGTAGAAGGTGCCGAGGATCTTGCATCGCACACCAGTGAACGACACGCGGTTCTTGGTGAACGGGTCGAGCTCCGCATCGAGCACGGCGGATGGCGATGGGTCCTGGTTGTTAGACAGAGCCGTTCGCAGGGACTCCTCGCGCACTGCGTGCAGGTCGCGCTCAAGCGACAGCGGCGACGTGCCCTCCACGCGCAGAAGCAGCACCTCGTCATCGTCGACGTGTGGCTCGTTGACGTCCTGCGCGGTCGCGAGGAGGAACGAGAACTGCGGAATACCACCGGCGTCGAACTTCCAGCGATCGTGAGTCAGCACGACGGCCTGGCCGTAGTCGATCTGGTGAATCGCACCTATCCGGGTCGACCGACCATCGGCAAGCAGCTCAGACCGCAGCAAAGACCCGGCGCCAACGCCGGGAATGAATTCCGTCACTGTCCACCCGCTCCGAACGCACCCACCAGAAACCCCCGCTCATCTGACCGAGATCAATAATCCCGTAGCGCGCTGAGTGTCACAAGACGCACGCAGCGCTGCTGACTGATGGATCAGCCTAGTGCCAAGTGAGGTCGCCAGGTGCCGAGTTGGGCCGAACCCTGGCAGACAGCAAGACCGCCTTCGGGGTATTGCTCGCGTAGGCCGACCAGCAGCGGCGGGTCGGAGAGCAGACTCGTAGCTTCACTTGGCTGCCCATGCTCCGTGGCCTAACTCGTGCAGCCTGGGCAGAGCACCTGCAATCACGCGAGCAGGCTAGCGCGTCCCACTGACACCTGGCGGCCTGATCGTTAGCAGGAACGTGCCAAGCTTGCGTCAGACCCTCCTGTCGTGGAGAAAACCCAGCGTGGCGAGCCCTTCGCTACGACAGAGGTGATCCGAGGCTCCCCGGACTTCGGTCTGGAGGAGCTGGTACACCGCGCCGTAAGTCTGGCCCCAGTGCATGGCCGCCCGCCACAGGTGCCGGCCGAGTCCGTGCCCGCGAGCCTCTGGGTGCACGGCGAAGTATTGCGGCATGAGCTGGTCAGCACCCGTGGGGTCGGGACAGATCTCCATGGGGCCGATGGCACCGACAACACGGTCCTCCACCACGGCCACGAGGACCGGGCCGCATCCCTTGGTCTTCATCTGACGGTCGAGGAAGGCGAAGCCGTCGGCCCCCATCGTCTGGGCGAAGGCGGTAAAGGTGCCGCGGATGGGGAGGGGCCAGTCTTCGAGCCGACGGACGGGGCCGGCGGAGGGGGGACAGTACCGCGCCGTAAAGTCCTTGAGCTGGATGCGGACGCCATGTGTATGGGTCGTCTCCGGGCCCAGTGGCCGGATAACACGAGCAGAGGCTGCTCCGTGAAGGGCCGCGAGCTTCGCTGCGAGTTCGGCGGCCTGGTACAGGACGTCGCTCCGGTGACCGTAGGCGAAGACCTTCACCGCTCGTCGGCCGCGCGTCAGCAGAGTCGGGATGAGTGTGTGGTCAGGGTGGTGGACCACGTCGCCAGGAAGGACGACCTCCTGCTTCTCGTTGCCCCAGCGGCGGTCCTTGTCGTACGGCAGGAAGCGCCGGTCGGCGGCCACGAGGAGGGTGGCTTCGAAGAGGTCCGCCGTCAGGGCGTGCGGGTGGACGGGGCCGAGGGTGGGCACGACCGGTGCGGTGAGCACGGGGCGGAGCCAGTCCCAGCGGAAGAACATGCGGGCACCTTAGCGCTGTACGTGAGAGTACTCCGGCCCGTCGGTGGGACGGGCCGGAGCACATCGGTCGGGCCGGAATTAGTGGGGGTTATCGTCGCCGGCGTCGCAGGAGCACTCGGCGCTCTCGACGACGTCGTCCAAGTCCGCGACGAGCGTCACGGCGGACGAGGCCACCGGGGGCGCTGCGCGGCGCGCACTGGGTGGCGAGCCTGTCAGGATCTGCACCGGTACGGGTCCGGTCATGAGGTCACCTTCTCCTTGTCTCCGTGCTGGCAGTAGCTGTGCAGCGGCGCCTTCGCCTCCTGATAATGCTTGGCCAGGGGACGGCAGACCCGGCAGGTACCGGACAGGGCGCAGCCCTCGCACCCTCCGGTGCGAAGCATCAGGCGGTCGGCGATCGTGCCGAGCCGTCGCAGTCCTTCGATGCCTTCGGCCATGAGGTCGATCTGGTCGTCGCGGCCGACCTTGCAGATCGAGACCCTGGCGTGCGGGTCGGCGTGGAAGAACGTGTGGCCGGCGTTGCATCCAGCGAACGGCTTGCGCTGGCGCAGGTGGTCTGCGGACTGGGCGAGGAGGGGTTCGCCACCGCCGTAGATCGTCGGGGTCATGTTGGTGTACGCGTGGTGTTCCACGCCCCACTCCTTGGCGAGCGCGGCCATCGCGTCTGCCTCGCTCGCGTTGTCCTCGGTGACGACGATGTTGATGCGCAGTGGCAGCCCTGCGGCGCGGGCGGCGTCCATGCCCCGCCGGAACGCCTTCCAGGCTCCGCGCCGCTGAGTGAGCGCGTCGAAGGACTCCTCGCTCGCGCCGTACATGCTGACGACGAGGCGGTACGGCGGGCACTCCCTGAAGAGCTGGAGCAGGTCGGGGCGGAACAGCAGGGAGCCGTTGGTGGAGATCGTGAGCATCATTCCGGCCAGCCAGGCGTACCGGTAGGCGTTCTGGAAGTGCGGGTCCATGGTCGGTTCACCGCCGGTGATCTGGAGCCAGATGACGCCGGCCTTGCGCATGATGTCCAGGAGCTTGACCTTGTTCTCCCAAGTGAGGCCGGAGAAGGGCCGTTCGCCGAGATAGCAGTGCTTGCAGGCGAAATTACATCCGAGGTTGATCTCCCAGGAGGCCCGACAGTATCCGTACGCAGACGGCTCGCGGATCAGGACCGTGTCCGTCGTCGGGGCGCTGGCGACATCGAGGCCCCAGGCTTCGGCTGCCAGGTCGACCGTCCAGCCAGGCAGGGTCTGCGCGCCGTCGGCGGCTCGCAGTTGCTCGTAGTGGGTGGCCGGGATGCGGGCTCCGGATCGCGCTCCGGGACGCAGCAGAAGGTGGCCGTCAAGGAAAGGGGCAGCGATGAGCTGGTGCATGGCGTGCCTTTCACGGTTCGAGTCGGCAGTGCAGGGAACAGTCCGGGCATGCGCGGCCCGAGATCGGGTCCGTGCCGCTGCCGCCGCAGGTCGAGCAGACATCAGCGCGCGGGCCTGGCGGCGGGAACTGGACGCGCCCGAACAGCAGTCGGTCGGCTGCGAGGGCGGAGTCCAGGTAGGCATCGAGGCGAAGAGCGTCTGCAGACTGTGGCAGCGGATCAAGACCGAGGAGGAGAATCGCCTCGCCGGTGCGGGTGACCAGTTCGGTCCAGGAACGGCGAGTGGGTAGCTGCAGTCGCCGGGAAGCCTCGGGAATATGCAGCAGCACGCGGTCGCCGACGAGCTGTAGGCGGCGCTCCGGATCCGGGATGACTTCACGGGCTCCGGTCAGGCCACCGAGACACACGGACAGTCGCCGCATTCGGTCCTCGGCTGGCACGACGGTGCCGCCGTCAGTCAGGGCCGGGGTGTGCGTGATCAGGATGTGCGCGATCTCGCGGCCGTCCGGTCCGGCGCCCTGCCAGGTCCAAGCGGCGAGCGACACCAGTAGGCGCAGATCAGGGCCGGGCGGGGTGAGAGCGACACTCATGTTGTCGTCCCTCTCGGGGCTTTGAAGCACGACCAGACGATCTTCCCGAACGGGGTGCGGTCCTCCACGCCCCAGCCGTCGGCAAGTGCGGTCACCAGGAGCAGCCCGCGGCCGGCGGTGTCCGTGTCGCCGGGACGACGGGGGTGGGGGTGCTGGCGGCGGCTGTCGTGTACTTCCAGGCGTACGACCTCGTCATCGGCGTCGAGTCTGACGAGAAAGCCGCGGCCGGGATCAGTCCCGTGGAGCACGGCGTTGGTGGCGAGTTCGGAGACGCAGAGTCGGACGTCGTCGCCTCGGTCCAGCACACCCCAGATGGTCAGGGCCTCGGTGGTGAAGGCCCGCGCCTCGCTGACCGATTCGGGCCGGGACTCGAAGAACTTCTGAATCGTCTTGGTCATCGCGATAGTCCTCACGACTCGGCGTCCACGACACGGGTGGTGCCGGAGCGTGTGCGGTGGACGGGGGTGCGTCGAGAGACGGTTGAGGGTTTGGGGCGCGGGCACCGGACCAGCAGCAGCCGGGCACCGGCCGATTCGATCTGTCGCCTGCGTTCGGCCGCTATGGTCTTCGGGCCCAGGTGGGACATGGCGGGGGCGACGACGCCGTAGACGTCCGGCAGCGCGAGCACGTCAAGGAGACCGGTGAATGCCGCCGAGGAGGACCCGGCAGCGACACGGTCGGTGAAGAGGCCGGACAGTTGCAGCTCGTGGCTGCGGCAGTACTCGGCCAGCGAGGCGACCAGCGCGTCCTGCCGTGCTCGGGGCACGCGTACCAGCCGCAGGAAACCGTAGACGACCGGGCCGCTGACCAGGCGATGTTCCGTGAGGGGTTCCATGCTCAGGACCGTCCAATGGCTCGACACGTGGTGACGCTTCGAGCATGTCGGCGGACCAACTCGCTGCAAATCACCGCCTGTTCTACTTCCGTTCCACTTCCGTCCCGCCGCGTCGTCGCGTCTGCTTCGATGGCTGGTGGAAGGGAGTGACGCGTGGCGACCGTGCACCACTGGACCGGGCTTGAGGCCAAGGCATTGCGGCTCGCCCTGCGGCTGAGCGTGCGGGCCTACGCCGAGCGTCTGGGCCTGGCGGTCGCGACCGTGTCCAAGTGGGAGAGCAAGCTCGCCGCCACCGAGCCGAGACCCGATACCCAGGCCATCCTCGACACCGCCCTCGGACGAGCGGACGCCGCAGTCCACCTGTGCTTCGAGACGCTCCTGTCGGAAATGGCCGGCAGCGTCGCGACCATCGGCAGACGTGTCGCCTCGTCCGGCCCCAGAGCGTGGGAGTACGAGTCATGGGCCGATGACCTCGACCGGGTCGTGGTCTCCCTGTCCCGGCAGAACTTCGCCTTCGCCGACAGCCTTCTCACTCGGTGGCTGGGCCGGTTCAAGGCCCATGAACTGGACGAGAAGGGCCTGTACCTCTTTGCCCGCTCCACGGCCTTACTTGGTGACCTCAAACGCGACCAAGGCGTTGTCCTGGGCCCGCTCTCGGCCCAGCATTCCTACGCCGGTGCCCGGACGGTCTTCACCCAGCTCGACATCCCTCGCCGCGTCGCCCAGCTCGATCTGTCGCTCGCAGTCGTCACCGAGATGTCCGGCAAGCTGGAAGTCGCCGCCCGCAACTACGAGAGCCTCGCCGTCGACGACCGGCTCTCTCGCCGCGACCGGGCTCGCGCAAGGCTGTGGGTGGGGACGGCGCTGAGCAAGGACGGCGAGCACGACTACGCGACCCGCGTCATGCAGGCAGCGACCCGCGAGTTCGAGGACCTCACCGAACCGGACGACTGGTCGGTGGCCCACCAGAAGCTCGCTCTGGCCCGCCGCGGCGCCGGCGATCTCTCTCAAGCCCTGCACTTCATCGACATCGCCCGAAGCAGCGGAACGACCGACTCACCAATGCAACGCGTACGTCTGGACACCGCTCACGGCCACATCCTGCTCTCCGATACAGCGACCCAGGATGATGGAATCCTCGTCCTCGACCAGGCCGCCAAGGTGGCCGCGCAGTACGGACTCGTGCACCAACTGCGCAGCATCGAGGGCATCAAGGCCATGAGCGAGGGGCTGACCGGCCCCCGGCAACGGTGACCAGGGAGAACGCGTGCGCAACGACCATCAGGGCATCACCGAGAACCAGTGGCACCAGGCCAAGCTGATCTGGGACTACCACCAGATGCAGCACGAGCTGCGCCCCGTCGATGTGGCAATCGGACTGGGCAGCCACGACCTCGGCGTCGCAACCCGCTCCGCCGAGCTGTACCGCGCCGGGCTGTTCCAGACCCTGGTGTTCACCGGCGGCAACAGCCCCACCACCGCCAAGGTCTTCCCTCGCGGGGAGGCAGTCCACTTCCGTGAGCACGCCATCGACCTCGGTGTCCCCGCCGACGCCATTCTGCTGGAGCCCCACGCGGCAAACACCGGACAGAACATCACGCTCTCCCGTGAGGTCCTCGCCGCCTCCGGCATCCATCCGACGACGGTGCTGCTGGTCTCCAAGCCGTACATGGAACGGCGATCGTTCGCGACCGCCCGCAAGCTGTGGCCCGACATCGAGTTTCTCTGCGCGTCGGAGCCGCTGGTGTTCGACGACTATCTGAAGAGCATCGGGGACGAGAAGCTCGTTCTGGACATGCTCGCCGGCGACCTCCAGCGGGTCATCGAGTATCCGAAGCTCGGATTCGCCATCGAGCAGGAAGTCCCCGAGGACGTACATGCAGCGTACGAATCTCTCATTCGCTCCGGCTTCACCAGCCGCCTCATCTCCTCGTGAGCAGCCTGCTCCCGGCGGGCTGTGCGCGATCCACCAGCCCAATCTGTTCCCGAGGCTGACGACGCTGGCCAAGCTGTTCGCGGCGGACTACTGGATCGTCCTGGACGATGTGCAGTTCACCCGCCGCGACTACCAGCACCGAGCGCGCCTCGCCGCCATCGACGAACCAGACCGCCAGCAGTGGCTCTCCATCCCCACCCACCTCCCGAGCGGGCGATCCACCCTCATCCGAGACGCGCTGATTGACGACGTCGAACTCGCCTGCCGAAGAACCGCTGGAATGCTGCGGCAGACCTTCGGAACCAGCCCACACTGGCCCTCCCTCGCCCAGGCCCTGGACCCTGTGTTGGATTCCTTCGCCACAGGGCGGACCGCGGCGATCGCGGAGACCTCCACCCGCGTGCTGCTTGACCTGCTCGGCTGGCGTGGCCGGATCCTCAGTAGCAGCCTCCTGTCCGCCAGACCGGGCCGCTCCCTCCGACTCGCCGACCTGGCCGCCGCGACGGGTGCTCGCGCGTACCTGTGCGGGACCGGCGGCATGTCCTATCTCGACCCCGTCCCGTTCGCTGCCAGGAACATCACCGTGGCTGCCTTCCGGCCCCCGACCACCGGCATCTGGTCGACCGCACGCCGGCTCAGTGCCCTGTGGGCACTGGCGTCGCTCGGCCCAGACACTCTGGCTTCTCGTCTCCGTGCCGTTGCCGACGACCATGCCGCACTCGGGGCCGCCGCGCCTGAACTGCGATCATCGGCAACGTCTGTCTGAAGTGACAGCAGTCCGGAGCGACGAATGGCTGCCCCCTGCAATCGCTACCGCCGAGGGCGGCTCCCTCGCTCCGGAGCGGTAACTGGCTCCGGTGGACGCTGCTGGACCGAGGCTGTAGTGCTGGCCGCTGATATCGACCGCGTCGAGCGGATGCGTGCGGCTTCGGCTTGGCTGATACGTACGGGGTTGCGGCCGGTGTGCTGGATGCGCGTGATCAAAACCCGCGCCGGGCGGCGGGCCGTGTCGAGTTCGCGTTGCTCGGCGGCCTCCTTGAGGAGCTGGTGCGGTTTGTGGCCACCGGCCTCCGCATCCGCGAGGACTGCGGCAAGAGCAGGCCAGTTCTCGTCGGCGAGGATGCGTTCGGCATGGTCGGGGACGGCGGCGCGGACGTCGCGGGCCAGAGTGCGGCGGGCCTGTTCGCGCGGCAGACGGCGATCCAGATCGGCGAGCACGGGGGCGAGGGCCTGGTCGGCGGCGGTCTGGAGGTGGCCAAGGGCCCGGCGGGCGGCGTCGGACTGGTGGGCGTGATTCTTCGCCTCGTGCCAGCGCTGCGCGAGGACCGCCGCCCAGACCATGGCGGCGAGCAGGGCCGCGAGCGCGCTGCCGTCCGATCCGGTGGCGGTGTGGATGATGTCGCGGGCTGCGAGGCGTACGGTGTCGGCGGCTCGGCCTTCGGCACGGATCTGGGAGCGTTGGGCGCGGGCGAACACCCGTGATGCTGATTGGAGTTCGATGCGCAGGTTCGCGGGGGCGTGCTGTGCGGTGGCCTCGATCAGTTCACCGAGCGCGGCGATGTGGGCCTGGGCTCGCTCATCCCTGCCGGATTCGTCACCGGTGGCGCCGGCGAGCTCGGCGTGAAGGGTGTCGAGGGCGTCGGTGGCCTGGTGCCAGGGGGTGGTGTGCCGGGTGCGCCGCGCGGTGGGGTGCTCCTCGAATGTTGCTGCCTCCAGGCGGGCCCGCAGTTTGGGGAGGCTGAGGTCGGGAGCGATCTTTCCGCCAGCTCGATAGATCTGCTCCCCCTTGTCGTTCTCGTCGCCGGGGCGGCCGACTGCGTAGCCGAGGAGGTCTCCGGAAGAGCCGCGGCGGGGCTTGACCTCGACGCCGTCAGCGTCGAGGTACGTGAGCAGTTCCTCGGTGTCGGTGACGTGCGGGATGGCGGCTCGGATACGGTCTTCCAGCCACTGCTGGCTGGTCTGCTCCCAGCCGAGGCGGTCGGCCTTGTGCATCTCGGCCTGGGTGGGGCGGCGGCTGCCGGTTCCATCGCCCTTCTTCAACTGGCGTAGCCCGTAGTCCTTTTCGATCTCGCGGCATGCGTTGCCGACGCGGATGCCGTTGTTGTGGAGTTTGGGCGACGGCCGTCTTCGCGGACGGTGGTGGCGAGGACGTGGATGTGATCGTCCGCGTGGCGGACTGCGATCCAGCGACAGGCCAGGTCGTCGCCTTCGGGTGCGATGCCGGCTGCGTGCACGATGTGACCTGCGATCTCTCCCCACTCAGCATCCGAGAGCTGCCGATCCTCGGGTGCCGCACGGACGGCGCAGTGCCATACATGGTCGGTGACCGGCTTGCCGAATTCGCTGTTGCGCAGCTGTACCGGCTCATCGAGGTGGCGGGCGAGTTCGGTGAGCGTCGCGTTCTCGTCACGGCCGGGGTCAGGCATACCGAGCATCGTGAAGGCGGCCACGATGTGCGGGTCGAAGTGCTCGTCGTGCCGGCCGGGACCGTAAAGGTAGGCGAGCAGTCCGCGGGTCCTGGATCCGGCGGGCTTGATGGCGGCGATCATTCCGGTCAGACCTCCATCGTGTCGACGGGAGCGCGCAGAGCCTCGGCGATCAGCTCCAGCAGCTCGTGGAGTTCTTCGAGGCGGTGGCGTACGTCGGGTGGGGTGAGGTCGCTGTTGAGGGCGCGGGCGATCTGGTTGACGTTGACACCGATCCGGTTGAGTTCGCGCAGTACCTGGGCCCGGAACATATGGGTGCGGCGGCGGTCTTCGGACAGCGGCAGGTTGGCGGTGAACCGGCCGGTGATGAAGGCGACGACGACATCGGCGGCGAAGCCGCCCGCGCCCTTGTAGCCATGCTCGGCGGTGGCTTCCTCAAGCTGAGCGAGCTGACCGGTGGTGAAACGCAGAGGGCCGATACGCTCCGTGCGTTTGTCTCCGGTGAATCGGCGGATGGTCGGCTGGACACTGTGCGCGGGAGGCTCGGCGGCACGGACGGGGCGCAGAATCTCGTGCTGTACGGCGTGGAGCGTGTCCCCGTCGGGGCCGCCCTCGGCTCCGACCTCCTCGCCCGGCGCCCCCTGGCGCTGGGCCGTCTCCGCCACCCCCGGGGCGGAGATCCCCGAAGACCGGCCTTGAGTCGGACTCGGGGTACTACTGGCTCCGCCAGGGGCAGCCCGTCCGAACGCGCGGCGCAAACGCCCCATCAGCGTAGGGGACTTCGTCAGCGGCAGCGGCTCGTCGGGAGTGTGGTCGGGACGGTGCGGGTCGTGCGTCACGGGCGGTTCTCCGGAAGAGGCGGGGGAGGCAGGTCGGCGGGGAAGAACTGGCTCAGTGCTGGTAGTCAGCACGCCATCCACAGATGTGGATAAGCGGGCGGCGAACGGGGCGCTGGCCGGGGTGACCGGAAGGGGTTCCGGTCACCCCGCAGGGATTCCGGTCAGCCGCTGTTCGGACTGGTCTCGGCGGCGGCTTCCATTTCGGGCCGGAGGATCTCCATCACCTCGGTCTGCCGCCGACTGCTGATCGTCAGGTCCTTGTCCTTAACTGCCTTCCGGAGAAGGGACCGGCTGAGTGTGCCGTGCTCAGCGAGGGCGACCCGGCCGATCTCCACGAGTTCTGCGAGCGTGGCCTTGGGCGGGCGGCCACGGCGCGGCTTGCTCTCCGAAACCTCGGGCGGTGGTTCCGTCGGCTGGACGGAACCGGCGGCCGGAGGCTCAGCGGGCCGGACCAGCTCGGCCAGTGGCTCAGCGGGCTTGGCGGGCGCGGTGACCGGCGGTTCCGGCGCCTGGACGGGTGCGGCGTCGAAGTGGTCGGCGGGTTGGTCGACGAGCTGGTGGATCTGCCGCATCAGAACGCCGAAGGCCAGCAGCGCGGCGGTCGGGGGGACCGCGGCGACCACGTAGTCGAGCAGGGGCACGGCGCTGGCGTTGCCTGTGCCGCTGACCCCAGCCACGTTAAGCGCGATAGAGCCGACCGATCCGATGGCGGTGAGGGTGATCGCCCACCAGTCGGTCACCCGGCGCAGGCCCGCGCGGAGCATGAGCAGTTCGCCCGCGACGATGAACGCGTCCAGGGTCGCCGGCCAGGCCCACTGGCGGACCGGGGAGCTCTTGAGGCCGTGCTGTCCGGCGACCTCCGCGAGATGCGCGTACGACAGCCAGAACCCGCCGGCGGTGAGCGCCACGATGACGACTCCCGCCGCGACGAGCGCGTACCGCTCGGCGGCTTGCTTGGTCGCCATCGGCCGCCCTTCGTCAGGGCGATGGTCTCGGTGGATGGGTGTGGAGAGGGTGGTCAAGCGGGGTTCTCCTGGGGTGGTGGCGTGGTCCGTCTTTGCCGTCCTGGCCGTTGCAAGCGCAGGTCAGGGCCGGTACGGCACAGGGTTCGGTGTTCCGTCCTGGCGGCGCTGGCGCGTCTTGGGGCAGGCACAGGCGGTGAGGCTGCGGTTTGGTGGCCGTGGACGGATCGGATCCGTCTTGCCGTCCCGGTCGCATGCGCTGTGACCTGCGGTGATACGGCGGGGACACCCGGGACGGCACAAGACGAATGCGGGCAACGTCCCGGTGGGCATCGCGACGGTCATGATCGTGTTGCCGTCTTGGCCCCGGCTGCCGTCTTGCCTGTATGCCGTTTGACCTGCGGAGTTACGGCAGGGACGGCAAGGACGGCAACCGGGGGCGGGGCGATGTGTCAGCCCTCGCTGCGGGCGGGCTCGGCGTCGACCGGATGGATGGTCGGGCAGTAGCGGCGCCACGCGTCGAGGAACTTGTTGCGCGTGTAGCCCTTGCGCTGGGTTCCGTCGATAAGGCGGACGTTGCCGGCCTTGATGCCGAAGCCGCCCAGCATCCCGGCCAGGTCACGCGGGCTCAGCCCGCTGCGCCCCCACTCCGCCCAGGGGCTTTCCGGGTCCTGGCGCAGGTGGTGGAGGAGCTCGTCCGTGCAGAGGCTGTCGACCTCGCGCTGGGCGACGAAGACCCGGCGGATGTCGGCCAGGATCCGCGCTGAGCTGGGGTGGTCCTCCTCGGCCTGCGTCTCGTCGGTGGCCATCTGCGCGCACGCCACGCGGGCGAGGCGGGGCCAGTGTCCGGAGGCGAGGTCGGCGACGATCACCAAGGGCTCCCAGGTGTCGGCGGCGCGGTCCTCCACCGGCATCGCCGGTTCCATGTCGGCGGCCTCGTCGAGCATCGGGCGGGCCCATGCGGCGATGCGGTCGCGCAGGTCGTGGAGGGCTGGGGTGTCGCGGCGGGAGCGGAAGGGCTTGACGCTCTCGCCCTCGGCCCTGCGACGCATGCGGATGACCACGGACCGGTCCATGATCGTGTCGGGGAGGTCGCCGATGCCCGCGAGTGCAGCCATGGCGAAGGTGGCGAACCGGTGGGGCGTGTGGTCGTTGCCGACGACGCGGGTGACGTAGCGGTTGCGTTGGTTCCCGGCGTTGAGCAGGCCGCGCATCTCCTCGTTCTTCTCCGCCTGCTTCGGCGTGCCGAAGATGGTGTCGGCCTCGTCCACCAGCAGGGTGGGCGGCTCGTCGGTGATGGACCGGAAGACCGCCGCCGGTGTGGTGTTGATGGTGAGCATCGGCTCGTGGACCGTCTCGGTCAGCACGTCCAGCAGCCGTGACTTGCCGCACCGCTTCGCCGGCCCCACCACCGCCAGACGCGGGGCGTGCTGCCACGCGGGCTGCAGGTGCGTCGCCGCCACCCACAGCGTGACCGCGTCCAGCGCCTGCGGGGAGGGCAGGATCACGAACTGGGCTATCTGGGCACGCAGTTCGTTCAGCACCTCGGAGCCGTACGTCGGCTCCGGGTCCGGCACCGCCTCTTCGGCGGGCTGGTCCACCGGGACCGTATCCGGCGCCCGCTCGTCGGCCGCCGGGGCGGCTTCGGGCGCGTGGCCGGGCCTGCCGGGCACGGCGACTGTCGGCCATGCCGCTTTGCCGGGTGCGGAATAGGGCTCGGGTGTCGTAGGTTGCACAGGGCAGCTCCTTATCCGGTGACGTCGGGCATGCAGGCCCGACTCACGCAGGTCGTTCGTTGGAATGCGGGCAGTGGAGTGTGCGGAGCCTCCGGCGTTGGCGCGCCGGGGGCTTTCTCGCTTCCTTGGCCGGGGCGAGGGAACACGGACAGTACGTCCACGCCCCGACACAGTCCAGCGTTTCTGTGTCAGCTCAGCGCAGAAGCGTCTGCTATGGGCTCGGGTCGTCATGCGGCCAGGCCGAGCAGGTTCAACAGGTCGGCGGTCACGACGCGGTACGCCTTGCCCAGCCGCAGGACCTTGCACGGGTACTCGCCGCGCTTGGCCAGCTCGTAGCCCTTGCTCCGGCCCAGCCCCAGCGCCCGGTTGCCGGTGTCGAGGTCAACGGCGGCGGGCAGGGCCAGCAGCTCTTCTCGTGTCATGCCCTTGGGCTGCTCGGCGGTCTCCTTGTTGCGCATGCAGTGCTCCGTTCATGAGTGAGCCCTCGGCGAACGCGGCATCACGTCCGGCTCCAGGCGATCACTAACCATCATCGGGAAGCTAATGTGTCTCCATGACACAACACGGTTTTGATCCTGGAGATGACGAGGACGACGTCCCGGAGTGGGTGGATCAGGTGATGGCCACGGTGGCAGCCGAGGTCCGCAGACGAAGGAAGGAGCTGCGCATGAGCGCCCAGGACCTGGCCGACCGCTGCGAGGAGATCGGCCATCCGATCCCGCGCAACGTGATCGCCAACATGGAATCCGGCCGCCGAGCCAACCTGCCCCTGGTCGACGTCCTCGTCCTCGCCGAAGCCCTGCGGACCTACCCCATCTGCCTGCTCTACCCCGTCGGCTACGTCGACCGAGTCCAGCGCCTTCCCCTGCAGCACTCCGACCCCACATGGGATGCCATGCACTGGTTCACCGGCGACAGGGAGGACTTCGGCATGGAAGACGACATGCTCCGCAACTTCCGCGCCCACGTCCGCTACCAGCGCGCCGCCCTGGCCGCTCTGAAAGGCGAGAAGCACGAGCGCTGGAAAGCCGAGACGGCACCCAACCAGGCCGAACGCGAGGAAGCCGTACTCGCCCAAGCCGACTACGCCGAAAGGGTGTTGGAAGCCAAGTACCGGCTCCGCAGCGCCCGCGCCTTCATCCGCGAAGACGGCGGCACACCACCGCACCTGCCACCAGAACTCGCCGACGTCGACCCACCCGTCGGCAACACCGATGAGGAGAATGATCTTTGAAGGGTTCCACCCACCGCCGCTGCTACTGCCGCGACCCTCACAACGGTAAGCCGCTCGGCAAGAAGTGCCCGAAGCTCTCCAACCGTAAGCACGGCTCGTACTCCATACGCCAGGAGCTCCCGCCCCACGAGGACGGCACCCGCCGCTCCTTCAGCCGCGCCGGCTACGACTCCCTGAAGGCGGCCCAGGCCGACCTCGACCACGTCCGCGCCCTGCTCGGCCTCGCCGACACCGACGACCCCGAGGGCATGGCGCTCATCGCTGCCATGCTGGAAGAGGTCGGCGACGAGAAGTCGCCACTGCCGGATGTCGAGGAGACCCGCCGACGCCTGAAGTCCGGTCAGGACCTGATCGGCCGCCTGACCGTCAGCGAGTGGCTCGACCGATGGCTCGACGGCAAGCGCATCCGCAAGTCGGGACTCAGCCGCTACGAGACCGATCCGCTTCCACTTGAAGCCCCGGATCGGCCACCACCGCCTCGACCGCCTGCGCGTGAGCCATCTCAGCGACATGTTCACGGCCATCTCCGATGCCAACGCCGAGATCCTGGAGCAGAACGCCCAGCGCCGTGCCGCGGTGGAGGAATTGGCCACCGTGCCGTGGAAGGGCACGGACAACCGCGCCCGTCGCAAGGCGATGAAGACGGCGATTGACGCCATGCCCCCGTTCCGGCGCGTGACCGGCCCGGCCACCCGGCAGCGCATCAAGGCCACGCTACGGGCCGCGCTGAACGACGCGATCGGCCAGCAGATCCTCACCTTCAACCCAGCCGCCCACGTGGAACTCGACCCCGTGCGCAAGCCGAAGGCTCTGGTGTGGACGGACGCGCGGGTCGCCAAGTGGGAGCAGACGGGCGAGAAACCCTCGCCCGTGATGGTCTGGACACCCAAACAGACCGGCGCGTTCCTCGACTTCGTCGTGGAGGACCGGCTGTACGCGATGTGGCACCTGATCGCCTTCCGCGGCCTGCGGCGGGGCGAGGCATGCGCGCAACCCTGGTCGGAGACCAACCTCGATGACCACTCCCTGACCGTCTCCGCCCAGCTCGTCCAGGACGGGTGGGAGGTCGAGACCTCCGCGCCCAAGACGGACAGCGGCTTCCGCGTGGTCGCGCTCGACGACGACACCGTCAGCGTCCTGAAGCGGCACCGCGAACAGCAGGACGCGGACCGCGAGGAGTGGGGAACAGCCTGGGTGGACACCGGCATGGTCTTCACCCAAGAAGACGGCTCCTGGCTCCATCCCGGGAAGGTAACTGACCTCTTCGAGCGGCTCGTCGCCGCCTCCGGGCTCCCGCCAATCCGGCTGCACGACCTCCGGCACGGGGCGGCCACGCTCATGCTCGCCGCCGGCATCGACGTGAAGATCGTGTCGGACACTCTCGGGCACAGCGACACCCGCATCACGCGGGACATTTACCAGAGCGTCCTGCCCCAAGTCGGCAAGAACGCCGCCGAGGCCACCGCCAAGCTGGTCCCGCTTCAGCGGAAGACCGAGGCGGAGGAGGCCCGTAAGGCCGCGAAGAAGGCGGCGGCCAAGGCGAAAGCCGGGGCCAGGGCCAAGAGGAAGGGCAAGCGGAAGAAGCCCAAGAAGTAGGGCACCGGACCGCTCCGCTCACGCATCGCTCACGCATCGCTCACGCAAGCCATCTCGCGGCACCCCTGCCGTGTGACGCGTCATGCCCCAAGCAACACAAAAGGCCAGGTCACGGGCTATGTGACCTGGCCTTTGCCGGAGCCGCTTTCGGGATTCGAACCCGAGACCTACGCATTACGAGTGCGTTGCTCTGGCCATCTGAGCTAAAGCGGCGCGTTGCCTGCACCTAGGGTGCGATCGGCAACGTCGGTAAGTCTACACAGTTTCCGGGGTGCTTCGTACCGGCCCCGGGGCGGGGGCGCCGGGGCCGGGGCGGGGGGTCAGGAGCAGCGTTTGCCGGGGGGTGGCGGGGTGCCGTGGAGGAGGTAGGTGCCGATCGCGGAGTCGACGCAGTTGCTGCCGCGCAGGAACGCGGTGTGACCGTCGCCGTCGTAGGTCAGCAGGTGGCCGGAGGTCAGCTGGTGGGCCAGGGACTGGGCCCAGCGGTAGGGGGTGGCGGGGTCGCGGACGGTGCCGACGACCACGATCGGGGCCGCGCCCCGTGCCGTGATGCGGTGCGGTTCGCCCGTGGCCCGCACCGGCCAGTACGCGCAGTTCAGCGAGGACCAGGCCAGCCCCTCGCTGAAGACCGGGGACGCCTTCTCGAACGCGGTCCGCGCCTGCTCCACCTGGCGGGGGCCGGTGAAGGCGGGCGGCAGGTCCAGGCAGTTCACGGCGTTGTTGGCCATCATCAGGTTGCTGTAGTGGCCGTCCGCGTCCCGCTCGTAGTAGCTGTCCGAGAGGGCGAGCAGGGCCGCGCCGTCGCCCTTCGTCGCCGAGGTCAGCGCCGCGCGCAGCCGGGACCAGGCGCCCTCGTCGTACATCGCCGCGATCACGCCGGTGGTGGCCAGCGCCTCGCCCAGCTTCCGGCCGTCGCGGTCGCCCGCCGGGACGGGATGGCCGTCCAGCTTGCGGAAGAAGCTCCTGAGGTGGTCGGCGGCCTGCCGCGGGGTCGTACCGCTGCCCCCGAGCGGGCAGTCCGCGCGGCGCACGCAGTCCTCGGTGAAGGCCTGGAACGCCGTCTCGAAACCCCGGGCCTGCTCCAGGTTCACCGTGCGGGAGTCCAGGGAGGGGTCAAGGGCGCCGTCCAGGACCACGCGGCCCACCCGGCTCGGGAAGAGGCCGGCGTAGGTCGCGCCGAGGAAGGTGCCGTACGACGCCCCCACGTAGTTCAGCTTCGCGTCGCCCAGCGCCGCGCGGAGGACGTCCATGTCCCGGGCCACCTCGACGGTGGAGACATGCCGCAGCAGCCGCGCCGAGTGCGCCCCGCAGGCCCGGGCGAACTTCTCGTCGGCCGCGACCGCCGCGTCCTCCTCCGCCCGGTCGTCGGGAGTGACGTCGGTCTGCGTGTACGTGTCCATCTGGCGGTCGCCGAGGCACTCGACGGGCTCGCTGCGGGCGACGCCGCGCGGGTCCATCGCGACCATGTCGTACCGGGCGCGGACCTCGGCGGGGTAGCCGAGACCGGCATACTGCTGCAGGTAGTCCACCGCCGAGCCGCCCGGACCGCCCGGGTTGACCAGCAGCGAGCCGAGCGGCCGGGCGCTGCCGGTCGCGGCCTTGCGGGTCACCGCGAGCCGTACGTCGCCCGCGCCCGGCCGGGCGTAGTCCAGCGGGGCCTTCATCGTGGCGCACTGGAACCCGGGGGCGCCGCAGTCGCGCCACTGGAGCCGCTGCGTGTAGTACGGCGTGAGCGCGGCCGGGATCGCGCGCGGCAGCGGGGCCAGGACGGGGGCGGCCGCCGCGTCGGGCCGCGTCGACGCCGCCGAGGACGGCCTGATCGAGCTGCTGCCCGGCGAGCACGCGGACACGAGGAGGGCCGCGGTCATCAGGGCGGCGGCGGTGAGCCGGGCCGTGGTCCGGGGGCGGGCCGCGGGACGCCCGCCGCGGGGCCGGAAGGGGGAGGACCTGGTCTGCATCCCGCGAGAGTAACGCTGGGCGACGCGGCGGACGCGAGGAGTTCGGATTGTCGCCCCGTACGGGGGACGGGGCGTCGGGAACGGCATCCGGAACGGCACCGTCAGCCCGCCCGCAACGCCATCGTCATCGCCTCCACCGCCAGCAGCGGCGCCACATTGCGGTCCAGGGCCTCGCGGCACGCGGCGACCGCCTCGATGCGGCGCAGGGTGGACTCCGGGGAACTGCCGCGGGCCAGCCGGTCCAGCGCCTCCTGCGCGTCCGCGTTGGCGATCGCCACGCGCGAGCCGAGCTGGAGGGCGAGGACGTCGCGGTAGAAGGTGGTGAGGTCGCCGAGGGCCACGTCCAGGCTGTCGCGCTGGGTACGGGTCCTGCGGCGCTTCTGCATGTCCTCCAGGTCCTTCATCACGCCCGCCGTGCCGCGCGGCAGCCGACCGCCCTGGGCCGCGCCGAGCGCCGCCTTCAGCTCCTCGGCCTCCTTGCCGTCCATCTCCTCGGCGAGCTGCTTGGCGTCCTCGGCGGCGGCGTCGACCAGTTCCTGGGCGGCCTTGAGGCAGGCGCCGACCTCGTCCAGGCGCAGCGGGAGCCTGAGGACGGCGGCGCGGCGCTCACGGGCCGCCGGGTCCGTGGCCAGGCGGCGGGCGCGGTCCACGTGTCCCTGGGTGGCGCGGGCGGCGGCGGCCGCGGCCTGCGGTTCGACGCCGTCGCGTCGTACGAGCATGTCGGCGACCGCGTCCACCGAGGGCGTGCGCAGGTTCAGATGGCGGCAGCGGGAGCGGATGGTCGGCAGCACGTCCTCGATGGAGGGGGCGCACAGCAGCCAGACCGTGCGGGGGGCGGGCTCCTCGACGGCCTTGAGCACGGCGTTCGCCGACTTCTCGTTTAACCGCTCGGCGTCCTCGACCAGGATGATCTGCCAGCGCCCGTTGGCCGGCGCGGTGAACGACTTGCGGACCGTGTCCCGCATGTCCCTCACCAGGATCTCCGCGCCGACCGCGGCGACCGTGGAGACGTCCGCGTGGGTGCCGAGCAGCGCGGTGTGGCAGCCGTCGCAGAAGCCGCAGCCGGGCGCGCCGCCGAGGGCGCGGTCGGGGCTGACGCACTGGAGGGCGGCGGCGAAGGACCGGGCCGCCTGGTTGCGGCCCGCGCCGGGCGGGCCGGTGAACAGCCACGCGTGCGTCATCCGGGACGTCTCCGGCAGCGGCTCGTCGGCCGCGGCGGCGGTGACCAGGGCGTCGGCGTCCCGGGCGGCGGCGTCCAGCACCGCGCTCACCTTCTCCTGCCCGACGAGGTCGTCCCACACGCTCACGGGTCACGCCGCCCTTCCGTCACACTCCGCGCTCCGACCTCCATTGTGCGGGTGGGCTCTGACAACGCCGACCACGAGGACGCCCGCCGACGGCACCGCCGACACGGAGCGGCGCCCGCCCCCTGCTCCACGCGGGGCACGAGCGCCGCTCCGTACGGACCCGGGGTCAGCCCCGGCGGCCCCGCCGGGGTCCGTCCTCCTCGTCGTACGAGCCCAGCAGCTCGTCCGCCAGCGACGGCAGGTCGTCCAGCGGGGTCTCCTCGGCCCAGTCGGGGCGGGGCCGGCGACGGGTGCCGTCGGTGCCGGGCCGGGGCATCTCGCGGGTGCGGTCCTCGGAGCCGTCGGGGCCCGCGGTCCGCTCGTCGCGGAAGAAGCCGCGCGGCATCCGGTCCGCCGGGGCCTCGTCGCGCACGGGCGGCAGGACGGCCGTCTCGTCCGCGCCCACCTGGGGCAGTACGGCGGTCTCGTCGGCGGCGCCGGCGGGCACCTGCGGCAGCACGGCCGTCTCGTCCGCGGCACCGGGAACGGCCGGCGGCTGCGGCAGTTCGGCGGTCGTCTCGGCCTCGGAGACCGAGTCGCGGGCCTCGCTGCCGAACGCCTCGTCCTGGTCCGGGGAGAGGACCGGGGTGGGCACCGTCTCCTCCGTGCCCGCTCCCGGCGACACCACCGGGGTGGCCACCGTGGCCGCGTCCGCGGTCACGCCCGGGGCCTTCGGCTGGGGGGTGCCGGGCCTGCGGGCCGCCAGGTCGGCGGCCGCGGCCGCCTCCGCGGCCCGACGGCGGGCCTCCTCGGCGCGGAGCAGCGCGTCCTCCGCCCTGCGCTGCGCCTCCAGGCGCCGGGCCTCCTCCTCGGCACGCTCCTTGGCCTGCCGGGCCTCCTCCTCGGCGCGGAGCCGGGCCTGCCGGGCCTCCTCCTCCGCGCGCAGCCGGGCCTCTTCCTCGGCCTGCTTGCGGCGGCGCTCCTCCTCGGCCTTGCGGCGCGCCTCCGCCTCGGCGCGGGCCTTCTCCTCGGCGAGCAGCCGCTGCCGCTCCTCCTCGGCGCGCCGGGCCGCCTCGGCCGCCCGCTGCCGGGCCTCCTCCGCCTGCCGCTCGGCCTCGCGGCGCTGCGCCTCCTCCAGCTCGCGGCGCTTGCGCTCCTCCTCCTCGGCCCGCAGCCGGGCCAGCTCCTCCTGGCGCTCGCGCTCCAGGCGCTCCTCCTCGGCCTTGCGCGCGGCCTCTTCCTCGGCCTTGCGGCGGGCCTCCTCCTCGGCCTTCCTGCGCGCCTCCTCCCTGGCCTCGATCTCGGCCTGGGACAGCGGCAGCACGGTGTCGAGGCGGTGCCGGATCACGGTGGTGACGGCCTCGGGCTCCTGCCCGGCGTCGACCACCAGGTAGCGGCCGGGGTCGGAGGCGGCCAGGGTGAGGAAACCGGCGCGCACGCGCGCGTGGAACTCGGCGGGCTCCGACTCCAGCCGGTCCGGCGCCTCGGTGAACCGCTCGCGGGCGGCCTCGGGGGAGACGTCGAGCAGCACGGTGAGGTGCGGTACGAGGCCGTCGGTCGCCCAGCGGTTGATGCGGGCGATCTCGGTCGGGGACAGGTCGCGGCCCGCGCCCTGGTAGGCGACGGAGGAGTCGATGTAGCGGTCGGAGATCACCACCGCGCCGCGCTCCAGGGCGGGGCGCACGACGGTGTCGACGTGCTCGGCGCGGTCGGCGGCGTACAGCAGTGCCTCCGCGCGGTGGGACAGGCCCGCCGAGGACACGTCCAGCAGGATCGAGCGCAGCCGCTTGCCCACGGGGGTGGCCCCCGGCTCGCGGGTGAGCACGACCTCGTGGCCCTTGGCGCGGATCCACTCGGCGAGGGCCTCGGCCTGGGTGGACTTGCCGGCGCCGTCGCCGCCCTCCAGGGCGATGAAGAAGCCGCTCGCGGTCTGCGTCTCGACGGGGTCTTCGCCCCCGAGCAGCGCGTCCTTGAGATCCTTGCGCAGCGGGATGCCGGAACGGTCGTCGACCTTGGCGAGCACGAGCGCGGCCACCGGCAGCAGCAGCGCGCCGACCAGCATCAGCGTGAACGAGGCGCCGCCGTGCGCGAACACGAACCGGCCGTTCTCCAGCCGGTGCCGTCCGATCAGCCCGGCGACCACCGGGGCGATCACCGCGCCGAGAACTATCAAGACGCGGACGACGGCCTGGAGGTGCTCGGTGACGCGCGCCCTGCGGTAGTCCTCGGTCTCCTGGTCGAGCAGGGCGTGCCCGGTGTTGGCCGCGATGCCCGCGCCGAGACCGGCCAGGGTGACGATCAGCAGCACCGTGGTGACGTCCGGGACCAGCCCGGCGGCCAGCAGCGCGACGCCGGTGAAGGCGATCGCCAGGGCCAGCAGCCGGCGACGGGACAGCGAGGGCAGCAGCGCGGGTGCCGTGCGGATGCCGACGGCGACGCCGCCGGTCAGGCCGAGCACCAGCAGGCCGTACAGCACCGGGCCGCCGCCCAGGTCGGTGGCGTGCAGCACGCACACGGAGACGGCGGCCGCGATGGCGCCGGCCACGGCGGCGCAGGCGAGGACGAGCAGCGGGATCGCGCCCGTGCGCCCCTTGTCGACACCGGCGCCGGTGCGCGGGCGGCGCAGGCCCTCCAGCGGGGACCGCGCGCGCGGGGTGCGCGTGCCGGGCAGCTCCAGGAAGGTCAGTAGGGAGAGGGAGGCGGCGAACAGGCCCGCCGCGACGTACGACGCGAGGGCCGCGTGGTGCTGGTCGAACCACGGCACGCCGGTGCCCAGCAGGTTGTTGAGCAGGCCGGCGACGACCAGGGCGGCGGCGGCCAGCGGTACGGCGAGGAAGCCGGTGCGCAGCGCGAGACGGCGCAGGGCGTCCATGTGGTCGGGCAGCGGCCGCACGGTCGCGCCCTCCGGCGGCGGGGCGGGCAGCAGGGCCGGGGCAGCGCCCTCGCGGCACACCGTCCACAGCCGCTCGGCGACGCCGGTGACGAAGGCGGTGACCAGCAGCACGGCCGGGGCGTTCGCCGGGGACCAGTCGATCCACAAGGGGGCGATGATCAGCAGCACGGCACGCAGGCCGTCGGCGCCGACCATGGTCCAGCGGCGGTCGAGCGGGCCCTCCTGGGCGGTGAGCGTGGTCAGCGGGCCGAGCAGGACCGCGCCGAAGAGCAGCGCGGCGAGGCCCCGGGCCGCGAAGACCGTCGCGACCGCGAACGCGACGCCCCGGTAGCCGCCGCCGAACGAGCCCTGGGTGATCGCCGCCTGGAGGACGAGGAGGACCAGGACGAGGAGGGCGAGGATGTCGCCGACACCGCTGACCAGCTGCGCGCTCCACAGGCGCCGCAACTGCGGTCGGCGCAGCAGGGAGCGTACGGCGCGTTCGCGGGAGTCCGCGACCAGGGCGTCGTCCGGTTCTGGAGTGTGGGCCGTTGGGTGCTCGGCTCGCGTCATGCGTTCAGCCTATCCGCAGCCACGGACACCACACCTCGCACTCCTGGCATGCGCACGCCCCGACACCAAAGTGATGCCGGGGCGTGTACGGGGCGAAACGAGACGCGTGGGTTCTCGGTCCCCGCGCCGGAGGACGCTCAGTCCTCCGCGCCGGAAGCCGTCGACCTCGTCGCCGTCGTCTTCTTGGCGGCGGTCTTCTTCGCCGCCGTCTTCTTCGCGGCGGTCTTCTTCGCCGGGGCCGTCTTCTTGGCCGCCGCCTTCTTCGCGGTCTTCTTGGCCGGGCCCTTCGCGCGCTTCTCGGCGAGGAGCTCGAAGCCGCGCTCCGGGGTGATCGTCTCGACGCTGTCGCCGGAGCGCAGGGTCGCGTTGGTCTCGCCGTCGGTGACGTACGGCCCGAAGCGGCCGTCCTTGACCACGACCGGCTTCTTGGACACCGGGTCCTCGCCCAGTTCCTTCAGCGGCGGCTTGGCCGCGGCCCGCCCACGCTGCTTCGGCTGGGCGTAGATCGCCAGCGCCTCCTCCAGCGTGATCGTGAAGAGCTGGTCCTCGGTCTGGAGCGAGCGCGAGTCCGTGCCCTTCTTGAGGTACGGGCCGTAGCGGCCGTTCTGGGCGGTGATCTCCTGGCCCTCGGCGTCGGCGCCGACGACGCGCGGCAGCGACATCAGCTTCAGGGCGTCGTCCAGCGTCACCGTGTCCAGCGACATGGACTTGAAGAGGGAGGCGGTACGCGGCTTCACCGCGTTCTTGCCGGTCTTCGGGGTGCCCTCGGGGAGCACCTCGGTGACGTAGGGGCCGTAGCGGCCCTTCTTGGCGACGATCGCGTGGCCGGTGGCCGGGTCGGTGCCCAGCTCGATCTCGCCGCTGGGCTCGGCCAGCAGCTTCTCGGCCAGCTCGACGGTCAGCTCGTCCGGCGCCAGGTCGTCCGGGATGTCGGCGCGCTGGTGCTGCTCGGTGTCCTTCTCGCCGCGCTCGATGTACGGCCCGTAGCGGCCGACCCGCAGCACGATGCCGTTGCCCACCGGGAACGAGGACACCTCGCGGGCGTCGATCGCGCCCAGGTCGGTGACCAGTTCCTTGAGGCCGCCGAGGTGGTCGCCGTCGCCGTTGCCCGCGTCGGCCGCTGCGCCGCTGATGGTGCCCTCGCCGAAGTAGAAGCGCTTCAGCCACGGCACGGCCTGGGCCTCGCCGCGGGCGATCCGGTCGAGGTCGTCCTCCATCTTGGCGGTGAAGTCGTAGTCGACCAGCCGGCCGAAGTGCTTCTCCAGAAGGTTCACGACGGCGAAGGACAGGAAGGACGGCACGAGGGCCGTGCCCTTCTTGAAGACATAACCGCGGTCGAGGATCGTGCCGATGATCGACGCGTAGGTCGACGGGCGGCCGATCTCGCGCTCTTCCAGCTCCTTGACCAGGGATGCCTCGGTGTAGCGCGCCGGGGGCTTGGTGGCGTGGCCGTCGACCGTGATCTCGTCGGCGGACAGCGCGTCGCCCTCGGCGACCTGCGGCAGCCGGCGCTCGCGGTCGTCCAGCTCGGCGTTCGGGTCGTCGGCGCCCTCGACGTAGGCCTTGAGGAAGCCGTGGAAGGTGATCGTCTTGCCGGAGGCGCTGAACTCCACGTCCCGGCCGTCGGCGGCGGTGCCGCCGATCCTGACGGTCACGCTGTTGCCGGTCGCGTCCTTCATCTGGGAGGCGACGGTCCGCTTCCAGATCAGCTCGTACAGCTTGAACTGGTCGCCGGTCAGGCCGGTCTCCGCGGGCGTGCGGAAACGATCACCCGAGGGCCGGATCGCCTCGTGCGCCTCCTGCGCGTTCTTCACCTTCACCGCGTACGTGCGCGGCTGCGGGGGCAGGTAGTCGGCGCCGTACAGCTGCGTGACCTGGGCGCGGGCGGCCGCGACGGCGGTCTCGCTCAGCGTCGTGGAGTCCGTACGCATGTACGTGATGTAGCCGTTCTCGTACAGCTTCTGGGCGACCTGCATGGTCGCCTTCGCGCCGAAACCGAGCTTGCGGCTGGCCTCCTGCTGGAGCGTCGTCGTACGGAACGGCGCGTACGGCGAGCGGCGGTACGGCTTGGACTCCACCGAGCGCACGGAGAAGCGGGTGTTCTCCAGGGCGGCGGCGAGCGCGCGGGCGGTCGCCTCGTCCAGGTGGAGGGTGTTCGCGGTCTTCGGCTGCCCCAGGGAGTCGAAGTCACGGCCCTGCGCCACACGCCGTCCGTCGACGGTCTGCAGGCGCGCGACCAGCGACGACGGGTCGGACGGGTCGCCCGCGCGGCCGGTCCCGAAGGTGCCGGTGAGGTCCCAGTACTCGGCGGAGCGGAAGGCGATGCGCTCGCGTTCCCGCTCGACCACGAGCCGGGTCGCGACGGACTGGACACGGCCGGCCGACAGCCGGGGCATGACCTTCTTCCACAGCACCGGGGAGACCTCGTAGCCGTAGAGGCGGTCGAGGATGCGGCGGGTCTCCTGGGCGTCGACCAGCTTCTGGTTGAGCTGGCGCGGGTTGGCGACGGCCTCGCGGATCGCGTCCTTGGTGATCTCGTGGAAGACCATCCGCTTGACCGGGATCTTCGGCTTCAGGACCTCCTGGAGGTGCCAGGCGATGGCCTCGCCCTCCCGGTCCTCGTCGGTGGCCAGGAAGAGTTCGTCGGAGTCCTTCAGCAGGTCCTTGAGCTTCTTGACCTGAGCCTTCTTGTCCGCGTTGACCACGTAGACCGGCTGGAAGTCGTGCTCGACGTCCACGCCGAGGCGGCGCACCTCGCCGGTGTACTTCTCGGGCACCTCGGCGGCGCCGTTGGGAAGGTCGCGGATGTGCCCGACGCTCGCTTCGACTACGTAGCCGGGGCCGAGGTAGCCCTTGATCGTCTTCGCCTTGGCAGGCGACTCGACGATGACGAGTCGGCGGCCGCCCTGTGCGGTCTCGCTGGTCGGGGACAACTTCGCTCTTCTCTCCGGTCGACGCTGTGGCCTCCCCAGGCCTTGGTCCCGGGGTCGCAACGTACTGCTGGCACGTGTGACGCTGCGGAGTGTGACGGTACATCCCGCCCCCGTGTCAAACGGGAAAAGCCCACAACGGCCACTCGAACGGTAACCCGACTACCGGTATTCCTGCCGCCCGGAGTCCCGGGTACCCCGTCCGGGCCTGTCCGGAGCGTGATGCTCCTCTTACTCTCCCCACCCGCCCGGGAAGGGACGCCCGCCGACGTCAGAGGCGGGTGAGGCAGTAGCCGCCGACGGCCAGCGCGAGCGTTCCGGCCACGCTCGCGACCGTGGCCGATGCGACCCGGTTCACACCGTGGGCCACCGGCTCACCGCGCCGCAGCCGGATCCCGGTCCACACCAGGAGGACGCCTCCGAACAGGGCGAACACCACCCCCGTGAAGATCGCCGGCCCGCGCTCCATCGTTCCCCACCCCTTCCGGCTCCGTCCCGCGGGGGAGAGTGACACGCACGGGCGACGGACGGGCGACATCGGGGTGAACGGGAGACCGGCGGGGCGGGGGCCGGACCGGGCGAGGGGCGCGGAGGGGTGCGTCTTCGCCACGGGAGCCGTATTTTTCCGGCCGTTCTGCGATCGGCGGGCCACGCGGGTGTGCCGAAGGCATACGCCGGCCTGTTTCGTCGGCCCTGCGCCGGGGCGGGCCGGGCGGCGCCGCGAGGCGGGGGGTACGCCGGGGCGTCCGGGGCGGGAAACGCCGGTGGTACGTCGCAGGCATACGGCCGGGGCGTCCGGGGCGGGAAACGCCGGTGGTACGTCGCAGGCATACGGCCGGGGCGTCCGGGGCGGGAGACGCCGGTGGCGTGTCGCAGGCATACGCCCGGGGCCTGCGAGGCAGAAGACGCCAGGGCTTGCCGGGCGGGAGACGCCGGTGGTACGTCGCAGGCAAACGCCGGAGGCGTGGCGCGGCGGCGGCACGAGACGGCCCGCCGCGCACGCGGGCCGCTGCCACCGCCGCGTGCCGCGGCGCGGGCCCGCCGCGGCACGCGGGAGACGGTCCCCCTGCGGCACGCGGGACACGGCGCGGGCCCGCCGCCGCGCGCGGGAGACGCCGCAGGCACCTTCCGCGCGCGGGCGTCTCAGCCCACCGGCTCCAGGAAGCCCTGCTCCACGAGCAGCCGGATCTGGGCGGGGGTCTGGGCGCGCAGCCGTACCGAGTCCTCGCCCATCAGCTGGGCGATGGCGTCCAGGATGCGGCCCGCGCTGAGCGTGCCGTCGCACACGCCCGCGAACCCGGCGCCCACCGTGTCCACCTTGGTCGCGCGGCGCATGCCGCGGTGCTGTCGCAGGACGACGTGCTCCGGGTCCTCGGCGCCGGGCAGCCCGACCTGTTCCTGCACCACCTCGCCGACCAGCCGGAAGTGATGGGCGAGCAGCGCCGCGTCGTCGTGCTCGCGCAGGTAGTCGAGGCGTTCGAAGTGCGCCCGGATGGTGTCCCCGAGGGGCTGTTCGACGGGATGCGGCCACTCCTCCAGCGTGATGGAGGGCTCGGCCGCACCGGTCCTGCGCAGGGTGATCCAGCCGAAGCCGACCGCCTTGACCTTGCGCGCCTCGAACTCGTCGAGCCAGGCGTCGTAGCGCGCCTGGTAGTCCGCCGGGTCCCCGCGGTGGTCCCCGGCGTCCCGCAGCCACAGCTCGGCGTACTGCGTGACGTCCTGCACCTCGCGCTGCACGATCCAGGCATCGCACCCGCGCGGCACCCACGACCTGAGTCTGTCCTGCCAGTCCTCCCCCGCCACGTGCTGCCAGTTGGCGAGGAACTGCGCGAATCCGCCCTCGTTCAGCCGTTCTCCCGCCTGCTGGACGAGCGAGCGGCACAGATCGTCCCCGCCCATGCCGCCGTCGCGGTAGGTGAGCCGGGCGCCGGGGGAGATGACGAAGGGCGGGTTGGAGACGATGAGGTCGAACTTCTCGTCGTCGCGCACCGGTTCGAACAGGGAGCCCTCGCGCAGCTCGGCGGCGGGCGCGCCGGACAGAGCGAGCGTGAGCGCCGTGATGTGCAGCGCGCGCGGGTTGAGATCGGTCGCCGTCACGCGCGTGGCGTGCCGGGAGGCGTGCAGCGCCTGGATGCCGGAGCCGGTGCCGAGGTCGAGGGCCGCGGCGACGGGGGTGCGCACGGTGATGCCGGCGAGGGTGGTGGAGGCGCCGCCGACGCCGAGGACGACGCCCTCGGCTTGCTGTCCGATGCCTCCCGCGCCGCCGACCGCGCAGCCCAGGTCGGACACGATGAACCAGTCCTCGCCGCCGGGCCCGCCGTACGGCCGCACGTCCACGGTGGCGGCCAGCTCGTCGCCGCCCACCCGCATGAGCCACCCGGCCTCGACGGCCTCCTCGACGGGGAGCACGGCGGCCACGCGCGCGTGCGCCACGGGCTGCTGCAACAGGAAGAGCCGTACGAGGGTCTCCAGCGGCGTGTCGCCACGGGTCGCCCTCAGCGCGGGCACGGTCTCGCTGCGGGCCAGCGCCGCGTACGCGGGCGCGCCGAGCAGTTCGAGCAGCCCGTCGGCGGTGAAGGAGGCGGCCAGCAGCGCGTCCCGCAGCCGCGCGGCGGCCTCGGGACGGTCGGCGGCGGGCAGGGGGGCGAGTCCGGAGTCAGTCACGGTCCCATTGTGTCCCGTGTGTCCCGGGCGGGCCCGGGGGGACGGCCGGGCCCGGGGGGACGGCCGGGCCGCCGTCCCCCGCGCGCTCGTGCGCCGGTCAGCCCGCCGTGGAGGCCGCGGACGCCGACGACGACGCCGAGGAGGCGACCTTCTTGCAGCTCGGCTGCTGGGCGATGGCGTCCTGCACCTCGCCCTGCTGGAGGTTCTTCAGGGACTCCGTGCCGCTCTGGTGCTTCTTCTCCAGCTCGGTCATCTGCTGGGCGACGTCGTGCAGCCCGGAGGCGAACTTCGCCTGGTCCTTGGTGTTCAGCTGGTCGACCTGCTTCTTCAGGTCGCCGTAGGAGGCCGCGAGGCTGTTGAAGCTCTTCACGACATCGCCGAGCCGCTTGGCGCCGCCGGAGACCCCGGGGGGCGCGCCGGCCTCGTTGACGGCCGTGGCGATCGCCTTGTAGCCGTCGGCCATGTCCTGGAAGGCCTTGGAGTCGGTCTTCTGCAGCGTCTCGGGCTTGGCGGTGTCGGCGGCCGTCGTGGAGATCGCCGCGTTCGCCGCCTTGATCTTCGCGTCCTGCGCGGGCACGGCGTCGCACACCGACTTGGCCCAGGCGACCAGCTTGGGGTCGGGCCCCTTGGGGGCGCTGTTGCTGCTGCATCCCGACAGCGCCACCACCAGTACCGCACCGCCGGACAGCGCGGCCGCGAGCTTCTTGTTCACCGGATTGGTCCCTTCCATGGCTCTCGGGCCCCGGACCCTACACGGCGGACGCACACCCTCCGCACACCGATCGCCCCCTAGGTACCTTTTATTACTTTTTGCGCGAGAGAAGGCTCACGACTGCGCCGTTTCCGCGCACACGAACGGGCGGGCGGCACGTCTTGCGCACGCGCCGCCCGCCCGCTCTCCGCGCAGGCCGTCTCCCGGAACCTACGAAACCACCGCCGCGTCGGCCGAGTTGGCGACCCGTTCGGCGCTCTCGTCGTCGCCGACGGCGATGCCGCGCCGCTTGGAGATGTACACGGCCGTGCCGATGACCAGCAGCGCGAGGATCGCGACCCCGATCCGCACACCGAGGTTCTTGTCGTTGCCGTAGGAGAACTTGATCACCGCGGGCGCGATGAGCAGCGAGACCAGGTTCATGACCTTGAGCAGCGGGTTGATCGCCGGACCCGCGGTGTCCTTGAAGGGGTCCCCGACCGTGTCGCCGATCACCGTGGCCGCGTGCGCCTCGCTGCCCTTGCCGCCGTGGTGGCCGTCCTCCACCAGCTTCTTGGCGTTGTCCCAGGCGCCGCCGGAGTTGGCGAGGAAGACCGCCATCAGTGTGCCCGCGCCGATCGCGCCGGCCAGGTAGGAGCCGAGCGAGCCGACGCCGAGCGTGAACCCGACGAAGATCGGCGCCATCACCGCGAGCAGACCGGGCGTGGCCAGCTCCCGCAGGGCGTCCTTGGTGCAGATGTCGACGACCTTGCCGTACTCGGGCTTCTCCGTGAAGTCCATGATCCCGGGCTTCTCGCGGAACTGCCGCCGCACCTCGAACACCACCGAACCCGCCGACCGCGACACGGCGTTGATGGCGAGTCCGGAGAAGAGGAACACGACCGCGGCGCCCGCGATGAGGCCGACCAGGTTGTTGGGCTGCGAGATGTCCAGGGACAGGCTCAGCGGCGCGCCGGGCCCGGTGAGCCTCTCCCCGACGTCCTGCACATTGGTGGTGATCGCGTCGCGGTACGACCCGAAGAGCGCCGACGCCGCGAGCACGGCGGTGGCGATGGCGATGCCCTTGGTGATCGCCTTGGTGGTGTTGCCGACCGCGTCCAGGTTGGTGAGCACCTGCGCGCCCGCCCCCTCGACGTCGCCGGACATCTCGGCGATGCCCTGCGCGTTGTCGGAGACCGGCCCGAAGGTGTCCATGGCGACGATCACGCCGACCGTGGTCAGCAGGCCGGTGCCGGCCAGCGCGACGGCGAACAGCGCGAGCATGATCGACGTACCGCCGAGCAGGAACGCGCCGTACACGCCGAGCCCGATGAGCAGCGCGGTGTAGACGGCGGACTCCAGACCGACCGAGATGCCGGACAGGACGACGGTGGCGGGACCGGTGAGGGAGGTCTTGCCGATGTCGCGGACCGGGCGCCGGTTGGTCTCGGTGAAGTAGCCGGTCAGCTGCTGGATGACGGCGGCGAGCAGGATGCCGATGGCCACCGCGACCAGGGCGAGGATCCGCGGATCGCCGTCCTTGCCCTTGATCGCCGTGTCCGTCACGCCGGAGAGGCCGGCGTAGCTTGACGGCAGGTAGACGAAGACCGCGACGGCGACCAGCGCGAGGGAGATCACCGCGGAGACGAAGAAGCCGCGGTTGATCGCGGTCATGCCGCTGCGGTCGGAGCGCCGGGGGGCGACCGCGAAGATGCCGATCATCGCGGTGATCACGCCGATGGCGGGCACCAGAAGCGGGAAGGCGAGCCCGGAGTCGCCGAAGGCGGCCTTGCCGAGGATCAGCGCGGCCACCAGGGTGACGGCGTACGACTCGAAGAGGTCGGCCGCCATGCCCGCGCAGTCGCCGACGTTGTCGCCCACGTTGTCGGCGATGGTGGCGGCATTGCGCGGGTCGTCCTCCGGAATGCCCTGCTCGACCTTGCCGACCAGGTCGGCGCCGACGTCGGCGGCCTTGGTGAAGATGCCGCCGCCGACACGCATGAACATCGCGATCAGGGCCGCGCCGAGGCCGAAGCCCTCGAGGACCTTCGGCGCGTCGGCGGCGTAGACCAGCACCACACAGGAGGCGCCCAGCAGGCCGAGGCCCACCGTGAACATGCCGACCACACCGCCCGTGCGAAATGCGATCTTCATCGCGGTGTGCGAGACGGCCGTCAGATCCTTTTCGGGTTCGCCCTCGCCCGGGGTCGCCTCCCGGGCCGCGGCGGCGACCCGCACATTGCTCCGTACCGCGAGCCACATGCCGATATAGCCGGTGGCGGCCGAGAACACCGCACCGATCAGGAAGAACACCGAACGCCCGGCCCGCTGATTCCAGTCGTCCGCGGGAAGCAGCAGAAGCAGGAAGAAGACGACGACGGCGAATACGCCGAGCGTGCGCAGCTGCCGTGCGAGATACGCCTTGGCGCCTTCCTGGACCGCTTCGGCGATCTTCTTCATGGTGTCGGTGCCCTCGCCGGCGGCGAGTACCTGGCGCACCAGGATCCCCGCGACCACCAGCGCGGCGAGGGCTACGGCCGCGATGACGGCCACGATGACCCGGTTGCCGTTGGTGAGCACCGCGGCTGCGAGGTATGTGGGGTGGTCCAACTCAGAGGGGTAAGAAAGCCCCGCCATTCGTCCTCCTTGACGCTTGGGCTGAGCTCAAGATGTGGACGGATTGTAGGTACCCCCGAGTGATGTCAAAAGAGCACCGTAAACAGAATTGGCCCGCACGCTCCGATGAGCAACCCCAAAAGAGGTAACGCCTCAAAAGCATTGACGGACACCGGCGGTCCCATTGAATCTTGATCGAATGATACGGCTATTGATCGTGAATTCCTTCACGAATTCCGGGGACGTCTTCCGGGGCATCGGAAACGATCTGCCCGAAACACGATCAGGGCCCTGCTCGGCAGGGCCCTGATCGTGTGTTCGTGTTCTTCGGGAGACGGCCTCGGCCGACGGGCGCGGCGTCAGCCGACGGTGACGGCCTGGGAGGTGGCGGGCCAGGTCATGCGGATCAGGCCGCCGTTCTCCCCGGTGGTGACCTCGACGTCGTCCACGAGACCGCTGATGACCGCGAGGCCCATCTCGTCCTCCTCGGCCTCCACGTCCGCGTCCGCGGCGGCGCCGCCCCGGGACACCCGCTCGGCGGGGACCGCGTGCGGGGCCTCGTCGCCGACCTCGATGGAGAACTGCTTCTCCTCCTCGATCAGCGCCACCTTCACGGGCGCGTCGATGCCGCTGGTCTGGTGGAGCCCCACGGCACGGGAGCACGCCTCGCCGACGGCGAGGCGCACCTCGTCCAGGACCGCCTCGTCCACTCCGGCTCTGCGCGCCACCGCGGCCGCCACCAGCCTGGCGGTCCGGACGTGCTCCGGCAGCGCGCTGAAGCGGAGTTCGACGGTGGCCATGCATCCCCCTCGCGACTACGGGAACTGCGATCGGGCGGACTCGCCGGGCCCGCCCCTCATGAACTTCGATACCCGGATCCACCCGGGCACACCCGGCACGTACCCCTACGACGTCGGGGATCGGCCGGAACCGGCCGGAACCAGGCGGAACCCACCGCCGGCCCACCGGTCCGCGGTCCGGCCACCGGCCGTCCGGGAGGACGGCCGGTGGCCCGGAGTCGGCCGGTCGGCCGCGGGCCCGGCCCGCGAACGGGCCGGCCGGGCAGGCTCAGTCGGTGGCCGCCACCGCTTCCTCGACCGAGGTGTGGATCGGGAACACCTTGGTGAGGCCGGTGATGCGGAAGATCTTGAGAATGCGCTCCTGGTTGCAGACCAGGCGCAGCGAGCCCTCATGGGCGCGCACTCGCTTCAGGCCGCCGACCAGCACGCCGAGTCCGGTGGAGTCGAGGAAGTCCACGCCCTCCATGTCGACGACGAGGTGGAAATTGCCGTCGTTCACCAGCTCGACCAGCTGCTCGCGCAGCTTGGGCGCGGTGTATACATCGATTTCGCCACCGACCTCGACGACCGTACGATCGCCGACGGTACGGGTCGACAGGGACAGGTCCACGGATCCTCCAGCACCTTGCTATCGAGCGGTCGCCCCTCGGGCACCTCGGCTTGCGGCCCTCGGGACGCAACGCCAGCCGCGATGGCATTCAATCACTTACCGGCATGCGTGCACGACGCCTTGACCCCATTGTCCGTCACGCCAGTGACACACTCGGTGCCGATGGCCAAGAATCACCGATCCGATCGACCCGTGCCGGACCCGGGGTCCCGCCCGTCGCCGGGCGCTGTCCTGGGCCGGCTCGCCTCCGGACCGAGCCGGGCCGCGCGCATCACTCATACGGAGCACTTGCCCCCGCGCACGGGCCGCCATGCCGTCTGGCCTGACCGGATTCGGTCCGAGGTGATCGCGGCCGTCCGGGAGTGCGGCATCGAGCATCCCTGGGCGCACCAGGCGCTGGCCGCCGAGCACGCCCTGGACGGCGACTCGGTGGTCGTCGCCACCGGCACCGCCTCCGGCAAGTCCCTCGCCTATCTCGTCCCCGTGATGTCCACCCTTCTGGAGGGATCGGGGGCGCCGAACGGCCGAGGGGCCACCGCGCTGTACCTCTCCCCCACCAAGGCGCTCGCGGCCGACCAGTGCCGATCGGTGAAGGAACTTTCACAACCCCTGGGCACCGCGGTCCGACCCGCCGTGTACGACGGCGACACCCCCTACGAGGAACGCGAGTGGGTCCGCCAGTACGCCAACTACGTCCTCACCAACCCCGACATGCTGCACCGCGGGATATTGCCCTCCCACCCGCGCTGGTCCTCCTTCCTGAAGTCGCTGAAGTTCGTCGTCATCGACGAGTGCCACACCTACCGGGGAGTCTTCGGCTCGCACGTCGCCCAGGTGCTGCGCCGGCTGCGCCGCGTCTGCGCCCGCTACGGCTCCTCGCCCGTCTTCCTGCTGGCCTCCGCGACCGCCGCCGAGCCCGCCGTCGCCGCCCGCCGGCTGACCGGCCTGCCCGTGGTGGAGGTCGCCGACGACGCCTCCCCGCGCGGCGAGCTGGTCTTCGCCCTGTGGGAGCCCCCGCTCACGGAGCTGCACGGCGAGAAGGGCGCGCCCGTACGGCGAACCGCCACCGCCGAGGCCGCCGACCTGCTGACCGACCTGACCGTGCAGGGCGTGCGCTCGGTCGCCTTCGTACGCTCCCGGCGCGGCGCCGAACTGATCTCGGTGATCGCCCAGGAGAAACTGGCCGAGGTGGACCGCTCCCTGGTCCGGCGAGTCGCGGCCTACCGCGGCGGTTACCTCCCCGAGGAGCGCCGTGCCCTGGAGCGCGCCCTGCACTCCGGAGAACTCCTCGGGCTGGCCGCGACCACGGCCCTGGAGCTGGGCGTGGACGTCTCGGGCCTGGACGCGGTGGTGATCGCCGGGTACCCGGGCACGAGGGCCTCGCTGTGGCAGCAGGCGGGCCGCGCGGGCCGTGCCGGGCAGGGCGCCCTCGCGGTCCTCATCGCCCGCGACGACCCGCTGGACACCTTCCTCGTCCACCACCCCGAAGCCCTGTTCGACCAGCCGGTGGAGTCGACCGTCCTCGACCCCGACAACCCCTATGTGCTCGCCCCGCACCTGTGCGCGGCCGCCGCGGAACTCCCGCTGACCGACGAGGACCTCGCCCTGTTCGGTCCCGCCTGCGCGGACGTGCTGCCGCAGCTGGAGGCCGCGAAACTGCTGCGCCGGCGGACCCGGGCCTGGCACTGGACCCGCCGGGAACGGGCCGCCGACCTCACCGACATCCGCGGCGCGGGCGGCCGCCCGGTGCAGATCGTGGAGGAGGGCACGGGCCGCCTGCTCGGCACGGTCGACGCGGCCGCCGCGCACTCCACCGTCCACGAGGGCGCGGTCCACCTCCACCAGGGACGCACCCATCTGGTGCGCTCCCTCGACCTGGAGGACTCGGTCGCCCTGGTCGAGCAGGCCGACCCGCCCTACTCCACGGTCGCCCGCGACACGACCGCCATCTCCGTCCTGGAGACCGACACCGAGATCCCCTGGGGCGCGGGCCGGCTCTGCTACGGCTCCGTCGAGGTCACCAACCAGGTGGTCTCCTTCCTGCGCCGGCGCCTGATCACCGGCGAGGTCCTGGGCGAGACGAAGCTCGACCTCCCTCCTCGTACGCTGCGCACGCGCGCGGTGTGGTGGACGGTCACCGAGGACCAGCTGGACGAGGCCCGGATCACCCCGGAGATCCTCGGCGGCTCCCTGCACGCCGCCGAGCACGCCTCCATCGGCATGCTGCCGCTCTTCGCGACCTGCGACCGCTGGGACATCGGCGGCGTCTCCGTGCCGCTGCATCCCGACACCCTCCTCCCGACGGTCTTCGTGTACGACGGCCACCCCGGCGGCGCGGGCTTCGCCGAGCGCGCCTTCCACACCGCCCGCGCCTGGCTCACCGCGACCCGCGAGGCCATCGCCTCCTGCGAGTGCGACGCCGGCTGTCCCTCCTGCATCCAGTCCCCCAAGTGCGGCAACGGCAACGACCCCCTGCACAAGCGCGGCGCCGTCCGCCTCCTCACGGCCCTGCTGCGCGGAGCCCCCGACCCGTCGCGGGAGGGAGCGGACTCCCGGTCGGATGGAGGGACGGCTCCGGCTCCCGGACGGCCGCCGCGGGCCTGAGCACGGCCGCGGGCGGGGCGCGGGCCGACACGGCGTATGCCGTACGCGGCGTGTGCCGACACCCGGGTGCCGGCGCGGGGCGGGTGCCGACGCGGGGCGAGGACTGACACCCGGGTGCCGGTGCTGAACGGAACCGACGCGGGGCGGGGGCCGATACCCGGGTGCCGGTGCGGGGCGAGGGCCGGCGCGGCGTGTTCCGGTACGGGGCGGGTGGCGGCACGGGGGTGCCGGCGCGGGACCGGAGGCCGGCGCGCCGAGCGCGGTCGGGGCGGAGCGGCGGGCCAGGGGCCACCGCGGGGCGGGACCATGGGATCGCGGGGGTGCGCGCCGAGGAGGGGCGGGTCCAGGGGGCGGCCGCCGGGGGGTCGGCGGACGGCGGCATGTCCGAGGACGGCGCGCCGGGTGCCCCCGGGTCCGCCGGGCCCGCTCTGGCCCGGACCTCCGCCGTGAACGGGCCGCGCCCCGAGGCCGCGGTCACGTCCGAGATCTCGCCCTCCACCGTGCACCGCACCAGCCGTACCCCCTGGGCCGCCGCCAGCCGTCCCGCCCGAGCACAGGCCGCCTCGCCGCCCTCGGCCCAGTGGTCCGCGGCCGCGAGCGCCGCCAGGTCCGCGCCGCCGGCCGCCCGGTGCCGGACGGCCACGGCCTGCCCGAGCGCCAGCACCGCGCCGAACACCACGCAGAGCACCGCGATCGCCCCGACACTCCAGACGGAGGCGGAGCCCCGGTCGGAGCCGTACCGGTCCGCCGCCCGCGGAGCCGGAAGCCGGGCACGAACCACCCGTACCCGAGCACGAACCCGATTCCGGGTCTGGGCCCGACCGCTCCCCCGCCCCCACTCCCGCCTCACGCTCCCTCCCCCTTCGCCCCGACCGTCTCCTCCGCCGACGCCACGGCCTCCTCGCGGAGCTCGAACGGCAGACCGCTGAGCACCGGCGGTCTCGCCACCACCGTCACCCGGACCTGGTCGCCCTCGCGCCCGACCGTCACCCGGGCCCCGCGAGGCGCCGCCTGCCGGGTCACCGACAGCACCGCGGCGGGCGGGTCCTGGCGGGCGGCGGCCCGCGCGCCCGCACGGGCCGCGTCCACGCACCGGATCTGGGCCGCCGCCATGAGCAGCCCCCAGACCAGCGCCATCGTGAACGCCACCAGCACGCACAGCACCACGGCCGCCTCCACCGTCACGAACCCGCGGTCCGAGCCCCGTTCACATCCGCGCACTGAGGGCCTTCTTCACGATGGACTGCAGCTCCGCGCGGACCTGGCCGCTGGTGACGACCTCGTAGAGCAGCAGGGCGAATCCGACGGCCGCGATGATCCCCATCGCGTACTCGGAGGTCACCATTCCGGTGTCCCCGCGGCACACCCGCCGGAACCCGGCCACCGCTCGGACGATCTTCCTTTTCATCTCAACTCCCATACGAAATCTGCCTGTTCTCGTCATTCCCGGTCAGTTCGTCGTGCCGGCGCCCACCGCCGTCCCTCACCTCCCCGCCATCACCCCGCCCGCCAGCCCGATGACCACCGGCAGCACGCCGATCGCGACGAAGGCGGGCAGGAAGCACAGCCCCACCGGCGCGGAGATCAGTACGGCCGCCCGCCGGGCGCGTGCCGTCGCCGTACGGCCCCACTCCGCGCGGGTGTCCGAGGCGATGCGCGCCACCGGGACCGCGGCGGGCAGCCCCGACTCGTCGGCCCGCTCCAGCAGCCGCGCCAGGCCCCCCGCGCCGGGCAGCGCGGCCAGCCGGCGCCAGGCGTCCGCCGGTGCGCCGCCGAGCCGTACCTCCGCCGCGCCGTGTGCCAGCGCCTGGCCGACGGGGCCGCCCAGGGCCTCCCCCACCGCCTGCGCGGCGACCACCGGACCGGCGCCGGCCGCGATGCACGCCGCCAGCAGATCGGCGGCGAGCGGCAGTTGGCGCGCGGCACCGGCCGTGTCGACGGCCCCCGCCCCGTCCGCGGCCGTCCGTCGGGCCCGCCACCGCCAGAGCACGGCACCGGCGCCCAGCCCGAGCAGCGCCCCGACCACCCCGCCGACCAGCACCCACACCCCGCCGGCCGCCCCCACGAGCGGCAGCCATCGCCGCACGGCCTCCATGGCCGCCCAGGGCCGCTTGGTCTCCGGCGTCCGACGCGACAGCAGCCGGGCCGCCCGATGCCGCGCGCGGCGCCCGCCGCGGACCGACAGCACCAGCCGCCCACCCCAGCCGAGCGCCCCTGCCACCACCACGGCCGTCCCCAACCTGTGCACAACGTCCCCGCTCATGCCCTCACGTCTCCCTCCGCATCCCGAACCGGCCTGCCACCGCTCTCGTCCCGCGCCCTCACCCCGCTCCCGCCGCCCGCACGATCCGCGCCGACCACCACAGCCCGGCCGTCTCGAACGCCGCGCCGATCAGCAGGCAGCCGAGGCCGGGGCCGCTGTGCAGGAGGACCCGCAGCGGGGCGGCACCCATCGCCGCGCCGAGGAGGAGGCCGAGGACGGGGAGCGCGGCGAGCAGGACGGCGGTGGCGCGAGCGCCCGCCAGTTGGGCGCGCAGGTCGGCACGTTGGTCGCGCTCGGCCCGCAGGGCGCCGTCCAGCCGGTCCAGTCCGGCCGCGAGTCCCGCGCCCTGGTCGACTGCCACCCGCCAGCAGGCGGCCAGTCCGAGCAGCCCCTCGGCACCCGGCTGCCGGGCCGCCGCGGCGAGGGCGCCGGGCACGTCCCCGCCGAAGCGGGCCGCCGCGACCACGGCCGCCTGCGCGTCGCCGAGCCCGCCGGAGTCCCGCGCCGCCCGCAGCAGCGCCTCGCCGGGCTGCCGTCCGGCCCGCACCTCACCGGCGAGCGCCCCGCACAGGGCGATCACCCGGTCCACCCGCCGTTCCCGGGCGCCTCTGGCCTCCCCGGCCAACCGCACACGGCGCAGCACCGGCACCCCGGCCGCCCCCGCGGCGACCGGAATCACCGAGGCACCCGGCAGCGCGAGCAGCAGCCCCGCGGCGAGCGCCCACCACTCGACGCCCAGACGGCCACGCCAACGCCGTGAGAGCGAGGTCAGCCGGTCACGGGCCGTCGGGCCGGCCCCTCCGCCCCCGGCCAGCAACAGCCGCGCGCGCCGCACCCCGTGGTGCCGTTCGCACAGCAGCCGGCCGAGCGTGCCGAGGCAGATCAGCACGACCGCCATCGAGATGTCACCCCGCACCTTCGTCACCACCGCATCGCACCGCCGAGCCCTGCCGATCGAGCCCACGCCCCGGGCCGAGGTCCTCCGGGAACCCGCCCGCGTCCCCGAGGAGTCGCGCCAACCGTCCCCACCCCTTCTCCGGCACGAACGCCCGCTCCCCCCACCGCAGCGCGGGCACGGTCCGCACCAGGCCCGTGGCATCCCGTTCCAGGACGTGCACCTCGGCGATCCGGCGCCGGCCTGCGCGGTCCCGCACCAGGTGGAGCACCACGGACAGGGCGGCGGCCAGTTGGCTGTGCAGGGCGGCGCGGTCGAGGCCGGCGGCCGTGGCCAGCGCCTCCAAGCGGGCCGGGACGTCCCCGGCGGTGTTGGCGTGGACCGTGCAACAGCCGCCCTCGTGGCCCGTGTTGAGCGCGGCGAGCAGATGGACGACCTCGGGGCCGCGCACCTCGCCGACGACCAGCCGGTCCGGTCGCATCCGCAGGGCCTGGCGCACCAGGTCCTCCAGGGTGACCAGCCCCGCCCCCTCCTGGTTGGCGGGCCGCGTCTCCAGGCGGACGACATGCGGATGGTCGGGTCTCAGCTCGGCGGAGTCCTCGGCGAGCACGATCCGCTCGTCGCCGCCGGCCAGGCCCAGCAGGGCGCTGAGGAGCGTCGTCTTGCCGCTGCCGGTGCCGCCGCTGACCAGGAAGGACAGCCGGGCGGCCAGCAGGGCCCGCAGGATCCGGTCGCCGCCGGGCGGCACCGTGCCGGCCGCGACGAGTTCGGCGAGGGTGAAGGCCCGGGGCCGTACCACCCGCAGGGCCAGGCAGGTGCAGCCGACGGCGACCGGGGGCAGCACGGCGTGCAGCCGGGTGCCGTCGGGGAGCCGGGCGTCCGCCCACGGCCGGGCGTCGTCCAGCCGGCGTCCGGCCACCGCGGCCAGCCGCTGCGCGAGGCGTCGTACCGCCGCCGCGTCCGGGAAGGTCACCGGCGTCAGTTCCAGTCCGCCGCCCCGGTCCACCCAGACCCGGTCCGGCGCGGACACCAGCACGTCGGTGACCTCGGGGTCCGCGAGCAGCGGCTCCAGGGGCCCGGTGCCGACGAGTTCGGATCTCAGCCGCTCGGCCACCCCGAGGATCTCGGCGTCCCCGAGCACCCGCCCCTGCGCGCGCAGTGCCTGCGCGACCCGCGCGGGAGTGGGCTCGGCCCCGCTCTCGGCGAGCCGCCGTCGCACCCCGTCGAGCAGGGCGGCGCCGTCGGCCCGGTCGAATCCGGGGAAGGTCATCGCGCACCGCCCCCCTCGGGCAGCGCACGCTCCCGAAGGCACGCGGGCCGGCCGCCCCAAGGGCACGCGGGCCGGCCGCCGAGGCCGTGGGCCGCAGTCGCGTCATCAGCGTGATCGACCCCTTCGAAGCTCACCTGGCACCCCCCGGCTCCACCAGCACCCGCTCCCAGAACCCCAGGCAGAACCGGGCCAGCGGACCGCGGCCGCTCGCGCCCGGCGGTTTCCCGCCGTCCCCCGGCCGCAGCAGCCCGGGTTCCACCGGGACCTCCCCGGCCAGGGGCAGGCCGAGCAGCCGCGCCACCTCCTGGTCGTCCAGACCCGGCGCGTACGGCCCGCGCACCGCGACCCGCAGGTCGCGGACGACCACGCCGACGGCGGCGGCCACGCGCCCGGCCGCCGCGACCGCCCGCAGTTCGGCGGGGACGACGAGGAGGGCCAGGTCGAGCTGGGCCAGGACCTCGCCGACCCCGTCGTCCAGGCGGCGGGGCAGGTCGACCACGACGGTGCCGCCGCGGCGCCGGGCGGCGGCGAGCACCGCGCGCACGGCCTGTGGCGGCACCGCGACGCAGTCGCCGCGGTCCCAGCTGAGCACCCGCAGCGAGTGCAGCGCGGGCAGCGACTCCTCCAGGGCGCCGCCGCCGACCCGGCCCCGGGACGCGGCGAAGGCCGGCCAGCGCAGGCCCTCGGCGCCCTCGCCGCCGAGCAGCACGTCCAGGCCGCCGCCGAGCGGATCGGCGTCCACCAGCAGGGTGCGCAGCCCCTCGCGGGCGGAGGTGACGGCGAGCGCGCAGGCCAGGGTGGACGCCCCGGCCCCGCCCCGGCCGCCGATCACACCGACGGTGAGGGCCGGGCGGCCGACCCCCTCGGCGACGTCGGCGATCCGGTCGACCAGCCACTGCTCGCCGTCCGGGAGCATCAGGACGTGGTCGGCGCCGATCTCCATGGCGCGTCGCCACACGTCCGGGTCGTCCTGGTCCCGGCCGATCAGCACCACCTGGCGCCGGCGCGCGGCGCCGAGCAGCCGGTGGGCGGCGTCGTCCCCGACCAGGACGAGCGGGGCCGCCGCCCAGGCGTCCCCCTGGTCGGGGATGCCGTGGTGCACCTCGGGGGTCGCGCCCGCGGCCGCGCACAGGCGCAGCAGGTCGTCCAGGAGCGCGGCGTCCTCGGTGACGATGAGCGGACTGCCTCCGCGGGCGGGTGGCGGGTCATGGGTGATGGTTCCGGACACGGTGTTCCCCCTTCGCCGCGCGGCCCTGCGACCACGCGATTTCCCTGCACGTGGAGAACCGGCGAGCGGCTTCCATATGAACGGTCGGCACGAATCGGCCATACGCGTCCCGCAAACGGAACCGGCCGTGAACTCGCCGCGGCGGGAGCGCGTGGGAATGACGGTGCAGCGAACCGGGAAATCATGTGGATCTTGGTGGAAAACCGTGGACAACCCAGGCCCTGTGAATAACTTCGTCACCCAAACCGGTGACCCTGCACTGACGCCTGTACGACTTCCTCAGCGCAGCCCTGCGATTACCGCGAGTAACGAATCATGGGCGCACCGAACCGGCGGTCGCGACGCGAAGGCGTCGGCCGTTGGGCCGTACGAGGGAGGGAAGGCGGGGAAAAACCCGTCCGGACATGCGACGACCCCCGCCGGGGGGGAGAGCGGGGGTCGTCCCCACGGCCGACTCGGGGGGGGAGGAGCCGGACCGGGTTAGCACGGTCGCGAACGATCCGTGACTTCCATGGTGTACCCGAGAGCCCTCTCAGGCAAACCCACGCGCCCCACCTTACGCCGAATGGTGGGCGCCTATGCTCGGGGACGTGGAAAACCACTCCTTGCCGCGCGCGGCGGCCTTCTTCGACCTGGACAAGACGGTCATCGCGAAGTCCAGCACACTCACCTTCAGCAAGTCCTTCTACCAAGGCGGGCTGATCAACCGCAGGGCCGCGTTGCGCACCGCCTATGCCCAGTTCGTGTTCCTGGTCGGCGGCCTGGACCACGACCAGATGGAGCGCATGCGCGCCTATCTGTCGGACATGGTCCGGGGCTGGAACCAGCAGCAGGTGCGGGAGATCGTCGCCGAGACCCTGCACGACCTGATCGACCCGATCATCTACGACGAGGCCGCCTCGCTCATCGAGGAGCACCACACGGCCGGCCGGGACGTGGTGATCGTGTCCACCTCGGGCGCCGAGGTGGTCGAGCCGGTCGGCGAACTCCTGGGCGCCGACCGGGTGGTGGCCACCCGCATGGTCGTCGGCGAGGACGGCTGTTTCACCGGCGAGGTGGAGTACTACGCGTACGGCCCGACCAAGGCGGAGGCGATCCGCGAGCTGGCCGCCTCCGAGGGCTACGACCTCGAGCGCTGCTACGCCTACAGCGACTCGGTGACCGACCTGCCGATGCTCCGGGCCGTCGGACACCCGCACGCCGTCAATCCCGACCGGGCGCTGCGCCGCGAGGCCGTCGCACGGAACTGGCCGGTACTGGAGTTCCGCCGCCCCGTCCCGCTCAAGAAGCGGCTGCCCGCCCTCTCCGTGCCGCCGCGGCCCGCGCTGGTCGCGGCGGCGGCCGTGGGAGCGGCGGCCGCGACGGCCGGCCTCGTCTGGTACGCCAACCGGCGCCGGAGCACCGTCTGAGACCCTCCCGCCGACGCCCGTTCCGGCCCCTGCTCGCACCCGAAGGCAAAGAAGTGCGGGCAGGGGTTCCGCTTGTCACGAGCGCGCGGTACAAAGAAATCAGCGGCCCGCGCGACCAAGGAAATCCGAGAGGATCCCCGATCACGACGCATTTGGCCCACGGACCACCGCATGCACACCGGGCACCCACGCGACGTCGACCCGTCGATTACGGGCCAGCCGCACCAGGTGCGGGCAAAGTCCCCGACCTGATGGGCGAGTATTCGAGGACGCCTGGTAACCCGGTGCTCATGCCAGCGGCGGTACGAGTACTCGTACCGCCGCAACCCTGTCCGGGCCCCTTCCGGACGGCTCAGGCCGCGCCGCGCTGCAGCGCCTCGCACACCGCCGTCGACTCACGCACCCCGAACTCGACCGCGCGCCCGCAGTGCGCGATCCAGTCCGCCATGCCCTCGGGAGTGCCCGAGACATAGCCCTCCAGGGCCGCCAGGTACTCGGCCCGCCCCTGTTCGGCATGGCCCACCTCGGCCGGACAGATCGCCTTGGGGTCCAGGCCGCTGCCGATCAGCACGATGCGCTCGGCGGCCCGCGCGACCAGCCCGTTGTGCGAGGTGAAGGGGCGCAGCGCGAGCAGTTCGCCGTGCACCACGGCCGCCGTCACCAGCGCCGGTGCGGAGCTGCCCGCGATGATCAGGTCCGCGAGGCCCTCCAGCCGCCCGGAGACCTCCCGCGCGTCCGGCAGCGGCAGCTCGATCAGCGGCTCGTCCACCGCCTCGCCGTCCTGGCGCGGCCGGCCGACCCGGCTGTCGTCGCTCGCCGCGGCCACCAGGTGCAGCCGGGCCAGCACCCGCAGCGGCGACTGCCGCCAGATGGACAGCAGCTGGCCCGCCTCGGCGGTCAGCCGGAGGGCCGCGCCCATCACCCTGGCCTCGTCGTCGGTGCCGAAGTCGGTGCGCCGGCGCACCTCCTCCAGTGCCCAGTCGGCGCCGGAGAGCGCCGCCGAGCCGCGGGCGGCGCGCAGGGCCGCCTCGGACGTGATCTCGTTGCTGCGTCGGCGCATGATCCGGTGCCCGTAGACCCGGTCCACGGCCTTGCGCACGGACTCCACGGACTCGGCCACGCCGGGCAGTGCGCCCAGGGCCGCGAGCGGATCGGCGGTCGCGCCTGTCGTACTCATGAGTACGACCCTACGCACCCGATCGGCAGACCCCACGAAGGAGTGGTCTTCTTCACTCGGCCATGCCACCTAAAGCTATCGGGCGACTACGCTTGGTGAACATGAAAATTGCTTTCGTCGGGAAGGGCGGGAGCGGCAAGACCACGCTCTCCTCCCTCTTCATCCGCCATCTCGCCCAGGCCGGAACCGCCGTCGTGGCGATCGACGCGGACATCAACCAGCACCTCGGCCCCGCGCTCGGGCTGGACGAGACCGAGGCGGCGGCGCTGCCCGCGATGGGCGAGCGGCTGCCGCTGATCAAGGACTACCTGCGCGGCAGCAACCCGCGCATCGCCTCCGCCGCCACCATGATCAAGACGACCCCGCCAGGGCGGGGCTCGCGGCTGGTGCGGGTGCGCGAGCCCAATCCGGTCTACGACGCCTGCGCGCGTCCGGTGGAGCTCGACGGCGGCGCCGTCCGCCTGATGGTCACCGGCCCCTTCAGCGACGCCGACCTGGGGGTCGCCTGCTACCACTCCAAGACGGGCGCGGTGGAGCTGTACCTGAACCACCTCGTCGACGGCCCCGACGAGTACGTGGTGGTCGACATGACCGCGGGCTCGGACTCCTTCGCCTCCGGCATGTTCACCCGCTTCGACATGACGTTCCTCGTCGCCGAACCGACCCGCAAGGGCGTCTCCGTCTACCGCCAGTACAAGGAGTACGCCCGCGACTTCGGCGTCGCCCTGAAGGTCGTCGGCAACAAGATCCAGGAGCAGGACGACATCGACTTCCTGCGCGCGGAGGTCGGGGACGACCTGCTGGTCACGGTCGGGCGCTCGAACTGGGTGCGGGCCATGGAGAAGGGCCGCCCGCCGCGGTTCGACCTCCTGGAGGAGGCCAACGCGCGTGCGCTCGCGACCCTGCGGGCCACCGCGGACGCCACGTACGAACGGCGGGACCGGGAACGCTACATGCGCCAGATGGTGCACTTCCATCTGAAGAACGCCGAGTCGTGGGGCAACGAGCGCACCGGGGCCGACCTGGCGGCTCAGGTCGACCCCGGGTTCGTGCTCGGCGAGGGCGTGGGCGCGGGCGCGGGTGACGGCATCGAGACGGGCATCCCGGGCATCCAGGCGGGCGTCGAGGCGAGTGTCTCCACGCCCGCGTGAGGACTCCGCGGTGAGGAACCGGCGCGAGGGACCCCGGGTTGAGGACCCTCGGCATACGGACCCCGGGTTGAGGACCCTCGGTACACGGACCCCGGTGTGCGGACTCCCGCCCGACAGGTCCCGCCCGGCGGCTACCCCTTGACCGCCGGCGCCCCGGGGACCCCCTTGGGCGCCGGGGCCGGGGAGCCGGAGAGGAAGGACGCCCAGCCCTGCTTGGGCGCCTCACCCACCTTCAGGCCCCGCAGCATGTCGAGGGTCTTGGGGTCCTGGGCGTCCAGCCAGTCGGCCAGCTGGTGGAAGGAGACGCAGCGCACCTCGGGCTTGTTGCAGACCTTCTTCACCACCTCCTCGACGGCGCGCATGTAGGTGCCGCCGTTCCAGGACTCGAAGTGGTTGCCGATGATCAGGGGCGCGCGGTTGCCGTCGTAGGCACGCTCGAAGCCCTGGAGGAGTCCGTCGCGCACCTGGTCGCCCCAGTAGTCGAACTTGTCGGGGTCGCCCTGGGTCTGGGTGCCGGACTGGCTGATCATGAAGTTGTAGTCCATGGTCAGCTGCTCGTAGTCGTGCCCGGGGAAGGGGACCAGCTGCATGGACAGGTCCCACAGGCCGTCCTTCTTCTTCGGCCAGAGCTGGTTGTCGACCCCGCTGGAGTCGTAGCGGAAGCCCATCTGGCGGGCCGCCTTCACGAAGTTCTTCCGGCCCTCCAGGCAGGGGGTGCGGCCGCCGATCAGCTCCTTGTCGTAGTCGAAGGGCAGCGGGGCCGCGTTCTTCATGCCCGAGTTCGTCTTCCAGTTCTCCACGAACTGCTTGGCCTGGGTGATCTCGCTCTTCCACTCGTCCACCGACCAGGTGCCGACCCCGCCGTCGGGCCCGCAGAAGTGGCCGTTGAAGTGGGTGCCGATCTCGTTGCCGTCCAGCCAGGCGAGCCGGGCCTGCTTGACGGTGTCGCCGATCCCCCGCTGGTCGTTGAAGCCGATGTCGGAGCTGCCCGGCGAGTGCTGCGGCGGCTTGTAGAGGTCGCGTCTGTCCTCGGGCAGCAGATAGACCCCGCTGAGGAAGAACGTCATGTTGGCGTTGTTCTCCTTGGCGACCTTGCGGAAGTGCGAGAACAGCTTCTGGCTGTCCTCGCCCGCCCCGTCCCAGGAGAAGACGACGAACTGCGGGGGCTTCTGACCGGGCTTCAGCCGCTCGGGCCTGGGCAGATGGGGCTGCGCGCCGGTGTACGCGGTCGATCCGTCGCCGATCAGCCGCAGCACGCTCTTGGGCGCGGGTGCCGCGGGCGCCCCCCGCTGCGGGCCGGACGTCCCCTGTTTCGCACCGTCGGGGCCGGTCCCGCAGGCCGCGAGCGACGCGGCACAGGCCGCGGCGACCACGCCGACGGCGATCCTCTGGGTGGCGGCCATGTTCCGCCCACCTTCTTCCTTCTCTCGGACGAACGCTGGCGAGGGCTTTTGTGGTGATCCGCCAGGTTCGAACCGGCGGCGCCGCCCAAGATCGCACGGACCCGGGAAGGAATTAGTACGACAAGCCGATCAAATGATTTATCCACCATCGCGAGGGATTTCTTAGGCCATTCGCCACGAGAAGCCATGAAAGGTCTTTACGTGGCGTTACCGGCCCTTTGCGAAGGGTCGCCCCGCCTCTACACCTCGCGGACCCACAGGTCTAAACCAATATTCCGGACGACCCTTGTCACCGGCCCCCCACGTCTGATGAGCTGTGGCCTGGGACACATCGGACACCCTCGAAAGGCGGATGTCGTGAGCAATGAGAGCCTGGCCAACCTGCTGAAGGAAGAGCGCAGGTTCGCGCCCCCCGCCGACCTGGCCGCGCACGCCAACGTCACGGCGGAGGCGTATGAACAGGCCAGCGCTGACCGGCTCGGCTTCTGGGCCGC
>NZ_BSSM01000020.1 GCF_030269125.1 Streptomyces hygroscopicus subsp. hygroscopicus | reverse complement strand
ACTTTTGGCACGCTGTTGAGTTCTCAAGGAACGGTCGCTTCCTTTGTACTCACCCTCTCGGGCTTTCCTCCGGGCTTCCCTTCGGTGTTTCCGACTCTATCAGATCTTTCCGATCCGATTTCCTCGGCGCCTTCCGGTTCCCGCTCTCGCGTTTCCCTTGCGGCGGACCAAACTTTATCAGAAGTTCTCGGGGGGTCTGACCGCCCCCGCGCGTGCCCCTGCTGGAGTCTGGAGCCGCCATGCTGCTGCATCTGCCCACCCGCCGGCTCGCGCCGGAGCAGTTCCCCTCGGTCGGCGGGGACGGCGACGTGCTGCGGCGGGTGGTCGATGCGGTGGCGGCACCAATGGTGGAGGGCGATGGCTTCGACCGGATGGGGGGCGAGGACGAACCGCGGCGGGCCAGGCCGCTTCTCGTCCGGTACGAGCCGAACGACCCCGACCATCTGGTCGTACCGGCGATCGACAGTCACAGCGGAGGTGTGCCGGAGTTTGATGCCGTCGTGCCGGTCGCTCACTGGGTGCTGTTCTCCGGTGACGAGGCGGGGGACGGGTGGGATGCGGCCGTCGAGTATCCGAAGCGGATGCGGCACACGCTGCGGGGGCTTCTGCCCGACCGGGCCGGGGGGCGGTACTCGACCGGATCGAGCGGCGGCGGCCCCAGGGAGGCGTCGAGCCGTGAGCAAGGCGTCAAGCCGTAGATGCGCACGGATGAGGGAGCCGGCTCCCCGGGGGAGCCGGCTCGTGGAGCGCAAGGGGTCAGTCGCCGTCCTCGAAGTACGCGTCCAGGACCGCGTCCAGTTGCTCGTCCCATTCCTTGAAGCGGGAGCGGGACGTGGCCTCGATCTCGATCGGGTACCAGCGGCGGTCGGGGGTGTGGACGGTGATCGTGTAGCGCTTGCCGAAGCGGGAGGACTCCGACTCCACCGCGGCGATCTCCGGCCAGCCGAACTCGCACGCCTCCTCGTCCAGGCTGAGGCGGACTCCCTTGTGGTCGGCCACTATCCTGGCGCGGCGGTCGGCGGCCTCGAAGACCGGGCCGTCGGCGGGTGCCGCGGTCTCGTCCTCGTCGCCCTCCTCGGCGGCCCCGGTCGTCTCGGTGGCCTCCGGCTCCGCCGGTTCCGACGGTTCCGCCGACGCGTCGGGCGTCTCGGTCTCGGGCTCCTCCTGCTTCGCCAAGGGCGTCGCCGGGGCCGTGATGCCCGGGATGAAGGCCGGGTCGAAACCGGCGCCCGTCACGGGCTCGGCCGTCACCGCCTCCGCCTTCAACGCTTCGGTGTTCAACGGACTGCTGCCTGATCCTATGCGCTGCTCCACGGCGGCAGTATGGACGACTTCCCTGTGCCGGAACCAGTCAGCCGGCGCGTGGCGGCGGCGACTTACGCCGCTCCAGGGGAATCGAGCACGGCGAGGGCGTCGATCTCGATCAGCAGGCCGGGCGGGAGGCCGACGTAGACCGTCGTACGGGCGGCGGCCGGCTGGGTGAGGGCCTCGGCCTCGAAGTAGGCGTTGTAGATGTCGTTCATCTCGGCGAAGTGGTCCACGTCGGTGAGGTAGACGCGGAGCATCATCACGTCGTCCCAGCTCGCGCCGCCCTCTTCCAGGATCGCCTTGACGTTGGCGAGCGTCTGGAGGGTCTGCTCGCGCAGGGTGGGGCCGGCCGGGGTCGGGGGCCTGCCCTCCTCGGCGGGCAGGAAGCCGACCTGGCCGGCGACCTGGAGGATGTTGCCCTTGCGCACCCCGTGCGAGAACTTCGCGGGCGGGGTGGTGTGGGTCTTCGGGGTGAGGGCGGTCTTCTCCGTCATACGGGGTCCTTTACGGGTGTTCGGTCACCGGTGTTCTGCCGGAGTACTCGGCGCTGATCGCGTCCGCGGTGCGGCGGACCAGCGGGAGGAGCGTGAGGAGTTCGTCGGCGGTGACGACCACGTTCGGGGCGGACACCGACATCGCGGCGGCCACGCGGCCGTCGGCGCCGCGGACGGGGGCGGCGACGCAGTTGATGGACTCCTCGTGGCCGCCGAGGTCCGCGGCCCAGCCCTGTTCCCGGACCCTGGCCAGCTCTTGGAGGTAGGCGTCGGCGTTCGGGGTCGAACGGGGGGTGTAGGAGGGGTAGTCGAGCTTCTCGGCGAGGGCGCGGCGCTGCGGGGCGGGGAGGTCGGCGAGGAGGAGTTTCGCCACGGCGGCCACGGTGAGGGCGACGGGTTTGCCGATCCGGGAGTACATGCGGACCGGGTAGCGGCTGTCGACCTTGTCGATGTACAGGACCTCGTCGTCGTCGTACACGGCCAGGTGGACGGTGTGGCCGCACTGTTCGTTCAGGCGTACGAGGTGGGGGTGGGCGATCTCGCGGACGTCCAGGTTCTCCATCGCCTCCTGGGCGAGGGCGAAGAGGCGGGCGCCGAGGCGGTAGCGGTGGTCGGACTGGCGGTAGACCAGCCCGTGTTCGTGCAGGGTGCGCAGGAGGCGCAGGGCGGTGGACTTGTGGACGCCGAGGCGGTCGGCGACCTGGCCGAGGTCGGCGGGGCCCCCGGCGAGCAGCGGCAGGATGCTCAGGGCGCGGTCGACGGTCTGGCTCATGGGGTGTCGGCCTCCTCGGGCGCCCACGCGGTCCGCGTCCAGCCGGGGGCGAGTCGCAGTCTTCCCCATGCCGCGTCGTCCAGGGCGGCGAGGTGGTCGGCGAGGGCGCGGGTGGGGGGCGGGGCAAGGTCGGTGGGGCTGGTGAGGGCGGCGGCGGCGAAGAGCAGGCCGTGCCGGAGGCGGTCCCGGACGGGCAGGCCGCGCAGGGTGCCGGAGAGGAATCCGGCGGCGAACGCGTCGCCCGCGCCGACGTGGGCGACGACGTCCACCCCGGGCGCGCGCACGAAGGTCGCGGTGCCATCGCCGTCCTCCATCGCCCCGGTGGCCTTGTCGCAGGCGGTGGCGCCGCCCCTGCCCTGCTTGACGACGACGATCGCCGGCTCCGGCAGCGCCGCGAGGATGGCCCGGCCGCCGCGCAGGCCCCAGGCGACGAACACGATGTCCGCGCGCCGCGCCGGCTCCAGGAGCACGCGCGGCCCGTCCGGGTGACGGCGCCAGAGCGCGGGCCGGTAGTTGACGTCGAAGGAGACGAGGGGGCGGCCGGGGCGCGAGGCCGTCAGCTCGCGCATCAGGGCGAGGCACTCGTCGGAGAGGGCCGCGGTGATGCCGGACAGGTGCAGGACGCGCCCGGCCGGCACGGCCGCGAGGTCCGTGTCGGCGACGGACATCGCCGACGCCGCCGACCCCGCCCTGTAGGAGGCCACCTCGTGTGTCCGCGCCGCCCGGTCGGCCGCCGTACGGAAGTACACGCCCGTGGGCCGTGTCGGGTCGCGGTGGACGGCGGACACGTCGACGCCGTATCCCGCGACGCCCGCGACCAGGTGCTCCCCGAACCCGTCCGCCCCCACCCTGCTCACCCAGCGCGCCGTGTGCCCGAAGGCCGCCAGCGCGCACGCCACGTTGGACTCCGCGCCGCCGATCGCACGGTCGAAGGACGGCACGTCGGCCAGGCGCCCCGGTCGGGTGGGGACGAAGGTGACCATGGATTCGCCCAGCGCGACCGCGTCCACGGACGTGCTCCCCGCACCGTCAGCAGCGTCGTCGATGATGGCTCCTGTCGATCCTCCGGGCGGTGGCTCCGTTGACCCGGCTTCGGCGAGATGCTAGACAGCGGTGAGCACCACGTGCAATGGACGTTGCACAGAACGCAACAGGCCGAAGAGGGGCTCCCATGGAAACCGAAGCGCTCGACCGGCTGGCCGAGGAACAGGTCGACCACCGCTTCAAGGGCCTTCCGCCGGACGCCCACGGCCTCACTGTCCGGGAGCTGGCCGGCCAGCGCCGCAATCTGTTCGGCGCGCAGGACGGGTTCACCACCCCTCTCCTCGTCCTCTCCGCCGAGCGCCTCGCGCACAACCTCGCGCTCATGGAGTCCTACACCACGCGCCACGGCCTCGCCTTCGCGCCGCACGGCAAGACCTCCATGGCCCCGCGGCTCTTCCAGCGCCAGATCGAGCACGGCGCGTGGGGCATCACGCTCGCCGTGCCCCATCAGGTGCGGGTGGCCAGGGAGTTCGGCGTGCGGCGGATCTTCCTGGCCAATGAGCTGGTGGACGCCTCGGCCCTGCGCTGGCTCGCCGGTGAGCTCGCCGCCGACCCCGGCTTCCGCTTCGTCTGCTACGTCGACTCCGTGCGCGGCGTGGAGCTGATGGACGCCGCCCTGCGGGGGGCCGTGCGCCCGGTGGACGTCGTCGTGGAGCTGGGCGCGGGCGAGAAGGCCCGTACCGGCGCCCGGACGGCGGCGGACGCGCGGACCGTCGCCGAGGCCGTCGGCCGTGCGCGGGCGCTCCGGCTCGTCGGCGTGGCGGGGTACGAGGCGCAGGTGCCGGACGCCGACCCGGCGCGGGTGCGCCGGTGGCTGGACCGGCTCGTCGCGCTCGCCGCGGGGTTCGACCGGGACGGGCTGTTCGAGGAGGCCGAGGAGATCGTCGTCAGCGCCGGCGGCAGCGAGTGGTTCGACGCCGTCGCCGACGTCTTCGCCGGCATTCCGGCGCTCTCCCGCCCCGTCCTGAAACTCCTGCGCTCCGGCGCGTACGTCTCGCACGACGACGTGCACTACCGCGAGCTCACCCCGTTCAACCGGGTGCCCGAGGAGGGCGCGCTGGAGCCCGCGTTCCGGCTGTGGGCGCAGGTGGTCTCGCGCCCCTCGGCGGCGGAGGCGTTCGTCAACGCGGGGAAGCGGGACGTCTCCTACGACCTCGACCTCCCGGTCGCGCAGGTGGTGCGGCGGGACGGCGCGGAGAGGCCGGCGGCCGGCGTCGAGGTGACCGCGCTGTCCGACCAGCACCTGTGGCTGCGCACCGGACCGGAGGCGGATGTCCGGGTCGGCGACTGGATCGGCTTCGGGCTGTCCCACCCGTGCACGGTCTTCGAGAAGTGGCAGCTCATTCCGGTGGCCGAGGCGGACGGAACGGTGGTCGACTACATCCGCACCTACTTCTAGGACGCGCGGGGAGGCCCGGCATGGAAGAGCTGGTCGTCCGGGACGCCGACGTGGTCGACGGCAGCGGCGAGCCGTCGTACCGGGCCGATGTGGTCGTCGACGGGGGCCGGATCGTGTCCATCGTCAAGGAGGCCGCGGCGGCCGGGTGCCAGCGGCCGCGGGCCAGAAGGGAGCTGGACGCCGAGGGTCTCGTCCTCTCCCCCGGTTTCATCGACATGCACGCCCACTCCGACCTCGCCCTGCTCCGCGACCCCGACCACAGCGCGAAGGCCGCGCAGGGGGTCACCCTGGAGGTGCTCGGCCAGGACGGGCTGTCGTACGCCCCCGTGGACGACCGGACGCTGGCGGAGGTCCGCCGGGCGATCGCCGGGTGGAACGGGTACGGCGAGGACGTGGAATTCGGCTGGCGCACGGTCGGGGAGTACCTCGACCGGCTGGACCACGGGTTCGACGGGCGCGGGATCGCCGTGAACGCCGCCTACCTCGTCCCGCAGGGCACGGTGCGCGCGCTCGTCATGGGGTGGGAGGACCGGCCCGCGACCGCCGGGGAGATCGGCCGTATGCGGGAGTTGGTCGCCGAGGGGATGGAGCAGGGGGCCGTCGGCCTGTCCTCCGGGCTCACCTACACACCCGGGATGTACGCTGACGACGCCGAACTGACCGAGCTGTGCCGGGTGGTGGCGGCCCACGGCGGCTACTACTGCCCGCACCACCGCTCCTACGGCGCCGGCGCGCTGGAGGCCTACGCCGAGATGGTCGCGCTGGCCCGCGCGGCGGACTGCCCGCTGCACCTGGCGCACGCCACCATGAACTTCGGCGTGAACGAGGGCCGGGCCGGTGAGCTGACGGCCCTGCTCGACCGGGCCCTCGACGCGGGCGTGGACCTCACGTTCGACACGTATCCCTACACCCCCGGCTGCACCACACTGGCCGCGCTGCTGCCGAGCTGGGCGGGCGAGGGCGGTCCGGCGGAGGTGCCGGCCCGGCTCGCGGACCCGGCGACGGCCGAGCGCGTCCGGCGGGAGCTGGAGGTGACCGGCTCCGACGGCTGCCACGGAGTGCCCGTGGCGTGGGAGACGGTCGAGGTGTCCGGGGTGACGGACCCGGCGCTGGGCGGGTACGTGGGGCGCACCGTGAGCGAGTCGGCGGCCCGGCAGGGCCGGACACCGTGGGAGGTCGTCCGGCGGCTGCTGATCGAGGACCGGCTCGGTACGACCGTCCTCCAGCACGTCGGCCACGAGGACAACGTGCGCGCGCTCATGCGTCACCGCGCCCACACCGGCGGCTCGGACGGCATCCTGCGGGGGGCCAAGCCGCATCCGCGGGCGTACGGCACCTTCCCGCGCTATCTCGGCCACTACGTGCGGGAGACGGGCGTGCTGTCGCTGGAGGAGTGCGTCGCGCACCTCACCGGGCGGCCCGCGGCCCGGCTGCGGCTGCCGGACCGGGGCCTGGTGCGTGAGGGGTACCGGGCGGATCTGGTGCTGTTCGACCCGGCGACGGTCGCCCCGGGCGCCACCTTCGCCGCGCCCCGGGCGCTGCCGACGGGCATCCCGTACGTCCTCGTCGACGGCCGCTTCGTCATCGAGGACGGCAGGCGGACGGACGTGCTCGCGGGCCGTTCCGTCCGCCGGACGCCGGGGTGAGTCCCGTACGCCCGCGTCCTACGGCTTGGGCAGGGTGCAGGCAGCGGCGGCGAGGTTCAGGGTGTTGCCGGTGGTGAAGCAGGCCGGGATCTCGTACGTCTCCTCGGCGTAGTTGATGCCCTGGCGGACGGTGACGGTGCCGTTCTCGTCCACCTCGCACGGGTTGTTGACCGTGCAGCGCCCGCCGTCCTCGTTGCCCGTGTTGTTGACGGCCACGACCTTGCCGGTGCCGGTGTCGATGACCGGGGAACCCGAGGTGCCTCCGATGGTGTTGCAGCTGGAGGTGTAGCGGACCGAGTCCTTCCAGGTCCAGTCGCCCTCCTTCAACTGGTACACGAAGCCGTCGATGTTGCAGCTGTACGTCGTCTTCCAGTAGCCGGAGACGACCTTGATGGCGGTGCCCGCGACGGGGTGGGTGTCGTTCACGGTGAGCGGGCTGATGCCGTAGGAGCTCTTGATCTGCGCGTACGTGGTGGTGAGGCGGTAGATCGTGACGTCCGTGTCGGTCATGGTGGAGTAGACGACCTGGTTGGCGCGCAGGGTGGCGATCTTGCTGCCGCTGGCGTTCAGCAGGCCGAAGGTGCGGCTGGAGGACTGGCCGGTGATGACCTGACCGGGGGCGGGGAAGCCGGTCTCCAGGCAGTGGCCGTTGGTCAGCACCAACGCCGGGTCGCTGTCGACCGAGTTGGGGAAGCGGATGACGGAGCCGGAGCAGTTGCTCAGCGAGACCGTGCCCGCGAAGTTGACGGTGACGGCGGACGGCTTCGCCTTGGCCGCCGGGGAGTTGACGGTGTGCGGGGCGGGGGCCGCGGTGAGCGGGGCGGCGACCGCGGGAGCCGCGCCCAGGCCGGCCAGGGCCAGGGCCGACAGCGCGGCGAGGAGAGGCTTGTTCATGTGGGGGTCCCCTCTTACGACGGGGGCGACCGGAGGGAGTTCCGGTCGCCCGCTGTGTTGTCATGCGCATTCTCGGCGCAGGGAGGGGACGGGAACAAGAAGCCGGATCGGGTCGTAGGGGTTTCCCTGTGCGACGCCTGTGATCAACTCGCTTGATTTCCGGACGACTTGAGGTCGGTCAGTGGGGCCGCCTGCCGTGGCCGTTGCCCTTGCCGCCGGGCACGACGGGCGACCAGGTGGGTGCCGCGGTCGTCGGCGCCGGGGCCGGGGCGCCGGTCTTCGCGGGCGGCGGGGCGGAGGTGGTGGGCGCCGGGCGGGAGGTGGTGGCCTTGGTGCCCGCGGCCCGGGACGCGGCCGGGGCGGAACCCGCGGGGGCGCCGGCGCCGGAGGTCGCCGACGGGAAGGCGGTCGCCCCCGGGATACCCGTGTCGGTGCCGGTGCCCCCCGTGGCGCCGGCGCCCCCGACCTCCTTGCGGGGGGAGTCGGCCGAGCCGCCCGAGCCCGAGACCCCGGCGATCAGTGCGACCGCACCGGCGACGCCGAGCGCCCCGGCGACGGCCGCGAGGCGCCGGCGACCGCCCTTGCGCCGCTGCTCCCGGCGCCGCCGCTCGGCCCGGCCCCCGGCGGCGTCCGGCGCCGCCCAGGCACCGGGCGCCCCGGGGCCGGAGCCGTCGAGGCCGGACGCGCCGTGGGCCGGCGCACCAGGGGCGGCGTGGCCGGGATCACCGAGGCCGGACGGGCCGGGATCGACCGGACCCGCACCGGACGGCCCGCCGACGCCGCCTCCCGCCGGTCCCGCCTCGGTGACCGGCGGCAGCTCCCGCGTCTCCTCGTACGCGTTCTGCCAGCCGTGCGCGACGGCGGGGTCGGCGTACTCCTCGTACGCCGGGGCGGGGCCGGGCCGCGGGTGGTACACGGGCGGCGGGACGTGGGGCTCCTCCCCCGCGCCGTGCGCGCCGTACGCCTCCGACTCGTACTCACGTTCGCTGGACACGACAGCGGATTGTAGGGAGCTGCGGCGGTGTGCGGGCAGCGGTGTGCGAGCCGCCGCCGGCGCAATCCGGGCAAATCTCCGTCTCGCGTGGCGGAAAACACCACCCATGAGCGGCCAAGGCCGCCTAAGCTCACGCGTATGCAGGTGATCCAGTCGACCAAGCTCGCCAACGTCTGTTACGAGATCCGGGGCCCGGTTCTCGAAGAGGCCATGCGGCTGGAGGCGGCGGGACACCGCATCCTCAAGCTGAACACGGGCAATCCGGCGGCGTTCGGCTTCGAGTGCCCGCCGGAGATCCTGGAGGACATCCTCCGCAACGTCTCCACGGCGCACGGCTACGGCGACGCCAAGGGCCTGCTGGCCGCCCGGCGCGCGGTCGTCATGCACAACCAGACCCTCGGCATCGAGACGGACGTCGAGCACGTCTACATCGGCAACGGCGTCTCCGAGCTGATCGTGATGGCCATGCAGGGGCTGCTGGACGACGGCGACGAGGTCCTCGTACCGGCGCCGGACTACCCGCTGTGGACGGCCGCGGTCTCGCTGGCCGGGGGCACGGCGGTGCACTACCGCTGCGACGAGCAGTCCGACTGGATGCCCGACCTCGCGGACATCGAGCGCAAGGTCAGCGACCGCACCAAGGCGATCGTCATCATCAACCCGAACAACCCCACGGGCGCGGTCTACGACGAGGCCGTACTCAAGGGGCTGACGGACATCGCACGCCGCCACAACCTGCTGGTCTGCTCCGACGAGATCTACGACAAGATCCTGTACGACGGCGCCACGCACACCCCGACCGCCAAGGTCGCCCCCGATCTGCTGACCCTGACCTTCAACGGCATGTCGAAGGCGTACCGGGTGGCCGGGTACCGGGTGGGCTGGATGTCGATCTCCGGCCCACGCGCGCACGCCGACTCCTACATCGAGGGCCTGACGATCCTGGCGAACATGCGGCTGTGCGCCAACATGCCGGGGCAGCACGGCGTGGTCGCCGCGCTGAGCGGACGCCAGACGATCACGGACCTGGTACTGCCGGGCGGGCGGCTGAAGGAACAGATGGACACGGCGCACGAACTGCTCACGCAGATCCCGGGCGTGAGCTGCGTCCGGCCGAAGGGCGCGCTGTACCTCTTCCCGCGCCTGGACCCGAAGGTGTTCAAGATCCGGGACGACCGGCAGATGGTCCTGGACCTGCTCCGCCAGGAGAAGATCATGGTGGTACAGGGCACGGGCTTCAACTGGCCCGAGCCCGATCACTTCCGCGTGGTCACCCTGCCGAGCGTCGGCGACCTGAAGGACGCGGTGACGCGGATCGGGACGTTCCTGGACGGGTACGGGCAGCCGTAGCCCGGGGCCGGCTTCGGCAAGGCCGTCCGTAGTCGACGGGCTTCCATCCGCGATCCGACTCAACTTTAGACGAAATCCAAGCTAGGATGGCTTCCTGCCAGAGCACAGGAGGCCGTCCCCATGTACGAACCGATCCGCACCAAGTCGGTCCACAGCACGACGGCCGGCACCCCCTCCGACTTCCCCCACCGCTCGCGCGAGGAGGAGCTGGACATCCAGCTCGCCGGACATCTGTCCGCGCTGCTCGCGGTCACCGACGAGCTGCGCGCCCTGGCCCCCTCCGCCGACCTGGACGCGGCCGCGCAACGGCTGGTCTCCGAGGTGTGCCGGCTGCGGGGAGGCAAGCCGCCGCGCGCGACGCCGGGTGCGGCCGCCGGCGACCCCGCGGCCCTGCACCGCCGCGCCCACGCCCTGGCCGGCCGCGCCCTGGTGGTCGCGGCCTCCCGTGCGGACACCGCGGCGGCCATCCTCTCCGCCGAGCGCATGGACGCCCACACGGCCGCCCTCGCCGACCCGAGGGAACTCACCACCACCGGCTGACGCCCTTGAGGCCGGCCCCGGTCACGCGGGCCAGGAGCGACGCGCGGACCCGGTGCCTCTTGTCGGCTCGGGCAGGCGCGGCGAGGTCGTCGATCCCCTGCTCGCCCCGTGCGCGGGGGCGCGAAGGCGCGGGGTGCGGGCGCCGTCCCGACGTGGTGATCGCGGAAGCGGAGGCCGGGCACGGCGTGCCGGGAAGGCGGGGCGACCGGGCTCGTCTCCGCGGCTGGAGATCATCGCGCGTCGGCACCCGGGCGGCTGACCCCGCGTGCCGGGTCTTCGCCGGGTGCGCGGCGTGCGGGTGGATATGCGCGCGCACCGGACCGGGTCCGTCGCCGTACGCCGTTGTACGGGGCGGGTCCCGGCCCGGTGCGGTGCGCTACCGCGGCCGGCCTTCGTGACGACTATTGCTGGTCAGGGCTAGTCGGACCGGCCGCGGAGTTCTCGGGGGCTCAGCCCAGGCGCTCGACGAGCGCGCGGTACTGGTCCCACAGCTCCTTCGGGGTGTGGTCGCCGAAGGTGTTGAGGTGCTCGGGGACCAGCGCGGCCTCCTCGCGCCAGACCTCCTTGTCGACCGTGAGCAGGAAGTCCAGGTCGGACTCGGACACCTCGAGGCCGTCGGTGTCCAGCGCGTCCTTGGTCGGCAGCACGCCGATGGGGGTCTCCACGCCCTCGGCCTTGCCGTCCAGACGCTCCACGATCCACTTCAGGACGCGGGAGTTCTCGCCGAAGCCGGGCCAGACGAACTTGCCCTCGTCGTTCTTGCGGAACCAGTTGACGTAGTAGATCTTCGGCAGCTTGGACTGGTCCTTGTCCTTGGCCACGTTGATCCAGTGCGCCATGTAGTCGCCCATGTTGTAGCCGCAGAACGGCAGCATGGCGAACGGGTCGCGACGCAGCTCACCGACCTTGCCCTCGGCCGCGGCGGTCTTCTCGGAGGCCACGTTGGCGCCGAGGAAGACGCCGTGGTCCCAGTCGAAGGACTCGGTCACCAGCGGCACCGCGCTGGCGCGCCGCCCGCCGAAGAGGATCGCGGAGATCGGCACACCCTTGGGGTCCTCCCACTCGGGCGCGATGATCGGGCACTGCGAGGCGGGCACGGTGAAGCGGGCGTTGGGGTGGGCGGCCGGGGCCTCGGAGCCCGGGGTCCAGTCGTTGCCCTTCCAGTCGGTCAGGTGGGCCGGGGTCTCCTGGGTCATGCCCTCCCACCAGACGTCGCCGTCGTCGGTGAGCGCCACGTTGGTGAAGACCGTGTTGCCCCAGAGGGTCTTCATCGCGTTGGCGTTGGTGTGCTCGCCGGTGCCGGGCGCGACGCCGAAGAAGCCGGCCTCGGGGTTGATCGCGTACAGACGGCCGTCCTCGCCGAAGCGCATCCAGGCGATGTCGTCGCCGATGGTCTCCACGGTCCAGCCGGAGACGGTGGGCTCCAGCATGGCGAGGTTGGTCTTGCCGCAGGCGCTCGGGAAGGCGGCGGCGACGTACTTCGACTCGCCCTGCGGCGGGGTGAGCTTGAGGATCAGCATGTGCTCGGCGAGCCAGCCCTCGTCACGCGCCATGACCGAGGCGATCCGCAGCGCGTAGCACTTCTTGCCGAGCAGCGCGTTGCCGCCGTAGCCGGAGCCGTACGACCAGATCTCGCGCGACTCGGGGAAGTGGGAGATGAACTTGGTCTGGCTGCACGGCCACGGCACGTCCGCCTGACCCGGCTCCAGCGGGGCGCCCACGGAGTGGACGGCCTTGACGAAGAAGCCGTCCTCGCCCAGCTCGTCCAGCACGGCCTGGCCCATGCGCGTCATGGTGCGCATCGAGACGGCGACGTAGGCGGAGTCGGTGATCTCGACGCCGATCGCGGACAGCGGGGAGCCGAGCGGGCCCATGCAGAACGGGACGACGTACATGGTGCGGCCGCGCATGGAGCCGCGGAACAGGCCCTTGTCACCGGTGAAGATCTCCCGCATCTCGGCGGGGGCCTTCCAGTTGTTCGTCGGGCCCGCGTCCTCTTCCTTCTCGGAGCAGATGAAGGTGCGGTCCTCGACACGGGCGACGTCGGTCGGGTCGGAGGCGGCGAGGTAGGAGTGCGGGCGCTTGACCGGGTCGAGTTTCTTGAAGGTGCCCTTGGCCACGAGCTCCTCGCACAGGCGCTCGTACTCGGCCTCGGATCCATCACACCAGACCACGTTGTCCGGCTGCGTCAGTTCGGCGATCTCGTTGACCCACGAGATCAGTTCCTGGTGGCGGGTGGGAACGCTGGGAGCCGAGTTGTCGCGCGCCACGGTTGCTCCTAAGGTGAGGGATTTTTTCCTTGTTGCCCCGTGGGGGCTGCGACCCGGACGCTTCGCTGTCGCTCATCCGGTGCCGACTGCACTCATTTGATCATCCGCCTGGAGCGCCCATCTGTCCAGGGGGTCTCACAGGTGAGCGACGTGAGGTCTGCCACGGTTCCAGCGCCGTTTGCGTTTTCTTTGCGTGCGTCTGGATTTCAGCTGAAAGTCTTTTTGCGTCCGCCCGACCGAGGGAACCCCCTCACATGCGACTTACGGGTGCGTAGGTACCATGCGGCGCATGACTGCGTCCGCCCCCGACGCGCCCAACGACACGCCGGCCGGCGGCCGCGGTCCCCTGGCGCTCTCCTTGCCGCATCCGGTCAAGCCGAGGTTGCGCGGCTGGCTGCACCTCGGCATGTTCCCCGCCGTGCTCGTCGCGGGACTCGTGCTCACCGCTCTCGCCGACTCGACCAGAGGCCGCATCGCCTGCGGGATCTACGTCCTCACGGCCTGCCTGCTGTTCGGCGTCAGCGCGCTGTACCACCGGGGCGACTGGGGCCCGCGGATGGGCGGGGTGCTGCGCCGCCTCGATCACGCCAACATCTTCCTGATCATCGCGGGCACCTACACCCCGCTGACGATGCTGCTCCTGCCCGGCGCGAAGGGTCAGTGGCTGATGTGGGGCATCTGGGCCGCGGCGGCGGCCGGGATCGTCTTCCGCGTCTTCTGGGTCGGCGCCCCGCGCTGGCTCTACACGCCCTGCTACATCGCGATGGGCTGGGCGGCCGTCTTCTTCCTGCCCGACTTCCTGCGCACCGGCGGCATCGCGGTGCTGGTCCTGGTGGTCGTCGGCGGACTGCTCTACAGCGCGGGCGGCGTGGTCTACGGCATCAAGCGGCCGAACCCGTCACCGCGCTGGTTCGGCTTCCACGAGGTCTTCCACTCCTTCACGCTCGCGGCGTTCGTCGTGCACTACGTGGGGATCTCCCTGGTGGCGTACCAGCACGCGTAGCCCGCTTCCCGGCCCTCCTCCGGCCACGGCTCATCCGAGCCGTGGCCTTCTTCGCGCCCTGGGCCGTTCGACGGCGGACGTCCCCCAGCGGGGCCCTGCCGGGCACGCCGGCCGGGCGCCACCGACCGGACCAAACCGGGGGCCAGGACGCCGATCACCCTGCGGCAGGTCGGCGACGCCATCGGCATCGCCCTGCCGGCCAACCCCCTCGCCACCGGTGACCGCCCCACGCGCCCCACCCCGCGGCCTCCGCGGACACCGCTTCGTTTACGGCACGGTCCCGGGCCGTCCGCGGCCGGAGCGCGCCCTCGCCTCCCGCGCGGCGGCCCCGACCGCGGCGCCGCTGCCGGACGCCCCCGTCGTACGACGCGACGGAGGGGCGAGGAGGTCCCGGCCGTGGCCGCCCCGGCCGCCGATACCGGACAATGACCGGCATGACGGCCGCACGCCCCACCAGCACCTCCCCCTCCGGTGCCCGCTCCGAAGGCCCCCGTCCCGGCCTGCGGGAGCGCAAGAAGATCAAGACCCGGGAGGCGATCCGCGAGGCGACGTACGCCCTGGTCGGGGAGCAGGGCTACGACGCCACGACGATCGACCGGATCGCCGACCGGGCGGAGGTGTCGCCGTCGACCGTCTTCCGGTACTTCCCGACCAAGGAGGACATCGTCCTCACCGACGAGTTCGACGCGGTCCTGCTGGAGGAGATCCGGCAGCGGCCCGCGCGGGAGCCCTGGACCGACACGATCCGGTACGTGCTGCGGCGCGCCGTGCAGGTCGGGCTCGACGAGGACCCGGAGGTCTCGCGGCTGCGCACCCGGCTGATGGTCCAGGTCCCCGCGGTGCGCTCGCGGATGATGGAGAGCATGTCGGCGACCGGCCGCATGCTGTGCCAGGCCGTCGCCGAGCGCACCGGCCGCGACCCCGGCGACCTGGAGGTGCGGGTGTACGCCATGTCGCTGATCGGCGGCCTGATGGAGACCACCATGTACTGGGCCGAGCACGGCCACCGGGACGACCTGCGGGACCTGGTCGACCGCGCTCTGGACGTCCTGGAACACGGCCTGCCGCGCGCCGAGAACCACTGAGACCGGTGCCCGCGCGCGTGCGATGCTGACGAGGTGAACGGAACCGAGATCCGCGTCGAAGTCGCCCCCGAGCTGCACCTGTTCGTACCCGCCGCCCGACGCGTGGGCGCCACCGCGCTCGGCACCGACGGCGTCTCCACGCTCGGCCATGTCATCGAGTCCCTCGGCGTCCCGCTGACCGAGGTCGGCGCGCTGGTCGTGGACGGCCGCGAGGTGCCGGTCTCGCACATCCCGCGGGCGGGCGAAACCGTGCGCGTGCGGGCGGTGGCGCGCCCCCAGCGGGTACCCGGCGCCCCGCTCCGCTTCCTCCTCGACGTCCACCTCGGCACCCTGGCCCGCCGGCTGCGGCTGCTCGGCGTCGACACCGCCTACGAGTCCACCGACATCGGCGACCCGGCGCTGGCCGCGCGCTCGGCGGCCGAGAAGCGGGTCATGCTCAGCCGCGACCGGGGACTGCTGCGCCGCCGCGAACTGTGGGCCGGCGCGTACGTGTACAGCACCCAGCCGGAGGAGCAACTCCGCGACGTCCTCGGCCGTTTCGCCCCGGAGCTTCATCCCTGGACCCGCTGCACCGCCTGCAACGGCCTGCTGCGGACCGCCGCCAAGGAGGAGGTGGCCGAGCAGCTCAAGGGCGGCACCCAGCGGTCGTACGACGTCTTCGCCCAGTGCGCCTCCTGCGGGCGCGCGTACTGGAAGGGCGCGCATCACGACCAGCTGGAGGCCGTCGTGGAGCGGGCGTTGAGCATGCGTACTCAGGGGACCACCCAGGGCGGTTGAGTAGGCGGGCCGGTCCCGGCGGCCGGGGGCGCGCGCCGGGATGAAGGCATGAACACCACGACTCCGCGGCCGGTGACCCTCACCCCAGGGCGGAAGGACCGCTTCATCAGCGGCTGGGCCGTCACCGGCCTGGTCCTGCCGCTGCCGACCGTCGCCCTGTGCTGGGCGGTCGTCCTCTCCGGCGAACGCGGCAGCCGGTGCCTGATGTACGGCGAGCAGTGCTCGACCATCCCCGGCCCGGCGCTCGACGTCGCGTTCTGCCTGTCCCTCGTCTCGGGCATCGCGGCGCTGGTCCGGCCCAGGGGCCGCAGGACGTACTCCCGGGCCTGCACCGTGTTCGTGCAGTGGGGCGCGCAGTCGACGCTGGGGGCGATGATCCTCAGCGGCGTCTGACGCCCGGGGGTCAGGGGCCGGTGAGGGCCGTACGCAGCCGGTCCGGATCGGTGGTCGGGGCGTCGCAGGTGAAGTTGCGGCAGACGTAGGCAGCCGGTGCGCCCGACACGAGCGGGCGGTCGGCGAGCAGCGGGAACTCCGCGCTGTCCGGTGTGCCCACGGCGACGACCGCGCCGGGAGCCGTGCCCAGAAGCGCCGCACGGTGCAGGGTGGTCGTCGCCTCGTCGGTGAGGGAGGGTCCGACGACCGCGACCTCGCGGGGACCGTCGAGCAGCGCCTCCGCGGCCGCGAGCCCCCAGCCGATGAAGCGGGGCACGCGCGGGCCGAGCGCCTGCACGACGCCCAACGCCCGCTCGGCCGCGGTCCGGTGGGTCTCGGAGCCGGTGTGGGCCGCGTAGCTCAGCAGGGCGCCCGCGGCGGCCGACCAGCCGGAGGGGGTGGCGTTGTCGGTGGGGTCCTGGGGACGGCGGATGAGCTGTTCGGCGTCGGAGGCGGTGTCGTAGAGCGCGCCGGTCCCGGGGTCGGTGAAGCGGGCGAGCACATGGTCGAGGAGCAGCCCGGCGAAGTCCAGCCAGACGCCCTCGCCGGTCACGGAGGCGAGCGCGAGGAAGCCCTCGGCGACGTCCGCGTAGTCCTCCAGGACACCGGAGTTGGAGCCGGCCCGGCCGTCCTTGCTGGTGCGGGCGAGCCGGGCGTGCTCGTCGAGGTGCACCCGGACGAGCAGGTCGGCGGCGGCGAGCGCGGCCTCGATCAGATCGGGGCGGTCGAAGTAGGCGCCGGTCTCGGCGAGCGCGGCGACGGCGAGGCCGTTCCAGGCGGCGACGACCTTGTCGTCCCGGCCGGGCGCGGGGCGCCGCGCGCGGGCGTCGAACAGCCGGCGCTTGACGGAGGCGACCTTGTCGGCGTCGAACACGCCCTCGTTCTGCGGGAGCTGGAGGACGGACCGGCCGTGTTCGAAGGTGCCTTCGTCGGTGACGCCGAAGAACTGGGCCGCGAGGTCGGCGTCCTCGCCGAGGACCGCCCGGAGCTGCTCCGGGGTCCAGACGTAGTACGCCCCCTCGACATGGCGCCCGCTCCCGCCACCACCCTCGTGGGGGCTCGCTTCGCGCGGCACCTCCTCCTCACTGTCCGCGTCGAGGGCGGACGCGAACCCCCCTTCGTCCGTGCGCAGTTCCCGGACCATGAAGTCGGCGGTCTCCAGGGCGACCCGGCGGGCGAGGTCGGAGCCGGTGGCCCGCCAGAGGTGCGCGTACACCCGGCACAGCAGGGCGTTGTCGTACAGCATCTTCTCGAAATGCGGCACGATCCAGTCGCGGTCGACCGAGTAACGGGCGAATCCGCCGCCGAGTTGGTCGTAGAGGCCGCCACGGGCCATGCGCTCGCAGGTGTCCTGGGCCATCTGGAGGGCGCCCTCGGCGCCGGTGCGCGCGTGGTGGCGCAGCAGGAACTCCAGCACCATCGAGGGCGGGAACTTCGGCGCCCCGCCGAAACCGCCGCGCTGCGGGTCGTACTCGCGGGTCAACCCGAGCAGCGCCTGGGCGAGTTCCTGCTCGCCGGGCGGCCGTGTCCCGTGCCGGCCGATCTCCCGCTGCGCCAGGTCCCGCACGATCTTCCCGGCGACCTCGCCGACCTCGTCCCGCCGGGTGCTCCACGCCTGCCGGACGCCCTCCAGCACCTGCCGGAAGGACGGCATGCCGTGCCGGGGCGCGGGCGGGAAGTAGGTGCCGAAGTAGAACGGTTCGGCGTCCGGCGTGAGGAAGACGGTCATCGGCCAGCCGCCCTGACCGGTGGCCGCCTGTACGGCCTCCATGTACACGGCGTCGACGTCCGGCCGCTCCTCGCGGTCGACCTTGACGCTCACGAAGTGCTCGTTGAGGTAGTCGGCGGTGTCCTGGTCCTCGAACGACTCGTGCGCCATCACGTGGCACCAGTGGCAACTGCTGTATCCCACGCTCAGCAGCACCGGTCTGCCGCTCCTGCGCGCCTCCTCGAAGGCCTCGGCCGACCAGGGCCACCAGTCGACGGGGTTGGCGGCGTGCTGGAGCAGATACGGCGACGTCTCATGGGCCAGTCGGTTCACCGTTCCACTCTCCCACGGTGGGCGGGGCGGCGGGACGAGGGAGGGGCACCGGGCGTGCCCCTCCGGGTGGAGCGGGGGGCGCGGCTCAGGGGCCGGCCGGTTCTCCGTCGTTCTCCTCCGCGGCCTCCGGGACCGCGTAGTAGCGCATCAGCACCGGGCGCGCGCCCGCCGGGGCCCGATCGCGGGGGTGGCCGTAGCGGTCGAGCAGGGCCTGGTAGGCGCGCGTGAAGTCGTGCAGTTCCTCGCGGGTCATCCAGGTGCCGTGGCGCTGGACCTGGGCCCAGCCGTCGGGCCCGCGGTACTCCTGGTGGGCGCGGCGGTACAGGTCGGTGTCGAACTCGATCTTGAGGTGGGCGAGTTGGGTGGCGGCCGCGTACTCGTCCGGGGTCATGGTCGCCGGGTCGGGCGTGGTGTGGCGGAAGGGCAGCGCCCGCCACCAGCGCTCGCGGCCGCCGGACTTCTCCGGGATCTCCTCGATGAGCCGCTGCTCGGCGAGTTTGCGCAGGTGGTAGCTGGTGGTGCCGGAGCTTTCGCCGAGTTCGCGGGCCAGCACGGTGGAGTTCGCCTCGCCGTGCCGGCCGAGGTACTCGAGGATCCGGCGGCGCAGAGGGTTGCCCAGGGACTTGTAGAGCGCGGTGCGCTCCAGGCTGGTCATCTCGGGCAGGCCGTCGGTCATGCCGGAAACGGTAACCCCGAGAACCCTGAGATGTCCCCGATGTCTGCCGAACTATCTTTGCAGAAATTTTTCTGCGATCTAGCCTGGAACAGCCGGGTCGAGGACGACCGCGGTTTCGGGAGGGGCTGGGAGGGAGACGGAGCGTGACGGCGAGGAAGAAGTGGACGCTGATCGGGCTGGCCGCGGCGGCGGTCCTGCTGGTGCCCTGGATGGCGGTGCTCGCGATGACGCTGCCCGGCCGCACCACGGTGGAGCACTGGCCGCTGGCCTGGATCGGCCTGGACGTCCTGATGGCGGCGGGCTGCGCCACCACGGCCCTCCTCGGCCTCCGCGCCGACCCCCGCGCCCGTCTCACCGCCTCCGCCACGGCCTCGACGGCCGTCCTCGACGCCTGGTTCGACATAACCACCGCGGGCACGGGCACGGCGTTGCTCCAGGCGGCGGGGTGCGCGGTGGCGGAGGGGGCGCTGGCGGGGGCGTGCGTGTATCTGGCGGTGGCGAAGGGGCGGTGCCGGGCTCGGGTGTCCCGGTAGGGGGTGGGGTGCGGCGGGGCCCGGTCGGGCGAGGTGGACGGCAGCCGCGCGGTGCCGTCGGCGACGACCGCTCAAGGGCGGTGCCGTCCGGACGCCCGGCCCGCTGCGGCGCGAAGCCCGTCCGCCCCGGCTCCGGGCTACGGCTCGCGGGTCGGCCGGCCTCGCAACCGCGCATGACTGCGGACCGCCGCGCCCGTGCGGTGACGGGGACGACGGTTCCGGCGGCGGCCGACTCCTGAGACGCGGGCTCCGGAATCAGCGCCCCGCGGCCGGGACCCAGGGCTCCGGTCTCCGTGCTCCGTGCTCCGTGCTCCGACCGCCGGACTCCCGGTGACCGGGGCTGTGAACGCGGCCGGACCGGCCCACGCTCAGCCTCGCGGGCCGGGGCGGGCGGTCAGCCCTTGGCGGACGTGCCCCCGCCGACGGTCTCGGCCTTGCCGGAGTCCTCGGCGGGACCGCCGGAGGCACCCGGCTCCTTGAAGTCGACCTTCCGCATGTGCTTGTTCATCGACTTCATCAGGCCCCACACCGCCACCGCCATCACCGCGAACACGATGAAGCCGAGGACACCGGGGGTGACCTTGTTCTGGTCGAGATCGGCGAGGGAGACGAGGTCCGTCGCTGCCAGGCTCACGCTTGCGCTCATGTCAGGCATTGTCCCGGATGCCCGCGAAGAGGTCGTCCTCGGGGAGGGAGGTGTCCACGAGCGACTTCGCCAGCTCGTACTCCTCCGTGGGCCAGACCTCCTTCTGGAGCTCCATCGGCACCCGGAACCAGCCGCCGTCCGGATCGATCTGCGTGGCGTGCGCGATCAGCGCCTTGTCGCGGATCTCGAAGAAGTCCGCGCAGGGAACGTGCGTGGTCAGAGTGCGCTCGGCGCGCTCGAACTCCTTCCAGCGCTTGAGCCACTCCCCGTACGGCGACTCCAGGCCGCGGTCGAGCATCGCCTGGTGCAGGGCCTCGGTGCGGGGACGGTTGAAGCCCTGGTTGTAGTAGAGCTTCAGCGGCCGGTAAGCGGGGCCGAACTCGTCCTCGGGGTACTTCTCGGTGTCCGCCGCGCCCTCGAAGGCCACCATCGAGATCTTGTGGGTCATGATGTGGTCGGGGTGCGGGTACCCGCCGTTCTCGTCGTAGGTGGTGATCACCTGCGGACGGAAGGAGCGGATCTGGCGCACCAGCTCGCCGGCCGCCTTGTCGACGTCCTCCAGGGCGAAGCAGCCCTCGGGCAGCGGCGGCAGCGGGTCGCCCTCGGGCAGCCCGGAGTCCACGAAGCCCAGCCACTCCTGCTTGACGCCCAGGATCTCGCGGGCCTCGTCCATCTCCTTGCGGCGCACCTCGTGGATGTTCGCCTCGATGTAGGGGTCGCCCTGGAGCTTGGGGTTGAGGATGGAGCCGCGTTCACCGCCGGTGCAGGTCACCACCAGCACGTCCACCCCCTCGGACACGTACTTCGCCATGGTGGCCGCGCCCTTGCTCGACTCGTCGTCGGGGTGCGCGTGAACGGCCATCAGTCGCAGCTGGTCAGTCAAGACTCAATCCTCGGTAGGTCGGCGCCCCCAAGGCTCAGGGCGCAATCGAAGGCTTCTATAGTGACCGAATCGGGGGGCGATTAATTCCGCGGAGAGGACGATCATGAGTACGGCGAGCACGGGGCTGCCGGCGGGCCGCTACGGCCGCTCCTCTGACGAGCGTGCCGACCGCAGACTCAAGGTCGCCGCCGTGGTGCTCGGCGCCGCCCTGCTGGCCCTGGTCGGCTACTTCGCCTACCACTACGTCGTGCAGACGCGGATCAGCGCCCAGGTGATCACCTTCGACTCCACGGACAACGCGGTCAAGGCGCACCTGGAGGTCCACAAGGACGCCGGGACGGACGGCTACTGCACCCTGCGTTCCCAGGGCGCGGACGGTGCCGAGGTCGGCCGCGCCGACTTCCACTTCACCGGTTCGGCCACCCGCATCGACCAGGTGGTCACGCTCCGCACGACGGCCCGCGGCACCACCGCCGAGCTGCTGGGCTGCCACGCCGGCTGACGCCGCTGTCCGTCCCCTCGGCGACACGCCGCTCGCCCCGCCCCGCCCCGCCCCGGCGCGCCTTCGCCCGGAATACGGACGGCCCGACCTGCGTTGATGTGATTCTGATGGCTTATGTCCTCCCCCTTTCGCGGATGAATTGTTAGGCTCGTGGTTTCGCCCATCCAAGAGGGAACATTCTTCTGGGTAGGGCGATGCTTTGTATTCCCAGTACCGACGAGGAGCACCCTGTGACCCAGACCAGCGAGAACGTCACCTGGCTGACCCAGGAGGCGTACAACAAGCTCAAGGACGAGCTTGAGTACCTTACTGGTCCTGCGCGCACGGAGATCGCCGCCAAGATCGCGGCCGCGCGCGAGGAGGGCGACCTGCGTGAGAACGGCGGGTACCACGCGGCCAAGGAGGAGCAGGGCAAGCAGGAGCTGCGCGTGCGGCAGCTGACCCAGCTTCTCGAGAGCGCCAAGGTGGGCGAGGCCCCGGCCTCCGCCGACGGCGCCGTCGCGCCGGGCATGGTCGTCACGATCGCCTTCGACGGTGACGAGGACGACACGATGACGTTCCTGCTCGCCTCCCGCGAGTACGCGAGCTCGGACGTCGAGACGTACTCACCGCAGTCGCCGCTGGGCGCCGGTGTCATCGGCCACAAGGTCGGCGAGGACGCGGAGTACGAGCTGCCGAACGGCAAGAAGGCCTCGGTCCGCATCCTGAAGGCCGAGCCCTACAACGGCTGAGCCGCGAACCCCGGACCCCCGGCATCCGCAGCGGACGCCGGGGGTTCCGTCGTCCCACCACCGCCCGTCGTCGCAGCGCGGTCTCAGGAGATCACCGTGTAGCCCGCGTCCCCCAGGCGCCGGCCGACCTCGGCGCAGTGCGCCGGGCCCTCCGTCTCCAGGTGGAGTTCGACCTCCGCCTCGCCGAGGCCGAGCCGGGAGTCGGTGCGGACGTGGCTGACGTCGAGGACGTTGGCGTCCACCTCCGACAGCACCCCGAGGAGGGTGGCGAGGGCCCCCGGGCGGTCGGTGAGCCGCAGCCGGACGGCCAGGTAGCGGCCCTGCGCGGCCATGCCGTGCCGCAGGACCCGCTGGAGCAGCACGGGGTCGACGTTGCCGCCGGACAGGACCGCGACGACCGGGCCCTCGAAGGTGTCCGGGGCCGCGAGCAGCGCCGCGACCGGGCTCGCCCCGGCCGGTTCCACGACCAGCTTGGCCCGCTCCAGGCACAGCAGCAGCGCGGCGGACAACTGGTCCTCGGTGACCGTGCGCACCTCGTCCACCAGCTCGCGGACGATCCCGAACGGCACCACGCCGGGCATGCCCACCTTGATGCCGTCGGCCATCGTGGCCGGGTTCGCCACGGCCACCGGGTGCCCGACGGCCAGCGAGGGCGGGTAGGCCGCGGCACCCTCCGCCTGCACGCCGATGATCCGCACGTCCGGCCGGATCGCCTTCACCGCGACCGCGATCCCGGCCGCCAGCCCCCCGCCGCCGATCCCGACGACGATGGTGCGCACCTCCGGGCACTGCTCCAGGATCTCCAGGCCGACCGTGCCCTGGCCCGCGATGATGTCCGGGTGGTCGAAGGGGTGGATGAACACCGCGCCGGTGCGGGCCGCGTACTCCTGGGCGGCGGCCAGCGTCTCGTCCACCACCTGACCGGTCAGGCGCACCTCGGCGCCGTACTCCCGGGTCGCGCTGACCTTGGGCAGCGGGGCGCCCTGCGGCATGAACACGGTGGCGTGCACGCCCAGCAGCGAGGAGGCGAGGGCGACGCCCTGCGCGTGGTTGCCGGCGCTCGCGGCGACCACCCCGGCCGCCCGTTCCTCCGGCAGCAGCCCGGCGATGCGCACATAGGCGCCGCGCAGCTTGAACGAGCCGGTGCGCTGGAGGTTCTCGCACTTGAGCTGCACCGGCGCGCCGACCAGCTGGGACAGGTGCCTGCTGCCCTCCATCGCGGTCGACCGCGCCACGCCCGTGAGCATCTTCCGGGCTCCGCGTACGTCGTCCAGGGTGACGGAACGCAAGGGGTGGGCGGTGCGGCTGTTCATGACCCCAGCATCGCAGCTCGTCGTGCGGTACGACGGGTGTGACCACGGTCCGGAACGGGTTTGCGCAGCGCCGGTACGGCCCGGCGCCGGGCCGCGTACCCTGTCCCCCAACCTTGCAGCCCTTCATGAAGCGAGCCCCCGGCCATGCCCACAACACCTGAAATGTCGATGGACATGACGACCGTCGGTGATCCCGGTCTTCTCGAATCCCTCCAGCACGAGGTCGCGGTGTTCGCCCGCCGAGCCGAACAGACGCGCCTCGGCGGTGTCGGGCAGGTGCGCAACTCCATGGACCGCGCGGCCTACCTGCTGCTCAACCGCCTCGACAAGGAGGGACCGATGGGCGTCAAGGCGCTCGCCTCGGGCATGGGCATCGACTCCTCCACGGTCACCCGGCAGGTGGCCCCGCTGGTCGACACCGGCCTGGTCAAGCGCACCTCGCACCCGGAGGACGGCCGCGCCGTGGTGCTCCAGCTGTCCCCGCGCGGTGCCGCCCGGCTGGCGGAGGTGCGCTCCTCGCGGCGCCGGCTGATGGCGGACCTGACCGAGGACTGGGCGCCGGAGGAGCGCGAGCAGTTCTGCACCCTGCTGACCCGCTTCAACCGCGCCCTGTCCGCGCGTACGGCCCAGGGGGGCCCGGCCGCCGCGGAGCGGCCCCCCGCGTCCTGACCGGTTGTTCACCGGGCGCACGCCAAGTCTTGACCGCGAAGCCTCGCCGGCCTTCATATGAGACCCGGGTCCTGCGTCGTACGCGATTCACCTGTCCCGTACCGGACGGGGCCCCGTCAGGGGGAGGCGTTGTGCGTGAGCGGCAGGTGTCCCAACGGGCCCGCCGGGCCCGGGAGTTCGAGGCGTTCGTCGCGGGCGCGGCCGGGCGGCTGCTGCTTGCCGCCACACTGCTCACCGCGGAGGCGCCGGACGCCAATCCGCGCGCGCGGCGCCTGCTGACCCTGGCGCTCGGCCACACCTACGCGCGCTGGCACCGACTGCGCGGCGAGGACCCGTACGACTGCGCGCGCCAGTACCTCGCCGTCCGCTTCGCGCGCACGATCTGGCACCGGCCCGGCCTGCTGCGCCGCGAGCGGCCGGTTCCGCGGGGTCCGCTGGCCGCCCTGAGCCCGCAGGAGCGGCTGGTCCTGGTGCTGCGGATGTACGAGGGGGTCGCGGAGGAACAGGCGGCGGCGCTGCTCGGACTGCCGGTGGAACGCGTGCACACCGTCTGCGACCGGGCGACGTCGCTGGTGCTGCACCCGGTCCTGCCGACCGGTCCACACGCGGTGAACGCGAAGGTGGCACCGTCATGAGCACGCCGGCGCGACGGAACACGTCGCGACAGCGGAACACAGGGAGGCCGGCGTGAACCGCGCCGAACGGGAGGCCGCCGTACGGCGGGTGATGGCCGACCAGCCGGTGCCGGTGCCGCCGGAGCTGTACCCGGAGGCGGTGCGGCGCGGCGAGCGGCTGCTGCGGCGCGGGCGGCTGGTGCGCCGGGTGATGTGGCTGCTGGTGTGCGTGGCGATCGTGGGGTTCGGGGTGTGGGCGGCGTACGCCCAACCGTGGGTGGAGCCGCCCTCGCAGACGACTCCACCCGTGAACGGCTGGTGACCGTGCCGGCGGGGCCCGGTCGGCCGGCGCCGCCGGGACCCGTGCAGAGCGACTAGCCCAGCGCCTGGCGGAGGTCCTCGAGCAGGTCGTCGACGTTCTCGATGCCGACGGACAGACGGACCAGGTCGGCGGGGACCTCCAGGGCCGAGCCGGCCGCGGAGGCGTGGGTCATCCGGCCGGGGTGCTCGATCAGGGACTCGACGCCGCCGAGCGACTCGCCGAGGGTGAACACCTTGGCGCGGTTGCAGATCTCGACCGCCGCCGCCTCGCCGCCCTCGACGCGGAAGGAGACCATGCCGCCGAAGGCGCGCATCTGCTTGGCGGCGACCTCGTGGCCGGGGTGCTCGGGCAGGCCCGGGTAGAGCACGCTGGTCACGCGGGCGTGCCGGCTGAGCATGTCGGCGACCTTGGTGGCGTTCTCGCTGTGCCGGTCCATGCGCACCGCGAGGGTCTTGGTGCCGCGCAGCACCAGCCAGGAGTCGAAGGGGCCGGCGACGGCGCCCATCGCGTTCTGGTGGTAGGCCAGCTCCTCGCCGAGCGTCTGGTCGGCGACGATCAGGGCGCCGCCGACCACGTCGGAGTGGCCGCCCATGTACTTGGTCAGGGAGTGCACGACGACGTCCGCGCCGAGCGACAGCGGCTGCTGGAGGTAGGGCGTGGCGAAGGTGTTGTCCACGACGAGCCGGGCGCCCGCGTCGTGGGCGACCTGGGCGACGGCGGCGATGTCGGTGATGCCGAGCAGCGGGTTGGAGGGGGTCTCCACCCAGACGGCCTTGGTCCGCGGGGTGATCGCGGCCCGTACGGCGGCCGGGTCGCTGGTGTCGGCGACGGACCACTCCACGCCCCAGCGGGTGGCGACCTTGGAGAAGAGGCGGAAGGTGCCGCCGTAGGCGTCGTTCGGGATCACCACGTGGTCGCCGGGGGTGAGCAGCGTGCGCAGCAGGGTGTCCTCGGCCGCGAGGCCGGAGGCGAACGCGAGGCCGCGGCTGCCGCCCTCCAGCGCGGCGAGGTTCTCCTCGAGGGCGGTACGGGTGGGGTTGGCGCTGCGGCTGTACTCGTAGCCGCCGCGCAGCCCGCCCACGCCGTCCTGCTTGTAGGTCGAGACCTGGTAGATGGGCGGGACGACCGCGCCGGTGAGGGGATCCGCGGTGTTGCCCGCGTGGATCGCGAGGGTCTCGAAGTGCTGACTGATGTGCCTGTCGCTCATTGCACCGAGCGTAGTGCGCCCGGCAGGATCCTGATGCCCGGTGGAGTCGGCGGGTGCGGGCCGGAGGGATATCCCTGTGTCGGGGGTGGCGGTCCCCCGGGGGCCGCGCCGTCCCGCAGCCGTGTCCGCCTCCCTGCCCGCGACGAAGTGTCTGTCATGCCCGCAACCGGAGTTGTCCACAGGCTGGGGGCGGGGTTGGTCAATTGTCGGTGGTGTCTGGAACGCTTGGGGCATGGCGATTCTCTGGCTGCTCCTGGCCCTGCTCATGCTGAGCTGCGTGCTGCTCCCGCTCGTGCGGCGCAGGCGCGGGATGATCGAGCAGGTGCACCCGGGCCACCCGGACGCCGCCGACCCCGCGGACTACGGCTTCCTGCGCCAGGAGGAGCTGGACGTGCGCCTGCCCGGCCCGGACCAGGATCTGCTGGACGCGCTGGAGCTGGTCCAGCGCACCCAGGACCCCACGGCGGCGGCCCAGCTGCTGGCCGGCACGGAGACGGCGGGCGAGCTGCGCTGGCAGCGGGTGCAGGCCCTGGCCGGCGCCGCCGCGCTGGAGCTGCAGCAGCGGCCGGGCGGGGTGCACGAGACGCCGGGCGGCCAGTGGCTGCGGGTGTGGCGGGCCGAGCGCCCCGAGGACGCGGGCGGTGCCGCGGTGCACGCGGAGTTCCTGGTGCAGCGGGCCTGGCGGGCCTCGGCGGCCGGCACGGAGGACTTCCGCATCCTCATGGAGGAGGCCCGGGAGGTGTGCGGGCAGGCGGCCGGACTCGCGCCCGCGGACCCGGTGCCGCACATCATCGAGCTGGCCGTCGCCCGTGGACTCGGCGCGTCCCGCGAAGAGTTCGAGCGGCTGTGGCTGAAGGTCCTCGACCGCGCCCCGCACCACATGGGCGCGCATCTGGCCGCGCTCCACTACTGGTGCGAGAAGTGGCACGGCTCGCGCGAGCAGGCGTACGCCTTCGCCGAGGCCGCGGCGGCCCGCGCTCCCAAGGGCTCGCTGCTGGCCGCGCTGCCGCTGTTCGCGGTGTTCGAGCACCTCCCCGAGGTGAACCTGGTGCTGAGCCTGTATCAGAGCGAGGTCATCACCAAGGCGATCCAGGGCGCGCGGCACGCGGTGCACGAGGCCCGATCCGAGGACCCGACGCTCCCTCATGTCCGCCACCTGCTGGTGTTCTTCCTGGTCCGCGCCGAGCGCTGGGCCGAGGCCATGCGCGAGCTGATACACGTCGACGGCCATGTCGGCGCTCTGCCCTGGACGCTGGCGGCCGACCCGGCGGCCGAGTTCGCCGTCTACCGCGCCCTGGCGGTGGCGGGGTACGAGGCCAACGGGGGCAGCCCGGCGAGCCTGCCCGGCTGACCCGGCCGGCCGGCCCCTGCCACAGGAAGCCCACAGGAAACCCATTGCCCTTCTGACCTGCGCTAGGGCATAGTTCGGCATCCCCCCACACCGCACCACGTGCGCGCCGGCGACCGTCGGCTTCTTCGTGCTGCACCCGTTCCGTCTCCTGTCTCCGAGGTCCTGTGGGGGGATTCCGCCCGATGGGCGCGACTCTGCGCGCGTTGCGTGCTCTTGTGCTGCTGCTCGGCTTCTATCTGCTGAGCCTGGTCCTGCTGGCCGCGCTGGTCGGCGTCGACATCGCCGCCTTCCGCTGGGGGCACGGCCCGGCGGTGGCCAAGCTCGGCTTCGTCACGGTGCTGCTGGCCATCCCCGTCGTGCGCGGCATGTTCATGCTGCGCACCCCGAAGGGCGAGGCAGGCCCGGGGATCGACGTCACGGAGGCCGACGAGCCCCGGCTGTGGGCCCTGGTACGGGAGGTCGCGGCGGCCGCCGGCACCCGCGCCCCCGACCGGATCCGGCTCACCGGCGAGGTCAACGCGGCGGTCAGCGAGGACCCGCGGCTGCTCGGCCTGCTCCCCGGGCCGCGCCGCCTCTACCTGGGCGTGCCGCTGCTGACCGGCCTCACGCAGGCGCAGCTGAGGGCCGTACTCGCCCATGAGTACGGACACTTCACCGGCGGCGACACCCGGCTGTCCGCGCTGGTGGTGCGCGGCCGGGTGCAGCTCGGGCGGGTCATCGAGCAGTTCCACGAGCGGGCGGACGGCAAGGTGGCCGCCGAGCGGGCCAAGCAGGAGCGGGCCTCGGCCAAGCGGGTCGCGAAGGGCAGGAAGGCGAAGAAGGTCGACACGTCGGGCTCCGGGGTCTCCTACCGGATGATGGCGGCGATCTACGGCCAGTACGCGAAGCTCTATCTGCGGGCCTCCCTGTCCACGGCGCGCGGGCAGGAGTTCGCCGCCGACCAGGTGGCCGCCCGGATCGCGGGGCGCGACGCGATGGCCGCCACGCTGCGCGAGATCCCGGTGCTGTCCGCCTCGCACGACTTCTACCTGGACTCCTACGCCACCCTGGGACTCGGGGCCCGGATGCTGCCGCCGCGCGGTGAGTTCTTCGGCGGCTTCGGCAAGCTGCTCGCCGCGCGGGCGCAGGAGCTGGAGGACCTGCGCGGACAGCTGCCGCAGGAGCCGGCGTCGCCGTACGACTCCCATCCGCCGATCGCGGAGCGGGTGCGGCGGATCGAGGCGCTGCCCGCCGACGGCCGCGCCGACGAGGCGACGGGCCCGGCGCTCGCCGTGCTCACCGACCCGGCACGGACCCTGGCCGCGCTGGAGGACGCCGTGCTCACCGACGAGGTGCTGGGCTACGGCCGCGCCGCAGGCTGGCCCGAGCTGCTGGACGCCTCGATGGCCTCGGGCCTGTCGTCGGCGCAGACCCCCCTGCACCGGGCGCTGGCCGCCCGCACCGGGCAGCCGGCGACGCTGGCCGCGCTGCTGGAGGTCGTGGACGCGGGCGGGCTGTGGCAGCTGGCGGAGCAGTTGCCGCTGTCGGCGGAGGCGAAGGCGGCACGGGGGCGGGTGTTCCGCGAGTTCGCGCGGCCGGTGCTGCACCGGTCACTGCGCACCATGGTGCTCGCCGAGTTCAGCGCGCGTTCGCTGCTGACCTGGGACTTCTCCTGGTCCGGCCCGGCCGCCGTACGACTGCCCGGTGAGGCCCCGGCGACCGGCGCCGACGGGCGGAACCCGGAGGAGGTCCTGGAGGCGGCGCTGGACGCGGCCCTCGCGGACCACCCCGACACGGCCGCCCTGCGCGCCCTGCTGCCGCCGGCGCCCCAGCCCGCCTGACCACCACCACCTCCCCGACGAACGGACCACACGCACAGATGACCGTCCTGCTCTGGATCCTGGCCGTCCTGGCCCTGCCCTTGGTGATCGCCGCCATCTGGTTCACCGGCGTGTTCGTGAAGGAGTTGTTCTCCCCGAGCCCGCCCGCCCCGGACGCGACGGCGCTGGCCGCCGAACGACTGGGGCTGCTGCCCGCCGAGCGGCAGGACACCGAGCACGCCGCGCCCCCGCCCGCCGCGTGGTCGGCCGCGCTGGCGGCGGCACGCGACGGCGACTGGGAGCCGGCGGCCGAGCTGCTGCGGGCCAACGGGCGCGACTGGGAACGCCGTTCGTCGATCGCCGCCGAGCTGGGCACGCTCGCGGCCGAGGAGGACGGCTGGCTGCTGGCCTGGGAGTCGGCGCGTCCGGGCGACCCGGACGCGGCCGTGGTCAGGGCGCAGGGCACGGTGTATCTGGCGTGGGAGCTGCGCGGCGCGAAGCAGGCCCAGTACACGAGCCGGGAGCAGTTCGAGGGGTTCCACCGCATGCTCACCGCGGCCCGGGAGGAGATCGCACGGGCCGCGGAGCTGAACCCCGAGGACCCGACGCCGTACATCGTGGAGATCTGGGTGGGGCTGGGCCTCGGGTACCCGGGCGCCGAGATGGACAAGCTGTGGGCGGAGATCACGAGCCGCGCGCCGTACCACTTCGGCGCGCACTACGCGGCTCTCCAGTACTGGTGCGCGAAGTGGCGCGGCTCGAAGCAGCAGGCGTTCGCGTTCGCGGAGCGCGCGGCCGGCCGGGCGCCGCTGGGCAGCCTGCTGACCGCGCTGCCGCTGATCGCGCACTTCGAGCACGACGAGACCACCGACGTCGCGGCGGACAGCACGCCCGAGATGCTCGCCCTGGTCGACGCGGGCCTCGCCGACGCGGCGGCCTGCGCGGCGAGCGACCCCGACCGTCCCGGCCTCGCCCAGTTGCGCCACCTCCTCGCCTACTACCTCCATCTCCAGGACCGTCACGAGGCGGCGCTGGAGCAGTTCCGGCTGGTCGACGGCCATGTGGACGCCCTGCCGTGGAGCTACCGGGGCGACGGGGCGGCGTCGTACTACTGCCGGGTGCGGAACGAGACGGTGGGGGCGGTGCAGGCGGCGGCGGACGCGGCCTGAGGGACACCGACGCGGGCAGGCCACCCCGGCGGGCCGGCCGACGGGCACGGACCCACCGAGGCCGCCGGCCGGGGCGGTCCGACCGGAGGAGGAAGCGGCGGACCGATCCCGGCGCACGGGCCCCGCCTGGAGATGTCATCCCCCGCCCCCGCGGAGACAATGGGAGACCCCCTGGTGGTGAGGTGGTGCCCCCATGCCCGCATGGCATCTGCGCGACTATCACGACGACGATCTCGATCAGGCGATCCAGATCTGGGACCAGTGCCGTCCCGCCGACGAGGACCCGGTGTTCCCGGTCTCCGAGGTGATGGCCGCGGCCAAGGCCGGGCAGACGGCGGTAGTCGCGGTGGTCGGGGACGAGCTGGTGGGGATGGCGGTGGCCCAGGCCCAGGGCAAGCGGGGCTGGATCCTGCTGATGGCGCTCGCCGCGCGCTGGCGCGAGCGCGGGATCGGCAGCGCGCTCCTCGCCGAGCTGGAGCGGCGGCTGCGGGCGCTGGGGGTACGGCACATCAGCGCGCTGCTGCCCGCGGGCGCGGCCGGGTCCAAGGCCCTGGCGAACACCGGTTACCGGAGCCGCGACGACCTCACCTACTTCGAGAAGCTGGAACCGCTCGGCGCCGCCAACGCCGACGTCCTCGCCGCGCTCGGCGGCCGGATGCTGCCCGAGGGGTTGTGGGACGCGATGGCGGGCATGGAGCGGGAGAAGCAGGTCGTGGAGCGGCGGGTGGTGCTGCCGCTGACGGAGCCGGCGCTGGCCGACCGCTACGGGGTCGTACCGCCCAAGTCGGTGATCCTGTTCGGGCCGCCCGGCACCGGCAAGACGAGCTTCGCCAAGGCGGTCGCGTCCCGGCTCGGCTGGCCGTTCGTGGAGCTGTTCCCCTCCCGGCTCGCCGCGGACACCAGCGAGGGGCTGGCGACGGCCCTGCGGGACGCCTTCGCGGACCTCGCGGAGCTGGACTCGGTGGTGCTCTTCATCGACGAGGTGGAGGAGATCGCCGCCGCGCGCTCCGGCAAGGCGGTGGACCCGGGGCACGGGGTGACCAACGAACTGCTCAAGCTGATCCCGGTCTTCCGCGAGCACGACTCGCGGCTGCTGGTCTGCGCCACCAATTCCGTACGCTCCCTCGACGCGGCCTTCCTGCGGCCGGGACGGTTCGACTACGTCATCCCCATCGGGCCGCCCGACCCGACCGCCCGCGCGGCGATCTGGGCCCGCTACCTGAGGGGCTCGGGCGACTCGGTGGACCTCGGCCGACTGGTCGGCGCCAGCGAGCTGTTCACCCCGGCCGACATCGAGTTCGCCGCCCGCAAGGGGGCCCAGGCGGCCTTCGAACGCGAGGTCGCCCACCGCGAGGGCCGCCCGGCGGGCACGGAGGACTACATGGCCGCCATCTCCGACACCCGTCCGACCCTCACCCCCCGGGCGGTCAAGGAGTTCGGCGAGGACATCGACACGTACAGCCGGCTCTGAGGGGGCGCTCGGGAACGTGCGCTGCCGCACGCGCCCGGAGCGACGCCTCACCGTCGGCCTGCCTGCCCGGCGCGGCGCACGCCGGCGCGAAGCAGCCTCCGCCGGGGCCGAGCCGGCCCGGTCCCGTGGACGGCGCACGCAAGTCGAGCATCTCCGGGTGACGGACCGCGCACCCCCGAAGGGGCGCGGGAAACGGCGGGCAGCGGCTGGGCCGCACCCGGCCACTCGGCCCGGTCCCGTGGACGGCGCACGCAAGTCGAGCATCTCCGGGTGACGGACCGCGCACCCCCCGAAGTGGCGCGGGGAACGGCGGCCGGCGGCGGCCCCGCGCCCGGCCACTCGACCGCGTCACCACGGCGAGCGGCCCGGGAACGGCCGGGCGCCGCAGGTCAGATCGTCGCGGCGTCGATCACGAAGCGGTACCGGACATCGCTGGCCAGCACCCGCTCGTACGCGTCGTTGATCTCCGACGCGGCGATCAGCTCGATCTCCGCGCCGAGCCCGTGCTCCGCGCAGAAGTCCAGCATCTCCTGGGTCTCCGGGATGCCGCCGATGCCGGAGCTGCTGAGGCTGCGGCGGTTGCCGAAGAGGGACTGGAGGACGATCTGGACCGGCTCCTCGGGCAGACCCACGTTGACCATGGCGCCGTCGGTGCGCAGCAGCGAGAGGAAGGCGGCGAAGTCGAGGGGCGCGGAGACCGTGTTGAGGATGAGGTCGAAGGTGCCCTTGAGGTCCTCGAAGGTCTTCGGGTCGCTGGTGGCGTGGTAGTGGTCGGCACCCAGCTTGAGGCCGTCGTCCTTCTTGCGCAGCGACTGGGAGAGGACGGTGACCTCCGCGCCCAGCGCGTGCGCGATCTTGACGCCCATGTGGCCGAGGCCGCCGAGGCCGACGACGGCGACCTTCTTGCCGGGTCCGGCGTTCCAGTGCTTCAGGGGGGAGTAGGTGGTGATGCCGGCGCACAGCAGCGGCGCGGCCACGTCGAGGGACAGGCCCTCCGGGATCCGGACGACGTAGTTCTCGTCCACGACGATCTTCCGGGAGTAGCCGCCGTAGGTCGGCTCACCGTCGCGGCCGGTGTCGTTGTACGTCCAGGTGGGGCCCTTGTCGCAGTACTGCTGGAGGCCGGCCTCGCAGTTGTCGCACTCCCGGCAGGAGTCGACCATGCAGCCGACGCCCACGCGGTCGCCGACGGCGTACTTCGTCACGCCGGCGCCGACCTCCGCGACGACGCCCGCGATCTCGTGGCCCGGCACCATCGGGAAGGACGCCTTGCCCCAGCCCTCGCGGACCTGATGGATGTCGGAGTGGCAGATACCGGCGAACTTGATGTCGATCAGGACGTCGAACTCGCCGACCGCCCGTCGCTCGATCTCGGTCCGCTCCAGGGGTGCCTTCGCGGCGGGCGCGGCATACGCGGCAACAGTGGTCATGTCGGGGTTCTCCCTCGCAAGGTCCGGCGCGTGCCCGGCTGCTTTTCCACCGGGCACATCCCAAGAGTGCCCTGTGTCCGCGGAAGCACCCAGGCCACGCCTTTGCGTACGACCGCCGTGCCTACCACTGGCGGGATCAGGCTGGCATGCCTACGACCGGCGGGCACGACGGATACTTGCGCCATGGACGAACAGCAGGACACCGCCGTGACCGGGCCGCCCCTGGACCGGCGGGCCGAACTCAGCGAGTTCCTGCGCAGCCGCAGGGCCCGGCTCAAGCCCGAGGACGTGGGACTGCCCGACTTCGGCCGGCACCGCCGGGTGCCGGGGCTGCGCCGGGAGGAGCTGGCACAGCTGGCCGGGGTGTCGGTGGCGTACTACACGCGCCTGGAACAGGGCAACGGCCGCAATGTCTCGGCCGAGGTCCTGGACTCGATCGCCCGCGCCCTGCGCCTCACGGACGCCGAGCACGCGCACCTGACGCATCTGGCCAAGCCGAAGTCGCACAAGAAGAAGCCCGCGGCCCGGCAGCAGCACGTGCGCCCGCCGCTTCGGCAGCTGCTGGACACGATGGAGGGCGTACCGGCGTACATCGTGGGCCGGCGTTCGGAGATCCTCGCCTGGAACCGGATGGCGGCGGCGGTCTTCGGCGACTGGGCGGAGCTGCCGGCGGCCGACCGCAACTGGGCGAGGCTGGTGTTCCTCAAGGCGGATTACCGGGAGCTGTTCGTCGACTGGGAACAGAAGGCGATCGACATCGTCTGCGCGCTGCGCATGGACGCGGGCTGCTATCCGGACGACCCCCGGCTGTCCGCCCTGGTGGGTGAACTCTCCGTCAAGAGCGAGGAGTTCCGCCGCCTGTGGGCCACGCACGACGTCAAGGAGAACCGCCACGGCGTCAAGCGGCTGCACCACCCGCTGGTGGGCGAGCTCGCGCTGAACTTCGAGTCCTTCCGCCTCACCGACGGCACCGAGCAGTCCCTCGTCACCTACCACGCGGAGCCCGGCTCCCCCTCCGCCGAGTCCCTGCGGCTGCTGGCCAGCTGGGGCACGGACGCGACCCGCGCGGGGACGTCCGCGTAGCCCCGGCCGGCCCGTCGTCAGGTGCCCGCGCTCTCCTTCACCGTGATCCTGCCCTTGCGGATGGTGGCGACCCGGGGGCCTTCCTCGCGAGCGCGGAGTCGTGGGTGACCATGACGAAGGTCAGCCCGTGCTCCCTCCACAGCCGCTCCGGTACGTCCATGATCTCGTCGCGCGTGCTCTCGTCGAGGCGGCGAGGGTGGTGAAGCCCCGTACCCGGACGCGGTCGCCGCTCTGCGTCGACTTGCCGTCCTCACCGCGCGCGCCGAACTGGAATCGGGGCTGCTGGGAGCCCGCGGCGGTGGGCGTGGCGGCCAGAAGGTCAAGACATGCGGGCCCGGAAAACGGCGGTGCCGCCCCCGAAGGGGCGGCACACGGAGGGCTGTCGGGGACGGCGCGGCTCAGACGGCCGAACCGGCCTTCCACTGGGCCCAGTCCATGTTCCAGCCGTTGAGGCCGTTGTCCGGGGAGACCGTCTTGTCGCCGGTGTTCTGGACCACCACGACGTCACCGATCAGCGAGTGGTCGTAGAACCAGGCGGCCGGGGTGTTCGCGTCGCCCGCGCCCTTGACGTCCTGGAGGCCGACGCAGCCGTGGCTGGTGTTGACGTTGCCGAACACCGAGGAGGCGCCCCAGTAGTTGCCGTGGATGAAGGTGCCCGAGGTGGTCAGGCGCATGGCGTGCGGCACGTCCTTGATGTCGTACTCGCCCTTGCCGTCGTCGTCGGTGAAGCCGACGGTCGCGCCGTTCATGCGGGTCTGCTTGAACTTCTCGGAGATCACCATCCGGCCCTCGTACGTGGTGTGGTCGGGGGCGCCGGCGGAGATCGGGATGGTCTTGACGACCTTGCCGTCCTGCGTGACCTTCATCTGGTGGGTCTTCGCGTCCACGTACGAGACCTGGTTGCGGCCGATGTGGAAGGTGACCGTCTTCTGCTGGACGCCGTAGACGCCGTTCGCGCCCTGGACCCCGTCGAGGGCGAGCTTCAGGGTGACCGTGGAGCCCTCCTTCCAGTAGTCCTCGGGGCGGCAGTCCATGCGGTTGGCGTTGAACCAGTGGCAGGCGACCTCCTGGCCGCTGCTGGAGGTGACCGTGACGCCCTTCTGCACGGCCGCCTTGTCGGTGATCGCCTTGTCGAAGTTGATCGAGACCGGCATGCCCACGCCGACGGTCGAGCCGTTGTCGGGGGTGAAGGTGCCGATGAAGCTGTTGCCGGGGGAGACGGTGGTGAAGGACGCGTTCTCGTGGGCTATGCGGCCCTGGGAGTCCTTGGCCGTCGCGGCGATCTTGTAGGTGGTGGAGCGCTCCAGCTGGACGGCCGGCTTCCAGCTCAGCTTGTCCGCGGCCAGCCGGCCGGCGACGGCCTTGCCGTCCTCGGTGGTCATGGTGACGCCGGTGAGCGTGCCCTTGCTGACCGTGACGGTGCCGGAGTTGTTGATCGACGCGTTGTCCGAACCGTCCTTCGGCGTGACCGCGATCTGCGCCTCGGACGACTTCTGGGCCGCTGCCGCGTCCGCCTGGGCCTGCGATGACTCGCCGGTGCCGTGGGCCGAGGCCTTGTCCCCTCCGGAACAGGCCGAGAGCAGCAGCACACCGCCGAGCAGAGCGGACGCGGCCACCAGACCGTTGCGCCGCTTACCGTCCGTCATCACAAGCTTCTCCATCGTTGCCGAGTCGCGGATAACCCCGAGAGTCCCCCGTGGGAACCTTCAACGCTACGGCCGGTTCGTCCCGTTCCGGATCCGGTGGATCTGTGGGGCACGCCACGTTCGCCGGCGACCGGTGCGGTTCGCCGCCGGGCGGGTGGTGTGCGATCGGTCCGTGCGCCCCCTATGACGACGAGACCCCGGACGGCGGTTGCCGTCCGGGGTCCGAACCGCCCCGGGACGCTCAGCCGATGCCGTCCTCTTCGTCGTCGTCCTCCCCATCATCCCCGTCGATGTCCCATTCGGGCGAGTCCGGGTCGTAGTCGATCCGCTCACTCGACCAGGAGGCCTGCTGGAGTTCCACCCCGGGCACCTCACTGACCAGGTCGAACGGGTCCACGAGATAGGCGAGCGCCTCCGCGGTGTCTTCCGTCACAGCACCCTCGGCCTGGCCGCGCTCGGACTCCGGCAGCTCCGGATCGGCGGCGAGACGGCGCAGCGCGGCCTTGGCCACCTCGTCCTCGTCCAGCACCTCGACCACCAGCTCCACCCGAAGCCGTACATAACGTGATGTCTCTTCATCGCTCATGGCGGGAGCGTACGGCCGAAACCTCCCGTGACTTTCCCGTGACCCGCGCCTTTCACTAACATCGCCTCGCACGGCCAATTCGCCAGCGTCACAAGGGGATCGATATTCCGTGTCATCCGTTCGCCGTCCGCTGCTGACCGCCACCGCCGCGGGCACCCTGCTGTGCGCCCTGTGGTTCGTCCCGTCCGCGAACGCATCCCAGGAGGGACCTGCGCGGGGTACGGCGGCCGGGTCCGTCCCGGCCTTCTCCGCGCCGGTCGCCACGCAGGCCAGAACGGTGTCGGCGACGACCACGGGAACGGCGGACGACGCGCAACTCGCCGACACCGGAAGCCCGGACACCACGCCGTACGTCGTCGGCGGCAGTCTGTTCCTCGCGCTCGGCGCCGGGTTCGTGGTCTATTCGGTACGGCGCGAACGCCTGGGATTTTAAACTCCGTTGACCGACCTTTGACAGGTCTTACATAGTTCGCCCATGAAGAGATCATCGGGCGTGCGGCTGTGCGCCACCATCGCCGTGAGCGTGCTGTCGTTCGCCCTTGTCACGGGCTGTTCTGACGGAGGGTCCGGGAACTCCTCGGAGGAGGGCTCCGCGCGCAAGGCGCTGAGCACCGCCGAGTTGAGGAAGCTGATCGTCACCAAGGCCGAACTGCCCGGCTACGAGGTCGGCCCGGTGACCGAGGCCCGTGCCAAGCGGATCACCACCGACAACGCGGACTGCGTTCCCCTGACCCGGGTGATGAGCGGCCTGCCGCCCACCGACGCGCCCGCGAGCACCGACCGCATGGCCACCGAGAACGCCCGCAAGCAGCCCTCGGCCAGTCCGACGTCCCTGGAGGACCTGGACGAGGGCGAGTTCGAGGAGGCGATGCGGAAGTCCCTGGACCGGGACGTCACCACGGTGACGCTGGCCTCGTACGACGGGGGCGGCGCCGAGCAGGCCATGAAGTCGCTGTCCACCGCGGTGAAGGCGTGCGCGGGGGGTTTCACCGGCCGGCAGGCGGGCGCCGAGGTGAGGTTCACCAAGGTCGCCGAGGAGAAGCCCGCGGGCGGCGGGGACGCGTCGGTGGCGTTCGCCGCGACCGCGAAGGAGGACCAGAGCGACGGCGGGGGCGCGGCGCCCGTGCACGCCGAGGTGGACCGGCACGGCTCCACCGTGTCCGTGTACTTCACGACGAACCTGGGCGCGATGACGGCCAGGAAGGCGTACACGGTGACGCCCGCGGTCGTGCGGGCGCAGGAGAGCAGGCTGAAGTGACGGAAAAGGGACCCCGCGCGTCAACGGGGCCCCTCTCCGGGCTGGTTACCGCAGCGGGCCGGTGACCGACTCCACGGCCGCGACCAGGTGGCCGCCGCGCACGAAGGCGTCGGCCGCGGCCAGGTCGGGCGCCAGGAAGCGGTCCGGGCCCGGCCCCTGGACCCCGGCGGCGCGGGCGGCCTCGATCACGGCCCGCGAGGCGGGCGCCGGGCTCAGGCCCTCGCGCAGCTGGAGGGCGCGGGTGGCCGCGTACAGCTCGATCGCGATGATCCGGGTGAGGTTGTCCACGGCGGTGCGCAGCTTGCGCGCGGCCGACCAGCCCATGGAGACGTGGTCCTCCTGCATGGCGGAGGACGGGATGGAGTCCGCGGAGGCCGGTACGGCGAGCCGCTTCATCTCGCTGACCAGGGCGGCCTGCGTGTACTGGGCGATCATCAGGCCGGAGTCCACGCCCGCGTCGTCGGCGAGGAACGGCGGCAGGCCGTGGCTTCGGTTCTTGTCCAGCAGCCGGTCCGTGCGGCGCTCGGCGATGGAGCCGAGGTCGGCGGCGGCGACGGCGAGGAAGTCCAGGACGTAGGCGACCGGCGCGCCGTGGAAGTTGCCGTTGGACTCCACGCGGCCGTCGGGCAGGACGACGGGGTTGTCGACGGCGGAGGCCAGCTCGCGCTCGGCGACCAGGCGGGCGTGCGCCATGGTGTCGCGGCCGGCGCCGGCGACCTGCGGGGCGCAGCGCACGGAGTAGGCGTCCTGGACGCGCGGGGCGTCGTCCTGGTGGTGCCCGGTGAGCTGCGACCCCTTCAGCACGGCGAGCATGTTGGCGGCCGCGGCGCCCTGGCCCGGGTGCGGGCGGATCGCGTGCAGTTCGGGCGCGAGCACCTTGTCGGTGCCGAGCAGCGCCTCCAGGCTGAGTGCGGCGGTGATGTCGGCGGACTTGTAGAGGGTGTCGAGGTCGGCGAGGGCCATGACCAGCATGCCGAGCATGCCGTCGGTGCCGTTGAGCAGGGCGAGGCCCTCCTTCTCGCGCAGCTCGACGGGCTGGATCCCGTGCGCGGCGAGCAGTTCGCCGGCGGGCCGCACGACCCCGTCGGGACCCTCGGCCTCACCCTCGCCCATGAGGGTCAGGGCGCAGTGCGACAGCGGGGCGAGGTCGCCCGAACAGCCGAGGGAGCCGTACTCGTGCACGACCGGGGTGATCCCGGCGTTGAGCACGTCGGCCATGGTCCGCGCGACCTCGGGACGTACGCCGGTGTGTCCGGAGCAAACGGTCTTCAGGCGCAGGAACATCAGCGCCCGTACGACTTCCCGCTCCACCCGCGGGCCCATGCCGGCGGCGTGCGAGCGGACGATGTTGCGCTGCAACTGGGCGCGGAGCTCCGGGCTGATGTGGCGGGTCGCCAGCGCGCCGAAGCCGGTGGAGACGCCGTAGACCGGGTCCGGCTTGGCCGCCAGCGCGTCCACGATCTCGCGGGCCGCGGCCAGCGCCGCCAGGGCCTCCTCCGACAGCTCGATCCGGGCAGCGCCGCGTGCCACGGCGAGAACGTCGGACGCCGAGACACCGGACGTCCCCACCACCACAGTGTGCATATCCATATTCAGGAGCGTACGCATTGAATGCGATGCTGTCACTAGTGGGGACGGGGAGCGCCCCTTACGCGGTGGTGTGGGCTTCGTCGCAGCCCTCAGGGATTGCGGCCGCGGAAGCGGCGGCGTTCGGCGCGGGTGGGGGGCGGTTCGTCGGCGAGGCGGACGACGGGGTCGTCGGGGCCCTCGCGGCCGGCGACCACGGGGCGGTCGGCGCGCATGGCCTTGGCACGGTACTGGGCCGCGTCCGCGAGGCGGAACAGCCGCCGCGCGTCGTCCACCGGGCCGATCGGGTCCCCGGTCGAGGCGACCCCGCAGGCGACGCCCTCCCCCAGCTCCAACCCGCCCGCACGGCGGCACAGTTCGTCCGCCGCCTTGACCACGTCGTCGGCGGGCGGACCGACCGCGAGGAGGCAGAACTCGTCCCCGCCGAGCCGCGCGACCAGGGCGCCCGGCACCATCGCGCCGCACAGCGAGAGCACCGAGCCGAAGCGCTCCAGGAGCCGGTCGCCGACGGCGTGGCCCTGGGTGTCGTTGACCCGTTTGAGCCCGTTGAGGTCGCAGACCACGAGGCTGACGACGGCACCGTCGGCGCGGTGCCGTTCCAGCGCCTCGTCGAGACGCACGTCGACGGCACGACGGTTGGCGAGGCCGGTCAGGGCGTCGGTGTAGGCGAGCCGGCGGGCCTCTTCGAGGCGCTCGGTCTGCGCGAGGCCCGCGGCGACGACGGCCGCGAGGACGGTGGCGAAGTCGGCGTCGGCGCGCCCGAAGACGGGGGACCCGGTGGCGCGGGCGACGTACACCTCGCCCCAGGCCCTGCCGTGCAGCACGACCGGGGCGACGACGCAGCAGCCCCGGCCGCGGCGGCGCAGGGCGGCGACGCGCTGGTGGAAGTAGCCGGGGGTGCCGGCGGCCGTGCCCTCCGCCGTCTCCACCCAGGCGTTGGGACCGCCGCCGCCGGCCCAGCGCTCGTGCAGGAACTCGGTGATCTCCGGGAACTGGTGCACCGGGTAGGACTCCGCCTCCGGGAACTCCTCCTCGTCCGCGCACCGGTCCCCGACGTTCACCAGGACGCGCAGCCGCCCCAGTTCCCGCTCCCACACCGACAGCGCGGCGAAGCTGCCGTCCAGCGCGTGGCAGGCGCCCAGCGCGGCGGCCTGCCACGAGTCCTGGGGGGTGTGCGCCGCGGCCATCCCCTGCGCCAGCGCCACCACCGCGGCCAGCCGCTCGTCGTCGCCCATTACTCCAGGTTAGGGAGGATTTTTCCAATTCGGGGTATGAGTGCGGCGAACAGGGGCTCCGTTCGGCGTGACGCCTTCCGGTCCGGGGGAACCTACTCCCCCGGCCACTCCGGCTTGCGCTTCTCGTTGAAGGCCGCGACACCCTCCGCCCGGTCGCCGGAGAAGGCCACCGAGCGCCACGCCGCGTCCTCGACCTCGAGCCCCGCGCGGAGGTCGAGCCCCTGGCCCAGCCGCAGCGCCCGCTTCGCCGCCCGCAGGCCCACCGGGGAATTGGCCGCGATCCGCGCCGCCAGCTCCAGGGCCTCCTCCCGGTCCCGGCCCTCCTCGACCACGTGGTCCACGAGCCCCATCTCACCGGCCTCCGCCGCCTCCAGCCGGCGCGCCGAGAAGACCAGCTCGGCCGCCCGCGCCGCGCCGACCCGCCGCGGCAGCAGCTGCGTACCGCCACCGCCCGGGATCACGCCCACGGAGACCTCCGGCAGCCCCACCACGGCCGTACGGTCGGCCACGATCAGGTCGCAGGACAGCGCCAGCTCGAACCCGCCGCCCAGCGCGAACCCGTGCACCGCGGCGATCGTCGGCATCGGCAGCTCCAGCACCCCGGTGTACGCCCCCCGGGCCACGGGGCGCTGGCGCATCAGGTCCGCGTCGCTGAAGGAGTTGCGCTCCTTGAGGTCCGCGCCGACACAGAACGCCCGTTCGTGCGACGACGTCAGGACGACCGCCCGCGCGTCCCGGTCCGCCCCCAGCGCCGTACACGCGGCCGCGATCGAGCGGGCCATCTCCGTGGAGACGGCGTTCATCGCCTTGGGCCGGTCCAGGACCAGCTCCGCGACGTACCCGTGCCGCCTTACCAGCACGAACTCCCCGAACCGCGCCTCGCTCATCGCATCCTCCGGTACACGTGTTAACGCGGGTTAACCCCTGTCGGCCCGATCATCGCAGTCGCACCCGACCGCGGGAAACCCCGAACCGCTACACCCGTTCGAGTGACATCACGGCCGTCTCGGTCCACATCACCCACACGAGCGCATAGCGTGCGCTGCGCGGTCGGGGGCGTGGGGGGAGAGACGACATGACAGCGACACGTGCCGCGCGGGACGCGACGACACCGGCGGAGCCCGGCGGCGGCTGGTTCTCGGGCCTTCGCCGCGGCCGGCACCGCAAACCCCGCCCCCGCAGGGCATGGCTCGCCGCCGGCGGGCTCGTCCTCGCGGCCGGGGTGCTCAGCCTGGTCCGCATGTCCCCGGAGTCCGGCGTCGGCGCCCCGGGGACCGCCGCGGCCGAACCGCGGCTCGACCCGGGCGGCGGGCTCGCGAGCGACGGGACCGGGGACGGCGGCCGTACGGCCGGCGGACCCGCGGGCACGACCGCCACCGCCGTCGGCACCGCGGTCCCCGCCCTGCCGCACTCGGCGGCCACCGCACGGGGCCGACGGAGTCCCGCACCGGCGCCCACCGGGTCCGCGGCGAGGCCCGGCGGCTCCGGACGTACGGTGCCACCGGCGCCCGGGAAGAGCACGGCACCGAGCGCCCCGCCGCGGCCCACGGCCACCGCACCGGCGCCTCCCGCGCCCACCTCGCACCCCACGCAGCCGCCGGCACCCACCCCGGCCCCGAGCACCCCGGCGCCGGGACCCGGCGGACTCTGCCTGCCGATCATCGTCCTCTGTGTGGACGTACTCGACGGCCACGGGGGGTGACGGACTACTGCTGCCGGCCGTCCCTGCGGGTCAGCAGCCACGGTTCGACCACGCCGAGGCCGCGCACCGGGCGCTGCCACATCGGCTGGAGCGCGAAGCGGTAGGTCGGCGCCTCCTCGCCCTCCTTCTCGGCGGCCGCCGCGGCCTCGGCCGCCTCCGCCTCGGAGACGGGCGCCTCGCCGGCGCGGATCAGCTCCTGGGCGAACGCGCTGTCCATCAGGACGGCGTCGCGTGGGGCGATGGAGGTCAGCCGGGAGGCGAGGTTCACCGTCGTACCGAACACATCGCCCATCCGGGTGGTCACGGTGCCGAACGCCATGCCGACGCGCAGCTCCGGCATGGTCTCGTCGTGCGCCAGCGTCTCCACCAGGCGCAGCGCGATGTCCGCGGCCGTGCCCGCGTCGTCCGCGGCGAACAGCACCTCGTCGCCGAGGGTCTTGATGAGCCGGCCGCCGCGCGCGGCCACCAGGTCGGCGGCGGTGGTCTCGAAGGCCTCGACGAGTTCGCCGAGCTCCTCCTCCTCCATGCGCCGGGTCAGACGGGTGAACCCGACGAGGTCGGCGAAGCCGACGGCGAGGCGGCGGTCGACCATCTCCTCGTCGTCCGCGGCCTGGACGACGCGGCCGGTGGCGGCGGCGAGCTGCCGGCGCCAGACGTAGACCAGGAACTCCTCCAGCTCCGGCAGCAGCAGCTCGATCAGGGGGTACGTCACCTCGGTGCGGGTCATGCCGGGCTCGGGGGGCTCGGTCAGGCCCTCCAGGAAGGAATCGATCTGCCACTCGGCCAACCGGGCGGTGGTCTGCCCGGTTGACCGGGCCACCTGCACGGCCATGGCCTCGCTGAGCAGGCCCGCCTCCACGAGACCGGCGAGGCGGCGCAGGGCGAGCACGTCGGCCTCGGTGAGGGCCTTGGCCTGGCCTATGTCCGCGAATCCCATCGCCCGCCAGAAGCGGGACGCCAGCTCCATGGAGACGCCGGCGCTGCGGGCGGCCTGGAAGGGGGTGTAGCGACGCTCGGCGCCCAGGATGAGCTGTTCGAGACGGAGCGCGAGCGGGTCCTCGCCGGAGTCGGCGGCGCTGGGGTCCGTCCGGTCCTGCTCGCCGGGGCCCGTGTCGTCGACGGTCACGCCTGCTGCCCTTCCGATCTGCCGCGGTCAGGTACGACCGGCCTCAACTCTACGGCAGGTGTGCGCCAGCTCACTCCGTCGGGTTCGGCCGAGTCCACTTGCCCGTACCGGTCCGTGCGCCGGGGTCGGGGCCGACGTTCCGCGGGGGCCCGCGGTACCCGGCCCCCGCCAACAGCATGGGGGGCGCGCCCGCCGTGCGCACCCGCGGTCCGGCGGGCGCACGCGGCGGAGGCGCCGGGGCCAGGGCCCCGCCCCCTCCGGGGGGCCGGGGCGCCGCCTCGGACCGTCGCGGCGTGCAAGCGCGACGCTCGGCGTCCAGCTCGACCGCGTCCACGAGGACCTGCGGACCGGCTGCCTCGCCGCGTCACCACCGTCACCGGCCTGCTCGCGGTGACGCGCGCCGGGCCTGCTGAAGACCCCGCGCGGGAACGACCCGACATCGTGCTGCCGGACGGCGCACTGCACAGCCGCTCGGCGTCCTCGCCGAACCCGGCCGCCGCCGGAGAGGACGTGCTGTCGCACACCGCGGAGCGTCCGCCGGTACGCGGCCCCTCGACCGGTCGCGGGAGGACGCGGTGGTCCGCGCCGGCCTCGCCGCGGGCCTCGTCCCGCTCGTGTCCGGCATCGCCCCGGCCCTGAGTGCGGGTGGGCGGCCTCCGCCGCCCACCCTCCCCGCCCTCCTCATGGCCTGCGCGCCACCGCGCCCACGCGCGCGGGCGACCCGCCGCCCCGGCCGAGCGCCGCGCCTCCCACCTGGGAACCACGACCCGGCCGACGCACGCCACGGCCCCGGACGGCCGCACCTCCCCGAGCACACGCCACCGCCCAGCGGGCGACACGGACCGGCGCCTGACCGCCTCCCCCCGCGGACAAGCGCCCCCACCCCGGGCCCACCACCCCGAACCACAGCGCCTCACCGCCGAACGCCGCGCCTCGCAGTGGGAACCACGACCCAGCCGACACACAGCACGCCGCGGCACCGCGGCACCGGACAGCCGCACCCCCGAGCGCGACGCAGCCGCCCGACGCGGCCTGGGGGCAGCCGGGCCGCGTGGGGCGGCACGCGCGGGCGCCGGGGCACCCGCCGACCCGGACACGCGGCCCCCTCCCGGGCCGCGGCGCCGTCAAGGCCGAGCGCGTGGTTCCCGGGGCGCCGCGCTCACGCCGGCCTCAGGTGCACGATGTCCCCCGCCCCCACCGGCTCCTGCACCCCCTCGGACGTGGCGATGACCAGGCGGCCGTCGCCGTCGATGGCCACCGCCTCGCCGACGATGTCGCGGTCGCCGGGCAGCTGCGCCCGCACCGTGCGGCCGAGCGTGGCGCAGCCGGCCGCGTAGGCGTCCTGGAGGCCGGACTCGGCGGGGTCGCCCGCAGCGGCGCGCCAGCGGCCGTACCAGTCCTCCAGGGAGCGCAGGACCGCCCGCAGCAGCGGGTCGCGGTCCGTGGTCGCCGCGCCGGCCAGCAGCAGCGAGCCCGCCTGCGGGACCGGCAGTTCCTCGGCGCGCAGCGAGACGTTGAGGCCGAAGCCGATGACCACGCCGTCGTCGCCGGCCCGCTCCAGGAGGATGCCCCCGGCCTTGCGCTCCTCCCCGCCGACCGTCACCAGCAGGTCGTTCGGCCACTTCAGCGCCGTGTCGACGCCCGCCGCCCGCGCCAGCCCCGTCGCCACCGCGACCCCGGTGAGCAGCGGCAGCCACCCCCAGCGGGCCACCGGCACCTCGGCGGGCCGCAGCAGAACGGAGACGAAGAGGCCCGAGCGCGGCGGAGCCGTCCAGCGGCGGTCCAGGCGGCCCTTCGCGGCCGTCTGCTCCTCCGCCACCAGTACCGTGCCCTCGGCCACCGGACCGGCCGCGGCGCGCGCGACGAGATCGTTGTTGGTCGAGCCGGTGCGCTGCACCACCTCCAGCTCGGACCACAGCCCGCCCCCGCGCACCAGCGCGCGGCGCAGGGCGGCCGCGTTCAGCGGCGGGCGGTCCAGATCGGACCACCGGCTGGGGTTGTCGTCTGCTGCATCTCGGGGCGTCATGCAAGCCACCCTAGGTGTGGCAAACGACGCAGTGCTGATCGGTAGGGCCCGCACTACTCTACGAACGAGTAACCGTCCCCCCTTTTGAGCAGGCAGGGAGCCGCATCCCGATGTCCGAGCCGGAAGAGCGTCACGAGATCCAAGGGATCGACATTCACACGACCGCGGGCAAGCTCGCGGATCTTCAGCGGCGCATTCACGAGGCGACGCACGCCGGCTCGGAGCGCGCCGTCGAGAAGCAGCACGCGAAGGGCAAGCTGACCGCCCGTGAGCGGATCGAACTCCTCCTGGACGAGGATTCCTTCGTCGAGCTCGACGAGTTCGCCCAGCACCGCTCCACCAACTTCGGCCTGGAGAGGAACCGGCCCTACGGCGACGGTGTCGTCACCGGTTACGGCACCGTGGACGGCCGTCCGGTCGCCGTCTTCTCCCAGGACTTCACCGTCTTCGGCGGCGCCCTGGGCGAGGTGTACGGCCAGAAGATCGTCAAGGTGATGGACTTCGCCCTGAAGACCGGCTGCCCGGTCATCGGGATCAACGACTCCGGCGGCGCCCGGATCCAGGAGGGCGTCGCCTCGCTCGGCGCCTATGGCGAGATCTTCCGCCGAAACACCCACGCCTCCGGAGTGATCCCACAGATCTCCCTGGTCGTCGGCCCGTGCGCGGGCGGCGCGGTGTACTCCCCGGCCATCACCGACTTCACGGTCATGGTCGACCAGACCTCGCACATGTTCATCACCGGACCCGACGTCATCAAGACCGTCACCGGCGAGGACGTGGGCTTCGAGGAGCTGGGCGGTGCCCGGACCCACAACGCCGTCTCCGGCGTGGCCCACCACATGGCCGGGGACGAGAAGGACGCCATCGAGTACATCAAGCAGCTGCTGTCGTACCTGCCGTCCAACAACCTCTCCGAGCCCCCGGTCTTCCCCGAGGAGGCGGACCTCGCGGTCGGCGACGAGGACCGCGAGCTGGACACCCTCGTCCCGGACAGCGCCAACCAGCCGTACGACATCCGCACGGTCGTCGAACACGTCCTCGACGACGGCGAGTTCTTCGAGACGCAGGCCCTGTTCGCGCCGAACATGGTCACCGGCTTCGGCCGGGTCGAGGGCTACCCGGTGGGCGTCGTCGCCAACCAGCCGATGCAGTTCGCGGGCTGCCTCGACATCGACGCCTCCGAGAAGGCCGCCCGCTTCGTGCGCACCTGCGACGCCTTCAACCTGCCGGTGCTCACCTTCGTGGACGTGCCCGGCTTCCTCCCGGGCGTCGGCCAGGAGCACGAGGGCATCATCCGGCGCGGCGCCAAGCTGATCTACGCCTACGCCGAGGCCACCGTCCCGCTGATCACCGTGATCACCCGCAAGGCCTTCGGCGGCGCCTACGACGTCATGGGCTCCAAGCACCTGGGCGCCGACCTCAACCTCGCCTGGCCCACCGCCCAGATCGCCGTCATGGGCGCCCAGGGCGCGGTCAACATCCTGCACCGGCGCACGCTCGCCGAGGCGGCCGCGAGCGGCGAGGACGTGGAGGCCGTGCGCGCCCGGCTGATCCAGGAGTACGAGGACACGCTCCTCAACCCCTACGTGGCGGCCGAGCGCGGTTACATCGACGCGGTGATCATGCCGTCCGACACCCGTTCCCACATCGTCCGGGGCCTGCGTCAGCTGCGCACCAAGCGGGAGTCCCTGCCCCCGAAGAAGCACGGCAACATCCCCCTCTAAGGCCCGGCCGACCGACAGGAGCCGACATGACGATCAAGGTCGTACGAGGCAACCCGACCCCCGAGGAGCTGGCCGCCGCCCTGGCGGTGGTCCGCGCCCGCGCCGCGGCGGCGGCGGCCGCGCCGACCGGCGCGCGGGGCCCGAAGGACGCGTGGTCCGACCCGTCCCGCATCGCCTCCGCCCGCGTGCCCCGGGCGGGCGCGGCGGCGTGGACCCGCACGTACTGGCCGGGCTAGACCTTCCGCGACCTCGGGGTCGCGCGAGGCCGGGGGCCGACTTGAGTACCCGTACTCAGGCGGCCCCGACGGCCGGGCCCCACGCTGGGGGCATGCTGTGGTCAGACCCGGACGACGAACCGCCGAAAGAGCTGCGCGACGCGCAGGACATGCTGCGGCGGCTCGGCGTCCTCATGGCCGTGGCCGTGACCGCGGCCATGGTCGTGGCCGCCCTGATGGGTCTGCGCTGACCCCGCCGGCGTGCGCCCGGTCCCACCGGCAGGTGATTCGCGCCCGCTCGCAACCGGGTGACTAACCTGACCGCATGACTGCAACGCGCCGCAGGCGACTCGTGCTCGCCTCCCAGTCCCCCGCCCGCCTCGGCCTGCTCCGGCAGGCGGGCCTCACGCCCGAGGTCGTGGTGAGCGGTGTCGACGAGGACGCCGTCACCGCCCCCACCCCGGCGGAGCTGGCGCTCGCCCTGGCCGAGGCGAAGGCGTCGGTCGTGGCGGCGCTGCCCGAGGTGCAGGGCGCCCTGGTGATCGGCTGCGACTCGGTGCTGGAGCTGGACGGGCACGCGCTCGGCAAGCCCGCGGACGCCGAGGAGGCCGCCGCCCGCTGGAAGTCGATGCGCGGCCGGGCCGGCGTCCTGCAGACGGGGCACTGCGTCTGGGACACGCAGACCAAGCGCTACGTCTCGGCGACCGCCTCCACCGTCGTACGGTTCGGCGAGCCCAGCGACGAGGAGATCGCCGCGTACGTGGCCTCCGGCGAGCCCCTGTACGTCGCGGGGGCGTTCACCCTGGACGGCCGTTCGGCGCCGTTCATCGAGGGCATCGACGGCGATCACGGCAATGTGATCGGCATCAGCCTGCCGCTGGTGCGCAAGCTGCTGGCGGAGCTGGGCGTCGGCATCACGGAGCTGTGGGCACCGGCCGGGTGAGCCGCTCGGGGACGGCGTCCTGCGGCTCGTCGTCCCCGTCCTGCGGCTCCGCCGGACGCCCGGCGGCCGGTTCCCCCGCCGGCGCGGCGGAGGCGTCCACCGGCTCGTCCGCGCCCTTCGGGTCGCCGCCCGTCCCGCCGCTCCCGCCGGGGGCGGCCTCGGCGGGGCCGCCGTCGCGGTCGTACGACACCAGGAGCAGCACCAGGAGCGCCAGCACCACGACCATGGCCGCGAAGGCCGTCGGGCCGACCAGGCCCCAGGCGAAGGCGCCCAGCAGGCCGTGCACGACCGCCGCGCTGATCAGCACGACACGCCCGAAGCCGGCGGGAGCGCGGTCGCGGACCGCCACCAGCAGGGCGACCAGGGCGCACAGCGCGAAGTAGAGGCCGAAGACCACGCCGCCGATCTTCGAGGACACCGACATCAGGTGCGGGTCCAGGCCGGCCATGGACATCTTCTGGCGCTCCACGACCATGCCGAGGAACCAGTTCAGCGCCCCGATGCCGAGCGCCTCCACGAGGAGGACGACGGTCACCCCCCACGCCACGGTTCTGCGCACCATCGGCCCCACCCACCCCTCGGTTACCCGCAGTACGTCCGGACAGGGCGAACGCTACTAACGGGTAAACCAGGGGACAAGGGTTCGTGCGCCCGCAAAGAATCATTGGGCCATTCGTAGGGACTCCACAAAGAAACCGAGTGGGCCGCAGCACGCCCTTACAGAGACCTTGACCACATGGCGGGGCTAGGGTTTTCCGGAGGAGTCCTGCGTAGCAAGGTGCGACGAGGGTTTTCGCGGCCCAGCGAGCCACGCATCACGCTCCGTGTGGGCAAGCTCACCATTGGGGACGGGTCGAAGAGCCGTGTCGGCTGTCCCTAAACTCGGCTTGTTTCAAGGAGGGAGCCTCAATCGTGCGCAAGGTGCTCATCGCCAACCGTGGCGAAATCGCTGTCCGGGTGGCTCGGGCTTGCCGGGACGCCGGTATCGCGAGCGTTGCCGTCTACGCGGACCCGGACCGGGACGCTCTGCATGTCCGTGCTGCGGATGAGGCGTTCGCCCTGGGCGGTGACACCCCGGCCACCAGCTACCTGGACATCGACAAGGTCCTGAACGCGGCCCGGGAGTCCGGCGCGGACGCCATCCACCCGGGTTACGGCTTCCTCTCGGAGAACGCCGACTTCGCGCAGGCCGTGCTCGACGCCGGTCTGATCTGGATCGGCCCGCCGCCGCAGGCCATCCGCGACCTGGGTGACAAGGTGGCGGCCCGCCACATCGCCCAGCGTGCCGGCGCGCCCCTGGTGGCCGGTACCCCCGACCCGGTCTCGGGCGCCGACGAGGTCGTCGCCTTCGCCGAGCAGCATGGTCTGCCGATCGCCATCAAGGCGGCCTTCGGCGGCGGCGGCCGCGGCCTGAAGGTCGCCCGCACGCTCGAAGAGGTGCCCGAGCTGTACGACTCCGCGGTGCGCGAGGCGGTCGCCGCCTTCGGCCGCGGCGAGTGCTTCGTGGAGCGCTACCTGGACCGCCCGCGGCACGTGGAGACCCAGTGCCTGGCGGACAAGCACGGCAATGTGGTCGTCGTGTCCACCCGTGACTGCTCGCTGCAGCGCCGCCACCAGAAGCTCGTGGAGGAGGCCCCGGCGCCGTTCCTCTCCGACGAGCAGGTCGCCGAGCTGTACCGCGCCTCCAAGGCCATCCTCAAGGAGGCCCACTACGAGGGCGCGGGCACCTGCGAGTTCCTGGTCGGCCAGGACGGCACGATCTCCTTCCTGGAGGTCAACACCCGCCTCCAGGTCGAGCACCCGGTGACCGAGGAGGTCGCCGGCATCGACCTGGTCCGCGAGATGTTCCGCATCGCCGACGGCGAGGAGCTGGGGTACGGCGACCCGGAGCTGCGCGGTCACTCCTTCGAGTTCCGCATCAACGGCGAGGACCCGGGCCGCAACTTCCTGCCCGCCCCCGGCACGGTCACCACGTTCGCCCCGCCGTCCGGCCCCGGTGTCCGCCTGGACGCCGGTGTGGAGTCCGGCTCGGTCATCGGCCCGGCGTGGGACTCGCTGCTCGCCAAGCTGATCGTCACCGGCCGCACCCGCAAGGAGGCCCTGGAGCGGGCCGCCCGCGCTCTGGACGAGTTCCAGGTCGAGGGCATGGCCACCGCGATCCCCTTCCACCGCGTGGTGGTCCGGGACGCGGCGTTCGCCCCCGAGCTGACCGGCTCCACCGACCCGTTCAAGGTCCACACCCGCTGGATCGAGACCGAGTTCGTCAACGAGATCAAGCCCTTCGCCGCCCCGGCCGACGTCGAGGCGGAGGAGGACGCGGGCCGCGAGACGGTGGTCGTCGAGGTCGGCGGCAAGCGCCTGGAGGTCTCCCTCCCGTCCTCGCTGGGCATGTCCCTGGCCCGCACCGGCCTCGCGGCGGGCGCCAAGCCCAAGCGCCGCGCCGCCAAGAAGTCCGGCCCCGTCGCCTCCGGTGACACCCTCGCCTCCCCGATGCAGGGCACGATCGTCAAGATCGCGGTCGAGGAGGGCCAGGAGGTCAAGGAGGGCGACCTGGTCGTCGTCCTGGAGGCCATGAAGATGGAACAGCCCCTGAACGCCCACAAGGCGGGCACGATCAAGGGTCTGTCCGCGGAGGTCGGCGCGTCCATCACCTCGGGCGCGGCCATCTGCGAGATCAAGGACTGAGGTCCGCGGCAGGACACCCGTCCGGCCCCCGGTGCGTTCGCGCCGGGGGCCGACTCGTACCGGGGCGGCGTGTCCCCGAGCCGGGACGGCAGGGCGGCGCTCCACAGCCGTCCGAAGCCCCGCGCCATGCGGGCGCGCACGGCTCCCCCACCCCACACCGCGCCCTGCATGACCACCTTGTGCGCGCGGGGGGCGATCAGCCGGCCGAGGACGGACGGGACCCGGGGACGCTCACGCTGCCGCAGGACGGCCGCAGCGGGCCTCGGAGCCGCCCCGTGCTCCCGGGCGCCGTGGACGGCCGGGCAGGGCGCTCAACGCGCCCTGGCACCCCTCCAGCCGGTCCCGGCGGCCGACTCGCCGATGCGGCACCCTCCCGCGGCTGCCCGGCCCGTCCGCCCGGACGGGCGAGACGCCGGGACGGTCCGTTCCCCGCCCTTCCGGGCGGCCCCCCTCAGGCGATCCCCGCCGACCGGCCCGGGACCGGCAGCCCTGTCGCGCCCGGCGCCGCCGAGCGAAGCCGCCGGTCGGAGGGGGCGCGGCTCACCTACGGCGGAGGTCGGCGACCCGGGCCCGCTCCGACGTGGCCGACTGGTCGGACAGGACCGAGGCCGAGCGCAGGGTCCCGGCGGGGAGTTGGCTCCGGCGTGGTCCCGGCAGCTGGGCTCGGCGGGCCGGCGGGACCTGGTCACCCCCCGGGCTTCCGTTCGCCCCGGCCACGGCGATCTGCACCCCCTGGTCGGCGAGGGCCTGGAGTTCCGTGGCGGCGCGGTCGTCGTGCGCGGGCGGTTCGTCGGTGACGAGGCGCGTGATGAGATCCGTCGGCACGGTCTGGAACATCGTGTCGGTGCCCAGCTTGGTGTGGTCGGCGAGGACCACGACCTCCGCGGCGGCCTGCACGAGGGCGCGGTCCACCGAGGCCGAGAGCATGTTGGAGGTGGACAGGCCGCGCTCGGCCGTGAGGCCGCTCCCCGACAGGAACGCCTTGGACACCCGCAGCCCCTGGAGGGACTGTTCGGCGCCGGAGCCGACGAGCGCGTAGTTGGAGCCGCGCAGGGTGCCGCCGGTCATGACGACCTCCACCCGGTTGGCATGGGCCAGTGCCTGGGCGACCAGCAGGGAGTTGGTGACCACCGTGAGGCCGGGCACGCGGGCGAGCCGGCGGGCCAGCTCCTGCGTGGTCGTGCCGGCACCCACCACGATCGCCTCGCCCTCTTCGACGAGGCCGGCGGCGAGATCGGCGATCGCCGTCTTCTCGGCGGTCGCCAGGTGCGACTTCTGCGGGAAGCCGGACTCCCGGGTGAAACCACCCGGCAGTACCGCACCGCCGTGCCGGCGGTCGAGGAGTCCTTCCGCCTCCAGTGCCCGCACGTCCCGCCGTACGGTCACTTCGGAGGTCTGGACGACGCGGGCGAGCTCACGGAGCGACACGGCACCGTTCGCTCGCACCATTTCGAGGATCAATTGGCGACGTTCAGCAGCGAACACGAAACTGACAGTAACCCCAGCGACCGTCTGGTTTCAGCAGTTTGCGCCGATTAACAGAAGTTGTTCGCATGCCGGAACCCGAAGTGGTATAGGACCTGTCCGGTACCCACCCGCCCCGACCATGCCGGCCGCATGTGCGGCAACTCCCCGCGACCAGCGGGGAGTTGCCGCGGGTGATCAGCCCTCGGCGCTCGCCTTGCGGGTGTGCAGCTGCCGCGCGACCTCCGCGATCGATCCCGAGAGGGAGGGGTACACCGTGAACGCGTTCGCGATCTGTTCGACCGTCAGATTGTTGTCGACGGCGATCGAGATGGGGTGGATCAGCTCCGAGGCGCGCGGCGCGACGACCACGCCGCCGACGACGATGCCCGTGCCCGGCCGGCAGAAGATCTTCACGAAGCCGTCCCGGATGCCCTGCATCTTGGCGCGCGGGTTGCGCAGCAGGGGCAGCTTTACGACCCTGGCGTCGATCTTGCCCGCGTCCACGTCCGCCTGCGTGTAGCCGACGGTGGCGATCTCGGGGTCGGTGAAGACGTTGGAGGAGACCGTCTTCAGGTTCAGCGGGGCCACCGCGTCGCCGAGGAAGTGGTACATCGCGATACGGCCCTGCATGGCCGCGACGGACGCGAGCGCGAAGACGCCGGTCACGTCACCGGCCGCGTAGACGCCGGGGGCGGTCGTGCGGGAGACCTTGTCGGTCCAGATGTGCCCGGAGTCGCGCACCTTGACGCCGGCCTCCTCCAGACCGAGGCCCGCGCTGTTCGGGATGGCGCCGACCGCCATGAGGCAGTGGGTGCCGGTGATGACCCGGCCGTCGGCGAGCGTGACCTCGACCCGGTCGCCGACGCGCTTGGCGGACTGCGCGCGGGACCGGGCCATGACGTTCATGCCGCGGCGGCGGAAGACGTCCTCCAGGACGGCCGCGGCGTCCGGGTCCTCGCCGGGCAGCACGCGGTCGCGGGAGGAGACGAGGGTGACCTTGGAGCCGAGGGCCTGGTAGGCGCCGGCGAACTCGGCGCCGGTCACACCGGAGCCGACCACGATCAGCTCTTCGGGCAGCTCGTTGAGGTCGTAGACCTGGGTCCAGTTGAGGATGCGCTCGCCGTCGGGCTGGGCGTCGGGCAGCTCGCGCGGGTGACCGCCGGTGGCGATGAGCACGGCGTCGGCGGTGAGGGTCTCCTCGGTGCCGTCGGCGGCGGTGACGACGACCTTCCTCGACCCGTCGAGGGCCTGCATGCCCTCCAGGCGTCCGCGCCCGCGCATGACCCGCGCGCCGGCGCGCGTCACGGAGGCGGTGATGTCGTGCGACTGCGCCAGCGCGAGCCGCTTGACCCTTCGGTTGACCTTGCCGAGGTCCACACCGACGACGCGGGCGGCCTGCTCCAGGGGCGGGGTGTCGTCGGCGACGATGATCCCCAGTTCCTCGTACGACGAGTCGAAGGTCGTCATGACCTCGGCCGTAGCGATAAGGGTCTTCGACGGCACGCAGTCGGTCAGCACCGACGCGCCGCCCAGACCGTCGCAGTCGACGACGGTCACCTCCGCACCGAGCTGCGCGGCCACCAGCGCCGCTTCATATCCGCCGGGTCCGCCACCGATGATCACGATCCGAGTCACGTACCCCATTGTCCCGCACGCCTCAAGGTGCGACTGCCCGGGGGGAGCGGGTACCTCCCGACGTGCGGCGACGCGCGTTCACCGCGGGGCGTTCCCGCAGGAGCGGGCAGGGGCGGAGGCCGACGCAGGGGTGCGGCGCGGTCGCCCGATCACGGCGGTCAGGGACGTGCGGGGTCCCCGTGCCCCCTGGAGTGGCCCCGCGCGAGGCGGCAGGTGGACCACACCCGTCACCGGGCCCGGGGGACCCTGTACGGCGCGCTTTCCCGGACCCGCCAGGCGTCACCTCGCTCGCGTCCCTCCCCGGCCGGCCGCCGTCGAGGCCCGCCGCGACCGCGTCACGGTCCACGACCGGTCCGGCCCGCTGGTCGCGGTCATGGACGATCCGCCCGGGGAGGGGCATCCGGCGACCGCCCGCCACGCCCCGGCGAGGGGCGGCCCGGACACTCGGCAGCCGAGGCGGGCGGGGCCCTCGCCGACGGCCTCGTCGAAGTGCCGTTCCGCTTCGCCCCCGGGGCAACCCCGGCGACGAGGCCCCGCGCGGGCGGGAGGCCCGGCGGCACGGGGGCCGCGGCGGCACGGGGGCCGCGGCGGCACGGGGGCCGCGGCGGCTCCGGGGCGCCCGGGGCTCTCTTCCGGGGCGCGTACGAGGGGTGGGGGCGCTGCCGTAACCTCTCCCCATGTCGCTCTATGCCGCCTACGCCGGCAACCTCGACGCCCGGCTGATGGCCCGCCGCGCCCCGCACTCCCCGTTGCGCGCCACGGGCTGGCTGAACGACTGGCGGCTGACCTTCGGGGGCGAGCGGCTCGGCTGGGAGGGCGCGCTGGCGACCCTCGTCGAGGAGCCGCTGGCCCAGGTGTTCGTCGGCCTGTACGACATCGCGCCCATGGACGAGGAGTCCCTCGACCGCTGGGAGGGCGTGGACCTCGGCACGTACCGCCGGATCCGTGTCCGCGTGCACACCCTGGACGGCGAGAAGGCGGCCTGGACCTACGTCCTCGACGACTACGAGGGCGGCCTTCCCTCGGCCCGCTACCTGGGCGAGATCGCCGACGCGGCGGAATCCGCCGGCGCGCCCCACGACTACGTGATGGAGCTGCGCAAGCGCCCCTGCTGACCGGCGCACGCCCGCGCGGCCACCGATTACCCGAGGTAATCCATCGTCGGAAACGACAAGACAACGATCCCGATCCGGTGAGGTCTGTCATCTACGCGCGTAGGCGAGAAGCGGCTACCCTCGTCCACGTGAACGCATCTCTTCTTCCGGACGACATCAAGGGCGATCCCTACGCCGCCGCCGACGCCGCCGCCGCGCGCCTGCGCGAACTGACCGGCGCCGAGACCCACGACGTCGCCCTCGTGATGGGCTCCGGCTGGGCTCCGGCCGTCGACGCCCTGGGCGCACCCGACGCGGAGTTCCAGGTCACCGAGCTGCCCGGCTTCCCGCCGCCGGCCGTCGAGGGGCACGGCGGCAAGATCCGCTCGTACTCCTTCGGTGACAAGCGCGCCCTGGTCTTCCTGGGCCGTACCCACTACTACGAGGGCCGCGGCGTCGCCGCCGTCGCGCACGGCGTGCGCACGGCCGTCGCCGCCGGCTGCAAGACCGTGGTGCTCACCAACGGCTGCGGCGGCCTGCGCGAGGGCATGCGCCCCGGCCAGCCCGTGCTCATCAGCGACCACATCAACCTCACGGCCACCTCGCCGATCGTGGGCGCGAACTTCGTCGACCTGACCGACCTGTACTCGCCGCGCCTGCGCGCCCTGTGCAAGGAGGTCGACCCCTCCCTGGAGGAGGGCGTCTACGCGCAGTTCCCCGGCCCGCACTACGAGACTCCGGCCGAGATCCGCATGGCCCGCGTCATCGGCGCGGACCTCGTCGGCATGTCCACGGTCCTGGAGGCCATCGCCGCGCGCGAGGCCGGCGCGGAGGTCCTCGGCATCTCCCTCGTCACCAACCTCGCCGCCGGCATGACCGGCGAACCCCTCAACCACGAGGAGGTCCTCCAGGCCGGCCGCGACTCGGCCGCCCGGATGGGCACCCTGCTGGCCCAGGTCCTGGGCAAGCTGTAGACCCGCCCCGGGGACCCGGAGGCGGGGGGCTTCCGGGGGACCGCGGCGGGCAGGAACGCGAGCGCGCGGCCCGGCGGGTGGCGCGCGTGATCCGGCGGCCCGCCGGAGGACGCGGACCACTCGACCGGCCACCCCGGCCGACCACCGGGCCCCGGCGGACCCGCTCGGGACCGGCCGGCACACGTCATCCGGCCGGCTGCCGGACAGCGCGGGTGATCCGATCGACCGTCGGACACCTCGCGTGATCCGGTCGGCCGCGGGCGGCTCGGGCGATCCGGTCAGGCGCCGCGCCACGAGCGGCCGGGCCGGCCGTCGGGCGGTCGCGTGGTCCAGCCGGATCACGGGGTCGGTTCACTCGGGTGCCGTGCGGCTCTCGGCCGACCCGCGGTCTCGGGCGGTCGGACGGTCGTGTGATCCGGCCGCGCCCCGCTCGCGCGGTGGCCTCCAGGGCCGGGGTACGCGGGGTGGCTCGGTCGAGCGCCGGGTGGCACCCGTGGTCCGGCCGGATACCGGTGGCGCGGCTCCGGCCGGCCCCGGGCGGCCACGCCTGTACGGGCGGCCCGAGTGGTCCGGTCGGGTGCCGAGCGGCCGGCCGGTCGTCGGGGCGCGGCGGTACGAGCGGTGCCGAGCGAGCCGCCCACCACGGCCGCGCGGACGGGCCGCCGCGCGCGACCGGGTACGGGACACGCCGACCGATCGCTGTGTCCGCACGGGCGCGGTACCGCGGCGACGCGGACCCGCACCCGCGACGGCGACCTGGACGCGCTCCCCGCGGCGACGTGAGCGTGGCGCCCGCGGCGACGCGGCCCGCACGTGACCGCGACGCGGGCGCGCCTCCCGTGACACCGTGCCCCCACGACCTCGTGGGCGCCCCCGCCCACACCGCCGACGCACCCGCCCCACCGCCACGACCACCCCGCCACCCCACCACTCGCCACCACATCCCCTCGCCCGCCTCCCGACCGAGTCTGGTCGGAGGGAGGGCGGCGGAACGGCCAACACAGGAGAGGTTGATCCCAAGGTGCACGATCTGATCGCGCGGGCCGGCGCATGGCTCGCCGAGGACCCCGACCCGGACACCCGCGCCGAACTCGCCGGACTGCTCGACGCCGGCGACGAGAAGGAACTGGCGGCACGTTTCGCCGGCACGCTCCAGTTCGGCACCGCAGGGCTGCGCGGCGAACTCGGTGCCGGCCCGATGCGCATGAACCGCAGCGTCGTCATCCGCGCCGCGGCGGGTCTCGCCGCGTACCTGAAGAAGAACGGCACCCCCCACGGGGGCACCGACGGCGGCCTCGTCGTCATCGGCTACGACGCCCGCCACAAGTCCGCCGACTTCGCCCGCGACACCGCCGCCGTGATGACCGGCGCCGGCCTGCGGGCCGCCGTACTCCCCCGTCCGCTGCCCACCCCCGTCCTCGCCTTCGCGATCCGGCACCTGGGCGCGGTCGCGGGCGTGGAGGTCACCGCCAGCCACAACCCGCCCCAGGACAACGGTTACAAGGTGTACCTGGGCGACGGCTCCCAGATCGTGCCCCCGGCGGACGCGGGGATCGCCGCCGAGATCGACGCGATCACCTCCCTGGCCGAGGTGCCGCGCCCCGAGGAGGGCTGGGAGGTCCTGGACGACGCGGTCCTGGACGCCTACCTCGCCCGTACCGACGCGGTACTGGCGAACGGCTCACCCCGCACCGCCCGCACCGTCTACACCGCCATGCACGGCGTCGGCAAGGACGTCCTGCTCGCCGCGTTCGCCCGCGCGGGCTTCCCCGAGCCCGTGCTGGTCGCCGAGCAGGCCGAGCCCGACCCGGACTTCCCGACCGTCGCCTTCCCCAACCCGGAGGAGCCGGGCGCGATGGACCTGGCGTTCGCTCGGGCCCGCGCCACCGACCCCGACCTGGTCATCGCCAACGACCCGGACGCCGACCGCTGCGCGGTGGCCGTCGAGGACGGCGGCGAGTGGCGCATGCTGCGCGGCGACGAGGTCGGCGCGCTGCTCGCCGCCCACCTGGTGCGCCGCGGCGCACAGGGCACGTTCGCGGAGTCGATCGTCTCCTCCTCCCTGCTCGGCCGGATCGCCGAGCGGGCGGGGCTTCCGTACGAGGAGACGCTCACCGGCTTCAAGTGGATCGCCCGCGTCGACGGCCTGCGCTACGGCTACGAGGAGGCGCTCGGTTACTGCGTGGACCCCGAGGGCGTGCGCGACAAGGACGGCATCACCGCGGCCCTCCTGATCACCGAACTGGCGTCCCGGCTGAAGGAGGAGGGCCGTACCCTCCTCGACCTCCTGGACGACCTCGCCGTCGAGCACGGCCTGCACGCCACCGATCAGCTGTCCGTGCGCGTCCAGGACCTGTCCCTGATCGCCGACGCGATGCGCCGCCTGCGCGAACAGCCACCGGCGCGGCTCGCGGGCCTGGCCATCACCCGGGCCGAGGACCTGACCAAGGGCACGGAGACGCTGCCGCCGACGGACGGTCTGCGCTACACGCTCGACGGTGCCCGCGTCATCGTCCGTCCCAGCGGCACCGAGCCCAAGCTGAAGTGCTACCTGGAGGTCGTCGTCCCGGTCCCGGCCCACGCGGACCTCCCCACCGCCCGCACCCGCGCGAGGGCCCTCCTGGACTCCCTCAAGCGCGACCTCTCGGCGGCCGCGGGCATCTGACCCACCGCCCCGTCGAGCAAGGGACACCCCCGGATTCCCGACCGGTCCGGGGGTGCCCCGCACCCGGGAACGGTCTCGCGCCGGGTGACGACACCGGCATCCCCCTCGGCGGCCGTTCGGCGGACCGCGGAGGTGAGCGGTCGCGCCTCATGGACGGGGGAACGGCGGCACGTTCGCCGGCGTGCCCCGGGTGCGGCCGGGCCACGGCCACGTGGTCGGCCCGGTGCGGCGCGGGCGGTACATCGCCGGGGACCGAGGCCGGCCGCCGCGGGACACGGGGTACCGGACGGGCCCGCGCGCCGTCCGGGCACCGCGGCCGTTCCGGCGGTGGCGAGGGCAGGGCCCGGCCTCGCCGGGCGCAGCGGTCCGCGGGCCGGGCAGATGAGCTTTCCGGACGGTCCGCTACGGCACGGCGGAGACGGCTGGGGCGGCAGGGAGCGGCGGCCCCGCGGGCGGCGGCGTGGCCTGCGGCCCCGACCTCACCCGTTCGTCGCCAGCAGGATCACCAGCAGCACGGCCCCCGCCACCGTCGGCGCCGCCACCTCGTAGGCCCAGCGGATCGTCGTCCCGCCCTGGGCCGACTCCGCCTCTCCGCGCCGGTCCAGCAGGTCGCGCAGGTCGTCCATGACCTTGTCGCCCTCCGCCCGGGTCGGCCCGGCGGAGTCGGCGCCGCGCGCGGTGAGCGCGCTGAAGCCGAGGCCCCTGGAGCCGAGCCCGGCACCGTCCGACGCCGACCGCCGCGCCGCGCTCGCCGCCCGCCGCTCGGCCTTCTTGCGGGCGCGCAGCGACACGGGGACGGCCCACAACTGGTACTTCGCGCCGGACCTGGTGCGCACCTCGTTGGTGAAACCGGAGCGCAGCGCCTCGACCTCGCCCCACGGCACGGTGATCACCCGGTACGGGTTGCGGATCCGCAGCCGGTCCTCGTTGGCGAACACCGCCGGGCGCAGCGTGAAGGCGATCACCAGCGGAATGACCAGGATCATCGTGGCCAGGGCGAGCCACGGGGTGCGGCCGTGGCCCTTGATCAGCGCGTCGAAGCCCAGCCAGGCGACGACCGCGAGCAGCAGCACGCCGCCCGCGAGCCCCATGGGCGAGCGGTAGATCCGGTCCTTCACGGTGGGCACCGGAGGCTGCGAAGCGGTTGGCTTGTGGTCCGGGGACGTCATGGCCCCGATTGTGCATGACGACCGCGCGGCCGCCGCCATGTCCCCCGGGACCCGTACGCATCCGTGACCTCCCGCGCTCCGCCGCCCCCACCGGCCCGGAGGCCGGAGCGGGGACCGGCCCGGAGGCCGGAGCGGGGACCGGCCCGGAGGCCGGAGCGGGGACCGGTCCCGCCCCCGGCCTCGCGCAGCCGGCCCCCGACCCGGAGCCACCCCGGAAACCGCCCTGGGGCTGTACAGCCGCTACGCGCGTAGATATGCTCGTCTGGTGACCATGCCCACCACCGCACCCCCCGCACACGCGCTCACCGACGTCACCGCGTCCGACAGCACGCTGCGCCGCTTCCTGCACGGGCTGCCCGGCGTCGACGCGGTCGGCCTGGAGGCGCGTGCAGCGTCGCTCGGCACCCGTTCCATCAAGACCACCGCGAAGGCGTACGCCATCGACCTCGCCATCTCGATGGTCGACCTGACGACGCTGGAAGGCGCGGACACCCCGGGCAAGGTCCGGGCGCTCGGCGCCAAGGCCGTCCACCCCGACCCGACGGACCGCACGACCCCGGCCACGGCCGCGGTCTGCGTCTACCCGGACATGGTGGCCGTCGCCAAGGAGGCCGTCGCCGGCTCCGGCGTCAAGGTCGCCTCCGTCGCCACCGCCTTCCCGGCCGGCCGCGCCGCCCTCGACGTCAAGCTGGCCGACGTGCGGGACGCCGTCGCCGCGGGCGCCGACGAGATCGACATGGTCATCGACCGCGGCGCGTTCCTCGCGGGCAAGTACCTGAAGGTGTACGACGAGATCGTCGCCGTCAGGGAAACCTGCGGCACGAACGCCCGGCTGAAGGTCATCTTCGAGACCGGCGAGCTGTCGACGTACGACAACATCCGCCGCGCCTCCTGGCTCGGCATGCTGGCGGGCGCCGACTTCATCAAGACCTCGACGGGCAAGGTCGCCGTCAACGCGACCCCCGCCAACACCCTGCTGATGCTGGAGGCGGTGCGCGACTTCCGCGCCCGGACCGGCGTCCAGGTCGGCGTGAAGCCGGCCGGCGGCATCCGCACCAGCAAGGACGCCGTCAAGTTCCTCGTCCTGGTCAACGAGACGGCGGGCGCGGACTGGCTGGACAACCACTGGTTCCGCTTCGGCGCCTCCTCGCTGCTGAACGACCTGCTGATGCAGCGCCAGAAGCTGGCCACCGGACGTTACTCCGGCCCCGACTACGTGACGGTGGACTGAGACCCCATGGACATGGAAATGCTGTCATCCGCATTCGAGTACGCACCGGCGCCCGAGTCCCGCTCCGTCGTGGACATCGCGCCGTCCTACGGCCTGTTCATCGACGGCGAGTTCACCGAGGCTTCCGGCGGCAAGGTCTTCAAGACCGTCTCGCCGTCCACCGAGGAGGTGCTGTCGGAGGTCGCCGAGGCATCCGAGGAGGACGTCGACCGCGCCGTCCGGGCCGCCCGCAAGGCCTTCGGGAAGTGGTCCGCGCTGCCCGGTTCCGAGCGCGCCAAGTACCTGTTCCGCATCGCCCGGATCGTCCAGGAGCGCAGCCGCGAACTGGCCGTCCTGGAGACGCTGGACAACGGCAAGCCGATCAAGGAGACGCGCGACGCGGACCTCCCCCTGGTCGCCGCCCACTTCTTCTACTACGCGGGCTGGGCCGACAAGCTGGACCACGCCGGCTTCGGGGCGAACCCGCGGCCGCTCGGCGTGGCCGGCCAGGTCATCCCCTGGAACTTCCCGCTGCTGATGCTGGCCTGGAAGATCGCCCCAGCGCTCGCGACCGGCAACACGGTCGTCCTGAAGCCCGCCGAGACCACACCGCTGTCCGCCCTGTTCTTCGCGGACATCTGCCGCCAGGCGGGCCTGCCCAAGGGCGTCGTCAACATCGTGACCGGTGACGGCCGTACCGGCGCCGCCCTGGTCGCGCACCCGGACGTGGACAAGGTCGCGTTCACGGGCTCGACGGCGGTCGGCAAGGCGATCGCGCGGACCGTGGCCGGCACGCGCAAGAAGCTCACCCTCGAACTCGGCGGCAAGGGCGCGAACATCGTCTTCGACGACGCCCCGATCGACCAGGCCGTCGAGGGCATCGTCAACGGCATCTTCTTCAACCAGGGCCAGGTCTGCTGTGCGGGCTCCCGCCTCCTCGTCCAGGAGTCGATCCAGGACGAGCTGCTGGACTCCCTGAAGCGCCGCCTCTCCACGCTGCGCCTGGGCGACCCGCTCGACAAGAACACCGACATCGGCGCGATCAACTCCGCCGAGCAGCTGGCCCGGATCACCGCACTGGCCGAGGCGGGCGAGGCGGAGGGCGCCGAGCGCTGGTCCCCGTCCTGCGAACTGCCGGGCGCCGGCTACTGGTTCGCGCCGACGCTCTTCACGAACGTCACCCAGGCCCACACCATCGCCCGCGAGGAGATCTTCGGCCCGGTGCTGTCGGTCCTCACCTTCCGCACCCCGGACGAGGCGGTCGCCAAGGCGAACAACACGCAGTACGGCCTGTCGGCGGGCATCTGGTCCGAGAAGGGCTCCCGCATCCTGGCCGTCGCGGGCAAGCTGCGCGCCGGTGTCGTCTGGTCCAACACGTTCAACAAGTTCGACCCCACCTCGCCGTTCGGCGGTTACAAGGAGTCGGGCTTCGGCCGCGAGGGCGGCCGCCACGGCCTGGAGGCGTACCTCGATGTCTGAGAAGACCGAAAAGACTGAGCGACTCTCCGTCTTCAAGACCTACAAGCTGTACGTCGGCGGGAAGTTCCCGCGTTCCGAGAGCGGCCGGGTGTACGAGGTGACCGACGCGAAGGGCAACTGGCTGGCCAACGCTCCCCTGTCCTCCCGCAAGGACGCCCGGGACGCGGTGGTCGCGGCACGCAAGGCGTTCGGCGCCTGGTCGGGCGCGACGGCGTACAACCGCGGCCAGGTCCTCTACCGCGTCGCGGAGATGCTGGAGGGCCGCCGCGAGCAGTTCGTGCGCGAGGTGGCCGAGGCGGAGGGCCTGTCGAAGTCCAGGGCCGCTGCCGTCGTGGACGCGGCCGTCGACCGCTGGGTCTGGTACGCGGGCTGGACCGACAAGATCGCCCAGGTGGTCGGCGGCGCGAACCCGGTCGCGGGTCCGTTCTTCAACCTGTCCTCGCCGGAGCCGACGGGCGTGGTGGCCGTACTGGCGCCCCAGGAGTCGTCGTTCCTCGGGCTGGTCTCGGTCCTCGCCCCGGTGATCGCCACCGGGAACACGGCGGTCGTGGTGGCGAGCGAGAAGTCCCCGCTTCCCGCCCTCTCGCTGGCCGAGGTCCTGGCCACCTCCGACGTCCCCGGCGGCGTGGTGAACATCCTCTCCGGCCGCACGGCGGAGATCGCCGCCCCGCTCGCCGCCCACCAGGACGTCAACGCGATCGACCTCGCGGGCGCCGACGAGGCCCTGGCGAAGGAGCTGGAGATCGCGGCAGCCGACAACCTGAAGCGCGTCCTGCGTCCCCAGGCTGTGGATTACTCCGGGACTCCGGGAACCGACCGCCTGACGGCCTTCCTGGAGACGAAGACGGTCTGGCACACGACGGGCGCGCTGGGCGCCGCCGGTTCCTCGTACTGAGCCCGGCCCCCCGACGCCAAGAGCCGCGTCCCCTTCCGCGGGGGCGCGGCTCCCGGCGTCGGGGCGGCTCGCCCGAAGAAGTCGCCACGGCCCCGGCCGCGGCCGCTCCGTCCGGCGGTCACGCGCAGGGCCGGGTGAAGGCGAGATCGGGTACGTACATGCGCCACTCGTCGGCGGTGAGACGTCCGGCCGTGTCGCGGCAGATCCGCCGGACGGCCTGATCGGGACTCATGGGCATCAGGTGGGCGATGCGGTCGGCATTGGTGGCCAGGGTGTCTCCGCCGGGACTGAATCCGAGTGCCGTGGTCCATCCCAGGCTCGCCAAGGGGCTGCCGAAGGGCTTCGCCGCCCTGCCGTCCGTGACGTCCCACAGGCGTATCTCAGCTGGGGGTAGTCGGCGAAACTCGCGTAGAAGTCGGCGCGCAGGCCGTAGACGACCGCGCCCAGCGGCTCTTCGCCCTCGGCCCCGCCCCTGGTCACGCCGGAGAGGAAGTCGAGGAACTCGTGCCGCTCGGCCTCGTCGGCGCAGAGGGTGAGCAGCTCTTCCAACTGGTCGACGATCAGCAGCAGCCGCACACCGCCTGCCGCCGGAGGGGCGGTTCGGCTCCTCAACGCCTTACGCAGCAGCGCGGCGCCGCTCTCGCACCCCGCCGCCACGGCCTCGGCAACCTTCGCGAACGGGTCTCCCGTGAAGGAGGCGAGGAGCCCGGCGAGGGCCTTCACGGGGTGCGCGGTCGGGGTGAACGCCAGCACGGGCCAGTGCCGCGAGCCGGGCAGGGCACCGTTCGCGAGCCGGGGCACCAGACCGGCCATGAGCAGCGAGGACTTACCGGCTCCTGAGGGGGCGACGACGGCCAGCGCCCCACCTCGGCGGGACTGCTCGTCCAGGCGTTCCAGGAGGTGTGCCGTGACCGTGTCCCGGCCGAAGAACCAGGCGGCCTCGGCGGGTCCGAAGGGCGCCATTCCCGGGTAGGGGCAGCTGTCCGCCACCGCCTCGGTCTCGGCTCTGCGGACACCGTGGACGCCGTCGCCGTAGTACAGGTGGAGTTCGCCGATGCGCTGGTCACGCGCCGCCTGGAAGACCGTGGCGTTCTCGGAGGCGTGTGCCTCCAGACGAAGGCGCGGTTCCGGGGCCGTCGGCTCGCCCTGCGGAGTCATCGCTCGTCGACGCGCCGCTCCCGGCCCGCCCGGTGCACCCGCCGATGACCGAAGGCTCGCACGCGCCTGTCCACGGGGCCCGCGCGGAGCCCGTGCCCGGCGTCGGCGGCGCGCGTCTCCCCCGCCACGCGCCGGACCTCGTCCGCCTCCCGTCCGTCCCGACCCGGCAGCCCCGCCACCGTCGTCGCGGCGGATACCCGCGTCACCGACTCCGGATCCATGACGTCCTCCCCCGTACCACGAGTCGACCCGGCCGCAACTGAATCCCACTCAGGCCACTCGGGACAACAACGCGGGCCACCGGCCGGGCGGTTCAAGCCGGCGCACGGTTGCACGGAGGGCGCGGCCCGGCAGGCCGGTCAGGCCGCCGTACGGCCACCGGCGGAGCAGCCGGCCACTCGGGTCCCCTCGGGGCGTCCCCTCACGCCCGCCCACCCCCCAGCAACCCCACCACCTGTCCCACCACCGGCAGCTCCCCCACGGACTCCGCCTCCGCGATCGGGGCCGTCAGCATCTGGGTGCCCACCGGCTTGAAGTCGGCGATGCGCGTGCCCACTCCGTTGGCGAGGGGGTCGACGCCGGTGCCCGCCAGGGGGTTTGGCTTGATGCCGGCGATCGGCCCCGTGGCGTAGCCGAGCGTGCCGGTGAGAGCCGTGAGCCCCGCCGCGGGGTCGATGCCGCCGAGGGAGGTCGCGCGCGACGGCACGTGCACGAGCGGGGCGTCCGTGCCCGCGTGGGCCGTCGCCGCGCCCGCGCCCAGCGCCGCGCCGGCGGTCACGAGGGCGAACAGGGCACGGCGCGCGGTGGGGTGCTGGTTCTTGTCGTGTCGGGCCATCGCTGGTGCCACCTTCGGTGCGCAGGGTAATGATGTCGCGACACAGGGTAGTTGAGAGGTGACCCGCGCTTCAAAAGCGAACCGCGGGGTCGGCAGGCGGCACTCCATGCGTCAAACTGGTGTTCCGTGAGCATTCATCCCCCGTCCCCCGCCCGCGTCGTGCTGCTGTGCGGCCCCTCGGGTTCGGGCAAGTCCCTGGTCGCCGCCCGTTCCGGGCTGCCCGTCCTGCGCCTGGACGACTTCTACAAGGAGGCCGACGACCCGACTCTGCCCCTGGTGGAGGGGAGTTCGGACATCGACTGGGACCACCCGGGCTCGTGGGACGCGCAGGTCGCGCTCGACGCCATCGCCCAGCTGTGCACCACGGGTTCGACGCCGGTGCCGGTGTACGACATCGCGCTCAGCGCCCGTACCGGCGAGGAGACGCTGCGGCTCGACCGCACCCCGCTGTTCATCGCCGAGGGCATCTTCGCCGCGGAGATCGTCGAACGCTGCCGGGAACTCGGCCTCCTCGCCGACGCGCTCTGCCTGAACCGCGGGGCGGTCACCACCTTCCGGCGGCGCTTCGTCCGCGACCTGAAGGAGGGCCGCAAGTCGGTGCCGTTCCTGCTGCGCCGCGGCTGGCGGCTGATGCGCGCGGAACGCACCATCGTCGCCCGCCAGGTGTCCCTGGGGGCCTATCCGTGCGACCGGGACGAGGCCCTGCGCCGACTCGCGGTGGCCGCCTGGTCCGGCGAGTACACCACCGGACGGCCGCGCACGGAGGCGGAGCGGTAGAGCCGGGGAAACAGCGGAGAGGGGTCGGCCGGACCCCCCGGTCCGGCCGACCCCTCTCCGATTCCTCCCCCGTGTTCCCCCGTGTTCCCCCGTATCTCTCCCCACGGGCCACCACCCCCACAGCGGTTCCCCGTGTTCCCCCGTGTTCCCCCGTGTTCTTCCGGGCCACCCCCCAGCGGCCCGGCCCCCGTTCCCCCGTACCTCAGGCGACCAGTTCGCCGAAGGCGTTCTCCTCGTCACGGCCGAAGCTGAGGACCTCGTCCTCGCGCAGCCGGCGCAGCGAGCGCCAGATGCTGGACTTGACCGTGCCGACACTGATGTTGAGTATGTCCGCGATCTCCGGGTCCGTGCGGCCCTCGTAGTAGCGCAGGACCAGCATGGTGCGCTGGAGTTCGGGCAGCCGGGCCAGCGCCTGCCACAGGACCGCGCGCAGTTCGGTGCCGCGCATCGCGTCCGTCTCGCCGGGCGTCTCGGGCAGTTCCTCGGTCGGGTACTCGTTGAGCTTGCGGCGCCGCCAGGCGCTGATGTGCAGGTTCGTCATCGTGCGACGGAGGTACCCGCCGACGGCCGCCTTGTCGCTGATCCGGTCCCACGCCCGGTAGGTCGAGAACAGCGCGCTCTGCAGCAGGTCCTCGGCCTCGAAACGGTCACCGGTCAGGTGGTAGGCGGTGGCGTACAGGGAGGCGCGGCGCTCCTGGACGTAGGCGGTGAACTCCGCCTCCGTCAGGGAGCGGCGCTCCCCCCGGTCCTCCCCGTACGCGCTTCCCCCGTGCGCCTCCCCCGTACGCGCTTCGATCACCGACATGTACGGCTGCTGCCCGTACACGGTGTGCTGACGCCCGGTGCCGCGAGCACACCCCCGGCCTCCCCCGCGCTCGAACGCGCCCGCGCGGGAGGTACCCCCGTCGGCACCGGACTTCTCCGAACCCCGGTGCACGTCGTGCAGACGCGTGACCACTGCGCTGGTGCTGATGCTGTGCAGCGTGTTCATCTCGCGCTCCCCGTCGTGGACTTCCGGTGCTTCCGCCGTGCTCCGGGCCGGGCCCGGTCGTGCTCCGGGCTGTTCCGGCCATTGCGGCCGGATCCGGCTCCTCGCCGTGCCCGTGACCAAAAGCCTGCCGGGATCACTTCATCGCCGTGTCCGCCGACTGTCACAGACCTGTCACAGGGCCCCCCGTCGTCGGCGCTGTCACAGGAAGTGCACAGACGGTGGCGGTAGCGCGGGGGGCGCGGACCGCGGACAGCGCGGTGCCGATACGGACAGGTCGTACGACACCCCGTCCATGGGCCAGAATGAGCGGGTGCCTTCCCTGTTGCTGATCGAGGACGACGACGCCATCCGTACGGCCCTGGAACTGTCACTGACGCGCCAGGGACACCGTGTGGCCACCGCTGCCAGCGGCGAGGACGGTCTGAAGCTGCTGCGCGAGCAGCGGCCGGACCTCATCGTGCTGGACGTGATGCTGCCCGGCATCGACGGGTTCGAGGTGTGCCGGCGCATCCGGCGCACGGACCAGCTGCCGATCATCCTGCTGACCGCGCGCAGCGACGACATCGACGTGGTGGTCGGTCTGGAGTCCGGCGCCGACGACTACGTGGTCAAGCCGGTCCAGGGCCGTGTGCTGGACGCCCGTATCCGGGCCGTGCTGCGGCGCGGGGAGCGCGAGTCCAGCGACTCGGCGACCTTCGGCAACCTGGTCATCGACCGCTCGGCGATGACCGTGACGAAGAACGGCGAGGACCTCCAGCTCACCCCGACCGAGCTGCGACTGCTCCTGGAGCTGAGCCGGCGGCCCGGCCAGGCGCTGTCCCGCCAGCAACTGCTGCGGCTGGTGTGGGAGCACGACTACCTGGGCGACTCCCGCCTGGTGGACGCGTGCGTGCAGCGGCTGCGCGCCAAGGTGGAGGACGTGCCCTCGTCCCCGACCCTGATCCGCACCGTCCGCGGTGTCGGCTACCGCCTGGACACTCCTCAGTGAGCGACACGCGAGGCGGGCTGCGCGGCTGGGCCGCGGGCCGCAAGGGAGGTCTGTCCCGGCTCAGGTTCACGAGCCTCAGGCTGCGGCTGGTCGTCGTCTTCGGCCTGGTCGCCCTCACCGCCGCGGTGTCGGCGTCGGGGATCGCCTACTGGCTCAACCGCGAGGCGGTGCTCACCCGCGCCCAGGACGCGGTGCTGCGCGATTTCCGCCAGGAGATGCAGAACCGCGCGGGCGCCCTGCCGGCCCACCCCACCCAGGACGAACTCCAGCGCACCGCCGGGCAGATGGCGGCGAGCAGCCAGAGCTTCAGCGTGCTCCTGGTCGGCCAGGACGCGCACGGCAAGACGGTGTACGGCAACTCGGGCGGGATCAACGGGTTCTCGCTGGAGGACGTGCCGACGTCGCTGCGCACGGCGGTGAACCGGCAGCAGGAGGTCAGCGACACCAACAGGCAGCCGTACCACCTGTACTGGCAGCGGGTCGTGGACCACGGCACGCCGTACCTGGTCGCCGGTACGCGGGTGATCGGCGGCGGTCCGACCGGTTACATGGCGAAGTCCCTGGAGCCGGAGGCGAAGGACCTCGACTCGCTCGCCTGGTCGTTGGGCATCGCCACCGGTCTCGCGCTGATCGGCGCCGCGCTGCTCGCGCAGGCGGCCGCCACGACCGTGCTGAAGCCGGTGCACCGCCTCGGCGTCGCCGCCCGGCGGCTCGGCGAGGGCAAGCTGGACACCCGGCTGCGCGTGTCGGGAACGGACGAACTCGCCGATCTGTCCCGGACGTTCAACAACGCGGCCGAGGCGCTGGAGAAGCGGGTCGCGGACATGGCCGCGCGGGACGACGCCTCGCGGCGCTTCGTCGCCGACATGAGCCATGAGCTGCGGACGCCGCTCACCGCCATCACCGCCGTCACCGAGGTGCTGGAGGAGGAACTGGACTCGGACGCGGGCAGCATGGACCCGATGATCGAACCCGCGGTCCGCCTGGTCGTCAGCGAGACGCGCCGCCTGAACACCCTGGTCGAGAACCTGATGGAGGTCACCCGCTTCGACGCGGGCACCGCCCGGCTGGTCCTGGACGACGTCGACGTGGCCGACCAGATCACCGCGTGCATCGACGCCCGCGCCTGGCTGGACGCGGTGGAGCTGGACGCCGAGCGCGGCATCCACGCCCGCCTCGACCCGCGCCGCCTCGACGTGATCCTCGCCAACCTGATCGGCAACGCCCTCAAGCACGGCGGCTCGCCGGTACGGGTCTCGGTGCGCGAGGCGGCCGACTCGGTGGTCATCCAGGTCCGCGACCACGGCCCCGGCATCCCCGAGGACGTCCTCCCGCACGTCTTCGACCGCTTCTACAAGGCCAGCGCCTCGCGCCCCCGCTCGGAGGGCAGCGGCCTCGGCCTCTCCATCGCGATGGAGAACGCGCACATCCACGGCGGCGAGATCACCGCGGCCAACTCACCCGAGGGCGGGGCAGTGTTCACCCTGCGATTGCCGCGGGACGCGTCGGAGCTGACGGAGGAACCGGACGGGAACGGGGAGACCGGCAAGGCGGCCGAGAGGGACGAGAAGAAGAAGGACGGGAACGCGACGCAGGGGAAGGAGGGGTGATGACGACGGCACGACGACCTCGGCGAGGGCACCGCTGGCTGGCGCTCCCCCTCCTGGCGGCCCTGCTCACCGGTTGCGGCATCCGCGCCACCCAGGTACCGACCGACTTCGGCCCGGCGCCGTCGCGGGTCCCGTGCTCGCTGGCGGGCCCGGACACGGCGGCGCAGCAGGGCGTGCCGGTGCAGGTCTTCCTGCTGTGCGGCCAGTCCCTGGTGACGGTGGACCGCAAGGTACGGGTCCCCGAGGGCACTCCCGACGCCCGCCGCCGGGTGATGGTGGCCCAGGGCCTGCTGGACCAGCTGGCCGCGGCCCCCTCCGCGGCGGAACGCTCCGCGGGCTACTCGACCCGTGTCCCGGGCGGCCTGACCGTCTCCGGACCCGCCCCCCGCGACCCCGAGGAAACCCTCCGGCTCGGCACCGCCCCCTCCCGCCTCTCCGCCCCCGCCCTGGCCCAACTGGTCTGCACCCTCTCCGACTCCGCGGCGACGGAGGGCGACGGCTCGGTCGTCCTGGGCGGCCCCGCCCCCTCCCCCCTGCGCCGCTACGCGTGCACGGACGACGTCCGCAACCGCCCGGGTACGGCGACGCCGCCGACGAGCGAGGTGCCGGAGAGTACGGGGTGACCACCGAGGTGCCGATCCCTCGTTCCCCACTCGACCGCGCCGCAGGCCGCCGGTGGAGTCCCCGGCGCCGTACCCGCCGCGGCAGCGGGGCGGGTACGGCGACCCCGTGCCGGTGATCGGGGCAGGGGCGGAGTTCGTCTGCGCCGCCGGTTCGGGCGGGTTCCGGTCCGAGCGGCTCCGGGTTCGGGCCGCTGCCGGTTAGGGGCGGACCGGGGTTAAGGCCGCTGCCGGGTTAGGGGCGGACCGGGGTTAGGGCCGGACCGGGGTTAGGGCCGGTCCCGGGTTACCGCTGCCAGGCCACTGCCGTTTCCGGACCGCTGCCGGGTTCGGTTTCGGGCACGGGCGCCGCGCAGGCCGTCCCCCGATGCGGAACCGATCGTACGGAGCCACGCGTCTTGGGGGGCGTGCAGCGTCAAGGGGACTTCGGCGGCGGCGCCGTCATCCGCGTCCGGGCGGCAGGGGGCATCCTCCTCCTCGCCCACATCGTCTTCGTCGCCTGGCTGATGCTGCGGCCACTGGACGTCCCCTGGGTGACGCCGCCCAATCTGCACCCGCTGGCCGGCATCCGCGCCGATCTGGCGCTGGGGTGGCCCGCCGCGGTGAAGCCGCTCGGCGAGGGGCTCGCGCTGCTCGCGCCACTCGGCGTGCTGCTGCCGATGGCGCACGGCCGCCTCGACGTGTCCCCGCTCGCCTCGCTGCTGCGCACCGCCGCCGCGGCCTGTCTGATCTCCCTCGGCATCGCGCTGCTCCAGACCGGCGTCCCGGGCCGCGTCGTGGACGTCGACTCGCTGCTGCTGAACACGGCCGGGGTGATCCTGGCCCACCTGCTCGTCGTACCCGCCGCCCGCGCGCGTCTGCGCAGGTGGGAGCGGGTGCACAGGAGCCTGGAGGCGGAGTCGGCCACCTTCCAGGAGGGGCTTTCTCAGGGGCGTACCCCGACGATTCCCAGGGTCGGAATCGCTCCTTAGAGTGACGCTTCGTCCCCTTCGTGTCCGTATCGTCGTAGACAGCTGATCGACCTCACCGACGACCACGGAGGATGCGTCATGACCGCCCTTGCCCGACCCACCCACGGACGCGTGATCGGCGGAGTGTGCGCGGGCCTGGCCCGCCGCTTCGGCACCTCCGCGACCACGATGCGGGTGATCTTCCTGCTGTCCTGCCTGCTGCCGGGCCCCCAGTTCCTGCTCTACATAGCCCTGTGGATCCTGCTGCCGTCCGAGGACGAGGCCCGCGCCACCAGCTGGTGAGACCACGCCGCCGGGACGCTCCGGTCGGATCCGGAACACCCCGGCGGCGCCGGACGGGTGGTGGCGTCAGCCGAGCGGCAGTCCGTTCACGCCCATGCCATGCGTGGGCAGGCCCGTGCCGCCCAGCGGCAGTCCGCCGAGCAGTCCGCCCGGCCCCTGAGCGAGCACCCGCTGCACGGCGGGCTGCGCGGCGGCCACTCCGGAGGCCACGGCGCCCTGCTCCTGGGTGAGTCCCTCGACGGTCCCCGGCAGCGACTTGGCGACCTGCGTGACATCGGGGGCGGCGGGGGCCGCGTGGGCGGCGCCCGCGCCGACGGCGGCGAAGGCGGCACCGAGGGCGGCGACACCGAGGGTCTTGGCGGCAGACTGCTTCATGGTGAATGCGTCCTTGAATGCGACGGAAAACTACAGGAGAGGTCCATGACCGTAAACGCGCCGCACCCGGACCCGCAATCACCGAAATGCGGACGGCTCGCGAGAACGCGACCGCATTCCGCACGCGGAGGCGCGGCGCCCTACCCCTCCGCTCCCGAAGAACCGCTGGTCGGAGACGCCTGCTGAAAAAGCCATTCGGATTTCAGTTCGGCGTATCCGGGCTTGATGACGTCATTGATCATCGCAAGGCGTTCATCGAAAGGAATGAACGCTGATTTCATCCCATTGACAGAGAACCACTGGAGGTCGTCGAGCGTGTAACCGAACGCGTCGACAAGATGCTCGAACTCCTGGCTCATGCTGGTGTGGGACATGAGACGGTTGTCGGTGTTCACCGTGGCCCGGAACAGGAGCTTGCGCAGCAGCCCGATCGGATGCTCGGCGTACGAGGGCGCGGCCCCTGTCTGGAGGTTGGAGCTGGGGCACAGTTCCAGCGGGATCCGCTTGTCCCGGACGTACGACGCGAGCCGGCCGAGCCGGACCGATCCGTCGGGCCGTACCTCGATGTCGTCGATGATCCGCACCCCGTGCCCGAGCCGGTCGGCGCCGCACCACTGGAGCGCCTGCCAGATCGACGGCAGCCCGAAGGCCTCTCCGGCGTGGATCGTGAAGTGGTTGTTCTCGCGCTTGAGGTACTCGAAGGCGTCGAGGTGCCGGGTGGGCGGATACCCGGCCTCGGCACCGGCGATGTCGAAGCCGACGACACCGGAGTCCCGGTAGCGGTTGGCGAGTTCGGCGATCTCCAGCGAACGGGCCGCGTGCCGCATGGCGGTGAGCAGGGCGCCGACGCGGATCCGGTGCCCGTTCTCCCGGGCGAGCCGTTCGCCCTGCCGGAACCCCTCGTTGACGGCCTCGACGACCTCTTCCAGGGCCAGGCCCCGCTCCAGGTGCTGCTCGGGCGCGTACCGCACCTCGGCGTAGACCACGCCGTCCTCGGCGAGGTCCTCCGCGCACTCCCGGGCCACCCGCACCAGGGCCTCCCGGGTCTGCATCACGCCGACGGTGTGCCGGAAGGTCTCCAGATAACGCTCCAGCGAGCCGGAGTCGGCGGCCTCGCGGAACCAGAGGCCCAGCTTGTCCGGGTCGGTCTCGGGAAGCTCCGCGTACCCGCCCTCCCGGGCGAGTTCGACGACGGTGCCGGGCCGGAGCCCGCCGTCGAGATGATCGTGCAGCAGAACCTTGGGCGCCCGGCGGATCTGGTCCGGCGTCGGCACGCGCCCCGGGACGTTCGCCGGGACGGTCCCCTTCGGTGCAGTCTGGCTCGTCATTTCCGCACTCTAACGCCTACGCGCGTAGAAATCTCCGGCTCGCACCCGGACACGGCCGGACGTTTTCCGTCTCCTTTACGTCGATACCCAACGGTGACCGCCGGTACGGGTTTCGTATACCGCGGCTTCTGACACTGTTCTGCCATGGGACAGCAATCGTCGTCACCGGTCCGAACGGCCGGGCTGGGCAGGGCGGTCGGGCCGGTGCCGGATTCGGTGTGCGGGGCGGTGCTGCTGCTGCCCGGTGGGGAGGAGGTCTCGGCCCGCAGGCCGCCCCTGGTGGGGGCGACGGCGTTCGTCCGCTCCCTGGGGCGCCGGTTCGCCCGCACAGGACGGGCGGATGGGCTGGCCGTGCACACCGTCCGCTACCGCTACCGGGGATGGAACGGCAGCGAGGCCCGTCTCGCCGCCGACGCGGAGTGGGCCGCCGACGAGGTCGTGCGGCGGTACGGAGACGTTCCCGTGTGCCTGGTCGGTGTCGGCATGGGCGGCCGGGCGGCGCTGCGGGCGGGCGGTCACGAGGCCGTCAACTCGGTGGTGGCGCTGGCTCCCTGGCTGCCCGAGGAGGACGTGGCCGCGCCCGCCGAGCCGGTGAAGCAGCTGGTGGGGCGGCGGGTGCTGATCGTGCACGGCACGAACGACGAGCGGTCCGACCCGGAGCTGTCGTTCCGGCTCGCGGCGCGGGCGAAGAAGGTGAACCGGGAGGTGTGCCGGTTCGAGGTGCACTCCGACGGGCACCGGTTGCACGGCTACCGGGACGAAGTGGTGTGCCTCGCGGACGACTTCGTGCGGGGCGCGCTGTTCGGGCACCCGGTGTCCCGGCCGGTCGAGGACGCGCTGGCGGCGCCGCCGCCGATCGGGCTGCGGATGCCGCTGGCGGCCGGGTTCGGCAGTTCGCTGCGGCGGTGATCCCCCCTGCGGCCGGGACCCTTCAGGCGAGCAGGTTCCCCCTTCTCGACAGCAGGAACTTCTTGAAGGCGGCGACCGGCGGGGTGTCCGGGCGGTCGGCCGGCCAGGCGACGCCGATCTCGCGGACGGCCCGGGGCGCGGTGACGGTCAGTTCCACCACCCCCGGCCGCGGTACCGTCGGCGGCGGCAGCAGCGCGACCCCGAGGCCGGCCGCGACCAGGCCCCGCAGGGTCTCGGCCTCCTCCCCCTCGAAGGCGATCCGGGGCGTGAAACCGGCCTCGCGGCACAGGGCGTCGGTGATGCGCCGCAGGCCGTAGCCGGGCTCCAGGGTGACGAAGTTCTCCTCGGCCGCCTCGGCCAGCCGGATCCGGCGGCGGCCCGCCAGCGGATGGTCGGCGGGCACGACCAGGCGCAGTTTCTGCTCGTCGAGGCGGCGGGCGACGAGGTCGGGGGCGTCCGGGACGGGCGAGGTCAGGCACAGGTCGAGGCGGCCGGCGCGCATGCCCTCCAGCATGGCCTCGCCGTAGTTCTGCACCAGGCTGAAGCGGATGCGGGGATGCTCGGCACGGAAGGCGTGCAGCAGTCCGGGTACGGTCTCGGCGCCCATGGTGTGCAGGAAGCCGAAGGCGACCTTGCCGGTGGCCGGGTCGGCGTCCGCGCGGACCTCCTCGGCGGCCCGTTCCACCTCGCCGAGGGCGCGTTCGACGGAGGCCAGGAAGGTGCGGCCGGCGGTGGTGAGGACGAGGGTGCGGCCGCGGCGGGCGAAGAGTTCGACACCCAGGTCCTGTTCCAGGCGGGCCATCGCGCGGGAGAGGGTGGACTGGGGGACGTTCATCTCCTGTGCGGCGCGGGTGACGTGCTCGTGGCGGGCGACGCCGGCGAAGTAGGCGAGGCGGGGCGCGAGCAACAGCGCCATGTCTTCTGTGTCACCGGATGATGACAGGCGATGCTCCGACCTTTGCTGATGCTCCATGGGAACGATTATGGCGATTCCATGCATTGGACGGATCAGAGGAGCGTCCCTACGGTCGAAGCATGTCTCCCGCCAGTACCGGGGCGTCCGCCACCCTGGACGCCGCGTCTCCCGTCGCCACCACCTCCTCGGACACCGGTGTCCCCGACTCCCGCATGACCCCGGGCGGCCCCGGTTACCGCCGGATGAGCCTCGCCCTCTTCCTCGCCGGGGTCGCGACCTTCGCCCTGCTGTACTCGACCCAGGCCCTGCTGCCGCTGATCTCCGAGGACCTCGGGGTCGCGGCGAGCGAGGCCAGCTGGACCGTGGCGGCCGCGACCGGCGGGCTCGCGCTGTTCGTGCTGCCGATGAGCGCCCTGTCGGAGCGCTTCGGGCGTCGTACGGTGATGACGGCTTCGCTGGCGGTCGCGGTGGCCGTCGGCCTGCTGGTGCCCTTCGCGCCCTCGATCGGCGCGCTGGTGGCGCTGCGCGCGGTGCAGGGCGCGGCGCTCGCGGGACTGCCCGCCTCCGCCCAGGCGTACCTGGCCGAGGAGGTGCGGCCGCGCGCGCTGGTGACGGCGATCGGCCTGTTCGTGGCGGGCAACAGCGTCGGCGGCATGAGCGGCCGGGTGATCACCGGCTGGGTGGCGCAGTTGTGGGGCTGGCGGGTGGCGGTCGGTGTGATCGGGGTGATCGCGGTCGGATGCGCGGTGGCGTTCCGGCTGCTGCTGCCGGCCCCGCGGCACTTCAAGGCGGGCTCGCTGCGTCCGCGCGTGCTGCTCGGCACGGTCCGCGCCCACCTCTCCGACCCGCTGCTGCGCCGGCTGTACGCGATCGGCGCGCTGTTCATGACGGTCTTCGGTGGCGTGTACACGGTGATCGGCTACCGGCTGACGGGCGCGCCGTTCGGCCTGCCGCAGGGCATCGTGGGGTCGATCTTCCTGGTCTACCTGGTGGGCACGGTCTCCGCGTCCACGGCGGGCCGCCTGGTGGGCCGGCTCGGCCGCCGGGGCGCGCTGTACCTGGCGGGTGGCACGACCGCGGCGGGCCTGTTCCTCTCGCTGGGCGCGTCCCTGCCCCTCGTCCTTCTCGGCCTGGTGCTGATCACGGCGGGCTTCTTCGCCGGCCACGCGGTCGCCTCCTCGGCCGTCAGCAAGACCGCCACCCACGGCCGCGCCCAGGCTTCCGCGCTCTACCAGTCCGCCTACTACATCGGCTCCAGCGCCGGCAGCACGGTGGGCGCCGTGGCCTTCCACGCGGACGGCTGGCTGGGGACGGTGAGCGTCGGCCTCCTCGCGATCCTGGGCGTCGTCACCCTCACGGTGCTCGGCTCGCGGGCTGCGCGGGTGGCGGAGCGGCGGGAGCCCGTCACGGTGTGACGCCTCGTGGGTGATCGCGCGGTACCCCCTGTTCGGGGCCGGTTGTCAGTGGGCGCGGATAGCGTCGCCGGGACAACAGGGCCGTCGAGCGGGGGGTTTGCCGTATGGAGTTCCGGATCGCGCGCGGGGATCTGGCGGAGGCCGTGGGCAGGGCGGCGAGGGCGCTGCCGGCGCGGACGCCGGTGCCCGTGCTGGGCGGCCTGCTGCTGACCGCGCAGGAGGGGCGGCTGACGGTGTCCGGCTCCGACTTCGAGACCACGGCCCGGGTGCGGGCCGAGGCGGAGGTGGGCGTGGCGGGCCGGGTGCTGGTCCTCGGGCGCCGGCTCCTCGACATCTGCCGGGTGGTGCCGGAGGGCCCGGTGAGCTGTGCGCTGGAGGGGGCGCGGTTCACGGTGGAGGCGGACGGCACCCGGTTCGGGCTGTCGACACTGCCGTACGAGGAGTATCCGGCGCTGCCCGAGGCGCCCCCGGAGTACGGCGCGGTGGACGCGGAGGCGTTCGCGACGGCCGTCGGGCAGGTGGCGGTCGCGGCGGGGCGCGACGACACGTTGCCGGCGCTCACGGGGGTCCGGCTCCGGCTGGACGGAGAGGAGATGACCCTGTCGGCGTCCGACCGGTACCGCTATGCCGTACGGCGGCTGGAGTGGAAGCCGCGGGCAGGGTCGGCCGGGGAGCCGGTGGAGGTGCTGGTGCCCGCCCGGCGGCTGCTGGAGACGGCGCGGGGGCTCGCGCGTTGCGGGTCCGCACGCGTCCTGCTGGACCCGGGGGCGGGACCGGCGGCGGGGGCCGGGACGGTCGGGTTCGAGGGCGGGGGCGCGCGGACGCTGCTGCGGCGGCTGGAGGGCCGGCTTCCGGGGTACGGCGCGCTGTTCGAGCTGCCGGGTGCCTCGGTCGCCGAGGTGGAGGCCGCGGCGCTGACGGAGGCGGTACGGCGGGTCGCGGTGGTCGCCGAGGCGAACAGCCCGGTGCGGCTGGACTTCGCCGCGGCCGACGGTTCGCTGCTGGTGCGGGCCGGGTACGGGGACGACGTGGCGGCGCAGCGGCTGCCGGCCGTGCTGCGGGGCGCCGGGGAGGCGTCGGTGGCCTTCGACCCGGCGTATCTGCTGGACGCGCTGAACTCCTTCGAGTGCCCCGGGCTGCGCATCGAACTGCTCGGGGCGGGGCAGCGGGCGCTGCTCGTCGGCACCGGGGCGGCCGCCGCTCACCAGCATCTGCTCATGTCCCTGAAACAACTGGTCTGACCTGGTCCTTTGTGGCCTCCGGCGGGCGTTGTCAGTGGGCTGCGGTAGCTTCCGAAGTCCGGGGCGCGAAGGCGCCGGACGGCCACAGGGGCGGGTGGACGATGGGTGACGGGATGGCGACGGCGGAGATCGATGTCGCGCTGGAGAAGCACCGGACCGAGCTGACCGGGTACTGCTACCGGATGCTCGGCTCGTCCTTCGAGGCGGAGGACGCGGTGCAGGACACCCTGGTGCGGGCCTGGCGGAGTCACGAGGGGTTCGAGGGCCGGTCCTCGTTGCGCTCCTGGCTGTACCGCATCGCGACGAACGTGTGCCTGGACATGCTGGCGGCGGGCAACAAGCGGGCGCGGCCGATGGATCTGACCGCCGCGACCCCGCTCGCGCAGGCGGCGCTGTCGCCGCGCCCGGATCACACCTGGCTGGAACCGGTGCCGGACGCGCGGGTGCTGCCCTCGGTGGACGATCCGGCGGAGGCGGCGATAGCCAAGGAGTCGGTGCGGCTGGCGTTCATGGCGGCGTTGCAGCGGCTGCCGCCCAGGCAGCGGGCGGTGCTGATCCTGCGCGAGGTGCTGGCGTGGCGGGCGAGCGAGGTCGCCGAACTGCTGGAGACCTCGGTCGCCTCGGTCAACAGCGCGTTGCAGCGGGCGCGGGCCACGCTCGCCGACCGGGCGGACACGAGCGCCGAGGGGGAGGTGTCCGATCCGCTGGACGAGGAGCAGCAGAAGCTGCTGGAGCGCTATGTGAAGGCGTTCGAGGGGTACGACATGACGGCGCTGACGGCGCTGCTGCACGAGGACGCGGTCATGACGATGCCGCCGTTCGACCTGTGGCTGCGCGGTCCGGCCGACATCACGGGTTTCATGAGCACGCTGGGTGCCTCCTGCGCCGGCTCCCGGCTGCTGCCGGTGCGGGCGAACGGGCTGCCCGGGTTCGCGCACTACAAGCCGGACCCGGAGGGCGGCGGGTTCGCCCCGTGGGCCGTGCAGGTGCTGGAGCTGTCAGAGGGCCGGATCACCGGTTTCCACTGCTTCCTCGACACCCGGCGCTGGTTCCCCCTCTTCGCGCTGCCCCTCCACCTGGAAGCGGAGTCCGGCGAGGGCGAGAAGGGCGAGTAGCGCGGGGCCGGGGGCGCGCAGCCGGACCCGCCCGCCGGCCCGGCGGGCGGTCAGCTCCAGCCGGGCCAGCAGGTCCACCTCGGCGAGGCCCGGCGGCCCGAGCGCGCCCGCGTCGCAGACGACGACCCGGGAGCCGGTGCGCTCCAGCGCCGACCGTACGGCGTCGCAGAGCAACGGCACCTCGCCCCGGCCGACGGGTCCGGGCAGCACCAGCACGGGAGGTTCCTCGGCGTCCACGCAGGGGTAGACGGCCGGGCCGCGCGTAACTCATCGCGCGGCCTAGGCCACCCGGCGCGACCCGGCACCACAGGAATCACATTGACCGACTCCCGTCCCGCGCTGGAGTGTGGTGGCCGTGACGGGGGTACTCAGCGGGTTCGCGGTGATCGCGATCGTCATCGGGGCGGGCTATGCGCTCGAACGGCGCGGGACGCTCGGGGCACAGGGCGTGGACGTGCTGACGCGGCTGGCGTTCATGGTGGCCGGTCCCGCGCTGCTGTTCACCACCCTGGCCAAGGCCGACCTCTCGGTGCTCTTCTCCGCCCGCCTGCTGGTGACGGCGCTGAGCACGGCGGCGGTCTCGGCCGTCTTCGTGGTGGCCGGGGCGGTGCGGGGGTGGGGTGTGGGCCGGACGACGATCGGCGCGCTGTGCTCCGGTTACGTCAACTCGGGCAACCTGGGCATTCCCATCGCGGCGTACGTCCTGGGCGACGCGTCCCTCGTGGCGCCGGTGCTGCTCTTCCAGGTCGTCCTCGTCACGCCGATCGCGCTCACGGTGCTCGACCTGTCCGGCATGGGCGAGAAGAGCACGCTCGGCCGGCGGCTGCTGACCCCGCTGCGCAACCCGATCGCGGTGGGCTCCCTGTCCGGTGTGGTGGTCTCCGCGGCGGGCTGGAGACTCCCCGGCCCCGTGCTCGACCCGCTCACCCTCCTCGGCGACATGTCCGTCCCGGCGGCCCTGCTGACCTTCGGCATGTCCCTGCACGGCAGCACGGCCCCCTGGCGCGGCCGGGACCGCCGACTCGTCCTGCTGTCCGTCGCCCTGAAGTCCCTGGGCCAGCCCCTCGCCGCCTGGGCCCTCGCCGCCTCCCTCTTCCACCTCCACGGCGCCCCCCTGCTCGACGTCGTCGTCACCTCCGCCCTCCCCGCCGCCCAGAACCTCTTCACCTACGCCGGCCGCTACCACGTGGGCCAGTCCCTGGCCCGCGAGTCGATCCTCCTGTCGACGGTGGTCTCGGTACCGGTGCTGGTGGCGGTGGCGGCGGTGCTGGGGTGAGAGTCAGTCGACAGGGAACTCGCCGGTGTCGATCGTGACGTCGAACGGTGCCGGGAGCTTGAGGGGGTCGCCGAACTTGACAGCGCTCAGGACCCGGTAGACCTCACCCCTCGGCTCCCCGTAGAGGGTCGCGGTGGGGCCTCCGGGAGCCCAGCGGTCGATGAGGAGGTACAGCGGGATCCCAGCGGTCGCATAGGCGGCGGGCTTGCTGACGCGGTCGTGGCGGGCGTTGGACCTGGAGGTCACCTCGACGACGAGTTCGGCCAGAGCAGCGGGGATGTGTGTGTCCGTCTCCGCGCAGTCCCCTACCGGGGCTACCAGGAGGTCGGGGATGAACATGCCCAGTCGTGACGGTACGGCGACGGCGAGAGTCTGGAATACCCCCCAGTCGTCGGGAATCACCGAGTAGAGGCGACGCTGGACACGTTCCGTGATCACGTTGTGGCGGAACGCGGGAGAAGGTGACACGGTGATGATCCCCTCGATGATCTCCACCTTGCTGCCCTCCGGCCATTTCGTCTCCTCCCAGAACCGGACGAGGTCGTCCCAGCTCTGGTCGGGGTCCTGGCTCACGGTAAGTGCGCTCATGGCGGGTCTCCTCATCGGTGCGTCACCGGTCCCAGCATGCCGAACGGGATCGGTGCAGGTCCACCGATCCCGTTCACCCGTACGAGGAAACCGCAGGTCAGGCGATACGTTCCAGCACCACCGGCGTCGCCGCGAAGTCCGTGCCCGGCTCGGCGATGTCGTAGGAGCCCGACACCGCCTCCAGGGCGTAGTCGAAGCGCTCGGGGGTGTCCGTGTGGAGGGTCAGCAGGGGCTGGCCGGCGGTGACCGTCTCGCCCGGCTTGGCGTGGAGCTCGATGCCGGCGGCGGCCTGCACCGGGTCCTCCTTGCGGGCCCGGCCGGCGCCGAGGCGCCAGGCGCCGATGCCGATGTCGTAGGCGTCGAGGCGGGTCAGGACGCCGGAGGAGGGTGCGGTGATCACGTGCTGTTCGCGGGAGGTGGGCAGCGGGGCGTCCGGGTCGCCGCCCTGGGCCGCGATCATCCGGCGCCAGACGTCCATCGCCGAGCCGTCGGCCAGCGCCTTCGCGGGATCGGCGTCCTTCAGGCCCGCCGCGTCCAGCATCTCCCGCGCCAGGGCGAGCGTCAGCTCGACCACGTCCGCGGGGCCGCCGCCCGCGAGGACCTCCACCGACTCGCGGACCTCCAGCGCGTTGCCCGCCGTGAGGCCGAGCGGGGTGGACATGTCGGTGAGGAGCGCGACCGTACGGACGCCGTGGTCGGTGCCCAGGCCCACCATCGTCGAGGCCAGTTCCCGGGCGTCCGCCAGGGTCTTCATGAAGGCGCCCGTGCCGACCTTCACGTCCAGCACCAGCGAGCCCGTGCCCTCGGCGATCTTCTTGGACATGATGGACGACGCGATCAGCGGGATCGCCTCGACCGTGCCCGTCACGTCGCGCAGCGCGTAGAGCTTCTTGTCCGCGGGGGCGAGGCCGTCGCCCGCCGCGCAGATCACCGCGCCGACGCCGTCGAGCACGCTCAGCATCTCCTCGTTGGAGAGCAGCGCGCGCCAGCCGGGGATCGACTCCAGCTTGTCCAGGGTGCCGCCGGTGTGGCCGAGGCCCCGCCCGGACAGCTGCGGCACGGCCGCGCCGCACGCCGCCACCAGCGGGGCCAGCGGCAGGGTGATCTTGTCGCCGACGCCGCCGGTCGAGTGCTTGTCGGCGGTCGGGCGGGCCAGCGCGGAGAAGTCCATGCGCTCGCCGGAAGCGATCATGGCCGCCGTCCAGCGGGCGATCTCGCGCCGGTTCATGCCGTTGAGCAGGATCGCCATGGCGAGCGCGGACATCTGCTCGTCGGCGACCTCGCCGCGGGTGTACGCGTCGATGACCCAGTCGATCTGCTCGTCGGTCAGCTCGCCGCGGTCCCGCTTGGTGCGGATGACGGAGATGGCGTCCATGGCCATGGCTGGTGGAGTCCTTCCGGGAGGTGCAAGGAGTACGGCCCCCCTGCGCTGATCCGCGTCAGGAGGGCCGTACGGGAGTTACTTGGTGAGATGGTCCGGGCCGAAGGCCTGGGGCAGCATCTCGGAGAGCGGCAGGACGCCCGCGGGGGTGTCCAGGAGCAGGTCCGGGCCGCCGAACTCGTACAGCAGCTGACGGCAGCGCCCGCACGGCACGAGCAGCGAGCCCTCGCCGTCCACGCAGGTGAAGTGCGTCAGGCGACCGCCGCCGGTGCGCTGGAGCTGCGAGACCAGGCCGCACTCGGCGCACAGGCCGAGGCCGTACGAGGCGTTCTCGACGTTGCAGCCGGTGACGGTGCGGCCGTCGTCGACAAGGGCGGCCACACCGACCGGATAGCCGGAGTAGGGGGCGTAGGCGTGGGCCATCGCCTCCCGGGCCTCGGCGCGCAGCGCCTCCCAGTCGAACCCGGCCGCGTTCTCGGTCACTTGCCCTGACCCTTCCGGTACCGCATGCCGTCCGCCTTCGGCATCCGCAGGCGCTGCGCGGACAGCGACAGCACCAGCAGCGTGACGACGTACGGCGTGGCGCCCACGAAGTCGCTCGGCACCTCGTCGGTGAACAGGTACCAGACCAGGACGGCCGCCGCCACGACCAGGCTGAGCGCGCCGTGCCACGCGGCCTTGCGGTACAGCTTCCAGGCCGCCAGGGCGACGAGCAGGACGACCAGCAGGAGCAGCAGCGCGTGCACGGTCGTGCCGCCGTTGCGCAGCTGGAGGGCGTCCGAGTAGCCGAACAGGCCGGCGCCCATGGCGAGGCCGCCCGGCCGCCAGTTGCCGAAGATCATCGCGGCGAGGCCGATGTAGCCGCGGCCGCCGGTCTGGCCCTCCAGGTACGTGTGCGAGGTGACCAGCGCGAGGAAGGCGCCACCGAGGCCGGCGAGGCCGCCGGAGACGGCCACGGCCGCGTACTTGTAGGTGTAGACGTCGACGCCGAGGGACTCCGCCGCGACCGGGTTCTCGCCGCAGGAGCGCAGCCGCAGCCCGAAGGGGGTGCGCCACAGCAGCCACCAGCTGCCCACGAACAGCACCGCGGCCAGGATGGTCACCACGGACAGGTGGGTGACCACGCCGCCGAGGACGCCGGCCAGGTCGGAGACGAGGAACCAGTGGTGCTTCTCGATCGACTGCAGGCCGTCGGACAGCCCGGGGACCGTGACGTCCGGCAGCGTGTCCGCGGGCGGGGACTGCTTCGGGTTGCCGCCCGCGTTGGACGCGGCGCCGTCGGTGAAGAACAGCTTGGCGAGGTACTGGGTGGTACCGAGCGCGAGCAGGTTGAGGGCGACACCGGAGACGATGTGGTCGACGCCGAAGGTGATGGTGGCGACGGCGTGCACCAGGCCGCCGATGACGCCGAAGCCGATGCCGCACAGCAGGCCGAGCCAGGGGCTGGACTGCCAGCCGACCCAGCCGGCGCCGAAGGTGCCGAGGATCATCATGCCCTCGAGGCCGATGTTGACCACGCCGGCCCGCTCGGACCACAGACCGGCGAGGCCGGCGAGGCCGATCGGCACGGCGAGCCCGAGGGCGGCGCTGACCTGACCCGAGGAGTCGAGGTCCTGCGACCCGGTGATCACCCGGACGGCGGCCAGGAGCAGCAGCGCGCCCGCGACGAGCACCAGGATCTGGCCGAGCGAGCGGCCCGAGCTCTTGGGCGCGGCACCCGCGGCCTTGGGCGCCGCGGGCGGCGGCGCGTCGGTCATCGTGGCAGTCATCACGCCACCTCCTGCTTCTTCATCGGGGCGGCGGCGGCCTGCGCGGCGAGTTCGGCGCCGACCTTGTGCTGCTGGCGCTTGAGGCCGTAGCGGCGTACGACCTCGTAGGCGATCACGACGCACAGGACGATGACGCCCTGGATGACGCCGAGGATCTCCTTGTCGTAGCCCTGGAACTCCAGGTGGTTGGTGGTGCGCTCCAGGAAGCCCCACAGCAGGGCGCCGAGGGCGATGCCGATCGGGTTGTTGCGGCCGAGCAGCGCGATGGCGATGCCGGTGAAGGCGATGCCGGTCGGGAAGTCGCTGCTGTACTGGTAGCTCTCGTTGAGCAGGGTCGGCATGCCGATCAGACCGGCCGCGGCACCCGAGATGATCATGCTGGTGACGACCATCTTCTTCACCGAGACACCGCTCGCGGTGGCCGCGCTCTCGGACTGGCCGACGGTGCGCAGGTCGTAACCGAACCGGGTGCGGCCGAGGACGAACCAGTAGGCGACGCCGACGATCGCGGCGATGACGATGAAGCCGTCGAGCTCGCCGGAGGCGCCGGTGTCGATGAGGAAGAAGTGCGAGGCCGACGGGAGCGGCTTGGTGGCGACGACGGTGCCGCCCTGGTAGAGCTGGGCCAGCTTGCCGGGCTGGAGCAGATAGCCGATGACCGCGGTGGCGATCGAGTTCAGCATGATGGTCGAGATGACCTCGCTGACGCCGCGGGTCACCTTGAGGACGCCGGCTATGGCCGCCCAGACCGCGCCGGTCGCCATGGCGCAGATCAGGATGAGCAGCATGGAGAGCCAGCCCGGCAGGGTCAGCGCCCCGCCGAGGACGGCGGCGAAGAACGCGGCGAGCCGGTACTGGCCGTCGACACCGATGTTGAACAGGTTCATCCGGAAGCCGATGGCCACCGAGATGCCCGCGAGGTAGTACGTGGTGGCCTTGTTGAGGATGTAGACCTGGCTGTCGCTGGCGAAGCCGTAGGTCAGCATGTCGCTGAAGGCGGGCCCGGGGTTCTTGCCGGTCGCGAGGATCACCAGGGCGGTGATGAGGAGCGCGGCGACGATCGCGAGCAGCGGCGCCGCGATCCCGAGGAGCAGCCGCTCCTTGTCGATCCGTGAGGTCAGCTTGTTCATCGGGCGTCGTCCTCTGCGTGCTCCAGACGGCCGGTGGCCGCACCCGTCATGGCGGAGCCCAGCTTCTCGGGGGTGATGGTGGCGGGATCGGCGTGGGCGACCAGGCGGCCGCGGTACATCACCCGCAGGGTGTCGGACAGGCCGATCAGCTCGTCCAGGTCGGCGGAGATCAGCAGCACGGCCAGACCCTCGCGGCGGGCCTGGCGGATGTGGTCCCAGATGGCCGCCTGCGCGCCGACGTCCACACCACGGGTGGGGTGGGCGGCTATGAGCAGCTTGGGGGCGTGGCTCATCTCGCGGCCGACGATCAGCTTCTGCTGGTTTCCGCCGGACAGCGAGGCCGCGGTGACGTCGATGCCGGGGGTGCGGACGTCGTACTCCGCCACGATCCGCTCGGTGTCGGCGCGGGCGCCCTTGATGTCGAGCAGCGGGCCCCGGGAGTTGGGCCGCTCGGTGACGTGGCCGAGGATGCGGTTCTCCCACAGCGGGGCTTCCAGGAGGAGGCCGTGGCGGTGGCGGTCCTCGGGGATGTAGCCGATGCCGGCCTCGCGGCGGTCGCGGGTGGGGCGCTGCGAGATGTCGGTGCCGTCGAGGCTGATGGTCCCGGTCTCCGGGTGGCGCATGCCCATGATGGCCTCGACCAGTTCGGACTGGCCGTTGCCCTCCACGCCGGCGATACCGAGGATCTCGCCCTTGTGGATGGTGAAGGAGATCTGGTCGAGGATGACGCGCTCGATGCCGTCGAGGTCGGTCTGGCTCAGGTGCAGGCCCTCGACCGTGAGCATCGGGACGTCGGTGACCGTGGACTCCTCGGTCTCCGGGGTGGGCAGCTCGCTGCCGACCATCATCTCGGCGAGCTGGCGGGGGGTGGTGGAGGACGGCTCCGCGGTGCCGACCGTCGTACCGCGCCGGATGACGGTGATCTCGTCGGCGACGGACAGCACCTCGCCCAGCTTGTGCGAGATGAAGATGACGGTGAGGCCCTCGGCCTTGAGGTCGCGCAGGTTGTCGAAGAGGGCGTCGACCTCCTGGGGCACGAGCACGGCGGTCGGCTCGTCCAGGATGAGCGTCTTGGCGCCGCGGTAGAGGACCTTGAGGATCTCCACGCGCTGGCGGTCGGCGACGCCCAGCTCCTCGACGAGGACGTCGGGGCGCACGTTCAGGCCGTACGCGTCGGAGATCTCCTTGATCTTCGCGCGGGCCTTGCCGCCGATGCCGTACAGCTTCTCCGCGCCGAGGGCGACGTTCTCCAGCACGGTGAGGTTGTCGGCGAGCATGAAGTGCTGGTGCACCATGCCGATGCCGCGGGCGATGGCGTCGGCGGGGTTGTGCAGGACGACCTGCTCGCCGTCGATCGTGATGGTGCCCTCGTCCGGCTGCTGCATGCCGTAGAGGATCTTCATCAGGGTGGACTTGCCGGCACCGTTCTCACCGCACAGGGCGTGGACGGTGCCCTTGGCCACGGTGATGTCGATGTCGCGGTTGGCGACGACGCCGGGGAAACGCTTGGTGATGCCGCGCAGTTCGACGGCAGCGGGAGGGCTGGACGCGTTGATGGCGCACTCTCCTCGGGGAAAGGGGCTGCGTAGGGGAGGGAGGGCAGGCGTCGGCGACGCTAGCGCGGCAACTCCGTGCTACACGCGTAGAGTTGACACATTGTTATGGCTCGGCGAAGGGGCCGCGAACGGCTCCCCGCGCCGAGCCTGGGTCCGGTGGACGGCCGGACCCTCACCTGTCGGTCAGGTCAGATCACGGGGTGGTCTTGACCTTGATCTTGCCGTCGACGATCTTCTGCTTGGCGGCGTCCAGCTTGGGCTGGATGTCCTTCAGGTAGCCACCGCTGGTGGCCAGGGAGACACCACCCTTGGCGAGGGAGTAGACGTTGTTGCCCGCCAGCGGCTTGCCGTTCTTGACGGACTGGACGAAGTCGAAGACGCCGACGTCGACGTTCTTGACCGCGGAGGTCAGGATGGAGCTCTTGTACTTCTCCATGCCCGGGACGTTGTACTGGTCCGAGTCCACGCCGATCGCCCAGGCGCCCTTGACACCGTGGACGGCCTCGATGGCGCCGGTGCCGGAGGAGCCGGCCGCGCTGTAGATGACGTCGGCGCCGTTGTCGAGCATGCCCTGCGCGGCCTGCTGACCCTTGTCCGGGCTGGAGAAGCCGGAGGTGTCCTGGCCGTGGCTCAGGTACTGGACGTCGACCTTCACCTTGGGGTTGGTGTCGTGCACGCCCTGGACGTAACCGGCCTCGAACTTCTTGATCAGCGGGTTGTCGACACCGCCGATGAAGCCGACGTGGCTCTTCTTGGTCTTCAGCGCGGCGGCGACACCGGCCAGGTAGGAGCTCTGCTCCTCGGTGAAGGTGATGCTGTCGACGTTCTTGCCGTCGACGACGGAGTCGACAAGACCGAAGGAGGTCTTCGGGAACTGCTTCGCCACCTGCTGTACGGCGGGCGCATAGGTGTAGCCGACGGCGATGATCGGGCTGTAGCCGGCCTGGGCCAGGTCCGTGAGGCGCTGCACCCGGTCCGCGGGGGTGTCCGAGGTCTTCGCGGTCAGTTCCTTGATGGAACCGCCGAACTGCTTCTCGGCCTTGTCGACACCGCGCGCGGCGGAGTCGTTGAAGGACCGGTCACCACGGCCGCCGACGTCGTAGGCGAGACCGATCTTGATACCACCCTTGGCGCTGCCCGAGGACGAGGACGAGCTGTTCTCCTCGGAGGACGTCTTGCCACAGGCAGTGGCGGAAAGGGCGAGGGCTGCGGTGGCGAGACACGCAGCGGAAAGCTTGGCTACCCGGCGCACGGGAAGGCTCCTTCACCTGACCTGAGCGCCATGTCGGCGCTTGAGCCGAACACCCCGGCGGCGACGGCTTCGCGGCATCGTAACGCGCGTAGATGTCGCAAAAAACCCTCTCTCGAAGCCGTTATCGATTCGAGGCAAACAGCGTCTGAACTCGTGCTGCGAGTCCTCTCACACCTCTGTTGCGCACAGCGCACGATTGGCTTGCGAACATGTTGCGCCGGGACGGGCGGGCGCCCCCGGAGCGGGACGGCCGCTCCAGGGGAGGTTCCGGGAAGGGCCGCCCCTCGGAGCGGTCGCCCCCGCGGCCCTGTCAGTCCTCGCTGTCGTAGAGGAACGCGGCCGCGGTGAACATCTCCACACCCACCGTGATGGCGTGCTCGTCGGCGTCGAAGTCGCCCTGGTGCAGATCGCGCACGGTGCGCTCGCCGGGGCGGCGCACGCCGAGCCGGGCCATGGCGCCGGGCACGTGCTCCAGGTACCAGGAGAAGTCCTCGCCGCCGAGGCTCTGCGCGGTGCTCTCCACGGAGTCCCGGCCCCGGCGCGCGACCATCGCGCGGCGCAGCAGGTCGGCGGAGCCCTTGTCGTTGACGACCGGCGGCACCCCGCGCACGTAGTTGATCTCCGACTTGGCCCGGTGCATGGTGGCGACCTCGTCGATGGCCGCGTGCACGATGTCGGGGGCCTGCCGCCACGCCTCCAGGTCCAGGCAGCGCACCGTGCCGGCCAGCTCCGCGTGCTGCGGTACGACGTTCGGGGCGTGGCCCGACTCGATCCGGCCCCAGGTGAGGGCCAGCCCGACGCGGGTGTCGACGCGGCGGGCGATCAGCGCGGGGACGTCGACGGCGACCCGGGCGGCGGCGGTGACGAGATCGGTGGTCAGGTGCGGCCGGGCGGTGTGCCCGCCGGGCCCGTCCAGGGCGATCTCCAGTCGGTCGCAGGCGCTGGTGATGGGGCCGTGGCGCAGCCCGACGCGGCCGACCTCGACACGGGGGTCGCAGTGCACGGCGAGGATCCGCCCGACCCTGTCGAGCGCGCCGTCCTCGATGGCGCCGAGGGCGCCGCCGGGCAGCACCTCCTCGGCGGGCTGGAAGATCAGCCGTACGGGGCGGGTGAGCAGACCCTTCTCGTGCAGGTCGGCGAGGACGAGGCCGGTGCCGAGGACCACGGTCGTGTGCATGTCGTGACCGCACGCGTGCGCCCGGTCGGGCACGGTGGAGCGGTAGGGGCAGTCACTCTTGGTGTCCGGGATCGGCAGCGCGTCGATGTCGGCCCGCAGCGCGAGCACCGGCACGGCGGGCTGCTCACCCTCTGCCAGGCCGATGTCGCACACGAGTCCGGTTCCGGTGGAGAGGACGCGGGGCCGCAGCCCGGCCTTCTCCAGCCGCTCCTTGATCGCGGCAGTCGTACGGAACTCCTGGTTGCCCAGCTCGGGGTGCATGTGCAAGTCGCGGCGGAAGGCGACGAGTTCGGCGTGCAGGGACTCGCTCAGCACGCCGGGGAGCACATCCCCCGCGAGGCCGGCCTCGGACTCTAGGGACATCAATTGCTTCACCCTCTGAAGGGTAGGACGCCCGGGTGGTCAACTGCCCCTGGATCAACAAAAGTTCAGCCCGTCAGGGGAAGAAAATCTGACCGTTGGGCGCATGACTGTGGACTGTGATGGGTAAAACCACTTTTTTCTCCTTCCACGCATACCACGCCTTGGCCGAGTCACGCTCGCCATGTCCACGAACCGGACCTCCACTCGGCCCGCACCCACTAGGGTCACGACCGGTGACCGATACGACCGGGGGCCTCCTCCGGACGACCCGTGCCGCCCACGACGCGATCGCCGGGGACTACGCGGCGCACCACCCTCCAGCCTCCCGCGTCCTCCCGGACCGGAGCCCGATCCCCGCTCCCCGGACCGGGGCCCGGCGTTCGGCACCGGCCTCTCCCCGAGCGGGTGGCGCCGGCCCGCGAGACCCGTCCCCGACGCCGCGGCCGCACGGGTTCGATGACCTCCCCGGGCGCCCCGGCGCCCCGCCCGGCGGCCTCCTCGGCCGCTGCTCCGTCCGGGCGCGGACGTTCGCGCCGGCCCGGCGGCCTATCCCCGGGCCACGGCCGGGGTGAAGAAGTTGACGAGGTTGCCGTCGGGGTCGCGGAACAGCAGCGAGCGGTTGCCCCAGGGCATGGTGGTGGGCTCGTTGACGAAATCGGTGACCAGGCCGGTCAGGTTCCGGTGCACGCGGTCCACGTCGTCGACGCGGAACTCGATGATCACGCTGTGGTTGTCCGCCGGACGGGCGGCGCCGGGGGCGAAGAGCGGGACGGTGCGGGTGCCGGCGATCGCGAGGGTGGCGTGGGGGGTCCTGAGCTCCGCGAAGTCCTCGGTGGCCCGGACGGCCCGCACTCCGGTGGCCCGCTCGTAGAACCCGACGAGGCGCTCGACGTCGCCGGTGATGACGCGGATCGAGACGAAGTCCATGGTGATCTCCTTGGCTGGGGGAACCGCTGCGCCCCGAACGCTAGGAGGAAAAGGGGACAGAATCGGTCCCCTATCCGCGTTACGCTGCGGACATGTCTCCTCGCACCGGCCGCGCGCCCCGCCCCACCGGCCGCGTGCTGACCCTCCTGGAGCTGCTGCAGTCGGGCGGCACCCGGACGGTGGCCGAACTCGCCGACCGGCTCGGCGTCGAGGGACGGACCGTGCGCCGGTACGTGGACCAGCTGATCGACCTCGACGTGCCCGTGGAGTCGGTCCGCGGCCGCTACGGCGGGTACCGGCTCGGCCGCGGGTACCGGCTGCCCCCGCTCATGCTCGGTGACGAGGAGGCACTCGCCGTACTCCTCGGCCTGGCCGCCGGCCGCCGAGCGGGGCTGACGGAGCGGACGGCGAGCGAGACGGCGTCGGCCAAGATCCGCCGGGTGCTGCCGGGGCACCTCGTCCGGCGCCTCGACGCGCTCCTGGACTCCCTCGCCTTCACGGACCGGCCCGGCGAACCCGCCACCCCGGACGCCGGGGTCCTGCTCACCCTCGCCGACGCGGTACGCCACCACCGGCCCGTCTCGATCCGGTACACCGACCGCGACGGGCGCCGCAGCGAGCGCACGCTGCACGCGTACGGGATCGTCGCGCACGCGGGCCGCTGGTACGTGACGGGCCTCGACCCCCGGCTCGACGAGGACCGGACCTTCCGGCTCGACCGCGTCACGGACGCCAGAGCCCTGCCCGGCTCCTTCGAGGCGCCCCCGGTGCCCGATCCCGCCCAGCGCGTCCTCTCCGGCTTCGCCACGGCCGAGTACCGGCACGCGGTGACCCTGCGCGTCCACGGCACACCGGAACAGATCCGTGCCCGCCTCCCGGCCGCCGTCGCGACCCTGACGGAGGACGAACCCACGGCGACCGGGGACCGGACGGACGAACGCTGGCTCCGCGTCGAACTCCGCGTGGAACGCCTCGACTGGCTGCCACCGGCCCTCGCCGCCCTCGACCGCCCCTTCGCCATCGAACGCCCCGCCGAACTCCGCACCCTGGTCCACGCCCTGGCCCAGCGCCTCCGCTCCTGCGCCGACGCGTGATCGGAGCCGGCGCGGCGGCGGCCGGAAGTGCCCGACCCGGCGCCGAAGCCCAGGGGGCACGCCTCCGGGAGCCCGCGGCGAGGGGCCTACGCCAGGCTCACCGACGCCAGTCGGTGCACGTCGCGCGCCGTCCCCGTCACTCCCGACAGGAAGCCCTGGGCCCGTGGTGACGCGTTCTCCGTGAGCCAGGTCGGGTCGATGTCGCACACCGCGACGCGGACGCCGGTGCCGGCCAGGGCCAGGGGGAGGGTGTGGACGACCGTGGAGGGGAAGCTGAGGATCGTACGGCCGATGGGGCCGCGGCGGGCGATCAGTTCCAGGGGGAGGTCGGGCCGGACGATCTCCAGGCCGGTCTCGGTGGCCAGGCGGTGCAGTTTCTCCGTGCTCTCGCGGCGGTGGGCGAAGTAACGGGTGGTGCCGTGGGCCTTGGCCAGCGTGCGGACGGCCTCCAGGTAGGAGTCGCCGTCGACCACGCCCGTCTCCACCAGGGACGTGCCCACCATGTCCGCGCCCTTGGTGATGCGCGGCGGTCCGAAACGGGCCCGGGTCCAGGAGAAGTCGTTGGCCGTGACCGTGACGCCCTCGGGGATCTCGTGCACCGGCATCGAGGAGAAGACCTCCACCCGGCGGTGCGCGCTGGGCGTCAGGCGGCGGCGGGCCGAGAAGGAGACCGGCGCGAAGAGCAGGTCGCGGGGGCCGGGACGGCCGCCCTTGCGGTGCCAGCGCACCAGGCGTTCGCCGCGGGCGAGTTGGGCGACGAACTCCATCGTCGCGGTGCCGTCGTCCACCACCACCAGGTCGCGCGCCCGGGTGATGGTCAGCAGCAGCTGGACGTAGCGGGAGAAGGGATCGCCCATGACCACGCGGTCGGCGCGGCGGAGCAGGCCCGCGAGGCCGCCGATGGTGGCGAAGGGCGCGGTCGGGCCGCCGCGGGCCTCCTCCCAGCGCACCCGGTAGCCCTCGTCCCGCGCCAGGTCGGCCATCCGGCGCAGCTGGCCGCGGGTCATGGGATCGGTCGGGGACAGGACGACGACCGTGAGGTCACCGCCAACCGGTGGGGTCCCACCGGTTGGTGACGCTCCCCCGGGCGGTGACCCCCCGTCGGCCGACGGCGCCCCGCCGGTCGGAGACACCCCGCCGTCCGCGGACGCTCCACCGGCCGGAGCCCCCCCGTCCGCCACCGCCGTTCCGCCCGCCGGTGTCCGCCGCACCTGCGCGGGCACGGAGGGCAGGGGACCGGCGGGCGGGAGGAGGCCGACCGGCGGCAGCGGGTCCGCACCCGCCCCCGCGCCCCCCGCCGGGCCCGGGTCCGGATCTCGTAGCCCGTGCAGGTGGGCCCACTCCAGGACGTTCAGCAGCTGGACCGGGCTCTCCACGAAGGCGAGCGTGCGGGCGGGGTGGCCGGTGCGGCCGGCGCGGGGGCTCATCGGGGGTACGACCGTCCCGTCGTAAGTGACCTGGAATCACACCGTGACCGGCTCGCCGGCCGCGGCCGCGATCTCCGCCTCGGCGACGACGCCGGTGACGCGGCGCAGCTTCTTCATCGGGCCGAGCTCGGAGTCGTAGACCTTCTTGACGCCGTCACCCAGGGAAGCCTCGATGGTGCGGATGTCGCGCACGAGGCGCGTGAGGCCCTGGGGCTCGACGGAGGCGGCCTGGTCGGAGCCCCACATGGCGCGGTCGAGGGTGATGTGGCGCTCGACGAACGCGGCGCCGAGGGCGACGGCGGCCAGCGTGGTCTGCAGGCCGGTCTCGTGGCCGGAGTAGCCGATCGGCACGTTCGGGAACTCCTTCTCCAGCGTGTTGATCACACGGAGGTTCAGCTCCTCGGCCTTCGCCGGGTAGGTCGACGTGGCGTGGCACATCAGGATGTTGTCCGAGCCGAGGACCTCGACCGCGTGGCGGATCTGCTTCGGGGTGGACATGCCGGTGGAGAGGATGACCGTGCGGCCGGTGGCACGCAGGGCGCGCAGCAGCTCGTCGTCGGTCAGCGACGCGGAGGCGACCTTGTGGGCGGGCAGGTCGAACTTCTCCAGGAAGGCGACGGCCTCGGTGTCCCACGGGGACGCGAACCAGTCGATGCCCTTCTCCTTGCAGTACTCGTCGATCCGGCGGTACTCGTCCTCGCCGAACTCCACGCGGTGGCGGTAGTCGATGTAGGTCATCCGGCCCCACGGGGTGTCGCGCTCGATGTCCCACTGGTCGCGCGGGGTGCAGATCTCGGGCGTGCGCTTCTGGAACTTGACCGCGTCGCAGCCGGCCTCGGCGGCGGCGTCGATCAGCTTGAACGCGTTCTCCAGCTCACCGTTGTGGTTGATGCCGATCTCGCCGCAGATGTAGACGGGGCGACCCGGGCCGACCTCGCGCGAACCGAACGTACGCAGACGGGAGTTGGTGCTCATCAGGGGGTGTCCTTACTTGGGGAGGGAATCGAGAGAGGGGCCGAGGATCCAGCTGGCGATCTCTCGGATCGCGCCGTCACCGCCGGGCAGGGAGGTGACCGCGCGTGCGGCGCCGCGTACGACGTCGTGGGCGCTCGCGACCGCCACGGGCCAGCCGACGAGGGCGAAGCAGGGGAGGTCGTTGACGTCGTTGCCGACGTAGAGCACGCGCTCCGGCGCGATGCCCTGCTCCTCGCACCACTGCTTGAGGGCGAGGTCCTTGCGGTCGATGCCGTGCAGCACGGGAAGCCTCAGCTTCCGGGCGCGGGCGGCGACCACGGGGTTCTGTTCCGTGGACAGGATCAGCATCTTCAGGCCGCTCCTGCGCAGCGCCGCGATGCCGAGTCCGTCCCCGCGGTGCACGGAGACGAGTTCCCGCCCTTCGGAGTCGATCAGCACCCGGTCGTCCGTCTGGGTGCCGTCGAAGTCGAGTACGACCGCGTCGATGTCGTCGGCCGCCGGCAGCGCACCGGGGCGTTCCGCGTCGAAGAGGGGGGCCAGCGCGCGGGCCCTCGCCAGGTCGTGCGGGTCGTCGATCTCCAGCACCCGCGCGGGATCGGTGCGCACGAGTTCGGTGCGGCCGAAGAAACGGTGCCCGTGCTCGCGGAAACCGGCCGCGTCCATGGCGTACGCCGTGCCGGTCTCCAGGAAGTCCTGGGGGCGGTCCTGGCGGCGGGGACGGTACGACTTGTCGTGGTTGACCCCGACCCCGCCCGCGGACCCGGCGTCGTCCTCGCGCCACACGAAGCCGTGGAAGGGGGCCACGGTCACCGCCGTGTCCGCGCCGTTCTCCAGCACCGCGCCGGCCACTCCGTCCACGTCCTCGCGGACGATGAAGGGGCTGGTGCACTGCACGAGCAGGACGACGTCCACGGCCGCGCCGTGCAGCGCCTCGTGGGCGTCCATGGCGTGCAGCACGGCCGCCTCGGACGTCGCGGTGTCCCCGGCGATGGCGGCCGGGCGGAGCACCACCTCGGCGCCCGCCTCGCGGGCGGCGGCCGCGATGGCCTGGTCGTCGGTGGAGACCACGACATCGGTCACCAGGCGGGTGGCGCGGCACTCGCGCACCGCGCGGGCCACCAGCGGGACGCCGCCGACCGGGGCGAGGTTCTTCGCGGGCACGCCCTTGGAGCCGCCGCGGGCCGGGATCACCGCGAGCACCCGGCGCACCGAGGCGCCCTGGCCCGCTTCCGGGTCGGACATGGGGTCTACTCCTTGTGTAGAGGTCACAGCTCCCCCATCCGCCGGATCACCGGGGCGACCCGCTGGACGCCGTGCCGGTAGGCGCCGCGCGCGGCCCGGCGCACGATCTGGCGCACGGGTCCGGGGGCCTTGTCGGCGGTGGGCGCGCCGGGCAGCGGGGCGCCGTCGGGGCCGAGGTGGTGGCGGGCGAGGATGCCGGGCAGATAGCCGGGCGCGGTCTCGGGGGTGTAGTAGGGGGTCAGGGGCGGCAGCCCGTCCGCCCGGTCGAGCAGCTTCGCGATGCGCTCGCGGGCCGCGTCGAAGGCGGTGTCGTACGAGCCGTCGGCGGCGACCCCCTGCCGGGCCACCCACTCCTCGTCGGGGGCGGGCCGGTGTCCGGCGTCGAGCTGGTCCCAGGAGGCGAGGCAGCCGGAGCCGGTGAAGTGGTGGTTGCCGAGCGCCTCGCGCACGCCGAGGTCGGTCAGGACGACCGTGGGGACCCGGCGGTGGAGGGCCTCCAGGGCGGCCGTGGAGCTGACCGTGACGAGCAGGTCGGTGCGGTCGAGCACCTCGCCCATGTGCCCGTACACCAGGCGGAAGTTGGCGGGCACGTCCTTGCCCTGGACCAGCTTCTGGTAGGGCAGTTCCTCGATGTGCGTGGTGTGTTCGCCGGGCTTGGAGCGCAGCTTGAGCAGCACCTCGCGCTCGGGATGCTTGCGGGCGTGCCGGATGAGGCGGTCGAGGAGGTAGGTGCGGTCGCGGCGGTTGTCCGGGACGGACGGCTGGGCCGCGAACACCACGGTGTACGGGTCGTGTTCGCCGGCGTACGGCGCCCCGCCGAGGAAGGGCAGCGCGACCTCGGTGACCGCGGAGGCGTCCGCGCCGACCCCCTCGTACACGGCCCGGAACCGGTCCGCGTCGTGGCGGGAGTTGGCGAGGACCAGGTCCGCGCCGTGCCGCAGGAGCAGGCCGTCGGCGAGCTTCTCGTAGACGACGCCGACGTAGCCGGTGACGACGACGGGCCGCCGGCCGGTGCCCCACACGGTGCGCAGGCCGTGCAGCATGGCCTGCACACCGCCGCCGACCAGGGCCAGCACCAGGACGTCGTAAGGCTCTTGGCCCATCGCGTGGAGGAACTCGACGCCGGTGACCTCGCTGAGGGAGTCGGCGCGGACGCCGACCTCCTGGAGCTGGCGGGCGGTCGGGGTGGCTCGTCCGCGCAGGAGGTACCCGTCGAGCCGGACCTCGGCATCCGCCGGAGTGAGCCGCTGCGCGGTGAGCGCGCCCCACTTCCACCGGGTGTCGGAGTCCGCGAGGACGGCGACCCGCAGGGACTTCGTTGCACTTGCTGGCACGTCCAAGACGCTAGGAAGCCATTCCGCCGTTCCGCCCAACCCGAACGCAACAAACGGTTAACAGCACACCGCCGGATGACGAATCGGCTCGTGGAAGGCCCGGAAACAAGCCTGGTTCACGGCTTCGCCATGTGCCATTCACCCAGTATCAAGCAAGGCGTCAAGACGAATGACGGGCATCCCCCCTAACGTCCCTGACGTGGTCAAGCTCTCCGTCATCGTGCCGTTCTACAACGTGCAGCAATACGCACCCGACACGCTCAGGAGCCTGAGGGCGAACGCGCGTGAGGACTTCGAATTCATTCTCGTCGACGACTGTTCCCGCGACGGGACACCCGAGATTCTCGCGCGCGCGGAGCGCGAGCTGCCCGGGGCGGTCCTCGTCCGGCACGAACAGAACGGGGGTCTGGCGACCGCGCGCAACACCGGCATCGACCGGGCGCGCGGCGAGTACCTGACGTTCCTGGACGGCGACGACTGGCTCGCCCCGGGCTACTTCGGGCAACTGGTCGACGCGATCGAGGAGTTGGGCGTCGACTTCATCCGCACCGACCATGTGCAGTGCACCGCGCGGGCCCGCCAGGTGCAGCGGGTGCCGGTCGGCCGGCGGGGCCGGGTGCTCGACCCGCGGGAGGCGATCCTGCCCGCGGACCGCTCCACCTCGGTGGACTACGCGTTCGCCTGGGCGGGCGCCTACCACCGCCGGCTGGTCGACAGGGGCCTGCTGCACTTCACCGACGGGCTGCGCACGGCCGAGGACCGGCCGTGGATCTGGAAGCTGCACCGGGAGGCGGAATCCTTCGCCGCGGTGAGTTTGCTCGGTGTGTTCTACCGGCGCGGGGTCGCCTCCTCGCTCACCCAGATCGGCGATGTGCGCCAGCTCGATTTCATTCGGGCATTCGATCAGGTGATCGCGGAAACCGCCGAGGACCGTGACGCGGACGCATTGCTGCCGAAGGCGGTCCGCACGTATTGCGCCATCATTTCCCATCATCTGGGATCCATCGAAAGGTTCGAGCCCGCGGTGGCGAAGAAACTGAAATCCCTGAGTGCCGCCGCGCTGCGCCGCATGCCGCAGGACGTGCTGGACGACGCGCTGGACTCCATGGACCTCCAGCGCGCGACCAAGCTGCGCCGGCTGCGCCGCCGTCCCGCCGCCGCGGGGGCCGCCGCGTGACCACCCAGATCTTCCAGGCGTCGACGCTGTACGGTATCGCCACCCTCGCCGCCGCCCTGGACTCCGGCTGCTTCGACGCCGCCGACCGGCGGATCCTGCTGGTCTGCAACAACGCGGCGACGCCCGAGACGACGCCGGGTCCCGACGAGATGCCGGGGTTCGAGCGGCTGCGCGACCGGTTCGACGACGTGGTCTCGTACAACGAGACGATCTTCCCGTTCCACCCGGGCGGCTGGGCCCCCCGGGTGGACGACATGCCGCTGTGGGAACGCTTCCTGCGGCACGAGTGGCGACTGGGCGACGACGCAGTCGAGTTGGCGGTCGAGTCGATCCAGGTCAACCCGGCGCTGGCGCTCGGCCAGATCTTCAACGGGGCGCCGGTCACGGTCTACGCGGACGGCCTGATGTCCTACGGCCCGACGCGCAACAAGATCGACCCGCTGGTCGGCACGCGTGTCGACCGGGTGCTCCACCTGGATCTGGTGCCGGGCCTCGCGCCGCTGCTGCTGACCGAGTTCGGGGTGCCCGGCGAGCTGGTCCCGACCCAGGCGTTCACCAAGGTGCTCGCCGAACTCGGCTCGGCCGCCGGGGAGTCGCCGGAGGTCGAGGAGCCCGCGCTGCTGCTCGGGCAGTACCTGTCGGCGCTGGACATCCTCACCGCCGAACAGGAGGAGAACCTGCATGTGCGGATGCTGAAGGGCGCGGCCGCGCTGGGCCACACCAAGGTCGTGTTCAAGCCGCACCCCACCGCCCCGGCCCGCTACACCCGCTCGCTGGAGCGGGAGGCGGAGCGGCTCGGCGTCGAGCTGACCGTCGTGGACACGCCGGTCCTCGCCGAGGTGCTGTACCAGCGGATGCGTCCCGCGCTGGTCGTCGGCTGCTTCTCCACGGCGCTGCTCACCGCCTCCGCGCTCTACGGCCTGCCGGTCGCCCGGGTGGGCACCGAGCTGCTGCTGGAGCGGCTGACGCCGTACGAGAACAGCAACCGGATCCCGGTCACGATCGTGGACGCCCTGCTGCCCGACCTGGCCGACGCGGCCGCGGTCACCGAGCGGCGCCGGGGCATGGACGTGGACCGGCTGGGCGCGCTGGTGCGTGCGGTGGGCTTCGCGATGCAGTCGAAGATCCTGCCGGGGCTGCGCGCGGAGACGGAGACCTGGCTCGCGGCGAACTTCGGCCCGCGGACCTCGCGCTACTTCAAGCGCCGCCGGCTGACCTCGCTCGCCCTGCCCGGCGGTATCCCCGCCCAGCTGGCGTTCATCCCGCGCAACGCGACCGTGCGCAGGGTGGCGAAGAAGGCGCGCGGCCTGCGCAGGACGGTGCGGCGCTGAACGCCATGACCACTTCCTCCTCCGCCCTCGACGGCGTCCCGATACCCCCGGCCGAGGCGACGGCGCCCCCCGCGCCCGCCGAACGCCGCAGCCGGCTGCTCGCCCTGGACGGGCTGCGGCTGGTGGCCGCGCTGATGGTCTGCCTCTACCACTACACCGGACGCGGCGGCACGGTCTCCGAGTCCTGGCACCAGAGCCCGTCCGAGATCTTCCCGACCCTGTCCCGGGTGTCCGTCTACGGCAACCTGGGCGTGCAGTTCTTCTTCGTCATCAGCGGCTTCGTGATCTGCATGAGCAGCTGGGGCCGCACCCTGGGCGACTTCTTCCGCTCCCGGGTCTCCCGCCTCTACCCCGCCTACTGGGTCGCGCTGGTGCTGGTCACCGGCGCGTCCCTGATCCTCCCGGCGGTCGTCGAGCCGGTCCGCCTGGACGAGTTCCTGGTCAACCTGACGATGCTCCAGCAGCCGATGGGCGCGACCCGTGTGCTCGGCGTGTGCTGGACGCTGTGGGCCGAGGTCCGCTTCTACGCGCTGTTCGCCCTGATCGTCGTCCTGCGGGGCGTCACCTACCGCCGGGTGGTGCTGTTCTGCGCCGTGTGGACGCTGGCGCTGGTGGTCTGCCGCACCACCGGCAACGAGCTGACCGACCAGGTCCTCATGCCCGAGTACGCGCCCTTCTTCATCGGCGGCCTGGCGCTCTACCTGATCCACCGCTTCGGCGGCGACCTGCTGCTGTGGGGCATCGTCGCGGTGTCCCTGCTGCTCGGCCAGAGCGAGGCCACGCGCGGCCTGTGGCACCCCGCCGCCCACGCCGACTTCCACCGCGACCCCTACGTGGTCGTCCTGATCGTCGCCCTCGCCTTCGCCACCGTCGCCGCGGTGGCCGTCGACTGGACCCACTGGGCCTCCTGGCGGTGGCTGACCACCGCGGGCGCCCTCACGTACCCCTTCTACCTGGTCCACGAACACCTGGGCTGGTTCGTGATCCGTGTCCTGCACCGCGCCCTCGGCCTGCCCCCGCGCGTCACCCTCGGGGCGACGATCCTGGCCATGCTGCTGCTGGCCTGGCTGATCCACCGCCTGGTGGAGAAACCCTTCGGGCCGCGGCTCAGACGGGCGCTGAAGGGCGGGAAACCGGCGAGCCGTCCACCGCGCGTCGGCTTCTGAGGCGGTCCCCCGGGCAGGCGCCGTGGACCCCTTGCCACCCGGCCCCAGGCCCTCGCAGGGGTTCCACGGACCGTCGTACCGAGGGAGCACCCGCTCGGGGCGCGACCGCTCCCCCGTGTCCCGGCGAGGACGGACCCTGCCGCGCGCCCGAGTCCGGTGGCCCCGGCGTCCTCCCGGCCCGCCCGGACGAGGCTACGAAGCCAGCGACAGCTTCACCGCGAAGCCGAGGAAGAGCGCGCCGGCCGCCGAAGTGGCCGTCGCGGACAGGCGCTTGCGGCGGCGGAAGGCGGCGGCGAGGCGGGTGCCGCCGAATATGAGCGCGCTGAGGTAGAGCACGCTGGCCGCCTGGGCGAAGGCGCCGAGGACGGCGAAGGAGAGGGCCGGGTAGGCGTAGGCCGGGTCCACGAACTGCACGAAGAAGGCGACGAAGAACAGGATCGCCTTCGGGTTGAAGAGGCTGACGACGAGGGCGCGGCGGTAAGGGCGCTCCTCGGCGGCCACCGCCGCGGTCGCCGTCTCCTCGGCCGCCCGCTCCCGCCGGGTCCGCCACATCTGCCGGGCGGACCGCATCATGCCGATCGCCAGCCACGTCAGATAGCCGGCGCCGGCGTACTTCACGATCCCGAACAGCACGGCGTTGGCCTGGAGCAGCGAGGCGACACCGGCGGCGGACAGGACCATGAGCACGGTGTCCCCGCAGAACACCCCGGCGGCCGCCGTGTACCCGGTCCGCACCCCGCGGCGGGCGGCGACGGACAGCACGTAGAGGGAGTTGGGACCGGGCAGCAGCACGATCAGGGCCACGCCCGCGAGATAGGTGGGGAGATGGACGACACCGAACATGGGGAGGAGTCTCGCACGGGGGTGTGACAGGGCACCGCGGCCGGGGTCCGCCGGCGCCTTCCGGCCACCCGCTCAAAAGGCGTCAGTCGGCACATACTTCCCCCACACCTCCCGCAGCGCCCCGCACACCTCGCCCACCGTGGCCCGCGCCCGCAGGGCCTCCCGCATGGGGTAGAGGACGTTGTCCTCGCCCCCGGCGGCCTTCTTCAGGGCGGTCAGGGCGGAGTCGACCGCGCCCTGGTCGCGTGTGGCGCGCAGGGCGGCGAGGCGCTCGCACTGGCGGGCCTCGATGGCCGGATCCACGCGCAGCGGCTCGTACGGCTCCTCCTCGTCCAGCCGGAAGCGGTTGACGCCGACGACCACCCGCTCCCCGGAGTCGGTCTCCTGGGCGATGCGGTAGGCGTTGCGCTCGATCTCGGCCTTCTGGAAGCCCTGCTCGATCGCGGCCTCCGCGCCGCCCAGCTCCCGCACCTTGTCCATCAGCCCGACGGCCGCCGCCTCCACCTCGTCGGTCATCCGCTCCACCGCGTAGGAACCGGCGAAGGGGTCGACGGTCGCGGTCACGTCCGTCTCGTGCGCCAGCACCTGCTGGGTGCGCAGGGCGAGCCGCGCGGACGTGGCGGTGGGCAGCGCGATCGCCTCGTCGAAGGAGTTGGTGTGCAGGGACTGGGTGCCGCCGAGGACCGCGCCGAGTGCCTGCACGGCGACCCGGACCAGGTTCACCTGCGGCTGCTGCGCGGTGAGCTGGACCCCCGCGGTCTGGGTGTGGAAGCGCAGCATCAGCGACTTGGGGTTGCGCGCCCCGAACTCCTCCCGCATCACCCGGGCCCAGATCCGGCGCGCGGCGCGGAACTTGGCAACCTCCTCCAGGAGCGTCGTACGGGCGACGAAGAAGAAGGACAGGCGCGGCGCGAAGTCGTCCACGTCCATCCCGGCCGCGATCGCGGTACGGACGTACTCGATGCCGTCGGCGAGGGTGAAGGCGATCTCCTGCACGGGGGACGCGCCCGCCTCGGCCATGTGGTAGCCGGAGATCGAGATGGTGTTCCACTTGGGGATCTCGGCGGTGCAGTACCGGAAGATGTCCGCCGTCAGCCTCAGCGAGGGTTTGGGCGGGAAGATGTAGGTGCCGCGGGCGATGTACTCCTTGAGCACGTCGTTCTGGACGGTGCCGGTCAGCCTGTCCGCCGGGACGCCCTGTTCCTCCGCCACCAGTTGGTACAGCAGCAGCAGGAGGGCGGCCGGGGCGTTGATCGTCATGGACGTGGACACCTGGTCCAGCGGGATGCCGTCGAACAGCACCCGCATGTCCTCGATCGAGTCGATCGCCACTCCGACCTTGCCGACCTCTCCGTGCGCGAGGGGCGCGTCGGAGTCGTGGCCCATCTGGGTGGGCAGGTCGAAGGCGACGGACAGGCCGGTCGTGCCGTGGGCGATCAGCTGCCGGTAGCGGGCGTTGGACTCCGCCGCCGTACCGAACCCGGCGTACTGGCGCATCGTCCAGGGGCGGCCGGTGTACATGCTCGGGTAGACCCCGCGGGTGAAGGGGTACGCCCCCGGTTCCCCGAGCTTCTCGGCCGGGTCCCAGCCGGCCAGGTCCTGCGGCCCGTAGACCGGCTCGATCGGCAGGCCGGACTCCGACTCACGTGCCATGGGTGCCTCCGCGGTACGTTCCGTACCTCCTCACCATGCCCTGTAGTTCGGCCGGGGTCACGCGGGGAAGCATCCGGGGATGAGGACGAGGGTCAGGAGCGCCGCCGCGCTCGGAGTTCTTGCCGCGCTCGCCGCGCTCTGCGGGTGCACCGTGCGGCCGCTGGACGCCGACGGCCGGCCGCTGGGACCGGGCCGGGTGTCCGCCGGGGGCCCGGGAGTGCTGTGGGGGCCCGGGGACAGCGGGGTGGGGGTACGGGGGCTCCAGGCGCGGCTGCGGCAGCTGGACTGGCTGTTCGACGGACCCACCGGTTCGTACGACGATCTCACCGAGCGGGCCGTACGGGGCTTCCAGGGCAGACGCGGGCTGCCGGTGACCGGCGAGACGGACGCCGTGACCTGGCGGCGGCTGGTGGCGATGACGCGTACGCCGGGCAGGTGGGAGCTGTATCTGATGGGCGGCCAGCCCGCCGCCGCGCCCGATCCGCGCTGTCTGACCGGCCGGGTGCTGTGCGTCAGCAAGACCAGCCGGACGCTGCGCTGGATGGTCGACGGGCGGACCGTGTCCACCGTGGCGGTGCGCTTCGGCACGCGGTACAGCCCGACCCGCGAGGGCACCTTCCACGTCTACTGGAAGTCACGGCACCATGTGTCGACCCTGTACGACTCGCCGATGCCGTACGCGATGTTCTTCAGCGGCGGCGAGGCGGTGCACTACTCGTACGACTTCGCGGCGCGCGGCTACGCCGGGGGTTCGCACGGGTGCGTGAACGTACGGGACGAGGCGGCGATCGCCGCGATGTTCGCGGAGGTCCGGGTGGGCGACAAGGTGGTCGTCCACCGGTGAGCCCTCCGGTGGAGGGGCTTTGGGGCGCGGGCGGGACCGGGGGAACATGTCCCGCCCGCGCCAGGGCACGAGCCGCGGGTACGGGGGGAACCCCGGCTCAGTGCTGCGGCCGATGACCAGTCGGCTCACTCAGTACTGCGTCGCGGGGTCCGGAAGTGTCACACCCTGCGCGGAAAAACTTTGGCGACTTCTCGAAAGGGCAGGTCAGAGGGGGCGACCGCGATCGAGATCGATCAGCGAGCCGGGAGGGGCGCGGGGGTCGGCCGGGGGGAGGCGGGGGACGCGGGGGACGCGGACCCGCCGTGGCCGCGGCCGGGACCGCCGCCGGAGCCGCTTCCCGGGCCACGCCCGGAACCACCGCCCGGACCCCGCCCGGGATCGCGCGGGGCGGGTGCCGGTACGGCGGGGCCGCGGTGCCGGACGCGCTCCCCGCCGCCGCTGGTGCCGCCGTTTCCGGCGCCGCTGCCGTTTCCGGTGCGGTCGTCGCCGCCGCTGCCGCCGCTGTCGCCGAGGCCGTTGCCGGGGTGGCCCTCGTCGTCGCCCGCGCCGCTGCCGCCGCTGCCGCCGCGGTCGCCGCTCCCGCCGTGACCGGAGCCCTGGCCCGTTTCCTGGCTCTGGCCGCCGCCGTCGCGGCTCGTGCCCTGGGCCGGGTCGCCGACGGCGTGGTCGCCCGCGGACAGGACTTGCCTGCAGTACTGGCTCAGCCGGGCCGAGCCGCCCGCGAGGTGCTCCAGGGCGCGTCTTCGGTCGGCGTTCAGTCCGGCGCCGGAGCGCAGATCGCGGCAGGCGGTGACGGCGCCGGTCCAGCGGCCGCCGGGCGTGGTGGTGCCGGTGCGGGGGTGGGCGCTCGTGCCCGGACGGCCGTCCGTTCCGCCGCCGTCGGCCCGGTCGGCGCCGTCGGGGCGACCGGAGTCCGCGTCGCCGCCGGGGACACCGGACGCCCGCGGACCGGGCGTGGCCGGCGGCCGGCCCGAGGTGTCCGCGGTGGCGGTGGCCGCGGGGCCGGGCCGCCTCAGGTCGAACGGCGTGGGCAGCACCCCGGTGCCGGCGGCCACGGCGACCCCGCCGAGCGTGCCGGCGGCCACCACCGCGGCGAGCGCGAGCCGCGCCGGACGGCCCCAGCGGGGGCGGCGGGCGCCGGTGCGGGCGGGGGCGCCGATGCGGACCGCGCCCGCGTCGTGTCCCCGCGCGCCCGTGCGCCGGCCGGTGCCTCCCGCGGCGAGGGCGGCCGTGCGCTCGTCCGCCGCGGCCTCCCGGGCCTTGCGGAACGCGGCCAGGGCGGCCTGTTCACCGGGAAGTTCGGAGGGGGCCGGGGCGGCCTCGGCGGACAGCGCGCCGAGCGCCCGGGACAGGCGTTCCGCCTGGTCACGGGCGGAGGGGTCGACGGCTTCCAGGGGCTCACCGCGCAGCAGGCGTTCCGCCGTCTCCCGGTTGAGCCACTTGTCCTGCTCGTCGGCCATCACATGTCCTTCTGCGTCCGCGCGCCCGTATGCGTCACAGTGGCGGACGTCACCGCGCCTCGGCGCGGTTCTCGCTCGGGGTCCTGCTGGGGTGCTCGCTCGCGCCGCCGCTGGGCTTCTCGCCGGGAGGTCCTCCGGGGTGGCTGCTCGGGGTCCCGCTGGGGCGGCAGCGCGTCGAGCACGCCCGCCGTCTCGGGGTCGTCGCCGATCAGTTCGGCGAGCCGTTTCAGGCCGCGGTGCGCGGCGGTGCGGACGGCGCCGGCGCGTTTGCCGAGGGTCTCGGCCGCGGTCTTGGCGTCCAGTCCGACGACCACGCGCAGCACGACCGCCTCGGCCTGGTCCTGCGGGAGCCGGGCGATGAGGGAGAGGGTGCTGCCGGTGGTGAGGGCCTCGATGGCCTCGCCGGCGGTGTCGGAGTCGGCTGCGCGGCCGGTCAGCTCGGTCTCGTCGCCGCCGATCGCCGGGCGGCGGCCGCGCATGCGTATGTGGTCCAGGGCCCGGTTGCGGGCGATCCGGGCCGCCCAGCCGCGGAACCGGTCGGCGTCGCCGCTGAACCGGTCGAGGTCGCGGGCGATCTGCAGCCATGCCTCGGAGGCCACGTCCTCGGCGTCGGCATCGCCGACGAGCGTGCGCACGTACCCGAGCAGCCGTGGATGCACCGCGCGGTACACCGAACGGAACGCGCTCTCGTCTCCGTCCTGTGCCGCGCGCACCGCGGCGGTCAGCTCCGCGTCGTCCCCCAGCACCGCACTCCCTTTACGCCTGTCTCCTGGTCGGCGCGAATGGCACGTTACGGCGTGAAACCTTGCCCCGTCCATGTCCGTAGAAGATGCAACTAACTCGTGACCGGGTGCGGGTGTGCGCAGGGTGAGCGCGGGTGGGAACTGAGCGCGGCCGGGGTGTGACAGAAAACGCACCCGCGGCGCTGTAGGAAGTACGGGTCGCCGAGCGGCCCTCAGAGCGACGGTCGGGGCCTCTCCTGTGGGGGGTGGCGGCCCCGGCCGTTGCCCTTGGTGGGGACCGGCCGGGGCGGCTCGCCACCGGTCCGCGGCCTCGCCGCGGGTCGCACCGGCCTGAGGGCGTCCTCCCGCCGGGGAACCTCTTACCTCACTTCTTACGATCGCCCCGGGTCGGACCCGCGCCGGTTTCGCCCGGCCTGTCCGCGTTCCGGGCCGCGCAGTAGGCCGCGACCTCCTCCTGGCCGCCCGCCTCCGCGACGAGCTGCTGCCAGGCCGTGGCGTCCAGGGCGTGGCCCCGGGGGGCGGTCTTCCCGAAGGCCTGGCAGCGGGCCCGGGTGCCGTGGACGGTGACCGGGTGAGCGGCGGGGGGTCCGGACTCGGCGGGCGGGGGCGGCGTCGCGGTGGACGGCGGGACGGCGGACGACGGGGCGACGGGCACCGGCGGCGTCGCCGTCGTGGAGGGGTGCGGCCGACGCACCCCCTGCTCGGCCTCCCGGCTTCCGGACACGCCGATCGCCGCCGTGGCGACACCGCCCAGGGCGAGGGAGGCGAGTGCCAGGGACAGGGCGGTGCGCAGGGAGCGGCGGGGGGAGGCCGGGCGCCAGTCGTCGCGGGGGCGGGTCCGCGGCGGGCGGGCGCCGGGGGTGCGGGCGGTGCGGAAGGCGGCGACGGCGCGGTGCTCCGCCTCGGGGTCGGGGTGGTACGCGCGCAGGGCCGCGCCGAGGCGCGCCTCGACGTCGAGGGTGCCGTGCCGGTGGCCGGGCGGTCCGTCGCCGCCGTTGCGTTCAGCCATGTCCGATTCCGTCCTCGTCCCCCGCGCCGTTCACTTCGACTCCCCCAGCGTGCCGGGGCCCGCATCCGTCACACCCGGCTCCGGGGCCAGGGTGCGGCCGAGGCGTCTCAGACCGCGGTAGGCGGCGGTGCGGACCGCGCCGGGGCGTTTGCCGAGGACGCGGGCGGCGGCGGGGCCGTCGAGACCGACGACCACCCGCAGCAGCACCGCCTCCGCCTGGTCCCGGGGCAACGCGCGCACCAACTCCAGGGCGCGCGCGGTGGACAGCGACTCCAGCGCCTGGTCGTGGGTGCTGTGCGGGGCCGCGCGGTCCAGCACGTCCTGGTCGAGCACGGTGGTACGGGGCCGGGTGCGGCGGCGGCGCAGATGATCCAGGGCGCGGTGGCGGGCGATGGTCGCGGTCCAGCCGCGAAAGCCCGCGCCGTCACCGGTGAACCGGCCGAGGTCCCGGGCGATCTCCAGCCACGCGTCGGCGGCCACGTCCTCCGCGTCCTCGCCGACCAGTGCGCGCAGATAGCCGAGGAGGCCGGGCTGCACGATCCGGTAGGCCACCGCGAAGGCGCCCTCGTCGCCGTCCTGGGCCCGCGCGACGGCCGCGCCGAGTTCCCCGTCCCGCGGCCATCGGCTGCGGGGTTCTCCTCCCTGGCCCAAGACCGTCCCCGTCGTGCCGAGTTCATGGCCACCGCATGGCGCGTCCCGCACGGTGCGACACGCTCCGGCCGTGTCTTTCGCCTCCATGGTCATCAGCGTCCGCCCGCACGGAAGTGTCACAGCGCAAGGACAGGCACCGGACCGCGGTGGACGGCCCGTCAGGCGTCCGCGGTCGCGTCCCGGCACAGCAGGCGCAGCGAGCCGTGGCCGGCGAAGCAGCGCCGGGCCTCCTCGATGGGGTCCCAGAGCCGGCCGTCGGGCGTGCGCACCCAGTGCTCGCCGCCGGTCGTCCACCACTCGGCACCGGTGCGGCGCACGACGACCTCGCCGGCGTAGGCGCCGAAGCCGCGCAGCACGCTGTCGACCGCCTCGATCGGCGCGCCTTCGCGCCGTATCTCCTCGATCACGCGGTCCACGCGCCACAGGCTCTGTGCCGAGTAGTCGAGCCGCACCCGGGCGCCCTCGCGCATGGTCGCGACCGCGTCCGCCGCCCAGCGCACCGGCTTGGTGGCGGCGTGGGGCCTGGTCTCCTGTGGGGCGGCCCCCTCGGGGGCGGGCCGCCGGAACGGCTCGGTGTCCGCCGCGCGGTCGGTCACGCGGTGGGTCGGGCGGTCGGTCGCTTCGGCCGGCACTGCGGCTGTCACATGGGCGCTCACATAGGGAAGAGCGAGCGGGGCGGGCGTTTCGTCACCCGTCGCGGAAGCGTTTCGCCAACCGTCGCAGGACCGCCCCACCGCCACCGCACGACCGGCACAGGACGCGCGCACTCCCGGGGTCCGCCCGCGCCGGTGCCGTCACACGCCGTCCGACACGACCGACACGACCTGCCGGGTACGGCCGACGCGCTCCGGGAGTCCGGTACGACCGGCGCGCCCCGGGGGGCACCACGCCTCGGTACGGCCGTCACGCCCCGGTCTCCGACACCCCCCGAGCCCTGCGTGAGACCACCGCGCGCAGCACCCGGCGTCCCTCGCCCGACACGTCGAGGGCGCGGCGCAGACCGTGCTTGCCATGGCCTTCGAGGAGTTCGAGGACGGTGAGCTGGCGGCGCAGCTCGGCGGCGACGAGCGGGGAGGGTGCCCCCGCGTCGTCCGGCTCCCCCTCGGCGGCGGGGTCGAGCAGGCGGTGGACGCGCAGGGAGGCTGCCGAACAGGACTCGGCCCAGGGCCGTACGGCCTCGGCGGTGCGCTCGGCCGGGACCGTGTCCAGCATGCGGCGGACGAGCCGCGCCGCCTCCTCGTGCTCGCCGTCGCCGGCTCCGAGCGCGCTCCGCGCCTCCTCCAGAGGGCCGCCCCAGTCCGCCCCGGCGGCGAGGCTCCCCCACAGCGGGCGCAGCAGCTCCTCGTCACCGTCGAGCAGCGGCAGGCACCGATCCAAACAGGCCAACCCGCTGGCGGCCAGTCCTCGCTCGTCGGCCCGCGCGATCCGTTCCTCAAGGCTCATGAAGCCTCCCTGGTCTGGGCGCCGACCGATACGGAGCCCGCACTTCCCCTTACTGCGTGCAACCGGACGGAAGTGTCACAGGCATCGAGTTTCAGCCAAAGGTGGGCGCGGTGCCGAGATAGGCGCCGAGCCGGTGCCGCTGCATCCGGGTCAGGTGCACGACGACCAGGACGGCGAGGACCGCGGCCGCGGCGTCGAGAGCGTCGGAGAACAGCATCAGCCGGGCGGCGTCACCGATCTCGTCCGGGGAGTGGGCGGCGTCGTACTGCCGGGAGGCGGCCCGGCCGACGAGGAGGCCGACGACCCACAGGGTCCACCAGGCGTTGACCGCGGTCGTCCGCACGCGCGCGCCCGGGGGGACGCTGGCCGTCCAGACGTCCAGGACGACCCGGCGCGGGAACCACAGGTTCACGAGCGGCACGAACCAGCCGGCGATGACCCAGCCGCGCTTCATGCGGTGTCCGTACGGCTCGAACACCTCGGCGTTCAGCCGTGCCCGCCACAGCCAGCACAGATAGACGACCATCGTGGCCACCAGGGTGGCACCCTGCGTGACGGCGGCCGCGTCGTGGAGCGCGTCGGCGCGGCCGGCCCGGCGGACCAGGTGCTCGTCGACGCCGCGGTCGAGGAGGTCCTGGGCGACGTTCGCCTCCATCTGGTCCGCGAGGCAGGCGAACAGGTCGGCCCCGACGACCAGTCCGAGCAGGACGGCCGTGGCCAGGCCGAGCCCGGCGGGCGAGCGCAGCCGGGCGCCGAGCGGAAGCGCCGGGGGCGGAGCCGGCTGGGGCGGGACGGGCGTGGGCGCGGTCATGAGTGGGATTCCCCCGTGGTCAGGACGGTGCCCGGCGGGCGGCGCACGGCGACGGCCCGCCGGACATGTGAACACCGGAAGATACGACCGACGATCACTCCGCGTCCACGGGATTCACCCGGTTTCTCCGGCCCCCGGCGTCACCGGCCCCTCAGCCCAGCCGGTTCGCCAGGGACGTGAAGTCCGCCCAGGAGAGCGCCGGTGTGCCCGGGTCCCAGAGTTTCTGGACGGTGGCCCGCAGCGGCATCCGGATGCCGGCCGCGACCTGGTCCGGTGTCTGGGCCTCCGGGAGGTCGCCCCACACCGCGAAAGTCCCGCCGAGGATCTGGCTGTCGTACCGCGCCGGGACGGCGGTGGTGCCGCGCACCACCCGCGGGGTCCACTGCTCGTAGATCCGCTGTCCCGTCGGATAGACGAAGGTCTGCGGCTGGCCGAGGACGTAGTAGAGGAACTCGTCGTTGTAGTTGATCAGCTTGCGGCCGGCAGCGAGGTAGTCCTCCGGCGGCCGGGCGCCGATCTCCTTGCCGGTCCAGTAGGCGACCTGGAGGTCGCCCGCCGGCCGCACGGCGGTGGCGCTGCGGTAGAAGCCGTCGTTCCAGGCCCGCAGCGTCCTGCCGTGGGCGCGGACGGTGGCGGCGCGGTCGTTGAGCCAGCCGGTGGCGAGGTCGGCGACGTCGCCGCTCGCGCCGAACTTCTGCCGGGCGGCCGCGGCCAGCTGCGGATAGGCGGTCTCGGGACTCCTCGCCATCAGCGCCTGGTACTCGTCGCCGCCCAGGTGCCACTGGTCGCCGGTGAACAGGCCCGCGTACTCGTTCAGCAGATCGTCGACGAGCCGGGCGGCGGCGGGCTTGGAGATGTCGATCGCCCCCCTGGTCACCACGCCGTTCGCGTTGCGCAGCCGGAGATCGGGGTGGGCGGCGAGCACCGCGCCCAGGTGCCCCGGCGAGTCGAGTTCGGGTACGACGGTGATGTGCCGGCTGGCGGCCAGCTCCACGATCCGCCTGACCTGCGCCTTGGTGAGATGGTCCGGGGAGACGATCTCCGGGTGGGTGCCGGACTCGATCCGGAAGGCCTGGTCGTCGGAGAAGTGCAGCCCCAGCTCGTTGTACTTCAGGTCCCCCAGCTCCCGTATCCGGTCCTCTATCCAGGACTCGGAGTACGGCTTGCGCGCGATGTCCAGCATGAGGCCGCGCACCGGCTTGGCCGGCTCGTCGCGCACGACGCCCTCCGGCGCCGTACCGCCGCCGTGGACCTCCTGCTTCAGGGTGCGGGTGCCGTAGAAGACGCCCGCCTGGCCCGGCCCGCTGATGTCGACGCGGCCGCCGCGGACGGTCATGGTGTACGACTCCTGGTTGCCGCTCCCGCCCAGGGACAGCCGTACGTCGCCCGCCTTGGTGTCGTTCACCCGGCCGGCGTAGCTCATCCCCAGCTCGCCGGCGATCAGCCGGCCCTCGTCCGCGAGCGCCGGGTCGGCGATCACCACGCGGTCGCCGTGCCGCGGCCGCCAGCCGGGACCGCGCGCCGGGGTGTGCGAGCGCACCGCCGGGATCGTCTGCGGCGCCCGGGACATCGGATACGACCGGGTGGGCGACGGGCTCGTCTCCGCGACGGTCGCTTGCCCGGCGGGACCCTGTCCGCCGCCACCGCCGGACGCGGCCCACACCCCGACACCCGTACCGAGCGCGACGGTCCCGACCACCGCGGCCGCCACCGCCGTCCGCTTCCGCTTCACCTGTTGCGCCGTCGCCCGGCGCCTGTGCTGGCTCACTCCGCCAACGTAAGGCCCCTCGCCACTCGAACGATCACCCGAGCATTCGCAAACTCTCCCGTCCAGGTGAATTTCAGGCATCGCGCGGACACAGAGTTACCACTCTCGATAACCTGAAGACACACCTTTCACAGCATTCCCCTGCCACACACCATCCGTGACGCGAGGACCCACGCTGCCCGCCCACCGCCTGCCGCACCTGCCCCGGCCCCTCGACGCCTTCAACGCGGCCTGTGCCACCGAGGCCCGGACCCTCCTGCTGCGCTGCCTGCACAGCCCGCGCTGGTCCCACCGCGTCGCGGCCCACCGCCCCTACCCCGACCTGGACGCCCTCCTGGCCGCGGCCGACGAGGCGGCGTACGACCTGTCCCCGGCGGACCTCTCGGAGGCCCTGTCCCACGAGTCCCTGCCGGAGCTGCCCGAGGACACGTACTCCGCCGCGCACATGGCCCTGGACGCGGCGCACGCGGCCTGCGAGGCGCGGTTCGGACATGTGTTCGTCATCTATCTGGGTGACATCCCACCGGCGGAGTCACTCGACCGCACTCTCGAACGCATCCGGTCACGATTGACGAACGATCCGGAGGAAGAGCGGCTCATAGCGGCAGAGGAACTCCGGCACCTCGCCAAGGGGCGGCTGAGCGCCTACCTCAGGGGCGCGGGGCCCTCTCCATCTGCGGTTCCGCCGCGGGGCGCGAGCGGCGCGAACGCGTCCGCGCCCGGCAGATAACGGGACGGACCACCCCGGCAGCCGCCCCGGCTAGCCCAACCGCGTGCCAGTTTGATCACACCGGTAGGCCCCCCGTAAGCGTCGCGGCGTCACACGGATACCATGCTGGGGGCCGGTGGACCGTACCCGGCCGGGCCCGACCGACAGTGAAGCCGGCGCGGCCCTAGTCCCCGCTCCCGGAGGGTTCTTCCGTGCCGGCTGGAACGCTGTACCGCGGCCGGGAAGGAATGTGGTCCTGGGTGGCTCACCGAGTCACCGGCGTCCTCATCTTCTTCTTCCTGTTCGTTCACGTGCTGGACACCGCTCTCGTGCGTGTCTCCCCCGAGGCCTACGACAAGGTCGTGGCCACGTACAAGACGCCGATCGTCGCGCTGCTGGAGTACGGCCTCGTCGCCGCAATCCTCTTCCACGCGCTCAACGGTCTGCGCGTCATCGCCGTCGACTTCTGGTCGAAGGGCCCGCGCTACCAGAAGCAGATGTTCTGGACCGTGATGGGTGTCTGGGTCGTGCTCATGCTCGGCGCGATCTACCCCGTGCTCGGCCACGCCGCTCGTGTTCTGTTCGGGAGCTGACGCCGATGTCTACCACTGAGACCACCGCCTCCGGGGTCGGCCCCGTCGAGGGTGCCGCCGTCTACAACGTGGACAACCCGGCCCCGCTGATCGAGGCGCCGCGCAAGCGGACCAAGAAGACCCCGAAGTCCACCCGCGGCAACTTCGAGCTGGCGGCGTGGCTGTTCATGCGCCTGTCCGGCATCGTGCTGGTCGTCCTCGTCATCGGCCACCTGGTCATCCAGCTGGTGCTGGACGGCGGCGTCTCCAAGGTCGGCTTCGCCTTCGTCGCCGGCCGCTGGGCGTCCCCCTGGTGGCAGGTCTGGGACCTGGCCATGCTGTGGCTCGCGATGCTGCACGGCGCCAACGGCCTGCGCACGGTCATCAACGACTACGCCGAGCGGCCTGCGTCCCGCATGTGGCTGAAGGCCCTGCTGTACACCGCCACGGTGTGGACCATCCTGCTGGGCACGCTGGTGATCTTCACCTTCGACCCGAACATCCGCTAGGCACGGGGCTGCGAGAATCATGAAGATCCACAAGTACGACACCGTCATCGTCGGCGCCGGTGGCGCGGGCATGCGTGCCGCCATCGAGGCGACGAAGCGCAGCCGCACCGCGGTGCTGACCAAGCTCTACCCCACCCGCTCCCACACGGGCGCCGCGCAGGGCGGTATGGCCGCCGCGCTCGCCAACGTGGAGGAGGACAACTGGGAGTGGCACACCTTCGACACGATCAAGGGCGGCGACTACCTGGTCGACCAGGACGCCGCCGAGATCCTGGCGAAGGAGGCCATCGACGCGGTCCTCGACCTGGAGAAGATGGGCCTGCCGTTCAACCGGACGCCCAAGGGTGAGATCGACCAGCGCCGCTTCGGCGGTCACTCCCGCAACCACGGCGAGGCCCCGGTGCGCCGTGCCTGCTACGCGGCCGACCGCACCGGCCACATGATCCTCCAGACGCTGTACCAGAACTGCGTCAAGGAGGGCGTGGAGTTCTTCAACGAGTTCTACGTCCTGGACCAGCTGATCACCGAGGTCGACGGCGTCAAGAAGTCGGCCGGTGTCGTCGCCTACGAGCTGGCGACCGGCGAGATCCACATCTTCCAGGCGAAGTCGGTCATCTACGCGTCCGGCGGCACCGGCAAGTTCTTCCGGGTGACCTCCAACGCGCACACCCTGACCGGTGACGGCCAGGCCGCGTGCTACCGCCGCGGTCTGCCGCTGGAGGACATGGAGTTCTTCCAGTTCCACCCGACCGGCATCTGGCGCATGGGCATCCTGCTCACCGAGGGCGCCCGCGGTGAGGGCGGCATCCTGCGCAACAAGGACGGCGAGCGCTTCATGGAGAAGTACGCTCCCGTCATGAAGGACCTGGCGTCCCGTGACGTCGTGTCCCGCTCCATCTACACGGAGATCCGCGAGGGCCGCGGCTGCGGTCCCGAGGGCGACCACGTGTACCTGGACCTCACCCACCTGCCGCCGGAGCAGCTGGACGCCAAGCTCCCGGACATCACCGAGTTCGCGCGCACCTACCTCGGTATCGAGCCGTACACGGACCCGATCCCGATCCAGCCGACCGCGCACTACGCGATGGGCGGCATCCCGACCAACGTCGAGGGTGAGGTCCTGGCGGACAACACCACCGTCGTGCCGGGTCTGTACGCGGCCGGCGAGGTCGCCTGCGTGTCGGTGCACGGCGCCAACCGCCTGGGCACCAACTCGCTGCTGGACATCAACGTCTTCGGCCGTCGCGCGGGCATCGCCGCCGCCGAGTACGCCCACAAGGCCGACTTCGTCGAGCTGCCGGAGAACCCGGAGTCCTTCGTCGTCGAGCAGATCGAGCGGCTGCGCGACTCCACCGGCAACGAGCGGGTGGCCACCCTGCGCCGCGAGCTGCAGGAGACCATGGACGCCAACGTCATGGTGTTCCGCACCGAGCAGACGATCAAGACGGCGGTCGAGAAGATCGCCGAGCTGCGCGAGCGCTACAAGAACGTGTCGATCCAGGACAAGGGCAAGCGGTTCAACACGGACCTGCTCGAGGCCATCGAGCTGGGCAACCTGCTCGACCTGGCCGAGGTCATGGCCACGTCGGCGCTGGCCCGCAAGGAGTCCCGCGGCGGTCACTACCGCGAGGACTACCCGAACCGCGACGACGTCAACTTCATGCGCCACACCATGGCGTACCGCGAGGTGGGCGACGACGGCACCGAGTCCATCCGTCTCGACTACAAGCCGGTCGTCCAGACCCGCTACCAGCCGATGGAGCGTAAGTACTGATGGCTACCCCTGTTCTGGACAAGGCGGACGCGGCGGGCCGGCCCGAGCCCGGATTCGCCGACTCCCCCTACATCACGGTCACCTTCCGGATCCGCCGGTTCAACCCGGAGGTCTCGGCGGAGGCCGTCTGGGAAGACTTCCAGCTGGAGATCGACCCGAAGGAGCGTGTCCTCGACGGCCTCCACAAGATCAAGTGGGACATCGACGGCACCCTCACCTTCCGCCGCTCGTGCGCGCACGGCATCTGCGGCTCGGACGCGATGCGGATCAACGGCAAGAACCGCCTTGCCTGCAAGACCCTGATCAAGGACATCAACCCCGAGAAGCCGATCACGATCGAGGCCATCAAGGGCCTGACGGTCCTCAAGGACCTGGTCGTGGACATGGAGCCGTTCTTCCAGGCGTACCGGGACGTGATGCCGTTCCTGATCACCAAGGAGACGAACGAGCCCACGCGTGAGCGCCTCCAGTCCGTGGAGGACCGGGCCCGCTTCGACGACACCACCAAGTGCATCCTGTGCGCCGCGTGCACGTCGTCCTGCCCGGTGTTCTGGAACGACGGCCAGTACTTCGGCCCTGCCGCGATCGTCAACGCCCACCGCTTCATCTTCGACTCGCGTGACGAGGCCGGGGAGCAGCGTCTGGAGGTGCTGAACGACCGCGACGGCGTGTGGCGCTGCCGTACGACCTTCAACTGCACCGACGCGTGCCCGCGTGGCATCGAGGTCACGAAGGCGATCCAGGAAGTCAAGCGGGCTCTGATCACCCGCCGCTACTGACGCGTCGCCTGGCACAATACGAGGGCCGTTCCTCCGTTCGGGGGAACGGCCCTTCGTCTCTATCCACGTATTCACCACACACCGGGGGCACCAGCGTGACCGAGCAGAACCCGTACCAGAGCGGCGCCGGCGACTGGGGCCCCGGTCATCCGCCCGTGCCGTCCGACACGCCGCCGCCCGGGTACGGATACCCCGCCCCGGGCGCGCCCGCGCAGGGTTACGGTTTTCCGCAGCAGCCGGCGGCGCCCATGTCGGGTGCGCCGATGCCGGCGGGCGGCGCCCCCGTCCTCGCCATCGGCGACATCACGGTGATGGGCGACCAGATCATCACCCCCGCCGGGCAGTTGCCGCTGCGCGGGGCGATATGGAACGCGACGGACATGTCGCACACCGAGGAGAAGATACCGACGCACGCGATCGTGCTCGCGATCGTGTTCTTCCTCTTCTGCCTGCTCGGGCTGCTCTTCCTGCTGATGAAGGAGAGGAAGACCACGGGCTACATCCAGGTCACCGTGACCAGTGCGGGCCGGCACCACCAGACGATGATCCCGGCCCACGGTCCGGAGACGTTCCCGGCGATCATGGGTCAGGTCAACTACGCCCGCTCGCTGAGCAGCATGTGAACCGACGGCCCGGTCATCACGGAATCCCGGGGGACGGCGCTCTAATCTGACGACATGTCAGACGAAGGGTCGTACGAACTGCTCGGGTTCGACAACGTACTGCTCCCCGTCGGGGACCTCGCGGAGGCCGTCGGGTTCTACGAGCGGGCCGGGTTCGGGGTGGGGTTCCGGTTCGACGAGGCCGGGATCGCGCTGCTCAGGGCGGGGGCGGAGACGCCCGGGATCCTGCTGCGGGTGGAGGAGGCGCTGGGCCACCGCAGTCCGCCGTGGCCCTCGCCGCGCGTCTGGCTGGAGGTGCCGGACGCGCGGGTGGCGGCGCGGCGGCTGGTCGCCGCGGGCATCCGGCCGGTGGACGAGGTGTTCCAGACGGCGACCGGGTGGACGGTGGAGATCGCCGACCCCTGGGGCAACGTGCTCGGTCTCACCGACTACACCCGGCGGCCCGAGCTGGGGCGCCGAGGCTGAGCCGAGCGCTCGCGCGGCACTGGTTAGGCTCTGTGGCGTGCCCGTGAAGAACGACGGTCCCGAGGCGGCCGGTACCCCCAGCAGCAAGTCCGAGCAGACCCGTGCGCTGATCCTGGAGACGGCCATGCGGCTGTTCCGGGAGCGGGGGTACGACAAGACCACCATGCGGGCGATCGCCCAGGAGGCCGGGGTCTCCGTCGGCAACGCGTACTACTACTTCGAGGGCAAGGAACACCTGATCCAGGGGTTCTACGACCGGATCGCGGCCGAGCACCGGCAGGCGGTGCGGGGGATCCTGGAGCGGCAGACGGATCTGGAGGCGCGGCTCGCGGGGGTGCTCACCGCGTGGCTGGACATCGCCCGGCCGTACCACGAGTTCGCCGTGCAGTTCTTCAAGAACGCGGCCGATCCGGACAGTCCGCTGAGCCCCTTCTCCCAGGAGAGCGAGCACGCGCGCGAGCTGGCGATCCAGGTGCACCGGGAGGTCCTGGCCGGCTCCAGGGCCAAGGTCCCGGAGGAACTCCGCGACGTGCTGCCGGAGTTGATGTGGCTGTCCCAGATGGGCCTCATCATGTACTGGATCTTCGACCGGACCGAGAACCGTGAACGCAGCTACCGCCTGGCCCGCCGCGGCGCCCGCCTCACCACCCGCGGCGTCACCCTCTCCCGCTTCCGCGTCCTGCGCCCCCTGGTCCTGGAGGTCCACGAACTGTTCACGGACTTCCTGCCGGGGATGACGAGGCTGCTGCCGGCACCGGGCGCGGGGCGGGAACGGGACGGGCGCGAGTGATCACTTCCGGGTGAAGGCACGGGCAGAGGACGTCCGGCCGTCGGTCCGCCCTGCGGCCCGAACCGGTGCCACGCCGGGAGCGAGTACGCGAACCATCGCGTCCACGCCCCCGGCAGTCCGTCGCGCTCCCCGACTCCCCCGGTGCCAAGGTCACCCCCGACGTCGGGCAGATCACCCGGGCAGGGCAGGACCAGGACCGGGACGGCTGATCAGATCCAGCTCAGGCGCCACAGGCGGTACACGCCCGTGCCGTCCATCAGGTACTGGCCGCCGCCGACGTCCTCCGAGGTGACCGTGTACTCCTTGCGCTGCCAGAGCGGGATCAGCGGGACGTCCGTGGCGATGGTGGACTGGATCTGCTCGAAGTCGGAGGCGGCGCGGCCGCGGTCGGCGTACTGCTGGCTGCTGCGGATGAGCTGGTCGACGGTCTTGTTGCTGTAACCGGTGGCCATGGTGGAGCCGGTGCCGACGAGGGGCTGGCCGAAGGTGTCGGCGTCGGGGTAGTCCGCGACCCAGCCGACGGCCCAGGCGTCGAGCTTGCCCGCGGCCATCCGCTCCTGGAAGTCCGTCCACTCGTACCCCTTGACGTCGACCTTGAACAGGCCGCCCGCCTCCAGCTGCTTCTTCAGCGCCGCGGCCTCCTGCTCGCCCGGTCCCTGGCCCTTGCCGTAGGCGAAGGTGAAGCGGACCGGCAGGCTCACCCCGGCCTGGGTGAGCAGGGCGCGCGCCTTCTTCGCGCTCTGCGTCGGGTAGGTGTCGAAGAAGGACGTGGTGTGGCCGGTGATGCCGGTCGGGATCAGGGAGTACAGCGGGTCCACCGTGCCCTGGTAGACCGTGGCCGCCAGCTCCTCCCGGTTGACCAGCCAGGCGACCGCCTGCCGCACCCGCACGTCGTGCAGCGGGGAGCTGGTGCGGGTGTTCAGGTACAGGTTGCGGGTCTCGGACGTGTCGGACTCGGTGACCCGTTCGTTCGGGTCGCTCGGGTTCATCCGGGAGAGCACGGCAGGCGGCAGCGTCCGCGAGGCCACGTCGACGTCCTTGGCCTTCCACGCCGCGTCGAGCTGCGCCGAGTCGGTGTAGTACCGCAGCGCGATCGGGCGGCCGGTGGCGCCGAGGTAGCCCTTGTAGCTCGGGTTCGGCGCGAGGCGGGCCTGCTTGTCCTTGGTGTACGAGGTGAGCCGGTACGGGCCGGTGCCGTCGACCGAGGAGTCCTTGCGCAGCGCGTTCGCCGGGTAGGTGTCCCGGTCCACGATCGCGCCCGCTCCGGTGGCGACCTTCAGCGGGAAGGTGGCGTCCGGCGCCGACAGGTGGAAGGTGACGGTCCGCGCGTCGTCGGCGGTCACCGAGGCGAGCAGGGCGAGCAGCGACGACGGGCCGACGTCGGAGTTGATCCGCTTGACCCGGTCGAAGGAGAACTTCACGTCCTCGGCGGTCATCGCCCGCCCGCTGGGGAAGGTGATCCCGTCACGCAGGGTGCACCGGTACGTCTTCAGGTCGCTGCCGACGAAGGCGCAGCTCTTCGCCGCGTCCGGCACCGGCTCGACGCCGTCCGGCTCGAACGTCATCAGTGTCTGGAAGACGTTGCTGAACAGGGCCCATGACCCCGCGTCGTACGCCCCTGCCGGGTCGAGCGACGTGACCGCGTCCGTCGTCCCGACTGTGATGGTCCTGTTCTTGTTCTCCTGCGAAGGCAGCAGTTGCCAGCCGCCGATACCCACGATCGCCAGTACGAGCAACGTCACGAGTATCCGCATGCGAACCGATCGCACGGTGGTGCCCTCCCCAGACCCCTGCCGGGTCCTACCCCTGGTCAGCACAAATCAAGCCACTCCCCTAAAGTGACGCGGCTCACCTAATCACAGGTGTTTCGGTGTGGGAAGGGCTTTCTGACCGGTTGTGGAAGAACTTGCCCAAGACGTTGTCTCCGCTCGACGTCCGTCGGGCCTTCACGGCTCCTCCATAGGTGAAGGAAGAGATTCCGGTCACATGGGCGACGGCCCCCGGCGCAGGGCCCGCAGACCGCGCAACCCGATGACCCCGATGACCGTCCCCAATACGAAGGAGACGATCGCCAGCAGCAGGTGCACCCAGAAGTAGGCGGTCGGATGGCCGTCGTGGAAGGCAAGACCGCTGCCGTCCTTGACCAGGTTCTTTACGAAAGTGACCCAGATGAACCAGCTCCACACCCCGAAGGCGAGCAGGAACCAGGAGACCGGGCGGCTGAGTTTCATACCTCCAGTATCCGGTGCCCGCTTTCGCCACGGGGGCTGGGGCGGGACCGGCCGGTCCGGTACCGGTACGTTCTCGGTCGTGCCCGCATCCACGAAGACCACCCGGCGATCACTCCTGGTCAGCGCCGCGACCCTGCTGTCCCTCGCCGCCACCGCGCCCGCCGCCCTCGCCGTCCCCGCCGCCGACGGGACCCCGGCGGCCACGCCCCCGGCCCGCATGTCGGCCCTCGGCGGCGCCCGGCTCGGACAGCCCGGCACCCAGGTGAACCTCGCGCCCGGCGTCCCGGTGCTGCCGAAGGACCTGACCGCGCGCTCCTGGATCGTCTCCGACGCCGAGTCGGGCGAGGTGCTGGCCGCGCACAACGCGCACTGGCGGCTGCCCCCGGCCTCCACGATGAAGATGCTGTTCGCGGACACCCTGCTGCCCCGCTTCCCGCGGACGATGGAGCACAAGGTGGCCGCGCGGGACCTCGCGGGCATGGGCGACGGCTCCAGCGTGGTCGGCATAAAGGCGGGCCGCACCTACAGCGTCCACGACCTGTGGCTCGGGGTGTTCCTGCGCTCGGGCAACGACGCCGTGCACGTACTGTCCGCGATGAACGAGGGCGTCCCGCAGACCGTCAGGGACATGCAGGCCCACGCCGACGAGTTGCAGGCCCTGGACACCCATGTGGTCTCCCCCGACGGCTACGACGAGCCGGGCCAGGTGTCGTCGGCGTACGACCTCTCGCTCATCGCCCGCTCCGGGCTCCAGAAGAAGGACTTCCGGGACTACTGCTCCACCGTGAGCGCCGAATTCGGCGGCGAGACGATCCGCAACACCAACCGGCTGCTCAGCGGCGACACCGATGTGCCCGTCTACCAGGGCATCGCGGGCGTGAAGAACGGCAACACCACCCACGCGGGCGCCACCTTCACCGGGGTCGCCGAGCGCGGTGGCCGGGTGCTGCTCGTCACCGTGATGAACCCGCGGAAGCGCGAGCACAACGAGGTCTACAAGGAGACGGCGAAGCTGTTCGACTGGGGCTTCCAGGCGGCCGGCAAGGTCACGCCGGTGGGCGAGCTGGTGCCGCCGAGGAACGCCGGTGCGACGAGTGCGCCGAGCGGCTCCCCGAAGGCGTCCGCCCCCGCCGGTCAGGCCGGTTCCACGCCGGTGGCGGCCGCCACGACCGGCTCCCGCGGGATCGGCACCGCGCTCGCCGTCGCGGGCGGGCTGCTCGTGCTGCTGGTGGGCGGGGCCTTCCTGGTCAACCGCCGGTGGCCGCTGCCGGATCTGATGCGCCGTCGGCCGCGGCCGTGACCTTCGCCGTCCCGCTCGGCGTGGCCGTCCAGGCGGCGCAGAACAGGACGAGTTTCGCGGTGAAGTTGATCCACAGCAGCAGCGCCACGGGGACGCCGAACGCGCCGTACACGCTCTTCGCGGCGACCCCCTGGATATAGCCGCTGAGCAGCAGCTTCAGCAGTTCGAAGCCGACCGCGCCGAGCAGGGCCGCGAGCAACAGGCGGCGGCGCGGCGGCTCCACCCCGGGCAGCAGGGTCAGAACGTAGAGCAGCACGAGGAAGTCGGCGAGCACGGCGACGGCGAAGGCGGCGGCCTGCAGCAGCGCGGTGCCCCAGCCGTGCTGGGCGAGCCCCAGCTGTCCGGAGACCTTGCCGACGGCGGCCGAGGCGAGCGTGGACGCGGCGAGGGTGACCAGCAGGGCGCCGCCGAAGCCGATCAGGATGACGGCGTCCTTGGCCTTGGCGACCAACGGGTTCTGCTCGGGGTCCGGCAGCTCCCAGACCGCGCGCAGACAGGACCGCACCTGGCCGACCCAGCCGACGCCGGTGAACAGCAGCACGGTGCCCGCGATCACGCCGACGGTGCCGGCGTTGTCGACCAGCGAGGTGAGGTCGAGCCGGCTGGAGATGACGCCCGGGAACTGCTCGGCGATCTTGTGCTCGACCGCCTTCTGCCGCGCCGGGCCCAGGGTGGCGGCGGTGACGGCCGCGGCCACGGTGAGCAGCGGGAACAGCGCCACGAAGCTGACGAACGTCATCGCCGCCGCCAGCCGGGACCACTTCACGCGGTCGAGCCGCTCGTACGCCCGCCACGCGTGCGTGGCCGTCAGCCAGATCACCAGCGGCCCGATGACGGGCAGTCTCTTGAGCCAGTCCATGATCCGTTTCCTGCCCTCTGCGCGACGTCCCATGTCCGGGTACCCGCGACCACGCGCGGGGCGGCGGAGTCGACCGTCCCACCTTCGGGTGATCTTCGGCCCGCCAAGGTGACGATCAGGGGCGAGGGGCGCACAGGCTGACGATACGGTCACGGGCATGCCTGTGAAGGACGCCCCCGCCCTGCCCCAGTCCCTGCTCGTCCTCGGCGGCACCTCGGAGATCGGGCTCGCCACCGCCCGCCGGCTGATCGCCCGCGGCGCCCGCACCGTCTGGCTGGCCGGCCGCCCCTCCCCCGCCCTGGAACAGGCCGCCGAGGGTCTGCGCGCGCTCGGCGCGGACACCCGCACGGTCGCCTTCGACGCCCTCGACCCCGCCTCCCACGAGACCGGGCTCGGCAAGGTCTTCGCCGAGGACGCCGTCGACCTGGTGCTGCTCGCCTTCGGCCTCCTCGGCGACCAGGCCCACGACGAGCGCGAACCGCTGCGCGCCGTGCGGGTCGCCCAGACCAACTACACCGGGGCGGTCTCCGCGGGCCTCGTCGCCGCGAGCGCGCTCCAGAGCCAGGGCCACGGCTCGCTCGTCGTCCTCTCCGCCACCGCCGGCGAACGCGCCCGCCGCGCCGACTTCATCTACGGCTCCAGCAAGGCGGGCCTGGACACCTTCGCCCAGGGCCTCGGGGACGCGCTGTACGGCACGGGCGTGCGGGTGATGGTCGTACGACCCGGGTTCGTGCGCACGCGGATGACGGCGGGGCGGGCCCGCGAACCGTTCGCCACGACCCCTCAGGAGGTCGCCACCGCGATCGAACTGGGCCTGCGCCGGGGCTCGGAGACGGTGTGGGTGCCGGGAGCGCTGCGGCTGGTGGCGGCCGTGCTGAGGCACCTGCCGCGGGCGCTGTTCCGCAGGCTGCCGTTGTGAGGCGCGCCTACCGGCTGGCGATGGTCCCGCGGCCGATGTCGGCGGGGCCCGCCTGGGGCGGCACGACGGAGCCGCCGAAGGTGTACTCGTGCAGCTTGCGCCAGACGGCGTCCGCGCCCTGCTCGTAGAGCGCGAACCCGGTGCACGGCCACTCGGCCTCGAAGTCGGCCAGCTCCGCGAAGGCGCGGTCCATCGCCTCGTCCTCGATGCCGTGCGCCACCGTGACGTGCGGGTGGTACGGGAACTGGAGCTCACGGGCGCAGGGCCCGGAGCCCTCGCGGACCCGCTGCTGGAGCAGGGCGCAGTCCTCGGCCCCCTGCACGACGCGGACGTAGACCACCGGGGAGACGGGCCGGAAGGTGCCCGTGCCGTGCAGCCGCATCGGGAACGGGCGACCGCAGGCGGCCACCTTGCCGAGGTGTGCCTGGACCACGGGCAGCGCGGCGCGGTCCAGTTCGGTCGGCGGCAGCAGGGTGACGTGTGTGGGGATGCCGTAGGCCGCGGCGTCGCCGAAGCCCGCGCGCCGCTCCTGGAGCAGGCTGCCGTGAGGCTCCGGAACCGCGATCGACACGCCGATCGTTACGGTCCCCACGTCGTCTCCTGTCGTCGCGTCCGTCGTCTACTCGGCCGACTCGTACGGGCCTTCGGCTTCGACTGTACGGCCATGGGTGTCCTGTGGGCAGGCGCAACGGAAGTGATGTGCAGCGCTCTGCCCACCTGGGCGTGCGAACGGTCACGCGCCTTCGCGCCGGTTCCGTGCCCCTCGGCGCGGGCCGTGCCGTTCCGTGCTTCGTTCAGTGCTTCGCCGGCAGGAAGCCGACGCGGTCGTACGTCTGTGCGAGGGTCTCGGCCGCGACGGCGCGCGCCTTCTCCGCGCCCTTGGCCAGGATCGAGTCGAGCGTCTCCGCGTCGTCCAGGTACTGCTGGGTGCGCTCGCGGAACGGCGTCACGAACTCCACCATGACGTCGGCGAGGTCGGTCTTGAGGGCGCCGTACATCTTGCCCTCGTACTCCTGCTCCAGCTGCGCGATCGACCTGCCGGTGAGCACCGAGTAGATGGTGAGCAGGTTGGAGACGCCGGGCTTGGCCTCCGCGTCGTAGCGGATCACGGTGTCGGTGTCGGTGACCGCGCTCTTGACCTTCTTGGCGGTGGTCCGCGGCTCGTCCAGGAGGTTGATGAGGCCCTTCGGCGTGGACGCCGACTTGCTCATCTTGGTCGACGGGTCCTGGAGGTCGTAGATCTTCGCCGTCTCCTTGAGGATGTACGGCGCCGGGATCGTGAACGTCTGCCCGAAACGGCCGTTGAAGCGCTCGGCCAGGTCCCGGGTCAGCTCGATGTGCTGGCGCTGGTCCTCGCCGACCGGCACCTGGTGGGCCTGGTACAGCAGGATGTCGGCGACCTGGAGGATCGGGTACGTGAACAGGCCGACCGAGGCGCGCTCGGCGCCCTGCTTGGCGGACTTGTCCTTGAACTGGGTCATCCGGCTGGCCTCGCCGAAGCCGGTGAGGCAGTTCATCACCCAGGCCAGCTGGGCGTGCTCGGGGACATGGCTCTGCACGAACAGGGTGCAGCGGTCCGGGTCCAGACCGGCGGCGAGGAGCTGGGCGGCGGCGAGGCGGGTGTTGGCCCGCAGCTCCGCGGGGTCCTGGGGGACCGTGATCGCGTGCAGGTCGACGACCATGTAGAAGGCGTCGTGGGTCTCCTGGAGGGACACCCACTGGCGAACGGCGCCGAGGTAGTTTCCGAGATGGAACGAGCCGGCGGTGGGCTGGATGCCGGACAGCACGCGGGGCTTTTCAGCAGAGGCCATGTCCCCCATTCTCTCATCGGCTGAGGGTGGGATCGGCCCCTGAGGCGGGGGCGGCGCGGGCGCGGGAGACCGCGGGCGGGCCGTGGCCCGGCGCGCCCCGCGGTGGAGCCGCGCGGCGGACACGGCCCCGCGCCCCTTGGTCGGCCGCCCCTCAGGGCGTTCCTCAGCCCAGGTCGACTTCCGGGTACAGCGGGAAGCCCGCCACCAGGTCCGTCGCCCGCTGGGCGATCTCCCGCGACACCTTCTCGTCCAGGACGTGGGCGGCCTTGGAGGGGGCGCCCGACTTGGTGGTGCCCGGTTCCGTCGTCGTGAGCACGCGGTCGATCAGGCCGGCGACCTCGTCCATCTCGGCCGTGCCGAGGCCGCGGGTGGTCAGGGCGGGGGTGCCGATGCGGATGCCGGAGGTGTACCAGGCGCCGTTGGGGTCGGCCGGGATGGCGTTGCGGTTGGTGACGATGCCGGAGTCGAGGAGCGCGGCCTCGGCCTGGCGGCCGGTGAGGCCGTAGGAGCCGGCGACGTCGATCAGGTTGAGGTGGTTGTCGGTGCCGCCGGTGACGAGGGTGGCGCCCCGGCGCATCAGGCCCTCGGCCAGCGCGCGGGAGTTGTCCACGACGCGCTGGGCGTAGTCCTGGAAGGAGGGCTGCCGGGCCTCGGCCAGGGCGACCGCCTTGGCGGCCATGACGTGCGGCAGCGGGCCGCCGAGGACCATCGGGCAGCCGCGGTCGACCTGGTCCTTGAGGGAGTCGTCGCACAGCACCATGCCGCCGCGCGGGCCGCGCAGCGACTTGTGGGTGGTGGTGGTGACGATCTGGGCGTGCGGGACCGGGTCGAAGTCGCCGGTGAGGACCTTGCCCGCGACGAGACCGGCGAAGTGCGCCATGTCGACCATGAGGGTCGCGCCGACCTCGTCGGCGATCTCGCGCATGGTCCGGAAGTTCACCAGCCGGGGGTACGCCGAGTAGCCCGCCACGATGATCAGCGGCTTGAACTCGCGGGCCTGGGCGCGCAGCGCGTCGTAGTCGATGAGGCCGGTCGCCGGGTCGGTCCCGTAGGAGCGCTGGTCGAACATCTTGCCCGAGATGTTCGGGCGGAAGCCGTGGGTGAGGTGGCCGCCGGCGTCCAGGGACATACCGAGCATCCGCTGGTTGCCGAAGGCCCGGCGCAGCTCGGCCCAGTCGGCTTCGGTGAGGTCGTTGACCTGGCGGGCGCCGGTCTTCTCCAGGAAGGGGACCTCGACCCGGTCGGCGAGCACGGCCCAGAAGGCGACGAGGTTGGCGTCGATGCCGGAGTGCGGCTGCACGTAGGCGTGCCGGGCGCCGAAGAGTTCCCGGGCGTGCTCGGCGGCGAGGGACTCGACGGTGTCGACATTGCGGCAGCCGGCGTAGAAGCGGCGGCCGACGGTGCCCTCGGCGTACTTGTCGCTGAACCAGTTGCCCATCGCGAGGAGGGTCGCCGGGGAGGCGTAGTTCTCGGAGGCGATCAGCTTGAGCATCGCGCGCTGGTCGGTGACCTCCTGGCCGATGGCGTCGGCGACGCGCGGCTCCACGGCGCGGATCACGTCGAGGGCGGCGCGGAAGGCGGTGGACTCGGTGGACAGGGGCTGCTCTGGCATGGGGACCTCCGGACGGCGTGCTCAGCGTTCACGTTCGGCCCAGGCGCACGGCACTGATTCCCGCAAGGCCGCTCCCCGATGGTCCGTCCCATCCCAGCGCGCCAGTCACGGCCCGTGGCTCAGCGTACCGGCCGCGCCGGAGGGCGGAGATCCGGCGTCCACCATGCGGGCGAGGGCGTGGACGGTGCCGGGGCCGGGACCGCCGCTCCCCCCGTCTCCGCGGGCGTGTCCGTCTCCGGCGGGCGTGTCCGTCTCCGGCGGGCGTGCGCTTGTCCGGGCCCGTGCCGAGGTGGACCTCGCGGACCCGGTCGCCGTTGGTCTCGGCGCTCGGCGTGCCGTCCGGCCGGTCGCCGGTCACGGTGGGCCCGGCGGGCGCCGCCCCACGTCACCGGGCCACGGCCCGCCGCGGTCTGCGGCGCCCGGTCCGCGTGGTCTCCACCGTGCTGTACGACGGCGTGCGCCGCCTGGAGGACGTCGTGCGCGCGGGCGTTCCCGGACGTGCGCACGAGCGGGGTCGCTTGCCGACGCCGTCAGGAAGGAAGGGTCCGGTGGCGTCAGAGGATCACGTGCGGCACGAAGCGGGCGTACTCGTCCGTGACGGGACCCGTGGACTCGCGGATGCCGAGGCCCGCGGGCTCGTCGCCGATGACCCAGGCACCGAGGACGACGTGGTTGCCGTCGAAGGTGGGCAGGGGGGCGAGCTGCTGGTAGCAGCGGGAACCGGGGTGGTCGGCGGGCGGGGTGCCCGGCGGGTGCAGGGTGATGCCCTCGCCCTCGCGGCCCAGGAGGGGCTTGGCGACGTAGCCGGTGGTGGCGGCGAGGTCGCGGGGGCCGTCGAGGTGGGCCGGGAGGAGGTTGGGGTGGCCGGGGTGGAGGTCCCAGAGGACGGCCAGGAGGGCCTTGTTGCTGAGGAGCATCTTCCAGGCGGGCTCTATCCACAGGGTGCTGCCGGTGCCGCCGCCGTTGTCCAGGGTGTCCAGGACGTGGCCGCCGAAGGCGTCGGTGGTGAGCCATTCCCAGGGGTACAGCTTGAACAGGGCGCGGATGAACCGGAGCCGCTTGTCCACGAAGCGGCCGGAGAGGGTGTCCCAGCCGATCTCCTCCATGGCGAGCCAGTCGGTGTCCAGCCCCGCCTGCTCCGCGGTCTCCTTCAGGTAGGCGACCGTCATCAGGTCCTCGCCCAGTTCGTCGGCGGCGGAGTGCGCGAAGTGCAGCGGGCTGCCGGGCGGCAGCAGCGCGGCCTGCCTGCGCCAGGAGTCCACCAGGCGTTCGTGCAGGGAGTTCCACTGGTCCGCGCCCGGGAAGCGGTCCTCCATCCAGAACCACTGCGGAGAGGCGGCCTCCACCAGGGACGTGGGGGTGTCCGCGTTGTACTCCAGCAGCTTGGCCGGGCCCGTGCCGTCGTAGCGCAGGTCGAAACGGCCGTAGAAGGAGGGGAGTTCGGCGCGGCGGTGCCAGGACTCGGTGACCGCGGCGGCGACCCGCGGGTCGGTGATGCCGAGGTCGGCGAGGCGGTTCTCCGCCACGATGTGCCCGGCGGCCGCGAGGCACATGGCGTGCAGCTCGGCGACGGTCTCCTCCAGCGCCTCGACCTCGGGGAGCGAGAAGACGTAGTACGCGCTCTCGTCCCAGTACGGGCGCAGGCTTCCGTCGGGGTGGCGGGTGAGCGGGTAGATCAGCCCCTGCTCCTCGACGGTGCGCTGCCAGTCCGGGCGCGGGGCGGTGGTACGGCGTTCCATCCGAGCCCCGGTCAGCCGCCGGAGCTGTGCGAACCGCCGCCGAAGCCGCCGCGGTGCACCCCGCCGGTGCCGTAGTGGGTCGAGGAGTGGCTCGTGGAGTGCCCGGAACCGTGGCGCGGCTCGGTGAAGGAACCGCCGTCCACCCAGGAGCCCTTCTTCTTGCCGCCGTAGTACCAGGCGCCGTCGACCGCCGACTTGACGGAGCCGCAGTTCTTGTTCGAGACGACCTTGTAGCCCTTGGCGTAGTCGTAGCTGTTCCGGTCCACGCAGCGTTTGTCCGGCTCCGACGAACAGGCGGTGAGCGCGGCGGCCAGCAGCCCGACACCCCCGAGGACCACCGTGCCGGAGCGCAGCCGTCGCCTGGTTTCGGCCATGTTCTCGTCTCCCCCGTGTGCGATGTGCGGTGCGCCAAGCCTAGAGATGGGTGAGAGAACCGGCCAAGGGGGGTGAGCATGACAGGACTCGTTTAGAGTCCCTTTGTGCTCTTTGGAATGGTGTGCGCCCTAGGCGCGGCGGTCTGTTTCGGTACCGCGACGGTGTTGCAGGCGGTCGCGGCGCGGCAGGCGGGGCCGGGTGGGGGCGGTGAGGCGGCGCTGTTGCTGCGGGCGTTGCGGCAGTGGCGGTACCTCGCGGGGCTCGCGCTGGACGGGCTGGGGTTCCTGTTCCAGATCGCGGCGCTGCGCTCGCTGCCGATCTACGCGGTCGGCGCGGCCCTCGCGGCCAGCCTCGCGGTGACGGCGGTGGTCGCGGCGCGGCTGCTGCGGGTGCGGCTCAGCGGCAGCGAGTGGGGCGCGGTGGGCGTGGTGTGCGCCGGGCTCGCGATGCTGGGGCTGGCCTCCGGGCCGGAGGGCGGGCGGGCCGGGTCGGACGTGCTGCGGTGGGTGATGCTCGCGGTGGCGACCGGGTTGCTGCTGCTCGGGTTCGCGGGCGGGCGGTTGTCCGGGAGGTCGCGGGGGCTCGTGCTGGGGCTCGGGGCCGGGTGCGGGTTCGGGGTGGTCGAGGTGTCGGTCCGGCTGATCGACAGCCTCGCGCCGGGCACACTGCTCGCCAACCCGGCCGCCTACGCCCTGGTGATCGGCGGGGGTGCCGCCTTCATGCTGCTCACCTCGGCCGTCCAGCGCGGCTCGGTCACGACGGCGACGGCCGGGATGGTGATCGGCGAGACGATCGGTCCCGCCGCGATCGGCGTCGTCTGGCTGGGCGACCGCACCCGCGAGGGCATGGCCTGGCTGGCCGTCCTGGGGTTCCTGGTGGCGGTGGCGGGAGCGCTGGCGCTGGCGCGCTTCGGGGAGGCGCCGGATCAGGAGGAGGCGGCCGAGGGGGCAGGGGCCGGCTGAGGGGGTCGTCCACGAGGGTCGTTCGACGGGGCCTTCGGCCGGCCTCGCATCGCCTACGGCAGCGCCCTGCACAGGGCCTCCAGCGCCGCCGACCACGCGCTGTCCGGCGGCGTCCCGTACCCCACCACCAGCGCGTCCACGTGCTCCGCGCGGGCCTCGGGATGGCGGTGGAAGGAGAGGCCGTGCAGGGCGAGGCCCTGCCACGCGGCGGCCTGGATGACGGAGGGTTCGGTGCCGGGCGGCAGGCGCAGGACCGCGTGCAGGCCGGCGGCGATGCCGGTGACGTGGACGCCGGGGGCCCGTTCGGCGACGGCCGCGGTGAGGGCGTCGCGCCGGCGCCGGTAGCGCAGCCGGGCGGAGCGGACCTGGCGGTCGTAGGCGCCGGAGGTGAGGAACTCGGCGAGGGTGAGCTGTTCGAGGACGCCCACGGTGTCGGCGTGCCCCTTGGCCCCGATCACCTCCTCCGCGAGGGCCGGCGGCAGCACCATCCAGCCGAGCCGGATGCCGGGGGCGAGGGACTTGCTGGCGGTGCCGAGGTAGACGACGCGGTCGGGATCGAGGCCCTGGAGCGCGCCGACGGGCTGGCGGTCGTAGCGGAACTCGCCGTCGTAGTCGTCCTCCAGGACGAGGGAGTCGTTGCGCCGCGCCCAGTCCACGACGGCCGCGCGCCGGTCGTGGTGCAGGGGCATGCCCATGGGGAACTGGTGGGCCGGGGTGAGCAGTACGGCTCCCTCGGTGCCCAGCGCGCGGGTGTCCGTGCCGAGTTCGTCCCACGGCAGCGCGGGGGTGGCGAGGCCCGCGGTCTGGAGGAGGCCCCAGTAGACGTCGAGGCCGTACGACTCGACGGCCACCGAGCGCACCCCGCGGGCGCGCAGCACCTGCCCGAGGACGCGCAGGGCGTGTGAGAAGCCCGCCGTGACGACCAGGTTGTCGGGGTCGGCGCGCACACCCCGGACGCGGGCGAGGTAGCCGGCGAGGGCGGTGCGCAGTTCGACGCGGCCGCGCGGGTCGCCGTAGCCGAGCGCCTCGTTGGGGGCGGCGGTCAGGGCGCGGCGGGCGGCCCTGGCCCACTCGGCACGGGGGAAGGCGGCCAGGTCGGGGGTGCCGGGGACCAGGTTGTGGGTGGGCCGGGCGGGGACGCGGGGCTGGCGGGCGGGGCCGCTCGGCGGGACCACGGCGCGTTCGGAGACCCGGGTGCCGGAGCCCTGCCGGGCGGTGAGCCAGCCCTCGGCGACCAGGTCGGCGTATGCCTCGGCGACCGTGTTGCGGGCGATGCCGAGGTCGCCGGCGAGGGTCCGGGAGGAGGGCAGCCGGGTGCCGGGGGCGAGGCGGCCGGTGCGCACCGCGTCGCGCAGGGCGTCGGTGAGGCCCCGGCGCAGCCCGCCCGCGCCGGCCGGTTCCAGATGCAGGTCGACGCCCAAAGTGGCCCAGGATTCCGCCATGGAAATGGACCATACCCCTGGGCTGCCTCGCTTCTAGGTTGGAGGCATGAACACGGACGAGAACACCGAGTACGCCACCGAGCACGCCCCCCGCCTGAACTGGAGCGAGCACGCCCCTGACGTGTACAAGGCGATGGTCCGGCTGGACATCGCCGCCCGGCAGGGGATCGACCCGAAGCTGCTCGAACTGGTGAAGATCCGCGCCTCGCAGCTCAACCACTGCGCCTTCTGCCTGGACATGCACACCAAGGACGCCCTGGCGGCCGGGGAGAGTGTGGAGCGGATCATCCAGCTCGGCGCGTGGGAGGAGTCGCGGCACTTCTACACGGAGAAGGAGCTGGCGGCGATCGAGCTGACCGAGGCGGTCACGGTGCTCACCGACGGCTTCGTGCCGGACGACGTGTACGAGCGGGCCGCCAAGCAGTTCGACGAGCCGGAGCTGGCCCGTCTGATCGCCGCGATCACGGTGATCAACGCCTGGAACCGGTTCGGCGTCACCTGCCGGATGACCCCGGGCCACTACCAGCCGGGGCAGCACCGGTGACCGCGGCTCCGGGCAAGGCGGAGGCGTTCCGCGCGCTGCACCGGGGGCGCCCGCACGGTGATCCGCTGATCCTGCCCGGCCCCTGGGACGCGGCCAGCGCGCGGGCCCTCGCGCAGGCGGGGTTCCCGGCCCTGGCCACCCCGAGCGCGGGGGTCGCCGCCGCGCTCGGGTACGAGGACGGGCACCTCCCGGCGGACGAGATGTTCGCAGCGGTCACCAGGATCGCGCGGGCGGTGGACGTGCCGGTCACGGCGGACGTCGAGGACGGCTACGGGATCGCCCCGGCGGAGCTGGTGGAGCGGCTGCTGGCGGCGGGGGTCGTCGGCTGCAACATCGAGGACTCCACCGGGGGCGTGCTCAAGGACCCGCGGGAGCACGCGGACTACCTGGCGGGGTTCCGGGAGGCCGCCGCCGGGCGGATCTTCCTCAACGCCCGCGTCGACACCTTCGTGCACGGCGACGGCGATCCCGAACGCGCCATCGAGCGGGCGGCGTCGTACGTGGCGGCGGGCGCCGACTGCGTGTATCCGATCATGGCCCCGGCGGACGTACTGCCCCTGCTGCGCGCCGGGATCGAGGGACCGCTGAACGCGCTGGCCCGCCTGGACACGGGCGGCCCCTCGCCCGCCGCGCTCGGCGAACTCGGGGCCACCCGGATCACGTTCGGGCCGGGGCTCCAGCGCAAGGCTATGGCGGCGCTGCGGGAGACCGCCGCTGGCCTCGTTCCCTGAGGACGTTCAGGACAGCCACCGCTTCCAGACGGAGGGGTGGCCGTCCACCCACTTCGCGGCCGCCTGGTCGGGGGACAGTTTGTCCTGGGCGATCAGGAGGGAGACCTCGTTCTGGTCGTCGGTGGTCCAGCGGAACTTCTTCAGGAACTCCGCCGCCTTGCCGCCCGACCTGGCGAAGTCCGCGTTGAGGTACTTCTGGAGCGGGGTGCGCGGGTAGGCGCAGGCGATCTTCGCCGCGTCCGCGTCGCAGCCGTCCTTGTACGGCGGCAGCTTCACCTCGGTCATCGGGACCTTCCTGAACAGCCACTGCGGCGAGTACCAGTACGTCAGGAAGGGCTTCCTCTCCTTGGCGAACTGCTTCATCTGGGTGATCTGCGCCGCCTCGGAACCGGCGAAGACGACCTGGTAGTCCAGCCTCAGGTTCTTCACCAGCGCCTTGTCGTTGGTGACGTAGGACGGGGAGCCGTCCATCAGCTGGCCCTTGCCGCCGCTCTCCGCGGTGCGGAAGAGGGAGGCGTACTTGTCCAGGTTGTGCCAGTCGGTGATGTCGGGGTGCTGCCTGACGAGGTACGTCGGCACGAACCAGCCGATGTGACCGGTCACCCCGAGATCGCCGGCGCGCGCGATGGTCTTCTTGTCCTCGACGTACCGCTTCTCCTGGTCCGGGTGGCCCCAGTCCTCCAGGATGGCGTCGACGCGGCCCTGGCTCAGCGCGTCCCACGCGGGCACCTCGTCCACCTGGACGGTGTCGACGCGGTAGCCGAGCTTGTGCTCCAGCAGGTACCGGGCGACGGCCACGTTGGACTCGGCGCCCACCCAGGACTGCACGGACAGCGTGACGCTCCTGCCGCCGCCGGTGTGGGCGAACGGGCTGGCCTGCTCGGTCATGTCGGCGGCGCCGCAGCCGCCGGCCAGGCCCAGCACGGCGAGGGCGACCGGGATCGTCGTACGCGGTCGGGTCCGCATGTCAGGCTCCCTTCCTCGGGCGGCGCCCGGTCGGCTGGGTGACCCGGTCCAGCGCCAGGCCCAGGCAGACGATGGCGGCACCGGCCACCAGGCCGGTCGCCAGGTCGCCCTGGGCGAGGCCGAAGGCGACGTCGTAGCCGAGGGCGCCGCCGCCGACCAGACCGCCGATGATGACGACCGCCAGGACCAGGACCACGCCCTGGTTGACGGCGAGCAGCAACGCGCGTCGGGCGAGCGGGAGTTGGACCTGCCACAGCTGCTGGCGGCCGGTGGCGCCGAGCGAGCGCGCCGATTCCAGGGCCGCCGGGTCGACCTGGCGCAGGCCCTGGGCGGTGATGCGGACGACGGCGGGCAGCGCGTAGACGACGGCCGCGGCGACGGCGGGGGCGCGGCCGACGCCGAACAGGGCGACGACCGGGATCAGGTACACGAACTGCGGCATCGTCTGGCAGACGTCCAGGACCGGCCGCAGGGCGCGCTCCACCCTGTCGCTGCGGGCGGCGGCGATGCCGGTGGCGAAGCCGAGCACGAGGGTGACGGCGACGGCGGCGAGCACCTGGGAGAGGGTGTCGAGGGACGGTTCCCACACGCCGAGCACGCCGATCGCGGCCAGGGCGAGCACGGCGGTCAGCGCGGTGCGCCAGGTGCCGATCAGCCAGGCGAGGGCGGCGACGACCAGCAGTACCGACCACCAGGGCAGCCACTGGAGTCCGTCGCGGACCGGGTCGAGGACCCAGGTGGTGAAGTGGGCCGCCCAGTCGGCGGTGCCGCCGACGACCGGGACGCCGGAGTAGAGGTGGGAGGTCATCCAGTCGACGGCGTGGTCGACCGGGGCGGCGATCCGCACCGTCCAGCCGTTCGGCCAGTCGAGGACGCCGAGGAGGCGGGCGGCGAGGGCGGCGGCCGCGGTGACGGCGAGCACGTACGGCCGGCCGATCGTCCGGGGCCCCTCGTCCCGGGTGGCGCCGGCCGCGCCGGTGACCCGGTCGAGGACCACGGCGAGCAGCACGATCGGGATGCCCGCGGCGAGGGCCTGGCCGACGTCGACCGTGGACAGGGCCTGGTAGACGCGGTCGCCGAGCCCGCCGGCGCCGATGACGGAGGCGATGACGGCCATGGAGAGGGCCATCATGATCGTCTGGTTGAGGCCCAGCAGGAGTTCCCTGCGGGCCAGCGGGACACGGGCGGTCAGCAGCCGCTGGCGGCGGGTCGCACCGAGCGACTCCACGGCCTCCAGGACCTCGGGGTCGGCGCCGCGCAGGCCGAGGGCGGTGAGGCGGGCCATCGGCGGGGCGGCGTAGACGACGGTGGCGAGGACGGCCGCGGGGACGCCGATGCCGAAGACCAGGACGACGGGGAGGAGGTAGGCGAAGGCCGGGAGGACCTGCATCGTGTCCAGGACCGGGCGCAGGGCGCGGTCGAGGCGCGCGGAGAGGCCGCCGGCGAGGCCGAGTGCGGCGCCGAGAAGCACCGAGACGAGGACGGCGACGACCATCAGCGCGAAGGTCTGCATCGTCGGTTCCCACATGCCGAGGGCTCCGCAGGCCAGGAAGGCGGCGGCGGTGCCGGCGGCCAGGCGGGGGCCGGCGACGCGCCAGGCGACGAGGGCGCCCAGCGCGGTGACGCCCGGCCAGCCGATGGCGAGGAGGGCGACGTAGACGGCGCGGACGGAGAGGACGACGGCGTTGCTGACGTAGCCGAAGAAGTAGAGGAAGAGGGGGTGGGTGTCGCGGTTGTCGATGATCCAGTCGCTGGCGTCGGTCAGGGGCCTGGTGAGGCTGACCGTGAGGTGGTGGGGCCAGCTGTGGCCGTGCAGCAGGGGGAGCAGGACGGCCGTGATCAGGGCGAGCAGGAGCAGCTTGGCCGCGGCCCGGTTCCGGAGGAGGGGGGCCTTGGTGCGGAGGACGGGGACGGTGAGCGCTGCCATCAGACGGCCTCCGGGGTCCTGCGGGCCCGGGGGGCGGCCACACCGGCCACCACGCCCAGCAGCTGCTCGTGGCCGACGACGCCCAGGCACTTGCCCTCGTCCATCACCCGGGCCGGTTCGCCGGCGCGGGCCACGGCTTCGATGGCCTCGGCGACCGTGGCGTCCGGGCGTACGGCGGGACCGCTGCCGGTCTCGGTGGAGGAGGCGGGGCGCATGGCCGTGCGCGCCGTCAGCACCTGCTCGCGCGGTACGTCCCTGACGAACTCGCGGACGTAGTCGTCGGCCGGGGAGCCGACGATCTCCTCGGGGGTGCCGAGCTGGACGACCCGGCCGTCGCGCATCAGGGCGATGCGGTCGCCGAGCTTGAGGGCCTCGCCGAGGTCGTGGGTGATGAAGACCATCGTGCGGCCCTCCTCGCGGTGCAGGCGGGCCACCTCGTCCTGCATGTCGCGGCGGATGAGGGGGTCGAGGGCGCTGAACGGCTCGTCGAAGAGCAGCACTTCGGGGTCGACGGCGAGTGCGCGGGCGAGGCCGACGCGCTGGCGCTGGCCGCCGGAGAGCTGGCCGGGGCGGCGGTGCTCCAGGCCGGCGAGGCCGACCTTGGCGACGATCCCGGCGGCGCGCTCGCGGCGCTCGGCCTTGCCGACGCCCTGGATCTCCAGACCGTAGGCGACGTTGTCGAGCACGGTGCGGTGCGGGAGCAGACCGAAGTGCTGGAAGACCATCGCGGCGCGGTGGCGGCGCAGTTCGCGCAGCCGGGACTTGTCCATGGCCCGTACGTCCTCGCCGTCGATGGCGATGGTGCCCGCGGTCGGCTCGATGAGCCGGGTCAGGCAACGCACGAGGGTGGACTTGCCGGAGCCGGACAGGCCCATGACCACGAAGACCTCGCCCCTGCGGACGTCGAAGGAGACGTCGCGGACGGCGGCGGTGCAGCCGGTGCGGGCGCGCAGTCCGGCCGCGTCGAGGGCGCCGAGGTCAGGGTCGGCCGGGACGCGCTCGGGCTTGGGACCGAAGACCTTCCACAGGCCGGAGACGGAGAAGACCGGGGCGTCCGCGGTGGTGGGCGGCTTGCGGGTGGGGACGGTGGTGGTCATCGGCGATCGCCTCCGATCAGGTCAACGGCCTTCTCCCCGACCATCAGCACCCCGATCATCGGGTTGACGGCGGGAAGGGTCGGGAAGACGGACGCGTCGGCGATGCGAATGCCGTCGAGGCCCCGGATCTTCAACTCGGGGTCGACCACGGCGAGTTCGTCGTCAGCGGCGCCCATCCGGCAGGTTCCGGCGGGGTGGTAGACGGTGTGGTGGGCCTTGCGCAGCAGCTCGCCGAGCTGCTCGTCGTCGGTGACCTCGGGGCCGGGGAAGACCTCGCGCGCGAGCCAGCCGGCGAACGGCTCGGTCCGCGCGATCTCGCGGGCGATCCGCACGCCGTCGACCAGGGTGCGCGCGTCGTAGCCGTCCTCGTCCGTGAAGTAGCGGAAGTCCAGGGCCGGTTTGACCCGCGGGTCCGCGCTCGTGAGGTAAAGACGGCCGCGCGCACGGGACTTGGGGATGTTCGGGGTCATCGACACGCCGTGCGCGGGGCGTTCGTAGCCCAGCCGCTCGGGGTGGTCGGTGAAGGGGATCTGGTAGAAGTGGAACATCAGGTCGGGGGCGTCGAGCGACGGGTCCCGGCGTACGAAGAGCGCGGCGTCGGAGTCCATCGCCGAGTTCTCCGGCAGCGGCCGGTTGGTCTCCCACACGATCACCGACTCGGGGTGGTCCTGGAGGTTCTCGCCGACGCCCGGCAGGTCATGCGCGACCGGGATGCCCAGCTCCTCCAGGTCCCGCTTCGGGCCGATGCCGGACAGCAGCAGGAGGCGCGGCGAGTCGACGGCGCCGGCGCAGACGACGACCTCCCGGCGGGCGCCGACCAGTATCTCCTCGCCGTCCTTGGTGCGCACGTGGACGCCGGTGGCGCGCTTGCCGTCCAGCTCCAGCCGGTACGCCCAGGTCTCCAGCAGCAGGGTGAGGTTGGGGCGGTCCCCGGCCTTCATGTGCGGGTGGAGGTAGGCGACGGAGGCGGAGGAGCGCTTGTTGTCCTCCGGGTGGTAGGCGAGGTCGAGGAAGCCGACGCCCTCGTGGAACGGCTTGTCGTTGAAGCCGATCACCTCGGGGACGCCGATCGCGGTCTTCGTCGCGTCGATCCAGTCCTTGGCGACGGCGTTCTGGTCCTTGTCGGCGACGCGCACGATGGTGTTGCGCAGCCGGGCGTAGTACGCCTCCATCGGCACCGCGCCCCAGCCCTCGGCGCCGGCCCGCTCCCACTCGTCCCAGTCGGAGGGCAGCGGCTTGAAGGAGATCAGGGTGTTGTGCGAGGAGCAGCCGCCGAGGACCTTGGCGCGGCTGTGCAGGATGTGCGAGTTGCCGTTCGGCTGCTCGACCGTCGTGTACTCGTAGTCGAGGTCGCCGCCCAGCAGGCCCAGCCAGCGGCGCAGGGTGAGGACGTCCTCGCGGTCGATGTCGCTCGGTCCGCCCTCGATGACGGCGACGGTGACGTCGGGGTCCTCGGTGAGGCGGGAGGCGATGACCGAGCCCGCGGTGCCGCCGCCGACGACGACGTAGTCGTAGAGGTGGGGGGTGTGGGACATGGGGGTACTGCTCCAGGGGGTGTCGGGAGTCTCGGGGCCCGGCCGGATCGGGGCGCGGCCGGATCGGGGCGCGGCCGGATCGGGGCGCGGCCGGATCGGGGCGCGGGCGGATCGGGGCGCAGGCGGATCGGGGCGCAGGCGGGTCGGGGCGCGGGCGGGCGGCGTCGGGCTCAGCCGGCGAACCAGCGCACCGGCTTCGGCGCGAGGTTCTGGTAGACGTGCTTCGTCTCCCGGTACTCGGCGAGCCCGGCGGGGCCCAGCTCGCGGCCGGTGCCGCTCTTGCCGAAGCCGCCCCACTCCGCCTGCGGCAGGTAGGGGTGGAAGTCGTTGATCCAGACGGTGCCGTGACGCAGCCGGGCCGCGACGCGCCGGGCCCGGCCGGGGTCGGCGGTCCACACCGCGCCGGCGAGGCCGTACTCGGTGTCGTTGGCGAGACGCACGGCCTCGTCCTCGGTGGTGAAGGTCTCGACGGTGAGGACGGGTCCGAAGACCTCCTCGCGGACGACCCTCATCTCGCGGTGGCAGCCGTCGAGGACGGTCGGCTCGTAGAAGTAGCCGGACCCGGGCCGCTCGTGGGCGGGTCCGGGGCGCCGGCCGCCGCAGCGCAGCACCGCGCCCTCGGCGAGCGCGGAGGCGACGTACGCCTCGGTCTTCGCGCGCTGCCGCTCGGAGACGAGCGGGCCGACCTCGACGCCGTCCTCGGTGCCGCGGCCGATCCTGATCCGCTCCGCGCGGCGGGCGAGTTCGGCGACGAAGCGTTCGCGCACCGACTCCTCCACGATGAGCCGGCCGCCGGCCGAGCAGACCTGGCCGCTGTGCACGAAGGCCGCGTTGAGGGCCTGGTCGACGGCGGTGTCGAAGCCCTCCTCGGTGGCGCACGCGTCGGCGAAGACCACGTTGGGGTTCTTGCCGCCGAGTTCGAGGGCGACCTTCTTCACGCTCGGGGCGGCGGCCTGGGCGACCGCGGTGCCGCTGGCCAGTCCGCCGGTGAAGGAGACGAGGTCCACGTCGGGGTGCTCGGCGAGCCGGGCGCCGACGGTGTGACCGGGGCCGGTGACGAGGTTGGCGACGCCCGCGGGCAGCCCGGCCTCGGCGAGCAGCCCGATCAGCGCGACGGTGGTCATCGGGGTGATCTCGCTGGGCTTGACCACGAAGGTGTCGCCGGCCGCGAGGGCCGGCGCGATCTTCCAGCTGGCCTGGAGCAGCGGGTAGTTCCAGGGGGTGATCAGCGCGCAGACGCCGACCGGCTCGTGCACGACGACGCTGTGGACGTCGGGCGAGCCGGCGTCCACGACGCGGCCGGGTGCCTCGGCGGCCACCAGGTCGGCGAAGTAGCGGAAGGCGTCGGCGACGCAGTCGACGTCGATCCGGCCCTCTTCCACGGTCTTGCCCGCGTCCTGGGCCTCCAGGCGGCCGAGTGCTTCGCGATCGCGTACGAGGAGGTCGGCGACGCGGCGCAGCAGGGCGGCGCGCTCGGCGACGGGGGTGCGGGGCCAGGGGCCGTCGTCGAACGCCTGCCGGGCCGCGGCCACGGCGCTGTCGGCGTCCTTCTCGTCCCCCTCCGCGACCACGGCGAACGGCCGGGCGTCCGCGGGGTCGAGGATCTCCCGGGTCGCCCCGGAGATCGCCGCCAGCCACTCGCCTGCCACGTGGATGGTCGCCCGGGTCTGTCGGGCCGTGCTGCTTTCCGCCATGATCGGTGTCGCCTTCCGTTACTGTTCGGCGCCCCTGTGTCACGCGAAGGGCGGGCTCAGGGACCGTGGCCCCCTGCCCAAGCGCTCCGTTTGCATGCGGAATCAGGTACCGAAAGTGCGCGGCGTCACTGAAAAGGCGGTGGAAAACGGACAGACCCGGCGGTACGAACACGTGGGCCCCGCTCCGGAGAAACCGGACGCTGTTGGTTAATTCGGGGCCTGCGTGACGTCGGCCTTCAAGACCCGGTTGTGGTCTTGAAGGCCGACGTTGAGTTCAAGGACCTCTTCCCGGCCCGGGGCAAGCCCGCCTGGTCCCCGGGTCGGCTCGCGCTCGTGCTGGTGTTGCAGTTCGTGGAGAGGCTGACCGACCGGCAGGCCGCGGAGGCGGTGCGGGCCA
>NZ_BSSM01000019.1:148056-148733 GCF_030269125.1 Streptomyces hygroscopicus subsp. hygroscopicus | reverse complement strand
CTTGATGGGGTAAGGCTCCCAGTAGACGACTGGGTTGATAGGCCGGATCTGGAAGCCAGGTAACTGGTGGAGGTGACCGGTACTAATAGGCCGAGGGCTTGTCCTCAGTTGCTCGCGTCCACTGTGTAAGTTCTGAGGCAACGAACAGTTGCCGGTAAGAGCAGAACGCATAACTACAAAGTGTGCTTGTTCGCTCGAAACCATTAGGGTTTCGGTGGTCATAGCGTAGGGGAAACGCCCGGTCACATTTCGAACCCGGAAGCTAAGCCTTACAGCGCCGATGGTACTGCAGGGGGGACCCTGTGGGAGAGTAGGACGCCGCCGAACAATCTTTGGAGGACCCCTGGTCCCAGCGTTCAGCTGGGACCAGGGGTCCTTTCGTTTTTACAATGCTTGTGGTACCGAAGACAGGAGTCACCATGTCCACCAACTCGCCCGACGACCGACCGGAGCGCGACCAGCGGCGACGGGACAGTGGGGACCGGGGCGACCGCGGCGGTTACCGCGGCGACCGTGGTGACCGCAGTGACCGTGGCGGCTTCCGTCGCGATGACCGTCGTGACGACAATCGCGGTGGCGGTTACGGCCGGCGTGACGACCGCCGTGACGAGCGTCCGTCGTACCGGCGTGACGACGACCGCGGCGACCGTGGCGGCTTCCGTCGTGACGACCGTCGT
>NZ_BSSM01000019.1:0-147964 GCF_030269125.1 Streptomyces hygroscopicus subsp. hygroscopicus | reverse complement strand
CCGTCGTGACGACAACCGTGGTGGCGGCTACGGCCGTCGGGACGACCGTCGTGAGGGCGAGCGTTCCTCGCGTCCGTCGTTCCAGCGGGACGACCGTGACCGTGGCCCGCGCCGCGACGACCGCGGCGACCGTGGCGGCTTCCGCCGTGACGACCGCCGTGACGAGCGTCCCTCCTACCGTCGCGACGACTCCCGGCCGTCGTACCGGCGGGACGACGACCGCGGCGACCGTGGCGGCTTCCGTCGTGACGACCGTCGTGACGACAATCGCGGTGGCGGTTACGGCCGGCGTGACGACCGCCGTGACGAGCGTCCGTCGTACCGGCGTGACGACGACCGCGGCGACCGTGGCGGCTTCCGTCGTGACGACCGTCGTGACGACAACCGTGGTGGCGGCTATGGCCGTCGGGACGACCGTCGTGAGGGCGAGCGTTCCTCGCGTCCGTCGTTCCAGCGGGACGACCGCGACCGTGGCCCGCGCCGCGACGACCGCGGCGGGCGGCCCGGTGGCTTCCGGGGGCGGGACGGCCGGGGCGACGACCGCCGCGGCGGCGGCCGGTTCCGTGACGAGCGGGACCGCGACCGGGACCGCCACCACGACCGGGAGCCGATCAAGCGGCTGCCGATCCCGGAGGACGTCACCGGCGAGGAGATCGACAAGGACGTCCGCCAGGAGCTGCAGAGCCTGCCGAAGACGCTCGCCGAGGACGTCGCCCGCAACCTGGTGATGGTCGCGCGGCTCATCGACGAGGACCCCGAGGGCGCCTACGGCTACTCCAAGGTGGCCCTTCGCCTGGCGTCCCGCGTGGCCGCCGTGCGCGAGGCCGGCGGTTTCGCGGCGTACGCGAACCAGAAGTACAGCGAGGCCCTCGCCGAGTTCCGCGCCGCCCGCCGGATGACCGGCAGCGTGGAGCTGTGGCCGGTGATGGCCGACTGCGAGCGCGGGCTCGGCCGGCCGGAGAAGGCGCTGGACATGGCCGGCGCCCCCGAGGTGCACAAGCTGGACAAGGCCGGTCAGGTCGAGATGCGGCTCGTCGCTGCCGGTGCCCGGCGTGACATGGGCCAGCTGGACGCGGCCATCGTGACCCTGCAGAGCCCCGAGCTGGCCTCCAACTCCGTCCAGCCGTGGACCGCGCGGCTGCGCTACGCCTACGCCGACGCCCTGCTCGCGGCCGGCCGGGAGGGCGAGGCGCGGGAGTGGTTCGCGAAGGCCGTCGAGGCCGACCGCGACGGCAGCACCGACGCCTCCGACCGGCTCGCCGAGCTGGACGGCGTGGAGTTCGTGGACGCCCTGGACGAGAGCGAGGGCGACTCCGCCGCTGCCGACGAGCTGGACGGCGACGGCGACGCCGACGAGGAGCGCGACGCCGACGCCGACGCCGACAAGGACTGACGCGGGCCGGTGAGCGAAAGGGGGCGGGTTCCCGACGGAACCCGCCCCCTTTCGCGTGCCCGGACTCCCGTATGCCCGGGAGACGGCCCGAAGGCTCAGATCTCCAGCGCCCGCAGCACCAGCCCCGATGCCGGCTTCGGCCCGAACGACGTCGACTTGCGCGGCATCATGACGCCCTGGCGGGCCAGGTCGCGCACGACCTCCTCGCGCACCGGGTGCATCAGCACGGCCGTACCGCCGTCGCGTTCCGCCTTTTCCACGGTCGCGGCCGTGTCGTGGATGTAGGCGATGTGCGCGGGGGAGTCCTCGGGGATGTGCCAGACGTGTTCCAGCAGGGCGGCGTGCAGGACCGTGGCGTCCAGGGAGCGCCAGGCGGCCGGGCGGTCGGCCGGGACGGTGCGGGCCAGCAGCGCGGGGTCCGGGCGGTCGAGCAGGTGGAAGGCGCCGTCGCCGGCCAGCAGGAAGGCGTTGCCCGCGCAGGAAGCGTCCGCCAGCACCGCCAGGGCCTCGGTCAGCTGCACCTGGAGGCGCCGTACCCGGAACAGGCCCTCCACCGCGGCCAGCGCGTCCGCCACCGGCAGGCCGTGCAGGAGCCGGTGGATGGCGCGCACGCGCAGCGGGTAGCGGGCCGTGTCGACCAGCAGGACCAGGCCGTAGTCCCAGGGGCCGGGCGCGGGCTGCTCGGCGCGCAGGCGCAGATAGGTGGCCCAGCGGTGGTGGCCGTCGGCGATCAGGGCCTGGTGCTGGGCCAGACCGGACTGGATACGGGCCACGTCGGCGGCGTCGGTGATCGCCCACAGGCGGTGCCGGAAGCCGTCCTCGGTGGTCGTGGCCAGCAGCGGCGGCTTCTCCGCGGTGCGCTCGACCACCTCGGCGGCCGTGCCGTCGCCGCGGTAGCTCAGCAGCAGTGGTTCCAGGTTGGCACGGGTGGCGCGCATCAGGGCGGCGCGTTCGGCGACCAGCGGCGCCATGACGTCCTCGTGCGGCAGCACCACGCCCTCGGACGGATCGGAGACCCGCAGGGTGCCGATGACACCGCGCTGGAGCATGCCGTCGCCGTCGCTCTGTTCGTAGACGTACAGGGCGGGTTCGGGGTCCGCGGCGAGGATGCCCTCGGCCAGCCAGCCGCGCAGCGTGTCGGCGGCCTGCTCGGTGCGTTCGCTGGGCGTGTGGGCCTCGGGAAGGATCAGCCGGACGATGTTGTGGGGGTCCGCCGACTGGAGATGGTGCACCCCGTCGGGCCGCACCACGACGTCGTACGGCGGGGAGGTGACGGAGGCCAGGCTGCCGACCCGGTCGGGGTCGTATCGAAGGCCGCGGAACGGGGTGAGTTCCAGGCCCCGGCGCGCCATTGCTTCCGAGTGACCTGCAGTGTCCATCCCGGCATCGTATGTCAGCGGCATGCGGGATGATCGGGGTAATCGAGCGAGCGAGGAGCGATGCGGATATGAGCCAGGGCGTCAGGACCGGGCCCGGTGAGAGCGGACGGCCCCTGAGCGAGGCGTACGACACGGCGCTGCTCGATCTCGACGGGGTGGTGTACGCGGGCGGGAACGCGATCGCGCACGCCGTCGGCTCCTTGGAGCGGGCCCGCGCGGGCGGGATGCACCTGGCGTACGTCACCAACAACGCGCTGCGGACGCCCCAGGCGGTCGCCGAGCACCTGACCGAGCTGGGGATACCGGCGGTCGCCGAGGACGTCATCACCTCGGCGCAGGCGGTGGCGCGGCTGATCGCGGAGCAGGTGCCGGCCGGGGCGCGGGTGCTGGTGATCGGCGGCGAGGGCCTGCGGGCGGCGCTGCGCGAGCGGGGCCTCACGCCGGTGGAGTCGGCGGACGACGACCCGGCGGCGGTCGTGCAGGGGTACGGGGGGCCCGAGCTGACCTGGGGCCGGTTCGCGGAGGCGTCGTACGCGGTGGCGCGCGGGGTGCCGTGGTTCGCGTCGAACACCGATCTGACGATCCCCAGCGGTCGCGGGATCGCGCCGGGCAACGGGGCGGCGGTGGAGGTCGTCCGGATCGCGACGGGCAAGGAGCCGCAGGTGGCGGGCAAGCCGCTGCCGCCCATGCACCGGGAGACGATCATCCGGACCGGCGCGCGGCGGCCGCTGGTGGTCGGCGACCGGCTGGACACCGACATCGAGGGCGCGTTCAACGGCGGGGTGGACTCGCTGCTGGTGCTGACCGGGGTCACCGACGGCGCCCGGCTGCTGGCCGCGACGCCGGAGCACCGGCCGACGTATGTGGACGCGGATCTGCGGGGGCTGCTCACCGGGCAGCCGGAAATCACCCGCGAGGGTGAAGGCTTCCGGTGCGGCGGGTGGACGGCGTCGGCCGGGGCGGACCGGCTGGAGCTGGGCGGCGAGGGCGAGGCCCTGGACGGGCTGCGCGCGCTGTGCGCGGCGGCGTGGACGGCGGCCGGGGAGGGCTCCTGCGAGCTGGACGGGGGGAAGGCGCTGGCACGGCTCGGACTCTGAGCCGCCGTCACGCGCGGCGGGCGGCCTTTCACGCCGTTCCGCACCCGGGGATCTCGACCGTAAGCGAGGATAGGCTAACCTAACCTCGTGTTGGTCGACAGTCCTCCGGAACCGCGCGCGGCGAGCGTCCCCGCGCCCCCGACCCGCCGGGTGGCACGGCCCCTTGGGCTGTCGCTCTCCGTCGCGCTCCTGGTGCTGGTCGCCCTGGCGAGCCTCGCCGTCGGGGCCAAGGCGCTCTCCCCGGACCAGGTCTGGCACGGCCTGTTCCACGGCTCGGGGACGTACGGCGACGTCGTCGTGGACGAGCGGCTCGCGCGCACCCTGCTCGGGCTGCTGGCCGGCGCCGCGCTCGGCCTGTCCGGCGCGGTGCTCCAGGCGCTCACCCGCAATCCGCTGGCCGACCCCGGGCTGCTCGGCATCAACGCCGGCGCCTCGGCGGCCGTCGTCACCGCCATCTCCTTCTTCGGCGTCACCAGCCTGCGGGGCTATGTGTGGTTCGCCTTCCTCGGCGCCGCGGCCGTGGGCGCGCTGGTGTGGTTCCTCGGCGGCAGCCGGGGCGCCACCCCGGTCCGCCTCGCCCTCGCCGGTACGGCGATCAGCGCGGCCCTGTACGGCTACCTCCAGGCCGTGATGATCATGGACGACGCAGCGCTGGGCCGGATGCGCTTCTGGACGGTGGGCTCGCTGGCCTCGGCGTCCGGCCCGACCATCGTGCAGGTGCTGCCCTTCCTCGCGGCGGGCGGCCTGCTCGCGTTCGCGCTGGCCCGGCCGCTGAACGCCGTGGCGATGGGCGACGACACCGCCCGCGCCCTCGGCGCCCACCTCGGCCGCACCCGCGCCCTGGCCATGCTCGCCGCCACCGTGCTGTGCGGCGCCGCGACCGCGGCCTGCGGCCCCGTCGTCTTCGTCGGCCTGATGGTCCCGCACGCGGTGCGCTCCTTCACCGGTCCCGACCTGCGCTGGATCCTGCCGTACGCCGCCGTCCTGGCGCCGGTGCTGCTGCTCGGCGCCGACGTCGTCGGCCGCGTCGTGGCCCGCCCGGCGGAGCTCCAGGTGGGCATCGTCACCGCGGTCATCGGCGGCCCGGTCTTCATCTTTCTGGTACGACGACGGAGGACGGCCCAGCTGTGAGGACACACCGCGGGAGCCGTCCCGTACGCCTCCCGGGCGGGCTGTCGCTGCGCCTGGAGCCGCGTGCGCTGATCGTCGTCGTCCTGCTGCTGGCCGCCGCGCTCGCCGCCGGCGTCGCGCTGATCGGCACCGGCGACGCCAGGATCCCCGCGGCCGACGTCCTGAAGACGCTCGCCGGGAACGGCGACGCCTACCAGGGCTTCGTCGTCCGTGAACTGCGCCTGCCCCGGGTCCTCGTCGGACTGCTGGTCGGCGCCTCGCTCGGGCTCGGCGGCGCGCTGTTCCAGTCCGTCTCCCGCAATCCGCTGGGCAGTCCGGACGTGCTCGGCCTGTCCCAGGGGGCGACGGCGGGCGCGCTGGTCGTGATCGTGCTGATGTCCGGCGGCGCCGCCGAGGTCACCCTGGGCGCGCTGATCGGCGGCCTGGCCACCGGACTCGCCGTCTATCTGCTCGCCTGGAAGCAGGGTGTGCACGGGTACCGGCTGGTCCTGGTCGGCATCGGCGTCTGCGCGGTCGTCACCGCCGTCAACGGCTATCTGCTCACCAAGGCGGACCTGGTCGACGCGGCCCGCGCGGTCGTGTGGATGACCGGCTCGCTCGACGGCCGCGACTGGGACCAGGTGTGGCCGCTGCTCGGGCTGTTCGCCGTGCTGCTCCCCCTGGTCCTCGCCCACGGCCGGGGCCTGCGGATGCTGGAGATGGGCGACGACACCGCGGGCGCCCTCGGCGTGCCGGTGCAGCGCGTGCGGCTGGTGCTGATGGTCGGCGCCGTGCTGCTCACCGCCGCCGCCACCGCCGCCGCCGGACCGGTCGGCTTCGTCGCCCTCACCGCGCCCCAGCTCGCCCGCCGCCTCACCCGCTCACCCGGCCCCAACCTGGTGGCCTCCCTGTGCATGGGCGCCGCCCTGCTGGTCACCGCCGACTGGGCCGCGCAGCGCCTCTTCGGCGCGGGACGGCTGCCCGTCGGCGTGCTCACCGGCGTCCTCGGCGGCGGCTATCTGCTGTGGCTGCTGGTCACCGAGCGCCGGGCGGGCCGGATATGAACGCCACCGGCACCAACCCTCCCAGGAGTACCGTGAACCGCCTGTCCGCCGAGCACGTCACCCTCGCCTACGACCGGCGCGTCATCGCCGAGCAGCTGTCGGTCCGGATCCCCGACCACTCCTTCACGGTGATCGTCGGCCCCAACGCGTGCGGCAAGTCCACGCTGCTGCGGGCACTGTCCGGGATGCTGAAGCCCGGCCGGGGCAACGTCCTGCTGGACGGGCGGGCCATCCGGTCGCTGCCCGCCAAGCAGGTCGCCCGCACCCTCGGCCTGCTCCCGCAGTCCGCCGTCGCGCCCGAGGGCATCACCGTCGCCGACCTGGTCGGCCGGGGCCGCTATCCGCACCAGGGCCTGCTGCGCCAGTGGTCGGCCGAGGACGAGCGGGTCGTCCGGGAGGCCATGCGGCGGACCGGGGTCGCCGAGCTGGCCGAGCGCTGCGTGGACGAACTCTCCGGCGGACAGCGGCAGCGGGTGTGGATCGCGATGGCCCTCGCCCAGCAGACCCCGCTGCTGCTCCTGGACGAGCCCACCACCTATCTCGACATCCAGCACCAGATCGACGTCCTCGACCTGTGCGCCGAACTGCACGAGACCCAGGGCCGCACCCTCGTCGCCGTCCTGCACGACCTCAACCACGCGGCCCGCTACGCCACCCACCTCATCGCGCTGCGCGGCGGCGAGGTGATCGCCGAGGGCGCGCCCGGCGACATCGTCACGGCCGAGCTGGTCGAGCACGTGTTCGGGCTGAAGTGCCAGGTCATCGCGGACCCGCAGACGGGCACCCCGCTGGTGGTGCCGGCCGCCCGCACGGCACGCGCCGCGCGGGTCACAGCAGCTTCCTGAGCCGGAACAGGTCCAGCAGGCTCGCCTCCAGGCGCACCCGGCCCCTGCCCCAGGCGGTCGCGAAGTGCAGCCCGCCGTCCACCAGGGCCAGCAGATCGTCACCGGCCATCGCCAGCCTGATCTGCGCCCGCTCGCGCGGGGGTCCGGGCAGGGTTTCGAGCACGTCCAGGCGGCCCCCGGTCATCCGCCCGGCGAAGGTGACGTCCAGGTCGGTGATGTGGCAGCTCACCGAGCGTTCGAGCGCGGCGGCGGCGCGCACGTCACCCTCGGCGGCCCCCATGTTGTCCGAAAGCCTGCGCAGCGCGGCGCGGCACTCCTCGATCGTGGCCATCGCCACCGACGGTACCCCAGCGGTTCGATGTAGCGTCTGGGCATGAGCGAGTCCGTGTCCGAGGCCGAGATCGCCGGGACCGCCGAGCGGGCCGAGCCCCGGTCCGAGCCCCCCGTCGTGGCCGCACCCGAGTGCGACCCCGCGGCCCCGGCCCCCCTGAACCTGCCGCGCACCCCCACCGGCGACGCCGAGGTCGACGCCCGGCTGGCGCGGCTGGCCGATGCCGACCACCTCGCCACCGACGGACATGTCGAGGTGTACGAGGATGTACACCGGGGGCTGCGCGACGCGCTCACCGCGCTCGACGCCCGTCCGGGACCTCCGGGTCACCCCTTTTGATGCCGTCACAACGATGCAGGAGCTGAACCGAACGTGGCAGGAGTCGCACGCCGTCGTCTGGACGCGGAGCTGGTCCGCCGGAAGCTCGCGCGCTCGCGCGAGCACGCCAGCCAGCTGATCGCCGCGGGGCGGGTCACCGTCGGCAAGACCGTGGCGACCAAACCGGCCACACAGGTGGAGACCGCCGCCGCGATCGTGGTCCAGGCCGACGACAGCGATCCCGACTACGTCTCCCGGGGCGGCCACAAGCTCGCCGGCGCGCTGGCCGCCTTCGTACCGCGGGGGCTCGTGGTCGAGGGGCGGCGGGCGCTGGACGCCGGAGCGTCCACCGGCGGCTTCACCGATGTCCTGCTGCGCGCGGGCGCCGCCCATGTCGTCGCCGTGGACGTCGGCTACGGGCAGCTCGCCTGGTCCTTGCAGAGCGACGCCCGGGTCACCGTCAAGGACCGTACGAACGTACGGGAGTTGACGCTCGACGCGATCGACGGGGAACCTGTGGATCTCGTCGTGGGCGATCTGTCCTTCATCCCGCTCGGGCTGGTGCTGCCCGCCCTGAAGCGGTGCGTGAAGCCGGACGCCGACCTCGTGATGATGGTCAAGCCGCAGTTCGAGGTGGGTAAGGAACGGCTCGGCAGCGGGGGCGTCGTACGGAGTCCGCAGCTGCGGGCGGAGGCCGTGCGCGGGGTGGCCGAGAAGGCCTGGGAGCTGGGACTCGGGGTGCGGGGGGTCACCGCGAGTCCGCTGCCGGGCCCCTCGGGCAACGTCGAGTACTTCCTGTGGCTGCGGTCCGGCGCCCCCCGCCTGGACCCGGCCGATGTCGAGCGTGCAGTGGCGGAGGGGCCGCGTTGACACAGAATCTGGCGCGTACTGTTTTCCTGCTGGCCCACACCGGGCGGCCGGCGGCGATCCGCAGCGCGGAACTCGTCGTCAAGGGGCTGCTGAGGCATGGCATCGGTGTGCGGGTGCTGGAGGAGGAGGCGCGTGACCTGCCGCTCCCCGACGAGGTGGAGCTGGTGCGGGAGGCGACCCCGGCGTGCCTCGACGGCTGCGAGCTGCTGATCGTGCTCGGCGGCGACGGGACGCTGCTGCGGGGCGCGGAGTTCGCCCGCGCGTCCGGGGTGCCGATGCTCGGCGTCAACCTGGGGCGCGTGGGGTTCCTCGCGGAGGCGGAACGCGATGACCTCGATCGGGTGGTCGACCGGGTGGTGGCGCGGTCGTACGAGGTCGAGGAGCGGATGACCGTCGACGTGGTGGTGCACCGCAACGGGGACATCGTGCACACCGACTGGGCGCTGAACGAGGCGGCCGTGCAGAAGGCCGGCGCGGAGAAGCTGCTGGAAGTCGTGCTGGAGATCGACGGGCGGCCGGTGACGGGGTTCGGCTGCGACGGGGTGGTGCTGTCCACGCCGACCGGGTCCACCGCGTACGCGTTCTCCGCCGGGGGGCCGGTGGTGTGGCCCGAGGTGGAGGCGCTGCTGATGGTGCCGATCAGCGCGCACGCCCTGTTCGCGAAGCCGCTGGTGACGTCGCCGGACTCGGTGCTGGCGGTGGAGGTGCTGCCGCACGTCCCGCCGGGGGTGCTGTGGTGCGACGGCCGGCGGACGATCGAGCTGCCGCCGGGGGCGCGGGTGGAGGTGCGGCGGGGGGCGGTGCCGGTGCGGTTGGCCCGGCTGCACCACTCGTCGTTCACGGACCGGCTGGTGGCGAAGTTCGCGCTGCCGACGACGGGGTGGCGGGGCGCGCACTAGCGACGCCGGGGGATCCGTCCCGTCGGCGGGTGCGGGTGCCTCGGCTCGTCGCGCGGTTCCCCGCGCCCCCTGGGCCGGGAGGCTCCGCGGGGTGGGAAGGGCCGGGGCATGTGCGCTCGCCGCCCCGGACCTCGTATGGTCTGTTCCGTGTTGGAGGAGATGCGGATACGGTCGCTCGGGGTCATCGACGATGCCGTCGTCGAGTTGTCGCCGGGGTTCACCGCGGTCACCGGTGAGACGGGCGCGGGCAAGACCATGGTGGTCACCAGCCTGGGGCTGCTGCTCGGCGGGCGGGCCGACCCGGCGCTCGTGCGGATCGGGGCCGGCAAGGCGGTCGTGGAGGGGCGGATCGCCGTCCCCGCGGCCTCCTCGGCCGTCGTACGGGCCGAGGAGGCCGGGGCCGAGCTGGACGACGGCGCCCTGCTGATCAGCCGTACCGTCTCCGCCGAAGGCCGCTCACGGGCCCATCTGGGCGGGCGCAGCGTGCCCGTGGGGCTGCTCGCGGAGCTGGCCGACGACCTGGTGGCCGTGCACGGGCAGACCGACCAGCAGGGGCTGCTGAAGCTGTCCCGGCAGCGCGGGGCCCTGGACCGGTACGCGGGCGACGCGGTCGCCGTACCGCTCGCCAAGTACGGCGAGGCCTACCGCAGGCTGCGGGCCGTCGCCACCGAGCTGGACGAGATCACCACGCGGGCGCGCGAGCGGGCGCAGGAAGCCGACATGCTCCGCTACGGCCTCGACGAGATCGCCGCCGTGGAGCCGCGCGCCGGTGAGGACGTGGAGCTGGCCGAGGAGGCCGAGCGGCTGGGGCACGCCGAGGCGCTGTCCTCCGCCGCGACGGCCGCGCACGCCGCGCTCGCGGGCAACCCGGAGGACCCGGAGAGTATCGACGCCCAGGCACTGGTCGCGGGCGCCCACCGGGTCCTGGAGACCGTACGCTCGCACGACCCGGCGCTGGCCGCGCTCGCCGAGCGGATCGGCGAGGTCGGCATCCTGCTCGGGGACGTGGCCGGCGAGCTGGCCGGATACGCCGACGACCTGGACGCCGATCCGCTGCGGCTCGCCGCCGTCGAGGAGCGCCGGGCCGCTCTCAACGCGCTGACCCGCAAGTACGGCGACGACGTGAACGCCGTGCTCGCGTGGGCCGAGCAGAGCGCCGCGCGGCTGACCGAGCTGGACGGCGACGACGAGCGGATCGCCGAGCTGACCGCCGAGCGGGACGCGCTGAGCACCGAACTGGGCGCCCTCGCCCAGGCGCTGACCGACGCCCGTACCGAGGCCGCCGAGCGGTTCGCCGCCGCGGTGACCGCCGAACTGGCCTCGCTGGCCATGCCGCACGCGCGTGTCTCCTTCGACATCCGGCAGACCGAGGACCCCGAGGGCGTCGAGGTCGGCGGGCGTACGGTCGCCTACGGCCCCTCGGGCGTGGACGAGGTCGAGCTGCTGCTCGCCCCGCACCCGGGCGCCCCGCCGCGGCCCATCGCCAAGGGCGCGTCCGGCGGTGAGCTGTCCCGGGTGATGCTCGCGGTGGAGGTCGTCTTCGCGGGCACGGACCCGGTGCCGACGTACCTGTTCGACGAGGTCGACGCGGGCGTCGGCGGCAAGGCCGCGGTCGAGATCGGCCGCCGCCTGGCCAAGCTCGCCAAGAGCGCCCAGGTCGTCGTCGTCACCCACCTGCCCCAGGTCGCCGCCTTCGCCGACCGGCAGCTGCTGGTCGAGAAGACCAACGACGGCTCCGTCACCCGCTCCGGCGTCAAGGTCCTGGAGGGCGAGGACCGCATCCGTGAACTCTCCCGGATGCTGGCGGGCCAGGAGGACTCGGAGACGGCCCGCGCCCACGCGGAGGAACTGCTGGCGACGGCGCGGGCGGACCAGTAGCGGGACTTAGGGTGTCGGGATGACCGGCACCCGAAAGTCCCGCTCCTTCCTGCTGTCCGCCGCGCTCACCCGGGCCGGCTACGCCCTGCTGCGCGCCAAGGCGCCCGGGGGTCCGGCGCGTTGGGAACGGAAGAACCACGCGGGCCGGGCCGTCGAGCTGTACGCCGGTCCCGCGGTGGCGGTCGGTACGGCCGTCGCCGCCGCGCGGGTGCACCCCGGGGCCGGGCTCGCCGTGCTGGCGGCGGGGGCGTGCGGGGCGTACGACGACGCGGCCGGCGACCACCGCCGCGGCCTGCGCGCCCACCTCGGCGCCCTGCGCGACGGCGAAGTCACCAGCGGAGCGGTCAAGTTGTTCGGTATCTCCGCGGCCGGCCTCGTGGCGGGCGCGCTGCTGAAGGAGCGGCCGCTGGACAGACTGCTCGCCGGAGTCGTCGTCGCGGGGGCGGCGCACTTCGTGAACCTGGTCGACGTACGACCGGGACGGGCGCTCGGCGCGGTCCTCGCGCTCGGCGCGCCGGGACTGCCGCGCCATGGGGCCGGCGGGGAGCTGGCCGCCGTCGCGATGGGCGGCGCGGCGGCCGTGCTGCGCGAGGACGCCGGCGAGCGGACGATGCTCGGGGACACGGGGGCGCACGCGCTCGGCGCCGCGCTGGGGGCGGCCGTGGTGGCGGGCAACGGGCGCACGGGGCTGCTCGCGCACGCCGTCGCTGTCGTGGCCGCCGCCGTATACGGGGACCGGATCACTCTGTGGGCGCGGGCGCTGTGACCGTCTGACCTCGGGGGACGCACCGGAGGTTCGGTCACCCCGGGTCCGACCTCATTCACCCGTGTGGGTGATGTGCTCCGGCGCATTGCCCCGGCCCGCCGCCCCGTGCGCCCGCCCGGTATTCCCCCGACGGCCCCGCCTGCTGGCATGCTGGACGGGGACACCGGCCGCGCGGGAGGCGCGCGGGGCACGTCCCACCGCCCCTGTGCGCCCGCTACCTTCTGTACGTCGCCTCGTGACAGCCCCACGCCGAACCAGGAGCCCGGCCTCGTGAGCCCCCTGAGCAGCAACGCACCGCACGGCCGGCCGCCGCTGCGCACCGTGCAGGTGCTGGGCGGGGGCAACGCCGGCGGGAGCGCGCATGTGCGCTCCCTGTCCGCGGGACTGGTCGCCCGGGGCGTGCGGGTCACGGTGTGCGCCCCCGTCGAGGCCGACCGCGCCTACGACTTCGCCGGCACCGGCGCCGGACATGTGCACGTGCCGCGCAGCAGCGACCCCGCCTCGGTGGCGGCGCTCCGGGCCGTCTGCGCCGACGCCGACCTGGTGCACGCGCACGGCCTGCACGCCTCCTTCCGGGCCGTCCTCGCGCTCGGCGGGCGCACCACCCCACTGGTCGTCACCTGGCACAACCGGGCGTACGCCGAGGGCGCGCGGGCCCACCTGATGCGCCTGCTGGAGCGGCGCGTGGCCCGCGCCGCGACCGTGGTCCTCGGCACCAGCCCGGACCTGGTCGACCGTGCCCGCCGCACCGGCGCCCGGGACGCCCGGCTCGCCGCCGTGACCCTGCCCCGCCGGCCCCCGACCGCTCCGGACGACCCCGACCGGCTGCGGCCCAAGGCCCGCGCGGAACTCGGCGCCACGGAACGCCCGCTGCTCCTCGCCGCGGGCCCCCTCGACCGGCACCGCGGCCACGAGACCCTGCTGGACGCGGCCCGCGCCTGGCGGGACCTCGACCCCGCGCCGCTGGTCGTCGTCGCGGGGGAGGGCCCGCTGCGACCGCTGCTCCAGCGGCGCATCGAGACCGAGCGGCTCCCGGTACGGCTCCTCGGCCACCGCGAGGACCTCCCCGAACTGCTCGCCGCCGCCGACCTGGCCCTGCTCACCAGCCGCTGGGAGTCCCGGTCCGTCCTGGCCCAGGAGGCGCTGCACGCCGGCGTCCCCCTGGTCGCCACCCGCGTCGGCGGCATTCCCCACCTCGTGGGCGACGCCGCCGAACTCGTCCCGTACGGCGACCCGTCCGCCCTCGCCGACACCGTCGGGCGCCTGCTCGTCGACCCCTCCCGCCGGGATCTGCTGCGGGAACGGGGCGCGCGGCAGGCCGCCGGGTGGCCGACCGAGGACGAGACGGTGGCCCAAGTACTCAGCGTGTACGACGAGTTGACCCAGCCGATGATTCTCTGAACGGAAACGGGCTAGGGCACGTGGCGCCGGGCCCGCAGCGCGAGGCCCAGGGCCAGGACGGTCTGCGGGTCGTCGAGGTCGGTGCCCAGCAACTCGCCGATGCGGGCGAGACGGTTGTACAACGTCTGCCGGTTCAGGTGGAGTTCACGGGCGGTCTCGGCCTTGCGGCCCGCGTGCGCGAGATACGTCTCCAGGGTGGGCAGCAGCGGCGGCTTGGAACGTCGGTCGTGGTCGCGCAGCGGGCCGATCGCCCGGTCCACGAAGGCCGCGAGGTCCGGGTGGTCGCGCAGCCGCCACAGCAACAGGTCGATGTCGAGGCGGCGGGCGTCGTGCCAGGGACGGTCGGTCAGCCCCTGCGCGGCCGCCGCCGTCTCCGCCGCGTGCCGCAGTCCCGCCGAGGCCGCCGCCCAGCCGCCCGCCATGCCGACGACCACCACGGGCGGCGAGGTGCCGGGCCGCCGCATCCCGGCGCGCTCCACCCCCGCCCGCAGCGCCGCCGCCACCCGGTCCGCGACCGTCGCGCGCTCCGACTCCGAGCGCAGCCCGAGCAGCACCAGCACCCGGCCCTCCACCGGCCGTACGCCCAGCAGCACCGGCACGCCCACGGCGGCCAGCTCCTCGGAGACCGCGCGGGCGAGAACCGCCCAGCCGCCCCCGCGCTCGGCCTCGCCCGTGCGGGCGGTGCCCCCGGCGGGGGAGGGGGGATCGCCGACCCGCATCACCACCGGCAGCAGCGGGCTGCCGCCGGGCTTGAAGCCGAGGACCCGGGCCTGGGCGGGCGCGTCCTGCGCGGAGATACGGCCCTCCGCGAGATCGGTGAGGAAGTCGCCGCGCCCGCGCGCCGCCAGCTCCTCCTCCTGCCGGGCCTGCATCAGTACCACGGCCAGGATGCCCGCGGCCCGCTCCGCGGCGATCCGGTGCACCGGCGCCAGCGCGGAGCGCACCGGCAGCAGCACCAGCCGGGCGCGCACCGAACCCGCCGTACCGGGACCGCCGCCCGGTACGTCCACCAGGACCGAACCGGCGGGCGGCGGCGCGTTCTTGTGCGGGCCGCGCAGCCCCTCCCACACCTGGAGCGGGTCCGCGCCCTCGGGCCCCTCGCCGGCCGCGTACAGCAGCCGGCCGTCGGCGGTCTCCAGGAACACCGGGTTGCCGCTGAAGCCGGCCAGGATGCCCAGCACATGCGGCACCCCGCCGCCGCCCAGCAGCGCCTCGGTACAGCGCCGGTGCACCTCTTCGGCCCGCTGGAGCAGCGCGTAGTGGCCGTTGACGATCTCGGTGTGGATCTCCTCGGTGACCGCCACGAACGGCACCTCGCGGTGCAGCTGCACCAGCGGCAGGTCGGCCGCCCGCGCGGTGTCCACCAGTGCGGCCGGCAGCCGGCTGAAGCGCGGGCCCAGCTCCACCACCAGCGCGGCGATCCCGCGCTCGGCCAGCGTGCGCACGAACGCCCGCTGCTCGGCCGGCCGGGTGCCGAGCCCGTAGCCCGTGGTCAGCAGCAGCTCGCCGCCCTTGAGCAGCGAGGCGATGTTCGGCACCTCGCCCGCGTGCACCCAGCGCACGGTACGGCTGAGCCGGTCCGCGCCCGCGACGATCTCCGGCAGTCCACTGCGCAGTCCGGGCAGCTCCAGTGCCCGCTGAACGGTGATGCCCGCGCCCTGGGTGTCGGGTCTGCTGTCCGTACCGCTGTCCATGAAGCGGACGCTACCTGCGAGAACGCCCGAAGAACATCTCCTGGCGGGACCGGTCCGATCTCGTGGCCGGACCGGACCGGCGCCGGGGCTAGACCGGCCTGATGTTGTGGTTGAAGCGGAAGACGTTGTCGGGGTCGTACCGCCGCTTCACCTTCTCCAGGCGCAGGGTGTTCCCCTCGCCCAGGCCCGCCCGGACCCGCTCGGGGCCCTCGTCGCCGATGAAGTTCAGATAGACGTCCCCCGTGCTCCAGGGCCGTACGGCCGCGCACACCTCTCGCACCCAGCCGACGCACCGCTCGTCGTCCGCCGCATCCGCCCAGATGCCGAACGGGTGCACCGCCCAGGGTGCGTCCCGGTACGGCACCGGGTACGCGTGCGGGCCCTTCGCGACGGCCCCGCCCTGCGGGAGCAGCACGTGCTGGGTGGGGGTCGGGGTCGGCACCCCTTGCCCGAGGTCGCAGAAGACGTCCACCGCGTCGTCCGGCAGATCGCCGAGGTACTCCGCGGACCAGTGGTTCCGCAGTCCCGCCGGGGCGTCGAGCATGCGCTGCACCTCGGTGTACGGCCGCGCGCCCACGACCTGTGCCTCGTGCGGCAGCGCCAGCAGCGGCTCGGCCAGCTCGCGCAGCTCCTCCTCGCCGCCCGCGTACGTCAGCAGCGCCAGGCACAGCGGCCGGCCCACCAGCGGGGGCGGTACGAAGTCCGCCGGCGGGCCGGTGGCGTACAGCACCGCTCCGCCCACCGCGTCCGGGCCGGTGCGCAGGATCTCCCGGAAGGCGCGGACCACCGCCGGCCCCGACTCCGGCAGGCACAGCGTCAACGCCACGCAGAACAGCGGAAGTTCGTGCAGCTCCAGGGTGAGCGCGGTGGCGACGCCGAAGTTGCCGCCCCCGCCGTGCAGCGCCCAGAACAGCTCCGGGTTCTCGTCGGCGCTCGCGTGCACCCGCTCGGCGTCCGCGGTCACCAGCTCCACGGCGACGAGGTTGTCCACGGCCAGCCCGAACGCGCGGTCCAGCCAGCCGGTGCCCCCGCCCAGGACGAAACCGCCGACCCCCGTGGTCGACGCCCGGCCCCCGGTCGTGGCCAGCCCGTACGGCTGTGTCGCCCGGTCCAGCTCGCTCATCGTGGCCCCGCCCTCGACCCGGACCGCCTCCGCGGCCGGATCGACCGTGACCCCCCGCATCCGCCGCAGGTCCACCACCAGCGCGCCGTCACCGAGCGCGGAGCCCGCCACGCTGTGCCCGCCGCCGCGCACCGCGACCGGCAGATCCAGCTCCCGCGCACACCACACCGACCGCACGACGTCGGCCGCGCCGGCACACCGCGCGATCACGGCCGGTCGCCGGTCGATCATCCCGTTGAAGACGGCACGGGCGCCGTCGTAGCCGGGGTCCTCCGGGGCGAGGACGTCGCCGACGAGATCGTCGCGGAGGGCGGCGAGGGCGGTGCGGGCCTTGGAACGGGACGCCATGGCAGCCCCCTTCCGAAAGGGGGGATTCGTGCGCTTTCAGCCTAGAGTGCCTAGCCGCCGTACGCGCCCGAAGCCGTGAGCCGCAGCGCCGTGTCGATCAGCGGCACATGGCTGAACGCCTGCGGGAAGTTGCCGACCTGCCGCTTGCGTCGCGGGTCCCACTCCTCCGCCAGCAGTCCGAGGTCGTTGCGCAGGGCGAGGAGTTTCTCGAAGAGCTTGCGGGCCTCGTCGACGCGGCCGATCATCGCGAGGTCGTCGGCCATCCAGAACGAGCACGCGAGGAACGCGCCCTCGTCGCCCGGCAGACCGTCGACGCCCTCGGCCTGGCCCTCCGTGGGGTAGCGCAGGATGAAGCCGTCGGAGGTCGACAGCTCGCGCTGGATCGCCTCGATGGTGCCGATGACGCGCTTGTCGTCCGGCGGCAGGAAGCCCATCTGCGGGATCAGCAGCAGGGAGGCGTCCAGCTCCTGGGAGCCGTAGGACTGGGTGAAGGTGTTGCGCTCCTTGTCGTAGCCCTTCTCGCACACGTCCCGGTGGATGTCGTCGCGCAGTTCGCGCCAGCGCTCCAGCGGGCCGTCCGCGTCGCCGGACTCGATCAGCTTGATGGTGCGGTCCACCGCCACCCAGGCCATCACCTTGGAGTGCACGAAGTGCCGGCGCGGGCCGCGCACCTCCCAGATGCCCTCGTCCGGCTCCTGCCAGTGGTCCTCGAGGTAGCGGATCAGCTTCAGCTGGAGCAGGGACGCGTAGTCGTTGCGGGCCAGGCCCGTCATGTGGGCCAGGTGCAGGGCCTCGGTGACCTCGCCGTACACGTCCAGCTGGAGCTGGTGGGCCGCGCCGTTGCCGACCCGGACCGGGGCCGAGTCCTCGTAGCCCGGCAACCAGTCCAGCTCCGCCTCGCCCAGCTCCCGCTCGCCGGCGATGCCGTACATGATCTGGAGGTTCTCGGGATCGCCGGCGACCGCGCGCAGCAGCCACTCGCGCCAGGCGCGGGCCTCCTCGCGGTAGCCGGTGCGCAGCAGCGAGGACAGGGTGATCGCGGCGTCGCGCAGCCAGGTGTAGCGGTAGTCCCAGTTGCGCACGCCCCCGATGTCCTCGGGCAGCGAGGTGGTGGGCGCGGCGACGATGCCGCCGGTGGGGGCGTACGTCAGCGCCTTGAGGGTGATCAGCGAGCGGATCACGGCCTCGCGGTACGGCCCGTGGTACGTGCACTGCTCGACCCATTCGCGCCAGAAGTTCTCCGTGGCCTCCAGCGACTGCTCGGGCTCCGGCAGGGCGGGCGGCCGCTTGTGCGAGGGCTCCCAGGAGATCGTGAACGCGATCCGGTCACCCGGGGCGACCGTGAAGTCGGCGTAGGTGGTCAGCGACTTGCCGTAGGTCTCGGCCTCGGTGTCGAACCACACCGAGTCGGGTCCGGCGACGGCGACCGTGCGGCCCTCGTGCTTGTGCACCCAGGGCACGACGCGGCCATAGGAGAAACGCATCCGCAGCGCCGAGCGCATCGGCACCCGGCCGGTGACGCCCTCCACGATCCGGATCAGCTGGGGCGCGCCGTCGCGCGGGGGCATGAAATCGGTCACGCGGACCGTGCCGCGCGGGGTGTCCCACTCCGACTCCAGGATCAGTGAGTCGCCCCGGTAGCTCCGGCGGGCGGCCGTGGGCGGCTGGACGTCGGCCGCGTGCGCCGGGCCGAGCCGCCAGAAGCCGTGCTCCTCGGTGCCCAGCAGGCCGGCGAAGATGGCATGCGAGTCGAAGCGGGGCAGGCACAGCCAGTCGACCGTGCCGTCCCGGCAGACCAGTGCGGCGGTCTGCATGTCTCCGATGAGTGCGTAGTCTTCGATGCGCCCGGCCACGTGCAACTCCAGTCGAACGGCCACGTCACACCCCCGCGCGAGGGGGCTGTCGCTAGTGCGGTCAAGGGGTCGTTGTTGTGCGTCGTTGAGCTGTGAAGCAAAGCAGTCCGCCGAGCCCTGAGGCAAAACGACAGTCTTTGCTCAACGAACTGCCGCGCTCTCGTTGTTCCGGGTGACGCAGGCGGGGGTGTGCCTCGTCCGGCCGGGCCCGGCAGTGAATGTCCGAGCAGGATACGACGCACCCGGATGATCCGCGTGCCGCTCCGGGCAACCCGTGTGCGCCGAACGAGTGACCTCCCGGTGATGCTCGTGTGTGTCGTACGGGACTGTGCTGACCCCTGGGGCCCTTGGGGCGGACTGTGCCGTCGTATCTCCCCGGTACGGGCCGCTCCGTGCTCGGTCACGTACGGAAGGTGGCCGAAAGTCGACGCATACGTGCACGGAGCGTGGCCGGAAGCCATCCCCTCCGGGCGCTGATACCCTGGTAGCCCGTGGACCGGTGGGCTCGAAACCCCCGAACCGCAGCGACGGCACCCTCGGAGCGATCCGGGACGTACAAGCCGCACCGCACGACAGCCAGCGACCACGGGAGCCCCCTCTTGGCCATGCCGCCCAAATCCACGACGACCAAGCACATCTTCGTCACCGGGGGTGTCGCCTCCTCGCTCGGCAAGGGCCTCACCGCCTCCAGCCTGGGCATGCTGCTCAAGGCCCGCGGTCTGCGCGTCGTGATGCAGAAGCTCGACCCGTACCTGAACGTCGACCCCGGCACGATGAACCCCTTCCAGCACGGTGAGGTGTTCGTCACGAACGACGGCGCCGAGACCGACCTGGACATCGGCCACTACGAGCGCTTCCTCGACCGCGACCTCGACGGCTCGGCCAACGTCACCACCGGCCAGGTGTACTCGACGGTGATCGCCAAGGAGCGCCGCGGCGAGTACCTCGGCGACACCGTGCAGGTCATCCCGCACATCACCAACGAGATCAAGCACCGCATCCGGCGCATGGCCACGGACGAGGTGGACGTCGTCATCACCGAGGTCGGCGGCACCGTCGGCGACATCGAGTCGCTGCCGTTCCTGGAGACCGTCCGCCAGGTCCGCCACGAGGTGGGCCGGGACAACGTCTTCGTGGTGCACATCTCCCTGCTGCCCTACATCGGCCCCTCCGGTGAGCTGAAGACCAAGCCGACCCAGCACTCGGTCGCCGCCCTGCGCAACATCGGCATCCAGCCGGACGCCATCGTGCTGCGCTGCGACCGCGAGGTGCCCACCGCCATCAAGCGCAAGATCTCGCTGATGTGCGACGTCGACGAGGCCGCGGTCGTGGCCTGCCCGGACGCCCGTTCGATCTACGACATCCCGAAGGTCGTGCACACCGAGGGCCTGGACGCCTACGTCGTGCGCAAGCTCGACCTGCCCTTCCGGGACGTCGACTGGACCACCTGGGACGACCTGCTGGACCGCGTCCACAACCCCGACCACGAGGTCACCCTCGCCCTCGTCGGCAAGTACATCGACCTGCCCGACGCCTACCTGTCGGTCACCGAGGCGCTGCGCGCCGGCGGCTTCGCCAACCGCGCCCGCGTCAAGATCAAGTGGGTCACCTCCGACGACTGCAAGACCCCGGCCGGCGCCAAGGCGCAGCTCGCCGACGTCGACGGCATCTGCATCCCGGGCGGCTTCGGAGACCGCGGTGTGCTCGGCAAGGTCGGCGCCATCCGCTACGCCCGCGAGAACAAGATCCCGCTGCTCGGTCTCTGCCTCGGCCTCCAGTGCATCGTGATCGAGGCCGCGCGCAACCTGGCAGACATCGCGGACGCCAACTCCACCGAGTTCGACCCGGCCACCGCCCACCCGGTCATCTCCACCATGGCCGAGCAGCTGGACATCGTGGCCGGCGAGGGCGACATGGGCGGCACCATGCGCCTGGGCATGTATCCGGCCAAGCTGGCCGAGGGCTCCATCGTGCGCGAGGTGTACGACGGCAAGGAGTACGTCGAGGAGCGCCACCGCCACCGCTACGAGGTGAACAACGCCTACCGCGCGGAGCTGGAGAAGAAGGCGGGCATCCTGTTCTCCGGCACCTCCCCGGACGGCAAGCTCGTGGAGTACGTCGAGTACCCGCGTGACGTGCACCCCTACCTGGTCGCCACGCAGGCGCACCCGGAGCTGCGCTCGCGCCCGACCCGCCCGCACCCGCTCTTCGCCGGCCTGGTGAAGGCGGCGGTCGAGCGGAAGATCGCCGAGTAGCCCGGGAGCTGTACGGTGGCCGGGGCGCGCGCATCCGCGAGGTGCGTGCCCCGGCCACGCGCGCACATGGGGAAGGACAGGGCATGACGACGATCAAGGACACCCCCGAGGAGTGGGAGATCCGGGCGACGGAGACCCCCTTCGTCGGCAACAAGACCTCGGTGCGCACCGACGACGTGGTGATGCCCGACGGCTCGGTGGTCCACCGCGACTACCAGGTCCACCCGGGCTCGGTCGCCGTCCTCGCCCTGGACGAGGAGGACCGGGTGCTCCTGATCAACCAGTACCGCCACCCGGTGCGCCACAAGCTGTGGGAGATCCCGGCCGGACTGCTCGACGTGCCCGGCGAGAACCCGCTGCGCGCCGCCCAGCGCGAGCTGTACGAGGAGGCGCACGTCAAGGCCGAGGACTGGCGGGTGCTGACCGACGTGTACACCACCCCCGGCGGCTGCGACGAGGCCGTACGGGTCTTCCTCGCCCGTGAGCTGTCCGAGGCCGAGGGCGAGCGCTTCGCGGCGGAGCACGAGGAGACCGACATGGAGCACGCGCGGGTGCCGGTCGACGAGCTGGTGCGCCGGGTCCTCGCCGGTGACGTGCACAACAACTGCCTGGTCGTCGGGGTGCTGTCCCTGGTGGCAGCGCGCGGCGGGGAGGGTCTGGACGCCCTGCGCCCGGCGGACGCGCCGTGGCCGGCTCGTCCTTTCACCTCCTGACGCCTCTCGTCTGGGGCCGTCGCCCGCATTGGTGTGACCATCGCCTGATCCGATCGGGCGATGTCCCCGCCGTCCCCGCCGTGCTCCGAGCGGAACGTCGCAGAGCGTGAACTAGGCTCTTGAACGCCCGTTCCGGAAGATCCGGCGGGCTTGCGCGTGCGGTGTGGGACGGGAGTGTGGCCCGTGACGGATCAGGCGGTGGACACAGGCGGTGCGCGACTGTCCGCGCCCTCGGCCGACGGGGACCGATTCCTGGGCCGTACACGGGAGTTGAAGGAGCTGCGCGCCGACATCGAGCGCGCGGGCCTGGACACCCTGGCCGGCCGCAAGGCCCCCCGCGCGCGGGTGCTGCTGATCGCCGGGCGCCCCGGTTGCGGCCGTACCGCCCTCGCCGAGGAACTCGTCCGCCAGGTTGCCCACCGTTACCCCGACGGTGTGCTGCGGACCCGGCTCGCCGAGCCCGACGGCACCCCCGTTCCGGTCGAACGGGCCGCCCGCGAGCTGCTCGCCGCGCTGCGGGTGCCCGCCCCGGCCGGCGCCGCCGAGGACGATCTCTCCGAGGCCCTGCGCACGGCCCTCGCCGGACGCCGGTGGCTGCTGCTCCTGGACGACGCGACCGGCGCCGAACAGGTCGACGCCCTCCTCCCGGACGCCCCGGACTGCCTGGTCGTGGCCGTCTCCAAGGGGCCGCTCACCGGCATCTCGGACGTCCGCCCCTGCACCCTGGGCGGCCTCGACACCAAGTCCGCCGTGGAACTGCTCACCCGCTACACCGGCTCGGTCCGCGTCACCGTGGACCCGCGCTCGGCCGAGAGCCTGGTGGAGGCGTGCCAGGGCCACCCCGCCACGCTGGTGCTGGCCGGCGGCTGGCTCGCCGCCCGCCCCAAGGCATCGGTCTCCGACCTCGCCAAGCGGATGCACACCTCCCCGCAGGACGGCGCGGAGGAGACGGACGCGACCCCGCTGGCCCGCATCTTCCGGCTGGTCCACGAGGAGCTGCCCGGCCCCGCCGCCCGGATACTGCGACTGCTGAGCCTCGCCCCGGCCGGTCCGGTCGACGACCACACCGCCTCCGCGCTCGCCGGCTGCTCGGTCGAGGCCGCCCGCGCCACCCTGGACGACTTCGTCGCCCTCGGCCTGCTGCGCCCGGTCGACTCCCCGCTCGCCGAGTACGACATCCCCGGCTGGCTGCACCCGCTGCTGCGGGGACTCGCCGAGGCCCAGGAGCGGCCGGGGGAGCTCCAGTTGGCCCGCGCGCGGATGCTGGAGCGGACCGTGCGGCTGCTCCACTCCTGCCGGGCCATCACCGAGACGGACAGCCCCCAGTCCCGGGAGAAGATCCAGGGCCTGCCCCCCGCGCTGCGTTTCGCCGACCCCCGCGCCGCCGCCGAGTGGCTGCGCGTCCGCAAGCCCGCTCTGCTGGCCTCCGCCCGGCTCGCGGTGGCCGACGGTGAGCTGGACACCCTCGCGAGGCGACTGCTGTCGCAGCTGGTCAGGGCCGTGGCCGCGCATGTCGGCACCCAGGCGGCCGCCGTCGACCTGTACGGCGTCCACGGCCTCGTCCTCGACGTCGCCGAGCGCCGCGGACTGCCCCGGGAGCGGGCGGCGGCCCTGCTGAACCTCGGCGATCTGGACGCCCAGACCGGCCGTACCCGGGACGCGCTGGCCCGCTACCGGGCCGCGCTGGACGCAGGACGCGCGGCGAACGACCCGTACGCGACCGGCCGCGCGATGGAATCCGTAGGCGGCGCGCACCTGGAGCTGGGGGACTACGACCGGGCCGCCGACTGGTTCGGGCGCGCGCTGGCCGACCGGCTGGCCCGCGACGAGCGCGCCGAGGCCGCCCGGCTCTACGGCCGGATCGCCACCGCCCACACCTACGCGGGCCGCTACGGCGAGGCGCTGCGCAACTGGCGGGCGGCCTGCGCGGCCTACCGCAAGAGCGGTGATGTCGCCGCCCACGCACGGGCGTTGAGCGAGACGGCCCGGGTGCAGGAGTACGCAGGACGGCCCCGGGAATCGCTGGCCACCTGCCAGGAGGCGGTGGAGTGGGCACGGCGCGCGGACGACGTCCGGTTGCAGGCCGCGCTGGAGCTGCGCCTCGCCGACACCCTGGAGCACCTCGGCGACCCGACGGCGGCCCGGTTGCACCGCGCGGCCGCCGGGCGTCTGCTGGGCGAGGAGGCACCGGAGCAGCCGTCGGACACGGCTACAAGCCCGGAACCGGACGGGAACACCTGCGAAATCCGCAGTGCATCCGATGAAGATTGATGCAATGAAAGGCTAGACAGGCGGAACACCTTCATTAAACTGGCTCTGCCGCATGTTCCTGCGGCCTCTCCCGGTATGCCTAGGCATGTCTGGGTACGCCTGTAATGCACCCCCCATACCCTCTGAGCCAAGGACCGTGATCGACGTGAAGGTCGGCATCCCCCGCGAGGTCAAGAACAACGAGTTCCGGGTGGCCATCACCCCCGCCGGCGTGCACGAGCTGGTGCGCAACGGCCACCAGGTCGTCATCGAGCGGGGCGCCGGCCTCGGCTCCTCGATCACGGACGACGAGTACGTGGCCGCCGGCGGCCAGATCCTGGACACCGCCGACGAGGTCTGGGCCGCCGCCGACCTGCTGCTCAAGGTCAAGGAGCCGGTCGCGGAGGAGTACCACCGCCTCCGCAAGGACCAGATCCTCTTCACGTACCTGCACCTGGCCGCCTCCAAGGAGTGCACGGACGCGCTGATCGAGTCCGGCACCACCGCCATCGCCTACGAGACGGTCGAGCTGCCGAACCGCGCGCTCCCGCTGCTCGCCCCGATGTCCGAGGTCGCGGGCCGGCTGGCCCCGCAGGTCGGCGCCTACCACCTGATGCGCGCCAACGGCGGCCGCGGCGTGCTGCCCGGCGGCGTCCCGGGCGTGACCCCGGCCAAGGCCGTGGTCATCGGCGGCGGCGTCTCCGGCTGGAACGCCACCCAGGTCGCCGTCGGCATGGGCTTCGACGTGACCCTGCTGGACCGTGACATCAACAAGCTGCGCGAGGCCGACAAGATCTTCGGCACGAAGGTCAAGGCGATCATGTCCAACACCTTCGAGCTGGAGAAGGCGGTCCTGGACGCCGACCTGGTCATCGGCGCGGTGCTGATCCCGGGTGCCAAGGCCCCGAAGCTCGTCACCAACGAGCTGGTGGCCCGCATGAAGCCCGGAAGTGTCCTTGTCGACATCGCGATCGACCAGGGCGGCTGCTTCGAGGACTCCCGTCCCACCACCCACGCCGAGCCGACCTTCGAGGTCCACAACTCGGTCTTCTACTGCGTCGCCAACATGCCGGGCGGTGTGCCGAACACCTCCACCAACGCGCTCACCAACGCGACGCTGCCGTACATCGTCTCCCTCGCCAACAACGGCTGGGTCGAGGCGCTGCGCCGTGACGCCGCGCTCGCCAAGGGTCTCAACACCCATGACGGCAAGGTCGTTTACAAGGAGGTCGCCGAGGCCCACGGCCTGGAGCACGTCGAGCTGGCCTCGCTGCTCGGCTGACCCTCGTGACCTGGTGGGTCGCTAAGTCACCCACAGGTAAAAGGCGATTCGTCAACACGTCTCGTCAACCGCCCACGTCCGGCCGGACCTTGCCCGACAAGGTCCGGCCGGATGTGTGTATGGTCACTTTGCGAAGCTCGGTCAACTCGCCTCGAACGTAACCGTTCAACCGATTCGCACCCCGGTGAAACCTGCTGTGCGACGGCCGTACGCCCTTGACAGCGACATGTTTCATTGCCGACACATCCTGCCGGGTCCGGCGGATTGTGTTGCTGCGGACCGCCGACACGCCATAGAGTCGCCAACCGTCGGCATGGTGCCACGCTGACCTTGTCTAGAAGTTTCCTGGTCACCAAGGAGGTAAGACGACTTGTGAATGAGTCGACATTTTCTCCCGGGGGTGGTCAACCAGGAATGCCCGCAGGAGGCCAGGGGCCCGCGGGATTCGAGGCTGTCGGCTCCGTAGCTGTGCGCACCTTCGCAGCCCACCAGAGTCCGGGATCTCCGATGCCCCGGACAGCACACCAGAGCATGGATGGCCATCACGTGAACGCCATGGCCGGCGACGGAAGTGGCGCGCCCCACAACCACTTCGCCGACTACGACGAACTGCCCGAGGGGCACTTCTACGACCCCGACGCCGAGTACGAGCCCGATCCGGAGTACGCGGCCACGCTGGCGCCCGACGCGGCCCGCCAGCGCCGTGAGCGCATCGGTCCCACCGGACGCCCGCTGCCGTACTTCCCGATCCCGGGCCCGCTGACCGACCACGGCCCCGCGAAGATCATCGCGATGTGCAACCAGAAGGGCGGCGTCGGCAAGACGACGTCGACCATCAACCTGGGTGCCGCGCTCGCGGAGTACGGCCGGCGCGTGCTGCTCGTGGACTTCGACCCGCAGGGCGCGCTGTCGGTGGGTCTCGGCGTCAACCCCATGGAACTCGACCTCACCGTCTACAACCTGCTCATGGAGCGGGGCATGTCCGCGGACGAGGTCCTGCTGAAGACCGCGGTCCCCAACATGGACCTGCTGCCCTCCAACATCGACCTGTCGGCCGCCGAGGTCCAGCTGGTCTCCGAGGTCGCCCGCGAGTCCACGCTCCAGCGGGCGCTCAAGCCGCTGCTGCCCGACTACGACTACATCGTGATCGACTGCCAGCCCTCGCTGGGCCTGCTCACGGTGAACGCGCTGACCGCCGCGCACAAGGTGATCGTGCCGCTGGAGTGCGAGTTCTTCGCGCTGCGCGGTGTGGCCCTGCTGACCGAGACCATCGAGAAGGTCCAGGAACGGCTCAACCCCGACCTGGAGCTGGACGGCATCCTCGCCACCATGTACGACTCGCGCACGGTCCACAGCCGCGAGGTGCTGGCCCGCGTGGTCGAGGCGTTCGACGACCACGTCTACCACACGGTCATCGGGCGTACGGTCCGCTTCCCGGAGACCACGGTCGCCGGTGAACCGATCACCACGTACGCCTCCAACTCCGTCGGCGCCGCCGCCTACCGCCAGCTCGCCAGGGAGGTGCTCGCCCGGTGTCACGCCGAGTGAGTCTGCCGGGGGCCGACGAACTCTTCCGTACGACAGGGGGCACGGCGCTGCAGCCGTCGAGTCCCCGGCGCGCCGCGGGCGGTGAGGCCCGGGTGCCGGCACCCGCGCCGGACAGCGACGACGTGGCCGCCGCCGAGGACGCGCCGCAGGCCGTACCCGTGCGGAACGGGGACGGCGAGGGGGCGGAGCACGTGGCGGCGGAGGCGGACTCCGCCGACGCCGAGTCCCCGGCCCGGCGCCGGCAGTCCGCGCCGGACGGTGCCGCTGCCGCCGCCCAGCCGCGCAAGCAGCGGGGGCGGGCGGCGAACCGGCGGCCCAGCGGGCGCGAGCGGCACGACGAGAAGATCACGGTGTACGTCTCCGCCGAGGAACTGATGGACCTGGAGCACGCGCGTCTGGTGCTCCGGGGCGAGCACGGGCTGGCGGTGGACCGCGGCCGCATCGTGCGCGAGGCGGTGGCCGTGGTGCTGGCGGACCTGGAGTCCCGCGGGGACGCGAGCATCCTCGTACGGCGGCTGCGCGGGCGTTAGCGGTAGCCTGCGGGGGCCATGACCTCGTACGACCGCTCCGTCCTCCCCGGCGACGCCGGCCGTCGGCGTGCGCTGGGGCGGGGGCCGGGGGCGCCCCGAGAGGTGCCCGGCACCGCCGGCACCGGGGAATCCGCCGACGCGGCCGAAGCGCCCGCCGTGGCAGTCGTCGCCGAGGGACCCGCTGACGTGGTCGCGGAGCCCGCCGTGGCAGTCACCGAGGAACCTGCCGAAGCGCCCGCCGTGGCAGTCGTCGCCGGGGAACCCGGCGCGCCCGCGGAGCCCGCGCCCGCCGGACCCGGGGAGAGCGCCTCCGAAGAGGCACCCGACGGCGTCTTCAAGGTCCGCCTCGCCAACTTCGAGGGCCCCTTCGACCTGCTCCTCCAGCTGATCTCCAAGCACAAGCTGGACGTCACCGAGGTCGCACTGTCCAAGGTCACCGACGAGTTCATGGCGCACATCCGCGCGATGGGCCCCGACTGGGACCTGGACCAGACGACCGAGTTCCTGGTCGTCGCGGCCACTCTGCTCGATCTCAAGGCGGCCCGGTTGCTGCCCGCCGCCGAGGTGGAGGACGAGGGCGACCTGGCACTGCTGGAGGCGCGGGACCTGCTGTTCGCGCGGCTGCTCCAGTACCGGGCGTACAAGCGGATCGCCGACATCTTCGACGCGCGCGTCGACGAGGAGGCCCGGCGGTACCCCCGTACCGTCGGCCTGGAGCCCGAGCACGCCGAGCTGCTGCCCGAGGTCGTGATCAGTATCGGGCCCGAGGGGTTCGCGAAGCTCGCGGTCAAGGCGATGCAGCCCCGGCCCAAGCCGCAGGTGTACGTCGACCACATCCACACCCCGCTGGTCAGCGTGCGGGAGCAGGCGGGGATCGTCGTCGCGCGACTGCGCGAGCTGGGGGAGGCCAGCTTCCGGGCGCTGGTGGCGGACACCGACGACACGCTCACCGTCGTGGCCCGCTTCCTGGCGCTCCTGGAGCTGTACCGGGAGAAGGCCGTCGCCCTGGACCAGGAGGCCGCCCTGGGCGAGCTGCTGGTGCGCTGGACCGGTGGGGAGGCCGCGGCCCCGGTGGTCACCGACGAGTTCGACCGGCCGCCCGAGCAGCCCGAGGAGCCCGAGGAGGAGAGGAAGCCGTGAGCGAGACCACCGAGACCCCCGAGACCCCCGAGGCCCCGGCGGGTCGGGGCGCCGTCGCCGGGCTGGAGCTGCGGCCCGCTCTGGAGGCCGTTCTCATGGTCGTGGACGAGCCCGCGACCGAGGAGCACCTGGCCAGGATCCTGGAGCGGCCGCGGCGGCAGATCGCGGACACGCTGCGCGCGCTGGCCGACGAGTACACCGTGCAGGGCCGCGGCTTCGAACTGCGCCAGGTCGCGGGCGGCTGGCGCTTCTACACCCGCGCCGCCTACGCGCCCGCCGTGGAACGCCTGGTCCTGGACGGCCAGACCGCCCGGCTCACCCAGGCCGCGCTGGAGACCCTCGCGGTCGTCGCCTACCGCCAGCCGGTCAGCCGCAGCCGGGTCTCCGCCGTGCGCGGAGTGAACTGCGACGGTGTGATGCGCACCCTGCTCCAGCGCGGTCTGGTCGAGGAGGCGGGCGCGGAACCCGAAACAGGTGCGATCCTGTACAGGACGACGAACTACTTCCTGGAGCGGATGGGCCTGCGCGGCCTGGACGAACTTCCGGAGCTCGCGCCCTTCCTCCCGGAGGCGGAGGCGATCGAGGCCGAGACCCAGGAAGGGGTTCCGTCGTTCGACCCGGACGCGCCCGACGCGCCCGGTGCAGAGGACGCAGACGACTAAGACGGAACTTTGATGCGAAGCAGCGGCAGCGGCAAGAGTGGCGGGCGCGGTAACTACCGCGGCGCCGGCAACAACCGGGACGAGCGGCAGGGGCAGGGCCGTCCCCGCAAGCCCCGCCCGGAGGAGCGCCGCTACGACGTGGGTCCCGGCGCCACCCAGGACGGCCCCAAGTCGGGGCGCGGCGGCGCGGCGCGGGGCGGCGCCAAGGGCGGCCCCAAGCGGCCCCAGCAGGGCGGTCGTACGACGCCCTCCCGCTCGCGCGAGTACGAGACGCGGGTCGAGGAGCGCAACCGGGACCGGTACGCGGGCAAGAAGGACATCAAGCTGCCCAAGACCTTCCCGGGCGCCGAGCAGGAGGGCGAGCGGCTCCAGAAGGTCCTCGCCCGCGCGGGCTACGGCTCCCGCCGCGCCTGCGAGGAACTGATCGAGCAGTGCCGCGTCGAGGTCAACGGCGAGATCGTCACCGAGCAGGGCAAGCGGGTCGACCCGGAGAAGGACGAGGTAAAGGTCGACGGCCTGACCGTGGCGACCCAGTCGTACCAGTTCTTCTCGCTGAACAAGCCCGCCGGTGTCGTCTCCACCATGGAGGACCCGGAGGGCCGCCAGTGCCTCGGCGACTACGTCACCAACCGTGAGACGCGGCTCTTCCACGTCGGCCGGCTCGACACCGAGACCGAGGGCGTCATCCTGCTCACCAACCACGGCGAGCTGGCGCATCGCCTCACCCACCCCAAGTACGGCGTGCAGAAGACGTATCTCGCGCACATCGTCGGGCCGATCCCGCGCGACCTCGGCAAGCGGCTGAAGGACGGCATCCAGCTGGAGGACGGCTACGCGCGCGCGGACCACTTCCGGGTGGTGGAGCAGACCGGCAAGAACTACCTGGTCGAGGTGACCCTGCACGAGGGCCGCAAGCACATCGTGCGCCGCATGCTCGCCGAGGCCGGTTTCCCGGTCGACAAGCTGGTGCGCACCGCCTTCGGTCCGATCACCCTGGGCGACCAGAAGTCCGGCTGGCTGCGCCGCCTGTCGAACACCGAGGTCGGCATGCTGATGAAGGAAGTCGACCTCTAGGCGGACCCGGGCGGTCTCCGGACGCGTCTTGCGCTGATCACCGTCCCCCTTTATTGTCACCGTGACGATAAAGGGGGATGATCTACATGTCCAAGCGGCCCGCGACCGGCTCGCTCCTCGGCCTCGCCCTCGGGGACGCCCTCGGCTTCCCGACCGAGTTCAAGACCGTCGAGCTGATCGAGTCGATGTTCGGACCCTGGCGGGAGATGCCGCTGCCGCAGCGCGCCCGCGTCTCCGACGACACCCAGATGACCCTCGCCCTCGGCCGGGGCCTGCGTACCGCCATGGAGCGCGGCCCCCTCGCGCCCGAGCGGCTGGAACGGCCGGTGCGCGCGGAGTTCGTGGACTGGTACCGCTCGCCCGACAACGACCGGGCCCCGGGCAACACCTGCCTCACCGCCTGCCGGCTGCTGGCGGCGGGGAGCAGCGCCTGGCAGGACGCCAGCCAGACCGGCTCCAAGGGCTGTGGCGCCAACATGCGTGTCGCGCCGATCGGGCTCGCTCCCGGCCTCAGTGACGAACAGCGGGCGGGCGCCGCCCAGTTGCAGTCCGGGCTCACCCACGGCCACCCCACCGCGCTGGCCGCCTCCGACCTCACCGCCCGTGCCGTCCGGTTGCTCGCCCAGGGCACCGAACCGGCCGCTCTCGTGGGGGAGTTGCGCGACTACGCCCTCGCGCACCGCACCCGCTACGACCACGCCTGGCTCGGCGACCTGTGGGCCCGCGCCCAGGACCCCGGCCCGGAGCACTTCATCGCGCGCGGCTGGGACGAGTGCCTGGCGATCCTGGACCGGCTCCAGGCGGCCGTGCGCACCTCTTCCCCGGCGGCCGACCCGTGCCTGGCCACCGGCGAGGGCTGGATCGCCGAGGAGGCTTTCGCCACCGGGCTGCTGTGCTTCCTGCTCTTCCCCGACGAGCCGCTGACGGCCCTGCGCCGGGCGGCCTGCACCGCCGGCGACTCGGACTCTATCGCCTGCCTGACCGGCGCGTTCGCGGGCGCGTGGCTCGGCGCGGACGCCTGGCCCGCCGACTGGGCGGAGCGCATCGAGTACCGGGAGGACCTGTTGGCGCTGGGCACACTCTGGGACGCTTAGGCCCATGATCGACAACCTCGACATAGACCTCGCGCCCGTGGTCGCCGAACAGCCCGATCCCCTGCTGTTCGCCACCGTCTCCGGGGCCCATCTGTACGGCTTCCCCTCGCAGGACTCGGACGTGGACCTCAGGGGCGTCCACCTGCTGCCCGCCACCGAGCTCCTGGGCCTGCGCGAGCCGGAGGAGACCCGGTCGAAGACCTGGGTGCGCCACGGCGCCGAGCTGGACCTCGTCACGCACGACCTGCGCAAGTTCGTACGGCTGATGCTGCGCCGCAACGGCTATGTGCTGGAGCAGCTGCTGTCCCCGCTCGTCGTGCACACCACCGACGCGCACCGGGAGCTGGCCGCCCTCGCCCCGGGCGTGATCACCAGCCATCACGCCCACCACTACCGGGGGTTCGCGGTCACCCAGTGGCGGCTGTTCGAGAAGACCGGTGAGCTCAAGCCGCTGCTCTACACGTTCCGGGTGCTGCTCACCGGCGTCCACCTCATGCGCACCGGCGAGGTGCAGGCCCATCTGCCGACCCTCGTCGAGGAGTTGGACGCGCCCTCCTACGTGTCCGAGCTGATCGCCGCCAAGGCGGAGCGGGAGCACGGGACGTTCTCCGGCGTCGACCAGGTACGCGTCGCCGCCGACGTGGAGCGTCTGCACACGGCCCTCGACGAGGCCCAGTCCACCTCCGCCCTGCCGGACACGGCCGGCGGTCACGAGGCGCTGCACGACTTCGTCGTACGCGTGCGCCTGGACGACCGGCGCATCGGCTCGACCCCGGCCCGGCTGGGCGCCTGAGGCGTCCGGACCGGCTCCACCCGGCTGGGCGGGGGCCCGGCGGCGCCCACCCGGCTGCGCGGGTGCGGGCTTCCGGGCCGGTCTCGTGTCCGGCTGTGCGGGGGTGGGTTCGCGGGGTGGTCCGCTGGGCGGCTGCGGGGTGTGGGCTTCCGGGTCGGCCTCGTGTCCGGCTGCGGGGGTGTGGGCTTCCGGTGGCGGCCCCTGTGCCGTCCCCGAGGGCGTGGACGTCCGAGTGGCGCCCCGTGCCGTGCCGTCGGTGAGGGGTTCCGGGTGCGGCGTGCGGGTGGGGGATGCCCGGCGCCTCAGGGCGGGCGTGGCGGCCGACCGCCGCCGCGCCGAGAGCCCCGGGGCGGATGCCGACGCGACCGCCGGTCCTGGCGCGTGGGCGCCGCCGAAGCGGCTGGGCCGAGCCGCGCCTGCGCGCGATCCGCCGAGGCACCTGTCGAACCGGCCCCGCTTCCGGCCTGTGGTCCGCCCTCCGGCCTGTGGTCCGCCCTCCGGCCTGTGTTCCACCCGCCCCCGGCCCGTGTTCCGCCGGCCCCGCGGCCCGCGCCCCGTCGGCCGGACGAGGCCGCGCACCGGTCCCGGAGGACAGTCGCGGGCCGTGTCGCCGACCTCGTACGGGGTGCGGGCACGGGAGCCGGGCCGCGGGCCGCGGACCCCGCGCGGTGCGACCCGGACGCGTCACGCGAGCAGGGCGGACTCCAGGGCCGAGGCCCGGCGGGTCCGGAACAGGAAGTCGGCCACCCGGGCGTGGTCCGGTTCGGGTGGCAGGGGGGTGCGGTGCAGGGCCTCCTCGGCGTCGGCGCCGAGCCGGGCCATCCATGCCTCGACCTCGGTCCAGGACACCTCGCCCCGCTTCACCGCCAGCAGCGGCTCGCGCTCCTCGCCCACGTCGATGCGCAACTCGCCGGTGCGCAGCAGATCGCGGCAGCTCGTCAGCAGCCGCAGCAGGTGCATGGCGTGCTTCCAGCGCGGGGCGCCCGTCGTCCGTACGTCCGCGTCCAGCTTCCTGCGCTGGCCCAGGGCGTAGCGGGTGAAGGTGTCGTACGCCTTGCGGGAGAGGAACGCGCCGCGCAGGGACAGCAGTTCGCGGCCCGTGTCGTCCAGGTGCTCCACCAGCGGGGAGTGCAGGCACTCCAGGATGTTCGGGTTGCCGCGCAGCGCCAGCTCGCAGAACCGTTCCAACTCCCAGGAGAACCGTTCCTCGCCCGGCCCCTCCACATGCGTCGGCGGCTTCTCGAACCGCCAGAACAGGGCGGTGGGGGCGAGGTACACGCCCCGCCGGTCGGTGTCGCTCGCGTCCGTGGCCAGGCCGAAGGCCCGGGAGCCCATGACGCAGGCGTAGATCGTGTGGTCGCGTACCAGGTCCTCGGGCTGCATGCCCGGAGCCTACGCGGCACCTCAGCCCAGCTGGATGGAGTTTCCGTCGACCTTGATCGGGTGCTCGGCCAGCGGCTTGGTCGCGGGACCGTCGGCCACCGAGCCGTCCTCGATCTTGAAGCGGCTGCCGTGACAGGGGCAGTCGATAGTGCCGTTCTGCACGCGGCTCACCGTGCAGCCCATGTGCGTGCAGACCGCCGAGAACGCCTTGAACCGCCCCTTGGACGGCTGCGTCACCACGATCTTCTGCGCGTCGAAGACCTTGCCGCCCCCCTCGGGGATGTCGCTGGTGCTCGCCAGCTTCTTCGTGTCGGCCGCCGGGGAGGTGCCCGTCGCGGCCGGGGACGCCGTGGTCATGGGACTCGTCGGATCCGTCGGCGAGGGGCTGCCGGTGCTGTCGGCCGCGGCGCTCGTGTCGCCGCCGTTGTTGCTGCCGCAGCCGGTCGCGAGCGCCGCCGCGCCCGTCGCGATCACCGTGCGCCGCGTCGCGCCCTGGGTCATGTCACCACTCCGTACACATGTCGGGATGCGGATAACCGGTGCCCGGATGCAGGCACCGGAGCCTGAACACAGGCGTCGAAACCGGATGGAACCGGCCATGCGCATCGTCTCAGCGATCGGGCGTCGCGCGCCCTGCCCACGCGGGCTGACTACGCTGGACGGGCGAGCACGACAACACCTGTCAGCGAGGAGCAGCGCCGTGGCGGTACGAGCGGTCCGGGGGGCCGTCCAACTGGAGCGGGACGAGGCCGGTCACATGGACGAGCAGGTCGGGGCCCTGCTCACCGCCGTCATGGAGCGGAACGGGCTGACCGCGGACGACCTGATCAGCATCTGGTTCACCGCCACCCCCGACCTGCACAGCGACTTCCCGGCGGCCGCCGCCCGGGGGCTCGGCATCGTCGACGTACCCCTGATCTGCGCCCAGGAGCTGGACATCGCCGGTGCCATGCCGCGCGTCGTCCGCGTCCTCGCCCACATCGAATCGGACCGGCCCCGCGCCGACATCGCCCACGTCTACCTCGGCGCCGCGGCCGCCCTGCGCAAGGACATCGCCCAGTGAGAACCGCCCTCGTCATCGGCACCGGCCTGATCGGCACCTCCGCCGCGCTGGCCCTGACGCGGCGTGGCGTCACCGTGCACCTCGCCGACCACGACCCGGAGCAGGCCCGCACCGCCGCAGCGCTCGGCGCCGGCACCGAGGCGCCCCCCGAGGGCCCCGTCGACCTGGCGATCGTCGCCGCGCCGCCCGCCCACGTGGCCGCGATCCTCGCCGACGCCATGCGCCGGGGACTGGCCCGCGGCTACCTGGACGTGGCCAGCGTCAAGGGCGGCCCGCGCCGCGAGCTGGAGGCGCTCGGCGTGGACCTCTCGGCGTACCTCGGCACGCACCCGATGTCCGGCCGGGAGAAGTCGGGCCCGTTGGCAGCCACCGGCGACCTCTTCGAGGGCCGCCCCTGGGTGCTCACCCCCACCCGGGACACCGACACCGAGGTGCTCAACCTCGCCCTGGAACTGGTCTCGCACTGCCGGGCCGTCCCCGTCGTCATGGACGCCGACGCCCACGACCGCGCCGTCGCCCTCGTCTCCCACATGCCCCATCTGGTCTCCAGCATGGTCGCCGCGCGCCTGGAGCACGCCGACGAGGCCGCCGTACGGCTGTGCGGCCAGGGCATCCGGGACGTGACCCGGATCGCCGCCTCCGACCCGCGCATGTGGATCGACATCCTCTCCGCCAACCCGGGCCCGGTCGCCGACCTGCTCGCCGACGTGGCGGCCGACCTGGAGGAGACCGTGGGCGCCCTGCGCGCCCTCCAGTCCTCCGACGAGGACAAGCGCCGTACCGGCAGCTCCGGCATCGAGGCCATGCTGCGCCGCGGCAACGCGGGCCAGGTCCGGGTGCCCGGCAAGCACGGCAGCGCGCCGCGGGTGTACGAGACCGTCGTCGTGCTCATCGACGACCAGCCCGGTCAGCTGGCGCGCATCTTCGCCGACGCGGACCGCGCCGGGGTCAACATCGAGGACGTGCGCATCGAGCACGCCACCGGACAGCAGGCCGGTCTGGTGCAGCTCATGGTGGAGCCGCAGGCCGTGCCGGTGCTCTCCAGCGCGCTGCGCGAGCGGGGCTGGGCACTGCGCCAGTAGGCCGGCGGGGGCCGGCGCCGGGCGGCGAGGCGCGGGAGGCGGTGGCGGAAGCGAGGGCGGCGATGAGCGTGGGGCGGTCACGGGGGCGGCGGCGTGCGTCCGGACGAGTGACCCACACCCAGTAACCTTGTGCGGGGCGCTCTCGCACCCCGACCCCGCCCACACCGCACCAGGAAGGTGTCCCCCCGTGGAAAACGGCGCCGCCCCGACCGCCAAGCCCGTGATCGTCGCGATCGACGGTCCCTCCGGCACGGGCAAGTCGAGCACGTCGAAGGCCGTGGCCGCGCAGCTCGGCCTGAGCTACCTGGACACCGGCGCCCAGTACCGGGCGATCACCTGGTGGATGGTGCACAACGGCATCGACCTGGCGGACCCGACCGCCATCGCGGCCGTCGCCGGCAAGCCCGAGATCGTCTCCGGCACCGACCCGGCCGCCCCGACCATCACGGTCGACGGTGTCGACGTGTCCGCGCCGATCCGCACCCAGGAGGTCACCTCCAAGGTCAGCGCGGTCAGCGCGGTGCCCGAGGTGCGCACCCGGATCACCGAGCTGCAGCGCTCGCTGGCCACCGGCGCCGAGCGCGGCATCGTGGTCGAGGGCCGCGACATCGGCACGACCGTGCTGCCCGACGCCGACCTGAAGATCTTCCTCACCGCCTCCCCGGAAGCCCGCGCCGCCCGGCGCAGCGGTGAGCTGAAGGGCGCCGACCTGCACGCCACCCGCGAGGCGCTGATCAAGCGCGACGCCGCCGACTCCAGCCGCAAGACCTCCCCACTCGCCAAGGCCGACGACGCGGTCGAGGTGGACACCACCGAGCTCACCCTCGCCCAGGTCATCGAGTGCGTCGTCACCCTGGTCGAGGAGAAGCGGGCGGCGAAGTGAGCCTGCCCTCCGGGAGACGGGACGTGGACCTCCCCTCCGCAAGGGGCGCCGAGGTCGGCCGGCGCATCGGCGTCGGCCTGATGTACGGGCTGTGGAAGCCGCGCGTGCTGGGCGCCTGGAAGGTGCCCGCCAGCGGCCCGGTGATCCTCGCGGTCAACCACTCCCACAACATCGACGGCCCCATGGTCATGGGCGTGGCGCCCCGCCCGACGCACTTCCTGATCAAGAAGGAGGCGTTCGTCGGCCCGCTGGACGCCTTCCTGACCGGCATCGGCCAGCTGAAGGTGGACCGCGCGGCCGCCGACCGCGCCGCCATCACCCAGGCCCTCGGGATCCTGGACGCCGGGGGAGTCCTCGGCATCTTCCCGGAGGGCACCCGGGGCGACGGCGACTTCGCCTCGCTGCGCGCGGGCCTCGCCTACTTCGCGGTCCGCAGCGGAGCGCCGATCGTGCCCGTGGCCGTACTGGGAAGCTCCCACCGCCCGGGGCGGTTGATAAAGGCGCTGCCCCCGCTGCGCTCGCGCGTCGACGTCGTCTTCGGCGACCCGTTCGACGCGGGCGACGGCTCCGGGCGGCGCACGCGCCGGGCGCTGGACGAGGCGACCGAGCGCATCCAGAAGCAGCTCACCGGCCACCTGGAAAACGCCAGGCGCCTGACCGGGCGCTAGGCGACACTTGAGTAGTGGATCAGCCCATCGAGGGATATGCCCACCAGGGCCTGTTCCACCGATCACCACGATGAACGACGAGGTACGGACTTCATGACCGACGACATCCAGCCCGACGGCTCGGCAGAGCACGAGTACGAGCACGGGGCTCTCGGCGACGCCGAGTACGCGGAGTTCATGGAGCTCGCCGCGGTAGAGGGCTTCGACATCGAGGACGTCGAGGGCGCCATCGAGGCGGCGGGCCACGGCCCGCTGCCCGTGCTCGCCGTCGTCGGCCGCCCCAATGTCGGCAAGTCGACCCTGGTGAACCGGATCATCGGCCGCCGCGAGGCGGTCGTCGAGGACAAGCCCGGCGTCACCCGCGACCGCGTCACCTACGAGGCCGAGTGGGCCGGCCGCCGCTTCAAGGTCGTCGACACCGGCGGCTGGGAGCAGGACGTCCTCGGTATCGACGCCTCCGTGGCCGCCCAGGCCGAGTACGCGATCGAGGCCGCCGACGCGGTGGTCTTCGTGGTCGACGCCAAGGTCGGCGCGACCGACACCGACGAGGCGGTCGTACGACTGCTGCGCAAGGCCGGCAAGCCCGTGGTGCTGTGCGCCAACAAGGTCGACGGCCCGAGCGGCGAGGCCGACGCGGCGTACCTGTGGAACCTGGGCCTCGGCGAGCCCCACCCGGTCTCCGCGCTGCACGGCCGCGGCACCGGCGACATGCTGGACGCCGTCCTGGAGGCGCTGCCCGAGGCGCCCGAGCAGTCCTTCGGCACCGCCGTCGGCGGCCCCCGCCGCATCGCGCTCATCGGCCGCCCGAACGTCGGCAAGTCCTCCCTGCTGAACAAGGTCGCCGGCGAGGAGCGCGTCGTCGTCAACGAGCTGGCGGGCACCACCCGCGACCCGGTCGACGAGATGATCGAACTGGGCGGCGTCACCTGGAAGTTCGTGGACACGGCGGGCATCCGCAAGCGTGTCCACCTCCAGCAGGGCGCCGACTACTACGCCTCGCTGCGCACCGCGGCGGCCGTGGAGAAGGCCGAGGTCGCGGTCGTCCTGATCGACGCCTCGGAGAACATCTCGGTCCAGGACCAGCGGATCGTCACCATGGCCGTGGAGGCGGGCCGTGCGATGGTCATCGCCTACAACAAGTGGGACACGCTGGACGAGGAGCGCCGCTACTACCTGGAGCGGGAGATCGAGACCGAGCTGGCCCAGGTCGCCTGGGCGCCCCGGGTGAACGTGTCGGCGCGTACCGGCCGCCACATGGAGAAGCTGGTCCCGGCCATCGAGACCGCCCTCGCCGGCTGGGAGACCCGCGTCCCCACCGGCCGGCTCAACGCCTTCCTCGGCGAGCTGGTCGCGTCCCACCCGCACCCGGTCCGGGGCGGCAAGCAGCCGCGCATCCTCTTCGGCACCCAGGCCGGCACCAAGCCCCCGCGCTTCGTGCTCTTCGCCTCCGGCTTCATCGAGGCGGGCTACCGACGCTTCATCGAGCGCCGCCTGCGCGAGGAGTTCGGCTTCGAGGGCACCCCGATCCACATCTCGGTCCGGGTGCGCGAGAAGCGCGGCACGAAGAAGAAGTAGGCGCGGTACGACGCGAAGGGCGGCCCCTGTTCCCAGGGGCCGCCCTTCGCGTGTGCGGGTGTCACGCGCCGCGGCGCGGTCCGGGTGGCAGCGCCGCGGGCACATGGTGCATCCCGGTGTCCTGCTGCGGCCGCCCGACGGTGCCGACGCGCTGCCACTGCGACTGCTGACGGGCGCTGTACGCCCCCGCGCTGTAGGCGCTGTACGAGCTGCTGAACGACCCCGCCCGGTGGCCGCCGTACGACCACCCCGTGCGGTCCGGCAGACCGAAGGGGACGAACCTCAGCCCCTCCTCGCCGCTGCGGTCGCCCGGCAGTGTGCGAAAGGCCTTGACCCACTCCGCGGCGAGCATGTCGAAGATGGGCGTGGCCGAGGCACCACCCGCCCCTTCCTGCCCCGTCCGGGCGGACGGAACGGAGGAGAACGAGGACCGTCGGGGCGAAGTGTCGTATGCGTGCACGTATGTCCAAACGACGGCGCACGGGAAGGGATGCGGTTTCGCGACCTTCCTTTGCGCGCGGCTCAGGTCCCCGCGAGCGGCAGCGCCGCCGCCACCAACCTGCCGTTGGCGGCGGCCTTGTCGAGCGAGTCCCGCAGCAGGTCCTCGCGCGGCTGGCGGCCGATGGAGCCCACCGGCGCGGCGAACATCAGCACCTGCTGGTGCTTGTTGGCCGCGGCCCGCCAGCCGTCGGTGACCTGGAGCGGCTGGTGGGCCTGCCACCAGGCGACCGGGTGGCCGCCGGGCGGGCCCGGCTGGAGGACCGCGTGCAGCTGGCCCACGGCCAGCAGCACCGACCAGCCGTGCAGCACCGGTGGCACCGCGACCAGCTCGGTCACCGGCATGAAGCCCTGCTCGACGAGGAGCGGCAGGAAGTCGTCCCCGAGGCCGGCGGTGCCCGGACGCACGATGGGCGAGGTCGGCTCGACCACCAGCGCGGGGTGCAACTCGCCCTCGATCAGGACGAGTCCGCTGGTCACGCCGAGCACCGCCTGCTCGGGCGCGGGGCGTTCCGGCTCGCCGCCGTCGAACTGCGCGCCGATGGAGCGGACGGCGCCCTGCAACTGCTCCTCGGTGACCTGGACGACCTGCGAGGGCAGGCAGCTGGCGTGGGCGAAGGCGAGGACCGCGGTCTCCTCGCCGACGAAGAGGACGGTGCTGGTGCGCTCCTGCTCGGAGTCGCCCGGGGTGCGGCAGGACGTGCAGTCGTAACTGCCCGGGGCGTTCTCTCCGGCGAGCAGCCGGTCGGCTTCTTCGTCGCCGATCTCGGCGCGTACGGCGTCACTGACGTCGAGCATGCGCGGCACGGGTGGCTCCCTTGGGATGCGTGCTGGACCGGTCGGGTGGCTCCCGGCCGATGAGCCCCAGGGTTCCGGGCTCATGAAGAAGACAACGGGCGTCCTGTGGTGGGGGTCACGCATGGCGGAGCACCGGTTCGAACCAACCGCCGCGCAGGGTCACCTTCGGTACGGAATCGGCCACTCCCTGTCAACTCGCCGTCAGGTCAAGCCGCTTGAACGGGTGAGGTGGCTCACAGGAAGACGTCCGGCAGGGGTGAGAAGTCGGTAAATCAGTGGATGTAGTGGGTGTCCGGAAATCGCCGATACCGACGGTAACCGTCAACTGGCCTGGCACGACGGTCATTTGGTTGATGTCCGGCGCCCGCGTTCCCTACATTCCTCCGCCGTGTGCAACGAGCACCGCTCGGGTTCGTCCGTCACCCGGCGCCGGCATCGCGTCATCGCCGGCACCGGGGGCACGGACGGGGCGGGCGCGACGAACCGCGGTCCTGCGCGGGATGACGCGCTCCGCCCGGGGGAACCCGGGTTGTCCGAGAGGGAGTTACATGTCCGAGTGTGCCGATACCAGCCGTACCACCGCCCGTGACGACAGCGCCCGCAGGGGCCGTACGACGGCCGCACTCGCCGGCGCCGCGCTGCTGGCCCCGCTGGGACTGCTGGCCGCGACCGGCAGCGCCGCCGCCGCGGACAACGGGGTGTGGGACCGCATCGCCCGGTGCGAGAGCGGCGGCAACTGGCACATCAACACCGGCAACGGCTACTACGGCGGACTTCAGTTCTCCGCCCACACCTGGCGCGCGTACGGCGGCGCCGCGTACGCCCCCACGGCCGACCGGGCCTCCAGGAGCGCGCAGATCGCCGTCGCGACGCGGGTCCAGCGGGCCCAGGGCTGGGGCGCCTGGCCGGTCTGCGCCGGGCGCGCGGGAGCCATGGGCTCCGCCCCCTCCCAGGTGAGCCTCGACAAGGGCAGCACGACGAAGCGGCCGGCCCCTTCCCGGACCTCGACGACGCCGAAGGCGCCGAAGACCCAGCGACACCCGTCCCGGGGCACGGGCGGCTACACCGTGCGCGAGGGCGACACCCTGTCCGGGATCGCCGCACGGCACGGCGTCGACTGGCACCGCCTCTACGCGGCCAACAGGGCCGTCGTCGGCAACGACCCCGACCTCATCGTCCCCGGAACGCACCTGACCTTCTGAGCCGACGGCGACCGCGGCGTCGCGCCTCCCTGTGAACGGCCCCTCGGCTCCGGCCGGGGGGCCCGCGCGGTATGGGCCGGAGGGCGCGGGTCGAACGGCGCGGGTCTGAAGTCGCGCCGCGGGGGAGGGTGCGACGCCTGCCGGTCCCGGACCGGTGTCCGCCGCCGCGCGCCGGGATGTGCGGAATCCGTGAAATTTCCCATGGGCCGTCAGCTCCGTGGCATAGCGCCGGATTGCCTCCGGGGAATCAGGCTTCCGGGGACCCGTCCCGATCCTCGCCGAGGCACTTTCCGCCGGGTAATTCGAGGGAGCGTCGCGACATGCGGGAATTCTGTTCGAATCCCCCGTCGGGCGGTACGGAAACATCCGATCGGGTGAGGGAGTTCGATCGAAACGATCCCCCGGAAGCTGTGACAGAAGTGTGACGGGAGTCTGATCTTGCTCTTACCCTGCCGCGCCCGGCTTCCGTCACCGCGTGTGTCGTCCTAGCGTGGTCGTATGGCACCGATTCCCACTCCGCCGGCGGAGCCCCAGGACAGCCCGGACGGGTACGTCGGCCTCGACGCCGAGCAGGCCGAACGGCTCGCCCGGGAGCGTGGCTGGTCGACCGTGCGGTCGCTGCCGCCGGGCGCGATCATCACCATGGAGTACCGGGTCGGGCGGCTCAACTTCGAGGTGCGGGACGGCCGGGTGGCCCGCTCCTGGAAGGGCTGACCGCACCAGCGTGGACATGACGAAGGCCCCGCTCCCGGGAAGGGGAGCGGGGCCTTCGCCATGGCGTGGGCCGGGGTGCGTACCGGAGCCCGCCGGGCCGTCAGCCGCCGGTGAGGGGGCGGGCCGGGGAGGTGCCGCGCGGTGCCCGGTCGGCGCCCGGCGGGCGGCGGGGGCCCACCGGGGTGACCGGGCTGCGTTCCGAGCGGGCCGTGTGCGGTCCGGGCGCCAGGTGCGCCAGGCCCCGGGAGGCGCGGGTCGAGGAGACCGGCTCGCGGGCCGGTGCGGACTGTTCGGCCGGGGCGCCGCGCGGCGAGGTGAACACCACCGGGGCGACGGGGCGGACCGGTTCGGGCACGGGCCGGCTGCGGCGGGCGCGCCAGCGGTCGCGCAGGTCGAACAGCCACACCTCGGTCCGGGCGATCAGCGGCTCGAACCAGGGCAGGGCGAGCAGGATCAGCAGGCCGGCGGCCCAGCCGAGGAGCACGTCGCTGAGCCAGTGCGTACCGAGGTAGACGGTGGTGAGGCCGACGCCGAGCGAGGTGATCGCGGAGACCGCCGAAAGCCAGCGGCGGGCGTGGGGGGTGGAGGCCAGATAGGCCAGGATGCCCCAGGTGACCACCGCGTTGGCGGTGTGGCCGCTGGGAAATATATCGCCGCCCCGGACCATCTCGTTCGAGCCGATCACGGTCGCGTAGTGCGGACCGAGCCGCCCCATGCCGTACTTGGCGGCGCCGACCGTGACGTTCAGCAGCAGGAGCGAGGTGGCGAGGGTGAGCAGCGGACGGAGCGTGTGCTGCCGCCAGGAGCGCCAGCCGAGCCAGGCCGCGACCATCACGGCGGTGGGGCCGCGCTGGCCGAGCACCACGTAATAGTCGAGGAAGGCGTGGATCTGCGGCCACTGCTGGTACGGCCGGAAGAACATGACCTGCCAGTCGAGCCGGACGAGCCAGGAGGTGGTCACCACGGCCCACACGATCGCCAGGTAGAAGGCGAGGGTCGCGGAGAACAGCACGACCCGGTGCCGGCTCATCACCGGCACGTCGATATGGGCCGGCCGTTCCGGCTCGCGGTCCAGCCTGGCGAACACCCGGTCCAGACGCCGGGTGAGGTTCCGTTCGGTACGCACCCAATCGACGTTACAGCGAGTGAGCTGTGGTCCCGGTCGAAGCAGCGGCTTTGTGATGACGATGTGATGTGGGAAACCTCTCAAGGGCGGCCGAATTTCACCGGATTACGCAATCGCGCGAGGCCGTCCTCTGTAATTCCTTTGATCATGCCGGGTGTTGTTTATATGGCACTTATAAATGCGTTAACCCGGTCCTCGGCCGCAATTCTCCGGGGTGTCATCGGGCGGCCGGGGTGGATCACGGAGGCCCCGAGCCGTTCAGCCAGAACGCCCCGTAGACCGCCGAGACGATCGCCAACCCGGCCGTGACCAGGGCGGATCGGGGGGTCCGCAGCCGGGCGAGCGCGGCGGCGAGAGGGAAGAGGACCGGGAAGGCGGGCAGCAGCAGCCGGGGCTTGGACCCGAAGTAGCTCGACGCGCACAGCGCGAGCGCGAGCACGACGCCGGTGTACACGAGCAGTCCGAGCGGCTGGCCCCGGCGCACGCCGGTGACATAGAGCCAGAGCAGCAGCGCGACGCCGACGATCAGGCCGACGCCGGCGAGCGCGCCGGGGAAAGACGTGAACTTCTCGGCGACGAAGCGCGCGAAGGCGTACCCGCCGTCGAAGCCGTTGCGCCAACCGGCCTGCACGTCCAGATAGCCGAGCGGGCCCTTGCCGGTGCGGTGGCCGACCCACAGGACGTAGCCGGCCGCGCCGAGCGGAGCGACGGCCATGCCGAGGAGACGGCGCACGGTGGACGAACGGGCCGCGGTGGACGAACGGGCCGCGGTGGACGACGGGGGAGCGGTGGAAGGCGAAGGGGGAGCGGTGGACGACGGGGGAGCGGTGGACGACGGGGGAGCGGTGGAACAAGAGGGGGCGCGTGTCGGCGGTCGGGCGCCGTCCGCGCGCGCCGCGCTTCGGTCCCGCACGAACGAGACCGCGGCCGCGACCCACACCGCCGCCACCACCGCACCGCCCACCGGCCGGGTCAGGCCCGCGAGCGCCGCGAGCAGGCCCGCGCTCACCCAGCGCCCGGTCAGCACCGCGTACAGCGCCCAGGCCGCCAGTGCCGTGAACAGCGACTCGCTGTACGCCATCGACTGCACGGCCGCGACCGGCAGGACGGCCCACAGGAGTACGGCGCACACACCCACCCGTGGCCCGTACAGGTGGTCGGCCACCGCGAAGATCCCCGCCGCCGCTGCGAGCGAGGCCACGAGGCTCACCACGAGTCCCGCGTGCGCGTACGACAGCGGGGTGGCCGCGTGCAGCAGTCGCTCCAGCCAGGGCAGCAGCGGGAAGAACGCCAGGTTCGAGTGGACGTCGCCGTTCGGCAGCCGCACCTGGTAGCCGTAGCCCAGTTCGGCGACCCGTGCGTACCAGAGGGAGTCCCAGCGCGCGCTCAGCAGCGTCAGCGCGCTCTTGCCGCGCGCGGCGCTCCACACCGCCAGCACCACGAGCCCGAGAGCGCGGACCGCCGCGTAGCCGAGGACGGCCGGCACCGCCCGGCGCGGCAGCGATGCGGAGGGCGGGACGGGGGGCGGGGCGTGGGGTGCGGCCACGCCGGTCCTCAGGTCGGTCACGGGCTCGATTATCGACCGGACGGGGGAACGGACCGCTCGCCGGGGCGCGGTCAAGCCGGTGCGACGTGGTGTACCCCACAAGGGTTCCCTCCGTCGGGTGAGAGGTCCGCCACGTGTGGCCGCGACGGACTCGCGTAGGCTGACGAGCCATCCCCGTGGGTCAAGCGCGGGCCGGGGACACCGTTCTTCCCGGCCGTACGACAAGGGAGCCCCTGTCGCGGCGCCCCACGCGAGGGAAGATCTGGGAGGTACGTACATGTCCGGGACGACCACGGCCGATGTCCGGCCGCGGGGTCGGGCGACCGGGCCCGGTGCCAACCGCTGGGTCGTCCTCGTCGTCCTCTGCGTCAGCCTGCTGCTCGTCGCCCTCGACGCGACCGTGCTGCACGTGGCGGTCCCCGCGGTCAGCGAGGACCTGCGGCCCGGCGCCGTCCAGCTGCTCTGGATCGTCGACGTCTACCCGCTGGTCTGCGCCTCGCTGCTGATCCTCTTCGGCACCCTCGGCGACCGCGTCGGACGCAGACGGGTCCTCCTGCTCGGCTACGGCCTCTTCGGCGTGGCCTCCGCCGTGGCGGCGTGCGCGCACACGGCCGAGGTGCTGATCCTCGCCCGTGCCCTGCTCGGCGTCGGCGGCGCCATGATCATGCCCGCGACCCTGTCGATCCTGCGCCAGTCCTTCCCCGACCGGCGCGAGCGCGCGCTCGCCATCGGCGTGTGGAGCGCGGTCGCCGCGGTCGGCGCGGCGGTCGGCCCGCTGCTGGGCGGCTTCCTGCTGGAGCACTTCTGGTGGGGCTCGGTCTTCCTGATCAACATCCCGCTGATGCTGATCAGCCTCCCCGTCGGGCGGATGCTGTTGCCCGAGTCCCGGGGCGGGGCCGACGGCCCCTGGGACGTGACCGGCGCGGTGATGGCGGCGGCCGGGCTGTTCGGCGTCGTCCTCGGCGTCAAGCGGCTCGGCGGCGGCGAGGCCCCCGCGAGCCCGCTGACCCTGCTGCCGCTGCTGGCCGGCGCGGCCCTCCTCGTCGTCTTCGTGCGCCGCCAGCGGCGGCTGCCGCATCCGCTGGTGGACCTGCGCATGTTCCGCAGGGCCGCCTTCAGCACCTCGGTGGGCTGCATCGTGCTGGCGATGCTCGCCCTGGTCGGCCTGGAGCTGATCGCCGCGCAGTACCTCCAGCTGGTGCTCGGCCTCTCGCCGCTCGCCACCGGACTGCGGCTGCTGCCGCTGACCGTGGCGGCGATGGCGGCGGGCCTGCTGGGCGCGCGCGTGCTGCGCCGGTTCGGGCCGCGCCGGATGGTTGCCGCCGGGTTCTGCCTGACGGCGGCCGCCGTGCTGACCCTGACCGCGATGGGCGGCACCGACAACGCGCCGTTGCTGCTGTCCGGCTTCGTACTGCTCGGCTTCGGCCTGGAGACCACGCTGTTCGGCGCCTACGAGTCGATGCTCAGCGAGGCTCCGGCGGACCGGGCCGGCGGCGCGGCGGCGATCGGCGAGACCTCGTACCAGCTGGGCGCCGGCATCGGCATCGCGCTGCTCGGCAGCGTGATGAACGCCGCCTACACGCCCCGGCTGCGCTCGGTCCCCGGCGTCTCCGCCCCCGACGCGGCCGCCGCCGGGCACTCGCTGGGCGAGGCCTACGACGTCGCCGACCGGCTCGGCGGCCCGGCCGGGGCGGCGCTGCGCCAGGTGGCGCGGGACTCCTTCGTGCACGGGCTGCACCTGACGCTGCTGGTGAGCGCGGGCCTGCTGCTGCTGGGCGCGGTGATGGCGCTGCGGCTGCCGCGGATCATGCAGTGTGGCGCGGAGGCGGACACGGGGACGGTGCCGGGCGGCGCGGAGGCGGACACGGGGACGGTGCCGGGCGGCGCCGAGCCGGAGGCCGTGCGGGGCGGTGACGGGCCGGGGGCGGTGCGGGGCGGTGCCGTGCCGAAGACCCTGCCGGGGGGTTCGGAAGCGGACGCCGTGCCGCCGGTCGCCGGTCCCGTGCCGGGCGACGCCGGGCCGCTCGCGGCCGAGGTACCCGCCCCGCGTCCCGCCGAGAAGCCGCGGGTCTCCGCCTGACCCCTCTGGACGTGCGGGAAACTGCCCCGTAACGTCGGCTGCGAAGCCGTAACTAGCGCTGCTAGTTTTAGTACCGGAGGGTGTCCCATGTCCGCGAAGCTGCCCCCGTTCGACGCCACCGACCCGCTGGGGATCGACGATCTGCTCGACCCGGAGGACCTGGCCATCCGGGACACCGTCCGCGGCTGGGCGGCCGACCGCGTGCTGCCGTACGTCGCCGACTGGTACGAGAAGGGCGAGCTGCCGCAGATCCGGGAACTCGCCCGCGAGCTGGGCGGCATCGGCGCCCTCGGGATGTCCCTCAGCGGGTACGGCTGCGCGGGCGCGTCGGCCGTGCAGTACGGTCTGGCCTGCCTGGAGCTGGAGGCGGCCGACTCCGGCATCCGCTCGCTGGTCTCGGTGCAGGGCTCCCTCGCGATGTACGCCATCCACCGCTTCGGCAGCGAGGAGCAGAAGCAGGAGTGGCTGCCGCGGATGGCCGCCGGCGAGGTGATCGGCTGCTTCGGCCTCACCGAGCCGGACCACGGCTCCGACCCCGCCTCGATGCGGACCCACGCCAAGCGGGACGGCGAGGACTGGGTGCTCAACGGGCGCAAGATGTGGATCACCAACGGCTCGGTCGCCGGGGTGGCCGTCGTCTGGGCGCAGACCGAGGAGGGTATCCGCGGCTTCGTCGTGCCGACGGACACGCCCGGTTTCTCGGCGCCCGAGATCAAGCACAAGTGGTCGCTGCGCGCCTCCGTCACCAGTGAGCTCGTCCTGGACGACGTGCGGCTGCCCGCGAGCGCGGTGCTGCCGGAGGTCGTGGGGCTGCGCGGCCCGCTGAGCTGCCTGTCGCACGCCCGCTACGGCATCGTCTGGGGCGCGATGGGCGCCGCGCGCAGCAGCTTCGAGGCGGCCGTGGAGTACGCGAAGACCCGGGAGCAGTTCGGGCGGCCCATCGGCGGCTTCCAGCTCACCCAGGCCAAGCTCGCCGACATGGCGGTCGAACTGCACAAGGGAATCCTGCTCGCCCACCATCTGGGGCGGCGGATGGACGCCGGCCGGCTGCGCCCGGAGCAGGTCAGCTTCGGCAAGCTCAACAACGTCCGCGAGGCCATCGAGATCTGCCGTACGGCGCGGACGATCCTCGGTGCCAACGGGATCTCCCTCGAATACCCCGTGATGCGGCACGCGACCAACCTCGAGTCGGTGCTCACCTACGAGGGCACCGTCGAGATGCACCAGCTGGTGCTGGGCAAGGCGCTCACCGGGCTCGACGCGTTCCGGTGAGCCACCGGGTGGGGCGGGGCCGGTGAGCGGCCCCGCCTCAGCTCTGGTTGAAGAAGCCGTCCGAGCGGTGCGCGGACGCCTCACCGCTGATGATCTCCGTGTCGGCCGGCGTCAGCAGGAACACCCGGGTGGAGACCCGGTCGATGGAGCCGCGCAGACCGAAGATCAGCCCCGCCGCGAAGTCCACGACCCGCTTGGCGTCGCCGGGCTCCATGCCGGTGAGGTTCATGATGACCGGGACCCCGTCCCGGAACAGCTCGCCGATGGCACGGGCGTCCCGGAAGCTGTCCGGGGTGACCGTGGCGATCCGCCGGCTCCTCTCCTCGGCCTTGTCCGTGGCCACCTGCACCCGGGGGTCGGTCACCCAGGCGTCCCCGGACGCGGTGCCCTCGGAGTAGTCGTCGTCGTAGTAGCGCTCGTCATCGTTGTCGTCGACGAGGCCGAGCCACGCACTCGCCTTGCGTACCGATCCCATGGACGCCTCCTCTCACAGCGGTCTCTCGTGCTGTCCGTTCCCCTATGGTCATCCATGATGCTGACAACGCGCCAAGTGGATAGTCGCCGCGCGGGGGGTTTGTGACGGTACTGGTGCACAGCCGATCCGTCGAGACGCCTTGTCTCGCAAGGGTTGTGACACGTACGGCTGCTGACTGTGAGTGAAATATGATGGTCGGCGGCGGATGGGTGACGCTCGGTGCGTCCGGGTGAAGCCGCTGACACGTCAACGCACGGGGGAAACGCTGTGTTCGGAATAGTCAGACCCTGCTCGCACCGGCTCGGTGACCGCTTCAAGGGCGAGTGGATGGCGCATCTGTGCGGGCTCTGTCTCGCGTTGCGCGGTGACCATGGTCAGCTCGCACGTGTTGTCACCAACTATGACGGTTTGCTGATCTCCGTGTTGACGGAGGCTCAGCTCGGTCGCGGCGAGGGCGGACGGCGGACGGCGGGGCCGTGCGCGCTGCGCGGGATGCGGACGGCGTCGGTGGCGCGGGGCGAGGGCGCGCGGCTCGCGGCGGCCGTCTCCCTGGTGCTCGCCGCGGCGAAGGTCCGCGACCATGTCGCCGACCGGGACGGGCTGCTGGCCCGCAGGCCGGTGGCCGCCGCCGCCCGCAGGGTCGCGGCGAGCTGGGGCCGGGCCGGGGAGCACAGCGGGGCGGCGGTCGGCTTCGACACCGGTGTCCTGGTGGACGCCGTCGACCGCCAGCTCGGCATCGAGACGCTGGCCGGGCCCGGCACCCCGATCCTCACCGTCACCGAGCCCACCGAGACGGCCACCGCCGCCGCCTTCGCGCACACCGCGCGGCTGGCCGGCCGGCCCGGCAACGCGGCGCCGCTCGCCGAGACCGGGCGGCTCTTCGGGCGGCTCGCGCACCTGCTGGACGCGGTCGAGGACCGGGAGGCCGACGCCGCGAGCGGCGCCTGGAACCCGCTGACCGCCACCGGCACCTCCCTCACCGAGGCCCGCAGGCTCGCCGACGACGCCCTGCACGGCATCCGACTCGCCCTGAGGGACACCGAGTTCCAGGACGGCGCCCTGGTCCATCTGCTGCTGGTGCACGAGCTGCGGCGCTCGGTGGACCGGGCGTTCGGCACGACGTCCTGCGGACACTCCTCTCCCGAGGCCGCCTTCGGGCCGCCGACGGGGCCGTACGCGCCGGGGACCCCGGGCACGCGGGGTCCGCACGCGCCGGGCGACCCGCACGGCAACCCCTACGACGACCTGTCGAAGGGTCCCGGCAAGCGGGGCTTCTGGGCCGGCTGCGCCGCCGCGCTCGCCGTGTGCTGCACCTGCAAGGTGTGCTGCGCCGACGAGTTCGAGGGCCCGTGGTCGCGGAAGCGTCGCGAGGGCTGCTGCTCCTCCTGCGACTGCTGCGAGGCGCTCGATTGCTGCGATTGCTGCGAGTGCTGCGAGTGCTGTGCCTGCGACTGCTGACCCCGCTCAGTTCTTCAGCTCGGGCGGGGAGATCCGTGACTTCGTGATCGCCGAGCCCGTCGTGCCCCACTTCTCCAGGATCCTGTCGTAGGTGCCGTCGGCGATCAGCCGGTCCACCGCGGCCTGGAAGGCGGGCGCCAGCGCGGTGCCCTTCTTGAAGGCGAAGCCGACGTCGAGCCGGTGGAACGCGTTGAGGAACTTCAGGCCGCTCTGGTGGGCGACGGCGTAGCGCAGGCCGTTGATCGTGGACATCACCACGTCGCTGCGGCCCTGCTGCACCGAGGACCAGATCGCGCTGGGCTCGGCGTACGTCTGCACCCGGTACGGCTTCTCGCCCGCGTCGGCGCACAGGTGCCTGTTCTCCTCCAGCGTGGCCTCGAACGTCGTTCCGGCGCCGGTCGCCACGTTCAGTCCGCACAGCTGCTTCAGATCGGTGATCCTGGAGAGCCTGCTGTCCTCGCGGGTGGCGAAACCCTGGCCGTCGTTGATGTAGGTGACGAAGTCGATGGTCTTGCGGCGCTCGTCGGTGACCCCGAAGTTGCTCGCGCCGACGTCGTACTTGCCGCTGCTCAGGGCGGGCAGGATCGCCTCGAAACTCGCCTGATCCACGGTCAGTTCGACGCCGAGGACCTTGGCGACCGCCTTGGCGAAGTCGACGTCCTGGCCGGTCAGCGTCCTGCCGTCGGCGAGGTAGGTGGTGCCGGGCGGCGTGCCGCCGACGCTGATCGCGATGGTGAGGTGCCTGGTGCCGGCGGGCAGCAGCCTCGCCGCCGCCGGGTCCGTCCTCTCGGCCGACACCACGTCCGTGGTCGGCACGGCGTCGGACGCGGCCGCCACCCCGGAGGCGTCCGTCCCGCCCGCGGACCCGGAGCCGCAGGCGGTGAGGAGCAGGGCGGCCGAGGCCAGGGCGGTAAAGGGCATGACGAATCGATGGATCGGCGTACGCATCGGAGGCGTTCTCCTGAACGGGGAATGGGTGTGCGAGAGCGCGAGGGGAGGGGCGCGTGTGAAGGCGCGGTGGAGCGGGGAGGCGCGGAACGCGGGGAGAAGCGGAGAGCGCGAAGGAGGCCCGCTGACGGCGGGCGTGCGCAGGGGGTCAGCTCAACAGGAGGAGGACCACACGCGACCGAAGTCGATGTGGGAGCGGGTGACCAGCCACTGCTGTGGATGCATGGGGCAAGTGGAACAGGCATCCGGTTCCGCGTCAACCGACGTGAGACGTACTGCTCACAGTTCGGACACGCTTGACAGCGCGGGCGACCGCTTGCGTACTCTCGGTGCACGGCCCTGCTGAGGGGCTCGGCCGTGACCGCGCCATGTGTTCGGCGCACCCGTGTGAAGGCATCAACCGTTCCGACGTTCGACCGATCGCGTCACGGAGCCTTCGCATGTCATCCGACACCCTCGCCCACGCACCCACCGCCCCGGAGACACCCGGGCCCGCGGCCGTCCCCCGGATCGTGCCCCAGCGCCGCTACGGACAGTGGACCGCCGCCGTCGTCGTCCTCGTCCTGCTCGGCCTCGCCCTCGCCTCCGTCGTGCGCAACCAGGCGTTCCAGTGGGACGTCGTCGCCGACTACTTCACCACCGGCGCGGTGCTGCGCGGACTGTGGCTCACGCTCTGGCTGACCGCCGTGGTGATGGTCCTCGGCTTCGCCCTCGGCGCCCTGCTCGCCGCCTTCCGGCTGTCCGCCAACCCCGTGCTGCGCGCGGTCGGTTCCGGCTACGTCTGGCTGTTCCGGTCGATCCCGATCCTGGTGCAGCTGCTGCTGTGGTTCAACATCGGGGCGCTGTACCCGACGGTGCTCGGGGTCAGGACGGTCAACCTGCTCAGCCCGGTCGCCGTCGCCGTCGTCGGCCTCACGCTGCACGAGGCCGCCTACGCCGCCGAGGTCGTGCGCGGCGGCATCCTCTCGGTCGACCGGGGCCAGGTCGAGGCCGCCCAGGCGCTCGGCCTGGGCCGCCTACGCCGCTGGTGGCGGATCGTGCTGCCGCAGGCGATGCGCTCCATCGTGCCGCCCGCCGGCAACATGCTGATCGGCACCCTCAAGGGCACGTCCATCGTCAGTGTCATCGCGGTCGACGACCTCCTGTTCTCGACCCAGTTGATCTATCACCGCACCTATCAGGTCATCCCGCTGCTGATGGTCGCCACCCTCTGGTACGCCGTCGTCACCGGCGTGCTCGGCATCGGCCAGCACTACGTGGAGAAGCACTACGCCCGCGGTACGGAGCAGGCCCGATGAGGCCCCGGCTGGTGATCGTGGGCGCCGGGCCGCGGGGGACCGGGCTCCTCGAACGCATCGCCGCCAACGCCCCGCAGCTGTACGCCGGTTCCGGCCTCGACATCCATCTCGTGGACCCGCATCCACCGGGTGGCGGACGCATCTGGCGTCAGGATCAGTCGCCGCTGCTGTGGATGAACTCGCACGCCGAGGACGTCACGATGTTCACCGACGAGACGGTGCGCATGGACGGACCGGTGCGCGAGGGCCCCACGCTGCACGAGTGGGCCGCGCTGGACGGCCGCACCTTCGCCGACCGCCGGATCCAGGGCCGCTATCTGCGCTTCGTGTACGAGCGGGCCCTGGCCGAGCTGCCCGCCGGCATCACCGTGCGCCACCACCCCACCCGCGCCCTGCGCGTCGGCGGCCCCCGCGAGGGACGCCAGCAGGTGTGGCTGGAGGGCAGGACCCGCCCCCTCCTCGCCGACCTGGTGATCCTCGCGCTCGGCCACCTCGACGCCGAACTCGAACCGGAGCAGGCCGAGTTGGCGGCGTACGCCCGAGCGAACGGCCTCGTGCACCTGCCGCCCGACTTCACCGCCGACAGCGACCTGTCCGCCCTGAAGCCCGGCGAACCGGTGCTCGTGCGGGGCTTCGGACTGGCCTTCGTCGACCTGATGGTGCTGCTCACCGAGGGCCGCGGCGGCCGGTACGACGGCGACACCTACCTTCCCTCGGGGCGGGAGCCGGTGCTGTACGTCGGTTCGCGGCGCGGGGTGCCGTACCACTCGAAGATCGGCTACGACTGGACCGGCGACCGGCCCCCGCTGCCCCGCTTCCTGGGCCCCGCCGAGATCCGGGAACTGCGCTCCAGGCCGGACGGCTTCGACTTCCGGCGCGATGTGTGGCCGCTGGTCGAGAAGGAGCTGGGCTTCGCCCACTACCACCGGCTGTTCACCGCCCACCCGGAGCGCACGGCGAGCGCCTGGGCCGACTTCGAGGAGAAGTACGCGGCCGCGTCCGGCCCCGCCGAACTGGACGCGCTGGCCGCCGCCGCCGTACCCGACCCCGCCGACCGGCTCGACCTCACCGCGCTCGACCACCCGCTCGCCGGAGTGCGCCATGCCTCGCCCGAGGACTTCCAGGACGGTCTGCGCGCCTATATCGAGGCCGATCTGGACAGGCGTCACGATCCCGCCTTCAGCGCCGACCTGGGGGTCTTCCTCGGCCTCCTCTCGGTCTACGGGCAGTTGGTGCGACTCGGGGACATCGGGCCCTGGTGGCACGGGTTCTTCAGCTATCTGGCGTCCGGGCCGCCCGGCCCCCGGCTGCGGCAGATGCTCGCGCTGTCCCGGGCGGGACTGCTGCGGTTCCTCGGCGCCGACATGGCCGTCACCGCCGAGGACGGGTTGTTCCGGGCGGCCAGCCCCACCGTGCCGGGCCACTCGGTCACGGCGCGGGCGCTGGTCGAGGCCCGGCTGCCCGCGCCCACCGTCGGTCGCGCCCGCGACCCCCTGCTGCGCGAACTGCACGCCGACGGCGCCGCCGAGACCCCCGAGGGCCTGCTGCGGGTCGACCCCCGCGACGGCCGCGTCCTCGACGGCGCCGGGCGCCCGCACCCCCGGCGCTTCGCGCTCGGCCCCTACACCGACGCCCGCACCCCCGGCGCCTTCACCCGGCCGCGCACCGGCGGCCCCGCCTTCCGCCAGAACGACGCCACCGCGCGGGCGGCGCTGGCCTTCCTGCGGGCCGGGGCCGGACACGCCGCCGCATGAACCCCCTTCTATCCAAAGGAAGAGCCATGACCGTCATGGTCGACATCAGATCGGTGCACAAGAGCTTCGGCCCGCTCGACGTCCTCAAGGGCATCGACCTCCAGGTCCGCGCCGGCGAGGTCACCGTCGTGCTCGGCCCCTCCGGCTCCGGCAAGTCCACGCTGCTGCGCACCATCAACCACCTGGAGAAGGCGGACCGCGGCGAGATCACCGTGGACGGCGCGCCGATCGGATACCGGCGCGCCGGGGACCGGCTGTACGAGCTGCCCGAACGGGAAGTCCTGCGCCGGCGGACCAAGATCGGCTTCGTCTTCCAGGACTTCCGCCTCTTCCCGCACCTGACCGTCCTGGACAACGTGGTCGAGGCGCCGGTGGCCGCGCTGAAACGGTCCCGCGAGGAGGCGGAGGAGGACGCGCTCCGGCTGCTCGCCCGGGTGGGACTCGCGGACAGGTCGCGTGCGTACCCGGGGCAGTTGTCCGGTGGGCAGCAGCAGCGCGTCGCCATCGCACGGGCGCTGGCGCTCAAGCCCCGGCTGCTGCTGTTCGACGAGCCGACCTCGGCACTCGATCCCGAACTGGTCGGCGAGGTCCTCGACGTCATCCGCGATCTCGCCGCCCGGGGCACCACGATGATCGTCGTCACCCATGAGATCGCGTTCGCGCGCGAGGTCGCCGACACGGTGGTCTTCATGGACGACGGCCGGATCGTCGAACAGGGGCCGCCGGACGCGGTGCTGGGGGCGCCGCGCGAGGAGCGGACACGGGCGTTCCTGGCGAAGGTGTTGTGAGGATGGGAGCGGAGGCGGGGTGCGCGCGACCGGCGCGGGGAAGGGGACGGGCCGGAGGAGCGCGGTGGCCGGAGGCGGGCGGATGAGCGGGCGGTACCGCCGCGGGATGCTGCATCTGGCCGCCGCCGTCGACCTGCCGGACCGCCCCGGCGCCGGCCCCTGCGCCGAACTGGTACGACTCGCCGAGCACGGCCGGCTGGACTTCGTGACCCTGGGCGACTCGACCGGACGGCCGGGAGCCGAGGCGCTCGACCTGCTGGCCGCGGTGGCGTCGGCGACGCGGCGGATCGGGTTGGTGGGGGTGCTGCCGGGGGCGGTCGCCCCGTGGGCGGCACCGGCCGCCCCGGAACCGACGGCCTCGGCCGCCCTGGAGCCGGCCGCCTGGGCCGTCCCGGAGCCGGCCACGCCGGAACCGGTCGGGTCGGCCGCCTCGGGACCGGCCGGGCGGCCCGCGCCGGAGCCGGCCGCCTGGGCCGTCCTCGACCGGATCGCCGGGGGCCGCGCGGGCCGGTGGATCGAGGCGCCGGGTACGGAGGCGGCGGCGCGTGCGGCCGGCCGTACCGGCCCCGAGGCGGCCGGACCAGCCGGTGCCGCCCGGGGACCGTGGGACGCCGCGGGAGGTGCCGCCGAGGGGGCGCCGGACGTACCGGAGGCCGGCGTCGGCGTCCGGGGCGCGACGGCATCCTCCGCGTCCGCCCCCGCACGGGACCATCCGCATCCCACCCTCCTCGCCCCCGCCCCTCCCCGGACCCACCCCGTCCGTGTCGCCGACGCCGGCACCCGCCCCGCCCGCGCCTTCGCCGCCCGGTTCGCCGACGTGGCCCTGGTCCGCGCCGCGACCCCGGCGCAGGCGGTCGCCGTGCGCGAGGATCTGCGGTCGAGGGCGACGCGGTCAGGGCGGGACCCGGGTGCCCTGCGGATCCTGGTGAGCCTGCGGGTCGACCTCGGTGGCGGGGAGCGCGCGGCCGAGCCCGGTCACGGTGGGGGCGGTCCCCGGCCCACCGCGCAGGGCCCGTTGTACCGGGGCGGGCCGGTCGACCTCGCGGACCTGCTCGCCGCCTGGCACACCGAGGGCGCCGCCGACGGTTTCCACCTGGTCCCCGTCGAACCCCGCCGCGATCTGGAGCGGCTGGTCAACGGCACCGTCGCGCTGCTCCAGCACCGCGGCCTGTTTCGCACTTTCTATCCGGGTGGCACCCTGCGCGAGCACCTGGGCCTGGCCCGCCCCGTCCACCACTCTCCGCGGCCGAAGAAGATCAAGCACATAAAAGGATGGAACAGCATGGCAATCGACGCGTCCGACGCATGGAAGCAGTGGCGGGAGAAGCGGGAGGAATCGGTCACCGCGCCCTACGGGCCGCTCGCGCTGACCGCCACCCACTGGATCGAGGACCAGCCGGAGGGTCGACTTCCGGACATTCCGGGGACCTGGGTGGCGGACGGCGAGGGCGTTGTGCTGACGGCCGTCGAGACCGACGGACTCCAGGTGGACCGCCGTCCCTTCGGCGGGGAGATCCGGCTGACCGCCGATACCGGCCCGGAGGCCGCCGCCCGCGTCTCGCTCGGTGAGAAGCGGCTGGTCGTGCTGGTCCGCGAGGGCGTCTGGGGGGTGCGGGTCTACGACCCCGGCGCCGAGGCCCGCCGTGCCTTCCGGGGCATCGAGGCCACCGCGTACGACCCCGGTTGGGCGGTGCCCGGCCGCTTCACGCCGTACGACGCGCGGCGCGTCGTACGACTCGGCAACGCGGACGGCCGGGCCCGCGGGTTCGCGCTCGCCGGTGAACTCGCCTTCACCGTGGGCGGGCGGGAACGGACGCTGGCCGTGGCACGGCAGGGCGAGGGGCCGCTGTGGGTGGTGTTCGCCGACGCCACCAGCGGCGACACCAGCTTCCGTTTCCGCTTCCTGTTCCCGGACGCGCCGGACGCTCAGGGCCGTACGACCGTCGACTTCAACCGGGCCCAACTCCCGCCCTGCGCCTTCGCCGACCACTTCCTCTGCCCCTTCCCGCCGCCCGGGAACACGCTGGACATCGCCGTCGAGGCGGGGGAGCGGACCCTGCGCTGACACCAATGGCAGTTAAAACGACGGGCGTTGGGGCAAAGGAGGGCTAAAGTCCGACGGCCGAAAGGCACCCTTGTGCCTACCGGTCGTTCGGCCGAATACTCCCCCTCAGCGCCTGTCAGGGACATGTAAAGCCGAGACCCCGGACGTGTCCCCGGCTGCGCCTCACCGGGCCCCGACCCCACGCGGGCCCCCGAATCCCTCTGGAGGGAACGAAACGTGAGGATCGAGCGCACCACTCCCCGCCCCGGTTCGGCGAGACGGACCCGGCTGATCGCCGTGGCCGCGGGCTTCCTGGCCGCAGCCGCCTTCGCCGCCCCCACCGCGAGCGCCAGCGACGCCCACACCTTCAGCGCCGCGCAGCTCACCCGGGCGAGCGACTCGGTGATGAAGGCGGACGTCCCCGGCACCGCCTGGGCCGTCGACGCCAAGAACAACCACGTCGTCGTCACCGTCGACAGCACGGTCTCGCAGGCCGGGATCGCCAAGATCAAGAAGCAGGCCGGCGCCGAAGCGGGCGCGCTCACCATCAAGCGCACGGCCGGCAAGTTCAACAAGCTGATCAGCGGTGGCGACGCCATCTACGGCGGCCAGTACCGCTGCTCGCTCGGCTTCAACGTGCACAGCGGCAGCACGTACTACTTCCTGACCGCCGGGCACTGCGGCCAGGTCGCCTCCACCTGGTACAGCAACTCCAGCCACAGCACGGTGCTCGGCACCAACGTGGGCTACAGCTTCCCGGGCAACGACTTCGCGCTCGTCAAGTACACCAACTCCTCGATCTCCCACCCGAGCGCGGTCGGCAGCCAGACCATCTCCAGCGCGGCCACCCCGAGCGTGGGCCAGACCGTCTACCGGCGCGGTTCCACCACCGGTACGCACAGCGGCAAGGTCACCGCGCTCAACACCACCGTCAACTACGGCAGCGGCGACATCGTCTCCGGCCTGATCCAGACCACGGTCTGCGCCGAGGGCGGCGACAGCGGCGGCCCGCTGTACAACGGCACCGTGGCCTACGGTCTGACCTCCGGCGGCAGCGGTGACTGCACCTCCGGCGGCACGACCTTCTTCCAGCCGGTGACCGAGGCGCTGAGCTACTACGGCGTCACGCTCCCCTAACCGGCCCCGGCTTAGGCCGGCTGCCACGAGCCCCCGCACCCATGCGTGTGTGCGGGGGCCTCTTCATGCCCGCCTCGTGAAGGAAGGGCGAGGGCGGCGAAAGGAACAGGCCATGAGGGGCCGTCACGGTCGGGTGAGGGCTACTCGCTCGTAGTGTTTGCGCCACGAAATTTCCTCGGCGGTGACGGCCGGTCATCCGCGAGCGGGCTCGGGCAAGCCCCTCCGTCGTGCGTCCGGAACTCGGCCTTGTGTGTCCCCTGTGGGTTTCGGAAGAGTGGGCGCCCGTCAACCAGCCTTCCGGCCGTCGGGTCCCCACAACCTGGACGGCCATCCCCCCCCACAGGAGGACGTGAGTTGAAGCACCGACGCATACCCGGGCGCCGACTCGTCATGGTCGGCGCGGGTGTCGCCGCACTGGCCGCAGCGGGTGTCACCTTGCAGAATGCGAACGCCAGCGAGCCCGCGAAGCCGGTGTCCCGGCCCCGGCCGCTGTCCGCTCCGGCGGCCGCGACGCTGGCCTCCGAACTGAGCGCACACCTCGGTTCGGACGCGGCGGGCAGCTACTACGACGCCAAGGCCAGGAGCCTCGTCGTGAACGTGCTCGACAAGACCGCCGCGAAGGCCGTCGAGGCCAAGGGCGCCGAGGCCAGAATCGTCACCCACACGCTGGCCCAGCTCGACGGCGCCCGTGCGACGCTGAAGAAGGACGCGACCATCCCGGGCACGTCGTGGTCCATCGACCCGGTGTCGAACAAGGTCGTCGTCACGGCCGACAAGTCGGTCACCGGCGCCCGCTGGGACAAGCTGGGCAAGGTGGTCGACGGGCTCGGCGACAAGGCCGAACTCAAGCGTTTCCAGGGCGAGTTCAAACCCTTCATCGCCGGCGGCGACGCCATCGGCGGATCCGGTGGCCGCTGCTCGCTCGGCTTCAACGTGGTCAAGGACGGGCAGCCGTACTTCCTGACCGCCGGGCACTGCACCGCGTCCATCTCCACCTGGTCGGACGCCGACGGCGACGAGATCGGGCAGAACGCGGAGTCCCACTTCCCGGGCACCGACTTCGGCCTGGTCAAGTACACCTCGGACGCCGCCCACCCGAGCGAGGTCGACCTCTACGACGGCTCGACCCGGCAGATCACCGGCGCCGCCGAGGCCACGGTGGGCATGAAGGTCACGCGCAGCGGGTCGACCACCCATGTGCACGACGGCACGGTCACCGGCCTGGACGCCACCGTCAACTACCAGGAGGGCACGGTCAGCGGGCTGATCCAGACCGACGTCTGCGCCGAGCCCGGCGACAGCGGCGGTTCCCTGTTCTCCGGCAGCGACGCGATCGGCCTGACCTCCGGTGGCAGCGGCGACTGCACCTCCGGCGGGGAGACCTTCTTCCAGCCGGTCACCGCGGCTCTCTCCGCCACCGGCACCGAGATCGGCTGACCGAAGCCGTTCCGGCCGGCCGTTCCCGCGGTCGAACGGCTCCCGCGGCATCCCGTCCCGAACCCTCGGGACGGGATGTCGCCTTTCGGCCACCGCTCACTTTCCCTCACTCCCTGCTCACTCGCCGTGAACAATCACTCGTCTGTTCGAATGAGCTCGCCGACCAACGTCGATGGAGTTACAGTATTCGAACGAGCGTACGATGAACGTATCGGGCGTATGGCTGAAAAGGGGTGGATGAGGGAGGTGCGACATGGCGGGCTTCGCTCATCTGCATGTCGCGTCCGGTTACTCCGCCCGCTACGGCGCCGCCCACCCGGAGCAGCTGGCGCGCCGGGCCGCCGAGCGGGGCATGACGGCTCTCGCGTTGACCGACCGGGACACCGTCAGCGGCGTTGTCCGATTCGCGCGGGCGTGTGCGAAGGAAGGGGTGCGGCCGGTCTTCGGCGTCGACCTCGCGGTGGAGGCGCTCGCCCCGCCGCCGCCCGGCCGGCGGCGCCGCACCCCGGCGCATGGCGGCGCCCACGTGGCCGAGCCGCCGCTGCGGGTCGTGCTGCTCGCCCGGGACCGTGAGGGCTGGGCGCGGCTGTGCCGGATCACCTCGGCCGCGCACGCCGACGCCCTCGGCGGCCGGGCGCCCGTGGTGCCGTGGACCGCGCTGCGGGAGCACGGCGGCCCCGGTCTGATCGTCCTGCTCGGCCCGCTCTCGGAGCCGGTGCGGGCGCTGTCGGCGGGCCGGGAGGATGTCGCGGTACGGCTGCTGGCGCCGTGGCGGGAGGTCTTCGGGGGAGAGGTCCGGCTGGAAGTCGTCGCGCAGAAACGTTTTGGCGTGGGTCCGGGCTCCCTCCGCCTCGCCGCCCGCACCCTCGCGCTCGCCGACCGCACCGGCACGACCGCCGTCCTCACCAACGCCGTCCGCTACGCCGACCCCGCCCAGCACCGCCTCGCCGACGTCCTGGACGCCGCCCGGCTGCTGAGGCCCATCGACCGGCGCCGCCTGGACAGCGGGCAGCGCTGGATCAAGGACGAGCGGGCGATGACGGTCCTCGCGCGCATGGTCGCCGAGTGCGCCGGGGCCGACGAGCGGCGGGCCCGCCGGTTGCTCGCCGACACCGCGGCCACGGCGGCCCGGTGCGCCCTCGACCCCGCCGCGGACCTGGGCCTCGGCACCCGGCACTTCCCCGAGCCCGCGCTCTTCGGCGCCGGGCCCGGGGCGGACGGCGCCGCCCGGTTGCTGCGCCGGCGCTGCGAGGAGGGCCTCGCCCGCCGGGGCCTCGACCACGATCCGGCGGCGCTCGCCCGCCTCGACGAGGAACTCGCCGTGATCTCCCGGCTGCGCTACGACTCGTACTTCCTCGCCGTCGGCCAGGTCGTCGCCGACATCCGCGCCAAGGGCATCCGGGTCGCGGCCCGCGGCTCGGGCGCCGGCTCGATGGTCTGCCACGCGCTGGGCATCGCCACCGCCAACCCGCTCGACCACCGTCTGCTGTTCGAACGGTTCCTCAGTGTGCGCCGGGCCTCGCTGCCCGACATCGACATCGACGTGGAGTCCGCGCGCCGCCTGGAGTGCTACGACGCGATCTTCGACCGGTTCGGCAAGGAGCGGGTCGCGGTCACCGCGATGCCCGAGACCTACCGGGCGCGCCGGGCCCTGCGCGACACCGGCCTCGCCCTCGGCATCGCGCCCGCGGAGGTCGACCGGATCGCCAAGAGCTTCCCGCACCTGCGCGCCTCCGACATCACCGGCGCCCTCGCCGAACTTCCCGAACTGCGCCAACTGGCTGCCGAGGCGCGCCGGTACGGCCCGCTGTGGGAACTCGCGGAGGGACTCGACTCCCTGGTCCACGGCATGGCCATGCACCCCTGCGGCGTGGTCATTAGCGACGCCGGCCTGCTGGACCGGCTGCCGGTGCAGCCCACCCCGCAGGGCGACTACCCGATGGCCATGGCCGCGAAGGAGGAGATCGAGGCGCTCGGCAACATCAAGCTCGACGTCCTGGGCGTGCGGATGCAGTCCGCGATGGCCCACGCCGTGGCCGAGATCGAGCGGACCACCGGGGAGCGCATCGACCTGGACGACCCCGAGCAGGTGCCGCTGGACGACGTGTTCGCGTTCAAGCTGATCCAGGAGAGCCAGACCCTCGGCCTGTTCCAGCTGGAGTCGCCGGGCCAGCAGGACCTGCTGTCCCGGCTCCAGCCGCGCAACCAGCAGGACGTCATCGCCGACATCAGCCTCTTCCGCCCGGGGCCGGTCGCGGGCGGCATGCCCGAGCGGTACATCGCCGCCCGGCACGGCGGCACGCCCGCGTACGCCCACCCGGACCTGGAGCCGGTGCTCGCCGACACCTACGGCGTGACCATCTGGCACGAGCAGATCATCGAGACGCTGCGGGTGCTGACCGGCTGCGACCGGGCCTTCGCGGAGATCACCCGGCGGGCGCTCGGCGACAAGGAACGACTGCCCGAGATCAGGGAGTGGTTCCACGAGCGGGCCCGCGCGCGCGGCTACGGCGCGTCCGTACGGGACGAGGTGTGGAGGACGGTCGAGGCCTTCGGGGCGTACGGCTTCTGCCGGGCGCACGCGGTCGCCTTCGCCGTCCCGGCCCTGCAGAGCGCCTGGCTCAAGGCGCACCATCCGGCCTTCCTGCTGGCCGGGCTGCTCGAACACGACCCCGGGATGTGGCCCAAGCGGGTCCTGGTCGCCGACGCGCGCCGGCGCGGGGTGCCGGTGCTGCCCGTCGACGTCAACCGGTCCAGGGCACGGCACACCGTGGAGAAGGCCGACGGCGACCGGTGGGGCGTGCGCCTCGCCCTGTCCGCCGTGCGCGGGATCGGCGAACAGGAGTGCGCGCGGATCGAGGAGGGGCAGCCGTACGCATCGCTGTCGGACTTCTGGCAGCGGGCCCGGCCCAGCCGCCCGGTCGCCGAACGCCTCGCGGAGATCGGTGCGTTGGGTCCCCTGCACGACGGCCGGCTCACCCGGCGCGATCTGCTGCTCCAGATCGCCGAACTCCACCGGGCCGCCCGCAACCGGTCCGCCGGCACCGGGCAACTGCCCTTGATCGCGGGCGCGGTCGGCGGTTCGGAGCCGAGCGGGCTGCCGGAGATGACCGGCCGCGAGGCGCTCGGCGCCGAGCTGAACAGCCTCGGCATCGATGTCTCCCGGCACCTGATGGAGCACCACCACCGGCTGCTGCGGGAGGTCGGCGCGACCGACGCGGCGCACCTGGCCGGGCTGCGCGCCGGTCAGCAGGTCCTCGTCGCCGGGGTGCGGGCCTCCACCCAGACTCCGCCGATCGCCAGCGGCAAGCGGATCATCTTCGTCACCCTGGAGGACGGCTCCGGCCTGGTCGACCTGGCGTTCTTCGAGGACTCCCACCCGGCCTGCGCGTACACCGTCTTCCACAGCGGGCTGCTGCTGGTGCGCGGCACGGTGCAGGTGCGCGGCACCCGCCGTACCGTCGTCGGCACCATGGCCTGGGACCTGGACCGGATCGCCGCCGCCCGCCGCGACCACGGGCCCGAGGCCGCGCTCGCCCTCCTCGGCGAGCGCCACCCGCACCCGACCCCCGCCCAGCCGCGGCGCACCCTGGCCAACGGCACCACCGGCGCCCGCCTGCACCCGTACGCCGATCTGCTGCCCGCCGGCAGCCGCTCGGCCGACCTGAAGAAGTTCGGTTACACCAGTCCGGGGAGCGCCGGATGAGCACCCGTCAGCGGCACATCGCCCATCTGTATCTGCACGGCTCGCTGAGCGAGGAGCAGTACGGCCATGTAATCGAACTGGTGTCTGGCATCACTCCGTATGTGCAGGAGATGCCGCCCGACGCCGTGCAGTTGGACCTGACCTCGGCGCTCCGGTACTTCGGCCTGTCTCCCTACGACGTGGTCCAGATGACGATGATGCGCCTGAAGGCGCTCTACGGCATCGACAGCAGCGCCGGGCTGGCGGGCAACCGCATGGTGGCGGCCATGGCGGCCGACGCGTCCGCGCCGGGTGAGACCACCTGGGTCCCCGCCGAACGGGCCGCCGCATGGCTGCACCCCCGGCCGGTCACCGCGCTGCCCGGGATCGGACGCGTCACGGCGACCACCCTCGGCAGGTACGGTCTGCACACCATCGGCCAGGTCGCCGACCTGCCACCGGCGACCCTGCAACGCCTCCTCGGCGCGGGCACCGCCCGGCTGCTGGCCGAACGCGCCCGCGGCCACGACCCGCGCCCCGTCATGCCCAGGGAGCCGGTGGCCCAGCTGACCGCCGACCGCGTGCTGGACCGGGACTGCCTCGATCCCGCGGAACAGCACCGGTCGGTCCTCGGGCTCGCCGACCGGATCGGCCAACTCCTGCGTGGCGAGCGGCGGGTGGCGGGCCGGGTCACCCTCACCGTGCGCTACGCCGACCGCGGCTCCAGCACCCGGACGCGCACCCTGCCGGAGCCCACCGACCACTCGCCCGCCCTTGCCGCGGTGGCCCTCGACCTGCTGTCCTCCCTGGGCCTGCAACGGGCCCGGGTCCGCGCCTTCACCCTGCGCGCCGACGGCCTGCGCCCGGCCACCGACGCCTACCACCAGCTCTCCCTGGACCCCGCCGACACCCGCGCCCGCGCCGCCGAGGCCGCGGCGGACCGGGCCCGCCGCCGGTTCGGTCCGGACGCGGTCCGGCCCGCCGCGGCGGCGCGCTTCACCGGTGACACCTCGGGCGGGGTCGGTTGGCCCAGGGCGGGGTGATCCGGCTGCCGTCCGCCGGTTCACCCGTGAGCCCGACGGAGGTGGTGGTCCGGGAGAGGACCGTGTGGTCGGTCGGGTCCTCCACACCTGGGGTGGCCCGGCGTCGACGATCACTGTGTCGCCCGCGCGCCGGCGCTCGGTGCGGCCGTCGAGAGTGACGAGCGGTTGGCCGACGAGCGGATGGAGGATCTCCCCGCGCCGGGCGCACGGCCGTCTGCCGCCGGTGAGCGGGGTGGCGTAGGGGACGAAGCGGACGCCGTGGATCTCATGGGCCACGGCCTCGGACGGGCGGACGGGCGTGGCGGGGATCGGTCACGGCCCTGTCCGCCGCCCTGCCCGACGTGGCGGGCGATCTCACACAGCGCATCCATGACGGGTCGCGGCGCGCGGGTTCGCCGGCCCGCGGCCCGCGCACGGGTTCGCCTCCGCGCGGCTCGCGCCGGACGGGACGACCGTCACCGGACCCGCCGCGCACTCGGGGGTGACCGAGCAGGCGACGAGCCGGCCGGTGGACGACGTGGTGCGCCAGGGGTCCGCCGAGCGGCGGCCTCGTCCTGGGGGACGCGCGGGCGCGGGTGATCGTTCCGGCCGAGCGCGGACGGGCCCGCACCCGGGCGGCGGAGGAGACGGCGGCCGAGGCCGCCGGGGGGTGGGCCGGGCTGCCGGTCGAGGGGGAAGTGCGGTCCCCACGGGCCGACTTGGCGAAGTTCGCGCCCTACGGGCCGGTACGGCCCGTCCGGTGACGGGGCGTCGCGCGACTGGTTGACGCCGGAAGTTTTACTTGCGCGTAACTTCCCCCGTGGGCTACCCGCCCGTAACTTGACGGATGAACAGCATCCTCGTGATCCGGATCACAGGGCAAGGCCGCCGTACTCCCCCTTGAGCCGCAAGGAGATCACCCGATGCTGCCCTGGAAGCGAGTGCTCAGACCCCTCGCAGCCCTCTTCCTGTCCGCCGCCGCCGTCACCCTGCCCGCCACGGCCGCGCACGCCGACACCGCCCCCCACAGCGGCTGGAACGACTACTCCTGCCAACCCTCCACCGCCCATCCGCGCCCCGTCGTCCTGGTCCACGGCACCCTCGGCAACTCGGTCGACAACTGGCTCGGCCTCGCTCCCTACCTGGAGGCCCGCGGGTACTGCGTCTTCTCCCTCGACTACGGTCAACTCCCCGGCGTACCCGTCTTCTTCGGCCTCGGCCCCATCGACCGGTCGGCCGCGCAGCTCGCCACGTTCGTGGACCAGGTGCGCTCCGCCACCGGCGCCGCCAAGGTCGACCTCGTCGGACACTCCCAGGGCGGCATGATGCCCCGCTACTACCTGAAGTTCCTCGGCGGCGCGGACAAGGTGAACGCGCTCGTCGGCATCGCGCCCGACAACCACGGCGCCACCCTCAGCGGGCTCACCAACCTGCTGCCGTACTTCCCCGGCGCGGCGGACCTGATCAAGGCCACCACCCCCGGCCTCGCCGACCAGATCCCCGACTCCGCCTTCCTCACCCAGCTCAACGCGGGCGGCGACACCGTCCCCGGAGTGCACTACACGGTCATCGCGACCAAGTACGACGAGGTGGCCACTCCCTGGCGCAGCCAGTACCTCAGCGGCTCCGACGTCCACAACGTCCTGCTCCAGGACCTGTGCCCGCTGGACCTCTCCGAACACGTGGTGATCGCCCTGACCGACCGCATCGCCTTCCACGAGGTCGCCAACGCCCTCGACCCGGCGCACGCCAGCGCCACCACCTGCGCCTCCGCCCTCAGCTGACGAGCGGGCGCGGGTTCAGCCGTCGGGCCACCACGTCCGCGCGGTGTCCTCGCACACCTCCGGGCGACCCGCCGGGCGTTCCTCCGCCCCTTCGCGGCCCCGGCGGCTGTCCGTCCTCCTCGGCGGCTTCCGCACGGGTGTCCGGCGCATGGCTGCCTCCTCCGGTGCCCACCGGGTGCCGCGCTCGCGCGGAGGCAGGCGCTTTCGGCGAGCGTTCCTCGTCCGCCCGGGACTGTCAGTGGCGTGTGTCACTCTCCGGTCATGGCAGATGAACGTGAGCACAGCGGTACGACCGCCCGTGCCGTGGACTGGGACGCGCGGGCCGCGGACTTCGACGAGGAGCCGGACCACGGCCTGCGCGATCCCGGCGTGCGGGCCGCATGGTCGGCCAGACTCCGCTCCTGGCTGCCGGGACACCCCGCCGACGTGCTCGACCTCGGCTGCGGCACCGGCAGCATGTCGCTCCTCGCGGCGGAGCGGGGGCACCGGGTGACGGCCGTCGACCTGTCCCGGGCCATGACCGAGCTGGCCCGCGCCAAGCTCGCCGGGCACGGGGCCGAGGTGCTGCGCGGACCCGCCGAGGCCCCGCCCGTGGGGGAGCGGCGCTTCGACGTGGTCCTCGTACGCCACGTCCTGTGGGCGCTGCCCGACCAGGCCCGTGTCCTGCGGCACTGGCGGGACCTGCTGCGCCCCGGCGGCCGGTTCGTGCTGGTCGAGGGCGTCTGGGGTGAGGCGGACCCCGTCGGCGTACCCGCGGACCGGCTCACCGCGCTGCTGGAGCCGCTGACGGCCGGGGCACGCGTGGAGCGACTGTCCGGTGACGCGGTGCTGTGGGGGAAGGAGGTGACGGACGAGCGGTACGCGGTGGTGGCGACCGTGTGAGGCGGCCGGCCGCGGACCGGGCCGGCCGCTCCCCGCGGAAGCCCGCCGTTCGCTCACGCCAGCAGGTCGCCGAAGCCGCCCGCGCGGGCGAGCCGCTCCAGTTCGGCGAGAGCGGCCACGGCGGCCGCGGCGGCCTCGGGGTCCGTCCCGGCCAGCCCGCTCGCGGCGAACTCGTCCTCGTCCAGGCGGCGTACGTCCCCGCCGTCGGCCGAGCGCCACAGGTCCAGGTCCAGGTCCTCGACCACCAGCTCCGTGCCGGTGCGCACCGCGGGCCGGGTGATGTCGCAGTACCAGCCCTTGACCGAGCCGTCCGCTGCGCGCACCTCCTTGACCGCGTACCACCGGTCGCGCCAGTAGTACTCGGTGAACACATCGCCCGGCTCGAAGCGTACGAACCCGAAGTCGCGGGTGCCGGAGCCCGCCCAGGGCGCCCGGACCACGACCCGGGTGCCGTCGTCCCCGAGCAGCGTGGCCGGATAACGGATCTTCGTGCGGCCGCCCTTGACCAGCACGACCGTCAAGTCGGCAGTCGGGTCAGCCGAGTTCGCGGACATGGTGCACCTCCGTCGCGCAGATCTCGTACCCGAGCCACTTGTTGATCGCGATCATGGGGTCGTTGCCCGCGTCGTTGCCCGTGAACGCCTCGGTGACGCCGGCGGCACGGGCCCGGTGCAGGGAGTGCAGCTTGGCGAGCTTGGCCAGTCCCTTGCCGCGGTGGGCGCGGGCGGTGCCCGTCATCGCGGTGGAGTACCGGCCGTCGCCGTCGGTGTAGGCCGTGCTGAAGGCGACGGGACGGCCGCCGACGCACGCGGCCATGGTCAGCTCGCGGTTCAGCAGCGGATGGTCCCAGGTGCGCGCCAGCCAGTCGTCGTAGCCCCGGGACTCGAAGTCGAGGTCGCCCGGTTCGTCCTGGAGCGTCTCCGCGTCCAGCTCGAACAGCGGGCGCGGGTCGTCCGCGAAGTCCGCGGCCGAGCGCAGTTCGACGCCCGGCGGGGTGGGCGGCAGCGGCGGCAGGCCGGCGGCCACCAGGTCCAGGCGCAGGAAGTGCGCGGACCGGCTGGCCCGGTAGCCGTGCCGCTCGGCGAAGGCCCGGTTGGCCGGCTCGTCCAGGACCCAGCCGAGCACCTTGGTCGCGCCCAGCGAGGCGAGGTACTCCTCGGCCGTGCGCAGCAGCAGCCCGCCCGCGCCGCGGCCCGCCCGGTCCGGCCGGACGTAGATGTTCAGCACGCCCTGGCCCGGCTCGCTGCTGTCGTACGCCAGCAGGACCTGGGCGGTGCCGATGATCTCGCCGTCCTCCTCCGCGACCAGGGGCCGGTAGTGGGCGTCGGGATGTGTGTGCAGCGCGTTGTGCCGGACCGACTCCGAGGTGAACAGGATGTACGGCAGGGCGAGTCGGCGCACCCGGGCGAAGCCTTCGGGGTCGGCCGGCACGTCGGGACGCAGGTCACGGACGATCAGTGTCATGGGCAGGGACCGTACGGGGAGATGCGCCGGGGATGCCTCTCATTTTCCGTCCGTACGGGAGAATCGGGGCCGTGAGCCTGAAGATCCGCATCGATGACAGCGCGCCCCCCTACGAGCAGGTGCGGGCGCAGATTTCCGAGCAGGCGCGGTCCGGGGTGCTGCCCGTGGGGTACCGGCTGCCGACGGTACGAGGGCTGGCCGAGTCCCTGGGGCTCGCGGTGAACACGGTGGCCAAGGCGTACCGGGCGCTGGAGGGCGACGGGGTGATCGAGACGCGGGGGCGCCGCGGCACCTACGTGGCCGCGGCCGGCTCCGCCGCGGAGCGCGAGGCGTCGTCGGCCGCGCAGGCGTACGCCGACCGGGTGCGGAGGCTGGGGCTGGGGGAGGAGGAGGCGCTGGCCGCGGTGCGGGACGCCCTGCGGGCCGCCTACGGGGGACAGGGGTAGCCGGGGCGTCAGCGGAGCCGCGCGGGTTCCGGCACCCGCGTCACCGCGAGCCCCGCCCGCCGCGCCGCCCTCCCGAACGTCACCGCGTCCGCCACCGCCGCGCCGCCCGGGTCGTTGTTGAAGTAGGCGTGGACGTCCTCGCCGTCGGGGAACGCCGTGGCGACGCGGTCGACCCAGGTCTCCAGGGCGCGGCGGCCGTAGCGGGGCCAGGGCTGGGCCCGGCCCTGGTGGAAGCGGACGTAGCCCCAGTCGGTGGTGCGCCACGGGGTGACCGGGCGGGACAGGACGTCCGCCCAGCACAGGGCCGCGCCCCGGGAGGCGAGGACCTCGCGCACCTCCGGTGTCCACCAGGAGTCGTGACGGGGCTCCACCGCGACCCTCGTACCGCGCGGGAAGCAGGCCAGGCAGGCGTCCAGCAGGGCCGGGTCGGCGCGCAGGGTCGGCGGGAGCTGGAGCAGGACGGGGCCGAGCCGGTCGCCGAGGCCCGCCGCGTGGGTCATCAGCCGGTGTACCGGCTCCTCGGGCTCCCTGAGCCGCTTGATGTGGGTGAGGAACCGGCTGGCCTTGACCGCGACCACGAAGTCCGGCGGCACCCGTGCCCGCCAGGCGGCGAAATGGTCGTACGACGGCAGCCGGTAGAAGGCGTTGTTGATCTCCACCGTGGCGAACAGCCGGGTGTACTCCTCCAGCCACAGCCGTGCCGGGACCCCGGCCGGATAGACGAGGTCCCGCCAGTCCTTGTACTGCCACCCCGAGGTGCCGACGAACAAGGTCACGCCTTCATGAAAGCACTACAGGTACAGCCCCGCGTCCGCGCCGTTGCGCGCACCCGGCACCGAGGTCGGCGTGGTGCCCCGGCGCAGGGCGTACAGCTCGGCCAGGGTCGCCCCCTCCCGGCCGACACCCTCCTCGGTGCCGAGCCAGTGCACCGCCTCGTCGCGGGTGAGCGGGCCCACCTCGATGCGGGCGAGGCAGCGGCCGGGGCGGACCACGGCCGGGTGCAGCCGCTCCAGGTCCTCGTTCGTGGTGACGCCCACCAGCACATTGCGGCCCTGTCCGAGCAGGCCGTCGGTGAGGTTCAGCAGCCGGGACAGCGCCTGGCCCGCGGTGTGCCGGGCCTCGCCGCGGATCAGCTCGTCGCAGTCCTCCAGGAGCAGCAGCCGCCAGCGGCCCTTGCCCGCGCCGTCCTCCTCGCCGATCGCGATGTCCATCAGATAGCCGACGTCGGAGAAGAGCCGCTCGGGGTCGAGGACGCAGTCGACCTGGCACCAGTCCCGCCAGGAGCGGGCCAGGGTGCGCAGCGCCGAGGTCTTGCCGGTGCCCGGCGGGCCGTGCAGCAGCAGGAGGCGGCCCGCGATGTCCTCGGGGGTGGTCTTCATCAGCCGGTCCATCGCCTCGGCCACCGGCGCGGTGTAGTTGGACCGGACCTCGGACCAGGTGCCGGCCGAGATCTGGCGGGTGGTGCGGTGCGGGCCGCGGCGCGGGGAGACGTACCAGAACCCCATCGTCACGTTCTCCGGCTGGGGTTCGGGCTCGTCGGCCGCGCCGTCCGTGGCCCGGTCGAGGATCTCCTGGGCCAGTTCGGCGCTGGTCGCGGTCACGGTGACGTCCGCGCCGCGGCTCCAGCGGGAGACCAGCAGGGTCCAGCCGTCGCCCTCGGCGAGGGTGGCGCTGCGGTCGTCGTCCCGGGCGACCCGGAGCACCTTCGCCCCCTCGGGCAGCAGGGTCGCGCCGGAGCGCACGCGGTCGATGTTCACCGCGTGCGAGTACGGCTGCTCGCCCGTCGCGAAACGGCCGAGGAACAGCGCGTCGACGACGTCGGACGGCGAGTCGGAATCGTCGACGTGGAGCCGGATCGGCAGAGCGTCGTGCGGGTTCGCAGGCATGCCGCCATGATCCGTCACCGGTGCCCTCCGTGCACGGCATTTCCACCGCTTGTCCCGGGTGTCCCGGGGTCGCCCCGGGTCTGCCCAAGCCCCGTACCGCGCCGTTACCGTTGCCCTTGATGGCATGTCAGGGGTGGGAATCCTACGGTCGGTGGTGGCGGCTCCTCGTCCTGTCCGGAGGGATCGCGGCCGTGCTCGCCGTGCCGCCGGTCCTGCTCGGCGGCCCGCCGGGCAGGGCGGGCGGCTCCGCACCGCCGGGCGCCGCCGTCGGCTGGGGCTTCACCCACACCCGGTTCAGCGCCGACGGCGGCGACCCCGCCGCCACCGCCCGGGTACGGCGACTGCTCAGGTCCGGCGGGGGGCTGGCGCAGGACCAGGCGATCATGGGCTGGGGCGCGGACAACCCCGAACCGTCGCGCGGGCACTACGACTTCGGCGCCCTGGACCACCGCGTCGGCTTCGTCCGCGCCTCCGGCGGCACCCCGGTGATCACCCTGTGCTGCGCCCCGGACTGGATGAAGGGCGGCGAGTCCGGCGCGGACCGGACCGACTGGAGCCGGTCCGCCCTGGAGACCGCGCCCGCCCCCGCCCACTACCAGGACTTCGCCGACCTCGCCGCGACCGTGGCCCGGCGCTACCCGGACGTGCGGCACTTCATCGTCTGGAACGAGTTCAAGGGCTTCTGGGACGAGGCCGGGAACCGCTGGGACTACGAGGGGTACACCCGGCTGTACAACCTCGTGTACCGCGCGCTGAAGAAGACCGGCGAGGACGTCATGGTCGGCGGCCCCTATCCGGCGATGGACAGCGTCGCCCCGGACGACCCCCACGCCTCCCCGGCGGTACGCGGCGCCTGGGGCGCGATGGACCAGCGCGTCCTCGACGCCTTCTCCTACTGGAACACCCACAAGGCCGGTGCCGACTTCACCGTGGTCGACGGCGCCAGCTACCCCCGCGGCGGCGCTCCGCGGCCGGACGAGTTCACCGCCACGGACAAGCTGACCGCCGTCGGGGCGTGGGTGCGGCGGCAGACCCACGGCCTGCCCCTGTGGTGGGCCGAGTACTACGTGGAGCCCGGCGACGGCGCCGCCGGCTGGTCCGAGCCGCACCGGGTCGCCGTCCAGGCCGCCGGCATGATCGCCCTGGTCAGGGGCGGTGCCGAGACCGGCTTCTACTGGAACCCGGAGCAGCGGACCGGCCCCGGCTGCCCCGGCTGCCTGTGGACCCCGACCGACCGCGCCGACGGGGGACGACCCCTGCCCATGTACGACCTGGTGTCCCGGTTCGCGGCGGCCTTCCCGCCCGGCACGACGTACCGGACGGTCTCCGTCGATCCGGCCGCCGCGCCCGGCCTGCGCGTCCTGGCGAGCGACCGTACCGTCCTCGTCGTCAACACCCGCGGCCGTACGACCGGTGCGCGGGTCGACGGCGGACGGCTCCGGCTCCGGCCGTACGAGGTGAGGTGGCTCGACCGCTGATCCTCACTTCAGCGTCAGGAACCGCTGCACCAGCACGGCCAGCACCACCGCCAGCAAGGGCACGCAGAACCAGAGACTCCCCTGGAGCAGCCGCAGCCGGCGCACTCCCGGCCGCACCGCCACCCGCGCCACCTCGCGCGCGGCCAGCACCAGCGTCAGGACGACGGCGGCCAGTGCGCCCACCACCGACCAGGGTGTCCAGGTCACCCGGGGTCCGATCGGCCCGGGTCGTGGCAGCGGGACCGGTCCCGGGGGCCGGCCGCGCAGGGCGTACACCGAGACGTCATCGTTGACCAGCACCTTCGTCAGGTCCCGCCGGGCGTCCAGGCTCCGGGTGAGCCGGGGCTGCCAGGCCGCCGGATAGCCCGCGGCCAGGCGCAGGTACGTCACCTGGCTCCGGTCGACCATCAGATACGAGCGCGGGCCCGCCTCCTTCAGCGCCTCGACCAGCCCGGACACCCGAGCCGGGTCGGCCGGTGCGAGCGTCGGGACGTAGTCGACCCGCTCCATGTCCTTCGCGCCCCACGGCAGCGACGGGGTCACGTCGTCCACCGTGTCCTCGCTCAGCCACAGCAGCCGTACCGTCGGCCGGTCATGGGCGTACACCCAGTCCATCGCCGCGACCTCGCCGGGCCGGGTGCGCTCGAAGGGCTCGTTGCCCCAGCGGGCCACCAGGAAGCCGCCCATCAGCAGCAGCCCGGCGAGCAGCGCGGCCACCGGGGCGAGCCCCGGCCGGTCGCCGGCGCGCGGGAAGAGCGCGAGGGCGCCGAGCAGGGCCGCGCCCGGCACCGCGAACATGAAGACGCGCAGGGCCATCTCACCGCCGTACGACTGCATGCCGAAGCCCAGGAACGGGACGAGGGTGAGCACGAGCAGGGAGCGCTCGCGGTACCGGTGCAGGCGTCGGCGCGACCAGCCCCCGCAGGCGAGTGCCAGCACGGCACCGGCCAGCAGGACGCGGGTGTAGAGGACGAGCTTGTGGGTCGGATCGCCGCCCTGGATACGGCCGGCGACGGAGCTGGAGACATTGCCGCCGACCCCGCCGACGCCGCCGAAGAGGTCGTCGAAGTGCCCGGACCAGTACGGCTCGGCCATGAAGCCCAGCCAGAGCGCGACGACCACCGCGAACAGCAGCGGCAGGCCGCGCAGTTCGCAGCGGCGCAGCAGGACGAGGGCCGCGAGCACACCCAGCATCATGAACGGGGTCAGCTGGTGCGCGGGCACGGTCGCGGCGTACAGGCCGGTCAGCAGCAGGAGGAGCACGGTGCGCCGGCGCCGGTCGGCCGGTGCCGGTTCCGCCTCGCCCGGCCGCAGCCTCGCCGACAGCGCGCGCGGCGGGCGGAACCAGACCAGCAGGATCGCCACGAAGAGCAGGTACAGCAGGAAGGTGAAGCTCTGCGGCGAGAAGTAGTCCTGGCCGACCCAGCCGCACAGCGCGAACAGCCAGACACCGGTCCACTTCGCCCGCCAGTGCGCCCGCATCGACCGGGTCAGCAGCGCCATCGGCGCCAGGTAGGCGAGTTGGATCGCGGTCGGCCACCAGCGGATCACCCCGGTGAAGTCGGTGACCCCGCACGCCCGGCCGGCGAACGCGGCCACCGCGAAGAAGCCCGGCCAGCTCCAGCGGGCGTCCAGGTCGGGGACGGCGGACCCGGTGCGGTCGATGTAGTCGAGGAAGCCCAGGTGCTGCCAGGCCGTCGCGAACCGGGGCTCGGGCTCGATCACCGCGGGCAGCGCGTGCAGCGAGACGACCGTGGCGAGCAGGGTCACCAGCAGCAGGGCCCGGTGCTCACGCCGCTGCCGCAGAAGCCCGGCGAAGACCACCACGAGCAGGGCCGCGCCGACCAGGGTGGGCAACGGCAGGACGGAGACCAGGCCCAGGCCGCCCATCCGGTCCAGATCGGTCTCGCCGAGGCGCAGGGCGGGCAGCCAGTACAGGAGGAGGGCGGCGGCCAGGAGGCAGGTGAGCGGGAGTCCGGAGAGCCGGTGCGGGGGACGGGGCGGGGGAGCGGAGGCGGCCGGGGGCGCGGCGTCCGACGGGGACGCGGTCTCCGCCGGGGGCGGGGGCGGCGAGAAGGCCGAGGGCGCGGGGTGGGGGGAGGGCGCGGGCCGCGCCAGGGGTACGGCTCCCTCGGCAACCCGCGCCCGCGCCCACGCCGGCGCCCTGCGCCGCACCGGGGCCTCGCTCATCCCCAGGTCCGCAAGATCCCCGTCCGGCGCCGCCGCGTCCGGCACGGACCCGGAACCCGGCGCGGGCACGGCCCGTACCGTCCGCCAGAGCCGCGGCGCGGTGAGCGAGACGATGACGGCCAGGCTGGAGACCTCGGCGACCCCCGCCCCCGTGAGCCCCATCCGCGGCAGGAGCAGCAGGGTGAGACCGAGGACCAGTACGCACAACAGACCCTGGAGCCAGGCGAGTCCGGCGGTGCGGCTTCGGGCGCGCAGGACCGCGAAGTAGGTCTCCATGACGACCCGGAGCAGCATGCCGACGGCGAACCAGCGCAGCAGCGGGGTCGCCGCGCCGGCGTAGCCCGCGCCGAACACGCCGAGGACCCAGGGCGCGCCGGCGAACAGCACGGCGCTGATCGGCAGCATGATCCGGGCCATCCGCTGGAGCGCAGCGCGGGCGTGGGCGGCCAGCCGCTCCGGGTCGTGCGAGCCCTCGACCGTGAGGGACGCGCCCATGTTGACGGCGAGCAGGTTGCAGGTGCCGCCGATGGTGGCGGCGATGTAGAAGTACGCGTTCTCCTCGGAGCTGACCTGCGCGGCGATGATCACCGGCACGAGGCAGACCACGGCGAGCGAGAACAGGGAGCCGGTGCAGTCCCCGGCCAGGAACCTCCCGATCTCCCGCGCCCGCGGCGGTCCCACCCGGCCGGCGGTCGCCTCGACGTGCCGGGGCACCAGGCGCCGGAACACCAGCCAGCCCAGCGGTACCACGGAGGTGGCGATCGCGGCCACCCACGACACGAAGACCCCGGCGGCCGGGACGGCGACGGCGAACGTGGCGAGCAGCACCAGCTTCACCGCCGAGAAGACCGTGTTGCCCACCGGCACCCAGGGCGCGCTGCGCAGCCCGGTCAGCACCCCGTCCTGGAGGGTGAGCACGTTCCAGGCGACCACGGCCGCCACGAAGCCGAGGCCGGGCAGCGGGCCGTGCAGAAAGCGGTACGAGGGCCCCCACGCGTCCAGGGTCAGGAGGAACACCCCGGCCGCCGGCGCCACGACGAGTGAACTGCCCACGTACGTACGCAGGAGGAACCGGCCCGTGCGTTTCCCGGACACCGGGATGAACCGGGCCAGGGCGCCGGTCAGGGTCACCGAGGTGAGCCCGGCGAGCAGCTTCATCGCGGCGATGGCGGCCGAGCCCCGGCCGACCGCGGCATCGGAGTAGTAGTGCGCCGCGGCCAGCCAGAAGCCGAGGCCCAGGACGGCGGAGACGCCGGTGTTCAGCATCAGCGCGTACGCGTTGCGGAGCAGCGGGCCGCCGCCCGGGGAGTGGCCGGTGCCGGGCGCCCTCGCCGCCTCGGGCCCGGGTGCGGTGGTGGTGTCAGCCAAGGGGACGACCAGCCTTCCCCACGATCAGGCCGGCCCGCCGTGCCCTGCGCACGAGCGCGTACCCCCGGGTGAGCGCACGGTCCCGGGCGAAGGTCCGGCCGAGGGCGCGTCCCCGCAGCAGCCGCGTGAACTCCTCGGCGTCCGTGCCGCGCCGCACCGTGACCCGGCGCAGCGCGTACGGCCCCTGGGCGCGGCGGGCGAGCCCGTTGCCGACGGCGAGCGCCTGCGCGTACCCGGCCGCGCGCACCGCCGCGCGCACCCGGCGGCTGGAGTAGCCGTAGGGATACGCGAACGACACCGGCCGCGCCCCGAGTTCACCGGCGACGATCTCCGTGCACCGGCTCAGCTCCTCGGCCAGCGCGCCGTCGTCCAGCTGATCCAGTTGCGGATGCGTATGGCTGTGCCCGCCGATCTCCACCCCGCAGGCGGCGAGCCGGCGCACCTGGGGCCAGTCGAGCATGGTGTCGAGGCCGCCCCCGGTGTCGTGGGCGCCCCTGAGCCAGCCGGTGGAGACGAACAGCGTGGCCGGGAAGTGCTGCCGGGCGAGCAGGGGCAGCGCGTGCCGGTGGACGCCCTCGTAGCCGTCGTCGAAGGTGATCAGCACCGGACGCGGGGGCAGCGGTCGGCCGCCGCGCCAGTGCGCCGCCAGCTCGGTGGTGGTGACCGGTGTGAAGCGCGACTCCGCGATGAGCGCCATCTGTTCGGCGAATGCCTCGGGGCTGACCGACAGCGTCCGGGTGGCGTCGTTGGGCGTGTCGGCCACGGAGTGGTACATGAGGATCGGTACGGGCAGGTCACTCATGCGGACCCCCGGTCCGGCCGCCGGTCTTCGCGAAGGCGTACGAGCCCCGCCGTGCCCGTACGCTCCCCACCGCGAACCCTCCTGCGGCCGTGAGCACACCGGCGACGATGGCGCCCGCGCGGCCCGCGCCGCCCGGCCGGCCGAGCAGGGCGTCGCGCAGTCCGCGGACGACACCGGCGGGCAGCACCCGGGTGGCGTACCGGCGTTCGGACTCCAGGCCCCTGGCCGCGCCGACGCTGCGCGCCACCAGTGCCTTGGACAGGCCCTCGGCGTAGGCGCGCGAGCGGAAGTAGGCGAAGCGTTCCCGGGGGCGGGGCACGCGGTGGTGGATCACCGCGCGGTCGTCGACGAGCAGCACGGCGTCGGGTCGGGCGCGGGCGAGGCGGATGCACAGCTCCGTCTCCTCGCCGCCGAGGGGGCGGTGGCCGCCGTCGCGCCCGATGCCGGTGGCGAAGCCGCCCGCCGCCTCGAACGCCGTGCGCCGGAACGAGGCGTTGCCGCCGAGGACGTTGCGGACCCGCACCCGGCCCGGCGGCAGGCCCCGGTAGGTGCAGCCCACCACCCAGTCGAACTCCTCCGGGAACCAGACGGGCCGCCGGCCGGACGCCCAGACCGGCTCGGTGCGGCCGCCGACGGCCAGCACCCGGGGATCGGCGTACGCCTCGGCGAAGCGGCGCAGCCAGTCCCGTTCGGCCACTGCGTCGTCGTCCAGGAAGGCGATCACCTCGCCGCGGGAGGCGGCGATGCCGGTGTTGCGGCCCGCGGACAGGCCGCGCGGGCCGGAGTTGGGCAGCACGCGCACCTGCTCCTCGTCCCGGTACGCGCGTTCCAGGCGTGCGCGGAGGGCCGGGTTGTGGTCCACGACCAGGAGGGTCTCCCGTGCCGGGTACGACTGCGCGCGCACCGAGGAGACCGCCGCGAGGATGTGTTCCCAGCGGTCCTCGGTGTACACGCAGATCACGACGGAGATGCCGGGACCGCTCAAGACACCTCTCCCCGCCGGGCCCTGAGGAGCGGGGAGTGGCGCACCCGGCGCCGCAGGGCACGCCGGTTGGAGCGCTCGCGCAGGATCACCCCCAGCACCCGCAGCCCGTCGCGCACCGCCCGCAGATTGCTGGCGCCGTGGATGCGCAGGTACTCGTGGCTCGGGATCTCCTGCACTCTCAGGCCCGCCTTGACCACTCTGATGTTCATCAGTGTCTCGACCTCGAAGCCGGTGCAGTCGAGGTCGATCTTGTCGAGACAGTGCCGCCAGAACGCGTTGTAGCCGTAGCAGAGGTCCGTGTAGCGGGCGCCGAACTTGCGGTTGACGACCGTGCACAGCGCCCAGTTGCCGAGCTTGCGGACGAAGGTCATGTCGTCGGTGCCGCCGCCGTTGGCGAAGCGGGAGCCCTTGGCGAAGTCGGCGCCGGAGACCAGCGCGGAGACGTAGCTGACGATCTCGCCGCCGTCGGCCGAGCCGTCCGCGTCGACCATCACGATGATGTCGCCGGTGCATGCCCCGAACCCGGTGATCAGGGCGTCCCCCTTGCCCCGGCCGCGCTGCGGGACGACCTTGAGCCGCGGCCACAGGGACCGGGCCACCTCGACGGTCCCGTCGGTGGAGTTGCCGTCCACGAGGACGACCTCGTGGATCCAGTCGGGAAGACTCTCGAAGACGTAGGGCAGGTTCCTCGCCTCGTTCATGGCGGGGATCACCACGCTCACCGGCGGGGTGATCGCGAGGTGCGAGGAGATGGGCCGGTAGTGCGGGACGAGCAGCGGTTCGCGGCCCGGACTCGGCGGGCGCAGCGCTGAACTCATGGTTGTCTTCCCTCTCGTCCGGTGGACCGCCCGCCCCGGGGCGGCCCGGCTCAGGGTCCGGTTCGAAAGGGGGGTTCTCCTCCAGGGCACGGCGAGCGGAACTCCGTGCCCGTGGACGAGCTTGGCGAAGCTGTCCGGGCCGCCGGTCGAGCGACGACGGCCGGTCGCGCGGCCCGGCCCGGTCACCGCTCGCGGTCACCGGGCACGGCACCCCCCTACCGCGCTCCGCACCGGTGTCACCGGGGCGCCCGGCCCTCCCCATGGGCCGTGCGTCGGCGAACCGATGCGGTTGAGATGTATGACGGTATTGACGGTTGAGCCCGAAAGGCAAGACCTGGAAGGTGTCTCACCTTTCCCATGATTGGTCCGTTGCGTAACAGTGGCTCACCTTGCTCACTCTTATGTGCTTTTACTCGGAATCCGGTCCTGGAGAGCCGCGACGAACCCGGTTCCGGAGAAGCGCGGGGAGCAGGAACAGCAGGCTCAGTACGGCGACCGCGGCCACCCCGCCCCGGACGGACCAGAGGTGCAGCGCGAGCATCGCCTGGGCCACCAGCATGTCGACGACGATCGCGCCCCCGAGCGCGCACAGCGTCCGGGCGAAGGGGTCGAGGCCGCGCAGGGCGGTGGCGATCGCCGCGGCCGGCGCGGACAGGAGGAACAGCAGCGCGCACGGGCCGCGCAGCGCGGATTCGGAGCCGGCGAGGGCGAGCAGCGCGCCGGCCGTCGCGACGGCGGCGGCGGCTCCCGTGAGCAGCGGCGACAGGTCCCTGTTGATCCGCAAGGTGCGCATTGGCGACTTCGCCCCCCGGAGCGCCGGATGCCGGGCTTCAATGTGACGCAGAGCCGAGGGGGCGTCAAGACCGGCCGACCCCTCCTGAAACCCCGCGGGAGCACGTGCCTGAGAGGCCGTCAACACATTTGACATGTACGCGCAATACATGAGCAGTAAATCTTTGAAGTCGGTCTTATTGAGAGTCAAAAATTCTTGGCATGAACACTTCCGGTCAACGCGCGTAGTTGCTACTTAAGTTGCCGCAGACTTCCTGCTCACCTGGGAGATACCATGAGACGTTCCCGACTTGTCGGATTCGTTGCTCCACTCCTCCTCGCCCTCGGTCTCGGCTTCACGCAGGCCGTGTCGGCGCAGGCGGCCTCCAACAGCGGTGGCTATGTCGCGCTGGGCGACTCCTACGCCTCCGGCGTCGGCTCCGGCAGCTACATCAGCTCCAGCGGCTCCTGCGACCGGAGCACCAAGGCCGCCGCCTACCTCTGGAACGCCGCGCACAGCCCGGCCTCGTTCGCCTTCAACGCGTGCTCGGGCGCCACGACGGACGACGTGATGGCCAACCAGCTCGGCTCGCTCGACTCCTCCACCTCGCTGGTGTCCATCAGCATCGGCGGCAACGACGCCGGCTTCGCGAACGTCATGCAGACGTGCGTGCTGTACTCGGACAGCACCTGCCTGTCCGCCATCTCCAGCGCGGAGTCGTACATCACCTCCACGCTGCCCGGGAAGCTCGACACCGTCTACAACGCCATCCACTCCAAGGCGCCCAACGCCCGTGTGGTCGTGGTCGGTTACCCGCGCTTCTACCTGCTCGGCCAGACCTGCCTCGGCCTGTCCGACACCAAGCGCTCGGCCATCAACGACGCGGCCGACATCCTGGACAACACCATCCAGACCCGCGTCTCGGCGCACGGCTTCGTCTTCGGTGACGTCCGCACCCCCTTCTCCACCCACGAGATCTGCTCCGGCAGCTCCTGGCTCCACAGCACGAACTGGCTCGACCTGACCGAGTCGTACCACCCCACCGCCGACGGTCAGTCCGGTGGCTACCTGCCGGTGCTCACCAACGCCGCCGGCTGACCCGTTCGGGTGAGCACCGTACGGCGCACCACCGGGCCCGCCCGTCAGGGTGAACTCGCGGACCGGCCCGAGGCGTCGACGTGATACCTGGTACCTCCCGGGCGACCCCGCCGCACCGCCGGCGGGGTCGCCCCGCCGCGGCGGCGGGGACCCTGGCCGACGGGGCCTCCGCCGGCGGGCCGGCCGGGCACGTGAGATGGGCCACGTTCCCGGCCGTTTCCACGCCGCCTCCTCCGCCCGCGCCGGGACCGGTGCGGGCGCCCGCGGCCGCGGCGGCGGAGTGACCGCTTCCGGACCGCCGCGGGGCCCGTCGCCGCCCCGGGGCCCCGCGGGGCCGAACACGCCCTTGGTCGCGAGGGGGTCGGGGTCCGGTGGCCGTCACACGCCGTGATGATCGGCCGGGTGCGGCGAACCGGTGCGAGCCGTCGGCCAGCCGGTTGTCCAACTCGCCCTGAAACCGGTCGGATTCGGAGAGTAGTCAGCGCGGGATGGTCAACCCCCTTACGGGAAAGGTGAATCCTGTAGGCGCGATACACGCGTGCCCTGGTGGGGAGATAGGGTTACTCTGCCCGGGGCCGGGTGGACTCGTACGGGTGGGGAGTGACATGGAACAGATAACAGTGCGCAGCAGGGCCAGGGTCCCTGCGATCACCTGCGGGAGCAGCGCGACCAGTTCGCGCCTCGACCGGCATCTGGCGGTGCTGGGCGGTCCCGCCATACCGCAGCAGAAGACCGTCGAGGCGACCTCGCTGATGCGGGAGCTGACGGCGCGGGACACCCGGCGCACGCACAGCGACCGGGGCGCGCGGGTGAGGCGGGTCTCCCTGTTCGCACCGCTGCGCCGACTGCGGCGTTCGCTGTTCGGCGGCCACTAGCCGGTCACCGGCCGGCCGCTGGGCCGGCCCCGATCCGGTCGTGATCCGGCCCCGATCCGGCCACTGCTCGGCCCCTTGAGCGCCCACCCGGCGCTCACCGGGCGAACCGGCGGTCCTGGTCCCGCTCCAGGGCCCGCGCCTCGGCCGCCACACCGTCCCGGCACAGCGCTGCTATCTCGTCGTCCGTCATCCCCACGGCGCGCAGCAGCGCCCCGGTGTGCTGTCCGAGCGCGGGCACGTCGCCCATCCGCGCCTCGTCCCCGCCCGGCAGCGTGAGGGGCGGCAGCAGCGCCCGCAACGGTCCCACCGGCGAACCCACCTGACGCCAGCGGTCCCGGGCCGCCAGTTGGGGATGCTCCGCCAGCTCGCGCAGATCCCGTAGCCGCGCACAGGCGATGCCCGCCTTCTCCAGGCGGGCCATCGCCTCGTCGGCGTCCAGCGCGCCGAGCGCGCGCGCCACCGCCGCGTCCGTCTCCGTCCGGTGCGCGACCCGTGCCGCGTTCGTCGCGAACAGCGGGTCCGTCCCCAACTCCGGCTGTTCCATGGCCTGTTCGGTCAGTCGTCGCCACTCCCGGTCGTTCTGCACCGACAGCAGCACCCGTCCGCCGTCCGCCGTCGCGTAGACGTCGTAGGGCGCGATGACGGGGTGCGCGAGACCGGTGCGCGCCGGGGGCTCGCCGCCGTGCATCGTGTGGTGCAGCGGATGTCCCATCCACTCGGCCAGCGAGTCCAGCAGGGACACCTCCACCGGCCCGCCGCGCCCGGTGGCGCCCCGGCGGACCAGCGCCGCCAGCACCCCCGAGAACGCGTACATGGCCGCCGCGATGTCCGCCGCCGGGATACCCGCCTTCACCGGCTGCTCCGGCGTCCCGGTGACCGACACCAGACCCGCCTCGCACTGCACCAGCATGTCGTAGGCACGCTTGTCCGCGTACGGCCCGGAGGGGCCGTAGCCCGAGATGTCCACGGCGACCAGTCGCGGTTGCGCCGCGCACAGGGTCGCCGCGTCCAGGCCGAGCCGGGCCGCCGCCCCGTGCGCCAGGTTCTGCACGAACACGTCCGCGTCCGCGACCAGCCGCCGTACGACGTCCAGGCCGCGCGGGTCCTTCAGGTCGAGCGCGATGGACTCCTTGCCGCGGTTGCACCACACGAAGTGCGAGGCGAGGCCGCCCGCCGCCGTGTCGTAGCCCCGCGCGAAGTCGCCCCCGTCCACCCGCTCCACCTTGATGACCCGGGCCCCCAGGTCGGCGAGCTGCCGGGTCGCGAAGGGCGCGGCCACGGCCTGTTCGACGGCGACGACGGTGATGCCCTCCAGGGGCGGCGGCTGGTGCTCCACGGGGTGTTCCATGGGGTGGATGATCTCCCCCTTGGGCGGGTTTGTCAGTACCGCGTATGTCACTCCCCGCGGCTGTGGCGGCGCACCGCGAGCGGCAGGAACACCGCGATCAGGACGAGGCTCCAGCCGAGCGAGCCGGCGACCGGATGGGCCACCGGCCAGGCGGCGCCGCGCGGCACGGGCGCGTTGCCGAACAGGTCCCGCAGGGCGGTGGTCACCGCGCTGATCGGGTTCCACTCGGCGAGCGTGCGCAGCCATCCGGGCAGATGGTCCGTCGGGATGTACGCGTCGGACAGCAGCGGCAGCACGAAGGAGGCGGCGCCGAGCTGCCCGGCCGCCTCCTCGCTGCGGGTGAGCAGGCCCAGCCAGACGCCGGCGCAGGTGCAGGCGAAGCGGAAGAGCAGCAGCAGCCCCACCGCGCCGGCGGCCTCGGGAGCCGGCCCCTCGATCCGCCATCCCACCGCGAGTGCCACCAGGAGCAGCGGGACGGTGCCGACGGCGGTGACGACGAGGTCCGCGACCGCCTGTCCGAGCGGCACGGCGGCCCGGCTCACCGGCAGCGTGCGGAGCCGGTCGCTCACCCCGCGGTGGGTGTCCGCGGCGGCCTGGAACATCCCCGTCATCAGCCCGCCCGCCGCGGTCGCGGCCAGCAGACCCGGCACGAGGAAGGCGCGGTACTCCCGGCCGGGCATCGCCAGTGCGCTGCCGAAGACGTACCCGAAGAACAGCAGCATGTTGATCGGCATCATCTGGGTCAGGACCGCGAGGCCGGGACTGTTGCGGACCCGGCGCAACTGCCGTCCCGTCAGGGCGAGTCCGTCGTACGCGAGGGCCCTCATGCGGCGTGCTCCTCGGTGGTGCCGGCGGCGCGACCGGCTGCGGCTCCCGTTCCGGTTCCGGCTTCGGCCCGGGTTCCGGTGAGCCGCAGGAAGACGTCGTCCAGGGTGGGCGGGCGCAGGCTCGCGTCGAGCAACGGCACGCCCGCGGCGTCGAGTTCGCGCACCAGCCGGGGCAGGGTCAGCGTGGGGTCGGTGGTGAGGACGCCGACGGCGGTGCGCTCGCGGTCGAACGCCGGTTCCCGGCCGGTGAGTCGGTCCAGTACGGCGGCCGCCGTGCCGAGCGCGTCCGCATGGGCGACCACGGCCTCGGCGTACGACCCGATGAGCGCCTTGAGTTCGGCGGGCGAGCCGGTGTGCGCGATCCGGCCCCGGTCCATCAGGGCGATGTCGTCGGCGAGCTGGTCGGCCTCCTCCAGGTACTGCGTGGTCAGCAGCACCGTCGTGCCGTCCGCCGCGAGTTCCCGAACGGCCTGCCGGATGTCGCCGCGGCTCGCCGGGTCGAGGCCGGTCGTCGGCTCGTCCAGGAAGAGCACCTCCGGGCGGCGCACGAGGCTCGCGGCGAGGTCGAGGCGGCGCCGCATGCCACCCGAGCAGGCCGAGGCCTTGCGGTCGGCGGTCCCGGTGAGCCCGAAGCGTTCCAGCAGCTCGTCGGCGCGCGCGGCCGGCCCGCGGACCCGGTGCAGCCGGGCGAACAGCCGCAGGTTCTCCCGGCCGGTCAGATCGCCGTCGACCGAGGCGTACTGCCCGGTGACCGCGATCAGGCTCCGTACGGCGGCGGCCTCCCGCACGAGGTCGTGCCCGGCGATCCGCGCGGAGCCGGCGTCCGGCCGCAGCAGCGTGGTCAACAGGCGCACGGCGGTGGTCTTCCCGGCGCCGTTGGGCCCCAGCAGGCCGCAGACGGTGCCCCGCGCGACCGCCAGATCGAGCCCGCGCAGGGCGTGGGTGCCGCCGAAGCGCTTCTCCAGCCCTTCACTAAGTACAGCGTACGTAGTCGTCATGAGGGGACCATAGCGCACTACGTACGGTGTACGTAACTAGGATGGTGGCCGAGGTGATGACATGGCAGTCCGAGGGGCCGTACCCGAGGTGATCTGGGCGCGCCCCGAGCGCACCGGGCGTGGGCCGAGACCGGCGTACAGCCGCGACGACATCGCGGCCGCGGCCGTGCGGATCGCCGACGCGCGGGGGCTCGACGCCGTGTCGATGCGGCACGTCGCGGCGGAGCTGGGGTGCGGGACGATGTCCCTGTACAACTACGTGCCGCGCAAGGAGGACCTGTACGAGCTGATGATGGACGCGGTCGCCGCGGAGCACGTGCTGTGGGAGCCGGGTGGCGACTGGCGGGCGGAGCTGATGCGCGTGGCGCACCAGGCGCGGTCGCTGATGCGCCGGCATCCGTGGATGCCGCGGCTCATGTCGCCGGTGTACGGGTTCAGTCCGCACACGCTGCGGTACCTGGAGCACTGCCTGGCGTGTCTGGACCCGCTGGAGGCCCCCTACGGGACGAAGCTCGAACTCATCGCCATGGTCAACGGTGTGGTGACGACGTACGTGCGCAACGAGCTGGACACCGCCGAGCGGGTGCGGGCGCTGCCGTGGTCGCAGGACGAGGAGACCGCGGTGCGGGGGGCGTACCTGGCGCGGCAGGTGGCGTCCGGGAAGTACCCGAGGCTGGCGGAGGCGTTCGCGCAGGACCCGGGGCCGGTGGACATGGAGGCGGTTTTCGAGCGGGCGTTGGGAAGGGTCCTGGACGCCTACTCCCCGCACTAGCCGGACCGGCTACAACAGGGCGAACTGCCCCTCCGGGCCTTCCTCGGGGCGGTCCAGGACCGAGGCGGGTCGGCGGGACGCGGGTGGCGGCGGGAGGACGCCCGAGCGCCGGAGATCGTCCGCGGTGATCGGTGAGGTCACCTCCGGCTCGGCTCGCCGCGGGTGGAGTCCGGCCAGCAGCGCCAGCACCGTGATCAGCTCCAGCAGCTCCGAGGTCCAGGACTGCGGCCAGGCCGCCGGGCGGATCGTCTCCAGCGTGCCGGGAGCCGCCGCGGCCGTGCGGGAGGTGAACCACGACTCCAGGACGCGGGTGCCGTTCAGCTGGTAGTCCCAGACCTCCGGGAGGACGGGGGAGACGCGGCCCTCGTCCAGGTGGAGGGTCTGCTCCTCGGGTTCGTAGCGGAGGGCCGAGGGGCGGGGCGGCAGGGGCGCGCGGACGTAGGGGCGGCGCCCGCCCGGCAGTTTGGGGCGGTCGCCGTCGCGGCGCAGCAGCCACAGGGTGCGTCGGCCCGACTCCACTCCCGCCGACCACAGTCCCGGGTCGGCGGTCAGGGGGACCGTGTGGTCGGGGCGGGTCGTGGCCAGGAACCAGCACAGCAGGTCGAGCGGGGTGACCCGGACGCCGAGGCGGGCCGTCAGGTGGTCCAGGAGCCCGGGGGCCAGGTTGGGTTCCGCGGCGCCCGGCCGGCGGTGGAGGGGGCGGACGCGGCCGGTGCGCAGGGTGGGCAGGAGGGACGTGGCGAGCAGGGGGTGGCGGTCGTCCGGGGTCTCCACCAGGAAGATCTGGTCGGCGTCCGCCACGCGCCACAGCTCCGGGCGGGCCGCGTCGAGCAGCCGGTGGTCCGGGATCAGCCACTGCTCGTCGAAGGGGCCCGCCAGGACCCGGACCGGCTCCGCGCAGGGTCCCCCGGCGCGGGCCAGGCGCTCCGTGCCGGTCGGCTGACCGGGCAGTTGGCCCACGGCCGAGTGCAGGGTGCGGGCCCTGCTCGGCTCGAACAGGGCCTCGCGGTCCGTTGGTCCGGCCTTCAGCAGGGTGTCCCAGCGGGCCTTCAGCGAGGCCGGGTCGGGCGCGGTCGGCCAGGTGCGGCCCGGCCGCAGCGGTGCGACGGACCACGGCATGAGGTCCGCCAGCAGCGGAGCGTCGTCGTCGTACGGCACGCTGGGCATCGTACGGGCCGGGACCCGCGGGCGGGTCAGGTGGCGTCCAAGGTCACCGTGAAGGAGAAGCGGTCGCCCCGGTAGTGGATGACCGCCACGTCCAGCACCCGGCCCTCGGTGTCGTAGGTGATGCCGGTGTAGTGCAGGATCGGGCTGAGCAGCGGGACCCGGAGGAGGCGGGCGGTCTCCGGGTCGGCGATCCGGGCCTCCACCGTGTCCGTGATGCGGCTGATGTCGGCCTTGACGACGTCCCGCAGCACCTTCGTCATCGGCCAGCGGACCAGGTCCTCCAGGTCGATCCGCGCCGCCAGTTCGGGGCGCACGTGGTTGACGGCGTGGTTGGTCGGCTCGTCGGTCTGCTCGTCGAAGCGCAGCCGGTGGTACGTGGCCACCTCGGTGAGGTCCGGGAAGCAGTCGGTGAGCCCGCCCGGCACCGGCGCGGGCCCGTGGCCCAGCAGTTCCGTGCGCATCCCGGACTGCTGGGCCACGATCGCGTCCACCGAGCCCAGCAGCCGCACCGGGGTGCCGCGCCGGGCATCGGGCTCGATGAAGGTGCCGCGCCGCCGGTGCCGGGTGATCAGCCCCTCGTCCTCCAGCTCCTTCAGCGCCTGGCGCATGGTCAGCACGCTCACCCCGTAGTGCTCCGCGAGGCGCTCCTCGGTGGGCAGGCGCAGCGGGTCCGCGGGCGAGCGGCCCAGTATCGAGGCGCGCAGCGACTGCGACACCTGATACCAGAGCGGCAGCTTGCGGTTCAGGACGATCGAGTCAGGGGCGAAGGAGGTCACGCTGATATCCGTACCGGTCGGCAACAACGGGCGCAACACGCGTGTCAGATACGGAAGTCCGGCGTCAGGCCCCGCCACACGTCGTCGTAGCCCTGCTGGAGGTGGTCGGCGCGGGCCGCGTGCGGGGTGAGCGTCACCGGCCAGCGGGTCTCGAACATGAAGGCGAGGCCGTCGTCGATCTTCTGGGGCGTCAGCTCGGCCGCGCTCGCCCGCTCGAACGTCTCCCGGTCCGGGCCGTGCGCCGACATCATGTTGTGCAGCGAGCCGCCGCCGGGCACGAAGCCACCCGGGCCGGCGGTCTTCGCGTCGTAGGCGCCCTCGATCAGGCCCATGTACTCGCTCATCACGTTCCGGTGGAAGTACGGCGGCCGGAAGGTGTCCTCGCCCACCAGCCAGCGCGGCGCGAAGACGACGAAGTCGACGCCGGCCAGGCCCGGGGTGTCCGAGGGGGCGGTCAGGACCGTGAAGACGGAGGGGTCCGGGTGGTCGTAGGAGATGGTGCCGATCACGTTGAAGCGGCGCAGGTCGTACACGTACGGCACGTGGTTGCCGTGCCAGGCGACGACGTCGAGGGGCGAGTGGTCGTAGCGGGCCGTCCAGAGGTTGCCGCAGAACTTGTTCACCACCTCCACCGGGCCCTCGGTCTCCTCGTACGCGGCGACCGGCGCGCGGAAGTCCCGCGCGTTGGCGAGGCCGTTGGCGCCGATCGGGCCCAGCTCCGGGAGGCGGAACGGCGCCCCGTAGTTCTCGCAGACGTAGCCGCGGGCCGACTCGTCCAGCAGCTCCACCCGGAACCGCACCCCGCGCGGGATCAGCGCCACGTGCGCGGGCTCCACGTGCAGCCGCCCGAACTCGGTGTGCAGCAGCAGCCCGCCGCGCTCCGGGACGATCAGCAACTCGCCGTCGGCGTCGGAGAAGACGCGCTCCATCGAGGCGTTGGCGTGGTACAGGTGCACGGCCATGCCCGCGCGTTGGGTCGCGTCGCCGTTGCCGCCGAGCGTCCACAGGCCGGCGAGGAAGTCGGTGCCCGCGGCCGGCTCCGGCAGCGGGTTCCAGCGCAGCCGGTTGGGGTCGGGTACGGTCTCGTTGAAGGGTGCCGTACGGATCGATCCGTTGGCGGTACGGGTGAACCGCGGGTGGGCGGCCGACGGGCGGATCCGGTACAGCCACGAGCGGCGGTTGTACGCGCGGGGCTCGGTGAAGGCCGCGCCGCTGAGCTGCTCCGCGTACAGGCCGAGCGGCGCGCGCTGGGGCGAGTTGCGGCCCTCGGGCAGGGCACCCGGCACCGCCTCCGAGGCGTGCTCGTTGCCGAACCCGGTCAGATAGGACAGCCCCTCGGCGGTCTTGCGCGCGTCCCCGCTCATGGTCTTCCCCACGCTCCTTTGCGCTTCTGAGTACATCCGCGGATTCCTATGCATCACCGTAGGAATGCGGGGAGCCGCGCGCAAGGGGGCGGGCCGGGTGGGTGCCGTGGTCCGGCAGGTCCAAGGGGCGCACTCCGGGGCGTTCCGCCCACCGAGGGCCCCTCCTCCCTCCGGGGTAGGCCCGGAACCCGACTTCAGGCGGATTCCCGGGCCCGGCGCGGTGTTCTACGCTCCCGGGCATGTCGTGGACGAGGGAGACCCGAGGACGCCTGGCCGCGCTCGCGGTGTGCCTCCTGCTGCCGCTCGGCGCGGCGGGCTGCGGTACGGCGCAGGGGGGCACGGGTACCGGCGGCGGCACGGGCGCGGCGGGCGTGGACTCGCCCTCGCCCGTCGGCAAGGTGCTGGACGACACCGACGGCACCGGCCGTCATCTGCGCGAGGTGGGCGGCGGGGACGCCCCCCGGGTCGGCGTCGAGATCACCCCGGACACCGCGGGCGGCTGGGACGTGCGGCTGACCTTCCGGCACTTCCGGGTCTCCACGCCCGGCGCCCGCCCGAGGGCGGTGACCGGGCGCGGGCTCGCCTGTCTCTTCGTGGACGGCCGCCGGGTCGCCCGGCTGCACAGCCCCGAGTACCGGCTGCCCGCCCGGCTCGTCCCGCACGGCACCCACCACGTCACCGCCCGCCTGTACGCCGACGACGGCACGGTGTGGGCCGTCCACGGGAAACCGGTCCAGAGCACCGCCGACATAACGGTGTCCGTCACCCGGGCGCCCCGGCCGTCCGGCCGGGGCGCCGACCGCCAGTCGGACGGCTGAGGGCTTCGGCCGCGCTTCTCCGTACCCTGGGACCAGGTTCACCGGACCCCGGCGGAAAGGCATCATGAAGCCCGTGCCCCACGCGACCTCGCTCCGCCGCGCCCCCGTCCAGCGGCGCAGCGCCGAACGGCTGGCCAGGATCCTCGACGCCTGCGCCGAACTCCTCGACGAGGTGGGCTACGACGGACTGAGCACCCGCGCCGTCGCACTGCGCGCCGACGTGCCCATCGGCTCGGTCTACCGCTTCTTCGGCAACAAACGGCAGATGGTCGACGCGCTCGCGCAGCGCAATCTGGAGCTGTTCACCGCGCACGTCACCGAGCGCCTGGAGCGGTCGGTGGCGGGGGACTGGCGGGCCGCGATGGACGCGGTCCTGGACGAGTACCTGGCGATGAAGCGCACCGCGCCCGGCTTCTCCCTGGTCGACTTCGGCAACCAGATCCCGGTCGGCGTCCGCCGCGCCGAGCCCAACAGCCGGGTCGCCGACCGGCTTTCGGAGCTGCTCGCCGCCTATATCGGCCGCGCCCCCGACGAGGACCTGCGGCGGGCCTTCCTCATCGCCGTGGAGAGCGCGGACACCCTGGTCCAGCTGGCCTTCCGGGTCGATCCGGAGGGTGACGAGGCGATCATCCGCGAGACCCGGGAACTGCTGCGGGCGTACCTGGGGCGGCTGTTCGACTGAGAGGCCGGCCGCAGGGGCTCCCGAACATGCCAACCGGTCGGTAGGCTCCCCGTCGTGCCGTCGCCGACCCTCCGGGAGGACCCGTGTCCCGCACCGCCCTGCGCATCTGCCCGCTGTGCGAGGCCACCTGCGGACTGACCCTCACCATCGAGGGCAGCCGTGTCACCGGCGCCCGCGGCGATGGCGAGGACGTCTTCAGCAAGGGCTTCGTCTGCCCCAAGGGCGCCGCCTTCGGGGCCGTCGACGGCGACCCCGACCGGCTGCGCACCCCCCTCGTGCGGGAGAACGGCCGGCTGCGCGAGGCCGGCTGGGAGGAGGCGTTCGACGCGGTCGCCGCCGGGCTGCGCCCCGTGGTGGAGCGGTACGGCCCCGACGCGCTCGGTGTCGTCCTCGGCAACCCGAACGTGCACACCATGGCCGGCGCCCTCTACCCGCCGGTCCTGCTCGGCGCCCTGCGCACCCGGAGCCTGTTCACCGCCTCCACGGTGGACCAGATGCCCAAGCACGTCTCCAGCGGGCTGCTGTTCGGCGATGCCCACGCCATCGCCGTACCCGACCTGGACCGCACCGACCACCTGCTCCTCATCGGTGCCAACCCCCTGGAGTCCAACGGCAGTCTGTGCACCGCCCCCGACTTCCCGGGCCGGCTCAAGGCACTCAGGGCGCGCGGCGGACACCTGACGGTGGTCGACCCGCGCCGCACCCGCACCGCCCGCCTCGCCGACCGGCACGTGGCGATCCGGCCCGGCACCGACGCGCTGCTGCTCGCCGCGATGGCGCAGGTGCTCTTCACCGAGGGCCTGGTGGACCTCGGCGGCCTCGCCCCCCATGTCGAGGGCATCGAGGAACTCCGGGCGGCGCTCGGCGACTTCACCCCCGAGTCCGTCACCGCCGCCTGCGACGTCGAGGCGGACGAGATCCGCGCCCTCGCCCGCGAACTCGCCGCCGCCCGCACCGCCGCCGTCTACGCCCGCATCGGCAGTTGCACCGTCCCGCACGGCACCCTCGCGAGCTGGCTGGTCGATGTGCTGAACATCCTCACCGGCAACCTGGACCGGCCCGGCGGCGTCCTCTTCCCGCTGGCCGCCACCGCCAGGACCCCCCGCCCGCCGGGCCCCGGTCACGGCTTCGCGCTGGGCCGCTGGCACTCGCGGGTACGCCGGCACCCCGAGGCGAAGGGCGAGTTGCCGCTCGCGGCGCTCGCCGAGGAGATCGACACCGCGACCGAGGAGGGCGAGCCGATCCGGGCGCTGATCGTGGTGGCCGCCAACCCGGTGCTGTCCGCGCCCGACGGCAACCGCCTCGACAAGGCGCTCGGCTCCCTCGACTTCCTGGTCAGCGTCGACCCGTACCTCAACGAGACCTCGCGCCACGCCCACGTCGTGCTGCCCCCGCCGCCGCCCTCGCAGAGCCCGCACCACGACTTCGCGTTCAACGCCTTCGCCGTGCGCAACCAGGTCCGCTACACCCGCCCCGCGATCCCGCTGGAGCCCGGCCGCATGGCCGAGACCGAGATCCTCGCCCGGCTCACCCTCGCGGCCACCGGCATGCACGGAGCCGACCCCGGCGCCGTGGACGCGATGGTCGTCGAGCAGGCCCTCGGCAAGGCCGTACGGGACCCCGGCTCGCCCGTGTACGGCCGCGATCCGGGCGAACTCGCCGCTTCGCTCACCGGCGGGACCGGACCCGAGCGCCGGCTCGACATGATGCTGCGCCTCGGCCCCTACGGCGACGGCTTCGGCGCCCGGCCGGACGGGCTGACCCTGGCCGTGCTCCTCGCCCACCCGCACGGCATCGACCTCGGCCCCCTGCGCCCGCGCCTCCCGGGGCCCCTCAAGACCCGCAGCGGCAAAGTGGAGTTGCTGCCCGCACCGATCGCCGCCGACCTGCCCCGGCTGCGCGCGGCCCGCGACGAGCGCCCCGCGGGACCGGTCCTCGTCGGCCGCCGCCATCTGCGCTCCAACAACAGCTGGATGCACAACGTCCCCGTCCTCACCGGCGGCAGCAACCGCTGCACCCTGCACGTGCACCCCGAGGACGCGGCCCGGCTCGGCATCCGGGACGGCGCGCGGGTGCGCGTCAAGGGCGCCGGTGGAGAGCTGGTGGCACCGGCCGAGATCACCGACGCCGTGCGGCCCGGCGTGGTCAGCCTGCCGCACGGCTGGGGTCACGACCGCCCCGGCGCCCGGCTCGCGCACGCGGCCACCACCCCGGGCGTCAACGTCAACCAACTCCTCGACGGCACCCTGCTCGACCCGCTGTCGGGCAACGCCGTCCTCAACGGCATCCCCGTCGAGTTGGCCGCGGCCCCCTGACGTACGGACGTTCCCTCACATTGCGCCGCCAGGGGGATATCTGACGGCGCGCCGGGCGTCGGTGCCGTCGGCGTCCGTGTGCATTGGGCAGAGTCCAGACGAGATCGATTTGTATGAAAATCGTCTGACTCGGAGGAAATGCGCATGCCCACCCGGACATTCCCACGCACCGCCGGCACCCGCGCCGGCGCCACCGTCGTCCTGACCGCACTCGCCGCGGCGGGCGCCTCGTGGGTGGCGGCACCGACTGCCATGGCCCAAGGGGAGAACGGCGACATCAGAGTCCACCGGGTCGGCACGCCCTTCGGCGTCTCGAAGGACGACCCCACGGTCTGCCGGTTCTACCTCGACGCCGTCAACTTCGACGTGCTGCCCGTCATCGCCTACACCATCACGCCGCAGCCTCCGCTGCCCACCGCGGCCACCGTCACCGGCACCATCCAGCTCGCCGCGGGCGCCGGACACACCGACCCGCTGGGGCTCGCGGACGGCCAGTACCGGATCACCTGGACGGTGGCCGGCGCCCTCAAGGAGAAGGTCTTCCGGGTCAACTGCCGGGAGAACGGCGCCCAGGGCGCGCCCGGTCAGATCGGTGACCCGCAGCAGCACGAGGACCCGCAGCAGCACAACGACACGAGCTGGGGCGAGGGCGGCGACCACGACGGCCCGCAGGGCGGGGTGCACGCGGGCGGCGGCGGACTGGTCGACACCGCGGCCGCGTACTCCCCGGTGGGCGCCGCCGCGGCGGTGGGCCTGATCGCGGTCGGCGGAGCCGCGTACCTCCGGCGCAGCCGCCGACGGCCGCATGGCGCCGCGTAGGCGCGGACGCAGGCCCTGGTACCGGACCCGCGCCTATCGCCTCACCAGGACGGCCGTGCTCGCGGCCGTCCTGGTGACGCTCGTCAGCCGGTGCGGGGACGACGGCGCACCGGGCCGCACGGACGGCCCGGACACCGTCACCGCCGCCGGGGCGGACCCGGGTGCGGCCGACGGGCGCGGCCGGGCGGGGACCGGCTCGGCCCGCCCGCTGCCCCGGTCCCGGCCCACCTCCCTGCGCATTCCCTCGCTCGGCATCGACGCCCCGGTCACCGCGGTACGGCTCGGCGGCGACCGGCAGCTGGAGACGCCGCCGTTCGACCGCCCGAAGACGGCCGGCTGGTACGAGGGCGGCGCGACCCCGGGGGAGGCGGGCACCGCGATCGCCGTCGGCCATCGGGACACCCCGTCCGGGCCCGCGGTCTTCGCCGCCCTCCCGCTGATCAAGCCCGGCAAGGCCATCGAGGCGCGGCGCGCGGACGGCCGTACCGCCGTCTACACCGTGGACCGGGTCCAGGTCTTCGACAAGTCCGGCTTCCCCGACAAAGAGGTGTACGGCCGCTCCCGCCGTCCGGAGCTGCGCGTGCTCACCTGCGGGGGCCTGTACAACAGGCGCAACGGGTACTCCAGCAACGTCGTGGTCTTCGCCCACCTCACCGCGACCAGGTGAGGCCGCTCGGCGAGAGCGTCTGGCGCCGCAAAACTATCGCCGCTAGTTTGTGGGGCGGACGACGCGGAGATCAGCCGGGAGGAAGCAGCATGAAGGCACACGACGGGCTGTACATCGACGGCGCCTGGCGCCCCGCGAGCGCGGACGACGTGATCGAGGTCGTGAACCCGGCCGACGAGCGGGTCATCGCCCGGGTCCCGGCCGGCGGCCCCGAGGACGTGGACGCCGCCGTCCGCGCTGCCCGCGCCGCCCTGCCCGGCTGGGCCGCCACGCCGCCCGCCGAGCGCGCCGCCCGCCTCACCGCCCTCCGGGACGCCCTCGCGGCCCGCAAGGACGAGATCGCCGAGACGGTCACCGCCGAACTCGGCTCACCGCCCGCGTTCTCGGAGGCCGTGCACGCGAGCCTGCCCATCGCGGTCGCCGGCACCTACGCCGAACTCGCCGCGAGCCGCCCCTTCGAGGAGAAGGTCGGCAACTCCACCGTCCTGCACGAACCCGTCGGCGTGGTGGGCGCGATCACCCCCTGGAACTACCCGCTGCACCAGATCGTCGCCAAGGTCGCCCCGGCGCTCGCCGCGGGCTGCACCGTCGTCCTCAAGCCCGCCGAGGACACCCCGCTCACCGCCCGGCTGTTCGCCGAGGCGGTGCACGAGGCGGGCGTACCCGCGGGCGTGTTCAACCTCGTCACCGGTCTCGGTCCGGTAGCGGGGCAGGCCCTCGCCGAGCACCCGGACGTGGACCTCGTCTCCTTCACCGGCTCCACCGCCGTCGGCCGCCGGATCGGCGCGCTGGCCGGCGGGGCCGTGAAGCGGGTCGCCCTCGAACTCGGCGGCAAGTCCGCCAACGTCATCCTGCCGAGCGCCGACCTCGCCAAGGCGGTCAACGTCGGCGTGGCCAACGTGATGTCCAACTCCGGACAGACGTGCAGCGCCTGGACCCGGATGCTGGTCCACCGCGACCGGTACGAGGAGGCCGTCTCGCTGGCCGCGGCCGCCGCCGGGAAGTACGGCGACCGCATCGGACCGCTGGTCAGCGCCAAGCAGCGGGAACGGGTGCTCGGTTACATCGAGAAGGGCGTCGCCGAGGGCGCCCGGCTGGTCGCGGGCGGCCCGGACACCCCGCGCGAGAAGGGCTTCTACGTCAGCCCCACCGTCTTCGCCGACGTGACACCGGAGATGACCATCGCCCAGGAGGAGATCTTCGGGCCGGTGCTCTGCCTCCTCGCCTACGACGACGAGGACGACGCCCTGCGCATCGCCAACGGCACGGTGTACGGGCTCGCCGGCGCGGTCTGGGCCGGTGACGAGGACGAGGCGGTGGCCTTCGCCCGGCGGATGGACACCGGACAGGTCGACATCAACGGCGGCCGCTTCAACCCCCTCGCCCCGTTCGGCGGGTACAAGCAGTCCGGGGTCGGCCGGGAACTCGGCAGCCACGGCCTCGACGAGTACCTCCAGACCAAGTCCTTCCAGTTCTGAGGGAGTCCGCCCGCCATGGCCGTTCGAGCCGCTGTCCTTCCCGCCGTCGGCGCACCCCTGGAGATAACCGCCATCGAGCTGCCCGACCCGGGCCCCGGACAGGTCCGGGTCCGGCTCGCGGCGGCCGGGGTGTGCCACTCCGATCTGTCCCTGTCCGACGGCACGATGAGCGTGCCGGTCCCCGCCGTGCTCGGTCATGAGGGCGCGGGGACGGTCGTCGCCGTGGGGCCGGACGTCACCCACGTCTCGCCCGGCGCGTCCGTCGTCCTCAACTGGGCCCCCGCGTGCGGGCGCTGCCACGCCTGTTCGCTCGGCGAGGTCTGGCTGTGCGCCGCCGCGCTCAACGGCGCGGCCTCGGTCTACGCCCACGCGGCGGACGGCACCCCGCTCCATCCCGGTCTGAACGTCGCCGCGTTCGCCGAGGAGACCGTCGTCCCCGCGTCCTGTGTCCTCCCGCTGCCGCCGGGCGTGCCGATCGCGGACGCCGCGCTGCTCGGCTGCGCCGTGCTCACCGGCTACGGGGCCGTCCACCACAGCGCCCGGGTGCGGGACGGGGAGACGGTCGCGGTGTTCGGCGCGGGCGGGGTGGGGCTGGCGGCACTCCAGTCGGCGCGGATCGCGGGCGCGTCCAGGATCATCGCCGTCGACGTCTCCGCGGAGAAGGAGGCCCTGGCCCGTGCGGCCGGCGCCACCGACTACCTCCTCGCCTGCGCCACCACGCCCCGCGAGATCCGCGCGCTCACCGGGAAGCAGGGCGTGGACGTCGCCGTCGAGTGCGCGGGCCGCGCGGTCAGCATCCGCGCGGCCTGGGATTCCACGCGGCGGGGCGGCCGTACGACGGTCGTGGGCATCGGCGGCAAGGACCAGCAGGTCACCTTCAACGCCCTGGAACTCTTCCACTGGGGCCGCACGCTCTCCGGCTGCGTCTACGGCAACAGCGATCCCGCCCGCGACCTGCCCGTGCTGGCCGGGCATGTCCGTACCGGCCGGCTGGACCTCTCGGCCCTGGTCACGGAACGCATCGGGCTCCAGGACATCCCGGGGGCCTTCGAGAACATGAGGGTGGGGAAGGGGGGCCGGGCGCTGGTGGTGTTCTGAGGCGGCGAGGGGGCGCGGGGAAGCGCGCGATCAGCCGCGGCGTGCCCGTACCCGGCGGCGCACCGCCGCACCCGCCCCCGTGGCCGGGACTCATCCGAGCGCACCCGGAGAGATCCCCAGCAGCGCGGACAACGCCCGCTCCCCCGGCGGAGTCACCCGGACGGCCCGCTCGCTCCCGATCCGCTCGCACCACCCCGCATCGAGCGCGTGCCGGCACAACGCCGCCCCCGCCGCCCCGGCGAGGTGCGGGCGGCGTTCCGTCCAGTCGAGGCACGCGCGGGCGAGCGGGCGGCGGCCGGCGGAGGCCAAGGGGATACCCGTCGTCGCGAACCAGTCGACGCCCGCGTCCGTCAGAGCGAACCCCGTGTCCTGCCGCAGCAGCCCCCGCGAGATCAGCGCGTCCGTGAGGGCGATGCCGAGACGCCCGGCGAGGTGGTCGTAGCAGGTGCGCCCCCGCGCCATGGCCGACTCGACGCCGGCTTCGCGCAGGGTGCGCACGGCTCGCCGCCCCGCCGCCGGAGGCACGTGCGCCGCGAGGTCCTCCACCAGCGTCGCCGCCCGCGCGTCGGCCAGCCGCACATACCGGTGCCGCCCCTGCCGCTCCTCCGCGAGCAGCCCGCCCGCCACCAGCCTGCCCAGATGCTCGCTCACCGTGGACGCGGCCACCCCGGCGCGCCGCGCCAGCTCGCCCGCCGTCCAGGCGCGGCCGTCCAGCAGGGCCAGCAGGCACGCCGCCCGGGTCTCGTCCGCGATCAGCCCGGCGAGCGAGGCGAGCCCCGCGGCCCGTGGGTCCTTGGTCCTGGTCATGCCTCCCAGGATGCGCCGGGAACGCTTCGGCCGGTACCGAAGTGTGGGAACAGGGGTCTAAGCGCCCTGCCGTACCCGCTCGTACTGCTGCGCCAGCCCGTCCAGCAGCGCCGAGAGCCCCGTCTCGAACGCCCGCTCGTCGATCTTCTCCTGCTGTTCGGCGAGCAGGTGGGCCTGTCCCAGATGGGGGTAGTCGGCGGGGTCGTACGCGCTCGCGTCGTCCACGAACCCCCCGGCGAACGAGCCGAGCGCGGAGCCCATGATGAAGTACCGCATCAGCGCCCCGATGGACGTGGCCTGCGCCGGCGGCCACCCGGCGTCGACCATCGCGCCGTACGCCGCGTCCGCCACCCGCAGCGCGGCCGGCCGCCGCCCGGGGCCCCGCGCCAGCACGGGCACGATGTTGGGGTGGGCGCGCAGGGCGGCCCGGTAGGAGACGGCCCAGTCGTGCAGCGCGGTCCGCCACGCGCGGCCGTCCTCGAACATCGACAGGTCCACCAGCGCGCTCACCGAGTCCGCGACCGCCTCCAGGATCTCGTCCTTCGTGCGGAAGTGGTTGTACAGCGAGGGCCCGCTCACCCCCAGCTCCGCGGCGAGCCGGCGGGTGGAGACGGCCGCCAGGCCCTCCCGGTCCACGAGTTCGCGGGCCGTCCGGACGATCCGGTCGGTGCTGAGCAGGGGCTTGCGCGGTCGGGCCATGGCGCACATAGTAGGGCTGCGACTGTAAACTAGCAGTGCTAATTTAAATGTATGAGGTGATCTCGTGGTGAACCTGGGGCTCAGCGAGGAGCAGGCCGCCGTACGGCGGCTCGCGCGGGACTTCGTGACACGCGAGATCGCCCCGCACGTGGTCGCCTGGGACCGGGCCGAGGAGGTCGACCGGGGCATCGTGAAGAAACTCGGCGAGGTCGGCTTCCTGGGGCTGACGATCCCGGAGGAGTACGGCGGCTCCGGCGGTGACCACCTCTCGTACTGCCTGGTCACCGAGGAACTCGGGCGCGGTGACTCCTCCGTGCGCGGCATCGTGTCCGTCTCCCTCGGCCTCGTGGCCAAGACGATCGCCGCCTGGGGCGACGAGGAGCAGAAGCGGCGCTGGCTGCCGGGGCTGACCGCGGGCGAGTACGTGGGCTGCTTCGGCCTCACCGAGCCCGGCACCGGCTCCGACGCGGGCAACCTCACCACCCGTGCGGTGCGCGACGGGGACGAGTACGTCGTCAACGGTGCCAAGATGTTCATCACCAACGGCACCTGGGCGGATGTCGTCCTGCTCTTCGCCCGCTCCACCGACGCCCCCGGCCACAGGGGCGTGAGCGCCTTCCTCGTGCCCACGGACACGCCCGGCCTGAGCCGTCGCCCGATCCACGGCAAGCTCGGCCTGCGCGGCCAGGCCACCGCCGAACTCGTCCTCCAGGACGTGCGGGTGCCCGCCTCGGCGATGCTGGGCGAGGAGGGCAAGGGCTTCTCGGTCGCCATGTCCGCGCTCGCCAAGGGCCGGATGTCGGTCGCCGCGGGCTGCGTCGGCATAGCCCGCGCCGCGCTGGACGCGGCGCTCGCGTACGCGGGGGAACGCGAGCAGTTCGGCAAGCCGATCGCCGGGCACCAGCTGGTGCAGGAGCTGATCAGCGACATCGCCGTCGACGTGGACGCGGCCCGGCTGCTCACCTGGCGGGTCGCCGATCTGATCGACCGCGGCGAGCCGTTCGCCGTCGAGTCCTCCAAGGCCAAGCTGTTCGCCTCCGAGGCCGCCGTCCGCGCCGCCAACAACGCGCTCCAGGTCTTCGGCGGTTACGGCTACATCGACGAGTACCCGGTCGGCAAACTGCTGCGCGACGCACGGGTGATGACCCTCTACGAGGGCACCAGCCAGATCCAGAAGCTGGTCATCGGACGCGCGCTGACCGGGGTTTCGGCGTTCTGAGCGCTTCCGGGGTCCCCGAGTACCGCCTGGGCGGGCGGACGGGGCGGGGGCCACGTCCGCCGATGCTCCTCCCGCGAGCGACACGCCGGTCGGGCGGCGGGGCACGGCCGCTTTCCGCGGCCGGTCCGCCGCGTCCCTCGCGGTCGCCGGGGCGATCCCCCGACCGCCGGGAGGGCCGGGCGGATCGTCGGCCGGGTCGATCCGGCCCGTCCGGACAGGCTCCTCGCGGAGCACGACCCGTTCGCCGAGCGGCCCCGGCCTACCGGAGGGCCTTCGGGCTGCTGCGCTAAGCGGTCGCTCACCGTCGGCGGTATGGTGGTGCTCCTGTCACCGAGAGGGGCTAGAGAGCGATGAGTACGGCGGAGGAGACGACCGGCGGCGAGGCGGAGCCGTGGGAAGAGGTCACCCCTGACGCGGCCCGGCGCCTGCTGGTCGCCGCCGTGGAGGCCTTCGCCGAGCGCGGCTACCACGCGACGACGACCCGGGACATCGCGGGTCGCGCCGGGATGAGCCCCGCCGCGCTCTACATCCACTACAAGACCAAGGAAGAGCTGCTCCACCGGATCAGCCGCATCGGCCACGACAAGGCGCTCGACATCCTGCGTACGGCGGCCCGCCGCGAGGGCACCGCGAAGGCGCGGCTCGCCGACGCGGTCAGCTCCTTCGTCCGCTGGCACGCCGGGCGGCGGACCACCGCGCGCGTCGTGCAGTACGAGCTGGACGCCCTCGGCCCCGAGGCGCGCGCGGAGATCCTCGGGCTGCGCCGGCAGGTCGACGCCGAGGTGCGCGGGATCATCGAGGACGGCGTGGCCGCGGGCGAGTTCGACGTGCTCGACGTGCAGGGCACGACGCTCGCCGTCCTGTCGCTGTGCATCGACGTGGCCCGCTGGTTCAACATCGACGGGCCACGTACGCCCGAGGCGGTCGGCGACCTGTACGCCGAGCTGGTGCTGCGGATGGTCGGGGCGAAGTAGCCCCGGCCGCGCGCGCCGCCTACAGGTAGTAGCGGGACACCGACTCCGCCACGCACGCCGGCTTGTCGCCGCCCTCGCGCTCCACGGTGAAGGCGACGGTGACCTGGACGCCGCCCGTGACGTCCTCGACCCCGGTGATCCTCGCGGTGGCGCGCAGCCGGGAGCCGACGGGGACGGGGGAGGGGAAACGGACCTTGTTCGTGCCGTAGTTGACGCCCATCTTCACGCCCTCGACGCGCATCAGCTGCGGGCCGAAGAGCGGCAGCAGCGAGAGGGTGAGGTAGCCGTGCGCGATGGTGGTCCCGAAGGGCCCCGAGGCGGCCTTCTCCGGGTCCACGTGGATCCACTGGTGGTCGCCGGTGGCCTCGGCGAACAGGTCGATCCGCTTCTGGTCGACCTCCAGCCAGTCGGTGTACCCCAGCTGCTCGCCCTCGGCCGCCTTCAGCTCGGCGGGGGAGGTGAAGATCCTCGGTTCTGCCATGTTCCCGGCCTCTCGATCGCATTGCTAAGCAACTGCTTAGCATGGTCCGGTACGAGGGCGATGTCAACGGATTGACTAGGCTCTGAGGGGTGCCGCAGATTCCCGAGAAGATCCATGAGCTGACCGTCGGCCAACTGTCCGCGCGCAGCGGTGCCGCCGTGTCCGCGCTGCACTTCTACGAGGCCAAGGGGCTGATCTCCAGTCGCCGCACCGCCGGCAACCAGCGCAGGTTCAGCCGTGACACGCTGCGCCGGGTGGCGTTCATCCGCGCGGCGCAGCGGGTGGGCATCCCCCTCGCCACGATCCGCTCCGCGCTGGCCGAGCTGCCGGAGGAGCGGACGCCCACGCGGGAGGACTGGGCACGGTTGTCGGAGGCGTGGCGGTCGGAGCTGGACGAACGGATCACCCAGCTCAACCGTCTGCGCGACCACCTGACCGACTGCATCGGGTGCGGGTGCCTGTCCCTGGACACGTGTGTGCTGTCCAACCCGGACGACGTGTTCGGGGAGCGGCAGGCGGGGTCGCGACTGATGGCGGAGGGGCGGTAGACGTGTCGTGCCGCCCCGGTCACTCGTACTCCGTCCCGCCCTTGCGCGTCAGACACGCCGGGCTCACCGCCTTCGCGATCGCCCGGCCGCCGGTCACCGGGCTGTAGCGCTCGGTGGCCGGGCGTATCACCGCGCCCTCGCGCAGGTGCAGTCCGCGGCCGGACACGGTCTCCCGGCCGCTCGCGAGGGACAGCACCTCTCCGACGCCGTCCAGCGCCTTCGGCCGGCACACGATGCCCTGCGACAGCTCGCCCCGCAGCCGTACCGCCCCGACCCGGTTGGCCGCGGCCCCGGCGAGCCGCCCGGTCAGCCCCAGCTCCTCGGTCAACTCGTCCGGGAGCACCGCCTGTTCGGGGATGCGGACCGCCACCTCCCCGCTCCGGAAGGCGCCCCTGGCCACCACGGCCCGGTACAGCCCCACCTGCGCCAACCCCAGCGCGTCGGCGTTCGGGTGCTCATGGACGGTCAGCACCTCGGCGGTCACCCGCAGCGTGGACATGAAGGTCCCCCTTCGTATCGGTGACGACTCCGACCCCCGCCGCTGTCCCGGAGGTCAAGACCGAATGCCCGCCTCCACGCGGACACCGCGTTCCCGCAGCGGGGCGGCCGGTTCCGCCGCGCCCGGTTCATGCCAGTCGACCGAGGCGAAGCCGGGCGGGAGGGACCAGGAGCGGACGTGGGCGAGGCGGGCGGCGGGGTCGGCCCAGGCGCCGGTGGTCACGCCGATCGGGACCGGGACCTCGGCACGGAGCGCTTCCAGGGTCGGTCCGAGGACGCGTGGCGAGAGACTGTCGCGGCCGCACGGGCACTTGGGGTGGACATGGATCTCCCTGGTCCCGGCCGCGACGGTCTCCGCGGTGGAACGCCCCAGGTCCCGCGGTGACCTGGGAACGGCCGGTCCGTGCCCCGCCGTACGGCCTCCGTTGAGACATGCCCGCACCATGTCCCGATGGTGCCAGGCGTCGCCGGTGACGCCGGCGGCGCGTGGGGGGGCGCGGCATCCCCGGCGCGGCCCCCTGGCGCTTCCCCCCGCTGCGGCCGGCTCGGTCAGGCCGGCATCAGCAGCCGCCCCCGCCCGGCGCCCGCCAGCGCCTGCGGGGAGAGCACCGGGCGCGGGACGAGTATCCCGCAGTCGGTGCAGACCGGTCCGGAGGACGGCTCGTGGTCAAGGCCGTACTTCCAGACCAGCCGGTCCGCCCCGCACACCGGGCAGCACGCGCCCGGCTCCCGCTCCAGCGCGGCGATCAGCCGGCGCAGCACCTCGGCCAGCGGGGCGGAGGGGTGCACCCGCGGGTCGTCGCACCAGGCGACCCCGAAACCGCCCCAGGTCATCCGGTGCCAGTCGTCCACGCTGCCCGGCCGGCGCAGCCCGTCGTGCTTCTCGCGACGACGGCGCTCGGTGAACTCGTTCTCGTAGCGGAGCCAGACGGAGCGGGCCTCCTCCAGCTCCTCCAGTGCGGCCACGAGCCGCGCCGGGTCGGGAGAGCGGTCCTCGGGGCCGAACCCGGCCCGTGCGCACAGATGGTCCCATGTCGCCCGATGCCCATAAGGGGCGAACTTCTCAAGGCACTTGCGCAGCGAGTAGCGCCGCAGCGCCAGATCGCAGCCCGGATCGCGTACCTGTCTCGCCAGACTCCGGAAACCGGCCATCGCCCTGCACCTCCGTCACACCTGCACCTGTCCCGCGGTCACTTCGGCGTCGTCGTACGGACGTCGCCTGATAGACGTAGCGACAGGCGCTTCGGCTCCGTCTCTTCCCGCGGGTGTTCTCCTGGGCCTTCCTGCGGACTTCAAAACGTGACGCATGTTCATCTTCAACTTCGGGGATACCGGCGGTAACGTTCGCGCACCCCAGTCGCTAGGAGCTGCCATGCCACGGCGAACCCCACGGACCGCCCTCGACAGAGTGAGAACGTTCCGCCGACTCCCCGGGTTCCTGAAGACCGCGTCGGTATGCGTTCTGATAGCCGGACTTGTCTCACCCCTCACCCAGACCGCGGCGAGCGCCGCGAGCCCGACCGCCACCGCCGCCGCCTCGAACGACTACTGCGGCGGCCAGTGTTCGGACATCCTGCCGCCCGGCGAGAACGGCAACGCCACCCTCGCGCAGATCCTCCTCAACCAGGCCTTCGGCACCCAGCCCGCCCACGCCGAGGACCAACTCGGCCCGTACGCCAACCTGGCCACGGGCTACAAGGGTCTCAGCGACACGACCATCAACAACTTCTTCAACGACGCCTCCTTCGGCGTCCCGTCCGACCAGGTCGCCTCGACCGAGAAGCCCGACGGCCGCAGCGACGTGACGATCGTGCGCGACAAGAAGACCGGTGTGCCCCACATCACCGGCACCACCCGCTACGGCACCGAGTTCGGCGCCGGGTACGCCGCGGCCGAGGACCGGCTCTGGCTGATGGACGTCTTCCGGCACGTCGGCCGGGGCCAGCTGACCTCCTTCGCCGGCGGCGCCGCCGCCAACCAGGGCCTGGAGCAGGAGTTCTACCGCAACGCGCCCTACACCGAGGCCGACCTCCAGGCGCAGATCGACCGCGCCGTGGCGAGCAACGGCGCCCGCGGCCAGCAGGCCCTCGCGGACGCCGACGCCTACCTGGACGGCATCAACTCCTACATCGACGCCTCCGACAGCGGCCGCTACTTCCCCGGCGAGTACGACCTGACCGGGCACAAGGACGCCGTCACCAACGCCGGCACCATCGACCACTTCAAGATCACCGACCTGGTGGCGCTGGCCTCGGTCATCGGCTCGCTGTTCGGCTCCGGCGGCGGCGGCGAGGTCGACAACGCCCTCTCCCTGATGGCCGCGCAGAACAAGTACGGCGTCGAGGAGGGCACCAGGGTCTGGGAGTCCTTCCGCGAGCGCAACGACCCCGAGGCCGTGCTCACCGTCCACGACGGCCAGAGCTTCCCGTACGTCGCCAAGCCCGCCGACGCCAAGGGCCGGGCCCTGCCCGACGCCGGCTCGGTGACCCAGGAACCGCTGGTCTACGACCGCTCCGGCAGCGCGGCCACCACCGCCGCCGAGAAAGCCTCCACCACGGCCGCGAGGACGGACCTCGGCTCCGCGCGCCGCGGCATGTCCAACGCCCTCGTGGTGAGCGGCAAATACACCGCGAGCGGCCATCCGATCGCCGTCTTCGGGCCGCAGACCGGCTACTTCGCCCCGCAGCTGCTCATGCTCCAGGAGATCCAGGGCCCCGGCATCAGCGCCCGCGGCGCCTCCTTCGCGGGCCTGAGCATGTACGTCGAACTCGGCCGCGGCCAGGACTACTCCTGGAGCGCGACCACGTCCGGCCAGGACATCATCGACACCTACGCGGTCGAGCTGTGCCAGGACGACTACCACTACCTGTACCACGGCACCTGCACGGCCATGGACAAGGTCGAGCAGAAGAACTCCTGGTCGCCCACGCTGGCCGACGGGACCGCCGCCGGGTCGTACACCATGCGGGTGTGGCGCACCAAGTACGGGCCGGTGGAGTACCGGGCGACCGTCGGCGGCAAGAAGGTCGCCTACACCAGCCTGCGCTCCTCCTACCTGCACGAGGTCGACTCGATCATCGGCTTCCAGATGCTGAACGACCCCGGCGCCATCAAGGGCCCCCAGGACTTCCAGAGCGCGGCGCAGCACATCAACTACACCTTCAACTGGTTCTACGCCGACTCCCAGCACACCGCCTACTACAACAGCGGTGACAACCCGGTCCGCGCGGACGGCGTCGACGCCGACTTCCCGGTGTGGGCGCAGCCCGCGTACGAGTGGCGGAACTGGAACCCGGACACCAACACGGCCGACTACACCGCGCCTTCGGCCCATCCCAACTCCGTCGACCAGGACTACTACGTCTCCTGGAACAACAAGCAGGCCAAGGACTACACCACCGCGTCCTGGGGCGACGGCTCCGTGCACCGCGGCAATCTGCTGAACGACAGGGTGAAGAAGCTGGTCGCGGCCGGCGGGGTGACCCGCGCCGAGCTGGTGCAGGCCATGGCGTCCGCCGCGGTCACCGACCTGCGCGCCGAGGACGTGCTGCCCGAACTGCTCCAGGTGATCGGCTCCTCGCCGGTGACCGACCCCACGGCCGCCGCCGCGGTGAGCAAGCTCCAGGCATGGGTGAGCGCGGGCGCCCGGCGCACCGAGACCTCCGCCGGTTCCAAGACCTACGCCGACGCCGACGCGATCCGCATCCTGGACGCCTGGTGGCCGCTGCTGGTCAAGGCGGAGTTCCAGCCCGGTCTCGGCAGCGACCTGTACGACGCGCTCACCGCCAACCTGTCCGTCGACGAGGCCCCGTCCGCCGGACACGGTCCGACCGGCTCGCACGCCGGAAGCTCCTTCCAGTACGGCTGGTGGAGCTATGTCGACAAGGACATCCGGACGGTGCTCGGGCAGAGCGTGCAGGGCCCCCTCGCCGAGAAGTACTGCGGTGGCGGCGACCTCGGCTCCTGCCGGGACGCCCTGATCAGCACCCTCAAGCAGGCCGCCGGGATGACCGCCGCCCAGGTCTACCCGGGCGACGGTCTCTGCTCCGCCGGTGACCAGTGGTGCGCCGACTCGATCGTCCAGCGCACGCTGGGCGGCATCAAGCACGGCAACATCAGCTGGCAGAACCGGCCGACCTTCCAGCAGGTCGTGGAGTACACCTCGCACCGGTGACAGCCGGACCGGGCAAGCGGTGACTGGCGGCGGGTCAGGCGATCCGGCCCGCCGCCAGCACCACCCGCGCCAGCTCGGGGTGCAGGATGTCGCTGTGCGCCCCGGCCGGCGGACCGCCCCGGCGGACCACCGCGGCCGCGTCCACGTTCACGCACCCCGACGCGGGCAGCCGGCCCGCCAGGGCGCCGGCCAGGTCCAGCCGGGCCGTGCCCGGCACCGCCTGCACCCCGTCGTGGCCCATCGCGCCCCACCGGGGGCCCAGCACGGCCGCGATCTCGTTGCCGAGGCAGGACCGGTCGTCCCCGGCGAGCCGTGAGGCCAGCGGGTAGAACGTGCCGAGCGCCGCGTCGAAGCGCGAGTGGCAGCACACCACCGGGCCGTCGACGCGCCCCTGCTGACCCTTCAACGCGCCCGACCGCTGCGGGTCGTCGGGCAGCCGCTCGGCGAACGCGTAGTGGGAGAAGGCGGCTTCGAGCAGCGTCACGGACTTCACCGGGCGCACCTCGTCGGGCAGCCCGCGCAGCGCGAACGACACCAGCCGCCCGCCGAAGCTGTGCCCCACCAGATGCACCCGCACCCCGGGCGCCGTGGCGGCCAACGTGCCGAGCAGCGGTCCGAGTCCGTGTTCGCCGACGGTGCCGGCGCGCCCCTTCATCTGGTAGTACGCCGCCTGCCGCAGCAGTTCCTTGGCGCCCTCCCAGGGGTTGGGCAGCCCGAATCCCTCGGTGCCGGCCGGGTCCGCGACCGCGGCCAGCGCGTCGGCGAACTCCGCGCAGACCGTGGCGGGTTCCTCGGTGAACACGGCCGGCTCGCCCTGCTCGTCCGTGTCCCCCGCCGCCGGACCCGCCCCGTCCAGCAGCAGCCGCACCAGCCGCCCGAACGTGGTCAGACCGGCTTCGCCGTCCGGCCGTTCGTCGAGGAGGCGGGCCAGCTGGTCGAGGGCGGTCGCCCGGTCCGGGAAGGCCGTGAGCAGCGCACGCCGGGTCTCCTTGTCCAGCGCCGGGGCGGGCGCCGCCTCCGCCTCCGTCGCCACCACCGACTTCGGGAAGTCGGGGATCGGCTCGTCGCTGAACCGCATCGACGGCCAGACCACGCCGACGTACCCGAGGCGCGCCCCGGGCGCCAGCGTCGGGAACGGCGCGAAGAACCGGCGGTACAGCGCGGTCGCGGCCGACCGGTCCTCGTTCCAGCCGTGCGCGAAGACGACCAGGTCACGGACGCCGTGGTCCGTGACCTGGGCCAGCAGACGGTCGCGTTCCGGCGGGTCGACGTCCCCGCTCGCGTCGAAGGTCAGTTCCCAGTAGGGAGACACGCTCGTCCCAGGATCCGCCATGCCAGGCTCCCTCGCCCCGCGGAAAGATGCGTTACCTGACGTAATGGTCCCGCGACGGAGCGGAGTTGGCCAGCCCTCGTGCCTCACCCGTACAGCAGGTACTCCTCTCGGATCCGCCGGAACGCGGCCAGCTCCTGCTGCCAGGCGCCCACCACCTCGTCGGTGTCCGCGCCCGCGTCGATCATCGTGCGCACCCGGTCCGAACCCGTCAGCTTGTCGATCCAGTCGTCCGGGCGCCAGGCGAACCCGTCCCACACCTTCCGCGCGGTCACCAGCAGGGCGATTCCGGTGCGCACGGGGTCGTAGGCCGCCCGGTCCGTCACGTGGATCTGCACCCCGCCGGCCGTCCTGCCCTGGAACTTCGAGAACGTCGGTGCGAAGTACGCCTCCCGGAACCGCACCCCCGGCAGCCCGAGCCGGTTCGCGGCCGCCGCCCAGCGGCCGTCGATGCCCTCGGCGCCGAGGAGTTCGAAGGGGCGGGTGGTGCCGCGGCCCTCGGAAAGGTTCGTGCCCTCGAACATGCACGTGCCGGAGTACACCAACGCCGTGTCGGGAGTCGGCATGTTGGGGCTCGGCGGCACCCAGGGCAGGTTCGAGGCGTCGTAGAACTCCGTGCGCCGCCAGCCCGTCATCCGGACCGTCTCCAGCGGGACGGGCGCGGCGAGGAACTCCTCGTTGAACAGCCGGGCCAGTTCGGCGACGGTCATGCCGTGCGCCTGCGCGATCGGCCGCCGGCCGACGAACGTGGCGAACTCCTCGTGCAGCACCGGGCCCTGGGCCTCGCGGCCGGTTGCCGGGTTCGGGCGGTCGAGCACCACGAAGCGCTTGCCCGCGAGCCCGGCCGCCTCCATGCAGTCGTACAGCGTCCAGATGTAGGTGTAGAAGCGCGCGCCGACGTCCTGGATGTCGAACACGATCGTGTCGACGCCGGAGGCGGTGAAGACATCGGCGAGGGGCCGGCCGCTCTTCAGGTACGTGTCGTACACCGGCAGGCCCGTCTCCGGGTCGTCGTAGCGGCCTTCGGAGCCGCCGGCCTGGGCGGTACCGCGGAAGCCGTGCTCCGGTCCGAAGACCGCCGCCAGCTCGACGAGGGGGCTCGCGTGCATCACGTCGACGACGTGCTCGGCGCTCCTGGTGATGCCCGTGGGGTTGGTGACGATGCCGACGCGCCGGCCGCGCAGGAGCCGGTAGTCGTCGGCCACGAGCCGTTCGAAGCCGGTGCGCACGGTCTCGCGGTGGTGGGACGCCGTGGCCGGCACGGCGGCAACGGTGGCGGTGGCCAGGAGGTTTCTTCGGGACAGGTGCACGGGGCCTCCGTGGGTGCGGAAGTGTGGGCCCCTAGAGGTTGATGCGACGGGCCTTCCTTCACACATACCGACCGGTTAGTCTGGCCGCGCTGAGCCGAGTCGCGTCGTGTCGAAGGAGACCGATGGTGGAAGCCATGCAGGATGCGGGAGTCGTCGTCACCGGGGCCGGTGGGGGGATCGGGGCCGCCTTGGCCAGGCGGTTCGCCGGGGCGGGGGCGCGGGTCGTGGTCAACGACCTGGACGGGCGGAAGGCGGAGGCGGTGGCCGAGGAGATCGGCGGGATCGCGGTGCCGGGCGACGCCTCCGCGATCGTCGGGGAGGCACGCGACGCGCTCGGCGGCTCCATCGACGTGTACTGCGCCAACGCCGGGGTGGCCTTCGCGGACGGGGACGTCGGCGGCCCGCTGGACGAGAAGACCTGGGCGCTGTCCTGGGACGTCAATGTGATGGCGCACGTCCGCGCGGCCCACGCCCTGCTGCCGCACTGGCTGGAGCGGGGCAGCGGGCGGTTCGTCGCCACCGTGTCCGCCGCCGGGCTGATCAGCATGGTCGGCGCCCCCTCCTACAGCGTCACCAAGCACGGCGCCTACGCCTTCGCCGAGTGGCTGTCCCTGACATACGGTCACCGGGGGCTGAAGGTGCACGCGATCTGCCCCGAGGGCGTGCGCACCGACATGCTCACGGCCAGCGGCACCGCGGGCGAGCTGGTGCTGGCGCCGAACGCGATCGAGCCGGCGGACGTGGCGGACGCGCTGTTCCGGGGCATCGAGGAGGACCGCTTCCTGATCCTGCCGCACCCGCAGACCGCCGAGCGCTACCGGATGCGCGCGGCCGACCCCGAGCGCTGGCTGGCCGGCATGAACCAGCTCCAGCAGAAGGTGGAGGAGCACGCGTGAGCGAGTCCCCCTACGAGTCCCGGCCCTGGCTCGCCCTCCTCAACGAGGCCCAGCGGGTCCCCGTCGACCCCGCCGACTCGCTGGTGCACGCCCTGCGTGCCGCCGTCGCCGAGGCGCCCGAGCGCGCGTTCCTGAGCTACTTCGACGCCCGGCTGAGCTACCGCGAGGTGGACGAACTCAGCGACTCGGTCGCCGCGCACCTCGCCGCGCGCGGTCTGGAGCGCGGCGACCGGGTCGCCGTACTCCTCCAGAACTCCCCGCACTTCGTGCTGGCCGTGCTCGGCGCGTGGAAGGCGGGCGCGACCGTCGTGCCGGTCAATCCCATGTACAAGTCGGCCGAGGTCGGCCATGTGCTGCGGGACGCCGAGGCGACCGCGCTGATCTGCTCCGACCGGGCGTGGGAGGCGTACCTGAGGGACACGGCCGCCGACTCGCCGGTGCGGATCGTGCTGACCGGGTGCGAGCTGGACTTCCAGACACGCGACGACGACCGGGTGCTGACCTTCGAGCGGCTGCCCGAGGCCCCCGACGCCGACGACCTGGTGGCCGTGGCCCGGCGGGGCGGACGGGCGCCCGAGGGCCGGGAGCCGGGGCCCGAGGACATCGCGCTGATCAGCTACACCTCCGGCACCAGCGGCACCCCCAAGGGCGCCACCAACACCCACGGCAACATCATGTACACCGTGGAGCGGCAGCGCACCGGGCTGGCGCTGCCCGAGGGCCCGGTCTACTTCGCGCTCGCGCCGCTGTTCCACATCACCGGCATGGTCTGCCAGTTCGGTGCCTGTCTGAACAGCGCGGGCACCCTCGTGCTCGCCTACCGCTTCGAGCCGGGCGTCGTCCTGGAGGCGTTCGCCGAGCACCGCCCGGCGTTCACGGTCGGGCCCGCCACCGCGTTCATGGCGCTCGCCGCCCACCCCGGGGCGGGACCGGAGCACTTCGCCTCCTTCGCGCACCTGGCCTCCGGCGGAGCCCCGCTGCCGCCGGCGCTGGTGGAAGGCTTCCGGGAGCGCTTCGGGGCGTACATCCGCAACGGGTACGGACTCACCGAGTGCACCGCCCCCTGCGCCTCGGTGCCGACCACGCTGGAGGCACCGGTCGACCCGGTCTCCGGGACGCTCGCGGTCGGTCTGCCGGGCCCCGACACGCTCGTGCGGATCGTGGACGACCACGGCGCGGACGTGCCGTTCGGCGAGCAGGGCGAGATCGTGGTGCGCGGGCCCCAGGTGATCCCCGGATACTGGCGGCGCCCGGACGCGACCGCCGAGACCTTCCCCGCGGGCGAGCTGCACACCGGCGACATCGGGTTCATGGACCCGCAGGGCTGGCTCTACGTCGTGGACCGCAAGAAGGACATGATCAACGCCGCCGGTTTCAAGGTGTGGCCGCGCGAGGTCGAGGACGTCCTGTACACCCACCCGGCGGTGCGCGAGGCGGCCGTCGTCGGCGTGCCCGACGGCTATCGCGGGGAGACCGTGAAGGCGTTCATCAGCCTGCGTCCGGGCGCCGAGGCGGACCCGGAGGAACTCGCGGTGTACTGCAAGGAGAGACTGGCTGCCTACAAGTATCCGCGCCAGGTGGAGATCCTGCCCGAGCTGCCCAAGACCTCGAGTGGGAAGATCCTCCGGCGGGAGCTGCGTTCCCACGGCAGCGGACAGCGGCAGGAATAGCGACATCAGCGACATCACGGAAAGGCAGGTGGCGGCAGTGCCCAGGACGACGGACGGCGACGGAGCACCTGTTCCGCAGCGGCTCCTGGCCGCCGCCACCCGGCTCTTCGCCGAGCAGGGCTACGACCGGACCTCCGTACAGGAGATCGTGGAGGCGGCCGGCGTCACCAAGGGGGCGCTGTACCACTACTTCGGCTCCAAGGACGACCTCCTGCACGAGGTGTACGCGCGCATGCTCCGCGTCCAGCAGGAGCGGCTCGACCACTTCGCCGGCCTGGACGCGCCGGTGGAGACGCGGCTGCGGGGGGCGGCGGCGGACGTCGTGGTGTCGACCATCGAGAACCTGGACGACGCCTCGATCTTCTTCCGCTCCATGCACCACCTGAGTCCGGAGAAGTCCAAGCAGGTGCGGGCCGAACGGCGCCGCTACCACGAGAGGTTCCGCGCGCTCGTCGAGGAGGGGCAGAAGTCCGGCGTCTTCTCCAGCGCGACCCCGGCCGACCTGGTCGTGGACTACCACTTCGGCTCCGTCCACCACCTGTCCACCTGGTACCGCCCGGACGGGCCGATGAGCCCCCAGCAGGTCGCCGACCACCTGGCGGACCTGCTGCTGCGGGCGCTGCGCCCGTAAGCGCGCGAGGGGGGCGGCCGCCACGGCGACCGCCCCCCTCGCGTGTCCGCCTACAGGTACTTCTTCAACTCCCGCCGCGCCAGCGACCGCTGGTGCACCTCGTCCGGCCCGTCGGCCAGCATCAGGGTGCGGGCGGCGGCGTAGACCTCGGCCAGCGGGAAGTCCTGGCTCACGCCGCCCGCGCCGTGCAGCTGGATCGCCCGGTCCAGGATCGCGACCACCGCGCGCGGCGTGGCGATCTTGATGGCCTGGATCTCGGTGTGCGCGCCCCGGTTGCCGACGGTGTCCATCAGCCAGGCCGTCTTCAGCACCAGCAGCCGCAGCTGCTCGACCGTCACCCGGGCGTCGGCGATCCAGTTCTGCACCACGCCCTGCTGGGCCAGCGGCTTGCCGAACGCGGTACGGGACACCGCCCGGCGGCACATCAGCTCGATCGCCCGCTCGGCCATGCCGATCAGCCGCATGCAGTGGTGGATGCGGCCGGGACCGAGCCGGGCCTGGGCGATGGCGAAGCCGCCGCCCTCCTCGCCGATCAGGTTGGTCACCGGCACGCGCACCCGGTCGAAGACCACCTCGGCGTGGCCGCCGTGGGAGTGGTCCTCGTAACCGAACACCTGCATGGCCCGCTGGACGGTCACCCCGGGCGTGTCGCGCGGGACCAGGACCATGGACTGCTGGCGGCGGATGTCCGCGCCGTCCGGGTCCGTCTTGCCCATCACGATGAAGATCTGGCAGTCCGGGCTCATCGCCCCGGAGATGTACCACTTGCGACCGGTGATGACGTACTCGTCGCCGTCCCGCTCGATGAGCGTGGTGATGTTGGTGGCGTCCGAGGAGGCCACCTCCGGCTCGGTCATCGCGAACGCGGAACGGATCTCACCGGCGAGCAGCGGCTCCAGCCACTGCTTCTTCTGCGCCTCGTCGCCGAACTGCGCCAGCACCTCCATGTTCCCGGTGTCGGGCGCGGCGCAGTTGGTCGCGGTGGGCGCCAGGTGCGGGGACCGGCCGGTGATCTCGGCCAGCGGCGCGTACTGGAGGTTCGTCAGCCCCGCGCCGTACTCGGTGTCGGGCAGGAAGAGGTTCCACAGCCCCTGCCTGCGCGCCTCCGCCTTCAGCTCCTCGACCACCGCCGGGGTGTCCCACGGGGAGGCGAGGGCGGCCCGCTGCTCCTCGGCGACCGGTTCGGCCGGGTAGACGTGCTCGTCCATGAAGGCGAGCAGCTTGGCACGCAGTTCCTCGGTGCGCGCGTCGAACGCGAAGTCCATGAGGGTCAGCCTTCCTGAAGGGTGGTCAGTCCGTGGTCGATGAAGACGGGCACCAGCTCGCCGATCCGGTCGAAGCCGCGTCCGACCGTCTGGCCCAGGGTGAAGCGGTAGTGGATGCCCTCGAGGATCACGGCGAGCTTGAAGAAGGCGAACGCCTCGTACCAGGAGACGGCCGAGACGTCCCGCCCGGAACGCGCCGCGTACCGCTCGACCAGCTCTTCCGGCGCCGGGTGGCCGGGCGCCTCGGCGGTCGTGGAGACGGGCGAGTCCGGCACGTCCAGGGAGCGGCTGTACATCACCAGCAGACCGAGGTCGGTCAGCGGGTCGCCCAGCGTGGACATCTCCCAGTCGAGGATCGCGGTGATCTTGTCGTCCGCCCCGATCAGCACGTTGTCCAGCCGGTAGTCGCCGTGGACGACCGCGGCGGCGGGTGATACGGGCAGCTTGCGGGCGAGTTCGGCGTGCAGCTCGTCGATGCCGGGCAGGTCGCGGTTGCGGGAGGCGTCCAGCTGCTTGCCCCAGCGGCGCAGCTGCCGGTCCAGGTAGCCCTCGGGCCGGCCGAAGTCGCCGAGGCCCACCTCGGCGGGGTCCACGGCGTGCAGTTCGACCAGCGTGTCCACCAGGGACAGCACGGCGCCCCGCACGCGCTCCTCGCCGAGCGGGGCGAGCTGCGCGGCGGTGCGGTACGGGGTGCCCGCCACGAACTCCATCATGTAGAACGGCGCGCCGAGCACCTCCTCGTCCTCGCACAGCAGCACCGGCGCGGGGACCGGCACGGCGGTGGGGTGCAGGGCGCTGATCACCCGGTGCTCGCGCCTCATGTCGTGCGCGGTGGCCAGCACATGGCCGAGCGGCGGCCGGCGCACGACCCACTTCGAGGTGCCGTCGGAGACCGCGTAGGTGAGGTTCGACCTGCCGCCCTCGATCAGCCGGCCGCCGAGCGGTCCCCGCACCAGGCCGGGGCGCTCTCGCTCCAGCAGGGCGCGCAGCCGGTCCAGGTCGAGTCCGGGCGGGTGGTCGACGCTCATGTGTCACTCCTACGAGAACGGTCGCGTACAGGACTCGACTCATGATGCCGACCGGTCGGTATGTCGTCCAGTGTGTGCGGCGAACGCGACGGGAAACGTGACCGGGGCCACGGGGACGCGGGCCCCGGTCCGCCCCCGGGAGTGCCTTCTCCCGGGGCTCAGTTCCCGACGTTCCCGGCGTTCGCGGCGCGGAACTCCGCGAGCCTCTCGTACGCCGCCAGCCCGTCCGGCACCCACTCCCACTCGCCGAGGCGCCGCTCGACTTCCTCGTCGGTGAGGAAGTCGTGCCACTGGACCTCCTCCACCTGCGGCTTCACCGGCAGGTCGCAGCGCACCTCGTACACCGCCGACCACCAGGTCTTCCCGGCCCCGTCGTCGTAGAGGAACTTGAAGAGGTACGTCGGCCGGGGCAGCCCGGTCACGCCGAGTTCCTCCTCGGCCTCCCGCAGTGCCGCCTCGTCGTAGGACTCGCCCGCGCCGACGACGCCGCCGACGAACGGGTCGTACAGGGAGGGGAACACCAGCTTGGTCGCCGTGCGCTGATGGACGAACAGCCGCCCGGCCGCGTCCCGGGCCTGGATGAAGACGCAGCGGTGGCGCAGCCCGCGGCCGTACACCTCGCCGCGCGGCAACTGCCCGACGACGCGGTCGTGTTCGTCGACGATGTCGAGGATCTCGTCAGCAGGGTTCATGCCCTCATCCAAGCACGGGGGCGGGCAGGGCAGGGGCGCGGTGCGGCGGACCCTGCGGGTGCGGCGGACCGGGGGTTGGCGAAGGGTGCTGGTGGGGTGGGGTGGAGTGGGGTGGGGGCGCGGGTCGGTGGAGGGCGCGCGTACCGTGGACGATGCGGTACGGCCGGGGGCTCAGCGGCGCTGGAGTTCGTGGGCCGGGGGTTCCGACTCCGTCGCGCCGCACGGCATCGCCGGGTGCATCCCGAGGAGCACGATCCCCGCGACCACCGCGGCGAGTCCGGCCGCCTCCCAGGCGAGCGCCCCGGTGTCGGTGCGCAGCCGGTCGCCGAGGAAGCCCACCCCGCACAGGATCCCGGCGAGCGGCTCGGCCGCGGTCAGCGCGGGCAGGGACATCCGCAGCGGCGCCGTCTCGAACGCGCTCTGCACGAGGACCAGTCCGGTGGCCCCGCACGCGAAGACGCCGTAGGGCTGCCAGCTGGTGAACAGCTCCGTGAGGCCGCCGTCGGCGAAGAGCGTGCCGCTCACCCGGGTCAGCGCGTCCTGCACCCCGTACAACAGCCCGGCCGCCAGGGCCAGCAGCACGGGACCCCAGTTCAGCCGGGAGCGCTTGGCGTACGTGGTCAGGGCCAGGGCCGCGCCCACCATCAGGCCGATGATCAGCCAGTGCCGCAGCGGATCGGCGATGGCGCTGCCGGCCCGCGGTTCACCCGCCGTGATGAACGCGCTGACCCCGCCCGCGAGCAGCAGCAGCCCGGCCCAACCCTGGCGCCCCAGCGGCTGTCCGGTCTGGTACCGGGACAGCGCGAGCGCGAACAGCAGGTTGGTCGCGAGCAGCGGTTCCACCAGCGAGATCTCACCCTTGCCGAGCGCCACCGCGCCCAGCACCATGCCGGCCACCATCAGCCCGAGCCCGCCCAGCCAGCGCGGCACCCGCATCAGGTCGAGCAGCAGCCGGAACGACAGGAAGTCGCTCAGCGGCGCCTGTTGCGCGGCGTTCTGCTGGAGCACGAAGCCGAGGCCCAGACAGCAGGCCGCGCTCACGGCGAGGAGGAGAACCAGAACCGACACGCTGCGTACCTCGATCATCCGGCCGGACCACGGACGCGTAGTGGCCGACTGTAGCGCTCCCGGGGCGGCATTGCCCCGGAAGAACCCGGAAAGGGGCGGTTGCCCCGCCATGGTCGGCACCCGAGGGGCGGGGCGCCATGGCGTACGACACATCCCTCGGCGCGGCGCCATGGCGTACGCCACAGTCGCGCGCCCCGAGCCGGTTCCGGCTCCGCCCGTCAGGCGGCCGCGTATCTGCCGTATGCCCGAATTTCCCTGCGGAGAACGGTAGTTGAACCCATTAACATCAGCGTTCCGCTTGACGCAAACCTTGGCCTACGGGTTTGCTGTGTGTGATCGGTCGATGGCAGCCCGAGAAACAGGAAGTCCCGCGGTGTCACCACTCCCGCCCCTGCTCGTCGTGCGCCGGGCCCGCACGGAACCCTCCGGCGCCCCCGTCCAGGCCGCTCCCGGCGCCTACGACGACGCCCTCGACGACGCGGAACTGCGCGCCGCCCGCGCCGCGTTGGTCCAGGGCCGCCGCCACACCGCCCGCTCCCTGCTGCTGCGCACCGGCGACGACTGGGACCGCCGGGGCCACCGGCTGACCGTGCTCGCCCGGGAGCCGTACGCCGCCGCCTGGGCCTTCGACTGGCTCCAGGCCGAACCCGACTCCCCGGACGCCGCCGCGCTGCTCGCCCTCGCCCGCGTCCAGCGCGCCCTGCGCGGACGGGAGGACCCTGAGCGGGCCCGCGCGGCCTGCGCCCGTGCCGCCGCGCTCGCCCCCGCCGACCCCACTCCCTGGCTCGGGTTACTCCGCCTCGCCCGCCTGCTCGGGTCCGAGCGCGAGGTGTTCGACGTCTTCGCCGAGGTGCGCCGCCGCCACCCCGAGCACCACCACGCCCACCATCTCCTCGTCTCCCGCCTCGCCGAGCGGCCCGCGGGCGGCCGGTTCGAGTCCCACGAGGTGTACGACCTCGCCGAGCTGGCCGCAGCCGAGGCTCCCGCCGACTCCCCGCTGGCCGTCCTGCCGGTCGTCGCCCTCGCCGAGCGCTACCGGGTGCTCGCCGCCACCGGCCTCGCCCCCGCCGACCCCGCCGCCTCGGGGCACTGGTCCGGGCCGCGCGCCCGGCGGATCCTGCGGGCCGGCTTCGACTGGTGGCTGGAGTGGGAGCACGACGAACACCCGCGCCGCCACATCGACCTCAACCACCTCGCCCACGCGCTGTCCTGCGCGGGCCGCCCCGCCGAGGCCGCCGCCCTCTTCCGCCGCATCGGCGCCCACGCCACCCGGGCGCCCTGGTGCTACCCGCACCACGACCCGTGGATCGCCTTCCACACGGCCCGCGCCCGCGCGCACGCCCTGGCACTGCCCTCCTGACGAACCCCTTCGCGCCCGGCCTGGGATTCCGACGGGTTCCTCGTGCGCGGGTCGGGTTCCTGGCGGGTCTTTTCGTGCGTGGGTCGGGTTCCTGGCGGGTCTTCTCGCGCGCGGGTCGGGGTTCCTGGCGTGCCTCCTCGCGCACGGCCGGGATTCCTGACGGGTCCCTCGCGCACGGCCGGGATTCCTGACGGGTCCCTCGCGCACGGCCGGGATTCCTGACGGGGGCCTCTTCGCGCACGTCCGGATTCCTTACGAAAGCCTGACCGCGGCCCCGATTCCCTGGTCACCCGGCGCGTCCGGTGCTCGAATGAAGACGTGAACCCCGAACCCCCCGAGGAGCGGGACGGCACCCCCGTCGGCCGCCGCGTCTTCCTCGGCACCCTCGGCCTGGGCGCCCTCGGCGTGCTCGCCGCGCCCGCCCTGCAACGCGGCCTGGAGGCCCTCTCCGGCAACGACCCGACGGGCCTGACCGGACTGCTGCCCAACGGCGGCGGCTTTCGCTACTACTCCGTCGCCGCCTCCGTGCCGGACAAGAACGCCACCGACTACCGCCTCACCGTCGACGGCCTGGTCGACCGCCCCCGCGGCTACACCCTGGCCGATCTGCGTGCCCTCCCGCAGACCCGGCTCGTCAGGGACGTGCAGTGCGTCACCGGGTGGCGGGTGCCCGGCACGCCCTTCGAGGGCGTACGCCTCGCCGACCTGCTCGACGCCGCCGGGGTCCGCCCGACCGCCAGGGCCCTGCGCTTCACCTGCTTCGACGGCACGTACACCGAGAGCCTCACCCTCGACCAGGCCCGCCGCCCGGACGTCCTGGTCGCCCTGCGGATGCAGGACAAGGACATCAGCCACGACCACGGCGGACCCGTCCGCCTCTACGTCGCCCCCATGTACTTCTACAAGTCCGCCAAGTGGCTCTCCGGCATCACCGTCACCGACCGGGTGAAGCCCGGTTACTGGGAGAACCTGGGCTACGACGTCGACGCCTGGGTCGGCCGTTCGAACGGACGCACCGATGAGCCTACGAGCTGACACCCCGGCCCGCCCCGCCGCCCGTGTCCGCCGCTTCTCCCGGGCCGAACGCTGGATCCACCGGACCACGGCCGCGCTGATGGGCGTCTGCGTGGTGACCGCGGCCGTCCTCTACATCCCCCAGCTCGCCGTCCTGGTGGGCCGCCGCGAACTGGTCGTCCGGGTGCACGAGTGCGCCGGGCTCGCCCTGCCCGTCCCCGTCCTGCTCGGCCTGGTCTCCCGCGCCTTCCGTGCCGACCTGCGCTTCCTCAACCGGTTCGGCCCGCACGACAGGCTCTGGCTGTGGGCCGCCCTGCGCCGCGACCGGCGCCGGCAGGCGCGTCCGGCGGGCAAGTTCAACGCCGGGCAGAAGATCTACGCCGCCTGGATCGCCGGTGCCACCCTGGTCATGCTCGGCACCGGCCTGCTGATGTGGTTCACCCACCTCGCCCCGCTGGTCTGGCGCACCTCGGCCACCTTCGTCCACGACTGGCTGGCCCTCACCATCGCCGTCGTCCTCGCGGGCCACATCGGCATGGCGCTCGGCGACCCGGAGGCGCGCAAGGGACTGCGCACCGGGACGGTGAGCGAGGAGTGGGCGAAGCGGCAGCACCCTTTGTGGCGGCCCCGGCCGTGAACGCGCCTGCCCCTCCGCGACCTTGGCGGTCGAAGAGGGGCAGGCCGCCGGCGTCGTACCGGTGCCGGACCACCGTCGTACGGCGCTAGATCACCAACGACAGCACCAGCACCAGCGCGCCGCCGACCACCGACAGGATCGTCTCCATGATCGACCACGTCTTGACGGTCTGTCCGACGCTGAGCCCGAAGTACTCCTTGACCAGCCAGAACCCGGCGTCGTTGACGAAGCTGAAGAAGAGCGAGCCGGCGCCGATCGCGAGGACCAGCAGAGCCGAGTGCGTGGTCGACATGTCGGCCGCCAGCGGGGCGACCAGACCGGCGGCCGAGACCGTGGCCACCGTCGCCGAGCCGGTCGCGAGGCGGATCACCACGGCGATCAGCCAGGCCAGCAGCACCGCGGGGATCGACCAGTTCCTGGAGACGTCCAGGATCATCTGGCCGACGCCGCAGTCGATCAGCGTCTGCTTGAAGCCGCCGCCCGCGCCCACGATCAGCAGGATGCCGGCGATGGGCATCAGGCCCTTCTCCACCGTCGACTGGAGCCGCTCCTTGCTGAACCCGGCGGGGCGGCCCAGCGTGAAGAAGCCGACGAGCACGGCGGCGAGCAGGGCGATCAACGGGGCGCCGATGACGTCGAAGGCGCGCTGCGTGGTGTCGGCGGGGTCGTCCACGACGATGTCCACCAGCGCCTTGAGCAGCATCAGCGCCACCGGCAGCAGGATGGTGGCGAGCGTCGCGCCGAAGCCCGGACGGCGCGTCAGGTCCTCGGAGGGCCGCTGCGGCAGCATCCGTTCGGGCGCGGGGACGTCCACCCAGCGGGCCGCGACCTTGGAGAACAGCGGGCCACCGACGATCACGGTCGGGATGGCGACCAGGATGCCGAGGGCCAGCGTGACGCCCAGGTTGGCGTGCAGCGCGGAGATCGCGACCAGCGGGCCGGGGTGCGGCGGGATCAGGCCGTGCATCACGGACAGGCCGGCGAGCGCCGGGATTCCGATGCGCATCAGGGAGTAGTTGCCGCGCTTGGCGACCATCAGCACCACGGGGATCAGCAGCACGATGCCGACCTCGAAGAAGATCGGCAGCCCGATCACGGAGGCGATGAGCACCATGGCCCACGGCATCGCCCGGCCCCCGGCCTTGGCCAGGATCGTGTCCACGATCTGGTCCGCGCCACCGGAGTCGGCGAGCAGCCTGCCGAGTGTCGCGCCCAGCGCGATCAGCACGCCGACGCTCGCCACCGTGGCGCCGAGCCCGGTGGTGAAGCTGACGAGCACCTTGTCGAGCGGCGCTCCGGCGGCCGCGCCGAGCGCCAGCGACCCGATGGTCAGCGCCAGGAAGGCGTGCAGCTTGAACTTGGTGATGAGCAGGACGATCACCGCGATGCCCACCAGGACGGCGATGCCCAGCTGGGCGTGTCCTGCGGTGGAGATCGGCGGAGGGGTGTCCGCTGCCAGCATCTCGACGCTGAGTCTGGTCACGGGGTTTCCTTGCGGTTACGGGGAGTTGGGGAGAGGCGCTACTGCTGCGCGGATGCGGCGGACAGCCCGTTCAGCGCCTGGACGGCGCGTTCGGTGATCTCCTGGGGATCGCCGCTGACGTCCACGGCGACGCCGGCCTCGTCCGGCCCCAGGGGCTGCAGCGTGGCGAACTGGGAGTCCAGCAGCGCGGTCGGCATGAAGTGGCCCTGCCGGTGCGCCATCCGGTCCTCGATCAGCTTCCGGTCGCCCGTCAGGTGCACGAACACGACCCCGGGCGCCACGGCCCGCAGCCGGTCGCGGTACACCCGCTTCAGCGCCGAACTGCTGACCACCCCGCCGAGCCCCGCCCGCCCGTGCGCCCAGTGGCCGATGGCGTCCAGCCAGGGCCAGCGGTCGCTGTCGTCGAGCGGTATCCCGGCCGTCATCTTGTCGATGTTGGCCTTGGGGTGGAAGTCGTCGCCCTCGGCGTACGGGACGCCCAGCCGCGCGGCGAGCAGGGGACCGATCGTGGTCTTGCCCGTCCCCGCGACGCCCATCACGACGACGACCTGGGGGGTTCGCATGTACTGCCTCGCTGTCTTCCTCGACATCCGACGCCGCGGCGGCGTCGCCACACTGAAACCCATTAGGTACGACGAATTCAAGAGTCTGTGACTTATAAGTCTGACTTTTTGTTTCCGTGACCTACGCCGTACGCTGAGTGCATGAGCACACCGGGCCGGGGGCTGCACGGCCGCGTACTGGACTCCCTCGGCCCCGCGATCACCGCGGGCGAGTACCCGCCGGGCAGCATCCTGCGCACCGACGAACTCGCCCAGCACTTCGAGGTGTCACGCTCCGTGATGCGCGAGGCGGTGCGGGTGCTCGAATCCATGCACCTGGTCGAGTCCCGCCGACGGGTGGGCGTGACCGTCCGCCCCAAGTGCGAGTGGAACGTCTACGACCCGCAGGTCATCCGCTGGCGGCTGGCCGGCGCCGACCGCCCCCGGCAGCTGCGCTCGCTCACCGTGCTGCGCTCCGCGATCGAACCCGCCGCGGCGGGCCTCGCGGCGCGGCTCGCCACCGCCGAACAGTGCGCCGAACTCACCGAGTGCGCGCTCGGCATGGTCGCCCACTCACGCGGCCACCGGCTGCGGGAGTACCTGTTCCACGACGTCGCCTTCCACCGGGTCATCCTCACGGCGTCGGGCAACGAGATGTTCGCGCGACTCGGCGACGTGGTGGCCGAGGTGCTGACCGGCCGCACCCGGCACGAGGTGATGTTCGAGGACCCCGACCCGGAGGCCGTCACCCTGCACGTCCGGGTGGCCGAGGCGGTCCGCTCCCGGGACGCGGTCCGCGCCGAGGAACTCACCCGGCAGATCACCGTGGGCGCGCTGCACGAACTGGACATCCTGGCGCCCTAGCCGGCGCCTACTCCAGGAAGTCCCCGTCCACGTACACCCACGCCCCGTCCACCCGCTCGAACCGGCTGCGCTCGTGCAGCGAGCCTCCCCGGTAGGACGCGCGGAAGGTCACCGTCCCCGTGCTGTGGAAGGCCGAACCGTCGGTGCCGTCCAGGATCTCCAGACCGGTCCACCTCGTCCGCGGATCGAGGTCCAGACGCTCCGGCCGGGTCCGCGGGTGCCAGGTGCGCAGCAGGTACCCCGTGTCCCCCTTGACGAACGCGCTGTACCGCGAGCGCATCAGCAGCTCTGCGGTCGGCGCCTTCGCGGCGCCCGCGTGGAAACGGCCGCAGCAGGCGTCGTAGGACAGCGGCAGTCCGCAGGGGCAGGTACGCGTGCTCATGCGCCCATTGTGCCGGGAGTCGGGTGGGCGTCCGCCGCCGGGCGGGTGCACAGTGGAGAACGGGCGGACGCACAGCACGTGCGGTACCGCGCGAGGGCACCCCGGAGGAGGGACGGACGATGACCCGACCCGCCAGCAGCAGCCATCCTCCCGCCGTCAAGGAATGGCGGCTGAACCTGTACCTGTCCGAGCACGACCCCGACACCACGGCCCGGATCGTCCTGGACACCGGGGACAACGTCCTGGAGAGCCACGCCGAGGCCCGCCGCAACCCGTACGACCGCGACATACCCGAGATCGGCGACGAACTCGCCGCCGGGCGCGCCCTGATCGCGATGGGCCGGCTGCTGGTGCGCGCGGCCAACGGCGACATGCGGGCGCTGGGCGCGGCGGACGAGGAGAGCCCGGCGCCGCTCTGGCTGCCCCGGGAGTGACGGAGCCCGCCGTGCGGTTCGCCGACCGAGTGGAGGCGGGAGAGCGACTCGGCGCCCGCCTGGGTTTCCTGCGGGGCGAGGACGTGGTGGTGCTGGGGCTGCCGCGCGGGGGAGTACCGGTGGCCGCGCGGGTCGCCGAGGCCCTGGACGCGCCGCTGGACGTCTGCCTCGTACGCAAACTCGGCGTGCCCTACCAGCCGGAACTGGCGATGGGCGCGATCGGGGAGGACGGCGTGCGGGTGCTCAACGAGGACGTGCTGCGCGCCACCGGCGTCCGCGACGACGAACTCGCCCGTGTCGAGGAACGCGAGCGGCGGGTGCTCGCCGAGCGCGCCGAACGCTACCGGGGCGAGCGCCCGTCCGTCCCGCTCGCCGGCCGCACCGCCGTGGTCGTGGACGACGGGGTCGCCACCGGCTCCACCGCCCGCGTCGCCTGCCGGGTCGCCCGTGCGCGCGGCGCCGCCCGCATCGTGCTCGCGGTCCCCGTCGCCCCCCGCGACTTCGCCCGCCGCCTCGGCGGCGACGCCGACGACCTGGTCTGCCTGGACACCCCCTGGGACTTCGCCGCCGTCGGGCAGTTCTACGACGACTTCGCGCAGACCGAGGACGCGGAGGTCACGGCCTGTCTGCGCCGGGCCCGCCGGACGAGGGCCGGCCGGCAGACGCGTCGCACGAGCGCCGACCCGGAGGTGACGGTGCCGGCCGGCACCGTACGGCTGGGCGGGAACCTGACCCTGCCCGAGGGCGCCCTGGGCGTCGTCGTCTTCGCGCACGGCAGCGGCAGCAGCCGGCACAGTCCCCGCAACCGGTACGTCGCCGAGGGGCTGCACCGCGCCGGGCTCGGCACCCTGCTGTTCGACCTGCTCACCGACGCGGAGGCGCGTGACCGGGACAACGTGTTCGACATCCCGCTGCTCGCCGGGCGGCTGCTGGCCGCCACCCACTGGCTGCGCGCGGAACCCGCCGCGGCGGGCCTCGCCCTCGGCTACTTCGGCGCCAGCACCGGCGCGGCCGCCGCGCTGTGGGCCGCCGCCGACCCCGCGGGGCGCCCCGCCGCCGTCGTCTCCCGGGGCGGCCGCCCCGACCTCGCGGGCCCCATGCTCCCCGAGGTCACCGCGCCCACCCTGCTGATCGTCGGCGGCGCCGACCCCCTGGTCCTCGACCTCAACCGGGACGCCCGGAGCCGGCTGCGCTGCGAGAACCGGCTGGAGACCGTCCCCGGCGCCACCCACCTCTTCGAGGAACCGGGCACCCTGGAACGGGTGACCGAGCTGGCCCGCGACTGGTTCACGGACCACATGGCACCCGCGCACGTCTGACGCCATGCCCGGCAACGCGGTCACGGTGTTCCTTGCCGGCGACGTCATGCTCGGCCGGGGAGTCGACCAGATCCTCCCGCATCCCGGCTCCCCCCTCCTGCGCGAGGACTACCTCCACGACGCCCGCGACTACGTCGCCCTCGCCGAGGCCGCCAACGGCCCCATCCCCCGCCCCGTGGACTTCGGCTGGCCCTGGGGCGAGGCACTGCCCGCGCTGGAGGCCGCCGCCCCGGACGCCCGCGTCGTCAACCTGGAGACCGCCGTCACCGCGGACGGCACCTTCGCCCCGGGCAAGGCCGTCCACTACCGCATGCACCCCGCCAACCTGCCCTGCCTCACCGCCGTCCGCCCCGACGTCTGCGTCCTCGCCAACAACCACGTCCTCGACTTCGGAACCAGCGGCCTGGAGGACACCCTGACCTCCCTGGAGACGGCGGGACTGCGCACGGCGGGCGCGGGCCGCACCGCGGACACGGCCCGGCGACCGGCCGAGATCCCGCTGCCGACGGGCGGCCGCCTCCTGGTCTTCGCCTACGGCCTGCACTCCAGCGGCATCCCGGGCACCTGGGCCGCCACCGCCGAACGGCCCGGCGTGGCCCTGCTCACCGCGGGCGCGGCGGAGGACCTCGCCGACCGCCTGCGCCCGCTGCGCCGCCCCGGCGACCTCGTCATCGTCTCCCTCCACTGGGGCCCCAACTGGGGCTACGAGGTCTCCCGCGCCGAGACCCGCCTCGCCCACGCCTTCGTCGACGCGGGCGCCGACCTGGTCCACGGCCACTCCTCGCACCACCCGCGCCCCCTGGAGATCCACCGGGACCGGCTCGTGCTGTACGGCTGCGGGGACCTCGTGGACGACTACGAGGGCATCCGCGGCTACGAGCAGTACCGCGACGACCTCCGACTGCTGTACCTCGCCTCCCTCGACCCCGGCAGCGGCCGGCTCACCGGCCTCACGCTGGTCCCCTTCCAGGCCCGCCGCATGCGCCTCGAACCCGCGTCCGCCGAGGACACCGCCTGGCTGCGCACGACCCTCGACAGCCGTGCCCTGGGCGCCCGCGTCGAACGGGGAGCCGACGGCACCCTCCTCGTACGAGCCGACTAGCGCTCGTGCGCCCGCTCAGCGCCCGCCCTCGCGCAGAAACCGGCGCAGGCGCGTCAACGGCCAGGTGTTGATCACGTCGTCCGGGGTCAGCCAGCCGCGCTGGGCGGTGCCGACGCCGTAGCGCAGCTGCGCCAGCTGCGGCACCGAGTGCGCGTCGGTGTCCACCGCGAACCGCACCCCGTGCGTCCGCGCCCGCAGGATGTCCTCGTCGCCCAGGTCCAGCCGGTCCGGCTGGGCGTTGACCTCCAGCGCGGTCCCGCTGCGCGCGCAGGCCGCGAACACCTCGTCCCAGTCCGCGTCCACCCCCGTCCGCCGGCCGATCAGCCGGGTGGTGGGATGCCCGAGGACGTTCACGTACGGGTTCTCCACCGCCCGCACCAGCCGCCGCGTCATCGCCTTCCGCCCGAGGTCGAAGTGCGAGTGCAGCGAGGCCACGCACAGATCGAAACCGGCCAGGAACTCGTCCGGCCAGTCCAGGCCGCCGTCGGGCCCGATGTTCAGCTCCGTGCCGTGCAGCAGCCGCATCCGGCGGTGCTCGCCGTCCAGCTCCCGCACCCGCTGCCGCTGGGCGAGGATCTTCTCGTCCGTCATCCGCTGCATGTACAGATCGGGCGCGTGATCGGTCACCGCGTAGTACGCGTAACCGCGCCGCGCCGCCGCCTCCACCATGGCGTCGAGCGACGCCAGCCCGTCGGTGAGGTCCGTGTGCGTGTGCAGGTCACCCCGGACGTCCCGCTCGGTCACCACCCGCGGCAGCTCCCCGCGCAGCGCCGCCTCGATCTCCCCGCGGTCCTCCCGCAGCGTCGGCGGGATCCACGGCAGCCCCAGCCGCGCGTACACCTCCTCCTCGGTGCGGGACGCCACCGACTCCCCGCTCTCCGCGTCGAACACGCCGTACTCGGAGAGCTTCAGACCCTGGTGCACGGCTATCGTCCGGGTCCGGATGTTGTGCGCCTTCGAACCCGTGAAGTACTGCAACCCCGCGCCCCACGACTCCGGCGGCAGCACCCGCAGATCCACCTGGAGCCCCTTCCCGGTGCGTACGGACGTCTTCTTCGTCCCCCGTGCGATCACCTCGGCCGTGCCCGGCAGCTCGCACAGCGCTTCCATGAACGGGCCCGAGCTCTTCGCCGCCACCAGGATGTCCAGGTCCCCGACGGTCTCCCGCATGCGGCGCAGCGACCCGGCGTACGCGCACCGCCTGCACCCGGTGACCTCGTGCAGCGCGTCCACGATCTCCTCGGCGGTCTCCAGCGCCAGCGCCAGCGGCACGCGGGCCCCCGCCTGCTGCAACAGCTCGATCCCGTGCCGGATGTTCTCCTGCGTCTTCTCCCCGAACCCCTTGAGATCGGCCAGCCGGTCCGCCTCGATCGCCGCGGCCAGCTCGCTCACCGACGAGATGTGCAGGTCCTCGTAGAGCCGCAGCGCCTTCTTGGGCCCGAGCGTCGGGATGCTGATCAACTCCCGCACCCCGGCGGGGATCCTGGCCCGGCGCTCCTCGACCGCCGCCATCTTCCCCGTGCGCAGGTACTCGACCACCTTCTCGGCGATCGACCGCCCCACGTTCGGGATCTCCCGCAGCCCGTCCTCGTCTAGCTTCCCGACGTCCCCCGGATAGCCACCGATGGCACGCGCCGCCTTCTCGTAGGCACGCGCCTTGAACGCGTCGCCTCCGGTGATCGCGATGAGATCGGCGTACTCCCGAAGGACCGCCTCGACCTCGCCGTTGACCCGGGCCACATGGACAAGTCTAGGAAGCCGCCCGCGTCCGGGCACGCGAAAGGCCCCCTGCTGAGCAGGGGGCCTTCACTGGTGTCCGAGGGGGGACTTGAACCCCCACGCCCGATAAAGGGCACTAGCACCTCAAGCTAGCGCGTCTGCCATTCCGCCACCCGGACAAGGTGTCTGTCGTGCGCGGTTCTCCCTCGGCGGGGTTTCCCTCGCGGCGACGAAGGAAACATTACCAGGCTTTCGGAGGTGTCTGATCACCCCGGCTCCCCGGGCCGCCCCGCGTGAACGGCGTGTGACGGGCCGGGACCGGTCTTGGGCCGGGGCCCGACGCGGAGAGAGGATGAGGGGGACCACCAGCAGGGAAGCGGGAGGAAGCAGCGTGAGCGAGACGGACACGGCCCAGGGCGTCACCGGCGAGGACGAGGTCGTGGACCTCTGCCGCGAGCTGATCCGGTTCGACACCAGCAACTACGGCGACCACTCCGGGCCCGGCGAGCGCCGGGCCGCCGAGTGGGTCGCCGAGAAGCTGGCGGAGGTCGGCCTGGAGCCGAAGATCTACGAGTCGCACCCCGGCCGCGCCTCCACCGTGGCCCGCATCGCGGGGGAGGACCCGTCCCGGCCCGCCCTGCTGATCCACGGCCACCTGGACGTCGTACCGGCCAACGCGGACGACTGGACCCACCACCCCTTCTCCGGCGAGATCGCCGACGGGTGCGTGTGGGGGCGCGGCGCGGTCGACATGAAGGACATGGACGCGATGACGCTCGCGGTGGTGCGCGACCGGCTGCGCAGCGGGCGGCGGCCCCCGCGCGACATCGTCCTCGCCTTCCTCGCCGACGAGGAGGCCGGCGGCACCTTCGGCGCCCGGCACCTCGTCGACCACCACCCCGAGCTGTTCGAGGGCGTCACCGAGGCGATCAGCGAGGTCGGCGGCTTCTCCTTCACCGTGAACGAGCAGCGGCGGCTCTATCTGATCCAGACGGCCGAGAAGGGCATGCACTGGATGAAGCTCACGGTGGCCGGCACCGCCGGGCACGGCTCCATGATCCACCGCGACAACGCCATCACCGAGCTGTCCGAGGCCGTCGCCCGGGTCGGCCGGCACAAGTTCCCGGTGCGGGTCACCAAGACCACCCGGGCCTTCCTCGACGAACTCGGCGACGCGCTCGGCACCGAGCTGGACCCCGAGGACATGGAGGCCACCATCGCCAAGCTCGGCGGTATCGCCAAGCTGATCGGCGCGTCCCTGAGCAACACCGCCAATCCGACCCAGCTGAACGCCGGTTACAAGGTCAACGTCATCCCCGGCGAGGCCACCGCCCACATCGACGGCCGCTTCCTGCCCGGGTACGAGGAGGAGTTCCTCGGCGACCTCGACCGGCTGCTCGGCCCGCGCGTGCGCCGCGAGGACGTGCACACCGACAAGGCCGTCGAGACCGGCTTCGACGGCGCGCTGGTGGAGGCCATGCAGTCCGCGCTGCTGGCCGAGGACCCGATCGCGAAGGCGATCCCGTACATGCTCTCCGCCGGCACCGACGCCAAGTCCTTCGACGACCTCGGCATCCGCGGCTTCGGCTTCGTCCCGCTGAAGCTGCCGCCGGAGCTGGACTTCGCCGGCATGTTCCACGGCGTGGACGAGCGGGTGCCGGTGGACGGGCTCCGGTTCGGCGTGCGGGTGCTCGACCGGTTCATCGACGCGTCCTGAGACACCCGGGGCGTCCGGTCCGAGACCACTCGGATTTCGGGTGCTCGTTCGAGATCGACTCGGAAGGGTGAATGCGACCATAAGCTCGTAGCTCCATTACTCCCTCCTCGTTACAGGTGATGCGATCCCCGCACCTTGGGATCGCATTGCCAACGAGGAGGAACAATGATCAAGAAGGTCGTCGCTGCCGCGGCTGCCACCGGTGGGCTGGTTCTCGCGGGAGCGGGCCTGGCCGTCGCCGACTCCGGTGCCCAGGGCGCGGCCCTGCACTCCCCGGGTGTCGTCTCCGGCAACGTCATCGAGGCGCCCGTGCACGTCCCGGTGAGCGTGTGCGGCGACACGATCGACGTGATCGGGATCCTGAACCCCGCCTTCGGCAACGCCTGCGCCAACAGCTGACGCGGGTTCCCGAGGAGCCATCCACTCCGAGGGTCGTCTTCTACCAGCCGTCGGCCTCGGAGCGTGCTCCATGCGCTCCGAGGCCGACCGGCCTTTCCAGACAGCGAAGGCAGGGGGGTACACAGCAATGCGACAAGGAACCCGTAAGGGTCTGATGACCATGGCGGCGGCGACCGGGGTGTTCGCCGCCGCGACCGGTATGGCACACGCGGACGCGGGCGCGTCCGGCGCCGCCACCGGCTCACCCGGCGTTCTGTCCGGCAACACCGTGCAGGTGCCGGTGCACGTGCCGGTCAACGTCTGCGGCAACACCGTCAACGTCGTCGGACTGCTCAACCCGGCGATGGGCAACGCCTGCACCAACTCCGGCGGCGGCCAGGGAGGTCAGGGCCACGGCGGCTCCGGGGGCGCGCACACCGGGGGACACAGCTCCGGCTCGCCGGGCGTGGGATCGGGCAACACCGTCCAGGTGCCGATCGACGTCCCGGTGAACGTGTGCGGCAACAGCGTCGACGTCGTCGGTGTGGGCAACCCCGCAACCGGCAACGACTGCGCCAACGGCGGGGAGACGCACGGCCGTCCGCCGGGCGGCGGCACCCCCACCCCACCGGGTCACCCCGGTCACCCGGGTCACCCCGGTCACCCGAGCCACCCCGGTCACCCGAGCCACCCCGGCGGGCCGACCCAACCGGGCCAGCCGACTCGGCCGGGTACCCCGCACCACCCCGGGACCCCCGCGACCCCGCCCGCCCGGAACGTGCACGTGCCGCAGGGCTCCTCGGCGTCCCTGGGCAGCGGCCAGCTCGCGCACACCGGCAGTGACCTGCCGCTGGGCCTCGCGCTGCCGGCCGGCGCGGGCGCGCTGATCGCGGGTGCCGTGCTCTACCGCAAGGCACGGGCCGGGGCCTAGTCCGGCGGACGAGCGCGCCGCGGCGAACGGCGAGAGGGGAGCGGGCCGGCCCGTCCGGCGGGCCCGCTCCGTTCCTTTCGCGCCTTCGTCGTGCTCAGCTGTCCCGCCTCACCACGTGGCCCGCAGTTGGCGGATGATCCGCCGCCGCAACCGCACCTTCCGGCTGCCGTCGCGCAGCAGGCTCAGGCGGTCCAACTCCCAGTGTCCGTACTCGGCATGGTCCGTCAGCAGACGTGTCGTCTCCTTGCGGGACACCCCGCGAGGGACATACACGTCGACAAATTCGTATTCCGGCATCGCATCTATTGTGCGGGCTGGTGCCCGGTACGGATAGCGTCTGCACTATGTCTGATGCTGCGCAGCCCACCGCTGCCGAGGTACGCGCCGCCGCCGAGGCGATCAAGACCGCGCTCGACCGTCACCTGGCGGCGGTCGAACGCAGGTCAGGAGACGACGACCCGGCCGTCTTCGAGGCGTTCAACCAGCTGGCCGCGGCCGCCGAGGCGTACGACGAGCTGCTCTACGACCGTTACGACGAGGTCACTCCCTTCGAGATCCCCGGCGCCGACGAGACGCTGCCGCCGTACGCGGGCCCCGAGGAACCCCACGCGATCAGCGTGCTGATCCGCCGCGACTACACCGTGGCGGAACCCCAGCGGCTGCTGGCCCAGGCCGAGCGGGTCGAGGCGGCGGACTACGAGGACATCGCCGGCGTGGACGAGGACGCGGCCGGCACCGTCCCCGGGGCGCTCGGGCTCCTCTTCGGCGAGTTCGAACCGGACGAGATCGCCTCCCGGCACAAGGAGTTCGGCCTGGAGGAGGGCGACTCCACGCTGTGGGTGACCGCGGCGGAGGAGGCGCCGGAGGCCGGGGAGTGGCTGGAGGCGCCGTTCGAGCACATCGATCCACAGGCGGTGGTCTGCCGGTTCGATGTCAGCGCCGTCTTCGACGACGAGGACGACGAGGACGACGAGACCGACGACACCGACGACGCGGACACCGAGGACGACGATCTCGAGTTCGTGGACGACGAGGACCCGGACGAGGCGGACGACGAGGACGCGGGGGTCCGGGGGGCCCGGAGGTGACCTCGGGCGCGGTGCCGTGACGGCCGAGGCCGGTACGGCACCGCGGTGGTCGTACGGGGGCCGGGCCGCTTGCCGCGTCTGCGGGGCGGTGACCCTCGGTGCCCCGTGTCAGCCGTTCTGCGACTGGGTGCGCAGCAGGGTACCCAGCCTGGTGGTGCGGGGCTTGGCCGGGATGTCCGTGACGGCCCTCGGCAGGGCCTGTTCCGCGCCGTGGACCACGGACAGGTGCCGCTCGCCCCGGCCGAAGGCGGTGTACACCCACGGCCTGTTCAGCGCCTGGACGGCGTCGCCGGGCAGAACCACGATCGCCGCGGGCCAGCGCCCGCCCACCGCCTGGTGCGCGGTCAGTGCCCAGCCGTGCCGTACACACCCCTCCACCCGCTCCCGCGGTACGACCACGGGGGCGCCCGCGCAGGACAGGTGCAGGCCCTCGGCGTCGGCCTTCACCACCGTGCCCGGCAGCGCCCGGCCCGGGGCGGGGGAGTAGGCGACGCGGTCGCCGGGGTCGAAGCCGCCGAACCGGCCGGGGCCGGGGTTGAGGCGTTCCTTCAGGGCGGAGTTGAGGGCCCGGGTGCCGGCCGCGCCACCATGGCCCGGGGTGATCACCACCGTCTGTTCGGCGGGGACGCCGAACGCCCTCGGCACCGAGTCCGCGACCAACTGCACCGTCCGGTGCACGGCCTCGCCCGCGTCCCGCACCGGCACGATCACGACCTCCTTGCCGGGTGCCTCGACCTGGTTCAGCTCGCCGATGCCGATCCCGGAGACCAGCTCGCCGATCGGACCGGGGTCGGGGGTGCGGGAGGCGACCTGGGGGCAGACGCGGGCCGCGAGCAGATCGGCGAAGACCCGCCCGGGACCGGCCGACCACAGCAGCGCCGGGTCCCCGCTGAGCACCAGCCGCGCCCCGTCCGGCAACGACTCCACCAGCATCGCCGCGGTCTCCACGTCCAGTTGGGGCGCGTCGAGCACGATCAGCAGGTCCAGCTCCAGCGCCCCGTCCGCGTCCCGCCCGGACCCCTCGGCGCCGGTCAGCAGCCCGGCGACGGTGCCGATGCCCGCGCGCGCTCCGGCCGTGGGGTCCTGTCCGGCGAGGGCTCCGCCGCCGGCCCCCGCCTCTGCCGAGGGGCCCTGGCCGGCCGCACCGCCCACGCCCGCCCCCGGCCTGCCCGGCAGCGCGGCGAGGCGCTCACGGCCGTCGGGCGTATGGCACACGGCGAGGGCTCGCAGGCCCGCGTCCCGGGCGGCGGCGAGCAGGGCCGCCGGTTCCGCGCGGGAGGCTTCGCCGCCGGTGTGCAGCACCAGGCCGTGTCCGGCGACCGCGCGGGCCAGCTCGGCCGCACCGCCCGACACCCCCGCGACGACCGCCGCCCAGGCATCCTCGGCGTCCTGGGAAGGGGAGGCGACCAGCCGGGCCAGGCCGTCGGCGAGGCTCTCCTCGGCCAGGGCGTACCGCTCCAGGGCGACGAGCACCCGTACCGGGCGCTCCTCCTCCTCGTCCTCCTCCGGCGCGGCCGGGGCGCCCGGTTCCTCCAGGGCGTCCCGGAAGACCAGGGCCTCGCCCTCGGCCAGGGTGCTCCGCACGGCCGCGTCCGGGTCCGGCACGCCCTGCTTGGCCAGGGCCGCGGTGAGCGCGGGCAGTTCCAGGGCGGTGTGACCGGCGAGGGCCGCCTGCTCCAGCAGCCAGACCGTCACCGCCCGCCCCCGCCGCTCGTCGTCCGGTCCGCACCCGGCACCGAGCAGCGCCCGCGCGAAACCGTCCGCCTGTTCCGGCCGTACCCCGGGGGTCCTCAGCAACTGCCAGGGGTCCTCCCGCAGCACCTCCCCGGCCCCCTCACCGAGCGCCACCGCCGCCTGACGGGCCAGCGCCTCGGGCGCACCGCCCTCCGCCAGCACCCGGCGGACATCGTCGACCGTCCGCGGGGAAGGGCCGACCGCCACGGGGGCGGGTGCGGGCCGCGCGGGCTCCGGCGCGGGTGCCGGGCGGACCGGGGCGGCCGCGGGAGCAGGCTCGGACGTGGACCGCGCGGGCTTTGCGGACACCGTGGAGGGGGGCCTCCCGCCACCCTCCACCGCGCGCACGGCGGCCAGCAGATCGGCCGCCTTCCCGCTGAGCTTGGCGCCGCTCTCGACGGGCCCCTTCTTCTCCGCCTTCCGCCGCTCGATCCGCTCCCGCTCCACCCGCTGCGCGGCCAACTCGGCCTCCGCCTCGGACATCCCGGGCTTACCGGCGTCCTCGGACGCCGCCTGCGCGGACCCGCTGCCCGTGTCCCCGGCCTCCGCCTCGGGCACCCCGGCCGCGCCCGCGGGGCCCCGCTTCGGTTCGCCCGTCTCCCCGTCGTCCGCGCGCTCGGCCCCGCCGTCCCCCGCGAGAGCACTCCCGGCCGCGTCCCCGGCCGTCGGCGTCCCCTGCGCCTGAGGCGTCTTCGGCGTCCCGGGCCCCGTCTCCTCCGTGGTCTCCGGTTCCGTGCTCACAGCGTGCTCCAGTCGTGATCGGGATAGCGGTGCAAGGGCGCCGACACGTCGTCCAGCGCCCGGCAGATCTCGTCAGGAAGACTAAGCGCCTCCACTGACAACGCGGCCGTGAGCTGCCGCGCGGTGCGCGCGCCGACGATCGGGGCGGTGACTCCGGGGCGGTCGCGGACCCAGGCGAGGGCGACCTGGAGCGGGGTGACCGCGAGCCCGTCGGCGGCCGTGGTCACCGCGTCGACGATGCGCGTCGCCGCGTCGTCCAGATAGGGCTCCACGAACGGCGCCAGATGGTCGGACGCGCCGCGCGAGTCCGCGGGCGTCGTGTGCCGGTACTTTCCGGTCAGCACGCCCCGGCCGAGCGGCGAGGAGGGCAGCAGGCCCACGCCCAGGTCCATCGCGGCGGGCAGCACCTCGCGCTCCACGCCCCGCTGGAGCAGCGAGTACTCCATCTGCGTGCTGGCCAGCCGGGTGCGGGTGCCCGGCGCCGCGAGCTGCCAGGTGGCCGCCTTGGCGAGCTGCCAGCCGCAGAAGTTGGACACGCCCGCGTACCGGGCCCGGCCGCTGGCCACCGCTATGTCGAGGGCCTGGAGCGTCTCCTCCAGCGGGGTCCCGGCGTCGTACGCGTGGATGTGCCACAGGTCGACATGGTCCGTGCCCAGGCGCGCCAGCGAGGCGTCCAGCGCGGCGAGCAGATGCCCGCGGGAGCCGTCGAAGCGTCGCTCGGGATCGGGGACGCTGCCCGCCTTGGTGGAGATGACCAGGTCCCGGCGCGGCACCAGCCGCTCCATCAGCCGCCCGAGCAGGTACTCCGCCTCCCCGCCGCCGTACACGTCCGCGGTGTCGACGAGGGTGCCGCCGGCCTCCCAGAACGCCTTCAGCATGTCCGCGGCGTCATGCTCTTCGGTGTCCCGCCCCCAGGTGAGGGTGCCGAGCCCGATCCGGGACACGCGCAGGCCGGTACGGCCGAGATGCCTCTGCTCCATGTCGGCGAGATTACTGGCCAGAACCAGTGCGGTGGGTTGCCTGTGGACAACTCGTACGGGCCCGCACGGGGCGCAGTCCGCGCCCCCGCGCTAAGGTCTGCGCCACAGGGACGTTACTCATGGGTAAGGGGATTCGGCCATGCAACTCGGACTCAACCTCGGCTACTGGGGCGCGGGAATGGACGGGGACAATCTGGCCGTGGCCCAGGAGGCCGACCGGCTGGGCTACGCCGTGTGCTGGGCCGCCGAGGCCTACGGCTCCGACGCGGCCACCGTGCTCAGCTGGGTCGCCGCCCAGACCGAGCGCATCGACGTCGGCTCCGCCATCTTCCAGATCCCGGCCCGCCAGCCCGCGATGACCGCGATGACCGCGGCCACCCTGGACACCCTCTCCGGCGGCAGGTTCCGGCTCGGCCTCGGCGTCTCCGGACCTCAGGTCTCCGAGGGGTGGTACGGCGTCAAGTTCGACAAGCCGCTGGCCCGCACCCGCGAGTACGTCGAGATCGTCCGCAAGGCGATGACCCGCGAGCGGCTGTCGTACGAGGGCGAGCACTGGACGCTGCCGCTGCCCGGCGGTCCGGGCAAGCCGCTCAAGCTGACCGTGCACCCGCAGCGCGAGCACATCCCGCTGTACATCGCCGCGATCGGCCCGAAGAACCTGGAGCAGACCGGTGAGATCGCCGACGGCGCCCTGCTGATCTTCCCCGCCGCCGAGCACCTGGAGGAGACCACCCTCACGCACCTGCGAGCGGGCCGGGAGAAGGCGGGCAGAACCCTCGACGGCTTCGACGTGTGCCCGACCCTGCCGCTCGCCGTCGGCGACGACAAGGACGTGGCCGCGCTCGCCGACACCTTCCGCCCCTACACCGCCCTGTACGTCGGCGGCATGGGCAGCGCCAAGCAGAACTTCTACAACCAGCTCGCCCAGCGCATGGGCTACGAGAAGGAGGCCGCCGAGATCCAGCGGAAGTACCTGTCCGGGGACAAGCAGGGCGCGGCCGCCGCGATCCCGCAGGACCTCATCGACAAGACCACGCTGCTGGGTTCCGTCGACCGCATCGCCGACCGGATGAAGGCCTACGCCGACGCCGGTGTCACCACCCTCAGCCTCGCCCCCGCGGGCTTCACGCTGGAGGAGCGGCTCGCCTCCCTGCGCGCGGGCACCGAGGCCCTGGAGCGCGCCGGGCTCGCCTGAGCCGGGAGATCTTCCCCGGCCGTGGTGGGGGCTCGGGGTCTTCCCCGCCACGGCCGTCACGGGGAACAACGCGCCCGGCGGCGAGCGGTTACGACCCCGCGCCTCCCTCGTTCGGCCGAACCTGCCCGCACCCCTGTTGCGGCACCCCCGCGCCCGCATTTGAGTCGTTCTTCACGGGACGTGGAGAAAGAGGGTGACCGTCATGCTGTCGGCCAAGAGGCTGTTCCGGGAGATCCTCGACCACGACGAGTCCTTCCGGCTGTTCTGCTCCATCGCGGCCGGCGGCGAGGCCCAGGGCGGCTGGGAGAACGGCCGCATCGCCGCCCTGGTCCCGCCGAGCCAGCGCGCCCTCGCCCCCAAGATCGCCCGCCATGGCGCCGACGAGGACAAGCACGGCCGCATCTTCACCGCCCTCCTGCGCCGACGCGGTCTCACCCCGGCACCCGTACCGCCCGGGACCGACTACACGATGCTCCTGGAACGCCGCGGCATCGGCCTCTCCCACGCCCGCCTGCGCCGGGACGAGCCGCTGACCGAGCGGGACATCGTCGTCTACCTCGCCCACAGCCGCGTCACCGAGCAGCGCGCCGCCGAGCAGATGGCCCTGCTCCTGAAGCACTTCGCCGACCACCCGGAGATCGGCAGGGCCGTGCGGATGATCGCGGACGACGAGGACAACCACCTCGCCTACACCCACGAGGAGCTTTTGCGCCTCGCCGCCGCCGGACACGGCCGGTTCATCCAGCGCACCCTGCGGGCCTGCGCCCTCGCCGAGATCCGCGTCCACCGCGACGTCAGTCTCGCCGTCATGGCCCGGATGAGCCGCGTCCTGGGCTGGTCCCGCACCAGGTCCGCGCTGCTCACGGCGGGCATCCGCGCCGTCTACTGCTACGAGCGGCTCGTCGGCTGGCACCGCATGGTCACCCTCGGCATGCCCGGCCGCCGCGACCCCCTCGGCGGTCCCGTCACCCCCGCACCCGAGTTCGTCTGAGCCGGCGTGCCCGCAGGGGCACCCTCACAGCCACTCCCGCCGCTTGAACAGCCGGTACAGGACCACCTCCAGCAGCGCCATCACCAGGATCACCGCCGGGTACGACCACAGCCAGTGCAGTTCCGGCATGTGGTCGAAGTTCATGCCGTAGATCCCGGCGATCATCGTGGGCACCGCCGCCATCGCCGCCCAGGCGGAGATCTTCCGCATGTCGTCGTTCTGCCGCACGCTCGTCTGCGCCAGGTGCGCCGACAGCACGTCCGACACCAGCCGGTCGAGGCCCTCCACCGACTCGTTCACACGAGCGAGATGGTCGCCGACGTCCCGGAAGAACGGCCGAGCCTCCTCATGGACGAACGGCACCCCGGCCCCGGCGCCGAGCGGACCGGTCCCCGCCAGCCGGTTCAGCGGCAGCGCCAGCGGCCCGGTCGCCCGGCGGAACTCCACGATCTGCCGCTTGAAGCCGTAGATCCGCGAGGCGGTGTTGCGCGCGCCCCCGACCTCCGGCCGGAACACCTCCGCCTCCACCTCCTCCAGATCCGTCTGCAGCTCGGTCGCCACCTCCAGATAGCGGTCCACGATGGCGTCGGCGATCGCGTACAGCACCGCGGTGGGCCCCTTGTCGAGCATCTCCGGCTCCTCCTCCAGCCGGTGCCGCACCGCCGCCAGCGGCGAGGCCTCGCCGTGCCGTACCGTCACCACGAAGCTGTCGCCGACGAAGACCATCACCTCGCCCGCCGAGACGGTGTCGCTCGCCGCCTCGTACGCGACCGGCTTCAGCACCACGAACAGCGAACCCTCGTAGACCTCCAGTTTGGGCCGCTGATGCGCCTTGAGAGCGTCCTCCACCGCCAGCGGGTGCAGCCCGAACTCCCGGGTCACCAGGTCGAACTCCCGCTCGGACGGCTCGTACAGCCCGATCCACACGAACCCGCCCGCCGCCCGCGCCTCGGCGAGCGCGTCGGACAGGTCCTCCGGACCCTCGGTCCGCTGTCCGTGCCGGTAGACGGCGCAGTCGACGATCACGGAGCGCATTCTCCCTCCACGAGATCACCGGCGCACCACCTGATGCGCCTACCCTGGTCCGCATGCCCACGCTGATCCTCGTAAGGCACGGACGTTCCACCGCCAACACCTCCGGCGTGCTCGCCGGCTGGACCCCGGGGGTCACCCTGGACGAACGGGGCGCCGCCCAGGCCGCCGCCCTGCCCGAGCGCCTCGCCGCCCTCCCCCTGGCCGAGGTCGTCACCAGCCCCCTCCAACGCTGCCAGGAGACCGTGGCCCCGCTGCTCGCGGCCCGCCCCGGCCTGCGCGCGCACACCGACGACCGGATCGGGGAGTGCCACTACGGCGACTGGTCGGGCCGCAAGCTCGCCGAACTCAAGGACGAGCCGCTCATGGAGATCGTCCAGGCCCACCCCTCCGCCGCCGCGTTCCCCGGCGGTGAGTCCATGCGCGCCATGCAGACCCGCGCCGCCGAGGCCGTACGCGAGTGGAACGCGCGCGTCGAGCGCGACCACGGCGCCGACGCGGTCTACCTCGTGTGCTCGCACGGTGACATCATCAAATCCCTGGTCGCCGACGCCCTCGGGCTCCATCTCGACCTCTTCCAGCGGATCTCCGTGGAGCCGTGTTCCGTCACCGCGATCCGCTACACCCGCCTGCGCCCCTTCCTCGTCCGCCTCGGAGACACCGGTGACCTCGCCTCGCTCGCCCCGCGCGAGGAACACCCCGACGGCGACGCACCGGTCGGGGGCGGTGCGGGCGCACCGTGATCGTCGGCCGCAGTAGGGTGAAGCGATCCACGCCGCCGCGTATCCGCAGCGGCCCGCACACGCACCACCGAAACTCTCGACCCCATGGAGACAGGACGTGTCCCGTCAGGTGTTCCTCTACGATCCGCCGGACCGCTTCGTGGCCGGCACGGTCGGACTGCCCGGACGCCGTACGTTCTTCCTCCAGGCCATCGCGGGCCCCCGGGTGACCAGCGTGGTCCTGGAGAAGACCCAGGTCGCCGCGCTCGCCGAGCGCATGGACGAACTCCTGGACGAGGTCGTGCGCCGCAGCGGCGGCAGCGCCTCCGTCCCGGCCATGGCGCCGAGCGAGGTGGCCGACACCGCCCCGCTGGAGACCCCCGTCGAGGAGGAGTTCCGCGTCGGCACCATGGCCCTGGCCTGGGACGCCGAGGAACAGCGCATGGTCGTGGAGGCGCAGGCTCTCGTGGAGTTGGACGCCGACACCGAGGAGGACCTCGCCGAGGCCGAGGAACGGCTGCTCCAGGACGAGGAGAACGGGCCCCCGATGCTGCGGGTCCGGCTGACCGGCGCGCAGGCCCGTGCCTTCGCCAAGCGCGCCCTCGACGTCGTCAACGCCGGGCGGCCGCCGTGCCCGCTGTGCAGCCTCCCGCTCGATCCGGAAGGACACGTATGCCCGCGCCAGAACGGATACCGCCGCGGGGCGTGACGGCCGCCGACCCGGACGCGGCCGAGCTGCTCGCCCGGGGTGAACTGACCGTGCGCGGCCGTATCCGCGACGCCTCCAACGCCGCCCTGTTCTGCACCGTCGCCCAGGACGGCCGGGAAGCCACCTGCGTCTACAAGCCGGTCGCCGGGGAACGTCCCCTGTGGGACTTCCCCGACGGCACCCTCGCCGCCCGCGAGGTCGCCGCCTACGAGGTCTCCGAGGCCACCGGCTGGGGCCTGGTCCCGCCGACCGTGCTGCGCGACGGCCCCTACGGCGAGGGCATGTGCCAGCTCTGGGTCGACGTGTCCGCCGAGGCGGAACTCCTCGCCCTCGTCGACGGCGAGGAGCCCGGACCCGGCTGGAAGGCCATCGGCTTCGCCGAGGTCGGCGAGGGCCGCACCGCGCTGCTCGTGCACGCCGACGACGAGCGGCTGCGCCGCCTCGCCGTCCTCGACGCCGTGATCAACAACGCCGACCGCAAGGGCGGCCACCTGCTGCCCACCGCCGACGGCCGGCTCTACGGCATCGACCACGGCGTCACCTTCCACACCGAGGGCAAGCTGCGCACCCTGCTGTGGGGCTGGGCCGGCGAACCCCTCACCGCCGAGGCCGTCGAGGTCCTCCAGGGACTCCGCGACGCCCTGGACGGCGACCTCGGCGAGCGTCTCCAACCCCTCGTCACCGCCGCGGAACTCGACGCCACCCGCGCCCGCGTCGCCGCCCTGCTCGCCTCCGGAGTGCACCCGGAACCCGGCGGCGAGTGGCCGGCGATCCCCTGGCCGCCCGTGTGAACCACCCGTGAGGACGGGCCGGCGTGGCCGGTGAGCACAGTGCGATCGAAGATACAAGAGCGCACAACCGGCCATCCGACGCGATCCCGGTCGTGTTCGCGACGCACGGCCGGTTAGGCTCATGTACATGCATGCCTGGCCCGCTTCCGAGGTCCCCGCCCTGCCTGGTCAGGGCCGCGACCTGAGGATCCACGACACCGCGACCGGCGGCCTGGTCACCCTCCAGCCCGGTCCCGTCGCCCGCATCTACGTCTGCGGCATCACCCCGTACGACGCGACCCACATGGGTCATGCGGCGACCTACAACGCGTTCGACCTCGTCCAGCGCGTGTGGCTCGACACCAAGCGGCAGGTCCACTACGTCCAGAACGTCACCGACGTCGACGACCCCCTCCTCGAACGCGCGGAGCGCGACGGCGTCGACTGGGTCGCCCTCGCCGAGAAGGAGACCGCCCTCTTCCGCGAGGACATGACCGCTCTGCGGATGCTCCCGCCGCGGGAGTACATAGGCGCCGTCGAGGCGATACCCGGCATCGTCCCGCTCGTGGAGCGGCTGCGCGACCTCGGCGCCGCCTACGAGCTGGAAGGCGACGTCTACTTCTCCGTCGAGTCTGACCCGCACTTCGGCTCGGTCTCGCACCTCGACGCCGCCGCCATGCGGCTGCTGTCCGCCGAGCGCGGCGGCGACCCGGACCGTCCGGGCAAGAAGAACCCCGTCGACCCGATGCTGTGGATGGCGGCCCGCGAGGGCGAGCCCAGCTGGGACGGCGCCTCCCTCGGCCCCGGCCGCCCCGGCTGGCACATCGAGTGCGTGGCCATCGCCCTCGACCACCTCGGCATGGGCTTCGACGTCCAGGGCGGCGGCTCCGACCTCGCCTTCCCGCACCACGAGATGGGCGCCTCGCACGCTCAGGTGCTCACCGGCGAGTTCCCCATGGCCAAGGCGTACGTCCACGCCGGCATGGTCGCCCTGCACGGCGAGAAGATGTCCAAGTCCAAGGGCAATCTGGTCTTCGTCTCCCAGGTGCGCCGCGACGGCGTCGACCCGGCGGCGATCCGCCTCGCCCTGCTCGCCCACCACTACCGCGCCGACTGGGAGTGGACCGACCAGGTCCTCCAGGACGCCGTGGACCGCCTCACCCACTGGCGCGCCGCGGTCTCCCGCCCCGACGGCCCCTCCGCCGACGCCCTGGTCGAGGAGATCCGCGACGCCCTGTCCCACGACCTGGACGCCCCGGCCGCCCTGGCCGCGGTGGACCGCTGGGCCGAGCGGCAGGAGTCCGAGGGCGGTACGGACACCGGCGCGCCCGGCCTGGTCACGAGGGCGGTGGACGCGCTGCTGGGCGTGGCGCTGTAGGTCTTCGCCCGATACGCGCACGCGACAGCGCGAGGGGGCGGCTCCCGGTGGGGAGCCGCCCCCTCGCGCTGCTCGTTCAGGTCTCCGAGCCGTCGCCCTCGTCGCCGTCGTCCTCCGCGGAACCGCTCGCGGTATCCGGTTTGGACGGGCGCGCCTTGCCGCCCGGTGCGTCCCGGCGCCGCAGATACCGCTCGAACTCCCGCGCGATGGCCTCGCCGGAGGCCTCCGGCAGCTCCGCGGTGTCCCGGGCCTCCTCCAGCGTCTGGACGTACTCCGCGACCTCGCTGTCCTCCGCGGCCAGCTGGTCCACGCCGACCTGCCAGGCCCGCGCGTCCTCGGGCAGCTCGCCCTGCGGGATGCGCAGGTCCAGCAGGTCCTCCAGACGGTTCAGCAGCGCCAGCGTGGCCTTGGGGTTGGGCGGCTGCGAGACGTAGTGCGGCACCGCCGCCCACAGCGACACCGCCGGCACCCCGGCGTGCGCGCACGCCTCCTGGAGGACCCCGACGATGCCCGTCGGCCCCTCGTACTTCGTCTCCTCCAGGTCCATCCGCTGCGCCAGGTCCGTGTCCGACGTGACCCCGCTGACCGGCACCGGACGTGTGTGCGGCGTGTCCCCGAGCAGCGCCCCCAGGACCACCACCAGCTCCACGCCCAGCTCGTGCGCGAAGCCGAGCAGCTCGTTGCAGAACGAGCGCCACCGCATGGACGGCTCGATGCCCCGCACCAGCACCAGGTCGCGCGGCTTGTCGCCGCCGACGCGGACCACCGACAGCCGGGTCGTCGGCCAGGTGATCTTGCGTACCCCGCCCTCCATGAACACCGTCGGCCGGTTCACCTGGAAGTCGTAGTAGTCCTCGGCGTCCAGCGCCGCGAACACCTCGCCCTTGAACTCGCGTTCCAGATGCGCGACCGCCGTGGAGGCGGCGTCACCGGCATCGTTCCAGCCCTCGAACGCGGCCACCATGACTGGGTCGATCAGCTCGGGAACCCCCTCCAGCTCGATCACCCAGTGCCTCCTTCCGACGTGCCCTTGCTTGACTCACCAACCTTACGGCGTCCGGCAAGGGCGTCCGCAGTCCCCTTGTAGGGGGCAGTGAACGGATCACTGCCCCGCGCTCCCCGCTCGAACACCCCTCGCACCCCGGAGAAACCCCCGGACCCGTGGGCGCGCGGAAGGGACGGCCCGTGCGTCACGCGCCGCCCCTCCCCGGTGCCCCGCGGACTACTTCCCGTCGAGCAGACCCTGGACCTTCGCCCGGACCTCGTCCGTGGCCAGGCCGCGGATCGTCAGCGTGGTACGGCGGCGCAGCACGTCGTCCGCCGTCTCGGCCCACTCGTGGTCGCGGGCCCACACGACCTGCGCCCAGATCTCCGGCGCGTCCGGGTGCACCCGCTGCGCCAGCTCGGGGTTCTCGTTCGCCAGCCGGGCGATGTCGAACGCCAGCGAGCCGTAGTGGGTCGCCAGGTGCTTGGCGGTGTCGGCGCCCATCCGGGGGCCCGGCGCCGGGTGGTCCACCAGCAGCCGGTGCGCGACCGCGCGCGGGTTGGCGACACCGGGCAGCGGGAGCTTCTTCGGCAGCGAGGAGATCGGCTCGAAGTCGTCGCCCAGCGGGTGGCCCGGCAGCGACTCCAGCTTCTTCATGACCGTACGACCGATGTGCCGGAACGTGGTCCACTTGCCGCCCGCGACGGACAGCATGCCGCCCTTGCCCTCGGTCACCACCGTCTCGCGCTTGGCCTTCGCGGTGTCGCCGGGACCGCCCGGCAGCACCCGCAGACCGGCGAACGCGTACGTGATCAGGTCCTTCTTCAGCTGCTGGTCCCGGACGGAGAACGCGGCCTCGTCCAGGATCTGGGCTATGTCCCTGTCGTTGACGGAGACGTCCGCCGGGTCGCCCTCGTACTCCTCGTCGGTGGTGCCGAGCAGCAGCATGTCCTCCCAGGGGAGGGCGAAGGTGATCCGGTACTTGTCGATCGGCGTCGCCAGCGCGGCCTTCCACGGCGAGGTCCGCTTCAGGACCAGGTGCGCGCCCTTGGACAGGCGGATGGACGGCGCCGCGTTCGGGTCCTCCATCCTGCGCAGGTGGTCGACCCACGGGCCGGTCGCGTTCAGCACCAGACGGGCGTCGACGCCGAACTCGTCACCGGACCGCCGGTCCCTCAGCTCCGCGCCCGTCACCCGGCCCCGGGTGAAGCGCAGGCCGGTGACCTCGGCGTGGTTCAGCACGACCGCGCCCGCGTCGACGGCCGCGCGGACCGTCATCAGCGCCATGCGCGCGTCGTTCATCTGGTCGTCGCCGTAGACGGCCACGGCCTTGAGGTTCTCGGTACGCAGCTCGGGCACGTCCTGCGCCGCCTTGGCGGGAGAGAGCAGGTGGCCGACGCCGTCGCCGAACGCGGACAGCGCCGAGTAGGCGAAGACGCCCGCGCCGAGCTTCGCCGCGCCGTGCGGGCCGCCCTTGTACACGGGGAGGTAGAAGGTCAGCGGGTTCGCCAGGTGGGGGGCCACCTGGCGGGAGACCGCGCGGCGCTCGAAGTGGTTCTCCGCCACCAGCTTCACCGCGCCGGTCTGTAGGTAGCGCAGACCGCCGTGGAGCAGCTTGGAGGAGGCGGAGGACGTGGCACCGGCGAAGTCGCCGGCGTCGACCAGCGCCACCCTGAGCCCGGACTGCGCGGCGTGCCAGGCGGTGGAGATGCCCAGGATGCCGCCGCCGATCACAAGAAGGTCGTACGACGCCTTGGAGAGCTGCTCCCTGGTCTCGGCGCGACTCGGATTGGAGCCGGAGGCCGGGTGCGTTCCCAGGGCAGGCACGGACTGCAGGGTGGACTGACTGGTCATGTGGGGTACTTACTCCTCGTCAGAGCGGTCTGAGCGGAACGAGGCCGCTCAGCTCTCGTCCTCGAGCCAGCCCATGGTCCGGTCAACGGCCTTGAGCCAGTTCTTGTACTCACGGTCGCGGGTCTCCGCGTCCATGCGGGGGGTCCACTCGGCGGCCCGGCGCCAGTTGGCGCGCAGCTCGTCGGTGCTGGACCAGAAGCCGACGGCGAGGCCGGCGGCGTAGGCGGCGCCGAGGCAGGTGGTCTCGGCGACCATCGGGCGCACCACCGGTGCGTCCAGGACGTCGGAGAGCGTCTGCATCAGCAGGTTGTTGGCGGTCATGCCGCCGTCGACCTTGAGGGTGGCCAGCTCGACGCCCGAGTCCTTGGTCATGGCGTCGGCGATCTCCCGGGTCTGCCAGGCGGTGGCCTCCAGGACGGCGCGCGCGAGGTGCGCCTTGGTGACGTACCGGGTCAGACCGGCGATCACACCGCGGGCGTCGGAACGCCAGTGCGGGGCGAACAGGCCGGAGAAGGCCGGCACGAAGTAGGCGCCGCCGTTGTCCTCGACCGAGAGCGCGAGCGTCTCGATCTCGGCGGCGGTGGAGATCAGGCCCATCTGGTCACGCATCCACTGCACCAGCGAACCGGTGACGGCGATCGAGCCCTCCAGGGCGTAGACCGTGGGCTGCTCGCCGATCTTGTAGCCGACGGTGGTCAGCAGACCGGCGTACGAGTTGATGATCTTGTCGCCGGTGTTCATCACCATGAAGGTGCCGGTGCCGTAGGTCGACTTGGTCTCGCCCTGGGAGAAGCAGGTCTGGCCGAACAGGGCCGCCTGCTGGTCGCCGAGCGCGGAGGCCACCGGGATGCCGCCCAGCAGGTCGCCGAGCTTGCCGCCGGTGACCTCGCCGTAGACCTCGGCGGAGGAGCGGATCTCCGGCAGGATCTGCAGCGGCACGCCGATGGATTCGGCGATCTTCGCGTCCCACTGCATCGTGTGCAGGTTCATGAGCAGGGTGCGCGACGCGTTGGTGACGTCGGTGACGTGCTTGCCGCCGTTGACACCGCCGGTCAGGTTCCAGATGACCCAGGTGTCCATGGTGCCGAAAAGGATGTCCCCGGCCTCGGCGCGCTCCTTGAGGCCCTCGACGTTGTCGAGCAGCCAGCGGGCCTTGGGGCCGGCGAAGTAGGACGCCAGCGGCAGACCGGTCTCGCGGCGGAAGCGGTCCTGGCCGACGTTGCGGCCCAGCTCCCGGCACAGGGCGTCGGTGCGGGTGTCCTGCCACACGATGGCGTTGTGGACGGGCTCACCGGTGTTCTTGTCCCACAGCACGGTGGTCTCGCGCTGGTTGGTGATGCCGATGGCCTTGATGTCGTCGCGGGTGATGCCGGCCTTGGCGACGGCTCCGGCGACGACCTCCTGGACGTTGGTCCAGATCTCGTTGGCGTTGTGCTCGACCCAGCCCGGCTTCGGGAAGATCTGCTCGTGCTCCTTCTGGTCGACGGAGACGATACGGCCGTCCCGGTCGAAGATGATGCAGCGCGAGGAGGTCGTGCCCTGGTCGATCGCCGCGATGAAGGGGCCTGCGGTGTGGGCGTCGGTCACTGTGTGCTCCTGAAGGGTCCGTGGTGAGAGGGGCTGAACGTACGGCGCGTGCGCGGAATCCGTGTGGGGGTTCCGTCAGAAGGCGACGTTGTAGATACCCGCCGCGATGGCGGCGCCGATCAGCGGGCCGACCACCGGGATCCAGGCGTAGCTCCAGTCGGAGCCGCCCTTGTTGGGCAGCGGCAGCAGGGCGTGCACGATGCGCGGTCCGAGGTCACGGGCCGGGTTGATCGCGTAGCCCGTCGGGCCGCCGAGGGACAGACCGATGGCCACCACCACGAACGCGGTGATCAGTCCGCCGAGCGGGCCGAGGCCGTTGCCCTGGTTGTTCAGGCCCTGCGTGAGGACCGCGAGGATCAGCACGATGGTGCCGATGATCTCCGTGACGAGGTTCTGCGCCACGTTCCGGATCTCCGGGCCGGTGGAGAAGATGCCGAGGACCGGGCCGGCACCCTGCTCCTGGGCCTCCACCGCCTTGGCCGACGTGGCCTGGGCGCCCGGACCGCCGACGATCTCCTTGTCGGTCAGGTGCGCGTGGAACTGGCCGTAGTAGGCGAGCCACACCAGGACCGCACCGATCATGGCCCCGAGCAGCTGGCCGCCGAGGTAGTACGGAACGTCGCTCCAGTCGCTGTTCTTGATGGCCAGGGCGACGGTCACGGCCGGGTTCAGATGGGCGCCGGAGAGCGGCGCGGAGATGTACACGGCCGTCATGACCGCGAAGCCCCACCCGAAGGCGATGGCGAGCCAGCCGGCGTTACGGGCCTTGGAGGCCTTCAGCGTGACGGCGGCACACACGCCGCCGCCGAGCAGGATGAGTATGGCGGTACCGAGGGTCTCGCCGATGAAGATGTCGGAGCTGGACACCCGCGACTCCTTTGTCCTTCGTCCAGGGGTAAGCGAACCCCGGTCCCATCGGGGGTTCTGGTGCCCTCGGGGTGAGAGCGATGCCGGCCCTTGGCGCTGTCACACTCTAACGCGTATTGCCGGTAGGTGTTCGACAATGCCGACCGATGGACGGGAGTCTCGCTTCGGTGTTACGCGTGCGTCAAGGGTTCTCTTATCGAAAACCGGATCGTTATTGATCGCCGCCGGCTATCACTCTTCGCTACGCTATGCAGTTTTCGCCCCTGTATGTCCATTTCAGGGTAGGGCGAGAACCGGAACGCCGCCCGGCGTCCCGGTCATACCCACAACGGAGCGTGATCCCTCAGAAACCCTCAGAACCGTCCGGCGCCCAGGTCCCGGGAGACTGCTCGGGCGCAGTCGCGCACCGCGGCGATCAGCTCGGGCCGCAGCTCGCCGTCCCGGCACAGGCGCTCCACCGCACCCGTGATGCCGACCGCGCCCACGGGCATCCGGCGGCGGTCGTGGACGGGCGCGGCGATCGACGCCACTCCCTCCCACGTCTCCTCCACGTCGGCCGCGTAGCCCCGCGCGCGCGTGAGGTCGAGGATGTGCTCGAACTCCGCCGCGTCGCACACCGTGCGGTCGGTGAAGGCCTTGCGCTCGGCCTCCAGCGCCTCGCTGTGCGCCACCGGGTCGTAGGCGGCCAGCACCTTGCCGAGCGCCGTGCAGTGCAGGGGCTGCATGGCCCCGATCTCCAGCACCTGCCGGCTGTCGTCGGGCCGGAAGACGTGGTGCACGATCAGCACGCCGTGCTGGTGCAGCACCCCCAGGTGCACGCTCTCCCCGCTGGAGCGGGCCAGGTCGTCCGTCCATACCAGGGCACGCGCCCGCAGCTCGTGGACGTCCAGATAGGTGGTGCCCAGGCGCAGCAGCTCCGCGCCCAGCTGATAGCGGCCCGAGGCGTCGTCCTGCTCCACGAACCCCTCGTGCTGGAGGGTGCGCAGGATCCCGTGCGCGGTGCCCTTGGCGAGGCCGAGCGAGGAGGCGATGTCCGACAGCCCGAGCCGTCGCTCGCCGCCCGCGAGCAGCCGCAGCATCGCGGCCGCGCGTTCGAGCGACTGGATGTTCCGTGCCATCGCCGTCCTGCCTCCGTCCCCTTCGACTGCCGAAACGCAGTGCGGGCGAAGCGCCGCCAACTTCCCGCGCTTCACTACCACCGTTCGGCAATGTCGAACACTACCGGTCCATGTCGACCTCCCGCTAATGGTCGGTCGACACCTGTTACATCACATGTGGCCCGCGCTTGGCGGCGAGGCCATCGGCGTCCGTCACGTGGACGCCTGTGCCCATCCAAGCCCACACCCGGTTAGTCTGGCGCCGTGCAGCCCTCCCGCCCGTCGAGGGGGCACCGCATAGCCGACAGCCGTCGCACCTTCAGGGAGCCCCTACATGGCCTCGTTGCCAACGTCCCCTACCGCCGACAGCCGGACCCGTGCGTCCGCGCTCCGAGAGGCGCTCGCCACCCGCGTGGTGGTCGCCGACGGAGCCATGGGCACCATGCTCCAGGCCCAGGAACCCACCCTGGACGACTTCCAGCAGCTCGAAGGCTGCAACGAGATCCTGAACCTCACCCGCCCGGACATCGTCCGCTCCGTCCACGAGGCGTACTTCGCCGTGGGCGTCGACTGCGTCGAGACCAACACCTTCGGGGCCAACCACTCCGCCCTCGGCGAGTACGAGATCTCCGACCGCGTCCACGAACTGTCCGAGGCCGGCGCGCGCGTCGCCCGCGAGACCGCCGACGCCTTCACCGCCCGCGACGGCCGCCCCCGCTGGGTGCTCGGCTCCATGGGCCCCGGCACCAAGCTGCCCACCCTCGGCCACGCGCCCTACCCCACCCTGCGCGACGCCTACCAGCGCAACGCCGAGGGCCTGATCGAAGGCGGCGCCGACGCCCTCCTCGTGGAGACCACCCAGGACCTGCTGCAGACCAAGGCGTCGGTCATCGGCGCCCGGCGTGCCCTGGACGCCCTCGGCCTCGACCTCCCGGTGATCGTCTCGGTCACCGTCGAGACCACCGGCACCATGCTGCTCGGCTCCGAGATCGGCGCCGCGCTCACGGCCCTGGAGCCGCTGGGCATCGACATGATCGGCCTCAACTGCGCCACCGGCCCGGCCGAGATGAGCGAGCACCTGCGCTACCTCACCCGGCACTCCCGCATCCCGCTGTCCTGCATGCCCAACGCCGGCCTGCCCGTCCTCGGCAAGGACGGCGCCCACTACCCGCTGACCGCTCCGGAGCTGGCGGACGCCCAGGAGACGTTCGTCCGGGAGTACGGCCTCTCGCTCGTCGGTGGCTGCTGCGGTACGACTCCGGAGCATCTGCGTCAGGTGGTGGAGCGGGTCCGGGGCCTGACTCCGCCGGTTCGTGACCCGCACCCCGAGCCGGGCGCCGCGTCGCTGTACCAGTCGGTGCCGTTCCGGCAGGACACGTCGTATCTGGCGATCGGCGAGCGCACGAACGCGAACGGGTCGAAGAAGTTCCGCGAGGCCA
>NZ_BSSM01000018.1 GCF_030269125.1 Streptomyces hygroscopicus subsp. hygroscopicus | reverse complement strand
TTCGGTGGTTATAGCGTTAGGGAAACGCCCGGTTACATTCCGAACCCGGAAGCTAAGCCTTTCAGCGCCGATGGTACTGCAGGGGGGACCCTGTGGGAGAGTAGGACGCCGCCGAACAATTTTTGGGAAAGCCCCCGCACCTCTGGTGCGGGGGTTTTCTGCGTTCACGGCCGGTTTTCCGGCACGGGATGCCCCCGAAGGGCGGCGGGTCGGCGCCGACTCAGAGCCGACCCGCCGCCTTCAGAGCCAGATACGCGTCCGCCAGAGCCGGCGCCAGGTTCTCCGGAGTCGCGTCCACCACCGTGACACCGTGCCGGCGCAGCTTGTCCGCGGTGCGCTGCCGTTCGTTCTGCGCCTGGGCGGCCGCCGCCGCCTCGTAGACCGACTCGACGCTGCCCCGTGACGTCGCCATGCGGGCGATGTACGGGTCCGCCACCGCGGCGACCAGCACCGTATGGCGTTGCGTGAGCTGCGGCAGGACGGGGAGCAGCCCCTGCTCCACGGGTGCCGCGTCCAGGGTCGTGAGCAGCACGATGAGGGAACGCCGCGGCGCCGTACGGAGTGCCGTGGAGGTCAGGCCCCGGCTGTCGGTCTCCACGAGTTCCGGCTCCAGCGTGGCCATCGCGCCGACGAGGGAGGGCAGCAGCTCGTTCGCGGAGCGGCCCTGGACCAGGGCGCGCACCCGGCGGTCGTAAGCGAGCAGGTCCACGCGGTCGCCGGCCCGGGAGGCGAGCGCCGCGAGAAGGAGGGCCGCGTCCATGGCGGCGTCCAGGCGCGGGGCGTCACCCACCCGCCCGGCCGAGGTACGGCCGGTGTCCAGGACGAGAAGGATGTGGCGGTCGCGTTCGGGACGCCAGGTGCGCACGGCGACCGTGGACTGCCGGGCGGTTGCCCGCCAGTCGATCGAGCGGGTGTCGTCGCCGGGGACGTACTCGCGCAGACTGTCGAACTCCGTTCCCTCACCGCGGGTCAAAACGCTTGTACGACCGTCGAGTTCACGCAATCGAGCGAGTTTCGACGGAAGATGCTTCCGGCTCGTGAACGGGGGCAGAACCCGTACAGACCAGGGCACCCGGTGGGCGCCCTGGCGGGAGAACAGCCCGAGAGGGCCGTAGGAGCGGATCGTGACGCGGTCCGCCTGGCGGTCGCCTCGGCGGGTGGGACGCAACCGGGTGGTCACCCGTCGGCGCTCACCCGAAGGCACGGTCAGCCGGTGCCGGGACGCCTCGACCTCCGTCCCGGGCAGCCAGCTGCTGGGCGGCCAGCCGTCCCGGAGCTGTGCCCGCAGCGTGCGGCGCGACGGGTTCGCGACCGTGAGTGTGACCTCGGCGCCCTCACCGAGCCGGGCGGTGGTGTCACCGGAGCGGTTCAGGACCAGGCGTCGTACGGGCGCGGCCAGCGCGAAGTCGCACGCGCAGGCCAGGGCCAGCGGGCCGTTGACCGCGAGGAGGCCCGTCCAGCCCGGTTCCAGGATGCCGACCGGGAGGGAGCCGAGGGCCGCGAGCAGGGCGGCGCGTCCGGTGAGCGCCATCAGCGGGGGACCGGGACGTGGGCGAGGACGGCGTTGATGACCGAGTCGGCCGTCACGCCCTCCATCTCCGCCTCGGGGCGCAGCTGGACGCGGTGGCGCAGGGTCGGCAGGGCGAGGGCCTTGACGTCGTCCGGGATGACATAGTCCCGGCCCGTCAGCCAGGCCCAGGCGCGAGCGGTGGACAGAAGGGCGGTGGCCCCACGCGGGGACACACCCATGGTGAGGGAAGGGGATTCGCGAGTGGCACGGCAGATATCGACGACATAGGCCGTGATCTCGGGGGACACGGTCGTCCCGGCGACCGCGGCGCGGGCCGCTTCGAGGTCGGCGGGGCCGGCGACGGGGCGTATGCCCGCGGCGCGCAGATCGCGGGGGTCGAAGCCCGAGGCGTGCCGGGTGAGGACGTCGATCTCGTCCTCGCGGGACGGCAGCGGGATCGTCAGCTTGAGCAGGAACCGGTCCAGCTGGGCCTCGGGGAGGGGGTAGGTGCCCTCGTACTCGACCGGGTTCTGGGTCGCGGCGACGAGGAACGGCTCGGGGAGCTTGCGAGGGGTGCCGTCGACCGTGACCTGGCGTTCCTCCATGGCCTCCAGGAGGGAGGACTGGGTCTTGGGCGGGGTGCGGTTGATCTCGTCCGCGAGCAGCAGGTTCGTGAAGACCGGGCCGGGCTGGAAGGAGAACTCGGCGGTGCGGGTGTCGTAGACGAGGGAGCCGGTGACGTCGCTCGGCATCAGATCGGGGGTGAACTGGACGCGCTTGGTGTCGAGTTCGAGGGCGGACGCGAGGGCGCGCACGAGCAGGGTCTTGGCGACTCCGGGAACGCCTTCGAGCAGGACGTGCCCGCGGCACAGGAGGGCGACGACGAGGCCGGTCACGGCGGGGTCCTGGCCGACCACGGCTTTGGCGATCTCGCTGCGCAGGGACTCCAGGGAGGCGCGGGGGTCGCCCGCGGGCTCGGCCGGCCCGGCGATGTCGGTGGTCGGTTCCGTCATGAACGGCGTACCTCTCTTTCGAGGGCGTCGAGTTGGTCGGTCAGTGCGATCAGGGCCGTGTCGTCGCCGGGCGGCGGCCCGAAGAGCAGGGAGCGCAGTTCCTGTCCGTCTCCGGCGAGATGGGCGGACAGGGCGGGGAGCAGGGCCTCGGGCGCGTGCGCCTGAGCGACGGGCACCCCGACGAGCGGGGCGAGGCGGGTGCGGGCGGCGGAGCGCAGCGCGGCGGCCGCTCGGTCGCGGGCGTTGGCCTTGCGGTAGAGGCGGGCGCGGCCTTCGGCGGTCTCGGAGGCCCGGATCGCGACGGGGAGCTGTTCGGGCACCAGCGGTCCGAAGCGGCGTCCCCGCCAGAAGGCGGCGAGCACGGCCGCGATGAACAGCTGGAGGGTGGCCCACAGCCAGCCCGAGGGGATCAGGCCGAGGAAGCTCTTGCGGTCGCCGTCGGCGGCGGGGGCGTCGGAGAGTGAGGGGAGGTACCAGACCAGATGGGGGCGGGAGCCGAGGAGCTGCAGGGCGAGCGAGGCGTTGCCCCGCTGGTCGAGGCGGTCGTTGTACAGGATGTCGGGCGCGCCGAGCACGACGGTGTCGCCCCCCGAGGCGGCCGGGACGCGCAGCAGGGTGGCGAGGCGGGCGCTGGGGTAGCAGGAGTCGGCGTCGAGCCGGGTGGTGGTGTAGCGGATGCCGCCGGTGTCGGCGTCGCCCGCGCGCCGGGCCTCGGGCAGGGCGCAGCCGGGGGCCAGGGTGGTGCCGAGGCTGTCGGCGGGGTCGGCGCTGACGCCGGGGGCGAGTCGTCCGACGGACCAGCCGCTCGCCGCCACGAGGACGGTGCGCCCGCCGGAGGCCGAGGTCGCCCGGCGCAGTTCGGTCTGCTGGCTGTCGGTCAGGCGATCGGGGACGGCTACCAGGAGGGTGGTGTCGGGGCCGGCGGCGGCGCGGGCGGCGCGCAGCGTGGTGACCACGCGCGTGGTGACCCCCCGGTCGGCCAGCAGCTGGGCGACGGCGTGGCTGCCGTAGGGGTCGGCGGAGCGGGGGTCCAGCGCGCCGTGCCGCTCGCTGGAGCGTATGGCGGCCATGACGACGGCCGCGGCCAGGAGGAGGACGGCAGCGAGGACGATGCCTCGTGTCCGGGTCCACACGGCGCGGGCCGTGGGCGCGGTGGAGGTGGTGGGCGCCGCGGCCTCGGCGGTCACTCGGCGACCCCCTGGCTGGTGCTGTGGGCCGTGTCGGCCGTGCTGTCGGCGTGGGCGGGCCTGGTGCGCTCCAGGTCGCGGTCGAGTTCGGCGAGACGGCGGTACGACTGCTCGCTCGCGCCGCGTCCGCCGTATGTCACGTCGTCGAACTCGCGGGCGGCGGCGCGCAGTCGGTCGGTGTGTGCCGGCAGGGCGCGGCCGGCTTCGGCGGCGGCCTCGTCGGCGGTGCGGCCCGGCCGGATGTCGAGCACGGTGCGCTCCTCCAGGGAGCGGACGATGGCGCGCATGCGTTCCTGCACGGCCTGGCTCCAATGGCCCTGGGCCGCGTGTGCCTCGCCGGCCGCGCGGTGTTCGGCGGCGCTGCGCGGGCCGTCGTCGAACAGGACGGCGGTGGCGCGGGCGGGGCGGCGGCGAGGGGTGCCCAGGCGCCACCACAGGGCGGCCAGGACGGCGACGACGAAGAGGATCACGACCCACAGTCCGACGGTGCCGCCGGGGGTCGGCGCGGACGCGCTGCGGAACAGACCGTCGAGCCAGTCGCCGAACGCCTTCAGGGCGCGTTCCCACAGGCTGGGGTCGTTCTCGTGGTACATGCGCTTGGCCAGCTCGCGCCGGGCCGCCTCGCGGGCGGGATCGCGCGGGACGGTCACCGGCGGCCCGTCCCCCGGGCCGCCCGCCGCGAGGACGGACGTGCCCGAGGCGCGCAGCAGGCCGTGTACGGCTGTGGCCACGGCGCCGGGCCGGCCCGGCGCCGTGAACATTCCCCCCGTGAGAAGCACCCCGTCAGCTCCCCGGGACGGGACCGGGGGCGCCGGTGGCGGCGCCCTGGACACCGGCGGCGCGGGCCAGTTCGAGGTCGAGGCCCTCGCGGCGGATGCGCTGGTCGATGTAGAGGAACACGGTGACGCAGGCGGAGACCGGCAGGGTGATGGTGGTGCCGATCACCGCGCCGATCCCGGCGATCACCAGGAAGGTCCAGCCGACGTGGCCGCCGTTCTGGCCCATCAGGCCGGACAGACCGTCGCCGCCCGCGATCAGGGCGATGACGGTGAAGGGAATCGAGATCACCACCCTGATGACGGCGACGATGAGCCCGGCGAGCAGCTGGATGCCGAGGATGCGCCACCAGGAGCCGTGCACCAGCTTCGTGGAGCGGCGCAGGGACTGTATGACGCCCTGCTTCTCCAGCATCAGCGCGGGCGCGGCCAGGGAGAAGCGCACCGTCAGCCAGATGAGGACGACCATCCCGGCGAGGAAGCCGATGATCAGGAGCGCGATTCCGGCGCCCTTGCTGCCGCCGAGGAAGCCGATGACGCCCGGGACCGAGGCGACCAGCATGATGCCGAAGCCCATGAGGAAGAGCAGGACCAGCTGGCCGAACAGCTTCCACAACTGCGGGCGGGCCTCGCGCCACGCCTCGCCCGGGGTGGCCGGCCTGCCGAGGACCGCCCGGCTGGTCACGCTCGTGAGCATCGCGGTGGCGATGAGCGTGCCGATCATGGTGATCAGGCCGAGGATTATGGAGCTGAGGAAGGACTCGCCCATGATGCGCAGGGCTTCGGTGGGCGTGATGGTCGGGTCGCCGAGGGAGGTCCGCGCGACGGTCTTGTTCAGGAAGAGACCCTGGAGGAGGACCGCGGTGATCTCCGTGACCAGCGCGAGGGTCAGGGATATGCCGAGGACGGTGCGCCAGTAGGTGCGCAGGGTGGAGACGGCGCCGTCGAGGATCTCGCCGACGCCGAGCGGGCGCAGCGGGATGACACCGGGCTTGGCCGCGGGCGGGGGACCGCCCCAGCCGCCGCCCCAGGCTCCGTGGCCGGGAGCGCCGTAACCACCGTACCCAGGGGGGCCTCCGTAGCCTCCGGGCGTGCCGGGGCCGCCCCAGCCGGGGCCGGGCGGCGGGGGTGGCGGGGTCTGGCCGGGGGCGCCGGTGGGTGCGGACCACCGGCCCGGTGGCGGCTGCTGGCCGGACCACTGCGCGCCTGGGCCCTGCGGCTGCGGGCCCGGCTGCGAAGCGGACGCGCCGGGACCGGATCCGGGCTGGTCGGTGCTGTCGGACGCGCCGGGTTCCCGGCCCTCGGGCGTCGGGTCGGATCCGGGCGAGGCCCAGCCCGGAGTGTCTGTCATCGGAGCTCCTTCTCGGTGCCCGTCCGCGGTCGCGGCGGCAGGTTGGTGGACATCGTGCCATGGCTCGGTCAAGTCGGGTCCGGGCGAGGTGGGGGCCGGATGCCTTCAGTTGTCCGAGGTGTCCGGGGCAGACTGATCCCATGGCTGATCATCAGGCACGAAGCGGTGGGGACGAACGGCCGTCCGGAGTACCGGCGATCCGATGGGAGGAACCACCCGAAGGTCCCGTACTGGTCCTTCTCGATCAGACGAGGCTTCCCGTGGAGGAGGTCGAGCTGGTGTGCACGGACGCGCCGGCGCTGGTGGAGGCGATCCGTTCGCTCGCCGTGCGCGGGGCGCCGCTGCTGGGGATCGCGGGGGCGTACGGCGTGGCGCTCGCCGCCGCGCGGGGCTTCGACGTGCCCGAGGCCGCGCGGGCCATCGAGGAGGCGCGGCCCACCGCGGTGAACCTCTCCGTCGGAGTGCGCCGGGCGCGTGCCGCGCACGAGGCCGAGCTGGCCAGGAGCGGTGACCCGGTCGCGGCGGCCGAGGCGGCGCTGGCCGCGGCGCGGACACTGCACCGGCAGGACGCGGAGGCCAGCGCCCGGATGGCGGTGCACGGCCTGGCGCTGCTGGACGAGCTGGTGCCCGGCGGCGGACACCGGATCCTCACCCACTGCAACACCGGTGCGCTGGTCTCGGGCGGGGAGGGCACGGCCTTCGCGGTGGCGCTCGCGGCCCATCGCGCGGGGCGGCTGCGGCGGCTGTGGGTGGACGAGACGCGTCCGCTGCTCCAGGGCGCGCGGCTGACGGCGTACGAGGCGGCCCGCAACGGCATGGCGTACTCCCTGCTCACCGACAACGCGGCGGGCTCGCTGTTCGCGGCGGGCGAGGTGGACGCGGTGCTGATCGGGGCGGACCGGATCGCGGCGGACGGCTCGGTGGCGAACAAGGTGGGCAGCTATCCGCTCGCCGTGCTCGCGCGCCACCACGGGGTGCCGTTCATCGTGGTGGCGCCGCTGACGACGATCGATCCGGACACGCCCGACGGGGCGTCCATCGAGGTCGAGCAGCGGCCCGGCTTCGAGGTGACCGAGGTGATGGCACCGCAGGCGCAGGTGACGGGGCCCGGCGGCGGGATCCCGGTGGCGCCGCTGGGGACGCGGGCGTACAACCCGGCGTTCGATGTGACGCCGCCCGAGCTGGTGACGGCCATCGTCACCGAGGAAGGGGCCGTCACGCCCGTGTCGGGCGAGGCGCTCGCGGGGGTGTGCAAGCGGGCGCGCGAGGCGGCGATCGGCTGATCGGAGCGCGGCGCCGGACCCGCGATCCGGCGCCGCGGGACACCGCGTGAGACGGTCGGGGGCAGACAGTGATGGCTCCGTACGACTATCGTCACCGGCCAGTGACCTCGCTCACCAGCGCCTCTGTCACTGTTACGAGAATGGGATGATGTCGTTTATGAAGGGACGAGTCCTTGTCGTCGACGACGACACCGCACTGGCCGAGATGCTCGGCATCGTGCTGCGTGGTGAAGGTTTTGAGCCGTCTTTCGTAGCCGACGGCGACAAGGCGCTGGCCGCGTTCCGTGAGAGCAAGCCCGACCTGGTACTGCTCGACCTGATGCTGCCCGGACGGGACGGTATCGAGGTGTGCCGGCTGATCCGGGCCGAGTCCGGGGTGCCGATCGTGATGCTCACGGCCAAGAGCGACACCGTCGACGTCGTGGTGGGCCTGGAGTCGGGCGCGGACGACTACATCGTCAAGCCGTTCAAGCCGAAGGAGCTGGTGGCCCGGATCCGGGCGCGGCTGCGGCGCTCCGAGGAGCCGGCGCCCGAGCAGCTGACCATCGGTGACCTGGTCATCGACGTGGCCGGCCACTCGGTGAAGCGGGACGGGCAGTCGATCGCGCTGACCCCGCTGGAGTTCGACCTGCTGGTCGCGCTCGCCCGCAAGCCCTGGCAGGTCTTCACCCGCGAGGTGCTGCTCGAACAGGTGTGGGGCTACCGCCACGCCGCCGACACCCGCCTCGTCAACGTGCACGTCCAGCGGCTGCGCTCCAAGGTCGAGAAGGACCCGGAGCGGCCGGAGATCGTGGTGACCGTCCGTGGCGTCGGTTACAAGGCCGGACCGAGCTGACATGTCCGAGGACAGTGCCGTTTCGGGGTCCGGCCTGCCCGGGGAGCGTCCGAAGCGGCCTGTCGGCCGGACGGCGTCGGGCACGCGCGTCGGGCGCTTCTTCGAGGGCGGACTGCTGCGGGGCGGGGTGCAGGGAAGCCCGGTCCTGCGGCTCTTCCTGCGCTGGGTGCGCCGTCCGCTGCTGCCGGTGATGCGGCTGTGGCGGCGCAACATCCAGCTCAGGGTGGTCGCCACCACCCTGCTGATGTCCCTGGGCGTCGTCCTGCTGCTCGGCTTCGTCGTGATCGGGCAGGTGCGCAACGGTCTGCTGGACGCGAAGGTGCACGCCTCGCAGAGCCAGGCCACGGGCGGTTTCGCGGTGGCCAAGCAGCGCGCCGACGAGGCGGCCGGCACCAACGGCACGGGCACCGGTACCGCGCCCGCCACCGCCGACGGCAGCACGGACGGCACCGCCGGTGCGGACGGCCGGCCGACGCAGAACGTCATCCAGTGGATGAGCGATCTCGTGGAGTCGCTGTCCAGCGGCGGAGCGGGTGCCTTCGACGTGGTGACGCTGCCCGTCGGCGACGACAGCGGCGGCGGCCGCAGCCCCCGTGGCTCCGGCAACGTCAACCCGACCTCCAGCATCCCCGCGGACCTGCGCGATCGGGTCAACAGCGGCATGACGGCCGCCCAGAGCTACACCCGGATCGTCTACTCCAACGGCAAGGAGTCGCAGCCCGCGCTGGTCATCGGCAAGCAGGTCAACGACCCGAACGGGCGGCCGTACGAGCTGTACTACCTCTTCCCGCTCACGCAGGAGGAGAAGTCCCTGAGCCTGGTCAAGGGCACCCTGGCGACCGCCGGGCTGTTCGTCGTCGTGCTGCTCGGCGCCATCGCCTGGCTGGTGGTGCGGCAGGTCGTCACGCCGGTGCGGATGGCGGCCGGGATCGCCGAGCGGCTGTCCGCCGGGCGGCTCCAGGAGCGCATGAAGGTCACCGGCGAGGACGACATCGCCCGTCTTGGCGAGGCATTCAACAAGATGGCGCAGAACCTCCAGGGCAAGATCCAGCAGCTGGAGGACCTGTCGCGGATGCAGCGCCGGTTCGTCTCGGACGTCTCGCACGAGCTGCGCACCCCGCTGACGACCGTCCGTATGGCCGCCGATGTGATCCATGAGGCGCGCGAGGACTTCGACCCCGTGACCGCGCGCTCCGCCGAGCTGCTCGCCGACCAGTTGGACCGTTTCGAGTCGCTGCTCGCGGACCTGCTGGAGATCAGCCGTTTCGACGCGGGCGCGGCGGCGCTGGAGGCCGAGCCGATCGACCTCAGGGAGGTCGTGCGGCGCGTGGTCGGCGGCGCCGAGCCGCTCGCCGAGCGCAAGGGCACGCGGATACGCGTGGTCGGCGACCTCCAGCCCGTGGTCGCCGAGGCCGACGCCCGGCGCGTGGAGCGGGTGCTGCGCAATCTCGTCGTCAACGCCGTCGAGCACGGCGAGGGCAAGGACGTCATCGTCAAGCTGGCCGCGGCCGGCGGCGCGGTCGCCGTCGCGGTGCGCGACTACGGCGTCGGGCTCAAGCCGGGCGAGGCGACCCGCGTGTTCAGCCGCTTCTGGCGGGCCGACCCGGCCCGCGCCCGCACCACCGGGGGCACCGGCCTCGGGTTGTCCATCGCCCTGGAGGACGCGCGGCTGCACGGCGGCTGGCTGCAGGCCTGGGGCGAGCCGGGCGGCGGCTCGCAGTTCCGGCTGACCCTGCCCCGGACCGCGGACGAGCCGCTGCGGGGCTCCCCGATACCGCTGGAACCCAAGGACGCGCGCCGCCGTCGGCGCCCCGACGACTCAGGGACGCCCCGGCAGGAGAAGCGGGCGACCGTCCCGGCGCAGCAGAGCGGCGGCCATGTGCCCGCCCTGCCGTCGCGCGCCCCCATCGCGCCCCGGCGGTCCGCCGCCACCCCCGCCACCGACCCGACCGCGCTGCCCGGCAACGGCAACGGGGCGCGCGTGGTGCCCCGGCCCACGGGGTCCGTGCAGCGCTCCGAGGAACGGTCCGCGGAGGATCGGGCGCCGGACGCGATGGCCGTACGACCGGAGTCCGGGCAGGGACCGGCGCGGCCGGAGGACTCGACCGAGCCAGGGGAGGCATTTCGTGGGCGCTGACCGCGAGGGGGGCGTCCGCCGAAGGCGCGGGCGCGCGGCGGCGTACACCGCCTTGGGGGTCGTCCTGCTGGCCGGATGCGCCTCGATGCCCGACAGCGGCGACCTGCGGAACGTGGAATCCACACCCCGGCAGGACACCGGGGTACGGGTGTTCGCCATGCCGCCCGCCGACGACGCCAACCCGGGCGAGATCATGCAGGGCTTCCTGGAGGCGCTGACCAGCGACGACCCGGAGTACGACACGGCGCGCAAGTACCTGGCGAACGACGCCGCGCGTACCTGGCGGCCGGAGCGGTCGACCACGGTCCTCGCGAACGGGCCGAGTATCGAGACCGACTGCCGTGCGGGCAGCCGGGAGACGACCAACAGCGTCACCTGTGTGCTCACCGGCACCCGGGTGGCCACGGTCGACGCCCAGCAGGCGTACCAGCCCGCGGCCGGCACCTACCGCAGGAAGGTGCATCTGACGCGGGACGGCAAGACCGGGCAGTGGCGCATCGACGAGCTGCCCGACGGCGTGGTCATGGGCAAGTCGGACTTCCAGCGCAACTACACGTCCGTCGACAAGTACTACTTCGCCTCCGGTACGTCCGTCGGGCCGGCCGGGGAGCCGGTGGCGGTCGCCGATCCGGTGTTCGTGCGCAGCAAGGTCGACCCGATGACGCAGATGGTCCGCTCGCTGCTGGACGGGCCGTCCGACTGGCTCGGTCCGGTGGTGCGTTCCAGCTTCCCGACCGGCACGGCCCTGCAGAAGGGCGTGTCGGGGCTGGCGCCGGACGACCAGAACCGGCTGACGGTGCCCCTGAACCTCGGCGCGTCGCGCGTCGCGCCGTCCAAGTGCACGGAGATGGCCACCCAGCTGCTGTTCACGCTGCGGAACCTGGCACCGACCCTGGAGTCCGTCGAACTGCAGGGCACCGGCGGCCGCCGGCTGTGCGACCTGACCGAGGAGCGCGCGGTGTCCGCCGCCTGGCACGGGTCGGCGAAGCGGCCCGAATACCTGTACTACGTCGACGGCAGGCACCGGCTGGTGCGGATGCCGACGGGGAGCACCGGCACCGGGTCCGTGCAGGTGCCCGGTGCCCTCGGCGAGGGCGACAAGACGCTGCGCTCGGTGGCGGTCTCACGGGACGAGCGCAGCGTGGCCGCGGTCGACAACTACGGCGCGTCGCTGCACGTCACGTCGCTGACCTCGGACGGCTCGCTCGGCGACGCGCTGGTCACCAGCAGGGGCGCGACCCCCGACGAGCGGCTGACCACCCCGAGCTGGGACGCCCGCGGCGACCTGTGGGTGGCCGACCGCGACCGGCAGGACGCGGCCCTGTACGTCGTGGAGCACGGCACCACCAAGGCGGAGAAGGTCACCGTCCCGGACCTGCCCGGCCGCATCAAGGACGTCCGGGTGGCCGCCGACGGGGTGCGCGTCGCGCTGGTCGTGGAGAAGGACGGCAAGCAGTCCCTGCTGATCGGCCGGATCGAGCGCGAGGACGGGACCGGGGCGGCGCCCTCGGTGGTCGGACTGCGTTCGGCCGCGCCCGACTTGGAGGAGGTCGGCACCATGACCTGGGCCGGGGACAGCAGGCTGCTGGTGGTCGGCCAGGAGCAGGGTGGTGTGCAGCAGATGCGGTACGTCCAGGTCGACGGCGCCACGCTCGACGGTCCGGCGCCCGGCGCGCTGCCCGGGGTGAAGGCGATCGCCGCGTCCGAGGACGACCGGGTGCCGCTGGTGGCCTACTCGGACGACGGGATCGTCCGGCTGCCCACCGGGGCGCAGTGGCAGAAGGTGGACAAGGACGGGACGGCGCCGGTCTATCCGGGCTGAGGTGTCAGCGCCGAGGTGCCAGGGGCCGGGGCGGTCACCGGTCCGGGCGAGTGGGCCGAGCAGGGCCGAGCGGGGGGCGAGCCGCGGGTGCGCGGGCGAGTACGGGCCTGCCTGGGTCTTGACCGGGCTGTGCGGGCCGGAACGGGCCGGACGGCGTGCCTGGTCAGCGGCCCGTCCGCGGTCTGTGTGAGGTGTCCACAGGCCGTTGTCCACAGGGGTGGTGGGCCCGCCCCGGCCTTGGCACAGTGGTGGTCATGCGGGGGTGGTGGCGGGACCTCACCGACCTGGTGCTGCCGACCGACTGCGCGGGCTGCGGAGCACCTCGTACGACGCTCTGCGGGCGCTGCCGGACGGCGCTGACCGGGGGTGTGCCGCGGCGGGTGCGGCCGCTGCCGGAGCCCGCCGGGCTGCCGGTGGTGTACGCGTCGGCTCCGTACGCGGGGTCGGTGCGCGCGCTTCTCCTCGCGCACAAGGAGCGGGGCGCGCTGACGCTCACGGGAACGCTGGGTACGGCCGTGGCGGGGGCCGTGCGGGCGGGCCTCGGCGATCCGGCCGGGACCGGGGCTTCGGCGAGGGGGACCCCGTCGACCGGAAGACCGACGGGGGCTCCGGCGGGCAGGGCTACCGGGACCGGTGCCTTCGGGACCGTCGTGCTCGTGCCCGTGCCCTCCGCCCGGTGGGCCGTGCGGGCGCGGGGGCACGATCCGGTACGGCGGATGGCGCTCGCGGCGGCCGGGGAGCTGCGGCGCACCGGGACGCCGGCCCGGGTCGCGGCGGTGCTGCGCCAGCGCAGACCCGTGGCGGACCAGGCGGGACTGGACGCGCGGCGGCGCCGGGCGAACCTCGCCGGTGCGCTGGAGGTCGCGAGGGGCGGGGACCGGTTGCTCGCCGGTGGCCGGGTGGTGCTCGTGGACGACCTCGTCACCACCGGCGCCACCCTCGCGGAGGCGGCCAGGGCGCTGCGGGAGGCGTGCGTGCCGCACTCCGACGGACGAAGTGAGGTGTCAGATGCCGTGTACGGGAACGCAACCCGGGAAGGAAGGGAGGAACGAGGCGCCGGGGCGCGATCGGAGAAGGGCGAGTGGGTGCATGGTGCAGCGAAAAAGACGGCGGTGAACGCCTTCGAGCGGCCGTTGCGCGCGGCCGTGATCGCCGCTCCGGCGGATTCTTTCGAAATAGGCAGGAACTGACCGCCGACCTGCGTCGTTGCAGGTAGTGAGAGGGTTAATTCATCTGGACGGAGGTACGCCGCGGTAGAGGGTGACGACATCCGTCCGGGCGAGATATGTTCGGTTGTGAGGAAAGAGGCGCAGGCCACACCTCTCATATCCGAATGCCGTGCTGCGGGTTTTCCGCAATCACCCGCGCCGGTGGGGTGGGCATCCCGCCCCTGGGGGAGGAGGAGGTGGACGTCACCGAGTCCGAGGTCCGGTGCTCACCGGACCTGGTGCAAAAGGGAGATGCTCCGCCGAAGCAGCGGAGCGATCCGGGAACGGAGTTCTGCGTGGACATCGTCGTCAAAGGCCGCAAGACCGAGGTGCCCGAGCGGTTCCGCAAGCACGTGGCCGAGAAGCTGAAGCTGGAGAAGATCCAGAAGCTCGATGGCAAGGTGATCAGCCTCGACGTCGAGGTGTCCAAGGAGCCCAACCCTCGACAGGCCGACCGCTGCGACCGGGTGGAGATCACGCTCCGCTCCCGTGGCCCGGTGATCCGGGCGGAGGCGGCGGCCAGCGATCCGTATGCGGCGCTCGACATGGCGGCGGAGAAGTTGGACGCGCGGTTGCGCAAGCAGCACGACAAGCGGTTCTCGCGCCGGGGCGCACGCCGGATCTCGGCGGCAGAGGTTCCCGACCACGTGCCGGGCGCGGCGACGCTGAACGGAAACGGCCTCCCGGTGGGGGAGGACGAGACGGACGGAGTGCCGACCACCAAGATCGGCTCGCTCGAGGTCAAGGGCGAAGGCCCCCTCGTCGTCCGCGAGAAGACGCACGTCGCCTCCCCGATGAGCCTCGACCAGGCCCTCTACGAGATGGAACTGGTCGGCCATGATTTCTACTTGTTCGTCGACTCCGAGACGAAGGAACCGAGCGTCGTCTACCGGCGCCACGCCTACGACTACGGCGTGATCCACCTCAGCACGGACCCGATGGTCGCCGAGGCGCAGCCCCCAGCGGCAGGAGGCACGCTGGGCGGCTGACCACCCGAGGTCGAAGCCGGACGGTGCCCCTGGAGCGCGCGTGCGCCCCCGGGGCACCCGTGTGCGACCAGTTCACGCCGCGTACGGCGCCTCGGTGTCGTCCCGGCATGAAATCATGGACGCAAGGGCCCAACCGGTGGGCCGCTGCCTTGGGTTGGCGATGGCACGGGACCACACAGGCCACAGCCTTCAGGGGGAGGAACGATGGCGGACACCTTCGGACCGATGCGGAGCGAGGAGGCCGACGACACCGACGACGGTGTACTCGGCAGGGGCCCCGGCGGGGGCTCTCCACGCGAGGAACCGATCAGAGTCCTGGTGGTGGACGACCACGCGCTCTTCCGGCGCGGCCTGGAGATCGTGCTCGCGGCCGAGGAGGACATCCAGGTCGTTGGCGAGGCGGGCGACGGGGCCGAGGCCGTCGACAAGGCCGCCGATCTGCTCCCGGACATCGTGCTGATGGACGTCCGGATGCCCCGGCGGGGCGGGATCGAGGCGTGCACCTCCATCAAGGAGGTGGCCCCCAGCGCGAAGATCATCATGCTGACGATCAGCGACGAGGAGGCCGACCTCTACGACGCGATCAAGGCGGGCGCGACCGGATACCTGCTCAAGGAGATCTCCACCGACGAGGTGGCGACCGCCATCCGCGCGGTCGCCGACGGGCAGTCGCAGATCAGCCCGTCCATGGCGTCGAAACTCCTCACCGAGTTCAAGTCGATGATCCAGCGCACCGACGAGCGCCGGCTGGTGCCCGCGCCCCGGCTGACCGACCGCGAACTGGAAGTCCTCAAACTCGTGGCCACGGGGATGAACAACCGGGACATCGCCAAGGAGTTGTTCATCTCCGAGAACACCGTGAAGAACCACGTCCGCAACATCCTGGAGAAACTGCAGCTGCACTCCCGCATGGAAGCCGTGGTCTACGCGATGCGGGAGAAGATCCTGGAGATCCGGTAGCCGCCGGACACAGGGCTAGTCGAGGGCGCGGGCGAGTTCCGCGGCGAGCGGGCCGCGCAGGGCCGGGGCGTCCACACGCTCCACCCGGACGTTCGTGCAGCCGACCCAGGTGGCGGCCTCCAACAGGGCCTGGGCGACCGCCGGGACCGCCTTGGGGCCGTCGAGGGTGACCTGCCGGGCCACCAGGGTGCGGCCCTCCCGGGCGGGGTCGACACGCCCGACCAGCCGGCCACCCGCGAGCACCGGCATCGCGAAGTAGCCGTACACCCGCTTGGGCTTCGGGACGTACGCCTCCAGGCGGTGGGTGAAGCCGAAGATCCGTTCGGTGCGCGCCCGTTCCCAGACCAGGGAGTCGAACGGCGACAGCAGGGTGGTGCGGTGGCGGCCGCGCGGTGGGGTCGCCAGGGCCGCGGGGTCCGCCCAGGCCGGCCGGCCCCAGCCCTCGACCTCGACCGGCACCAGGCCCGAGTCCGCGATCACCGCGTCCACCTGATCGCCCCTGAGCCGGTGGTAGTCGGCGATGTCCGCGCGGGTGCCCACGCCCAGGGACTCGCCGGCCAGCCGGACCAGGCGGCGCAGGCACTCTGCGTCGTCCAGCTCGTCGTGCAGCAGGGACGCGGGGACGGCGCGCTCGGCGAGGTCGTACACCCGCTTCCAGCCGCGGCGTTCGACGCACACCACCTCGCCGTACATCAGGGCCCGTTCGACCGCGACCTTGGTGCCGGACCAGTCCCACCACTCGCTGGTCCGCTTCGCGCCGCCCAGTTCGGTCGCGGTCAGCGGGCCCTCGGCGCGCAGTTGCTTGACGACCTGTTCGTAGGCGCCGTCGGGGAGTTGGTGGTTCCAGTGCGGGCGGTCGCGGTAGGCGCGGCGGCGGAAGGCGAAGTACGGCCACTCCTCGACGGGCAGGATGCAGGCGGCATGCGACCAGTACTCGAAGGCGTGCGTGTCCCGCCAGTAGGCGTCCTCGACCGTCTTGCGGCCGACCGCGCCGAGGCGGGCGTACGGCACCAGTTCGTGCGAGCGGGCGAGGACCGAGATGGTGTCGAGCTGGACCGCGCCGAGGTGGCGCAGCACCCCGCGCACGCCGGCCCGCCGGTCGGGCGCGCCGAGCAGGCCCTGGGCCCGCAGGGCGATACGGCGGGCGTCGTCCGCGGTGAGCGTGGTGGTCGGGCGCGGCAGGGTCGTCATGCCTCGGACGATAGAGGGTGGCACTGACAACCCGTGCCGGGCGGGGTCACCGCCCGGGGTCCGGCAGATACGGGGCGGTGGAGGGCAGGCCGAGGTCCGAGGGGAGCAGGGAGGCGATCCAGCAGTCCCGCCGTACCCCCTTGTTGTCGATGGCGGAGCGCAGGGTGCCCTCCAGGGTGAAGCCGGCGCGTTCGGCGACCCCGCGCGAGCCGTGGTTGCCGACCTCGGCACGCCACTCGACACGGTCCACGCCCAGGTCGGTGAAGATCCAGCGGCACGCGGTGAGCGCGGCCTCGGTGACGTAGCCGCGGCCGCGGTGCTCCTTGGCGGCCCAGAAACCGACCTCCGCCGCGGCCGGTCCGCGCATCGAGAGGCTGAGCATGCCCGCCAGCTCCCCGCCGGCAAGGAAGATCCCCCAGGTGAACATCGAGCCGTCCGCCCAGCCGTCCGGGACCATCTCGTGCGTGAAGCCGCGGGCGTGCTCGGGCAGGTACGGGGAGGGGATCGTGGTCCAGCGCTGGATGTCGGCGTCCTGGGCGGCCTCGTACACGGCCTCGGTGTCGGCCGGTCCGACGGCGCGCAGACGGAGACGGCCGGTGGTGAGCGTGACGGGTTCCATCGGGCGATTTTGCTCCCGCCGCCCCGCGGGGGCCATCGATTTCCGCGATCCGTGAGCACGCGATCACATTTCGCACAAATCCCTGCGCCGATGCGGCACTATCCGGATACCCGGTCCGTTGTTCCTGTGAAGCAGCGGCCGGGGCGCCAGGCCCTCCCGGCGCGGCGGGGTCCTCGCATACGATGGCCGTTGCTCAGTACGTCACATGGAAAACCGACCGTCCCAGGCCCGACCGGCAAGGAGACCAGCCCCCGTGTCCGTCCTCTCGAAGATCATGCGTGCAGGCGAAGGCAAGATCCTGCGCAAGCTGCACCGCATCGCGGACCAGGTCAACTCCATCGAAGAGGACTTCGTCGACCTCTCCGACGCCGAGCTGCGTGCCCTCACCGAGGAGTACAAGCAGCGCTACGCCGATGGTGAGAGCCTGGACGACCTGCTCCCCGAGGCGTTCGCCACCGTCCGCGAGGCCGCCAAGCGCGTCCTCGGGCAGCGTCACTACGACGTGCAGCTGATGGGCGGCGCCGCGCTCCACCTCGGCTACGTGGCCGAGATGAAGACCGGCGAGGGCAAGACCCTCGTCGGCACCCTGCCCGCGTACCTGAACGCGCTGTCCGGCGACGGCGTCCACATCGTCACGGTCAACGACTACCTGGCCGAGCGCGACTCCGAGATGATGGGCCGCGTCCACAAGTTCCTGGGCCTCGACGTCGGCGTCATCCTCGCCAACATGACGCCGGCCCAGCGCCGCGAGCAGTACGCGTGCGACATCACCTACGGCACCAACAACGAGTTCGGCTTCGACTACCTGCGCGACAACATGGCGTGGTCGCAGGACGAGCTGGTGCAGCGCGGCCACAACTTCGCCATCGTGGACGAGGTCGACTCCATCCTCGTGGACGAGGCCCGTACGCCGCTGATCATCTCCGGCCCGGCCGACCAGGCCACCAAGTGGTACGGCGACTTCGCCAAGCTCGTGCTGCGCCTGAAGAAGGGCGAGGCCGGCAACCCGCTCAAGGGCGTCGAGGAGACCGGCGACTACGACGTGGACGAGAAGAAGCGCACCGTCGCCATCCACGAGTCCGGTGTCAGCAAGGTCGAGGACTGGCTGGGCATCGACAACCTCTACGAGTCGGTGAACACCCCGCTCGTCGGCTACCTGAACAACGCCATCAAGGCGAAGGAACTGTTCAAGAAGGACAAGGACTACGTCGTCATCGACGGCGAGGTCATGATCGTCGACGAGCACACCGGTCGTATCCTCGCCGGCCGCCGCTACAACGAGGGCATGCACCAGGCGATCGAGGCGAAGGAGGGGGTGGACATCAAGGACGAGAACCAGACGCTCGCCACCATCACCCTCCAGAACTTCTTCCGCCTCTACAACAAGCTTTCCGGCATGACCGGTACGGCGATGACCGAGGCCGCCGAGTTCCACCAGATCTACAAGCTCGGCGTGGTCCCCATCCCGACCAACAAGCCGATGGTGCGCAAGGACCAGTCCGACCTGATCTACCGCACCGAGGTGGCCAAGTTCGAGGCGGTCGTGGACGACATCGCCGAGAAGCACGAGAAGGGCCAGCCGATCCTCGTCGGCACCACCTCCGTCGAGAAGTCCGAGTACCTCTCGCAGCAGCTCAGCAAGCGCGGCATCCAGCACGAGGTGCTGAACGCCAAGCACCACGAGCGTGAGGCGTCGATCGTCGCCCAGGCCGGCCGCAAGGGCGCCGTCACGGTCGCCACCAACATGGCCGGCCGTGGTACGGACATCAAGCTCGGCGGAAACCCCGAGGACCTCGCCGAGGCGGAGCTGCGCCAGCGCGGCCTCGACCCCGAGGAGCACATCGAGGAGTGGGCCGCGGCCCTGCCCGCCGCCCTGGAGAAGGCCGAACAGGCCGTCAAGGCGGAGAAGGAGGAGGTCGAGCAGCTCGGCGGCCTCTACGTCCTCGGCACCGAGCGGCACGAGTCGCGGCGCATCGACAACCAGCTGCGCGGCCGCTCCGGCCGTCAGGGCGACCCCGGCGAGTCCCGCTTCTACCTCTCCCTCGGCGACGACCTGATGCGCCTGTTCAAGGCCCAGATGGTCGAGCGCGTGATGTCCATGGCCAACGTGCCGGACGACGTGCCGATCGAGAACAAGATGGTCACCCGCGCCATCGCCTCCGCGCAGTCGCAGGTCGAGCAGCAGAACTTCGAGACGCGCAAGAACGTCCTGAAGTACGACGAGGTGCTCAACCGGCAGCGCGAGGTCATCTACGGCGAGCGCCGGCGCGTGCTGGAGGGCGAGGACCTGCACGAGCAGGTGCAGCACTTCATGGACGACACGATCGACGCGTACGTCGCCGCGGAGACCGCCGAGGGCTTCCCCGAGGACTGGGACCTGGAGCGGCTGTGGGGCGCCTTCAAGCAGCTCTACCCGGTGAAGGTCACCGTCCAGGAGCTGGAGGAGGCGGCCGGCGACCGGGCCGGTCTGACCGCCGAGTTCATCTCGGAGTCCATCAAGGAGGACATCCACGAGCAGTACGAGGCCCGCGAGGCCCAGCTCGGCTCCGAGATCATGCGGGAGCTGGAGCGGCGGGTCGTGCTGTCGGTCCTCGACCGCAAGTGGCGCGAGCACCTCTACGAGATGGACTACCTCCAGGAGGGCATCGGCCTGCGCGCGATGGCGCAGAAGGACCCGCTGGTCGAGTACCAGCGCGAGGGCTTCGACATGTTCACCGCGATGATGGAGGGCATCAAGGAGGAGTCCGTCGGCTACCTGTTCAACCTGGAGGTCCAGGTCGAGCAGCAGGTCGAGGAGGTGCCGGTCGAGGAGGCCGCCGAGCCGGTCGGCGAGGGCGTCCAGGACGCGGTGCCGGCGCAGGCGGGCGCGGGCCGTCCGGAGATCCGGGCCAAGGGTCTCGACGTTCCGCAGCGGCGGGACCTGCACTTCTCCGCGCCGACCGTGGACGGCGAGGGCGGCGTCGTCGAGCGCGACCTCGAGGACGACGGACCGGTGCGGTCGGAGTCGGACGGGCTGACGCGGGCGGAGCGGCGCAAGCAGGCCAAGGGCGGCCGGCGTCGCAAGAAGTGACGCCGACTCCGTGAGGGGCCGGGTTCCTTCGGGGACCCGGCCCTTTGCGTTGCCCCGTCCTGAGTGTCCCGCGCCGAGGCGCCCCCTGGGCCGCATCACCGCGGATCGGCCGCAGGGTGGCCCGCCCCCGACCGGCCACAGGCGGCCCGGCCGGCCCGGCTACTAGGGCGCCGCGCGGGGGCCCGTTTCCACGGCCGTGCAGCGCCAGCGCAGGTCGGCGCCGAGTTCCAGGCGGAAGGCGAGGGCGCGGAGCCGGCTGCCCGCGGCGATGCGGGCGAAGACCTCCAGCGCGCCCTCGCGCGCGACGTAGTAGCCGATGTCGCGGACGACCGGGCGGGCACCCCGCGTGCGCAGGGGGGCGCGTGCGGCGAGGCGGGCCAGGTCGTCGTAGGCGCGGCCCGCCGTGTGGCGGAGCATCCAGTGCACCGGGCGCTGACCGCTGAGGACGGCCAGCAGACGGTCCGCGAAGAGGTCGGTGGGGCGAGGGGGCCCGGCGGGTGCCTGCGGGGCCGTGCGGGGCGGCTGGGCCGGTCCGGAGGCCCTCGTCGAGCACGGCTGCGGGGCCGCCGTACGGGCGGCCGTGCGGCTGTCGGCGGCCGCGCGGCGCGGGGCCGAGGAGGGGCGGCGGGTGTCGTGGCGGGTCGGGGGGCGGTGGCGGGGGCGGGGGAGAGGGGTGCGGCTCATGACCTTGTTCATGGGGGTCCCCGTTCGGCGGCCCGGGGGATACCGGGCGGTAACTAGTGGTGGGGCTCTTGTACGGGGCACGGAACCGCGCAGCAAGGACGCGGGCGGTGGTGGCGGGGGGCTGGACGGATTCACCCCCTAGGGGGATGGACAGGGTTCCGGACCCCGATATCCCGCGGGTGCGCCGGGTGAGGCGCGACGCGTGGAGCTGACGTTCGGGGGGCCTGGCCAGGGACTCGAAAGGGGACAGCCGCACGTATCCTGAAGGCCCTCCGGAAGGCGGGGGCCGCGCCCCCGACCCGGGCCCAGCGGAGCGTTCGACCAGGAAAGAGCGGCGAGCATGCGCGTCTACGTCCCCCTGACCCTCCCCGGTCTCGCCGAGGCGCACAGGACGGGTGAGCTGGGGGCCGGCCCCTTCGTCGGGTACGCCGTCACGCCCGCCCTGCGCCAGTGGTACCTCTCCGACGACATCGAGGAGCTCGAGTACGCCGCGCTCGGCCGGGCCGCGCTCGCCTCCCTGCGCCTGCTCGCGGCCGACGAGGGTGCCCCGCGGCGCCGGGTCGTGGTGGCCGTGGACGTCTCCGACGGCGCCGCGACGGCCGACCCCGCCGCGCCGGGCGAGGTGACCGTGACCGTGACGGTGCCGCTCGCCAAGGCGGCGGCGGTCCACCTCGACGCCGACGACGCGGAGGGGGACGTGGGCGCGGCGGCGCGGGCGCTGGCGGCGGCGGACGGCGGGGACGACGACGCGCAGTCCGTGGTGGACGGGGCGGACGACCACGAACTGCTGTGGTACGCCACGCAGGAGATCCCGAACCTCGTCGGCCGGGGCTGAGCCGGCGGGACCGGCCGCCCGGCCGGATTGTCGGTGGGGGCGGGTACGGTCGTGTGCATGGGGAAGCACGCACGCGCGCACATCGTCTGGGACTGGAACGGCACGCTGTTCCACGACAACGAGGCGATCATCGGGGCGACCAACGCGGCCTTCGCGGAGCTGGGGCTGGCGCCGATCACGCTGGAGCAGTACCGGGCGCTGTACTGCGTGCCCGTGCCGAAGTTCTACGAGCGGCTGATGGGGCGGCTGCCGAGCGAGGCCGAGTGGGAGCTGATGGACGGGATATTCCATCGGCGGTACGCGGAGCAGCGGGCGCGGTGCGCGTTGACCGCCGGGGCGGCGGAGCTGCTCAGGGGATGGCGGACGGCGGGGCACAGCCAGTCGCTGCTGAGCATGTACGGGCACGAGGAACTGGTGCCGCTCGTACGGGGGTTCGGGATCGAGGAGCAGTTCCTGCGCGTCGACGGGCGGACGGGGCCGTCCGGGGGGAGCAAGGCGGAGCACATGGTGCGGCATCTGTCCCGGCTCACGGGGGCGGTGGAGCCGGGGCGGACGGTCGTGATCGGGGACGCGGCGGACGACGCCGTGGCGGCGCGGTACGCGGGGGCCGGGGCGGTGCTGTACACCGGCGGGTCGCACAGCAGGGCCAGCCTGGAGGAGGTCGGCGTGCCCGTGGTGGACACGCTGGCGGAGGCGGTGGAGGTCGCGCAGCGGATAGCCGTAGCCGCGTGAGGGTGCCCTCGTGGGCGCCCTGTGCGCCGCGGCCGCTCAGTTCACCGGCGCCTTCGCCCGCAGCACCTTGACGAACTCCCGCATCCACGCCGGATGATCCGGCCAGGCGCGGGCGGAGACCAGCGTGCCGTCGATCACGGTCTCCGTGTCCAGGAAGCTCGCGCCGGCGGACTGCATGTCGGGTTCCAGCGCCGGGTAGGCGGTGACGCGGCGGCCGCGCAGGGTGTCGATCGCGGCGGTGAGCAGGGGGCCGTGGCAGATCTGGGCGACCGGCTTGTCGGCGTCGAAGAAGGCCTTGAGGATCTTGCGCAGTTCGGGGTCGTTGCGCAGGTACTCGGGGGCCCGGCCGCCGGGGATGACGAGGGCGGCGTACGCGCCGGGGTCGACCTCGGAGAAGGCGAGGTCGGCGGGCCAGGTGTACCCCGGCTTCTCGGTGTACGTGTCGTAACCGGGCTCGAAGTCGTGCACGACGAAGCGGAGGGTCTTGCGGGAGGGGGCCGCGACGTCGACGTCGTAGCCCTCCTCGCGCAGGCGCTGGTAGGGGTAGAGGACCTCCAGGGACTCCGCGGCGTCGCCGGTGACGATGAGGATCTTCGGGGGCATGTCGGCGCTCCTCCGGGACGGACGGGACGGACGGGACGGACGGGACGGACCCCTCGGCAACTCCTGGCCCGTCGCTTTCAGAGTGCTGCGCGGGACGGCGCGCCGCTACCCCGCCCCGCCCCTCACCTGGCCGGATCCGGTTACGCCACCCGGACGGTCTCCGGCGCTGTGCAGAACGTCAAAGTTCGACCCCCTGTTTTGTACACATACGGCTCATGACTGTTCCGGGGTGAGGAGCGATAGCCTGGTGGCGTGATCAGCGCGATAGCTCGCGGGAGCGATGTGGCTCCCGCCCCGCGCCCGGGTTGCACGGAGGACCTCCGTGACCGGGCGGCGTTCGCTGGTCCGCGCGGGCGGGACGGGGGCGCCGCCGCCCCCAGGACGCCGAGGCCGGCCCGGAATGCGACGGTGCCGAGAGCAGCGTCACACTCGACGGCCGTGTCGGAAATGGCCGAATACCCCCCGCTCATCCCGCCTGGCGGCATAGCGTCGGAACGGACCGGAAATCCCGGGCCGTGGCGTCGAGCCGCAGGGGAAGAACCAGTACTTCCTTCTACGTCACGCAACGGCGCGCGACAGGAGCCAGAGGACAATGCAGACCAAGCTGGACGAAGCCAAGGCCGAGCTGCTCGAACGGGCCGCTCGGGTAGCTGAGAACGGCCCGGTCGGGGGGAACCTACCGACCGGGTCGACGGGCGAGGGCTCCCCGGACACCCCGGACAGCGAATCCCCCCTCGCGTTCCTCCAGCGCTACTACCTGCACACCGCACCCGAGGACCTCGCCGACCGCGACCCGGTGGACGTCTTCGGCGCCGCGGTCTCGCACCACCGTCTCGCCGAGAACCGTCCCCAGGGCACCGCGAACGTCCGGGTCCACACCCCGACGGTCGAGGAGAACGGCTGGACGTGCAGCCACACGGTCGTCGAGGTCGTGACCGACGACATGCCGTTCCTGGTCGACTCCGTCACGAACGAGCTGACCCGGGGCGGCCGCGGCATCCATGTCGTGATCCACCCGCAGTTCGTGGTCCGCCGCGACCTGACGGGCCGGCTGCTGGAGATCCTGCCGACCCCGGCCGGCTCCGTCGACGCCGCCGAGCTGCCGCACGACGCGCACGTCGAGTCGTGGATCCACGTCGAGATCGACCGCGAGACCGACCGCGCCGACCTGAAGCAGATCACCTCCGACCTGCTGCGCGTGCTGTCCGACGTCCGCGAGGCCGTCGAGGACTGGGAGAAGATGCGGGAGGCGGCGGCGCGGATCGGCGGCGAGCTGGAGAGCGAGCCGGTCCCCGCGGACCTGCCGAAGCCCGAGGTCGAGGAGGCCCGCGAGCTGCTGCGCTGGCTCGCCACCGACCACTTCACCTTCCTGGGCTTCCGCGAGTACCAGCTGCGCGAGGACGACACCCTGGCCGCCGTGCCCGGCACCGGCCTCGGCATCCTGCGTTCCGACCCGCACCACGCCGAGGACGACCAGCACCCGGTCAGCCCCTCCTTCGAGCGGCTGCCGGCCGACGCGCGCGCCAAGGCCCGCGAGCACAAGCTGCTGGTGCTGACCAAGGCGAACAGCCGGGCCACCGTGCACCGGCCGTCGTACCTCGACTACATCGGCGTCAAGAAGTTCGACAAGGACGGCAATGTCGTCGGGGAGCGCCGCTTCCTCGGCCTGTTCTCCTCGGCCGCGTACACCGAATCGGTGCGCCGCGTCCCGGTCATCCGCCGCAAGGTCGCCGAGGTCCTGGACCGCGCCGGGTTCTCGCCCAACAGCCACGACGGCCGCGACCTGCTCCAGATCCTGGAGACCTACCCGCGCGACGAGCTGTTCCAGACGCCTGCCGCCGAACTCCAGTCGATCGTCACCAGCGTGCTCTACCTCCAGGAGCGCCGCCGGCTGCGTCTGTACCTGCGCCAGGACGAGTACGGCCGCTACTACTCGGCCCTGGTCTACCTGCCGCGCGACCGCTACACCACCGGCGTGCGCCTGCGGATCATCGACATCCTGAAGGAGGAGCTGGACGGCACCAGCGTCGACTTCACGGCCTGGAACACCGAGTCGATCCTGTCCCGGCTGCACTTCGTGGTCCGCGTCCCGCAGGGCACCGAGCTGCCCGAGCTGTCGGACGCCGACAAGGACCGCATCGAGGCCCGCCTGGTCGAGGCGGCCCGCTCCTGGACGGACGGGTTCGCCGAGGCGCTCAACGCCGAACTGGGCGAGGAGCGCGCCGCCGAGCTGCAGCGCCGCTACGCCAACGCCTTCCCCGAGGGCTACAAGGCGGACCACACGCCGCGCGCGGCCGTGGCCGACCTCGTGCACCTGGAGCGGCTGACCGAGGAGCCGGGCAACGACTTCGCGCTGAGCCTGTACGAGCCGGTCGGCGCCGCCCCCGACGAGCGCCGCTTCAAGATCTACCGCAAGGGCGCCTCCGTCTCCCTGTCCGCCGTGCTGCCCGTCCTGCAGCGGATCGGCGTCGAGGTCGTGGACGAGCGGCCGTACGAGCTGCGCTGCTCCGACCGCACCACCGGCTGGATCTACGACTTCGGTCTGCGCATCCCCAAGTCGCTCGGCGGCCCCGGCGGCGACTTCCTGGGCGACGACGGCCGTGAGCGCTTCCAGGAGGCGTTCGCCGCGACCTGGACCGGCCGCGCGGAGAACGACGGCTTCAACGCCCTCGTGCTCAGCGCCGGGCTGACCTGGCGCGAGGCGATGGTGCTGCGCGCCTACGCCAAGTACCTGCGCCAGGCCGGTTCGACCTTCTCGCAGGACTACATGGAGGACACCCTCCGCAACAACGTCCACACCACCCGGCTGCTCGTCTCGCTGTTCGAGGCGCGCATGTCCCCGGAGCGCCAGCAGGCCGGCCTGGAGCTGACGGACGCCCTGCTGGAGGAGCTGGACGCGGCCCTGGACCAGGTGGCGAGCCTGGACGAGGACCGCATCCTGCGCTCCTTCCTGACCGTCATCAAGGCGACCCTGCGCACCAACTTCTTCCAGCGGCGCCCCGACGGCCACCCGCACGACTACGTGTCGATGAAGTTCGACCCGCAGGCCATCCCCGACCTGCCCGCGCCGCGCCCGGCGTTCGAGATCTGGGTGTACTCGCCGCGCGTCGAGGGCGTGCACCTGCGTTTCGGCAAGGTCGCGCGCGGTGGCCTGCGCTGGTCCGACCGGCGCGAGGACTTCCGCACCGAGATCCTCGGCCTGGTCAAGGCGCAGATGGTGAAGAACACCGTCATCGTGCCGGTCGGCGCCAAGGGCGGCTTCGTCGCCAAGCAGCTGCCGGACCCGGCCGCGGACCGGGACGCGTGGCTCGCGGAGGGCGTCGCGAGCTACAAGACGTTCATCTCGGCGCTGCTCGACATCACCGACAACATGGTCGCCGGCGAGGTCGTACCGCCCAAGGACGTGGTGCGGCACGACGGTGACGACACCTACCTGGTCGTCGCGGCCGACAAGGGCACCGCCACCTTCTCGGACATCGCCAACGGGGTCGCCGAGAAGTACAACTTCTGGCTCGGCGACGCCTTCGCCTCCGGCGGTTCGGCGGGCTACGACCACAAGGGCATGGGCATCACCGCGCGCGGCGCGTGGGAGTCCGTCAAGCGTCACTTCCGCGAGCTGGGCGTGGACACCCAGTCCGAGGACTTCACGGTCGTCGGCATCGGTGACATGTCCGGCGACGTGTTCGGCAACGGCATGCTGCTGTCCGAGCACATCCGCCTGGTCGCCGCCTTCGACCACCGGCACATCTTCATCGACCCGACCCCGGACGCGGCCACCTCGTACGCCGAGCGCCGCCGCCTGTTCGAGCTGCCCCGCTCCAGCTGGGCCGACTACGACACCGAGCTGCTGTCGGCGGGCGGCGGGATCTTCCCGCGCAGCGCCAAGTCGATCCAGCTCAACGCGCACATCCGCGAGGCCCTCGGCATCGAGGGCAAGGTCGCCAAGATGACCCCGGCCGACCTGATGAAGACGATCCTCATGGCGCCGGTCGACCTGCTGTGGAACGGCGGCATCGGCACCTACGTGAAGTCGTCCGCGGAGTCGAACGCGGACGTCGGCGACAAGGCCAACGACGCCATCCGCGTCGACGGCGCCGACCTGCGCGTCAAGGTCGTCGGCGAGGGCGGCAACCTGGGCCTGACCCAGCTCGGCCGCATCGAGTTCGCCCACCACGGCGGCAAGATCAACACCGACGCGATCGACAACAGCGCCGGCGTGGACACCTCCGACCACGAGGTGAACATCAAGATCCTGCTGAACGGCCTGGTCGCGGACGGCGACATGACCGTCAAGCAGCGCAACAAGCTGCTCGCCGAGATGACCGACGAGGTCGGCTCGCTGGTGCTGCGCAACAACTACGCGCAGAACACCGCGCTCGCCAACGCGCTGTTCCAGGCCAAGGACATGCTCCACGCCCAGCAGCGGTTCCTCCGCCACCTGGTGCACGAGGGCCACCTGGACCGGGCGCTGGAGTTCCTGCCGACCGACCGCCAGATCCGCGAGCGCCTCGGCCAGGGCCAGGGCCTGACCGGTCCGGAGACGGCCGTCGTCATGGCGTACACGAAGATCACGGTCGCCGAGGAGCTGCTGGGCACCTCGCTGCCGGACGACCCGTACCTGCGCGGCCTGCTGCACGCCTACTTCCCGACCGCCCTGCGCGAGCGGTTCACGGAGGCCGTCGACAACCACCCGCTGCGTCGCGAGATCACCACCACGGTGCTGGTCAACGACACGGTCAACACGGGCGGTACGACGTATCTGCACCGCCTGCGCGAGGAGACCGGCGCCTCCCTGGAGGAGATCGTCCGGGCCCAGACCGCGGCCCGCGCGATCTTCTGCTCGGCCCCGGTGTGGGACGCGGTGGAGGCCCTGGACAACCAGGTCGACGCCGGTGTCCAGACCCGCATCCGGCTGCACTCGCGCCGTCTGGTCGAGCGCGGCACCCGCTGGCTGCTCAACAACCGGCCGCAGCCGCTCCAGCTCGCCGAGACGGTGGAGTTCTTCGCCGAGCGCGTCGAGCAGGTCTGGCAGCAGCTGCCCAAGCTGGTGCGCGGCGCGGACCTGGAGTGGTACCAGCACGTGTACGACGAGCTGTCCGCGGCCGGCGTCCCGGACGAGCTCGCCACCCGCGTGGCCGGGTTCTCCTCCGCCTTCCCGGCGCTCGACATCGTCTCGGTGGCCGACCGCATGGGCAAGGAGCCGCTGGACGTAGCCGAGGTCTACTACGACCTCGCCGACCGCCTCGGCATCACCCAGCTGATGGACCGCATCATCGAGCTGCCGCGCAACGACCGCTGGCAGTCCATGGCGCGCGCCTCCATCCGCGAGGACCTCTACGCGGCGCACGCGGCCCTGACCGCGGACGTGCTCGCGGTGGGCAACGGCACCTCGTCGCCGGAGCAGCGCTTCACGGCCTGGGAGCAGAGGAACGCGCCCATCCTGAGCCGGGCGCGCACCACGCTGGAGGAGATCCGCGGTTCGGACTCCTTCGACCTCGCCAACCTGTCGGTGGCGATGCGGACGATGCGGACGCTGCTGCGCACGCACTCGTAGCCGCGGCGACACCCGTACGAGGCTGAGAACGCCCCGGGCCGATGAGGAATCGGCCCGGGGCGTTCCTTTTCTTGCCGACCTTTGCACAAAGGAGATGGGTGGATTTACCTTTTCCTGCTCATCGGTTTCCTTCGGATAGGGTTTGCGCTGTCCATCGTTCTCGCCTCCGCTTTTCGTTTTCTCGTCTATCGGACATGGGTGTTCCAGCAGAATGCACGCAGCGCAGTCTGACCTCGAAGAACAGGTGAGCCGCCCGGAGCCGTCGGGCGGCGGCGCGCGGGCGGCGCGTGCGGTGCCGCAGGTGGCCGCGGTGCTCGTGGTGGCGCTGCTGCTGGCGGTGATCGTCCGGCTGCCGTGGATCGGCGACCTCGGCATGCACGCGGCCACGATCCAGCGGCTCGGGCACAGCCTGCTGCACCCCGGCAATCCGCTGGTCGACGCGGACACGCCGAGTCCGTACTACTCGCCGTGGATGCTGCTGCTGGGCGCGCTCGCCAAGGTCAGCGGCCTGTCGGTGTTCGTGGTGCTGCGCATCGGCGCGCTCGTGGGTCTGACCCTGCTGGTCACGGGCGTGTGGCGGTACGTCCGCACGCTCAGCGCGCACCGCGCCGCGCCGGCGCTCGCCCTGCTCGGCCTGGTTCTGCTGTGGGGGACCGCCGTCCTCAACTGGAGCGGGTTCACCGGGCTGCACTCCCTCGCCCTGACCATCTCCTACCCGAGCGTGTTCGCGCTCGGGCTCACCTTCCACTTCTGGGCCTGGCTCACCCGGTCGCTGCGGGCGCGGGCGTCCTGGGGGCGGTGGCTGGCGCTCGGCGTGCTCTGGGCGCTGATCCTGCTCTGCCACCAGTTCACGGGCGTCGTCGCCACGCTCGGGGCGCTGGCCATGGTCGTCTCCGCCCGTCCGGGCCGGGACGTGTGGCTGCGGCTCGGGGGCGGACTGGCGCTCGGGGCCGTGCTGCTGGGGCTGTGGCCGTACTACGACTTCTTCTCGCTGTTCTCCGCCGGGGCGGATCTGGAGGCGATCCACAAGTCGCTGTACCAGCACCTGTTCGCACGGTTCGGGCTGGTGCTGCTCGGGGTGGCGGCGCTGGTGCCGCGCCTGCGGCGGGACCGGTGGGACGCGCTGGCGCTGTTCTTCGTCCTCGGCGCGCTGGTCGTCGCGGCCGGCGGGCTGACCGGGCACTATTCCTGGGGCCGCGCGCTGCCCGCCGCGCTGATCCCGGCGCAGCTCGCGGCCGCGCTGGAGGTGGTGTCCGCCGGGCGGCGGGCGGCGCGGGCGGGGTGGGCGTGTGTGCTCGGCCTCGCGCTGGCGGTGGGGGCGTGGGCGCAGGCCGGGACGCTCGGGTACGTGACCGGGAAGGACGCGCTGCCGTCCGTGCTGGCCGCCAGGTACGAGGCGCCGTGGGCCGGTTATCACTGGATCACGCCGTGGGTGCGGTACGGGGACGTGGTGATGGCCCGCACGTTTCCGGCGCGGCAGATTCCGGCGTACGGGGGATACACCGTGGCGCCGGGTTATCCGGATGTGTTCCTCCGGGACTCCGCGCGGCGGTCGGCCGCGGTGGACCGGTTCTTCGCGGACGGGACGTCCGCGGCGGAACGGCGGCGGATCCTGCGGGAGTACGGAGTCCGGTGGGTCGTGGGCTCGGCCGACCTGGCCGGCCCCGGCCTGCGGAAGGTGGCGACGGGCCCCGGGCACCAGGTCCTGTACCGCGTCGGGCCCTGAGGCGGAGGCGCCCCCGTCAGGGGCGCGGGGAACCGCGCGACACGCCACCGCGGACCCGCGGATGTCCGCGGGTCCGCAGTGCTACGGCGCTGTCCCGGGAAGTCACCTCAGGACGCTCGCCACCAGCTTCGCCGCCTTGCGCACCCTCGGCCGGGCGATCTTGTGCAGGACCGGCCGGATCACCGCCGCCGTCATCCCCACCGGCTCCCAGCGCAGCTGGAGGCGGCCGGGGTTGCGCCCCTCCGGTTCCACCGTGACCTCGTGCGGCGTCGCGCCCGAGCGGTAGTCGACGCGGGTCGTGGCCGGGGGGAAGTCCAGGGGGGCCAGCAGGACGCCGGAGTTCCACAGGCCCTGCTGGTTGAGGCGGATCAGGGGGTGGCGGATGCCCTGGAAGCCCTGGAGGGGAATCCGCGCGGCGGCGAGGTCCAGCCGTACCGTGCCCTCGAAGACGCCCGGACTGACCGGGTCCAGACGGAACGGCACCGTCATCCGGCGCCCGCCGGGGGAGACGATCAGTCCGGCGCGCTGGGGTCCGACGGGAAGCCGCAGCCCCGGGTCGTACGTGCGGACGGACAGCGTCAGCGTCGCCCCGCTGCCCCGGACCAGCTCCGTGATCTCGTGCCGGAACTGCGCCGTCGGGAAGGGGCGCGTGTCCAACTCCAGGTCGGAGAGGTCCAGTTCGCGGCGGCCCCGCTCGGTGTCGGGAACGCCCGCTCCCCAGTACGGCACTCCCGCCGCGTCCGTCGTGATCTGCCGCGGCGCGACCTCCTGGCCGAGCCCCCGCGCCGCGAGCCGCGCGTCCGCGAGGCGGCCCGAGCGCAGCAGTTCCAGGACCACCCGTTCGGGCCTCGGCAGCCGGGCGAACGCACCCGGTGCCAGCGTGTCCAGGTACGGGTTCATGATGTCGGCGAACGCGCCGAGCCATTCCTCGTCCCGGTAGGGCAGGTCGCCGGCGTACATCCGGAAGTCGTGCTTGAGGAACTTGAAGTCCTTGTCCTCGCGCAGCCCCGCGTGCCCGCTCTCCACCAGGAAGTCGTCGATGAGCCGCTGCACATGGACCCGGTCGCGCACGTTGCTGACCTTGTGCCGCTGGTTGGAGATGGACGCCGACGCGGCCGCCGCGTACGGGTCGATGTACCAGACGTACACCGGGTCCGGGATGATCGTGAACGCCTTCGCCAGGCAGTACGCCTGGGCCGAGAACAGCTGGTCCTCGTAGTGGATGCCCTCGGGGAAGCGCAGTGCGTGCCGGTCCAGGAAGGACCGCGCGTACATCTTGCTGGTCGACAGGTGCTCGAACAGCAGCCGCGGGTCCGCCTCGATGCCCTCGACCGTGCGCCGCTCGGCGACCAGGTGCGGCATCCACGTCGTGCGCCGCCCGTTGTCCACCCGCACCCGGCGCACCGCGCCCATGGTGAAGTCGACCTCGCGCTCACGGTGTGCGGCCAGCAGCAACTCCACGGCTCGCGGCGGGAGTTCGTCGTCGCTGTCGAGGAACATCAGATACGGCGCGCGGGCGATCTCGATGGCCCGGTTGCGCGGGGCGCTGCACCCGCCGCTGTTCTCCGGCAGCCGGAGATAGCGCACGCGCGGGTCCTCCGCCTCCAGGCGGCGCGCCACCGCGGGCGTGTCGTCGGTGGAGTGGTCGTCGCTGATGACGATCTCGATGTCGGCGTGCGTCTGCGCGCGCAGCGAGGCGACCGCCCGGGGCAGGCGGGCCGCGTCGTTGTACACGATGACGGTGACCGTGACGTCGGGGGTCGTGGCCGGGCTCGTCATGCCGTGGCCTCCTCGGGGGTCGGAGCGGGGGTGCGGTCCTCGATCGGCAGCACCGGTGGCAGCGCCTCCTCCGGCTCGCCCAGGAACACCCGGCGTACGACCCGTTCGGCGGCGCGTCCGTCGTCGTACTCGCAGAACCGGCGCCGGAAGGCGGCGCGGGCCTTGGCCGCGTTGTCGTCGCGCCAGGCGCCGGAGCGGAAGATCTCCGTCAGCTCCTCCTGGGTGCGGGCGACCTGGCCCGGATGGTCGGTCATCAGGTCGAAGTAGACGCCGCGGGTGGTGCGGTAGGTCTCCCAGTCGTCGGCGTAGACGACGACGGGGCGGTCCAGGTTGGCGTAGTCGAACATGATCGACGAGTAGTCCGTGACCAGCGCGTCGGCGGCCAGGCACAGCTCCTCGACGGGGTCGTAGGAGGAGACGTCGATGAGCCGGCCGGAGCGGCGCAGGCCGGTCAGCGGGGAGGTGGCGCCGCCGTAGAAGTAGTGGGCGCGCACCAGCAGGACCGTGTCCTCGCCGAGCCGGTCGGCGAGTTCGGCGAGGTCGAGGCGGGGGGTGAAGCCGGCCTCGTAGTCGCGGTGGGTGGGGGCGTACAGGATCGCCGTCTTGCCGGGGGCGATGCCGAGCCGGGCGCGGGCCGCGCGGACCGCCTCCGCGTCGCTCGTGTAGAAGACGTCGTTGCGCGGATAGCCGTAGTCCAGCGAGGTGTAGCGGGCCGGGTAGGCGCGTTCCCACATCCGGGTGGAGTGGCTGTTGGCGCTGACGCTGTAGTCCCAGCGGTCGATGCGGGCGAGCAGCGCGGCGAAGTCCAGCCCCTTGGCGGCGGCCGGGTGTTCCATCTGGTCCAGGCCCATGCGCTTGAGCGGGGTGCCGTGATGGGTCTGGAGGTGGATGGCGTCGGGCCGTTTGACCACCGCGTTGGGGAAGTTGACGTTGTTGACGAGGTACTTGGCGGTGGCCAGCACCTCCCAGTAGCGGCGGGTACCGGGGACCACGTGGTCGGTGCCGGGCGGCAGCAGGGCCGTGTTGTCCTTGGACACCACCCACACCGGGTGGATGTGCGGGGCGAGCTCGGCCAGCTCGGCGGCGATCGCGGCCGGGTTGCAGGCCACCCCGCGCTCCCAGTAGGCCGCGAACACCGCCAGGTCGGGATCGACGGGGCGGCTCAGGGCGCGCCGGTACTGCTGCTCGCGCAGCTTGGCGCCCACCTCGCGCTTGCGGGTGCGTACGGCCTTCCTGGCGGCGCGGCGGGCCCGGTTGGCGGCCTGGAACGCGCGGTACCTGGTGTACGCGCCCTCCTCCAGCAGCGCGTGCCGTACGCCCTCCACGCCCGCCGGGGGCTCGTGGCGCTCGGGGCGCCAGCGCACCGCCGCGAGGGAGGCGCGGCGGAAGAACTCGCGGGCCACCTCGTCGGGCAGGTTCTCACCGGCGAAGGTGCGCACCAGGTCGCGCATCATCAGGTCGTAGAGCACCACCCGCGGGGCGCGGCGGTCGCGGGTGAGCGGCATCAGCGCCTCGTAGCGCTCGATGAGCCCGAAGCGGTCCTCGGGGGCGAGCGGCGGCAGGCTCTCGGGACGCAGCTCGCGGTTCTCGTACGCCACCTGGTTGAGGCAGGCGACGCGGCCCGCGCACAGCAGGGCGGTGCCGGCGGCGCGCGGCTCGTCCTCGGTGGTGAGCCGCTCCTCGTGGGCCTGCCAGAACTCCCTGCGCAGGGCGCGGTTGCCGAGCAGCGGGGTCAGGCGCAGCAGGTCGGCGGCCTCGTCCAGAGGCAGCGCGGCGCGGCCGACGGCGGCGAGGAAGCGGCCGTCGCGGGAGGGGCGCGCGGCGCTCTGCCAGGTGGTGGTGAGGTGGTCGAGGAGGAGGACGTCCACGGTGTCGTCCAGCTCGGCGGCGCGCTCGGCGATCAGGCGGGGCGCGCCGGCCGGCAGGCCGTCCTTGGCGTGCACGAAGTGCAGCCAGCGGCCCGAGGCGCGCGCGGCGCCCGCGGCGCGGGCGGCCGCGTCGGTGGTGCCGTCGGGGAGCGGGACCACGACGGTGTCGGGGGCGTGTCCCTCCGCCGTCTCGCGGGCCCAGTCACCGACCGCGGCGACCACGATCTCGGCGTCGGACAGGGGATGCGCGTCCAGGGAGTCGAGCAGCTCCGTCAGATGCCCCTGCGCGTTGGGTCCGTAGACGATGACGCTGAGTTGGGGCATGCGATGGACTCCTTCGGCTCTTCGGTGGAGGATCACCCTTCATAACATACTGTCACTAAGCGGATGAAAGGGATGACCACGTTCGGGGTAAGAAGAAGGGGACCCGGTTGTTAGACAGACGTCCCGGGTCCCTGGTTGCCCCGTTGGCCACCTTTACGCGACGAAGGGTTTCCGCACGCGTTACGCGGCCTTCTTCGGGGCGGCCTTCTTCGCCTTGTCGGACTTGTCGCCGGTGAAGGCCTCGTACTCCTTCATGACCTCCTCGGTGGGGCCGTCCATGCGCAGCTCGCCGCGCTCCAGCCACAGCGTCCGCTCACAGGTGTCGCGGATCGACTTGTTGTTGTGGCTGACCAGGAAGACGGTGCCCGCCGTCGCGCGCAGCTCGCGGATCCGCTCCTCCGAGCGCACCTGGAACCTGCGGTCGCCGGTGGCCAGGGCCTCGTCGATGAGCAGCACGTCGTGGTCCTTGGCGGCGGCGATGGAGAAGCGGAGCCGGGCGGCCATGCCGGAGGAGTACGTGCGCATCGGAAGGGTGATGAAGTCGCCCTTCTCGTTGATCCCGGAGAAGTCGACGATGTCCTGGTAGCGCTCCTTGATCTGCTCGCGGGACATGCCCATGGCGAGGCCGCCGAGGTGGACGTTGCGCTCACCGGTGAGGTCGTTCATCAGCGCCGCGTTGACGCCGAGGAGGGAGGGCTGGCCGTTGGTGTAGATGTGGCCGCTCTCCACCGGCAGCAGGCCGGCGACGGCCTTGAGCAGGGTGGACTTGCCGGAGCCGTTGGTGCCGATGAGGCCGATCGCCTCGCCCTTGTAGGCGACGAACGACACCTTCTTCACCGCGTGCACCCGGCGCACGCCGGCGGCCTTCTCGGCCTGCTTGCGGCGCATGATGCGGTTGAGGGCGGCGGTGGCGGAGCCGCGGCCCGCGCCGGTGCCGTTGACCCGGTAGACGATGTCGACCCCGTCGGCGACGACGGTGGGGATCCGGTCGGTGTGCGCGATCTGCTGGGTGTGCTCGGTCTGCTCAGCCACGGCCGTACGTCTCCTCAGCCTTCCAGAAGTAGATGAAGCCGCCGACACCGGCGAGCAGGGCCCAGCCGACGGCGATCGGCCACACGTGCGGGGGCAGCTGCCGGGCGTGGAAGCTGTCGATCAGCGCGAAGCGCATGAGGTCGATGTAGACCGCGGCGGGGTTGGTCTGCAGCAGGACGGTGACGACGTGCGGCAGGTGGTCGTTCTTGGTGAGCTTGTCGATGCTCCACATCACGCCGGACACGTACATCCAGGTGCGCAGGATGAAGGGCATCAGCTGGGCGATGTCGGGGGTCTTGGCGCCCCAGCGGGCCATGATCATCGCCACGCCCGCGTTGAAGGTGAACTGCAGGAACAGCGCCGGGATCACCAGCACCCAGGAGACGCTGACCGGCACGCCGAAGCAGAGCAGGATGACGACGAGGGCGGCCATCGAGAACAGCAGCTGCTGGAGCTGCTGGATGCAGAAGGAGATCGGCAGGGCGGCGCGCGGGAAGTGCAGGGCGCGCACCAGGCCGAGGTTGCCGGAGATCGCCCGGGTGCCGACCTGGATCGAGCTCTGCGTGAAGGTCCACACGAACACGCCGGTGACCAGGAAGGGGATGTAGTCCGGGACGCCCCTCTTGGTGCCGAGCAGGACGCCGAAGATGAAGTAGTAGACCGCCGCGTTCAGCAGTGGGGTCATGACCTGCCAGACCTGGCCGAGCTTCGCCTCGCTGTACTGCGCGGTGAGCTTGGCGGTGGCGAAGGCGGTGATGAAGTGGCGCCGGTCCCACAGCTGGCGGATGTACTCCGGCAGCGAGGGGCGGGCGCCGCTCACCGACAGGCCGTGCCGGGCGGCCAGCGCCTTGAGGTCGTCGGCCGGGGCCTGGATCGGGGGCGGTGTGTCGAGGACCTGGCTCACATCCGCTGCTTTCGCTCGGGGGGAGGGGGGTGCCACGGCTCCGACTGTGGCCGGGTCCGCGGCGGGCCGGTCCCGTGGTCCGCCGTTTCCTTACGTTTCTCTTCACGTTCTCTTACGACGGGACGGGACCGTATCGTCGCAACGTGAGCGTAGAACCATGTGACGTCGCGACGCAACCGTTTCGTCGTAACGCCCTATGCTGGGTCCATGACCACGAACGCCGCCGGGCCCGCCGACGAACCGCCGAAGCCTGCGCGCCGCCGTACCCCCGCCGGGGCCGCGGTGCTGCGCCCGGATGTGACCGAGGCCATCCGGGCGGCCGTCTTCGAGGAACTGGCCGCGGTCGGCTACGCGCGCATGAGCATCGAGGGGATCGCGCGGCGGGCGGGGGTCGGCAAGACGGCGGTGTACCGGCGCTGGCGCTCCAAGCTCCACCTCGTGCTCGACGTGGTCTCCGCGATGGCGGTCCTGGGCCTGCCCGTGCCGGACACGGGCTCCCTGGAGGGCGATCTGCGCCTCCTCTACGAGGTGACCTCGCGCGCCCTGCGCCACCCCGTCGCCTCCCAGATCATCCCCGACCTCCAGGCCGAGGCCGCCCGCAACCCCGACATCGCCGAGGCCTTCCAGAAGGCCCTGCGCGACGGGCAGGAGGGCGTGGCCAGCAAGGTCGTCGCCGCGGCCACCGCCCGCGGCGAACTCCGCCCCGACCTCGACCCCGACCTCTCCCTCGACCTCATCTCCGGCCCCCTGTACTGGCGCTCCGTGGTGATCCGCTCCCCCAAGCTCCCGAAGGGCTATCTGGAGAAGCTGGCGCGGGCGACGGCGGGGGCGCTGAAGGCGCTGTGAGGACGGCGGGGCTCAGGCGGGGGTGAGAGCGCGGGCGAGGGCGATCAGGTCCGGTGCGCGCAGGACGCGCCCGCCGAAGCCCGGGAGCGGTACGTGCAGGACGCGCGTCCAGCGCTCGGGTACGGCGCCGATCCCGTGGACGGCCCCCGTCGGCGCACCGGTGACCGCCGCCACGGTGTCCGTGTCGCCGCCCAGGTCGACGGCCGCGCGGACGGCCTCCTCGTACGACCCCGTCGTCCGCAGCGCCCACACGGCGGACCCGAGGCAGGGCCAGACCGCGCCGTTGAACTCGGTGGCCCGGTCCGGGTGCCGGCCGGGGGCGAGCACCACGGCGAACCGCTCCCGGTGACCGGGGCGCAGGGCGGCCGGTGTCGCGGGCGCGGCGGCCGGCGGGTCGTCGCCGGCCAGTGCCACCCGCACCAGTTCGTGCAGCACGGCCGTGCCCTCGCCGGCGGCGGGGTCGCCGTGGGTGAGCGCGGCGAGACGGCGGGCGGCGTCGAGGGTGGCGGTACGGCCGTGCCGCGCGAAGTACACCGCGGAGGGCGCGGCCCGCATCAGCGCCCCGTTTCCCGCGGCCCGCTGACTGTTCCGGAAGTGCAGCCCGGCCGCGGTGTCCCACGGATGTCCGCCGGTCAGCACGGCCTCCGTCTGCAACCCGATGTCCTTCGGCTCGACGGCGGCCCGGCGCCGGAAGCACCGGAAGACGTCGGCGGGATCGAGCCCGCCGCGCTCCAGGAGCGACTCCCCGACGAGTACGGCCGTCTGCGTGTCGTCCGTGGCCTCCCCGGGCTCCCAGCCGCCACCGCCGCACATCTCGCCGCCGGGGGTCGGGAAGCGCTGCGAGAAAGCGCCCTCGGGCCCGAACTCGAAGGGCGCGCCCAGGGCGTCGCCGACCGCGGATCCGACGACGGCGCCGATGGCCCGATCGAGGGCCGAGGGAGCAGGGGGCACGGGCTCACCCTGCTGAGGCGCGCCGGGCATCGGGGCCCGCGCGGGCCGGGCGCCTCCCCGCGAGGCGCCCGGCCGTGACACGCGTGGCGGTCGTGGCCGGGCGGTTCCGCGCCCGCGCCCGGCGGATCAGTCCCGCAGCATCTTGTCGCGCACCGGGATCCAGTCCAGCGCGGAGCGGATGCCGTCCTCCAGGGACAGTTCCGGTGTCCAGCCCAGCAGCCGGGCCGCGCGGTCGCTCGTGGTGTAGCCGCCGGCGACGTCGCCGGGCCGCGGATCGGTGTCGATCGTCGCGAGGGGCGTGCTCACGACGTTGTTGAAGGCCGCGCACAGCTCCCGCACCGTCGTGCCGGAGCCCGTGCCCAGGTTGATCGCGATCGACGGCTCCGCCTCGTCGAGGATGGCGTCGAAACGCTCGATCGCCGCGATGTGGGCCGCCGCGAGGTCCCAGACGTGCACGTAGTCGCGGATGCCCGTGCCGTCGCGCGTGGGGTAGTCCACGCCGGTGACCGGGAACGGCGTGCCGTTCTGGTGGGCCTGGATCAGCATCCCGAGCGCGTGGCTGGGCCGCTTGAGCTGGAGGCCGGTGCGCAGCAGGGGGTCGGAGCCGACCGGGTTGAAGTAGCGCAGGGACAGCACCCGCATCTTCCCGGCCGCGGCGATGTCGGCGAACATCTCCTCGCACACCGCCTTGGTCCGCGCGTAGGGGCTCTGGGGCGCCAGCGGCGAGTCCTCGGTGACGGGGGAGCCGTCCTCGGCGCGGTAGACCGAGGCCGAACTGCTGAAGATGAGGCGGTCGCAGCCGTTGCGGTGCAGATGGCCGACGAAGGCCAGGCTCTTGGCGACGTTCGCCTCGTAGTAGCGGATCGGGTCCGCCACCGACTCCGGCACCACGATCAGCGCCGCGCAGTGCACCACGGCCGAGATGTCCGGGTGCTCCGCGAAGATCCGGTCGACCAGCGCCCCGTCCGCGATGTCCCCCTCGTAGAAGACACGCCCTTCGGTGAACTCGGCACGGCCCCGCACGAGGCTGTCGAGGATCACCGGAGTGATGCCCGCGTCCAGACAGGCCGACGCGACGGTGCTTCCGATGTAACCCGCTCCACCGGCGATAAGGACAGACACGATGATTCTCTTCCCGGCCTCGTTCCAGACCCAGTAGTTCCAGACACAGTACGAGCGAACAGAGCGCCGCCGCTCAGTGAAGCAGGCGTCGCAGCCGGGCGCGCAGGACCCGCGCGAGACCCCGCGCGCCCGTCGCCACGCGCAGGGCCAGCGCGCCGGAGTGGGTGGCGTACGGCTGGACGAGCAGCACGCCGTGCCGGAGGCTGGGGACGGCGCGGCGGCGCAGCCGGCCGGCTCCCGTACGGGCGGCCGCCGTCACCGCGCGCTCCGCGCCGTCCGCGAAGCGCACGGTCAGCCGCAGATCCCACACGCCCGCGCCGAGCGCGCCGAGGTCGACGGGCAGCTCGGCCGACCAGAGATCCGCGCCGGCGGGCGTGAGGGCGACCGTCGCGCGCCCCCGGGCGCGTTCGTCGTCCCGGGACTCCCAGCGCACGTCCAGCTCGCGCGGGCCCGCCGCGGCCACCCTGCCGTACAGCTCGTGCAGCCGCAGCGTGAGGCCGCCGGCGCGTGCCCGCGGGCGCAGTTCCGCGTCCAGCGCGAGCGGGAGCCTCTCGACAGGGCTGGTCAGCAAGGACGCGAGGGACAGCTGGGGGAGGTCCTCGGACCAGACCGGGGTGCCGTCCGAAGCGCGGGCGTACGGCGGGAGCAGGCGGCCGGGACGCGCGGCCAGGTCCCGCAGCCGGGTCAGGTCGCGCGGCTCCGGCGACTCCAGGAGCAGCCGGCCCAGCAGCCGGCCGGGCGCGACCGGGTCCAGCTCCCAGTCGGCGGCGTCGTAGCGTGCGAGGTACGCACGGGTGTGCGCCCACCACGCGCGCCGGTACTCGACATCACGCAACCCCAGTTCGCGCGCGTACATCCGAAGGTCGTGGTCCAGGAACTTGTCCCGGGCCGCCCGCGCCAGCTCCTTCTGCCCGGCGCCCAGCAGAATGTCGTACGCCAGCGCGCACGCCCGCGTGCGCGCCTCCCAGTTGTCGATGTGCCCCCGGTCCAGCGAGAGCGACAGCCGTTCGGCGGCGCGGCGCACGTGCCACACGTACACGCGGTCGGGGACCAGCGCGATGCGCGGGCCCGCGGCCAGGACCCGGGCGGTGAACACGAAGTCCTCGTAGAGGAAGCGGCCTTCGGGGAAGCGGATGCCGTGCGCGCGCAGGAAGTCGGTGCGGTACAGCTTGTTGACGCACAGCGTGTCGTGGACCAGCTCCGGGCGCTGGGAGGGGCGTGCGAGGACGGCGTGCGCCGCGTAGAGGCTCTCCTGCCAGGGCTGTTCACGTCCCGAGGGCAGCTCCCGGCGCACGCACAGCCCGCTCGCCACCGAGGCGCCCGCCCCCTCGGCGGCCGCCAGCAGCGCGTCCACCGCGCCCGGCGGCAGCACGTCGTCGCTGTCCAGGAACATCACGTACGACGCCGTCACCGCGTCGATCCCGGTGTTGCGCGGGCTGCCGCAGCCGCCGCTGTTCGCGTCCCGGCGGATCACCCGCAGCCGGGCATCCGCGCCGGCCATCCGGTCGAGCAACGCGGCGCTGCCGTCCGTGGAGCAGTCGTCCACCGCGACGACCTCGGCGACCGAGGGCCCCTGCGCGAGCGCCGAACGCACCGCGTCGGCCACGTGGGCGCGATCGTTGTAGCCGATCACGACGACGCAGACGGCGCCGACGCTCTGTGCGTCCTCCCCGTTCTGGGTGGTACGGGCGGTATCTGGCTGGTCGGGCGAGTCGGGAAGCATGGGGTCCACAGGCCGGGAGCGTAGAAATGTTTGGTAATACCCCATTAAGAGAGGCTTAGTGCTCGGTTTGGTAGACGGTTGGAATCCGTGCGGGGTTGTGCTCTTTGCTCGCTCTTTACCGTCGGTGCCCCGGTGGCCCGCCACAGCCTGGCGAAGGACAGGACCGCGGCGGCCGCCAGCATCCCGTTGCGCCCCAGCATCAGCAGGCAGCCGGCCCAACTGCCCCCCATCACCTGCCCGTAGCACAGCGGGTACACCACCGTGCTCAGCGCCGACGCCGCCAGGACGAGCGCGGCCACCGGGCGCTGGACGGTGTGCCGCGAGGTCAGACAGACGCCGGCGAGCCCGAGCAGCCAGACCATGTACTGGGGGCTGATCACCCTGCTGGTCACCGTGAACAGCAGGACCGCGCACAGTGCCGCGTCGAACGGCGTCGCCTCGTTCCAGCACCGTGCCCGCACCCGCCACAGCACCAGCAGTCCGAACGCCAGCGCCGTCAGCGCGAGGGACGCGGCGGCCACGACCGGCACGTACGGGCCGACCAGTTCGATGGCGCCGTACTGGTACCGGGGCCGACCCGACCAGCCCGCGTGCCGGGCGAGGTTGAGCGCCGTGCCGCCCAGCGACTCGATCTGCACCCCGCGCCCGCCCTGTTCCGCGAGGAAGGACAGCGGATGCCGGAACGACAGCGACAGCAACCCCAGTGCGACGGTCCCGGCGCCCGCCGCCCACGTCCACGCGCTCCGGGTCGTCGCGCCCCGGGGCGTGCCCAGCAGCACCAGCGCGGGCCAGCCCTTCACCAGCGCGCCGAGCGCCCCCAGCACCCCACCCGCGCGCGGGGAGCGCGCCAGCGCGAGCAGGGAGAGGACGGCGAAGGCGGTGACCTGGACGTCGTACCGGGCGAGCGGCAGGTGCAGCAGCAGCGGCAGCCCGCCGGTCCACATCGCCGCGCCGAGCAGACTCCGCCCCGGCCGGCGCCCCGCGCGCACCAGCGCCACCTCGATCAGGGCGTCCGCCGCCAGCGTCAGCGTCACGAACGCCTGGACGTACGTCAGCCCCGGCACCAGCCCCGGCGCCAGCAACACCGCCCCCGCGCCCGGCGGGTACTGCCACAGCGTGTCGTGCACCGGATACGACCCCTGTTCGAGCACGCCGTACCAGTGGAAGTACAGCCGCCCCACCTCCCGCGCCACCGAACCGCCGCTGAGCAGCGGCGAACTGTCGTGCGCGAGCAGCCACAGCATCAACGCACGACTGGCGAGCCAGCCGACGGCGAGCCTGGGGACGGGGCCGGGGGTGACACCGAGACCGTTCATCGCGTTGGAGCCTAAGCCGGGTGGATGGAGTATCGGCGCCGATACGCCGCAATCACCCGCAAATATTGTCTCATCGCGAAAGATCGGGCCGTGGTGAACGTCGCGCTCCCTGGGGAAGCTGTGCAAGCGCCGTCGCGGAAGCCGCCTGGGGTGCGGGGGCGGCGCGGGGTCGTGGTGGGCGCACCCGCACTGGTGATGCTCGTCCTCGGGCTGTGGGGGGTGGACCGGGGTGGGATGTGGCGCGACGAGGCGGTCACGTTCCAGGTCGCGCGGCGGACGGTGCCGCAGATCTGGCGGTTGCTGCGCGAGGTGGACGCGGTGCACGGGCTCTACTACCTCCTCATGCACGCCGTGCTCGCCGCGCGCGCCGACGAGGTGGTGCTGCGGTTGCCCTCGGTCGCCGGGGCGGCGGTGACGGCGGGCCTGGTGGCCGAGGTGGGGGCGCGGCTGGTGCGGCCGCGGGTGGGGCTGTGGGCGGGGCTGCTGTACGCGGTGAATCCGATGGCCGGTCACTACGCCCAGGAGGGGCGGTCGTACGCGCTGGTGGCGGCGGGGGTGACGCTGCTGCTCCTGCGGGGGGTGGAGCGGGGGGCCTGGTGGGGGTACGGCGCCTGCCTCGGCGTCACGTGCTGGCTGCACGAGTTCGCGGTGCTGGTGGTGCTCGCCCACGGGGCGGCGCTGGCGCTGGGCCGCGTGCGGGGGCGGACGTGGCGGGGGTGGGGCTGTGCGGTGGGCGCGGTGCTGGTGGGACTGGTGCCGATGGTGGTGGTGTCGCGGACGCAGGCGGCGCAGGTGGCGTGGCTGCGCAGGCCGACGGGGGCGACGGTGGAGGGGCTGGCGCGGCAGTTCTTCGGGGCGTCGGACGGGGTGTACCGGGTGTGTCTGGGGCTGGCGGCGGTGGGGCTGGTGGCCGGGGTGGCCGGGGGGAGGGGGAAGGCGGGGCAGGTCACGCTCGCGGGGGTGGCGGGGGCGTTGGCGGTGGTGCCGCCGACGGTGCTGATGGTGGTGTCGCAGTCTTCGCCGCCGTTGTACGTCGACCGTTATGTGCTGTTCGCGCTGGCGGGGGCACCGCTGCTGGTGGCCGGTGGGGCGGAGTGGCTGGTGGGGGCGGCGGGGCGGCTGGTCGCCCGTGGACGTCCGGTGCCCGCGGGGCTCCGCACGTCCTCTCCCTCCGTCACCCTCGCCGGTCTGCTCGCCCTCGCGCTCGTCCCCCTCCAGGAGTTCCCCCTCCTCCGGCAGGACCGCGACCCCGCCCGGCGTCCCGACGACCTCGCCGCGGTCGCCCGAGCCGCGGCCCACGGGGTGCGGGCGGGGGATGCCGTGCTGTACCTGCCGGCGTACACGCGGAACACCGAGCTGGCGTACCCCGCTCCGTTCCGGGGGACGCGGGACCTCGCGCTCGGGCGGTCCGGCGACGTGTCGGGGACCCTGTACGGGGTGGAGGTCCCCGGTGGCGAGGTGCGGCGCAGGGCGGCGGGGGTGCGGCGGGTGTGGGTCGTCGCCGACCTCGCCGTGCTGGCGGGGCGGTGGACGCCGCGCAGTCCCACCGAGCGGGCCAAACTCGCCCTGCTCCGGCAGGAGTTCATGGTGAGCGGCGAGGCCGTGCGCGGGCGGACCGTCGTACGGCTCTATGTGCGGCCCCTCAGTCCCGCGAGCGCGCGGCCTCCGTCGCAGCCGCCGCGTCCAGTGCGGTGGTGAGGCGGTCGAGGCGGGCGTGCAGGTCGGCGATCTCGGCGAGGTCGAAGCCGGTGGAGCGCATGATGCGGCGCGGTACCTCCAGGGCGCGCTCGCGCAGGGCGGTGCCCTCCCCGGTGAGGAGGACCCGCACCGAGCGCTCGTCCTCGACGCTGCGCTCCCGGCGCACCAGGCCCGCCGCCTCCAGGCGCTTGACCAGCGGGGACAGCGTGCCGGAGTCGAGTCGCAGCTGTTCGCCGAGCTTTTTGACCGGCAGGTCGCCCTGTTCCCACAGCACCAGCATCACCAGGTACTGCGGGTAGGTGAGGCCGAGGTCCTTGAGGACCACGCGGTAGACGCCGTTGAAGGCGCGGGACGCGGCGTGCAGCGAGAAGCAGATCTGGCGGTCCAGGCGGAGCCAGTCCGCCTCGGTCTCGGCGGGGGAAGCGGTCATGGGTCCAGGGTAGCTCTTCGTCCGGCATTTGATTGTGCACAACTAAATTGTGTGCTCTACTTGTCGGGCCGAGGAAGCACCGAAGCAACACCACGCAGGACTCATCGAGAGGGATGGTTCGTCATGGACGCGCTCTACACCGCCGTCGCCACCGCCACCCACGGCCGTGAGGGCCGTGCCGTCTCCTCCGACGGCAAGGTCGACGTCAAGCTGGCCCCGCCGGTGGAGCTGGGCGGCAACGGCGAGGGCACCAACCCCGAGCAGCTCTTCGCCGCCGGGTACGCGGCCTGCTTCGGCGGCGCCCTCGGCGTCGTCGGCCGCCGGGAGAAGGTGGACGTCACCGACGCCGCCGTCACCGCCGAGGTCGGCATCGGCAAGCAGGGCGAGGGCTTCGGTCTGAAGGTCACCCTGCGCGTCGAGCTGCCCGACACGGTGGACCGCGAGACCGGCCGCAAGCTGGTCGATGCCGCCCACCAGGTCTGCCCCTACTCCAACGCCACCCGCGGCAACATCGACGTCGATCTCGTCGTCGAGTAGGTCCGGGGGCTCGGAGAGGCGGCACCGGCCCGGCGGATCACCCCCGCCGGGCCGGCGCCGCTCTCACGCCGGCGTCAGCGCACCCCGCCCCGCCGCCTGCCCCGGCAGCCGTACCCCCACGCCCGGCATCGGCTCGTCCAGCAGCAGGGTGCGGACGACGCGTTCGGCGGCGCGCCCGTCCTCGAACTCGCAGTAGCGCGAGCGGAACGCGGCACGCAGCCGCGCCGACTCCGAGTCCCGCCAGCGGCCCGAGGCGAACAGCCGGGCCAGCTCCCGGTAGGAGCGGGTGACATGGCCGGGCGGCTCGGCCGTCAGGTCGAAGTAGACGCCCCGGGTCCCCCGGTACACCTCCCAGTCGTCGGCGTGGATCACGATCGGCCGGTCGAGGTTGGCGTAGTCGAACATCACGGACGAGTAGTCGGTGATCAGGGCGTCCGCCGCGAGCAGCACGTCCGCGAGTCCGGGCTCGTCCGTCGCGTCGATCACGATGCCGCGCCGGGCCAGCTCCGCGAGGCCGAGCCCCCGCGCGGGTCCGGCCCTGAGCGAGGGGTGCAGCCGGACCACGAGGGTGTGGCCCGCGCCGAGGTCGGCCGCGAGGCGGGCCACGTCGATCCGGTCCACATGGCCGCCCCTGCGGTAGTCCCGCCGGGTCGGCGCGTACAGCACGACCGTGTGCTCCTCCGGGATGCCGTGCCGCCGGCGGAAGTCCCCGGGACCGCCGTCGACCAGCACGTCGTTGCGCGGGCTGCCGGTGCGCGCCGAGGCGAAGTGGCAGGGGTAGGCGCGTTCGTACACCAGCTCGGAGTGGCGGCAGGCGACCAGGCTGTGGTCCCAGCGGTCGGCCCGGCGCAGCGACTGCGGCACGTCGACGCCGAGCCGGGCGCCCGGCTTGTCCAGCAGATCCGCGCCCAGGTACTTCAGCGGGGTGCCCTGGTGGGTGTGGATGTACACACTGCCGGGCCGCTTGGCCGGGACACCGGTCCACACCACGTCGTTCACGAGGTACTTGGCGCGCGCCATGACCTCCGCGCAGCGCCGGGTGCCCGCGATCACGTGCTCCACGTCCGGTGGCAGCCCCGCCGCCGTCTCCGCGTCCCGTACGACCCACACCCCGCGCAGCTGCGGGGCGATCCGCCGGGCCGCGCGGTAGACGGCCGCCGGGTCGCCCAGCAGGCCCCGGTGCGAAGACGCCGAGTACACGACCAGGTGCGGGTCCAGTGGGCGGCGGGCGTGCAGGGACGCCCATCCGGAGCGGGCCCGCCCGGCCGCCGGGCGCCACACCGCGCCCGCCCGCCGGACCGCCTCCCGCCCGGCCCGGCCCGCCTGCCGCCGCAGCCGGTAACCGGCCCAGCTGCCCTCCAACGCCGCCACCTCGCCGTCCACGTGGGCGCCCTCGGGCTTCCACCGGCGGAACAGCTCGGCCGTGCGACGGAAGAACTCGGCCTTGTCGGCGGGCGGCAGCCGGTCCGGCTTGGCGAGGATGTCCAGGCAGTGCTCGCCCATCTTGCGGTGCAGGTAGGGCCGCCATGGCGCGAGCTCGGGCCGCTGCCCGACGAACGCGAGGACCCGCTCGTACTGGTCGTGGACGTCGAAGTGCTTGCGGCTGGTGGTGGACAGGATGTTGCCCTGCCTGCGCTGACGGTAGTTCAGGCAGATCCGGTCCAGCGCCGCGATCCGCCGCGCGCTGAGCATGACCGGGAAGGTCCAGGGGGTGTCCTCGTAGTAGCCGGGCGGGAACTCGAAGCCCTCCGCCGCGACGAACTCCCGCCGGTAGACCTTGTTCCACACCACCATCAGCAGGTCCAGGATCCGGGGGTACCCGGCCGCCGTGAAGGGGTCCGGACCGGCCTCGGCGAGCACCTCGGCGAGGGCGTTGCGCCGGGTGCCGCCCCACCAGTAGGTGCGCGCGTAGTCGAACACGAGCACGTCCGGGTCGCCGCTCTCCGCCAGCCGGTCGGCGATGGCCCGGAGCGCGCCCGGGGTGAGGGTGTCGTCGCTGTCCAGGAAGAGGAGGTAGTCGCCGGTGGCGTGCGGCAGCCCGGCGTTGCGGGCGCGGCCGAGGCCCACGTTCTCCGCCAGGTGCAGCACCCTCACCCGCGGATCGCGCGCGGCGTACTCGTCGAGGATCGCGCCGCAGTCGTCCGGCGAGCGGTCGTCCACGGCGATCACCTCGAGGTCCTGGTACGACTGCGCCAGCACCGAGTCCAGGCACTCGCCGAGGTACGCCTGCACCTGGTAGCAGGGCACGATCACACTGAAGCGGGGCACGGTCAGCTCCTCACGAGGGTCACGGCGGCGGGGGCGGGGACGCGTTCGGCGAGCGGCAGCACCGGCGGGAGCGCCTGTGGCGGCTCGCCGAGCAGCACCCGCCGCACGACGCGCTCGGCGGCGCGCCCGTCGTCGAACTCGCAGAACCGCGCACGGAACCGGGCCCGCAGCGCCGTGGACTCCGCGCCCGCGTACGCGCCCTCGCGGAAGACGGCGGCCAGCTCCTCGGCGGTGCGGGCGACCGGGCCCGGCGGCTCGGCCATCAGGTCGAAGTAGACGCCGCGCGCCTGCCGGTAGACGTCCCAGTCGTCGGCGTGGATCACGATCGGCCGGTCGAGGTTGGCGTAGTCGAACATGATGGAGGAGTAGTCGGTGATCAGCGCGTCCGCGGCCAGGCACACGTCCTCGGCGCAGCGGTGCGCGGTCACGTCGATGATCCGGTCGGAGTGCCGGGCGGGGCCCCGGTCGTAGAAGTAGTGGGCGCGCAGCAGGACGACGACGTCCTCGCCGGCCGCCGCGCAGAACGCCTCCAGGTCCAGGCCGGGTTCGAAACCGGTGTGGTGGTCGCGGTGGGTGGGGGCGTAGAGGACCGCGAGCCGGCCCTCGGGGATGCCCAGTTCCCGCCGGACACGGGCCACATCGGCCGCGGTCGCCGTGTAGTAGACGTCGTTGCGCGGATAGCCGTACTCCAGGACCTCCCAGGAGCCGGGGAAGGCGCGCTCCCACATGCGGGTGGAGTGGCGGTTGGCGGAGAGGTTGAAGTCCCAGCGGTCGACCCGGCCGAGCAGCCGGGTGAAGCTGCCGGAGCGCGCGGCCACCACCGGGTACGTCGACTGGTCCACGCCCATCGTCTTCAGGGGGGTGCCGTGCTGGGTCTGGAGGTGCACGCTGCCGGGCCGTTTGACCACGCCCTCGGCGAAGTTGGCGTTGTTGACCAGATAGGTGGCGCGGGCCAGCACGTCCCAGGCGCGGCGGGAGCCGAGTACCGCGTACTCCACGTCCTTGGGCATGGTGTGTTCCTGCCCGGCCTCCACCAGGAACACCGAGCGCAGCCGCGGGGCGAGTTCACGGGCCTTGGCGTGGATCGCGGCCGGGTTGCAGGCGTAGCCGCGGCCCCAGTAGGCGCAGTAGACCGCGAGGTCGGGGTCGAGCGGGCGGCGCAGGGCGGCCTGGTAGCGCAGCCGGGTGCGCGCGGCGCGGGGGCGCGGCACGGTCTCGGCGGCCTTGCCCGCGAGCCGGTTCGCGTCGCGCAGGGCGCGGAAGGCGTCGTACGCGCCGACCGCCAGCAGCCGGTGCTGCACGCCCAGGCTGCCGCGCGGCATCCGGTGCCCGGCCGGCCGGAACCGCCGGTACAGCCTGGCCGCGCGGCGGAAGAACGCCCGGTGCCCGCGGGGCAGCCGCTCCGGCCGGGACGCGGTCCTCAGCACCGGCGCGAACAACTGGTCGAAGAGGGGACCGGTGCGCTCGGCGGGCAGGGAGCGCTCGGCCGCCCGCGCGAGGACCAGCTCCACCTGGTCGAGGAGAGTGTGCTGCCGCTCCCCGGGCGCGTTCAGCCTGCTGCCCTGCCGCCGCAGCCGGTGCCGTACGACCACCCGGCGCAGGACGGCGATCCGCTCGGCGGCGACCGTGGTCAGCCCGCCCCAGCCGAGGTCGGTGAAGTGGCCCTCGGGGAAGACGAGTTCGTGCCCGGTGAGGAAGGCGCGGCGGTACACCGCGCTCCACGCGGGGAGCGCGGCGCCGGTCAGCCGCGGCAGTTCGACGGGGGCGAAGGCGCCCTGCGGGGCACCGGCGAACAGCGACGCCACCGGGTTGGCCGGCTCGCCCTCCCACCAGGGGGCGCGCTCGTGCTCCACGTACAGCACGTCCACCCCGGCCGTCTCGGTCAGCCGGACGTCCACGGCCGCGAGCGCGCCCGGCAGCAGCAGGTCGTCACCGTCGAGGAACAGCACGTACGCGCCGGTCGCCGCCCGCATCCCGGCGTTGCGCGCCCCGCCGAGCCCGGCGGAGGGCGGTGAGTGGACCGGCATCACCCGGGGGTCCCGCCCGGCGTACCCGGCGGCCACCTCGGCGGCCGGCGCGTCGGGCGCGTCGCAGACCGGGATCAGCTCCAGGTCGCCGAAGGACTGACCGAGGACCGAGTCCAGCGCCTGGGACAGCCGGCCGGCGACCCCATGGGACGGGACGATGATGCTGAAGCGGGGCATTCTGCTCTTTCTGTCGTCATGCGTAAGCGGCCTTCCCGGACCCGGGGTCCGTCCCCGCGGACACGCGGCCCGCCCTCGCGGGGACCTGGCCCGAGCGTGCGGCGGCACCGCCCGTCGTCCCGCCGCGGGCGCGGCCGGGTCGTCCCGCGGGGCGCCGGGTGGACGGCCGGCTCGGGGCGGGCCGCGTCGAGCGGAGGGGCATGGGAACTCCCGGTGTGGTCAACGGTGTCCGGCGATCCTGGTGACGGGGCGCGGGCCGGCCGGATGCGGCACGGTCGCCAGCGGTGACCGCACGGCGCACGCGAGACCCGCCGCGGCCGACGGCACCGGACGGCGCTCGGCGAGCGGCACCACGGGCGACGGCTCGGTGCGGCCCAGCACGACATGCCGTACGACCCGTTCGGCGGCGCGCCCGTCGTCCCACGGGCAGAACCGCTCCCGGAACGCGGCGCGCAGCAGCGCGGCGCGCCCACTGTTCCAGTGGCCGTCGGTGAACACGGCGGCCAGCTCGTCCTCGTCGCGGCCCACCGCGCCCGGCGGGGCACCGGGCAGGTCGACGTAGGCGCCGCGCACGGCCTCGTACGCCGTCCAGTCCGCCGTGTGCAGCACGATCGGCCGGTCCAGTCCCGCGTAGTCGAACACCAGCGGCGCGTGGTCGGTGAGCAGCGCGTCCGAGGCCAGGCACAGGGCCTCGCGGCAAGGGTGCGCGGAGACGTCGACGACCCGGTCGCCCTCGACCGGCACGTCCCCGTGGGTGCGCGCGAGGATCACGAAGCGCGGGCCGAGGCGGTGCGCGAGCCGCGGCAGGTCCAGGGGGAGGTGCTGGGTGCGGCGGTGGTCGCGGCGGCCGGGCGCGTAGAGGATCGCGACGGCGCCCGCGGGGACGCCGAGGTGGGCCCGCAGCCGGGCCACGTCGTCCGGCGTGGCCCGCTGGAAGACGTCGGTGCGCGGGCTGCCGTACTCCAGGGTGGTGTAGCGGCCGGGGTGGACCCGCTCCCAGGTCAGGGTGGAGTGCCGGTTGCCGGAGACCACGTGGTCCCACGTGTCGACGTCCCGCAGCAGCGCCGCGAAGTCCGTGTCGCGGGCGGCCGACGGACGCTCCTGGAGATCGAGTCCCGTGTGCCCGAGGGGAGTTCCGTCCAGGGTGCGTACGAGGATCTGCCCGGGACGCTTGCGCAGCCCGCGCGTGAGGTGCGCGTCGCCGAACAGGTACGTGGAGCGGGCGAGCGCCGTCCAGTGGGCGGCCGTGCCGGGGGCGATGGGACGCGGCCCGGCCGGGAGCGGGTGCGGGTGCGCCGGGTCGGCGATCCAGGCGGTGCGCACGTACGGGGCGTATCTGCGCACCGCCTCCTCCAGTGCGGCCGGATCGCCGCCGTACCCGCCCTCGGCGGCGAACACCGCGCGCTCGGGCCGCAGGGGCAGCCGCAGCTGGATCCGGTAGTGCAGGCGGAGCGCGCCGGAGCGTACGGCGCGCGCCGGCCCCAGCACGAGCTGCCGCAGACGCCGGCGGACGGCGGAGACGTACCGCAGCGCCCGGAAGGTGCGGTGCAGACCGAACCGGATCAGCAGGTGCCGCCGCCGCAGCCGCGCCTCCGGCACCCGGTAGCGGCGGTGGTGGTCGCGGGCGCGGCGCAGGAACTCCCGGTGGCTGCCGCGCGGCAGCCGCCCCGGGCGGGTGAAGACGACGCCGTAGTGGTCGATCATCCGGCGGAACAACTCGGGTTTCCAGGAGGCGAGTTCGGGGTGGTCCGCGACGTAGGCGAAGACCCGCTCGTACTGGTCGAACAGGTCGAAGTGCTGACGGCTGGTGGTGGACAGGATGCTGCCCTGGCGGCGCTGCCGGTAGTGCACGCACACCCGGTCCAGGGTCGCGATCGAACCGGCCGCCATCAGCACCGGGAAGGTCCAGGGGGTGTCCTCGTAGTAGCCCGGCGGGAAGGTGAACCCCTGCTCCGCGACGAACTCCCGCCGGTACGCCTTGTTCCAGGCCACCATCAGCACCCGCAGCAGCCCCGGCCGGTCCGCGAGCCGGAAGGGCGCCCGGCCCCACTCGCCGAGCTCGCCCGCGAGGTGGTTGCGCACCCGCCGGCCGTCCCAGTACGCGCGCGCGTAGTCGTACACCAGCACGTCCGGCCCGCCGGTCGCCTCGATCCGGTCGGCGACGGCCCGCAGCGCGCCCGGGGTGAGGGTGTCGTCGCTGTCCAGGAAGATCAGGTAGTCGCCGGTGGCCTGCGCGATCCCCGCGTTCCTGGCCCGCCCGAGCCCCCGGTTCTCGGCCAGGTGCACCGGCTTCACCCGGGGGTCCCGGGCCGCGTACTCGTCGATGATCTCCCCGCAGGCGTCCGGCGAACGGTCGTCCACCGCGATCAGTTCGAGATCCGGGTACGACTGCGACAGCACCGAGTCCAGGCACTCGGAGAGATACGCCTGGACCTGGTACGCGGGGACAATGACACTGAACCTGGGCACGGGACATCCATGGGTCGGTCGGCGCGGGCGTTCTGCCCGGGAACGGCCGAAGGAGTGACGGGGTTACGGCCCGTACGGCATTCGGGGGACACCCGGTGAACAAGAAGGGGTGGGCCCGTGCCCGAGCCCACCCCCGCGACGGCCTTCTGGTACGGCCTACTTGACCGCGCCCGCCATCACCCCGGAGACGAACTGCCGCTGGAACGCGAAGAACACGGCCAGCGGGATCACCATGGAGACGAACGCGCCGGGCGCGAGCACGTCGATGTTGTTGCCGAACTGCCGTACCTGCGTCTGGAGAGCGACCGTGATCGGCTGGGTGCCGGACTTGGTGAACACCAGCGCGACCAGCATGTCGTTCCACACCCACAGGAACTGGAAGATGCCGAGGCTCGCGATGGCCGGACCGCCGAGCGGCATCACCACCCGGGCGAACAGCCTCAGTTCGCCGGCGCCGTCGAGGCGGGCCGCCTCCAGCAGTTCTCGCGGGATCTCCGCGAAGAAGTTGCGCAGCAGGAACACAGCGAACGGCAGTCCGAAGCCGGTGTGGAACAGGACCACGCCGAGGATCGTGCCGAACAGGCCGATCCTGCCGAAGAGTTCGGCGATCGGGATCAGCGCCACCTGCACCGGCACCACCAGCAGGCCGACCACGCCGAGGAACCACCAGTCCCGGCCCGGGAACTCCATCCACGCGAACGCGTATCCGGCGAGCGAGCCGATGACCACGACCAGCACGGTCGCCGGGACCGTGATCATGACCGTGTTCAGCAGGGAGTGGGTGATGTCGCCGTTCTCCAGCAGATTCCGGTAGCTGGCGAAGGTCAGCTGGGAGGGCTTGGTGAACACCGTCCACCAGCCGCTCGCGCTCATGTCGTCGGGGGAGCGCAGCGAGGAGATCAGCAGCCCGATGGTCGGCACCAGCCAGAACAGGCCGACCAGGACGAGGAGGACGCGGACCAGTCCGCCGTTCAGCCTCTGCGCGATCCTCGAACCGAGCGACCGCGCCGCTCGGGCGGCGGGCGCCGCCTTCCGCACGTCGGTGGCGAGCGCCGTCATCGCCGTACCTCCCGCCTGAGCCGTCGGATGTTGAACAGCATCACCGGGATCACCAGCAGCAGCAGGAACACCGCGATCGCGCTCGCGACGCCCGGCTGGCCCTCCGCGAAGCCCCTGCGGTACAGCTCCAGGGCGAGCACGTCGGCGTCGTCCTGGGAGGAGCCGGGGGCGATGATGTAGACGAGGTCGAACACCTTGAGCACGTTGATCATCAGGGTGACGGCGACGACCGCGAGGACCGGTGCGAGCAGCGGCACCGTGACCCTGCGGAACACCTGCCACTCGTTGGCGCCGTCGACCCGCGCGGCCTCCAGCAACTCCCGGGGCACGCCCGCGAGTCCGGCCGCGATCAGCACCATCGCGAAGCCCGCCCACATCCAGACGTACGCCCCGATGATCGCCGGGGTGACCAGCGCGGGGCCGAGCCACTCCACGCCGTTGTACGGCTCCCGGAAGTTCCCCGCCGGCAACCGCAGCCGGGCGCCGTCGGCCGCCGCGGGCAAGGTGAAGGTGCCGTCCGCCGCCGCCTTCGCCGAGGCCACGACCTTGCCCCCCTTGACCGCCTCGATCCGCATCCCCGGATAGCCCAGCTCGGACGGGTCGGGCACGCCGAGCCTGCCGACGCCCTTGCCGCGGGTGAAGTCCTGCCAGGTGGTGCCGGTGACCTTGCCCGGCTCGGCCTTCGCGGCCGCCGCCCTCCCCGCGCCGCCGGGCATCCGGTCCGGGGCGACCCCGACGAGCGGCAGCGTGACCGGCTGCCCGGCGTGCACCACCGCCCTGGTGACGAAGCCGCCGCCCTGCGCGACGAGCGGCGACCGGCGCCCCGGGTGCGCCTTCGGGAACGCCGACGACTGCGCGAACGTGTCGTGCACCGACACCCACGCGGCGTTGGCGACGCCCTTGTCCGGGTCCTGGTCGTACACCAGCCGGAAGATGATCCCGGCCGCCAGCATCGAGATCGCCATCGGCATGAAGACGACCAGCTTGAACGCGGTTCCCCAGCGCACCCGTTCGGTCAGTACCGCGAAGACCAGCCCGAGCGCGGTGGAGACGGCGGGCGCGAACACCACCCAGACGACGTTGTTCTCGAGGGCGGTGAGGATGCCGTCGTCGGTGAAGACCGTCCGGTAGTTGTCGAACCCGGCGAAGCCGTGCCCGGAGTCGGTGCCGAAGCTGCGGACGATCGAGTACCCGATGGGGTAGACCACGAGCGCGCCCAGCAGCACCAGGGCGGGCAGCAGGAACAGCACCACGACGGTCCTGCGGGTGCCGGTCACGCTCTTGCGCGCGCGGGGCGCGGCGGGACCCGGTGGGGCCCCGGCCGCCGCTGCCGACGCCATGGCCGGCTCAGCTCCCGCTTCCGTACGCGGCCGCCGCGTCCTTCTCCAACGCGGCCTGGGCGCCCGTGACATCGCTCGGGTTCTTCAGGAAGTCCTGGAGGTCCTTCCACTCGCCCTTGCCCGGGGTGCCGCCGAAGGCCTGCGGGGCCTGGTCGGACATGTCGAAGCGGAAGTCGTCGCCGGACGCGATCAGCGCCTTGGCGATCTTCTGCTGGACGCTGTTCGGGTACGCCGAGACGGGCACGTTCTTGTTCGGCGAGAGGAAGCCGCCGAGCTTCGCCTGGATCGTGGCCGCGTCCGGGGAGGCGAGGAAGGCCACCAGGGCCTGCGCCGCCCTGGAGTCCTTCAGGACGACCGCCGCGTCACCGCCGGAGACCACGGGCGCGGACGAGCCGACCGCCGGGAACGGGAACACCTTCGCGTCCGTGCCCACCTTGGCCTTGGTCTCGCCGATGTTGACCTGCACGAAGTCGCCCTCGTACACCATCGCGGCCTTCGGCTGGTCGCCGCCGGTGAAGGTCTGGGTGACCGAGTTCGGGAACTCCGTCTGGAGGGCGCCGTTCTGCCCGCCGGCCAGGTAGTCCCTCTTGCCCCAGACCTGCGCCAGCGTCTCGAGCGCCTGCTTCACCGAGGGATCGGTCCACTTGATCTTGTGCTGGGCGAGCTGGTCGTACTTCTCGGGCCCCGCCTGCGACAGGTAGACGTTCTCGAACCAGTCCGTCAGCGGCCATCCGTCCGCGCCGGGCACGGAGAACGGCGTGACCCCCGAGTCGTAGACGGCCTGCGCGGTCGTCAGCAGGTCCTTCCAGGTCGCGGGCTCCTTGGCCCCCGCGTTCTCGAAGACCTTGGCGTTGTACCAGACCAGCGACTTGTTGGCGGCCTTGTAATAGACGCCGTACTGCTTGCCGTCGACCTTCCCGATGTCCTGCCAGCCCTGCGAGTAGTTCTTCCGCACTTCCTTGAGCGCGTCCGGCCCGACCGGCTTGGCCCACCCCTTGTCCACGGCCTGCTTGATGGCACCGGGCTGCGGCAGCATCGCCACGTCCGGCGGCTGCCCGCCCGCGATCTTCGAACCGAGGAAGTTGATGATCGGGTCCTGCGCGGGCACGAAGGTGACCTTCGCGCCGGTGCGCCTCTCGAACTCCGCCAGTACCTTCTTGAAGTTCGTCTGCTCCTGTCCGGTCCACACGGCGGCGATCTCCAGCTTCGCCCCGTCCAGCCTCGGCAGCGAGACGGAGGCGCCGGCGGAGGGCGAACTCCCCTTGTCCTTCCCGCCGTCACCGCTCCCGCCGTCACCACTCCCGCCGGAACACGCGCCGAGCACAAGGCCCCCCGCGAGCAACGCGGCGACCGCGCCGACGGCCCTGCCGGTCCGGATGGTGCTGCTCCTGCTGCGCATCACTTCCCCGTTCGTCGTTCGTCCTTCACCGTTGAACGTCGGAACACTGCCCGTGCGGTCCGGTGTACGCCGCGCCACGGAGGCGGGGCAAGAGCGCCTGCGTGCGGGGCGGGGTGATCGTGACCGGGTCGTGACCGGGGGCGTATGCGCCTTTCTCGGGGGCGCGTCGGGGCTTCCGGTCCTCCTACAGCAGGGACGGCACCTGAGCTGCCGCGACCTGGCGGGCGGCGCGTTCCACGGCGCTGGCCAGGAGGGCCAGGTCGGTGGGGCCGTTGCCGAGTTCGCGGACGGGGCGGCGGGTCGGGGGATCGCCCATGCGGTGCCAGTCCAGGGGCACGACCGTGGGGCGCTGGGTCGCGGTGCGGGGGATGCGGCCGGTGACACGGCCGGCCTGGAACTCCACGGAGCGGCCGTCCGGGCGCGTCAACCCGCCACGGCCCGGGGCCGGTTCGTCGGGGCCCTGCTGGGGGGCCGCCAGGGTGACGCGGAGGGTGGCCCGGCGGGCCGGTTCGCTCTCCGCCGTACGGCCGTTCGCGCCGGTCGCCGCCACCAGGTGCACGCCCAGCCGCTCGCCCTCCCGGGCCACCGCCTCCAGCGCCCGCATCACCGAGCCCGCGGCGGGCCGGCCCGGGGCGCCGAGCGCGGGGGAGACCAGCGCGTCCAGGTCGTCGACGACCACCACGAGCCGGGGCAACGGCGGTACGGCCTCGGCGCGTTGACGTGCCGCCGCGCCGGGACGGAGCCGCAGCGTGGAGCTGGGGGGCGCCTCGATGTCCCCCGCGCCGGCCGGGGTGCGCTGCGCGACGACACGGCCGGAGACCGCCTGTCCCGCGTGCCACTGCGCGAAGTCGGTGCGGCCCAGCAGCTCCGCGCGCCGCTTCAGCTCGGCGCTGAGCGACTGCGCGAACTCCCGCATCCGGACGGGATCGTTGGCGATCAGGTGCGTCGTCACGTGGGGTATCTCCACGCAGACCCGCAGGCCCTCGTTGCGCCCGCTGCCCGTGCCGACACCGTCCCGGCCGTCGATGAGCACCATGCCGAGCCGGTCCGGGCGTTCGGCGGCGGCCAGCGAGGCCACGACGGCCCGCAGCAGTTCGGTACGGCCGCTGCCGGCCGGCCCCTCGATCAGCAGATGCGGGCCGTCGGCCACCAGGTCCGCGGTGACCGGGCCGTGCGGGCCGGCGCCGAGCACGGCGCGGGCCCGGCCGCCCAGCGCCTCCGGGTCGTCCGCCGCGTCCGCCCAACGGGCCATCAGCGAGGCCGGGGTGGCGCGGGCGAGCCCCAACTCGTCCAGCAGCCGCGCCGACGGGGGCAGCGGAGTCGCCACCCGCGCGTGCCCCGCACCGGCCGGGCCGTCCGGCCGCATCGGCGCCAGCGCCCGCGCGAACCGCTCCGCCCACGCCGGGGACACCGCGTCCACGGTGGCGGCCACCCCGGGCTCCACGGGGCCGCCCGGCGCGACCCGCATCAGCTGGAGCGTGCCGGCCACGTCCCCGCCGAGCAGGGCCACGGCGCCGCAGTGCCGCAGGGTGGGCGTCACGGCGCACGCCGCCTCGTAGGTCCGCGCCACGGGGGAGACGGCCGAGGAGGCGGACACCTCGGCCAGGCACACCACGTGCACTCCGGCCCGGGGGCCCGCCACGGCCAGGCGGGCCAGGGCCTCTTGCAGACCGGTGCCGCCGGGGTCGCCGTCGACCACGACGACCGTGTAGGGGCCGGGGAAGCCGGTGCCGCCGAGGTCGGCTTCGTCCTTGGCCCAGGAGGGGCGGCGCGGGGAGGGGGCGGCCCCCGGGGCGGCGCTCCGCGCGGGCGCGCCGAAAGCGGGCGACAGGGCCCCGCGGGCCGGGGTGCCGAGAGGGGCGGTGGGCGCGGACTCGCCGCCGCGGCCCTGCGTCCGCGGGGCGCCGGGGGCGCCCGGGGCCTGGGCCTGGTGGGGGATCAGCGGGGTGTCGTACGGCACCGCGTGCGGGCGCGTCCGCGAGGCCGCCGAGCCTTGCGGAGGGGCCGGGTGGGGGTGCGCGTCCCGGCGGCCGCGCGCCGTGAAGTCGTCCACCCGGCGCAGCAGTTCCTCCGCGCGGGCGGCGGCCTGCTCGCGGTCGTAGGCGAGCAGGAGGCGGCAGTCCTGGCCGTGGTTCGGGCGGACGTGCGGGAGCCAGCCCAGCCAGGACCACTCGGCCGTGCGCTCCTCGACGGGACGGGAGCCGTCGGCGCTGATGAGCACGATCTCCAGCAGGTCGGGGGAGTGCAGCGCGGCCAGCTGGGCCAGCACCGCGCGGGTCAGGCCGGACAGCCGGGGCCGGGGACCGGCGAGGCCCAGCGAGCCCGCCTCCCGCAGCGCGGCGGTCACCGGCACGGCGGGCAGCAGGCCCGAGCCGTCCGGCGTGCTCCGGTCGGCGGTGCCGAGCCGCACGGTCAGCGCCTCCGGGTGTCCGGGGCCCCGCTCCCACAGGCGGGGGCCGGGGCCGAGCGCCGTCAGCAGCAGCGCGGCGGGGTCCGGCCAGGTGTCCGGCCGCCGGGGGGCACCGGTGTCCGGGGTGCCGCCGGCCGCGGTCCCGTCGCCGTACGGCTCCGCGCCGGGCGGCTGCTCCCCGCGCCCACCGGCCAACCGCCGGGCCCAGGCCCCGAGTCCCCGCCGCCGAACGCTCTGCGCCCCGCCGCCGACCCCGAACCGCCCCGCGTGCGTGTCCCCACCCTGTACGGCGAGTTCCCCGGCGCCGCGGGGAGCACCGGCCTCGACGGCTCCCCACGAGGCGGCGCCGTAAGCGTGTCCGGTCCCCCCGGTCCCCCCGGCACCGTCCGCCGCGGGCCCCGAGCCGCCGTGACCGGCGGACGCCGGGATCTCGCCCGGCAAGGCGTCCGGGGCGGGCGGGAACCCGGCCGCCCCCGTACTCGCGGCGGACCCGACCCGCACACACCCCTCTCCGTCCGCGACCACCGGCAGCCGCACCCGCGGCCCGCCGGGAGCGACTCGCAGCGCCGACTCCCCGATCCGCAGCAGCCCCCCGGCGGGGACCGGTACCGGCCGCTCCCCGATCGGGGTGCCGTCCAGCGTCGTACCGTTCGTGGAGCCGAGGTCCGCGACGGACACCCGCCCGTCCGCGGCCACCGTCACCGCGCAGTGCAGGCGCGACACGTCGGGATCGTCCAGCGGCACATCCGCGTCCGCGGAGCGCCCGACCGTGATCCGGCCGCCGTGCAGCAGATGCACCCCGCCCGCGTCCGGCCCCGCCACCACGTGCAACTGCGTGGGCGCGTCGTCCGGCTCGGGATGCGGCTCGGCGGCCGCGGGGGCGCCCAGGGACAGTACGGCGCCGTCGACCAGCGGCGGCTCGCCGAGAACGGCGCGGCGCGGATCGAGCCGCTCGGCACCGGCGTACAGCACGACCGCCGCGCCCCCGGTGTCGCGCCCCGCGCCCTCCCCGGTGACCGCTCCGGCCAGCGCGGACGCGACCGCGGCGAGGTCGGTGCCCGCGGGCGCCGTGACCAGCACGTCGCGGCTCGCGCCCCGCTGCGGGGGCGGGCCCAGCGGGTCTACGACGGTCAGCCGGATCTGCATCGGCGTCAGCGGTCCCTTCTGCGCGGGTCTGCGCGGGCGCGGACTACCCCCCACCCCACACGAGCACGTCGGCCAGTACGGGAAGCATCCTCGCACCTGACGCCGACACCGTGCCCGCCACCCGGTGCGAAGTGATCTTGATTGGTCGGCTCTGCCCCCAAAAATGCCTGACGTGGACCACGCCGGCGATCAGTTGAGATCGGTCACGTCCCCTCTCCGACTGCTTCCGGCAACCACGAGCCGAAGACGCGCGTCTTTCCTTCGAACCTGCTCGGGAACGCTCATGTGGTGCCCTGCCGGGCGGCACTACAGTGGGTCGGAACATCCGGTATGCAGGCAGCAAGCATCAGCAAGCAGCAGGGAGCGCGTGACGTGCGGCCAGTCGGCAGCAAGTACCTGCTTGAGGAGCCGCTCGGACGCGGCGCCACAGGCACCGTCTGGCGTGCCCGCCAGCGCGAGACCGCGGGCGAGGAAGCGGCCGTACCCGGCCAGCCGGGCGAAACGGTCGCGATCAAGGTCCTGAAGGAGGAGCTGGCCGGCGACCCGGACATCGTGATGCGCTTCCTGCGCGAGCGCTCCGTCCTGCTCCGGCTCACCCACCCGAACATCGTCCGGGTCCGCGACCTGGTCGTGGAGGGCGAGCTGCTGGCGCTGGTCATGGACCTGGTCGACGGCCCCGACCTGCACCGCTACCTGCGCGAGAACGGCCCCCTGACGCCGGTCGCCGCCGCGCTGCTGACCGCGCAGGTCGCCGACGCGCTCGCCGCCAGCCACGCCGACGGGGTCGTCCACCGCGACCTGAAGCCCGCCAACGTGCTGCTGCGACAGCAGGACGGCGAGATGCACCCGATGCTGACCGACTTCGGCATCGCCCGCCTCGCCGACTCCCCGGGCCTGACCCGCACCCAGGAGTTCGTCGGAACGCCCGCGTACGTCGCGCCGGAGTCCGCCGAGGGCCGCCCGCAGACCTCCGCCGTGGACGTCTACGGCGCCGGCATCCTGCTGTACGAGCTGGTCACCGGCCGTCCGCCGTTCTCCGGCGGCACCTCGCTCGAAGTGCTGCACCAGCACCTCAGCGCGGAGCCGCGCCGGCCCTCCACCGTCCCGGACCCGCTGTGGACGGTCATCGAGCGCTGCCTGCGCAAGAACCCCCTGGAGCGGCCCAGCGCCGAGAACCTCGCGCGCGGCCTGCGGGTCGTCGCCCAGGGCGTCGGGGTGCACGCGAACGCCGCCCAGATCACGGCGGCCGAGGGCGTCGGCGCGCTGCTCGCCCCCGACCCGGCCCCGGCCCCGGTGCCGGGCGAGCCGGGTCCCGTCGGCGCCGCGGACCCCACGCAGGTGCTGCCGACGAACGCGCCGCAGGGGTCGTACGACCCGAACGGCGCCACCAGCGTCCTGCCGCACACCGCCGGGCCCGCGGGCGCCGCGGACCCCACCGCCGTCCTGCCGCACACCGCCGGCCCCGCCGGCGCCGCGGACCCCACCGCCGTCCTGCCGCACACCGGTGCGGCCGACCCGACGGCCGTGCTGCCGAACACCGGACCGCAGGGACCGGGACCCGACCAGCCGCACCCCTGGCAGAACCAGTTGCGGGCAGCCCGGGACCGCAATGAGCAGACGCAGGTGCAGTACCTCTCCCCGGAGGACGACCCGCTGCACCACCGGCCCCAGCGGCAGGTCGCGCGCCCCCAGCAGCAGCCGCGGCAGGCACCGCAGCCGCGCCGGCAGCAGCCGCAGCCGCGCGGACGGCAGCAGGGGTACGGCTACGCGCCCCAGCAGCAGCCGCAGCAGCACCAGCCCCAGCAGTACGCCCCGCCGCGGCAGCCCCAGCGCCCCCAGGAGCCTCAGCGGCCCGCGCGGGAGCCCCGGGCGCCGCGGCAGCGCAGCGCCAACCCGATGAAGATCCCCGGGCTCGGCTGCCTGAAGGGCTGCCTGTTCACGATCGTCATCCTGGTGGTGGCGAGCTGGCTCATCTGGGAGCTGACGCCGCTGCACACCTGGGTCGGCCAGGGCCGCGGCTACTGGCACGAGGTGACCCACTGGGCGGGCCAGGTGAGCGGCTGGGTGAAGAACCTGGGCAGCGGCAACTGACCCGCGAGATAGGGGATTTGTCGACATCTGGCGGGTGATTTCCGTCGCCGCGGTGAAGGTTGGCTCGCCGGACGCGTAGTTTTGTCGGCAACACGCGTCTGTAGGAGCAGTCTTGGCACGGAAGATCGGCAGCCGGTACACCGCGAACCAGATCCTGGGGCGGGGCAGCGCCGGCACGGTGTGGCTGGGCGAGGGGCCCGAGGGGCCCGTCGCGATCAAGCTGCTGCGGGAGGACCTCGCCTCGGACCAGGAGCTGGTCGGGCGCTTCGTCCAGGAGCGCACGGCGCTGCTCGGGCTGGAGCACCCGCACATCGTCACCGTGCGCGACCTGGTGGTCGACGGCAACGACCTGGCCCTGGTGATGGACCTGGTGCGCGGCACGGACCTGCGCACCCGCCTGGAGCGGGAGCGCAGGCTGGCACCCGAGGCGGCGGTGGCGATCGTCGCGGACGTCGCGGACGCGCTGGCCGCGGCGCACGCGGCCGGGGTCGTGCACCGGGACGTGAAACCGGAGAACGTCCTCCTCGACATGCAGGGCCCGCTCGGCCCCGGCGGGGCGCACCCGGCGCTGCTGACCGACTTCGGCGTGGCCAAGCTGATCGACGCGCCGCGGCGGACGCGGGCCACGAAGATCATCGGTACGCCGGACTACCTCGCCCCCGAGATCGTGGAGGGGCTGCCCCCGCGGGCCTCCGTCGACATCTACGCGCTGGCCACGGTGCTGTACGAGCTGCTGGCGGGCTTCACCCCGTTCGGCGGCGGGCACCCGGGCGCGGTGCTGCGCCGCCACGTCACCGAGACCGTGGTCCCGCTGCCCGGTATCCCCGAGGAGCTGTGGCAGCTGATCGTGCAGTGTCTCGCCAAGGCGCCGGCGTCCCGGTTGCGGGCGTCGGAGCTGGCCGCGCGGCTGCGGGAGCAGTTGCCGACACTGGCCGGGCTGCCGCCGCTGGACGTGGACGAGCCGGACCTCTCGGAGGAGGCGGCCGAGGAGGAACCGGCGCCGACGGCTCCCGCGGGGGGAGAGCCGGTACGTCGCCGGGGGGCGGTCTCGCTCGTCCAGGGCGCCCGGCCGGACTCCAACCGGGACACGCACACCTCGATGCGGGTACCGGCACCGGACGAGCTGGCCGGCGGCGCCCACGGGACGGCCCGCGCGCCGCGGCCCACGGGCGCGCCCCGGCCGGGCTCGGCGAAGCACCGCGCGGCGGTACGGCGGCGGCGCATCACGCTGGGCGTGGCCGGGGTGGCCGTGGCGGCGCTGGTGTCGGTCGGCGCGTGGTGGGCGACGTCGGACGGTCCGGACGGGTCGCCGAGGCCGGGGTCCACGACGTCGGCGCCATGAGGGGCGGCGGCGTCGTCCGCGCCGTCCGCGCCGTCTCCTGCGGTCCCGGCGTGCCCTGCCCCCTCTTGTCCCGCCCGCCTGCCGGTCCTGGTCGGCCGGGAGGCGTCGTCCTCCGGTGCGGCCGTGTCGTGTGTTGCGGGGTGCCCCGGCGTGCCTTGTCTCTCTCTTCCCGCCCGCCTGCCCGTCTCGGTCGGCTGGGAGGTGTCGTCCCCTCGGTGTGACCGCATCGTCTCCCGCTGCGTGCCCCGGCGTGCCCCGACCCTCTTCTCCCGCCCGCCCTTTGCCGCCGGAGCCCGGAGGTTCCGGCCCCGGCGCGACCGATTCGTCTCGTGAGAGGTACGCCACTCCGCCCTCGCCGTACCCCGCCCTCCCCTCCGGTCGAGGCCACGCGGCCCGTGCCCGGTCGGCCGGCCGGGCAACCCCCGCCTCCCACCCGGCCGGCCCGGACCCCCTCGGCCCCGGCTGTCATCTCCACCCGCCCGGTCGGACGGGCGGGTGGGCAGGGCCCCCGCGAGAGCAGCGCGGCGGATGTCGCTTGCCACAGCCGTTACGCTTGAACCGTGGCAGTCGTCGATGTTTCCGAAGAGCTGAAGTCCCTCTCCTCGACCATGGAGTCGATCGAGGCCGTCCTGGACCTCGACAAGATGAGGGCAGATATCGCCGCGCTCGAGGAGCAGGCGGCGGCCCCGTCCCTGTGGGACAACCCGGACGAGGCGCAGAAGATCACCAGCAAGCTCTCCCACCTCCAGGCCGAGGTCAGGAAGGCGGAAGCGCTGCGTGGCCGCATCGACGACCTCGCGGTCCTCTTCGAGATGGCCGAGGAGGAGGACGACCCGGACACCCGCGCCGAGGCCGAGTCCGAGCTGACCGCCGTACGCAAGGCGCTGGACGAGATGGAGGTCCGTACCCTCCTGTCCGGCGAGTACGACTCCCGTGAGGCGCTGGTCAACATCCGCGCCGAGGCCGGCGGCGTCGACGCCGCCGACTTCGCCGAGAAGCTCCAGCGCATGTACCTGCGCTGGGCCGAGCAGCGCGGCTACAAGACGGAGCTGATCGAGACCTCGTACGCCGAAGAGGCCGGCATCAAGTCGACCACCTTCGCCGTGAAGGTGCCGTACGCCTACGGCACCCTCTCCGTCGAGCAGGGCACCCACCGCCTGGTGCGCATCTCGCCCTTCGACAACCAGGGCCGCCGCCAGACGTCCTTCGCCGGTGTCGAGGTGCTGCCGGTGGTCGAGCAGTCCGACCACGTCGAGATCGACGAGTCCGAGCTGCGCATCGACGTCTACCGTTCCTCCGGTCCCGGCGGCCAGGGCGTCAACACGACCGACTCCGCGGTCCGCATCACCCACCTCCCGACCGGCATCGTGGTCTCCTGCCAGAACGAGCGGTCGCAGATCCAGAACCGCGCCACCGCGATGAACGTCCTCCAGGCCAAGCTGCTGGAGCGCCGCCGCCAGGAGGAGCAGGCCAAGATGGACGCCCTCAAGGGCGACGGTGGCAACTCCTGGGGCAACCAGATGCGTTCGTACGTGCTGCACCCGTACCAGATGGTCAAGGACCTGCGCACCGAATACGAAGTCGGCAACCCCGAGGCCGTGTTCAACGGCGAGATCGACGGTTTCCTGGAGGCCGGCATTCGCTGGCGCAAGCAGCAGGAGAAGTAACTTTGTCGACATGACAACTGCCGCCCGGGTGGCGGCAGTTGTTGTTTCGCCTGGGTTTTACGACATACTCACAGCTTGCAACTCCCCCGAAAGCCTCTTGTCGGACAAAGCGCCTGAAGCGCCCTTGACGTTGCTTTGAAAAACGGGAAGGGTGACTTTGGCATGCGTGTCTGTGGGGCGCATGTGAACCGGGGGGACCGAATCGCTCGACCTTGTTTCGGGCGTCATCAGCTGCCTCCGTCGATCACGGCCGGCCCCGCGCGCTGCCTCATCGACGAACCGCTACTGGGGGTAGCAACTACATGACTAGGAAGACGCGGATCCGGATCGCCCGGGTCGCCGCGGGCGCCGTGGTCGCGGCCGGCGCTTCGCTGTGTGTCGCGGGGGTGGCCTCGGCCGACCCCATCTGCGACATCATCGTCACTCCCGACTGCCCGGACCCGGGCAGCGGCGACCCGGGCACTCCGGGTGACCCGGGCACTCCGGGCGACCCCGGTGACCCGGGCACCCCGGGTGACCCCGGTGACCCGGGCGTTCCCGGTGACCCGGGCACTCCGGGCGACCCCGGTGACCCGGGCACTCCGGGTGACCCCGGTGACCCGGGCACCCCCGGTGACCCGGGCACTCCGGGCGACCCGGGCAACAACTCCGGCGGTCAGGGCAACTCCGGTGGTCAGGGCAGCTCCGGTGGTCAGGGCAACTCGGGTGGTCAGGGCAACTCGGGTGGTCAGGGCAGCTCCGGCGGTCAGGGCAGCTCCGGTGGCCAGGGCAGCTCCGGCGGTCAGGGCAGCTCCGGTGGCCAGGGCAGCTCCGGCGGCAACGGCACCGGCGGCAGCACCGGCGGCGGTTCCCACCACGGTGGTGGCACCAGTGGTGGCTCCGGTACCGGCGGTGGCTCCGGCACCGGTGGCGACAGCCCCCAGGGCGGTGGCAACGACAACGTGTCGCAGGAGGAGGGCTCCTCGGCCCTCACCGACACCGGTTCCGACAACCCGAAGCCGCAGACCGGTGGCAAGCAGCTCGCCGAGACGGGTGCCGGGCAGACCACGTTCCTGGTCATCGGCGCCGCGACGATGATCGCCGGCGGTATCGGCTTCCGGATCCTGCCGCGCCTGGCGCGCCGGGGCGGCGCGGCCGCCTGACGGTGACCGTGCGGTAGGCGCCCGCGTACACGCTGTACGCGCACGAGGGCCCGGAGCTTCCCGCTCCGGGCCCTCACGGGTTTCCCGGGCCGTTCCCGGCCTGTCCTACGACTCGGCTCCCACGGTCAGGCGGTCTGGCGCGCCAGCAGCACCACCGCGGCGATCAGCACCGCCAGCAGCGCGATCAGCGCCATCGGGTTGATCCCGCCGAGAAAGCCCTCCTGCTGGAGTCGCTCGCGGTTGGCACGGCACACCGGGCACCGGCCCTCGCTCACGGGCGCCGCGCAGTTCGCGCACACCAACCGGTCGTACGTCATGCGCTCGCCCTCCTCGCACCGGCCGTATCACTTCGTACAACGCTCACAGGAACGCGAACGTTCCCCTCCCACTGTGCCAGTATCCACCCGGCAGTGCGCGAGGCCCGTGCCGCGGTGCCCGGAACGGTCACCGCCGCGCCCGCGCCGACGACCGGTGCAAAAGCGTACAAGTCTTGCCCAACCTCGGCCTGCGCCTGCGCTTGCGCACCCGGTTCGCGTATGGTCACGCTCATCTACCCCCGGCGACCCGTGGTGCATCCGTGATCCGATTCGACAATGTCTCCAAGGTCTACCCCAAGCAGACCCGTCCCGCACTCAGGGATGTCTCCCTGGAAGTGGAAAAGGGCGAGTTCGTCTTCCTCGTGGGGTCCTCCGGCTCCGGAAAGTCCACCTTCCTGCGGCTGATCCTCCGCGAGGAGCGGTGCAGCCACGGCCAGGTGCACGTGCTGGGCAAGGACCTCGCCCGTCTCTCCAACTGGAAGGTGCCGCAGATGCGCCGCCAGCTGGGGACCGTCTTCCAGGACTTCCGCCTGCTGCCCAACAAGACGGTCGCGGAGAACGTGGCCTTCGCGCAGGAGGTGATCGGCAAGTCCCGCGGCGAGATCCGCAAGTCCGTGCCCCAGGTGCTCGACCTCGTCGGCCTCGGCGGCAAGGAGGACCGGATGCCCGGCGAGCTGTCCGGCGGTGAGCAGCAGCGCGTGGCCATCGCGCGCGCGTTCGTCAACCGCCCCAAGCTGCTGATCGCCGACGAGCCCACCGGCAACCTCGACCCGCAGACCTCCGTCGGCATCATGAAGCTGCTCGACCGGATCAACCGGACGGGCACCACCGTCATCATGGCGACGCACGACCAGAACATCGTGGACCAGATGCGCAAGCGCGTCATCGAGCTGGAGAAGGGCCGCCTCGTCCGCGACCAGACCCGCGGCGTCTACGGCTACCAGCACTGACCCCGCGCCCCAGTTCGTCCACGGAAAGGCACAACCCGACGCCATGCGCCCCCAGTTCGTCCTGTCGGAGATCGGTGTCGGTCTCCGCCGCAATCTCACGATGACCTTCGCGGTCATCGTCTCCGTCGCCCTGTCCCTGGCCCTCTTCGGCGGCTCCCTGCTGATGAGCGACCAGGTGAGCACCATGAAGGGCTACTGGTACGACAAGGTCAACGTCTCGATCTTCCTGTGCAACAAGCACGACGCCGAACAGGACGTGCACTGCGCCAAGGGCGCGGTCACCGAGGACCAGAAGAAGCAGATCCTCTCCGACCTGCACAAGATGCCGATCGTCGAGAAGGTGTCGTACGAGTCGCAGGACGAGGCGTACAAGCACTACAAGCAGCAGTTCGGGAACTCCCCGCTGGCCGGCTCGCTCACGCCGGACCAGATGCAGGAGTCGTACCGGATCAAGCTCAAGGACCCGCAGAAGTACCAGGTGGTCGCGACCGCGTTCAACGGGCGTGACGGCGTGCAGTCGGTGCAGGACCAGAAGGGCATCCTGGACAACCTCTTCCAGCTGCTGAACCTGATGAACCGGGGCGCGCTCGGCGTGATGGCGCTCATGCTGTTCGTGGCGCTGCTGCTGATCGTCAACACCGTGCGCGTGTCGGCGTTCAGCCGCCGGCGTGAGACCGGGATCATGCGCCTGGTCGGCGCGTCCGGCTTCTACATCCAGGCGCCGTTCATCGCCGAGGCCGCGGTCGCCGGTCTCATCGGCGGCGGCCTCGCCTGCGTCTTCCTGGTGGTCGGCCGGTACTTCACCATCGACCACGGCATGGACCTGTCCCACAAACTCACGCTGATCAACTTCGTGGGCTGGGACTCGGTGCTGACCAAACTGCCGCTGATCCTCGCGACCAGCGTGCTGATGCCGTCCCTGGCCGCGTTCTTCGCGTTGCGCAAGTACCTGAAGGTGTGACGCAAACCAAGGCAGTGGCGGAGACAACGGGCCGTGGCGACGGGCCCGTTGTCCTAGACTCACCGCCATGTCCGGCCGAGACCCGCTCTGTCCGCCTCACCGAGCCCGCCAAGGGGCCACGCTGACCTTGGTCTTCGCCGGAGTTCTCGTCGCCGGGGCCCTCACCGGGGCCTTCCCGGAAGCCGATCACCCGGCACGCCGTACCACCACCGTGCCCGTGGGCGCCGTACGCGACGAGGACGTGCGGGAGGCCGCCGCCCGCGCCATGGCCGACGGCACGTCCCCGATGGAGGCCGCCGAACGGGCCGTCAGCCGCAGCGGCGACCGCTGGGGGGCCGTCTACTCCGAGGGCGAGTACCAGGAGTTCCAGGACGCCCTCGACGGCCGCTACACCGGCGTCGGCCTCTCGGCGGCCCGCGGACAGGACGGCCGCATCGAGGTCACCGGGGTCCGGCCCGGCTCGCCCGCCGCCGCGGCCGGCGTCCGCACCGGCGACCGGCTGCGCAGCGTCGACGGTGCGCGTGCCGACGGCCTGCCGGTCACCGAGGTGGTCTCCCGGCTGCGCGGCGACGCCGACGACGCGCCCGCCGGTACGACCGTCACGCTCGGTCTCCAGCGCGGCGCCCGCGCGTGGACGGAGACCCTGCGCCGGACCACGCTGACCACCGACTCCGTGACCGTGCGCCGGCTGTCCGGGCACGCCACCCTGATCAGGATCGCCTCCTTCACCAGGGGCACCGGCGCGCGGGTCCGCGAGGCCCTGCGGGCGTCACCGGCCGACGGCGGCACCGTCCTGGACCTGCGCGGCAACTCCGGCGGCCTGGTCACCGAGGCCGTGGCCACCGCCTCCGCCCTCCTCGACGGCGGCCTGGTCGCCACGTACGACGTCGACGGCGCCCAGCGCGCCCTGCACGCCACGCCCGGCGGGGACACCGCCCGTCCGCTGGTCGTCCTGGTCGACGGCGGCACCATGAGCGCGGCCGAGCTGCTCACCGGCGCCCTCCAGGACCGGGGCCGCGCGGTCGTGATCGGGTCGCGCACCTTCGGCAAGGGTTCCATCCAGATGCCGACGAGACTCCCCGACGGCTCGGTGGCCGAGCTGACCGTCGGCCACTACCGCACCCCCTGCGGACACGCCGTCGACGGCCGGGGCATCACCCCCGACCTGGAGGCGGGGGACGGCGTCCTGCGACGCGCCGAGGCCGTTCTCACCGGCTTGGGCGACGCCGATTAAAGGCTGGCCGCAGGCCCCCCGCGTAGTGCGAAAATGGACGGCACTATGAGCAAGGGAATGTACGTACCCAAGGAGTCCCAGCCCAAGCAGGGCGGCGGGGCGGGCAAGGCGAGGGACGGCGAGAAGGGCGGCAAGCGCAAGATCGTCGCCCAGAACAAGAAGGCCCGGCACGACTACGCGATCATCGACACCTACGAGGCCGGGCTCGTGCTCACCGGCACCGAGGTCAAGTCGCTGCGCGAGGGCCGGACCTCGCTGACCGACGGCTTCGTCCAGATCGACCGGGGCGAGGCGTGGCTGCACAACGCCCACATCCCCGAGTACCACCAGGGCAGCTGGACCAACCACTCCGCGCGCCGCAAGCGCAAGCTGCTGCTGCACCGCGAGGAGATCGACAAGCTGGAGTCCAAGGCGCAGGAGACGGGTCACACCATCGTGCCGCTCGCCGTGTACTTCCGGGACGGCCGCGCGAAGGCCGAGATCGCGCTCGCCCGGGGCAAGAAGGAGTACGACAAGCGACAGACCCTGCGGGAGAAGCAGGACCGACGCGAGTCGGACCGCGCCATCGCGGCGGCGAAGCGGAGGCAGCGCGGCGTGTAGCCGGGGAATACGCTGGCACGGAGCTGCGTTGTTCCCGTACGATGGCGACAGCATCGGACGCGAGCCCGGTGCGCACCTTGAAAAAACAACATGGGGATGATCGGTTTCGACAGCGGCTGTCGAAGCAGGGGAAGCGTGTCGAGGAAGCGGCCATGATCTCGTAAACCACAGGCCGAAAAAAATAATCGCCAACACCAAGCGCGATTCCTTCGCCCTCGCTGCCTAAGTAGCGACTTGCGAAGTGTCAGCCCGGGGCTGTTCCCGACCCGGATCCTGGCATCAGCTAGGGAACTAAACCTTGATCCCGGTCACGGGGTGAAGAGGGAAACCAAACAGTGACTGAGCCCGTCGGCGACTTGTTCGCGTGATCGCCGGGGCTGAGAAAATCACAGCGAACTGCACACGGAGAAGCCCTGATTCCGCACCGTTGGACGCGGGTTCGATTCCCGCCATCTCCACGAACCCCTCCGGGGGTAACCCCATGTGGGCAAAGGCCTCGTCGCTCGGAGCGGCGGGGCCTTCGCCATGTGCGTGCCGGATACCCACCCCTGTGCGCGGCGGCGTGCCGGGGCCGCGCCGGGACGGTGCGCGCACATGCCGAGACCGTCGACCGCCTCACCGCCGCCGGAGCCGTGTGAGTCCTCTCGCCGACACCGGCGTCACGCGAAAGTCGATGGCGATCTCGGGGGATCGCGGTCGACTATGAGCCGCATGACTGACCGACCCGTGCGATGGACCAAGGCGACCCTCTACCCCGACATGTGGGTCGACCCGGACGACGATCCGCGCGAGAGCGTGGGGGACCGGGCGGAGGGGGAGGCGGCGACGCTGCGGGAGTACCTGGCCGGCTACCGCATGACCTTGCGGATGAAGTGCGAGGGGCTGGACGCCGAGCAGTTGGCGCGGAGGTCGGTGCCGCCGTCGACGATGTCGTTGCTCGGGCTGGTGCGGCACCTCGCCGAGGTGGAGCGGGGCTGGCGGAACTGGCTCGGGGAGGGGGAGCCGCTGCCGAAGCTGTACGGCGGGCGGGACGCGGATTTCGAGCACGCCGTCGGGGAGCAGGCGCAGGTCGAGGCCGCGTATGCCGATCTCGCGCGTGAGCAGGCCGCGACCGACGCCGCGCTGGCCGCGCACCCGGATCTCGGGGAGCGGCTGGGCAGGGACCGGATCTCGGTGAGGGAGCTGCTGGTGCACCGGATCGAGGAGTACGCCCGGCACTGCGGGCACGCCGACCTGCTGCGCGAGTGCGTCGACGGCAGGGTGGGGCAGTGAGCGCGCGGCGCGGCGCGGCGGTCTCCGCCGAGGAGCGGTCGGACATCACCGACCTGGTGTCGATGCACGGGCATCTGGTCGACGACGGGGATCTCGGCCGGCTGGAGGAGCTGTTCACGCCGGACGTCGTCTATGACGTGAGCGACCTCGGGGGCGGTCGGCTGCTCGGCGTGGCCGCCGTTCGGGAGGCCGCCCTCGCGCTGGGCGCGGGCAACCCCGTCGCGCACCATGTGACCAACGTCGTCGTGGGCGAGTCGGCGGACGGCCGGGTGCGGGTCCGATCCAAGGGGCTGGGCGTCATGGCGGACGGGTCCTGCGGGTCCGTCACCTACGACGACACCGTGGTGCGGACCCCCGAGGGGTGGCGGATCTGTCACCGGAGGGTGTCGGCGCGGCGGGTTCCCCTGTCGGGGCTCGGTCCCCCCGCTTCGTGACCGGCCCCGGCGCGAGGGGTTCCGGGGACTCGTTCGGGCGGGCACTGTGGGAGGAGGCGGTCTGCACACTCCCCGTATGCCTAGGCGGTGACAGGCACATGGCGCTGCGGTTCGATGCCGGACGGGTCTGTCTGGATCTGCTGGCGACCAGCCATCCCGGTGAACGGCTCGATTCCGTCGGGGCGTTGTGCGCCTGGATCGAGGAGGTCGGACTGGTGCCGGCCGGTACGGGGCTCGCGCACGCCGACGAGTCCTGGATCGTCCAGTTCCGGGAAGTCCGTGAGTCCGTGGGCCGGTTGGTGCGGCACGGCGGAGGGTCCGTGTCGTACGGGAGGGCGCTCGGGCGGATCAACGAGGTGGCCCTGGGGGCGCCGCCCGCGCCCCGTGCCGTACGACACGACGACGGACGTCTCGTGCGGGAGCTGGCCGCGCCACCCGGCCCGGCCGCCCTGCTCGCGCTGCTGGCCCGGGACGCCGTGGAGCTGCTCACCGATCCCGTCGCGCGGGCCGCCCTGCGGGAGTGCGAGGGGGACAACTGCCCCCTCCTCTACCTCGACACCTCACGGGGGCGCCGGCGGCGCTGGTGCTCCAGCGAGGCGTGCGGCAACCGGGAGCGCGTGGCCCGGCACCGACGGCGGGCGGCGCTCACCCGCGCCTGAGCGCCGCGCCCGGCCCCTCCGGGCGCGTCCGGGCGAACGCCCCGTTCGGCAAAGCGCCCGCCTCCCGTAGCCTCCGGCGCCCCCCTTCGCGTACGGTTGACGGCTGCCCAGCACGTCAGAAGGGGGCCCGGTGGCCGCTCAGGTTCAGCAATCCGCGGTCGGCTCGGTACACGACGCACAGGATTCCGTCCGTGACCGAGAGATCAGCGTCGAACAGGCACACCTGGACCGGGTGTACCGGCGCCTCGAGGAGAAGATCCACGAGGCCGAGTTCCTGATGAACGACGCGGCCCAGCGCGGCCAGGTCGGCACTCCCGGCGCGCTCGCCGAGCGGGACGCCCAGGTCTTCCGCGCCGGTATCCACCTGAACCGGCTCAACAACGAGTTCGAGGACTTCCTGTTCGGGCGGATCGACCTGCTGCTCGGCAAGGACGGCAAGAAGGGGCCCGACGGCGCCTACACGGCGGTGGAGCCCGCCGAGGGCGCCGTGCGCGACGACGACACCGCCGACATCGCCGAGACCCTGCACATCGGACGCATCGGCGTCCTGGACGCGGAGTACGCGCCGCTCGTCATCGACTGGCGCGCGCCCGCCGCCGCGCCCTTCTACCGAGCCACCCCCGTGGAGCCCGGACGGGTGGTACGACGGCGTGTCATCCGGTCCAAGGGGCGCCGGGTGCTCGGCGTCGAGGACGACCTGATGCGGCCCGCGCTCACCGCCTACCTCGACGGCGAGGAACTGCCCGTCATCGGCGACGGCGCCCTGATGGCCGCCCTCGGCCAGGCCCGCGGCCACACCATGCGGGACATCGTCTCCTCCATCCAGGCCGAGCAGGACCTCGTCATCCGGGCCCCCGCCGCCTCGATCACGTACGTGGAGGGCGGGCCGGGGACCGGGAAGACCGCCGTCGCGCTGCACCGCGCCGCCTACCTGCTCTACCAGGACCGGCGGCGGTACGCCGGGGGCATCCTCATCGTCTCCCCGACCCCGCTGCTCGTCGCCTACACCGAGGGCGTGCTGCCCTCGCTCGGTGAGGAGGGCCAGGTGGCGATCCGCGCCATCGGCTCGCTGGTCGACGGCGCGCAGGCCACGCTGTACGACTCCCCGTCCGTGGCCCGCGCCAAGGGCTCGTACCGGATGCTGAAGGTGCTGCGGAAGGCCGCCAGGGGCGCCCTGGAGCTGGGCCCGGCCGCTCCGGCGGGCCACGAGGACGACGACGGCACGCCCCGGCAGCCCTTCGACGCCACCCGGCTGCGCGTCGTCGCCTTCGGCCGCCGGCTCGAACTCGAGGCCGAGGAGCTGGACCGCGTCCGCCGTACGGCCCTCGGCGGCACCGCCCCCGTCAACCTGCTGCGCCCGCGCGCCCGCAAGCTGCTGCTGGACGCCCTGTGGGCGAAGTCCGGCGCCGGGTCCCGGCACACCGACCCGGAGCTGGCCGCCGAGCTGCGGTCCTCCTTCGACGAGGACGTCACCGGCGAGGACGCCTTCATCGGCTTCCTGGACGCGTGGTGGCCGGAGCTGACCCCGGCGCGGGTGCTCGCCGCCATGGCCGACGAGAAGCGGCTCGGCCGCTGGGCGCGCCGGATCCTGAACCCGGGCGAGGTGCGCAAGGTGGCCCGTTCGCTGAAGCGGGACGGCCACACGGTGCACGACATCGCCCTGCTGGACGAACTGCAGGCGATCCTGGGCGTCCCGGCGCGGCCGCGCAAGAAGCGGGAGCTCGACTCGCTGGACCAGCTCACCGGACTGGAGGAGCTGATGCCGGTGCGCGAGGAGAGCCAGCGGGAGCGCGCCGAGCGGCTCGCGCAGGAGCGCACCGAGTACGCGCACGTCATCGTGGACGAGGCACAGGACCTCACGCCGATGCAGTGGCGGATGGTCGGCCGGCGCGGTCGGCACGCCACCTGGACGGTGGTCGGGGACCCGGCCCAGTCCTCCTGGTCCGACCCGGACGAGGCGGCCGAGGCCCGCGACGAGGCCCTGGGCAGCCGCCCCCGGCGCCGCTTCCAGCTCACCGTGAACTACCGCAACCCGGCCGAGATCGCCGAGCTGGCCGCCAAGGTGCTCGCGCTCGCCATGCCCGGTGCCGAGTCGCCGAGGGCCGTACGGTCCACCGGGGTCGAGCCGCGCTTCACCGTCGTCCAGGAGTCCCTCCAGGCCGCCGTGCGGGCCGAGGCGGAGCGGCTGCTCGGCCTGGTGGACGGCACGGTCGGCGTGGTCGTCGCGATGAACCGGCGCGAGGAGGCGAGACGCTGGCTGGCCGGGCTCGGCGACCGGGTGGTGGCTCTCGGCAGCCTGGAGGCCAAGGGCCTGGAGTACGACGCGACGGTCGTCGTCTCGCCCGCGGAGATCGCCGACGAGTCCCCGGCCGGGCTGCGGGTGCTCTACGTGGCACTCACCCGGGCGACCCAGCAGCTCACGGTGGTCTCGGGGGAGCGGGACGAGCCGGACGCGGCCGGGGTTCCGGACCTGCTGCGCGACTGAGTTTCCGGTGAACCCGGCACTCGGGGAATGGCACCCGGCATCCGTTTGTTAGCCTGGGTACGGCACCGGCTCGATCCAAGCCCCCGGGCCCAACCTTCGTCCCTGCGAGGGACCACTTGCCGCGAGGCGAGCATGGCGGGTCGGTGTCATCAACGTGGGAGGCCCACGTCACGGAAGTGACGTGGGCCTCTTTCTTGCGCCCATCGGATCTCGTATGGTGGAAGCAATTTTCCGAAGATGCGCGTCCTGGGGAATCCCGCATGAACAAAACGTCCGCAACCGAGGGCGACTACCACGTACTGAGCGGTAGGTGCGACGATCGGACGGCACAACTCGCGACACGGTGAAAGCAGAGGAAGTCGGCCATGGCAACGGCGCCCAGCGTCTCCTACTCGATGACCATCCGGCTGGAGGTGCCCGCGAGCGGAACCGCCGTCTCGCAGCTCACCAACGCCGTGGAGTCCTCCGGAGGCTCGGTGACCGGCCTCGACGTCACCGCGTCCGGGCACGAGAAGCTCCGCATCGACGTCACCATCGCGGCCACGTCCACGGCCCACGCCGAGGAGATCGTCGAGAAGCTGCGCGGCATCGAGGGCGTCACCCTCGGCAAGGTCTCCGACCGTACCTTCCTGATGCACCTCGGCGGCAAGATCGAGATGCAGTCCAAGCATCCCATCCGCAACCGTGACGACCTCTCCATGATCTACACGCCGGGTGTCGCCCGGGTCTGCATGGCGATCGCCGAGAACCCCGAGGACGCCCGCCGTCTCACCATCAAGCGCAACTCCGTTGCGGTCGTGACGGACGGTTCCGCGGTGCTCGGCCTCGGCAACATCGGCCCCAAGGCCGCGCTGCCCGTCATGGAGGGCAAGGCGGCCCTCTTCAAGCGCTTCGCCGGCATCGACGCCTGGCCGCTCTGCCTGGACACCCAGGACACCGACGCGATCGTGGAGATCGTCAAGGCGATCGCCCCCGGCTTCGCGGGCATCAACCTGGAGGACATCTCCGCACCCCGCTGCTTCGAGATCGAGGCGCGGCTGCGCGAGGCCCTGGACATCCCCGTCTTCCACGACGACCAGCACGGCACCGCCATCGTCGTGCTGGCCGCCCTGACCAACGCGCTGCGCGTCACCGACAAGGCGATCGAGAACATCCGGGTCGTCATGTCCGGCGCCGGCGCGGCCGGTACGGCCATCCTCAAGCTGCTGCTCGCGGCGGGAGTCAAGAACGCCGTCGTCGCCGACATCCACGGTGTGGTGCACGCGGGCCGCGAGGACCTGGTGGACGCCCCGGCCGACTCGCCGCTGCGCTGGATCGCCGACAACACCAACCCCGAGGGCCTCACCGGCACCCTGAAGGAGGCCGTGCGCGGCGCCGACGTCTTCATCGGCGTCTCGGCCCCGAACGTGCTGGACGGCGACGACGTGGCCGCCATGGCGGACGGTGCGATCGTGTTCGCGCTCGCGAACCCGGACCCCGAGGTGGACCCGGCGGTCGCCCGCCAGACGGCCGCCGTGGTGGCCACCGGCCGCTCGGACTTCCCCAACCAGATCAACAACGTGCTGGTCTTCCCGGGCGTCTTCCGCGGCCTGCTGGACGCGCAGTCCCGTACCGTCAACACTGAGATGATGCTCGCCGCCGCGAAGGCCCTCGCCGACGTGGTCGGGCAGGACGAGCTGAACCCGAACTACATCATTCCGAGCGTCTTCAACGACAGGGTCGCGGGCGCCGTCGCCGGCGCCGTCCGCGAGGCCGCCAGGGCGGTCGCCGCAACCGCCTGACCAGGGCGGATCGACTTACCACGGCGCGTCGTAGGGTGCCAGGGGCTGTGAGGATCGCCACGGCGGCCCCCGCGACGGCGCGTCGTGGAACCACCTGGTGCCGAGCGCCCTCTAGGGTGACGCCGATCAGGCGCTTTTCGTGTGACTCCCCAGGGTGTTCTCACGACTCCTACGGGTGCCGGATTGGCTTTCCCGCCGCAGGTAGGGGCAGGATGCGTCCCTGGGCGCGAGCGCATCGGCATCGCAGTGCCGCGGGCATAACCGCCGCGTGGCACACCCCAACGGCAAGAAAACACGGGAGTAACAACATGAACCGCAGTGAGCTGGTGGCCGCGCTGGCCGACCGCGCCGAGGTGACCCGCAAGGACGCCGACGCCGTGCTGGCCGCGTTCGCCGAGACCGTCGGCGAGATCGTCGCCAAGGGCGACGAGAAGGTCACCATCCCCGGCTTCCTGACCTTCGAGCGCACCCACCGTGCCGCTCGTACCGCGCGCAACCCGCAGACCGGCGAGCCGATCAACATCCCCGCCGGGTTCAGCGTGAAGGTCACCGCGGGCTCCAAGCTCAAGGAAGCGGCCAAGGGTAAGTAAGCGCTCCGCGCAGGCGCTCCGCGTCCTCACGACGCCGAAAGGGCGGCCCCCTCCGGTCGGAGGAGGCCGCCCTGTTTGCTGTTTGCTCGGGGTCGGTCAGCCGAGGGCCTTGCCCGGGAGTTCGACCTTGGCGCCCAGTTCCACGAGCTTCTCCATGAAGTTCTCGTAGCCGCGGTTGATCAGGTCGATGCCGTGGACCCGGGAGGTGCCCTCGGCGGCGAGGGCCGCGATCAGGTACGAGAAGCCGCCACGCAGGTCGGGGATGACCAGGTCGGCGCCCTGGAGCTTGGTCGGTCCGGAGACGACCGCGGAGTGCAGGAAGTTGCGCTGGCCGAAGCGGCAGTCGGAGCCGCCCAGGCACTCGCGGTAGAGCTGGATGTGCGCGCCCATCTGGTTGAGCGCCGAGGTGAAGCCCAGCCGGGACTCGTAGACCGTCTCGTGGATGATCGACAGGCCCGTAGCCTGGGTGAGGGCCACCACCAGCGGCTGCTGCCAGTCGGTCTGGAAACCGGGGTGCACGTCCGTCTCCAGCGCGATGGACTTCAGCCGGCCGCCCGGGTGCCAGAAGCGGATGCCCTCGTCGTCGATCTCGAAGGCGCCGCCGACCTTGCGGTAGGTGTTCAGGAACGTCATCATCGAGCGCTGCTGGGCGCCGCGGACATAGATGTTGCCGCTGGTCGCGAGCGCCGCCGAGGCCCAGGAAGCGGCCTCCAGACGGTCCGACAGGGCCCGGTGGGTGTAGCCGCCCAGCTTGTCCACACCGGTGATGCGGATGGTCCGGTCGGTGTCCATCGCGATGATCGCGCCCATCTTCTGCAGCACGCAGATGAGGTCCTCGATCTCCGGCTCGACCGCCGCGTTGGACAGCTCCGTGACGCCCTCGGCCAGCACGGCCGTCAGCAGCACCTGCTCGGTCGCGCCCACCGACGGGTACGGCAGCCGGATCTTCGTGCCCCGCAGCCCCTTCGGCGCCTCCAGGTACTGCCCGCCCTCGCGCTTCTCGATGGTCGCGCCGAACTGCCGCAGCACGTCGAAGTGGAAGTCGATGGGCCGGCCGCCGATGTCGCAGCCGCCGAGGCCGGGGATGAACGCGTGCCCGAGCCGGTGCAGCAGCGGACCGCAGAACAGGATCGGGATGCGGCTGGAGCCGGCGTGGGCATCGATGTCAGCCACGTTGGCGCTCTCGACGTGCGTCGGGTCCAGCACCAGCTCGCCGGGCTCCTCGCCCGGACGGACCGTCACGCCGTGCAGCTGGAGCAGCCCGCGTACGACGCGCACGTCGCGGATGTCCGGAACGTTGCGCAGCCGGCTCGGCGCGCTGCCGAGCAGCGCGGCGACCATGGCCTTCGGCACGAGGTTCTTCGCACCGCGGACACGGATCTCGCCCTCAAGCGGGTTTCCGCCGTGGACAAGCAGGACATCGTCGTTGACGGTCATCAATCTCGCGTTCCGATCAGATGGGCAGGGGACCGCCGATCACCGGGCGGGCCGTGGGACAGGGTAATCGCCGATCACCCCCCGCCCGTAAGTCCGCGGACCGCCCTGTCGCGTCATGGGTGTGTCACAACACGAACCGTTTGCGATCGGGCACATGGGGTCACCGTGCGGCAGGCGTGCGCCGGGGCTGCTTCCACGCTCCCTGAGCTGCGTTCACTCCCGCACGCCGATTGGCTCCCCACTCCCGGGGAAGATGCGGGATCATGTCTGGCATGACCGAGGTGTCCTCGCTCACAGGGCGGCTGCTCGTGGCCACCCCCGCCCTGGCGGACCCGAACTTCGACCGCGCGGTGGTGCTCCTCCTCGACCACGACGAGGAGGGTTCCCTCGGCGTCGTCCTCAACCGCCCCACCCCGGTGGGCGTCGGCGACATCCTGGAGGGCTGGGCCGAACTCACCGGCGAGCCCGGCGTCGTCTTCCAGGGCGGTCCCGTCTCGCTGGACTCGGCGCTCGGCGTCGCGGTCATCCCCGGAGGGGCGAACGGCGAGCGGGCCCCGCTGGGCTGGCGGCGGGTGCACGGCGCGATCGGCCTGGTCGACCTGGAGGCGCCGCCCGAGCTGCTCGCCCCAGCCGTCGGCTCGCTGCGGATCTTCGCCGGGTACGCCGGCTGGGGGCCCGGCCAGCTGGAGGACGAGCTGGCCGAGGGCGCCTGGTACGTGGTCGAGTCCGAGCCGGGCGACGTGTCGTCGCCGGAGCCCGAACGGCTGTGGCGCGAGGTGCTGCGCCGCCAGCGCAGCGAACTGGCGATGGTGGCCACGTATCCGGACGACCCTTCGCTCAACTGATACCCGGGCGTTTCAGTACCCTGGGCGGTATGAGCACTCTTGAGCCCGAGCGCGGGACTGGTACGGGGACCCTCGTAGAGCCGACGCCACAGGTGTCCCACGGCGACGGCGACCACGAGCGCTTCGCCCACTACGTCCAGAAGGACAAGATCATGGCGAGCGCCCTCGACGGCACCCCCGTCGTGGCGCTGTGCGGCAAGGTCTGGGTGCCGGGCCGCGACCCGAAGAAGTACCCCGTGTGCCCCATGTGCAAGGAGATCTACGAGTCCATGGGCAGCGGCGGCGACGACAAGGGCAAGGGCGGCGACAAGGGCAAGGGCAAGTAAGGCCCCCCGCCCCCGTTGAGACGGCGGTTTCCGGGGCCCCGGCGCGCTTCGGCGTGCGCCGGGGCCCTCCGCCCTGCGCAATCCGCGCGGCCCGGTGCGCCGAGTGGTCGAGTCCTCTTGTGGCCGCGGACCGGCGGTCCTGGCCTCCGTACGGACCGGCTGGTCGTGCGGGGCGAACGGCTGGTGCGCACGGTGCGACACGGGGCGTGGAGGTCACATGGGTGACATCGGCGGCGGGGGGACGGTTCCGGCCGAGGACGCGGTGGCGCTGATCCCGGCACCGGGCGAGGTCTCGCTGTCGGGCGCCCGCTGTGTGGTCGACGCGAGGACCCGGATCGAGGCCGCGGAGGGTACCGAGCGGGTGGCGCGCTGGCTGTGGTCCGCCGTCGGCGCGGCGACCGGGCTGCCCCTCGCGCCGTACCGCGAGGGGGAGAGTCGTATACGGGACGGCCGGGTACGGCTGCGGATCGTGCCCGCTCTCGCGGACGGACCCGGCGGCCCCGAGGCGTACCGGCTGTCCGCCGAAAACCGGTCGGTCACCCTCGACGGGGCGAGCGAAGCCGGGCTGTTCTGGGCCGCGGGAACCTTCCGGCAGTTGCTCGGGCCCGAGGCTTTCCGGCGTGCTCCCGTCAGCCGTCGCGACACCTGGGAATTCCCCGCGGTCACCGTGCGCGACGGTCCCCGGTTCGGCTGGCGCGGGCTGTTGCTCGACGTGGCCCGGCACTTCATGCCCAAGGACGGGGTGTTGCGCTATCTCGATCTGATGGCGGCGCACAAACTCAATGTGCTGCATCTGCATCTGACGGACGATCAGGGCTGGCGGATCGAGATCAGGCGGTATCCGAAACTGACCGAGACGGGCTCCTGGCGGGCGCGGACGAAATGCGGGCACCGGGCCTCGCCGCGATGGGAGGAGAAGCCGCACGGGGGTTACTACACCCAGGACGACATCCGGGAAATCGTGGCTTATGCGGCCGAGCGGCATATCACCGTCGTGCCCGAGATCGACGTGCCCGGACATTCGCAGGCCGCCGTCGCCGCGTACCCGGAACTCGGCAACACCGACGTCGTCGACACGACCGCACTCTCCGTCTGGGACACCTGGGGGATCAACCCCAACGTACTGGCTCCCGCCGACACCACCCTGCGCTTTTACGAAGGGGTGTTCGAGGAGGTCCTGGAGATGTTCCCCTCACGGTTCATCCACATCGGTGGTGACGAATGCCCGAAGGACCAGTGGCGGAAGTCGCCCGCCGCCCGGAAACGCATCGCCGAACTGGGCCTCGCGAACGAGGACCAGCTCCAGTCCTGGTTCGTCCGGCATTTCGACGCCTGGCTCGCCGCGCGCGGGCGCCGGCTGATCGGCTGGGACGAGATCCTGGAGGGCGGGCTCGCGCCGGGTGCCGCGGTCTCCTCTGGCGCGGCTACGAGGGCGGTGTCACCGCCGCGCGGGCCGGTCACGACGTGGTCATGTGTCCGGAGCAGTACGTGTACCTCGACCACCGCCAGGCCCCCGGCGAGGAGGAACCCGTACCGATCGGCTTCGTGCGCACCCTGGAGGACGTCTACCGCTTCGAGCCGGTACCGGCCGCGCTCACCGAGACCGAGGCGCGGCACGTCCTCGGCACCCAGGCCAACGTGTGGACCGAGGTCCTGGAGGACGCCGGGCGCGTGGACTACCAGGCGTTTCCCCGGCTCGCCGCGTTCGCGGAGGTCGCCTGGAGCCGGCTGCCCGCGCCCGCGGCACGGGACTTCGCGGACTTCGAGCGCCGGATGGGCGTCCACTACCGGCGACTTGACGCCCTGGGCGTCGCCTACCGGCCGCCGGCCGGACCCCGGCCGTGGCAGCGGCGCCCGGGAGTGCCGGGCCGCCCGCTCGACGGACCGCCGCCGCGCAGGTAGAGCCCAACAGGCCGGACCGAACGGAGGGATCACGCCACGTGGACCCCAAGGGTCGGGTCGGCCAACGCGGAGGGAACAGCCGGAAACAGCCGGAAACAGCCGGGACAGCCGACAGCCGGAACAGCCGGAGCGGTACGGAGCAGACGGAACAGGTGGCGCGGATAGAACAGATAACGGAAAAACCCCGGCAGCATCACCGAAGAGTGGCAATTCGTATGCACCGGTGATGCGGTGCGAAACCGGCTCATCTCCTCGGTGAGGTGGGCGAACGCCTCCTAGCGGACCCCCGCGTTCGAGCCTTGCGAAGATGTGCCAGAGTTGCCACGTCCGCCCTGTCAGCACGTACCGTACGGCGCAACAGGCGGGACCATGTGGGGCAGCGGGAAGGGGCAGCCGGGTTGACCACGCACGCACCGCAGGCGGGGCAGGCCGTCACGCTGCCCACGACGCTGGACGAGGCGGTGGCGGCGCTCGCCGCGATGCCCACCGCGGTCCCGGTCGCGGGTGGCACGGATCTGATGGCCGCCGTCAACTCCGGACAGCTCAGGCCCGCCGCCCTGGTCGGCCTCGGCCGGATCAGCGAGATCCGCGGCTGGCAGTACCAGGACGGCCACGCGCTGCTCGGCGCCGGGCTCACCCACGCGCGCATGGGCCGCCCCGACTTCGCCGCCCTCATCCCGGCGCTGGCCGCCGCCGCGCGCGCCGCCGGCCCGCCGCACATCCGCAACGCGGGCACCCTGGGCGGCAACATCGCCTCCGCCGCGCCCACCGGGGACGCGCTGCCGGTGCTCGCCGCGCTGGAGGCCACGCTCATCGTCGCCGGGCCGGGCGGGGCGCGCCGGGAGGTCCCGGTCTCGCACCTGCTGGCGGGCGTGGAGATGCTGGGCGCCGGCGAACTCATCGGCTTCGTGCGGGTGCCGCTGCTGCACGCGCCGCAGGTCTTCCTGAAGGCGACCGGACGCACCGGACCCGGCCGCGCGCTGGCCTCCGTGGCCCTGGTCCTCGACCCCGCCCGGCGCGGGGTGCGCTGCGCCGTCGGGGCCATAGCGCCGATGCCGCTGCGGCCGCTGGAGGCCGAGCAGTGGGTCGCGCAGCTCATCGACTGGGACAACGACCGCGCGCTCGTCCCCGAGGCGCTGAGCGCCTTCGGCGAGTACGTCGCCGCGGCCTGCATCCCCGACCCGGCGCCGGAGGCGGACGGCACGGTGCCGTCGCTGCCGCCCGCCGTACTGCACCTGCGGCGCACCGTCGCCGCGCTGGCCCGACGAGCACTGGGGAGGGCGCTGTCGTGACCGACGACCAGCACGGAGAGGGCACCCCCGAGGGCGGCGGACGCTGGAACCCGCTGCCCCAGGGCGACTACGACGACGGCGCCACCGCCTTCGTCAAGCTCCCCGAGGGCGGCATAGACGCCCTGCTGTCCGGCGACAGCCCGCTGGCCGCGCCGGGCCACGGCTACGTGCCGCCGCGCATCCCGCAGGCGCCCGCGGGCGGCTGGCCCGCGGCGGAGGGCGGCGGCGGGTGGCCCGACCCGAACGGCGGTCAGGGCGGCGGCCAGTGGCCCGACCCGAACACCGGACAGGGGGCCACGCAGGGCGGCGACCGCTTCACGTACGACCCCGCGGCCACGCAGCACTGGAACTTCGAGGAGCCCGCGGCTCCCGCCGCGCCCGGCCACGACGTCACCGGGCAGTGGTCGATCCCCGTCGCCGGAGGGGAAATCCCCGACGAATCGGGCGAGTTCACGACGTCGTCCCTGGTGGAGCAGTGGGGCGGCACCCCGCCGGCCACGCTCCCGGGCGGCGCGGCGGCGCCCTGGGCCACGAACGCGGGGCAGCCCTGGGGGGACCAGGGCGAGACCGCGCGGGGCACGGATTCGGGGCCGGACGGCCTCGGGACCGGCGAGGGGTACGGCGCGGGACCCGGGGGACACCCCGAGGGCGGGACGTACGGGGCCGAGGCCGGCGGACACGCCGAGGCGTACGGCCCGCGCGGGCACGGGGACTTCGGTACCGGGCACGCGGAGGGCGAGGCGTACGGCGCCGGGGCGTACGACCCCGGGTCCGGCGGACACGCGGACTTCGGCGCCGAGGGCGCGGAGGACGCGCGGCGGCGGGCCGGGGGCGCGCGCAGGGCGCGCCGACAGGGGCGTGCGCAGGGCGCGTATGAGCAGGTGGGGCCCGGACAGGCCGGGCAGGACCATCCCGGCCACGAGCAGGGCGTGCGGGAGCAGGCGGACCCGGCGCCGTATGGGCACGGTGCCCACGGGCAGGCCGGGGTCGTGCCGGACGCGCCGGAGCAGGCCGGTCACGCGCGGGGCGCGCAGGGGCGAACGGGCGCTGTGCAGGGCGGGTACGGCCAGGACACGCCGGGGCGCGACGCGTACGCGCAGGGCGGCCTGGGGCAGGACGGGCCGGCGCCGGGTGCGTACGACGGTGCCGGGCACGTTCAGGACGCGTCCGACGGTGCCGGGCACGCTCAGGACGCGCACGACCATGCCGGGCACGCGCAGGACGCGTACGGCCAGGGCGGCTACGAGCAGGCGGGGCAGACGGACGGCGTGGCCGTACCGGGTCCGCACGGGGCGCAGGAGAGCGCCGCGCACGGGCGGGACGGTCGCATAGAAGGCCCGCTCGGCGAGGCCGGGCACGGGCAGCCGGGGCACGCGGAGGCCGCGCACGGCCAGGCGCCCCAGGCCGGTCCCGCGCCGGCCGCGCACCCGCAGGGGCCGGGCGCCCGTCCGGGGTCCGGGCAGGACCGGGCGGACGCGCCGCGGGGCGCGCACGGCCGGGAGGCCCACGAGCAGGGCGCGTACGAGCAGGCCGGTCACCCCGATTCCGCGCGCACGGAGCCGGGCCACACCGAGTCGGACCACACCCGGCCGGGCCACCCCGACCCCGCTCACCTCCCGTCGGCCCCCGGCGAGACGTCGTACCCCTCCCCGGGCGGCCACCCGCAGGCCGGGCAACCGGAGGAGGCGGACCGGCAGGGTGCCGCGGCGGAGCACCACACGCCGCCCGCCGGCGTCCCCGTGGACGGTGACCAGGCGGCCCCCGAGCACCCCGCGGACGGCCCCGCCGGACACGCGGACCCGGCCGCCGCGCCCGAGGCCGCGCAGCCGGGCGCGGCGCGGGACACAGCCCCCGACCCGGCCGCCACGCCGGCGTACGGGACCCCCTCGGCCACCGGCGACCCGGCCGCACCCCTCGTGCCCGAACAGCGCTCCGGCGCGCCCGTGCCCGGTGTCCCGGAGCAGCGGTCCGACACGCCCGCGCCCCCGGCCGCCGCGCCCGCGGTCCCCGCACCGGCGCACGACGGCGACACGCCGGCCCCGCCGTCGGACGCGGCCGGACACGCCGACGCCGCGGAGGCCGAGCGGCCCGAACAGCCCGAGGAGCCCGCCCCGCTCCCGCCCCACGACGACCATCCCCTCGCCTCCTACGTCCTGCGCGTCAACGGCGCCGACCGGCCCGTCACCGACGCCTGGATCGGGGAGTCGCTGTTGTACGTGCTGCGGGAGCGGCTCGGGCTCGCGGGGGCGAAGGACGGTTGCTCGCAGGGCGAGTGCGGAGCCTGCAACGTGCAGGTCGACGGGCGGCTCGTGGCCTCCTGCCTGGTCCCGGCGGTCACCGCGGCCGGTACCGAGGTGCGCACGGTGGAGGGGCTGGCCCAGGACGGGCAGCCCTCGGACGTGCAGCGGGCGCTGGCCCGTTGCGGCGCCGTGCAGTGCGGCTTCTGCGTGCCCGGCATGGCGATGACCGTGCACGACCTGCTGGAGGGCAACCCCGCGCCGACCGAACTGGAGACCCGGCAGGCCCTGTGCGGCAACCTGTGCCGCTGCTCCGGCTACCGGGGCGTCGTACAGGCCGTCCAGGAGGTCGTCGCCGAACGCGAGGCCGCGCACGCCACCGAGGCGGAGACGGACGCGGACGCCGACGACGCGCACGTGCCGCACCAGGCGGGCCACGGCGTCGGCCCGTCGCTGTTCGAGGCGCCGGGCGCGTTCGACACGCCGCCACCCACCCCTGACGGCTACGGCGACACGCCCGGCCCGTACGACCAGCACTACGGCCAGGACGGAGGCCAGGCGTGAGCAACGAAGCCGCCACCGCGACCACCGCCACCGAGTCCGCTCCCGAGCCCGAGGCGGCACCGCACGGCCTCGGCGTCTCGCTGCCGCACGCGGACGCCCGCGCCAAGACCGAGGGCACCTTCCCGTACGCCGCCGACCTGTGGGCCGAGGGCCTGCTCTGGGCGGCCGTCCTGCGCTCTCCGCACGCGCACGCGCGGATCGTGTCCGTCGACACCTCGCACGCCCGCGAGATGCCCGGCGTGCGCGCCGTCATCACCCACGAGGACGTGCCCGGCACCCCCCGCCACGGCCGGGGCGTCCCCGACCGGCCGGTGTTCGCCGCCGAGGTCGTACGGCACCACGGCGAGCCCATCGCCGCCGTCGCCGCCGACCACCCGGACACCGCGCGGATGGCCGCGGCCGCGATCATCGTCGAGTACGAGATCCTCGACCCGGTGACCGATCCCGAGCAGGCGTTCGAGGCCGAACCCCTGCACCCGGACGGCAACCTGATCCGGCACATCCCGCTGCGCCACGGCGACGCGGAGGCGGTCGGCGAGGTCGTGGTCGAGGGGCTGTACCGCATCGGCCGCCAGGACCCGGCCCCGATCGGCGCCGAGGCCGGTCTCGCCGTGCCGCGTCCCGACGGCGGCGTGGAGCTGTACCTGGCCTCCACCGACCCGCACCACGACCGCAACACCGCCGCCGCGTGCTTCGGGTTGTCCCCGGATCGGGTGAAGATCGTGGTCACCGGGGTGCCCGGCGCCACCGCCGACCGCGAGGACCAGAGCTTCCAACTCCCGCTCGGCCTGCTGGCGTTGCGCACCGGCTGCCCGGTGAAGCTCACCGCGAGCCGCGAGGAGTCCTTCCTCGGCCACCCCCACCGCCACCCCACCCTCCTGCGCTACCGCCATCACGCCGACGCCGAGGGCAGGCTGGTGAAGGTGGAGGCGCAGATCCTGCTGGACGCGGGCGCGTACGCCGACACCTCCGCGCAGGCGCTGGCGGCCGCGGTCTCCTTCGCGTGCGGGCCGTACGTCGTCCCGAACGCCTTCATCGAGGGCTGGGCCGTACGCACCAACAACCCGCCCTCCGGCCATGTGCGCGGCGAGGGCGCGATGCAGGTGTGCGCCGCGTACGAGGCCCAGATGGACAAGCTCGCCCGGAAGCTGGACGTGGACCCGGCCGAACTGCGGCTGCGCAACGTCCTTTCGACGGGTGACGTGCTGCCCATCGGCCAGACCGTGACCTGCCCGGCCCCGGTCGCCGAACTCCTCCAGGCGGTACGGGACTTCCCGCTCCCGGCGCTGCCCAAGGACACCCCCGAGGACGACTGGCTGCTGCCCGGCGGGCCCGAGGGCGCGGGGGAGCCGGGCGCGGTGCGCCGGGGCGTCGGCTACGGCCTCGGCATGGTGCACATGCTCGGCGCGGAGGGCGCCGACGAGGTGTCCACGGCGACAGTCAAGGTCCACGACGGCGTCGCCACCGTGCTGTGCGCGGCCGTGGAGACCGGCCAGGGATTCACCACGCTGGCCCGGCAGATCGTGCAGGAGACCCTCGGCGTCGAGGAGGTGCGCGTCGCCCCGGTCGACACCGACCAGCCGCCGTCCGGCGCGGGCTGCCGGGGACGGCACACCTGGGTGTCGGGCGGCGCGGTGGAGCGGGCGGCGAAGATGGTCCGCACCCAGCTCCTCCAGCCGCTGGCCCACACGTTCGGCATGTCGACCGAGCTGCTCCAGATCAACGACGGCAAGATCACGTCGTACGACGGCGTGCTGTCGACCACCGTCGCCGAGGCGCTGGACGGCAAGGAGCTGTGGGCGACCGCGCAGTGCCGGCCGCACCCCACCGAGCCACTGGACGCGGCCGGGCAGGGCGACGCGTTCGTGGGCCTCGCGTTCTGCGCGATCCGCGCCGTGGTGGACGTGGACATCGAGCTGGGCTCGGTCCGGGTGGTGGAGCTGGCCGTCGCCCAGGACGTGGGCCGGGTGCTCAACCCCGCCCAGCTGGCGGCGCGGATCGAGGCGGGTGTCACCCAGGGCGTGGGCATCGCGCTCACCGAGAACCTGCGCACCCCGCGCGGGCTGATCCGCCATCCCGACCTGACCGGCTACGCCCTGCCGACCGCGTTGGACGCGCCGGACATCCGGATCGTCAAGCTGGTGGAGGAGCGGGACGTGGTCGCGCCCTTCGGCGCCAAGTCGGTCAGCGCTGTGCCGGTGGTGACGTCCCCGGCGGCCATCGCCTCCGCCGTCCGCGCGGCCACCGGCCGCCCGGTCAACCGGCTCCCGATCCGCCCCCAGGCGGCCGTGGTCACCGCCCAGTGACCACCGGCGGGCAACGCGTCGGCGTCGTCTGACGTCCTTTCCCGCGAGGGGCGTTGTCAGTGGGGCGGCGTAGTGTGCTCAGCGGTGGGGGAGCCGCGCACGGGCGCCCGTACTTTGTCACGCACGGGCACGTCCGCGGGGGAGCGATGGGTACGACGACGGATGCCGGGACGGCGGCGATCACGCTGACCGAGGCCGAGCTGGACCGCCATGTCACGCATGCCGCGACGCGCGGCCTGCTCGCGGGTGCGGGGCTGCCCGCCGTCACCGATGTGCTGACGTTCTCCCCGCTGCGCGCGCACGGCCTGCGCACCCTCGCGGACGCGGCGGACGGGCCCTTCCACCTGGCGGAGGAGCTGCGGGACCGCCTGGTGATAGGCGAGCTGCTCAACCCGGCCGGCATGGAGCGGGAGTCGATCCTGCTCGACGGCGACACGGGCGAGGTCACGACGGCGTACCTGCGCGACCCGTCCGAGTGGCGCCCCTTCGCGCCCTCCCTGCCCACGCTGCTGCGCTTCGCGGCGGTCACCGAGGAACTGGCGGGCCTGCGCGGCCGGTTCGCCTCCCTGGCCGGCCAGTACGGCCCGAAGACGGTCGCCGAGGCGTCCCGCCGGCTGCTCGCGCTGTTCGAGGAGGGCACCGACGGCCGGGTGCCGCCGTACTGGAAGGCGGCGGCGCTGATCCGTCCGCTCGCACTGGTCGCGGGGCCGGGCACCGCGTCCGGGCTCACCCTGGACGTTTCCGCGCGCGTCCTCGACCAGGAGTTCGGGCACGGCCGGGTGGCGCGCTTCGAGGACGTCGACTTCCCGGCGACGCTCACCCACGAGCCGACCCGCCGCTTCCTGCGCGAGGCCGGACTGCCCGAGGAGGCCGTCCTCTTCTTCACCGACCCGGACGCCCCGCTGCCGACCCTGCGCGAACACTTCACCCAGGACCACGGCGACTACCGCCTCGCCGAACTCCCGGCCCACTGCGACCACTTGATCCGTCTGGGTTACCTGGTCGAGGACACCAGCCTGGTGGTCGACGGCCGCACCGGCGCGGTTCTCACCTTCTCCGAACCCGACGCCGCCCTGTGCCCCCTCAACACCGACGTCTCCACCCTCGCGTTCACCCTCTGGCTCCTCCACCACGAACGCACCATCGACCACCACCTCTCCCACGAGCTGACCACGGACGCCTACGACCAGCTGGCCGCCGCGATGCTCCACACCCTGACCACGATCGACCCCACGTCCACCCTGCCGGGCGCCACCTGGCACTACTGGACGGAGTCCTTCCAGGACGAGGCGGGCGGGGTGCTCTGAGAACACCCCGCCCGGACAGGACGCCGTGGCGGGACGCGAACCCGCGTGACTCCCCGCGGGCGGAGCCCGCTGCCGGATGCCGCGCGGGCGGGCCCTTCGGCCGCCCGGGTGCGTCCGGTCGCTGTTGTGAGGCCGTGGCGGGAATCGAACCCGCGTAACTCGCTTTGCAGGCGAGTCCCTGAACCACTCGGGCACACGGCCGTGCCGACGAGAAGACCGTAGGGCGGAGCGGAAGGGGGACTCAAGGGATCCGGCGCGGCTGCAATGTGACTGCCATACGGCGTTCACCGGAGGGGGACGTAGGTCCAAGGTCGCAGGGGAAGGGAGGCTTCGGACAGGGGTCATCCGAGGTTGCGCGCCTTACGCTGACGGGCATGAGTGTGCTGGGGTCCCGTGTCGAGGACGTGGTGGAAGGCGCCGTCGAACAGGACGGCGGAGTGCTGGGGCGGTCGTTCCGGGCGCTGAGTGTCGGCATCGTGTCCGTCGTGTTCCTGATCGCCTTCGAGGCGACCGCCGTCGGTACGGCGATGCCCGTCGCGGCTCGTGAGCTGGACGGCGTCGCGCAGTACGCCTTCGCGTTCTCCGGGTTCTTCACCACCAGCCTCTTCGGCATGGTCCTCGCCGGCCAGTGGGCCGACCGCCGCGGCCCGCTCGCCGCGCTGACCACCGGCATCGGCGCCTTCGCGGCGGGCCTGGTGATAGCCGGGACCGCGGGGACGATGTGGGTGTTCATCCTCGGCCGGGCCGTGCAGGGGCTCGGCGGTGGGCTCGTCATCGTCGCGCTGTACGTGGTCGTCGGCCGGGCCTACCCCGAGCGCCTGCGCCCCGCGATCATGGCGGCGTTCGCGGCCGGCTGGGTCGTACCCTCCATCGTCGGCCCCCTCGCCTCCGGCGCCGTCACCGAACAGCTCGGCTGGCGCTGGGTGTTCCTCGGCATCCCGGTCCTGGTCGTGTTCCCGCTGGCCCTCGCCCTGCCCCAGATACGCCGCCGGGCGTCCGGACCGGTCGACGCGGACGCCGCCGCCGCGCCCCTCGACCGCCGGCGCATCCGGCTCGCCCTCGGCATCGCGCTCGGCGCCGGCCTCGTCCAGTACGCCGCGCAGGACCCGCGTCCCCTCTCCCTGATCCCCGGCGCGGCCGGCGCCGCCCTGCTCGTGCCCGCCGTCCTCGGCCTGCTGCCCCGCGGCACCTACCGCGCCGCCCGCGGCCTGCCCTCCGTCGTGCTGCTGCGCGGTGTGTGCGCCGGTTCCTTCGTGGCCGCGGAGTCCTTCGTGCCGCTGATGCTGGTCACCCAGCGCGGCCTGTCGCCGACGCTCGCGGGCCTCTCGCTCGCCGCGGGCGGCGGCACCTGGGCGCTGGGCTCCTGGTTGCAGTCCCGCCCGCGCCTCGCGCCGTACCGGGAACGGCTGATGACCGCCGGCATGGTCCTGGTCGTCGCCGCGCTGCTGAGCGCGCCGAGCGTGCTGCTGCACTCCGTGCCGGCCTGGATCGTCGCCGTCGTCTGGGCCTTCGGCTGCCTCGGCATGGGCCTGGTGATCTCGTCCACCAGCGTCCTGCTGCTGCGTCTGTCCGCCCCGGAGGAGGCCGGCGCCAACTCCGCCGCGCTCCAGATCTCCGACGCCCTCTCCAACGCCCTCCTCCTCGCCGCCGCGGGCGCCGCCTTCGCGGCCCTCGGCGGGGGCACCTCCGCCACCTCGGCGGCCACCTCCGCCCATCCCGCCGCCTTCGCCGTCGTCTTCCTGTCGATGGCGGTGGTGGCGCTGGCGGGCGTGTGGGTGACGACGCGGTGCGGGAGCGGCGAGCGGGTGAGACGGGCGGCGCCGGAGGGCTCGTGAACCCGTGGCCGGTCCGTGACCACGCGTCTGCGGCGGCTCCCGTGCGGCCGCTGACCGTGACACGGTCCCACCACCCGCCAGGCCCTGTCCGCCCTCGCCGACGCGCAGGGGCGCACCCCGGAGCAGGCGGTGGCGGAGGCCGTACGCCGGTACCTGGCCGCGGAGGAGGCGGGCGTGCGCGGGACCGCCGAGCGGCTCGCCCCCGCCCCCGCCGCGCCGCTGCGCAGGCTCGGCGGACGACCGGCCGCAACACCCGCCGTCTTACCGTCGCCGACGGCATCACCTTCGCCGCGCTCGCTTCGCCGCGCTCGCTTCGCCGCGCTCGCTTCGCCGCGCTCGCTTCGCCGCGCTCGCTTCGCCGCGCTCGCCTTCGGCGGCCGGACGCCGCGGGCGCGGGAGCCGGGGCCGTTCGCGTCCGCCGTGCACCGGCCGCGCGCCCGGATGTCCGGCACGGCCGCCGACGAGGACCGGTACGAACAGGCCGCCACCCTGCCGCACGCCCTCGCCGCGAACCACCCGCTGGTGGACGGCGACAAGCGCACCGCGCGGCTCGCCATCGCCGCCTTCCTCGCCCTCGACGGGGTCGGTCTCGCCGGGGTCGACCAGGACGCGGCGTACGCGCTGGTCATCGATGTGGCGGCCGGGGGCGCGGGGCGGCGTGGGTCTGATCGCGGGGCGGCTGGGGCCGTTGTGACGTGAATCCCACCCCGAGGCGGCGCGGGGGCGTTCGGGGCCGGAGGGGCGGGCGGCGCCGGTAGGGTGGCCCGGTTGTCATACGTAGCCGACTGAACCTGACCACGGAGACCGTGACTACCACCGCCCGCCCGTCACCCACCACCGCCCTCAACGGAGGGCCCTCCGGGCCCGCCCCCATGTCTGCCTCCGCGCACTCCCACCATCTGTCCCCCGCCTTCCCCGGCCGCGCGCCGTGGGGTACCGCCAGCAAGCTGCGTGCCTGGCAGCAGGGGGCGATGGAGAAGTACATCCAGGAGCAACCGCGTGACTTCCTCGCCGTCGCCACACCCGGCGCCGGCAAGACCACCTTCGCGCTGACGCTGGCCTCGTGGCTGCTCCACCACCACGTGGTGCAGCAGGTGACCGTGGTCGCGCCCACCGAGCACCTGAAGAAGCAGTGGGCCGAGGCGGCGGCGCGCATCGGGATCAAGCTCGACCCCGAGTACAGCGCCGGGCCGCTCGGCCGCGAGTACGACGGGGTCGCGGTCACGTACGCCGGTGTCGGTGTGCGGCCCATGCTGCACCGCAACCGCGCCGAGCAGCGCAAGACCCTGGTGATCCTGGACGAGATCCACCACGCCGGCGACTCCAAGTCCTGGGGCGAGGCGTGCCTGGAGGCGTTCGAACCGGCGACCCGGCGGCTCGCGCTGACCGGTACGCCGTTCCGGTCCGACACCAACCCGATCCCGTTCGTGACCTACGAGGAGGACAACGCGGGCATCCGCCGCTCCTCCGCCGACTACACCTACGGGTACGGCTCCGCGCTCTCCGACGGCGTCGTGCGGCCGGTCATCTTCCTCTCGTACAGCGGCCAGATGCGCTGGCGCACCAAGGCCGGCGACGAGATCGCCGCGCGGCTCGGCGAGCCGATGACCAAGGACGCGGTCAGCCAGGCCTGGCGCACCGCGCTCGACCCGCGCGGCGACTGGATGCCCAGCGTGCTGCGCGCCGCCGACCAGCGGCTCACCGAGGTCCGGAAGGCCATCCCGGACGCCGGTGCCCTGGTCATCGCCTCCGACCAGGACTCCGCCCGCGCCTACGCCAAGCTGATCCGCGAGATCACCGGCACGAAGGCCACGCTCGTCCTGTCCGACGACGCGGGTGCCTCCAAGCGCATCGACGACTTCAGCGCGAGCCACGACCGCTGGATGGTCGCGGTGCGCATGGTGTCCGAGGGCGTCGACGTGCCCCGCCTCGCGGTCGGTGTGTACGCCACGACGATCTCCACGCCGCTGTTCTTCGCGCAGGCCGTCGGTCGTTTCGTGCGGTCCCGGCGGCGCGGCGAGACGGCCTCCGTCTTCCTGCCGACGGTGCCCGACCTGCTGACCTTCGCCAACGAGATGGAGAAGGAACGGGACCACGCCCTCGACAAGCCGAAGAAGGAGGGCGAGGAGGACCCGTACGCCGAATCCGAGAAGGAGATGGAGGAGGCGAACAAGGAGCAGGACGAGGACACCGGCGAGCAGGAGCAGTTCTCCTTCGAGGCCCTGGAGTCCGATGCCGTCTTCGACCGGGTGCTCTACGACGGCGCCGAGTTCGGCATGCAGGCGCATCCGGGCAGCGAGGAGGAGCAGGACTACCTCGGCATCCCCGGACTGCTGGAGCCCGAGCAGGTGCAGATGCTGCTCCAGAAGCGGCAGGCCCGGCAGATCGCGCACAGCAAGAAGAAGCCGGACACCGAGGCCGACCTGCTCGAACTGCCCGCCGAGCGGCGGCCCGTCGTCTCCCACAAGGAGATGATGGAGCTGCGCAAGCGGCTCAACACGCTCGTCAGCGCGTACGTCCACCAGAGCGGCAAGCCGCACGGGGTGATCCACACCGAGCTGCGGCGGGTGTGCGGCGGCCCGCCGAGCGCGGAGGCGACGGCGGGACAGCTGAAGCAGCGGATCGCCAAGGTGCAGGAGTGGGCCACGCGGATGCGGTGACGCTGCGGACGGGGTGCTGACGGGTACCCACGGGTACGGACCGGCGGAGTTACGCTGCCGTACGTATCCGGACCAATACCGTCAGTTCGCCTCCGTCCCTGCCCGGATTCTGGACGAAGGCTTTCGCTCAGCGAACCCCCTTCGCTACTGTCCCGCTACGCAACGCCCCGTGGCAGCGCCGCCGCGGAGCGCAGCCGTGAAAGCGACAGGGTCCGGAGCCGCCGGGCCGTCCTGCCGATCGGCGGCCTCTGGAGCGCGTCGCCGACGGGACTCGGTGACGCATTGTCCGCTCGGGGGCTCGCCGACCTACCCGCCGAAGGAGTGGGGGTCGTGACCGCGGAGACCTCTCAGACGCTCGACCGGGGACTACGGGTCCTCAAGCTGCTCGCCGACACCGACCACGGGCTCACCGTCACCGAGCTGTCCAACAAACTGGGCGTGAACCGGACCGTGGTGTACCGGCTGCTCGCCACCCTGGAGCAGCACGCTCTGGTACGACGGGACCTGGGCGGCCGGGCCCGGGTCGGACTGGGGGTGCTGCGGCTCGGGCGCCAGGTGCATCCGCTGGTGCGCGAGGCCGCGTTGCCCGCGCTGCGGTCGCTGGCGGAGGAGATAGGGGCGACGGCGCATCTCACGCTGGTCGACGGCACGGAGGCGCTGGCGGTGGCGGTGGTCGAGCCGACGTGGACGGACTACCACGTGGCGTACCGCGCGGGCTTCCGCCACCCCCTGGACCGGGGCGCGGCGGGCCGGGCGATCCTCGCCGCGCGGCGGTTCCCCTCGGCGGAGCCGGCGTACACCCTGACCCAGGGCGAACTGGAGACCGGCGCGTGCGGCGCGGCGGCCCCGCTGGTGGGTGTGACCGGTGTGGAGGGCAGCGTGGGCGTGGTGATGCTCGCGGACTCCGTCCCCGAGCGGGTGGGCCCACGGGTGGTGGAGGCGGCACGGGAAGTGGCGGAAGCGCTGCGCTGACGGTTCCGCCTCGGTGTCCTGTGGGGCGGTCGGCGGGGGTGGTCTGGCTCACGGGCGTGGGCCCGGTGCGATCTGGCGCACGGGCGTGGGCCGGGTGTCTGGCCGGGTGCTCGCCCTTTCCGTCGCCTCGGTGGTCACAAGGGCTCAGGTCGGGGGCGCGGGGAGCCGCGTGACCAGCCGTCGCGCGGCCGCGGACGAAGACGACGCTCGGCGCTCGGGTCGCGGCCCCTGCGCTCGGCCCCCCGGCTCGGCGCTCGGGCCGCGGTTCCGTGCTCGGCTCCCACGGCGCAGCCCGCACCCACCGTGCTCAAGCCTCCCGGCGCGGCGAACCCACCCGCCGCCTCGGGCCGCGCCGCGCCGTACATCCCCGTCACGTAAATTGAACCCGTGCTCTCACGTCTCACCCGCCCCCAGGCCCTCGCCCTGTGCGCGCTTCCCGTCGTCGCGCTGCTCGCCACCGCGGCGTTCGCGCCGTTGCCGTTCTCCGTGGCGCAGCCGGGGATGACGGCGAACGTGCTGGGGGCGAACCGGGGCGCGCAGGTGATCACGGTCAAGGGGGCCGACACCCGCAGGACGAGCGGGCAGCTGAGGATGGTCACCATCGAGGCGACCGGCCCCGAGACCCGCCTCTCCCTGCCGCGCGTCGTCGACAACTGGTTCCGCACCGACCGGGCCGTGATGCCCCGCGACGCGGTCTATCCGAGCGGCAACACGCTCAAGGAGATCGAGCAGCACAACACGGCGCAGATGCGGCAGTCCCAGGACGCGGCGACCAGCGCGGCGCTGAAGTACCTCGACCTGAGCCCCGACAAGGTCAAGGTCACGCTGAAGCTCGCCGACGTGGGCGGCCCGAGCGCGGGTCTGCTGTTCACCCTGGGGATCATCGACAAGCTGCGCGGCGACGGCCACGGCGGCGACCTCACCGGCGGCCGCACCATCGCCGGTACGGGCACCATCGACGCCGCCGGGAACGTCGGCGCGGTCGGCGGCGTGGGCCTGAAGACGCAGGCCGCCCGCCGGGACGGCGCCACCGTCTTCCTGGTCCCGAAGGCCGAGTGCGCAGACGCCCGCGGCCAGCTGCCCAAGGGTCTGCGCCTGGTCCCGGTCACCACCCTGAAGAGCGCGGTGGACTCCCTGCGCGCCCTGGAGAGCGGAAAGGGCTCGGTACCGAGCTGCTAGGGCGCGAGCGCCGCGGACGGACGGGGCGCGGACACGAGCCGCGGCCCCGGTTCGACCAGGGGTCCGGCCGACGCGGGTCCGCGGGTCCTTCGCCGGTCTCGCCCCGGCGGCGAGCCGGTCGTCAGCGGCCTCCGCGCGCGGAGCCGCACGGTGCCGCCGGGCGAGTCGGGCGGAGAGGCACACGGCATGGCTCCCGGATCGGCTCGGTTCGACGCACGTCGACGCAGCGACAGGCGAGTCGCGGCGCGCCGTTCGGGAACAGGCGCGGGCGGACGCGTACCTGACGCGCCCCCGGGGCGTCCGCGTCGGTCACCCGGTTCCGGTGACCGCCGATCAACTCGTCCCTCCCGGCTCCTTCGCATCGCTCGGTCGCGTCGACTCCCGCGCCGCGCCGGCTCGTCGGCCGAGGCCGCCTGCTCCTCCGCCGCCTACTCCTCCGCGGCCTGCTCCACCAGCGGGATGATCCGCAGCGGCACCGGGTTCTCCATCACGATCGCCGTCGACGCCCGCACGATGCCCTCGAAGCCGACGACCCGGTCGATCACCCGTTGCAGATCGGCGTTCGAGCGCGCCACGAGCCGGCACAGCATGTCCCCGCTGCCGGTCGTGGTCAGCAGTTCCAGCACCTCCGGCACCGTCGCCAGGTACGCCCGTACGTCCGCCCCCTGCCCCTGCCGGATCTGGAGCGTGGCGAACGCCGTGACCGGGTAGCCGAGCGCCGCCGGGTCCACCTGGGGGCCGAACCCGCGGATCACGCCGTTCGACTGGAGCCGGTCGAGCCGGGCCTGCACCGTGCCCCGCGCGACCCCCAGCCGCCGGGACATCTCCAGCACGCCGACGCGCGGCTCCCGTGCCAGCAGCACGATGATCCGCCCGTCCAGATGATCGATCGCCACGGCCCCTCCCGAGGTGGTCATGATGTACAGAAAGCCTGAGGTCTCGCCCGTTTCGCCTGACAAATTGCCCAGTGAATACGGAAACTATTGCGCACCTTGCAGAGCCCGGTCACCCTTCCGCTATGACGCAGACCACACAGCACACTCCCGACACGACCGCCCGGCAGGACGACCCCTTCCCGGTCAAGGGAATGGACGCGGTCGTCTTCGCCGTGGGCAACGCCAAGCAGGCGGCGCACTACTACTCGTCCGCCTTCGGCATGAAGCTGGTCGCCTACTCCGGACCGGAGAACGGCAGCCGTGAGACCGCCAGTTACGTCCTGGAGAACGGCTCGGCCCGGTTCGTCTTCACCTCGGTGATCAAGCAGTCCAGCGACTGGGGCCGCTTCCTCGACCGGCACGTCGCCGAGCACGGCGACGGTGTCATCGACCTGGCGATCGAGGTCCCGGACGCCCGCGCCGCGTACGAGTACGCCATCGCGCAGGGCGCCCGCTCGATCGACGAGCCGTACGAGGTCAAGGACGAGCACGGCACCGTCGTCCTCGCCGCCATCGCCACCTACGGCGAGACCCGCCACACCCTGGTCGACCGCTCCGGCTACGACGGCCCCTACCTCCCCGGATACGTGGCCGCCCAGCCGATCGTGCCGCAGCCCGCTCACCGCACCTTCCAGGCGATCGACCACTGCGTCGGCAACGTCGAACTCGGCAAGATGAACGAGTGGGTCGGGTTCTACAACAAGGTCATGGGCTTCACGAACATGAAGGAGTTCGTGGGCGACGACATCGCCACCGAGTACAGCGCCCTGATGTCGAAGGTCGTCGCGGACGGCACCCTCAAGGTGAAGTTCCCGCTCAACGAGCCCGCGATCGCCAAGAAGAAGTCCCAGATCGACGAGTACCTGGAGTTCTACGGCGGTCCCGGCGTCCAGCACATCGCGCTGAACACCAACGACATCGTGCAGACCGTCCGCGACATGCGCGCGGCCGGCGTCGAGTTCCTCAACACCCCGGACTCGTACTACGAGACCCTCGGCGAGTGGGTCGGCGAGACCCGGGTGCCCGTGGAGACCCTGCGCGAGCTGAAGATCCTCGCCGACCGCGACGAGGACGGCTACCTGCTGCAGATCTTCACCAAGCCGGTCCAGGACCGCCCGACCGTGTTCTTCGAACTCATCGAGCGGCACGGCTCGATGGGCTTCGGCAAGGGCAACTTCAAGGCCCTGTTCGAGGCGATCGAGCGCGAGCAGGCCAAGCGCGGCAACCTCTGAGGAAGCGGCGGCCCCCTCGGGAGGCCGCCGCCACGGCGGGGACCGCCCGGTGCCGCACCCACCGGCCGGTCCCCGTCGCACGCCCGTACGGATGTCTCACCCGGGCACCTGCACATCCGGCGGGTCCCCCAGCGCCGCCAGCGCCGACCTGGCCTCCCGCGCCCACAGCGGCGAGAACGCCGGACTGATCCGCAACGCCTCCTCCAGGCTGCGCCGCGCGGGCCCGTCCAGCCCCAGCGCCGCCTCGATCGCGCCCCGGTGGTAGGCGAACAGCGCGCTGCGCACCCCGCCGCCCTGCGTGCCGTCCGTGGCCTTCGTGGCGTACTCCAGCGCATCGTCGTCCTGGCCCACCCGGTGCAGCGCCCAGCCGAGCGCGTCGGCCACCTCGGTCCCGGGCTGGCGGTCGTACTCCTCCTGCAACCGCTCCACGGCCTGCTGCGCGTCCCCGTGGTCGGCCTCGTACTGCCCGAGCACCAGCGCGTCGTCCACCCCGCCGGACGTCTCCCGCCGCGCCAGCTCGCGCACCCGGTCGTACTGCTCCCGGGCCTTCGGGGCCATGCCCAGCGACTCGTACAGCTCGCCCAGGTCGAGCGCGTCGCGCGGGGTCGGCCGGCGGGCGAGGGCCGCCTGGTACGCGGTCACCGCCTCGGTCGTACGGCCCAGTGCCGCCAGCACCCGGGCCCGCCCCGCCGGCGCCGCCGGCTGGTCGGCGTCCCGGCGCAGGGCCGCGTCGTAGTGCCGCAGCGCGTCCTGCAAGTCCCCGCGCTCGAAGGCCAGCTGCCCCAGCCGGGTCAGATAGGCGGCCTGCTCGGCGGGGGTGCGGGCGGCGGCGGCCGCGTCGGTCAGCTGGGCCACCGCGTCCTCGCGCCAGCCCCGGTCCCGGTAGACCGCCGCGGCCTGGGCCATCACGGCGGGCCGCTCGGCCGCGTCCGGCTTCAGCGCCATCAGCTGCTCCAGCGACGTGCCGACCGCGTCGTGGTCGCCGAGCCCGGTGTAGGCGTCGATCAGCCGGGCGTACGACGACCACCGCTTCGGCGCCAGCTCCTGAGCCTGCTCGGCGTAACGTTTCGCCTCGGGGAAGTCCCGGCGGGCCAGCGACAGCGCGGTCATGCCGTCCAGCGCCTGGAGGTTCTTCTCCTCGTCCAGCACCTGGAGCGAGGCGTCCAGCGCTCGCTCGGCCCGCGGGAAGTCCGCCGCCGCCGCCGTGGCGCGCCCCCGTTCGACGTACGCCGTCCCCAGCACCGCCCACGCCCGCGCGTCCTGCGGCTGGGCCCGCACCCGCTGCTCCTGCTGTCCGATCAGTGCCGTCAGGGCGGGCAGCGCGGCCGGCATCCCTGAGGTCACGGCGGTCAGCGCCTGCGCCGCCCGCGCCGGGGCGCCCAGCTGCACCCCGTGCGCCCGCGGCCCCGGCGCGGGCGCACTCGCCGCGCCGGTCCGGAGCCCCGGCCACACGGCGAGGACCGCGCCCGCGACCACACCGCCGCTCAGCGCGGTGACCAGTACCCGCCGCAGCAGCCGCCGGTTCCGGCGCGGCGCGGACGGCCCGCCCCCGGGGGACGTACCCGGCTCGCTCACTCGGTTGTCCATGGCGCTCACTGTGCGTCAATACGACAAGAAGATCGCGCCGGGCGTGGCGAGAGGCTGACGGGGTTCACACCGATGGCCGTGAGTGCGAACCTGTGATCATGAGCCGTATCGAAGCACCTCGCGATGGAGCCATCGCAGCAACCGGCAGCCTCACCGACCGGCTCCTGGCCGGCCTGCCCCCCGAGGCCGTGCTGACCGACCCCGACGTCACGGCCGCCTACGCCAACGACATGGCGAGCTTCTGCCCGGCCGGGGCCCCCGCCGTCGTGGTCCTGCCGCGCACCGTGGAACAGGTGCAGCACGTCATGCGCACCGCCACCGAACTGCGCGTCCCCGTCGTCCCCCAGGGCGCCCGCAGCGGCCTGTCCGGCGCGGCCAACGCCTCGGACGGCTGCATCGTGCTGTCCCTCACCAAGATGGACCGGATCCTGGAGATCAACGCCGTCGACCGGGTCGCCGTGGTCGAACCGGGCGTGATCAACGCGGCCCTCTCCCGGGCCGTCGAGGAACACGGCCTGTACTACCCGCCGGACCCCTCCAGCTGGGAGATGTGCACCATCGGCGGCAACATCGGCACCGGCTCCGGCGGCCTGTGCTGTGTGAAGTACGGCGTGACCGCCGAGTACGTCCTCGGACTGGACGTCGTCCTCGCCGACGGCCGCCTCATGTCCACCGGCCGGCGCACCGCCAAGGGCGTCGCGGGCTACGACCTCACGCGGCTGTTCGTCGGTTCCGAGGGCTCCCTCGGCATCGTCGTGCGCGCGGTCCTCGGCCTGAAGCCCAAGCCACCCGGGCAACTGGTCCTGGCCGCCGAGTTCCCCTCCGCCGCGACGGCCTGCGACGCCATCTGCCGGATCATGGAGCGCGGCCATCTGCCCTCCCTGCTCGAACTGATGGACCGTACGACCGTCAAGGCGGTCAACGACATGGCCCGCATGGGTCTGCCGGAGACCACCGAGGCACTGCTGCTCGCCGCCTTCGACACCCCGGACCCCGCCGCCGACCTCGCCGCCCTCGGCGCCCTGTGCGAGGCGGCCGGAGCCACGGAGGTCGTCCCGGCCGAGGACGCGGCCGAGTCCGAGATGCTCCTCAAGGCCCGGCGGCTCTCGCTGACCGCGCTGGAGGCGGTCAAGGGCACGACGATGATCGACGACGTGTGCGTACCCCGCTCCAGGCTCGGCGCCATGCTGGAGGGCATCGACCGGATCGCCGCCAAGTACGGCCTGACGATCGGCGTCTGCGCCCACGCGGGCGACGGCAACACCCACCCCACCGTCTGCTTCGACGCCCAGGACGAGGACGAGTCCCGGCGGGCCCGCGAGTCCTTCGACGAGATCATGGCCCTCGGCCTCGAACTGGGCGGCACGATCACCGGCGAACACGGCGTCGGGGTGCTGAAGAAGGAGTGGCTGGCACGGGAGATCGGGCCCGTCGGGCTGGAGATGCAGCGTGCGGTGAAGCAGGTCTTCGATCCGCTCGGCATCCTCAACCCGGGCAAGCTCTTCTGAGGCCGTCGTCGGGCCGGCCGGGCTCACCGGGCGAGCAGCTGGTCGAGGGCGTCGTCGATGCCCAGCTGCCCGCCCTCGGTGCCCGGGGGGACCGCCCGCAGTGTCCGCTCCAGCCAGGCCGACACCTGCGGGGTCGGCGCCTCCAGGAGCGCGTCCCCGTCGGGTGAACTCAGCGCCATCAGGACGACGCTGCGCCCGTCCGTCTTCGTCGGCCACACCCGCACGTCCCCGTGCCCGCACGGCCGGAACACCCCCTCCACCAGCAGGTCCCGGGCGAACGTCCAGTGCACCGGGAACTCGGAGTTGATGTGGAAGACGATGTGGACGGCGTACGGGTCGTCGGAGCGGTAGGCGAGCCGGGCCGGCACCGGGATGCTCCGCTCGGGCGACAGGACCAGCCTGAGTTCGAGTTCCCGCTCCACCACGGTGTACTGCATGACCTGGGTTTCCTTTCCGGCCGGGGACCGCTCGGTGCGGGCCCGTACCAGGGGAGAGGGGGCGGTGGCGCGGGCATTACGCGGGTTCGGAGATATTTTTTTCGGCCCGGCCGGGGGAGCGGGCACGGCGTTGCCCGGATGGAGTGGGTCCTGCGGGACTGGCGGTGGCGCGTGCCCGCGTCTGATAGATGTGGGAGGCCCATCCCACCCACGAGCAGATACGGGACGACGGACATGAGCGCCCCAACCCCGGCCCCCGGTGACGAACGGCCCCGCGAGGGCTACTACCCGGACCCGTCCATCCCCGGCTACGTCCGGTACTGGAACGGCGCCGCCTGGGTGCCCGGCACCAGCCGCCCGGCGCCGAAGGACGGCGAACCGCTCGCCCCGCCACCCGGCGTCACCCCGGTCGTGGAGGAGACCGGCCCGCACTTCTTCGACGAGGAACCCGGCGCCCCCTCGGCCTCCGGTCCGGCGGTCACGGGCAACCCCGGGCCGGGCGTGGGGAGTTCGGGGGTGGCCGGGCAGTGGCCCGCGGCGGACGGGGCGGGCGCCTCGGGTCCCACGGGCCTCCCCGGCCACGGGAGCGGCGCGGATGTTCCCGGTCGGCAGGCGGGCGCGGGTCTCCCCGGTCAGCAAGGGGGCGCGGGCGTACCCGGCCGGCAGGCGGGCCGGGCGGGTGTCTCCGATCGGCCGGCCGGTGGGGCGGGCATGTCCGGGCCGGCGGGTGCGGGGGAGTGGGGCCGGCCGGGGCAGGGCGCCGACCCCCGGCAGGCATCCGTGCCCCCGCAGAGCGGTGCGCCGTGGGGCGCTGACCCCCGGCTCGCGGAGGGGAAACCGGGCCGGCCCGACGGGAGTTCGGCGGGGACCGACGGCACCGCGACGATCCCGCCGGCCGAGAGCGACGTGCCCGATCCCGGCACCTTCGTCTTCCGGCGGCCGGTCACCGGTCGTACGGACGACGGCACGATGACGATGCGTCCGGTGCCGCCGAAGCGGACCGACGTGCCCGGCTTCGGCACCCAGGGCCCGGTCGCCGCGCCGACCCCCGCGACGCCTCCCGCGTCCGCCGCGCCCGCCACCCCCTCCCCGCAGCCCGGCTTCGGCGCCGTGCAGACGCCGCGGAACCCGCGGCCCGCACCGGCGAGCCCGCAGGTTCCGCAGCAGGGCGGCCCCGGGCAGGGGTCCTGGGCACAGCAGGTGCACCGACTGGCCGGGGGCGGCGCGGAGGAGCGGCCGGTGGCGCCGTGGAAGCCGCCGGTGGAGGACCCGTTCCAGGCGGCGGCGCGCAGGCAGGCCGCCGCCCGCCCCGCCGGTCTCGGCAGGCGGCTGGCGGCCCGGCTGATCGACACCGTCGTCGTGGGCGCCGTGACCGCCGCGGCGGCCGTACCCCTCGGCACCCGGGCCCTCGACCACATCCAGCGGAAGGTCGACGCGGCCGAGCAGTCCGGGCACGAGGTCACCGTCTGGCTGCTCGACGGCACCACCGGCACCAGCCTCGGCATCGTCCTCGCCGTCCTGCTCGTCCTCGGCGTCCTCTACGAGGTCCTGCCCACCGTCAAGTGGGGCCGCACCCTCGGCAAGAAGCTGTGCGGCATCGAGGTACGGGACATCGAGGGGCACGAGCCCCCGGCCTTCGCCCCGGCGCTGCGCCGCTGGCTGGTGTACTGCGTCCCGGGGCTGCTCGGCATCGGGATCGTGGGCGTGCTGTGGTGCCTGTTCGACCGGCCCTGGCACCAGTGCTGGCACGACAAGGCGGCCCACACCTTCGTGGCGGGCTGAACCGGGGAGCCGGCCGGGGCCACCGGGTACCCCGTACGGCCGTCCGCCGGATGCGGAGCCGGGGCGTTCGCGATCCACTCGGGCCATGAGCAGCGCACCGCCCCCCGGCTCCGGAGAGCAGCCACCCGAGGACGACCCGTTCAGGAAGCCGCCCCCGCCGAACCAGGGGCAGGGCTCACCGTACGACTCCCCGCCCCCCGGCGAGGACAGGCAGCCCCCGCCCTACGGCGGGGGCCAGGAACCACCCCCTCACGGAGGCCGGCAGCCCCCGCCCGGCGGCGGCCCCTACGGCGGTGGCCAGCCCCCGCCCGGCGGCGGCTCCTACGGCGGCGGCCCCCACGGTGCCGGCGGCTACCCCGCCGACCCCCTCGCCGGCATGCCCCCGCTCGCCGACAGCGCCAAGCGGACCCTCGCGCGCATCATCGACATGATCCTGGTCGGCATCGTCGTATGGCTGCTGACGTGGGCGTTCAACGTCCGCGAGTACGACGTGAACGGCAACAACATCGATGCGGGCCGCTCGTTCGCCCAGTCCGTCGTCGCCGCCGTGCTCTACATCGCCTACGACACGTTCCTCATCCACAAGACCGGTCAGACCCTCGGCAAGAAGTGGCTGCACATGCGGGTGGCCAACCTGTCCGACGGCGCCACGCCCGGCGCGCGGACCTCGCTCGTCCGCGCCCTCGTGCTGTGGCTGCCGTTCGCCTTCTGCTGCGCCTGCGTCTGGACCGTGATCTGCGGCGGCTGGAGCTTCTTCGACAAGCCCTACAAGCAGGGCCTGCACGACAAGGCGGCCAAGACGGTCGTGGTCAGCACCGACGCCGAACGGTCGCGCTGACCGCGACGGCCGTACCGGCCGGACGGCGTCACAGGGCCGTCGGGACGCGCTCCCCCTCCGGGGCCGTCTCGGCGGCCTCGCGCTGTGCGCCGCGGGACCCCGGCGCCGGCACCGTCATCGCGACCAGCAGCCCGAGCGCGAGTGCCGCGAGCGCGATGACGGTGATCCCGAGTCCCGAACTCGTCTGGGAGAGCAGCAGCATGGCGACGGTCGAGAAGATCACGGTGCTCGCGCCGTAGGCGAGCTGGGCGACGGTCGGACGAGGCATGGCAATCGTGTCCTCGGAGGTCTTCGGGTATCGGGGGTGCCGTTCGACTCTCTCCTCGCCTGCATGCCCGAGCGGACCCGCAGGTAAGCGTGACCTCACCCACGCCGCCGGTGCATGCGGGGGCGCACAGGAAGCACGGCCTGTCTAAAGCGCGCGTCAACTCCGCATAGTCCACCACACCTTGCCGAGTCAAGATCTGTCTTTTCTCCTAAACCTCTAGTCAAATTACGTCACTTGAACACGCGCTTGTCATGCGCGCACGGACCTCCGAACACGGGAACCCCCTGTCCGCGCGCGGGGCGCGGGGGAGGAACTCAAGTGACCAGCAGATCCTGGACGTTCAGAGCGGCCGCGGTCGGTGTGACGCTCGCGGCGGCCTCCGCCACGTTCGCCACCTTCGCCGTCGCCGAGGCGAGCACCCGGCAGGGCGCGGCCGGAGCCGTGAACCGGCACGACCCGGCCCCGGTGGCGCAGCAGTCGCACGACCTCGACGGCCCGCTGAGCAAGACCCGCAAGGCCCAGCGCGAAGAGGCCCTCAACCAGATCATCGCGGGCGAGGCGAGCCCGCAGGAGCGCGACGGCTCCCAGGTCGTCAAGCTCAAGAGCGGCAAGGGCAAGAGCAAGTACGTCGAGCTGAGCCGCGAGAAGACCGACAAGATCTTCACGATCCTGGTGGAGTTCGGCGACAAGACCGACCCCAAGTACGGCGGCACCCCCGGGCCGCTGCACAACGAGATCGCCGCGCCGGACCGCGCCAAGGACAACTCCACCGCCTGGCAGCAGGACTACGACCAGAAGCACTTCCAGGACCTCTACTTCGGCACCGGCAAGAACACGGAGTCGCTGAAGAAGTACTACGAGAAGCAGTCCTCGGGCCGCTACTCGGTGGACGGCGAGGTCTCCGACTGGGTCAAGGTCCCGTACAACGAGGCCCGTTACGGCAACGACGCCTGTGGCTCCACCAACTGCACCAGCGTGTGGAACGTGGTCAGCGACGGCCTGAACGCCTGGGTCGCCCAGCAGAAGGCCGCCGGCAAGTCGGACGCCGACATCAAGACGGACCTGGCCAAGTACGACCAGTGGGACCGCTACGACTACGACGGCGACGGCGACTTCAACGAGCCCGACGGCTACGTCGACCACTTCCAGCTGGTGCACGCCGGTGAGGACGAGTCGGCGGGCGGCGGCGTCCAGGGTACGGACGCGATCTGGGCCCACCGCTGGTACGCCTTCGGCACCGACGCCGGCGCCACCGGCCCCGACGCCAACAAGCTCGGCGGCGCGCAGATCGGCGACACCGGTGTCTGGGTCGGCGACTACACCATCCAGCCGGAGAACGGCGGCCTCGGCGTCTTCGCCCACGAGTACGGTCACGACCTCGGCCTGCCGGACGAGTACGACACCGACGGCGGCGACAACTCCACCGGCTTCTGGACCCTCATGTCCTCCGGCTCGTGGCTGGGCACGGGCAAGGAGGCCATCGGCGACCTGCCCGGCGACATGAACGCCTGGGACAAGCTCCAGCTGGGCTGGCTGAACTACGACACCGCCAAGGCCGGCACCGCGTCCTCGCACAAGCTGGGCGTCGCCGAGTACAACACCAGGCACAAGCAGGCCCTGGTGGTCAGCCTGCCCGACAAGGCGGTCACCACCACCGTCACCGAGCCGGCGCAGGGCGCCACCCAGTGGTGGAGCGGCAGCGGCAACGACCTGAAGAACACGCTGACCCGGTCCGTCGACCTCACCGGCAAGTCCTCGGCCACGCTGAGCCTGGACGGCTGGTGGGCCATCGAGGACAACTACGACTACCTCTACACCGAGGTGTCCACCGACGGCGGCGCCAACTGGACCGCGCTGGACGGCACCGCGGACGGCCAGGCCATCCCGCGTGACGCCAGCGACAAGCCCGCGCTGACCGGCTTCTCCGAGACCAACAAGAAGCTGTCGTACTCCCTGGACGCCTACGCCGGCCAGAAGATCCAGCTGCGCTTCCGCTACCTCACGGACGGCGGCGTCGCGGAGAACGGCTTCACCGCCGACGAGATCACCGTGACGGCCGACGGCACGCCGGTCTTCGCGGACGACGCCGAGTCGGCGGACGACGCCTGGACCTCCAGCGGCTTCACCCGCATCGGGGCCTCCTTCACCAAGGACTACCCGCAGTACTACATCGCCGAGAACCGGCAGTACGTGTCGTACGACACCACGCTCAAGACCGGCCCGTACAACTTCGGTTCGGCGGCGCGGCCCGACTGGGTGGAGCACTACCCGTACCAGAACGGCCTGTTGATCTGGAAGTGGGACACCTCCCAGGTCGACAACAACACCAACGTCCACGACCACCCGGGCGTCGGCCAGATCCTGCCGATCGACTCCCACCCGACCGCGCTGCGCTGGTCCGACGGCACGCTGATGCGCAACCGGATGCAGGCGTACGACTCCCCGTTCAGCCTGTACACCACGGACGGCATCACCCTGCACAAGAAGGACGTCGCGACGACGATCGAGCCGTCGCGTGGCGTCCCGGTCTTCAACGACCACGCCAGCACCTACTACGACCCGGCGAACCCGTCCGGCGGCGTGAAGGTAACTGACACCAACACCAAGATCGCGATCGTCAAGGAGGCCGAGAACGGCTCGACGATCTCCCTCAAGGTCGGACCCGCGGTGAAGTAACTTCGCATCTTCGCAGGTCAGACGCGTATCGGCGGCAACCCCTTGGCGGGTCGCCGCCGATCGTGTTTAGGTGCGTCCTGTGACTCGCTTATTGACACCGACCGGAACGGGGATGTGACCGCATGGCCGCTGGAGGCTTCTGCAAACTGCCGAACGGCACGGTCGTCGTCGCGCTGAACCTGCCGTACGACTCCGCCGGCGTGCGGGTCCTGGTGCACGCCGGCAACCGCGCCCGCGCGCTGACCCGGCTGCGCAACCTGGGCTTTCGCGCGATCTACCTGCGCGGCAACACCGCACCTCCGACGCCGGACGAGATCACGGCGGTGCTGCACCACCCGGACGGGCTCATATGGCGCACGGCGCCCACGGGCAACGGGGTCGTGCCCCCGGAGCTATGGCACCCGATCCGAGCGCTTCTTCGCAGGTCAGCGGTGGTTCAGTAGAGGTTCAGCCGCTCACCACGGGCTTGCCGGCGAGTTCCACGCCCGCCGCCCGCAGCTCCTCCAGGGCCCGTTCCGTCGTCTGCGCCGAGACGCCCGCCGTCAGGTCCAGCAGGACCTGGGTGCGAAAGCCCTCCCGCGCGGCGTCCAGGGCCGTGGCGCGGACGCAGTGGTCGGTGGCGATGCCCACCACGTCGACCTCGTCGACGGCGCGGGCGCGCAGCCAGTCGGCCAGCGGGGTGCCGTTCTCGTCGGTGCCCTCGAAGCCGCTGTAGGCGGCGGAGTAGGCGCCCTTGTCGAAGACGGCGTCGATGGCGCCGGAGGCGACCGCGGGGGCGAAGTTCGGGTGGAAGCCCACGCCCTCCGTGCCGGCGACGCAGTGCGCCGGCCAGGAGCGGACGTAGTCCGGGTCGTCCGCGAAGTGGCCGCCCGGCGCGATGTGGCAGTCACGGGTGGCCACCACGTGGCGGTACCCGGTCCCCGCCGCCTGCCCGACCAGCTCGGTGATCGCGGCGGCGACGTCCGCGCCCCCGGCCACCGCGAGGCTGCCCCCCTCGCAGAAGTCGTTCTGCACATCGACGACGATCAAGGCGCGGCGCATGGTGGTTGTCCTTCGACTGGTGGTGAAGTATCGAGCCTAGAGACTCGACGGCCCGGAGGGGAGGGGGCGGCGGACGACGGTTCCGCTCTAGCTACCCGAGCGCTCGTGGACGTACTCCGTCGGAAGCACCGGTTCCCCCCGCGAGAGCTGCGTCGCGGAGAGGGGGAGGTTCGCCCGAGCGGCGATGTGCCGGTCCCGGGGCACGTCCAGCGGCTCGCGGGCCACCACCCGGCCGCCGTCGACCAGCCGCACCAGCAGCTGTCGGTCCGCCAGCTCCGCCGGCACCGGACCGGTGCCCACGACCTCCGCCTCGGCCACCCCGTCCGCGTCCACCCGCCGCGCCGCCCACTTGCGGCCGCCCACGGACACCTTGCCTCCGCTGGACTTCTTCGCCACCGGCACCAGCGGCGCCCCCGGGTCGGCGGTCTCCGCGCGCGCGACCAGCTTGTAGACCATGGACGCGGTCGGATGCCCGGAACCGGTGACCAGCTGGGTGCCGACGCCGTAGGCGTCCACCGGCGCGGCGGCCAGCGAGGCGATGGCGTACTCGTCCAGGTCGGAGGTGACCACGATCTTGGTGCGGGTCGCGCCCAGCTCGTCCAGCTGCTGCCGCACCCGGTGCGCGACCAGGAGCAGGTCGCCGGAGTCGATGCGCACCGCGCCCAGCTCCGGCCCGGCCACCTCCACCGCGGTACGGACCGCCTCGGTGACGTCGTACGTGTCCACCAGCAGCGTGGTGCCGGGGCCGAGGGTGTCCACCTGGGCCTGGAAGGCGTCCCGCTCGTGGTCGTGCAGCAGGGTGAAGGCGTGCGCGGACGTCCCGACGGTCGGGATGCCGTAGCGGAAGCCGGCCGCGAGGTCGGAGGTGGTGGCGAAGCCGCCGACGTAGGCGGCGCGGGCGGCGGCGACGGCCGCCAGCTCGTGCGTACGGCGGGCGCCCATCTCGATCAGGGGGCGGTCGCCGGCGGCGGAGGCCATCCGGGAGGCGGCGGCCGCGATGGCCGAGTCGTGGTTGAGGATGGAGAGGATCACCGTCTCCAGCAGCACGCACTCGGCGAAGCTGCCCTCCACGCGCAGGATCGGGGAGCCGGGGAAGTACACCTCGCCCTCGGGGTAGCCCCAGATGTCCCCGGTGAAGCGGTAGCCGGCGAGCCACGTGAGGGTCTCCTCGTCGACGATCCGCTGCTCGCGCAGGAAGCGGAGGAGGTTCTCGTCGAAGCGGAAGTTCTCCACCGCGTCCAGGACGCGTCCGGTGCCCGCGACCACGCCGTAGCGCCGCCCGTCGGGCAGCCGCCGGGTGAAGACCTCGAACACGCTGCGGCGCTCGGCCGTACCGGCCTTCAGCGCGGCCTGCAGCATGGTCAGCTCGTACTGGTCCGTGAAGAGCGCCGTCGAGGGAACATCCACCGGCAGCCCAAGGTCCGCTACATCCACGACAGCTCTCCTAGCTATTGCTCTCCGCGAGTCCCCGGGGTGGCCGGGGGTCCGGGGGTTGTCCCCCGGTGTATGCAGCATGGCGAGGATGGTACCCCCTATTCGTCAGTGTGACGATTTCCGGGGTGCGTGGCAGCATGGGCACTGTGACGTCACCCGCGCCCGTAGAGATCGAACGCACCGAGTCGGCGGAGGAGGTCTTCGCCGTACCCGAACCCGACGTCCCCTGGGTCACGATCGTGCATAACGACCCGGTCAACCTCATGAGTTACGTGACGTACGTCTTCCAGACGTACTTCGGCTACTCCAAGGACAAGGCCACCAAGCTCATGCTCGACGTCCACCACAAGGGCCGGGCGATCGTCTCCAGCGGGACCCGCGAGGAGATGGAACGCGACGTGCAGGCGATGCACGGCTACGGTCTGTGGGCCACCCTCCAGCAGGACCGGAAGTAGCGAACCGACTTACATGCCCGGACAATTCGAACCGCTCCCCGGCGGCGGCGCGGCCGTCGCGCTCGACGACGTCGAGATCTCCATCATCCGCTCGCTCGCCGTCCAGCTCCTGGAGCTGATCGGGCCGGGCCCCGGCGGCGACGCCCCCGGCGACCCGCTCGCGGAGCTGTTCGCCGAGGGGCCGAGCGAGCCACCCGCCGACCCGGTGCTGCGCCGGCTGTTCCCGGACGCGTACAGCGACCCGGAGAAGGCCCCGGACTCACCCGCCCAGGCCGAGGAGCGGCGCGCCCACTCCGCCGAGTTCCGCCGCTTCACGGAGAACGACCTCAGGGCCGGAAAGCGGGAGAACGCGCTCGCGGTGATCCGCAGCCTCGACGCCCTCGCCCCGGTGGACGCCGGCGGCGCCGTGCTGACGCTGTCCCCGGAGGAGTCCCGGCGCTGGCTCGGCGCGCTCAACGACCTGCGGCTCGCGATCGGCTCCCGCCTGGAGATCACCCACGACGAGGACACCGAGCTGCTCTACGGGCTCCCGGACGAGGACCCGCGCAAGCCGATGGTGATGGCCTACCTGTGGCTGGGCGGCCTCCAGGAGACCCTGGTGTCGACCCTTATGCCGTGATTCCCGTGATTCCGGCGCGTGTGGTGTTCGCTCAGCGGACGCTCAAATCCGGATAACGATCCCGTCACCACTGCGGCCGGGTTTGCCGCACTCACTCGCTCTTTGTCCGCTTTTCCCTGTGAAGCGCGCCACAATCCCTTTCCGCGATCAATATTGCGGTCGTGATAAATCTTCACGACCGCCCGGCGAACACCACCCATGTTCCGCCGGGTGCGCCACCGAGCCGACGACCGTCGGCCAGGCACCGACTCCATCAATCCGGGGGGATTCGAGACCCGGTCCGCGGCCGACGAAAGGCTGGGGCCGGAATGGAGAAAGGCGCACCACCATGACCTCAGCGCAGGTCGACCAGCGTTCCGACGGCGCGGAGACGCGGCCGGCGGAGGGCGGCGAGGGCGAGGGTTATCAGCGCGGGCTCGGCTCCCGCCAGATCCAGATGATCGCCATCGGCGGTGCCATCGGCACCGGTCTGTTCCTCGGCGCGGGCAAGGGCATCTCCAAGGCGGGCCCCAGCCTGATCCTGGCCTACGCCATCGCGGGCCTCGTCATCTTCTTCATCATGCGCGCGCTCGGCGAACTGCTGATGTACCGCCCGGTCTCCGGCTCGTTCTCGGAGTACGCGCGCGAGTTCATCGGCCCCTTCGCGGGCTTCGTCACCGGCTGGACGTACTGGCTGTTCTGGGTGGTCACCGGCATCACCGAGGTCACCGCCGCGGCCGCGTACATGACGTACTGGTTCGACATCCCCCAATGGGCGTCGGCGCTGATCTTCACGATCGTGCTCTACGCCGCGAACCTGATCTCGGTGAAGCTCTTCGGTGAGCTGGAGTTCTGGTTCTCCATGGTCAAGGTGACCGCGATCATCGGCATGATCCTGATCTGCGCGGGCATCCTGACGATCGGCTTCTCCGACGCCGGCAAGACCGCCTCGGTCGGCCACCTGTGGAACGAGGGCGGCTTCTTCCCGCACGGCGTCGGCGGCACCCTGATGACGCTCCAGATGGTCATGTTCGCCTTCCTCGCCGTCGAGCTGGTCGGGGTGACCGCGGGCGAGTCCAAGGACCCCAGGAAGGTGCTGCCCAAGGCGATCAACACCGTGCCGTGGCGGATCGCCGTCTTCTACGTCGGCGCGCTGATCATGATCCTTTCGGTGGTGCCGTGGACCGAGTTCCACGCCGGGGTGAGCCCCTTCGTGGCCGCCTTCCAGAAGATGGGGCTGTCGGTCGGCGCCGGCATCGTCAACTTCGTGGTCCTGACGGCCGCGCTGTCGTCCTGCAACTCCGGCATGTACTCCACCGGCCGCATGCTGCGCGACCTGGCGCTCAACAGCCAGGGCCCCAAGCTGTTCACCAAGCTGACGCCCAGCGGTACCCCGCTCGTCGGCACCACGTTCTCCGCCGCGCTGATGCTCGTCGGTGTCTGGATCAACTACCAGTGGCCGGGCAAGGCGTTCGACTACGTGGTCTCCTTCGCGACCATCTCCGGCATGTGGGCGTGGATCGTCATCCTGGTCTGCCACATCCGCTACCGCAGGGCGTCCGACCGCGGCGACCTGCCCCGCTCGGAGTTCCGGGCCCCCGGCGCCCCGTACGCCAGCGTCCTCGCCCTGCTGTTCATCGGCATGGTGATCGTGCTGATGGGCATCGACAAGGACGCCCGGGTCTCGCTGTACTGCGCGCCGCTGTGGGGTCTGATCCTCGGCGTCTCCTACGCGGTGCTCAGGCGCCGCAACCCGGAGGCCGCGGCCTTCGCCAAGCGCTGACGCCGCCGCGAGCCATCCCTCCCGGGACGTCCGGCCGTCGGGAGCACTCGTGGCGCCCCCGGCGGCCGCCGCTCAGGACGTCCAGCATGCGGGCCGCCTCGTACCACCCCTCGGTACGAGGCGGCCCTGTGCTTATCCTGGCGACCATGCTGACCATCACCCAGGCCCTGTACGACCAGATCGTCGACCACGCCCGCAAGGACCACCCCGACGAGGCGTGCGGCGTCGTCGCGGGTCCGGCCGGTTCGGACCGCCCCGAGCGGTTCATCGCGATGCTGAACGCGGCCATGTCGCCGACCTTCTACGAGTTCGACTCGGGCGATCTGCTCAAGCTCTACCGCGAGCTGGACGACCGCGACGAGGAGCCGGTGGTCATCTACCACTCGCACACCGCGACCGAGGCCTACCCGTCGCGCACCGACATCTCCTACGCCAACGAGCCGGGCGCGCACTACGTCCTGGTCTCCACGGCGGACACCGACGGCCTCGGCGACTTCCAGTTCCGTTCCTTCCGGATCGTGGACGGAGAGGTCACCGAGGAGGAGGTACGGGTCGTCGAAACCTACTGATCTCAGCATCCGGCCCGGATTCGTCCGCCAGATGGGATCACCTTCCGGTCCGCGGACCGGGAATCGATACGATGAGCCCATGGTTACGACTGTGGTGCGCGCCCTCGGCCTCTGAGGCGGTGCGCCCCTCGGCTGACGTACCGAGCCCGCAGCCCCGAAGACCCCTTCCGACAGGAGCCCGCAACCATGGCCATCGAGGTCCGCATCCCGACCATCCTCCGCACGTACACCGACGGTCAGAAGGCCGTGGAGGGCAGCGGGAACACCCTCGCCGAGCTGTTCGCCGACCTGGAGAGCCGGCACGCGGGCATCCAGGCCCGCATCGTGGACGGCGACCAGCTGCGCCGCTTCGTCAACGTCTACCTGAACGACGAGGACGTCCGCTTCCTGGACGGCATCAACACCAAGCTGTCCGACGGCGACAACGTCACGATCCTGCCGGCCGTCGCCGGCGGCATGCGCTGATCGGTCGCTGAGCAGCATGCGCTACGACTCCCCCCTGGCCGCGGTGGGCAACACCCCTCTGGTGCGCCTGCCGCGGCTGTCGCCCTCCCCCGAGGTCCGCATCTGGGCCAAGCTGGAGGACCGCAACCCCACCGGTTCGGTCAAGGACCGGCCCGCGCTGCACATGATCGAGCAGGCGGAGAAGGACGGCCGGCTCACCCCGGGCTGCACCATCCTGGAGCCCACCTCCGGCAACACCGGCATCTCCCTCGCCATGGCGGCCAAGCTCAAGGGCTACCGGATGGTGTGCGTGATGCCGGAGAACACCTCGCAGGAGCGCCGGGACCTGCTCGGCATGTGGGGCGCGGAGATCATCTCCTCGCCGGCCGCGGGCGGCTCCAACACCGCGGTGCGCGTCGCCAAGGAGCTGTCGGCCGAGCACCCCGACTGGGTGATGCTCTACCAGTACGGCAACCCGGACAACGCGGGCGCGCACTACGCCACCACCGGCCCGGAGATCCTCGCGGACCTGCCCTCGATCACCCACTTCGTCGCGGGCCTCGGCACCACCGGCACCCTGATGGGCGTCGGCCGCTACCTCCGCGAGCACAAGCCGGACGTCAGGATCGTGGCCGCCGAGCCGCGCTACGACGACCTGGTCTACGGCCTGCGCAACCTGGACGAGGGCTTCGTCCCCGAGCTGTACGACGCCTCCGTCCTCACCACCCGCTTCTCGGTGGGCTCCGCGGACGCGGTCACCCGCACCCGTGAACTCCTCCAGCAGGAGGGCATCTTCGCGGGCATCTCCACCGGTGCCGCCCTCCACGCCGCGATCGGCGTCGGCAAGAAGGCCGTCAAGGCGGGTGAACCCGCCGACATCGCCTTCATCGTGGCCGACGGCGGCTGGAAGTACCTCTCCACGGGCGTCTACACGGCTCCCACCACGGAGGCGGCCATCGACACGCTCCAGGGCCAGCTCTGGGCCTAGTTCCCGACCGAGCCCCGTTCCAAGCGCTCGCCAGCCCCCTCTCACGAGGGGGCTAAGCCGTTCCTATGGCCGAGCAAAGAATTCCTTCGGGCACTGCCGGGTGAAGCGGGTGCGGGGCTAGGTTCCCCGTGAGCCCTGTCATGTCACGTCCAGCGGCGTACAGGGCCGTCGAAGTGTCATGCTCATGACTGCGTGGTCGCCGCTACGCGCGTCACGGGCCTGCCCACCAGTGCGAGAAACCCCACTTCCCGATGGAGGCAGTACCCCATGCGTGAGTCACGCCCGAGCGGGCGAACCCGAAGCGTGCGAAGGCTTCTGGCCGTCGCCTTCCCCGCCCTCTCCCTGACCGTCGCCGGGTTCGCCGCCGCTCCGACGGCCGGCGCGGCCCAGCCCGCCGTCACGGCCCACCCGGCGACCGGCAAGGTCACCACGAACAACCGGGCGCTGACCGCCCCCGAGCGGCAGACCTTCCACTCGACCGGCAAGGCCGGGCAGAAGGTCCCCACGACCCACCTGTGCGCCGCGGACCACACGCCGGGCCACGCGAGCTGCTTCGCCCAGCGCCGTACCGACATCAAGCAGAAGCTGGCCTCGGCGCTCGCCGCCGCCACGCCCTCCGGCCTCTCCCCGGCCAACCTGCACAGCGCCTACAACCTGCCCACCACGGGCGGTTCGGGCATGACGGTCGCGGTGGTCGACGCCTACAACGACCCCAACGCCGAGTCGGACCTCGCGACGTACCGCTCGCAGTTCGGCCTGTCCTCCTGCACCAAGGCCAACGGCTGCTTCAAGCAGGTCAGCCAGACCGGCTCCACCACCTCGCTGCCGACCAACGACACCGGCTGGGCCGGTGAAGAGGCGCTCGACATCGACATGGTCAGCGCGGTCTGCCCGAACTGCAACATCATCCTCGTCGAGGCCAACTCCGCGAACGACACCGATCTCGGCATCGCCGAGAACGAGGCCGTCGCGCTCGGCGCCAAGTTCGTCTCCAACAGCTGGGGCGGCTCCGAGGCGTCCACGCAGACCACCGAGGACTCGCAGTACTTCAAGCACCCGGGCGTCGCGATCACCGTCTCCGCCGGTGACTCCGGCTACGGTGCCGAGTACCCGGCGACCTCCCAGTACGTGACCGCCGTCGGCGGTACTGCCCTCACCACCTCCTCCAACTCCCGTGGCTGGAGCGAGTCGGTGTGGAACACCAGCTCCACCGAGGGCACCGGCTCCGGCTGCTCGGCGTACGACCCGAAGCCGAGCTGGCAGACCGACACCGGCTGCTCCAAGCGCATGGAGTCGGACGTCTCCGCGGTCGCCGACCCGGCCACCGGTGTCGCGGTCTACGACACCTACGGCGGCAGCGGCTGGGCGGTCTACGGCGGCACCAGCGCCTCCTCGCCGATCATCGCCGGTGTCTACGCGCTCGCGGGTACCCCGGGCTCCAGCGACTACCCGGCGAAGTACCCCTACAGCCACACCGGCAACCTGAACGACGTCACGAGCGGCTCCAACGGCTCCTGCACCACGTCGTACTTCTGCACCGCGACGACCGGCTACGACGGCCCCACCGGCTGGGGCACCCCGAACGGCACCGCCGCGTTCACCTCGGGCGGCAGCACCGGTGGCAACACCGTGTCCGTCACCAACCCGGGCAACCAGTCGACCACGACCGGCGGCTCCGTCAGCCTCTCGATCAGCGCCTCGGACAGCGCGGGCGCGGCCCTGACCTACAGCGCCTCCGGCCTGCCGACCGGCCTGTCGATCAACAGCTCCACCGGCGTGATCTCAGGCACCGCGTCCACCGCGGGCACCTACCAGGTCACGGTCACCGCCAAGGACTCCACCGGTGCCACCGGCTCGACCTCCTTCACCTGGACCGTGGGCACCAGCGGTGGCGGCTGCTCCTCGTCGCAGCTGCTGGCCAACCCGGGCTTCGAGTCGGGCAACACCGGCTGGACCGCGTCCAGCGGCGTCATCACCAACGGCACCGGTGAGACGGCCCACGGTGGCTCGTACTACGCCTGGATGGACGGCTACGGCACCTCGCACACCGACACGGTGTCCCAGTCGGTGACGATCCCCGCGGGCTGCAAGGCGACCCTGACCTTCTACCTGCACGTCGACACGGCCGAGACCACCACCACCTCGGCGTACGACAAGCTGACGGTCACCGCCGGTTCGACCACCCTGGCGTCGTACTCGAACCTGAACGCCAACTCGGGCTACGCCCTGAAGACCTTCGACCTGTCCTCGCTGGCGGGCCAGACGGTCACCCTGAAGTTCAACGGTGTCGAGGACTCCTCGCTCCAGACCAGCTTCGTCGTGGACGACACCGCCCTGACGACCAGCTGATCACCCGCACCACCCGCACCACCAGCGATCCCGCACGCGGCAGCCGCCGCGTGCGGGATCCGTTCGTCGGCCGGCTCCCCGCCGGTCGGCGGGATCCGTTCGCGGCCGCGGAACGTCCCATCCGTACCAGGCGGGCCAACCGGCGGCCCCGCGGAAAGGCGGTCCCCCCATGCGCCGTACGACACTCCTCGCTCTCGTGGCCACCCCCCTGCTCCTCGCGGGCTGCGGCACCCACACCAGCTCCACCGGGAGCCAGAAGGTCTCCTCGGCCCCCGGCGGCCAGGCCCCGGTGTGCATGAACCAGGTGCGGCTGACGGCCGCCGACAGCGGCCGCACCGTCTGCGTGGCCAAGGGCGGAGAGGTACGGATCAGCCTCGGCGGCGCGAAGGACCGCCCCTGGAAGCCGGTCACCGCCACCGGTGGCGCGCTCGAGGCGATCAACTCCGGCTTCGTCATCCGGCCGGGCGACGCCGAGGCCGCCTACCACGCGAAGGCCGCCGGCACCGGCAGGCTCACGTCCTCCCGCCCCCTGTGCGCCACCGCTCCCGGGCAGATGTCCTGCAAGGGCATCCAGGAGTGGACGGTCACCGTGACCGTGAAGAACTGACGGAACCGGCAAAGCCGTCGGAACCGGTGCGAACGTCTCAACTGCCGGGAGCCGGGCGGTTGTCCGAGCTATCGGGCGAGGTGGCGCACCTGGTCCCACAGGACCGGGTCGACCACCCCCACCCGGCGGCGGAGGTCGCCCACCGGCACCTCGCGCAGCTCGTCGGTCCGCAGGAAGCTCGGGCGGCCCCGCGCGTCACCGACCGCGCCGGGCGGCAACGGGATCACCCCGGCGCGCTCGTCGTGGTACTTCGTGGTGATCTTCGCGACCGTGGCCCGGTCGCCCCGCACGGCCAGCACCAGACAGGGCCGGTCCTTCGTCTCGGCACGGTCCTCCCAGGACACGTTCGCCCACCAGATGTCCCCCGGCGACGGGCGCCCGCCGCCCGCCCGCGCCCCTCGGGTGCTCGCCCGGCCCGGTGGCCGCAGCCGCCGCCCGCCCGGCCGACGGCCGCGCCCCCAGCCGTCGATGACCGTGGCGACCAGGGCGAGCAGCACCACCGCCGCGAGCGCCAGCCACCAGGACGTGTCCATACGACGACGTTACCGGCGCGCGGCGCGGGGCGCGCGCCCTTGCGCGGATCCCATGCGCCCCAAGGGCCAGCCGAACCGGTGACAGCACGGGTGAGTTCGCCCACAACGGCCCCTGGCAGAGGAGCGACCCACCCGAAGGCGCCGTAGGCTCGACAGACCGCACGACCCCCGTCAGCCCTTTCCCGAGGTTCCTCACCCCTTCGAGGACCCTCCGCTCACCCGTCTTCGCCTACGGAGGTTTCTGCTTCATGAAGCTCACCGTCGTCGGCTGCTCGGGGTCGTTCCCGTCCGCGGAATCGGCCTGCTCGAGCTACCTCGTCGAGGCCGACGGCTTCCGGCTGCTTCTCGACATGGGCAACGGCGCCCTGGGCGAGCTGCAGCGCCACTGCGGTCTCTACGACCTCGACGCGATCTTCCTCAGCCACCTGCACGCCGATCACTGCATCGACATGCTCGGGTATTTCGTCGCCCGCTACTACCGCCACGACGGCGGCCGCTGCGAGGCCCTGCCGGTCTACGGCCCCGAGCGCACCGAGCACCGTCTGACCACGGCGCACGGCGACACCCCCTCCGCCTCCTCGATGAGCGAGGTCTTCGACTTCCGCACCGTCAAGCCGGCCACGTTCGAGATCGGCCCCTTCACGGTGCACACCGACCGGGTCCGCCACCCCGTGGAGGCGTACGGCATCCGGCTGGAGCACGGGGGCAGGTCCCTCGTGTACTCCGGGGACACGGGCGTCACCCCCGCGCTGGACGAGCTGGCCCGGGACGCCGATCTCTTCCTGTGCGAGGCCGCGTTCACGCACGGCAAGGAGGACATCCCCGACCTCCACCTCAACGGCCGCGAAGCCGGCGAAACCGCCACCCGCGCCGCCGTCCGCCGCCTGGTCCTCACCCACATCGCCCCCTGGACCGACCCCCAGGTCAACCTCCGCGACGCCCGCGAGGCGTTCCGGGGGCCGGTGGAGCTGGCGGCGCGGGGCGCGGTGTACCAGATCTGAGGCCCGGCACGGCCCGAAACGCGGACGAAGGCCCCGGAACCATCGAGGTTCCGGGGCCTTCGCGCAGGCGCTGGCCCTTACTTGGCCTCCGCCTTCCGGAGTTCGGCGAGTTCCTCGTCGGACTCGCGGCCAGGGGTGGGCAGGCCGAACCTGGTGATGGCGAAGCGGAAGACGACGTAGTAGACCGCGGCGAAGCACAGGCCGACCAGGACCAGGCCCCAGGGGTTGGTCGCGATACCGAGGTTCAGGCCGAAGTCGACCGCGCCGGCCGAGAATCCGAAGCCGTCCTTCATGCCCAGCGCCCAGGTCAGCGCCATGGAGACACCGGTGAGGACCGCGTGGATCGCGTACAGGGCTGGCGCGATGAACATGAACGTGAACTCGATGGGCTCCGTGACACCGGTGACGAAGGACGTCAGGGCCAGGGAGAACATCATTCCGCCGACGGCCTTGCGGCGCTCCGGGCGGGCGCAGTGCACGATGGCGAGGCAGGCGGCCGGCAGGGCGAACATCATGATCGGGAAGAAGCCGGTCATGAACTGGCCCGCGTGGGGGTCACCGGCGAGGAAGCGCGCGATGTCGCCGCTCTTGCCGTGGTACTCGCCCGCCTGGAACCAGGGGAAGGAGTTCAGCAGGTGGTGCATGCCGATCGGGATCAGCGCGCGGTTGGCGACACCGAAGATGCCCGCGCCGATCGCGCCCGACCCGACCAGCCACTCGCCGAAGCCGTGCAGACCCGTGCCGAGCACCGGCCAGATGTAGCCGAAGACGATGCCGATCAGCAGACCGGCGAAGGCGGACAGGATCGGCACCAGCCGGCGGCCGCCGAAGAAGCCCGCCCAGTCGGGCAGCTTGGTGCGGTGGAAGCGCTGGTAGAGCAGCGCCACGACTATGCCCATCACCACGCCGCCGAGGACCTTGGCGTCCACCGGGGCGTCCACCATGACGACCTTGCCGTCGACGGCCGTGGCCACCTTGGGCAGGTTCTTGTCGGTGAACGTGCCCAGGACGTTCTTGAAGACCAGGTAGCCGACCACCGCGGCGAGCGCCGTGGAGCCGTCCGACTTCTTCGCGTAGCCGATCGCGATGCCCACCGCGAACAGCAGCGCCATGTTGTCGAGGATGGCGTTGCCACCCGCCGCCATGAAGGACGCGATCTTCGTCAGGAACGCCGGGAAGTCCGGGCGGCCCAGCATGTCGTCGTTGCCGAGGCGGACCAGGAGGGCGGCCGCCGGCAGCACCGCCACCGGCAGCATCAGGCTGCGGCCGATGCGCTGCAGCACCGCCATCGCGCCGGCGCCCTTCTTCTTCTCGGCCGCGGGAGCGGCGGTCGCCGTGGTCACGTGTTCCTCCTGGGGGTCCCCCCGGCCGGGGACCGGGGGACGGGCAAGGCGCCGCCCGGGAACCATGGAAGGGACGGCGGCGTCTCTGGTCTACACCAGCAGTGGTGTAGACCTGTTGTAGCACGATGAAGGTGCCGTAAGGAACCGTGGGATCCGCTACCGCGGGGTCACGCACCGTACCGGTCCCGGGTGCTTCGGGCCGTCGTGCCGTCCCGTGCCGCCCTCAGCCCCCGGTCACGTCCTCGACCTGCTCCTCCGCCTCCCTGCCGGGGGTCTTGAGGTCGAAGGCGGTGATGGCGAAGCGGAAGACGGCGTAGTAGACGGCGGCGAAGCACAGGCCGATGGGGATGATCAGCCAGGGCCTGGTGGCCAGGTGCCAGTTGATGACGTAGTCGATCAGGCCCGCGGAGAAGCTGAAACCGTCGTGCACACCGAGCGCCCAGGTCGCCGCCATGGAGACGCCGGTGAGCACCGCGTGGATCGCGTACAGGACCGGCGCGATGAAGAGGAACGAGTACTCGATCGGCTCGGTGATCCCCGTGACGAACGACGTCAGCGCCACGGACAGCATCAGCCCGCCGACCTCCTTGCGCCGCTGCGGCTTGGCGCAGTGTGTGATGGCCAGCGCCGCCGCCGGCAGCGCGAACATCATGATCGGGAAGAATCCCGAGGTGAACTGCCCCGCGTGCGGGTCCCCCGCCAGGAACATGCTGATGTCCCCGTGCACCACGGTCCCGTCCGGCTGCGTGTAACTGCCGAACTGGAACCAGATGGGCACGTTCAGGAACTGGTGCAGGCCCACCACCAGCAGCGCCCGGTTCGTGACGCCGAACAGCCCCGCCCCCCATGCCCCCGCCGCGTGCAGCCAGCGGCCGAAACTCTCCAGCCCCGCACCGATGGGCGGCCAGATCCACAGGCACAGTGCCGCGAACAGGATGGCCACGAAGGCCATGAGGATCGGCACCAGTCGGCGGCCGTTGAAGAAACCCAGCCAGTCCACCAGCCTCGTGCGGTGGAACCGCGCCCACAGGAAAGCGGCCAGCAGGCCCATCACGATCCCGCCGAACACCCCCGGGTTCTGGAAGGTGAACGCCGCCACCGTTCCGTCCCCCGCCCGGCAGCCCACCCCCGGCAGCACCGTCGAACCGCCCGGACAGTCCTGCGGGAACTGGTGCAGCACCCCGTAGTAGACGAGGAACCCCGCCACCGCCGCGAGCGCCGTCGAACCGTCGGCCTTCTTCGCCATGCCGATCGCCACGCCCACGCAGAACAGCAGCGGCAGCCCCAGCGAACCGTCCAGCAGCGCCCCGCCCGCCCCCCGCATCACCTTCGCGACCGTCGTCCAGCCGAGCCCGCCCGCGCCCACGACCCCCGGCTGACCGAGCCCGATCAGCAGACCCGCGGCGGGCAGCACCGCGATCGGCAGCTGGAGGCTGCGCCCCATCTTCTGCAACCCCTGGAACAGCCGGCCCCAGCGCTCCCGCGCCACGCTCCCCTCGCTCATGGGCGTCCTCCGGCCACTCGACTCGGACGCGGTTTGGCGACCGTCACCCCGCTGGTGTAGACCAGTTGCCCGGACGGTTCCGCTGTCGTGATCGCCATCATCCGGCACGGACGGCACGACCGCTCGCGAAGATGGGCCAACTGTGGGTTACTGCGACAAAGCGGTTCGGATCAGGGGAGAAGCACATGGCCACCAAGGCTGAGAAGATCGTCGCCGGCCTCGGCGGGATCGACAACATCGAGGAGATCGAGGGCTGCATCACGCGCCTGCGCACCGAGGTGTCCGACCCCTCGCTGGTGAACGAGGCCGCCCTGAAGGCCGCCGGCGCCCACGGCGTCGTCAGGATGGGCACCGCCGTCCAGGTCGTCATCGGCACCGACGCCGACCCGATCGCCGCGGAGATCGAAGACATGATGTGACGTCCCCCCGGACTCACGAACAGGGGCTCCTCCCGACGCGGGAGGAGCCCCTTCCGTATCTACGGCTAGGCTCCATGTCATGTCTCGCATCGACGGCCGTACCCCCGAACAGCTCCGCCCGGTCACCATCGAACGCGGATGGAGCAAGCACGCCGAGGGCTCCGTCCTCGTGTCCTTCGGCGACACCAGGGTCTTCTGCACCGCCTCCGTCACCGAGGGCGTCCCGCGCTGGCGCAAGGGCAGTGGCGAAGGGTGGGTCACCGCGGAGTACTCCATGCTGCCCCGCGCCACCAACACCCGCGGCGACCGCGAGTCCGTCAAGGGCCGCATCGGCGGCCGCACCCACGAGATCTCCCGCCTCATCGGCCGCTCCCTGCGCGCCGTCATCGACTACAAGGCGCTCGGCGAGAACACCATCGTCCTCGACTGCGACGTCCTCCAGGCCGACGGCGGCACGCGCACCGCGGCCATCACCGGCGCGTACGTCGCCCTCGCCGACGCCGTCGCGTGGGCGCAGGGCAAGAAGCTGGTCAAGGCCGGCCGGCAGCCGCTGACCGGCACGGTGAGCGCCGTCTCCGTCGGCATCGTCGGCGGCGTCCCGCTGCTCGACCTCTGCTACGAGGAGGACGTGCGCGCCGAGACCGACATGAACGTCGTCTGCACCGGCGACGGCCGCTTCGTCGAGGTCCAGGGCACGGCGGAGGCGGAGCCGTTCGCCCGCGACGAGCTGAACGCGCTGCTCGACCTGGCGGTCAGCGGCTGCGACGCGCTGGCCGCGCACCAGCGGGCGGCCCTGGAGGCCACGCTCGCGTCGTAGCGGGCGAGCGGAGCGGGCAACCCGGTGGCCCTTCCCCGCGTCCTACCTCTACGCAGTAGAGGGACATCCGGGGAGGGGATCATCACCATGGCCGCCAGCCGAGGCCGTCTCGCCGTCATCGTGGCGACCGCCGTGCTCACCGCCGGCCTCGTCGGGGGCTGCGACACCGTGCACAAGGCGATGGACTGCGTCCAGACCGCGGACACCATCGCCGACAGCGTCACCGATCTCCAGCAGGCCGTGGAGAACGCCGCCCATGATCCGGGGCAGGCCGACTCCGCGCTCGACGCCATCGAGGGCAACCTGGAGAAGATAGGGGACAAGACGGACGATGCCGACGTCAACAAGGCGGTCGACGACCTCGGCAAGGCCGTGGGAAACGTTCGTACGGCCATCCGTGAGGGCGATCGCACGCCGGACGTCGGGCCGGTGACGGACGCGGCGGGGGAGCTGACGAAGGTGTGCACCAAGTAGCGCGGCCGCCAACTCCCCGCGGCTAGTCGAGCAGTTCCCCCCGCTCCCGTGGGGCGCGCTTCAGGGATCGCCTGCCCGCCTTGCGGCTGACGCCCACCCCGCCCCACAACGCGAACCCCCCGATGACCACCCTCGGGGCGCCCGGCTCGGGCGGACCCTCGTCCCTCGGGTGCTCGAACGCGCCCATGACGCCGACGCCGCGCACGACCACCTCGACGCCCGGCGGCACGGTCACCTGCACGCCGCCCATGACGGCCACGACGTTGATCTCCACCTCGTGGTCGGCGAAGTCCGCGTCGCGCAGGTCGATGTCGGCGCCGCCCAGGACGGCCAGGCAGTCGAAGCGCTTGGGCATGGTCCAGCGGCCCTTGCGCTCGAAGCCGGACAGGATGGCGACGCCGCCGGCGGAGGAGCCCTCGCCGCCGACGACGCGGGAGGACCAACCGCCTGCCGCCGCCGGTTCCTTGGTGAAGGAGACCGGCGCCGGGGCGGTGCCCGTGGGCAGGTCCCGGGTGATCGGGGCCAGCTCGCCGTACGTACGCGCCCGGTACGTCGCCTCCAGCCGCTCCTCGAACTCGTCCATGTCGAGGCGCCCCTCGGCGAGGGCGTCCCGCAGCACCTCGGCGACCCGTTCCCGGTCGGCGTCCGAGGCGCGCAGTTCCGGACGTGTGTCGTCGGTCATGGCAGCAGCCTACGAGACCGCCTTCTCCGCGTACATCTTCGCGATGACGGCCTCGATGTCCGGCTCCCGCACCGACAGGTCCACCAGCGGGTACTCCGCCGCGAGATGCGCGACCACCGGCGCCGCCGACTGGCCCGCCGGAAACGCCAGCCACTGCCGGGGGCCCTCCACCCGCACCACCCGCGCCGACGGCACCCGGACCGGCGGCAACTCCCGCTCCAGGTCCACCACCAGGGTCCGCTCGCTCTCACCGGCCTCGTGCAGCCCGGTGAGCGGACCGTCGTACATCAGGCGCCCGTGGTCGATCACCATCACCCGCGAGCACAGCTGCTCGATGTCCTGGAGGTCGTGGGTGGTCAGCAGTACGGTCGTACCGCTCGCGGTGTTCAACTCCCGCAGGAAACCCCGCACCTTGGCCTTCGACACCACGTCCAGGCCGATCGTCGGCTCGTCCAGGTACAGCACCTCCGGGTCGTGCAGCAGCGCCGCCGCGATGTCCCCGCGCATCCGCTGACCCAGGGAAAGCTGCCGTACCGGGGTGTCCAACAGGGTGCGCAGTTCGAGGAGTTCGACGAGGCGGTCCAGGTTCTCCCGGTAACGGGCGTCCGGGATGCGGTACATGCGGTGGGCGAGCCGGTAGGAGTCGATCAGCGGCAGGTCCCACCACAGGGTGGTGCGCTGCCCGAACACCACCCCGATGCGTCGCGCGAGCCGCGTGCGCTCGCGCGAGGGGTCGATCCCCGCGACCCGCAGCCGGCCGCCGCTCGGCGTCAGGATGCCGGTCAGCATCTTGATCGTGGTCGACTTCCCGGCGCCGTTCGGCCCGATGTAGCCCACCATCTCCCCGCGCGCCACGGTGAACGACAGCGAGTCGACCGCCCGCACCTCGTGCCGCTCCCGCCGGAGGAAGCCGGTCTTGCGGCGCACCGAGAAGACCTTCTCCACCTTCTCCAGCGCGATGAAGTCGTCCATGAGGTCCTAGCTCCCTGTGCTCCGGTACGAACGAAGTCCCGCCCGCCAGGCCAGCCCGGCCAGCGCGCAGCAGGCCGCCGCCACCAGCGGGGTCGCCCAGGCCAGCCGGCCCGGCAGGTCCAGCGGATAGGGCCGCCCGAGGATGTAGCTCGCGGGCAGCCAGTTGACGAAGGCCAGCGGCAGCAGGAAGGTGACCCCGCGCACCAGGTCCTTCGCGAACACCGACGGCGGGTACTGCAGCAGCGTCGTACCGCCGTACGTGAACGCGTTCTGCACCTCGGCCGCGTCCTGCGCCACGAACTGGAAGGCCGCGCCCGCCACGAACACCGCGCAGAAGATCGCGCAGCCGCTGAGCAGCGTGAGCGGCATCAGCAGCAGCCTGTCCGCCGTCCACCCGACGTCCAGCCGGCTCAGCGCCCAGCCCAGCACCAGCGAGCCCTGGGTCACCCGGCCGAGGCGCCGCAGCGCGAACCGGTCGGCGGCCACCTGCGCCAGTACCGGCGCGGGCCGCACCAGCAGCGCGTCCAGCGTGCCGTCCCGCAGCCGCCGCCCCAGCCGGTCCATCGAACCGATCACCAGGTCCGCCAGGCCGAAGGAGACCGCCGACAGGCCGTACAGGAAGGCCACTTCGGGCAGCGACCAGCCACCGAGGGCGTGCACCCGGGAGAACATCAGCATGATCGCGACGAAGTCGAAGAAGGTCGCCGTGAAGCTCCCGAACGTGGTCATGACGAACGACGCCCGGTACGCCATCGTCGACCGGATCCACATCCCGGCGATCAGCCCGTACACCCGGGCGCCCGCCACGAACCGCCCGCGCTCAGCCACCCTGCACCACCACCCGCCGCGTCGCCGCCGACTGCAGCAGCCGCCCGGCCCCGAGCAGCACCACGGCCCACGCGCCCTGGAACAGGTACGTGCGCAGCGGTTGCCCGTGCCCGAGCAGGATGTCCGCGGGCGCCTGCAGCAGCGAGGACCAGGGCAGGGCCCGTACGACGGTGCCGAGCCCGCCCGGGAACACGTTCAGCGGCAGCAGCATCCCCGAGCAGAAGTAGCCGAGCAGCCACGTCATCTGGCCCATCCCGGTGCCGTCGAGCATCCAGAACGTGCTCAGCGCCACCAGGTACCGGATGCCGAAGCCGACCAGCATCGCCAGCAGCACGGCGACGAGGAACGCGGCCCAGGTGCCGGCGTCCGTGGGCAGGTACGCCGGGAAGACCAGCGCGCCGAAGACGAACGGCAGCACGCCCCGCCCCAGCAGCTGGAAGAACGCCCGGCCCAGGTCCGCGGCCAGCCACCACAGCTGGAGGTCGGCGGGGCGGTACAGATCGATCGCCACGTCCCCCGTGCGGATGCGTTCCATCAACTCGTCCTCGACGCCCCCGCCGCTGATGGCGAGCGTCGACAGGAAGGCCTGGCCCAGCCACACGTAGGTGACGGCCTGCGCCTGGTCGTATCCCCCCAGATGCGGTCTCAGTTCCCACAGGGCCTTGTAGGTGTAGACGAGAATCAGCCCGAAGACCGTGTTGGTGAAGACCCCTGCCGCAGTGGCGGCCTTATACGTCGCGTACCGTCTGAATCCCCCTAACGCGACGGTGGCGTACAACCGTCCCGCGCCCACGTCAGTCGACCTCCTCGGACCGCTCGACACCGAAGCGCAGGAGCCTAGTCCGGAGCCCCGGCGGCCGGCCACGCATTTTGTGGCCGAAGCGTGCCGTAATCCGGGAACGGAACGCCAGGTGCGAGAGTCTTCAAACGGGGGGCGCAGAAGGCGTACGAGGCGTACGGGAACGTACGACGCGAAACAGGAGTCCGTGCACGACATGAGCGACGAGCCACAGCCGCAGCAGCCGAACGAAGGCGTGGCACCGGATAAGCCGCTGCCGGCTGCGAGGCCCGGGACCCCGACGCCGGGATCCCCCGCCACCCCCGGGAAGGGGACCGGCCAAGTGAAGGACACCAGGGACACCAGGGACACCGAGGGGTCCGGGAGGGCTGAGAAGGCCGGGAAGGCGGAGCGGGCCGACAGGGCCGAGGAGCGGGCCGGGGAGACCGGCCCGGCCGAGGGTGCGCGGAGGACCGGGGGCGCCGAGCGCGAGCGCGCCGGGCGGGCCGAGGACCCCGAGGCCGCCCGCGGGGGCGGTGGCGCCGCCGGGAAGGCCGGGGGCGCCGGTAGGACCGAGGACTCCGGGCAGGCCGAGGACTCCGGGAAGGCGCAGGGCGCCGACGGTACGGCGGCCGCCGACACGGCCCGCCGTTCCGTTCCCGCGCCCCAGGACCGTACGGCCTCCATCGCGCGCGCCCGGCAGGCGGCGCGGGACGCGCGTACGGAGAAGGGCGCGACGACGGCCGCGGAAAGCGAGGGCACAGGGGAGCGCGGCGGGTCCGGCAAGCCGGCCGGCGCCGCGAGGCCGCAGGTGCCCGGCGCCCGCGCGCCCGAGAAGCCGGCCGAGAGCACCCAGGTGCTGCGCCGCATCACGCCGCCCCGGGCGCCCCAGGACTCCGCGGACTCCGCGAAGGGCCCCGGCAAGCCCGGCCAGGACGCGCCGGCGGCCGAGACCACCCAGGTGCTCCGCCGCGTCAACGCCCCGCGCAAGGGCGAGCCCGGCGGACCCGCCGAGCCCGGTTCCGCCGCGGGCCGGCCGAACGCGACCGGCCCCACCGCCCACACGACCGGTTCCCGGCCGGGCGGCCCCCGTCCCGCCGCCCGTGCGGCCGGTGCGGCCGCCGCCGGCGCCGCGGGCGCCGCGGCCTCGGCCTCCCCGGCGAGCGCGGCGGGCGCCGCCGGTGCCGCGAAGGCGCCGGGCGCGGCAGGTGCCGCGGGGCTCGCCGGTGCCGCGGCAGGCGCCGCCACCCCCGGCCCCCGTACCGGCTCCGGCCCCAAGGCGACCCGCCCCGGCACCGGCCCGGACCCCCGGCCGGCCCAGGACCCCGCCACCCCCGAACCCGAGACCACCGCCCTCGCCGCCGCCTCGGAGGAGACCCCCACCGGCAAGGGCAAGGGCAAGAACAAGGCCAAGAAGCCCAAGCGCACCGGATGGCGGCGGCTGCTGCCGACCTGGAAGATGGTGCTCGGCACCTTCGTCTTCCTCGTCCTCGCGGTCGTCGCGCTCTTCTTCGTCGGCTACTCGCTCGTCAACATCCCGCCGGCCAACGCCCTCGCCAACAAGCAGGCCAACGTCTACCTCTACGCGGACGGCTCCCAGATCGCCCGCGACACGCGCGACAGCCAGGTCAACCGGGAGAAGGTCACCCTCGCCGAGGTCTCCAAGGACGCCCAGCACGCCGTACTGGCCGCCGAGGACCGCGACTTCTACACCGAGTCGGCCATCGACCCCAAGGCGATGCTCCGCGCCGCGTGGAACACCGCGACCGGCAAGGGCAAGCAGTCCGGCTCCACGATCACCCAGCAGTACGTGAAGAACTACTACCTCGGCCAGGAACAGACGGTCACCCGCAAGGCCAAGGAGTTCTTCATCTCGATCAAGCTCGACCGGACCAAGTCCAAGGACGAGATCCTGGAGGGCTACCTCAACACCAGCTACTTCGGCCGCAACGCCTACGGCATCCAGGCCGCCTCCCAGGCCTACTACGGCCGCGACGCCCAGAACCTCGACCCGGCCCGCGCCGCCTACCTCGCCGCGCTCGTCAACGCGCCGAGCGAGTACGACGTCGTGGCGCACCCGGAGAACAAGGCCGCGGCCGTGGCCCGCTGGAACTACGTCCTGGACGGCATGGTCAAGCAGGGCTGGCTCGGCCAGTCCGAGCGCGCCGGCATGAAGTTCCCGATGCCCAAGGAGCAGACGCTCTCCACCGGCATGTCCGGCCAGCGCGGCTACCTCGTGGACGCCGTCAAGCACTACCTGATCGCGAACCACATCCTCGACTCCGACCAGCTCGAGGCCGGCGGCTACCGCATCACGACGACCATCCAGAAGGACAAGCAGAACGCCTTCGTCAAGGCGGTGAACGACCAGCTGATCTCCAAGCTCGACAAGAAGAACAACAAGGTCGACAGCTATGTCCGCGCGGGCGGCGCCTCCGTCGACCCGAAGACCGGCAAGGTCGTCGCGATGTACGGCGGCATCGACTACGTGAAGCAGTACACCAACGGCGCGACCCGCGGTGACTTCCAGGTCGGCTCCACCTTCAAGCCGTTCGTCTTCACCTCCGCCGTGGAGAACGGCTCCACCACCCAGGACGGCCGCCGCATCACCCCGAACACCCAGTACGACGGCACCAACGAGCGTCCCGTGCAGGGCTGGAACGGCGGCGCGTACGCCCCGCAGAACGAGGACCAGAAGTCGTACGGCCAGATCACCGTCACCAAGGCCACCGACCTCTCGGTGAACGCGGTGTACGCGCAGATGGCGGTCGACGTCGGCCCGACCAAGGTCAAGCAGACCGCGATCGACCTCGGCATCCCCTCGGACACCCCCGACCTCCAGCCGTACCCGTCCATCGCGCTCGGCACCGCCACCGCCAGCGTCCTGGACATGGCGGAGGGGTACGCCACGCTCGCCAACCACGGCAAGCACGGCGCGTACACCCTGGTCCAGAAGATCACCCGCAACAGCACCGACGAGGTCAAGCTGCCCGACGCGCCGGTCAAGCCGGCCGTCAGCCGCGCCGCCGCCGACACCACCACCGCCATGCTGAAGAGCGTGGTCCAGGGTGGCACCGCCACCGCCGCGCAGGCCGCGGGCCGTCCGGCGGCCGGCAAGACCGGTACCGCGGAGAACGACACCGCCGCCTGGTTCGCCGGCTACACCCCGGACCTCGCCACGGTGGTCTCCGTGATGGGCCAGGACCCGGTGACGGCCAAGCACATGCCCCTGTACGGCGCGCTCGGCCAGGCCCGTATCAACGGTGGTGGCGCGCCCACCCAGATCTGGGCCCAGTACACCCACGACGCGCTGAAGAACGCCCCGGTGGCCTCCTTCGACCTCCAGCTCCAGGCGGGCGCCGACCAGCCGCAGCCGCCCGGCCCCGGCGACCCGAGCCAGTCCGCCACCACGGACGGCCAGAGCACCGGCGGCGCCACCCAGCCCGGCGGCACCCCGAGCGGCACCCCGACCGACGGCACCACCGGCACCCCGAGCGACGGCGGCGTGACGACCGGCGGTGACACCACCGGCGCCACCACCACGGGCGGCACCACGACCGGCACCGACCCGACCACCGCCGGCGGCACGACCGGCGGCACCACCACGAGCGGCGGCGCGGCGGGCGGCGCACCCGGCGGCGGCGGCACGACCACGAGCGGCGGCGGTACGACCACGAGCGGTGGCAGTACCGGCACCATCGCGGGCGGCGGCCCGGGAGGCGGCCCCGGCACCTGAGCCGCGTCCGGGGGAACCCGGCGGGAAGTGCACGAAGAGGGCTGGTGACCGTGGTCACCAGCCCTCTTCACTCATCGACCGCGGCGGTTCACGGCCTCACAGATAGAGCCCGGTCGAGTCCTCCGAGCCCTCGAAGCGGTCCGCGGCCACGGCGTGCAGGTCGCGCTCGCGCATGAGGACGTACGCCACGCCCCGCACCTCGACCTCGGCCCGGTCCTCCGGGTCGAACAGGACGCGGTCGCCGGGCTCCACGGTCCGTACGTTCTGCCCGACCGCGACGACCTCGGCCCAGGCCAGCCGGCGTCCGACCGCCGCGGTGGCGGGAATCAGGATGCCTCCCCCCGACCGCCGCTCGCCCTCACCGGTCTCCTGCTTGACCAGCACCCGGTCGTGCAGCATCCGGATGGGCAGCTTGTCGTGCTGCGGGGTGCTCTGCGTGTGTCTGTTGGCGCTCACACCTCGAACCTACCTGCCTTCACCGCGCCCGTGGTCCCCCGGGTGGCCGTCACGTCGGTGCCGTGCCCGCCGGGGGCCTTTCGGCCGCGGCCGCCCGGGGCCGTGGCGTCCGTGCGCCCACGACCGTCCGGGACGACCGCCGCGCAGGTGTCCGTGCCGTCCCGGGGGCCGCCGGGTCAGCGCCCGCGCCGCCGGGACAGGGCGACCAGGCCCACGACCCCGGCCACGACGAGCGCCGCCGGCACGACCCGCTCCGTCCGCAACCGGCCGTACTCGTCCGTGAACTGCGCCCTGACGTCACTGACCACCCGGTTGACCTGCACGTACGCACGTCCCACGGTGTGGTCGACATGGGCCACGGCCTTGGCCTTCACATCCCCGACGATCGTCTTCGGGTGCACCCGCACCCCGATCTCGTCGAGCGTCTCGGCCAGCACTTCGCGGCGGCGCCTGATGTCCGCCTCGATCTGCGCCGGGGTTCTGGTGTCCGCCGTGTCCGCCACCGTACGGCCTCCGAAGTCTGCCGAAATCCTGCTGTTGCTGTTCCGGACAGTCTGTCAGCTCCTGTCCGAGCCGCACCGCAAGGGCCCCCGGTTACGCTGGTCCGATGAGCGAGCGACTCCAGCCGGGGGACGTGGCCCCCGCCTTCACCCTCCCGGACGCCGACGGCCACGAGGTCTCCCTGGCGGACCACAAGGGCCGCAAGGTCATCGTCTACTTCTACCCCGCGGCCCTCACACCCGGCTGCACCAAGCAGGCCTGCGACTTCACCGACAACCTCGACCTGCTGGCCGACGCCGGCTACGACGTCATCGGCATCTCCCCGGACACCCCGGAGAAGCTCGCCAGGTTCCGCGAGAAGGAGTCCCTCAAGGTCACCCTGCTCGCCGACCCCGACAAGAAGGTCACCGAGGCGTACGCCGCCTACGGCGAGAAGAAGAACTACGGCAAGACCTACATGGGCGTCATCCGCTCCACGATCGTCGTCGACGAGGCCGGCAAGGTCTCCCACGCCTTCTACAACGTCCGTGCCACCGGCCATGTAGCCAAGATCATCAAGGATCTGGGCATCTGACCCGCTGCCCGGCCGCTAGCATGGCCGGGCAGCACCAGGCGGCCGTGGTGGAATTGGCAGTCACGCTGGGTTTAGGTCCCAGTGGGGTAACTCCCGTGAGGGTTCGAGTCCCTCCGGCCGCACCGGAGCCCGGCCGCGCGCGTGCTCAGCCGAGCAGCTCCCGCACCACCGGCACCAGCGCCCGGAACGCCTTCCCCCGGTGGCTGATCGCGTTCTTCTCCTCGGGGCTCAGCTCGGCGCACGTCCGGCTGTCGCCGTCGGGCTGGAGGATCGGGTCGTAGCCGAAGCCGTTCGTGCCGGCGGGGGCGTGGCGGAGGATGCCCCGCAGTCGGCCCTCGACCACGCGTTCCGTGCCGTCCGGCAGGGCGAGGGCCGCGGCGCAGGCGAAGTGCGCGGCGCGGTGTTCCTCGGCGATGTCGGAGAGCTGGGCGAGGAGCAGGTCGAGGTTGGCCCTGTCGTCGCCGTGGCGGCCGGCCCAGCGGGCGGAGAAGATGCCGGGGGCGCCGTTCAGGACGTCCACGCACAGGCCCGAGTCGTCGGCGATCGCGGGCAGCCCGGTGGCCTGGGCCAGGGCGTGCGCCTTGAGCAGGGCGTTCTCGGCGAAGGTGACGCCGGTCTCCTTGACGTCGGGGATCTCGGGGTAGGCGTCGGCGCCGACCAGCTCGTGGGGGAGCCCGGCGTCGGCCAGGATGGCCCTCAGCTCGGTGATCTTTCCGGCGTTGCGGGTGGCGAGGATCAAGCGGGTCATGCCGCCCAGTATTCCTCGCCCGGGATTCACAGCCGCGCCTGCCCCGCGCCCTTCAGCGCGTGCAGGTCGAACACCCCGGCCATCCTCGCGAAGCCCGGGTCGCTGGGGTGCAGATGGTCGCCGGAGTCGTAGTCGGGGCGCAGGCGGCGGGGGTCGTACGGGTCGCGCAGGGCCTTGTCGAAGTCGGCCACCGCGTCGTACACCCGCCCCGCGCGGATCTGCGCGTTGATCCGCTGCCGCACCGCCTCCCGGGCGGGGGTCCAGCCCCGGTGTCCCCGGAACGGCATGAGGGTCGCCCCCACGACCTTCAGCCCGCGCGCGTGTGCCTCGCGGACCAGGGTGCGCAGTCCGGTGAGGACGCGGTCGGGCCCGTCGAGGTGCGGGTCGCGCAGGATGTCGTTGACGCCGAGGTCGACGACGACGACTTTGACGTCGGTGCGGGCGAGCGCGTCGCGTCCGAAGCGGCCGAGCCCGCTCTGGTTCTCCGGGGGGCGGCCGAGGCCGTCGGTGAGGACCTGGTTGCCGCTGATGCCCTCGTTCACGACGCTGTAGCGGGGCAGCCGCTGTCCGCTTTCGAGGGCGGAGCGCAGCCGGTCGCCGAGGACGTCGGGCCAGCGGCGGTTGGCGTTGACGGTGGAGGTGATGCCGTCGGTGAGCGAGTCGCCGAAGACGACGACGGTGCCGTCGGCCTCGTTGCTCAGCACGTCCAGTGCGGTCAGATAGCGCCAGTAGGGCGTCCGCCGGGTGTAGGGGGCACCGGTGGCGTCCTCGGTGCGGTCCCCGGTGGCGACGTAGGAGGTCTGCCGCGCGTGCGGGTGGTAGGTGACCGGCCCGGACGGGGTGGGGGAGTAGGTGGTGACGAGGACGTCGGTGTCGTGGGGGACGAGGAGGCGCACCGCGTCGCTGACGACCTGTTCGCCGGCGGGTATCACGACGCCGGTGGCACCGTCGAAGGTGAGCCGCCGCATCGAGTCCGCGTCGGCCGCGGCGGTGGCGTCGCCGGCGGACAGCGCGATCGTGGCGTGGGTGATGTCCAGCGGTGTCTGGCCGTAGAGGTTGGACAGCGTGACGCGGGCACTCGTACCCCCGGCGTCCGCGTGGACGACGTTGCGCACCGAGTGGCCCGCGAGGCCGGCGGTCTCGGTGCCGGGCTCGCCGCCGACGGGGGCGCTCGCCCAGGAGCCGACCCAGGTGCCGGTGGAGACGGGTGCGGCGGAGGAGTCGCGGTGCGGGCGGCCGTCGGCGAGGGCGCCGCCGGTGGCGTGGTCGCCGGCCCCGGCGGTGACGTAGATCCCCGCGCTCACGGCCAGCACCAGCGCGACGAGCGCGCCGATCAGGGCGAGGTACTTCGCGCGGTGCCGTGCGCGGGGCGCCTGCGGGGCCGCGTCCTGCCGCCTGTCCACGCTCGTGCCGTTCTCCTCGGGCGAGGGAGCCCCGGGCTCCGATCTTGATGAGTCCATGATGCTTCATGGGCCGGGCGGACCGGCGGGGCCCTGGACCGGGCCCCGGGGCCCGTGTCCCCGCCGGAACAGACGCCGGGAACTCCTGTTCCGTTCCGGGAGTAGGTCAGGAGGGGACAATTGTGCGCGGGATCACCGAACGGGTGGAGCTGATGGAACCTACCGAGACGGGTGCGGCGGCGTCGTACCGGACCATGACGGCCTTTACGCCGGCCGACGAGGAGCGCCGGCGCGGGGTGCGGCGGATGAAACTCACCGCGACGGGTCTGCTGCTGTTCGTGGCCGTGGTCTACGTCCTGTCCAAGCTGGCCGGGAGCGCGGGTGCGGGGGCGTGGGCGGACTACGTCTCCGCGGCGGCGGAGGCGGGCATGGTGGGCGCGCTGGCGGACTGGTTCGCGGTCACCGCGCTCTTCCGGCACCCCCTGGGGCTGCCCATCCCGCACACCGCGATCATCCCGACCAAGAAGGACCAGCTGGGCGTCTCGCTGGGCGAGTTCGTGGGGGAGAACTTCCTGTCCCAGGACGTCGTACGGCAGCGGCTGCGCGCGGTCGGCATCGGCGCGCGGCTGGGCGCCTGGCTGGCGGAGCCGGAGCACGCGGACCGGGTGACGGCGGAGCTGGCGACCGCGTTGCGCGGGGCGCTGACGGTGTTGCGGGACTCCGACGTCCAGGCGGTGGTGGGCGAGGCGATCACCCGGCGGGCGGGGGCGCGGGAGATCGCGCCGGGGCTCGGCAAGATGCTGGAGAAGGTCGTCGCCGACGGCGGCCACAAGCGGGCCGTGGACCTGGTGGTCTCCCGAGCCCATGACTGGCTGGTGCTGCACGGCGACAACGTGATGGGCGCGGTGCAGGGCGGGGCGCCCGGCTGGACGCCGCGGTTCGTGGACCGCAAGGTCGGCGAGCGGGTGTACCGGGAGCTGCTGCGGTTCTGCGCGGAGATGCGGGACATGCCGTCCCATCCGGCGCGCGGCGCGATCGACCGCTTCCTCACCGACTTCGCCTCGGACCTCCAGTCCGACACCGAGACCCGGGCGCGGGTGGAGCGGCTGAAGGGCGAGGTGCTGGGCCGCGGTGAGGTGCAGGACCTGATCGCGTCCGCCTGGACGGCCGTGCGGTCGATGATCGTCGCGGCGGCGGAGGACGAGCGCAGCGAACTGCGGACGCGGCTGCGGTCGGCGCTGCTGTCCCTGGGCACGCGGATGGCGGGCGAGCCGAAGATGCAGGAGAAGGTGGACAGCTGGCTGGAGGGCGCGGCGGTGCACGTGGTGACCACGTACCGGGCGGAGATCACCTCGCTGATCACGGACACGGTGGCGGGCTGGGACGCCGAGCACACCACCCGGAAGATCGAGGCGCACATCGGTCGCGACCTGCAGTTCATCCGGATCAATGGCACGGTGGTGGGATCACTGGCGGGACTGCTGATCTTCACGGTGTCGCGGGCGGTGGGTGGCTGACGCGGGGTCACCGGACGCCTGGAACGGGGTGACGAGGGCACCCGTCGTCCTGCCGTCCCTCCCCGTGGAGGGGCGTTCTCGACGAGGAGGGAGCCCATGACAGGAGCCGAGAAGGCGTCGCCGGAAGCCGGAAGGACCATCAGCACCGCCATCCCCGCCCGTCTCGACCGCCTCCCCTGGTCCCGCTGGCACTGGACGATCGTGATCGGCCTGGGCACGGTGTGGATCCTGGACGGCCTGGAGGTCACGGTCGTCGGCAACATCGCCAGCCGTCTGGCCGAACCGGGCAGCGGCCTGTCGATCACCTCCGGCCAGATCACGGGCGTGGCCGCCGCGCTGTATGTGGCGGGCGCCTGCGTGGGCGCGCTGTTCTGGGGCCGGCTGACCGACCGCTACGGCCGCAAGAAGCTCTTCATGATCACCCTTGCGGTGTATCTGGCGGCGACGGCTCTGACGGCGGTCTCCTGGGAGGCCTGGTGGTTCTTCCTGTTCCGCTTCCTGACCGGCTTCGGCATCGGCGGCGAGTACGCGGCGATCAACTCGGCGATCGACGAGCTGATCCCGGCCCACTACCGCGGCCGGGTGGACCTGATCGTCAACGGCAGCTTCTGGCTGGGCGCGGTGGGCGGCTCGCTGCTGTCGATCGTGGCGCTGGACACCGGCCTGCTGCCGATGAACGTGGGCTGGCGGCTGACCTTCGCGCTGGGTGCCGTACTCGCCCTGGTCATCCTGCTCGTACGACGGCACGTTCCGGAGAGTCCGAGGTGGCTGCTGATCCACGGGCGGGACGAGGAGGCGGAGGAGATCGTCGCCGGCATCGAACGGCGGGTGGAGGCGGAGAAGGGCGTCCGGCTGCCGGCGACGGATGCCCGGCTCGCCGTCCACCAGCGCAGGAGCATCACCTTCCGGGAGATCGCCCGTACGGTCTTCGGCCACTACCGCAGGCGGGCGGTGCTCGGTTTCTCCCTGTTCATCGGGCAGGCGTTCCTGTACAACGCGATCACCTTCGGCTTCGGCGCGATCCTGACGCGCTTCTTCGCGGTGCCGGCGGACCGTACGGGCTACTACTTCGCGGTCATCGCCATCGGTAACTTCTGCGGCCCGCTGCTGCTCGGCAAGCTCTTCGACACGGCCGGCCGGCGGGTGATGATCTCCTCGACGTACCTGCTCTCGGGTCTGCTGCTGTTCGGCACGGCGTGGTTGTTCGACCGGGGGGTGCTGAGTGCGGCGACGCTGACGGCGTGCTGGTGCGCGGTCCTCTTCTTCGCCTCGGCGGGCGCGTCCAGCGCGTACCTGACGGTGTCGGAGATCTTCCCGATGGAGACGCGCGCGATGTCCATCGCCTTCTTCTACGCCCTCGGCACGGCCGCCGGCGGCATCAGCGGACCCCTCCTCTTCGCCGACCTGACCGGCACGGGCCGGGTCGGCGACACGGTCCTGGCGTTCTCCATCGGCGCGGCGCTGATGTGCGCGGCCGGCTTGGTGGCGGCGGCACTGGCGGTACGGGCGGAGCGGCGGTCGCTGGAGGACGTGGCGCGGCCGCTCACGGCGGTGGGGGAGGGGGCGGGGGCGCCGGGGGCCTCGGGGCCCGGCGGGCGGGGGCCGGGTGCTCCGGGGGCTTCCCCCGGCTCCCAGGGACCGTCCGCACCCCCACCCGCGGCGAGCAGGCCGTAGCCCTCTCGGGCGGTCTCCCGCCTGCTCAGGCCCTGCGGTCGGCGACGGCCCAGGAGGCGAGGGCGACGGCACCGGCGACACCGAGGACGGAGGGCCAGGCGCCGATCTTCTTGGCGAGCGGGTGGGATCCGGCGAAGGCGGCGACGTAGGCGGCGCCGAGCACGCCCGCGGCCGTGGCCCCGGCCTGCTTGCGCCACTGCTGCGCCGCGGCGGCGCCGGCGACGGCGAGCACGGCCCCGCCGAGCGGCCGCTTCTTCGTCCACCGGGCGACCCCGTACCCGCCGACGAGTCCGCTCGCGGCGACGACAGCGCTGGGAACCTTGGCCATGAGTGCCTCCGAATGTCGTAGAGGATGCCGAGGCTAACGCGCAGACCGCTCGACTTACGTAACCTGAGTCGTGGCTTGTCAACTTTCCGGCTTCGAGCTATATAAGTAGCCGTAGGGCATCGCACCCAGTGCCAGAAGAAGGGAGTGACCCGTGATGCTCATGCGTACCGACCCGTTCCGCGAATTCGACCGACTCGCGCAGCAGGTCCTCGGCAACACCGCTCGTCCGTCCGCGATGCCGATGGACGCCTACCGTTCCGGTGACGATTTCCTGGTCCACTTCGACCTCCCCGGCATCGACCCGGAGACGATCGAGCTGGACGTCGAGCGCAACGTCCTCAACGTCCGCGCCGAGCGCCGGAGCCCCGCCCCCGAGGACGCGCAGACGGTGGTGGCCGAGCGGCCGACGGGCACCTTCACCCGCCAGCTCTTCCTCGGCGACACCCTGGACACGGACCGCATCGACGCCTCGTACGAGGCCGGCGTCCTGACCCTGCGCATCCCGGTCGCCGAACAGGCCAAGCCCCGCCGCATCCAGATCACGGGCGGATCCGCGCCCCGTAAGCAGCTGAGCAGCTGACGGATCCCGCCCACCGGACCGGGGCGAGGGCGGGACCGGCGCTCCCGAAGTCCCGCCCTCGCCAAGGCCGTTCGGCCCCAACGAAGTGCCCACATGTCTCGAACTGCCCTCCGCGTGGCGGGGTACCCCATGGATGCCCAGCGCCCTGGAGAAGGAGCCACCACGATGACCACGACGGTGACCAAGCCGCAGCCGACGACCACCCCGACCTCCACCCCGTCGCCCCGCTGGAGGGAACTGACGGAGGCCGTCCGCGAGGCGGGTCAGTACCCGACGAGCGCGGAGGCGGAACGCATCACGCGCATCGTCCTGTCCGCCCTGGGCGGCCATGTGACCGGCGACGAACGAGTGGCCCTCGCCCAGGCCCTGCCCCCCGAGGCCGGCCACGTCATCGCCTCCCAGATACCCGCGACCCATCCCCTGACGGCCCGCGAGTTCGTCGAATCGGTCTCCACCCGCATCGAGGGTTCCACCCCGGCCACGGCCCGCTGGGACGTCAGCTCCGTCCTCAGCGCCCTCGCGACCCAGGTGGGCACCCCCCTCACCACCCGCGTCCTGGCCCAACTGCCGCCGGGGTACGCGCTGCTGTTCGGGAGGGCGGATCTGTCGGCTACGGCCTGACCGGCGGAAGCTCCGCGGGGGCCTGCTCGGCCAGGCTCGGGGCGGGTCCCAGCCGGGGGTGCTTCCGCTGCGCGTACGGTCCGACGATCTTCGTGCGGACGAGCAGCGTCATCGCCCTGCCGTCCCGGCTCCCGAGGCCGGACCGGCGCTCGCGCCGTACGCGATCGGCCAGAGCCGGGACAGCGGGGGAACCGGCCCCCCGGAGGGCACCGCCAGACCCGGCATCTGCGGATGCCGCAGAAGCTGCTCACCCCCGCGGACACGCAGCCTGAACATCTCGGGTCCTGGTCTTCCGGAGGCATCGAAGGCGTCGACAACGGCTTCCACACGCTCCCACAACCCCACCGTCCCAGCCTCGCGCACCTCCCACCCGCACCCACTCGGAACGAGGGAGGCGGCGGAACCGCTGACGACGTCGACCAGCACCACGGTGTCGCCGGCGGTGGTGAGCTGCGCGTCAGGCACGGCGCACTGGGCGAGGTAGCGCAGGTGAAACGCCTCCGCGGTGGCAGCCGTGATCCTCTCGGGTCCGTACCGCGCGGGCCTCGCCTTCTCCGGTAGTCCCGCCACCCAGTGGGCGGGATTGCCGAAAGCGGGTGCGGCGTGGGCGCGGGCGGACATGAAGGAGACCGTGCCCGGCAGCAGCGGCCCCTCGGCGGTGCCGTCCTCGGCGACGGTGAGAAGGACGCGCGCATAGCCGTACAACCAGCCGGACAGAGTCAGCAGGACCTTCCCGCCCGGCCTGGTCTGCGCGATGAGCGCGGGCGGCACGGCGCGAAACGAGCAGGTTGCCACGACGCGGTCGAAGTGCGCCTCCGGCCAGTAGCCGTACCGCCCGTCGGCCACCGCGAGCGTAGGCGTGTAGCCGCAGCTGTGCAGCGCCGTCGCCGCTGTCTCCAGCCGCCGCGGGTCGACTTCGAGACTCGTGATGTCGGCGGAGCCGAGCCGTTCGCAGGCCAGTGCCGTCGAGTAGCCGCTCCCGGTACCGATCTCCAGCACGGTGTGTCCCTCCGCCACTTCCGCGTCGGCCCACATGCGCAGGACGAGCGAGGGCAGGGTGGACGACGAAGTGGGCGCCCCGCCGTGCCGTACCCGGGGTGCGGCCCAGTCGGGCTCCTGGTCGTCGAACTGTGTGATCAAGGTGCTGTCGGAGTACGAGGCTGCCAGCCAGCGGCCGTAGTCGAGGTCGGCGGTGACGGGCTCCCATACGGTCAACCCGTGTTCGTCGGGCTCCTGCGCGGGGAGGTAGAAGCCGGGTACGAAGCGGTGCCGTGGCACCGCTGACACCGCCGCTCGCCAAGCGGGGTCACCCAGCGCGCCGCTTGTTCCGAGCGACTCCGTCATCGCCTCGCGCAGCCTGACGGCATCGGTCTCAGGGGCAGCGGGCATCATCATGGGCTGTGCTCTCCTCCACGCTCAGAATGTCGGCGAACGCCTCGGCAATGGCTGGGGCGTCCGGCAACCAGCCCCACTGGCCGTTCGGATTGCACTCGATCGCCCACCAGTCCTCCGGGTCGTCGCCAGAGCCGGTGAGAGCGAAGTCGAAGCACCCGAAGACCAGACCGAAGGACGCCAAGTAGCTCAGCAGTGCGGTGTGGACCGAAGCCGGTACGCCGACGGGAGAGTGGACCAGGTGGTCCCAGTCGCCCTTGCGCCAGTCCAGAGCGCCGCTCGGGTTGGTGATCACGTGCGCGAAGACCCGGCGGCCGACGACGGTGACCCGCACATCACCGGTCTTCGGGATCTCCGCCTGGAAGAGATGCGCCGTCACGACGACCGTCTCGTCCAGGGTGCACGGATCGATCCGCTGGGTCCAGATGGCCCCGGCTCGGCCGTCCTCGCCCGGAGGCAGCCCGCGGAACGTCTTGTAGACGATGTGCTCGTGATCGGCGGCGAACTTACGCGCCTCTTGTACGTCGTTGGTGATGAGCGTCGGCGGAACTCGCAGCCCGAGTGCGGCGAACTGCCGAAGCTGGGCGGGCTTGAAGTCCGCACGGGCCACGGCGGAGGGGTGGTTGACGTACCGCGCGCCGTGCAGAGCACCGAGGACACCGCCGAGTCCGTGCCGCGCCTCGGCGACGACGAAGTCGCGCTGCTGCCGTGGAAGACACCCGGGGGCGGCGTACGGGCTGGGACGACGCCAGTAGACCGCTGCTACCTCCTCGATCCCGACCTCTCGGGTCGGGGTACGCAGTCGTCCGTGCCAACCCGGCAACTCCTCACCCAGGTGGAACCCGAACATGAGCGCAGGCCCGATGTCCGCGGGGTCGACACGGACGACCGGTACGCCCCTCTCGTTCAGCACCTCGACGACCCGGTCCGCGGTCAGGTCCTCCAGCGCGGTGACGACCAGTACGGTCGAGCCCATCACTCAGTCCGACTCGTAGTCGGTGGTGTGGTCGTCCTGCGTCTGAGGCTGCGGTCCCTGCCCGTCCCCACCCCCGGACACCGAAGTCGTACCCGTCGTCCTGGACGTGCCGTGCTTGCCCATCTCGACCAACTGGCCTTCGGCGTCCGTGTAGCGGGCGGTCAGGGAGACGGGGTCCAGGGCGACCGAGGCGTACAACGGGGGCCCGACGGGGAGCCGGTCGGTGACGAGCCTTAGGGCCCAGGGAGCTTGAGGAGTCGGAGTACGCATGGGTTGGTTCACCTTCCGTGTTTCCTGTAGGTCAGAGGGATTGCATGCTGGCGGGGTCCGGTAGCCGGGATCGGCCACGCGTGATCAACGAGACGATGGCTCGTGGTGCGCAGAGGTCGCCCTCGTAGCGCGGGGGAACGACCCAGTACGTGCCGGGCGGTTGCTGCTGGTCGAGTCGCGGGACTCCGAGGTAGGTGCCTCGCCCAAGGCACGTGGCGATGGCCTCGTACGCCCAGGCCAGACCGGCGTCCGCCTGGATCAGGGCGTAGTACGTGCCACCCGAGGCCCGACGGTCGTAGATGATCGAGCCGCCCAACAACTCCCCGACCGCGCAGGCCACCTGGTCCCGGTCACAGAAGTCGACGGCGGCATGCACCACGTCCTCCGGCATCCGCACCGCGGCAAAGCGAACGCCGAGAGGCAGTAAGGCAACGCCCTGGGTGGTCCACTCGGCTCGGGCCTGTTCCGGAGCCGGATGTACCCGGGCCAGCCATTCGCCGATGGCTCGGTCCAAGGCTCCTTGGGTGTCCAATGAGCAGCCTCCTGTTCTGATTCCCCTCTGGGATACGCAGCCCAGAGTTCTGTAACCAGGTGGCAGATACGAGGACTTGAGGAGGTCGCCGTAAGGGCGCAGTCCGGTCTTCCATGCCCTCTTGCGAGGGAAAGCCTGCCCAAGTGAGGACCGGATGTGCGACTGTTGAAGCAGCCGCCGCAGCAGGAGGTGTCCAAGTGCCCAGGCCCACCGGCAATGTCCGACTCAAGGCCGCTCGTGTGGCCGCCGGATTCAGCTCACAGCAGGACTTGGCAGATGCCCTCGCTCGGCATGCCAAGGACATGGGCATCCGAGGGCTGTCGATCGGGGTACGGCAGGTGCGCCGATGGGAATCGGACACCCCACCCTGGCCACAGCCCGACTGCCAGCGGGTGCTCGTTCACCTCCTCGGGCAGAGCATGGAGGCGCTCGGCTTCACACCCCCGTGGGGTTCCGGCGGCGCGCAGGTACCTGATCATGCACAGCGCGTTCTTGTAGCCAGTGGTGCGGCTTCCCTCGGCCTGTCAGCCCCGCATGGTCGAGCTGTCGCGGCTTCACAGCCATCCACTGTTGGCGCCGACTTTCAGGCTGTCACCCGATCTCATCGCCGTCTCTACTGGTCTGTCGCCCCACCCCAGTTGCACCCTGCCGTAGTCGCACACGCCATGCTGGGCTGCGCCATCCTGCCTGAGACGGCGGACCTGACACGCCGTACGATCGCGGCGGCACTGGCAGAGACCTACCTTCTGGCAGGGCGGATCGAGTTTTTCGACCTCAGCGAACCGAGCACCGCCCACGACACCCTTCTCTTGGCGCTGCAAGCTGCGGGTGAAGCCGACGATCCACTGCTCGGCTCGGCCATTTTGGCGCACATGGCGTTTATTCCGGCCTGGGCGGCGGACCGCGACGGAGCCTTGGAGCGAATGACAGCCGCACGCACGTACGCTCGCCGCACCTCCGCATCCGCCGAGTTCCTTGCCTGGCTTGATGCAGTGGAGGCTGAATGCGAGACGCGGTGCGGTAACATCCGCACCGCGTTGCACCTGATCCATCATGCCGAAGACGTCCTGATGGTTGGGAACGATCACGCGTCGCCGGACTGGCTTGACTGGTTCTCCCCAGCTCGCTTGGCGGCCTTCAAGGGAAACACTCAACTGGTGGCGGGCCACCTTCCACAGGCCCGCGAGAGCCTGCTCCATGCTCTGGCCGCAATGACTCCCGCGGAGGACAAGCAACGCTCAGTGATTTATGGCGACTTGGCGGCAGTGGAGACAGCATCAGGAAACCCGGAGCAGGCATGTGAGTATGCGGGTAAGGCATTGGATCAGTTGGCCGTCACTTGGTATGCGACGGGCATGGATCGAGTGCGCGGTGTCCGCCGTGCACTGTCCCCCTACCAGCACGAGCGTTGTGTCCGTGACCTTGATGACCGGTTGTACGACTGGGGAACGACGCTCAACGTGTTGACCCGTTGAACTCCTTGATCAACGCAGACAGTTCGAGCAGGCTGTCCACCCGGAAGGTAGGCAGTTCCCTGGCTTCAGTGCTGCTCCACTGAATGGTTGCCCAGGGCCCGCGATGCACGAGTGCAGTGCGCATGCCTGAGCGGTGGGCCGGCTGGATGTCATTGTCGCAACGATCCCCGACGTAGAGGATCTCATCAGCGTCGAACGGCACAGCCTCCGCAACCCGCTTGAAGAACTCGGGGTCGGGCTTGCTGGCGCCCCAGTCGTCCGAGGTTCCGATCAGGTCGACGTCGTTGGAAAACAGTTTGCGCAAGATGTGTCCTGCTCGGACGGTCTGATTCCCCGCGATACCCAGCCACACCCCGTCGGCCCGGAGCTGCGCCAAGGCCGGTCGGACGTCGGGGTACACGTCTTCCTCCCCGAAGGTCTCCGGCTGCCCTGCGGCGGCCCGCTTCTCGCGCTCCTCGTAGAGGTCGAACCCCGGACGGAACTCCTGGAAGACCTCCCGGTAGTCCCGCCCCTGCGCGATGACAGCTCCGAACATGGCATGGAACGTGTGTCGAGGCACCCCCAGCCAGTCGGCCCAAGTCCCGTACTCCCGGGTCTCGTCTACCAGGCACTCACCTACGTCGAAGACGACCGCGTGCATCATGCAAGGCAGGGTACCGCCGTGTAGGACTGCTCTCCTTCGGGTAATCAATGAGGGGACTATGAGCAATAACTAGCCAGCTTTGAGCGATCGCGTGACACAAGTGATCACCTTGCTTCACCATGGTGCGATGGGTGAGCGAGTCATTGGTCACATTGAGGGCGTAGCCTCAGGGGCAATCTTCCGGCGTCGGACCGACGTGCGGCGTGCCCATCTGCATGGCGACACGCAGCGGGGTATCTCTCGACTGAAAGACGCCGACGGCATTTATGTAGCGGACGCCATCGTCTTGAATGGCGGTTATGAAGACGATCGGGATGACTGGGTTCGAGTTAAGTACACCGGGGCCTCTCCCGACAAGGATAAGGCGCCAGATGGTAAGAGGCTTCTGCGGAGCCAGTCGTGGGAGTATCGAGATAACGCTGCGCTCAAGCTGAGCTTCGAGCGTAAATATCCCGTCCGCATCATCCGTGGTCCGGAAGGAGACGAGCGGTACTCGTTGCCTGACGACTACAGGTATGACGGGCTCTATGAGATCACGGAGATCCGCACTGCCGTGTCTATCTCCCCTGCTCCGGACGGATCGCCCATACATATATGCCAGTTCGAGTTGGAGCGGCTTCCGCAACCTGAACAGGAGTTGACAGATGCTGAGCGGGGCATCGCATCCGTGTTGCAGCAGCAAGAGCTGATCCAGGAAGAGGATGATGTCGCTGTTCAGGGGGAACCTGGGTGGTCGGACTCGGAGAAGTTCCCCAGGGTGCGGCCTGCCTCGATCCAGCGGATCGTCCGCGATGCTGCCACGGTGCGTCGTGTCAAGGAACTCTACGGGCATGAGTGCCAGATGTGCGGCTTGCGATTGGTTGGGTCAGATGAGAGGCCCTATAGCGAGGGTGCCCATATCAAGCCGCTGGGTAAGCCGCACAATGGACCGGACGTCGAGAGGAATATCCTCTGCCTCTGTCCTAATTGTCATGTAGCCCTTGACATAGGGGCAGTTGTTATAGATGACGATTGGTCGATCGTCGTCCGCGCAGGATTGTTTGGTGACAACGTCCGAGCGAAGCTCAACCGACACAAGAGGCATCGAGTGCACGAAGAGTATGTGCGCTACCACCGAGAGTGGTGGCAACAAAAGCGAGGCTCCAGCCGGCCGTAAGGCTGGAGCCATCTATATGGAGAATTAGGTCGGCGCGGGGTTGAGTTAGTCACTCGCCCCCGTGGCACTCCCCATATCCCCGCCCCACCCCACACCAACACTCCGCCCCCCTCCCCGGCGGCCAAGCCACCGCCCGCCCCCTCGCCGCCAGTGTCGTCGCGTACTGGGGGAGCAGGGTCGGGTCGTCCGGGGACGTCGCCTCGGAGGCGGCGAAGGCCTCGTAGGAGGGGACCGTGCCCGTGACGATGCCGAGGTTGGGGGTGCCGGAGGTGGAGAGTTCGCGGAGGGAGGACTCTATGGTCGACAGGTGGGCGGAGTGGGAGGGGTACTCCGCGGAGAGGGTGGGGTAGGCCGAGAGGAGTTCGGCCAGTTCCGGGGCCGGCCAGTGGAGGACGGCGACCGGGAAGGGGCGGGACAGGGCCTCGCGGTAGGCGCCCAGTTCGGTGCGGAGGCGGGAGATCTCGGCCTCCAGCTCGGCGGGGTTGTCGGAGCCGAGGGACCAGACGCGCTTGGGGTCGTGCAGTTCGTCCAGGGTGACCGGGGCGGTGTGGAGGGTGTCGGCCAGGGTGTCCCAGTCGTCGTGCGGCAGGCCCCGCATGCGGCGGACGCGGTGGCGGCCGTAGAGGAGGGGGTGCAGGGAGAGCGGGGGCTCCGCGGAGTCCGGGAGCAGCAGTCGCGCGGCCTGCGTGAACGTCTCCTCCGCCGACTTCAGCTCGTCGTGCGACTCCAGGGACTCCGCGATGATCACCCAGGGGCCCGGGTCGTGCGGGGCCGTGGTGCGGATGCCCTCGATGATGGCCCTGGCCTCCGCCTCATGGCCGTACTCCCAGAGGTTGGACGCCTTCAGGGCCCGTACCAGCGACGGGTTCTCCAGGGTGGCCGGGGTGGACAGCAGGCGGTCGTAGACGGTGGTGGCCGCGGGGCGGTCGCCGGACAGCTCCAGGTGGGCCGCCGCCCGCAGGAGCAGGGTCTCCGCGTCCTCCGGGTACAGGCCGGCGGTCCGCTCCAGGCGTGCCGCTTCGGCGGTGTGGTCGACATTCTCGGCAGGCGTGTCGGGGCGCATGGGGGACACCGTACTGCCGGGCGCCGACAAACGTGAGGGCGGTCCGGCGGGGGTGATCCCCCAGGGGGACACCCCGCGTGCACCGGATCCTCGGGGGCATACCCCGGGGCGCATCCCGGGCGCACAGGGCCACTCGCTATCTTCTGTGCGGACGGAGACATCCACGCGGACATCCGTCCGTGGGGACACCTGGACGTGGGGTCGGGATGCGGGTGACGGGGGAGCTGGTCCACGCCGATCGGGAGGGGCTGCGAGCGGCCCGGCCGGAGGAGGAGGGCGGGGACGCGGGCGCGCTGCCCCGGTACTGGCCGCTGCTCCTCGTCGGTGCCGCCGTCGTGCCCGGCACCCTTCTCTTTCTCGTCGGGCGGTGGGGTGACGCCCCGGCCGTGCAGGCGTGGCGGACGGTCGCACTCGCGGTCACCGTGCAGGCGCTGCCGTTCCTGCTGCTCGGCACGGCCCTGTCCGGGGCGATCAACGCGTTCGTGCCCGAGCGGGTGTTCCGGCGCATGCTGCCCCGGCGGCCCGTGCTCGCCGTGCCGGTGGCGGGGGTGGCCGGGGTCGTGCTGCCCGGGTGCGAGTGCGCGTCCGTGCCGGTGGCCGACAGCCTGATCGGCCGGGGGGTCACCCCGGCCGCCGCGTTCGCCTTCCTGCTGTCCGCGCCGGCCGTCAACCCCGTCGTCCTCACCGCCACGGCGATCGCCTTCCCCGGCAACCCGGCCATGGTGCTGGCCCGGCTGCTCGCCTCGCTCGCCACGGCCGTCGCCATGGGGTGGCTGTGGCTGCGGTTCGGCAGGACGGAGTGGCTGCGGCCCGCCGTACGGCACACCGGGCACCAGAGCGGACACAGCCGCCTGGACGAGTTCCGGACCGGGTTCCGGCACGACTTCCTGCACGCAGGCGGGTTCCTCGTGCTCGGGGCGATGGCGGCCGCCACCTTCAACGTCGCCGTGCCGCGCTCCGTACTCGCCACCTTCACCGGCACGCCCTGGCTGTCCGTGCTCTTCCTGGCCGCCCTCGCCGTGCTGCTCGCCGTCTGCTCCGAGGCGGACGCCTTCCTCGCCGCCTCGCTGACCGGCTTCCCGCCGGTCGCGCGGCTGGCGTTCATGGTGGTGGGGCCCATGGTCGACCTGAAGCTGATCGCGCTCCAGGCGGGGACCTTCGGGCGGGCGTTCGCCGTACGGTTCTCCGCCGCCACCCTCGTCGTCGCCGTCGCGTGCAGCGCGCTGGTCGGAGGTGCCCTCCTGTGAAGCGGACGCTCCAGTCGGGCCTGCTCGTCCTGTGCGGACTCGGCCTGCTGCGCATCTCCCTCGTCACCGACCTGTGCCTCCGCTACGTCAAGGAGAGCATGCGGCCCCTGCTCATCGTCTCCGGGTGCGTGCTGGTGCTGCTCGGGATCGTCAGTGCGGTCCTCGACCGGAAGCGGCACGATCAGGAGTACGACGGCCACGGGCACGATCACTCCCGGGTGCCGCGCGTCGCCTGGCTGCTGCTGCTCCCCGCGGTGAGCCTGCTCTGCTACGCCCCGCCCGCCCTCGGCGCGTACACCGCCTCCCGGCAGCCACCCGAAGCCATCGCCCACCAGGGCGGGTTCGGGCCGTTGCCCGCCGTCTCGCCGTTGCCCATGACCCTGTCCGACTTCACCAGCCGGGTGCGGCAGGACCGGGCGGGGGCCGTCAAGGGGCGCACGATCCTGATGACCGGCATCGTCACGCCGCACGGCAAGGGCGGCTGGGACCTGACGCGGATCATCATCAGCTGCTGCGCGGCGGACGCCCAGTCGGTGAAGGTACGGGTCTACGGCGGGCCCGTGCCGCCCGCCGACACCTGGGTCGCGGTCACCGGGACCTGGCACCCGGGCGGCACGCTGGGTACCGGTTCCGCGGCGGTCGCCCTCGACGCCCGTACGGTCGAGAAGGTCCCCCGGCCCGTCAACGGCTATCAGGACGCCCTTCCGCTGCCCACCACCCGCACCCGCTGAAGCCGGCGCCGGCCATGGCTGGTCGGGGACGCCCCGCCCGTCGTGCGGGCGACTGCCGGCGCAGCTGGGCGCAGGGGGCCGAGCGGGAGGCCGAGGCGGTGGAGCGGGAGAGTGGAGAGGGGGCCGCGCTGCTCACGCCCTGGGCACCGCTGACGCCCCGGGCACTGCTTTCCCCGGCACCGCTTCCACCCCCCCGGCACTACTTCCGTTCCCGCAGCACCAGCACCCCGACCGCCCCCGTCAGCGCCAGGCCCGCCGAGACCAGGAGGGCGAGGTTCGTGCCGTGGGCGAGGTGGCCGTCGGAGGTGGCGAGGGCGATGGTGAGGGCGACGCCGACGCTGGAGCCGATGTAGCGCAGGGTCTGCTGGGCGCCGGAGCCCATGGCGGCGCGTTCGCGGGGGACGGAGTCGACGGCGAGGAGGGGGAGGGCGCCGTTGAGGAGGCCGCTGCCCACGCCGCCGACGACCAGGCCGGGCAGGAGACGGGTCCAGGAGCCGGAGCCGATGGCGCCGAGCATGGTCAGCACGCCGACGGCGTGCAGGGCGAAGCCCAGCGCGAGTTGGACGCGTGGGGCGATGGGCAGGCGCTTGACCTGGAGGGCGACGGCGAAGCTCAGGCCGGACCAGAGCAGGAGCAGGCCGGCCGTGGCAGGCGGGGAGAGGTGCATGGTCTGCTGGACGACCGCGGGCAGATAGCTGAAGACGGCGATCACCGCGAGGCCCGTGAACAGGCCGCCCGCCGAGGAGGCGAGGAAGCCGGGGCGGCGCAGCAGGCCCAGGTCGATCATCGGGGTGCCGGAGCGCCGTTCGACGGCCACGAAGAGGGCGATCAGCGCCACGGCCGCCGCCAGCAGCAGGCCCACCGGCGCGCGCAGCCAGCCGTCCCGGCCGAGGGTCAGCGCGGCGACCAGGGCGACCAGGGCCAGTCCGAAGGTCAGCGCGCCGGGTATGTCGGGGCGGCCGCCGCGGGGCGCGCGGGACTCGGCGAGGGTGCGGGTGCCGAGCGCGGCCAGGAGGAGGGCGGCCGCACCGAGGACGCCGTAGCCGACGCGCCAGTCCGGGAGCGCGGACGCCACCAGGGGGCCCGCGGCGATGCCGCCGCTGACGAACGCGCCCCACACGCCGGTCGCGTGCAGCCGGCCGCGCGGGCTCGGGAAGGCGTGCACGATCAGGCCGAGGGCGCTGGCCAGCAGGGCGGCGCTGGCGGCGCCCTGGGCGATGCGGGCCAGGGTGAACTGCCAGGTCGACGTGGTCAGCGCACCGAGCGCGGTGGTCAGACCCAGGGCCAGGGTGCCGGTGAGGAAGATCCGGCGGCGGCCGTAGTCGTCGGCGAGGCTGCCGGCCACCAGGAGGAGGGCGGCGAGGCCCAGCGGGGTGCCGTTCAGGAGCCATGCCTGGCCGGAGAGCGGGGTGTGCAGGGCGGCCGCCGTCTGGGGGAGCGTGACCATCGGGGCCGTGTAGTTCATCAGGGTCACGGCGGTCGCCGCGCTGACGAGGGCGAGGGTGGCGCGGGGGCGTGCGGGGACGTCGGGCCCGGCGTGCGGGGCTCCCGCCGTGCGCGTCGTACGCGTCCCAGGCACCCCATGCGCCCCGTGCACCCCGTGCGCCTCGCCCACTGCGGCGGAATCGAGCCCGGTCATGGCAAGTCCTCAGTTCGGTGATTGAACCTAGCTGTCCCGCTCACCGTAACACGGTCGGTTCGGTCACTGAACCTAACGTCGGAAAGTGGCTACAGTGGAGGCATGGCACTGGGCAAGGACTACGCGACACAGGAGTGCTCGATCGCCCGCGCGCTCGAGATCGTCGGCGAGCGCTGGACGCTGCTCGTCGTGCGGGACGCGCTCTACGGCGTGCGGCGCTACAACGACTTCCTCGTCCACCTCGGCATCCCGCGCGCCGTCCTGGCCGCCCGCCTCCAGACGCTGACCGCGGAGGGGATCCTGGAGAAGCGCCGGTACCAGGAGTCGCCGCCCCGGGACGAGTACGTGCTCACCGAGCGCGGCATCGCGCTGTGGCCCACCCTGCGCGCCCTCGGCGCCTGGGGCCGCGACCACTTCGTCGGCGGCCGGCTGCGCTACTTCCGGCATGCCGCGTGCGGCACCGAGATCGGGCCGTACGGCGAATGCGCCCTGTGCGGAACCGTGGTGCCGGTCTCCGACGTTGTCATGGAACCGGGTCCCGGGCTCGATCCGGACCCGGCGGACCCGGTCAGCCGCGCCCTGCTCAAGCCGAAGCGGCTGCTGGAACCGCTGGAGACCGAGCAGGCATAATCGGCGAGACGCCGGTCGGGGAAGGGAGGGACGACGATGAGCCGCGCTCGTAGCCGTGCCGTCGCGTTCCTGCCGGCTCCCCTGTTCCTGCTGCTTCCCCTCGCGCTCCTCGACACCGGCGGCCTCACCACCGCCGTCGCGCTCGCCGCGACCGCCGCCGCCGGTTCCGCGCTCGCCCTGTGCGCCGTGCTCGCGGCCGGCCGCGTACCGGCCGTGCCACGCACCCGCGTCCGTACGGCGATACGCGACCGCGCCCGGCGTACGGCCTTCCTGCCCCAGCGCGATCCCGACGCGCCCGGCCGCCGCAGGCCCCGGGCGCCCGGACGGACCCTCCCGGCGACCACCGCGTAGGGCACGTCCGCACTCCGTGACCCCGCGCGGGTCGTCCTGCCGACATCACCTCCCACCCGGCACGACGAGACCCCCGGAGGGCTCACCCATGTCCGTCTTCTCCGTGTTCGCACACCTGGTCGAGCGGCTCGCCGACCTGCTCGCACCGGTCTGCCACGGCGCCGCGACCGCCGCCGCGATCGTCCTGTTCACCGCGCTCGTACGCCTCCTCGTCCACCCCCTCTCCCGCGCCGCCGCCCGGGGCCAGCGGGCGCGGGCCGCCCTCCAGCCGAGAATCGCCGAGCTGCGCCGGCGGCACGCCAAGGACCCCGAGCGTCTGCGGCGGGCGGTCCTCGAACTGCACGCCGAGGAGAAGGTCTCGCCCCTGTCCGGAATCCTGCCGAGCCTGCTCCAGCTCCCCGCGTTCTTCCTGCTCTACCACCTGTTCTCCGGCACCTCGGGCAACGCGCTGCTCGCCCACCGGCTGTTCGCGGCGCCGCTCGGCGGACGATGGGCCGACGCGCTCGCCGACGGAGGGGCGTTCGGCGGGGCCGGGGCGGTCTACCTGGGGCTCTTCACGCTCGTCGCGGGCGTCGCCTTCTTCACCTACACGCGCACGAAGAAGCAGATGGCGCAGAACCCGGTCATGGCCGCCGCCGGTGGCGAGGAGCAGGTGCCGGGGCTCGGCGCGGTCGGCAGGGTGATGCCGTTCCTGTCCTTCCTCACGCTGGTCACCGTGGCCGTCGTACCGCTCGCCGCCGCGTTGTACGTCGTCACCAGCACGACGTGGAGCGCGGTGGAACGGGCCGCGCTGTACCGGCGGCCGTAGCCGGGGAAGCCGGAGTCACGGTCCAGTACGTGAACAGGGTCTTGCCCGGTGGACGGGGGAACCGGAGGATCGTCCGGTCCTCCGACGGCTGCACACGTCGGCCGGGCGCCCGCGACCGAGGGAGATGGTGACCGTGAAGCTGCTGCGAGTGGGGACGGCCGGGGCGGAGCGGCCCGCGCTGCTCGACGCCGACGGGACCCTGCGCGATCTGTCCGCACTCGTGGACGACATCGACGGGGCGTTGCTCGCCGACGAGGCCGCGCTCGGCCGGGTGCGGGACGCCGCCGCGGCCGGTGGGCTGCCCGAGCTGGACGCGGCGGGGCTGCGGATCGGGCCGCCGCTCGGGCGCGTCGGGAAGATCGTGTGCATCGGGCTCAACTACCACGACCACGCGCGCGAGACCGGCGCCGAGCCGCCCGGCGAGCCGGTCGTCTTCCTCAAGGCGCCGGACACCGTGGTCGGGCCGAACGACACCGTGCTCGTGCCGCGCGGCTCCGCCAAGACCGACTGGGAGGTGGAGCTGGCCGTCGTCATCGGGCGCCCGGCGCGGTACCTGGAGTCGGCCGAGGAGGGGCTCGCGCACGTCGCCGGGTACGCGGTCGCGCACGACGTCTCCGAGCGGGAGTTCCAGATCGAGCGCGGCGGGACGTGGGACAAGGGCAAGAACTGCGAGACGTTCAACCCGCTCGGGCCGTGGCTGGTGACGGCCGACGAGGTGCCGGACCCGCAGCGGCTGTCGTTGAGGCTGTGGGTCAACGGGGAGCTGAAGCAGGACGGTACGACCGCGGAGCAGATCTTCCCCGTGGGCGAAGTGGTGCGGTACGTCAGCCGTTTCATGACGCTCCACCCCGGCGACGTGATCAACACGGGCACCCCGGCGGGGGTGGCGCTGGGGCGGCCCGAGCCGAAGCCGTATCTGCGGGCCGGGGACGTGGTGGAGCTGGAGGTCGAGGGACTCGGGCGGCAGCGGCAGGAGTTCCAGGACGCGTAGCCGCTCCACCGGAGCGCGGGGGAGCTGCGACTTCGTCGTCGGGCGCGGGTGGTCCGCGCGCCCACGCGGCGGAGCCGCAGATCAGCCCCGCGCCCCGGGGGCGGGGCCGGTCACCTCAACAGCAGTGCCAGCCTGCGCCACTGCTCCCTCGGGAGGTCGGCGCCGGGGTTCTCCGTCACCACCTGGAGGGCCACGTGGTCGGCGCCCGCCTGGTGGAAGGCGCGGATGCGCGAGCTGATCCGGTCGTCGGTGCCCCAGGCGAAGACCGCGTCGATGAGGCGGTCGCTGCCGCCGTCGGCGACGTCGTCCTCGCTGAAGCCGAGACGGAGGAAGTTGTTGGTGTAGTTGGGGAGTTCGAGGTAGCGGGCCAGGTAGGCGCGGGCGATGTCGCGGGCGCGGGTCGGGTCCGACTCCAGGACGACCTTGAACTCCGGGGCGAGCAGCGGTCCCCGGCCGAGGATCTCGCGGGCCTTCGCGGTGTGCTCGGGGGTGACGAGGTAGGGGATGGCGCCGGCCGCGCGGTCGCCGGCCAGGTTCAGCATCCTGGGGCCGAGCGCGGCGAGGACGCGGCGGCCGGCCGGGACGCCCGCCTTGTCCAGCTCGTCCAGGTAGTCGACCATCGCGGAGTACGGCCGGTGGTAGCCCTCCACCCGGGGGCCGTGGCTGACGCCGAGGCCCAGCAGGAAACGGCCGGGGTGCGACGACTCCAGCCGGGCGAAGTCGGCCGCGGTCGTGGCGGCGTCCCGCTGCCACACGCTCTGGATGCTGGTGCCGACGGTGATGTGACGGGTGACCCCGATGAGCGGGGCGGCGTTCTCCGCGGTGCTGTTGCCGCCGAGCCAGATGGCGCCGAAGTCGAGTTCCTCCAGCTCGGCGGCGGCGTCCTCCTGCTCGCCGCGCCGGGCGGGGTCCTCGGCGCGCAGCCCGACGTCCCAGACGCCGTGCCGGCCGAGGCGCTCCTTCAGCCGTCCTGTGGTGTCACTCATGCGTGCGATCCCTCCGGGTGGTGGGGCGGTGCTGCTGCGATCATCACGTCTGTGCCCACTGCCAACCGGAGGGCGGTCCGGCTGATTCCCCGGGTTCCCTCAGTCGGTTGATCCCCTGGTTCCGTCAGTCGGTCGAACGGCCGAGGAACTCCTCCAGCGCCGCGACCACCAGCCGGTGGTCCTCGATCTGCGGCAGGCCCGAGACGGTCACCGCGCCGACGACGCCCACGTGTGCCACCCGGATCGGGAACGAGCCGCCGTGGGCCGCGTACTCGCCCGGGTCGAGGCGGGAGGAGTCCTCGAAGGTGGTGCCCTTGGCGCGGAAACGGGAGCCGACCAGGTAGGAGGAGGCACCGTAACGCTCGACCACCCGGCGCTTGCGGGCGATCCAGGCGTCGTTGTCCGGGGTGGAGCCGGGCAGCGCCGCGTGGAAGAGCTGCTGGCCGCCGCGGTGGATGTCGACGGCGACCGGCGCCCGGCGCTCGCGGGCCAGCTCGACCAGCAGGGACCCGAGGGCCCAGGCGTCGTCGTACGTGAACCGGCGCAGGACCAGGCGGTCCTCCTGGGCCTCCAACTCCTCGACGGAGGGGGCGAGCCGCTGGTCCGCCATCAGAGGGTCACCGCCACCTTCTCCTGGGCGGACCTGCGGGCCGCCTCCAGTACGTCGAGGGCGGCGGCCGCCTCCAGGGCGGTCACCGGGTTGGGTCCCGCGCCGGTGAGGGCGGCGGCGACGGCCGCGTAGTAGGCGGGGTAGTCGCCGGGCAGGGTCTTCACCGGGGTGCCGCCGCCGGTCAGCGGGGATTCTCCGGCGCCGATGCGGCCGTACAGCGACTCGGGCTCGGCGCCCCACCTGGGCCCGGGGCGCAGGCCCTCGCGCAGGGCGGCCTCCTGGGGGTCGAGGCCGTACTTCACATAGCCCGCCTCGGAGCCCGACACGCGGAAGCGCGGGCCGAGTTGGGGGGCCGTCGCGGAGACGTGGAGGTGGGAGCGGACGCCGCTGGTGTGGGTGAGCGCGATGAAGGTGTCGTCGTCGGTCTCGGCACCCGGGCGGCGCACGTCCGTCTCGGCGTACACCGTCGCGGCCGGGCCGAACAGGACCAGGGCCTGGTCGACGACGTGGCTGCCGAGGTCGTAGAGCAGACCGCCGATCTCGGCCGGGTCGCCGGACTCGCGCCAGCCGCCCTTGGGCCGCGGGCGCCAGCGCTCGAAGCGGGACTCGAAACGGCGTACGTCACCGAGCGCGCCGTCCTCCAGGAGGGTGCGCAGGGTCAGGAAGTCGTTGTCCCAGCGGCGGTTCTGGAAGACCGACAGGAGCAGGCCGCGCTCCTCGGCGAGGGCGGCGAGGGCGCGGGCCTCGGCGGCGGTGCCGGCGACCGGCTTGTCCACGACCACGGGGAGGCCCGCTTCGAGCGCCGCGGTGGCGAGCGGGACGTGCGTCTTGTTCGGGGAGGCGACGACGACCAGGTCCAACTCGCCCGCGCGGGCGAGGAGTTCCTCGGGGGTCCGGGCGAGCGTCACGTCCGGGAACTCGTCGCGGGCCTGCCGCTGCCGCTCCGGGTTCGAGGTGACGACCGTGTCGAGGGCGAGGCCCTCGGTGGCGGCGATCAGGGGGGCGTGGAAGACGGAGCCGGCGAGGCCGTAGCCGATCAGGCCGACGCGGAGGGAGGTGCTCATGCCCTCCACTTTGGCAACGCTGTTGCCAAAGTGCAAGCGGCGGGGAGAATGGGCGTGTGAGCGAGGACAGGGTGAACAGTGGGCGGGCCGGAGCGAACCTGGGCGTGGTGCGGTCGCACAACAGCGCGCTGGTGCTGTCCCTGCTGCGCGGGGCCGGGGCGGACGGGATCAGCCGGCTGGAACTGGCCGAGCGGACCGGGCTGACCCCGCAGGCCGTCAGCAAGATCACCGGTCGGCTGCGGGAGGCGGGGCTCGCGGCGGAGGCGGGACGGCGGGCGTCCACCGGCGGCAAGCCGCGGACGGTGCTGCGACTGGTGCCGGAGGCGGGGCACGCGGTCGGGGTGCAGATGGACCGCGACGCGCTGCGGGTGGTGCTCGTGCGACTGGACGGGGCCGTGGTGGGGGAGCGGCGGGAGGGGCTGGACCTCGGGGCGGGGGCGGAGGCCGTGCTCGGGGTGGTCGTGGCGGCGGTGCGGGAGACCGTCCGGTCGTTCCTGGGGTCCGGGGAACTCACGGAGGCCGGGTCGCTGCTGGGGGTGGGGGTGGCACTGCCGGGGCCGCTCGACCACGCGCGGGGGGTGCTGCACCGGGTGACCGGGTTCCCGGGCTGGGACGGGTTTCCCCTGCGGGACGCGCTCCGCGAGCGGTTGGGCGTGCCGGTGGTCGTGGACAAGGACACGAACGCGGCGGCGGTCGGGCTCGCGGCGGGAGGCGAGGGCGGATCCTTCGCGTATCTCCATCTCGGTACGGGGCTCGGCGCCGGGCTGGTGATCGGCGGCCGGGTGCACCGGGGGGCGCGGACCGGGGCGGGCGAGTTCGGGCACCAGGTCGTGCAGCTGGACGGTCCCCGCTGCGAGTGCGGGGACCGGGGGTGCCTGGAGGTGCTGTGCCTGTCCGCCGTGGCGCGGGGCGAGGTGGAGACGGCGGCGCGGGTGCTGGGGGTGGGGGCCGGGAACCTGGTGGGACTGCTGGACATCGACCGGGTGCTGCTCGGTGGGCGGACGGTACTGCGCGATCCCTCGCCGTTCGTGCGGGGCGTGTCGGAGGTGCTGGACGCGCGGGCGCGGCGGGAGGGGCTGCGGGAGGAGGCCGCGGTGGGGGTCGTGCGGCAGGGGGAGCGGGTCGTCTCCCTGGGCGCGGCGGAGATGGTGCTGGGGGTGGGGGTCTTCGGGCGGGGGGAGGGATGAGCGGCACGACTGCCCGCGGGGGGCGTCGGCGGGCACGCCTCGCGGTGCCCGCCCCGAAGGGGCGCGGGAACCGCGGCCTGATCACCGAGGGGAATCTCGTCTCGGCGGTGCGCATGACCGGCAGGTAGGACGACGCGACCACGGCGCCGCACGGCCGCGTCCTGGAGCAGCTCGGCCGCCAGCGCGGGATCCGCACGTCCTTGCCTCGGCGACTCGGTCCGGCGGCACGGTAACGGCGACCGGAGGCGCCCGGCCACCGGTTTTCGCCGCCTCATGGCCGACCCCCCCCGCCCTCATGGCCGACCCCGTCGCGTCGCGAACGCCGAACCCGTATGTGGGTACTCATGCTGGTGGAGTGGCTCGCGGGAACGGAGGTGCTTGCGATGTCGGTGATGTCTCTGAAGGCGAGAGTGGCCGTCGGGGTGGTCGGGACCGGCCTGCTCTGTGTCTCGGGCGGCGGAACGGCCGTCGCGGCCCAGGGCGCGAGCGTCAGGTACTGCGGGGTCGATCCCGCTTCCGGGCTCGGCGTGCTCGCGGGCGAGGGGGTGGCCTGCGGCGTGGCCATGCGGGTCGCCGCCGCGTACACGAAGGTCTGGCACGGCTCGGCCGGGGCCGACGTGCAGGCGGCCGGTGCACGGTGGAAGTGCCGGGAACGGCAGGGGGATCCCAACCCCTACCAGGCATGCGTGGATGTCCGGGACCGCGGACGGGTGGTCACGCTGTCCTCCTGAAGCGCGCGCCCTTTCGAACCGTACGAACCGCCAAATCGGAGGTTCCCATGAGGTCCCTGCGCCCGTGCGCGGCCGGTGCCGTCGCGCTCCTCGCGTTCTCCGCCGCCGCCCCCGCCGCCCCCGCCGCCCCCGCCGTCCCCGTCGCCCACGCGGCCGACTGCGACAAGGCCCTGGCCGCGGCCCAGAAGGCGGAGCGGGATGACGACGACCTGAAGGCGGACCTGCTGCGCAGCGTCGCCGACGGCGGGCATCCCGACGCCTCCCAGCGGCAGGCGGCGCAACAGGCCGAAAGCCTGCGCGACTCGACGGCCGTCGAGGCCGAGCACGTCTGCGCCGGCGCCTCCTGACCGACCGCCCCCTGGTTACCCGCTCCCCCGCCTGATCGCTTCGCGGCCGGCCCCCTCCTGGCGGGTCACTTCCTCACCGGCCGCCTCCCGGCTGGTCGCTTTCTCACTGGTCGCTATCTGACCGGTTGCTTCCTTGCTGGTCGTCTCCTGGCTTGCCCCCTCCGGGCTTGTCCCCCTCCTGGGCGGCCCCTGGGTGACCGCCTTCTGCCAGCCGCCTCCTGACCGCCCCCGGCTGACCGTCACCTTGGCCGACCGCTCTTGGCTGGCCGCCCCCGGCTGACCGTCACCTTGGCCGACCGCCCGTGGCTGGCCGCCCCCGGCTGACCGTCACCTTGGCCGACCGCCCGTGGCTGGCCGCCCCCGGCTGACCGTCACCTTGGCCGACCGCCCGTGGCTGGCCGCCCTTGGCTGGCCGCCCCCGGCTGACCGTCCCCGGCTGACCGTCCCCGGCTGACCGTCCCCTTGGCTGATCGCCCTGGCTGGCCGCCCCCGGCCCGCCGCCACGGCCGACCGCCTCCTGAACGACCGTTTCTGCCGCCGTGATCCCCGTCCCCGTCCCCGTTTCCGCCGCCGCGACCCCCGCCTCCGCCTCTGCCTCTGCCTCTGCCGCCGTGACCCCCGCCTCCGCCACCCCTCCCTCCACCCCTTCCGCCACCCCCTCCCTCCACCCCCTCCCTCCATCCCGTCCCCCGGACCGGTACCCGATCCCCGCTCGCCCGGTCCGCCGATCGAGGGGCGGCCAGGGCTGCTCCGGAGTGGCATCGTGCGCCCGCGCCCCCGGCCCGGCATGGTCATGTGTCCATGCGACTGTGCACGTCCCCGTCCTCCGGCCGCATCGCCCTCCGCTCCCTCGGCCTCGCCGCGGCCGCCGCCCTCGTCCCCCTTCCGGTCGCCGCCCTCCCCGCGGCCGCCACCGGTACCACCCCCACCCCGGTCCCCTCCTGCGCCTCCCCCGGCGAGCACGCCTTCCCGCTCGCCACCCGGATCCGCGGCGGCCCCACCGAGTACCGGCCCGGCGGCGACCACAGCACCTGGTACATCGACCTCACCAACACCACCAGCCGCTCCTGCGCCGGCATCCACCCGGTCGTCGTCCTCGTCGACGACCGGCACCTCCTGACGGCGGAACAGGCCCGGCTGGACTTCCACGACGGCACCCGGGTCCGGCCGGTGACGTTCGAGAGCACCGACGAGAAGGAGTTGGTAGGCGTGTTGGACGCACCCGGATTCGGCGGTTTCGGCGTGCCGCCCGGCAAGACCGTCAGCGTGCGGGTCCGCCTCGCGCTCACCCACGACGCCGCCGTCCCCGACCAGGTCACGGCCCACGCCGCCGCCGTACAGCGCCGCGGCCGGGACGGCGACTGGGTCGGGGAGTCCAACGCCTACCGGTTCGGGGTCGGCACGGAGGCTTCCCCGGCTCCCGGGCAGTCCACGGAACAGGACCCGGACGCGGAGCGGACCCCGGTCGCCCAGGACCTGCCGGGTACGGGTACGGGCACGGGTACGGGCACCGGCACGGGTACGGGCACGGACCCGCGACGACCGCAGGCCGCCGCCCCCACCGGGGCCTCTCCCTCCGACCCCCCGGCCACCGCCCCCGACTCCTCCCTCCCCTTCGCCCAGGACGCCCGGGAAGCCGGCGAACGCGCCCGCGAACTCGCCCGCACCGGCCCCGCCCTCACCCACGGCCTCCTCGCCGCCGCCGGCACCCTGCTCGCCGTGGCGGGCGCCGCGTTCCTGTCGGCCCGCAGGCGTCGCTGACTTGAGGTGCCCCCACCCCCGTCTGCGACGATCCCCGCGTGGACTACCCCTATGAGCAGGCCCCAGGCGCCCCCGTCCGGTCCGGCATCCCCGAGCACGGCAGGATCCCGAAGTACTACGCGGTGAAGGCGAGGATCGCCGCGCTGCTGGAGCAGCTGGGGGAGGACAGCGTCATCCCGACCGAGCGGGATCTCGCCGAGCGGTACGACGTCGCCCGCGAGACCGTGCGCCAGGCGGTGCGGGAGCTGGTCCTGGAGGGGCGGCTGCGCCGGCGTGGGCGCGGGACCGTGGTGGCCGGGCCGAAGCTCGCCCAGCCGCTGTCCCTCGCGAGCTACACCGAGGGCGTGCGCCGCCAGGGCCGTACCCCCGGTCGTACGCTCGTCACGCTCGACCGCTTCCCGTGTCCGCAGGCGCTGGCCGACGAGACCGGGCTGACGAAGGGCGAGCCCGTCTGGCACCTGGAGCGCGTGCTGCTCGCGGACGAGGAGCGGGTCGGCCTGGAGAGCACGTACGTCGCCGTCGAGCGGGTGCCCCGGCTGGACTCGGACTTCGACGCCGACTCCTCCTTCTACGGCTATCTCGCCGACCAGGGCATCAGCTTCGGCGACGCCGACGAGCGCCTGGAGACCGTGCTCGCCACCCCCCGCGAGGCCCTGCTCATCGGCACCCCGCCCGCCCTGCCGATGCTGCTGATCCACCGGGTGTCCCGGGACACCGACGGCCGGCCGCTGGAGCGGGTGCGGTCGCTGTACCGGGGGGACCGGTTCTCCTTCACCGCCCACCTCCAGGGCTGAGGCCACCGGGGGAGATCCGCTTCCGCCGCGAAGACACCGGTACACCGACTCCTCGATACATCACGTTAGGATAACGGGTCTAGCCCAAACGTGATGGGCAGTTCACGCCTCCGTCGACCGGCGGACGTTTCCGGTTACCGGCCCCCGAGGAGCGTTGACGTTGTGAGAGTGACAGTCGTCGGAGGCGGCGTGGTCGGCACCATGCACGCCTGGCAAGCAATCGAACGCGGCCACGAGGTCGTACAGATCGAGCGGGGGGCCGAGGCGCGCGGCGCCTCGGTGCGCAACTTCGGCCAGATCTGGGTCAGTGGCCGGGCTGGGGGAGAAGAGCTGGAGACCGCGCTGCGGGCGCGGGAACTGTGGGAGGGCATCGGCCGCCGGGTGGCGGGGCTGGGCTTCCGCGCCAACGGCTCCCTGACCCCGGTGCGCACGGACCTGGAACTGGCCGTCGCCGAGGCCGCCGTGGCCCGCCCGGACGCCGCGGCCCGCGGCTACAAGCTGCTGACCCCGGACGAGGCGCGCGCGGTCAACCCCGCCCTGCGCGGCGAGTTCATCGCCGCCCTGCACTGCGAGCGGGACGCCGCGGTCGAGCCGCGCACCGCGCAGCTCGCCCTGCGCGAGCAACTGCGCGAGTCCCCCGCCTACACCTTCCTGCCGGGCCGTGAGGTCCGCGAGGTGGTCGGTGCCGGAACCGTCCGGGACGACCACGGCGACGTGCACCACGCCGACGCGGTCGTGCTGGCCACCGGCGCCTGGCTCGGCGGTCTGGTCCGCGAGCTGGCCGGCCCCGAACTGCCCGTGCGCCGGGTCCGCTTGCAGATGATGCAGACCGAACCTCTGGGCGAGACGCTGCCCACCTCGGTCGCCGACGGCGACAGCTTCCGCTACTACCCGGCCTACGCCTCCCCGGCACTGGACGCGCTCAACGCGGGCCAGCCGCAGCCGCGGACCGCGGCCGCGCACGGGATGCAGCTGCTCATGGTCCAGCGCGCCGACGGCGGCCTGACCATCGGCGACACCCACGAGTACGAACACCCCTTCGCCTTCGACACCGTGGAGGAGCCCTACGAGCACCTCACCGGTGTCGTGGAGGGCCTGCTGGGCCGGCCGCTTCCGCGCATCCGGCACCGCTGGGCGGGCGTGTACGCGCAGTGCACCGACAAGACCCGCGTCGTACACCGCCAGCAGGTCGGCGACGGGGTATGGCTGGTCACCGGTCCCGGTGGCCGGGGCATGACCTGCTCCCCCGCGATAGCCGAGACCACCGCGAACGAACTGGGCTGGTGAGCACCCCGATGACCCACGCAGAGACCACCCCCGACATCCGGCTCCTCGTCCTCGACATGGCCGGCACCACCGTCGCCGACGGCGGGCTCGTGGAGCGCGCCTTCGCCGTGGCCGCCGCCGAACTCGGCGTCCGTGAGGGCACGGCCGAGCACGCCGGGCACCTCGCCCACGTTCGGGCCACCATGGGCGAGTCCAAGATCTCCGTCTTCCGGCACCTGTTCGGGGACGAGGAACGGGCCCGGCGTGCCAACGCCGCCTTCGAGAAGGCGTACGGCGAACTGGTCGACGGCGGCCTGATCGCCCCCGTCCCCGGCGCCCGCGAGGCCGTCGAGGAACTGCTCGCGAGCGGCCGTACCGTCGTCCTGACCACCGGCTTCGCCCGGATCACCCAGGACGCCATCCTCGCCGCCCTCGGCTGGCAGGACCTGGTCCCGCTCACCCTGTGCCCGGCCGACGCCGGCGGGCGCGGGCGGCCCTTCCCGGACATGGTCCTGGAGGCGTTCCTGCGCACCAAGGCCGCGGAGGACGTACGCCAGGTCGCCGTGATCGGGGACACCTCGTACGACGTGCTCAGCGGGGTGCGCGCCGGGGCCGGTCTCGTCGTCGGGGTGCGTACCGGGGCCCACGGCGACGACGAGTTCCGCGCCGCCGGTGCCACCCACGTCCTGGACTCGGTGGCCGGCCTGCCCGCCCTGCTCACGGGAGCGCGGTGAGATGAGCATCCGTTTCGATTCCGTCACGGTCGCCTACGACGGCGATGTCGTCCTCGACGCCCTCGATCTGACCGTCGAGCCCGGCGAGGTCATGGCGCTCCTCGGGCCCTCCGGCTCCGGCAAGACCACCGCGCTGCGGGCGGTCGCCGGGTTCGTCCGGCCCGCGTCCGGGCGGGTGCTCCTCGGCGGCCGGGACGTGACGGACCTGCCGCCGTACCGGCGGGGCGTCGGGATGGTCGTCCAGCAGTACGCGCTCTTCCCGCACATGCGGGTCGACGAGAACGTGGCCTTCGGCCTCAGGGCGCGCGGGACGGCCAGGAGCGAGATACGCCGACGGGTCGCCGAGGCCCTGGAGATGACCGGTATGGCCGCCTACGCCCGCCGCCATCCGCGCGAGCTGTCCGGCGGACAGCAGCAGCGCGTCGCCATCGCCCGCGCGCTCGCCATCCGGCCCGGCGTACTGCTCCTCGACGAGCCGCTGTCCGCGCTCGACGCCCGGCTGCGCTCCGGGATGCTCGCCGAACTCGCCCGGCTCCACCGGGACCTGCCCGACGTCACCATGCTCTACGTCACCCACGACCAGGTCGAGGCGCTGACCCTCGCGGACCGGATCGCGGTGATGGACAAGGCGCGGCTGCGGGCCTGCGGAACCCCGCGGGAGCTGTACCGGGCACCGGCCGACGAGTTCACGGCGTCCTTCGTCGGCGGCGCGAACCTGCTGCCGGTGACGGTGGGTCGTGAGGGTGTCGGTTTCGCCGGTACCGAGGTGAAGGTCGACACGGCGGCGGCGGTCGCGGGGGCGCGGGCCACGCTGTGCGTACGGCCGCATCTGGTCGGGCTGGGCGAGGGCCCCAACCGACTCACCGGTGTCGTCCGGGAGATCCAGTGGCGGGGAGCCACGCACCGGCTCTACGTCAGGGTCGGTGAGCACGATGTCATGGCGGACGTACGGGAGCTGAAGGACCCGCCGGGTCGGGGCGACGAGGTCACGCTGCACTTCGCGTCCGACGACGCGGTGCTGCTGCCCGCGGGAGTGGGTCATGGCTGAGGCCGTCCGGACGGCGCGGGCCGTGGGGGGAGGGGCGCGCCGCCCGCGGCCGTTCGGCGCGCTGGTGTGGGCGCTGCCCCCCGTCGCCCTCCTCGCCCTCTTCTTCCTCTACCCCCTCGCCCTGGTCGTCCAGCAGTCCTTCCGGCCGGACAGCGGCGGGACCTCGGTCCAGCCGTACGCCGACGTGTTCGCGTCGGAGGCGTTCCGCAAGGCGCTCTGGACCACCGTGTGGCTGGCGCCGGCCTCCACCGCCGGGTGTCTGGTCCTCGGGTTCCTGCTCGCGCTGGTGATCGCGTTCGTGCCGTTCCCCGGGGCGAAGGCGGTGGCGCGGTTCGTGGACGTGTTCCTGTCCTTCCCGTCCTTCCTGATCACGCTGGCCCTGCTGTTCGTCTACGGCACCGTCGGCATGGCCAACGGGGCGTGGACCGGTCTCACGGGCGCCGCGCAGGGGCCGTTCCAGTTCCTGAACACGCCCTGGGGCGTGCTGCTCGCCGAGACCACCTACTTCACGCCGTTCGTGATGCGCCCGCTGCTCGCCGCGTTCTCGCAGCTGGACACCGCCCAGCTGGAGGCGGCCAGTTCGCTGGGCGCGCGGGCGCCGCGGATCGTGCGGAAGGTGATCCTGCCGGAGGCGCTGCCCGCGCTCGCGGCCGGCGGCAGCCTCGTCCTGGTGCTCTGCCTCAACGAGTTCGGCATCGTGCTCTTCACCGGAGCCAAGGGGGTCACCACCCTGCCGATGCTGGTCTACAGCAAGGCGATCCTGGAGTCCGACTACCCGGGCGCCTGCGTGGTCGCCGTCGTCAACGTCCTGATATCCGTGGGTCTTTACGGCCTCTACCGGGTGGTGAGCCGCCGTGCTGGTGCATAGCCGAGGGGCCAGGTGGGCCCTGTGGGCGGTGTTCCTCGTCCTCTTCCTGCCGCTGTTCGCGCTGCCGCTGCTCGTGGTGCTCGGCGCCTCCCTCGCCACGCACTGGTCCAGCGTCCTGCCCTCGGGCCTGACGCTCGCCAACTACCGCTCCGCGACCCGGGGCGAGGCCCTCCAGGCGCTCCTCACCAGCCTGCTCACGGCCGCCGGCGCCAGTGTGCTCGCGCTGGCCACGGGCACCTGGGCGGCGCTCGCCGGGGCGTCCCTGAAGAAGCGCGGCAAGCGGGTGCTGGACGCCCTGTTCATGCTGCCGGTCGCCGTTCCCTCGGTGGTGGTGGGGCTGTCGGTCCTGGTGGCCTTCTCCAAGCCGCCGCTGCTGCTCAACGGCACCCGGTGGATCGTGATCCTCGCGCACACCGTGCTGGTCACCGCCTTCGCCCACCAGTCCGTGTCGGCGGCGGTCACCCGCCTCGACCCGGCCTACGAACAGGCCGCCGCCTCCCTCGGCGCCCGGCCCTCCTACGTGCTGTGGCGGGTACGGCTGCCCCTGCTGCTGCCGTCGCTCACCGCGGCCGCCGGCCTCTGCTTCGCCCTGTCGATGGGCGAGTTGAGCGCCACGATGATGCTCTATCCGCCGGACTGGACCCCGCTGCCCGTCCTGATCTACGCGGCCACCGACCGCGGCGCGCTGTTCAGCGGCTCCGCCGTCGCCGTGGTGCTGATGGCCGCGACCCTGCTCGTCCTGTTCGCCGTCTCCCGGGTCCGTACCCGGGCGTCGTACCGCTGATCGCTCCCCCCGATCCCCCGAAAGCGCCAGGAGTTCCTCTCGCCATGTCCAGAACCCGACTCTCGCTCGCCATAGCCGTCACCCTGCTCGCCGCCCCCGCGCTGTCCGCCTGTGGTTCCTCCTCCGCCGCCTCCGACGCCAAGGAGGTCACCGTCTACAGCGCGGACGGCCTCAAGGGCGAGAACGGCGACGGCTGGTACGACAAGGTCTTCGCGGACTTCACCAAGAAGACCGGTATCAAGGTCAAGTACGTCGAGGGCGGCTCCGGCGAGATGGTGCAGCGCGCCGTCCGCGAGAAGAGCAACCCGCAGGCCGACGTGCTGGTCACGCTGCCGCCGTTCATCCAGCAGGCCGACGCCAAGGGCCTGCTGCAGAAGTACGAGCCCGAGGGATCCACCGCGGTCAGCGGGGCCGACAAGGCGCCCGACGGCACGTGGACCTCCGTCGTCAACAACTACTTCGGCTTCGTCTACAACAAGAAGGAGCTGACGCGGGCGCCGAAGACCTGGGACGACCTGCTCGACGCGAAGTACAGGAACAAGCTCCAGTACTCCACCCCGGGCGTCGCCGGCGACGGTACGGCCGTGCTGATCCAGACCATGCACGACCTCGGCGGCAAGGACCAGGCCCTCGCCTATCTGAAGAAGCTCCAGGCCAACAACGTCGGCCCCTCCGCCTCCACCGGCAAGCTCGCGCCCAAGGTGGACAAGGGCGAGCTGCTCGTCGCCAACGGCGACGTCCAGATGAACTACGCCCAGTCCAAGAGCATGCCCAACCTGGGCATCTGGTTCCCGGCGGGCAAGGACGGCAAGCCCTCCACCTTCGCCCTGCCCTACGCGGCGGGCCTGGTCACCAGGGCGCCGCACAGCGCGGCCGGCAGGAAGCTGCTCGACTTCATGCTGTCGCGGCAGGCGCAGACCGAGGTCAGCTCCATCGGGGGCGGGTTCTCCGCCCGCGAGGACGTCAAGGCCACCGACGCCAACGCCGTCGCCCTCACCCAGCTGATGGACGGCGTCCAGTTCTTCCAGCCGGACTGGAGCGACATCGACAAGAACCTGACGTCGTACGTCGAGGACTGGAAGTCGGCGACCGGAAGCTGATTGATTGACATCGCACCGCCCCTGGTCCGCACCGGGGGCGGTGCCATGCCGCCCTCTCCACCCGGAGGTTTCCGTGCCCCGTACACCGAAGGTGCTGGTCATAGGTCTGGACGGCGCGCTCCTCAGCCGTATCGAGGACGCCGGCGCCCCGCACCTGGCCGCGCTGATGGCCGCCGGGCTCACCGCGCCGAGCCGTATCGAGCCGCACGCGCCCACCCTGTCCGGTCCCGGATGGGCCACCGTCCTCACCGGTGTGTGGCCCGACAAGCACCACGTGCGGGACAACACCTTCAGCGGCGGCAGATTCGCCGAGTACCCGGACTTCCTCAGCCGGGTGTCGACGGCCGCTCCCGGCCTGAACACCTGCGCGGTCACCTCCTGGGCCCCGCTCGCCGAGACCGTCTTCTCCGCGAAGGTCGGCACGCGGGTGGCCACGCCGCGCGCCGAGTACGACGCCGGTACGACGTCCCGGGTGGTCGCCGAGCTGCGCGGCGGGGCACCGGACGCCCTGTTCGTGCAGCTGGACGGCATCGACCAGGCGGGTCACGAGCACGGCGCCGCCTCGCGGCAGTACCTGGAGGCCATCCGCGGCGCGGACGTCCACGTCGGACAGCTCGTGGCCGCCGTCGGTGCGCGCCCCGCGGACGAGGACTGGCTGGTCATGGTCACCGCCGACCACGGCCACACCGACACCGGCGGCCACGGCGGCCCCAGCCCGCAGGAGAGCCGGACCTTCCTGATCGCCGTCGGCGGCGGCCTCCCGCCCGGCTCCGTCCGCGACGACGTGCGGATGCCGGACGTCGCCGCCTGCGCCCTCACCCATCTCGGCATCGCCCTCGACCCGGCCTGGGGCCTGGACGGCCGCCCCCTGCACACTCCGTCGGCTACCCGCCGAACGACGGGGTACGGATCAGCCACGGCTGACTAGGCTGGGGGCGTCGGTACGCCGTGGTTCCGGCGCCCCCGCTCGTAGATCCCACGCATGCCAGGAGACGCACAACATGGCAGACCGCAAGCCGATCGAATCGTGGCTCACCGACATGGACGGCGTCCTGATCCACGAGGGCGTGCCGATCCCCGGTGCCGAGGACTTCCTGAAGAAGCTGCGCGACTCGGGCCGCCCCTTCCTCGTCCTCACCAACAACTCCATCTACACCGCCCGCGACCTGCACGCCCGGCTGCGCCGGATGGGCCTGGACGTGCCGGTGCCGAACATCTGGACCTCGGCGCTCGCGACCGCCCAGTTCCTGAACGACCAGCGGCCCGGCGGCAGCGCCTACGTCATCGGCGAGGCCGGCCTGACCACCGCGCTGCACGACGTCGGCTACGTCCTCACCGACCACGAGCCCGACTTCGTGATCCTCGGCGAGACCCGCACCTACTCCTTCGAGGCCATGACCAAGGCCGTCCGGCTGATCAACGACGGTGCCCGGTTCATCGCCACCAACCCCGACAACGTCGGCCCCTCCACCGAGGGCGCCCTGCCCGCCACCGGCTCGGTCGCCGCCCTGATCACCGCCGCGACCGGCCGCAAGCCGTACTTCGTCGGCAAGCCCAACCCGCTGATGATGCGCGCGGGCCTGAACGCGATCGGGGCCCACTCCGAGACCTCCGCGATGATCGGCGACCGGATGGACACCGATGTGCTGGCGGGCCTGGAAGCCGGCATGCGCACCTTCCTGGTGCTCAGCGGAGTGACCCGGTCGGAGGACGTGGACCGGTATCCCTTCCGGCCCTCCGAGATCGTGGACTCGATCGCGGGCCTGGTCGACCTGATCTGAAACCCGGCCTCACCCGGATGGAGCAACGGGGCACCCCCCGGGATGCGGGGGCGCCCCGGCCGGGAGAACCTCCTGAGTGTCTGGAGGTTCACGATGGGCTCACTACCCCTCACTGTGTGCGGCGGCCTCCTGGCCGTCGCCGCGCTCGGCACGTCGGCCCCCGCGGCGCACGCCGCGGACGGCGGCACCCTCGCCGCGGCGCCCGAAGCTCCCGCACCGGGGGCCGATGTGACCCTGTGGGTCACCGGCTGTACCGGACAGCAGGCCACCGCCGCCTCCCGCGCCTTCACCGCCGACGCCCGCCTCACCGGCGGCCAGGGCACGCTGTCCGGAAGGACCCGGGTCGGCTCCGCGGTCGGGCCGGGGTCCTACGACGTCAGGGTCACCTGCGCCGACCGGGTGGTCAGCGGCACGATCAGGGTCGTGGCCGGGAACGAGGCCGTGACCGGGAGCGAGGCCGTGGCCCAGGGCAAAGGAGCCTCCGCAGTCCCGGTCGACGCGGGCGCGGGCGCCGGGGCCACCGCGCACTTCGCCACCGTGGCCACCAGCGGCTCCGGACCGGACACCGCCCAGGCCGTGACAGGGCTCGCGCTCGCCTCGATCGCCGCCGTCGCCGTGGGCCTGCGCGCCCGCCGCCGGCGGCCCCGCTGAGCCGGCCTCGCTCCGGCGGACGGAGCCCGGCTCACCCCGACAGCCGTGTCCGCACGTTCCCGAAGTGGTCCCTTGCGGCACGCTCCGCCCGCGGCGAGTCCCCGGCGCGGACCGCGTCCGGGATCTCCCGGTGCCGGCGGCAGGTGACGTGGGTTCCTGCGGCACGTCCACCAGGTCCCGGCGCACCCGGTGGAAGGCGTCCCAGAACGCCTCCAGCACCTCGCTGAGCAGGGCGTCGTCCAGGCTTTGGTAGAGCGTGGCGTGGAAGGCACGGTCGGTGTCGGCGAGGCCGGCGCCCTGCGCCACCTGCTGTTCCATGCGGTCGACCAACGCGTTTGGCGATGCCCATCGCCTGGAGAGCCTTCAGCGCCTCGCGCGCCGAGTTCCGGCTCGCGCCGAGGAACTCCATCAGCTCAGGCTCGGTCGGCAGCGGTGCCCCGGGGTCAGCCGCCGGTCCACGATCAGCTTCTTGATCCGCTCCTGGAGGTCCCGCGCTGCCATGGCCGGAGGGGAGCGGCCCGGCGTCCGGGAAGACCCTCCGTCGTGCGGGGGCAGGTTCCGGCCACCGGGGCGCGGTGGCGAAGCCAGCCGCCGACGACGCGTCCGCGCGGACACGCGACAGACCGTCGCGGGGCGGGACGGGCCGGCCGGCCCGTCCCGCCCCGCGATGCGCCGTGCGGCCCCCGGCCCGCTCGCCGTCCGGGCACGGAGGTCACCGCTGCGAGACGGTGCCGTCGCTCAGCCGACGGCCACACCACTGGGGGCGGTGCCCACGGGGATCGTGACGATCACCTTCCTGGTGACCGGGTTGATCACCGAGACCGTGTTGGACAGGAGGTTGGTCACGAAGATGTGGCCGCACAGCGGGTCGGCGGCGACTCCCGTCGGCGCCTGGCCGACCGGAACCGTCCCCGAGACCGTCTCGGTCTGCCTGTTGATGACGGACACGGTGCCGGCGCCCTGGTTGGCGACGTACGCGTTGCCGCGCCACAGCGCCAGCGCGATGCCGAAGGGGGTGGCGCCCACCGGAATCGTCTTCGTGACCGAGTTGGTCCTCGTGCTGAAGACGGAGACCGCGTTGGCAGCCTGATCGGTCACGTACGCGAGGTGCCTGGACTCGTCCACGGCCACCGCGACCGGAGTGTCGCCCACGGGAACGGTGGCTGTCACCGCGTTGGTGGAGGATTTGATGACGGACACCCTGTCGGCGTTGATGTCGGTCACGTAGACACGGCCGAGCCGCCCGGCGGCGGCTACGGCGAACGGGCTGCCCCCGACGTTGATGGTCGCCGTGACCGCGTTCGTGGCCGTGTTGATCACCGAGACGGTGCCGGAGGTCTCATTGGCCACGTAGACCCGTCGCCGAGCGGAGTCCACCGCGACGCCGTAGGGCCCCGTTCCGACGGGGATGGTGGCGGTCACCGTGTTGGTGGCCGTGTTGATCACGGACACCGAGTTCCCGCCGTGGTTCGTCACGTACGCGCGCTGGAGGTCCTCGGACACCGCCACACCGAAGGGCGTCTCACCCACCGGGATGGTGCCGATCACCCTGTTGGTCGCGGTGTTGATCACGGACACCGCGTCGTCGGCCTGGTCGGCCACGTAGACGCGGTGGTCTCGCCAGCCGTCGTTCCCCCCGGAATGCCACGTCGACACCCCCGCCCCCGCATGCTCCGTCGCGGCCTGCGAGCCGGTGGCGGGGAGGACGAGGGCGAACAGCGTGACCGCCGCGGTGGTGAGCGAGAGCCCGCCGCGTCGGGCGAGGGCCCCGCGGAGAGTTCGGGTTCGGGAGGTACGCGCCGCCCGCGGGTCGTGTGTGACGTGCATGGACAACTCTCCTGACAGTCAGTGGGGTGACCGAGAACGAAGGACCGCTGCGGACGTGAGGGGCACGCTGGCGCTTCTTCACCGTTCTCTCACATGTGATCTTGGGGGGTGGGTCCGGGCCGCGCCACAGGAGATCGCCTGGATGAGCAACGGAATCACACGGGCAGGGGAGGCGGGGTGTGAGTCCCGGGGTGCTCGGGGCGGTCCGATCGCGGGTGACGCGGCGCCTCGGGCCTTGGTCGGCGGTGCGGGCCACCTGCCGCCGTGGTGAAGGGAGATGGGCCGAGCGGATGACATCGGCACCCGGGCACGAAAGGGCGGTGGTACGACGTCGCCGCACGTCGCTCACCACCCTGCCCCGGCACCTTGGAACAAGGGAGCGGGTGACGGGCCGACAGCGGGCGCGGAGGAGGGCCGGGTGCACGCGCCACCATGCCGGGTCCGCGTCGATCCGGGCGGCATCGGCACTCACCGGGCCGTGGTTGCCGTCGTCCGGTGAACGCGCGTCAGTCGGCGCCCTCCGAGCTGGCACCGACTGACGGATCCACCGTCCCCAGGGCAGAGCTGCCCACCGGCATACGGCGGCGTCGCCTTGGTCCTTCCGTTGACGGGAAAGCCGACGGCCGTTTGCCGAGCCCCGTCCGGGGGCTGTCGACCGGCGTGGATGTTTCCATTGCAGCACTCGGCGCCGGACCTCATCAAGAATTCACCGGTACCTCTCGCGCCCGTCGGATGCACACAAGAGAAATCGCCGATGTACCACCCCTGTCACGCGTAGGCGCGCGAGGTGGCGGCCTCCTGATTCCGCTTTTCCGTACGGGCGTGCATGAGTGCTTCTTCGAACTCGCGGGCGGCGGCCACCCGGGATGAATCCGCCAGCAGTGACTGAAAATGATCCATATATCCGCTGCACAGGCTGGACCGTAAATCGACGGACAGCCGGACGGCCGACGTGGCGGCGGCGCAGGCCTCCTCCACTTCCCCCGCCCGCAGTTGAGCCGTGGCCAGGAGAAGGAGGTCGATGGCCCGTCTGCGCTTGCGGGACCCGGGGTGGGCCGAGAGGGCTCGGCTCGCCTCCCGCACCGCGAGGTTCGGCCGGCCCAACGCGAGACAGCAATGAGCCAGTTCGCCGGCGAGATACGCCTGGTCGAAGTTCTCGGCCCACTCCGGTTCGCTTTCCGTCCCGGCCTGCGCCAGCGCCTCCTGGGCCTGCGCCGCGGCGTTCCGGTAGGCCGCTAGGTCGCCGGTGACGGCGTGCCCGCGGGCCTCCGATGCGTGCAGGAGCGCGCGGAGCGTCGGTGTGGCCGGCTGGGGCGTGCCCTGGAGGGCGATGCGTGCCGCCTGAACGACCATCCGATCGTGCCCGGAGGAGACCGCGAGCTGACAGATGCTCCTCGCGATGATGTAGGCGCCGTAGCCGCGATCGTCCGCCGCCTGCGAGAGCCGCAGGGCCTGGATGTAATAGCGCTGTGCGAGTCCCGGTCTGCCGACGTCGACCGCCATGTAACCCGCCAGCTCCGTCAATCGGGCCGCGCAGGCGAAGAGCCGGCGTCCCGTGCGCTGGCTGTACGAGCCCTTGAGGAGTTTCGCGACCAGGGTGTTGAGGCAGTGGACCGCCATCGGCCTTATGTGGCCGCTGCCGAAACGGTGGTCGGCGGCGGCCAGGTCCTGGGTGATCACGCGCACCGTCTCGATGTCCGCGGCGCCGACGCGGCATCCGGCCGACCGGGAGACGTCCGCGTCGGCGTGGCCTGCCAGCCAGTCCCGGCACGATGCGAGAAGCCGGGGGGTGCCCACCCTGGAACCTTGTGCGTAGGCGGGCCGACCCGCGTCGGCTCGCCATAAGCCGCAGACCTGGTCGATCGCTCCGGCCAGGGGCGGAACGAAGGTGAGTCCCGCCTTGGGCGAGTGCCGTGCCGTGAGGTCCGCCATGCCGATCTCGGCGACGGTGACCTCACGGTTGAGCTTCCTGCTCAGCACCTCGGCGACGATCTGGGGGGTCAGCCCACGTGCTTGCTGGCCCCGCAGCCAGCGGCTGACGGACGTCTTGTCGTAACGGAGGTCGAGTCCGTATTCGGCACCGCACAGGTTGATCCGGCGTGCCAGCCCGGCATTGGACACACCGGTTTCCTCGACGAGAGCCTGTAAAAGTCGATTCGGTTGACGGCCCAACAGGGGTCGAGCGGCCATGACACGCTCCTGGATATTTCGCTGATTCTCCGCGTGTTCGGCATAGCATACTCCGCCCCCTGTCCTTGTCCTGGGCATATGCGAAGGGGTGATCAAGGGGAGCCGGTGGGTGTTCGCGGTGTTGACATCCGTCCACCGAAATCACGAAAAGCCGAACGCGGACCGGGTATCCCGGTCCGCGTTCGGCGTCGGCAGTTCCCGGCTAATCGGTCAGGCAGGTGTCCCCGGCCGTTCCGGAAAGGAGGCTCGCGCCCGCCGGAGTGTAGTTGCCGCAGTTGTTCAGCGGGTTGGAGGCGACGGTGGGAGCCGCGAACCCGGAGAGAAGGCCGGGGTTGTTGTTGGTCACCGCGATCGCCCCGGTGTCGGCCGACGCGATCCCGGCGCCCGTCATCACCAGACTGCCGACGGCAACGGCGGCGAAGGACATCCTTTTTGCGAAAGTCACAGGAGTCTCCTGAGTGAAGTGCCCCGCTCGGCTTGGCGGGGTGTGGTCACACGGGAGAACGAGCGTCGATTTTCCGCAGTAACGCGGACCAAGTGCTCTCGCTCGTTTGGCCGATGGTACTTCGGTGCGGGTCTGCCGTGTCGCTACCGCGCGCGGCCGGTACCGGACGAGCCGGCTTGCCGGAGCCGCCGTGGTGACGGTGGTCGCCACGGCGGCTCGCGGAGGAGGAACGGTTGCCCGAGCGGCACCGCGGAGGGTGCCGCTCGGGCGTTTTGCGGCGTCTCTGTGAGAACGATCCGCCTTCGAGGGGCCGATCAGGCGAGGACGAGTGAGGCGGTGGCGCTGGACGGCGCGAAGGAGGACGTTCCCGCGAAGGTCGCCGTGTAGCGGCTGCCCGCCCGGATGATGGTCTGCGGGTCCACGGTCGCGTTGCTGAGCTGCGCCACGCCCGAGGCGTTCGTCACGGCCGTACCCAGCGTGGTGGTACCGACCTTGAAGGTGATCGTCTGCCCCGGCACGGGCGCGCCGGAACTGCTCACCGTCAACGTGGCCTTCAACGTGGAGACATGGGCGAGGCCGTCGGAGCCGATCGTGGCCGTCCCCGCCGTCGCCGTCAGGGTCGTCGCGGCCGGAGTCCCGCTCGTGACCGTCTGGGTGACCACCGGCGAGGTGGAGGGGTTGTAGTTGGCGCTTCCGTTGTAGACGGCGGTGAGGGAGTGGGTGCCGACGGTGAGGCTGGAGGTGGTGAGGGTGGCGGTGCCGCCGACGAGGGCGCTGGTGCCCAGCAGGGTGGCACCGTCGAAGAAGCTCACGGTTCCGGTCGGCGTGCCGGTACCCGGCGGCACGGCGGTGACGGTCGCGGTCAGCGTGACGGCCTGACCGGCGATGGACGGGTTGGGGGCGGAGGTGAGGGTGGTGGTGGTCGAGGCCTTGGTGACGGTCTGGGTGTCGACGGGGGACGCGGAGCTGCCGAAGGTGGCGTTGCCGCTGTAGACGGCGATGAGGGAGTGCGTCCCGACCGGGAGTGCGGAGGTGGTGAGGGTTGCGGTGCCGCCGCTGAGTGTGGCGGTGCCGAGGAGGGTGGCGCCGTCGAAGAAGCTGACGGTGCCGGTGGGGGTGCCGGCGCCCGGTGGTACGGCGGTGACGGTGGCCGTGAGGGTCTTGGCCTGGCCGAAGACGGAGGGGTCGGGCGCGGAGGTGAGGGTGGTGGTGGTCGCCGCCTGGGTGACCGTCTGGGTGTCCACGGGTGAGGTGGACGGGTTGAAGTTGGCGTTGCCGTTGTAGACGGCGGTGAGGGAGTGGGTGCCGACGGCGAGGGTGGAGGTGGTGAGGGTTGCGGTGCCGCCGCTGAGTGTGGCGGTGCCGAGGAGGGTGGCGCCGTCGAAGAAGCTGACGGTTCCGGTGGGTGTGCCTGCGCCCGGCGGTACGGCGGTGACCGTCGCGGTCAGGGTCTTGGCCTGGCCGAAGACGGAGGGGTCGGGGGCGGAGGTGAGGGTGGTCGTGGTCGCCACCTGGGTGACGGTCTGGATGTCTACCGGGGACGTCGATCCGGCGAAGTTTGTGCTGCCGTTGTAGACGGCGGTGAGGGAGTGGGTGCCGACGGCGAGGGTGGAGGTGGTGAGGGTTGCGGTGCCGCCGACGAGTGTGGCGGTGCCGAGGAGGGTGGCGCCGTCGAAGAAGCTGACGGTGCCGGTGGGTGTGCCGGCTCCCGGCGGTACGGCGGTGACGGTCGCGGTCAGGGTTTTCGCCTGGCCGAAGACGGAGGGGTCGGGGGCGGACGTGAGGGTGGTGGTGGTCGCCACCTGGGTCACCGTCTGGGTGTCCACGGGTGAGGTGGACGGGCTGAAGTTGGCGTTGCCGTTGTAGACGGCGGTGAGGGAGTGGGTGCCGACCGGGAGTGCGGAGGTGGTGAGGGTTGCGGTGCCGCCGCTGAGTGTGGCGGTGCCGAGGAGGGTGGCGCCGTCGAAGAAGCTGACGGTGCCGGTGGGGGTGCCGGCGCCCGGTGGTACGGCGG
>NZ_BSSM01000017.1 GCF_030269125.1 Streptomyces hygroscopicus subsp. hygroscopicus | reverse complement strand
CCTGGTCCACGACGCCCACGCCGCCTCCCCCACCACCGCCTTCGCCCTCTCCCGCCTCGCCGACCCGGACACCCTGCACCACACCCCGATCGGCGTGTTCCGCTCGGTCGAACGGCCCGTCTACGACGAGCAGATGAGCGAACAGCTGGACACCGCGATCGAGCAGAAGGGCAAGGGCGACCTGGCCGCGCTGCTCGCGGGCGGCGACACCTGGACGGTCGTCGGCTGACACCAGCTCCACCGCTCCACCGCTCCACCGCTCCACCGCTCCACGAGGCCCGGGACGACCGTTCCCGGGCCTCGTCGCATGTCCGCGCAGGAAGACCACAGGGAGCTACTTTCATTTAGTTAGCGCTAGCCGTATGGTTAGTGACATCCCCCCTGCAAGGAGTGTCAGAGACCATGAGCATCGTCGTCACCGGAGCCACCGGACACCTCGGCCGGCACGTCGTGGAGCAGTTGCTGGAGAAGGTCCCGGCGGAGCGGATCACCGCCGTCGTACGCGACGAGGAGAAGGCCGCGGACTTCGCGGCCCGCGGCGTGCGGCTGGCCGTCGCCGACTACAACGCACCCGAGACCTTCGAGGGCCTGTTCGCCGCGGGCGACAAGGTTCTGCTGATCTCGGGCAACGAGTTCGACAACGACCGGGTCCGGCAGCACACCGTGGTGATCGAGGCGGCGAAGGCGGCGGGCGTGGCGCTGCTCGCGTACACCAGCGCCCCGGGCACCCTGAAGGCCGCGCTGGCGGACGACCACCGGGCCACCGAGCAGGTACTGCGCGCCGCCGGCCTGCCGTACACGCTGCTGCGCAACGGCTGGTACCACGAGAACTACACCGAGCGGCTCGCCCCGGTACTGGAGCACGGCGCGGTCGTGGCGGCGGCCGGGGAGGGCCGGGTCTCCTCGGCCGCCCGCGCCGACTACGCGGCCGCCGCGGTCGCGGTGCTGACCGGCGAGGGCCACGAGAACCGGACGTACGAGCTGGGCGGCGACGAGGCGTGGAGCTTCGCCGAGTACGCGGCCGAGCTGAGCCGGGGCACCGGCAGGGAGATCGTCTACAACGCGGTCACCGTCGAGACGATGCGAGGCATCCTCACCGGCGCCGGTCTGCCGGAGCCGCTGGCCGACGTCTTCGCCGGTGTGGACGCCTCGATCGCGCGGGGCGAGCTGGTGGTGGACTCCGGCGACCTCTCCCGGCTGATCGGCCGCCCGACGACCCCGTTGGCAGCGGCCGTCGAGGCCGCGCTCAAGGCCTGACGCCCGGACCGCACCCGGCCCACCACCCCCGCCTGTCATGACCGTATGGCGATACGGACATGACAGGCGGGGGTGCTCGGCGTTACCTTCGTCCCGCGCGCGCGTCGGCGCATGAGGAGCAAGGGAGGGCCCGTGCCCGGGACGTCCAAGGGTGAACACCGCATAGGTCTGCTGAACGGTTTCGCCGCCTACGGCATGTGGGGCCTCGTCCCCCTGTTCTGGCCGCTGATGAAGCCCGCGGGGGCGATGGAGATCCTGGCCCATCGCATGGTGTGGTCGCTGATCTTCGTCGCCGCGGCCCTGTTGTTCGTACGGCGCTGGGCCTGGGCCGGGGAACTCCTGCGCCAGCCGCGCCGGCTGGCGCTGGTCGTGGTCGCCGCCGCGGTGATCACCATCAACTGGGGCGTGTACATCTGGGCCGTGAACGCCGGTCATGTGGTCGAGGCGTCGCTCGGGTACTTCATCAACCCGCTGGTGACCATCGCCATGGGCGTGCTGCTCCTGAAGGAGCGGCTTCGGCCCGTGCAGTGGGCGGCGGTGGCGACCGGCTTCGCCGCGGTCGTCGTCCTGACGATCGGCTACGGCCGCCCGCCGTGGATCTCGCTCTGCCTGGCCTTCAGCTTCGCCACCTACGGGCTGGTGAAGAAGAAGGTCGCGCTCGGCGGTGTCGAGTCACTGGCCGCCGAGACCGCGATCCAGTTCCTGCCCGCGCTCGGCTATCTGCTCTGGCTCGGCGCGCACGGCGGCTCCAGCTTCACGACCGAGGGCGCGGGCCACGCCGCGCTGCTCGCCTCCACCGGCCTCGTCACGGCACTCCCGCTGGTCTGCTTCGGCGCGGCGGCGATCCGCGTCCCGCTGTCCACGCTGGGTCTGCTGCAGTACCTGGCCCCCCTCTTCCAGTTCGTGCTGGGCATCCTCTACTTCCACGAGGCCATGCCCCCCGAGCGCTGGGCCGGCTTCGCCCTGGTCTGGGTCGCCCTGCTGCTGCTCACGGCCAACGCCCTGCACTCGGCGCGCCGGTCGAAGAAGGCCGTGGACGCCTTGGAGGCGAGGGTCTCGGGGGCCCGGATCGGCGCACCCCGGACGGAGACTCCGGGCGAGACCCCGGTCGACGCGTGATCGTTTACGCCTGATCGTTTCCCCAGGTCCACGGAGCGGCTACGCCGCTCCGTGCTCACCCGCCCGGGATGCCTGGGACGCCCGGTCGGTGAGGCGGAGCATGCGGGCGCGGGCGGACTCCAGGGGGCGGGGGTCGTCGGCGGCGGGACCCGGCTCGGCGGCGAGGTCGGACCAGAGGTCTATCAGGTCGCGGCCCAGCCGCAGGCCCTCCTCCGGGTCGCGCACGGCACGCCAGGCGGTCGACGCGCTCTGCACGTTGCCGTAGGCCGCGTCGGCGTCCCGCGCGGTGCGGCGCAGACGGGCGAGGTCGAGGGAGAGCCGGCAGGCGCGGACCGGCTCGCCGGCCAGGTAGGCGATGTAGGCGGCCAGTTCACGCAGGTGCAGCACCTCGGCGTGGCCGGCGCCGAGGACGGCGGACGCCTCGCCGACCGTCCGCTCCACGAGTTTTGCCGCGTCCTCGATCCGGCCCGCCCGCACGGCCTCGTTGATCCGGGTCATCGGCTCGGTGAGCAGCTCGGCCCCCTCCACGGTCTCGGTCACCGGTCCGTCCCCGAGCACCTCCTCGGCCACGGCGTCGAAGCCCCGGGGCGGAGTGGGGGTGGCGGTCGTCGCGGGCGCCGGTTCGGTGGGCCAGGCGATGGCCGCGGGGGCCTTCGGGGCCGGGGCGGGCGCGGCGGTGAGCGGTTGGGGAGCGTCCACGACGGGGGCGGGTACGCCGAGCACCGCCGCGGGGACACCCGCTGCCGCCGCGGGGGCGTCCTCGACCGCGGCGGGAACATCCTCGACCGTGGCGGGTACGCGCGGAGCGGAGACCTCCGCCACGGGCGCGGGCCCGGCCGCCCCGGACCCCGCCCTCTCCATGACCGGTGCCGGGCCGAACACGCCCCTCGGCGCGTGGAGGAACTCCGGCGCCTCCGGCGCGGCCACGCGTACCGCCTTGCCCGTCACCCGGCTGGAGCCGTCCGCCGAGACCTCCAGGGGGACGACGCAGCCGGCGCGGTCGTCCTGGACGGTGGCCCGTATGGGGGCGCCGAGGCTGATCGCGAGGCGCTGGAGATGGTCGAGGACGGCCTGCTGGATCTCCTCGCCCGGTGCCGCCACGACCGCCACGCCGCCCACGGACGCGCCGCCCGCGCCGTACACCCGCACGGGCACCGCCGCCGGGTGGGCCACGGGCCCCGGCACCCGCTTCTTCTCGAAGCTCAGTCGAGCCATCGGTCCTTCCCTCACTCCCCCGCGCCGCGCACCGACGGTACGCATCCTGCCGACCAGTCTGTCCGCTCCATCCCCGTCTCCGCGTCACCACGGCGTCACAGCCTCGTCCCAACGGCCCCTCGGCGCCGCCGGGAACCGCGACGGCCGCCGCGGATGTGCTGTTCAACGACACCGAGCCAGGGGGGAGACGGCAGATGACCACCGCGGGGGAGACCGCTGCGGCCGTCCGTGCCGGCGCGTTGACGGCCGTCGCCGCGGTCACCGCCGCGCTGGAGCGGATCGAGCGCGTCGACCCGGTGCTGTGCGCCTTCACGGAGGTGTGGGAGGAGGACGCGCTGCGGGCCGCACGGGCGGTGGACCGGCGGATCGAGCAGGGGGAGCGGCTGCCGCTCGCCGGGGTGCCGATCGGCGTGAAGGGGCGGCACGGACGGCGTGCGGCGGGGCCGCTGATCGCCGCCGGGGCCGTCCCGGTGGGGGCCACCTCCGTACCCGGGCAGGGAACTCCCTGGCAGACATGGGGGCTCGGGCGGCATGGCCGTACGGTCAACCCCTGGCGGTACGACCGCACGCCCGGCGGTTCCTCGGCGGGGTCCGCCGCGGCCGTGGCCGCCGGACTCGTGCCGCTGGCGACCGGCACCGACGGGGCGGGGTCGGTGCGGATCCCGGCGGCGTGGTGCGGAGTGATCGGGCTGAAGACGACCAACGGCCGGTTCCCGTCCGCGGACCGCACGGGGCTCGCGGCGGCCGGTGTGCTGACGCGGTGCGTCGCGGACGCGGAGGCGTACTGGGGCGCGATGACCGGGTGGCCCGGGGGGCGCAATACCGCCACCCCGCCCACTGCCCTCTGGTCGCCCGACCTCGGCTTCGCCGGCCCCGACCCCGAGCCCGTCGCGCTCGCCCACGCCGCAGCCCTCCGGCTCGCCGACGCGGGAGCCGTACGACTCCTGCCATCCGGGCCGCCCCTGCGCCTCGAAGACCCGGCCCCCGCCTGGCTCGCCCTGCGCGGCGGCGAGGGCGGCGACCCGCGTACGGCCGACCGCGTCCGCGCCGTCAACGGCCGCCGCCTCGCCGCCCTCTTCCGCCGCGCCGATCTGCTCCTGACCCCCACCACCCCCTGCCCCGCGCACGGCCACGACGGTCCCGGAGACCGCTACTCCACCGCGCTCACCTGGGCGTTCAACCTCAGCGGGCACCCGGCGCTCAGTCTCCCGGCGGGACTGGGCCGCGACGGCTGCCCGCTCGGGCTCCAGCTCGTGGCGGCGCCCGGACGGGAGGAACTGCTGCTGGCGGTGGCCGGTTCGGCTACGCGGTGATGTCCTTCGTGGTGAACCGCGCCCAGGCCGCCGAGCCGAACACCCCCGCGTACAGGGCCTGGAGGCCGAGGTCGCGGGTGAGGTCGTGCCAGTAGACGGGGTCGCGCATCAGGTCGGCGAAGGACATCCAGTAGTGGGAGAAGAGGTACGGCCGCACGGCGTCCAACTGCGGGAACTGGTCGAGGATCTGCGCGGTGACGACCAGTCCGACCGTGGTCGCCATCGCCGCGATGCCGCTGTCGGTGAGGGTGGAGACGAAGAGGCCGAGGGACGCCACGCCGAGCAGGGACGCGGCCACCACCAGGGCGATCAGCAGGGCCCGCAGGAGGCCGTCGGCGAAGCTGATACCGGTGCCCGAGATCGTCATCAGGTCGCCGAGCGGGAAGAGCAGCGCGCCGGTCAGCAGCGCGGAGGCGGCGACGACCAGGGTGGACAGGAGGCAGAACACGGCCACCGTCGCGTACTTGACGAGCAGGAGGCGGGTACGGCCTGCCGGGGCCACCAGCAGGTAGCGCAGGGTGCCCGCGCCCGCCTCGCCCGCGAGCGCGTCGCCCGCGACGACGCCGACCGCCATCGGCAGGAAGAAGGGGAGGGTCGCGGCCAGCGCCGTGAACACCAGGAAGAGGCCGTTGCCGGTGACCTCGCCGAGGAAGGCCGGGCCGGCCCCGCCGCCGGAGGAACCGCCGCGCCGCGTCTGGATCTTCACCGCGACCCCGACCAGCACCGGCACCGCCGCCAGCACCCCGAGCAGCACGAGGGTCCGCCGGCGGCGGAGCGTCGTGAGCAGTTCGCTGCGCAGGAGGCCCAGGGTCCACAGGGGCCGATGCACGGCGGCCGCGTCCCCCGCGTCAGCCCGCGACATCGGAACCCTCTCCCGTCAGCGCCATGAAGGCGTCCTCCAGGGACGCCCGTCGGAGGGTGAAGCCGCGTACCCGGACGCCCGCCGCGACCAGGGCCGCGTTCACCTCGGCGAGGTCCTTGGCGGGCGGCTCGCCGGTGACCTGTCCGCCGTCGGTGGTGACGTCCGCGACGCCCTGTTCCTTCAGGACCCGGGCCGCGTCCGCCGGGTCCGGGGTGCTCACCACCAGGCGGTCGCGTGCCCCGGCCGCGAGTTCGGTCATCGCGCCCTGGGCGAGGAGCCGGCCGCGGGCCATCACGGCGGCGTGGGTGCACACCTGCTCGATCTCGTCGAGGAGGTGGGAGGAGAGGAAGACGGTCGTGCCGTCGGCGGCCAGTTCCCGGATCAGGGTGCGGATCTCGCGCATGCCCTGCGGGTCGAGGCCGTTGGTCGGCTCGTCCAGGACCAGCAGCCGGCGCGGCCGCAGCAGCGCGGCGGCCAGGCCCAGGCGCTGCTTCATGCCGAGCGAGTACGCCCTGGCCCGCTTGTCCGCGGCGGCCGCGAGGCCCACCCGGTCGAGGGCGCCGGCGACCCGGGCGCGCCGGGTGCGCGGGTCGGCGGTCGGGTCGGCGGCGTCGTAGCGCAGCAGGTTGTCGCGGCCGCAGAGGTGGCCGTACAGGGCGGGGCCCTCGATGAGCGCGCCGACCTGCGGCAGGACCGTGCGGGCGGCCCGCGGCATGGGCCGTCCCAGCACGCGGGCCGTGCCGGAGGTCGGCTCGATCAGGCCCATCAGCATGCGGATGGTGGTGGTCTTGCCCGAGCCGTTCGGGCCGAGGAAGCCGAAGACGCTGCCCGCCGGGACGGTCAGGTCGAGACCGTCCACGGCGAGCTGTCCGCCGCGGTAGCGCTTGGTGAGGCCGCACGTGGCGATCACGTCGTCCGCCGCCCCGGGCCGGACCGCGTCCATCGGCTCCCCCCTCGACCCGGTACGGCTTACTTGGCCGCGTTCGCCGCCTTCAGCAGCGCGTCCTTGGTGACCGCGCCGACGTACACCTTGCCGTCGTCGGTGATCAGGGCGTTGACCAGGCGGGTGGAGAAGACGGTGCCCTTGCCGAACTTGCCGGAGACCGAGTCGCCCAGCGAGCCGAGGAAGCCGCCGACGTCGCCGCCCTTGGCGCCGGTGGGCAGGCCACCCTTGGCGCCGGTGTCGAAGGTGGCGATGGAGGTCCAGCCCTTGCCGAGGACGGTGCCGCCGGAGAGGCCCTTGGTCCCTTCGAGACCCTTGGCGCCCTCCATGCCCTCCATGCCCTTGCCGAAGCCGGGCTTCTCCGCGGCCTTGCCCTGCGCGTCCTTCTGCTCGGTGACCTTCGCGCCCTTCGGCGGCGTGAAGTCGAACGTCGAGGCGGCGGGCCGGGCGAAGGAGACCTGGGTGAAGCCCGCGTCGACCACGGCGGCGCCGCCGCTCTTCGGGGTCAGCGTGAACTTCAGCGGCAGGCCGGTCCTCGCGTCCACGGCGATGTTGATCGCGCCGACCGTGGTGCCGGACTGCCGGGGCTTGATCTGGAGCTTGTAGGCGTCGCGCCCGGCGACCTGGGCGGTGCCGTCGACGGTCACCGACGTGGTGTCGTCCACCGCCTTCAGCGCCTGGTCGGCGAAGTCCTTGGGGGTGGCCGGGGGCTCGGCCCGCCGCTCCTTGCCGACGGGCGCGGTGCCGTGGGAGACCTGGTTGCTCTTGCTGTCGTAGCCCCAGACGTCCTTGCCGTCGTGGATGACGCTGTACTCGGCACCCTGCTCCAGGAGCGACAGCTTCTGCCGGTCCGGGCCGTCGGCCGCGACGCGCAGGGTGTGGGTGCCGGAGACCAGTTCGGTGAGCCGGGACCGCGGGTCGGCGGCGGAGCCGGAGCCCTGGGTCATGCCGGAGGCGATGCCGCTCTCCAGGCCGCCGAGGTCGGGCAGGCCGAGGTCGGTGCTGATCTTCACCGTGCCGGACAGCTGCTGCACGTCCGACTTCGCGATCTTGTCGATGAGCTGCTGCGCGGTGATCTTCGGCAGGTCGGGGTCGCCGGAGTCGGCGAGCGCCGGGACCAGCCCGATGGTGGCCGCGGCCACGCCCACCACCGCGACCGGGACGGCGTATCGTGCGGCCCTGCGCCGGCCCGAGCGCGCCTGCTCGTCCCGCGCGGCGCCCACTGCGTCGTCGGATTCGTACGGTGCCATGTGTGCCTTACCTCCGTCGTCGGCGGCGGCTGCCCTCACGCTGGTCCACCCGAGCCGCCATTCTCACCCGAATCGGTGAGGAGTGGTGATGTCCGTGGTGTCCATACGACCAAATCCGCGGTGAGGAATCGTCAGACCACGGAGCCAACTCGGCGTACGACTGCGGTATGACACGCAAGGGGCACCCCTAGGGGCTCGAACGCGTCCCTACGGGCAGCATGAGGCAGGCGGTCGGGTACGGCCACCCGGCGGACGCCGAACGGGTCGGCCACCCGGCGGGCGGAACCGGCCGGTTCACCCGGCCCGGTGCACCACCGCGTCGCACAGCTCCCTCAGCGCCACCTTGGCGTCGCACTCCCGCAGCGGCGCGAGCGCGGCGCGCGCCTCCTCGGCGTAGCGCACGGTGTCCCGGCGGGCCTGTTCCAGGGCCGGGTGGGCACGCAGCGCGGCCAGGGCCTCGGCGTGCCGGGCGTCGTCGCTGAGGTCGGAGTCCAGCAGCTCGCACAGGGCGATGTCCTCGGGCAGGCCGAGCCGGGCGGCCCGTTCGCGGAGCCGCAGGACGGGGAGGGTCGGGATGCCCTCGCGCAGGTCGGTGCCGGGGGTCTTGCCGGACTCGTGGGAGTCGGAGGCGATGTCCAGGACGTCGTCGGCGAGCTGGAAGGCCACGCCGAGCCGCTCGCCGTACTGGGTGAGCACGTCCACGACCGTCTCGTCGGCGCCGGACATCATCGCGCCGAACCGGCAGGACACCGCGACCAGCGAGCCCGTCTTGCCGCCGAGCACGTCGAGGTAGTGCTCGACCGGGTCGCGGCCGTCCGAGGGGCCCGCGGTCTCCAGGATCTGGCCGGTGACCAGCCGTTCGAACGCGAGGGCCTGGACGCGCACCGCCTCGGGGCCGAGGTCCGCGAGGATCTGGGAGGCACGGGCGAAGAGGAAGTCGCCGGTGAGGACCGCGACGGAGTTGCCCCAGCGGGTGTTGGCGCTGTCCACGCCCCGGCGCACGGCGGCCTCGTCCATGACGTCGTCGTGGTAGAGCGTGGCGAGGTGGGTCAGCTCCACGACCACGGCCGACGGCACCACACCGGGCGCGTAGGGGTCGCCGAACTGCGCCGCGAGCATCACGAGCAGCGGCCGGAACCGCTTCCCGCCGGCCCGCACGAGGTGCTGGGCGGCGCCCGTGATGAACGGGACCTCGCTCTTGGTGGCCTCTAGCAGGCCTTCCTCGACAGCCGCCAATCCGGCCTGGACATCGGCTTCGAGAGCCTGGTCCCGCACGCTCAGCCCGAACGGCCCGACGACGGTCACGAGGGGTCTCCTGTCTGCTGGTGTCTGCTGGCGGTTACGCGGTTTGTCGATAGGTCGCTGCCCTCACTCAAGTCAGCGTATCCGGTCCGGTTTCGATCACCGATAGCGCCCACCCGTCCAGCCCGGGAGGTATCGGATCACGACCGGCATGCCTTCGAGCAGATGATGAGAACGGACATTTATCGACTTAATAGGAAATCGGTAACTTCATCGTGACCCAGGGGCGGGCAGAGTGCCGACTCCACTCCACCGAGGGATGAATCCCCCATGCCCGATTTAGCATACTTTGCTATTTCGTGAATTGGGTCACTCGGGCACCTTCCCGCCGGCGAGCCGCCGACACCCCCCTCCCGCCTTGTCGCGCAAGCGAGTTGAGTATTGGCAGTCGCAAAGGATCAAGTACCCCATAGGCTGATGATCAAGGTCAAATGCCGCGTTGCGTGAATCCGGTACTTGTTCCCCGGATGTGCTCTCGCATACGTTCCCGACCCATCAGGCGGACGCCTAATCCTGCCGCCGCCTGACCACCCATCGACGAACTCATTCGTACGGCAGGAGCGGGGGACCCAGGTAAGTCGCCGGACCGGACGACCCACGGGGCGCAGCGCGTGACACAGCGCGCCGCACCGCGTGTTTCGCACCGGGACGGCTTGGGGTACAGCCACGCCTCCCACGGGGCGCGACCGGGCACCTCCCCGCCCGAACCCGACAGCTCACCTCGCAGGCGTAGGAGAGGAACGCCCCCATGTCTGCTGCCGTCCAGCCGCGCCGCGCCCGTGCCAACCGCCTCGTCCGTCTGATCGCCGCCGCCGGCACCGGCGCCGCGGTGCTCGCCATGCCGCTCGTGGGCGCCGCCGGCGCGTCCGCCGCCACCGGCACCACCCCGGCCGCGACCACCCTCGCCGGGTACCCGAACAACCTCGACGGCTGGATCCGCGAGTCCCTCGCGATCATGGCCCAGAAGGGCATCCCGGGCTCCTACAACGGCATCCACCGCAACATCATCCGCGAGTCCTCGGGCAACCCGAACGCCATCAACCTGTGGGACTCCAACGCGGCCAAGGGCATACCGTCCAAGGGTCTGCTCCAGGTGATCGACCCGACCTTCAACGCGTACCACGTGGCCGGAACCTCGTTCAACATCTACGACCCGGTCGCCAACATCACCGCCGCCTGCAACTACGCCGCCCACCGCTACGGCTCGATCGACAACGTCCACGGCGCGTACTGATCGGCACCCGGCTCCGGCAGCCGGTGGCACCACCGCTGTTCCCGGTCACCCGGCCGGGAACAGCCTTTCGAGGACGACGGCGATGCCGTCGTCCTCGTTCGACGTCGTGACCTCGTCGGCGACCGCCTTCAGCTCGGGGTGGGCGTTCGCCATCGCGATCCCGTGCGCCGCCCAGCGGAACATCGGGATGTCGTTGGGCATGTCGCCGAAGGCGAGGGCCCGTTCCGCGGGGACCCCGAGCCGCTCGGCGGCCAGCGCGAGGCCGGTCGCCTTGGTCACCCCGCACGGCTGGAGCTCCACGGTGCCGGGTCCGGACATGGTGACCGTGGCCAGCGAGCCCACCACCGAGCGGGCCACCGCGGCCAACTCGTCGTCGGTGAGGACGGCGTGGCGCAGCAGCACCTTGCTGATCGGCGCCTGCCACAGGTCGTCGCGCCGGGCGACCCGGACCGCGGGCAGGGTCGGATGGGGCATCCGGTAGCCGGGCTCGATCAGGGTGAGCCCGTCGGTGCCGTCCTGGTCGGCGGCCGCGAACACCTGGCCCACCTCGGCCTCGATCTTGCCGAGCGCGGTCTCGGCCAGCTCCCGGTCCAGTCGGACCGACCACAGCAGACGGTCGGCGCCGGCGTCGTAGACCTGCGCGCCCTGCCCGCACACCGCGAGCCCGGTACTGCCGAGGGCGGCCAGCAGGGGGCGCACTCTGGGGGCCGGGCGGCCGGTGACGACCAGGTGCCGGGCCCCGGCCCGCGCCGCCCGCGCGAGCGCGGTCAGCGAGCGCTCGGAGACGGTGTCGTCGCCGCGCAGCAGCGTCCCGTCCAGGTCGGTGGCGATCAGGGCGTACGCGGGGGAGGGTGCCATGATCAGAGAATACGGACCCGGACCCTCCACCGACTCCCTTGCCGTTCCCGGTACTTGCGCGTCGACCGCCGCCAAGTGCGCTCCGGGGCGCCCCCGGTGGCAGGGGTGACCGCGCGGCGCGGCCCGCGGCCGGCGGTCTCAGCAGTTCGCGCTGTAGCGGACGCAACCGGGTGGCGGGGTGTGACGCTGGTCCCACTCCTGCTGCGCGGCCATCAGCGACACGCCTGCCAGGAGGGCCACCAGCAGGTGCCCGACCACCGTCCAGCGGGCGCGGAAGACCGCCGCGAGCACCGCCAGGACGAGTACCGCGATCAGCAGCGTCCGCAGGCGCCCGACATGCGCGAGGGCGGCCGCGTCGATCTGCGCCCGATCGCCCTGCGCCGCCCAGACGTCCAGGCCGTACCCGTATATCCAGTCCAGCACGAGCCACGCGGTCTCCGCCAGGAACAGCGGGATCGCGAGGGCGAGGTCCAGTCCCGGGCGGGTACGGCTCGACCAGGGGCGCCGGCGCTCCGGGCCCCGAAGGGTGTCGGTCATGGACGCAGCGTGCCGCGGGCCTGCGACGCCGCGCATGAGTACCCCTACTCAGCTCAGCTCAGCTCCGGTCCGGTCCGGTCCGGTGGCGGGGCCGGGGCGGTGCGGCGGGCGCGGGGCGACGCCGCGGGTGACCCCCGTGTTGTTCCACCCCCGTGCCGTCTCGCCGCTGTGTCGTCCCGTCGCGGCGCCATCGCCGTCCCGGCCGTCCGCCGGTGGCCGGCCGAGGGTCCCGGGTGCTCGCGCTCAGCCGTGCGCCGCCGCCAGATGCCCCGCCAGCCGCGGGGACGCGAAGTCCGTGCCGCACACGAAGCGCATCACCGGGCCGTACGAGGACGCGGCCGGCAGGCCGGTGAAGTAGAGGCCGGGCACCGAGGAGACATAGCCGGCGCCGAGCTTCGGGGCGCCCCGGCTCACCGCGAGGCGGGTGCGCAGCCCGGGGCCGAGGAAGTCCATCGCGGCGACGTCCACCCGGTACCCGGTCGCGGCGATGACATGGTCCGCGGTGAGGCGCTCGGTGCGGCCGCCGTGGGTGCGCACGGTCAGCACCGGCCCGCCGTCCTCCGCCTCCGCGCCCAGTACCCGCTCGACCTCCGTCACCTGTACGGCGCCCTCGAAGCGTTCCCGCAGCCACCAGGCACCGAGCGGGCCGAGCACCCGCCGGACCAGGAAGTGCCGGGTGGCCTCGGGCAGGAAGCGGTAGGGGTGCGGGCAGTGGCTGAACGCCCACAGCGACCAGGCCCGCCCGAACGGCGACTCGGGCCGCAGCCGCGGCTGCTCCCAGGGCGGTGCCCCGAACGCGACCCGCCCCCGCCCGCGCGCCACCACCCGCACCCGCGCCCCCGCCTCCGCCGCGAGCGCCGCCGTCTCCAGCGCGGACTGCCCGGCGCCGACGACGATCAGCTCCTTGCCCGCGAAGCGCGTGAGGTCGTGGTGCTGGGAGCTGTGCGAGACGGGGCCGCCCGGCGCGGGCCCACCGGCCGCCGCCCGCCCCAGCTCCGCCGGGAGACGGGCGAGACCGGACAGCCCGGTCGCCACGACGACCGCGCGGGCGGTGCACGACTCCCCCGAGTCCAGCGAGAGTTCGAACCCCCCGCCGGCCTCGCGCGCCGGCTCGACCGAGTCCACCCGCACCCGCTCCAGATCCGGCACGAGCCGCCGCTGGAACCACTCGCCGTACCCGATGAAGGTCTCCACCGGGATGATGTCCTCGTCACTGACCAGGCGTCGGATCCCGGCCTCGGCGCAGTAGTCGGCGAGGGTGTGGCCGGGCCTCGGGCAGTGGAGGCTGGAGGCGGCGGGCGTCGACTTCAGGAGCATGCCCTCGGGCATATGGGCACGCCAGCTGACCATGGGGTCGCCGAAGACCCGCACGGGCAGGCCGCGCGCCCGCAGATGGGCGGCGGCCGACAGGCCGAACGGCCCGGCCCCGATGACTGCAACCGGTCGGATCACGGAGTCCCTCCCCAGGACGCGTTGCTTCGTGGCCTACTCGTACGGATGGCGTGGCCCGCTCCGTGGCGGTGCCGTGGCCCGCTCCGTGGCGGTGCCGTGGCCCGCTCCGTGGTGGTGCCGTGGGCTACCTCGCGCCGGTGCCGCTGCGGTGGGCCCGCCACAGCTGGCGCAGATGCCGCGCGCCCGGCCGCACGAAGCGGGCGAGCATCGTGAGGAACGGCAGCGGGTCGTCCGCCGCGAACCAGGCCAGCTCCGTCCCGCTCGCCCGCGCCGGCGCGTGCGGGGTCGTGCGGCCGCCGCGGCGGTAGGCGATCAGGGCGGGCAGGTCGATGTTCTCCACGACATAGCGGCGGCCGGCCCGCTGCTCCCCCTCGGGCACGGGCCGCCCGGTCAGGTCGAGGTGCAGGGCCCGTACGACGTCCACACCCGCCTCGCTCTCGAACAGCCGGAACTGGGCGCCCATCCGCGGGTTGAAGTCCAGCAGCTTGTACCGCCCGTCGCGCCGGTCGAAGCGCAGGTCCAGGTCGGCGACGCCGCTGAACCCGATCCGCTTGGCGAACCGCGCGGCGAGCCCGGCGAGTTCCGGGTTGTCGACGACGTACGCGTGCGCGGTCATGCCCGCGTGCGGCGGCCAGGAACGCACCTTCACCCCGGTGAACAGCGCGAGCGGGTTCGCGTCCCGGTCGAAGCAGGCGTGCACGATCCAGTCCTCGGCCTCCTCGCGCGGCAGGTACTCCTGGAGGACCACCCCGGGGTCCGCTCCCCAGCCACGGGCAAGCGCGAGCAGCCCCGCGCGGGTCGCGATCCGCGTGGTGCCGCCCACGGCGGGCCGGCTGCGCCGCAGGAACGCCTCCCGGTTCTTGGCCACCACCGGGAAGCTCGCCGTGTCGGCGAAGGCCACGACCTCCTCGTACGACCGCGGGAAGGCCGCCGCCGGGGTCGCGAGCCCGTGCTCCTCGCACAGTTCGTGCAGCCCCTGCTTGCTCGCCACCCGGCGCGGCAGCGCGGGTTCCACGTGCGGGCAGAGGAAGGATCCGGCCAGTTCCTCCCGGTGCTCGGCGATCAGGACGGCCGCCTCCTCGTCCGTCGGGATCAGCACGGCCGGGCGGCCGATCCGGCGGCCGATGCGCAGCAGCCCCTCCACCAGGTGACCCGGGTCCTCGGCCCCGGTCGTCGGCCAGACGAAGGCCCCGCGCAGATAGCGGGAGGCGGCCGCCGGTGTGTACGGGTCCTCGGTGATCGCGTACATGGGCACGCCGAGCCGGCCCAGGCTGCGGATCGCGCCGACCCCGCCGTGGTGCAGCGGATAGGCGCCGAACTTGACGATCAGTCCCGGTACCCCGCGGTCGACCTCCACGGGCACACCGACGGTGTCTTCGGCCACGGGTCCCCCCACGTGTCCCCCCAGGGGAGCGGATCCACCCCGTCCGTCTCCCACCGAAGGACGCTAAGCCGGAACTACCGCCTCCGACAAGGGTCATTCGGACATTGCGAACTCTTGAGGCGCTAGGGGGACAACCCACGAGCCCCTGCCCAAGACCCCTGTCCCGGCCGTAACGTGTGGCCCGAACGCATCGCCATGCATGGCCCGGATGAGAGCGAGGCAGTACCCCATGCCCCCCTTCGACGTCCCCGAGGGCGACCCCTTCGGCCCGCACAACCTTCCCTATGGCGTGTTCTCGCCCTCCGGCAGCCGGGAGCGCAGGGTCGGTGTCCGGCTCGGGGACCAGGTCCTCGACGCGGGCGCCGCGGCCGCGGCCCTCGGCTCGCCGCACCACGCGCTGCTCGCCCGCCCCACGCTCAACCCGCTGCTGGCGGCCGGGCGCGCCACCTGGATCGAGGTGCGCGCCGCGCTCACCGCCTGGATCACCGACCCCTCGTACCGCGAGACGCTGGCACCCCTGTTCCACCCGCTGTCCGAGGTGGACCTGCACCTGCCCTTCGAGGTCGCGGACTACGTCGACTTCTACGCCTCCGAGCACCACGCCCGTAACGTCGGCAAGGTCTTCCGCCCGGACGCCGCCGACTCCCTCACCCCCAATTGGAAGCACCTGCCGATCGGTTACCACGGCCGCTCCGGCACCGTCGTGGTCTCGGGCACGGATGTCGTACGGCCCACCGGGCAGCGCAAGGGTCCAGCCGACCCCGCGCCCGTGTTCGGGCCGTCGGTCCGGCTGGACATCGAGGCCGAGGTCGGCTTCGTGGTGGGCGTGCCGAGCGAGCTGGGCACCCCGGTCGCGCTCGGCGACTTCCGCGAGCACGTCTTCGGGCTGTGCCTGCTCAACGACTGGTCGGCGCGGGACATCCAGGCCTGGGAGTACGTCCCCCTCGGCCCGTTCCTCGGCAAGTCCTTCGCGACCTCCGTCTCGGCGTGGATCACCCCACTCGACGCTCTGGAGCACGCGCGGGTGGCCCCGCCCGAGCGCACCCACCCGCTGCTGCCCTACCTGGACGACGCGGCGCCCGGCATCGAGCCCGGCGGCTACGACCTGCGGATCTCGGTCACCCTCAACGGCCAGGTGGTCTCCGAGCCGCCCTTCTCCGCCATGTACTGGACCGCCGCCCAGCAACTCGCCCACATGACCGTCAACGGCGCCTCCCTGCGCACCGGCGACCTGTACGGCTCCGGCACCGTGAGCGGGCCCGAGGAACGGCAGCGCGGCTCCCTGCTGGAGCTGACCTGGAACGGCCGCGACCCCCTCGAACTCCCCGACGGCAAGCGGGCCTTCCTGGAGGACGGCGACGTGGTGACCCTGACAGCCTGGGCGCCCGGCCCCGACGGGACCCGCGTGGGTCTCGGCGAGGTGACCGGGCGGATCGTGCCCTCGGCCTGATCCGGTGGCGGGCGCCGCGCGGCGGGTCGGCAGCGGACGGTTCGGCCCCGACACCTGACTCGCGGCGCTCCTCTTCGTCATACTGGCGGCAGTACGCACCGCTCCGGCGGTGCGTACTGCCGCCCGTCCTGGCACCACCCCCACCGCCCCCTCTCCGATCAGGAACCGGAGCCCCGGCATGACCGTCTGCCTGCTCCTGCTCACCGTCGTCGCCCTGACGGCGGCCGGGCCGGCACCGCGCGCACTGACCCGGGCCGACTGGCCCGAGCGGGAACCCGTGGTCGCGCTGTGGGTGTGGCAGTGCCTGGTCGCCACCGTCCTGTTGTGCGCTCTGGCCGCGCTGACGCTGGGCACCGCGGCGGTCTTCCACACCGTGCGCGACCATGTGTTCGCCCCCGCGCCGCCCGCGGTCACCGCCGCCTACGACCTCTCGGCCGCACCGGTGTGGGCCGCCGTCCTCACCCTCCTGCTGGCGTTCGGGGCCGCGTGGACCACCGCGATGCTCGGCCGGGAACTGGTCGAGGCCCGCCGCAGCCGCGGCCGGGCACGTGCCCGGCTGCGCGAGCGCGCCCCCGACCTTCCCGCCGGACTACCGGTGGCGCGGGGCCCGATGCTGGTGCTGGAGGACGAGTACCCGGACGCCTGGTGGATGCCGGGGCACCCCCCGCAACTGGTGGTCACCACCGGCGCGCTGCACCGCCTCACCGGCCACCAGCTGGACGCGGTCCTCACCCATGAGCGCGGCCACGCGCGCGCCCACCACGACTGGCTGCTGCACCTGTCCACCGCGCTCGCCACCGGCTTCCCCCGGGTGCCGCTCTTCGCCCACTTCCGCGACCAGACGCACCGCCTGGTGGAACTGGCCGCCGACGACACCGCCTCCCGGCGCTGCGGCCATCTGACCACCGCCCTCGCGCTGATCGAGCTGAACCAGCACCGGGGCGTCCTGTCCTGCGCCTCCAGCCGCCGCCTGCTGGGCGAGCGGGTGGACCGCCTCCTGGAACCGCCCCCGCGGCTGCTGCGCCGCCAGCGCGCCCTGACCACGACGGTCGCGGCGCTGGTGCCGCTCCTCCCCCTGCTGATCACCTTCGCGCCGGGGCTCAAGGCGCTGTCCTGACCCACCGCGACCCGCCGCGCGCCGCTGCCCTGAGACCGGGGCTCGGCGACAGGTGCCGTCCGCCGAGGCCGGGTACGTCCGCCTGCGCCGGGACCGCACTCCCGAGGCCGGTGCCGTCCCCGCCAAGGTCGGCGCCGTCCCCACCGGGGTCGGCGCCACCCTCCCGGGTCGGCCGCGCCCCCGTCGGCTATATCCAGTCGTCCGGCTCGGGCTCGTCCTCCGGGCCCGGCCAGTCGTCGTCCGGTGACTCGCCCGGGGCGGGCGGCTCGGCGGCGGCCGGTCCCGATCCGTCCAGCGAGGCCAGCACGGCCAGCACCTCCTCGCCGTAGGTCGCCAGCTTCTTCTCGCCGACCCCGCTGACCGTGGCCAGGTCCCGGATGGACCCCGGCATGCGGGAGACGATCGCGCGCAGGGTGGCGTCGTTGAAGATGATGTACGGCGGCACGCCCTGCTCCCGGGCCTGCCCGGTGCGCCAGACGCGCAGCGCCTCGAAGGCGGGCTGCAGCTCCTCGGGCAGCTCGGCCACCGCGGCCTTGGCCTTGCCGCCGCCCCGGCCGGAACCGGAGCCCGAACCCGACCGGGAGACGGCCGGTTTCTTCGGCTCCTTGCGCAGCGGCACCTCCCGCTCGCCCCGCAGCACCGAGCCGCTCTGCTCGGTGAGCACCAGCGTGCCGTACTCCCCCTCGACCGCGAGCAGCCCCTGGGCCAGCAGCTGCCGGATGGCACCGCGCCACTCGGCCTCGGCGAGGTCCTGGCCGATGCCGAAGACGGACAGCTGGTCGTGGTCGAACTGGATCACCTTGCCGGTGCGCTTGCCGAGCAGGATGTCCACGATCTGCAGCGCGCCGAACTTCTGCCCGCGCTCCCGCTGCAACCGCACCACCGTGGACAGCACCTTCTGCGCGGCGACGGTGCCGTCCCAGGTCTCCGGCGGGGTCAGGCAGGTGTCGCAGTTGCCGCAGCCCGCCGGGTCGGGCTCCTGCCCGAAGTAGGCGAGCAGCTGGCCGCGCCGGCACCGGGCGGTCTCGCACAGCGCGAGCATCGCGTCCAGGTGGGAGGTGGCCCGGCGGCGGAACGCCTCGTCGCCCTCGCCGGACTGGATCAGCTTGCGCTGCTGCACCACGTCGTTCAGCCCGTAGGCCATCCAGGCCGCGGACGGCAGGCCGTCGCGGCCCGCGCGACCGGTCTCCTGGTAGTAGCCCTCGATGGACTTGGGCAGGTCCAGGTGGGCCACGAAGCGCACATCGGGCTTGTCGATGCCCATGCCGAAGGCGATGGTCGCGACCACGACCAGGCCGTCCTCGCGCAGGAACCGGGACTGGTGCGCCGCGCGCGTGCCCGCGTCCAGGCCCGCGTGGTACGGCACCGCCTCGATGCCGTTGGCGCTGAGGTACTCCGCGGTGCGCTCCACCGAGTTGCGCGAGAGGCAGTACACGATGCCCGCGTCGCCCGGGTGCTCCTCCCGCAGGAAGGCGAGGAGCTGCCCCCGCGGGTCGGCCTTGGGGACGATCCGGTACTGGATGTTGGGCCGGTCGAAGCTGGCGACGAAGTGACGGGCCGCCGGCAGGTTCAGCCGCTGGGTGATCTCCTGGTGGGTGGCCCGGGTCGCGGTGGCCGTCAGGGCGATCCGCGGGACGTCCGGCCAGCGCTCGCCGAGCAGGCTCAGCGAGAGGTAGTCGGGGCGGAAGTCGTGGCCCCACTGGGAGACGCAGTGCGCCTCGTCGATCGCGAAGACGGAGATCTTGCCGCGCGACAGCAGGTCCAGGGTGTTGTCCAGGCGCAGCCGCTCCGGCGCCAGGTACAGCAGGTCCAGCTCGCCCGCGAGGAACTCGGCCTCGACCGTCCGCCGCTCGTCGAAGTCCTGCGTCGAGTTGACGAAGCCGGCGCGCACACCGAGGGCGCGCAGGGCGTCCACCTGGTCCTGCATGAGCGCGATCAGCGGCGAGACGACCACGCCGGTGCCGGGTCTGACCAGGGCCGGGATCTGGTAGCACAGCGACTTGCCGCCGCCGGTGGGCATGAGGACCAGGGCGTCACCGCCCGCCACCACATGCTCGATGATCGCTTCCTGCTCGCCCCGGAAGGCGTCGTACCCGAAGACCCGGTGCAGCGTGGCCAGCGCCTCGCTCGCGTCCGCGCCGAGCCCGTCGGTCACCACTGGCATCTCGCTGATCCCGCCCGTCGCATCCATCGTCCTGTCCCCCGCCGGTCCCCCGTGTGCCGTCGTGCGCCGTCCGCCCACCACTGCCTCAACGATAGGGGTCCGCACCGACAACCCCTGAGTTATCCACAGATGGCGAACCTTTGTGTGAGCGAATCGACCCCAACCACAAAGGATTGCTGTAAGTAATCAGTCCATCACTCGAATGGCCGCCCCCGATGGCCCCCGGCCCCGGCCCCGGCGCATCCTGCTCGGTGCGACCCCGTCTCCTCCCGAAGGAGCCCCGCACCATGCCCGCTCACCTCACCGGCGCCGCCCGCGGCGCCGCCTTCCTCGCCCTCGCCTCCACCGCGGCCCTCGCCCTCGCGACCGCCCCCGCTCGGGCCGACCGGGGCCCGGTCGACGCGTCCGTCTGGAAGCAGCTCGCGCCGACGGTGGCGGCCACCGCGAGGTACAAGGCCGTCCCCCTCGCCGTGGCCGCCGGCTACCGGCCCAACCCCTGCACCATGGACATGAAGGACGGCATGGGCGCCATGGGCTACCACTACATCAACCCGGAACGCTACGGCTCCCTCGACCCGGCCAAGCCCGCCGCCCTGCTCTACGAGGACGACGGCAGGGGCGGGCGCACGCTCACCGGGGTGGAGTGGATCGTGAAGGCCGAGAAGAACACCGCGCGGCCCACGATGTTCGGCCGGAAGTTCGAGGGCCCGGTCACCGCGCACCACGACTCGGCCATCCCGACCCACTACTCGCTGCACGCCTGGCTCTACAAGGAGAACCCGAGCGGCCTGTTCTACGAGTGGAACCCCGCCGTGAAATGCCCCTACCCGGGCGCGCCCGGCTGACCCCACGCGAAGGCCCCCCGCGACGCGAAGGCCCCGGCTCCGAAGACGGAACCGGGGCCTTCGCGGCCGAACGCTCACCGCACGAACACACTCGCCTGAGTCGCCAGGTCCAGGAAGTACTGCGGCGCCACACCCAGCACCAGCGTGACCGCGACGCCGAGCCCGATGGCCAGCATCGTCAGCGGCGACGGCACGGCCACCGTCGGGCCCTGCGGCTTGGGCTCGCTGAAGAACATCAGCACGATCACGCGGATGTAGAAGAACGCCGCGATCGCCGAGGAGATCACACCGATGACGACCAGCGGGGCCGCGCCCCCGGCCGCCGCCGCCTTGAACACCGCGAACTTCCCCGCGAAGCCGGAGGTCAGCGGGATGCCGGCGAAGGCCAGCAGGAACACCGCGAAGACCGCCGCCACCAGCGGGGAACGCCGGCCGAGCCCGGCCCACTTGGACAGGTGCGTCGCCTCGCCGCCCGCGTCCCGCACGAGCGTGACCACCGCGAAGGCGCCGATCGTCACGAACGAGTAGCCGGCCAGGTAGAACAGGACCGACGACACGCCGTTCTTCGAGGTCGCGATGACACCCGCGAGGATGAAGCCGGCGTGCGCGATGGACGAGTAGGCCAGCAGCCGCTTGATGTCGGTCTGTGTGATCGCCACGATGGCACCGCCCAGCATGGTGACGATCGCCACCGCCCACATCACCGGGCGCCAGTCCCAGCGCATCCCCGGCAGCACCACGTACAGCAGCCGCAGCAGCGCGCCGAACGCGGCCACCTTCGTCGCCGCCGCCATGAAGCCGGTCACCGGGGTGGGCGCGCCCTGGTAGACGTCGGGCGTCCACATGTGGAACGGCACCGCGCCCACCTTGAACAGCAGGCCCATCACCAGCAGGGCGCCGCCGAGGAGCAGCAGGGCGTCGTTGCCCATGGTGCCCGCCAGCGCCGGGTTCACATCGGTGACCGAGCCGTCCACGACCTGGGCGATGCGCGCGTACGACACCGAGCCCGCGTAGCCGTACAGCAGCGCGATGCCGAAGAGGGTGAAGGCGGAGGCGAACGCGCCCAGCAGGAAGTACTTGACCGCGGCCTCCTGCGACATCAGCCGCTTGCGGCGGGCCAGCGCGCACAGCAGGTACAGCGGCAGGGAGAAGACCTCCAGGGCGACGAACAGCGTCAGCAGGTCGTTCGCCGAGGTGAAGACCAGCATGCCGGCGACCGCGAAGAGCAGCAGCGGGAACACCTCGGTGGTGGTGAACCCTGCCTTGACCGCGGCCTTCTCGGCGTCGCTGCCGGGCACGGCGGCGGCCTGCGCGGCGAAGGAGTCGACCCGGTTTCCGTGGGCCGCGGGGTCCAGGCGCCGTTCGGCGAAGGTGAACAGGCCCACCAGACCGGCCAGCACGATGGTGCCCTGGAGGAACAGGGAGGGGCCGTCGACCGCGATGGCACCCATGGCGGCGATGTGCGCCTTCGTGGTGCCGTACCCGTCGGCGGCGAGGCCGAGGACCGCGGCGAACGCGGCGCACAGGGCGACGACCGACACGAACACCTGCGCGTAGTAGCGGGACCTGCGCGGGACGAACGCCTCGACCAGCACGCCGACCAGTGCGGCGCCGATGATGATCAGCGTGGGCGACAATTGCCCGTATTCGATCTTCGGCGCACCGATCTGGGGGATGCGGTCGGCCGCGGTTGTCCACAGGCTGTGGACGGCTGGGGTGCTCACTTGGCCGCCTCCACCTCGGGCTTGGGGTCCTTCTTCTGGACGTCGGACATGGTGTGCCGGACCGCCGGATTGACGATGTCCGTCACGGGCTTCGGATAGACGCCCAGGAAGATCAGCAGCGCGATCAGCGGGGCGACGACCAGGAGTTCACGCACCCGCAGATCGGGCATCGCCGACACCTCGGGCCTGACCGGGCCCGTCATGGTGCGCTGGTAGAGCACCAGGGTGTAGAGCGCGGCGAGCACGATGCCGAAGGTGGCGATGATCCCGATCACCGGATGGCGCGTGAACGTGCCCACCAGGACCAGGAACTCGCTCACGAACGGCGCGAGTCCGGGCAGCGACAGAGTGGCGAGGCCGCCGATCAGGAAGGTGCCGGCGAGGACCGGGGCGACCTTCTGCACCCCGCCGTAGTCGGCGATGAGCCGCGAGCCGCGCCGGGAGATCAGGAATCCGGCGACCAGCATCAGCGCGGCCGTGGAGATGCCGTGGTTGACCATGTAGAGCGTGGCCCCGGACTGGCCCTGGCTGGTCATCGCGAAGATGCCCATGATGATGAAGCCGAAGTGGGAGATCGACGCGTACGCCACCAGGCGCTTGATGTCCCGCTGGCCGACCGCGAGCAGCGCGCCGTAGACGATGCTGATCAGCGCGAGGACCAGGATCACGGGCGTCGCCCACTTGCTGGCCTCCGGGAACAGCCCGAGGCAGAAGCGGAGCATCGCGAAGGTGCCCACCTTGTCGACCACCGCCGTGATGAGGACGGCGACCGGGGCGGTGGACTCCTGCATGGCGTTGGGCAGCCAGGTGTGCAGCGGCCACAGCGGCGCCTTCACCGCGAAGGCGAAGAAGAAGCCGAGGAACAGCCAGCGTCCGGTGCTCGTCGCCATGTGCAGCGAACCGGCCGCGCGCGCCTCGGCGATCTGCTGGAGGGAGAAGTTCCCGGCGACCACATAGAGGCCGATCACCGCGGCCAGCATGATCAGACCGCCGACCAGGTTGTAGAGGAGGAACTTCACCGCCGCGTACGAACGCTGGGTGGCGGCCGCCTGCTCGCCCTGGGCGTGGGCGCGGTCCCCGAAGCCGCCGATGAGGAAGTACATCGGGATCAGCATGGCTTCGAAGAAGATGTAGAAAAGGAAGACGTCGGTGGCCTCGAAGGAGATGAGGACCATCGCCTCGACCGCCAGGATCAGCGCGAAGAAGCCCTGGGTGGGGCGCCAGCGGCGGCTGCCGGTCTCCAGCGGGTCGGCGTCGTGCCAGCCCGCCAGGACGATGAAGGGGATCAGCACGGCGGTCAGCGCGATCAGCGCCACGCCGATGCCGTCCACCCCCAGTTCGTAACGCACCCCGAAGTCGCGGATCCAGGAGTGGGATTCGGTGAGCTGGTAACGGGCGCCACCGGGGTCGAAGCGGACCAGGACGGTGATCGCCAGTGCGAGCGTGCCGAGCGAGACGAGCAGGGCGAGCCACTTGGCGGCGGTACGCCTCGCGGCCGGTACGGCGGCCGTGGCGACGGCTCCCACGGCGGGGAGCGCCGCCGTCGCTGTCAGCAGGGGAAAGGACATCGGTATCAGACCGCCCTCATCAGCAGGGTCGCGGCGACCAGGAGTGCCGCACCGCCGAACATCGAGACCGCGTAGGAGCGGGCGAAGCCGTTCTGGAGCCGGCGCAGCCGCCCGGACAGACCGCCGAAGCCGGCCGCCGTGCCGTTGACGACGCCGTCGACCAGGGTGTGGTCGAGGTAGACCAGGGAGCGCGTCAGGTGCTCGCCGCCGCGCACCAGGACCACGTGGTTGAAGTCGTCCTGGAGCAGGTCGCGGCGGGCCGCCCGGGTGAGCAGGGAGCCGCGCGGGGCGACGGCCGGGACCGGTTTGCGGCCGTACTGCGCCCAGGCGACGGCCACGCCGATCACCAGGCAGACCATCGTGGCCGCGGTGACCTCGCCGGCGCTGACCGGGGAGTGGCCCTCGCTGTGCCCGGTGACCGGCTCCAGCCAGTACAGGAAGCGGTCGCCGATGCTGAAGAAGCCACCGCCGAAGACCGAGCCGACGGCCAGCACGATCATCGGGATCGTCATGACCTTCGGGGACTCGTGCGGATGCGGCTCGGCGGTCTCGCCGCGGTGCTCGGCGGCGGGCTCGGCGCTCGGAGCCTCGGGCGAACGCGTCGCCTGGTTCTTCCAGCGCTCCTCGCCGAAGAACGTCATCAGCATCACCCGCGTCATGTAGAACGCGGTGATGGCCGCGCCCACCAGGGCCGCGCCGCCGAGGATCCAGCCCTCGGTGCCGCCCTTGGCGAAGGCCGCCTCGATGATCTTGTCCTTGGAGAAGAAGCCGGACAGGCCCGGGAAGCCGATGATGGCGAGGTAGCCGAGGCCGAAGGTGACGAAGGTGACCGGCATGTACTTCCTGAGGCCGCCGTACCTGCGCATGTCGACCTCGTCGTTCATGCCGTGCATCACGGAGCCCGCGCCGAGGAACAGCCCGGCCTTGAAGAAGCCGTGGGTCACCAGGTGCATGATCGCGAAGACGTAGCCGATGGGACCGAGGCCCGCGGCGAGCACCATGTAGCCGATCTGCGACATGGTCGAGCCGGCCAGCGCCTTCTTGATGTCGTCCTTGGCGCAACCGACGATCGCACCGAAGAGCAGCGTGACCGCGCCCACCACGGTGACGGCCAGCTGCGCGTCCGGCGCCGCGTCGAAGACGGCCGCCGAGCGGACGATCAGGTAGACGCCCGCGGTCACCATGGTCGCCGCGTGGATCAGGGCCGAGACCGGGGTCGGGCCCTCCATGGCGTCCCCGAGCCAGGACTGGAGCGGCACCTGGGCGGACTTGCCGCACGCGGCGAGCAGCAGCATCAGGCCGATCGCGGTGAGCTTGCCCTGGGAGGCGCCGTCGACGTGCCCGAACACCGGGCCGAAGGCGAAGCTGCCGAAGGTGGTGAACATCAGCATGATCGCGATCGAGAGGCCCATGTCGCCGACGCGGTTGACCAGGAACGCCTTCTTGGCGGCCGTGGCGGCGCTGGGCTTGTGCTGCCAGAAGCCGATCAGCAGGTACGAGGCGAGGCCGACGCCCTCCCAGCCGACGTACAGCAGGAGGTAGTTGTCGGCGAGGACGAGCAGCAGCATCGCCGCGAGGAACAGGTTCAGATAGCCGAAGAAGCGGCGGCGGCGCTCGTCGTGCTCCATGTACCCGACCGAGTACAGGTGGATCAGCGAGCCGACGCCGGTGATCAGCAGGACGAAGGTCATCGACAGCTGGTCGAGGCGGAAGGTGACGTCCGCCTGGAAGCCCTCGACCGGGATCCAGGTCCACAGGTGCTGGATCAGGGTGCGGTGTTCGGCGTTCCTGCCGAGCAGGTCGGTGAACAGGACCAGGCCGAACACGAAGGACGCGGTCGACAGCAGGGTGCCGATCCAGTGGCCGACGCGGTCCAGACGCCGGCCACCGAGCAGGAGGACGGCCGCTCCGAGCAGGGGCGCCGCGATGAGCAGCGCGATCAGTTTCTCCACGATTCTCCCGACCCCTTACAGCTTCATCAGGCTGGCGTCGTCGACCGAGGCCGAGTGGCGGGCACGGAACAGCGACACGATGATCGCGAGGCCCACCACGACCTCCGCGGCGGCGACGACCATCGTGAAGAAGGCGATGACCTGGCCGTCCAGGTTGCCGTGCAGCCGGGAGAAGGTGACGAACGCCAGGTTGCAGGCGTTCAGCATCAGCTCGACGCACATGAAGACCACGATGGCGTTGCGCCGGATCAGCACGCCGGTGGCGCCGATCGTGAACAACAGACCCGCGAGATACAGGTAGTTGACCGGGTTCACTTCGACGCCTCCTCGGGCCGCTTGAACGTCTCCGGTGCGATCGGCGCCCGCTCCAGGCGCTCCTTGGAGCGCTGTTCCAGCGCCCGCAGATCGTTGATGGCCTCCGTGGACACGTCCCGGATCTGGCCGCGTTCACGCAGCGTCTTGCTGACGGTCAGCTCGGAGGGGGTGCCGTCGGGGAGCAGGCCCGCGACGTCCACCGCGTTGTGCCGGGCGTAGACACCCGGGGCGGGCAGCGGCGGCACGTACGTGCCCTCGCGGACGCGCTGTTCGGCCAGCTCGCGCTGGGTCCTGGCGCGCTCGGTGCGCTCGCGGTGGGTGAGCACCATGGCGCCGACGGCGGCCGTGATCAGCAGGGCGCCGGTGATCTCGAAGGCGAAGACGTACTTGGTGAAGATCAGGGCGGCGAGGCCCTCCACATTGCCGTTCGCGTTCGCCTGGCCGGTGCCGGTGAAGTCCTTCAGGGAGGCGTTGGCGATCCCGGCGAGCAGCAGCACGCCGAAGCCGACCCCGCACAGCAGGGCCAGCCAGCGCTGGCCCTTGATGGTCTCCTTCAGCGAGTCCGCGGCCGTGACGCCGACGAGCATCACCACGAACAGGAACAGCATCATGATCGCGCCGGTGTAGACGACGATCTGCACGATGCCCAGGAAGTAGGCGCCGTTGGCGAGGTAGAAGACCGCCAGGACGATCATGGTCCCGGCGAGGCTGAGGGCGCTGTGCACGGCCTTCCTCATGAGGACGGTGCACAGGGCGCCGATCACCGCGACGGTGCCGAGGACCCAGAACTGGAAGGCCTCACCGGTGGAGGTCGTGTAGGCGGCGAGCTGCGCGCTCATGCGTCCACCTCCCGGTCCTCTTCCTTCTCCCCCTTGGAGACGGCGACCTGGCGGACCGTGCCGGGGGCGGCCTGCGTGACCAGGCCCCGGTAGTAGTCCTCCTCGGTGGTGCCGGGGAAGATGGAGTGCGGCGTGTCGACCATGCCCTCTTCGAGGCCGGCCAGCAGCTGCTCCTTGGTGTAGATGAGGTTGGCGCGGCTGGAGTCGGCCAGTTCGAACTCGTTGGTCATCGTGAGCGCGCGCGTGGGGCACGCCTCGATGCACAGGCCGCACAGGATGCAGCGGGCGTAGTTGATCTGGTAGACGCGGCCGTAGCGCTCGCCCGGCGAGTAGCGTTCCTCGTCGGTGTTGTCGGCGCCCTCCACATAGATGGCGTCGGCGGGGCAGGCCCAGGCGCACAGCTCGCAGCCGACGCACTTCTCCAGGCCGTCCGGATGGCGGTTGAGCTGGTGCCGTCCGTGGAAGCGCGGAGCGGTGGTCTTCTTCTGCTCCGGGTACTGCTCGGTCAACCGCTTCTTGAACATGGCCTTGAAGGTCACGCCGAAGCCGGCCACGGGGTTCTGGAAACCGGGCTTGGTCTCCTTGGGCTCCTCAGCCATCGGACGCCTCCTTTCCATCCGTAGATCCCTGCGACGATCCGTCACCGACAGTGTCGGTCCCACCACTGACAATCAGCTCCCGCTCCCGGCGCGGGCGGCGCCGGGGCACCGGCGGCAGCTCCTGTCCGGGCAGCGGCGGCACCGGGAACCCGCCCGCCATCGGGTCGAACCCGCCCTGCTCGGCCGCCGGTTGCCCGGCCGGCCGCGCCTTCTCGCGGAAGATGTCGGCGACGAAGGAGATCAGCAGCAGGGCGAGCACACCGCCGCCCACGTAGAGGGCGATGTCGGCGAAGTCGTAGTGCTCGTTGCGCAGTGCCCGCACGGACGCCACGAGCATCAGCCAGGTCACCGAGACCGGGATGAGGACCTTCCAGCCGAGCTTCATCAGCTGGTCGTAGCGGACGCGGGGCAGGGTGCCGCGCAGCCAGATGAAGAAGAACAGCAGCAGCTGCACCTTGATGACGAACCAGAGCATCGGCCACCAGCCGTGGTTGGCGCCCGCCCAGAAGGTGCTGATCGGCCAGGGGGCCCGCCAGCCGCCGAGGAAGAGGGTGGTGGAGACGGCGGAGACCGTCACCATGTTCACGTACTCGGCGAGCATGAACATCGCGAACTTGATGGACGAGTACTCGGTGTTGAAGCCGCCCACCAGGTCGCCCTCGGACTCCGGCATGTCGAAGGGGGCGCGGTTGGTCTCGCCGACCATGGTGACGATGTAGAGGAGGAAGGAGACCGGCAGCAGCAGGATGTACCAGCGGTCGTGCTGCTGGGCCACGATGGTCGACGTCGACATCGACCCCGAGTAGAGGAACACCGAGGCGAACGCGGCGCCCATGGCGATCTCGTAGGAGATCATCTGCGCGCAGGAGCGCAGCCCGCCGAGGAGCGGGTACGTCGATCCGGAACTCCAGCCGGCGAGGACGATGCCGTAGATGCCGACCGAGGCGACCGCGAGGATGTAGAGCATCGCGATCGGCAGGTCGGTGAGCTGCATCGTCGTACGGGTGCCGAAGATGGAGATCTCGTGGTCGGCCGGGCCGAACGGGATCACCGCGATCGCCATGAAGGCCGGGATGGCCGCCACGATCGGTGCGAGGACGTAGACGACCTTGTCCGCGCGGCGGACGATCAGGTCCTCCTTGAGCATCAGTTTCACGCCGTCGGCGAGCGACTGGAGCATGCCCCAGGGTCCGTGCCGGTTGGGCCCGATGCGCAGCTGCATCCAGGCGACGACCTTGCGCTCCCAGACGATGGAGAACAGCACGGTCACCATCAGGAAGGCGAAGCAGAAGACGGCCTTGACGACGACCAGCCACCAGGGGTCGCGGCCGAACATCGAGAGGTCTTCAACGGCGAGGTACGGGCTCATGCCTCCACCTCCTTGGGGGCCGTCTCGGCGGGGGACGCCGGGCCGATGCGGACGAGGTCGCCGGGCTGTGCGCCGGTGTCGGAGGCGACGCCGCCGCCGACGGAGTTCAGCGGGAGCCAGACCACGCGGTCGGGCATCTCGGTGATCTGGAGCGGGAGTTCGACGGTTCCGGCGGGCCCGGTGACGGCGAGGGGAGCGCCGTCCTCGACGCCCGCCTCGGCGGCCGTGGCGGCCGACAGGCGGGCGCGGGCGGCGTGCCGGGTGCCGGCCAGCGCCTCGTCGCCCTCCTGGAGGACGCCCTGGTCGAGCAGCAGCCGGTGGCCCGCGAGCACGGCCTCCCCGACGGCCGGCCGGGGCACGGCACCCGGCGCCTCCCGGGGTTCGGCGGCGTACGGGCCGTCCCAGGGGCCGAGCCGGTCGATCTCCGCGCGGATGGTGCGCAGGTCCGGCAGGCCGAGGTGGACGTCCATCGCGTCGGCCAGCATGTGCAGCACGCGCGCGTCGGTCGGGGCCAGGCGGCGCGTCATCTGGTCCGGCTTGAGCGCTGCCTCGAAGAAGCGCACCCTGCCCTCCCAGTCGAGGAGGGTCCCGGCCTTCTCGGCGACCGCGGCGACCGGCAGGACGACGTCGGCGCGTTCGGTGACCTCGCTGGGCCGCAGTTCCAGCGAGACCAGGAAGCCGACCCGGTCCAGCGCCTCGCGGGCGCGGGCCGGGTCGGGCAGGTCGGCGACCTCGACGCCCGCGACCACCAGGGCCGCGAGGGCGCCGTCCGCGGCAGCCTCGACGATCCGCCCGGTGTCGCGGCCGTAGCCCGGCGGCAGCTCGGACAGGCCCCAGGCGGCGGCCACCTCGTCGCGGGCACGCGGGTCGGTCGCGGGACGGCCGCCCGGCAGCAGCGCGGGCAGCGCGCCGGCCTCCAGGGCGCCGCGCTCCCCGGCCCGGCGCGGGATCCACACCAGCCGGGCGCCGGTCGCGGCGGCGGCCCGTACCGCGGCGGTGAACCCGCCGGGGACCGAGGCCAGCCGCTCCCCCACGACGATGACGGCGCCCTCGCCGCGCAGCGCCTCGGCGGCCCGCGTGCCGGGCGCCTCCAGGCCGACCCCGCTCGCGAGCGCGTCCAGCCACTCGGTCTCGGTGCCGGGCGCGGCCGGCAGCAGGGTGCCGCCCGCCTTCTGAAGACCCCGGGTCGCGTGCGTGGCCAGCGCGAACACCAGCTGCTTGTGGTTCCGCCACGCCTTGCGCAGCCGCAGGAAGACGCCGGGCGCCTCCTCCTCCGACTCGAATCCGACGAGCAGCACGGCGGGCGCCTTCTCCAGGGAGGTGTAGGTGACCCCCGTACCGTCGAGATCCCGGCCGCGACCCGCGACCCGGGAGGCGAGGAAGGCCGCCTCCTCCGCGCTGTGCACGCGGGCGCGGAAATCGATGTCGTTCGTGCCGAGGGCCACCCGCGCGAACTTGCTGTACGCGTAGGCGTCCTCGACGGTGAGCCGGCCGCCGGTCAGGACGCCGGCCCGGGAGCGGGCCGCGGTCAGGCCGCGCGCGGCGGCCTCCAGCGCCTCCGGCCAGGAGGCGGGTTCCAGGGTCCCGTCCGCGCCCCGCACCAGCGGGGTGTCGAGGCGGTCCTTGAGCTGCGCGTAACGGAACGCGAAGCGCCCCTTGTCGCAGATCCACTCCTCGTTGACCTCGGGGTCGTTGGCGGCGAGCCGCCGCATGACCTTGCCGCGCCGGTGGTCGGTGCGGGTGGCGCAGCCGCCCGCGCAGTGCTCGCACACCGACGGCGAGGAGACCAGGTCGAACGGGCGGGAGCGGAAGCGGTACGCCGCCGAGGTGAGCGCCCCGACCGGGCAGATCTGGATGGTGTTCCCGGAGAAGTACGACTCGAACGGGTCGCCCTCGCCGGTGCCGACCTGCTGGAGCGCGCCCCTCTCGATCAGCTCGATCATGGGGTCGCCCGCGATCTGGTTGGAGAAGCGGGTGCAGCGGGCGCACAGCACACAGCGCTCGCGGTCCAGCAGCACCTGGCTGGAGATCGCGACCGGCTTCTCGTAGGTGCGCTTGCGGCCCTCGAAGCGGGACTCGGCGTTGCCGTGCGACATGGCCTGGTTCTGCAGCGGGCACTCGCCGCCCTTGTCGCAGACCGGGCAGTCCAGCGGGTGGTTGATGAGCAGCAGCTCCATCACACCGTGCTGGGCCTTCTCGGCGACCGGCGAGGTCAGCTGGGTGCGCACCACCATGCCGTCGGTGCAGGTGATGGTGCAGGAGGCCATGGGCTTGCGCTGGCCCTCGACCTCCACGATGCACTGCCGGCAGGCGCCGGCCGGGGCGAGCAGCGGGTGGTCGCAGAAGCGGGGGATCTCGATGCCGAGCTGTTCGGCGGCCCGGATGACCAGGGTGCCCTTGGGCACGCTGATCCCGATGCCGTCGATCGTCAGCGTGACGAGGTCTTCCGGCGGGAGGGCCGCCTCTCCGCCACCCGCGGGAGCGTTGGTGGTCACGGTCATGCGTTCACCTCCGGGCGGTCCGCCCAGGCCGTCGACTTGGCCGGGTCGAAGGGGCAGCCCCGGCCCGTGATGTGCTGCTCGTACTCCTCGCGGAAGTACTTCAGCGAGGAGAAGATCGGGGAGGCCGCGCCGTCGCCGAGGGCGCAGAAGGACTTGCCGTTGATGTTGTCGGCGATGTCCGCGAGCTTGTCGAGGTCGGACCTGGCGCCCTTGCCGGCCTCGATGTCCCGCAGCAACTGCACGAGCCAGTACGTCCCTTCACGGCACGGGGTGCACTTGCCGCAGGACTCGTGGGCGTAGAACTCCGTCCAGCGGGTGACCGCGCGGACCACGCAGGTGGTCTCGTCGAAGCACTGCAGGGCCTTGGTGCCGAGCATGGAGCCCGCGGCGCCGACGCCCTCGTAGTCGAGGGGCACGTCGAGGTGTTCCGCGGTGAACATCGGCGTGGAGGAGCCGCCCGGCGTCCAGAACTTCAGCCGGTGGCCGGGGCGCATCCCGCCGCTCATCTCCAGCAGCTGGCGCAGGGTGATGCCGAGCGGGGCCTCGTACTGGCCGGGGCTCGCGACATGGCCGCTGAGCGAGTAGAGCGTGAAGCCCGGGGACTTCTCGCTGCCCATCGACCTGAACCATTCCTTCCCGTTCTTCAGGATCGCGGGAACCGAGGCGATGGACTCGACGTTGTTCACCACGGTGGGGCAGGCGTAGAGCCCTTCGACGGCGGGGAAGGGGGGACGCAGCCGCGGTTGGCCGCGGCGGCCTTCGAGCGAGTCGAGCAGCGCGGTCTCCTCGCCGCAGATGTACGCGCCGGCGCCGGCGTGCACGGTGAGGTCGAGGTCCATTCCGCTGCCGAGGATGTTCTGGCCGAGGTAGCCCGCCGCGTGGGCCTCGCGCACGGCCTCGTGCAGCCGCCTCAGCACGGGGACCACTTCTCCCCGCAGGTAGATGAAGGCGTGCGAGGACCGGATGGCGTAGCACGCGATCACGATGCCCTCGATGAGGCTGTGCGGGTTCGCGTACAGGAGCGGGATGTCCTTGCAGGTGCCCGGCTCGGACTCGTCGGCGTTGACCACGAGATAGTGCGGTTTGCCGTCGCCCTGCGGGATGAACTGCCACTTCATCCCGGTCGGGAAGCCTGCGCCGCCGCGGCCGCGCAGGCCGGATTCCTTGACGTAGGCGATCAGGTCGTCGGGCGACATGGCGAGCGCCTTGCGGAGCCCCTCGTACCCTTCGTGCCGACGGTAGACGTCCAGGGACCAGGAGCGGTCCTCGTCCCAGAAGGCCGACAGCACGGGGGCGAGCAGCTTCTCCGGGCTGGAGTCCTTGAGTTCGGCTGCCACGCTCATCACTCCCCCTCCTCTTCGGCCTGGCGGGAGGACGGCCCGTCCTGGGGTTCCTGGCCGCGGGGATGGACCACGCGCGCGGGTGCGGGCTCGCCCTTGGCCAGGCGCAGGCCCACCAGCGAGGCGGGTCCGGCGCTGCCGCCCTCCTCGACGGCCCCGGGCCGCTCGTCCGGGAAGCCGGCCAGGATCCGGGCGGTCTCCTTGAAGGTGCACAGCCGGGCGCCGCGGGTGGGCTGTACGGCCCGTCCGGCGCGCAGGTCGTCCACCAGATCCCGGGCGCTGGCCGGCGTCTGGTTGTCGAAGAACTCCCAGTTGACCATCACGACGGGCGCGAAGTCGCAGGCCGCGTTGCACTCGATGTGCTCCAGGGTGACCCGGCCGTCGTCGGTGGTCTCCCCGTTGCCGACGCCCAGGTGCTCTTGGAGCGTCTCGAAGATCGCGTCGCCGCCCATCACCGCGCACAGCGTGTTGGTGCACACCCCGACCTGGTAGTCGCCGGAGGGGCGGCGCCGGTACATGGTGTAGAAGGTGGCCACCGCGGTGACCTCGGCCGTGGTCAGGCCGAGCGTCTCCGCGCAGAACCGCATTCCGGTGCGCGTGACGTGGCCCTCCTCGGCCTGCACGAGGTGGAGCAGCGGCAGCAGCGCGGAGCGGGAGTCGGGGTAGCGCGCGATGACCTCGCGCGCGTCCGCCTCCAGGCGCTCCCGTACGTCGTCCGGGTAGGCGGGCGCGGGCGGCTCGGGCATGCCGAGGCTGACGCCGTGCTCCGAAGAAGAGGTGGTCACCGGTCGACGCCTCCCATCACGGGGTCGATGGACGCGACGGCGACGATCACGTCGGCGACCTGGCCGCCCTCGCACATCGCCGCCATGGCCTGGAGATTGGTGAAGGACGGGTCGCGGAAGTGGACCCGGTAGGGGCGGGTGCCGCCGTCGGACACGACGTGCACGCCCAGTTCGCCCTTGGGGGACTCGACGGCCGCGTACGCCTGGCCGGGCGGGACCCGGAAGCCCTCGGTGACCAGCTTGAAGTGGTGGATCAGGGCCTCCATGGAGGTGCCCATGATCTTCTTGATGTGGTCGAGGGAGTTGCCGAGTCCGTCCGGGCCGAGGGCCAGCTGGGCGGGCCAGGCGATCTTCTTGTCGGCGACCATGACCGGTCCGGGCGCCAGCCGGTCCAGGCACTGCTCGATGATCCCGAGGGACTGGCGCATCTCCTCCAGGCGGATCAGGAAGCGGCCGTAGGCGTCGCAGCTGTCGGCGGTCGGGACCTCGAAGTCGTAGGTCTCGTAGCCGCAGTACGGCTGGGTCTTGCGCAGGTCGTGCGGCAGGCCGGTGGCGCGCAGGATCGGGCCGGTGGCGCCGAGGGCCATGCAGCCGGCCAGGTCGAGATAGCCGATGTCGCCCATGCGGGCCTTGAAGATGGGGTTCCCGGTGGCGAGCTTGTCGTACTCCGGGAGGTTTCGGCGCATCTTCTTGACGAACTCGCGGATCTGGTCGACCGCGCCGGGCGGCAGGTCCTGGGCGAGGCCGCCGGGGCGGATGTACGCGTGGTTCATCCGCAGGCCGGTGATCAGCTCGTAGAGGTCGAGAATCATTTCACGATCACGGAAGCCGTAGATCATGATCGTGGTCGCGCCCAGTTCCATGCCGCCGGTGGCGATGCACACCAGGTGGGAGGAGAGCCGGTTCAGCTCCATCAGGAGGACCCGGATGATCTTGGCGCGCTCGGTGACGTCGTCCTCGATGCCGAGGAGTTTCTCGACGGCGAGACAGTAGGCGGTCTCGTTGAAGAAGGACGTCAGGTAGTCCATGCGCGTGACGAAGGTCGTGCCCTGCGTCCACGTGCGGTATTCGAGGTTCTTCTCGATGCCGGTGTGCAGGTAGCCGATGCCGCAGCGGGCCTCGGTGACCGTCTCGCCCTCGATCTCCAGGATGAGCCGGAGCACCCCGTGGGTGGAGGGGTGCTGGGGCCCCATGTTGACGACGATGCGCTCGTCGTCGGCGCGGGCCGCGGACTGGACGACCTCGTCCCAGTCGCCACCGGTGACCGTGTAGACGGTGCCCTCGGTGGTTTCCCGGGAGGCTGCTGACTGGGTGCTGCTCACGAGTACGACCTCCGCTGGTCCGGAGCCGGGATCTGGGCGCCCTTGTACTCGACGGGGATGCCGCCGAGCGGGTAGTCCTTGCGCTGCGGGTGGCCCTGCCAGTCGTCCGGCATCATGATCCGCGTGAGGGCCGGGTGGCCGTCGAAGACGATTCCGAAGAAGTCGTAGGTCTCGCGCTCGTGCCAGTCGTTGGTGGGGTACACGGAGACGAGGGACGGGATGCGCGGGTCGGCGTCGGGGGCGCTGACCTCCAGCCGGATCAGCCGGTTGTGGGTGATCGAGCGCAGGTGGTAGACGGCGTGCAGCTCGCGGCCCTTGTCGTGCGGGTAGTGCACACCGCTGACGCCGGTGCACAGTTCGAAGCGCAGGGCGGGGTCGTCGCGCAGGGTGCGGGCGACGCGGAGCAGGTGCTCGCGCTCGATGTGGAAGGTGAGCTCGCCGCGGTCGACCACCGTCTTCTCGATGGCGTTGTCCGGCAGCAGGCCCTGTTCCTCCAGGGCGCCCTCCAGCTCGTCGGCGACCTCGTCGAACCATCCCCCGTAGGGCCGGTTCGCCGGTCCGGGCAGGCGGATCGAGCGGACCAGGCCGCCGTAGCCGGAGGTGTCCCCGCCGTTGTCGGCGCCGAACATGCCGCGCTGGACGCGGATCTCCTCACCGCCCTGGCCGCGCTGGCCGGGGAGGTTGGAGGCGGAGAGGTCCTTCTCGGGGTTCACCCCGTTCGCTCCGCCGCCGTGGGTGCCGTTGGCGTCGCTCACCGCAGCAGCCCCTTCATCTCGATGGTGGGCAGGGCCTTGAGCGCCGCCTCCTCCGCCTCGCGGGCCGCTTCCTCCGCGTTCACGCCGAGCTTGGAGGACTGGATCTTCTGGTGGAGCTTGAGGATCGCGTCCATCAGCATCTCGGGGCGGGGCGGGCAGCCGGGGAGGTAGATGTCGACCGGGACGATGTGGTCGACGCCCTGGACGATCGCGTAGTTGTTGAACATGCCGCCGGAGGAGGCGCAGACGCCCATGGAGATCACCCACTTGGGGTTCGGCATCTGGTCGTAGACCTGCCGCAGTACCGGCGCCATCTTCTGGCTGACCCGGCCGGCCACGATCATCAGGTCCGCCTGGCGCGGCGAGCCGCGGAACACCTCCATGCCGAAGCGCGCGAGGTCGTAACGGCCGGCGCCGGTGGTCATCATCTCGATGGCACAACAGGCCAGGCCGAAGGTGGCCGGGAAGACGGATGCCTTGCGCACCCAGCCCGCGGCCTGTTCGACGGTGGTCAGCAGGAAGCCGCTCGGCAGCTTTTCTTCGAGTCCCATGTCTTATAAGGCCCCTCAGTCCCATTCCAGGCCGCCGCGCCGCCATACGTACGCGTACGCGACGAAGACGGTGAGCACGAAGAGCAGCATCTCCACGAGCCCGAAAAGCCCCAGGGCGTCGAAGGTGACGGCCCAGGGGTAGAGGAAGACGATCTCGATGTCGAAGACGATGAAGAGCATCGCCGTCAGGTAGTACTTGATGGGGAAGCGCCCGCCGCCGGCCGGCGTGGGGGTCGGCTCGATACCGCACTCGTAGGCTTCGAGCTTGGCGCGGTTGTACCGCTTCGGACCGATCAGCGTGGCCATGACCACGGAGAAGATCGCAAAGCCTGCCCCGAGGGCTCCCAGTACGAGGATGGGCGCATACGCGTTCACCGCTCCTCGCTCCTCTCAGTCGGCACTGACTGCTGGCGGTTCGCTGGGCTCACATCCGCCCCACCGGCCCCACGAACCCCGCTCGTCCCGGCGAAGATCGAGAACATGTGAAGCAGGTCACAAGCCCAACTGCCTCGCATCTTATGCCCGCCGATCTGTGATCTGCGACACGGGGTATTCCACAAGCTTTGTGATCTCCACCACCTGACGAAGGATCATGAAGTCGGATGATGGGTGATCTTCATACGCGAAGCGTTCAGTTGATCACCAGAAGTGACATTCCCGCCCGTCACCGCAGGCCGGGGGCGGCGTCTCAATATCAAGAGAGTTCGCTTGCATGCAAATTGGCGTTGGACACTCGATCTTGATAGTGGATCCCGTTCACACGTCAGAGGGAGACAGGAGGTGCGGTGTGGACGGGAGGGGAAGCGCGTGCGCGCGTTCACGAACTCCGCACGCGCGGGACGCCGGCCCTCGCGCGACCGTTCCGTGACCTCGGTCACAGTCACAGCAGCCTCTCAGGAACCGAGCTTGGCCAACCACCCCAACCGGTGGTAAGCGTGGGGCAATTCGGACGTAATGATCAAAGACCGTGATCAAGGGCTTGATCACGGGCGTCCGCAATGTCCGTTACGGCGTCAATAAAGGACGACACGCCCGAGGTTTGAGGTCTCGATTGGGCAACTGTGGCGCAGCACACGTTTCTTGAAGATACGGAGGAGCCCCTGATACCGGTTGTTCCCATGTCCCACACCGCTCACATACGCAGCCACCGGAAGCCCCGCCGCAGCGCGTCGTCCCTCGCGATGCGGGCCGGAGTTGCCGGTGGCGTCCTCAGCACCCTGGCCGTCGCCGGGTCCGCCGGTTCGGCCAGCGCCGCCGAGCCGGTGACGCAGACCCTCGAACTTCCCACCCTGACGGCCGACCTGGCCGCCCAGGCGGCCCAGTCCGCGGACGCCACGCAGCAGGCCGCGGCGAACTACCAGCTCCAGGCCGAGCGCGACGCGGCCGCCGCGAAGGCCGCGAAGCAGGCCAAGGCGGACCTCGCCGAGGCCAAGAAGAAGGCCGCCGAGGCCAAGAAGAAGGCCGAGGAGGCCGCCCGCAAGGCGGCCGCCGAGCGCGCCTCCCGCAGCACGGCCCGTACGACCCTCTCGGCGAGCGCCTCCACCGGCTCCACCACCACGAGCACGAGCACCAGCTCCTCCACGGCCACCGGTTCCGCCGCGGCCGTCGTCAGCTTCGTCAAGTCGCAGCTGGGCAAGGCGTACGTCTCCGGCGCCACCGGCCCCTCCGCGTACGACTGCTCGGGCCTCGTGCAGACCGCCTTCAAGCAGGTCGGCGTGAGCCTGCCGCGCGTCTCCCAGGACCAGTCGACCGCCGGTACCCAGGTCTCGCTGAGCAACCTCCAGCCGGGCGACATCCTGTACTGGGGCAGCGCGGGCAGCGCGTACCACGTGGCGGTGTACGTGGGCGGCGGCATGTTCGTCGGCGCGCAGAACCCGTCGGACGGCGTCGCGGAGCACCCGCTGTCGTACGACCAGCCGACCGGTGCCGTGCGGGTGCTCTGAGGCATCCCGACCGTTTCGCGTACTTGAGGCGCTTCGCGCGCCTTGTGCGGGGCCGCAGCCGCTCGGGGGCAGCGGCCCCGCGGCGTTCCCTGGCATGCTCGGGGCTCGGCCGCCGCACGGCGGCCGTCCACGAGTGAAGGAGAAGACGCGATGCCACGCGTGTTCGTTCAGGGCGCCCCTGTCGCCGAGTTCCCCCGGTACGCCCCCGAGGCCGGGCGCGGAGCGGTGCGCCGGATCACCGAGGTCGGCGAGGCGGTGCTGCACAAGCCGTGCCGGGACGTCACGGAGTTCGGGCCCGACCTCGCGGCGCTCATCGACGACATGTTCCGCACGATGTACGTCGCCGAGGGGGCGGGACTCGCGGCGAATCAGATCGGGGTCGATCTGCGCCTTTTCGTGTACGACTGCCCCGATGACGACGGAAACCGGCATGTCGGACACATCGTCAACCCCGTACTGGAATCGCCCCTCGGCGGCCGGCGGCTGCTGGACGAGGGCGAGGGGTGTCTCTCGGTGCCGGGCGCGGTGATGGCCGTGCCGCGGCCGGACCGGGCCGTCGTGCGCGGGCAGGACCGGGACGGCGACCCCGTGGAGATCGAGGGCACCGGCTACTTCGCGCGCTGCCTCGCCCACGAGACGGATCACACGGACGGGTACATCTACCTCGACCGGTTGACCAAGCGGGAGAAGAAGGACGCGCTGCGGCAGATGGCGGACCGGCGGGAGGAGGTGTACGCCCGCAGGTCCGCCAAGGAGGCCGCGTTCGGCGCCTGATCAGGCCTTCGGGGTCACCTTCGTCAGGCCGTTGATGATCCGGTCCATCGCGTCGCCGCCCGTGGGGTCGGTCAGGTTGGCCAGGAGCTTCAGGGTGAACTTCATCAGGACCGGGTGGGTCAGGCCGCGCTGGGTGGCGATCTGCATGACCTTGGGGTTGCCGATGAGCTTCACGAAGGCGCGGCCGAGGTTGTAGTAGCCGCCGTAGGTGTCCTTGAGGACGCGCGGGTAGCGCTGCAGTGCGATCTCGCGCTGCGCAGGCGTCGCCCGCGCGTGCGCCTGGACGACGACGTCGGCGGCGATCCGGCCGGACTCCATGGCGTAGGCGATGCCCTCGCCGTTGAAGGGGTTCACCAGGCCGCCGGCGTCACCGACCAGCAGCAGCCCGCGGGTGTAGTGGGGCTGGCGGTTGAAGGCCATCGGCAGCGCGGCGCCGCGGATCGGGCCGGTCATGTTCTCGGGGGTGTAGCCCCAGTCCTCGGGCATGGACGCGCACCATGCCTTGAGGATCTCCCGCCAGTCCAGTTCCTTGAAGGCGGCGGAGGTGTTGAGGACGCCGAGGCCGACGTTGGACGTGCCGTCGCCCATGCCGAAGATCCAGCCGTAGCCGGGCAGCAGCCGCTCCTGGGGGCCGCGCCGGTCCCACAGCTCCAGCCAGGACTCCAGGTAGTCGTCGTCGTGGCGGGGCGAGGTGAAGTACGTGCGCACCGCGACGCCCATCGGCCGGTCCTCGCGGCGGTGCAGGCCCATCGCCAGCGACAGCCGGGTGGAGTTGCCGTCGGCCGCGACGACGAGCGGCGCGTGGTAGCGGACCTCGCGTTTCTCCTCGCCGAGCTTGGCGGTCACACCGGTGATGCGGCCGGTGCGCTCGTCGACGATCGGCCCGGAGACGTTGCAGCGCTCGTACAGCCGCGCGCCCGCCTTCTGGGCGTTTCGGGCCAGGATCTCGTCGAAGTCGTCGCGCTTGCGCACGAGTCCGTAGTTCGGGTAGGCCGCGAGGTCCGGCCAGTCCAGCTGGAGGCGGGAGCCGCCGCCGATGATGCGCAGACCCTTGTTGCGCAGCCAGCCGGCCTCCTCGGAGACGTCGATGCCCATGGCGACGAGCTGCTTGACCGCGCGGGGCGTGAGGCCGTCACCGCACACCTTCTCGCGCGGGAACTCCGTCTTCTCCAGGAGCAGGACGTCGAGACCGGCCTTGGCCAGGTGGTACGCGGTCGCGGAGCCGGCTGGCCCCGCGCCCACGACGATCACATCGGCGGAGTGGTCGGAGAGGGGCTCGGTCACGGCGGGATCTCCCCAAGTTCGAAATCTGCGTGCCGACCGGCACTGGACATGGGCAGTCTATTCAGCGGAATAGATCACCCGGCTGAAGGGCTGCCCTGTGAACCGACCTCTCCCCGCGCTGCGGCTGCGTGTTCCCACCCATGAGGACGCCCTCGCCTGGCACCGGGTCTTCGCCGATCCCGAGGTGATGGAGTTCCACGGCGGCAAGCCCGCCGGGATGTCGGTGTACGAGGAACTGACCGCGCGCCAGCGGCGGCACGACGCGGAACTCGGCTTCTGCCTCTGGACGATCCTGGACGAGTCCGACGAGGTCCTCGGCTTCACCGGCGCCCAGCCCTGGCGTCCCGAGTGGGGCCCGGTCGGCGCGATCGAGATCGGCTGGCGGCTCGGCCGTGCGCACTGGGGCAAGGGGTACGTCACCGCCGCCGCGCGCGAGACCCTGCGGCGCGTACGGGAGGCGGGGGTGCCGGAGGTGGTGGCGATGGTACGGCCGGGCAACGAGCGGTCCATCGCGGTGACCCGGCGCCTGGGCATGCGTCCCGCGGAGACCTATCCGCACCCGGTCCTGGACGAGGAGGCGCTCTGCTTCCGACTGGCGCTCGACTCTTCTAACGGTGACGCGGAGTAGCCGTCTGTCACAGTACGACACCGGCTCCTTCCGGCCGGGACGCACCGGGGCTACCCTGCCAGTACCGCTGGGGGTGACATCTGTGCACGCAACACCCAAAACACCCGAAGTACGTGTGCCACGGCTGGTCGGTCTGATGGCCGTGGACGCGCGAGAGAGCGCTCGGGCCCGGGGCCTTCTCCTGGCCGCGCCGGACCGCCCCGACTTCCAACGGGCGGTGGTGGACTACGTCGTACGCCAGTACCCGCAGCCCGGCGCGGCGGTCCCGGTGGACTCGATGGTGTACGTGTGGTTCGACTTCGCGGAGGGGGAGGGCGGCGGGGGCGTACGCGAACCGCGCGTCCCCCGGCCGCCGACGGGCGGGCTCCCTCGGGAACTGGGGGAACCGGGGGACGCGTTCGAGATGATCGGCCGCTGAGAGTCAGTCCTTGAAGCCGCGGTGCAGGGCGACCACGCCACCGGTGAGGTTGCGCCAGGCCACCCTGGACCAGCCCGCCTTGCCGAGCCGTTCGGCGAGGCCGGGCTGGTCCGGCCAGGCGCGGATGGACTCGGCGAGGTAGACGTACGCGTCCGGGTTCGAGGACACGGCGCGCGCGACCGGGGGCAGGGCGCGCATCAGGTACTCGGTGTAGACGGTCCGGAAGGGCGTCCAGGTCGGGTGCGAGAACTCGCAGATCACGACGCGCCCGCCGGGCCTGGTGACGCGGTACATCTCGCGCAGCGCGGCATCGGTGTCCTGCACGTTGCGCAGGCCGAAGGAGATCGTCACGGCGTCGAAGGTGTCGTCCTTGAACGGCAGCTTCGTCGCGTCGCCCGCCGTGAACGGCAGCCAGGTGTGACGCTTCTTGCCGACCTGGAGCATGCCGAGCGAGAAGTCGCAGGGCACGACGTACGCGCCGGTGCGGGCGAAGGGGAGGGAGGAGGTGGCGGTGCCGGCGGCGAGGTCCAGGATCTTCTGCGCGGGGCGGGCGTCGACGGCCTGGGCCACTTCCTTGCGCCAGCGGCGGTCCTGTCCCAGGGACAGCACGTCGTTGGTCAGGTCGTACCGTTCCGCCACGTTGTCGAACATCGAGGCGACTTCGTGCGGCTGCTTGTCCAGGGATGCGCGGGTCACCCGGCCATTGTCGCAGCCCGGTCCCGGCGGGCGGCTCCGGGTCGGGCGTGTCCGGGTCCTCGCCGGTCGCCGGGAGGACCGGCGTCAGCGGCGCCGGTACAGCAGCCGGCCCCCGATCACCGTCGCCACGCACGTCGACGCCCCGCGCTCGGCGAGTTCCGACGCGTCGGACACGTCGAAGACGGCGAAGCGGGCGGCGGAACCCGGCTCACGCGGCGACGGCACCTCCGGGGGCAGCCCGCACGCGAGGGGGTCCAGGGAGGGCACCCCGCCGGGACGGCCCGTGCGGCTCACCAGGTCCAGCCCGGTGCGCCGTACCGCGTCCACGACGGCTGGCCTGCGCAGGGCCTCGCACGCCACCGCCACCGTCCCGTGCGCCAGCATCCGCTGCACCCCGCGCCGGGCACTCCCGCCCCACCGGACGTCGTCCAACGCCAGGGCGGCGAGCGCGTCGCCCGTCAGCGGTCCGGTGCCCAGCTCCCCGGCCTCCCGGGGGTCCGGGTGGTACGTCTCCTCCAGCAGCTCCGTGCCGTGGAGGTTGACGAAGCCGGGCGTCAGGATGCCCGGCCACCGCCGCACCCGTGCCCGCGGATACGCGTCGGCCAGCTCCCGGACATCGCCCGCGGCCACCACCCGAGCGCCCTCGACGGCGAGCGCGTGCCCCGTGGAGTCCGCGTGGATCGTCAGCACGGCGCGCTCAGTTGGCGGAGAGCAGCTTCAGCTCGGGGTGCGCGGTGCCGCCCTCGATCGCCGTGGAGGAGATGTGGGAGACCACGCGGTCGTCGACGGGGTCGTCGGCCGGGTCGTCGTGCACGACGAGGTGCTCGTACGTCGTCGCACGCTGCGCGGGCACCCGCCCCGCCTTGCGGATGAGGTCGATGATCTCCAGCCGGTTGGACCGGTGCTTGGCGCCGGCCGAGGAGACCACGTTCTCCTCCAGCATGATCGAGCCGAGGTCGTCCGCGCCGTAGTGCAGGGACAGCTGGCCGACTTCCTTGCCCGTGGTGAGCCAGGAGCCCTGGATGTGCCGGACGTTGTCGAGGAACAGCCGGGCGATGGCGATCATCCGCAGGTACTCGAAGAGGGTCGCCTGGGTACGGCCCTTGAGGTGGTTGTTCTCGGGCTGGTACGTGTACGGGATGAACGCGCGGAAGCCGCCCGTGCGGTCCTGCACGTCACGGATCATCCGCAGGTGCTCGATGCGCTCGGCGTTGGTCTCGCCCGTGCCCATCAGCATGGTGGAGGTGGACTCCACGCCCAGGTTGTGCGCCGTCTCCATGATCTCCAGCCAGCGCTCGCCGCTCTCCTTGAGCGGGGCGATGGCCTTGCGCGGCCGCTCGGGCAGCAGCTCGGCGCCGGCGCCGGCGAAGGAGTCGAGACCGGCGGCGTGGATCCGGGTGATGGCCTCCTCGACCGACACCCCGCTGATCCGGGCCATGTGCTCGACCTCGGACGCGCCCAGCGAGTGGATCACCAGCTGGGGGAAGGCGTCCTTGATGGCCTTGAAGTGCCGCTCGTAGTACTCGACGCCGTAGTCCGGGTGGTGGCCGCCCTGGAACATGATCTGGGTGCCGCCCAGCTCGACGGTCTCCGCGCAGCGGCGCAGGATGTCGTCCAGGTCGCGGGTCCAGCCCTTGTCCGTGTCCTTGGGCGCCGCGTAGAAGGCGCAGAACCTGCACGCCGTGACACACACGTTCGTGTAGTTGATGTTGCGCTCGATGATGTACGTCGCGATGTGCTCGATGCCGGCGTACTGACGGCGGCGTACGGCGTCGGCGGCCGCGCCCAGCGCGTGCAGCGGGGCGTCGCGGTAGAGGGCGACGGCCTCTTCCGGGGTGATCCGCCCGCCGGCGGCGGCACGGTCGAGGACGGACTGGAGGTCGGCCTTCTCGGTCACCGGGGGGCCCTTTCGTAAGGGGTACGGACGGACCGGACCAGCCTACGACAGCGCCGTATACGCGCCGATCAGCACCCCGGCGAGCGTCCCTCCCAACAGGAACGGCCCGAAGGCGATCCCCGCCCTCCGCCGGGCCCGCCGCACCGCGACGAGCGCACCGCCGTACAGCGCCCCGGCAAGGACCGCGGCGAAGGTCCCCAGCAGTACGGCACTCCACCCGTACCACCCGAGCACGGCCCCCATCCCCAGGGCCAGCTTCGCGTCCCCGAGCCCCATCCCGTCCGGGTTCACCAGATGCAGCACGGCGTACCCGACCCCGAGCGCGCACGCCCCGCCCCACGCGGTGGACCAGTGCCCGGCGTGTCCGGGGAGCAGCGAGGCGAGGCCCAGCAGCGCGAGGGCGGCGGCGGCGAGCGGCAGCGTCAGCACGTCGGGCAGCCGCCGCACCCGGACGTCGACCACGCCCAGCAGCACGCCCACCGGCGCGAGCAGCAGCCAGACCGGCAGCTCGGGCCTCGGGCCGGTCGCCGCGGCGAGGGCGGCGCACAGGAGGGCGGTGACGGCGGAGAGAGGAGCGAAGGGCGCGCCCTGCCGCGCGCACTCCCCGCAGTCCACCGGTCCGAGCCATCCCCGCAGTACGTGTTCCCCCGGGCATCGGACGCGCCACGCCTCCCCCACCGGCACGGCGAACCGGTAGGCGGCCCTGGGCAGCAGCGCTCCCGCCACCGCACCCCACAGCGCGGCGGCGGCCCACAGCGGCACGTCACCCATCCCGGCTCGACACGTACACGGGCCGGGAACCGGTCGGGGCTGGGATCCTGCGTCGCGCCATGACAGCTGTCCTGGGTCGGATGAGCGGGAGAAGTCGTGCTCGGGACGCTGAGAGACTACAGAGATCCCGGGGCGGCGGACGGCCGATCCCGTCACGTCCGTGACGATCCGAAGGCCGGCGGCGAGGGCGTGGCGCGCGCTTCGGAACACTTCTTCGATGGATGGGTCGTGAGAACGAGGGAGCCGTTGTCCGGAGGAGCCGTGGCCGTGGCACTGGCCGCGCCGGCGGTGACCACGGGCTGGGGAGGTCCCGGCGGTGGCACGGACCCCACGTCGGTGGTGAGGAAGGCGCAGTCGCTCGCGCCGGAGACGCTCGACGCGGTCCGGCCCACCGCCGGATCGGCCGCCACGTCGGTCGAGGGCGGCGGTGGGGAGAAGTGTCCCGGACTCGACGGTGGCCCCGGTCGGGGGAAGACTCCCCAGGTCGCACTGGTGGGTCGGCGTGGGTGTGCAGAACGAGTCGTCCATGTTCATGAGCACCGGTTCGGGATGCCTCCCCATGTCCTGCGACCCGGGGTCCGACGGCGCGGACGAGTAGCCGTCACCCGACCGGCCGACGAGTCCTAACCGGCCTTCGTCAGCACCGCCACCGGGTTGCCCTGTGTCTCGCTGTCCGAGGTGTACGTCAGGTCGCCGTAGGTGGGCGTCAGCTCCACCACGTGGGTCGCGGGGTCGCAGCCGTCGTGGCCGGCCGAGGTGGCGGTGAGCCGGGAGGCGGTGGCCCGTCTCAGTGTGAGGACGTCGGTACAGACCCTGCCCCGCTGGTCCGTCCGTCTCAGACGGCCCAACTCCGCACCCACCGCGGCCTGGTGGACGGTGAGCCGGTAAGTGCCGAGGTGCCGGCCGCCGTCCAGGGCGGTGGCCTGGCCCTCCCACGTCCCGAGATAGCGGGCCGGTATCGCGCCGGGGCCCTTGGTCCCACCTCCGGCGGAGCCCCCCTGGGGAGGGTCCGTGGAGGTGCCGCTGGGCTGGGGCGCGGAGTCGCCGGGGGGTGTCGCGCCCGGAGTCGCCGAACTCGCCGCGGGGTTGGGCGCGCCGCCCGCCTCGCTGGTGTGGCCGCCGGACCACGGGCGCAGCAGGGCGCCCACCCCGACCGTCGCCACGGCCAGCGCACCGGCGACCGCGAGCGCCACCGTGCAGCTGATCCGGCGCCCGCCGCCGGTGTCCGGGGGTGACGCGCTCGCCGCCACGCTCACCGAAAGCTTCCCGGGCCGCGCGCCGTCCCCGTCCCGGGGCGCGGGCACGACGGTCGGCGTGCCGGGCGGCGCGGGGGCGTGGGCGGGCGGGGCAGGGAAGCCGGGGACGTGGGCAGGCGGGACCGGGAACCCGGACGCGGGGGCCGGCGGGGCCGGGAAGCCGGAACCCGAGCCCGACGCGGCCGGGAAACCAGAGGCGGAAGCCGGCTCGGCCGGAGACCCGGACCCGGCAGTCGGCACAGCCGGGAATCCGGACGCGGGCGGGAGCCTCCGCGCGGGCGTCGAGGGAGCGGGCCCCATCACCGGCGCCGGCCCGAACTCACCCGTCACGGCATCCGCGTCCCACCCCGGGCCCTCACCCGGCACGGCACCCGCACCCGCACCCGCACCCGGAATCGGACTCTGAGCCGGAGCCGGAGCCGGAGCCGGAATCGGACTCGGACTCGGAATCGGACCCACCCCGGTCCCCTCCACCGACGGCCCGTCGAAAGCGACCGGTCCCGAGTGGACCGTCTCCGCCGTGTCCAGGTTGAGCAGCTGGACCGCACTCCGGCTGACCTGCTCCACCAGGGGGCCCGGCAGCCAGCCCCCGGCTATCGAGCGGGCCGCGCCGTCGGGAGCGAGTCGGCGGCTCACCTCCGCCGGAGCCGGGCGGGCCGACGGGTCCTTCGCGAGGCACGCTTCCGCGACCGCCCGCAACTCGCCGCCCAGCGCTCCCAGTTCCGGCTCCTCGTGCACCACCTTGTACAGCAGCGCCGCCGACGAGTTCCCCGGGAACGGCGACTCCCCGGTCGCCGCGTACGTCAGTACCGCGCCCAGCGAGAAGACGTCCGCAGCCCCGGTCGCGCTCTTGCCGAGGATCTGTTCCGGGGCCATGTACCCCGGCGAGCCGACCGACGCGCCGGTCGCGGTCAGGGACGCCGTGCCGTCCGTGGCCCGTGCGATGCCGAAGTCGATCAGGAGGGGACCGTCCAGGGTGAGCAGCACGTTGGACGGCTTGACGTCGCGGTGGACCAGGCCCAGGGCGTGGACGGCTGCCAGCGCCTCGGCGAGGCCGGCGGCGAGGGCTCGTACCGTGTGCTCGGGCAGCGGACCGGTGCCGGTGACGGCCGAGGCGAGGGAGGGTCCCGCCGCGTAGGCGGTGGCGACCCAGGGCACCGGGGCGTCGGGGTCCGCGTCCAGCACCGGCGCGGTCCAGGCGCCGCCGACCCGGCGCGCGGCCTCCACCTCGCGGCGGAAGCGGGCACGGAACTCCTCGTCCAGCGCGAAGTGCGGGTGCACGATCTTGACGGCGACCGTGCGGCCCCCCGCGCTGCGACCGAGGTAGACCCGCCCCATCCCGCCGGCCCCGAGCCGCCCGAGCAGCCGGTACGGCCCGATGGTCACCGGTTCGTCGTCGGCGAGCGGCCGCATGCCCGGCCCGCCGCGCCCGGACCCGCCACCCGACCCGGCCACCGGCCCGAACCCCGCACCGGACCCCGAGCCGGACCCCGAGCCGTCACCCGTCCCGAACACGGACCCGCCACCCGGCCCGAACCCCGCACCGGACCCCGTCCCGGACCCCGAGCCGTCGCCCGTCCCGGACCCGAACGCGGACCCGGGCCCCGGCCCGGAACCCGGCCTGTCACCGGGGCCGCGGACCGCGCCGTCCGGACCGTCCCGCCCATCCGGACCACCCGACCCCGCCGGCCGCCCGTTCGGGCCACCCGGTCCCGCCGGCCGTCCGGCAGGACCGCCGGGCCCGGCCGGCCGTCCCGGCTCCCCCGCGCCGCCCGCGTCCCCCGCGGCACCCGGATCGCCCGCCCGCACGGCCTGCCCCTCTCCCCCGTCCGCCAAGCCCCGGTCCCGCGACCCCGGCCCGAGTCCCCGTCGATCCCGGTCCCGGTCCGTATCCGACTCCCGGTCCCGGCTCCGTCCTCAGGGCAGGCCCCGGTCTCGGTCCCGCCCCCGAGCGAAGCCCTTGAGCGAGGTCCGCCCCTGAGCGAGGTCCGCCCCTGAGCGAAGTCCCCGTCCCCAGCGGGGTCCCGGTCCCGATCCCCCGCAGCGTAGTGATTACGGCTGGAGCAGATCCACCTTCACGTCCGCCGGGAAGCCCGTCGTCGGGCCGACCCGGCGGGCGAACTCGGCGACCGCGGCCAGCTGCGGCTCGCCGAAGCTGAAGTCGAGGGTGGTGAAGTACCTGGCGAGGGTCTCCGCGTCGAAGGCCTCCCAGTGGGCCGCCTGCTCGGCGACCTTGTCGACCTCTTCGAGGGAGATCTTCTTGGACTCCAGGAAGGCCTGGTGCACCTGGTGGGTGATGAGCGGTTCGCGCTCCAGGTAGTCCCGCCGGGCCGCCCACACCGCGAAGACGAACGGCAGACCGGTCCACTCCTTCCACAGCGCGCCCAGGTCGTGCACGGCGAGACCGTAGCGCGGGCCGTCGTGCAGGTTGGCGCGCAGGGCCGCGTCGCCGATCAGCACGGCGGCCTCGGCCTCCTGCATCATCAGGCTGAGGTCGGGCGGGCACGTGTAGTACTCGGGCCGGACGCCGTACCGCTCGGCCAGCAGGAGCTGCGCGAGGCGGACCGAGGTGCGGGAGGTCGAGCCGAGGGCGACCTTGGCGCCGTCCAGCCGCTCCAGCGGGACCTGCGAGACGATCACGCAGGACATCACCGGACCGTCGCAGCCGACCGCGATGTCCGGGAAGGCGACCAGATCGTCCGAGTTCTTCAGGTACTCGACCAGGGTGACCGGGGCGACGTCGAGCTCCCCTTGGATCAGCCGCTCGCTGAGCTTCTCCGGCGTGTCCTTGGTCAGCTGGAAGTCGAGGAGGGTGCCGGTTCTCGCGAGCCCCCAGTAGAGGGGCAGGCAGTTCAGGAACTGGATGTGGCCGACGCGCGGCCGGGTGCGAGAAATGTCCACATCGCGGGACTCTAGCCCTCGGCTGGTACGGTGCTTGGACCGGCCCCGCCGTCAAACGGGTTACCGACTTTCAAACATCCGGGTGAAGTGATCTTGCCCTCTATTGCTTTCGGCTGCCCGCATGCTAGGCTCGCCGCAAGTTGCAGTTTGGTTTCCCTTGCAGTACAGAGCCTGCGGAGCATGTGACCGCGGGCTCTCGTCGTTTTCAGACGAATGCAGTGGTGCAGCACGTTTTCGCACTTGCAGGTTCTGGAGCAGGGCAAACCCTTTTGAGCCCAAGGAGGGCTTATGGCTACCGGAACCGTTAAGTGGTTCAACGCCGAAAAGGGCTTTGGCTTCATCGCCCAGGAGGGCGGCGGCCCCGACGTCTTCGTTCACTACTCCGCGATCAACGCCACCGGCTTCCGCTCCCTCGAGGAGAACCAGCAGGTGTCCTTCGACGTGACGCAGGGCCCGAAGGGCCCCCAGGCGGAGAACGTCACCCCCGTCTGATCACTGCCTGATCGCAGAACCTGAGAGCAGTACCCAAGGAGCCCCGTGCCGTCTTCGGCAACGGGGCTCCTGCCTTTCCCCGCATCCGGAGCAATTTCTTCCGCCGTTCCCTATTCGTTCACGGACTACGTTCGGTGCTCATGGCCGAAACGAAGGATCAAACCCAGGACCAGTCCCAGGACCAGTCCCAGGACCGGACTCGGGACTTCCCGGACTTCCTCGCCTCCACCCGCGCCTTCTACGACACCGTCGCCGAGGACTACGCCGAGCACTTCGCGAATCCCCTCGCCGACAAGCCGCTGGAGCGGGCCCTGCTCGCCGCCTTCGCCGAGCTGGTGGGCCCCGGCGGCACGGTCGCGGACCTCGGCTGCGGTACCGGCGCGGTCACCGGGCACCTCGCCGCCCTGGGCCTGGACGCCTTCGGGCTCGACCTCTCCGCCGCCATGCTCGACGTGGCCCGCCGCGAGCACCCCGGGCTGTGTTTCGGGCAGGGCTCCATGCTGGATCTCCCGCTCCCCGACGGAGGGCTCGCCGGTGCCGTCTCCTGGTACTCCTCCATCCACACCCCGGACGAGCGGCTCCCGGACCTGTTCGCCGAGCTGTACCGCGTCCTCGCCCCCGGCGGGCAGCTGCTGCTGGCCTTCCAGGTGGGCGAGGAGCCCCTGCGACTGGCGGACCCCTGGGGCCACCCGGTGACACTGGACTTCCGGCGGCGCCGGCCCGAGGACATGGTCCGGCTGCTGACGCGAGCGGGGTTCACGCCCGTCTTCCGCACCGTCCGCGAGCCCGACGAAACGCTCGGCACGGGTGTCGCCCGCGTCCCACAGGCCTTCCTGGGCGTCACCAAACCCGCCTGACACCCTTCCGACACCCGTCCTGACCTGCGTCGTCGAACAGGGGTACCGACAGCCTCCCTGGCCCCGGTACCCAGCGGGGACGGCATGGGGACCGCCTAACCCAAAGATCGGTCGTGGCGTCGGGGAGAGCCCGGCGACCGGAACTACGGTCCGTCTCTCACAAGGGGTTGCACATGCGTTCCATCGCACTGCGTACGAAGACGGTTCTGGCGGCTCTGGCCGGCGCGGGCGTCCTCACCCTGGGTGCCGCCGCGGCCCTGCCCGCCACCGGGCTGCACCAGGCCGTGGTGCACGGCACCGACGGCCACCCGGGCACCGTGCTGGCCGACGACCGCGGTCCGGGCGTCGTCGGCTCCTGACCGTCCGCCCGCACCCCGGCGGCGCCCCCCGCAGTGCGCCGTCCCCCCGCCTTCCCCGAACCCGCACCACCGCTCCCCCGCACAGAGCGCTCAACGGCACCGGCCGGGTCCCGCACCCCCGGTGCCGTTGCCGTTGCCCTCCCGTACGACGCGATGCGGGTCGGCCGGACGCCGGCCGGGCGCTACAGCCGCCGCCCGGCCTCCGTGACCCCCATCGCGTCGTACAGGGCCCGTGCCTCGGCGCTGTGCCGCTCGGCCGTCTTCTCGTCGTCCAGCGCCTGCGCCGCCTCCGCCATCCCGTGCAGGGCGTGGGCGATCTCTATCCGGTACCCGTGCCGGGAGGCCAGTTCGTGGGCCTGCCCGTGCAGTTCCATCGCCCGCTCCGGCGCCCCGCTGCGCAGATGGACGAGCCCCACCACGTTGGACACCGTCGCCTGGCGCAGCGCCGTGCCCTCCGCGGAGACCAGGTCGAGCGCCCGCTCGGCGTGCTCCGCGGCCGAGCGGAGATCGCCGAGCCGCTGGCAGACCCGCGCCCAGTGGGCGAGGACGACGGCGACGTTGGCCGGCTTGCGGGACTCGTCGCACAGCTCCAGGGCCTGGGCGAGGCAGGCGCGCGCCCGTTCGTCCTCGCCGGTGCCGAGGTGGGCGAGGGCGAGGAAGGTCAGGGAGTGGATCTCGTTGCTGCGCTCGCCCAGGCGCCGGTTCAGCTCGGTGGCGCGGGCCGCGTTGCGGGCGCCCTCCGCGTAGTGACCGGTCCAGATCTGCACGGTGGAGAGGTTGACCAGCGCCTGCGCCTCCATCCGGGACAGGCCCAGCTCCCGGTGCAGCGCGATGCCCTGGTCCAGGTAGGCGCGGGCCTGCTCGAAGTTGCCGAGGGAGCCGTGCAGCAGGCCGAGCACGTCCAGGCACATCGCCTCGGATCGCGGATCGCTGCCCTGGGACAGCTCCAGGCCCTCCTGGGCGGTGGTGATGCCGTCCTGGAAGTCACCGAGCCACCAGTGCGCCACCGCCAGGTTGCACAGGCTGATGCCGAGCAGCGCGGGGTTCTCCAGCCGGCGGCAGGCGGCGACCCCGATCCGGCCGACGACCCGGAACTCCTCGTAGCGGCCGCGCAGGTCCAGGTAGAAGAGCAGGTTGCGGGCGAGCAGGGCGGCCGGGCGGTGCAGGCCCTGGGTGCCGGCCTGGGCGACGACCGCGAGCAGCGCCTCGTACTCCCGGTCGAACCAGCGCAGGGCCTGCTCGCCGTCGTCCAGGCGGGGCAGGTCGGGCACGCTCTTGGCCGGGGCGTCGCCGTAGCGGCTGCGGCCGGGGAAGAGGGTCTCGCAGGCCCGGTCCGTGGTCTCGATGTAGTACGCCACGAGGCGCTCGACGGCGGACTCCTCGTCGTCCTCCACCTCGCGGACGCTGAGCGCGTAGGTGCGCACCAGGTCGTGGAAGCCGTACAGGCCCGCCTCGTGCTGTTCCAGCAGGTGCGCGTCGAGCAGGCACTCCAGCAGGTCCTCGGCCTCGTGGCCGTCGGTGCCGAGCAGGGCGGCGGCGGAGGGCACGTCGATGGCGCTGCCGGGGTGCAGCCCGAGCAGCCGGAAGGCACCGCGCTGGTCCTCGTCCATCGCCTGGTACGACAGCCGGAGCGTGGCCTCGACGCTGCGCTCCCCGGCACTCAGCTCGCGCAGCCGCCGGGTCTCGTCGGCGAGCCGGTCGACCAGGTACTGCACGGTCCAGCGGGGCCGGTTGCGCAGCCGTGCGGTGGTGATGCGCAGGGCGAGCGGCAGCCCCCCGCACAGCCGTGCCAGCCGGTCCACGGCCCGGGGCTCGGCGGCGGTGCGGTCGGCACCCAGCATCCGGGTGAGCAGGGTGGCGCTGTCACCGGCCGACAGGAGTCCCAGCGACAGCCACTCGGAGCCGTCGAGGTCGAGCATCCGGACCCGGCTGGTGACGATGGCGAGGCAGTCCTCGGAGGCCGGCAGCAGGGGACGGACCTGGGCGGCGTCGGCAGCGTTGTCAAGCAGCAGCAATAACTTCCGCTGCGCGGAAACGGTCCGCCAGAAGGTGGTGCGGCGTTCCAGATCGTCCGGTATTCGATCGTCCGGTATGCCCAGCGTGTGCAGTAAGGAATGCAGCACGGCCCCCGGCTCCTGGGCCTTCTCGCCCGGACTGAAGCCGCGCAGGTCCACGAAGAGCTGTCCGTCGGGATACTCGGGGGCCAGCAGATGGGCGGCGTGCACCGCGAGCGCGGTCTTGCCGCTGCCGCCCATGCCGTCCACGCCGACGATCCGGGTGCCGCCGGTGGCCGGGGCGCAGCCCACGGTGACCAGCCGGGACAGTTCCTCGTCGCGGCCGGTGAAGTCCGGCAGGTCGTACGGCAGGGTGCAGGGCGCGGGCTCGGAGCCGGACGTCTGGGTGGTGTACGGCGCGGGGACCAGCAGGGCGGCACGGTCGGCCACCGACTGCGGTACCCGGGGGGCCACTTCGGGGCTGTCGCGCAGGATCGCCTCGTAGAGCCGGGTGAGTTCGGCACCCGGGTCGATGCCCAGCTCCTCCACCAGCAGGTCGCGCACCCGCCCGAACTCCTCCAGCGCCTCGGCCTGCCGCCCGGCCCGGTACAGGGCCACCATCAGCCGCCCGCGCAGGGTCTCCCGCAGCGGGTGCGCGGTCACCAGCTCTCTCAGGGGGCCCACGAGCTCGCCGGACTGCCCCAGCTCCAGCTGGAGTTCGAAGTACTGCTCGGCGACCGCCATGTGGCGCTCTTCGAGGGCCGCCGAGGCCGCGCTGATCACGGACCCGCCCGCGCCCGCCATCACCGGGCCCCGCCACAGCTCCAGGCAGGACCGCAGATGGCCGACGGCCTCCTCGGGCCGGCTGGCCGCCACCGCCTGCCGCGCCTGCCTGGACCGCTCGGTGAACTCGTGCAGGTCCAGCTGGTGTGCGCCCAGCGTGGCCCGGTAGCCGGCTCCGTCGGTGGCGATCAGGGCCGCGCCGTCCGGGATGCGGGTGCGCAGCGCGGCGACGCACTTGCGTATCTGGTGGCTCGCGGTCTGCGGTGGCTCGTCGTCCCACGCCGCGGCGACCAGCCGGGCCATCGGGACCATGCGGCCGGGTTCGAGCAGGAGGGTGACCAGCACCCGCTCCTGCGTCGGACTGCCCAGCCGCAACCGGCGCTCGCCGCACCAGCCTTCGAGCGAGCCGAGGATGTTGAAGCGCACGACAGGACGACCGGATGCCGCCAATTCCACGAACCCGTCCCCTCCGCCCCGCCGCACCGTCCGGCCCGAGATGTTCGGGACCACCCTAGGTTGTACCCGAACGAGTAACACGAAGGAGGCGATTCCGGCTACCTGGGGTCTTCCTCGGTCCTGGCGAACAGGCTAACCACCTCAGGCGATCTGGAGGAGGGTGGAACGCGCATCGCCGAAGAGGGCTGGATCATGACGGAGGATCGCGCTCTCCACCCGGCGCAGCGCGGGCGAGGGCTGGATCCCCAGTTCCTCGTCGAGCTGGCGGCGCATCCGGCGGAACACGTCGAGCGCGTCCGCCTGCCGCCCCGAGCAGTAGAGGGCGACCATCAACTGCTCACAGAACCGTTCACGCAACGGGTGGTTGGTATGGGCCTCGGCCAGCTCCGCGAGCACCGCCGCATGCCGTCCGAGCCGCAGTTCGGCGTCGAAGCGCAGCTCCATCGCCCGCATCCGGTACTCCTCGTAGCGCGCCCCGGCCAGCTGGCACAGGGTCCCGCCGGCGAACCCGCCGAACACCGGCCCCCGCCACAGCGCGAGCGCCTGCCCCAGCATCCGGGCGGTGCCCTCGGCGTCGTCCAGCGACGCCGACTCGGCCTCCCGTACGGTCCGCACGAACTCGGCGGCGTCCACTTCGTCCTCGTCCACGGTCAGCCGGTAACCGGAGGGATGAATCGTCACCCGAGATACCGGACGCCCCGGTTCCAGGGCCTTCAGCTTCCGTCGAAGCCTGCTCACGTGCGCTTGGAGGGCGTTGGCCTGGTTGTCCGGTGCGGCCTCGCCCCACATCTCCTCGACCAGGCTCTCCCCGGAAACCGGCTGCCCCTCGCTGACCAGCAGCGTCTGTACGAGGGTGCGCTGTAGGTCGCCGCAGATCTCCGCCGGCCCGGACACGGTACGGACCTGCAGTGCCCCGAGGATCGAGAACTTCAGCATCCTTGCTCCGCCTCCTGTTGACGTCGCTGGCGTCGTCGTCCTTCTTCCGGCGACGTATCAACAGTGGGACGGACTGGTACCGGTTCGTTACCGATCCGTTCCCCAGGCCGCGGTCAGCTCGCCTCGCCCGCGCCGAGCGCGCCGAGCGAGGTGACCCGCTGGGCCGCGCCCGCCGGGGAGTCGGCCCATACCACGAGGTGCCCGGGGCAGCGGGCTCCGGGGGCCGGCACGAACCGGACATCCGGCAGCATGGCCGCGGAACCCGGCGGCCGGCTGGATTCCACCGCCGCGGCGAACCTTTCCGGCCGTACCGCCTCCACGAGCTTTCCGGCCAAGACCCGCACGGCTCCGGCGGCGAGATCGAATCCCCCCGCCGTCCTCAGCAGTTCCGGAATCGGATCGTCCGCGAGGCCCGCCCGGCAGCCGGTGATCACCGGGCCCCGCCGGGTGAGGGTGACGCCGGTGTGGGCGGGTCCGTACTGGTACCCGGTCAGGTCCAGCAGCGCGGTCACCACGGCCCGTACCTCCGCCGCGGTGTCCTCCGTCAGCGGGGCCGGGGAGAGCAGACCGTACCGCGTCCGGGCCGTGATCCCCACGGTCTGGTGCATCCCGTGCACGGTCAGCGTCTCCACGGTCAGCCGGGGCGCGCCGCAGACCGCGCCGGCGTCCGGCGACAGCCGGTTGTCCCTGACCAGGCGCTGTACGGCGTCCGGGGCCGCGAGCAGTCGCAGGGCGCGCGCGGGATTGACGAAGAGCCCGGCGGCCGCGGCCTCCTCCAGGAGGGGCCGCAGCGCGGACTCGTCGTGCGGGTCGACGCGAGCCGAGCGCACTTGCACACCGGACCGGTGTGCCTCGCTGAGGAGGCGCGGGTCCGGGTTCAGCAGAAAGATCCGGCTGACGTCGTTGTCTTCTTTCATACCTCTGCTCGGATGACGAAGTCGGCGAGGGTGGAAAGGCAGGCTACGAGCGGGCGTTACCGATCCGGTCCCGGACGATTCCCCAGCGGTTGGTTGCGCACGGCACGCCCCGTACGGTACTCGCCCCACCGCCCCACCGACCCGTCAATGACTCACCTTGCTTGCACTTGGGCAACTGCGAGGAAGGATGCCCAGGTGGCGGGGCGGATGGTGAGGTGCGCGGCGGGCTGCTTGGAGTCGCGGACGTGGATGGCGGTGGGGTGCGAGGCGACCTCGACGCAATCGCCGCCTTCGCCGCCGCTGTAGCTCGATTTGCGCCAGGCGTACGCGGCTTCAAGGCACTGGCCTCCCTCACCGCTGCTGTAGCTGGACTTGAACCAGTTCGTCTGTGAAGTCATCGCTCTTCCAGCATCTCCTCGATCAGCTCCAGGGACTCGCGGGGGTTAAGGGCCTGAGCCCGGATGATTCCATAGCGAGCGGCCAGGGTGCGGACCTCTTCACGCTCGGTGATCAGACGCGGGTATCCATGGCTCTCCATGTAACCAACCTGGTCCTTACCCTTCGGCGTGAGCAAGGTGAAGGAGTTGTCCAGGCACGGGTGTTCGACCCGGCCGGTGGGCATCACCTGCAACTGCACGTTGCGCATGCGGCCGATGTGCAGCAGGTGGCGAAGCTGCCCCTTGTGCACCTCGGGGCCGCCGATCGGTCGCGCCAGGACCGCCTGCTCCATGACGAAGCTGAACTCCGGCAGTGGCCACCGCTCGAAGATCTGCTGTCGCGAGAGTCGGTCGGCCACCCGCTTCTCGATCGTCTCCTCGTCAAGGGGCGGGTACCTCTGCATGAAGACCGCACTGGCGTACTCCTCGGTCTGCAACAAGCCGAGTACACCCATCGTGCTGTAGTCGTGCAGGGATACCGCCTGCGCCTCCAGACCCGCATAGTCCCGGTACCACTCGGGATGCCGCGTCCGTGCCCTGGTCATCGCCTCCTCCACGTCGGGGATGACCGCGATCAGCATCCTGCTGGCGCCGAGGATCGGGTCCGCCTTGATCAGGAACTCCGGCCTCGGGGTCCGTACTCCCCGCTCCATGGCCGAGATCTGATCCGGGCCGTAGCCGACCAGTGCCCCGAACTCCGACTGGCTGAGCCCCGCCCGCTCCCGCAGTAGCTTCAACTGCCTGCCCACCATGGCGAAGACACCCGCCGCCCCGTTTTCCTCACCAGGTGTCTCCGGCCGCCGCTCCTGCTCCGCTACCACTCCGCCCTCCGCCCATTCCGTACACGCGCCGACTCGCATCCGTACGACTACGCAGAGTCGCCGGGTTTCTCCTGGTCAGCGTAGGGAGGACCGGCCACGCTCGGTGATGTGAATCCGGAAATCTCCACCCCCCTGAAAGAGTTGGTCCAGCGGCTCAGCGCCACTCCCCGCGGCGCCCGACTGGCCCGGCGGCTCACCGGAACCTCGCTCGACAACTGGGGCTACTGCTACGACGGACCGCTGAACAACACCGCCCAGCTCCTCGTCTCCGAACTCGCGACCAACGCCGTCACCCACGGTCGCGTACCCGGCCGGGACTTCGAGCTGAGGCTGACGCTCCTGCCCGAGGAGGACACGCTGCGCATCGAGGTGAGCGACACCCGGGGCGACCGGCCCCTGAAGGTGCTCCGCGCCGCCCCGGGGGACGAACACGGCCGCGGCCTGATCGTCGTGGACGCCCTCGCCCGGACCTGGGGCGTGCGCGAGCGCGTCGTGGGCAAGACGGTGTGGGCCGAGATCCCGCTGTCACCCGGAAAGCGGGGCGGCCCCGGGACGCCGTAGCGCCCGGGACCGCCCCGCCGGAGCGAGCCGCGGCTCAGCTGTGGTTGTAGGTGACCGAGAAGTTCTCCCCGCCGCTCAGCGAGGAGGTCGTGGCCTTGGTGGTGCTGCCCGAGGCCATGTCGATCTTGTCGGGCGAGTAGTTGCCGATCGCCTGGCCGTTGGCCGTGGCGCCGGTGAAGCTCGCGGTGCCGAAGTTCGACAGCGGCAGCACACCGGTGGAGCTGGACGGTGCCTCGGCGATGACCTCGGCGGAGGCGTTGGACAGGCCGCTCTGCGTCTTCGTGGTGGTCTTCGTCCAGCCCCTGGTGGTGTCCGAGAGGGTGAGCGTGTACGTGCTGCCGCTGCGGCTGACGGTGGCGGTGAAGTGGTCGCCGGCGCTCACCGTGTTGCTGTAGTTGACGGGGTAAGCCGGGTACATCTCGTACCAGGACGAGTAGACCGCCCGGCCGCCGGAGCAGTCCGCCTCGGTGCCCGTCTGCTCCACCGAGTTGCTGCCGTCACCGTCGATGCCGACCCAGAACGAGGAGTACGTGGTCGCGCTGGAGCAGCTGACCGCCGGCTGCACCCAGCTCGCGGAGACGCTGGTGAACGTCGTGCCGGTCGCGGCGTAGCCGGCCCAGTTGGAGCTGGTGCTGTTCCTGATGCCGCCAACCAGGTGGTGGCTGCTGATGTGCCCGCTGACCGGGGTCATGCGCAGCGCCGGCGCGGCGACGGCCGCCGCGGGGGAGGTCGCCAGCGCGGACAGGACGGCGGCGGCTACGGCTGTGGCGGCGGTGAGGCGGATCGTTGCAGACATGCTGCTCCTTCTCGCGGACTCGCGGTGCAGACGTGACTGGCGGCCACCAGTGGGGGGAACGTGCGCCCCGTGCTTGTCAGTGTGCAGTCAAACCGCGGCCCGTTGTCACCCGACTACCGGGTTTTCACAGCAAAGCTCCTGCCAAGTACCGTCGAGAAAAGGCGCGTTGGCGGCGATTTCGCCACCGCGGGGGGCCGGTGCCCCGCTCACGCCCCCTCGTACAGCCCCTCCACCTCTCGGGCGAAGTCCGCCAGGATCTGCCGTCGCCGGAGCTTCAGGGAGGGGGTGAGGTGCCCTGCCTCCTCCGTGAAGTCGACGGGGAGGACGGTGAAGCGGCGGATGGACTCGGGGCGGGAGACGAGGCGGTTGGCGTCGTCGACGGCGCGCTGGAGGAGGGTCCGCAACTCCAGGTCGTCCGCGATCAGTTCGGGTGGTACCGGGTGCCTGCCGTTCATCTGCCGCCAGTGGACGATGCCGTCGGGGTCGAGCGTGAGGAGGGCGGCGACGTAGGGGCGGTCGTCGCCGACGAGCATCACCTGGGAGATCAGGGGGTGTTGGCGCAGCCAGTTCTCCAGCGGGGCGGGGGCGACCGACTTGCCGCCGGAGGTGATGAGGAGTTCCTTCTTGCGCCCGGTGATGGTGAGGTAGCCCTCGTCGTCCAGCTCGCCCAGGTCCCCCGTGTGCAGCCAGCCGTCGCGGGTGGCGGGGACGACGCCGCCGGCCTGCGGGTCCCAGTAGCCGCGCAGCACATGGTCGCCGGCGATCAGGATCTCCCCGTCGGCGGCGATCCGCACCCGGGTGCCGGGCAGCGGCCAGCCCACAGTGCCCAGACGGGGCTTGAGCGGCGGCGTGACGGTGGTGGCGCCGGTGGTCTCCGTGAGGCCGTACCCCTCGTAGATCCCGATGCCCGCCCCGGCGTAGAACGCGGCGAGACCGCGCCCGAGCGGCGAGCCGCCGCAGATGACGTGCCGGACACGGCCGCCCATCGCGGCGCGGATGCGGCGGTAGACGAGCGGGTCGTAGAAGCCGCGCTGGGTCTTGAGCGCGCGGCCGGGCCCGCCGCCGGTGCCCGCCTGGCGGGCCTGGAGCGCCTCGCCGTAGCGCCGGGCGACGGCGGCGGCGCGGTCGAAGGCGGCACCCCGGCCGCCCGACTCGGCCTTCGCGCGCGCGGAGTTGAAGATCTTCTCCAGCATGTAGGGGATGGTGAGCAGACAGGTGGGCCGGAAGGCGGCGAGGTCGGGCAGCAGGTCGTCGGCCCTGAGGCTGGGTGCGTGTCCGAGGCGGACGCGGGCGCGGACGCAGGCGATGGCGACCATGCGCCCGAAGACGTGCGAGAGGGGGAGGAAGAGCAGCACGGAGGGGTCGTTGTCGTGCTGCTTGAAGACGGGGTGGAGGAGTTCGATCGCGTTGTCGACCTCGGCGAAGAAGTTGCCGTGCGAGAGGGCGCAGCCCTTGGGGCGGCCGGTGGTGCCGGAGGTGTAGACGAGCGTGGCGAGGGTGTCGGGCCCGAGCATGCCGCGCCGCACCCCGATCTCCCCCTCGGGCACGGTCACCCCCGCGTCGGCGAGCCGCTCCACGTGCCCCTTCTCCATGACCCACAAGTGCCGCAGACCGGGCAGGTGTTGCAGCTCGGGTCCGAGCGCGGCGGCCTGGGCGGCCGTCTCCGTCACGAGGGCGACGGCGCCGGAGTCGTGCAGGATCCACCGGGTCTGGAAGACGGAGGAGGTGGGATAGACGGGGACGGTGACGAGCCCCGCGGCCCACGCGGCGAAGTCGAGCAGCGTCCACTCGTACGTCGTGCGCGCCATGATCGCGATCCGGTCTCCGGGTACGAGCCCCTCCGCGATCAGCCCCTTGGCCGCCGCCAGCGCCTCCTCGGCGAACCGCGCGGCGGTGATGTCCTTCCAGTGGCCGCCGGGGAGCCTGCGGCTGAGGACGACCGCGCCCGGGTCCTCGGCGGCGTTGTCGAACGGCAGGTCGGCCAGCGACCCATGGGTCACCGGCGCCGCGAAGGGCGGTACGACCACTTCCCGTACGGCTCCGTCGAGCCGCCGTGTCCCGGGGGCGACGAGTACCGGTACGCCGTCGTAATCCACGGCGGACACAGGGGGGTCGAGGGGGTGGTGGGGGGACACGTGCGGCTCCTCGGGCGTACGGCGAGGCGATCACCGGCGGCCGGGGCGCGCGGCGAACGAGCTGAGGGGTTACCGCCGGTCAGGCGAGTGATCGTACGGGCCCGTTGTGGGGGCTTCGTGCGGTTCCGGGGACGGTCCGGAGGTGGTCCGGGGGTGGTCCGGGGACGGGTCGCGCCGGGCGGTCGCAGCTTCCGTCACTGGCCCACCTGTGCTTACCTACGGTAACTTTACTACCGCGTAAAGAAATTGTTCCCGTCTCCGGGGGATTTGATGTCGACCGTCCTCGACAAACCGCCGGCCCTGCTTCCGGTCCTGCTGGGTGGCGCGGTGCGCTCCCTGCGCAAACGGCCGTCGCCGGGGGCGCCGTACGCCCGCACCCGCCTGGTCCTGCGGGACGCCCGCGCCGACGGCTCCCGCCTCTCGGCCTACTCCCGCCTGTGCGCCTTTCCCGCCCCGGCCGCCACCCTGCCCCTCCCCTACCCCCATGTCCTCGCCTTCCCGCTGGCCATGCGGCTGCTCGGCGCGCGCGACTTCCCCCTCCCCCTGCCGGGGCTGGTGCACACGTCGATCGAGATCGTGCGCCATGCGGCGCTGCCGGTCTCGGGGTCGTACGAACTCACGGTGTACGTATCGGGATTGGCCCCGCACCGCCGAGGAACGGAGGCGACGGTGGTGACGGAGGCACGGCTGGCGGGGAAACCGGTGTGGGAGTCCCGCAGCACGTACCTGTCCCGGCACCGGACGGCGGGTGAGGGCACGCGCGCGTCGCCCCCGGAGCGGGCGAGCCCCCTCCCCCGCCGCCAGGAGTGGGAGGTGCCCGGGAACCTCGGCCGCGCCTACGCCTCCGTCTCGGGCGACCGCAACCCCATCCACCTCACCGCCCTCACGGCCCGCCTCTTCGGCTTCCGCCGGGCGATCGCGCACGGCATGTGGACGGCGGCCCGGTGCGTGGCGGCGTACGGGGAGGTGTCCGACGGTTCCCTGGTCCGGGTGGAGTTCCGGGCGCCGGTGCCGTTGCCGGGAGTGGTGCGGTACGGATCGCGGGGCCGCGGGTTCGAACTGCGCGGCGCCGGGGACCGCCTGCACCTGTCCGGAACGGTGAGCGAGGCGCCGTAGGGCCTGCCGGGACCCGGCCCGCGCAGGACCTGTCCGGCGGCCCGGCGTACGGGGAGGCTGCCGGCGGCTGGGGGAGGTCGGCCCTGGGATCGCGCCGCCGGCGATGAACGCCTGCCGGTAGCGCTCGGTGGTCGACCACCAGCACGACTCGCCGTCGCGCGGCACCTAGGCGTCGAGGTGCACGAGGCGGGAGACCCGTCCGCGGGCGCGGTCGGCGGCGGCGATCACCATCCCGCCGTAGCTGTGGCCGACCAGCGTGGCGCCGGTGAGGTGAGCGCGATCCACGGTGTGACCGGCGCGCTCCCGCAGCGGTACCACCGCCTCGAACGACCACGAGCCGTGCCGGCCACCGGGCACGAGGACGAACGTCGCCATGGGCTTCTCCCTCTCGTCGGCCGCGGCGGCGAGGCACGCGCCCGCGGCTCACCACCGCTCCGGATCATCAGGTCGGGGTGTGGCCGGCCCCCGGGAATCCGCCGCGCGACGCCCGCTCGCCGCCGACCGCGCGCGGGGTCCGTCTCAGGCCAGGCCGACCGGGGTCGCCCAGCGGTTGCCCGACATCAGGTCGCCCAGGCCGGACCAGGCGAAGTTCATCAGGGTGGCGGCGGCCTGCGGGGCGGTGATGCCCTCGGTCGTGTTGGCCCAGTCCGCGAGGGACTCCGCCGCGCCGATCAGGGCCATCGCGAGGCCCTCGATCTCGGCGGCGGGGAGGTCGCGGGAGTGGGTGGACTCCTGGGCGGCGGAGGCGATCAGGCGGGTGACGAAGGCGGTCATCTCCGCGCGCATGGCGTCGGCCTCGGCCGCGAAGCGCGGGCCGTGGGTGCGGGCTTGGAGGTGGAGGACGGTCCAGCCGTCGGGGTGTTCGGCGGTGTAGGCGAAGAACGCCTGGACACCGTCCCAGAGTTGGCGGTCTGCGGGGAGACAGGGGCGGACCGCCGCGCGGACGGCCTCGGTCAGGGCGGCGGCCTCGCGGCGGATGCACGCGGTGAAGAGGTCGTCCTTGGAGTTGAGGTAGAGGTAGACCAACGGCTTGGAGACACCCGCCAGTTCGGCGATCTCGTCCATCGACGCGGCCGTGTACCCGTGCCGGGCGATGACCTCCACGGCGGCGTCGAGCATCTGCCGCTCGCGCTCCACCCTCGGCATCCGTTTGGTCCTGCCGTCACCCATGAGGGCAAGACTAGAGGGATGCCGGGGCCGTCATCCGCCCTTCGGCGATCTTGGCCGGGGGGCGATGGGTGTCGTCAGGACGGCTGGCTCTGCGCCCGCGCGCCGTCGTCGGCGACGTCCTCCTGGCTGCGGTTCGCCTCCAGGTTCGCCTTCATGCGGTCGACGCGGCCCACGACCTGCATCGACGCCCGGTCCCGCTCCTTGCGCAGCGCCACCCAGCTGATCGGCGCCGAGATGACCAGGGCGAGCAGCAGCACCCACAGGCCGTTGGAGGCGCCGAAGCCGCGCGGGAAGATGCCGGAGTAGACGGCTCCCCAGACGACCAGGAGGCAGCCCGCGAAGATACCGAGGCGCATCAGCGTGTAGCGGAGCATCTCAATCCACTCGTCCGATTCCAAAAGGGGTCATCGTCCAGTGAAGCACGCCAGGCGGGCGACCATGCAGCGGGGTCGGGAGGGGGTGGCTCAGCGGCCCAGGGACAGGAGCATGAAGATCTCGTCGCGGTCGTCGTCCGGCGCGACGCGTACGGCGCCGGGAACGCGGCCGACCTCCTTGTAGCCGCAGGAGGCGTAGAACCGCTCCAGGCCCTGGCCGCCCCGGCAGGACAGGCGGATCGCCTCGATGCCGTCCGTCGCGCGGGCCGCGTCCTCGGCGGCGGCCAGCAGATCGCGGCCGTGGCCCTCGCCCTGGTGGCGGGGGTGCACCATCACGGAGTACAGCGACAGCCAGTGCGCGTTCAGGTGCTGTGGGTTCGAGGTGAGGAACGCGGCGGCGACCGGCGTGCCGTGCGCGTCCTGGCCGACGAGGAGCCGGGTGCGGCCCTCGGCCATCTGCACCAGGTGGCGCACCAGCTCGGGCCTTGTCTCCTCGCGGCGGACCGGAGGGACGAAACCGACGGCACCGCCCGCGTTCGACACGTCCGTCCACAGGTCGAGGAGGCCGTCGCGGAGTGCGGGGGTGAGAGGAGGTTCCAGAGTGAAGGTAAGGGCCACAAGCGCATCTTATCCATTACCAAGGGCGCGTGCGGCGACTTTCAGATCGTCCAGGAGCCCCCGGTAGGCCGTGTCGCGGTCGTCGGCCCGGAGCACGGAGGACGGGTGGACGGTGGGAAGGAGGCGTTCGGGGCGGCCGTGGATGTCCCGCTCGATGACGGTGCCGCGGACCTGCCCGACCCTGAAGGACGACCCGAGGAGGGCCTTGCCCGCGGTGGCACCGAGGATGACGACCAGTTCCGGCTCCACCAGCGCCAGTTCCCTCGCCAGCCAGGGGGCGCAGGCGGTCATCTCCCGCAGGGTCGGGGCGCGGTGGATCCTCCGCTTGCGGGGCTCGGTCTGCGCGAACTTGAAGTGCTTGACCGCGTTGGTGACGTACGCCTCCGCCGGGTCCAGACCGGCCTCCTCCAGCGCCCGGTGCAGAAGCCGCCCGGCCGGCCCCACGAAGGGCCTGCCCTGGCGGTCCTCCTGATCACCGGGCTGCTCCCCCACGAGCATCACGCGGGCGTCCGCGTCCCCCTCCCCGAAGACGGTCTGGGTGGCCGGGCCGTGCAGGGGACAGCCCCGGCAGTCGGCCGCCGCCCTGCGCAGCGCGTCGAGCCCACCGCGGGCGGGAACGAAGGGGGCGGCGGTGTAGGCGTCCTCGGGGGTGGTCGCGGAGGGCATGTCCTCCGGGTACCCGTCCGGGGGGAGCGTGAACGGCAGGGCTCACTCCTGGGTAGGACCGGTGTCGCCGGGAGGGAAGCGCGCGTTTTCCGGGAGGGGCCCCCGTGCGGGTACGGATGCTGCGCTCGGTGAGCCTGTTCGGGGCGGCGGCCTTGGCGGCCGTCGCCGGCTGCGGTGGGCACGAGGGCGCCGGTGACGACGGGACGGCGTCCGCGCGCCGGGCCGCCCGGGTCGCGAAGGGGTGGGACGGGTCGGCCGCCGCGGCCGCGTGGCGGGCCGGTTACCACCCCAGGGGGGACGTGCTCCAGTTGCCGCGGGGCGGTCTGCGGAGCCGGGCGGAAGAGGAGGCCCTTCGGGACCACGCCGTGGTCCCGCGGGGCGCGCTGCCCGGTGCCGGACCGGAGAACGGGCGGGTGACGTGGGCCGGGGGCAGGTCGGTCACACGGCCGATGGTGGGGGCGGCGGAGTCGTACGACGCCCTGGCGGGCGGTCGCGTCGACGGAAAGCCGCACCTCACCGTGACCGGTGCGAAGCCGGGCCGGATGACCGTGGCCACCAGCCGGGGCCCGGCGGTGGTCCCTGCCTGGCTGTTCTCCCTGGAGGGCTACGCGGACCCGCTCACGCGGGCCGCCGTCACCGCGTCACCGCTCCCCCGGCCGCCGATCGGACCGGGCGGCGGGGTCCCGGGGCAGCCCCTCGACCGGGTGGTCCGGATCGCGGTGGACGGGCGTTCGGTGACGGTGATCGCCCTCGACGGCGTCTGCGACGACGGGCCCGTGGTGACCGTCCTGGAGACCGCCGGCAGCGTCGTGCTCTCCGGCGCCGTCGAGAACCAGGAGCACGGCGACTGCACCAAGCAGGCGAGGCCGCGCCAGGTGACGGTCCGCTTGGCGCAGCCGGTGGGCGACCGGGTCGTGCTCGACGCGCACACCGGCCGGCCGATTCCGTACAAGCCGGCGTACGGGCCGTCGCCCAGCTGGAGTTGAGGAGGCGTGTTCGCCGGGTGCGGGCCGGTCGTGGCCGGCCGCGCGGTTCCCCGCGCCCCCTTGGGCGGGGCCCGCTCGCCCCGGCCGGACGGTTACCGCCCACCCGCCGGCCGGCCGGGACGGATGGGTGGGCGAGAGGTCGTCAGACGCGCATCGGCTGGGGGGAGTCCCGGCGTGCCGGATCGGCGGGGTCGTACTCGCGGATGATCTCGTAGCGCGTGTTGCGTTCCACGGGGCGGAACCCGGCGTCGCGGATGAGGTCCAGGAGGTCCTCGCGGGTCAGCTTGTTCGGGGTGCCGTAGTTGTCGGCGTCGTGGGTGATCTTGTACTCGACGACCGACCCGTCCATGTCGTCCGCGCCGTGCTGGAGGGCCAGCTGGGCGGTCTGGACGCCGTGCATGACCCAGAAGACCTTCACGTGCGGGACGTTGTCGAACAGCAGGCGGGAGACCGCGAAGGTCTTCAGGGCCTCGGCACCCGTCGCCATCGTCGTCCGCGCCTGGAGGCGGTTGCGGACCTTGCCGTCCTTCATGTCCACGAAGTCGTGCTGGTAGCGCAGGGGGATGAAGACCTGGAAGCCGCCGGTCTCGTCCTGGAGCTCGCGGAGGCGCAGCACGTGGTCGACGCGGTGGCGCGGCTCCTCGATGTGGCCGTAGAGCATCGTGGCCGGGGTCTTCAGACCCTTCTCGTGCGCCAGCCGGTGGATCCGGGACCAGTCCTCCCAGTGGGTCCGGTGGTCCACGATGTGCCGGCGGACCTCCCAGTCGAAGATCTCCGCGCCACCGCCGGTGAGCGACTCCAGACCCGCGTCGATCAGCTCGTCCAGGATCTCCGAGGCCGACAGCCCGGAGATCGTCTCGAAGTGGTGGATCTCCGTCGCCGTGAAGGCCTTGAGGGAGACGTTCGGGAGCGCCGCCTTCAGCTCGCGCAGCGAGCGCGGGTAGTAGCGCCACGGCAGGTTCGGGTGCAGCCCGTTGACGATGTGCAGCTCGGTGAGGTTCTCCGTCTCCATCGCCTTCGCGAGCTTGACGGCCTCCTCGATGCGCATCGTGTACGCGTCCTTCTCCCCCGGCTTGCGCTGGAAGGAGCAGTACGCGCAGGAGGCCGTGCACACGTTCGTCATGTTCAGGTGCCGGTTGACGTTGAAGTGCACGACGTCGCCGTTCTTGCGCGTCCGCACCTCGTGCGCCAGACCGCCGAGCCAGGCCAGGTCGTCCGACTCGTACAGCGCGATGCCGTCCTCGCGGGTCAGCCGCTCACCGGAGCGGACCTTCTCCTCCAGCTCGCGCTTGAGCCCGACGTCCATGCCAACACCTTTCTACGACAGCTCGGCCTACGGTATCCCTACACCTCTTCCGGCAGCTCCCCGACCCGGTTCTCCCACTTCGTGGACAGCACGATGGTGGTACGGGTCCGCGACACGCCCTTCGTCCCGCTGAGCCGGCGGATGATCCGCTCCAGACCGTCCACGTCCGCCGCGCGCGCCTTGAGCATGAAGGAGTCGTCACCGGCGATGAACCAGCAGTCCTCGATCTCCTTGAGGTCCCGCAGCCGCTGCGCCACGTCCTCGTGGTCGGCCGCGTCGGACAGCGAGATGCCGATCAGGGCGGTGACGCCGAGGCCGAGCGAGGCCGCGTCGACCGTGGCGCGGTAACCGGTGATGACCCCGGCCGCCTCCAGCCGGTTGATGCGGTCCGTGACGCTCGGGCCCGACAGGCCGACGAGGCGCCCCAGCTCCGCGTAGGAGGCCCGGCCGTTCTCCCTCAGGGCCTGGATGAGCTGCCTGTCCACCGCGTCCATGCGATCGAAGCCTTCCGCTGAAGAGTTCTCGAGTGATGAGGGGTAGAGCGCTACTGCTGCCACCGGCGCTACTGCTGCCGCCGGCGCTACTGCTGCCGCCGGCGCTACTGCTCCTGGCGGGTGGAGCCGCCGCCCAGCCCGCCCCGCCAGCGCCGGTACAGGCCGTGTTCGACGCCCGCCGCGTCCAGCACCCGCCCGGCGACGAAGTCCACCAGATCCTGGATGTGCGTGGCACCCGCGTAGAAGGCCGGCGAGGCGGGGACGACCGAGGCGCCGGCGTCGTCCAGGGCGACGAGGTGCCGCAGGGTCTGACCGTTCAGGGGGGTCTCCCGCACGGCGACGACGAGGGTGCGGCGTTCCTTCAGTGTGACGCTCGCCGTGCGCTGGAGCAGGTCCTTGGACAGGCCCAGCGCGACCCCGGCCACACAGGCCGTGGAGGCGGGCACGATCAGCATGCCCTTCGCCGGGTACGACCCCGACGACGGTCCCGCCGCGAGGTCACCCGCGTTCCAGTACCGCACCCCGCCGAGGTCCACATCGAAGGTCCCGGGCTTGCCGTCGGCACCACGGGCCAGCCATTCCCGCAGGTCGTCCTGCCAGTGGGCGTCCCGGAACGAGATCCCCGTCTCGTCCAGCAGCGTCAGCCGGGAGGCCCGGCTGACCACCAGGTCCACCGCCTCCCCCGCCCCCAGCAGCGCCCGCAGCACGGCAGCCGCATACGGTGTCCCGGAAGCACCGGACACCCCCACGATCCAAGGCACGCGCCGCGTTTCTCCTGCGTTCACACCTTGAGCGTACCGGCGCGCCCACCCGGGCTCAGGCCGGGTGGGCGCAAGAAGCGGGCCGAGGCCCCTTGTTCGGGCGTCATCGGACCGTGAGGCCCCGGACCAGCAGGTCCAGCAGGGCGCACACGAAAAGCGCGATGCCGATGAACCCGTTGACGCTGAAGAACGCCCGGTTGAGGCGGGACAGGTCGTGCGGGCGCACGATGCTGTGCTCGTACAGGAAGGCCCCGGCGACGATCACCAGGCCGAGCCAGAAGAAGGCGCCGGCGTGGGTCGCGAGGGCGTACCAGACGAACAGCGCGGTGGTGATCGCGTGGCAGACGCGGGCACCCCGGATGGCGGCCGGGATGCCGAAGCGGGCCGGGACCGACTTCACGCCGATCGCCCGGTCGGTCTCCACGTCCTGGCAGGCGTAGATCAGGTCGAAGCCGCCGATCCAGACGCCGACCGCGAGGCCGAGGATCACCGCGTCCCAGGACCAGCTGCCCGAGATGGCGAGCCAGCCGCCGATGGGGCCCATGGCCTGGGCGATCCCCAGGATGGCCTGCGGGAAGTTCGTGAACCGCTTCCCGTAGGGGTAGACCACCATCGGGATCACCGCGACGGGGGCGAGGGCCAGGCAGAGCGGGTTCAGGAGCGCCGCCGCGCCCAGGAAGACCACCAGCGCGACCAGCGCGCCCGTCCAGGCGTGCCGTACCGACATCGCGCCGGTCACCAGTTCGCGGTGGGCCGTGCGCGGGTTACGGGCGTCGATCTCCCGGTCGATGATCCGGTTCACGGCCATCGCGAAGGTGCGCAGACCGACCATGCAGACCGTGACCAGCAGCAGCCGGGCCCAGTGGATGTCCTTGTCCAGCTCGAACATCGCCGTCAGCGAGGCGATGTAGGCGAAGGGCAGCGCGAAGACCGAGTGCTCGATCATCACCAGGCGCAGGAACGCCTTGGTGCGTCCCGGCCGGGGGATTGCGGCGGCCGTGCTCACAGGCCGTACTCCTTCCAGCGGCGGTCGACCAGGGCCGCCGTATCCGGGTCCGACAGGACCATCTCCGGCCACCCGCCGTCGCGCGTGTAGCCCTCCTCCGGCCACTTGCGGGTGGCGTCGATCCCGGCCTTGCCGCCCCAGAACTGCTGGTAGGAGGCGTGGTCGAGGTGGTCCACGGGGCCTTCCACGACCGTGAGGTCACGGGCGTAGTCGGTGTTGCCGAGGGCGCGCCAGGCGACCTCGTGCAGGTCGTGGACGTCGCAGTCCGCGTCCACGACCACGATCAGCTTGGTGAGCGACATCATGTGCGCACCCCAGACCGCGTGCATGACCTTCTGCGCGTGCTTCGGGTACTTCTTGTCGATCGAGACGATCGCGCAGTTGTGGAAGCCGCCGGCCTCGGGCAGGTGGTAGTCCACGATGTCCGGCACGATGATCTTCAGCAGCGGCAGGAAGAAGCGCTCCGTGGCGCGGCCGAGCGGGCCGTCCTCGGTCGGCGGGCGGCCGACCACGATCGACTGGAGCAGCGGTCGCTTCCGCATCGTCACGCAGTCGATCTTCAGCGCGGGGAACGGCTCCTGCGGGGTGTAGAAGCCGGTGTGGTCGCCGAAGGGGCCCTCGGGCAGCATCTCGCCGGGCTCCAGCCAGCCCTCCAGGACGACCTCGGCGTTGGCCGGTACCTGGAGCGGGACCGTCTTGCAGTCGACCATCTCGATCCGCTTGCCCGCGATGAACCCGGCGAACAGGTACTCGTCGATGTCGCCGGGCAGCGGCGCGGTGGAGGCGTAGGTGACGGCCGGGGGGCAGCCGAAGGCGATGGCGACCGGCAGCCGCTCGCCCCGGCGGGCGGCGACCTGGTAGTGGTTCCGGCTGTCCTTGTGGATCTGCCAGTGCATGCCGATGGTGCGCTTGTCGTGGCGCTGGAGGCGGTAGAGGCCGAGGTTGCGGATGCCGCTCTCGGGGTCCTTGGTGTGGGTCAGGCCCAGGTTGAAGAAGGAGCCGCCGTCCTCGGGCCAGGTGAACAGCGCGGGGAGCCGGTCGAGGTCGACGTCGTCGCCCCGCAGGACGACCTCCTGCACCGGCGCTTCCTTGATCTTCCTCGGCGGCACGTGCGCCATCGCGCCCAGCTTGCCGAATGCCTCGCGCACACCGACGAAGCCGTGCGGCAGCTCGGGCCGCAGCAGGCCGCCGATCTTGTCGGAGATCTCGCCGTACGACGTCAGGCCGAGCGCCTTGAGCAGCCGTCGGTCGGTGCCGAAGACGTTCATGGCCAGCGGCATCGCCGAGCCCTTGACGTTCTCGAAGAGCAGCGCCGGGCCGCCGGACTTCTGCACCCGGTCGACGATCTCCCCGACTTCCAGGTAGGGGTCGACCTCGGCCTTGATGCGCTTGAGGTCTCCCTCGCGCTCCAGGGCCCGCAGCAGGGAGCGAAGATCGTCGTAAGCCATGCGTCCCAGTATCTGCCACGGCCCGCCCGAACCCGTCCACCGGGCCCCGGCCCGCGGCCGGACGGGGTGTGCTTAACCACTTGCCAGGGCCGCGCTCGGCTCGCGTTAATGGTCGGTCACCGAGCAGTCACTTCTGCCCGACCTCTGGGGGACGACAGCAGATGCAGTACGGCCAGGGGCCCGAGCGCCCCGCACAGGACTTACCACCCGCGCCGGCCACCCCGCCGCCCGGACCGCCACCCGGACCGCCGCCCGCTTCGGCGCCGGCCTCCGCGCCCCCCATGCCGGACGTGCCCGCGCCCCCGCCGCACCAGACGCCGCAGACGCTCGACCTGCGCGTCAGCAAGCGCATCCTGTGGATCGGCAGGGCCGTCTACCCGCTGGCCAACATCGCCCGCGTCTACTCCTTCGACCTGCGTCCCAAGCGCAAGGAGGCGGTGCTGCGGTTCCTGCGGTACAGCGCCGGGACCCTCGCGGTCGCGATGCTCGTGATGCTGCCCAGCCTGCCCGTGCTGGCGCTGGGCGGGTCGGACGGGCGGTCCGGCGCGGCCGGCTACGTCGGCTTCGTGTGGATCGTCGCCGCCCTCGCCGAGATCTTCTTCCTGATCGACATGCTCGGCGTCCTGACCGCGCCCTCGCAGTACGTCCTCGCGGTGGAGACCTCGGGCGCGTCCACCGCGCTGGTCACCAGCCCGGACCGGGGATACCTGGACCAGCTCGTGGGGCAGCTCTCGTACGCCATCGAACACCCGGACACCGAGCTGCGGGTGACGGTGCACAGCCTCACCGTCTCGCCCAGGAACTACTACTTCGGCGACAACGTCAACATGTACGGCGGCAGCGGAAACGTGGGGATCGGGTCATGAGCGGCGACAGCTACCACTACGGCGACAACGTGAACATGTACGGCGGCCAGGGCAACAAGGGCATCGTCAAGAACATGGGCGGCGCGCAGCCGGCGCAGGACCCCGCGCTGGTCGCGGCACTCGCCGAACTCCGGCGCCTGGTCGCGGAGTTGCGGACGCGGGTGCCGGAGTCCAGCGCGGCGCTGCTCGACGAGTCCGTGCGGGCGGCGACCACCGACGCGGCCGTGCCCGCCCAGGAACGCCAGCGGGCGCTCATGGCCGTCGCCGGGATCGCGTCGATGGTCGGGACGGTGGGGCAGCCGGTCGCCGAGGCGGTGCGGGCGGTCGTCGGGATGATCGGCGGCTGACGGGTACGGCGGCGGCGTCAGGTCCTCGCCCAGTTCTGGGCGGCCGTGCCCGGCCGGCAGGTCTGGGTGGAGATGTTGCTCCCGAAGGACAGGGCGAGGCAGCCGCCGTCGAACGCCGTGCTCAGCGTGTTGCCGGAGCCGGTGTGCCACAGGATCGCGGAGCTGACGCTGCCGCAGTCGCCGACGAACACGTTCTGGCCCTTCATGTTGGCGCTGAGGCAGGCGCCCGTGGAGACGTTGATGATCTTCACGGTGCCGCCGGAGGCGCTGCGGAAGGTCCAGCGGGCGGTGGCGGCGTCGCAGCCGCCGAGGGCGGCGGCGCCGTAGACCTGGGTGACGCACTCGCCGTTCTCGGCGTTCTTGAGGCGGAAGGAGCCTCCGGTGGAACCGCCCGAGCCACCGGAGCCACCCGTGGAGCCGCCGCTGCCCGAGGTGCCACCGGTCGTACCGCCGGTGGAGCCGCCGCCCGAGGTGCCGCCGCTGGAACCGCCGCTCCCTCCGCCGGAGGTGCCCGAGCCGCCGGAGGTGCCCGAGCCGCCGGAACCGGTACCGGAACCCGACCCACCGCCGGAAGCCGAACCGGCACCGGCACCGGAGCCGGAGCCGGAATCCGAGCCCGAGCCGTCGGCGCCCTTGGCGTCCTGCCCCTTCCCGGCCCTCTTGTCGTGCTTCTTGTCCCCCGCCGGGGACGCCGAGCCCTTGCCGGTCGGCCCGGGGGTTCCCGAGGCGCCGGACGCCGTGGCACCGGCCGGCGCGGAGACGGAGGGACCCGGCGTGCCGGCCGCGCCGTCGCGGTGGGGGCCGGTGGCGTACGGCACCAGTTGCACGGCGAGGGTGGCGGCACCGGCCACGACCACGACCGGCACGACGGCCAGGAACACCTTGGTACGACGGCTCCGTCCGCGCCGTTTCGCCCCGCCCTCGCCCACGACGACCGCGGGCTCGGACCCGGACGCGGGCCGCGACCCGGGCACGCTCCCGCCGGGACCCGGAGCGGTCGGCGCGGGCTCGGACGCCGTCCGCGCCTCCTCCTCCGCCTGCGGCACCTGTGGCACCTGCGCCGCGAACTCGGCCCGGGACCGCAGGAGTTCGGTGATCGACGCGGGCCAGAGCGGCTCGGCGGACGGCGCCCGTCCGGCGGCCAGGTCCGCCAGGTCCGCCGCCGTGGGCCGGTTCTCGGGGTCCTTGTCCAGGCAGGCGGCGACGACCTCGGCCAGCTCCGCGTCGATCTCGCGCAGTTCGCCGAGATCGGGCTCCTCGTGCACGATCCGGTACAGCACCGCGTGCCCGGACTCGTCGCCGAACGGCGGGCGCCCGCAGCCGGCGTAGGCCACGATCGAGCCGAGGGCGAAGACGTCCACGGCGCTGGTCAACGGCCGCTGGCCCGCCGCCTGTTCGGGCGACATGTACGCCGGGGTCCCCACCACCACGCCGGTCCGGGTCAGCTGGCTCTGGTCGGCGGCGCGGGCGACCCCGAAGTCGATGAGGGTCACGCCGTCGAGGGTCAGCATGACGTTGGACGGCTTGACGTCCCGGTGCACCATGTCCAGGGCGTGAACCGCCGCGAGGTCGGCCGCCGCCTCGCGGAGCAGCAGCCACAGCGACTCGCCCGGCAGCGGTCCGCCGTGCGCCTCGACGGCCTCGCGCAGGGTCAGTCCGGGCACGTACGCGGTGGCGAACCACGGCGGCCGGGCGTCCTTGTCCCCGACGAGCAGCCGGGCGGTGGCGTCGGCGGGCAGCCGGGCGAGGTTGTCCAGCTCGTGCCCGAAGCGGCGGACGAAGTCCTTGTCCTCGCCGACGACGGAGGGGAGCACCTGTTTCACGGCGGCGTAGCGGCCCTCGTACACCCCGAGGTACACCCGCCCCATGCCGCCGGTGCCGAGCCGCCCCACCAGCGGAATCGGCCCGATCCGCCGAGGGTCCGCACCGTCCAGCGGCTCGACCCCGTTGTCTTCCCCGTTCACCTGTCTCCCCCTGCGGGATGTGAGGATGGTGGCACCAGTGTGAGCGCTCCAGCCCACCGAACCAAAATTTCCTTCTAGAAAAGCATTCCAATGAGCCGTAAGCAGCAGCGTGGCGAGGCCACCGTCGAACAGCTCCTGGACGCAGCGCTCCGCGTGTACGCGGAGACGGGCGAACAGGGGCTGACGGTTGCCGCGATCACCCGGGCGAGCGGGGTCAGTCTGGGCAGCCTCTACCACCACTTCGGCAGCATCGACGGCCTGCTGGACGCCCTGGTGGACCGGTGGCTCGGGCGCCTGCTCGGGGAGACGCTGGCCGCGCTGGAGCACACGCGTACGGCGCGCACGGGTATCCGGGCGCTGGTCAGGGCGTACCTGGGCTTCGTGCAGGAGCACCGGGCCGCGGCACGGCTGCTGCACTCGGCGCACGCCGACCGCCGGGCCATGGCCGACGGGCGGCGGCTGCGGGACGCGCAGGAGGCCCGCGTCCCGCCCCTCGTCCAGTGGATCCAGGGGTATGTCGAGCGGGGTGAACTCGCGCCGCTGGAACCCCCGTTGATCGAGTCCCTGGTCCTCGGTCCGGTGGTCGGGATCGCCCGACGGTGGCTGTCCGGGATCGACGACGTCGACCTCGACCGGGCGGCCGTTCTCCTGCCCGAGCGGATCTGGCGGGCGGTCGCGGCGGACTCCGGCACCGACTGAGCGGCGACGCCCACGCGGTCACCGTCGGTTAATCAGTCCCCCGTTCGGCCTGACACCCGTTTCGTTGAAATGGTCCGGGCGGGCATGTCCCCGTCGCCTCCCACGGCATTGCCCTGGAGGGGGCCCTATTCAGCAGGGCCCCCTCTTCGATGGGAGACGCGTGCGAATCACTGACATCCAGCGTTGCGGGGTACGGCCGGGACGGCTCGTCGAGTGGACGCTGAGCCCGGCCACCGTGGCGGCGGCGACGCGGTTGCCGGAGGACTCCAGGCCGCCGGCCTACATCCAGGAGTCGCACATCCGCACCGCCAAGTGCGTACGGGACGACGGGCTGTTCGTGCCCACCTGGCTCGGCACCGCCTTCGACCTGCCGGGCCGGGCCGACCTCGACGCGCTCCAGGAGGCACTGCGGACCTGGACGCTGCGGCACGAGACGCTGCGCAGCGGGTTCCGCTGGGCCGGTGACCAACTGCGCCGGTTCACCCTCGATGCCGCCGACGTGTCCCTGCACCGGGAGGAGGCCGGGGACTTCGACGACGCCGGCGCGCTCGTCCGGCATCTCCAGGACCGGTTCGACGCCGTCGCCGACGCCCTGCGCTGGCCCAACCTCATCTACACCGCCGTCGTGCGCGACGACTCCACCAGCGTCTACCTGGCCTTCGACCACAGCAACGTGGACGCCTACTCGCTGACCCGGATCGCCGCCGAGGTGCACGGACTGTACGCCGCGATCAAGGAGGGCCGCCCGGCCGAATCCCCGGCCCCCGCCGCCAGTTACGTCGACTTCTGCGAGATCGAGCGGGCCGACGCGGACCGGCTGGACGGCGGGCACGACACCGTGGCGCGCTGGCGGGAGTTCATCCGGCGCGGCGGCGGCACGCTGCCGGCCTTCCCCGTGGACCTCGGCCTCACGCCCGGCGCGCCGCTGCCCCGGCAGTCGATGCTGTGCGAGCCGCTCGCGGACGCGCGGGCGGCGGCCGCCTTCGAGGCGTACTGCCGGCCGTACGGCGGGAGCCTCGTCGGCGTGCTCGCGGCGACCGCGCTCATCGTGCAGGAGCTGGGCGGGCAGTCGGTGTACCGGACGGTGGTGCCCTTCCACACCCGGGTGCGCTCGCGCTGGACCGACTCGGTGGGCTGGTACGTGGGCGGCGCCCCCATCGAGGTACCGCTGACGGGCACCCGCGGCTTCCCGGACGTCCTGCGGGCCGTACGCGCGGAACTCGGCGCGGCCCGGAAGCTGGCCCGGATGCCGCTGGCCCGGGTGCTGGCGCTGCTCGGCGCGGACTTCCGGCCCACCTCGCCGGACCTGTACTCGATCGTCTCCTACGTCGACACCCGCGCCGTGCCCGGCGCCGAGCGGTGGGAGGACATGCGGGCGCACGCGCTGCTGCGGGTGTCCTACGGCGACCAGGTGTGCGTGTGGGTGAACCGGCAGCACGAGGGGCTGTGGGTGGCCGGCCGCTACCCGGACACCGACGTCGCCGGGAAGAACATGCGCCTGTACGTGGAACGGCTGCGGGACCACATCGCCTCGGCGGGCCACGGTCGCCTGTCGGCGGTGTCGTGAACGCACATCGTTATCCAACCGGGCAACACTGGCCCTGGCACGGAGCAACTACCCCTTTCTACACTGTTGTTGAGGGGGGAGATGCGGTGCACACACGGTTGCACGGGCGGGGGGCGCTCTTCGACGCGGATCCGGCCGGCCTCGCGCCGCGCCTGGTGGGCCTGGTCCCCGGACGCCATCGCGCCCACTCCCTGGAGCACCCGGACGAGCCGCCCTTCGTGGTGCTCACCGGCGCCCGGGGAATGGGCAAGACCGCGGTGCTCGGCGCGCTGCGGGACGCCTACCAGGGGCACACGCCGGTCGCGTTGATCGACTGCGCGGCACGCCAGTTCGCCGAGCCGCCCACGGGGCGGCCGCCCGAGTCCTGGTCGCCGTCGGCCGCGGCGCTGCTGGTGATCGCCGAACAGCTGGCCGAGCCGGTGACCGGCGCGGGGCGGATCGCCTTCCCGCGGCTGATGGCGGGCCTGGTCGCGGTGGCCGCGGGCGGCTGGGGCGACGCCGAGGCGGACCGGATCCGCCGGGAGGTCGAGCGGATCCTGCTGCTGAACGACCGGGGCGGGAAGTTCGGCGCGTTCGCCGGCCGCTGGGCGGGCAAGGTCGCGGCGAAGGTGGTCGCGGCCACCACCCACACCACTCCGCTGGTCTCGGGCGCCATCGAGGCCACCCTGGAGTCCATCGCCGAGGGGTTCACGGGCCACCGGCAGCAGAAGGCGTCCGAGTGGTACCGGTCGTACCCGAACGCGGGTGGCAACGCCCAGCGCGGGCTGATCCTGCTGTCCCAGCACTTCCGCGACGGGGGCGGCTCGCGCGAGCACGCGGAGCGGTACCTGGTCCGGGCCATGCTCGCCGACCTGACCGAGGCGTACACGGGGTTCATGGCGAGGATGCAGCGCCTCGGCCGGCCCTTGGTGCTGCTCGACAACGCCCAGACGACACCGGGCCCCGAGCTGACCGCGGCCGTGCTGCGCGACCGCGCCGAGGGCATCGGCGACCGCGTCGCCTTCGTGGCCGCCCGGCGCGGTGACGGACGCGAGGAGCTGCCCAACGCGGCACGGCGGCAGTTGGCCGAGGTCGCCCGGCGCACCGACTGGGCACCGGACTCGGCTCCCTCCTCGCGCGCCCTGCTGGTCGCGCTGCCCCCGCTCGGGGCCGACGACACCCTGCACATCGTCGGCGCGCTCTGCGCGGACACCGCCGTGCCCTCCCATCTCCCCTCCGCCGCACACCGGTTGACCGGCGGCAACCCGCTCGGCGTCGTGCTGCTCGCCCAGTCGGCCGCGCAGCACCTGCCCGGGGTCACCTCGCTGGGCGAGCTGCTCACCGCGGAGGTCCGGCCGGCCGAGGACCAGCCGGCGCTGCCCGCCCACCAGGCGCTGCTGGACCGGCTGGTGCCGGCCGAGTACCTGGAGGAGCTGACCGTGCTGGCCGCCGCCCACGACCACGGCTCGGCCCGCGCCCTGGCCACGGCGCTGCTGCCGGACACCTTCGGGCCCGCGGACATACGCGCCCTGCAGACCTCGCTCGCCGCGGAGGGGCTGCCCGGCGTGCCGGACCAGTTCGTCGGCGATCCGTTCGTGCGGGCGCTGCTGCTGCTGAGGCTGCATCTGCGCGACGAGGACCACACGTCCTGGCGCCGCGCGCACGAGACGCTGATCGAGCACTACGCGGAGCCGGAGCAGGCGCCCTACCGGCTGCACCACGAACTCGCCCTCGGGGACGCCGAGCCCGCGGTCGCGCGGCTGCGGGACGACTTCGCCACCGCGGACATCCGCGGGTGGCTGCGCACCCTGCGCTTCATCGCGTCCGCGCCCTACTTCCACGCGCACGACGCCGAGGGCCGTGACTTCGGCGGGCGCGGCGACCGGCGGGCCGCGGTCGCGCTCGGGACGACGGACGCCGCCTACCCGGTGCCGCAGGACGTCGACGCCGTACTGCACCTGCGGATACGACGGCTGCTGCACGCCGTGTGGGAGCTGACGGACCCGCTGGTGCTGCCCGACCCGAAGGTGTGCGACCGGCTCCGCTTCGAGCTGGAACAGCTGTCCAATCTGCGCCCCGCGGCGGGCGCGCTGCTGTGGCGGGCCTCCCGGGACTGGCCGGCCGCCGTGCTGGCCGGGCGCCCGCTGGAGGGCCCGGAGGATCCTGAGGACGACGGGCGTGGGGAGGCCTGATGGCGGGCGGGGGCATGGGGAGCTGGGTACGCGAGCACGTGTGGGAGATCCCGCTGCGCCGGTATCTGTCCCTGGCGCTGGCGGCGGTGCTGGTGGCCGCCGGGGTCTTCGGGGTGCGCACCGCGATGCGCGAGGCCCGCCAGTGCGCGCCGGGAGTGTCGCGGCCCGCGGGCGGCGAGGAGTGCCTGGGCGTGGCGACCGGGCCGTACGACTTCGGGCAGGACCAGTTCCACCAGGTGGTGGATTCGATCCGCAAGGAGAACTCCACGCTGGAGCCGGGCAGTTACGTGACGGTGGCGCTGATGCTGCCGTTCACCTCCACCGCGCCGACCGATCTGAACGACATCGAGCACCAGCTCCAGGGCGCCTATCTCGCGCAGTACGCGGCCAACCACGACCCCACCGGGCAGCCCCCGAAGATCCGCCTGGTGCTCGCCAACTCGGGCACGGGCAAGGACAGCTGGAAGCCGACGGTCGATCAGCTGGACCGCATGACCCGGAGCGCGGACCGGCTGCGGGCGGTGGTCGGCATAGGGCAGAGCACCGACCCCAACAAGGACGCCGTCGCGGCACTGACCAAGTACCGCATCCCGGTGGTCGGCTCCTCCATCACCGCCGACGACCTGGCCAACGGACGGCCCGGCAGGAACCCGGACCCCTACCCCGGCCTCGCCCGGGTGGCGCCGACCAACACCGACGAGGCCCGCGCGCTCGCCTCCTTCGCCAAGAAGAACGCGAGCAAGCCCATCCTGGTGTACGACGAGCCGGGCGACCCGTACACGAACTCGCTCAAGCGGTCGCTCACCTCCCTGCTGGACATCTCGTACGACAGACAGCAGTCCTTCGCCCGGTCCGACGCCTCGACGGAGTTCGGGAACATCGTGCCCACGCTGTGCAGCACCACCCAGGGCACCCGCACGATCCTGTTCGCGGGACGGCACGCCCAGCTCCAGCAGTTCATCAACGCGCTGGGCGGCCACAACGGCTGCCCCGGCAACTCCTTCCAGGTCCTCACCGGTGACGAGGCCTCCTACCTCACCTACGACAAGAACCTGGACCGGGACGCCCTGGGGAACAACATCACCCTGCTCTACACGTCCCTCGCCCACCCGGACGCCTGGGCGGAGAACCCGCCGAAGACCGGCGGATCCACGGCGGACTACGACATCCTGAAGGGGCTGCTGGACAACGACAAGCGGAGGCCGATCGGCCCGGTCGCGCTCGACGACGGCCAGCTGATCATCGGCTACGACGCGATGCAGCTCGCGGTGAACGGCATCCACCACTCGGTGCCGCGGGGCGGGACGACGCCCCCTCTCTCGGCTGTCGGACGCGCCTGGTCGCACGTCAGGGGACCGCTGAAGGTGCACGGGGCGAGCGGCTGGATCTGCCTGGACGGGCACGGCAACCCCTATGACAAGGCCGTCCCGATCGTGCGGCTCAACTCGAAGAACGGCACGCAGTTCGTCCAGCTGGCCTGGCCGCAGGGCAAGCCCCCGACCGAGAACTGCCCGATGACCTGAGGGCGGGGCCAGGACGCCTTGCCGGACGCGGGCCGCCGCTCCTCCGCGTCCACCACGGCGCGCTCCGGGAACGCCGGGCGGTCGGTGACCGCGCCCGGCGGCGTCCTGGGAGCGCGGGACCCCCACGACGCCGGGGATCCTCGCCTCGGGGCGGCAGGGGGCGGCGGTACGCGCGGGCACCGGCCGCCCGGCGGGCGTGCCGCGAGCGGTGCACGCCGCCCGGCGTCCGCGGCGGGCACCGGGTTCCGGTGCCCCGCGTCACACCGCCGACCCCAGCACGGTGATCAGTTGTTCGAATTTACGGCGCCAGTCCATGTCCGAGGGGCCCTCGCCCTGGAACTCATGGGTGAAGCGCAGCACGCACTCCGCCGCCCCGTCCCGCTCCAGGTGGAACCGCAGCCGCCCGCCGCCCTCGTCGAGGGTGTACTCCGCGACCCGGTCCACGTCCCAGGCGGTGACCCGCCCCGAGCCGAGGCCCCGCAGCGAGACGGCGCCGTCCAGCCGGGGTTCGAGAGCGCCGACGGCGGTGCACCACGCCCCGATCCCCTCGGGGGTGGCCACCGCCGTCCAGACGTCTTCCATGGGCCTCGGGAGCCGCACCAGGAAGTGCAGTATGTGCGTGTTCCCGTGGGTCTGACTGGTGCCCTGTGCGATGGAACCGCTCATGACTCCAGTGTGGGCGACCCTCGGCTCACACGCCCGCGTAGGAGTGCTTGCCGCTGACGAAGATGTTCACGCCGTAGAAGTTGAACAGCCAGCACGCGAACGCGATCATCGCCAGGTAGGCGGCCTTGCGGCCCTTCCAGCCGGCCGTCGCGCGGGCGTGCAGGTAGCAGGCGTAGGCGACCCAGGTGATGAACGACCAGGTCTCCTTCGGGTCCCAGTTCCAGTAACGGCCCCAGGCGTCGCCCGCCCAGATCGCGCCCGCGATGATCGTGAACGTCCACAGCGGGAAGACGGCCGCGTTGACGCGGTAGGCGAACTTGTCCAGGGACGCGGAGGCGGGCAGCCGCTCCAGGACCGAGGACGCGAAGGAGCCCGGCTTGATCCCGGCCTCCAGCTTGTTCTCGTACGAGTCCTTGAACAGGTACAGGATGGTGGCGACCGCGCCGACGTAGAACACCGCGCCGCAGAAGATCGCGGTGGAGACGTGGATGTACAGCCAGTACGAGTGCAGGGCCGGGACCAGCTGGTCGCTGGCCGTGTAGAGCACGGTCACGGCGAGGCCGAGGAGCAGCAGCACCGTGGTGGTGAGGAACAGGCCCAGCCAGCGCACGTTCTTCTTCAGACCCAGCAGCGCCAGGTACACGCCCACGGCGACCGCGGTGAACGTGATGCTGAACTCGTACATGTTGCCCCACGGCGCCCGCTGCACCGAGGCCGCGCGGGCGACCACACCGGCCAGCTGCACCACGAAGGCCAGCACGGTCAGCGACACGGCGATCCGGCCGTACAGGTCGCCCTGGACGTCCCCGCCGTGCGCGCCGGGCCCGTCCGGCACGTCGCGGGAACCGGTCGCCGAGCGGACGACGACCTTCGGACGCTCCAGCACGGCGGTGCCGCCCGCCTTCTGGACGGTGACGGCGGGGCGGCTCACCCGCTGGACGGTGTCGGCGGCGCCGGCGGTGAGCGCGTTGGCGGTACGGCCCACCTTGCTGCGACTACCGAAGATCCATTCGGCGATGTAGGCGAAGAACGCCAGGGTGTAGACGGCCATCGCGGAGTAGATGAGCGTGTTGCTCATGCTCGCGAGATGCTCGTTGGTCGCGACGGCCAACTGTGTTGCGGCGGCGAGAGTCACTTCTCAGCCCCTTCGGCAGGTACGACGTGAGGGTCGGGGGAGGTGGAAGGGTCGTCGTCGGGGTCGGGTGTCCCCGGCGCCTGGTCGTAGAGGATTCCGGCGAGGTCGCCCAGTTCCTCCGGCAGCTTCGCGGACTCGCTGCGGCCGAGCCCGGCCATCTCGACGACCGTCACGCCGTCGGCACCGCGCACCGCCCGCACCCACACGCGGCGGCGCTGGATGAACAGGGACGCGGCCAGGCCGAAGATGGCGGCGAGCGCGCCGGCCAGGGCCCAGGCGCTGCCCGGCTCCTGGACGATCTCGAAGCCGGCCCACTGCTTGACGTCCTTCTCGAAGGTGATCGAGCCGGCGCCGTTCGGCAGCGTCAGGGTGTCGCCGGGCTTGAGCAGCTTCTTCAGCAGCTGTCCGTTGTCGTCCTTGAACGCCTTCATGTGGGTCTTGTCGAGCTGGTACACGCTCTGCGGGATGCCCGCGTCCACGCCCAGGTCGCCGTGGTAGGCGTTCACCGCGAGCAGCGGGTTCACCAGCGCGGGGAACTGCGACAGCATCGTGCCGGCCTTCGGGTCGAAGGTGGGCACGAAGAACGCCTGGAAGCCGAGCTGCTCGGTCTTGCCCTGCGGGTTCGTGTAGCCGTCCATCACCTTGACCACGCCGTTGGACGTGACGTTGCCGTCGAGCGGCAGCAGGGGCACGGCGTCCTTGTAGACGATCTTGCCCTTGCCGTCGCGGACCGTGACGACGGGGGCGTAGCCGTGGCTGACGAGGTAGACCTTGGAGTCGCCGATGTGCAGCGGCTCGTTGACCTTGATGGTCGTCGTCTTCCGCGCGCCGTCCGCCCCCACGCTGTAGTCGATCTTCGCCTGGTAGGTGCGGGGCGTGCCCCGGTTGGGCCCGCTGACCTCGTAGGTGCCGGTGAACTTCTTCAGGTCGAAGCTGAAGGGCACCAGCTCGTCCGGCTGGAACAGGCTGCCCGACTTGAAGTCGTCGTACATCGGCAGCGCGTTGGAGAAGCCGTCGCCCTCCACCATCAGCTTGGTGCCGTCCGACTTGTACATCTGTCCCCAGGCGAAGGAGATCAGCAGCACGATCAGGGCGACGTGGAAGACCAGGTTGCCCAGTTCACGCACATAGCCCTTCTCGGCGGCGACCGCGTCGCCCTCGGTGTGGGCGCGGAAGCGGCGCTTGCGCAGCAGCGCGAGCGCGGCCGCGCGCACCTCCTCGGGCTCGGCCGTCGTACGCCACGTCGTGTACGCGGGCAGCCGGGTGAGCCGCTTGGGCGCGCCCGGCGGACGGCCGCGCAGCTGGCCGACGAACTGCCAGGTGCGCGGCACGATGCAGCCGATGAGGGAGATGAACAGCAGGATGTAGATCGCGGAGAACCACACCGAGCTGTAGACGTGGAACAGGCCGAGCTTGTCGTAGACCGGCGCCAGCGACTTGTGCATGTCCTTGAAGGCGTCGACCTTGTTGACGTCGGCGCCGGTCTGCGGGATCAGCGAGCCGGGGATCGCGGCGAGCGACAGCAGCAGGAGCAGCAGCAGCGCGACCCGCATGGACGTCAGCTGCCGCCAGAACCAGCGGATCCAGCCGACGACCCCGAGGGCGGGCATGCCGGAGAGTGTCTCCTCGGGCGGGGCGGTGGACAGCTGGGAGCCGGCGGCGCCGAGCTCCTCCTGGTCCCGGCCGGCGTCGGTTTCGGTCTTGCTCATCGATCAGATCCCCACAGTGAAGCCGTTGGACCAGGTCTGCATCTGCTGCACCAGACTGTCCCAGGCACCGGTCAGCAGCAGCACACCGGTCACGATCATCATCGTGCCGCCGATGCGCATCACCCACACATAGTGGCGTTTGACCCAGCCGAAGGCGCCCAGGGCCTTGCGGAAGGCCACGGCCGCCAGGACGAAGGGGACGCCGAGGCCCAGGCAGTAGGCGATCATCAGGACGGCCCCGCGCCCGGCGCTCGACTCCTGCATCGCCAGCATGTTCACCGACGCGAGGGTCGGACCGATGCAGGGCGTCCAGCCGATCCCGAACAGCGCGCCCACTATCGGCGCGCCGACCAGGCCGGTGGAGGGGCGCTTGTGGAAGCGGAACTCGCGCTGGGTGAACCAGGGCATCAGCCCCATGAAGAAGACGCCCATGAGGACCATGACGACGCCGAGCACCTTGGACAGCGTCTCCTTGTGCTCCTGGAGGGTCCAGCCGAAGGACCCGAACAGCGCACCGCCGGAGACGAACACCGCGCTGAAGCCGAGCACGAACAGGGCGGCGCCGGCCACCATGCGCCCCCGCCGGGCCTCGGCCAGGTCGGTGCCGACCACGCCGGTGACGTAGGAGAGGTAGCCGGGCACCAGCGGCAGCACGCAGGGCGAGAAGAAGGAGACGAGGCCGCCGAGCAGGGCCACGGGCAGCGCGACCAGCAGTGCCCCGTGGAGCACTGTCTGGTTGTTCGCGGCCAGCGTCATCGTCTGGCCCAGCGTCACGGTCGCGACCACGTCACTTCTCCGCGACGACCGGCTTGAGCATCTTCAGCAGCGTGGTGTCGTCCAGCGCCTCCAGGGCTCGCGCGGCGACCTTCCCGTGCCGGTCGATGACGAGCGTGGAGGGGATCAGCTGGGGGTTCAGGGTGCCCTTCTTGAAGCGCAGCATGAGCTTGCCCGTGGGGTCGTACAGGCTCGGGTAGGTGATCCCGTGCGACTTCTCGAACTCGACCGCGGGAGTCGTGCTGGTGTCACGGGTGTTGATCCCGACGAACTGCACGCCCTTGCCCTCGTACGCCTTGGACACCTTGGCGAAGTACTGGGCCTCTTCCCGGCAGGGGCTGCACCACGAGCCCCAGACGTTGATGACGACGACCTGGCCCTTGTAGTCGGCCACGTCCAGGTTCTTGCCGTCGATCGTCCTGCCGGACAGGTCCGGGGCCGCGGCGCGCTCGTTCGCCGGCGCGGTGTCGATGCCGTTGTTGCCGGTGACGAAGTTGGTGTTGCCGCCGCCGCCCGAAGTGCCGCCCTTACCGCACGCGGACAGGGACAGGGCCGCGGTGACGGCCACAGCGCTGAGCAGGACGGCGCGGCTACGGGTACTCATGTGAAAAGTTTCGCATGTCGCTCCCGGGGTTCTCGCGCACCCCCCCTGCGGTGCGGAAAACCGCATTTCAGGAGCTATTTACACGGGACATTTCGGGCGGCGGCCATCTGCGGGCACGTCAGGCGAGGAACGTCTTCCAGCCACCCACGGGCTGCTGCCCGACCCCCAGCGTGCGCAGCTTGGCGAGCACCTCGGGCTTCTGGACGTCGATCCAGTCCACGAACTCCTTGAAGGAGACGAGCCGCACGTCGGCGCCCTTGTCCCGCTGGGCGGCGATGTGCTTGAAGGCCTCCTCGACGGAGTCCATGTAGATGCCGCCGTTCCACTGCTCGAAGTGGTTGCCGACGAAGAACGGCGCCCGGTTCGTCTCGTAGGCCCGCTGGAAGCCGGCGACGTACGCCGCCGCGGACTGCTTGCGCCAGCCCGGGTAGTTGTAGGCGGGCGCCTTGGTGGTGTTCACGGACTGGTTCGCCAGCATGTTGTAGTCCATGGACAGCACTTCGAAGCTGCGCCCTGGGAACGGCACCTGCTGCAACGGCAGGTCCCAGATCCCCCGCCGCTTCACCGGCCACACCTGGAGGCCGCCCGGGGACGAGGCGTCGTAACGCCAGCCCAGCTCGCGGGCGGTGGGCAGCAGGTTGTCCTGGCCCAGCAGACAGGGGGTACGGCCGCCGGCCAGTTCCTTGTCGTAGTCGAAGGGGAGCGCGGGCAGGTCGTGCCAGCCGGTGTTGGTCTTCCACTCCTTGACGAAGGACTTCGCCTGCTCGATCTCGCTCCGCCACTGCTGTGGCGTCCACCACTTGACCGAACCGTGCGTCTCGCCGCAGAAGTGCCCGTTGAAGTGGGTGCCTATCTCGTGGCCCTCCAGCCACGCCCGGTGGACGTTGGCGAGGGTGGCCTTGACGTGCTCGTCGGTGAGGTAGCCGATGGCGGAGGCGCCGCGCGGGTTGTTCGGAGGCTCGTACATCCGCTTCTTGCCCTCGGGGAGCAGGTACAGCCCCGAGAGGAAGAAGGTCATGTGCGCGCCGTGTTCCTTGGCGAGGTCCAGGAAGCGCGGGAAGAGGCCGTTGCCGACCTCGCCGGCGCCGTCCCAGGAGAAGACGACGAACTGCGGAGGGGTCTGCCCCGGCTCCAGCGGCTCGGGCTTCGCGGGCCGGCCCGGCTGCTTGCCGGTGAAGGAGGTGGAGCCGTCGCCGATCAGTTTGGCCGGCCGGCCCTTGCCGCCCTGCACCTGACGGGAACCGCCCGTGTGCCCGTCGCCGTCCGACGATGTGAGGCTTCCGCAGCCGGACAGCGTGGCGGCGGCCGCCGCACCCGCGCCGAGGCCGAGCATTCCCCTGCGGGAGAGGTTCCGGGAGACGGTGCGCATGAAGAATCCCCGATTCGTCGCGCGTGCTGGTGGTCACCCAGACAGAGGGCGCGACGATCGGGGCGGTTCCGTGAACTTGTATGTTTTTCGTAATAGTCCAGGCAAAAGTGCCCTAAGCGCCGTCGCGGGTCAGGCGCCGAAGGCCTTGCCGCCGCCCTTCTGCGGCTGGGCCCCGGCCCGCAGGTGCGCGGGCACCAGATCGATGGCGGGCTCGCTGTAGCCCACGGACACGATCTTGTCGCCGAGGTAGGTGAAGGTCGTCAGCGACGCCAGGGTGCACTGACGCTTGCGCGGATCGTGCCACAGCCGCCGCCGCTCGACGTACGACCGCACGATCCACACCGGCAGCTGATGACTGACCAGCACCGCCTCGTGGCCGCGCGCCTGGTCCTTGGCCGCGTTCAACGCGCCCATCATCCGTACGACCTGGTCCACGTAGGGCTCGCCCCAGGACGGCCGGAACGGGTTGACGAGGTGCTTCCAGTTCTCCGGCCGCCGGAGCGCGCCGTCGCCCACGCCGAAGGTCTTGCCCTGGAAGACGTTCTCGGCCTCGATCAGCCGCTCGTCGGTGTCCAGGTCGAGGCCGTGCGCCTTGGCGATCGGGGTGGCGGTCTCCTGCGCCCGCTCCAGCGGGGAGGCGCAGACGTAGGTGATGTCGCGCGGGGCGAGGTGCTCGGCGACCCGGTCGGCCATCCGCCGCCCCAGCTCGGAGAGGTGGTAGCCGGGCAGCCGGCCGTACAGCACGCCGCTCGGGTTCTCCACCTCCCCGTGACGCATGAGATGGACGACGGTGACGTCCTTGGCGCTGCCGCTCACGCTGTCTCCGATGGTCACGCGGTGGCCTCCGCAGCCGCACGGGCCGCCGCCGGAAGGGCGTCGGCGATCTTCTGGACGGCCCGCTCGTCATGGGCCGTGGACACGAACCAGGACTCGAAGGACGACGGCGGCAGGTAGACGCCGTTCGACAGCAGCGAGTGGAAGAACGCGGTGAAGCGGTACGACTCCTGCCGCTTGGCGTCCTCGTAGTTGCGCACCTGACGGTCGGTGAAGAACACGGAGAACATGTTGGACGCGTTCTGCAGCCGGTGCGCCACGCCCTCCTTGCTCAGCGCCTCGGTGACCAGGGACTGGATCTGCGCGGAGACGGCGTCGACGGTGTCGTACGCCGCCTCGTCCAGCAGCCGCAGCTGCGCGACGCCGGCGGCGGTGGCGACGGGGTTCCCGGAGAGGGTGCCGGCCTGGTAGACGGGCCCGGCGGGCGCGAGATGCGCCATGACGTCCGCCCGGCCGCCGAAGGCGGCGGCGGGGAACCCGCCGCCCATCACCTTGCCGAAGGTCATCAGGTCGGGCTTGACCCCGTCGACGCCGTACCAGCCGGCGCGGCTGGTACGGAAGCCGGTCATGACCTCGTCGGAGATGTAGAGGGCGCCGTTCTTGTGGCAGGCGTCCCTGAGGCCCTGGTTGAACCCGGGGGCCGGCGGCACGACACCCATGTTGCCCGGCGATGCCTCGGTGATCACGCAGGCGATCTCGCCGGGGTGGCGGTGGAACGCCTCCTGCACGGCCTCCAGGTCGTTGTACGGCAGCACGATCGTGTCGCTCGCCTGGGCACCGGTGACCCCGGGGGTGTCGGGCAGCGCGAAGGTGGCCACGCCGGAGCCCGCGGCGGCCAGCAGGGCGTCCACGTGCCCGTGGTAGCAGCCGGCGAACTTGATCACCTTGGACCGCCCGGTGAAGCCGCGGGCGAGCCGGATGGCGCTCATGGTCGCCTCGGTGCCGCTGCTGACCAGCCGTACCTGCTCCACGGGCTCGACCCGGGCGACGATCTCCTCGGCGAGCGCGACCTCGCCCTCGCCGGGGGTGCCGAAGCTCGTACCGCGGGCGACGGCCTCCTGGACGGCGGCGATGACCTCGGGGTGCGCGTGGCCGAGGATCATCGGACCCCAGGAGCAGACGAGGTCGACGTACTCCCGCCCGTCGGCGTCGGTGAGGTAGGGGCCACGGCCGGACACCATGAAGCGGGGCGTGCCGCCGACGGCGCGGAAGGCGCGCACCGGGGAGTTCACACCCCCGGGCGTGACGGCGGAGGCACGGTCGAAGAGCGCCTGGGAGACGGGCGCGTCGTAGGGATAGGGCGTTTCGCTCAGGGCGCTCATGACGTGCGGCTTCTCCGGCTTCTCGGACTCCGGTTGCAGGGTGACCTCCTCAGGGTAGGCCGCCGACCGGGTGTGGTGACGGCCCGCCCGCGGTTCCGCGCCGCTCCGGTCCGCCATCTGCGAGACTGAGACCTGACACACACAGCTCCTGGGCACGGAAGGATCAGGGACCGGGCGGATCCCCGTGGACTGTTGTTCCACCGCACGTTTCGGCGGGCGGCCGTGGGGGAGGTCACTGACACGATGATCGGGTTGCGCGGCGGGGGCCACGCGTCCTAGAAAAGCAGTCGGGTGGAGATATGCATCGCGGTGGCGGACTGGGCGAGGGGACCGATGACCTCGGTCCTCGACGTGCCCGGCGGGGAAGGCACCGGCGCGAAGCGGAGGAAGCGACCGAAGCACGGCACACACAGGGTGCGGCGGCTGAGCCCGAGCGGTACGAGCGGCAGGGCGAGCGTCTGCACGACCAGCAGACCGAGCGGGGCGCCGAGCGGCCGGTGGACGTCCCGAGAGAGGTTCGGGGAGATCGGACGGCGGACTTTCCCAGAGACCTCCGGGCGGACCGGGCCGCGGACTTCCCCAGAGACCTTCGGGGGGACCGGGTCGCGGACCGCGCGGCGGACCTTCCGCGGAACGTGGGCGGCGGCCCTTCGGACCTCCCCCGTACCCCGGACCGTGCGGCGGACCTTCCGCGGAACGTGGCCGACGGCCCGTCGGGCCTCCCCCGGGACCTCCCCCAGGAACCTCCGTCGGAGCGGCGCCCCGGTCGCGCGGGCGGCCGTCGGCGCGGCCCCGGGCCCCGGGCCGAGCGCCTGGAGGCGGGGAGCGGGAGTGGTGGCCGGGTGGGGGTGACCTACAAGTACTTCGGCGCACCGGACGGCGCGACCGCGGCCCGCGTCCCCATCTCGATGCGCCCGGAGGAACTCGGCGGCGACGAACTGGGCATGAACGGCATGTTCACCAAGATCAAGCCGGAGACGATGGCCGCGATGGTCCTGACCGGCATCGAGGGCATCCCCCTGCACAAGGTCCCGCCCCTCGAACTGGTCGTCCTGCACCCCGACTACGCCGTCGTCAAACTCCCCATGACCGTCGTGGACCCCCTCCGCGGCATCGGCGAGGAAGCCGTCGGCGCCGCGGCCTTCATCTGGTCGACCGTCCCGGACCGGGGCGGCCCGCGGGACGCGTTCAACGTGTACCGACTGCTGCACGAGTGGCAGGACTTCTCGCACCGGCTGCATGAGGCGGGGCATCAGGCGTACTGCCTGGTGTGGCCCTGAACTGGGGTTTTGGTCGGTTCGGGCGGGGTCTTCGGGCCTCGCCCTTTTCAGTGCCGGAGAGGGGCCGTCAGACGGCCAGGGCACATTGAGGGCACATTGGTTTCGTTGGGGGCACGGATGTGCCCTGGGCGGCGGGCGGGGGGCCGTCGTCTTTCGCCTCGGCTTCCGTTTCCGTGAAAGCGTCGTCGATCGCCTTGCGGGTGCGGGTCTCGCTGGACGGCAGCAGGTGCGTGTACGTCCGCAGCGTGAAACCCGGGTCCGAGTGACCGAGGTACTCGGAGAGCGCCTTGATGCTTTCCCCCGCGTCCAGGAGTACGGAGGCGTAAGCGTGCCGGAGGGCGTGCATGCCGTCCTCGGGGGCCGCCTGGAGGTAGCGCGCGCCGCGCTCGCGGGGAGGGATCACGCCGGCGGCGGCCAGGGCGCGCTTCCAGTCGCCCATGTTGAAGACGCTGCGGTTGTACGCCCGCTCCTTCGCGTCGACGAAGAGGAGGTGGAAGGTCTTCGGCTCACCGTCCGGCTTGGCCCAGGGCAGGGTGACCTCGACCGCCGGGAACTCCTTCATGTGGGCCTTGACGGCGACGGCAAGCTGGGCCGGTAGGGGCACCGACCGGATCTTGTTGCCCTTGGGGAGGGCAAAGACGGGCTTCGTGCCGACGAGCCGCACCTGGCGGTTGATGTGGATCCAGCCGCCCTTGAAGTCGATGTCCTCGACGGCGAAGCCGAACACCTCGCCCTGGCGCAGGCCACAGCCGAAGGCGAGCTTGCCGCCGGCCTGGAAGCGCTTCGGGAGAGCGGCGATGACCGCTCGCACGCGCTCCAACGACCAAGGGATGATCCTCTTCTTGGTCGCCGTCGGCAACTTGACCGACTTCGCCTTGCAGGGGTTCTTCGGCAGCAGCCCGTCCTCCACGGCCATGCCGAGGATGCTGGAGAGGATGTCGAAGATGCCCTCGATCGTCGACACCTCCAGTTCGGCGTCTTGGAGCGTGCGAATCCAACCCTGAATGATCGAGGGCTGGTTGAGGGACCGCAGCTCGCGTCGGCCGAGGTGCTCGACGATGTGGTTGCGGACCGTAGCCTCGTAGCGGAGCGCGGTCGTCGGGCCGACGGAGTTCGCGTCGAGCCACTTCTGCGCGTAGGCGCCGAGCGTCTGCTTCGTCTCGGCCGGGACGACGTAGGAGCCGCGCCGGATTTCGACGTCGACCTCGGCGGCGCGGTTGTCCGCCTCGGCCTTCGTGTGGAAGTTCTCCTTGCGCTGATGGCCGTCCAGGTCGCGGTAACGGACCTGCCAGCGCTTGCCGATGCCGTGGTCGGCGGTGGGGACCATCCGCTTCGTACGGCTCTTGTGTTCGCCGCACTCGGCCTCGGCGGGCTTGGGGTGGGACTTGTGCCAGCGGTCGTACACGTCAGCCAAGAAGGGCCTCCTGGATGGGGTTAGGGGACTGGGCGGTGGCGTAGGGCGTGGCGATGCGCGTCAGCCACGGGAGCAACAGGACTGCGGGCGGGGTCGCGAGCTGGCTGCGCACGAGGCGTAGGTGCTCGATAGCGCGGGCGGTGTGGAGGCCGGCGGGGCCTATTTCGATAGGTCGGTTGGGCATGACAAAAAGCTGTAACTTGCAGTCGGCCGTCATGGCAAGAGTTAGTTCTTAAACTCTCCAAAAGTCACCCGAGGGCGAAGTGATGTTCGTCTCGTCGAATTTCGGCACATCACGAGCCGTTTCGGCGGGGAGGTTGTGCTACCTTCCCTCCGCATCAAAGAAGTGGGCGATTTGAGCGACTATCGGGCGCGATGTCCGCTGGACTGGCCACGTCACTCCTCAGCGCTGGACGCCGCCTCTGAGCTGCTGAGGTACCGGATTCCGGCACTTCAGCCAGTTGCTGCGCCCCAGAAAATTTCGGCTTTAGTGGGAGCGATTTCGGCAACCGGGGATCCGCCCTTACTGTTTTGGTCTTCCCCGGCGATGCCGAGGAAAGTAGCCGGGGGTTCCAGAATTCACTCTGGACGCTTCCCAGGTGGTGTGGATGTGTTGCCCACGCTTGCCATCCAAAACTCTGATTCCTATATGGAGACCTCATTGCCGAACAACTCCCCGCGCCTTGCCGGCGCCGAGCGTGACCAACTCGCCACTCCCGCCGACGTGGCCGCGTACCTCGGGGTACCGGTGAAGACCCTCTACCAGTGGAAGTACCGGGGCATCGGCCCCAGCGTCCACAAGGTCGGCCGTCACCTGCGCTACCGCTGGCGGGAGGTGGACGCGTGGCTGGATGCCCGGACGTCGTACGACCTCACGGCCTGACCCCGCGTCTGGCGCGAACAACGAAGCAGCCCCCGGCGCGCCAACGCCGAGGGCCGAAGACTTCCAACTGATCGCCCATCCCTGAACGAATGAGCTGGTGAGGAGCGGGACATTGCCCGTCCTGCCCCTCACCGGAGAGGAACGCCTATGGAGGACTCTACGTCCCCCAGCTCCACGAACACCTCCCCGACCGGCTGGCCCACTCCCGCGGTCCCCGGCGAAGGCATCCCCTGGCGCCGCAGAGATCAGGCGGACACACGGTCCCCGGCGTCGGGGACCGTCGAGCACTCGGCGGATGTGGAAGCACACGGGGACCGTCCCCAGCCGTCTGCTGATGCCGCTGTTGGGGACCGTCCCCGCGACGTGGCCGCTGCTCGGTCCCCGCACATCCCGGTCCCCGTATTGACATCCGACGCAAATCCGCAGGTCAGCGGCGTCAAAATGGGGACCGGTCCCCAAGAGGCTGCAGTTGCACCAGGGGACCGCAGCGGGGACCGTGATCACGGTCTGCGCCAGTCGCTGGGGACCGACAACCCCGTGGCGGGAACCGCCCAGCAGGAGGGGACCGGTCCCGTCGACGCACGGGGACCGGATCACGGGACCGGCTCCCGGCCTCCTCGGGGACCGGCAGGCCCCAGGGAACAGGGTTCTGGCAAGGGTGCGGAACTGCTGGATGAGTTGCGGGCGGCGATCGGCAAGTACGTCGTGCTGCCCAGCGAGGAGGCGCTGACAGCGGTCACCCTGTGGGTGGCGGCCACGCACATCCAGACCGTTCTGCAGCACGCGCCGCGTCTGGCGGTCGTAGGCCCGACGAAGGGCTGCGGCAAGTCCCGTGTTCTGGACGTGCTCCACGAGACCGTGCACCAGCCGATCATGACGGTGAACATGTCCACGGCGGTGCTGTTCCGCGTCATCGGCATGAACCCGCGCACGATCCTGGTGGACGAGGCCGACACCATCTTCAGCAAGGCTGGCGAGAACGAGGAACTGCGCGGCCTGCTGAACGCCGGACACCAGCGCAACCGGCCGGCCTGGCGCATCTCCGGTCCGGAGCACAAGCCGACCCCGTATCCGACCTTCGCCATGGCCGCGCTGGCCTCGATCGGCGACCTGCCCGACACGATCACAGACCGGGCGGTCGTGCTCCGCATGCAAAAGCGCAAGCCGGGCGAGAAGGTGACCCCGTTCCGCTCGCGCTACGCCACACCGGAGCTGAACGCACTGCGGGACAAGCTGGCCACCTGGCTGGGACCGCTGCGCGGCACAGCCGGCCGCATGGCGCCGACGATGCCGGTGGAGGACCGGGCGGCGGACACCTGGGAACCGCTGGTCATCATCGCCGACCTGGCCGGCGGCCACTGGCCCGCCAGTGCGCGTGCGGCCTGTGTGGCGATGACCCGGTTCGAGGCCGTCCAGGACGAGCAGACCAACCTGAAAACGCGGTTGCTGCGCGACATCCACCGCGTCTTCGAGGCACACGGCAACCCCGAGGCCCTGTCCAGCCAGGATCTGGTCGCCGCCTTGCTCCAGGACCCCGACGCCCCCTGGGCGGAGCACGGCACCAAGGGACTCAACGCCTACTACCTGGGCAGAATGCTCCGGGACTTCGATATCCGTCCGGCCAACTACCGGTTCGATAAAGGCAGGCAGGCGAAGGGGTACGCCCGTAACCGGTTCCTCGACAGCTGGGCCCGACACTGCCCCGACCTCGCCGAGACGGCGCCTGCCCCCACGCACGACGCCACGCCCGCGCGCCCGGCCCAGGGCAAGCCGCCCGCCGCCCCGGCGGGCTCGCTGCCCATCGGCCCGCCCGGCGGCACCGCCGGCCCCAAACGCGCCCGCTGACCCGCCTCCCCCTGGGTCCGTATCACTGCGTCGCATCCGTCCCCGCGCAGGTCAGCGCGGGGACGGATGTCCTCACCGGGACGGACATCTCCGTACCTGCCCGCGCGTCCGTACCTGTGCTGACCAGGCATGGGACGCATGCGACGCACGTGACACATCTCCCGCCCCCTCAGCACCGGAGCACCCCCATGCACGAAGAGCACCACGAACTCCCCACAGCTCAACAGCAGACGCCCACCACCTCAGCCCCAGACAGCGCAGCAAGTTGTCGGGTAAGGAGTCCTTACCCGCCTTCCGCCCCTGGGGTGGCGGAGGCACCCGGCGCCGTGGGGGCGCCGGGATCGGCTGGCCTGGGGGAGCCGACCGATACGGGAGACACCAGACCGTCGCCGCACGCCGCGCAGACCCCGAAGCCGCAGCGCCGTCTGCGTCAGCCGCGCCTGCGCGAGCGCCGCGTCCACCCCCGTTACAGCGACAGCGAGTTCACCGACCTCGCCCACGCCGCCGCGCTCAGCCGTATGCAGATCGGCGGCTACGTCGCCGAGGCGTCGCTCGCCGCGGCCCGCGCCGAGGACCCCACGGCGGCGATCGCCGACTACCGCGCCATGGTGCAGGTGCTTATGGCCGCCAACCGGCAGCTCGCCTGGCTCGGCAACAACCTCAACCAGCTCACCTGGCATCTCCACAAGGACGGCGCCTGGCCCGAGCCCGACGTCGTTCACCGGCTCCTGGCCCGCGTCGAAGCATCGATCACCGACGTGGACACCGCGATCGCCCAGGTCACCGAGGGAAGGCAGGGCCGGTGATACCGAAGATCATCACCGGCAAGGGCAGCACCCGCCATCTGATCGCCTACCTCTTCGGCAAGGGCGACGCCAACGAGCACGTCGACCCTCACCTGGTCGCGTCCTGGAACGACTTCGCCCCCGACCCCGGCCGCAGCCCGCACCGCGACCCCAAGGAGGTGGAGAAGCAGCTCTACACCCAGCTCGACCAGCCGGTGGCCATGCTCGGCCGCCGGGCTCCCCAGACCACGGTCTGGCACTGCCCCGTCCGTGCCGCCCCAGAGGACCCCATCCTGTCCGACGCCCAGTGGGCAGAGATCGCCCGCCGGATCGTGGCCGCCGCCGGCATCGCCCCCGCCGGAGACACCGAAGCCTGCCGCTGGGTGGCCGTACGCCACGCCGACGACCACATCCACATCGCCGCCACCCTCGTCCGCCAAGACGGCCGCCGCCCCAAACGGGACTACGACATCCGAGCCGTCCAGCGCGAGGCCCGTCAGATCGAAGTCGACTATGGGCTCAGGCGGTTGAAGCCGGGCGACGGCACCGCCGCCAAACGCCCCACCAGCAAGGAACACTTCAAGGCCAAACGCCTGGACCAGGACGCCACCGCCCGCGAGGTCCTGCGTATGCGGGTGCGCAGCGCGGTCGCCGCCGCGGCCGACGAGGCCGAGTTCTTCTCGCTGCTGGAGGCGACCGGCGTGGACGTGCGCCTCAAGCTCGCTCCCTCCGGCGACGCGCTCGGCTGCAACTTCGCCCTGCCCGGCAACGTGAACGAGGAAGGCGACCCGGTGTGGTTCGCGGGCTTCACCCTTGCCCCTGACCTCTCCCTGCCCAAGATCCGCGAACGCCTCGCCACCACCAGCCCCGAGCCGGCCACCGTCCAGCCTGGCAACCCGTGGCACCAGGCCTCCGCTGCCACCGAACGCATCCCCCACCACCTCACGAAAGGCGACGAGCAGACGGCCCAGGGCCAACTCGTCGCGCTCGGCGCGACGCTGGACCTGCTGCCCGTCATGGCACCGACCACGGCGCGAGCCGAACTCGAACAAGCCGCCGCTGCCTTCGAGCGCGCCACCCGCTCCCGCATCGCCGCCGACCTCGTCAGCACCCGCGCCCTGCACCGCAGCATCCAGACCATCTGGCGCGAGAGGCCACAGGACAGTGACGGCACCGGGCTCATCATGCTCCTGGACGCCGCACTCACCGCGGTCGCCTTCGCGCTGCACTGGCACCGCACCCGCCAGCACGCCCAGCAGGAGGCGGCAGCCGAACAGGCCCTCCTCCATCTACAGACCGCGTACGCGCGGACCGCCGAGCCCGTCCTGGTCGGCCTCGCCAGCCGGGCACCCGGCCCGCAGACCAAGCGCCGCTTCGCCCACCACCTTCAGGATGTGGTTCCGGAGCACGCCGAGCGCATCCTCAACGACCCCGCTTGGGACGCACTCGCCACCGTGCTCGCCGAGGCAGAGGCAGCAGGACACAACGCAGCCACCGTCCTCGGCCAAGCGCTGCACCAACGTGCCCTGGACGACGCCCGCAGTCCCGCCCGCGCGCTGACCTGGCGTATCCGCCGCCTCGGCGAGCGCCACGTTCCCGGTCCGTGGGCCCAGGCAGCCAGGGCCCACAGTGCCATGCAACGGCCCAGCGTGCCGGTCCACCCCGCGGCAGCCATTGGCCGGCCACCACCAGGGGTCACCGACACGGCAGCGCTGATCAGGCCGGTGCGGACAGCTTGGGCGCGAGGAGCTCCAGGGCTTCCTCCCAGCGGTAGCGGTCGGCCCCGCCGCCGGCCTTTGGCCGGTGCGGTTCGTACGAGCCGATCAGGACGCCCATCTCGCGTAGCCGTTCCAGACTCCGGCGGTACGCGGGGTGGGCGGCCTGGGCCGAGTTCAGGTACGGCAGCACGGCGACCGGGATGTCCATGGCGGGTGCTTCGCACAGGACGCCCAGGGCGAGATTGTCGGAGATCCCGGCGGCCCACTTGTTGACGGTGTTGAAGCTGGCCGGAGCGACCGCGATCGCGTCCGCGGGCCGAGTCGGGCGCGGTTCGCCCAGTGATCGCCAGGCCGAGCGGATGGGGCGGCCGGTCTGCGCCTCGACCGCCTCCGCGTCGAGGAAGCCGAGTCCTTGTGGGGTGGCAATCACGCCGACGTCCCAGTGCCGTTCATGTGCTGCGGTGATCAGCTTGCCGACGTCGGCGGCGACCCCGGACGCGCAGACCACGATCTGGAGGAACGGCTTGTCGGGCTGATCACTCACGCGGGCACTCCCAGTTGGCGGCTGAAGTGGTGCAGCTCGGGCAGTGCCCGGCGGCGGTCGCGGGCTGCCATGTCGGCGACCAGTTCGCGTACGGCCGGGCGGCGGATGTCCTGTGCCGCGCAGCTCTCGGCGATACGCAGGGCCTGGTAGCCCTCGGCGAGCCTGCCCTGCTGACTGTAGGCGCGGGCGGTCTCCACCCACAGCGCGGCCCGACGCTCGGGGACAGGAATGTGCCGCCGCATGAGCGGCCGTGCGGTTTCCAGGGCGATGCCGGCGTCACCGAAGGAGACGGCTGCGCTGATCTCGTGGAGTGCAACGTTGGTGGGGCTGAAGTTCGCCCAGGCGTCCGGCCGGTCGAAGGCGACGTAGCGAGCAACTTCCTTGGCCTCGGTGAGGAAGTCCTGGGTGGTGTCGCGGTCACCGTTTCTGCTGGCGGCGGTCGCCCCGCGGAGCAACAGCAGACCAACCGCTGCCAGGTACCGGGGCGAGCGCTGGTCGTAGGAGCCGGTGAGCTGGTCGGCAGTGTGGCGGACCATGTTCACGGCCTGGGCCGTGTGCTTCTCCCGCACGAGGACGTGAGCGTGGACGCGGACACTCGCGGCGAGGACGACGGGATCCCCGGACCGTTCCGCCTCGGCCATGGCCCGACCGGCCGCGAGCCAGGCGTTGCCCTGATCGGCCCGCTTCAGCAACAGGCTCACCGATGTCTGGTAGGCGGTCGCGAGCAGCCCGGACACCTCCGCCGAGCCGGATGAGCCTCCGGCGGCCTGACGCAGGTCGGCGATCAGACCCGGCAAGGTCTGCTCCAGTTCCGCGTAGTCACACGTGCAGAACATCCGGCGTACGGCCCGTGCCCGGTCCCGCAGCTCGTCGATGCCCAGGGCTTGCCCGGTGGCCGCGGGGCTCGTGCCTGGCAACAGGACTTGGATCAGCTCGTGATGTGCCGCGCTCGACGACGGCGGAGCCGCGAGCGCGGCGACGCTCGCGGCAAGGAAGGTACGGCGGTGCATGTCCTCTGTTCCGGGCTCGGCGGGGCTGGCATCAGAAGCGGCGGCGAGGCCGAGACGTTGCGGCGGAATCTCCAGCACCTGCGCGATCTCGCGCAGCACTCGCACGTCCTCGGTACCCCTGCCGCTCTCCAGGCGGCTCACCTTCGACTGGTGATACCCAAGCGCGGCGGCAACGTCCTTCTGCGAGCGCCGCTGTAACACGCGTGCCTGACGGATCACTTCGCCGATCCGTCTCGCTTCACTCTGTGCCTCGGCCATCTGTGCCACGGCCCCTTCTGCCGTCGCCGATCCTGCCTGCTCAACCGAGAGTAACCGAGCGGCATTTGGCAGTGATGCAGCTCCTGCATAAGTGATGCAGCCTCGGCACACCGACTGGTTCCGCTTACCTCCGGAGCGATTGCGTGGAGTGGCCGAACCGACCAGGAGGCCGCTCATGGAAGCGCATCACATCCGGATTCCCGTCTCCGGCACGCCAGCTGCCGCAGCGTCCGCGCGCCAGCAGCTCGCGGACGGGATACGGACTTTCAGCGCCTTCCTCGGCCCCGAACTCCTGGACGCGGCAGAGCTGGTGGCCGCAGAGCTCATCGCGAACGCGGTCCGGCACGCAAACGGCGGCCCGATCACGGCCGGCGCCTGCCTGAGCGACAAGGGACTGCGGATCGGGGTGAACGACGCCAACCCCGCCGTCCCACAGGTCGGCCTGTCGGATGTGGACGAGGAAGGCGGACGCGGGCTGTTCCTCGTCGCAGCACTCGCGGACCGCCACGGCTTCGATCCGCTGCCGCCCGGCAAACGCTGCTGGGCCGAGTTCAAGGTCAGCACCCTACTACCCACCGCATCACACCTGCCCCTGCAGAGGAGTTGACCGTTGACAGCCGTACGCATTCCCCCCGTCGCCGCAGAAGTGGTCGCCGTGCGACCCGGCAGCCCACTCGCTGGCTCCATCACCGTCGACGGCTCCAAGAACGCGGCCCTGCCCCTGCTGGCCGCCGCCGCGGCTCTGCACCGCCCGGTGCATCTGAGCAACGTCCCGTCGAACACAGACGTCGAGACCATGCTCACCCTGCTCCAACAGGCCGGCTGGCACACGGCCCGTCCGGTCAGCGACCCGCACACCACGGTGATCCTGCCGAGCGACAAGCCCCAGCCGGGCCCCGATCCTGAGGTCGCCGCCCGTATCCGGGCCTCGTACTACCTCGTACCGGCCCTGCTCGGCGCGTCCGGGCGAGCCCGGCTGCCCTGGCCGGGAGGCTGCCGGATCGGGGAACGCGGGATGGAGCAGCACTTCAACGTCTACGAGCACTTCGGTGATCGCACGACCGTAGACGGCCACGGGTACGTCGTGGAGGCAGCCACTGGTGGGACCGAAACGGTGTCCGTGGTGCTGCCTTTCCGTTCTCGCGGGGCGAGCATCGCCGCCCTCCTGCGCGCGGTCGTCGCCGGCCGGTCGCTGCGCCTTGGCCACCCCAATCTCTCGCCTGAAGTCATCAGCGTCGTAGAGGCGTTGCAGGCGGCGGGATGGGCGTGCCGGGTCAGTGAGTCGGTCCTGACGCTGTCACCACCCACTTCCGTCTCGACGGAGACCACCGTCTGGGCGGTGCCTGGCGACAAGGTCGAAGCCGGGACGCTGGCCTGTGCGGTCGCGGCGACCGGCGGGGGTGCACATATCCGGGGCGTACGCGCCGACGACGTCGCTCCCCTGGTCTCAGCCTTGAACTGGCTGGGAGTCCCAGCCGACGTCGAGAGCGATGCCTTCACCGTCCGGGCTCACGACGCCGAGCCGACCGGGCGATCGTTGCGCGCCATCGCCTCCCTCTCCCCCGGCGGTCTGGACGCCGACTTCGAACCATCGCTGATGGCCCTCGCCCTCGGGCTGCCCGGCACTCACCTGTTCGCCGACACCATCAACCCCGGCCGTCACGGCAACCTGCTCCCCCAGCTCGCGCGCCTCGGCGCCGAGATCCACGAGCTCTCGCCCACCGAATGCCGCCTCACCGGACCGCAGCAGCTGACCGGCGCCGGCGTGGCGGCCACCGACATCCGCACGGGCTCGGCCCTACTCATCGCCGGCCTCACAGCGAGCGGCGTCACCACCCTCGGCGGCCTCGAACAGCTCCGGCGCGGCCACGCCGACCTGCCCACCAAACTGCACGCCTTGGGCGCCGACATCTGCGAGGTCACTCCATGACCCGGCAGCTCCAGCGAATCACCGCCACGACCGACGTCCACTCCTCCTTCGCCCAGGCCACTCCGATGCTCGCCTACCTCCACGCGGCCAGGGCCGAGAGCCTGGTCGTGGACTGCGGCGACTTCTTCGAAGGCACCGGCTTCTACCGCTTCGGCCAGGGACAGATCGAGCGCGAGGTCCTCACCAGCCTGTACGACCTGCTCGCCCCCGGAAACCACGGCTGGCCGCACTACTTCGAACCGCAGCTGCACGAGATGACCGTGTGCGCGAACGCAGCCGATAGCAGTGGCAAGCCGCTCTTCGACCGCGTGCGCATCGAGCACATCGGCGGCCGGCGAGTTGCCGTCACCGCGGTAATCGGCCTGCAAGCCTTCAACGCGATCCCTGCCAACCAGCGCACGGGCCACCACGTCACCGACCCGGCCCAGGCCCTACGCGAGGTGTTGCTGGAGCACCATCACCGTGCCGACGCCTGGATGGTGCTGTCCCACTCGGGCTTCGACGAGGACCTGAAGCTGGCCGCCGCCTGCCCGTTCGTGGACGTCATCTTCGCCGGGCACTGCCACAGCGACACCTACGGCCCCGTGCCCGTCGGTGACACCCTCGTCGTCAAGGGCCACGAACTCGGCGTCGGGTACGCCACCGCCGAGCCGGTCGGGGCCGGCTGGGCCGTCCGCGTAGGCACCTTCCCCGACACGTCCCTCATCCCCGAGGACCTCGCCGTACTGCAGGAGAAGATCGCCCTCATCGGCAGCACCCTGGGGAGCCGACTCGGCATCGTGAACGAGCCGTATCTCAATACCCTGTTGGACCGGCGCCTCCTCTTGGACGAGATCGCCACCCGCCTGCACACCGGCCTCGGAACGGACGCGGTCATCCTCAACGAGACCGCTCTGCGTCCCGTACCGCTCGGCGATGTCCTCACCCTCGGCGACCTGCTCGCCATCGAGCCCTTCGGCAACCAGCTCGTCCACGCCTTCTTCCCCGACGATCAGTCCGAGGACCACGCCAAGCTGCTCGCTCATCTCACCGAACACGTCGGCCCCTTGGCAGTCGCGCCCACGCCCCTTCCACCCACAGCGCGCATCGTGCTGACCACCGACTACATCGCCGACACCTATCTCGGCGGCCGCACTCATCAAGCCGGACTGCGTCTGGGCCAGGCGGTACGCAGCGTCCTAGCGGCCCCGTTCGCTGACTCTGCCGATGCTCTTCAAGGGGGCGCTCAATGATCCTCACCGGGCCCGAAATCAACACGGCCGTCGCCGACGGACGCCTTCGTATCACCCCATTCGACCCGAAGCAGACGAACCCCAACAGCTACAACGTCCGCCTGGGCGCCACCCTGCTGACGTACGCCACCAAGGTCATCGACGCCCACCACGCCAACCCCACGCACACGATCCGAATCGACACGGACGGATACGTCCTCCAGCCCGGCGAGCTGTACCTCGGCCACACCGTCGAGGAGGTCGGCTCGGACCTCTTCATCCCACTGCTGTTCGGCCGCTCCTCGGTCGGACGACTGGGGTTATTCGTCGAGATCACCGCCCCTATCGGTGACATCGGCTTCCACGGCCAGTGGACTTTGATGCTGTCCCCCATCCGCCCTCTGCGGGTGTACGCGGGCATGAAGATCGGGCAGATCATGTTCTTCGTCTCCACCGGGGACGTCGACCTGTACCGAGGCAAGTACCAGGGCGCCGCCGGCCCCCAGCCTTCCCGCTACTGGCGGGATGCGGCACACGTGCAGGCGGGCGCCTCGTGATCCTCACCGGCTCCGCCATTGCCGCCGCCGTCAGCGCAGGCGAGATCACCATCGCGCCCTACGACCCGGCACGCCTGTCCCCCAATGCCTACGACTGGCGGCTGGGCGACACGATCCGCATCTGCGACGGCGACCTGGACGCCGCCGCCCCCACCGCCTTCACCGAACTGGCCATCCCCGCCTTCGGATTGGTCCTGCAGCCTGGCGTGCTCTACCTCGGCGTCACGCTGGAGAGGACCGGCTCGGAAACGTATGCCCAACTTCTCAACGGCAACCGCACCATCGGCGCCCTCGGCATCTGGGTCCACGTCTCCGCTCCACTTGGCCACCAGGGCCACGCGATCCGCTGGACCTTGGAGATCCGGGCCGCCAAGCCCGCCCGGGTCTATCCGGGAATGACCTTCGGCAAGCTCGTCTTCCTGACCACTCTCGGCACCCCGGCCAGCTACCAGCAGCAGCGCGCCAAGTACGCCGCAACGCACGGCATCGACATCTCCCGCCTGTACGAAGAGATCCCCCAAGGAGCGCTGTGAGCCCCCTCGTCCGCCCGGCCGCGGGGCCGCTGGCCGCCACCTTCCTCGACCTCCCAGCCGGAAGCCCCGGCGGCAGCGTCGAACTCTTCCTCGACCTGTACACCGGCGACAGGCCCCTCATCCCCGCACGGGCCTTCATGCTGGCCCCCACCCGCCCCAAAGCCCACCTTCCCGCCGGGCTCGACCTGCTGACGGTCGCCGGCAAGTGCCTGGAGGGCGCCGCCTTCAGCCGCTACGTCGCGGCCCTGCGCCGGGCGCTGGTGACCGCGATCGATCCAGCCCAGATCGGGGTACTGCACCTCCAGCACCTCACCTTCGGCGCCACGCCCGCCCTGCTCCGGGCTCTGCCCGCCCACCCCAGGATCGCCTTGGTCCACGGCACCGACCTGATCTTCGCTGAGGCCCACCGCGACCAGCTCCAAGTCCTCCGCGAGACGGCGAGGGCCGCCGACGCGATCGTCGTCCCCACCGGCGCGATGGCCGACCGCCTTCTCAAGCTCGCCCCGCAGATCGACCGCCGCAAGGTCGTCTGCATTCCATGGGGCATCCCCGACCATCTGCTCACCGATCCGCCGACGCGGCCCGCCCGCACCTCCACCAGCCACCTACGACTGCTCTACGCAGGCAGGCTGACCGCCGAGAAGGGCGCAGAGCACCTGATCACGGGCCTGGCGCCCATTCCAGGAGTCGAGCTGAGCATCGCCGCCCCCAGAGCCCAGTTCCACGCCTTGGCCCCACTCCTCCAGCGGACCGGAGTGCGGGCCCGGTACCTCGGCTGGCTCCGCCGTCCACAGCTGTGGAACGCCTTCGCCGAGCACGACGTCCTGGTCATGCCGTCCACCACCCTGGAAGCCATGGGCCTGGTCGCGCTGGAGGCCCAAGCATGCGGTCTGCCTGTCCTGTACCAACCCGTGTCCGGCCTCAACGAAGTCGTCGCCTCGTCCGGAGTGGCCACCGACTTCACCCATTCCGCCGCACTCGCCCGCGACCTCGACCGCCTACGGACCGCCCCCGGCCTGTTGCCCGCCCTGCGACAGGCGGGCTACGCGAACGCCGCCCGCTACCCCCTCACCACTACCGCTCAGGCCCTGGCCGACCTTGGCTGCCAGCTCGCCTGAGACGCACACCGATCTGGCCCCGCAGCCGACGTCCGACACGCCATTGCCCCACTGGTGCCGCCCGCGTCACTACGCTGATCCGGCGGGTTGGCCACGGCGAACAGGGAGACCATGACGTACAGCACCGACCGCATCGAAGCCCTCCTGAACGAAGGCGTCCGCGACAAGGTCTACCCCGGCGCCGTATGGGCAGTCGGTGACGCCACCGGCACCCGCGCCCACGGCGCCGCCGGGGTCCTCGACCCCAACGAGCCGAACGTGCCGATGCAGCCCGACACCGTCTTCGACGCCGCCAGCCTCACCAAGATCCTCGCCGTGTGGGCCTCGATCGGAGCCCTGTGGGAGGAAGGCAAGCTCAACCTCGACACCCCGCTCGGTGCCTTCTGGTCCGAAGTCGACGGCCACCCACTCGGCGCCGTGACCGCCCGCCACCTGCTGACCCACACGGCCGGCGCACCGCTCCGCGCCCAACTCAAAAACCTCTACGGCACCGACCCCCAGGACATCCGCGACGGAGTCCTCCACGAGGCCCTGCACCGCCCGCCCGGCGAGGCCGTCGAATACACCGACCGGGCCGCCCTCATCCTCGGATTCCTCGCTGAGCACCTTTCCGGCCAGCGCCTCGACCAGCTCGCCACAGAGCGGACCTGGCAGCCACTGGGCATGGACTCCACCCGGTTCGGACCGCTGCCCGCCGAGATCGCCGCCCGGTGCGCGCCGACCGAACTCGACCAGGACACCGACACTCATCTCAAGGGCATCGCCCACGACTTCTCCGCCCGGCTCCTGGGCGGAGTGTGCGGCATCGCCGGCGCCTTCACCACCCTCGACGACATCACCGTCTTCCTGCGCTACATGCTGGACACCTCGACCGGCCTGGTGCGAGCCGGATTCGGCCCCGCCTGGACCAGACAGTCGCTGACGGTCCAGACCGGCACCCTGGAACCTGTACGCGGCCTGTTCTGGCACCCCGCCCCTGGCACGCACCTCGCCGACGGCATCTGGGTCCACTACGGCTTCACCGGCACCGGCATGTGGATCTCGCCCCAGCAAGGACGGTGGGCAGTACTGCTGACCAACAAGCTCTACTACACCCGTGACCGCCAGCCCCTGACCGACGTCCGCAACGCCTTCCGCGCGCTTACGTTCGCCTGAAGCAACCAGTGCCCGTCCTGGCTACGCCTCGATAAACCACAGGCGACGTGGTGAAGGCTTCGGCCCGTCGTCAGGACCAGCAGGGCCCTGACCAGCACGGTTGCCCGCTTCGGGTCGGTGCAGACCTTGCCCAGAACCCCCAGGTCTTGAGGTGGGCAAAGCCGTGCTCGACCGGGGCGCGGGCCGTGTGAGGACCGAAGCGTCTTTCAGACAGTCCCGCTCGTGGGCGGAGAATGTGGCATCGTCGGCCTCTTCACCGACCTTGAGCCCCTTCCATCTTCCGGTGCCGGATGCTTGGCTCTGTTGCAGTGTCCCGGCCGGAACAGCCCAGCGAGTCGTGTTGGCATGAAGCAGTGTGCCCGTTTCTGCATTGATCAAGCCATCATCGGTGAGTGTCCGCAATAGCGTTGCCGCCGCATATCACGCCTCTCACCAGGGACAAAGACGCCGTCGCGGTGGTCCACATCTCGCCATGGCACCGATCAGATGGGTTTCGACGCCCGAAATCAAGATGGTCAAATCCTCAACCAGAAGTCCCCTCGATCAGCTGCGTGCCGTTTCCGCCAAATGGGATACTCGCAAGCCAGCAATGACCGAGGATCGCACCTCCGGAACGTCTTGATCTTTTCGGCCGACCAGGCAGCCTCTGGCCACAGCCGCCGACATATGCCTACCCTCGCCACGACCACGAGATTGGCCACGGGGGCTTCTGATGACTCACTCGTCATGCACGCGCGCCAGCTCCTAGGTTCCCGCACCCTTGTAACCCTCACGACGTCGAATCTCCGCGCGCCCACTTAGCTAGACAGCTCTACAATCGCCTGCCGGAAAATCGCCGACAGGCTCATTCGCATGCCCGAATTTGAATTCCCAACACACACAAGCGGAATACTGGAAACCCATTGACAGAGGAGGGTGAACGTTTGTTTAGATCACATCCGTCCATTCGATTCCCCCGCCGACTGGCAGGGGCCGAATCAGGAGGATCACATGTCTGAAGCAATGGTTTCCGCGGTGGACGAGACCGCGTTCGCCGACCTCGTCAGCAAGATCCAGGACGCCGAGGCGTCGATGACCGACGAGCAGCGCGCGGTCATCGACCCCGCCTCCGGCGAGAAGGCCCTGCAGGAGCTCGCGGGCGTCAGCCCGGAGGAGCTGCAGGCGTTCCTGGAGGAGAAGGCCGGCATCTCGCCCGACGAGGAGGCTCAGGGCAGCGTGATGGCCGCTGCCGCGACGGTGGCCTTCCACTGTTGATCTGAGTCGTTCGTCTCATGATGACAAGCGCTTCGCACAGCCCAGCCGGTGTCGCGTCGCCGAAGACCGGACGGGAGGGCGGCAGCATGTCTTCGCCTTGGTGCGGGGCGCTGCCGAACGAGTCCGGGCCCGAAAAGGCCCGGACTCGTTCCTGGCTCTCTTCGCTCGGTATCGACCGGGGCGGCATCGTTCGGATACAGACGTTCGCAGCTCGCAACAGCGTGGCAATGCTGCACTTCGAGGACGGGACGGCACTCTTCCTGAAACAGGTTGATCCAGCAACGGCCAGAGCCGTCGGCACGGCAACCGGCAACGAAGAGAAAATGCTCAGACTGATACCCGAATCCGACGTTCCACATCACGTCAGGACGGCTGTTCCTCGTTTCATTGCAACCGACCCGGAAACCGAAACACTCGTCATGGAGGGAAAGACCGGCTTCGTTTCGATGCGGGATGTCGGCCGGAAATTCCCCGAGATCCCTGTACCACTACTGGTGTCGCTGGCCTCCGTGACCGCCGGGCTTCACACCTCCACGGTCGAGCGCTTCACCACGGACCCGGGGTACCGTCCGCAACTCATCGATTTTCCCTTCGCTTCCTTCGTCACCCTGACCCCGAGCGAGCTCGCGAGCGGACCGGGAATGGATTACTCCGACTACGCGGCCACCATGCAGGCGGTCGACGACAGTGTGGCCCGGATGCGCGAGGAGTGGACCCCGAGGCGGCTGGTGCACTTCGACCTCCGGGACGACAACATCCTGGTCAAGGACGCCGAGGGTGCGCGCCCCCAGGTCGCGCTCGTCGACTGGGAACTGTCGGGCTTCGGCGACCCGATGCTCGACGTGGGCACCATCATCGGACAGTTCCTGATCCAGTGGCTCCACACGGTGCGGGGCGACGCCGGCCGCCTGGCCGACGCCAGCACGTGGGCCACCGTGCGACGCAACGTCGGCCTTTTCCTCACCGCATACGAACACAGCGCCCCGCTCTCGCTGGAGCAGCGGGACCTCGCGTTCCGCTACGCCGGACTGTCCGTCCTGATGTACGCGGCCGGGCGGTTGGAGCAGATCGGCTCACTAGGGCAGATCGGGCATCTGTGCCTCTTCGTGGGCCGCACGTTGCTGAACGACCCCCGAGGCGTGGCCGAGCTACTCGCTCCCGGCATCCTCCGGAAGGCAGGCGCATGAACCGATACCAGGCGGCGTTCGCCGCGATCGCCGAGGACGTGGAGGTGCTGAACGAGTCAGCCTTCCACCATCGCGAGTGGGGAGAGCTTCGCCCCGCCCCTGGCGTCGAGTCCGTGCCCGAGGATCTCCCCGTCCTGCCCCACCTGTCCCGGTTCCTGTACCTGAGCTACTACGCGGGCGACACCCGCGCGGCACGCTGGCTCATCGACGGCGCACCCGTGGTGCTGGGCACGCGCAGGCGGGAGGCCCCAGCCGTGGCCCGTGCCCTGTCCGAAGCAAATCAGGGCAGTGGGTATTGGGACTCTGACTGGCGCACGGTCACGGCGGGGCCGGAGAGGTGCCGCGTGCGCAAGAACAGCCTGACCCTGACCGTCACCGCGGAGGAGATACTGCCGCCGTCGGCCGGACCGGGGCAACCGGTGAGCGTCAGGTTTCCGCCCGAGCGCCCGTACATGTACCCCGGCTGGTACCTCGCCATCGGTGACGCGGGACTGCCCCGCCACGGCGAACGTCCCGTCGTACGCCTGTACTACGCGCCTCGGGACCCGGCGGCGGCCGCCGGCCTGATGCGTGCGATCACCGACCTGTTGTGCGGCGCGGGTGTCCCGTACCAGTTGAAGGCGGCCAACCACCCGGAAGGGTACGAGCGGCGGGACGCAATGGTCCTCTATCTGTACCGGGACGACTGGCGTTCGCAAGAGCGCGCGTTGACGGACCTGCACCGGGAGCACAGCGGCACGCTCCGGGACACCGGCCCCGCATTCGCGCTGGAGCTGGGCCGGGGCTGGTGGCTGGCGGACGAGCCCGAGCAGCGGCACGGCCGACTGATGAGCTTCGGTCAGCATCGTTGCCTGCTGGTCGCTGAGGGGCTCGTGGCGGCCTGGCGGGACGGCCGGACGACCGCGGCGGACCGGCTCGGCGCCATCGAGGAGCGCTACCGGGCCGAGCGACTCGATCCCGCGAAGCCGTACCTCAACGCGCAAGGGAGCACCGCTCGATGACTCACACCACTGTGCAGGACGGGCAGCCGGTGCGCTCGCTTCCCGGCCCGTTCGTCACCCGCGTCTGTCTTCGGGCCGACGGTGGGTACCGCTGGGGAGAGAGCATCCCGGAGGCCACACCCGCCTATCTCGACGCCGACGCGCTGAACGCTCTCGCCGACGCGATCACCCCGACGCCAGCCGCCCGGTACGCCTGCCTTCCGCAACTGGCCGACGCCCGTACCGCCATCCACCCCGTTGTGGCCACACCGGCGCTGCTCAGCGACGCCGTCTTCAGCGGCTCGGCGCCCAATGAGGCAGCCGACCCAAACGACGTGCAGGTATTCCGCGAGCTCGGCATCTTCCTTGCGCACCTGCACGCCATCCCCGTCGCACAGGTGCGCGCCCTGCCGGTCAGGCCCCGCCCGGCCTGGTTGGACGCGGCACCGGACGCAGCAGCGGGCATCCGCGCCGCGCGCGACCGGCTGGACCAAAACGCAGCTCCACGCATCCGGTGTCTCGCCGACACGGATTCAGTACCGGGGTATGCCTGTCCACAGGCCGTCGTGCACGGTCGGCTGTCAATCGGCTCCTGCGTCCCCGGCACCGTTCCGCGCGTGCTCGGCTGGCGGGAGGCCGGCATCGCCGACCCCATGACCGACCTCGCGTTCCTGCTGCGGGACCTGGTGCAGGCCGCCGCGGCCATGGGCTCGCGGAAACTCCAGGAACGGCGGGCCGAACAGACGATCAGGGGCTACGAGACGACCCGGGGGGTTCAGCTGAGCAAGGACGAGCATGCACGGCTGGCAACACACCTCGCCGCTGGCATCCTCCAGCACGTGGCCCTACGCGCCTGGTCAGCGTCCGATCAGCAGGGCGCCGAGGCACTGCTGCGGCAGGGTGAACTGGCCCTTCCAGGCGTCCTGCATGCCGTGGGCACTCCCGGAGAGGTGATCTACCGATGAGCGAGCGCGCCAGCGGCCCACAGGAAGCGCTCGCCGAGGTGCGGTTGCTGTGGGGGGTGTGCGGCTCCTTCTCCGCCGTCGCGGTCCCCCATGTGAACGCATGGCTGCGCGGCACCGTGGGAATCCGGGAGATCCGCACCATCATGACCGCGCAGGCGCACGCCCTCATGGGGCCGCGCATGATCGAGGCCGTCACCGGCCACGTCCCGGTGACCGACTGGGAGGACCACACCGGCGGCGGCGCCGCGCACGTTGCCCTCGGTTCCTGGGCGGATGTGCTGGTGGTGCTGCCGGCCACCGCGAACTTCCTGGCGAAGGCCGCGCACGGCATCGCCGATGATGTCCTGACGGCGACCCTCCTCGCCGCCGAGTGCCCCGTAATCATCGCGCCCGTCATGAACGCAGCCATGTGGTCCAAGCCCGCCGTACGCCGCAACGTCGATCAACTACGCGAGGACGGCTACCAGATCGTCGAGCCGAAGGAAGGCATCTCCCTCACCGAGGGGCGCCGGGAAGCCGGTTCGCTCGGCGACTTCCAGCCGGCCCTTTCCGCCGCTCTGGTGCAGGCGGCCGCCCGACTCACACACCCACGAGGACAGTGATCAGCAGATGCCCAAACTCACACCCGAAACCGTGCTCCACAGGACGCCGTCCTTCATCGCAGAGGTCGACACCAGCAACGAGGTGAAGATCCACTTCGAGAGCCGGATCCTCAAGGTCGGCCATGACGCACTCGGCCTCCTCGACATCTTTCACCAGCCCCGCACAGTTGGCCAGGCGCTGACCCTGCTCGGCCCCCGGCTGAAGGGACCCCGGGCCGCTCAGGAAGCGCTGACCACCGTGGTCTCGCTCCACCAAGCGGGCCTGCTGCGCACCGATGCGACCGCGGGATTCAGCAACCAGCCGTTCCCCAAAGGCGGCTACGACGCCGCGTTCGTCCACATCGCCATGCTGGACGACCCAGTGCGCAAGGCCGCTTTCCAACAGGCCGTCCGCGAGACGGTCCAGGAGGGGGATGTCGTCCTCGACCTTGGGACCGGCTCCGGCATCCTGGCAATCACCGCCGCGCAGGCGGGAGCCCGCAAGGTCTACGCGGTCGAGCCAGCCGGCATGGTCCATCTGGCCCGGCGGATCGCCGAGCGCAACGGGGTAGCCGACCGCATCGAGTTCATCCCAGGCTGGTCGCCGCAGCTCGAACTCCCCGAGCAGGCCGATGTCCTGCTGACGGACATCGTCGGCAACGAAGCACTGGACATGCAGATCTGGGAGACCGTCCAGGACGCCCGGCACCGGCTGATGACGGACGCCCCTCGCCTGGTCCCCGGCCGTCTCACCTCGTTCGCAACATTAGCCCGGATTCCCGACGGCGTTCTCGACAAGCACCGGGTCACCCAGGCCCATCTCGCTCGCTGGAAGGAGATGTTCGGCATCGACTTCGGCCCCATGGCCGAGTCAGACAGCCGACGCTCCATCGGCTTCTACGAGCGCCCGGAGACCGTGCAGACCTGGGAGTTCCTGTCCAAGCCGACCGAGCTGTACCAGGTCGACCTGTACCAGGACATGGCCAGCCCGCTTGAGACCCGGTGCACGCTCACCGCCGATCGCGCGGGCGAGGCCAACGCCGTCGTCATCCACTTCGAGGCTCGCCTCGGGCCGAACACCACCCTGTCGACGGCTCCTTGGCTGGGCTGCGCCCGTAGCCACTGGTACACCGCCGTCTGGGCGCTTCCCGAACCCGTGGAAATCACCACCGGTCAGGAACTGGCCTACATCTACCGCTACTTCGGCGATGGCACATCCCACCTCGAACCCGTCGGCAGCCGCTGACCTACCCGGTGTACAGCGCAACCAAGGAGCCCTTGCTTTGAAACTGCGTTCCAGCGTTCCCAAGATCACCGGAAACGGCCCGCACCGCGAGATCACCGCCGAGACCACCTACGCACGCATGGCCCCGCACCTGAAGCGGATCGGCGTGACCAGGGTCGCCGACATCACCGGACTCGACCGGGTCGGTATCCCCGTCTACAACGCCATCGCCCCACGTTCGTTCGACATCATCTCTGTCTACAACGGCAAGGGTGCGACGAAGATCGACGCCAAGACGTCGGCCGTCATGGAGGCCGCCGAACGGTTCGCCGCCGCCCTGCCCCTCCGGCCGGCCGCCATCGCCTCCTACCCGGAACTCGAAAAGTCCGGACGCACCGTACTTGACCCCCGGTCGTGCAACTTCGAGCTGCACCACGCCTACCGCATCGACACCCCCATCTCCTGGGTGGAGGGCTATGACCTGATGCACGAGCGCAATATCCTAGTGCCGCAGTTCCTGGCCGGCTACTACATGAGCTACCACGAGGTCCCCTGCTACCCCGTCTCCACGACCAACGGCATCGCCTCCGGTAACTCCCTGGAAGAGGCCATCTGCCACGCCCTGTGCGAACTCGTCGAGCGCGACGACTGGACCATGGCCGACCTCATCTCCAACCGCCTCGGCAAGCTGGCCGCCGACGACGAAGGCGGTCCCGTCGGGGACGCCATTCGTGCCTGGGCGCAGGAGCGCCACCCCAGCCTCGATGCGTCGACGCTTCCGCCACGGGCACAGTTCTTCATGGAGAAGTTCCTGGACGCCGGGATCTCCATCGAGGTGAAGAACATCACCTCGGCGACGGGCATCCCGAGCTTCCAAGCAGTGGTGTCGGAATACGTCGCTGACTCCTTCTCCCGCTCCCACCATGGCATCGGAACTCACCCGGACGCCGAGGTCGCCGTCGTACGTGCCATCAGCGAGGTCGCCCAGTCCCGCGTGGTGGACATCCAGGCCATGCGCGAGGACATCACCGCCGCCGGGCAGCCCGTCGAGAAGGCGCTTTACCACGTGCGGCGCAGCAACCGCGCGAATCCCGACTCCTGGGCCATCAAGCCGTCCGCACGCCCCATTCGCTTCCAGGACGTCCCGTCCCATCCCAGCACGGACGTCATGGACGACGTACGGCTGCTGCTCCAGCGCCTGCGGACCCGCGGCCTCGACCAGGCCATTGCCGTCGACCTGTCAGCGCCCGGTGTGCCCGCCACAGTCGTACGGGTCATCGTGCCCGGCATCGAGTCCTGGACTGTCGACCGCAACAAGCTCGGTCCTCGGGCCACTCAGGCGTGGAACAACGCCCTAGCCGCCATCAACTCGGCCCGACAGCAGCTGCGGACCGCCGGTTCCGCCCAGTGAGGGAAGAAGACATCATGCGTACGGTCGTGTTCGTCGGCCCCAGCCTGCCGCCCGAGGAGGCTGCGGCCCACCTCCCCGGCGCCGAGTTCCTGCCACCCATCGAGCGCGGCGATATCGACGCACTCATGGCCCAGGAGCAGCCACCGCGCCGCATCGGCATCATCGACGGAAAGTTCCTGCAGAGCTTCTCCATCTCCCCCAAGGAGATCCTGCGGGCCATGGACCGCGGGGTCCGCGTCTACGGCTCGTCCAGCATGGGCGCCCTCCGGGCCGCCGAACTCGACGTGTACGGCATGACCGGAGTCGGAACCGTGTACAGCATGTACGCCTCCGGCGCCCTGGAGGATGACGACGAGGTCGCCATCACCTTCGACAGCGAGTCGCTGCGTCCGGTGTGCGAACCCATGGTCAACATCCGCGTCGCGCTCGACGCGGCGCTGCGCCGGAGGGTGGTGAGCAAGGACAACGCGGAACTGTTCCTGGAGAGCGCCAAGGCCCTGTACTTCCCGCAGCGCACCGCCGCCGCCACCCTGCACCAGCTGAAGGGCACAATGCCCGAACCCGACCGACAGCGCCTTGCCAGCTACCTGCGGTCCCCCGAGGCTCCGGATGCCAAGCGGGAAGACGCGCTCGCCCTGCTGGACCGGATGCGGCAGGACGCCAAGCAGTACAAGACCGTGCCCGTCCCGGAGGTAGCTGCCCGATGACCACGACCGCTCCCGACCTCGCGGAACGGTTCCGCACTGACGGGTTCGTCTTCCCCGTGAACGCGCTCACGCATGCCGAGGCCGAACAGGCGCTGGCCGAGTGCCAGACCTACTTGCGTGCGGTGAGCGCAGTGGGCGGCGCCCTGGCACGGTACGCGGCCTTCCCCAAGATCCACCTGGTCGCCTCCTGGGCCGATCGGATCGTGCACCACCCCGCGATCCTCGACGCCGTCGCGTCACTGCTGGGACCCGATCTGTTGGTGTGGTCCACCAACCTATTCATCAGGCCCGCTTACAGCGGCAGCTCACTCGCCTGGCACCAGGACGCCGTCTACCTCGGACTGGACGGCTACCAGCAGCACGCGGCACGCGTGTGGGTCGCCCTCACCGACACCACGATCGCCAACGGCACCATGCGCTACGCGCGGGGCTCGCACCTGCACGGCGCGTTGCCGCACCGGTTCGGCGGGTCCGGGCTGGAGGACATCATGCGCGGTGAGGAGATCGCCGTCGACATCGACGAGGCGGCGGCTGTCGACGTTCTCCTTGACGCCGGCCAGTGCTCCGTGCACCACCTGGCCATGGCCCACGCCTCGGGCCCCAACCAGACCGATACTGGACGTTTCAACTTCGCAATCGACTACATCACACCGCGAGTCTCTCCCACCGCGGGCGAGGACAGCGCCCTGCTCGTCCGCGGAACGGACACCGGTGCTTTCCTGCCCGAGCGCAGGCCCGAGTCTGACTTCGACCAGGCCGCCCTGAACGATTTCTACTCCGCTGTCACTCGTCGCCAGAAGCGGATCAACCAGACGGTCCAGAACCGGAACGCCGGGAAAGGCCCTGACACACCCCGGGACCCGTCGTGACGACGGCACACCCTGCCGGCAAGGAATCCGACTCCACGGTCTCCGAGGCCGCCGACGCCGACTGGCTGTCCGGGATCGCGCCTCCCTGGTGGACGGCCGGAAGCGTCCCTCACCGGATGGACCTGTCCGGCTGGATGCCGCCCGTGATCGACCAGGGGCAGGTCCCACTGTGCACCGCCGCGGTCACCACGGCGATCGCCGGCTATTACGCCCGCCGGGCCAAGCAGATGGAGTTCACCCCCTCAGTCCTTTTCAATTACCGGCTCTCGCGCCGACTCGCCGGTTCCGCGGATCGTAAGGGCTCCCGTCTGGAACACAGCTTCCGTGCCTGGGCGGAGTCGGGGCTGTGCGAGGAGGCAGCCTGGCCGTACGACGAACTCGGTCCGACCCGGGTCGACCGGGATCCGCCCGAGCACTGCCACGTCACCGCGCGGCACTCCCGCCCGATCGCGCGTCCGCTGCGCGCGCCGGACGGGGCCGGCCTGCTCAACCTAGCGCGCCGGTCCATCGCGCTGGGCATCCCTGTGAGCGTGGAGATCCGGCTCTGCCCGTCGATCTCCATGTCCCTGCTGAACGGCGGTGTCATCCCAGTACAGCTGCCCACGGAGCAGTCGGTGGGACCTCATGTGGTGCTGTTGACCGGCTACGACGACGAGGCGGACACCGCTCCCTACGACCGGGGTACCGGCTCGGGAGCCTTCCGCGTCCGGAACAGCTGGGGAACCGGCTGGGGGGTCCAGGGCTACGGCCTCCTTCCCTACGCCTTCCTCGAACAGAAGCTCACTGGCGAGAACTGGATCGTCGTGGAAGAGGACTGGCAGAAACAGTGAGTGCGGCTCGTCCGGAAAGCTCTCTTTTTCGGCCCGCGTCTACGAAAGAAAGCAGCCAGTACGGGTCTTCGCGTCGCTTAGCCACGAAGAGCCAGCGGGAATAATAACCAGTGAACCTAACACCCCCCACAGGAAAGTTGGTTGACGTTGCGGAGGTTCCTGGCGACCACCGCCCGTTGGGCGGCACCTACCGTTGTCCTCGCTCAGGTCTGCCTCGTACGGACCGGCGTGTTCAGCCTCGGCGAGGCGGTGGTGGTCGGACTGTTACTCGAACTCCTCCTGGCCGGGATCGTGATCACCGAATTTACCCTTGCCACGCGGGCCTACAAGACCTCCCGGAGCCGGGGGGCCGACGGGCAGGAGGCCCTCAACCAGGCGCTATCCACCGTGCTCCCTGCCCCGGTGGCCAAGGTGATGGGGATGGAATTCGGCCTTTTCCGCGCTCTTTGGCGCTGGATCCGCCGCAAGCCGGACGCACCGGAAGGCCACCAGATCCTGACCTACGGCTCGGAAATCAAGCCAATCATGTGGGCAATGGTGTTTCTCGTGCCTCTGGAGATCCTCGCCGTCGAGTTCCTCGTCCCCTGGTCCGTGGTGCGCATCATCCTGCTGGCGCTCTCCATCTATGGAACCCTCTGGGTGCTCGGCTTCATCGCGGCACTGTCCATCCGCCCGCACAGCGTCGGCGACGGCAAAATGGTGCTGCGGTTTGCTCACTTCGTACAGATCGCGATCCCGCTTGACCTCGTCGAATCGGTCCGCACGACCCGGCACAGCGGCTATCGCAGGGCCGTCCAGATCGACGACGGCGTCCTGGCGATGCCGATCGGCGACTCCACCACGCTCAGCGTCAAGCTGCGCGAGCCGTACCCTGTGGCACCCAAGACTGGCAAGCCACTTCAGGAAGTACGAGAGGTCCGCTTCGCCGCGGACAACACTCGTGAAGCCGTCCGCATCCTTACGGCGAACATCGTCGCCGACTGATCCGGTTGTCGACCCTCGACGGTCACGGTCGCCGAGGGCACATCCAGGGCACATGAGCCCGGGAAACGGCGTTGACCTGTGAGAACTACCGAGACGCGTTCCCGCAGGTCAACGCACACTTCACCGAGAAACCCCAGGTCAGCGCCCCGCCGCCCCCAATCGCTGCACGAATGGCAGGACTTCAGCCATCGGCTGCACGAGGCGGGGCATCAGGCGTACTGCCTGGTGTGGCCCTGATACCCGGGTTCCGGTGCGTCGAGGCGGGGCCTTCGGGTCCCGCCTCCGCCAGTTCCTGGGAGGGACGTCGGGCCTCCCGCGCCGGAGCGTGTCGTTGTCTGAAGACGTCACCGGCCGCCTCACGGTGTGTCACCGTACAAAGCCGACCAGCGGTTCCAGCAGGTCCAGGGCCTCGTCCCGGCGGAAGCGGTCCGCGCCTCCGCCGGTCTCCGGCCGGTGCGGTGCGCACGAGCCGAGCAGCACGCCGATCCCCGGCAGCCGGTTCAGGCTCCCCCGGTAGGCGGGCTGGGCGGCCTGGGCGGAGTCCGGGTAGGGCAGCGCCGCCGTCGGGATGCCCCTGCCGCCTCGACCGCCCGCGCGTCGATGAAGCGGAGGCCCCGCGGGGTGGTGACGATACCGACGTCCCAGGTCGCCAGGGCAGCGGTGATCAGCTCGCCGACGTCGGGGGCGGCACCCGCCGCGCCCACGACGACGTGTCCCGGACGGTCGGTTCGCTCACACGGGGACTCCCCGGTCGGCGGCCGAAGTCCGCTCGTCCGGCCACCGGGGGGTGCGTCAGCGTCCGCTGACGGTGAGTTCGTAGTCGCCGATCAGGTCGCCGAGGAGCGTGCCGGCGGTGATGTCGCTGGTGACGTGGCCGGCCATGTAGAGGCGGGAGTAGAGGACCTCGCCCCGCATCCAGCGGTACTCCTCGGCCCGGTGCGGGGAGAGGGACCCCAGGTAGGTGACGGCGGCGGCCGAGAGGGTGGCGTGCCGGGAGGGGTAGGAGTACGGGCCCTTGCCGCCGGGCTGGATGTGCTTGTCCGGGCGCAGCGTGGGGTCCAGGACGTACGGGGCCGGCTGCTTGTCCCTGGCCGCCACCTGGTCGCTGATCGTCTTGGCCATCTTCAGGGCCGCCTTCAGCTCCGTCTTCTCGGCCGTGCCCTGCCGCGCCGGGACCAGTTCGCGCTGGTCGTGGAGGTAGAGCTTCCAGACGTCCTTCTTGCCGTGGAGCTCCAGCCAGGTGGCCGCCCTCTTCCCGGCCGCCGTACGGGTCCTGGCGAGCCGCTGGTCCTGGTGGAGTTCGGCGGTGCGCTGGGCCGCGGTGGGCGGGGCGGGCACCTGCCGGGCGGCCCAGGCGGCGAACGCCTTGTCGTCGCGCGTGGTGCCGTGCGTCCTCCTCCACTGGGCGAAGAGGGCGTCGGCCTTCTCGCGCTGGTCGTCCGCCGCCCTGCCGATCGCGGCGATCTCGTGGTCGGTGAAGAGCGTGGGCGGCGGGTCCTGCTTGATCTTGTCCGTCGCGCTGGGCTTCTTCTTCGAGGAGGTGACGGTCGTGACCAGCTGCGGTCGCAGCGCGCCGAGGGCGACGGCCCCGACGGCGAGCAGCGCGACCAGGGCGTAGGGCCATTTGACACCGCGCAGGACGTTCATGCGGCGGGAATCCTTTCGGGGAGCGGCGCGGGGATCGCCGCGGTGGTGAAGTGGGCGCGCGCGAGGCGGCGTACGTCGTTGGCGGGCAGGCCCGGGGTGAGCAGGGACAGGCCGACGACGTACTTGCTGAGCGAGACCGGCCGGACGCCCATGCCGAGCAGCAGCCGGTCGGCGGGTGCGGGCCGCGTCCCGCCCTTGGTCTCGATCAGGACGTGGCCGTGGTCGAGCCTGGCCGTGCGGTCGTCGCGGTGGCAGCTGAGGGTGCCGTCGAGGGTGACGCGGCTGCCGCGGTCGAGGTCGGCGAGGGCCACTCGTACGTAACGGACCTCGGCGGCGGCGGACAGTCCGGCGGACCTCGCGGACACGCCTGCCCGGCCCAGCGCGCCGTCGACGAACCCGGCCGCCCCGGTGGTCAGTTCGCCGTACTCGGCTGCCGGGACCGTCAGGGCGTGCTTGACCGTGGCGCCGCGGCCGTCCTTCGTCTTGACCTCCACCCGGCACAGCCCGTCCTCGGCGTAGAGGCGGGTACGGACCTTCCAGCGCCGGCGACGCCCCTGGACGTGGGCCCGCCAGGCGCCCAGCCCCGGGGTGTCGAAGTAGGTGCTGAGGTAGCTGGTCGTGCGACGGCCGCCGAGGTCGAGGACGTGGTGGCTGTCGGCGAGGGCGGCGATGAGACGGCGGGCCCGGTCGACCGGGACCAGGTACTTGCGGTCGACCCGGTGCTGGAGCGCCGCGGCCGCGTCCACCTCGGCGAGCGTCGCGCCGCGCAACTCCTCCAGGCACAGCTCGGCCGCGAGGCGGGAACCCGGGGTCACGGCGCCGTCACCGGTTCACGCGGCTCGGGGTCCGAGGCGATGGCGGGCTCCTGCGGCCCGACCGGATAGCGGGCGGAGACCCGGGTGGTCTCGCGGACGTAGTCCACCTCGTCCACGACGACGGACAGCGGCGCCCGGCCGAAGCGGAGGGCCACGTCCCCGGCGATCGCGGAGTCGTCCGGGTAGATCCGGTCGAGGGTGAGCTTCACCGTCCGGGCCGGGGGCCCGTACGACGCGGGGTCGTCGACCATGAGCACCGCCACCAGTACCACGGCGTCCAGAGCGACGACGAGCCACATCTGACGCTGCGGCAGGCCCGTGCACAGCGCGATCACCAGCGTGACGAAGGTGTACGCGACATCGCGCAGGGTGAAGGCCGCGCTGCGCAGGCGGACCAGGGAGAGGATGCCGAACAGTCCGAAGCCGACCCCCGCCGGGAACTTGCCGGCGCTGATGACGCTCATCGCGGCGAACAGGCCGACGTTCAGCGTGGTCAGCACCAACGGCATCGCCGGGGCGCTCGGGCGGCGCCGGTAGAGCCGGCCGACCAGGATCAGCAGGGCGATGACATCGAGACCGCCGCGGGTCAGCAGGTCGGTGACCGCGATGTGGTGGGTGATGCCCTTGGTGGCGAGCACCAGTGCGTGCATGGCTGTTCCTTCCGCCGCGACACGTCGGACGGCGGACCGGTCGCGGTCCGCGGAGCACCGCGACCGGAGGGACAGTAGGGATTTCACATGAACAGACCATGAAGGCTTCCAGCCGGCCGGCCGTGCCCGGGGGGCGGCTAGTCTGCCCGGCATGCACTGCCTGGTCGTCGACGACGAGACCCGCCTGACCGATCTGGTCGTCCGCTACCTGACCGAGTCCGGACACACCGCCGAGGGCCGCTACGACGGCACCTCCGGCCTGGCCGCGGCCCGCGACCCGCGGGTCGACGGCGTACTCCTGGACGTGATGCTGCCCGGCCTCGACGGCATCGAGGTGTGCCGCACCCTGCGTGAGGAGGGCATCGACGTGCCCGTCATCCTGCTCACCGCGCGCGGGGCGATCAGCGAGCGCGTCGCCGGCCTGGACGCCGGCGCCGACGACTACATGGTCAAGCCCTTCGCCATGGAGGAGTTGCTCGCCCGGCTGCGCGCGATATCCCGGCGCCGCCCCGACACCGCCGGCCGCCTGCGGGTCGGCGACCTCGTCCTCGACCCCGAACAGCAGCGTGCCTGGCGTGCGGACAGCGAACTCGACCTGTCCCGGCGGGAGTTCGCCGTACTGCGGGTGCTCATGGAGAACGCCGGCCGGGTCGTCTCGCGCCTCCAGCTGCTCGACGAGGTCTGGGACGGCGAGACCGACCTGCGCAGCAACGCCATCGACGTGCACGTGTCCAAGGTGCGCGCCAAGGCCGACCGGGCCTTCGGTCGTACGACCATCACGACACTGCGCGGACGCGGCTACCGGCTGGAGACCGCCTCGTGAGAGGGGCCGGACGCCTGTGGACGTGGTTCAGGCGCCTGCCCGTCGTGGCCCGCCTCGTGCTGGCCGTCGCCCTGACCATGTCCATGGTCCTCGCGGGTGCCGCCGGCCTGGTCTACTGGCGGGTCCAGACGGCCCTCGACCAGCAGCTCGACGACGACCTGACCACCTACCGGCACAGCCTGGACCAGGCCGTCCGCACCGGCACCCCCCTGCCGCCCGGCCCCAGTGGAAGCCTCCACCAGGTCCTCGACGAGCGGGGCCGCGTCCTGGGTTCCAGCGACGCCGTGCGCCACCGGCGGCTCCTCACCGCCGCCGAACTCTCCGCGGCCGCAGGCGGGCGGACGGTGCGGCACGACGTCGGCCCCCTGCTGCCCATCACCTCGGGCACCCTGCGCCTCCAGGCCCGGCGCGTCACCACCGCCGGACAGGCGCGGATCGTGGTCGCGGCCGTCCGGCGCGGCCACCGCGACGAGGCGCTGCGCGAACTCCTCGGCCAGCTCGCCTTCGCCTCCGGGCTGACGCTGATCGCCGCGTCCTACGTCGGTTACCGCACCGCCCGCGCCGCCCTGCGTCCCGTGGAGCGCTACCGCCGCGGTGCCGCCACCTTCGCCGACGGCGCCCAGGACCTGCGCCTGGACGTGCCCGCCGACCGCGACGACGAGATCACCCGCCTCGGCCACACCCTCAACCACATGCTCGACCAGCTGGCCGCCGCCAGCGCCCGCGAGCACCAGTTCATCGCCGACGCCAGCCACGAACTGCGCACCCCGCTCACCCTGATGCGGGCCGAACTCGACGTCGCCCTGCACCGCCCGCGCACCACCGAGGAGCTCACCGAGACCCTGCGCTCGGTCGACACCGAGGTCGGCCGCCTGGTCACCCTCGCCAACGCCCTCCTCGACCTGGAACAGCTCGCGAGCGGCGAGCACATCCAGCGCGCCCCGGTCGAGCTGGCCCGCTTCCTCGACGACGCCTCCGCCCCCTACCGCGGCGCCGCCGAGCGCGACGGACGCGCGTTCGAGGTCGAGTGCGGCCAGGAGACCACCGTCGAGGTCGACCCGCGGTGGCTGGAGCCGGCCGTCGGGACCCTGCTGGACAACGCCCTGCGCCACGGGACCGGCGCGATCCGGCTGCGCGCCGTCGCCCGTGGCGGACGACTGCGCCTGTCGGTGTCCGACGAGGGCCCCGGCTTCCCGCCCGACTTCCTCGCGCACGCCTTCGACCGCTTCACCCGCGCCGAGTCCAGCCGCACCACCTCCGGCACCGGCCTCGGCCTCGCCCTGGCCGCGGCGGTCGCCGCCTCCCACGGCGGCACCGCACGCGCCGGGAACATCTCGCCGGGGGCCGTCGTCACCCTCGACATCGCGTGCTGAGGCGGGGGCACGCGCCGGCCGCCCGGCGCGTGCCCCCGTTCCCCGAGCCTGCCGGCCCCGGCGTCCGGGCCCGGCCGCCCATGAGGGGGGAGCGGTGCCGACGAGGACTCCGTGCCGCGCGCGGCGAGGCACCCCTCGTCCGGCGCGGGGGCCGTCCCGGAACGGACGGCCGGCCGCGTTCAGGGGCGCCGCGGCGCACCGCCGGGGGAGGACGGGTCCGGTCCGTCCGGGCGGGCGGGCCCGGCACCCCCGCGGTCCCCGTGGTCGCAGGCGTAGGTCGCGAAGACGCCGGCCGTGGCCGCCCCGGTGTGCAGGAAGCGCTCGTCCAGGATGACCGCCAGATCGTCCAGCGCCCTGCGGAGCACCGCGGCGGAGAGCCGGACATCGGGATGGCGGGCGCCGGCCGCCCGCTCCGCGAGGTCGGCGGCATGGCCGATCTGCCGGGGCAGCGAGGTGTTCTCGTCGCCGTCGTAGAAGTAGTACGACTCGGCGTACTGGAGGAAGTCGACCGTGATCACCGAGACGGCCGAGGCCAGACTGTCCAGCAGGGCCGCGCCCCCGTCCGAGTCGAGCGCCTCGGAGGTCACCCCGCCGCGACGCACGTGGGACAGGCGCAGCGCGAAGGTGCGGCGACGGGCCAGGGCCGGGTAGATGCCGAGGATCCACGACACGGTCGCCGACAGCAGGGCGAAGCCGACGAGCGCCTCCAGCGGGCCGGCGACGCGCAGCCAGCCCGTGGCCGGCGCGATGTCCCCGAAGCCGAGGGTGGAGAGCGTGACCAGGGAGACGTACAGCGCGTCCACCGGCCCCGCGTGCTCGGCCGCGACGAGTTTCGAGGAGTACGCGAAACTCTCCGGCATGTGCGGCCAGTAGACCAGGGCCCACCCCACGGCCACGGTCAGCGCCCACACCGCGACGACGCAGACCATGCCCATGGGGCCGGCGAGCCCGGCCGCGCGCCACCGGACGCTCAGGCGCGAGGACAGCCGCCACAACCCGGTCATCACGAGCCTGCTCAGGCCACCGTGGCGGGTCGGGTGCCAGATGGTGTGGAACACGTCCCGCAGGATGGCCATCACGAGGGCGACGCCGAGGAGCGTCACGAACCACGTCATGTCCTCGCCCTTCCCGCCGGAGACGACGGCCTCCCGCACCCGGGGTGGTCTCAGCCCGTGCGAGTGACCGCGCGTCCCGGCGGGGCCCGCGCGGCGGCCCGTGCCCGGCCGCCGCGGCGGGTCGCGGGCGCCTGTTCGGCCGCGTGGCCGACGGCGACGAGTGCCTCACCCCGTGGTGCGGGAGCCACCGGCGAGCCCGGTCGGGTGAGGAGGCGACCGGCAGGCGGGAAGCGGTGCTCACTCCCTGCCGCGGACCACCACGACGGAGCAGTGCGCGTGATGCAGCAGGGCCTGGCTGACCGAGCCGAGGAGCAGGCCGGCGAAGCCGCCGCGCCCGCGGGCGCCGCACACGACCAGCTGTGCGTCGCGGCTCGCCTCGATCAGCGCCGCGCGGATCCGCGAGCGCGCCAGGCGCCGCTCCACCGCGACCTGTGGGTACCGCGCCTGCCACGGGGCCAGGGTCTCGTCCAGCAACCGCTGCTGCTCCTCGCGGAGCCGATCGATGTCGACCACCAGGTTCAGCGAGTCGCCCGGCCCCTCGTACGCCCGTTCGCTCCGGGTGTTCCACACGTGCAGGGCCAGCAGGTCGGCCCCGCGCATCGACGCCTCGGCGAAGGCGAACTCGACGGCGCGTTCGCCGGCCGGGGAGCCGTCCACCGCCAGCAGCACGGGGCCGGTCGGGTCCGGCCTGCCCCGCACCACCAGCACCGGGCAGTGGCCGTAGGCGGCCAGGTGCACGGCGGTGGAACCGAGGAGCAGGCTGCCGAACCCGCTGAGCCCGCGGCTGCCCACCACGACGAGCGAGGCGGTGCGCGACTCGATCTCCAGCACCATCAGCGGCTCGCCGACGGGCACCTCCCGGGCGATGTCCACACGCGGGGCGGCCTCGCGCGCCCTATGTTCGGCCTCGGCCAGGGTGCCGTCCACCAGTTCGCGCACCCCCGCTCGGGCGGGATCCCAAGGAGGCCCGCCGGACGGCGGATGGATCGACGGCCACCCGAAGGCGTGCACCAACCGCAGGCCGACCCCGCTGAGCACCGCCTCGCGTGCCGCCGCCTCGACCGCGTCCAGGCTGGACGGTGAGCCGTCGACTCCCACGACGACCGGTTTCGCCATGCCGCGCCTCCTCGCCTCGCCGTCCGTGCGTTCGCCCTGCCCGGCTCCCGTCCATCCTCCGCCACCGTGCCGGGCGGCGCAGGGGACCGAGGCCTCCGGCGACTTCTCGGGGCACCGGCGCCGGACCGGGTCGGCACCGGCTCCCGGACGACGCGACACCGCCGCCGCGGCGCCCCGCCCTGAACCTGGTCACGTTCGGTCATCACCCGGAAGGCGGAGCAGACAGGGCGTGGACCCGCCCGGACGGGTCGTATGAGGAGGGGTGCCGTCACCCGGAAGGCCCCCGGAGGAGGAAGTCGTGTTCCGCCACTCGATACGTACGCTCCTGATCGGTCTGTGCGCGCTGACCGCGGCATCGCAAACGGTCTCCGCCCTGGCCGTCGCCGGCCCGGCAGGCCCCCGCCCCGAGGTTCGCGCCGCCCGCGCCATGGGAGCGCGGACGCTCGCTGACCTGACCACCGCCATGCAGGGCGAGGCGTTCGCCTACGCCTCCTACGGCCTCTTCGGCGCCCAGGCCGACGGCGCGGCCCACCCCGCCGCCGGACGGCTCTTCCGGACCGCGGCGCGGACCGAGCTGGACGAGCATCTGCGCGAGGCGGCCACGCTGGCCGGCGTGGTCGGCACGAACGCCGCCGACCTGCGCGCGGCCATCCAGGGGGAGTCGTACGAGCACCAGGTCATGTACCGGGGCTTCGCGGCCCAGGCCCGGCAGGACGGGGACACGAAGGCCGCCGAACTGTTCACGGAGCTCGCCGCGGACGAGGGCCGCCACCGGGATGCCTTCCGCACGGCCCTCACCGTCGTGACCTCCGGCCACGGCACCGTTCCGGCGCCGCCCACCGCCACGACGGTGCCGGTGTCCGCCGGGCCGCCGAAGGTGCGCGCCGCCCGCACGAGGACCAACCTGGACACCGCGATGCACGGCGAGGCCCTGGCCTACGCCAAGTACACGCTGTTCGCGGCGCAGGCGAAGCGGACCGGCGCACCCGCACTGGCCCGGCTGTGGGAAGGGACGGCCGCGGTGGAGCTGCACGAGCACTTCGCCGGCGAGGCGGTCCTGGCGGGACTGGTGCGGACCACGAGGCAGAACCTGAGCAGGGCGGTGACCGGAGAGCGCTCCGAGGCGACCGCCGTCTACCCCGGGTTCGCCCGTCGGGCGGAGGCGGTCCACGACACGGCGGCCGCCGCCTACTTCCGCAGCACCGCCGCGGACGAGGCCCGGCACGCCGCCGCCTTCCAGGCAGCCCTCGACCGGCTCCGCTGAGCGCGGCGCGGCCGAGGGACGAACGGCCCCTGCCGTCGGCTCCGGCGGGAGAGCAGGCTGGACGTGCCGTACGGACAGCTGTTCCCACCGCCGAGGAGACGGGTGGCATGAGTGCCGAGGCCACGGGCGGGACCGATGAGACGCGTGTGCTGGTGGTCGAGGACGACCGGGGCATCGCGGAGTCCCTGGTGCGCGGGCTGCGACAGGCCGGCTACGCGGTCGAGGGCGTCCGGACCGGGCGAGCGGCGCTGGCCGCGCCCAGCCCCGATGTCGTGCTGCTGGACCTGGGGCTGCCCGACATCGACGGCGTCGAGGTGTGCCGGAGGCTGCGCGCGCGGTCGGACGCCGCGATCATCGCCGTCACCGCGCGGGGCGAGGAGGCGGACCGGGTGGTCGCTCTGGACGAGGGTGCCGACGACTACCTGGTCAAGCCGTTCGGGCTGGCCGAGCTGCTCGCGCGGATCCGGGCCGTGCTGCGCCGCCGGCGCCCGGCGGAGCCGGAGGTTCTCCGGCACGGCCCGCTGGTGCTCGACCTGCGCACCCGGCAGGTCTCGGTCGACGGCCGCCAGGTCACGCTGACCCCGAAGGAGTTCGGCATCCTGGAGTGCCTGGCCGCCGACCCCGGCCGGCTGCTGAGCCGGCAGCAGGTCCTGGAGCGGGTCTGGGACGACCACTGGTACGGCCCCACCAAGGTGGTGGACGTGCACATCGCGGCGCTGCGCCGCAAACTCGGCGCCCCGGGGCTCATCGAAACCGTCTACGGACACGGCTTCCGGCTCGGGGAGGTCCAGGAGTCCCAGGAGGGGACGTGACCCGCCGGATCGCCTGGACGCTCCTGGTCCTCACCTCCGTACTGCTGGTGCTGGCGGTCGTACCGCTCGCGGTGTCGCTGACGGCCCGCGAGCGCGTCGCGTTCCGCGACAGCCAGCGGGCGGCCACCCGGGTGATCGCCGCGGCGGCCGAGGAGCACCTCTCCGACCACAGGCCCGCCACCGTCATGCGCCAGGAGCTGGACGCCGCGGCCCGGACGGGGGACTGCGCGGCCGTGTACGACGCCTCCGCACGCCTGGTGGCCAGTACGCCCTGTACGGCGGCCCAGGGCCGGGAGGCGGAGGAACTGGCCGAGAGGGTCCTCGCCGGGCACGAGCCCGAACCGCCGGAGAACGAGGGCCGGCTGCTGACCGCGGAACCGGCCGGCGAGGTCCGCAACCCGTCCGGGGCGGTCGTCCTGGGCCGCTCCGCGGCCCCGCTCGACGCCCGGATCGCCGCCATCTGGGGCTGGTCGGCCGCGATCGGCGCGGCGGGGCTGGCCGCCTCGGTGCTGCTGTCCGTCCGCCTCGCCCGCTGGGTCGGCCGCCCGCTGTCGAGACTGGACGTCAGCGCCCAGCGGCTGGGCGAGGGCGCCCTCGACGAGCGGGCCGAGGTCGACGGCGGGCCTGAGGAGGTACGCCGTCTGGCCGCCACCTTCAACACCATGGCGGCCCGCATGGAGGCGCTGGTGCACGGCCACCGGGCCGTGCTCGCCGACGTGTCCCACCAGCTGCGCACGCCGCTGGCGGCGCTGCGGCTGCGGCTCGACGTCCTCGGCGCGGGGGCGGGGGGCGACACCGCCGCCGAGTTGGCCGCCGCGCAGGAGGAGATCGCCCGGCTGTCCCGGCTGGTCGACGGGCTGCTCGCGGTCGCGCGGGCCGAGCAGGTGACGCCCCGGCCGGTCGCCGTCCGGGTCGACGAGGTGGTGGCCGAGCGGGTGGCGGCCTGGGCACCGGTGGCCGGGGAACGCGGGGTACGGCTGACCGTCGCGGACGGCCCCGCCCTGTCCGCCGCGCTCGGCGCGGGCCACCTGGAGCAGGTCCTCGACAACCTGATCGCCAACGCCGTGGACGCCGTGTCCGAGGGCGGGACCGTGGGGCTCGACCACCGGGCGACCGAGGGCGTCATCCGTGTGCGCGTGCGGGACGACGGTCCCGGAATGAGTGCCGGGGCCAAGGCGGTCGCCTTCCGCCGGTTCGGCAACCCGGAGGCCAGGGGCGCCGGTCTGGGGCTCGCCATCGTCCACCGGCTGGTCACCTCCAACGGCGGTACGGCGCGGCTGGAGGACACCCCTGGCGGCGGGCTGACCGTCGTACTGGACCTGCCGCCGTGGCCGCAGGGCCGACCCGGGCCGTCGCCCCGGTGACCGGAGATCTTTACCAGTCCTGAAAAGGACGTGAGCGAGTTCCTGGGTGCCGCCGTCACAGCCTGGAGGTGCACGCAGCCGATCCGGGCCGCCGAATCCACCAGGAGCCGCTGCCATGGCACCCTCGCCCTCGTCCCACGAATTCGACCGGACCCCTTCGGCCGGTTCGCCCCTCGCACGTGATCGCGGACTGCGCCGGACCCGCCGCCTCACCCGGTGGCTCGCCGTCACCGCCGTGGCCGCCACGGCGGCCCTCGGCGGCCTCTACACCCATCTGATCCCGGGGAGCGCGTCCTCGCCCGCGACGCCGCCCGCGTCCGGGCAGAGCCCGAACGCGTCGTCCGCCCCCGCCGGAGGAGACGACGAGGAGGACGGTTCCGACGACGAGGAGGAGGAGGCGGCCGCCGCGAAGCCCGTGCCGCGGGCCCCGGCCCAGCCGCCCGCCTCCACCCAGCACAAGCCCCACACCACGACGGGGGCGTCATGACCACGCACATCCCGAAGCCGTCTCCCGCCGAGGTCAGCTTCCCGGCGCTCGGCACCACGGCCGCGCTGTTCGTCACCGAGCCGGCCGCCCTGCGCACCGCCGAGGCGGTCCTGCGCGCCGAGCTGGCCGCCGTCGACCGCGCGTGCAGCCGCTTCCGCTCCGACTCCGAACTGACCCGGGTGAACCGGAGCGCGGGCGGCCCGGTGACCGTCGGCGAGGTCTTCGCCGAGGCCCTCCTGGCCGCTCTGCGGGCCGCGGACCTCACCGACGGGGCGGTGGACCCGACCGTCGGCCACGCGGTGGCCGCGCTCGGCTACGACCGCACCTTCGCCTCCCTGCGCCCCGACGACGTCCGCCCGCTGCCCCGGCTCCGGCCGGTCCCCGGATGGCGCGGGATCGACTTCGACCCCCGCACCGGCCGGCTGTTCCTGCCGCCGCACACCTCCCTCGACCTGGGTGCCACCGCCAAGGCCCTCGCCGCCGACCGCGCCGCCCGCCACGCCGCCGCGGCCACCGGCTGCGGCGTCCTGGTCGGTCTCGGCGGCGACCTCGCGACGGCCGGGCCGACGCCCGCGGACGGCTGGCGCGTCGCGCTGGCCGACGACCACGCCCGGCCCGCCACGGACCACGGCCCCGCCGTGGCCATCACCGGCGGCGCGCTGGCGACCTCCGGCATCCGCGTGCGCACCTGGCGGCGCGCCGGCCGCACGCTGCACCACATCGTCGACCCGGCCACCGGCGAACCGGCCGCCCCCGTCTGGCGCACCGTCACCGTGGCCGCCGCCACGTGCGTGGACGCCAACACCGCCAGTACGGCCTCGATCGTGCTGGGCGACCGGGCCGTCGACTGGCTGCGCGGCACCGCCCTGCCCGCCCGGCTGGTCGGCCTCGACGGCCACGTCGTACGTCTCGGCGGCTGGCCACCCGACTCCGACGCTCCCGCCCCGGGAGGCACCCGATGACGACCCTGGCCCTCACCGGCAGCCCCCTGTGGTACGCCAGCCGGGCGAGCGGCACCCTCGCCCTGATCCTGCTCACCGCCGTCGTGGCCCTGGGCATCGCCTCCGGCGGCCGCGCCGCGCCCCACCGCGTCGGCCGCTTCGAGATCGGCCTGCTGCACCGCAACCTGTCCCTGCTCACGCTGGTGTTCCTCGCCGTGCACGGGGTGACGGCGGTGCTCGATCCGTTCGCCCGCCTGGGGTGGGCGGTGACCGTCGTGCCGTTCGGGGCGTCGTACCGACCGCTCTGGCTCGGCCTGGGCACGGCCGCGCTCGACCTGCTGCTCGCGGTGATCGTCACCAGCGCCCTGCGCCGGCGCCTCGGCGTGCGTCGCTGGAAGGCCGTGCACTGGCTGGCGTACGCGGCCTGGCCGCTCGCCCTCTTCCACGGTGTCGGAACCGGTACCGACACCCGGTTGCCCCTCCAGCTGTGGCTCTACGCCGGATGCCTCGGCACGGTGGTGGCCGCCGTGTGGTGGCGGTCGGCCGAGGCCGGGCCGGGCCGGATCGCCGGGCGCCTGCTGACCGCCGTGGCCGCGACCGCCGTACCGGTGGTGCTCGGTGCGTTCCTCGCCGCCGGCCCGCTCCAGCCGGGCTGGGCCCAGCGCGCGGCCGCGACGACGATCCTCCTGGGAGGTGGACGGTGAACTCCTCGGCCACGGCGGCCCTTTCGGCCCGCCCCTCCGCCGCGTCGGGCGAACCCCGGCTGCTGGCCGGCTGGTACGCCACGGGGCGGCCGGCTGCCCTGTCCGATCACCTCGGACGCTACGGGCCTCCGCCGGTCCCCGCGGGCAAGGGCGGGCGTACGTCCGTGCCGCTCGTGGAGGCGGTCGAGGCGGCCGGACTCACCGGGCGCGGCGGCGCGGGCTTCCCCACCGCCCGCAAGCTGCGCGCCGTGGCGGAACGCCGTGGCCGCGCGGTGGTCGTCGTCAACGCCATGGAGAGCGAACCGGCGAGCCGCAAGGACCAGTTCCTCGTCGCCGTCGCACCGCACCTCGTGCTCGACGGTGCCGTACTGGCCGCGGTCGCGGTCGGCGCGGACACCGTCCACGTGTGCCTGCCCCGCGACCGCACCGCCCAGTACCGGCAGCTGAGCGCGGCTCTGGACGAACGCCGGCGCGCCCGCCTCGATCCGGTCCGGCTGCGGCTGCACGCCCTCCTGCACGCCTACGTCTCCAGCGAGTCGACCTCCCTGGTGCGCTGGCTGAACGGGGGCCCGGCCCGGCCGCAGGGCAGCCCTCCGCGCACCCACGAGCGCGGCGTCGACCGGCGCCCTACGCTGGTCGACAACGCCGAGACGCTCGCGCACCTCGCCCTCATCGCCCGCTACGGCCCCGACTGGTACCGGCGCGCGGGCACCCCGGACGAGCCCGGCACCACGCTGGTCACCGTCTCCGGCGCCGTCGCCGCACCGGGTGTCCTGGAAGTCGCGCTCGGCACACCGATCAGCACGCTCCTCGACCGCGCGGCGGGACCCACCGACCCCCTGCGGGCGGTGCTGCTCGGCGGCTTCGCCGGCACCTGGCTCCCGGCCGCGCACCTGGACACCCCCCTCGCCCGGCGCGATCTCGCCCCGCTGGGCGCCGCACCCGGCGCCGGGGTCCTCGTCGCGCTGCCCCGAGCGGCCTGCGGGCTCAGCGAGACGGCGCGGATGCTCGCCTACCTGGCCGCCCACAGCGCACGCCAGTGCGGCCCCTGCCACTTCGGCCTGCCCGCCGTGGCCGAGGACTTCACGACGCTGGCCACCGGACGTGCCGACCCCGGTCTGCCGGCGCGGCTGCGCCGTCGCACCGGTCTGCTGCCCGACCGCGGCGCCTGCCGCCATCCGGACGGCGCCGCCCGCCTCGCCGCCTCCGCCCTGCACACCTTCGCCGACGACGTCGGCCACCACCTCGCCCACGGCCCCTGCCCCGCCGCCCACCGGCCACCCCGCGTCCCGGTACCGCCCGCGACACCCCCGGAGACATGGCGATGACCCGCACCCGAAGCCTGCGCGTCGACCGCGTCGCCTGCACCGGCCAGGGGCTGTGCGCCGAGCTCCTGCCCGAACTGATCGACCTCGACGAATGGGGCTACCCCGTCCTGAAAGGCCGGGCGGTGCCCGGCGAACTGCGCGCCCACGCCCGCCGAGCCGTCGCCGCGTGTCCCCGGCTGGCCCTCCACGCCGACCGGGACCGGCCATGACCGGCGCGGACACGCGCCGTCCGCAGGGCCCCGAAGCAGGGCCGGACGTCCCCTCGCGCCGGCATCCGGGACGCGGTGTGCTGGAGGGGGGACCCGTCCCCCGAACGCCGCGCCGGACGAACCGAGGTACGCCATGACCCACCGCACGTCCCCGACCCCGCTGCGCCGTCTGACCGCGGCGGTCGTCTCGCCACGGCTCGAACCCGTCCTCCTGGCCGTCACCGCGGCGGCCCTGACGGCCGGCGGCATCGCCTGGCTCGCCGGCGCCGGCGGCCTCGCCGACCTCCTCTGGGCGCTGGGCACCCTGTCCGCCGTCGTCCCGGCGGTGGGATGGGTGCTCTCCGCGCTGCGCCACGGGCGCGCGGGCGTGGACCTCATCGCCGTCCTCGCGCTCGTCGGCACCCTGGCCGTCCACGAGTACCTGGCGGGTGCGCTGATCGCGCTCATGCTCGCCACCGGCCGCACCCTGGAAGCGGCGGCCCAGCGGCGCGCCTCCCACGACCTGCGCGCCCTGCTGGAACACGCGCCGCGCTCCGCGCGCCGCCGCACGGACGCCGGGGTGACCACGGTGCCGCTGGCCGAGGTCGCCGTCGGCGACCTGCTCGTCGTCGGTCCCGGCGAGGTCGTGCCCGTCGACGGCCGCGTGGAGAGCGACGCCGCCGTCCTCGACGAGTCCGTGCTCACCGGGGAGTCCGTCCAGGTGGAGCGAGCCCGGGACGGGGCGGTGCGCAGCGGCGTGGTCAACGCCGGCGGCGCCTTCGAGCTGCGTGCCTCGGCCACCGAGCGGGACAGCACCTACGCCGGGATCGTACGGCTGGCCCAGCAGGCCGGCGCCGAGTCCGCGCCCGTGGTGCGGCTGGCCGACCGCTACGCGGCCTGGTTCCTGCCGCTTTCCCTGGCGGTGGCGGGGCTGGCCTGGCTGGTCAGCGGCTCCGCCGTACGAGCGGTCGCCGTCCTGGTGGTCGCCACCCCCTGCCCGCTGCTGCTGGCCGCCCCCGTCGCCATCGTCTCCGGTCTCTCCCGCGCCTCCCGCCTGGGCGTCGTCATCCGGGACGGCGGCGCGCTGGAGAACCTCGGCCGCGCCCGCACCCTGCTGCTGGACAAGACCGGCACCCTCACCCGCGGCCGTCCCCGCGTCCTCGACGTGATCGCCGCGCCCGACGTCAAGGCCGCGGAGGTGCTGCGCCTCGCCGCCTCCCTCGACCAGTACTCGCCGCATGTCCTCGCCCAGGCCATCGTCGACACCGCGCGCGAACGCGGCCTCGGGCTCTCGGTCCCGGCGGACGTCACCGAGGAGCCCGGCCGGGGGGCCACCGGAACCGTGGACGGGCACCGGATCTCCGTGGGCCGTACGGATGCCGCGACCGCCCGGCCCGGTTGGGCGAAGGCGGTCGACAACCGTGCGCTGCTCGACGGCGCCGCCGTCGCCTGGCTCACCGTCGACGGGCACCTGGCCGGCGCGGTCCTGCTGCGCGATCCCCTGCGCAACGACGCCCCACGCACCCTGCGTCACCTGCGGACGGCGGGCATCGACCGGATTCTGATGCTCACCGGCGACCGGGCCGCACCCGCCCATGAGGTCGCCGCCGTCCTCGGCCTGGACGACGTCCGGGCCGAACTCGGCCCGGCCGACAAGGTCGCCGCCGTACGCGCCGAACGCGAGCGGGCGGTCACCGTGATGGTCGGCGACGGCGTCAACGACGCCCCCGCCCTCGCCGCCGCCGACATCGGCGTCGCCATGGGGGCCCGCGGCTCCACCGCCTCCTCCGAGGCCGCCGACATCGTCCTGACCACCGACCGCGTCGACCGGCTCGCCGACGCCGTCGCCATCGCGCAACGAGCCCGGCGCATAGCCGTCCAGAGCGCGCTCGGCGGCATGCTGATGTCCCTGGCCGCCATGGCCGCGGCCGCCTTCGGGCTGCTCCCGCCCGCCGCCGGCGCCCTGCTCCAGGAGGGCATCGACGTCGCCGTCATCCTCAACGCCCTGCGGGCCCTGCGGGTCGGCCAGGCCGCGCGTCCGCCGCTCACCCCTGCCGCCGAAGCCCTCATCCACCGCTTCGCCTCCGAGCACGACGACCTCCAGGACGTCCTGGAAGCGGTACGCGACGCGGCCGACCGTCTCTCCGACAGCTCCGGCCCGACAGCCCTGGCGGCGGTGGAGGAGACGCACCGGCTGCTGACCGAACGGCTGCTGCCGCACGAGTACGCCGAGGAGCACCAGCTCTACCCCGCCCTCGCTCCGACACTCGGCGGTCCCGAGGCCACCGCCACGATGAGCCGGGCCCACACCGAGATCGAACGGCTCTCCCGCCGTATCGCCACGCACCTGCAACTGGCCCACGCCGACGGGCACCTCTCCGCCGGACAGCTCGACGACCTGCGCTCGTGCCTCTACGGCCTCAACACCGTCCTGCGCCTGCACTTCACGCAGGAGGAGGAGAACTACTTCTCCCTCGCTCCGTGAACGACGGCGAGGCGCCCGCTCCCGCGGCGGCCGACCGGCCCGGGGCGTGGGCCGTGTCCGGGTACCGACCGGCCCATCGCCTCGGGCGAAGGGCCCCTGGCCCCGGCATCGGGCCGGGCGGACGATGAGGAGTGTCAGCAGTGCGCGGAAGCTCCTGAGGAGGTGGGTTCTGATGATGTACTGGGACGGTGGCGGCTGGGCCTGGATGGCGTTCATGCCGCTGTTCTGGCTCGCGTTGATCGGGCTGGTGGTCTGGGCCGTGGTTCGCCTGACCCGGCACCCGGGTGAGGGCCGGGGCGGCGGCGATCACGGTTGGGCTCCCCGGGAGACTCCCCGGGAGACGTCGCGGGAGACACCGGAGGAGATCCTCGACCGGCGCTTCGCCTCGGGTGAGATCGACGCGGACGCCTATCACGAGGCGCGCAAGCACCTCTCCTCGTACCGGGCGGGGCCGAGGTGAGCCGGCTGCGGGGCCGTCGGCTGCCGCTGGCCGTGCTGGTCGGTGCGCTGGCCGCGCTGATCGCGTCCGTGGTCTGGCCGGCGGGCGGCGGCTTCGAGCGGACGGGCCCCACCGCCGGCACGGCCGCCCGCGCCGGACCGGTGCGCGACCTGGCCGGCGCCGACCGCGCCGCCGAACGCTTCGCCGGCCGGTGGGACCTGCGTGTCGGCGAGGTCATGCAGTTCAGCGAGAACTACTACGCGGAGCTCCTCGACGCCCACGGCAGGCACGCCACCGAGGTCCTCGTCGAGCCCGGTTCGGGCGCCGTGCACCTGGAATACGGCCCGGCCATGATGTGGAACACGGCCTACGGCATGATGCCCGGCCACGGCATGACCCCCGGCCGCGCCCCGGGCGGCGCCCCGGCCGTCGGCCCCGACCGGGCCGTGCGCATCGCCGACCAGTGGCTGCGCGACCACCGCCCCGGGCTGCACGCCGCCCGGCCGGACGCCTTTCCCGGCTACTACACCCTGCACACCCTGCGTGACGGTCACGTCGTCGGCATGATCTCGGTCAACGCGACCACCGGCGACGTCTGGGACCACACCTGGCACGGCCGCTTCCTGCGGATGCGAGAGGACAGCGACCACACCTGACCGGGCGGTCCGGCCGAAACCGCCCCCGGTCGCCCGCCAGGGCCTTCGCGAGGGCGCCTGGGCTACAGCCCGCAGGAGCCGCGGTCGAGGCCGAGGTAACGGGTGGACACCCAGCGGCACAGCCGCATACCGACGACGACGCCGGCGATGGTGACCAGGGCAGGCAGGTACCCGCCGGCGACCTGGACGACCGGGATCGCGGGACACCCGCCCGAGATCGCCCAGCCCGTGCCGAACAGCACGGCGCCGGGGACCACGCCCGCGTGGATGCGTTCCGGGGTCCGGCGCACCCTCAGCAGGGCGAAGGCGCACACGATGATCACCACCGCGCCGGCGAAGGAGAGGAGCATGCGCGGGTCCTGGAAGGTGAACATGCGGTTCAGCTGGGCGTAGTCACCGAAGCCGATGTTGCTGACGGTGTAGCCGAGCAGGAGGCCGGTGATGATGTTGGCCAGCAGGATCGCGCCCCGGGTACGCATCAGATCACCTTCCACAGGAGGAACGACACCGCGACGGCGGTGCCGAAGAACACGGTGGTCGCGACGATGCTGACCGGGCGGAGACGGCCGCAGCCGCTGAGTCCGTGGCCGGAGCTGCACCCGCCCGCCAGCCGAGTGCCGAAGCCGACCAGCACGCCACCCGCGAACAGCAGGGCGATCATGGTGGCCGGGTCGGCCGTGACCAGGTTCCGGAAACCGGGGCCCATGTCGTAGCGGAGGTGGAACCGCCCGGAGGTGACCGCGGCGACGAACCCGCCGACGAAGATCGACAAAAGCAGGGCGGCCTGGGTGACCAGCGGGACCGGGCGCGGGTTCGTGGTCGCGGGAGGTTCACATGTCGCCGGTCGGGCGACCGCTTCGACCGGCCGCGACGTACCGTACGGAATCGCCGGCTCGGCGGACGGGCCGGTGCCCGTGCCGAAGTGCTCAGCCGTGGCCGCGGCGAGGGCGTCGGCGAGTGCCTGGTCGTCGGTGAATTCCTCGTCCATCCGCTCGATGCGGCGTTCACGGCGCCAGTGCAATACGCGGTCCCACGCGGACGACACCCCGAAAGACCGGTCGGTGACGAGGGTGTAGTTGACGGTGGTCAGAGCGAGCCCGATGGCGCCCGCCCACCAGGGCCAGTAGGTACTGCTCATGCGGGTCCTCTCATCCAGTCGGCGAATCGCGTCCACCAGCCGCTCTTCGGTCCGGCCGCTCGCCGCGTGTGTCCGGCGCGGCCGTCCGAGGGCGCGGGAACCTGTGGAGGCGGGGCCGAGCGGTCACGCGGGACGGGTGACGGTGCCGCCCCGAACCGGTCCGTGGCCTGCGGTGCCGCGGTTTCGCGCGCCGGCCGCTCCTGCGGCCGGCCCGGTGCCGACCGGGACGCGGCGCCGGAGCGACCCGCCTCGGCCTCGGCCTCCAGGTGTCGTGCGCGGGCTCCGTTGGGCAGCAGGCTGATCGGCACGCGCTCGCCGGTGAGTGACGTCTGGTAACGCGCGCAGCCGAGCCACCGGTCCTCGCTGTCGCAGTAATATTCGCGCCAACCTTGCAGGCTCCCCCTGAGAAAAGGGAAAAGGGGGCATCCTGCGGCGTGCGAGCAACCCACGTCACTCCCTTCCGACCGCGCCCCGTCCATGCGCGGAGAGCGGTTCCTCGACCGGCCGCGATGCAATCACCGTTTCGACGCCGCGAGCAACTTCAGGGCATTTTCCGAATCGGACCAGCTGGTACCACCTGATGAGATATTCCGCGCGACGGATTTGATACCCCTGTCCCTCATGTCGGGACATTCGCGGCCGAAAACAAAGTAACTCGGGTCACCATTCCACCCTCATATCCGTGTTCCGCGCCGACGTAAGTCAGATCTTCACGGAGAGGGTGAGAACACCGGGATTCTTGTGGCGATGGCGTGAATATCATGGACGGCGGACGAAGGGCCGCGGAAAGAAATTGCGCCGCCGGGCCGCCGCCTCCCGCGTCCCTCCTCGTGGGGAGCGCGCCAGGGCCGGGCCGCGGGGGCCGGTACGCTTGGGCCGCTGCGGCACCCTCCCGTCCGATGATCCGCTCCCGCGGTGAGTCACGCCTGCGGCGAACGAGACGTCTTTGGGCATGGGGATGAAGACCAAGTGCTTATAGCGGGCCGATACAGGCTGCGGGACACCATCGGGCGGGGCGCGATGGGGGAGGTCTGGCGGGCCTACGACGAGATGCTCGGCAGACCGGTTGCCGTGAAACTCCTGCTCCCCCACGACTCCGACCCCACCGCGTCCTCCCGCTTCCGGCTGGAGGCGCAGACCGCGGGCCGTCTCAGCCATCCGAACGTGGTCGGCGTCCTCGACTTCGGCGAGTACGAGGACCGCCTGTTCCTGGTGATGGAGCTGGTCGACGGGGGCAGCCTCGCCGGGCTGCTCGCCGCCTGCGGGCCACTGCCCGTCGAGCGGGTGGCCCAGCTCGCCGCGCAGGCCGCCGTCGGACTGGCCACCGCGCACCGGCAGGGCATCGTGCACCGGGACATCAAGCCGGCCAACCTCCTGCTGGACACCGAGGGCACCCTGAAAATCGGCGACTTCGGCATCGCCCGCTTCCTCGACGACCCCGGCGCCGCGCTCACCGCCACCGGGCAGATCGTCGGCACCAGCCTCTACCTCGCGCCCGAGCGGGCCCTGGGCCACACCGCCGGCCCGGCGTCCGACGTCTACTCCCTGGGCTGCGTCCTCTACCAACTCCTCACCGGGCGACCGCCGTTCCAGGCGGACAGCGCGCTGGCGGTGCTTCACCAGCACCTCGACTCCACCCCGCTGTCACCCCGGCGCATGCGCACCGACCTCCCGCCCGCCTTCGAGAGCTACCTGCTCGGTCTGCTGGCCAAGGAACCCGAGGGCCGCCCCACGGCCGAGGAGGTGGCGGACTGGTTCGGGCGCGGGGCCTGGCGCGGCACGCCGGAGCCGCTGCCGAACGAACACCAAGGTCACGGCCGCCCGGCCCTGCCGCACGGCACCGGCTTCGAAGCCGCCGCTCCCGCGAGCCCCGTCCCCGCTCCCGCCGCCCACGGCGCCTTCGCCCCGGCGACGGGCACCGAGTGGCAGACGAGCGTGCACCGGGCCGCGCCCCGCCGCCCGCGCCTGCCGTTCCTGCGCCGTTCCCGGTTGGTGGCCGCACTGGGCGGCGCCGTCCTCTTCACCCTGGCGCTGCTGGTGGGCATGGCGTGGTTCTCGCCCGACGCCGGCTCGTCGCAGGAGCCGCAGACCACGCCGTCCACGAGCGCGAGCCCCACCGCCTCCTCCACGACCGCGCCGTCGCTCCCGACGGCCTACCAGACGGCCTCCTCGCCCCGGGCACAGCCCGCCGAGCAGGACGCCAAGGAGACCGCCAAGCACGGCAAGGGCAAGCACTGACAGGGACCCCGGGCGCTCCCCGCGCATGCCGAGGCGGTGCCCGGGGGGTCCCCGGTCGGGCGCCCTCCGGTGCGGCCCGCCAGGGCACGCGCGGGCGTCAGGCGGGCCGGCGTATCGCCTGGTCCGGCCCTGAGCCGGGAACGGCGGGCGGTGCGGGCGGCCGTCAGCCGCAGCAGCCCTCACCCGGTCGCTGCGCGGTCTCCGCGCCCGGTTCGGCCGCCGGAGCGGTGCCGAGCTGGACGAGCGCGGGGGCGGGGGCGCAGCAGCCGCCCCCCTGGTCGGCGTCGGGGTCGTCGAAGAGGCCGGCGCCGCCGCACACCCCGGTCTCCGGGAGGGTGAGTTCGACGCGGTCGGCGGATTCCAGGTCGCCGGCGATCGCGGCGACGACGGAGCGGACCTGCTCGTACCCGGTCATGGCGAGGAACGTCGGGGCACGGCCGTAGGACTTCATGCCGACCAGGTAGACGCCCTGCTCGGGGTGGGACAGCTCGCGGTGGCCGTGGGGGTAGACGGTGCCGCAGGAGTGCTGGTTGGGGTCGATCAGCGGCGCGAGCGCGACCGGGGCCTGGAGGCGTTCGTCGAGGCGCAGGCGGACCTCCGACAGGAAGGACAGGTCCGGGCGGAAGCCGGTCAGCACGATCAGCTCGTCGACCGCCTCCAGCCGTCGGCCGTCCTCGGCGACCAGGACCGGACGGCCGTCGCCGTCGCGCTCGACGGCTGCGGTGCGGAAGCCGGTGACCGCGTCGGCGTGGCCCTTCTCGACCGCGGCCTTCGCGGCCAGGCCGAGCGCGCCGCGGGCGGGCAGCTGGTCGGCGGTGCCACCGCCGAAGGTGGAGCCGGAGATGCCGCGGCGCAGGATCCACAGCGCCTTGGTGCCCTCGCCCTCGTCGGACTCGGCCAGGTCGGCGAGGTAGGCGAGCGCGGTGAACGCGGAGGCGCCGGAGCCGATGACCGCGGTGCGCCTGCCCGCGTACCGCGCCCGTACGGCGGGGTCCTTCAGGTCGGGGACGCGGTAGCTGATCCGCTCGGCCGCCGCCTTCTCGCCGAGCGCCGGCAGCCCGCTGCCGCCGGCCGGGCCGGGCGTGGTCCAGGTGCCGGAGGCGTCGATCACCGCACGGGCGAAGAGGCGCTCCTCGCGGCCGTCGGCGTGGGCGACGTGAACGACGAAGGGCTGTTCCTCGCGGTCGGCGTCCACGATCCGGTCGCGGCCGGCGCGGGAGACACCGGTCACGGTCACGGCGACGCGGACCCTGTCGCCGAGGACGTCGGCGAGCGGCTGGAGGTACCGCTCGGCCCAGTCCCCGCCCGACGGATAGGTCGCCGCGTCCGGCCTGGTCCAGCCGGTCGGCGCGAGCAGCTTCTCCGCCACGGGGTCGGTGACCTCGCCCCAGGTGGAGAACAGCCGCACGTGCGACCACTCGCGCACGGTCGCGCCGGCGGCCGGACCGGCTTCCAGCACCAGGGGCTCGATGCCGCGGTCGACCAGGTGGGCGGCGGCGGCCAGGCCCACGGGTCCGGCTCCGATCACCACGACGGGCAGCTCGGCGATGGCGGGCAGGTTCACGGCGACTCCTCGCGTGTTTCGACATCCGTCGATGGTTTGTACCGCCAGCATTCCAGCTGATTCGATGAACGTCAACATAGACATGTGTCGAATTCACCAGCTCGAAGGGGTGCGCCACCGTGGCGGCCGTCCCGTCGCCCCGGTCGACCCCTCACCCCTTGGTTCGAGACGTGTCAACATAGACGCATGTCGAACCCCAAGGTGCTGCCGCTGATCGCGCCCGAGTCCGGCGCCGTGGCGCCGTGCTGCCCTCCGCTCACCGAGCGCCCGTTCACCGCGGAGGAGGCCGAGACCGCGGCGCGCATGTTCAGGGCGCTGGGCGATCCGGTGCGGCTGCGGCTGTTCTCCGCCGTCGCCTCCCACGAGGGCGGCGAGGCGTGCGTGTGCGACATCTCCGACGTCGGCGTCTCCCAGCCGACCGTCTCCCACCACCTGAAGAAGCTCAAGGACGCCGGGCTGCTCACCTCCGAGCGGCGCGGCACCTGGGTGTACTACCGGGTCGAGCCGTCGGTGCTGGCGTCGATGGGCAAGCTGCTCGCCGTCGCCCCGGCCGCGGCCTGACGTTCCGTTCCCGGCGGCGCAGGTGGCAGCCCGGCCGCGAGCCCGGCCTGGCCGCCGCCGACGATCACCACCTGCGGGTGCCGGACGCTCATCGCACTCCCCGGCCGGCCGCCCCGGGCTCCCCGCGGCGGTCCGGGCCGGGCATCAGCTGTCCTGGACGGCCGGGGCCGGCCGCGGGTCGGCGCCGAACCTCCGCCGCCAGGCGAGGGAGACGTAGACCAGGGCGACCAGGACCGGCACCTCGATCAGCGGGCCCACCACGCCGGACAGGGCCTGGCCGGAGGTGACGCCGAAGGTGGCGATGGCGACGGCGATGGCCAGCTCGAAGTTGTTGCCGGCGGCGGTGAAGGCCAGGGTGGCGGTGCGGTCGTAGGCCAGGCCGATCGCCTTGCCCAGGGCGAAGACGCCGAACCACATGATCGCGAAGTAGGCCAGCAGCGGCAGCGCGATCCGGGCCACGTCCAGCGGCCGGGAGGTGATCGTCCTCCCCTGGAGCGCGAAGAGGATGACGATCGTGAACAGCAGGCCGTACAGCGCCCACGGGCCGATCTTCGGCAGGAAGCGGGTCTCGTACCTCGCGCGGCCGAGCTTCTTCTCGCCGACGCGGCGGGTGAGGAACCCGGCGAGCAGCGGGACGCCGAGGAAGACGACGACGTTCAGGGCGATCTTCCCCATGGAGATGCTCAGGTGCCGGCCGCCGCCGAGGCCGAGCCAGCCGGGCAGCAGGTCGAGGTAGAACCAGCCCAGCAGCCCGAAGGCCAGGACCTGGAAGACCGAGTTCAGCGCCACGAGGACGGCGGCCGCCTCGCGGTCGCCGCAGGCGAGGTCGTTCCAGATGACGACCATGGCGATGCAGCGGGCCAGGCCGACGATGATCAGGCCGGTGCGGTACTCGGGCAGGTCCGGCAGGAAGATCCACGCCAGGGCGAACATCACCGCGGGCCCGACGAGCCAGTTGACGACCAGCGAGGAGACCATCAGCCTCTTGTCGCCGGTGACGGCGTCGAGCCTGTCGTAACGGACCTTGGCCAGGACCGGATACATCATGATCAGCAGGCCGACGGCGATCGGGAGCGAGATGCCGCCGATCTCGACCTTGGCCAGCGCGTCGTTCAGCCCGGGGACGAGCCGGCCGAGGCCGAGGCCGAGGGCCATGGCGAGCAGGATCCAGACGGCGAGGAAACGGTCGAGGGTCGACAGCTTCGCGACGACCGAGGCGTCCTCGGCGGTCGCGGGTGCTTCGGTGCGGGTCACGGGCAGGCTCTCTTGGTGTCGGCGGCGTTCCGGGCGGACCCGGCCAGTTCGGCGAACCGGTCGGCGAGGCGGGCGAGCACGTCCGGGCGCAGTTTGTAGTACGTGTACCGGCCGCACGGCTCGGTATCCACCACCCCTGCCTCGCGCAGCACCTTCAGATGGTTGGAGAGGTTCGTCTGCTTCGCGCCGGTCTCCTCGACCAGGTGGGTGGTGCAGAGCGTCTCCTTGGCGAGGAGGGTGACGATCCTGAGCCTGAGCGGGTCGGCCAGCACCCGGATCAGATCAGCGTCGACTGACGTCAGCATGCACTGATACTCTCACATCAGTCAGGGCTGATACCAGCCTTGGCTGATCCGTCGCTCGTCGGAGCCGGCTTCCCGTCCAGTGGGAGCGGAGCGGACCCCCGCCGACCGCGGATCGCCCGCGTCCGGCGGGACCCCGGCCCGCCCGCAGCCGTACGTCCAGCGAAGGAAGAACCATGCCCTCCAGCCCGATCGCTTCCGTGCTGTTCGTCTGCGTCCACAACGCCGGCCGCTCCCAGATGGCCGCCGGTTTCCTCTCGCATCTCGCGGGCGACCGGGTCGAGGTCCGCTCCGCGGGCTCCCTCCCGGGCGATCAGGTCAACCCCGCCGCGGTCGAGGCCATGGAGGAGGTGGGCATCGACATCTCGCGGGCCGAGCCCAAGGTCCTGACGACCGAGGCCGTCCAGGCGTCCGACTACGTCATCACCATGGGCTGCGGCGACGCCTGCCCGGTCTTCCCCGGCAAGAAGTACCTGGACTGGGCCCTGGAGGACCCGGCCGGCAAGGGCGTCGAGGCCGTCCGCCCCATCCGCGACGAGATCAGGACCCGTATCGAGGCCCTGATCACCGAGATCGACGCCCGGCGAGAGGCGTGACCCGGTGACCGGCGACGGCGTCCGCTCCGCCCGCGCGGACATCCCCGGCGCCGCGGCCCCGGCCTGACCGGACCGGACGCCGGGCGGGCCGCCCCGTCCGGCAACGCGCCCCGGCCCCGACCGACTCGACGGCGCTGCCAGGGGCTCGGGGAGGGCGTCTACGATCGGGCGGCATGGACTGGTTGGGGCGGGTCGGGAAGCTGAGGCAGTGGGCCAGGAACGGGACACGCGCTCCGCACAAGCCGCTCCTGCTGCTGTACGCGCTCGGCCGGTTCCAGGAGGACGCCGAGGGCGGTCTGCGGTACACGGCGGTGGAGCGGGATCTGCAACGCCTGCTGACCGAGTACGGGCCGCCGCACCGGACGACGCCCGCGTACCCCTTCCACCACCTGGTCGGTGACGGCGTGTGGGAGGTGCGCACCGACCGCGGGTCCGGCAGTCCGGGAACCGGGGTGCGGGACCTGAGGGAGACGGGTGCCACCGGGCGGCTCGCGCCGGAGTTCCGAGCGGCGCTGCGACGGGAACCGCCACTGCTCGGCGCCGTCGCACGCTTGCTGCTCGACGTGCACTTCCCGCCCTCCCTGCACGGCGAGTTGTGCGAGGCGGTCGGCCTGCGCCTGGACCCGGCGGAGGGCGACGCGCTCGCGGTGGCGCGCAGGCGGCGGGATCCGCGGATGCGGGAGCTGGTGCTGACCGCCTACGAGTACCGGTGCGCGTTCTGCGGGTACGACGGCAGGATCGGCGCGGTGCCGGTCGGGCTGGAGGCGGCCCATGTGCGCTGGTGGGCGTTCGGGGGGCCCGACGAGATCGAGAACGGGCTGTGCCTGTGCTCGCTGCACCACAAGCTGTTCGACCGGGGGGTCCTCGGCGTCGGAGAGGGGCAGCGCATCCTGGTCTCCCAGCGCTTCGTCGGCCACAGCCCCGCCGCCCGTGCGCACGTCACGGCCCTCGCGGGCCGCCGGCTCGTCGGCCCCCAGCCGGGCGTGCGCCCGGTCGCCGCCGCCCACCGCGACTGGCACACCCGCCAGGTCTTCCACGGCGAGCCGCGCCTGCCCGAACAGCCCGTCGGCAGCGATCGGGCGGTCGGGCCTTCCGGGAGGTGATCCCGAGCGGGGCCGGCGGACACCGACCGCGACGAGGCGGCGGCCCCGGGCGCGGACGCGCCCGCAAAAGCGGCTCCCGCGCGGAGCCCGGGGCGGCGGCGGTGCCGGTGCCGTGAGAGAGCGGGCGCAGGCCGAGGAGGGCGGTGGGGTGCGGGTCGTGGCCGAGGTGTTCGCGCGGGCCGTCGGCGCGGCCGCCCCGGGCGGGCTCGCCACGGCGGACGGGGGCGGCTTCGGCGGCGGGGTGGGGGCGGCCGGCGGCGGGCTACGGCCGCGACGTCCGTCGGCCTTCCGAGGAGAAGCGTGGTCATCCCGCGTCGGGCGGGCGACGGGCAGCGGTCCATCGGGCGGCTCGCCACGGCGCGCGGGCACGACCCCGCCCTCCGCGTCGATCGGCGGACGCGGGACGGGCTCGGCGTGGCTTCGACGGCGGGCGGTCGCCACGGCACGCGGCGGCCGACGGGTCGACGCCGGCGGGGGGCCTCGGGCTGCCTCGCCGTGCTGCTGCGGGACCCGGCGACCGGGCCGTACGGGTCAGGCCGACTGGAGCCGGTCCGCCAGGCCCGCCTCCTCGAAGGCCGCCTCCACGTCCCGCCGCGTCTCCGTGAAGTGCGCCCAGCCGTCGACATGGGCCGCCACCACCCGGCGGGCGCCGAGGAGCCGGGCCGCGGCGGCCGCGCCCTTGCCGTCGAGGACGAGCAGCGCGTCGTCGAGGAGGGGCATCCGGGGGGCGCCCGCGAAGAGTACGGCGGTGTCGACGGGGGCGTACCGGGCGGCGACCTCCCGGACCAGGCCGAGGGAGGCGTTGTCGCCGCTGATGTACACGGTGGGCAGGTCGGCGGCGGTCAGCACGAAGCCGGTGACCTCGCCGACGAGCGGTTCGCAGCCCTCGGGGCCGTGCAGGGCGGGCGCGGCGGTCACGGTGACCGTGCCGCCGTCGGGGCGTGGCAGGTCGACGGACTGCCAGGGGGTGAGGGGTTCGGCGGTGCCGCCGAGCCGGCCGGCCGCCGCGGGGGTGGTGAGGGTGCGGGGTACGGCGGCGAGCAGCGCCCGGCCGGAGTGGTCGAGGTTGTCGGCGTGCTGGTCGTGCGAGAGGAGCACGACGTCCACCGCGCCTATGTCGGCGGGGGTCGCGGACGGCGGCGCGGTCTTGACCAGGGTGCGGCCGCTCGGGGACGGGTAGTCGCCGGGCTCGTCGAAGGTGGGATCGGTCAGGAAGCGCAGGCCGCCGTACTCGAGGACGACGGTGGGGCCGCCGAGGACACGGACGGGAAGGTCGACGGGGCGGGCGGTCGCTGCCATGGGCACTCACCTCACGGTTGGGTATGAGTTCATCCGTGAGGGACGGTAGTCGTTCCTCACGGATGACCGCAAGGGCTACCATGAGAGTCGGGAAGCGTCGCCGGAAGCGTGAGGAAGAGCATGGCGGGGAGCGTGGCGGGGTCGGCGGTGGGCTCCGGGGCGGGGACCGCGATGGGGCCGGAGGCAGGGACGACCGCCGGGACCGGGGCGGCTGTCGCGCGGCCGGCCGACGAGCCGTCCCCGGCCCCCGGCGCCGAGGAGTACCCCTCGCTCGACCTCGCCAACAGCGCGATCGCGCTGCCCGGCGGCCACTTCACCGACTTCCTGGGCACGCCCGCCGCGGCGGACCACTGGCTCGCGGCGCACGCCCTCGCGCCCGAGGACGCGGGCCTGCGGGAGACCTGCGCGGCCCAGCTGCGCTCCCTGCGCGAGCACGTACGGTCCCTGATCGCCGCCCGCGTCGAGGGGCAGGCACCCCCGGCCGGCGCCCTGAACGCCGTCAACGACGCGCTCACCCGGGCCCCCGCCGCCGAACTCCTGCACTGGTCCCCGGAGCGGGGCCTGCACCGGGCGGCCGCCCACCCCACCACGCAGATCCTGGACCACGCCCTGGCCGCCCTCGCCGCCGACGCCGCCCGGCTGCTCACCGGGCCGGACGCCGACCGGCTCACCGCGTGCGGCTCCGCCCCCTGCAACCGCTATCTGCTCCGCCGCGGCCGCCGCCATTGGTGCTCCACCCGCTGTGGCGACCGCGCCCGCGCGGCCCGCGCCTACGCCCGCCGCACCGCGCGCCCCGACCCGGCCTCCCCCGCCGAAGACGCCTGAGCCGACCGCACCCGGACGACACCAGCCGCCCCGCGGCAACCCGCGAACCGCCCCCGCCGGGAGCGCGCAAGCCGCCCCACCGGAGCACGCGAGCCGCGGCATCCCCTCCCGAGCCACGGCCCCGCCCCGCCAGGAACCCGCGACGCGGCTCCTCCCGAGCACCCGGGGCAGCCCCTCCTGAACACGCGGCCCGGCCCTCTCGGCGGCACGGCGCCTGTCCGGACAGCGGGCCCCCGCGCCCCCACCCCGAACCGCCGGTACAGGGAGGGCGGTCCGCCGCTCGCAGGGACCGTACGGCCGTCCTCCGCGCCATGACCCGGGCGGGCCGCGCGCCGTCGTGGCGATGGACACGGACCGCCACCGGACGTCAGGGGTCGCCCCGCCCGAGGACGGGGCGGGTCGTCGGGGCGCGGACCGCGCACCGGGCCGTGGGCGTCGACGACGAGGGCGTCGCTCGCGCCGGCCGCCAGCGCGCCGCGCACCGCCGCGTTCACGTCCTCCGCCATCATGGAGCGGCCCGACTCGTGGCCCCGGCCGTCCGGCTGGACGCCGTCCGCGTCGACGAGGCCGGTGACGCCTTCCATGTCCGCACTCACGTGGACACGGTGGCGTCGGCCTCGACGGACCCTACGTATTGTAGGTTCCCGATCGGTCAGAGCCTCAAGGCAGTTCACACACCTGTTCCACGACGTCCGACGGGGGACCCATGCAGGACACGGAGACGGCGCCCGGTGGTGAGGTCTGCGCACGCAGCCTCGCGCCGACCCTCACCGTACTCGTCGTCAGCCTCTTCATCGCCGCCGTCGGCGTGTACGAGCTGTGCGGCTTCGGGCTGCACAGCCTCGACCGGCGCCCGCACCTGTTCAGCGACGGCCTCGCCACCGCCGGGGTGATCGTCGCCGTGGTGGCCGCCGGGGCGGCGGCGGGGAACCTGGCCTGGACGCTGGCCTCCGGCCGGCGCGGTACGGAAAGGGCCGGGTAAGAAGCGGTCCCGGTACGCTCCTTTACCGTAGACCGACCGGGCGAGTTTCCCTACGCGCTGTAGGGTCGCGCCCGTAGGCACCGTCCCCCTCCCCAAGGTGACCAGTCACCATGCCCGCTCCGCAGTCGACCGTCCCCTCCCCGCACGCCCCCGCCCGGCGCACCCCGCGCCGCGAGTTCCCGACGATCACGCCCGGCCCCCGGCTGCGCGCGGCGGCGGCCTCGGCCACGGTGTGGTACCTGCGGCTGATCGCCGTGCTCAACGTCCTCGCGGTCCTCTCCCTGCCGTTTCGCGAGGAGGTCCACGAGCACAACACCAGCAAGCTCTTCAACCAGGAGCACCCGCAGCACCACGGCGCCTTCTTCACGCCGTACCTGGCCACCGGCGGGCTGGTCTCGGCCGCGCTCGCGATCCTCCTGATGCTGGTGATGCGGCGTCGCAAGCGGGCCGCCTGGCTGACCAACCTCCTGCTCGCCGGACCGCTCTTCGCGGTCTACGTCGTCGGGCTCACCCAGGACCGGTACGCCGACCACCTCTTCAACTGGGTCTCCGCCGCCCTGACCGGCCTGTTCGTGGCCGCCCTGGTGATCGGCCGACGCGAGTTCAACGCGGTCGGCGACCCCTCCAACCCGAAGCTGGCGCTCGCCGTCGGCGCGGGCGGAGTGCTGGTCACCGGCGGCCTCGGCACCCTGCTGGTGCACGCCACCAACACGCTGCCCGGCGCGGGTCTGGCCGACGAGATCGTCTACACCTATCTGCGCGGCATCAGCGTCGGCGTGTTCGCCGACCGCATCGAGCATGTGCACGCGCCCCGCTGGACCGACATCACGGTCAACGCCCTGCTCGCCGCGGCCTTCTGCGCCGTCGTCTACGCCTGCTTCCGCTCCCCGCGCGGCAAGCAGCTGCTCACCGCCGACGACGAGGACAGGCTGCGCGCGCTGCTCGACAAGCACGGCGCCCGCGACTCCCTCGGCTACTTCGCGCTGCGCCGCGACAAGGCCGCGATCTTCTCCCCCAGCGGCAAGGCGGCGATCACCTACCGCGTCGTCGGCGCCGTCTCGCTGGCCTCCGGCGACCCGATCGGCGATCCCGAGGCCTGGCCCGGCGCCATCGACGCCTGGCTCACCGAGGCCCGTCGGCACGCCTGGATCCCCGCGGTCATGGGCGCGAGCGAGGAGGCGGGCACCGTCTACGCGCGGCACGGCCTGGACGCGCTCGAACTCGGTGACGAAGCCATCGTGGACATCGCCGACTTCACCCTCGAAGGCCGCCCGATGCGCGTGGTCCGCCAGGCCCACAACCGGGTCAAGCGGGCCGGCTACACCGTGCGCATCCGCCGCCACGAGGACATCCCGGCCGAGGAGATGGCCCACCTCATCGACCGCGCCGACCACTGGCGCGACGGCGCCACCGAGCGCGGCTTCTCCATGGCGCTGGGCCGCCTCGGCGACCCGCGGGACGGCCGCTGCGTGATGCTGGAGTGCCGCGACGGCGACGGCCGGCCGCGCGCCCTGCTCAGCTTCGTGCCCTGGGGCGAGCACGGCCTCTCCCTGGACCTGATGCGCCGCGACCGGGACTGCGAGAACGGCCTGATGGAGTACATGGTCGTCGAACTCCTGCTGCGGGCGAAGGAGCTGGGCGTCCAGCGGGTGTCGCTGAACTTCGCCATGTTCCGGTCCGTCTTCGAACGCGGCGCCCGCCTCGGCGCCGGCCCGGTGCTGCGGCTGTGGCGCTCGGTCCTCACCTTCTTCTCCCGGTGGTGGCAGATCGAGTCCCTCTACCGCGCGAACGCGAAGTACCGGCCGGTGTGGGAGCCGCGGTTCCTGCTCTTCGCCAAGTCCGGTGACATCCCGCGGATCGGGCTGGCGAGCGCGCGGGCGGAGGGGTTCCTCACGCTGCCGGGGATGGGCGGGCGGTCGTGACCTCCCCCTCGTCCGGCTCGCCCTCGGGGGCCATGACGAGACCGGGAACCCGGGGCAGGGCGGTGCGGACCGCGTCGGCGACCCGGGGGAGGTCGACCCCGAGGCGGGTGAGCCGGGTGGACAACTCGGCCAGGGGGAGACCGGCGTGGCGGACGATCTCCAGGAATTCCGGGATCGGGTCGTCCAGTTCGAGCGGCAGGTCCCCGCGGTTGGGCCCGAACCCCTCCCCGCACAGCCGAAGGTCCGCCATGCCCAGCCCGTCCAGCTCCCGCACGGGCACCTCCAGCCCGGACTCGCAGAGCCGGCGCACGACGTCCTCCCGCTCCAGCAGCAACTGGGGCGGGACGGTGACGAGATGGAACAGCGGCACCGGCCGGTCCCAGTCGAGATCCCGGCTGTGCCGCTTCAACCGGACCAGCTCGTCGTCGTACATGCTCGCCGTCGCCGGGGCCGTGGTCCGCTCGACCCGGACGCCATAGCGCCGGAGGCAGTCGACGACCGCCTGCGGGGGCAGGCGGAGCTGCTGGGCCGACCGGAGGATCACCAGCATGGGCACGGTCCGGACGGTGAGGTCGTCCGCTCCCGCGGGCAACTGCTGGTAGACCTCGCGCAGCGTCCGTCCGTCGTTCAGGGCCGCCCGCCCGGGAAGCGTCACATACCGCGGCCGCAGACCGTAGGCGCGCAGGCGAGCCGCCGCCGCGACCGGTGACAGCCCGCTCTCGACGGCCCGCTCCACCAGATCCGACAGGATCGGCTCCGCGCCGAGGGTCCGGTAGCCGCGCTGGTGGACGTTGAGAAGCACCGCGTCCGTGTCCTCGACCCGGTCCGGGAGATCCCCGACGGGGATGCCCAGCTCCCGGAACCGGCCGGCGACGCCCGCGAGTCCCTCGCCGGACCGCAGGGACGTGTGGAGGAGGTAGCCCGGTGGTACCGGCTCGCGCGCGTCGAGGCTCAGCAGCATCGGGTCGTCCCAGCCCCACTCGGCGCTCAGCCGCAGCAGCTCCCGCGCCGACCGGTCGTCCAGGGGGCCCGGCTCGGGACGCAGGCCGTAGTCGGTCAGCGTCCCCACCACCTCGTCCAGGGGGCGGCCCAGGTCGCGCATCGCCCGCAGCAGCCACCCGGCCTTGACCGGCTCGTCCGGCGGGAGCCACGGGCTCTCGCCGTCCAGCCGCCGGCTGAGCAGGCGCACCACCCAGTCCTCGGGCGTCACGGCCGGCAGGGCACGCCCGGGTATCCGGAAGCCCAGCGCCCGCAGCCGGTCGACCGCCTCCTCGAACCTGATGTTCAGCGTCAGATACGCCTTGACGAGGTGCCCCGGCGGCACCGGGTTCCCCACGAGCAACCACTGGTCCGCGCGCGCGACGCCGCCCAGTCCGCCGGCGAGCAGCGCGGCCGTCGTGGCGTCGAGCGCCACGGCGCCGACGGGCCGCGCCGGCACGGGCAGGCCGAGCGCCGCCATCCGGGCCAGTGTCTCCTCGTACGACATCCCGCAGGCCATGGCCGCCGACAGCACATGCCCCGGGCGTACGGGCTCGTGGTCGTCCTGGATGTCGATCCACGACCGGTCTGTCCAGACCCGGCCCTCCTTGGAGCACAGCAGTGCGTCCGACGGCCTCGCGGGCAGCACCGCCCGTACCCGGGCCAGCTCGGGAACGAGGGCGGTCAGCGCGGTCAGTTCCGCGTTGGGCGCGTGGGCGAGCACACGCCACAGCAGCAGCGCGTCGTCCATCCGTCCGGTGACCCCGTGGAGCGGCGCGCCCCAGCCCTCCTCCTCGTCGGCGCGGTGCACCAGGTGGACGTCGGGCGCGAAGAATCCCACCGTCGCCACCTTCGCCGGGTGCCCGTGCACCTCCAGATCGACGCCCGCCTCCCCCGCCGCCTCCGTCACCAGGTCCGCGAGGCGGGGGCTGCGCAGGGCCACGTCGGCCAGCCACTCGCCGGTCAGCAGCGGCGGGTCGGCCGCGAGCAGCGCGGGCAGAGCCTTCTTGATCAGCTTCTCGACCACCTGGTCCACATCCGGGTCCAGGATCTCCGCCCGGTCCACCGACAGATCGCGGGGCCGGCTCGCGCCCGTCAGGTTGACCACGACCCCCCGCAGCCGCCCCGCGTCCTCCGGCCCGCCCAGCACGCCCCGCCGCACCCGGGGTTCGATGAAGATGCCGTCGGCGAGGAGACCGCCGCCGTGCTCGCACCAGATCACCTGGCCGTCGGCGCGCGCGTCGCCCTCGGGCCAGGGGACCGTGCGTCCGTGGGCGACGAAGCCGTCGGAGCGGCCCGCGGTGCCCTCCCGGGCCTTGAGCACGCCCGGCTCCCAGGGCGCGGGCTCCTGGCCGCCGTCCCGTTCCACGATGACCGGGAACTCCGCGATGCCCAGCAGCCGGCGCAGCTCCCGCACACAGGAGGGCGCGTTCTCGCCGTCCCGGAGGTAGAGGCGGACCGTGGTGCCGACCGGGCCCCATTTCCCCGTGCGCCGCACCCGGAAGTAGTGCCCGGGGCCGGTGATCAGCACCGTGAGCTGTTGCCGGGGACTCTCGCGGGTGTCCATCGGGCAGGTGGTGACCCGGATCTCGTCGGCGAGCATGAAGTAGCTGAGCACGCCGATGCCGAAGCGGCTGTTCGGCCGCACGGCGAACCCGCCGCCCTCCTCCGCCCAGTCCCAGGCGCCGTCCCGGGAGCGCGGGTGGTCGCGGAAGCGGACGCCGGCCCGCGAGAACACCTCGGCGAGCACGGTCTCGTCCATACCGATGCCCTCGTCCTGGCATTCGAGGTAGTGGCGCTGTTCGTCCTCGTCCCAGCCCTGGCGGAAGGTGATCCGGCCCTGGAAGGCGTCGCGGCCGTAGATCCGGTACTGGTAGGCGCGGCCGTAGCGGCAGGCGTCCAGCGCGTTCTGGTACAGCTCGCGGATGGCGAGGCCCCGGTCGCGGTACAGGTTCTCGCCCATGAGGAGTTCCTGGATCCGCTCCTCGTCCAGCCGGAACCGGATCACCTCGCCGGCCTGCCGGGGCTGGTTCCGCTCGTCCACCTCGCGGACCCCGTCGGCGTGCGCGTACACCGGGAGGGCGCCGATCTCCGGGGTGGGCCGGGTGCGGCGGGCCTCGCGCAGCAGGGCGTCCACGTGCCCGGCGTGCTCGGTGAGCGCGGCCACGGCGGCGGGGTGGTCGCAGGGGGCGTCCAGGGCGAGGGTGTCCCCGACCGGGGTCCACTTCGCCTTGTCCAGGCGGGCCAGCAGCTGGGCGGGGACGAGGGGTTCGGGGATGCCGACGTGCTCGGCGACGGCCGACGAGAGGTCCGTGACCTCGATCGCCATGGCATGTCCGATGGCGAAGAGCGGGCCGACGAGGAGGGCGCGGACCGGCTGGGCGTCGTGGCCGCCGAAGTCGACGTACGACGACCCGTCGGGCGGCTTGCGGAACAGCTCTCGCGGGCCGAGGTGGGCGCAGGACAGCAGCCAGGGCAGAAGGGGCTGTTCGAGTACGGTCGCGAGGTCGGCACCGGTCCGGCCGAGGGCGTCCAGCACCTTCCCCAGGCGCTCCGGCTGCGCGGCCTGCGACTTGATCCACTGGTGGAACAGCCACCAGCCGACCGCCGCGCGGCCGTCACCGCGGTCGGGCAGGGTGGTGCCGAGTTTCGCCGCTCTGACGAGGCGTTTGTGGTTCGTCAGCACGGTCTCGAAACCGGCGCGCTCCCGGCTGCCGTCCGCCCGTTCCTCCAGGTCCGCCGGGTCCACGACGCACAGGTCGGCGACGGTCCAGGCGTGTTGCACCTGGAGCAGGAAGGGGAGCAGGGCGATGAGCGCGGCCTCGGCGGCGGACAGCGAGGGGGACTCGATGGCGCCCCGGATGCCGTCCAGCCGCAGGTTCGTCCAGCGGACCGTGCGCCGGGCGAGTCCGGGGTCGTGCCAGGGGTCGTCGGCGAGTACCCCCCGTTTCCCGTCGTAGAGTCCGGCGAGTCTGCTCGCGGCGTCCGCGGCCTGGGCCCTGAGGCTCGCGGCCCGTTCGCCGGCGGCGGGCGGGACGAGCGACCAGGCTTCGGAGCCTTCGGCCAGTTCCCGCCACGCGCGCTGGAGTTCGGAGGCGGCGGCCGGTGCGGGGCCGCCGTCGCCCCCGTCGGGGCGCGACTCCTCGTCCCGCCGCTTGCGGGCCTCCTTCAGCAGGACGTTCCACTCCTCGGCCGAGGGGACGGGCACGCGCGGGTTCCGCTCCCGCGCCAGGAGGGCCAACGTGCGCCAGAAAGCGGTGAGTTTCTCCGTCCGGCGGGGAACGCCGTTGCCCTCGAACCAGCCTTCGAGCGTCTGGACCGGCACGTCCTGCGCGCACCGCGCCTTGATCTCGTGGGCGAGCCTCTTCGAAGTGGGTGAGCCGGCTGCCCGGTGCAGCCGTTTCAGCTCGTCCTCGTACCGCTTCCGTCCCGTCATCGCGCCGCCCCCTCCGCCCCGACTCCCGCGAATCGTACGACTCGTACGACTCGGGAAGGCGCAGATTACCGGCTGACCTGCGCCTTCACCGGGCGTGCCGCGGATCTGCCGGCTCCGGGGCCGGTCCGCTCGGGCAGTGTCGTCGCCGTTCCCTCCGAGCAGCGCCGAAAGGACCCGCGATGGACCCCCTCCTCCTCACCGCCGCCTCCGCCCTCCTCACCCTCCTGATCATCGCGGCGGCCGCCGTCCTGATCGTCCGCTCCGCCCTCACCGACACCGACTCCGAGGACCGGGCGTCGATCCTGGGCGCGGTGGCGGAGGTGGTGAGGGCGCTGCGGGGGAAGCGGTGAGGGCGCGGGGCACGGGTGCGGGCGGCCCGGACCCGCTAACCCCCGCCCACCGTGAAGCCGATCACCGCGCCCCCGCCCTCCCGCCGGTACGCGAAGGGCGCGCCCCCGTGAGCCATCGCGATCTCCCGCACGATGGACAGGCCGAGCCCCGACCCCGGCAGGGAGCGCGCGTCCGCGGCCCGGTAGAAGCGGTCGAAGATGCGGATCAGGTCGCCCTCCGCGATCCCGGGGCCCCGGTCCAGGACCTCCACCCGGACCGTCCCCGGGCGCGCCGGCCCCTTGACGTGGACCTCGATCGGCGCCTTCCCGCCGCGGTCGAACTTGGCGGCGTTCTCGACCAGGTTGGACATGGCCCGCTGGAGCATCCCGGGCCGCCCGTCGGTCGTCGTGTCGCCGCTCACGCGCAGCACGATCTGCCGTCCGGTGCGCCGCGACGCCAGCCCCACCACGTCCTCCGCGATGTCCGCGAGGTCCACCCGCTGCGGCGGCTCGGTGTCGGACTGCCCGGCCGCGAGATCGACCAGCTCGTTGACGAGATCGGTGAGTTCGCGCGCCTCCTGGGTGAGGTCGGCGACGAGTTCGTCGCGGGTGTCGGGGGGTAGTTCGTCGATGCGGCGGAGGAGGGAGATGTTGGTGCGCAGCGAGGTGAGCGGCGTGCGCAGCTCATGGCCCGCGTCCTGGACCAGCCTCCGCTGGTCCTCCTCCGACTGCGCGAGCCGCCCCAGCATCCGGTCGAAGGCCCGCCCGAGCCGCCCCACCTCGTCGAGCCCGGCGACCGGCACCTCGATGCCCAGCCGGCGGGTGCGGGCGACGTCCTCCGCGGCGGAGGTGAGCACCACCAGGCGCCGGGTGATCCGGCGGGCCAGCCACCAGCCGAACAGTCCGGCCGCCACCACCACCGCCGCCATCAGGATCAGCGTCCGCTGCTGGAGCGTGCGCAGCAGGTCCTCGGTGTCGCTGAACTCCTGCGCCACCTGCACCGCGCCCCGCCCGTCGCCGAGCGAGACGGTGGCGATGCGGTAGAGGTCGTCGCCGACCTGCACGTCCTTGTGCTCGACCGCCTTCCCGGCCGACCGCGCGAGCGCCATCGCCCTGTCGCGGGAGGTGACGGGGAGCGAGGGGTCGCCGTGGTCCACGATCTGGCCGTGCGCGCCGAGCACCTGCACATCGGTACGGGCGGGCCGGACCAGGTCGTGGCCGGGCCGGGAGGAGGAGAAGTCCTCCGGCACCATCGTGTGCTGCCGTACCTCGTCCCGTACGTCCTGCACGACCTGGCTGAACACCGACTGCTGGTCGACGCGGACCAGCCGGGCGGCCGAGCCGTACGAGACGATGCCGACGAGGATCGCGACGGTCGCGGTGACGGCGGCGAAGGAGACGGCGAAGGTGGTGCGCAGGGAGACCAGCTTGGGCCGACGCCGAGCGATCATCCGGCGCAGGCGGCCCACTCAGTCCTCCCGCAGCACGTAACCCACACCCCGCACCGTGTGGATCAGCTGCGGGGCGCCGGGCTCGTCCAGCTTGCGGCGCAGGTAGCCGACGTAGACGGCGAGGTTCTTGGAGCCGGGGCCGAAGTCGTAGCCCCAGATGCGGTCGTAGATCGTGGAGTGGTCGAGCACGATGCCGGCGTTGCGCACCAGCAGTTCGAGCAGCTCGAACTCGGTACGGGTCAGTTCCAGCTCCCGTCTGCCGCGCCAGGCCCGGCGGGCCTGGAGGTCCATGCGGATGCCGGCGGCCTCGACCTGCCGGTCGGAGAGCTGGGGCTCGCCCCGGCCGCCGCCGTCGCCGCCGGCCGGTCCGGCCGGAACCGGGCTGGTGCGGCGCAGCAGGGCGCGCAGCCGGGCGAAGACCTCCTCGACGTCGAAGGGCTTGACCACGTAGTCGTCGGCGCCGGCGTCCAGGCCCGCGATGCGGTCGGCGGTCTCGACGAGGGCGGTGAGCATGAGAATGGGGGTGCGGTCGCCCTCGGCGCGCAGCACGCGGCAGACCTGGAGACCGTCGATGCCGGGCATCATCACGTCGAGCACGAGGACGTCCGGCGGGGTCTTGTGGGCCTGTGCGAGCGCCTCGACGCCGTCGGCGACCGCCGTCACCTCGTACCCTTCCAGGGTCAGGGCACGTTCGAGGGCGTGGCGGATGGCACGGTCGTCTTCGGCGAGGAGCACAGTCTGGGACACGCACCCAGTCTGCCAAGGCCGCCGGGGGTTCGGCCGGGGTGGTTGGGCCTACGATCACCCTTTTTACCGGTCTCTCACCGTCGAACGGGCAACCGCGTCCGGTCACCTACCGTCTTCTCACCGAACGGGGGCCTGCTCCCTGGGCCGGGCCCCCAGGGCCGCCAGCTGCTGGGCGAAGGGCACCACCGGCTCCTCCTGGCGCCGCCGCGCCTTCGGCATCAGCGCGGCCAGTTCCTCCGCCGCCCGCTCGATCCGGTCCGGCAGTCCCTCCGCGCCCCAGTCCTCCGAGGCCGCGTAGACGCCGGTCGGGACGACGACGGCACGGAGGTGGGAGAAGAGGGGGCGCAGGGCGTGGTCGAGGACCAGGGAATGCCGTGCCGTACCCCCGGTCGCGGCGATCAGCACCGGCTTGCCGACCAGCGCGTCCTTGTCCAGCACGTCGAAGAAGGACTTGAACAGCCCGCTGTACGACGCGCTGAACACCGGCGTGACGACGATCAGCCCGTCCGCCCCCGCCACCGCGTCCTGCGCGGCGGCGAGCGCCCTGCCCGGGAACCCGCTGGTGAGGTGGTGCGCGATCTCCACGGCGAGGTCACGCAGCTCGATCACCTCGGTGTCCACGGGGGTCCCGCGGTCCACCGCCGCCGAAAGCCGGTCGGCCAGCAGCCGGGTGGACGACGGGACGCTCAGCCCCGCCGATACGACGACGAGCTTCATACGGCACTCTCCTCCTTCTCCTCCGCCGCCTTCGCGGCCAGCAGCGACCGGTGGGTCGGCGCCTCGGGGACATCCGCCGGGCGTCCGACGGCGAACTCCTTCCGCAGCACCGGCACGACCTCCTCGCCGAGCATGTCCAGCTGTTCGAGCACGGTCTTCAGCGGCAGCCCCGCGTGGTCCATCAGGAACAGCTGGCGCTGGTAGTCGCCGACGGTCTCCCGGAACGACAGGGTCCGATCGATCACCTGCTGCGGGGAGCCCACCGTGAGCGGCGTCTGCTCGGTGAAGTCCTCCAGCGAGGGCCCGTGGCCGTACACCGGCGCGTTGTCGAAGTACGGCCGGAACTCGCGCACCGCGTCCTGCGAGTTCTTCCGCATGAACGCCTGGCCGCCGAGGCCGACGATCGCCTGCGCGGGTGTGCCGTGCCCGTAGTGGGCGTACCGGTTGCGGTACAGCTCGACCATCCGCCGGGTGTGCTCGGCCGGCCAGAAGATGTTGTTGTGGAAGAAGCCGTCGCCGTAGTACGCGGCCTGCTCCGCGATCTCCGGCGAGCGGATGGAGCCGTGCCAGACGAACGGCGCCACGCCGTCCAGCGGCCGCGGGGTCGAGGTGAAGCCCTGCAACGGCGTGCGGAACTTGCCCTCCCAGTCGACGACGTCCTCACGCCACAGCCGGCGCAGCAGCGCGTAGTTCTCCACCGCCAGGTTGATGCCCTCGCGGATGTCCTTGCCGAACCACGGATACACCGGGCCCGTGTTGCCACGGCCCATCATCAGATCCACCCGCCCGTCCGCCAGGTGCTGGAGCATCGCGTAGTCCTCCGCGATCTTCACCGGGTCATTGGTGGTGATCAGCGTGGTGGACGTGGAGAGGATCAGGTTCTCGGTCCGCGCGGCTATGTAGCCGAGCATCGTGGTCGGCGACGACGGCACGAACGGCGGGTTGTGGTGCTCGCCGGTGGCGAAGACGTCCAGGCCGACCTCCTCGGCCTTGAGCGCGATGGCGACCATGGCCTTGATCCGCTCGCGCTCGGTCGGCGTGCGCCCCGTGGTGGGGTCCGGCGTGACGTCACCGACCGTGAAGATCCCGAACTGCATGGTCGCTCACCCTCCAAGTTGTTGACGGTTCAACTATATCGCGGCCAACAGTGCCCCCTCGCCGGATATTCCGGCGGCCTCGGAAGGCGTACGCGCTTCCGTCTCCAGCGCCGGCACCCGGTCGTTCGTACGGTCCCGGTCCGCCGCACCCCCGGCCCCCACGGTGTCCACCGCCACGGGCGCCTCCGCGACCCACTCCCGCAGCCGCACGGCACCGGCACCGGCACCGGCGGCCGCTCCCCCGGCAGCACCCCCGTCCCGCACAGCGCCGCCCGCCCGTCCTCCCGCGCCGGGAGCCGGGTCGCAGCGGTTGCCGCCACCGGCCGTCCGGCCCCCGCCCGGCCCGACCCTGCTCCGCCCCGCGGGGCCGGGGCGGCCCCGCACCGCGCGGGCAGCCGCCGCGCGTCCGCCGGCGTCGCCGACGGGACGGGTCCCCGGCGGTACGGGGGTGATCCGGACGTCCACCCGGTCCCCGTCCATGGGTCGCGGTGCCGTGGACGGCGCGATCCGCCTCGGGCCCGGCGGCCGGCACGGCGGTCGTCGGGACCGCCGTACCGATGCGCGCCCCCGCGCCCCCGCCCAGGCGCCCTCCGGCAGGTGAGCGCCCTCCCCCCGGCCGCTCAGGGCCCCCGTGCCAAGCTGCGGCCATGCCGATCCTCCGCTCCGCCGCCCTGTTCGTCCTCGCCGCCGTCCTGGAGATCGGCGGTGCCTGGCTGGTGTGGCAGGGGGTGCGGGAGCACCGGGGCTGGTGGTGGGCGACCGGCGGGGTGCTCGCGCTCGGGGCGTACGGCTTCGTCGCGACCTTCCAGCCGGACGCGCACTTCGGGCGCGTCCTGGCGGCGTACGGCGGGATCTTCGTGGCGGGCTCGATCCTGTGGGGCGTGGTCGCGGACGGTTACCGGCCGGACCGCTGGGACGTCGCCGGGACGCTCGTCTGCCTCGGCGGGATGGCGCTGATCATGTGGGCGCCGAGGAACGGCGGCTGAGCCTCGCCTACATTGGTGGGAGCCCGCCGACCCACCCGAGGAGCAGCCCATGGCCCCGTCCGCCCCATCCGCCGCCTCCCGCATCGCCGTCGTCACCGGTGCGAGCAGCGGAATCGGCGCCGCGACGGCCCGGCAGCTCGCCGCGGCCGGCTACCGGGTGGTGCTCACCGCCCGCCGCAAGGACCGCATCGAGGCCCTGGCCGAGGAGATCAACGCGGCGGGCCACTCGGCGACGGCCTACCCGCTGGACGTCACCGACCGCGCCGCCGTGGACGAGTTCGCGACCGCGTTCCACACCGTCGGCGTCCTGGTGAACAACGCGGGCGGCGCGCTCGGCGCCGACCCGGTGGCCACCGGCGACCCGGCCGACTGGCGCACGATGTACGAGACGAACGTCATCGGCACCCTGAACCTCACCCAGGCCCTGCTGCCCAAGCTGGAGGCGAGCGGCGACGGCGTCGTGGTGGTCGTCTCCTCCACCGCCGGGCACGCCACCTACGAGGGCGGCGCCGGCTATGTCGCCGCCAAGCACGGCGCCCATGTGCTCGCCGAGACCCTGCGCCTGGAGATCGTCGGCAGCCCGGTACGCGTCGTGGAGATCGCGCCCGGCATGGTCAGGACCGAGGAGTTCGCCCTGACCCGCTTCGGCGGCGACACGGAGAAGGCGGCGAAGGTCTACGCGGGCGTGGCCGAGCCGCTGACCGCGGACGACGTGGCGGACACCATCACCTGGGCGGTGACCCGGCCCAGCCACGTCAACATCGACCTCCTGGTCGTCCGCCCGCGCGCCCAGGCCTCCAACACCAAGGTCCACCGGGAGCTGTGATGGCCGAAGACACCGCCGGCACCCCGGCGCCGCTCACCCCCGAGGAGGAGTTCGACCGGCGCCGCCTCGCCCAGGAGAAGCGGGACGAGCGCAAGGTCTGGTACTTCCTCGGCTACTTCCTCTTCGGCATCCACCTGGTGGCGTTCGTCATGATCTACGCCGTACGGCACGCCAAGTAACCGGCTCGCCCGGTCACTTGGCGATGCACGTCGCGGTCACTTGGCGTGGCACGTCGCGGTCACTTGGCGTGGCACGTCGGGTCGTCCACGACGACCGCGTGCGCGGGGATGATCGTGACGTCGTCCTTGTCCTCGGCCTGCACGAACCTGGTCGTGGCGTACGCCCGCCTGCCCTCACCGACGCACTTGGTGGCGAGGTTCCCGAACCCGTCGGGGAAGTTGTAGACCTCGGCGGGCGAGTCCTCCCCGGCGCGGCCCGCCACCGGGGCGTCCGCCTTGCCGCGCTCCTCGTAGTGCTGCCGGGAGCAGCCGCCGAGCAGCAGCGCCGCGCAGAGGCCCGCCACGGCGAACCCCGCGCTCAGCCGGCGCACGCCTTGTCCTCCACGATCTGCACGTTCGACGGACCGCCGGCGTTCGTGGTCACGTACGCCCGGAACCCGTGCCCCACGCACTTCGTGGCCAGGTTCCCGAATCCGTCGGGCATGTTGTAGACCTCGGCCGGCGTGTTGTCGCCCGCCCTGCCCCGCACGGGCGCGTCGCCCTTGCCGCGCTCGTCGTTGTAGCTCTGCGAGCACCCCACGAGCAGCCCCGCCACGACCACCACCAGACCCGCGGCGCGGATCGCCCCGTTTGTGCGCATTCGGCTCATCGGCCGTCCCCTCCCACCCAGTCGGTGCCTGCACCAGGAGGACAGCGGAGGGGGCCGACCCGGTTCCGGCCCCCTCCGTCGGCGCGCCCGCCTCAGCCCTTGACGCAGACGACCTGCTTCAGCTTCGCCACGACCTCCACCAGGTCCCGCTGCTGGTCGATGACCTGGTCGATGGACTTGTAGGCGCCCGGGATCTCGTCCACGACGCCGGAGTCCTTGCGGCACTCCACGCCCCGCGTCTGCTCCTCCAGGTCCTTCGCCGTGAAGCGCCGCTTGGCCGCGTTCCGGCTCATGCGCCGACCCGCGCCGTGCGAGGCCGAGTTGAAGGAACTGTCGTTGCCCAGGCCCTTCACGATGTACGAGCCCGTGCCCATGGAGCCCGGGATGATGCCGAAGTCGCCCGCGCCGGCGCGGATCGCGCCCTTGCGGGTGACCAGCAGGTCCATGCCGTCGTACCGCTCCTCCGCCACGTAGTTGTGGTGGCAGGAGATCTCCGGCTCGAAGAGCGGCTTGGCCTTCTTGAACTCCTTGCGGATCACGTCCTTCAGGAGCGCCATCATCAGGGTGCGGTTGTACTTGGCGTACTCCTGCGCCCAGAACAGGTCGTTGCGGTACGCCGCCATCTGCGGGGTGTCCGCGACGAAGACGGCGAGGTCGCGGTCGACCAGGCCCTGGTTGTGCGGGAGCTTCTGGGCCACCCCGATGTGGTGCTCGGCCAGCTCCTTGCCGATGTTGCGGGAACCGGAGTGGAGCATCAGCCAGACCGCGCCGGTGGTGTCGGTGCAGACCTCCACGAAGTGGTTGCCGCTGCCGAGCGTGCCCATCTGCTTGGTGGCCCGCTCCTGGCGGAAGTGGACCGCCTCGGCCACCCCGTCGAACCGCGCCCAGAACGCGTCCCAGCCACTGGTCGCGAGCCCGTGGAAGCCGCCCGGGTCAACCGGGTCGTCATGCATGCCGCGGCCCACCGGGATCGCCTGCTCGATCTTCGAGCGCAGCCGGGACAGGTCGCCCGGCAGGTCGTTCGCGGTCAGCGAGGTCTTCACCGCGGACATCCCGCAGCCGATGTCCACGCCGACCGCGGCCGGGCACACCGCGCCCCGCATCGCGATCACGGAGCCGACCGTGGCGCCCTTGCCGTAGTGCACGTCCGGCATCACGGCCAGGCCCTTGATCCACGGCAGGGTCGCGACGTTCTGCAACTGGCGCAGGGCGCCGTCCTCGACCGTCGCCGGGTCGGTCCACATCCGGATCGGTACCCGGGCGCCCGGCATCTCCACGTACGACATGACTTCCTCGTCCCCCCGAAAACGACAACAAAAGGCTTGAAAGCAACAAAAAGGAAAAGCGGCGCCAAGGCCGTTGAAAGAGGATCGCGGACCGGCATCCACGGCGGCGCGTGCGATACACATTGTCTCCAGGCCCGCCCCCGCCGCGGCAAGCGAATAACCAGCGGGGACACTGAAGCGACCATCGCGCGCATCCGTCGGAGCGCAGCCGTCGAGAGGAGTCCGCCCGTGCAGCGGAAGGCGTACGTAACCGGCACCGCCGCCCTGCTCGCGGCGCTGCTGGCGGGCTGCTCCGGCGGCTCCGGCGGCTCCGGCAGCGCGGACGACGCCAACCCAGGGGACGCCGGGACCTCCGCGGTGGCCGCCCAGCCCGGCAGGTACCGCACCCTCCCCGAGCCCTGCGGCGCGGTGAGCCACGGCACCCTCGACGCGCTGCTGCCCGGCATCCGGCAGATCCCCGACCCCGACCAGCGGGACAAGGCCTACCAGGGCGAGGCCGAGCTGACGTACGACACCGACCGCAAGGTCGGCTGCCGCTGGAAGGTCGCCTCCACCGACGCCACCGACCGCCTCTCGGTCGACCTGGAGCGCGTGGTGTCGTACGACAACACGGTCAGCGACGACGACCAGGCCCGGCAGCTGTTCGAGCAGAAGGAGACGGCCGCCGACCTCCCCGCGCCGAGCGGCACCCCGCCGGCGACGACGCGGAGCGAGGACCCGAGCGGCACCCCCTCGGGCTCCCCGTCGCCCGGCGCCTCCGCTCCCTCCTCGGCCTCCCCCTCCGGCGCCGCGGCCCCCGAACTCCCGTCGCGCACCCTCTCCGACCTCGGTGACGAGGCGTACCTGGACGACCGGCTCGGTACGTCCGGTTCGACCGCCGCGCAGCGCACGGTGACTGTGGTGTTCCGCACGTCCAACGTCGTCGTCACCATCCAGTACGAGGAGCAGCCGATGGCCGCCGGCGCGGTACCGGACAGCAAGGAATTGCAGGACAGGGCCCGGAATCTGGCCACCGAGCTGGACGACGCGCTGGGCGGCTGATCCACTTCCGCACCCCGTCCGCCCCCGCCCGCGAAGCTCCCGAACGGAAACCGCGCACCTCCTTCACCGCGTACGGTGGGGCCCCGCAGGAACCCGCACGAACACCGAGCGTCATGAGTGAAGGAACCATGCAGCGAGCCATGCGAGACGACCGTGCCCAGCCGGACCGGCAGCGAACCAGGCGTCTGCGCCGTGCCCTTGTCTGCGCGGCAGCCGTTCCCGCGGTGCTGATCACCGCGGCCTGCTCCTCGGACTCCGGCGACTCCAAGCCCAAGAGCGACGGCGCGAGCGCCACGAAGCCGGCGACCGACAGCGCGACGCCGTCCACCGGCTCCTCCCCGACCGTGGCGCCGGCCGCGTACAAGACGCTGCCGAACCCCTGCAAGGCGCTGTCGGCGAAGACCCTGGGCGACATGGTGCCGAAGGCCGACACCTCGGGCAAGAAGGGCAGTTCGGACGATCCTTCGTCCCGTTCCTCCTGCTCCTGGAGCAGCCTGAGCAACAACGGCGTCAAGGGCTCCCAGTTCCGCTGGCTGAACGTCTCCCTGCTGCGCTTCGACTCCGACACGGCCCGCGGCTCGGCCGACACCCAGGCCCACGCGTACTTCACCAACCAGGTCAAGGACGCCCAGTCGGTGGGCGGCGCCAAGAACGCCAAGGTCGTCCCGGTGTCCGGCGCCGGCGACGAGGCGACGTCCGTGCGCTACGACCTGAGCAAGAAGGAGGGCCTCTTCAAGCAGGAGACCATCGTCGCGCGGGTCGAGAACGTGGTCGTCACCCTCGACTTCAACGGCGCCGGTCTCGCGGGCGACAAGACGCCCGACGCCGAGGACCTCGCCAAGTCCGCGGAGAAGGCCCTCAAGGAGGCGGTGGCCTCGGTGTCGTCGGCCAACGGCGGCTCCGCGCCCGGAGGTTCGTCCCAGGGCTCGTCCGCGAAGCCCTCCGGCAGCGCCTCGCCGTCCGCGTCCGCGAAGAAGAGCTGACCGAACGGGCTCGGGCACGACCGGCACCACGTGCGCCGCACACGTGTGCCACCCTGTTGCGCGCAACAACAGGCAACGGGAGGGGAGTACGAGTGGCCGCGCCACCGCAGCTGACTCGGATGCACCGGATACTCATCGGCATGGTCGTGGGCGGTGCCCTGATCATCGCGGGCATCGGCTTCGCCGGTTCGTACGCGGCCGTCCGCGAGCTGGCCCTGAAGAAGGGCTTCGGGAACTTCGCCTACGTGTTCCCGGTCGGCATCGACGCGGGTATCTGCGTCCTGCTGGCCCTGGACCTGCTGCTGACCTGGATTCGCATCCCCTTCCCGCTGCTGCGCCAGACCGCCTGGCTGCTGACGGCGGCGACGATCGCGTTCAACGGCGCCACCGCGTGGCCCGACCCGCTCGGCGTCGGCATGCACGCGGTGATCCCGATCCTCTTCGTCGTCGCCGTCGAGGCGGCCCGCCACGCCATCGGCCGGATCGCCGACATCACGGCCGACAAGCACATGGAGGGCGTCCGGATCACCCGCTGGCTGCTCTCCCCGCTGCCCACGTTCCTGCTGTGGCGCCGCATGAAGCTCTGGGAACTGCGCTCCTACGAGCAGGTCATCAAGCTGGAACAGGAACGCCTCGTCTACCAGGCCCGCCTGCGCTCCCGCTTCGGCCGCGCCTGGCGCCGCAAGGCCCCGGTGGAGTCCCTGATGCCGCTGCGCCTGGCGCGCTACGGCGTCCCGCTCGCGGAGACGGCCCCCTCGGGCCTGCTGGCCGCGGGCATCGAGCCGGTGCTGCTGCCGCCGGCGCCCGCGACGCCGCAACTGACGGCGGCGATACCGGCGGGGGCCGCCACGGACCCGGCCACCGCCACACCGGCCCCCGCAACGAACCCGGCCACCGCCGCCCAGCCCCCCGCCACGGACCCGGCCACCGCCGCGGCAGCCCCCGTCGCGGCCCCGGCGGGTCCGGCCGCCGCGGCGGCCCCCGCCGCCGCTCCCGCCCCCGCGCACGCCGCTGCCGCCCCCGCGCCTCACGGCGCCCGGCACCCCGAAGGCCCCCCGCCGCAGGAGCAGAGCCCCTGGTTCCAGGCTCCGCGCGAGGTCGAGTACCACGGCGGGTACGACCCCTCCTTCGAGCCGCCCCCGGACCCCCAGTACGACCCCGAGGAGCAGTACGAGGACTGGTACGAGGGTCAGCCCCCGGAGCGGTTCCAGCAGCCCTCCCCCGAGGAGACCGGCAGCTTCCCCATCCCCGTCGGCCCGAACCGCACCCGCGAGCTGGGCGAGGGCGGTGGCCTCCCCGCCACCGAGCCGGACGAGGACGCCTACTACCAGGTCTTCCGTCAGTCGATAGACGGCAGCTACCCCACGCCCCACATCCTGGGCGAGAACATCCAGGCGACGTACGGCACCCAGCTCAGCCCCGCCGAGCTGAAGAACCTCACCGCCCGCTTCCAGCAGCGCCACTCGGCGGAACTGGAGGAGGACCACATCGCCTGACGCTCCGTGGGCCGCTCCCCGGAGCGGCCCACGGGGCGCCACGGAGGACACCCCCCTCCACACCCCCTGGCCAACGCGCGTAGCAACGAGCATCATGGCTTTCGCCAACGCACCAACCCGCACAGTGTTTTCGCGTCTCTTTTGTCATGCACCGGTCAAAACCGTCCGACGAAGGGAACAGCAATGGCTTGCGGATCCACCAGCCTGTGGGCAGGCGAGACCTCCTGGTTCTGCTGCGGCAGCTCCTGGGGCCCCTGCGGCAGCACCGGCACCGGCGCCTGCGGCACCTGCCAGTCCGGCAAGAACATGGCCGCCTGGCCCAACCTCTCCTCGGCCTGCTGGAGTGTCACCGATCCGGCCGCCTGCGGGGAGAACATGCCCAGACGCGGCTGCGGCTCGGTCGTGAACGTCAAGCACCAGTGCTCCGGCGCGGCCGTCTGCGTCACCCTCGCCGACTGCGGCCCCAACACCCAGATGTGGTGCAGCGAGCAGACCTGCTGCAACGGCTCGTGCCGTACCCACCGGGTCATCGACCTGACCCCGGCGGCCTTCTCGGCCATCGGCAGCCTCAGCTCCGGCCTGCTTCCCGTCTACATCTACGAGTGAGGGGGAACCACCATGACCGGACGTAACGGCATCGACCGCCGCCGACTCCTGACCAGCGCCGCCCTCGGCGGCGCCACCATCGTGGGCGCCTCCGCGCTCGGCGGCCTCGACGCGGAAGCCGCGTTCGCCGCCCCCATGCCCTCCCTGGACCCGGCGATCTCCCGGTCGTCGTTCGTCGACGGCCGCGTCGGCCGGATCAAGGGCAGCACCCTCGACGTCGTCGAGGCCGACGGCACCCACCGGCTCATCCGGCTCACCAACGCCACGAGCGTCTGGAAGCTGGAGACCGTCACCGCCGAGGCCATCGAGACCGGCGACGGCCTGTACGCCCGGGGCGTCGAGATGCCCGACGGCAGCGTGGCCGCCGACGCGGTCTGGGTGAACATCGTCAACCTCTACGTCACCGTCCGCGGCATCGAGCGCACCCGGCTGCACCTGAGCCACGGCCGCACCACCCTGGTCGGCAACATCGTGGACAAGCGCACCACCGCGTCCTTCCGCGGCGGCGCCCTCACCTCCAACCTCTCGCAGCTCAAGATCGGGCACCACGCCCAGGTGCTGGGCGCCTGGCGGCCCGCGGACGACAGCGTGGACATCGCCCGCATCAGCGTCGGGCACTGACGAGGGGAATGTGATGGCATCGCTCACCACGGACCTCGCGCCCCTGCTGCTCGGCGTCCTGCTCGCCGCCACCGGCGCGGGCAAGGCGTTCGGCAGGCAGGTCGCGGGGCAGGCGGCCGGCACCGTACTGGTCCGCGTCCTGAACGACGGCCGCCGCGCCACCCGGGTCCTGCGGTCCACCGGCGCCGTGGAACTCGTCGTGGCCGCGGGCTTGTTGGCCGCGCCGACCACCACGGTCCCCGGCATCGCGGCGGCCGCCCTGGGCGTCGGCTTCCTCGGCTACCTCGGGTACGCCCGCGCGACCGCCCCGGAGTCGTCCTGCGGCTGCACCGCCCGCAGCGACGGCCCGATCACCTGGCGGGCCTTCGTCCGCGCGGGCCTGGTCGTGGTGGGCGGCGCCGCGGCCGCCGGGGCCCGGACACCCTGGTGGACCCAGGGCGTCCGGCACCCGTCGGCGTCGCTCGCCTTCCTCGTCGTCACCACGGCCGTCCTGGCCGCGGTCTCCAGCGACCTGGACCACCTGTGGCTGGTTCCGCTGCGCAGGACCCGGCTGAGGATCTTCGGCCACCCGCTGGTCCCGGGCAGGGACGAGGAGGTGCCGGTGGCCGCCTCCGTCGAGCTGCTGGAGCGCTCGCTGGCCTGGGTGGCCGCCGCGCCGGTCGTCCGCTCCGGGCTGATCGACCACTGGGAGGCCGACGGCTGGCGCTTCCTCCAGTTCGCCGGGGTCCACGACCCCGACGGCGCGGCGCGCCCGGTCACCGTGCTGTTCGCGGTGGACCCGCGCGCGACGAAGGACACCACCGACAGACCGGCGGTCCGGGTCACCCTGGTCGACGACCGCACCGACGAACCGGTCGCGGTGGACCTGCTCGCCTGACCCGGCGGGACCGCACAGGACGAGGGGCCCTCCGTTCGTCCGGAGGGCCCCTCGTCCTGTGCCGCCCGTGTCACTCCCCGAGCAGCGCCCGCACCCGGTCCTGCCCCACCGCGAGCAGCAGCGTGGGCAGCCGGGGACCGGTGTCCCGGCCCACCAGCAGCTGGTACAGCAGCGCGAAGAACGTCCGCTGGGCGGTCTTGATCTCCGGCGGCAGCTCCTTGGGCGTCGCGTCCGCCGAGAACCCGGCCTGCACCTTCGGCACGCCGTAGACGAGGTGCGTCAGCCCGTCCAGCGACCAGTGCTCGGCGAGGCCGTCGAGCAGCAGTCTCACGGACCGCTGGGACGCCTCGTCCAGCGACTTCAGCAGCTCGGCGTCCGGCTCCTCGCGCACGATGGTCCGCTGGTCGGCGGGCACGTACGTGTTGATCCACGCCTCGGCCTTGTCGTACCGCGGCCGGGCCTCCGCCAGCGAGGCCAGCGGCCGCTCCGGGTCCAGCTCGGAGAGGATGCGCAGGGCCTGGTCCTCGTGGCCGGCCGTGATGTCGGCGACGGACGCGAGCGTGCGGTACGGCAGCGGGCGCGGGGTCCTCGGCAGCTCGGCGCCGGCCGTGCCGACCGCGCGGGTGTACGCGGCCACGTCACCCGGCAGCGCGGAGCCGTCGGCGACCTTGGCGGCGAGCTTGTCCCACTCGTCGTAGAGCCGCTGGATCTCCTGGTCGAAGGCGATCTTGAAGGACTGGTTGGGCCGGCGCCGGGCGTACAGCCAGCGCAGCAGCTGCGGCTCCATGATCTTCAGCGCGTCGGCCGGGGTCGGCACACCACCGCGCGAGGACGACATCTTGGCCATGCCGGAGATGCCGACGAAGGCGTACATCGGGCCGATGGGCTGCCGGCCGCCGAAGATGCCGACGATCTGCCCGCCGACCTGGAAGGACGACCCGGGGGAGGAGTGGTCGACACCGCTCGGCTCGAAGACCACGCCCTCGTAGGCCCAGCGCATCGGCCAGTCGACCTTCCAGACCAGCTTGCCGCGGTTGAACTCGGCGAGCCGGACGGTCTCGGTGAACCCGCACTCGTTGCAGACGTACGACAGCTCGGTGGTGTCGTCGTCGTACGAGGTGACGGTCGTCAGGTCCTTCTCGCAGCCGCCGCAGTACGGCTTGTACGGGAAGTACCCGGCGGTGCCGGCGGAGCCGTCGTCCTCGGAGGCGGCGCCGGAGCCCTCCTCGGCCTCCAGCTCGGCCTCGTCCACGGCCTTCTGCTGCGGCTTCTTCGCCTTGGGCTTGGTGCGGTACTGGGCGAGGATCGCGTCGATGTCGCCGCGGTGCTTCATCGCGTGCAGGATCTGCTCGCGGTAGACGCCCGAGGTGTACTGCGCGGTCTGGCTGATGCCGTCGAACTCGACGCCCATCTCGGCCAGGGACTCGACCATCGCGGCCTTGAAGTGCTCCGCCCAGTTCGGGTACGACGAACCCTTCGGGGCCGGCACCGAGGTCAGCGGCTTGCCGATGTGCTCGGCCCAGGAGTCGTCGACGCCGGCGATGCCCTTCGGCACCTTGCGGTAGCGGTCGTAGTCGTCCCAGGAGATCAGGTGCCGGACCTGGTGCCCGCGGCGGCGGATCTCGTCGGCGACCAGGTGCGGGGTCATGACCTCGCGCAGGTTGCCCAGGTGGATGGGGCCGGAGGGAGAGAGTCCGGACGCGACCACGACGGGTTTGCCCGGGGCCCGGCGCTCCGACTCCTCGATGACCTCATCCGCGAAACGGGAGACCCAGTCGGTGGTCTCGGTGCTCTGAGCCACGATCGGCACGTCCTTCTTTCTCCATCGGGCAGCCGCTGCGGTCGCACGGCTGACCGCTTCATTGTCCCAGGCGGGACCACATCCGCGAAAACGCCTTTTCAACGCGTTGGACGGCCTTCCCGCGGCCCGCGTTCACCCGCGGACCGGAAAATTCGCTTCACCCCCCGTGGGATACTGGGCGTGACTATCCATCCCCACGAGGAGAACGGCACCTCACCTATGGCCTCGGTCACGTCCCTCAGCGACTCCGTCCAGCAGCAGCTCGCGTCCGCCCTCTCGGCCACCCTGCCGGAGGCCGCCGGCGCGGACCCGCTGCTGCGACGAAGCGACCGGGCCGACTTCCAGGCCAACGGGATCCTGGCCCTCGCCAAGAAGGCGAAGGCGAACCCGCGGGAGCTGGCCACGCAGGTCGTCTCCCGGGTGACCACCGGCGCGGTGATCGAGGACGTCGAGGTCTCGGGCCCCGGCTTCCTCAACATCACCATCTCCGACCGGGCCATCACCGAGAACCTGGCCGCGCGGTACGCGGACGAGACCGGCCGCCTCGGCGTGCCGTACGCCGCGGACCCGGGCACCACGGTGATCGACTACGCCCAGCCGAACGTGGCCAAGGAGATGCACGTCGGCCACCTGCGCTCCGCCGTGATCGGCGACTCGGTGGTCCAGCTCCTGGAGTTCACCGGCGAGAAGGTGGTCCGCCGCCACCACATCGGCGACTGGGGCACCCAGTTCGGCATGCTCATCCAGTACCTGGACGAGCACCCGCACGAGCTGGACCACAAGGCGTCCGCCGAGGACAGCGCGGCCTCCGGCGAGGAGGCGATGTCCAACCTGGACCGCCTCTACAAGACCGCGCGCAAGCTCTTCGACTCCGACGAGGACTTCAAGACCCGCGCCCGCCGCCGGGTGGTCGACCTCCAGGCCGGCGACCCGCACACGCTCGCCATCTGGCAGAGGTTCGTGGACGAGTCGAAGATCTACTTCTTCTCCGTCTTCGAGAAGCTGGACATGGAGATCCGCGACCCCGACATCGTCGGCGAGTCCGGGTACAACGACATGCTGGCCGAGACCTGCCGCCTCCTGGAGGAGTCCGGCGTCGCGGTCCGCTCCGAGGGCGCGCTGTGCGTCTTCTTCGACGACATCCTGAGCCCGGAGGGCAACCCGGTCCCGCTGATCGTCCAGAAGTCCGACGGCGGCTACGGCTACGCGGCCACCGACCTCTCCGCGATCCGCGACCGCGTCTTCAACCTCAAGGCCGACACCCTCCTGTACGTGGTCGACGCCCGTCAGGCCCTGCACTTCCGCATGGTCTTCGAGACGGCCCGCCGCGCCGGCTGGCTGAACGACGACGTCAAGGCCATCCAGCTGGCCTTCGGCACGGTGCTGGGCAAGGACGGCAAGCCGTTCAAGACGCGTGCGGGCGAGACGGTCCGTCTGGTCGACCTCCTCGACGAGGCCGTCGACCGCGCCTCGGCCGTGGTCCGCGAGAAGGCCCAGGACCTCTCCGAGGAGGAGATCGCCGAGCGCGGTGCCCAGGTGGGCATCGGCGCGGTGAAGTACGCGGACCTGTCCACGTCGGCGAACCGCGACTACAAGTTCGACCTGGACCAGATGGTCTCGCTCAACGGCGACACGTCCGTCTACCTCCAGTACGCCTACGCCCGTATCCGGTCCATCCTCCGCAAGGCCGGCGACGCCCGCCCCGCCGCGCACCCGGAGCTGCCGCTCCACGACGCCGAGCGCGCGCTGGGCCTGCACGCGGACGCCTTCGCGGAGGTGGTGGCGGAGGCCGCCGCCGACTACGCCCCGCACAAGCTGGCCGCGTACCTCTACCAGCTGGCCTCCCTCTACACGACCTTCTACGACAAGTGCCCCGTCCTGAAGGCCGAGACCCCGGCCCAGGTGGCGAACCGCCTCTTCCTCTGCGACGTGACGGCCCGCACCCTCCACCAGGGCATGTCCCTGCTGGGCATCAGGACGCCGGAGAAGCTCTGACCGGGGACTTCCTGGTCCGGTCGGCCGAGCACTGGCGCGTGCGCCGTCCGAAGGACGGCTAGCGCGAGTTCTCGGCCGCCAGCTCCCCCGCCCGCCGCACCACGGCCGCCCGCACCTCCTCCGGCTCCAGCACCCGCAGGGGCGTTCCCAGCGTGAGCAGATAGCGGGCCAGTCCGTCCGCGTCCGGGCCGCCGATGTCGACCAGGGTCGCGGAGGGACCGTCGGGGCGATGGGTGCCGATGGTCGGGGGGACGAGGCGGAGGGCCTGGTCGAGGGGGACGGGGAGGCGGATGGTGGCGGACAGGGGGTAGGGGCCGTTCGCGATGTTGCGGGAGACCAGCTGGGCCGGGTCCGGCGGGTCGGTGAGGTCCGCCGGGTGGCCGGTGGGCTGGAGGCGGTCGACGCGGTCCGCCCGGAAGGTGCGCCACCGGCCGCGCGCGACGTCCCGGGCGACCAGGTACCAGAGCCGGCCCGTGTGGACCAGCCGGTACGGGTCGATGTCCCGGACCGTGGAGCGCCCCTCGGCGTCCGTGTACGACAGCCGGGCCCGCTCCCCCCGCCGGCACGCGCCCGCCAGTTCCAGCAGCAGGCCGGGGCTGACCCCGGACCCGTCGGCGCCGGGGAGGCGTACGAAGGCGTCGTCCAGTTCGCCCAGGCGGTCCGCGACGCGGCGCGGCAGGACCTGGCGGAGCTTCAGCAAGGCCGAGAGCGCGGCCTGGTCGCTGCCCAGGGCGCGGTTCAGGGCCGCCTCGCTGAGGCCGACCGCCACGGCCAGCGCCTCCTCGTCGTCCAGGATCAGCGGGGGCACGCGGGAGCCGGCGCGCAGGCGGTAGCCGCCCCAGGGGCCCGCCTCGGAGTCGACGGAGTAGCCGAGTTCGCGCAGGCGGGCGATGTCCCGGCGGACCGTGCGGTCGGTGATCTTCAGGGACTCCGCCAGTTCGGCGCAGGTCCACGAGGGGCGGGAGGACAGGAGGGACAGCAACCCCAGCAGACGGGCGGACGCGGCGATCACGGCCGGAAGTCTGGCACACCCCGGTCCATGACCAGGACCGTAACTGTCCGGGTCACGTCGTAGCGTCGCCTCCATGACTACGCAGACCACTCCCGCGTTCCGCTACGCCGCCGTCACCTTCGACTGCGCGGACCCCGCTGAACTCGCCCGCTTCTACGGCGCGTTGCTCGGCTACCGAACCCTCTTCGCCACCGATGACTTCATCCTGCTCGGTGAGGAGGGCGCCCCCGGCCTCGGCTTCACCCGGATCGACGACTACCTCCCGCCCACGTGGCCGGACCCCGCCCGGGGGAAGCAGGCCCACATCGAGCTGGGCGTGGACGATCTGGACGCCGCCGAGCGGCGTGCCGTGGAACTCGGCGCGACGAAGCCCGAGCACCAGCCGGGCGAGGAGCGGTGGAGGGTGCTCCTCGACCCGGCCGGACACCCGTTCTGCGTCACGACCCTGGCCTAGGGGCCTCGCGTCAGTTCGACGTGCAGCTGAACGTCGGCCAGGTGGTGGAGCCGTTCTTCTGCACGGTCAGGCCCCAGTTGTCCCCGCTCCCGTTGGGCTTGGCGACAAGCACCTGGGCGCTGGGATAACTCGCGGTCACGTTCCAGGTGGCCATGACCTTCTCGGGCGCCGGGACGTTCGCGGTGACGGTCCAGTTACCGGAACCGCTCACCGCGACGTTGAGGTTGTACCGGTCGTCCCACACCTGCCCCGCGGTGACGGTCGCCGTACAGCCCCCGGTACCGCCGCCTCCCCCGCCACCGCTCCCGTCGGGGGCGACGGCGCGGCCGGTCTGCGGGGAGATCATCCCGGAACACATCCCGCGGCTCGCGAGGTTCTGGGCGATCCGCGGGATGGCGGCCAGGGTGTTGGCGGGCCACTCGTGCATGAGGATGACCTGGCCGTCGCCGAGCCGGGAGGCGGCCTGGACGATGGCGTCCGTACTGGCGCCGTTCCAGTCCCCCGAGTCGATGTCCCAGATCACCTCGGTCAGGCCGTACTTGGCCTCGACGCTCTTCAGCGTCGCGTTGGTCTCGCCGTACGGCGGCCGGAAGAGCCTCGGCGTCCCGCCGCCGGCACTCGCGACGGCCTGCTGGGTGCGGGAGAGTTCCGAGTCGATCTGGGCCTGGCTCAGCTGGGTCAGGTGCGGGTGGGTGTAACTGTGGTTCCCCACCCACATCCCGGCGTCGACCTCGGCCTTGACCTGGGCCGGGTACGAGGCCGCGTACTGGCCCTCGTTGAACATGGTGGCCCGCAGCCCGTTCTGCCTCAGCGCGTCGAGGACGGCGGGCGTGTGGTCGTTGGACGGGCCGTCGTCGAAGGTGAGTCCGACGTACCCGTTGCAGGTGGCGGCCCCCGAAGGGGCGGCCCCGACGGTCAGGGTGCCGGCCGTCGCCGCCGCGAGGGCGGCGGCGACGGCGACGGCGAGTCTGGCGGTGCGCACGCGTGTGCTCCTTCTCGCGGCTGTGTCAGTTGGCTGTACAGGTGAACGTCGGCCAGGTGGTCGATCCGTTCTTCTGGATGGTCAGCCCCCAGTCGTTGCCGCTGCCGTTGGACTTGGCGGTCAGCACCTGGGCGCTGGGATAGCTCGCGTCCACGTTCCAGGTCGCCATGACCTTCTCCGGGGACGGGACGTTCGCGGTGACGGTCCAGTTGCCGGCGCCGCTGACCGAGACGTTGAGGTTGTACCGGTCGTCCCACGACTGACCCGCGGTGACGGTCGCCGTGCAGCTGCCGGTACCGCCGCCCGTGCCACCGCCCGTGCCGCCCGAACCCGAGCTGTCCAGGGTGATGTTGGAGCTGCCGCTGCTCTGGTAGCCCTCGGTCGCCATGATCATGTAGTAGTTGAAGCTGCCCAGGTTCATCCCGTGGCCGGCCCACGCGTCGAAGTGGTTGCCGGTGGTGATGGTGCCGCCGGTCCGCTTGGTCTGCCGGACGCTCCAGTACTGGTTGAAGGTCTTGGTGCCCTCCACCGACGGGGCGTTGGTGCGGGTCGTCTCGTAGATGTCGTACGTGCCGCCGTCACTGGTGACCGTGCCCTTGAAGGTGCCGGTGGGCCGGTAGGTGCCCCAGTTGTCGACGATGTAGTACTCGACCAGCGGGTTCGAGGTCCAGCCGTACAGCGACAGGTACGCGTTGCCGGACGGGTTGAAGCTGCCGGAGTACGTGACCGAGCGGCGGCCGCCGTTGCTCCAGCCCTTGCCGGCCACGAAGTTGCCGACGTTGCTCCAGTTGGTGCTGTAGTTGCCGGCCGACCCCAGGTTCATGGAGACGGTGCCGCCACCGTCGGTCCAGAACGAGTAGTAGTAGCCGTTGTTCGTGCCGGTCTGGTTCGAGGTGATGACCGTGTCGGCGCTGGCGATGCCCGCGCCGGGCAGGGTCAGCGCCCCCACGGCGAGCAGGACGATGGCACAGACACCTCTGAGGAGCGAGGTGAGGCGGCCCCCCGGGCCGGTCTTCCTACGGCTGCGGATCTTCATGGACGTGCTTCCTCCTCATGGATCGGATGGAGCCGGATGAGGGTGGAGCGACGCGCTGCGCGATGGTGCCTCAGTGTTGGGGCGCGCACCGGGACAGTCAATGGTTTCGGTACTTATTTCGAAACATTCGGGTCATCAAAGTCCCGTACCCTGAAGGGTTTTGGCTGGTAAACGGCGCTCACGGAAGGGAGTCGCAGACTCCTCCGAGGCACCCAGAACACTGGGGTCGAGCCGGGGCGCGGGCCCTTCGAAAGTTTCGAGGTCCGTGGGAAGGCGTTGTCAGACCCTCCCCCTACAGTCACTCCCATGGCGACTCTTCCCAACCCGCTGCCCCGGCTGGCCACCGATCCCAGCGGCCGCAGCCTGGGGCTCCGACTGCCGCCCGGCAGGCTGCTCGACACGACCGAAGACGGCCCGCACCGCGAGCCTCTGCTCTGGCTCGCGGACAAGCCGGCCGCCCCCGGCACCTGGGCCGCCCTGGGTGCCCCGGCCGCGCGCGCCGGGCTGCTGCCGGTGCTGGTGGAAACGGGTGGCCCGCAAGGGGGTCCGGAGCGGTGGGAGTTGATGCCGGACGACATGTCCTACCCGGGGGACCACGACCCGGAGGACGTCCTCGCCGAGTACTGGGAGGGGGACGGGGAGGACGGCGAGGACGAGGAACCCGGCGATCTGCTCGCGCCGTTCGGGGCGGAATGGCCCGGACTCGCCCCCGCCAGGAAGTTCACCGTCGATCCGGCGACCCGCGCGGCGCGGGCCGCCGACGAACTGACCGGCGACCAGGGCCAGTCCGTGTTCCCCGCCCCCCACCTCGCCCTCGTCCCCGCGCGCCGCTCCGCCGACGTCCCGGCCGCGATCGGCTGGACCGGCCCGCTGAACCACGAGAACGACGTGGCACGCCTGTGCGCGGTCCTGCGCTCCTGGGAGGACCGGTTCGGCATACGCGTCGTCGCGCTCGGGTTCGACGCCCTGCTGCTGTCCGTGGCGGCCCCGCCGACCGACCTGGCCGAGGCCGAGGCGGTGGCGGCGGAGCACTTCGCCTTCTGCCCCGACAACATCACGCAGGGGGCGGACACCCTCCACGCCTACGCGAAGGAGCTGGTCGGCGAGACCACCTGGTTCTTCTGGTGGGACTGAGGAGGGAACGGACGGGGGCGGTCCGCGGTCACCCCTGCGCGGGCGCCCACTTCTCGCCGCCCAGCGGGAAGGCGTAGGACGGGCGCCCGTTGTCGCCGCTCGTGCGGAAGGGCCGGCCCTTGTCGCCGATGCGTACGGTGCCGTGCCGGCCGCCACTGGACCAGGACAGTTCCAGGTACCAGCTGACGTCGTACGCCGAGGCGTCCGCGGTGACGTAGAAGACCTCGGGGTCGGACTCGCTCACGCTGAAGGGGAAGCCGCGCTGTCCGGCCACCGGCTGGACGGCCGGCCGCAGGGCGTCCAGCGCGACGGTGAAGGAGTGGGTGGGCACCCCGCCGCCGCAGCCGACGCCGGGGTAGCCCATGGCGTAGTCGTTCCACGCGAGCGGGGCCCGCTTGCCCGCCATCCGCACCGACATCCCCTCCAGCACCACGGTGTCCTTCCCGCTCCCCTGCACCGTGAGCGTGACGAACTGCTCCCCCGCCGAGACGGCCTGGTGCACGGCCACCCACGCGGGCGCGTCGTTCTCGATGGGCGGCGGTGACACCTCCGTGGGCGGCCGGTCGATCAGGTAGTGCTGGGAGCAGGGGCTTTCCCAGGAGTACGGGTGGGTGGTGACGGTGAGGGGGACGCCGGTGACGGGGGCCGCGCCGCTCGCGTCCGGCGGCCCGCTCGCGGCGGCGTCCGGCCCTTCGGCGTTCCCCGGGGTGGCGGAGGCCGAGGGGTGCCGGGCGGAGCCCGAGGGGGAGGGTGAGCGGCTGTCCCGGGTGCGCGGTGCGGCGCCGGCCGCCGCGGACCGGCCGGGTGCGGAGGCGGTGGCTCCCGCGGAGGCGGTGTCCCGGTGACGGTCCCCGCCGCCGGGCAGACCGATCGCGAGGGCCACGGCACCGAGTACGGCGGCCGTGGCGACGGCGGCGACGAGGACGGGGCGGCGCGGTGAGCGGCGGACCGCCGTCACCGGCGCCGGGGCCGCCCCCTCCCGGTACCCCGGACGACCCTCCTCGTCCTCCACGCCCCCGGCACCCGCCTCCTCGGCCACAGCGCCCCCGGCCGCGGCTCCCCGGCCCCCCGGACTCGCCGCCGTCACCGGTGCCGGGCGCGACGCGGCCGCGGTCCCCTCCGGGCGCCCCGGACGACCCTCCTCGTCCTCAGCACCCCCGGCACCCGCTTCGCCGGCCTCCGCGCCCCCGGCACTCGCCTCCTCGGCCATCACGCCCCCGGTCGCCGCGGCCCCGGCCGCGGCTCCCCGTCCCCCCGGACTCCCGCCCCCCGAGGCCCCGTTCGCCGCCTCGCCACTCGCGAGCCTCCGCCCCCGCCCCGCGTCCGCCAGCACCCAGCTCCGGTGCAGCGCCACGAGTTCCTCCGCCGACGCCCCGCACAGCCGCGCCATCCGCTCCACCGGGGCGTAATCCGTCGGCACGGCATCCCCGTTGCAGTAGCGGTGCAGCGTCGACGTGCTCATGTGGAGGCGCTTGGCGAGCATCCCGTAGCTGTGCCCGGAGCGCTCCTTCAACTCCCGCAAGCGCTCGGCGAATCCGGTCCCCCCGGTGCTTTCCGGCACTGTCCTTCCCCTCCCCCTGTCCCGTTCCCCCGTTCCAGGGACGGGACGTTCTTGCAGGTCATAGCCCATTTGACCGTTCCAGCGTCCCGGATCGTCCGCCGGGGCTGGCGGGCGGGACAAAACGCCCCGCAGGCTGTGGACATCCAAGCACTCAACGAACCGGAAGCGAGAAGCGCCATGCGCAACCGCCGTATTCGCCGCGCCCGTACCCCCCTGCTCGCCGCGGCCGGTGCCGCCCTCGCCGCCCTCGCCCTCACGGCGTGCGAGAACGGCACGGGGACGAAGGACGAGGGCGCGGCCCGGAACACCCCGTCGGCGAACGCGAGCGCGGGCACCGCGACGCCCGGCGCCGACAAGCCGGCCGGGGACGCCAGGGCACAGCAGGCAACGACCGGCGCCACCACCGGCGGGCAGCAGACCTCGGCCGGCACCCGACACACCACCGGCGGCACCCACGGCTCCGGCGGCACCGGCGGCTCCAAGGGCTCGGACGGCGGGAACCCCGACCCGGCCGACCCCGCCCACCGCGTCCTGTGCAACGGCTCCAACACCCTTGTCACCGCGCGGACGTTGTCCCGTCCCCTCAACCACATGCTGCTCACGGTCAAGAACACCGGCTCGAAGTACTGCGACCTGACGTACTACCCGGTGCTCCGCTTCGACGGCATGCAGTGGGCGCCCGCCGCCGACGAGTCGACCCGGCCGCAGGCGGTCACGACCCTCGCCCCCGGCGAGTCCGGCTACGCGGGCGTGCTGTTGTCCGCCGCCGACGGCAGCGGCGACGGCGGGCAGACGGGCCACAAGCTGACCGTGTACTTCCAGGGCAGGACACCGCACAGCGACGGCGGCGCCACGGCGAACGTCGCGCTGCCCTCGAAGGGCGTCTACTACGACAGCACCCTGAAGGTCACCTACTGGGTGCGGGACGCGTCCGACATCGCGAGCTGGTGACCCGGGCGGCCCCCCGGATCGCCCTCGGGAACGACGGCCTAGTAGGCGATCGAGATGTGCGCCCGGGGATGCGCGTCCCGCTCGATCTCGTCCACGACGGCCAGCGCGAAGTCGGCGCCGGAGATCTCCGACCTGCCCTGCTCGTCGAGGAGGGCGACCTCCCCGCCGACGCGGTAGGTCCCGGTCCGCTCGCCCGCGGCCCAGGCGCCGTAGCCGCCCGCGGGAGAGACCAGGGTCCAGTCGAGCGAGGCGGGCGCGGCGGTGGTGAGCCACTCCCGGACCGCGTCCATCTCGCGCGCCTCCGACCGGAACTGCTCGGGGAGGTCCCCCTCGGCGAACCGGGGCTCGCCCGGCGCGGGACGCAGCGAGGAGAAGCCGCCGATCACGATCAGCCGGGCGCCGGCGGCGTCCGCCGCGGCGGCGATGTCCTGGTACAGGCCGAGCAGCCGGCCCACCAGGTCGCCGCGCGGCGACAGCGCCGCGACCACCGCGTCCTGGCCGGGGACCAGCCGCGCGGCGTCGTCGGCCTCACCCTGCGTGTACGTCACCCCGTCGACCGGGGCCTTGGGGGCCGACCGTGCGTACGACGCCACCTCGTGGCCCCGGGCGACTGCCTCGGTGGCGATGTTGGTGCCGGTGTAGCCGGTCCCACCGACGATCAGGATCTTGCGCACGGCGACTCCCGCGGGTCATGGCCAGGTCAGCGCCAGCCGAGCGCCGGTGCGACGTGGGTGAGGACGTTCTCCAGGACGTGACTGTTGTAGTCGACGCCGAGCTGGTTCGGCACGGTCAGCAGCAGCGTGTCGGCCTCGGCGATCGCCTCGTCCCCGGCCAGCTGCTCGATCAGGGCGTCGGGCTCGGCGGCGTACGTGCGGCCGAAGATCGCCCGGGTGTCGGCGTCGAGGTAGCCGATGCTGTCGCCGCTGTCGCCGTCGCGGCCGAAGTAGGCGCGGTCGCGGTCGTCGGTCAGCGCGAAGATGCTGCGCGAGACGGAGACGCGGGGCTCGCGCTCCCAGCCAGCCTCGGCCCATGCCTTGCGGAAGGCGCGGATCTGCGCCGCCTGCTGCACGTGGAAGGGCGCGCCGCCCTCGTCGTCCTTCACGGTCGAGCTCATGAGGTTCATGCCGAGCCCGGCGGCCCAGGCGGCGGTGGCGTTGGAGCCCGCGCCCCACCAGACGCGCTCGCGCAGGCCCTCGGAGTACGGCTCGATGCGCAGCGGTCCCGGCGGGTTGGCGAACATCGGGCGCGGGTTCGGCTCGGCGAAGCCCTTGCCCTGGAGCACCATCAGCAGCACCTCGGTGTGCTTGCGGGCCATGTCGGCGTCGGTCTCGCCCTCGCCCGGCGCGTATCCGAAGTACCGCCACCCGTCGATGACCTGCTCCGGTGACCCGCGGCTGACGCCGAGCTGGAGCCGGCCGCCGGAGATGAGGTCGGCGGCGCCGGCGTCCTCGGCCATGTACATGGGGTTCTCGTAGCGCATGTCGATCACGCCGGTGCCGATCTCGATGCGCGAGGTCTTCGCGCCGATCGCGGAGAGCAGCGGGAAGGGCGAGCCCAGTTGCCGGGCGAAGTGGTGCACCCGGAAGTGGGCCCCGTCGGCGCCCAGCTCCTCGGCGGCCACGGCGAGATCGATGGACTGCAGCAGGGCGTCCGAGGCGCTGCGGGTCTTCGAGTGCGGGCTGTCGGCCCAGTGGCCGAAGGAGAGGAATCCGATGCGTTTCATACCGCCGTGAACAGCGGACCGAACTAATTGATTCCTCAACTATCACCCGTCCGCGTCCCGTCGCCACGGCCGCTCGGGAACGGCGGTGCGGGCACGGGGTTGCCGGTGGCGCCGTCGGAGCGGACGTGCCCCTCCTCCGGGCGCTCGGCCACCTCGGCGGCCGGGGCGGCCCGCACCCGGCGCCGCCGCGGCTCGGACAGCTTCGCCCGGGGCACGCCGCGCTTGACCCCGACCAGAACGTCCGGCCCGCGAACCGCCCAACCCTCGGCCCCTCGACCCGACGGCCGCCCGAGCCCCGGCCCCTCGCCCCCCAGGCTCCTCAGCCCGACGACCGCTCGACCCCCCGGCCGCTCGACCCCCGGCTGACCGGCCCGTCAGCCGCTCGGCTGCTCGGCTGCTCGGCCGCTCGGCCGCTCGGCCGACGGCCCCTTACCTCAGCCACTCGACCCGACGGCCGCCCAAGCCCCGGCCACTCGGCCCGACGACCGCCCGGCCTCAGCCGTTCAGCCCGACGGCCGCCCAAGCCCCGACCTCTCGACCCGACGGCCGCTCGACCCCCCGGCCGCTCGACCTCCGCTGACCGGCCCGTCAGGCGCTCGGCTGCTCGACCGCTCGGCCGACGGCCCCTTACCTCAGCCACTCGACCCGACGGCCGCCCAAGCCCCGGCCACTCGACCCGACGACCGCTCGGCCTCAGCCGTTCAGCCCGACGGCCGCCCAAGCCCCGGCCGCTCACCCCTCGGAGACTTCCGCGCCTCAGCGCAGCTTCCGCGCCACCTCGGTCGCCCAGTACGTGAGGATGTTCCGCGCCCCGGCCCGCTTGATGCCCGTCAGGGTCTCGAAGATGGCCCGGTCCCGGTCGATCCAGCCCTTCTCGGCCGCGGCCTCGATCATCGAGTACTCGCCGGAGATCTGGTACGCGGCGACCGGCACGTCCACCGCGTCCGCGACCCGCGCGAGGATGTCGAGGTACGGCCCGGCCGGCTTGACCATGACCATGTCCGCGCCCTCGGCGAGGTCCAGCTCCAGCTCCCGCAGGGACTCGCGCCAGTTGGCCGGGTCCTGCTGGTACGTCTGGCGGTCGCCCTGGAGCGAGGAGGCGACGGCCTCGCGGAAGGGGCCGTAGAAGGCGGAGGAGTACTTCGCCGTGTAGGCGAGGATCGCCACGTCCTCGCGGCCGATCTGGTCCAGCGCGTCGCGGATGACGCCGACCTGACCGTCCATCATCCCGCTGGGGCCGACGACGTGGGCGCCCGCGTCGGCCTGCACCTGGGCCATCTCGGCGTACCGCTCCAGGGTCGCGTCGTTGTCGACCCGGCCCTCGGCGTCCAGCACACCGCAGTGCCCGTGGTCGGTGAACTCGTCCAGGCACAGGTCGGACATGACGAGCAGGTCGTCGCCGACCTCGGCGCGTACGTCGCGCAGGGCGACCTGGAGGATGCCCTCGGGGTCGGTCCCCGCCGTGCCCTGGGCGTCCTTCTTGCCGTCCTCCGGCACGCCGAACAGCATGATCCCGGAGATTCCGGCCTCGACGGCCTCCAGCGCGGCCTTCTTCAGGCTGTCCCGGGTGTGCTGGACGACGCCGGGCATCGCGGCGATCGGCACGGGCTCGCCGACGCCCTCGCGGATGAACGCGGGGAGGATCAGGTCGGCGGGGTGCAGTCGCGTCTCGGCGACCATCCGCCGCATGACGGGCGAGGTGCGCAGCCGCCGGGGACGCGTACCGGGGAAAGATCCGTACTTCGTCATGTCTCCTACGCTACGCCCGCCCGCGCCCCTCCTTTACCGACGACCTGTCGGGCCGGCGGCCGGGCATTGAGGGCAAACCGGGACCCCGATACCGAGTCTTTGCGCCCCCCTGGTCATCTCTGGATGCGCACGCCTCCCCAGCGTTCTACGCGCGTGGTGTCATGCACCCGACACCCACCCGCCCCCCACTCCCGCATCCCACAAGGAGTCACGCAATGCTGCGGAAGGCCCTCACCCGCGCCGCCGTCGCCCTCGCCGCCGGCGCCGCCACCGTCGCCGTCGCCGCCGTCCCCGCGAACGCGGCCAGCTACTCGGCGTTCGCCTTCTCCCAGGCCGGCACCGGCCAGCCGACCATCTACGACTTCATCAACTCGGCCACCACCAAGCTCGACATGACGATGTACGAGCTGGAGGACACGACGGCGGTCAACGACCTCGTGGCCCTGGAGAACAAGGGCGTCACCGTCCGGGTCGTCCTGGACCAGGCGCACAAGACCGCCAACAGCTCGGCGTACACGACGCTGACGAACGCGGGCGTGGGCGTGGCGTGGTCCTCGACGGCCTACGTCTACACCCACCAGAAGACGATCACCGTGGACGGCGTCAAGTCCCTGGTGATGACCGGCAACCTGACTTCGCAGTACTACACGACCAGCCGCGACTACGGCGTCTTCACCGACGACACCCGCGATGTCGCCGCGATCGAGAAGGTCTTCGACGCCGACTACGCCGGCACCTCGGTCACCCCCACCGACGGCGACCACCTCCTGTGGTCCCCCAACGACTCCCGCAGCCGGCTGGTGTCCTTCATCAACGCCGCGACCAAGACGCTCGACGTACAGGAGCTGGAGTTCAGCGACAGCACGGTCGTCAACGCGATCGTGGCGCGCGCCAAGGCCGGCGTGAAGGTCCGCGTCGTACTGGAGAACCCCTCCAACTACGCCAGCCAGGTCTCGGCGATCAAGGCCGCGGGCGGCACGGTGGTCGGCTACTCCGACCCGAACGGCTTCTACATCCACGCCAAGGACATGGTCGCCGACTACGGCCTGTCCACCCAGGCGGTGGAGGCCGGCTCCATGAACATCAGCAGCAACTCCCTGAGCAACAACCGGGAGCTGGGCATCATCCTGACCGGTACGGGCGTGGCCCAGCCGGTGGCACAGACCATCGAGACGACGTTCAGCGGCGACTACGCGGGCGGCACGGCGGCGTAACGACCGCGGATACCGGCCGCGCTCGATCGGCCCGGGTGGGACGGCCAAGCCGCCCCGCTCGGGCCCGTACTTTGTCCAGGCCGTTTACATACGGTTTACGCAACCCTATCCTCCCAAGAGTGGGAGCGCTCCCACGGCACTTCGCACACGCACCTGTCATGCACAAGTCGATCTGCGAAAGGTCTCCTCCCCCCATGATCAGACGCAGCAGAACGGCGGCGCTGCTGGCCGCGGTCGCCGCCACGGTCTCCGCCCTCGGGCTGATCCTCCTCGGCTCGGGGACCGCGTCGGCCCACGGCGTCGCCATGTTCCCCGGCTCGCGCACCTACCTCTGCTACAAGGACGCCATCACCAGCACCGGCGCGGTCGACCCGACCAACCCGGCCTGTGCGGCGGCCATCGCGCAGAGCGGTTCGACCTCTCTCTACAACTGGTTCGCGGTGCTGGACTCCAACGCCGCCGGCCGGGGCGAGGGTTACGTCCCGGACGGCACCATCTGCAGCGCGGGCGACAAGTCGCCGTACGACTTCAGCGGCTACGACCTGGCCCGCGACGACTGGCCGAAGACACACCTGACCTCGGGCTCGACCATCCAGCTCCAGTACAGCAACTGGGCCCAGCACCCCGGCGAGTTCCGGGTCTACTTCACCAAGCAGGGCTGGTCGCCGACCACCCCGCTCGCCTGGTCGGACCTCCAGCTCGCCTCCACGGTCACCAACCCGCCCGCGTCCGGATCGCCCGGCACGGACGGCGGCCACTACTACTGGAACCAGGCGCTGCCCTCCGGCCGTTCGGGCGACGCGATGATGTTCATCCAGTGGGTGCGCTCGGACAGCAACGAGAACTTCTTCTCCTGCTCCGACATCGTCTTCGACGGCGGCAACGGCGAGGTCACCGGCATCCGCGGCAGCGACGGCACGACCCCGCCCCCGGACGGCGGCGGCACCACGCCTCCCCCGACCGGCAGCGGCTCCTGCATGGCCACGTACGCCGTGGCCAGCTCCTGGAGCGGCGGCTTCCAGGGCACGGTCACTGTCATGAACCACGGCACCGCGCCGATCAGCGGCTGGCACGTCGGCTGGACCCCCGGCAGCGGCACGACGATCAGCAGCGTGTGGAACGGCGTCCTGTCCACCGGCTCGGGCGGCTCGGTGACGGTCGCCAACGCCGACTACAACGGCACGATCCCGGCTGACGGTAGTACGACGTTCGGCTCCACCGCGACGTCGTCGTCCGGCGACAACCTCCCGTCCGGCACCCTCAGCTGCACGACCCCGTAAGGCACTTCGGCCTGTGGGCGCCCCCACGGACGCCCACAGGCCCCGGACGGCGTCCGCTCACCCCGGCATCGGCGGAACCCAGTGGTCCATCACCCGGCGCAGCCGTCGGCGGTGGTCGGCGATCCAGTCGTCCGGCGGGACGACCGGGACGCACACGGTGACCATGGACCCGGACTCGTCCTCCACCACCACCTCCGGGCACCCGCGCTCACCGTCGAGCCGGACGAACAGGGACGGCCCCCTGCTCATCTCCATCCAGGCCGCGTCCTGCCCGGCGTCGAGCCGGTCCAGCACCTCGCCCCAGCACTCCAGCCGCGAGACGTACAACCCGAGGCCGAGACGGCCGGACACGAACGGCGTCCTGACGACGATCTCGGCGTCGAGCCCGGCGGTCCACCGGGGGCTGCGCCCCAGCACGTCGGCCCTGACACTGTTCCCCTCGTCATCGGCGAGGTGGATCAGTTCCCTCGGCGGACCGTCGCCCATGGCTGCCCCTTCGTCGGCGCGTCATGAGCGATCCTCGCCCGTCCGCGGGGCGGCTTCCACCAGGTTTCCGCCGCCCCGCGCCGACCGGCCGGCGGTGGGCCCGAGCGGAGCGAACGCGCACTCCGCCCACACCGTCTTGCACGGGACCGGGCCCAGGCGGACGCCCCAGCGGTCGGACAGGTTCTCGACCAGGAGGAGGCCGTGACCGGACTCGGACGGGACGGCGGGGGCGGACGCGCGCAGGGGGAGGGCCTCGGCGCGGGTGTCCGTGACTTCGACGCGCAGGAGGCCCGCGACAGGCACCGTCAGGGTCAGGCGGAAGAGGCGGCCCGGGACCCTGCCGTGCAGCACCGCGTTCGTCGCGAGTTCCGCCACGATCAGGCGGGCCGGGTCCAACGGGACGCCCCACGACTCCAGTTGCTCGGCCGCGAGGAGCCGGGCCAGGCGGGCGCCGCGGCGGGTGGCCGACAGCGGCACGGAGAACTGGTGCGGTGGTGTCCGCGCCATCACGGTCTGCTGACTTCGCTGATTCACATCACGCAGCGTGTCCGTACCTGCGTAGTCTGTGAACATCCGTGGCCCGTGCGACCAGTGCCTGTCCGTGAGCCGTCCGGTTCCGTCCGGCCTGTACGGCGTGACCGGGCACGGGCATCCACGGTTGGGCCCGAGAGGGAGCGACGGGAGGGCGGCAGATGTGAGCGACTGGGACGCGGAGCTGGAGGACGAGGAGGCCGGGGCCGTGATGCGCACGGTCGCCCGGCAGCTGAAGCTGTGGCGCGAGGCGGCGGGCCTCACCCAGCCCGAGTTCGGAGCGTTGATCGGGTACGGGGAGGAACTCGTCTCCTCCGTGGAGCGCAGGCGGCGCATCCCCCGGCCCGAGTATCTCGACGCGGCGGACGAGGCGTTGGGGGCCGACGGCAGGATCTCCGCGATGAAGACCGACCTGGAGGAGGTCCGCTATCCGAAGAAGGTACGGGACGTAAAGCGCCTGGAAGCCGAGTCGGTGGAGATCTGCTCCTACAACAACTCGATTGTGGATGGCCTGCTTCAGACCCGGGAGTACGCACGAGCCGTCATCGGCGCTCGGCGACCGCCGTTCACCGTGGAAGAGTTGGAACGGCAGGTGGACGCACGACTGGCTCGCCAGGAGATCATCAACCCCGCAACAGCCGAGCCACTCTTCAGCTTTGTGCTGTGCGAGTCGACGCTGCGGCGGCTGATCGGGGGCAAGATGGTGATGCGCGGGCAACTCGAACGGATGTTGGAGGTGGCCCGGTTACCCAACGTCGACCTGCAAATCCTCCCTCTCGGCAGCGAGGAAAACTCGGGCCTCGACGGCCCCTTCCGACTGCTCAAGCTCAAGGACGGGGCGACCGTGGCACTGAGTGAAGCCGCATTCATCAGCCGTGCGTTCAGCAGCCCGAAAGAGACCACCCTCGGCGACATGCGCTATGGGATCATCCGAGCCCAGGCTCTCACGCCAAGGGAGTCACTGGCCCTTATCGACAAAGTACTTGGAGAGACATGAGCCCCAAGCTGAAGTGGATAAAGAGCAGCTACAGCTCGTCCGACGGCCCGTCCTGCGTCGAGGTGGCCACCATCCCGGACCACATCCTCGTCCGCGACTCCAAGAACCCCACCGGCCCCCGCCTCAGCCTCACCCCCACCACCTGGGCGAGCTTCCTGCCGTACGCGGCGAGGCACTGAGGGCGGAAAGCCGCCCGCCCACCCGTCGGCCAAGGGCTTCGGGGTGGGCGGGCCGGCATGGACCGCGAGGACCGTCAGGTCGTCGAACGACGCCTCCGCGCACCCGGCCGACGCTCGCTCGGGCGCGTCACCGGGTCCCCCGACTCCAGTGCCGCGTCGCGGCGCTTCGCGCCGAAGTCGGCCAGGGCTTCGGCGAGCTTCTGCACCGAGGGCTCCGGGGCCATGACGTCGACGCGGAGGCCGTGTTCCTCCGCCGTCTTGGCCGTCGCGGGGCCGATGCACGCGATCACCGTCACGTTGTGCGGCTTGCCCGCGATGCCGACCAGGTTGCGGACCGTGGAGGACGAGGTGAACAGGACCGCGTCGAAGCCGCCGCCCTTGATCGCCTCGCGGGTCTCGGCCGGCGGGGGCGAGGCGCGCACGGTGCGGTACGCCGTGACGTCGTCGACCTCCCAGCCCAGCTCGATCAGGCCGGCCACCAGCGTCTCCGTGGCGATGTCGGCGCGGGGCAGGAAGACGCGGTCGATCGGGTCGAAGACCGGGTCGTAGGGGGGCCAGTCCTCCAGGAGGCCCGCCGCCGACTGCTCACCCGACGGCACCAGGTCCGGCTTCACGCCGAAGGCGACCAGCGCGCGAGCCGTCTGCTCGCCCACCGCAGCCACCTTGATACCCGCAAAAGCCCGAGCGTCAAGGCCGTACTCCTCGAACTTCTCCCGGACGGCCTTCACCGCGTTGACCGAGGTGAAGGCGATCCACTCGTAGCGGCCGGTGACCAGGCCCTTGACCGCGCGCTCCATCTGCTGGGGCGTGCGCGGCGGCTCCACCGCGATGGTCGGGACCTCGTGCGGCACCGCGCCGTAGGACCGCAGCTGCTCGGAGAGGGAGGCCGACTGCTCCTTCGTCCGCGGCACGAGCACCTTCCAGCCGAACAGCGGCTTGGACTCGAACCACGACAGCTGGTCGCGCCGGGCGGCGGCGGAGCGCTCGCCGACCACGGCTATCACCGGGCGGCCGCCGTCCGGCGAGGGCAGCACCTTCGCCTGCTTCAGCGTCTGCGCGATGGTGCCGAGGGTGGCGGTCCAGGTGCGCTGGCGGGTCGTCGTGCCGGCGATGGTGACCGTCAGCGGGGTGTCCGGCTTGCGGCCGGCCGAGACCAGCTCGCCCGCCGCGGCGGCCACCGCGTCCAGGGTCGTGGAGACGACCACCGTGCCGTCGGAGGCGCCCACCTCGGTCCAGCAGCGGTCGGAGGCGGTACGGGCGTCCACGAACCGGACGTCCGCGCCGTCGGCGTCCCGCAGCGGCACACCGGCGTAGGCGGGGACACCGACCGCGGCCGCGACGCCGGGTACGACCTCGAAGGGCACCCCGGCGGCGGCGCAGGCGAGCATCTCCTCGGCGGCGTCCGTGTCGAGCCCGGGGTCACCGGACACCGCACGGACGACCCGCCTGCCGCCCCGCGCGGCCTCCATGACAAGATGAGCGGCATCCCGGGCAGGAGACGGGGCAGCGGCGGTGGCTGACGTGCCGTCAACCACCGTGAGCTGCGGCGTGCCCGGCGGCGACGTGGACAGGTCCCCGTCGGTGTGCACGACGGAGACGCCCTGCCGTGCGTGCGTCCGGATCACATCGAGCACGTCGGGCTCGGCGATCAGGACGTCCGCGTTCGACAGTGCCTCCACGGCGCGCAGAGTCAGCAGTCCCGGATCCCCGGGTCCGGCACCGAGGAAGGTGACGTGCCCGTGTTCCGGACCGGCGGCAGGAAGGGCGGTGGGGCTCAATGTGCTCGCTCCCCCATCAGACCGGCCGCGCCCTGGGCGAGCATCTCGGTGGCGAGGTCGCTACCGAGTGCCAGCGCACCCTCGTGCGTCTGGGGCACGGGACCGGTGGTGGACAACTGCACCATGCGGGTGCCGTCGGTGGTCCCGACGACGGCGCGCAGGCGCATTTCCTTGACAATCTGCCCGCCCCCCAACAAGTCGGCCAACGCACCCACGGGTGCGCTGCAACCGGCCTCCAGGGCGGCGAGCAGTGACCGTTCGGCGGTCACGGCGGCCCGTGTGAACGGGTCGTCGAGCTCGCCCAGCGCCGCGATCAGGTCCGCGCGCTGGGCCGCGCACTCGATCGCCAGGGCCCCCTGGCCGGGGGCGGGCAGAACCGTGTCGACCGACAGGAAGTCGGTCGCCTCCTCGATGCGGCCGAGCCGGTTGAGCCCGGCGGCGGCCAGCACGACCGCGTCCAGCTCGCCGTCCCGGACGTACCGGATGCGGGTGTCCACGTTGCCGCGGATCGGGACCGTCTCTATGTCCAGGCCGTGCGCGCGGGCGTACGCGTTCAGCTGCGCCATGCGGCGCGGGGAGCCGGTGCCTATGCGGGCGCCGCGCGGCAGGTCGGTGAACTTCCGGTCGTCGCGCGCGACGATCACGTCCCGGGGGTCCTCGCGCACCGGCAGCGCGGCCAGGACCAGCTCCGCGGGCTGCTCGGTGGGGAGGTCCTTGAGCGAGTGGACGGCGAAGTCGACCTCGCCGCGCACCAGCGCGTCGCGCAGCGCCGTGACGAACACGCCGGTGCCGCCGATCTGCGCGAGGTGCTCGCGGGAGGTGTCGCCGTACGTCGTGATCTCGACCAGCTCGACCGGTCGCCCGGTCACCCGGCGCACGGCCTCCGCCACCTGCCCGGACTGGGCCATGGCGAGCTTGCTCCGCCTGGTCCCCAGTCGCAGTGCCTTGTCACTCATGCCGGTCGGTCCTTCGTTTCTGTGCTGTCCTCGGCCCGGGAGACGGAGGCGACCGTCTCGGCGTCGAGGTCGAACAGGGTGCGCAGCGCGTCCGCGTACCCGGCGCCGCCGGGTTCGGCCGCGAGCTGCTTGACCCGCACGGTCGGCGCGTGCAGCAGCTTGTCGACGACCCGGTGCACGGCTTGGCGGATCTCGCCGCGCTGGCGTTCGTCCAGCTCGGGCAGGCGGCCGTGCAGGCGCCCGATCTCGGCGGCGACGACGTCGGCGGCCATGGTGCGCAGCGCGACCACGGTCGGCGTGATGTGCGCCGCCCGCATGGCCGCCCCGAAGGCCGCGACCTCGTCGGAGACGATACGCCGGACCTGGTCCACGTCGGCCGCCATCGGCGCGTCCGCGGAGGCCTCGGCGAGCGACTCGATGTCCACCAGGCGCACCCCGGCCAGGCGGTGCACGGCCGCGTCGATGTCGCGGGGCATGGCCAGGTCGAGGAGGAAGACGGCGGGCGCGGGACGCTCGGCGACCGGCTCGGGGCGGCGCCGCTCGGGGATGCGGCCCACGGTGGCGGCGGTCGCGGCGAGCGCGGTGATCAGTTCGGCGTCCGCCTCGGGGGTACGGCCGACCGCCGGGCGCGTGTTGCCCCCCGCGGCCCACGTCGCGTGCTGCTCCAGCGTGGCCGCGTCCATCCCGGCCACGGCGGCCTCGCCCATGACGGAGAAGCCGGGCTGTGCGGCGGCCAGGTCGAGGGGGCAGTTCTCGTCGGCCGCGGGCTGCGGGGCCCCGGCCCGCACGGCCGCGAAACCGGCGTCGGCGACGAGCGGCTGCCCGGTGCGGCCCTCGACCGCCTGCGCGACCGACTCCGCCGTGAGCACCAGGCCCGTCGCCCCGGTACAGGAGACGACGACGTCGGCACGTGTCAGCTCGTCCGGCACGGCGTCCATCCGTACCGCACGGGCGGTCACCGCGTTGTCGTCGGCCGCCGCCAGGATCTCGGCGAGGCGCTCGGCCCGGTCGAAGGTCCGGTTGGCCACGACGATCTCGGCGACCCCGACCCGCGCGAGCGTGGCGGCGGCCAGCGAGGACATCGAGCCGGCGCCGATGACCAGCGCCTTCTTGCCCCGCGCCCAGGCGGGTACGGCGATGCCGGTGGCCAGCTGTTCGAGACCGAAGGTGACCAGGGACTGGCCCGCGCGGTCGATGCCGGTCTCGGAGTGGGCGCGCTTGCCGACCCGCAGGGCCTGCTGGAACAGGTCGTTCAGCAGCTTGCCGGCGGTGTGCAGCTCCTGGGCGCGGGCCAGCGAGTCCTTGATCTGGCCGAGGATCTGGCCCTCGCCGACGACCATCGAGTCCAGTCCGCAGGCCACCGAGAAGAGGTGGTGGACGGCCCGGTCCTCGTAGTGGACGTACAGGTAGGGGGTCAGTTCCTCCAGGCCGACGCCGCTGTGCTGGGCGAGCAGCGTGGACAGCTCGGCGACACCGGCGTGGAACTTGTCCACGTCGGCGTACAGCTCGATGCGGTTGCAGGTGGCGAGCACCGACGCCTCGGTGGCGGGCTCGGCGGCGACCGTGTCCTGGAGCAGCTTGCTCTGGGCGTCCACGCTCAGCGCCGCCCGCTCCAGCACGCTGACCGGGGCACTGCGGTGGCTCAGTCCGACGACGAGGAGGCTCATGCCGGCATCACGGCGGGTACGTCCCCGTCGGGCCCCTGGTCGGAGGAGTCGGTGGGCGGGGTGACCGCGGCGGTGGCCTTGGCGCCACCGGCCGCGGTCTCCTCGCCGGACTTGCGCTGCTCGTGGAAGGCGAGGATCTGGAGTTCGATCGACAGGTCGACCTTGCGCACGTCGACGCCGTCCGGCACCGCGAGGACGGTCGGCGCGAAGTTCAGGATGGAGGTGACCCCGGCGGCCACGAGCCGGTCGCAGACCTGCTGCGCGGCGCCGGCGGGGGTGGCGATGACGCCGATGGAGACCCGGTCGCCCTTGATGATCTTCTCGAGGTCGTCGGTGTGCTGCACGGGGATGCCCGCGACCGGCTTTCCGGTCAGCCCCGGGTCGGCGTCTATCAGCGCGGCGACGCGGAAGCCGCGGGAGGCGAAACCGCCGTAGTTGGCGAGGGCGGCGCCGAGGTTACCGATGCCGACGATGACAACCGGCCAGTCCTGGGTGAGGCCGAGTTCGCGGGAGATCTGGTAGACGAGATACTCCACGTCGTAGCCGACACCGCGCGTTCCGTAGGAGCCCAGGTAAGAGAAGTCCTTGCGCAGCTTGGCGGAGTTGACTCCCGCGGCCGCGGCCAGCTCCTCGGACGAGACCGTGGGTACCGAGCGCTCGGACAGCGCGGTCAGGGCTCGGAGGTACAGCGGAAGCCTGGCGACGGTGGCCTCGGGAATCCCTCGGCTGCGGGTCGCCGGTCGGTGTGATCGGCCAGTTGCCACGGTGCTCCTGCGGGTAGAGCGGGGCTGCGGGCGGTCATACGTCCCCAGACCGCCCCGTCGAATGCAGGCTATGTCTTTGTGAACGCGTGCACAAAGATTGTGTCCGATTTGCCCGGCAGAAGTGACCGGGGTCACGCACCTTTCGCGCCGGTGGCGGGAACCGGAGCGCACCCACCCGCGCACCTTCGTTACTGGGGGCAAAACCGCACACGCTCCTCACGAATCCCGCCCCCGAGACCAAACCGCCCGTAGATCCTAGGCGAACTTTGGGGATCAGCTGGACTACTCGGTCAGTGCGCGACGAAGCCGGTCGGCGTTCACGCGCCAGAAGGTGTGCTGTTCACCGTCGACGAGGACGACGGGGATCTGCTCCCAGTAGCGGTCGTACAGCTCCTTGTCCTCGCTGATGTCCTTCTGGTCCCAGGGGACCCCGAGTTCCCCGCAGACCTTCTCGATCACGGCCTGCGCGTCGTCGCACAGGTGACAGCCCGGCTTGCGGATCAGCGTGACCAGCCGCTCGCCGGGCTCGGCCTTCTCGCTCTTGCGTCGGAAGAGTGCACTCATACCGGCCATTCTCGCGCGCCGCTCCGCGCAACCGGTTTAACCCTCGCCTCACCCAGAGTTCACGGGCTTCGAACCTCTCGGCTCCGGAAGCACCGGACGGACTGGCTATGCTCACGGCATGGCCGCTCTCGGATGGCTCACTCCCCGTAGGCGCTCCGCCACGGCGCGGAGCGTGTTGGCAGGCGAGGCCTCGGCGGAGGCCGCACGCAAGTCCTCGGAGGAGACGCAGGAGACCGCGCGGGCCGACGCGGAACCGGACTTTCCGGTGATCGGCGACGTCCGCGCGGCCGCGTTCTTCGACCTCGACAACACCGTCATGCAGGGCGCCGCGATCTTCCACTTCGGGCGGGGCCTGTACAAGCGGAAGTTCTTCGAGACCCGCGACCTGGCCAGGTTCGCCTGGCAGCAGGCGTGGTTCCGGCTGGCCGGGGTCGAGGACCCCGAGCACATGCAGGACGCGCGCGACTCGGCGCTGTCCATCGTCAAGGGCCACCGCGTCGCCGAGCTCCAGACGATCGGCGAGGAGATCTACGACGAGTACATGGCCGACCGGATCTGGCCGGGCACCCGGGCCCTCGCGCAGGCACACCTCGACGCGGGGCAGAAGGTGTGGCTGGTCACGGCGGCGCCGGTGGAGATCGCGACGGTGATCGCGCGCCGGCTGGGCCTGACCGGGGCGCTCGGGACGGTCGCGGAGTCGGTGGACGGCGTCTACACCGGCCGGCTGGTGGGCGAACCGCTGCACGGGCCCGCGAAGGCGGAGGCGGTGCGCGCGCTGGCCTCGGCGGAGGGCCTGGACCTCGCCCGCTGCGCCGCCTACAGCGACAGCCACAACGACATCCCGATGCTGTCCCTCGTCGGCCACCCCTACGCCATCAACCCGGACGCGAAGCTGCGCAGGCACGCGCGGGAGAAGGACTGGCGGCTCCGGGACTACCGCACGGGGCGCAAGGCGGCGAAGGTGGGCATCCCGGCGGCGGCGGGCGTCGGCGCGGTCGCCGGCGGCACCGCGGCGGCGATCGCTTTGAGTCGCCGGCGCCGATAAGTATCGGTCGGCCGGGTGCGGACCACCGCCCCAGGGCTCGGGCCGCCCCCAGGACGCGAACCGTCGTGACTGGTCACGCGGTTCCCCGCGCCCCTGCCACGCGCTTCGGCTCGCGCCCGGATTATGCCGCGGCCATTTCAACTCGTCCTGGAGTTCACCGAAACACGCCCTTTTTCGGTCAAGAAATGATCAGGATGCGGAACGAGACAGGGCAACAATCGGTTACAGATGCGACGCAATCGGTGATTTGAGCAACTGGGTGTAGCAGCGCCTGCACGAAGCGTTATTCTCCTCAGACGCAAACCGGTACCCCTCCGTCGCCACGACGGGTGAACGGTTCCGCACTGCACGTGATGAAAGCTCTGCCTCTGGGAGTCCCGTGTACCCACACGTCGGGGTTGACGCCTCGGGCCTGGCTACGCTGCGCGCATCTGTCGCAACGGTCAAAGAGACGCTGCGCGGCCTCGTCCCCACCGCGCTCGCCGTCCCCGCCTTCGCCACCGCCGTACCCACGGGCCCGTGCTACGCACTGGCCGACGGCGGCGCCGCCGTCGCCAGACGTGGGCGCCCCGCCGGGGCGAGCGGCGCCACCACCACCCGCCGGCCGGCCGCCGACAGCGACAGCGCCCGGATGATGGACCTGGTCGAGCGCGCCCAGGCGGGCGAGGCCGAGGCGTTCGGCCGGCTGTACGACCAGTACAGCGACACCGTCTACCGGTACATCTACTACCGCGTCGGGGGCCGCGCGACCGCCGAGGACCTGACGAGCGAGACCTTTCTGCGCGCCCTGCGCCGGATCGGCACCTTCACCTGGCAGGGTCGCGACTTCGGCGCCTGGCTGGTGACGATCGCCCGCAACCTCGTCGCCGACCACTTCAAGTCCAGCCGCTTCCGCCTGGAGGTCACCACCGGCGAGATGCTGGACGCCAACGAGGTCGAGCGCTCCCCGGAGGACTCCGTCCTGGAGTCCCTGTCGAACGCCGCGCTCCTGGACGCCGTACGACGCCTCAACCCGCAGCAGCAGGAGTGCGTGACGCTCCGCTTCCTGCAAGGGCTGTCGGTGGCGGAGACCGCCCGGGTCATGGGCAAGAACGAGGGTGCGATCAAGACCCTCCAGTACCGCGCCGTCCGCACGCTCGCCCGGCTGCTGCCGGACGACGCCCGCTGAAAGTACCCGTCCCCGCCCCACCACTCCGGGCGATCGCCAACTCGCCTTCTCTTGAGGCGCGTTGACTTTCAGGACGGATCATCCGGGGTCCGTAACCCAAGTGCCGCGCCAGTCGTTGAGCGGGATACAGGCTCCCTGTGGTCACGTCCCTGCCGCCCCATCGCTCGATCGGGTGGAAGCGGTCGGGATGTGCAACCCTCAGGACCCCCTGGGGAGTCGACCGTCATGACGAGAGGAGGTGCCGCCAGTGATCGCGAACGTATCGGCGCACCGGCGGGCGAACGCCTTCGCCCAGGCCCTGGAGGAGCAGTCCGACCGGGACACGGCGGCCGAGCAGTCCGACGAACCGGCGGGTTCCCCGCCGACCACCGAGGAACTGACCGAGCAGGGCCGGCTGCTGGCCCTCGCGGACGGCCTCGGCGCGCTGCCCCGGCCGCAGCTCGACCCCGACGTCAAGGTCGTCCAGCGCGCACAGCTGGTGGCCGCGATGGAGGCCATGCTCCAGGAGGGGACCGGGGCGGCGGACACGACCGTACCGGAGCAGAGAAGGAGCGAAGCCTCTTCCCCGCAAGGTTGGTGGCGGGAGACGGGCGGGCGCAAGGGCAAGGGCGCACACCGGGCGAGCCCGCTGGGCAAGCTCCGGCCGCGGTCCAGGCTGACCAAGGGCCTCGCGGCCGGCGGGCTCAGCGTGGGCGTGGCCGCGGGGGCCTTCGGCGGGGTCGCCGCCGCCAGCTCCCACGCCCTGCCCGGCGACCAGCTGTACGGACTCAAACGCGGCATCGAGGACTTCAAGCTCAACTACCTCAGTGACGGCCAGGACCAGCGCGGCCAGGTCTACCTCGACCAGGCGTCCACCCGGCTCGGCGAGGCCCGTCGGCTGATGGAGCGCGGCCGCGGCGGCCACCTCGACCACGAGTCCATCGGCGAGATCCGCCGCACCCTCTCCGGGATGCAGCACGACGTCAGCGAGGGCCACCGGCTGCTGCACGCGGCCTATGAGGCCGACCCAGACCAACTGGGCCCGATCCAGGCGCTGTCCACGTTCTCCCGGTCCCACCGCGAGGCGTGGAGCGCGCTCAGCGACAAGCTTCCGGTGCAGCTCGGGGACGTCAAACAGCAGGTGTCGTCGGTGTTCGACGCCATAGACCAGGAGGTCGCCCCGCTCCAGTCCCTGCTGCCGCAGCAGCCCTCCCAGGGCGGCGACGGCACGCACCGGGGCACCGGCCCGGCGTCCCCCGGCACCCACCGGTCGACCCAGCCCAGCCACCGCACCCCGTCCGCCGGTCGCACCGGTACCGGCAACCCCACCGGCACGGCCACCGACAGCACGGGCGACGGACTGCTCGGCGGCAGCACCGGCGGTCTGCTGGACCCGCCGAGGTCCAGCGGCGACAGCAGTACCCCGTCCACCACCAAACCCCCGAGCACCGCCCCCGACGTCACCCTTCCCCCGCTCCTGCCGGGCCTCCTACCCGGCCTGGGGATCGACGACGACGAGGCGAACTAGGGCAGTACGACCGAGGGGGCGCCCCATCCCGCGTGGGCGCCCCCATCGTCGTACGACCGGTCGTCAGAAGCCGGTCAGAAGAAGACCGACCGCCGTTGGACCAGCAGCTTGTACAGCGTGTGCTGGATCTGCTCCCGCACCTGGTCCGTCAGGTTGAACATCAGCATCGGATCCTCGGCCGCCTCCGGCGGATAACCGTCCGTGGAAATCGGCTCACCGAACTGGATCGTCCACTTCGTCGGCAGCGGCACCGCACCGAGCGGCCCGAGCCAGGGAAACGTCGGCGTCAGCGGGAAGTACGGGATGCCCAGCACCCGCGCGAGCGTCTTCGCGTTGCCGATCATCGGATAGATCTCCTCCGCGCCGACGATCGAGCACGGAATGATCGGCACACCCTGCCGCATGGCCGTCGACACGAACCCGCCCCGCCCGAACCGCTGGAGCTTGTACCGCTCACTGAAGGGCTTCCCGATGCCCTTGAACCCCTCGGGCATCACCCCCACCAGCTCCCCCTGCTCCAGCAGCCGTTCCGCGTCCTCCGCGCACGCGAGGGTGTGCCCGAGCTTGCGCGCCAACTCGTTGACCACCGGCAGCACGAACACCAGGTCCGCCGCGAGCAGCCGCAGGTGCCGGTCGGCCGGATGGTGGTCGTGCACCGCGACCTGCATCATCAGCCCGTCCAGCGGCAGCGTCCCGGAGTGGTTGGCGACGATCAGCGCCCCGCCCTTGTCCGGGATATTCTCGACGCCCTTCACCTCGACCCGGAAGTACTTCTCGAACAGCGGCCGCAGCATCGACATCAGGACCTGGTCGGTCAGCTCCGCGTCGTACCCGAAGTCGTCGACCTCGTAGTCCCCGGTCAGCCGTCGCCGCAGGAACGCCAGCCCGGCCGCCACCCACCGCTCCAGGCCGCCCTCCTCACGGGGCGCGGGCCGCTCCACCGGCGTGTCGTCCTCGCCCACCGGCCCGTCCTCCCGCACCGGCAACCGCTGCACCTCACCCATCTCCCCGGACCCGGCGTCGCCGCGACCGCCGAGCCGGCCGCCCGCGCCCCGCCGTCTCCCGGCCCGCTGTGGGCCGCCACCGCTCCCGCTCCCCCGGGACCGGTCGTCGTCGAAGGGAATGACCTTGGCGTCCGCCATCGTTACCGCGCTCCTCGGTTGGCGCTAGTCGGCGCTGTGCGTCGTGGGCCGGCCGCCCCGCAGGGCCAGCGCGGCGATCCGGTCGACGGCTCCCGCGACGGCCTCCGGCGGCAGCAGCCCCGTGCCCTGGACGCGGGCGAAGTCCGCGAACGCCTCCGCCGTCGTGTAGCGGGGGGTGAACCCCAGCGTCTCGCGCATCTGGACGGTGTCCACGACCCGCCCGTGGGTGAGCAGCCGGAACTGCTCCGGTGAGAAGTCCGTCATACCCAGCGTACGGACCAGGGAGCCGGCCCAGGTCACCGCGGGCAGCAGCAGCGGCACCGTGGGCCGTCCGAGCCGCCGCGAGCACTGCGACAGCAGCAGCACCCCGTCCCCGGCGATGTTGAACGTCCCGCTGTTGAGGGTGCCCCGGCGCGGCTCGTGCGAGGCGAGCCGCAGCACCTCCACCACGTCGTCCTCGTGCACGAACTGCAACCGCGGGTCGTAGCCGAACACGGTCGGCAGCACCGGCAGCGCGAAGTACGAGGCGAGCGGGGTGTCCGCGGACGGCCCCAGGATGTTGGCGAACCGCAGCACGCACACGGCCACGTCGGGCCGCCGCCGCGCGAACCCCCGTACGTATCCCTCGACCTCGACGGTGTCCTTCGCGAACCCGCCGCTGGGCAGCGACTTGGCCGGGGTGGTCTCGGTGAACACGGCGGGATCGCGCGGCGCGGAGCCGTACACATTGGTGCTGGACTTGATCACCAGCCGTTGGACCGCCGGCGTCTTCTGGCAGGCGCCGAGCAGCTGCATGGTGCCGATGACGTTGGTCTCCTTGACCGTGGCCCGGCTGCCACCGCCCAGCGCGGTGCCCGTCACGTCGAGGTGTACGACGGTGTCGGCGCCGGTCTCGGCGAGGACGCGGGCCATGGTCGGCTGCCGGATGTCGACCTGGATGAAGTCGGCCGCGCCCAACTGGTGCGCGGGCGCCACCGCGTCCACCGCGATCACCCGCTCGACCTCCGGGTCCCGCTGGATCCGCCGTACGAACCGGCCGCCCAGTTGCCGGGCCGCCCCGGTGACGAGCACGACCTTGCCCAAGATCAGCGCCTTCCTTCCCGCGTGACTCCCGTTCCGCGTTCCCCGTGGAGGCCAACTTAGCGGGTGGACGTTGCACTGCGGTGACTGCCCGATGCGCGAGGTGACGGAAATTCCCCGGCCGGAGTCGGCCGGATGGCCCGGGACACGCCTGTGGCCCTCCATCATTGCCGATGGAGGGCCACAGGACACGCTCTCGCGGAGCGTCGCTCACGGTGCGCCCGCGCGGACGCGACCGTGCTTACTTCTTGTTGCGACGCTGAACGCGCGTGCGCTTGAGCAGCTTGCGGTGCTTCTTCTTGGCCATCCGCTTGCGCCGCTTCTTGATAACAGAGCCCACGACTACCCTCGCTCACTTCTCATCACTCGGTTGTTTGGGCGCCATGGGCCCACACGACCTACGAGGGGCTAGCCTACCCAACCGAGCGCCGAGGTCGTAATCGAGGGTCTCCGGGATCCCCCGGAGGGGGTCGTCAGGCCGTCTCCACCCCCACGTAGCTGTCGCGGAGGTACTCGTGGACCGCTTGCTCGGGGACGCGGAAGGACCGCCCCACCCGGATCGCGGGCAGATGACCGCTGTGCACCAGGCGGTACACGGTCATCTTCGACACTCGCATCACCGTGGCGACCTCCGCCACGGTCAGGAACTGGACCTCGTTCAGAGGCCTCTCGCCAGCTGCAGCCATCACACACCTGCACCTTCCGCACTCGACGGCCACCGGCTTCCCCTTCCGGTGACTCTTCGTCGCTGCGTGCTCACTCCCCAGACTAGGGGCGGGTGATGCGAGTGGGGAAGAGGTGCACCCATCGGCGGCCTACTGTGACAGACACGCGCGTTTGAGTACGTAGCGGGTGAGTGGCAGGTAGTGACTAGACCGGACTCCGTCGTCCAGGGGTACGACGACGGCGACGGTGCCCTCCGCCTCGCCGACGAACGGCGCCGGATCGTCGGCGTCGGCCGGACCGATCGCGTCGAACCCCAGCTGACCTGCGCCGCAGAGCCAGCCGTGATCACCGACGACCAGCTCGGGCAGCGGGCCGCCGGCGGCCGCGGCGGCCTCCAGCACGACCCGCACGGGCAGCGGTGAATGACAGTGCGCGCCAGGCTCACAACCGGGGCGCCCGGTGCCGGTTTCCCGCACCAACGCGACGCGTCGTACGTAGTCGATGCGGTGCGTGCGTAGACCGAACCGGGTCAATATGTCGACACAGCGACCCTGCGCGGGGGTGAGGACCTCACATCCCGCCGCCGAGACGGCGTCCGCGAGGGCGGCGTAGAAGCCCAGCAGCGGGCGCGGGTGGCCGGTCCCGAACAGCACGGGAGCGTGACGCTGCGCTGCCACCGCGAGTCTCCCCGCGAACGCGTCCAGCGCGGCGAGCGTCCGTGCCGGGTCGATCGCGTCCGGCCCCGAAAGGTACCGGGGATCGGCCGAGACACCACACCTGTCCGCCATCAGGCCGAGCAGCTCCGGCAGCCCCCAGGACCCTCGCGGGTCGATCCCGATCAGGGCGCGGGGATCGCGGGCCGCGAACTGACGGTACCTCCGCAGGCTCCGCTCCCGGGGGGTCTCGACGACCCCGGCCAGCCGGGCGGCGGACAGATAGGCCAACACGCTTGCGATGGTGGCGTACGGGATGACCGGGCAGGGGAGATACCCGGGTATTCCGCACGGTTGGCGTAACGGCCCCCTAGGGCAGCAGCCCCCGCAACGGGAACGCGGCCCGGCGGGTCGCCAGGACCGACTGGTCCAGGCGGTCCGCGGGGTCGTAACCACCTTCCCAGGAGGACCAGGAGACCGGCCAGCGGCCGTCCGTCATCCGCTGGGGGCCGAGTTGGCGGGTGCGGGCGTAGGCCTCCTGGCGCCAGCTCTCGGGGATCACCGTCTCCGGCGCGACGGGCCGCCCCGCGGCGATGGCCACGAGATGGGTCCAGGAACGGGGTACGACGTCCACCACCGCGTAACCGCCACCGCCGAGCGCGACCCACTTCCCGTCGGCGTACTCGTGCGCCAGCTCATGGCAGGCCATCTGCACCGCCCGCTGCGCGTCCAGCGAGACCGCGAGGTGTGCGAGCGGGTCCTCGAAGTGCGTGTCGGCCCCGTGCTGGGACACCAGCACCTGCGGCCGGAAATCCGCGAGCAGTTCCGGCACCACCGCGTGGAACGCCCGCACCCACCCCGCGTCTCCCGTCCCGGCCGGCAGCGGCAGGTTCACCGCCGCCCCCTCCCCCGCCCCGCCGCCGGTCTCCTGCGGCCACCCGGACTGCGGGAACAGCGTGCGGGGATGCTCGTGCACCGAGATCGTCAGCACGCGCGGGTCCTCCCAGAACGCGGCCTGCACCCCGTCCCCGTGGTGCACGTCCACATCCACGTACGCGACCCGCTCGGCCCCCAGTTCCAGCAGCCGCGCGATGGCGAGCGCCGCGTCGTTGTACACGCAGAACCCGGAGGCGGCCCCGGGCATCGCGTGGTGCAGCCCGCCGGTGAAGTTCACGGCGTGCAGCGCGTCCCCGCGCCACACCGACTCCGCCGCCGCCACCGACTGCCCGGCGATCAGCGCGGACACCTCGTGCATCCCGGCGAACGCGGGATCGTCCACCGTCCCGAGCCCGTACTCCCCGTCCGCCCCCGCCGGGTCCGCCGACGCCGCCTTCACCGCGTCGATGTAGTCCTCCCGGTGGACCAGCCGCAGCGTCGAATCCCCGGCCGGTTTCGCCGCGACGATCTCCAGCTCCTGGTCGACGCCCAGGGCACCGACCAGTTTCCGGGTCAGTGCCAGCCGTACCGGATCCATCGGATGGCCCGAGCCGAAGTCATAGCCCGTTACTGCCTCGTCCCACATCAGCTGTGCGCGGCCGCTCATGCCCGCCACCGTATCCGCCCGGACTCGTCGCGAACGACCTGGCGTACACGAGCGTCACCAGCACCAACACCATCGGCAGCAGCATCGCCCCGCGATAGCTCCATGCGTCGCCCACCGCCCCCACCAACGGCGATCCGACCAGGAATCCGACGTAATTGAAGACGTTCAGGCGCGCGACGGCCGCGTCCGAGGCCCCCGGGAACAGCCGCCCCGCCGCCGCGAAGGTCTGCGGCACCAGCACACACAGCCCCAGGCCCAGAAGCGTGAACCCGAGCATCCCCGGCCACGCCCCGGGCGCCGCGGCCACCACCGCGAATCCGCCGGCCGCCACCAGCGCCCCGAGCCGTACGACCGCCACCGCGCCGAAGCGCCGTACCCCGAAGTCCCCCAGGGCCCGCCCCACGAGCGTGGTCACCATGTACACGTTGTACGGCACCGTCGCCAGCTGCTCCGAGCTGCCCAGCACGTCCTTCAGGTACTTCGCGCTCCAGTTGGAGACCGTGGAGTCCCCGATGTAGGCGAAGGTCATCACCAGGCACAGCGGCAGCAGCAGCCGGAAGACCACGCCCCCGCCCTCGCTCCCCTCCGCCGCCCCCGTGTCCCCCTCGACGTACCACCGGCTGCCCACGAGCGTCGCCGGCAGCAGGACGGCCACCACCGGCAGGTACGAGACCCACAGCGCGAGCTGCCAGTGCGCCCCGGCCCACGCGAGCGACGCCCCGACGATGCCGCCCAGGCTGTAGGTGGCGTGGAAACCGAGCATGATGCTGCGCCCGTAGGCCCGTTGCAGGCTCACCCCGAGCATGTTCATGGAGGCGTCCAGCGCCCCCACCGACAGCCCGAAGACCCCGAGCGCCACGGCCACGGCGGCCAGCTGCCCCCGTCCGCCCGCACCGGCGCCCAGCAGCGCGAGCAGCACCAGCGGCTGGGACCAGCGCAGCAGCCGGCTGGGCCGTACCCGCTTGACCAACTGCTCGGTGACGACGCTGCCGACGCCCGCGAGGACCGGCACGGCGGCCAGGAAGACCGGCAGCAGCGCGTCGGAGATGCCGTACCGGTCCTGGATGGCGGGGATGCGCGTCACCAGCAGCGCGAAGGCGGCGCCCTGGGCGAAGAACGCGAACGCCAGCGAGGCCCTGCCGCGCCGCAGCACATCTGTCATGGCGGCGAGCGTAGGGCCCCGCACTACTTGTGGGTAGACACCGCCAAAGATGAATTTCCTTCAGCTTCCCGGGAGTTCCAGCAGGCGGTCGCCTCGCGCGCCGTGCCGTCCGCCGTCTCCGTCACCTCGGCGGCGAGCATCCTCGCCATGGGCTCGGCGGCCAGCGCGCCGCCGGCCACGAACGCGATCGCCATCGCGGCGACCAGGAAGACGGTGCCGAGCCAGACCATGGTGTCCACGGGCACGGTGTACGCGCCGACGACCCGGGCGACGCACTCGGCGAGCAGCGCCAGGCCCCAGACGGCGGAGAACGCCTTCTCCCGTTGCCGGAAGGCCGCGGACCGGGCCGAGGCGCCGGAGACGAGCCGCTGCCAGGCGGCCTCCTTCGCCGGGTCTCCCTTGACCAGGAAGGGCATCATCGCGGCGCTCATCATCGGTCGCCCGAGCCGGACCGAGAGCAGGATGCCGATGCCGAGGGTGCTGCTGACCGCGCCGTCCTTGGCGAGCATCAGCCGGGGGTCCCCGACGACGGAACTCACCAGCAGCGAGACGACGTTGACCGCCAGGACGAGCAGGGCCAGCGCGTCGGCCCGGCGCTCGCGCACCAGGCCCCGCACGGTCCGCGCCGCCGGCACCACGCTGCTCCAGGCGAGCGCCGCGAGAGTGCTCGCACCGAAGCCGTCCTTGAGCAGGTAGTACGTCCCGAGGGGCAGGGCCACGTCGAGGAGGAGCGGTCTGAGGTGGTCCAGCACGCCGGGATTCTGCTTCCGGTTCTTCCGCGTGCTCCGGCCCCGGGCCCCCGTGTTCTTCGTCATGCCCTCAGCGTCGCGGCCGGCGGGGGTCCCCCGGTAGAAACGATCGTCCGGACGACGGCATGACGGATGTCAGGCGCCGGGGGATGGCAGGGGTCACGCCACGGCCCGGAGCGGGCTCAGATCAGGGGTCGTACCAGCAGGTCGGGAAGCTCCCGCAGGGCGGCGAACAGCCGGGTCGCCCCGGTGAGGCGCTCGGCGGGGGTCATCGCGGTGAACCCGTACACGTCCATCCCGGCCGCCACGGCCGCCTGGACGCCCAGCGGCGAGTCCTCCACGACCGCGCACCGCTCGGGGGCGACGCCCATCCGCTCGGCCGCGTGCAGGAAGAGGTCGGGCGACGGCTTGCCCTTGCCGACGTCCTGGGAGCTGAAGATCCGCTCCTCCTCGAACCACCGGTCGAGGCCGGTGGTCCGGTGTCCCACCCTGATCCGCTCATGGCTTCCGGAGGAGGCCACGCAGTACGGGACCCCGTCCGCGGCCAGCTTCCCCAGTACCTCGGCCGCGCCCCGGACCGGCTTCAACTCCCGCTCGAACGCGGCGAAGACCCGTGCGTGGAAGACGTCGTCGAAGTCCTCCGGCAGCCGGCGCCCGGTGCGCTCCAGGACGAGATCGTGGATCCGGTGCATCGCCGAACCCATGTAGTCGCGCAGGGAGTCCTCGTACGACGTCGGGACGCCCAGCTCGGTCAGATGGGCCGCCAGGAGCCGGTTGGAGATCGGCTCGCTGTCGACCAGGACGCCGTCGTTGTCGAAGATGATCAGGTCATAGCGCATGGACCAACCCTAAGAGCAAACGCAGAAAACCCCCGCACCAGTGGTGCGGGGGTTTCCCCAAAAATTGTTCGGCGGCGTCCTACTCTCCCACAGGGTCCCCCCTGCAGTACCATCGGCGCTGAAAGGCTTAGCTTCCGGGTTCGGAATGTAACCGGGCGTTTCCCTAAC
>NZ_BSSM01000016.1 GCF_030269125.1 Streptomyces hygroscopicus subsp. hygroscopicus | reverse complement strand
AACAGGCCGGCAGCGTCCTCACCCCCCAGGACGAAATCCTCATCATCGCCCCCGAGGGCCGCGCCGAGGAAACCGTCACCCGCCTCGCCCGCATCGGCTTCGACCGCGTCCACGGCTACGCCGCCGATCCCGAGCAGCTCTTCCACGCCCACCCCGACCAGATCCGCCAGGCCGCCCGGCTCACCGCCGAAACCCTGCGCGAACAGCTCGCCTCCCCCCAGCCCCCGCTCGTCCTCGACGTCCGCAACTGCGGCGAACGCGACGAAGGCCGCTCCATCGAAGGCGCCCTCCACATCCCCCTCGCCGAACTCGCCAAGCGCCTCGACGAAGTCCCCGCCGAAGGCCCCCTCGTCGTCCACTGCGCCGGCGGCCACCGCTCCTCCATCGCCGCCAGCCTCATCCGCCACAACGGCCGCACCGACGTCTACGACCTCCTCGGCGGATACGGCGCCTGGGAAACCGCCGCCTGACCCATCCCGGCCGGCCGCCCGGCCCGCGGCGATCCACGTGTGTGACGTCCCTGGCGAGCGGCGCCACGGGACCACCCCGCGGTCCCGGCGGCCAGACCGGCCGCCCTCAGCCGATCGCCGGCCGCCGACGGATGCGCAGGGGGGTACGGCCGTCCCCGGCGTCCCGGCGGTGGACCGGGCGCCGCAGGCTGAACGGCCCCGCCCGCGCCCGGCGGGCGCGGGCGGGGCCGTTCAGCCGGAACGCCGTACGGGGTCCTCCGCGCCGGCCCGGGGCTTCGGCCTTCGCGTCCGCCGTGGCCTTAGCGGCAGAAGCACGCCGGTGAGCGCCGCGACGGCCGCGACGGCCGGCAGCAGGACACCGTCCGGCATGGCACGGCCGACGGCCATGAGGCGCTCCTCCAACCCCGCCTCCGCCCCCGCCCCCCTCATCGGAAGGCAGGGCTGACGCACCGTCGAAGAACAGGACAGTCCGCTCCCAGGGCGATGAAGAGCGTGCCCCGATCAGCGAGGCGGTGTGCGCGGTCAGCGGACCCACGGTGAGGGCACGACCACGCAGCCACGACCGTCGGAGGCCGCGGCGCCGGCACGCGCTCGAACGCGCCGAAGGCACCGGCCGGGGGCAGGACCACCTTGCCGCCCACACTGCCGGGACCGGCAGCACCGCCCCGACCGGCACACCCGAAGGCGGACACGGCCCCGGCCTCGACCACGCTCACCGTCCATGAGCGCGCACCGGCGACGACCGGGCGGCGGACGGACGGTGGGAGGTCGTCCGTGCCGCGGACGCCGAAGGCGCGATCGGCGGATCGGCCCGCACCCGCGGAACGGACAGGGCGGACAGGGAAACCGGTGGTGAGGAGCCCGTTGTCGCCGCGACCGGGCACGCCCGGGACAGGGCGCCGCTCACCGCCTCGGCCACGTGCGCCGTCGATGCCGCTTTCGGCTCGGCTCCGTCGGCCGGTGCTTCGATGACGGCCTTCTTCACGCGGCCGTGGAGCAGGGTCGGACGGCAGGCCCGGTCCTCCGCCGACCGGGCCGTCCGGTCGGCGTGTGCCCGACCGGCGACGCCGGCCACCGCGGCAGAATCCGTACGCTGCCCGGCGAAAGCGGCATGACCCGACGCCGGGAACCGGCCGGCACACCCCCGGGCCGTCACCACGACGAGCAGGGCCGGCACGGCACCTGCCGTGCCATGTGCTGTCGACCGCCCCACCGCCGCTCCGCCCCGGTCCTCTCGCCGCGCCGCTGCCACCTTGGGCAATCACCGCTCAGGCAGCCCGTCACCACTTCCGGGCGTTCGCGGGCACGGGTGACTCCCGGGGCCTGCCCGCGTCCGACGATCCCGGCCCCCGGGCGACTCGGCGACGCGGTCGGCCGGTTCACCGGTGCGGCCCGGTGCTCCCCCGTCGGACGCACGTCCGGGATCACCGTCCTCCCCCGCGGTGAGCGCGTGGCCTCAGCAGGCGTGGGTACCGCGGAGCGTCCGCGCGTGGTTCATGAAGGCCGTCAGTCCCACCTCGAAGGCGCGGTCGGCGCGGTGGTCGCCCACGGCGGCGAGGGCCGCGGCGAGACGGGGAGTGGCGGCGCGGTCCGTCACCCACATGGTCTCGGGGGCGGCGAGGTCGAGGGCCGAGCCCAGGACCAGGTTCTCCAGCGCGGTGATCAGCGCCATGATCCCGGCCGGCTCGAACCCGGCGTCCAGCAGCCGGGTCACCGCCCGTTCGTACTGGTCCAGGACCCGGGGCGCACGCACCGGTGACGTCATGAGCAGCGGGATGGCGCGGGGGTGCGCGGCGAAGGCGGCGCGGTAGGAGCGGGCCCAGGCCTCTACGGCCGCGTCCCAGGGTTCGAGGTCGAGGGTGGTCGCCTCGATCGCGGAGGCGACCCGTTCGCGCAACAGCTCCACGATGCCGTCCCGGCCGTCCACGTGGTGATAGACGGACCCCGTCTGCGCGCCGAGCCGCCTGGCTATCTGCGGGACGCTGAAGTCTCCGCTCTCGTCGATGAGTTGGAGCGCGGTCGTGGTGATGCGCTCGCGGTCGAGGAGCGGGGTGCGCGGCCGTCCCATGATCGGTGTTCTCCCTGAGGTCTTCCCGGATGCCCAACTGCAGGTTACATTGCGGAAACCAAAAGCCTTTAGGTTTACGGCTCCGGGCGCCCCGCCATCCCCTCCGGGCACCCGGAAGCCCGTACGTCCGGGCGTGCCCGCGCGGGCAGCCGATCCCGGTCCGGACCGCCCGCGCCCCCGTCCACCGAACGCCCCCATCGCCGGGACCCCCTCCCCTCCGCCGCCAGAAGGGCTCCCCCGTATGTCCGTCACCACCTCCGAACTGCCCGAGGAGAAGGCGCCGTCCGACGCGGCGACCCTCCGATCCGGTTCCCTCGGCACGGCCGACATCGCCTTCTTCGTCGTCTCCGCCGCGGCCCCGCTGACCGTCATGGCCGGGGTCGCGCCGCTCGCGATCCTGCTGGGCGGCATCGGCGCCCCGGTCGGCTATCTCCTCGCCGGGCTGACCCTCGCCGTCTTCGCCGTCGGTTTCACCACCATGAGCCGCCACGTCACCCATGGCGGCGCCTTCTACGCCTTCATCACCCGGGGCCTGGGCCGCCCGGCCGGCATCGGCGCCGCCCTGCTGGCGCTGCTCGGCTACAACGGCATGGAGATCGGCGTCTACGGCCTGCTCGCCTCCGCCTGCCGCGACACCCTGCACGCCCTGTCCGGCGTCGACGTGCCCTGGCTGCCCATCTCGCTGGCCGGGCTGCTGCTCATCGGCTACGGCGGCTTCCGCTCCATCGACTTCGGCGCCAAGCTGCTCGGCGTCCTGCTGGTCGCGGAGACGGGAATACTCGTACTGCTGGCCGGCGGGGTGCTGCTGAAGGGCGGGGCCCACGGGCTGTCCCTGTCCTCCCTGGCCCCCTCGCACGTGTTCGTGCCGGGCACGGCCGCCGTGCTCGCCTTCGCGTTCGCCGCGTTCACCGGCTTCGAGTCGACCGTCATCTACCGCCGCGAGGCCCGCGACCCGGGACGCACCGTGCCGCGCGCCACCTATCTGGCCGTCGGATTCCTCGGCCTGTTCTACGCGTTCGTCGTGTGGATCGCCGTCCAGGCGTTCGGCGACGACCAGGTGGTGCGGGCCGCCGGGAAGGACCCGGTCGGGCTGTTCTTCACCGCGATCACCACCTACGTGGGCGGCTGGGCCGCGGATCTGATGCACGTCTTCATCGTCACCAGCGTCATCGCCTCCCTGCTCGCGTTCCACAACGCCATCAACCGCTACGCGCTCGCACTGGCGGAGGAGGGCGTACTGCCCGCCCGGCTCGGCCGGATCCACCCGCGCCACCGCTCCCCGTACGTCGCCGGCATCGCCCAGACCGTGCTCGGCGCGGTGGTCGTCCTCGCCTTCTGGGCCGCGCACGCCGACCCCTACCAGCAACTGCTGCTGTGGGTGAACACCCCGGGAATGATCGGCCTGTTGCTGCTCCAGCTGCTCGCCGCGCTCGCCGTGCCCTGCTACTTCCGGCGGGTGCGGCACGGCGAGGGGAGCCTGCGCACGGTGGTGGCGCCGGTCCTCGCCACGGTGCTGCTCGCGACGGCGATCGTCCTGGTGGTGGGGCACATCGACCTGTTCACCGGTGCGTCCCCGGCCGTGAACACCCTGCTCGTGCTCGCGGCGCCGCTCGTCTTCGTGCTCGGGCTGCCCTTCGCGTGGTGGCTGCGGCGCAGCCGGCCGCAGGTGTACGAGGCCTTCGCCACGGAGCCCGCGCCGCCGACCGAAGCCGCCGGATGACCGACCGAAGCCGCCGAACGACCGCCGAACGACCAACGCAGTCAAAGGAGTCCATGGCATGCCCGCCGCAGACCTCGTCCTCACCGGTGCCCGGGTGCGCACCCTCGACCCCGACCGTCCCACCGCCACGGCGGTCGCCGTGCACGGAGGGCTGATCACCGCGGTCGGGGAGGCGGCGGACGTACGGGACTGGCGCGGCCCCGGTACCGAGGTGGTCGAACTGGGCGGGGCGCATCTGGTGCCCGGCCTGGTGGACTCGCACAGTCACCCGGTGTGGGGGCTGGAGATGGCCACCGGCGTGGACCTGTCGGACGTGCGCGAACTGGCCGGGCTGCGCGCGGCGTTGGCGGGGGCCGAGCGGATCGGGGGCTGGGTGCTCGGGCACGGCCTGGACCACAACGCCTTCGAGGGCCGCCCGATCCACCACGACCTGGTGGCCGACCTCCTCGGCGACACGCCCGCCCTCCTCCGCCTGTACGACGGCCACTCCGCCCTCGCCAACGCCGCCGCCCTGGCCGTCGCCGGAGTGTCCGGGCCGCGCTCCTTCCAGCAGCGCGCGGAGGTGGTCTGCGACGCCTCGGGCCGGCCCACCGGGCACCTGGTCGAGCATGCCGCGATGGACCTGGTGACGGCCGTGGCGCCCCGTCCCTCGGACGCCGAACGCCGTTCGCGGCTGCGGGACTTGCTGTCCGCGATGGCGGCCACGGGGCTCACCGGCGCCCATGTGATGGACGGCGGGGACCCGGAACTGGTGGCGGCGGTGGCCCGGGAGACGGTCCTGCCGGTGCGACTGCGGTTCGCGCCCTGGTGCATGCCGGGCGCGGACGCCGGCGCGCTGCGCGAGCTGATCGCGCTCCAGGGACGGGGCGGGCGGCACTGGCGGGTCGCCGGGGTGAAGTTCTTCATGGACGGCACCGTGGAGGGGGGCACGGCGTGGCTGGAGCACCCCGACTGCCACGGCCGGGGCACGGACGCGTTCTGGCCGGACCCGGAGGCCTACGCCGAGGCCGTGCGCACCCTGCACGCGGCCGGCGTGCGCACCGCCACGCACGCGATCGGGGACGCGGCCGTACGGCACGTTCTGGACACCGTGGCCTCGCTCGGGCCGAGCGGGCGCGGCGCGCACCGGATCGAGCACATCGAGACGGCGCCCGACGAACTCCTCCCCCGTTTCGCCGAGCTGGGTGTCGCGGCCTCCATGCAGCCGCCGCACACCGGGTACACCCGCGACGACGGCAGCGACGAGTGGTCCCGTCGCCTCGGCGGTGAACGTGCCGCCCGCGCCTGGCGGCTGCGGGAACTGCGGGACGCGGGGGCCGTCGTCGCGCTCGGGTCGGACTGGCCGATCGCGCACTACGACGCCCGCGCCGTACTGGCGACCGCGCGTCACCCCAAGGGCGCCGCCGCGCGCCGCGCGGGCCTGACCGCGTTGCAGGCGCTGGAGGGCTGCACGAGCCACCCGGCCGCGGCGGCGGGCGAGTCCGCGGTCGCCGGCCGTGTCGCACCCGGTTTCCGCGCCGACCTCACGGCGCTGGGTGTGGACCCCGTCCACGCGCCCGCGGACGAACTGGCCGACGCCCCGGTGGTATTGACGGTGACGGGCGGGCACGTGGTGCACCGGGCCGCCCTCCGGTGACCGGTGGCTGAGGTCAGCCGTGCGTCAGTCCCCAGTCAGCGCCGGGTGGCACAGTCGTTCCTGTGAGCGGTACGGGACACAGGAACCGGTCACGGGGAGAGGTGCCCGGAGTGGTTGATCGGGGACCAGCGAGCTCGCCTCACGGTCGGGCCCCTCCGGGGGCCCACGCAGGTTCGAATCCTGCCCTCTCCGCCCCCGCCGCCCTTCGGCGTGCTCGGTTCGGTGCTCAGCCGTGCGGGACGACCGCGACCGGGCACTCGGCGTGCTGGACGACCGCGTGGGCGACATGGCCGAGGCGTTCGCCGAGCCGGCTGCCGGTGATGCGGCGGCCCACCACGACGAGTCCGGCGCCGTCCGTGGCCCGCACGAGTTCGTCCCCGGCCCTGCCCTCCGTGACGGTCGTCGCCACGGACACGTCCGGGTACTTCTCGTGCCACGGTCGCAGGAGCGCGATCACGGCGTGTTCGGCGGCGGCCGCCCCCTCGGGACCGGCGCCGTCCTGCTCGTACACATGGCAGACCCGCAGTTCGGTGGTGCGCCGCCGGGCGGCCTCGAAGGCGAACCCGATCGGCTCGTCGCAGGGGCTGTCGATGTCCAGGCCGAGCACGACGGCGCGGTACGGGATGCTCGGGATCTCGTCCGGCGCCAGCCCGGGAGCCGTCGGCAGATGCTCGTCGGCGGCGCTGCGCCCCGCTCGCACCAGCACCACCGGGCAGGGGGCGCGGCCCGCGACCCGCAGCGAGACCGAACCGACGAGGACCCCGGCCGCGCGGCCGAGCCCGAGCGTGCCCACCACCAGCGTGTCGGCCTCGGCGGCCGCGGACAGCAGCGCGGGAACGGCCGACTCGGCGATCAGCGTCGCGGTCACGGCCAGCGTGGGATGCGCTGCCCGCACACTGTCGACCGCCTCCCGCAGCACGCGCTCCGCCCAGCCGCGCTCGGTGCTGTCCCTCGTCGCCAACGGCGCCGGCCGCACATGCGTGACCCACGCGTGCACCACGACCAGTTCCGCCCCCCTGCGTACCGCCTCCTGCGCGGCCCAGTGAGCGGCGGCAACACTCTGCGGCGACCCATCGACTCCCACCACGATCCGACCAGCCATGACGTGTCCCTCCGGATCCCGACCGCCACCACGCACTCTCGTAGGACAAGCGTGCCTCGCCCGGGTGGGCCGCGCCCCTGGGCCGCACGGCCCGCCAGGAGGGCCGGTCGGGGTCGCCGGGGTGGGCCCCGGTACCTCGTGGGCCCGTCAGGGCGCCGGGGCGACGGGAACGCCCACCGCGCACCCGCCCACCCGGCCGAGCCGGAAGGTGTCCGAAATCAGGACCAAAGGTCCCGTCCCCGGGGGCGCCCGGCCCTCGGCCCCCGGCGGCGGGCGCGGCACGCTGGTGGTACCGGCTCGGACGGACAGTGGGGACAACGCCTGGCCGGGCGTCGAGCGGGACGAGGGCAACGGGAGACCACCGCGACCCACCGGAGAAGGCCCGCGCACCCCAGAAGGAGGATGGGCCGTGACCCACAGCACGATCGGCGAGGTGATGACCGGCGACGTCGTCACAGCGTCGGAGACGACATCGTCCGAGACCGTCGCCCGGATGCTGGAACGGCACGGGATCAGCGGGCTGCCGGTGATCGACCAGGACGACAAGGTCCTCGGCGTCGTCTCGGCCTCCGACCTGGTGCGCGAACGGAGCGGACGGCGGGCGAAGTCCCCGGGCGAGTCCGTGCGGCAGCTGATGTCGACACCCGCCGTCACCGTCCACCCGGAGCAGCGCGTGTCCGACGCCGCCCGGCTGATGGAACGACGCGGCGTCGAACGCCTGCCCGTCGTGGACGAGGAGGACCGGCTGATCGGCATCGTCACCCGTCGTGACCTGCTGCGGGTCTTCCTGCGTGGGGACGACGAGATCCGCCGCCAGGTCTGCGAGGAGATCGTCGCGGGCGAGCTGGGACTGCCGCCGGAGGCCGTCACCGTGTCCGTGCGGGACGGGGTCGTCACCCTGGCGGGCCGCGCGGAACTGCGCGGCGCCATCGCCCTCGCCGGTCTCGCGGCCTGGCGGCTGGACGGGGTCGTCGGCGTCGTCAACCTCGTGCCGTCCGCCGCCCCGGAGGGGATGGCACGGCCGGGGTGATCCTCGTGGGCCGGCCGGATCCCGCCGGCCTCATCCCGCTTCGATACGACGGCCCGTGTACGCCAGCGGCTCGATCCGCACCCACAGATCGCGCCCCCCGCCCGCCCAGGGGGCACTGTACGCGTGCTGGGTGAGCCGCTGCGCCTCGCCGGGGTCGGTGACCGCGCGCGCCGTCCCGCGTACCAGCACGCTCCAGCCCTCGCTGAACGCGTCGTCCACCCGGTCCACCTCGAAGGCCACCTCGCGGTCGAAGCCCCGCGTGAGCGCCGAGCCCTCGCGCGTGCGGAACACGATCGCGTCGTCCACGACGCTGTAGTTCACCGGGAGCACCAGGGGCGCGCCCTCGGTGCTGATGGCGAACCTTCCGATGCCGTGCGTCGACAGCAGTTCCCGGCACTCCTGTTCGCCGAGTTCGCCGAACCGGGGGTCGCGGGACGCCTGCCCGAGTCCGGACGGCAGCCCGGCGTAACCGCCGCCGAGTTCCTGGGGGCTGGTGCGCAGCGCCCCGGCGAGCCTGAGCAGGGTGCCGGAGTCGGGAGCGGCGGTGCTGTGCTGCTCCAGATGGGCGACGTACGCCTCGGCCATGCCGGCGCGGGCGGCCACCTCTTCCCGGCTGAGACCGAGTTCCACGCGGCGCCGCCGGAGGCGGCGCCCGAGGTCGCCCCGCGGGGGACCGTCCGCCGGAGCCGGAGGACGGTCCCCCGGCTCCGGCGCGCCGCTCTGCGATGTGGGGCCTTCTGCCATGCTCGCTCACTCCTCGCCGGGATCCCGGACCGCCGGTGTGCACGGTGTTCGTCCCTCGGACTGCCGGGGGCCCTGGCTCGTACCACGTGTACCACCGGGGCACCCCGCCTACCACTCGTGTATGCCGAGACAGCCGATCGCAGCCCGTCGTGTCCGGTCTTCCCGAGGAGGCCGGACGAGGCCGGACACGGCGTCGGCACGACCGGAAACCCTAGAGGCGCCCGGCCCCGCGCGTCTTGGGCCGAACGTCCCGCCCCGGCGGGCGGGTCCGGTGGGCGCCTCCGGGAGTCGTCGGCTACGGGCGGACGTACGGCCTGGTCGTGATCTCCATGTTGCGGCCGTCCGGGTCGGCGAAGTACGCACCGCGTCCGCCGAACAGTGGTTGGTCCGACCGGGTTCGGTGTGCGCGGGGTCGGCGTAGTAGGTGACCCGGACCGCTTCCGGGCGGGCGAGCATGGACGCGAAGCGCTCGTCGGGGACGAGGAACGCGTAGTGCTGCGACCGGATCGGTTCGTCGCGCTTCTCGTGGTAGTCGAGCGTCACGCCGTTGCCGAGGTCGACGGGGAGGAAGGGCCCGAACGGGGCGCCGATCCGCAGCCCCGGCATCGCGGCGAGGAACTCGGCCGACAGATACCGGTCGCTGGCGTGGACGGCGGTGTGGTTCAACTGGACGGTGCGCATGGGAGGTCCTGCCCTCCGGGATCGTGGGACGGGCGCCCTGGGAACAGGCGCCGGCCGGCGAGTCCCGGAGAGGGCGGGCTCCTTGCCCGCCGCGCGCTCACGGCAGGGACGGAATCCGGTCTCGTGCGTGGCCCTCGGCCGATCCGGCGATCACCGGCCGACCTTGCCGAGGACGAGGGACCGGGGCAAAACCATGGTGGCGTACGGGAGTTGTCCGGGTACCCTCGGGGCCATGTCGAGTCCTGAGTCGGACAGGGTGGGGGCTTTCGGTCACGCCGTCAGCCCCCGGAGCCACTGACCTCAACGACCGTTGCGCGTACCGTCGTGCGCTTCGGCCGGGCGCGTGCGCCCCCGGGTGCTGACCGCGGTGACGAGATGGCCCTCTCGTGCTTCTCCTCACCCCGGAGTCACTCCCGATGCCCCTCGCTCTCCACCTGCTCGCCCTCGCCGCCTTCGCCATGGGCACCTCGGAATTCATGCTCGCCGGCCTCGTGCCGGAGATCGCCGCGGACCTCGGCGTCACCGTCGGCACGGCGGGCCTGCTCACCTCGGCCTTCGCACTCGGAATGGTCGTCGGCGCCCCGCTGATGGCCGCACTCGCCCGCAACCGTCCCGGACGGGCCGCCCTGTCCGGCTTCGTCCTCCTCTTCGCGGCCACCCACGCGGTGGGCGCGACCGCCACCGGTTTCCCGGTGCTGTGCGCCACCCGGGTGGTGGCGGCTCTGGCGAACGCGGGGTTCCTCGCCGTGGCGCTCACGACCGCCGCCGCGCTGGTGCCTCCCGACCGGAAGGGCCGTGCGCTCGCGGTGCTGCTGTCGGGCACGACGGTGGCCGTGATCGCCGGTGTCCCGGCGGGATCGGTGCTGGGCACGCTGCTCGGCTGGCGGGCCACGTTCTGGGCCGTGGCGGCCCTGTGCCTGCCCGCGGCCGTCGGCGTCCTCACGGGCGTCCCCGCGCGCCGCCCGGAGAAGAACACGGCCGGCGGACTGCGCGCGGAGCTGGCACAGCTACGGCGGCCGCGGCTGCTCCTGGCGATGCTGCTCGGCGCCCTGGTCAACGCGGCGACCTTCGCGGCCTTCACCTTCCTCGCCCCCGTGGTGACCGGCACCGCGGGGCTGGGCGAGCTGTGGATCCCGGTCGCCCTCGTGCTGTTCGGCGCCGGTTCCTTCGCCGGTGTCGGCGTCGCCGGACGCCTGTCCGACCGGCGTCCCGGCGTCGTCGTCGCGGCCGGCGGTCCGCTGCTGCTCGTCGGCTGGCCCGCCCTGGCCGTACTGGCCCACCGGCCGGTCGCGCTGCTCACGCTGGTGTTCGTGCAGGGCGCGCTGTCCTTCGCGGTGGGCGGCGTCCTGATCACGCGCGTGCTCTACGAGGCCGCGCACGCCCCCACCATGGCCGGCTCCTACGCGACCGCAGCGCTCAACATCGGCGCCGCCACCGGTCCCCTCGTCGCCGCCGCCACCCTCGCCGGATCGGAGCTGGGCCCGCTCTGGGCCGGCGGCGCGCTGGTCGCCGCGGCCCTGCCGGTCGCCGTCGTGTTCCGCGCCGTGCCGGGCACCGACTGAGGTCAGCCGTGCGTCAGTCCCCGGTCAGCGCCGGGTGGCACAGTCGTTCCTGTGAGCGGTACGGGACACCGGAACCGGTCACGGGGAGAGGTGCCCGGAGTGGTTGATCGGGGACCAGCGAGCTCGCCTCACGGTCGGGCCCCTCCGGGGGCCCACGCAGGTTCGAATCCTGCCCTCTCCGCCCCCGCCGCGCCGAACGGCTGACTAGACTTGACCGCGGCATCGCGTGTCGGTCACCGACCGGGTGAGGCATGGAGGTGCCGGGAGATGCCTCCGGAGGCATTCCTTGTCGGTCGAGTTGAATCACACCATCGTCCATGCCCGGGACAACCGGGAGTCCGCCCGTTTCTTCACCGAGATCGTGGGCCTGGACATCACCTCGGAGTGGGGCCCGTTCGTGGCCGTCGCCCTGGGCAGCGGCGTCACGCTGGACTTCGCCACCGTTCCCGAGGACCAGATCACCCCGCAGCACTACGCGTTCCTGGTCTCCGAGGAGGAGTTCGACGCCGCGTACGCGCGCATCACCGAGCGCGGCGTCGAGCATTACGCGGACCCGCACCGGAAGCACCCCGGCACCATCAACCGCAACGATGGCGGCAAGGGCGTGTACTTCATGGATCCGGTCGGACACGCCATGGAACTGCTCACCGTCCCCTACGGCGGATGGCCCGCCTCGTAGGCGACCCGGTCCCGCGGCCGGCGATGGCCGGCCGCGGGCTGCCCGGGGCCGGGTGCGGTGTTTCCGGGGGCCGATTCGGTGGCCGCGGGCCCTCGGGGTGAGGATGGACCCCATGGTGTGGACGTGTGGGTCGATGGGACGGGCCGAGGCCGGGCCGCAGGGGGCGGGCCGCCGGGCCGGTGAAGGGACGGTCCGGTGAGCAAGCCGCTGTACCAGCTGAAAGCCGAGTTCTTCAAGACGCTCGGCCATCCGGCCCGCATCCGCGTGCTGGAACTGCTCAGCGAACGCGAGCACGCGGTCGCCGAGATGCTGCCCGAGGTGGGCATCGAGCCCGCCCACCTCTCCCAGCAACTGGCCGTGCTGCGCCGCGCCAACCTGGTCAGGACCCGCAAGGAAGGCTCGACCGTCTACTACTCGCTGACCAGCCCGCACGTGGCCGAGCTGCTGCGGGTGGCGCGGACGATCCTGTCCGGAGTCCTCGCCGAGCAGGCCGGGCTCCTCGCCGATCTCCAGGCCGCCCAGGGCGAGCCGCCCCGGCGCGCCTGACCTCGCTCCCCGCGGCCGTCACTCGCCGGGCGCCACCGTCCGCGCGACGATGCGGGCCGCTTCCTCGATGAGTGCCTCGTCCACCGGTGCCGTCCGGTCGGGCTTGGTCGACAGGACGGCGACGACGACGGGCGTGCCCCGGGTCGTCCAGGCCACGCCGACGTCGTGGGCGCTGGCGTAGTCGCCGGTGCCGGTCTTGTCGGCGACGGTCCAGCCGCGGGGCAGTCCGGCGCGGAACCGGTGGGCGCTGGTGGTGTTGCCCTTCAGCCAGGTGACCAACCGCTCGCGGTCGGGGGTGGACAGGGCCCGGCCGAGGGTCAGCCGCTCGATGCTCGTGCCGACGGCCTCGGGGGTGGTGGTGTCCCTGGGGTCCCCCGGGATCGCCGTGTTCAGCTCCGGCTCCCACCGGTCGAGCCGGCTCACCTCGTCGCCGAGCGAGCGGAGGAACCGGGTGAGACCGCCGGGACCGTCCAGCTCGCGCAGCAGGAGGTTGCCGGCCGTGTTGTCGCTGTACTGGATCGCCGCCGCGCACAGGGCGGCCACGGTCATGCCGGTGGGCTGGTTCTCCTGCGTGCGCGGCGAGTTGGGCAGCACGTCGTGCGGCGGGTAGTGGATCACCCTGTCCAGCGGCGCGCGGCGCGCCTCGTCGCGCAGGACGGCGGCCGCCGCGAACGCCTTGAACACCGAGCACATCGCGAACCGCTCCCCCGCCCGGTGGGCGAGCACCTGACCGGTGCGGACATTGCGGGCGTACACGCCGAGCCGGGCGCCGTAGCGTGTCTCCAGGTCGTCCAACTCGTCGGCGCAGGCGGCGTCCGGGGCGGCGGCGGCCCTGCCTGCCGACGCCGCGACGGCGGCGGAGGTGAGGGCGAGTCCGGCCTTCAACAGGCCACGCCGTGCGAGCGGTCGGGAACCGGTCATGGTGAAGTCCTCCCAGGTCACGCGTTGTCGGCTGGGTGATCCGTGGGGAACAGCGAAACAGCGGTACGGCACTCATGTCCAAGAGTGAACCGGGTATGTTCCATGCCTTATCGATATGGCTGCTGGATGGATCTGCCGGCGCATCCGGAGGCGCGGGCAGAGGACGGAGTCCCCTGTTTCGAGGACCGGTCCGCGCGGGCTGTCGCGCGCGGACCGCTGTCCGAGGGGCGCGTCCGGCCGGCCGGTCCGGCGGCCGACGCGCTCGCCGAGACGCCGGCCGGGCGCGCGCTGCCGCTGTGCACCGAGCCGTACGCACGGCACAGTACGGTGCCTGGTGGGCATCATGGGGAGACACGCCCGGAGACCCGGAGCCGACCGGGCGGCCGGCGCGGGCGCCGACGATGGAGGACATTCCGGGACGCTGTTCCTCGCGGCCGGCACCCCGGTGACCGCCCAGGTGCCCCGATCGCGGGCGGGCGCGTCGCGGGGCCCCGTCGGGCGGCGACCTCCGACGAGACGTACGCGCGGCCGGGCGCGGCGGCGCCGGGCCGCCGACGCGCGCCGGGGGCGTCGTGGACCTCTGTTCCTCTGGGCGGACGGCGGTGTCCGGGCCGGCCCGGCAGGGGCCCGGACACCGGCTCGCCGGTCCGGCCGGACCGCATGGACCCGGCCGGACCGACGGGGATCAGGCGATGTCGAACCGGTCCAGGTTCATGACCTTGTCCCACGCGGAGACGAAGTCCTTCACGAACTTCTCCTTCGCGTCGTCGCTCGCGTAGACCTCGGCGAGGGCACGCAGCTCCGAGTTGGAACCGAAGACCAGGTCGGCACGGCTGCCGGCCCACTTCAGCTCGCCGGTCACGGCGTCCCGGCCCTCGAAGGTGGTCTCGTCCTCGGAGGTCGCCTTCCAGGTCGTGCCCATGTCGAGCAGGTTGACGAAGAAGTCGTTGGTGAGGACGCCGGGCGTCTTCGTGAGGACGCCGAGCTGCTGGGACTGGGCGTGGTTGGCGCCGAGGACGCGCAGGCCGCCGATGAGCACGGTCAGCTCGGGGGCGCTGAGGGTGAGCAGGTTGGCGCGGTCGAGCAGCAGGTACTCGGCCGGCAGCCGGTTGCCCTTGCCGAGGTAGTTGCGGAAGCCGTCCGCGGTCGGCTCCAGCGCCTCGAAGGACTCGGTGTCGGTGTGCTCCTCGCCGGCGTCCACACGGCCCGGCGTGAACGGCACCCGGACCTCGAAGCCGCCCTCCTTGGCCGCCTTCTCGACCGCGGCGACACCGCCGAGGACGATCAGGTCCGCCAGCGAGACCTTCTTCGCGCCCGAGGAGGCGTTGAAGTCCTGCTGGACGCCTTCGAGGGTGCGCAGCACCTGGGCCAGCTCGTCGGGCTGGTTGACCTCCCAGCCGCGCTGCGGGGCGAGGCGGATGCGGGCGCCGTTGGCGCCGCCGCGCTTGTCGCTGCCGCGGAAGGTGGACGCGGAGGCCCATGCGGTGGTGACCAGCTGGCCGACGCTGAGACCGGAGTCGAGCAGCTTGCCCTTGAGCGTCGCGATGTCCGCGTCGTCGATCAGCTCGCCCTCACGCTCCGGCAGCGGGTCCTGCCAGATCAGGGTCTCCTCCGGGACCTCGGGGCCGAGGTACAGCGACTTCGGGCCCATGTCGCGGTGGGTGAGCTTGTACCAGGCGCGGGCGAAGGCGTCGGCGAACTCCTGCGGATTCTCGTGGAACCGGCGGGAGATCGGCTCGTAGATCGGGTCGAAGCGCAGGGAGAGGTCCGTGGTGAGCATCGTGGGCAGACGCTTCTTGGACGGGTCCTGCGGGTCGGGGATCGTGGGCTCGGCGTCCTTGGCGACCCACTGCTTGGCGCCGGCCGGGGACTCGGTCAGCTCCCACTCGTAGCCGAACAGGTTGTCGAAGAAGCCGTTGCCCCACCGGGTCGGGGTGGAGGTCCAGGTGACCTCCAGGCCGGAGCCGATGGCGTCCCGGCCCTTGCCGGTGCCGTAGGTGCTCCTCCAGCCCAGGCCCTGCTCCTCCAGTCCGGCGGCCTCGGGGTCGAGGCCGACGTGGTCGGCGGGGCCGGCGCCGTGGGTCTTGCCGAAGGTGTGGCCGCCGGCGATCAGGGCGACGGTCTCCTCGTCGTTCATCGCCATGCGGCGGAACGTCTCGCGGATGTCGCGGGCCGCGGCCAGCGGGTCCGGGTTGCCGTTCGGGCCCTCGGGGTTGACGTAGATCAGGCCCATCTGGACGGCGCCGAGCGGGTTCTCCAGCTCGCGGTCGCCGGTGTAGCGGCGGTCGTCGAGCCAGGTGGTCTCGGGGCCCCAGTAGACGTCCTCCTCCGGCTCCCACACGTCCACGCGGCCGCCGCCGAAACCGAAGGTCTCGAAGCCCATGGACTCCAGCGCCACATTGCCGGCGAGGACCATCAGGTCGCCCCAGGAGATCTTCTGGCCGTACTTCTTCTTGACCGGCCACAGCAGGCGGCGCGCCTTGTCCAGGTTGACGTTGTCGGGCCAGCTGTTCAGCGGGGCGAAGCGCTGCTGGCCGTGGCCGGCGCCGCCACGGCCGTCACTGATGCGGTAGGTGCCGGCGGCGTGCCAGGCCATGCGGATGATCAGACCGCCGTAGTGGCCGAAGTCGGCGGGCCACCAGTCCTGCGAGGTGGTGAGCACCTCCTCGATGTCCCGCTTCACCGCGGGAAGGTCGAGGCTCCGGAACGCCTCGGCATAGTCGAAGTCCTCGCCCAGCGGGTTGGCCGCGGGCGGGTTCTTGGCGAGGATCTTCAGGTTGAGCCGGTCCGGCCACCACTGCCGGTTGCCGCCGCCCTGGGTCGGGTGTGCGGCCCGGTCGTGAACGACGGGGCAGCCACCGCTCCCCTCCTCCGACTTCGCGTCTGCGACGATCGCGTCGTGGTTCTCAGTCATGGCAATCCTTCCGAACTAAGCGGAACCAGGTGCTCAGGAACTGCGGCCGGTGGAACAGTCGGGGCACAAGCCCCAGTAGACGACCTCGGCTTCGTCGATCGCGAAGCCCCAGTCGTTCGCCGCGGTCAGGCAGGGCGCGTCGCCGACGGCACAGTCGACGTCGACGACGGCCCCGCACGACCGGCACACGATGTGGTGATGGTTGTCGCCCACGCGCCCCTCGAACCGGGCCGGGTGACCGGCCGGCTCGATGCGGCGCACGAGACCCGCCGCGGTAAGCGCGTGCAAAGCCTCGTAGACGGCTTGCAGGGATATATGGCCCACGCGGTCACGGACCCCGGAGGCGATCGCCTCGACACCGAGGTGGTCGCCGTCCCGGACCGTCTCCAGCAGCGCGACGCGAGCCGCCGTCACGCGCAGGCCGGCACCGCGGAGCTCCTCGGCGGTGGTCGGAGTCGGGGAGGCGGTCATGAAGCAGAACCTACTCTCACAAACACGAGGGGTTCAAGAAAACGAACGATGCAATTCTGGTCTTCTGCCGGTGTACGGCACTCGCCTCCACGGACGCGTCATGTGCCCACCCCACTCTCCCCGGACACGGCAAGCCGAACCGTCCACCGATCGGGTGAGAGGCGTTCTACGTGAGGTCGAAGGGGCTGTTTCCTTCGGTGCGTGATCGCCGGGCCGTCTCGGCCGGTCGGCGTGTCCGCCCACTTGGCGGAGCGACCGCCCGCTTGTCGACGTGTCGCCTCCGTGTCGGCGTGTCGGTCTACTTGAGGATGTTGACGGCGCGGGCCACGACGAGGGCGACGGTCACCAGGGAGACCGAGGACTGGAGCATCATCAGCATCTTGGACCACCTGGACAGGGGCATCACGTCGGTCGGGCTGAAGGCGGTGGCGTTGGTGAACGAGAGGTACAGGTAGTCGAGGAACTCCGGTTCCCAGTCCGGGGGCGCCGTTTCCGGGCTCTGCATCTGGACGAAGAGGAAGTCGGCGTACTGCCGCTGCCCGCGCACCCGGGCCATCGGTCCGCCGCGGTCCGACTCCCAGTACCACAGGGCGAAGACGATGACGTTGGTGAACCAGATGACGGCGCCGGCCCGCAGCAGCGGCACCGCGTCCCGCTCCCCGACGCCCTGCACCAGGTCCCCCACCAGCCGGGCGGCCGACCAGCCGTTGGCCAGGCTGATGGTCCCGATCAGGGCCAGCCCCAGCCACCGCCACCACACCGTGCTGGGCTCGACCCGCCGGGGGTTGCTCGCCACCAGGGCGGCGAGCAGGACCAGTTCCAGCACCGGCAGGACCCAGACGGGCCGCAGGAGAACGAGTCGGTGCGGCAGGACCAGCTGCAGGGCCACCGCCGCCAGCATGACGGTGGTCACGGCCCAGCGCGTCTCGCCCCGGGTCGCCCGGCGCCACGCCGGCACCAGTTCGCGCTCGCCGCTCTGCAGCAGCCGTTCGATCCTGGCCAGGCGGCCTTCGGCATCGTCCATGTCCTCGCTCATGCGGGACATTGTCCCGGGCCCGCGGCCGACGGTGGCCGCGGTGGCGGTGGGTTCCGGTGGGACGGTGGCGGTGGCGGTGGCGGTGGCGGTGGCGGCCGGGAGGGTACGGCACGACGTCCTCGTCAGACGGATCGCTCGTCGTGGCGCACCCGTTCGCCCTGCGCGGTCCTGATCCGGCCGACGGGGAGCACGGTGCGCCCGTGCGTCTCGTTGATGACGGTGGCCGCCGAGGCGTACCAGGCGGCGAGCCCCGTGAGGATGCCGAACCAGCCGCCCACCTCGGTCATGGCGTACCCGGCGCCTCCCTGGAACGACCCGATGGCGAGGAAGAGGAAGGTCAGGGTCAGCAGCACGAACACCGCGAGCACGGGAAGACTGACGCGCAGGGCGCCCACGGTCATGTAAGCGGTGAAGATCGCCCACCCGAGCAGGAACAGGCCCAGCGCGTTGTGCGCGTCACCGGCGAGCGCCACGCGCGGCGCGATCCACCAGTAGGACAGCCAGAAGGCGGCGAAGGAGACGAACGCCGTCGCGCCGAAGGTGTTGCCCCGGCGGAACTCCATGAGTCCCGCGGCGAACTGCGCGAGCCCCCCGTAGAACGCCGCGAGGCCCAGAACCGGCAGGATGCCCGCGGTCTCCTTCAGCAGGTTGGTGTTGACGATCGACAGCAGCAGGGTCGTCAGGGCGAAGGCGGCCAGGCCCAGCGGGGCGGGATCGGCCCAGGCCGACGCGCGCGGAGCCGCCCCGTACGGCGCTTCCCCGGGCGGGACCGCTCCGGGCGGCGACTGCTCCGGGTGAAGGCCCCTCGTGTCCTCGTTCATAACCGGCATCCCTTCGACCAATGGTCAGCAGGGCCGGAGGCCCTTGCTCGCCGAGCCCGCAAACGTGCTGGTCAGAGCCCCCGAGGCGGGCTGTGACGCTCCCGCGCCACATGGATACACCTGTACAGAATGTACCCATTTACTCCGCTTCGCATTTGCCGTCCGCGTGGATCCGTCGCTGATGGCAGCTCCACTTCGCCGACTGGGTGGGGGCGGGGCACGGGCGGTGGGCTACGGCACGTCAGGGCTCATCCTTACTCGGCCCGGCCGGCCGGACCGGCTCGGACCGGCTCGGACCGGCTGATCGCCTGGCCGCCGGGGCGCACAGCGCCGGTAGACGCGCCCCCTTTCGACGGTGCCTTCTTTCGCGCCACGGTCCCCGGCCCTAGGGTGAGCCGCCATGTACCTCTGCTCCGAAGGGAACTGACGGTGCGTAAGCTGACTGGTCTCCGCCGTCTCGCGGTCTGCGCGGCCGCTCTGCCGCTGTCGGTCGCCCCGTCCGCGGCGGCCGTCGCGGACGGGGCGACGGCCGGACCGAACCCGGTCGCCGCCCGGCTCGACGCCTACTGGACACCGGCCCGCATGACGGCCGCCCTGCCCGCCGACACGGCCGAGGGCATCGAGGCGGGCCCGGCGTCCTCCCCGGCGGTGGACGGCCCCCGCCCCGGCGAGTACATCCCGCCCAGCTGGAGCTTCGACGGCATCCCGCAGGCCGGCACCTTCTTCTGGACCGACGCCCGGGGCACCGGCCGTACGTGCAGCGGCTCCGTCGTCCGCAGTCCCGGCCACGACCTGGTCCTCAGCGCGGGCCACTGCCTGAAGGGCTACTCCGGCACCGCCGCGCAGCGCCGCCTGGCCTTCGTCCCCGGATACCACGACGGGGTCAAGCCCTACGGGGTCTTCCCCGTCGGAGCGAACGGCGTCTACCTCCCGCAGCAGTACTACGATCTGGGCGAACACGCGGGCGCCGCATACGACTTCGGCTTCGCGGTCACCGAACCCGACCAGGACGGCACGCCGTTGCAGGACGCGGTCGGCGGGGTACGACTGCTCACCGGGACGGGGTACGACCACGCGCCGGTACGGATGATCGGCTATCCGGCGGGGGCGGAGAAACCGCTGGAGTGCTGGAGCCGGACCACGAGGTGGCCCAGCGACGACCCGGCCGACCCGGGAACCTTCCCGCGCATCGCCTGTGACGCCTTCGTCGGCGGCACGAGCGGCGGCCCCATGCTCGTGCCGTGGCCCGGAGGCTGGGGGGTGATCGGGGTGATCGGCGGGTACCACACGGGAGGCGACACACCGCAGATCTCGTACAGCGCGTACTTCGGCGCCGCCGTGCGCGCGTTGTACGGCGCCGCGGTCGCGGGGGCCCCACCCGCGGGGGTGGGCGGGGCGCGGAGGTGACGGGACACGGACACGTTCCGGAATTCCCGGATCGGTCCGGACCGCCGGCCTCGGCGCCATCGCCCCCGCCCGCGGCGATCCGCACGACCAAGGGGTACGCGGCCCCCACTTCGACCACTGGTTGCGTGGTCGACTTCGACCAGTGGTTGCGTGGTCGACTTCGCCCACTGGTTTCGTGGTCGCGGCGGACGGCTGCCGGAGAGGCCGACGCCGATGTACCCGGTCATGGTGTTCGCGAGGTGGCGGCGCCTCGCAGGGGCCGGCGTCAGCAGGAGACGGGCGCGTATACCGCCAGCTGGTCCTCGACCCACGGGTCGAACACGGCCAGACGGTGCCGGGCCGCGGGGTCGAACTGCGCCAGCTGCCCCTCGATCCAGGGGTCGGGCCGGTGCGCGCCACGGCGACCGGAGCAGGCGGGGGCGCCCTGCCTGCTCACGGTGGCGTGGGCGGGGACGTGCGAGGCGCTCCGCGGAGCGGCCGCCGCGGGCCCGGCGGTGGCCAGAAGAGCCCCGCCGACCAGCGCCGCCGAGGCGCCGACCGTACCCGCGTGCCGTATCAGCTTCATCATGTCCTTCTCCTTCCCGTACGGTCGGTGACGAGCCCGGGGCGCCAGGTAGCGGATTGCCCTGCTGTGTCGCTCGACCGGCCGGTGAGGGCGTCTACCCAGCCGCTCCCGCCTCACTCGTCCTGGCGTCCCGGCCGGGGGGGGTGACGGGAGGGGCCGCCGAGGCGCGGCAGGCACGCGGGGCCGACCGGGGACCCGGCGGCGCTCCGTGGATCGCCCACCGGCAGCGACCGGGTCCGGCCCGCGCCGAGCCGTCCCGGGCCGAGCCGGGCGAGCAGCAGCGGATTGCCGGCGCGCGCCGAGAACCCCTGCCCCTCGCGCCCGGCTACGCCTCCGCCGACTCCTCCGGCACCCCGGGGCCCGCTTCCCCCTCCGGCCTCACCGGCAGGTCCCCCCTCGCCACCGCCCTGAGCTCGTCCAGCGAATCCCGCGCCAGCTGAACCAGCGGACGGGTCCCGTCGGCGGTGATCCAGCGTTCGAAGGCCACCTTGAAGACGGCGACGCCGGTCTCGGCGGTGAGACTGGCGGCCGGCTCCGGGACACCGCGCCCGCGGAGGGTCTCGGCGAGGGCCGCGGCGAGGGAGGCGAGTTTGATCAGTTCGCGTTCGCGGAGTTCCGCCGTCGCGGAGATCACGGCATGGCGCTTGCGCGCGAACTCGCGCCGCTCCTCGAAGACTTCGCAGACCGCGTACAGGCCCAGCGCCACCGCGTCGATCGGTGCGCTGGACGGCGGGGCGTCGGCGACCGCCCCCGCGAACAGCTGCTCGAGTTCGACGGCGCCCGAGAACAGGACCTCGCGCTTGTCGGCGTAGTGCCGGAAGAACGTGCGCTCGGTGAGTCCCGCGCTCTTGGCGATCTCCGCCACGGTGGTCTGCTCGAACCCGCGCTCGCCGTACAGATTCAGCGCCGCCTTCGCCAGGCGCTCGCGCGTGTTCGGCTCCCATCTGCCCATGGGCCGCATCCTACGCGATGACAGCGACTGGCATCAGTGCTAGCGTCGATGTCAGTAACTGACATCCACCTGTCTGGGGATCTCTCATGCGCATTTTCGTGACCGGGGCGTCCGGCTGGATCGGTTCGGCCGTCGTTCCGGAACTCATCGGCGCGGGTCATCAGGCCGTGGGCCTGGCCCGTTCCGACGCCTCCGCCGACGCGCTCACCGCGGCCGGCGCGGAGGTCGTCCGCGGCAGCCTGGACGATCTCGACGTCCTCGGTGCCGCGGCCGCCGACTCGGACGGGGTGATCCACCTCGCCTTCAAGCACGACGTGGCCTTCTCCGGCGGCTTCCAGAGCGCGGCGGAGGCCGACCGCAGGGCCGTCGACGTCCTCACCGAGGCGCTCGCCGGCAGCGACCGCCCGTTCGTGCTCGCGTCCGGGCTGGCCGGCCTGGCGCCGGGGCGGGTGGCGACGGAGCAGGACATGCCGGTCACCGAAGGCGACTCGCCGATCCTGATCCGTGCGGTCACCGCGCAGGCCGTGCTCGCGTGCGCGGAGCGCGGTGTGCGCTCGTCCGTGGTGCGGCTCTCCCCCACCTGCCACGGCGACGGGGACAACGGCTTCATCGCCTCCCTCGTCGGCATCGCGCGGGACAAGGGCGTCTCCGGTTACGCCGGTGACGGTGCCAACCGGTGGCCTGCCGTCCATCGGCTGGACGCGGCGCGGCTGTTCCGTCTCGCGGTCGAGAAGGCCCCGGCCGGCACCGTGCTGCACGGGGTCGCCGAGGAGGGCCTGCCGCTCCGCGACATCGCGGAGGTGATCGGCCGTCAGCTGAACCTGCCGACGGCATCGATCGGTTCCGAGGACCTGGCCGGCCACTTCGGCTGGATGAGCGCCTTCGTCGGCCTCGACGCCGCCGCGTCGAGTGCCGCCACCCGCACCCTGCTCGGCTGGGAACCGACCGGGCCCGGCCTCCTCGCCGATCTGGAGGAGGGCCACTACTTCGGGGCCGCGGGGGAGGACATCGTCTGACCGCGAGGGAACCGGCCTCGGGCCGCCTGCCGAACCCCGCGCGGACCCCTTTGGGGGAGCGGGGTTCGGAGGGCCGGTGCTCTCCCCTGCCCGGCAAGTCCGCGCGCGCCGGGGCCCGCACCCCGCTCGCGCCGCGGAAGGCGCGGGTCCGACCGTGGAGTCCGGCGGTCCGGGGGAGAAGGCGGACCGGGCCGCCCACGCCCGGAAACCCCTAGCGCAGTGCCGCGGTCGGCGTGCCGAACCACCTCGGCAGCCGGTCGGCGAGGTCCGAGGGGTCCTCGCCGGCCCAGGCCACGTGGCCGTCGGGGCGGAGGAGCACGGCGGGGACATCCAGTTCGTCGCTGCCTTCGACGACATGGTCGACCCGGTCCGCCCAGCCGGTCACCGAGAAGCGCCCGGTCCGGTCGAGCAGCAGGCCGCGGCCCTGGTGGAGCAGTTCGTACAGGCGCCCCCGTCCCAGGGGCAGGTCCGGCAGGCGGCGCCCGAGCAGGTCGTGGCCGTCGCCGAAGTCGTAGCGGATGCCGGTCGCGATGATCTTCTCCGTCAGGCGGCGGTTCACCTCCTCGATGTCCATCAGTTCCGCCACCAGCCGGCGCACCGCTCGGGCCCCCGGTTCGAGGGACACCAGTTCCATCTGGGCCCGGGTGTTGTCGAGCACGTCGGCCGCGACCGGGTGGCGTTCGCGTTGGTAGGTGTCGAGGAGCCCCGGCGGTGCCCAGCCGGCGATCTCGGCCGCCAGCTTCCAGCCGAGGTTGAACGCGTCCTGGATGCCCAGGTTGAGCCCCTGGCCGCCTATCGGCGGATGGACGTGCGCCGCGTCGCCGGCCAGCAGGACCCGGCCGACCCGGTAGCGCTCGGCCTGCCGGGTGCCGTCGCCGAAGCGGGAGAGCCAACGCGGCGCGTGGATACCGAAGTCGGTACCGGCCACCGCCCGCAACCGCCGGCGCACCTCTTCGAGGGTCGGCGGCACGGTACGGTCCTCGGCCAGTCCGTCGGCCGGGACGACGAAGCGGTACACGCCCTCCCCGAGCGGTCCGACGCCGAACCGCAGCTGGGTTCGGCGGACCTCGGTCACCACGTCGGCCACCTCCCGCGGCGAGGCCGTCAGCCGCGCCTCGCCGAGCAGCGTGTCGGCCCGGGACGGCTCACCCGGGAAGCCGACGCCGAGCAGCTTGCGCACCGTGCTGCGGCCGCCGTCGCAGCCGACGAGGTAGCGCGAGCGCAGCCGTGTGCCGTCCGCCAGTTCGACGGTCACCCCGTCCTCGCCCTGGCTCAGCCCGGTCAGCTCGCGGCCGCGGCGGAGCTCGGCGCCCAGCTCGGTGGCGTGCTCGGCCAGCAGATGGTCGGTGACCGGCTGCGGGATGCCGAGGACGTACCCGTGCGCGGTGTCCAGTCCCCGCGGCGACGGCTTGCGGATGCCCGCGAAGAATCCGCCGAGCGGGTGCTTCTCGCCCCGCGGCAGGAAGCGTTCCAGGAGGCCGCGCTGGTCCAGCACCTCGATGCTTCGCGCGTGCAGGCCGAGCGCCCGTACGATCCCGGTCGGCTCCGTCTCCTTCTCCAGCACGACGGTGTGGACGCCGTGCAGCCGTAGCTCGGCGGCCAGCATCAGGCCGGTCGGCCCACCGCCCGCGATGATCACGTCGATCATGGAATTCCTCACGCACACAGGCGCCCCACCAGCGGTTCGCCGTCCAGGCCGGAGATTGTGCGGGACGGGAGGGGGCTTGCCGCAAGGCCCCCCAGCGGCTATACGTTGAGAGTGGCGAGGAGTACGCGCTCCTTGCCTTTTCCATGGAGGTACGGCCGTACGGGTGACGGCCCTTCGGGTGAAACACCGGACCGGGAGACGCTTCAGGGCCCGGCCGTGACGTCGGACCGGCGCCCTTCGCACCAAGGGGCTCGCGCGGGCGCATCGGCGGGACGCTTTGTCAACATGGCAGACCGTAACGAGGCGGCGGGGTCGTGGTTCCGCGATAAACGGGAAGCATGAGACCGTTCCGCATCCAGTCCTTGGCCGCCGCCGCGCTGCTCGCGGGCGCCTGCACCCTCGCCGGTCCCGCCGCCGCGCCCGCGGCGCCGAACAGGGCGGCCCTGGACTACGTGGCCCTCGGAGACTCCTACTCGGCCGGCGTCGGCGCCGGCGACTACCTCACCGAGGCCGCGAACTGCCTGCGCAGCAGCCGGGCGTACCCCGCGCTGTGGGCCGCGGCCCACGCCTCGTCCTTCTCCTTCGCCGCCTGCAACGGCGCCAAGACCGGGGACGTGCTGACCAAGCAGCTCGGGGCGCTGAGCGGCCGTACCAACCTGGTCAGCATCACCGCCGGCGGCAGTGACGCGAGCTGGGCCAAGGTCATGGGGCTGTGCGCGCTGCCCGGCACCACCGGGTGCCTCAGCGCCATCGCCACCGCGCGCGACTACGTCGACAAGACGCTGCCCGCGAACCTGGACCGGCTCTACTCGGCCATCAGGAGCAAGGCCCCGGCCGCCCGCGTCGTGGTACTCGGGTATCCGCACTTCTACCAGCTCCACGGCAGCTGCTCGCGCGGCCTCGAGGACTCGGAGCGGGCCGCGCTCAACGCGGCGATCGACCACCTCGACGGCATGATCGCCCGGCACGCCACCGGCCACGGGTTCGCGTTCGCCGACGCCCGGACCGCGTTCAGCGGTCACGAGATCTGTTCCGCGGGGCCGTGGCTCCGCAGTGTCGAGGTGCTGGACCTCACGGAGTCGTACCACCCCAACGCCTCCGGGCAGTCCCTCGGCTACCTGCCCCTCTTCACCCGCGCGGCCTGAACCAGGTCGCCCGCCTGCACCTGCACCTGCACCTGCACCTGCACCTGCACCTGCGAAACCGCACCATCGGCACCACCGGCACCGGCCTCAGCGGCTGTCCGCCCCCCGGTTCGGGCGGCCTCGGCCGGCGCCGAAGCCGGTCTCGTGGTCCCAGACGTGGGTGCAGGTCGGGCACTGGAGGTGGAGCATGCTGCCGGTGTTCGACAGCAGGTAGCGCCAGTGCCGGGTGCACCTGCGCCCCTCACCGCAGGTCGCGCAGCCGCGGTGGTCCGCGCAGTTCGGGCAGGTCACCCAGGCACGGCGGCCGATGTCCGCCTGGGGATCAAGCGGTAGCACGGCCGTCTCCGCGCTCGGGCAGCACACCGGCGGCCGCCAGCTCGTCGTAGATGCGCTGCTGCTCCGCGTCGAGGCCGGAGTAGAGCAGCTCGTGCGCCGCGTCCTCGTCCCGCAGTGCCTTGACGGGGTCCCACGTGGGGCCGACGGCGTCCATGACGTGGGCGCGCCGGAGCATCTCGTGGGCGGTGAGGTCGACGGAGAACTCGACCGGCTGGGCGGGCTGGGTGGGGCCGTACGCGGACATACGTACGAACTTAGGTAGCCCTTCCCCGCGGCGGCAAGGGTGGGTGGGGGACATCACAGACGAAACGCCGCTGATCACAGGCCGACGGTCGCCCGGCGCTGTGCCTGCTCGTACTCCGCGAGCGGCTCACCGCCGGTGTTCCACGGCCAGGAGGCGACGATGCCGCCCAGGGCCTCGAAGACCGGCGCGGCGTCGCGGCGGCGGTCGGCGGCCATCAGGGCGTAGGCGAGCACGTTGAGGTCGGCGAGCGCCCTGGCGTGGCGCAGGAATCCCGGCTGGGGCCAGGTGTGGGCCACGCGGTCGAGGGCCTGCCCGGCCATGGCGTGGGACCAGTGGTTGCGGGCCACCAGCGCCTCGAACCCGCCCCGGCCGAGGACGGAGCGGTACTGCAGGACCTGGGCGGTGAGTTCGACGCCGGCGCAGGGCGCGTTCGCGGGCATGCGGGCGGCCAGGCTGTCCACGAACTCCAGCACCTGGATACGTGAGCCGCCCTCCTCGGGGCTGAGGTATCCGAGCATGCCGAGGTACGCCTCGCGGTTCCAGCGGTCGCGGGCGAGCACCTCGTTCCACACGCCGAACGCCTGGGGCTGCTCCCAGCGCTGGAGGCGGGCCACCGCCAGCAGGGCGACCCAGGGGGTGGGGTCGTCCGGGGCGAGTTCGGCGGCCCGCAGACAGAGGTCGGTGGCCTCGGAGGCGTCCTCCGGGCGGCCCTGGGCGCGGGCGTCGGCCACCTGGGTCCAGGCGTGCAGCACGAGCGCGTCGGCGCTGCGCGGCTCGCGCGCGGCCCAGGAGCGGGGCAGGTGCGACTCCGTCAGAAAGCCCGCGAGGACGTCGATCCGGTGGGCCCGGCGGTCCCAGTCGCCCCGGTCCTGGTCGAGGAGGCGGGTGATCTGCGCCGCGCACAGGTCGGTCGTCGCGATCGTGCCCGTCCTGGTCGTCGCCCTCAGGGACTTGAGAAGTCTGCCCAGCTCCTGATCGTCCAACTCCGGGGCCAGACGCGTTCTTCGGCGGCGACTTGAAAGAAAAGCCATGCAGGGAGGCTAGGGGCGTTCGCCGTTCACACAAGGCCTCCGCCAAGATCGTTATGGTTTCACCCGCTTACCCGGGGTTACCTTTCCCCTCGCCCGGCGGCGTCCGCCGGTACGGAACGTCGTCCGGACGCCCGCCCCCGGCGCGGGCCGCCTTCCGCACGGCCGCCGCGGGTGGCCGCTCGCGCAGGGCGCCGTACGCGATGAAGTACGCGGGCAGCCGCCGCAACCGCCGTGACCCGGCGAGCAGACGGGCGACCCGCCGGGCCCGGTCCGCGTCGCCGAGCGGCGGCCGGCCCTGGAGCACGGGGCGGATGACGCGGGCGTGGGCCAGCCGCTGGAGCGCCTGCGTGGCGACCGTGGTCGGCCGGCGGCGGCGCTGGACCCCGCGCAGGTCGCGCTCGCCCACGGCGCCCCGGCGCAGCGGTCCGGCGAGATGACGGGCGGTGGCCACGGCGTCCTGGACCGCGAGGTTGATGCCGATGCCGAAGACCGGCGACATGGCGTGGGCCGCGTCGCCGATGCACAGCAGCCCGGGGCGGTGCCAGCGGCGCAGCCGGTCCAGGCGTACGTCGAGGAGCTTGACCTCGTCCCAGGAGCGCAGGGCGTCGGCGCGGTCGGCGAGCCAGGGCACGGCGGCGGTGAACTCGGCCCGGAACCGGTCGAGTCCGGCGGCGCGGCGGCTGCCGTCGGTGCCCTTGGGGATGAGCGCGGCGCACTGCCAGTAGTCGCCGCGGTCGATCATCGCGGTGAGGAAGCGGTCGCCCGCGCCGCCGACCAGTCCGCGTGGATCGCCCTCGCGGCGCGGCAGCCGGAACCACCAGGCGTCCATCGGGCAGTCGAAGCCGCGCAGTCCGAGTTCCGGCCGGGTGCGGGCGAGCGAGCCGCGGCCGTCGCAGGCGACGGTGAGCGGGGCGCGCAGCTCGCCGGTGCGGCCGTCGGCGGTGCGGTAGCGCACCCCGGTGACCCGGCCCGCCTCGGTGAGGAAGCCGGTCGCCTCCGTGTTCATCCACAGGTGGAAGGAGGGTTCGCGGCGGGCCTCGTCGGCGAGCAGGTCGAGGAGGTCCCACTGGGGCACCATCGCCACGTAGTCGTAGGGGCCGCGCAGCACCGACAGGTCCGCGACGGTGACCTGCGGGCGGCCGGCGGCGACGGGCAGCTGGACGGTGCGCACCCGGCGCTGCGGCAGCCGGGCGAACCGTTCGGCCAGGCCCAGTTCGTCCAGCAGGGCCAGGGTGGAAGGGTGGACGGTGTCGCCGCGGAAGTCGCGCAGGAAGTCGGCGTGTTTCTCCAGCACCGTCACCTCGATGCCGGAGCGGGCCAGCAGCAGCGCGAGCACCATGCCCGCCGGGCCGCCGCCCACCACACAGCACGTGGTCCTCTCCACCGTGTCCACCGTGGCCCTGCCCTTCACCGGAGCAGTAATTCATCGATCGATGAATACCCGTTCCCCACTGTACCCGCCGACCCCGTCCCGCACCCCCGCCGCCACGGCGGGCGGCCGGTCCCGGTGGATCGGCGCCCGCCCGCCGGTCAGCGGGGCGCCGGTGCCGCCCCGCCGGGCGGCCACGATCTCCGCGGCGATCGACAGGGCGGTCTCCTCGGGCGTACGGGCGCCCAGGTCGAGGCCGATCGGCGAGCGCAGCCCGGCCAGTTGGCGCTCGCTCACGCCCTCCGCGCGCAGCCGCCGCTCCCGGTCCTCGTGGGTGCGCCGCGAGCCCATGGCGCCGACGAACGCCACCGGCATGCCGAGGGCGACCTTGAGCAGCGGTACGTCGAACTTCGCGTCGTGGGTGAGCACGCACAGCACGGTCCGCGCGTCGGTCGCGGTGCGCCGCAGATAGCGGTGCGGCCAGTCGACCACCACCTCGTCGGCGTCGGGGAAGCGGGCCGGGGTGGCGAAGACGGGACGGGCGTCGCAGACGGTCACATGGTGGCCGAGGAACTTGCCGGCCCGTGCCAGGGCCGCGGCGAAGTCCACCGCCCCGAAGATGATCATCCGCGGGGGCGGCACGTCGGACTCGACCAGCAGGGTGAGGCCGCCGGGGCAGTGCGAGCCGTCCGCGGAGATCTCCACCGTGCCGGTGCGGCCCGCCTCCAGCAGGGCCCCCGCCTCGGCCAGCGCCGTCCGGTCGAGGTCGGCGTGGCCGGCGAGCGTGCCCTCGTGCGTGCCGTCGGGGCGCACCAGCAGGGCCCGGCCCAGGAGGTCGTCCGGACCGCGGGCGATCCGGGCGAGGGCCGCCGGCGCTCCCTGGGCGGCGAGCGCGAGGGCCGCGGCGAGGACCGGCCGGGCGGGCGCCTGCGCGCCCACCGGCGTCACCAGGACGTCGATCACCCCGCCGCAGGTCAGCCCCACGGCGAAGGCGTCCTCGTCGCTGTACCCGAACCGCTCGACCACGCTCCGCCCGCTCTCCAGCGCCTCCTGGCACAGGTCGTAGACCGCGCCCTCGACGCAGCCGCCGGAGACCGATCCGATGACGGTGCCCGCACGGTCGACGGCGAGGGCGGCGCCGGGCTCGCGTGGGGCGCTGCCGCCGACGGACACGACGGTGGCGACGGCGAACTCCCGTCCCTCGTCCACCCATCGGGCCAGCTCCGCCGCCAGGTCAAGCATCCGGCGCTCCCGCCGCGAGGACGCGGTCCGGGCTGATCGGCAGACGGCGGTGGCGGGTGCCGGTCGCGTGCCACACGGCGTTGGCGACGGCGGCCACGGCGCCCACGATGCCGATCTCGCCGATGCCCTTGATGCCGACCGGGTCGTCGGGGTCCGGGTCCTCGATCCAGTCGGCCTCGATGCGCGGCACGTCGGCATGGGTGGCCACGTGGTAGCCGGCGAGGTCCGCGCCGACGAGGCCGCCCGAGGCACGGTCGCGCAGCGCCTCCTCGTGCAGGGCCATGGAGATGGCCCAGATCATGCCGCCGAGGAGCTGGTTGCGGGCGGTGAGCGGGTTGACGATCCGGCCCGCCGCGAAGATGCCCAGCATCCGCCGCACACGCACCTCGCCGGTGGTGACGTCCACGGCCACCTCGGCGAACTGGGCGCCGAAGGAGTGCCGTTCGGCCGCGGCGAGCGCGCCGATGGCCGCGGTGGTGTCCGACCGGACCGTGATCCCCTCGGCCGGGACGTCGGCGCCGAGGGCGAGCCGCTCGCGCAGTTCCTCGGCCGCCGCCTTGACCGCCCAGGACCACGAGCGGGTGCCCATGGAGCCGCCGGCGATCATCGCCGGTCCGAAGGCGCTGTCGCCGATGCGGACCCGGACCCGTTCGGGGGCGACGCCCAGCGCGTCGGCGGAGACCAGGGTCAGGGCGGTCCGGGCCCCGGTGCCGATGTCGGCGGCGGCGATCCGTACGGTGAAGTCGCCGTCCGGGTGGGCGGTCACGGTCGCCGTGGAGGGTGCCGCGCCTGCCGGGAAGGAGGCCGCGGCCGTGCCGGTGCCGAGCAGCCAGCGACCGTCCCGGCGCACCCCGGGGCGGGGGTCGCGGCCGGCCCAGCCGAACCTGCGGGCGCCCTCGCGGAAGCAGTCGGCCAGCCGGCGGCCCGCGAAGGGCAGGCCCGAGACCGGTCCGCGCACGGCGTCGTTGCGCAGGCGCAGTTCGACCGGGTCGAGCCCGCACTCGACGGCGAGTTCGTCCAGCGCCGACTCCAGCGCGAACGAGCCGGGCGCCTCGCCCGGGGCGCGCATGAAGGTCGGGCTCGGCACGTCGAGCCGTACCACGCGGTTCTCGGTGCGGTGGGCGTCGGCGTCGTACATCACCCGCGCCACACCGGCGCTCGGCTCCACGAACTCGTACACGGTGGAGGTGTGGCTGAGGGCGCGGTGCTCCAGGGCGCGCAGCCGTCCGTCGGCGTCGGCGCCGAGCCTGATCCGCTGGACGGTCGGGCTGCGGTGGCCGGCCAGCGTGAACATCTGACGGCGCGTCATGACCACCCGTACGGGGCGCCCCAGCTCGCGCGCGGCCATCACGGCGGCCACCTGGTGGGCGCGCACGCCCTTGCTGCCGAAGCCCCCGCCGACGTGTTCGGAGCGCACCCGCACGGCGGCCGGGTCGAGTGAGAAGAGGTTGGCGAGGTCGCCCACGACCCAGGTGGCGCCCTGGTTGGAGTCGACCACTTCGAGGCGGCCGTCGTCCCAGTGGGCGGTGGCCGCGTGCGGTTCCATCGGGTTGTGGTGCTCTTCGGGGGTGGTGTACTCCGCGTCCACCACCACGGCCGAGGCGGCGAGTTCGGCGTCGATGTCGCCCTTCTCCGTCACCGCGGGCATGAAGCCGTCCAGCGGGTAGGCGTCGGGACGCCCGGACGTGAAGTCGGTGTCGTGGGGCTCGGGTTCGTAGTGCACCACGAGCGACTCGGCGGCCTCCCGGGCCTGTTCGGAGGTCTCGGCCACCACGAGCGCCACCGGCCAGCCCAGGTGCGGCACCCGGTCGTGCTGGAAGACGGCACAGGTCGCGTCCGGCCGCATGCCCAGCATGCTGGGGAAGTCGGTGTTCAGGCGCGGCGCGTTGCGGTGGTCGAGGACGGCGAGGACGCCGGGCATGGCGAGGACCGCGTCGGTGTCGAGTGCGCTGATGCGACCGCGGGCGACCGTGGACAGCACCAGCCAGCCGTGGGCGAGGCCGGCGAAGGGGATCTCGCCCGCGTACCGGGCGGCTCCGGTGACCTTCTCCACGCCCTCCACGCGGGTGCGGGCGGTACCGACGGACGGCGCGCGGGTCGCCGTCTCGGTGGTGGTGGCGGTGGTCATCGGGCGGCCTCCTCGGCGAGTTCGGTGAGCACGGCCACGACGAGGTTGCGCATCAGGGTCACCTTGTATCCGTTGTGCGGCAGCGGTCGGGCCGCGGCCAGTTCGGCGTCCGCGGCGGCGGCGTAGGTGTCGGGCACGGCCGGCGCCCCGGTCAGCACGCCTTCGGCGGCCAGGGCCCGCCACGGCCGGGAGGCGACCGCGCCGAGGGCGAGGCGCGCCTCGTGCACGACGCCGTCCCGGACGTCCAGCGCGGCCGCGAGGGAGCCGATGGCGAACGCGTACGAGGCGCGCTCGCGCACCTTGCGGTAGCGGGAGCGGGCCGCGACCGGCGCGGGCGGCAGCACGACGCCGGTGATCAGCGCGCCGGGCGGCAGGGCGGTCTCGCGGTGCGGGGTGTCACCGACCGGCAGGTAGAACTCGGCGAGCGGCAACTCCCCCGGTCCGTCCGCGGTTTCGTACTGGACGACCGCGTCGAAGGCGGTCAGCGGGACGGCCATGTCCGAGGGGTGTACGGCCACACAGTGGTCGGAGGCGCCGAGGACCGCGTGGTTGCGGTGCTCGCCCTCGACGGCGGGGCAGCCGCTGCCCGGGATCCGCTTGTTGCAGGGCTGCGTGACATCGGTGAAGTAGCCGCAGCGGGTGCGCTGGAGCAGGTTCCCGCCGACCGTGGCCATGTTGCGCAGCTGCCCGGAGGCACCCGCCAGCACCGCCTGGGCCAGCGCCGGGTAGCGGCGGCGCACCTCGGGGTGGGCGGCGAGGTCGGCGTTGGTGACGGTGGCACCGATGCGCAGGGCGCCGTCGTCCGCCGTCTCGATCCTGTCCAGCGGGAGTTCACGGATGTCGACGAGCCGGGTGGGGCGTTCGACGCCCGTCTTCATCAGGTCCACGAGATTGGTGCCGCCGCCCAGGAAGCGGGTGTCCGGGTCGGCGCCGAGCAGGGCGACGGCGCCCGCGACGTCGGTGGCCCGCCGGTAGTCGAACTCCCTCATGCCACGGCCTCCTCGGACTCGGTCGCGCCGTCCGCCGCCGCCCGGGTCACGGCCTCGACGATGGCGACGTAGGCGCCGCACCGGCACAGGTTGCCGCTCATGCGCTCCCGGATCTCCTCGGCGGTCAGCGGGGGCGGCCCGGCCTCCGGCCGGATGTCGTCGGTGACGGCGCTCGGCCGGCCCTCGGCGTGCTCCCGGAGGACCCCGATCGCCGAACAGATCTGGCCAGGGGTGCAGTAGCCGCACTGGTAACCGTCGAGTTCGAGGAATGCCTGCTGCACGGGATGCAGCCGGTCCCCCTCGGCGAGGCCTTCGATCGTGGTGACCTCCCGTCCCTCGGCCGCCACCGCCAGTTGCAGACAGGCGACGGCGCGGCGCCCGTCCAACAGGACGGTGCAGGCGCCGCATTGCCCTTGATCACAGCCTTTCTTGGTGCCGGTCAGGGTGAGGCGTTCACGCAGGGCGTCGAGCAGGGTGGTGCGGTGGTCGACGGGCAGTGTGAACTTCTCGCCGTTGATGTGCAGGGTGATGACACTGGACGTCGAGGAGGCCATGTCAGCTTCTTTCGCATTTCCAGAGCAGGTGGTGTGCAATGCCGTGGGTGCCGGGGGGATCATGGGCGGAACGGGTTGCGTGCGGAGCCGTTGTCGAGCGAGCGAGGGGGGACCGGGGCGCCGGTGGCGCCGGGGCGGGTCGCGGAGAGCCGCCGCCAAGGGCGTCGGCCGGGTGACTGCCGCCGGGGTTCTTCCGCGGCTATCGTGGACATCAACCGGACAAGTGTCCGTTACCCAGAAACGTAACGGACACCTGTCCGCTTAGCAAGGGCGAGGTTCGGCCACGACCCTCGGGGAGGACGAGTGCCGCACATGAAGGACTCGGGACGGCGCTCGGACGCGCAGCGCAACCGGGAACGCATCCTGGAGGTGGCCCTCGCCGAGCTGTCGCGCTGTGCGGGCGCCCCGCTGAGCGCGATCGCCCGCAAGGCGGGCGTCGGCCAGGGGACCTTCTACCGCAACTTCCCGAACCGCGAGGCGCTGGTCCTGGAGATCTACCGCCATGAGATGGGGCAGGTATCGGCCAGCGCGGCCCAACTCCTCGCCGCCCTGCCGCCCGACCGTGCCCTGCGCGCCTGGATGGACCGGCTCGCGGAGTTCGCCATGGCCAAGGCCGGTCTGGCCGACGCGATCCGGCAGGTCACCGGCGCACCGGGCGGCCCGGCCAAGCCGGCGCACACCCCGGTGACCGACGCGGCCGAACTCCTGCTGCGGGCCAACGAGGAGGCCGGCACCATCCGGCCCGGCGTCACCGCGGACGACTTCCTGCTCGCCATCGCCGGCCTGTGGCAGCTCGACCCGCACGAGGACTGGCGGCCGCGCGCCACGCGGCTCCTCGACCTCGTCATGGACGGCCTGCGCCGGGGCGCGCCCGAGAGCTGAGCGGCGGTCCGCACGCGGACGACCCCGCCGGACGTGCCCGGTCAGAATCTCGCGTCCCGCGTGATGATTCGGCGCACTCGGGGGCACCCGCATGACAGGAACATTCGTCGACAGGAGGCGGGCCATGATCGCCCTCGGCATCATCTTGCTCATCGTCGGATTCCTCACCGGGATATCCATTCTGTGGACCATCGGGATCATCCTTCTGGTGGTCGGCGCGGTGCTGTGGATCCTCGGGTCGATGGGGCACGCCGTCGCCGGCCGACGGCACTACTGGTGAACCGTTCCCCCGGCCGGACACCTCGCGTCCCCGGTGCGGCCCGTCGGCCCCCGGTGACCGGAACATGCCGCTGAGTGGAGCAATGACCGGTGCGGCGTGGACCCGCGCACCAGGCTGGACGCTCGTCCAGCCCGTGTGACAGGAGTCCCGTGTGCGAAGTCCACGTCGCCAGCCGGAGGTCGGTGCCGCCACACGGACCGGACCACCGGCGCCTCCGGCCTGGATGCGCTGGCTCCCGGTGTTCTACGTCGCGGCCGTACTGCTCCTGGAACCGATCACTCCCGTCGACTGGCCCGTGAGCTTTCTGCTGGTCGCCCTGCCGCTGGTGGCCGCGTTCGCGCACGGGCCCGCCTTCGTCGCGGGCGCCACGGCGTTCGCGGTCGTCATGGAAGGCGTGCTCGCCGGGACGCCGTGCTGCGCGGGGCGGCCGGTCGGCTACCTGTGGGACCGGCACTACGTCGCCGACTACGTCTGCACCGCCCTGGTGGGCGCTCTCGGCACGATCCTCGCCGGCCACCGCATCCGCCGTGAACGCACGCTGGCCGACGTGCGGTTCGTGGCAGAGATCGCGCAGCGCGTGCTGCTGCGACCGCTTCCGGGGCGGATCGGCAACCTGCTCCTGGAGAGCCTCTACCTGTCCGCCGCCGCGGAGGCGCGCATCGGCGGCGACCTCTACGAGGCCGTGCCCACCGCGTTCGGCGTACGGCTGCTCATCGGCGACGTGCGCGGCAAGGGGCTGCTCGCGGTGGAGACGGCCGCCTCGGTACTCGGCGCGTTCCGCGAGGCCGCGCACGACGAGCCCGATCTCGCCGCGCTGGCCCGCCGCATGGAGCGCAGCGTGTCGCGCCGGGCCGAGCACCTCGGCGGCAGCGACACGGCCGAGCGGTTCATCACCGCGCTCTTCGCCGAGATCCCCGCCGACGGGCGGCTCGTGCGCGTCGTCAACTGCGGCCATCCGCCGCCGCTGCTGATCCGCGCCGACGAGGTCCGGGAACTGGACAGCGGGTGTTCGGGTCCGCCGCTGAACCTCGGCATGCTGCTCATGGAGCCGCACCGGGTGGACAGTTACCCCTTCGAACCCGGCGAGCAGCTGCTGCTGTACACGGACGGCGTGACCGAGACCAGGGACGCGTCCGGCACCTTCTACCCCCTGGCGCAGCGCCTGCGCTCCTTCGGCCCACTGGCCCCGCACGCGCTGCTGGAGCGGCTCCACCACGATCTGCTGGAGTACAGCGGCGACCAGCTCCAGGACGACACGGCCGCGCTCGCGGCGTGCCTGCTCGCCGACGAGGAGATCCGCGCCGTGGACGAGCCGCCCATGCCCCAGCCGAGCCATCCGTCCCCTACGGGATCTCCTGCTCGGCCCAGATGATCTTCCCGTCGCCGGTGTAGCGGGCACCCCAGCGCAGGGACAGCTGGGCGACGAGGAACAGCCCCCGGCCGCCCTCGTCGGTGCTGCGGGCGTGCCGCAGGCGCGGTGCGGTGCTGCTGGCGTCGGCGACCTCGCAGGTCAGGCGGGCGTCGCGGAGCAGGCGTAGGCGGATGGGCGGGGCGGCGTAGCGGATGGCGTTGGTGACGAGTTCGCTCACCAGGAGCTCCGTCGTCATGACCAGCTCGCCGAGACCCCACTCCATGACCTGTCGGGCGGCCAGGGCGCGCATCTCGCCCACCGCGGACGGGTCGTCGGGGACGTCCCAGGAGACGACGTGGTCGGTGCCCAGGGCGTGGGTGCGGGTCAGCAGCAGCGCGATGTCGTCGGGCTGCGGCCGCGGGACGAGTTCGTCCACCACGGCGGTGCACAGCCGCTCCAGGTCCGGCTCGGCGCGGGTGAGTGCCTCGGTGAGCCGGGCCATGCCGCGCTCGACGTCCTCGCACCCCTGGATGAGGCCGTTGGTGTACAGCCCCAGCAGGCTGTGCTCGGCCAGTTCGATCTCGGTGGCCTCGAAGGCCATGCCGCCCAGGCCCAGTGGGGGTCCGGCCGGGATCTCCGGGAAGTGGGCGGGCCCGTCCGGGGGGACCACGACGGGCGGCGGGTGGCCGGCGCGGGCCATGGCGCACCGCCGGATGACCGGGTCGTACACGGCGTAGAGGCAGGTCGCACCGGTGAAGGCGGTGACCCGGGCACCGGCGCCGGAGACGGCCTCCTCGCAGCCCAGCCGGAGGACGAGGTCGTCCAGGTGGGCGAGGAGTTCGTCGGGGGGCAGTTCCATGTCCGCGAGGGTCTGTACGGCGGTGCGCAGCCGCCCCATGCTCGCGGCGGCGCCGATGCCGTGGCCCACCACGTCGCCGACCACGAGCCCGACCCGCGCCCCGGACAGCGGGATCACGTCGAACCAGTCGCCGCCGACCCCTCCGGTCGGATCGGCGGGGAGGTAGGACGAGGCCACGTCGAGCGCGGTGCCGCCGCTGAGGGCGGTGGGCAGCAGGCTGCGTTGCAGGGTGAGGGCGGCCGTGTGCTCCCTGGTGTAGCGGCGGGCGTTGTCCAGGCAGACCGCCGCCCGCGCCACCAGTTCCCGGGCCAGCAGGACGTCGTCGGACGCGAAGGGCGCCGGGTTGGTCGTGCGGACGAAGGTGGCGACGCCGAGGGCGGTGTTGCGGGCCCGCACGGGTACGGAGATCAGCGAGTGCATGCCGAACTCGCGGACGCGCTCGGCCCGCGGCGGCTCGGCGGCCACCCACGGCTCCTGCTCGGCCTGGAGGAACGGGATGAACAGCGGGTCGCCCTCGATGAGCGTCCGCGCGTCGTGCGGCGGGGAGCGGAAACCGATCCGGTCCCCGACCCGGAAGAGGGCTTCGGGGCAGCCCTCGCGCACCGAGCGCAGAGCGGCGCGGCGCATCGCGGGCCGTGCGGGCTCGGGCCCGGCGTCACTGAGCCACGTCCCGTGGTCCTCGCGACTGAGCACGGATTCGAGCAGGTCCACGGCGACGAAGTCGGCGAAGCGCGGGACGGCGAAGTCGGCCAGTTCCTCGGCGGTGCGCAGCACGTCGAGGGTGGTGCCGACACGGGTGCCGGCCTCGTTGACCATCGACAGGATCCGGCGGGCGGCCCAGCGCTCGGTGACGTCCACGACCATGTAGCAGATGCCGGTGACGGTGTCGTCGGCGTCCAGGAGCGGGAAGAACGACGACGAGTAGGCGTGTCTGCGGTGCGGGTCGGCCCAGACCCATCCGCTGTACTCGTAGTCGGTGACGGGCACGCCGGTGGCGAGCACCTTGCGCATCAGCTTCTCCAGGGCCTCCCCCTGGAGCCCCGGCAGCAGTTCGCTGAGCCGCCGCCCCAGCCGCTCCTGCCGGGGCACCCCGCTGAGCCGTTCCAGGGTGTCGTTCAGCCACACGTAGCGCAGGTCGCGGTCCAGGACGGCCATGCCGACCGGTGAGCGGGTCAGGAACCCGTCGAGGACGGACTGGGCCATCGTCCACTGCTGGTGCTGTTCACGCGCCGACACCAGGAAGCACTCCCGTCCGCCCATGCGGAACGAGGCCGAGATGCGCAGCCGGACGTCGAACCGGTGGCCGTCGCGGTGCCGTACCGGGATCGTCCCGCTCCAGCCGCTGCCGGCACGGCAGCGCTCCGCGACGCCGCTGATCCGTCCCGGGTCCTCGGGCATCGCGAGCAGGCGCCCGGCCCGGGTGCCGACCATCTCGGGCGCGGAATAGCCGAGCAGCGCCTCGGCGCCGCGGGTCCAGCCGAACACCGCGCCGTCCTGTGAGATCACCGCGGCCGCGTCCGTGGACGCGTCGAAGAGGTCCGCCGCCCCCACGGGCGTGGCTGCGGTGTCGCTCTCGCGCGCTGGTTCCATCAGTCTCACTTTTACACCAGTATCGTCCGCTTTAATCGTCCGACGGCCGACACGGTGGCGCCGCCGGGCCGGTGGGTCGTACCGCGCCGGGTTTTTTGAGCGGTCCGCATCGACATTCCGGTAACGATCCCGACGCGGCCGTCTCGTACCTCCATGGGACGTACATACGATCCGGCGCATGAACAGAGCTGTGAAGATCGGCATTGCCGGTACGACCACCGCGCTGCTCGTTCTGGGGGGAATAGGGACCTACAACCTCCTGCACGGGCTGACCGGCGGTTCGGCCGGAGACCGGACGCAGGACGCGGGTTTCGACCCGTCGGCGGTGTCGACCACGCCGCCCTCCGGAGCCGAGGCGGTGAAGCTGACCAGGACGTTCCTCGGCTACTGGTCCGGGCAGAACCTCGACGGCGCGGCCGGGGACACCGACGCGCCGGACGCGGCGGCGCAGGCGCTGCGGCAGTACAAGGCCGGCCTGCGTCTGACGAAGGTGACGTTCGGCGACGTCCTCCCGGCCGGCCCGTCGAGCGCGACCCCGGGGGCCACGAAGGTCACGTTCACCGTCACCGCGCGGGTGGCGGGCGGCAGTTGGAGTTACCCGAGCGCGGTGGCCGTGCGCAAGAGCACCAATGGCGCGGCGGCGGTGCACTGGAACAACTCGGTGCTGTACCCGGGCCTCGGGGACGGCCAGTCGCTGACCGCGGGCACGCTGCCCCGGGGCGCGAGCGACGCGAAGGTGGTGGCCAGCGACGGCAGGACGGACCTGTCCGGGTTCGACTCGCTGCGGGACATCGCGGCGACGATCCGGCAGAACGGCACGGCCACCGGCGGCCGCCCCGGCACCGGCGTGGCCGTCGTGGACGGCGAGGGAGCGGGCGTCAGGACGCTGAAGACCTTCACGAAGGGCAGCGCCCCGGTCATCAGGACGACGATCGACGCCCGGCTCCAGACGGCCGCGGAGAGCGCGGTCAAGGACCCGCACCTGCACAGCATGCCCGCGGGTACGGTGGCCCTGGACTGGAGCAACGGGCACATCCTGGCGGTCGCGCACACGGGCGCGGACGGGGACATCGCCATCAACGGGATCAAGTCCCCCGGCTCCACCATGAAGATCATCACGTCGGCGGCCCTGTTCGACAAGGCGGGCCTCACCCCGGCCAGTCCGGCTCCGTGCACCCCTTCGCTGATGGCCAACAGCCAGCTGTTCCACAACGATCCGGGGGTGAGGCCGAATCCGAAGTCCAACCTCGCGCAGGCCTTCGCCGTGTCGTGCAACACGTCCTTCATCAAGGACGGTTTCCACTACCTCGTGCACGACGGTGACGCCTCCGCCCTGCACGACGAGGCCGTGAACGTCTTCGGCATGGGCAGCTGGTCCGTCGGCGGCGGGGTCGCCACCACCGACCCCGGCATTCCGACGGACGCCCAGGGCGGCGACCAGGCGGCCCAGTTCATCGGGCAGGGCAGGGTGACGGCCACCCCGCTGTTCATGGCGTCCGTCGCGGCGACCGTACGCAACGCCGGATTCCGCCAGCCCGTCATCCTGCCGGGGCAGCGGCAGGAAAGCGCGGCCCGGCCCATCTCGCCCCGGACGGCGGGCTATCTCCAGTCGATGATGCGCGCCGCCGCCACCGGTGGCACCGCCGCCCCGCGCCTCGCCGGCCTCGCCGGTGTCGGTGCCAAGACGGGCACGGCCGAGGAGGGCGACCACACCAACGGCTGGCTGACCGCCTACGACGCGCACATCGCGGTCGCGGCCCTGGTCGAGGGCGGCACCTCCGGCGTGGACTCCGCCGGGTATGTCGTACGGCGCCTGCTGACCACCGGCTGACCAGCGCCCCGGTCCCGGGTACGTCGCCGGGGCCGGGTTCGCGAAGCCTTCCGCCGAGGGCCCCTTCAGCCCGCGGACGAAGGGCACCGGGTCACCGTTGCGGGGAGAGGGCCGGGGCTGCCTGCCGTCGGCGCCCTGCCGACGGCGTCCGGGCACGCTCGGGCCCGGACGCCGCTCCTCGGTCTCTCCGGCCGGCCGCCGGACGCCGGACGCACGGCTCCCGGCGAATCCGCGCGGGAGCGACACACCGACCGCACACAGCCTTTCCAAAGCCCCGTCGGCGTGACCGGCCGCTCGATCCTCCGCACGAACACGAGCAGGCCGTGGCCCCGGCGGGCCGGCGCCGCAGCCGAACAGGGAAGACCGCGAGACGCGGATGGACTACTGCTCCGAGTGCCGTCGGCACCTCAACGGCGCGCTGGTGTGCCCCGGCTGCGGCGCGGACATCGCCCCGCCCGCCACCGGCCGCGCCCCGGCGCCCCGCGCCGGGACACCGCAGTGCCCCCGCGCGGGCGTCGACCTCCCCGCAACGGCTCCGCGTGCTGGTGCTCCGCGTCGGCTGAGGCAAGGTCTTACGGACCCGTGACATGACCCGCGCGCTCCGAAGGCGCGGTGCCCGCCGCGGCCGGCGTGACCGTATGCGCGTACTGGTCACCGGCGGCGCCGGATTCATCGGGTCCCATGTCGTGGAGGCGCTGCGGGCGCACGGCACGAGCCGGTGGTGTACGACGTCCGCCCGGATCCCGGCGCGGACGTGCGGGACGCGGCCGCGCTGACCCGCGCGCCGGCCGAAGTGGACGCCGTGTGCCACCACGCGGCGATGGTCGGCCTCGGCAACGGTGTCGCCGATGCCCCGGAGTACGTCTCGCGCAACGACCTGGGTACGGCCGTGCTGGTCGCCGCGATGGCGCGGGCGGGGGTGGAGCGCCTGCTGCCGGCCGGGTCCATGGTCGTCTACGGCGAGGGCCGGTACACCTGCCCGCGCCACGGTGCCGTACGACCGGGCCCACGCCTCGCGGCCCACCTCGAAGCGGGCCGGTTCGAGCCGCGCTGCCCGGCGTGCGGGGCGGAGCTGTCCCCCGGACTGGTCGGCGAGGACGCACCGGCGGACCCCCGCAGCGTGTACGCGGCGACCAAGCTCGCCCAGGAGCACCTGGCCGCCGCGTGGGCCCGCTCGACGGGCGGGACCGCGATCTGCCTGCGCCACCACAACGTCTACGCCCCGCGACACCCCCTATGCCGGCGTCGCCGCCTTCCTCCGCTCCGCGCTCGCCCGCGGTCAGGCTCCCCGCGTCTTCGAGGACGGCCGGCAGCGGCGGGACTTCGTGCACGTCCGGGACGCGGCGGCGGCGAACGTGGCCGCGCTGGAGGCGGAGGCCGCGCCCGGCGCGCTCACGGCGTTCAACACCGGCAGCGGTGAGCCGCGCACCGTCGGCGAACTGGCACGGGCGCTCGCCGAGGCGTGCGGCGGACCGGAGCCGGTGGTCACCGGGGAGTACCGGCTGGGGGACGTACGGCACATCACCGCCGACTCCTCCCGGCTGCGGGCCGCGCCGGGTCGGCGGCCCCGGGTCGGATTCGAGGAGGGGGTACGGGAGTTCGCGCGGGCCGGGCTCCGGCAGTGCGGCTCCGCGGGGCTACGGCGCGGTCGGCAGCGTCACCTCGAACCGGCAGCCGCCGGGGATGTTGCGGACGGTGGCCCGGCCCCGGTGGGCCTCCACGATGCCCCGCACGATGGCGAGGCCGAGGCCCGCGCCCGCCGGGGGTGTACGCGCGTCGGTGCCGCGCCAGCCGGTGTCGAAGACGCGCGGCAGGTCCTCCTCGGGGATGCCGCCGCAGCCGTCGGTGACGGACAGCACCACGCCCTCCTCGGTGCGTTCGGCCGCGACGGCGACCGTGCCGTCGGCGGGAGTCCGGCGGATGGCGTTGACCAGCAGATTGCCGAGCACCCGGCTCATCTCCCGCCCGTCCACCTCCACCGGCACGGGTGCGACGTGCTCGCCCACCAGCCGTACCCCGTGCTCCCTGGCCAGCGGGTCGGCGCCGGCCAGCGCGTCGCTGACCAGGTCGTACAGGGAGACGCGGGACAGGCTCAGCGGGAGGGTGCCCGCGTGGATGCGGGAGAGTTCGAAGAGGTCGCCCACCATGGCGTCGAGGCGTTCCACCTCGGCGCGGATCTGCCGCAGATAGCGGTCGGGGTCGGCTGCGACGCCGTCCTCCAGGGCCTCCGCCATGGCGCGCAGTCCGGCGAGCGGGGTGCGCAGATCGTGCGAGATCCAGGCGACCAGTTCCCGCCGGGAGGTCTCCAACGCCCGCTCCCGCTCGCGGGACTCGGCGAGCCGGGCGCTGGTGGCCGCCAGCTCCCGGCTGAGTTCCTCCAGTTCGGCGGTCGCGGGGCCGTCGGGCGCGGCGAAGGCGCCGCCGTCGCCGAACGAGCGGGCCGCGTCGGCGAGTTCACGGCTGCGGGCGACCACCCAGCGGCCGAGCAGCAGGGCGGTGACCAGGGAGACGACGGCCGCCATGGCGACGACGGTGGTGACGGCGGTCAGGTCGTGCGGGGACAGGAACATGGCCCAGGCGACCGCGAGGGTCCCGGCGAGCATGGCGAGGACCCCGACCGCGGCGACGACGGCGAGGGACGCGGTGAGCGAGCGCCGCCGGATCAGCCGCAGCACGCCCGCCCCGGCGAGGCCCGTGGCGGCGGCCGCGGCGAAGGCGTAGAGGGCGATGAGGAGGAGGTCGCGCACGGTCAGTCCCCCGTGCCGTCCGGCTCGAAGCGGTAACCGACGCCCCACACGGTCCGGATCAGCCGGGGCCTGGCCGGGTCGTCCTCGATCTTGCCGCGCAGCCGCCGGACGTGCACCGTGACGGTGGACAGGTCGCCGAAGTCCCAGCCCCAGACCTCGCGCATCAGCTCCTCGCGGGCGACGGCCCGCCCGGGGTGCCGCAGGAAGAACGCGAGGAGATCGAACTCCCTGAGCGTAAGGGCGAGTTCGCGGCCCTCCTTGGTGGCGCGGCGGGCGTCGGGGTCGACCGCGAGCCCGGCCGCGGCCAGCCGGTGCCCGGTGGCGGAGGGGCGGCTGCGGCGCAGTACGGACTCCACGCGCAGCACGAGTTCACGGGGACTGAAGGGCTTGGTGACGTAGTCGTCGGCGCCGACCTCCAGGCCGAGGACGCGGTCCTCCTCGTCGCCGCGGGCGGTGAGCATGATGACCGGCACCGGCCCCTGCTCCCGCATCCGCCTGCACACCTCCAGGCCGTCCATGCCGGGCAGCATGAGGTCGAGGACGACGAGGTCCGGCCGGTGGGCGTGCGCGAGGCCGAGGGCTGTGGGGCCGTCGTCGGCGCGGTCGACCGTGTACCCGGCGCGGTCCAGGTATCCGGCGACGACCTCGGAGACGGTGGGGTCGTCGTCCACCACCAGGACCCGGGCCCGGCCGCGATCCGGTTCCGGGTTCCCGGCCGCCGGGTCGGGGGCGTCGGCCCGGTGGGGCTCGTACTGCTGCTGCATGGCTCAAGCGTCGCACCGGGCGCGGCGCGATGGTTCGGCGGTCGGGGCGGTGTCCGCGTTTCGTAAGGACCGGAAGTCCGGAATGCACGGTTTCCGTTCGTAGGGTGAACGGCGTGACGACCACTTCTTCGGACGTCGACGTGGTGCTGCCCTGTCTGGACGAGGCCGAGGCGCTGCCCTGGGTGCTCGGGCGGATCCCGGCCGGGTGGCGGGCCATCGTCGTCGACAACGGTTCCCGCGACGACTCGGCCCGGATCGCCCGCGCGCTGGGCGCGACCGTGCTCGACGAGCCCCGGCGCGGTTTCGGCGCCGCCTGCCACACCGGGCTGAGTGCCGCCACCGCCCGCATCGTCTGCTTCTGTGACTGCGACGCCTCCCTCGACCCCGCGCTGCTGGTGCCCTTCGTGCGGGAGGTCCGCGAAGGGCGGGCCGACCTGGTGCTCGGCCGGAGGCGGCCGGTGAGCCGGGACGCCTGGCCGGCGCACGCCCGCGTCGGGAACCTCGCGCTGGCCCGGCTGCTGCGCCGCCGTACCGGGCTGCGGCTGCACGATCTCGGGCCGCTGCGGGCCGCTCGCCGGGAGGAGCTGCTCGCGCTGGACCTCACCGACCGGCGCAGCGGCTATCCGCTGGAGATGGTGGTGCGGGCCGCCGACGCCGGATGGCGGATCAGCGAGCGCGACGTGCCGTACCTGCCGCGCACCGGGCTGTCCAAGGTGACCGGGACCTGGGCCGGGACCTGGCGCGCGGTGCGGGACATGCGCCGGGTGCTCACCGCTCCCCGGGCGGCCCGGGGACCACACTGCTCGTGATCGCCAAGGAGCCGCGCCCGGGGCGGGTCAAGACGCGGCTGACCCCGCCGTTCACGCCCGTCGAGGCGGCGGGCCTCGCCGAGGCGGCACTCGCCGACCCCCTGCACACGGTGGCGGCCGCGCCCGCGTCCCGGCGGCTCCTCGTCCTGGACGGCGCGCCGGGCGGCTGGCTGCCCCCGGGCTTCGAGGTGCTGCCGCAGTGCGCGGGCGGCCTCGACGAGCGCCTGGCGGACGCCTTCGCCCACTGCGACGGCCCGGCCCTGCTGATCGGGATGGACACCCCTCAGGTGACCTCGTCGCCCTCGCCCTGACCCGCCCCTCCCCATGGGCGGGCGCCGGGGCCGGTCTGCTCTTCGGACTGACCTGCTCCCTCTCCTACGGCCTCACCCTCTTCGCCCTCATCGGCGCGGCGGTGCTCGTCCTCGGCCGCCGCCGGCCACGGGACCGTCCCTCCCCGCTGGTCCCGCTCCTCGCCGGACTGGCGGTGTTCCCCGCGGTGTTCTCCCTCGCCGGCTTCGACTGGCTCGACGGCTACCGTCTTCTGACGATCCGTTACCGCCAGGGAGTCGGCGGCGTCCGCCCCTACGGCTACTGGCTGTGGGCCGACCTCGCCTGCGCCGTGCTCATCACCGGCCCGGCCACCGCGGCGGGCCTTGGCCGTGCGGGCGCCGTGCTCCGGCGCCGCCGCACCGGCCCCCGGGCCCGGCTCGCCGTCCTCGTCTGCGCCGCCCTGCTCGCGCTCCTGGTGGCCGGCCTGTCCGGGATGAGCAAGGCCGAGACCGAGCGGATCTGGCTGCCCTTCGCGCTGTGGCTGCTGCCCGCCTGCTCCCTGCTCCCTGCTCCCCCGGCCCCGCCCCCGGCTCGCCGCCCAGGTCGTGCTCGCCCTGCTCCTCGATCACCTCCTGCTGACCGGCCGGTGATGGCGGTCCGCCGGCCCCCGGGTGCCGGGGCCGCGCCCCGTGGGCATGATGGGAAGTGGACATCCGGGCCGTATCGCTCGGCGGGAACGGCGCCCCCGGAAGGGTTGAGGCCGATGATCTCCGAGATGGTTCTCGTCCGCATGGACGATGCCGCGCTCCACGGTGACCTGGTGGTTCCGGCGCCCTCGCGGGCGGTGGTGCTCTTCGCGCACGGCAACGGCAGCTCCCGGCACAGCACCCGCAACCGCGCCGTGGCCGCCGAGCTGCGCACGGCGGGGTACGGCACGCTGCTGCTCGACCTGCTCAACGAGCGGGAGGAGCGGCACGACGCGCTGAGGGCCGGGCACCGCTTCGACATCCCGCTCCTCACGCGCCGGCTGGTCGGGGCGATCGACTGGCTCGCGGAGCAGCCCGACACCCGCGGGATCCCGGTGGTGCTGTTCGGCGCCGGCACGGGCACCGCCGCCGCGCTGACGGCCGCCGCCGAGCGGCCGGACCGGGTGCTGACCGTGGTGTCACGGGACGGACGGCCCGATCTGGCGGGCGACGCGCTGGAGCGGGTGCGGGTGCCGGTCCTGCTGGTGGTCGGCGCGCAGGACCACGAGGCGCGGCGGCTCAACGAGGAGGCCGCCCGGCGGCTGCGCGCCCCGCACTCCCTGCACCTGGTGCCCAGGGCCACCCATCTGTTCGAGGACCCGCGCGCGCTGGCCCTGGTCGCCGACGCGGCCAAGCGGTGGTGCGACGAGCGGCTGCGGGCCTCGCGGGAGGAACCCGAGCCGCACGGGCAGCGCTGACGGAGGCCCCCGGGAGCCCCGGGGGCTCACCCGCGCCCCGGCCGCCCGAACATCTCCGCGTAGCTGACCGGCAGCCGGGACAGCAGCTCGTCCAGCTCGCCGCCGGGGACCGAGTCGGCCACGGTGGACAGGACCGCGCCGGCGTCCCACTCCGCCGTCCGCGGCCTGGCGCCCGTCTGCTGCGCCACCCGCCGCAGGAACTCCTCCCGCCCGAAGGACTCGGCGCAGCCCCGGTCCCGGTGCAGCGCCTCGTCCAGCGGCGCGGGCAGGCGTGCCGCCAGTTCGTCGGCCTCCTCCGGGGTCATCCGGGTGGCCAGCGTCCACAGCACGGCCTCGCTCACGTGCTCGGCCTCCTCCTGGCTCCGGTACTCCCCGCGGTCACGGACCCGGGTCAGAAACTCCGCCAGCAACACGGCGACCTCCCTTCGTACGCCGCCCCCTCACCACCGTACGGCCGTGAAGTCCACGGGACGCGGGCGCAGGGTGCGGGTGTGCTCGGTCAGCGCGCGCAGGCGGCGGGCCATCTCGTCGGCGGGCAGGTGCCTGCGGTCGCCGTGCCCCGGCAGGACCCACTCGAAGCGCAGCCGGTCCGCCGTGCGGGCCAGGGAGGCGGCCAGCTCCTCGATGGAGTACCAGGTCACGCTGTGCGCGACGGTGAGATCGCCGAGCGAGCGCGACCAGTAGAAGCTGTCGCCGCTGAAGCAGTACCGGTCGTCCGCGAGGTACAGCACGCTGCCCCGGGTGTGGCCGGGCAGCGGATGGACGGTGACGCCGTCGTCGATCTCGCGTGGGTCGAGGCCCCGGATCACCCGGTCCGCGTCGGGCGCGGCGTCGAGGTCGCCCTCGTGGATCCACAGCCGGGCGCCGAGGTGGTCGGCGTAGCGCCGGCCGTGGGCGGCGTGGTCGCGGTGGGTGAGCAGCACGTCCGTGATCCGCCCGAGCGCCGTGTACCGGTCGGCCAGGGCGGGGCTCCAGCGGGGGGTGTCGATCATCATGAGGGTGCCGGAGGGGCGGCGGAGCAGGTAGGAGTTGGCGCCGGCGGTGCGCCGTGAGTTGTGGCCGCACAGCAGGACCGTGTCGTCCAGGGCCAGCGGGAACGGGTCGAGAGTCTCGTCGGCCCGCCCGGTGGCGGGGCGGATCGAGCGGGTGTGGCAGGCGAAGACGGCGGCGTGCAGACGCCGGTTCTCCTCCTCGGTCTCCGGCCGGCGCACGATGCGGGACCTGCCGTCCTTCTCGTCGATCAGGTCCGGCGCCAGCTGCCGGGCTACGTCGCAGTTGGTGCAGCGGTCGTCGACGTACCAGCCGTCCACAGGGGCTCCTTCCCGGGGGTTCGGCCCGGACGGGCCGCCGTTCCAGCATGACCCGCCCGAACCGGGACCGGTAGGTGCAAGCCGGTCTTGTGTTCTCCTCCTACGACGCTCTGACCAGCAGATAAAACAAGCCAGAAGTGGCTTGATCGGCGTGGTCCCATTGCACGGACGTGCGGCTCCGATCAAGGTCGGAGGGTGAGCACGTTCTCCCCGCAGCGCCGTGACGCCTCCGCCCGCGAACGGCCCGGCCCGTCCCCGCGAGGGCGCGAGCGCCGGGCCTGGCCGCCCGGTGTCCAGCGGGCGCTCGTCCTCTTCGGCTCCGTGCGGGTGGCCGGGGTGATCCTCGTCGTCCTGGTGAACCTGCTCACCGGACGCTCGATACTCAAGGGCCTGGCCCACTCCTGGGACTCCGTCTGGTACCTGCACATCGCCACGCACGGCTACGGCTCCCGGCTGCACATCACGGACACCGGCTCGGTGCAGACCGACTGGGCGTTCTTCCCCCTGTACCCGGGGCTCATCCGGGCGCTCGACTGGATCCCCCTGGTCTCCCCGGCCGTGGCCGCGCTCCTGATCGCCTGGACCGCGACCGCGCTGGCCGCCGTCGGCGTCTACGCGATCGGGCACCGGCTCCACGGCCGCTCGGTCGCCACCGCCATGGTGGCCCTGTGGGCCGTCCTGCCGCACTCGGTGGTCCTCACCCTCGCCTACACCGAGCCCCTGTTCATCGCCCTCGCCGTCTGGTGCCTGTACGCCCTGCTGGACGAGCGCTGGCCGGCGGCCGGGGCGCTCGCCGCGCTCGCGGGCCTGACCCGGCCGAACGGCTACGCCGCCGCCGCGGCCGTCCTCGGCGTGGCCGCCGTCGAGGCCGTACGGCGCCGGGGGCGGGTGCCGCTCGGCCTGTGGGCCGGCGCCCTCGCGGCACCGCTCGGCTGGATGGCGTACCTGCTGCTGGTGGGGCATCGCACGGGCGCCCTGCTGCACGGCTACTTCCAGGTGCAGAGCGCCTGGGAATCGCGCTTCGACGGGGGCCTGGGCACGCTGCGCTTCCTCGCGACGATGCCGCTGACCGACGGCGTCATCTACCCGGTGGCGCTGGTGGTCGTGGCGGCGGGGGTGTTCCTGTTCGTTCGGCTGTGCCGGGAGCGGGTACCGCTCGCGCTGCTGCTCTACACCGCCGCGCTGCTGCTGCCGGTCGTGCTGGTCTCGGGCCCCTTCGAGTCCAAGCCGCGCTTTCTGCTGCCGGCGTTCCCGCTGCTCATCCCCGCGGCGCGGGCGCTCGTGCACAAATGGCGCACCGACCCCGACACCGCCCGCCGGGTGTGCGCGTACCTCGCCGGCTTCTCCCTGCTCTACGGCACCTACCTGGCGACCTTCGCCAACCACTCCCCCTGAGCCTCGGCCCACTGCTCCGAACGAGGTATCCCGATGCTCCGTTCGGGTACCGACGTCAGCCGATCGGCCGTGTCCCGGCCGCCGCGGGTGCCGGTGCCCGGCCCGGTGCCGCAAGGATGTCGGATGACTGACGTCGGCGAACCTGCGAGCGCCGGGAGGCGTACCAGCTGTGAGCATTCTGAACGAGCCCAAGGGGCCGACCGGCACCTACGACGCCGAGGTGCCGGTGCGGCGCAAGCAGCCCGGCAATGTCGTGGTGAAGTGGCTGACGACCACCGACCACAAGACGATCGGCACCCTGTACCTCATCACCTCGTTCGCCTTCTTCCTGATCGGCGGCGTCCTGGCGCTCCTCATGCGCGCCGAACTGGCCCGCCCGGGGCTGCAGATCATGTCGAACACGCAGTACAACGAGTTGTTCACGATGCACGGCCTGATCATGCTGCTGGTGTTCGCGACACCACTCTTCGCCGGTTTCGCGAACTGGATCATGCCGCTCCAGATCGGCGCCCCCGACGTGGCCTTCCCCCGGCTGAACATGTTCGCCTACTGGCTGTACCTGTTCGGCTCGCTCATCGCGGCGGCCTCCCTGCTCACCCCGCAGGGCGGCCCCGACTTCGGCTGGTTCATGTACCCGCCCCTGTCGGACGCGATCCACACGCCGAACGTCGGCGCCGACATGGGCATCATGGGTCTGACCCTCTCCGGCTTCGGCACCATCCTCGGCTCGGTCAACTTCCTCGCGACGATCCTGTGCATGCGCGCCCCGGGACTCACCATGTTCCGCTTGCCGATCTTCTGCTGGAACGTGCTGCTGACCGGTGTGCTGGTCCTGCTGGTGTTCCCGGTCCTCGCCGCCGCCCTGCTGGCCCTGGAGGCGGACCGCAAGTTCGGCGCCCACATCTTCGACGCGGCCAACGGCGGCGCGCTGCTGTGGCAGCACCTCTTCTGGTTCTTCGGCCATCCCGAGGTGTACGTCATCGCGCTGCCGTTCTTCGGGATCGTCTCCGAGATCATCCCGGTCTTCTCCCGCAAGCCGATGTTCGGCTACATGGGCCTGATCGCCGCGACGATCTCCATCTCGGGTCTTTCGATGACCGTGTGGGCGCATCACATGTACGCCACCGGTGGTGTACTGCTGCCGTTCTTCTCCTTCATGACGTTCCTGATCGCGGTTCCGACCGGGGTCAAGTTCTTCAACTGGATCGGCACGATGTGGAAGGGCTCGCTGTCCTTCGAGACGCCGATGCTGTGGACGATGGGATTCCTCGTCACGTTCCTCTTCGGCGGTCTGACCGGAGTCATCCTGGCCTCGCCGCCCATGGACTTCCACGTCACCGACTCCTACTTCGTCGTGGCCCACTTCCACTACACGATCTTCGGCACCGTGGTGTTCGCGATGTTCGCCGGGTTCTACTTCTGGTGGCCGAAGTTCACCGGGAAGCTGCTCGACGAGCGCCTCGGCAAGATCCACTTCTGGACCCTCTTCTTCGGCTTCCACATCACCTTCCTGGTCCAGCACTGGCTGGGCGCCGAGGGCATGCCGCGCCGGTACGCCGACTACCTGGCGGCCGACGGCTTCACCGCCCTGAACACCGTCTCCACGATCGGCTCCTTCCTGCTCGGCGCGTCGATGCTGCCGTTCCTCTACAACGTCTGGAAGACGGCCAAGTTCGCCCCGATGGTCGGTGTGGACGATCCCTGGGGCTACGGCCGCTCCCTGGAGTGGGCGACCTCCTGCCCGCCCCCGCGGCACAACTTCACCACCCTGCCCCGCGTCCGCAGCGAGTCCCCGGCGTTCGACCTCCACCACCCGGACATCGCGCTGGCCGAGGCAGAGGCGCACGGCGCGGTATGAGCGACCCGAGCCTGCGGCGGGGGGCCACCGAGGGGGAACTGAGCAACCAGGTGGAGGGATACCTGCTCTGGCAGGCCCGCGTCGCGGAGGCCGAGCAGCGTGCCCAGGAGTTCGTCCGGTCCATGGACTGGCTGACCACCGCCCAGCGCACGGAGATCGAGCGGAGTTACGTCGAGGATTCCCTGCGCCGGGCCCGCAAGGACCTGGAACGCGTCGCCGCCCGCTGCACCTCGCTGCGGGCGGAGTACGAGAACCGTTACCAGGAGCTGAAACGGCGGTGCGTGGCCTGGACGCTGGGCGTCTGCGCGGGGCTGACCGCGGTGGCGGCGCTGCTGCTGCTCCTCTGAGGGCGCCGCCCCCTGGGCGGCAGACGGTCGGCCGACCCGGTGGGCCGCGGTGACCAGCCCGTAGGTGACCAGGCCGTAGGCCAGGTGCGGGAGCGCGTCCGCGGTCCAGTCGGCCGGGGACCACGTACGCGGGTCGCTGACGCCCAGGCCGGCGATGGGGGCGTCGGCCAGGACCATGGCCAGGGCCCCGTGGAGCAGGGCGACGGCGGCGCCGGTGCCGCTCCCGACGGCGATGCCCGCGAACGCGGCGAGGACGGACAACCGGTTGTCCCGGTCGTCCGTCCTCGGGACCGGGTGCCCCGCCTTCTCGGTGGCCTTCTCCACCACGTCCTCGGGCGCACTGCCGGCGGGCCGGCCGCGCAGTGCCATGTCCAGGTGGCTCACGGCGTTCCGACCGTGGTCGCCGGCACCTCGACCCCACGGCGTCTCCCCCGGTCTCCCCCGTACCGCGTCGGGTTGATCCGCACGCGTCCCGATTGCGCCCCGATCACGCACCACGGGCGGCCCGCCGAAGGCAGCGGGGGCACACCGGGGCCGTACGCCCTGGTGTGCCCCCGCGCGGGGCGGTGCCGGTGTCAGCGGCCTCGGCCCGCCGGATCGCGGTCGTCCATGTCCGCGGCCTGTGCGGGGACCGGGCCGGCCGCCCGCTGCGCGCGGTCGCCGTGGCCCGGCCACCACGCCGCGTGTCCGATGAGCGCGGTGAGGCTCGGCGTGAAGAACATCGCCATGACGAACGCGGCGATCGCGATGCCGAAGGAGACCGCGAAACCCATCTCCGTGAGCAGCGAGTTGCCGGCCAGCATCATGGTGGCGAAGGTCGCCGCCAGGATGAACCCGGCCGCGGCGACGGTCGGCCCGGCGTGCCGCAGGGCCATACCGGCCGCCTCGCGCGGATCGCGGCCCTCGCGGGCCTCCTCGCGCAGCCGGGCGATCATGAGGATGTTGTAGTCGGTGCCGATGGCGACCACGAAGAGATACATGATCACCGGGAGCATGAACATCAGGCCGGAGTGCCCCTCCCCCTTCTGGAAGATCCACACCGTGGCACCGAGGGTCGCACCGAAGCCGAGGCCCACCGAGGCGATCAGGTACCAGGGCGCCACGACGCTGCGCAGCAGCAGGCCGAGGATGACCATGATGAGGACGGCGGCGAGGGGGAACACCGTGCGGTAGTCGTGGTTGACGGCCGCGTTGATGTCCTTGTAGATCGAGGACATGCCGCCGACCAGCGCCTCGGTGCCGGCGGGCGCGTCCGCGTGCGCGACGTCGCGCACCCCCTGGACGGCGTCGATCGCGCGGTCCGTCGACGCCTCGTACTTGAGGGTGACGGTGAAGTCGGCGGTGGTGCCGTCCTTGTTGAGCTGGCTCATCCGGGCGCTCGCGACGCCGTCCACCGCGCCGAGCTTCCGTGCGTACCCGGCGAAGGCGCTCTTGTCGAGCGGCTTGCCGTCGGTGCTGGAGAGGTACACGTCCGTGGGCGCGGCGGCACCCGCCGAGTACGCCTTCTGCATCCGGTCCTGGACGACCATGGACTCCTTGGTCTTGGGCATCGAGCCCGAGGCCAGGTCGAAGGTGGCCTTGTAGCCGAGCGTGCCGACCGACAGCGCGAGCAGGACGAGGCCGGAGGCGACGGCGGTCAGCGCCGGGCGGCGCCGCACCGCGCGGCCGAGCGCGGCGAACCGGGCGTTCTCCGGCTCCTTCTGCCAGGACTTGGAGGGCCAGAAGACCCTGGGGCCGATGAGGGAGACCACGGCCGGGATCAGGGTCAGGCCGGCGACCAGGGTGGCGGCGACCGCGATGGCGAGCGCCGGGCCCATCTGCTTGAGGAAGCCGAGGGTGGACAGGACCAGCGCGAGGAAGGCGATGATGACCGCGCCGGCGGCCGAGGCGATGGCTTCGCCGACCCGGCCGACCGCGTTGATCATGGCCTCCTTGGGCTCGTCGCCGGCCCTGAGGCGTTCGCGGTAACGGAACATCAGGAACAGGAAGTAGTCGGTGCCCACGCCGAAGAGCACCACGATCAGGATGGACGAGATCGAGCTGTTGGCCTGGAGCCCGAACACCTTGGTGGCGTAGGCGATCAGCCCGTTGGCCACGGCCGAGACCAGGCCGATGAGGACCAGCGGCAGGACGGCCAGGATCGGTGCCCGGAAGATGATCAGCAGGGTCACCAGGATGATGGCGAAGGTGCCGAAGCCGATCAGCGCCTGGCCGCGCTTGGAGGAGTCCTGCTGGTCGAGGGCCTGCGCGGCGGAGCCGCCCAGTCTGACGTCGAGATGAGTGCCCTTGGCCAGTTGCTTGACGTCCTCGCGCAACGTCCTGGCCGCGTCGGCCTGTACGGGCTGGCCGGCGCTCTTGCTGTCCATCTGGACCAGGGTCATGGCGTACCTGCCGTCCTTGGACGGCGGGCCGGGGACCACCTTCTGTACCTGGTCGATCTTCTTCGCGCCCAGCTCGGTGGTGATCCGGGCGACGTCCTTCTGGTCGGCGGCGGTCAGCCGGCCGCCGTCGGTGCGCTGGTAGAGCGCGATCGCGGACGGGGTGAAGGCGCTGGGGAACGCCTTCTGCTGGAGATCCGCGGCTTTGATCGATTCGTAGCTCTTGGGCAGAAAGCTGCTCTCGTCACTGTTCGAGGGCAGGCCTGGGGCGGTGGCGACGATCGCCACCGCGGCGATCAGCCATGCCACGATCGTCCAGACCGGGTGCCGGACGACGGCAGCACCAATACGTCGGAACATGCGGGAGGGTCCTCCTGTGAAGGAAGATCACCGCAGCCCGGGGAGCGGTCCCTGGCATCGGCGACCCCGACCGGCCCATGTCCGACGAGCCGGTCGAATGGTTGTCTTAGGGATCACATCGTAGTGACCGACGATACGTTCTTCGCACCGGATTCCGCGTGGCCTGTGCCGCACCTCAAGCGGAGCAAATCGGTCCGGAAATCCGCCCGTTGAGACATCGGTGCCCGCGGCCGCTCGGCGGAGCGCCCGCCCGGGAGGCCCGGGGCGAGCAGGCCGCCCGGCTCCGCTCCGATGGCGTCCCGGCGCGTGCCCACCATGTGCGGTGGCGGAGGAGCACGAGAGGGTACGGGCGACGACGTCGCCGGCGGTGCGCGCCGACACCTCGCCGCCGGGGGCGACTTGAGCGCTCGGGTCGACGGGGCCGGCGTGCGCGGGGATCGCGGCCTCGTCCCCGGACGCGGCCCGCGCGGCAGGCCGCGGGCGGCGGGGGTACGCCTCGACCGGACCGGCGATGTCCTCGCGGGGCACGGCGTCCCTCCGTCGTCCGGTGCTCGCCTTTCAGGCCGGCGAGACGACCAGCGCGCCGCCGGGCCGGAGCACCGCGGGGACGACGCGGGCCCGGCCGCGTTCCGGTCGGTCCGGTGGGTGGAAGGACCGGGCGCGGACCACGGCGTCGAACACGCCGAGCCCGGCCGTGAGTTCCCCGGCACGCACCCGCATCCACGGCCCGCCCCGCCACCCCCGCGGCGACGACCCACCGCTCGACCGCCCGGACCACCCCCGAGCCTGGATCGCTGCCGACGGCTTCCGGGAGGGGCGACGAGCGGGAAGGGGCCGGGGCCGCGCCCCGCGTCGAGGAGACGACCGCGGCCGGCGGGCAGCGCCTCGGCCGACAGGGGCGTCAAGCAGAGGGGATACCGGAACCCGCCGCGCTCGTCGTGGTCGGTCGCGCCCGCGAAGAGGGTCCCGTCCCATTCCCGGCTCCCGTGCCGGCCTTTCCGGCGAGGGCGTGGCCGGTCGGGGGGCGGCGCGGTGGAGGCGGCTCCATCGGGACGGTCCGGTCGAGGGGAGGTTCGGTCGACGGGTGCAGTCGGGGTTGCTTCAGCGGGGGACGTCGGCGAGCGCGGCCCGGGACCGGCGTCGTACCTCGTCGATCACGCGCGCACCGCGGTCCGGGGCGGTGTCGAGGCGGACGAGGACGGCGGGGACGGCTATCGCGGGCAGCAGATGGTTGAAGAGCGCCGACATCCGCTCGTCCAGATCGGCCCAGTCGGCGACGGCCTGCGAGACGAGCTGGACCCCTGTCCAGGCCCCGAGGAAGACCTGCGCGGTCTCCTCGGGTTCCACGTGCGGCAGCACCTCGTCCCGGGCCCTGGCCTCCGCCAGCAGCGAGGCGGTGAGTTCGGCCCAGGCGGGCCAGGCGCTGCCGAAGACGTTCCGCCCCTGGAGGTCGGCCGAGAGCCGGACTCCGGCCAGGAGCAAGGGTTCACGCGGCAGCCGGTCGGCCAGCGTCATGCCCGCGTCCACCCACTCCTGGAGCTTGACCTCGCGGGGGACGTGGTACTCGGCGGATATCTGTTCCTGGAGCACCCCGCGCGCGAGGGCCGCCTTGGAGTCGAAGTGGAAGTAGAGGGCGCCCTTGGTGACTCCGGCCCGGTTGAGGATCTCGGCGATGGTCGCCGCGGCATAGCCGCGCTCGGCGAACACCGCGGCGGCGGCCTCCAGCACAGCGCGTCGGGTTCGCACAGCTCGCTCCTGCTGAGCCATGGACCCTCCTCAAGCTGAACGTTGAACCAAGCAGCCCGTACCCTACCCCACCGCCCCTCTCGCGACCGGGTCTCCACGGACCGCTGGGGAGGCAGGGACACAGGGGATCGAAGGGGACCGGTTCGCCCGGCCGAGCAGGGCGCGGAGTGCGGTTTCACGCTCCGGACGGAGACGGTCCCGAACGCGTGGCGGGTGACACGGTGTCAGCCGACCTGACGGTCACGGCCGGCCAGCAGCCCGGCTCCCGACTGCACGACCGTCAGCGCCATCACGAACACCAGAGGGGTCCGCCAGCCGCCGGAATGCTGGTAGAGGACGCCGACGACGACGGGCCCGGGGATCGACAGCAGATAGCCGAAGCTCTGTACGAAGCCGGAGAGGCGGGCGACGGTGTCCCCGTCCCGGCCGCGCATGCCGATCATCGTCAGGGCCAGCGGAAAGGAGCAGTTGGCCACGCCGAGCAGCGCGGCCCAGAGCCAGGGCGCCGTGGCCGGCGCGGCCCACAGTCCGGCGAAGCCGGCCAGGCCGCACCCGCCGACGAGGAGCGCGATGCCGCTCTGGCCGCGAAGCCGCCCGGCGACGGCGGACAGCACGAAGGACAACGGGACGCCGAGCAGCGAGGTCACGGAGAACAGCAGTCCGGCGGCCTCGGCCGAGAGGCCCGCGTCGCGGAAGATCTGCGGCAGCCAGCCGATGAGGATGTACGCGGCACTGGCCTGGAGGCCGAAGTAGGCGGTGAGCGCCCAGGCCGTCGGATCGCGGGTGAGGCGGACGCCGGCCGCAGGCGTGCGTCGCGGCACCTCTGCGCGCGGACCGGCGGCCCGCGCACGGCGACGGGCCAGACCGAGCCAGGGTGGTACGGCCAGGACGGCGAGCACGGCCCAGCCCCCGAGCCCGAACCGCCAGTCGCCGCCGAGCGCCCGGGTCACCGGCACCGTGATCGCGGCGGCACCGGAGGCGCCGGCGTTCAGCGCCATGGCGTACAGGCCCGTCATCGCGCCGACCCGATCCGGGAATCGCTGCTTGACCACTGCCGGAAGCAGCACGTTGGCGATGGCGATCCCGGCGAGCGCGACGGCGCTGAGCACGACGAAGAGCGTGGCGTTCACGGCGAGCGGACGCAGGGCGAGGCCGAGCGCCAGTGCCACGGAGCCGGCCAGGACGGCTCCGCTCGGGCCGAGGCGCCGGGCCAACCGCGGCGCGGCGAAGCCGACCACCGCGAAACAGGCGGCGGGAACGGACGTCAGCAGCCCCGCGGCGGTGCCGCTCATGGCGAGCGAGGTGCGCACCTCTTCGAGGACCGGGCCCAGGCTGGTGACCGCCGGGCGCAGGTTGAGCGCCGCCATGACGACGGCCAGGACCGCCAGCCGACGCGCCCGCGAGCCTGCCCCCGCGTCCTCGTCGGCACGGGGGGCCTGTCGACTCGTCCGTCCATCGCTCAGCATGGCGCTATGTTGACTCATGGGATGACCCGACGTCCAATGGCCCCTCGTAGAATCAGAGGATGAGTCTGGAGCGTGTCCGTCGCGAAGTGCTGTCCGACCAGGTGATCGACCGGCTGCGGCGCCAGGTCACCTCCGGTGTGTGGCCGGTGGGTACGCGGATTCCCAGTGAGCCGGAGCTGGTCGAGCGACTCGGAGTGGCGCGCAACACCGTCCGGGAGGCCGTGCGGGCCCTCGCCCACACCGGGCTGCTGGAGACCCGGCACGGCTCGGGCACCTACGTGCGGGCGACCAGCGAGTTGGCCGGGGTGATGCGGGCCCGCTTCGCCGAGGCCCCCGCCGACGACGTGAGCGAGGTGCGCGGCGCCCTGGAGACACGGGCGGCACGCCTGGCCGCCGTCAGGCACACCGCGGACGACCTGCGCCGGCTCGACGCCGCGCTCGCCCAGCGGGAGCGGGCGTGGTCGTCCGGTGACCGGATCGTCTTCGTGGACGCCGACGCCGCCTTCCACCTGGCCGTCGTCGCCGCCTCCCACAACGTGGTGCTGATCGGACTGCACGCGGACCTGGGCGAGGTGATCCGCGAGTCGCTGCTCGACCACTTCCGCGACGAGTTGTCGCCCGAGCGGTACCAGGATCACGCGGGGCTCGTGGAGGCGATCCGCGCCCGCGACGCCGAGCGGGCCGCGCGCGAGGCCGGCTCGTACACGGCGGGATGCTCGGCCTGGGCGGTCGCCGACGCCTGAGCACGGTCCGGAGGGGCGCGGCGCAAACCGGTCCGTTTCAGGCTTGAATCGGGAGAGACATCAGCGCACTCTCATCACCACCGCCCCTGGAGGACGCCATGCGCGTCGCGATCACCGGGTCCAACGGACTCATCGGTTCCGCCCTCGTCCGCTCGCTCCTGGACGACGGGCACCAGGTCGTCCGGCTGGTCCGCGGTGCCCCGGCCGCCGGTCCGCGCGACGGCAGCGAGGTGGCACGCTGGGATCCGGCCGGGGGTGAGGTCGCGCTGGCGGGGGCGGAGGCGGTGGTGCACCTGGCGGGAGCCGGGGTCGGGGACAGGCGGTGGACCGCCTCGTACAAGCGGGAGATCCGGGACAGCCGGGTGTGCGGCACCCAGACCATCGCGCGGGCGTGCGCCGGCGCGGCCGTTCCGCCGCGAGTGCTGGTGTCGGCATCCGCGACCGGGTACTACGGGGACACCGGCAGCCGGATCGTGGACGAGAGCGCGCCGGCCGGGAGCGATTTCCTGGCGTCCGTCTGTGTCGCGTGGGAGGCCGCGGCAGGACCGGCGCGGGAGGCCGGAATCCGCGTGGTGCATCCGCGGACCGGGCTGGTGGTCGCGGGCGAGGGCGGAGCCTTCGGGAAGATGCTGCCGTTGTTCCGGCTGGGCCTCGGCGGGCGGCTCGGGTCCGGGGACCAGTACTGGCCGTTCATCTCCCTGACCGACCACATCGCGGCTCTGCGCTTCGCCCTCGACACCGACGCCCTGTCGGGTCCCGTCAACTTCACGGCTCCCGAGCCGCCGACGAACCGTGAGGTCACCCGGGCTCTGGGCCGCTTCCTGCACCGCCCGGCCCTCGCCCCGGTCCCCTCCTTCGCCCTCCGCGCGGCACTCGGCGAGTTCGCGACGAGCATCACGTGCAGTGCGCGCGTCGTCCCGACGGCCCTGTTGAAGGCGGGCTTCACCTTCCGCCATCCGACCTTCGAGCAGGCGCTGGAGTCCATGCTCTGACCGGCCGTCACGCGAGGACCCGCCGTCACACCGAGCGGGCGACGCCCCGCCCCGGAGGGTCCGCGCGCCGCCCGCACCGTCCACCTCGGCCGGTCGGGACCGGGATCAGTGACGGTGGCCGCCCGTGCGGGTCGTGGTGCGGTGCCGGTTCCAGGAGACCTGGTCGACGAGGCGGCCACGGTCGTCACGCAGCTTGGCGGTGTCCGACTTGTCCCAGACCTGGGAGCGGCGGTCCTGGAACAGGTCGGACCCGGTGTCGTGGCCGACTCCGGTGTGGACACGGACCGTGGCGCGGGCGCCGAGGGAGTAGTGGCGGAACGTGAAGGTGTGTCCGGCGGCGTCCGACAGCGTCCAGCCGTTCAGGTTCACCGCCCGGCGCGACTCGTTGGTCACGGCCACCCACTGCTGGTCCAGCGCGCCGTCGGACCGGGCGCCCCGGCCCGTGGCGCCGTGGCGCACATCGCTGATGTACACCACACCGTGCGAGCGGCCCGAGTGCCGGCCGGCGGCCGCGGCGGGCAGCGCGGCACCGACGACGGCGGCCGCGACGGCGGTGGCGGCGGTCAGGCGGCGAACGGTCGTGAGAACGGAAACGGACACAGAGGTCCCCCTTGTGCGCGTGGTGCTGTGCGTGGTGCTGGTGACGGCCGGGTGACCGCACCCCCACACTGTGCAGGGCCTGTGCAGGGCTTCGGGGGGATTCCGAGCGGAAAACGGGACGCGTTGCGGTTCCTTCAGGTTCCCATGACTCTCACCCCCTCCTGCCGGTATCTTCCTTTTGCCTGGGGTATGAACGGATTGACCTTCTGTTCGGAGGTGCCGTCTGTGCGGAGGACCCCGTGTGCCGCTTGTTCGGGCTGACCAGCGCTCCCCGGCGCACCCGTGCCACCTTCTGGCTGCTGGAGGCACCCGACAGCCTCAGCGCGCAGAGCCACCGGGAGCCGGACGGCACCGGGCTCGGGTACTACGGGGCCGACGGCACACCCGAGGTGCACAAGGCGCCGATCGCCGCGTACGAGGACCGCGCCTTCGCCGAGGAGGCCCGGGACGTGGAGTCCGCCACCTTCCTCGCGCACATCCGGTACGCCTCGACGGGCGGCCTGGACGTGCGCAACACCCACCCCTTCGAGCAGCGGGGCCGCCTGCTGGCGCACAACGGGGTGATCGAGGGACTCGACCTGCTCGACCGCCACCTGGGCGAGGACCGCGCCCTGGTCCGTGGCGACACCGACTCCGAGCGGTTCTTCGCCCTCGTGACCCGGGAGACCGAGGCCCACGGCGGTGACGTGGCGGCGGGGCTCGTGGCCGCGGCCCGGTGGGTCGCCGGGAACCTGCCGCTGTTCGCGCTGAACGTCATCCTCGTGACGGCCGGCGAACTGTGGGCCCTGCGCTACCCGGACACCCACGAGCTGTACGTCCTGGAGCGGCCGGCCGGCGGCCATCACGGCTCACGCCATCTCGACCACACCGGCCGGCACGGGCGGCTGCGGGTGCGCTCGGCGGCGCTGGCCGGCCTCTCCTCCGCCGTCGTGGCCAGCGAGCCCATGGACGAGGACCCGCGCTGGCGGCTGCTCGCACCCGGCGAGCTGCTGCACGTGGGCGGCCGTCTCGACGTCACCTCCCGCATCGCGCTGCCCGATCCGCCGGCGCATCCGCTCACCCTCGCCGACCTGCGTCCCGACGCGGCGGCCTCGCAGCGGCCCGTCTGACGGCACCGGGGCTCAGGAGTCGGAGTCCGGCTTGTTCCGGGCCTCCGCGTACGCCTCGGACGGCGTCATGGGCACCCCGTTGAGCGTGACCGTCCTGTACGAGCTGACCTTGGCGCACGCCTTGGCCTGGTCGGCCGTCGAGGCGTGGGCGTTGGAGACCGCCGTCTTGGTGTCGGCGGGGCCCGTGGAGCCGCCGGGGAAGGTGGTGCCGCTGGTCCAGTCGCCACCGATGACCAGGGTCAGGCCGGTGCCGGTGCCCTGCTTGAGGTGCGAGCCGGACAGGCCGAGAGCCTTGGCGACCGTCTGGGCCGCGCCCTTCTGACCGTCGCCATAGGTCAGCGTGGTGGTCGCCGCCGGGCTCGGCGCGTTGGCGGTGGTCGTACCGGAGCCGAAGCCCTGGTCGGTGAGCGCGGTGGCGATGGCGGAGGCGCGGCCGGTGACGGCGGTGCCGTTCTCGACCGTCACGGCGATCTGCGCGGCGGGCACGCTCGGCGTGGTGGCCTTCTTGGCGGCGGAGGCCGCCGCGCTCTTGCCGCCGGACCCGGTCGTCAGGGACTGGTCGTTGGCGATGGTGGCGAAGAGTGTCTTGGCGCCGGGGCCCACCACCACACGGTTGTCGTCGGACGGGTCGGCCGCCGTCTGCATGGTGGTGAAGGTCATCCGCTTGGTGGGGACCTTGTTCACGTCCGAGGCGAGCGCGATCAGTTTCTTCACCGTGCCGAGCCCGTCGTCCACGGTGAGCGCCTTGGTGGCGGCGTCCGCGAGATCGTAGACCGCGCCGGGGTCGGTGAGCGTGCCCGCGCTCTTGAACTTGCGGATCATCGAGCTGAGGAAGATGTGCTGGGAGATCGTACGACCCAGGTCGCTGCCGTCGCCGAAACCGTGCCGGGAGCGCACGAACTCCAGGGCCGCGACGCCCTTGAGGGTGTGCGTGCCCTTGGACAGCTTCAGGTGCGAGTAGGTGTCGTAGACGTTGTCACTGACGCACACGGGGACGCCGCCGACCGCGTCGGACATCTTGACCACGCCGGAGAAGTCGAGCTTGACGAAGTGGTCGATGGGGATGCCGGTGAGCTGGTGGACGGTCGCCACCTGGCAGGCGGGGCCGTACTGGAGGGCGCTGTTGATCTGGCCGAAGTAGCCCGCGGTGGACTGGCCGTTCTCGGTGTTCTTGCACGCCGGGACCTGCGTCATGGTGTCGCGCGGGATGCTCATCACGGTGGCGTTGGAGCGGTCGGCGGATATGTGCACCACCATCTCCACGTCCGCGTTGCTGCCGGTCTGCACGCCGGTGTGGGAACAGCCGCCGCCGAGCTTGCAGTCCGCCGCGCTGGTGCGCCCGTCCGAGCCCATCACCAGGATGTTGATCGGGGTGCGGCCGAAGGCGTCGGCCTTCTCGGTGCCGCCCTTGCCGTCGAGGGAGAGGCTGTGGATGTTGCCGTTCAAGTGCTCGTAGAACCACCAGCCCGCGCCGGCGGTGACCACGATGAGCGTCGACAGGGATATCGCGACGGTCTTCAGCACGCGCTTGCCGCGCGGCGCCGGGCGGGCCCTGCGGGCACGTCTTCCCCCGCGGGAGCGGGCCGCCGCGCGGGCCGCGGCCCGGCCGCCCTGGGGGCGGTCCTCGTCAGCGCGTGGTGCCTCGGAACGCGCGGCGTCCGGCTCGGACGCCCGCTGGCCGGGCACCCGCCGGTCGCGGCGGCGTGTGGCCTGGCCGGCCGGCCCGTCCCACGGGTCGCTCATCTCCCACTCCCCTGAACGGTCGGGCCGGGCCGTCGACGCTGCGGCCGGGCGTGCGCGGTGGTGTACGAGGCGGTGCCGTGCCGCCCCACCTCGATTGCGTAGTTGCGCAATCTAACAAACAAATGGCCCGGAACAGCAGGGATGCACACGAGATTCACAGGTGAGGCACCTCATCGCACCCACGGGCCGGGCGAGGTGGTACGGCAGCCGGAGTTTACGCGCCCCGTCTATGAGCGGAGCGTACAGGCGGGGGTTCTTACCCGGACCGGCTGCCCGGTGGCCGGAAGGAGCGGTGACGGTCAGCCGCCGATCCCGTGCAGCCGGCGAACGGGGGCGGCGGTGTGCCGGGCGCGGGCGGTGAGCTGGCCGACCATCACGCGGACCAGGGTCACGACGTCCGGATCGTCGATGTAGTACACCTGCCGCCGGCCCTCGCGGCGGGAGCGGACGAGCCCGGCGAGCTTCAGCTTCGCCAGGTGCTGGCTGACCGCGGGCAGCGCGCCGCCCACCCGGTCGGCGAGGTGTGTGACATCGCTCTCACCCTGTGCCAGGGCCCACATCAGATGGAGCCGGGCGGAGGAGGCGAGCAGTCCGAACGCGGCGGCGGCCTCGGTCAGCACCTCGGCGGGCGGATCGTCGTAGCCCCCGGCGATGTCCGTCACGACCTTCTCCCGTCCCCGCCCTCAGCCCAGCCGACGCAGATGCGCCGACCCAGTGTAGGCGTCCGGTCGCGGCGGCGGTCCGGACCCGCCGCCGGACCGGGGAGTTCGAGTCATCCGCGCGAGGCGGACGTCACTCCTCGAAGAAGTTGTTGACGACGTCCGGCTCGTCGTCGTCGAACGCCTCGTTCAGCAGCGCGCCGCCGACGAGTCCGGCCGCACCGGCGCCGATGACCGCGCCCGCGCCGAACCGGCGGCCGCCGTGCTCTCCGTGGCCGTGGTGGTGGCCGTGGTGACGGTCGTCGTACGGCTGGGCGTATCCCTGCTGCGGATAACCCTGAGGGGGGTAGCCCTGCGGCGCGTAACCCTGCGGTACCGGCTGGGGGTAACCCTGCTGGGGCGGGGTGTAGAAGGGCGGCACCGTGCTCTGCACCCGCTGGGCGCAGCCGCCGCACGTCTGGACGGGGCGGGGCACGCCCCACTGCGGGGACCAGGTCACGGTCACCACGCCAGGGCCGTGGTCGGGGTCGAAGAAACAGGTCATGGGGGAACTCCCGGGGGAGGGCGGGGACACGGCGGACGCGGGGGCGACGGGCGGTGCGGGCACGGCCTGCGGGACGGGCGGTGCGGGGGCGGCGTACGGACCCGGAGCCTTCCGGGGCGCCGGGTCGGACACCGGCATCGGACCCGGCCCCCGAGCGGCCTCGGGCCCCGGCGCCGGTTCACCCGCCGTCTCCCGCGGCACGGTCACCCCGTAGTCGCCCGCGAGGCCCGCGAGACCCGAGGCGTAACCCTGGCCCACCGCGCGGAACTTCCAGTCCGCGCCGTGCCGGTACAGCTCGCCGAGGACCAGTGCCGTCTCGTTCCCGAGGGCCGCGCCGGTCAGCTCGAAGCGGGCCAGTTCGGTGTCGCCGTCCTCGTCGAGGACGCGGATGCGGGCCTGCCGCACCTGTCCGAAGGTGTCGCCGTGCCCCGCCGCCCCGTTCGGGAACACCGGGAAGACGACCTTGTCCACGGCGGCCGGGACCCGGGTGAGGTCGATCCGGATCCGCTGGTCGTCCCCGCCGACGGGTCCGCCCCGGCCGGAGTGCCGGACCGATCCGTCGGGACTGCGCGGGTTGTCGCGGCGGACGAAGTGCTCGTCGGACGGCACCCAGCCGGAGCCGTCGCAGAGCAACGCGCCGGCGTCCAGCTCGCAGCCGCTCCCGGCCTGCCAGCCCAGCCCGACCGTCACGGCGGTCAGCCCCGGGGCCTGTCTGCTCAGCGACACGTTGCCGCCCTTGGCCAGGGTCGCGCTCATGCATGTCCTCCAGGGCCACCGCGGGAAACCGCGTCCAGGATGATCAACGAGTTCCGCCCCTCACCGGTTCCATGTTCACGCAATGATCGGATCAAGACCGTTCACAGATGGGCGGAGATCGCGGGCAGCAGGTCCTGGAAGGTGCGCCCCGACGCCGGTTCGCCGAGGGCCTGCAACTGCCGGCCCGCGCCCGCGCGGTGGAGCTTCGCCATGATCTGCGCCGTGCAGGCGCCGCCGCCGCTGAGGGTGTAGCGGGCGAGTTCCTCGCCGGTCCGCTCGTCGACGAGGCGGCAGAAGGCGTCCCGCACCTCGCCGAAGGTCTGTCCCGTGAAGGAGTTGACGGTGAACACGATCTGGTCGACCTGGCCGGGGACGCGCGCCAGGTCCACCAGGATGACCTCGTCGTCGCTCCCGGCGCCCGCGCCGCCGACGAGGTTGTCACCGAGGTGCCGTACCGAACCGTCGTCGCTCGCCAGATGGCGGAAGAAGACGACGTCCGCGAGTCGCCCGCCCGCGAACAGCAGGGCGGAGGCGTCGAGGTCGATCTCCCGGGTGCCGGCCAGTCTGGCCAGGAACCCCTTGCGCGGTGCGGCCCGCCAGCCCAGGCCCATCCGCACGGCGTTCAGCGCGCCGCCGTCCGTCTTGTCGAGGCTGATCCGCTGACCCTTGCTCAGGTTGACCGACACGGGTCCGCTCCCTTGGTCTCGTCGCCCTCACCGGTTCGCCGATGTGAATCTACAACACTGTAGAAGGATGAGGGCGCATCTCCGCTCGGTACGATGTGACGCTCCTTCGGCAACGAGGGGTCGGGGCAGGGAAGCGGCGGGCTGGAAGGGAGATCGCGGGTGGCGGAGCCGGACGCGCACCGTCGGCGCAGGGCGCAGGGGGCGTTGGAGACACGGGTGCTCGGGGCGCTGCACGAGGCCGGCGGTCCGGTGACCGCGGGCTGGGTGCGGGACCATCTGGCCGCCGGGCTCGCCTACACGACCGTGATGACGGTCCTCGGCCGGCTGCTGGCGAAGAACGCCGTCACCCGCAGGCGCGAGGGGCGCTCCTTCGTATGGCTGCCGGCCGCGGACGAGGCGGGGCTCGCCGCGCTGAAGATGCGCCGGGTCCTGGACGGGGAGCAGGACCGGCGGGCGGTGCTCGCCAGCTTCATCACCGCGCTGCCGGAGGGCGACGAGCGACTGCTGCGCGAACTGCTGGAATCCGGCGACGGCTGAACGCGCATGGGAATCTTCGTCTTCCTGCCCCTGGTCCTGCCGCTGACCGCCTGGCCGATCGCCCGGCTGGCCGAGCAGCGGCTGCACCCGCGCACCGCGACCGTGCTGCTGACGTCGGTGTCCACCGTGATGGCGCTGTGCAGCACGGTCTGCCTGGCGCTGCTGATGGTGGTCGGCACCGCCCAGCTCCCGGGCAATCCGCTGCCGGACGGCTGGTCGGACCCGGAGGTGCGCGAAAGCGTGCCCCGGCACGAGATCGCGGGCAAGGCCGCGATTCCCGCGCTGCTCGCGGTCGTCGCCGCGGGCTGCCGTACGCTGACGCGTCATGTGCGGGTACGGCGGCGGGCCCACCGCGCGCTCGCCGGGTTACCGCGCACGGAGGTGGCGGTGCTGCCGGACCCGGTGCCGTACGCCTACGCGCTGCCGGGCGGGCGGCGGGAGAGGGTCGTGGTGTCCACGGGCATGCTCGGGGCCCTGGCCTCCCGGGAGCGGCGCGCGCTGTTCGCACACGAGCGGGCCCATCTCGCCGCCCGGCACCACCGTCATCTGCTGCTGGTGCAACTGGCCGCCTGCGCCAACCCGTTCCTGCTGCCGCTGCGCACGGCGGTGGCGTACGCGGCGGAACGGTGGGCCGACGAGGACGCCGCGCGGGCCGTGGGCAGCCGCAGGGCCGTGGCCCACGCGATCGGCCGGGCGGCGCTGGCCTCCGCCCGGCCGGCGCCCGCGCCGACGCTGCCCGCGCTCGCCGCGCCCGGCCCGCTCCCCCGCCGGGTCGCCGCCCTGCTGGGACCGGCCCCGGCGGCGCGCGCCTGGCCGTCCCTGTTCACGGCGGCCGGCCTCGCGGTGTGGACCGCGGCCACCGGCGCCGCCCTGTCGGCGATGTTCTCGGCCAACTCGGCACTCACCCTGCTGTTCCTGCTGCGCACCGCCGCTCCGCTGTGACCCGCGAGGGAGAATCGTCGACCATGACCGCGACCACGGACCGGGCCGCCGCCCGCCGCAGCCTGGAGGGCCTGGCGCTCGGCGACGCCTTCGGCGAACGCTGGTTCCCGCTCTTCCGTGAACCCCGCCGCGCCCTGCGGGAGATACGCGACCGGCGCACCCCCGAGGAGTCGCCGTGGCACTGGACCGACGACACGGCGATGGCCCTCGCCCTGCTGCGGGTGCTGGACGAACACGGCGAGGTACGCCCGCGCGAGCTGGCCCTGGCCTTCGCGCTCGGCTATGCCGCCGATCCCGCGCGCGGTTACGGCCACGGCATGCACCAGTTGCTGCCCCGGCTGCGCGAACTCCCCGGTCAGTGGCGGGAGTTCGCGCGGGAGCTGTTCGGCGGGGAGGGCAGTCTCGGCAACGGCGCGGCCATGCGGGTGGCGCCGCTGGGCGCGTTCTTCCACGGCAGCCTCCCGCGGGTCGTGGCGGAGGCCGGGCGCTCCGCGGAGGTCACCCACGCCCACCCCGAGGGCGTGGCCGGAGCGGTCGCCGTCGCCGTCGCGGCCGCGCTGTCCGCGCGGGGTTCGCTGACCGTCGCCGAGGTGGTGGCCCTGACTCCCGACGGCGCGGTCCGGGACGGGCTGGCCCGCGCCGCCGAGGTCCCCTTCGCCACCGAGCCGTGGCGCGCCTCGGACCTGCTCGGCAACGGGCAGCGGATCCGCGCCGGCGACACGGTGCCCTTCGCCGTGTGGTGCGCGGCCCGCCATCCCGACGACCTGGTGTCCGCCCTGTGGAGCACGGCGGAGGGGTTCGGCGACGTCGACACCACGTGCGCCATCGCCGGCGGCATCGTGGCCGCGCGCACCGGCGTGGCGGCCGTGCCGCGGGAATGGCTGGAGCGCCGGGAGCCGCTGCCGGGAGGCAGTGGTCCGGCATCGTCGCGGGAATCCGGGGCAGGCGGCCGGTGAACGGGGGTCCGGCCAGGGACCTTCGGAGACCGTGGGACAGGGACCTTCGAACAGGCCGAGGTACGTGTGACAGACAGTGCGAGCACCGACGAACCACTGGAACCGGACGGGCTGACGGTCGACCGCGCCCCGCTCGACGGGGCCGTCGTCGTGACCGTGACCGGTGAGGTCGACCACCGGACCGCGGGCACGCTGCGGCGCGCGCTGATGCCCGCGGACGCCGTGGACGTGCCCCGCACGGTCGCCGACCTCGCCGGGGTCGGGTTCATGGACTCCAGCGGCATCAACGTCCTCATCGCCGCCCACCAGGCCCATGAGCCGGCCGGCTGGCTGCGCCTGGCCGGGGTGCGCAGACCGGTGCTGCGCACCCTGGAGATGGTCGGGCTCACCGGCCTGATCGGCTGCTATCCGAGCGTGGAGGCGGCGCTGGACGCCTGACGCGGCCGCTAGGAGGTGGCGGTCTGGTGCGCCCGCGGGACGGTCGCCTCGGCGCCGGCCCTGATCGACTCGACCACCTCCTGGTGCAGGTCACGGCTGCCGCGCTCGGAGTGGCAGAGCACCGGGCTGCCGCTGAGCGTGAACCACTGGGAGGTGCCGCTGTACTGCACCGACACATCGGCCTTGCGGCCGTCCCAGGTGGTGTGGACGGTCAGGTCGCCGGTGAGGATGCCCGCCTCGACGGTGCGGGCGCCGCCCCGGCCGGTGAAGACCCCGGGGGTGGTCCACGATGCGAAGACCATGCTCTCAGCCTCTCTTCTCCGCTCCACGCCCCCTTGACGGGTTTGCGTGTTTTCGTCCCCCTACGCTTGTCCTCCATGGTGCGTCATCGGAGCGCCGCGTGGATGGGGCCGTCCGGCCCTCTTGCCGGGGCGTCCCGGTGCCGGACGGCACTGGTGCGCCGACGGATCCCGTGATGTGCTGGGGAGTGGCGGGAAGAGCCGATCGAGACGCGGAGGAGCGGCCGGCAGCCGCGCACCGCGCAATCAGGATCCGCGAGAAGCGGGTGGCCCTTCCCGCCCTGATCCGTGCCCGCCCGGCTCCCCCGTCCGCAGTACGCGTACCCGGATGCCCGGGTGGTGCGGGAAGCCCGCGTGTCCCCTCGCGTCCGCACCCGCGCCGCCCGCGCCTGAGCCCGTCCATGAGCCCGTACGTGGGCCGAAAGTCCCCGCGCCGGGTCCGGGCGACCTGTGGCGGCGCCGGGCGCTCGCACCCACGCTGGGAACACCACCCCAGGAAGGGAGCCGGTGCGATGACCTCCGCCACCACCATGACCACGGCGCTCGAACCCCCGCAGCGCGATCGCCTGATGAACCTCGCCCGCGAGGTCTCCTTCGAGGCCGGCACGCGGCTCTTCGAGGAGGGGCGGCGCGCCGACCGCTTCTGGATCGTGCGCACCGGCACCGTCGCCCTGGACCTGCGCGTGCCCGGCCGCCGCCCCGCCGTCATCGAGACCCTCGGCCACGGCGAACTGGTCGGCTGGTCCTGGCACTTCCCGCCGCACATCTGGCAGCTGGGTGCCGAGGCGATGAGCCCCGTGCGGGCCTGGGAGTTCGACGCCGGCTCCGTGCTCGCCCTGTGCGACGAGGACCCGGAGTTCGGGCGGGCGATCGCCCTCTGGGTCGGCCGCGTGGTCGCCCAGCGGCTGCACGCCTCCCGCGTCCGGCTGCTCGACCTCTACGCCCCCTACGGCAGCGGGAGCGCCGAGTGACCGCCCGGCCGCCCGGGGAGGAGCCGTCGACCGGCAGCCCCCACCGGGTGGGCGACGTGATGACGCGCGCCGTGGTGGCGGTGGGGCGTACGGCCCTGTTCAAGGACATCGTGGCGCGGATGGAGCAGTGGAACGTCAGCGCCCTGCCGGTGCTGGAGGGCGACGGCCGCGTGGTCGGCGTGGTCTCCGAGGCGGATCTGCTGCCCAAGGAGGAGTTCCGGGACAGCGATCCCGACCGGATGACCCAGCGGCGCCGGCTGGGCGACCTGGCCAAGGCCGGGGCGGTGACCGCGGAGGAGGTGATGAGCACGCCCGCGATCAGCGTGCACGCCGACGCCACGCTCGCCGAGGCGGCGCGCATCATGGCGCTCAAGCGCGTCAAGCGGCTGCCGGTGGTGACGGCGGAGGGCGTGCTGGAGGGCGTGGTCAGCCGGGGCGATCTGCTCAAGGTGTTCCTGCGCGAGGACCGCGAGCTGGCCGACGAGATCCGGCGCGAGGTGCTGGACGTGCTGTTCCCGGCGCCGGTCGAGCCGCTGCACGTCGTCGTGGTCGACGGGGTGGTGACGCTGACGGGGAAGGTCGCGGACGGGACGCGGATCCCGCTCGCGGTGCGGATGGTGCGGGGGGTGGAGGGCGTGGTGGGGGTGGACTGTCATCTGGCGGAGGGCTGAGCGCCGTGGCCGCCGTACTCCGCAGGGCCCTGGTAGGCCCCTGCACCGGACTCCGTAGCGCCCGGCACCGTAGCCGCCCCGGTCACCACACCCGAGCCGCACCCGAGACCGCGGCCACCCCCGAGTCGCACCCGGGGCCGCAGCCACCCTTCAGCCCCGGCGTCCTCGTCGCACCCGAGCCGCCCCCGGGGCCGCGGCCGTCCTTCAGCCCCGGCCTCCGCTGAGGTTCCCCCAGCGCGGGCCTATCTGCTTCCACTCCTCGTCCCACTCGGCCATCCGGCGCCGGATGAGCCGGTTGCGCACCAGCCAGCCCGCGCACCAGACCGCCGCGCCGGCCGAGGGGCCGACGAGGACGCCGGTGAGGGCCGCCTGGAGGTCGGCCGAGGCTCCGGTGACGGGCGGGGCGACGACGTGGTCGGCGTGGTTGGCCCAGACCGTGACGCTGCTTCCGGCGGGGACGCCGGGCACGACCTTCGCCCGGTCGGTGTGCACCGAGCCGTCCGGGTCGGTCCAGCGCACCGTGGCCCACACGCGTCCGTCGTCGTAGCCGGTGCCGGCGGCCGGGGTCGGGGCGGCCTGGTCGGTGAGGACCGCCGTGACGGGGTGCACCTGGGCGAGCCTCGCGGCGTAGGACGCGGCGGACGCCTGGGCCGCGAGCAGCCCGGCGAGGACGCCGCAGAACAGGACGAGCACCCAGGCGGCGAGGACGATCCACGCCTCGACGACGTCACTGTGCCGCCGCAGCGGATTGCGCCGCCACCGCCACAGCCGTACCGGCCTGACCGTCGTGGCAGGTGTCCGTGGCATCGTCACCGCCTCCTCTCGCGCGTCGGCGGCCCCTCAGCGGGTGCGGGCCGACTCGGCGTCCGGCAGGTCCGGGTCGAGATCCGGGTGGCGCGGCGGCCCGGCCAGCGCACACCGCACGTCCACCACGCCGGGCACGGCCCGCGCGAGGCGCGCGGCGAGCGGTACGAGGGCGGTCTCCCGGACCCGGCCGCGAAGCGTCACGACACCATCGTGCACCTCCACCCGGATCCCGGCCGCTTCTGCGCCGAAGAGCCGGGCGACGACATCGCCGGCGACCTCGTCGGCGATGTCCCCGTCACCGCGCAGGAACACCTTGAGCAGGTCGGAGCGGCTGACGATGCCGAGCAGGGTGCCCTCGGGGTCCACCACCGGGAGCTGCTTGACGCGCGCGCGGGCCATGACGCGCGCCGCGTGCCCGAGGGTGGCGTCCGGGGGCACGGTGACCGGCGGGGAGGTCATCAGCTCTTCCGCGGTCGCCGCCTCGGCCTTGGCCAGCTCGGCGAGGTGCCGCGTCCTGCCGTACCGGTCGAGGTCGTCCTCGCGGTACTCCTCCTTGGGCAGCAGATCCGCCTCGGAGACGACGCCGACGACGTGTCCGGCGTCGTCCAGCACCGGCACGGCGCCCACCCGCCACTCGTGCATCGCCTGCACGATGTCCTTGAAGCCCGCGCCGCTGCGCAGGGCGAGCACCCTGCGGGTCATCACGTCGCGCACGGTGGTCGGAGTGCCGTCCATGGCTTCCTCCAGGGGCTCTGGTGCCGCGTGGCACGTTCAGCCTGTGGTCGCCGCCCGGCCGGTGACGTGGGCCGACCGGACCCGACCGGGTATCCGCCGGTCCCGGAGGACCCGGGCCTACGACGAGGGCAGCGGGACCCGCCACTCCAGTGTGGCCCCGCCCCCTTCGCTCTCGCCCACTTCGAGCCCGCCGCCGAGCCGCTCCGCGCGCTCCGCCATGTTGCGCAGCCCGCTGCGGCGGCCGCCGGAGGGGATGCCGACGCCGTTGTCGCGGACCCGCAGGCGCACCTCGCGGCCGTCGGTGACGAGCAGCACCTCGGCGCGGTCGGCGCGGGCGTGCCGGGCGACGTTGGTGAGGGACTCGGAGAGCACGGCGATCACGTGGTCGGCGATCTCGCCCGGTACGTCGGTGTCGACCAGGCCCTCCATGCGCACGCTGGGCGTGAAGCCCAGCACCGGGGCGGCCTCGCCGGCCACCCTGACGACGCGGGCGCGCAGGCCGCCGGCGGCGGTGCCCTCACGGGCGCGCAGCCCGAAGATGGTCGAGCGGATGATCTTTATGGTCTCGTCCAGGTCGTCCACGGCGCGCAGCACCCGTTCGGAGGCCTCGGGGTGCTCGATGAAGCGGCCCGCGCTCTGGAGGGTCATGCCGGTGGCGAACAGGCGCTGGATGGCGAGGTCGTGCAGGTCCCGGGCGATGCGGTCGCGGTCCTCCAGGAGGGCGATCTGCTGGGCGGCCTGCCGGCGCTGGGCCAGCTCCATGGCGATGGCGGCCTGCGCCGCGAAGCCCCGCAGCCTCTCGGTCTCCTTGTCGGAGAAGGCCGGCCGGTCGCTCTCGCGCGCCAGCAGCACCACACCCCGGGCGCCGCCCTCGCCGGTGCCGATGGGGACGGCGACGGCGGGGCCGAGGCCGTCGAAGCGCGGTGGCTCCTGACAGACGCGGTCGTCGTGGACGACGTCGTCGCTGGTGACCGGGGCGGCCGTGGTGAAGGCCAGGCCCATGAGGCTGTGGTCGAGGGGCAGCACGAGGCCGCGGTGGGCCTCCGCCTGGGCGCCCACGGCGATCTCCACACCGAGCGCCTCGGTGTCCGGCAGCGGCATCGCGACGGCGGCGAGGGCCGAGCCGGTGATCTCGCGGGCGCGTTCGGCGATCAGGTCCAGCGCCTCGGCGCGCTCGCTGCCGGACATCAGGCTGTGGCTGATCTCGGCGTTGGCCATCAGCCAGCGTTCGCGCAGCCGGGAGTCCTCGTAGAGGCGGGCGTTGTCGATGGCGACACCCGCGGCGACGGCGAGCGTGGCGAGGACCGACTCGTCCTCCTCGTCGAAGTCGATCCCGCCGCGCTTCTCGGTGAGGTACAGGTTGCCGAAGACCTGGTCGCGGACGCGGATCGGGACGCCGAGGAAGGTGTTCATCGGCGGGTGTCCGGGCGGGAAGCCGTACGACGCCGGGTGTGCGGACAGCTTCGACAGGCGCAGGGGCTCCGGGTGGCGGATCAGCTCGCCGAGGATGCCGTGGCCCTCGGGGAAGGGGCCGATCTCCCTGATGCGGTCCTCGGACAGGCCCACGGTGTGGAACGCGGCGAGGGTCGTGCCGTCGGGACCGATGACGCCCAGCGCCGCGTACTCGGCGTCGACCAGGGCGGCCGCGGCCTCCACGATGGAGTGCAGGACCTGCTCCAGCTCCAGCTCGCGGCCGACGGAGAGGACCGCCTCCAGCAGGCTGTGCACCCGGTCCCGGGTACCACGAGCCGCGTCGATCCTGGCCTGCAGCTCTTCCAGCAGCTCGTCCAACTTCAGCTGCGGCAGCCGCACGCCGGGCTCCTCCGTTCCGGTCACCACGCCCTCCACTTCCCATCAGCCCATGTCCTCGACCCGACGGGTTCCCAGGACACGGTAGCCGCTCGGGGAACGGGAGGGGCACGCGGAGTCCCCTCCGGCGCATCCGCGGGCTCGTCATGCCGGTGGCACATGCCCGTCGGCAGGGGTGCCGGCGGGGCCGCCGGTGCGCGAGCCGCGTCGTCCGATCCGTCCGGGACGAGGCGTGCGACGGGGGTGTGCATGCGGACACGGGCCGGGCACACCCTGATCGGCCGGGTCGTGACCCGGCCGATCAGGGTGTGCGGTGTCAGGCGGTGAAGCCGCCGTCGACGCGGACCGTGGCGCCGGTGAGGTAGGCGCCGTCGCTGCTCGCCAGGTGGGCGACGGTGGCCGCGATCTCGTCGGGCCGCGCGTAGCGGCCCAGCGCCGTGAGGCCGGCGATCGCCTCGGCGTTCGGCCCGTCCGCGGGGTTGGCGTCCGTGTCGGTGGGGCCGGGGTGCACCAGGTTCACGGTGATCCCCCGCGGGCCGAGTTCCCGGGCCAGACCCTTGGTCATCCCGGCCAGCGCCGCCTTGCTCATCGAGTACAGCGCCATGCCCGGGAAGACCGCGCGGTCCGCGATGTTGCTTCCGATGCCGACGATGCGGCCGCCCCGGCCCATGTGCCGCACGGCCGCCCGGGACGCCTCGAACGGCGCCCGGACGTTCACCGCGAGCGTCCGGTCGAGTTCCGCCGGTCCCACGTCCTCGATCGGTCCGACGGGGAAGACGCCGGCGTTGTTGACCAGGATGTCCAGCCGGCCGAACACGGCGGCGGCCTCGTCCACCGCGGCGGTGAGGGCCGCGATGTCCGCGCTGTCGGCCCGGACGGCGAACGCCCGGCGCCCCGCGGCCTTGATCCGCTCCACCACCTCGGTGGCCCGTACCTCGTTCTTCTCATAGGTCAGCGCCACATCCGCGCCTTCCTCGGCCAGCCGCAGCGCCACGGCGGCGCCGATGCCCCGGCTTCCGCCCGTGACCAGCGCGGCGTTTCCTTCGAGTCGGTTCATGCCGACCAGCCTCGCGGACACCGGCGAGGGGCACCGGCGGAAATCGGACCCGGCGCTCCGCCCGGGACCGTCCCGCCGTGCGGCGCCCGCCCCGGGCCGTCCGGCCCCCGGCCGCGGGACCAGCGACGCCTCGCCCCGCGCCCCTTCCTGGTGGACGCTGGAGAGGTACCGCGGCCGGTAAGCCGAGGAGGGCGGTCATGGGGCGTTATGTGTACGGGTTCGCCGAGGGGAACCGGGACCTGGCGGGGCTGCTCGGCGGGAAGGGGGCGAACCTGGCGGAGATGACCCGGCTGGGGCTGCCGGTGCCGCCGGGTTTCACGGTGACGACCGAGGCGTGCCGGGTGTTCCTGGCCGAGGGCGCGGAGCCGGAGGGGCTGGCGGCGGAGGTGTCGCGGTATCTGGCGGCGCTGGAGAAGGACAGCGGGCGGCTCCTCGGGCAGGCGGACGACCCGTTGCTGCTCTCCGTGCGCTCCGGGGCCCGGTTCTCCATGCCCGGCATGATGGAGACCGTCCTCGACGTCGGCCTGAACGACGCCTCCGTGCTCGGCCTCGCCAAGGTCTCCGGCAACGAGCGCTTCGCCTGGGACTCGTACCGCCGGCTGATCCAGATGTACGGCAGCACGGTGATGGGCGTCGACCCCGCGCTGTTCGAGGAGGAGATGGCGCTGCTGAGGCAGGCCCGCGAGGCGCCCGACGACGTCCACCTGGACGCCTGCGACCTGGCCCGGCTCGTGGAGTCGTACAAGCGGATCGTGCGGGAGCGGACCGGCCACGAGTTCCCTCAGTCCCCCGCCCTCCAGTTGCAGCAGGCGATCCTGGCCGTGTTCGGGTCCTGGAACTCCGAGCGCGCCCGGCTCTACCGGCGCCGCGAGCGCATCCCGGACGACCTCGGGACCGCGGTCAACGTGCAGCGCATGGTCTTCGGCAACCTCGGCCCGGACTCCGGCAGCGGTGTCGCCTTCACCCGGGACCCGGCCACCGGCCGGCCCGGCCTGTACGGCGACTACCTGGCGAACGCGCAGGGCGAGGACGTCGTGTCGGGCGTACGCGACGCCGTTCCGCTCGCGGAGCTGGCCCGGCTGGACCCGCGCTCGTACCGCCGGCTGCGCGATCACGCCAAGGCGTTGGAGCGGCACTACCGCGATCTGTGCGACATCGAGTTCACCATCGAGCGCGGCACCCTGTGGATGCTGCAGACCCGGGTGGGCAAGCGCACCGCCGAGGCCGCGTTCGCCATCGCCGCCGAACTGATCGAGGAAGGGCTGATCGGCGCGGACGAGGGCCTGGTCCGGGTCAGCGGCGACGGGCTCGCCCGGCTGATGTTCCCGCGCTTCGACACCGCCGCCCTCGGCGCTCCGCTCGCCCACGGCGTACCGGCCTCCCCCGGCGCCGCGGCGGGCGCCGCCGTGTTCGACTCCGCGGCGGCGCTGCGACGGGCCGCGGCCGGGGAGCCGGTGGTCCTCGTGCGCGAGGAGACCACGCCGGACGACCTGCCCGGCATGGTCGCCGCGCAGGCGGTGCTGACCGGGCGGGGCGGCAAGACCAGCCACGCGGCGGTGGTCGCGCGCGGCATGGGCAAGGTCTGTGTGTGCGGCGTGCAGGACATCACCGTGGACACCGGCGCGCGCCGGTTCACCACCCGGGACGGCACGGTCGTGGCAGAGGGCGAGCTCATCTCGGTGGACGGCTCCCGCGGGACCGTCCACGCCGGGGCGGTACCGCTCGTCCCCTCTGCCACGATGCGCTATCTGGAATGCGGGGAGCAGGCGGGCAGCGTGGTGTCGGCGGTCGCCCGCGCCCTCGAACACGCCGACACCGTACGGCGGTTGGAGGTACGGGCCAACGCGGACACTCCCGAGGACGCCGCCCGCGCCCGGCGGTTCGGGGCGCAGGGCATCGGGCTGTGCCGCACCGAGCACATGTTCCTGGGCGAACGGCGCAAGCTGGTCGAGGAGATGATCCTGGCCCGCACGGACACCGCGCGCGAGCGGGCGCTGGCGGCTCTGCTGCCGCTCCAGCGCGCGGACTTCACGGAGATCCTGGCGGTGATGGACGGACTGCCGGTCACCGTACGGCTGTTGGACCCGCCCCTGCACGAGTTCCTGCCCGACCGCACCGAACTCGCCGTGCGGATGGCCGCTGACGAGGCTTCCGGCCGGCGACCCGAGGCGCGCGACGTGGAGCTGCTCGACGCGGTGAACCGGACGCACGAGGAGAACCCGATGCTCGGGCTGCGCGGTGTACGGCTCGGGCTGGTCGTGCCGGGTCTGGTGGCGATGCAGGTGCGGGCGCTCGCCGAGGCGGTCGTCGCCAGGATCCGCGCCGGGGGCGCGCCCCGGGCGGAGATCATGGTGCCGCTCGTCGGCGCGGTGGAGGAGCTGCGGCTCGCCCGCGCCGAGGTGGAGCGGGTGCTCGCCGAGGTGGGCGAGGAGACCGGCGTGCCGGTGCGCTGCCCGGTCGGCACGATGATCGAGCTGCCGCGGGCCGCGCTCACGGCGGGCCGGATCGCCGAGGAGGCGGAGTTCTTCTCCTTCGGCACCAACGACCTCACGCAGACCACCTGGGGCTTCTCCCGGGACGACGTGGAGGCCGCGTTCTTCCCGGCCTACCTCGACCTGGACGTCTTCGACGCCTCCCCGTTCGAGACGCTGGACCGCGAGGGTGTGGGCCGGCTGGTGCGGATCGCCGTGGAGGAGGGCCGGGCCGCCCGCCCGGACCTGGTGATCGGCGTCTGCGGCGAGCACGGCGGCGACCCGGAGTCGGTCCGCTTCTTCCACACGGCCGGCCTCGACTACGTCTCCTGCTCGCCGTTCCGTGTGCCCGTGGCCCGCCTGGAGGCCGGCCGGGCGGCGCTCGGGGACACCGGCCCCGGCCCCGACAGCAGGTGAGGGGCCGTACGGCCCCCCGGCCAGGTCCGAACGGCACTGTCGGGAACGGTACGGGAGGGGCGAGGGTGACATCAGGAGCGGCACCGATCCCCCGCGGTGTCGCTCCCCTCGTGCACGGCCCCCGTACACGCACATGGACCTCCCCGCCGTCGGCAGCGCACCCGCGAAGAAGCAGCCATGATCCGTCCTCACGACGCGGCCCACCGCCGCATCGACCTCGACCGCACCGAGGCCCTGCGGCTGCTGGGCAGCGTGTCCCTGGGCCGGATCGTCTTCACCCGGCAGGCGCTGCCCACGGTCCGTCCCGTCAACCACGCGCTGGACGGCGGCGACATCGTGATCCGCACCCATGAGGCCGCGGCGCTCACCTCGCACACCAGGGGGGGCGAGGACGGCGGGGTCGTCGTCGCGTACGAGGCCGACGCCTTCGATCCCGACACCCATCTCGGCTGGAGCGTCGTCGTCACGGGGTACGCGCGGCTCGTCACGGACCCCGCCGAACTGGACCGGCTCCGGAGGCTGTTGCACCCCTGGGCCCCGCCGGAGGACATGGACCAGGCGGTGCGCATCCGCCCGGACCTGGTCACGGGGGTGCGGCTGGCGGGCGCGGACGGCTGAGCGGCCGGCGCGCCCGCGCGCCCCGGCCGCCGCGCCGGTTCAGCCCGCGGGGATGGCCAGTTCGTGCTGCTCCCCGCCGAGTACGACCTTCAGGGCGCCGGTCTCGGCGGCCCGGGAGAAGACGTCGTACGCCCGCTCCATCTGGTCCAGCGGGAAGGTGTGGGTGACCAGTTGGCCGGTCGGGAGCCGGCCCGAGGCGGCCATCTTCAGCAGGGTCGGCGTGGAGTGGGTGTCCACCAGACCGGTGGTGATGGTCACGTTCCTGATCCACAGGTCCTCGAGGTGCAGCGTGACAGGCTTGCCGTGCACGCCGACGTTGGCCACGTGGCCGCCGGGGCGCACCGTGCGGGTGCACAGTTCGAAGGTGTCCGGCACGCCGACGGCCTCGATGGCCACGTCCGCGCCGAGCCCGTCGGTCAGGTCCGCGACCAGCTGGCGCGGGGCCTCGTGGACGTCCGCGACCGCGTCGGCGCCGAACCGCCGGGCGGCCTCCAGACGGGCCGGCGCCAGGTCCACGGCGATGATCCGCTCCGGCGAGAACAGCCGTGCCGTCGCGATCGCCGCGAGCCCGATCGGGCCGGCGCCGACGACCACGACGGTGTCGCCGGGCCGGACCCGTCCGTTGAGGACGCCCACCTCGTAGGCGGTCGGGAAGATGTCCGCGAGCAGCACGGCGTCCTCGCTCGCGAGGGTGCCGGGCAGCGGGTGCACGGACAGGTCGGCGTACGGCACCCGGACGTACTCCGCCTGCGTGCCGTCGATCAGATGCCCGAGGATCCAGCCACCGCCGCCGAGGCACTGGCCGTACACGCCCTCGCGGCAGTAGCGGCAGCGTCCGCACGAGGTGACGCAGGAGAGCAGCACCCGGTCGCCGGGCCGTACGGTGCGCACGTCGCCGCCGGTCTCCACGATCTCCCCGACGGCCTCGTGCCCGAGCACCGTCCCGGGCCGTACCTCGGGCACGTCGCCCTTGAGGATGTGCAGGTCCGTGCCGCAGATCGTCACCGCCTGGACCTTCACGATCGCGTCGGTCGGCTCCTTGATCTCCGGGTCCGGGACGTCCTCCCAGGACGCCTCTCCGGGCCCCTGAAAGACATAACCCTTCATGCCGCTCCTCACCCTCTTCACTCGGTGTGCCGCGGGACCGGGATGTTCGATACATCCCGGTATGTCCAGCTTGGTCGGCGCACGGGGCGCGCGCTTGGGCCGGACGGCCCCGGTTTCACCCGCCCCAGGTCCAGTCCGCGACCTCCGGCAGGTCCGTGCCGTGCTCGCGGATCCAGTCGTGGTGGCGGCTGCGGACGTCGGCCATGGTCTGGCGGACGGCGGCGGCGCGGACCGCGAGGCCGGGGACGCGGTCGATGACGTCCATGACGAGGCGGTAGCGGTCGAGGTCGTTGCGGACGACCATGTCGAAGGGGGTGGTGGTGGTGCCCGATTCCTTGTAGCCGCGCACGTGCAGGTTCCGGTGGCCGGTGCGGCGGTAGGCCAGGCGGTGGATCAGCCAGGGGTAGCCGTGGTAGGCGAAGATGACGGGTTTGTCGGTGGTGAACAGGCCGTCGTACTCGAAGTCGGTCATGCCGTGCGGGTGCTCCTCGTGCGGCAGTAGCCGGGTCATGTCGACCACGTTGACGACCCGCACGGCGAGGTCGGGCAGGTGCTCGCGCAGCAACTTGGCGGCGGCCAGCACCTCCTGGGTGGGCACGTCACCGGCGCAGGCGAGGACGACGTCGGGTTCGCCGCCGTCCTCCGTGCCGGCCCACTCCCAGATCCCGGCGCCGCGCGCGCAGTGGGCGCGGGCCTGGTCCATGGTCAGCCAGTCGAAGCAGGGCTGCTTGCCGGCGACGACCACGTTGACGTAGTCGCGGCTGCGCAGCACGTGGTCGGCCACGGACAGCAGGGTGTTGGCGTCCGGCGGCAGATAGACGCGGACGACCTCGGGGCTCTTGTTGAGGACGTGGTCCACGAAGCCGGGGTCCTGGTGGGAGAACCCGTTGTGGTCCTGGCGCCACACGTGCGAGGTGAGCAGGTAGTTGAGGGAGGCGATGGGCGCCCGCCAGGTCAGCCGCCGGGATGTCCTGAGCCACTTGATGTGCTGGTTGACCATGGAGTCGACGATGTGCACGAACGCCTCGTAGCAGGAGAACAGTCCGTGCCGGCCGGTGAGCAGATAGCCCTCCAGCCAGCCCTGGCAGAGGTGTTCGGAGAGGATCTCCAGGACCCGGCCCTGCCGGTCCAGGTGTTCGTCCACCGGGAGCACCTGGGCCTGCCATGCCTTGCCGCTGGCGTCGAAGACGGCCTGGAGCCGGTTGGAGGCGGTCTCGTCCGGGCCGACGAGGCGGAAGTCCCGGCGCTCGCGGGTGTCCTTCATGACCTGTTCGAGGAGGTCGCCGAGGACCCTGGTGGGTTCGTGCAGGGCGGTGCCCGGCTTGTCGACGGCCACGGCGAAGGTGTCGAGCGGCGGCAGCGGCAGGTCGCGCAGCAGGACGCCGCCGTTGGCGTGCGGGTTCGTCCCGAGGCGCCGGTCACCCTCGGGGACGCAGGCGAGGACGTCGGCGGTGGGGCGGCCGTCCGGGCCGAACAGTTCCTCGGGCCGGTACGAGCGCAGCCACTGCTCCAGCTGCCGCAGGTGGGCGGGGTTCTCGCGGACGCCGGGCAACGGGACCTGGTGGGCCCGCCAGGTGCCCTCGACCGGCACGCCGTCCACCTCGGCCGGCCCGGTCCAGCCCTTGGGGGTGCGCAGCACGATCATCGGCCAGTGCACCCGCTCGGTGGCCCCTTCCTCGCGGGCGGCGCGCTGCTTCAGCGCGATCCGGTCCAGGGCCTGGTCGAGGGCGGCGGCGAGGGCGCGGTGCACGACGGCGGGGTCGTCGCCGGTGACGTACAGGGGTTCGTGGCCGTATCCCCGCAGCAGCTGGTCCAGCTCCTCCTCGGGGAGGCGGGACAGCACGGTCGGGTTGGCGATCTTGTAGCCGTTGAGGTGCAGGATGGGCAGCACCGCCCCGTCGTGCACCGGGTCGAGGAACTTGTCGGAGTGCCAGGACGCGGCGAGCGGCCCGGTCTCCGCCTCACCGTCGCCGATCACGCAGGTCACGAGCAGGCCGGGGTTGTCGAAGGCGGCGCCGTAGGCGTGCGCGAGGGAGTAGCCGAGTTCGCCGCCCTCATGGATGGAGCCGGGCGTCTCGGGGGCGACGTGGCTGGGCACGCCGCCGGGGAAGGAGAACTGCCGGAACAGCCGGCCCATGCCGGCCCCGTCCCGGGTGACGTCCGGGTACGTCTCGCTGTAGCTGCCCTCCAGCCAGGAGCCCGCGAGGACCGCCGGGCCGCCGTGTCCGGGCCCCCAGACGCACAGCGCGTCCAGGTCGCGGGCCTTGATCACGCGGTTGAGGTGAGTGTAGACGAGGTTGAGTCCTGGCGAGGTGCCCCAGTGGCCGAGCAGCCGCGGCTTGATGTGCTCGGGGCGCAGCGGCTCGGTCAGCAGCGGGTTGGCCATGAGATAGATCTGCCCGGCGGCCAGGTAGTTGGCGGCGCGCCAGTGCGCGTCCAGGGTGCGCAGCTCCTCCTCGGTGAGAGCGGCTTCCTGAGGGGCGGCCTCGGTCATGGGGACTCCGATCGTCGTCGGGTTCGGGCGAAGTCGGGCGGGTGCCGTCGTTCGCGGAGAGTCGGTGGTGGTCGGCGTCAGTCGGTTTCCGGTACGACGGCCACCGGGCAGGCCGCGTGGTGCAGCACCCCGTGCGCGACCCGGCCGAGCTGGAGGCCGAAGCGGCCGCTGCGGCGCCGGGCGCCGACGACGAGCAGTCCGGCGTCCTGGGAGGCGGCGACGAGGACGTCGCGGGCGTGTCCCTCGGCGGTGTGCCGGTGCTGGTCGAGGCCCTCGGGTACGTCCCGCAGGGCGTCCTCCAGCGCCTCGGCCGCCTCCTGCTCCTCCGCGTGGACGGGGCCGCCCGCGAGCAGCGGATGTCCGGTGTCGCCGTGCGCCGGGCGCCGCCAGGCCCGTACGGCCTCCAGGGGCGTCCCGCGCAGCGCCGCCTCCTCGGCCGCGAACCGTACGGCGGCCGAGCCCGCGGCCTTCTCGGCGACGCCGAGCACGACGCGGCCGGGGGCCGCCGTGTTCCGGGGGGTCCCGCGCAGCACGATCACCGGGCAGTGGGCGTGCGCGGCGACGGCCAGGCTCACGGAGCCCAGCAGCAGCTCGGTGACGGCGTTGCGGCCCCGGCAGCCGAGGACCACGACGCGGGCGGTGCTGCTCTCGTTGACCAGCCCGAACGAGGGTTCCTCGGCCAGCACGGCGGTGGTGACCCGCAGCTCCGGGTGGCGCAGGTGGGCCCGGCGCTCGGCGGCGCCCATGATGTCCGCGGCCATCACCTCCTCGGCCGGTTTGCCGACGTCCTGGGCGATGAGGGAGCCCTCGTAGCGCTCCCAGAGCGAGGCGTAGACCACGCGGAGCGATGCCCCGCGCAGTGCGGCCTCCTCGGCGGCCCAGTCCACGGCGCGCAGACTCTCCTCGGAGCCGTCGACACCGACGACGACGGGCAGGTCCATCGTGTTCACTCTCCCTAAGTGGAGGTCGACGAGGCGGGCCCGCACCCCATCGTTGACGGATTCACCGGCGCGCGCGAGCCGTACCGGCGGTTTCGGCGACGGGCCTCGCCTCATTCGGCCACGTGGCGGACCGTCGCGCACCTCAGCCGTGCGCGACGACGGCCACGGGCGCCCCGGCGTGGTGCAGGACGGCCTGGGTCACATGGCCGATGTGGACGCCGTACGGGCTGGTGCGGATGCGGCGTCCGACGACCACCAGGGAGGCGTCGCGGGCGGCGTCGACCACGACCGGGGCCGCGTTGCCGGCCCGGCTGGCCTCGCTGACCTCGACGTCCGGGAACTTCTGCCGCCAGGGCCGCAGCACCTTGGTGAGCAGGGCGGACGCCCGGCGGCCGAAGACGGGCACGACCGGCGGGTCGGCGGGGATGCCGTACGCGGCGTACGGCGGCGGGGTCCAGCCGTGCACCACGCGCAGGGCGGTGCCGCGGCGCGCGGCGGCGTCGAAGGCGAACTCCAGGAGCGCCTCGCTGGGGCCCTCGGGGTCGTCGATGTCGAGGCCGAGGACGACGGGCTTGAAGGGCGTGGCGGCGGACGGGACGCCCGACGGGTCCGGCTGGTGCTCGTCGGCGGCCTGTTCACCCGCTCGGACCAGCACCACCGGACGCATCGTGTGCGCGATGACGGACAGCCCGGCCGAGCCGATCAGGAACCCGCCGAGCCGGCCGAGGCCGCGGGAGCCGAGCGCCAGCAGTTCCGCTCCGTCGGCCGCCTCGGCGAGGGCGGCGGCAGGGTCGCCGGTGACCTGGTCGGTGACGACCTCGATGGCGGGGTGGCGCAGCCGCAGGCCCGCCGCGGACTCACGCACCGTGCGGGCCCACTCCTCGGCCGCCGCGGCGTCGGCGTCGAGACCCGCCTCGGGCTCCCGCACGTGGAGGATCCGCAGCGGCAGGTCGCGCAGCGCCGCTTCGCGCGCCGCCCATTCGACGGCGGCCCGGCTCTCGGGGGAGCCGTCCAGGCCGGCGGTGACGGTTCGGGTCATGGTTCCACCTCTCGCAAAGGTCGCCCCTCCGGTCTGGAGCGACGATTACAGACTCCTGCACGACGGGCGAGACGATCAGGGGCCGCTGGTCCCGGGCCTGGCCCGATGGGCCCGGGAAGCGGCCCCGGGCGCGAGGGCCGAGAGGCCCCTGTGCCGACCGGCGGCGACCGGCGCACGCTGGGGACAGCGGAACTCCCGTCGCGAAGCGCTTCGAGAAGTCAGGTCGAGAAGCCACGTCGAGAAGCCACGGAGTCACCATGTACGGCACCCCGCACATCGTCAGCGACGTCATGACGACGACCGTCGCCGCCGTCGGCCGGCGCGCCCCCTTCAAGGAACTGGTGGAGATGATGCAGGACTGGCAGGTCAGCGCCCTGCCCGTGATCGAGGGCGAGGGCCTGGTGGTCGGCGTGGTCTCCGAGGCCGACATGCTGCCCAAGGAGGAGCTGCGGGACGACCCGGCCGAGGAGTACCGGGCGCTGCGGCCCCCCGCCGACATGGCCAAGGGCGAGGCGATCACCGCCGGGGACCTGATGACCTCCCCCGCGGTCACCGTCCACGCGGACGCGAGCCTGGCCGAGGCCGCCCGGATGATGGCCCGTGCCCGGGTCAAGCGGCTGCCCGTGGTGGACGCGACCGGCATGCTGGAGGGCGTCGTCAGCCGCGCCGATCTGCTCAAGGTCTTCCTGCGCGCGGACCAGGAGATCGAGGAGGAGGTACGGCGGGAGATCGTGGCGCGGCTCTTCCCGCCGCCTGACTCGGCGGTGGAGCTGCGGGTGGAGGACGGCGTGGTGACCGTGCTCGGCCGGATCCGGGACACCTCCCTGGTCCCCGTGGCGGCCCGGCTGGTGCGCGCCGTCGAGGGGGTCGTGGACGTGCGCTTCGACCTGGCGCCCGGCGAGCGGACCGCGCACGCGTGAGGAAGGCCGCGGGACGACCCGGCCGGGCGTGACACCCTTGAGTCGCGAGGCCGGTCCTCGGGAAGTGGGGCCGGTCGGCCCTGGCACACGCGGCACGGTCCGGCGATGATCGTCCGGGTGGCAGGCCGCAGTATGTCCACTTCCGGGAACGAGAGGTCGAGATGACCGAGACACGCACCTTCACGGCACAGGACCCGATCCGGGTGTTCCTCCTGGACGACCATGAGGTCGTCCGGCGCGGCCTGGCCGACCTCCTCGACGCCGAACCGGACATCTCCGTCGTCGGCGACGCCGACACCGCCGCGCACGCGCTGGTCCGGGGCCCCGCCCTGCGCCCGCACGTCGCCGTGCTGGACGTACGGCTGCCCGACGGGGACGGCATCTCGGTCTGCCGGGAACTGCGCAACCGGATGCCCGAGCTGGCGTGCCTGATGCTGACCTCGTTCGACGACGAGGACGCCCTGCTGGACGCGATCATGGCCGGCGCGTCCGGCTATGTACTCAAGCAGATCAAGGGCTCGGACCTGGTGTCCGCGGTGCGCACGGTGGCCTCCGGCCAGTCGATGCTGGACCCGGCGACGACGGCCCGGCTGATGCGCTCGCTGCGGGCCGACCCCGAGGAGACGCCGTCGCTGCCGCCGGAGCTGGCGAGCCTGTCGCCGCGCGAGCGGGACATCCTGGCGCTGATCGGGGACGGCCTGACCAACCGTGAGATCGGCCGGCGGCTGTACCTGTCGGAGAAGACGGTCAAGAACCACATCTCCCGGCTGCTGGCCAAGCTCGGTGTGCAGCGCCGGGTCCAGGCCGCCGTGCTCGCCTCCCATCTGGAGCCGCAGGGCGCGAACGAGCACTCCGCCCGCTGACCGCCCGGCACGGTTGTTCCTCACGGCAGCTGGGGTACGACGGCCACCGGGCAGTCGGCGTGGTGCAGCAGCCGGTGCGTGACGCGGCCCAGCTGGAGCCCGGCATGCCCACGCTCCCGGCGTACCCCGAGGACCAGCAGGTCGGCGGCGGCGGAGCGGTGCAGCAGGACCTTGCCGGGCGGTCCTTCCAGGACGGTCCGGGACACCCGCACGTCCGGATGCTCGGTCAGCGGGTCCTGCAACAGCTTGTCGATCAGGTCGGCGGCCTCGTCCTCGTAGTCGGGCTGCTGGGGCGGGTTGCCGTCGCCGGTCCGGCGCCAGGTGCGCACCGCGTCCAGGACGCACCGGCGGGCCGCCGCCTCGCGCAGGGCGAAACGGGCCGCCGTGTCGCTGGTGCCGGGATCGCCGACGCCGAGCAGCACCCGGTCGTGGGTGCCGCCGAGGCCGGCCGCGTCGCCGCGGATCACGATCACCGGTCCGGACGCCCGCCCGGCCAGGGCCAGCCCGACCGAGCCGAGGAGCAGCCCCTTCAACTCGCCACGGCCCCGGCTGCCGGTCACCACGGCGGTGGCGTTGTCGCCCTCGGCGAGCAGCATGGACACCGGGTCCTCGGCCACCACGGCGGCGTCCACCTCCAAGTCCGGGGCGCGCCTGTGGACGCGTTCGGCCGCCGAGGCCACGATGTGCTCGGCCATCACATGGGGGGCGGACGGTTCCCCGCCGAGCGACGGGAGCCGGCCCTCGTAGCGCTCCCAGAGCGAGGCGTGCACGATCCGCAGCGGCACACCGAGCCGGACCGCCTCGTCGGCCGCCCAGTCCACCGCCTGAAGGCTGTAATCGGAGCCGTCGACACCCACGACCAGGGGCAGAGGCATGTTCCTCACCGCCTTTCCTCGGGCTGCGCAGCGGCGCAGCGACCCGTCCGCCTTCCACGCTCGCACGGCCGAACGGGCGGAGCGGATGGGTACATTGTCCCTTTCCAGGGGAATCGGTCTCCTCGGATGAGGTCCGGGCGGCCCCTGCCCTCGGCGGCCCGTCCGGCGCAGCCTGAAGACACCGTCCACCGACGGTCGGTGTCCTTGACGGTGTCCGAAAGAGGCTCTGATGACCCCTGTCCCCCCTACCGGCCTCCCGCCCGGCATGCCGTCCTTCGACGGACCGGTGAGCGTCGGCCGGCTGATGACCGCCCCGCCCGTGACCGTCGCGCCGGACGCCACCCTGGCGGAGGCCACCCGGCGGATGGCCGAGACCGCCGTCGGCTCCCTGCTCGTCGTGGAGGACGGCGCCCTGCGCGGCATCGTCACGGACCGCGACCTCGCACTGCGCGGGCTGGGCGAGGGCCTGCCGCTGGACAGCCGGATCGACGCGGTGATGTCGCCGCGGGTGGTCACCCTGGACGCGGGCGACGAGATCCACGCGGCCTACCGCACCTTCCGGCGCACCGGCGTGCGCCGGCTGCCCGTCCTGGACGACGGACGGCTGGTGGGCGTGCTGACCCTGGACGACCTGCTGCTGGACGTGTTCCGGCGGCTCGCGGACCTGCTCGGTCCGGTGGCGTGGAGCGTGCTGAGGGAGCCGCCGGGACCGCCGTGACGCCGCCCCCGCCGCGCGCCAGGGGTGCCCGGCCGCCGGGCGGGGACCGGCAGTCGGGCGGGGACCGACGGCAAGGCAGGGACCGACGGCAAGGCAGAACCGACAGCCAGGCAGGGAATGACGGCAAGGCAGGGACTGACAGCCAGGCAGGGACCGACGGCAAGGCAGGGGCCGGCTCGCCGGGTCGCGGCGGGCCTCAGGTCTCCTCGGAGCGGACGATCACCACCGGGCAGGCCGCGTGCGCCGCCACACGCTGGCTGACGGAGCCGAGCAGGACGCGCGCGAAGCCGCCCCGGCCCCGGCTGCCCACCACCAGGACCTCGGCGCCCTCGGCGGCCCGGAGCAGGATCTCGGCCGGGTTGCCGTGGGCCACCCGGGTGCGCACCGCGGCGGCCGCCTCCGCTCCGAGCACCTCCGTCAGCTCCTGCGCCATCTGCTCGCGGGTCGCCTCCTCGTCGATGTACATGTCCACCGCGGGCGCGGACCAGCCGTACAGCGGCACCTCCCACGCCGCGACGGCCTCCACCGCGCCGCCGACGAGCCCGGCGTAACGCACGGCCCAGCGCACCGCCTCGAAGGAGGACGGCGAGCCGTCGACGCCGACCACGACCCGGGGCTTGGAGACGTCCTGGTCCATCTGTCCCACCTCTCTGCGGCGGCGGTGCCGGCCACGGCTGTTGCCCCCTGTTCCTCCACGCTGCGCGACGCGCCGCCGCCCCGCCAGAAAAGAGCGTCCGTTCGGCCCTGCCGCCGGGCGCCGGATCGGTGCATGCTGCCGTAAGGGGTACCGGGAGGATTCGGGAGGTGAGGCAGGGATGGGCAAGCAGACCAGGAAGAACGGCAAGGCGAAGGCCGCGCAGCCTCGAACCGGCCGCGACTGCGGGGCCCCGCTCCCCGCACGCCGCAATCCGCGCCCCCGCACCGCCCACGGCACGCCCGGCGCCGGCCACTGGCGGGGCCACGGGCCGGGCAACCAGTGGCTGCTGCTGCCCGGCGGCACATGGCGCCGGGTCGAGACGATCCGGGTGCGCGGTCTGTTCGGCTGAGCGGCCGGGCTATCCCGGAGTGATCGGGAGGTCATCGGTGAAGGCGTTGACCGGCCGCGCGATCGGTGTCACCCGCTGGACGTCGAGCGCGGCCGGTGCGGATCTGGTGCCGAGGGTGCCCGCCGGGTGCCAGGTGCCGGTGACCGCGAGCCAGGTGTCGGCCGGGGGTGACTCGGAGCCGTGGACGTGGACCTTCACGGTCTGGGAGTCGGCGGCACAGCAGGTGAAGATGATGCGGGTCAGGTACCAGCCGTCGCCCGCCGCGTCAGGGGTGACGAAGCCGGTCAGGCGGACGCTGCGGCCCAGGATGGCGCGGCTGCGGTCCTGCTGGACGCGCTTGGTGAAGTCCGTGAGGGTCAGCGGCAGCGGAGAGGTCGCGGGCAGCGGGTCGAAGCCCTTCTTCTGCACGGCGACCGGCTTGGCGCCGGAACGGGCGGCGGTGTAGGCGCCGAGGGCCGGCGGGGCGAAGAGCAGGAGGCTCAGCGCGGGGAGGAGGAGCAGCCAGGCGGCAGAGGGGGTGCCGGAGTGGTCGTGGCCGTCGTGCGCGTGCCCCTCGCGCCCGGCCCGGGAGAACGCCGCCGCGATCCCCAGCAGCAGGAGGACGACGCCCGAGGCGATGAGCACGGGGCGCAGGCCGGCCTTGACGTAGCGCAGGTACGTGTCGTCGAACAGGGTGATGTGCAGCAGTCCGATCCCGGTCAGCTTCAGCAGCAGGGACGGGGCGACGCGTCTCACAGCAGGGCCCCTCCGATCAGGGCGCTGGCGGCGACGGCCACCACGGTGGTCGCCGTGCAGAAGCGCCAGGCGAAGGCGCGGCCGAACGTGCCCGCCTGAAGGGCGATCAGCTTCAGGTCGACCATGGGCCCGACCACCATGAACGCGAGCCGGGCGGTCGGCGAGAACCCGGTCAGCGAGGCGGCGACGAACGCGTCGGCCTCCGAGCAGACCGCCAGCAGGACCGCGAGGCCGGCCAGGAAGAGCACCGCCAGCCAGGGCGTGCCGGAGAAGGCGTCGAGGACCGCGCGCGGCACGGCGACGTCGAAGGTGGCCGCCGCCATCGCACCGAGCACGAGGAAGCCGCCGGCCTGGAGGAAGTCGTGCTGGAAGGCGAGCAGGAACTCCTGCCGGCGGCTGTGCCCGTGCGCGTGTCCGGTGTGCCGGTGGCGCAGTGCCGGGCGCAGCCACTTCTCGTCGCCCCGCCAGAGCCACAGCCAGCCCATCACGGCCGCCGTGCCGAGGGAGGCGAGGAGGCGGGCGGCGATCATCGCGGGGTTGCCCGGGAAGGCGACGGCGGTGGCGGTGAGCACGACCGGGTTGACGGCGGGCGCGGACAGCAGGAAGGCGAAGGCGGCGGCCGGCGTGACGCCCCGGCGGATCAGGCTGTCGGCGACCGGGACGGAGGCGCACTCGCAGCCCGGCAGCACCGCGCCGGCGACGCCCGCGACCGGGACGGCGAGCGCGGCCCGCTTCGGCAGCACCCGGGTGAACAGGCCGGCGGGCACGAAGGCGTTGATCGCGCCGGACAGCACGGTGCCGAGGACGAGGAACGGGAGCGCCTGCACGGTGATGGCCAGGCAGACGGTGCGCCACGCTCCTACGGCGGGCTGGTCCAGCCACCGCGTACCGCCGAGGAGGAGGACGCCCGTCGCGCCCGCCAGGAGCAGCGCGGCCGCGCCGAGCGGCCAGCGCCGGGCGCGGCGCACGGGCGGACGCGAGGGGACGGGGACGACCGCCGCGCTCTCCCTCAAGGTAACCAGTTCATCCGTTTTTTCCATGATCACTCCGGATGTCGGTGTCCGGGTGACGATATGCGAGGAACGCGGCCGAACCGCGTGTACACGCCGCCGCGGCGACGGCCTGCACGCGCATGGCGTCCCGCCGGTGGTTCTTCTCACAATCCGGGCGAAACGGGGTTCGGAGTGATGGCAGCCACTTCGCGGCGGGCGGGTTTTGTCTAACTTCAGGAGCCATGTCCTCGCACCCCCGCCGCACGGCCGGCGTTCTTCTGGCCTCGGTGACCGCCCTGCTCACCGCCGGCATCCCGGCGGCTACGGCCGCCACGCCCGCCCCGAAGCCGAAGCCGGCCCCGACGACCTCGCCGGCTCCGCGGACGGAGCCCTCGAAGGCGGCGGCGCCGAAGCCCCCGGCACCGGCGCCGGTTCCCGATCCGCACGCCACCGTGGCCGTCCTCGACCTCGACGCGGACGGCGGCGTTCCCGTGGTCCAGGGCGAGGACCGGGCCTACGACACCGCCAGCATCGTCAAGGTCGACATCCTCGCCGCGGTGCTGCTCAAGGCGCAGGACGAGCACCGCGCCCTGACCGACGAGGAGCGCGGCCACGCCGAGCCGATGATCCGGCGCAGCGACAACGACTCGGCGGACGCCCTGTGGAAGGAGATCGGCCGGGCGCCCGGCCTCGATGCGGCCAACAAGCGCCTGGGGCTGACCTCGACCACGGGCGGCCCCGGCGGCAGGTGGGGGCTGACCCGGACCACCGCGAGCGACCAGATACGGCTGCTGCGCGCGGTCTTCGACGAGAACGCCGCCACCCCCCTCACCCCCGGGTCCCGCACCTACGTCCGCACCCTGATGGGCGAGGTCCTGCCCGAGCAGGCGTGGGGGGTCTCGGCGGTGAACGCCGCCGGCACCCAGCTGAAGAACGGCTGGCTCCAGCGCACCACCACGGGCCTGTGGGACGTCAACAGCATCGGCGAGGTCACCCTCGGCGGTCACCGCCGTCTCGTCGCCGTCCTCTCGGACGGCAGCGCCTCCATGGGCGACGGCGTCTCCCTGGTGGAGCGCACCGCCCGCACGGCCGTGGCCTGACATCCGGGCGGGCGCGAGGCTTTTCGGTCGCCGCGGAACGGGCACGCGACGGGGGTACGACTCCCGACCGGAGGAGCGATGCAGTCATGGCCGAGTACGAAAGCTCCCGCACGATGCCCGCGCAGCCCGAGCAGGTCTTCGACCAGGCGGCCAACGTCAACCAGCTGGACACCTGGCTGCCCCACGCCCTGCACGTGGCCCCCGAGGAGCCGCCCGCCGTCACGGTGCACGAGGCCGGTTCCGAGCGGGACACCGCCGCCCTGCTGCGCGCCGAGCCCGACCAGATGCGCCTGGAGTGGGGCACCAGGGAGCAGGGCGAGTACGCGGGCTGGCTCCAGGTGGCGGGCATCGGCAGCGGCGCCAGCGAGGTGACCGTCCACCTGTCCTTCTTCGACGACCGGCACGACCCGGGCGAACGAGCGGCCCGGCAGGCCCTGGAAGGCAGCCTGCGCCGGCTGGAGGAACAGGTGCGCCTGCGCACGGACCACCCGGCCGGCTGAGGCGGCCGCGGGGAGCGGGGACGAGGGGCCGGGGAACGGCGGAACGGGAGCGATCTCTCGCACAACCGTTCCGTCGGCACGGACGTCTCACGGAGAGGGGAACTTCCGTTCGCCCTCAGACAGTTCGTCCGCCACCGTCGCTCCAGTCAGAGGAATCCATGCCCTTCAGCTCTCCCGGCCCCCGTGCGGTGCGCCGGACCGCGGGCGCGTTCGGCGCCGTCGCCCTGATCGCGCTGTGCGCCGCGCCGGCCGCGGCCGTCGACGCCCCCGCGACCGGCCTGGCGCTGGGCCCCATCGCGCCGTTCGACAAGGTGAAGCCGGGCAGCGAGCTGCGACTGTCGCCCACCTTCACCGCCACGGGCACCGCGGCGCTCGACAAGGTCTGGCTTTCGTACTCCGTCACCCGCGGTCTGAGCCAGACCGGGATCCCGTCCAACTGCCTGCGCTCCACGGTCGGTCCGACCGACGAGGAGCCGGCCCGCGCCCAGGTGGTGTGCGAGTTCGACCAGCCGGTGCGGCCCGGAGCCGTCTACGCCCCGGAGCGTCCGCTGACCCTGAAGGCCCTGGACCGTGCCCTGTACGACCGGATCCGAGTGACGGTCGACTCCGCGGCGCCCGCCCCGGACGACGGCGCCTCCGCGCCGGTGCGCGGTACGGCCGCCGCGCTGAAGCTGGTCGAGCGCACCGACGGGACGCCGCCGGCGGCCGGTGCCGCCGGGACCGCGGACGTCGCGGTGACCGCGGACAACTCGGCCGACTTCCGGGTGACCGGCGCGCGGTTGAAGGGCAAGGTCGGGGACACCGTCACGCTCCGGGTGAGGTTCGCCGACGCGGGGCCCGCCTGGGTACTGCCGCAGCCGGGGCAGCGCGCGGCCCACGTGCTGGTCACGCTGCCCGAGGGCACCTCGGCGGTCAGGCCCGACCCGCTGTGCACGAACACCGGGGCCGAGTCCTACGCGTGCGGCACCGGCGCGCCCTGGGTGAACGAGCACGACACGAAGACGTACGCCTTCAAGGTGAGGATCGACAAGTCGGTGCCCGGCGCCCGGGGTTACGTGGAGATCGGCCCGGAGCCCCGGCCGTTCGACCACGACAGGGCGAACGACACCGCCCGCATCGCCCTCGACGTCACCGACGGCACGGGCACCACGGGCGGCGGCTCGACCGGGGACGGCGGCTCGACGGGGGGCACGGGCTCGACCGGCGGCACCGGCTCGACCGGCGGCACCGGCTCGACGACGTCCACCGGCGGCACCGGCAAGGGGACGAGCGGCGGTTCCACCACGACGGGCGGCACCACCGGCTCCACGACCGGCACCGGCACCACCGGTGACCTCTCCACCGGCACCACCGGCACCACCGGCGGCAGCCTGGCGAGCACCGGCGCGGGACCCGCGCTGCCCCTCGCGGGCGCCGCGGCCGCGGCCGTGCTCGCCGGCGCCGGCGTACTGGTGGCCGTGCGCCGCCGGGGCGGGCGCGAGGACTGATCCCTCCACCCGGCCTGACCGGCGGCGACGCCGGTCAGGTCCCCGAGCCGAAGCCCTGGGTGGTGTACGCGCACTCGGTGTAGATGTACCCGGAGCGCAGCTTGGCCGTGTCGGAGCCCGCGGTCGTCACCCGACCACCGTTCGGCTTGTGCACGAAGTACGTGGTGCCGACCGGGAGCTGGATGGTGCGCTGCGGGTAGTCCTTGCCGCCGCCGCAGGGCTTGAAGGTGGACATCAGCGTGTCGGCGAGCAGGTAGGAGCGGCAGCTGCCGCAGGCCCGCAGCGTGAAGCTGCCGGTGACCGGGCCGGTGTACAGCACGGTGACGTCGTCCGGGCTGTCGTTCTTCACCGTGACCGAGATGCTGCCGCCGGAGGCGGTGGTGGGCAGCTTCCTGCCGGCCGCCGGGATGGTCTGGGCCACCTCGGCGGCGATGGCGATCTTCTGGGCGCGCGCCCGGTTCCGGTGGTGCGGGTGCGCGGCGACGAAGTCGTCCATGGTCTGCTGGGCGCCGGTGAAGTCGCCGCTCTTGTACTCCTGGACCCCGCAGTCGTACGCGCCGTCGGAGGCGCTGCGCCGGGCCCGGGACGCGGCGGACGCGAGCCCCCCGTCGATGTCGCCCGCGGCGCCGGTCAGGTCGCCGATCTCGAAGTCGAGCCGCTTCAGCTCCTCGACGGCCGTGCAGGACCCGGAGCCGCCGACGTCCTTCTGCGCCTTCTTCACGGCCGCGTCGACGGCCGGAACCACCTTGTCCGTCTGCGGGGAGTGCGGGAAGGTCTTCATCAGGTCGCCGAAGCGTGTGTCCCAGTCCCGGTCGCCCGAGGCCAGGCCCTGCGAACCGCACTCGTACAGCGAGGTCGCGAGCCGGTCGTCGGGCCAGCCGGCCAGCGCCCCGACGGTGGCCTTCGGCAGTTCGCCGGGCACCGTGCGCAGGTAGGTCAGCGGGGCCACGGCGGTGCAGTAGTCCTGACCGTCGTAGGGCGCGGCGACCTTGGAGTAGTAGGTGCGCAGGCTGGCGGGGACCTTGCGGGCGGCGCGGGAGCCGGAGTGGTGGACGACGAGGTCGCGGTAGACCCCGAGGACCCGGCGGTAGTCCGGCTCGGCGGTGGCGAAGGACTTGCCCGCGTCCGCCGCGACCAGGTGGTCGGCGCTCGCCAGACGGTCCAGGAGCGCCTGCTGCACGGCCTCGTCGCGCGCGTCCTGGTACCAGAGCGCGCCACCGGCCGGTACGGCGAGCAGCACCAGGCCCAGCAGCAGCGCGAGGGGCGTGCGGCCGGGCCACCGGAGGCGGGTGCGAAGTCCGGTGTACGCGCCATGGGCGGCGGCCAGCAGCAGGAGGACGACGTAGCCGGCGAGCAGGGCGCCCGGGACACCGTCGGCGTCGGCCGGCAGGGCGATGACCAGCAGGATCACGGTCGCCACCCAGCAGGCGGCCATGAGCAGCCGGCGGCGCACGAGCGCGTAGCCGAGGCCGAGGCCGCTGAGGTTGAGCAGGGCGACGGCGACGGCCCGCCCGGCGTCCGGGGGCGCGGGCGGCGGGCTCGCGGGCATGGGCGGCACGCCGGAGCCCTGCGCGGGACCGTACGGCCACGGCCCCCCGAAACCCCCGGGTCCCCCGGGTCCCCCCGGGGCTCCGGACCCCCCAGGCGCCCCGGGTCCCGCGGCATCCCGGGAACCGGCCGGTCCCCCGGCCTCTCTCGGGCCCTCGGGCCCCCCGAAACCTCCGGACATGACGACTCCCCCCGTTTCCGACAACCCCCACGGCCTCCGATTCTAGCCGCCGGCACACCCGCTGTAGCCCCAACACAGGCCCGTACAGGGGGACTTGATGTCCCTCTTGCCCCTTCGTCCACGCGGGCCCCGCGCGGCGGTCCGGTCCGCGCGTCCGCCGCCCCGAAACGGGCGCGTCGCCCGACCGGCCCAATGCGGGTGCGCCGGAGGGGCGAGGAGCCGTGACGGGTGTGACCGTGGTGGAAGGAATCCCCGGGTGCGCCAGGACTGCCCGGGGCGCACCAGTGACGAGGAGGCGGAATGGCGGACCAGGTCGGCGTGCGCGGGCCCCTGCTCAGGGACGGTGCCGGCGCGGAGCACGCTCGGGTCGCCTTCGAGCAGCTGGGCGCCGTCGCGGACGCCGTGCTGTACGAGGGCTACCTGCTCTACCCGTACCGCCGGTCCTCCGCCAAGAACCGCGTCCGCTGGCAGTTCGGGGTGCTGCCGCCCCGGAGCTGGGTGGAGCGCGACGGCCCGGTGGTGCCCGGTGTGTCCGGCTCCGCGGACTCCTGGTACCAGCGGACCGAGTGCCTGGTGCGCGCCCACCGAGGCGACGCGGTCGTACGGCTGCGGGTGCGGTACCTCCAGATGCAGCACAAGCAGGTGGAGGCCGCGGACGGGACCCCTGTGGAGTCCCTGCGCACGGCCGACGGCACCACGCACCTCTCCTTCGACGAGGCGATCGCGCGCGAGACCGAACTGGCGGTGCCGCTCGCGGAACTCCTGGACGGCGGCCGCGCCGTCGCGGTCGGCGCGCCCGGCGGGGCCGTGGAAGAGCCGCTGCCGGCGGACGGGGGCCGGATCGTGCGGCGGCACCGGGAGCTGCGGGCCACGACGACGGTCGCCGCCGAGCCGCTCGCGCCGGGCCTGTACCGGCTGCGCGTGCGCACCGAGAACACGGGCACGCCGGGCGACCCGGATGCCTCCCGGAGCGACGCGTTGCGCGACGCGCTGATCGCCACGCACACGCTCCTCGGCGGCGAGGGCGTGGAGTTCGTCTCGCTGATCGATCCGCCGCGCGGGCTGGCCGGGCAGGCGCGCGACTGCCGCAACGCGTTCACGTTCCCCGTCCTCGGTGGCGCGCCCCCGCGGTCGGCGGGCGGCGACGGCGAGACCGGTCCGGTGATGCTGTCGGCGCCGATCATCCTGCCGGACCACCCCCAGGTGGCGCCGGAGAGTCCGGGCGATCTGCACGACGCGGCGGAGATCGACGAGATCCTGACGCTGCGCACGATGCTGCTGACCGACGAGGAGAAGGCGGAGGCGCGGGCGACCGATCCCCGGGCCGCGCGGATCATCGACCGGGTCGACACCATGCCCCGTGAGGTCTACGAACGCCTGCACGGCGCGATCCGCTCGCTGACACCGGCGGGCCCCCCGGGACGGACGCCGGCGGGCCCCCCGGAAACGAGGCCGGTGGGCACGTCCGGGGCCCACTCCCCCGAACGCCCCGCCTGGTGGCGGGAAGGCGGGGACGAAGGGCTGTCGCCGACGACCGACACCGTGCCGGTGGCGGGGATCCCCGTCGGCGCCGGCAGCCCGGTGCTCCTGCGGCCGCACCTGCGCGGCGCCGACGCCCAGGACATGTTCCTGGCCGGGCGGTCCGCCACCGTCGCCGGAGTCTTCCACGACGTGGACGGCGGCGTACGGCTCGCCGTGACCGTGGACGACGATCCGGCGGCCGAACTGCACGGCTGGTACGGCCGTTTCCACTACTTCCGGCCCGACGAGGTCGAACCCCTCGCAACCACGGGCTCCCCGGCCGCCCCCGGCCGGGACCACGACCGACTGCGACGGAGGCCGCAGAGATGACCACACAGAGCGGTACCACCGAGGCCCGTGCCGACGCCCGCGAGGGCGTCGACGAGATCACCATCCTCTGGATCTCCGAGGGCATGAGCTGCGACGGCGACACCGTGTCGCTCACCGCCGCCGGGCAGCCGTCCATCGAGGACGTGGTGCTCGGCCTCATCCCAGGGCTGCCGAGGGTGAACCTGGTCAACAAGGTCCTCTCCCCGAGCCTGGGCGGCGAGGACTTCCTGGCCCCCTACCGCAAGGCGGCCCGCGGCGAACTGGAGCCGTTCATCCTGGTGATCGAGGGCTCGATCCCGAACCAGAACATCATCGAGGGCGACGGCTACTGGACGTCGTTCGGCAACGACCCGGAGACCGGCGAGCCGCAGACCCTCAACTGGTGGATCGACCAGCTCGCGCCCAGGGCCTGGGCGGTGGTCGCGGCCGGCACCTGCGCCACGTTCGGCGGCATCCACGCCATGGCCGGCAACCCGACCGGCTGCATGGGCCTCGCGGACTACCTGGGCTGGGAGTTCAAGGCGCGCTCGGGGCTGCCGGTGGTCAATGTGCCCGGCTGTCCGATCCAGCCGGAGAACTTCATGGAGACCCTGGTGTGGGTGCTCCAGCACGCCGCCGGCACCGCGCCCCCGCCGCCGCTGGACCACATGCTGCGGCCGCAGTGGCTGTTCGGCAAGACCGTGCACGAGGGCTGCGACCGGGCCGCGTACTACGAGCAGGCCGACTTCGCCAAGGACTACAACTCCCCCAAGTGCCAAGTGAAGGTCGGCTGTTGGGGTCCGGTCGTCAACTGCAACGTGCCCAAGCGGGGCTGGATGTCCGGCATCGGCGGCTGCCCGAACGTCGGCGGCATCTGCATCGGCTGCACCATGCCGAGCTTCCCCGACGCCTTCATGCCGTTCATGGACGAACCCCCGGGCGGCACACTGTCGTCGATGGTGATCAAGCCGTACGGGGCGGTCATCCGACGGCTGCGCGGGCTGACCAACGACATGGTGAACCACGAGCCCCGCTGGCGCCACAACAAGCAGAAGCTGACCAGCGGTTACAACCCGCACTGGCGCGCGTGAGGCCGGACTCCCCCAGCCCCGCGCCCACTCCGCCATCCGCCCCGCCCGACCCGAACAGCGAGGGACAGTACCGCAGATGACCACCACAGAAGCGCGGACATCAGGACGCAAACCCGCCCAGCTCGTGGACATGTCCTGGGATCCCATCACCCGGATCATCGGCAACCTGGGTATCTACACGAAGATCGACTTCGCCAACCGTGAGGTCGTGGAGTGCCACAGCACCTCGTCGCTGTTCCGCGGCTACTCGGTGTTCATGAAGGGCAAGGACCCGCGCGACGCCGGGTTCATCACCTCGCGGATCTGCGGCATCTGCGGCGACAACCACACCACCTGCTCCAACTACGCCCAGCAGATGGCCTACGGCGTCAAACCGCCGAAGCTGGCCGAGCACATCACCAACCTGGGCGAGGCGGCGGAGTACATCTTCGACCACACGATCTTCCAGGACAACCTGGTCTTCGTGGACTTCTGCGAGGCGATGGTCAAGGCCACCAACCCCGGTGTGCTGGCCCGCGCCGAGCGCACCGACGCGCCCCGCGGCGACGTGCACGGCTACCGCACCATCGCCGAGATCATGAAGGCCTTCAACCCCTTCGAGGGCGAGGTCTACAAGGAGGCGCTGAAGGTCAGCCGGATCACCCGGGAGATGTTCTGCCTGATGGAGGGGCGCCATGTGCACCCCTCCACGCTCTACCCGGGCGGCGTCGGCACGATGCCCCAGCCGAGCGTCTTCACCGACTACCTCAGCCGGCTGATGCGCGTCATCGACTTCGTGAAGAAGGCGGTGGCGATGAACGACGACGTCTTCGACTTCTTCTACGAGGCGTTGCCGGGCTACGAGGAGGTCGGCAAGCGCCGTATCCTGCTGGGCTGCTGGGGCGCGTTCCAGGACCCGGACGTGGTCGACTACCGCTACGCCACCATGAACGAGTGGGGCAAGGCGATGTACGTCACCCCGGGCGTCATCGTGGACGGCAAGCTGGTCACCAACAACCTGATCGACATCAACCTCGGGCTGCGCGTCATGCTGGGCAGCTCCTTCTACGAGGACTGGGTGAACGAGGACCCGTTCGTCACCCACGACCCGCTGGGCAACCCCGTCGACATGCGCCACCCGTGGAACCAGACGACGGTCCCGGTGCCGCAGAAGCGGGACTTCGAGGGCAACTACAGCTGGGTCATGAGCCCGCGCTGGTACCACCCGGACACCGGTGAGCACCTGGCCCTGGACACCGGCGGCGGCCCGCTCGCCCGGCTCTGGTCGACCGCGCTGAGCGGCCTGGTGGACACGCCGTACGTGAAGGCGACCGGGGGCGGTGTCCGCATCACGCTGCCCAGGGGCGAGAAGCTGCCGGAGACCACCCTGGAGTGGCGCATCCCGAAGTGGAGCAACACCCTCGAACGCGACCGCGCCCGGCCGTACTTCATCGCCTACGCCGCCGCCATGGCCCTGCAGTTCCTGGAGGAGGCCATGGGGATGCTGCAGAGCGGCGACACCAAGGTCTTCGAGAACTTCGAGGTGCCGGACGAGGCGATCGGCTGCGGCTTCCACGAGGCGGTGCGCGGGGTCCTCTCGCACCACCTGGTGATCCGGGACAAGAAGATCGCCAACTACCACCCGTACCCGCCGACCCCGTGGAACGCCAGCCCCCGCGACATCTACGGCACGCCCGGTCCCTACGAGGACGCGGTGCAGGGCCAGCCGGTCTTCGAGGAGAACGGCCCCGACGACTTCAAGGGCGTCGACATCATGCGCACGGTGCGCAGCTTCGACCCCTGTCTGCCGTGCGGGGTGCACATGTACATGGGCAAGGGCAAGACCCTGACCACCGTGCACTCGCCGACGTACGGGGCCGACCATGGCTGAACCGGCCGGGCGCCTCGCGGACCCGGCGGTGGAGGCCCGGCTCGCGCGGCTGGACGAGGTGCTGGCCGGGCTGGAGAACACACCCGGCCCGGCCCTGGAGGCGGTGCGGCTGCTGACCGAGGTCTACGGCGAGGCCCTCGCCCGGGTCCTGGACGGCGCGGACGAGCGGCTCGGGGCCCGGCTGTCCGGTGACGAGCTGGTCGGGCACCTCATGGTGCTGCACGGCGTCCACCCGCGCCCCCCGGCCGACCGGGCCGCGCGCGCGGTGGAGCTGCTGCGGCCGGCGGTGCGGGAGCGCGGTGGCGACCTGGAGTGGGCCGGGATCGAGGGCGAGGTCGCGCGGGTGCGGCTGGACTCCGGTTCATCGAGCGGCTGCGGCGGCGGCTGCGGTGGCGGGTCCGCGGACATCGCGGCGGCGGTGCGGGAGGCCGTGCTGGCCGTCGCCCCCGAGCTGACCGCCGTGGAGATCGTGCCGGGCGGCGAGGAGCGCAGGGCCGCCCCCGCCTTCGTCCCGCTGGGCACGATCAAGCGCCGGTCCGTGCCGCAGGAGGCGGGGTGAGCGTGGACGGGGCACTCGCCCGGGTCATCCGCTCCGCCGCCGACCGCGCGGCCACCTCGGGGGCCGAGGTCTGCGAGCTGTGCGCGGCCCGGGTGGCGGGTGAGCACCCGCATCTGTACGACACCGGGGCCGCCGAGGTGCGCTGTGTGTGCGGCCCCTGCTCGGTGCTGTTCGCGGACGGCGCGGCGGGCGAGGGCCGCTATCGGCTGGTGCCCCGGCGCCGGGTGCGGCTCGCGCCCCTCGACACGGGGGTGCTAGGCGTCCCGGTGGGGCTGGTGTTCTTCGTGCCCCGCTCCGACGGCACGGTCACCGCGCAGGGGCCCAGCCCGGCCGGGGCGATGCGCTGGGAGGTGGACGCGGCCGCCTGGCGGCGGCTGGCCGCCGGGGTCCCGCAGCTGGCGTCCATGGCCCCGGACGTCGAGGCGCTGCTGATCAACACCGTGCGGGGCCTGTCGGAGCACTGGATCGTGCCGGTCGACGACTGTTTCCGGATGACGGCGCTGGTCCGCCGCGAGTGGCGGGGCCTCTCCGGTGGCGGGCGGGTCTGGCCGGCCGTAGAACAGTTCTTCGGGGACCTCAGCGAACGGTCGTAGGACCTGGAAGGAGACGGACATGGGCACCATTCGAGTGGGCCACCCCCAGGCGAAGCCCGACACGCCGAGCCACATTCCCGGGCTGCACCAGGGGAACAAGGGCCCGTACCAGGAACAGACCGGACATCACCGGGACGGCAGCTCCGACGCGCGCCGCTCCACCGGTATCCACTGGAAGCGGCATGACGCCCTGGGCGAGGACATGCCGAACATCTCGCCCGGATGAGAGGACGGAAAGTGACCGCCATGAGCGAGTGCAGATGCAGGAGGCGCGCCCGGTCGAGAATGTCGGGACGGCAGTTGCTGCTGCTCCAGGCCGCGCTGGTCGGCGGGGCGATCACCGCCCTTGTGATCAAGGAAATCCCGGGCATCATGCGGGAGTTGCGTATCTTCCGGATGACCGGCGGGCCGGGCGCGAACCGCCGCTACCCCTGAGGCGGGCCGTGCACGAACTGTCGATCGCGACGTCGATCGTGGAACAGGCCGAGGAGATCGCCCGCGCGGACGGTGCGGACCGGGTGTCCGCGGTGACCGTCCGTGTCGGCGAGCTGTCCGGGGTGGTGCCCCAGGCGCTGGACTTCGCCTTCGAGGTGGCCCGCGACGGCACGGCGCTCGCGGGTGCCCGGCTCGTGGTGGAGGCGGTGCCCGCGCTGGCCTGGTGCGGCGGGTGCGCCGAGGAGTTCGCGGTGGGCATGCCGCCGTTCTTCTGGTGCCCGCGGTGCGACCGTCCCTCGCGGGATCTGCGCAGCGGACGGGAGTTGGAGATCACGGGCGTCGACACACACGGGTCCAGCCCCCGCCGCTGACGGCGGGGGCCGGACCCGTGCGTGCCGCGGCCGGTCAGCAGATGCGGGGCAGTTGCTCGCCCAGCGGCAGGTCCACGACCCGGGTGCCGCCGAGGCCGGTGGCGACGACGACCATGCCCGGGTGGTCCGCCACGCACTCCCCGATCAGCGCCGCGCCCACGCCCTGCGGGTGGGCGTGCATCGCGGCGAGCACCGCCTCGGCGTGCTCCGGGGGCACGAAGGCCACGAGCCGGCCCTCGTTGGCGACGTACAGCGGGTCGAGGCCCAGGAAGCCGCAGGCGTTGGCGACCTCGTCGGGGACCGGGATGGCCCGGTCGCGCAGCCGTACCCCGGTGCCGGAGGCGCGCGCGATCTCGTTCAGGGAGGCGCCGAGCCCGCCCCGGGTGGGGTCGCGCAGCACGTGGACGTCCTTGGTGACCTCCAGCACGGCGGCGACCAGGCCGGCCAGGGGCGCGGTGTCGGAGGTGATCTCGACACCGAACTCCAACCCCTCGCGCACGCTCATGACGGCCACGCCGTGCAGGCCGATCGGGCCGCTGACGATGACCGCGTCGCCGGGCCGGGCGCGCTGGGGGCGGATGTCGACCCCGTCGGGGACGAGGCCGACGCCCGCGGTGGTGACGTAGACGCCGTCGCCGTGCCCGCACTCCACCACCTTGGTGTCGCCGGTGGCCACGGTGACGCCCGCGGCCTGGGCGGCGGCGCCGATCGCGCGGGCGATCCGCCCGACGACGGCCAGTTCCACGCCCTCCTCCAGGACGAAGGCGGTGGAGAGGTAGGCGGGCCGGGCGCCGCTCATCGCGAGGTCGTTCACGGTGCCGTTGACGGCGAGGTCGCCGAGGCAGCCGCCGGGGAAGAACAGCGGCCGTACGACGTAGGAGTCGGTGGAGAACGCGAGCCGGGCGCCGCCGAGTTCGAGGACGGCGGAGTCGGTGAGGGCCGCGAGGGTGGGGTTGCCGTAGGCGGGGGCGAAGACCTGCTCGACCAGCTCGGCGGAGAGGGCGCCGCCGCCGCCGTGGCCCATGACGACGACCGGCTGGTCGCGCAGCGGGGCGGGGCAGGTCCAGTTCGCCGGGTCGACGGCGGTGTCGGGGGTGGCGAGGTCAGCCAACGGGGTTCATCTCCTCCTGCGGGACGCGGGACCCGCGCGGTGCCGGGGCGTTCATGCGGCGGTAGAGGTAGTAGGCGGCGCAGGCGCCCTCGCTGGAGACCATGGTGGCGCCGAGCGGGGTGCGCGGGGTGCAGGCCGTGCCGAACGCCTCGCACTCGGTCGGCTTGATCAGGCCCTGGAGGACCTCGCCGGCCCGGCACACGGCGGGTTCCTCGGTGCGGATGCCCGAGACGTCGAAGCGGTGCTCGGCGTCGTAGGCGCGGAAGGCGTCGTTCAGCCGCCAGCCGCTGGCCGGGATGCGGCCGATGCCGCGCCAGTTGCGGTCGGTGACCTCGAAGACCTCCTCGATCATGCCGAGGGCGGCCGGGTTGCCCTCCTCGCGCACGGCCCTGGGGTAGGCGTTCTCCACCCGGTGCTCGCCGCGCTCCAGTTGGTGCACGGCGCGCCGGACGCCCTCCAGGATGTCGAGGGGTTCGAACCCGGTGACGACGACGGGCACGCGGTGCTTCTCGGCCAGGTCCGGGTACTCGGCGGTGCCCATCACGCTGCACACGTGCCCCGCGGCGAGGAAGCCCTGCACCCGGCAGCCGGGCGCGGCCATGATCGCCTCGATGGCCGGGGGGACCCGGACGTGGGAGACCAGCAGGCTGAAGTTGTCCAGGCCCAGGCGGCGGGCCTGGTGGACGGCCATGGCGTTGGCGGGGGCGGTGGTCTCGAAGCCGATGGCGAAGAACACCACCTGCCGGTCGGGGTTCCTGCGCGCGAGGTCGAGCGCGTCGAGCGGCGAGTAGACCACGCGTACGTCGCCGCCCTCGCCCTTGACCCGGAACAGGTCCCGGTCGGTGCCGGGCACCCGCAGCATGTCCCCGAAGGAGCAGAAGACGACGCCGGGTCGGGCGGCGATCTCCAGGGCCTTGTCGATCACCTCCAGCGGGGTGACGCACACCGGGCAGCCGGGGCCGTGGATCAACTCGACCTCTTCCGGCAGGAGTTGGTCGATGCCGTGCCGGATGATGGAGTGGGTCTGGCCGCCGCAGACCTCCATCAGGGCCCAGGGGCGGGTGACCGTGGCGCGGATCTCGTCCAGCAGCCGGCCCGCACGCTCGGGGTCGTTGAACTCCTCGATGTACTTCACCGGACCTCACTCTCCTTCTCCTGGCGTGCCGCCTGTTCCCATGCGTCGCCGAACTCCTCTTCCAGCAGTCCGAGTTGGTCGAACAGCTCCAGGGAGGCCCGCGCCGACTCCTCGTCGAGGCGCTGGAGCGCGAAGCCGACGTGCACGATCACGTACTCGCCGACCCGCACATCGGGCAGGTACTCCAGACATGCCTGTTTACGGACGCCGCCGAAGTCGATCAGGCCGGTGAGGGGGTCGGCCTGGTGGTCGATGGACACGACCTTGCCGGGCACTGCAAGACACATGTCTCACTCCGTCTCGTGGTGGGGTGCGGTGGCCGCGACCATGAGCTGGCCGAGCGCCAACCCGCCGTCGTTCGGGGGCACTTCGCCGTGCCGCAGGACCGTGAAGCCGTCGGCCCGCAGCAGGGTGGAGCACTTCTCCTCCAGCAGGGCGTTGGCGAACACCCCGCCGGTCAGGGCGACCGTGTCGAGTCCGGTCGCGGCGCGGGCCCGGCGGCAGATCTCGGTGACGGCGCGGGCCACGCCCCGGTGGAAGCGGGCCGCCAGCACCGGGGCCGGGGTACGGCGGCGCCGGTCGGCGAGCAGGGCTCGCAGCATCGGCGCGGGGTCGCAGGCGAGCGTGGCGCCCCCGGTGAGCCCGAAGGGGTACGCCACCGCGTCCGCGTCCCTCGCCCCGAGCGCCGCGGCCTCCAGTTCCAGCGCCGCCTGCGCCTCGTATCCGGCACGGTGGCAGACGCCGGCGAGAGAGGCGACGGCGTCGAAGAGCCGCCCCATGCTGGACGTGGGGACGCACGCCACCTGCCGGTCCAACTGCTGCCGCAGCAGCCTGAGTTCCGACGGGGAGCAGGCGGTGACGCTGGGCAGGTCCGCATCCCAGGGCAGGCCCGCTGCCCACAGCCGGGCCAGGGCCAGCCGGCAGGGGTTGGCCACGCCCGCGTCGCCGCCGGGCAGCGGGGCGGGGGTGAGGTGGGCGAAGCGGCGGTAGCCGGTGTAGTCGGCGAGCAGGACCTCGCCGCCCCACACCGTGCCGTCGTCGCCGTATCCGGTGCCGTCGAAGGCGACGCCGATGACCGGGGTGGTGCCGTCGAGGCCGTGTTCGGCCATAGCGGAGGCGATGTGGGCGTGGTGGTGCTGGACGAGCCGCAGCGGGAGCCCGGTGCCCGCGCGTCTGCGGGCCCAGCCGGTGGAGTGGTACCCGGGATGCCGGTCCGCGGCGATCAGCCGGGGCTCGACGTTGGTCAGGCGGCTCAGGTGCCGCTCGGCCCGCCGGGCCGCGTCCAGCGTGGCCAGGTCGCCCATGTCACCGATGTGCGGCCCGAGCCAGGCCAGGTCGCCCTCACCGACGCAGGGCGCGTTCTTCAGGTCGCCGCCGACCGCGAGGGCGGGCCGCACCGGGACCGGCAGGCGCAGGGGGCGGGGCACGTGACCGCGCGAGCGGCGCAGCACCTGTTCGGTGCCGTCGGGGCGCACGCGCAGCAGGGAGTCGTCGCAGGGCGAGGCGATGGGCCGGTCGTGGGCGAGCCAGGCGTCGGCGAGCCCGGCCAGCCGGGTCAGCGCCTCGGCGTCGTCGGTGACGATGGGTTCGCCGGAGCGGTTGCCGCTGGTCATGACCAGCATCCGGGGTCCGGGCGGATCACCTGGCAGGCCGAACAGCAGGGTGTGCACGGGCGTGTAGGGCAGCATGACCCCGAGGTGCGGGCTGCCCGGACAGACCTGGCCGGCCGGTTCGGGGCCGTCGGCGGGGACGCGGCGGCGCACCAGCACGATGGGGCGGCGGGGCCCGGTCAGCGCGGCGCGCTCGGCGCCGGTGAGGACCGCGAGCCGCTCGACGACGGTGAGGTCGGCGCACATGACCGCGAACGCCTTGCCGCCCCGCTCCTTGCGGTCGCGCAGCGCGGCGACGGCCTCGGGGCTGGTGGCGTCGCAGGCCAGGTGGTAGCCGCCGAGCCCCTTGACGGCGACGATCCGTCCGGCGGCGAGCAGTTCCCGGGCCGCCGCGAGGGCGTCCGCGTCCCGCGCCGGGCGCACGCCGGGTCCCGTCAGGGTGAGCCGGGGCCCGCAGCGGGGGCAGGCGACGGGCTGGGCGTGGAAGCGCCGGTCGGCGGGATCGCCGTACTCCCGGGCGCAGTCGGCGCACATCGGGAAGCCGGCCATGGTGGTCGCCACCCGGTCGTACGGCATGCCGGTGGCGATGGTGAAGCGGGGGCCGCAGTGGGTGCAGGTGACGAACGGGTGCCGGTACCTGCGGTCCCCCGGATCGGCGAGTTCGCGCAGGCAGTCGGCGCAGGTCGCGGTGTCGGGCGGGAGCTGGGCGCGGCCGGCCGCCCGCTCGGTGGAGCGGATCGCGAACGGCCCGGCGGCGCCGGTGGCGGGAAGTTCCTCGTGGGCGACGGCGGTCACCGTGGCCAGCGGCGGCGGCTGGTGGGCCAGGAGCGCGCAGAACCGGTCCACCTCGTCCGCCGGTCCCTCGACCTCGATGAGCACGCCGTCGCCGGTGTTGCCGACGAACCCGGCCAGGCCCGACCGGGCGGCCAGGCGGTGCACGTACGGCCGGAAGCCCACCCCTTGGACGGTGCCGTGCACGGTGACCCGGCGGCGGACCGGGCCGGTCGCGGGAGCGGTCATGCGACGGGCGCGGACTCGGTGTGGTGGTGTCCGTGCGGGTGCGGCGCGAGGGGCGGCCGGTGCGCGGGGGAGCCGTCGCGGGCGGCGAGGGCGCGTTCGAGGAGGGTGCCGACGCCGTCGCCGGTCCGCGCGCAGGACCGTACGATCTCCACCCCCGGGTTGACCCTCTGCACGTTCGCGCGGAACGCGGTCTCGTCGAAGCCGGCGGCCTGCGCGAGGTCGGTCTTGGTGATGACCACCAGATGGGCGGAGCCGAACGCGGTCGGGTACTTCAGGGGCTTGTCCTCGCCCTCGGTGACCGCCATCAGCACGATGCGCAGGGTTTCGCCGAGGTCGTAGGAGGCGGGGCAGACCAGGTTGCCGACGTTCTCCACGAAGAGCACGGAGGTGTCCTCGGGCAGCCAGCCGGTGAGCCGTTCGCGTACCTGGCGGGCCTCCAGGTGGCACAGCCCGTCGGTGAGGACCTGCTGGACGGGGGCGCCGGAGCGGGCGAGCCGGGTGGCGTCGTTCTCGGTGGCGAGGTCGGCGGTGAGCGCGGCCACCGGCACACCCCGCGCCACCGCGTCGGCGAGCATCCGGCCGAGGAGTTCCGTCTTGCCGCTGCCCGGACTGGACAGCAGGTTGACCACGGCCACCCCCTGCCCGGCCAGTTCCTCGCGCAGGCTCGCGGCGAGGTCGTCGTTCTTCGCCAGGACGGCCTGTCGGACGTCGGACCGGCACATGGGCGCTGCTCCTCGGGTCGGGTGGCTGGGCCCCGGGCCGCGTCCCGCGCGGCCCGGGTGTCACCGATCTTCGGCCGTGCCGGCCGCGTGGACGGGCAGCGCAGCCGGGTGCGCCGGGCCGGATTCCATCGAGCGGCCCAATGCGGCGGCCGGTGCGCCCGGATCGGCCAGCAGCAGCGGGACGATCGCGTGCAGCGCGGTGACGGCGGGCCCGACGGCGGCGCGCACGGCCGCGCTGAGCCCCGGCAGGATGTCCTCGTCCCCATGGGGCAGCACCTCCGGCTCGCACGCCAGGACCAGTACGCGGGGCAACGGCTCCTCGCCCAGGTGGGTGGCCAGGGCCAGCACCTTCGCGGGGTCCATGCCGTGCGCCTCCGGCGGGACGGTGCCGTCGGGGGGTTCGGCCTCGATCAGCGACAGGGTGCCGGGCCGGTGCCCGCCCCGCGCGGCATCCACCAGGACGGCGGTCCCGCACCCGCCCAGCAGGTCGTAGGCGAGGTCGAGGCCGCGGATGCCGTAGTCCCGCACCCGTGCCCCGGGGGGCAGGGGACGCTGGTCGAGGGCACGGATCACCTCGGGCCCGAAGGCGTCGTCGGCGAGGAAGATGTTGCCGACCCCGGCGACGAGGAGGGGCGCGGTCATCGGGGGGCTCCGGCGGGGCCGCTGGGCGATGCGTGCGGGGGACGCCCGGCGGGCGCCCCGGGGAGCCGTTGCGCGTCCGCGGGTGCGGCCGGCGGCCGGGGCGAGCCCGACGGTGTCCTGCGGACGAAGGCCGCCCGCAGGGCGTGGTACGGGGCCTGCGGGTCGAAGAAGAGGGCGTGCATGCGGGCGAGTTCGGACCGCCGGTACTCCGCGAGGGGCCGGTGCCGTTCGTCGGCGGCACGGGCCGACGCCTTCGCGGCGAGCCGGCGGTGGAGACCGGGGGTGGCGGCGAGGGCGGCCGCGAGCCGTTCCACCTCGGCGGCGAACTCCCCCGGCGCGGCCGGTACGAGACGGTCCACCAGCCCGAGCCGCCGGGCGGTCGCCGCGCTCACCGGCAGCGCCTCCTCGGTCAGCCGGCGGGCCTCGTCCGGGCCGACGCGGCGCGGCAGGGTGTACGTCCAGAACTCGGAGCCGTACAGGCCCATGCGCCGGTAGTGCGGGTTGAGGACCGTGCCGGTGCGGCACCAGACCTGGTCGGCGGCGAGGGCGAGCATCGCGCCGCCCGCGGCCGCGTTGCCGGCCAGCGCGGCCACCACCAGCCGGTCGGTGGTCCGCAGTACCGCCTCCACCAGGTCGTCCATGGCGTTGAGGTTGGCCCAGGACTCCTGCGCGGGGTCGGGCGCCGCCTCGATGACGTTCAGATGGATGCCGTTGGAGAAGAAGTCCCGGGCGCCGCCGAGCACCAGGACCCGGGTGGGGCGGGTGAGCGCGTACTCGTAGGCGGCGAGCAGGCGGCGGCACTGGCCGGTGCTCATCGCGCCCGCCGGGAAGGAGAAGCCGAGCAGGCCGACGTCGCCGTGCTGCCGGTAGCGGATGTCGGCGTACGTGCGCCGGTGCGCGGGCAGCTCCAACGGCGCGGGGATCTCCGGGAGCCCGACGGCGCCGAGGACGTCGGCCGCCGGGCGGCGGAAGGGCGCCGGGTCACCGGAGTTCCGGCGCGGACGCAGTTCCGGGATCCACACGGCGCCGTCCCGGGTGGCCCGGCAGACCGCCCCCGACCGCTGGGCCAGCAGGTCGCCGGGCCGGCCGCGCAGTTCGTCCTCGGGGTGACCGCCGTGCAGGAACAGCTCCCGGCCGGCGAGTTCGTCGAGGACGCCGGGCCGCGAGTCGGCGCCGCGCAGCTTGCGCAGCACGGTGGCGGTGTCGTCGTGCTCCCAGTCGACGCGCCGCCGCTCCTGGCGGAAGGGGTCCCGCCAGACGACGCCGATCGACGGGGCGCTCTGCGGGCGGGGCTTGTACGCGCCCTCCGCGTGGCGTCGTACGGCCGTGAGGACGGCGGTGACGGCGGCGTCGGCGACCTCGTTGCGGTACAGGTCGCTCTTGCCGACCGGCGCCACGGGGAACGGCTCGGCCGCCCAGACGGGGCCCGCGTCCATGCCGGCCTCGGCCTGGAGCACGGTCACGCCCCACTCCCGGGCCTGTCCGGCGATGGCCCAGTCCAGCGCGGAGGGCCCCCGGTCGCCGGGCGGCCCCGGATGCACGATCAGACAGGTGTGCTCCCGCCACACGTCCTCGGGCAGGGCGGTCGTGAGCATCGGGGCGATGACCAGGTCCGGACGGAATCCCCGTACGGCGGCCCGCACCGGTTCGTCACCGTGCGAGGCCAGGACGACGTCCACGCGGTGTCCCTGGTCGGTCAGTTCGGCGTAGACGCGCTGGGAGAGACTGTTGAAAGCGCTGGCCACGAGCAGGATGTCCATGAGGCGGCATGCTCGCCCCCGCGCCCGGCCCCGCGAAGGACCGGCACGGCGTTTCACCCCCGCCGCCGGGCACGCTTGCGCCATCCGGACCGCGCGGGCGGTGCTCGTCGGCGGTGGGAGCCGGTCGTGCCGCAGCCGGGCCGAGGACGCCGGATCCGCCCCGTGTCGCCCCGCCACCTCCGGGAACCCGGTCCGTGCTCGGCGGAACCGACCGGCTGGAGGACACATGACGACGGACGCCGCGGGCTACGACGACCGGGGCGAGGTGCCGCTGGCCGGCTACGCCGTCCTCGCCTCCGCGTTCGCGGCGGGCACCGGCACCTTCGCGCTGCTGGCCCGGCGCCGCGGCGTACGGCTGCCCGAGCGGGTGCCGCCGTGGGATGTCGTCCTGCTCGGCAGCGCGACCTACAAGGCGTCCCGCCTGGTGGCCAGGGACAAGGTCACCAGCTTCGTGCGGGCGCCGTTCACGCGGCGGGCGGGCGAGGGCGAGGCGAACGAGGTCATGGACGAGCCGCGCGGGCGCGGGCCGCGGCGGGCCGTCGGCGACCTGCTGTCCTGCCCGTTCTGCGTCTCCGCCTGGGCCGCCGGCACGCTGGTGTGCTCCTACGTGGCGGCGCCCCGGCTCACCCGCCTGGTCTGCGCCGGCTTCGGCGCGCTGACCGTGGCGGACTGGTTGCAGTACGCCTGGACGTGGACGCAGCGGGCGGCGGAGGACTGAATCCCCCGTCCGCCCCCTCCGCCCCCGTCCTCACTCCTCGTCCGCCGCCGGGGTCAGCTCCACGTCGAGCACGCCCTCGTCCTGGAAGGGTTCCGACGTCAGGCGGGCCGGGTCCGCGCCGCCCTCCAGTTCGAGCAGGACGCGGGCGGCGTCGTCCGTGCGGCCGGGCAGCCGGGCAGCCGGGCAGCCGTTCGAGCCTGACCCGCACGATCCGGAAGCCCAGCCGGGTGCGGGTCTGCATCAGGCGGGGCAGCAGGGCGGAGCCGGTGCGGTAGGTCGGCCGGGCCTCGAAGGCGGCGGCCGCCGCGCCGGGGGGCGGCCTGCCGGAGAAATACGAGGAGCAGCGCACCACCAGGAAGTGCAGCGCCGTCACCACCAGCGCGAGGTGGGCAGTCCGCCACCACAGGCCATGCCGACGGCGCGGGTCAGCCAGACGGTGGCCGCGGTCGTCAGGCCCCGCACCGCGTCCCGCCGTACGAAGATCAGACCGCCGCCGATGAAGCCGATGCCGGAGACGATCCGGGCCGCGACGCGGGAGGGGTCGACGCGCGTTCCCGGCCGATCAGGCTCGACAGCAGCAGCGCGAGTCCCAGCTCGGCCGGCTGTCTCGGGTCCTGGCCGTTGTGCAGGTCCCACAACGGTGCCGCCGACCACGCTCCCGCCACGCACACCTCGCCCGCCGCCTCGCCGATGTCCTGCCCTGCCCTGCCCTGTCGGGGACGCAGATCGAGGACGCCTGCCCATGAGGTGGTCCCCCGACGCCACCGGGACGGGTGGTGGCACGGCTGTCGGCATCCGCCGCGACCGGGGTACTCGGGGCCCGTACCCGTGCGGGGGAGATGCGTGGGGAAGGGGACGGACTCATGCGGCACGACGAGATGATCGGAAAGGTGCAGGCGCTCGCCCGGCTGCCCGACCGGGGCACGGCCGAGCGGGCCGCGCACGCGGTCGTGACGACGCTGTCGGAGCGGCTGCCGTCCGGGCTGGCCCGGCACGTGGCCGCCCAGCTGCCGCCCGACATGGCCGACGCGATGCGGCAGGCCGCGGATGCCGCCGCGGTGTCCGGCGCCCCCGACACGGGCGCGCACGGATCGGGCGCGTCGGGCGAGCGGTTCGGGCTGACCGCCTTCGCCGGGCGCATCGCCGACCGGGCGGGGACCGACGAGGACACGGCGATACGGGAGGCCGCCGCCGTGCTTGAGGTCCTGGACGCCGCACTCGCACCGGAACTGACCGAGCGGATGGCGGGCGCGCTGCCCGCGGACATCCGGGAGCTGCTGCCGGTGGAGCGGGCGAACGAGGGCGGCGAGGCCGGCCGCTGAGCCGGGGCGGTGCCGGGCGAGAAGCCGGGCCGATGCCGGGCGAGAAGCCGGGCCGATGCCGGGCGGCGAGAAGCCGGGCCGATGCCGGGCGAGGAGCCGGGGGCGGTCCGCTCCGCCCTCCGCCGACCGCTTCGCCGCCGCCGGCAGCGGCCCCGCCTCCCGCGGCGGCCCGGCCCCAGACGGTCAGCGACGCCCCGGCCGGATCCGGCGGCGCCTGCGCACGCGGGCGGTACGGGGTTTCGAGGGGCGGGTCACCCATCGGTCCTCGACCTGATCGAGACCGAACAGCAGCAGGCTGAGAACGGGGAGCAGCAGAACCGCGACGGTGATCACTGGAGGTACCCCCTCCTGGCCGACGACACCCCGCGAGTGCCCCGGCACGGGCCCCCCATCCGGGAGGGCTGTGAAGGTCCTGTGACCACCCGCACCAGGGCCGCGTGGCCCACGTCCACTGTCACACCACTCGTCTCCTGTCACATCTCCTGGCCGACACACGCCGGCTCGGCGGGAGCACGGGACGGAAGACGGACCTCCATGTGTACGCGGCGTGGCGAGCCGGCGGTGCGCGCCTTCACGAGGGAGCCGGTACCGCGGACGGTGCTGGGGCGGGTCCTCGGGGCCCCTCCCGCGCGCCCTCGGCGGCGGTCTCCAGCCGTGGCGCGCGTACGTGCCGACCGCGCCCCCTCGGCCGAGTCGAGGAAGCGCGCCGGTGAGCGCGCCGCGGCCGGCGATCCCGGGGGCGAGCGGGAGCCACCGGGTGTATCCGCCGCGCGCATTCGTACCACGAGCGGCGGTGGCCGCCCGGCGGTTCGGGGCGCCCGGCATCGGCGCGGCGGCACCGAGGCCCGGCGCGCGGCCGTGGCGGCCACCGGGCGTGGCGGGGAACCCGTTGTGTGCCGCGGTGCGGCGGTGGGGCCGTCCCCGGAGCCGGTCCTGTTCGCGGGCGCGCCCATCGGCTGCACGGATGCGTCGGCCCCCGCCGCGCCGACCGGCCGGGCGCCGACGGCGGAGACGGTGACGTTCCCGGGCGGGAGCGACCCGGGGCGCGGGCGAGTGACCCGGGCGCGGGCGCTGGACGGGCCGCGCACCCGGGCCTGTGCTTACGGTGCTCCCAGGAGCGTGGGACGGGAGCGATGGTGGGCGATGCGCGCCGGAGGGCGGCCGGGCCGGAGGAAGGCGGGCGCCGGGCCGGTCGCGCCGTGCTCGGCAGCCGGCCGGCCTACTCCGTACGGCTCGCGGCCTCCCCGCGCCCCGAGCCGCGCGAGCCGTTGCCCGAACGCACCGTTCCCTGGCTGCGCGTCGCCGCGGCCTACGCCTGGCGGCTCGTTCTCGTCGGCATCGTCGTCTATGGCGTCTTCAGCGTCCTCGGCAGCTTCCAGCTGATCGCCGGCGCCCTCTTCCTGGCCCTGGTCATCACCTCGGTGCTGCGCCCGCTCGCCGATCTGCTGAGCCGGTTGCTGCCGCGGCCGCTGGCCGTCGCCGTCGCGCTGGTGGGCAGCCTGCTGCTGCTGTTCGCCCTGCTCGCGCTGGTGGGCAACGCGGTGGCGGGCGAGTCGCCCAGGCTGGCGGGCGAGTTCCGCGGTGGAGTGCACCGGATCGAGGAGTGGTTGCGGCGGCCGCCGTTCCGGCTCAGCCCCGGCCGGCTCCTCGCGCTCGAACGTCAGGTGACGGACTACATCGGCGCACACCGCTCAAAGCTGCTCAGCAGTGCCGTCAGCGGGCTCGGCCGGGTGGTGGAGCTGGTGACCGGCGGGGCGCTCGCGCTGTTCGCCTCGGTGTTCTTCATCCACTCCGGGGAGCGGCTGTGGGGCTGGGCCCGCGAGGAGTTGCTGCCGGCCGGGGCGCGCCCGGCCTGGGACCGGGCGGGGCGGGCGGCCTGGCGGACCTTCGCCGGGTACACGCGCGGCATCATCATCGTGGCCGCCACCAACGCGGTCCTGGTGGGCGTGGCGCTGCTGGCGCTGCGGGTGCCGCTGGCGCTGCCGCTGACCCTGCTGGAGTTCTTCGCCGCGTTCGTGCCACTGGTGGGCTCGCCGGTGGCGCTCGCGGTCGCCACGGTGGTCGCGCTGGCCGGTCGTGGTCCGCTCACCGCCCTCGCCGTGCTGGCGCTCATCGTGGTGATCGGCCAGTTGGAGGGACATGTGCTGCACCCCGTGGTGATGAGCTGGGCGGTGCGGCTGCATCCGCTGGTCGTTGCCGTGTCCGTGATCGCGGGCAGCATCGTGGCGGGGGTGATCGGCGCGGTCGTCGCGGTTCCGCTGATCTCGGTGGTGTGGTCGGTGCTGCGGGCGCTGCGGGCCGTACCGCCGTGAGCGGCGCCCCGGAGCCCGGGAATCCCGTGGCCGCCGGACGCGGAAGAACCCCGGACCCGACAGGATACGAACACAAGACCACTCGCTCCCCCGAACGAGTGACCCTGGCTCCCAGGGCCACGGTGACTAGGCCGACCAGGTGATACTTACGTTGTGCGAGCGACGGGCTGCAGACCGTATCCGAGCACAGGTCCCACTCATAGCTAAGTTGCAAGGAGCAGCACGACCATGAACATCCTCACGAACGTCCTCGCCGGCCTCATCCACCTCGTCGGGTGGCTGGTCTGACGCCGCAGGGCGTGTGAAGCAGAGCGGCGCCGCCTCCCCGTCCCAGGGAGGCGGCGCCGCCGTCGTGTCGCCCCCGGTTCCTCAGCGCAGCGCAGCGGCGACGAGCCCGGCGATCTCCTCGTCCCGGACCCCGCCCCCGTTCACCAGCCGGTCGAAGACGAGACCGTCGACGCAGAGCAGGAGCCAGACCGTACGCTCCTCCGCGTCCGCCACCCCCTGTGCGGCGAGGAACTCGCACACGGACCGGCGCGCCCGGTTCTCGCGCGGCACGAGGATCTCGCGCAGTTCGGGGTGGTACACACTCTCGACGACACAGGCGTAGCGCGCCAGGGTCCGCCGCCGCCCGTCCCCCGTGAGCCGCACCCTGATCAACTCCCCGATCCCGGCCGTCAGTTCGGCGGCGGTCCGCGGCACCGGCACCCGCTCCCCCATCCCCTCCAGCTCCGCCTGGTCAAGGGCCACCAGGCGTCGTACCAGCGCGGTCAGCAGTGCCTGGCGGGTGCGGTAGTAGGCGGAGGTGGTACCGGCGGGCAGGTCCGCCGCCCGGTCGACGGCGCGATGCGTCAGTCCCCGGATGCCGGTGTCGGCCAGCACCGAGATGGCCGTGTCGGCGAGGAGGGTACGTCGGTCTGTGGACACCCTCCTCTTTCTACACCCCGCTTTCTACAGCTGTAGAACCCGCCTGTACGGTTTCTACAGCTGTAGAAACGCCAAGGCGAAGGGGGCCGGCATGGGCGACACGGCGGTGGTGGTCGGGGGCGGCATCGGCGGGCTGGCGGCGGCCATCGGGCTGCGCCGGATCGGCTTCCGGGTGCGGGTCGTCGAACGCGCCACGGTCCTGGACGACGCGGGCGCCGGCATCTCGCTGCACGCCAACGGGCTGCGGGCGCTGGACGCCCTCGGCGCCGGAGCGGCCGTGCGCGCGGCGGCGCACCCGCAGTACACCGGGGGCACGCGCACCCCGTCGGGCCGATGGCTGGCGCACATGGACGGGGCCCTGCTGGAGCGGGCGCTGGGCACGCCGATCGTCGGCATCCGGCGCTCGGTCCTGCACCGTCTGCTGCGCGAACAGCTGCCGGACGACTGCCTGCGCGTCGGCGCCACCGTGCCCTCGCTCCTCCGCTCCGATCCCGCCGTGGTGGGCGTGCCCCTGCCGGACGGCATCCTGGCGGCGGACCTCGTGGTCGCGGCGGACGGCGTGCACAGCCGGTCCCGTGCCCTGCTGTTCCCGGACCATCCCGGCCCCTCCTACAGCGGCTCCACCGTGCTGCGGGCCGTCACGGAACGGCCGTTGGACCTCTCCACCGACTTCGAGCTGACCTGGGGCGAGGGCGCGGAGTTCGGGCACATCCGTTTCGCGGACGGCCACGCCGAGTGGCACGCGGTGCTCAACTCGCCGCCCGGCGTACGGCATTCCGATCCGCTCGGCATGCTGCGCCGCCGCTTCGCCGACTGGCACGAGCCGGTCCGCGCCCTGCTGGAGGCCACCCGGCCCGAGGACGTGCTGCACCACGACATCAACGAACTCCTCACTCCCCTGCCCTCGTTCGTCGCCGGCCGGGTCGCCCTGCTCGGCGACGCGGCGCACGCGATGACACCGAACCTCGGCCAAGGTGCCTGCCAGGCGCTGGAGGACGCCGCTACGCTGGCCGCCGCGCTCGCGGACACGTCCTCGATCCCCGAGGCGCTGTCCCGGTACGACGCCGAGCGCCGGCCCCGGGCCCAGGCGGTGGCCCGCGCGGCCCGGCGGGCCGGCCGGATCGGCCAGCAGCTGTCCGGGCCCCTCGCCGTCGGGCTGCGCGACACCGCGATGCGGCTCGTGCCGTCCAAGGCGGCCGTCCGGGCGATCCTCCGGCACGCCGACTGGACCCCGCCGGCGATCCCGACGGGACACCGTGGCTCGTGACGCCGATGCGGGGGGCGTAGGCGCGGGCCCACTGGTCACCCGGCGCCTATGCGATATGGGCGTGCGGACGCCGTACGACGGGCAGGGCGCGCCGTGCGGCTGGATCTGTCGGCGGCGGTGGGCGGTCTGCGTCGGGCCTGTGCCGGGCCCGGCCGGGAGCGGGACCTGGCCGCGCAGGCGCTGAAAGCGGCCCTGGCCGCGTGGCTGACCTGGCTGATCGCGGGCTGGTGGCTGCACGCGCCGGTGGCGTTCGTCGCGCCCTGGGTCGCGGTGGTGCTGGTGGAGTCCACCGTCTACCGGTCGATCGCGCACGGGCTCCAGCAGCTCGGGGCGATCACCGCGGGTACGGTCACGGCGACCGCGGCCGGCCTGGTGCTGCACAGCACCGCGGTGGCGATGGCGGTGGTGCTGCCTCTCGCGCTGCTGCTCGGGCACTGGCGGCGCCTGGGCGACCAGGGCGTCTACGCGGCCACCGGCGCCCTGTTCGTGCTCACCGACGGCGCCGTCACCGTCACGACCTCCGCCGCCCGGATCGCTGCGTCGCTGTTCGGCGCGGCGATGGGCATCGCCGTGAACGCGCTGGTCCGGCCGCCGCTGTATCCGCGCGACACCCGAGCGGTGCTGCGGGACGCGACCGAGGAGGCCCACGACATCCTGCACGCGGTGGCCGACGGGCTGACCGGCGGACGCTGGGACGCCGAGGAGGCGAGCGCCTGGCACGACCGGGCGCTGCGGTCGCGCCGGCTGGTGGACGACGCCCGCTCGGCGCTGGAGTGGAGCCGCGAGAGCCTCCGCGCGAACGTGCGCCGCGGGGCCGTACCCGTGCCCGGCCAGGGGTACGACGACGCCCTCGCGGTCCTGGACCACGCCGCCGTGCACACCGCGGGGGTGACCCGCACGGTGCTCGAGGTCGCCTCCGAGGACCGCGCGGCACCCCGCCCGCACCCCGGACTCGCCCTCGGCTACGCCCGGTTCCTGTGCCGTACCGCCCGCGCGCTGCGCCTGTACAGCCACAGCCGTTTCGACGCCGCCTGCGAGGACGAGCTGCGCACCGAGGTGACCGCCCTGCGCGCCGCCCTCGGCACCCTGCGCCGGGACCTGGCGCGCTCCACCACCGACGATCCGGACGACCTCGCCACCTACGGCACCCTGCTGGCCCAGGCCAACCGCCTGACCGACCGTCTCCTGGCCTCGTCCGCCTGACCGTCCTCACGCCCCCGCGGCCCGCACCACCCCGAACTCGGCGTCCCCCACCGCGAGCACACCGTCGCTCACGGGGCGGCACCGCACTCCCCCGCCGCCGCGCAGCGCCCGCTGGGCCCCGGGGCCGAGGGTGACCTCCATCCAGGCGCAGGGCCGCGCCGCACCGCGCACCTCCAGCTCCACCCGTCCGGCGCCGCAGTCGAGGAAGACCGTCGCGCCGATGTGGGCGTCGATGTCGACGCCGCACAGCAGGACATTGCGCCGGGTGAGCAGCAGACCCGGTTCCGGCGGGCCCGTACGCGGCAGCCGTTCGGCGGCCATGAGGGTGATCGAGGCATTGCGGTGCGCGGGCCGGTTGAAGTACCGGTCGCCGACGATGCCGAGCCCCGCGCGCACCTCCGCCCGCTCCACCAGTTCGTCGGCCGGCAGCTCGGGTACGCCGTCGCCCGGCCGGCCCGCCAGCCGGTGCACCGGGGAGACCAGCAGCTGGAGGATCTCGACGCGCGCCACGTCGCGAGCCTACTCGGCGTCCCGTTCCAGGCGGTCGAGGAGTTCCAGCAGGCCCAGGGCGCCCGCCGGCTCGACGGCGTTCAGGGAGGGGGTGATGGCGGAGCGGAGGGCGTGGACGGCCGACAGGGCCTCGCGCAGGGCGACGTTGGCGGCCTCGACGCCCGACGCGATCCGCAGGCCCTCGCCCACCCGGGCGTAGTCGGCGAGCGCGGCGCCGGCCAGCCGGCGGGCCTGCTCCGGGGTGACCGCGCGCCGCACGTGGTCGATGGTCGCGATCAGCCGAGGGACGCCCCGGACGACGAAGGTGAACCGCTGGGTCCCCGTGGAGACCTGGATCTGCTTCCTGATGCCGCGCGAGGTGTCCCGGACGTCCGTGATCAGGGGCAGGAAGACGCTGAACCGGCCGCGCAGACGGTTGGCCGGGTGGGCGTCGAAGACGAGCCGGTGATCGGTGACGTGCAGCTTGCCGCCGATCGCCTCCTTGCCCGCCATGCCGACCGTCCACATCAACCGGTCGAAGACGAACCGGCTCAGCCCCGCCGCGTCCACCGAGACGACGGCGTTCGCGTTCTTGCCGAGCCGCACGGCCTCGCCGGGCAGCAGATCGTGCGCGCCGAACGCCATCGGGCCTCCCCCTGGTCGACGGCCACCGGGGCGCGGCACGCCGGGCCCAGGGTAGTGGGGTCAGCCGGCGGCGAAGGTGTCGAGCTGCTCCTTGCCGCCGTTGAAGCGGTCGTGGTCGCCCACCGTCTTGCCGGTGGAGGTGTACTGCCACATCGTGTAGTACGCCCAGCCCGCCGGGAGGGTGCCCACCGTCGAGGCGTAGCGGGCGATCCACAGCGGACTGCTGCCGAACCCGGCGTAGTTCCCCGTGCACTTGGTCCACCAGTTGGTGGCCGTGTAGATCACGGCGGCGCGGCCGGTGCGGACCTTGTAGCGGTCGAGGAAGTCACCGATCCAGGTGACCATCTGGCTCTTCGACTTGCCGTAGCAGTCGCCGCCGTACGGGTTCCACTCGATGTCGAGGACCCCGGGCAGCGTCCTGCCGTCCGCCGACCAGCCACCGCCGTGGTCCACGAAGTAGTCCGCCTGGGCGGCGCCGCCGGTGGTGTCGGGGGTGGCGAAGTGGTAGGCGCCGCGCACGATGCCGACGTCGGAGGAGCCGGTGTACTGCTGGGTGAAGTAGGCGTTCTCGTACGACGTCCCTTCCGTGGCCTTGGCGTACGCCCAGCGCACCCCGCTGTCGTACAGGGTCGACCAGGCGACGTCGCGCTGGTAGCTGGAGACGTCCACGCCCTCGGTCTGGCCGGTGCGGGAGTCGGAGAGCGAGTCGGTGGCGGTGCCGGCGGCGGAACCGTCGTGGGCGAGGACGCCCATGCCCATGTAGGCACTGCCCCGCTCGGGGGTCACGGCGCCGCCTCGGGGCACGGCCGCCGGGACCGACAGGGTGAGGAGGAGGCCGGTCAGCACGCCGGTGACGGTCAGGCGTGAGCGGCCCCGAATGAGGGGTATCGAGCTTCGCACGGCTTCCATCTGACCCGGCATCGGGCCGCGGCGCACTCCGGGTTCCGCCCAACGAAGGCGGCTACCGGCCGGGTTGGGCCATCCGGGTGGCCACCGGCCGGCCGGGAGCGAGGGCCCGCGGCCGGCCGGCGCCCGTCAGCCGTCGATGCGGTGCTGGGTCCAGAAGGAGGTCAGGTCCGTGCTGGTGGCGGCCTGGGCCGCGGCCTTGAAGTCGGCCGTGGTGGACACGCCGTACCAGTGCGCGGTCGCGTAGTCCTTCAGCAGCTTGGCCATGGCGGTGTCACCGATGAGGCGCCGGAGGTCGTGCAGCGCGCATTTGCCGTAGCCGTAGACCACGGTGGAGTAGCGGGAGGAGTGGGCGTCCCAGTAGGCCATCGAGTTGGTGATCTTCTCCGTGCTGGAGGCCCAGGAGACGCCGCTCCAGCAGTTGGTGCCCGTGTTGCCCTGGGCGAGGTCGGTCGAGTAGTCGGCGAACGACTCGTCCAGCCAGGGGTTGTTGTACTCGTCGTCGCCGACGATGCCGTACCACCACTGGTGGGCGATCTCATGGGTGAGCGCGGTGCTGCTGACCAGGTCGAGGACGAAGCCGGGGTACTCCATCCCACCGAACCAGAAGTTGTTGTCGAGGACCGCGTCGAGTTCGCCGTACGGGTAGGCGCCGAAGCGGGCGGCGTGGGCGTCGACGGCCGACTTGGCGGTGCTGAGCATCGACTGGGCGCTGGTCGAGCTGATGCCGGAGACGGAGTAGACGTTCACCGCGACGCCGGCCGGCGAGGTGCCGGAGATCTTGGTGAAGGGCCCGGCGGCCCAGGCGAAGTCACGGACCTGGGAGGCGGTGGCGGTGGTGACGGTGCGACCGCTCGTGCCGGGGGTGTCGGTGGAGGTGCCGGTGGCCGGGACCAGCAGGCTGCTCGGGTGGTCGAGGGTGACCTTGAAGTCGGCGGCCAGGGAGTAGAACGCCTCGCCGTTGTCCGTGTACGGATCCAGGTGCCAGCCCGTGCCGTCCCGGACGGCGAGGACGGGCAGCGCGTTGCCGATGAAGTTGTACGCGCCGTCGTGCCCGAAGCGGTCGGCGCCGCTCGGCACGGTGATGCCGAGGTCGAAGCCGATGGTGGCGCTCTGGCCCTGGGCGAGCGGGGCCGGCAGGGTGATCTTCAGGGCGGTGCAGGCCACGGAGAGGTCGCCGGCGGTGCCGCCGGTGACGTTGCCTACCTTGATGGGCATCGCGTCGCAGGTGCCGTGGTAGTTGTCCCACAGCCGCAGGTAGACCTCGTTCAGCGCGGTGGCGGAGGCGTTGGTGAACGTCGCGCTCTCGTGGCCGGTCCAGGTGGTGCCGCTCGCGTCGCTGCTGAGGTTCACGGTGTACGAGGGGGCGGCGGGGGTGCGGGTGGTGTCGGTGGGCGGGGGCGTGGTGCCGCCGGAGGTGTCGAGGGCGATGTCGTCCAGCACGAAGCTGGTCTGGAGGCTGGAGTCCTCGGTGCCGGTGAAGGACAGGGTCACCGTCTGCCCGGCGAAGGACGACACGTCGAACGACTTCTGCGCGTAGCCGCTGTTCTTGTCCAGGTTGGACCAGCTGGCCAGGGTGGTGCCGCCGATCTTGGCGGTCAGCTTGTCGTAGGCCGTGCCGGACGTCGTCTCGGCGGTGTCGACGTGCAGCCAGAAGGTGAGGGTCGCGGTGGCGCAGCCACTCGGGATGGTGACGCTCTGGCTGAGGGTGTCGGTGTGCGTCTGTCCGGTGCCGTCCAGCCAGGCGTACCAGCTGCCGCCGTGGGGGCTCTGCCCGGTGCGGTTGGTGATCACGGTCGACGCGGACGGTGTCCACGCCGGACTGCCGTTCTCGAAGCCGCCGTCGGTGACGACCTGGGCGGGGGTGCAGTCGGCCGCGGCGGACACGGGGGCGGTGCGGGCGGCGGCAGCGGACGCGGGGGCGGTGTGCGCGGCGGCGGGGACGGCGGGGAGGAAGAAGGCGGCCAGTGCGGCGGCGGTGAGCGCGGCTACGCCTGCGGCCTTGTGGGGGGTCGGTCTCACACGCTACTCCTTTGCGGCGGCCGGGGTCCCGGCCTGCTCGACGACCGCCCGGCCGGCAGGGGTGCGCCGGGGCGGCCGCGGATGGGGCTTGCGCGAGCGCTGTGCTGAGCAACCGGTCGCACCCGCTGGGGCCGGGGCGACGACTGCCGAAAGAGTGCCAGATTTGACCCGTCCATGCCAGACGGCTCCGCCGGTTCGGCCGGGGAAGGGGCGCGCCCTGGAGCAGGCGCTGGTACCTCCGGGGCTCACGAGCCGGGGGTGGAAGGGCCGGGGACCGGCAGCCGGGGCCAGGGCCGGGACGACACCGAGGGCCGGGGCCCGGTCGCAACGGCCTTATCTCGCACCGAAGTCGGGATCTGGTCCGCAACGGCCCTGGCCCGCACCGGAGGCATCCCGTCGCAACGGCCCTGGCCCGCGCCGAGGTCGGGACGGTCGGCAAGCGGAAGCCCGGAGACGGGGACGGCCGGGGACCGGCGGCCGCGAGGGTCTGCCCCGCAGGCGAAGAACCGGAGCGGAACGACCGGGACCGACGGCCGAGCGAAGACACCGGGCCCGAGACGGCCGCACGGCGGAAACGAGAAACGGAACGGCCGGACCACCACCGCCCGAAGCAAGCCGAGAGGCCACGATAGCCGGAACCGACAAGCCGATCGGGAGCCGCCCCGGGGACGGAAGGGCCGGGAACCAGTGTCCGGAAGCGGGGGTGCGGCGGAAGCGGAGAGCGGGGCCCGGACGGCCGAGAGCGGGAGCCGAGGCCGGTTCGGGGACGGCGTCGGGGCGAGCGGCTTCCGGCCGCCACCCGGCTGTCGCGGGCGGCGGCCGGTCGCGGTCAGGCCGAGCGCAGCGTCATCAGGACGGCACGCAGGCGGTCTCCGTCGGGGCCCGGCCAGCCCGTGGCCACGTGGCCGAGGGCGCCCTCGGCCGGGAGCGGCGGGTTGGCGGTCGTCGGGGCGAGGACGCGGTGGACGTGGAGGACCGTGCCGTTCGGGGTGGGCACACGGGTACCCTCCGGGCCGTCGGCCGGAGCCGGGGTGAACCCCTCCAGAAGGAGCGCGCCGCCCGTGTGGGCGCGGGTCACCTCGTGGTCCGGGGTGTCCGTGATGCTCTGGGCCATCGCCTGCGCCTTGCCCTCGATCAGCAGCAGCAGCTCGGTGACCAGCACCGGGTCGCACAGCCCGTCGTACGCCCAGCGCTTGCCCAGGACGCCGTGCTCCATGGTGCCGACGAGCGCGTGCTCGGCGCCCTCGAGCGGCGCGCCGCGGTAGCTCAGGGGCACCAGGTAGGCCGTCCGCTCGGGGCTCGTCGTGTCGGTGGCGACCATGATCTCGATGCCGACCTCGCCCTCGGGGTCGTCCAGCCGGAAGCCGCCGGACTTCTCCAGGGCCGGGGTGCCGGGGCCGCCGCGGTACCAGGGACGGCCGGGCAGCCACTCGGCGAGCAGTTCGACCTTGGACGGCGTGAGGGTGGTGTGATGGATGACGGCCATGGCGGTGCTGGTCTCCCCGGTGTGCGCGTACTGATCACGCCCAGCCTCGCACACCGTCCGCGAGGACCGGTGCCGATGCCGGCGCCGCCAGGGGTCGGGGGCCTTCACCGGTCACCGGCCCGCAGAGCACGGTCCCCGCTCCCGCGCGGTGCGCCCCGCGCGGGAGCGGGGCGGCAGGGACGCCGTGGACGAGGCGGCGGAGCCGCCCGGCCGATCGGCGCGCGGCCCGGGAAGGCAGGGTGAACGCCGAGGCACACGTTGACCGGTGTCCCTCGAACGTGACGGTGAGGTCCGCGAGCCGGACGTACCCCGGCGCCGAACGGACGCCGGGGTCGAGCACCGCCGCGCCGCGCCGAGCCCGCGCGGCTCCCGGCCCGTGCGCCGGCGGACGGGCGGTCCCGCCGGGAGGGCCCGGAGCGCGATCGGACGAAGGCGGTCGCCCGGTGAAGGTGACGCGCTGTGATGACGTCGCGGAGGTGGCACCGCCGCACCGCCGGTTGACGCGCCGTCGCACGACCGCCGGCCCCGGCGGCCGCGCTCCCGAGCAGGCACCCCCGCGGGCCGAGGGGCCGCGCCGAACCGCTGTGCGGGACCGGCGCGGTCCTCACGTCAGCCCCGGGCGTGCGCCCGCTCGAACGCCGTGAAAGCTGCCTCCTGGCGCCATTCCAGTCGCGCCCTGGCGCTGCCGTCGAGGAGCCGCCGGCAGGCGGCGCTCCGCACGGGCTCCCCGGGGCGTTCGGCGCGGCAGGCCGCGACCGGGTGGTAGCCCTGGGCGGTGGGGTTGCCCTGCCACAGGCTCGCGCCGGGCAGGAAGGCGTACTGGAGCGAGGCGCGGGCGAGGTCCTTCAGCTCGGGGTAGCCGAGGCCGTAGGTCGCGGCCGCGTACTGGTACTCGTGGCTGATGTCGATGCGCGAGACGCCGGGGTCGTCGGTGGCGAGGACGACCGGGACGCCATAGCGGCGGTACGTGGTGAAGGGGTGCTCCGCGCCCTTGACGCCGAGGATCTGCGCGTTGCTGGAGAAGGGCACCTCCACGGCGATCTGCCGGGCCGCCATGGTGCGGGCCGTGCGCTGCCAGTCGTCCTCGTGCACGAGGTCCACGCCGTGTCCGACGCGCTGGGCGTGCGCGACGTCGACGGCCTCCTCGATGTGGGACTTCAGCGCCTCGGGCTTGACCAGTCCGGGCCACAACTCGCCCGCGTGCAGGGTGACGTGGGCCTTCGGGTACTGCGTGCGCAGATAGCCGACCATGCGCATCTGGAGGCTGTAGTTCCGCAGCGAGCTGTCCCAGTCCTCGGGCTGCACCAGGTTGACGGCGACGAAGCGCGGGTCCGCCTCGGCGAGCCGCATGCCGAGGTCCAGCTGGGTGAAGACCCGCACCGGTGAACTGCCGCGGGACGCCTGGGAAATCCAGCGGACGGTGAGCCCGCAGGCGGGCCGGGCGCCGGAGGTGCCGCAGTGCTCGGTGGCGCGGAACTCGGCGTCGCCGCCGTCGGCCTCCTCGCGGGCGTCGGCGACCAGTCGGTCCAGCCTGCCGCCCGCGACCAGCTTGCGGTGCAGGGCGGCGAGGTCGTCGTCCCAGCCGACCGCGTCGGCGAGCTTCTTCGCGCCGTCGGAGGCGGGGGTGACCATCGTCTCCAGGTAGGACTGGTTGTTGGCGACGACGGTGTCGGCGACCTGGGCGAGCAGCTTGCCCCGGTGCCGCCAGGTGACCTCGCCGAACTTGCCGAAGGTGTCGAAGAAGTGGTCGTGCCCGTTCTCGTCGGGCGGGAAGTCCTGCATCGACCAGGCGCGCACGATCGCGTCGTGGAAGGCGCGGTCGGTGCGGGCGTCGGCGGCCGGGCGGGTGCCGGCGCCACAGGGCGGGGCGACCGCGGTCATCGTCGCGGTGTCGACGCACAGGCCGTCCTCGGCGGCCAGTTCGATGAGGTAGTCCGTGCTCACCGCGCCGGAGAGGTGGTTGTGCAGGTCCCCGCCCTTGGGGAGCTGCCGGAAGAACTCCCGCAGGGCCGCGGGCCGGTCCTCGACCGAGCGGAGATAGGCGTCGGTGCGCGCCTCGGCGGCCGTGGCCGGCCGGGGCGGCGGCGCGGCGGGCCGGGCACCCGCGTGCGCGGGCTGCGCGGCGGCGGGCAGGGCGGACAGCAGGGACAGGACACTGAGGGTGCCGAGCACGGCCGGAACGACCCGGCGCGGTACGGCACTTCGGGTGTGCAGACTCACACGGGCATGATCAGCGAAGGAGTAGGGCGACGGGGGCGCGACCGGCACACGGCGGCCGGAGAGCACCCGTCCGAGTGACGCACCCGTCTCCCTGTCCGGTACGGAGGCATGGACGCCACGGACGCCACGGACGGCACGGAGGGGACCACCGGGGCGGCATGCCGGACGCCGGCGGGGGTAGTCGCGCATGCGACTTCGTACATCGGCGACACACCAGGGAGGCCGACCCCATGCTGATGGCACACCCCGCCGTACTGAAAGACCTCATCGCCCAGTACGAGACCCTCGCTCTGCTCGGCGCCGAGGAGAGCACGCCGAGGGCGCGACAGCGGCTCGCGGACGTCTCGTACACGCTGTGCGTGGCCACCGGCACGCGGGACGTCGACATGGCGCTGATCGCGGCACGCCACCGGCTGTCCGGGGCTCGCCCGGAGGACGACTCGCTGCTCCAGGAGGCGGCGGCATCCGGCGTCTGACGCCGGGGCGCGGGGCCGCACACCGCCGTCGGCACCGCGCCCCACCAGCGGCTCCCGGCCGCGCTCCCCCCAACTCATGGGCTCCCGCTTCTGGTCGGCGGGACCTGCCGAACGGTATACAGGCCCAGTCGATCGCGTGAGGGCCGCTCCATGGCGCCGCCGTCCGCGCCGTGTACCGGTCCCAGGGGGAACCATGACGAACGACGGACGTACGACGGACGGGGCGAGAGCCCGGCGGCGGGCCGCGGTGCTGGCGGCGGCGGTGGGCGGCTGCGCCCTGGTCGCCGCGTCCACCGCACCGGCCACCGCGCATCCGGCGGGGCACGGCCACCGCCTCGACTACGTGGCGCTCGGCGACTCCTACACCTCGGGCCCCGGCATACCCACCCAGGTGGACGCCGACTGCGCCCGCTCCGACCACGACTACCCCTCGCTGGTGGCGCAACGGGAGGGGGCGAGCAGCTTCACGGACGCCAGCTGTTCGGGCGCGACGACCGCGCAGATGTGGCAGGCCCAGGGCGGCAACCCGCCCCAACTCGACGCCGTGTCACGGGACACGGACCTCGTGTCGGTCCAGATCGGCGGCAACGACGTGGGGTTCGGCACCATCATCGGCACATGCGCCCGGCTCGGTGTCCAGGACCCCACGGGCAACCCGTGCGAGCGCGCCTACGAGGCGTCCGGGCAGGACCGGTTGGCGCTCGCGGTGCGGCAGACCGCGCCGAAGATCGCCGAGGTGCTGCGGGCCGTGCACGCGCGGGCGCCGCACGCCCGGGTCGTGGTCGTCGGCTACCCCGACCTGCTGCCCGACGACGGCGTGGGCTGCTTCCCGCAGGTCCCCTTCGCCCAGGGTGACTTCGCCTATCTGCGGGACACCGAGAAGCGGCTGGACCTGATGCTGCGCACGGTGGCGGCCCGCAACCGTGCGGAGTACGTGGACACGTACGGACCGACGATCGGGCACGACATGTGCAAGGCGCCGGCGGACCGCTGGATCGAGCCGCTCCAGCCGGCCGCGCCCGCGGCCCCGGCCCACCCCAACGCCCGGGGCGAGGAGGCGATGGCGCAGGCGGTCGTGGACCGGCTCGCGGGGGACCACGGGCACCACTGATCCGGGCGCGGCGGCCTCCGACGGTGTACCGGAGGCCGCCGCGGACCGCGTCCGGGTACGGGCCGCCTCTCAGCCGCCCAGCGCGCTCCGCACCACCGCCCGCGCCTCGTCCTGCACCCGGGCCAGGTGGTCCGGGCCGAGGAAGGACTCGGCGTACACCTTGTAGACGTCCTCGGTGCCGGAGGGCCGCGCGGCGAACCAGGCGTTGTCGGTGGTGACCTTGATGCCGCCGATGGCGGCGCCGTTGCCGGGCGCCTCGGTGAGCACGGCGGTGACCGGCTCCCCGGCGAGGGTGTCCGCGGTGACCTGGGCCGGCGACAACTTGCCGAGCAGGGCCTTCTCCTCGCGGGTCGCGGGGGCGTCGATGCGGGCGTAGGCGGGCTCGCCGAAGCGGGCGGTCAGGCCCGCGTAGTGCTCGGACGGGGTCCTGTCCGTGACGGCGGTGATCTCCGAGGCGAGCAGGGCGAGGATGATGCCGTCCTTGTCGGTGGTCCACACCGAGCCGTCCCGGCGCAGGAAGGAGGCGCCGGCCGACTCCTCGCCGCCGAAGCCGAGGTCGCCGCCGATCAGTCCGTCCACGAACCACTTGAAGCCGACGGGCACTTCGACGAGGCGGCGGCCGAGGTCGGCGGCGACCCGGTCGATCATCGTGGAGGACACCAGGGTCTTGCCGACGCCCGCATCGGCGGACCACTGCTCGCGGTGCCGGTAGAGGTAGTCGATGGCGACCGCGAGGTAGTGGTTGGGGTTCATCAGTCCCGCGTCCGGGGTGACGATGCCGTGCCGGTCGGCGTCGGCGTCGTTGCCGGTGGCGATGCGGTACGTGGCGCGCTGCTCGATCAGCGAGGCCATCGCGTAGGGCGAGGAGCAGTCCATGCGGATCTGGCCGTCCCAGTCCAGCGTCATGAACCGCCAGGTGGGGTCGGTGTGCGGGTTGACCACCGTGAGGTCGATGCGGTGCTGTTCGGCGATCCGGCCCCAGTAGGCCACGGAGGCGCCGCCGAGCGGGTCGGCGCCGATGCGCACCCCGGCCGCGCGGATGGCGTCGAGGTCCAGCACGCTCGGCAGGTCGCCGACGTAGGTGCCGAGGAAGTCGTGGCGGCCGGTGGTGTCGGCGGCGAGCGCGCGGGCGTACGGCAGCCGTCGTACGTCCTTCAGACCGCCGGTGATGATCTCGTTGGCGCGGTCCTGGATCCAGGAGGTGGCGTCGGAGGCGGCCGGACCGCCGCTCGGCGGGTTGTACTTGAAGCCGCCGTCGGCGGGCGGGTTGTGCGAGGGGGTGACGACGACGCCGTCCGCGAGCCCCGTGGCACGGCCCCGGTTGTGGGTGAGGATGGCGTGCGAGACGGCGGGGGTGGGCGTGTAGCCGTCCGCGCTGTCGATGAGCACGGTCAGCCCGTTGGCGGCGAACACCTCCAGCGCGGTGACCTTCGCGGGCTCCGACAGCGCGTGTGTGTCGGCGCCGAGGAACAGCGGGCCGTCGACGCCCTGTCGGGCCCGGTACTCGCAGATGGCCTGGCTGGTGGCGGCGATGTGGTCCTCGTTGAAGGCGCTCGCCAGGGACGAGCCCCGGTGCCCCGAGGTCCCGAAGGCCACCCGCTGCGCCGGGTCGGCGGGGTCCGGGTGCAGCGCGTAGTACGCCGTGACCAGCCTCGCCACATCGACAAGGTCCTCGGGACCGGCCGGCCGGCCGGCTCGCTCGTGCGCCATGAGTGCGTTCCTCCGCGTCGGTTTCGGTCGCTCGCTCCCGCCCATCTTTGCTCGTCAGGAGCATGACGCGCGAGTGCGCCTCACCTTATGATCCGCTGATCACCGCGCCGTCCCCGCCACCCGTGCGGGGCGCTTCACAGACAGGCCCGCCACCGTGACCGCACCCGCCCCCCTGCACGTCGTCGAAGCCCCCTGGATCGCCGCTCGGTGCGCGCAGGTCGCCGTGGTGGCGGTGGTCGCCGTCGACTTGACGCGGGCGGTGTCCGTCGGCTCCCGGCCGCGGCACGCGTTGCCCGCGGGGGCCTGGTTCACGCCGGTCCTCGTGTGGGGGATGGTGCTTTCGGCCGCGGTGTTCCTGGTGTGGTTCGCCCGCTGCCGGCGCAACGCCCACCTCCTCTCCCACGGCACGGTGAACGGGTTCTCCCCGGCCTGGGGCGTCCTCGCCTGGCTGATCCCCGTGGTCAACCTCTGGGCGCCGTGGGTCCTGGTGCGGGACGTGCTGCGCGCGAGCACGCCCGGCGACGGCGCCCCCGCACGTTCGGACGCGCTGGTGAACGCCTGGTGGGCGGCCTGGGTGGCGCACACCTTGTTCGCCCCGATATGCGCCTGGTACGGCGTCGGCGGGTCGCTGCCCGCGGAGGTGGCGGCGGAGGTCCTCTACGGCGCGGCGGCCGTGCTCGCGGTCGCCGTGATCCAGCGGGTCACGGCGCGGCAGGCCGCCGGGATCGCCGCGGGGGCCGTGGCCCCCGCGCCCGCCGGTCCGCCGCGGACCTCGTAGCCCAGGACGGCCGTCAGCCGATGTGGTAACTGTCGCCGTACACCTTCCAGTCGAGCGGGGTCCTCAGGTCGAGGTTGCCCTTGCGCAGGAAGACGCGCTGTTCGGTGTCGACGCGGGTGGTGTCGCTGTGGGCCTCCTCCTGCTTCATGGCCCATACCCGGGCGTCGAGGAAGGCGTTGAGGTACGTCTTCTCGTCGCCGCCCCGCGCCGGCGGCTTGGCGGTGCGCAGGGCGCGCTTCCTGATGTTGCGGAAGCTGGTGGGGTCACCGCCGTCGCCGTGCATGACGATGGCGTCGTAGTAGCAGAACTGGCCGAGGGCGCGCAGTCCGTCGGTCTTGCCCTGGGCGACCGCGGGATCGAAGTACACGCGGTCGCGTTCGTCGTCCTGGCACCTCTGGAACGCCGTGTCCCGCGCGGCCTTGCGCCAGTCCTTGGGGAAGTCGGGGTCGAGGCCGGAGTGCGAGTCGGTGCCGTTCACCCTGCGCAGGGCGGGCAGGTACCGGGCGAGGACGTTGCCGGGCTCGCGGTCGGCGTAGAGCGTGACGAGGTCGAGCATGTCGCCGGTGCCGGAGCAGAACCCGATGATGCCGGCGGTGTAGCCGCGGCCGTCGCCGATGTCCTCTATGTACTTGTACTGGGCCTTCCAGTCGAGCGAGGAGTTCTCCGCGCTCGACACCAGCTTCATCGCGATCTCCTTCTTGGCCGGGTCGTCGAGACCGGGCGCGGGGGCAGCCTGCGCCGTGGTCGCGCGCTGGACGCCGAACGCGGCGCCGGCGGCCACGGCGCCGAGGGCGGCGACGAGGGTGCGGCGAGAGAGGCGGGCGGGGGCTGTCTCGCGGTGTGTGTGCGCCACGGGGGCTCCAAGTGAAGGTGGGGGGTGGCGAGTGGACCAGTACGAGGGCGGTGCGAGTACTGGTAGGAAAGTTTCCTATCAGAGCCGCGGGACGCCGGTAACCCGACCCGGGCGAAGTTCGTAGGATCCGACAGACCCCGCACGGAGTCCGCGGAACCCGCCCCGGCCCGGCCGCATTCAGAAACCGTCCTGCTCAATTCCATCCGGGTGCGCAATTGGACTTGTGGATCACCTCGGAGCAGGGTGGACAGACCCCCTCAGGCCCCTGGGGGCACCCCTACCGCACCACCCGGAGAACCCCCGATGACCCACGTCGCGGACCCCGCTCGCTACGACGGCGCCATGCGCTACCGGCGCACCGGCCGCTCGGGCCTGGACCTGCCGGTCCTGTCCCTGGGCTACTGGCACAACTTCGGTGACGACCGCCCCTTCGAAACCCAGCACGAGATCGCCCTGCGCGCCTTCGACCTCGGAATCACCCACCACGACCTGGCGAACAACTACGGCCCCCCGTACGGCTCGGCGGAGGCCAACTTCGGCCGGCTGATGCGGCGGGACCTCGCGCCCTACCGCGACGAGATGGTGATCTCCACCAAGGCGGGCTGGGACATGTGGCCGGGCCCCTACGGGCAGGGCGGCGGGTCCCGCAAGTACCTGCTGGCCTCGCTGGACCAGTCGCTGCGCCGGACGGGCCTGGACTACGTGGACATCTTCTACTCCCACCGGCTGGACGCGAGCACGCCACTGGAGGAGACGATGGGCGCCCTCGACACGGCCGTGCGCCAGGGCAAGGCGCTGTACGTCGGCATCTCCTCCTACGACGCGGAGCGCACCCGGCAGGCCGCCGCGATCCTGCGCGACCTCGGCACCCCGCTGCTGATCCACCAGCCGTCGTACAACATGTTCAACCGCTGGATCGAGACCGACGGCCTGCTGGACGTGGCACAGGAGGAGGGCTTCGGCGTCATCGGTTTCACGGCGCTCGCCCAGGGGCTGCTGACCGGCCGCTACCTGGACGGGGTCCCCGGGGACTCGCGGGCGGCGCGCGGAACGTCGTTCGACTCCTCCTGGCTGACCGAGGACGTGCGACGCCGGCTGCGCGCCCTGAACGACATCGCCGCGCGACGCGGACAGACCCTGGCCCAGTTGGCGCTCGCCTGGGCGCTGCGTGACCAGCGGGTGACCTCCCTGGTCATCGGCGCCTCCCGGACGGAGCAGCTGGAGCAGAACGTGGCGGCGCTGGAGAACCTCGACTTCACCGACGAGGAGCTGACCGAGATCGACACGTACGCCACCGACGGCGGCGTCGACCTGTGGCGGGACGCGCGGCTGGGAAACCTCGACTGAGCGGATCGATGTGACGCACGTCACAGAAATCAGGGATAAATAAGACTTAATCTGGCAACTCGGACAGTCTTACCGATCCCTTACGAGCACAAGGAGCCGCTCACCGCATGGTGCACGCAGCCCGCCCCAGTCACATCCCGCCGCCCCACCCGGACCTGAGCCGCGCCCGCGACTGCGAGCGCTGCCTCGGCTGGGGGACCGTCGTCACCCGCGACGGTGAACACGCGCTGTGCCCCGGTTGCCAGCCGGCCCCCGGCGCCGGGGGCCGGCTCCGCTGAGGGCCCGTACCGTTGAGGCATGGCCGCCCCTCCGCTTCCGGGACCGCTGGCTCATCTGGCGCCGCTGCTCGGCCACTACGGCTACTGGGCCGTGGGTGCCGTGATCCTCGTCGAGGACTTCGGCATCCCGGCTCCCGGCGAGACGATCCTGCTCGCGGCCGGGGTGTACGCGGGCGCGGGTGAGCTGGACATCGTGAAGGTGGCGCTCATCGCGTTCGCCGCGGCCGTGGTCGGGGACAACATCGGCTATCTGATCGGGCACTTCGGCGGTCGCGCCTTCGTGCACCGCTGGGGGCGGTACGTCTTCCTCACGCCGAAACGGTTCGCGGCCGCGGAGCAGTTCTTCGCCCGGCACGGCGGCGTGATCGTGACCGTGGCCCGGTTCATCGAGGGCCTGCGCCAGGCCAACGGCATCGTCGCGGGCACCTCGGGCATGCACTGGCGCCGCTTCCTCGCCTTCAACGCCCTCGGCGCGGCCCTGTGGGTGGGCCTGTGGACCACCCTCGCCTACCTGGCGGGCAGCCACATCGACAAGGTCTACGCCGACATCAAGCGCTACGAGGTCTACTTCCTCGCGGCCCTCGCGGCCCTGGCCCTCGCGCTCGTGGCCCGCCACGCCCTGCGACGGCGCCACGAGCGCTGAACCCCGGGGCCCGCGGCCGTGCCGGCCCGGACAAGAGAGGGCGGCTCATCGGTTTGAGGGGCGTCGCAGTGGCAAACCGAATGGCGAACGGACATCACGAGACGTTGGGATGTGAGACTCCGATGGCTGGCAGCCAGAAGGCGAAGGGCAAGGCGGAGCAGGCCAAGGGCAAGGCGAAGGAGGCCATGGGCCGCGCCGTCGGCAATGAGCGCATGGAGGCCGAGGGTCGCGCGGAAGGCGCGCGCGGAGACGCCCGGCAGGCCAAGGAGAAGGCGAAGGACACCTTCAAACACTGAGGCCCGCCGTCGGCCCTGGCGCTGACCCGGACGACCGATCGCAGCGGGTCCCGGGGAGTCCGTCCGAGCGGATTCCCGGGGCCCGTTGTCACGTCGGCACCCCTCCCCGTCAGGGGTCCGTGCGCAACCGGAGGATTCCCGGCGCACGTCCCCTTGATCGACGGACCAGCGGGTATCCGGGCAAGGACGGCACGTTCCCACGCTCGCGGGAAGGGACCCCGAACCCGGAGGGAAAAGGGCGACGAGTATGGACATCCCGATGAGGACGCATGCGAGGACGCGCGACTCGCGCTACGACCGCACCTGGGACACCGGCATGTGCAGCAGCGCCGACGCACGCGACGCCGTGGCCGCCCTGCTCGCCTCGGCGCACCCGGCGCCGGCCCGGCGCTCGGTGCAGGACGCGCAGCTCGTCGTGAGCGAACTGGTCACCAACGCGGAGAAACACGCCCCCGGCCCATGCGCCCTCAGCCTGGAACTGGGACCCGGCGCCCACGCGCTGCGCATCTGCGTGACGGACACCTCCACCCAACCGCCGCGTTCCCGCCCGCCCGATCCCGGGCGCGTGGGCGGCCACGGGCTGCACCTGGTGACGATGCTCTCGCGGAACCTGGAGGTGACGGTGCTGCCCGAGGGCAAGCGGGTCACCGCCACGGTGCCGCTCGTCACCGAACGCGCCGCCTCACGCCACGGCGGCTGAGGTGGCGACGGCCGCCCAGTCCGGCGGGATCTCCGCGTCCACCACGAACTCCAGCAGCACGGGCCCCGGGCGGGTGAGCACGTCGGCCCAGACGGAGGCGACGTGCCGGGGACGGTCGCAGCGCACGGCGGGCAGCCCGGCGAGGCGGGCCCACTCGGCGTAGGGCATCGCCGGGACCTCGGCGGACAGCGGGATCAGCGGATCGCCGGCGGCGGCCCGGCGCTGCCAGGTGAGCCGGTTGAGGTCGCCGTTGTTCAGGACGCAGAACACGAGGGGCGGCAGTCCACTCAAGAAGGCCAGGTGGCGTCGTACGGTGATGAGTTCGTTCAGTCCGCCGCCCTGGAAGGCGCCGTCGCCGACGAGGGCGATCACGGGCCGTTCGGGGACCGCGAACTTGGCGGCGACGGCGTAGGGCACGGCCGCGCCGGGCAGGCCCAGGTGTCCCGACAGCAGGGAGCGCATCCCGTTGCGCAGCCGGAGGTGGCGGGTCCACCAGTCGAGCGCGGTCCCGGAGTCGGTGACCACCACGGCCCGGTCGGGCAGCCGCTCGGACAGCTCGGCGACGACCGAGCGGGGGTTCACGGAGGTGCCGAAGTAGCGGTCGGCCTTCGCCCGCCCCTCGGCCCGCCAGGTCCGCACCGTGTCCTCGACGCGGTCGCGCCAGGCGCGGTCGGTGCTCCGGCGCAGCAGCGGGATCAGCGCTTCGAGCGCCGCCGAGGGATCGCCGGTCACGCGGACGGCGGCGTCCGGAGAGGGCTCACCGGCCGCCCGTACGGCCGCGGCGCGCGGGGAGTCCTCCGGTTCCACCGCGACGGTCCGGCAGCGGCCGGGGGCGGGCAGCACCACGGGGTCCAGGTCCTCCGCCCCCACGAGCAGCAGCGTGTCGCACTCCTCCAGCAGCGTGGCGGCGGCCGCGCTGCCGAGCCGTCCCACGACGCCGGCCTGGTACGGCAGGTCGTCGGGCAGCGCGTCCCGGGCGAGGGCGGTGACGGCCACCCCGGCGCCGAGGAGCGAGGCCACGCCCGCCGCCTGCGCCGCCGCCGCGCGCCCGGCGTTGCCCAGGACCACGGCGGGCCTGCGGCCCGCGGCCAGGACGCCGGCGGCACGGCGGAGACGCCGCTCGTCGGGCCCTCCTCGTGACCGCGCGGGCTCCGGGCCGCCGTCACCGGCCGGCCCGCTCGGTGCCGTGGCCTCCAGGACATGACGCGGTACGACGAGACTCGCGACCCCCCGCTCGGTGAGCGCGGCCCGCACGGCCCGGTCCAGGGCGTCGGGCAGTCGCTCCGGGCGGGACACCGGCTCGCAGAACACGGACACCTCCGACAGATGCCGCACGGCCGGGTCCCCGTCCGCACGGCCCGCCAGGGCGAGCACCGGCGCCCGGTCGGCCGCCGCGTCGTACAGGCCGCCCAGCAGCCGCAGCACGCCCGCGCCGGGCGGGGCGAGGCAGCAGCCGAGGCGGCCGGTGAGCTTGGCGTGCGCGCACGCCATGAGGGCGGCGGACTCCGCCCCGCGCGCCTGCACGAACCAAGGGGCTCCGAGCGCGCGGAGCAACGGGTCGAGCGCCGGGCCCGGCACGCCGTACACCCGGTCCACGCCCGCGCCCCGCAGCCGGGCGGCCACGACCTCGGCCATGTTTCCCACGGTGCCCTCCTCGCGCGCGGCCCACTCCTCCGGCCGCCCGGGTAGCCCCGCGCCCACCCGCGCAAACGGCACCCGCGCGGCGGCCGGGGTCCGTTTCGGACGCGCGGAGCGCGGGCACCCGTGCCACGCTCGAAGGGGAGCACCGAGAGTGAACGACCCAGCACCGGGCGGAGGGCGAGCACGCAGTGGCGGTGTCGGAACAGCGGCGGTCGTCCCGGCGCGCGGGACGCGGCGGGCGTCTGGTGCGGGCGCTCGACCAGCGCCTGCCGGTCTCCGCCGCGGGCAAGGAGTTCCTGCGCAAGTCGTTCCCGGACCACTGGTCGTTCCTGCTGGGCGAGTTGGCGCTGTACAGCCTGCTGGTGCTGGTGCTCACCGGGGTCTGGCTGACGTTCTTCTTCCGCCCCGGCATGGCCGAACGGCCGTATTCCGGGCCCTATCCGCCGCTGCACGGCACCATGACGACCGAGGCGTACGCGTCGGTGCTGCGCATCAGCTTCGAGGTGCGCGGCGGGCTGCTGACGCGGCAGACGCACCACTGGGCGGCGCTGGTGTTCGTCGGCGCGATCGGGGTGCACCTGCTGCGGATCTTCTTCACCGGGGCGTTCCGGCGGCCCCGCGAGGTGAACTGGACGGTCGGTGTGACACTGTTCCTGTTCTCCCTGCTGGAGGGCTTCTGCGGCTACTCGCTCCCCGACGACCTGCTCTCGGGCACCGGACTGCGCACCGCGCAGGGCATCGTGCTGTCGATCCCGGTCGTCGGCACGTACCTGTCGTTCTTCGTCTTCGGCGGCCAGTTCCCGGGGCACGCGATCATCCCCCGGCTGTACGTGACGCACGTCCTGCTGGTGCCGGGCCTGCTGCTGGCGCTGCTCGGCGTGCACCTGACGTACGTCGTGGTGCACAAGCACACCCAGTGGCCGCTGCCCGGCCGCACCAACCGGAACGCGGTCGGCAAGCCCCTCGTCCCCCAGTACGCGGCGAAGTCGGCGGGCCTGTTCTTCGCGGTAGCGGGCGTCCTCGTGGCCATGGGCGCGCTGTTCCAGATCAACCCGATCTGGTCCTTCGGTCCGTACCGCGCCGACCACGTCTCGCTGGACTCCCAGCCCGACTGGTACGTGGGCTATCTGGAGGGCGCGCTGCGGCTGATACCGGGCTGGGAGACGAACGTCGCCGGGCACACGATCGTCTGGGACGTCCTGCTGCCGGGCGTGCTGCTGCCCGCGCTGCTGTTCGCCGTCCTGTACGGCTTCCCGTTCTTCGAGCGATGGCTCACCGGCCCGCTGCCGGAGCGGCATCTGTGCGACCGGCCACGCAACCAGCCGACCCGCACCGCGCTCGGCGCGGCGGCCGTCGCGGCGTACGGGGTGCTGCTGACGGCGGGCGGGCAGGACGTGCTGGCGTACCGCTTCGGGCTGCCGATGGACTTCGTGACCCGGTGGCTGCGCGCCCTGCTGTTCGTGGTGCCGTTCCTGACCTACCACGCCACCAAGAGGGCCTGTCTCGGGCTCCAGGCGTCGGACCGGCAGCGGCTGTCGGACGGCGAGGCGACCGGCGAGGTGCGGCGCACGGCGGGCGGCGGGTACGAGGAGGCGCACACCCTGCTGTCCCGCGAGCGGGCCTACCGCATCCTCGTGCGCGAGGTGCCGAGGCCGCGCGCCGAGGGCACCGAGGTCTGGCGCTGGTTCCGCCGGCACCGGCTGCGCAACGCGCTGAGCCGCTGGTACTTCGCCCGGAGCGTGGAGATGCCGGCCACGCCGTGGCAGCGGCACCGGGTGGCCGCGGTACGGGCGGCGCCCGACGAGGTACCCGGACGGGAGTCGTGAGCGAGGAGGCATGCCATGAGCGACGGCCGTGAGGTCCACGGGAACCAGTGGTACGGCCCCCAGCCGAACGTGGCCGGCGCGGCCGGTTACCCGGACGCCCCGCCGCGGATGGGGTTCTTCACCGACACCTCGGTGTGCATCGGCTGCAAGGCCTGCGAGGTGGCCTGCAAGGAGTGGAACGCGGTACCGGAGGACGGCCTCGAACTGACCGGCATGTCCTACGACAACACGCAGGGCCTGGGCGCCGACACCTGGCGCCACGTGGCCTTCGTCGAGCAGCGCAAACCGTTCGGCGGGCAGGAGCCCGGCGTCCGGCACGAGGACACGGACGTCTTCGCGGCCGCGGCCCGGCTCGGCACCGACGCCGCCTCCCCGGGCCCCGGCGCCACCGCTCCCCCGCCCGGACACGCCCCCGAGGGGGCACCGGCCGGCCGGATCTCCCCGCTCTCCCCCGACGGCCGCACCGAGCTGCGCTGGCTGATGGCCTCGGACGTGTGCAAGCACTGCACCCACGCGGCCTGCCTGGACGTGTGCCCCACGGGCGCGCTGTTCCGCACCGAGTTCGGGACGGTCGTCGTGCAGGAGGACGTCTGCAACGGCTGCGGCTACTGCGTGCCCGCCTGCCCCTACGGCGTCATCGACCAGCGCGAGGACGACGGCCGGGTGTGGAAGTGCACGCTGTGCTACGACCGGCTGGGCGCCGGCATGGAGCCCGCCTGTGCCAAGGCGTGCCCGACGGACTCGATCCAGTTCGGGCCGCTGGACGAGCTGCGCGAGCGGGCGCGGGGCCGGGTGGCGCAACTGCACGCGGCCGGGGTGACGGACGCGCGGCTGTACGGCGAGGACCCGCGGGACGGGGTCGGCGGCGACGGCGCGTTCTTCCTGCTGCTGGACGAACCCGAGGTCTACGGGCTGCCCCCGGACCCGGTGGTCACCACCCGGGATCTGCCGGACATGTGGCGGCACGCGGCACTGGCGGCGGCGACGCTGGTAGGGCTCGCGGTGGGTGGATTCGTCGGTCGTTCGAGGAGGGCGTGATGAGCGGACCGGACGGCACCCGGCGCGGTGCCGGGGACGAGCGGCCCGGCCGGGAGGCGCCGACCGGGGCGTACGCGGGGCGGCGCAGGCGGCGGCGCGGTCGGGGCGAGCAGCCGATGGTGCCCGACGCGTCGTTCTCGTCGTACTACGGCAGACCCGTGCTGAACAAGCCGACGTGGAAGGCGCTGGACATCGCCGGGTACCTGTACCTCGGCGGCCTGGCGGGGGCCTCCTCGCTGCTGGCGGCGGGCGGCCAGCTGACGGGCCGACCGGGGCTCGCGGCCCCGGCGAAGCTCGGAGCGGCCGGCGCCATCTCCCTCTCCCTCGCCGCGCTGGTGCACGACCTGGGCCGCCCGGCCCGGTTCCTGAACATGCTGCGGGTGTTCAAGCCGACCTCGCCGATGAGCGTGGGCTCCTGGATCCTCGTGGGCTACGCGCCGCTGACCGTGGCCGCCGCGGCCACCGAGGTGGCGGGCCGCTACCGGCTGGTGGGCTCGGCCGCGACGGTGGCCGCGGCCGTGCTCGGCCCCGCCGTGGCCACCTACACCGCGGTCCTGCTCTCGGACACGGCGGTCCCCTCCTGGCACGAGGGCTACCGCCGGCTGCCCTTCGTCTTCGCGGGCTCCGCGGCGACGGCGGCCTCCGGCCTGGCCCTGGTCGCCGCCCCGACCGCGCAGGCCGGCCCGGCCCGCCGGATGGCCCTGCTCGGCGCGGCACTGGAGCTGGGCGCCTTCCAGCTGATGAAACGCGGGATGGGTCTGCCGGCCGAGCCGTTCGACCAGGGCCGGCCCCGCGTCCTGCTGCGCGCCTCCGAGGCCCTGACCGTCGCGGGGGCCGGCCTGGCCCTCCTCTCCGGCCGCCGCAGAGACCGCCGCGTGGCGATGGCCGCCGGCGCCGCGCTGCTCACCGGCTCGGCGGCCCTGCGCTTCGGTGTCTTCCACGCGGGCGTGGCCTCGGCGGAGGACCCGCGGTACACGGTGGTACCGCAGCGGGAGAGGCTCACCCGGCGGGCGGGTTGAGCTTCCGCGCCAGCTCGGGCAGCGAGGAGGCGGTCACATCGGCGGGGTGCTGGGCCGAGGGGTACGGCCGCGGGGCCCGGCACAGCCAGGCGGTGGCCAGGCCCGCGCGGGCGGCGCCGTCGAGGTCCCAGGGGTGCACCGAGACCAGGAGTGCCGCGGCGGCGGGCACGGCCGCCGCGGCCAGCGCGTGCGCGTAGGCCTCGCGGGCCGGTTTCCAGCGGGCCGGGGCGGCCACATCCAGGTGAGCCTCGAACAGGCCGGTCAGGCCGGCGCGGTCGAGGACGGCACGGGTGGTGTCGGCGGCGCCGTTCGTCAGGGTGAGCAGCCGGAACCCGGCCGCGCGCAGGGCTCGTACGCCCTCGGGCACGTCCGGGTGCAGGGGCAACTCCGCCAGACCGGCCAGGATGTGGTCCGCGGCCCGGCCGCCGAGGCCCTCCTCGGCCGCCAGTGCCCGCAGTCCGTCCCGGGCGACGGCCGCGAAGGACGCGTATCCGCCGGCGAGGGTCAGGGCCACGCCGTCGCGCAGCACCCCCGCGAACCAGGCGGCGAGGAGGTGGCCGGGCAGGCCGGCGGCCGTGAGGCGCTCGGCGAGCGGGCTCATGTCGGTGAGCGTCTCGTTGACGTCGAACACCACGACCCGCGGGTCAACGGGCAAGGGGATCGCCTCCGGACGCGTTCGGGGCGAGGCGCCGCGCCTCGCGTTCCTCGCGGTCGGCCCAGGACCACGTGAGCGCCGCCGCCGCGCCGCCGAGGGGCAGCATGCCGACGATCATGGCCAGGCCGGCCGCCGAGTGGCCGGCGGCGATGACGGCGACCGCGGGCAGGTCGAGGAGGGGGGCCGCGAGGAAGAGGTACAGGCAGCGGGCCCCCTCGTCCAGGCGGTGGCGGGTGCGGGTGAGCACCGGGAGCCAGAAGAGGACGGCGGTGACGGGCAGGAGGGATTCCGTGACGAGGGCGGCGCCCGGTGGGCCCAGGTCCGCGAGACCGGCGAGGATCGCCCAGGCGTGGGTCAGGACCAGCAGGGGCAGGGCGAGGGGCGCGGGCACGCTGATCCGGTTCCACAGGGGGGAGTGCCGCAGGGCGCGGACGGCGGCCGGGACCGCGACGGACACCAGGAGCGCCGACCAGGCCATCCCCGTGACGGACATGGACGCCGCGTGCCCCACGGTCCTCACCGCTCCCGTGCCGTCGTGCCCCGCGCCAGCATGACCGCGGCGACGGCCAGCAGGGGGACGGCGACGACCAGCAGCCAGCGGCCGTAGACGAAGCAGAGGGCGACCAGGAGCAGGCCGATCGCGGTGGGCAGGACGGCGCCCGCGCCCCGGTCCGGGACCCGGTAGCGCACATGCTGGTCCGGGCCCGAGCGGGAGGACAACAGGACGGCGAGGGCCACCAGTTGGAGGACGAGCACGACCGAGCCCCACAGCCAGTAGACCATCGCGCTCTCGCCGTAGACCGCGAGGACGGCGAGCAGCAGGCCGTTGAGCAGGCCCCAGCCGGCGACCACCGCGGCGGACAGGTGCCGTCTCACGCGCCGCTCCTCTCCCGCCGCCGCAGGTCCAGCAGCGGCGCGAAGCTGGTGACGGGCGGCAGGGGCCGGTCGGCGGGGAAGTTGAGGCGCGGCGGCGGTGAGGTGGTGGCCCACTCCAGGGTGTGCGCCTGCCAGGGGTCGTCCCCGGCCGGCCGGGCGCGGCCGAGGGAGCAACGGCGCAGGGTCGCGAGGACGTTGACGACGAAGACCGCCATGCCGGCCGCGAGGAACCCGGCGCCGATCGTGGCGAGCAGGTTCAGCGCGCCGAAGCCGTCGAAGGGGGCGTACGTGGAGACGCGGCGCGGCATGCCCAGGTAGCCGAGCGCGAACATCGGCAGGAAGGTGAGGTTGGTGCCGATCACCAGGAGCCAGAAGTGCCAGCGGCCCATCCGGTCGTCGAGCCGCGTGCCGGTGACCTTCGGGAACCAGAAGTAGACGGCCGCGAAGAGGCCGAACGCGCTGCCGGCGAACAGGACGTAGTGCAGGTGGGCCACGACGAAGTAGCTGTCGGTGACGTGGTAGTCGATGACCGGCGTGCCCACCATGATCCCGGTGAGGCCGCCGATCAGGAACTGCGGCAGGAAGGCGAGCGCGAACAGCATCGGGGTGGTGGCCCGCAGCCGCCCGCCCAGGAGTGTGCCGAGCATGCCGAAGTACTCCACGCCCGCGGGCACGAGCAGGGCGATGGAGGTCAACGAGTAGTAGTCGTTGGCGACCTGCCCGGTGGCGAACATGTGGTGGCCCCACACGCTCATCGACAGCGCGGCGAACACCAGCAGCGACAGCGCGGTGCCCCGGTAGCCGAAGAAGCGGCGCCCGGAGAACACCGCCAGCACCTCCGCGACCGCGGCCAGGTAGGGGAAGAACATGACGTACACGACCGGGTGGCCGTAGAACCAGAAGATGTGCTGGTAGCCGATGTTCCACGTGTTGTGCAGGAACACCGAGGCGTCCGCGCGGCCCACGGCGAGCAGGGTGAGCGCGGCGAGCAGCGCGGGGAAGGCGCCGATCACCATCAGACAGGTGGCGATCATCGCCCAGCAGAAGACGGGCAGCCGCAGCATGGTCATCCCGCGGGTGCGCCGGCGCAGCACCGTCCAGAGCACCGCCCAGCCCATCAGGATGGTGCCGGTGACGGCGACGAAGACGCCCGCGATCCACAGATCGGTGCCGGCGCCCGGCGAGTACGCGCTGTCCGCGAGCGGCGGGTAGGAGAACCAGCCGCCGGCGTGCGCCCCGGCCGGGGCGGCGAACCCGGCGAGCATGGTGAGCGCGCCGAGCGCGTAGAGCCAGTAGCCGAGCAGGGTGAGGCGGGGCAGCGCGATGCCGGGGGCGCCGATCTGCAACGGCACCAGGTAGACGCCCATGCCGAGCGCGAACGGCGTCATGACCATGTAGATCATGCCGGAGCCGTGCAGGGTGAACAGCTGGTCGTATGCCTGCGCGGCGAGGAACGTCTCGTCGGGCCGGGCGAGTTGGGTGCGCATCAGCAGCGCGAAGACGCCGAAGACCAGAAGCAGGACCAGCGAGGTGCCGACGGTCAGCAGGCCGATGCGCTTGTGGTCGGTGCTGGACACCCAGCCGAGCCAGCTGCCCGGCGGCACCGGGCGCCCGGCGCCGTCGCGCCGCGCCGCCGGGGGCGCGACCGTCATACGGCGGCCGCCGCGCCGTGCGCCCAGCGGTCGTACCGCTCGGGCGGTACCGCCTTGATCCAGAAGTCCATCGCGTAGTGCCGCTGCCCGCAGAACTCCGCGCAGCGCCCGCGCCAGCGGCCCTCGTGGTCGAGGGTGAGGGTGAAGGTGTTCACGTGGCGCGGAAAGGCGTCCATCTTGTAGCGCAGGGCCGGCACCCAGAGGGAGTGGATGACGTCCCGGGAGGTGAGCCGCAGCTGCACCGGCCGGCCGGCCGGCACGACGAGGGTGGGCAGGGACCGTCCGTGGCAGTCGCCGGTGACCTGGCGGTGGGCCGGGGACTGCGGGTAGGCGAAGGTCCAGCACCACTGGAAACCGGTGACGTCCACCCGTAGCGGGCGTACGACGGCCGTCCGGGGCTCCCGGGAGTTCTGCCAGGCGGTCCAGGCGACCAGGAAGACGGCGAAGGCGGCGAGAGCGGCGACGTAGAAGGCCTCCACACGAGGCCGCTCGGTCCGGTCCGACGCCTCCTGCGTGCGCCGTTCGACCACGACCCACGTCAGCAGCCCGAGGACGACGAGGAAGACGAGCCCGGCGACGGCCGACTCCAGGGTGAACACGGTTCCGAAGACATGCCGCTGCCTCACCGCACCGTCCCCCTCCCGCCGGGGCCTCCGCCCGCCATGCGCTCACTCCCGCCGTCTCGTTCGCCCGGGACCGTGACCATCAGGACATTACGGGCGCCCGTCACGGTCCGTGGGCCGACACACCGCAGCGCCGGGGTCCCCCGGAGGAGCGGCCTCACACCTGCGAGCGCCGTCCGCGGCGGCGGGCGGTGCGTGTCCGCCGGTCGCCCTCGGCCCCCGGGCGGTGCGTGCCCGCGGAGGCCGTTTGACCCCCGCCGGCCGGGGTACCCCGGCGCCGCACGAGATGCCGCGGCGGCACCGGCGCGGGACAATCGGGACGACGAGTGGGAGGAGTGGCCGTGGGCGTACGCACCTGGATCGACTCCTGGCCGGTCTACCGCCAGCTCACCGGGACGGACCCGCTGGGCCGGGGCGCCGCCGCGAAGAGCGGCCGCAGCGCACGGCTCACCCCCCGCGTGGCCTCGGCCGACCGGGTGGTGAAGTCCGTCTGCCCGTACTGCGCGGTGGGCTGCGGCCAGAACGTGTACGTCCAGGACGAGAAGGTCACCCAGATCGAGGGCGACCCCGACTCCCCCGTCTCCCGCGGCCGGCTGTGCCCCAAGGGCTCGGCGAGCCTTCAGCTGACCACCGGCGACGCCCGCGAGCACCAGGTGCTCTACCGGCGCCCGCACGGCACCGAGTGGGAGCGTCTCGACCTCGGCACCGCGATGGACATGATCGCGGACCGGGTGATCGCGGCCCGCCGGGCGGGCTGGCAGTGGGAGGTCGACCGGACCCGCACCCGGCGCACCCTGGGCATCGCGAGTCTCGGCGGGGCCACGCTGGACAACGAAGAGAACTACCTGATCAAGAAGTTGTTCACGGCGCTCGGCGCGATCCAGATCGAGAACCAGGCGCGCGTTTGACACTCCTCCACCGTTCCCAGTCTGGGAACCTCGTTCGGACGCGGCGGCGCGACCACCTTCCAGCAGGACCTGCAGAACGCGGACTGCATCGTCATCGAGGGCTCGAACATGGCCGAGTGCCATCCGGTCGGGTTCCAGTGGGTGATGGAGGCCAAGGCGCGGGGCGCGAAGGTGATCCACGTCGACCCGCGGTTCACCCGCACCAGCGCGCTCGCCGACCTGCACGTGCCGCTGCGCGCGGGCTCGGACATCGCGTTCCTCGGCGCGATCGTCAACTACGTGCTGGAGCAGGAGAAGTACTTCCGCGACTACGTCGTGGCCTACACCAACGCGCCGATGATCCTGCGCGAGGACTTCTGTGACACCGAGGACCTGTCCGGCGTCTTCTCCGGTCTGAACAGCGAGACCCGCTCGTACGACAACGCCAGCTGGCAGTACGAGGGCACGGAGGTACAGGCCGCCTCGGGCGAGCGCGACCAGGAGTACGACGAACGCACCCACGGCGGCAAGTCGGTGACCGAGGCCGCGCGCGGCGAGGCCCACGGCTCCGGCGGCGCGGTGATCGGCGAGGGCGAGCCCGAGCGGGACGAGACGCTGACGCACCCGCGCTGTGTCTTCCAGGTGCTCAAGCGGCACTTCTCCCGCTACACGCCGGAGATGGTCGAGCAGGTGTGCGGGGTGCCGCGGGATCTGTTCCGGCAGGTGTGCGAGCTGGTCACGGAGAACTCCGGGCGGGAGCGCACGACGGCCTTCGCCTACGCGGTGGGCTGGACGCAGCACACGGTGGGCGTGCAGTACATCCGCACGGCCTGCATCCTGCAACTGCTGCTGGGCAACATCGGGCGGCCGGGCGGCGGCATCCTCGCGCTGCGCGGACACGCCTCCATCCAGGGTTCGACGGACATCCCGACCCTGTTCAACCTGCTGCCCGGCTACATCCCGATGCCGCACGCGCACCAGAACCAGGACCTGGACGCCTTCGTCGAGGCGGAGGCGGCGCACAAGGGCTACTGGGGCAACATGCGGTCGTACCTGGTGAGCCTGCTCAAGGCCTACTGGGGCGACGCGGCTACGGAGGAGAACGACTTCTGCTTCGACTACCTGCCGCGGCTGACCGGTTCCCACTCGGCGTACGAGACGACGATGGCCCAGCTGGAGGGCACCTGCAAGGGCTACTTCCTGTTCGGTGAGAACCCCGCGGTGGGCAACGCCAACACCAAGCTGATGCGGCTCGGCATGGCGAACCTGGACTGGCTCGTGGTGCGCGACTTCTCGCTGATCGAGTCGGCGACGTGGTGGAAGGACGGCCCGGAGATCGAGACCGGGGAGCTGCGCACCGAGGACATCCGCACCGAGGTGTTCTTCCTGCCGGCCGCCGCGCACACCGAGAAGGACGGCAGCTTCACCAACACCCAGCGGCTGCTCCAGTGGCACCACCAGGCGGTGGAACCGCCCGGGGAGGCGCGCAGCGATCTGTGGTTCGCCTTCCATCTGGGGCGGATCATCCGGGAGAAGCTGGCCGGGTCGGCCGACGAGATGGACCGGCCGGTGCTGGACCTCGCCTGGGACTACCCGACGAAGGGCCCGCTGACCGAGCCGGACGCGGAGGCGGTGCTCGCCGAGATCAACGGCCAGGACGCCCAGGGCGAGCCGCTGTCCTCGTACGAGCAGCTGAAGCCGGACGGCTCCACCTCCTGCGGCTGCTGGATCTACTGCGGGGTGCGCGCCGACGGCGTCAACCAGGCCGCGCGCCGCAAGCCGGGCCGGGAGCAGGACTGGGTGGCCGCCGAGTGGGCGTGGGCGTGGCCCGCCAACCGCCGCGTCCTGTACAACCGCGCCTCCGCCGACCCCGAGGGCAGGCCGTGGAGCGAGCGGAAGGCGCTGGTGTGGTGGGACGCGGACAAGGGCGAGTGGGCGGGGCACGACGTCCCCGACTTCAAGAAGGACAGGGCGCCGGACTACGAGCCGGCCGAGGACGCGACCGGGCCCGCGGCGCTGTCCGGCCGCGACCCGTTCATCATGCAGGCCGACGGCAAGGCGTGGCTGTACGTGCCGTCGGGGCTCACGGACGGTCCGCTGCCCACGCACTACGAGCCGCAGGACTCGCCGTTCCCGAACCTGCTCTACGACCAGCAGCGCAACCCGGTACGGCAGTTGATGCCCCCGGTGCCCGACAACCGCTACCAGCCGAGCGGTGACGAGCGCGGCTCGCAGGTGTTCCCGTACGTGGCGACCACCTACCGGCTCACCGAGCACCACACGGCGGGCGGCATGTCGCGCTGGCAGCCGTATCTGGCCGAGCTCCAGCCGGAGTTCTTCTGCGAGGTCTCCCCGGAGCTGGCCGACGAGCGGGGCCTGGAGCACACCGGGTGGGCGACGATCGTCAGCGCCCGCGGGGTGATCGAGGCGCGGGTGCTGGTCACCGACCGGATGGCCCCGCTGACCGTGCACGGCCGCCGGCTGCACCAGGTGGGCCTGCCCTACCACTGGGGCCCCAACGGCTACACCACCGGCGACGCGGCCAACGAACTGCTGCATCTGTCCCTGGACCCCAACACCCACATCCAGGAGTCCAAGGCGATCGCGGTGGACATCCGGCCGGGCCGCAGGCCGCGCGGCCCGGCGGCGATCGAGCTGGTGCGGGGCTACCGGGCGCGGGCGGGCATCGACGAGCACACGGGCATGGAGCCGTAAGCCCCTGCGCCGGCGGGCGTTCGAGAGGTCCTCCGCAACGGGACGGCGGTTGCGGGGTCCCCCGCGCGGGCGGGCTATTCGAGCACGATGGTGTGGGATTCGTACGGCACCAGCTCCCCCACCACCGGCGCCCCCGGCACCTCGCCGGCGACCAGCAGCCCGCCGGAGGTCTGGGCGTCGGCCAGCAGCAGCCGGGTGTCGGCGTCGGTGGTGCCGAACTCCGTGTAGGGGGCGACCCATTCGAGGTTGCGCCGGGTGCCGCCGCTGACGTAGCCGTCCCGAACCGCCTCGCGGGCGCCGTCCAGGTAGGGCACGGCCGCGGTGTCGAGCACGGCGGTCACCCCGGAGGCCTTGGCCAGCTTGTGCAGATGACCGAGGAGGCCGAACCCGGTGATGTCGGTGGCGCAGGTGGCTCCGGCGGCGAGCGCGGCCTCGGACGCCTCGCGGTTGAGCGCCGTCATGGTGGCGACGGCCTGTTCGAAGCGTTCGCCGGTGACCTTGTGCCGGTTGTTCAGCACACCGAGGCCGAGCGGCTTGGTCAGGGACAGCGGGAGTCCCGGCCGGCCGGTGTCGTTGCGCAGCAGCCGGCCGGGGTCGGCGACGCCGGTGACGGCCATGCCGTACTTGGGCTCCGGATCGTCCACGCTGTGACCGCCGCCGACGTGGCAGCCGGCCTCGGTGGCGATGTCGAGGCCGCCACGCAGCACCTCGCGGGCCAGTTCGAAGGGGAGCCGGTCGCGCGGCCAGGCCAGCAGATTGACGGCGAGCACCGGCCGGCCGCCCATGGCGTACACGTCGGACAGCGCGTTGGCCGCGGCGATGCGCCCCCAGTCGTAGGGGTCGTCCACCACCGGGGTGAAGAAGTCGGCCGTGCACACCATGGCCGTACCGGGCTGCCCCGGCAGGGTGACGACGGCCGCGTCGTCGCCGGTGGCGAGGCCGACCAGCAGCGGGGTGTCGCCCCCGGCGAGCTGGGGCACGGTCAGCCCGCTGACCACCTCCTCCAGCTCACCGGGCGGGATCTTGCAGGCGCAGCCGCCGCCGTGGGCGAACTGCGTGAGGCGGACGGTCGCTTGGCGGGTCGGTGTCATCGCGGTCTCCTGGGGCACTAGCCTGACGAGCGGTGGAGGCGTGTGGGTGCCTGGTGGCCCTCCCGGTCTTCAAAACCGAGGTGCCCGAGGATCTCGGGCAGGCGGGTTCGATTCCCGTCCGCCTCCGCTCCCTACCTGTACCGGTGGACGTCACGGCCAAACGCCGGCCGTGCGCATCCCCCTCGGCTGCCGTACCGGCGGTGCCGGATCGCGGCCGCGGGCCCGTGCGGGAACCATCCGCTAGTCGTCCCCGCGTGCGGTGCCCGGCCGGCGCGACTCTCCCGCGCCTCCGCTCCCCGGCCCGGGTCGGCAGCGTCTGCGCTGGTCGTCCACGCGTTCCGTCGAGCCGCGGGCGTCCAGGAACTCCAGCAGGGGTACGGCCACCCGGCGGGTGGTGTCCAGGGCGCGGCGGGCCTCGCTGAGGGTGAAGGGCTGGGGCAGGCCGGCGAGGACGGCGGCGGCCTCGGCGTCGGCGCCGGGCAGCAGCACGATGCCGTCGGCGATCCGCAGCAGGGCACCGGCGGCCACGGCGGCGGCCAGCGTCCGGCGGTCGAGTCCCAGGGCGGCGAGTCGCCCCGCCTCGGGCGCGCGGAACGGGTTCCGGGCCAGGTCCCGGCGTACGGCGTCCACGGACGGGGGGAGGTCGGGGTGTGAGTCGCCCGACGCGTACAACCGGCCCTGTCCGCATCGCAGTCGGGGGCACTCCTCGGCCAGCGCGTCGACGAGGGCGCGGTCGGGGAGGCCGAGCAGCCGACGGGCGGCCTCGGTGGGCAGGCCGGGCTCCAGCGGGTGGGCGCGGGCGTGTCGTGCGACCTCCGTGGCCAGCCGGTCGCGCAGTTCGCGCCAGTACGCCGCGTCGGCCAGCCAGTCGCCCGCGACGGGATCGGCGGGGGCCGCGACGCCCATGGCCGTGAGGTCGGCGCGGCGGACGAGCTTGCGGCGGCGCAGTTCGGCGGCTCCGTCGGGGCGGCCGGTCAGAGCGGCGAGTTCGGCCGCGCGCGCCCGGCCCGCGCCGCGCCGGGTCAGGCGGGGCGGCCGTACGTCGAGGACGGTGACCCCTTGAGGCGTCCGGGTGCCGCCCGGTTCGCGCAGGACCGCGCGGTCGCCGATCCGCAGGGGCAGCGGGCGGGCGAGGGTCAGCCGGGCGGTGTCGGTGCCGAGCGGGCGGACGGTCACCGGGACGGCGGCGGTGCCGATGTGCAGGGTGACCCGGCGGGGCAGACCGGCCACCGGTGCGCCGTTCACCCTGACGTCGATCACCTCGGTCTCCCGCCAGCGCTCCGGGGTCAGCAGCACCTGCCCCCGGCGCAGTCCCGCGTCGCCCTGCCCGTGCACGTTGACCGCCACGCGGGCCACCCCGCTGACGGCCTCCCGGTCCTCGTGCAGGCTCTGCAGCCCGCGCACCCGCAGCGGCGCCGAGCCGTCCCCGGTCACCAGCCGGTCGCCGAGGCGCAGGGTGCCCGCGCCGAGTGTGCCGGTCACCACGGTGCCGTGGCCGCGCACGGTGAACGCCCGGTCCAGCCACAGCCGTACGTCGGCGGCCGGGTCGGGGGCGGGCAGCTCCGCCGCCATCCGGGCGAGTGCGGCGCGCAGTTCGTCGAGTCCCGTGCCGGTCACGGCGCTCACGGCGACCGAGGCCACCTTGCCGAGGGAGGTGTCCGCCAGCCGCCCGACGGCGTCCGCGCGCACCGGTCCGGGGTCGGCGAGGTCGCTGCGGGTCACCGCGAGGACGGCGTGCCGGACGCCGAGCGCGTCGAGGACGGCCAGGTGCTCCTGCGACTGGGGCTGCCAGCCCTGGTCGGCGGCGACCACGAACAGCACGGCGGGCACGGGTCCGACGCCGGCGAGCATGGTCGGCACGAAGCGTTCGTGGCCGGGCACGTCCACGAAGGCGAGGTGGTCACCGAGCGCGTCGAGCCGCGTCCACACGAAGCCCAGATCGAGGGTGAGACCCCGGCGGCGCTCCTCCTCGTACCGGTCGGGCTCCATGCCGGTGAGCGCCCGCACCAGGGCGGACTTCCCGTGGTCGACATGGCCGGCGGTGGCGAGGACCCGCATCACGCCCGCTCCTTCCCCGCGGCCGGATCGCCGCTCGTGCGCGCCGAGCGCACGGCCTGCCCGAGCCGCTCGTCGTCCTGCGGCGGCACCGAGCGCAGGTCCAGCAGACAGCGGCCGGCCTCCAGGCGGCCGACGACGGGGATCCGGCCGGCGCGCAGCGCGGCGGCGTACGGCTCGGGCAGGGAGAGGGCCGCGCTGGGCAGTCCGACCCCAGGTGCCCCTCCCCCGCCGACCGTGGCGGTGCAGTCGACGGCGCGTACCTCGATCCCATGGGCGCCCAGCTCGGCGGCGAGCCGGTCCGCGCGGGCCCGCAGACCGGCCGGGTCGGCCGTCAGGGCCCGCGCCGTGGGGGTGGGCGGTCCGGCGAGGGTGGCCTCCAGGGCTGCCAGGGTCAGCTTGTCCACGCGCAGGGCGCGGGCCAGCGGATGCCGGGCGAGGGTGCGCACGAGGTCCCGGTCGCCGAGCAGCAGCCCGCACTGGGGGCCGCCGAGCAGCTTGTCGCCGCTCGCGGTGACGAGGGCGGCGCCCGCCCGCAGCTGGGTGTCGGCGTCGGGTTCCCCAGGCAGGCCCGGGTGCGGGGCGAGCAGTCCGGAGCCGATGTCCACGACGACCGGGACGCCCAGCCCCGCGAGTTCACCGGCCTCCGCCGCACGGGTGAAGCCGGTGATGCGGAAGTTGGACGGGTGCACCTTCAGCACGAACCCGGTGGCGGGGCCGATCGCCGCCGCGTAGTCGGCGGCGGTCGTGCGGTTCGTCGTCCCCACCTCGCGCAGCCGCGCGCCGGTGGACACCAGCAGGTCGGGCAGCCGGAAGCCGTCGCCGATCTCCACCATCTCGCCGCGGCTGACGACGATCTCCCGGCCGGCCGCGAGCGCGGTGGCCGCCAGGACGAGGGCGGCGGCGCCGTTGTTGACGACATGGACGTCGCCGGCGGCGGGCACCCGCGCGCGCAGGGCGGCGAGGGCGGACCGGCCCCGGCGGGCTCGTACGCCCGTGCTCAGGTCGAGTTCGACGTCCGTGGGCCCCGCGGCCTCCGCCACGGCCCGCCGGGCGGCGTCCGACAGCGGGGCCCGGCCGAGGTTGGTGTGGAGCAGCACCCCGGTGGCGTTGATCACCGGGCGCAGGCCGCTCGCGGTGCCGGGGAGGAGGGCCAGGACGGTCTCCGGCACGCGTTCGGGCGCGACCTTCCCGTCCCTGGCCCGCTGCTGGGCCTCCCGCACGGCCCCTTTGACGAGCCCGGCCCCGAGCCGGTCCACGGCTTCGGCCAACCGGGGGTCACGCAGGAGTGCGTCGGTGCGGGGGATGCGACGGCGGGAGTCGGGCGCGTGCGGGTGCGTCCCGGCGGGCGGTGCCGTACCGGACGTACCGCCGGAGCCTGCCGTCACGCGTTCCGCGCCCACCGCACTGCCCCCCGCGTCCGCCGTCCGCGGGGTCACCCGCTGTTCCATGCCGCCCTGTCCCTCCGGTCCGGCCCGCGCCGCCCCTGGCGGGGTCCGTCCATCGTCTCCCAGTGCCCCGGGGCGGCCGTTCGACACGCCGGGGGACGTTGCGGCGGCCGGGGGCGGGGGTACCCGGCGTCGTATGAACGAACGCGACGACCAGCGTCAGGGCCGACAGGACCAACGGACCACGAACCGCCGGCACGAGGCGGAGCGCCGACGCGCCGCCGAGTCGTCCGGCAACTCGCCGACACCGACCCCCACACCCCGCGACATCGCCGAGCGCAGCTCCAGGAACAGGGGCTCGGCGCAGCGGGGCGGCGAAGAGCCGCACCGGCACAACTGACCGACCGGCCCACCTCAGCGGGTGGGCCCTGAGCGGCCACCGGTGTCGTCGCCGCCGCCCTTGTCGTCGGCGTCCGCCTGCGGCCGGGGCACCGGGGCGTCGCCGGTGGTCAGGTGTTCGAGGACCTCCATCAGTTCCTGGCATGCCTGTTCCACCGAGCGGCGGGTGTTGCGCTGCTCGGTGATCAGGGCCGACATCAGGAGCGCGGTGAGCGCCATCGTCCCGTTGAACGCCTGGAGCTTGGCCATGGTCTCGATCGGGCTGAGCCCCTGGAAGGAGCCGCTGCCGTCCGTGGCGGCGATGGTGGCCATCACCGACGTGAACAGCGCGCAGAGCACGGCGCCCGCCAGCTCGAAGCGCAGCGCCGCCCAGATGATCAGCGGATAGACGAGGAAGAGCAGGCTGATCGAGCTGTACGCGGCCACGGGGACGAGTACGCAGGCGATGACGGTGAGCGCGGTCGCCTCCCTCCACCGGCGCAGGGACAGCGGCCGGTGGATTCCGCGCAGCAACAGCAGCAGCGGGGTGACGAGCAGGACGCCCATCGCGTCCCCGACCCACCAGGCGAGCCACACCGTCCAGAAGGCGTGTGCGGCCAGCTTGTCCATGAGCACGAGCATGCCGACGCCGATGGTCGCGCTGATCGTCATGGCGGCCAGCGCGCCCAGGAACACCAGGGCGACGCCGTCCCGGAACCGGCTCAGGTCCATGCGGAAGCGGGACCAGTGCAGGAGGATCGCCGCGCACACCGGGGCGGCGGTGTTGCCGAACAGGATGCCGACCAGGTCGGGGCCGGGGGGCGAGATGGACACGATGACGCCGAGCGCGCCGAGGGTGATGCCGGGCCAGCAGCCGATGCCGAGGATCAGCAGGGCGGCGACGGAGACGCCGGTCGGCGGGTAGATCGGGGTGAAGACGGCGTTCTCCACGGACAGCTCGCGCAGCAGGCCGAGCCGTCCCGAGCCGTAGTAGAGGGCCGCGACGGCCAACACCTGGACGACGTAGCCGCCCGGCCGGCGCAGTTCCGCGATACCCACCACAGCTGCCATCTCACACCGCCCGGCCCGCCTCGGCGAGGCGAGACCGCCCGGGGCCCGCCCCTCCGGCTGACTTTCGGAGCCGGGGCCGTCGATGACCGGGACCGAGGACCACGGCACCGGCCGGAGGAAGAGAGGCGCGCCCAGGGCGGCGTGCGGCCGCGAGCAGGGCGACGACGACCGAGGTCGGGTCCCGGAGCTCCACGGCAGGACGGAATCGGAAGCCGAGGGCAGGACGGGAGGGGAGCTGCGTCCGCGCTACGGCCGCGGCCGCGCGGGGCCGCCGAGCCGGAGCCGTGAGCAGGGACGAAGGACACGACCGTGGGCGGGACAGGAGCCGAGGGCGTAGGCACGTCCGGGAACCACGGGGTTCCGGGCCCGGAGCCGTTGCCTTGGCCGGACCGGGTGGCACGCCGGCGATCGCCGGCGTGGTCCGTGGTCGCGTGCGGGCCGGGGGACACGGCCGCGAGGGCGGTCCACGTCGCGGTGACACCGGGAGCGGTAGCCGTGGGCGGGCCGGGAGGCGCGGCACGGGACGGCCACCGCGGTCCCGTTTCGGGGCTACGGCCGCGCCTCCGGCCTGTCGAGGCCCACGACCAGTACCGCCGCGTCGTCCTCGTGACCGACGCTCTCCGCTCCCTTGATCACGGCCGCGGCCAGCGCCTGGCTTTCCAGGCCCGCGACCGCGGCTATGCCCGCGAGGCGGACGACCTGCTCAAGGCCGTCCTCGACGGCCAGCGAGGGGCCCTCCACCACGCCGTCGGTGAGCAGCACGAACACGCCGCCGCTGGTCAGCCGGTGCCGGGTGGCCGGGTAGTCGATGCCCCGTTGGATGCCGAGCGGCGGCCCGCCCTCGTCGTCGACGACGCCGGACTTGCCGTCCGCCGTGGCCCATACGAAGGGGATGTGGCCGGCGCGGGCGCTCTCCAGCTCGCCGGTGGCCGGGTCGAGGCGCAGGAAGGTGCAGGTGGCGAAGAGGTCGCTGCCGAGGGAGACGAGCAGGTCGTTGGTGCGGGCGAGCAGTTCGCCGGGCTCCCCGGTGGCGAAGGCGAGGGCGCGCAGTCCGGCCCGGACCTGGCCCATGAAGGCGGCGGCCTCGATGTTGTGCCCCTGGACGTCCCCGATGGCGAGCCCGATCCGTCCGTCGGGCAGCGTGAAGGCGTCGTACCAGTCGCCGCCCACGTTGAGGCCGTGGCAGGCGGGCGCGTAGCGCACCGCCAGGTGCAGTCCGGGGGCGGTGGGCAGTTCCCGGGGCAGCATGCCGCGTTGCAGGGCGATGGCCAGTTCGACCTGGGTGCGCTGGAGTTCCGCGCGTTCGCGCGCCTGGGCGGTGAGCGAACCGAGCCTGGCCAGCAGTTCGTCGCCGTCATCGGTGGAGCGCTTGCGGGGCATCGGTTCACTTCCGGCGGGAGGTGCCCTCGGGACGGCCGCCTCCGAAGAAGACAGCTGCCCCATCAGCGGCGAACGCCTAGATTTTACCTATTTTGACCAAACTCGGCGCGGCCCGGCGGCACGGCGGCCTCAGCCCGCCCCGGAGTCGATGCCGGTGATCACCGCGGGCCCCAGCGGCGCGCTGCGCTCGTCCAGGCCCGCGCCGCGCAGGGCGGAGTCCGCGAGCCTGCGGGCCTCCTCCTCAGCGTGCGGGCCGGTGTCGGCCTCGACGGTCAGGCGAAGGGTGAACGTGTTGTCGTCGTTGACGCTGAGCACGTCGAGGTCCTCGCTGCTGCCCATCCGGGTGCCGTGCGGGTCGGCGGGGCGCAGCGCGCGGGTCAGCCGGGTCCGGGTGTCGGCGCCGGCCCCCGCGGTGAAGGTGCCGGGGACGCTGATCAGGTAGGTCGTCATGACGGTCCTTTCCTCGGGCGTCCCCACGACTACCCCGTTTCCCGGCCTTCGCACGGGGTGTGCGGCCTGACCGTCTTCTTAACGACCGCTCACCGGATCCGCGTGCTCACAGCGGGGAGTGGGCCACCGCGGTCACGTACGCGCCGAAGAACAGCGACACCAGGGTGAGGGCGCCGTAGACGAGGACCGCCTGCACCGGTCGTACCCGCCACGTCCGGACGAGGGCCCGCGCCATGGGGATGAGCAGGGGGAAGGCCGGCAGCAGGAAGCGCGGCTTGGAGGAGAAGGAGCCCGAGCCGCCGACCACCAGGAGGATCAGCACCCCGGCGAAGACGACCAGGACCAGCGGGGCGCGGTCCAGGCACAGCAGCGCGAACAGCAGCACCCCAGCGACCACGACCAGCAGCGCGACCGTGTAGACGACACCGCCTCCGTGCAGCAGCAGCGCCTTGACGAAGCGGGCCGCCCCCACGCCGAAGTCGTAGCGGGAACCCCAGGCGCTCTGCACCCGGAAGTAGCCGCCGAACAGGTCGCCGACCCGGGCGCCCACCCAGAGGACATAGCCGAGGAAGCCCAGCGGGGCGAGCACGGCGCCCGCCCACAGGCCCAGCGGGACCCGGCCCCGTCCGCGCCACGCCTCGTACGCGGCCGCGAGGACGACCGCACCGGCCACCGCGAAGCCGCTGGGCCGGGCCAGGCCCGCGAGCGCGGCCAGCGCCCCCGCCCCCAGCCAGCGGCCCTTGAGCACGCAGTAGAGGGACCAGACGGCGAGTGCGGCGAACAGCGACTCGGTGTAGGCGATGGTCAGCTCGACGGCGTGCGGCATCACCGCCCACAGGCCGACCAGCGCGGTGGCGACGCCCCGGCCGTGGAGCAGGTGTCCGATGACGTAGACGCCGTACGCGGCCACGGCCGCCGCGAGCCAGGCGATCAGCAGCGCGGCCTGGCCCGGGGTGAACGGCAGGACGGTGGTGAGCGCTCGGATGAGCGCCGGGTAGAGGGGGAAGAAGGCCCAGTCGGTCTGGACGGCGCCCTGCGGGGTGATCCACATCTTGTGGCCGTACCCCTGGGCGGCGATGTGCAGGTACCAGCCGGAGTCCCAGGAGTGGGCGAGCGTCCTGAGGAGCGGGCGGCCGCGCAGGGCGTTGGTCACGATCACCGCGAGGAGCCCGGCGAGCCGGACGGCCGCGAACAGGGCGAGGGCCGGCACCGCCCCCTCGGGGACCCCTCGGCGGGCGATCCGGGGCAGGTCGAAGGGGCCGACGGGGCGGGACGGGGCGGCCGGCTCGGGCCGGGGAACGGAGGAGGTGCTCACATAGTTGACCTTGGGCACGCCGGGTAAGACGTGCAAACCACGACTCGGGTTTCTTACACACTTCCACCCTGAATCAGGAATTGCTCAAGAAATAGGTGTAAGTCCCTTACTCCCCCTTACTCCGACCGGCCGAACTCGTCTTCGGACCACCCCGCCGCGGACCCCCTGATGGACCCACGTAGGGTGTGGTTATCATATGAGCGCTGCCTAGCTCGAAAGATGGACCTGTGACTGTCAACGACGACTCGTTCACCAACTGGAAGAACCGCGAGGAGATCGCGGAGTCGATGATCCCGCTCATCGGGAAGCTGCACCGCGAGCGGGACGTGACCGTCCTGCTGCACAGCCGCTCCCTGGTGAACAAGTCGGTGGTCAGCATCCTCAAGACCCACCGCTTCGCCCGGCAGATCGCCGGCGAGGAGCTGTCCGTCACCGAGACGATGCCGTTCCTGAAGGCCCTGACCACCCTGGACCTCGGCCCCTCCCAGATCGACCTGGGCATGCTCGCCACCCTCCACCAGGCCGACGAGCGCGGCCTGAGCGTCGAGGAGTTCACCGCCGAGGCGGTCGCCGGTGCCACCGGCGCCAACAAGATCGACCGGCGCGAGCCGCGCGATGTCGTGCTGTACGGCTTCGGCCGCATCGGCCGGCTCGTGGCCCGCCTGCTCATCGAGAAGGCCGGCTCCGGCAACGGTCTGCGGCTGCGGGCCATCGTGGTGCGCGGCGGCGGCGCCCAGGACATCGTCAAGCGCGCCTCGCTGCTGCGGCGCGACTCGATCCACGGCCAGTTCCAGGGCACCATCACGGTGGACGAGGACAACAGCACCATCGTCGCCAACGGCAACGCCATCAAGGTGATCTACGCCGACGACCCGTCGCACGTGGACTACACCGAGTACGGCATCCGCGACGCCATCCTCATCGACAACACCGGCAAGTGGCGTGACCGCGAGGGCCTGTCCAAGCACCTGCGCCCCGGCATCGAGAAGGTCGTGCTGACCGCGCCCGGCAAGGGCGACGTCCCGAACATCGTGCACGGCGTCAACCACGACACGATCAAGCCGGACGAGCAGATCCTGTCCTGCGCCTCCTGCACCACCAACGCGATCGTCCCGCCGCTGAAGGCCATGGACGACGAGTACGGCGTGCTGCGCGGCCACGTGGAGACGGTCCACTCGTTCACCAACGACCAGAACCTGCTGGACAACTACCACAAGGCCGAGCGCCGCGGCCGGTCCGCGCCGCTGAACATGGTGATCACCGAGACCGGTGCCGCCTCCGCCGTGGCGAAGGCGCTGCCCGACCTCAAGGCGAAGATCTCCGGCAGCTCGATCCGCGTCCCCGTGCCGGACGTCTCGATCGCGATCCTCAACCTCCAGCTGGCCCGCGAGGCCACCCGCGAGGAGGTCCACGACTACCTGCGCGACGTCTCGCTGACCTCGCCGCTCAAGCGCCAGATCGACTTCACCACGGCGCCCGACGCGGTCTCCAGCGACTTCATCGGCTCGCGCCACGCCTCGATCGTGGACGCCGGCGCGCTGAAGGTCGACGGCGACAACGCGATCCTCTACCTCTGGTACGACAACGAGTTCGGCTACTCGTGCCAGGTCGTCCGGGTCGTGCAGTACGTGTCCGGCGTGGAGTACCCGACGTACCCGGCGACGGCGGTCTGACGCCAGGCCACACCCCCGCCCCCGGCGCCCCAGCGGCCGCCGACCGGAGCCTCCGGTCGGCGGCCGTTCGCGTTTCCCGACGTATCCATTGCCGTATAGTGGTTTGCCTAAAGGCATTAGGAAACCGCATAATCGCAAAAGGCAGCAGGGAGGAAGTCGATGGCGCGTGCGGGTCTGACCACCGAGCGGCTGGTCCGCGCGGGTGCGGAGCTGGCCGACGAGGTGGGCTTCGAGCAGGTGACGGTGTCGGCACTGGCCCGGCGGTTCGACGTCAAGGCGGCCAGTCTGTACTCGCACCTGAGGAACTCCCGGGACCTCAAGACGCGGATCGCGCTGCTCGCCCTGGAGGAACTGGCCGACCGAGGCGCCGACGCGCTGGCCGGGCGGTCCGGTAAGGAGGCGCTCGGCGCCTTCGCGGACGTCTACCGCGACTACGCACTCGCCCACCCCGGCCGCTACACCGCGGCCCGGTACCCGCTGGACGCCGAGACGGCCGCCGCGAGCGCGGGTCCCCGACACACCCAGCTGACCCGGGCGATCCTGCGCGGCTACGACCTGCCCGAATCCGAGCAGACCCACGCGGTGCGCCTGCTGGGCAGCGTCTTCCACGGCTACGTCAGCCTGGAGTCGGCCGGCGGATTCGCGCACAGCGCCCCCGACTCCCGGGAGTCCTGGACGCGGATCGTGGACGCCCTGGACTCCCTGCTGCGCAACTGGCCCGCCCGCTGACCCGACCTCTCCCCACGAAATCCAGGCCGACACGATGCACACCACCGCCCTCACCGCCGACCTCGTACGCGGCGCCCTCGACCTCGAGAGCACCGAGCGGGGGCTGCTCCCGCACCGGCTGCCCGCCCGTGCCCGCGCCCAGTGCGCCGACCCGCAGCTGGCCCTGGCCGAGTCCCAGCCCGCGGGCGTACGGCTGGTGTTCCGCACCCGCGCCACCACCGTCGAGCTGGACACGCTGCCGACCAAGCGGGTCTACGTCGGCGCTCCCCCGCGTCCCGACGGGGTCTACGACCTGCTGGTCGACGGACGCCCGGCGGGCAGCGGCACCGCGACCGGCGGCAACACCCTCACCATCGACATGGCCACGGGCGCCGCGGAGCACACACCGGGCCCGGTCGCCACCGTACGGTTCACCGGGCTGCCGGACACGCCCAAGGACGTGGAGATCTGGCTACCGCACAACGAGACCACCGAGCTGGTCGCGCTGCGCACCGACGCCCCGGTGGAGGCCGCGGCGGACCGGGGCCGCAAGGTGTGGCTGCACCACGGCAGTTCGATCAGCCACGGCTCCGACGCGGCGAGCCCCACCACCACCTGGCCGGCGCTCGCCGCGTCCCTCGGCGGGGCGGAGCTGATCAACCTGGGCCTCGGCGGCGGCGCGCTGCTCGACCCGTTCACGGCGCGGGCGCTGCGCGACACCCCGGCCGATCTGATCAGCGTCAAGCTCGGCATCAACGTGGTCAACAGCGACCTGATGCGGCTGCGCGCCTTCGGCCCCGCGGTGCACGGCTTCCTGGACACCATCCGCGAGGGCCACCCGGACACTCCGCTGCTCGTCGTCTCGCCGATCCTGTGCCCGATGCACGAGGACACGCCCGGCCCCACCGCCTGGGACCTCGGCGCCCTCGGCGAGGGGCGGCTCGCCTTCCGGGCCGCCGGGGACCCGGCGGAGACCGCGGCCGGGAAGCTCACGCTCGGTGTCGTCCGGGCGGAGCTGGAGCGCATCGTGCGCGAGCGGGCGGCCGAGGACGACCGGCTGTTCCACATCGACGGGCGCGAACTGTACGGCGACGCCGACTTCGCCGAACTGCCGCTGCCCGACGGCCTCCACCCGGGCCCGGCCGCGCACCGCAGGATCGGCGAGCGGTTCGCGAGGCTGGCGTTCGGCACGGGCGGGGCCTTCGCGGCCGGACGGGGCTGATCACACGAGGTGGGCGAAGACCACCAGGTTGTCCGTGTAGTCCTTGGCCGCGTGGTCGTAGTCGCCCGCGCAGGTGATGAGCCGTACCTCGGGGCGCGCGGTGTCGGCGTAGACCCGGTCGCTCGGGAAGTCGTCCTTGGCGAACGTCTCGGAGCTGTCCACCACGAAGTTCGCGGTACGTCCGTCGGCGCGCTCCACGGAGAACCGGTCGCCGGTGTCCAGGTCGTCGAGGTTGACGAAGACGGCCGCGGAGACCTTGGTGTCCACGTGCCCGGCGATGATGGCGGTGCCCTTCTCGCCGGGCGCGGCGCCCTTCGCGTACCAGCCGACGAGATTGGTGTTCGCCGCGGGCGGGGGGTCGAGTTGCCCCGAGGGGTCGAGCGTCAGCCGGGTGAAGGGGGCGTCGACCCCGATCTTCGGGATGAGCAGCCGGGTCGGCTCGGACCGGGGCAGCGCGGCGCCCGACTGCCCGGTGGAGCTGGCCCCGGAGGCCGGGGTCGCCCGGGGGGCCGGGAACGACCCGTGATGCCCGCCGAACACGCTGACGGCGAGAAAGAGGATCGCCACCCCCCAGAGCACCAGACGCCCACCACGAGCGGCACCTCCCACGTCCGACTCCGGTTCGGGGGGCCGCGAGGAGGACGAGTCCGCTGCCATCAAAGACCACCTCACTTGGACACGGCAGCACGGGGACGGAGCAGGGGCGGGCCGGGGTCGGGGGCACGTCGCGGCCCGTGGGGCGGGATCGGCCCACGCGATCCGGCCGGCGGGGACCGGGTGGCCGGTGACGTCGGCGACGGGAAGCCGCGCGGGGTCCGGCGGTAAGGCCCGTAGGGGACGGGAACCGGGGCACGGGGTCCGGCGGTAAGGCCCGTAGGGGACGGGAACCGGGGCACGGGGTCCAGCGGCGGGGAGCCCGCGTACCGGGACCGGCCCGCCGAGAGCGGGTGCGGCGCGCGGGGCCGGCCTCCGCGGGGGGACGCGGACACGGGCGACCCGGCCGCGGAGGCCGTGTCAACCGGCCCGCGCGGTGCGGGAAGTCCGCGCGAGACCACCGGCTCCCGAAGCACGGGGCCCGGCCGCGACGGCCACCGGGGACACGCGGCAGGCCGGCGAACCGGCCCACGGACGACAGGCCGGCGGCTCTCACCCGCCCGCCCCGCGAGGGCCGCGCGCCGCCGGCGCCCTGCCGCGCCGGCGGCGTCCGTGGCCCCGGTCAGGACGCCGGTTGCGCGGCCTTCTTGCGGCGCAGGGCGTACATGCCCGCCGCGCCCACGCCGAGCACCGCGAGGCCGCCCGTGGTGACGCCGGGGTCGGCGAGCGCGCCGCCGCCGGTGTGCATGCCGCCGCGCGGCTTGCCGCCGCCGCCGTCCGAGCCGCCGCCCCACTCGTCGCCGCCGTCGTCGCCGCCCTTGCCACGGCCGCCACCGCTGTCGCCGCCGTCGTCGCCGCCCTTGCCGCGGCCGCCACCACCGCCACCGCCGCCGTCGCTCCCCTTGTCCTCCTTGTAGGACTCGGGGTCGAACCGGATGTCGCCGCCGCTGTCGGAGCGCAGGACCGTGGCGAGCGCTCCGCCACCCGTGTGCATTCCGCCGCGGGGACGGTCGTGTCCGCGGTCGTTGCCGCCTCCGCTGCCGTTGTCTTGGTCCCGGTCGGAGCCCTTGTCGCGGTCACCGCCGGAGTCACTGCTGTGCGAGGAGTCGCCACGGCCCGAGTCGTGCCCGGCCGGGACCGCGAACGCGGCGCCGGGCGTGGCGAAGGCCAGGGCGGCCGCGGCGGCTGCCGTGGCCAGGAGGGTACGGGCAGAACGCATCGTGTTGTCCTTCCGCCGTGACCGGGCAGCGGACGCCTCATCAGCTGGATGGACCCGGTCTCGACATGAACCACCGTCAGCGACGCACCGGGCTCCCACCATCCGGGCCGCCCAGCCGTGTCACCGGCCCACCCGTCTGCCCCAGTGCGCCCGGCCCGCCGCCCCTCGTCCGGGCCAGTCGGGAACGCCGACGGGGCCGCCGGTGAGACGTTCGCCACCAGCCCTTGTTATGACAGCGGTCATAGCGCAGTCTTGTGCCGGACGGTACGACGGCACACGGCCGGCGACGGCCGAGGCGGTGGGAGGCGGCAGTGGCGGACGGGATGGCGCGGGCCCTGTGGGAGCGCTACGAACCGGTGCACGACCTGGTGTACTTCGCACCGCGGGCGCACCGCGCGGCGGAGGCGCTCGGCCTGCGCGGCTACTGGATGGGCTACTTCGCGCTGCGGGCCGCCCCGCTCGGCGCGGTCTCCCCCGCCGTGGTGACGAGCTCCTTCTACGTCTTCCACCCCTCCCGCGTGGCCAGGGCCCTGCCGGACGCCTGGGGGTACGCCGACCCGGCGCGGGTGCTCGCGGCCCGCGAGGACGCCATGGACGCGGCGATGACCGAGCTGTTCGGACCGGAGGTCACCGGTTCCGCCGAGTTCACCGAGGCCGCCGACCTCGCCTGGCGGGCCGCGGCGGCGGCGGACACCGCGGGCCGGGTGCTGGCCGCGGCCAACCAGGCGCTGGAGCGCCCGGAGCGGCCCACGGCGCGGCTGTGGCAGGCGCTGACGACGTTGCGCGAACACCGCGGCGACGGTCACATGGCGGTGCTGGTCGGCCAGGGGCTCGGGCCGGTCGAGGCCATGGTGCTCAAGGCGGCCGCCGGGGAGTCGGACGAGGGGTTCCTGCGCGAGACGCGCAAGTGGGAGCAGAGCGAGTGGACGGCGGCCCGTACCCGGCTGCGGGAGCGCGGGCTGCTCGCCGGGGACGGCTCGCTCACCGCGGCCGGCAGGGCGGTGCGCGTGGAGGTCGAGGCGCTGACCGACGCGGCGGCCGAAAGCCCCTGGACCGCGCTCGGCCCGGACCGCACCGCCCGGCTCGCCGCCCTGCTGGACCCGCTGGCCCGCGCGGTGGAGGAGTCGGATCTGCTGCCGCCCGGCAACCCGGTGGGGCTGCCCTCGCGTTCGGCCCCGGCCGGCGACTGACGGTACGGCACACACCTCGTGTGGCCACCTCGCGCACTCGCGCCGCCCTCGCGGTACCGGCGTGGTACCGGCGCGGGCGGACGGCTGCGCCGAACGGCCGAAAAGCGTCGTAGCAACGGTCGAAGTACCCCCTCCTGACCTGGGGTTGTGCGCCGTACCCTGAAGCCGTGGTCACGCGAGACGAGGATCCTGGACAGGCGGCGTCCCGGCTCACCGGGCGCCCGGTCGGTGCGGCGCGGGGGGCGTCCGGGTCGCCCGCGGAGGTGCTGCTGGACGACGGCACGCCGGTGATGGTCAAGCGCGGCGAAGCGCCTGGGGCGGTGCGCGCCGAGGTGGCGGGGCTGCGCTGGCTGGCCGCGGCGGGTGCCGTGCGGCTGCCGGCCGTGCTCGGGCACGACGAGCAGTGGATGGTCACCGAGCGGGTGGCGACCCGTCGTCCCGACGCGGAGGCGGCGCTCCGTTTCGGTCATGCTCTCGCGGCCCTGCACGCGTCCGGTGCCCCCGGCTTCGGGGCGGCGCCGCCCGGCGGACCCGAGGAGGCGTACATCGGCCGCGCGCCCCTGCGCAATGTGCTGGGCGCCGAGTGGTCCGGCTGGTACGCCGAGCACCGCGTGCTCCCCTACGTGCGCGGCGCGGTCGAGCACGGCACGCTGCGGCCGGGCGAGGCGGCGGTGTTCGAGCGGGTCTGCGCGCGGCTGCCGGAACTGGCGGGGCCCGAGGAGCCGCCCGCCCGGCTGCACGGCGACCTGTGGAACGGCAATGTGCTGTGGGGTGCCGACGGCGAGGTGCGGCTCATCGACCCGGCCGCGCACGGCGGGCACCGCGAGACCGATCTGGCGATGCTTCAGCTCTTCGGCTGCCCCTGTCTGGGGCACGTCCTCGCGGGGTACCAGGAGGCGGCACCGCTCGCCGACGGCTGGCGCGAACGCGTCGGCGTGCATCAGCTCTTCCCGCTTCTCGTGCACGCGGTGCTGTTCGGACGCGGGTACGCGGAACAGGCGCTGACGGTGGCGCGCGGGGCGCTCGCGGTGTGAGAACGGCGCTCGGCGGAACGACGGAAGGTTTCCGTCCGTGCCATCGTCACAGAGCGTAAGGAAACCAATCACCCGTTCGATTCGTATAAGGACGTGAAAGCCGAACCAGGGAGAGACCATGCAACCGTTCACGCTCAACTACGCGCGCCCGGCTGTGCAGTTGGAAGTCACCGTGCCGTACGCCTACGACTCCGGACTGCAGTTGAACGTCCTCCCGGACGGGCGGATCGCCGCGACGGACCACGCGACCCTGCGCGCGCTGGGGACCACGACCTCGACCGCCGGTTCCAAGACGCACTTCGACGACTGACCCACGGACCCGCAGACGATGACCGTGCTCATCCTGACCAGTGAAGAGGACGTGACGGCGGACATGGTGGTCCTCCGCCTCGCCGAGGCCGGGGTGCCCGTCGTCCGGCTCGATCCCGCCGATCTGACCGACGGGGTCGCACTGTCGGGCGAGTACACGCTGGGCGACCGCCACGGACACCTGTCCGTCGGCGGGCGCCTGGTGGACATGGACGGCCTGCGCTCCATCTGGGTGCGCAGGCCCGGAGAGGCGGCCACCCGCGCCGCCCAGCCGTCCGCCTGGCTGACCGAGGAGTCCACGCAGGCGCTGTACGGCATGCTCCGCTGGACCGACGCACGTTGGATGAACCATCCGGACGCCGCCCGCCGCGCCCGGAACAAGCCCTGGCAGCTGCACCACGCCCAGCGCAGCGGGCTCGCGGTGCCGGCCACGCTGATCACCACGTTCCCGCAGAGGGCGCGGGAGTTCGCGGCACGCTACCGGGACCTGGTGGTCAAGCCGGTCTCCGGCGCGCATCCCCAGGAGCCGCCGCGGGCGGTGCCGACCAGCAGGGTCGCGCCGGACGCGGACTTCACGGCGGTCGCCTTCGGCCCGACCCTGCTGCAACAACGCGTCCTCAAGCGGGCCGACATCCGGCTCACCGCCGTCGGCGACACCCTGCTGGCGGCCCGCAAGCCGGTTGCTCCGGATGCCCATCCCGACGACGTGGATGTCCGGTTCGCCCCGTCCATGTCGCCGTGGGTACCCGTGGAGGTGCCCCCGAGGGTCGCCGACGGGGTCCTGCGCTATCTCCGGGGCGCCGAACTGGCCTACGGCGCGTTCGACTTCGCGCAGGACATGGACGGCGTCTGGTGGTTCCTGGAGTGCAACCAGTCCGGGCAGTTCGGGTTCGTCGAGATGGACACGGGCCAGCCGATCGCCGCCACTATCGCCCGATGGCTCGCCGCGGACGGGGTTTCGAAAGACGGGTGTGCGAACGCCGCTCCGGGCGCAGGCTGTTGAGGACGCGGGGAACGGTTCGGAGAGAGGAACGACAGATGCGCATCGGACTGCTGGGAACGGGGCCCTGGGCCCGAGCGGCCTACGCCCCCGCCCTCGCCGGGCACCCGGGCCTGGAGTTCGCCGGGGTGTGGGGCCGCCGTCCCGAGGCGGCCGCCTCGCTCGCGCAGCGGTACGACGTCACGCCGTACGCCGATGTGGACGCGCTGCTGGCCGACGTGGACGCGGTGGCCGTCGCCCTGCCCCCTTCCGTGCAGGCCCCGTTGGCGGTGCGGGCGGCGGAGGCCGGACGGCATCTGCTCCTCGACAAGCCGCTCGCGCTGTCGGTCACCGACGCGCGGGCCGTGGCGGAGGCGGTGGAGCGGGCCGGGGTGGCGTCGGTGGTGTTCTTCACCACGCGTTTCCAGAAGGAGCCGGATGCCTGGATCGAGGAACAGGCCGCCGCGGCGGGCTGGTTCACGGCGCGGGCACAGTGGCTGGGAGCGGTGTTCACGACCGACAGCCCTTTCGCGGCGTCGCCGTGGCGCCGGGAGAAGGGCGCGTTGTGGGACGTGGGCCCGCACGCGCTGTCGGTGCTGCTGCCGGTCCTCGGCGACGTCACCCAGGTGGTGGCGGCGGCCCACGGCCCGGGTGACACCGTGCACCTGGTCCTCGACCACACCACTGGGGCCTCCAGCACCGTCACCCTCAGCCAGACGGTTCCGCCCGCGGCCGCCGGAACCGAGTACGAACTCCGCGGCGACCGAGGCGTCACCGTCATGCCGTCCCCGTCCGAGGACGCCGTCACCGCCCTCACCCGAGCCGCCGACACCCTGCTGACCGCCGCCGCGACCGGCCGCCCCCACCCCTGCGACGCGGTCTTCGGCCTCCGGGTGACGGAGATCCTCGCGGCGGCGGAGACACGGCTGGCGGCGGACGCGGAGTAGGCCCCGGTCCGGCCCGTCGGGGCAGAGGCGGGCCGGGCCGGGGAGGCTACGGGACAGGGGGCTTACCGGGCCCGCTCACGTCCGAAGCCGGTGCCACCGGCCGAGGCGGCGGGACCGGCCCCCGCGCATCCCTCGACGCCGCCGCGAAGATCCAGCGGTTGGCCGCCAGGGCGTCGTTCGGTTCGGGGAGGGGACCGCGGCCGTGGCGGCGGGTGAAGTCGTAGGGGGTGCGGGTCGTCACCGTCCAGCCGTGGGAGGTGAGGTCCGCGGCCGAGTCGGGGCGGGGCCCGGTGGCGAAGAGGGCGAGGAGGTCGACGCCGAGGCGCCGGCGGGCGGCGGTGTAGACGGGGCCGGACCGGACCCGGGGGGACTCGACGAGGTCCTTGATCTCGTAGGCCAGGGTGCTGTCCGCCGCGCTGAGCCGGTCGACCGTCGCGACGAGGCGCCGTTCGGCCGGCGCGGGCAGGTAGAGCAGCAGGCCCTCGGCCAGCCACGCGGTGGGCGCGGCGGCGTCGAAGCCCGCGGACACCAGCGCGTCGGCCCAGTCGTCGCGCAGGTCGGCCGCGAGGGTCCGGCGCTCGGCCACCGGGGTGGCCCGGAGCCGGTCGAGGACCGTCTGTTTGAAGGCCAGCACCGCCGCCGTGTCCACCTCGTACACCACACATCCCTGCGGCCAGTCGAGCCGGTAGGCCCGGCAGTCCAGGCCCGCGCCCAGCAGCACCACCTGGCGGGCGCCCAGGTGCGCCGAGCGGAGCAGGTGGTCGTCCAGGACGCGGGTGCGCAGGGCGAAGTACCGGCCGAGCCTTCCCCACAGCGGGTCGGCGTCCCCGCCGGGCACCTGCGCCGGGCGGACGGGCCAGCCCGCCGACGCCGACGCCGCGCGCACGAAGTGCTCGGCGAACGGGTCGCGGGCCAGCGCGTCGGGCCGATGCGTCTCGATCGCGCGGGCCGCGGCCACCAGCAGGGCCGTGCGGCCCACCCCCCGCGCCACCCCGTCGGTCAGCCCGGCGGCCGTGCGCACGGCACCTCCTCGGGCCGCGCGGTGGGCGCCGTCCAGGCCGCCGGGTCGGCCGCGGTCGTGGTCCGGGCGCCGTACACCACGCGCATGAACCGCAGGACGTCGTCGTACGGCAGATGCAGGGCGGCGGTGCAGTCCGTCAGGACGGTCACCTGGAAGCCCTTCTGGAACGCCGTGCGGGCGGTGGTGTCCACGCACACGTCCGCGTACACCCCGGCGAGGACCAGGTGTCCGACGCCGCGCGCGCCGAGATGCTCCTCGAAGCCCTCGCCGAGGAACGCGTCGAAGCGGGCGCGCTTGGTGAAGACGCGCTCGCCCGGCGCCGGGGCGACCCGGTGGAACTCGGCGCCCCAGGAGCCCTCCAGACACTTCGGCCGCTTGCCGAGGGCACGGTCCCGCAACCGCCAGGCGGCGCCCTGGTGTTCGGGGTCGCCGGTGAACCGTACGAAGATCACCTCCACGTCGCGTGCCCGTGCCGCGGCCACCGCCCGGACGGTGCCGGCGACGGCCGCGTCCAGGACGGTGGGGTCGCCGCCGAAGCGGTTCAGGGCCGCCGGACCGGTGCAGAAGTCGTTCTGCACGTCCACGACGACCAGGGCCGTCCGCTCGCCCGCCGCCGCACTCATGACCCGCCGGCCAGGGCGGCGTCCGCCGGTGTCCCGTCGGCCCCGGGCGCGTCGAGGACGCCGAGCAGGGCGTCGGCCACGGCGGTGGTGGAGTGCCGTCCGCCGAGGTCGGGCGTGGATATGCCCCGCTCGTCCAGGATGCGCAGCGTCTTCTCCACGGCCTCCACCGCACCCGCGCACCCGGCGTGCCGTTCCGCGACGCGTGCGGCCGCGCGGATCGTCGCCACCGGGTTGACGAGGTCCCGTCCGGCGAGGTCGTCGGCGGAGCCGTGCACCGTCTGGTACTCGGTGAGACCCGCCAGCGCGGGGTCGAGGAAGACGTTCTCGGCGCAGCGGTTCTCCTGCCGGTCGGAGCCGAACCGGTCGAGCAGCAGCACGTGCATGATGTCGGCCCATTCGTTCCCGGCGATCAGCAGCGTGCGGTCGGGCAGGCCGTGGGTGACGAGGTCGCGGTTGACCGTGTCGGGCTGGAAGAGGCCGATCTCCACGCCGAGTCGGGCCGCGAGGTCGGCCACCCAGGCGTCGAGCGCGCCGTCCAGCAGGTGGAACTTGTACGCCATGACGACGCGGCCGATCCGCCCGTCCGGCCACTCCTGCCGGGCCCGCCGCAGGGCGTAGCGGACCACGGCCTCGGTGGTCTCCCGGCCGAAGGTCATGGTGCGGGTGACCTCGCCGGGCGTGTGCCGGTTCTCGCCCGTGTAGAAGCCCTGGGCCTGGTCCCGCACCAGCAGCAGGGAGCGTCCGTCGGCGCCCAGCAGGTCCACCTTGACGGCACGCAGCCGCTCGCGGACGAGGTACAGCGACTGTGCGTTGACGGCCGTACGGAAGACCGCCGTCGTGCCCCGCTCGGCGTGGGCGCGGCAGAACCGCTCGTAGTGGTCGGCGTCCGCGGCGGTCAGCTCGCGGATCCGGGCGATGTCCCGTTCGGCGCGCAGCGATGCGTAGGAGTGGTAGAGCCGTGGGGATCGCTCGACCGTCACACCGGGGTGGCCGGTGGTCAGCGCGCCGAGCACCCGCTCGAAGACGTCGGCGAGTTCGGGTCCGGTGCCCCGGCCCACGGCCAGTCCGACGACGGGGGCGTCTGGCTCGTGGGTCACCGGGTGGCGCCCGTGGTGAGGTGGTCGCCGGGGATGCCGGACTTCTCGGGGCGGTAGTAGTCGCGGATGCCGTCCGCCCACGTCACCACGGGGACGCGGTCGCCGTGGACCGGCTCGAAGGCGTCGAACAGGGCCTCGATGTTGGGGCGTCGGAACCCGATGGCCGTCATCAGGGCGACGAAGTGGGGGCGCTCGACATAGCCGTCGCCGTCCGGGTCGCCCAGCGCGGCGAGGGCCTCGGCGAACTCGTCGACGGTGGCGTCGAATCGCCGGGGGTCGAGCACGATGGCGTTGAACTCCTCCGGGCTGACCTGCCCGTCGCCGTCGGCGTCCAGCTCGGATCGCAGGGTGTCCCAGTAGCCCTGGAACGCCTTGAGCATCCTGTGCTTCGCGCTGTCCCCGGCCTCGGGTACGGCCTCCACCACCCGCCTTCCCATCAGCTCGAAGTCCCCGGGGTCCAGCACGCCGTTGCCGTTGGCGTCGAACAGGGAGAAGACGAGCTCGACACGGTTGTTCGCCTCGGTGGTGGCCATGGTGTGTTTCCCCTCCGGTCACGCGGGTCGCCAGAACACCACCGGGTCCCGGGCCCGGCGGCGGCTCCACTATCGGCTCGCCGCCCGCACCGGGAGAGGAAAAGGCGGCGAGGTGCCCCCGAAGGGGGGAATTCCTCCACCGGAGGCATGAAGCCCCCCGATCCTGGAAAGCACCGCACGCCGGGACGCCGTCCCGCCCCCGGGCACCGGGAACACGGCCGCCCCGGCGCGGCTCAGCCGGTGGGCCGCGTGGAGCCGTCCTCCTCGAACGGCTCGTCGCTCCACCGGAACCACGCCCGGTCCGCCTCGATGTGCAGCAGGAACTCGGGGACCGGTCCGCCGGGTGCCGTGAGGGTGACCCGGCGTCGTATCTCGTCGTACACGCCCTCCCATTCCTCCCGGCACTCCTCGTCGTCCCAGTCCGTCAGGGCGAGTTCTCGGGCGAACAGACCGCGTACGGCGGCGAAGCCGGGGGCGGGGGTGAAGACACCGGACAGCCAGGGGAAGTCCGCGTCGTCGATCGCGATCGCGCCGACCGGGTCCTCCCCCGCACGCACCCACCACACCTGACCGATGAACCCCATGGCCCCTCCCCCGCTTCGCGACCGATCACCGCGTCGTCAGCATGTCACCCGGCACCGACAACGCCCTCGGCCCGGAAGTTCAGCCGCTCCCGCACGACCGGATACCCCGCCGCGGTGAAGTGCGCGGCCATCGGGAGGTTGGACTGGTCGGTGGCCGCGGCGATGAACCCGGCGCCCTCGCCGGACAGGAAGTGGGTGCACTCGGCGAGGAGGTCGTAGGCGTAGCCGTGGCCCCGGTGCTCGGGGACGACGCCGATGAAGCCGACGCAGGGGCCCGAGGGGTTGCGGGCGGGGATGTGGATGCCGACCGGGTCGCCGGCGCGGGTGCGGGCGATCCGCCACCAGGAGCGCGGCGACGGCATCCAGTGGAAGACGTCCATCTCCTCCTGGGCGGCCTGCTCGACCCCGCCCTCCGCGATGGCCCGGCGGGCGTGCGCGTCGAGGGTGTCGGAGTGGATGCGGCGCAGGAGGCCGAGGAAGACCGCGTCGTCCGGCTCCGGGGTGAAGACGAGGCGGCCGGGGCGTTCGGGCAGGCCGTGCTCCGGGGTCCAGCGGTAGATGAAGCGCTCCACCAGCGGCGTGTAGCCCGCCATGCGCGCGGCAGCGGCGCGGACCTCGGCGGCGGCCCGCAGCCCAGGGTCGTCGCGCCAGCCGGCGGGCATGTCCAGTTCGAGTTCGTCGGGACGCCAGGGCGCGGTCCGCAGGAGTTCGGCGCCGGCCGCCTCCTCGCCCTCGGCGACGTCCAGCCAGTTGATCAGCAGCGGCTCGGAGTCCTCGGGGCGGCCCCACCAGGCGGCGCGGGCCACGGTACGGCCGTCGCGCAGGGCGACGCGCTGCCACTCGGGGCGGAAGGTGACCCGCCGGTACCGCTCGGCGAAGGCCAGCGGGTCGGGCATGGTGTCGAACAGGTGCGCACTGCTCGCGTCGAGCGTGCGCATGACCGGATCGGTCAAGGAATCCTCCGGGATACGTGCCGCGAACGACCTCGCGGCGGGACGCGCTCCCGGTCAGGCCTGGCACACCCGGGCGACGGGGGAGGGGGAGCGCATGATGACTGCGGCCATGACACTCGCCTCCTTCGTCCGTCTCGGGTGTGCGGCCACACGCTAGCCCGGCCGCCGAACCGGCGTCCACCGCTTTTCCGTGCCGTCCCGGGGAGCACCGCCGGGACGGCACGGACGCGACCGACGGGCCCTCCTCCAGGCCGCGGCGTAGCGTGGGCATGTGCGATCGGTGCGCGAATGGTCGTCGCGTGGGAGCCAGGAGGATCGCGGCTGGTTGCGGGGCGCGCCGCCGCCGTGGTGGATCCGGCTGCTGCCGGTGCTGCTGCTGGTCGCGGTGACCGCGGCGGCGACCATCACGCCCCACGCGAGCGACCTGGGTTTCCTGCTGGGCGCGATCCCCCCACTGGCCGTCCTGTCGTACGGCCCCCTCGTCACCGCCCTGCTCGGCTCCCTGGTGGTCGTGGCCCTGAACGTGCCCGGGACCCATCTGAACCGGCCCGGCAACACCGACCTGCTCACCATCGCCTTCGTCGCCCTGCTCAGTGTGTTCGTGGCGTTCGTGCGCAGTCGCCGCGACGCCCAGCTCCAGGTGGAGCGTGCGATCGGCGAGGCCGTGCAGCAGGCGGTGATGCCGCCGCTCCCCGACCGGGTCGGGCGCGTCGGCTGCGCGGGCTTCTACCGGGCGGCCGAGAACGGCACGCTGGTGGGCGGGGACTTCTTCGACGTGCGCGAGGGGCCGTCCGGCGTGCGGGCGGTGATGGGCGACGTGCGCGGGCACGGGCTGGCGGCGGTCGCGACCGTGGTGTCCCTGCTGGGCGCGTTCCGGGAGGCGGTCCTGGACCAGCAGGACCTGGAGTCGGTGGCGGCCCGGATGGGCCGCCGCCTGGAGGTGGACGCGGCGGCCCGTCCGGACGGGGAGCTGTTCGCGACGGCGGTGCTGGTGGAGTTCCCGGCCGACGCGCGCACGATGCGGGTGGTGGCCTGCGGTCACCCGGCGCCGGTCCTGCTGCGCGAGGGCGAGGCGCGGGAGATCACCGTGACGCCGGGCACCCCGCTGGGGATCGGCCTGGTCGGGGTCGATCCGCCGAAGGAGGTCACGGTGCCGCTGGAGCCGGGCGACCGGCTGCTGCTGGCCTCCGACGGCGTCTGGGAGGCACGGGACCGCTCCGGGGTCTTCTACCCGCTGCCGGACCGGCTGGCCGCCCTCGCGGGCGTCCGGGGCGGCGAGCTGCCCACCGCCGTGTGGGCCGACCTCGCCCGGCTGGGGTACGAGGTCCACGACGACGCGACAATGCTGGTCCTGGCACCGGATCCGGGCCACCCGCCCGCCTGACTCCGGGTCGGCGCACGTCCCGCGAGGAGCCGGTCAGCCCACGTCCCACAGGAAGCGGTGGGTGTGGATGCCGAAGTACGGGAAGGACCGGATCTCGCGGACGCCCTCGATCGGGCGGACCACGTCGTTGACGAAGTCCAGCAGGGCCTTCGGGCCGGACGCCACCACCTCGGCGAACAGGTCGAACCCGCCCGAGGTGAGCACCGCGTACACGACCTCGGGCCGCTCGGCGAGGGCGTCGGCGACGGCGCGCGGGTCGCCGTCCACGCCGATCCCGAGCAGGGCCATGGCCTGGCCGCCCATCGCCATCGGATCGGTGACGCCGACCACCTGGACGGCCCGGGAGTCCAGCAGCCGCTGGAGCCGCTGCCGGGCCGCCGAGGCGGACAGGCCCACCTTGGGTCCGAGGTCGGCGTAGGCGATACGGCCGTCGGTCTGCAACTCGCGCAGGATGGCCCGGTCGATGTCGTCCATGGCGGACATCATCCCCCTCCGCTCGTCCTGCCCTGGAACGGGGTGGACAGGATGCCCGGTCGGCGCGCTGGGCGCGGGACGTCCTCCGGCCGGGGTCGGCGGCCGGCTGGGGCCCGTCGATCGCGGCGGTGGCGTCCGGACGGGCGGAGGGAGCGGGTACCTGGGAAAGGAGGAGCCACCCCGGGAAGGGCGCGGGGCAGTTCCGACACGCGGCCGCCGCCGCGCGACCGCGAGCGACCAGACCCGGTACCGGCACGCGGCACGGGTGCCGGTGCGCGGCACGGGTGCGAGTGCGCGGCACGGGTGCGAGTGCGCGGCACGGGTGCGAGTACCGGCGCGTGCACGGGTGCCGGTGCGGTGAAGCGGTGCTCGGTGCGCGCGCCGAGCAGGCTCGCCGACCGGGGCGGTCATGCGCCTCGGAGCCGCCGCAGCGCCCGGCCCCAAGCGTTCGCACGGCCGGGATCCGCGCGAACGCCTCGTCGGTGAGCACGCGTTCGAGCCCCGCACGGGTGGCCGCGCCCGACAGCGCGTCGCCTGCGAGGGTGCGGGCTCCAGCGGGTCGGCTCGGCGCCGGCCCGCTCGGCGACCTCCTGGGCGGCATCGCGTGGCCGCGCCGGGTTCCGCGAAGCGCCGGCCGTCTTCTTCGTCCATGCCTTCGCCCCCCGAAGGGGTGGTCGGCCCCGGCGTACGCGGCGCGTGAGCGCGGGTCGCGACGCTCGGCCTCGGCGCTCTCCGGTGACCACGAGGGTGCGCGGACGGGTGCGGTCCATGGAAAACCTCGCCGGAGTCAGGCGACGGAACGAGGTGACACCACGGCCGGAACAGCGGCCATCCCGAAAACAAGCGCGTGAAGCGATCGCCACAGAACTCGAATCGTCCGCCTCCGCTTCCTTCGACCCTCGGAAGAGTGACGCGCCCCCCTTTGGCCGACTGCCGAACCGGCACGCGGATTTCGAACGCGTCGACATAAACGCCATGCCGCGCCACCCCTTCCGCCGCATAGAAATATCTACGAGCATGCATATGCCGGGTTGCTGTGCGGACGCACCGAGTGCCCGAGAACGCGGAGCAGTGCATGACGAACACGATGTGGATGCGGGGCGTGGAATGGCTGGCGGCATCGGCGGCGGATCCGCGCGCCTGCAAGTGGGAGTGGGACCACGGGGAGGGGGTCGCGCTGCTGGAGGCGGGCCGCTTCTGGGACATGCTCAGCGTCCCCGAGCGGCTCGGCATGCTCACCCTTGACCTGCTCTGGCGGCCCGCGCTGCCGGTGCCGGGCCCGACCCTGGTGGACCTCACGGCGCGCCGGGTCGGCTTCTTCCTGCCGCCCGACCCCGCCGGGGGCTGGGTGGGCGCGGGGCTGCGCTACGCGACCCGGGGCTCCTGGGTCGCCGTGCCGCCGCCCTACCGGCCCGCCCGCTCCCTGGAGTGGCTGGTGCCGCCCGACGGCACCGGCACCCTGCACTCCCCCGGAACCCTGGAGGACGCGTTGCAGCAGGCCAACGGCACCCTGGCGGTCCTCGCCCCACCACCGCGCGGGCCCCGGGAGCCGTGACGGCTCGTCCGGTACGGCGCCTCAGGACCGCCCGGACCCTGACCGGGTGCGCAGAGCGAGGCTCGCGAGGTCGGCGAGACCGGCGAGGGAGGTCCAGGGCACCTCGGGGTCGGTGGGCACGGTCCGGCCCTGCGCCCGCCATTCGGCGACGAGCCGGTCGTAGACGGGCTCCCGGGTCCGCGACGCCCGGCCCCCCCTCGACGCGCTCCATCCGATCCCCCCACGGCATCCGGTCCTCCAAGCGGCTCCTGCCGGGGCAACGTTCCGCGCCTGCCGGCGGTACGCCCGGCACGGTGGGCTCACCGGGTCGGGTGACGGCATCGCTCGAACGGGGCCTTCCGCCCGTCGGAAAAACATCCCGCGCGGAAGGGGCGAACACGGACGGGCGGGCGCGGGACAGGCGGGCGCGGGACGGGCGGGCGGGCGCGAGGGCGGCGCGGCGGGAATCACACGCCGGAAAAGACGCGCGGGGCCCCGACCGGCCCCCCGTCCCGGTCGTGCCCCGCTGGAAGTGAACTTACGTGCGAGGCGCGGTCCGTACCAGCGCACCGGTGCCCGGCACGACGCGCGTAGCACTCACCGGTGCACAACCGCGTCCGCTTGGTCCGGGTTCGCCGGGTCGAGGGCGGGGACCGGGAGTTCACCGGTGACGAGATGGGCGAGGACGACCTCGTACAGATCGGTGCCCCCCGACAGCAGCCGGCGCTCCAGGACGGGTTCGGCGGCCCGCACATGCTCCCGTACGGTCTGGGCGTGCACGCCCCGCGCCTCGGCGGCCGGCCCGGCGTTCGCGTCGGCCGCCAGCCAGGCGCGCAGGGTGCCGCGCAGGTCCCGGCCGTCGGCGTCGAGGCGCCGGAGCAGGCCCTGCGCCCAGCCGCGCAGCGCGTCGCCGCCGAGCAGGTCCGCGAACCTCACCGGCGCGGCGGGGGCGTTGCCCTCGGGGTCGTACGGGCCGTGCGCCGCCTCGGTGTTGAGCGCGATGTGCGCCACCGCGCGGACGGCCAGGGCGGAGAAGTCGGCGCCGAGCAGCGTGGCGACCCGGTCCATGCGGGCGCGCACGGTGTTGCGGCTGACGCCGAGCACCTTCGCCGTGCTCACCGCGGTGAACTCCAGACCCAGCCGGGTGGTGGCGAGGAGTTCGGCGCGCACGTGGTAAGGCAGCGTGTCCAGCGGGCGCAGCAGGGCGGCCGACCACGCGTGCAGCGCGGCCGGGTCCATCAGGCGGGCGGGTCGGGTGCGTTCGGCGTACACGGCGGCGCGCTCCGGGCTGAAGCGGGCCACGGCGAGCGCGGTGACGGCCTGTCCGTAGGCGGTGGCGGTCAGGGCGAGACGCTGGCGGGGGCTGCCGCCGAGATAGGTGCCGGGCCGGACGGCGATCAGGGCGCGCAGCCGCTCCTCCACCTCGTTGGCCGGGCCGAGGACGATGACGTGTTCGTCCACCGCGGGGCAGCGCACCACGAGCGCGCCGCCGCTGGTGGCCGCCCCGCAGTCCTCGGCGAGGCGGTCGCGTTCGCCGACGCTGCCCTCGATGACGTACACGCGGGCCGTGTCGCTCTCCAGCAGCCCCGGCCACAGTCCCGCGGCGACCCGGCGGGCGGAGACGGTGTCCTCCACCATCAGCAGTTGCAGGATGGCCAGGCGCAGGTCGGCGGTGGCCCGCCGCAGCCGGTGGTCGGCGTGCGCCAACTCGCGTTCGCGCAGGAGGAGTTCGAGCACACCCGCAGCATGACCGAGGATCTCGGTGGTGTGCCGGTCGAAGGGTTCGGGACGGGCCACGGCCAGGACGGCCGAGGCGGCCGGGTCCGGTCCGGGATGCCGTATCCCGACCAGGCGCACGTGCCGGGTGCCGTCCTCCAACGCGGCGGCGGAGACCCGTCCGCCGGCCACCTCGGCGACGACGGTGGCGTCCAGCGCCAGCCGTTCCCCGGCTTCGGCGAGGAGGCCGCCGCGCGCGTCCTGGAGCCGTACCGACGCGCCGGTGCTCCGGGCGAGCCAGGCGACCAGCCGGTTCACGTCGCGTGCCGCGGGGCGCAGCTGGTCGAGCAGCTCGCGCGCCCAGGCGCCCTCGGTCCAGTACGACGGCCGGGACACCGGCTCCTCCTCCACTCGGCGGGCCACGCGTCCCTCTCCTGTCATCCATGTCGGCTCGGTGTTCAGCGGGACGTTACCCGACAGCCGGCCTCCCCGCCCCATCCGGCCGGGCATGGCTCCACCGGCGGCCCGGGGGGGGTGGGGCCACCGGCGGAGGCAACGCCTCCGGGACCGGGGGTGGGCTCCGGACGGCTCAGGGTCCGGGTGCCCGGGAATCCCGGGGATACACCCGGGTGCTCCCGGGGGACCTCCGGAGTCCGGGCGTCCGCACGAGGGCCCGTTCGGGTGGGAGCGAGGGGCCGCACGGGCGGACCGGCGGGCCCGTGCGCGACAGGCGGCGTCCTCACTGCCCGCGTCGTCCCCGCGTACGGCATAAGCTCGGTGGATGGCGAAGTACTTCGACGTGCACCCCGAGAACCCGCAGGCACGCAGCATCGCGCAGATCGCCGACGCGGTGCGGTCGGGGGCGCTCATCGCATACCCGACCGACTCCTGCTACGCGCTGGGCTGCCGTCTGGGCAGCCGGGACGGCGTGGACCGGATCCGTGCCATCCGCCAGCTCGACGACCGGCACCACTTCACGCTGATGTGCCGGGACTTCGCTCAGCTCGGGCAGTTCGTGCGGGTGGACAACGACGTGTTCCGGGCCGTCAAGGCGTCGACGCCCGGCAGCTACACCTTCATCCTCCCGGCCACCCGCGAGGTCCCGCGCAAGCTGATGCACCCGAAGAAGAAGACCGTGGGCGTGCGCATCCCGGACCACGTGGCCACCCAGGCGCTGCTGGCCGAGCTGGGCGAGCCGCTGCTGTCCAGCACGCTGCTGCTGCCGGGCGAGGAGGAGCCGCTGACCCAGGGCTGGGAGATCAAGGACCGCCTCGACCACGTGGTGGACGTGGTGGTCGACTCCGGGGACTGCGGCACCGAGCCGACCACGGTGGTCGACTTCTCCGGCGGCGAGGCGGAGATCGTCCGGTACGGCGCCGGGGACGCCTCGCGCTTCGAGTGAGGGCGGGGGCACCCCGGCGGGACCGGTCGCGAGGGCGTGGATCTTGCGTGGCAGCATGAGAGCCGCCGGACGCACCCCACGCGTCCTCGCGGCACACCGGCGCACCCGCGGCCCGGCGGGGCACCCGCCGGCCGCCGTCCCTTCCCCAGGAGGACCTGTCACCATGACCGACGTACAGGGCACATCCGTCGACATCACCACCGCGGACGGCACCGCCGACGCCTACCTCGCCCGTCCCGCGGACGGCGAGCCGCATCCGGGCGTGCTGCTCTACCAGGACGCGTACGGCCTGCGCCCCCAGCTGAGGTCGATGGCCGACCGGCTGGCGGCCGCCGGGTACACGGTCCTGCTGCCCAACGTCTTCTACCGGCACGGCGGCAAGCCGTTCGGTGAGCTGCCGGAGTTCATCGACCCGTCGGCCGACCCGACCATCTGGCAGCGCATCCGCCCGGTGATGGACTCGCTCACCCCCGAGCAGTCCCGGCGGGACGCGGACGCCTATCTGGGCTTCCTCGCGGACAACCCGTTCGTCGCCGACGGCCCGGTCGCGGTGACCGGTTACTGCATGGGCGCCCGGCTCGCCCTGCGCACGGCGGCCACGCATCCCGACCGGGTGGCCGCGGCGGCCGGCTTCCACGGCGGCAGGCTGGTCACCGACGCCCCGGACAGCCCGCACCGCGGCGTCGGGAACGTCACCGCGGAGGTGTACCTCGGCTTCGCGGACCAGGACGCCTCCATGCCCGCGGAGCAGATCCGGGAGCTGGAGCAGGCACTGGACGCGGCCGGGGTGCGGTACACGTCCGAGGTGTACCCGGGCGCGCGGCACGGCTACACGCAGGCCGACACCCCCGCCTACGACCGGCAGGCCGACGAGCGCCACTGGTCGGCCCTGCTGGCCCTGCTCGACCGCGCCTTCCGGACCTCCTGAACCGTCCGGCACCGGTCCACGGCGCCCGCCCCGCGGCGGGCGCCGGGCGGGCACGGTGAACCGGAAGTCCCGCCCCACTCGTTGACACGGGCACGACGACGGCACCACGCTGAGAGCGCTCTCACGCAGGTACGGACCAAGGATGAGGGGTCCGTACGACCCCGACCCCCACACGGAGGTGGAGAGTGCCGCACACCCCGGCCCACCGCGCACTGCCGTTGGCCGCCGCCACCGCCCTCGTCGGCGGAGCGCTCGTCCTCGGCGTCCCCGGACGCGCCACGGCGGCCGTGCCGGACACCATCGCGCTGACCGTCACCAACGACTCGGGCCGCTCCGAGCCCGTCTACCTCTACGACCTCGGCACCCAGCTGTCCACCGGGCAGCAGGGCTGGGCCGACGCCAACGGCGCCTTCCACGCCTGGCCCGCGGGCGGGAATCCCCCGACTCCCGCGCCGGACGCGGCGATTCCCGGTCCGGCCGCCGGGCAGTCGACCACGATCCGCATCCCGAAGTTCTCCGGCCGGATCTACTTCTCCTACGGCCAGAAGCTCGTCTTCAAGCTCACCACCGGCGGGCTCGTCCAGCCGGCCGTGCAGAACCCGACGGACCCGAACCACGACATCCTCTTCAACTGGTCCGAGTACACGCTGAACGACGCGGGGCTGTGGCTCAACAGCACCCAGGTGGACATGTTCTCGGCGCCGTACTCCGTCGGGGTGCGCCGCGCGGACGGGAGCGTCAGCACCACCGGGCAGCTGGGGCAAGGGGGCTGGTCGGGATTCTTCGGCGCCCTGCGGGCCCAGCCGGGCGGCTGGTCCGGGCTGGTCCAGACGCGCGCGGACGGCACCGTGCTGCGCGCGCTGTCGCCGCTGTACGGCGTGGAGACCGGCGTGCTGCCCGCGAACGTGATGGACGACTACGTGAACCGGGTCTGGCAGAAGTACACGACGTCGACGCTGACCGTCACGCCGTTCGCCGACCAGCCCGGCAAGAAGTTCTACGGCCGGGTCTCCGGGAGCGTCATGAACTTCACCGACTCCTCCGGCGCGGTCGTCACCAGCTTCCAGAAGCCGGACGCGGACAGCGTGTTCGGCTGCCACAAGCTCCTGGACGCGCCCAACGACGCGGTGCGCGGGCCCGTCTCCCGGACGCTGTGCGCCGGCTTCAACCGCTCGACGCTGCTGGTGAGTTCGCAGGCGCCCGACAACACGCCGGGTGACTTCTACCAGGACGCGGTGACCAACCAGTACGCGCGGGCGGTGCACGCACGGATGGCGGACGGCAAGGCCTACGCGTTCGCCTTCGACGACGTCGGCAACCAGGAGTCGCTGGTCGAGGACGGCGATCCGCAGCAGGCGTACCTGACGCTCGGTCCGCTGAGCTGACGACGTGCGAGGGTCCCGCTCCCCGGCCGGGGAGCGGGACCCTCGTGTTCAGGTCGTGCGGGTGATCAGCTGGTGGTCAGGGACGTGTCGTCCACGACGAAGCTGGTCTGGAGCGAGGAGTCCTCGACACCGTTGAACTTCAGGGTGACCGTCTGGCCCGCCAGCGAGGACAGGTCGAAGGTCTTCAGGACGTAGCCCGTGCCCGCGTTCAGGTTCGAGTACGAGCCCAGGGTGGTCGAACCGGCGGTGACCGTCAGCTTGTCGTACGCGGTGCTGGTGGTGGTCTCGGCCGTGTCGACGTGCAGGTAGAAGCTCAGGGTCGCCTTGCAGCCCGCGGGGATCGTCACCGACTGGGACAACGTGTCGGTGTGCGAGGTGCCGTAGCCGTCCATCCAGGCGTAGTACGAGCCGCCGTGGGCCGTCTCACCGGTGCCGTTGGTGATGACGCCGCTGGACGCGGTCCAGCCGGTGCTGCCCGACTCGAAGCCCGGGTTGGCCAGCAGCTGGGTCGAGGTGCAGCCGCCACCGCCGCCGCTGGTGCTGACGGTCCAGGAGAAGGTCGCGGTGCCGGTGGCACCCGTGGAGTCCTTCACCGTGACGGTGGTGCTGTAGGTCCCGGCCGCGGAAGGCGTACCGGAGATCACACCGGTGGAGCTGTTGATCGACAGGCCGGTCGGCAGGCCCGAGGCGCTGTAGGTGAGGGCGCCGCTGTTGGTGCTGCTCGCCTGGACCTGGAGGCTGACCGCCGTGCCCACGGTGGAGGACTGGCTGCCCGGGTTGGTGACCGTCACGCCGCTGCTCGGCGGGGTGATGTGGCTGCCCACGTTGATGCCCGCGAAGGCGTTGCCCACGGCCGCGTACTGCGCGGAGTTGGCGCCGTACAGCGCGGAGGCCGCGTTGAGGGCGGCGGTGCGGGCACCGGCGTAGTTGGTGCTGGACGTCATGTACGACGTCAGCGCCTTGTACCAGATCTGGAGGGCGGCGTCCCGGCCGATGCCGGTGACGGCGACGCCGTCGGAGGTCGGGCTGTTGTAGGTGACACCGTTGATGGTCTTGGTGCCGCTGCCCTCGGACAGCAGGTAGAACATGTGGTTCGCCGGACCCGAGGAGTAGTGCACGTCGAGGTTGCCGACGCCCGAGTACCAGCTGTCCGCCGAACCGCCGTCCTTGCTCGGCTTGTCCATGTAGCGCAGCGGGGTGCCGTTGCCGTTGATGTCGATCTTCTCGCCGATGAGGTAGTCACCGGGGTCCGAGCTGTTGTTCGCGTAGAACTCCACGCCCGTGCCGAAGATGTCGGAGGTCGCCTCGTTCAGACCGCCGGACTCGCCGCTGTAGTTCAGGCCCGCGGTGTTGGAGGTGACACCGTGGCTCATCTCGTGGCCGGCCACGTCCAGCGAGGTCAGCGGGTCGTTGTTCCCGGAACCGTCGCCGTAGGTCATGCAGAAGCAGCTGTCGTCCCAGAACGCGTTCACGTAAGCGTTGCCGTAGTGGACGCGGGAGTAGGCGCCGACACCGTCGTTCTTGATGCCGCTGCGCCCGAAGGTGTTCTTGTAGAAGTCCCAGGTCTCCTGCGCGCCGTAGGCGGCGTCCGCGCCGGCGGTGGCGGCGGTGGAGTTGGTGCCGTCGCCCCAGGTGTCGCTGCTCTGCGAGAACAGCGTGCCGGTGCCGGAGGTGCCGTGGTTCAGGTTGTACGTCTTGTGACCGCCGCGCGTGCCGTCGGTCAGGGTGTACGTCGAGCCCGACTGGGTCGTGGTCAGCGAGACCTGGCCGCTGTAGTGGGTGTTGCCGACGCCGGTCTCGATGCCCTGGTACCGGTACAGCTCCTTGCCGGTGGTGGCGTCGGTGATGACGTGCAGCTTGCTCGGCGTGCCGTCGTCCTGGAAGCCGCCGATCACGGTCTCCCAGGCAAGCTTCGGGGTGCCGTTGCCGGCCCAGATCACCTTGCGGGCGCTGTCGGCGGAGGGCTTGGCGGCGTCGAGGGCCTTGGCGGTCTTCAGCGCCTTGCTCTCGGCGGCCGACTTGGCGACGGTCGCGGTGGTGGAGGACACCGCGATCTTGTGCTTGTTGTTGTACGTGGCGCTCACGGTGCCGACCGCCAGCGAGGCGGGCGGGGTGTGCACGATCAGGTCGCCGCCGAGGACGGGCAGGCCGTCGTAGGTGCGCTCGTAACGGGTGTGCAGCGTGCCGTCGGCGTCCTTGACGACGCTCTTGGCGACCAGCTTCTCCTTGGCGCCGAGGCCGAGGCTGCGGGCGGTGTCGGCCGTCTTGGCCTGGGCGCTCTGGATCAGGGCCTTCTGCTGGGCCGGGCTGAGCCTGGCCTCCAGGGCGCCGGTGCGCAGGGGGCTGAGGTGGTGCGCGGCGGGCGCGGCGGTCGCGGGGACCGCCTGCATGCCGACGGCGAGGAAGGCCGCGGTGGAGAGCAGCGCGGCTCCGACCTGCGCCCGCCTGGAGGGACGTCCCTGGGGAAGACGTCCGTGAGAAAGGGATCTGTGGGGTCTCACTCTTACTCCTCCTGCGGAGGCCGCCGGGTCGCGGCCTGTGAGGGACCGGACAGCAGGGTCTGTTGTCCGGTGGGTGGTGCTGTGCGGGGACCGTGATCCGTGTTGCGATCGTGGGGGATCAGCGTGCGCTGGGAGAATGACAGCCTTGACCCGGCCATGTCACCAGCTCGGAGACCAATCGAGGGTTTTCCCTATGACGTCGCTGTGCGCTTCCTCAGCGGCCAATTTACGTTCATGAAACAACGGTTGAGGCCCCTGTGACGCAGGGCGCCGCCCTGGGAAGATCGGTTCCATGGCGACGACGAGGTGCGGGCGGTCTTCGCACGGGCGGGTCGCACGTGCGCACCGCTCGCGCAACACCCGTGCGCGGACGGGGAGTTCGGGATGGACGGACCAACTGGTGGTTCCGGACCCGGTCGTCCGCGCGGACGGTCCGCCCGGTGGCCGAGGTCCTCGCCGACCGAGTCCGGCATGGTACGCGGATCGGACCGGACCACCGTGTTCCCCGGCCGGGCCTCGCGGCCGTCGTGTTCGGGGTGTCGGCACCGGGACGGCGCGTCGGCACCGCCGGCTCCCGCGGATCGGGTCGGCCTCGGCGAACCAGGTCCGCGCCTTCAGCGCGATCGGCACGCTCCGTGCCCTCACCCCTCGGTACGGGCATCCGCCCACATCGCGCGGCACGGTCGCGCCGCTCCGACTCGCCCCGACCGATCAGGCGGGACCGGCCGCCGCCCGTGGCCGGGTGCGGGCGCTCGTGGCGCGGCAGTTCCCCCGGCACCGGATCACGAGCGCGTTCCGGGTGCCGGTGCGGGTGACTGCCGGGAGCGGGAGCTGGTCGGCGTCGTACGTGGCAGGCCGGCGTCGTCTCCTGTCCGGACGGCCGCCGGTACGCGGCCGCCGTCCGCACCGGGTCAGGGCAGCCGGGAGCGGACGCCGCCGCGGTCGGCACGGCGACCGCGCGCCGTCACCTCGTCGCACCGGGAAAGACGTGAGACCACGTCCTTCGACTCACCCCTTGACTGCCCATGAGGAGGGCACGATGACGCACGGCACGCATTTCACGCACCGGCTGGTCCCCGCTCCGGCGGGCCGGATCCATCTCGTGGAGCAGGGCAGCGGGCCGCTGGTCCTGCTCGTCCACGGGTTCCCCGAGTCCTGGTACTCGTGGCGCCACCAGCTGCCGGCCCTCGCGGCGGCGGGATACCGCGCGGTGGCCATCGACGTGCGCGGCTACGGCCGTTCCTCCAAACCGTCCGCGACGGACGCCTACCGGCTGGTCGAACTCGTGGAGGACAACGTCGCGGTGGTGCACGCGCTCGGTGAGGAGTCCGCGGTGGTCGTCGGCCATGACTGGGGCTCGGCCATCGCCTCGGGCTCCGGTCTGCTCAGGCCGGACGTCTTCCGGGCGGTGGGCATGCTCAGCGTGCCGTACACCCCGCGCAGCGAGCCCCGGCCCACCGAGGTGTTCGCCCGTATGGGCGACGGAGAGGACGAGTTCTACATCTCCTACTTCCAGGAGCCGGGCCGCGCCGAGGCCGAGATCGAACCCGATGTACGAGGCTGGCTCGCGGGCTTCTACCGGGCCCTGTCCGCCGAGACCATGCCCGGTCCCGGCGAGCCCGCCCCGTACTTCGTCAGCCCGGACGGCACCCTGCGCGAGCGCTTTCCCGCCGGCCCGTCGCCCGCCTGGCTCGGCGAGGCGGAACTCGATCACTACGCGGAGGAGTTCGAGCGGACCGGCCTGACCGGACCGCTCAACCGCTACCGTGCCATGGACCGCGACTGGGCGGACCTCGCCGATCACAACGGCGCTCCCCTGACGCAGCCGTCCCTGTTCGTCGGCGGAGCCCTGGACGCCACCACGTCCTGGTTGTCCGAGGCCGTCAAGGCGTTCCCCGTCACCCTGCCGGGCCTCGTCTCCTCGCACCTCCTCGACGACTGCGGCCACTGGATCCAGCAGGAGCGCCCCGAGGACACCAACCGCCTGCTCCTCGACTGGCTCGCCGGGCTGCCCGCCTGATACGGGCCCCAGGCCGTGACCGCGGGAACCCTCCGGCGGTCCGGCTCGCCGTGCGCGGGTCCGTCCCCACCCCGGCTCGCGCACTCCCGCCCGGTGGACCGGCGACGGCGGGGTCGCTGCGAACGGCGGTGCGGACGCGCGCCGTTGGCCCGAACCCGGCCTCCCGCCGCTGGTCGGCGCGTTGTTACGGTCTTCGCGTGTCTGACTCCTCTCGTGATACCGCACAGGGCGCCGGCTGGGGCTCGGCCGAGCCGGGTGCCTACAAGCAGCTGATGCCGGCCCACGTCGAGAAAGTGTCGTGGCTGGACCCCCGGCTGCTGTGGGCCGCCCGCAACGGCGTGCTGGCCTCCTGGTTCGGCGACCCCACCGGCCGCACCCGCGGCCGGTGGGTGTCCCGCAGGCAGGCCGCGGGGGTACCCGCCGACAAGGTGTTCCGGCGGGAGGTGCCGGACAGGTTCTCCTTCATGGTCATCGGGGACCCCGGCGAGGGCGGCGACTCCCAGTACGCCGCCGTGCCGGGGTTCCTGAAGATCGGCCAGGGCACCGAGTTCGCGGTGATCACCAGCGATGTGATCTACCCGGTGGGCAGCGCCGACGACTACGAGGACAAGTTCTTCCGGCCGTACCAGGACTACCCGGCGCCGATCTACGCGATACCGGGCAACCACGACTGGTACGAGGACCTCGGCGCCTTCATGCGCGTCTTCTGTGCCGACACGCCGCCGCTCGGTCCCGCGCCCCGCCCGCGCCCGCTGAGCCGCGCCTGGTGGCAGGCGCTGCTGTGGCATCGGCCGCACCCGACCGACGGACAACGCCTCGACGTGGCACGGAAGTTGCGGTCCGCGCCCGAGCAGCGGGCCGAACAGCCCGGACCCTACTGGGCGCTGGACGCCGGACCGGTGCGGATCATCGGCATCGACACCGGCCTCCTCGGCACCCTCGACGCCGAACAGGGCGCCTGGCTGCGCGAGGTGTCCCAGGGACCGCGGCCGAAGATCCTGGTCACCGGATCACCGCTGTACGTCGACGGCGAGCATCACCCGTGCCCGATCGACGGCGGCGGCACCGTGGACGACATCGTCCGGGAACCGGAGCACCACTACGTGGCCGCGATCGGCGGCGACATCCACAACTACCAGCGGTACCCGGTCCAGGTGGACGGCCGCACCATCCAGTACGTCGTCTCGGGCGGTGGGGGCGCGTTCATGCACGCCACGCACACCATCCCGCGGGTGTCGGTCGGCGGGGTCACCGAGCGCGACTTCCGCTGCTACCCGCTGCGCGGCGACTCGCTCGCCTTCTACAGCCGTCTGTACGCCCGCCGGCTGGGCCTGCGCCGCCTCGGTCTCAGCGAGTCGGAGGCCACGGCCGTGATCGCCGAACGCCTCGGCATCGAGCCGGGCCGGGCCCCGGGGCCGGACACCCGGGTCACCCGGCGCACCCGTCTGGTCGCGAGCCTCCTCGGGGCCGGCGGCCGCCCCGACCGCACCTCGCGCTTCCGGCTGCCGGTGCGCAAGATGTACACCCAGCTCTTCTCGCCGTCCTCCGTCACCTACACGCCGCCCTTCTTCAAGTCCTTTCTGCGCCTTGACGTCGACGCGCGGGAACTGCGCGTCCGCTGTTTCGCCGCGACCGGCAACCGCCCGCAGGAACTGGACCCGCCCATGGAGGACGAGGTCGTCATCCCCCTGGAGTGACCCCGCCGGACGGTCGGGGCCCGCCCGCGAAAACCGATCACACGGTTGTCACACTCGGCTGTCACACTCGAAGCGGAACCGCCGTACGACCGCTGGAGGAGCCCGTGCCGCCCACCCCACGCCCCCTGCGCAAGCTGGGCTTCCTCACCATCGGTCTGTTCGACCCGGCGGACCCGGCCCGGGGCCACCAGTCCACGCTGGAGATCATCGAACTGGGCGAGCGGCTCGGCTTCGACAGTGCCTGGGTCCGCCACCGGCATCTGCAGTACGGCATCTCGTCCCCGGTCGCCGTCCTGGCCGCCGCCTCGCAGCGCACCCGCCGCATCGAACTGGGCACCGCGGTCACACCGCTCGGCTGGGAGAACCCGCTGCGCCTCGCCGAGGACCTGGCGACCGTCGACGTCCTGTCCGGCGGCCGGCTGAACCCGGGCGTCAGTGTGGGCCCGCCGATGCACTACGACCAGGTGAAGCACGCCCTCTACCCGGACACCGGCGACAGCGAGGACTTCGGCCACGAGCGCGTACGGCGACTGCTGGACCTCGTCCGCGGCAAGCCGGCCAGCGACTTCAGCGGGGTCGAGGGCTTCGAGGTGTTCAGCGATGTGGTGCAGCCCCACTCCCCCGGGCTCGGCCGACGGCTCTGGTACGGCGGCGGCAGCCTCGGCTCCGCTCGCTGGGCGGGTCTGCACGGGATGAACTTCCTGACCAGCAGCGTCGTCAAGGCCGAGGACCCGGAGGGGCCGCCGGACTTCGCGGAGACACAGCTGGCCCTGATCCGGGAGTTCCGGGCGCACCACCCCGAAGGCGAGGCCGCCCGGGTCTCGCAGGGGCTGGTGGTGATACCCACCGACTCGGCGACACCCGAACAGCGCGCCAGGTATGCCGAGTTCGCGGCACGGCGGCTGCCCCGCACCGCCACCCCGCAGGGCCCGGCGCGGCTGCTGTTCGCGCCGGACCTGGTCGGCACCTCGGCGGAACTGGCCGAGCGGCTGCGGGCGGACGCCGCGTTCCGGGAGGTCGAGGAGGTGGCCTTCGCGCTGCCGTTCACCTTCGCGCACGAGGACTACGTACAGATCCTCACCGACATGGCGACGAAGCTGGGCCCCGCGCTCGGCTGGCGACCGGCGGGCTGACCGTCGGTCGGTGCGGACGACCGGCACCTCGCCGTGCGGCATCGCCCGGTGCATGATCCCGGGCGCGCCGACGTGCGTGTGGTCGCCGGGGGCCAGATGAACGGTGGCCCGGTTGTCCCAGAAGGCGACGCTGCCCGGTTCCCAGCGGAAGCGGACCGTGTACTCCGGGCGGGAGACGCCGGTGATCTGCTCGACGTAGTAGCCGTTGACGAACAGCACCCGCTCCCCGGTCCCTGGGTCCCCCGGACGAGGGGGTGCACGGAGGCCGCCTGGTGGTCCAGGAGGTGGCGCAGGTACGCGTCGTCGCCGGGCCGGGGGCTGGTAGCCGACGCCGAGCCGGTGCTCGGCCCGCAGGCCGTCCACGAAGGCGCGCACGGGGGCCGAGAGGCCGGCGTAGGCGGCGGCCAGGTCGGCCCAGGTGGTGTCGCCGCCGGGCGGGACGGACTCGGCGCGCAGGATCGTCGCGGCCGGCGGGTCGACGCGGGCGCCGTGATCGCAGTGCAAGCCGCGCGACAGGGTGGGCCGGCGGCGCGCGAGCCATTGCTCGTGGTCCATCCCGTACCGGCCGCCCGGTTCCAGCCGGTCCGCCGTGGTCTCCACCTCGGGGAAGTCCGGGGGCGAGGCGCCGCCGCGGCGGCCGACGACGACGGGTTCGCCGAAGCGGCGCGCGAAGGCGACGTGGCCGGCGTGGTCCAGGCGCTGCTCCCGGAAGAACACCGCCTTCCAGCGCGGCACGGCCGCAGGATCAGGTCCACCGCGGCGTCGTCGAGGGGACCGGCGAGGTCGGCAGCGCCGATGTGCCCGGCGACCGGCCGCACCTCCACGTCCCCGGCCCGCATGTCCACGCCCGCGGCCCGCTCCTGCCGCTTCGCCGCGACCCTGTCCGTCGTCGTGCGCGCGCTCCGCTGCTCGGCCGTACCGGCCCGGGGCGGCCCGTGCCGTCCGCCGGCTTCGTCGCGCCCGCCCGGTTGATCACCACTCACCCTATCCATGAGGCTGGAGGCACGACACTGTCGAGCGGAAGGTCCCCGCATGAACCGCGTACCGGTGCACACGCTCAACGACGGCACGACGATCCCCGCCATGGGCCTCGGTACCTGGCCGCTGGACGACGCGGCGGCCGAGCGCGCCGTGCGCGGCGCCCTCGGCCTCGGCTACCGGCTGGTGGACACCGCCACGAACTACCGCAACGAGACCGGTGTGGGCCGTGCCCTCGCGGACGCCGGGGTGCCCCGCGAGCACCTGGTGGTGACGACCAAGCTGCCGGGCCGCCACCACGGCTACGAGGAGACCCTGGCCTCCTTCGAGGAGTCCCGGCGGCGGCTGGGCCTGGAGTACGTGGACCTGTACCTGATCCACTGGCCCAACCCCCGGGTCGGCAGGTACGTCGACTCCTGGAAGGCGATGATCAGGCTCCGGGAGGACGGACTGGTCCGCTCGATCGGCGTCTCGAACTTCACGCCCGAGCACATCGTGCGCCTGGAGAAGGAGACCGGGGTGCTGCCGTCGGTCAACCAGATCGAACTGCACCCGCTGTTCCCGCAGGAGGAGCTGCGCGCCTTCCACGCGGACCGGGGAATCCTCACCGAGAGCTGGAGCCCGCTGGGCCGGGGCGGCCATCTGCTGGCCGACCCTGAGGTCACCCGGATCGCCGCCGAGCACGGTGTGACCCCCGGGCAGGTGCTGCTGCGCTGGCACGTCCAGCTGGGCGCGCTGCCCATCCCCAAGTCCGCCGACCCCGAGCGGCAGCGCACCAACCTGGACGTCTTCGGCTTCGCGCTGGACTCGGACCAGATGGCCGCGATCGCCCGGCACGCCCCGCGCAGGCTCGGCGGGGACCCGGAGACGCACGAGGAGTTCTGAGACCCGCGCGCGAGGGGGTACCCGGGCCACGTGAGGCGGACGCACGGAAGGAGCCGCACGTGGCGGAAGAGGACCGGCTGCGGACGTACCGCGGCAAGCGTGACTTCGAGCGGACCCGGGAGCCCTCGGGCGGGCGGTCGGCCGAGGGCGGCGGGCGCCCGCGTTTCGTGGTGCAGATCCACGACGCGCGCCGGATGCACTTCGACTTCCGGCTCCAGGTGGACGACGTCCTGAAGTCCTGGTCGGTGCCGAGGGGCCCGTCCGGCGACCCCGGCGACAAGCGGCTCGCCGTGCCCACGGAGGACCATCCGCTGGCGTACGAGGACTTCGAGGGCGTGATCCCGAAGGGCGAGTACGGCGGCGGCACGGTGATCGTGTGGGACCGGGGGACGTACGAGCCGCTGAGCCATGACCGGCAGGGGCGGCCGGTGGACTTCGCCGAGTCGCTGGAGCGCGGCCACGCCACGTTCCGGCTGCACGGCACCAAGCTGCACGGCGAGTACGCCCTGACCCGCTTCCGCGGCCGGGACGGCGAGGACGCCTGGCTGCTGGTGCGCAAGGGCCCGGCGGGGAAGGCCGGGCACGGCGCCCCCGATCCCCGGCGGGCGCGCTCGGTGCGCACCGGGCGCACCCTCGCCCAGGTCGCGGCGGACGGCATCGAACGGTGACCGTCCTCATTCCCCGGTGTTCCCCGATTCCGGCCCCGACGGGCCCGCGGGGCGTCTATGTTCGCGCCGACATCCTTCGCTGCCTTGGAGGCATCCGAATGCGCACAACACTGCGCGGCGCCGCCCTGATCGGCGCCGTGACCGCCGCCACCGTACTGACCTGCGGGACCGCCGGGGCGACTCCGCCGGGTCCGGGGGTGACGGCCCGCACGATCACCGAGCGGACCGTCGGGGGCACCGACTACACCCTGCGGGAGATAACGATCCCGCCCGGCCAGAGCACCGGCTGGCACTTCCACGACGGACCGCTGTACGGCGTGGTGCGGCAGGGCGCGCTGAGCCACTTCGACTCCTCCTGCGCCTCCGACGGGGTGTACGCCGCGGGCCGGCGGATCCAGGAGCCGGCCGGACCGGGGAACGTGCACATAGGGCGCAATCTCGGTGACACCCCGGTCGTACTCGACGTGCTCTACGTGCTGCCGCACGGCTCCCCGTTCTCCGAGGACGCCGCGAACCCGGGCTGTTCCTTCCAGTAGGCGGCCTCCCGGGCGTCGGGGAGCGGCTGTTCGGCCCAGATGGTCTTGCCCGTCTTGCCCGCGGCCGTCTGCCTGCTCCCCCAGCGCTGGGTGAGCTGCGCGACCAGCAGCAGCCCCCGGCCGCCCTCGTCGTACACCTGTGCCCGGCGCAGGTGGGGGGAGGTGGAACTGCCGTCGGAGACCTCGCAGATGAGGGCGCGGTCACGGATCAGCCTGAGCTGGATGGGGGGTTCGCCGTAGCGGATGGCGTTGGTGACGAGTTCACTGACGACCAGTTCGGTGACAAAGGCGGTCTCCTCCAGCCCCCAGGCGGCCAGTTGCCGGCCGGCCGCCTGCCGGACCACGGCCACCTGGGCGGGATGGGCCGGCACCTCCCAGGTGGCGACCCGGTCGGCGCCGAGGGCGCGGGTGCGCACCAGCAGGAGGGCCACGTCGTCGCCGGGCTGGTCGGGCAGTACGGACTTCAGGACCCCGTCGGCGAGGGCGTCGAGGGAGTCGGCCGATGCCCCGACGGCGCGGCGGAGTTCGTCGTCGGCGCCCCCGTCGCCGTCGCGGTGCGCGACCAGGCCGTCGGTGAAGAGCGCCACGACGGAGCCCTCGGGCAGGTCCAACTCCGTCGCCTCGAACGGCAGTCCGCCGATGCCGAGGGGCTGCCCGGCGGTCACGGGCACGAACTCGGCCTGTTCGCCGGGCAGGACGAGAAGCGGGGCGGGGTGGCCGGCGGAGGCGAGCGCGAGCCGGCGCGAGACGGGATCGTAGACGGCGTACACGCAGGTGGCACCGAACTCCGCGACCTCCTCGCGACCGTTCTCGGCGGCCAGGTGGGTCACCAGGTCGTCGAGGTGGGTCAGGAGTTCGTCGGGCGGCAGGTCGACTCGGCGAGCGTGCGCACGGCGGTGCGCAACCGGCCCATGGTGGCCGAGGAGCTGATGCCGTGGCCCACCACGTCGCCCACGACCAGGCCGACCCGGCCGCCGGAGAGCGGGATGACGTCGAACCAGTCGCCGCCGATGCCGGCCTGCGAGCGGCACGGCAGATAGCGGTGGGCCACGTCGAGCGCGACCTGTCCGGGCGGCCCGCTCGGCAGCAGGCTGTGCTGGAGGGCGAGTGCGGTGGTGCGTTCGCGGGCGAAGCGGCGGGCGTTGTCGATGCAGACGGCGGCGCGGCTGGCCAGCTCCTCGGTGAAGACGGCGTCGTCGGGGCCGTAGTCCTCCGGATGGGCGAGCCGGACGCACACCACGACGCCCAGCGTGGTGCCGCGGGCACGCAGCGGTGCGGCGATCATGGAGTGGACGCCCTTCCGGAAGGGCCGGCCCTCGGGCGCGTGCTCGTCGCGGTCCGCGAGCCAGGCCCGGAAGCCCGGCTCGCCGGCGTGGGCGAGCACCGCGCGACCCTCGCGCAGCGCGAGGGCGGGTGGGGCGGGCGGCCGGTAGATCTGCGTCTCGCCGACTCGCACGGCCACGCCGGGGGCGATCGGTCCGGTGGACTTGCAGGCGACGCGGTGCAGCTCGACGTCGTCCGCGGGGAGCATCGGCGGCTCGTCCGCGCCGAGCACCCAGTCGAGCAGGTCGACGCTCGCGAAGTCGGCGTAGTGCGGAACCAGGACCTCGATCAGTTCCTGGGCGGTGCGCACCACGTCCAGCGTGGTGCCGATGTGGGTGGCCGCCTCGTTGAGCAGGGCGAGCCGGCGTCTGGCCCAGTACTGCCCGGTGCTGTCGTAGGCGGCGATGGCGACCGCCGTCCGGGTGCCGGAGGCGTCGTGCAGCGGCCACATCTCCAGGCTCCAGAAATGCTCCCGGTCCAGCGCGGGGGCGACCGCGAAGTTCTCGTAGCGCACGGGCGTGCCGGTCTCGGCGACCTCGCGGAGATGGCGGAGAAAGCCCCGGTTCTCCTCGATGTCGGCCACGGTGTCCGGGAAGAACCGGCCGGTCAGCGCGACCTCGGGGACGCCGAGGACCTTGCAGGCGGCGTCGTTCACGCGCAGGTAGCGCTGCTGGAGGTCGAAGACGGACATCGACATGGACGCCTGTTCGAAGGCTTGTGCGGCGAGTGCGGTGCCGGGTGGTTCGGCCGTGACGGCGTAGCCCGCGGACCGTCCGTCGCCGCGGTCGACGGGGCAGACGGTGACGGCCAGGTCGAAGCGGTGGCCGTCGCGGTGGCGCAGGGTGACGGTGCCGTACCACGCCTCGGCCCCCGCGGTACGCGCCTCGACCGGCGGTTCCCCTGCGAGCAGATCCGCGGCGGGACGGCCCACGACCTCCTCGGCCGGGTGGCCCGTGAGCAGCCGCGCGCCTTCGCTCCACCCAGTCACCCTGCCCTGAGTGTCGATGACCGCCACGGCGGCGACACGGTCCATAAACCCCAGGATGATCCGATTGTCGTAGCTCCTCAAGCGCGGAGCCGCGACCGCGGTCAGCCCCGGTGGGCGCGCAGGGCGGCGAGGGCCTTGTCGGCGTGGGTGCTCATGCGCAGTTCGCTGCGGACGATCTCCACGACGGTGCGGTCCTCGGCGATGACGAAGGTGACGCGCCTGGTGGGGGCGAGGGTGAAGCCGCGCCTGACCCCGAACCGCTCGCGGACCACCCCGTCCGCGTCGGACAGCAGCGGCATGCCGAGGGTGTGCCGCCCGGCGAACTCCCGCTGCTTGTCGACGTCGTCACCGCTGATGCCGACGGGCCGGGCGCCCAGGGCGGCGAACTCGGCGGCGAGATCGCGGAAGTGGCAGGCCTCGGCGGTGCAGCCCGGGGTGAGGGCGGCGGGGTAGAAGAAGAGGACCACGGGCCCGTCGGCGAGCAGTTCGCCGAGGCGGCGCACGGTGCCGGTCTCGTCGGGCAGGGCGAAGTCCTCGGCCTTGTCGCCGACCTTGACGCGTCCGCTCATGACCGGGCCTCCGTGACCGCGGCGTCGAGGACGGCCGGAGCGGACCGGCGCGGGGCGGCCCCGGGGTCGGCGGGCGGCGGGAGCGGGTGTTCGGAGCAGGGCACGGTTCCTCCTCGGATGGCCTGCCGCCGGATATTACTGGACGGTAGACCGCCGGGCGGACCCTTCGCACGACTTCTCCACGCCGTCCCGGGGGCTCAGCCCTCCCCGACGGCTTCCCTCGCCTCCGGCGCCGCCTCCACCTCGGCGGAGTACGCGAGGAAGTCGTCGACCATCCGGTGGAAGAGCACGGCCAGCTGCCGCAGCTCCTCGGGCCGCCAGTCGGCGAGGGCGAGCTGCATCTCCCCGGCACCGGCCTCCCGGATCCGGGCGACGGCCAGCCGGCCGGCGTCGGTGAGCCGGATCCGCTGGGCACGCCGGTCGTCGGGGTCGGGCACCCGGGTGACGTACCCCGCCCGCTGGAGCTGCTGCACGGTACGGGTCACGTGCGAGGCCTCCACACCGAGGCGGTGCGCCACCTCGCCGAGCCGCATCGGCTCGCAGTCGGCGATCTGCCGCAGCAGCGCCACGGCGGCCCGGTCCAGCGGCACGTCGGCGAGGGCCCGCAGCCGGTCGTGGTGCCGGGTGCGGGTGCCGAGATAGGTGATACGGGTGAGGGCGCGCTCGATCTCGGCGACCTCCGGGGAGGCCGCGGGCCGGCCGGACGGCGGGGGCGCGGGCATGCCCCAAGTCTACGCAGACCTCGCGCGGCCCGGCCTTTTCCGTCCCGGCGGCGCGAACGGCACGGTCCGAGCCGCTCCGGCACGCCGCGACGGTCCGCCGCGCCCCGCCGGACCAGGCGGCGAAGACTCCCGGCGCCCGTCCCGCGGGACGTCCCACGCCGTCCCAGGGGACGCGGAAACGGCATGGTGGGGGCCGGTCACGGCAAGGCTGGGCAAGGTGATCACGGTTCGTGGTCACGAGATCGACAGCCGGAGGTTTCCATGATCCGACGGGCCCTCAAGACCCTTCTCCCGGCCGCCGCCGCGGTGCTCGCGCTGCTGCCCGTGACGGCCGGTGCCGCCGCGGCGAGCGCCGCCCCCGCGCACCCGGCGGCAGCCGTCTCCGCACCGCGGCACCCCGTCCGCACGCACTCCTACCTCACCGGCCGGGTCGTCACCCGTCACGTCCGGCTCAACGTCCGCTCCGGTCCGGGCACCGGCTACCGGGTGGTCGGCCACCGGAACACCCGCGGGCTCGTCTCGGTCAGCTGCAAGACCTACGGCTCCCGGGTGCACGGCAACCGCGTCTGGTACCGGCTCCCGCACCACGAGGGCTACGTCTCCGCCCACTACGTGACCACCAAGCGGTCCGTCCCCTGGTGCTGACGGTCGTCCGCCGCACCGCCGACCGCCGAGGGCCTGTCCGGGAGCCGCGTCCCGAACAGGCCTTCGGCACGCGGGTGCTTGACCCGGCCCATACCTCGTCCGGTGTTGCAGCCCCCGTCCGACAGGGAAGCCATTCCGGCAACAGGGGCGAACCGCCCATAGGGGAATGGGAGTCGAGGGACGCACGATGCGGCACCCCCAAGGATCGATCGCGCCGGACGAGTCGCTGGTGGTGAGACTGCGCGAGCTGAAGGACCGTACGGGGCTGAGCCTGGCGGCGCTGGCCGCGCGCACCCCGTACAGCAAGTCCGCCTGGCACCGCTATCTCTCGGGCGGCAAACGGCCACCGCGGCCCGCGGTGGAGGCCCTGTGCCGACTGGCCGACGCCGACCCCACCGCCGTACTGGCGCTGTGGGAGGCGGCCGACGGTCCCGCTCCCCCGGACCCGTCCGTGGCGCACGCCGAGGCCCGGCGCTCTTCCTGGCCGCCGCCATGGCTCCCGGTGTCGGCGCTCGCGCTGTTCGGCGCGGCCACCGCGGTCGCCGCCGCCGTGGCGCTGTCCGGGCGCCCGGGATCCGCGCCGGCGACCCGGCCCATGAGCGAGGTGCCGCGCTGTCACGGCACGTCCTGCCAGGGCGAGTTGCCCGACACCTCCGCGTGCGCCCGGGACGCGCAGACCAGGAGCACGGTCACGGATCCGGCCTATGCCGTACGGCTGCGCTACTCACCGTCCTGCGGCACCGCCTGGTCGGAGGTGCGGATGCGCAGCCCCCGGGCCCGGGAGGTGTCGGTCCGCGCGGGCGACGCCATCCTCTCCGCGAGCTATCCGGCCGACGATGTGACCAGCGTCAACAGCCCGATGCTCCCCGTGGGTTCACCCCGGGGTGTGGAGGCGTGCGCGGAGATGGGCGGGAAGGTGGCGTGCACCGGGCTGGACGCGGGCAGGCCGCCGGGCGACCGGGGCTGAGGGGGCGACCGGGGGCAGCCCGTTCAGGGGAACCGGCGGCCGAAGGCGCGTGAGCGGGCGGCCGGCGGTCGACATCTCCAGCCGTGACCGCCGTAGCCCTGCCGTTGATCGCGCCCATGCTCGCCACCCCCGGCTCGCTGCCGCCCGCCGCACAGGACGCGCGCTGGGCGTACGAGACCAAGCAGGACGGGCAGCGGGTGATGGTCTACCTGCCCGGGGACGGCACCCTGGTCCTGCGCGCCCGCTCGGGCGAGGTGATCACCGGGGCGTATCCGGAACTGGCACCGCTCGGCGGCGTGCTCGGCGACACGCCCGCGATCCTCGACGGCGAGGTGCTGGCCCTGGACGCGGACGGCCGGGCCGACTTCCAGTTGCTGCAGAGCCGGATGGGACTCGCCCACGCTCCCGCTCGGGCCGCGCGCCGGGCCGCGCGGGTGCCGGTGCATCTGGTGCTCTTCGACGTGCCGTTCCTGGTGGAGCCGCAGCTGCGGCAGCCGTACGCACGGCGCCGGGCCCGGCTGACGGAGCTGGGCCTGTCCGGGCCGTACTGGTCGACGCCGGGCGCGGTGACCGGGCACGGCGCCCAGGCACTCGCGGCGACCCGGGAGCACGGTCTGGAGGGCCTGGTGTGCAAGCGGCTGGACTCGGTGTACGAGCCCGGGGTGCGCTCCCGCGCCTGGATCAAGATCCGCAACACGCGCGCCGAGGACGTGATCGTGGGCGGCTGGCTGCCCGGCAAGGGGCGGCTGACCGGGCTGCCGGGCGCGGTGCTGGTGGGCCAGCGGGACGCGGACGGCCGGCTGCGGTACGTCGGCGGGGTGGGCACCGGCTGGAGCGAGGCGGAGCGTACCCGGCTGGCGGACCTGCTCGCGGACATGGCGAGCGAGCGGTGCCCCTTCGTGCCGGCGCCCCGCGTCCCGGGCGCCCGCTGGGTGCTGCCCCGGCTGGTCGGCGAGGTCGGCTACAGCACCCGCACCCGGTCCGGGATGCTGCGCCAGCCGTCCTGGCTGCGGCTGCGCCCGGATCTCGCCCCGGAGGACTCGGCGGCGGACCTGCCCGGGGACTCGGCATGAGGCCCGAAGGTCTATCGTGTGCGCATGCCGATTCCCGAACTGATCCGAATCGTCTCCCGTGACTCGCCCATGGCCCTGGCCCAAGTCGAGCGGGTCCGCGCCGAGTTGGCCGCCCTGCACCCGGGGGTGCGCACCGAGGTCGTCCCGGTGAAGACCACCGGCGACAAGTGGCTGGGCGATCTGGCCCAGGTCGAGGGCAAGGGGGCGTTCACCAAGGAGGTGGACGCGGCGCTGCTGGCCGGGGCCGCGGATCTCGCGGTGCACTGCGTGAAGGACGTGCCCGCCGACCGGCCGCTGCCCGCCGGGACGGTGTTCGCCGCGTTCCTGAAGCGGGACGACGTGCGCGACGCGCTGGTGCACCCGGGCGGGCTCACCCTGGACGAGCTGCCGGCCGGCACCCGGATCGGCACCTCCGCGGTGCGCAGGATCGCCCAACTGGCCGCCACCCACCCGCACCTGGAGTGCGTGCCGTTCCGGGGCAACGCGAACCGCCGGCTCCAGAAGCTGGCCGAGGGCGAGGCGGACGCGCTGCTGCTCGCGGTGGCCGGCCTGGAGCGCATCCGGCGCACCGATGTGATCAGCGAGGTGCTGTCCCCGGAGACGATGATGCCGCCGATCGGTGCGGGCATCCTCGCCCTGCAGGTCCGGGAGGACGACACCGAGCTGATCGACGCGGTGAGCGGGCTCGGCGACCCGGACACCTACCGGGAGGCGACGGCCGAGCGGATGTTCCTGCACGTGCTCCAGGGACACTGCAACAGCCCGATCTCCGGGTACGCGCGCGTCGACGGCAGCGGTGAACTCTCCCTTCGGGCCTGTGTGTTCACGCCCGACGGCAAGACGCGGCTGAACGCCCACGAGTGGGCGGGGCGGCTCGACCCCGCCACGCTCGGCACCTCGGTCGCGGTGGCGCTGCTGCGGCAGGGCGCGCGGGAGATCATCGACGGCATCCCGCACTGAGCGGTACGGGGGAGCAGCCGGGGCTCAGGCGGTACCGCGCTCCGTCTGCTCCTTCAGGAAGGCGCTGACCTGGTGGGCCAGGTCGCCCTGCCCGGGACCCACGGGGGCGGAGGGGGTGCCCGCCTCCAGGACGCCGGTGCCGCCGGCCCACAGCCGGCGGTCGGTCCACTCCTCGTCCACCCGCAGCTGTACCTGCACGTCCACATGGCAGAGCGCGGCCTCGGGGGCGGCGGCGTAGAGGACGGCTGTGGCCCGGCGCAGCGGATAGACGTCGAAGCCCTCGATGAACTGCGAGTTGCGCCAGTCGATGAACGCGCCCTCGCCGTCCGGGCCGACGCGGACGTCGATCTGCCCGTCCTCCAAGTGGACGCCGAAGTGCCGCGTGCCGCGGTTCTCGATCGTCACCCGGACACTGAAATACGTCAGCCCGGCCGCGGCGTCGTCGCGTCCGCGCGGCGGTTCGGCCGCCTCCAGGCGGTGGACGCGGACCCGCAGACCGGCATGCTCCTCGTACTCCTGCCAGTCCCCGACCACGTTCGGCTCGTACACAGTGCCCCTCTCGACCCCGAGTGTCTATCTGTGGGCTCAGCGCACTGTCAAATGAGCGGAATGCGCCGTGCCCAGGGGGTTCGCCCGCTTTGATCGTCGATCACAGCGCTGCCCAGGAAGAATCCTCCCGAGCCGCTTTCCGGCGCGCCGCGGCGCGTGCCGCACATCACGTTCCCCGGCAAGATCACCGGGCCAGCCGGCCGAGCAGTGCGGAGGCCGCGGTGATGCCGAGCGCGGCCGCGATCGTCAGCACCCCGAAGTCCGCGGCCGGATGCGAGGGCGTGCCGAGCAGCAGCCCGCGCAGCGCGTCGACTTGGTAGCTCAGCGGATTGACCTTGCTGACCGCCTGGAGCCAGCCCGGCATCACGGAGACGGGATACAGGGCGTTGGACCCGAAGAACAGCGGCATGGTGATCGCCTGTCCGAAACCCATCAGCCGGTCGCGGCTGAGCACGATGCCCGCGATGGTCATCGAGAGGCAGGAGAAGAACACGGAGGCGAGGACCACCGCGAGGGCGACGCCGAGCAGCTTCAGCGGGTTCCAGGTCAGGGCGACGCCGAGCACGGCGGCGATGACGATCACGACGATCGCCTGCACCAGCGACTTCACGCCGGCCGCGAACGCCTTGCCGGTGATCAGCGCCGAACGCGGGGTCGGGGTGACGAGCAGCTTGCTCAGGATGCCCGCGTCGCGCTCCCAGATGATCTGGATGCCGTAGAAGATCGCGACGAACATGGCGGACTGGGCGATGATGCCGGGCGCCATGTAGTCGATGTACGGGATGCCGCCGGTGGGGATCGCCCGGATCCGGGTGAAGGTCTGACCGAAGATCAGCAGCCACAGAGCGGGCTGGACGGCCCGGGTGTACAGCTCGGTGCGGTCGTGGCGCAGCTTCTGCAGTTCCACGGTGCACAGGGCGAGCACGCGGGCCGGCGGCAGCCGCCAGCCGGCGCGCGGCACCGGGGGGCTGAGCAGCAGCGCGGTGTCCTCGCCGGGGGTGCGGTCAGCCGACGCGGCGTGCGGTGCGGCGGGTGCTCCGGACTTCACGGAAACCTCCTCCGGTGTTGTCGTCGAGGCCGCTGCCGGCGACGTCGCGGAAGACGTCCTCGAGCGTGGGCAGGGTGTCGGTGCCCTTGCGTTCGGCGAGGCCCCGGCGCAGTTCCTCGGGGGTGCCGAGGGCGCGGACGCGGCCGCGGTGCATCAGGCCGACCCGGTCGCAGTACTGGTCGGCCTCGTCCATGTGGTGGGTGGTGACGAGGACGGTCATGCCGGTCGCCTCGCGCACGGCGTTGACGTGCTCCCACACGCCGGTGCGGGCGATCGGGTCGAGACCGACGGTCGGCTCGTCGAGGATCAGCAGCCGGGGCGCGCTGACCAGGGCCTGGGCGAGTTCGAGGCGGCGGACCATGCCGCCCGAGTAGGTGCCGGCGAGTCGTTCGGCGGCGTCGGAGAGGCCGACGGCGGCGAGCGCCTGGTCCACCCGGGCGGTACGCTCGCGACGCGGCACGTCGAAGACGCGCGCGAACAGGGCGACGTTCTCGCGTCCGGTGAGCCCGCCGTCGGCGGACAGCTGCTGCGGGACGTAGCCGAGCAGGCGGCGCACTCCCATGCGCTCCTTGGCGGCGTCGTGCCCGAAGACGCGGACCATGCCCGCGGGGACCGGCAGCAGGGTGGTGACGCAGCGGATGGTGGTGGTCTTGCCGGCGCCGTTCGGTCCGAGCAGTCCGAACACCTCACCCTGGCGGACGCCCAGGTCAAGCCCGTCGACGGCCCTGGTCTCGCCGAAGGCGTAGGTGAGCCCGGTGCAGCTGACGGCCTCGGCGGGGGCGGTGGCCGCCTCGCCCGCGGCGGTGGCCGGAGCGGTGGTGGCGGTCGGTCCCGCCGGGTCGGTGGTCATGATGGCGTGCCCTCCGTCCAGGGTGCCTCACGGACGGGTCCCGCCCCGGCCGGCGTGGTCACGGGCTCCCCGGTCTCCTCACGCAGCCGGCCGGCCAGCCGGCGCAGGGCCGGGAGGGCGGCGCGCAGGGCCGCCTGGTCCGCCTCGTCCAGGCGGTCGAGGTTGCGGCCGACCAGTTCGGCGCGGCGGCGGTGCCAGTCCTCCAGGCGCTTCTCGGCGGCCCCGGTCAGCCGCAGTCGCGCGGCCCGGCGGTCGGCGGGGTTGGTCTCCCGCACCAGGTACGCGTCCCGTACGAGCTGGTTGACCAGCGTCGACACGGAGTTGCTCGCCAGGTGCAGTTCCCTGGCCGCCTCCGAGACGCCGATGCCGGGCCGGGACTCGACCAGGCGCAGCAGTTCCACCTCGGCACCGCGCGGCCGGGGCCCGGCGAGGCCCCCGCGCAGCCGGCGCCGGATCAGCCGCTGGACGCCGACGAGCGCGTCGGCCAGCTCCGCCGGGAAGGTCTCCGGGGCGCCGGGCGGCGTCTCCCGGCCGCGCCCGCGCAGCGCTTCGTCCTCCACGTCCGGAGATTAACTCTGCTACAGAGGTAGCGCCCGTCGGGCGGCTCCGGAAGCGGTCAAGGCGATCGCACTGTTTTTCCTGTATGCGGTGATTTGTTTCGCGATGTCCGTGAGCGGGAAAGAGCACCTACGTGCTTCGGACAGGAGGCACTTCCGTGGGAGCCGGCCGCCGCGCGGCCTGACGCCCAGTCTCCGTTTCCCGAGCAAGCGCGCGCCTCCCACGGTGTCTGTCCATCCAGCACCGGCGAGAGAGGTGCGCGCGATGCGTGTCACTGGCAGCACCAACCCCAGGTCTCACCCCCATCCACATGACGACGCGCCCGACACGGGCGAGTCCTTCGAACGGCTCGTGGAGATGCCCGACGGCCCCGAGCGCCGGGCGCTGCGGGACGAACTGGTCCGGCTGTGGCTGCCCATGGCCGAGCGGATCGCCGTGCGGTTCCGCGGTCGCGGGGAGTCCCTGGAGGACCTGTACCAGGTGGCCGCGCTGGGCCTGGTGAAGGCCGTCGACCATTACGACCCCGCGCGCGGCCGCGCCTTCGAGGCGTACGCGGTGCCCACCATCACCGGTGAGATCAAGCGGCACTTCCGCGACCACATGTGGACCCTGCACGTGCCCCGCCGGGTCCAGGACCTGCGCAACCGGGTCCGCACGGCGGTCAAGGAGCTGTCCCAGTCCACGCCGGGCCGGCCGCCCACGGTGGCCGAGATAGCCGCGCACACCCGGCTCGAAGAGGACGAGGTGCGCACCGGGATGGAGGCGCTGGAGTGCTTCTCCGCGCTGTCCCTGGACGCCGAGGTGGCGGGGACGGACGGTTACGCCCTCGGGGACTCGCTGGGCGGGCCGGACCCCGGGTACGACCTCGTGGTGGACCGGGCGGCCGTCAAGCCGTGTCTCGCGGCACTGCCCGAGCGTGAGCGCACCATTCTCTACCTGCGGTTCTTCCGCGGGATGACGCAGAGCAGGATCGCGCAGCAGCTGGGTATCTCGCAGATGCACGTGTCGCGGCTGCTCAGCGGGTGCTTCGACCGGCTGCGGGAGGAGCTGCTGTCGGAGGCGACGCGGTGAGGCCGCCCCGCCTCAGGGCGAGCCGGTCCGGCCGGGGGCGGGCGCGGCCGGCTGCTCGGGCGCGGGTACCGGCTCCTCGGGGGCGGGCACGGGTTCCGGGTCGCCGCCGGGTGTGCGGGCGCGCCCGTACCGGTCCAGGGCGTCCTCCAGGGCCGCGCCGATCTCGTACGGGAACTCGCCCCTGCGGCCCCAGATCAGGACCAGTTCGGCGACGTTGCGCAGCTTGATGTTGGTGTGCTGGGAGACGTCCCGCAGTACCTCCCAGCCCTGCCGCGGGGTGACGCGGCCGAACGCCACCATCATGCCGATCGCCTGGTCGACCACGGCGTGCGAGGTCACGGCCCGCTTCAGCTGGTCGACCTCGGCCTCCAGGGCGGCGATCCGCTCCGGCTCACTCTCTGCCATGCCTCCATCGTGCGCAGCGGCCTGTTCCCCTGCCACCGGGGGTACTCGACAGGCGCCCCACCCGCTTCCGGTCGGACACTGGAACCAGACCGGTCCCCCCGGCCCCCGAAAGCAGGACACGACCGCCATGAACGAAGAACCCCCTGTCAGCGACGGAGCGAGCGGTACCGGGCACGGGCCGCGCACCCGGGAGGTCGTCTCCACGCAGTCCGTCTTCGGCGCACCGTGCTGGGTGAGCCTCACCAGCCGTGACCTCCAGGCCACCCAGGACTTCTACACGGCCGTACTGGGCTGGCGCTGGCGCGGGGCCAAGCTCGGCGAGCACTTCCGGGTCGCGCTGGCGGACGGGGTGCCGGTGGCCGGGATCGCCGCGGTGGCCTCGATGTGGCAGATGGCGGTGGCGTGGACGCCGTACTTCGCGGTGCCGGACGCGGATGTCGCGGTGGCGCGGGCACGGGAGCGGGGTGGTACGGCGGCGGTCGGACCGCTGTCCTTCCCGCCGGGCCGGGCCGCGCTGCTCGCCGACCGCGACGGGGCGACGTTCGGGATCTGGCAGGGGGAACTGGTCTCCAACTGGGAGGCGTGGCGGCGGGCCGCGCCCACGTTCATCCGGCTGCACACCCGCGACGCCTTCGACTCCGCGATGTTCTACGGCGAGATCCTCGACTGGGCGTCGGGTGAACCCGGGTGCTGCGAGGTGGAGTACGACGGTGACGAGGTGGTGCTGCGCAGCCGGGGGGACGCCGTGGCGCGCATCGACTCGGGCGCCGTGGAGGCGGCGCCGGACCCTTCCGTCCGCCCGCACTGGCAGATCCACTTCGCGGTGGCGGACGTCTCGGGATGCGCCCGAGCGGCGGAGAAACACGGGGGCAGCGTCCTGAAGGAGGACGAGAAGGAGGCGATCCTGCGGGACGCGGACGGCGCCCAGTTCACGGTGATGTCCCGGCCCGCCCGCTGACCCGGCGCGCCCCGTGCGGGGCGCGGCGCCGTGTGTCGTCCCTGGTCACCTCCGGGCCCGCGCCTTCGAGGGCCGCGTGAGCAGGACCAGGCTCCTCGCCTCCACCCGAAGCCGCGTCCCCGCTTTCCTCTCCCGCTCGTCCGGAACGCCGTCGGCGGCCGCGGTGTCGATCAGGGTCGTCCAGCGCTCACCGAAGCTGTCGTCGGGGAGGCGGAAGTCCACCGGTTCCCAGTAGCCGTTGAGGAGGAGGAGGAAGGAGTCGTCGGTCAGCTTCCGCCCGTGCCCGTCCCGTTCCGCGATCGCGTCGCCGTTGAGGAAGACCCCCACGGAATGCGCGTCGCCCCGCTGCCAGTCCCGGCCGGTCATCTCACGGGCGTCGGGCCGGAGCCACATGAGATCCGGCAGCGGCTGCCTCGCGTTCGTCGCGGTCTCGCCCCGGAAGAACCGGCGCCGGCGCAGCACGGGGTGCGCGGCGCGCAGCGCGATCAGGCCCCGGGTGAAGTCGGCCAGGTTCTCCTGTTCCTCGGTGAGTCGCCAGTCCACCCAGGAGATCTCGTTGTCCTGGCAGTACGCGTTGTTGTTGCCGCGCTGGCTGCGGCCGAGCTCGTCCCCGTGGCACAGCATGGGAATTCCCTGCGAAAGCAGCAGTGTGGCAAGGAAGTTGCGCTGCTGGCGGCCCCGCAGTTCGAGCACGGCGGGGTCGCCGGTGTCCCCCTCCGCCCCGCAGTTCCAGGACCGGTTGTGACTTTCCCCGTCCCGGTTGTCCTCCCCGTTCGCCTCGTTGTGCTTGTCGTTGTACGACACCAGGTCCCGCAGCGTGAACCCGTCGTGCGCGGTGACGAAGTTGACGCTCGCCCGGGGCCGGCGCCTGCTGTGCTGGTACAGGTCGGAGGAGCCGGTCAGCCGCGAGGCGAACTCGCCGAGCGAGCCGGGCTCGGCGCGCCAGAAGTCCCGTACGGCGTCCCGGTACCGGCCGTTCCACTCCGACCACAGCGGCGGGAAGTTGCCGACCTGGTAGCCGCCCTCCCCCACGTCCCAGGGCTCGGCGATCAGTTTCACGCGGCTGATCACGGGGTCCTGCTGGATCAGGTCGAAGAACGCGGAGAGGCGGTCCACCTCGTGGAACTGCCGGGCCAGGGTGGCCGCGAGGTCGAACCGGAAGCCGTCGACGTGCATCTCGGTGACCCAGTACCGCAGCGAGTCCATGATCAGCTGGAGCACGTAGGGGTGCCGCATCAGCAGGCTGTTCCCGGTGCCCGTGGTGTCGTAGTAGTGCGCCCAGTCCCCGTCGACCAGGCGGTAGTACGAGGCGTTGTCGATGCCCCGGAAGGACAGCGTGGGTCCCCTCTCGTTGCCCTCGGCGGTGTGGTTGTAGACCACGTCGAGGATGACTTCGAGGCCGGCCGCGTGCAGCGCCTTCACCATGGCCTTGAACTCGTTGACCTGCCGGCCCCGGGAACCGAAGGCCGCGTAGGAGTTGTGCGGCGCGAAGAAGCCGATCGTGTTGTAGCCCCAGTAGTTGGACAGGCCCCGGTCCTGGAGCACGCCGTCCTGGACGAACTGGTGCACCGGCATCAGCTCCACCGCCGTCACCCCGAGCGAGGTCAGGTGTTCGATGACGGCCGGGTGGGCGAGGCCGGCGTAGGTGCCGCGCAGCCGCTCGGGGACGTCCGGGTGGGTGCGGGTCAGCCCGCGCACATGGGCCTCGTAGATCACGGAGTCCGCGTACGGGGTGCGCGGCGGACGGTCGTCGCCCCAGTCGAAGTACGGGTCGGTGACCACGCCCAGCATGGAGTGCCCGGCGCTGTCCGCGGGGTCCGGGCCGTCCGGTGAACGCTCGTACAGGGAGGCGTGGTTGTCGATCTGGCCGTCGACGGCGCGCGCGTACGGGTCGAGCAGCAGCTTCCTCGGGTTGCAGCGGTGGCCGAGCGAGGGCTGCCAGGGGCCGTGCACCCGGTAGCCGTAGCGCCGGCCCGGCCCGACGCCGGGCAGATAGGCGTGCCAGACGAAGCCGTCGACCTCGTGCAGCCGGACGGACGTCTCCCGTCCGTCGTCGTCCACGAGGATCAGTTCGACCCGCTCGGCGACCTCGCTGAACAGCGCGAAGTTGGTGCCCTGTCCGTCGAAGGAGGCACCCAACGGGTAGGGCTGCCCGCTCCAGACGGGCAGCCCTTTCCGGGTGGTGCGGGCGCTCACCGGCTGCCCTCCAGGGCGTCGTCACCCGCGGGCGCGGGGGCGGCCAGGACGGCCACCTGATGCTGGCGCGGCTCGTGCAGGCCCGTGCTCAGGAACGGCTCCGGCGGCAGCGGCACCAGCGGCACCCGTTCGCCGGCGCGGGCCCGCTGCGAGAACCAGATGATCTTGCTGCCGGTCTCGGAGGCGCAGCAGCCCCAACCGTCGCTCATGGCGGCGATGTCCGCGAGGCAGGCCCGCAGATCCTGGTCCGGGCGCAGCTCGGGGTCGTCGTCGCCGAAGGCGGTGATGAGGTGCTGTCCGTTCCACCACATCTCGATGGAGGTGTGCTTGTCACTGGCGTGCTGGTCGATCGCCCGCAGCAGCAGTTCGGCGCCGCGGCAGACGGGGGCCACGAGATTGTCGAGGTCCCAGTGGCGGAGGTGGGCGGCCAGGATGCGGCTGACCTGTCCCACCCGTTCCGGGCTGACTTCCACGTCGAGGTGGTAGTAGCAGGGCACTGCGGTCTTCATCGTCGCTTGCTCCTCACCGGCGAAGCTCTCGCTCCCCTCGCCCTGTCCGGGAGGGATCCCGGACACACAGCGTGAGCGGTGATCGCTTCTGAGTCACCTCCAACGGTGCGGCCGCTACGCCATTCGTGCAACACGAGCACACACCGGCCCCAATGGTTGAAGCTCCAACAAGACGCTGCGTCGTCACCCGTGCACCATGAGTGAAAGCCTCGATCGCCGTAACGGTGCCGCGCCCACCCCTGGGCGGCGCCACCCGACCGTCGGGAACGCGCCCAGTCGAGTGCGTGGAGGGTGGAGAGGGCCATGCTGCTACCCGCCAAGGCCGAAGTGGCCCGGCAGCTGCGGCGATACCGGGCGTGGGAGCGCGTGATGCTTGCCTCGCCGTACGACCGCAGGGTCCGGGCCACGTTCGAGGACTCGGGGTACACCTTGTGCGTCCTGATGGGCAAACGCTGTGCCCGCGAGGCGGCGGACGCGGCGGAGCGCTATCTGCGCACGAGTCTGGCCACCTATCTGCGCGAGCAGGACGGACGGCCGAAGTCGCGCCGTTCGGTGCGAAGGACGCCCGCTTCGGAGCGGCGTTCCACGGCGCCGAGCCCCTGAGCTGGCACCGTACAAGGCGTTCCCTTCGGGGACCGGCTCGGGCCGGCCCCGCTCTCGGATCGCGAAGCCGGGCCGGTGCCCGGCTTCGCGCACGGCGGAGGTGAGATACATGCGCAGGACCCCGGCCATCGGCCGTGTACCGGTACGTGACGTCCGGCCGGCCGTGGAGTGCGGAAGGCGCCCGGCGAAGGCGGTGGCCGGGGAGACCTTCCAGGTCACCGCCACGGTGTTCCGGGAGGGGCACGATGCCGTCGGCGCCAATGTGGTCCTGCGCGATCCGAGGGGCCGGCGCGGCCCCTGGACGCCGATGCGCGAGGTGTCCCCCGGCAGCGATGTGTGGGGCGCCGACGTCACCCCGGACACGACGGGCCGTTGGACCTTCCGCGTGGAGGCATGGAGCCATCCGCTGGCGACCTGGCGGCACACCGCCGCGGCGAAGGTGCCCGCCGGGATCGACACGGGGCTGGTCCTGGAGGAGGGCGCCGAGCTGTACGAGCGGGCCGCCGCCGGTGTGCCGAAGGGCCCGGAGCGGGACCTGGTGACGGCCGCGGCCCACGCCCTCGGCGACGACTCCCGCTCGGTCCACGAGCGCCTCAGGCCCGCGCTGTCGCCCTCCGTGCGGGAGGTCCTGGACCGTTACCCGCTGCGGGAGTTGGTCACCGCCTCCGACCCGATGCCGCTGCTGGTGGAGCGGGAGCGCGCGCTCTACGGCTCCTGGTACGAGTTCTTCCCGCGCAGCGAGGGCACCGCCGAGCGGCCCCACGGCACCTTCCGCACCGCGGCCCGGCGCCTGCGGGCGATCGCGGAGATGGGCTTCGACGTCGTCTACC
>NZ_BSSM01000015.1 GCF_030269125.1 Streptomyces hygroscopicus subsp. hygroscopicus | reverse complement strand
CGGGTGCAGGCCGTAGCCGTCCAGCGAGCCGTCCTCCAGCGGCGAGGCGTCGTAGCCCACCTTCTGCAGGGCCCGCTTGGTGAACTCGTCCGTGTTCACGATGATCTCGGCGCCCCGCGGCAGATCGTCGACGTTGGCCTTCAGCGCGGCCGGGTTCATCGCGACGAGGACGTTCGGCGCGTCGCCCGGCGTGAGGATGTCGTGGTCGGCGAAGTGGAGCTGGAACGAGGAGACGCCGGGCAGGGTGCCGGCGGGTGCGCGGATCTCGGCGGGGAAGTTCGGCAGGGTGGAGAGGTCGTTGCCGAAGGAAGCGGTCTCCGAGGTGAAACGGTCACCGGTGAGCTGCATGCCGTCACCCGAGTCCCCCGCGAACCGGATGATCACCCGGTCCAGGCGGCGCACATCCTTCGTGCCGCCCGGTTTGCGCTGCTCCCCGACGACGGATCCGTCGGTCTGCTCCGTTGGGCTGCTGACCTGGCTGGTCACTGAACTGGACCTCCTTCGAGGCGGCTGTCCGGGGCGTGGTCGTCCCACGGACCATCCCAGGATCAACCCTACGTCGGTTAGGGTCGCCTTCCCGAGGTCATCCGCAGATTGGGATGATGTTTCGAGACGACGGGTCGCGCTGACATGTCAGGGCTTCCTTCCCCGGTTCCACCCTCCGCTCTCCTGCCGGGTACCCCCTCTTTCCCACGGAAGCCGGATCCTCTGACACGACCCTGACGCCAGGACCCCCGACCCGGTGCCGGCGACGCCCGTCAGGAGTTCAGGTAGGTGAGCACCGCGAGCACCCGCCGGTGGTCCCCTTGGCTCGGCGCCAGCCCGAGCTTGAGGAAGATGTTGCTGACGTGCTTCTCGACCGCTCCGTCGCTGATGACCAGCTCCCGGGCGATCGCCGAGTTCGTGCGCCCCTCCGCCATCAGCGCCAGCACCTCGCGCTCGCGCGGGGTGAGCTTGGCCAGCACGTCCTGCTTGCGGCTGCGGCCCAGCAACTGCGTGACCACCTCCGGGTCGAGCGCCGTACCGCCCTCGGCGACCCGCACCACCGCGTCCACGAACTCCCGGACGTCCGCCACCCGGTCCTTGAGCAGATAGCCCACGCCCCGGGTGGAACCCGCCAGCAGTTCGGTCGCGTACCGCTCCTCCACGTACTGCGACAGCACCAGCACCCCGAGACCGGGATGCGTCCTGCGCAGGGACACGGCCGCCCGCACCCCCTCGTCGGTGTGCGTCGGCGGCATCCGCACGTCCGCCACCACCACATCCGGCAGCGCGCCCTCGCCGGCCAGGTCGGCGATGGTCTTCATCAGCCCCTCCGCGTCCCCGACCCCGGCCACCACCTCGTGTCCCCGGTCGGTCAGCAGCCGGGTCAAGCCCTCCCGGAGCAGCACCGAGTCCTCGGCGATGACCACCCGCACCCTGTCCTCCACGATCCTTCGCCCCCGTCCTGCCCGGTCCCACGGCGACGTCCGCCGGGGACGCGCCTTCGTACGAGGACCAAGCATTCCAGGAATCGGCACACAGCGTGCCACGCCCTGTGGATAACTGGTCGAGCGCCGGTGTATCCGCTGGTCAAAAGCTAGTTGGCCGTCAGGCGGCCGTTGGCCGGGACGCCGATCCTCCGCCGGTGGGGCTCTGGCCTGCCACTGCTCGGCCGCTGCTCGCGGCGCTGGTCAACCGCGCCAGGGCAGCTCCGCTATCACCCGGGTCGGCCCGCCCGCCGGGGAGTCCACCAGGAGGATGCCGTCCACCGCGTCCAGGCGGCCCCTGAGTCCCGCGAGGCCCGAGCCGGCGGCGGCGTCCGCGCCGCCCACGCCGTCGTCGGTCACCTGGAGCATCAGCCGGTCCTCCGAGCGCCACACATCGACCGTGGCGGAGCGCGCCCCGCTGTGCTTGGCGACGTTCTGCAACAGCTCGCAGACCGTGAAGTAGGCGATGCCCTCGATGGCCGGCGCGGGACGGGACGGCAGATCGACCTCCACCCGGACCGGCACCGTGCACCGGGACGCCACCGCCGACAGGGCCGCGTCCAGGCCCCGGTCGGTCAGCACGGCCGGATGGATCCCCCGGGCGAGGTCGCGCAGCTCCTGGAGTGCCGTCTTCACCTCACCGTGGGCCTCCTCCACCATGCGCGCCGCCGCCTGCGGGTCCTCCCGCATCTTCTCCTTCGCCAGCCCCAGGTCCATCGCGAGACCGACCAGCCGGGCCTGGGCGCCGTCGTGCAGGTCGCGCTCGATGCGGCGCAGGTCGGCGGCGGCCGTGTCCACCACGACGCCCCGGTCCGACTCCAGCTCCACCACCCGCTCCGACAGCAGCGACGGGCCGAGCAGCCCCCGCACCAGCAGCCCGTCCACCGTCGTCAGAGCACGCACCAGCCAGGGCATGGCCAGCGTGAACAGCAGCCCGACCAGCGTGGTCACGGTGATCTCGAAGGGGTTGTCGAGATAGATGCGGTGGTGATCGTCGCCGTACAGCTGGACACCGCCCTGGCCCACGTACGCCGGGAAGACCCAGAACCACAGCGGGTAGGTCAGCAGGCCCCAGCCCAGAGTCCAGAGGGTCACCGTGACCGTGAAGGTGAACACCGCCCAGGGGAACTGCACCAGCGTGTACAGCAGGCTCCGCCAGGAGGCGCCGCTCTTGAGGACCGCGCCCATCCAGGCCAGGGCGCCGGGCTTGCGCACCCGCAGCGGCTCCGGACCGGGCACGTCCAGGTCCAGCAGCGCCCGCGCCCGCGCCCGCTCCAGCGCGCCGAAGCCCCGGCAGCCGGCCAGGGCAGCGGCGAGGACGGGCACCCCGAGGAAGGTCACCAGCAGGCCCGCGCCCAGCGACACCATCGTCACCGTCCACGTGAACAGCACCACCGAGACCGGCAGGCTCAGCAGGACGTGACCCAGCTCCCGCCAGGCACGGGCCTCGAACGGCGCCCGCAGCGCGAGGGGGATCCGGGGACGGCGGCCGCGTCCGGGGATTCCAGGGGTCCCGGCGGGACGGCCGAGGTGCGGGCCGTATGCGTACCGGCCTTCGTCGCCGGGCTCGTACCCCCGGCCGTACCCGCCGTGTCCGTACTCCGTGGCCATCGATGTCGTCCCGTCTCCTCGTCCCAGCGGCGGTTTCAGCCGTACCTCAAGAGTCGTGCGCCGCGCCGTTCCGGACCATGGAGTCCGTCGGCGTCCTCGACCGGGGGTTTTCCCCACCCCCACCCGGTCCCAGGGGGCCGAAGGACGTCCGCGGAGCGCCCCTCGCCGCTACTTCTCCCGGTCCCGCCACGGCAGTTCGGCCGTGACCACCGTCGGGCCGCCGGCCGGGGACTCGACCGCGAACAGGCCGTCCACCGCGCCGAGCCGCTCCGCCAGGCCCCGCATTCCGCTGCCGCCGTCGAGACCAGCGCCGCCCCGGCCGTCGTCGTGGACCTGGATCAGCAGCCGGTCCCCGGCGCGCCACACGTCGACCGAGGCGGACCGGGCCGCGCTGTGCTTGCTGACGTTCTGCAGCAGCTCGGAGACGGTGAAGTAGGCGATGCCCTCGATGGCCGGCGCCGGACGGTCCGCGAGGTCCACGGTCACCTTGACCGGTACCGTGCAGCGGGAGGCGACCGAGGACAGGGCGGCGTCCAGGCCCCGGTCCGTGAGGACGGCGGGATGGATGCCGCGGGCCAGGTCGCGCAGCTCCTGGAGGGCCAGCTTCACCTCGCCGTGCGCCTCCGCCACCATCGCCGCGGCGGTGTCCGGGTCCTCGAGCAGCTTCTCCTTGGCCAGGCCCAGCCCCATGGCCAGGTTGACCAGCCGGGCTTGGGCGCCGTCGTGCAGGTCGCGCTCGATGCGGCGCAGGTCGGCGGCGGCCGTGTCCACCACGACGCCGCGGTCCGACTCCAGCTCCGCTATGCGGCGTTCCAGCTCGTCGGACGGGGACAGCAGGCCGCGCACCATCGCCCGGTCCACGCCGGCCAGGCCCCGGGCGACGTACGGCAGCACGGGCCACAGCACGAACAGCGAGATCAGCACGGTGCAGAAGGTGAGGATGCCCCAGGGAAGCCGGATCGCGTCGTACAGCAGCGTGCGCCAGCCCACCGGGTCCTTCAGCGCCATCCACGCCCGCTGGAACATGCTCCCGCCGCGGGCGAGGGGCAGCGGCGACGGCTCCTCCACCCGGACCCCGAGCAGCGCCCGCGCCCGCGCCCGCTCCAGCTTCCCCAGCTGCCGGGAACCCAGCAGCGACAGAGCGAGCAGGGGCAGGCCGACCACGGTGAGGGTGAGGGCGCCGCCGACGGACAGCACGGTGATCGCGTAGACGAAGCCGAACACCGCCATCGGCAGGTTCAGCAGGAGGTGCGCGATCTCCTTCCAGGTGTGCACCGGGTAGGCCGGCCTCGGGGGCGGGAAGCGGTCGGTGTCGTCGGGCCGGCCGGATATGCCGGGGCGGTCGGGGCCGTCGTACCGGTCGGGGCCGTCGTACCGGTCGGCGGCGGAGCTGGGAGCGGTCATACCGGACAGCCTGCCGAATGCGGCACCCTCCGCGCCATGCGGTACGCCGCCCTCCGCCCACGGGGGAAAACCCCACCCCAGGCCACGTCAGAGGCCCTCCGCACGGGGCCGTGCGCGCCGGCCCCGGGGAAGCGAGGCGCCGTACCCGCCGCCGTACCCGTGCCGCCCCGGCGTCTCCCGGCGTGACTGCCTGCTTACCGTCTCTTTATCAGGGCCTAGACTCCCGTGCGTACAGGTCACGAGGTCAGGGAGCGAGGGACGGACGGTGCGGGAGACGCTGGGGGACTCGACCATCGCCGCGACGCACGTCGTCACCGCGGCCGGATACTTCCGGTCCTACTCGGCCGTGGGGCTGCTCGCCGTCGTCGGCGTGCTGTTCGTCGCGGTCGCGTTCGGCGCCGGCCGCCTGCTGCGCCCCGTAGTGCCCACCCCTGAGAAACTCCTGACCTACGAGTGCGGCGTCGACCCCGTCGGCGAGGGCTGGGCCCACACCCAGGTCCGCTACTACGTCTACGCCTTCCTGTACGTGATCTTCGCGGTCGACTCGGTCTTCCTGTTCCCCTGGGCGACGGTCTTCGCCGCCCGCGGCTACGGTGCGACGACCCTCGTGGAGATGTTCACCTTCCTCGGCTTCCTCGCCGTGGGCCTGCTGTACGCATACAAGAAGGGCGTCCTGGCATGGACGTGACCCCGGACCCCGTTCACCTCCCGGAGCCCAAGCGGCTGGGGGCGCTGGCCCGGCTGGCCCCCGAGCCCATGAAGGTGGTCCTCAACTGGGGCCGCCGCTACTCGCTCTGGGTCTTCAACTTCGGCCTCGCCTGCTGCGCGATCGAGTTCATCGCCGCGTCGATGGCCCGGCACGACTTCATCCGGCTCGGAGTCATCCCCTTCGCGCCGGGGCCCCGCCAGGCCGACCTGATGGTGGTCTCGGGCACGGTCACGGACAAGATGGCCCCCGCCGTCAAGCGACTGTACGAACAGATGCCCGAGCCGAAGTACGTCATCTCCTTCGGAGCCTGCTCCAACTGCGGCGGCCCGTACTGGGACTCGTACTCCGTCACCAAGGGTGTCGACCAGATCATTCCCGTGGACGTGTACGTGCCCGGCTGCCCGCCGCGTCCCGAGGCGCTGCTCCAGGGCATCCTCAAGCTCCAGGAGAAGATCGCCGCCGAGTCGCTGGGGGAGCGGTACGGCCACGGGGCCGGCCGGCCGTCCGCGGCCGCGCTGCAGAGCGGCCTGGTACGGCCGGCCGCCCCGGCCGGCGAGGAGGGCGCGCGATGAGCACGGCCGGCTGGCTGCCCGCCCCCGCGGAGGAACTGTTCGGCGCGGAGGCGGTCGCCGAGGAGTCGTACGAGGTCCTCACGGTGGACGTTCCGCCGTCCGCCTGGCTCACCGCGCTGGAGACGGCCCGTACGACGCTGACCTGCACGTACTTCGACTGGCTCAGCGCGGTCGACGAACCGGGCACCGGCTTCCGCGTGTCCGCCCACGTCGTGGCCCTGAACCCGGTCCGCCGCCTCCTCCTGCGCACGACCGTGCCGCACTCGGTGCCCGTGCTGCCGTCCGCCGTCGGGGTGTACGCCGGGGCGGCCTGGCACGAACGCGAGACGCACGAGATGTTCGGCGTGACCTTCGAGGGCCACCCGGGGCTCGAACACCTTCTCCTCCCCGAGAACTTCGAGGGCCACCCCCTGCGCAAGGACTTCGTCCTCGCCGCCCGCGTCGCCAAGGCGTGGCCCGGCGCGAAGGAACCGGGCGAGTCCGAGCACGGCGGCCCCAAGCGCCGCCAGATGCTGCCGCCGGGCGTTCCCGACCCCAACGAGTGGGGGCCCCTGAAGGGTCAGCTCCCCGCCGCCCCGGCCCGCGCCGCCGGTGACCGCCCGGTACGACGCACCCGCACAGCGGCGGAGGGCTCGGCGGGCCGGCCGGCCGCGACGGAGGACGCCGCCCCGGCTCGCCCCCGGCGGACGCGGAGCGCGAGCGAGGGCTCGGCGAGCCAGGCGGCGGAGAGTGCCGCCGCCGGTGCTCCGGCCCGGCCGCGGCGGACACGGAGCGCGAGCGAGGGTTCGGCGAGTCAGGTGGCGGGGGAGCGTGGGGAACCGGCGGCCGAGGAGGGTGCGGCTGGTGCCGGGGCGGGCCCCGCTGCCGGTGCTCCGGCCCGGCCGCGGCGCTCACGGAGCGCGAGCGAGGGCTCGGTGAGCCAGGCGGCCGGGGGTGATGCCGCGCAGGCCCCGGTGGAGGGTCCCGCGGCCGAGGCTCCGACGGCGCACGAGCCGGCCCCGGCGCCGGCCCGTCCCCGTCGCGCCCGCAGCGCCTCGGAGGGCTCGGCCTCGCAGCGCGCCCCGAAGCCCCCGGCGACCGAGACGGGGGAGGAGCCCTCGGGTGCCGGCGGCGCCGAGCGCCCCGCCCGCCGTACGACGCCGCGCGGCTCGGACGCCCCGTGGCACCACGCCCGCCCCGCGTTCGACGAGCCCGCCGAGCCGGAGACGCGCGAGGTGGCCGAGCGAGGTGCCGTGGAACCGCACGGGGCCGCCGGGCGGCAGACCGTCTCCGAGGCGCCTGAGCAGGGTGCCTCGCCGTCCGCCGGGCAGCCGCGTACGGGCCCCGGGCAGCGCCGGTCGCCGGAGCCCGCCCGGGAGCCGGAGCCCGCAGATCCGGGTGAGGCGGCCGAGGCGCGGCCCGCGTCCGAGCCGCTGTCCGCCCCCGGGGCGTCGGAGCGGCGGGGAGCGTCGGACCGGCCCGGGGCGCCGGAGGCCGACCCGGCGTCGGAACCCATGGGTCCCCGCGATGCGGCCGAGGCGCGGCCCGCGCGCGAGCCGTCGGAATCGCCCGAGGCGCAGCCGGCGTCGGAGCGGTCCGAGGGCCCGCGGCCTGTCGAGCCCGCCGAGCCGGGACCTGTCGGGCCCTCCGAGCCGCGGCCTGGCGAGCCTGCCGAGCCGGGGCCCGCGCCCGAACCGTCGCGGTCGGCCGGGTCGTCGCGATCGCCCGAGCCCTCGGAGTCCCCCGAGCCCTCGGAGTCCCCCGAGCCCTCGGAGTCCCCCGAGCAATCGGAGTCCCCCGAGCCCTCGGAGTCCCCCGAGCCGTCCCGGCCGGCCGGGTCCGAGCCCGCCACCGGCCAACCGCCGACCGCCCCCGACCACCACCCCGAAGTCCCCCCGACCAATCCCCCAGGAGGCCCGCAGTGAACGGCGCACTCGACGTCGCCCTGCGGCTCGTGGCCGTGTTCGTCGTGTTCCTCGCCTTCCCGCTGATCGTGGGGCAGACCGAGCACAAGGTGATGGCCCATATGCAGGGGCGGCTCGGGCCGATGTACGCGGGCGGGTTCCACGGGTGGGCCCAGTTGGTCGCGGACGGGGTGAAGTTCGCGCAGAAGGAGGACGTGGTGCCGGCGGAGGCCGACCGCCGGGTCTTCCAGATCGCGCCGGCCGTGGCCCTGCTGCCGTACCTGCTCGTCCTGCTCGTCATCCCGATCGGCCCGGGTGAGGGCGCCGTCGGACAGGCCCTGGACGCGGGCGTGTTCTTCGCGCTCGCGGTGATGGGCGTCGGCGTGCTCGGCTCGCTCATGGCCGGGTGGGCGAGCGCCAACAAGTTCTCCCTGCTCGGCGGCCTGCGCACCGCCGCCCAGCTGCTGGCCTACGAACTGCCGATGCTGCTCGCCGCGGCCTCCGTCGCGATGGCCGCCGGCACCGTCTCCCTGCCGGGCATCCTGCACGCCTTCCACTGGTGGTGGCTGCCCTGGCAGCTCATCGGCGCGGTCGTCTTCTTCGTCGCCGGACTCGCGGAACTGCAACGCCCGCCGTTCGACATGCCCGTCGCCGACTCGGAGATCATCTTCGGCGCGTACACCGAGTACACCGGACTGCGCTTCGCCCTGTTCCTGCTCGCCGAGTACGCCGGCATCGTCGTCCTGTGCGGCCTGACCACCGTGCTCTTCCTGGGCGGCTGGCACGGCCCCTGGGGCGCCGACGGGCTCGGCTGGGTCTGGACGCTGCTGAAGGCCGCGATCCTCGCCTTCGTCGTCATCTGGCTCCGCGTCACCTATCCGCGGATGCGCGAGGACCAGCTCCAGAAGCTGTCCTGGACCCTCCTCGTCCCCCTCTCCCTCGTCCAGATCGCCCTCACCGGCATCGTCAAGGTGGTGATCTCCTGATGGCTGCGTCGCTCCCGCCCACCCGGCCCCGCATCCCCGGCTCCGGCCTCGCCAAGGGCCTGGCCGTCACCCTGCGCACGATGACGAGGAAGCACGGCACCGAGCAGTACCCGGACACCCTGCCCGAACTCCCGCCCCGCACCCGGGGGGTGATCGGCCTGTTCGAGGAGAACTGCACGGTCTGCATGCTGTGCGCCCGCGAGTGCCCCGACTGGTGCATCTACATCGACTCCCACAAGGAGACGGTCCCGCCCGCCGCCCCCGGCGGCCGCGAGCGCAGCCGCAACGTCCTCGACCGGTTCGCCATCGACTTCTCCCTGTGCATGTACTGCGGTATCTGCATCGAGGTCTGTCCCTTCGACGCGCTGTTCTGGTCCCCGGAGTTCGAGTACGCCGAGACCGACATCCACGAGCTCACCCACGAGCGCGACAAGCTCCGCGAGTGGATGTGGACCGTCCCGGCCCCGCCCGCGCTCGACCCGGGCGCGGAGGAGCCGAAGGAGATCGCCGCCGCCCGCAAGACCGCCGAGAAACTGGCCGCCGCGGCCCAGGCCGAAGCAGCCCAGGCCGAGGCCGCGCGGGCCGACGGCGCACCGGCAGGCCCCGAGGAGGGCGACGCATGACCCCCGCCCCCGCGCCGAGTCTCGCCGCGGCCCCGCACGGCTTCCTCTCGCCGACCGGTGTCGAGATCGCCTTCCTCCTCGTCGGCCTGGTCACCTTCGGCGCCGCGCTGATCACCGTCACCACCCGGCAGCTCGTGCACGCCGCGCTGTGGCTGGTCGTCGCGCTCGGTGGCCTCGCCGTGGAGTACCTGCTGCTCACGGCCGAGTTCATCGCCTGGGTGCAGGTCCTGATCTACGTCGGTTCCGTCGTCGTGCTCCTCCTGTTCGGGCTGATGCTCACCAGGGCCCCCATCGGCCGCTCCCCGGACGCCGACTCCGGCAACCGCTGGGCCGCGCTGGCCGTCGCGGTCGCCGCCGCCGTCGCCCTGGTGTGGGTGGTCGCCGACGCCTTCCGTACGACCTGGATCGACCTGACCGGACCGGCCGCGGGCAGCACCCGCGTCACCGGCGCGAGCCTGTTCCGGTACTGGGTGCTGCCCTTCGAGGCCCTGTCCGTACTGCTCCTCGCGGCCCTGGTCGGCGCGATCGTCCTGTCCCGCAAGGCCAAGGCCGGCACCGGGACGGAAGCGGACGGCACGGAAGCGGACGGCACGCCCCCGGCCGTCCCCTCCGCCCGGAAGGACGGCGCCCGCTGATGCACCTCGTCTACCCCGCCGTACTCTCGGCCCTCCTCTTCAGCACCGGCCTGTACGGCGTCCTCGCCCGTCGCAACGCGATCCTGGTCCTGATGTCGGTCGAGCTGATGCTCAACGCCGTCAACCTCAACCTGGTCGCCTTCGACGTCTGGCTCGCCCGCGCCGCCCGCGACACCCTGCACTCGGGCCAGGCACTGACCCTGTTCACCATCGCCGTCGCGGCCGCCGAGATCGGCATCGGCCTGGCGATCGTGCTCGCCGTGTACCGCAACCGCGGCACCTCCGACATCGACAAGCTCCGCGACACCGCCGAAGGCCCCGACGGCGCGGAACCGGGTGCCGTCGCGGCACAGAAGACCGAGGCCACCGCGTGACCACGACCACCCTCGCCGTACTCGTCCCCCTCCTGCCGTTCCTCGGCGCCGCGGCCGGGCTGCTGCTCGGCCGCACCGCGCCCGGGTTCGTGCGCCCGCTCGCCGTGCTGCCGCCGCTGGCCTCGCTGGTACTGGCCGCGCTGGTCGCCGTACACCAGGGCGGCGGACCGGTCCTGGACGCCCACACGGAGCTGACGCCCACCGGTTCGGTGCCCGTCGAACTCGCCCTGCACATCGACGGCTTCGCCGCGCTCGTCGCGGTCCTCGTCGCGTTCGTCGCCACCTGCGTGCAGATCTACTCCACGGGCTATCTGCGCGACGACCCGCGCTACCCCTCGTACGCCGCGCTCGTCTCCCTGTTCACCTCCGCGATGCTGCTCGTCGTCTACTCCGGCGACCTGATCGTGCTGCTGGTCGGCTGGGAGGTCATGGGCATCTGCTCCTACTTCCTGGTCGGCCACTACTGGGAGACCCCCGAGGCCCGCGCCGCCTCCCTCAAGGCGTTCCTGGTCACCAAGCTCGGCGACGTGCCGTTCCTGATCGGCCTGTTCGCGCTCGCCACCGACGCCGGCTCCTTCCGCGTCACCCGCGTCCTCGGCACCGTCGCGAGCGGCGGCCTGCACCACCCGACCCTCGTCGCGCTGCTGCTCCTCGCCGGCGTGGCCGGCAAGTCGGCGCAGTTCCCGCTGCACACCTGGCTCCCGGACGCCATGGCGGGCCCGACGCCGGTCTCGGCGCTGATCCACGCCGCCACGATGGTCGCCGCCGGTGTCTACTTCGTCGCCCGTCTCCTCCCGGTGTTCGAGGCGTCCCGGGCCGCGATGCTCGTGCTGGCCGTGATGGCCGCCGTCACCATGACCGGCTCCGGTCTCGCCGCGCTCGCCCAGGACGACATCAAGCGCGTCCTCGCCTACTCGACCGTCGGCCAGCTCGGTTACATGACCGGCGCCCTCGCCGTCGGAGACCGCGGTGCCGCCGTCTTCCACCTCCTCGCCCACGGCGCCTTCAAGGCGCTGCTGTTCCTCGCCGCCGGCGTGGTCATCCACGCCGCCGGCACCAACTCGCTGGCCGCCATGTCCCGCATGCGCGGCCTGCGCGAGCGCGTCCCGGACGCCTACTGGACGATGACCGTGGCCCTGCTCGCGCTCGCCGCGGTCCCGCCGTTCAGCGGCTTCTTCTCCAAGGAGTCCGTGCTCGGCGCCGCCGAACACGCGGCCCACGGGGACACCGCGCACGTGCCCGGCGCGGCGGGCCGGCTCGTCCTCGTCGCCGGCCTGGTCACCGCCGTACTCACCGCCGCCTACGCCACCCGGCTGTGGCTGCTGGCCTTCCGCGGCCGGGGCGCCGAGGTCCCCGACCACGGCCGCCAGCCGCTGACCATGACCGTGGTCCTGTGGGTCCTCGCGGTGCCCTCCCTGGCGTTCGGCGGGCTCGCCTACCGCGCGCTGCCCGGCTGGTTCGACGGCAACTCCCTGACCCCGACCCCGCTCACCTCCATCCTCGGCACGGGTCTCGCCGTGGTCGGCGTCCTCCTCACCTACGGCGTCTGGCAGCGCACCACCCGACGCCTCGTCAGCCCCCCGCTCGGCGCGGTCGCCGCCCACCCCGAGGCCGACGCCGCACTGGTCGAGGCCGAGGCCATCGCCACCCACACCCCGGCCTACGGCGACATCGCCTACGCCCCCGACCCGGCGGACCCCGGACGGGCGCTGCTCGGCCCGCTGCACCGGCACGCGGCCGTCGGCTTCCACCTCGACGCCGTCTACGCGGCGCTGTTCGTCCGCCCGGTACGGGCGGGAGCGAGCCTCGTCCGCTTCCTCGACCGGGAGGTCGTGGACACCTACGTCGGCGCCGCCGGCGCGCTGCCCCGGTTGCTGGGGGCCGCCGTACGCCGCGCCCAGACCGGCAATGTGCAGACCTATGTGAGCGCGCTGCTCGCCGGCACCGTCGTCCTGGCGGTCGCCGTCGTCCTCGTCGCCACGGGAGCGTGAGCAGGCGTGATCGATATCAACGAGTCCGTGATGCGGTTCCTTCTGGCATTCGTCGTCGTCGGCCCGCTCCTCGGCGCCGTCGCCGTCCTCCTCCCGGCCCCGCCCGGGTTGAAGGGGAAGTCCCCCGAGCAGTCCGTGCTGCGGCACGGCGTCACCGTGACCGGCGTGATCCTCGCCGCCGCGATCCTGCTCGCGCTCGGCTTCGACCACCACCATCCGTCGAGGATGCAGGCCACGACGGACATCAGCTGGATCCCCGCGCTCGACGTGCGGATCCACCTCGGCATCGACGGCATCTCCCTCCCCCTCGTCGTGCTGACCGCGCTGCTGACCTTCCTGTGCGCGCTGTACTCCTACTTCAAGCCGCCCACGGGCCCGTCCCCGAAGGCGTTCGTCGCCCTGCTGCTCCTGCTGGAGACCGGCACGCTCGCGACCTTCGCGGTGCTCGATCTCCTGCTGTTCTTCCTCGCCTTCGAGACCGTGCTGATCCCGATGTACTTCCTCATCGCCCGCTGGGGCGGCGAGGGGCGGACCCGGGCCGCGTGGAAGTTCATCCTGTTCACGCTGCTCGGCTCCGTCGTCATGCTGCTCGGCCTGCTCCTGATCGGAATCAAGGCGGGCACGTTCGACATGGTGGCACTCGCCACTGACAACGGCCGGTCCCTGACCGCCTCCGTGCAGGTCGTCGCCGTTCTCGCGATCGGACTCGGGCTCGCCGTCAAGACCCCGATGTGGCCGCTGCACAGCTGGCTGCCCGACGCCCACACCGCCGCCCCGACCACCGGCTCGGTGCTGCTCGCCGGCGTCCTGCTGAAGATGGGCACGTACGGGTTCGTACGGATCCTGCTGCCGGTCGCGCCGCACGGTTTCCGCACCTTCGCGCCGTACCTCGCCGCGTTCGCCGTCGTCGGGATCATCTACGGGTCCCTGGCCTGTCTGGCACTCGCCAAACAGGGCGCGAAGGGCGATCTGAAGCGGCTGATCGCCTACTCCTCCGTCGGCCACATGGGCTTCGTCCTCCTCGGCATCGCCACCATGACCCCGACCGGCGTGAACGGCGCCCTGTTCGCCAACATCGCCCACGGCCTCATCACCGGCCTGCTGTTCTTCCTGGTCGGCGCCCTGAAGGACCGCACCGGCAGCACCGACCTCGACACGCTCTCCCTCCCGTCGTCCGACCACCGCCCCTCGACCGGCGGCTCCGCCGCGCCGATTCGATCCGCGACCGGACTCGCCCTGTACGGCAAGGCCCCCCGCCTCGGCGGACTGCTCGCCTTCGGCGCCGTGGCCTCCCTCGGGCTGCCGGGACTCGCCGGGTTCTGGGGCGAGATGCTTTCCCTGTTCGGCGCGTTCGAGCCCGCCGCCGGCCTCAGTCGCCCCGCCTTCCTCACCTTCATGGCGATCGGCGCCTTCGGCACCCTGCTGACGGCCGCGTACATGTTGATCGTGGTCCGCCGGGTCTGCATGGGCGGCGCCGAGCGCGAGGTCCCGAAGCTCGCCGACGTCCAGGGCTACGAGTTCGCCGCCTGGAGCCCGCTCGTCGCCCTGACCGTCGTCGCCGGGCTGTGGCCGCGGACCCTGCTCGGCCTGACCGACCCGGCCGTGCACCAGCTGCTCGCAGGAGGCACCCGATGAGCGTCCAGCCCCTCGCGCAGTCCGCCGGGTCGCTGGCCCACCCCCTCGGACAGCCCCTCGCCGCCTCGCTCGTCCAGTCCGTCGACTGGCTCGCCGTCGCCCCGCCCCTGATCGCCGCCGTCGTGGCGCTCGGAGTGCTCGTCGCCGACCTCTTCCTGCCCGAGGCCCGCAAGGCCGTCCTCGGCTGGATCTCCGTCGCCGGACTCGTCGCCGCCGCGCTGATGCTGCTGCCCCTCCTGGACGGCGACCGCGCCACCTTCTGCCTGAACGGCACCCCGCGCGCGTGCAGCTACACGGCCGATCACTTCACCCTCGTCATCCAGTTCCTGGTCCTCGGCGGAGCACTGCTCGCGGCCCTGCTGTCGATCACCACCCTGGACGACGACCGGCGGCGCGTGCCGCCGGGGGAGTTCTGGTTCCTGCTGCTGTCCGCCACGGCCGGCGCCGCCCTGCTGCCCGCCTCCCGCGACCTGGCCACCCTGATCGTGGCCCTGGAGGTCGCCTCCCTGCCCGCGTTCGCCCTCGTCGGCATCCGGTACGGCGACCGACGGTCCTCCGAGGCCGCCCTGAAGTTCTTCCTGTCCTCGGTCACCGCCACCGCGGTCAGCCTGATGGGCGTCAGCTTCGTCTACGCCTCGACCGGAACCCTCTACCTCACCCAGGTGGCCCAACGTCTTCCGGACACGGCCGGCCAACTGCACACCCTCGCCCAGGCGGGCGTCGTCCTCACCCTGATCGGCTTCGCCTTCAAGACGGCCGCCGTGCCCTTCCACTTCTGGGTGCCCGACACCTACGTGGGCGCGCCGCTACCCGTCGCCGCCTACTTGTCGGTCGTCGGCAAGGCGGTCGGTTTCTCCGGCCTGATCCTCGTCACCGTCGTGGCCTTCCCGTCCTACGCCGACGTCTGGGGCCCCGCGCTCGCCGTCCTGGCCGCGCTCACCATGACCGTCGGCAACGTCGGCGCGCTGCGCCAGCAGGCCACGCGCGCCCACAGCGCCGTACGACTGCTCGCCTGGTCCTCCGTCGGCCAGGCCGGCTATCTCCTCGTACCGATCGCGGCGGCCGGGTACGCCGAGAACGCGCGGAAGGCGATCGGCTCGACCGTCGCGTACGCCCTGATGTACGCCGTCGTGAACCTGGGCGCGTTCGCGGTGGCCGCGGTCGTGGGCCGCGGCCGCGCCCGGAACCGGATCTCCGACTACCGGGGCCTGTACGCCACCAACCCGGTGACCGCCCTCCTCCTGGCCTTCTTCCTGCTCTGCCTGGCCGGGCTGCCGCCGGGGATCATCGGCCTGTTCGCCAAGGTCACCGTGTTCTCGGCGGCCGTCGACGCGGGCCTCGGCTGGCTCGCGGTCGTGATGGCCGTCAACGTGGTGATCGCCCTCTTCTACTACCTCCAGTGGACGGCCCTGCTGTTCCGCGCCCCCGAGGGCGAGGCCGCCCGGCACCGGGTCCCGGCCCCGCTCACGGCCGCGATCGCGCTCGCCGGGCTGGCCGGTGTGGCCCTGTCGGGGGCGCCCCAACTGGTGCTGCGGTTCGCGGCCACCGGGCTCTTCTGAGGGACGGGGACCATCGGGCTCCTCGTCGTCGGCGGCGCGCACCTGGCTCATCCGAGGCGGCGGACCGGATCTTCGCCGGCGGCGCGGACCGCGTTCCTCCGAGGAGGCCGGCCGCGCTCTTTCGGTAGGTCCGGCGGGCGCCTCCGGGCGGCCCGACACGTCCTCGCGAGGGGGCCCGGGAGCCCTTCACTCCTACGGCCGCCGTGTGCGCCCCCGCCCACCTGGGAACTTGTGACCCCCGCCTGGCGTTGACCAGTGCGGGAGGGTCCACTGGACCGAAGGGTTCCCTGCTGTACCACTTGGAGGGCGTACCGTGCACCGCCGGCACAACGGGCTCAGGACCGCAGTACTCCTCGGGGGACTGTCGGCGCTCATCATCGTCATCGGCAGCTTCTTCGGCCGCACCGGACTGATCGTGGCGCTGCTGGTCGCCCTCGGTACGAACGCGTACGCGTACTGGAACAGCGACAAGCTGGCCCTGCGCGCGATGCGGGCCCGCCCGGTGAGCGAGTTCGAGGCCCCGCAGCTGTACCGGATGGTCCGGGAGCTGTCCACGCAGGCCCGCCAGCCCATGCCCCGGCTCTACATCTCCCCGACCGAGGCCCCGAACGCCTTCGCCACGGGCCGCAATCCGCGCAACGCGGCGGTGTGCTGCACCGAGGGCATCATGCGCCTGCTGGACGAGCGCGAGCTGCGCGGGGTCATCGGGCATGAACTGAGCCATGTCTACAACCGGGACATCCTCATCTCCTCGGTGGCCGGCGCGCTCGCCTCGGTGATCATGTTCCTGGTGAACTTCGCCTGGCTGATCCCGATCGGCCGTTCGGACGACGACGAGGGCCCCGGTCTGCTCGGCATGCTCCTGATCATGATCCTGGGCCCACTCGCCGCCACGCTGATCCAGCTGGCCATCAGCCGCTCCCGGGAGTACGAGGCGGACGCCTCGGGCGCCCAGCTCACCGGCGACCCGCTCGCCCTCGCGAGCGCCCTGCGCAAGCTGGAGATCGGCACGCAGCAGCTGCCGCTGCCGCCCGAGCCGCGGATCGAGACCGCGAGCCACATGATGATCGCGAACCCGTTCCGTCCGGGTCAGGGGCTGTCCAAGATGTTCTCCACGCATCCGCCGATGGGGGAGCGGATCGCGCGCCTGGAGGGCATGGCGGGACGCAGGCTCTGAGAGGCCGCGGGGCGCGGGCTGCGAGAGGCCGCGGGGCGCGGGCTGCTGATCGTACGACCGGAATCCCGGGCCCCTCATCGAACCGGTCGACCAGGCATACGGCCGATCGGCGGGGCAGCTCGTCTACAAGGCCAGCGCGAGTGCGGCCCCCAGGCCCCCGAGACCGAGCACGAAGGCCGCCTCGGGCCACCCGCCCCCGCCCCACCGGAAGAACCGGTCCAGCGCGAGCCGCCCCGGTCCGACGGCCGCGACGGCGAGGGCGACGACGATGATGGCGATGTTGTACTCCACCCCGCCCCGGTCCACCCACAGACCGTGGGCGGCGGTCACGGTCACCATGGCGTTGATCATCACACCCACGATGGCGGCGGCGGCGAGCGGCGTGAACAGGCCCGCGGCGAGGCCGAGGCCGCCGAGGAACTCGGAGAGGCCGCCGAGGCACGCGAAGAGCCGCCCGGGGCGGTAGCCGAGCGACTCGAACCCCTTGGCGGTAGCGGTCAGCCCCTGGCCGCCGAACAGTCCGAAGAGCTTCTGGGAGCCGTGCCCCGCGAGGAACAGCCCGAAGGTCAGCCGGAGGAGCAGCAGCCCGCAGTCCCCGGCGCTCACCCCCGTACGGCCGGCTCCCTGCCGGGTGGCCGACGGCGCGGCGGCGGCGCTCGGGCCGGTGTGGTGCCTGGGCATCGGAGAACTCCGTACGGATTTTGGAAGGTGCGCTTCCCCCAAGCCTGGACAGGCGTCCGAACCCCCAAGACCGTCCCCGTACCGATGATTGCGGAGGCACTGCGCCCGCGCACATCGATCAGCGGCCGCCGAACGCCTGGTCCGTCCGGACGATCTCGCGGCCCAGCGGCATCAGCGAGATCGGGATGAGCTTGAGGTTCGCCCAGCCGAAGGGGATACCGATGATCGACAGGAACAACGGGATGCTGGTGATCAGGTGTTCGAGGGCGAGCCACCAGCCGGCGAAGATCACCCAGATGACATTGCCGATGGCCGAGCCGGTGCCGGCGCCCGGCTTCTCCACGGCGGTGCGCCCGAACGGCCACAGCACGAACCCGGCGATGCGCAGCGAGGCGATGCCGAACGGAATCGTGATGATCAGCACGAAACAGATCAGCGCGGCGACCAGGTACCCGATCGACAGCCAGATGCCGCAGAAGACCAGCCACAGGATGTTGAGCAGCAGGTTGAACACCTTCATGATCGGCACCTCTCAGGTCACTCCACCGGGGGTTTCCCTGCTGCCACAAGTATCAGTCGACCAGTCCTTCGAGCGGCTCCTCGGCGCCCCTGCGGCGTGATCGTGGGCGTTCCGGGACGAACGCCTGACCTGCGACGGCAACCGGGCGGAGGTTTGCCGGCGTCCTGTTCACCAAGACGGCACGAACGCGCGCACGGCGATCCGCTGGTCCTTCACCAAGATCTCACGGGCGCGGGGAGTGCGCACCGGGCGCGAAAGGGCAAGGTTCGCGGTATGGGCATCATCGCTTGGATCATCCTGGGGCTGGTGGCCGGGGCCATAGCCAAGTTCCTGCTGCCGGGACGCGACCCCGGCGGCCTCCTGGGGACGACCGTCATCGGCATCGTGGGCGCGTTCGTCGGCGGCTGGATCTCGTCCCGCTGGCTCGGCCACCCCGTCAGCAAGCACTTCTTCGACGGTGCCACCTGGGTCGCGGCCATCGGCGGCTCCCTGGTGCTGCTGATCGCCTACCGCCTGGTCTTCGGCAACTCCCGCGACTGAGCACCGCCCCGACGGCACGGAAGGGTGGGCGCCCGGGAGGGCCCCACCCTTGTCTCCGTTCTCCTCCCGGTTCCCTACCGGTAGTTCACGAACTGCAGCGCGAAGTCGAACTCCTTGCCCTTCAGGAGGGCGATCACGGCCTGGAGGTCGTCGCGGCTCTTGGAGCTGACGCGCAGCTCGTCGCCCTGGACCTGGGCCTTGACGCCCTTGGGGCCCTCGTCACGGATGATCTTCGCCACCTTCTTGGCGTTCTCCTGGGAGATGCCCTCCTCGATCGAGGCGAAGATCTTGTACTCCTTGCCGGACAGCTGGGGCTCGCCCGCGTCCAGCGACTTCAGGGAGATACCGCGCTTGATCAGCTTGGACTGGAAGACGTCGAGGACAGCCTTCACCCGGTCCTCGGAGTTCGCCTCCATGAGGATCTTCTCCCCGGACCACGAGATCGAGGCGCCGACGCCCTTGAAGTCGTAGCGCTGGGAGATCTCCTTGGCGGCCTGGTTGAGGGCGTTGTCGACCTCCTGCCGCTCGACCTTCGAGACGATGTCGAAACTGGAGTCGGCCATGTCCTGTGGCTCCTTGTATCGGGGTGCGTGTCGGTGCGTGCCGGCGTGCGCGGCGGCGGCCGCCGGGCCCGGCATCCTGCCGGGCCGCATCCGCACCAGCCTAGCCACCCCGGGACCCGACAGCGGGAGATCAACCAGGTGGCGAAGCACCCCCGTGCATCGGGTATTGTTTACGTCGTTGCCGGGGAACGCCGCCGAAAGCGGGTTCGATTGGCAGCAAACTTGGCGGTGTGCCCGAGCGGCCAAAGGGAGCAGACTGTAAATCTGCCGGCTCAGCCTTCCCAGGTTCGAATCCTGGCGCCGCCACAGTGAGGGAAACCCTCCGATCAGCCGATATGGCAGGTCGGAGGGTTTCTTCGTCTCTCGTGGAGCAGCAGTGGTGGCGCAGGGCCACTCGCGGCGTCGTGGGCGGGTCGAGGGCGAGCGCGCGGTCGTGCCGTCGTGGCCCCGGTCGTACGGGGGTGATGGCGAAGCGCCGGACGGCGAAGCACCTGGTGCCGGCTATCCCCGCAGTCCGCGCAGGGCGGCGCCGAGGGCGTCGGCCACGGCTTCGGCGCGGGCGATCAGCGGTTCCCCGGCGTACGTGCGGTACGGCTCCGGCGTGTCCTGCCAGGTCCCGCGGATCACCAGCGTCGGCCACGGCGCGGCCCGCAGCGGCCAGGGGCACTGCCGCTTCTCATGCCGGACGTTCGCGCATCGACGTGGCCACGGCGCGAAGGCGCTGCGGGGTGGCGTCCGGCGTGATCATTCCCAGACCCTCCGTGGAGGCGCGCGGATACTGTTCCGGCGTCACCGACTCCGGCACGCCGACGCTGTTCCGCGCCCGGTGCAGCATGGCCTCGACGGCCGGGTGACCGGCGGCCGCCAAGAACGCGGCGGGCTGAATCAGCGTCAGCGACCGCACGAGGTCGGGACGGCGTCCGGCGGCGAGCGTGGCCACCAGGCCGCCGTCGCCATGGCCGACCACATGAGCGCCTCGGCCCTGCCGCGCCAGCAGATCCACCAGGTCGTCGGCAATCGGTGCTCCCTCCCCTTCCGTGTCCTGCTCCCGAGCGTGCCCGTCCCGCCTGGCCGCTCGCCGCCGCACCGCCCGGTGCCGGCCGGCGCGCTCGCGCACTCACGGCGGCCCGCGCTCTCACGAGTCATTAGAATCGAACGCATGAACGAATATCGATCGACGGGTCCGGGTGCGGAGAGCGCCGGGCCGGACGATGCTGGAGGCATGTCCGGGAAGCGGCCCATCGTCGTCCAGCCGCCCTCGCCGAGCGGCGGGCGCCGCGTGCGGGTGGACGGGGAGATCCTGGGGCTCGCGCACAACGTGCGGGACCTGGTGGAGTTCCTGCGACGGGCCGGGCTGGAGATCGAGCCCGAGCAGGTCGCGGACTCGCCGCTGATCGACTGGCGCGGGATGGGGCCCGAGCGCTGGGAGGCGGAGTCGCGCGCCTGAAGCGGGCACACTGGCGGTATGTCCTCCCGCCGCAGAACCTGCCCCGTGTGCCACCGCGAGATCGCCGTCGTGGCGGGCCGCTTCGCGCGGCACGATCCGCCGGGAGCGCGGGAGGACGCACGGCTCGTGTCCTGCGAGGGGTCCCGAAGGCAGGCCCGACTCGGGGCCGCGCAGCCGACGTTGGACGGTTACGTCGTGCCGGAGTTCCCCGGTCAGCTGCCGCTGTTCTGAGGCGCGCCCAACCGCCCTCGCTACGGCCTCAGTTCCCCGCCACCGACTTCACCGCGACCGACACCGGCGTCGAACCACTCGTCAGTTCCAGCGTCAGACCGGCCGTCGCCGACGTGTCGACCAGCTCCGCGAGCACGGCGGCCACGTCGTCCCGCGGGATCATGCCGCGCCCGGTGTGCGCCTCCAGGCGGACCAGGCCCGTGCCCGCGTCGTCGGTGAGCGCGCCGGGGCGCAGGATCGTCCATTCCAGGTCCTGCTGACGGGTGACGTACGCGTCCGCCTCGCCCTTGGCGCGCAGGTAGACGTCGAAAACCTCGTCGCCCTGGTGCGCGGGGTCCGCGCCCATCGAGGACACCAACACGAACCGGCGCACGCCCGCGCGTACGGCCGCGTCCGCGAACAGCACCGCCGCGCCCCTGTCCACCGTCTCCTTGCGCGCCGTGCCGCTGCCCGGCCCCGCACCCGCCGCGAACACCGCCGCGTCCGCGCCCCGCAGCAGTTCCGCGACGTCCTCCACCGAGGCCGACTCCAGGTCGAGCACCACCGGTTCGGCCCCGGCCGCCCGCAGATCGCCGCCCTGTTCCGCCCTGCGGATGATCCCCGCGACCTCGTACCCACGCGCGGCGAGCAACCGCTCCAGCCGCAGTGCGATCTGACCGTGACCTCCAGCGATGACAATGCGCATGCTTTAGACCGTACGCCGGGGAACCCCCGCCCGCCGCACGGGTCGGGCCCCGGCACGCCGGGCCCAGGCCGCCCTCACGACACCTCACCCCGTCCCTGCCGCGGCAGGCCCGGCTCCGAGGCGGCCGCCGAGTCCCGGTACTCGCGGACCGAGCTGGTACGGGCCACCACCCGGGCGCGGTGGATCACGATCCGGCTGTACGCGAGGGAGAGGGCACCCGGCAGATGGTCGCCGCGCACGGCGAGGAGTTCGGCGGGGAACCCGGCCTCCACCCGGACCCGGGGCAGACCCAGCGTCGCGCGGGCCGTGGCGCCCACGGCGTCGTACGCGTCCTCGGGACGCAGTCCATGGGCGGAGACGAGGAGGTAGGCCGCCTCCAGGGGGTCGCCGCGGCCCACGGGGTTCGACACGTCCCGCAGGGCTCCGCTGCCGGCCGCGACCCGTACCCCGGCCGCGCGCAGCAGCCGTACCGGGGCCACGCCCCGCCGGTCGGTGCCTCCGCAGCCGCCCTGGGGCAGGCACACGACCGTCACCCCGGCCGCCGAGAGCTGGTCCGCGGCGCGGGACGCGACCTCGGCGGGCAGGCGCGTGAGGCCGGCGCACGGGCCGATCGTCACGCCGGGGCGCAGACCACCCGCCATCGCCGCGAGCCGGGACAACCGGGCCGGGTCGGCGGCGTCCGTGTGCAGGTCCACCGGCAGGCCGTGCTCCGCGGCCACCTCCAGGACCGCCTCCACGTACCCGGTGGGGTCCGGGTCCAGGTCCGGGCAGCCGCCCACCGCCGCCGCGCCCATCTTCGCCGCGTCCCGCAGCATCGCCAGCCCGTCCGCGCCGGCCACCCCCGTCAGCAGCCGGGGCATCGCCACCGCCGTCAGCTCCGCCAGCCCCCGCAGCGCCCGCCGCGCCCGGAGCACGGCGCCGAGCGCGCCGAGTCCCTGTACGTCGCCCACGCGCACGTGCGCGCGCACCGCCGTCGCCCCGTGCCCCAGCTGGAGCAGCGCCGCCTCCGTGGCCCGGCGCTGGACGTCCTCGGGGGCGTACGAGGCCGGGCCGGGCTGCTCGGCGGACAGCGCGGTGTCGCCGTGGGCGTGCGGCTCCGCCGGGGCGGGCAGCAGCAGGTAACCGGTCAGGTCCATGCGCTGAGCGCCCCCGCGCGCCGGCCCCTGCGCCAGGCTGCCCGCGGTGCCCACCGCCTCGATCCGCCCGCCGCCCAGCCGCACGTCCACGGTCCGGCCGTCGGTCAGCCGCGCCCCGCACAGCAGCAGGCCGCCCGACGGATTCGACGAGTTCGACGGCAGGTGCGGCTGCGGCTGGCTGTCGGGCATCGCGCTCCAGGGTCGGGGAGGGCATGAGGGTGCCTGTGCGCGCCGGAACCGGCGACCGGAGGCTCGGGGTGCCCCAAGATCACACAGGGCGTGTCGAGCCTAGGGTGACGGGCCGCGCAGGTCGTGCAGGAGCGCAATAGTCGTACCGGCGTGGCCTGTCGGTCTGTCGGGGGCCCGCCGGTCTGTGGCCCCGTTCGGCGGGTGGAGCGGGTCGGGGCGTCACCGGTGTGGCCTGCCGGCGCGGGCCGTGTGCCGACCCGGAGTGGCCCGCCGGGCGCCGGGGTGGGGTGCGGGGCCGTGAGGCGGGCCTCGATTTGCCAGTGCGATCTGTGAGGGCGCGGCAGCTCCGGCCTTCGGGTACCTCCGGGCGCGAGGCGGACGACCCTGTCGGCGCGCCCATCACGTATAAGTGAGGGCCTCAGTTGGCCGCGCCGGCGTGGGAAGTGTGGCCGGCCTGGCCCTGGACGGGCGCAGCGTGCTGATTTGCCAATGCGATCAGTGTGGTGGTGGCGGCGCCGGCCGTCGGCCTCCGGGTGCGGCACGCGTGGCCCGACCGGCGTGCCCGGCCGGGCACAGGTGTCGCTCCCGAGGCCCGGGGGCGTCCCTCGGAGCCGTCGTACGGTTCGGTCCGCCCAGGTCCGCCCGGCCCGTCGGCGTGCTCCGTGGGGCGGTGCGCGCCGTCCCTTCGGGAGGGCGGTTCGCGGAGCCGTTCCGACGTGGTCTGCCGCGACCGACCCACCGTGCGGGTCCACGAGCCGTCCCGGCGCCGACCCGACCCGACGTGTGATCCGCGCGGTCGCCCCGAGTGCGCCCGCCGGCCTCCGGCGCCCGGCGCGGCCCTCCTGGCGTGCTTGCGCCCGGCCTGCCGCCCCGCCCTGCCGACGTGCCGCGCGGGAGTGCCGCCGCCCCGCCCTCCCGGCGCGTCCCGGCGTGCGCCGACGCGCCGACCTGTCCGCCCCGCGCGCTCCGCGCGGCAGGACCGCCGCGCCCCGGCCCGTTCCGCCGACGTGGCCTCCCCGTACCCGCCCCGCCCCGCAGGACCCGGCCATCCCGCCCGCACGCCTCCGCGCCCACCCCAAGAGGCCCCACGGCCCCGCCCGTCGGGCCCGCCGTCAGCCGTCCCGCACACCGCCCCGGCCCCTCCGGATATGGATTTGGGCGAACGGCGGCGGACCGTGTAATGTCTTCATCGCTCGCCCCAATAGCTCAGTCGGCAGAGCGTCTCCATGGTAAGGAGAAGGTCAACGGTTCGATTCCGTTTTGGGGCTCTGGTGTGAGAGGTTCCCGTCGCGAGACGGGATCCGATCTCATCAAAGCGGTGTAGCTCAGTCGGTAGAGCAAGCGGCTCATAATCGCTGTGTCACCGGTTCAAGTCCGGTCACCGCTACTGACAGTAGCCGATTGTGGGGTCGGTCCTTCAATCGGCTACTCTTTCTTGCGTTGAACTAGCCCATCCGTTCGTCTTAGGAGCACTCACGTGGCTGCCACCGACGTCCGCCCGAAGATCACGCTGGCCTGCGTGGAGTGCAAGGAGCGGAACTACATCACCAAGAAGAACCGGCGTAACAACCCGGACCGTCTTGAGATGAAGAAGCACTGCCCGCGTTGCAACGCGCACACCGCGCACCGCGAAACGCGATAAAAAGGCTCGTCCGCGAGGCCGTCCCCTTCCGAGGGGGCGGCCTCGCGGCGTTTCGACGGTCGGGCCCCGGCTAGTTTGGGACCCTCACACCAGACATCAGGAGGTGCCGGGCCATGGCGCTCGACCAGTCCTTCGTGGGACGGACCTACCCGCCCACCGCGCCCTATGAAGTGGGCCGGGAGAAGATCCGCGAGTTCGCCGAGGCCGTGGGGGAGACCAACCCGGTGTTCACCGACCCGGAGGCCGCCAAGGCGTACGGGTACCCCGATGTGATCGCCCCCCCGACCTTCGTGTTCTCGATCACGTTCCGCGCCGCCGGCCAGGTGATCGAGGACCCGCAGCTGGGCCTGGACTACAGCCGGGTCGTGCACGGCGACCAGAAGTTCGCCTACCGCCGTCCCGTCCGCGCCGGCGACCGGCTCACGGTCACCTCCACCATCGAGGCGATCAAGTCCCTCGCGGGCAACGACATCCTGGACATCCGCGGTGAGGTGCACGACGAGGCGGGCGAGCACGTCGTGACCGCCTGGACGAAGCTCGTGGCCCGCGCGGCCGAGGAGGTTTGAGCAGCTGATGACGGCGAAGATCGGCTACGACGACGTCGAGGTCGGCACCGAGCTGCCGGCGCGGACCTTCCCGGTGACGCGCGCCACCCTCGTGCGCTACGCGGGCGCCTCCGGGGACTTCAACCCCATCCACTGGAACGAGAAGTTCGCCAAGGAGGTGGGTCTGCCGGACGTCATCGCGCACGGCATGTTCACCATGGCCGAAGCGATCCGCGTGGTCACCGACTGGCTCGGCGACCCGGGCGCGGTCCTGGAGTACGGCGTCCGCTTCACCAAGCCGGTCGTCGTGCCCAACGACGACCAGGGCGCCCTGATCGAGGTCAGCGCCAAGGTCGCGGCCAAGCTGGACGACAACACGGTCCGTGTGGACCTCACGGCGACCAGCGCCGGCCAGAAGGTGCTGGGCATGTCCCGGGCGGTCGTACGACTGGCCTGACAGCCGCGGGCTCCTGAGGGAGCGGCAGGAGTGAGGGGCGTCCGCCATGGCGGGGCGCCCCTTACGCGCGGTCGGGCTCATCCCCTCGCCTTGCCCGATGTAGTAATTGAGTACTAACTTACTTCCATGTCCAGGATGAGTGCGGAAGAGCGGCGCGAAAGCGTCGTCCGGGCGGCGATGGAGGAATTCGGCCGGGGTGGCTACTACGGCACCTCCACCGAGGCCATCGCCAAGCGGGTCGGCGTCTCGCAGCCGTACCTGTTCCGGCTCTTCCCGGGCAAGCGGGCGATCTTCCTCGCGGCGGCGGAACGCTGCGTGGAGGACACCATCCGCATGTTCGAGGAGGCGACCGAGGGCCTGGAGGGGGAGGCGGCCCTGCACGCCATGGCCGCGGCCTACACCAAGGCCCTCGTGGAGCAGCCCTCGCGGCTCATGATGCAGATGCAGATGTACCTGGCCGTCGCCGCCGCCGAGGAGGAGGGCGACCGGGAGTTCGGCGAGGCCGTACGGGCCGGCTGGACGCGGCTGTGGGACACGGTCCACCTGCCGCTCGGCGCGGACGTGGGCGGCACGACCGAGTTCATGGCCTACGGAATGCTCATCAACTGCCTGGTGGCCATGGGCTTCCCCCGCGATCACCGGGTGTGGGAGGGGCTGGCCACGGTTCCGGCCGAGCCCGGATCGGGCGCCAGGGGCGGACTGAAGGCGTAGGTCCAGGAGGGGCGCGAGCGGAAGGTCGTACGGCCTTTCGCCTCGTCATGCCTCGTCGTCTCCGCGAAAGTTAGTCATCAATAACTAACCGAACACGACGCTGGGAACTCATTTCCCCGGGGGAGCGATGTCACAGAAGACCCAGAAGACCCAGAAGACCCAGAAGACCCAGAAGACCCAGAAGGACCAGAAGACCCAGCAGACCCACCAGGCCCGCCGGAGCGCTGTCTGGGCCCTCCTCGTCACCAGCGTCGCGGGGTTCATGGCGGCCCTGGACAACCTCGTCGTCACCACCGCCCTGCCCGCCATCCGCCAGGACCTCGGTGGTGCGCTGGACGATCTGGAGTGGACGGTGAGCGCGTACACGCTCACGTTCGCCTGCCTGCTGATGTCCGGCGCCGCGCTCGGCGACCGGTTCGGGCGCAGGCGGCTGTTCATCGCCGGGCTCACGGTCTTCACCGGCGCCTCGGCCGCCGCGGCGATGGCCCCCGGCATCGGCTCCCTGATCGCGGCCCGCGCGGTGCAGGGCGTGGGTGCGGCCGTGATGACGCCGCTCACGCTGACCCTGCTGACCGCGGCCGTGCCCGCCGCCAGACGGGGGACGGTGTACGGCATCTGGGGCGCCGTCAACGGTCTCGCCGTCGCCTCGGGACCGCTCGTCGGCGGCAGCCTCACCGAACACGTGTCCTGGCACTGGATCTTCTGGCTGAACGTTCCGCTCGGCCTGGTCGCGCTGCCCCTCGCCCGCCTCCGCCTCGCCGAGTCGTACGGTGCCGGCACCCGCCTGGACATCCCCGGCACCCTGCTCGCCGGCGGCGGCCTCTTCGGGATCGTGTACGGCCTGGTCCGCGGCCCCTCCGACGGCTGGACGGACGCGGTGGTCCTCACCGCCCTGTCGGTCGGCGGCGCACTGCTGGCCGCCTTCACCGTCCACGGTTCCCGCGCCGCGAACCCCATGCTGCCGATGCGCCTGTTCCGCTCCCGGGCCTTCTCCGGGATCAACGCGGCGAGCCTTCTGATGTTCGTCGGCATGTTCGGCTCGATCTTCCTGCTCAGCCAGTACATGCAGGGCGTCCTCGGCTACTCGCCCACCGACGCGGGGCTGCGGATGCTGCCCTGGACCGGCATGCCCATGCTCGTCGCGCCGCTCGCCGGGTTCCTCTCCGACCGCGTCGGCGGCCGACCGGTCGTCGCCGCGGGCCTGCTCCTCCAGGCCGCCGGCCTCGGTTATCTGGCCTGCGTCGTCACCGCGCACGCCACCTATGCCGCCCAGCTGCCCGCGCTCGTCCTCAGCGGCGCCGGCATGGCCCTCTACTTCGCCCCCGCCGCCAGCCTCGTCATGGCCAGCGTCCGCCCCCACGAGCAGGGCATCGCCTCCGGCGCGAACAACGCCCTGCGCGAGGTCGGCGGCGCGCTCGGCATCGCGGTCATGTCCTCCATCTTCTCGGCCTGCGGCGGCTACACCTCCCCCCAGTCCTTCGTCGACGGCCTCCGCCCCGCCCTGGTCACAGGGGCCGCGGTGGTCGCCCTGGCGGCCCTGGCCGCCCTGGTCATCCCCTCCCGCCCCGCCGGCCCGAAACCCGTCACCGGGGCCTCGACCGCTCCGGCCCTGGAGACGATGCCCGGCTGACCGGTCGGCTGCCCTCCCGCCGCCAGCCGGCGGCGCCGTCGGAGCCGTCTCGTAGTCTTGGCCCGTGCACCTACTCCACGACGCCCCCCTTGCCCCGCTGACCACGTTCCGGCTCGGCGGGCCCGCGACGCGACTGGTGACCGCCGAGACGGACGCCGAGGTGATCGACGCCGTCCGGGAGGCGGACGACAGCGGGACACCGCTGCTGGTCGTCGGCGGGGGGTCGAACCTGGTCATCGGGGACAAGGGGTTCGAGGGGACCGCGCTGCGGATCGCCACCCGGGGGATGGAGCTGCGGGGGACCACCCTGGAGCTCGCGGCCGGTGAGGTGTGGAGCGACGCGGTCGCCCGCAGCGTGGCGGCCGGGCTGGCCGGGATCGAGTGCCTGGCGGGGATCCCCGGGTCGGCGGGCGCCACGCCGATCCAGAACGTGGGGGCGTACGGCCAGGAGGTCTCCGCGACGATCTCCGAGGTGATCGCCTACGACCGGCGCGCCGGCGAGACGGTCACGCTGTCCAACGGGGACTGTGCCTTCTCGTACCGCCACAGCCGCTTCAAGGCCGACCCCGAGCGCTACGTCGTCCTGCGCGTCCGCTTCGAACTGGAGGACGCCGACGGGCTGTCGGCGCCGATCAGGTACGCGGAGACGGCCCGTGTGCTCGGTGTCGAGCCCGGGGAGCGGGTGCCGCTGGCCCGAGCCCGGGAGACCGTGCTGAAGCTGCGGGCGGGCAAGGGCATGGTGCTCGACGCCGAGGACCACGACACCTGGTCGGCCGGTTCCTTCTTCACCAACCCGATCCTTGGCGAGGAGCAGTTCGCCGAGTTCCGCGCGCGGGTGCGCGAGCGGCTCGGCGACGGGGTCGAGCCGCCCGCCTACCCGGCCGGTGAGGGCCGCAGGAAGACCTCCGCGGCCTGGCTGATCGACAAGGCCGGCTACACCAAGGGGTACGGCACCGGACCCGCCCGGATCTCCACCAAGCACACCCTCGCCCTCACCAACCGCGGCAGCGCCACCACCGAGGACCTGCTCGCCCTCGCCCGCGAGGTCGTCGCCGGGGTGCGCGCGGCCTTCGGGATCACCCTGGTCAACGAGCCGGTGATGGTGGGCGTCAGCCTCTAGCGGGCGAGCCTCCACGACGTCATGGTGAGCCTCTACGACGTCAGCCAGTCGTCCACGCCCGCCAGCAGCCGCGCCTTGGTGTCCTCCGGGGCCGCCGAGCCGCGGATGGACTGGCGGGCCAGTTCGGCCAGTTCGGGGTCGGAGAAGCCGTGGGCGTGCCGGGCGATCTCGTACTGGGCGGCCAGCCGGGAGCCGAACAGCAGGGGATCGTCGGCGCCCAGGGCCAGCGGGACACCGGCGTCGAAGAAGGTGCGCAGGGGCACGTCCTCGGGCTTCTCGTAGACGCCGAGGGCCACATTGGACGCCGGGCACACCTCGCAGGTCACCTGGCGGTCGGCCAGCCGCTTCAGCAGCCGGGGGTCCTCCGCCGCGCGCACCCCGTGCCCGATCCGCGCCGCGTGCAGATCGTCCAGGCAGTCCCGCACCGAGGCCGGGCCGGTCAGCTCGCCGCCGTGCGGGGCCGACAGCAGGCCGCCTTCGCGCGCGATGTGGAAGGCCCGGTCGAAGTCCCGCGCCATGCCCCGCCGCTCGTCGTTCGAGAGGCCGAAGCCCACCACGCCCCGGTCCGCGTACCGCACCGCGAGCCGGGCCAGCGTGCGTGCGTCCAGGGGGTGCTTCATCCGGTTGGCGGCCACCAGGACCCGCATCCCCAGACCGGTCTCCCGGGAGGTGCTGTCCACCGCGTCCAGGATGATCTCCAGCGTCGGGATCAGACCGCCGAGCCGCGGCGCGTACGACGTCGGGTCCACCTGGATCTCCAGCCAGCCCGAGCCGTCCCGCAGATCCTCCTGCGCGGCCTCCCGCACCAGCCGCCGGATGTCCTCCGGCTCGCGCACGCAGGAGCGCGCCGCGTCGTACAGCCGCTGGAACCGGAACCAGCCCCGCTCGTCCGTGGCCCTGAGTTTCGGCGGCTCGCCGCTGGTCAGGGCCTCCGTCAGCGTCTCGGGCAGACGTACCCCGTGCTTGTCGGCCAGCTCCAGGACGGTGCTCGGCCGCATCGAGCCGGTGAAGTGCAGGTGCAGATGGGCTTTCGGCAGCTCAGAGAGATCACGTACACGCTCCATTCCCAGATCCTGCCGCACACCCCGGCTTTCCCGGTAGCCGTTTCCCCATTCGTGGTCTTGCTCGCACGAACGAACGGGAGGGCTTCGTCCCGGGAACGTTCCCGGGACGAAGCCCTCCCGCACGAAGAAGCGGACCGCTCAGTCCCTGGCCTCCGCCAGCAGCTTCTGGATCCGGCTCACGCCCTCCACCAGGTCCTCGTCACCGAGCGCGTACGACAGCCGCAGATAGCCCGGCGTGCCGAACGCCTCGCCCGGGACGACCGCGACCTCGGCCTCCTCCAGGATCAGCGCGGCCAGCTCGACCGAGTTCTGCGGGCGCTTGCCGCGGATCTCCTTGCCGAGCAGCGCCTTGACCGACGGGTAGGCGTAGAACGCGCCCTCGGGCTCCGGGCAGAACACGCCGTCGATCTCGTTCAGCATCCGCACGATCGTCCTGCGGCGCCGGTCGAATGCCTCGCGCATCTTCGCCACGGCCTCCAGGTCGCCGGAGACGGCGGCCAGGGCGGCGGCCTGTGCCACGTTCGACACGTTCGAGGTGGCGTGCGACTGGAGGTTGGTCGCGGCCTTGACGACGTCCTTGGGGCCGATGAGCCAGCCCACCCGCCAGCCGGTCATGGCGTACGTCTTCGCCACGCCGTTGACCACGATGCACTTGTCGCGCAGCTCCGGCAGCAGGGCGGGCAGGGACACGGAGACCGCGTCGCCGTAGACCAGGTGCTCGTAGATCTCGTCGGTGAGCACCCACAGGCCGTGCTCCAGGGCCCAGCGGCCGATCGCCTCGGTCTCGGCCTCGGAGTACACCGCGCCGGTCGGGTTCGACGGGGAGACGAAGAGGACGACCTTCGTCTTCTCGGTGCGCGCCGCCTCCAGCTGCTCGACGGAGACCCGGTAGCCGGTGGTCTCGTCGGCCACGACCTCCACCGGCACACCGCCCGCGAGCCGGATCGACTCCGGGTACGTGGTCCAGTACGGGGCCGGGACGATGACCTCGTCGCCCGGGTCGAGGATCGCGGCGAACGCCTCGTAGATGGCCTGCTTGCCGCCGTTGGTGACCAGCACCTGGGAGACGTCGGGCTCCCAGCCGGAGTCGCGCAGCGTCTTCGCGGCGATCGCGGCCTTCAGCTCGGGCAGTCCGCCGGCCGGCGTGTAGCGGTGGAACTTCGGGTTCTTGCAGGCCTCGATCGCGGCCTCGACGATGTAGTCCGGGGTGGGGAAGTCGGGCTCACCGGCGCCGAAGCCGATCACCGGTCGCCCGGCGGCCTTCAGGGCCTTGGCCTTGGCGTCCACGGCGAGGGTGGCGGACTCGGAGATCGCGCCGACTCGGGCGGAGACCCGGCGCTCGGTGGGAGGGATTGCAGCGCTCATGGAGTCCATCGTTCCAGACCGGAAATGTCCGGGGCACGCGGGTTTCACAGTCTGAACGGCATCGGGTCGAGGCGTGAACGCGTATCCGAATCCGGCCCCCGGCCTGGACGATCTTCGATCGGGGGACCACGGGCCGCCACTTTCTGTTCGACGCCGGGCCCCGGACCACGTACACTCTCACCTCGTTGGCCTTCAGCGGCCGCCGTCGAACCAGGTGCACACCGAGCACCCGGCCGGATGCGGTACGTTGGGGGACACACAAAGGGTCGTAGCTCAATTGGTAGAGCACCGGTCTCCAAAACCGGCGGTTGGGGGTTCAAGTCCCTCCGGCCCTGCTACACACACCGCCAGGATGTGTGCGCTTGTACGTACAGCAATGCACCGCCGTGCGGCTCAGTAACCGGGCGCGGCACGGCCACGACCCGGGATCAGGTGAGGATTATGACGGACGCCGTGGGCTCCATCGACACGCCTGATGCCCAGGACGAAGTGCCTGAGGCCAAGAAGAAGGCCCGCAAAGGCGGCAAGCGCGCCAAGAAGGGTCCGCTGAAGCGGCTGGCCACCTTCTACCGTCAGATCATCGCGGAACTGCGCAAGGTCGTCTGGCCTTCGCGCAACCAGCTGACGTCGTACACCACCGTGGTGATCTTCTTCGTCGCCATCATGATCGCGCTGGTGACCGTGATTGACTATGGGCTCAACCACGCGGCCAAGTACGTCTTCGGCTGAGCCAAGAGCGAAGGGCGCCGTGGCACCGGCGCCCGTTTTCGCATGTTCCACCCCTATGTAACCAGGAAGAAGCAGCCATCGTGTCTGACCCGAACCTGAACGACGACGCCACCGAGCCTCGCGGGAACGCTGCCGAGCTGGTGGACGACGAGCTCGACATCGTCGAGGGCGCGGACGAGCAGGACGAGTTCGAGGCTGCCGAGGCCGAGGCGGGCGAGCCGGCCGAGGAGGCCGCGCTGCACACCGAGGACGCGGACGAAGAGGCCGCCGAGGACGAGGACGCCGCGGAGGGCGACGAGGACGCCGCCGCCGAGGCCGTCGAGGAGGAGCCGGCCGCTCCGGTCGACCCCGTCCAGGCCCTGCGCGAGGAACTGCGCACCCTGCCCGGCGAGTGGTACGTCATCCACACGTACGCCGGTTACGAGAACCGTGTGAAGACCAACCTGGAGCAGCGCGCCGTCTCGCTGAACGTCGAGGACTACATCTTCCAGGCCGAGGTGCCGCAGGAAGAGGTCGTCCAGATCAAGAACGGCGACCGCAAGACGATCAAGCAGAACAAGCTGCCGGGTTACGTCCTGGTCCGCATGGACCTGACCAACGAGTCCTGGGGCGTCGTCCGCAACACGCCCGGCGTCACCGGCTTCGTGGGCAACGCTTACGACCCGTACCCGCTGACCCTGGACGAGATCGTCAAGATGCTCGCCCCGGAGGCCGAGGAGAAGGCCGCCCGCGAGGCCGCCGAGGCCGAGGGCAAGCCCGCCCCGCAGCGCAAGGTCGAGGTCCAGGTGCTGGACTTCGAGGTCGGCGACTCGGTCACCGTCACCGACGGCCCGTTCGCCACCCTCCAGGCGACCATCAACGAGATCAACGCCGACTCCAAGAAGGTCAAGGGCCTGGTGGAGATCTTCGGCCGCGAGACGCCGGTCGAGCTTTCCTTCGACCAGATCCAGAAGAACTAGTTCCTTCTGGACTCACCGCTTCCGAGCAGGTCAGGCGGGCTGACTGCAGCCCGTCTGACCTGCTCGGTTTTTGGCCGCGCATCTATACCCGTTATCGTTGTGCGGTATGCCTGCATCCGGGTGGTCCCCGGGGGCGGGCAGGACCCGAATCGAAAGGACCCGGAGAGCTATGCCTCCCAAGAAGAAGAAGGTCACGGGGCTCATCAAGCTCCAGATCCAGGCCGGCGCCGCCAACCCGGCTCCGCCGGTCGGCCCGGCGCTGGGTCAGCACGGCGTCAACATCATGGAGTTCTGCAAGGCCTACAACGCCGCGACCGAGTCGCAGCGTGGCTGGGTCATCCCGGTGGAGATCACGGTCTACGAGGACCGCTCCTTCACCTTCGTCACCAAGACGCCGCCGGCCGCGAAGATGATCCTCAAGGCCGCGGGCGTGGAGAAGGGCTCGGGCGAGCCGCACAAGACCAAGGTCGCCAAGATCACCGAGGCGCAGGTCCGCGAGATCGCCACGACCAAGATGCCCGACCTCAACGCGAACGACCTGGACGCCGCGGCGAAGATCATCGCCGGCACCGCGCGCTCCATGGGCGTCACGGTCGAGGGCTGACCACCACCAGCAGGTAACGCGACCGTCGCCGGTCGCACGTGGCAGGGCCTGCTCGGCCCAGGGACCACGACTCCTTTCAGAACACACAGGAGCAAGTTGTGAGCAAGCGCAGCAAGGCTCTCCGCGCTGCGGACGCCAAGATCGACCGGGAGAAGCTGTACGCCCCGCTCGAGGCCGTCCGTCTCGCCAAGGAGACCTCCACGACCAAGTTCGACGGCACCGTCGAGGTCGCCTTCCGTCTGGGCGTCGACCCGCGCAAGGCCGACCAGATGGTCCGTGGCACCGTGAACCTTCCGCACGGCACCGGTAAGACCGCCCGGGTCCTGGTCTTCGCGACCGGTGACCGTGCCGAGGCCGCGCGTGCCGCGGGCGCCGACATCGTCGGTGCCGACGAGCTGATCGACGAGGTCTCGAAGGGCCGCCTGGACTTCGACGCCGTCGTCGCCACCCCGGACCTCATGGGCAAGGTCGGCCGCCTCGGCCGCGTCCTCGGCCCCCGTGGTCTGATGCCGAACCCGAAGACCGGCACCGTCACCCCCGACGTGGCCAAGGCCGTCACCGACATCAAGGGCGGCAAGATCGAGTTCCGCGTCGACAAGCACTCGAACCTGCACTTCATCATCGGCAAGGTGTCCTTCGACGACACCAAGCTGGTGGAGAACTACGGCGCCGCGCTGGAGGAGATCCTCCGTCTGAAGCCGTCCGCCGCCAAGGGTCGCTACATCAAGAAGGCCGCCATCACCACCACGATGGGCCCCGGCATCCAGCTCGACCCGAACCGCACCCGCAACCTCCTCGTCGAGGAGGACCCGGCCGCCGTCTGAGCCCCGCGCTCACCGGTAGCCGCGTCGGGTACGCGTGACTGAAGGGCGGGCCCCGCAACCTTTCGAGGTGCGGGGCCCGTCCTTTCTGTGTACGACCTGTTCGTCGTACGACTGTCAGTGGCCGGGACTAGGCTGCGCGCAGACGATTCGCAGGGGGTAGGACGAAATGAAGAGCACGACAGCACGCCGGGTGACCCTTTCCGTGGCGGTGGTGGCGGCGCTGACCGGGGTGGCCGCGTGCGGCTCCTCGGGCTCCGGGAAGGGCGGCGGCAAGGCGGCCGGTGACGGCACGGTCCACCTGAGCCCCGTCGCCGCCGTGCTGCGCGATGTCGAGCAGAACACCGACAAGGCCGACTCGGCCAAGGTGCGTTCCACCACGTCCATGGGCGACATCATGGCGGTGAACGCCGACGGCGCCCTCACCTGGGGCCACGGCCTCAAGGGCACGCTGACCATCACGTACACCGGCGGCCAGATGGCCGAGGCGATGCGCAAGGCCGGCACCACACACATGGAGGCGCGCTACCTGTCGGACGCCTACTACGCGAAGATGAGCGACACCTTCGCCCAGCAGACCGGCGGCAAGCACTGGGTCAAGTACGACTACGACTACCTCGCCAAGGTCGGCGGCGCCTCGGGCACGTACATGAAGGACCAGCTCCAGACGTCCACGCCGAACCAGTCGGTGAAGATGCTGCTGGCCTCCGGGGACGTCAGGAAGATCGGCGAGGAGACGGTCGACGGCGCGCACACCACGCACTACGCGGGCACCGTGGACGTCGCCGACCTGGCGGGCAAGAGCAGCAACCTCAGCGCCGGCCAGCTCACCGCTCTGAAGCAGCAGCTGAAGCAGGCCGGCATCACCACCGACGCCATCGACATCTGGATCAACGACCAGAACCTCCTGGTCAAGAAGTCCGAGAAGGCGTCCACCAGCAACGGCACGCTGAGCAGCACCGCCTACTACAGCGACTACGGCGTGCAGGTCTCCACCCAGGCGCCGCCGGCCGCCGACACGATGGACATCGCCGACATGATGAAGTCCGGCGGGGGCCTCGACAGCCCGTCGGGCGGCAGCACCTCCAGCGGCAGTGGCATCAGTTCCTGAGCACCTCCTGATCCCTGCCGGACCGTGCGGGGGCCGGGGCCCGATTTGCTGCGTGGCGCCCCGGTCCCGTACGCTCTTCCCCGAAGCCAAAGACCGCTGGTCGTTGCCGCGCGCTTGCAGAGGGCGCGGTGGCCGAAGGATCCGCTGAAAAGTGGGCGACCCGCGCAGGTGTCAGTGGAAGAACTCCCGGAGTGCGCGCGCCGAGCGCGTGTGCGACCGGTCGAGTCCGCCCCGAGCGCCTGCGCCGGGGCGTTTGTTTTCCCCAGTCCTCCTTCGGGTCCGCGCGGTCCGAATCACCCGGAAGGAGGCCGAGGCTCTATGGCGAGGCCCGACAAGGCTGCCGCGGTTGCGGAGCTGACGGACAAGTTCCGCAGCTCCAACGCCGCCGTGCTGACCGAGTACCGCGGTCTCACCGTGGCGCAGCTCAAGACGCTGCGCCGGTCGCTCGGTGAGAACGCCCAGTACGCCGTGGTGAAGAACACGCTGACCAAGATTGCGGCCAACGAGGCCGGGATCACGCTGGACGACCAGCTCTTCGCTGGTCCGACGGCCGTCGCCTTCGTCACCGGTGACCCGGTGGAGTCGGCGAAGGGTCTCCGTGACTTCGCCAAGGACAACCCGAATCTCGTCATCAAGGGCGGTGTCCTTGACGGCAAGGCGATGTCCGCCGACGAGATCAAGAAGCTTGCGGACCTCGAGTCCCGCGAGGTTCTGCTCAGCAAGCTGGCCGGTGCCTTCAAGGGGAAGCAGTCCCAGGCTGCCTCTCTCTTCCAGGCGCTGCCGTCGAAGCTCGTCCGCACCGTGGACGCGCTGCGCGCCAAGCAGGCCGAGCAGGGCGGTGCCGAGTAATTCGGCTCGCTTTCTGACCCGCGCCAACCGGCGCGGGTCGCAGCGGGCCGACGTACGCCCGCCTTACCCAGTACATCCGGCACCTGCCGATTGAGTGGAAGGACCGCCATCATGGCGAAGCTCACCCAGGACGAGCTGCTTGCCCAGTTCGAGGAGATGACCCTCATCGAGCTCTCCGAGTTCGTGAAGGCCTTCGAGGAGAAGTTCGACGTCACCGCCGCCGCTGCCGCGCCGGTCGTCGTCGCCGGTGGTGCCGCTGGTGGCGCCGCCGCCGAGGCCCCCGAGGAGAAGGACGAGTTCGACGTCATCCTCACCGGCGCCGGCGAGAAGAAGATCCAGGTCATCAAGGTCGTGCGCGAGCTGACCTCCCTGGGTCTGAAGGAGGCCAAGGACCTCGTCGACGGCACCCCGAAGCCGGTCCTCGAGAAGGTCAACAAGGAGGCCGCCGACAAGGCCGCCGAGGCCCTCAAGGGCGCCGGTGCCTCCGTCGAGGTCAAGTAAGACCTCACGGGTCCACGGGACTCGAACGCGCGCTGACAACGGCCTGATTCGGCTGTAACGCGAACGCACCGAAGAGCGATCATCCATCCGGGTGGTCGCTCTTCGGCGTATCCGGAGGGTGACCGCGGTTGCCTTGCGCTCGCGGTGGCGAGAGGTATGGTGATCTTCGTCGTGTCTCCGGACGGCCCGGTTCCGGTGGGAGGCTCTTGACGAACCGCGAGCAGCGCGCAATTCTCAGGACGCGTCGTCACAAGGATCCGAATCCGAGGCATGGATCGACGGCGAACAGGGCAGTATCAACGTGCGTTGAGGGCAGCATGCCGAGGGCGTTGACAAGAGCGGTGAGGACAGCGAGGGTCTCGACAAACCCGCACTGGACATCAGTGTGCCAAGTGGCTACACTGACCCTTTGCGCTGCCTGTTAGCTGCCCCCTGCCCGTCACCAGGGGTCTGCCCTCACTCGAGCATCGATGGATGAGCCCCTTTGACCTGGGTTTCCGTCTCCGTGTTCGGGAGAGGGGCCGGCACGCGCGTAGTGAGTCCGAGCCCTCGGAAGGACCCCCTCTTGGCCGCCTCGCGCAACGCCTCGACCGCGAATACGAACAACGGCGCCAGCACCGCCCCGCTGCGCATTTCCTTTGCAAAGATCAAGGAGCCTCTCGAGGTTCCGAACCTGCTCGCGCTGCAGACCGAGAGCTTTGACTGGCTGCTCGGCAACACCGCCTGGCAGAGTCGGGTCGAGGAGGCTCTGGAGAACGGTCAGGACGTCCCCACCAAGTCCGGTCTGGAGGAGATCTTCGAGGAGATCTCCCCGATCGAGGACTTCTCCGGGTCGATGTCCCTGACGTTCCGGGACCACCGCTTCGAGCCGCCGAAGAACTCCATCGACGAGTGCAAGGAGCGCGACTTCACGTACGCCGCCCCGCTCTTCGTCACCGCCGAGTTCACCAACAACGAGACCGGTGAGATCAAGTCCCAGACGGTCTTCATGGGCGACTTCCCGCTCATGACGAACAAGGGCACCTTCGTCATCAACGGCACCGAGCGTGTCGTGGTGTCTCAGCTGGTCCGTTCCCCCGGTGTCTACTTCGACTCCTCCATCGACAAGACGTCCGACAAGGACATCTTCTCGGCCAAGATCATCCCGTCCCGGGGTGCCTGGCTGGAGATGGAGATCGACAAGCGCGACATGGTCGGTGTGCGTATCGACCGCAAGCGCAAGCAGTCGGTCACCGTCCTTCTGAAGGCGCTCGGCTGGACCACCGAGCAGATCCTCGAGGAGTTCGGCGACTACGAGTCGATGCGCGCCACCCTGGAGAAGGACCACACCCAGGGCCAGGACGACGCGCTGCTGGACATCTACCGCAAGCTGCGTCCGGGCGAGCCCCCCACGCGCGAGGCCGCGCAGACGCTGCTCGAGAACCTCTACTTCAACCCGAAGCGCTACGACCTCGCCAAGGTCGGCCGCTACAAGGTCAACAAGAAGCTGGGCGCCGACGCCCCGCTGGACGCGGGCATCCTGACCGTCGAGGACATCATCTCGACGATCAAGTACCTGGTGCAGCTGCACGCCGGCGAGACCGAGACGACGGCCGACAACGGCGAGACGATCGTCGTCGAGACCGACGACATCGACCACTTCGGCAACCGTCGTCTGCGCAGCGTCGGCGAGCTCATCCAGAACCAGGTCCGCACGGGTCTGGCCCGTATGGAGCGCGTCGTGCGCGAGCGCATGACGACCCAGGACGTCGAGGCGATCACGCCGCAGACCCTGATCAACATCCGGCCGGTCGTCGCCTCCATCAAGGAGTTCTTCGGCACCAGCCAGCTGTCGCAGTTCATGGACCAGAACAACCCGCTGTCGGGTCTGACCCACAAGCGTCGTCTCTCGGCGCTGGGTCCCGGTGGCCTCTCGCGTGAGCGGGCCGGGTTCGAGGTCCGAGACGTGCACCCCTCGCACTACGGCCGCATGTGCCCGATCGAGACGCCCGAAGGCCCGAACATCGGTCTGATCGGCTCGCTCGCCTCCTACGGCCGCGTCAACGCGTTCGGTTTCGTCGAGACCCCGTACCGCAAGGTCATCGACGGCCAGGTCACCGACGAGGTCGACTACCTGACCGCCGACGAGGAGGACCGCTTCGTCATCGCGCAGGCCAACGCCCCGCTGACGGACGACCTCCGCTTCGCCGAGGCCCGCGTGCTGGTCCGCCGCCGTGGCGGCGAGGTCGACTACGTCGGCGGCGAGGACGTGGACTACATGGACGTCTCGCCGCGCCAGATGGTGTCGGTCGCGACCGCCATGATCCCCTTCCTCGAGCACGACGACGCCAACCGTGCCCTCATGGGCGCGAACATGATGCGCCAGGCCGTTCCGCTGATTAAGTCGGAGGCCCCGCTCGTCGGTACCGGCATGGAGTACCGCTCCGCCGTCGACGCCGGCGACGTGGTCAAGGCCGAGAAGGCGGGTGTGGTCCAGGAGGTCTCCGCGGACTACATCACCACCGCCAACGACGACGGCACGTACATCACGTACCGCCTGCACAAGTTCTCCCGCTCCAACCAGGGCACCTCGGTCAACCAGAAGGTCATCGTCAACGAGGGCGACCGGATCGTCGAGGGCCAGGTCCTCGCCGACGGTCCGGCCACCGAGAACGGCGAGATGGCCCTCGGCAAGAACCTGCTCGTGGCGTTCATGCCGTGGGAGGGTCACAACTACGAGGACGCGATCATCCTGTCGCAGCGCCTCGTGCAGGACGACGTCCTCTCCTCGATCCACATCGAGGAGCACGAGGTCGACGCCCGTGACACCAAGCTCGGCCCCGAGGAGATCACCCGGGACATCCCGAACGTCTCCGAGGAGGTCCTCGCCGACCTCGACGAGCGCGGCATCATCCGCATCGGTGCCGAGGTCATCGCCGGCGACATCCTGGTCGGCAAGGTGACCCCGAAGGGCGAGACCGAGCTGACCCCCGAGGAGCGCCTGCTGCGCGCCATCTTCGGCGAGAAGGCCCGTGAGGTCCGCGACACCTCGCTGAAGGTGCCGCACGGCGAGACCGGCAAGGTCATCGGCGTGCGCGTCTTCGACCGCGAGGAGGGCGACGAGCTGCCGCCGGGCGTGAACCAGCTGGTCCGCGTCTACGTCGCGCAGAAGCGCAAGATCACCGACGGTGACAAGCTCGCCGGCCGTCACGGCAACAAGGGCGTCATCTCCAAGATCCTGCCGATCGAGGACATGCCGTTCCTGGACGACGGCACCCCGGTCGACATCATCCTGAACCCGCTGGGTGTGCCGTCCCGAATGAACCCGGGACAGGTCCTGGAGATCCACCTCGGCTGGCTCGCCAGCCGCGGCTGGGACGTCTCCGGCCTCGGCGACGAGTGGGCCAAGCGTCTGCAGGCCATCGGCGCCGACCAGGTCGCCCCGCGCACCAACGTCGCCACCCCGGTGTTCGACGGTGCCCGTGAGGACGAGCTGGCGGGTCTGCTCCAGCACACCATCCCGAACCGCGACGGCGAGCGCATGGTGCTCCCGTCCGGCAAGGCGCGGCTGTTCGACGGCCGCAGCGGTGAGCCGTTCCCGGACCCGATCTCGGTCGGCTACATGTACATCCTGAAGCTGCACCACCTGGTCGACGACAAGCTGCACGCCCGGTCGACCGGCCCGTACTCGATGATCACCCAGCAGCCGCTGGGTGGTAAGGCGCAGTTCGGTGGCCAGCGCTTCGGTGAGATGGAGGTGTGGGCCCTCGAGGCCTACGGCGCCGCGTACGCCCTCCAGGAGCTGCTGACCATCAAGTCCGACGACGTGACCGGCCGCGTGAAGGTCTACGAGGCCATCGTCAAGGGCGAGAACATTCCCGAGCCCGGCATCCCCGAGTCCTTCAAGGTGCTCATCAAGGAGATGCAGTCGCTCTGCCTGAACGTGGAGGTGCTGTCCAGCGACGGTATGTCCATCGAGATGCGTGACACCGACGAGGATGTCTTCCGCGCTGCGGAGGAGCTCGGCATCGACCTGTCCCGGCGCGAGCCGAGCAGCGTCGAAGAGGTCTGACGGGAGTCCGGCGGGGCCCTCACCCACAGGGCCCCGCCGACCCCCAGGCCCCCGTTTCAGACCACAGACTCACGACCCTGAGAGGGATTGACGCATAGTGCTCGACGTCAACTTCTTCGACGAGCTCCGGATCGGCCTGGCCACCGCTGACGACATCCGTCAGTGGAGCCACGGCGAGGTCAAGAAGCCCGAGACCATCAACTACCGCACCCTGAAGCCGGAAAAGGACGGACTCTTCTGCGAGAAGATCTTCGGTCCTACCCGGGACTGGGAGTGCTACTGCGGCAAGTACAAGCGTGTCCGCTTCAAGGGCATCATCTGCGAGCGCTGTGGCGTCGAGGTCACCCGCGCCAAGGTGCGCCGTGAGCGGATGGGCCACATCGAGCTGGCCGCTCCCGTCACCCACATCTGGTACTTCAAGGGCGTCCCGTCCCGCCTGGGGTACCTGCTGGACCTCGCCCCGAAGGACCTGGAGAAGGTCATCTACTTCGCGGCGTACATGATCACGTACGTCGACGAGGAGCGTCGTACCCGCGACCTGCCCTCCCTGGAGGCGCACGTCTCGGTCGAGCGCCAGCAGATCGAGAACCGCCGCGACGCCGACCTGGAGGCCCGCGCCAAGAAGCTCGAGAGCGACCTGGCCGAGCTGGAGGCCGAGGGCGCCAAGGCCGACGTGCGCCGCAAGGTGCGCGAGGGTGCCGAGCGTGAGATGAAGCAGCTGCGCGACCGCGCGCAGCGCGAGATCGACCGTCTCGACGAGGTGTGGAACCGGTTCAAGAACCTCAAGGTCCAGGACCTGGAGGGCGACGAGCTGCTCTACCGCGAGCTGCGCGACCGCTTCGGCACGTACTTCGACGGCTCGATGGGTGCCGCGGCGCTGCAGAAGCGCCTGGAGTCCTTCGACCTCGAGGAGGAGGCCGAGAAGCTCCGCGAGATCATCCGCACCGGCAAGGGCCAGAAGAAGACCCGTGCGCTCAAGCGCCTGAAGGTCGTCTCCGCGTTCCTGCAGACCTCGAACAGCCCCAAGGGCATGGTCCTGGACTGCGTCCCGGTCATCCCGCCGGACCTGCGTCCGATGGTGCAGCTGGACGGTGGCCGCTTCGCGACCTCCGACCTGAACGACCTGTACCGCCGTGTCATCAACCGCAACAACCGCCTGAAGCGGCTTCTCGACCTCGGTGCGCCCGAGATCATCGTGAACAACGAGAAGCGCATGCTCCAGGAGGCGGTCGACGCCCTCTTCGACAACGGCCGTCGCGGCCGCCCGGTGACGGGCCCCGGCAACCGTCCGCTGAAGTCCCTCAGCGACATGCTGAAGGGTAAGCAGGGTCGATTCCGTCAGAACCTGCTCGGCAAGCGTGTCGACTACTCGGCGCGTTCCGTCATCGTCGTCGGCCCGCAGCTCAAGCTGCACCAGTGCGGTCTGCCCAAGGCGATGGCGCTGGAGCTGTTCAAGCCGTTCGTGATGAAGCGCCTGGTCGACCTGAACCACGCGCAGAACATCAAGTCGGCCAAGCGCATGGTCGAGCGCGGCCGCACCGTGGTGTACGACGTCCTCGAAGAGGTCATCGCCGAGCACCCGGTGCTGCTGAACCGTGCGCCCACCCTGCACCGCCTCGGCATCCAGGCCTTCGAGCCGCAGCTGGTCGAGGGCAAGGCCATCCAGATCCACCCGCTCGTGTGCACCGCGTTCAACGCGGACTTCGACGGTGACCAGATGGCCGTGCACCTGCCGCTGTCCGCGGAGGCGCAGGCCGAGGCCCGCATCCTGATGCTGTCCTCGAACAACATCCTCAAGCCGGCCGACGGCCGCCCGGTGACGATGCCGACCCAGGACATGGTCCTCGGTCTGTTCTTCCTCACCACCGACGGCGAGCTGCGCGACACCAAGGGCGAGGGCCGCGCGTTCGGCTCCACGGCCGAGGCGATCATGGCGTTCGACGCCGGTGAGCTGGCACTCCAGTCGTCCGTGGACATCCGCTTCCCGGTGGGCACCATCCCGCCGCGCGGCTGGACCCCGCCGGCGCGCGAGGAGGGCGAGCCGGAGTGGCAGCAGGGTGACACCTTCCGCCTGCGGACGACCCTGGGCCGCGCGCTCTTCAACGAGCTGCTGCCCGAGGACTACCCGTTCGTCGACTACTCGGTGGGCAAGAAGCAGCTCGGCGAGATCGTCAACGACCTGGCCGAGCGCTACCCCAAGGTCATCGTCGCGGCGACGCTCGACAACCTGAAGGCGGCCGGCTTCTACTGGGGCACCCGCTCCGGTGTCACCGTGGCCATCTCCGACGTCGTCGTCCCCGAGGCGAAGAAGGCCATCGTCGCGGGCTACGAGGCGCAGGACGAGAAGGTCCAGAAGCAGTACGAGCGCGGTCTGATCACCAAGGAAGAGCGCACTCAGGAGCTCATCGCGATCTGGACCAAGGCGACCAACGAGGTCGCCGAGGCGATGAACGAGAACTTCCCCAAGACCAACCCCATCTTCATGATGGTCGACTCGGGTGCCCGAGGAAACATGATGCAGATGCGGCAGATCGCCGGTATGCGCGGTCTGGTGTCGAACGCGAAGAACGAGACCATCCCGCGTCCGATCAAGGCCTCGTTCCGTGAGGGTCTGTCCGTGCTGGAGTACTTCATCTCCACGCACGGTGCCCGTAAGGGTCTGGCGGACACCGCTCTGCGTACCGCCGACTCGGGTTACCTCACCCGTCGTCTGGTCGACGTCTCCCAGGACGTCATCATCCGCGAGGAGGACTGCGGCACCGAGCGCGGCCTCAAGCTGGCGATCGCCGAGCGTGGCGAGGACGGTGTCCTGCGCAAGACGGGCAACGTCGAGACGTCCGTGTACGCGCGCTGCCTCGCCGAGGACATCGTGGTCGACGGCAAGGTGCTGGCCCCGGCCGGTACCGACCTCGGCGACGTGCTCATCGACGAGCTGGTCAAGCACGGTGTGGAGACGGTCAAGACCCGCTCGGTCCTGACCTGCGAGTCCGCCGTCGGCACCTGCGCCATGTGCTACGGCCGTTCGCTGGCCACCGGCAAGCTGGTCGACATCGGTGAGGCGGTCGGCATCATCGCCGCCCAGTCCATCGGTGAGCCCGGTACCCAGCTGACGATGCGTACCTTCCACACCGGTGGTGTGGCCGGTGACGACATCACCCAGGGTCTGCCGCGTGTCGTCGAGCTCTTCGAGGCCCGTACCCCGAAGGGTGTCGCCCCGATCTCCGAGGCCTCCGGCCGCGTGCGGATCGAGGAGACCGAGAAGACGAAGAAGATCGTCGTCACCCCGGACGACGGCAGCGACGAGACGGCGTTCCCGATCTCGAAGCGTGCCAAGGTCCTGGTCCGCGAGGGCGATCACGTCGAGGTGGGCCAGCAGCTCACCGTGGGTGCCACCAACCCGCACGACGTGCTGCGCATCCTGGGTCAGCGTGCCGTCCAGGTCCACCTGGTCGGCGAGGTCCAGAAGGTCTACAACTCGCAGGGTGTGTCGATCCACGACAAGCACATCGAGATCATCATCCGGCAGATGCTGCGCCGTGTGACGATCATCGAGTCGGGCGACGCGGAGTTGCTGCCCGGCGAGCTGGTCGAGCGCTCGAAGTTCGAGACCGAGAACCGTCGCGTGGTCCAGGAGGGCGGTCACCCGGCCTCCGGTCGTCCGCAGCTGATGGGTATCACCAAGGCCTCGCTGGCGACGGAGTCCTGGCTGTCGGCCGCCTCCTTCCAGGAGACGACCCGAGTCCTGACGGACGCGGCGATCAACGCCAAGTCCGACAGCCTCATCGGCCTCAAGGAGAACGTCATCATCGGTAAGCTCATCCCGGCCGGTACGGGTCTGTCCCGCTACCGCAACATCCGGGTCGAGCCGACCGAGGAAGCCAAGGCCGCGATGTACTCGGCCGTCGGCTACGACGACATCGACTACTCGCCGTTCGGCACCGGCTCCGGCCAGGCCGTTCCGCTGGAGGACTACGACTACGGTCCGTACAACCAGTAAGCGGGCAGCTTGAAGGGCGGCCGCTCCCCTCGGGGGGTGGCCGCCCTTCGGCGTTGTCCGGCGCTGTCAGCGGGCCGTGAGCTGCCAGGCCGTGACGGCGACGGTGGCGAGGGCGGCCAGCGCGCCGACGCTGGCGAGCGGCCAGCGGCCACGCTCCAGGGCGTCCAGCCGCTGTTCGTGGTCGGCGAGCTGCTTGTCGGTCTGGTCGCTTCGCTGGACCAGCAGCGCGAGCGAGCCGTCGACCCGGGCGAAGCCGGCCTCGACGGTGCCGCGCAGCCGCTCCAGCTCCACGGCGACGGCGGTCGGATCGGAGAGGGAGGAGGGAGACGAGGGTTCGCTCACGCCTCACCCCGCTCCGTCGGCGCGGCGGCGCCCAGGGACCGCAGCTCGGCGTCCGTGTTCGGCCGGTGCTCGGTGCGCAGCCACGCGGGCAGCAGCACCTGGACTCCGGGTACGGCCATCACCCGGGTGACGCCCGCGGCGACGGCCAGCACTCCCGCGGCCCAGGGCAGGGTGCGGGGGACGCCGACGGCGTCGATCAGCGTGGGCAGCAGCACGCACAGGCCGACAGCGGTCTGCAGGGCGGTGCGAAGGGTGCGCTTGGCGGCCTCTGACATGGGGGACCTCGCTTTTCCGGTGCGCGTCAGGCGGTGTGGGGAACCTTCAGGGCCGCCCAGGATGCGGGGCCCGGCCAGCCGTCGGCGTCGGCGCCCTGGTAGCCGAGCTTGCGCTGCCAGGCGGCGTACGACTGCTGGTCCGCGGCCGACCACTGGGCGGACGGGCCCACCCGGTAGCGGCCGCAGCCCTCGGCGACCAGCCGGCGCCCCATCGCGGTGACGATGGGGGAGTCAGGCTCGTCCTTGAAGAACGAGACACCCGGGAAGGGCTGGTACCGCGGCGGGCGCGGGGGCTGCGGGGGCTCCTTCGGACCGGTGCCGGCGGACAGCCGCGTCTGGATCCGCCGGCGCATCCCGGACATCGAGAAGCCGCGCGGATCGCTCTTCCAGTCGGACCACTCCAGGTGCCCGATCACCGACTTGGCGCCCCAGCCGTGGGCCCGGCACAGCGCCGCCGAGACCCGCTCGATGGCCTCCAACTGGGCGTCGGGCCACGGGTCGTGTCCGTCGCCGAGGTTGACGCACTCGAAGCCGTAGAAGCGGGAGTTGCCGTCGACGGCACCGGCGCTGCCCTCGTGCTCGTGCGGCACCGGCGGCCGGTCGCCGTACGTCTCGCTGATCACGGCCCGCAGCACGGACGGGTCGCCGCCGCCGGCGTGGTTGGCGCGGCCGTTGCCGACGAGGTGGACGGTGCCGTCCTTGGCGATCACTCCGTGGCACAGCGGGCCGGGCAGCGCGGAGTCGCCGTTGAAGCACAGGTTGACGCTGGAGCTGGTGCCGGAGGAGACGGTGTGGTGGATGACCACGCCGTTCACCGGGCCCCAGCTGCCCTTCTGGTTGCGGTTGTGGGTACGCCAGCCGGGCTGCTCCACGACGGTGACGCCCTCGGCGCGCAGCGCGGCGACGAGGGCGTCGGCGGACAGGGGTGTGGCCATGAGGACTCCAGACAGGGAGAAGCCCCGGGCCGGGGGCCCGGGGCGGTGGTGCGGAGGGGAGGCGGAGAGGAGGCGGAGAGGAGGGGACAGCGGGTCAGCCGGTGGACGGCGGCCACTTGGCGCACAGGGCGGCGTAGGACGCCGTGTTCGCCTCGAAGTTGGCGAGCGCGGCGGCCACCGCCCGCTGGATCGCCGTCTGGTCGGGCACGACGGGGTCGGTGCCGACGGGCATGACGGTGACCTGCCCCCAGCCGCGCAGCTCGGTGAAGTCCGCCCCGGACTCGGTGAACTGGGCCATGACCGTGACCGGAGGGTAGGTGCCGGTGACCGGGTCCGGCCCGATGACGTAGCTCAGGCTGTTGTCGGTGACGTTGATGTGGATGGTGTGGCCGGCCTCGGTGATGGTGGCGCGGCCGGCGTAGTCGATCTCGTGGCCCCAGGGCTGGGTGGTGTCGATGTCCATGGGTGTGCCGCCTTTCTCAGGGGGTCTGGCAGCCGTGCATCAGCACGGGGTTGGCGTAGACGGTGCCGGAGGTGCCGGAGACGTAGGCCTGGATCTCGACCTTGACCTGGGCGCGGAAGACCGTGCCGAAGTCGGCGGCGACGGGGCCCGTGTAGTCGAAGTCCGCGGCGGAGGTGACCGTGAGCGGGCTGCCCCACGGGTTGCCGTTCACGAGCACCCGGACGTTGCCGGTCGCGCCGGAACTGACCCGGGTGTTGATCAGCAGCCGCATGTACGGCTGCCAGACCACGTTGTAGGACATCGCGATCGTCGTCCATGTGGTCGCGGTGGTCAGCGGCCAGGTCGAGATGGCGGTGTTCTGCGGGGGCAGCATGCCGAGCCAGGGCCGGGCGAGGCCGCCGGTCACGACGTCGTCGGAGAAGAGCTCCCTGCCGGCCTTGTCGAAGATCCGCAGCGGCTGCATCGCGGTGCTCGTGCCGTCGCCCTTGTTCAGTGTCAGGGCCGTCTCGCCGGTCTGGCGGCGCATCGCCAGGCCGTACTCGTCGCCGGACCACTTGCCGACCGCGAAGACGGCAGGTCCACCGGACGGCGGCCGGACGGCCAGGTAGCCGCCGCCCGTGATCTCCACGCCGCCGCCGGAGACCGTGTTCTGGGCAGGCCGGGTGTTGACGGCGGTGGACAGCTGCTGGATCCGGCGTTCCATCTGGGTCAGCCGGTCGATGATGTCCTCGGGCAGCTGGGGCATCAGACATCCTCCAGGTACAGGTCGGCGGTGTCGGGGCGGCCGCGCTGGGCCGGGCTGACCTTGACGCCGATGATCCGGTAGCGGGCGTCGAGGCCCTCGGTGAACCACTCGTCGGTGATCCGCAGCCGTGCGGTACGGCCGAGCAGCGCGGGCGGCACCAGGTCGTCGAGCCGGACGGTGATCTCCGGGATGACCACCGCACCGGTGGCGGCCCTCAGTTCGGTCCGGGCGACGGCGTCCAGGGTGGTGGAGTCGCTGATGTCGTTGTGGTCCGAGGTCAGGTCGATGCGCGGGTACCCGGCGTGGCCGGGCCCGGTCCCGATCAGCTGGTCCGCGACCGCGACCGTGGAGGCCAGCGGCCGGGACTCGCTGGCCTGGTCGGAGTTGGTGGAGGCGCCCCGGGCCCGCGCGGTGGTGCCGCCGCGGGTGGCGTCGCGCGGGAAGGAGTACGACAGGACCGTGCCCGGCCGGTCCAGGACCAGGTCGGAGCTGCCGGTCTCGATCTTCGGGTGGCCCAGCACCAGCCGGCGCACGCGCGCCCCGGTGACCGGGTCGGTGTAGACGGCGATGTGGTACTCGAAGCCGTCCTCCAGCGCGGCCAGCGAGTTCAGGGCGTCGAGGTAGGCGGTCTCCTCCCCGTCCCGGTAGCCGACCGTGCGCCGGACCCCGGAGGTCTCGGTGCCGTAGGTGACGAGGATGTTCCCGCCGTCCAGGGCGGTCTGCATGTCGGTCCACAGGCCCCGGGCGATGTCGAGCTGGTCCGCGTCGCTGAAGGGCAGCGTGTACGCGGGGTCGTACTTCGGGGACCCGGCCCGGATCAGCCGCCGTCCCGCGTACGACTCGAAGGTCGCCGCCTGGATCTCCAGCGTGAGGACGCCCTGGTCGTCGCTGTGCAGGGTGCTGGTCCAGATGATCCCGCCCCACCACAGGTCGTGGCCGCGCTGGAGGTAGACCGAGGTGCGGCCCTCCTCGATGCGGCGGACGCGGGCGGCGGTCTCCGCGTTGGGGACCGGGATGGTGCCGGTGAGCGAGCCGGCCTTGCCGATGTAGTCGTCGACGGTGACGTCGCGCAGCGGCAGGATGTCGATGGTGCGGTCGGTGAGCAGGTCGCAGAAGATCGCGCGGTAGGGAGTGTTGGTGGTCATACGGCGGTCGGCCCCTCGGTCGTCAGAGCACGTAGCAGGCGGAGATCCGCACGTTGTTGCCGGTCTGGATGACGCCGCTGGTCGCCCAGGTGATCAGCAGCACCGAGCCGTCGGCGAGGATGCGGACGGAGCCGTCGGCGTATCCGTCGGTGGCGATCGCGTAGCTGTCCTGGGCCGGCCGCCAGCCGGCCGGCAGGGTGGCGATCTGCGTGTCGTTGAGGTTGCCCGGGTTGGTGGTGCCGGCGGCGGTCGCGACGAGGTTGGCGCCCGTGCGGGCCAGGGCCAGGTTGAAGGAGCACACCCCGCGGGTGCGGCGGGCGCTGTAGCTCAGCACCGACCAGTCGGTGGTCGCGGTGGCCCCGGTGGTGGTGGTCTCCACGGCGACCGGCGGCTGGTAGTCGGCCCAGGCGGTGCCGGACCAGCGCTGCAGCACACTGCCGAGGTCCCGGTACTGGCCCGGGTAGGCGCCGTTGGTGGTGTCGCTGGTGACCGGCAGGATGCCGCCGAGGCCGACCGTGGCGGTACGGCGCCCGGTCAGGGCCGAACTCCAGTTCGGTGCGGTGCTCGCACTCGCCCCCTTCGGGATACGGACCTCGTACAGCGGGAGCGCGAGCGGCGGGGTGGGCGGGGCGGTGGGGGTGGCGGCCGCGGTGCCCGGGACGACCTCGATCACGGCCTCGGTGCGGCCGCTGCCGTCGTAGGCGTCGTCGTAGACGCGCAGCACGATCAGGTCGACCCGGTCGTACTGGGCGTCGCCGTCGGTGAAGGTGAGCGTCAGGTCCTCGGCGAGCGCGACCGGGTAGGCGCCCTGCGCGTCGGCGCCCTGGACCAGCGCCCGGCCCGGGTGGACCACGACGGTCATGGTCCCGGTGACGCCCTCCGCGGTGAAGCCGGACAGACGGGTCGTGCCGTCGGCCGAGCCCGGCAGGATGCCGGAGCGGGACGCGACGGGCGAGACGGGGGTCATCGTGCCGAGCGGCACGAGCCGGGTGTCCTCACGGGACTGCCCGTCGGGGGACAGCCAGACGGAGCGTACGGCCATGTCGGACTCCTCTCTGGGGAAGGTCAGTTGGCGGGTTCGACGCGCAGGAAGCGGTTGTCGAACCCGCAGGTGACGTTGGCGTCGTTGGAGCGGTGCATGGCGGTCATCGTGTAGACGGCGCCCGGTGTCAGGCCGTACAGCCGCCACATGGTCGCCACCGAGGCGCTCACCGGGCCGCCGTACATGCAGGAGGAGCCGTCGTTCGCGGTGTAGACGACGGTGCCGTTCTGGGAGAGCTGCGGGATCATGTAGGCGGAGCTGTTGGTGCTGTCGGTGGTCCACATGCGCGCGCCGAAGTGCAGCAGCACCGCGCCGGTGGGCGGGGCGGTGAAGCCGAGGCTCAGCGGGTTGACGGTCGTGTTCGCCAGAGTGGACGTGTACGTCGTCGAGTTGGTGGACCCCCAGTTCATGTCGCAGGCGAACGCCGACGTCACCACGGCCGAGGTCCATGCCGAGCCGTTCCACCGCTGGAGCACCCCGGTCGAGGACTCGCGGTACTGGCCCGGGTAGCTGCCGGGGGCCGTGTCGCCGGCCCGGGTCGGCAGGATGCCGCCGACCGAGACGGTGGCGGACCGCAGGTCGGTGAGCGCGGTGTTCCAGTCGATCCCCTGGGCGGCGCTGGCGCCCGCGGCCACCGTCACCGCGAACAGGGCCAGCGAGGCGTCCGGGGCGGTGGGGGCCGTGGGGGTGGCGGCCGGCGTGCCCCGGACGATCTCGGCCACGGCCTCGGTGCGCCCGCCGCCGTCGTAGGCGTCGTCGTGGATCCGCAGTACGACCAGGTCGATCCGGCCGTACTGGGCGTCGCCGTCGGCGAAGGTCAGCGGGACCGGCTCGGTGACGGTCACCGGGTAGGCGCCGCGGTCCGGCGAGGACTGGATCACCGCGCGGCCCGCGCCGAGCTGGGCGGTCATGGTGCCGGTCGTGCCGGTCAGCGACAGACCCCCGGTGAGGTACTGACCGCCCGCGGACCCCGGCAGCACGCCCGAGCGCCCCGTGCTCTCGGTGACCGGGGTGAGCGCCCCGGTCTGGGTGACCCGGGTGTCCGCCCGGGTCTGGCCGTCCGGGGACAGCCATGCGCAACTGATGGTCATGCCAGGCCCTTCGTCAGGAGGCGGACTCGTAGGTGCCGTAGACGGTCAGCACGTCGTTCGCGGCCCAGGTCATCGGCAGGCCCTTGTCCCAGATGCCGGCGCTGAGCGCGAAGCCGTCGCGCAGCGAGCGGACGATGCCGCCGTTGGTCGTCGCCAGCAGGGCGGTGCCCTGGTAGAAGAGCTGCGTCGACTGGTCGAACGCGACCGCGGTCAGCACCCGGCCGTCCAGCTTCCAGGTGGTGGAGGTCGGCGCGACGGGCAGCGAGAACGTCCAGTTGGCGTTGGTGGCCTGGGCGGAGAGGTTGGTCGTGGAGCCGATCTTGAGATAGATGCGGACCGTGACGACATTGCCCGTCTTCACGTACGACCCGGCCAGCGTGCCGTTGCCGACCGCCGGCTTGGTGCCGGTCTCGGTACCCCAGACCGGCGTGTAGTCCACCCACTTCGGCACCGGCTGGTACGACACCCACGCCGAGCCGTTCCAGCGCTGGAGCAGCCCGGCCGAGGAGTCCCGGTACTGCCCGGTGTAGCTCGCCGTGCCGACGGTGCCGGCCGGGGCGATGCCGCCCAGCGCGCTCGGGTACGACACCCACGCCGAGCCGTCCCAGCGCTGGAGCGCGCCGCCGGAGTCGCGGTACTGGCCAGGGTAGGCGCCGTTGCCGGTGTCGCCGACGGCGGGCAGGATGCCGCCGACCGCGACGGTGGGGGTGCGCAGGTCGGTGACGTCGGTGCTCCAGTTGATGCCGCCCTTGCCCGCGCTGATCCCGGCGCGGACCAGGACCTGGTAGAGCGGCAGCCCGATGGCCGGGGCGGCGGGCGGCTGCGGGTTGGCGTCTGGGGTGCCCTTGATGATCTCCAGGGTGGCCGTGGACGGCTGGGTCCCGCCGGCGGTGCCGGTGTCGTACAGCGCGTCGTAGATCTTCAGCACGACCAGGTCGATGCGGGGGTTGTCCCCGCCGTCGGCGAAGGTCAGGGGCGACGGTTCGGGCAGCGTGACCGGGTAGGCGCCCTGGGTGGCGCCGGCCGCGACGACGGCCCGGCCCTCGTGCACGACGGCCTGCATGGTGCCGGCCGTGCCGTCCAGCCAGAAGCCGGACAACCGGTTCAGACCGTCGTACGACCCGGGCAGGATGCCGGAGCGGACTTCGAGGGGGTTGGCCGGGGTGGTCGCCCCGATCTGGGTCAGTCGGGTGTCCTCGCGGGTCTGGCCGGTCTCGGCGACCCAGGAGCTGCGGAGGTTCATCTGGCGGTCTCCCGTGTTCTCGTGGCGGGGGTACTGGCGGTCGCGGGTCTCACCACTCCGCCGAGCGCCAGCGGACGGTGAGACGGGCGCCCGCGTCGTGGCTGTCGGGGCGGTACGCGAGGCGGGCGCGGCCCGGTTCGAAGGCGAACAGCTCCTCGGGGCTGCTGTCGGCGGCCGCGGTGTGCCGGCGGGAGGCGGTGGCGTTGAGCGTGACGGTGCCCTCCGCGGTGTCCACGACCAGCTCGTCACCGGCGGCCAGGGCGATCTCGTAGCGCAGCCGCAGGCCCGAGGTCCGGTCGGTGACGGTCGGGTTGACGCACGGACCGGTGAAGGTGAGCACCGGGTGGGTGGGGGCCGAGCCGTTGTTGTCGGCGTCCACGTCCCCGGTGGAGGTCGCCTGACCCCAGTACAGCGGCCAGGTCAGCGGCCAGGTCAGCCCGCTCTCCGGCTGCGGGGGACCGGTGACGGCGGTCTGCTCGTCCATGGTGTAGCGGCGCGGGTCCGTGGCGTACCACTGCACGGTCGCCTTGGAGACGCCCTGGGTGGTGTACGTCCGGTCGGCGGCCAGCACCCGCTGGCTGACCCGCGCCCGTACGGCCAGCGTCTCGCCGTGCAGTCGCACCGCGAGCCAGCGTTCGTCGTCGCCGAGCAGCAGCGCCTGGCGCAGGGCGCGCATGGCGGCGAGCGAGGAGGCGGTGTCGTCCTGGGGCGGCAGGGTCCACACGGTGGCGCCGACCTTGCGGGGCTTGGCGTAGCGGGCGCCCGGCCAGGCGCCGTGCGCGGTGGGGTGGTCGGCGTCGGTGGTGTCGTAGTCGGGCAGGTCCTCCCAGCCGGTGAGCCCGCCGCTGTCGATCTCGTACGGCGTGCCGGGGCCCATCAGCAGTCCGGCCCACTGCATCTGCCCGTCGAGGGTGATGAGTGAGCCGGGTGGGACGTCGTCGGTGTATGCGGTTGTGGTCAGGTCGGCCATCGGGCCTTCACCTCATTTGACGGTCGTCACGAGCGGGCGTGGGCGGAGGCCAGGAAGAGCAGGTCCTGCGCGGTGCCGTAGGCGCCGGCGCCGTGGCTCTCGTGGAACTCCTTGACGCGGTAGCGGGCTTGGGTGGTGGTCCGGTGCCGGGCGGCGAGCGCGCGCTGCCGGTCGAGGGCGGTCAGCGGCAGCACCCTTCCCGCGCGGGCCCGGGTGCCGGGGAGGACGACGCCGCCCTGCGCGAGCATCGGGATCTTGTCCAGGTGCACGCCGAACTTCTTGCCGAGGAAGCTGAAGCTGAGGTGGTTGAGCCCGTCGATGACCCAGTTGGCGAAGGCGACGAGCCCCTGGATCGGCCCCTTGACGACCCCGGCGACGGTCTGCGCCCCGGTGGTGACGAACTGCCCCATGCCGCGCAGGGTCCCGGAGACGGCGTCCTTGACCCGCTGGAACATCCGGGGGACGTCCTTGGTGAGCCAGCCCAGTACCGGCCGCACCGCGTCCCGGAGCCCGTGCCAGGCCGCCGACACCTTGCCGCCGAGGGCGCGGGTGTCGCCGGTGGTGAGGGCCTTCAGCACGGCGAAGGCGGTCCCGATCAGCGCCCCGAGGACGGTGAGCACGCCGCGGACGACGGTGAAGTACCCCTTCACGTACGTGCCCACCACCGTCGCGACGACCTTGAGCACCGGTGTGAGGACGGTCAGCACCGACTCCACGTATCCCAGTACCAGCGTGGCCAGTTGCTCGATCAGCTTCTGCCCGGTCTCGGAGTTCATCGCGAGGTCCAGGAGCCAGCCGGCGACGGGGAGGAGGATGCCGGTGAGGAAGCCGACGGGGTTGGCGCGGGTGATCAGGTTGACGGCGAGCATGATGCCGGAGCCGATGGTCATGGCCGTGCCGAACTTGTCCAGCAGCCCACCGAGCACACCGGAGGCGTCGAGCAGCGCTCCGACGACGGCGAAGACCCCGCCGAGCCCCGCGCCGAGCTTGCCCAGCGACTTCCCCGCGCTCTTCGCCCTGCCTCCCGCGGACTTGACGCGGGACCCGGCGGTGGTGGCGGTGCGGCCGGCCTTGGTGACGGAGCGGGCGGCGGTGTCCGCGCTCGACTTGATCCGCTGGACGGCGGTGGCGCTCTGCCGGGCCGGCGTCCCGACCCGGTCGAGGTCCGTGGCCGCCGCCTTGACGCGGTCGGTGAGGGCGCGCGCGCCGGCCCTGGCCTGGTCGGCCCTGCCATGGAAGGAACGCAGGACGGGCAGGGCCCCCTTGAACGGGTTCCGTACGACCGCGCTGCTCATCCGCGCGCCTTCGCCAGGAACATCAGCGCGTCCGCGGTCCGCTGCGGGCTGCTGTTCTCGGCGGCGTAGTAGTGCTCGATGTGCAGCGCCCCGCCGTCGGGCCCGGAGGCACCGCCGGGCGCCCGGCCCCGCGCGGCGGCCCGGCGCAGCAGCAGGTCGAGCTTGCTCAGCGGCAGCACGGCCTCCGCCTCACCGGCCTCGGCGAGGATCGCGGGCACGCCGCCGGAGACCGGCATGACGACACCGCCGGTGGCGAGGGCCGGGATGTGCGGGAGGCTGACGCCGAAGGTCTTGCCGCCGACCATCGGGACCCAGCCCGGGATGGACACGTGGATGCCGTTGAGGGCGCTGATGGCGCGGTTGATGATGCCGATGACACCGTTGATGGGGCCGGTGACCGCGCTCTTGATGCCGTTGAAGGCGCCGCTCGCGATGCCCTTGAGGCCGCCCCAGATGCTGGACAGCCGGTCCTTGACGGCCTTGAAGGCGCTCGGGATCGCGGACTTGATCCAGCCGACGACCGGCGAGATGACGGCTTTGATGCCGTTCCAGGCTCCGGAGACGACCGACTTGATCGCCTTCAGCGCGCCGCTGATGACCGACTTCCAGGTGTTGACCGCGGACCGGATGACGCCGGCGATGGCCTTGAAGATGGACGAGACCGTCGACTTGACGCCGGTCCAGACGGACTTGATCAGCTTGCCGGCACTCTTCATGATCGGCCCGATGGCCTTCATGACGCTGCTGATCACGGTCTTGATGACGGTGAAGGCCTGTTTCATGACCTTCTGCATCGTCTTCGAGTTGGTCACCATGTCGATGACCTTGTCGATGAGCGGCTGGAGCAGCTGCATGAGCAGGCCGAAGAAGTTGCCCTTCATCGACTTGTTCATCTTGTCCTGGCCCTTGGCCGCCTTGCTCGCCCCGGACTCGTACTTCCCGAGGTTCTTGCCGGCGCCGGACCCGGTCCTGCCCGCCTTGCCGAGGGACTTCTCGGCCGTGTCCGACGCGGACTTGAGGCCCTTCAGCTCCTTCTCGGCACTCTGCGAAGCCGACTTGAGGTCCTTGAGCTGACCGGCGCCTTTCTGGCCGGCGCTGCCGATTCCCTTGGCCGACGCAGCCGCGCCGGACGCCTTGGACTTGAAGTCCTCCAGAGACCCGGACGCCTTCTTCAACGAGCTGACGAGGCTCATGACGCACCTCCTTCGAAAAGGGTGAAACGGTCAGGCAATGGCGCTTGCGGCGTTGGTGGCGGAGGTCGCCAGGTCCCGGAACATCTTCCGTACGTTCTCCGCGTTCCGGTTGAGTTCCTTGGCGGCGTCGGATATGTCACGGAGAGTTCGGGGCTTGGGAAGCTTGTCGTGATCGAAGGGCGCCAGTTTCGTGTGGAGTTCCCCGATGGCCGTGGCCACTTCCCTGATGTCTTCCGCAGGGTTCGGTTCAAGTTTTTCCTTCAGTTTCCCGACCGCCGTGGTGATCTTGTTGATGGCGCTCGGGGATTTCATCTCCCGGATCTTCGTGTTGAAGGAATGGATTTTCGGGGGAAGTCCGTTGAGGGCCGTTTTGAGGTCATTCAGCTGCCGTGGCGTGGCGCCGTCCAGGTTGACGGAGAGGCTGTTGTTGGCTTCCGCCTCCGCGCGTGTCTGCTGCTGGGGCAGCCCATGGTCGCCGAGGGTCCAGATCTTGCCGGTGAACTTCTCCCACACCCAGTTGAGGATTTTCCCGATGTTGAACAACTTGTCCTTGAGGAAGGCGATGCCGGCGGCGACTCCTGCGATGGCCAGGGTCAGCGGGTTCAGCTGCTTGAAGGCATCGAAAAGATCCTTCAGTCCGATCGCCTCGGCGAAAGCCTCCCAGGGTTTCTTCTGCTCGTCGGGGCCGCCCTTGATCGCATTGATGATGTCTTGCTTGTCGGTCTTGGTGAGAGCGCCGGTGTTCTTTACGTGTGTGTTCAGCGTCGTGTTTACCGTACCGATGTCCTTCTTGAGGTCCGCAATTTTCTGCAGGACCTGGGGATCCGAATCACAGGCCATTTTTGCCTCGCTTCATGGATGCCGGGTATTGACGTCGCCGCTCGGCGGCCACTAGGTTGCCCATTCTGGTGCTCTTCGGTTTTTCAGGGGGGATTCACGAATGGGGAAGCCGGGCGGCGTGGTGGACCTTTTGGGGCTCTTGTTCATGATTTTGGGTTCCATGGGCGTGCTGATCCAATTGACCAGCTTTGCGACCTACCGGCGCCTGCGGATCCTGGAGCGTTCCGGTACCGAGGGCGAGGCCGTGGTCGTACGTCATGACCGCATGGACGGACTGCACCGCGTCTACTTGCGGGTCCGCCTGCCCGAGGGGGGCGAGGGGCGGGAATTCTACGAGCGGCATCGCGAGCTGATCGGCGGCCCCGGCACGGTCGTCCCCGTCGTCTACGACCGCAGGAAGCCCAGCCGGGCGAAGACCGGGAGCCGGGAGGACTACGACTATCGCGCCGAGCGTCTCGCCGTTTATCTGCTCGGCTGCGGCGGACTGGCCCTCTTCGTCGCGGGATTCGTGATGGTGTGCCTGGTCCGCCCCTGGTGACGGCCGGGTGACACCGCTTCGCCGCGGGATGAGCCGCCCCGGCCGGGGGGCGGGGTGGCTCGGAGCCGCGAGGGGCCACGCGGTCCCTTCGGCCGGCTGAGGGCCGAACGGTAGGGGGTGAGGACGGTGGGGCGGGCGACGGCGCCGGCCGGGAGAGCCGTGAGGGGGCCGTCGGCATGGATGCCGAGGCCCGGCCTGGAGCCGAGCCGGGAGACCGGGAACCGGACCGGGGTGTCCTGGAGGACGCCGACCGCGGTGACGGCCGGTAGCGGGCCGGCGGGCCGCCGGTTCCGTGGTCGTGCGGGCGTGGCGCCCGATGCCGCAGGGGGCTACGGCCGCCCCGGCAGCCCCCGGGTCTGGGCCAGCGCGTCCGACCAGCCGGCCGCGTACGCCCGGGACTCCCGCGCGAGCAACTCCTCGTAGAGCCGGTCCAGCAGCGCCTCCGGGTTCGGGGCGGGGGAGTGCAGCAGGGTGGCGAGGCGGGCGTAGGTGTCGCTCGGCTGCTCCGGGAGGTTGCTGGTGCCAGTCGCCATGTCGTCCTGCTTTCCGGTCTGTCCGCTGGGTCCTGCTGTGGTGCGTGGGGCGCTTCTCCGTGGCGTTCGAAGCGTGCTGTTCGAACTAGTGTACGAGTAATCCCCTTGCGTCGTTCGGTGTTTGGCCGGGACCTTGCGCCCGTCGCGTGGACCCGACCTGCGGTGACGCGGGGGGCCGGGCGGAATGTGCGGCAAAGCCGTGGAGTAGGATCCGGCCGTTCCTCCCATCGGTGAAGCGACAGTGAACGTTCCGGACCCGCAAGGGACCTGAGAGGCAATCAGGCGGCGGCGGACGGCGGAGGGGCAGCCGTTCTCGCGCGGGGGGCGCGATGGGGCAGGGACGAGAGCAGGGCCTACGGGGTGGACGGGGACGCGAGCGGTACGCGGCAACGGCACATGATCGATTGGCTGGAACAGGCCCCTGATCTGCCCCACCTCATCGCCCGGGTCTCCGAGCTGGTGCTCAGCCTCGGCCACGCGCCCGAGGACCTCGTGGTCATCCCCCGCGCCGAACTCGACCGGCGCGAACTGGCCGCGTACAGCGCCGGCTGGGCCGATGTCGTCGACGAGGAACTCCCCGCCGTACGGCAGGCGTACGAACAGCGGATCACCGCCGCCTACCTCCAGGGCCAGGAGGACGCCCGCACCGGCCGCCGTCCGCGCCGCGCCCGCCGGACCGAGGACGAGGCGGGCGGCGGAGAGGTCATCGCGCTGCCGTACGTCCGACTTCTCACCCCACCGGACGAGTTGACGCGCGTCGAACAGCGCGGCGAACGGGAGCGGACGGTCGCGGGCGGTACGCCGGCGCCCGGCACGCCGGGCGGGAACGCCGCGGACGACCCGGAGCCGGCCGCCGGGGGGAACGCCCCGGACGACCCGGAGCCGGCCGCCGGTGGGAACGACGCGGTCGAACCGGTGACCGACACCGGTTCCGCCGACATCCTGCTGTCCGCCCGCGAGCTGCGGGAGCGCAGGCCGGCCGGCTCCGAGCGCCGCCCGGTGCTCCGCCGCAACGGCCGCCCCAGCGTTCCCCCACTGGCCCGCCAGGCCGACGCCACCCGTGAAAAGTCCCGCCGTGGGGACCCGAAGGACCCGCCGCCCGGCCGCGACGAGGACCGTCCCCGCCTCTCCGACCGCGCCCGCGCCCTCGCCGACGAGCTGGAGGGAAGGGTCCCCCAGCCGCGCCGACGTGACGACCAGCAGGGGCCGCCGGTGAGGAAATGAGGCGGGTTCCAGCGGCCTCGCGGACCTCTCAACCGAAGAACTGCGCCAGTTGGGAGGGAGAGGGCGGCCGGCCGCCCGCGGTGGCCGAGGACGGTGACCTCGGCCCGGCCCCCGTCTCCTCCTCGTCCTCCGTACCGTCCTCGTCCGTGTCCCGGTACTCGGGTCGCGGCACTGGCGTCGGCGCGTCCGGCTGATCGCCCTCGTCGGAGTTGACGCAGGCGAACATCCAGTTGGCGGCGGCGAGATGGTCCACGGCCGCCGCCAGCAGATGGTCCGTCACCGACCAGTCCGCGGCCTCGCCGTGGAGTTCCCGGTTGAGGGCACTGTCCCTGGGGAGGTGCTTGACCAGCACCGCGAGCCGCCGGGCGGAGAGGCGGTCGCGGTGCCAGTCGAGCAGGTCGATGCCGTAGTAGCGGAGCAGATCCGCTTCGAGGGCCTCGGCGTGTTCGTCGACGAACCCGACGAGGCTCAGTCTTCCCCCAGGCCGAGCCCGGTCTCCTTGCCGTAGGCCTCCAGGATGGCGGCGATGTCCTGCATGGTGACCTCGTGCTGCTCGAAGCGGGCGAACTGCTTCTCGCCCATCAGCAGCCGCAGCAGCCCGTCGACGTCGTTGTCGTCGAGCTTGCGCAGCGCCTTCGCGGTGGCGCGGCTCAGCTCGGTGGGCAGGGTGTAGTTCTCGCCGTCCAGGTCGAACGACCAGGTACGGCCGAGGGCTTCGAGGCGCTGGGCGCGGGCGGCGTTGACGTCGAAACGGGCCATGGTGACGCGTACTCCTTGGATCCGTGGGACAGGGAAAAGAGGACAGGGGAGAGGGGAGCGGCGGGGCGGGCCGTGGCCCGCCCCGCCGGGTCCGGCCGGATCAGGCCGTGGCGTACGCCGAGTCCTTCATCACGAAGCTGGCCAGCGCGGAGCCGTCCGCCGCGGACATCGCGGTGAAGGTGATGCCGAGCTGGGAGGCGGCCTTGCGGGCCAGCTTGATGTCGTCCGCCGCCGTGACCTGGCCGCGCGGGATGCCGAAGCGGTAGGTCACGGTGGAGCCGTCGCTCGCCCGGACGTCGGTGAACTCCAGGCCGAGGGCGCGCACATCGGCGAACGGGCGCTCGGCGATGTCGTACTTGTAGACGCCGGTGGAACCGGTCACCGCGTCGACCTGGCCGCCGCCCATGAAGAACGGCAGCGTGTCCTCGTTGAACTGCAGCAGCGAGAACTTCAGCGTCAGGTCGCGGTCCGAGTACACGAAGTGCACCGGGCTGACGGCCTGCCACACGTCGATCGGCTCCAGCTTGTCCTTCTTGCTGAAGGTGACGCCGTCACCCGTGGTGAAGCCGAGGTTCTTCCAGCCGGTCCAGTCGGCCGAGCCGTCGGTGGAGAAGGTCGTCGGGACCTTGGTGTCGGGGCCGGCGACGTACAGACGGCCGACGCCGGCGACGCGGATCTCGGAGGTGTTGGTACCTGCCATGGTGGTGTCTCCTTCATGAGGGATGCCGCATCCGGCGGTTCCGGATACGGCGAAGGCCCCGCCGGGATGGCGGGGCCTTCGGTCAGGGGGCGCGGCGGCCGTCGGGGGACGGCCGGGTACGGATCAGTACACGTCGAGGTGGACCTTGTGCACGCTCACGTAGCGGTTGGCCGCGCGGTAGAGGTAGTCGGGCAGCCAGCGCGGGCCGTCCTGCTCCTCCACGTCGGTGACGAGGTTGGTGCCGTACTGGTGGCCGGCCGTGGCCAGCAGCGCGCGGCGGGCCTCGTTGGCGAGGACGTGCGCGTCCTGCTTGGTGGGGCCGTACACCTCCAGCTCGATGAGCGGCTGGTCGACGTGGAGTTCGCCGACCCAGGCGCCGCCGCGCCGGTTGACGAGCACGGCGGCGGTGGTGCCGTCGAAGGTCGAGGGGGGCTGCACGGTGACGAGCGCGGTGGCGAGCGCCGGGTCCTGCTTGAGGATGTCGACGACCAGGGCCTCGACGTCCGGGAACGTGCTCGGTGGAGTGGGTGTGGTCATGCCGGGTCACCTCGGGGCTGCGGGGGCGCGCGGGGCGCGGGGTGGGTGGCGGGCAGGGGCCTCGGCGCCTGGGCCTGTCATCGGGGCCTGCGGGCACAGCTCCGCCGCTGCGCCAACTGTGACAGACGATCGCGCGCGCACGCAACTAAAAAGGGAAAGCCGCGGGGAGAGGGCGGGGTGCGCGGGGGCCGACATGCCGATGCACCCGCGCGGGGCGGGTGCGTCCTCGGGTGGGGCGGGCGCCTCTTCGGGCAGGCGCGAGCGCTTCCCTGGGGGCGTTGGCGCCTCTCCGGGCGGGGACGGTTCCCCGCCGGGGCGTGAGCGGCCCCCTCGGGAGCGAGGCCGGGGCCTTCCACGGGAGCGGCCGGGGCGGCCGGCGGTCTCCGTCGGGCCGGTCCGCGTGAACGTCAGTCGCCCACCGCCGCCTCCGCCGGTCTCCGCGCCCCCTCGCGCCCCCGCGCGTCGGCCTCGTACTCCTGCGGCAGGAACTGTTCCACGACCCGTACGAACATCTCGCGCCGGTCGGCCGGGATCCCCAGCAACTCGGCGACCTCCTCCAGCGTGGGCCGGCGGTCGAACTCGGTGCCGGGCGCGGGGGAGGCCGGACGGTCGTGCGGGTCGGCCAGTTCCTCCGCGGTCAGCCGGCCGGAGCGGATCAGCATCTCGCGCACCGGGACGCCGAGGACCCGGGCGAGCCGGCGGGTGGTTTCGAGGTCCGGCATGCTCTGCCGCTGGAGGAGCCGGGTGACGGCGGCGCGGTGCACCCCGGCCTCGTCCGCGATCCGCGACTTCCCGCCCCCCCGCGGGCTGTCGATGTCGTATCCGCGTTCGCGCATCAGGTCTTCGACCCACGCGGCGAACGCGTCCAGGTCCTGGCTGGTCATCTGTGTGCTCGCTCTCCCTCTGGGGTTCCGAGTTTAGCTTGCTTGCGCGCGCGGTATTACGTGCTTTCGTGCAAGCACGGTGAAGAGGGTGTAAAAGGGGGCGGCCTGGAGGGGGTGTCGGGGGGCTGCGGGGGCCTGGGTAAATGTTTGTTGCGAGCGCGCGCGCAATCTGTAAGTCTGGACCGCGCTTCGGCCCGCCCCGTCCTGGGCCCCGGGCCGCTCGCGCTCGCCTGTTCCGCCCCCTCAGGAGGCTCCATGTCCGTCTCCGGCTCGTGCCCACCGCGTCTTCCGGACGCCCCCGGGGCCCGTGGTGACGCCCCGCCGCTCGAACCCCCGGGCTGGCGGTCCGCCGCGGCCTGCGCCGGGCTGCCGCCCAAGGTCGTCTTCTCCAAGAAGGTCAAGGAGGCCGCTCCCGCGCTGCGGGCGTGCGCCGGTTGCACGGTCCGCGGTCACTGCGAGCGGGTCGTCGCCCCGGCGGACAACTGGTTCGACGGCGTCTGCGCCGGCCGCCTGTGGCGCTCGGGCCGCCCGGTACCGCTACCGGCGGACCTCGCCGCGGTACCCGCCCAGAACGGAGGCCGAGTTGTCTGACGCGTGCACGATGCCCGACGACGACCGCCCGGTGACCCAGGCCGCCCTGTGGATCGGCCTGCTGCTCCAGCAGTTCCCGGAACTGTCCACCGAACTGGCCCCCGGCCGCGCCACTCCCTCCCCCCGCCCCGCGGCCCCGCCGCCCCCGGACCTCGCCGCCCGCCGCCACGAGGAGCGAACGGAGGCCCTGCTCCTCGAACAGCGGCACGGACTCGTCGCCCCCGGCTACAGCGCGGCGCCGCTGCGGCTGCACATCTCCGACACCATCCGTGATCTCACCGACGGGGTGGTCGAGCTGGAGGAGGCGGTCCGCGACCGGCTCGGCCTGCCGCGCGCCCGCCGGGCCCCGGTGCCCGAACGGCTGCGGCGCATCGCCGCGTTGCTCGACGACGTGGCGGGGGACGCCGTACTGTCCGCGCACGTACGGGACGAGACGCGCCGCATGGCCCGCCGGTGCGCCCGCGCGCTGGGCGACACGGAGACGGTGGTGCGGATGCCGGGCCGCTGCCCCTGGTGCGACTCCGTCTCCCTGCGCGCCTTTCCCGACCGCGGCGCGATCCTCTGCATCAACCCCGCGTGCCGCTGCGCCGACCCGCTCTGCGGCTGCCACGACGACCCGTCGTACCGGCACGCGTGGGAAGAAGGGGAGTGGGAACGCGCGAGCAGCCAGGAGGGCCGCACCCGATGAACGACTGCCCCCTCATCCCGGCCCCGCTGGCCGCCCGGGAGGTCGGCGTGGCCCCCGCGACGATCCGCAAGTGGGTCCAACTCGGCCACCTCCGGCCCGCGGGCAAGTCGGGCCGCGCCCACCTCTTCCGCCTGGCCGACGTGTTCCAGGCCGAACGCGCGACCCGCCGCACCGGCGAACGCCCGGCCCCCTGAACCCGGCCGGTCGTCGCGTCCGCCGATCCCCGGCCTGCGGAACTGCTCGGCGCGGCGGCGCCCGACGGCACGTCAGGCTGCGGCCCCGTCGGCCGACCGAGCGCGGGCGTGCCCGTCGTCGGGCGGTATCCCGCGGGTGGCCTGCTCCGCTGCCGCACGGCGGGCCGACGCGCGGCGCGGGTGGCCTGCTCCGGCCGGCCGGCCGACGTGGCGACGCGCGCCCGTCGATCGCCGGGGTGGCCGGTCCGCGCCGCGAGGAGCGGGTGACGGCTTCCGCGCTGGTCGCCGTGGCCGTGGCCGTGGCCGTGGCCGTCGCCCCCGCCGTTCGGTCGGTTGCCGTGCGACGTGGTGGCTCGTGGTGTCCCTGACCGCCGGGGTGGCGGGTGGTCGGGGTTCCCGCGCCCGCCGCCTCTGCCGTCGTGTGGCCGGCCGTCGTACGTCGTGCGGGGTGGTGGCTCCGTCGCCGCCGAGGTGGCCGGTCGTCATGGCGTTCCGCGTTCGTCGACGCCGCCGCCGTGCGGCCGGCCGCCGTGGATCGCGGCGGACCGCCGTATCCGCCGATGGCCGGGTGACCCCCGCCGCGGCGGTCCGCGGCCCCGTCGGCTTCCCGGCCTCCGGGGCGCCTGTCGGCGGCGGCGTCCCACCGGCCGCCCGCCGGGCGACGGCCACGGTGGCCGCACGCGGGTTCGTCCGTACCCGGAGGGTGGGTCCCCTCGTCTCCCTCGTCTCCGCGACGTAGGGGGCGCGGTCGGTCCCAGGGGCTCCGCCGGGTGCCGAACGCCTGACGAACCGCGCCTCGCGGCGTCCGCCCGGCCTGCGGCGCCGGATGCCGGACGCCGGGCCGCCAGGCGGGTCGGCCTGACAGCGGGGGCTCACCCCTCGCCTGCCAGGTCCCTGAGGCGTGCCGCGACGCCGGGACGGCCGCCCTCTCCCCGACCGCGACGCCGTGCGGACCCCCTCGGGTCTGCCGGCGTCGGGCTGTTTCTGTGGGCTGTGGGGCGCCTGCTTGTCGTGCGGGTCCGCGTCCGCCGGCCGTCACGCCGTTCGGTGGCTGCGCCTGCCGGGCCGTCTGTCTGGGTCTCAGGCGTCGGGTCGCCTGTTCGGCTCGGCCGCCGTTTTCTGTGGGCTATGGGGTGCTTAGTCGTCGTGCGGGTCCGCGTCCGCCGGCCGTCACGCCGGTCCCCGGCTGCGCCCGCCGAGCCGCCGCCGCGCTCCTCGGCCCGCCCGCCGACCCGCCTGTGACCACCGCGACGCCCCGCACCGCGCCCGCACCCGCGCCCGCACCCGCACCCGTCCCCGAGCCCCGCCCCGCCGCGCACACCCCGTCCCGAGCCCGTCTGTCATGCGCGCCTCGTCCCGGAGCCCCCACCCGTCACGCGCACTCCGTCCCGAGCCCCGCCCCGCCGCGCACACCCCTCCCGCTCCCGGCGTGCGCCACCCCCCGTCCTGTGATAGAGGACCCCCACCTGCGCCCCCGCCTCTTTCTGTTTTGACCGGAGTCTGTCGCCTAGGTACGCTCAGACCTTGTGCCTGGGGTGTGCCCTGGCTGCTGTGCGTGCCTTGAAACCGTATGGCGAGCCGCAACCGGCCACCGTAATTCGCGCCCTTTCCGCCTTGCGGCGGGAGTCTGGCGGATTCGACACACCCGACCGCGTGGGTCGGTGACGTTCCAGGTTAGCTGTACCTATTCGGCACACAGAAACCGGAGAAGTAGTGCCTACGATCCAGCAGCTGGTCCGCAAGGGCCGGCAGGACAAGGTCGAAAAGAACAAGACGCCCGCACTCGAGGGTTCCCCTCAGCGTCGCGGCGTCTGCACGCGTGTGTTCACGACCACCCCGAAGAAGCCGAACTCGGCCCTGCGTAAGGTCGCGCGTGTGCGTCTGACCAGCGGGATCGAGGTCACCGCTTACATTCCGGGTGAGGGCCACAACCTGCAGGAGCACTCCATCGTGCTCGTGCGCGGCGGCCGTGTGAAGGACCTGCCGGGTGTTCGCTACAAGATCATCCGCGGCTCCCTCGACACCCAGGGTGTCAAGAACCGCAAGCAGGCCCGCAGCCGCTACGGCGCCAAGAAGGAGAAGTAAGAATGCCTCGTAAGGGCCCCGCCCCGAAGCGCCCGGTCATCATCGACCCGGTGTACGGCTCTCCTCTGGTGACCTCCCTCATCAACAAGGTGCTGCTGAACGGCAAGCGCTCCACCGCCGAGCGCATCGTCTACGGCGCCATGGAGGGTCTGCGTGAGAAGACGGGCAACGACCCGATCATCACGCTGAAGCGCGCGCTTGAGAACATCAAGCCGACCCTCGAGGTCAAGTCCCGCCGTGTCGGTGGTGCGACGTACCAGGTTCCGATCGAGGTCAAGCCCGGTCGTGCCAACACGCTCGCGCTGCGCTGGCTGGTCGGTTACTCCCGCGCCCGTCGCGAGAAGACCATGACCGAGCGCCTGCTCAACGAGCTTCTCGACGCGTCCAACGGCCTCGGCGCCGCTGTGAAGAAGCGCGAGGACACCCACAAGATGGCCGAGTCCAACAAGGCCTTCGCGCACTACCGCTGGTAGTCGCTACCCACATCGAGACCGAGAGAAGACTGAAGCCTTATGGCTACCACTTCACTTGACCTGGCCAGGGTCCGCAACATCGGGATCATGGCCCACATCGACGCGGGCAAGACGACCACCACCGAGCGGATCCTGTTCTACACCGGTGTGTCCTACAAGATCGGTGAGGTCCACGACGGCGCTGCCACCATGGACTGGATGGAGCAGGAGCAGGAGCGTGGCATCACGATCACCTCTGCTGCCACCACCTGCCACTGGCCGCTGGACGACGTCGACCACACCATCAACATCATCGACACCCCGGGCCACGTCGACTTCACCGTCGAGGTGGAGCGCTCCCTGCGTGTGCTCGACGGTGCCGTGACGGTGTTCGACGGCGTCGCCGGCGTTGAGCCCCAGTCCGAGACGGTGTGGCGTCAGGCGGACCGCTACGGCGTTCCGCGTATCTGCTTCGTCAACAAGCTCGACCGCACCGGTGCCGAGTTCCACCGCTGTGTCGACATGATCGTCGACCGCCTGGGCGCGCAGCCGCTGGTCATGCAGCTGCCGATCGGTGCCGAGGCGGACTTCAAGGGCGTCGTCGACCTGGTGACGATGAAGGCCTTCGTGTGGTCCGCCGAGGCCACCAAGGGCGAGATGTACGACGTCGTCGACATCCCGGACACGCACACCGAGGCTGCCGAGGAGTACCGCGGCAAGCTGCTGGAGGCCGTGGCCGAGAACGACGAAGAGATCATGGAGCTGTACCTGGAGGGCGAGGAGCCTTCCGTGGAGCAGCTGTACGCCGCGATCCGTCGTATCACCATCGCGTCCGGCAAGAGCGACGGCACCACGGTCACCCCGGTGTTCTGTGGCACCGCGTTCAAGAACAAGGGCGTGCAGCCCCTGCTCGACGCGGTCGTGCGCTACCTGCCCTCCCCGGTCGACATCGAGGCCATCGAGGGCCACGACGTCAAGGACCCCGAGGTCGTCGTCAAGCGCAAGCCGTCCGACGACGAGCCGCTGTCCGCGCTGGCGTTCAAGATCATGAGCGACCCGCACCTCGGCAAGCTCACCTTCGTCCGGGTCTACTCGGGCCGCCTGGAGTCCGGCTCTTCGGTGCTGAACTCCGTCAAGGGCAAGAAGGAGCGCATCGGCAAGATCTACCGCATGCACGCCAACAAGCGTGAGGAGATCGAGTCGGTGGGCGCCGGTGACATCGTCGCCGTCATGGGCCTGAAGCAGACCACCACCGGTGAGACGCTGTCCGACGACAAGAACCCGGTCATCCTGGAGTCCATGGACTTCCCGGCGCCGGTCATCCAGGTCGCCATCGAGCCCAAGTCGAAGGGCGACCAGGAGAAGCTCGGCGTCGCGATCCAGCGCCTCGCCGAGGAGGACCCGTCGTTCCAGGTCCACTCGGACGAGGAGACCGGCCAGACCATCATCGGTGGTATGGGCGAGCTGCACCTTGAGGTGCTGGTCGACCGTATGCGCCGTGAGTTCAAGGTCGAGGCCAACGTCGGCAAGCCGCAGGTGGCGTACCGCGAGACGATCCGCAAGGCCGTCGAGCGCGTCGACTACACCCACAAGAAGCAGACCGGTGGTACCGGTCAGTTCGCGAAGGTGCAGATCGGCATCGAGCCGCTCGAGGGTGGCGACACCTCGTACGAGTTCGTGAACAAGGTGACCGGTGGTCGTATCCCGAAGGAGTACATCCCTTCGGTCGACGCCGGTGCGCAGGAGGCCATGCAGTTCGGCATCCTGGCCGGCTACGAGATGACCGGTGTCCGTGTCATCCTCCACGACGGTGCCTACCACGAGGTCGACTCCTCCGAGCTCGCCTTCAAGATCGCCGGTTCGCAGGCCTTCAAGGAGGCCGCGCGCAAGGCTTCGCCCGTGCTCCTCGAGCCGATGATGGCCGTTGAGGTCACCACGCCCGAGGACTACATGGGTGAGGTCATCGGCGACATCAACTCCCGCCGTGGCCAGATCCAGGCCATGGAGGAGCGGGCTGGTGCCCGCGTCGTGAAGGGCCTCGTGCCCCTGTCGGAGATGTTCGGCTACGTCGGCGACCTCCGCAGCAAGACGTCGGGTCGCGCAAGCTACTCGATGCAGTTCGACTCCTACGCCGAGGTTCCGCGGAACGTCGCCGAGGAGATCATCGCGAAGGCCAAGGGCGAGTAACGCACCGCGTTCCCACGCTTTAGGCTTGACTCCGGAGCCTCCAGGGGCAAACAACCGCAAACCCGGATGTTTGCCCCGGGCCCCGGGCATTAACAGCAAAGATCACCTGGCGCCGATGAAGTAAGGCGTACAGAACCACTCCACAGGAGGACCCCAGTGGCGAAGGCGAAGTTCGAGCGGACTAAGCCGCACGTCAACATCGGCACCATCGGTCACATCGACCACGGTAAGACGACCCTCACGGCCGCCATTACCAAGGTGCTGCACGACGCGTACCCGGAGCTGAACGAGGCCACCCCGTTCGACAACATCGACAAGGCGCCCGAGGAGCGTCAGCGCGGTATCACCATCTCCATCGCGCACGTCGAGTACCAGACCGAGGCGCGTCACTACGCCCACGTCGACTGCCCGGGTCACGCGGACTACATCAAGAACATGATCACCGGTGCCGCGCAGATGGACGGCGCGATCCTGGTGGTCGCCGCCACCGACGGCCCGATGCCGCAGACCAAGGAGCACGTGCTCCTGGCCCGCCAGGTCGGCGTTCCGTACATCGTGGTCGCCCTGAACAAGGCCGACATGGTGGACGACGAGGAGATCATGGAGCTCGTCGAGCTCGAGGTCCGCGAGCTCCTCTCCGAGTACGAGTTCCCGGGCGACGACCTTCCGGTCGTCCGTGTCTCCGCTCTGAAGGCGCTCGAGGGCGACCCGGAGTGGACCCAGTCGGTCCTGGACCTCATGAACGCCGTCGACACCTCCATCCCGGAGCCCGAGCGTGACGTCGACAAGCCGTTCCTGATGCCGATCGAGGACGTCTTCACCATCACCGGTCGCGGTACGGTCGTCACCGGCCGTATCGAGCGTGGTGTCCTCAAGGTCAACGAGACCGTGGACATCATCGGCATCAAGCCGGAGAAGACCTCCACCACGGTCACCGGCATCGAGATGTTCCGCAAGCTGCTCGACGAGGGCCAGGCCGGTGAGAACGTCGGTCTGCTGCTCCGCGGCATCAAGCGCGAGGACGTCGAGCGCGGCCAGGTCATCATCAAGCCGGGTTCGGTCACCCCGCACACCGAGTTCGAGGCGCAGGCCTACATCCTGTCCAAGGACGAGGGTGGCCGCCACACGCCGTTCTTCAACAACTACCGTCCGCAGTTCTACTTCCGTACGACGGACGTGACGGGCGTTGTGACCCTCCCCGAGGGCACCGAGATGGTCATGCCGGGCGACAACACCGAGATGTCCGTCCAGCTGATCCAGCCGGTCGCCATGGAGGAGGGCCTGAAGTTCGCCATCCGTGAGGGTGGTCGCACCGTGGGCGCCGGCCAGGTCACCAAGATCGTCAAGTAAGTTCCGCTTGCTTGAAGGTCGCTGACCGACCTTGGAGAGGCCCGTACGACTTCGGTCGTACGGGCCTCTTCGTCGTACCCTCGGTGCGTGTCACCGCTCCCGTACGGCCGTTCGACGAAAGTGAGCCCGTGAGCACCGTCCCGCCCGCCGAAGGCCCCGACGAGTCCCCGTCCGACGCGCAGTGGGAGGCGTTCCTGCGGGACGCGGCGGCCGGCGGTGCCGGCGCCCCGAAGGAACCGTCCGCACGGGCGCGGTCCCGTCTGCCAGGCGCCCGGATACGACGCCCGCGCCGGCCGGGTCGTATGAGGTCGGCGACCGCGTGGCTGGCGAGCGCGGCTCCCTGGCTGGCGGTCGGGGCCGTGGTCGTCTTCGGCGCCTTCCAGATGGGCCTGATCCCCCTGTCCTCCACGCCCACCTCGGGCCCGGCCAAGGCGGTGCCCCTGCCCGGCGGAGGCACCTCCGACGGCGACCGGTGCGGCGCCAAGGGCTACCACCGCTTCCCGCTCCCGAAGAGCGCGACCACCCCACCGAGGCCGTCCTCCGGCACCGATGAGCCCGGCCCGAAGCTGGTCCTGAGCCATTACGGCTACGAATGGAACCCCGACGACGGGGGCCGCCTGACCATCGGCCTGCTCTTCGCGACCCCCGGCTCGAAGAAGCCGTTCCACGTCTCGCGCGCGCTGGGTGGCGAGGGCGTGGCGGTGGAGATCGAGGGCCCGGAGGGCCTGGTGGCCGGCGCCCACGGCCTCCCCGTCACCTGGCCCTCCACCGAACAGGCGGGCGCCCTCGTCGATGTGAGCGACGGCGGCGGCGGCGAGGTCACCCTTCCCCTGGAGGCCGTGTGCCCCGGCCACGACGGCCGGTCCGTGGCGAAGTCCCTGCAGCCGCCCGTCGATTCCCACAACACCATCACCGGCCAGCCCCCCTACCGCATGGTCGTCTCCCTCCGCGACCCGGCCGTCGGCACCCTGCGCACCTCGCTCGGCCTCCCGGCGGGCGGGAACCTGCTCAGCGCGAACAACCTGGTCCTGCCCGTGGGTTCCTGACGGCCCCCGGGAACGCGGTGGGGCGGCGGGTGCCACCGCGGGGGGCGGTCGGCTCGACCGATCCCCCCGCGGCGTCACCCGCCGCCCCGGCGGCGCGTCCTGCCTCAGCCCACCGACGAGTCCTTGGCCAGGGACACCACGGCGGTCTGGGTCGCCGTCACGATTCCCCCGTAGTTCGGGTCGGTGGCGGTGGCCTGCGCGTCGACCTCCACGTCGCCCTTCTGGAACGGCGTCGTACCCGTCGGGTCGGCCGTGGCCGTCCAGGCGGCCGGGGCGTCCGGCGCGCAGGCGACCGTCGTGGCGTACGAGCCCTTGATCAGGACCTTCTTGGCGACCTGGGTGACCTGGCCGGAGAGGTTCACCTTGACCGGCGCGGTGCAGCTGACGGTGCCGCCGATGGTGGCCTTGCCGTTGAGCGTGCTCGCCGTGCCCTTGAGGTCCACGGAGACGCCGAGGTCGAGCGCGGCCGGCGGCGCCGGGTTGTCGATGTGCACCTCACCGCGGAGCGCGGCGGTGCCGCCCTCGCAGTGCTGCTCGTAGGTGGCGTCCAGCTTCTGCACGTACCCGTCGGGCCCGAAGGTCACGTCGGAGACGCTGAACTCACCGGTCAGGGTGTTGCAGCCGCGGCCGTTGCCGTCCAGCGAGAGGCCGGGCTCGGACGCGGAGTTGAACGGGTAGCGGGTGGCGCCGGTGTAGTCGCCGGGCGCGAGCTCCTGCCCGGCGGGGGCGGCGAGGTCCAGATACCACCAGTCGCCGTTCGCGCCGTTCACGTTGACCGATACGTGGTTGTGGTCGGTGGAGCCGTAGACGTCGAGGCTGTCCCCTGACGCGGGGTCGTACGCGTACGACTGGCCACCGCTGATGTAGTCACCCGCGTCGCCGCTGAACGAGAGCGATCCGGCGGAGACGGTCTGGGCCTGCGCCGCGGGGGCGCTCAGCAGACCGGTGGTGGCGCCGGCGCAGGCCAGCGTCAGGGCGAGGACGGTGGTGAGGCGGGCGAGGCTGGAGCCGCGGCGCGAAATGGCCGTCGAACGTGACATTCGGTACCCCCCGAAGATGGGTGTGCGGGCGTTGTCGATGTGGACAGCGTGATGCGGGTCGCAGACGTCACCGGCCGCGACCGACGTGGATGCTGTCACAGGCCACTGACAATGCCCACCGGTTTTGTTGAAACCGCTACTAGGGTCCGGGTGGCGGCGCGGGCACCGCGGGCAAGGCCCGCAGGGGGTTCAACTCGCTTAGCAGGGGCGGCGGTTGAGACGGGCCGGTGAGCCGGCCGGCCGTCGAGGAGGACGACCCGGCCCTGGTCGTCGTGCGTGCCGGAGGCCTCGTGGAAGGGGCGCCAGGGCAGCAGCCGGGACGGCGCCCCGCGCCCCTGCGGCCCGCGGCGCCGGACGCCTCTCGTGCGGCACGCGCGCGGGCGGGAAGTGCGCCGGGGCCCGTCGTGCGGTACGACGAGGACCGAGGCGAAGGGCCCGCGTGAGGCCGACCCGCGCAGCCCGCGCTCGCCGCGGCCGCGGTGTCCTCCCGGCCCGCCATGCGGCCCCCTCCCCTCGACTCGCCGGACACGCCACGATGGTTCCTCTACGATGCGGCGTCATGTCCATACCCAACGCCTGGGGCGCACCGTACGGCGGCTACGGCGGTCCGCCGCCCGTACCGCCCGTCATTCCGGCGAGGGACCTGCGCCCCCGGCGCTTCTGGTACGTGGTGGCGGCGCTGCTCGGCGTCGTCCTGGTCGGTGCCGGGGTCACCTTCATCGTGCTGACGGTCCGGAACACGATGCACGCGGTCGACACGGCGCACAGTTTCGCCAGCGGTGACCAGCGCACCTTCAGCTTCACGAGGGGCAGGACCCGGGCGATCTACGTCTCCCCGTACGGCAGGGGGCACGTCGACTGCCGGGTCCCGACGGCGCTGGCCGATTCGATGACCCGGCCGGCCGGCACCTTCCGCGTCGCCAACGGAGCCCGCTCCTGGGACCGCGTCTTCGAGTTCACCCCGAAGACCACCGGCGACTACCCGGTCACCTGCACCTCGGAACTGCCGGCCGAGTTCGCCCTCGGAGACAGGCCCGAGGTGGGCGGCATGGTCGGCGGCATCTTCGCCGCGATCGGCTGCTTCCTGACGGCGGCCGTCGCGGTCCCGGTCATCTGCGTCGTCACGGCGGTCCGCCGCGGCCGCTGTCGCCGCCGGCTCATCGCGGCGGCGGCGCCCGCGCCCCCGATGCCCCCGATGTGGGGCCCACCGCCCATGGGCCCGTCGGCCTGAGGACGCGCGCGGACGCGACGTCCCCGCTACCGGTGGGTGCCCGAGTCGCAGGCCGCCCTTCTAGGTGCCCGCCGGGACAGTGATCTCGGCCCACACGGTCTTGCGCGGCACGGTGTCCGACGACACGCCCCACCGGTCGGCCAGCGCCTCCACGATGACCAACCCTCGCCCCGACTCCTCGTCGGCGCACGGGCGTCGGGCCTCGGGCAGCCGTTCGCGGCGGGTGTCGGTCACCTCGATGCGCAGCGTGTCGCCGACGACGTGCAGCGTGAGCCGGAAGTTTCTGCCGGGCACCCGGCCGTGGGTCGCGGCGTTCGCCGCCAGCTCGGCGATCACGTGCGTGGCCGCGTCGGACAGGATCCCCCAGGTGCGCAACTGCTCCGTGGCGAGCAGCCGGGCGAGCCGGGCGCCGCGGCGGGTGGGGGACAGCAGGACCATGAAGGCGAGGGTGGGGTGGGCCAGTTCGGCCGGCGGCTCGACGGTTTCTCGATTCACGTCACTCAGCGTGGTCGCCCATGCTTCCCTAAGTAGGGGAAAGCGGCTGTACGTACGGTGACCGTCCCCCCTTTGTCTCGGCTGTCTCGGCTGTCTCGGGCGTTGTCACGAGTACGAGTACGCATCCGAGGAGGCGCGATGAACGAGGGCGTGGACGAGCCGGGCTGGGATGTCGAGCCGGGGGACGAGATCGAGCCGGTGGTGCAGGCGGTGGCGCGTCTGCTCAAGGTGTGCCGGGAGGCCGCCGAGCTGACCGTGGCCGAACTGGCCGAGGCCCTCGGGTACAGCGAGGACCTGATCCGCAAGATCGAGCGTGGGGCGCGGATTCCCCGGCCGGAACTGCTGGACAGGGCGGACCAGATCCTGAGGGCGCAGGGACATCTGCGGGCGTTCATGGAGGACATGAGGAGGGCGCGGTATCCGAAGAAGGTGCGCGACCTGGCGGACTTGGAGGGGCGGGCCGTGGAGATGCTGCTCTACGGCAGTCACAACCTCCACGGTCTGTTGCAGACGCCGGAGTACGCGCGATCGCTGTTCGAGATGAGGCAGCCCGCGCTCACCGAAGACCTCGTGGAGCGGGCGTTGGCCGCGCGCATGGCACGGAAGGTGGTCTTCGAGCGTGAGTCGGCTCCGACACTGAGTTTCGTCCAGGAGCAAGTCACACTCGAACGCCCCTACGGTGGGAAGATGGTGCTGCGTCGACAGCTCGAACACCTCTTGGAGGTGGCGCAGTTGCGCAACGTCACGTTTCAGGTGATGCCGACCGACCGGGAGGAACACGCCGGAGCCGGAGGCCTGATCGAGGTGCTGAAGTTCGCCGACGGCACAGCGATCGGACGTTCCAGTGGCGCGTTCAACCGCCGTCCGGTCGTGAGCCCCAAAGATCTCCGCATCCTTGAGTTGCGCTATGGCATGATCCGGGCGCAGGCCCTCACGCCGAGGGAGTCGCAGGCCTTCATCGAGCAAGCGCTGGGGAGACTATGAGCACCACGGAACTCCACTGGTTCAAGAGCAGCTACAGCAGCAGCAGCGAGCCCGACGACTGCGTCGAGATCGCCTCCACCCCCGCCACCATCCACGTCCGCGACTCCAAGAACGCCGACGGTCCCCGAATCGCCCTCGCGCCGGAGGCATGGTCGGAGTTCGTGCGCGGGCTCTGACGAGGGCGAGCCGGTCCTGGGGCACGCTCCTATCGCTTCGTTCCCCGTCGTCCCGCCGCGGCCTCGGTCATTCGGCGGCGTGAGGCTGCCGTCCGCCACCGCGGTGTCACCCCACCACCTGGCCCGCCTTCGGCCCGACTCGGCCCGGACGCGCATGAGTACAGGTACTCAACCGCCGTAGTCCCTGCAACGGAGCGGGCGGCGGTGACGTCCTGTTAACTTAAGAGACTCGTAAGGAATTCATACCCCGCGCGCAGGAACGCCGGTGTGAGTCGGCCGGGGAGCGGGCGACGGGGCACGGGGGAGGACGACGGGCATGTCCTGGGACGAATGGGAACAGCTGAAGGCCGATGCGGCCACGCGTTCCGGTTCCGCTCGAATGCGGTTGAACCACGTACCGGACGCCGGTAGCGGCGGTTCCTCCGGTGGCGGCCCGGACCCCCTGAAGTCGGACCGGAAGGTCTGGTCGACCGCCGGCGGCGACGTCACGGGCCTGCGGACCGATGTGAGCACGGCGCTGGGGAAGCTGGACCAGGGGCAGTCGGGGCTGGGGGACGGCGCCGGGTGCGAGTCGGCCGCGGCGCAGAAGGAGCTCTTCGAGTCCTGGAAGAAGTACGTCGGTGACGTGAGCGGCCGCTGCGGGAAGCTGGGCGGTCTGCTGGAGCGCGCGGGGCGCGATCTGTCGATGACCGACGGAGACGTCCGGGACGGGCTGAACAAGATCAAGACGGAGTACCAGGACACCGAGGCTGTCGGCGGCCAGGCGAAGGGCAAGTGAGCAGGTCATGGATCTTGCCGCGTTGAAGGCCATCAAGCCGTCCGAGTACCAGGAAGCCGCGGACGGCTACCGCGCCACGAGCGAGATGGCCGGCAAGGCCAGGGAAGCGATCGACAACCGGATCTCGGCGGGGATCCGCAACCAGCTCTCCGGGGAGACCGCGAAGGCTGCCCTGCGCGAGCTGAAGGAGTTGTCCAAGGACTTCCACTACGCCGAGACCGAGTGCGCGCTGGCCGGCACCGCGCTGAACGGCTTCGCCTTCGACATGGCCGCGGCCAAGCGGAAGCTGGAGGCGGCGATGGAGGACGCCAAGGCGGCCGGCTGCACGGTCGGCGCGGACGGATCGGTGACCTTCCCGGCCGGGGGTAAGGAAGTCGACGGCAAGGTGCCGGAGGGCGGCACGGTGCGGGTGAGCACCAGCCCGACGGACCCGACGGCGGCCGCTCTGGAGCGGCAGGCCGCCAACATCCACCCCAATCCGAACTTCGGCAAGGCCATCGGCTTCGCCGACCGCATCGGCGACGCCCTGAAGGAAGCCACGGACGCGGATGCCAAGTGGGCCCCGAAGCTGCGCGCCCTGAAGGCCGACGACGACCTGGTGGTCTCCGACAAGGACTGGACCGACGTCAAGTCGGACACGGACGGCGTGCGCGACGCGGGCAAGGGCTACCTCGACTCCTTGCCGCAGCCTCCCCGGCACGGCAGCCCGAAGGACAACGCCGCCTGGTGGAAGGGCCTCACCGACGAGCAGCGGTCGGACTACCTCTCCGTGCACCCCGACGCGGTCGGCGCGCTCGACGGGCTCCCCGCCACGGTGCGGGACCAGGCCAACCGAGTGGTGCTCGACGAGGCCCACGCGAAGGCCCAGCTGGATTACGGCGACTGGCTGAAGAAGCATCCGGAGCCCGAGCGGTTCCAGCCCTACATCGACCCGTACACCGGGGCCATGCCGAAGGGCCTCAACGTCGAGAGCCAGGCGTGGAAGGACTGGGACGAGGCACGGAAGAACGCGCGCAAGTCCCTCGACGGCATGGACGCGATCCAGACGCGCTTCGACGCGACGGGTCAGAACGGGCTGCCCGAGGCGTACCTCCTGGGATTCAGCACGGACGGGGACGGCCGGGCGATCATCGCCAACGGCAACCCGGACACCGCGGACCACCAGGCGGTCTATGTGCCGGGCACGACGTCGGAGCTGGGAAACATCGGCGGGAACATCGACCGGATGGTCAAGGTCTGGCACGCGGCCAACGACGAGGCCGACGGGAAATCCGTCTCCACGATCACCTGGCTCGGCTACGACGCGCCGGACAGCGTCTGGAAGGACGCGCCGTTCGAGCACTACGCGTACGACGGGGCCCCGGCGTTCAACAACTTCCTGGACGGGCTCGACGCCACCCACACCGGCGATACGCACCCGCACCGTACGGTCATCGCGCACTCGTACGGAACGACACTCGTCGGCGCCGCGGCCCAGACGGGCCATGTCAGCGCCGATGATCTCGTCTTCGCCGGCAGCCCCGGGGTCAAGGTCTCCGGTGCCGACGAGCTGGACGTCCCCAAGGGACACGTGTGGAACGAGGAGGCCGACGGAGACGTGGTCCCGGACATCGGTCGATGGGGCCACGGCGGGGACCGCTTCATCATCCCCAGCGATCCGGAATTCGGCGCCAACCAGATGACCACGGACACCGAAGGCCACAGCGGCTACTGGGACGAGACGCCTCACGGGCCCACGCAGAGCCTGGAGAACCAGGCCCTGGTCGTCGTCGGGAAGGGCGATGATGTGGCACTGAAGCCGCCGCCCGACCCGTGGGCGCATGTCAAGTAGCTGCGACGACGTAAGGCTCACCGACGTGAAGACCAGACTGGGCGCCTGTGCGCTCGCCCTGCCTCTTGTACTGACCACCATCACTGGATGCGGCATGACTGAGAAAGACTCCGACACGACCCCGTCCGCCGGCACGAGCACCACGCGTGACGCCTCCGACGCGATGGAAAGGCTGTCCAGCGGCATTTACGATCTCATCGGTGTCAGGGGGAAGACGTCCGACAGCCGTCCGTTCGTCGCGGAATGCACGGGAAAGGACACGAAGACCCACTTCCGGATCTTCCACTGGTGGAGTTTCTATCCGGCGTCGGCGAAAGACCTCGACGTGGCGATGGAGCGGCTCAAGACCGAGCTGCCCAAGCACGGATGGAAGATCGTCACGTACGGGCCGGACACCAGCAAGAACAGGAACATCAACCTGACCGCCGACAACGATCAGCACAAGGCCGGCGTCAACATCGTCCAGCGGGCCAAGAACGACCCGCCGAAGCTGAGCCTCCATGTCGTCTCCGGCTGCTACAAGGTCCCGGACGGCCAGGAGGTCGAACGTTTCTGAGCGGCCGTCGTGAACGAGCACCAGGCGACCGAGGGCGTCGGCAGGTCCCCCTCTCGTGGCAGCTTGGTGCGCCGGGCCAGAGGCGCCCACGTCGCGTTCCGGAGCTCGGACGCCGACTGGCGACCGCGTCCCCTCCGTCCGGCGGGCCACCGGTGCCGAGCTGGACTGGTCGCTGGATCTCGGCCCAACGCGAGCCGGAAGTTTCCGCCGGGCACCCGGCCGTGGGTCGCGGCGTGCGCCGCCAGCTCGGCGATCACATGCGTGGCCGCGTCCGTCAGGATCCCCCAGCCGCGCAAGTGTTCCGTGGCGAGCAGCCGGGCGAGCCGGGCGCCGCGTGAGGTGGTGGGGGACAGCAGCAGCCTGAAACTGCGGGCCGTGATCCGCGAGATCGAGCGGGGAGCGCGCATCCCCAGACCGGAGTCGGCGCTTCAGGTGATGCCGACCAAACCGCGCGGATCACCCCGGGACGGGCGGTCTGATCGAGGTCTTGAAGTTCGTGGACGGAACGGGAGTCGGTCCCTTCACCGAGCAAGCGCTGGGAGAACTATGGGCACCCCGGAACGCCGCTGGTTCAAGAGCAGCTACATCAGCAGCAACGGCAACGACTGCGTCGAGTTCGCCCCCGCCCCCACCACCATCCACGTCCGCGACTCCAAGAACCCCGACGGGTGTGGGCGTACGAGTCGAACAAGGAGCACGTGGCGGAGGCGAACCTCGCCGCGACTGAACAGAACGCCAAGACCTACGACGCCGGCCAGCACGACGTCGAGAAGCTGGTCAGGTCGTGGGCGGACAGCCGTGGGCACGCAGTCGACAGCGACTGGACGAAGTTCTACGTGCACGCGGGTCAGGACGAGTACGCGCACGGACGTGACCGGACCCTGAGCACGCTGCGCGCCGACCGCTGACCGGCGCGCGACGGCCTTCGACGGAATGAGCATGATGCAGACGAAATCCGGGGCCCGGCGGGTGCACGCCGGGTGGTACGCGGGGGCGTGCCTGTTGGTATTGGCACTGGTGGGAGCGGTGCTCTACGGCAGCGGTGCCTTCGGTTCCGGTGGCGGCGAGGAGTCGCTGGACCGGGCGTGCGGCGGCTCGCTGGCACAGGGCGGGTTGAGCGAGGCTTTGCATGCGTCGGACTTCAGGGCCGAGGAGGAGGGCGACGGCGACTACCTGGCCGCCTGCCTGGTCCGCACCCAGGAGTCCGGGCCGCAGGGCAGTGCCCTGGAGCTGAAGCTGCGCTGGAGCACCGCGAAGGCTCCGTCCGCCACGCTCACCTGGTACAACGCGGACTACGACGGAGTGCGGGAGCAGGCGGCGCCCCTCGGCCACGGCTGGTCCGGTGTCCTCAGGTACGAGGGCGGCACCTACCAGGTTATGGCCGCGCTGGACTGCGTCAACCAGAAGGACAAAGCCCTGGTCGCCTACGGTGACCTGCTCGGCACGTCGAACAGCACGACCCTGACCGGTCTCGGCCGGGTGACCACCGAGACCGCCGAGAAGGCGGCCGAGAAGCACGGCTGCCAGGTGAAGGCAGGCGAGCGGCTCACCGGCCTGTCCACCGCACGGCTGGGTGCGTCCGGAACGGCGAAGCCGCTGGCGCGGGCCCAGGGCTCCTGCGCCGCGCTGCGCGGAATGGACGCGGCGGCGGCAGACACGCCCGAGGTCATGGAGTACCCGGCGGACCCGGATGCCCCGCAGACCAACTGCTACCTGGTCACGGAGGCGAAGAAGCCCGGCTACGGCCTCTACGCCTATTACGGCGCCGCCGCCAAGGACTTCCTGACCAGCGAGGGCGACCAGCTGGAAAAGGGGTATGGCCCCGCGCACCGCGACCGTGACTACGCCTGGGCCACCGCGACCTGCCCGCACTCGGCGCAGCGGGCGGTGTTCGTGCTGTACCACCTGCACGACGGGGACACCGACACCTACCCGGTCCCGCACTACTCCGCTTCGTTCGCCCGCGACGCCCTGCGCGCCTTCGCCGACCACGAGGCGAAGCAGCGCGGCTGCACCGGCGTACGGCTGGCGGCTTGATTGCCCCCAGCAGCACGGCGGAAAGTCGCGTTCGCGGGGGTGCGCCTCGATCGGAAGCGACCACGCGGAGGTCCAGGTAGCCGAACCGCACCATCAGGTATGCGGGCGGCACGGAGCGCAGCAGGGTTCCGGTGTACGTCACTACCGTGTCCCGGGAACGAGTCCGGATGCCGTGGAACGCGCGTGCGGCGCCCCTGGTGTCACCCGGCGCGCCGCCGGGCCGACTCCGGTTTGACCTGCGTCACTCCGGGGGTAATCTCTACGGCTCGATTGGCGGAGCCCCCCGCCCGTATGGCAGACTGTCGGAGTTGCTCGGTCGAGTGTTGATGCTGCGCGCCTCCCGCCGGGAGGACCGGAAGCGAGTCCCACAGTACTCGTCGTCCTAACTGCCCACGGGCAGCACTGGGGCGGACGTACGGGAATCTTCCGGGAAGTGTGGGCGCGACACCGGCCAGGCGCCCGGTGGGCCCGAGGTCCCCGGTCCGCGGTTTCCGGAAGGGCCGTGCGCATTCCCCGCAGGGATGTTCGAACAAGGGACATTCATGTCAGCGGGAGCGCGACACGCCCGACCGCGTGGGTCGGAGGCGGCGGGTACCGGAAACCACCGGGTCCCAGAGCGTAAGAAGAGACAGGACTACTGAGTAGCCATGGCGGGACAGAAGATCCGCATCCGGCTCAAGGCCTACGACCACGAGGTCATCGACTCCTCGGCGAAGAAGATCGTCGAGACGGTGACCCGCACTGGTGCGTCGGTCGCGGGCCCGGTGCCGCTGCCCACTGAGAAGAACGTGTACTGCGTCATCAAGTCGCCGCACAAGTACAAGGACTCGCGCGAGCACTTCGAGATGCGCACGCACAAGCGCCTGATCGACATTCTCGACCCGACCCCCAAGACCGTTGACTCTCTGATGCGACTCGACCTCCCGGCCGGTGTCGACATCGAGATCAAGCTCTGAGGCTGGTGGGCTGAGAATGGCTAAGCAGATCAAGGGCATCCTGGGCGAGAAGCTCGGCATGACGCAGGTGTGGGACGAGAACAACCGTGTCGTCCCGGTCACCGTCGTCAAGGCCGGCCCCAACGTCGTGACCCAGGTTCGTACGAACGACGTCGACGGCTACGAGTCGGTCCAGATCGCCTTCGGCGAGATCGACCCGCGCAAGGTGAACAAGCCCCTCAAGGGCCACTTCGCCAAGGCCGACGTCACCCCGCGTCGTCACCTCGTCGAGATCCGCACCGCGGACGCCTCCGAGTACACGCTGGGCCAGGAGATCACCGCGCAGGTGTTCGAGGCCGGCGTGAAGGTCGACGTGACCGGCAAGAGCAAGGGCAAGGGCTTCGCCGGTGTCATGAAGCGTCACAACTTCAAGGGCCTCGGCGCCGGTCACGGCACCCAGCGCAAGCACCGCTCGCCCGGTTCCATCGGTGGCTGCGCCACCCCGGGCCGCGTGTTCAAGGGCCTCCGCATGGCGGGTCGCATGGGCAACGAGCGGGTCACCACCCAGAACCTGACCGTCCACGCCGTTGACGCGGAGAAGGGTCTGCTGCTCATCAAGGGCGCGGTTCCCGGTCCGAACGGCGGCCTCGTCCTGGTCCGCACCGCGGCCAAGGGGGCCTGAGGTAACCGATGAGCACTGTTGACATCCTTTCGCCGGCGGGCGAGAAGGCCGGTTCCGTCGAGCTCCCCGCGGAGATCTTCGACGCCAAGGTCAGCGTTCCGCTGATCCACCAGGTCGTCGTCGCGCAGCTGGCCGCGGCCCGTCAGGGCACGCACAAGACCAAGACGCGTGGCGAGGTCCGCGGTGGCGGCAAGAAGCCGTACCGCCAGAAGGGCACCGGTCGCGCCCGCCAGGGTTCGACCCGCGCGCCGCAGTTCGCCGGTGGTGGCGTCGTGCACGGTCCCGTGCCGCGTGACTACTCGCAGCGCACCCCGAAGAAGATGAAGGCCGCCGCCCTGCGCGGTGCCCTCACCGACCGGGCGCGTCACAACCGCATCCACGTCGTCTCCGGCGTGGTCGAGGGCCAGGTCTCCACCAAGGCCGCCAAGAGCCTGTTCGGCAAGATCTCGGAGCGCAAGAACCTGCTCCTGGTCGCCGACCGCTCCGACGAGGCCGCGTGGCTGTCCGCCCGCAACCTGCCCCAGGTCCACATCCTGGAGCCGGGCCAGCTGAACACGTACGACGTTCTCGTCTCCGACGACGTGGTCTTCACCCAGGCCGCTTTCGAGTCCTTCGTGTCCGGCGCGCCTGCGTCGTCGGCTGCTGACACCGAAGGGAGCGAGGCCTGATGGCTATCCGTCACCCCGCTATTGCCTCGAAGGCCGCCAAGGCCGCCAAGGCCGCGCGCGTCGCCAAGGCGCGTCGCCACGCCGCCGAGGGCAAGAACACCGTCGAGACGCCGCTGAGCAAGTCGTACACGGACCCCCGTGACGTCCTGCTGAAGCCGGTCGTCTCGGAGAAGAGCTACGCGCTCCTCGACGAGAACAAGTACACGTTCATCGTCGACCCGAACGCCAACAAGACCCAGATCAAGCAGGCCGTCCAGGCGGTCTTCGACGTCAAGGTCACCGGGGTCAACACGATCAACCGCCAGGGCAAGCGCAAGCGCACGAAGACCGGTTTCGGTCAGCGTGCCGGCAGCAAGCGCGCGATCGTGACCCTCGCCGAGGGCGACCGTATCGACATCTTCGGCGGTCCGACCGCCTAAGGGCGGTCCGGATCGTCCGATATCGGACGAGGACTGAGAAATGGGAATCCGCAAGTACAAGCCGACTACGCCGGGCCGTCGTGGCGCCAGCGTCGCCGACTTCGTCGAGGTCACGCGGTCCACGCCGGAGAAGTCGCTGGTCCGTCCCCTGCACAGCAAGGGCGGCCGTAACAACGCCGGTCGTGTGACCGTTCGCCACCAGGGTGGCGGACACAAGCGCGCCTACCGTCTGATCGACTTCCGTCGTCACGACAAGGACGGCGTGCCGGCGAAGGTCGCGCACATCGAGTACGACCCCAACCGCACCGCGCGCATCGCGCTGCTGCACTACGCCGACGGCGAGAAGCGCTACATCCTCGCCCCGCGCAACCTGCAGCAGGGCGACACCGTGGAGAACGGTCCCGGGGCCGACATCAAGCCGGGCAACAACCTGGCCCTCCGCAACATCCCGGTCGGTACCACGATCCACGCGATCGAGCTCCGTCCCGGTGGCGGTGCCAAGTTCGCCCGTTCCGCCGGTGCCTCCGTGCAGCTGCTCGCGAAGGAGGGCTCCATGGCCCACCTGCGCATGCCGTCCGGCGAGATCCGCCTGGTCGACGTCCGCTGCCGCGCCACCGTCGGCGAGGTCGGCAACGCCGAGCAGAGCAACATCAACTGGGGCAAGGCCGGCCGTAAGCGGTGGCTGGGCGTTCGCCCGACCGTCCGTGGTGTGGTCATGAACCCGGTTGACCACCCGCACGGTGGTGGTGAGGGCCGGACCTCCGGTGGTCGCCACCCTGTGTCCCCGTGGGGCAAGAAGGAAGGCCGTACTCGTTCGCCCAAGAAGGCGTCGAACAAGTACATCGTCCGCCGCCGCAAGACGAACAAGAAGCGCTAAGGACGGGTTGAGATGCCTCGTAGCTTGAAGAAGGGGCCCTTCGTCGACGACCACCTGATGAAGAAGGTGGACACGCAGAACGAAGCCGGCACCAAGAACGTCATCAAGACCTGGTCCCGTCGCTCGATGATCGTCCCGGCCATGCTCGGCCACACGATCGCGGTGCACAACGGCAAGACCCACATCCCGGTGTTCGTCACCGAGTCGATGGTCGGCCACAAGCTCGGCGAGTTCTCGCCGACCCGCACCTTCCGGGGCCACGTCAAGGAAGACCGGAAGTCGAAGCGCCGCTAACCGCGGATCGCATTCAGACACGTAAGTAACTCTGAAGGGACAACCATGGAAGCCAGGGCCCAGGCGCGGTACATCCGCGTCACGCCCATGAAGGCCCGCCGTGTGGTGGACCTCATCCGTGGCATGGACGCCACGGAGGCCCAGGCTGTTCTGCGATTCGCTCCGCAGGCAGCCTCGGTTCCGGTGGGCAAGGTGCTCGACAGCGCCATTGCCAACGCCGCGCACAACTACGACCACACCGACGCCGACAGCCTCTACATCTCCGAGGCGTACGTCGACGAGGGCCCGACCCTGAAGCGGTTCCGGCCGCGCGCCCAGGGCCGTGCCTACCGGATCCGCAAGCGGACCAGCCACATCACCGTGGTCGTCAGCAGCAAGGAAGGAACCCGGTAATGGGCCAGAAGGTTAACCCGCATGGGTTCCGGCTCGGTGTCACGACCGACTTCAAGTCGCGTTGGTACGCCGACAAGCTGTACAAGGACTACGTCAAGGAAGACGTCGCCATCCGTCGGATGATGACGTCCGGCATGGAGCGCGCCGGCATCTCGAAGGTGGAGATCGAGCGCACCCGTGACCGCGTCCGCGTGGACATCCACACCGCTCGTCCGGGCATCGTCATCGGCCGCCGCGGCGCCGAGGCCGACCGCATCCGCGGTGACCTGGAGAAGCTGACCGGCAAGCAGGTCCAGCTCAACATCCTCGAGGTCAAGAACCCGGAGACGGACGCTCAGCTGGTGGCCCAGGCCGTCGCCGAGCAGCTCTCCTCCCGCGTCTCCTTCCGCCGTGCCATGCGCAAGAGCATGCAGTCGGCGATGAAGGCCGGCGCCAAGGGCATCAAGATCCAGTGCGGCGGCCGCCTCGGTGGCGCCGAGATGTCCCGCTCGGAGTTCTACCGCGAGGGCCGTGTGCCCCTGCACACGCTCCGCGCGAACGTGGACTACGGCTTCTTCGAGGCCAAGACGACCTTCGGCCGCATCGGTGTGAAGGTCTGGATCTACAAGGGCGACGTCAAGAACATCGCCGAGGTCCGCGCCGAGAACGCTGCGGCCCGTGCGGGTAACCGCCCGGCCCGTGGTGGTGCCGACCGCCCGGCCCGTGGTGGCCGCGGTGGCGAGCGGCGCGGTCGCAAGCCGCAGCAGGCTGCCGGCGCCGAGGCCCCCAAGGCCGAGGCCCCCGCCGCCGCTCCGGCTGAGAGCACCGGAACGGAGGCCTGACCGAAATGCTGATCCCCCGTAGGGTCAAGCACCGCAAGCAGCACCACCCGAAGCGCGACGGTATGTCCAAGGGTGGCACGCAGGTTGCGTTCGGCGAGTACGGCATCCAGGCGCTGACTCCGGCCTACGTCACGAACCGCCAGATCGAGGCGGCTCGTATCGCGATGACCCGTCACATCAAGCGTGGCGGCAAGGTCTGGATCAACATCTACCCGGACCGTCCGCTCACCAAGAAGCCCGCCGAGACCCGCATGGGTTCCGGTAAGGGTTCTCCTGAGTGGTGGATCGCCAACGTCAAGCCCGGACGCGTCATGTTCGAGCTGTCGTACCCCAACGAGAAGATCGCCCGTGAGGCGCTGACCCGTGCGGCCCACAAGCTGCCGATGAAGTGCCGGATCGTCAAGCGCGAGGCAGGTGAAGCGTGATGTCGGCCGGTACCAAGGCGTCCGAGCTGCGCGAGCTGGGCAACGAGGAGCTTCTGGCGAAGCTCCGCGAGGCCAAGGAAGAGCTGTTCAACCTCCGCTTCCAGGCGGCGACGGGTCAGCTCGAGAACCACGGCCGTCTGAAGGCGGTCCGCAAGGACATCGCGCGGATCTACACCCTGATGCGCGAGCGTGAGCTGGGCATCGAAACGGTGGAGAACGCCTGATGAGCGAGAAGAACGTGACTGAGAACGCAGAGGCCCGTGGCTTCCGCAAGACCCGTGAGGGTCTCGTCGTCAGCGACAAGATGGACAAGACCGTCGTCGTCGCTGTCGAGGACCGCGTGAAGCACGCGCTGTACGGCAAGGTCATCCGCCGTACGAACAAGCTCAAGGCGCACGACGAGCAGAACGCCGCGGGTGTCGGCGACCGCGTCCTCCTCATGGAGACCCGGCCGCTGTCCGCGACGAAGCGCTGGCGCGTCGTCGAGATCCTCGAGAAGGCCAAGTAGCAGGTAATTCCCTCCAGGGAATTCCCGTAAGCACGCCTGCGGGGCAGCTGCCTCGCAGGACAGTTCCGCCAGGCTCGGCAGGGGTTCCGTGACGGAATCCCTGCCGGGAACCGGCAGACAAACAGGAGATAGACGTGATCCAGCAGGAGTCGCGACTGCGTGTCGCCGACAACACTGGTGCGAAGGAGATCCTTTGCATCCGTGTGCTCGGTGGCTCCGGTCGCCGCTACGCGGGCATCGGTGACGTCATCGTCGCCACCGTCAAGGACGCGATCCCCGGTGGCAACGTGAAGAAGGGTGACGTCGTCAAGGCGGTCATCGTTCGCACCGTCAAGGAGCGCCGCCGTCCGGACGGCTCGTACATCCGCTTCGACGAGAACGCCGCCGTCATTCTGAAGAACGACGGCGACCCTCGCGGCACCCGCATCTTCGGCCCGGTCGGCCGTGAGCTGCGCGAGAAGAAGTTCATGAAGATCATCTCGCTCGCGCCGGAGGTGCTGTAAGCATGAAGATCAAGAAGGGCGACCTGGTCCAGGTCATCACCGGCAAGGACAAGGGCAAGCAGGGCAAGGTCATTGCCGCTTACCCGCGCGAGGAGCGTGTCCTGGTCGAGGGTGTCAACCGGGTCAAGAAGCACACGAAGGCCGGTCCGACCGCCAGCGGTTCGCAGGCCGGCGGCATCGTGACCACCGAGGCGCCGATCCACGTCTCCAACGTCCAGCTGGTCGTGGAGAAGGACGGTCAGAAGGTCGTCACGCGTGTCGGTTACCGCTTCGACGAAGACGGCAACAAGATCCGCGTTGCCAAGCGGACGGGTGAGGACATCTGATGGCTACCACCACCACTCCGCGTCTGAAGACGAAGTACCGCGACGAGATCGCGGGCAAGCTGCGTGACGAGTTCAAGTACGAGAACGTCATGCAGGTTCCCGGCCTCGTCAAGATCGTGGTCAACATGGGTGTCGGCGACGCCGCCCGTGACTCGAAGCTGATCGAGGGCGCGATCCGCGACCTGACCACCATCACCGGTCAGAAGCCGGCCGTCACCAAGGCCCGCAAGTCCATCGCGCAGTTCAAGCTGCGTGAGGGCCAGCCGATCGGTGCCCACGTCACGCTCCGTGGCGACCGCATGTGGGAGTTCCTGGACCGCACCCTGTCGCTCGCGCTCCCGCGCATCCGCGACTTCCGCGGCCTGTCCCCCAAGCAGTTCGACGGCCGTGGCAACTACACCTTCGGTCTCACGGAGCAGGTCATGTTCCACGAGATCGACCAGGACAAGATCGACCGCGTCCGGGGTATGGACATCACCGTGGTCACCACGGCGACCAACGACGAAGAGGGCCGTTCCCTTCTCCGTCACCTCGGCTTCCCGTTCAAGGAGGCGTGAGCGAGATGGCGAAGAAGGCTCTCATCGCGAAGGCTGCTCGCAAGCCCAAGTTCGGTGTGCGTGGCTACACCCGCTGCCAGCGCTGCGGTCGCCCGCACTCCGTGTACCGCAAGTTCGGCCTGTGCCGCGTGTGCCTTCGTGAGATGGCTCACCGTGGCGAGCTGCCGGGCGTGACCAAGAGCTCCTGGTAATCCCGACTTTTAGGGATACCTGGACCTCTCGGTAAGCAACCGGGACGGTAGGGGCGCCGACTCTCATGGCTTAGGCTGGGAGGGTTGGGCCTCTGCCGCCCTGAACGACTTACTACGCCGTAGGTCCCCGCACCGCACCCGTCCCGTCCATGTACGGGGAGAGGGATGGCGCATATAGGAAACCCCGGCGAGAAAGGCCACAGGCCAATTCATGACCATGACTGATCCGATCGCAGACATGCTTACGCGTCTGCGGAACGCGAACTCGGCTTACCACGACTCGGTGTCGATGCCGCACTCCAAGATCAAGTCGCACATCGCGGAGATCCTCCAGCAGGAGGGCTTCATCACGGGCTGGAAGGTCGAGGACGCCGAGGTCGGCAAGAACCTCGTTCTCGAGCTGAAGTTCGGCCCGAACCGTGAGCGCTCCATCGCGGGCATCAAGCGGATCTCCAAGCCCGGTCTCCGGGTGTACGCGAAGTCCACCAACCTGCCCAAGGTGCTGGGCGGCCTCGGCGTGGCGATCATCTCCACGTCGCACGGGCTTCTCACCGACAAGCAGGCCGGCAAGAAGGGCGTGGGTGGGGAAGTCCTCGCCTACGTCTGGTAGCAGAAGGGAACGGAGGAAACAGCTATGTCGCGTATCGGCAAGCTCCCCATCGCGGTTCCCGCCGGCGTGGACGTCACCATCGACGGCCGCACGGTCAAGGTCAAGGGCCCCAAGGGCGAGCTGACCCACACCGTCGTGGCACCGATCGACATCGCCAAGGGCGAGGACGGCACCCTGCAGGTGACCCGCCCCAACGACGAGCGTCAGAACAAGGCCCTGCACGGCCTGTCCCGCACGCTGGTGGCGAACATGATCACCGGCGTGACCCAGGGTTACGTGAAGAAGCTCGAGATCAGCGGTGTCGGTTACCGAGTGACCGCCAAGGGTTCCAACCTGGAGTTCGCTCTCGGTTACAGCCACCCGATCCTGGTCGAGGCCCCTGAAGGCATCGCCTTCAAGGTGGAGACCCCGACCCGTTTCTCGGTCGAGGGCATCGACAAGCAGAAGGTCGGCGAGGTTGCGGCCAACATCCGCAAGCTGCGCAAGCCCGACCCGTACAAGGCCAAGGGCGTCAAGTACGAGGGCGAAGTCATCCGCCGCAAGGTCGGAAAGGCGGGTAAGTAAGCCATGGCATACGGGCAGAAGATCCTCAAGGGCGACGCCTACAAGCGCGCCGCGATCAAGCGCCGTCACATCCGGATCCGTAAGAGGGTGTCCGGTACGGCGGAGCGCCCCCGTCTGGTCGTGACCCGCTCCAACCGCCACATCGTGGCGCAGGTGATCGACGACCTCAAGGGCCACACCCTGGCGTCGGCGTCCACCCTGGACGCTTCGATCCGCGGTGCCGAGGGCGACAAGTCCGCTCAGGCCAAGCAGGTCGGCGCCCTGGTCGCCGAGCGCGCCAAGGCCGCCGGCGTCGAGGCTGTCGTGTTCGACCGTGGTGGTAACCAGTACGCCGGGCGCATCGCCGCCCTGGCGGACGCCGCCCGCGAGGCCGGGCTCAAGTTCTGAGCCGGTTCCGTAGCTAGCGGAAAAAGAGAGAGGTAATTCCAATGGCTGGACCCCAGCGCCGCGGTGGCGGTGCCGGTGGCGGCGAGCGGCGGGACCGGAAGGGCCGTGACGGCGGCGCTGCTGCCGCCGAGAAGACCGCGTACGTCGAGCGCGTCGTCGCGATCAACCGTGTCGCCAAGGTTGTGAAGGGTGGTCGTCGCTTCAGCTTCACCGCGCTGGTCGTGGTGGGCGACGGTGACGGCACCGTGGGTGTCGGTTACGGCAAGGCCAAGGAGGTGCCGGCCGCCATCGCCAAGGGCGTTGAGGAGGCCAAGAAGCACTTCTTCAAGGTCCCCCGTATCCAGGGCACCATCCCGCACCCGATCCAGGGTGAGAAGGCTGCCGGCGTCGTGCTGCTCAAGCCCGCGTCCCCCGGTACCGGTGTTATCGCCGGTGGTCCGGTGCGCGCCGTGCTCGAGTGCGCCGGTATCCACGACATCCTGTCGAAGTCGCTCGGCTCCGACAACGCGATCAACATCGTGCACGCGACCGTTGCGGCCCTGAAGGGCCTGCAGCGTCCGGAGGAGGTCGCGGCTCGCCGTGGTCTGCCTCTTGAGGACGTCGCTCCCGCGGCTCTGCTGCGTGCGCGTGCCGGGGTGGGTGCGTGATGGCACAGCTCAAGATCACGCAGGTCAAGTCCTACATCGGCAGCAAGCAGAACCACCGCGACACCCTGCGCTCCCTTGGTCTCAAGGGCATCAACACGCAGGTCGTCAAGGAGGACCGCCCCGAGTTCCGCGGCATGGTGCACACCGTCCGCCACCTCGTGACGGTCGAGGAGGTCGACTGATCATGGCGGAGCAGAACCCGCTCAAGATCCACAACCTCCGTCCCGCCCCGGGCGCCAAGACCGCCAAGACCCGTGTCGGTCGTGGTGAGGCGTCGAAGGGTAAGACGGCCGGTCGTGGTACCAAGGGCACCAAGGCCCGTTACCAGGTTCCGGAGCGCTTCGAGGGTGGCCAGATGCCCCTCCACATGCGCCTCCCGAAGCTGAAGGGCTTCAAGAACCCGTTCAAGACCGAGTACCAGGTCGTGAACCTGGACAAGCTGGCCGCGCTCTACCCGCAGGGTGGAGAGGTCACCGTCCAGGACCTCGTCGACAAGGGTGCCGTGCGCAAGAACAGCCTCGTCAAGGTCCTCGGCCAGGGCGAGATCTCCGTGGCGCTGCAGGTGACGGTCGACGCCGTCTCCGGCTCCGCCAAGGAGAAGATCACCGCCGCCGGCGGTACGGTCACCGAGCTCGTCTGAGTCCTTCGGACGACGCCTCGATGACGTAAACGGTCCCGACCGGGGGTACCTCACAATGAGGTATCCCCGGTTGGTCGTTCCAAGGCGGGCATGGTCGCCGGTAAGGTGGCCAGCACTGTTCTCACTCGTATTCGTCGAACCTCAGACCGTCACCCTTGACGCAGTTGCGCGGGGGTCGCAGGAGGCACCGTGCTCACCGCGTTCGCCCGGGCGTTCAAGACGCCCGACCTGCGCAAGAAGCTGCTCTTCACGCTGGGCATCATCGTGGTCTACCGGGTCGGTACCCACATCCCGATCCCCGGCGTCAACTACAAGGCCGTCCAGCAGTGCGTGAGCGAGGCGGGGGCCAACCAGGGCCTGTTCGGCCTCGTGAACATGTTCAGCGGCGGTGCGCTGCTGCAGATCACGGTCTTCGCGCTCGGCATCATGCCGTACATCACGGCCAGCATCATTCTCCAGCTGCTGACCGTGGTCATCCCGCGTCTGGAAGCCCTCAAGAAGGAGGGCCAGGCCGGCACCACGAAGATCACGCAGTACACGCGCTACCTGACCCTGGCCCTCGCGATCCTGCAGGGCACCGGCCTCGTCGCCACCGCCCGTAGCGGCGCGCTGTTCAGCGGCTGCTCGGTGGCCACCAGCATCGTCCCGGACCAGGCGATCTTCACCACGATCACGATGGTCATCTGCATGACGGCCGGCACCACGGTGGTCATGTGGCTCGGCGAGCTGATCACCGACCGCGGCATCGGCAACGGCATGTCGATCCTGATGTTCATCTCGATCGCCGCGACCTTCCCGTCCGCGCTGTGGGCGATCAAGAAGCAGGGCACCCTGGCCGGCGGCTGGATCGAGTTCGGCACGGTGATCCTGGTCGGTCTGGTCATGGTCGCGCTCGTGGTCTTCGTCGAGCAGGCCCAGCGCCGCATCCCGGTGCAGTACGCGAAGCGGATGATCGGCCGCCGGTCCTACGGCGGCACGTCGACCTACATCCCGCTCAAGGTGAACCAGGCGGGTGTGATCCCTGTCATCTTCGCCTCGTCCCTCCTGTACATCCCGGCCCTGGTCGCGCAGTTCGCGGGCGGCAACTCGGGCTGGAAGGAGTGGATCCAGCAGAACCTCACCAAGGGTGACCACCCGATTTACATCACCCTGTACTTCTTGCTCATCGTTTTCTTCGCGTTCTTCTACGTGGCGATCTCCTTCAACCCCGAGGAAGTCGCCGACAACATGAAGAAGTATGGTGGCTTCATCCCGGGCATCCGGGCTGGCCGACCGACCGCTGAGTACCTTTCGTACGTGCTCAACCGGATCACCTGGCCGGGTTCGCTGTACCTGGGTCTGATCGCTCTCGTACCGACAATGGCGTTGGTCGGCTTCGGAGCAAGCCAGAACTTCCCGTTCGGCGGTACCAGCATCCTCATCATCGTGGGTGTCGGTCTCGAGACGGTGAAGCAGATCGAGAGCCAGCTCCAGCAGCGCAATTACGAAGGGTTCCTCCGCTGATGCGTATCGTCCTCGTCGGGCCGCCCGGTGCCGGTAAGGGAACGCAGGCCGTCCGGCTCGCAGACAAGCTGGCAATCCCGCACATCTCCACCGGTGACCTGTTCCGGGCCAACATCAGCCGGCAGACCGAGCTGGGCAAGCTCGCGAAGTCCTACATGGACGCCGGCAACCTCGTCCCCGACGAGGTCACCATCGCCATGGCCAAGGACCGCATGGAGCAGCCCGACGCCGCGGGCGGCTTCCTGCTGGACGGCTTCCCGCGCAACGTGGCCCAGGCCGCGGCGCTGGACGAGCTGCTGCGCACCGAGAAGATGACGCTGGACGCGGTCCTGGACCTGGAGGCCCCCGAGGACGAGGTGGTCAAGCGCATCGCCGGCCGCCGGATCTGCCGCAAGGACTCCTCGCACGTCTTCCACGTGGCGTACAACGCGCCGCGGCAGGAGGGCGTCTGTGACGTCTGCGGCGGCGAGCTGTACCAGCGCGAGGACGACTCCGAGGACACCGTCCGCACGCGCCTGGAGGTCTACCACACGCAGACCGAGCCCATCATCGACTACTACAAGTCGCAGGGCCTGGTCCGCACGATCTCCGCGACGGGCCCGGTGGACGAGGTCACCGAGCGCGCGCTGGAGGCGCTGAAGAGCGAGCAGGCCGAGGACAAGTAGGTTCGGCCGCCTTCCGGCCGCGGTGCCCTGACGGGGGCGCCGCGGCCGTAGTGTTGTACAGGTACACCCAGCCGACGTGAGTGACGGAGAGCGCAGGCCCCCCATGGTGCAGATCAAGACGCCCGAGCAGATCGCCAAGATGCGAGCGGCGGGCCTGGTCGTCGCCGCGATCCACGCGGCCACCCGCGAGGCCGCGGTGCCCGGTGCCTCCACGAAGGACCTGGACGACGTCGCGCGCAAGGTGCTCGCCGAGCACGGCGCCAAGTCGAACTTCCTGGGCTACGGCGGCTTCCCCGCGACCATCTGCACCTCGGTGAACGACGTGGTGGTGCACGGCATCCCGTCCGACGACGTCGTCCTCAAGGACGGCGACATCATCTCCATCGACTGCGGCGCGATCGTGGACGGCTGGCACGGCGACGCGGCGTACACCGCCTTCGTCGGCTCCGGTCACGCCCCGGAGCTGGTCGAGCTGTCCCGGGTGACCGAGGGCTCGATGTGGGCCGGCATCGCGGCGATGAAGGCGGGCAACCGGCTGGTCGACATCTCCCGGGCGATCGAGACGTACATCCGCCGGCAGCCGAAGCCGGGCGGCGGGCGCTACGGGATCATCGAGGACTACGGCGGCCACGGCATCGGCACCGAGATGCACATGGACCCGCACCTGCTGAACTACGTCGAGCGGCGCCGGGGCAAGGGCCCGAAGCTGGTGCCGGGCTTCTGCCTCGCGATCGAGCCGATGGTCTCGCTCGGCACGCCCAGGACCGAGGTCCTGGAGGACGACTGGACGGTCATCACGACCGACGGTACGTGGTCCTCGCACTGGGAGCACTCGGTCGCGCTGACCGAGGAGGGCCCGCTGGTGCTGACGGCCGTCGACGGCGGCAAGGCGAAGCTGGCGGAGTTCGGCGTGACGGCCGCTCCCGACCCCCTCGCCTAGGTGAACAGAGCTCGCATAGTGGTCGCCTCCGGGGGGAAGACTCCCTCGATTCGCGTTTCGGGTCCGCCCGACGTAGACTGACTCGTCGGCTCTCGTGCACCCGCATGTCCGCATGCGCCCGTAAGGGAAGCGGGAGAGTCGATCAAGGTAGTCGATTCGAAGGGCGAAGCGTGGCCAAGAAGCAAGGTGCCATCGAGATCGAGGGCACTGTCGTCGAGTCTCTGCCGAACGCCATGTTCAAGGTCGAGCTCCAGAACGGCCACCAGGTCCTGGCACACATCAGCGGCAAGATGCGTATGCACTACATCCGCATCCTCCCTGACGACCGGGTCGTGGTGGAGCTGTCTCCGTACGACCTGACGCGTGGCCGGATCGTCTACCGGTACAAGTAGATCTTGCCCGCGCCCCGGGCCCGCCCGGTGCGATGGCACTGACCCGGAGAACCTCACCCCATGAAGGTCAAGCCGAGCGTCAAGAAGATCTGCGACAAGTGCAGGGTGATCCGCCGTCACGGCCGGGTCATGGTCATCTGCGAGAACCCGCGCCACAAGCAGCGCCAGGGCTGACGCACGACCACCCCTCTCTGCACCTCTATCGCAGAGTTTTCGCGCGACGCGAGCTGAATTGTTCATACGCAGGACCCGAGCCCACCAGCTCGACACCCCCGGTTCGGAGGCCGGGGACCCGGTTCGTACCTCGTACGGCGGCCGGGAGCCGGTTCTGCGGAAGACCTCCGAAGATTCACCAGGAGCCATTGAATGGCACGCGTTTCCGGTGTTGACATCCCGCGCGAAAAGCGCGTGGAGGTCGCCCTCACCTACGTGTTCGGCATCGGCCGGACCCTCTCGAAGGAGACGCTGGCCGCGACCGGCGTCGACCCGAACACCCGCGTTCGCGACCTCAGCGAAGAGCAGCTGGTCGCCATCCGCGAGTACGTCGACAACAACATCAAGACCGAGGGTGACCTCCGTCGCGAGATCCAGGCCGACATCCGCCGCAAGGTCGAGATCGGCTGCTACCAGGGTCTCCGTCACCGTCGCGGTCTGCCCGTCCGCGGTCAGCGCACCAGCACCAACGCCCGCACCCGCAAGGGCCCGCGTCGCGCCATCGCCGGCAAGAAGAAGCCGGGCAAGAAGTAGTCCGCAGCGGACCTCATTCCACGGTCTTCGCTGTAGGACCGACCACCTCCCTCTAGGAGTTTGTAGATGCCCCCCAAGGGTCGTCAGGGCGCTGCCAAGAAGGTGCGCCGCAAGGAAAAGAAGAACGTCGCTCACGGCCACGCGCACATCAAGAGCACGTTCAACAACACGATCGTCTCGATCACGGACCCCTCGGGCAACGTGATCTCCTGGGCCTCCGCCGGCCACGTCGGCTTCAAGGGCTCCCGGAAGTCCACGCCGTTCGCCGCGCAGATGGCCGCCGAGTCGGCTGCCCGCCGCGCCCAGGAGCACGGCATGCGCAAGGTCGACGTGTTCGTCAAGGGCCCGGGTTCCGGCCGTGAGACCGCGATCCGCTCCCTCCAGGCCACGGGCCTCGAGGTCGGCTCCATCCAGGACGTCACCCCGACCCCGCACAACGGCTGCCGCCCGCCGAAGCGCCGCCGCGTCTGACGCACAGCGCTCCACCGGTTTCGCGGTTCCGGGCGGTACGGCCTCTGTGAGGACGCCGTACCGCCCGTACCCTTGCAGTACAGAGTCGGGCGTCAAATAGCGGGCGCCCCTGACTGAAGGATTCATTCCATGCTGATCGCTCAGCGACCCTCGTTGACCGAAGAGGTCGTCGACGAGTTCCGCTCCCGGTTCGTGATCGAGCCGCTGGAGCCGGGCTTCGGCTACACCCTCGGCAACTCCCTCCGCCGCACCCTCCTGTCCTCGATCCCGGGTGCCGCTGTCACCAGCATCCGGATCGACGGCGTGCTGCACGAGTTCACCACCGTGCCGGGCGTCAAGGAGGACGTCACCGACCTGATCCTCAACATCAAGCAGCTGGTCGTCTCCTCGGAGCACGACGAGCCGGTCGTGATGTACCTGCGCAAGCAGGGCCCGGGTCTGGTCACCGCCGCCGACATCGCGCCCCCGGCCGGTGTCGAGGTGCACAACCCCGACCTCGTCCTCGCCACGCTCAACGGCAAGGGCAAGCTGGAGATGGAGCTGACCGTCGAGCGCGGTCGCGGCTACGTCTCCGCCGTGCAGAACAAGCAGGTGGGCCAGGAGATCGGCCGTATCCCGGTCGACTCCATCTACTCGCCGGTTCTCAAGGTCACGTACAAGGTCGAGGCCACGCGTGTGGAGCAGCGCACCGACTTCGACAAGCTGATCGTGGACGTCGAGACCAAGCAGGCGATGCGTCCGCGTGACGCCATGGCCTCCGCGGGCAAGACGCTGGTCGAGCTGTTCGGTCTCGCGCGCGAGCTGAACATCGACGCCGAGGGCATCGACATGGGTCCGTCCCCGACGGACGCCGCGCTCGCCGCCGACCTGGCGCTGCCGATCGAGGAGCTGGAGCTCACGGTCCGCTCCTACAACTGCCTCAAGCGCGAGGGCATCCACTCCGTGGGTGAGCTCGTGGCTCGCTCCGAGGCCGACCTCCTGGACATCCGCAACTTCGGTGCGAAGTCCATCGACGAGGTCAAGGCGAAGCTGGCCGGCATGGGCCTGGCCCTCAAGGACAGCCCGCCCGGATTCGACCCCACCGCCGCCGCCGACGCCTTCGGCGCCGACGACGACGCGGACGCGGGCTTCGTGGAGACCGAGCAGTACTGATCCGGTACTGGACGTGTTCCACCCTCCGGGGGTCCCACGGGACCCCCGGATCTCCGACAGACAACCGTCTGCTCGGATACTGACCCCGGTACCTGATACGGCCGGGGCAGACACACAGGAGAAGAACCATGCCGAAGCCCACCAAGGGTGCCCGTCTGGGCGGCAGCGCCGCGCACGAGAAGCTGCTCCTCGCGAACCTCGCGAAGAGCCTCTTCGAGCACGGCCGCATCACCACCACCGAGGCGAAGGCCCGCCGCCTGCGCCCGTACGCCGAGCGTCTGGTCACCAAGGCGAAGAAGGGCGACCTTCACAACCGCCGCCAGGTGCTCCAGGTCATCACGGACAAGAGCATCGTGCACACGCTCTTCACCGAGATCGGCCCGCGGTACGAGAACCGTCCCGGTGGCTACACCCGCATCACCAAGATCGGTAACCGCCGTGGCGACAACGCGCCCATGGCCGTGATCGAGCTGGTCGAGGCGCTGACGGTGCAGCAGAAGGCCGTGGGCGAGGCCGAGGCCGCGACCAAGCGCGCCGTCAAGGAGGCCGAGGAGGCCCCTGCCGCCGAGGCCGCCGCCGAGGAGTCGAAGGACGCGTAAGCGTTCTGCCCCTTCAGGGCGTCGCGGGCCCGCCCCTTTGCGGGGGCGGGCCCGCTTTTCTGTACCCGAGAGGATCTCTGTGTGAGTGACGAAGCACTGCCCGGCCATGTACGCGTCCGCCTCGACCTGTCGTACGACGGCGCCGGTTTCCACGGCTGGGCCAAGCAGGCCGGCGGCAAGCGGACCGTGCAGGGGGAGATCGAGGACGCCCTGCGGACGGTGACGCGGTCGAAGGAGACGTACGAGCTGACCGTGGCCGGGCGCACCGACGCCGGGGTGCACGCGCGCGGACAGGTGGCACATGTCGACCTGCCGGTGGAACTGTGGGCGGAGCACCGCGAGAAGCTGCTCAAGCGGCTCGCCGGGCGGCTGCCGAAGGACGTGCGGATCTGGCGGGTGGCCGAGGCGCCGGAGGGGTTCAACGCCCGGTTCTCGGCGATCTGGCGGCGGTACGCGTACCGGGTCACCGACAACCCCGGCGGTGTGGACCCGCTGCTGCGGGGCCATGTGCTGTGGCACGACTGGCCGCTCGACGTGGACGCCATGAACGAGGCCGCGCGGGCGCTGCTCGGCGAGCACGACTTCGCCGCGTACTGCAAGAAGCGCGAGGGCGCGACCACCATCCGCACGCTCCAGGACCTGAGCCTGGTGCGCGGCGCGGACGGGGTGATCACGGCGACGGTCCGGGCCGACGCGTTCTGCCACAACATGGTGCGCTCGCTGATCGGCGCCCTGCTGTTCGTCGGCGACGGGCACCGCGGCCCCGAGTGGCCCGGGAAGGTGCTGGCCGCCGGGGTGCGCGACTCCGCCGTGCACGTGGTGCGGCCGCACGGGCTGACCCTCGAAGAGGTCGGCTACCCCGCCGACGAGCTGCTGGCCGCCCGTAACAAGGAGGCCCGCAACAAGCGCTCGCTGCCGTCGGCGGGGTGCTGCTGAGCTACTGGTTCGCGGCCGCCGACGCCTGGGCCTGGCCGCGGCGGTGGATCTGCTGGAAGGTGAACTCCGCCACGTCGTCGCCGGCGCGGAAGACCAGGGTGTCCTTGGTGGTGACGTTCTTGCCGGTGGTGAAGCCGGCGAGGGTGAAATAGGCGTAGCGACCGTAGGCGTTGCGGGTCGAGCGGCAGGTGGCGCCGTCGCAGAAGGCCGCGACGCCCTTGCCGGGCAGCGCCCGCACGATGCTGTGGTCGTCGGTCTGCTTGCGGGCCTTCGCGGCCTGGGCCTCGGTGTCGAACAGGGCGACGCCGACGGTGACCGCGATGTCGCCGTTGGTGTACGTGGCGCGCATCACGCGGGTGCAGCCGTCGGCGGCGAGGATCTTGGGCAGGGAGCCGCCGGTCGCCGTGGCGCAGCTCGTGGTGTCGCCGGTGGCGCCCTTCTCGTACACCGTGCCGCCCATCGTCAGCCGGGTGCCCGGGAACAGGGTCGCGGGGCTCAGCGGGGCGGTGTCCTTCTCGGCGCTGGATATGAACTCCTTCGGGTCCAGCGGTGGCGGCGCGCTGGTGGGCGCGAAGGACGGCGCCGTCGGGGAGCTGTCGGGCAGGGAGACGCTGGGCGCCTGGGTGGGGTGCCCGGAGGCGTCGTTCCGGCCGTTCGCGGAGACGACGGCCAGGGCGACCGCCGCGCCGACGGCGACCGTGGCGAGCACGCCGCCGCCGATGAACAGCAGCTTGCGCCGCTTGCCGCGGGTCTCCGAGGCCTCCGCGAGCGCGGCCCAGTCGGGTGTCCCCTCGTCGCCGCCGCCGCTCCAGGGCTGCTGAGGCTGCTGGGGCTGCTGTGATTGCGGTTTCCAGGGATCCCACTGAGACTGGGGTCCCCCCTGCCCGTAACTCATGGGGCGCATCTTAGACGCGGGGGATCACGGGCGAGTACCGTGCGGCGGCCCGCCGGGGGTCCGCCTCGTTTTGACCCGTCCGGGGGCCGCCGGGTAACCTGCTTCTTCGTTGTGTATTGGCTTGCTCATTCTCACGGGACGGGCCCTTACACCGGTCCACCGGGCCGATGACCAGCGATCAGCACGCGGTTTGCGTCACCGCGGTGCGGTCGAGGCTGTCGTGATCGTTTCGGTGACCTGTTCAGGACCATTCACTCGAAGCGAAGGCTACGAACCGTGCGTACGTACAGCCCCAAGCCCGGCGATGTGACGCGCCAGTGGCACGTCATCGACGCTCAGGACGTTGTCCTGGGCCGTCTCGCCACCACCGCTGCGACCCTCCTCCGGGGCAAGCACAAGCCGATCTACGCGCCGCACGTCGACGCTGGTGACTTCGTCATCATCATCAACGCCGACAAGGTGCACCTGTCCGGCAACAAGCGGACCCAGAAGATGGCGTACCGCCACTCCGGCTACCCGGGTGGTCTGCGCTCCGTCCGCTACGACGACCTTCTGGCCAACAACCCCGAGAAGGCCGTCGAGAAGGCCGTCAAGGGCATGCTCCCCAAGAACTCCCTGGGCCGTCAGATGCTCTCGAAGCTGAAGGTCTACAAGGGTGACCAGCACCCGCACGCTGCCCAGCAGCCGGTGCCGTTCGAGATCACCCAGGTCGCGCAGTAAGTCCGGCCACCCCCTAAGACTGAAGAGAATCTGAGGAGAATCGTGGCCGAGACCACTGCCGAGCAGCCGCTCGAAGAGCTTGACATCGACAGCTACACCACCGAGTCCGAGGTCCCCGTCGAGGGCGAGTACACCTCCGAGTCGATGGCCTCCCGCTTCGGCGAGCCCCAGCCGGCCGCCGGCCTGGGCCGCCGCAAGAACGCCATTGCCCGCGTCCGGATCGTTCCGGGCACCGGCAAGTGGAAGATCAACGGCCGCACCCTCGAGGACTACTTCCCGAACAAGGTGCACCAGCAGGAGGTCAACGAGCCCTTCAAGGTGCTCGAGCTCGAGGGCCGTTACGACGTCATCGCCCGCATCGCCGGTGGCGGTGTCTCCGGCCAGGCCGGTGCGCTCCGTCTCGGTGTCGCCCGTGCGCTGAACGAGGCGGACGTCGACAACAACCGTGGTGCCCTGAAGAAGGCCGGCTTCCTGCGCCGCGACGACCGCGCGGTCGAGCGGAAGAAGGCCGGTCTGAAGAAGGCCCGCAAGGCTCCGCAGTACAGCAAGCGCTAAACAGCAGGAGCTGCCTGCTCGTACTCCGAACGCCCCGGCGGCACGCCACATGTGCCGTCGGGGCGTTCGTTTATCTCAGCCAAGGGCGTATAACGACACAAGACGCTCAAAGGCTTGTGTGACCGGATGGCGAGGCGCCCCCCCATCGACGCGGCGCCCGTCCGTTGTACGCCATCGACGCTTCCTCAGGAGGACAAGTGGGACGACTCTTCGGCACGGACGGCGTGCGCGGTGTCGCCAACGCGGATCTGACCGCGGAGATGGCCCTCGGCCTCTCCGTGGCCGCGGCGCATGTGCTGGCCGAGGCGGGGACCTTCGCGGGCCACCGGCCGAAGGCCGTGGTCGGGCGGGATCCGCGCGCGTCCGGGGAGTTCCTGGAGGCCGCCGTGGTCGCGGGCCTGGCGAGCGCGGGCGTGGACGTCCTGCGGGTCGGTGTGCTGCCGACGCCCGCGGTGGCCCACCTCACCGGCGCGCTCGGCGCGGACCTCGGCGTGATGCTGTCCGCGAGCCACAACGCCATGCCGGACAACGGCATCAAGTTCTTCGCCCGCGGCGGCCACAAGCTCGCCGACGACCTGGAGGACCGGATCGAGGCGGTCTACGAGTCCCACCGGCACGGCGAGCCGTGGGAGCGGCCGACGGGCGCCGGGGTGGGCCGCGTGCGGTCCTACGACGAGGGCTTCGAGCAGTACGTCGGCCATCTGATGTCGGTGCTGCCCAACCGGCTCGACGGGCTGAAGATCGTCCTGGACGAGGCGCACGGCGCGGCCTCGGGGGTCTCGCCGGAGGCGTTCACCCGGGCCGGCGCGCAGGTCGTCACGATCGGCGCGGAGCCGGACGGCCTGAACATCAACGACGGCTGCGGCTCGACGCATCTCGGTCAGCTGAAGGCGGCCGTGGTCGAGCACGGCGCGGATCTCGGCATCGCGCACGACGGTGACGCCGACCGGTGCCTCGCGGTGGACCACACCGGCGAGGAGGTCGACGGCGACCAGATCCTCTCCGTGCTGGCGCTGGCGATGCGGGAGCGTTCCGCGCTGCGGGCCGACACCGTGGTGGCGACCGTGATGTCCAACCTCGGCTTCAAGCTGGCGATGGAGAGGGCCGGGATCCGGCTGGTGCAGACGGCGGTCGGGGACCGGTACGTGCTGGAGGAGATGAAGCGGCACGGGTTCGCGCTCGGCGGCGAGCAGTCCGGGCACGTGATCATCCTCGACCACGCGACGACGGGTGACGGCACGCTGACCGGTCTGCTGCTGGCGGCGCGGGTCGCGCAGAGCGGGCGCAGTCTGCGGGAACTGGCGTCCGTGATGGAGCGGTTGCCGCAGGTCCTCGTCAACGTGCCGGACGTGGACAAGTCGCGGGTGCGCACGTCCGCCGACCTCGCCGCCGCGGTTTCCGAGGCCGAGCGTGAACTGGGTGGGACGGGGCGGGTGTTGCTGCGCCCGTCCGGTACCGAGCCACTGGTGCGGGTGATGGTCGAGGCCGCGGACATCGAGCAGGCGCGGTCGGTGGCGGGGCGTCTTGCCGATGCGGTGAAGGCGGCGCTGGGATAGTCCCTGGGCCCGGAGAGGGGGACTGTGCGCCGCGGACCGCGGAACCGTGGTTGTCCGCGCGGTTCCCCGTGCCCCCCGGGGGGCACGACGGTCCCGGGCGGCTAACCGCGCTGCCGCTGCCGCTGCCAGAAGTACTTCTGCGCCAGCAGCGTGAGCGTCCCCGCCAGGATGATGCCCAGCAGGTTGAGCAGGAGCTGGTCGGTCGAGCCCAGGGTCTGGGTCGTGTCGCCGTAGGCGAGGGCGACCGCCGCGTTGGCGGCGGCCGGGACCGTGGTGACCGAGATGGCCACGCCCACCAGGGCACCGGACTTCGCGGAGGTCAGGGAGAGGGTGCCGGCCACGCCCGCCAGCAGCGCCACGATGAACGAGAAGGCGTCCGGGGCGTAGACGAACGCGGTGTTGGGGCGCCTGCCCTCCAGGGCGGAGCGGTGGAACAGGCCGAGGGCGTCCATGAACAGGGTGAAGCCGACCGTCACCGCCATCGCCACCGCGAAGCCCACGAGCAGCGCGGTCAGCGAGCGCAGCGCCAGGCGCGGATGGCGCCGGACCACGGCCGTGGAGATGCCGGCCAGCGGGCCGAACTCGGGTCCCACGGCCATCGCGCCGACGATCAGGATGGCGTTGTCCAGCACCACACCGCAGGCCGCGATCATCGTGGCCAGCGTGATGAAGGCGACGTAGGTGACCGACAGGGTCGACTCCTCGTGGGTGGCCTCGGTCAGGCCCTCCCACAGCACCGCGTCCGCGCCCTCGCCCGGGGCCTCCTGCTCCGCCTCGTCGGCGCGCCGGGACAGCGACAGGTCGATGTTCTCCACGGCGATGGAGCCGCTGCTGTCCAGGCCCAGGCGCCGGAGCCCGGCGATGAGCGTGTCGCCCGCCTCGCGCGCGACGTCGCACATCACCAGGTCACCGGCCGGCTCGCGGGCGGCCCCCGGTATCACCGCGAGGTGGGTGGTGCCGATCGTTGCTTCGATCAGCCGCACCACCTCGTCGGTCTGGTCGGCCGGGGTGATCAGGCGCAGATGCAGCATGGCGCCTTTCTAGCAGGTGCGCTCCGCCCTACAGCTTGCGCAGGCGCAGCCGTTGCACCTTGTGGTCCGGGCCCTTCCTGAGGATCAGGGTGGCGCGGCCGCGGGTGGGGGCGATGTTCTCGGTGAGGTTGGGTTTGTTGATGGTGCGCCACAGGGTGCGGGCGTAGTCGAGGGCCTCGTCCTCGGAGACCTGGGTGTACTTGCGGAAGTACGAGTCGGGGTCCTGGAAGGCCGTCTGGCGCAGTTTGCGGAAGCGGTCGAGGTACCAGCGCTCGATGTCCTCGGCGCTCGCGTCGACGTACACGCTGAAGTCGAAGTAGTCGGCGAGGCCGACCCGGGTGCGGCCGTCCTTGCCGGGCAGGGCGGGCTGGAGGACGTTCAGGCCCTCCACGATCAGGATGTCGGGGCGGCGGACCGTGAGCTTCTGGTCCGGGACGATGTCGTAGATGAGGTGGGAGTAGACCGGCGCCGTCACCTCGCTCTTGCCGGCCTTGATGTCGGCGACGAAGCGGGTCAGCGCCCGGCGGTCGTAGGACTCGGGGAAGCCCTTGCGCGACATCAGGCCGCGGGCCTCCAACTCCTCGGTGGGCAGCAGGAAGCCGTCGGTGGTGACCAGCTCCACGTGCGGGTGCTCGGGCCAGCGGGACAGCAGGGCCTGAAGGAGACGGGCGACGGTGGACTTGCCGACGGCGACGGAGCCGGCGACGCCTATGACGAACGGCGTGCCGGACTGGGAGCCCTGCTCGCCGAGGAAGGTGTTCAGCGCGCCTCTGAGGGCGTCGGTCGCGCCGACGTAGAGGTTGAGCAGGCGCGACAGCGGGAGGTAGATGTCGCGCACCTCGTCCAGGTCGATCACATCGCCCAGACCGCGCAGCTTCTCCACCTCCTCGGCGGTGAGCGGCAGCGGCGTCTTGTCGCGCAGCGCGCTCCACTCGGCGCGGGTGAGGTCGACGTAGGGAGTCGCCTCCGGCCTGTGCCGGTGGGCGCTCCGGGGCATCGAGGGGACCGGTGAGATCACATTCCATTGTTAACGGAGTTTGAACGGGGTGGCGGGGTGGGGTACGTCACGCGTTCGGTGGCGTGCGTCACGCGGTCTCTCCCCACCCCGCCCGGGGTCCCTGGATGTCGCCTCAGGTGTTGATCAGCGACACCTGGCGGGAGTTCTGCAGGACGCTGCCGAACTGCGGGACGGCGTTGAGTATCTCCATCCCGACCTGGCCGGGCTTGAACAGCTGGGCGCCCGTCGTCCCGATCCGCCGCCGGCCGTCCGCCGCGGTGCCGGAGGGCAGCACGGTCACGGTGCCGTCGCCGTTGTCCGCCCACGGGGTGCCGGCGATCAGGTCGGCGCCGCCGTCGCGGTCGAGGTCGGTGAGCAGCACGGCCGTACCGAAGTTGCCGAACGGCTCGCCGGGGACGCCGTGGTTGCCCTGGTAGAAGTACTGCGGCGCGGCACTGGTGTCGACGCCCGACTTCGAGCCGTAGAGCACGGTGACGGTGCCCATGTTGTAGTACATGTGCCCCCACAGCCGCATGTTCTCCTGCGGGGCGCCGATGGCGAGGTCGAGCAGTCCGTCACCGTCGACGTCGCCGAGGGCCACCGACTGGCCGAACTTGTCCCAGCTCTCGGAGTCGCCGGGGACGGTGCCCGACTCCTGGGTGATGGTCTGGGTGCGGCTGGAGGGGCCCGAGGCGGAGCCGTAGGTGACGACGACCTTGCCGCCGATGGGGCCGTCGGCGGTGTTCCGGCCCCAGTAGACGCCGGTGACGATGTCGCCGCGGCCGTCGCCGTCGAGGTCGCCGATGGCGCCGGCGACGCCGCCGGGCATCTTCCTGGCGGTGGTGGTCGAGGGCCCGGTGGCGGTGCCCGGCACGTAGTAGTTGACGTTGTAGTACGTGCCGTCGGCGCCCTTGGTGGGGTTGAGGCCGTTGACCACCAGGTCGGCGCGGCCGTCGCCGTTGACGTCCCCGGCGGTGAGGTTGGTGATCCCGGCCTCCGGCGCGGCGCGCAGCGGCAGGGAGCGGGTGGCGACGGCTCCGGCCTTGCCGCCGCGGGAGATGCCCTTGCGGAAGGTGTAGAGGGTGTTCCCGTTGGTGCCGACGGCCAGGTCGGTGCGGCCGTCGCCGTCGAAGTCGCCGGCCGCGAGCGAGGCGCCGAAGCGGTCGTGGGCGGCCGGGGCCGGGTCGGGGACCGTGGAGGCCGAGGTCAGGCCCTTCGCGGAGCCCCACATGATCTGCACCAGGCCGCCGTTGACGTCCGTGCCCACGTCCTCCAGCGGGGTGCCGACGGCGAGGTCGGTGTAGCCGTCGTGGTCGAAGTCGCCCGCGGTGGTCGCGGCGCCGAACAGGTCCCCGTTCTCGGCCGAGTCCGGCACCCAGGACGTGTCCTGGGTGATGGTGGTGCGCCGGTCGGCGGAGACGCCCTGGGCGGACCCGTAGAGGACGGCGACCGCGCCCACCCGCCACTTGCCGTTCAGCCGGGCGGCCGGGGCGGTGACGGCGAAGTCGCCGTACCCGTCGCCGTTGAAGTCGGTCAAGGGCTGCTTCGTGGCCGTCACGCCCGACCCGGCCGCGGCGGCGGGCCCGGTCAGCCCGGCGGTGAGGCCCCCGGCCAGGGCCGCGGCGACGGCCGTGGCCAGGAGGGTGCGATGTCTACGCTTCACCTGTGTGTCTCCCGTTGTTCGCTTACGGCGTTCAGCCGGTAGACCTCCGACCGGGTCGCACGGTTGTGCGGGAGAGTGGATGTGCTCTGAACGGGCCCAGGATTTCCGAATTCGGGCACGCGGCGCCACTTTTGACGGGGGAACGGCCCGTAGGCTGCGGCTCATGTGCGGAATCGTGGGATACGTAGGGTCGCAGTCGGCGCTCGACGTCGTGATGGCCGGGCTGAAGCGGCTGGAGTACCGGGGGTACGACTCGGCGGGCGTCGCCCTGCTGGCGGACGGCGGTCTGGCCGCCGCGAAGAAGGCGGGAAAACTGGTCAACCTGGAGAAGGAACTGGTCGAACGGCCGCTGCCGGCCGGCTCGACGGGCATCGGACACACCCGCTGGGCCACCCATGGCGGCCCCACGGACGACAACGCGCACCCGCACCTGGACAACGCGGGCCGGGTCGCCGTCGTCCACAACGGCATCATCGAGAACTTCGCGGTGCTGCGGGCCGAGCTGGCCGAGCGCGGCCATGACCTGAACTCCGAGACGGACACCGAGGTCGTCGCCCATCTGCTGGCCGAGGAGTACTCGGCGACCGGCGACCTCGCCGAGTCGATGCGGCTGGTGTGCCGGCGTCTGGAGGGCGCGTTCACGCTGGTCGCGGTGCACGCGGACGCCCCGGACGTGGTGGTCGGCGCGCGTCGCAACTCCCCGCTGGTGGTCGGCGTCGGCGAGGGCGAGGCGTTCCTCGCCTCGGACGTCGCCGCGTTCATCGCCCACACCCGCTCGGCGATCGAGCTGGGCCAGGACGAGGTGGTGGAGCTGCGCCGCGACGGCGTGACCGTGACCGGCTTCGACGGCCGCCCCGCGGAGACGCGGTCCTACCACGTGGACTGGGACGCCTCGGCCGCCGAGAAGGACGGCTACGACTACTTCATGCTCAAGGAGATCGCCGAGCAGCCCAAGGCGGTCGCCGACACCCTGCTCGGCCGGATCGACCCGTCCGGCTCGCTCACCCTGGACGAGCTGCGGATCACCCCCTCCGACCTGCGTGAGATCGACAAGGTCGTGATCGTGGCGTGCGGTACGGCCTTCCACGCGGGCCTGATCGCCAAGTACGCCATCGAACACTGGACGCGCATCCCCTGCGAGGTGGAGCTGGCCAGCGAGTTCCGTTACCGGGACCCGATCCTGGGCGGCCGCTCCCTGGTGATCGCGATCTCCCAGTCCGGCGAGACGATGGACACCCTGATGGCGCTGCGGCACGCCCGTGAACAGGGCTCCAAGGTGCTCGCCATCTGCAACACCAACGGCTCCACCATTCCGCGCGAGTCCGACGCGGTGCTGTACACGCACGCGGGTCCCGAGGTCGCGGTCGCCTCCACCAAGGCGTTCCTGACCCAGCTGGTCGCCTGCTACCTGGTCGCCCTGTACCTGGGCCAGGTGCGCGGCACCAAGTGGGGCGACGAGATCCACTCGGTGATCAGGGACCTGTCGCGGATCTCGGTCGAGGTCGAGCGCGTCCTGGAGACCATGGAGCCGGTACGGGCGCTGGCCCGCACGCTGGCCACCAAGGACACGGTGCTCTTCCTGGGCCGGCACGTGGGCTACCCGGTCGCCCTCGAAGGCGCGCTCAAGCTCAAGGAACTCGCCTACATGCACGCCGAGGGCTTCGCGGCGGGCGAGCTGAAGCACGGGCCGATCGCGCTGATCGAGGAGGACATGCCGGTGGTGGTCGTCGTACCGTCGCCGCGCGGCCGCTCGGTGCTGCACGACAAGATCGTCTCCAACATCCAGGAGATCCGGGCGCGCGGGGCGCGCACCATCGTGATCGCCGAGGAGGGGGACGAGGCGGTCGTCCCGTACGCCGACCACCTCATCCGCATCCCGGTCACGCCGACCCTGCTCCAGCCGGTGGTGGCCACGGTGCCGCTCCAGGTCTTCGCCTGCGAGCTGGCCGCCGCGCGGGGCAACGAGGTGGACCAGCCCCGGAACCTGGCGAAGTCGGTGACCGTGGAGTAACGCACCCGGCCGGGCGCGCTGTCCGCACAGCGCGCCTAGTGGACCGAGAAGCCTCCGTCGACGCGGATCGACTGGCCCGTGACGTAGGCGGAGGCACGGCTCGCGAGGAAGACGGCGGCGCCCGCGAAGTCCTCGGCGAGGCCGTTGCGCCCGGTCATGGTGCGCGCGGCCAGCGCCGCGACCTTCTCCGGATCGGCGGACAGGCGGGCGTTGAGCGGGGTCATCACGAAGCCCGGCACCAGGGTGTTGCAGGTGACGCCGTACGGCGACCACGCCTCCGCCTGCGAGCGGGCGAGCGACTCCAGCGCGCCCTTGGAGACGCCGTACGCGCCGCTGCCCACGAAGGCGCGGTGCGCCTGCTGGGAGCTGATGTGGATGATCCGGCCGAAGCCGCGCTCGGCCATCCCGGGCCCGAACCGCTGTCCCAGCAGGAACGGCGCCTCCAGGTTCACGGCCATGGTGGCGTCCCAGACGTCCTCGTCCAGCTCGTCCATCGGGGGCCGCAGGTTGATCCCGGCCGAGTTCACGAGGATGTCCGGCTCCCCGAACACGCCCGCCGCCTCCTCGGCCGCGGCGCGCACGCCCCGCCGGCTGCCGAGGTCCCCGGCGACCCAGGCCACCCGGCATCCGTCCGCCGTCAGTTCGGCGGCGGTGGCCGCGAGTTGCTCCTCGCCCCGGGCCACGGCCACCACGCTCGCCCCGGCCCGCGCCAGTGCCCCCGCGATGCCCCGGCCGATGCCGGAACTGCCCCCGGTGACCACGGCGACGCGGCCGTCGAGCGAGAACAGGTCGGTGAGGTAGGTCTGCTGGGGCGTGGTCTGCGGGGACGCGGCGCTGTTCATGGCCGCAGCGTAGAGGGCGCCCGGGGACCGGATGTCTAGGGTGCTGCCCATGAGCATCATCGGAGTCGGGATCGACGTGGCGGAGATCGACCGCTTCCGGGCGTCCCTGGAGCGGACCCCCCAGCTGGCCGACCGGCTTTTCGTGGCGGGGGAGTTGCTGCTGCCCAGCGGGGAGCGGCGCGGGATCGCGTCGCTGGCGGTGCGGTTCGCGGCGAAGGAGGCGCTGGCCAAGGCGCTCGGGGCACCGCCGGGGCTGCTGTGGACGGACGCCGAGGTGTACGTCGAGGACAGCGGGCGGCCGCGGCTGCGGGTGCGCGGCACGGTCGCCGCGCGCGCCGCCGAACTGGGGGTGCGCTCCTGGCACGTGTCCCTCAGTCATGACGCGGGCGTGGCCTCCGCCGTGGTGGTCGCCGAGGGCTGAGCGGCCCGGCCCGGGTGTGGGCGGTGGGGGTTACGGGGCAGACTCGGTGCCATGCGGAATGCGTACAGCGTGGAGACGGTGCGGGCGGCCGAGCGGGCCCTGATGGCGCGGCTGCCCGAGGGAGCGCTGATGCAGCGGGCGGCGGCCGGCCTGAGCGCCGCCTGCGCCGACCTGCTGGGCCGGGTGTACGGCAGCCGGGTGGTCCTGCTGATCGGCAGCGGCGACAACGGCGGGGACGCCCTGTACGCGGGCGCCCGGCTGGCGCGACGGGGGGCCGGAGTGACGGCCGTCCTCCTCGCACCGGACCGCGCGCACGGCGGGGGACTGGCCGCGCTGCGGCGGGCCGGGGGCGTGAGCGTCGTGCCCGGTTCGGCGGACGGGGCGATCGCGCGGGCCGACCTCGTGGTGGACGGCATCGTCGGTATCGGCGGGCAGGGCGGGCTGCGGCCCGATGCCGCGCGGCTGGTGGAGGCCGTCGAGCGGTCCCGGGCCGCGGTGGTGGCGGTGGACCTGCCCAGCGGCGTCGAGGCGGACACCGGAGAGGTCCGGGGCGCGGCCGTACGGGCGGACCTCACCGTCACGTTCGGCACGCACAAGCCCGGACTCCTGGTCGATCCGGCGCGGGAGTACGCCGGGGTCGTACGGCTCGTGAACATCGGCCTGGAACTGCCTGCCGAGGCCGAGCTGGAGGCGTTGCAGCACGCCGACGTGGCACGGCTGCTGCCGCACCCCGCCGCCGAGAGCGACAAGTACCGGCGGGGCGTGGTCGGCATCGCCGCCGGGTCCGCGCGCTATCCGGGCGCCGCGGTGCTCGCCGTCTCCGGGGCGCTACGCGGTGGCGCCGGGGCCGTGCGCTACGTCGGCCCGGCCGCGGACGCGGTCATCGCCCGCTTCCCCGAGACCCTGGTCTCCGACCGGGGCCCGGCCAAGGCGGGCCGGGTGCAGGCGTGGGTCACCGGACCCGGCGCGGGTGACGACGCGGCGACCGTCGCGGAGGTGCTGGCCGCCGAGGTCCCGGTGCTGCTGGACGCGGACGGGCTGCGGCTCGCCGAACGGGACGCCGTACGAGGGCGGCCGGCGCCCACCCTGATGACGCCGCACGCGGGCGAGGCCGCCGCGCTCCTCGGCGTCCCGCGGGAGGAGGTCGAGGGCGCCCGGCTCGCCGCGGTACGCGAACTGGCCGCGGTCTACCGGGCGACGGTGCTGCTCAAGGGCTCCACCACGCTGGTCGCCGACGCGGCGGGCGGCGCCACCCGGGTGAACGCCACCGGCACCCCGTGGCTGGCCACCGCCGGCAGCGGCGACGTCCTCTCCGGCCTCGGCGGCTCTCTGCTGGCCGCGGGCCTGTCAGCGCTGGACGCGGGCAGTGTGGCCGCGTATCTGCACGGACTGGCGGGGCGGTTCGCGGCGCGGGGGGCCCCGGCGGGTGCGCACGACGTGGCGGAGTGCGTGCCGGAGGCGTGGCGGGACGTGTGGGACTGAGGCGTGGGCGGGGGAGGCCGGGAGCTACCGGTGCGACCTGTCCATCCCGCCGGGCTTCCGTGTCGGCGGCTTCGCCTCCTGGCACACCACCGACCCCTCCCCGGTGAACTGCCCTGCCCGCACGGCCCCGACGCGGCTGCTGGCCACCGTCGACAGCTCCGAGTGGGACGGCGGCAGCCGGCAGCCGGCGGCCGGTGGAGGAGCGGGGGCCGCCCGCCCGCTCGCACACCACCCCGACCGAGGTCACCGTGGGCCGCTCCGGCGAACTACACGTCTTCGCCCGCCCGGTGGACCCCGCCATCCGCACCGCGGAGCATCCAGTGACCACGGCCGCGTCACCCGCGCGGTGGGCCGCTTCCGGCACCGCACCGGGAGCCGGCGGCGCCCTCTGAGAGACTGGGGGCGCCATGACTGAGACTGCACCTGTGCCGACCGCCCCCCTGCGTGCCCGTGCCGAGATCGATCTGGGTGCCCTGCGGGCCAATGTGCGGACCCTGCGCGCCCGTGTGGGGGACGCGGCCGTGATGGCCGTCGTCAAGGCCGACGGATACGGCCACGGCGCGCTCCCCTGTGCCCGCGCGGCCGTCGAGGCCGGGGCCACCTGGCTCGGCACCGCCACGCCCGAGGAGGCCCTCGCGCTGCGCGCGGCCGGGCTGACCCAGCGCGTGCTGTGCTGGCTGTGGGTGCCCGGCGGGCCCTGGCGGCAGGCGATCGAGGCCGACATCGACGTGTCGGTCAGCGGGATGTGGGCGCTGGACGAGGTCACCGCGGCCGCCCGCGCCGCCGGGCGGCCCGCGCGCGTCCAGCTCAAGGCCGACACCGGGCTCGGCCGCAACGGCTGCCAGCCCGGCGCCGACTGGGCGGAGCTGGTCGCCGCCGCGCTGCGCGCCGAGGGCGACGGCCTGGTCCGGGTCACCGGCCTGTGGTCGCACTTCGCCTGCGCCGACGAGCCCGGCCATCCCTCCATCACCGCCCAGCTCACCCGCTTCCGGGAGATGGTGGCGTACGCCGAGGAGCAGGGGGTGCGCCCCGAGGTGCGGCACATCGCCAACTCGCCGGCCACGCTCACCCTGCCCGAGACCCACTTCGACCTGGTCCGTCCCGGTATCGCCATGTACGGCCTGTCGCCCAGCCCCGAACTCGGCACCCCGGCGGACTTCGGCCTGCGCCCGGTGATGACGCTCAGCGCCTCGCTCGCGCTGGTCAAGCACGTGCCGGGCGGGCACGGCGTCAGTTACGGCCACCACTACGTCACCCCCGGCGCCACCACTCTCGGCCTCGTCCCGCTCGGCTACGGCGACGGCATCCCGCGGCACGCCTCCGGCGCCGGGCCGGTCCTGGTCGACGGCAAGTGGCGGACGGCCGCCGGACGGGTCGCCATGGACCAGTTCGTGGTGGACCTCAGCGGCGACGAACCCCCGGTCGGCGCCGAGGCCGTGCTCTTCGGACCCGGCGACCGGGGCGAGCCCACCGCCGAGGACTGGGCGGCGGCCTGCGGCACGATCGCCTACGAGATCGTCACCCGCATCGGGACCCGGGTGCCGCGCGTCTACGTCAACGAGGAGGAGCGCGGGTAACTCGTCCGAGTCCCTCCGAAATCACGTGTAACAACGGTCACATCCGCGCCCCCGGTTCACCCGTCTCGGCGAACATCGGTACGGCGAGCCGGCAACGGGTCGGCACGACGGCGAGGAGGAGCGGCACGTGAGCGACAGCAGGGCGGCGGACGCCGTGACGGACGCCGCCGCCTCCGCCGCGGGGGCGGCCGGGAGCTGGCGCAGGGCGACCGGCATCGCCGGTGCCGCGATAGGCGTCCTCGCCGCGGGGGCGGCGGCCGGCGTCGCCGTGGAGCGGATGACGGTGGGCCGCGCGGTGCGCCGCAAGGCACGCCTGGCGCTGGACTCCGCGGGGCCCTACGGCACCCTGCGCGGCACCCCGGGCAAGGCGTACGCCGACGACGGCACCGAGCTGTACTACGAGGTCGACGAGGTCGAGCCGGACACGGGCGCGCCGCCCTCCCCGCGCAGGCGCAGGCTCTTCGGCCGCAAGGCGCCCGTCCCGGCCACCGTCGTCTTCTGCCACGGCTACTGCCTCAACCAGGACTCCTGGCACTTCCAGCGGGCGGCCCTGCGGGGGGTCGTGCGCACCGTGCACTGGGACCAGCGCAGCCACGGCCGCTCCGCGCGGGGCGTGGCGCAGCGGGACGGGGAGCCGCTCACCATCGACCAGCTCGGCCGCGACCTGAAGGCGGTCATCGACGCCGCCGTGCCCGAGGGGCCGATCGTGCTGGTCGGCCACTCCATGGGCGGGATGACCATCATGGCGCTCGCCGCCGAGTACCCGGAGCTGATCGAGGAGCGGGTGGTCGCCACCGCGTTCGTCGGCACCTCCTCGGGGCGGCTCGGCGAGGTGAACTTCGGGCTGCCGGTGGCCGGCGTCAACGCGATACGCCGGATCCTGCCCGGCGTGCTTAGGGCGCTCGGGCAGCAGGCGGAACTGGTGGAGAAGGGGCGCCGGGCCACGGCGGAGCTGTTCGCCGGGATCATCAAGCGGTACTCGTTCGGCGGGCGGGACGTCGACCCGGCGGTGGAGCGGTTCGCCGAGCGGATGATCGAGTCCACGCCGATCGACGTGGTCGCCGAGTTCTACCCGGCCTTCACCGACCACGACAAGACGGCCGCGCTGGCCCGCTTCCGGCACATGCCGGTGCTGGTGCTGGCGGGTGTGCGGGACCTGGTGACGCCGAGCGCGCACAGCGAGGCGATAGCCGACGAGCTGCCCGACGCCGAGCTGGTGCTGGTACCGGACGCGGGGCATCTGGTGATGCTGGAGCACCCGGAAGTGGTCACCGACCGGCTCGCCGACCTGCTGACCCGCGCGGGCGCCGTGCCCGCAGGGGCTACGGTTAGTGCCTATGGAACGTCCAGCAGCAGCACCGTACGACCCCGCTGAGCACGACCCCGCCGAGACCCGGCTGACGATCACCTCGCCCGAGCAGATGCGCGAGCTGGGCCGGCGCCTCGCCAAGCTGCTGCGCGCCGGTGACCTGGTGATGCTCTCCGGGGAACTGGGCGCCGGCAAGACCACGCTGACCCGGGGGCTCGGGGAGGGGCTCGGGGTGCGCGGCGCGGTCACCTCGCCGACCTTCGTGATCGCCCGGGTGCACCCCTCCCTCGGTGACGGCCCGCCGCTCGTGCACGTGGACGCGTACCGGCTCGGGGGCGGCCTCGACGAGATGGAGGACCTGGACCTCGACGTCTCGCTGTCCGACTCGGTGGTCGTCGTGGAGTGGGGCGAGGGCAAGGTCGAGGAGTTGACCGAGGACCGGCTCCAGCTCGTCATCCACCGCGCCGTCGGCGACACCACGGACGAGGTGCGGCACGTGACCGTCACCGGGCTCGGCGAGCGCTGGGCCGAGGCGGGCCTGGAGACCCTCACGGCCTGAACCGCCGGTTCCCGACAGGCCGTCGGCACGATGTTGCGCGGTCTCCCGGGGCGTGGTGCCATGGTGTCCAGCCCGTAGTCCAGGTGAGTCCGGGTATGTCTCACTACGTCGCCCCCGCACCCGAGGAGGCGTCCATGACCGCTTCTCGTCCTCCGGAGCGGCCCCGGCCGTCCGGCCCGGTGCCCATGCGCGACCTCCTGGCGGCGTGCGCCGCCGCGGCGGCGATCTCCCGCCCGCCCCGGCCCCCGGAGCCCCGTGCCCCCCGGCGGAACGAGGGCCCGCGACAGGCCGCCTGACGCCTTCGGCGGTGTCGGGAAGCCCGGAAACCGGGAAGAACTCCGCGGCGGGGCGGACCCCGGCCGGAGCGGTCCCGCGGCCGTTCCTCCCGGGCGGAACCCTCAGCGGATCACGATCACCCGCTCGCCGATGGTCGCGAACTTCCACATCGCGTCGCCGTCGGGGCGGGTCTCGCGGATGCCGCCGGTCCTGGCGCCCGCGTCGGCGTCCGGGACGGCGTCGCTGGTCACCGGGGCGCTGAAGCCGATGGTGACGCCGTCCACCGTGGTGAAGCGGACCACGTGCTCGATCGGGATGCCGTCGGTGCCGGTGACCGCGTGGGAGCGGGAGGTGACCCAGTACGTGCCGGTGGGCGGGTCCACGGTGCCGGGCCGGACCGTGAAGGTGCGCAGGACCCGGTCGCCGGCGCCGACCAGCCAGACCCGGTCGTCGTCCACCGAGTACACGACCCGTTCACCCTTGCCGGAGCCGCTCGGCAGCGCGGTCGGGTGACGCCGGTCGCGGGGCGCCTTGGTGGCCTGTCCGCCGGGCGATCCGTTCACCCCGGGGCGGCCGCCGAGGTCCGCCGGTGCGGTCGCGTGCGCCTCGTAGGCCAGGAAGCCGACCACGCCGACGGCCGCCGCGGTGAGGCCGGCCACGACTCCCGAGCTGGTCCCTGTCACCCGCGCCCTCCTCCGTCATGCGTCATATGTCGTACTTCGTACAGACCGTAGCAGCCGGTGACCGTCGGCCCCGGGCGGCCGTGCACGAGGCGCGGGCGCCGTAGGCTGTTCGCGTGCTCTTGCTCGCTCTGGATACCGCAACACCCGCCGTCACCGTCGCGCTGCACGACGGCACGGACGTCATCGCCTCGTCGAAACAGGTGGACGCGCGCCGGCACGGGGAGCTGCTGCTGCCGGCCGTCGACCGGGTCCTGACCGAGGCCGGCCTGAAGCTGGAGGCGGTCACCGGGATCGTCGTCGGCACCGGGCCCGGCCCCTACACCGGGCTGCGGGTCGGTCTGATGACCGCCGACACCTTCGGCCTGGCGCTCGGCGTCCCCGTGTACGGCGTGTGCACCCTGGACGGCCTCGCCTACGCCGCCGACATCGAGAAGGGCCCCTTCGTCGTGGCGACCGACGCCCGGCGCAAGGAGGTCTACTGGGCGACGTACGCCGACTCCCGCACCCGGCTGACCGGCCCGGCCGTCGACCGGCCGGCCGAGATCGCCGAGAAGGTCGCCGGGCTCCCGGCGGTCGGCGCGGGCGCCCTGCTCTACCCGGACACGTTCCCGCGCGCCCACGAGCCCGAGCACGTGTCCGCCGCCGCGCTGGCCGCGCTCGCCGCGGAGCGGCTCGCCGCGGGCGAGGAACTGCCCGCGCCCCGGCCGCTGTACCTGCGCCGCCCGGACGCCCAGGTCCCCAAGAACTACAAGGTGGTCACCCCGAAGTGACCGTGGAACTGCGCGAGATGCGCTGGTGGGACATCGATCCGGTCCTGGAGCTGGAGAAGGACCTGTTCCCGGAGGACGCCTGGTCCCGGGGCATGTTCTGGTCCGAGCTGGCCCACTCCCGGGGCCCCGCGGCCACCCGCCGCTATGTCGTGGCCGAGGACGGCACCGGCCGGATCGCCGGCTACGCGGGCCTCGCCGCCTCCGGCGACCTGGCCGACGTCCAGACCATCGCCGTCGCCCGCGACCAGCAGGGTTCGGGCCTCGGCGGACGGTTGCTGACCGACCTGCTGCGGGCCGCCACCGCGTTCGAGTGCCGCGAGGTGATGCTCGAATGCCGGGTGGACAACGTGCGCGCGCAGAAGCTCTACGAGCGTTTCGGCTTCGCCCCCATCGGGTTCAGACGCGGCTACTACCAGCCGGGGAACGTGGATGCCCTGGTGATGCGCCTGACCGACCCTTCCGCATCTGTTCAAGGAACCGAGATCAATGGCTGACGAACCCCTCGTCCTCGGCATCGAGACCTCCTGCGACGAGACCGGCGTCGGCATCGTGCGCGGCACCACCCTGCTGGCCGACGCCGTCGCCTCCAGCGTGGACGAGCACGCCCGCTTCGGCGGCGTCGTCCCCGAGGTGGCGTCCCGGGCCCATCTGGAAGCGATGGTCCCGACCATCGAGCGCGCCCTGAAGGAGGCCGGGGTCGGCGCCAAGGACCTCGACGGCATCTCGGTGACCGCCGGTCCCGGCCTCGCGGGCGCCCTGCTCGTCGGCGTCTCCGCCGCCAAGGCCTACGCCTACGCGCTGGGCAAGCCCCTCTACGGCGTCAACCACCTCGCCTCCCACATCTGCGTGGACCAGCTGGAGCACGGCCCGCTGCCCGAGCCGACGATGGCGCTGCTGGTCTCCGGCGGCCACTCCTCGCTGCTGCTGTCCTCGGACATCACCGCCGACGTGCGGCCGATGGGCGCGACCATCGACGACGCGGCCGGCGAGGCCTTCGACAAGATCGCCCGGGTGCTGAACCTGGGCTTCCCCGGCGGTCCGGTCATCGACCGGTACGCGAAGGAGGGCGACCCGGAGGCGATCAGCTTCCCGCGCGGTCTGACCGGCCCGCGCGACCCGGCGTACGACTTCTCCTTCTCCGGCCTGAAGACCGCCGTGGCCCGCTGGATCGAGGCCAAGCGCGCGGCCGGCGAGGAGGTCCCGGTGCGCGACGTGGCCGCGTCCTTCCAGGAGGCCGTGGTGGACGTGCTCACCCGCAAGGCCGTGCGCGCCTGCAAGGACGAGGGCGTCGACCACCTGATGATCGGCGGCGGTGTCGCGGCGAACTCCCGGCTGCGCGCCCTCGCCCAGGAGCGCTGCGAGGCGGCCGGCATCCGGCTGCGGGTGCCGCGCCCCAAGCTGTGCACGGACAACGGCGCGATGGTGGCCGCGCTCGGCGCCGAGATGGTCGCGCGGGGCCGGGCCGCCTCCGGCTGGGACCTGTCGGCCGACTCCTCCCTGCCGGTCACCGACCCGCATGTGCCGGGTGACCACGACCATGTGCACGAGGTCGGCGAGGGGAACCTGTACCCGTGAGCCTCGCGCTGATGTGGGAGGCGCGCGCCGCGGAGGGCCGGGGCGAGGAGCTGCTCGCCTGGGCCCGCGCACAGCGGCTGGACCCGGCGCCGTCGCGGCGCGAGACCTTCCGCGCGCCGCAGGACCGGGTGCTGGTCATCACGTGGTGGGAGGCGCCGTACGACGCGGCGGTGCCGGAACTGCCGGAGCCTGAACCAGGGTTGGTCACCCGGGCCGTGCACCGCTGGCGCTTCGAGGCGGTCGCGTCCGAGTAGGGGTTGCCTCGGTCCCCCTCGTTCCGGCGGAGTTTGCGGTCGCCGCCCGCGGCGGTCTATGATCATCACACAGCGAACGGCCGGAAACCCGGTACGAACGCAGTGCGTTGGTGGTCCAAGGAAAGACGTCCCGCTTCCTGCGGGGAGATGCAGGTGCAAGGCCTGCCCGGCGCTCCACTCACACCCCGCCTCCGGTGTTCCGGAGGCGGGGTGTGCGCGTTGCGTGCTGATGTGCCATCAGTCCGAACAGCACCATGAGCAGCACCGCCGAGGAACCGGCCGTGCCCAGGTCGAGCCCGCCCTTGGCGACCGGCTTGGTCAACAGGTCGCCGGCCGTGGCGCCCAGCGGGCGGGTCAGCACGAAGGCGGTCCAGAACAGCAGCACGTTCGGCACGGCCGGCACCCTCGTCAGCGCGACCAGGACCAGCAGCGCCCCGGTCACCAGGGCGGCGCCGCCCGCATAGCCGAGGCCCGAGCTGTCGGAGAGGAAGTCGCCCATCGAGGTGCCGAGCGTGTTGGAGACGAGGATCGCCGTCCAGAACAGGGCCTCGCCCCGGAAGGAGACGATCTCGGTGATCCGGAAGGTCGTCCCGCTGAGCTTCCAGCCGAGGAAGACCAGCAGCAGGACCGAGAGCAGGATCGCGGCGCCCTCCGGGTAGCCGAGACCGAGTCCCTGCGGGCCCCGGCCGAGGCTCGTCTCCCCGGCCGGCAGGTACGCCGGCAGCACGAGCGCGACGACGTCGTCCTGTCCGGCCCCGGCCTGGACGAGGCGCCGTGCGAGCTGTTCCACAGCGGCATCCAACTCCCCGTAGGTCAGGTCGCCTTCGGGTGCGCTGACCGCGATGGCTGAAGGACGGGCGGCGGCGAGCCGGGCGACTTGACCGGAGAGCGTGAACGTCTCAGAGGTGATGGGCAGGGTGTCTGTGCCAGAGGCCGTGTCGGCGTCGGAGAGGCTCAACAGGCCGACCGAACGGTCGGGTTGGTCAGCGATCTCTTCCAGGGTCCGGTGGAGCGCGTCCAGGAGCCGCTCGGGCGACACCATGCCCAGAGCGCCGGAGCGGTGGTCCAGGCGCAGGATGAGTCGGTTGCCGGGCACCACCGAGAAGCTTGCGGCGTAATGGTTGGTATCGTACCCCTGTGCCGAGTCCAGACGCAGGTTCGGTACGAGTGGGGCGATGTCCTCGGGAGTGACCGGTGGGTGCTCCACGACGGCCGCAGTGTCGAAGAGCGGGCCCGCGCCGGTGAGCTGCTGGATGTCGGCGGCCCCGAGTGTGGCAGAGGTCGGTGCGAGCGTGTCGAGCCGCTGCTGTATGCCGGTCAGCAGGTCCCTCCAGCTCCGGTCCGCCCGTATGTGAACGGGCAGCGGCTGGAGTGTGGCCAGGGCGCCGATCCGCCCGTCCGTGTCCGCCGTGCTGGACCCCCACGGTGTTGCCAGGCCCCCGGCGATGATGGTGTCCCGGCCGGTCAGCTGGGCGAGTTGCACTGCCCATGCGCCCTGCACGACGGCGTCGAGCGTGACGCCCAACTCGCCCATGCACACGGTCAGACGCTGGGCGAGGCCCTCACCGGCGTCCTTCATCAGCCGTACCGGGACGGGCAGTTCACCGGCCGATGCGCCAGTTGGGCTCAGCAGCAGCGGGGACGCGTCGGCGAGCACAGTGCGCCAGATCTTCTCGTGTTCAGGGTCTCGAAGCGGCCGATCTCGCTGATCTCGTGTGGCGTTCGGGGACGTGCTCGGGGCGGCGGACCCGGCGTAGTCCTTGAACAGCTCGCGGACCAAGGCGTGCTGGGACCAGCCGTCGCAGACCAGGTGGTGGTGGGTGAGGACCAGGATGTGCCGGTTGTCTCCGGTGCGTACGAGCAGCATGCGCAGCAGCGGGGGCCGGTCCAGGCAGAAGGGCGTCGTGCGCTCGGAGAGGGTCAGGCGTTCGGTCGCGTCGTCCCGCTTGTCGGCGGGCAGGTCCTGCAGGTCGGCCTCCTGCCAGGGAAGGAGTGCCTGCTCCGGCCCGGTGACGCGGGCAACCGGTCCCTGTGAGTCCGCGTGGGCGAAGCCGGTGCGCAGGGTGGGAGTGCGGCGCAGCAGCGCCTCGGCTGCGGAGCGCAGCCTCGCCGCGTCGAGGCGTCCGGTGAGGCGCAGCACCAGCTGCAAGTGGTAGAGCTCCGGCGCGACCGGGCCCCCGCCGTAGAGAAGGGAGACAAGAAGCCCTCGCTGGGCGGGAGTGAGCGGCGATGGCATGTCAGTGCCCTCCGGGTATCTCGGCCGGCTCGTTCGTGTCGGCTGCCTCGGATTCGGCCGGATCGGCCATGTCGGTTGCCTCGGTGATCGTGAGCACGTCCGGGTCGCCGTGCGGAGCGGTGATACGGCCCATGTCCGGCTTGCCGTTGTCGGTGAGGGGCAGCTCCCGCCAGCACACGAGGTGGCTTGGGGCGTGCTGGGGCGACAGCAGGTTTGCGGCCTGGCGGGCGAGCGCGGTGAGCAGGGCTTGAGCGTCGTGGCGGCCGGGGTGCGGCGCAACGGCGGCAGCAACGTGTTCCATCGCGTCACTGTCCCGGACCCCGTACACCACGGCGTCGCGAACGTCTGGGTGTGCGGCCAGGACGCGGGCTACCTCTTCAGACCGCACGCGGACTCCAGCGGTCTTGATGACGCCGTCGCGTCGCCCGGTCAGATGCAGATAGCCGTACACGTCCCAATGCCCGAGGTCGCCGGTGCGCAGCCAGCCGTCGTGCAGTGTACGGCCGGTGAGCGCGGGGTCAGCGGGGTAGTCGCTCATCATGTACGGGGAGCGCACCCACACCTCGCCCGTGCTTCCGTCCGGTAGGGGCGTGGTGCCGTCCGGAGGGCACACGCGAACGTCGATGCCTGGGAATGGACGGCCGACGGAAGGCAGCAGGTCGGGCTCTGCGTGGTCGAGCGGGTCCAGGGCGGTGATGCGTCCGGCCTCGGTGGTCCCGTAGCACTGCACGAGGCAGTGGCCGAATGTCCGCCGGGCCTCATCCAGGCGTGCGGGGACGGCGGGGGAGCCGCTGTAGATGAGGGCCCGTAGTGAACTGACATCGGTGTGCGACAGCCTGGGGTGCTCGAGCAGTGCGTACAGATGCGGGACAGCCAGGTAGGTCCGGGTGACGCGGTGCGTGCCGATGGCGTCCAGGACGGCATCGGCGGTGAAGCGCTCGTGCAGGAGCAGGGATCCGCCTGCGGCGAGTACGGCGTCTGCCATGGCGCCGACGGCGTGGCTGAGCGGAGTCACCACGAGCATGACGGGGTGTTCGGCTTCGAGGTCGGAGGCGTCCTGCTGCACCAGGGCGTTCCACGCGGCCCACCGCTGTCGAACGGCTTTGGGCCGCCCGGTACTCCCACTGGTGTACGTGATCAGGTCGGGGCTCATGCGCGCGTCGGGTTCCACGATCAAGTCGGACGCCATTCCCGTGGCGGAGGGGGCCTCGCCCGGCATCGGGCCGACGGTGAGAATCCGCAGGGCCCCGCCAAGGCTTCGGCCGATGGCATCGGCCTGGTTCCTGTGCGCCTCGTCGACAACGAGCAGCCGGGCTCCCCACGCCCCGAGGATCTCCGCCTGCCCCGCGGTGTCGATCAACGCGCCGTCGGGGCCGGGGTTCGTCGAGCGTAGGTGGACGACGGAGTGGCCCAGCAGATGGGCGGCATACCGGTACGTCAGCAGAGCCGGGTGGTTCGGCTCGGTGAGCAGCCCCACCGTGCTGGGGCCGGCGAGGTGACCCTCCTGGGCGGTGAGGAGCGCCGTGTGAGCCTGCGCCACACACACGGCGAAGTCCCTGCCGGTGAGAGACAGTTCCCTCCAGCGCAGCACGGTCCGGGCGGGCTCGGCGCGGCATGCGGCGAGGATCCGTGTGAGATAAGGGGGTGGCGCGTCGCACTGCTGCGTGTCCCGCGTGTACGGCCGATTGGACGCCCGCACCGTCACTCTGGCCTCCTGCTCGATCATGACTGCCCCGGGTCCGTCCGGCGGCAGAGCCGCCGGACGGACCTCACCTTCCTTGCCGTCCGCTCAGCAGCAGGACGACGAGGAGGACGACGACGAGGAGCAGCACACGGCATTGCCCGAGGAGGCGCCCATCTCCGGCAGCGCAACGCCGTCGGCGACGTCGAGCACCTCGAGCTCCTCGATGTCGAAGGAGCCGAACAGCTCGTCGAAGTCGGCGGTAACTGCAGTGTTAGCAGACACGGCGATTCCTTTCGTCCTTTTAAATTCCCGGCCAGGCGGACGGGCATGCTGATGGTGCATGAACTCGCGTCGATGCAGGGACGGTTGGTCGGAGAACGCTGACATCACTCATGAAGCCGATGACAAACGTCATCGGTGAGCACCGATGAACGGGTTTCGGATCCCTGGTGGGGTAACGCGCGGGAGAATGGACAGGATTCGGGGCGATCCGCATGCCGCGTTCCCCGTCCGGACGTGCATGCCCAGACCACCGCCTCCGCCCGCGCCGCATACAGGAGATCAGCCCATGGACAGCCTGGACAACGGGTCACACACTGCAGAGGACCTCGCCCCCGCCCGGACCGGCGGCAGAGGGGCTCTGATCGGAGCGCTGTTCGGCGGGATCTGGTACCTCATCGGAGTCACCGGTCTGCGCGGCGAGGCGCGACAGACCACGGCGGCGGCCGGCGCCGTCCTGATCGTCGCCGTGGTCTTCGCTGTCATGCGGCTGCGCAAGGTGCACCGCGTGGCCCCGATGCGCTCTGGAGCGCCCCTGCCGCGTCGCGGCCGGGCCTTCACCCGCCTCCTGGTGGTGCAGGCCGTCCTCATCGGAGTGGGAGGCGGGCTGATCAGTACCCGTTTCCACCAGCCGCACGCGGTGTTCGCCTGGGCGGCCCTGGTCGTTGGTGCGCACTTCTTCCCCCTGGCCAGGGTGCTCGGGGCGCCGGTCCTCAAGGTCCTCGGCACGGCGATGGTCGCGGTCGCCGCCGCCGCGTTGATCGTCGCCGCCTCGCTGGGCGGTAGCCAGGCGGTCTGGCAGGGGCTGCCCGGGCTGGGCTGCGCCGCGGCGCTGTGGGGTGCCGTACTGGTGTCGGCAGTGCGGGCGTCGCGGAGCACGAGTGACTCTGCCGGTCGCCGGATGCCTGCCCGTCGCTGACGGATCCCTACTCCTCGGGTACGGATGCCCGCATGTGGGTGTCTGCCGAGTGCCCCACATGGATCACCAGCGGCGCGTGGCTGGAAGAGGTACCGAATGACGGATGTCACGCGTGCCGTGATATCCGTCATCGAAATTCTGCGCGGCCGCTTTTCTCGTCCATGCGGCAGGCATGATTCCGGCCGTGACAGACGCAAGCCGGACAACGGAAGAGAAGGTTCCCGTCGGGAAGAGCCCCGTAGGGATAAGAATCTTCAGCAGAGTCCCGATATCGCCCCGGTGGACGGCGGAAGAAGTCGTGCCGCTGATACGAGACCTGCGATCCGTGTACCGCGCACCCGTGGTGTGTCTGGAGCGCGGCTGGCTGCACGGCCCCCACGTCGACGTCATCGCGCGGCCCGGCCCGTCGGGTGCCATTCCCTGGCGCGACCTGGCCGGCCGCCCTAACCCGCCTGCGACGGTGGGACGGCAACCACTGACGGAGCGCGGCTACCTGGCGCAGGCCCGCAAGTTCGGGCGTCTCGAAGGGGTCGAGCCGCCCTACTTGCCGCTCGCCGCGCACGGCTCCGTGGACCTCATCGACCCGGCCGAGACCTCCGCGCGCGGCTGGCACGGCCCAGTCGGCCTCGCGGTTCATGAAGTCGGACAGGGTGGTGCCGGCCATGGAGGTCGAAAGGATCACCGTCCAGTAGCAGAACGGCTGGTAGTGCGCCGAGCGCAGTTGGATCACCAGCGTCACCACGAAGACCAGGAACAGGGCGAGGGTGGTGGGGAAGTAGCCCAGTCGCAGGGTCTGGGAGAACAGGTCGCCCGCGATCTCCCCCAGGGTCGTCGCCGCGATCTTCATGATCCAGAACGCGAGGGTGACCTCGGGCAGTTTCCTTGTGGCGGACCGCGTGATCGTCAAGGTGTCACTCCTGTGGGGTGTCGGGTGAGCGACGACCCTTCCAGGAATCACCCGGACGCCGGCCGAAGGCGCGGCGCGCGGGGCCCGGTCTTTGCCGGGGGTTCGAGCCCCCGGCGACGACCGGGCCCCGGCCGGTCAGACCTCCGCGACCTCCGCCTCGCAGCGCAGCTCCCGCCCGGCACCCAGCGTCCGCGCCGGTCCCGTCAGCCGCAGCCGCGCCCGGTGCCGTACGTCCGTGCTCGACGCGGCGAGACGCAGTTCCAGGTCGCCCGGCTCCACGATCCGCGTGCCCGTGCGGTCGGGGAAGGAGGACAGGTCGGTGTGGAAGCGGAAGGTGAGGCGCCGGGACTCGCCGGGGGCCAGTTCCACCCGCTGGTAGCCGATCAGCCGGACGTCCGGGCGGGTCACCGAGGCCACCGGGTCGTGCAGGTACAGCTGGACGACCTCGGCACCCGCGCGGTCGCCGGTGTTGCGGACGGTGAGCGAGAGGTCGTACGACCCGTCCGTCGGGATCTCGGCCTCGGGGCCGTCGAAGTCCTCCCAGGCGAAGGTGGTGTACGAGCGGCCGTACCCGAACGGGTAGAGCGGGGTCGGGTCCAGGTTGCTGACCTCGCCGGCCAGACCGAGCGGCGGCTGGAGGTAGGTCCAGGGCTGGCCGCCGGGCCGGTTCGGCACGCTCACCGGGAGCCGTCCGGAGGGGTTCACCCGGCCGGACAGCACCCCGGCCAGCGCCGGACCGCCCTCCTCGCCCGGGAAGAACGCCTGGACGACCGCGGCGAGCCGGCCCTGCCAGCGGCCCAGCGCGTACGGGCGGCCGGTCAGCAGCACGAGCACCACCGGGACCCCGGTCGCGACCAGCGCGTCCAGGAACTCCGCCTGCGCGCCCGGCAGCCGCAGGTCCTCCGCGTCGCACCCCTCGCCGGAGGTGCCACGCCCGAACAGTCCGGCCCGGTCGCCGAGGACGGCCACGCACACGTCCGCCTCGGACGCCCGCGCCACCGCCTCCGTGAAACCGGAGGTGTCCGGGTCCGACACCCCGCAGCCCTCGGCGAAGGTGACCTTGGCGTCGGGAAGTTCGGCCTTCACGGCGTCCAGCACCGTCGGGATGTCGATGCCCAGCGGCACCTCGGGGTGGTGGGTGAGCACATGGGACGGGAAGGAGTAGCAGCCCAGCATCGCCAGCGCGTCCGCCGCGCGCGGCCCGACGACCGCGATCCGCGCGTCCGGCGCCAGCGGCAGCACCCCGTCCGGGTTGTCCAGCAGCACCACCGATTCCTCGGCGAGCTGCCGGGCCAGCGAGCGGTTCGCGGCCGAGTCCAGGTCGATCTCCTCGCCGGTCTCCGGTGACCAGTCCGGGTCCAGCAGGCCCAGCTCGCACTTCTGCAGGAGCACCCGGCGCACCGCCCGGTCCACCAGCGCCTCGGGTATCCGCCCGTCGCGCACGGCGGCCACGAGCGGTTTGCCGTAGCAGCTCACCGTGGGCAGTTCGACGTCGATGCCCGCCTCCAGCGCGACGCGCGCGGCCTCGGCGGGGTCGGCGGCCACCCGGTGCAGGGACTGGAGGAAGCTGATGCCGAAGTAGTCGGCGACGACCGTGCCGGTGAACCCCCAGTCCTCGCGCAGCAGGTCGGTCAGCAGCCGGGGGTCGGCCGAGGCCGGGACACCGTCCGTCTCGGTGTAGGCCGCCATCACCGAGCGGGCGCCGCCCTCGCGCAGCGCCATCTCGAACGGCGGCAGCGTCACCTCCGCCAGCTCCCGCCCGCCCGCCCGGACCGGCGCGAGGTTGCGCGCGCCCGCGGAGGACGCGTACCCGGCGAAGTGCTTGAGCGTGGCGACGATCCCGGCCGACTCCAGGCCCCGGACGTACGCCGTGCCGATGGTGCCGACGAGGTACGGGTCCTCGCCGATCGTCTCCTCCACCCGGCCCCAGCGCAGATCCCGGACCACGTCCAGGACGGGCGCGAGGCCCTGGTGGACGCCGGCCGCGCGCAGATCGCGGCCGATGCGCCCGCCCAGCTCCTCGACGAGCGCGGGGTCGAAGGTCGCGCCCCAGGCCAGCGGCACCGGGTACGCGGTCGCCTGCCACGCGGTGAAGCCCGCCAGGCACTCCTCGTGGGCGACGGCCGGGATGCCGAAGCGGCTCGCCTCGGTGATCCGGCGCTGGGCGTGGGCCAGCGCCTGCGCGCCGAGCGCCGGCTCCACCGGGGCGGTGCCGAAGGAGCGGGTCAGCTGGCCGAGTCCGAGGGTGATCAGCTCGTCCCAGTCGTAGTCCGCGGACATCTCGCTCTGCAACGGCGCGACCCCGTCGCCGTCCGTGGCCGCGCCCACCCACACGCCGTACAGCTGGGCCGTCTTCTCCTCCAGGGTCATCCGCGCCATGAGGTCGTCGACACGGACAGCGGCGGGCAGGGCGGGGTCGCGCCAGGGGGCGGTGCTCATGAAACTCCTGTCAAGAAGGGGGGCCGGGCGGTGGTCACTTGCCGCCCACGCCCATCAGGCCGCCCACCAGGGCGCGACGGGCCACCAGGTACACGGCGAAGATCGGGACGCCGGAGAGGACGACCGAGGCGAGCAGGGCGGGGATGTTGACGCCGAACTGGCTCACGTAGTTGAACAGGCCGAGGGTCAGCACGCGCGGCCCCTCGGACTGGGTGAAGATCAGCGGGAAGAGGAAGCCGTTCCACGCCTGGAGGGCCGAGTAGATCCCGACGGTGCTGATGCCGCCCTTGGACATCGGGATGACCAGCTGGAACAGCATCCGCAGGGGCGAGGCGCCGTCCAGCGCCATCGCCTCGTACACCTCCTCGGAGATGTCCCGGAGGGTGCCGGTGAGAACCAGGATGGCCACCGGCATGGCGAACGCGGCCGTCGGCAGGATGATCGCGAGCAGGCTGTCGTAGAGGTTCAGCTTGGCGATCATCAGATACAGCGGTACGACGACCGCCTGCGCCGGGATGGCGACGCCCAGCAGGAACAGCCGGAAGGCCGCCCCGGACCAGAAGCCCCGGGTGCGCACGGCCACGTACGCGAGCGGCACGCACAGCACGAGCACGATCGCGACGACGGCCACCGCCGCCAGCACGGTGTTCCACAGGTAGTGGAAGAACCCGTTGTGCAGGACGGTGCTGTAGTTGGCCAGCGTCGGATGGGACGGCGGCTTCAGGGCGTTGTGGCCCAGCGCCTCGTCGCGCGGGGTGAGCGAGGCCGTGATCATCGCGTAGACCGGGACGATGACGACGACCAGCCAGACGATCGAGCCGAGGCCGGCCAGCGGGTTGGGCCGCTGGGTCCAGTGCCGGCGGCGGCGCCCGGCCGGCCGGGCCACCGGGGCGGCGCCGGTCTTCACGGGGTGGGGCAGCGTGTCGTGTGACACCTCGTCACATTCCTTCCCGGGTACTGCGCATCGTGCCGAAGCCGGACAGCCGCACCAGCAGCAGCGACAGCGCGGTCGCGGCCACCACCAGGAAGGAGGCGATGGCGCTGGCGTAGCCGAAGTCGTAGCTCTTGAAACCGGCCTCGTACATCAGGTACGGCAGGATCGCCGTGTCGGTGCCGGGGCCGCCCTGGGTGAGGATCAGGACGGTCTCGAAGTAGGTGAGCGAGCCGACGACCATCAGCACGCCGGAGGTGGTCGCGGTGTTGCGCAGCTGGGGCAGCGTGATGGAGAAGAACTGGCGGTAGCGGCCCGCGCCGTCGATGGCCGCCGCCTGGTAGAGGACCTCGGGGATCTGCCGGGCCCCGCCCTGGTAGATCAGGGTGTGGAAGGGGATGAACTGCCAGCCGCCGACGAACACGATCGCGAGGAAGGCGCCGTTGGTGGAGCCGAGGGTGTCGCCGTGGATGATCCCGAAGTTGGGGTCGAGCAGGGCGTAGAACAGCAGCGAGATCGCCGTCGAGGACAGCAGGAACGGTACGAAGAAGATCGCCGACAGGATCGCGCGGTTGCGCTGCCGGCCCGCCGCCCACACTCCGAGCAGTATCGAGACGACCGTCTGGAAGGCCCAGCTGACCACCGTGAGCAGCACGGTGACCGTGAGGGACTGGGTGAGGCGGCCGTCGTCGAACAGCTTGCGCCAGTTGGCGAGGCCGACCGGCTGGGGGTTGCCGAGGCCGTTCCACTGGGTGAAGGAGAGGCAGAAGGCCAGCACCATCGGGACGGCGGCGAAGAACAGGAAGAACAGGACGCCGGGCAGGGCCAGGGCGGCGTGCGGGCGGCCCGTGTTCGCCCCGGTACCCCGGCGGGGGCGGCCCGCGCCGGTGCGCGGGCCGCCCTTGGTCACACTGGTGCTCACTTCAGCCCCTGAAGCGCCGAGACGAACTGGCTCGGCGTGGACTTGCCGACGAACAGCTTGTTGACCTCGGTGAGCATCGGCGTCGACACGTTCGGGTCGACGGCCTGGTCCCAGCTCAGCGTGAACGCGGGGGCCTGCTGCACCATCTGGTACTGGAACTTGGCGAACGCCGGGTTCGGCGAGGCGTCGAGGAGCTTCTCGGCGTTGGTCGTGGTCGGGATGTCGCCGTTGGCGATCAGGGCCTTGGCGTACGTCTCCGAGGCGCAGTCGCGCAGGAAGGCGAGAGCGGCGTCCTTGTTGGACGTGCGGGCGTTGATCGACCAGTAGTTGGTGGGGTTGCCGACGACGTTGCGGATGTCGCCCGCGCCGCCCTCGATGGTCGGGAACGCGGTCCAGCCGAGGTCCTTGCGGGCGAAGTCCGGGAACTTGCCGAGCTGGGTGGAGTACTCCCACGAGCCCATCAGGTGCATCGCGGCCTTGCCCTTGGCGAACACGGCCGGGGCGCCGCCGTTGGTGTAGGCGACCGAGTTGAAGCCCTTGCCGAAGGCGCCGTCGTCGATGAGCTGCTTGACCGTCTGGGCGGCCTTGAGGACGGCCGGGTCGCCCCAGCCGGAGGCGTCGCCGTTCTTGATGCGGTCGAAGACCTGGGGGCCGCCGATCCGGTCGACCAGGTACTCCAGCCACATCAGCTCGGGCCAGATGTCCGCGCCGCCCAGCGCGAAGGGGGTGATCCCGGCCTTCTTCAGCTTGCTGTTGATGTCCAGCAGCTGGTCCCAGGTGGTGGGCGGCTGGAGCTTCCGCTCGGCGAAGAGCGTCTTGTTGTAGAAGAGGATCACGGGCTGCATGCCGCGCATGGGTATGCCGTAGTTGTGCCCGCCGAGACCGCCGGCCGTGATCACCGAGGGCAGGAAGCCGCTCTTGAGGACCGGGTCGGACGTGATGGTGTCCGTGAGGTCCACCAGCTGCTTGGCGTCCCGGTAGGCCTTGATCGAGCCGCCGCCCCAGTTGAAGAAGATGTCGGGAGCGTTGGGCGAGCCCATCGCGGTGCGCAGCTTCGCCGGGTACTCGGAGCCGGGCACCTTCTCCAGCTTGATCTTGCCCTTGGTCTTCTTCGCGGCGGTCGAGGAGTTGAACCGGTCGATGGCCGCGACCTGGATCTTGGCCGCGTCGTCGCCGTATACGAACGCGGTGAGGGCGCCACCGCCTCCGGACCCCCCGGAGGAGCCGCAGGCCGTGAGTCCGGCGGTGCCGGCGGCGACAAGTGTGGTGGCACCGGCGCCGAGCACCCAGCGCCTGCTGAACGCGCGCCCGCCGTTGGACGTGGTGGACTCCATGACCCTGGCCTCTCGCAATGTTTCGAGTGAGATTCCGAATGTTCCGGGAACGTATGGCGGAACAGGGGCTTCGTCAAGGGGTCGCGCAGGGATTACGATCGCGGGCATGAAGCCAGGGAAGTCCGTGGAAACGCAGACCGCGACGCTCGCGGAGATCGCCCGCGAGGCCGGGGTGTCCGCTCCGACTGTTTCGAAGGTGCTCAATGGCAGAGCCGATGTGGCACCCTCGACCCGTACCCGCGTCGAGGAACTGCTGCGCGCCCACGGCTACCGGCGCAGGCGCGCCGAGGCATCCCGCTCCCCGCTGATCGACCTGGTCTTCCACGAACTGGAGAGCGCCTGGGCGATGGAGGTCATCCGGGGCGTGGAGAACGTGGCGCAGTCGGCGGGGCTCAGCGTGGTGCTGTCCGAGTCCGCCGGGCGGCTCACCCCCGGCCGTTCCTGGGCCGACCAGGTCGCCGCCCGCCGCCCGCACGGGGTGGTCCTCGTCCTGTCCGAACTGGACGGCGCCCAGCAGGCGCTGCTGACCAGCCGGTCCATCCCGTTCGTGGTGGTGGACCCGGCCGGCGACCCGGGTCCGGACGTGCCGTCGATAGGGGCCACCAACTGGCAGGGCGGGCTCGCGGCCACCCGGCATCTGGTGGAGCTGGGCCACACCCGGATCGGCGCGATCAGCGGCCCGTCCCGGATGATGTGCAGCCGCGCCCGCATCGACGGCTACCGCGCGGCCCTGGAGACGGCGGGGCTGCCCGTCGACCCCTCGCTCGTCGTGGCCGGCGACTTCCACCACGACGCCGGGTACCGCCTGGGCATGGAGCTGCTGCGCCGCCCCGACCGGCCCACCGCGGTCTTCGCGGGCAACGACCTCCAGGCCGTGGGCCTGTACGAGGCCGCGCGCGAGCTGGGGCTGCGCATCCCCGAGGACCTCAGCGTGGTCGGCTTCGACGACCTGCCGGTGGCCCGCTGGGTGGGCCCGCCGCTGACGACCGTACGGCAGCCGCTGACCGAGATGGCCGAGGCCGCGGCCCGTCTGGTGCTGGAACTGGGCAGCGCGCCCGAGGAACGGGCGGCCACCCGGCTGGAGTTGGCGACCAGTCTGGTGGTGCGGTCGAGCACGGCGGAGCCATGCACGCCAACCGCGTGACCGAAACTTTCGAAAGGGCGTCAACCGTCCGCCGCCGGTGAGAATTTCCGAAGAAAACCCCTCCGGGCGGCTTCCGCTAACAGTCCCCTAATAATTCGGACTTACGTTCCTGCCGTGACGCGACACGAGGTACACGGGCGGCGTTCGAGAGTGCTGCGGTTCGCCGGTCTCACCCTGGCGGGCGCGCTGGTCGTGGGCGTGGCCACGGCCGGCTACGCGTACTGGCACCTGGACCACAACATCAAGGGCGTCGACATCGACACCGCGCTCGGCGACGACCGTCCCGCGCACGCGATGATCGCACCGTCCCCGAGCACCGCCACGGCCGCGGCGGCCCCGCTCCCGGCCGGCTCCCTCAACATCCTGGTGCTCGGTTCGGACTCGCGCAGCGGCGAGGCCGACCGGGAGCTGGGCGGCGGCGACAGTTCGGGCGCCCGGTCGGACACCGCGATGGTGGTGCACCTCGACGCGGGCCGCACCCGCGCCACCGTGGTCAGCATCCCGCGCGACACCCTCGTCACCCGCCCCTCCTGCCCGCTGCCCTCCGGGGGTTCGACGGCTCCGGTGTACGGCTCGATGTTCAACAGCGCCTTCGCCGTGGGTGGTCCGGTGTGCGCGGTCAAGACGGTCGAGTCGATCACCGGCGTGCGCGTGGACCACTTCATCGAGATCGACTTCTCCGGCTTCGCCAAGCTGGTCGACGCGCTGGGCGGGGTCGACGTCACGACGAGCCGGGACATAGCCGACGACAAGAGCCACCTGCACCTGAAGGCGGGGTCCCATCACCTCGACGGCAAGCAGGCGCTGGCCCTCGCCCGCACCCGGCACGGGATAGGCGACGGCAGCGACCTCGGCCGGATAGGTCTCCAGCAGCTGCTGGTGAAGGCCCTGCTGGAGCGGGTCTCCGGCACGGACCTGCTCACCGACCCCGCCAGGCTGTACCGGGTCGCCGACGCGGTCACCAGGAGCCTCACCACCGACACCGGCCTCGACTCCCTGGACGAGCTGACCGAGTTGGGCAAGAGCCTGAAGGGGCTCGGCGCGGACCGGGTGAGGACCGTGATGATGCCGGTGGTCACGGCGCCCTCGGACCCCAACCGGGTGATCGCGAAGGAGCCCGACGCGCGGAACCTGTGGGCGTCCTTGCGCTGACCACCGCTGACGGCCGCCGACGCCGGTCACGGCCCCGCCGGCGGCCGGGCGGGCCCGCCGACCAGCATCGTCGGCGCCCCCGCCACCCGGGTGAGGAACACGGTCGCCGCGTTCGGCCCCTGCGGCTTCACCTTGCGCCGCAGTTCCTCCGGCTCGACGGCCGAGCCGCGCTTCTTCACGGTCAGCGTCCCGACCTCGCGCTCGCGCAGCAGGGCCTTCAGCCTCTTGACGTTGAAGGGGAGCCGGTCGGTGATCTCGTAGGGGGTGGCGTACGGCGTCGGGTGCAACTCGTCGGCGGTGACGTACGCGATGGTCGCGTCGATCAGCCCGCCGCCGACCTCCTCGGCCACCTCGGCGACCAGGTGCGCGCGGATCACGGCGCCGTCCGGCTCGTACAGGTAACGCCCCACCGGCCGCACCCCGGGGTCCGGCAGCCCCCGCCCGAGCAGGGTGCGCGGGCCGGGCAGCAGGGTGGCGCGCACCGCGCCCGGCGCCCCGGTCCCGAACCAGAGCACCGCCTCCTTCACGTCGCCGCCGTCCGAGATCCACTCGGCCTCGGCCTCGGCGGGCACCGCCTCGTGCGGGATGCCGGGGGCGACCTTCAGCGCGGCGTGCGGCGCGGTGCGGGCGGCGGCCACGGCCCAGGACAGCGGCGGCGAGTACGCCTCCGGGTCGAAGATCCGCCCGCCGGTCGCCCGACCGCCACCCCCCGTCGACCCGCTTCGGGTGCCGCCTCCCGATCGCGCGCCCCGCCGTGCCGGGTCCACGAACACGGCGTCGTACCCGGCGGTGTCCACCTCCATGACATCGGCCTCCCGCACCTCGATCAGGTCCCCGAGCCCCAGGGCCTCGGCGTTCGCCCGCGCCACGGCCGCCGTCAGCGGGTCCCGGTCCACGGCGAGCACCCGGATCCCGGCCCGCGCCAGCGCGATGGCGTCCCCGCCGATCCCGCAGCACAGGTCCGCCACCGAGGTGACCCCGAGATCGGTCAGCCGCCGCGCCCGGTACGCCGCCACGCTCGCGCGCGTCGACTGCTCGACCCCGTTGGGCGTGAAGAACATCCGCTCCGCGTCCGCCGCCGCGAACTTGGCCGCCGCCCGCTGCCGCAGCCGGGCCTGGCCGAGCGCGGCCGACACCAGGTCGGCGGGGTGGTCGCGGCGCAGCCGGGTGGCGACGGCGAGTTCGTCGGCCGGCGCGGTGCCGCGGACCTCTTCGAGGAGGGCCCGGCCTTCGGGGGTGAGGAGAGGAGCGAGGTCGTTCACCGGCTCATTGTGGGCCAGTCGGTGGATGGTGTGCGCGCGGGCGGCGCTGTCGCCGGGGGAGCGGGGGCGGTGACTGCGAAGATCCAGCACCATGCGACTAGTCGTACAAAATGACAAAAGTCGGGCGCGGATCGCCCTCGGCTGCGGTGCCGCCGTCCTCGCCTCGACCGCCCTCGTGACCGGCTGCTCCGGGTCCGGCCCGCACGCGCCGCGCCCGGCGGCCGGCCAGGGCGCGGCCGCCCACCCCGCCCCGGACCTCCGTGCCGCCGAACACGCCCGCATGGTCGCCGCGGCGAAGCGCTGGGGCCTGGACGAGGTCCCCATCGCGCCCCCGCGGCCACCCGCCGTGAAGCCGCGCATCACCGCGCGCGCGGGGTTCGAGGTGGACCACCAGGACGACTGGGACCTGCCGCCGGTCTTCACCACGGTCCCGACCAAGGACAAGGTCGTCTTCCTCACCATCGACGACGGTTCGGAGAAGGACCCCCGGTTCCTGCAGATGATGCGGGACCTGAAGATCCCCTATACCGCGTTCCTCAGCAACTACCTGGTCAAGGACGACTACGGCTACTTCCGCAAGGCCCAGTCCTACGGCAACACCCTCAACAACCACACCCTCACCCACCCCTACCTGCCGGGGCTTTCCTACGAGGAGCAGAAGCACGAGATCTGCGACATGCAGGACATCATGCGGAAGCAGTACGGCAGACGCCCGACCGTCTTCCGCCCGCCCTACGGCAACTACAACCAGGACACGCTGGTCGCCGCCAAGTCCTGCGGCATCAAGTACGCCCCCATCTGGAACGAGGAGGTGTACGTCGACCACTGGGAGTACCGCGAGGACGACCAGCGACTGCGCCGCGGCGACATCGTCCTCACCCACTTCCGGGGCCGCAGCGACTGGGACGGCACGATGGTCGACGACATGCGCCGCTTCCTGAACAAGGTGACGAGCGAGGGATACGCGGTCGCACGGCTGGAGGACTACCTGTGAGGCGCCCGGAGGGACGGCGGTGAGGCGGTCGGAGGGCGGCTCGTGAAGGCGCGTCCGCGGGGCCGTCGTCCGAGGCCCGCGAGGGGGCGCCGGTGAGGCGGTGGACGCCGGGAGGGAGCGTCGTGCTCGCCGGGGCGCTCGCCTCGACCCTGTTCCTCGCGGGCTGCGCCCAGCCCGTCGTCCCCATCGAGCGCCTGGGCAAGAAGGCCGCCGAGGGGGTACGCCCGCACGCCCGGTCCCTCGCGGCGGCCCCGTCCGGCCGCGCCCTGCCCCCGGTCGTGGACCACGTCCCCACCCGCGACCGGGTCGTCTTCCTCACCTACGACGCCCCCGGCCGGGACCCCGGCCTCACCGCCGCGGTGCGCGAACTCCGCCTTCCGGTGAGCCGGTTCGCCCCCGACCGCGCGCCCCTGGCGGGAGCGCCGTACGCCACCCAGCGCGCCACCCTCTGCGCGCACCGCGCCCGCCTGCTGCGCCCACCCGGCGGCGCGTACGACCCCGCGACCCTGCGCGCCGCCGCCGACTGCGGCGTCACCGCCGTCGTCCTCTGGCGCGCCACCCTGACCCCGGCGGGCCTCACCTACCCCCGGGGCCCCCGCCACCTCCGCCGCGGCGACATCGTCCGACTGGTGCCGGGCGCCGCCACGGACTCCCTCCTGCGTGCCCTGCGGAAGCGGGACCTGACGGTGGCCAGGCTGGAGGACTACCTCGGCTGACCGGCGCGGGCCGGTCGCAGCGGGCCGTCCGGCGTTCGAGGGCGAGGCCGCCGACCGAGGGCGGGGACGGGCGCGTGACCTCCAAGGACGGCGGGGCGGACCCCGGTGCGAAACCCCCTCCGGTCACCCGGGATCGGCCGACGCGCCGCACGGGATTGGCACTCCGCTTGACCGAGTGCTAATCCCGGTCATAGTCTCGGCTCTGGCACTCCCCCCTGGAGAGTGCCAACAACGCGACGGGCAGGTCCGGCACCCGCGACGACGGATCGACCTGGTCGCCACCTCAGACAGTTAACCCCGTGAGATCTCCGAAGGGGGAGGTCGGATCGTGACGACCGCCAGCTCCAAGGTTGCCATCAAGCCGCTCGAGGACCGCATCGTGGTCCAGCCGCTGGACGCCGAGCAGACCACGGCCTCTGGCCTGGTCATCCCGGACACCGCGAAGGAGAAGCCCCAGGAGGGCGCCGTCCTCGCCGTCGGTCCGGGCCGTTTCGAGAACGGCGAGCGCCTGCCGCTCGACGTCAAGGTCGGCGACGTCGTCCTGTACAGCAAGTACGGCGGCACCGAGGTGAAGTACAGCGGCGAGGAGTACCTCGTCCTCTCGGCTCGCGACGTCCTCGCGATCATCGAGAAGTAATTCACCCCGAGCGAACCTTTGCTCTGAACTGCGCCCCTGGCCCCCGCGACCGATAACGAAGCCGGGCGCCCGGGGCGCAGTTCGTCTTTTTCACCCACAGATTTCGAGAGGGCTCCCGCTGTCATGGCGAAGATCCTGAAGTTCGACGAGGACGCCCGTCGCGCCCTCGAGCGCGGCGTCAACAAGCTGGCCGACACGGTGAAGGTGACGATCGGCCCCAAGGGTCGCAACGTCGTCATCGACAAGAAGTTCGGCGCCCCCACCATCACCAACGACGGTGTCACGATCGCCCGCGAGGTCGAGATCGAGGACCCGTACGAGAACCTCGGCGCGCAGCTGGTGAAGGAGGTGGCGACCAAGACCAACGACATCGCGGGTGACGGCACCACCACCGCCACCGTGCTCGCCCAGGCGCTGGTGCGCGAGGGCCTGAGGAACGTCGCCGCCGGCGCCTCCCCGGCCGCCCTGAAGAAGGGCATCGACGCCGCCGTCAAGGCCGTCTCCGACGACCTGCTCGCCACGGCCCGCCCGATCGACGAGAAGTCCGACATCGCCGCCGTGGCCGCGCTGTCCGCCCAGGACCAGCAGGTCGGCGAGCTGATCGCCGAGGCGATGGACAAGGTCGGCAAGGACGGTGTCATCACCGTCGAGGAGTCCAACACCTTCGGCCTCGAGCTGGACTTCACCGAGGGCATGGCCTTCGACAAGGGCTACCTGTCGCCGTACTTCGTCACGGACCAGGAGCGCATGGAGGCCGTCCTCGACGACCCGTACATCCTGATCCACCAGGGCAAGATCGCCTCCATCGCGGACCTGCTGCCGCTGCTGGAGAAGGTCATCCAGGCCGGCTCCAAGCCGCTGCTGATCATCGCCGAGGACGTTGAGGGCGAGGCCCTGTCGACCCTGGTCGTCAACAAGATCCGCGGCACCTTCAACGCCGTCGCCGTGAAGGCCCCCGGCTTCGGCGACCGCCGCAAGGCGATGCTCCAGGACATGGCCGTCCTCACCGGCGCCACCGTCATCTCCGAGGAGGTCGGCCTCAAGCTCGACCAGGTCGGTCTCGACGTCCTCGGCTCCGCCCGCCGCGTCACCGTCACCAAGGACGACACCACGATCGTCGAGGGTGCCGGCAAGGCCGAGGACCTGACCGGCCGCGTCGCGCAGATCAAGGCCGAGATCGAGAACACCGACTCCGACTGGGACCGCGAGAAGCTCCAGGAGCGCCTCGCGAAGCTGGCCGGCGGCGTGTGCGTGATCAAGGTCGGCGCCGCCACCGAGGTGGAGCTGAAGGAGAAGAAGCACCGTCTGGAGGACGCCATCTCCGCGACCCGCGCCGCGGTCGAGGAGGGCATCGTCTCCGGTGGTGGCTCCGCCCTGGTGCACGCCTCCAAGGTCCTCGAGGGCAACCTCGACAAGACCGGCGACGAGGCCACCGGTGTCGCCGTGGTCCGCAACGCGGTCGTCGAGCCGCTGCGCTGGATCGGCGAGAACGCCGGCCAGGAGGGCTACGTCATCGTCTCCAAGGTCAAGGACCTGGAGAAGGGCCAGGGCTACAACGCCGCCACCGGCGAGTACGGCGACCTGGTCAAGGCCGGCGTCATCGACCCGGTCAAGGTGACCCGCTCCGCCCTGGAGAACGCCGCCTCCATCGCCTCCCTGCTGCTCACGACCGAGACCCTGGTCGTGGAGAAGAAGGAAGAGGAGCCGGAGGCCGCCGCGGGCCACGGCCACAGCCACGGCCACGCCCACTGAGCCGCACCGCTCCGACCGACGGCCCGGCACCCTTCGCGGGGTGCCGGGCCGTCGGCCTGTCTACTGCTCCAACTCGTCCAGGGCGCCCAGCTGCTGCATCAGGCCCAGCTGGTCGTGCTGCCACCAGGTCTCGGCGATCTTTCCGTCGGGGGCGAAGCGGAAGAGGGTCATGCCGGTCATGGTGACGCGGCGGCCGGTGGGGGCGATGCCGAGGAAGTCGCCGGTGTGGGTGGCCCGCCAGGTCCAGCGGGCGCAGGCGCGGTCCTCCTGGGCGAGGACGTCCTCGACGGTGAAGTCGGAGTCGAAGGCGGCCCGCCACATGCGGTACTCGGCGCGGGCGTTGTCCAGGCCGATGGTGTCCTGCGGGTTCACCGGGTCGTGGCTGTGCACGTCCTCGTCCAGCAGGTCGTTGAGCGGGGGCAGCTCGCCCGGGGCGGCGAGAGTGGTGAAGAACCGCCGTACGGTGCCCTCGGCCGACAGGCCTTCCCGTACGACGTCGAGGTCCATGAAGACGGGCGACTCGTCGCACAGGGCGGCCATGTCCCGGAAGACCTTCTCGGTCTCCGGAAGGCCGGCGTTGCGCATCGCGTCCTCGTACGAGGGGAACTCCACGACCTCCACGAGGTGCGCGGCGTCCGAGCGGTCCCGGCCGACCAGCGCGTGGGTCGCCGTCCGCCGTCCCCTGGTCCGCGCGATCCAGTCGTCCATGAGCCGGTTCATCTCGTCCGGCCGGCTCGTCCTGCACTCGATGAGCTGTACGAAGGTCATAGCGCCGCCTCCGGCCCCCCTGGTCCGGTCCTCCCTCCCATTTTCGCACCGGACCGCCGATGGCACCCGCCTCGCGCGGAAGGCTACTGCGGGCCGTACTTGCGCCCGGTGCGGGCGCTGACCCCGCCGAGGAGCCCGCGCGGTGCGACCTTCACCAGGCCCATCAGCGCCTTGTAACGGGGGTCCGGGACGGACAGCGACTTGCCGCGCGCCAGGTCGGCGAGGGCCGCCGCGACCAGCTTGTCGGCGTCCAGCCACATCCAGCCGGGGATGTTGTCCGTGCCCATTCCGGCCCGCTGGTGGAACTCGGTGCGCACGAAGCCGGGGCACAGGGCCATCAGCCGGACGCCGCTGCCGGCCAGGTCCCGCGCCGCGCCCTGGGTGAACTGCACGACCCACGCCTTGGACGCGCCGTAGGTGCCCCGGGGCACGAAGGCCGCCACCGAGGCGACATTGACCACCCCGCCCCGGCCGCGCTCGCGCATCGCCTCCGCCGCCGCCGAGGTCAGCCGCAGCACCGCCTCGCAGTGCACCTTGAGCATCGTCAGCTCGTCGGCCATGGAGACCTCCAGATAGCGGCCCTTGTTGCCGAAACCGGCGTTGTTGACCAGCAGGTCGACCGGGTTCTTGCGGTCGCCGAGCCGGGCGGCGACGGTCTCGATGCCCTTGTCCCCGGAGAGGTCGGCGGTCAGCACCTCCGCCTCGATGCCGTGCCGGTCGTGCAGCTCGGTCGCCTGTTCGTGCAGCCGGGCGGTGTTCCGCGCCACCAGGACGAGGTCGTGCCCGTCAGCCGCCAGGCGCCGCGCGAAGGCGGCACCGATCCCCGCGGTCGATCCCGTAATCAGAGCCGTTGTCATGGCCCAAGGGTAGTGATCGCGGGGGATACCGGCAGGTGGTGTCCGCCATGCGGTGACGGGGCCTCAGCGGCTCTGCGCGGCGACGTACTTGCGGGCCGCGGCCAGCGCCTCCGGGTGCAGGTGCTCGGCGGCGGGGAGAAGCAGGGGCAGCAGGTCCCGCTCGGTGGTGGTCGCCCGGAACTCCATCGCCGCGGTCACCTCGTGGGCGGGCCGGTGGACGATCTCGACGGGGTCGCCCGCGCGTATCTCGCCCGGTTCGATCACCCGGAGGTAGGCGCCCGTTGCGCCCCTTCGGGTGAACCTGCGGACCCAGCCCTGTTCGCCCAGGTGGCCCTGGAAGGTGCGGCACGGGATACGGCCCGAGGACACCTCCAGGACCACGGTCGGGCCGATCCGCCAGCGCTCGCCGATCAGCGCCCCGGAGACGTCGAGCCCGTCGGTCGTGATGTTCTCCCCGAAGCAGCCGTTGGCCAGGGTGCGGCCCAGCTCGCGCTCCCACCGGTCCAGGTCCTCGCGCGCGAACGCGTACACCGCCTGGTCGTTTCCGCCGTGATGCTTCAGGTCGCACACCGCGTCCCCGGCGAGCCCGCTCCCGGCGGTCCCCTTCGGGCCCGGCGCGAACACCCTCACCGGGCCGTCGACCGGCCTCTTGTCGATGCCCGTCAGGCCGTCGGGCTGACTGGTGTACGGCACCGGGCGGGCCTGCCCGATGTTGACCGAGAGAAGCTTCATGCCCGCACCGTACGCGACCACCCCTCAAAGCGTCGATCGAATTCCGGGCACCGACCCCAAGAAGGGCTTATGCTTCAGGGGTGATCGAGGCCCGTCATCTCCGTGTCCTGCGCGCCGTCGCCGCCACCGGCTCCTTCTCGGCGGCGGGACGCGAACTGGGCTGCACCCAGCCCGCCGTCAGCCAGCAGATGAAGGCCCTGGAGAACTCCGTCGGCACTCCGCTGCTGGTGCGCGCGGGCCGCGAGATGCGGCTGACCCAGGCCGGGGAGGCCCTGGTCAGGCATGCCTCCGGCATTCTCGCGGGGCTCACCGCCGCCGAGGAGGAGGTCGCCGCCATCGCGGGTCTGCGGGCCGGCCGGGTCCGCCTGGTCTCCTTCCCGAGCGGCAGCTCCACCCTGGTCCCCACCGCGCTCGCCGCCCTGCGCGCCGCCCACCCCGGCACCCGGGTCTCCCTGGAAGAGGCCGAGCCCCCGCGCTCCGTCGAACTGCTGCGCGAGGGCGACTGCGATCTCGCCCTGGCCTTCCGCTACGAGGGCGCGGCGGTCGCCGAGGACTGGGACGACCTGGTCGTACGACCCCTGCTGACCGACCGCCTGGTGGCCCTGGTGCCCGAGCGGCACCGGCTCGCGCGCGCCGAGTCCATCGCCATCGGGGAACTGGCGGAGGAGCCCTGGATCGCGGGTTGCCCGCGCTGCCGGGGCCAGCTGGTGGAGGTCTGCGAGGGTGCCGGGTTCGCGCCGCGCATCGACTTCGCCACCGACGACTATCCGGCGGTCGCCGGCCTGGTGGGCGCGGGCCTGGGCGTGGCCGTCCTGCCGCAGCTGGCGGTGGAGTCGGTACGGCCGCGTGGTGTGCGCGCGGTGCGGCTGGAGCCGGCGGTGCGGCGTGAGATCGTCGCGCTCACCCTGCCCGATCTGGCGCAGGTGCCGGCGGTCGCGGCGACGCTGGGACAGCTGGCGCGGGCGGCCGGGCGTGCTGCGTAACGCGCCGTAGCGAATCCACCGCGACGGTGCGGGGGCGCGGAGCGGGGCAGAGTCGCGGGCACGCGCTCGGCGTGCCCGGAGGGGTGGGGGTATCAGGCACCCGATGGGTCGCGGGTGCGTTGCAGAAACGTTCCTTCAGTGGTTCTGGGCGGTGTCGCCGCTGGTGGTCGAGGCCGCCACCAGGCGGTTGCGCGCCCGCCCCATCAACTCCTCGCGCTCGTCCTCGGTCAGGCCGCCCCAGACGCCGTACGGTTCGCGCACGGCCAGCGCGTGCGCCGCGCACTCCGCACGGACCGGGCACCTCATGCAGACCTCCTTGGCCGAGTTCTCGCGAGCGCTCCGAGCCGCCCCGCGCTCGCCCTCCGGGTGGAAGAAGAGCGAGCTGTCCACCCCGCGGCAAGCAGCCAGCAGCTGCCAGTCCCACAGGTCCGCGTTCGGTCCGGGAAGGCGGGAGAAATCTGCCATTACGTGACCCCTTGTAGCCGTTCTGGGCGGATACGGTGCCAACGACCGTACATCTCCGGTCTAAGGAGATGTAAATATGACTCATTGCGAATCTAGCCCCGAACACTACGAAACGGGAAGAAAAGCAGCTGAATGGGGCATAGGTTGTGATGAAAAGTTGAGGGTCCGTTGGCCATGTCTGCACCGTGTCGGTGCCCTCACGTAGAGTGCCGATGACGGCGTGCAGCCCCGTAACTCTTTCGAGTGACCGTCGTTGAGAGTGCGGAGGCGGTTGAAAAAACAAGCGCTCGGGCAGGCGTCCGAGACGGTCGACCGCACAGGTGACGATTCCGTACCAGCCTGGAGGCTCAAGGTGACGCGCATCAGCTGCGGAGGGCGGTCATGACATCCGTCCTCGTCTGCGACGACTCCCCGCTTGCCCGAGAAGCGCTCCGCCGCGCGGTCGCGACCGTGCCCGGTGTCGAGCGTGTGACGACGGCGGCCAACGGCGAGGAAGTCCTCCGCCGCTGGGGCGCCGACCGCTCCGACCTCATCCTGATGGATGTCCGCATGCCCGGCCTGGGCGGCGTGGAGACCGTGCGCCGGCTGCTTTCCGCCGACCCCGGCGCGCGCATCATCATGCTGACCGTCGCCGAGGACCTGGACGGCGTGGCCCTCGCGGTCGCCGCCGGCGCCCGGGGCTACCTGCACAAGGACGCCTCGCGCGCCGAACTGCGGGCCACGGTGACGCAGGCCCTCGCCGACCCGACCTGGCGGCTGGCCCCGCGTCGGCTGCGCTCGGCCGAGATGGGCGCCGCGCCCACGCTCACCGCGCGCGAGATCCAGGTCCTGGAGGGCATGAGCCACGGCCGCTCGAACGCCGAGATCGGCCGTGAGCTGTTCCTCTCCGAGGACACCGTCAAGACCCACGCCCGGCGCCTGTTCAAGAAGCTCGGCGCCTCGGACCGCGCCCACGCGGTGGCCCTCGGCTTCCGCTGGGGCCTGGTCAGGTAGGACCCGGCGGGCCCCGCGCGACGTGCCGCGCGGGGCCGGGCCTTCCTCCGGGGTGCCGCGCATGCCCGTGCCGCCGTTCGGCCGCGCGGGCGAATCCGCGGTGGGCCCCCAGGGTCGCTGCGGCGTGCCCCCGGCGGCGCCGCCGTGCGCGTCGCCACGCCCCACCGGGTCACGGCCAGCCGGTGTCCGTCACGGTCGGCCGGCGGCACCGCGTACGCTCCGCCAGGACGCGCCGTACGGCGGCGCGCAAGGCGGCCCACCGGACGGGCGCTGCTCGTTTCGGCGCGGATGCCGCATCCTTGAGGGTGTGGAGTCTCTCGGGGACGAGTCGGTCGAGCGGAAGGGGAGGGCGCAGGGGATGAGTGCCGGCGCACCTGCTCATAACGCTTCGGTGCACAACCAACAGCACGATGCGACGGACCGGACGGCCACAGGGCACCATGGACCGATGCGCGACGACGAGGCGGGCACGGCCCAGGGGGCGATCGGCGCTCTCGTGCTTCGTGCCGTCGACGGGGACGAGCAGGCCACGCACGACCTGCTCGCGCACGTCCACCCGCTGGCGCTGCGCTACTGCCGCACCCGGCTGTCCAGGCTGCCCGGCGACGCCCGCCACTTCGTGGAGGACCTCGCCCAGGAGGTCTGTGTCGCGGTCCTGCTCGCGCTGCCCCGCTATCGCGACACCGGGCGTCCCTTCGAGGCGTTCGTCTTCGCGATCGCCTCCCACAAGGTCGCCGACCTCCAGCGCGCCGCGATGCGCCACCCGGGTTCGACCGCCGTGCCCTCCGACGAGATGCCCGAGCGCCCCGACGACTCGCTTGGACCCGAGGAGCGCGCCCTGCTCAGCAGCGACGCCGAGTGGGCCAAGAAGCTGCTGGCCAACCTGCCCGAGAACCAGCGCGAACTGCTGCTGCTGCGCATCGCGGTGGGCCTCACCGCGGAGGAAACGGGACAGATGTTGGGAATGTCACCCGGCGCGGTCCGGGTCGCCCAGCACCGGGCCCTGAGCCGCCTGAGGGCATTGGCCGAGCAGTAGCGGCGACCTCCCGCGGAACACCGTATGAACATACGAAGCCGAAGGTGATCTTCCGCCGTGGAATTTGCTGGCCACGCTTCCCGTTAGCATGGACATCCGCACCGATCAAGGCCATTTGGGGAAGGTGTCATGACTGCCAACGTCGACGGAGTGCCCGGAAAATTCGCGACACTCGGGCTGACCTACGACGACGTGCTGCTGCTGCCGGGCGCGTCCGAAGTGCTCCCCAACGCGGCCGACACCTCGTCCCGCATCTCCCGCAACGTCCGGGTCAACATCCCGCTCCTGTCGGCGGCGATGGACAAGGTGACCGAGTCCCGGATGGCGATCTCGATGGCCCGCCTGGGCGGCGTCGGCGTGCTGCACCGCAATCTCTCCATCGAGGACCAGGTCAACCAGGTCGACCTCGTGAAGCGGTCGGAGTCGGGCATGGTCACCGACCCGATCACCGTGCACCCGGAGGCCACGCTCGCCGAGGCGGACGCGCTGTGCGCCAAGTTCCGCATCAGCGGGGTCCCGGTCACCGACCCGGCCGGCAAGCTCCTCGGCATCGTGACCAACCGCGACATGGCCTTCGAGAGCGACCGCAGCCGTCGCGTGCACGAGGTCATGACCCCGATGCCGCTGGTCACCGGCAAGGTCGGCACCTCCGGTCCGGAGGCCATGGAGCTGCTGCGCAAGCACAAGATCGAGAAGCTGCCGCTGGTGGACGACGAGGGCGTCCTCAAGGGCCTGATCACGGTCAAGGACTTCGTCAAGGCCGAGCAGTACCCCAACGCCGCCAAGGACGCCGAGGGCCGGCTGCTCGTCGGTGCCGCGGTCGGTGCCAGCCCGGAGGCGCTGGAGCGCGCCCAGGCCCTCGCCGAGGCCGGTGTGGACTTCCTGGTCGTCGACACCTCGCACGGCCACAACAGCAACGCGCTGAGCTGGATGGCGAAGATCAAGTCGAGCGTGAACGTCGACGTGGTCGGCGGCAACGTCGCCACCCGCGACGGCGCCCAGGCGCTGATCGACGCCGGTGTGGACGGCATCAAGGTGGGCGTGGGGCCGGGCTCCATCTGCACCACCCGTGTCGTCGCCGGCATCGGTGTCCCGCAGGTCACCGCCATCTACGAGGCGTCCCTCGCGGCCGGTCCCGCCGGCATCCCGCTGATCGGCGACGGCGGCCTCCAGTACTCCGGTGACATCGGCAAGGCGCTGGCCGCCGGCGCGGACACGGTGATGCTGGGCAGCCTCCTGGCCGGCTGCGAGGAGTCCCCGGGCGAGCTGCTCTTCATCAACGGCAAGCAGTTCAAGTCGTACCGGGGCATGGGCTCGCTGGGTGCCATGCAGTCCCGCGGCCAGGCCAAGTCCTACTCGAAGGACCGCTACTTCCAGGCCGACGTGACCACCGACGAGAAGCTCGTGCCCGAGGGCGTCGAGGGCCAGGTGCCCTACCGCGGTCCGCTCGCCAACGTGCTGCACCAGCTCGTCGGCGGTCTGCGCCAGACCATGGGCTACGTCGGCGCGGCCACCATCGCGGAGATGGCGACCAAGGGCCGCTTCGTCCGGATCACCTCCGCGGGCCTCAAGGAGAGCCACCCGCACGACATCCAGATGACGGTCGAGGCGCCGAACTACAGCAACAAGAAGTGACGCGCCGGCGCGCGTGACGTCGTACGGAGGCGGTCCCGGGACATCCGGGGCCGCCTTTGCCGTGCCCGTCGGCGATACTGGAAGGCGCTGAAACGCAACAGGGAAAGGCCACAGACGTGACTGAGATCGAGATCGGGCGCGGCAAGCGCGGCCGCCGGGCGTACGCCTTCGACGACATCGCCGTCGTCCCCAGCCGCCGTACGCGGGACCCGAAGGAGGTCTCGATCGCCTGGCAGATCGACGCCTACCGCTTCGAGCTGCCCTTCCTGGCGGCCCCCATGGACTCCGTGGTCTCGCCGGCCACCGCGATCCGCATCGGCGAGCTGGGCGGCCTCGGCGTCCTCAACCTCGAGGGCCTGTGGACGCGGTACGAGGACCCGCAGCCGCTGCTGGACGAGATCACCGAGCTGCCGGCCGAGCGCGCCACCCGCCGCCTCCAGGAGATCTACGCGGCGCCCATCAAGGAGGAGCTGATCGGCGCGCGCATCAAGGAGGTGCGCGACTCCGGCGTGGTCACGGCCGCCGCGCTCTCCCCGCAGCGCACCGCCCAGTTCTCCAAGGCGGTCGTGGACGCGGGCGTGGACATCTTCGTCATCCGCGGCACCACCGTCTCGGCGGAGCACGTCTCGTCCTCGCACGAGCCGCTGAACCTGAAGCAGTTCATCTACGAGCTGGACGTCCCGGTGATCGTGGGCGGCTGCGCCACCTACACCGCCGCGCTGCACCTGATGCGCACCGGTGCGGCCGGCGTCCTGGTCGGCTTCGGCGGCGGCGCCGCGCACACCACGCGCAACGTGCTGGGCATCCAGGTTCCCATGGCCACCGCCGTCGCCGACGTGGCCGCGGCCCGCCGCGACTACATGGACGAGTCCGGCGGCCGCTACGTGCACGTGATCGCGGACGGCGGCGTCGGCTGGTCCGGAGACCTGCCGAAGGCGATCGCCTGCGGCGCCGACGCGGTGATGATGGGCTCCCCGCTGGCCCGCGCCACGGACGCGCCCGGCAAGGGCCACCACTGGGGCATGGAGGCGGTCAACGAGGAGCTGCCGCGCGGCAAGAAGGTCGACCTCGGCACCGTCGGCACCCTGGAGGAGGTCCTCACCGGCCCGTCCCACACCCCGGACGGCTCGATGAACCTCTTCGGCGCCCTGCGCCGCGCCATGTCCACCACCGGCTACAGCGAGCTGAAGGAGTTCCAGCGGGTCGAGGTGACGATCGCGGACAGCCAGCACAAGCGCTGACCCGCCGCCACGGCGGTTCCGTACGACGCGAGGGGCCCGGCCACCGATGCGGTGACCGGGCCCCTGCGCGTGTGTACGCCCCTTACCGGGCGGCCTTCTTGGCGGCCGAGAACGCGGCGAAACCGGCGATCCCGAAGAACAGGAAGGTCAGCGGGTCGGCGTCCGCCTTCCAGGCATCCTGCACCAGGCCGAAGTGGCCGAAGAAGACGTCGGTGAAGTTCACGCCGAGCGCCTTGGCGCCGATCATGGCCTCGCCCACCAGCTGGCCGAAGTACACCGAGACCAGCGCCAGCACCACGGAGGCGACCGGCAGGACGGCGTTGCGGCCGCCCGCCTTGCCCGCCGCGAGGCCGACGACGAAGCCGACGCCCACGGCCGCGTAGCCGATCTCGTGCTTGGTGGCGCCGATGATGAGGCCGTAGAGACCGGCGGCGACCACGGCGGCCACCACCGCGGCGAGCAGGCCGAGGGCCGGGTTGCCGCGGACCGGCGCGGGCGCGGCGGGGGCCATCGGCCCGGTGGCGCCGAGGCCCGGCTGCGGCGGGTACGGTGCCTGCGCCTGCTGGGCGTACGGGTTGGCGCCGACCGGGCCGGACTGCGGCGGCTGCGGCGGTGGTGCTGACTGGCTCATGACAGAAATCCCCCCGTGCTGTGGCACAACTGGATGAGGTGGAACGGAAGACCAGCTCGTACTTGTGTGCGGCAGGTCCGGGGGAGACTAACAGGCAGGGCCGACAACGCCCGGGTCGTTTTTCCTATCGTGATCTCGTGCGAGGTTTCGGCGTCCCGCTCCTCAGAGCCGGTGCGCCGATCCCGTGGGGGTGGCTCCCCGGGTGTCCAGGAGCAGTTGGGCCTTCACCGACAGACCCTGGAGGTCGTAGGTGCGGTGCTGCTGGAGCAGGATCGTCAGGTCGGCGGCCGCGGCGGCCTCGTAGAGCGAGTCCACGCGCGGGACCGGGCGGTCCAGGACACTCCACGCGGGCACGTAGGGGTCGTGGTAGCTCACGGACGCGCCCAGTTCCATCAGGCGGACGGCGATCTCCCGGGCCGGGGCGCCCTGCTGGTCGGCGAGGTCCGCCTTGTAGGTCACGCCGAGCAGCAGCACGCGCGCGCCCCGGGCGGACTTGCCGTGCTCGTTGAGGAGGGTCGCGGCGCGCTGCACGACGTACCCGGGCATCCGGCTGTTGACCTGCTGGGCCAGTTCCACCATGCGCAGGGCGCGGCTCGTCTGCCCGGTGAGGTCCTGCGGGACGGCGTGGCCGCCGACCCCGGGGCCCGGCCGGAACGCCTGGAAGCCGAACGGCTTGGTCTCGGCGCAGCGGATGACGTCCCACAGGTCGACGCCGAGTTCGTGGCAGAGCACGGCCATCTCGTTCACCAGCGCGATGTTGACGTGCCGGAAGTTGGTCTCCAGGAGCTGCACCGCCTCCGCCTCGCGCAGCCCCCGCGCGCGGACCACCTTGTCGGTGAGCCGGCCGTAGAAGGCGGCGGCCGACTCGGTGCAGGCGGGGGTGAGGCCGCCGATGACCTTGGGGGTGCCGGCGGGAGTGTGCGCGCGGTTGCCGGGGTCGACGCGACTGGGGGAGTAGGCGAGGTGGAAGTCGCGGCCCGCGCGCATGCCGGAGCCCTCCTCCAGCAGGGGGCGCAGGAAGTCCTCGGTCGTCCCCGGCGGCACGGGCGACTCCAGGATGACGGTGGTGTGCGGGCGCAGCCGTCCGGCGAGGGCGCGGGCGGCGGCCTCGACCTGGCCGAGGTCCGGGCCGCCGTCGGCGCCGCGCGGGGTGGGCGCGCAGATCACCGCGGTGCGCACCCGGCCGAGCTGGGCGGGGTCGGTGGCGCGCCGGAACCCGGACGCGTGCATCCGGCGCAGCTCGGCGGGGCTCAGCGGCCCCGCCTCGGGTCCGGTGGCATAGCCGAGTGTGGGGATGCCGGCGGCCACCGCGGCCTGGGCGAGCGGCAAACCGTAGGGGCCGAGTCCGATGACGGCGAGGTCTGCGGGCATGGCGTGGGCCGTCCTTCCCAGTAACCGAAGTGGAACGGGTGCGCAACCGCTGTGGACAGGATGAGCGAGCGCACTGTCACACTAGGAGTAAATATGACCGTTATGTGGGATTCTTCTCGTGTGTCTCCCGGGGGATGTGCGCTGGTTATCCACAGGTCGCGGGTGCGTGGTGGCTGAAGTCGGGCAAGCCGGTCAGAATCTGGGCATGAGGTGGTGGTGACCGGGCCTCGCCCTCCGGGTGCGGCCGACGCGAGCGAGTCAGCGACAGCGGGAGGCAGCGGTGAGGACAGCGACTCTGGGACCGGTGCAGCGCGCCGAGGCACTGGCGGCGATGGCCGAGCACGAACTGGACGTACTGGTGATCGGCGCCGGGGTGGTCGGGGCGGGCACCGCGCTGGACGCCGTCACCCGCGGGCTGACCACCGGCCTGGTCGAGGCCCGGGACTGGGCCTCCGGCACCTCCAGCCGCTCCAGCAAGCTCGTCCACGGCGGCCTGCGCTATCTGGAGATGCTCGACTTCGCGCTCGTCCGCGAGGCGCTGAAGGAGCGCGGCCTGCTCCTGGAGCGGCTCGCCCCCCACCTGGTCAAACCGGTGCCGTTCCTCTACCCGTTGCGGCACCGCGGCTGGGAGCGGCTGTACGCGGGGTCCGGTGTCGCGCTCTACGACGCGATGTCCATGGCCCGCGGCCACGGCCGGGGCCTGCCCGTGCACCGGCACCTGAGCCGCGGTCAGGCCCTGCGCGTGGCGCCCTGTCTGCGCAAGGACGCCCTCGTCGGCGCCCTCCAGTACTACGACGCCCAGGTGGACGACGCCCGCTTCGTGGCCACCCTGGTGCGCACGGCGGCGTCGTACGGCGCGAAGGTGGCCAACCGGGCGCGCGTCACCGGCTTCATACGGGAGGGCGAGCGGGTCGTCGGCGCCCGGGTGCAGGACGTCGAGGGCGGCGGGGAGTACGAGGTGCGCGCCCAGCAGATCGTCAACGCCACGGGAGTGTGGACCGACGACACCCAGGCCATGGTGGGCGAGCGCGGCCAGTTCCACGTCCGTGCCTCCAAGGGCATCCACCTGGTCGTGCCCAGGGACCGCATCCACTCCACCACCGGACTGATCCTGCGCACCGAGAAGTCCGTCCTGTTCGTCATCCCCTGGGGCCGGCACTGGATCGTCGGCACCACCGACACCGACTGGGACCTCGACAAGGCCCATCCGGCCGCGTCCAGCGCCGACATCGACTACCTGCTGGAACACGTCAACTCGGTGCTGGGCGTGCCGCTCGGGCGCGACGACGTCCAGGGGGTGTACGCGGGACTGCGGCCGCTGCTGGCCGGCGAGTCCGACGCCACCAGCAAGCTGTCCCGGGAGCACACGGTGGCCCATCCGGCGCCCGGCCTGGTGGTCGTGGCGGGCGGCAAGTACACCACCTACCGGGTGATGGCGAAGGACGCCGTCGACGAGGCGGTGCACGGCCTCGACCGACGCGTCGCCGACTGCGTGACCGAGGAGACCCCGCTGCTCGGCGCGGAGGGCTACCAGGCGCTGTGGAACGCGCGGGCCCGCATAGCCGCCCGCACCGGGCTGCACACCGTCCGGGTGGAGCACCTGCTGAACCGGTACGGCTCGATGGCCGAGGAGATCTTCGACCTCGTGGAGGGGGACCCCGCGCTCGGCCAACCGCTGGGCGCCGCCGACGACTATCTGCGCGCCGAGGTCGTCTACGCCGCCTCGCACGAGGGCGCCCGGCACCTGGACGACGTCCTCACCCGGCGCACCCGCATCTCCATCGAGACCTTCGACCGCGGCACCCGCAGTGCCCGCGAGGCCGCCGAGCTGATGGCACCGGTCCTCGGCTGGGACAAGGACCGGATCGAACGCGAGGTCGCGCACTACGAGAAGCGCGTGGAAGCCGAACGCGAGTCCCAACTCCAGCCCGACGACCAGACGGCGGACGCGGCGCGGCTGGGGGCGCCGGACATCGTGCCGCTGAGTTGAGGGTGGGGGTGGGGCGGGAGGTTGTGGGCGGGGGTTGTGGTGGCTGCTGTCGCTGTCGCTGTCGCTGTCGCTGTCGCTGTCGCTGGCCGTTGGCCGTTGGCCGTTGGCCGTTGGCCGTTGGCCGTTGGCCGCTGGCCGCTGGCCGGGTGTCGGGTGTCGGGGACGGGGGACGGGGGACCGGATCGGCGTGGCGAGGGGGCGTCGGGCGGCAGGTGGCTCGGTGGAGGAGGGGGTGGGGCGGGAGGGGGAGGGGGAGGGGGGAGGGCCCCCCGAGGGGTGAGCCGGTTTCGGGGTGGTGTCCGGCCCCCGGCGCAGTGGTTTGGGTGGGTGTGACCGGAGGGTCGGCACCAGGGGTCGCCGGGTTCTCACGGGCCGTCATGCCGGGCGGGGGAAGGGCGGCTTCGGGGAGGTCCGGGGAGGGCCCCACGGCGTGGAGCACTTGTCGGGTGAGAGACAATGGAGGCTCTGTCAGGGCGGGTTGCATGAGGGGACGCATGTCGGAGGCGGATCGGGCGGGGACACCTCGTCAGGAGACTCGGCAGGGCAAGAGCGGACGGCGTCTCCTCGCCGGGCGGTACCGGCTGGGAGACGTGCTGGGCCGCGGCGGCATGGGCACGGTCTGGCGCGCCGAGGACGAGACCCTCGGCCGCACGGTCGCCGTCAAGGAACTGCGGTTCCCGACGAACATCGACGAGGAGGAGAAGCGGCGCCTGATCACGCGCACGCTGCGCGAGGCCAAGGCGATCGCCCGGATCCGCAACAACAGCGCGGTGACGGTCTTCGACGTGGTCGACGAGGACGACCGGCCCTGGATCGTCATGGAGCTGGTGGAGGGCAAGTCCCTCGCCGAGGTCATCCGCGAGGACGGCGTGCTGGAGCCCAGGCGGGCCGCCGAGGTGGGCCTCGCCGTGCTCGACGTGCTGCGCTCCGCCCACCGCGAGGGCATCCTGCACCGGGACGTGAAGCCGTCCAACGTGCTCATCGCCGACGACGGCCGCGTCGTCCTCACCGACTTCGGCATCGCGCAGGTCGAGGGCGACCCGTCCATCACCTCCACCGGCATGCTCGTCGGCGCCCCCTCCTACATCTCCCCGGAGCGCGCCCGCGGCCACAAGCCGGGCCCCGCGGCCGACCTGTGGTCGCTCGGCGGGCTGCTGTACGCGGCGGTCGAGGGCGTGCCGCCGTACGACAAGGGCTCCGCGATCGCCACGCTCACCGCGGTGATGACCGAGCCGTTGGAGGAGCCCAAGAACGCGGGCCCGCTGCGGGACGTCATCTACGGCCTGCTCACCAAGGACCCGGCCGAACGGCTCGACGACGCCGGGGCGCGGGTGCTGCTCGACAAGGTGATCCACGCGCCCGAACCGGAGCCGCTGGACGCCACCCGGGTCGTACCGCTGCCGGTGCAGCCGGGCAACGGCGAGGGAAAGCGGAGCGAGGAGGCCGCCGAGAAGCTGCGCGGCGCGCTGCGGTCGGTGCGCAAGGCGGCGGGGGCGGCCGGGGCCGCGTCCGGTGCCGGTACCGCTTCCGCGGCGGCCCCCGAAGCCGCCGCCGTGCCGAGCTCCGCCGGGAACCCGCCCGGCGACAAGGGCAACGCCGGAGCGGCCAAGCCCAGTTCGGGCTGGCCGGTCATGCCGCCGCCGGATCTGGACCTGCCGCCGCGGCCGGTGCCGCGCGCCTCGCTCACCGATGTGGTGCCCAGACGCACGCTGGTGATCGTCGCCGTGGTGGTGGCGCTCGCGGTGATCGGCACCGTGCTGGCCGTCGCCCTCGGCGGTGGCGACGACAAGAACGGCAAGGGCGCCGCCCGGTCCACGGCCGGTGCGAGCGCGTCCGCCGAGGGCGGCCACGGCACGTCACCGGGCAGCGGTACCCGTACGGACGGCGGGAGTTCGGCGCCCACCGGGTCCGGGACGGGAACGGGTTCCGCGACGGACCCCGGCGCGAGCGCGTCCGCCTCCGCCGGGAGCGCGCCGGTCGTCTCCACCCGCAAGGGCGGGCAGGGCTACTCGATCGGGCTGCCCAAAGGGTGGTCGTACCAGTCCAACGGATCGGCCGGTGACCGTTACACCGGTCCCGACGGGCAGAAGCTGCTCGTCGCCTGGACCGGCACGCCGAAGGACGACCCGGTGGCGGACTGGAAGAGCCAGGAGCACTACATGGTGCGCTCGCAGTACCACCGGATCCGGATCGAGAAGGTGGACTACCGCAGCTGGAACACGGCCGACTGGGAGTTCACCTACGTCGACGGAGGCACCGGGTACCGCACCATCGACCGTGGCTTCGTGGTCAACGGACACCTCGGCTACGCGCTGATGTACACCGCGAAGGCCGATGACTGGCACGGCGACCTGCGCAAGGACACCTGGCGGACGCTCACCGCGTCCTTCCAGCCCAAGTCCTAGGCTCCGCCCGCCGGTTCATGGCGCCGGAATCGGGCATCCGCGCGGTGCGGGATGCCTCCGGCACGTATCGTGAATGGTTGAGGACCGTACGGAGCCGGATGCCGACGCGAAACGGGCCGTGACGCGAACGGATGTGACAGAACCGGGCGGCCGGGGGAGGAGGAGGCGGAATGGAGGACTACGCGGGCCGGGTACTGGCCGACCGCTACCGCCTGCCGCTGCCGCCGTCCGACGCGTACGAGCTGACCGAGACCCGTGCCTTCGACACCTACAGCGGCCAGGAGGTGCTGGTCCGTCAGGTGCCGTTGCCCGAGGTCGTCGAGGCGGAGGTGCTCGACGCGGAGGGGCTGCCCGAGGGGTTCATCGCGCGCGGGCGCGGGGCGCGTCCGGCGCCGGCCGCGAGGGGTGCGACGCGGCAGCCGACCGAACCCGCGGTGCGGCGCGCCGTCGAGGCCGCGCAGGCGGCGGCCCGTATCCCCGACCATCCGCGTCTCGACCAGGTGTTCGACGTCTTCGCCGAGGGCGGCTCGCTGTGGATCGTCAGCGAGTGGGTCGCCGCCCGCCCGTTGTCCGCGCTCCTCGCCGAGCGCCCTCTCACGCCGTACCGCGCCGCCGAGGTCGCCTCCGACGTCCTCATGGCCCTGCGGGTCCTGCACGCCCACGGCTGGGTCCACCGCAACGTCACCGCCCGCACGGTCCTCGTCTGCGACGACGGCCGTGTGATGCTGACCGGCCTCGCGTCCGGCGCCGCGGAGGAGGCGCTGTGCGGGTACGACCCGGTGCCGGGGACGGAGCAGGACGAGGGCCCCGGCGAACACCCGGCCGGGGCCGTGCCGAGCGCCGTGCCGAGCGCTGGCGTCGTCGCGTCCGGTGCCGCCGACCCCGAGGCCGCGCGGCGGGCTGCCATCCAGGCGCGGGCGGCCGGCGGGCCGGCGGCGCCGGGGGCGGACGGGGCGGCCGGCGGCCCCGAGGCGTCCGGTACGGCGGGGCAGCGGGTGCCGGACAGCGGTGCCGACATCCGTGCCGCGCGCGCCGGGGCGATCGCCGCCTACCGGGCGGGAGCCCGTGCGGCGGCCCGGGTGCAGGAGGCCCGGCAGGGTGAACGCGCCGCGCTGCCCGGGGCCCGGCGGACCCCCGAGGGTGACGGGAGCGCCGACCTGCCGGCCGGGAGCGAGGGGGCGTCGTCGTACCCCCGGGCGCCCCACCCCGGAGGATCCGCCAGGCCCGTCGAGGACGCCGACGCGGCGCGGTCGCCGTACCCGACGGGGCGCGCGCCGTACTCCCCGGGACCCTCGCCGCACGACCCGCGGCCGTTGCCCCACCGCCCCTCCTCGGACCCGGCCGCCCGGTCGCCGTACCCCTCCGTGCCCGCCCCCCGCCCCGACGCCCCGGGCCGCTCCGTCGATCCCTACGGGGTGCACGGTGCCCGGACCCCCGCCCCGCACGGCCTCGAACCAGCCCGGCACGACGCCCCGGCCCCCGCCGTACCGCCGCAGACGCACGCACGCTGGGACGAGGCCGGGCCCGGTGCCCGGCGGCCCGGCGGGGCGCTCGCGGCGGAGCGGGCGCGGCAGGCGCGGATGGCCGTGGTGGGGCCGGTGACCGAGCGGTGGGCGCCGGAGCAGGCCGGGCCGGTGCACGAGAACTGGCAGCTGGCGGCACCGGTCGGCCCCGCCACCGATCTGTGGGCACTGGGCGCGCTGTTGTTCCGCGCGGTGCAGGGGCATGCGCCGTATCCCGAGGAGTCCACCGCGGAACTGGTGCAGTTGGTGTGCGCCGAGCCGCCCGCCTACGCCGAGGAGTGCGGGCCGCTGCGGCCGGTGGTGGAGTCGCTGCTGCGCCAGGACCCCACCGAGCGGCCGGACTTCGAGGAACTGGGCGGCTGGCTGCGCTCGCTGGTGCGGTCCGCGCCCGAGCCGGAGGCCGGTGCGCGCGTGGTGCCCGTACCGCCCGCCGATCCGCGCCGGCTGCCGATCATCCGGCGCCGGGGCGAGCTGGTGCGCCGGCGGCGCCCCGGGCTGCCCGAGTCGCACGCCCGGCACAAGCGGGGCCAGGAAAACGGCAGTTCACCGAACCGCCTGGGCCGGGTCCTGCTCGTGCTGATCCTGCTTCTGCTGGCCGGCGCGGTCGCGTACGCGATGCTGTTCATGCCCCGGCAGCACGCGCGGCACGGGCAGAGCGGGGCCGGCGCGAGCCGTTCCACCGGCCAGGCGAGCCCCGCGCCCTCCCGCTCGCGGCACAGCCCCACCGCCTCCGAGACCCAGACCGGCACCACCTCCTCCGTGCCCGACGGCTTCGCCCTGCGCAAGGACCCCGAGGGCTTCGAGATCGCCGTCGCGAAGGGCTGGACGCGCGTCCCGAAGAACGGCAGCGGCGAAGTCGTCTACGCACACGGCGACTTCGAGCTGATGGTCGTACCCGGGCGGGACGGCGTGTCGACGTACGGCGGCGATCCGATGGCCTACCAGCGGGACAAGGAGCGCGAACTCCAGCCGTACCGCGACTCCAGCTGGGCCACCGCCACCGGGCTGCGCACCATCGAGGTGGGCGGACGGACCATGGCCGAGGGACAGTTCACCTGGACCGACGGTCAGGGCCGTGATCGGTACGTGCGCAACATGGCGATCCTGCTGAACGGGCGGTACCACATCCTCCAGGTCCGCGGCCCGGACGCCGACCGGGACGAGGTGACACGGCTGTACGAGGAAGCTACCGCGACGTACCGCTACACCGGTTGAGCACGGCGTACCCAACCGGCCCGGCCCGGCGCGCCGGTTCCCGTTTCCGCGCGGAAATGACCATCGTCACAGTGCGGTTTCCTTGGGACCCCGCTTGTTCCCTGAGAACGGGCCGGTCCTTAGTCTGACCCTGACAAGAGCATTGCGGGGCAACGTGAATCAGATGCAGGGCCTGCTCATAGCGGGCCGCTACCGGCTTGCCGACTCCATCGGCAGCGGTGGCATGGGCCGGGTGTGGCGTGCCCACGACGAGGTGCTGCACCGGACGGTCGCCGTCAAGGAGTTGACCGCCGCGCTCTACGTCTCCGACAGCGACCAGGCGGTCCTGCTCGCCCGCACCCGGGCCGAGGCGCGGGCCGCGGCGCGCATCAACCACTCCGCCGTCGTCACCGTGCACGACGTGCTCGAACACGACGGCCGGCCCTGGATCGTGATGGAGCTGGTCGAGGGCAACTCGCTGGCCGACGCGGTCAAGGAGCAGGGGCGCATCGATCCGCGCGAGGCCGCGCGGATCGGGCTGTGGGTGCTGCGGGCGCTGCGCGCCGCGCATTCCGCCGGCGTCCTGCACCGGGACGTCAAGCCTGGCAACGTTCTCCTCGGCCGCGACGGCCGGGTGCTGCTCACCGACTTCGGCATCGCCCAGATCGAGGGCGACTCCACCATCACCCGCACCGGAGAGGTCGTCGGCTCGGTCGACTACCTCGCGCCCGAACGGGTGCGCGGCCACGACCCGGGCCCCGCCTCCGACCTGTGGGCGCTCGGGGCGACGCTGTACACGGCGGTGGAGGGGCGTTCGCCGTTCCGCCGTACCTCGCCGCTGAGCACCATGCAGGCGGTCGTCGAGGAGGAGGCCGAACAGCCGCGCAACGCCGGGCCGCTCGGACCGGTCATCTCCGCGCTGCTGCGCAAGGAACCGGAGCGGCGGCCGGGCGCGGAGGAGGCCGAGCAGATGCTCGCCGAGGCCGCGGAGGGGCGGCGGCCCCAGGCCGCCCAGGCGTTCGTGCCGACCCAGAGCACGGGCCTGCACGGCCGCGGGGACACCGGCGGCTACGGCGCCCCGGCCGCGGCGGGTCCGCCTCCGGTCGGCCCGTCGGCCGTCGGGCCGACCGCCGTGGGCCCCGTGCCGGGACACGGCGTGGGAGTGCCCGCGCGCCCCCGGCGCAGGCTGCGCACGCTCGCGCTCGTCGTCGCCGTCGCGGCCGTGCTCGGCGGCGGCGCGGCGGTGGGCTTCCAGGAGTGGAACAGCACCCGCAATGACACGGCGGCGGGCGGCGGCACGGACCCCGGCCCGACCCCCTCGGCGAGCCCCGACGGCGGCCACCGCCAGGAGGGCACCGGCACCGTCCCGGACAGCTGGGAGACCCACCACGACCCGCTGGGCTTCAGCGTCTCCCTGCCCAAGGGCTGGAAGCGCCAGGTCTACAGCATCGACGGTCCCCTGAAGCAGATCGACTACACCCCCGACGGCGGCAAGCACTTCGTGCGCATCTCCATCGACAGCTCGCCGGACTTCGTCGACGCCTACGAACACCAGAAGGACCTCGAACAGCAGCTCCAACGACTCGTCAACTACCAGCGCGTGACGCTGGAGCAGAACGTCTACCGCGACCGGAACGCCTCGCTGTGGGAGTACACCTGGACCGCGCTGAAGAAGGACCCGCCGTACGTGGCGGGCCCGCGGCACGCCGTCGAGGAGACGTACTTCTCGCGCGAGGGCACCGAGTACGCCATCTACATGTCCGGGCCCGCCGCCGACTGGCCGCGGATCGGCAAACAGTTCAAGTGGGTGCTCCAGAGCTGGCAGCAGCCGGCCGCGACGCGCTGAGGGGCCTTGAGCCGAACGGGTGCGCTTTGCGACTGAAACGGCTGAAAACGAGTCACTGAACAGCGTGGCTTGGCCGATCGAGGCCCCGGAGCGGATGGGTCCGTTGCGGCATGATGGGCGCATGGGGACCGAGGGCGCCGACTTCCGGGTGATCGCCGGCCGTTACCGCCTCCAGGCGCGGATCGGACGCGGCGGCATGGGCGTCGTATGGCGGGCGAGCGACGAGTTGCTGGGCCGGCTCGTCGCGGTCAAGGAGATCCTCGCGGACGACTCCCTCCCGGAGGACGACGCACGGCGGCGCCGCGACCGTACGTTCCGGGAGGCGCGCGCGGTCGCGCAGCTGCGGCACCCGCACATCATCGTCGTGCACGACGTGGTCGAGCAGGACGAACGGCCGTACCTGGTCATGGAGCTGATCGACGGCTGCTCGCTCGCCGACCGGATCGCCCGGCACGGCCCGGTGACCCCGGCCGAGGCCGCGCGGATCGGCATCGCCCTGCTCAGCGCCCTGGACACCGCGCACGAGGCCGGGGTGCTGCACCGGGACATCAAGCCCGCGAACGTCCTGGTCGAGTCGGGCACCGACCGGGTCGTGCTCACCGACTTCGGCATCGCGCAGGTCGAGGGTGCCACCACGCTCACCGAGACCGGCTCCTTCGTCGGCTCGCCCGAGTACACCGCGCCCGAGCGGATGTCCGGGGTGCGCACCGGCCCGGAGTCCGACCTGTGGTCGCTGGGCGCGCTGCTGTGCACGGTGCTCAGCGGCGAGTCGCCGTTCCGGCGCGACTCGCTCGGCGGCATCCTGCACGCCGTGGTCGCGGCCGAGATCCGGCCGCCCGTCGAGGCCGAGCCGCTGCTGCCCGTCGTACGGGGGCTGCTGGAGCGCGACCCGGACCGCCGGCTCGGCGCGGCCGAGGCCGAGTGGATGCTCCGCGTCTATCTGGAGACCGGGCGGACCCCGCGGGCGCCGGAGGCGCCGGGTGCGCCGGGTGCGCCGCGCGGGCACCGGCTCGGGATGGGGCGCCCGTCGAAGCCCGTGCCGCACCCGTCCGCCCAGCCGGGCGTGTCGGCCCCGCTGTCCGGCGCGCCCGGGGGCACGGCGGAGGCGGCGTCCGGTCGTTCCTCGACGCGCGCGGTGCTGGTGGTGGCGCTGCTCGTCGCGGCGCTCGCGGCGGCCGGCGGGTCGGCGGCGACGCTGTTCCTCAACCGCGACGAGAGCGGGGGCGGCGGGAGCCCGGGGGGCACGGCGACGACGCCCTCGACCGGGACCGGCACGCGTCCCGCGCCGCCGTCCTCGACCCCGGCCCCGTCCCGTTCCGGCTCCCCGACGCCGAGCCGGGGCCCCGGCACCGCGCCCTCCGGTTACCGCACCGCCCGCGACCCCGCAGGGTTCTCGCTCGCCGTGCCCGACGACTTCACCCGCAGCCCGCAGGGCGAGCGGGTCTTCTACCTCTCGCCGGAGGGGACGTACCGCCTCGGCGTCAAGGTCGGCACGCCCGAGCCCGGCGGCCCGCAGGCGGTGATGCGGGGGCAGGCGGCCGACGGACAGGTCGCCAATCCCGGTTACCGCGACGGCCGGGTCACCCCCACCACGCACGCCGGACGCCCCGCCGCGCTCTGGGAGTTCACCTGGAACGGGTACAGCGCGACGGAGGGCCCCCGGCACACGTACGACCTGTGCTGGGAGGAGTCCGGACGGCTGTACGACGTGTGGGTGTCGGCGCCGGTCGGGAAGGTGCGCGAGGCGCGGGAGTACTTCGACGTCGCGCTGGACACGTTCGCCGCGACCCCCTCCTGACCGCGTGCGGCGGTGCGCCGCGTCACGGGTTCGTGACCGGTGCCGCCTGCCGGTGGCTCGGCGGCGCGACGGCGCGACGGCGCGATAAGGATGGTGCATGAGCAGTGACGGGGGAGCGGGCCGGACGGCCGACGACACGACGAGCTTCGTCCTTCGGCCGCCGAGGCCGCGCACACAGCGGGAGGCGGTACCGGTGCCGGGCCCGGCCGCCGGGGCCGGACCCCTGATCGCGGGGCGTTACCGGCTGACGGCCAGGCTGGGCCGGGGCGGGATGGGCACGGTGTGGCGGGCCCGGGACGAGACCGTGGACCGCGAGGTCGCCGTCAAGGAGCCCCGGGTACCGGACCACCTTCCCGAACGGGAACGCGCCAACGCCTTCGAGCGGTGCGCCGCGAGGCCCGCGCCGCGGCCCGCCTCGACCATCCGGCCGTGGTGCACGTGTACGACGTCGCGGTGGTCGACGGCCGCCCCTGGCGCGTGATGGAGCTGGTGCACGGCCGCACGCTGGGCGAGGTGCTCGACGAGGGCACCCTGGACGCGCGCGAGGCGGCCCGGGTCGGCCTGGAGGTGCTCGGCGCGCCGGAGGCGGCGCACGCTGCGGGCGTCCCGCACCGGGACGTGAAGCCCGACAACGGCGAGATCAGGAACTCGGCGCGGTCCCAGATGTACGCGGACGACGAGGAGTTCCGCGCCCGGGGCGAGTACTCCCTGGACATGCCCGAGGGCGCGAACACGCACCCGGACGACACCACCACCTACAAGGGCCGGGAGGCCGCGCGCGACACGGTCACCTGCACGACCGACGACAGCCGGGACCCGCGCCCCCGCGAACTCCAGGTCTTCTACTACCGCACCCGCTCCGGCGACATGTACAAGCTGGTCGTCGGCTACCCGGGCAAGGGAGACTTCACCGGGCGGGGCCGCGAGGTGGCGAGGACGGCGATCGCGAATCCGGAGGTCCGGAAGCTCTGAGGGACGGGGGCGCCGGGGGCTCGGTCCGGCGGGTCAGGGGCTCGGGGCGCCGGGAGCCGGGGCCGCGTGGACCAGGGGCACCGAAGTCCGGTCGGGCGCCGGGGTGCCGCGGTCCCGGTACCGCCCCGGTGTGACCCCGAACTCCCGGCTGAAGGCGTGCGAGAGGGCGTACGGGCTGCCGTACCCCGTCTCGCGCGCCACCGTCGCGAGCGGCGCGTCGGACTCCCGCAGCCGGGCCGCGGCCAGCGTCAGCCGCCACCAGGTGAGGTAGGCCATCGGCGACCGGCCGACCAGGGCGGTGAAGCGGCGCGCGAGGGTGGCCCGCGAGACCCCGGCCTCGGCGGCCAGCCGCTCGGCCGTCCAGGGGGCCGCCGGATCGGAGTGCAGGGCCCGCAGCGCGGCCGTCGTCACCGGGTCGTTCAGCACCACCGGCCACGCGCCGGTGCGCGCCCGGCCCATCCAGGCGCGCACCATGTAGACGAGGAGCAGGTCCAGCAGGCTCGGCAGCGCGAGACAGCCGCCCGGCCGCTGCTCCTCCAGTTCCCGGGCCAACAGGTCGACGGCGGACCGCAGTTCGGGATGTTCGCCGACCCGGTGCGGCAGATGCACCACCTGCGGCAGCTCCGCCATCAGCGGATGCGTACGGCTGCGGTCGAGCCGGTACTTGCCGCACAGCAGCTCGACCTCGCCGCCGTCCCCGGCGCTCGTCAGCGCGTGCCCCGTCCCGTGCGGCAGAAGTGTCACGTCCCCGGGGCCCAGGGTCACCGGATCGCCGTCGTCACCGTCCCGCAGCAGCCGGCAGCTGCCGCCGAGGACGACATGGAAGCCCGCCCCCTCGTACGGCGGCAGCCGCACCCGCCACTCGCCGCTCACCCGGAGCCGGTCCGAGGAGGGGCTGCCCACCCGCACCGCGGAGATCGCGTCGCTCACCACATCCATGCCGCCCATGAGACGACGGCGTATCCGGATGAGCAAGAAGAGCATGGGGATGCTCACGCCGGGTTCCTAGAGTCGGGGACATGAAGGACGAGCAGGATGTACGGGCATTCGTGGTCGGCGACGTCGAGGTGCTGCAGATCGTGGAACGGCAGGGGCCCCTCGTGCCGGCACGGCGGCTGGTCCCGGACTGCGGGGCGCAGGTGTGGCGGGAGCACGCGGGGGAACTGGTGCCCCGGTACTGGGAGCCGGACCGGGACATGGCCATGCTGGCGGTCCAGACCTGGGTGGTGCGCAGCGGCGGCCGGACGGTGCTGGTCGACACCGGGGTCGGACGGGACCGGGAGCGGCCCGGCAGTCCGCTGTTCCACCGGCAGCCGGGCGATCTCCCGGGACGGCTGCGCCGGGCCGGGGTGGACCCGGCGGAGGTCGACGTCGTCGTGAACACCCACATCCACGGCGACCACGTCGGCTGGAACACCCGCGACGAGAACGGGGAATGGGTGCCCGCCTTCCCGCGCGCCACCTATCTGCTCCCGGCCCCCGACGACCGCTACTTCGGCCCCGAGGGCGGCTACGCGGGCGGTACGCGGGTGGACGACCGGCTGCTGTACGAGGACAGCATCGCCCCCGTGCACCGGGCCGGGCAGGCCGTCGTATGGGAGGACGGGTACCGCGTCGACGAGCATCTCCGCCTGGAGCCCGCCCCCGGGCACACCCCGGGATCGTCCGTGCTGAGGGTCTCCTCCCGGGGCGAACACGCGGTGTTCGTCGGCGACGTGCTGCACAGCCCGGTACAGGTCCTGCGGCCCGGGTGCAACAGCTGCTTCTGCCTCGATCCGCGGCAGGCGGCGTCGACCCGGCGGCGGGTTCTGCAACAGGCGGCGGACGAGCGCGCATTGGTGATCCCCGCGCACTTCCCGGGTACCGGTGTCGTCGAAGTGGGCGAGGGGCGCGGCGGGTTCACGATGCGGCGGTGGGCCGTCTGACCGTCCCGCTTCGACAACGGTGTGGTGCGCGCGGTACTCATGGGACATGGCTGAAGACGGCGAACACCCGCTCGGCACACGTGTGATCGGCGGGCGTTACCGGCTGACCGACCGCCTCGGCACCGGACCCGCCGGAACCGTCTGGCGCGCCTGGGACGAGGGCGACGGGGGGCACGGCCGCGTCGCCGTCAAGGAGCCTTGGCTGCCCGGCGACCCGGCCGGGGACGAGGAGAGCCGACGGCTCGCCCACCGGCTCCACCACGAGGCCCGCGCGGCCACCCGGGTGCGGCATCCGTCCGCCGTCACCGTGTACGACGTCGTCACCGAGGCCGGCGTGCCCTGGATCGTGATGGAGCTGGTGGAGGGCGAGTCCCTGGGCGAGGCGCTGCGCCGCGGCCCCCTGCCGCCCGCCGAGACCGCCCGCATCGGGCTCGCCGTGCTCGGCGCCCTGCGCGCCGCGCATGCCGTGGGCATCGTGCACCGCGATCTGAAACCGGCCAACGTGCTGCTGGAGTCCGGCACCGGGCGGGTCGTGCTCACCGACTTCGGCATCGGGGACGGGGCCGGCGGGGGAGTGCTCGGCGGCGGGGCGGGGGGAGACGGGCCCGGCGGAAGCGGGTCCGGTGCGGGTGTGCTCGGCGGGGGTGGGTCCGGCGGGGGCGTACCCGGCCGGGGTGGGTCCGGCGGCGTACCGGGCAGGAGCGGGTCCGGTGGGGACCGGACCGGTGGGGGCCGGTCCGATGAAGGCGTCTCCTTCGTCGCTCCCGAGCACGCGGCCGGTCCCGGTGCGGGGCCCGCCTCCGACCTGTGGTCGCTGGGCGCCCTGCTGCGCGCCGCTCTCGGCGGCACCGACCCCGGCGCGCTCGGCCCCCTCCTGGACCGGCTGCACGAGGAGCGGCCAGAGGCCCGGCCGGGTGCGGAGCAGGTGGCGGCGGAGCTGCGGGAGTACCTGGGAGTGACGGAGGCGCCGGAACCGGCCGAGGTGCGGGGCGGGCCGGACCCCGGCGCCGTACCGGGGGCGCGGCCGCGGCCGGCCTCCGGGCCGGGGGCGGACCCCGGGCCGCGGTCCGACCCCGGCCCGAGACCGGACCCCCGGCCCGCGCCCCGCCGCCGCACCCCCTTCAGCACCCTCACGCTCTTCCTCGCGAAAAAACCCGCGGGCGACTGATCGGGCGGTTGTTCGACTCGGCAACCCCCTGATCAGGCCGTTTGTTGCCAGCGATCACTGGCAACATGTGAGTGCTCCGTGAATCGTCGTTACCGACGGGTACACAAAGTGTTCGCCGCGGCATACCCTGCGCCTCATGACGGACACGCAGGCCCCGGACATCGCCGGTACCAACCCCCTCGCGCCCTCCCCCGAGGGTGCCCGCACCGCCGCCGACGTGGTCACCCCGGAGCTGGTGGCCCGGCTGACCAAGGGCGTCGCAGGTTCCGGCCGGACCGCCAACCACATGCCGTTCACCGGCGAGAAGCTGGCCGACCTGCCCGAGTCCACCCCCGAGGACGTGCGCAGAGCCTTCGAGGCGGCCCGCGCCGCGCAGGTCGTGTGGGAACGGACCCCGGTGCGGCGGCGGGCCGCCGTCCTGCTCCGCTTCCACGACCTCCTCCTGGAGCGCCAGGCCGAGGTCCTCGACCTCGTCCAGCTGGAGACCGGCAAGGCCCGGCTGCACGCGCACGAGGAGGTGCTGGCCGTCGCCGTCGCGGCCCGCCACTACGGCCGCAAGGCCCCCGCCTATCTGCGCCCCAAGCGGCACACGGGCGCCGTGCCGACCCTGACGAAGGTCACCGAACTGCGCCACCCGCGCGGGGTGGTGGGCCAGATCGCGCCCTGGAACTACCCGCTGGAGCTGTCCGTCGGCGACGCCCTGCCCGCCTTCGTCGCGGGCAACGCCGTCGTGATGAAGCCCGACACCGAGACGTGCCTCACCGCCCTGTGGGCCCGTGACCTGCTGATCGAGGCCGGGCTGCCCGAGGGCGTCTTCCAGGTCGTCATCGGCGAAGGGCCGGTCGTCGGGCCCGAGTTGGTCAAGCACGCCGACTACGTCTCCTTCACCGGCTCCACCCGCACCGGCCGCGAGGTGGCCCAGGGCGCCGCCGCCCGGCTGATCGGCGTCTCCCTCGAACTCGGCGGCAAGAACGCCATGCTGGTCCTGGACGACGCCGACGTCGAGAAGGCCGCCGCCGGCGCCGTGCGCGCCTGCTTCTCCTCCGCCGGCCAACTCTGCATCTCCATCGAGCGGCTGTACGTCCACGAGTCGATCGCCGACGCCTTCCTGGAGCGCTTCGCCGCCCGCACCAAGGCGATGCGGCTCGGCAACTCCCTCGCCTACGGAGCCGAGATGGGTTCCCTGGTCGGCGAGCGCCAGCTGAAGACCGTCGAACGGCACGTGCGCGAGGCCGTCGACAAGGGCGCGAAGGTGCTCGCGGGCGGCGTGGCCCGGCCCGACATCGGCCCCTACTTCTTCGAGCCCACCATCCTCGACGGCGTCGAGGGCTCCATGGCGGTCTGCGAGGAGGAGACCTTCGGCCCGGTCGTCTCGGTCTACCGCTTCTCGGACGTGGACGAGGCCGTCGAGCGCGCCAACGCCACGCCGTACGGTCTCAACGCCTCCGTCTGGACCAAGGACGCCCGCCGCGGCCGCGACGTCGCCGCCCGGCTGCGCACCGGCACGGTCAACGTCAACGAGGGCTACGCCCCCGCCTACGGCAGCGTCCAGTCCCCGATGGGCGGCATGAAGGACTCCGGCCTCGGCCGCCGCCACGGCTCCGAGGGCATCCTCAAGTACACCGAGGCCCAGACGGTCGCCCAGCAGCGGCTGCTGCCGATGGCGCCCTCCCTGGGCATGACGGACGAGGGCTACGCCCGCCTCATGACCACGAGTCTCCGGCTGCTGAAGGCATTCCGGTTCCGTTAGAAACCCCCGTTCTCGACGAGGAGAGCACGTGTCGCAGGAGAAGTCTGTCCAGACCCGGGACGAGAACGGGCACGACGGGGACGGCGCGCATGACGGGTACGACTACGACGTCATCGTGGTCGGCTCCGGCTTCGGCGGGTCCGTGTCGGCCCTGCGCCTGACCGAGAAGGGCTACCGGGTGGGCGTGCTCGAGGCCGGGCGCCGCTTCACCCGGGAGTCGCTGCCGAAGAACTCCTGGGACCTGAAGAACTACCTGTGGGCCCCGAAGCTCGGCATGTACGGCATCCAGCGCATCCATCTGCTGGGCAATGTGATGGTGCTGGCCGGCGCGGGTGTCGGCGGCGGTTCGCTCAACTACGCCAACACCCTGTACGTGCCGCCGAAGGCGTTCTTCGACGACCCCCAGTGGAAGGACATCACCGACTGGCAGGAGGAGTTGAAGCCGTACTACGACCAGGCCAAGCGGATGCTCGGCGTGCGGCTCAACCCGACGACGACCCCCTCGGACGTCCATCTGAAGGCGGCGGCCGAGCGGATGGGTGTCGGCGACTCCTTCCACTTCGCGCCGGTGGGCGTCTTCTTCGGCGACGGCAAGGACGCGGACGGCAGCGCGAAGGCGTCGCCGGGGCAGCGGGTGCCCGACCCGTACTTCGGCGGGGCGGGCCCGGAGCGCAACGCCTGCACCGAGTGCGGCGAGTGCATGACCGGCTGCCGCCACGGCGCCAAGAACACGCTGAACGAGAACTACCTCCACCTCGCCGAGAAGGCGGGCGCGGTGGTCCATCCGATGACCACGGTGGTGTCCGTCACCGACGACTCGCGCGGCGGGTACGCGGTGGCCACCCTGCCGACGGACCGCAGGAAGAAGGGCGCGGGCCGGCTCTTCACCGCGCGCCGGGTCGTGATCGCCGCCGGTACGTACGGCACCCAGACCCTGCTGCACCGGATGAAGGCGAACGGGCAACTGCCCCATGTGTCGGCCAGGTTGGGCGATCTGACCCGCACCAACTCCGAAGCGCTGGTCGGCGCGCAGACCGACGACCGCCGCTACCGCAAGGCGCACGGCACCCCGCGGGCCGACTTCACCCGGGGCGTCGCGATCACCTCGTCGATCCACCCGGACGAGAACACCCACATCGAGCCGGTCCGCTACGGCAAGGGCTCCAACGCGATGGGCGGGCTGTCCATCCTCCAGGTGCCGTACACCGAGGGTTCCTCGCGGGTGCTGGCCTGGCTGGCGAACGCGGCCCGGCATCCCACGCTCGTCCTGCGCTCCCTGTCCAACCGGCGCTGGTCGGAGCGGAGCATCATCGGCCTGGTCATGCAGTCCCTGGACAACTCGCTGACGACGTACCTGAAGCCGGGTGGCGTCGGAAAGGGCCTGCTCACCGCGCGGCAGGGCCACGGCGCGCCCAATCCCAAGCAGATCAGGGCCGCCACCGAGGCCGCCTCCGCGCTCGCCGCCGAGATCAACGGTTTCCCCGGCAGCAACGTCGGCGAGCTGATGGGCACCCCGCTCACCGCGCACTTCCTCGGCGGCTGCCCGATCGGCGACTCGGCCGACACCGGGGTGATCGACCCGTACCACCGGCTGTACGGCCACCCCGGCATCTCGGTCGTGGACGGCGCAGCGGTCTCCGCGAACCTGGGCGTCAACCCCTCGCTGACGATCACCGCGCAGGCCGAGCGGGCCATGTCCTTCTGGCCGAACAAGGGCGAGGAGGACCCGCGGCCGGCGCCGGGAGCGGCGTACGAGCGGCTGAAGCCGGTGGAGCCGCGGTCCCCCGCGGTTCCGGCGGAGGCGTTCGGCGCGCTGCGGCTGCCGTTCCTGGGGATGCCGACGGTGCGGCCGAAGGAGTAGCGGGCGAGGAGGGCCCCCACCGGTGCTCGTGGGCTCCTCTGGTGCGGGCAGGCCGCTTCGGTGTGACCCGGATCACGGAGAATTCTCGGGTGCGGGCACAACCCTCCTCCGTCGTCGCAGATCAAACCTGCTGCCGGATCAAGAGGACGGTGAGGGGACCTGCCTTCGGAGGGGGATGCAGGTCCCTTCTTCCTGTCCGTGAGAGCGCGGTGCACAGGACGGTGCACGTGCGGGTTCCGCCGGCCGGCTCCGGGCGTCCCCGGAGCCGGCCGTTCTCTTGGTGACCGGGCTGCTGTCCCCTGCCGTCCGGTCACTTCCCTGGAGCGAGGTCCCACGGCGTACGGCACGACCCGTACGCCTCATCGCCCCAGCGAGCCACGCGTGGTTCTGTCGGGCCCGCCCCTGGCTGGCACGGACACCCCGCTAACGAAGCCGTGCGCGAGGCGGTCACGCGCCGTACGGGTGAGACGGCGGCCGAACTCACGTCGGATAATCAGCCGGGCTCCTGACCGCTGGGCCGCCGGGCCCGCGGCGGGCTTGGACGGGACCGGGCGCACGGGCGCGGGCGGGGTCAGACGCGCCCCCGGCACAGCTCCAGCAGCGTCATGGCGAGCGTGGTGCCGGGCTTGCCCAGCGCTTCGCGGTAGTGGCCGAGGATCTCCATCTCGCGGGAGAGGCTGACCCGCCGGCCGCCGGAGGAGATGCGGGTCTGCTGCACCACGGCGGAGACGGCCGTCCGCTCCTGGATGAGGCCGATGATCCGGTCGTCGATCGCGTCGATGCGCTCCCGGGCGGCGGCGATGGTCGCCTCGGGCGTCGCGGCCGTCTCTTCGGGGGAGGTGGTGGTCATGTCGGGGGCTCCTGATCGTGAGTGTGGATGCCCCGGAACGGCGGGACCCGGAAAACGACAGGCGCCCCGGGCCTTGTCGGCCCGGGGCGCCTGGTGAAGTCGCTCAAGCGTTTCGCTGAGCAGCACGACCATGGCAACCGGCGGGCCGGATGCCATAGGTAAAGACCAAGGTCGCGTGCTGAAGCATGCGGCCAGTATGCCACGGCCGGTACTGCGGCCGGGCCTCCCGCTCCCCGCGGCCCCCGCCGAGGCCCTCCCGGCTCGGCGGAGGGCTTCGCGCCCGCACCGTTAGACTCGTAGTACAGACCCCCCGCCCGGACCACCAGAAGGCACCCCGTGTCATCAGCGACTCCCACTGCCCCCGACACCGTCCTGGTCGTCGACTTCGGTGCGCAGTACGCCCAGCTCATCGCCCGACGCGTCCGCGAGGCGCGGGTCTACAGCGAGATCGTGCCGAGCACCATGCCGGTCAAGGAGATGCTCGCCAAGAAGCCCGCGGCGATCATCCTCTCCGGCGGCCCCTCGTCGGTCTACGAGGAGGGCGCGCCCAGCCTCGACCGTGAGATCTTCGAGGCCGGCGTCCCCGTCTTCGGCATGTGCTACGGCTTCCAGCTGATGGCGCGGGCCCTCGGCGGCACCGTCGACAACACCGGCGCCCGCGAGTACGGCCGTACCGACCTGCACGTCTCCCGGACGTCCTCCACCCTCTTCGAGGGCACCCCGGCCGAGCAGCAGGTCTGGATGTCGCACGGCGACGCCTGCTCCGCCGCCCCCGAGGGCTTCACGGTCACCGCGTCCACCGACCTGGTCCCGGTCGCCGCGTTCGAGAACGACGAGAAGAAGCTCTACGGCGTCCAGCACCACCCCGAGGTCATGCACTCCACGCACGGCCAGCAGGTGCTGGAGCACTTCCTGTACCGCGGCGCGGGCCTGGAGCCGACCTGGACCACGGGCAATGTGATCGAGGAGCAGGTCGAGGCCATCCGCGAGCTGGTGGGCGACAGGCGCGCGATCTGCGGTCTGTCCGGCGGCGTGGACTCCGCCGTGGCCGCCGCCCTGGTGCAGAAGGCCATCGGCTCCCAGCTGACCTGCGTCTACGTCGACCACGGCCTGATGCGCAAGGGTGAGACCGAGCAGGTCGAGAAGGACTTCGTCGCGGCCACCGGCGTCCAGCTGAAGGTCGTCGACGCCGAGGAGCGCTTCCTGAACGCGCTCGCCGGGGTCAGCGACCCCGAGGAGAAGCGCAAGATCATCGGTCGCGAGTTCATCCGCGTCTTCGAGCAGGCGCAGGCCGAGATCATCGCCGACGAGGGCCCGGCCGTGGAGTTCCTGGTCCAGGGCACCCTGTACCCGGACGTGGTCGAGTCCGGCGGCGGCACCGGCACCGCCAACATCAAGTCGCACCACAACGTCGGCGGCCTGCCCGAGGACCTCGAGTTCAAGCTGATCGAGCCGCTGCGCAAGCTGTTCAAGGACGAGGTCCGGATGGTCGGCCAGGAGCTGGGCCTGCCGGACGAGATCGTCCAGCGCCAGCCGTTCCCGGGTCCGGGCCTCGGCATCCGCATCGTCGGCGAGGTGACCAGGGAGCGCCTGGACCTCCTGCGCGACGCCGACGCCATCGCCCGCGAGGAGCTGACCGCGGCCGGTCTCGACCGCGACATCTGGCAGTGCCCGGTGGTCCTGCTCGCCGACGTCCGCAGCGTGGGCGTCCAGGGCGACGGCCGCACCTACGGTCACCCGATCGTGCTGCGCCCCGTCTCCTCCGAGGACGCCATGACCGCCGACTGGTCCCGGCTGCCCTACGACGTGCTCGCCCGCATCTCGACCCGCATCACCAACGAGGTCCGGGACGTCAACCGTGTCGTCCTCGACGTCACCTCGAAGCCGCCGGGCACCATCGAGTGGGAGTGAGCCTCCCCGAGGCTCAGGTCCGCCTGAGGGTCCGCACCGGCTCTCCCGGCTTCCAGACCTGGACGACCAGATAGCGGTCGTCCTCGACAAAGGTCCTCACGACCTCCGTCAACTCGGTGCGGAAGAGGTGGAACGGCTCCGGCGGTTCCACCTCTTTCACGTACCCGGCCTTCGTCTCCCCGTCCCCCACCTCGTACGCCCGCCCGCCGATCCGCACGTCCCCGCCGGCCATCCCGGTCCCCTCGCCCGGATTGGCCTGGAGCGCGAAGCGCGGATCGCGCAGCAGGTCGCGGGCCTTCAGCGAGCCCGGCATCATGCCGAGCCACAGTTCGCCGGCCCGGAAGTCCGCCTCCAGAGCCGAGGTGCGCGGGGAGCCGTCCCGGCGGAGGGTGGCGAGGACGTGGTGCCGGAAGGCGCCGAAGCGCTCCTCGACGGCCGCGGCGAAATCCGGTTCGGACGTGATGAGGTCTGCCCAGTTCATACCGGCCGAGTGTGCTGCCCGATCCCGACATCCTCTGTCGCCTTTCCCGTCTGCGCGCCATCTTCACGGAACAGCCCTGCCTTTCTGCGCCGACCGGCGGTAACTTCCGGCCGTACAGCCCTACCAGCGCTGGAGGACCTATGGCCGGGCCCACCCCGCCGCTGCCGCTGCCCACCGACCAGCTGCGGTTCGCCATGCCGCCGATGCACGACTCGGTCGAGGACGAGCGACGGCACCGCAAGGAACGGCTCGCCGCAGCCCTGCGGATCTTCGGTCGGAACGGGTTCGAGGACGGCGTCTCCGGCCACATCACCGCCCGCGACCCGGAGTTCGGCGACTGCTTCTGGGTCAACCCCTTCGGCATGCCCTTCAAGCACGTCACCGTCAGCGACCTCGTCCTCGTCAACCAGGACGGACAGGTCGTCGAGGGCCGCTACCACGTCAACCAGGCCGCCTTCGTGGTGCATGCCCAGATCCACGCCGCCCGCCCGGACGTCGTCGCCGTCGCTCACTGCCACTCCGTGCACGGCCGTGCCCTCGCCGCCCTCGGCGAACCGATCGACCCCCTCACCCAGGAGAGCTGCGCCTTCTACGAGGACGCCGCCCTGTACGACGACTACACCGGAGTCACCGTCGACGCCGAGGAGGGCCGCCGCATCGCCTCCGTGCTCGGCTCCCGCAAGGCGCTCGTGCTGCGCAACCACGGGCTGCTCACCGTCGGCGGCTCCGTGGACGCCGCCGCCTGGTGGTTCCTGTCCATGGACCGCTCCTGCCAGGTGCAGCTGCTGGCCCGCGCGGCCGGCCGCCCGGTCCTCATCGACCACGAACTCGCCGTCGCCACCCGCGAACAACTCGGCGGCGACCTCGTCGCCTGGATCAACTACCAGCCCCTGTGGCAGGAAGTCACCCGCAGCGAACCCGATCTGCTGAGCTGAGCCCCGGGGCGGAGCGGTCGGGGGATGACGTCCGAGAGATGACGTCCGGGGGCGGTGACGTCCGGGGGGTGACGTCCGGGGGGTGACGTCCGGGGGCGGACGTGTCAACGCGCTGCTCGACAGTTCACCCGTCAGGATCATGTCGGCGGCTCCCGGGCGATCCCGGTAGGGCACAATTCGCTCTTGAGGCAGGGGAGTTGCACGGCGTCGGGACGGCTCACCGAGGGGCCGGCGGCCGTGCCGCGAGGTCGCGGGGAAGGCGGGCGTCGGACGTGGCGGTGCAGGAGGCGAGAGGGGGCGCGGATGCCGAGGGCGTCCACGAGGGCGGCTGCGGCTGCGGTGACTGTCCGCACGGCGCCCGGGAGGGACACCGGCGGGCCGTCGCCGCGTTCCTGCGGCGCCGCGACGAGTTCGCCGCCGGACAGGGCCTGCCCGCCGCCGTGGCCTACTCGCCCTCGGCCTCGCGTCAGTGGGTCTCCGAGGAACTGACCCAGCGCGCCGAGGCCGTCGCCGAACGCGGCCGCGCCGAGGGCGAGATGTGGCTCACCCGGCTGTGGCTGCGCACCCTGTGCACGGTGTGGGGCGCGGTCGTCGCCCTGCTGCTCGGCGAGGCGCTGACCGCGATCGGCGCGGGCTGGACCACCGCCCGCACCGCCGCCCTGCTCGCCGCCCTCGTCGTGGCCGGTGCGCTGACCGCCGCCTGCTGGTTCCACCGGGCGCGCGGCGGCGCTCTCGCCCCGGTGATCGGCGAGGACCATCGCATGTCCACCTCCCGTTCCGTCGCCGTCTGCTGGGTCCTGTTCATCGGCTACGCCGTCCTGCTGCTCGCCGCCCGGCTGGCCGCCGCCTCCGACCACGCCGAGCGCGACGCGCTCATCTCGGGCCTCGACCTCGCCCGCGGCGCCGGCGTGGCGACCGTCCTCGCCGTGGTGTGCGGCATCGCCGTCCTGGTCCGCCGGGTGGTGGGCCTGCGCATCCTCGCCCAGCGGCTGCAGAAGGTGCCGGCCCACCGCCCGCGCGCCGCCGACCTGCTCACCGACGACTCCGGGCGGGGCGCCTTCACCGACATCCAGTACGTCGCCATCAGCGCCGTCGCCCTGGTCTTCGCCGCCGTACGGCTCGCCCGCCGCCCCGACCAACTGCCCGACCTGCCCTGGGGGCTCGCCGTCGTCGTGCTGATCTCGGCCGCCACCTATCTGGCGGGCAAGTACGCGGAGGGCGGCCGCGCGGTCATCCTCTCCGTGGTCCGCGCCCGCGAACCCGGTGACCTGGACGGGCCGATCCGCACCGGCGACGACATCGAGATCCGCGGCACCGGCTTCGTCCCGCCCGGCGCGGGGGCCGCCGAACGCCTCTCCCGCATGGTCGTCCGCATCGGCGCCGTCGATGTCCACGTCCCGCTGGTCCCGGTCACCGGCGGCTTCCGCAACCCCACGGACACCGTCCTGACCGTCCCCGTCCCGGCCGACGTCGAACCCGGTTCGGTGGAGGTGCAGGTGGTCACCGCGGCCGGCGTGCCGACCAACCGCTACACGGTCCAGATCGCCGAATGAGCGTCCCCCGCCCGCGATCCTCCTCTCATACGAACGCCTGAAATCCGGAAAAATCCTCGGGAGATGATTGAGCGTCTCCTCCTCGTCATACATATGGTCGTGAAAGCGGGAGGGCACGGCAGGGACGGCGGGCGAGAGGCGGCAGGCAGCATGACCGGTATTCGGATGGAGACGCGCACCACCCGGCTGAACGGCCGGAGCGGCTGGCGGGACACCGCCGCCCACTACGCCCTGCTGCCCCTGCGCGTCTTCCTCGGCGTCACCTTCCTCTACGCCGCACTCGACAAACTCACCGACAGCGGCTTCATGAAGGCCACCGGCGCCGGTTCGATCGGCGAGACCATGCGCGCGGCCCGTGGCACCGCCGCCCTCCCCGCCCTGATCGACCTCGCGCTGAAGAGCCCGGTCGGCTTCGGCTACGCCATCGCCCTCGGCGAACTGGCCGTCGGCATCGCCACCCTCCTCGGCCTCCTCGGCCGCCTGGCCGCCCTGGGCGGCGCGCTGATCTCCCTCAGCCTGTGGCTGACCATGAGCTGGGCGACGACCCCCTACTACTACGGCAACGACCTCGCCTACCTGATGGCCTGGCTTCCCCTGGTCCTCGCCGGTGCCCCCTACCTCTCCCTGGACGCCGCCTGGCGCGCCCGCGGCCGACAGCGGTCCCTCGGATACATCTAGGCCCCGGGACGGCTGCCGGAGGGATGTCTTCGGCACATCTCCGAAGCGCCTCCCGCGGCGGGCGACCGTAATGCTGACGGCCGGTCGGGACCCCGGAGGGTCATCGGGTCCCCGGAGGCTCGCCAGGCCCAGCGGTTCACCGGCGCGGCGGCTGCTCGCCGGCGAACCGCCGCTCATCCGGCGACCCCGGGACCGCCGGCCACCGGCGGGGCTTGAGGCTGTCGGTCGCTAGCCCCTCTCGGTCCTGTCCCGCCCGCGTATCGCCCGGTCGAGGGCCGCCGTGGCCCCGGCCAGGCATAGGCCGCCCACCACCAGCGGGACGACCGCGAACCACGGTGTCTCCCACAGGCCCTTGGCGTCCCCGGCGAACATCACGCCGGTGGCGGCGAGGAACAGCCCGGCGACCAGCTTCCCGGGCCGGAACTCATGACGCAGCACGATCCACCTCCACCTCGCCCGCCCCGACCCCGAGCGTGAGGTCCAGGGTGCCGCCGGCCTTGCCGTCCCTGCCGTCCCTGGCCGGTGCCAGCGTCACGTCCCTGTGCTGTCGCGGCCGTACGTCCACGTCCATCCCGTTCTCTCCCGGCAACTTGATGTCGCCCACTCCCACGTCGATGTTCATCCGCACGATCGCGTCGGCCGGCACGATCACCTTCAACTGGCCCGCGCCGATGTGCGCGTCCGTGGCGACGGTCCGCCCCTCGGCCGGGTGCACCCGCGTCAGGTCGAGGACGCCCCGGCCCGTCCCCAGCTCGTACGCCGGCCGGACCTGCGCCGCCGCGCCCGGTATCCAGGACTTCTCCCGCCAGTGCGTGCTGATGTCCCGGGGCATCGCCGCCGTCCCGCCGAGCAGCGCCGCCGTGACGATCGCCAGGAACACCGTGCCGGCGCCGGTGCGCCCCAGGAAGGAGCTGACCGCGATGCCCAGGCCGAAGACGGCCAGCGCGCAGGCGAGTCCGGTCTGGAGGCTGGCGCCCAGCGCGTGGTCGTGCCACGTCAGCCCGGTGCCCAGGCCGCCCGCCAGCAGCGCCAGCAGGAACACCGGGCCGCCTATCCAGCGCGGTCCGCGCGGCCTCGGGGGCGCGGGGCGCGGCTGCCGCTGGGCGGCACCGGAGTGGGTCCAGGGGGTGGCGAGGCGGACGTCGACGACCGAGAGCAGGTCCTTCTCCCGGATGCGCGCGTCACCGGGGCCCCACAGATAGCCGGTGCCGCCGACATGGGTGCCGTCCTTGACGATCGGGTCCCGCCACCAGGAGGGGTAGACGGCGACGACCGGCGGTGCCTGCGCCTCGGGCGGGGCGTCCGCGGCGGCCTGCGCGGCGAGCGGGTCGGGATCGGGGGCACCACGGCGCCGCGACCAGTACGCGGCACCGGCGAGCAGGAGCGAGAGCACCGCGGCGAAGGCCAGCGTCCCGCCGTTTCTCAGCATGGTCAGGAAGACCCCGCAGCCGACCAGGGCGAACAGCACGGCGGCCAGCGCCTGGCCGTCGACCCGGCCGGTCAGCAGCTTGCGCAGTTCGTTCTCCTCCTCGTCCTCGTACGGCACCAGCAGCCATACGAAGCCGTAGAAGATGAGGCCGATGCCACCGGTCGCGGACAGGACGGCCAAGGTGATGCGGAATATCACCGGGTCCATGTCGGCCTGCCGGCCGAGCCCCGCGCACACGCCCGCGATCATCTTGTACCGGCGCCCGCGCCGGTACCGGCCGGGAACGGCCTCGGCCGGGCCCGGCTGCTGTGCGGGCTCCTGCGGCTGTCCCTCTTTCCGCCCCTGCCCCTGCCCCTGCTGTCCCTGCTGTCCCAGCTGTTCCTGCTCCCGCCCGTCGGCGTGGGTACGGGGGCCCGCGCCCACGCGCTCCGTCCTGTCCGTCTTCTCTGCCTTCTCTGCCTTCTCTGTGCCTCCCGCGCGAGGGGCGGAGCCGCTGTCGGCCGCGCCCGTCCCTCCCGTCGCGGCGGGCGCGGCATCCGTCGGCCCGGTGCCCGGGGCCGGGCGCGGGCCGGGGCCGGGTCCCGGACCCGTCGCGGCGTGCTCGTGATCCGTCATGGGTCCATGGTGACGGCCGGGGCGGCGCGGCGGCAGTCGGGACAACCCTGGGCGGACCCTGAAATCGGCCCTGAGACGGGCCGGGGAAGCGTTCGAGCGGCGCGCACCGGCCGGAACCGGAGCGTGCGCGAGATCCCCGACCCGCATTCGGGGAAGATCAGGGGCGTCTCGGGGACCGACCCTGATGCCCCGTCCCGGCGGGCCGTGTGACCATCGATGCCATGCCGGAAGCCGCAAGCCTGCCACTCGACGACCCGCGGCCGCCGCGCAAGCTCTACCGCAGCGGCGACGGACGCTGGCTCGGCGGAGTGGCGCGGGGCCTCGCCGGGCATCTCGGGCTGCCCGTCATCTGGGTCCGGCTCGCCTTCGTCGGCCTGTTCATGGCCAACGGACTGGGCGCGCTGCTGTACGCGGCGTTCTGGTTCTTCGTCCCGCTCGGCGTCGGTGGCGTCGGGGGGCACAAGCCGTCCCCGCCCGCCGCAGAGACCGCGCCCGGCGGCCGCAGAAGACTCGTGGCCCGCAAGCCGGACCGCGGGCAGATGGTCGCGCTGCTCCTCATGGTCATCGTGTCCATGGTCTTCGTGGGCAGCGTCAACCTGACCGGTGCGGCCAAGGCCTACCTGGTGCCGGCCGTGCTCGTCGCGGCCGGTGTCGCCCTCGTCTGGCGCCAGGCGGACAACGCGCGCCGGGCCCGCTGGGTCGAGGTCGGCGGGCGCCGCCGCACCCTGACGCTGGTGCGCGCGGCCGCCGGCGTCCTGCTGGTCACCGCAGGCGTCTCGGCGATCTTCGTCCTCCAGGGTTCGGCCGCCCACCTCGGCGCCGTACTCCAGGCCGCGCTCGCCGTTCTCGTCGGCATCACCCTGCTCGCCGGCCCGTATCTGGTCCGGATGACCCAGGACCTGTCCGAGGAGCGGCTGATGCGCATCCGCGCCCAGGAGCGCGCCGAGGTCGCCGCGCACGTCCACGACTCCGTTCTGCACACCCTGACCCTGATCCAGCGCAACGCCGACAACGCGGGCGAGGTCCGCCGCCTCGCCCGCGCCCAGGAGCGAGACCTGCGTACCTGGCTGTACAAACCCGAGGGCACCGGCAAGGAGGAGGCCGACGAACCGGACACGGTCGCCGAGGCGGTGCGGCGCAACGCGGCCGAGGTCGAGGACAAGCACGGGGTGCCGATAGAGGTGGTCGTCGTCGGAGACTGCCCGTTGGACGAGCGGACCGCCGCGCAGATGCAGGCCGCGCGCGAAGCGATGGTGAACGCCGCCAAGTACGGTGGCGAGGGCGGCGCCGTACAGGTCTATGCCGAGGTCGAGGGCAGGACGGTGTTCGTGTCCGTGCGCGACCGCGGACCGGGCTTCGATCCCGACTCGATACCCGCCGACCGCATGGGCGTCAGAGAATCGATCATCGGGCGTATGGAGCGCAACGGAGGCACGGCCCGGCTGCGGGCGGTCCCGGGCGGTGGCACGGAGGTCGAGCTGGAGATGGAGAGGGCGGAGAAGACGGCATGAGCGACGCGACCGAGGCGAGCGGCACGGCGGAGACGGCTGGGGCGGCCGGGAGCGGCGGCCCCGCGGACGGCGGCGTGACCGGGCGGCACGTGCGGGTGGTGCTGGTGGACGACCACCGGATGTTCCGCACCGGCGTTCAGGCGGAGATCGGCCGGACCACCGAGACCGGTGTCGAGGTGGTGGGCGAGGCCGCGGACGTCGACCAGGCGGTCACCGTCATCACCGCGACCCGGCCCGAGGTGGTCCTCCTCGACGTCCATCTGCCGGGCGGCGGCGGGGTCGAGGTGCTGCGCCGGTGCGCGGCTTTGATGGCGGACGCCGAGCAGCCGGTGCGCTTCCTCGCGCTGTCCGTGTCGGACGCGGCGGAGGATGTGATCGGGGTGATCCGCGGCGGTGCCCGCGGCTATGTCACCAAGACCATCACCGGCACCGACCTGGTGGACTCGATCTTCCGGGTCCAGGAGGGGGACGCGGTCTTCTCCCCGCGGCTGGCCGGGTTCGTCCTGGACGCCTTCGCCTCCACCGACGCCCCTCCCGTGGACGAGGACCTGGACCGTCTCACCCAGCGCGAACGGGAGGTGCTGCGCCTGATCGCCCGTGGTTACGCCTACAAGGAGATCGCCAAGCAGCTGTTCATCTCGGTGAAGACGGTCGAGTCCCACGTCTCGGCGGTCCTGCGCAAGCTCCAGCTGTCCAACCGCCACGAGCTCACCCGCTGGGCGACCGCGCGCCGCCTGGTGTGATTCCTGAGGCACGGGGCCCGGGGGACGGCCGGCTCAGGGACGGCGGCCCTTGCCGGGGGGCTCGGGAGCGGGGGCCGTGGCGTGCCGGTCCCTCGAGGGTGTCGGGGATGTCCTTCGGGCCGGTGCTCACGCCATCCGCGCTCACACCACCCGCGTCGCACCGGCGAACGGCATCTGATCGATGGGGGCCACGCGGACCGGGGCCGAGGGGTTCGGGGCGTGGATCATGCGGCCGTTGCCGATGTAGAGGCCGACGTGGCTGACACCGGAGTAGAAGAACACCAGGTCGCCTGGGCGTAGTTCGGAGCGGGGCACGCGTTGGCCCGCGTCGATCTGGGCGTAGGTGGTGCGGGGGAGGGAGACCCCGGCGGAGCGGTAGGCGGCCTGGACCAGGCCCGAGCAGTCGAAGGCGTCAGGGCCGGTCGCGCCCCACACATAGGGGCTGCCGAGTTTGGCGTAGGCGTAGGCGACGGCCGCCGCGGCGCGGGAGTCGGGGGCCGCGACGGCGCCGGCCTCCAGCGACTGCCGGGTGTCGTCGGCGGCCCGGGACGCGTGCCCTGGAGAGGTGTCGTCGGTGCCGGTCACCCGGCCGCGCTGCGGCGGGGTCAGCTCGGCCAGGAGCCGCCGGGCCTCCGCCAGTTTGCCGGTGACGGTCTTCTTCTGCCGTCGCAGCTCGGCCTGGTGGGACCGCAGCGACTTCAGCTCCATGCGGGCGGCGCCGCGCAACCGCTCGATGTCCTGGAGCTGCCGGCGTACCTGGGACACGGCGACGGACTGCCGGTCACCGGCGCGTTCGGCGAGCGCGGCGGTTTCCAGGTAGCGGTCCGGGTCGCTGGACAGAGCGAGTTGCCAGGCGGGGGCGATGGCACCGGAGCGGTACTGGGCGGCGGCGAACGAACCGAGCGCGTTCCGGGCGGAGTCGAGCTTCTGGGTCCTGCGGGCGGCCTCGTCGCGCAGCGAGTTCAGCCGGCGTTCGCCCGCGTCCGCCTCCTCCTTCGCGCCGTCGTACTTCTGCGTGGCGGTCTCCGCCTCCCGGTACAAGGTGTCCACCCTGGTCCTCACTTGGGCCGGTGTCGGCCGGGGCCCGGCCTGTCCGGTGCCGTCGAAGCCCGCCACGGTGGCCGCCCCCGTCAGGGCGACGATGGCGGCCGTCCGGGCGGTATGACTCCCGAACGGGTGTTGCCGTGGCCTGCGGTGCGCTGCCACCTGTGCCGTCACGTCCTTTCCTACGACGTGTATGACCGATACGACCGATGCGCACCCGGCGGCGAGGGCCGGGTGCCTGGGGGAGGACGCTAGGCCGGACGGTGACGAGTCGGTAACGCACTGTGCGGAACTGTCTTCGGTGGGTCGTTATGGGACCGCGTGCGACCGAGTCGAGGGGCCGGAGACGCCGCCTTCACGCAGCGTGTTGATCGAAGCGTGGAAAGTGAGACTGGCGGGAAAGGCTGGGTGCTATGGGGCGCATCTGCCCAGGACGCGTGGCCGGGGGCGGTGACGGGTGGCTGCGGGGCGCTGGTTAGGCTCCGGCTCCATGGACGTACTCATCCATCTCTTCGTCGGCCTGCACATCATCGGCATCGCCGCGCTGCTCGGCGGTTTCCTCACCCAGATGAAGGCGATGGGCCAGGGCACGGCCCGGTTCGTCCCCGGGATGCTGCACGGCGCGCTGACCATGCTGGTCACCGGCGTGGCCCTGGTCGGTCTCAACCAGGCCCAGGGCGCCCACATCAACACGGTCAAGATCGGCATCAAGCTGGCGCTGCTGATCGTGATCCTCGGCCTGGTCTACGTCAAGCGTGACGAGGAGCGGGTCGACAAGGCACAGTTCGGGCTGGTCGGCGCGCTGACCGCGACGAACATCTTCATCGCGGTGCTCTGGACCTGACGGTCGTCGGGGCACCTCGGACCTGACACGGTCGTCGTGCCTCGGACCCGACCGGCGGCGCTGTGCCCCGCACCCGACGGTCAGTGCGGTGCGGCCGCCCCCGCGCGGGTCGCGCGCACCGCGTCGGCGACCATGGCGGCCGCCACCCAGAGCCACGCCGCCACCGCCACCCACACCAGCACGCGCCCCGGCACCCTGAGCCACGGGACGCTCATGGCGGACGCGACGGACAGGGTGGCCGCGGCCGTCATCCCCATGGGGAAGACCGTCGCCCACCGGCGGTGGTCGTAACCGGGACGCGGTCGGACGGCCTCGGCCACCAGCAGGGTCAGATACACCGCCAGGCTCACGGCGAGCAGGACGGCCGTCGTGATGCGCAGGGTGGCGCGGTCGTCGTCGTTCCACAGGTAGAGGCCGCCGTTTCCGGCCGCGAGCAGGCCCGCCCCGGCCAGCGTCGAGAGGGCGAGCGCGCCGCCGGCGACCCACTGGTCGCCGGGCCCCTCCAGCACCTGCCGCAGGTCGAAGCGGGGCAGGGCGAAGGCGTAGATCACCAGTCCCAGCCAGAACAGCACCAGCGCGGCGCGCGCGAGCCAGGCCGTGTGCTCCGCCGCCGCGAGCGCCGCCGCCGGCGCGGCCAGCGCCTCGGTGGCCACGCAGGCCAGGAACACCGAGCCGGGCATGCGCGGGCGCCAGTGCCCTACGACGACCGGCAGCAGTACCGCCCAGAGCAGCGTCGCGAGCGCCAGCAGTGCCGCGGCCGGGGCCTGACGGCCCGACGCGGACAGCCGGGAGCCGAGCACGGCGGTCGCGGCGACGGCCGTGAGCGCCCCGGGGCTGCGGGCCTCGGCCGCCCAGCGGTCCCGGTCGACGACCAGCCGCCGCACGAAACCGGCGCCCAGCGCGACCCAGAGGACCGCGGCCAGTACCAGCGCGACCCGGGACGCCGTCTCGGCCCCGATCAGCAGCAGGGCCGTCGACACGATTCCGGTCGCCATCACGGCGGCCCCGGCGGCCGGCGACCGGCCCGCCCACCACGCACGCAGACCGGACATGCGCCCGATGCTAGGCAGTGCCGTCGGCCGGACGACCGGGGCACGCGCGCGGGGGCGCGAAAACACCCGGACGGTACGTTCCGGGGGCTCCTGGAGCCCGTACGGAGGAGCCTTCGGACGTACCAGACGGCCGGAGGCGCGGCCTCCGCTCCGGAAGGCCACCTGAGGCGCGTCCCCGGGGCAGGGCCTTCGCGAGGGACGGACCCGTGAGGCACGGCCTTCTGGGGGCCGGCGCCGTGCGGCACGGCCCCCGTGAAGCAGGGCCCCTGGGACACGGCCCCCTGAGGGCCTCGTTCCGGAGGCATGTCCCCTGGAGTCCGCCCGACCTGGAGTCCGCCCGACCCCGGAGAGCCGGCGCGAGCCCGCCGTTCCACGGCCCGGACGTACGGCTCCCCGAGCGGCCCCGGAGGGCGAGCCCGGCCCCACGGCTCCCGGGCCACCCTTACGTGCCGGCCCGTCCGGGAATCCGCCGACCGCCCCCGGCTTTACCCTCGGGTTTCGGGGAGCGGGACCGGTTGTCGGTGGGGCGCCCTAGACTCGGAAGGCGATGAGCAGCCTCTTTGACGACAGCTTCCTGGCGGATCTCCAGGCCCCGCGTGGGCACGAGGAGGAGCACCCGCCACCGCCCGAGGACGATCCCGCTCCGGAGCCGATTCCGGAGGATCTGTTCGGCGGGAAGTTCGACGTGCCGCCGGAGCGGGACACCCACTACCGCGACGGCGCCCCGCGGCCCCCGATCGACGCGGCGGCCCTGCTGGAGGGGTTGAACGACAACCAGCGCGCCGCGGTCGTGCACGCGGGCTCCCCGCTGCTCATCGTGGCCGGGGCCGGCTCCGGCAAGACCCGGGTGCTCACCCACCGCATCGCCCACCTGCTGGCCGAGCGTCACGTGCACCCGGGCCAGATCCTCGCGATCACCTTCACCAACAAGGCCGCGGGCGAGATGAAGGAGCGCGTCGAGCAGCTCGTCGGCCCGCGCGCGAACGCGATGTGGGTGATGACCTTCCACAGCGCGTGCGTGCGCATCCTGCGCCGCGAGAGCAAGAAGCTCGGCTTCACCTCGTCGTTCTCGATCTACGACGCCGCCGACAGCAAGCGCCTGATGGCCCTGGTCTGCCGGGACCTGGACCTCGACCCCAAGCGCTTCCCGCCCAAGTCCTTCAGCGCCAAGATCAGCAATCTGAAGAACGAGCTGATCGATGAGGAGGACTTCGCCGCCCAGGCTGCCGACGGGTTCGAGAAGACCCTCGCCCAGGCCTACGCGCTCTACCAGTCGCGGCTGCGCGAGGCCAACGCGCTCGACTTCGACGACCTGATCATGACGACGGTCAACCTGCTGCGCGCCTTCCCGGACGTCGCCGAGCACTACCGCCGCCGCTTCCGGCACGTCCTGGTGGACGAGTACCAGGACACCAACCACGCCCAGTACGCGCTGGTCCGCGAACTGGTCGGCACCGGCGGGCACGACGAGGACGTCCCGCCCGGCGAGTACGACGTCCCGCCCGCCGAACTGTGCGTCGTCGGTGACGCGGACCAGTCGATCTACGCCTTCCGCGGCGCGACGATCCGCAACATCCTCCAGTTCGAGGAGGACTACCCGGACGCGACGACGATCCTGCTGGAGCAGAACTACCGCTCCACCCAGACCATCCTGTCCGCCGCCAACGCGGTCATCGAGCGCAACGAGTCCCGCCGCCCGAAGAACCTGTGGACCAACGCCGGCCAGGGCGCCCGGATCACCGGCTACGTCGCCGACACCGAGCACGACGAGGCCCAGTTCGTCGCGGACGAGATAGACCGCCTCACGGACGCGGGCGAGGCGCGCGCCGGTGACGTCGCCGTCTTCTACCGGACCAACGCGCAGTCCCGCGTCTTCGAAGAGGTCTTCATCCGCGTCGGCCTGCCCTACAAGGTCGTCGGCGGCGTCCGCTTCTACGAGCGCAAGGAGGTCCGGGACGTCCTCGCCTACCTGCGCGTGCTCGCCAACCCCGAGGACTCGGTGCCGCTGCGCCGCATCCTCAATGTGCCCAAGCGCGGCATCGGCGAGCGTGCCGAGGCGATGATCGACGCCCTCGCGCAGCGCGAGAAGATCAGCTTCCCGCAGGCACTCAAGCGGGTGGACGAGGCGTACGGCATGGCCGCGCGCTCCACCAACGCGGTCAAGCGGTTCAACACGCTGATGGAGGACCTGCGCACCATCGTGGAGTCCGGCGCCGGACCGGCCACCGTGCTGGAGGCCATACTCGAACGCACCGGCTACCTGGCCGAGTTGCAGAACTCCACCGACCCGCAGGACGAGACCCGCATCGAGAACCTCCAGGAACTCGCCGCCGTCGCGCTGGAGTTCGAGCAGGAGCGCGGCGAGGGAGGAGCGGCGCCGGGAGCCCCCGCGCCGGGCGGCACGCTGGCCGACTTCCTCGAGCAGGTCGCCCTGGTCGCCGACTCGGACCAGATCCCCGACGAGGAGGACGGCGACGGCGTCATCACCCTGATGACCCTGCACACCGCCAAGGGCCTGGAGTTCCCCGTCGTCTTCCTGACCGGCATGGAGGACGGCGTCTTCCCGCACATGCGCGCCCTCGGTCAGGTCAAGGAGTTGGAGGAGGAGCGGCGCCTGGCGTACGTCGGCATCACCCGCGCGCGGGAGCGGCTGTACCTCACGCGCTCCACGATGCGCAGCGCCTGGGGGCAGCCCTCGTACAACCCGCCCTCCCGTTTCCTGGAGGAGATCCCGGCCACGCATGTGGACTGGAAGCGCACGGGTGCCACGGCGCCGGTGTCCTCCGGGCCCGCGTCCGGGATCGCGGCCTCGCTGTCCTCGTCCCGTTCACGCTCCTCGGCCTCCGGCGCCTCCGGCTTCGCCACGCGGCGCACCGCGGAGCAGCCGGTGGTCGCGCTGTCCGTCGGGGACCGGGTCACCCACGACCAGTTCGGGCTCGGCACGGTCGTCGGTGTCAAGGGCACGGGCGCGAACGCGGAGGCGACGATCGACTTCGGCGACACCAAACCGAAGCGGCTGCTGCTGCGGTACGCGCCGGTGGAGAAGCTGTAAGCAGGCCGGGAAGAGGGAGCAGCTCCGGAAAAGGGGGTCCCGCCGACCGGCGGGGCCCCCTTTCGGGCGTTCGAGGGTGTTACGTGGGGTCGAGCCCGTGACTCCGCAGCCACGGCAGCGGGTCGATCGCCGCCCCGCCCCCGGGCCGCACCTCGAAGTGCAGGTGGGGGCCGGTGGAGTTGCCGGAGTTGCCGGAGTAGGCGATCGGCTCGCCGGCCTTGACGGTCGTACCGGGGGCGACGCGGTAGCTGGAGAGGTGGCAGTACCAGGTCTCCGTGCCGTCCTTCGCGGTCAGGATCAGCATGTTGCCGTAGGCGCTGTTCCACTTGGTGGCGACGGTGCCGTCGGTCGCGGCCATCACCGTGGTGCCGTAGGCGACGGGGAAGTCGATGCCGGTGTGCACGGACATCCAGTTGACGCCCGCCTGCCCGAAGTAGGCGCTGAGCCCCCTCTGGAGGACCGGCAGCACGAACTTCGGGCGCAGCCGCTCCTTCAGCGCGGCCTCCGCGGCCGCCTTCTTCTTCTCCTGCGCCTGCTGTTGCTTGAGGTCGATCCGCTCCTGGGTGCGGCTCGCCCGGTCGGCGAAGTCGTCGGCGCCGGCCGACAACCCCCTGAGCTGGGTGTCCAGCTTGCTGTTCGCGACCGAGGGCTGGACCGCGTGCGCGTCCGAGGCGGCGGCGGTGGTCTCGGTGGAGCCGTCGTCGTGCAGGGCGCCGACGGAGGCCGCGGCGATACCGGCGACCCCCACGACACAGACCGAGGGAACGGCGACGGTCAGCAGCGCGGAGCGCTTCGCGGGCGTACGGCGCCGGGAACGCGCCCCGGCACGTGAGCCCGCGCGGCCCCCCGGGGCCGGCGCCGGGGTCGGCGGGGCCTCCTGCTGTTCCTCCAACAGGTGGGGGGCGGCGGCGAGTTCGCCGTTCCCGTCCAGGTCGGCGAGACCCTCGAAGGTCGCGGTCTCCTGCTGGTCGAACGGCACGGCGTCCTGGCCGAACGCCATGGCGCCCCGGTCCAGCGGTACGGCGTCCTGCTCGTACGGCATGGCGTCCTGCTCGTACGACCCGGCGTCCTGCTCGGCGCCCGCGGTTGCGGCCGGTGCGCCGGTGTTCCACTGCGTGGCGTCGTACGCGCCCGTGTCGAAGGCCTGGGTGCCCCACTCCCACTGCTGGGTGGCGTCGGCGCCGCCCGACTGGTCGGGGTGCAGCCAGGCGCCCGCGTCCCACTGCCCGCTCACCTCGTTGCCGGTGGCCTGCGCGGGGACCGTCCAGGCGGTGGTGTCGTAGGCACCGGTGTCGTACCCCGCCTGGTACCGGGGTGGGTAGATCTCGTAGGCGGGCGTCTGCGCGGTGCCGGAATGCCATTGGCCGGTGGCATATTCACCCGTGTCGTGGGTGCTGCCGTAGTGGGGGTCGAAGCCCGGGGCGGAACCACTGGTGAAACCGGTGGCGTCGTAGCCGCCGTACGTGGTGAAGTCGTCGTAGGGGGCTTCCGGGGTGCCGTACGACGCCGTGGGCGCCGCGGAGGCGTCGGAAGCCGGGGCCGGGGTGGTCAAGGTCCCCGACGGGTGACGGTCGTTCACCAACTTCTCTTTCGCCTCGACAACAGGGGCTGGCAGAGCAGTGCGGCGACTGTACCCGGCGGTATGCGGGCGCGACAATCTTCGGCCGGTTTCGCGCGGGCCGGAAACGGGCATTCGGCGCCGTTTCGGGGGACGTCAGACCCGGGTTTGGCTTTCTGTTCGATGTGCGTTCGATGTCAGACGGCTGTGCGGCGGCCTCGTGCGCCCCGCACGGCGCGGCCGGCCGACCTCATGCCACGGTCAGGCCCTTCGCGAGCTGCTCCCTGGCGTCGGCGGAGTCCAGCGCCTCGCGTATCCCGGCCGCGACGGCGGGGTGCACCGGCAGGGCGAGATGGCCGATGCCGGTCACCCGGATGTTGTGCGCGTCGAGGTCGGGGTGGTCCAGACAGGCCGTCTCCAGTGGGTCCATCAGCGGGTCGAGGTCGCTCCAGAAGCTGACGAACCGCGTACGGCAGCCCGGCGCGGAGCGGCCCAGCTCCTCGATCACCTGCGAACCGGGACGCATCTGGCGCACGATCGGATGGGCGTCGGCCAGGGGCGCGACCCGGGTGCCGGAGTGCGGGGTGCCGAGCGTGACCAAGGTGCGTACCCGCAGGTCACCGCCCAGACACTGTACGTAGTACCGCGCGATCAGACCGCCGAGGCTGTGTCCCACGATGTCCACCCGGTCGCTGCCGGTGCGCGCGCAGATCTTCTCCACGTGCCGGCCGAACAGCTCGGCGGCGGTGCGGATGTCGCAGGTCAGGGGGGAGTAGTTGAGCGACTCCACGCGCTGCCCGCCGTGCTGGGCCAGATTGCGGCGCAGCAGCACGAACACCGAGCGGTTGTCGATGAAGCCGTGCAGCAGGACGACCGGGGGGCCGGGGCGCACCGGGAGCCGGGCGGTGCCGTCGTCCACCGGCGCGGGCGCGGGGGCGCAGCGCTCCTGGAACAGGCCGGTCGGATACAGCAGGACGTGTCCGGCGAGGATCGCGGCGTCCAGGGCGGTCGCCTTCAGCAGCGTCATCGACAGCCCGGCCAGCCTGCCGGGCCACAGGCGACGGCAGTACGGGAAGAAGAGTGGCACTACTCCGGTGACCTTCATGGCCGACCTCCCGTCGGCACACCGGAGGACGGCTCCCTCCCCCGTGTGCCTTCATGTCCCACTCAATGAATTCCCCGTCACCGCGCTCCGTAAAACCGTCGGGCGCGGGATGCTGGGGACAACGCCCGTTCACCTCGCGACGGGTGGCGGAGCGTGCCGAAGATGCGGTACTTGTCGGAAGGCGGAGGCGAGCGCCTCCGCGGTCGTGCGAGGGAGGCAGTGATGGGTGAGGCAGCCGGTCCGATCCGCGTGGTGGTCGCCAAGCCGGGCCTCGACGGCCACGACCGCGGGGCCAAGGTCATCGCGCGCGCCCTGCGCGACGCCGGGATGGAGGTCATCTACACCGGCCTCCACCAGACGCCCGAGCAGATCGTGGACACCGCGCTCCAGGAGGACGCCGACGCGATCGGCCTGTCCATCCTCTCCGGCGCGCACAACACCCTGTTCGCCGCGGTCATCGACCTGCTCAGGGAGCGCGACGCCCAGGACATCCTCGTCTTCGGCGGCGGCATCATCCCGGAGGAGGACATCCCGCCGCTGAAGGAGAAGGGCGTCGCGGAGATCTTCACCCCGGGGGCGACGACCGCGTCGATCGTGGAGTGGGTCAGGCAGAACGTGCGCCAGCCGGCGGCGTCCGGGGGCTGAGCCGAGGGTGCGGCGGGCCCGGGGCCGTCATGGTGCCGGGTGAGCCGGCCGGTCCTGGCGGCCCCGCCGAGTCCCGGCGGAGCCCGGTGGCAGGTTCGCCCCGGAGTCGTCCGGTCTCAGTTCGTCGGCCATCGCCGCCCGCAGCCGCAGCGTGGTGACGAGGCGCTGGAAGGCCTCCGCCCAGTAGCCCCCCGCGCCCGGTGCCGCGTCCTCCCGCTCGTCGGGTATCGCCAGCAGCCCCTCCAGCCGGGCGGCCTCGGCCGGGTCCAGGCAGCGTTCCGCGAGGCCCATCACCCCGCTGAAGCTCCAGGGGTAACTCCCCGCGTCGCGCGCGATGTTGAGGGCGTCCACGACGGCCCGGCCCAGCGGCGCGGCCCAGGGCACCGCGCACACGCCGAGCAACTGGAACGCCTCCGACAGCCCGTGCGTCGCGATGAACCCGGCGACCCACTCGGCCCGTTCCTCCGCCTCCAGCGCGGCCAGCAGCTTGGCGCGCTCCGCCAGGGAGACCGCACCCGGACCACCCGCCTCCGGGGCCGACGGGGAGCCCAGCAGCGCCCGCGACCACACCGCGTCCCGCTGCCGCACCGCCGCCCGGCACCAGGCCGCGTGCAGCTCGCCCTGCCAGCCGTCCGCCACCGCCAGCGCCACGATTTCCCGCGCGCCCCGGCCGCCGAGCCGGTCCGGCCAGGTGCCGAGGGGCGCCGCCTCCACCAACTGCCCGAGCCACCAGGACCGTTCGCCCCGGCCGGCGGGCGGGGTGGCCACCACACCGTCGCGCTCCATGCCGGGATCGCACTCGTGCGGCGCCTCCACCACGATCACCGGCGGGTCTCCCGTACGGTCCAGCGCCACACACGCCGTGGCCCGGACGGCCATCCGCGCGGCCAGCGCCGAACCCGGCAGCGCGGAGAGCAGTTCGGCCGCAGTGGCCCGGACATTGCGGCTGCGGTCGCCCAGCGCCTTCTCCAGGAACGGCTCGTCCGCCGCGGACAGGCCCGAGCGCAGCGAGTCCAGGAACAGCAGCCGGTCCTCCGCCCGCTCGGTCGGCCAGGTCCCGGCCAGCAGCTCCCGGGCGAGCGCGGGGGTACGGGCCCGCAGCGCGCCCAGCAGGGCCACCCGCTCGGCGAACAGCCCCTCCTCCCACAGCCGTCGTATCCCCTTCTCGTCCCCGGGATCCGGCAGCGCCGCGCCGCCGCCGGGGGCCGAGCGCAGGGCGAACCGCCAGTCCGGGTTGAACCGGGCCAGCCACAGTGCCCGGGGCCCCGCGAACGCCAGCGCCGCCGGCCGCAGGTCCGTACGTCCCCGGGCCGCGTCCAGCAGCGCGGGGAGCGCCTGCGCCGGGGCCGCGTACCCGTGCGCGTTGGCCGCCGCGAGCCACTGCGGGAGCAGCTCCATCAGGTCCGGGGAACTGCCCCGGCGCCCGCCGCTCGCCCCGCCGGAACGGTCGGCCAGCAGCGCGGTCAGCCGGCCGGCCGCCGCCGCGGGCAGCGGCGGGCGCGGATCCTCGGGCGCCCTGTCCGGCCGCCGTGCGGCCCGTGCGGCCCGCAGCCCCGCCCGTCGCCGTACGGTCGCCCCGGCGGCCGCGTCCAGCAGGGCGACGGGGGCGGGGCGGCCGGGGGCGAGTCGCGCGGGAGGGCGCCGGTCGGTGCCGAGGAGGGCGGTGGTGACCAGGTCCTCCCAGGTCACGGTGTCCGGTCGGGGTGCGCTGCCGTGCATCGCGTCGCCTTCCGTTCGGGTAGGTCGCGCAGGGCGCGTGGAGCGGGAGGGGGCCCGGTCGGTCAGCACAGCGGCACCGCCTCCCCGTCGCCCTCCCGCCAGGCCGTGAGCGGGGTGAAGCCCCGGTGGCCGCACTCGCCGAAGACCGTGACCGGGGCGCCGCCGGACAGGGCGAGCAGGCGCCACAGGCCCGGCCGGGAGCGAGCGGCGCGGGTCAGGGGCAGGGCGGCGTCCTCCTCGGCGTCGGCCAGTTGCCACTGCTCGCCGTCCGGCACGGGGACCACCTGCTCCAGGGTCACCGGGACCGACTCCAGCCAGGGGTCCTCGCGCAGCGCCGTGCCGTACCGGGCAAGCGCCTCGGCCGTGCTCGTGCCCGGCGGACGGAGACCGGCCGGGACCGGCGCGCCGAACCGTTCGCCCAGCGCGGCCCGGAGCTGACCGGCACCCGGGTACGCGGACAACTCGGCGTCCAGGGCGAGGCCCACCGGCAGGGACAGCTCCGGGGCCCGGCCGGCCGGCCCGTAGGAGAGCAGCAGCCGGGTGCGGTGCGACGCGGTGCCGTACAGCCATATCCGGCGGGTCGTCAGTTTCGTGTCCGCCGTGTCGTACTGGGCGAGGACCAGCCAGCGGTCGCGCTCGGGTGGGCCATCCGCCGATGCGGGCAGGCCGAGCCGGGAGCGGACCGTGGCCGCGAGGGGTTCCGGCAGCGCCTCGCGGCGCAGCCAGCCCTGGTCGAGCAGGTGCAGCAGCGCGCACTCCTCCAGCAGCCGCGCCGGCCAGCCCGCGCCGGACGCCGGTATCGCCCCCAAGTCCCGCACCCGTGCGGCCAGTCCGGGGGCCTGGGCGTCGACCATGCGGGCCGCGGTCTCCTCCCACAGTCCGTACCCCGCCTGCTCGGCCGCGGCGAGGCCGCCGCGCAGCAGGTCGGCCAGGCGCTGCTCCAGCTCGGTCGCGCCCGCGGTGACCCGCTCGGCCCGGCGCTCGGCGCGGCGCCGGGCCGCCTCCGGGTCGGCGGCCGGAGCGCTCCCGCCGCCCTCCGTCCGCTTGTCCTCCGCGCGGTCGCGCCGGCCCGTGAGCCACTGCTCGGCCCACTCCGGCGGCTCGGCGCGCACCGGCACCGAGCCGTCGTCGGCCGCCCACAGCAGAAGCAGCCCGAGCGCGTGCTTGCACGGGAACTTACGGCTCGGACAACTGCACCTGTACGCGGGCCCGGTGAGGTCGATCACCGTCTGGTACGGCTTGCTGCCGCTGCCCTTGCACAGTCCCCACACCGACTCCTTCCCGCTCCCCGACCCGGACCACGGACCGGCCGTGCCGAGCCTGCCGCCCGCCTTGCGTGACGCGGCGTCAGGCGCCAGCGCCAGCACCTGGTCCGCGGTCCAGCGCACCCCCTGCTCAGTCATGTCCCCGACGGTAGATCCCGCCACTGACAATGCGCCCTGCGCGTGTGTTTTCGCTGGTCAGAGCGATTGTCAGTGGTGTGGTGCACCGTTGGTGGCAGATCCGAACCGGCCGAGCTGGAGGGGGCCTCAGCCATGTCAGCCAACCTTGCGTCCACGCGACCGAAGACCGCCGCCGCGCAGCACCCGGGGGAGAACGCGGCGGCTCTGCGACCGCACGCCGAGCAGGCGTTCGCGGACGAACTCGCCGCGCTGGCCGCGCAGGACGACCGGCCCCGCCCGGCCCGCTGGAGACTGTCGCCGTGGGCGGTGGCCACGTACCTGCTCGGCGGCACCCTGCCGGACGGCACGGTGATCTCGCCGAAGTACGTGGGCCCGCGCCGGATCGTCGAGGTCGCCGTCACCACGCTCGCCACCGACCGCGCCCTGCTCCTGCTCGGCGTGCCCGGCACCGCCAAGACCTGGGTGTCGGAGCATCTGGCCGCCGCCGTCAGCGGCGACTCGACGCTGCTGGTCCAGGGCACCGCGGGCACCCCCGAGGAGGCCATCCGCTACGGCTGGGACTACGCGCGGCTGCTCGCCCACGGTCCCAGCCGCGACGCCCTCGTGCCTAGCCCGGTCATGCGCGCCATGGCCGAGGGCATGACCGCCCGGGTCGAGGAGCTGACCCGGATCCCGGCCGATGTGCAGGACTCGCTGATCACCATCCTGTCCGAGAAGACGCTGCCCGTCCCGGAGCTGGGCGAGGAGGTCCAGGCGGTGCGCGGCTTCAACCTCATCGCCACCGCCAACGACCGCGACCGCGGCGTCAACGAACTCTCCAGCGCGCTGCGCCGCCGCTTCAACACCGTCGTGCTGCCGCTGCCCGAGAGCGCCGAGGCCGAGGTCGACATCGTCACCCGCCGCGTCGAACAGCTCGGCCGCTCCCTCGATCTGCCGGCCGTGCCCGACGGCATGGCGGAGATCCGCCGCGTCGTGACCGTCTTCCGCGAGCTGCGCGACGGACTGACCGACGACGGCCGTACGAAGGTGAAGTCGCCCAGCGGCACCTTGTCCACGGCAGAGGCGATCTCCGTCGTCACGAACGGCCTCGCGCTCGCCGCCCACTTCGGCGACGGCGTGCTGCGCCCGGCGGACGTCGCCGCCGGCATCCTCGGCGCCGTCGTCCGCGACCCGGCGGCCGACCGGGTCGTCTGGCAGGAGTACCTGGAGACGGTCGTGCGCGAGCGGGAGGGCTGGACGGACTTCTACCGCGCCTGCCGGGAGGTGAGCGCATGACCGGCACGGCCGGGACCGGGTCCCGCCGCACCGGTCCGCTGCTGCTCGGCGTACGGCACCACGGGCCCGGTTCCGCCCGCGCGGTGCGCGCCGCGCTGGACGCCGCCCGGCCCGCGGCCGTCCTGATCGAGGGACCGCCCGAGGCCGACGCGCTGGTCCCGCTGGCCGCCGACCCGGCCCTGCGGCCGCCCGTCGCCCTGCTCGCCCATGCCGTGGACGAGCCCGGCCGCTCGGCGTTCTGGCCGTTCGCCGGGTTCAGCCCGGAGTGGGTGGCCCTGCGCTGGGCGCTGGACCACGGCGTCCCGGTCCGCTTCATCGACCTGCCGGCCGCGCACACCCTCGCGTGGGAGACGGAGACCGGGCTCCCGTCCGCAGAACCCGCAGAACCCGCAGAACCCGCAGAACCCGCAGAACCCGCAGAACCCGGAGAACCCGAGGAAGGGGAGGCGGCTCCGGCCGCCGACGAGCGGGCCCGCCTCGACCCGCTCGGCGCCCTCGCCGAGGCCGCCGGGTACGACGATCCCGAGCGCTGGTGGGAGGACGTCGTGGAGCACCGGGGGCCCGGGGAGCGCGACCCCTTTGCCCCGTTCGAGGCGCTGGCGGAGGCCATGGGCGCGCTGCGCGAGCGGTACGGCACGGGCGGGCACCCCCGGGACCTGGTGCGCGAGGCGCAGATGCGGCTCCGGCTGCGCGCCGCCCGAAAGGAGTTCGGCGACGCGGTGGCCGTGGTGTGCGGGGCCTGGCACGTCCCCGCGCTGCGCGAGAAGGCCACCGTGACCGCCGACCGGGCGCTGCTCAAGGGGCTGCCCAAGGTCAAGGCCGACCTGACCTGGGTGCCCTGGACGCACCGCAGGCTGGCCCGGTCGAGCGGCTACGGCGCGGGCATCGACTCGCCCGGCTGGTACGGCCATCTCTTCCACGTCCCCGACCGGCCGGTGGAGCGCTGGCTGACCAAGGTGGCGGGCCTGCTGCGGGAGGAGGACCGGATCGTGTCCTCCGCGCACGTCATCGAGGCCGTACGGCTCGCTCAGACCCTCGCGGCGATGCGCGGCCGTCCGCTGCCGGGGCTGGGGGAGACCACCGACGCGGTGCGCGCGGTGATGTGCGACGGCTCGGACGTGCCGCTGGCGCTGGTGTACGACCGGCTGGTGGTCGGGGACGTCCTGGGCGAGGTGCCGGACTCGGCGCCCGCGGTGCCGTTGCAGCGTGACCTGGCGCGACAGCAGCGCGCGCTGCGGCTCAAGCCGGAGGCGCCGGAGCGCGAGCTGGAGCTGGACCTGCGGAGGGACACGGACGCGGGCCGCAGCAGACTGCTGCACCGGCTGCGGCTGCTGGGGATCGGCTGGGGGGAGCCGGGCGCCTCGCGGGGGAGCACGGGCACGTTCAGGGAGACCTGGCGGCTGCGCTGGGAGCCGGAGCTGTCGGTGCGGGTCGCGGAGGCGGGGGTGTGGGGGACGACCGTGGCCGCGGCGGCACGGGCCAGGGCGGAGTCGGACGCGGCGAACGCGGCGGCCCTCGCCGAGGTCACCGCGCTCGCCGAACGGTGCCTGCTCGCCGGTCTCCCGGACGCCCTGCCGGTGGTCATGCGGGCGCTCGCCGACCGCGCGGCCCTGGACACGGACGTCGGCCACCTCGCCCAGGCCCTGCCCGCCCTGGTCCGCACCCTGCGCTACGGCGACGTCCGCGGCACCGACACCCGCGCGCTGGCCGGCGTCGCCGCCGGTCTCGCCGAGCGCGTCTTCGTCGGCCTGCCCCCGGCCTGTGCCGCGCTCGACACCGACGCGGCGGAGCGGATGCGGGGCCATGTGGACGCGGTGCACGCGGCGGTGGGTCTGCTGGGGGAGGCGTTGGCCGGCGCGGCGGCGGGCGCGGCTGAGGCCGGTGGCGTGGGCGTCGGCGGGGGTCCGGACGACGCCGCGGGGCCCGGTCGGGCCGCGACGGCCGCCGCGGGTGCCGGTCCCGGTGGGGCAGGTGGTCCCGGCAGCCCCGGGGGTGCCGCTGAGAAAGAGGGGGGCGGCGCGACCTCGGGCGCCCCTGACGACCCAGGTATGGCGGCTCCCTCGATCGACGGCGCGGATCAAGATACGGCGGCTGTCCCGGTCCTCGGTGCGGGGCAAGGTGCGGGGGTCCCCTCGGTCTTCGGCGCGGATCAAGACACGGCGGTCCCCTCGGTCCTCGGCGCAGGCGAAGGCGCGGCCGCGGCCCCGGGCCCCGGCGTCGGCGCGGGCGCCGGGAGCGTCGGCGGCCCCGGGGGGTTGCGCCGGCGCTGGCGGGGTGTGCTCCGCGCCCTCGCCCTGCGGGACACCGTCGCGGGGGTGATCCGGGGGCGGGCGGTGCGGTTGCTGCTGGACGAGGGAGAGCTGGCTGCCGGGGAGGCGGCGCGGCTCATGGGGCTCGTGCTGTCGCCGGGGACGCCGCCCGGCGACGCGGCCGCCTGGATCGAGGGCTTCGTCGGCGGCGGGGGCGGCCTGCTGCTGGTGCACGACGAGCGGCTGCTCGGTCTGGTCGACGCCTGGCTGACCGGGGTGCCGGCGGAGGCGTTCACGGACGTACTACCGCTGCTGCGGCGCACCTTCGCGGCGTACGACCCGGGGGTGCGCAGAACCCTCGGCGAACTGGTGCGGCGCGGACCGGGGAAGTGGACGGGCTCGGCGGCCCCGGGGCTCACCGCACCCGGCTTCGCCGCCGAGCCGGACGCCGAACGCGCCGACGCCGTGCTCCCGGTGCTGCGGCTCCTCCTCGGCCCGGACGGGCGACAGACGACGACCCACGAGAAAAGCCTCACGGGGGTGGGCACATGACAACCCAGACGCCGACGGACCGCGACGACCCCTCCCGCGAACGCCTGCGGCGCTGGCGGCTCGTGCTCGGTGGGGAGCAGGCCGACGGCACCGGATGCGCGCTGTCCGGGCGGGACGCCGGGATGGACGGGACGCTGGCCGCGCTCTACGGCAAGGGGGACAAGCCGCAGCCGGGGCGGGACCGCGCGGCGGGACTCGGCGCCTCGGCGCCCTCCGTGGCGCGCTGGCTCGGGGACATCCGCACGTATTTCCCGTCCTCCGTCGTCCAGGTCATGCAGCGCGACGCCATCGACCGGCTCGGGCTCGCCGCCCTGCTCCTCGAGCCGGAGATGCTGGAGGCGGTGGAGGCCGACGTGCACCTGGTCGGCACGTTGCTGTCGCTCAACAAGGCGATGCCGGAGACGACGAAGGAGACGGCGCGAGCGGTCGTGCGCAAGGTGGTGGAGGACCTGGAGAAGCGGCTCGCCACCCGCACCCGGGCCACCCTGACCGGCGCCCTGGACCGCAGCGCCCGCGTCAGCCGGCCGCGCCACCACGACATCGACTGGAACCGCACCATCGCGGCCAACCTCAAGCACTACCTGCCCGAGTACCGCACCGTCGTACCGGAGCGGCTGATCGGCTACGGGCGGGCCGCGCGCTCGGTGAAGAAGGAGGTGATCCTCTGCGTCGACCAGTCCGGGTCGATGGCGGCGTCCGTGGTCTACGCGTCCGTCTTCGGCGCGGTCCTCGCCTCCATGCGGTCGATCAGCACCCGCCTCGTCGTCTTCGACACGGCGGTGGTCGACCTCACCGAGCAGCTCGACGACCCGGTGGACGTCCTCTTCGGCACCCAGCTCGGCGGCGGCACGGACATCAACCGGGCGCTCGCCTACTGCCAGGCGCACATCACCCGGCCCGCCGAGACCGTGGTGGTGCTGATCAGCGACCTGTACGAGGGCGGCATACGGGACGAGATGCTCAAGCGGGTGGCGGCCATGAAGGCGTCCGGGGTGCAGTTCGTGACGCTGCTCGCGCTGTCGGACGAGGGCGCGCCCGCCTACGACCGGGAGCACGCGGCCGCGCTCGCCGCGCTCGGCGCCCCCGCCTTCGCCTGCACGCCCGACCTGTTCCCCGAGGTGATGGCCGCGGCACTGGAGAAGCGGCCGCTGCCGATACCCGGGACGGCCTGACGCCGGGATGGCGTGACCCCGGGGGAACGTGCTCCGGAAGAAGAACGTGACCCCGGGGGAACGTGCTCCGGAAGAAGAAGGGGAGAAACCGGGAACCCGCGCGGCGTACGGGGCGTCGGAGGGGGCACCGGAGAGTCGGTACATCCGCTCGCCGCCCGGCCACCTCGCTCCGTGGGGCGGCCGCACCCGGTCGGCCGAACGCCGTCGGTTCCTCCGGGCGGAGCCTCGCGGATGGGGCGGATGGTCCCCATTGGGGTGGGGACCGACCGTTCCGGCCCCGGTCACCGGGGCCGCGCGGAGGCCTCATCGGGTCGACCCCAGCCCGGTGAGGCCTCGTACCAGCCGGTAGGGCCGAGGGGGGCGGCACGGCGTGCCAGAGAACCCGGCATCATGTGACAGGTATCACCGCTCGCGTGTGACCCTCGATTTAGGGAGCCCCCGCAAGCGGCGATAACCTGCGAGACGGACATGCCGCGCGCTCGGACACCGTGTGCGCCCCCCTAGTGACAAGCGGACGTCACGTTGCCCTTCGCGGCACGCCCACGCATCCAACGAACCGCGAGATCACTGATAGGGACGGAAGCGCGTGGACCTGTTCGAGTACCAGGCGAGGGACCTCTTCGCCAAGCACGATGTACCGGTGCTGGCCGGTGAAGTCATCGACACGCCTGAGGCGGCGCGCGAGATCACCGAGCGTCTGGGCGGCAAGTCCGTCGTCAAGGCGCAGGTGAAGGTCGGTGGTCGCGGCAAGGCCGGTGGCGTCAAGCTGGCCGCCACTCCGGACGAGGCCGTCGCGCGCGCGACGGACATCCTCGGCATGGACATCAAGGGCCACACGGTCCACAAGGTGATGATCGCCGAGACCGCTCCGGAGATCGTCGAGGAGTACTACGTCTCCTTCCTCCTCGACCGTGCGAACCGCACCTTCCTCTCCATCGCGTCCGTCGAGGGCGGCATGGAGATCGAGGAGGTGGCGGCCACCCGCCCCGAGGCCGTCGCCAAGACGCCGATCGACGCGATCGACGGTGTGACCCCCGAGAAGGCCCGCGAGATCGTCGCGGCCGCCAAGTTCCCGGCCGAGGTCGCCGACAAGGTCGCCGACGTGCTGGTCAAGCTGTGGGACACCTTCATCAAGGAGGACGCCCTCCTGGTCGAGGTGAACCCGCTGGCCAAGGTCGCCTCCGGTGACGTCATCGCCCTCGACGGCAAGGTGTCCCTGGACGACAACGCCGAGTTCCGTCACCCGGACTTCGAGGCGCTGCACGACAAGGCCGCGGCCAACCCGCTGGAGGCCGCCGCCAAGGAGAAGAACCTCAACTACGTCAAGCTCGACGGTGAGGTCGGCATCATCGGCAACGGCGCGGGTCTCGTCATGAGCACCCTGGACGTCGTGGCGTACGCCGGTGAGAACCACGGTGGCGTCAAGCCCGCCAACTTCCTGGACATCGGTGGCGGCGCCTCCGCCCAGGTGATGGCGAACGGCCTGGAGATCATCCTCGGCGACCCGGACGTCAAGTCCGTCTTCGTGAACGTCTTCGGTGGCATCACCGCCTGTGACGAGGTCGCCAACGGCATCGTGCAGGCCCTGAAGCTCCTGGAGGACCGCGGCGAGAAGGTCGAGAAGCCGCTCGTCGTCCGCCTCGACGGCAACAACGCCGAGCTGGGCCGGAAGATCCTCACGGACGCCAACCACCCGCTGGTGCAGCGCGTCGACACCATGGACGGCGCGGCCGCGAAGGCCGCCGAGCTGGCCGCCGCCAAGTAAGCACGAGGACGAGGACACCGACACACCATGGCTATCTGGCTCAACAAGGACAGCAAGGTCATCGTCCAGGGCATGACCGGCGCCACCGGCATGAAGCACACCAAGCTCATGCTCGGTGACGGCACGAACGTCGTGGGCGGCGTGAACCCGCGCAAGGCGGGTCAGACCGTGGACTTCGACGGCACCGAGGTACCCGTCTTCGGCACCGTCAAGGAGGCCATCGAGAAGACCGGCGCCAACGTCTCCGTCATCTTCGTGCCGGAGAAGTTCACCAAGGACGCGGTCGTCGAGGCCATCGACGCCGAGATCCCGCTGGCCGTCGTGATCACCGAGGGCATCGCCGTGCACGACTCGGCGGCGTTCTGGGCGTACGCCGGCAAGAAGGGCAACAAGACCCGGATCATCGGCCCGAACTGCCCCGGCATCATCACCCCGGGTCAGTCGAACGTCGGCATCATCCCGGGCGACATCACCAAGCCGGGCCGCATCGGTCTGGTGTCGAAGTCCGGCACGCTGACGTACCAGATGATGTACGAGCTGCGGGACATCGGCTTCTCCACCGCCGTCGGCATCGGTGGCGACCCGATCATCGGCACGACGCACATCGACGCGCTCGCGGCGTTCCAGGAGGACCCCGAGACCGAGCTCATCGTGATGATCGGTGAGATCGGTGGTGACGCCGAGGAGCGTGCCGCCGCGTTCATCAAGGAGAACGTGACGAAGCCGGTCGTCGGCTACGTCGCGGGCTTCACCGCGCCCGAGGGCAAGACCATGGGTCACGCCGGCGCGATCGTCTCCGGCTCCTCCGGCACCGCACAGGCCAAGAAGGAGGCTCTGGAGGCCGCCGGCGTCAAGGTCGGCAAGACCCCGACCGAGACGGCGAAGCTCGCCCGCGAGATCCTGGGCGCGTGACCTTCTCGGCAGAGCCGAGGCTCTGACCCGCACACCGGCAGGCCCGTCCCGTTCCCCGGGGCGGGCCTGCCGGCGTTTCGCCCGGGGGACGTCACCGGGGCGTCGGCTCGATCCTCTCCGGGCCCGAGCCCGAGGCCGCGTCCTGGCGGAGTTTCGTCCGCAGGGCCAGTTCGTCGCGGGACAAGGGGCCCATCGGGACCGCGCGGGGGACGCCCTGGACGGCCTGGGCGGGCGCGACCGGGGGCTCGTAGTGGGTCGGGGCCGTCCGCAGCGTGAGCGTCGTCGCGCCGATGATGGTCACCGTGAAGGCGATGGCCGCGCGGGTCCAGAAGACGTTGCGGCGTTCGCCGAGGGTGCGGACCGTCGGGGGGCGGGAGGCGCGCAGGCGTTCGCGGGAGGCGAGTTCGGTCAGCCGGCGGTGCAGGAGCGCGGCGTCGGCCAGCTCGGGCAACTGCGCGGCGACCGCCTCCCGCGCGTGCGTCAGCCGGTTCGCCGCCGCCGGGGTGCTCGCCTCCGTCTCCGCCGCCGTCTCCGGGAGGTCGAGCCCGACACCGTCGTACAGCACGAGCGTGCGCCGGTACGAGGGCGGCAGCTTGAGCAGGGCGCCGAGCAGGTCCCGGTCGGCCGGGTCGGCGGGCGGCGGCTCCGGGTGCCGGTAGCACGGACGGAACCGGTGCCAGGGGGAGAGCGCGCAGTCGTACGCCACCGCCCGTACCCACCCCGCCGGGTCCCGGTCCCTGGCCACCTCGGGCCAGCGCTGCCAGGCCAGCTGGAACGCGCGCTCCACCGCCTCGCGGGCCAGTTCGCGGCGCCCGCACAGCAGATAGGTCTGGCGTACGAGGGCCGGGGCGCAGAAGGCGTAGAGCGCGTCGAACGCCTCGGCGGGCGTCAACGGCTCCGGGCGGGCGGCCGGTTCGCCGGGACCCTGCGGCCCGGACGGCCGATCGTCCGTCGGCCGGGTGAGGAACTCGGTGTACGCGCGGCCCTCGGCGCCGGCCGGCTCCTTGCGGCCGGACTCCCACGCGCGCACCGTGGCGCGGGCCACGCCGAGGCGTCTGGCGAGCTGAGCCTGGGTCAGGGACCCGGACTGGCGCAGGCGTCGGCGTTCCTTCGGTGGTGGCAACGGGCTGGCGGGGATCTGCGTGGTCACCGTGCACCCTTTCGTACGATAAGTGACATAAACATATATTGAGCGACACTACGGTGCTTCCCCTGTTACGCCGGGAAAGCGCGTGTCGTTGGGACCATGGCCGCGTGATCCAGATGACCGCGCGCCGACCGTCGCTCGCCCCCCTGTCCGCCCGACTGCGCGACCGTCCGCCCGGCCTGTCCGCGAGCCTGCTGGACGGCGTGGTCGCGGCCGGACTCGGCCTCGGCGCGCTCGCCGTGCTGGTCCTGGGTCTGTGGATCAGCTCGCCCTACCCCGACAGCGGGCCGGGTGGCGCGCTGCACATCGCCGCCGCGCTGTGGCTGCTGGCGCACGGCGTCGAACTGGTCCGCACCGACACCCTCTCGGGCGCGCACCTCCCGGTGGGCGTCACCCCGCTGCTGCTGCTCGCCCTGCCGGGTTGGCTGCTGTACCGGGCCGGACGGTACGCCACGGACGCCCCCGCCGGCCCCGACGGACCGCCGCCGGTGCCGGTGCGCACGGCGTGGCTGGGTGTGGTCGTCGGCTACCTCGCCGTCGGCGCCGCAGCCGCCGTGTACTGCTCCGGCGGTGAACTGCGGCCCTCCTGGGTCTGGCTGACGGTCTCTCTGCCGCTGGTCGCGGCGGCCGGGGCGGGGGCCGGGGTCTGGTCGGCGCACGGGTGCCCGCCCGAGCCGCTGCTGGTCGTGCTGAAGGCGGTGCCGGCTCCGGTGCGGCGGGTGGTGTTCGGCGCGGACGCGCGGGCGCGGGTGGACACGGCCGTACGGGCATCGGGTGCGGCGGCGGCCGTGCTGGTCGGGGCCGGGGCCCTGCTCGTCGCCGTGTCGACGGTGTGGCACGGGGGCGCGGCGCGGGCGTCGTTCCTCCAGCTGACGGAGGGCTGGACGGGGCGGTTCGCGGTGCTGCTGCTCGGCCTGGCGCTGGTCCCCAACGCCTCGGTCTGGGCCGCGTCCTACGCCCTCGGCCCCGGGTTCGTCCTCGGCGCCGGGCATCCGGTGCACCCGCTCGCCTCCGACCCGGCCCCGCTGCTCCCGCCGTTCCCGCTGCTGGCGGCGGTCCCGGACGCGGGCCCCGGCACCCGGCTGAACTGGGCGGCCGCGCTGGTGCCGGTGGCGGCGGGGGTGGTGGCGGGATGGTTCGTGGCCCGAGCGGCGGTACGACGCCCGGGGCGGGGGGAGCCGCCCCGGGCGCGCTGGTCGATGTCCCGTACCACCGGCGTGACCCTGCTGACGGCCACGGTCTGCGCCCTCCTGCTGGCCCTCCTCGCCGCCCTCTCCGGCGGCCCCCTGGGCAACGCCGCCCTGGCCGACTTCGGCCCCGTGTGGTGGTGGACGGGCCCGGCGGCCGGCGCCTGGACCGCGCTGCTGGGCATGCCGACGGCCCTGGTCGTACGGGCCTGGCGGCTTCGCGGCGCGGCGCCCCCGGCGCAGGCGCACGACTCGGGGAAGGCGAAGGACCCGGGGAAGTCGAAGGACTCGGGGAAGCCGAAGCCGTGGAAGACGGCGGACGGCGGGAAGGGTGAGGAGAGGACGAGGGGCCAGGACAGGGCGAGTGACGAGGTCAGGGACCTGTTCGCCCCGTCCGGGCCCGTCCCCGGCCCGACCGACCCCACCGACGAGGAGCCCTACGACATCCTCCCCGCCGAGGCCCCGCCCTGGCCGGCCCTCCCCGAGGTCACGCCGAAGCCCCCCGGTCCCCCGGCCGGGGAAGGGCCCTGAAGCCGAACCCGGACTACTGGTTCGCCGTCCCCAGGACGCCCCTCAGCTGCTCCGGCAGCAGCGTCTGGCACGACTGCTTCGCCTCATGAGTGAGCGCGTCGTCGACGCACGTGAAGTAGTCCCGGTAGACGAACTGGACCGTGAAGGTCGAGGCGACCAGGACGAGGGCCAGGGACGCCGTGACCAGGCCGCCGACGGCCGCCGTGGTCTGGGGGCGGCCGGGGCCCGGGGCCGGCTTGCCGGGGTCCGCGGCGCGCGGTTCGGCGCGCAGGGAGCTGACACCCCAGTACAGGGCCAGCGCGCCCAGCAGCAGCGACACGTACGGCCAGCTGAAGAGCACGAAGAAGATGGCCCACATCCCGGACAGCAGCGCGTACCGCGCCCGGCGCTGGACCGGGTCCGTGGGATCCCAGCGCATGCCCCCGGGGCCGCCCCGACCGCCCTGGCCACCGGGGCCCTGCGGACCCGCGCCGGGGCGCTCGCCGAAGCCGCCGGGGGAACGTCCGGGCTGCCGGTCGCTCCACTGGCTGCCCCAGGAACCACCCCCGTGACCGCTCCCCCGACCGCCTCCGTGACCACCATCGGAACCGGAGGCGCCGCCGGGGTGCCGGGGCTGCCAGGGCCGGTCCGGAGCGCCCTCCGGCGGCGGCGCGAACGGATTGTCCTGCTTGCCGTCACCGCCGCGGCCACCGCGCCCGGTCGCGCCGCCCTGCCCCTCACCGGAGCCCTCCGCCCCGCCCCGAGGAGCGTCCGGCGGCGTCGAAGGCCGCTCGCGCAGCAGCATTCCGCCGCGCTCCCCTCCCTGGGCCGGGTCTGGCGGGAACGTGAGGAGTCGCAGGCTGCGGACGGGCATCAAAAGAGCGTCTTCCCCTAGATCAACACGGCTGTCGTCGTGAGCTTCCACCCCGTCAACGCGTCGCACGACGACCGCGTTCCCGGGGCTGCTCCTGTCGATTCCCTGCGAACGCTACCTCCCGGCCACGCACCCGTCCCGTGGGGGCCGCCCGCAGTGCCGGTATCGTTGCTGGCGGTCGGCCGCTTCGTAGACTTCCCCGTATCCCGGGACGCGAAGCATCCGTACGAACGTACAAACCGCCGACAGCAGAGACCGCTTTTCGAGAAAGGGCCCCATCGTGGCCGCCAACCCCGTGGCCAAGCGCCTCGTCGTGCTGGTCTCCGGATCCGGCACCAATCTGCAGGCGCTCCTGGACGAGATCGAGCGCACCGGAGCCGAGGAGTACGGCGCGCGGATCGTCGCCGTCGGGGCGGACCGCGACGGCATCGAGGGTCTCGCCCGTGCCGAGCGGGCCGGGCTGCCGACCTTCGTGTGCCGGGTCAAGGACCACACGAGCCGCGAGGAGTGGGACGCCGCCCTCGCCGCCGCGGTCGCGGCGCACGAGCCCGACCTCGTGATCTCCGCCGGCTTCATGAAGATCGTGGGCAAGGAGTTCCTCGCGCGCTTCGGCGGGCGGTTCGTCAACACCCACCCGGCCCTGCTGCCGAGTTTTCCCGGCGCCCACGGCGTCCGCGACGCGCTCGCGTACGGCGCCAAGGTCACCGGCTGCACCGTCCACTTCGTCGACGACGGCGTCGACACCGGGCCGATCATCGCGCAGGGCGTGGTGGAGATCCGGGACGAGGACGACGAGAGCGCGCTGCACGAGCGCATCAAGGAAGTCGAGCGAAGCCTGCTCGTCGAGGTCGTGGGCCGGCTCGCCCGCCACGGCTATCGCATTGAGGGACGAAAGGTAGTTATCCAGTGACCGCCGAGAGCAACAAGCGGCCCCTTCGCCGGGCGCTCGTCAGCGTCTACGACAAGACCGGCCTGGAAGAGCTGGCGCGCGGGCTGCACGAGGCCGGCGTCGAGCTGGTGTCGACCGGTTCCACCGCCTCCCGCATCGCCGCCGCCGGTGTGCCCGTCACCAAGGTCGAGGAGCTGACCGGCTTCCCCGAGTGCCTGGACGGCCGGGTCAAGACCCTGCACCCGAAGGTGCACGCGGGCATCCTCGCCGACCTGCGCCTGGACAGCCACCGCGAGCAGCTCGCCGAGCTGGGCGTGGCGCCGTTCGACCTCGTGGTGGTGAACCTGTACCCGTTCCGCGAGACCGTCGCCTCCGGCGCGTCGGCCGACGAGTGCGTGGAGCAGATCGACATCGGCGGTCCCTCGATGGTGCGGGCCGCCGCCAAGAACCACCCCTCGGTCGCCGTGGTCACCAGCCCCGAGCGGTACGCCGACGTGCTCGCGGCCGTCAAGGACGGCGGCTTCGACCTGGCCGCCCGCAAGCGGCTGGCCGCCGAGGCGTTCAAGCACACCGCCGCCTACGACGTGGCCGTGGCCTCCTGGTTCGCCGACGACTACGCCCCCGTGGACGACTCGGCCTTCCCGGACTTCGTCGGCGCCGCCTACGCGCGCAAGAACACCCTGCGCTACGGCGAGAACCCGCACCAGGGCGCCGCGCTGTACGTCGACGGCACGGGCGGTCTGGCCGAGGCGGAGCAGCTGCACGGCAAGGAGATGTCGTACAACAACTACACGGACACGGACGCCGCGCGCCGTGCCGCGTACGACCACGCCGAGCCCTGCGTCGCGATCATCAAGCACGCCAACCCCTGCGGCATCGCGGTCGGCGCGGACGTCGCCGAGGCGCACCGCAAGGCGCACGCCTGCGACCCGGTGTCCGCGTACGGCGGCGTGATCGCCGTGAACCGCCCGGTCAGCAAGGAGATGGCCGAGCAGGTCGCGGAGATCTTCACCGAGGTCATCGTGGCCCCGGACTACGAGGAGGGGGCCCTGGAGGCCCTCGCCAGGAAGAAGAACATCCGCGTGCTGAGGGCGGCGGGCGCGCCGGCCAACCCGGTCGAGGCCAAGCAGGTCGACGGCGGTCTGCTGCTCCAGGTCACCGACCGGCTCCAGGCCGAGGGCGACGACCCGGCCAACTGGACGCTCGCCAGCGGCGAGGCGCTGTCCGCCGAGGAGCTGAAGGACCTCGCCTTCGCCTGGAAGGCGTGCCGCGCGGTGAAGTCCAACGCGATCCTGCTCGCCAAGGACGGCGCCTCGGTCGGCGTCGGCATGGGCCAGGTCAACCGCGTCGACTCCTGCAAGCTGGCGGTCGAGCGGGCCGGCGAGGAGCGCGCCCGGGGTTCCTACGCGGCCTCCGACGCCTTCTTCCCCTTCCCCGACGGCCCGGAGATCCTGATCGGCGCCGGTGTCCGGGCGATCGTCCAGCCGGGCGGCTCGATCCGTGACGAGCAGGTGGTGGAGGCCGCCCGGAAGGCGGGCGTGACCATGTACTTCACGGGCACGCGCCACTTCTTCCACTGAGCCGCGGCACCGACGACGGCGGCCTCCGGCCCTCCCCGAGGGAGCCGGAGGCCGCCGCGCTCTCCGCCCGAACCCGGCCGATTCGCTGTTCCCCCGTGTGAACGAGCGAGGCGGTCGCCCCCCCCGCGGGGCGGTTCCACCGTCCCGGCGGGGCCCGGCCGCCGGCACCCCGGAGGTCTCAGGGCGTGTACTCCGCGAGATAGCGGGCGACCCGGTCGCAGTAGCCGCGGTACGCCGCGGGGACCCCGCCCGCGGCGTTCACCTTCTTGTACGACGTCCGGTACGCGGCCGCGTCCAGCACCCGCCTGTCGCCGGGCAGCCCCGCCGCCACGTGGGCGTCGATGAAGCACAGATAGCGGCCCATGGCCGGGATGGACACGGCCGGGGTCAGCGGCGGCGTGGGGGTCGCCGAGGCGGGAACGCCGTCGTCCCGCATCCACCAGCGCAGCACGGACGGGGTCCAGCGGGCGATGCCGTACTCATGGCTGCCCGGGTCGGCGAGGTCCGGGTCGAAACCGCTCTCGGCCTTCAGCATGGCCGCGATCAGCGCCGGGCTGACGTCCGGGCGGGGGCAGCCGTGCGCGGCGTCCACGATCAGCCGCCGGTAGCGCACCGGAACACCCCGGTCGGTGCGGAGTTCGGAGCTGCCGTAGGCGGCCGACGCCTTGTCGTCGGCACCGTGCCAGTGGTCGAGGCCGTACCCGAGGAGGGCGACGGCGGCGGCCGTGACGGCCAGGATCGTCGTACGACGGCGGCGGCCGGAGGGTGAGAGGCGGGGGAGGCGGGGTGCGCGGCCCGTGCCCGCGGCGGCGGTGACGCGGCGCAGCAGGGCCCCGGTGCCGATCCGGTCGGCGTGCGTACGGGCCAGGCAGTCCCGCACGATCTCCCGCCAGGCGTCCGGGAGTTCGGCCGCCAGGCGCAGCTCCTCGGTACCGCGCGCGTAGGCGACGGCAGCGTCCCGGCGGGCCGAGGGGGTGCCGCCGGGCAGCGGGAAGGAGCCGGTGAGCAGGAGGTGGGCGAGCACGCCGAAGGCCCAGACGTCGGCGGACGGGCGGATCCGGCGGCCGCGTTCGCCGATCTCCGCCCACAGCAGCTCGGGCGGGGTGTAGTCGGGGGTCGAGAAGGCGGGGGTGTAGCCGTGGGTGCCCTCCAGTTCCGCCGCCATGTTGAAGTCCGCGAGCCGCGCCGAACCGTCCGCCATCAGCAGCACGTTGGCCGGCTTCAGATCACCGTGCACCCAGCCCGCCCGGTGCAACTGCGCGAGGCCCTCGCAGACCTGCGCCAGCAGCGCGGGCCCGGCGGCGGGCCGCGGCTCGGCGGCGAGCAGCGCGGACAGGGAACCCTCCGCGCGTTCCAGTACGAGGACGGTGGCGCCGTCGAGGGCGGGACGCCCGGGGTCGTCGACGACGAGGGTCTCGTACATCCGGATCAGGCGCGGTTGCCGCAGCCTCCGTAACAACTCCACCTCGCGCTCGACGAGTTCGCGCAGATGGGTGAGCTGGCGGGGGGTGCCGGTGCCGGTGGGCAGGAACTTCAGGGCTGCGGTGCGCGGGAGCGGGCCGTCGGCTCCGCCGCGCGACGCCGCCTCGTCGTCGCCGGTGCGCCGCGCCGCGTACACGCTGCCGAAGGCGCCCGTCGCGAGCGGCTCGCGGACCTCCCAGCCGCCGACCCGGTAACCCCTCGGCACCGGTACGGCGTACGGCTCGGTCACCGGGCGGCCGGGCGCGCGGAGCCGGACAGCACGACCAGGTCGTCCTCGCGCACCAGGTCGAAGCGGAGCGCCAGCGAGACCAGGGACTCCTTCTTGCCGTTCAGGCGCGGGCCCGGCTCCGCCGTGTCCGGGCCCGGCTTGAGGCGCAGCTTCACCGCGAGGTAGTCGATGTTCCACTGCACCGAGGTGCGCGAGGCGGCCGGCCAGGAGGGGCGCAGCCGGGCGACGACCTGGTCGACGGTGGGCAGGGGGGCGTGCGGGTCGCCGCGCAGCCGGGGTTCGCACAGGGCCGCCAGCACGGCGAAGTAGCGTTTGGTGGGGTCCACGGAGAAGGCCGGTGCGGTGGTGTCGCCGTCCGCTCCGCAGCCGTCGCGCAGATAGTCGTGGCGCGGCGCCCACACCTCGATGGTGAGCAGGTCGCCGGCGGCGGGCAGCACGATCCGCGAGAACTCGAAGGGGACCGGCGCCTCCAGCCGGCCCGGCCCGACCTTGATGTGCTCGCCCGCGCCCTCCGGGTTCTCCACGACGTACGTCTGGTGCGCGGACAGGTTGCTCAGTATCCAGAACGCGCCCTGGGCGCCGAGTTCTCCGGCCCGGCGCGAGACGCCCTCGTGCGGGATCGGCAGATCGTTCCCCGGCGCCCGGCCGAAGCGGAGGCGTTCGCCGGGGGCGAGGCGGATCTGGCTGTGGTGCTGTCGGTCCTCCGTGGTCGGCGGAGGTACGACGATGATGCTGTACAAGGTGCGTCTCCCCGTGCCTGACGGCTTCTCCCAGAGTAGGGCGACGCACCGGGGCCGTGTCCCCCCTGGAAGGGTGAGACACGGCCCCGGATGTCGAATGGCGCGAAGTGTTCCTTGCGCGCGGGCGGCTCAGTAGCGGGCGCGGTTGAACCAGGCCTTGCCGTCGGCGCCGCCGACGAAGGTGGCGATCAGGATGCCGAGCACGATGTGGAAGATGCCCACGACGACGAGGAACGGGTAGACGCCGAGCACCGCGGTCAGGATGCCGAAGACCAGCGTCGTGACCCGCAGGTTGTTGCCGCCGCTGGAGAACTTCGTGGCCAGCACGATCGCCCACACCAGCCAGGCGAGCGCGAGCACCATGAACGCCCACAGCACGCCCACCGGGTAGTCGGCGAGGCCCGGCACGGAGTTGTCGTTCTTGGCCTTGTTGACGGCCACGGCGGAGAAGGCGAACAGGCCCACGCCGATGACCTGGAGGGCGACGATCACCCACAGCATCACGCGGGCCGCGTTGACCTTGCCCGGCATGGTGGTCATCGGGGCGGCGGCGTAGGACTGCTGGACCGGCGGCGCGGCGGGGTAGCCGTACCCGGGCTGCTGCGGCTGCCCCTGCGGGTTGCCGTAAGGGTTGTTCGGGTCGCCGTAGCTCATGGTTGGTCTTCCTCCGTTGTTCCGAGTGCGGGGACGAGGCGCGGCACTGCACGGAGGAGAGTTTCTACAGATGCGGTCCGTCCCCCCGATGAGCTGCCCGCTGCACTGTGCTGTTCATCGTTCTTGACCGGATAGTGGCTTGTCCAGCCGTAATCCCCGGGTGTTGTGCAAGTGCAACATCCGTGATCACCCGGTCCCGGGCACGGGCCCTGGTGGGAGCCCTGATCGGAACCCGGATTGGAACCACGGGGCGGTCATCCTGGAGGATGGGGGTATGACCGCCCAGATTCTCGATGGCAAGGCCACCGCAGCCGCGATCAAGTCCGATCTGACCGTCCGCGTGGCGGCGCTGAAGGAGAAGGGCGTCACGCCCGGCCTCGGCACGATCCTGGTCGGGGACGACCCCGGCAGCCGCAAGTACGTCGCCGGCAAGCACCGCGACTGCGCCGAGGTGGGCCTCGCCTCCATCCAGCGGGAGCTGCCGGCCACGGCCACCCAGGAGGAGATCGAGGCGGTCGTCCGCGAACTCAACGAGGACCCGGCCTGCACCGGCTACATCGTCCAGCTGCCGCTGCCCAAGGGCATCGACGAGAACCGCATTCTGGAGCTGATGGACCCGGCGAAGGACGCGGACGGCCTGCACCCGATGAACCTCGGGCGCCTGGTTCTCAACGAGCCCGCCCCGCTGCCCTGCACCCCCAACGGCATCCTCACCCTGCTGCGCCGCTACGGCGTGGAGACCAAGGGCGCCGAGGTCGTGGTCGTCGGCCGGGGCGTCACCATCGGGCGCCCGATGCCGCTGCTGCTCACCCGCCGCAGCGAGAACGCCACCGTGACCCAGTGCCACACCGGCACCCGCGACCTGTCCGCCCACCTCAAGCGGGCCGACATCGTCATCGCCGCGGCCGGCTCCCCGCACCTGATCCGCGCCGAGGACATCAAGCCCGGCGCGGCCGTCCTCGACGTCGGCGTCTCCCGCAACGCGGAGGGCCGGATCGTCGGCGATGTGCACCCGGACGTCACCGAGGTGGCCGGCTTCATCTCCCCGAACCCCGGCGGCGTCGGCCCGATGACCCGGGCCCAGCTGCTGGTCAACGTGGTCGAGGCGGCGGAGCGCAGTGCCGGCTGAGGACACGCGGGACGGCGAGGAGACCGTCCGCGACGCGATCAGCGCCCCCGACGCCGAGGGGCGCCCGCGGCGGGTCACCCGCCGCTTCCCGTTGTTCACCAGGGACACCGCGCGGCCGGAGGGCGGCGGCCGGGCCGCGTCCGGCGGCGCGCCCGCGCCCGCCCGGCAGTGGCCCCTGCTGGTGGTGCTCGGCACGACCGCGCTCGGCCTGCTGCTGACCGCGTTCGACGCGTTCCGCGTCGGCACCCTGCTGATCGGCGCCGCGCTGCTGGCCGGCGCCGTGCTGCGCTGGATGCTGCCCGGCGTGGGCATGCTCGCGGTCCGCTCCCGCTTCACCGACATCAGCACCTACGGCGTCCTCGGTCTGGCGATCGTCCTGCTGGCCCTGATGGCGCAGCCGCATCCCTTGCTGGAGATCCCGTTCCTGAGTAACACGCTGCACTTCACGATGACCAAATAAGGCCGGTGGCACGGCGGTTCGTCCCCACCCCCGAGGAGGGACGAACCGCCGCCCGACACACCCTGGCCGGTGGCGAACGGCCTGATCAACGGCTGTCTTCGCGCTGTGGCACGGAAGTGACCGTTCCGCTGAACGGTGACCGTTCGGTACGAAAGTGGGGATGAGGGGGGAGACGATGCCTCGTTGGAAGACCTTGCCGAACGAACTCGACCCGGAGATCAAGGAGTTCGTCAGCCAGCTGCGGTGGCTCGTGGACCTCGGTGGCCTGAACGGCGCGACCCTGGCCGACCGTACGGGCTACGGCAGGGCGTCCTGGGACGATTACCTCGACGGCCGGCTGCTCGCCCCCAAGGGCGCGGCCGTGGCGCTCGCCGAGGCGGCGGGGACCAGTCCGGGCCCGATCGTCACGATGTGGGAACTGGCGGAACGGGCGTGGAGCCGAGCGGAGCTGGGGTACGAGCACACGGGGCCGGCGCGCCGGACCTGCGGTGGTCCGGCCGTGCGGGCCGTGAACGGGACCGAGGGCGGCACGCTCGCCGTCCCGAGGGTTCCGGCTCAGCCGACGGCAGCGGAGGCGGGGGAGCGCGGGAGGACGGCGTCCGGCGGCAACTCGTGGGGGCTGGCGGGGTATCAGGGGCCGTCGCGGGCGAGCGCCGAGCCCGGAGCCCGGCCGGACCCGGTCGCCGACGCTCCGGGACCTGGCAGCACCCAGAGCGCCCAGAGCCCCCAGAGCGGCCGGAACCGCCAGGACTCCCAGGACTCCCGGGGCCCCCATGGCCCCCGCGGTCCTCAGGAACCCCGGGGTCCTCAGGACCCCGACGCGGTGCGCCCCTCCGGGACCCGGCGCGGGTACCGGCAGCCGGTGCTGATGTTCCTGGCCGGGTTCGTCACCGTGCTGCTGGTCATCCTGGGCGTCGTCCACTTCACCGGAGCCCGTGACGGCGGCAGGCACGAGGCCGCGCCGAAGCGGCCCGCCCCGAGCGCGAGCCCGAAGGCGAGCCTCCCGCCCGGCGTGGAGTGCGCCGGCGCGGACTGCGTGGGCAAGGACGCCGAGTCCATGGGGTGCAGCGGCGACCAGGTGACCACCGCCCAGGCCGTCACCCTCGGCGCCACCACCCTCGAAGTCCGCTACAGCAAGGTCTGCGGCACGGCGTGGGGCCGGATCACCGGTGCCGTGCCCGGCGACAAGGTCGAGGTCACCGGGGCGCGGGCCAGGGTCCGGGAGGCGGGCGAGGTCACCCAGGTGGGCGACACGATCGCGTACACGCCGATGATCGCCGTACGGGACCCGGGCGAGGCGAGGGCGTGCGCCACGCTCGCGTCGGGCCGTACCGGCTGCACGCGCTGAGACCGATCGGATGAATTCTGGATCGGTACGCATGCCCGGCCGAAACCTGGGCACGCGACCGGTACCCCCCACGGGAGACCGGCGAGCCGGTACCCCCACCGGCGGCCGTCTCCGTCCACCCTCTCCGGACGGACGGCCGCCTTTTCCGTCCCCCTCACGATCTTCTGTGGGGTGAGCCACAGGGCCCCGCACGTCTCGCATGCCGGATGCGCGATAGCCTGATCGCTGGATCTCTCTTGATACCAAGAGATCGATCATCCGCCCGGGGCAGGGACGCCCCACCGCCAGCTGTCATACGGAGAACGCCATGACCCGCACTCCCGTGAACGTCACCGTCACCGGCGCGGCCGGCCAGATCGGTTACGCCCTGCTCTTCCGCATCGCCTCCGGCCAGCTGCTCGGGGCGGACGTTCCGGTCCGCCTGCGCCTCCTGGAGATCACCCCGGCGCTCAAGGCCGCCGAGGGTACGGCCATGGAGCTGGACGACTGCGCCTTCCCGCTGCTCCAGGGCATCGACATCAGCGACGACCCGAACGTCGCCTTCGACGGCGCCAACGTCGCGCTGCTGGTCGGCGCCCGCCCCCGCACCAAGGGCATGGAGCGCGGTGACCTGCTGGAGGCCAACGGCGGCATCTTCAAGCCGCAGGGCAAGGCCATCAACGACCACGCCGCGGACGACATCAAGGTCCTCGTCGTCGGCAACCCGGCCAACACGAACGCGCTGATCGCGCAGGCCGCGGCGCCGGACGTACCGGCCGACCGGTTCACCGCGATGACCCGTCTGGACCACAACCGGGCGCTGACGCAGCTGGCGAAGAAGACGGGCTCCACCGTCGCCGACATCAAGCGGCTGACGATCTGGGGCAACCACTCCGCCACGCAGTACCCGGACATCTTCCACGCCACGGTCGGCGGCAAGAACGCGGCCGAGGTCGTGAGCGACGAGAAGTGGCTGGCCGAGGACTTCATCCCGACCGTCGCGAAGCGCGGCGCGGCGATCATCGAGGCCCGTGGCGCGTCGTCGGCCGCGTCCGCCGCGAACGCCGCGATCGACCACGTCCACACCTGGGTCAACGGCACGGCCGAGGGCGACTGGACGTCCATGGGCATCCCGTCCGACGGCTCGTACGGCGTCCCCGAGGGCCTGATCTCCTCCTTCCCGGTCACCACCAAGGACGGCAAGTACGAGATCGTCCAGGGCCTGGAGATCAACGAGTTCTCCCGTTCGCGCATCGACGCGTCGGTGCAGGAGCTGTCCGAGGAGCGCGAGGCGGTTCGCGCGCTCGGTCTGATCTGACCTTCGCCTCCGGCGGTTCGGCAGCAAGAACTCACGTGGGCCCCGCTCCGGTTTCTCCGGACGCTGTTGGTTAATTCGGGGTCCTGATCACTTCGCCCCGTCGATCGTTTGGTCGGCGGGGCGAAGTGCTGCGAAGTGGCTGGTGCGGGTGCGGGCTCGGGGTGTGCCGGTGAGGTGGGCGTCA
>NZ_BSSM01000014.1 GCF_030269125.1 Streptomyces hygroscopicus subsp. hygroscopicus | reverse complement strand
TCACCACCCGCAGACCCGGCTTGATCTGATTGTCGGTGGCCGAGCTGTCGTTGTTCTTGTACTGCACCTTCACCGCACCCGTGCCCGGCGTACCACCACCACTCGCGGCCGTCGTCGCCGTCACCGCGCCGGAAGCCGCCGACACATTGCCGGCCGCGTCCCTCGCCTTCACCGTGTACGAGTACGCCGTCGAGGCCGACAGCCCGCTGTCCGTGTACGACGTCGACGTGGTACTGCCCACCTTCGTCGACCCCCGGTACACGTCGTACCCGGTCACCCCCACATTGTCCGTCGAAGCCGACCACTTCAGCGACACACTCGACGCCGTCGTCCCCGACACCGCGAGGTTCGTCGGCGCGGACGGAGCGGTCGTGTCGGAGGCACCACCGCCACCGGAGCCGAACCCCGGCGCCTTGACGGACGTCAGATAGCCGTCCTTGGCGGTGTCGACCGTCTGCCAGTCGTCCTTGAGGATGCCGCCGGTGTCACCGGAGTCGGGGTTCCAGCACCAGAAGGTCCACTGGAAGCTGTCGGCGCCGTACTGCGAGGTCGGGCGGAGGTAGTCGACCAGGGCCTTCAGCCAGGTCTGGTCGGTGGCCGACTGGAGCGTCGTGCCGAACTCGCCGACCCAGACGGGGGCGATGTTGTTCTTGAAGAGGTAGCCCCAGTGCTTGTCCCAGATGCCGGGCATGTTGCTCGGGAAGGACGGGTCGCTGAACCAGGGCTGGTCGGCGACGCTGGTGGCGTAGTCGTGGGCCGAGTAGACCACGCGGTTGGCCACGTCGAGCTGGACCGGGTAGGTGCCGGCGCCCTCCAGGTTGCCGCCCCACCAGGTGGAGTCGCCGTTGTACGTCTGGACGCCCTCCACGAAGATCAGCATGTCGGGGTTGGCCGACAGCACCGCGTTGCCGCCGCGCTCGGCCGCGAGCCGCCAGTCGATGCTCGTGTCGCCGCAGCCCCAGCAGGCCGGGTCGTGCGGCTCGTTGTGCAGGTCGATGCCGATGACCGTGGGATTGTTCGCGTAACGGCTCGCCAGCGACTTCAGGTTGGCGATCCAGGTCGACTCCGGAACGCTGTTGGTGTACCAGAGGGCGCTCTGTCCGCTGGAGTCCGGCCGGTGCCGGTCGAGGATGACCTTCAGACCGATCTGCCCCGAGTAGTCCACGATCTTGTCCAGGACATGAAGGGAGTCGAGCCCCTGGAGGTCCGCGTTCTTGCCGCTGGAGAAGTCGATGCTGGACGGCGTCGTGCCGGACTTGAGGATGTCGTCGGAATACGGGATGCGCAGCGTGTTGTATCCGGTCGCGGCGATCTGGTCGAGCATGCTCTTGTAATCCCGTGACCACAGGCCGTGGACCACGTGGTTGTCGGTCTCGAAGCCGAACCAGTTGATCCCGGCGATGCGTACCGGGTTGCCGTTCGCGTCCACGATCTGGCGGCCGCTGGTGTGCCAGTAGCCCGATCCCGCGGTGCCCGCCGCCCGCGCGGGCGCCGTACCGGCCACGGCGGCCAGCAGGGCGAGCAGGATCACGGCCACGGTCCCCATGACCGTATACCGCCGAGGTGGTCCCAACTCCGCAGGTCTCATAGCAGCCAACTCCTCTTGTATGGCGTGCCTTCGTGCTGCTGACGGCGCTGCCGCACCGTGGCGCGCCGTTGCGCCGCCGTGCGGTCGGACATGCGGTTCGCATGCGGTGCGAATCGGTGGTACTGCGCCGGGGAGCGCCGCCCTGGTGCCACGGACCGCAGGCTTCCGCCACTCGGTACCGGGGGCGTCAACTCCGGCTTGGGTTAAGAGCGTTGAACGTGGGAGCGCTCCCAGCGCTGAGGAAAGTAACAACTCGAAACAGCGCTGTGAAGGGGCCTCGGCGAAACCTGGGCGCAATGGCGTGTTCACGTGCCCTCTCAAAGAGGGGACCGGCGTGCTCGGCGGCGGCGGGTCGTCACCACCCGAAAACGCGGTGAACTCGCCGCATCCGGCGGCGATGCATGACCGGGCGGAGACCTACCGCCGGGTATCCGACGCGGGCCGTCGGGGACCGGACGCCGCGCCGAGGCAGAGGCAAGACGGAGAAACAGCCATTCGGCAATTGCACGGACGACGCCGCGCGCCGCGCCCGCGTTCCCCCGGTTTGACGCAGGGGTTGCGAGGGCAGCCCTCATGGCCGACGGCAGGGAGGAGCCGGGGCAGGCTCCGACTCGACGGCATGCGCGAGACCAGACAGACCCCCGGCTCGACGGCGCACGGATACCGGGGGCAAGGACTTCACGGTCCGACGGCGTACCGGTACCGACACAGGGCCCACAACTCGACGGCATGCGCGAGACCGGACGGCCCCCGACTCGACGGCGCACGGGCACCGGGGCAAGGGCCTCGCGGTCGACGGGACACCGGGCAGACCCTGGCGGGGCGGAATGCCGCTACCGGAGTCACACGCCTCCCTGCGTGCGAACGCCCCGGGCAAACCACCGTCACCCCGGGTGCGGTGCCGGGGAAACCCCGGTACCGTCCTCAGGCGGACCCGCGGAGCACCAGCTCCGTGGACAGCACCACATGGCGCCGGACGCCGGTGCGGGACTCGATCTCCTCCAGCAGCACCCGCGCCATGGTGCGGCCCATCTCCTCCGTCGGCTGCCCCACGCTGGTGAGCGGCGGATCGGCGTGCCGGGCCACCGCGGAGTCGTCGAAGCCGACCAGCGCCACGTCCTCGGGGACGCGACGGCCCGACTGGCGCAGGACGTGCAGGGCGCCGCTGGCCATGACGTCGGAGGCGGCGAAGACGGCGTCGATCCCCGGGTGCCGCTCCAGCAGGGCCCGCATGGCGGCGCGGCCGCCCTCCTCGGTGAAGTCGCCGTGGGCGACCAGCGAGGTGTCCCCGCCGAGCCCCGCGGAGTTCATCGCCTGGGTGTAGCCGTCGAGCCGGCAACGGGCGACGTACATGTCCAGGGGGCCGGTGATCGTGGCGACGGTCCGCCGGCCCATTCCGAGCAGGTGCTCGGCGGCCGACCGGGCGCCGCCGACGTTGTCGGCGTCGACGTAGGACATCCGTTCCCGCTCCGAGCGCCGGCCGTTCAGCACGGTCGGCACCCGCAGCCGCTCCAGGAGGCTGGGCAGCGGGTCGTTCTCGTGCACCGACACCAGCAGCACGCCGTCGACGCGGCGGGCCTCCAGGTGCTGGGCCAGACGCTGGCGTTCGCGTGGGGTCCGGATGAGGGTGAGCAGCAACTGCATGTCCGTGTCGGCGAGTTCGGTGCTCACGCCGCGCACGATGTCCAGGAAGTACGGCTCCGCGCCGAGCCGCGTCTCCGGTTCCGGGATGACCAGGGCGACCGCGTCCGTGCGGTCGGCGGCCAGGGCGCGGGCGGCGCGGTTGGGCACATAGCCCAGCTCCGCGATCGCCGCCTCCACCGCCGCGCGCGCCTGGGCGCTGACCTGCGGGGAGCCGTTGACGACCCGCGAGACCGTGCCCCGCCCGACACCGGCTCGCGCGGCGACCATCTCCAGCGTCGGCCGGCCGCCCCGCCCCTCGCCCGCAGCCGTCGTGCCCTTGCCCGTCACCATGGATGACAACCCGTCAGTCGCACCAACTCGGAGTGTTCGTTCCCTTGACACGCCCGCGGGAACGGCGGACCTTCATTATGCCAACCTGGGAGCGCTCCCACGGGAGCGCTCCCAGATTAATGCCGCTTTGATCACGCCGCGGTCCGGGAAGAACGGCGTGAACGCACGGTCACGGAGGGGAGGGGGCAGGATGCGCGGGTCGTCTCCACGCCGGGTCCGCGTCGCCCGCGCGTGCCGGATCACCGGGCTCGGTGATCCCGGTGATCCGGAAGGAACCGGTGGCCGACGGGGCCCGGCGGGGACGGCCCGGTCGTCAGAACTTCGGGGCGGGTGACTGGGCCCTGACCAGTTCCACGGCCTCCGCCTCCGATTCCACTGACGGCGGGGAGCCGTCCAGTGGCTTGTTCGCCGTCTCCCTCATGCACAGGACGGCGACGACGCCGACGGCCGCGGCACCGACGGCGTAGAACGCCGGCACCAGATCGGTGTGGAACACGCCGATCAGAGCGGTGATCACCAGCGGGGTGGTGCCGCCGAAGAGCGAGGCCGAGAAGTTGTAGGCGACCGACAGGGAGCCGTAGCGGACGTGCGTCGGGAAGATGGCCGGGAGGGCCGCCGACATCGTGCCGAGCATGGCCACCAGGGACAGGCCCATCAGGAGCAGGCCCAGGGTGATCAGCGCGACGCCGCCCTGCCGGATGAGCAGGAAGGACGGCACGGACAGGACCAGGAACCCGAGCATCCCCGTCATCAGCAGCGGTTTACGGCCGAAGCGGTCGGAGAGGCGGCCTACCTGGTTGATGACGCACATTTGCAGGACCATCACGATCAGCAGGATCAACAGCCCGTGGTTGGTGTCGTAGCCGAGTTCGTCGGAGAGATAGGTCGGCATGTACGACAGCAGCATGTAGTCGGTGATGTTGTACGCCGCCACCAACGCGACGCACAGCAGCAGCGGCCGCCAGTAGCGGGTGAAGATCTTGCCGAGGTCGGCGGCGGCGGAGGTCTCCACCGCGTCGGCGGCCTCGGTCGCCCGCGCCTGGCCGCCCTCCAGCTTCTGGAAGGCCGGCGTCTCGTCCAGCCTGAGCCGCAGATACAGGCCGATGAAGCCGAGCGGGGCCGCGACCAGGAAGGGGACGCGCCAGCCCCAGTGCAGCATCTGCTCGTCACTGAGGAGACTGGTCAGCGCGACGACCAGGCCGGACGCCCCGACGTAGCCGGCGAGCGTGCCGAACTCCAGGAAGCTGCCGAAGTAGCCGCGCCGCTTGTCGGGCGCGTACTCCGCGATGAAGGTGGAGGCGCCGCCGTACTCGCCGCCGGTCGAGAAGCCCTGCACCAGACGGAAGAAGATCAGCAGGGCCGGGGCCCACATGCCGATCGCGGCGTGCGAGGGGATCACGCCGATGGCGAAGGTGCCGACCGCCATCATGATCATGGTGAGGGCGAGGATGCTCTTGCGGCCGATCCTGTCGCCGAGCGGCCCGAGGACCATGCCGCCGATGGGCCGCACCAGGAAGGCCACCGCGAAGGTCGCGAAGGTGCTGAGCAGCTGGGCGGTGTGGTTGTCCGAGGGGAAGAAGACCTTTCCCAGGGTCGCGGCCAGATAGCTGTAGATGCCGAAGTCGTACCACTCCATCGCGTTGCCGAGCGCCGCGGCCTTCGTGGCGCGTTTGACCGCGGGTTCGTCGGTCACGGTGATGTCGCCGCGGCGCAGCTTGGGGTGGCGTCGCTTCTCGATGGCGCGGAAGAGCATGCGGTGGCGTCTGACCGCGGCGGGATCCACCGGACTGTCTTGGTCAGTCGCCGTCATCACGGGGCTCCTCTCGCCGATCTCGTTGCACACGCCAACGCCTGCGCAGATCTCGCGCGTTCAAACTCGTCGCTTCGTACCGTACTCGCGACGTCACGTGGGGTGCATGACGATCCTGGTCCGGTGCGCGTCAGGGGATGTCGCCGGTCCAGTCGAGACGGGTGCGGTCACCGGGGCGCGGGATGTATATCGCCCGGCCGCCGGTGCCGAACCGGCCCAGCTCGGTGGGGAGCGCGATGCCCGTGGCAGAGGCGTCGTCGGCCCGGTCGGTGATGTCCAGGAGCAGGCCGTCCAGGGGGCCGCCGACCAGTTCGGCGTACCTGCGGTCCGGGCGCGGGCCCGGGTCCTCGTGGTCATGGCCGTAGACCCGGCCGCGCAGCAGCTGCTCGTCGTCGCCGTTCATGGTCCAAGCCTCGCAGCCACCACTGACAACGGGATCTTGGCCTATGGCCTCGCCGATGGTGCTCGGGCGGATTTTCTTCCCCCCCCTTTGCGGTTGCAGCTAGAGGTGTGTTTCCGTGACCCGGCGGGGAACGTGGTTCCTCCTGGCGGGTCCGAGCGGAGAGGAGCCCAGGTGACAACGTCGACGCCGGCGGCGGACGGTCGCGGCCGGGGGGCCCAGGAGGCCGGTTACCAGCCGGACCCACGCCGGTGGCGCGCCCTGTGGGTCACGCTCGTGGCCGGCTTCATGAGCCTGCTGGACGTGACGATCGTGGCGGTCGCCCTGCCCACCATCCAGCGCGATCTCGGCGCCTCCCCCGCTCAGGTGCAGTGGGTGGTGTCCGGATACGCGCTCACCTTCGCCCTCGCCCTGGTGACCGCCGGACGGCTCGGCGACGCCCTGGACCGGCGCCGGATATTCCTGCTCTCGCTCAGCGCCTTCGTCCTGGTCAGCGCGGCCTGCGGGGCGGCGCCGAACATCACGCTGCTGGTGGTGGCCCGGCTCGCCCAGGGTCTCGCGGCCGGGTTCATGGCGCCCCAGAACTCCGCGCTCATCCAGCAGTTGTTCCGGGGCGCGGAACGCGGGCGGGCCTTCGGGTTCTTCGGCGCGACCGTCGGCATCTCGTCGGCCGTCGGGCCGATCACCGGCGGCGCGATCCTGGCACTGGCCTCGGGCGCCGACGGCTGGCGGTGGATCTTCTACGTCAATGTGCCCATCGGCATCCTCGCCGTGCTGCTCGGCCGCCGGCTGCTGCCCCGGGTCGAGGGTTCGGGGCGGGGCCATGTGGACGCGACCGGTGTCCTGCTCCTCGGGCTCGGTGTGCTCGCGCTCATGTACCCGCTGGTCCAGGCGGAATCCGGCGGGATCGACCGGCTGTGGTGGCTGTTCCCGGCGGGCGCCCTGGTGCTCGTCGCCTTCGCCCAGTGGCAGCGCCGTCTGGTGGCCAGGGGCGACCAGCCGCTGCTCGATCCGCGCCTGTTCAGCAGCGTGCGCGGCTACGCGGTCGGCGCGGGTGTCGGCACGCTGTACTTCATCGGCTTCAGCGGGGTCTGGCTGGTCTTCGCGCTCTTCTACCAGCACGGTCTGGGCTTCTCCCCGCTGCGCTCCGGGCTCGCCGTGACCCCCTTCGCGGTGGGCTCGTCGGTCGCGGCCGTCATCGCGGGGCGGCTGGTGGAGCGGCTGGGCCGCCTGCTCACCGTGTGCGGTCTCGCGGGCGTGATCCTCGGCCTGGGCGGCACCGCGCTGCTGCTGCGCTCCGTGGACCTCGGCGTCGCGCCCTGGGTCGCCGCCCCGGTGCTGTTCCTCGGCGGTGTCGGCAGCGGGTTCGTGGTCTCCCCCAACTTCACGATGACGCTGCGGGACGTGCCGGTGCGGATGGCGGGCGCGGCGGGCGGCGCGCTGCAGACCGGGCAGCGGCTCGGTGCCGCGGTGGGCACGGCCGCCCTGCCCGGCCTCTACTACCTGATGCTCGGCCGGCACCACGACTACCGATCCGCCGTCGTCCTGGCGCTGGGTGCCGCGCTCATCGGCATGCTGGCCTCCCTGGCGCTCGCCACGTTCGACTGGCAGCGGGACCGGCCGGCCCGCGTGGGCCCTCCTCGGGAAGTGGCCGACGACCCGGTGCGGTCCGGGCGGTCCTGAGCGCCCGGATCAGAAGAAGCCGCCGTCCAGGGGGAGCGTACGGCCGGTCATGTACGCGGCGTCGTCGCCGGCCAGGTAGGCGTAGCCCGCCGCGATCTCCTCGGGCCGGGCCAGACGGCCGAGCGCGCCGTGCACCGACAGCCACTTTCCGAGCGGCACGTCGCCGCGCAGCCGGGGGTGCTGGTACCCGGCGGCGTTCTCGGCGGCCATGTCCGTGTCGGTGCCGCCGGGCGCGATGGCGTTGATCGTGATGCCTCGCTGTCCCAGCTCGGCGGAGAGGTTGAGGACGATCGCCTCCACGGCGGCCTTGGAGGCGGCGTACAGGGTGTGCGCGAAGACCGCGCGGGAGGCGCTGACCGAGGAGGTGAGCACGATCCTGCCGCCTTCCCGCATCCGGGCGGCCGCGTACTGGGCCGCGAAGAGCTGGCCGCGGGTGTTCACGGCGAAGACGCGGTCGAAGTCGGCCGGGGTGAGGTCCGCCAGGGCGCCGAAGTGTTCGATGCCCGCGCAGGAGGCCAGCACGTCCAGGCGTCCGAACTCCGCGACCGCGCGCTCGATCAGGGCCTCGCTCTGGCCGGGATCGGCCACGTCCGCGCCGTGGGCCACGGCGCGGCCGCCGTCCGCCTCGATCGCGGAGACCAGCGCGTCGGCCGCGGCCCTGTTGCCGCGGTAGCCGACGACGACGGCCGCCCCCTCTGCCGCCAGGCGCCTGACGACCGCCGCCCCGATGCCCCGGCTGCCGCCGGTCACCACCGCGGCCCTGCCCACGAAACGCCCGGTGTCCCTTGTCATGGAGACCTTCCTTCCTGTCCTTCGCGGGTCCCTCGTCGCCCGCGCCCAGCGGCGGTCGGACGCAGGCGGGTCGCGGACGGCCCGATGACGCGTGGGCAACGCGCCATCCGCGTCCGGCCCCTCGTCAGAGTTGCGAGCCCGGTGGGGTCATGTGATCAAATCTGCCGATGCGTACCCCCCACACAGCGACGCATCACACCTCTCACTCCGACGGACCCGGCCTCGGCCGGCCTCCGTCCGCGCGAAGTCCGTACGACGAACCGGCCACGCTCGGGCACGATCCCTCGGAGCGCCTCGGGGACGATCCCGCGGAGCGCCTCCCGGCGATCCCGCGGGCGGCCCCCCGGACGATCCGCTGGACGCCTTCCTCCAGGTGAACGACACCCCGGAGCCGCGCGACGAGGAAGCCGACGCTCCCCGGGCGCCACCCGACCACAGGCGCCGGGGCCGCCGCCGCAACCGGGCCACCGGGCTGCCCACCCTGCTCAGGCTGCTCGTCCGGGTGCTGACATACGCGTCGACGGCGACGGACCGACCGCCGTACGCGGGGCCCTGGTTATCAGCGGACGCACGGACAGGTGCCGCTGTCCTTCGCCGACATGGACCGGGAACCGGGCGCCTCCCAGGTGTCCTTCAGCGCCCACGGACCGGGCCGGATCCGGGCGCTCGGCTCCCCGCGGCCGGCCGGCCACGACGTGCGGGTGCGCGCCGACGCCCAGGTCCGGCGCGACGGGGACCGCGGCTCAGCACCTCGGTGGCCGGGATGCGGCCGGACATCGGCGACCTCGCGACCTACCGGCCCGGCACCGGCCGCGCCGAGGGGCTGCACCACACCCGGTCGGCGGCGCGCCGGATCACCAAGGAGACGGACAGGATCGAGGCGCTGCTGGGCGTCGCGGAGATCGTCCACCGCATGGGCGTGCCGGACGGCGCGGCGCACGCCGCGCCGCACGACGAGGACGAACTCCCACCGGCTCACCGGGGCGTCGCGCTTCCTGCACCAGCTGGCCCGGGTGAACCTGATGGACGTGGCGCTCGCCCACCCCGGGGTGCTCAAGCGGCTCGGCGTCGGCCCCTCTCTGCCCACTTCCCGGCCGAGCTGACCCGTCCGCGGATCGCGGACCGGTTCGCATCCGCCTTCCGGGTCCCGGAGCCGCCCTCCGGGACCCCGCGGTCGAGCGGGTCGCCGTGGACAAGGCCGGGGTCCACGTCCACGTCAGCGGGACGGGACTGCTCCTGGGCGAGCGAGCCGCCCCCCGGGCGGGGTTACGCGGGGTCCGCGGACGGGAGCGGCGCGGGATAGGGCTCGCCGAAGTCGGCCGAGCGGCTCACCTTCTCCCAGGCGCTCGCCTCGGCGAGCTGACGGCGGGAGTAGTCCAGCGCCATGGTCACGGCGTTCACCCCGAGCAGGAGATGGCCCGGGATCTCCCCGCTCCGCACCGTCTCGACGATGATCCCGGCGGCGCGGCGCGGGTCCCCGGCCGCGCCGGCCGTGTTCTGCCGCACCAGCCGGTTCATCGCGCCCACGGTCGCGTCGTAGGCATCGGGAACGTCGTGGACGGTCATGGAGGAGCCGGCCCAGTCCGTGGCGAAGCCGCTCGGCTCGACCACCATGACCCGCACCCCGAACGGCGCGGTCTCCGTCGCCAGCACCCGGCTGAAGCCGTCCACGGCGAACTTGGCCGCCTGGTAGGACGCGATGCCGGGTGAGCCCCCGACCCTGCCGCCGATCGAGGAGAACTGCACCACGGTGCCCGCCCCCTGCCGGCGCAGGACCGGCAGCGCGGCCTTGGTGACGTGGTAGACGCCCCAGAAGTTCGTCTCGAACTGGGCGCGGAAGTCGTCGTCCTCGGTCGTCTCGATGGGCGAGACGTTCGCGTACCCGGCGTTGTTCACCAGCACGTCGATGCGCCCGAAGCGGGCGACGGCCGCCTCGACGGCCGAACGCGCCGCGTCCGCGTCGGTGACGTCCAGGGCGACGGTCAGGACGCGGTCGCCGTACGCGGCGAGGTCCGCCGCGAGGGCTTCTGGGCGGCGGGCGGTGGCCACGACGCTGTCGCCGGCCTCCAGCGCGGCGGCCACCAGGGCGCGACCGAGGCCGCGCGACGAACCGGTGATGAACCAGATCTTGGGATCCTGTGCACTCATGCGCTTAGTACAACACTGTTCTCTTATTAGCGCAACACCGTTGCCTTAACTCTTCCTATGATGTCCTGCATGAGTGAGCCTGCCTTTCAGCGTGCGCGCAGTGCCGAGGCCAAACAGGCGCGGGAAGCGGCGATCCTGGACGCCGCCCGGACGCTCGGCGGACTGCGGGGGGTGCGGGACGTCACCCTCACGGACATCGCGGCGGAAGTGGGCATGCACAAGTCGGCACTGCTGCGCTACTTCGAGACGCGGGAGCAGATCTTCCTCGCGTTGACCGCCGAGGGCTGGCGCGAGTGGTCCGCCGGACTGCGCGGCGATCTGGGGCGACGGGCCGAGGCGACGCCCGCCGAGGTGGCGGCGGTGTTCGCGGGCACGCTGGCGGCGCGGCCCATGTTCTGCGACCTGCTCGCGCAGGCGCCGCTGAACCTGGAACGGAACGTGTCGATCGAGTCGGTGCGCTCCTTCAAGCTCGTCACGCTGAAGGAGGTCGAGCTGATCGGCGGCGAACTGGGCCGGCTGCTCGGCCTCGACGAGTCGCAGGGCGTCGACACGATCGCCACGGCGACCAGTCTCGCAGGGGCACTGTGGCAGATGGCCACCCCGGGCCCGCGCCTGCGCGAGCTGTACACGAGCGATCCCCGGCTCGGGCATGCGGTGGTGGAGGTGGAGCCGCGGCTGAACCGGGTGCTCACCGCGTATCTCACCGGACTCGGCGTACGGTCGCCCGCGGTCGGCTGAGCCACGGGCCGCATGCGCGGCCCACGTCGCCCGCGGGCGCAGACGCCGGCCTGCGCGCCGGAGACCAGATCCACCGGTCGGAGGCCAACCCCCGCCAGAGGGCCGGACCGCACGCCGGAGACCCGTGCCCCCGGACCGGAGGACCCCACGCCAGGGACCGAATTCGGCACCCGAAGAGACGAACCCCCACCGGACGACGGCCCGCACACAGACGACCAGCCCCCGCCCGGAGGCCGACCCCGCACCCGAGGACCAGCTCCCCGGCCGCGAGGGCCCCACGCCGGGAACCGGATCCCGCGGCGGAGCGGACGGACCGCACGCCGGCGACCGGCCTCGCCTCCGGAGGCGATGTCGTACCGGGTACGGCGGGTGGGTGTCGTACCCACAGGTCTCAGGACCGCACGCCCGGCCGCTCCTCCCCCGCCCGCGTCTCTTCCCCGGGCGGCATCGGCAGCAGCCGGTCAAGGGCCGTGAGGACGTGGGCGCAGACGGCGTCCGGTGCGGCGCTCGCCAGGGGTTCCTGGCGTACGACGACCCGCATCAGCCCGATGCCGAGCAGCCAGGCCATGGCGAGCTGCGCGCGCAGGGTGCCGTCGTCGGCCTCGGAGAGGGCGGCGAGCGCGGCGGCGTACTCCTCGCCCAGCGCGCGGACCGTCTCCGGGGCGGCGTCCCCGCTGCCGATGGAGCGCAGATAGACGGCGAGCAGCCGGTCGGCGTCGGCGCCGCCCTCGGCGAGGACGCCACGCAGCGCGGTCTCGAACAGCCGCTCGGGCGGCGTGGTGCTCACCTGCTCCTTGCCGTCCTGGGCCATCACCTCGGTGAGCAGGGCTTTCTTGGAGCCGAAGTAGCGGAATATGAGCGCCTGGTTCACCCCGGCGCGGGCGGCGACGTAGCGGACCGTTGCCGCGTCGTATCCGCGTTCGGCGAAGACCGCGCCGGCCGCGCGGAGGATGCGCGCGCGGGTCTCCCGGGCGTCGCGCGGACGCTGCGGCGGCTCCCCGCCCGGGACACCGCCGGCACTCCGGTCCTGGCCCTGCGTGTGCTCGCCGCCGTCCACCCGCTGCTCCTTCCGCCGCCCCGCGCCCGCGCGCCTCCGAGGACCCGCAGAGTAACGGCCGATTAGCGTCGTTGCGCCGTCGGTGAGCAGCTCCTAGCGTTGTAAGCGTGTGCTTACACAAGGGAGACAGCTGTGACGGCAACGGACCACGCACCCCTCGCCTACCCCTTCAACTCCGCCTCGGACCTGGACCTGTCCGAGGCGTACGACCGCGCACGTGACACCCCCGGACTGCTGCGCGTGCGGATGCCGTACGGGGAGCCGGCCTGGCTCGCCACCCGGTACGCGGACGCCCGGCTGGTCCTCGGCGACCAGCGTTTCAGCCGCGCGCTGAGCCTCGAACACGACGAGCCGCGGGCTTCCGAGGGCCGCCGGGACAGCGGGATCCTCAGCATGGACCCGCCCGACCACACCCGGCTGCGCTCCTTGGTCGCGAAAGCGTTCACCGTGCGCCAGGTGGAGAAACTCCGGCCGCAGGTACGGGAGTTGACGGCGTCCCTGCTGGACGCGATGGAGGCGGCGGGCCCGCCCGCCGATCTGGTCGACCGCTACGCCCTGCCCATTCCGGTGGCGGTGATCTGCCGGCTGCTCGGGGTGCCGGAGCGGGACCGGCCGCAGTTCCGCGTGTGGAGCGACGCGGCGCTGTCCACCAGCTCGCTGACGGCCGAGGAGTTCGACCGCAACCGTGAGGAACTGCGTTCGTACATGGCCGACTTGATCGCCGCGCACCGTGCGGAGCCGCAGGACGATCTGATGACGGCGCTGATCGAGGCACGCGACCACGGCGACCGGCTGTCGGAACTGGAGCTGGTCGACCTGTGCGTCGGCATCCTCGTGGCCGGGCACGAGACCACCGCCACGCAGATCCCCAACTTCGTGCTCACGCTGCTCGATCACCCGGAGGCGCTGGCCCGGCTGCGCGCGGAGCCCGAGCTGATCACACAGGCGATCGAGGAGCTGCTGCGGTTCGTGCCCCTGGGCAGCGGGGCGGGGCAGGCCCGTTACGCGACGGTGGACATCGAGGTCGGCGGCACGCTGGTGCGGGCCGGGGAGCCGGTGCTGGTCGCCATCGGCGCGGCCAACCGGGACGCGCTGCGCTTCACCGACGCAGGGACACTCGACATCTCCCGCGGTGGCAACGCGCACCTGGGCTTCGGCCACGGCGTGCACCACTGCCTCGGCGCTCCGCTCGCCCGGCTCGAACTCCAGGAGGCCATCGGGGCGTTGGTGGCCCGCTTCCCCGAGCTGCACGTCTCCGGTGACATCACCTGGAAGACCGAGATGCTGGTGCGCGGGCCCCGTGTCATGCCGGTGGGCTGGTGAGGCGGCGATGAGCTGGCAGTTGCGTGTGGACCCCGGCCATTGCATCGGTTCCGGCATGTGCGCCGGGGCCGCTCCGGACCTGTTCACCCTCGACGGCGACCGTTCGCATCCGGTGCGCGAGCACCTTCCGGACGGCGACGAACGCGCCCTGGACGCCGCGGACATCTGCCCGATGCGGGCCATCACCGTCCGGGACGCCGACGGCAAGGAGATCGGGCCCCGGGAGTGACCCCACGGCTGTTACAGAACGAGGACGAACCATCAGTGAACGCCCGCCCTCGTGGTGTCGTCGTTTCAAGTGACCGCGCCAAGCGGCATGTTCCTCTCCTTTGGCGTGAACAGTTGAACTCACCACAGAAAAGGACAGAATCATGATGGTCACGAAGCGGCGTTCCCTGCGCCTCGCCGTCGTCGGCGTCCTCGGCGCGACCTCTCTCGCCCTCGCGGGCACGGCGATGGCGGCCACCCCGGCCGCCCACACCGTCGCTCCCACCGGTGCCCGCACGGCTACGGCCGCCAAGCCCGCCATCACGGCCACGCCGTCCGTGTCCTCGGTGCGTGCCTGGACGCTGTTCCGGGTCACGGGCAAGACCACCGGCATCAAGGCGGGCAGCAAGGTGACCCTCCAGCAGAAGCAGCACGGCACGTGGGTCACCCTGCCCGCCTCCACGCCGGTCGACCGCAGCGGCTCCTACGCGCTGCGCGTCGAGCTGGGCCTGAAGGGCAAGAACGACCTGCGCATGGTCAGCGGCGGCACGGCGTCCCCGGTCTTCGGGGTCACGGTGCTCTAAGCGGCCGCTTTTCCACGGAACACCGGTGCCGGGACGGGTCATCCGTCCCGGCACCGGCATGTCCGCGCGGTCTGCGGCCCGACCCGTTCCCCGCCCCGGAACTCCTTACGAAAATTTTCATAGGGTTCCTATATAGGCGGGTGATACTTAAAGGGTGTGGATCACTCTCACAGAGATCACCCTCACCGAGACGCGGACGTGCGGCAGACCGCACAGTCACTGACGGAGACGGCAGCCGCCGTGATCAGAGCCGTGACGGACCACCGGGACCTCAGTTTCACCGCGGCCTCCACCTTGGCGCGACTGGAACGCGAGGGTCCGGTCCGGCTCACGCTCCTCGCCGCCGCGGAGGGCGTGGCCCAGCCCTCCATGACCCAGTTGGTGCAGCGACTGGAACGCCAGGACCTGGTCATGCGCGTCGGTGACGCGATGGACGGCCGGGTGACGCTGATCGCCATCAGTGACGCGGGACGGCAGGTGCTCGCCGCCCGCCGCCGGTCGCGCGACGCACGCCTGGCCGAGCTGATGGCCGCCCTGCCGGACGACGACCAGCGGGCCCTCGCCGACGCGATGCGCGTCGTCGCACCGCTCGTGCGGCGCATGCTCGGCGGCACCGCGCGGCCCGCGCGGCCCGCGCGGCCGGCCCGGCCCGACGAGACCCCCCGTTCGCCCGAACGACCTGACACCGGGAGCGACCGATGACGACCAGGGAGACCGGCCTCATACCCGGCGCCGCCGACGCCGGGCAGCACCGCCGGCGCGGCTGGATCGGGGCGGACCACCCCGGCTACAAGTGGGTGGCGCTGACCAACACCACCTTGGGCATGCTGCTCGCCACCATCAACAGCTCGATCGTGCTGATCTCGCTGCCCGGCATCTTCACCGGTATCCGCCTGGACCCGCTGGAGCCCGCCAACGTCAGCTACCTGCTGTGGATGCTGATGGGGTACATGCTCGTCACCGCGGTGCTGGTCGTGGCGCTCGGCAGGCTCGGCGACATGATGGGCCGGGTCCGCATCTACAACGCGGGCTTCCTGATCTTCACGCTCACCTCGGTGGTCCTCTCGCTCGACCCCTTCCACGGCGGCGACGGCGCGCTGTGGCTGATCGGCTGGCGCATCGTGCAGGCCGTCGGCGGTTCGATGCTGATGGCCAACTCGGCGGCGATCCTCACCGACGCCTTCCCCGCCCGCCAGCGCGGCATGGCGCTGGGCGTCAACATGGTGGCCGGCATCGCCGGTTCGTTCCTCGGCCTGGTGCTCGGCGGTGTGCTCGTCACCTGGAACTGGCGCTCGATCTTCTGGGTCAACGTGCCCATCGGCCTGATCGGCACGGTGTGGGCGTACAAATCGCTGCACGAGACCGGCGTCCGCAGGCCGGGACGGATGGACTGGTGGGGCAACATCACCTTCGCCATCGGCCTGACCGCGCTGCTCGCCGGGATCACCTACGGCATCCAGCCGTACGGCGGCCACACCATGGGCTGGACCAACCCGTGGGTGCTGGCGGGCCTGATCGGCGGCGCCGTGATGCTCGGGGTCTTCTGCCTGGTGGAGACCAAGGTCCCCGAACCGATGTTCCCGCTGCGGCTGTTCCGCGACGCCGCCTTCGCGGGCGGCAACGCCGCCACGCTGCTCGGCGCCATCGCCCGGGGCGGGCTGCAGTTCATGCTGATCATCTGGCTGCAGGGCATCTGGCTGCCGCTGCACGGCTACGACTATGCCGACACACCCCTGTGGGCGGGCATCTACATGCTCCCGCTGACCATCGGCTTCCTGCTGGCGGGGCCGCTGTCGGGCGCCCTGTCGGACAAGTTCGGGGCGCGGCTGTTCGCGGCGTGCGGCTTCCTGGTGATGGCGGTGTCGTTCGCCGGGCTGCTCGTGCTGCCGAGCGACTTCTCGTACTGGGTGTTCGCCGCGCTGATCTTCCTCAACGGGCTCGGCGGCGGTCTGTTCGCCGCCCCCAACACCGCGATCATCATGTCGAGCGTGCCCGCCCACGCCCGCGGCGCGGCCTCCGGCATGCGCGCCACCTTCCAGAACGCGGGCATGGTGCTGTCCATGGGCGTGTTCTTCTCGCTCATGGTGGCGGGTCTCGCCGGCACCCTCCCCGACACCCTCACCACGGGTCTGACGGCCCAGGGCGTGCCCCCGGGGGCCGCGCACACGGTGTCCGCGCTGCCGCCGGTGGGCGTCCTGTTCGCCGCCTTCCTCGGTTACAACCCGATCCAGCACCTGCTCGGCCCGGACATCCTGCACCATCTGTCGCCGGGCGCCGCCGCGCACCTCACCGGCCGCGAGTTCTTCCCCCACCTGATCTCGCAGCCCTTCCACGACGGCCTCGTCGTGGTCTTCTCCCTCGCCATCGCGATGTCGCTGGCGGCGGCGGGAGCGTCACTGGTCCGCGGACGCGGGCCGGAGCCGGTGGCCGCCGCGGGATCGCCGGCTCCGGCACCGGCAGGGGCCGCGGCCCCGGCCGAGGACGCCGACGTCCCTGCCGAGGCGTCGCACCAGGCCGCCGCGACCACCACCGCGCCGGCCACCGGGGTACTGCGCGGCCGGGTGTACGACAGCGCGGGGCGGCCCCTCGCACGGGCGACCCTCACCCTGGTCGACCGCTTCGGCCGGCAGCGGGCGCTGACCGGCACGGACGAGGACGGCAGTTACGAACTGGCGGCGCGGCCGTCCGCGTACACGCTGGTCGTCGCGGCCACCGGACACCGCCCGCGGGCCGTCCGGCTCGACGCCGAGGCCGGTCCCGTCGTCCCGGACGTCACCCTCGCGGGCCTGGGCGGCGTCCACGGCACGGTGCGCCACGAGCACACCGGCCTGCCGGTCCCGGACGCCCTCGTCACCCTGCTCAGCGCCTCCGGCGAGGTGATCGCCTCGGCCACCACGGACACCGACGGCACCTACACCCTGCGGAACCTGGCCCCGGGCGCCTACACGGTCGTCACCTCCGGCTACGCCCCCGTCCTCACCGACGTGGAACTGGGCGAGGGCGGGTCCCGCGAGGTGGACCTGCACGTGGGCCACCACGACGCCGACTGAGGTCCGGCGACTTCGAGGGGCGCGGTTCAGGCAACCGCGCCCCTTTCCGCGACCTGACGACCCGCAGGGTTCCCGGTGTGAGTAGTTGCGGTACAGGAAATCCCGGTGAGATCGATCCTGCTGCGGTTCCCCACTCCTGATGAGGCCCGGGTGTGGTGCATACGGCAGCGGTCTCCTCGGGTTCGGTCTCCCACCGTCGAAGCGTCCCTGGTCCGGCTCTCTCGTCCAGGCAACCATCGAAGGCATGACGATCACTCTCATCACCGGAGCCACCAAGGGCATCGGCCGCGAGACCGCCCGCCGCCTCGTCGCGTGCGGTCACACCGTTCTCCTGGGCGGAGCTTCGACGGGCGGGCCCGCCTTCCACGGCCGCCCCGGGCCGCGGTCCTCGGGGACGGTCACCTCCAGCTCCCGCGGAGCGCGGGGACGAGGAGGAAGCGGGTGGTGTGGTACTTCGTTACGCATTTCCCGCTCCGAGTGCGGCAGGCGCCGCCCGTCGGGGCTTCACACTTCGGACGGTCGTTTCGCCCTACCGCGTCTGCTGCTTGATCGGGCGCCAGTCCACCCGCGCAGTCTGTCAGAACCGTCTCGCACACCATGCTGGTCGGATTCGTGAGCAGCACCGGTGTGTTCGCAGAACTCTCGCAACCGGTCATCTGTGAGAATCACGCGGCACCCGGCCGTAGCCGCCGCGCTCGGGTACGCGGGCCGAACTGTTCCATGTACGGAAGCCCCGGCCGCGCCTGGCGGTTCAACCCGTGAGGGTGTTGAGCCAGCCGGTCAGCAGACGGTTGATCTCCTCGGGGCGTTCCTGCTGGATCCAGTGGCCGCAGCCCTCTACGAGGTGGGAGGCGGTCAGGCCGGGGAGGGTGGTGGGGAAGGCGTCGATAGCGTCGGACATCCAGGTGGTGGAGGCGTCCAGGGCGCCGCCGATGAACAGGGACGGCTGCTTGATCGGGGCTCCGCGGTGGGGGGTGAGGTCCTCCCAGTCGCGGTCCACGTTGCGGTAGCGGTTGAGGGCGCCCGTCAGACCCGTGCGCTCGAACTCCCCGGCGTAGACGTCGAGGTCGTCCTCGGCCAGCCAGGCCGGGAGGATGCCGGCGGGAAAACGGTCACGCAGCCGGCCGCCGTGGGCGACGAAGTGCGGGTCGGGCTCGCCCTGGGCGGGCATGGTGTCGGCGGACAGGGCGGCGTAGAAGCCCGCGAGCCAGCCCCGCACGTCAGGCTCGATCTCCGTCTCGGCGCGGCCGGGCTCCTGGAAGTAGGAGACGTAGAACTCCTGCTCGGGGCCGCCGACCTGGCCGAAGACGTCGGTGGGGCGGGGGCCGCCGGGTGGCGCGTAGGGGACGCTCAGCAGGGCGACGGCCCGGAAGACCTCGGGGTGGAGCAGGGCGGAGGTGGCGGCGATGTTGGAGCCCCAGTCGTGGCCGACGACCACCGCGTTCTCCTCGCCGAGGGCGCGCACGAGGGCGACGTTGTCCTCCACCAGGTCCAGCAACCGGTAGGCATCGGTCTCCGCAGGCTTGGAGGAGCGGCCGTAGCCGCGCACGTCGAGCGCCACCGCCCGGTAGCCGGCCGCGGCGAGGGCCGGGAGCTGGCGGCGCCAGGAGTACCAGGACTCGGGGAAGCCGTGCACGAGCAGGACCAGCGGGCCGGTGCCCTGCTCGACCAGGTGCAGGCGCCCGGCAGGGGCCTCGACGATGCGGTGGCGGAGTGCGGCGGACGGCTCGGGCTGCATGGGTTCTTCTCTCGGTTCGCGGGTGGACGCGGGTACGCATCGATCATGCGGCGCGGCGACCGTCCACCGCGATTACCCTTGCCAATCTGGCAAACCTGCACGACAGGATGGTGGAGCGGCACGTCCGGAAGGGGGCGGAGCGGGTGACAGGCGACGACGTGGCCGACACGCTGGCGGCGATGGGCCCCCGGCTGCGGGCCGCACGCGAACACCGCGGCTCCACGCTCACCGGCGTCAGCTGCGCGACCGGCATCTCCCCGAGCACGCTGTCGCGGATCGAGACCGGCCGGCGCAAGCCCACCCTGGAAGTGGTGCTGCGGTTGGCGAAGGAGTACGGCGTCTCCCTGGACGAGCTGGCCGGCACCGCTCCCGCCGCCGAGCCCCGCACCTCCGCGCTCCAGCGTTTCGGCGACGACAAGGCGGTGCTGCCGCTGACCCGGTACGTCGGGGGCCTGCACGCCCACAAACACGTCCTACCCGCCGTCCAGGAGCCGCCCGCGCGGCCCCGGCAGGTCTCCCACGACGGCTGGGAATGGCTGTGCGTCCTGTACGGGCGGCTGTGGCTCGCACTCGGCACTCAGGACCTCGTCCTGAGTGCCGGGGACGTCGCCGAGTTCGACACCCGCAATCCCCATGGGGTCGCGAACGCCGGCCGCGGCGGCCCGGTCGAGTACCTGATCATGTTCGGGCCGCAGGGAGAGCGCCTGCGACCGCGCACCCCGCCCGCCCCCGGCCCCAGGGCCCGGTAGCAAGCAGCGAGCGAACGGCCTGACGTCCCGGGTACGCCCAGGATGTCAGGCTCGTACCAGAACGGGCGTTTGAGTTCGGCCCTCTGATGTGCCCCCAGCCGCCATGTCGTGGCCGTACGTCGGCGCGCGGCCACGCGGTGGAGGTGGTGTCGCTCGTACGGGTGGAGCGGGGGGTGATGTCCGTGGCGCGCGCGGGGTTGTCTCGTTCGGCATCTGTGTGATGTTCGACATGTGACGTGATGGAACGGGGAGGAGCGGGCAGCAGTTCCCTTCCTTCCCCATGCCAACCCTCTGCGGCAGGTGATTCGATGACCACGGCGACGACCCGGGCGCTCCGGACGACGCCGCCCGCTCCGACCGGCACGACGAACGCCCGTGTCCCACCCGCCGCCAATCCCTCCCTGCCGTCCTTGACGGGGCTGCGGTGGATGGCGGCGCTGCTGGTGTTCGGACTGCACGTCAACAACTTCGGCTATTTCGGAGGCACCGGAGGCCACCTGGTCAGCTGGGGATTCGGTGCCGGTGCCACCGGGGTGTCGTTCTTCTTCGTCCTGTCGGGATTCGTCCTGACCTGGTCGGCACGGCCGGGCGACAGACCCCTCGCCTTCTGGCGGCGCCGCCTCGCCCGGATCTACCCGGTGCACCTGGTCACCCTCGCCGTGGCCCTGCTCATGGGCCTCACCCTGGCGCACCAGAGCGAGCCCGCGCCGCAGCAGGCCCTGGCCAACGCCCTGCTGCTGCACTCCTGGTGGCACCCCTGGTGGCAGACGCTCAACCCGGTCAGCTGGTCGCTCGCCTGCGAGGCGTTCTTCTACGCCGGCTTCCCGCTGCTGATCCTGCTGCTGCGCCGCCTCGGCCCCCGCTCGTCGGCCGCGCTGGGCGCCCTGTCGGCGGCCTCGGTGCTCGTGCTGGCCTGGTCGGACGCGCACCACTGGTGGACGTACACGCTCTACTCGTTCCCCGCGGCGCGGCTGCCCGAGTTCGTGCTCGGCGCGGTCACCGCCAGGCTGGTGCTGCTCGGCCGGTGGCGCGGGCCGGGCATGGAGGCATCCCTCGCGCTGGCGATCATCGGTTACTTCTTCGTACCCCAGGTCACGCCCGGCTATTCCGCCACGGTGTGCACGCTTGCCGGGTTCACCCTGCTCATCCCGGCGGCGGCCGTCGCCGATCTGAACGGGTTGCCGTCCCTGTGGCGGCACCGGCGCCTGGTGCGGCTCGGGGAGCTGTCGTTCGCCTTCTACATGATCCACCTGCTGGTGCTGCGCGCCGCCACCGAGCTCCTGGGCAGCAAACCCCACTTCGGCGCCCTCGCGGGTCTCGCCGTCACCGCCACCGCGTTCGCGATCTCGCTCGGGCTGTCCTGGGTTCTCTACGAGGCGGTCGAGTGCCCGGCCAGACGACTGCTGCTGCGGCGCCGACGGGGGGCCGCCCCGGAGGCGCAGCGACAGCAGCCGCAGCCGGACCCCCTCCCGAGTCGCCCTGCGGTCCCGACAGGTACGTCGGAGCGACGGGCCGAGAGGGAATAGAGGAGCGGCGGGGGACGGGGCACCGGCGGGGCTCCGGCTGCCCCTCGGGCGCGCGCCCTGCCCTCCGGCGAGGCTCCCGCCGCGGCCCGGCTGCCCCTCGGGCGCGCGCCCCGCCCTCCGCCGGTGCCACGCGGGCATCCACGGGGTGGAGGACCTCGGCCCCGGTCCGGTCCCCGCCGGCCGGGTGCTGGGCCTCGGCTGCGGTCCGGCCGCAACGCGCCCTCGACGAGCGCGGCTTCGCGGTGGACGCCGTCGGGCCCTCCCCCACCGCGCTCGGCGCGGCCGACGAGCGCGGGAGGCCGGCGCGGTGTCCGCTTCCGCTCCGGGAACGTCTTCCCGCCCGTCCCCGAGGCGCTGCGCGGCCCCGTACCGCTGATCCACGACTCGGCTGTTTCCACTTTCCACCACCCGCCCCCGCGCCGCCGGGTCGGCCGTCCCGCCTCCCGGCCCCCGCCCCGGCGCCCGGCGGGTACGTCTCGCTCACCCGCTTCGCCGCCGGGCTGACGGGCTGACGGGCTGACGGGCTGACGGGCTCGGAGCCTTCCGACGCGGCCGTCCACCGCGAGCAGAGTCCGCGCGGCGGTCTCGCCCTCCGCGCCCGAGGCGCTGCGCCGCGTCTTCGCCGACCTGGGAAAGGGCCGACCACGCGCCGTGGGGGACGAGCCGCCGGAGTCCGCGTTGTTCGGGCGGCCCCTGCCGTGGACGGCCCTCTTCCGCCGACCGGCCGGGAACACCCCGGGCGGCCACCCGGACGGGTGACATCCGCAACAGTCGGGAGACTCTCGCGCCATCCGGGGTAGACGGCCAACCGGCAACCGCGCCGCAACGCGGTGCCGGATGGCCGCCACCGGACCTCGGCTGTGTCAACGCCCTTCGCTACGACGGGAGTTGGCAGGTCAGACGCCCTCTTGGGTTTGGCCCGTCCGGACGGTGGGGGCTAGGGTGCCGGGCGGCGAGGATCGACTGCCGGACGATGGCGCCCGGGTGTGCGAGAGGAGAGTGTGAACAGTGCCCAAGGAGCAGGACGCGGCCGCGTCGGCACCGCAGTTGGTGGGGTCCTTCCTGGAGCGGCGCCGCGAGCAGATCGCCCAGCGGTGGGCGGACGCCCCCCTGTTCAGGTCGGTGTTCACGGTCTCCCGGGACGAGGCGGTCGAGGCCAGCAAGGCGGTCGTGGACGCCCTGTCCGACGTGGCCGTGAGCGGGCGCCTGGAGGACACGGGCGCACCCGGGTACGAGCCGGTGCGCGATCAGTTGGGGCGGATGACCCAGAACCGGGCCCGCACCGGTGCCACGCCGTCCGGGATCGCCGACGAGGTGGCCGCCCTGCGCGCCCCCGCCGTCGGCCTGCTGCGCGAGGAGTTCGCCGACCCCACCGCCCCGCAGGCCCAGGAGAGCGTGCTGGCGCTGACCCTGCTGCTCGGCACCCTTCGCCTGGTCGTGATGGAGACCGCCCTGGACGCGGGCGCGGAGCTGATCGAGCGGCAGCGCCAGCAACTGCTCGAAGTGGCCACCCCGGTCATCAAGCTGTGGGAGGGCACCGTCGCCGTACCGCTGATCGGGACCCTGGACAGCGCCCGCAGCCAGGTCGTGATGGAGTCGCTCCTCGAAGCCATCGTCGACCAGCGCGCGCGGTACGCCATCCTGGACATCACCGGCGTGCCCACGGTGGACTCGCTGGTGGCGCAGCACCTGATGAAGACGGTGGCCGCGGCGCGGCTGATGGGGGCCGAGTGCATCGTCTCCGGTATCCGTCCGGCGATCGCGCAGACCATCGTGCAGCTCGGCATCGACCTGGGCTCGGTGCTCACCCGGGCCTCGCTCGCCGACGCGCTGGCCTACGCGCTGAGCCGGCAGGGCATCGAGGTCTCCCGTGCGCAGACGGGTACGAGCGCCCGGTGAACGAGCCCACCCCCCATCCGGCCCCCGTACCGGTGCTCGCCCTGGGGGACGTCCTGCTCGTCTCGCTCCAGGGCGAACTCCACGACGGCCTCGCCGAACAGCTGCAGCAGGACCTCAGCCACCGCGTCGCCACCACCAGGGTGACGGGGGTGGTCATCGACATCTCCGGAGTGGACGTCGTCGACTCCTTCCTCGGGCGGGTGCTCGCGGAGATCGCGTCCACCGCCCGGCTGCTCGCCGCCCGTACGGTCCTCGCGGGCATGCGGCCCGCCGTCGCGATCACCCTGGTGGAGCTGGGGCTGGCGCTGCCCGGTCTGACCACCGCGCTGGACGTCGACCGGGCCATGGAAGTGCTGTCCCAGAGGGGGAGATGATGCGGTCGTCCGGCCAGACGTCCGCGACCAGCGTGCCCATCGGTTCGGACGCGGATCTGGCCTGGGTGCGGCAGCAGGTGCGGCAGTGCGCGGCGGCCCTCGGATTCGGTCTGGTGCAGCAGACGAAGCTGGTCACGGCGGCGAGCGAACTGGCCCGCAACACCCTGGTGCACGGCGGTGGCGGGCACGCGGAGATCACTCCGCTGGACAACGGCCGCGCCCGCGGCCTCAGGATGAGCTTCGTCGACAGCGGACCCGGCATCCGCGACCTGGAGCTGGCCATGACCGACGGCTACACCACCGGGGGCGGCCTCGGGCTGGGACTCAGCGGTGCCAAGCGGCTGGTGCAGGAGTTCAGCGTGGACACCGAACCGGGCCGGGGCACGACCGTCACGGCCGTGGCCTGGGTGAACCAGGTGCCTTCGTCGCGGCCGGGGGTGGGATGAGCCGGGTGTGGGAGGTCCCGGTGCACGACTCCACGCGGGTCCGGGACGCCCGTACGGCGGTCCGGGAGGCGTGCGGGCAGGCGGGACTGGGACCGGACCGTACGGCGGCCGGGGAGCTGGTGGCCACCGAGCTGGCCACCAACCTGCTGCGGCACGCGGGCGGGGGCACCCTGGTGGTCAACCTCGTGGCCTCGCCCTCGGGCACGGGCACCTCGGTACGGCTGTTCGCGCTGGACCACGGGCCCGGCATCGCCGATGTCGCGGCGGCCCTGCGCGACGGCTGCACCACCGCCGAATCCTCCCTCGGCGCGGGACTCGGCAGCTGTCTGCGCAACGCCGACGTCTTCCGGCTGTACGGCGCCCCGGGGCGCGGCACGGTGGCGACGGCGCGGATAGATCCGGAGCGCGAGCGGGGCGGCCCGAAGACCGAAGGTCCCTCGGCCGGCGGCATCGTCGTGTCCCTCGCTCGGGCCGAGACCTCCGGGGACGCCTGGGACTGCGTGCGCCGGGACGGGCGGGCGACCCTGCTGCTCGCCGACGGGCTGGGGCACGGGCCCAAGGCGGGGCACGCGTCCACCGCGGCGGTGACGGAGCTGCGGCGGGCCGCGCACCTGCCGCCGCCGGAGATCCTGCGGCGGCTGCACGGCGCGCTGCGCCCGACCCGGGGAGCCGCGGTCGCCGTGGCCCAGGTGGACACGGCGAAGGGGGAACTCGCGTTCGCCGGGGTCGGCAACATAGGCGCCCGGCTGCGCACCGCGGACGGGTGGACGTCCCTGGTGTCGCATCCGGGGATCGTCGGGGCGTACTTCCCGGCGCACGTCCCCTTGCGCCGCGTGCCGTGGCACCGGGACAGTCTGCTCGTGGTGCACAGTGACGGGCTGCCCAGCCGCTGGACCCCGCCCGAGGACCCGCGGCTGCTCGCCCACGATCCGTCGGTGCTGGCCGCTGCCGTCCTGCGGGACGCGGGCAGCCCCGCCCGCCCCCCGCGCGACGACACCAGCGTCGCCGTACTCGCCCCGGACCCGTGCCCATGACGACGACCTCCGCCACCTGGACCCTCACCGGCCCCGTCGACGCGGCCCGCGCCCGTGCCCTGCTGGCGCGGCTCACCGCCGACGCGGGGGTACCGGCGCGCGACCGCGCCCGTTTCCTGGCCGCGCTGACCAGCCGGCTGCGGCCCTGCCGGGACGGGCAGCGGCAGCAACTGACCCTGACCGCCGGCGGGACGCTCCGCCTCGCCCTGGACGGTCCCGAGCCCTGGCGGCACACCCTGGCCTGTCCCTCCCCCTTGCCCCGGCCCCTGCCCCGGCCGGGCGAGGTGACCGAGGCCGACCTCGCGCGGGCGCTGCTCGACGCGGGCGAGGACACCGCCGTCGTGCTGGCGGGGCTGGACGAGGCGGAGGAGCTGGTCCGGTTCCATCGGGAGGAGCTGCACCAGACCAACCAGGGTGTGCTCGCACTGCACGCCGAGCTGGAGGCGGCCGCGCTGGCGCAGCGGGAACTGCTCGACGCCGAGCGGGCGGCTCGCGCGGAGGCGGAGGACGCCCGCCGTCTGCTGACCTTCCTCGCCGACGCCAGCGCCGCGCTCAACGCCTCCCTCGACCACGAGGACATCCTGCGCCGGCTGCCCAAGCTGCTGGTGCCGGAGTACGCCCGGCACGTGGACGTCTGGCTGGTCGACGACGAGCGGACCCCGCCGGCCGAACGGGCGGCGGCCGCGGTGACGGCGGCCCGCACCGGGCGCCCCCAGCACGCGGGGCCCTACCCCGGTGGACTGCCGGGCGTGGACGATCTGCCGGCCTCCGCGCTCTCCCCCGACCGGCCGCTGTTGTGCCTGCCCCTGGGCGCGCGCACCGTGCAGGGCGTGCTGACCCTGTCGGCGCCCGGCGAGCGGTTCGCCCCGGACACCGCCGTGATGCTGCTGGAGCTGGCCCGCCGGGCCGGCATCGCGCTGGACAACGCCCGCCAGTACGAGCAGCACCGGGACGTCGCCGAGGCCCTACAGCGCGCCCAGCTCACCGAGTTGCCGGACACGCCGGGCCTCGCGCTCGCGGCGCGCTATCTGCCGGCCACGCACGGGCTGAACATCGGTGGCGACTGGTACGACGCGTTCCCCGGGCCCGACGGCAGTGTGCTGGCGGTGATCGGGGACGTCACCGGGCACGGGCTGCGCGCCGCGGTGATCATGGGCCAGTTGCGCACCGCGCTGCGCGCCTACGCCGTGGAGGGCAACGGGCCCGCGCGCATCCTCACGCTGCTGCACCGGATGCTGCGCCATCAGCAGCCGGAGCTGTACGCGACCTGTGCCGTCGCCCGGTTCACGCCCGGCGAGCCCGGGGTGGTGTGGGCGGCGGCCGGGCATCCGCCCGCGCTGGTGCGCGGCCCCGGCGGCGAGGTGCGGGTGCTGGACGCCAAGCCGGGGATCATGCTCGGGGTGCCGGTGCCGTACGAATACGAGGAGCACCACGAGGAGTTGCCGCCGGGCGCCATGCTCGCGCTCTACACGGACGGCCTGGTGGAGCGGCGTTCCGCGGGGATCGACGCGGGCATCGAGCGGCTGGCGCGGGCCATGGGCGCGCTCGGCGCGGCGGAGCTCCGGCAACTGGACGCGGCGGCCGACGCCGTGTTGAGGCCGATGCTGCGCGACTCCGAACACGACGACGACATCTGCCTGTTGCTGTGCCGTACCGCGGCGTCCTGACGGCCCCGTGCGCCGGCCCCCCGGGGCGGGGAGCCGGCGCACGGACGCTCCGTCACTGGTTGACGCAGGTGTTGCCGACCGCCGGGTTCAGCAGCGAAGCGTAGCCGAAGGTGTCGCCACAGATGTTGACCGGGATGTCGATCGGCATCTGGAAGACGTTGCCGGACAGGAAGCCCGGACTGCCGACGGCGACACCGGTCGTCGGGTCGTGGTCGGACGCGAAGGCGCCGGTGGCGCCGCCCAGCGCGAAGGCGCCTGCGAGAACGGCCGTTGCGGCGATGCTGCGGATGCGCATGGATCTGCCTCACTGGTTGAAACTAGGGACAGGACCATCACACCCGGCGCCCGGCGGGCCCGCCTCCCCGGATACGCCGACGGGGTGGCCCCCATCGGGGGGAACCACCCCGCGGCACACCCGGGCCGCTCAGGCGGTGGCCGGGAAACGCTCCCAGACGCGGTGGGCGCCCAGCAGTCGGACGAGCTCCTGGAGGACCGCCGTCGCGCCGTCCCCGACGATCACCCCGGGGGCGTCGAGCGGGATGCCGGCCGCCTCCAGGACGTCCTGGCCGCCCTTGGCGGCGCCGATGGCCTTGCCGTGCCTGAACGCCTCCGCGAGCAGCAGCCCCACCCGGGGGTCCGGGGTGGACGGGGCGGTCGGCAGGCCGGCCTTGGCGTCGCGGGCGCCGTACGCGTCGGCGCCGACGCCGGGGGTGCCTGCCACCAGCAGGGCGTCGTACTCCACCGAGCGCGCGGTGGCGTAGGTCCGCTGCACGGTCAGGGCGTCGCCGCCCGAGCCGAGCTGGCCGCCCTTGGGGGCGATGACCAGCGGGACCATGCCGCCGTCCAGCACCTCCTGGCGGACGGCGGCCACGCCGTCGAGGTCGCCGTCCTCGCCGGTGATGATGCCGATGACCCGGCCGTCGGTGGGCCAGGTGCGGCCGACCTGGGACAGGGCGGGGCTGGGCTCGACGTCGGCGAGCGGTTCGGTGGGCTCGGGGGCGGGCAGGCCGAGGCCGGCGGCGACGCCTTCGCACAGCTCCGGGTCGATGTTGGCGAGCACCTGCAACGCCCGCTCGCGGATGGCCTGTTCGTAGCACTTGGCGAGTTCGAAGGTGTAGGCGCCGATGATGTGCTCGCGCTCCACCGGGCTCATGCTCAGCCAGAACCGGCGCGGCTGGCTGAAGTGGTCGGCGAACGACTCCGGCGCCTCACGGACCTTGGTCGCCTCCGGGACCCGTACGGGCGCCTCGACGTAGGCGCCCATGTCGGCGCCCGCGGTGAACGGGCAGCCGCCGTCGAGGGAGTTGGGACGGTAGGGGGCCACGCCCCGGTGCACGGCGGTCTGGTGGAAGCTGTCGCGCAGCATGTCGTTGACGGGCGCGTGCGGCCGGTTGATCGGGATCTGCGGGAAGTTGGGGCCGCCGAGACGGGTGACCTGGGTGTCCAGGTAGGAGAAGAGCCGGCCGGCCAGCAGCGGATCGTCGGTGATGTCGATGCCGGGGACGAGGTGGCCGGGGTGGAAGGCGACCTGCTCGGTCTCGGCGAAGAAGTTCGACGGGTTGCGGTCCAGGGTGAGCAGCCCGATGGGCTGAACGGGGGCCAGTTCCTCGGGGACGATGTTCGTCGGGTCCAGCAGGTCGATGCCCTCGAAGGTCTGGTCGGGGGTGTCGGGGAAGGTCTGGATGCCGAACTCCCACTCGGGGTAGGCGCCCGCCTCGATCGCGTCGGCGAGGTCCCGGCGGTGGAAGTCGGGGTCGACGCCGTTGATGATCTGCGCCTCCTCCCACACCAGGGAGTGCACGCCCAGCTTCGGCTTCCAGTGGAACTTCACCAGGGTGGTGCCGCCGTCGGCGTCCACCAGGCGGAAGGTGTGGATCCCGAAGCCCTCCATGGTGCGGAAGGAGCGCGGGATGCCCCGGTCGGACATGTTCCACAGGGTGTGGTGGGCGGCCTCGGTGTGCAGGGTGACGAAGTCCCAGAAGGTGTCGTGCGCGCTCTGCGCCTGCGGGATCTCCCGGTCCGGGTGCGGCTTGCCGGCGTGGATGACGTCCGGGAACTTGATCGCGTCCTGGATGAAGAAGACCGGGATGTTGTTGCCGACCAGGTCGAAGACGCCCTCGCTGGTGTAGAACTTCGTGGCGAAACCGCGGGTGTCGCGCACGGTGTCGGCGGAGCCGCGGGAGCCGAGGACCGTGGAGAAGCGGACGAACACCGGGGTCTCGACGTCCTCGGCGAGGAAGGCCGCCTTGGTGACGTTCGCCGCCGTGCCGTAGCTGCGGAAGACGCCGTGGGCGCCGGCGCCGCGGGCGTGCACCACGCGCTCGGGGATGCGCTCGTGGTCGAAGTGCATCACCTTCTCGCGCAGGTGGTGGTCCTGGAGGAGGACCGGGCCCCGGGGCCCCGCTTTGAGGGAGTGGTCCGTGTCGGGGAGACGGGTGCCCTGGGCGTTGGTGAGGTAGCTGCCGCTCTGGGCCATCCGGGCCTGGTCCGCGCCGGTGGGCTGGCCGGTCGGGGAGACGGTGTCCGGGCCGGTCTGGTCGGGCTTGGGGGGCAGCGGCTCGCGGGCCTCGGTCGGCTCGGCGACGGACGGCGACTCGGGTCCCGGCTTGCCGGGGATGCCTTCCTCCGGCCCGCCACCCGTACCCTTCAGGGCGTCCGCCGCTCGCTTCAGGGGGTTCTTCTCGCTCATCGGTACCATTCCTTCGCTGATCACGGGGCGGGCCCGGCACGGCGAGGTGCGGTCGGCCGTCGGACGGACGAATCAGGCCGGACATGAACAAAAGGGCGGTCGGCCCTCGTTCCGAGGTCCCCGGGCCGGGGCGTCCGAAACCGGGGAATCGGTTGATTTCCCGGCCGGGGTGAAGTCGGGCCGTCTCCCATAGAGTTGCCGGGACAGCTGGCCCGCCGGACGCGCTGGTCCGTGCCCGGAGACCGCTCGGGCAGGGTCAAGCCCCCTTTGCCGAGGGCGCCTTCGTCAGGGGGCCGGTTTCTTGACCCGGGTCAGGGCAGCACCCGGCTGCCCGCATACGACACCCTAGGGGCAGCTCCGCGTCCGCGCAGTTCGGGACGGCCGGGGGTCTCAGTCCCGGGCGACGACCCGCAGGGTCTTGAGCGTGGGGTCCGCCGCGTCCGCGATCAGGAAGCCGTGCGCGACTCCGCTGCGCAGGAAGTCCACCATCTCCTCGGTGATGACCTCGCCGGGCGCGACGACCGGTACTCCGGGCGGGTAGGGGCTGACCATCTCGGCGGCGACGCGTCCGGCGGCGCGTTCGGCGGGCACCTGTTCGGCGGGCCCGAAGAAGGCCGTGCGGGGCAGCATCGCCTGTTCCGGTTCCAGGACGGCGGGCTCGGGCAGGTGCACCCGGGGCCGCCGTTCGATCGAGTCGGCGTGCTCCACCAGGGAGCGCAGCGACTCCACGAGGATCTTCTCGGTCTCGTCGTCGTCGGCGTAGGTGATGGAGGCGTTGACCCGGCAGGTGTCGGAGCCGCCCATGTCGACGTGGCAGTGGGCGCGCAGCCATTCGGTGGCCTGCATGCCGCTGATGCCGAGGCCGCGTACGTCCACGACGATCTTCATGGGGTCGAACTCGGCCGCCAGTCCCTCCTCGATGACCTCGCCGCCCATCACCTCCAGCCCCGGCAGCTCGCGCAGCACGGCACGGATCCGTTCGGCGCGGTGCAGGGCCGCGTCCATCAGTTCGCGCCCCCGTTCGGCCATCTGGCGCCGCCAGCCGTCCAGGGCGCCGTACACCAGGGAGGAGGCGCTGGTGGTGCCGAGCAGGTCCTCGCGCTGTTTGAGCACCTCGGGGGCGACCCGGTCGTGCTGGAGGTGGAAGACCGAACTCTGCTCGATGGCGCCGCCCATCTTGTGGACGCTGGTGACCACGAGGTCGGCGTCGGCGTCCATGCCCCAGGCGGGCAGTCCGGGGTGGAAGGGCAGATGGGCGCCCCACGCCTCGTCCACGATGAGCGGCACGTCCTCGGCGTGGCAGGCGCCGGCCAAGCCTCGGATGTCGGCGCAGGTGCCCCAGTCGGTGGGCGTGATCAGCAGCATGCCCTTCGCGTCCGGGTGCTCACGCAGCCGGCGCCGTACGTCGTCGGGCTCGGGCGGATGGGCCAGATGGCGCTCGGTGTCGAACTTGGGGTGGACCCAGACCGGGTCCACGCCGTTGATGATCACTGCGGCGATGACCGACTTGTGGGCGTTGCGGGACAGCAGCAGCTTCTCACCCGGGCCCGCCACCGCGAGCATCGCGGTCTTGACCGACAGGGAGCTGCCGCAGGTGGAGAAGAAGGCGTGTTCGGCGCCGACGGCGTCCGCCATCAGCTCCTGGGCCTGCTCCAGCACACCCTGGGACTGGCGGCGGTCGTCGAGGCCGTTCAGGGAGAGCACGTCCGAGCGGAAGACGTCCAGGCCGAGGACGTCGGCGACCCGGGGGTCGGTGCCGCGGCCCTGTTTGTGTCCGGGTGGCCCGAAGACCACGTCTCCCCGGCGCCGGAACTCCTCCAGAGCCTCCAGTACGGGTGCGCGCGAGTGGTCCATTGCTCCTCCTGAGCCGGTCGGTGCCGTGTCGGACGGGTTGCACCGGGCGAGCCGCGCAAACCCGCGAAGGCGCTCAGGTCCTGGGGCGATCCACGCGGGGCGCGTCCCGGGACCGGACCGGTGGCACCCGGTCCCAGGGCGCGGGCGGGGGCACGGGAAGGACGTCGGGCGACACGCTCGCGCACTGTTCGGTCCACGCTTCGGTTTGATCGGCGAGCCGCGGGGCGCACAAGCCTTCGGAAGCCGAACCGCCAGTGCGGACGGCGGCTCATGACATACCGTCAGGTCACCTCTCGTGTCTGCCGCCTGACCATCGCGAGGAGTGCGGCATGCGTACCGGGATCGGCCGCGGCGATCAGTCCGCCCCTGCCGGTGTGCACCGGCTCGCCGTACAGGCCGGTCACCGTGCAGCCGGCGGCCCGGCACAGGGCGATCCCGGCGGCGAAGTGCACGCTGTCGCGGAGGTCGCCGTCGGTGACGTAGGCGGCGCGGCGTCCGGCGGCGACCCAGGCGACGGCCAGGGTGCTGGAGATCACCCGGGGCCGGAACCACTCGGTGAAGCCGGGGTCGGCGAGCAGGAGGGGCACCCGGAAACCGGGGGCGTTGGGGAAGGGCGGGTCCAGGTTGACGTCCACCAGCGCGGAGGCCGCGGACGGGGCGAGCTTCTCGTCGCCGCCCTGCTCGGTGCCCAGCCGGGCCCGGGAGCCGTCGGTCCAGAAGACCTCGCCGGTGAACGGGTCGGCCGTCGCCGCCGCGGTCACCTCTCCGTCCACCCGCAGTGCCACGTTGACGCCGACGAGCATGGTCCGCACCGCGTAGTTGAGGGTGCCGCACAGCGGGTCGACCAGCCAGCGGCGGCGGGCCCCCTCGGCGCCGGTCGCACCGCTCTCCTCGCCGGTGACGGCGTCGTCCGGGCGGGCGGTGCGCAGCACGTCCAGGATGGCCCGCTCGGCTGCGATGTCCGCCTCGGTCGCGAAGTCGCCCGCGGTCTTCTCGTGGCGCGCGAGCCGGCCGCCGTACAGGTCGCGCACGACGGCGGCGCCCGCCCGTGCCGCGGTCACGGCCAGGCGGGCATCGGACTCCCCGTAGGTGATCGTCATGGGCGCAGCCTATGCCCGACTGCCTGGTGGTGGACCGGAGTTGTCCCCGTTCCGGGGTGAGGGCGGGCGTCTGCTCGGCGGCGGTGCGGCCCCTGCCGACGGCGCTGCCGCCGGGGGCGCTCCAGGTGCGCGCCGGGGCGGTCCCGGCGAGCCGCCCGGAGTGGGCGGACAGACCGGGGACGAGGCCGCTGTGGCGGTGACGAGGCGGTGGGCGCCGGTCGGGGGACGTCCGGGATCACTGACCACCACTGTCCGACGGCCGGGCTCCCCCTCCGCCCGGTGGCGGTGGGCGTGGTGCCCCGGGCGCGGTCCGCCGTCGTGGTGGAGTCGACGCCGAGCGGGGCGCCGGTCCCGGCGTCGCCGACGGCGCGGGCCCCGTCGCCGGTCGGCGTGAACGTCCGGGAGGCGCGGGCCGTGGGGGTGGGTGGACCGGGCCGCGGCGGCGGCGGAGCCGCCGGGGAGCGGGACGAGGATACGGCCGGTGCCCGCGGCGATCCGGTGGCGGCGTCCGGCGGGGTCGCGGGAGGGTGAGGTCGACGTACCCGCCGTCCGCGTCGTGCGTGCGGTCGTAGGCGCGGCACGACCGCACGGTCCTCCCGACGATCGGGGAGCTGGTCCGGTCGGCGCCGTCGAGGAACCAGCGGTGGCAGGAGGCGTTCGCGTAGGCGCCCGCGTCGCCGGTCGGACGCCGTTTGCGGGTGGCGACGTCGCTCTCCTTGCCGCCGGTGCCGGGCGGGGACCAGGCGCGGTCGTACCACTCGTGCCAGGAGCCGGGGGCCGTCTTGGCGGCGATCGGGGCGCGTGCGACGTGCTCGTAGAACGCCTTCCAGCCGCCCTCCGTGTCCACGATCCGGGACATGGCCTCCCGTGCGCCGGCTCTTGCGCTGTCGCGCGCGGGCCGTGCGGTCAGCCGTTCTCGGACAGGGGCCGGTCCCAGGCGAGCCGGCGGATCAGTTCCTCGTCCCGGTGGTCGGGGCGGTGGTTCGGGTCCGCGGGGCGGGCGGGGGCGTGGGTGCCGCGCGAGATGCCGCCGCTGACGGTGATGTTGTGCTCCACGCGCGGGCGCCGGTGCCGCTCGTAGGCGTCGAACGCCCGTGCGGCGTCCGGGAGGTCGCGCAGCGCCTTGGCGATGACGACCGCGTCCTCCAGCCCCATCGAGGCGCCCTGTCCGGTGGCCGGGGAGGCCGCGTGGGCGGCGTCCCCGATGAGCAGGACACGGCCGACGTGCCAGCGGGTGCCGAGCGGCATCTCGGTGGCGTTGGCGACCATGACGGGGGCCGCCGCGGCGGCGACGAGCGCGGCGGCCGGCGTGGTGTCCCCGCGCAGCAGGGGCAGCAGGTCGGCGCGCGGTACGGCCTTCCGGGCGCCCGTCGCCCGGCCTGGCAGCGGGTCGCCGCCGACGCGGGCGAACCAGTACGCCTCCCCCGTCGGCGCGTTGGCGTACCCGAAGGCGCTCTCGCTGCCTCGCACCATGGTGATGACGCCGCTGCCGCCCGTGCCCGGGACACCCGGTGTGCGGCCGTAGAAGACGCGTTGTCCCGCGTAGGCGGGCCGGACACCGGGCAGGAGGGCGCGGCGGACGGCGGAGTTCAGGCCGTCGGCGCCGATGAGCAGATCGCCGGTCGCGGTGGTGCCGTCCGCGAAGCGCGCGGTCACGGCGCTCGGGCCGTCCGTCACGGACGTCAGCCGGGCGCCGTGGACGAGGCGGATGCCGCGCCGCAGCACCTCCTTGTGGAGCGCGGCGTTCAGCTCGCCGCGCCGCAGGCAGCGGTAGCGCAGATCGGGGTCGGCGATCTCGCCGAGCGGGACATGGGCCAGTTCGGCGCCCCGCGCGTCGAGCAGGCGCAGCGAAGTCAGCGGAAAACCGATGGCCGTCACGGCGGTGACCGCGTCGAGCTGGGCCAGGGCACGCATGCCGGTGCTGGCGAGGGTGAGGAAGGCGCCGATGTGTTCGGCAGGGCCGCGGTGCGCCTCGTACACGCGGACGTCGCAGCCCGCTCGGTGCAGGCCCAGTGCGGCGGCGCTGCCCGCGATGCCGCCGCCGATCACCAGGACTCTGGTCGCTGCCGTACCGGTCATGTGCCGCTCCCCATGCCGACAGTGGTGGCGTCCATCCAAGTACAGCGGTGGGCCACGGGGGGCGGGCGGGGCCCGGATCCGGACAGGGGCGGGCGGTCGCCCGGTGCGCGCCGGCCGGTGTCCGGCGCGCCCCGGGCGCCGCCCGCGGGGCCGGGGTGTGCGCGCGTCCGCCCCTCGGGCGCAGGCGTTCCGGGGGGTGGAGTGGGTACGCACCCGGCCATGCGGCTGAGTGTGGTGGACGCGGGATCGAACACGGTGCGACTGGTGATCGCGGATGTGGAAGGGGGTGTTCCGCTGCCGGTGCACACCGTCAAGTGGAAGCTGCGCCTGTCCGAACAGGTCGGTGCGGACGGCACGATCGCGGAGGAGGCGGTGGAGCGGCTGGTCAAGGCGGTGGCCGAGGCGGGCGACACGGCACTGCGGTGGAGCGCCTCGGGCCCGCTGGCGTTCGCCACGGCGGTGGTGCGCGGTGCCCCGAACCGCGCGGAGGTGCTGGAGCGGGTGGCGTCCGGGACCGGGATCCGGATGTGCACGCTGCCGGGCGAGACAGAGGCCGAGCTGACGTTCCTGGCGGCCCGCCGCTGGCTCGGCTGGAAGGCGGGCCCGCTCGCACTGCTGGACATCGGCGGCGGCTCGCTGGAAGTCGCCTTCGGGCGGGGGCGGCTGCCGGACTTCGCCGCCTCGCTGCCGCTGGGCGCGAACCGCCTCACCCGCGAGTACCTGGGCGTCCAGGACCCGCCCGGGGCCGGCGAGTTGAAGGAGCTGCGCCGCCGGATCCGTCATGAACTGCGGGACGTGGCGGCGCGGATACGGTGGGAGTCGCCGCGCACCGCGGCCGTCAGCTCCCGGACGTTCCAGCAGCTGGCCCGGCTGTGCGGGGCGGCGCCGGGGCGGTTCGGCCCCTTCGAGCCGCGCGCGCTGCTGCGCCGGGACCTGCGGGAGGCCGTGGGGGCGCTGGCCGCCCGCCCCGCCGCCGAGCGCGCCCAGTTACCCGGCATCTCCGCGCCGCGCGCCGCCCAGAGCCTGGCCGGTGCCGTCGTCGGGCACACGGCCCTGAAGCTGATGGGGCTGCGCCGGGCCGTGGTCTGCCCGTGGGCGATCCGCGAGGGCATCCTGCTGCGCTACGTCGAGGACGGCGCCGACTGGTGGACACGGACCACGGGGGCCGGTCTCACGACGGCGCCGCCCTCGGCGGTGTCGCTGCGGAGCGTCGCGGGACCGTCCGCGTGACGCGCAGGAGGGGTGACCGTACGGCCACCCCTCCCCCGGTCCCGGTCAGCGCAGCTTGCCGACCTTGAAGGTGTAGATGCCCCGGCCGTGCGTGGCGGCGTACAGCGTGCCGCCGTCGGGGCTGGTCTTCAGCTGGAGCACGGCGACGGCGGGCAGGTCGCCGACGCGCTTCCAGGTGGTGCCGCCCGGCGCCCGGTAGACGACGCCGAGGTCGGTGGCGACGGCGAGGCCGCCGTCCGCGGTCACCAGCGCGCCGTTGGTGGGCACGTCCGGGAGGTTCTCGGAGATGTCCTTCCAGGTGGTGCCACCGTCGGTGGACTCGAACACGTGGCCGACCCCGGCGCCGGGACCCTCGGTCCAGTGGCGGGAGAAGCCGTTGACCGTCAGGTAGACGTGGTCGGCGTCGTCCGGGTCGACGGCGAAGCCGCTGAGGTAGCGGTTGGGCACCGTGCCGTCCACGGGCAGGCTGATGTCGTGCCAGCCGGTGCCGTCCGCGTTGCCGACCGAGATGCCGCGGGCGAAGCCCTGGTCGTTGCAGGGGCCGCACCAGGCGGCGTACACCTTCCCGCCGGAGGCGGCGACGGCGGTGGTGGTACGCCCCTTGCCGAGGTCGTGGGCGCTGGTCCACTCGGAGCCGCTGCGGATGGCGTAGCCGTGGTGCTGCACCCACACGTGCCGGCCGCCGGCGACCCAGGTGTCGCTGTCCTTCAGGTCCGCGGCGAGCGGGGCGATGAAGCGGGCCTCGCCGGTGGCGTTGTCGGGCGGGGCGACCGAGTACGACGTGATCTTGCTCGGATCGTTCACCCAACCACCGTCGTTGACCGCGCAGTTCTGGGTGACCTGGACGGCGAGGTAGACGTACTCCTGGGCGATGTTGCAGCCGTTGGCGGGGTCGGTGAGCGTGTCGCCGCCGTCGCCGCCGAAGTTGGAGCCCATCACCGTGTCGTTGCCGCGCAGCATGGACTGGCCGTTGTCCTGCAGACCGCCGGTGACGGAGACGCCCCCGTGGTCGAGGTCCTTGCCGATGCCCACGGAGTAGTACTCCAGGGCGTCGATGGTGCCGTCGTTCAGGGACGTCCAGTCGGTGGCGTGGCCGTCGGCGTCCTGGGAGCCGTCGACCGGGCGCCTGTAGACGCCGCCGTCGTTGCCCACGTACACGTACGGCTTGCCGTGGTAGGTGCCGATGGCGACGCCGTGCTGGTCGGAGTGGGTGGTGGGGTTGCAGTCACCGGTCTGCTTCGCGGGGTCGATGCTCCAGCAGGAGAAGGTGAAGTTCCAGTACGGGCCCACGGTCGACCAGGTGCTGCCGCCGTCCTTGGTCTCGTAGACCTCTTCGAGTCCGGCGTACAGGTGTTCCGGGTCGCTCGGGTCGACGGCGAGGAACTGGTTGTACCAGGCCTGCACGCCGGGCATGTAACCCGGGGAGGTCAGCGCCGAGTTGTCGGCGGCCAGGCCCTTGTAGTCGGCGATCTTCGTCCACGGGCCCGCCGGCGAGCCGGACTTGGAGACGTAGATGCCCTCCAGGCCGCTGTCCGGGTTGGTGCCGAGCTGCTCGGGCGACTGGTCGATGGCGTAGTAGCGGGAGCCGTCGGCGGACCGGGCGAAGGTCACGTTGCCGACGTCCTCCGGGTCGGCCGGCAGGTCGCCGAGGCCGCTGGTGATCCGCTTCCACGCGCCGTCGGACTTGGTGTAGAAGCCGTTGTAGTCGTCGCCGCTGCGCCAGCCGACCGCGAGGACCACCTTGGCCGGGTCCTGGGGGTCGATGGCGATGTCATTGGCGATGTTCTTGTACGCCGCGGCCGGGTCGTGGGCCTTCGGGCCGTTCGGCAGGTAGTCGGGATTCGGTGCGAACTCCAGCTTCCAGGGACCGTCGAGGTCCCTGGTGGAGTGGCTCCACACGCCCTCGCTGGTGGCCGCCCACACCGTGCCGCCGGCGAAGCGCAGCTCGTGGATGGTGGTGCTCTCCAGCTCGTCGCCGCCGACCCGGGTGCGCTGGGAGAAGCTGCCGTGGTGCGGGTGGGCGAGGACGTAGACGCCGCTGCCGAGGTAGGCGTCGGAGTTGGTCGTGGCCTCGCCGGTGCCGAGCCACAGCCGGCCGCCCCCGTCGACGGCGAGGGCACCGGTGGACTGGGAGGGCAGCTCGTCGCTGATGGGCTGCCAGTTCCCGCCGCCGGTGCGCGAGCGCCACACGCCGCCGCCCGCGCTGCCCGCGTACACGTAACCGTCGTCGTCGGCGGCGACGGCTGCCATCCGTCCGGTGACGTCGCCCGAGCCGCCGCTGGAGTTGGAGTCGAAGTCGCGGTAGCGCGGGTCGTCCGAGTCGTACGGCAGGTCCGTGATGTTGCGCCAGCTGCCGCCGGTGCTCCTGAGCCTGCCGAGGTCGCCCCACGCGGCGCCGTAGGCGCCCGGTGCGACGATACCGGGCGACGTGCGGGCCTCGGCGTACTGGTCCGCGCCCTCGGCGATCTCGTCCGCCTCGTTGCCGCCGTCGCCGTCCGCCGACAGGTGCGGCGTCATGGCGCCCACCGACTGGGTCCGCTCCTTGGCGAGCTGATCGAGGGCGCGGACGCCGAAGGGGCTCGCCGAGCGGCCGGCGGCCGACGACGGGGGTATCGCCACGAGCGCGGCGGACGCGGTGATCGCGCAGACGGTGAACCACCGTCTGCCGCGGGTTGGTTCGGACACCAGACCTCCAGGAACAGGCATTCGACTCTGCCGACGCAGGAGACCTGATCACATCGATGGGCAGCACTCCACAACTTGGTGAACATTTGACACGTACGCGCCAGTAATAGGCCCCGGACCGTTCGCACAGGCCGCGCGCGGCGACAGGCGGGGGCGGCCGGGTCCGGGCCGCGGGTGCGTACAGCGGCCGGATCCCGGCCGCGGGTGCGCGGGGCGCCCATGACCAAAGGGCCGATTGTCAGGGCGCGTTCGTGGCCGCGGGTGCGCGGGGCGCCCGCCGTCCGCAGCAGCCGGCCGGCGGGCCCGCGCAGCCGCGGGTGGGCCGGCACGGTGTTGCGCGGTCCGCGCAACGGGCCGGCGCCACAGGCGGCGGGCGAGGGCCACCGGACGCGGCCGGGCCAGGAACCCCTTCCCCACCCGCAGTTCACGGGTCTTCAGCCAGTCCCTGCACTCCTTGTCGCGGCGCCCGAGGTCCCCAGGCGCACCCCGCGCCGGACGGCCGCCTCGGCGATGCGCGGATGCGTCATCATCCCCGGGCAGCACCGGTGCGGTTCGGGGCCGTACGCGGCGGACCGGGCGACCAGGACGGTGCGTCCGAAACGGGACCCGCGAACTCCCCGTTCCCGCACGGGAGGAGACTCCGGCTGGCAGACTCGTGATCAACCGGCACCCGTGATCCACCCGGCACCCACGAAAGGCGGTACGTCATGACGTCCCTCTCCGAGCCCGCCGAGCTGCTGGCCTCCATGCCGTTCGCGGCCGGCCTCGGCATCGAGCTGCGGGAGGCCACCGCCGAGCGCACCGTGGGCGCACTCGCCTGGTCACCCGAGGCGTGCACGGTCGGCGGCGCGCTGCACGGCGGGGCGCTGATGGCGCTGGCGGACAGCGTGGGCGCGGTGTGCGCGTACCTCAATCTGCCCGAGGGGGCCGTCGGCACCTCCACGGTGGAGTCCAAGACCAACTTCCTGCGGGCGGTCACCTCGGGCCGGGTCCACGCCACGGCCCGGCCGCTGCACCTGGGCGGCACGCTCATCGTGGTGCAGACGGACCTGCGGGACGACCGGGACCGGCTGGTCGGGCAGACGACGCAGACGCAGATCGTGTTGCGGAAGCAGGCCGGCTGAGCCACCGGGGCCGGGGGGCCGGACCGCGCCGGAAGGCGGGGTCCGGCCCCCTTGCCGTATGCGTGGACGCCGACTTCCGTCCGCCGCCCGGTCGTTCGATCCGGCGACCCGGGGCACGTCGGTCACCACGGGAGCCTGCCGCCGAACGGGGCTTCGGTCTGTGTTTGGTCGGCAAAGGGCAAAGGGAACGTATGGTCTAGTCCAAAGAGCGGGTTGGTCCAGGCCAACTCATTGACGTGAGCGCAACAACTCCCGGAGGGTGGGGCCACCTCCCCCACGCGGGCTCACCCCCACCCTCTGGAGGCACGCAGTGAGACGTCTTCACGCCTGTCTGAGCGCGGCGGCCGCCGTCGTGCTCGCCGCCGCGGGCACCACCGCACTGGTCGCGGCCAACGCCTCGGGCGCCACTCCCCAGGACGCCCTGAGCAACCGCTGGTACGCGGCCGCTCCGTACTTGATGCCGCTGGACAACGACCCGCCGGACCCGGCCGCCATCATGGACGCCACCGGTCTCAAGGCGTTCCAGCTGGCCTTCGTGCTCGCCCCCGCCGGGGGCGGCTGCTCGCCCACCTGGGGCGGCACGGCACCGGTGTCCTCGGACACCGCCGTGAAGTCGATGATCGACACCATCCGCGCCAAGGGCGGCGACGTGTCCGTCTCCATCGGCGGCTACGGCGGCACCAAGCTCGGCCAGGCGTGCGCGGACGCGGCGTCCACGGCGGCGGCGTACCAGCAGGTGATCACCAAGTACGGCCTGCACGCGATCGACTTCGACCTGGAGGAGCCGGAGTACGAGAACACCGCGGCCATCAAGAACGAGATCGGCGCCGCGAAGATCCTCCAGCAGGACAACCCGGGCCTGTACGTCTCCGTGACCACGGCCGGCACGGCGGACGGCACCGGCTGGTTCGGCAAGCAGATGCTGCTGGAGGCGAAGGCGCAGGGGTTCACCCCGAACAACTTCTCCATCATGCCGTTCGACGGCGGATTCAGCGGGGCGGCGAGCCAGACCAGCGCGCTCACCGACTTCAACTCGATCCTGCGGTCCACCTTCGGCTGGGACGAGGCCACCGCCTACGCCCACGAGGGCTTCTCCGGCATGAACGGCCGCAGCGACACCGGCGAGATCTTCGGCCAGAGCGACTTCCAGACGGTCCTGGACTACGCGACCGGCCACCACATGGACCGGTTCACCTTCTGGTCGCTCAACCGGGACCGGCAGTGCAGCCCGCCCGACAACGGGGGCCGCACGTCCGGCACGTGTTCGAGCGTGGCGCAGAACGACTGGGACTTCGCCAGGTACTCGGTGACGTTCGCGGGTGCGACCCCGCCGACCGGCACCCCGACCCCCACCCCCACGCCGACGCCCTCCTCCTGCAAGCCCGCCTGGAACTCGTCCACCGCGTACACGGGCGGGACCGAGGTGTCGTACGACCAGCACAACTGGAAGGCCAAGTGGTGGACCCAGAACGAGGTGCCCGGCGCCTCGACCTGGGGCCCCTGGCAGGACGAGGGCGCCTGCTGAGCACGCGCCCGCCCTCCGGCCGGGGACGCGTCCGGTGCGCACGATCGTGGACGCGTCCTCGGCCGCACGCCCCTCCCGCGGCCGGTCCGTCCGGGTGACACGCGGTACGACCTGCGCGACTGGTGGAATGCGCCGCGTGGTCGTAGCGTCGATGTGACCTGCTCGGACACGGCACGAACGGTGGGAGCGGCCATGCGCGCAACAGTGGTGGGAACGGCGGTGACCCTGGCGACGGCGGCTCTGCTGACGGCGGGGGCGGCGACGGCCTCGGCCAGCCCGCCGACCACGTCCTCGTCGCCGACCGCGTCAGCGCGGGCCGCACACGGGGACAGGGTGCTCGTGGACTGCTTCGCCCACCGCAACGTACGCCCCGCGGACTTCATCCTGGCCTGTGGTGACGGCAACAGCCGCCTCAAGGGGCTCCAGTGGAGTTCCTGGGGCGCCGGCGGCGCCACGGGCACCGGCACGAACTGGGTGAACGACTGCAAGCCGTACTGCGCGGCCGGCACCTTCCACCCCTACCCGGTGGTCATCCGGCTCAGCGGCGACACGAAGTGGACGAAGCACCCGTCCTTCGACCGCTACACACAGCTGAGCCTGACCTACACGGGCGCGCGCCCCGAGGGCTTCCAGCGGGTCATGTCGTACCCGCTCTGGGACGGGCCCTCGGCGCCGCAGGGCTGAGGCGCCCCGGACCGCACGCCCCGCGCGGGAGCGCCGGGGGGCCGCACGCCCCCCGGCGCTCCCGCGCATCGCGCTGCCCGGTGCCGGCTCAGGCGATCTCGACCAGCAGGTCGCCGCCCTCCACCTGCTGGATGCGGTTGATGGCCAGCCGGGAGATCCGGCCCGCCTTCGGGGCGGTGATGGCGGCCTCCATCTTCATCGCCTCGATGGTGGCGATGGTGACCCCGGCCGCCACCTCGTCGCCCTCGGCCACGGTGAGGGTCACCACGCCGGCGAACGGGGCCGCGACGTGGCCCGGGTTCGCGCGGTCGGCCTTCTCCGTCACCGGCACGTCCGAGGCCGCCGCCCGGTCACGCACCTGAATGGGCCGCAGCTGGCCGTTGAGCGTCGACATCACCGTGCGCATACCGCGCTCGTCGGCCTCGCCGATCGCCTGCAGCTCGATCAGCAGCCGCACGCCGGGCTCCAGGTCGACGGCGTACTCCTTGGCCGGCCGCAGCCCGTAGAAGAACGCCTTGCTGTCGAGGACGCTCGTGTCGCCGTACGCCTGCCGGTGTGCGTCGAACTCCCTGGTGGGCGCCGGGAACAGCAGCCGGTTGAGGGTCGCCCGGCGGTCCTTGGCCAGCCCCTCGCGGTCCTCGGCGGACAGCTCGGCCACCGGCTTGGCCGCGGCACGCCCCTTCAGCGCCTTGGTGCGGAACGGCTCCGGCCACCCGCCGGGCGGGGTGCCCAGCTCCCCGCGCAGGAAGCCGATCACCGAGTCCGGGATGTCGAACCGGTCGGGGGTCTGTTCGAAGTCTTCCGGGGAAACGCCCGCGCCGACCAGGTGGAGGGCGAGGTCGCCGACCACCTTGGAGGACGGGGTGACCTTGACCAGGCGGCCGAGGATGCGGTCGGCGGCGGCGTACATCGCCTCGATGTCCTCGAAGCGGTCGCCGAGGCCGAGGGCCACGGCCTGGGTGCGCAGGTTGGACAGCTGGCCGCCCGGGATCTCGTGGTGGTAGACGCGCCCGGTGGGCGAGGCGAGGCCCGCCTCGAACGGCGCGTAGATCCGGCGCACGCCCTCCCAGTACGGCTCCAGCTCGCCGACCGCCTGGAGGTCGAGGCCGGTGGGCCGCTCGGAGTGGTCGGTGGCGGCCACGATCGCGGACAGGGAGGGCTGCGAGGTCGTACCGGCCATGGAGGCGACCGCGCCGTCCACCGCGTCCGCGCCCGCCTGGATCGCGGCGAGGTAGGTGGCGAGCTGGCCGCCCGCGGTGTCGTGGGTGTGCAGATGCACGGGCAGGTCGAACTCCCGGCGCAGCGCCGAGACCAGCGTGGCGGCGGCCGGGGCGCGCAGCAGTCCGGCCATGTCCTTGATCGCGAGGACATGGGCGCCCGCGTCGACGATCTGCTCGGCGAGCCGCAGGTAGTAGTCGAGGGTGTAGAGCCGCTCGGCGGGGTCGCTCAGGTCGCCGGTGTAGCAGAGGGCGACCTCGGCGATCGCCGTGCCGGTCTCGCGTACGGCGTCGATGGCGGGCCGCATCTGGCCGACGTCGTTCAGGGCGTCGAAGATGCGGAAGATGTCGATGCCGGTGGCGGCGGCCTCCTGGACGAAGGCGTCGGTGACCTCGGTCGGGTACGGGGTGTAGCCGACGGTGTTGCGGCCACGCAGCAGCATCTGGAGGCAGATGTTGGGCACGGCCTCGCGCAGGGCGGCCAGCCGCTCCCAGGGGTCCTCGGCCAGGAAGCGCAGGGCGACGTCGTAGGTGGCGCCGCCCCAGCACTCCAGGGACAGCAGCTCGGGCAGGGTGCGGGCGACGACCGGGGCGACGGCGAGCAGGTCCCTGGTGCGCACCCGGGTGGCGAGCAGCGACTGGTGGGCGTCGCGGAAGGTGGTGTCGGTGACGCCGATCGTCGGCGACTCGCGCAGTCGGCGGGCGAAGCCCTCGGGGCCCAGCTCGACCAGGAGTTGGCGGGAACCGGCGGGCGGCTCACCGGCCGGCAGCGCGGGCAGCTTGGTCGACGGGTCGAACAGGTCGGGGCGCTCGCCGTGCGGCTTGTTCACCGTGACGTCGGCGAGGTAGGTGAGCAGCTTGGTGCCGCGGTCCGCGGAGGAGCGGGCGGTCAGCAGGTGCGGGCGCTCCTCGATGAACGAGGTGGTGATCCGCCCGGCCTGGAAGTCCGGGTCGTCCAACACGGCCTGGAGGAAGGGGATGTTGGTGGCCACGCCGCGGATGCGGAACTCGGCGACGGCACGCCGGGCGCGGCCGATGGCTGCCCTGAAGTCCCGTCCCCGGCAGGTGAGCTTGACCAGCATCGAGTCGAAGTGGGCGCTGATCTCCGTACCGGCGTGGGTGGTTCCGCCGTCGAGGCGGATGCCGGAGCCGCCCGGCGAGCGGTAGGCGCTGATCCGGCCGGTGTCCGGGCGGAAGCCGTTGGCAGGGTCCTCGGTGGTGATACGGCACTGGAGCGCGGCCCCGTGCAGGGTGATGGTGTCCTGGGCGAGGCCGAGGTCGGCGAGGGTCTCGCCGGCCGCGATCCGCAGCTGCGCCTGGACCAGGTCGACGTCCGTCACCTCCTCGGTGACGGTGTGCTCGACCTGGATGCGGGGGTTCATCTCGATGAAGACGTGGTTGCCGGCCCGGTCGAGCAGGAACTCCACGGTGCCCGCGTTGCGGTAGCCGATCTCGCGGGCGAAGCGGACGGCGTCGGCGCAGATCCGGTCGCGCAGTTCCGGGTCGAGGTTCGGCGCGGGCGCCAGCTCGATGACCTTCTGGTGGCGGCGCTGCACCGAACAGTCGCGCTCGAAGAGGTGGACGACGTTGCCCTCGCCGTCGGCGAGGATCTGCACCTCGATGTGGCGGGGGTCGACGACGGCCTTCTCCAGGAAGACGGTCGGGTCGCCGAACGCGGACGCGGCCTCCCGGGAGGCGGCCTCGATGGACTCGCGCAGCTGGGCGGGTTCCTCGACCCGGCGCATGCCGCGACCGCCGCCGCCCGCGACCGCCTTGACGAACACGGGGAAGCCGATCTCCTCGGCGGCGCGCACCAGTTCGTCCACGTCGGTGGAGGGCTGGGAGGAGCCGAGCACCGGCACGCCGGCCGCACGGGCGGCGGCGACCGCGCGCGCCTTGTTGCCGGTCAGCTCCAGGGTGGCCGTGTCGGGGCCGACGAAGGTGATGCCCGCCTCCTCGCAGGCGCGGGCCAGCTCCGGGTTCTCGGACAGGAAGCCGTAGCCGGGGTAGACGGCGTCCGCGCCGGCCCGGCGGGCGGCGGCCACGATCTCCTCGACGGAGAGGTAGGCGCGGACGGGGTGCCCCGGTTCCCCGATCTCGTAGGCCTCGTCGGCCTTGAGCCGGTGGAGCGAGTTGCGGTCTTCGTGCGGGAACACGGCGACGGTGCGCGCGCCGAGTTCGTAGCCCGCCCGGAACGCGCGGATCGCGATCTCTCCGCGGTTGGCGACCAGCACCTTACGGAACATCCTGGAATCCCTTCAGCTGCCTGTCGGCGACGAACGTCATGGTGTCAGACACGCCCTGCCCTGGCGTTTACCGCGCAACCCTAGGGGCTGGCCGCAGGGGGCCGTATGCGAAAACCATCACACCGCGGGTGTGGGCGGCGCCACAGGTGTGCCGGGCGGGTCGCGGCGCGTTTCCGGGTCCCGGTCGGAGCCGGGATCGGGCCGTGGCCCCGGCTCCGGCTCCGGCTCCGGCTCGGTCAGCGTTCGAGGGATGTCATCGCGGTCTTGCCGGTCCGGCCGCCGGCGGGGTGGGCGGGCGCGGGGACCGGGACCGGGGCCGAGGCGGGCTTCGGCAGGACCGGGGACGCCGTAGGGGCCGCAGGGGCCGGTCGGCCGGAGGGGGCGGGGAGCAGGGAGCGTCCGAGGGTCCGCAGCCGGTCCCGGCGGCCGCGCAGCAGGCCGAGGACGACGGCCGAGCCCACCGCGATCAGATGCTCGCGGCCGGCGAGGTTGGGGACGGCGACGGACTCCCACACCATCGAGCCACCGGTCAGCGTGAAGACCACGGGCGCGCGCCTGATGACCGACAGGTAGGTGAACAGGCCGACGACCGCCGCCGAGGGTCCGGTGTCCAGGACCTGCCCGCAGGCGGCCGGCAGACCGAGGCCCCCCCAGCCGGGCCCGACCGCGATCATCAGCCGGGCGACGAGGGTGCCGGCCAGCGTGGTGGCGTAGGCGACCACGAGGGTGCGGGAGCGGCCGAGGGCGAGTTCGGCGAGGGCGAAGGCCAGGAACAGCTGGGTGATGCCGGCCCAGACCGGGAGGTCGAGCGCCGGGACGTACAGCGACACCGGGGTGCGCAGCAGGGACAGCCACAGCGGCAGGTCGGCCTTGACGCCACCGAGCCGGGTGACCCAGACCGCGCCGGTGGGGTGCTGGGCGATGTCGTGGAAGAAGATGACACCGAGCGCCGCGACGAAGGCCAGCAGCAGCCCGGACAGCCCGCGCCGGGCGAGCTGACGTACCGGGTCGACGACGATCGCGTGCCACTCGCCGCGCAGCGTGCGCCCGGCGAACCGGGCGAGGCGGGCCGCCGACGGACGGAGCCGGTCGAGACGTCCTTCAGCGGTCATGAGACGGGACAGCCCGTCACCTTCGTCTTCGACGCACCTGTCATGCACATCGCCCCCTTCGCCCCGCTCGGTGATCGACCGTACGAGGCTTTTCCCGTTGCCCGCCCGTTTCAGGCATCACCAGGTGAATACCGGCGGAATTCCCCCGGGCCGTGTGGTCGCACGGCCCGGGGACAGTTCAGCGATCCGGACCACCGTCGTCAAGATCTTTAACGGGTGGGAAGCCCCACAGGCGGACGGAACGGAAAACAGGGACGCGAAGGCAACCTCTCCCCCGTCGGTCACGTCATCCGACTCGGATGCTGTCGGCACGGCGGCGGGGCGACCACCGATGCCGCGGCGGCTCTACCGCGCGAGGGCGACCGGCTCGTCGAGCCGGGTCAGCTTCCGCGGGTTCGCCGAGGCGTAGATGCGGGTGACCCGGCCGTCCGCCACCACCAGGCTCACCGTGGCCGGTCGGCCGTCGGTGTCGATCCTGGCCGCGGGCGCGCCGTTGAGCCATACGGCCGTCGTCCTGGACGCCGAGCGGTCCACGCGGGACAGGAGCGTCGCCACCAGCTCGGCCCCGCGCAGCGGAACCCGGGCCGCGGACGCCAGCCCGCCGCCGTCGGCGACCATCACCACGTCCGGGGCCATGACCGCCATCAGCTCCTGGATCTCCCCGGTGCGCAGCGCGGCCAGGAACCGTTCCAGCACGGCCTGCTGCTCCGAGCGGCTCACCCGGACCCGCGGCTGCCTGGCCGCCACGTGGTCACGGGCCCGGCGCGCGATCTGCCGGACCGCCGCCGCGGACTTCCCGACGGCCTCGGCGATCTCGGCGTACGGCACGTCGAAGACCTCGCGGAGCACGAACACCGCCCGTTCCACGGGCCCGAGCGTCTCCAGCACGGTGAGCATGGCGATGGAGACGCTCTCGGCGAGTTCGACGTCGTCGGCGACGTCCGGGCTGGTCAGCAGCGGCTCCGGCAGCCACTCGCCGACGTAGTCCTCGCGGCTGCGGGTGAGCGTCCGCAGGCGGTTGAGCGCCTGCCGGGTGACGGTCCGCACGAGGTAGGACCGCGGATCGCGCACCCCCGCCCGGTCGACGGCCGCCCAGCGCAGCCAGGACTCCTGGAGCACGTCCTCGGCGTCGGCGGCCGAGCCCAGCATCTCGTAGGCGACCGTGAACAGCAGGCTGCGGTGGGCGACGAAGGGGTCCTCGGTCATCGGGCGGCGGCCTCGGGCCGCTCCGGGCGCGCGGCCAGCGGGATCTCGCAGGCGGCGGAGAATCCCTGCGAGGTGACGCCGTTGGCCACGTTGGCCCGCGTCGCCAGGTTCACGAAGGCGATGTACGCGGTGAGTTCGACCATCGCCGGGGCGCCGAGCCGCTCCAGCAGGCTCGCGTACTGCGCGTCGGTGACGGTCGGCGGCGTGTTCGTCATGGCCTCGGCGTACTCCATCACGTCCCGCTCCAGAGGCGTGAACACGTCCGAGTCCCGCCAGACGGGGACCTGGCTCGCCTTGGCGAGGTCCAGGTCCTGGTTCCGCGCCTGGAAGTAGCCGACGTCGAGGCACCAGCTGCACCCGACCTGCGCGGCGACGGCCATGTGCGCGTACGACTTCAGGCCCGCGTCGGCGTCGCCCCACGCGCCCACCTTGCCGCCGAACTCGAGGTTGTCCCGGGCGACCTGGGGACTGTGCCAGGTCACCTCGACGTTCTCGGGCACGGCACCGAGCTGCTTGAGCATGTTCTCCTCGATCTCGGTGGGGAGTTCGGCCCTGGGGATGCGAAGCGCCATGGTTGCTCTCCTTGCATGTCGTATGTCGTACGCCGTATGCCGCACGTCCGCACGCGATGCCCGCGTGTACGACATGAAGACACCGGCCGGCCTACGGATGTGACAGCCGTCCGCCGAGCAGCACCGCGCAGGCCCCGGCGGTCAGCAGCCCGCCGGCGAGGAAGGCGGCGCGCACGTCCGCGAGCGGCAGGATCAGGCCGCCGAGGGCGGCGCCCGCGGCGATGCCGGCGTTGTAGGCACCGGAGTTGGCCGCGAGGGCGAGGTCCGTGCGGCCGGGCGCGCACGTCAGCATCTCGTTCTGGGTGGCCATGAACACCGGTCCGAGGGCGCCGCCCACCAGCGCGAGGAACACCACCGCCGCCACCGGATGCGCGCCGGCCCCGTACAGACCGAGCAGGCCGGCCGCCTGGGTGGCCGTGGCGGTGGTCAGCGCGGCCCGCGGGAAGCGGTCCAGCAGCGCCCCGGTGATGGCCACCCCGGCCAGGCACGCGGCGCCGAACACCACGAGCAGGACGTCGACGGCGCCCGGCGCGAACCCGCTCACGTCACCGAGGAACCGCACGATGTACGTGTATCCCGTGAACGCCCCGGTGGCGGACAGGGTCCCGGCCGCGAGTACGGTCCCGAACCGGCGGGGGTCCGGGGCGGTCCCGTAGGCGGCGGGCTCCGCTTCCGGGGGCGAGCCGGGCAGCAGTGCCGCGATCGTCGCCATCGAGACGAGTCCCGGCAGCGCGAGCGCGCCCATGGGCACCCGCCAGTCGCTGTGCCCGCCGAGCCAGGTGCCCGCGGGCACGCCGAGCACGAGGGCGAGCGAACCGGCGACGGACAGCGCCCCGACCACCCATCCCCCGCACCTCGGGCGGGAACAGGCCCACCGCGACCGGTCCCGTCACGGCCCAGAACAGCGCCTGGGCGAGCGCGGTGAGCAGCCGCGCGACGAGCAGTGGCCCGTAGGAGCGCGCCGACGCGGCGAGCAGGCTGGAGACGACGAGCGCGGCCAGCAGCCCGGTGAGCACATGGCGCCGGGGCACCGCCCGCGTGCCGTGGGCGAGCGGTACGGAGGCGACGGCGACCGTCACGCCGTAACCGGTGACGAGGAGGCCGACCGCGGACGGCGACACCGCGAGGCTCCGCGAGACCAGGTCGAGCAGGCCGACCGGCAGGTTCTCCGCCGTGTTGAAGGTGAAGGCGGCGAGCATGAGGGCGCCGAGCACCGCCGGGCCCCGCCAGGAGCCCGCTCGCCCGGTCCCGGCCCGTTCCGCCCGTCCGACGCCGCCCGCCGTGGTGTCCATGGCCCCAGCTCACCGGGGGCACCGGCCCGGTCGCAACACATTTGGTCCGCGGACGGACACCAGCCCCGCCGTGTGCGGGGAGGCTTCCGGACCTCGTGACACGGCGGGGCGGGCGGTACGTGTGCAGACTGCACCCGGAATCCCGCGTTCAGTAGCGTGCGGTTGGCATATTCACGCCCTGCGTCCGGCCAAAGCCGCGCAAAGCGCGCCGCTGCCGCGTTCGCCGCGCCGGTCCGGGCGCGTCGGACTAACCGAGGTCGCCGGTGGTGGCGCGCTCACGCCGTCTGCGGGACATCACCCGCACGAGGTCGAGGGCAGCGGTCAGCGCGAGGATCCCGCACACCACCGCGAGGGCGGTCAGCGGGCCGCCGCCGGGGCTGTCGCCGGGTTTCCGGTGCGCGGACCACAGGGCGAAGCCCACGGTGGCGGCGGTGAAGAGGGGGAGGAAGAGCGCGGACAGGGTCAGCCGCAGGCCGAGGGCGCTGCGGGCGGTGGCCGGCTCGGTGCCGCCGGCGGTGCGGGCGGGGCGCGCGCGGCGCGCCGGCGGGGATGTGCGTCCGTGCTGGTCTTCGGTCATGGCGGTCCTCCTCCATCGGTGACGGCCGCTTCCGGGGGCCACGGTCCGCGCAGCCCGGCTCGGGCGCCCGCGAACGGCGTCCGGCGGAGCCTGTGAGCAACCCCACGCGCGGGGTCAACTGCCACGCGCGTACAGCGTTTTGGGCGTCGCACGACCCCGTCGGAGCGGTCGCGGGACGACATCGGCACCCCGCCTTCTGCCACGATGGTCGGCGACCTGACCGGGTGGCCCGGCCGCGCAGCGCAGCCGGCTCGCGGACCACCGTCGGTCACTCTCCCCGACCCCTGGTTGTCGAGTACCCCCACGTGTCCTCTTCCTCTCACCTGGCCGCACCCGCCTCGCGTGCGCCGTGGCGGTCGCTGCGGCATCGCGGTATGCGCTGGTGGTCGGTCGCGAACCTCGTCTCCAACACCGGTACCTGGATGCAGCTCACGGTGCAGAACCTGCTGGTGCTGCACATCACGGGCTCGGCCGCGGCGACCGGTCTGTCGATGTCCGTACAGGCGGCGCCCGCGCTCTTCGTGAGCCTGCTGGGCGGCACGGCCGTGGACCGCTGGCCCCGGAAGCTGACGGTCGCGGTCAGCCAGGCGCTGCTGGGCGCGGTGGCGTTCACCATGGCGCTGCTCGTGGCCCTCGACCGGATCGACATGACGTCGCTGCTGGTGCTGGCCGCCGTGACCGGTGTGATCGCCACCGTGGACGGCCCGGCCTGTGCGCTGCTCGGCAACGATCTCGTGCCGGTGGAGGACGTGCCGTCCGCGATCGGGGTCGGCGCGCTGGTGCACAGCGCGGGGCGGCTCGCGGGCACCGCGCTGGCCGGTGTGACCGTCGCCTTCCTCGGCACCGGCGCCGCTTACGCGGCCAACGGCCTGTCCTTCCTGTTCGTGGCGTCGGTGGTGCCGTTCCTGCGACCCGTGCACGGGACCGCCGAGCGGGCGGTGCCGCAGGGGCGCCCCGTGCCCGAGCGCACGGAGATGAGTGCCCGGGAGGGACTCGCCTACTTCGTGCGGCGGCCCCGGCTGATGGCGCTGGCCGGGATCACCGCGGTCAGCTCCGTCTTCGGCCGGAACTACGGCCTCACGCTCGCCGTGCTGGTCACGGGACCGCTCGCCGGGGGCGCCGGGTCGTTCGGCACCGTCTCCACGGTGCTGGCCGTCGGCGGCATCCTCGGCGCGGTGCTCGGCGCCCGGCTGCGTCGTCCGTCGGTGCGCACGGTGGGACTGCTCGCGGCTGCGGGCGGGCTGCTCCAGGTGGTGGCCGGGATGTCGCCGTCGCTCGCGGTGCTGCTGGTGCTGGTGCTGCCGATGGCCGTGGTGGAGTCCGTCTCCGACACCGCGGGCACGGCCGTGCTCCAGACCGATCCGCCCGCGCACCTGCGGGGCCGGGTGCTCGGGGTGTGGAGCACCATCGGCACGGTGTGGGGCCTCGGTGGGCCCCCGCTGCTGGGCCTGCTCATGCAGACGGCCGGGGCGCGCGGCGCCCTGGTCACGGGCGGTCTGCTCATCGCCGCGTCGGTGGGCGCGGGCCTGCTGCTCCGGCGCGGTCGCGCACTGCTGCCGGTGGCGGCGGTGCCGGCGCCGGACGGGGACGTGCGGGAGCGGGCGGCACTGGGTACGGCGGCCTGACGCCCGCGTCACCGCGGGTGGCCGGGCAGGTGGTACACGTGGAAGGCCCGGCCGATCACCGGCTGGGCGACGTTGCGGACGCGGATGCCGCCGGTGGTCATGCCGTGTTCCGTGCCGGCGTGGGCGTGGCCGTGGACGGCGAGGTCGGCGCCCGCCGTGTCGATGGCCTCGGCGAGGAGGTAGCTGCCGAGGAAGGGGTAGATCTCGGGCGGCTCCCCGGCGAGGGTGTCGGGGACCGGCGAGAAGTGGGTGAGCGCGATCCGTACGTCGGGGCCCCGCTGCTCCAGGTCCTTCAGGGCGGCGTGGAGCGCGTCGGCGCAGCGGCGGGTGTAGCGGACGAACTCCTTCATCAGCGGCTCGCCGAACTCCCCGGCGCAGCGTCCCACGAAGCCGCCGCCGAAGCCCTTGGTGCCGGCCACCCCGATGCGCGCGTCGCCGGCGGTGACGATGGTGGCCTGGCCCTCCAGGACGTGCGCGCCCGCGTCGCGCAGGATCGCGGTGACTTCTTCGGGGCGTTCGTCGTGGTGGTCGTGGTTGCCGAGGACGGCGACCACGGGAACCCCGAGGTCCTTGATCTCCCGGGCGACGACCGCGGCCTCCTCGGGGGTTCCGTGCCGGGTCAGGTCGCCGGCGAGCAGCAGCACGTCGGCGCACTCGGGCAGCGTCTCGAAGGAGGAGCGCAGCGTGCCCTGGCTGTCGGGGCCCATGTGGATGTCGCCGACGGCCGCGACGCGGATCATGTCAGGTCCTCTCCGTGGTCGGGCGAGGAGGTGCCGGCGACGAGGAGGTCGCTGTGCACCGGGTGGTGCGGCAGTTCCTCGCGGGCCGTGGCCAGGATCTCGTCCCGGCACGCGGCGGACGGCACGGTGCCGGTGAGCAGGACGGTGTCGCCGCGCAGTTCGAGGCGTACGCCGAGTTCGCCGAGCCTCCCCGCGGCCAGGCGTTCGGCGAGGTGGGCGACGCGGTAGTCGAGCTGGGTGTCCGGCGGTGGTGGGGCGTCGGTCATGGCCGGTCCTTACGGGGTTCGATCACGTTCAGGCGTTCGAGGAGGAAGAGGAAGGCCGCGGGCATGGGCTCGTCGCCGCAGGTGTCGCGGACGACGTCCCAGTCGACCTTCTCCCGCACGGCGCGGGCCACCGGCAGCACGGCCCCGAAGTCGCAGTAGTGCTCGGAGAAGGCACTGATCAGGCTGTGGATGAGGTCGGTCGGGCAGAGCACCGGCATGAGCACCGAGTCGACGGGCAGGACGTGCGCCCGGTCGAGCATGTCCCTGGTGACGGGCTCGTGGGCCAGCGCGAAGATGATGTCGACGTTCTGCCCCTGGCAGGTCGTCTTCACCAGCCAGTCCTCCGGCGGGGTCCGCACGGCGAGCCCGGCCTCGCGCAGGGTGGCCGCCACGGCGTCCGCGTCGTCGGGGAGCACACAGAAATCGGCGTCGTGCTGGAGGTAGCGGCTGCCCCCGTGCGCGTAGACCGCGACACTGCCGGCCAGCGCGAAGGGGTGACCCGCGCGCTTGAGGAGCGCACCGATCTGCTTGGCGGCCTCCAGGATGGCCTGACTGCGGTCGTGCGGCAGACCCGCGGCGTCGGCTCCCGTCGGGCCGCCGGGGGTGTCGTGCGCGGTCGTGGGCCGCGTCACGTCCCGCGTGGCGGGCTCCGTCACGTCCCGCGTGGCGGGCTGCGGCCGCGGCTGTCCTGACGGTGCCTCCGGGCCGGTGAGACCGTCCGGGACCTCCCGCCGCGCCCGGTGTCCCGCCGAGGTGGGGTGTCCTGCCGAGGCGGGCGGCCTCGTTCCCGGGTCGTCCGTCACCTCTTGCCGCGTGTCCTGTCCCGAGGAGGCCGGCGGCTGCGTGCCCGGCCCACCAGGGGCCGGCCCCCGCGTCCCCTGTTCCGACGGAACCTGCGGGCACGCCCCCGAGCCACCCGGGGCCTCCATCGGAAGCCCCTGATCGGGCGGAACCTGTGCGCGCGCCCCCGAGCCGGCCGGGGTCCGCGGTTGCGTCCCGTGTCCTGGCGGGGCCTGCGCCCGTGCTCCCGGGCCGCTCGGTGCGCACGGCTGTGTCCCGTCCGCCGCGAGATGCGGTTCGGTGATCTCCGGGACGTCCTGCCGCCGCGCCGACGCGGTCTCCTCCCCGTTGTGCCTCATGGCCCTCCCTTCGCGCCACGCTGCCCCGACGGTCTGGGCAGACGCCGGGGTCCGTACGGGTACCCGGCGCGACCGGGGCGACACGGCGGTGCGGTGGGCGCGCGACGGCCCCTTGGACACCGCGCCGCCACAAGGGACGGGCACCTCCGAGCCGGAAGACCCACCACGCTCGGGGCGCGGGCTCGGAGGGCGCCCCGGAGTGCTCGGACCGCGGTCTCCCAAGAGTGCCGGACGGCTCACCTCCCAAGCCCCGTGCACTCCCGAGGAACCCGATGCGCCCGGGGAGTCGGACGCCCCACGAGCCGGAACACGTTGCCCCGAGCCCCGGAGGCTCTCCTGAGGGCTTGGCGAAAGGTCCCAGGCGACCGGCACCCCACCAGGCCCGAGCGCATCCACCGAAGGCCCCGGAGACCACGCCTCCCCGGACTCGAACGACCCACCACAGACCCCGGACACCACGCCTCCCCCGGACTCGAACGACCCACCCCAAACCCCGGACACCACGCCTCCCCCGGACTCGGACGACCCACCCCAGACCCCGGACACCACTCCCTCAGCGCTCGGACACGCCGCCCTCCACCCCGGCCGACGCGCCGCAGGCGTAAGTGGCCGGTCGACCCCGCCGGGAGCACGCTGGTAGGCATGAGATTGCGGCTCGGGACGGCGGGGCGCCGGCGGTTCTGGCAGTCGTCGAACGCGTTGCTGCTGCTGCCGATCGTCCTCATCGTGGTGATCACGGCGGTGGACATGAAGGCACCGACCAGCATCCACCTCGGTCCGGCCCTGGTGATCGCGCCCGCGCTGACCCCGTCCTTCGCCGGTCCCCGGACCACGGCCGCCGTCGGCGCGCTGGCCACGCTCGCGCAGATCATCATCGCCGTCACCCATGGCGGGATCGGCACCTCGAACCACATCGTGCAGATCATCACCCTCGCGGTGCTCTCGGTCCTGGTGGTGCTCTACAGCGCCCTGCGCGAGCGGCGGCAGGCCCAGCTGGCCCAGGTACGCACGGTCGCGGAGGCCGCGCAGCACGTGTTGATGTGGCCGCTGCCCGAGCAGATCGGCCCGCTGCGGATCGCCTCGCTGTACCTGGCCGCCGAGGACGAGGCGCAGATCGGCGGCGACCTGTACGCGGCGACCCGCTGCGACGACGCTGTACGGGTGCTGATCGGGGACGTCCGCGGCAAGGGGCTGCCCGCCATCGGCGAGGCCGCGCTGCTGCTCGGCGCGTTCCGGGAGGGCTCCCACCGGCACCACGGGCTGGACGACCTGGTCACCACGCTGGAGCAGAGCGTCGCCCGGTACACGGCCGACATGGAGCCGGAGGAGGAGGCGGGTGAGCGGTTCGCCACCGCGCTGCTGGTGGAGATCCCCGACCGGGACCAGACCACCCGGATGACCAGTTGCGGGCATCCGCCGCCGCTGCTGCTGAGCCCGGGGCACGTGGTGACGATGCCGAGCCTGCACCCCTCGCCGCCGCTCGGCGTGCCCGTCGTCCCGGCGAACGTGGAGCACACGCTGGACGTCTTCTCCTTCGAGCCGGGCGACACGCTCCTGCTCTACACCGACGGGGTGGTGGAGGCGCGGGACACGCGGGGCCGGTTCTATCCGCTGGCGGAGCGGGTGGCGCGGTGGACCGACGACAGTCCCGAGGCGCTGATGCACCATCTGCGGCGCGATCTGCTCGCCCATGCGGGGGGCCGCCTCGGCGACGACGCCGCGCTGATCGCGCTGCACCGCGCGCCGGTCGACCGGCACCGTCTCCACGGCCGCGGCCACGGTCATGGGCGGGCGGCCGTGCGCCAGGACGTGGCGGGCGCCGAGGGGCCGTAGCCCGCTCCGGGTGGAGCGGGGCCGTACGGCGGTGCCGGTCCGGTCAGTCGGCCGGCTTGAGGTCGGTGATCTTCAGGGTCCGCAGGTCGGACTGGACGTCGATCCGGGTGACCTCGGCGTGCGGGCCGTCGCTCCAGGTCAGCGTCACCCGGCTGGTGGCGTGGCCGGCGCCCGAACCGGCGTAGGCCACGTGCCACCGCACCGGCACGTTCTGGGCGAAGAGGATGCCGTCGGCGTGTTCCTCGGCCTCGTAGGCGGCGACCTTCTTCTGGGCGGCCGGGCTCAGGTAGAAGGCACGCAGGGCCTTGGCCTCGGCGCCCGCGGCCTTGTCGTCGACGGCCCAGGCGGCGTCGATGTAGGCGCCGTAGAAGTCGGCGACGTGCTGGGTGACGTCGCGCGCGTCGCCCCGGGAGACGACGGCGGCGTGACCGGTGGCGGGTCGGGCGAGGGCGGGCGTGACCGCGGCCAGGCTGAGGCCGGCGGCGAGGGCGACGGCGGTGAACAGGGTCGTGCGGTTGCGGACGGACATGTGTCTCGTTCCCCCGGTTTCCTGACGGACGGGCCGGTCCCGACCGTTGACGGCTGGTAAGACCATGTTTCGGCGAGGGTGGTTCCGGTGGTTTACGGTTCATTCCGGGCATACGGCGGAACGGAAATGGTTGCGCCGATTTCCGGCCTCGGCATCGAGCCGATCCGGTCATGTACCCGGTTCTACCGTTCCTCCAGCAGCCGGGCGAGCCGGTCGAGGGCCATGCGGGTGCCCCGCTCGTTGTCCGCGGGGGGCACGGCGTCGGGGACGCCCTCGTGCAGGATCTCCACGTCCGTGCCGTCACCGGCCGGGGTGAGCGTCGTCGTCAGGGTCATCGTGGCGCCGAGGGCGTCGTCGTCCGTCTCGAACGCCGACACTTCCACGACCAGGACGTCCGGGACGAGCCGGGCGAAGTGGCCGCGGTAGGTGTCGCTGTGTCCGCCCGACTTGCCGGCGCCGCCCGAGTCGTAGTCGAGGGAGACCCGGAAGGCGCCGCCCTCCCGTGGCTCGAACACGTGCACCCGCGCGGTCATCCCGTCCGGAACCCGCCAGAGCGCGAGGGCCGCGGGGTCGGTCAGGGCCCGGTAGACGGCCCGTGGGGTCGCGTGCACATGGCGGACGACTCGGGTGGCGTACACCGGGTCCACGGTACCCGGGAGGCCGGGTGTCACAGCTCCTCGCGGATCGTGCCGAGCAGTGTCTCGGTCCGCGCGGCGGGCGCGGCCTGGGCGGCGAGCCGGTCCAGGGCCTCGCGGTACGCCTCGACGTCCTCCGGCCGGTCGAGGTATCCGGGGCCGAGCAGGCCGTCGACGTAGACGAGGTCGGGCAGTTCGCGGGCCCGGAACCGGAAGAGGTGGTAGGCGGCCGCGGCCATCGCGGGGTGCGGGCCGTGGGCGAACGGCATGAGCTGGACCGTCACCTGGGGCAGCCGGCCGATCTCGACCAGGTGGTCGATCTGCGCCCGCATCACTCCAGGGCCGCCGACGGGCCGGCGCAGCACGGTCTCGTCCATCACCACCCACACCCGCGGCGGCTCGGTCCCGGTCAGGAGCCGCTGCCGCCGCATACGCAGGGCGACCCGGCGCTCGGTCGTCTCGGCGGAGGCGTTCGGGTCGGTCGCGCGGATGAGGGCGCGGGCGTAGTCCTCGGTCTGCAGCAGGCCGGGCACGCACTGGTTCCCGTAGCCGCGGATGCGGTCGGCGGCCTGCTCCAGGCCGAGGTAGGCGGCGCACCAGCCGGGCATGACGTCGCGGTAACCGTGCCACCAGCCGCGCTCGTTGGCCTCGCGCACGGAGCGCAGGAAGGTGTCGATCTCGTGCCGGTCGGTCATGCCGTAGACCTGGAGCAGTTTCTCGGCGTCCGTGAGGCGCAGCCGGGCCACCTTGGCGGCCTCCATGCGGCGGATCGTGGAGTGGCTGACGCCGATGGCGGCGCCCGCCTCGGCGTATCCGAGTCCGGCCCGGACCCGCAGTTCCTCCAGCCGCCGGCCGAGGATCATGCGCAGCACGGAAGGGGCGCCTCCCCAGTCGGTCTCCGTGCTCATCCCCACCCCCGGGAGCATGCCTCAGGGTCACCCGCGCACACCGTCGCTCCGGGCACGCGCGTGCGTGCGTACCCCACGCAGGCAGCATGCACACGAACGACTGCCATTTTCAACTCGCAGGTTGCGAGCGGTTGTTGGCAGGTGGGAAAGTGGGGCGACTGCTCCGGCCGACCGAGGAGCAGGCGGCGTGGCCGGTCGGGGGACCGGCCCGCGGCACGGCCCCGCCCGGGGCGGTGTGTCGTCTGCTGCGCGCGGTCGGCCGACCGACACCCCCCACCACGCACGGCCACACGCATCCCATGCGAGGCCGGACGAAAGGCGCACGGCGATGGCTCCGCCCTTCCTCCCCCGACCACTGCACCGCCCGCCCCAGGACGCCAGGACGGACCGGTCGCCGCTCACGGACGGTCCGGGCTCGGAGCACGGCGCGCCGCGCACGAAAGGGGCCCCGCGCGGGGGCGGTGCGCCGCTCGGGAACGGCGCGTTCCGCGAGAAGACGGAGCGGCTGACCCCAGAGGCCCGGCTCACGCCGTCGGCCGCCGCCTTCGATCTGCCGGCCCGCTCCCTGTCCGTCGGCGTGGCCCGTCGGGTCGTACGGGACCTGCTGGCCGTCTGGGGCGTGCCGCGGGGGGCGCAGGACGACGCGGCCCTGGTGACCTCCGAGCTGGTCACCAACGCGCTGGTGCACGCGGGCGGCACCCGGATCGGCTGCCGGCTGCACCGCACGGCCGCACGGATACGGATCGAGGTGGCGGACGAGATCGCCGGGGAGACGGGCGCCGCCGCGCTCCCGGCGCCGTGCCGCCCCGGACCCGAGGACCAGCACGGGCGCGGGCTGCTCCTGGTGGAGGCGCTGAGCCTCGGCTGGGGTGTGGACCTCCCGTCCGACCGGCCGGTCCGTGTGGTCTGGGCGGAACTGCCGTCCGCCTGAAGCCCTTTGACCCCCACCCGCTCCCAACCCCCGGCTCCTCACCCCCCGCTCCTCGTCCCAACCCCTTACGACCCACCGTTCCGGACCAACCCCGACAGTCCGAAGGATTCCCATGCGCCACACCACTCCCCGCACTCCCCACCCGGTCCCGCTGCCCCGCCCCCTCCCCCTCCCGGTCGTCGACCCCTCCTGGACCCGCGCCCGCCCGAAGCCCGGCTCCGAGGAACAGCCCGACTGAGCGCCGCGCGCCACTACGCCACCGACATCGCGCCCCACGTCGGCCGGTCGGCACGCGCGTGGGCGAGCAACGCCTCGGCGGCGGCGCGCAGTCGGGTCGCCGCCGAGGCGCACGCGGCCGCCTGGCGCTCCAGGGCGGGACGGCTCCCTTCGGGCGCCGTCGAGCAGGTCCCGAGCGTGGCGGCGATGGCGCGCAGCCGCCGGGCGTAGCCGTCCATGAGGTCCGCGTCGGCCCGCAACCGTCCGACGTGGACCAGGAGTTCGTCGGCCTGGGCGGCGCCCGCCCGAGAGGACTCGCACTCGATCACCATGGGGACTCCCGACTCGGCCGAAGCGTGAGTGACGTCATCGCGCCAGTACGGCACCGCCGCCGCGGTGCGCCATGAACTGCGGGCACGCCAGCACGAACAGGGGCCGCGCCGCGTCGATGCCGAGCCGGCGCAGTTGCCCGGCGAGGGGCTCGGCCGCCCCGGTGTCGAGCCGCACCCGGACGCCCGCGCCCGGGTGCAGCCGGAGCCTTCCGTGGGCCCGGACCAGGGTGCGCACCGTACCGGTGCCCCGCCGGCCGTACAGGGCCCGGTCCGCGTCGGGGCAGCGCACGCCCGGTCCGAGGCGCCCCTCGACCAGGAGCCCGAGGTCTTCCGAGCGGGCCCGGATCCCCCTGCCCGTCAGGTCGGCCTCGGCGCGCATGCGCAGCACCGGCTGCCCCCAGACCTCCCGCGCGACCGCGCGGGCGGCCTCGGTGGTGACGGCGAGCGAGAGGACGTACCGGCCGGTGCGGCGCAGGTCGACGCGGCGCAGCAGATCGGTGACGGCGTCGTACGGGCGCGGCCGCCACAGGTCGTCCACCAGGACGGACAGCGCGATCTCGGTGTAGGGGCCGATGGTGGTGCACCGGTGCTCGTGCACGGAGAGGACCGCGAGGGCGCGGGGGCCGAGCCGGCTCGGGGTCAGCCAGTCCGCGTCGGGCAGCAGGCTCCGGGCGGCGGCCGGGTCGACGGGGAAGCAGAGGTGAGCGGCGGCGGAGTCGTAGTACCGCACCGGCACGTCGACCGGGCCCACCGTGGTGCGTACGGGTGCGGTGGCGAGGGTGAGGAAGGGGTGGCCCGCGGGCGGGTGGGCGTGGTCCTTGAGCTGGTAGGCCTGGGTGCGCACGACCGGGCCGCGATAGGGGGTCAACGCCTCGTCCAGGTCCGCGCGGGCGTCGGGGAGAAGGGTCCTGAGGTGCTCGATGTACTCGTGCAGGCGGTGGCACAGGGGGAACTCGCGGGTGGGACCGGCGTATTCGACGCGGTACCGGGTGGCCGGGTCGCCGGGCGCCGCGGGGTCCGCGGGCAGGCCGTCCGGGGCGGCCACCAGGTCGTACTGGTTGGTGACGGTGGCGATCCAGGTGCGGGGGTCGGCGGGTTCGCGGTCGCCGGCGGGGGAACCCACGGCGAGGGCGTGGGTGACGCGGTAGGTACGGCAGAAGTCCTCGTCCTGGGCGAGGTTCAGGACGGCGTTGCCGCCCTCGCTGTGGCCGATCAGGGCGAGTTCGGCGCCGCGCGGGACGCCGTGGACGGCCAGCGCGCGCACGAGGGAGCGGGTGTACGGGGAGTCCGTGGCGCACAGGTCGCGCCAGGCGCCCACGAGGTCCTGCGGGGCGTCGTCGCGGGGGCGGCCGGGGGCCGTGCCCGGCGCCTGGACCACGTAGCGGACGACGCCGTCGGGGCCGCGCACATTCTGGACGAGGATCCGCCCGTCGGTGGACAGGACCTCGATGTTGCGCAGGAAGCCGAGGACGGAGCCCTCGGTGGCGATGATCCGCCGCCGCTGGTCGGCGAGTTCGACGGCCTCGGCGCCGCCCTCGGGGGCTCCGCCGCCCTCCGGCCGGCCGTCCGAGAGGGCACGGACTGCGAGGAGTTCGGATATCAGCGGCGCGAGCCCGGACAGGGCGCGCTGGGCCGTACGGTCCCGGAGCAGGGCGCGCAGGGCCCGTACGGCGTCCTGGTCGCGGTCGGCGGTGACGGCCCGGGTCAGCAGGCGCATGCCGGGGGCGCGCGAGAGTTCGGGGTGGTCGGCGAGGACGGCGGCGACGCGCAGGCGCAGGGAGGTGAGGGCCACCAGCGCGGCCAGGCTCTCCCCGCCGCGCGCCCGGCCGGCGAGGCCGAGCACCCGGGCGACGCCGCTCCGGGGAGCCGGGTCCGCGAGGCCGCCGAGGCCCTGCCTCGCGGCGAGGGCCCGCAGCACCGCCCAGCGCCCGGCGAGGCCGGTGCGGGGACGGCGGCGGACCGCGGCGGTCAGTTCCGGGGCGAACAGGGTGGTGGCGGTGCGTTCGGACACCGCGCGGATGCCCTCGGCGACCTCCAGCACGTCCCGCGCGCAGCCGCGCAGCACATCCGCCGGGTCCGGACCGCCGGGGGCGGGCCCGGGTGCGGTGCCGTCCGCTCGCATCCGACGCTCCCTCGGCTCGACGACGTACCACGGCTGGGACCGCGTCCGTGGGAGGCGACCCGCGTCCATCGTGGGCCAGTGCCACCGGCCCCGCACCTCCGTCCGGGCCCCGGGCGGGCCGGTCGGGGCGCCGGGCACGAACCGTTCGGGGAACGCCCGCCGGGCGGGAGGCTCATGAGACGCCCCCGGCTTTTCCGGCGGGTACGGATCACTCGTCCGGGCTAAGGATGCCTGGGACACGGCCGTCGGACGCCCCGGTGTACCGCCGCCGCACGCCCGGGAGCACGACCGCTGCACGACGGGGGGCGGGGCCGTCGCACGCCCGGGAGCACGACCGCCGCACGCCCGGGAGCGGGACCGCCACACGCCCGGGAGCACTCCCCGGGCCCCCGAGAGGTACGACGGTCCCGCCCGGGGCCCGGCCTCAGCGCGGCTGGGGCCGGGCCAGGCCGAGGTCGTACGCGAAGATCACCGCCTGGACGCGGTCGCGGGCGCCGGTCTTGGCCAGCACCCGGCCGACGTGGGTCTTGACCGTGGACTCGGACAGGACGAGGCGGTCGGCGATCTCCCCGTTGGTCCAGCCCCGGCCGATGGCGACCAGGATCTCGCGCTCCCGCTCCGTCAGCCCCTCTACGCGGGGGTCGTCGGCGCGGGCGGAGCCGTAGCGGGCGTACTCGTCCAGGAGACGGCGGGTGAGCGCGGGGGCGATCACCGCGTCGCCGCCGGCGACGGCACGGATGCCGGCCAGCAGCTCGTCGGGGCGGGCGTCCTTCAGCAGAAAGCCGCTGGCACCGGCACGCAGGGCCGCGTGCACGTACTCGTCCAGGTCGAAGGTGGTCAGCACGAGGACGCGCGAGCGGCCTCCGGCGGCGACGATGCGGCGGGTCGCCTCGATGCCGTCCATGCCGGGCATACGAATGTCCATCAGGACGACGTCCGGGCGCAGTTCGGCGGCCCTGCGCACGGCCTCGGCGCCCTGCGCGGCCTCGCCGACCACCTCCGTCTCGGGCACGGAGTCCAGCAGCATCCGGAAGCCGTACCGTTGCAGCGGCTGGTCGTCCACGATGAGCACGGTGGTCATGGTGCGCCCTCCCGCGGGGTGAGGTGGAGGGTGGCCGCCACGGTCCAGCCGCCGCCGGGGGCGGGACCCGCGCTGACGTGCCCGCCGTACAGCGCCACGCGCTCACGCATGCCCGACAGGCCGTGGCCGTCCGGCCGCCGGTCTTCCCCTGCGGTGTCGCCGGTGTCGCGGACCCGGATGCCGACCCGGGTGTCCTCGACGTCGATCGCGAGGTCCACGCGGGCACCGGCGCCCGCGTGCTTCAGGGTGTTCGTCATGGCCTCCTGCACGATCCGGTAGACCGTCAACTGCACCGCCTCGTCCAGGGATTCGACGCGGCCGGCGCTCCGGTAGACGACGTCGAGCCCGGCGGCGCGCACGCCTCGGCACAGGGCGTCGAGGTCCGCGATGCCCGGCTGCGGGCTGAGTTCCGGGCCGGCGGACGGGGCGTCCGTGTCGCGCAGCACGCCCAGCACGCGCCGCAGTTCACCGAGTGCCTGGCGACCGGTGTCGCCGATGAGCCTCAGCGCCTCCGCGCCGCGCCCGGCGTCCGCGGCGGCGACCGTGGCGCAGGCGCCCGCGTCGGCGAGGGTGATGACGACGGACAGATGGTGGCCGACGATGTCGTGCATCTCCCGTGCCACGCGGGCGCGTTCGGAGGCGGCGGCCAGCCTGCTGCGCTGGTCGCGCTCCGTCTCCAGCCGTGCCGCCCGGTCCCGCAGCGCGGCGAGCTGGGCGCGGCGGATGCGGATCACCAGGCCCAGCGCGAGGGCCGCGATGGTCGTGCTCAGCAGGAAGAACAGCGCGTCCGCCACCGAGACGACGGCCGACACCCGCACCGCGACGAGGGCCAGCACGGCCGCCATGACCGCGCAGGCCCGGGGCAGTTGGCGCGGTCGGCCGTGCAGGGCGAGGCTGTACAGGGCGATGAAGAGGGCGATGTCCGCGTGCAGGGCGGCGCCCAGGGCCCATTGGAGGGCGAACACGGCGGCGACGGCGCCGAAGGCCGTAGCGGGCCGGCGCCTGCGCCACAGCAGCGGCAGCACCAGGCCCGCCTGCACGGCGAGCATGGCCGCGAGCGGCAGCCTGGTGAACGCGAGCCGGAACCGGCGCGGTCCCTCGGCGTCCACGACGCCGCCGTGCAACAGGTCCGGCAGACAGAACAGCAGGAAGACGACGGCCACCACCGCGGTGTCCAGCGCCCAAGGCCGGGCGCGGTCGGCGTGCCGCAGCCGCCGGCCGGCCCGGCCGAGCCGGGCGACCAGCGGCCCCATGGCACCGAGGTCCTCCGCGTGGACCGCGGGCCCGGGTACGGGCGCGGTGGGAGACAGAGCGGTCACGGCGGGGTCCCCGTCAGACGTCCCCCCGCCGCAACCGGTACGCCGCCCCCGCCAGGACCAGCGCGGTCCAGCCGAGGAAGACCAGCAGTCCGGCGCCGGGGGACAGCGTGGTGGCGTCGTGCGTGAGGGCGTACATGGCCTGGCCCGCGCTGCTCGGCAGGTAGGGGGTGATGGCGTCATGCCAGGAGCTGGGCAGCAGGGAGGCGAGGCCGGGGACGAGCATGAAGACGGCGACCAGGACCGAGATGCCGCCCGCCACCGAGCGCAGCAGGGCGCCCAGGGCCGTGCCGATGACGCCGACGAGGCCGAGGTAGAGCCCGGCGCCGAACAGGCCGCGGACCACGCCCGCGTGGCCGAGGGTCAGGGCGGCGGAGGTGTCGGAGACGATCCGCCCGCCGACGAGGAAGGCGACGAAGGCGCCGGCCGTGCCGACGACCAGCGCGACCAGCCCGTAGACCGCCGCCTTGGACCATAGGACGGGCAGCCGGCGCGGCACCGCGGCCATGGTGGAGCGGATCATGCCGGTGGAGTACTCCCCCGCCGTGACCAGCACGCCGAGGACGCCGAGGGCGAGTTGGGCGAAGTTGGCGCCGAAGAGGGAGAGGCTGAGGGCCGTGGAGCGGGCGAAGTCCTTGTCCATGCGGGGTGAGCCGATCATGGACTGGTACCGGTAGGCGGCGATGACGCCGAACACGACGAGGAACAGCAGTCCCAGGCCGAGGGTGATCCAGGTGGAGCGCAGGGACCAGAGTTTGGCCCATTCGGAGGCCAGGACGCGGCGGCCGGTCACCCGGTAGGCGGGGCGGCCGGGCGCGGCGCCGGTGTCCCCGGTGGCCGAGGTGGTCTGGGTGAGGGTGCTCATGCGGCGCTCCCGGTGCGGTCGGCGGCGGTGGTGGTGGTGCCGTGGTACTCGACGGCGTCCCTGGTCAGCTCCATGAAGGCCGACTCCAGCGAGACCGCCCTGGCGCTCAGCTCGAACAGCGGGATGCCGTGCTCGGCCGCCTTCAGCCCGACCTCCCGGGCCGTCACCCCGCTCACCTGGAGTTCCTCGGAGCCGGGCCGCCCGGTGATCTCCACGCCCGGTCCGGCGAGCACCTCGCGCAGGCGTCCGGGGTCCCCGGTGGCGACCCTGACGGTGTCACCGCCCGCCTCGCGCACCAGATCCCGCACGGTCGTGTCGGCGAGCAGCCGGCCCCGGCCCACGACGATCAGATGGTCCGCGACCTGGGCGACCTCGCTCATCAGGTGGGAGGACACGAAGACGGTCCGGCCCTCGGCGGCGAGTGAGGTGAGCAGGTTGCGGATCCAGAGGACGCCCTCGGGGTCGAGGCCGTTGACGGGCTCGTCCAGCATCACCGTGCGCGGGTCGCCGAGCAGGGCCGCGGCGATGCCGAGCCGCTGGCCCATGCCGAGCGAGAAGGAGCCGGCCCGCTTACCGGCGACGCTGCCGAGCCCGGTCAGAGCGATGACCTCGTCGACGCGGCGGCGCGGGATGCCGTGGGTCAGCGCGAGCGCCCGCAGGTGCTGGTAGGCCGAGCGGCCGGGGTGGACGGACCTCGCCTCCAGCAGGGCGCCGACCTCCTGGAGCGGGGCGCGATGCCCGGCGTAGCGGCTCCCGTTGACGGTGACGGAGCCGCTCGTCGGGGTGTCGAGGCCGACGATCATGCGCATGGTCGTGGACTTCCCGGCGCCGTTCGGGCCGAGGAAGCCGGTGACGGTGCCGGGTCTCACGACGAAGTCCAGTCCGTCGACCGCCGTCTTCTCGCCGTACCTCTTGGTCAGTCGTTGTGCCTCGATCATTCGGGCTCCCTCTTTCGCGGACCGCGGCGTCCGTCGGGCTTTCGCGGGCCGCTGCGTCCGTCACGTCTGACGTCTCATCCGCCACGCTAGGCGCCGAAACCCCGCGAACCCGTGGTACTGGGGGCTGAACGGGGCAGAGGGGGTGGTACCGGGGTACTACGACCGTTCCGGTCAGGGCGCGAGGCCGGCCGCGAGGGTGGCGCCGAGTTCCCAGCATGCCTCCGTGTCGGCCCGGCCGGGTTCACCCGTGACGGTGACCGGTTCGGCCGCGCGGCGCCAGCCGAGGCCGGTGGTGATGGAGTCGAGGGCGCGCACCGCGCCGGTGACGTCGTTGCCCCCGTGGACGTAGTAGCCGAAGGGGCGGCCGCGGGTCTCGTCCAGGCAGGGGTAGTAGATCTGGTCGAAGAAGTGTTTGAGGGCCCCGGAGATGTAGCCGAGGTTCGCGGGGGTGCCGAGGAGATAGCCGTCGGCTTCGAGGACGTCGGTGGCGGTGGCCGCGAGGGCCGCGCGGCGGACGACGCGGACGCCCTCGATCCCGGGCGCCGTGGCGCCGGAGACGACGGCCTCGAACAGGGCCTGGCAGTTGGGCGACGGGGTGTGGTGGACGATCAGCAGAGTGGGCACGACCGCACCCTGCCGGGTCCGGCGCGCGCCGCGCAAACGGGCCTGCCGTCCGACGCCGTTGTGGGCGCGCCTGACGGGTGCGAGGATGCCCGCGGTCGATGCCGTACGACGGGAGGAGCCGTGGTGGCCGAGGACGAGCGCCGGGTACCGGCGGCCGTGGTGTTCGACGCGCTGGGTCTCGACTACGAGAAGGCGTTCGCCTCCGACGAGGCGCACCGGGCGTCCCTGCGGTGGCTGCTGGAGCGGCTGGCGCCGGGCAGCCGGGTGCTGGACGTGGGGAGCGGGACCGGACGGCCGACGGCCGAGGCCCTCGCGGACGCCGGTCACCGGGTGCTCGGCGTCGACGTGTCCCCGGTCATGGTCGAGTTGGCCGCGCGGCAGGTGCCCGGTGCCGAGTTCCGCCGGGCCGACATCCGCGAACTCGCACTGGAAGAAGGGGCGTTCGACGCCGCCTGTGCCTACTTCTCGCTGCTCCAGATGGACCGGGCCGAGCAGGAGGCCGTGGTGGGGCGGCTGGCGCGGGCGGTACGGCCCGGCGGGTTCGTGGTACTGGGGACCGTGCCCCTCGACATCGAGGGCGGCGAGGGGCTGTTCATGGGGCAGCCGGTGCGGGTGACGAGCTTCGACGCGGACGCGTTCGGGGAGCTGGCCGGGCGGGCCGGGCTGACCGTACTGGCCGAGGAGCGGTCCGAGTTCGCGCCGGCCCACCCCGACGCCGTACCGGAGCCGCATCTGTTCCTGCACTGCCGGCGGGATGCGCGCTAGCCTCTGGTCTTCCTCAAGCCGCTTGGCCCGCGGGTCCGCCGACGGTCAGGATGATCGACATGGCTGGAATCACGGGTCTGCACAGGAAGCACAATTTCGTGCCGGTCATCCGGGACGCGGATGTGGTGGCCGAGGCGCTGCGCCAGGCACTGGAGGCGGCCTCGCCCGAGGAGCGCCCGGGTCTGGAACGCGCCGCCGCACTGGTCGAGTCGACCGCGCAGGCCACGGAGGCCACGTTGCGCGCCGACTGGACTCGTTCCCGGCTGGCCGCCGTCGGGTTCACCGGGGATCCGTCCTCCGTCGCGGCGACGAAGGCGCTCCGCCGGGCGGAGCCGAGGCTGAGCCTGCTCGCGGCGGTGCAGTTGCAGAAGGAGGCCCTGACCCAACCCGGCTGATCCGGGCGGGAGTTGGGGTCACTCTCGGGTACGGTGACCGCGCCGAACCGGAGGGAGACGGCCATGCGGGTCAGGGCGGGCGGTCCGGGGGCCGGTGCGGCGGTCCTGGTGCCGACGCTCGCGGAGGTACCGGGCGGTCGCGCGGGGGAGGACACCGCGGGCGGACCGCCGACAAGGAGCACGGGGCCTGGGACGAGGACTCCGGCGGTGCTGGGCGGACACACGATCGGCACCGCCGGTTCACCCTGCGCGCCACCCGTCCGGTTCGGGCTCGCGAAGGGCCGGAGGGTCCGGTCGGTCGACGCGGCACAGGGCGCGGTGGGCTCCGACGACGGCCTCGGCGCCCGCGCCGCTGCGGCAGGGCCCGGTGACGGGCGCCCGCGAGATCGACTCCAGGCCGGCCGCCTCGGCTTCCCGCGGGTGTGGACCGGCGTGGCGGGTGACGCCGACCCGCGCGGCGCGCCGCGGGGGTTCGTCGCCGCGGAGGGCGATGTCGGTGAGGAGCGGTACCGGGCGTGCACGACGGGCGGCGGCGTCCGCGGCGTCGAGGTGGAGCACCAGCTCCACCGGCGAACCGCCGATCGCGACCAAGCGACCAAGCGGCCAAGCGACCAAGAAGGAGAGCGCCTTCGCGGTGGGCACGTCCGACGGTCCGGTCGTCGTACGCCTCGGCGGGATGGACACCGGGAGCACGAGGCCGCGCCCCCGGCCCGGGAGTCGGCCAGGCGGGCCCTAGGGTGATCAGGCAGGGCGAGCCGCCTCCATAAGGCACCCCTGGGGATGTCATAAGATGCCCTTATGAGGTCATAGGCGGGACCCGCGTACCTACTTAGGTCTGCCTCAGCTTAGGCTTCCGGTTCGAGTCGACTTTTCCACTCGAAGGGAACCTGATCATGCCGCGCCCCCTGCGGGTAGCCATCGTCGGAGCCGGCCCCGCCGGGATCTACGCCGCCGACGCCCTGCTCAAGTCCGAGGTGGCCGCCGACCCCGGCGTGTCCATCGACCTCTTCGAGCGCATGCCCGCCCCGTTCGGCCTGATCCGCTACGGCGTCGCGCCCGACCACCCGCGCATCAAGGGCATCGTCACCGCGCTCCACCAGGTGCTGGACAAACCGCAGATCCGACTGTTCGGCAACGTCGACTACCCGACGGACATCAGCCTGGACGACCTGCGCGCCTTCTACGACGCGGTGGTCTTCTCCACCGGCGCCATGGCCGACCGCGCACTGTCCATACCCGGCATCGACCTCGACGGCTCCTACGGCGCCGCCGACTTCGTCTCCTGGTACGACGGCCACCCGGACGTCCCGCGCACCTGGCCGCTGGAGGCCGAGAAGGTCGCGGTCCTCGGCGTGGGCAACGTGGCCCTGGACGTGGCCCGCGTCCTCGCCAAGACCGCGGACGAGCTGCTGCCGACCGAGATCCCGCAAAACGTCTACGACGGCCTGAAGGCCAACAAGGCCGTGGAGATCCACGTCTTCGGCCGCCGGGGCCCGGCGCAGGCGAAGTTCAGCCCGATGGAGCTGCGCGAGCTGGACCACTCCCCCAACATCGAGGTCATCGTCGACCCCGAGGACATCGACTACGACGCCGGCTCGATCGAGACCCGGCGCGGCAACAAGCAGGCCGACATGGTCGCCAAGACCCTGGAGAACTGGGCGATCCGGGACGTCGGCGACCGTCCGCACAAACTGTTCCTGCACTTCTTCGAGTCGCCCGCGGAGATCCTCGGCGAGGACGGCAGGGTCGTGGGCCTGCGCACCGAGCGCACCGCCCTCGACGGCACCGGCAACGTCAAGGGCACCGGCGAGTTCAAGGACTGGGACGTCACCGCCGTCTACCGCGCGGTCGGCTACCTCTCCGAGAAGCTGCCCAAGCTGCCCTGGGACCTCGGCTCGGGCACCGTCCCGGACGAGGGCGGCCGGGTCGTCGAGGAAGGCGGGGCGCACCTCCAGTCCACGTACGTCACCGGCTGGATCCGGCGCGGCCCCGTCGGCCTCATCGGTCACACCAAGGGCGACGCCAACGAGACGGTGGCCAACCTGCTGGACGACCACGCCAACGGCCGTCTGCACACCCCCGCCGCGCCCGCGCCGGAGGCCGTGGACGCCTTCCTCGCCGAGCGCGGTGTCCGCTACACCACGTGGGAGGGCTGGTACCGCCTCGACGCCGCCGAGCGCGCCCTGGGCGAGCCGCAGGGCCGCGAGCGCGTGAAGATCGTCGAGCGGGAGGACATGCTGCGCGAGAGCGGGGCGTGAGCGCGACCGCGGACCGCCCCGCGCACGGGTGACCCGGCAGGGGCCACCCGACCGCACCGCCCCGCGCACCGAGTGTGCGGGGCGTACGCCCGCATGCGCGGCCCCGGTCGAGAGCCGGGTCCCGCGACCCACCGTCCCGCCCGGCGCGCCGCGCGGGGCGTGGGGCCGTCTACGTTTCCGCGCGACGAGCGGTGATACTGGGAGGCGCACCCGCCCCCATCAGCAGATTGGCTCATGTCGAACTCCGCCACCGACCGCGCCGCCCTCCCGCAGTCCGTCTGGGCGGCCCGCGGCCGTCACACCGGTCCCGATCCCGAAGACGTCGTCCGCCGCACCCTGCGCCGGCACAAGGAGGGCGGGGACATCGACGACTTCGCCGAGCCCCCCGTTCCCGAGGACGCCCTCGGGAACGACGACGCGCCCCCCAGGATCTTCGAGGCACGCTGGCGCGCCGGCGGCACGGTGACCGTGCGGGCCCGGCTCACCCTCGTACCCCGGCGGGGCAAGCCGCAGGGACACCTGTGGCAGCTGGTCGCGGAAGCCGAACGGCCCTGGGACGAGGGCTGGCCCTCGCCCGCGACCCTGTTCTGGCCCGAGGGCGGCTCCGGCGACGACGGCTCCTGGGACCACCACCCCACGGTCGCCGGTCTGCGTTTCCGGCAGGTCAACGCGCTGCCCGCGGACGACAAGGAGATGCGCCGCAGGCTGCGGGACGCGGCCCGCGAGGCCTGGTGCGTCAACCTGGTCGTGCACGAGGCGATGACCCCCGACGAGCAGGGCAGGCTGCCGCTGGCCCGGCTGCTGCCGCCCGGCCTCAGGCACCGCGTCGTGGAGCACCGCGCCGCCCCCCACCAGTTGCGCGGCGTCAACTGGGCGCTGAAGGACCTCGGCGTCGAGGTGCCGCGCGGCGGCGCCGTACTCCTGCCGCCCGACCCGGCGCCCGAAGACTACGACGGCACTCCGCACCGGGTGCGCAGCGTCTTCCTGGACGGCTCCGAGCCCACCGAACTCCTCACCGCGCTGCGGCACTTCGTGGCCCTGCCCCGTCCCGCACCGCAGGACGCGGTGGCGGCGCTGACGGACCTCAGGGACCACTGGACCCTGATGACCCATCAGGAGGAGCTGGACCGGGAGCGGCGGCTGGTGGCCATGTACGCCGAGGCGCTGGAGGCCATGACGAAGTCCCGGGACCTGTACAAGCAGGCCGCCGAGCAGGCCCTGGAGGCGCTGGCCGCCTACCGTGACGTCCCCGCCGCCGCCCTGCCGCAGCAGCGCCCCGTCGCCCGGACGCCCGCCCCGCTGCAACAGCTCACACGGACGTTCGAACGGCTGCGGTTCCCCGGTCTTCCCGGCCGCGCGAAGGCGGCCCCCGAGGACACCGCCGACGGCACGGACCGGCCGTCGTAGGCCACGTGCCGCCCGAGGAGCCCCGATGGATTCCACCACCCTGCTGCTGATCGTGGCCGCCGTCGTCGCCGCGGGCCTGCTCGCCGGTGCCGTCGCGGTGCTCGTACGCCTGGTGCGGACCCGGCGCGCGCTGCTGCGCGCCGGGCTGCCGACGGGACCGCGCTGGGTGTTCTGGGGCGCGGTGGCGTATCTGCTGCTCCCCACCGACCTGCTGCCCGATCCCGTCTACCTGGACGACATCGGCGTCCTGCTCCTCGCCCTGCGCAGCCTGCGCGCCGCCAGGCCGGCGGCCCCCGGGGATCCCCGGCTGCCCTGAGGCCCCGACGGCCGCCCGGCCCGCCGCGCGTGCCGCGCCACGGTGCGGTGCGGCCCGTCTCCAGCCGTGCCTCCGACGCCCCGCCACCGCGGATTCCGGCCGGGGCGACCGCGCGGGTGCTGCGGGGGAACAGGGGCGGAGGGAGCGCAGCCGCGCGGGCGAGGCCGAGGCCCGGCACCGGCACCCGTCCTGGAAGGGCCGTCGGGCCTTCAGCTCCGGGACCTCCTCCCGCGTGCCGGCGAACACGGTCCGCCCGGCACCGCGCCGGAACGCGGTGGCGGCCACCGCGCGCACCCCGGCGACGCCGACGTTCGCCGTCACCTGGACGACGGGCGGGTGGGAGGAGGACCGGGTCCCTGACCGGGTCCCCGAGCACCTCGCCGCCCGCGTACGCGCCGCCGGGGCCGGGGCCGCCGCTCCGACGCGGCCGCGTTGCTCGCGGCGGTGGTGCGGCGGGGGACGGCCCGGGGCGCGCCCGGAGGACGTGGTGCCGTGTCCGGTGGCGGACGGCCTCTCCTTCGCGATGGTGGCCGCCCGTGTGGGCGGGCGCCCGGTGCTGCCGCACGTGGGCGTCGACGGGGCCGGGGCGCTGATTCAACTCCCCTGGTCACCGGTGGACTTGGCGCCCAGCAGGACGGCCGGTACCACCGCGAGGGCCGCGAGCGCGGCCACCGCCGCCGCGGTACCGGCCAGCCAGGGCGGTGCGAGCGTCCCCGCCCACAGCCGTGCCGGGTCCGGCAGCCCGAACCGCCCGCCGAGGAGTTGGCCCGCGCCGAGCCCCGCGGTGACCGCGAGGGCCGCCGCCGCCGCGCCGAGCCTGGCGTGCGGCGACCGCGCGGGCAGGGCGAGGCCCAGGAGCATGCACAGCGCGGAGACGACGAGGGTGGCGCCGAGGAGTCCGTGGGACAGACCGGCCCAGTAGCGGGGCGCGTGGGCGGCTCCGCAGAGGAAGACCAGGACGGCGGCTGCGCGCACGCCGCTCTCGGCCGGGGAACGGAGACCGGGGTCCGGGGCGGGCACGGCGCCGAGTTCCGCACGGGCCGTGGGCGCGAGCCGGAGGAGCTTGAGCCGGGGGGGCCGGCATGGTGGTGTCCGGGGCGGCTGGGGGTGGCTGCGGTCGGCGGGCTCCGGCCGGTCGGTCGGTCGGGGAGCCGTCGCCGCGCTCGCCGGCGGCGGCTCGCACCCCGGCTGTTCCGCGGCCAACCGGCCGATCAGTTCGGCCACTTCCTCGACGGGCCGGCCGCTCGCCACCGCCTGTACGGCGGTCCGCGCGCAGTGGGGTTCCAGGGGGGCGCGGTGCAGCAGCCGCAACAGCCGGCCGACGTCCGCGAGGGGGCGTTGCCCGGCGGCGGCACGGAGCACGGCGTCGGCGCCGGCGGAGTCCCGCGGGGGCCGGGTGAGCAGGGCCGCCAGCCGGGTGACGTCCTCCACGGAACGGTCGAGCCCCGCCACGCGCAACGCCTCGGCCGACGTCCGGGCGTGTTCCGGGGAGCCTTCCAGCAGGGTGACGAGCCGGACGACGTCTTCCAGCGGGCGGGTGGTGACCGCCGTACGGACCAGGTCGAGCAGGGGATCGTCGTACCGGCGGTCCTCCTGGCGCCCGGCCCCGGGCGGCTTCTGCGCGCGGGACCCGGCCGGCGGCGCGGACCGCGTCAGGACCCGGACCGGCGGCACGCGGACACCGACCGTGACCGGCGCCGGGCGTATGAGGGAGTCGTCGGGACAGGTGGACGAAGAGCGGGTGGTCATCTCGGCTCCAGTGCAGGAGTGCGGCCGCACCTGACGCCCCCGACCGCGGCACGCGCAGTACGCAGTCCATTACTAGGAGCCGCGCACCCTCGCCGCCACCCGGGTGGGGCACTGGTGTGAGCCCTGGCCGTCCCTTCGCCGCCGGGGTGCGCCCTCTGCTCCCCCTGGCGCATTCTTGCTGTGTGATCCACCCGGAGGCGTACAGGACGGGGTAGGGCCGATGGCGCGGAGCGGGGAGCGGGCGGCCCGGACCAGGGCCCGACTGGCCGCGCTGCTGGCGGACACCTCCACCGCGGCGCTCCGCGCGGCGGGCGGGAGGGTGGCGGGTGTGTACCTGCGCGAGGGCGGTACCGGGCCCACGGAGCCCGGGGGGCCCGGCGGGCTTCCGGAACGCGCCGGGGCCCCGGGGTACGACACGGAGCGCCTCGGACCCGCCGAGCCACGAACTCACGCCAGGCGCCGGGACGACGCGGAGCCCCGAGGCCACGCCCGGTTCCCCGAGGACGCGGACGCGCCGGGACGCACCGGTTCCCCGGGCGCGGGGCGCCCGGGGGGAACCGCGTTCCCGGCCGGCGCCGACGCCTGGACGGGTGCGGGCCCCGCCGCACACACCGACGGACGGGCCCCCGCGCCCCCACCCGGGCGGGGGGACGACCCCCCGCACACCGGCGCGGACGTCCGCGCACCCGCCGGCCCCCCGCGACACGCGAGCCCCGCACCCGCACCGGCCCCGGCACGCCCCGGCGCCACCGCACCCGCCGGCCCCCCGGGCCCCGCCGAAGCCGCCCCGGCCACCTCCCTCCGCCTGGCCGTCCTCGCCGGGCTCCCCGGTGCGCTCTTCCGCCCCTGGTGGCGCGTGAACGCGGACGGGCCCCTCCCCGTCTCCGACGCCTACCGGCTCGGGGTGCCCGTCGTGCTGCCGAACGCGACGGAGACGGTGCGCCGGTATCCGCAGTTCGCGGCGGGGCTGCCGTTCCCGTTCGGGTCGGTGCACCTGCCGGTGCCGGGCGGCAGCGAGCCCCTCGGGGTGCTGACCGTGCTGCGGGCCGCGGTGGACGGCTCCGCGGACGATCCGCTCGACCCGGAGCTGCTGACGAGGCTGGCCGAGGGGCTGGGCACCGAGTTGCTCGCGCTCGCCGAGGGCGACCCCGGCGCGATCGCGTGGGACGCGGAGCCACAGTGCGTGCGGCCACCCGCCCGTCGGCTCCCGGGGGCCACGATCGGACGCTTCACCTGGGATCCGGGGGACGGCGTGGTCCGCGCCGACGACCGGCTGCACACGCTTCTCGGCCTGCCGGCGGGCGGGTTCGCGGGCACCGACACGGCGCTCGCCGAGGCCCTCGCCCCGTCGGAGTCGTACCGGGTGCTGTCCGCGCTGCGCGACACCGCGGCCGGGAGGCCGCCCGGCGCGCCGCTGAGCCTGCGGGCGGGCGACGGCGCGCCGCGGCTGCTGGACCTGTGGGCGGCGGAGGACGGCCGTGCGGTGCCGAAGGTCGGCGGCGTGGTGGTCGACCCCGGCACGGCCGCCCTCGCGGACGGCGCCGCCGACCAACTGCCGCAGGGTGTGTTCTCCCTGGACCGGCTCGGGACGATCGTGTACGCCAACGCGGCCGCGGCGCGGTTCGCCGGACACCCGCGAAAGCGGCTGCTCGGCCGGTCCCTGTGGGACGCGATGCCGTGGCTGACCGGTCCGCCGTACGACGATCATCTGCGGGGTGCCCTGCTGTCGCCGGATCCGGTGCACTTCCATGTGCGCCGGCCGGGCGGGCACGGCGGGTACGACGGGTTCGCGGTGTCGGTGCATCCCGGCGACGACCTGCTGACCTGCACGCTCGTCCCGGCCAGCCGCATGGAGGCACCGGCCGCCCCGCACCCGCCGGCGGAAGCGCGGGCCGGCGCGGAGCCGCCGGCGGGAGCGCCGGCCGGCCCGCGCCCGCCGGCGGAGGCGGTGGCGGGCGACCCCTCGATGGCGGGGGTGTACCGGCCGGTCGCGCTGGCCATCGCGCTGACGGACGCGGTGACGGCCCAGCAGGTGTCGGCGGTGGTGATGCAGGAGCTGCTGCCCGCGTTCGGCGGCCGCCGGCTGGCGATCCACCTGCTTCAGGAACGGCGTCTCCACCTGGCGTGGGAGACCGGTTTCCCGCCGGGCTTCCTGGAGCGGTTCGACGGTGTGGGGCTCGACGCGCGGATCCCGGACGTGGAGACCCTGGCGACGGGCCGTCCGCTGTTCTTCGAGTCGATGCGTCAGCTGGCGGAGACCTATCCGGGGATGCCGCTGGACGCCGAGGAGGGCTCCCGCGCGTTCCTCCCGCTGATCGCCTCCGGCCGGATGGTCGGCTCCTGCATCCTCGGCTTCGACCGCCCGCGCCGCTTCAGCACGGAGGAGCGTACGGTGCTCACCTCGCTCGCCGGGCTGATCGCGCACGCGATGGAGCGAGCGCGGCGCTACGACAGCGAGGCGGCCCTCGCCCGGGGGCTCCAGCAGGCGCTGCTGCCGGGACGGCTGTCGGCGCACCCCGGGGTGGAGACCGCGGGCCGCTATCTGCCGGGCACCGAGGGCCTGGACGTGGGCGGCGACTGGTACGACGTGGTGGAGTCCGGGGACGGGCTGGCGCTCGTCATCGGCGATGTGCAGGGGCACGGGGTGCAGGCGGCGGCGACCATGGGTCAGCTGCGCAGCGCCGTACGGGCGTTCGCGCTGGGCGACCGGCCGCCGGACGAGGTGCTCAGCGGGACCAATCATCTGCTGATCGGCCTCGATCCGGGCCAGTTCGCCAGCTGCTGCTACCTGCGCCTGGACCCGGCCACCGGACGGGCCCAGATCGCCCGTGCGGGGCATCTGCCCCCGCTGCTGCTCTCGCCCGGCGGCCGTACCAGGACGCTGGACATCCCCGGCGGTGTCGTTCTCGGGGTGGATCCGCATGCGCGGTACCCGGTGACCGAGCTGCTCCTGGAGCCGGACGCGATCCTCGCGCTGTACACGGACGGCCTGGTGGAGCGGGCGGGCGCCGACATCGACGAGGGCATCGCGGACCTGCGCCGGGCCCTGGACCGGGCGGGTGCGGCGGCCGGCCGGCGCGACGGCCTCACCCTGGCCGGAGTCGCCGACCGCCTCACCGCCGCCGCGCGCCACGCGGGCGCCCGCCCGGACGACGTGGCGCTGCTCCTCGCGGCCCGCCGGGAGGGGACCCCGCGCGCCGAAGTGCCGCGGGGACCCGCGCGACCGGCCGCGTACGACCCGCGGGCACACCCGGGCGGAACCCACCGCTCCTCCCCCGGTCGTCCCTCATGACCCCCTTCCACCTGTCCCGACGCCGGACCCCCGGTGCGACGCCCTCGCCTCATGGCGGCGGGCAGTGTAGACATGGGCACATGGTGCGACTGCCCGGCCGGCCCGTGTCCCGGCCGCCCCGACCTTTCGGGCAACCGCGCGCACCACTGGCCCCGCCGCCGGACGGCCCCGGCGCGCCCGGCGACCGGCCGGGGATGCTGTGGGCGGCGGTGACCGGCCGCAGCGTCGCCGGTCAGGTGTTCGTGCTCCAGGTCGTGATCGTGCTGCTGCTGGTGGTCTCGGCCGTGGTGGCCCAGGTGCTCCAGGTGCGCCACGACAGCGAGACCGAGGCCCGCAACCGCTCGCTCGCGGTGGCGCAGACGTTCGCCAACGCGCCCGGCACGGCCGCCGCGCTGCGCGCCCCGGACCCGACGGCGATCCTCCAGCCGAAGGCCGAGGCCGCCCGCAAGGCGGCCGGCGTGGACTTCGTCGTGGTGATGGACACGCGGGGCATCCGCTACACGCACCCCCTTCCCGACCGCATCGGCAAGAAGTTCGTCGGCACCATCGGACCGGCCGTGGACGGCGGCACCGTCGTGGAGAAGATCAACGGCACGCTGGGCCCGCTGGTGCAGAGCGTGGTGCCGGTCAAGGACGCGAGCGGCACCGTCGTGGGGCTGGTGTCGGCCGGCATCACCACCGCGCACGTGGGCGGGGCCGCCGACCAGCAGCTGCCGTTGCTGCTCGCCGCGGCCGCCGCGGCGCTCGCCCTGGCCACCGCGGGAACCGCGCTGGTCAGCAGACGGCTGCTCCGCCAGACGCACGGCCTCGGGCCGTACGAGATGACCCGGATGTACGAGCACCACGACGCGGTGTTGCACGCGGTCCGCGAGGGTGTGCTGATCGTCGGCCGCGACGGCCGGCTGCTGCTCGCCAACGACGAGGCGCAGCGCCTGCTCGGCCTGCCCAAGGGCGCCGAGCGGCAGCACGTGCTGGAGCTGGGCCTGGACGACGAGACGGCGCGGCTGCTGGCCTCCGGACGGGTGGCGACCGACGAGGTGCACCTGGTCAAGGACCGCCTGCTGGCGATCAACCAGCGGCCCACCGAGCTGCGCGGCGGCCCGGCGGGCAGCGTCACCACCCTGCGCGACTCCACCGAGCTGCGCGCGGTGTCGGGGCGGGCGGAGGTCGCCCGGGAGCGCCTGAACATGCTGTACGACGCCGGGGTGGGCATCGGCACCAGCCTGGACGTGACCCGTACCGCCGAGGAGCTGGCGGAGCTGGCGGTGCCCCGGTTCGCGGACTTCGCGACCGTCGACCTGTTCGAGTCGGTGCTGAACGGGGAGGAGCCGCGGCCCGGGAACGCGCTGCGCCGGGTGGCCTGCGTGGGCGTCCGCGACGAGTCCCCGCTGTATCCGCTGGACCACCGGATCCGGTTGGTGCCGCCCTCGCCGCAGGCACGCAGCCTCACGAGCGGGCAGTCGGTGGTGGTGCCCCGGCTGCGCGACGCGCCGGGCTGGCGGGAGCAGGAGCCGGAGCGCACGGACAAGGTGCTGGAGTTCGGCATCCACTCGCTGATCACCGTGCCGCTGCGGGCGGGCAGCCTGGTGCTGGGGCTCGCGCACTTCTGGCGTTCGGAGAAGCCGCAGCCCTTCGACACCGAGGAGCTGGCGCTCGCCGAGGAGCTGGTGGCGCGGGCGGCGGTGTCCATCGACAACGCCCGCCGGTACACGCGCGAGCACAGCATGGCGGTGACGTTGCAGCGCAGCCTGCTGCCGCGGACGCTGCCCGAGCAGGGCGCGCTGGAGATCGCCTACCGGTACCTGCCCGCGCAGTCCGGGGTGGGCGGCGACTGGTTCGACGTGCTGCCGCTGTCGGGGGCCCGGGTGGCGCTGGTGGTGGGCGACGTGGTGGGGCACGGGCTGCACGCGGCGGCGACCATGGGGCGGCTGCGCACGGCCGTGCACAACTTCTCCGCGCTGGATCTGCCGCCCGACGAGCTCCTCGGTCTGCTGGACGAGCTGGTCGGCCGGATCGACCAGGACGAGAGCCCGGAAGAGGGTGCCGCGGTGACCGGCGCGACCTGTCTGTACGCGGTGTACGACCCGGTGGCCCGGCGGTGCACGATGGCCCGCGCGGGGCACCCGCCGCCCGCGCTGGTGCGCCCGGACGGGAGCGTGGAGTTCCCGGAGATGCCGGCCGGGCCGCCGCTGGGTCTGGGCGGGCTGCCGTTCGAGACGGTCGACCTGGAGCTGGCCGAGGGCAGCAGGCTGGTGCTGTACACGGACGGTCTGATCGAGGACCGGGACCGGGACATCGACGTGGGCCTGGAGCTGCTGGGTGACGCCCTGCGCCGGGCGCCGGACACCTCACCGGAGGCGACCTGCCGCACGGTGCTGGAGCGGTTGCCGGCCCGGCCGAGCGACGACGTGGCGCTGATCGTGGCCCGGACGCGGGTGCTGGGTCCGGACCAGGTGGCCGAGTGGGGGGTGCCGTCGGACCCGGCGGCGGTCTCCGAGGTGCGCTCGGCGGTCACCCGCACGCTGGACGAGTGGGGCCTTCAGGAGCTGGCGTTCGCGACCGAGCTGATCCTCAGCGAGCTGGTCACCAACGCCATCCGCTACGGGCGGCCCCCGATCGGGGTACGGCTGCTGCGCGACCGCACCCTGATCTGCGAGGTCTCCGACCGCAGCACGACCTCCCCGCACCTGCGCTACGCGGCGAGCACCGACGAGGGCGGACGGGGCCTGTTCCTGGTCGCCCAGGTCTCGGATCGCTGGGGCACCCGCTACACGCCGAACGGCAAGATCATCTGGGCGGAGCAGCCGCTGCCGTAGACCGTGCCGTCCGTCTCGCGTGCCAGGCGGCGGTGGGGGGCTCCGGCGATCCCCGCCGTCCGCGAGGCTCGCCGAAGCCGGGCACCGGGCACTCGGCCCGGCTGCTCGCCGTGGCCGGGCGCGGCGACGTCACCCGCGCCGCCGGGCGCCACGCCCGTCACCCGGTATCACCGCCACTCTCCTGTTCCCCGAGGCGCCCTCACCCAAGTCACCGGCTTCGACCACACCGCCACCCGTCGTTGGGCCGCGCCGCCGGTACGAGATCTCGCTCGTCGTCAACGGGGCCCGCGCGGCGGCGACTTCGCCACGCCGGCCGCGTCCCCACCGCGGCACCGTGAAGCCGGGACGGGCCCGCCGGCCCGTCCCGGTCTCCGGTGGTGCGGTCAGCCGCCGAGGCGCGAGCGCAGCAGCTGCTTGCCCAGTTCGGCGCCCTTGCGGCTGTCGGCCTGTGCCTTGCGGAACAGTTCCGCGGTCTCGTTGTCGCCGTCGCGCTCGGCGTCCTGGATGTAGGTCTCCAGGCGCAGGGCGTTGTTCAGACACGACTCGACGTACCAGATCAGGTTGTAGTCCTTGTCCCGCGTGCCGGTGAGGTGGCCGGTCTCGCTGGTGCTGGTCATGCGGGTCTCCTCCTTCTGTCGACCCCGTCTGTCGCCTTTCGCGGCCCGGGTACCCGGGCCACCTGCGGACACACGGGCCGTCGGGTCAGCCGAGGGCGCGGTCGAGGTTGAAGGCGGCGCTGATCAGCGAGAGGTGGGTGAACGCCTGCGGGAAGTTGCCCTGTTGCTCGCCGGTGCGGCCGATCTCCTCGGCGTACAGGCCGAGATGGTTGGCGTAGGTGAGCATCTTCTCGAAGGCCAGCCGGGCCTCGTCGAGCCGGCCCGCCCGCACCAGTGCCTCGACGTACCAGAAGGAGCAGATGGAGAAGGTGCCCTCGTCGCCGCGCAGCCCGTCGGGGCTGACCAGGGGGTCGTAGCGGTAGACCAGCGAGTCGGAGACGAGTTCCTCGGTGAGGGCGTCCAGGGTGGCCAGCCACTTGGGATCGGTGGGGGCGATGAACTTGGCGAGCGGCATCATCAGCACGGAGGCGTCCAGCACGTCGCCGTCCTCGTGCTGCACGAAGGCGTTCCGCCGCTTCGACCAGCCGCGGTCCATGATCCGCCGGTAGATGGCGTCCCGGGTCTGGCGCCAGCGGAGCAGTTCGGCGGGCAGCCCGCGCCGGTTGGCGAGCCGGATGGCGCGCTCCACGGCGACCCAGCACATCAGCCGCGAGTACAGGAAGTTCTTGCGGCCGCCGCGGGTCTCCCACACGCCCTCGTCCGGCTGGTCCCAGTTCCGGCAGACCCATTCGACCAGCTGGGTCACGTCGTCCCACTGCCCGCTGGAGATGGGCTGGGCCCATTTGTCGTAGAGGTAGACGGAGTCGATCAGGGCGCCGTAGATGTCGAGCTGGAGCTGGTCGGCGGCGGCGTTGCCGACCCGGACCGGGGCCGAGCCCTGGTGGCCCTCCAGATGGGGCAGCTCGCGTTCGGGCAGATCGGTGCGCCCGTCGATGCCGTACATGATCTGCAACGGGCCGGAGGCGGCGCCGTCGCCGGGGCTGATGCTGGTGGTCAGGAAGCGCATGAACGCCTCGGCCTCGCCGCTGAAGCCGAGCCGCAGCAGCGCGTAGACGGCGAAGGCGGCGTCGCGCACCCACACGTACCGGTAGTCCCAGTTGCGCTCGCCGCCGAGCTGCTCGGGCAGGCTGGTGGTGGGGGCGGCGACGATGGCGCCGGTCGGGGCGTAGGTGAGCAGCTTGAGGGTGAGGGCGGAGCGGTGCACCATCTCGCGCCAGCGGCCCCGGTAGCGGGACTGGTGCAGCCAGCGCCGCCAGTAGGCGACGGTCGCGTTGAACTCGTGCTCGGCCTCCGCGTGGGCGCAGCCGCGCGGGGCGATCGCCGCGCCGGCCTGGTCGAGGGCGAACACCGCCGTCTCGCCCTCGCCGAGCTTGAACTCCGCGCGCGCGTCGCGGCCGTCGCACTCCATGGCGACGGTGGCGGTCAGGGCGAGCGCCAGGTCCGGCGACTCGAACAGCAGTATTCCGTCCGTCTCGCGGACGCTGTGCGGGGCGGCGCCGTAGTCGAAGCGCGGGGCGACGAGGGCGCGGAAGGGCACCCGGCCGCGCACGCACACCACCCGCCGGATCAGCCGGTGCCGCACCGTCTCGCAGGGCTGCCCGGGACCGGCGGTGACGGGCATGAAGTCCTGCACCTCGCCGACCCCCTCCTCGGTGAAGAAACGGGTGATCAGCACGTTGGTGTCGGGGAAGTAGAACTGCTTGGTGCGGGCCGGGACGGCGGCGGCCAGTTCGAAGCAGCCGCCGCGCTCGGCGTCCAGGATGGCCGCGAAGACGCTGGGCGAGTCGAAGGACGGCGAGCAGTACCAGTCGATGGTGCCGTTGCTGCCCACCAGGGCGACACTGCGCAGGTCGCCGATCAGCCCGTGCTCGGCGATCGGCAGGTAGCGGGGGCTCGCGGAGGTGTCCGCGGGGAACGGCGTCTGGCTCATCGGCGGCCTCCCGGTGCGGGTGCGCGACGTGGTCCGCGATGTCTCCAGCCTAGGAGCGAGTACGACGCCGTGGTGCGGGCAGGCGAACGGCACCCGTCGCCGCGGCGCCTTCCGGATGCAGGGTGCGCCGCGGCGGGCAATGGTGAGAGTGTGCGCCGTTCGGCGGCACCGGCACGGATGCGCTCATCCGGACCGAGGAGGAGGCAACATGTCGACATCCGCAAGTGGAGGGTCCAGGTCGCCCGACGACCACCGCACCCCGGACTCCCTGCTCCACTCGGCTCCCCAGCGGGACGTCACCCCGGAGGACCTGGTCATGGCGGCCGGCAGGGACGTCACCCCGAAGACGCTCGACTGGGCGCGCCGCAAGCTGGAGACGGAGGGTCCGTCGGCGATCGAGAAGCTTCTGCCATAGGTTTTTCCGACGGGCACCGGCCGGGCGGCGAGCGAAGCCCGGCCGGTGCCCGTGTGCCGTTCAGGGGGTCGCCGCGCGTCGTGGGCCGCCGCTCGTCGGTGGCCGGTCGCGTGGTTCCGCACACCCTTGGGCAGGTCGGTCCACCGCCGGCCGGTCAGTCGGGCTCGTCCGGTACGACATGCACCGCGGCCTCCTCCGCGCCCGCCGCTCCGCCGTCGATGCCCACGTCCTCGGCGACCTCCTCCTTGGTGGTGTCGGCGTGCGCGCCCTCGTCCGGGGCCACCAGCCGGCCCGCCCGCACGTCGCCCGCCTCGGGGTCGAGGGGCTCGCCCTCGCCACCGGGCAGGTCGCCGATGTCGTCGCCGACCGGTCCGCCCGTCTCCGGGACCTCCTGCCGGAGTCGCTCGTCGAGGGTCTCGCCCTCGCGCTGCTCGGCGGCGGTGGTGCCGTGTCTGGTGACGCCGAGGGGGCGTTCGGGCGGGGAGTAGCCCTCGTCGAGCATGTCGTCGTAGGAGCGTTCGCCGACCGCGTCCTCGGGGTCGAGGGGCGCGGCGTCCGCCTGCTCCTCGTTGGTCCCGGTGGGCTGGTAGGCGTCGTCCCCCATGGGAGTCTGCGCTTCGCTCATCGTCGCCTCCTTCCGTGCTCGCGCGGCGGTCCCGGTCCGCGTTTCCCGCAGCCGGGACGTCAACCCCGCCGAGCCGGATCCGGTCGGCGCGCCCGCCGCGCCCGCGCCGGCGCGACCGGCTTCAGTCGGCGGACCGCTCGGCCAGGCCCGCGGTCCACTTCTCCTCGATGCGGCCCGCCTTCCACACCAGCAGCGCGAGCGCCCAGGTGGCGAAGAACAGGCCGACGATGACGAAGCCGACCGTGTTGAGGTCGAGCCCCGCGACCCAGTCCCAGAAGAAGCCGTGCAGGTCCATCCTGTCGGCGAGCAGGCCGAGGAGTTCGACGGAGCCGATGATCAGGGCCACGGCGACGGACAGACCGGTGATGGTGAGGTTGTAGTAGACCTTGCGCACCGGCTTGGAGAACGCCCAGCCGTAGGCGAAGTTCATGAACGAGCCGTCGATGGTGTCCAGCAGCGACATGCCGGCCGCGAACAGCACCGGCAGGGTGAGGATGGCGTACCAGGGCAGTCCGGAGGCGGCGCCGGAGCCCGCGAGGACGAGGAGGGCGATCTCGGTCGCCGTGTCGAAGCCGAGCCCGAACAGCAGCCCCAGCGGGTACATCTGCCAGGGCTTGCCGACCGCGCCGGTGACCCGGCCCAGCAGGCGGTTCATGAAGCCCCGGTTGTCGAGGTGGGCCTCCAGGGCGGCCTCGTCGTAGTGGCCGGTGCGCATCCCGCGGAACACCTTCCAGATGCCGGCGAGGATGACGAGGTTGATCCCGGCGATGAGGTAGAGGAAGGCGCCGGAGACGGTCGTACCGACGAGGCTGGTGACCTGGTGGAGGTGCGAGTGGTCGTCCCGGACCGGTCCGGCCAGCGTCTTCATGCCCAGGGACAGAAGCAGGGCGAGGCCGAAGACGATGCTGGAGTGGCCGAGGGAGAACCAGAAGCCGACGGACAGCGGGCGCTGCCCCGAGCCCATGAGCTTGCGGGTGGTGTTGTCGATGGCCGCGATGTGGTCGGCGTCGAAGGCGTGCCGCATGCCCAGGGTGTAGGCGGTTACACCGATGCCGATGCCGAAGGACTCGCCGCCGACACTGAAGTGCTGCGGCGCGATGACGCCGACGAGCGTGCCCCAGCCGACGACGTGCAGGGCCAGCACGAAGGCGGCCATCGAGCCGACCCTGATCCACTCCTGGCGCGTCATGGAGCGTCGGACGCGTTGCCAGGCCGACGAGTCGGCGTCGGCCTGTGCGGGGAGGGACGGAGCGGGACCAGGGGCGGCCGTCATCGGGAAGGTCGTTCCTCACTTGGTACGGGTACGGCTGCACACCGCAGCCTGGTGCCATCATGTCGTACCTGCAACTCATGTGCAGTAAAGGCGGCGGCAGACCTTCCCCATGGTCAGGAAAAGACCATGAACGGGAAAAGGCCGCTCCCCCGGGCGGGGGAGCGGCGAAGCGGCGGGGCCCGGCCCGCAGGCCGCGGGTCCGGTCAGGCGGAGAACATGCCCCGGCCCAGCCAGTCCTCGGCACCCCGCACGCCGGGCAGGGCGAAGAAGTAGCCGCCGCCGGTCGGGGAGATGTAGTCCACCAGGGGCTCGTCGATCAGCCGGGTCTGCACCGCCTCGAACTGGCGCTTGACGTCCTGCTGGTAGCAGCAGAAGACGAGGCCCATGTCGAGGTTGCCGACGTTGTCCACGCCCCGGTCGTAGTTGTAGCCGCGGCGCAGGATGCGGGAGCCGTCCGTCTTCGCGGTGCGCGGGTTGGCGAGGCGGATGTGGGAGTCCAGCGGGATCGCGTTGCCGTGCGGGTCCTTGGCGTAGTTGGGGACGTCGGTCTCCTCGGCGCCGTCCAGCGGGGCGCCGGTGTCCTTGCGGCGGCCGAACATCTTCTCCTGCTCGGTGAGCGAGACCCGGTCCCAGAACTCGACCAGCATCCGGATGATGCGGATGACCTGGTAGCTGCCGCCGGCGGCCCACGCGGGCTCGCCCTGGCCGTCGCCGACCCAGACCAGCCGGTTCGTCTCGCGCGCGGAGTTGACGTCCGGATTGGCGATTCCGTCCTTGAAGCCGAGCAGGTTGCGCTGGGCGCCGGTGGGCCTCGGCGCGTTCTGGAAGCCGTCGACGCGCCACTTGACCTGCATCGCGCCGCGGGTGTGCCGGGCGATGTCGCGCAGCGCGTGCAGCACGGTGTCCCTGCTCTGCGCGCAGATCTGCAGCGAGAGGTCGCCGTGGCACTCGGCCGGGTTCAGGTTGTCGTTCGGAAAGGTCCGCATGGGTACCAGCCGGGCGGGCCTGGCCTTGGCGAGACCGTAGCGGTCGTCGAACAGGGAGGGGCCCACGCCGACGGTGAGGGTGAGGCCGTCCGCGGGCACCGCGGGGCCGAGGATGCCGTTGTCGGAGGGCGGCGCGCCGACGCCGAGGTCGGTGGGGACCCCGCCGGAGGTGAGGAAACGGGCCCGCTCGGTGATGGTTCTCAGCAGGTCGGCGACGCCGTCGCGGTCGTCGGCGACGACGTCGAAGGAGACGAACGCGGCGGCGGCAGGCGGCGGGGTGGTGATCCCGGCCTGGTGGACGCCGTGGAACGGCACCCTCGTACGACCGTCCGGGCCGCTCGTGCGGGCCTCGGCCGTGCCGCCGCTCGCGCCGAGCGCGAAGCCGCCGCCGGCCAGGACCGCGCCCGCGGCACCGGCGCCCAGCGCGCCGCGCACGAAGGAGCGGCGGGCGGGCCCGACGGGGCAGGACGGCGTGTCGGCGGTGGACATGGGCGGGTTCCCTCCGGGGTGCGGGTGCGCGGTGGTCATCAGGCGGACTTCCGGATCTCCAGCAGGTCCGGGATCGGGGCGAGGTCCTCCAAGAGCTGGCCGGTGGCCCCGTCGAGGCGCTGCCGGTCGGCGGCGGAGAGCTTCTCGACGGGGGTCCAGTGGGTGCCGTCGTGGGCCGCGTCCAGCAGCTTCTGCACCCGGTCGATGTCGCTGTCGACGGTGGGCAGCACCTTGGGGGCGCGGTGGGTGAGCAGCGGCGCGAGGACGGTGAGCAGTTCGCGGGTGCCGGCCAGGTTGGCGTCGGCGGTGGCGAGGTTGGTGCCGCTGCCCTCGTCGGTGTCGCCGGTCAGCTCGAACTGGAGGGTGTTCTCCAGGATCTCGTGGGCGCGCAGCGGCAGGTCGCCCGGGTCGAAGTCCTGGCTCGGGAACGCCTTGCGCAGCCCGGCCGCGTCCGCGCTGAGCCGCCGGGCGGGCCCGGCCAGTTCCTTGGCCGACTGCCCGTGCCACAGGCCGTACTCCAGGCGCAGGAAACCGGTGAAGTCCTTGTCGTGTTCGCCGCCCGGCAGCCCGTCGGTGCGACCGTCGATCCTCTGGTCGAAGTCCTCGAAGGTGCCGTAGGCGGCGCCCAGGGAGGCGTAGGTGCGGTGGGCCGTGAGCCAGTCGGTGCGGGCCTTGTCCAGGTGGCCGCCCTCGATGTCGCGCCGGAGGACGCCGGTCTGGGCGACGAGGGTGTCCAGGCCCTTGCCGACGTACGTCCGGTACGACGCCAGGGGCGCGGCGAGGTCCTGCTCGGAGACGGGGGCGACCGGCCTGGCCGCGCCGCCGCCGGCGACGGTGACCGGCTTGGAGGTGACGGCCCTGCCGCTCGCGGGGACGCAACGCCAGGCGTAGGTGCCGCCGGCGACGGTGGCGACGAGGTCGCGGGTGGTGCCGGGGGCGAGGCCCTCGATCTCGCCGTAGACCGCGTTGGTCGACGGGTCCACGAGGTAGACCTCGGCGGCCTGACGGCCGGTGTTCCGCATCCGGAAGGTCTGCCGGCCGGGCTTGGGCGCGGTGAAGCCCTTGCCGCAGTCGGTCTCGGAGACGGCGACGGTCTGGTCCCCGGCGGGCTTGGGGCGGCCGAGGGCGACGAAGAGTCCGGCGACCACCGCGGGTACGGCGACCACGGCGGCCGGGACGACCCAGACCGGGCGGCGCCGGGCCGCGGGCTTCGGCGTGGCGGCGCCTTCCGCCGCCGCGCGCCCTGCCTCGGGCTTGGGGGTGGTGGCGCGCACGCCGCGCACGAAGAGGGTCATCACCACGGCGAGGTAGGCGACGTAGGCGATCACCTGGAGCCAGGTCATGGTGGGCATCAGGTTGAAGACGCCCTGGATCAGGGTGCTGTACCAGGAGCCCGCGTCGATGCTGCCGGCGAGGTCGACGGCGTAGGCCGTCCCGCCGGGCAGCACGCCGCCCTCCTGGAGGTCGCGCAGGCCGTAGCCGAGGACGCCGGCGGCGATGACGATGAGGACGACGCCGGTGGCGGTGAAGAACTTCGTCAGGTTGATCTTCAGGACCCGGCGGTACAGGCCCCAGCACAGGCCGGTCGCGAGGACCAGGCCGATGGCGGCGCCGGTCAGCGGGCCCGCGGACTCACCGGCCGCCTGGGCGGTGGTCCACAGGAAGAGGGCGGTCTCCAGGCCCTCGCGGCCGACGGCCAGGAAGGAGGTGAGGATCAGCATGCCGGAGCCCATGGCGAGGGCGCCGGTGACCTTCTGCCTCAGCTCGCTGGAGAGGTTGCGGGCCGAGCGGCGCATCCAGAACACCATGGCGGTGACGAACGCGACGGCGATCACGCTGAGGGTGCCGCCGAATGCCTCCTGGGCGGTCTCCGGCATGGACGCGGCGGTGAAGGTGAGCACCGCGCCGAAGCTCATCGCGACGGCGATGGCGGCCAGTACACCCGTCCACACCTGCGGCAGCCGGGAGCGCGCCTCGGCGCGCACCAGGGTGGCGACCAGGATGGAGACGATGAGTCCGCCTTCGAGTCCCTCCCTCAGCCCGATCAGGAAACTCGGAAACGCGTCGTCCCACATGCCCTGCGACCCTCCCGGAAACTTAGCGAAGGCATGCCTTACCTTCGCGACCATGATGACCACACCTTCGTAGGCAACCGGTCACGAACCGGTAATCGCACGGCAAAGTCCGGGAAGGATGCCCTGTCCGCGTTCGTCGGGGCACCGCGCGAACGTCTACAAATGTGTAGTCACATGTTGTCGAGGCAAGTCGAAGGAAAGGGCGTGCGGCCGTGGCCACTCCCCCACATCTGGCGTCGCAGCTCGCGGTCAACGTGCTCGACGCCCACTCCCTGCTCGCCGCCTTCGGCGTGTTCGGCGTCGGCGTCGTGCTGTTCGCGGAGACGGGCCTGCTGATCGGGTTCTTCCTGCCCGGGGACTCGCTGCTGTTCACGGCGGGGCTGCTGTGCACGGGCTCGGCCGAGCGCGGACTGCACCTCTCGCTCGGCCCGCTGCTGGTCGCGGCGGCGCTCGGCGCGCTGGCGGGCTCCCAGTGCGGGTTCCTCATCGGCCGCAAGGCGGGCGGCGCGCTGCTGGCCCGCACCCGCTCGGCGAAGCTGCGCGAGGGCGCGCGCCGCGCGGAGGAACTGCTGGACCGCTACGGCCACGCGAAGGCGATCGTGCTGGCCCGCTTCGTGCCGGTGGTACGCACCGTGCTGAACCCCATGGCGGGCGCGCTCGGCGTGCCGACGCGCACGTTCACCGTGTGGCAGGTGAGCGGCGGCCTGGTCTGGAGCCTCGGCCTCACGCTGGGCGGGTACGCGCTGGGGTCCTCGATCCCGAACGTCGACAAGTACCTGCTGCCGGTGATCGCGCTGATCGTCGTCGTCTCGCTGATCCCGCTCGCGGCGGAGGTGCTGCGCTCGCGGCGGGCCGCGGCGGCGAAGGAGACGCCGTGACGAGGGACCCGGGGGTCTGGACATGCCAGTCGTCGATACGGTGAGCCGGCGCGGGCACGCGGCGCCGGTGGCCGCCGTCGGCCTCGGCGCCTGGCTGGCCTTCGCCGCGCTGGCCCTGGTCGTGGCATCGCGGCACGGCACCCCGCTCCCCCCGGACCGCGCCCTGCTCGCCTGGTCCCTCGGGCACCGGCCGCCGGTCGCGGTCGCCACGGCACGCGGACTGACCGACACGGGAACGGGGGCGGTGCCGTACGTCCTGGTGGTCGCGGCCGGGCTGATCGCGGGCCGCACGACCCGGCAGCGGTGCGCCGCCGCGCTGCTGGGCCTGCTCTGCCTCGGCCTGGGGCAGGCGGTGCGGTACGGCGTGATGGACCTGGTCGGCCGGGCGCGCCCGCCGCGCGGGGACTGGGAGGCGCTCGCCTCCGGCTGGTCGTTCCCCTCCGGCCACACGACCACCTCGGCCCTGACCGCCGGACTGCTGATCACGGCCCTGTGGCTGCGCGCCCCGCACGGCCGGGGCCCGCTGACGCTGCTCGTCGCCTGCTGGGGCGCGGGAGTCGGGCTGACCCGGATCTTCCTGGGGGTGCACTGGTTCACCGACGTGCTGGGCGGCTGGCTGTTCGCGGTGGGCTGGCTCGGCCTGCTGCTCACGGCGGCGGCCCGGTGGCTGCCCGCCGACCTCCGCCCCGGCGCTCCGGACCCGCGTTCCGAGGCGGAAACCCCCTGAGGGGACCTTTTCCCGTACCCGGCCTGGGCCCCGCCGCCGTCCGGCACCGCGCGACTCCTGCTGGTCGTCGAGGACATCGACGTCCCCTGGCCAGGCCGGCCGTGCGCTGCTCCGCGCTGGTCGACGCGGCTGCCGGGCATCGCGAACCGGGCGCGCTCGACGCCCGGCAGCCGCCCCCGGCGTGCGGCCGCTGCGATCCGCCGTCAGCCGTGCACCGGCACGGCCCCGCCCCGTCACGGGCCACGGACCGCACCGCCACACCTTCCAGCCGTTCGCCCTCGCCGCCCCGGTGGACACCCCGCGACCGGACCGGGGCCCGCCCCCGCGCCCTGCTGCGAGCCGTCACCGCCCCCGTCCTCGCCCGCGCCCGCCTGACCGGCGTCCACCAAACGCCGACCCCGGCCCTCGTAGCGGCCGGTCCTTCGGGAGGTACCCGCGGCTCTTCGAGGTTCCCCCGGCACCGGGCGGTCCCCCGGCGCCGTTCGCCGCCGCTCGCCCGACGCGCCGCCGGGGTCAGGGCGCGACGTGCGGGCCGTCCGGGCGCTCCTCGCGCCGGCGCACCATCTCCCGGGTCAACTCCTCGGTCTCGGCCTCCGGCAACCGTTCGAAGCCGTCCTCCGTGATGAACGAGACGATCGGGAAGATACGGCGGTTGAGGTCGGGCCCGCCGGTCGCCGAGTCGTCGTCGGCGGCGTCGTACAGTGCGTGCAGCGCGGCGAGGACGGCCTCGCGGCGGGTCAGGCCGGGCCGGTAGAGCTTCTTGAGCGCGCCGCGGGCGTACGGCGAACCGGAGCCCTCGGCGTGGAACTCCCGCTTCTCGTACAGTCCGCCGGCCGCGTCGAAGGCGAAGATGCGGCCGCCCTCGCCCGTGGGCGCGCCGACGTCGTACCCGGCGAGCAGCGGCACGACGGCGAGGCCCTGCATGGCCTGGGCCAGGTTCTGCCGGATCATCGTCGCGAGGCGGGTCGCCTTCGCGCGAAGGGTCATCGGGATGCCCTCGATCTTCTCGAAGTGGGCCAGCTCGACCTGGTAGAGCCGCACCATTTCGAGGGCGAGTCCGACGGTGCCCGCGAAGGCGACGGCCGTGTGGTCGTCTGCGGGGTGGACCTTCTCCAGGTCCCGCTGGGCGATCAGGTTGCCCATGGTGGCCCGGCGGTCCCCGGCGAGCAGCACGCCGTCGCCGTAGGTGAGCGCGAGCACCGTGGTGCCGTGCGGGAAGCGGTCGGGGCCCGCGCTCGTGCCGGGGGGCAGCAGGGACGTGGTGGGCAGCAGGCGGGGCCGGTGCGCCGCCAGGAACTCGGCGAAGGACGAGCTTCCCGGCGTGAAGAACGCCGCGTCCGGCAGCCCGGCGGTGTCGTTCCCCGTCATCTGTTTCCCCTCCGTAGACACGCGGTATCACCCGTCTCCTACCTGACCCGGCCGAACCGGAAACGCCCGGCGCCCCAACGTGTAGTACAGCCGTCGGCTTTCGGCCGTGACCCAGGGCCAGTCACGGGCGTACGCGGGCGGTCGCGCGCCGGTCGGCACGAGGGTGGCCACCGGGATGCGCCGGGCGGTGCGCGCGATGGCGTCCGCGGTGGTGTCGGCGTTGGGGCCCGACGTCGCGGCCGAGGAGCAGCCGGCGTAGAAGGCGATGGGCAGGGCGTCGTCGCCCGTCACCAGGCAGGGGGCGCGGACGCCCAGCCGGTGCAGGGTGTCGGCGGTACGCGACCAGGCGCGGTGTCCCGCGGTGGTGCCGCGCGCCACGTGCACCAGGACCGTGACCTGGACGGCGAGATGGACGACGAGTCCCAGGCACAGCGCGGCGGCGACCACCGGGCGCCCGCGCCGGGGCGTGAGGGCGACCGACCGGAGCAGCGCGGCGGCGACGGGGACCGCGAGCAGGGCGTAGGCGGGCAGCAGGAAGCGGGGCGCCGCGTAGCCGATCAGGAACAGGTACGGGAAGGCGGCCGACGCGGCGCACGCGAGCGGCAGCGCCGTGGCCGTCGTCCGTCCGGCGCGGACCGCGAAGTACAGGGCGAGCGCCGCGAGGACGGGCAGCACGAACCACCAGACGGTCACGAGCGGGGAGGGCAGCGCGCCGGCGCACGGCCGGCACAGGGTGCGGCCGCCGAGGCTGCGGACCTGGTCGACGACGGCGAGGTGCCAGCCCAGTCCGCCCTGGATCGCCGAGCCCTCGGCGAGCCGGTGGAGCAGGCCGCCGTAGCGCACGTACGCCTCGATCACCCACTCGGCCACCCCGGCCGCGAGACCGGCGAGCAGCGCCGCCGACCGCCTCCCGTGCCGGCGCAGAAGGCCGACCGCCAGCAGGGGCAGGACGACCCACACCGCGTCCATGGGGCGCATCCAGCCCATCAGCGCGGCGCCGGCGGCGAGCCCCGTCGGCGCGGCCCGGTCCGCGGGCGGCGCGCCCGCACGCAGGTACGAGCCCACCACCGCCAACGCCCCCATCGCGACCCAGTAGTTGGGCATGGCCTGGAGGCCGTAGAAGAGGGTCACCCACAGGGAGGCGAAGAGGGCGGCGGCGAGCGTGAGGACACGCGGCGGGAACAAACCGCGCCAGGTGCGCAGCGCCAGGTAGAGGGCGAGGCCGGACAGGGCGGCGAGGTAGCAGCGCAGCAGGACCGTCGAGGACGACCACGCGGCGACGGGAGCGACGAGCAGGGAGATGCCGCGGGCCCTCGGCGCGCTGAAATAGGCCGCGGGGGCGCCCGCGCCGACCTGGCTGACGTACACCGCCTCGTCCCAGCCGAGGCCCATCCCGGGCCGCACCAGGAGCAGTTGGGCCACGGTGAAGGCGGCGGCGACGGCCGCGAGCGGGACGGCGGGCCGCGGGCCCCGGCCGCCGTCGGACGGGCGCCACAAGCGTGCGGCCCGCGTCCGGGCGAGTGCGGCGTCGGCGCTGCCGGTCATCATTCCCCCTTCGCCCCGGACGGGGCATACCGGAAAACACCCCCCACCCCATCACAGAGTCGGCTCGGAGCGCGGGCAGACCCGCCCGTTCCCCCGGGTGTCCGGTCGAGGAGGGAGACGGGACGGCCACCGGCCCCGGCCACTACGCGCTGTAAGGTTGGGCCATGGCTGGCACAGGGTCCCGGGGCAGGGCGGAACGGCGCAGCGCCGGGGAGCTGGAGAGCGAGGTGCTGGCCGCCCTCTGGGCCACGGACCGGGCGCTCACCCCGGCGGAGATCCAGGCCGGGATCGGTGGCGGTCTCGCGTACAACACGGTGCACACCATCCTCAAACGGCTGTACGACAAGGGGCTGGTGCTGCGGGACGCGGACGGGCGGCGCGGTGCCTACCGTCCGGCGAAGAACGCGGCCCAACTGACCGCCGAGGCCATGCACCAGGCCCTGGACCGGGGACCGGACCCGATCGCCGCGCTCCAGCAGTTCGTGACCGGCCTGAGCCGCGAGGAGGAGCAGGCACTGCGCGCCCTGCTCGCGGAGGGCGACGCATGAGGGCCGGGCCACGAGGGCGCGTTCGTGGGCGACGGGCCGCCATGAGGGCGCGTTCGGCCGGGTACGGCGCATGAGACCGGGCACGTGAGGTCCGGGCCGTGAGGTCCGGTGCATGAGGTTCGATGTGCGGGGTCCCTCGGACAGGGTCCCCGCGTGAGGTTCGGCACACGAGGTTCCGCGCACGACGTCCGAAACACGAGGTCTCGCGCATGAGATTCGATGTGTACGGCCCGCTGGTGGTGTCTGTGCTGCTCGCCGTGGCGGGCCCGCTGACCGGCCGGTACGTCGCGCCGGCGGCGGCCGCGCGGGTGCTGGCCGCGGCCGCCGTGCTGACCGCCGGGGCCACCACCTGGTCGCTGGTGCTGCTCGGTGCCGCGCTGCTCGGGGACGCGCCGCCGGTGGTGCGCGAGGCCCGGGAGAACGGGCGGACGCCGACCGCCCCGGTGCCGGAGTCGATCGCGCTCGCCGCGTGTCTGGCGCTGGTGGTCGTCGCGGTGCGGGTGCACCGGGCCGTACGCGACGAGCGGCGCACGCGCCGGGCGCTGCGGCGGCTGTGCGCCGGGTACCCCGCGGACACGGAGCTGATCGTCGCGTCCTCGGCGGTGCCGCGGGCGTTCGCGATCCCCGGCCGGCCGGGCCGGATCCTGGTCACCTCGGCGATGCTCGGCGCGCTCCGCCCCGAGGAGCGGCGGGTGCTGCTCGCGCACGAGCGGGCCCATCTCGCCCACCGGCACGGTCTCCTGGTGACGGCGGCCACGCTCGCGGCGGCGGCCGACCCACTGCTGTGGCCGGTGCGTTCGGCCGTCGTCTACCTGGTGGAGCGGTGGGCCGACGAGCAGGCGGCGGCCACGGTCGGCGACCGTCGTACCGCCGCCCGCGCGCTGGCACGGGCCGCGCTCACCGCGGGGCCGGCCGCCCCGGGTCACGCGCTGTACTTCGGCGACCGTGCCGTCACCCGCCGCATCACCGCCCTCCGGGCCGGGCCGCCGCCGAGCCTGTGGTCCGCCGCGCTGGCCGTCGTCGCCCTGAGCACCCTGCCGCCGCTGCTGGCGGCCGATGCCACGGGCGACCTCTTCGGGCTGCTGACGGGCAGGCCGCACTGAGCGGGCAGGTCCGTCACGAGGACCCGTTCGGCGCACGGTGCCGCGGCTGCTCCGGCGCCGGCCGGCGCGCGGCCGGCGGTACGGCGCGGACGGCCGGCTCGGCCGTGGTCACCGTCACGGACTCGCCGTGGTGCCGCAGGGTCAGCGGGGGCCCGTCCAGCAGCGCGTATGTCGTCTTGTCCGCACCGATCTCCACCCGCAGCCGCCGTCCCCGGAACTGCACGTGGAAGGCGAGCCGGGCGAGCCGTTCGGGCAACCGGGGCGCGAAGCGCAGCCGTTCGCCGTCGCGGCGCATCCCGCCGAAGCCCGCCACCAGCGCCATCCAGGTACCGGCGAGCGAGGCGATGTGCAGCCCGTCGCGGGTGTTGTGCTCCAGGTCGTGCAGATCCATCAGGGCCGCCTCGGCCGTGTAGTCGTAGGCGAGGTCGAGATGGCCGGTCCGGGCGGCGACGACGGCCTGGCAGCAGGCGGACAGGGAGGAGTCGCGCACGGTCAGCGGCTCGTAGTAGGCGAAGTCCCGGGCGATCTGCTCCTCGTCGTACCGCTCGGCGAAGTAGCCGTCGCAGGTGTACAGGGCGAGCACCAAATCGGCCTGTTTGACGACCTGTTTGCGGTAGAGGTCGAAGTACGGGAAGTGCAGCAGCAGCGGGTACTGGTCGGGCCGGGTGCCCTCGAAGTCCCAGCGCTGGTAGCGGGTGAAGCCGGAGTGCTGTTCGTGGACGCCGAGTGCGGCGTTGTACGGCACGTGCATCGCCGCCGCGGCGTCCCGCCAGGCCGCGCCCTCCTCCTCGTCCACGCCCAGCCGGTCGGCCACGCGCGGATGGCGTTCGACGGCATCGGCGGCTGCCAGTAGATTCTGACGTGCCATCAGGTTGGTGTAGATGTTGTCGTCGGCGACCGCACTGTACTCGTCGGGGCCGGTGACACCGTCGAGATGGAACACGCCGTGCACGTCGTGGTGGCCGAGCGAGCGCCACAACCGGGCGGTCTCCACGAGCAGTTCGACCCCGGCCTCGCGTTCGAAGGCGGTGTCGCCGGTGGCCTCGACGTAGCGGACGACGGCGTCGGCGATGCCGGCGTTCACGTGGAAGGCGGCGGTGCCGGCCGGCCAGTACGCCGAGCCCTCCGGTCCGGCGATGGTCCGCCAGGGGAACGCGGCCCCGGCGAGCCCCAGCTGGGCGGCTCGTTCACGGGCCTCGTCCAGGGTGGTGTACCGCCAGTGCAGCGCCTCGGCGACGGCCGCGGGCGCGGTGTGGGTGAGCACCGGCAGCACGAACATCTCGGTGTCCCAGAAGGCGTGCCCGTCGTAGCCGGAACCGGTCAGACCCTTCGCGGGTATCGCGCGCCGCTCGGCGCGCGCCCCGGCCTGGAGTACGTGGAACAGGGCGAACCGCACGGCCTGTTGGATCTCCTCGTCGCCGGTGACCTCGACGTCGGCGCGCGCCCAGAAATCGTCCAGGCAGGCCCGCTGGTCGGCGAGCAGGCCGGGCCAGCCGTCGTGGGCGGCGGCCGCGAGCGCGGCGTCGACTTGGTCGGCCATCGCGGGCAGGGAGCGTGAGGCGGACCAGCCGTGGGCGACCAGCTTCTCCACCCGCAGCGTCTGACCGGGCTCCAGGACGGAGGTGACGGTCAGCCGGGCCAGGTCGGTGCCGCTCTCGCTGCGGGTGGTGGTGCGTTCGGGTCCGCTGACGACATGGTCGGCGGCGACCGCGACCCGCAGGCCGCTGCGCCGGGTCCGGTGCACCAGGCGCAGCCGGTTGCCCGAGGCGAGGTGGTCCTCCTGCTCCAGGGGCGACCGGAGCGCCATCGCGGCGCGCGGGTCGCCGTCGGAGTCCGGCAGGCTCTCGTTGGCGACCAGCTCGGACTGGATCACCACCCGGCTGCGGGCGTCGACGGCCTCCACCTCGTACGCCACGGCGGCCACGGCGCGCTGGGTGAGCGAGACGAGCCGGGTCGAGCGCACCCGGACCGTGGAGCCGGCCGGGGAGGTCCACTCGCAGGTGCGCTCCAGCACCCCGCGGCGCAGGTCGAGGACCCGCTCGTGGGCGGTCAGGCGGCCGTAGCGCAGGTCGAACGGCTCGTCGTCCACGAGCAGTCGCAGCACCTTGCCGTTGGTGACGTTGATGACGGTCTGGCCCGACTCCGGATAGCCGTACCCTGCCTCCGCGTAGGGCAACGGGTGCACCTCGTGCACGCCGTTGAGGTAGCTGCCGGGCAGTCCGTGCGGTTCGCCCTCGTCGAGGTTGCCGCGCCAGCCGACGTGGCCGTTGGACAGCGCGAACACGGACTCGCTCTGGGCGAGGACGTCGAGGTCGAGGGCGGTCTCGCGGACGGCCCACGGCTCCACGGCGTACGACCCCTGGGTGATCACCGCTTGCCTCCCAGCTCGGTGAGGTCCTTCACGACGACGCTCGCGCCGTGCGCGTAGAGGGCGTCGCCCTGGCCGACCCGGTCGAGGCCGACGACGTACCCGAAGCCGCCCGCGCGGCCCGCGTCCATGCCGGCCAGGGCGTCCTCGAACACGGCGGCCCGGGACGGTTCGACGCCGAGGTCGTGGGCGGCGGCGAGGAAGGTGTCGGGGTGCGGCTTGCCCGGCAGCCTCCGCTCGGCGGCCACCACGCCGTCGATCCGTACGTCGAAGAAGTGCTCGGCGCCCACGGCCCGCAGCACGTCGCGGCAGTTGGCGCTGGAGGAGACGATCGCGGTGCGCAGCCCTTCGGCCCGCACCGCCTCCAGGTAGCGCAGGGTGCCCTCGTACGCCTCGACGCCGCCGGTGCGGATCCTCTCCAGGAGAAGTTCGTTCTTCCGGTTGCCGAGGCCGTGCACGGTCGGGGCGTCCGGCGGGTCGCCCGGGGTGCCCTCCGGCAGATGGATGCCGCGCGAGTCGAGGAAGGCGCGCACCCCGTCGGCGCGCGGACGGCCGTCGACGTACTCGTCGTAGTCGGCGACCGCGTCGAACGGCCTTGTCCCTGGGCCCTCCTGGGCGCGCAGGAACGCGTCGAACGTCTCCTTCCACGCGGCCGCGTGCACCACGGCCGTCTTGGTGACGACGCCGTCGAGATCGAAGAGGCAGGCCTGGATGTCGTCGGGCAGACCGAGCTGAGTCATACCGAGGACTGTTCCCCATGAGCGGCGCTCCACCGGGTGTCCCGCGCCACAGGTTCTCCCGGTTCCGGGGTGGCACACTCTGCGGTGTGCCGCCGACCTCGCCCCCCGTGGCCCCGACCTTCGACGATCTCCTCGCGCGCGCCCGCGCACTCCCCCGAGGCGGCCGACGCGCCCTGCTCGGCATCACGGGCGGCCCCGGCGCGGGCAAGTCCACCCTGGCCGAGCGGTTGGTGCGCGCCCTGGACGCCGACGGGCGCGCGTGGGTCGCCCATGTCCCCATGGACGGCTTCCACCTGGCCGACGCCGAACTCGACCGGCTGGGCCGCCGGGACCGCAAGGGCGCGCCGGACACCTTCGACGCGGCCGGGTACGCGGCGCTGCTGCGGCGGCTGCGCGAGGACACCGGGGAGGTCGTGTACGCGCCCGGGTTCGAGCGCGTCCTGGAGCAGCCGCTGGCCGGTGCGATCCCGGTGCCGCCGAGTGCGCGGCTGGTGGTGACCGAGGGGAACTACCTTCTGCTGGAAGAGGGTTCGTGGGCGCGGGTGCGGCCGTGCCTGGACGAGGTGTGGTACTGCGAGATCCCCGAGGAGGAGCGGATCCGCCGACTGGTCGCGCGGCACGAGGAGTTCGGCAAGGAGCGGGCGGCGGCCCGCGCCTGGGTGCTGGGCACGGACCAGCGCAATGCCGAGCTGGTGGCGACGACACGGGAGCGGGCGGACCTGGTGGTTCCGGTCGGCGCGCTGCCGCCGGATCGCTCGGCCGGCTAGCGGCGCCGTTCGCCCCGGGGCTCGCGCCTGTGTTCCGGTTCGCTCGATTGCTGCTCAACCCGCTGGTCACGGCCCTGGGTGAGTTATGTTGAGTGCTCGTGGGAGACAAAGGAGACGGACCGGTGCCCTCGCCGCAGCAGGCCCGCGCACAGGCATCAGCGATCACCTCGGGCAAGACCGCTCCGGAGGTCGAGGCGGCCCCGACCTCCCAGCTCAGGGAGCTGTTCGACGGCCCCCGCCTGTCGCCGGGGCAGCGCCGGATCGCCCAGTACCTGATCGAGCACATCACCGAGGCCGCGTTCCTGTCCATCACCGAACTGGCGGACCGGGTCGGGGTGAGCCAGCCCTCCGTGACCCGCTTCGCCGGCGCGGTCGGCTTCAGCGGCTATCCGGCGCTGCGCGAGCGGCTCCAGTCGATCGCCCTGAAGGCCCTGGCCGGCGGGCCCGGGGAGCCGAACCGCGCGAACGAGCTGCAAGCGGCCGTGGACGCGGAGATCGCGAACCTGGAGAACCTGCGGCGCGACTTCGCCGACCCGGACCGGGTGATCCACATCGGCCGCGAGCTGTCCCGCTCCACCCCACTGACCGTGCTGGGCCTGCGCATCTCGGAGTCGCTGGCCGAGTACTTCGGGTACGCGGCGCGTCGCATCCACCCCGACGTACGGCTGGTGACGCGGGGCGGCAGCGTGGCCTACGACGCGCTGCTCCAGTCCCGCGAGGCGGGCGGCAGCTGGGTGCTGGCGTTCGCCATGCCCCGGCACTCCCACGAGACCCTGCAAGCGGTCCGGGTGGCGCACCGCGCCGGTCTGAAGGTTGCCCTGATCACCGATCTCGCGCTCGGACCGGTGGCCGACGAGGCGGACGTCACCTTCGCCACCGGCACCGGTTCCCGGCTGGTCTTCGACTCCTACGCCGCGCCGGGCGTGATGGCGGCGGCGCTGCTCCAGGCGATGACCGACGCGGATCCGGAGCGGACGCAGGCGCGGCTGGAGAAGTACGAGCAGGTGTCGGAGCAGCACCAGTTCTTCGTCAGGGACTGAGCCTCTCCTCGGGCTTTCCCGAAGCGACCGCCGGTCCTGCGGCGGCACCCTCACACTCGTGAAGATCTTGCGGTCACCGATCGCCCCTAGGTGGATCTTTCACCCCATATCGCGCATGAATGTTTTCATACGTCTTGCAAACTGCTCGGTATATATAAATACTCTGCTGGCGGAACGCCCGCGCGAACACCCTCCAACGCCGACCCCTACCCGTATCGGCGCCCCGGGGGTGTCCGGTGGTGCGGCGCCCCTGTGCCGCACCAGGGGCGGCCCCGGTCATCCCCTAGACCGGGGCCGCCCGCATCTCGTCGGACCACCCTCACGACGCCGCAGACCGGAAGTGACCATGCAACTGACCAGCACGCGCATCAGTCCCGACTGGCCCTGCCAGGTCAAGACCCCGGGCTCGTACGACTGGGAGCGCTCGGCCGCCAAGTGGCTGCGCGAGCTGATCCCCGCCCGCTACGCGAGTTACCCGGCCCTGATCCGGCACCCCGTGCTGCTCGCCCGGCACGCCCAGATCCAGGTCGACCAGGAGGTCCGGGTCGCCCGCACCGCGCTGCAGACCGCGCGGGCGGAGCTGCCGACGCTCGGGCTGCCCGAATCGGTCATCGAACACACGATCAAGATGTACGCCGCCGAGGTCCTCCAGCTCCAGCACATCGCCCGCAGCGTCCGCGCGGTCAGCACCGCCCTGGGGCGCCGCTGAGGCGATTCCGCCCGGTCGTCGCAGGCCCACGGGTGGGCCACCGGGAAGGGCGGACGGAGGGCCGTAGCGCCTCGGCCACCGCGGACGAGTGATCGAACGCCCCCGAATGTGCGATGCTCAACGCGTGACGAGCGAGTCCGTGCCCCCGATGGACGACCCCGGAACGGGCGCCGACAGCGCGGCGCTGGCCAAGGTCGTGGCCCGTCAGCGCGCCGAGCTGGAGCGGCTGCGCGACCTCGTCGCGACGGCGGCGGTCCTCGAGCGGGCCAAGGGTGTCCTGATGGCGGTCACCGGCTGCGCCCCGGACGCCGCCCACGAGGAGCTGCGCCGCCGCGCCGAGGACAGCGGGCGCACCCTGATCGAACAGTGCTGGCTGACGCTGGGCTCCCTCCCGCCGCCCCCGGAACAGCCGCCTCCCGCGGCCCCGGCACCCGCGCCCCCGGCATCCGCCCCGCGCACGACCCCGTCCGCCGGCACCCCGGAGATGGCGGAGGTACTCGCGCGAACGGGCCGGGACCTGCTCCGGGTCGACTCGCCGCACGAGCTGGCCGGGCGGCTCCTGGACCACCTGGCACCGCGGGTGCGGGCCGACGCCGTGCTTCTGTACGAGCGGCGGGCCGAGGGCGGTCTCGAACTGGTCGGCCATGCCGGGATCGACGCGCACTTCGCCGGCCAGTGGCGGCATGTGCCCCCGCTGGACAGGGTGCCCGCGTTCGAGGCCCTGGTGGCGGGCGAACCCCTGTGGCTGGAGGACCTGGCGGCCGACCGCACCCGCCATCTGCTGCTCGGTGACCTGGCCGAGCGGTGGCGGAGCCGGGTCTGGCTGCCGGTGCCCGTCGGGGGAACCGCCCGGTTCGCCCTGGGGGTGATGCGCCGGTGCGGCGGGCCGTTCACGCCGCCGGAGCGCCAACTGATCGTCGCCGCCGCCCGGTTGTGCGCGGGACGGCTGCGCGCCTTCGACACCGCGCGGGAGGCGCCCGGCGAACTCGGCGTCGCCCGGACCGTGCAGGCGGTGTTCGACGCGCTGCCGGGGGCCGCGATGCTGCTGACGCCGCTGCGCACCGCCGCCGGTGAGGTGGAGGACTACCGGATCGACGCGGCCACCCCGCAGGCGGTCGACGTGTCCGGCCGCACCGGCCGGGACATGGTCGGCCGGCGCATCCTGGAAAGCTACCCGTCGGTCGCGGGCGAGCCGCTGTGGCGGGGCTACCTGGAGACGCTGGAGACCGGGGTGCCGTTCGAGAGCGAGCCGTTCGCCTATCAGGACGTGTCCGACGGGCCGGCCCTGACTGGTACCTTCTCGGTGCGGGCCGCCCCGCTGGGCGGGGGCCTGCTGGTGTCCTGGCTGCGGCTCGACCCCCAGGACCGGCAGGAGCAGCGCCTGGCCGACGTGCAGCGGCTCGGCAACCTCGGCTGGGCGAACTGGAATCTGGTCACCGGGCAGATCTCCTGGTCCGCGCAGGCCCACACCGTTCTCGGGCGGGACGTCGAGCAGGGGCCGATGGAGCTGGCGAAACTGCCGGAGCTGGCGCTGCCGCAGGACGCGGAACCGCTGGCCGCCGCGATCACCGGACTCGTGCGCGAGGGGCGGGCCTTCGACGTGCCGTTCCGCGTCGAGGGGCCCGAAGGCGTACGGCATCTGCGGCTGGTCGCCGAGGCCGTCAGCGATCCGGACGGTACCCCGGCCGAGGTGCACGGCTTCGTGCAGGACCTCACCGCGCAGCGCAGCGCGGAACTCGCCCTGGTCAAGAGCGAACGCACCATGCTGCTCCAGCGCGGGGTCCTGCAAGCAGAACGGGCGCTCGCCGCCCGGCTCCAGCACGCCCTGCTGCCCCTGCCCAGCAAGCCGGTACGGCTGGCCGGGCTGCGCGTCGAGGTCGCCTATCTGCCCGCCCAGTCCGGGATCCACGTCGGCGGCGACTGGTTCAGCGCCATCGAACTGCCCGAGTACGACGCGCTGTTCGTGGTCGGCGACGTGGCCGGGCACGGCATCGACGCGGTGGCCACCATGGCCCAGCTGCGGTTCACCGCCAAGGGGATGGTCAGCACCGGCACCTCGCTCACGGTCGCCCTGGCCCGGCTCAACCAGCTGCTGCTGCACTCCCGGGACAGCCAGATGACGGCGACCATGATCATGGCCCGCTACGACCCGGCCAGCCGGCTGCTGGCCTGGGCCCAGGCCGGGCACCTCCCGCCGCTGCTGGTGCGCGGGGGCGAGGCGCGCTACCTCGACCGCCCCGGCGGCATGCTGCTCGGCGCCAGCGCGAACCCGTACTACGAGTCGGCGGAGCTGCGCCTGGAACCCGGGGACCGGCTGCTGCTGTACACCGACGGCCTGGTCGAACGCCCCGGCGAGGGCCTGGACGCGGGTCTCGACCGGCTCGCGGCGGCGGTGCGGGTCCATGGCGCCGGGGGGTCCGGCTCCCTGGACGCGCTGCTCGCCGCGATGCTGGCGGACGAGCGGCGGGACGACGTGTGCGTGGTGGACATCCGGATGCCGGCACGGGCGGACGATCGTACGGAGGAACCGGTGGACGCGGCCGATGCGGCGGACGCGGTCGACGCGGCGGTGGACACGGCCACCGCAAAGGCGGCGGAGGCCGCGGCGAAGACCGCCGGGACGGGGAGGGCGGCGGGCCGGGACGAGTAGGCGCGCCTCGGGCGCCGGCCGGACGGCCCGGGTCAGTCCACGGGGTGACCGGCCTCGATGCCGACGGCGTCGGACAGCCGCAGGATGTCGCCGGACCGTCCCCCGCCCCACTCCAGGGGGTCGAGCACGAAGCCGACATGGTCGCCGCCGTCGACGCGGTGCAGGATCTCGCCGACGAACCAGGCCGCCGCGTCCCGGAGGACGACCGCGCCGCCGGGCCCCTGCGCGCAGTCGAGGCCGACGAACTTGTCGGTGTCGTCGCCGGTCTCGCCGCCGAAGAGTTCCGCGAGGGCGCGCTGGTCGCGAGTGAGCAGGTGGACGGCGAGGCAGTGGGCGGCACGGGCGACGCGGTAGGTGCGGTTGGCCTTGGACAGCCACACGGCGAACCGGGGCGGCCGGATGGAGCACTGCGAGGCGAAGCCGACGAGGCAGCCCGCCCGCTCACCGCCGGCCGCGGCCGTGACCACGCACATGTCGGGGTCGAGCCGCCCCAGGAAACCGTCCTCCGCCCGCGTCATGCCGCTCCGCTCTCCTCGCCGCCGCTCCGGGTGCCGGCGCACCGGTGGATCCGCGTGCTCATCGTCGCGTGCGCCGGTCGTCCACCGCTCCGGCGTTCCCCGCGCGCCGCTCCCGAATCGCCCCACCGGCCGAACTCACCTTCACCGGGCAGATCGCTCCACCGACCCTCGGCGACCTCGTCCGGGCGGCCGGGCGGCCGGCTGATCACCCGTCGGACCGTGCCGACGGCCCGCGCACGAACCGGCTCAGGGACGCCGTGAACGCGCCGACGAAGGCGTCCCTGTCCGCCTCCGGCAGGGCCTCCAGCGACAGATAGGGGTTGAGGTCCTCCAGCTCGACCAGCAGCAGGCCGCCGTCGGGGGCACGGCAGGCGTCGACGCGCTGGATGCCGTGGCCGAGGTCGTTCCAGTCGACGAAGCGGCGGGCGAACTCCAGGTCGGCGGCGGTCGCCGCGTACGGCTTCAGCTCCCAGCGGCGACGTGGGTCGGGGGCGTACAGGGCGTATTGGAAGTCGTCGTCCACGAAGTAGAAGGACACCTCGTAGTCGAAGTCGACGTGCGGCTGTATCAGGACGTCGTCCCCGGCGTGCGCGTCGACGCGGCTCGCGGGGACGATGCGCAGGCCGAGGGAGTCGGCGCCGAGCCGGGGCTTGACCACGTAGCGGTGCGCGGCGGGCAGCCGGTGCAGGTCCTCGACCCGGTCGACGGTCGGGATCACCGGGTACCCGGCGGCGGTCAGGTCGAGGAGGTAGCGCTTGCCGGCCATGTCCGCCTTGCCGGTGACCGGGTTGTACACCCGGCTGCCGCGTTCCAGCGCGCGTGCGCGGAAGGCGTCGTACGCCTGCTGGTAGCCGAGCACGGGGCCGCTGTTGCGGACGACGACCGCGTCGTGACCGTCCATCAGCGCCTCCGCGTCCAGCGGATGGCACAGCGCGAGATCGAAATGGGCGCGCAGCCGGGCGGTGAGGAAGATGTCCTCGTCGCAGTACCGGCGCCCGCGAGCCTGGTACGCCAGGTCGGTGACGTAGAGGACGCGGGGGCGAGCGGCGGGCATACGGGTCTCCTTGGGCGGCACTGCGAACGGCGTGGCGGCGAGGCCAAGCGCAGAAAGGTTACGCCCGACCGGTGGCGCTCCTCCGGTCGCCCGGGGTGCGGGCTCGTCGCGCTCTCCCGCAGGGGCGTGCGGGCGCGGCGCCATCGACAGATCGGCGTGTCCCACCCCCCGGTACCAGGCCATTTCGTCCAGTGCGCACCGGGCCGGTCGCCCCCAGAATGGCGGCTTCAGCCAGGCCGCCGCAGCTCGGGACACCACGGCGTGCGGGGGCGTGCCGAGAGGAGTGGCGAATTGCGGGCCATCGCAGGCAGGGGCGCGGGGCAGGGCGGAGCGGTTCGGGGGCACCGGGGGCGGCGCCACCCCGGTGTGGGGACGTGGCGGCCCGGGGGCGGTGGTGAACCGCTCGACACCGGTCGGGCCCGGCCGGGCGGAGGCGCGGTCGCGAAATGGCCGGGTGAAGGCGTGGCCGCGGGGTGGCCGCGCGAAAGCACGGCTGCGGGGTGGCCGGGTGAAGGCGTGGCCGCGGGGTGGCCGGCCGGGGAACGGGCCCGCAGGACCGCCGGGCGTCCGCGCACCACCGGAGGGACGACGTCATGACCGCCGCGAACGCGCTGCCGCTGAGCGGCGTTCTCGTCGCCGACTTCGGGCGGGTGCTCGCCGCGCCGTACGCGACGATGCTCCTCGCCGACCTGGGCGCCGACGTGATCAAGGTCGAGCATCCGGCGGGCGGTGACGACACCCGCGCCTGGGGCCCGCCGCACGCGCACGGCGAGGCCACCTATTTCCTGTCCGTCAACCGCAACAAGCGCTCGGTCGCCCTCGATCTGCGCGAGGCGGCCGACCGGCGCCGTGCCGCCGAACTGGCCCGCCGCGCCGACGTGTTGTTCGAGAACTTCCGGCCGGGGACACTGCGGAAGTACGGGCTCGGATACGACGAGGTGCGCGCCGCGAACCCGGGGATCGTGTACTGCTCGATCACCGGCTTCGGGTCCGGGCCCGGGGCCGCGCTGCCCGGGTACGACCTGCTGATCCAGGCCGTGGGCGGGCTGATGAGCGTCACCGGGGCCGCGCCCGGCGAGCCGGTGAAGACCGGGGTGGCGCTGGTGGACGTGCTCACCGGGCTGCACGCCACGATCGGTGTGCTCGCCGCGCTGCGGCACCGGGACGCCACCGGGGAGGGGCAGCACATCGAGGTCGATCTGCTGACGACCCTGCTGTCGAGCCTGGTCAACCAGTCCGCCGGATACACGCTGGCCGGCCGGGTGCCGGGCATCATGGGCAACCGGCACCCGTCCATCGCCCCGTACGAGGTGTACCGGGCCAAGGACCAGCCGCTGGTGATCGCCGTCGGCAACGACCGCCAGTTCGCGGCACTCTGCCGCGGCCTCGGCGCACCCGAACTGGCCGACGACGCGCGCTTCGCCACCAACGCGGACCGGGTGGCCCGTGTCGACGAACTGGCGGAGAGGCTGGGCGAGTTGCTCGCCGCCCGCACCGCCGCCGAGTGGTTCGAGCACCTCACGCCCCTCGGGGTCCCCTGCGGGCCGGTGAACGACCTCGCCCAGGCCTTCGCCCTCGCCGACCGGCTCGGCCTGGCTCCCCGGGTGTCGGTGGACGGCGACGACGGGTCCACGCTGGATCTCGTCGCCAACCCGATCTCCCTCTCCCGCACCCCGCCCCGGTACGACCGCCGGCCGCCCCGCCTCGGCGAGCACACCGGGGAGATCACCGACTGGCTGGACTCCTGACCGTCGGGCCCGGCGGACCCAGTGGGTTCATCGGGCCCGCCCGACCCGGCGAACACACAGCACTCAGTTCCCTCACCTTCCCGCAGATGCTGCACTGAGTGTCACAATCGGGGTCCGGGTGCTACGTTCCCGTCCATGAGCTCCAGCAGCGCGGCGCCGGCCGCGAAACCGCCGATGCGGGACGCCCTGGTCGAGGCGGCCTTCCGGCTCTTCCTCGAACGCGGCTACGAGCAGACCACGGTGGACGACATCGTGGCCCTGGCCGGGGTCGGACGGCGTTCCTTCTTCCGCTACTTCCCCTCCAAGGAGGACGTGGTCTTCCCCGACCACGAGCGCTGCCTCGCCGAGATGACCGCCTTCCTCGCCGCGGGCGGCGAGGAGCACGAGCCGGTGCGGCGGGTGTGCGACGCGGTCCGCATGGTGCTGCGCATGTACGCGGAGAACCCGGCCTTCTCCGTGCAGCGCTACCGCCTGACCCGGAAGGTGCCGGGCCTGCGGGCGTACGAGCTGTCGGTGGTGTGGCGCTACGAGCGCGCGATGGCCGAGTACCTGCGCGGCCGGTTCGCCGGCCGCCCCGACGGGACGCTGCGCGCCGACGTGCTCGCGGCCGCGGTGGCCGCGGCGCACAACAACGCCCTGCGCTCCTGGCTGCGTTCCGACGGGAAGGGCGACGCGGAGGCGACGGTGGACCACGCGCTGGAGTACGTGCGGCGCGAGTTCGGGCAGCAGGATCAGCCGGCGCCCGTCACGGGCGGCCGCACCCCCGCGGGGACCGGCCCCGTACCGGAGGAGGGGGACGGCACACGCCCCGAGGACGTGCTGGTCCTCGTCACCCGGCGGGACGCCCCGCTGTGGCGGGTGGTGCAGGAACTGGAGACGGCGCTGGGCCGCGCCTGAGCTCCGGCACCCGGGGCCGTGCCCGCGCTCGGGAAAATTCGGGGTACCGAGTACCTTTACGAGTGACACTGGGTGCCATACTCTGTCGGTCGTGCGCGGTGGCCAGGCCGCCGGGCGCACGCGTGCGGGGACGCGCACGCGGGATTCCGGCCGAGTGCAGGGAGTTGACCAGGATGTACCACCACTCAGCGATCGCTCCGCACCCGGCGGCGGGCTCCGCGGCGGGTGTACTCGATCCCGCCCCCGCGGACGCCAGGGACGCCATCCTCTTCCAGCGCTGCACCTGGTGCGGCACCGCGATGTACCACCGGCTGCTGTGCCCGGTGTGCCAGGGCAGCGACCTGCGCACCGAGCGCAGCGAGGGCGTCGGCACCGTCCGTCACTCCACGATCGTGCACCGCAACACTCCGGCGGCGCGCAATGTCTCGCTGATCGAGATGGCCGAGGGGTTCGTCGTGCGGGGCCGGGTCATGGGTCCGCCGATCGGCATCCACAGCGGCGACCGGGTGCGGCTGTCGACCGCCAAGGACCCGGTGCGCGGCGAGCCGGTCTTCCAGCTGGTGGACGAGCCGTACCGGGCCTGGACCTGACACCCGCGTACGCCCGAGCACCGCGCACCGCGCACCTGATCCTCGTACGTCCGGTCCACGCGCATGTGATCCACCGCTTCCCCCTCACAGGCAACCCACAGGCTCCGCGTTCCGTCCTCCGGGAGCGAGGGCTCCCGGGACGGCCGGGGCGCCCGAGGTCGGGGGTCGAGGAGGAACCGTGGTCCGTGCCCGGTGCATATGGGTCACCGCCGCCGCGTTATGCGCGGTGGCGGGAGCGTCTCCGGGGGTGGCGGCCGCCCAGGGTCGACCGCCGTCGGCGGCGGTGTCGGCGTCCGCGGACGGCGCTGGAGCGCTGCCGCCGGGCTGGCGGCTGACCGGCGGGGGTTCGGCGCCCCGGCTGGAGTGGCGGTCCGACCGGCCGGTGCCGATGGGCGACGCGCGCGTCGAATTCCGCTCGGGTGGACGGCTGCTGGGGGTGCCGCGGCCGGGTGGTGACGGCCGCACCTTCCGGCTGCCGCTCGACCCGGCACGGAGGAACGGGCTCGACGGGCTGCAAGCCTGGTCCGGTGGCCGCCGGCTGGACGGCCCCACGGCCGGGGCGGCGCCGGCGTCACCCGGTTCACCGGTCGAACCCGCTCCCCCGTCCCCGCTCCCCGCGAACGGCGTGGACCCGGGCAGACCGGGTCCCTACCGCACGAGGACCGGTGAGTACACCCTGAAGTCGGTGCGGCTGCCGGGTTTCGCGGCGCCGGTGGAGATGCGCGCGGTGGTCGTCGCACCCGTCGGCGCGCCCGGCGAACGGCCGCTCGCGCTCTTCCTGCACGGCCGCCACTACACCTGCTACCGGGGCAAGGACATCACCGCCGACTGGCCGTGCGGGACCGGCTACCAGCAGGTGCCGAGCTACCGCGGCTACCTGCGCGACCAGCGGCTCCTGGCCTCGCAGGGCTACCTGACCGTCTCGGTCTCGGCGAACGGGATCAACGGCCAGGACGACGAGTCGGCCGAGGACGGCGGCGCCCAGGCGCGCTCCTCCCTGATCCGGCTCCACCTGGCCCGCTGGGCCGACTGGGCCCTGCACCCCGCCACCGCGCCGGCGATCGTCCGGGACGCACCTCGTGCCGATCTGTCCCGGGTCCTGCTCGTCGGGCACTCCCGGGGCGGTGAGGGCGTCAACCGGGCCGCCCTGGACAGCCTCTATCCGCCGCCCGCCGACCAGGACGGCTATCACGGCGCGGTGCGCTGGACCGTGCGCGGCATGGTGCTCGTCGGACCGACCGTCTTCGGCCAGAACCCCGGGCCCGACGTGCCGTCCACCACGATCCTGCCCGGCTGTGACGGCGACGTCTCCGACCTGGAAGGCGAGTTGTACGTCGACGGCACGCGCGCGGTCAGCACGGGTGCCGCGCTGCACAGTGCCGTGTACGTCGTCGGCGCCGACCACAACTTCTTCAACTCCGAGTGGACGCCCGGAAAGTCGGCGGCGCCGTCCGAGGACGACTTCTACGACGACCCGGACCGTCCGGACCCGGTGTGCGGCAAGCGCGCCGCGACCCGCCTCACCGCCGACCAGCAGCACCGGGCCGGTTCGGTGTATGTCGCGGCGGCGGCACGGCTGTTCGTGGCCGGCGACGACCGGGTGCGGCCGCTGCTGGACGGCTCCGGGAGGCGGGCGCCGTCGGCGGACCCCGCACGGGTCCTCGGCCATGCCGTGGGGGCGCGCCGCGGCGGCGGGTTCCTGCCGGACGACGGGGTGTCCGTGGCCGGCGGCAGGCTGTGCGCCGCCGTGGACCCCAGCCCGGCGAAGACCTGTCTCGGCGACGACGCCCACGGCTCCTCGCCGCACTTCGCCCGGTGGGAGACCGACCGTGAGTCCGGCCGGCACGCGATCGCGCTGCGCTGGACGCGCACCGGTGCCCGGACGCGGGTGACGGCGCGGCGGCCGCTGTCCCTGTCCGGTGCCGAGGACCTGGCGCTACGGCTGTTCGTGCCGCCCAACTCCCGTGGGACGCAACTGGACGTGACCCTCACCGACACCACCGGCCACCGCGCGACGCTGGGCCGGATCCGCGCCGACGGGCTGCCCGGCAGCGAGCGGACCGCCTCCTACTGGGGCCGCGAGTTCCGGGTCCCGCTGACGGCCGCCACCCGCGCCGGGCTCGATCTGCTGTCGGTCAAGTCCCTTGAGCTGAAGGCACGTTCGTCGTCCGGACGGGCCTGGCTCGTCGACGCGTGGGGCTGGCGTCCGGGGACTCCCGAGGCCCGTGCGGCGGCGCTGCCCCGCGTGGACCTCGGCCGGCTGACGGTCGCCGAGGGCGACTCGGGTGCGCGCACCTATCACGTCCCGGTCCGGGTGTCGGGCCACGGCAGCGGCCAGGTCCGTGTCCACGTCCTCGACCCGGCCACGGGCCACGGCACGGAGCGGCTGGTGACCGTGCATCCGGGCGGCCGTGACATCGACGTACCGGTCGAGGTCGAGGGCGACACCCGCTACGGTCCGGACCGGTCGTACGACGTGCTGGTCAAGGCGGTCCACGGCGCGGTCGTCGGCTCCTACCGGGGCGGCGTCACCGTCCACGACGACGATCCCGCCCCCACCATGAAGGTCACCCCGATCGCCGCCCGGGTCACCGAGGGCCGGTCGCTCACCTGGCGGGTCTCCCTGTCCCAACCGGTCGACGTGGACATGGGCGCCGTCTTCGGCGTCACCCCGCCCGCCACCGGCCCCGAACTGTCCACGAAGGACGTCGCCGCCTCCTGGCTGCGCGACGTCTCCGGCCGGTCCCCCGACCCCGAGCGCCCGTTGTCCGAGGTGAACGGCCTCTACCTCTGGATCGACATCCCGCCGGGCCGCACCGGCACGGACATCACTCTGCCCATCGTCAAGGACCACCTCGCCGAGCCCGAGGAGTCGGTCCGCTTCCGCCAACTGGACGACACGACGGGCGAACCGCTGCCGGACGGCCTGGCGCCGACGGGGTCGGTGGTGGACGCCCCGTAGCGGGAGGAGTTCCGGGTGGCCTCGGCCGTCAGTCGCCGAGGGTCACCCGGATGCCGACCGTACCGTCCACACCGCGGCGCAGACGGCTGCCCAGCAGGGTGAGGCGGCCGAGGAGGCCGTACTTGCGGGCGATCAGGGCGCGGTAGCGGGCGGTGGTGGCGGGGTCGGCGATCTCGGCGGTGGCGGGGGTCTGGTCGCCGGTCGGATTGCCGCGCAGGTCGCAGGGGCCGACGAGGACGCCGGCGCGGTTGCGGATGCGTTTGACCTTGAAGCTGTCGGCGGCCGTCCACACGCCGAGACTCGCGCCGTCCCGGACCACCCATACCGGGGTGGCGACGGGGGTGCCGTTCCCGCGGTAGCTCGTGACCAGCAGGTACTTTCCGGCGGCGAGCCGGGCCAGGCGCGATTCGTCGTCCATGACGGGGAGTCTACGGGCTCGGTCACTTCAGGGCGGCGGCCATGCGGCGCACCCCCTCGGCAAGGATCTCCGGCGAGGTCGCGAGGTTGAGGCGTACGCGGCCCGCGCCGCCCGTGCCGAAGGGAAGGCCGGACGAGAGGGCGACGCGGCCGCGGTCCAGGAAGACCTGGGCGGGGTCGTCGCCGAGGCCGAGGGCGTGGCAGTCGAGCCAGGCGAGGTACGTGGCCTCGGCGGGGAGGGCCTGGACGGCGGGCAGGTGTTCCGCGAGCAGAGCGGTGAGCAGGCGGCGGTTGGCCTGGACCCCGGTGAGCAGGGCGTCGAGCCAGCCGGTGGCCTCGCGCAGCGCGGCGGTGTGCGCGAGGACGGCGAGGTGGCTGGCGCCGTGGCCCACCTCCTCGGGCAGCCGCGCGAGGTCGGCGGCGGCGCCGGGCCCGGCCAGGGCGAGCGCGGCCTTGAGGCCCGCGAGGTTCCAGCCCTTGGAGGCCGACATCAGGGACAGACCGCGGGCGGCGGCGGGCACGCTGAGGTACGGCACGAAGGGGACGCCTGGGGCGGTGAGCGGGGCGTGGATCTCGTCCGCGACGACCCGCACCCCGTGCCGTTCCGCCAGTTCGGCGACGGCCGTCAGCTCGGCGGCGGTGTGCACGGTGCCGGTGGGGTTGTGCGGGCTGCACAGCAGGTAGGCGGCGCGCCCGCCGCCCGCCGTGGCCCGCCGGAAGGCCGCCTCCAGCGCCGTCGGGTCGATCCGCAGATCCGCGCCGAGCGGGGCCTCCACGACGTGGCGGTCCATATGGGTGATGAACGCGAAGAACGGCGGGTACACCGGTGGGTTGACGATCACCGGATCGCCCGGTCCGGTGACCAGTCGGAGCATTTCGACCACTCCGAGCATCACGTCCGGAACGATCGCCGTGCGCTCGACCGCGATCCCGTCCCAGTGCCAGCGCCGGGCGGCGAACCCGGCGAGGGCCTCGGCATAGGCGGTGCCGGCCGGGTACCCGGTGTCGCCCAGGGCGAGCGCCTCGGTGAGGGCGTGGACGACGGGCGGGGCGAGCGGGACGTCCATCTCGGCCACCCACAGCGGGAGGACGTCCTCGGGGTAGGTGCGCCACTTCATGCTCGTACGACGGCGCAGCCGCTCCAGGTCGAGGGCGCGCAGCGGATCCGGTTCGCCGGCGGTGTCGTGCGGGAAGCTGGTCATGGGGCACAAGATAGGGGGCCGCACGGTGAGCCGGAACGGGGCGGAGGAGACGGGCGGGGCGGCGGCGCTCCGCCGGGAGGTGGCCTGTGACGAGTCGGGATCGGACGGGGAGAACCTGACCGGCGGCAACACCGAGGTGTTCGCGCACGCGAGCGTGGCGCTGCCGGTGGACGTGGCGGCGGAGTGCGTGCGCGAGATCCGGCTGCGGATCCGTTCGCCCGCGGAGGAGTACAAGGCGAGCCACCTGCTGCGGGAGAAGCACCGGGCGGTGCTGGAGTGGCTGCTGGACGAGGGCGGCCCGATCCATGGGCACGCGCATGTGCGGCTGACGGAGAAGGCGTACTTCGTGGTGGAGCGGACCGTCGAGCTGCTCCTCGGGGACGTGGCGGAGGCCCGCCCGCTGTACCGGCAGGGACCCGGTGTCTTCGGCGAGCCGGGCTGGCGGGAGTTCCTGCGCGCGGCGAACCGCCTGCTGCGCGTCCGCCCGAACGGTGATCCGCTCACGGCCGGCGATCACTTCTTCCGCACGGTCGACACGCTGGCGCAGGCGCGACCGGGCACCGAAGCGGCCGGAACCCTGCGCCGGCTGTCCGGGGCCCGCCCCCGCGCGGACGCCTACCGCGAGGGCGTCGAGGCCGCCCCTCCCCTGTTCCCGGTCCTGAACCCCCTCTTCCCGGCGATCCGGCGCACGGCCGCCCACTGGAGCGCCGACGGGGTACCGGTGACGCTGGTCCATGACCAGCAGAACGCGCTGACACCGGGCCGGATCGCGGCGATCGTCCAGGGCGCCTGGCGCGACGGGATCGCCCTCGCCGGGCTGCGGCTGGTCGACTCCCGGGACGACGCGCGCGTGCAGATCGCGGATTTCCTCGCCGGCATCGCCCGCAAGATCGCCTCCGACCAACTGGCCGGAAGCGGCGACCCGTTCCTCGCCGCGCGCCTGCGGCCGTACGTCGGCGGCTGGACGCCCGCGGGCTCGGTGCCGGAATGGGGAGGTCCGGCGGCGCGGGACAACTCGGGGGATTAGATTGCGTCTTGAAGGTTGAACTACTCCTCCAGGCACCCAGGAGCTGACGCACGTGACCGACAACCCCGCAGCCACCAACGACGTGGCGGTGTCGCTGCGCGCCCGTATCAACACCAGCCAGCCGCACACGGCGCGGATCTGGAACTACTGGCTCGGCGGCAAGGACAATTACGAGGTCGACCGGGCGGCCGGCGACCAGATCCGCCAACTGCACCCGGGCATCGGGGAGTACGCGCGCGCCGACCGGCTGTTCCTGGGGCGGGCCGTGCGGCATCTGGTCAAGGACGTGGGCATCCGGCAGTTCCTGGACGTCGGCACCGGGCTGCCCAGCGCCGACAACACGCACGAGGTGGCCCAGCGCATCGCGCCGGAGTCGCGGATCGTGTACGTCGACAACGACCCGCTGGTCCTGGCGCACGCGCGCGCCCTGCTGACGAGTACCCCGGAGGGCCGCACCGACTACCTGGACGAGGACCTGCGCAATGTGGACGCGATCCTCGAACACGCCGCGAAGACCCTGGACTTCAGCGAGCCGGTCGCGTTGATGCTGCTCGGCGTGGTCATCTTCATCGAGGAGGACGAGAAGGCGTACGGGCTGGTGCGCCAGCTGATGGACCGGCTCCCGGCGGGCAGCCACCTCGTGCTGTCGCACACGGTCACGCACCCCGCGATGCCGGACGTGGACGAGGCGGTGAAGTTCTGGAACGAGCACGGCACGCCCAAGCTGACCCAGCGCAGGCCCGCGGACGTGGCGCGTTTCTTCGACGGTCTGGAGCTGCTGGAGCCCGGCGTGGTCTCCTGCTCGCGCTGGCGCCCGGAGCACGACAACGGGGCCGCGCCGGAGGAGGTCGCGATGTTCGGCGGGGTGGCCCGCAAGGGCTGAGGACGGTCCGTGGACCCGCGACTCCCGGTCGGGGTCGCGGGTTCGCGTCGCGAGGTCAGACTTCCCGGTACGGCCGTGGGGCCGCGGCGGCCCATTCCATCACGAGGCGCTGGTACTGCTTGCGCTGCTCGGTGGTCAGCGTCCCGCCCGATCGGCGCCACAGCGCCCGGATCTCCTCGTTGACCTCCGCGGCCGATCGCTCGGAGGCGGCTTCAAGAGTGGTGGACATGCTGTGAAGCATATGCCGATCGAAGTGAAGGCGCTGTGAGCAAGTACCCCCGAATGCGGACATTTCGGACCGTGTTACTCATCACGTCAATGTGTCAAGCGGTGTGCGGGAGTTCACACCCGACCCTCACCCGGCGGCCGTACCGGAACCGCCGGGCGAGGGTGAGCGACGACGCGACGCCCGCTCGGAACGCGCGCGGAGCACGCGCGGACGATCGGACGCTCAGGTGCCGGGCTTGCGGCCGTACACGAAGACATCGTCGCCCGTCCGCAGCAGCGACCAGTACTTCTTGGCGTCCTTGGGGGTCATGTTGACGCAGCCGTGCGAGCCCGGCGGGTTCCACATGCTCAGGCCCACCGAGTGGAAGGCCTCGCCGCCGTTGAAGAACTGGCTGTAGGGCATCGGCACGTCGTAGAGGGTCGAGACATGATGGAGGTCACGCCAGTAGACCTTCGTGAGGCCGGTGCGGGTGACGTACCCCTTGCGGCCGGTACGCACGGGCACGGGACCGTAGACGAGCTTCTTGCCGTCCTGGATCCAGCTGAGCTGGTGCGTCAGGTCCACACAGGCGATGCGGCCCTTGTTCACCGGGCACTTGCCGCTCTTGTTCGGGTTCTTGCCGATGGCCTTCTGCTGGTTCATCAGGTCCATGACGCCCCAGGTGACGGGCCCGGCGTAGCCGATGGTCGGCGTGATGCCGTGCTTGGCCTGGAAGGAGCGGATGGCCTTGCAGTCGGCGGCGGACTGGCGGCCGTCGACCGGCCGGCCGAGGAACTTCTCCACCTGTTTCTGGTACGGGCCCGTCGAGGCGGTGCAGTAGCTCGCGGCCTGGGCCGGTGCCGCGGTGAGGGCGAGTGTGAGCGGCGCCACCAGGCCGGTCAGGCCGAGGGCGACGACACCTCGTCTACGTATGTCCCCCATGAGGGCTCTTCTCCTTGTCCCCGGTTCGCGGGTGTTTTCGTGCGCGATTCCCACGATCTCGGACAAGTAGACCCGAGCGGGCACGCCAGGGTTGTGGTTCTGGTCACGCTGTGACGAAACGGTGAACTTCCTCACGACGGAGCCGGCCGCTGGGGGGCCTGCGGCCGTGGGACGAGCAGCAGGGGCTGGGCACTCCGGTGCGGGCGCGCCGGTGCCGAAGGACCGGTCGAGGTAGTCGGGCACGGCCCGACGCCGGTGAGGTCGGTGCCGAAGAGCCGGAAGGCGCGCCGGTCGAGCGCGCCGAGGAGGATCCGCAGCCGGTCCTCGGGATCCTCCGGTCCACGCCCAGGGCGACGGTGACGTCGAGGCCGCGGACGACGTCGTGTCCGAGGGCCGCGGCCGGGCCGCCGAGCGGCGGCTCCCAGGGGTGGTGGGTGTGCGTGCGCAGAGAGCCGACGAGGTCGCGGGCCGGGCGAGCGGCCACGTACCGGCGGGCGAGCCGGTCGGTCGTCCGGCCCACGCTGCCGCGCTCCCTGACCGGCTCCACCAGCGTCTTCGCCGTCGGGTACCGGAACCCCATCGACATGTGCCCCACGGCCTCCCGCACGCGGCGGCCCGCGCACGGACCGGGCGCGTCCCGCCGTGCGGGAGCCAAGGCATCGGAAGATTTGGCCAGTTCGAGTCGTTCGGCAGCGGTGCGCGCGGCGATGTCCGGTGCTTGCCCCGTTCCTCGACCGAGCGGGAGCCGGGGCAACCGCTGCGGGACCGGGACACGGACCATGCTCGAACGCCTCCGCACCGAGGCCGGACTCCCGCCACACCCGCCGTGGCGGTCCGCTCGGACTCCCGGTCAGCGGTAGCCGGTGGTGTCCGCCGGGCGGCCCGCGTCCTGGACCTCGACCAGATAGCGCCAGGCGTCGGGGCGGCTGCCGTCGAGGTCCGTGAAGCCGTACTCCCGGGCGAGGCCGCCGCTGGAGAGGGACTGCCCGTTGAAGCGGGCCACGGCGGGGTCGGCGGCCAGCGCGGCGACCGCCCGGCCGGTGAAGCGCGGGGTCTCCGAGATGGCGAAGTGCGGTTCGCGGTCGAGGACTTCGCGCCAGTTGTCCTCGCGGACGCCGTACAGGTCCAGCATCAGCTCCGAGCGCATCCAGCCGGGGGTGAGGGCGACGGCGGTGGCGCCGCGCGGGCCGAGTTCATGGCCGAGGGCGAAGGCCATGCGCAGGACGGCGTTCTTGGCGAGGTCGTAGAAGAAGTTCACCCGGTAGGTGTCCCGGTTGTAGGCGGCGGTGCCGTCGGTGACCTCCACGACCAGGCCGCCGGGCCGGCGCAGCAGCAGCGGGAGCGCGAAGTGGCTGGTGACGGCGTGGGTCTCGACCGCGAGGCGGAGGAGCCTGAGCCCGTTGTCGAGGTCGTGCTCCCAGACGGGGGTGTCCCACTCGAAGAGCTTCTCGCCGCCCCAGATGTCGTTGACGAGGACGTCCAGGCGGCCCTGTTCGTCCGCGATGCGGTCCACCAGGTCGCGTACGGCGGACGGCCGCAGGTGGTCGACGGGTACGGCGATGCCGTGGCCGCCGGCCGCGGTGACGAGGTCGGCGGTGTCCTCGATGGTCTCGGGGCGGTCGTACTCGGAGCGCCGGGCGCGGGTGCTGCGGCCGGTGACGTAGACGGTGGCGCCGGCCGCGCCCAGTTCGACGGCGATGCCCCGTCCCGCGCCCCTGGTCGCCCCCGCGACCAGTGCGACCTTGCCCTCGATCGGTTCCGACATGTCCGGCCTCCCGTGCGCCGTGCGTGTGCTGTCGTCCCTCAGCGTCACGCGGAAGCCGGACATCTTCTGTCGGGTTTCGCGGCGCGGATCGATCTCTACCGGGCGAGCCGCTCGGCGAGGGCGTCGCTGTCCGTCAGGAACCACAGCTGGTCGCCCTGGTCGGCCTCGCGCACGAAGTCGCGCAGGGCGTCGCTCGCGTCGATGTGGGCCGCCATGTCACCGACGACGGCGAGCCGCACCCGGTAGTTCGCGAACTTCTGGACGACGGCGCCCGCGACGCCCGACCGCAGCCGGAAGAAATCCTCCGCGATCCGCGCCACGGGCACCTCGACCAGCTGGGCGTCCTGCCCGTAGGCGTCGCCGATCAGGTCCAGCGCCGCGCTCTCGCCGTCCAGCGGCGGGCCGTCGGGAGCGCAGCGCAGGACACGGGTGCCGTGCAGGGTCACGACTGTGTTCTTGGTCATGACCGTGACCCTATGCACGGGCCGGGGCTCAGTGCCCGCGTTTGATCCATTCCTCCAGGTGGGGCGCCTCGGCGCCGATGGTCGTGGAGTCGCCGTGACCGGTGAGGACCTTGGTCTCGGGCGGGAGGGTGAGCAGCTTCTCGCGGATGGACTCGATGATCGTCGGGAAGTGCGAGAAGGAGCGGCCGGTGGCACCGGGTCCGCCCTGGAAAAGGGTGTCGCCGGTGAAGACGGCGCCGAGACCGGGGTCGTAGAGGCAGACCGCGCCGGGCGCGTGCCCGGGGGTGTGCAGCACGGTGAGGTCGGCGCCGGCCGCCTCGATGACCTGGTCGTCCACGAGGAGCCGGTCCGGTTCGCGGTCGGGGTGGGTCATCCGCCACAGCGTCAGGTCGTCGGGGTGCAGCCAGATGACCGCGCCGGTGCGGTCGGCCAGTTCGGGCGCCGCGTCGATGTGGTCGTTGTGGGCGTGCGTGCACACGATGGCGGTGAGCCGCCGGTCGCCGACGGCCCGGACGATGGCTTCGGCGTCATGGGCGGCGTCGATGACGATCGCCTCATGGTCGTCGCCGACGATCCAGACGTTGTTCTCGACGTCCCAGGTGCCGCCGTCGAGGGTGAACTGGCCCGAGGTGACGAGCCGTTCGATACGGGCGGTCATCAGAGCACCACCACCGAGCGCAGTACGTCGCCCTGGTGCATGCGCTCGAACGCCTTCTCCACCTCGTCCAGTCGGATGGTCTCGGTGACGAACGCGTCGAGCGGCAGCCTGCCTTGCAGATGCAGGTCGATGAGCATCGGGAAGTCGCGGGAGGGCAGGCAGTCGCCGTACCAGCTGGACTTCAGGGCGCCGCCGCGGCCGAAGACGTCCAGCAGGGGCAGTTCGAGCTTCATCTCGGGGGTGGGCACGCCGACGAGGACGACGGTGCCGGCGAGGTCACGGGCGTAGAAGGCCTGCTTGTACGTCTCCGGGCGGCCGACCGCCTCGATGACGACGTCGGCGCCGAAGCCGCCGGTCAGCTCGCGGACGGCCTCGACCGGGTCGCTCTGCCGGGAGTTGACGGTGTGGGTGGCGCCCAGGGCGCGGGCCTTCTCCAGCTTGCGGTCGTCGATGTCCACGGCGATGATCTTCGCCGCGCCCGCGAGGTGGGCGCCCGCGACGGCCGCGTCGCCGACGCCGCCGCACCCGATGACGGCGACCGAGTCGCCCCGGCCGACCTCGCCGGTGTTGATGGCGGCGCCGATGCCCGCCATCACGCCGCAGCCCAGCAGGCCCGCGACCGCCGGGGAGACGGACGGGTCGACCTTGGTGCACTGACCGGCGGCGACGAGGGTCTTCTCGGCGAACGCGCCGATGCCGAGGGCGGGGGAGAGTTCCTGGCCGGTGGAGGCGAGGGTCATCTTCTGCTTCGCGTTGTGGGTGTTGAAGCAGTACCAGGGGCGCCCGCGCAGACAGGCCCGGCAGTTGCCGCACACCGCACGCCAGTTGAGGACCACGAAGTCGCCGGGCGCCACCTCGGTGACGCCGTCGCCGACCGACTCCACGACACCGGCGGCCTCATGGCCGAGGAGGAAGGGGAAGTCGTCGGAGATGCCGCCCTGCTTGTAGTGCAGATCGGTGTGGCAGACGCCGCAGGCCTGGACGCGTACGACGGCCTCGCCCGGCCCCGGATCGGGCACCACGATCGTCTCGACTCGTACGGGCTCGTCCTTGCCCGGTGCGATCACGCCGCGTACTTCCTGCGCCATGGTCTGGTTCCTTCCATCGAGTGCTTACGGTGCAGACCCTACGCGCGTCCGATCGGCGGCGGGACGGGCCACGGCGGTGATCGTGGATCTTTCCCCCGGTGGGCAGTCACGGACGCGGCGGTGCGGCTCCGGCAGCCGGTCGCGGGCGGCACGGTGGCGGCGGGCGGCAGGTTCGTGAGCGTCACCGAACGGCGCGGTCTCACAGGGACGCACCACCGTGCGTACCTTCCTGACCAGGGATTCGCCCTCGCTGTCGCCGCCGTCGCGGCGCTCGCCCGCCTCGGCGGCGTGCGGGGGCGACGGCCGGTCTTCGGCGGCGTACCGGGACGCCTCGGGCTCCGCCGCCTCCGGCTCGGTCCCGGCACCGCCGCGTGTCGCCTCCGGCAGGGCGGCCGGGCCCTCGCGGGTACGTCACGGCGGGTGCGGCGGCCGGGTGGCGCGGTGCCCGATCCGGCGCGGCCGGGGGGCGGTGCCCATGCCGCCGTCCGGCGGCCTTCCCGGCGGCAGCTCCTCGCCCACCCGCCCGGCGCCCGGGGCTTCTTGTGAATCGCGCAAGAACGCGCCCGCCGACGACGTCCGATGATGGCGATTCCTTTGCGCGGTGCGGGAACCCGCCCGGTGTGTTCCCTTACCCGGCCGTGCCTGCATGGAGGCATGTTCGCCGATGGCCGCGAGGGACGTGTCGCATTCCTGTTCTCGGCCGGCGCCTCGCCGGGCCCCGGGACGGTCCGTGAACTCGCGGCGGCTCACCCGCTGTTCGCCGAGACGTTGGACGGGCTGTGCGCGCGCCTCGATCCCTATCTCCAACTGCCTCTGAAACGCGTGATGTTCGCGGATCCCGGCACCCGGACGTCGGCGCTGCTGGGGCGGGCGCCGTTCGCCGGCCCCGCGCTCTTCGCGCTCCAGGTGGCGCAGTACCGGCTGCTGCGGAGCTGGGGCGTGCGGCCCGATGTCCTGTTCGGGCATGCGGCGGGGCGGATGGCCGCCGCGCACGCCGCCGGGGTCCTCTCGTTCGCGGACGCCTGCCATGTGGTCGGGGCGCTGGCCCGGTTGCCGGGCGGTGCCCCGGGCGAGGCGCCACCGCGGTCGGCCCTCGCCGCCTGCGGCCGTGCGCTCGCCGCGCTCCGCCTCTGCCCGCCGCGGATCCCCCTCGTCTCCGACGTCACCGCCCGCCCGGTGACCGCCGAGGCGATCGAGCCGGGGTTCTGGCTGCCGGGCCCACCGACCCGGCGGTTCGCCGATGCAGTCGCCCTGCTGCACCGCAACGGGGTGCGCACCTGGCTGGAGCTGGGCCCGGAGGACACCCTCACCCGCGCGCTCCCCGGCTGCCTCCCGCCGGGCACCGCCTCCGCCCCGGGCTCGGCCTACGCCGTGGCCAGGGACTGGGCGGTGCTGGAGGCGGGCGGCGGCCCGGGACCCGGGAACGCGCCGGCGTGAGGCGCCGGCTCAGGCCTGGACGGCCGGCAACAGGCCCGTGACCGGGGCCACGATGTCGGTGACCTGGTGGAGTTCGCTGAGCTTGTTGAGTTCGCTGACCTGGTTCAGGGCCTTGAGCTGTTCGGAGACCGCGGGCATCTCCGCCTGCTGTGCGGCCGGGAGACCCCCGGCGGCGAGCGTGTCCAGCGTGGTCATGGGGTTGATCCGCCCGGTGTGCGCGGCGCTCGCGTCCGCCGCGTTGGCGAGGGGCGCGGCCAGGCCCGTGACCCCGGCGGCGAGACCGAGGACGGCGACGATACGGCGTGTTGAGATCATGCTCTCAGCAACGCCCGCGCCCCGGGCCGGACACGGGCGGCGGCCCCCGCTCACCCGTGAGGCGGAGCGCGTCCCGTGCGCTTGCCGAGGCCGCCGGGCCGGAGGACGCTCGAAGACGGGGCCCGCACGGTCCGCCGCGCGCCGGGCCGCGAGCGCCTGAAGGAGGTCACCATGGGCACCGCGACAGGCTCTGGCTTCGACACCGAGGCACTGCGTCGAGGCATCGAGGGGAACACCGGGAACACACTGCTGGCCCTGTACGCGGACGACGCGGAGATCCGCATCGTCGACCGCAACACCCAGCCCAGCCACCCCAAGGTCCTGCACGGCCGTGGCGAGATCGCCGAGATGCTCGACGACATCTACCGCCGCGACATGATCCACAAGCTGGAACGGTGCGTGGTGCAGGGCGACCACGCCGCGTTCACCGAGTCCTGCCAGTACGGGGACGGCACCCGCGTCCTCGCCGAGTCCATGATCACGCTGCGGGACGGGAAGATCGCCGAGCAGATTCTGATCCAGGCATGGGACGAATAGGCAGGAGATTCGCCAGGATCCAGGTCAGCTCGCGGCTGACCTGGACTTTCTCGGCCCGAGCGATGGTGGGACGGGCGCGGCCTCGGCGCCGGGGGCCGGTGTCGGCGGCGAGTGTGCCGGTGACGACGGCGGTGGTGCGGTCGGTGCTGAAGTCGGCGCGGGTGCGGCCGCGTACCGCGCTGCCGCGGGTCCCCCGTCGGCGGCGCGGCGGGGCGCGGTGAAGCGGCCCTCCCGACGCGGCGGGACGCGCCGGGACGTGAGCCGAGGCCGGTCTTCGCCCTTGGTCGCGGGATCGGCGCCGGAAGGCGGGGGCTCGGCGCGGCGGGGCGCGGGCCCGGACGTCGTAGCGGAGCGGACGTGGGTGTGGTGACGGCCGGGCCTCGGCGCCGTGCGCGCCTCGGTTACGCTGTACGCGGGCCGTGACTGGCGCTGAGGTGGAGAACCACCGGGGAGCGGTCCGTGGTGGTTGCCGCGCGCCTGGGCGAGAGAATCGATCCAGCTCAGGAGTGTGCCGCATGACCCAGGCCCGTCTCATGGACGGAACCGCCCTCGCCCGCCGCATCGTCGAGGACACCGCGCGCAGGGCCGCGGAACTCACCGCGCGGACCGGCGTCGCGCCCTGCCTCGCGACCGTGCTGGTCGGCGAGGACCCGGCGTCCGTGACCTACGTCCGGATGAAGCAGAACCGCTGTCGCAAGGCGGGCATCACCTCCCGGCACGTGGCCCTGCCCGCCAGCACGACCACCGCCGAACTCGTGGGTACCCTGCGGGAGTTGTCGGCCGATCCGACGGTGCACGGGATCCTGCTCCAGCATCCGGTGGGCGACCACGTCGACGAGCGGGCCGCGTTCGAGGCGATCGCGCCGGAGAAGGACGTCGACGGGGTCACGTTCGCCTCCTTCGCCACCATGAGCTTCGGCCTGCCGGGCTTCGTCTCCTGCACGCCGGGCGGCATCCTGCGGCTGCTGGACGAGTACGGGGTCGACCCGGCCGGTAAGCGGGCCGTGGTGGTGGGCCGCAGCGCGATCCTCGGCAAGCCCGTGGGCATGCTCCTCCTGGCCAGGGACGCGACGGTGACGTACTGCCACTCGCGCACCCGGGATCTGTCGGCGGCGGTCCGCGAGGCCGACATCGTCGTCGCGGCGGTCGGCCGGCCGCGGCTGATCCGGGGGCAGGACATCAAGCCCGGCGCGGTCGTGATCGACGCCGGCTACAACGCCGGGAACGTCGGCGACGTCGACTTCGACTCGGCCGTCGAGCGTGCCTCGCTGATCACCCCGGTGCCGGGCGGCGTCGGCCCGATGACGATCGCCACGCTGCTGGAGCAGACGGTGACGGCGGCGGAGGCCGCGGCCGGGGAGCCCGAGGCGGCCTGAGGAAGCAGGAACCCGGACCACACACGCCGGCACCGAGCACCGGACGAAGACGACGGCCGGGACCACCGCCGGGGAGCCCGAGACCGCCCGAGGAAGCAGGAACCCGGACCACACGCGCCGGCACCGAGCACCGGTCGGCCGCCACCCGGAACGGGCCACCCGGCACGGTTCACGGTCCGGGCCGCCGGGCCCCCTGGCCGCCGGGCCCCCTCACCGTCACCCGTTCACCCGGTGGTCAGCACCATCCGGAACCTCGCACCCCCCGACATCATCTTCCGGTACGCCTCGTCCGCCTCCCCGAGCGGCACCTTCTCCGTCATGGGCCGGATGCCGTGCAGGACGCTGAAGGCCATCGTGTCCTCGATGTCCCGCGAGGTCCCGGAGGGATGGCCCCGGACCACGCGCCCCGCCATGAGGAGTTGGTTCGGGTTGATGTCGAGGGGGGCGACGTCCGCGCCGATGACGACCAGTTCGCCGCGGTGGGTGAGGCCGTCGACCGTGGCGGAGATGGCCTCGGAGTTGCCGGCCGTGGCGAGGACGACCTTGGCGCCGCCGAGGGCCTGGAGCGCCTCGGCGACCGGGGTGGCGGCGGTGCTGTCGACGTAGTGGTGGGCGCCGAGTCGCTTGGCGAAGTCGGCCTTCTGGGGGCCGCGGGCGATCGCGACCGTCTCGAAGCCCATCGCCGCCGCGTACTGCACCCCCAGGTGCCCGAGGCCGCCGAGGCCGAGCACCGCGACCAGGTCACCCGGGCGCCCCGCGCTGCGCCGCAGCCCGTTGAACGTGGTCACGCCGGCGCAGGCCAGCGGCCCGGCGTCGCTCGCGGCCAGCGCGCCGGGGATCCGGGCCAGGGCGTCCACGGGCGCGATCACCTGCTCGCCGAAGCCGCCGTCGTAGGCCCAGCCCGGCACCTTGAGGTTCTCGCACACGATGAAGTCGCCCTCGCGGCAGGCCCGGCAGTGGCCGCAGCTGCCGCCGAACCAGCCCACGGCCACCCGGTCGCCGGCCTGCCACCCGCGGTCGCCCACTCCCTCGCCCAGTTCCTCGATCCGCCCGGCGATCTCGTGTCCGGGCACCTCGGGGAACGTCACGCCCGGCACCGCCGCGCTGACGAACAGCGCGTCGCTGTGGCAGACGCCGCACGCCTCGACCGCGATCCGCACATGACCGGGGCCGGGCCTCGGCACCTCGCGCTCGACCAGCTCGAACGTGCCGTTCGCCGCGGTCACTTGGGCGACTCGATAGCTACTCATGGATCTCTCCGGAGAAGGGTTCGCGAGCGACGGGAGGCGGCCGGGCCGCGGGTGAACGGGCGCGACGGCCGCCGCTCCCCCGGCGCCTGCCGGGACGGCCTGACCGGGCGGCGACGACGGCCCGCCCTCCCCAGCAGACCAGTTCCGGCCCGATCACGCGCGTCGAACGTCCCGGAGCCGGGCACCGGGGCCGGCCCCGGTGCCTGGGCCGCCTGGTCGTGCGGCCGAGGACTCCCCCTGTGACGCTGGGTAACGCTCGTCATACGGACAGCGCCACAGAGCGCTCCCGCATCGGCAATGGATTAACCCTCAACCGATCCGTGCCGCAGCGCTCGCCGGGTCCACACCCCGGTCATAGAGTGACCTACATCACGCCGGACCGGCTGATAACGACTCCTGCCCGCACGGTCTGGAGGGCGCATGACCCACATCAAGGTGAATGTCGACGGCACGACCTACGAGGACGACGTGGAGCCCCGGCTCCTGCTCGCCCACTATCTGCGCGACCGCCTCGGTCTGACCGGTACCCCGATCGGCTGCGACACCTCCAGCTGCGGGGCGTGCACGGTCGAGCTGGACGGCGCGACCGCCAAGAGCTGCTCGGTGCTGGCCGTCCAGGCGGACGGGTGCGCGGTGACCACGGTGCAGGGCCTGGCGAAGGACGGAGAGTGGACGGCGCTTCAGCGCGCTTTCCACGAGTGCCACGGACTCCAGTGCGGCTACTGCACCCCGGGCATGATCATGGCGGCGCGCGACATGCTCCGGGAGAACCCGCACCCCACCTCCGAGGAGGTGCGCGGGGCCCTGGAGGGCAACCTCTGCCGCTGCACCGGCTACCAGAACATCGTCCGCGCGGTGCTCGCCGCGTCCGGACAGCAGGACGGCTCGGGACCCGCGTCCCGTGCACAGGACACCCCCGGACGGCAGGTCAGCGAGGAGGTCACGGCATGACCGATCAGGCCGTAGCGGGCGAGGCCGAGGCCGGGCGGGAGGTCGGCCGCTCCCGGCTGCGCAAGGAGGACGCCCGGCTGCTCACCGGCCAGACCAACTGGACCGACAACATCCAGGTCGCCGGGCTGCTGCACCTGGCCATCCTGCGCAGTCCGATGGCGCACGCCCGCCTCACCCGTGTCGATGTCGCACCCGCGCTCGAACGCCCCGGGGTGCTCGCCGCGTTCAGCGGCGCGGATCTCGCCGAGGGGCTCGGCTCGCTGCCCTGCGCGTGGCCGGTGACGGAGGACATCGTGCTGCCCGACCATCCGCCGATCGCGGTGGAGGAGGTCCGTTACGCGGGCGACCCGGTGGCGGTCGTCGTGGCCCGCGACCGGTACGCGGCGGCCGACGCGCTGGAGGCGATCGAGGTCGACTACGACCCGCTGCCGCCGGTGCTCGACCTGGAGGCGGCGCTGGCCGAGGGCGCCCCGCTGGTCCACTCCGACAAGGGCACCAACCGCTGCTACACCTGGCCGCTGACCACCGGCGAGCCGTTCGACGCCGTGCGCGAGCGCGCCGAGGTGACGGTCAAGCGGCGCTACCACCAGCAGCGGCTCATCCCCAACGCGATGGAGCCGCGCGCGGTCGTCGTCACCCCGCTCGCCGCCTCCGGCGAGTACACCGTGTACTCGGCCACCCAGATCCCGCACATCCTGCGGATCATGCTGGCCACGGTCACCGGGATCCCGGAGCACAAGCTGCGGGTGATCGCCCCGGACGTGGGCGGTGGCTTCGGCTCCAAGCTCCAGGTGTACGGCGAGGAGGCCCTGGCCCTCGCGGTCGCCCGCAGGCTGGGACGGCCGGTGAAGTGGACCGAGTCCCGCTCCGAGGGCTATCTCGCCACGCACCACGGGCGCGGCATGATCCAGGACATCGAGGTCGCGGCCACCCGCGAGGGCCGGCTGCTCGGCCTGAAGGTGGACCTGATCGCGGACATGGGCGCCTATCTGATGCTGGTCACGCCGGGCATCCCGATCCTGGGCGCGTTCATGTACCCGGCGATCTACAAGATGGACTCCTACGAGTTCAACTGCACCGGCGTCTTCACGACGCGCACCCCGACCGACGCCTACCGGGGCGCCGGCCGCCCGGAGGCCACGTTCGCCATCGAGCGGATCATGGACGAGCTGGCCGTCGAACTGGGCCTGGACCCGGTGGAGCTGCGGCGCCGCAACTGGATCCGGCGCGAGGAGTTCCCGTACACCACGATCGCCGGACTGACCTATGACAGCGGCGACTACGAGGCGGCGACCGCGAAGGCCCTGAGCCTGTTCGGCTACGACGAACTCCGCGCCGAGCAGCGTCGGCGCAACGAGCGCGGCGACCCGGTACGCCTCGGCATCGGCGTGTCCACGTTCACCGAGATGTGCGGTCTGGCACCGAGCCGCGTGCTGCGCGACCTCAGGTATGGCGCGGGCGGCTGGGAGGCGGCGAGCATCCGGATGCTGCCCACCGGCAAGGTCGAGGTGGTCACCGGCACCAGCCCGCACGGGCAGGGCCACGAGACCTGCTGGAGCCAGATCGCGGCGGACGTGCTCGGCGTGCCGTTCGAGGACGTCGAGGTGCTGCACGGCGACACCAAGTCCTCGCCGCAGGGCATGGACACCTACGGTTCGCGGTCGCTGGCCGTCGGCGGCGAGGCCGTGCACCGGGCGGCGACCACGGTGGTCCACAAGGCCCGCAGGGTCGCCGCGCACCTGCTGGAGGCGAGCGAGCAGGACCTGGAGTTCCGGGACGGCGTGTTCTCCGTGAAGGGCTCCCCGGAGGCGCGCAAGTCCATCCAGGAGATCGCCTTCGAGGCGTTCACCAACCACGACCTGCCTGACGGCGTGGAACCGTCCATCAACGCGGAACACGTGGTCGACCCGGAGAACTTCTCCTTCCCGCACGGCACCCACCTGTGCGCGGTCGAGGTCGACACGGAGACCGGGTACACGAAGATCAGGTCGTACGTCTGCGTCGACGACGTCGGCCACGTGGTCAACCCGATGATCGTCGAGGGGCAGGTGCACGGCGGGCTCGCGCAGGGCATCGCGCAGGCGCTGTACGAGGAGGCCGTCTACGACGACGAGGGCAACCTCGTCTCCGGCACCATGGCCGACTATCTCGTGCCCTCGGCCGCCGACCTGCCGGAGTTCGTGACCGACCGGACGGAGACCCCCGCGTCGTCCAACGCGCTCGGGGTCAAGGGGGTCGGGGAGGCCGGGACGATCGCCTCGACGCCCGCCGTGGTCAACGCCGTCGTGGACGCGCTGCGGCCGTTCGGCGTGGACGACGTACGGATGCCCTGCACCCCCGAACGGGTGTGGCGCGCGGTGAGGGAGGCGACGGCATGATTCCCCCGGCATTCGAGTACGCCCGTCCGCAGACCGTCGAGGAGGCCGTACGGCTGCTCGGCGAGGCGGGCGACGAGGCGAAGGTGCTGGCCGGCGGCCAGAGCCTGCTGCCGCTCCTGCGGCTGCGCCTCGCCTTCCCCGAACTCGTCGTGGACGTGGGCCGGATCCCCGGCCTGCGCGGGGTGCGCGAGGACGGCGACACGCTGGTCATCGGCGCGCTCACCACACACCACGACGTGGTCCGCGATCCGCTGGTGCGCCGCCACGCCGGGCTGCTGGCGGCCGCCACGGCCACCGTCGCCGACCCCGCGGTCCGCCACCGGGGCACGCTCGGCGGCTCGCTGGCGCACGCCGACCCGGCCGGCGATCTGCCCGCGGTCGTCCTGGCGCTGGACGGCGAACTGGTGGCGGTCGGCCCGAACGGCGAACGCACGGTTCCCGCCCGGGAGTTCTTCGTCGACTACCTCCAGTCCGCCCTCGCCCCGGACGAGGTGCTGGTGGAGGTGCGGGTGCCCAAGGCGGACGGCTGGGGCTTCCACTACGAGAAGTTCCACCGGGTGGCGCAGTCCTGGGCGATCGTCGGCGTCGCGGCGATGGTGCGGCGGGAGAACGGGCACATCGCCGAGGCGCGGGTCGGCCTGACCAACATGGGCGCGACCCCGCTGCGGGCGGCCGCGGCGGAGTCGGCGCTGGCCGGTGCCGACGGGCCGGAGGCGGTGACGCGGGCGGCGCGGTCGGCGGCCGAGGGCGCGCAGCCGGGGCAGGACGCGTCGGCCTCGCCCGACTACCGGACGCATCTGGCACAGGTGCTGACCAAGCGGGCGGTGCTGACCGCGGCCGGGATGGGGTGAGCGCCGATCACCCGGATGGACGGCCCGGAGCAGGTGCGGGCCCGCCTGGAGGAGACGGGGTACCTCGTCGACGAAGGGCTGGCCGTCACCTGCTACCTGGCGCTGAGGCTGCACCGGCCGCTGTTCTGCGAGGGCGACGCGGGCGTCGGCAAGACCGCGCTCGCCTCCGCCCTCGCCGAGGCACTGGACGCGCCGCTGATCCGGTTGCAGTGCCACGAGGGCATCGACGCCTCGCAGGCCCTGTACGACTGGGACTTCCCGCGTCAGCTGCTGCACCTGCGGGCGGCGGAGGCGGCCGGCGTCAAGGACGCGGACCGGTTGGAGAGCGAGCTGTACGACCGGCGCTTCCTCATCGCCCGACCGCTGCTCCAGGCGTTGCAGACGCAGCCGTCGGTGCTGCTGGTGGACGAGATCGACCGGGCCGACGACGAGTTCGAGGCGTTCCTGCTGGAGCTGCTGTCCGAGTACGCGGTGACGATCCCGGAGCTGGGCACGCTGCGGGCGGAGGTGCCGCCGGTGGTCGTCCTCACCTCCAACCGGACCCGTGAGGTGCACGACGCGCTGAAGCGGCGGTGCTTGTACCACTGGTTCGACCATCCCGGCTTCGCCCGTGAACTCGCCATCGTGCGCCGCCGGTTGCCGGGAGTGTCGGCGCGCCTCGCGGAGCAGGTCACCGCGCTCGTCCAGGCGCTGCGCGGCGCGGACCTGGTGAAACCCCCGGGCGTCGCGGAGACCATCGACTGGGCCGAGGCACTGGACGCGCTGGGTGCCACCGAGGTCGACGCGGAACTCGCGGTCTCCACACTGGGTTCGGTCCTGAAGTACCGGGAGGACACGGACCGGGCCAGAGGGCTCGATCTGGCCGCGGTACTGGCGGCGCGAGGAGTGTGAGCGCTGTGACCGGCGACGGGCGGGAGGAGGCACGGGGGGCCGGGTTCGCGGGTCCGGGACCGGCGGGGGCCGACGCCGTACTGCTGGGTTTCGTACGGGCGTTGCGCGCGGCGGGAGTCGACGCGAGCACAGAGCGGGCGTACGCCTTCCTGCGCGCGGTGTCCGTGCTGCGGCCCGGCGTGCGGGCGGATGTGTACGCGGCGGGGCGGGCGACACTGTGCGGCGGGCCGGACGATCTGGAGCGGTACGAGCGGGTGTTCGCCGCCTACTTCGGTACCGTCCAGGGGTCCCCCGCGCGGCCGACGGTGCGCACCCCTCCCCCGCCCCGGCCGCGGCTGCGCGCGAGGGACGTGCCGGACGGCAGCCGTGCCCCCGGCCCACGCGACCCGTCGGGCCCGCCCACCGCCGCGCTCGCCAGCTCCACCGAGGTGCTGCGGCACCGTGACGTCGCCACGCTGGACGCCGGTGAGCGGGCCCAGCTCCAGCGGTTGCTCGCGGCGTTCGCGCTGCGCGGCGAGGCGCGGCGGTCGGCCCGGCGGCGGCCCGCGCGGCGCGGGGACGTGGACCCGCGCCGTACCGTCCGCGAGCTGCTGCGGCGCGGCGGCGAACCGGCCCGGCTGCGCCGGCACGCGCGCGTGGACCGGCCGCGCCGGGTGGTGCTGCTCGTGGACGTGAGCGGCTCGATGGCGCCGTACGCGGACGCGCTGCTGCGTTTCGCCCACGCGGCCGTACGGGGTGGCCGTGCGGAGGTCTTCACCATCGGCACCCGGCTCACCCGGGTGACGCGTGAACTCTCCCATCGCGACCCGGACCTGGCGATGGCGGCGGTCGCGGCGGCGGTGCCCGACTGGCGCGGCGGCACCCGGCTGGGCGAGCTGCTGCGCGAGTTCCTGAACCGGTGGGGGCAGCGGGGCATGGCGCGCGGCGCGGTCGTGGTGCTGCTGTCCGACGGCTGGGAACGCGACGATCCCGCGCTGCTGGGCACCCAGATGCGCCGGCTGCACGCGCTGGCGCACCGGGTCGTCTGGGCCAACCCCCGCAAGGCGCGTCCGGGTTACGCGCCGACGGCCGCGGGGATGGCGGCGGCGCTGCCGAGTGTGGACGAGTTCGTCGAGGGGCACAGCCTGGCGGCGCTGGAACGGCTCGCGGCGGTGGTGCGCGGGGCGGAGGCCGGTGCGGTGCCGAAGGCGGGGGTCGGTGACGGGGCGGTGCCGGTGGCAGGGGCTGAGCCTTGGTCCCCGATGGCTGAGCCTTGATCCCCGATGCCGATTCCCGACTCCTGATCCCTGATTCCCGATTTCCGCTTCCCAAGGAGCAAGTCATGGAGATGCACCACGAGTTCACCGTTCCGGTGCCGGTCGATCGGGCCTGGCCCGCGCTGCTCGACATCGAGCGGGTCGCGCCGTGTCTGCCGGGCGCGGTGGTGGAGGAGTACGACGGCAAGACCGTGACCGGCTCGGTGAAGGTCAAGGTCGGCCCGGTGACGGTGACGTATCGCGGTACGGCGGTGTTCGAGGAGCAGGACGCGCGGGAGCACCGGATGGTGCTGGTGGCGAACGGCCGGGAGACGCGCGGGCAGGGCACGGCCAGGGCGACGGTCACCGGCACGCTGACCGAGCGGGACGGCGGTACGGCGGTGTCGGTGCGGACCGACCTCACGGTGACGGGGCGGCCCGCGCAGTTCGGGCGCGGCGTGCTGGCGGAGGTGGGCGACCGGCTGGTGGGCCAGTTCGCCGACTGCCTGGCCTCCCGGCTGGCGGAGCGGCCCGGTGCGGCCACCGGGGCGGCGGGGATGGGCGAGGAGGCGGCGGGAACCGGGGAAGCGGCCGGAGCCGGGAAGGCGGCGGGGGCCGGGAGGGCGGGGGCGCCCGAGGCACGGCGTGCCGGGGAGGAACCGCCCCCACTGGACCTCCTGCGCACCGCCGGGGTGCCCCTGGCCAAACGCGCGGCACCGATCGCCGCGGCCCTCGCCGCGCTGGTCGTGGTGGTGCTGCGGCTGCGGCGACGCGGGCGGGGCCACGGGCGCAAGCGGCGCGGGTGAGGACCGCCGACGGGACTCACCGAGCCCCGGTGGCACGACCTGGGGCAGCCAGGCCGAACCGGCACCCTCGAACCGCGGGCCACACGGTGAACACCGGTACGAGGGGCACGGGCGCGAGCGGTCTCGGCCCGTGAGGGAAACGGCCTCGACTCGTACCGGAAAACGGCCGGGCCGCGCCTACTCGGGGTCCCCGGCCACCCGCGCGTGCAGATGCTGGTCGTGCCACCCGTCCGCGTGCAGCAGCGCGCCGCGCATCGTGCCCTCGGCGGTGAAGCCGGCCTTCTCGGCGACCCGGCAGGAGGCGGGGTTGCGGGTGGAGTGGCACAGCCGCAACCGGTGCAGGCCCAGGTCGTCCAGGGCCCAACGGGCCAGGCGCCGGGTAGCGGTGACGGCGAGACCGGCGCCGCGGGCCTCGGGCAGCAGCCAGTAGACGAGTTCGGCGGCGCCGCCCGCGAGGTCGATGTCGTTGAGCCCGATCAGTCCGATCACGACGCCGCCGGGGCGGGCGATGGCCCAGACGGCACCGGTCTCGCCCCGCCACCGCTCGTGCATCCTGGCGATCCGCTGCCGGGCGTCGGCGTGGTCGGCCACCGTGAACAGGTTCCACTGCCGGATCGAGGGGTCCCGCGCGGCACCGAGCAGCACACCGGCGTCGTCCGGGTGCCAGGGCCGCAGCTCTAGGCCCTCGGCGAGATCGAGAACGGGTTGCCCGCCGTCGGCCATGCGGCCCGCGGGTACGACGTCGGGTATCCCTGCGCTGGAGATCATCCGGCGATGATCGCACGCGGGCTACCGTCGCGGCAGCCGATGCAGGGTCACCCCGGTGAGCGCCCCGTCCCGGACTTCGGCCGTCAGATAGGTGCAGTGGGGCTGGCGGCGGCGGTCGGTCGGCGAACCGGGGTTGAGCAGCCGCAGCCCGCCGGGCGCCGTGCTGTCCCAGGGGATGTGACTGTGCCCGAACACCAGCACGTCCAGGTCGGGGAAACGGGCGGCACAACGGGTCTCGCGCCCCTGCGCCGCCCCCGTCTCGTGCACCACTCCGAAGCGCAGACCGCCGAGTTCGGCGTACGCCACCTCGGGCAGGCGCGCGCGCAGCTCGGGCCCGTCGTTGTTGCCGTACACCCCGACCAACCGGCGGCTGCGGCTCTCCAGCAGATCGAGCGTGGCGGCGTCCACCCAGTCCCCGGCGTGGAACACGACGTCCGCGCGCGGGAGTTCGGCCAGCAGCTCGTCCGGGAGCCGCTTGGCGCGCCTGGGCAGGTGGGTGTCGGACATGAGCAGGAGGCGCACGGCCCCAGCCTAGGCCGCGGAGCGCGTCAGGCGGCGGACGCCCGCGACGGCGGCGAGGGTGGCCGCGCCCGCGCCGAGGGCGGTGGTGCCGGGATGGCGCAGGAGGGCCTCCTGCCAGGAGTGGGCGTGGGCCTCGTCGTCGAAGGCTCCGTGGGCGCCGTGGTCGTCGGCGGGGGCGCGGTCGGCGGGGGTGAAGAGGTTGTCGTCGCCGGTGGGCGGGACACGGTCGGTCTGCTGGGCGTCGTAGCCGGTGCGGGCCAGGTAGCGGTCGAGGAGGGCGGGGAAGAGGCGGTTGGCCCAGATGGTGGCGGCGGTGGAGCCGCCGATGTAGTACTGCTTGCGGTGGGGATGGTCGGCTGCGTACACGACGCCGCGGGCGGCGACCTCCGGCTGGTAGATCGGCGGGACCGGCATGGGGTGCCGGCCCAGGCGGGAGCGGACCCAGTCGAACTGCGGGGTGTTGACGGCGGGCATCTGGGCGATCGTGAGGTGCACCCGGCTGCCGCGGTGCAGGAGTTCGGTGCGCAGGGACGAGCTGAAGCCGTTGACGGCGTGCTTGGCCCCGCAGTAGGCCGACTGGAGCGGGATCGAGCGTTCACCGAGCGCGGAGCCGACCTGCACGATGGTGCCCCGGTCGCGTGGGAGCATCCGGGCGAGGGCGGCGCGGGTGCCGTTGACGAAGCCCAGATAGGTCACCTCGGTCACGCGCCGGTACTCGTCCGCCGTGATCTCGTCGAACGGCGCGAAGACGGACGCGAAGGCGCAGTTGATCCAGACGTCGATCGGTCCGAACTCCCGCTCGGCGTCCGCCGCGACGCCCTCCGCCTGCGCCGGGTCGGCCATGTCGGCGGGCCGGACGAAGGGGCGGCCGCCGAGCGCCGTGACCTCGTCGGCGGCCGCCCTGAGGCCGCCCTCGCCGCGCGCGACCAGGACGACGTTGGCGCCGCGCCGTCCGTAGCGGCGGGCGGTGGCGCGGCCGATCCCGGCGCTGGCGCCGGTGATGACGACGGTCGTGGACATGGTCGGTTCCCTTTCCTCTTCGGTGAGTTCCTTTTCGGTGAGTTCCTCCTCGGCGAGTCCCTTTTCGGTGACGTTTCGGTGAGGAGGACGCCGCCGAGGAGCGGCCGCTCGATGCGGACATGGTCCTGGAACCGGGTACGGCTCGGCGCGTCGGTACGGCGGCTCCCGGGACTCCCGATCCCCGATCTTCACGGCCCCGGTGCGGACGGCGGTGTCGCGCGCGTCGATGGCGGGCCGGTCGCTCATGCGGGGCTCCTCAGGCGCGGCGCCGCAGCAGGCGCAGTCCGAGGGCGGCGCCCGCGGGGAGGGCGGCGGCCGTCGCCCAGCGGGCCGCGCGGGATGGCGGTGAGGGGCGGTCGGCCAGGCGCTCGGGGCGGTCGCTCGGCAGGTTGCCGTCGAGGGCGAACGCCAGCGCCTCGGCGAGGTGCAGGGCGCGGCGGCCGGTGCCCCCCTCCTCGATCTGGGTGCGGCAGCTGAAGCCGTCCGCGAGGAGCAGGCTGTCGGGGGCGGCGCCCCGGACGGCGGGCAGGACTCCCTGTTCGGCGACGGCCATGGACACCTCGTGGTGGCCGCGTTCGAAGCCGAAGTTCCCGGCGAGTCCGCAGCAGCCCTCGTCGAGGACGTCGGCGTCGAGGTGGGCGCGCTCCATCAGGGCGCGGTCGGCGTCGTCCTTCATGACGGCGTGCTGGTGGCAGTGGGTCTGCACGACGGCCCGGCGGGCGAGCCGGGGTGGCCGCCAGTCGTCCGGGGCGTGGTTCACGAGTTGTTCGGCGAAGGTGCGGACCTGTCCGGCGAGGCGCTGGACGTCCTGGTCCGCGGGGAGCAGTTCGGGGGCGTCGGCGCGGAACACCGCGGTGCAGGACGGTTCGAGCCCGACCACGGGGGTGCCGGCCTCCAGGTAGGGCGCGAGCGTGCCGAGGGTGCGTCGCAACACCCGTTTGGCGGTGTCGAGTTGGCCGGTGGAGATCCAGGTCAGGCCGCAGCACACCGGTTCCGTCGGGACGGCGACCCGGAATCCGGCGTCCTCCAGGACTCGGACGGCCGCGCGCCCGACCGCCGGGTGGAAGTAGGTGGTGAAGGTGTCGGGCCACAGCAGGACCGTGCGCGGGTCGGCCGGGTCCGGCGGCTCCCCGTCGCGGGCCCGCCACCACTGCACGAAGGACTCCTCGGCGAACACGGGCGCCGCACGGGCCCCGTCCACACCTGCCAGCAGCTTGCCCGCGCGGGCCAGACCGGGCGCGTGCAGCGCGGAGTTGACCAGGGACGGCGCGGCGCGGGACAGCCGGGCCCAGAGCGGCAGCCATCCCAGGGCGTAGTGCGCGGCGGGCCGGGGGCGGCCCTCGTAATGGTGCGCGAGGAACTCCGCCTTGAGGGTGGCCATGTCGACGCCGGTCGGGCAGTCGGACTTGCAGCCCTTGCAGGCCAGGCACAGGTCGAGCGCGTCGCGTACGGCGGTGGAGCGCCAGCCGTCCCGGATCGCGGAGTCGGCGTGTCCGTCGAGCATCTCGAACAGCAGCCGCGCCCGGCCGCGCGTGGAGTGCTCCTCCTCCCGGGTGGCCCGGTACGAGGGGCACATCACCCCGCCCGAGTGGCTGCGGCAGTTGCCGATGCCCACACAGCGCAGCACCGCGCGGGTGAAGGAGTGCTCGTCGTCGGGGAAGCCGAAGTGGGTGTCGGGGGTGGCCGGCCGCCAGTCGGCGCCGAGGCGCAACTGCCCGTCGACCGGCTGGGCCCGCACGACCTTCCCCGGGTTCATCCGGTCGTCCGGGTCGAAGAGTGCCTTCAGCTCGCCGAAGGCCGTGACCAGCCGTTCGCCGAACATCCGGGTCAGCAGTTCGCCCCGGGCCTGCCCGTCTCCGTGCTCGCCGGACAGCGAACCGCCGTAGGAGGTGACGAGGTCGGCCGCGCGCTCCAGGAAGCGGCGGAAGTCGGCGACGCCCTCGGCGGTCCGCAGGCCGAAGGGGATGCGGGTGTGCACGCAGCCCTGCCCGAAGTGGCCGTACAGGGAGGGGTGGTCGTAGTCGAACTCCTGGAACAGCCCCTTGAGGTCGCGCAGGTAGTCGCCCAGGCGCTCGGGCGGCACGGCGGAGTCCTCCCAGCCCTCCCAGGTCTCCCGGTCGTCCGGGGGGCGCGCGGTGACGCCGAGTCCGGCCTCGCGGGCCTTGAGCATCTTCTGCTCGCGCTCTGGGTCGTCGGAGAAGGCGATGTTCGCGTCCTTCTCGTCGCGGCCGACGGCGCGGAGCAGGGCGTGGGCCTGCTCGTCGACATCCTCCTGGCTGTGGCCGCTGTACTGCACCATCAGCCAGCTGTCGCCCCGGGGAAGGATGTTGAGGGAATCGAGGTAGGCTCCCTCCTCGCGCATCAGCTGGGCCATGCGCCCGTCCAGCGCCTCCAGCTGGGTGGGCGAGCAGTGCTCCAGGAGGCGGGGGACGTCGTCGGCGGCGGCGCAGATGTCGTCGTAGCCGAGGACGAGCAGCGACTGGTACGGCGGCACGGGCACGAGGTCGAGTTCGGCGCGCAGTACGGTCACGAGGGTGCCCTGGCCACGTCGAAGCCGTTCTCGGGCAGCAGGGAGTCGAGGTTGTAGCCGGAGACCCGGCGCGGGATCCTGGGGTAGCCGCGGCGGATGTCGGCCAGGTATTCGGTGGCGATGCGGTCGAGGCCGGCGTAGATCCCGGCGAGCCGGCCGCCGCCGGCGATGATCCGCGCCCGCTCGGCCGGCGGGGTGGGCCCGACCCAGGCGCGCTGCCCGTCGTAGGTGAGGATCTCCAGGCGCCGGACGTTGTCGACGGTCTTGCCATAGGCCTGGGCGGAGGCGCCGCAGGAGTTGTTCCCGATCATGCCGCCGAGGGCGCAGTGGCTGTGGGTGGACGGCTTGGGTCCGAACTGGAGCCGGTGGCGGGCCAGTCGGTGGTTGAGTTCGTCGAGGACGATCCCGGGCTCCACCACGCAGGTGCGCCGCTCGGCGTCCACGGTGATCAGGCCGGTGCAGTACTTGCTCCAGTCGATCACCACCGCGGTGTTGGTGGACTGCCCGGCCAGGCTGGTGCCGCCGCCCCGGGACAGGACGGGGGCGTCGAAGCGGGCGCACACCGCGACCGCGCGGGCGCCCGCCTCCACCGTGCGCGGGACGACGACACCGAGGGGCACCTGCCGGTAGTTGGAGCCGTCGGTGGCGTAGGCGCCGCGGCTGCCCGCGTCGAAGCGGATCTCGCCGTCCACCTCGGCGCGCAGTGCCGCGGCCAGCGCCGCCATGTCGCCCGTGCCGCCCATCTCACCAGAGGTCATCCGTACTCCTCGCGTCCGCCTGACCGCTTCTCGGGCCGAGCGCCGAGTACCCCGGGAGTTATTCAGGCAAAGCTGAACAGTTTCAGCTGGACAGCCATTCCTGACGGACCTAGGCTGACCGGCATGGAAGACATCTCCGACGCGGCCGCCCGCGCGGCGCGCGACCTGCGGGTCGTGTTCAGCCGGTTGCGGCGCCGTATCCGCGAGGTCGCGCGGGACGCGGACCTGACCCCCTCGCAGGAGTCGGCGCTGAGCCTGGTCGGCAAGCACGGCGCGGCCACCGCGAGCGCGCTGGCCGCCGCCGAGGGGGTGCGCCCGCAGTCCATGGCCACCACGCTGGCCGCGCTGGAGCAGCACGGCCTGATCCGCCGCACCCCCGACCCGGACGACGGCCGCCGTCAGATGGTCACCCTGACCGACGCCGGCCGGGCCCGCGTCGAGGGCAACAGGCAGGTGCGCGAGGAGTGGCTGGCGCGCGCCTTGCAGGACCGGTACTCCGACGAGGAACGGCAGACGATCCTCGCGGCTCTGGAGCTGATGCAGCGGCTGTCGCGGCCGTGACGGCGCGGCGCCGCCGCACCCTGCCCGAGGTCTCCTGCTCCGCAGCGGGCCGACCCTCCGAAGACCCGGCGGACCCCCGGAAACCCCCGAAGAACCCTGGAAAGGCCTGACCGACCCATGTCGCTCACCACGCTCGACCCCCGTACCGCCCTCGTCGTGATCGACCTCCAGCGCGGCATCGTGGGCTCCCCCACCCAGCCGCACTCGGGCGCCGACGTCCTGTCCCGCTCGGTGGAGCTGGCCGAGGCGTTCCGCGCCCGGAACCTGCCCGTCGTGCTGGTCCGGGTGTCCTTCGCCGCCGACTTCTCCGACGCCATGCCCGGCCGCACCGAGCAGCAGGGCGGCGGCGCGGCGTTCCCGGAGGGCTGGGACGTCATCGTCGACGAACTGACGGGCCACGACGGTGACATCCTGGTCACCAAGCACAACTGGAGCGCCCTCTTCGGCACCGACCTGGACGTGCAGCTGCGCCGCCGCGGCGTCACCCAGATCGTGCTGACCGGCATCGCCACCAGCATCGGCGTCGAGTCCACCGCGCGTGACGCGTACGCCATGGGCTACCACGTCACCCTCGCCACCGACGCGATGGCCGACCGCGACGCCGCGACGCACACGCACAGCGTCGAGAAGATCTTCCCCAGGCTCGGTGAGACCGGCACGACCGCCGAGGTCCTGGAGCTGCTGGCGAAGACGCACGGCTGAGCGCGGCGGCCGACCGCGCACGGCGGCCCGGTTCCCTCGCCGGTGGGGAACCGGGCCGCCGCGTTCTCCGGGCCGTATGCCGGGTGCCCGCGGACCAGGCACCGGGGCGCCGTGACGATGATCAGGCGCCCGAGTGCCGTGGGGGCGAAGCCCCGCAGGACGCACCGCCGTCGGCGCGCCGTACCGGGAGGAGCCCGTAGGACGGACCGCCGTCGGCGCGCCGCTCGGTCCTCGCCCCGCACGATGTCGTCCTCCGCGTACCGCCCCTGCCGCCGGGCCCCGGGGCGGTCAAGGACGGCGGGGACGCAGGTACGCACCCCTCGGTCCCGTCGGCCATGGGCTTGCGCCCACCCCGTCTCGGCCTGCGGTACGCACTGCTTCCCGGTCGTCTGCGCGGTCACGTCGCCTCATCCGCTTTCCGTCTGCCCTGGCCCCCCGGGGCCGGAACGTCGGCGCCGTGCGGACCTGGTGTGAGCTGTCCGGCGCGGGTAACCGCCCGGCGCGGCCCGCGAACGCCGGCCGCCCGGACGCGGCCGCTCAGGTGCGGCCGCCCCCACCGCCGCCGAAGGACCCGCTGGACCCGGGCGACCAGCGCGGACGGCTCTGGTCGTCGGCGCGCCGGGAGCGGATGTTGTCGAGCTGGTGCGGGGTGAGCCGCTCGCTCTCGTCGGCCGCCCTCGGCACCTCGCGCGGCTCGCGCATCTCACTGGTCTCGTGCACCGGGCCCGTCGGCGGCAGCTTGGGCTGCTCCTCGGGGCGCGGTGGAGCGGGCTCGCGCCGGCGCACCTCGAAACCCAGCCGGAAGGCCCAGATCAGTCCGCCGACCAGGACGACCCCGGCGACCAGGACGAGGACGTATCCGAAGGCCTGCCTGCCGGTGGCCGCTTCGTACATGGCAGTGTTCATGGACCCCGGGTACCCGGCGCGGGGAGACGGATACCAGGGTTCGCGCCTGTGCCGGCCCCGGCGCGTCAGCCGGCCGGCGGTCTCTCGCCGTGCCGCGCGGCGGCGCGTTCCACCTCGGCCTCGATGTCGGCGCGCGGACGGCCCGTCTCCTTCGCGTACTCGCTCAGCGCGGTCTGCGCATCGCGGGCGAGGTCACGCCAGGCGCGCAGGGCGGTCTCGTAGGTGCCCGACTGGGCGCCGGTCATGCCCCGTTCGGCCGGGGGACCGTACGTCTCCCGCAGCCCCTCGACCGTGGTCTGGGCCGCGTCGGCCGCCCGCTGCTTCTGCACCAGTTCTTCGAAGGTGTGTGCCACCCCATCGAATCTAGGCGCGGTCCGGCCGGCGCGCCTGTCCAACCGGCAACCGAGGCCCCCACGCGGCGAAGGCACCGAACGGCCTTCTCCTTGCCGAGACACGGCGCGTTCGCGCGGCGGTACGTCGTGGACGAGCGCGGCACGCCGGTCCCCGCGGTGGCGGACGGCACCGGCAGGCCGGTCCCGGACCGGCGAGCGCCGTCCTTCCAGGTGCCGGAGTTCCCGCGGCCGCCGCCGGGTGGTGCCGAAGGAGGGCCGGCGGCGCGCGGGGCCGGCCGCCGACGGGGCGGACGCGGTGACCCGGCTGGAGCGGGGGAAGGCGTTCACCGCACGGCGGGCCCTCCGAGGAGCGTCCCGGCCCGCACCCTCGACCGGGCCTCGCGCGGGGCGCTCGCCGTGCGCTGGGCGCCGCCACGGAGGAGTCTTGGTCCCGAGTGCGACACGCGGCCGTAGGAGGAGGTGGTCGGCGTGTCCGAAGGGCCAGGGCCCACGCGGGCACCGGCGGCCGCCGGGAGACCGGGCGGCGAGCCGGTGCTGTCGGTCGCGCTGGCCTCGATGATGGAGGAGGTGCACGCCCACTCCGGCGCCGTGTACCTGCTCCGTCGCGACGAGCCGGTGCTGGAGATGGCGGTGCACGCGGGCCTGCCCCGGGCGTTCGCGGCGCCGTGGGAGCGGCTGGGGCTCGGCGCGCCGCTCCCGGTCGTGGACGCGGTGCGGCGGCGGGAGCTGGTGTGGGTGAGCGGCGAGGAGGAGATGGCGGGGCGCTATCCGCGGGTCGCGGTGGTGCTGCCGTACCCGTTCGCGCTGGCCGCGCTGCCGGTGGCGACGGAACACGAGGTCTACGGCGCGGTGTTCGTGACCTGGCCCGGCGGGCATCCGTCGGAGCTGTCCGCCGAGGAGCGCGCCCGGCTGACCGCGGCCTGCGAGCGGCTGGCGGTCCGCCTCGAACGGGCCTCGGCGGAGCACAGGCCGCTGGGCCGTGAGCACGATCTGCTCGCGGCGCCCGCGCCGGAGCTGGCGGGCACGCTGGGCACCGTCGAGGCGGCCCGGATGGTGGCCCGGCTGCCGTACGGCCTGGTGTCGCTGGATCTGCGCGGCCGCATCGGCTACGTCAGCCCGGCCGCCGCCACCCTGCTCGGGCTGACCGCGGAGGAGCTGCTCGGCACCCTGCCGTGGGTGTCCGTGCCCTGGCTGAACGATCCGACGTACGAGGACCGCTACCGGGCCGCGCTGCTGAGCCAGCGGCCTACCTCGTTCGTGGCGCTGCGGCCGCCCGGCGACTGGCTGTCGTTCCGGCTGTACCCGAGCCTGACCGGGCTCAGCGTGCGCGTCGGACGGGCGCGGCCGATGGGCGACGTGGCCCCGGGCAGCGCGGTGGCGGAGTCGGGCGCGCCGCGGCTGGTGACGATCTCGCAGGTGCTGAGCCTGGCGGGCGCGCTGACCGAGGCGGTGGGGGTGCGGGACGTGGTGCGGCTGGTGTGGGACGAGCTGGCGCCGACGGTCGGCTGCCGGGCGATGGTGATGGCCTCGGCCGAGGCCGGGCGGCTGCATGTGCTGGGGCACCGCGGGTACACCGATCCGCACGCGGTGGACCGGTTCGACGGGCTGCCGCTGTCCGAGCGGACCCCGGGCATGCGCGCGCTGAGCAGCGGGGTGCCCGCGTTCTTCGAGTCCCGGGAGCAGCTGAGGCGGCTCTATCCGGAGCGCGGGGAGAGCCCGGACGGCTTCGCGGCCTGGGCGTACCTGCCGCTGATCGCCTCCGGTCGGCCGGTCGGCGCCTGTGTGCTGGCGTACGCCGAGCCGCGGGTCTTCCACGCCGACGAACGGGCCGTGCTCACCGCGCTCGGCGGGCTGATCGCGCAGGCCCTGGAGCGCGCGATGCTGTACGACGCCGAGCACCAGCTGGCGCACGGACTGCAACAGGCGCTGCTGCCGCACTCGCTGCCGGCGCTGCCGGGTGTGGAGGCGGCGGCCCGGTACCTGCCGGCCACCCAGGGCATGGAGATCGGCGGCGACTTCTACGATCTGGTGCGGGCCGGCCCCTTGGCGGCGGCGGTGATCGGGGACGTGCAGGGGCACAACGTCACGGCGGCGGGCCTGATGGGGCAGCTGCGCACCGGGGTGCGGGCGTACACCGCGGTGGGGCAGGGCCCGCACGAGGTGATGGTCAGCATCAACCGGCTGCTGGTCGATCTGGGCTCGGAGTTGTTCGCCAGCTGTCTGTACCTGCGGCTGGATCCGGTGGCCGGACAGGCCGTGATGGCGCGCGCGGGGCATCCGCCGCCGCTGCTCAGACGCCCCGACGGCCGGGTGCGCGTGCTGGACCTGGCCGGGGGCCCGCTGCTCGGCATCGAGGCGTCGGCGTCGTACCCGACGACGGAGGTGTCGCTCGCGCCCGGCTCGGTCCTCGTGCTCTACACCGACGGCCTGGTGGAAGCCCCGGGTGTCGACATCGAGGACGCCCTCTCCGAGCTGGGTGCCCGGCTCGCGGAGGCCGGCGATCTGCCGTTGGAGGCCCTCGCGGACGAGCTGATCCGCGCGAGCGTGCCGGCGGGGGCGCGGCTGGACGACGTGGCAGTGCTGCTCCTGCGGGCGGGCGACGGCTGAGTCCCCCACCCGGAACGACACGCTCCGCGGTCGATCGGTGGCGGTCGGTTCCCGTCGCGTACCGGAAGCCACGCTTCAGGGAATCTGCACATTGAATGCTCAACGAAGGCACCGCGGTCGGCTCTTCTGCACATCCGCGCGCCGCCTGCCCGCCTCCGGCGCGCGCGATTGCCGGGCACGGCGCCCGAGGCAAGCCCGCGGCCGCGACGATGCGGTGCGGCATGTGAAAAAGTCGCCGACAAGACGTGCCCGCGCCTGCACGGTTGAGTCCTCTCGTGCATCAAGTTCCCTGGTGAGGGCCCTGATTGAGTGGAAGCGCGCGCGGCCCGCGTGCTTTGATCCTTCGCACCGCGGGGGGCCGACGGGCCCCGGCGACGGAGCCCGCCACCCGCGGCCGCGGCCTTCCGTCCGTTTCCCGGCGGGGGCCGTTCCCCCCTTGTGAAGATCCATATGAAGGGAAGTTCCATCATGAACTCCACCCCCCAGGTCGAGACCGCCGAGATCGCCGACGCCGAGCTGGACGCCGTCTCCGGCGGTCTGCAGGTGAACGCCCTCGGCACCGTGACCGGCGCCGTCAACGGCATCGCCCCGGTCTCCGACCTGGCCGGCACGGCCATCGGCACGGTCGAGGGTGTCACCGGCCTGAACGTGGCCCCGGTCACCGGCCTGGTCGCCGGTCTCTGACCACCCTCCTCACGCCCGGCAGTCCCGGAGCCGCCCCGGCTCCGGGACTGCCGGGCGTCCCGAAACCCCGTCATCCGCACCACAGGTGAGGGAAGTTCCGTGCAGTTCCGCCAACAGGCTCTCGCCAAGCTCCGGTCGCCCCAGGAACTGGACCTCCCGGTGCGGCTCGCCCGCCCGCAGGGCCGGCTCGCGCTCGGTGTCACCGTGGCCGTCATGGCCGCGGCCTCCGTCTGGGCGGTCACCGGTTCGGTCGCCTCCACGGTGAACGCGGACGCCATCCTCACGCACGGGCAGGGAAGTTATGTGCTGCAGAGTCCCGTGGCGGGGCAGGTGACGGCCGTCCTCACCCGGCAGGGCGAGCAGCTGCCCGCCAACGCCCCGGTGGTCAAGATCCGTACCGCCCAAGGGGATTCAGTCGTGCGCACGGTCGCCGCGGGCCGCGTCACCACGCTCGCCGCCACCATCGGGCAGATCGTCCGGACCGGCACCGACGTGGCCGCCGTCGAGAAGGTCGCCCACCCCGGGGACCCGTTGTACGCCACCGTGTACGTGCCCGCCGAGAACGCCGCCGCCATCCCCGCACACGCCTCCGTCGACCTCACCGTCTCCTCGGTGCCGGCGCAGCGCTACGGCGTGCTGCACGGCCGGGTGCGCTCGGTGGACCGGTCCGCGCAGTCCGCCCAGTCGATCGCCGCGTTCCTCGGCGACAGCCAGCTCGGCCGGCAGTTCACCAGGGACGGCCGCCCGGTCGCCGTGACCGTGCGCCTGGACGACTCCGGGGAGACCAGGAGCGGTTACCGGTGGTCGACCGCCGACGGGCCGCCCTTCCGTCTGGAATCCATGACCCTCGCCTCCGCCTCGATCCGGCTGGCCGACCAGCACCCCGTCGATTGGCTGCTCCCGTGACGCCCGCTCCCCCGCAGACCCACGGCCGCAGACGCGCCGCGCCCGCCCGGCGTCCGGGCCCGAAGTCCCGTACCGGCAGGGCCCGTACACCCACCGTGCTCCAGATGGAGGCCGTCGAGTGCGGCGCCGCCTCCCTCGCGATGGTCCTCGGCCACTACGGCCGCCATGTCCCGCTGGAGGAGCTGCGCATCGCCTGCGGCGTCTCCCGGGACGGCTCGCGCGCCAGCAACCTCCTGAAGGCGGCGCGCGGTTACGGCCTGACCGCCAAGGGCATGCAGATGGACCTGGCCGCCCTCGCCGAGGTGCGCGCCCCGGCCATCCTGTTCTGGGAGTTCAACCACTACGTCGTCTACGACGGCATGGGCCGCCGCCTGGGCCGGCGCGGCATCCACATCAACGACCCCGCCAAGGGCCGCCGTTTCGTGCCCCTGGAGGAGTTCGACGGCAGCTTCACCGGTGTCGTCCTGGTGCTGGAGCCCGGCGCGGACTTCACCCGGGGCGGGCGCAAGCCGGGCGTACTGGGCGCGATGCCGGCCCGGCTGCGCGGCACCGCGGGCACCCTGCCCGCCGCGGTGCTGGCCAGCCTGCTGCTGGTCGCGGTCGGCGCGGCCGTACCGGCGCTGAGCCGCACCTACATCGACATGTTCCTGATCGGCGGCCAGACCTCGCTGCTCGGCGTGCTGTTCGCCTCGATGGCCGCCTGTGTGCTGCTCACCCTGGTGCTGACCTGGTTGCAGCAGGCCAATCTGCTGCACGGCCGGATCATCTCCTCCACCCTGACCAGCGCCCGCTTCCTGCGTCATCTGCTGCGGCTGCCGGTGACGTTCTTCGCCCAGCGCTCCCCCGCCGACCTGGTGCAGCGCCTCCAGTCCAACGACCAGGTCGCCGAGACCCTGGCCCGCGACCTCGCGGCGGCCGGTGTGGACGCGATCGTGGTCGTGCTCTACGCGGTGCTCCTCTACACCTACGACGCGCAGCTGACGCTCGTCGGCATCGGTGTGGCCCTGCTGAACGTCCTCGCCATGCGGCTGGTCGTACGGCTGCGCGCGACCCGTACGGCGAAGCTGCGCGCGGACACCGCCCGGCTGACCGACACCGCTTACACCGGGCTCCAGCTGATCGAGACGATGAAGGCGACCGGTGGTGAGGACGGCTACTTCCGCAAGTGGGCCGGGCAGCACGCCACCACGCTGGAGGAGCAGCAGCGGCTCGGGGTGCCGAGCGCGTGGCTCGGGGTGGTCGCGCCGACGCTGGCCACGTTCAACAGCGCGCTGATCCTGTGGATCGGCGGTCTGCGCGCCGTCGAGGGCCATGTCTCGGTGGGTCTGCTGGTGGCCTTCCAGGCGCTGGTCACCCGCTTCACCGCACCGCTCACCCGGCTCAACGGGGTGGCGGGCCGCATCCAGGACTTCGCGGCCGACGTGGCCCGCCTCAAGGACGTGGAGGACTTCCGGGCCGACCCGCTCCACGCCCGCGGCGGCCCCGGAGACTCCACCCGCCGACTGCACGGCCACGTCGAACTGGAGAACGTCACGTTCGGCTACAGCCCGCTGGACAAACCGCTGCTGACCGGCTTCGACCTGACCGTGGGCCCCGGGCGGCAGGTGGCGCTCGTCGGCGGCTCGGGCAGCGGCAAGTCCACGGTGTCCAGGCTGATCTCGGGACTGTACGCGCCCTGGGACGGGGTGATCCGCATCGACGGCCGCCGCCTGGAGGACATCCCGCGCGGCGCGCTCGCCGCCTCCGTCTCCTTCGTGGACCAGGAGGTCTTCCTCTTCGAGGGCTCGGTCCGCGACAACGTCGCCCTGTGGGACCCCTCGATCCCGGACGAGGCGGTGGTGGAGGCGCTGAAGGACGCCGCCCTGTACGAGGTGGTGGCGCGGCGGCCCGGCGGCATCCACGGCGAGGTCGAGCAGGACGGCCGCAACTTCTCCGGCGGGCAGCGCCAACGGCTGGAGATCGCGAGGGCGTTGGTGCGACGGCCGAGCATCCTGGTGCTCGACGAGGTGACCAGCGCGCTGGACGCGCAGACCGAGCTGGTGGTGATGGACAACCTGCGCCGCCGCGGCTGCGCCTGCGTGGTGATCGCGCACCGGCTGAGCACGGTCCGCGACAGCGACGAGATCGTCGTGCTCCAGCACGGCACGGTGGTCGAACGCGGGCGGCACGAGGAGCTGGTGGCGCGTGGCGGCGCGTACGCGGCGCTGGTCAGGGAGCGTTGATGACGTCTGTTCAGGAGGGGTACGACGGCGACCTGGTGCTCGGGGCACTGGGCACCCTCGGCACCCGGGTCGACTGCGCCGGGTTCACCCGCCTCGACCTGGCGGGGCCCGAGGTGCTGTGGCTGGTGGCGGCCGGCGCCCTGGACCTGTTCGCGGTGGACGCCGGCCGGCAGGGCCACTGGCACCACCTGGGCCGTCTGGAGGCGGGCGCGCTGCTGCTCGGCCCGGTCACGGGTCCCCAGCACACCCTGGTGGCCCGCCCGGTGCGCGACTGCGTGGTGCACCGGGTGAACCTCCGCGAGCTGTACCAGCCGGCGGGCACCCAGACCTGGTCGTACGACGAGTACGGGCGGCCCCAGTACGTGCCGCCCGCCTCCAGCCCGCTGGAGTACGCCCTCGCGCTCGGCGTCGGCCGCGGCCTGTCCGTCCTCTTCCAGGCCCCGATGGCCGAGGAGCGGCCCGAAGTCCCCACGGACGACGACGTGTTCTGGATGCAGGTGCCGCCCGGCAGCGTCCAGTACGGCTCCCTGTACGGCGCGGAGGCCGCCGCCGATCTGCTGGTGGACCCGGCGCTGTGGCAGTCGATGGTCGACCAGCAGTACCGGCTGCTGACCGCGCTGGACCGTTGGATCGAGCAGCTGGAGCGCAGCCACGAGACCCGGACGGCCGCCGGTATCAAGGCCGGTGAGGCCGCGGGCGCCCAGGCGGACCGCACCCTGCTGGCCTCGATCGGCCGCCGCTCGGGACGTCGTACGACGGCCGCCGACGCCGACGCCACGTACGCGGCCTGCGTGCTGGTGGCGGAGGCGGCCGGGATCACGCTGGCCGAGCCCGCGCGCAGCGGCACCGAGAGCGAGCGCCTCGATCCGGTCGAGCGGGTGGCGCTCGCTTCCCGGGTACGCACCCGCGCCGTACGCCTCGAAGGCCGCTGGTGGCGGGAGAACGTGGGCCCACTGGTGGGGCGGCGGGCACTGTCCGGGGCGCCGGTCGCGCTGCTGTGGCGGCGTGGCGGCTACGCGGCCGTCCACCCCGGCACCGGCCGGGAGACCCCGGTCGGCAAGGTGAACGCCGAGGACTTCGAGCCGCGCGCGGTGATGTTCTACCGGCCGCTGCCCGACCAGGCGCTCTCCCCGCTCGGCCTGCTCCGCTTCACCATGAGCGGCGCCCGCGGCGATCTGCTCGGCCTGCTGCTCGCGGGGCTGGTGACGGTGGCGATCGGAGCGCTGGTGCCGATCGCCACCGGCAAGGTGCTCGGCGAGTACGTGCCGAGGGCCGAGGAGGGCCTGATCGTCCAGGTGTGTCTGGCGGTCATGGTGAGCGGGGTGGTGTCGACGGCGTTCACACTGCTGGAGAACCTCTCCATCCTGCGCCTGGAGGGCCGCGTCGAGGCGGCGCTGCAACCGGCCGTCTGGGACCGGCTGTTGCGGCTGCCCACCCGGTTCTTCACCACGCGCTCCACCGGCGAACTGGCCAGTGCCGCCATGGGGATCAGCGCGATGCGCCGGATGCTGGCGGGCGTCGGCCCGGTGGTCGCCCAGTCGGTGACGGTCGGCGCGATGAACCTCGGCCTGCTGCTGTGGTACAGCGTGCCGATGGCGCTCGCGGCGGTCGGCATGCTGGTCGTCATCGCGGCCGTGTTCCTGGGGCTCGGGCTGTGGCAGGTGCGCTGGCAGCGGCGGCTGGTGGTGCTCGGCAACCGGCTGAACAACCAGGCCTTCCAGACCCTGCGCGGGCTGCCCAAGCTGCGCGTCGCGGCCGCGGAGAACTACGCGTACGCCGCCTGGGCACGGGAGTTCGCGCGCGGCCGGGAGCTCCAGCGGAAGGCGGGGCGGATCAAGAACCTGACCACCGTGCTCGGCGCGGTCTACCTGCCGGTGTGCTCGCTGCTGATGTTCATGCTGCTCGCGGGACCGGCGAAGGGCACACTGTCGGCGGCGGACTTCCTCACCTTCAACACGTCGGTGACGATGGTGCTGACCTCGGTCACCCAGCTGACCGGCTCGCTGGTGTCGGCGGTGGCCGCGCTGCCGCTGTTCGAGGAGATCCGGCCGGTCCTGGACGCCGCCCCCGAGGTCCGCGCCGCGAGCACCCGCCCCGGGCCGCTCTCCGGCGCACTGGAGGCCCGCCGCCTCTCCTTCCGGTACGCCGACGACGGCCCGCTCGTCCTGGACGACGTCACCTTCACGATCCGCCCCGGCGAGTTCGTCGCGGTCGTCGGCCCCAGCGGTTGCGGCAAGTCCACCCTACTGCGGCTGCTGATCGGCTTCGACCGGCCGGTCTCCGGCAGCGTCCTCTACGACGGCCAGGACCTCGCGGCGCTGGACCAGTCGGCGGTGCGCCGCCAGTGCGGGGTGGTGCTCCAGCACGCCCAGCCGTTCACCGGATCCATCCTCGACGTCATCTGCGGCACCGAGCCGTACACCCCCGAGGAGGCGATGGCGGCGGCGGAGATGGCGGGGCTCGCGGAGGACATCGAGCGCATGCCGATGGGCCTGCACACCATCGTCTCCGGCAGCGGCTCGGTCTCCGGGGGCCAGCGCCAGCGCCTGATGATCGCCCAGGCGCTGATCCGCCGCCCCCGCGTCCTCTTCCTCGACGAGGCGACCAGCGCCCTGGACAACGACACCCAGCGCATCGTCATCGACAGCACCCGCAAGCTCCACGCCACCCGCGTGGTCATCGCCCACCGCCTGTCCACGGTCCTCGACGCGGACCGGGTGATCGTGATGGAGGAGGGCCGGGTCGTCCAGCAGGGCAGCCCCGCCGAACTGCTCGCGGACACCACGGGACGGCTGCACGAACTGGTCCAGCGGCAGCTGGCGTGACGACGCGCCCCGGCACCGGGCCCGCCTACGGACTCGCCGCGCGCCGGGCCGGCCGTGGGGGATGCCGGTTCGGCGACCGGGGACGGCTTCGCGACCGGGACGGCGGCCCCGGAGGCCGGGGACGGCTTCGCGACGAACGGCGAACCCGACAGCCGGGGCGACGACCCGCAGGCCCGGAAACCGGGGCCACATCCCGAGAACCGGAAACCCCGACCCCGGCCACGACAGACCGAACGACCCGGAACCCGATCCCGAGGCACCAGGCCCAAGGGCAGGACCAGGCACGGCGATCCGCACACGGCGAGCCCGGAGCCCGGGGCGACGCCCCGGAGACCCCGAGTCCGAAAGCCGGGGACCACGACCCGGCCACGGCGGGCCCAACGCCCCGGAACCACGGCTCCGAGGCGGCGGGCGACGACGCGGACACGGTGAACACGAGACGCCCTGGCCGACGACCCGGAGACCCGCGACATCCGCAGGGGATCCGGTTCGCGGGCCGGGGGGTCGGAGCGGGTGTCCGCCCGGACCGTGAGGCGCGGCAGGGGACGCCGACGGCCGATCACCCGCGAGGAGCCGTCGTCCGTGTCTCGGGACACGCCGCCGCGGCTCCGTACGCCGTCCCGTCCTCCCGGGGGCCGGGCGACGTGCACGCGGAGGGTCAATGCCGGCCGCGGCGGGACACGGCGTCACGGAGGTGGTCCCAGGGGCCGCGCACCGGGGCGGCGCTTCTCCCCGCCGGGGCCGGTCCGGGTGCGCCCGCCCCGGGACGGGTCGGCGCGGAGGGCTCCGCTCCGCACGCCTTCGATTCCAGTTCTTGCAGGACATCGGCGGGACAGACCCCTTGGAGGCGCGGGAAGAGGAGCTGTTCCTGCACGACGACGTGTTCCGTCACCCGGGCGACCACCGAGACCAGGAGTTCCCCGAACCGCTCGTCGTCGGGCTCCCGAGCCTCCAGCAGGGTCAGCAGCTCCTCGATCTCGCGGTACTCGGCGAGCCGGCCCTCCGCGTGGGTACCGCCGTCCGGCAGGTACCGGCGCAAGGCCGGGCCCAGGTACTCGCGCTCCACCGCGAAGTGCCGGACCAGACGGGTGCACAGCTCCTCGACGAGCGTCTTCCGCCGGCTGCCACCGGGTGGCGAGCAGCGGATACGGTCGACAAGACGTTGGATCCTCCGGTGGTCCGCCGTCAGTACCTCGATGATGCCGCTCCGACTGCCCACTCCCACTCCCTGGTGGCCTTGTGCACCGCTCGGCGTCGTGTGCCGGGACGCGAACGGGGACGTCCGCCCGCTCGATCACCGCTGAAAAGCGTGCCCCCTCGGCATGCCTGCGCAACGCGCCTCGGGATCACGATCAAGATTGAAGCACGCGGCACTCGGCCGCTCCCCGGCACGCGGCCGACCGAGGCGCGCTGCGCGGTGCGGCACAAGACGTGGAGGAGCGTGGTGCGGCATGCTGCGGCAGCGCAGAGCGAGGGCGAAGGCGAAGGCGCGACAGGCGGCCTTCCAGGCGTACGTGGTGATGGACCGGCGCGCGCCGATCTCGGAACTCGCCGGACAACTGTTGCGCAAGGCATTCCCCGACCACTGGTCCTTCCTGCTCGGGGAGATCGCTCTCTACAGTCTCGTCGTCCTGGTGCTCACCGGCAGTTATCTGACGCTCTATTTCGATCCGAGCCTGGCCCAGGTGACGTACTCCGGCTCGTACGGGCCGTTGCAGGGCGTTCTGGTCTCGAAGGCGTACGAGTCGACCCTCCACGTGAGTTTCGACGTGCGGGGCGGCCTGCTGATCAGGCAGATGCACCACTGGGCCGCCCTCGTCTTCGTCGCCGCCATCGGCGTCCACATGCTCAGGATCTTCTTCACCGGCGCCTTCCGCAGGCCGAGAGAACTCAACTGGGTCATCGGCGTGACCCTGTTCATGCTGGCCCTCCTGGAGGGCTTCTGCGGCTACTCGCTCCCGGACGACCTCCTGTCCGGCACCGGCCTGCGCACCGCCAACACCATCGTGATGTCGATCCCGGTCGTCGGCACCTACCTGGCTCTCTTCGCCTGGGGTGGCGCCTACCCCGGCACCGTGCTCGGCCAGCGGCTCTACATCCTGCACGTGCTGTTCGTCCCGGGCCTGCTGATCGCCCTCGTCGCCGTGCATCTGTTCCTGGTGGTCTACCTCAAGCACACGCAGTGGGCGGCCCCCGGGAAGACCAACCGGAACGTGGTGGGGCAGCCCATGTACCCCTCGTTCGCGGTCAGGTCGACCGGGCTGTCCCTGATGGTCTTCGGCGTCACCGCGCTGCTGGCGGGCGTGGCACAGATCAATCCCGTGTGGGACTACGGCCCGTACGTCACCGACCAGGTCTCGACCGACGCCCAGCCCGACTGGTACGTCGGCTTCCTGGAAGGGGCCCTGCGGCTGATGCCGGCCGCGGAGACCGACATCGCCGGGCACACCTTCATGTGGAACGTCCTCCTGCCCGCGGTGGTCCTGCCCGCACTGCTCTTCGCCCTGCTGTACCTGTACCCCGTCTTCGAGCGGTGGGTGACCGGGGACCTGCTGGAGCACCATCTGTGCGACCGGCCCCGCGACCGGCCGGTGCGGACGGGTCTCGGCGTGGCGGGCATCGTCGCATACGCCGTGCTGCTCATGGCGGGCGGCAACGACGTGACGGCCTTTCTGTTCGGTTTCTCCGTCAACAGCCTCACCTGGGTCTTCCGCATCGCCCTCGTCGTCGGCCCCGTCGTCGCGTACCTCGTCACCAGGCGCGTCTGTCTCGCGCTGCAACTGCACGAGCGCCATCTGTACCAGGAGGGGGTGGAGACCGGTGTGGTCCGTCAGGACCTCGCGGGCGGCATGGCCGAGCGCCACACGGGCCTCGACCGGGCGCGCCGCTACCGCCTGCTGGTCAGGGAGCTTCCCCGGCCGCTCAAGGCCCCCGGACGCCAGGCACCGCTGCGCTCACGCCTTCGGGCGTCGCTGAGTTCCTGGTACTACCGGGACCGCGTCGAACCCCCCACGACGGCGGAGGAACGCCTGCAGATCGCCGGTCGCACGGCGGATCCGGTAGCGGGCGGCGTCGACGCCGAGGAGTGACCGGCGTCGTCACCCGGGGTGGGGGCTTCTCACTGGCCGACGGCGAGGAACAGGGCTCCGACCACGACCGACAGGACGATCTCGTAGCCGAGGACGACGCAGGCCAGCGTCACCACTCCCTTTTGCCACAGACGCGGTCCGCGGTAGGGAGGGAGCGGTGGCTGGAGCGACGGCTGGTCCGAGGGTCGGAGCGCCGCGTCGGTCGCGGTCGTGCCGGCCGCCGCGTGGGTGCGCCACCAGTCCCCCAGCGTTCGGACCTTCGCTTCGAACTCCGAGTCCCAGAGCACCCGTCCGACACGCGGTACCGGCAGGGGCGTCCGGCGGCCGTCCGCTTCGAGGAGGACCGGCCTGCGCCCGCCGCGGTGGCGCTCGACGGCGATCCCCCGGATCTCGTCCCGGGGCACGGTTCGGGGCCGAAGCCCTCGTACGACCAGGTGGTCGGCGGTGAGGACGACGCCTCTGCCGAGACTCAGGAAGCCCGCGCCCAGCAGCAGCGACATCGCGACGAGTGCGCCGAGCGTGCGGCTGAGGAGCGTCGGGTGGGCGGAGCCGGGACCCTCGGCGAACCCCGCCATCAGCGCGTCGGCCGCGAGCCAGCCGAGCAGCAGGACCGCGGGCACCGACCGGCTCGGCGCAGGTCGCATCACCAGTCGCTCGGGCAGCCGGCCGTAGGTGTGCCCCCATGCCTCGGGTTCACCGGCCGTGTCCTCGACTCGGGCCACGCCCCCGCCGGCGAGCCACCAGCCCCGGATGGCCGCGGCCTTCTCGTCGAACCGGCGGTCGCGGGACAGGAATCCGGAACTGGGCACGCGGAGCGGGGTACGGCGGCCGTCCGTCTCGTAGAGGACCACCCGCCGTCCTCCGGTGAACGGCTCCACCGCGACCTCGGCCACCCGGCTCCACGGGATGGTCCGGCGGCGCAGGTTGTGGACGACGACCGCCTCGGGGGTCAGGGTCACCCCGACGTAGCGGCTCAGCACCCACAGTTCGAGCGTGATGAGGAGCGGCAGCACCAGGGCGAGGATCCGCGAGCCGAACGGCATGTCGAACAGTCCGGGCCGCTGGTGCGCCCACAGCAGGGGGTTCGACCACTGCGTCAGCACGACGGCACCGAGGATCAGCGCCAGTGGCAGGGTCTGCTGCCACGAAGCCCGGTAGCGGACTCGGCCGATGGTTCCCGACGATTCCGCTCCGCCGTCGCGGGCTTCCTGGTTCACAGCTGTCGCACCCCTGCCGGACGATCAATGCGAGGCATCATGCCCGGCCGGGGACCGTTCACGCAATGGCCGGCGGCGGCCCCGGCCCGACGGGCAGCGGTCGGCCGCAGGGAGGGCGTTCCTCCTGGCCGGGGCGCCCTTGAACGACCTCACCGGCTCTCTCGGTTTCCGAACTGGAAGACCAGGCCGAAGACTCCCGGCCACAGGAGTCCGAACCCGATGATGATGATCCATACGCCGTAGACGATCCCGACGGCGATCACAGCCGCGCCCAGCGCGGTGACGACCGGGTAGCCGCTGTACGGGGGGAAGAAGTCCAGCGTACCGGTGCGCTCACGGATGTCGGAGTCCGGCCGGTCCTCGGGGCGCACCCCCTTGCGCCGGTAGTTGATCAAACAGAAGAACGAGATCACCGACGCCATGCCGAACGAGACGGTCAACGCGGCGATGCCGGCGGGTTCGCGCGCGAACCAGATGTAGGCCGCGTCGGTGAGGAGGAAGAACAGCGCGACGCCGGCGAAGAGGTACGCCTCGGATTTCATTCGCTCTGCTCTCCCAAGGTGTCCGGGGTCGGCTCGACCGTTCCGCGAGCCGACGGCCCCAGTTCCTCCCGCACCTCGGGGTGGTGCAGATCGAACGCCGGTGAGTCGGACCGTACGCGCGGCAGCGCGGTGAAGTTGTGGCGGGGCGGGGGGCACGACGTGGCCCACTCCAGCGAGCGGCCCCAGCCCCAGGGATCGTCCATGCCGACCTCGGGGGCGTGCTGCGCGGTCTTCCACACGTTGTAGAGGAAGGGCAGGGTGGAAAGGCCGATCAGGAAGGCGCCGATCGACGAGATGGTGTTCAAGAGGGTGAAACCGTCGGCCGGCAGATAGTCCGCGTAGCGGCGGGGCATCCCCATCTCACCGAGCCAGTGCTGCACGAGGAACGTGGTCTGGAAGCCGACGAACAGCGTCCAGAAGTGGATCTTCCCGAGGCGTTCGCCGAGCATTTTCCCCGTCATCTTGGGCCACCAGAAGTAGAAGCCGGCGAACATGGCGAAGACGATCGTGCCGAACAGGACGTAGTGAAGGTGGGCGACGATGAAATACGTGTCGGTCAGGTGAAAGTCCAGGGCCGGGGAGGCGATGAGGACACCGCTGAGCCCCCCGAGCAGGAACGTCACCAGGAAGCCGGCCGCCCACAGCATCGGCGTCTCGAAGGAGACGCTGCCCCGCCACATGGTCCCGATCCAGTTGAAGAACTTCACGCCGGTCGGAACGGCGATCAGGAAGGACATCAGGGCGAAGAACGGCAGCAGCACCGCGCCCGTGGCGAACATGTGGTGGGCCCACACGGTGGCCGACAGCATCGTGATCGAGATCGTCGCGGCCACCATGCCGACGTATCCGAAGACCGGTTTGCGGCTGAACACCGGGATGATCTCCGTGACGACGCCGAAGAACGGCAGTGCCACGATGTAGACCTCCGGATGGCCGAACCACCAGAACAGGTGCTGCCACAGCAGCGCGCCGCCCGAGGCGGAGTCGAAGACGTGCGCCCCGTAGGCCCGATCGGCCACCAGGGCGAACAGGATGGCGGTGAACACAGGGAAGGCCAGCAGCACGAGGATCGACGTGAAGAGGATGTTCCAGGTGAAGATCGGCATCCGGAACATGGTCATGCCCGGCACCCTCAGGCACACGATCGTGGCGATGAAGTTCACGGCACCGAGCGTGGTGCTCACGCCCGCCACCGCGAGCCCCATCGCCCACAGGTCGCCGCCGTGCCCGGGAGAGTGCACCGCGTTGTTCAGCGGGGCGTAGGCGAACCAGCCGAAAGGCGCCGCACCCTGGTCGACGAAGAAGCCGGACAGGACGATCAGTCCGCCGAAGAGGAAGAGCCAGTACGACAGAGCGTTCAGACGCGGGAACGCGACGTCCGGGGCACCGATCTGCAACGGCATGACGGCGTTCGCGAACCCGGCGAACGTGGGGGTCGCGAAGAGCAGCATCATGATCGTTCCATGGATCGTGAACAGCTCGTTGTACTGCTGGTTGGTGACGATCTGCAGGCCCGGACGAACCAGTTCCGCCCGCATGATCATCGCCAGCACACCGGCGAGCAGGAAGAACCCGAACGAGGTGATGAAATACAGATGGGCGATCTTCTTGTGGTCGGTGGTCGTCAGGTAGTCCCGGATCCGCACTCCGGAGGGCACCCGAGGTTCACGGGTGGTGACCTGCTGTTCGCCCGACCCTGGAAGAGTCTGTGCCATGAGCGCCCTCCACGCGCTGAGTCAATCGAAGCGGCCCCCGCGGGGGCGCGGTCGTCGCCATGAGGGTCGGTCCCCCGAGGTGAGCGCGAGGTCCAGGGGTGCCGGGCACCCGCACGTCCCATGCCGTTCGCGCCGCCCACGGCGTGTCGTCGGCGGTGCGGACCGGGGAGGCGGTGGGCGTGCCGACGCTCGGCACGCACGTTTGTGGCCGCTGTCCGCCCGCGCCTACGGCCGAACACCGAAGTGCCGGAGGCCCCGGCCCTGGTGGCGGAGTCCGGAAACCTCGTGGGCCACCTTGCCGGTTGACACGGCGTCAGCATGGCAGAGATGACCGCTCGACGCCTGTGACGCGACGGTGCCATCCGGGTTCACTCACCATCCGGCGGTCACCAGGTCGGTCTTGCGAGCCGACGACACCGCGGGCCTCGGTGTCCGGACGGGTGGGTTCATGGCGGCCGGATCCGCCGCAGGGACCGCAGCGCTCGCCGCGGTGCCCGACGCCGTCCCGGCCGGACTCCAGCAGCCGGGACGAGGGCGAGGGGACGGAAAGCGGGAGGGGGAAGGGCGCGGGGACAGCACGCAGGAGTGCCGGGGCGGCCACGTACGGCTGCCCCGGCCGATGTGCCGGCGTGTTCGTCGATCGTCTCCGGACCGACCGCCGGGCGCTGTGGCGTCGGCCACCGCCGTGCGCCATCCGGCGGAAGCGGAGAATGCCGGTAGCGGCGGGGGGTCCGTCGGCACCGGCACGTGCTCACGCCAGTTCGATGCCGACCTCCGGTGGCTGCTTGAGCGTGTTGTGGACGGTGCAGTGCGAGGCCACGGCCAGCAGACCGGCGCGGCGCTCCTCGGGAAGTTCCGGTGGCGCGACGATCACGATCCGCAGGGAGGCCACGCGGGCCGGACGGTCGGAGGCCATGGCGTACTGCGCACGAACCCGCAGTCCGGAGCGGGGCAGGCCGTGCCGGTGCAGGTAGCTTCCCGCGTAGAAGGCGACACAGGTGGCCAGGGAAGCGGCGAACAGTTCGACGGGCGTCGGCGCGGTGTCCGTGCCGCCCGCCTCGATGGGCTGGTCGACCTGGACGCGGTGCCCGCGGATGTCGACGCTGTAGGCGTCGCCGCCGACATGGGTGACCTCGAATCGGTGCACGTCGGCTTCTCGTGCCTGGGTCGTGCCACTGGTCTGGTGAGTGGTGCCGGTCATGACGTGCCTCTTCTGCCTGCGGACGTCCGGTGGTGGTCCCAGTGGACCGCGGACGGCTCGCCGGTGCGATGGGCCGACAGGGTGCCGCCGGGCCCGACCGGCCCTCCCCGGTGAGGCCACGCGGCGCCCGCGAGTCGGCACGCCGAACCGGGGTCCGCCTCGCTCGCCGGCCGCGGGGTCCGCCATGGGTGCGGGCGAACGGCCGGATCACCGCGCGAGGGGGGAGGGAGGCGTGCCCGGCGGGAAACCGTGTCCGGGAGGTCTGCGGCTTGCCGACGGGACGGAGAACACGTGAGGGCCACGACCACGGCCACGGGCCGGGCGGCCACGGCGGCGCCGGACAGTATCCGGCTGCCGGGGATCATCCCCGGGGTGCAGCTGGACGACTAGGGTTCCCTGTCCTCGTCGTGGTCGGTGTCCGGGTCGTCGTGGTGGTGGTCCGGCATCCAGTGGTGCTCGCAGAACCAGCGGCCGAACACGGCGCCGCCGTAGATGACGAAGCCGACGCCGATCAGCCAGGACTCCAGGACGAGGACGGTGCCGACCGCGCCGTAGCTGAGGGCGTTGGTGACGATGAGGGGCGTGAAGACGAGGTAGGAGAAGGCGCGCAGGCCGGCGAGACCCACCACGGTGGCCAGCGCGCCCGGCAGCAGTTCGCGCCAGCGGACCTGGTTGCCCAGCAGGAAGTGCTGCCCCCACCAGAAGAACAGCACCCCGCTCACCCCGGACAGCATGATCCGCTGGGAACCGTGCAGCGCCGCCTTGGTCGCCACCTCCTGGTAGAGGTACGCCGTGAGCACGACCAGCCAGGTGGCCTGCCGCCAGACCCGGTGCCAGGGCCCGGCGGCGAGGCCCCAGATGCGCTCGTAGGCGTTCTGCACGCTGCCCCCGAAGGACACGCCGAACACGGCGAGCAGGAGAGCGCTCCAGGCGCTGGTGGTGCCGATGACGCTGTGCGGAGGGCTGATGACGTCCGTGACCACGCGCGCCGACCGCCCGGACAGCCCCATGCCGTCGGTCAGCCAGGAGGCGAACCCGCCCTGCACCAGCGGGTCCGCGGCCGCGACCACGATGAGCAGGGGGGCCAGCGTCACCAGGGCCAGGGTGGCGAAACCCATGGCCCGGTGCATCAGCTCCAGCTCCCGGCCGTGCTCGAACAGGGCCTGGACACGGATCCACGCCCACGCGCGGTGCAGGCCGCGCCGCCACCGACTCACGGCACCTCCCGTGCTCACCGCGGCGCGCGTGCGGGCCCGACATGAACGCGCGCCTCCGATTCACTGTGGCACGGACCGGGCCCGACGCCACGGAGGAGGCGGCCAGTCGGGTCGACCGACGGGTACGGGCGGGCCGCGCGGCCGGTTCCCGGCAGCGTCCCGCACCCGCCGACGGACGCACCGAAGCCGTACACCGTCCGGCGGAGACACGCCCAGGACCCGGAAGCACCGAGCGCCCCAGGACAGGCAGCCACACCGCACGACCGGGACCACGACGGGCCACTGGCAGCAGGCCGCCCGAACCGGACCGTGACAGCGGCGACCGAACCCGGCCCGCGCGGCGGTCGGACACGCACCGCCAGCGACCCGGCGCGTGTCCGACCGGCCGACCGAGATGCCGGGGCATGTGCCCCGGCCCGCCGACCGAGGATCAGCGCAGCCCGTGCTCCCGCAACGGCCCCACCGTCAGCCCCGCCTCCCGGCAGTCCCCGACGACGGCCGGCAGCGCGGCGAGGGCCGCCCGCCAGCAGCCCGGCGCCGCCAGTCGGTCCGAGTCGTGGAGCAGGATCGTGCCGCCGCCCCACAGCTGCGCGGTGACCAGTGCGTGGACCGATTCCGGCGTGGCCTCCGCGCGCCAGTCCTTGCCCCAGGCGGTCCAGAGGACCGGGCGCAGGCCCGCGCGGCGGGCGGCCAGCCAGCGGGGGGAGGTGAGGATGCCGTAGGGCGGGCGGTACCAGCGGGGGCGGTGGCCGGTGAGGTCCCGTACCGCGCGGGCGGTGCGGGTGACCCCCTCGGACTCACGGGCGACGGCGGGGCGCCAGGGCCGGTCGTGGCGCCAGCCGTGCACCGCGACCTCGTGCCCGCGCCGGGCGGTCTCCGTGACCAGTGCCGGATGGCGCACCGCCTGCTCGCCGAGCACGAAGAAGGTGGCGCGCACACCGAGCACGTCCAGCGCGTCGAGGAAGCGCGGCGTGGCGAGCGGGTCGGGGCCGTCGTCGAAGGTCAGGGCGACGTGGTCGTGCCTCCCGGTACCCGCGAGCCCCGGGAACCACGGCAGCCGCACGCCGGGGAGCCACGTGGCGGCCGGACCGGCGTGGACGCCCGCGAGCGCGAGCGGCAGCAGCGTGGCGGCCGCGCGGAGGGCGCGGGCGGACGGCCGGGCCGCGTGTTCACTCATCGCGTCTCCCCGGGTGCCTGCCGCCCCGTTCGCCGGGGGTGTCCCAACCCCGGCGGACGGAGGACGCGTTCGCCAGTCCGATGCTGCCCGCGCCGATCAGCGCGATGCCGATGATCTCCGGGATGATCCGCAGCCCGAGCTGGACGGACTCCTCGAACAGCGCCCAGCCGAGCGCCACGCTGGTGAGCGCGTCGCCCAGGGTGAGCGCGGGCTGCGACGCGGCCAGCGACCCCGCGCCGAGCGCGCTCTGCAGCAACAGGAAGGCCACGAGCCCGACGGCGGCGGTGGCGTACGGCGACCAGTGGGAGAACATCGCGCCGGGCCCGAACCGCAGCTGCCCCACGGTCTCCTTGAGCAGCGCGGCGGTGGTCGCGAAGGACACCGCGGCGCCGAGCCCGAACAGCACCGCGCGGGCCGCCCCGTGTACCGTACGGGCGACCAGTACCAGCAGCACCACGACGCAGCAGGCCACCCCGCCCGCCATGAGCCACGCCCGGGACGTCGCGTCGGTGCGGCCCGGTCGCGGCGCGGCCGACAGCAGGAAGACGGCCAGCCCGACGGCGAGGGCGACGAACGCCGTCCACGTACGGCGGTCCGGGGGGCGCCGGAAGACGAGGCTGCCCACCAGCAGGGTGAACAGCAGCTCGGTGGCGAGCAGCGGCTGCACCAGCGAGAGGCTGCCCACGGCGAGCGCCCAGCCCTGGAGCACGGCGGACAGCATCAGCAGACCGACGCCCGCCAGCCAGTCCGGGCGCCGCAGCAGCCGCAGCAGCGCCCGCAGCATCCCGCCCGCCCCGCCGGCTTCCGCGGGGGCGTGCACCGCGGCGGCCCGGCGTTGCAGCACCGAGGAGGCGGCGTTCGCCAGCGCCGAGCACAGTGCCAGTCCGACGGTCAGCACGGCCGCTCACCCGAAGCGCGCGGCGAGCCGCCGGTAGAGCCCCGGCGCGGCGCCGCGCACCCGGGCGGGCAGCCGCAGCCAGCCGGGGACGTAGACCTCGTCCGTGCCGCGCCGCACGGCGGTGAGCACGGCGTCCGCGACCCGCTCGGGCGGCACCGGCCGGGGCCGGGACCGCCGGTAGGGGGCGCCCCGCCGGTCGAAGAAGGGGGTGTCGACCACGCCGGGGACCACATGGGTGACGCCGACGCCGGTGCCGCGCAGCTCGTAGCGCAGCGCGTCGGCGAACACGGCCACGGCGGCCTTGACCGCGGAGTACACCGCCTCACCCCGCACGCCGACGCTGCCCGCGACGGAACCGAGGAGCACGATCCGTCCGGACCCCGCCGCGACCATGTGGGGCAGCAGGCCGCGCACGAGGTGCAGGGTGGCCAGCAGGTCGGTGCCGACGAGTTCCTCGATGCGGGCGCGGGGCATGCCGGTGAAGTCGCCGGCCCAGCCGACGCCGGCGCCCGCCACGACCAGGTCCACGCGGCCGAGGTAGTCGAGGGCGGCCTCGGCCACCTCGCGGTCGGCGCCCGGCCGGTTGAGGTCCGCGGCGACGGTCACGGCCGACACCTCGGCGGCCACCTGCTCCAGACGGGTGAGGTCGCGGCCGTTGAGCACCATCCGCCAGCCGCCCTCGGCGGCCAGCCGGCGGGCCACGGCGGCGCCGATACCGGAGGACGCGCCGGTCACCAGGGCCGTGCCGCGGGGGGCCGGCTGATCGGCGTGCCGGGCGTCGGGGGCCGCCGCCGGGCCGGACCTCGTCACCGGCCGGGCGCGGTTCGACGGTCCTGCGGGGGGCGGGGCTTGGGACATGGTGGCGACCTCACTGCGACGGCGTGCGGTGTCCGCGAGTTCCTGGGCCGGACCTTCGCGGTGTATCCAGGGCGCCACAGCCTGAAAGTCCCCGCACCTCGGTGAGCGCGAACCGGGGTGCGGCGCCGGCCGGGTTCCGGTTCCGCCACGACGTACACGGCGCGCTTTCCCGGGCCCCATCGAAACGTTGCCGTTTCGCTGAAGCTCGTCTAGCCTCAAGGCGTACGAAACCGTTTCGTTTATGTCCGGCGCATGCCCCACGCGTGAACGACTTCCCCGGAGTGGTTCCCATGTCCCAGAAAACCCTGACCGACGCCCCCCGAACGGGGGCAGGGACCGCGGCACAGCACGTCGCCCCGCCCCGGCGCTGGTGGATCCTCGCGGTCATCGCCGTCGCCCAGCTGATGGTGGTCCTCGACGCCACGATCGTGAACATCGCCCTGCCCTCCGCCCAGCGCGACCTCGGCTTCTCCGACGGCAACCGGCAGTGGATCGTCACCGCGTACGCGCTGGCGTTCGCCTCGCTGCTCCTGCTCGGCGGCCGCATCGCCGACCTGTTCGGCCGCAAGCCCGCCTTCCTCGTCGGCGTCGTCGGTTTCGCCGCGGCCTCCGCGCTCGGCGGCGCCGCGAACGGCTTCGCCATGCTGGTCACCGCCCGCGCGCTCCAGGGTGCCTTCGGCGCGCTGCTCGCGCCGGCCGCGCTGTCCCTGCTCAACACGACGTTCACCGACGCCCGCGAGCGGGCCCGCGCGTTCAGCGTCTACGGCGCGATCGCCGGCGCCGGCGGCGCGGTCGGCCTGCTGCTCGGCGGGCTGCTCACCGACGCCCTGGACTGGCGCTGGACGCTGTACGTGAACGTGGCCATCGCGGTCGTCGCCTTCGCGGGCGGCTGGATCCTGCTGGGCAACCACCGCGACGCGGGACACGCCAGGCTGGACGTGCCCGGCACCGTGCTGGTCGCCGCCGGCCTCTTCTCCGTGGTCTACGGCTTCTCCAACGCCGAGACGCACCACTGGCACTCGCCACTGACCTGGGGCTTCCTGCTCGCGGGCGGGCTGCTGCTCGCCGCGTTCACCTGGTGGCAGACCCGCGCCGCGCATCCGCTGCTGCCGCTGCGGATCCTGCTGGACCGCGACCGGTCGGCGTCCTTCCTCGCGGTGCTGATCACCGGCGCCGGCATGTTCGGCGTCTTCCTCTTCCTCACCTACTACCTCCAGCTCAACCTCGGCTTCAGCCCCACGAAGACCGGCGTGGCGTTCCTGCCGATGGTCGGCGCGCTGATGGTGGCCGCGCAGCTCGGCACCACGCTGCTGGTGCCCCGGGTCGGACCGAAGGCGGTCATCCCGCTGGGCTTCGCGATCGCCACGGCCGGCATGGCCTGGCTGACCGGCATCGGCCTCGGCTCGCACTACGGCAGCGCCGTGCTGCCGCAGCTGATCGTGACCGGCCTGGGCCTCGGCCTGGTGATGCCGCCCGCCATGCAGCTGGCCACCGGCGGGGTCGCGGCCGAGGACGCGGGCGTGGCCTCCGCGAGCGTCAACGCGATGCAGCAGGTGGGCGGTTCGGTCGGTACGGCCCTGCTGAACACCCTCGCGACCAGCGCCGCGACCCACTACGTGGCCGGCCGTGACGCCACCAGCAAGCTGGTCCGGGCGCAGGCGACGATCGAGAGCTACACCACCGCCTTCTGGTGGTCGGCCGGCTTCTTCGCCGCGGGCGCGGTGCTCGCCTTCCTGCTCTACCGGCGCGGGGTGCCGCGCCAGGACGCGGGTGCGGTCGCGGTCGTCCACATGTGACGGCCGGCGTCGTGTGACAGCCCGGTCCGTACGCTCCGCCGAGCCGCGCCGTGCACGCCGGAGCCATCCGGTTCCGAGCCGCACCCACGGAGACACCCGGGCCGAGGAGCGATCAGAGGAACCGTCCGGGCCGAGGGGCCGCCGTCCGCAGGGGGACGGCGGCCCCTCGGCCGTGCGTGGGGACGGCCGCAGCGGGTAGCCGGAGCGGATCAGGACGACGCCGGTGGAAGGAGACACCATGTCCGGCGGGGACGACAAGCGGCCCGAGACGGCGCTGGAGGAAGTGCTGCACGAGGCCGAGGAGGCCGAGCGGCACGGCGAGGAGGGCGACGGCGGCGGCGAGGCGGCGGACGCCATCACCCCGAACACCGGGGCCCAGGAGCAGTCCCAGGGTGACCGGACGGCACCCGGACGGCGGCACTGACCTGGCCGGACCCGGGTACCCGGTCGCCATGAACCCACGAGGACCCGAGCTGCCGCCCGCGCGGGGCCCGCTGTCGGCCGCGCTCGTCGGCCATCTGCGCGGCGCCGGACCGCTGCCCGAACCCACCGGCGCCGAGGACCCCTACGGCGACGACGCGCAGCTCGCCCTGTACCTCTGCTACGAGCTGCACTACCGCGGCTTCGCGGGCGTGCCCCCCGACGCCGAGTGGGACCCGGACCTGCTCCGCCTGCGGGCCGCGCTGGAGTGCCGCTTCCTGGCCGCGCTGCGTGCCGACACGCCGGTGCACGAGAGCCTGGACGACGCGCTCGGCGTGCTCCTGGTGGAACCGGCCGACGGCACCGGCGTCACCCGTTTCCTGTGTGCCGAGGGCGAGTCGTGGCAGCTGCGGGAGTACGCGGCGCAGCGCTCCCTGTACCACCTGAAAGAGGCCGACCCGCACGCCTGGGTGCTGCCCCGGCTGTGGGGCCGGGCCAAGGCGGCGATGGCGGCGGTGGAGTACGACGAGTTCGGCGGCGGCCGGGCCGAACGGGTGCACGCGCGCCTGTTCGCCGACCTGATGCGGGACCTGGACCTGGACACGGAGTACGGCCGCTATCTGGACGCGGCCCCGGCCGAGATGCTGGCCGTCGTCAACCTGATGTCCCTGTTCGGCCTGCACCGCGCGCTGCGCGGCGCGCTGGTCGGCCACTTCGCGGAGGTGGAGATCACCTCCTCCCCCGGCTCCCGGCGGCTCGCCGAGGCGCTGCGCCGCACCGGCGCGGGAGAGGCCGCGCAGTTCTTCTACGACGAGCACGTGGAGGCGGACGCGGTGCACGAGCAGGTGGTCCGCCACGAGGTGATCGGCGGACTCCTGGAGGAGGAGCCCGAGTTGGCGGCCGACATCGCCTTCGGCATCGACGCGACCGAGTACCTGGAGGACCGGCTCGCCCGGCGGCTCCTGGACGCGTGGCGCGCCGGGCGCTCCGCGCTGCGCGTCCCCCTCGGACAGCCGAGCGCGGCATGACCCATACATCGGGAATGTCCGGGTACTCGCGGAATGTGATCGCTTTGCTGATTCCGGGTGTGTACGCCCCCCAGGACGACACCGCGCTGCTGACCGAGGCCCTGCGCGAGGAGGCCCTGCCGACCGGGGCGCGAGTGCTCGACGTGGGCACCGGAAGCGGGGCGCTGGCGCTCGCGGCGGCCCGGCGGGGTGCCGAGGTGACCGCGGTGGACGTGTCGCGGCGGGCGGTATGGACGGCCCGGATCAACGCCTGGCTGACCCGGGTGCCGGTGCGGATCCGGCGCGGGGACCTCTTCACGCCGGTGCGCGGACGGACGTACGACGTGATCCTCGCGAACCCGCCCTACGTCCCCGCCCCGCACTCCGGGCACGGGCCGCGCGGCCGGTCCCGGGCCTGGGACGCGGGGCACGACGGGCGGCTGCTGCTGGACCGGATCTGCCGGGACGCACCCCCGCTGCTCGCCCCCCGGGGCGTGGTGCTGCTCGTGCAGTCCGCGCTGAGCGACCCCGAGCGCTCCCTGGAACTGCTGCGCGACGCGGGCCTGAAGGCCGCCGTGGTACGGCGGCGCTGGATCGGCCTCGGCCCGGTGCTGCGCTCCCGGGAGGAGTGGCTGCGCCGGCGCGGGCTGCTCGCGCCGCACGAGAGAACGGAAGAGCTGGTGGTGATCCGTGCCGAACGAACCCGCTGAGCGTGCCCACGAACCCGCCGGCCGTGCCCGCCGGATCACCGTGCAGCGCCGGGGGCCGCTGCTCGTGGAGGGGCCGGTCGAGGTCGAACTGGAGGACGGTACGACGGTGTCCTCGGACCGCTTCCGTGTCGCTCTGTGCACCTGCCGACGCAGTCGGCGCTACCCCTGGTGCGACACAAGTCATCGCCGCAAGACCTGAGCACCGTTCGTTTTTCGCCGCTCCCCGGTAGGCCCCCCACGGACCTGCCCGGGGAGCGGCTCTGTGTGCCGGCAAGCCGGCGGGCGACCCCACTTCGCCCGACGGTCCGGCGCGAGATCGCGGGTACCCCGCTCCGAGAGGGCCGCACTCCCCAGTCACGGTCCTGATCCGGCGTCCACGGGGTCCCTGCGATCCCGGTCCTCGGGCAGCCTTCGCTAGAACGCGAAGAGGCTGCCGCCGACGGCGTCCCGCTCGCAGGAGTTGCCGAAGGTCCGCTCATAGGAGACCCGCCGGCCCTGCCACACACCCTGGGCGGTGACGACCACGGGGTCGTACAGCTTGTCGCACCACACGTCCTCGCGCGCCTGGAGGGCGTCGAAGTCGCCACCGACGGCGTGCAGTTCGGCGCACGCCTCGGGGGCGTCCGGGTGGGTGCCGGAGGCGCCCGGGGCGCAGCTGAGGGTGACGGCGCGTTCGGGGGTCGCGGTGGCCGCGTCGCCGCCGTGGCCGACGGTCAGCACCAGCGCCGACGGGGCGTAGAGCGAGGCCGGGGCGGCCTCCGGGGCGGCGACGGCGGCCCCGGTCAGGGGTCCGCAGACGGCGACGGCGGTGAGGCCGAGGGCCGCTGCCCAGCGCGCGGTGTTCCGCATGGTGTGCATCCTTCCGCTCGAACTAGACGGGTGCCGGCCCCGTTTCCGGTGGGACGTCGGAGCGGCGAGCGCCACTCTGCCGAGTCCCCCGCCGAAACACACATCGACCCCACAGGTTTCGGTAACATTTCGTGTTGAATCAGTGGCGTGAAGTCACGGAATTCGAACGACGGGACCCTGGAACTGGGCGGCGACCACTCCTGGGGAGTCGTCAATTGGCTGAAAATGAGCGGTTATTTAATCGTCCGGAAACATTCCGACACGGCCGCCCCGGACCCCCGTCATGACTCCCCGTGTTCATGTGGTGATCACCACCGCGATCGGCGGGCCGAGGGCACGCACGCGAAAGCCGGCGACCGGCAGTCTCCTGCCGGTCGCCGGCTCAGGCGCCTCGGGGCGGGCGAACCGCCGGGCCGTTCCCCGGGGTTCAGGACTCCGGGGCCGGGCGCGGGATCAGGGCGTGCACGACGCCGGCCAGGAGGGCGATGCCGACGCCGGTCAGGCACAGCACCCGGGCGGTCACGCCGTGGTCGACCAGGATGCCGCCGAGGGCCGCGCCGAGGGCCTGGCCCAGGTAGATGCCGGAGGAGTTGAAGGAGATCACGACGCTGGGCAGTGTCGGCGCGAGCGCGGTCAGCCGGTGGTTGTTCGGCGTGGCCACGGCCCAGCCGGCGGCACCGTTGAGCACCATGACGACGATCACGACGACCATCGAGGTACTGACCGTGAGCGCCGCGAGGGTGACGATCAGCAGGGCGATGGCGATGGTGAGAGTGCGTGCGGCACCCAGCCGGTCGGTGAGCCAGCCGCTGCCGAAGGAGCCGAAGATGCCGCCGACACCCCAGGCGAGCAGCGCGGTCGCGAGGCCGGTGCCGTGGATGTGGGCGATCTGCCCGAGCACGGTCGCCGTGTAGGTGTAGACCATGATGCTGGCGCCGCTGGCCAGGAGCATGAAGGCGACGATCGCCACGACCCGGCGGTTGGCCAGCACGGCGAACCGCTGCGCGAGCGGGATCGCCGGCGGGATCGGCAGGCCGGGCAGCACCAGCAGGACGCCGAGCAGGGCCAGCGCGCCGACGGCCGCGACGAAGACGAGGCTCGCCTCCCAGGAGAGGTGCTGGCCGATGGCGGTGCCGACGGGGACGCCGAAGACGGTGCCGACGGTCAGGCCGCCCAGGATCACCGACAGCGCGCGGCCGCGGCGGGCGGGCCCGGCGAGCGCGGCCGCGGCAGCCGAGGCGTTCGGGGTGTACAGGGCCGCCCCGAGGCCCGCGACGACGCGTGCCGTGAGCAGTAAGGGCAGGTTGGGCGCGGCGGCGGAGGCGAGGTTGGCGAGCACGAACAGCGCGAGCGCGACCGCGAGCAGGGGCTTGCGGGGCAGCCGGCTGGTCAGCGCGGCCAGGAAGGGCGCCGCGAGCCCGTAGGTCAGGGCGAACGCGGTGATGGTCTGCCCGGCGGCGCCGGTGGAGATGTGCAGGCCGTGGGCGATCTGCGGGAGGATGCCGGCCAGGACGAAGGAGTCGGTGCCCATGGCGAACGAGCCGAGGGCGAGGACGGCGACGGGCCTTCCCCAGGCGGGCGAAGACGAGGCGGGGGCGGGGCTGTTGATACCCGCGGTGGTGGATGACGTGGTCACGGGAACAGAGTGCGCCGCCTCGTGAAGCGGGTACAGAGGGGCAGTCATGCTGGTGTAATGACCACCAGGACAGGGCCGTTCGGGAGGTGCTTGTATGACCGACATGCAGCGTGAGCTTCTTGCGGCGTTCCTGCGGTCCCGGCGGGAGGCGCTCTCCCCCGAACAGGCCGGGCTGACTCCCGGGCGGCGGCGCCGTACCCCGGGGCTGCGCCGCGAAGAGGTCGCCCAGCTGTCCGGCGTGAGCCTGACCTGGTACACCTGGCTCGAACAGGGCCGGGACATCCGGGTGAGCCGGCAGGTCCTCGAGGCGCTCGCGCACACGCTCCAGCTCACCCGGGCCGAGCGTCGGCACCTGTTCACCCTCGCGGAGACGGCACTGCCGGCCGAGCGGCCGGAGCCGGTCGCGGTGAACCCGACCCTGCGCAAACTGGTGGAGACCCTCGACCCGTTCCCGGCGCACGTGATCAACGACAACTGGGACCTGCTGGCGGCGAACCGCGCCTACGCCTCCCTGGTCGGCGGTCTCGAACAGTTGCCGCAGGAGGAGCGCAACAGCATCTGGCTGCTGTTCACCCGGCCGCAGATGCAGTCGCTGCTGGTCGACTGGCAGCGCGAAGTCCGCGACATCCTGGGCCAGTTCAGGATCTCGGTGGGCCGCAACCCCGACGACCCGCGGACCGCGGCGCTCATCGACACCCTGACCCGCTCCAGCAGCCAGTTCCGCGCGCTGTGGTCCGAGCACCCCGTGCAGGCGTTCCGGCCGACCCTGAAGCGCTTCAGCCATCCGACGGCCGGGCGGCTGGACCTCAACTACACCAAGCTGGACGTGGCGGACACGCCGGGCCAGCACCTGGTGGTCTTCATGCCCGCCGCCGAGGAGGACGAGCGGGCCCTGGCGCGGCTGGTCGCCGAGTCCGGCCAGGCGGCCCTGCTGTAACGGGGACGAGTCCCGTCGTAGCGGGGCGGCCGTAGCGAGGCGGCCGTGACGCCGCGTCCCTGACGGGGAGTCCCGAGGCGTCCCCGGCGGGGCGCGCGGCGAGGCGCCCGTGGCGGCGGAGCCACGCCGTCGCGCGCGCCCGCCCGCACCCCACCGCTCGATCCCCTACCGCCCACGCCCACCCCGGAGCGGCCCCCACCCCGGAGCGGCCCCCACCCCGGAGCGGCCCCCACCCCGGAGCGGCCCCCGCCCCGGTGCCTTCGCGCGCCCGAGGACACCACGCCCACGCCGGTCCTCCCCCGCCCTGGCGGAATCCCACTTGACTGCCTGCCACTGCGTCAACCTGCGAAAATGACAGAGCAGTTGACTCCACATGACTCGTGCTGTTGAATCACTTTCATCGACAAGTCGGCCTGGAGGGCGGGACAAGCGATGGGGGACGACAGCACGGTCGGCATCATCCTGGCGGGCGGCAGGGGGGAGCGGGCGAAACCCATCACCCTCCAGTCGGCCGACTACATCCGCAGCAAGGCGCTCATTCCGTTCGCCGGCAGGCCACTCATCGAGTGGATCGTGGAGGCCTGCCGTGATCAGGGCATACGTCGCTTCTACGTGGTCGCGCAGGGGATGGAGAACCGCAGTCAGATCAAGCTGGTCCTCGGTCACGGAGAGCGCCACGGCGTGGAGATCGACTACTCACGGGCCCGCTTCGACCCGTACAACGTCGGCTCGGGCGCGGCCACCCTGCACAACCTGGAACAGTGGAACCTGACGGGGACAGCGCTCGTGCTCCCCGTCGACTCGCTGTTCGAGTTCTCGCTGGAGAGGCTGCTCACCGCCCAGCGGAACACCGACGCGGTGGTCACCGTGGCCGCCGTCTCCCGCACCCCCGAGGTGATCGCCGGCAAGTACGGCGTCATGCGGACCACCCCCGAGCACCTGGTCTGCGGCTTCCTGGAGAAGCCGCGCCTGTCCGTCATCGAGCGGGAGTTCCCCGAGATCACCCGGCCGGGCGGACCGCGCACCCTGGCCACCAACGCCGGGATGTACCTCATCGACTGCGCCCGGCTCCGGCTCGCCGCGCGCACCCCCGAACTCATCCGCCTCGCCCAGCAGCGCCTCGACTGGGGCAACGACCTGCTGCCGCGCCTCGTCGGCCTCGGCCACCCGGTGGCCGTCGAACCCATCGCCCGCCTGGGCGACCTGGGCAACATCCACGACTACCTGGACACCCTCGGCGACGCGCTCAACGGGCTCTACCCGCAGCTGGACCGCGCCCTCGGCGCCCCGCTGAGCACGAACCCGCGGTACTGGATCCACGAGTCCAGCCTGCGCTCCAAGGACCACATCACCGGCACCACCCTCGCCCAGAAGATCGCCGAGGGCAGCGTCGTCATCGGCCCCGGCGTGCGCATCGGCCGGCACGTGGAGGTCGGCGCCGGCGTCCGGCTGCGCGCCACCGACGTCGGCGACGGTGTCGACCTGCACGAAGGCGCCCAGGTCGAGGGCAGCGTGCTCGGCGACTCCGCCGTCATCGGGGCGTACGCGCACATCAGCGACTCGTACGTGGGCCCGATGGTGCAGGTGCGCTCCGACGCCCGCGACCCGGTCCGGCTCGAAGCCCTCTCCGCCGTCGGCGACGGTGCCCAGCTGTGGTCGGGCACCCGGCTGTCGGGCGTCAGCGTCTATCCGCGGCTGCGCGTGCCGGCCGTCTCCGGCGTGCCCAGCGGCACCCAGCTCACCAGCTCGGACGACGTCCTGCGGTGGGTGTGAGACCCACACCCCCGCCACCCCCCTCAGGAGAGCACCGTGAACACTGCCATCGCCGTGATCGGCGGCACCGGCCGGGTCGGCCGGATCGTCACCCGCAAGTTACTCGACCGCGGGGAGAGCGTCCGCGTGATCGGCCGCAGCACCGAGCGCGCCCGGCGCCACCTGCCGCCCCGCGCCCGCTTCTTCCTCGGTGACGTACGCGACCCGCAGTCCCTCTCCGTCCCGCTGCGCGACTGCTCGGCCGTCGTCTACACGGTGGAGCCCGGCACCGACACCACCGGACCCGACAGCCCGCAGAGCACCCTGCACTCCGGTGTGCTGAACACCCTGGACGCGCTGCTGCGCCAGGACGCCTTCGGGCGCGCCCAGTTCGTGCTCGTCAGCCAGCGCCATGTGACCCGCCCCGAGCACCCGATGAACGCCTACGGGCGGATGCTCGACTGGCGCCTCGCCGGCGAGAACGCGGTCCGCGCCTCCGGGCTCGACTACACGATCATCCGCCCCGGCTGGCTGACCGACCGGGCCGAACTGGCCGACGACGGCCGCGTCCACCTGGAACAGGGCGACCGCCGCGACGGCTACGTCGCCCTCCAGGACGTGGCCGAGGCCTGCGTGCAGGCCCTGTACTGCCCGTCCGCGAAGGGCCTGACCTTCGAGATGCGCAACGGCGCGGGCAACCCGCCGGGCGACTGGGAGCAGTTGTTCGCCGGGCTCAGCGCCGACGAGTCCGTGCCGGCGCGCGCCCTGGCCTGACCCCGGTCCGCCGCCGGACCGGACCCCGCAGACCCCCATCGTCGTCACACCGGCACCCGTACACCCCCATTGTCGTGAAAACGGAGACCACCATGACCGAGGCGCCGCAGATCTCGGCGGGACGCCCCCAGCCTCTGGGTTCCACCGTCGTCGACGGCGGAGTCAACTTCTCCGTCTTCTCCGAGCACGCCACCCGCGTGGACCTGCTGCTCTTCGACAAGTGCGACGACCCGGAGCCCTCGCAGACCATCCACCTGCACCCGGACAAGCACCGCAGCTTCCACTTCTGGCACTGCCATGTCGCCGGGATCGGCGCCGGGCAGGTCTACGCGTACCGGATGGACGGACCGCGCGACCCCAAGCGGTCCGGCACCCGCTTCGACCACCGCAAAGTGCTGCTCGACCCGTACGCCCGCGCCAACATCAACTCCCGCTGGAACCGCACGCTCGCCATCGGCCTCCAGGACAACGTCGAGACGTGCATGCGCAGCCTCGTCGTGGACCTGGACGACTACGACTGGGAGGGCGACCAGCCGCTGCGCACGCCGATGCAGGACACGGTCATCTACGAGATGCACGTGCGCGGCATGACGGCCTCCCCCACGTCACGGGTCGCGCACCCGGGGACGTTCTCCGCGGTCGTGGAGAAGATCCCGCACCTCAAGCGGCTCGGCGTCACCGCCGTCGAGCTGCTGCCGGTCTTCGACTTCGACGAGACACAGGTCCTGCGCGCCGGTCCGGACGGCACCCCGCTGCACAACTACTGGGGCTACGACCCCTACGGCTTCTTCGCGCCGCACACCGGCTACTGCACGTCGCCCCATCTGAACACGCACATCGCGGAGTTCAGGGACATGGTCAAGGCGCTGCACCAGGCCGGCATCGAGGTGATCCTCGACGTCGTCTTCAACCACACCAGCGAGGGCAACGAGTTCGGCCCGACCATCAGCTTCCGCGGCCAGGCCAACGAGGCGTACTACCACCTGTGGCCGCAGGACCGCAGCCACTACATGGACTTCACCGGCTGCGGCAACGCGGTCAACGCCAACCATCCCTTCGTCGCCAAGTTCATCATCGAGTCCCTGGAGTACTGGGTCACCGAGCACCACGTCGACGGCTTCCGCTTCGACCTGGCCTCCGAACTGTCGCGAGGCGACCAGGGCTACGAGATGGCGGTGCCGCCCGTGCTGTGGGCGATCGAGCTGTCCAAGGTGCTCGCCGAGACGAAGATCATCGCCGAGCCGTGGGACGGTGGCGGCCTCTACCAGGTGGGCCGCTTCCCCGGGAAGCGCTGGGCACAGTGGAACGGGCCGTTCCGGGACGACGTACGGCGCTTCGTGCGCGGCGACGCCGGGGTGGTCGGCGATCTCGCCAAGCGGCTCGGCGGCTCCGAGGACCTGTTCGGGCCGCAGAAGGAACTGCCCACCAACAGCATCAACTTCGTCACCTGTCACGACGGCTTCACCCTCAACGACCTGGTGAGCTACGACCACAAGCACAACTACGCCAACGGCGAGGCCGACACCGATGGCGCGCACGAGAACTTCAGCTGGAACTGCGGGGCCGAGGGCCCCAGCGACGACCCCGCCGTGGAGCGGCTGCGGGTGCGGCAGATCAAGAACCTGCTGTCGATCATGATGCTCAGCAGGGGCGTGCCGATGCTGCTGGCGGGCGACGAGTTCCGCAACAGCCAGAGCGGCAACAACAACGCGTACTGCCAGGACAACCCGACGTCCTGGCTGGACTGGGAGCAGGCGGAGAAGGAGGAGGAGACCTTCGAGTTCACCCGGCGCCTGATCGAGCTGCGCCGCCGCTACCGCACCTTCCGCGCACCCCACTTCTACACCGGGCACCTCAACTCCAGGCAGCTGCCGGACATCACATGGCACGGCACCCGACTGGAGCAGCCCGGATGGGAGGACACCAACGCCCGAGTCCTGGCCTGCACGCTCGGCGGGTTCCACGGCGATCCCGACCTGCATCTGATTCTGAACATGTACCACCTGGGACTGGACTTCGAGCTGCCGAGGGTCCGCGGACACCGCTGGCACCGCGTCCTCGACACCGCCCAGGCCGGCCCGCGCGACCTCCTTCCGGCCGGCCAGGAAGAGCGCCACGACGACGACACCTTCCACGCCCAGGGCCGCAGCGTCGTGCTGCTCGCGGCCCTGCCTGAAGCGAAGGAAACCCCCCGATGAGTGGAACCGCAGCACGTCGCCGCACGTTCTCCGACACTCTCGCCGGTTACGTCACGTACTTCAGCCCCACCGGCCGCCGCTTCGGTCTGCGCACCTCGGACGACCGGGAGTTCACCGTCCACCTGTCGCACAACGTCGCCTCCCGCATCGTGCGCAACCTCGGCGACGCCTACCGCGACACCACCGGCGCCACCCTGGACATGCTCGCCGAGGGCCGCTACCTCTTCGCGTACGGCATCCACTACGAGTGGGAGGACGGCGAGCGGTTCGAGGCGAAGGAGATCACCTTCCCCGAGGAGCGCCGCGGCAGCTACGTCTTCGAGCACCCGTCCTGGTGGGTCCAGCAGGCGGCCGCCATCGCCGACTTCTACCTGCGCGGCCACTTCCCCGACGGCACGTACGACTGGCGCAACTTCCGCACGCAGCTGACGCTGCACGGCACGCACCTGCCCGACTTCGACGGCGAGGACGTGCGCCAGGAGACCGACACCATCTCCCGGCTGGTGTACGGCCTGGCGACGGCGTACCTGCTGACCGGCGAGGACCGCTTCCTGGACGCGGCCGAGTCGGGCACCGAGTACCTGCGCGAGCACATGCGGGTCGCCGACGACCAGGACGGGTTCGTCTACTGGTACCACGGCATCGACGTCACCCCGAACGGCCAGCGCAAGGTCTACGCCTCGGAGTTCGGTGACGACGTCGACGCGATCCCGATGTACGAGCAGATCTACGCGCTCGCCGGTCCCACCCAGACCTACCGGATCACCGGCGATCCGCGGATCCTCAAGGACATCGACGGCACGGTCGCGCTGTTCGAACGGTTCTTCCGGGACCGGGAGCAGGGCGGGTTCTTCTCGCACCTCGACCCGATCACCCTCGACCCCGGCGCCGACTCGCTCGGGCCCAACCGGTCGCGCAAGAACTGGAACTCGATCGGCGACCACGCCCCGGCGTACCTGATCAACGCGTACCTCGCCACCGGGCGACAGGACTTCGCGAACCTCCTGGAGGAGACCGCGGACACGATCGTCGAGCGCTTCCCGGACGAGCCGAACAGCCCGTTCGTGCAGGAACGGTTCCACGCCGACTGGTCCCCCGACCGCACCTGGGGCTGGCAGCAGGACCGGGCCGTCGTCGGCCACAACCTGAAGATCGCCTGGAACCTGACCCGCATCAGGTCCCTCGTGGACAAGGACGGTTACGGCACGCTCGCCGAGCGCATCGCGGAGATCATGCCGGCTGTGGGCAGCGACCAGACGCGCGGCGGCTGGTACGACGTGGTCGAGCGCAAGGCCGACCCGGACAGCGGGATGCACCGCATGGTCTGGCACGACCGCAAGGCCTGGTGGCAGCAGGAGCAGGCGATCCTCGCCTACCTGATCCTGGCCGGCACCACGAACGACCCCGAGCACCTGCGTCTCGCGCGCGAGGCGGCGTCGTTCCACAACGCCTTCTTCCTCGACTACGACGACGGCGGCGTGTACTTCAACGTGCAGGCCAACGGCATCCCGTACCTGCTCGGCACGGAGCGCCTCAAGGGCAGCCATTCCATGGCCGGCTACCACTCCCTGGAGCTGTGCTACCTGGCCGCCGCCTACACCGGCCTGCTCATCAGCAACGACACCCTCACCCTGCACTTCCGCCCGCGCCCCGACGACCTTCCGGAGCGCACGCTGCGGGTCGCGCCCGATCTGCTGCCCGCCGGTTCCGTGGAGCTGACCGGGGTGTGGGTGGACGGGCTGCCGCACCACCACTTCGACGCGAAGGAACTGACCGTCCGGCTGCCCGAGGGCGGCGAACCGGTGCGGGTGCGCGTGGAGTTGGAGGCCGCGCAGATGCGGCTGCGGATGCGCACCGAGTTCGACGGCGGCACCGCGCACGTGCGCTGCGCCGGTGTCATCGACACCGCGGAGCTGGAGAAGTTCCGGCGCATCCTGGCCGAGGTGATGGCGGCCGAGCCCCAGCGCGTGGAGTTCCACCTGTGCGAGGTCGCGGCGATGGGCCGGCCCGCCATCAACGAACTCCTCTTCCAGCGCACCAAGGCCGGGCTCGACGTCGACTTCGTCATCGTCGGCTGCGCCCTGCCCGACGTCGCGGACGCGCTGCTCGCCACCGACGCCTTCCTCCTGGAGGGCGGGGACGCGTGCGCCCATGACTGAGTCCCTGTTCACGCCCTTAGATCCGCACCGCCTTGGGAGCATTGTGTCCTCTCCGACTCCCCCCTCCGCCCTGTCCTTCCAGTCGTACTGCGGCGACCTGTTCCGGGAGCTGGCCCGCTCCGACCAGCGGCGCTGGGGCGAGGTCTATCTGCGCGGCCTGCTGTCCGTGCCCGGCCGCAAGACGCCGACCCGGATCTCCGAGCATGTGCTCGGGCGGCCGGCCGTGCAGCAGCTCCAGCAGTTCGTGCACCAGAGCCCGTGGGAGTGCGGCCCGGTGCGCCGGCAGACGGCGCTGCGCCTGGCCCGAGCCTTCGTGACCGAGGCGTGGTCGGTGGACGAGGTCGTCTTCGTCAAGAACGGCGACCGCTCGGTGGGTGTGGCACGCCAGTACGCGCCGTCCCAGGAGCGCACCGTCAACTGCCAGCTCGCCTGTGCCGTCTCCCTGGTGGGCGCCGGCGGGGGCCTGCCGGTGAACTGGCGGCTGCTGCTGCCGCCCCGCTGGGACGGCGACGAGCAACTGCGCCGGGCCGCGCACGTGCCCCCGCAGGAGCGCTCCAGGCCCCGCTGGCAGTCCGTCATCGAGGCGATCGACGAGATGACCGAGGAGTGGCTGCTGGAGCCGCGTCCGGTGCTCGCGGACTGGCGCCACGAGGCGGAGACCGATCCGCTGCTGTGCGCCCTGGAGGCGCGCGGCCTCGGCTATCTCGTGCAGGTGTCGCCGCGCACCGCCGTCACCATGCCCCGGCCGCACTCCGCGCTGCCCGCGGTGCGCGGCACGGTCGGCGACCTCGCCGAGCACGTGGCCCGGCGCACCGAGCGCACCCCGGTCAGCTGGCACGACCGGGTGAGCGAGCGCAGGCACCGCTCGCAGTTCCTGTCCACGCCCGCGCTGCTGTGCTCACCGCCGGCGGCCGGCCGGGCCACCCCGGCGCACCGGCCGGTCCCCCGCTACCTGGTCACGGACTGGCCGTTCGGGCGGCCCGAGCCGCGCGCGTACTGGCTGACGAACCTGCCGGCCAGGCGGCTCGCCGAGGCGCTGCCGCTGGCCCACCTGCGCTCCCTGGCCGGTGCGGGCCTGCGCCGGCTGCACGAGGACTTCGGGCTCGGGGACTTCGAGGGCCGTTCGTTCCGCGGCTGGCACCACCACGTCACGCTGGCCTCGGCCGCGCTCGGCTACGCGGCGCTGCGCGCGGCGGCGCCGCTGCCCGAGCGGGTGCTCAGCGGCTCCGCGGTCTGAACGGCCGTGGCGCGCCCGTCCGTTCACCACCGGACGGGCGCGCCCGTGGCATGTCCGGCGCGCGGGCTACGACGGTGTCCTCGCCGCCTTGGTCCAGCCGACCTTCGTCCAGTCGATGTCGCCGAGCCCCGGTATCCCGTAGTTGGCGAGCCCTTCGCGGACCGCCATCATCTGCGGGCGCTGGTACAGCTCGATGTCGTGGCCGAGGCTCCAGATCTCGGCGTCCGCCTGGTTGTAGAGCGCCGTGGCGCGTTTCTCGTCGAGGGTGCCGGCGGCCCGGCGCAGCAGCTGGTCGACGGACGCGTCGCCGACCCTGCCGTAGTTGAGGAAGGACTGGGCGCCGCGCGGCCGTCGGTAGATCGACAGGACGTCGCTCGGGTAGGTGAGGTCCACGAAACGGAAGATCGCCAGGTCGAAGCCGCCCTGGTCCAGGTACTTGGCGATGTAGTCGTTCGCGGGCACCTTCACGATGTCGACCTCGATGCCGGCCTGTCCCAGCATCGACTGGACGAGCTGCGAGAGGTCGAGACCGAGGCGGTTGGTCGCCGCGCTGATGACGAACTCGAGCCGCAGCGTCCTGCCGTCCTTGGTGCGCGGCGCTCCGGCGGTCCGCTGCCGCCAGCCCGCCCGGTCGAGGATGCGGCGCGCCCCGGCGAGGTCGTACGTGCCCCACGCCGCGGAGTGGTCGACGTAGCCGGGCTGGTTGGTCATGAAGATGTGGTTGCCGAGCAGCGGCACGCCGACGGGCAGTCCCTTGGCGGCGACGTCCGCCAGCGCCTGCCGGTCCACGGCCTTCTGGACGGCGTGCCGCACGTCGATGTCGGCCAGCGGACCGGCCGCGCCGTTGAGCGCGATGTGCACCTCGTCCCAGGCGGAGCCGCACCTGATGGTGCTGTTCTCGGCGCCCTTCAGCTGTGCGTAGTCCTCGGTGGTGCCGGCGTTGACGGCGTCGATCTCCCCGTTGCGGTAGGCCTGGAGCGCCGCGTTGGGCAGCAGGGTGCGCAGCACGATCCGGTCGAGCCGGGGCCGGGCGCCCCACCAGCCGGGGTCGCGGACGACGGTGGCGGTCTCCGTGGTGTTGTCGAGCGAGGCCGTCCTGAACGGCCCCGCCGTGACCGGGACCTGGTCGAGCCAGCCCTTGTTGAACTGGGCGGGGGTGCCGGTCGCGGAGGCCGGGTACAGGGGGGTGAACAGCCGCTGCCAGTCGGTGTAGGGGGTGCGGAAGACGACCTTCACGTCGTGGGCGCCGGGCCCCTCGCTCACCGAGGCGATCTGGTCGTAGCCGGTCGGGTCGGCGACGTGGTAGCGGTCGTCGCCGAGGCCGATGGCCCGCCACTGGGCGGCGAAGTCCCGGACCCCGAGGGGCCGCCCGTCGGACCAGTGGGCCTTGGGGTTGAGCCGGTAGACCACGGTCTGCGGCGCGGCACGGGTGACCCTCGCCGACAGGAGGTAGTCGGCGTCGGGATGCGGGATTCCCCTGGCGTCGCGCAGGAAGAGGGCGGGTTCCACCAGTTGGACGAGCCGTGCCACCTCGTCGGTGGCGCCGTCGACCTGGTGGATGTTGAGCTGGGTGGGCCAGGCGGGGATGCCGAGGGTGAGGGTGCCGCCGTCGCGGAGTCGGTCGACGGGGGCGGCGCCGATGCCCTGGGCGCCGTACTTCTCGGCCGCCGTGGTCCGCTGCGCGTCCGGTGGGCCGCCGGAGCCGCTGCATCCCACGAGCACTGTCATCACCAACAGTCCGAGAACGGCTCCGGCGCGACGTAATCGGCTCACAAGGTCCCCCTGGTCAATGCGAGAGATCACCAAAAATGCGAACTGACTTACGAACGAACTTGGTTGAATCTACCATCGTGGTGTATCGCGCTCATGAACTCCGCGTGCTGCCCCCATTCTTCGAGGAGACCCATGGCCGGCCGTGCGCTGCCGCGCATCACCCGCAGTATCGCGCTCCTCCTCGTGTCGGTCCTCGTGTCGTACGTGGTCGCCTCGGCGGCGCTGTGTCCGCGCGCCCATTTCGAGGACCGCACCCCCCGTCCGCCCGCCGCGGCGGTCGACCACGAACTGGCCGCGGTCGGGCTCGACGACAGCACTCCGGTCCTCGCCCGGTTCGGGCACTGGGCGTGGCGGGCGCTCCACGGCGACCTCGGGCGCACCATCGACGGGGGCTCGGTGAACGCGCAGCTCGGGGAGCGCATCGGGGTCTCCGTGCGGCTGCTCCTGGTCGGGACGCTGGCCGGGGCCGGGCTCGGGGTGCTCGCGGGCGTGTGGGCGGCGGTGCGCCGGGGCCGGCTGCCGGACCATGCGATGACGGTCCTCTCCTTCCTCGTCCTGTCCGTCCCCACGTTCGTGCTCGCACTCCTGCTCAAGGACGGCGCGCTCTCCTTCAACCACTGTCTCGGCCACACGGTCATCCGCTACACGGGCGAGTCCACGCCGGACCACAAGGGCACCTGGACTTCCCAACTGGCCGATCGATCCTCCCATTTGGTGCTGCCGGCCGCCACCGTGGCGCTCGGCTCGATCGCCTCGTACAGCCGCTACCAGCGCGCCGCGACCCTCGATCTGCTCGCCGCCGACCATCTGCGCACGGCGCTGGCCAAGGGGCTCACACCCGGCCGGGCGCTGCTCCGGCACGGACTGCGGGTCTCCCTCATCCCGATGACGACGTTCTTCTCCTTCGGCTTCCTGACCCTGTTCACCGGTTCGGTCTTCGCGGAGCAGATCTTCGGCTGGCCCGGCATGGGCAGCTGGTTCCTGGAGGCGGCGCAGGAGGGCGACGTCAACTCGGTCGTCGCGGTCTGCCTGTTCTCGGCCGTGACGGTGCTGCTCGCGGGGCTGCTCGCCGACGCGCTGCTGCTGGTCCTGGACCCGCGGGTGCGCCGGTGAGACGCATGCTGCCGCCCCTGCCGGGGGCGCTGGTGGGCCTCGCCCTGATCACGCTGCTGGGCCTGTACGCGGTGCTCGGCCCCTACGTCTCCCCGTGGTCCCCCACCGACATCGACTACCGGGCGCTGAGCGTCCCGCCGGGCGCGGGACACTGGTTCGGCACCAACAGAATCGGCCAGGACGTGTTCGCGCAGACCGCGCGCGGGCTGCGCAAGTCGCTGCTGATCGGCTTGTTCGTGGCGCTGGCGAGCACCGCGTTCGCCGCCCTGGTCGGCACCTGTGCCGGGTACTTCGGCGGCTGGACCGACCGTGTGCTGACCTTCGTGGTGGACCTGTTCCTCGTGGTCCCGGGCTTCCTCGTGCTCGTCATGGTGGCGCCCGCGCTGCGCGCGGCGGGCTGGGTGGCGTACGCGGGGGCGTTCGCCGCACTCGGCTGGATGCTCACGGCGCGGGCGGTGCGGGCGACGGCGCTCTCGCTGCGCGAGCGCCCCTATGTGACGGCGGCCCGGCACATGGGCGTACGCCCGCTGCGCATCGTCCGCCGCCACATCCTGCCGCACATGGCCTCGTTCCTGATCACCCACGCGACGATCGCCACGGCCGGCGCGGTGATCAGCGAGGCGGGCCTGTCCTACTTCGGCTTCGGCGTCCAGCCGCCCGACGTCTCCCTGGGCACGCTGATCGCGGACAGCACGGAGGTGGCGCTCACCTATCCGTGGATGTTCTTCTTCCCCACCGGCATGCTGCTCTGCTTCGTCCTCGCGGTGAACCTGGTCGGCCAGGCACTGCGCCGCGTGCTCGACCCGTCGGCCGCCGGGGCGGAGGTCCCCGCATGAGCACGGTCCTCGAACTGCGCGATCTGCACGTCGGGTTCGGCCCGGAGCACGCCGCCGTGCGCGGCGTCGACCTGGTCCTGCGCCGCGGTGAGGTGCTCGGCCTCGTCGGGGAGTCGGGCGCGGGCAAGACCGTCACCGCGCTCGCGGCGCTCGGCCTCCTGCCCAGCCGGGCGACGGTGCGCGGCTCGGTGCGGCTGCTCGGCACGGAGCTGGTCGGCCTCCCGGTGCGCGATCTCGCGCGGTTGCGCGGCCGCCGGATCGCCATGGTCTTCCAGGATCCGCTGGCCGCGTTCACGCCGGTGCACCGGGTCGGCGACCAGATCGGCGAGGTGCTGCGCATCCACGAGCGGCCGCGCCCCGGCCGGCGCTCGGCGCGGCAGCGGGCCGTCGAGCTGCTCACCGAACTGCGCGTGCCCGAGCCGCAGCGGGTGGCCCGCGCCTACCCGCACGAACTCTCCGGGGGCCTGCGGCAGCGTGCCATGATCGCGATGGCGGTGGCGGGCCGCCCCGACGTCATCGTCGCCGACGAGCCCACCAGCGCCCTCGACGTCACCGCGCAGGCGGAGATCCTCGCCGCGCTGGAGGACGCGCGTGCGGCGACGGGAGCGGCCCTGCTGCTGGTCAGCCATGACCTCGGGGTGGTCGCGGGGGCCGCGGACCGGGTGGCGGTGATGTACGCGGGCCGTGTCGTGGAGACGGGCCCGGCGCACCGGTTGTTCGGCAATCCCCGGATGCCGTACACCATGGGTCTGCTCGCCGCCGCCCCCCGGCTGGACGCGGCCCACGCCCTGTCCCAGATGCCGGGAGCGCCGCCGGCGCCGGGGGAGCCGGTGGAGGGCTGCGCGTTCGCGCCACGCTGCCCGGTGGCGCGCCCCGAGTGCGAGAGCGACGACCCCGTGCTGACGCCGGCCGACGGGGCGCCGGCGCGGGCCGACGACGGGCATCTGGTGGCCTGTCTGCACCCCGGGGTCACGGCCGCCCGCACGGCGGCGGACCTCTATCCCACTTCGGCGCCGCCGGCTCCCCGTCCCCCGGGGGACGTCACGGCCCTGCGCGTCACCGCCCTGCGGGCGTCCTACCGGGGCCGGCGCGCCGTCCACCACGCCGACCTCCAGGTCCGGCGCAGCGAGACCGTCGCGCTGGTCGGCGAGTCAGGTGCGGGCAAGTCGACCACGCTGGAGCGGATCATCGCGCTCGGCGCACCGGAGTCGGGCCGGATCGAGGTCCTGGGCCGGGACACGGCCCGCCTCGGCCGGTCGGAGGTCCGGCGGATGCGCGGGCGCGTCCAGATCGTGCTCCAGGACCCCTCGGCGACCCTGGACCCGCGCATGACGATCGCGCGCATCATCGCCGAGCCGCTGGAGGCCCAGCGCGCGCCGCGCGACCGTACGGCCGCCCGCGTCCGTGAGCTGCTGGCCGAGGTGGAACTGGACCCGGGGACCGCCGGCCGGCGCCCGCCCCAGCTGTCCGGCGGCCAGCGCCAGCGCGTCGCCCTGGCCCGCGCCCTCGCGGTCCGCCCCGAACTGCTCCTGCTGGACGAGCCCGTCTCCGCGCTCGACGTCTCGGTGCAGGCCGGGATCATCGCCCTGCTGCGCCGGCTGACCTCCGCGCCCGGCAGCCCGGCCTGTCTGCTGGTCTCGCACGACCTCGCGGTGGTACGGCAGCTCGCGGACCGGGTGGTGGTGATGCACGGCGGGCGCACCGTGGAGTCCGGCCCCGTGGACGCGGTGTTCGACCGGCCGCGGCACCCGTACACCCGGTTGCTGCTGTCCGCCGTACCGACCCTCGGGCGCCCCCGGCCCGCCGGGCCGCCCGCCGCCTTCGAGGAGGCCGCCGCGGCCACCGGTTGCGGCTTCCGAGCGCGCTGCCCCGTCTACCGCGGACTTCCCGCGGAACAACGCCTGTCGTGCGAGCGCGACCTGCCCGCGCCGGCGGTGGACGGCGTGGCGTGCCACTTCCCGCACGCGGACGGGGGGATGCCCCTGCGCGGCCGCCCGGCCTCGAAGGGGCATCCCCCGGTGCAGTGACCCTCCCCGGCGCTCAGCGCGCCGCCATGGCCTCCGCGTAGACCGCCATGGTCCGCTCGGCGGCCCGGTCCCACGAGAAGTGCGTCACGGCACGTTCCCTGCCGGCCACGCCGAACCGCGCCGCGCGCCCCGGGTCGACGATCAGCTCGGCAACGGCGCGGCCGAGTCGCTCGGCGAACTTCTCGGGATCGGCCGGCTCGCCCGTGGCGTCGGGCACCGCCTCGAACCCGACGAGGGTGCCGGTCTCACCGTCGGCGACGACCTCGGGGATGCCCCCGACGGCCGACGCCACCACCGCCGTGCCGCACGCCATCGCCTCCAGGTTCACGATGCCCATCGGCTCGTACACCGAGGGACACACGAACACGGTGGCATGGGTGAGCAGTTGGCGTACGGACGTGCTGTCGAGCATGCCGTCGATGCGGAACACCCCATCGCGGGCGGCGCGCAACTCCTCGACGAGCGCCGCCACCTCGGCGGCGATCGCAGGGGTGTCCGACTGCCCGCAGCACAGCACCAGCTGTGCCTCGGGCGGCAGGCCGAACGCCGCGCGCAGCAGATGCGGCAGCCCCTTCTGACGGGTGACCCGGCCGACGAACAGCGCGTACGGCCGGTCCGGGTCGACACCGTGGCGGTGCAGCGCGTCGGTCCGGGGATCGGGCCGGTAGGCGTCCGGGTCGATCCCGTTGTGGATCACCCGTACGCGCTCCGGCGCGACCTGCGGATAGACGCGCAGGACGTCCTCGCGCATCGCGGCGGACACCGCGACGATCCGGTCCGCCGCGCCGATGGCCGCGCGCTCCATCCAGCTCGACAGCGCGTAGCCGCCGCCCAGTTGCTCGGCCTTCCACGGGCGCAGCGGTTCCAGGCTGTGCATCGTCATGACGTGTGCCGCCCCGTGCAGGGTGCGGGCGAGGTGGCCGGCCATGTTGGCGTACCAGGTGTGGCTGTGCACGACCGCCGCGCCCGCGCAGTCGCGGGCCATCGCCAGGTCCGCGCCGAGGAAACCCAGCGCCGCGTCGGCGGCGAGGAGTTCGGCGTCGACCGGGTAGGCGGTGACGTTCTTCTCCCGCCTGGGCTCCCCCAGGCAGCGCACTCGTACGTCCGTGAGCCGCCGCAGACCGCGGGACAGCTCGGCTACGTGGACTCCCGCGCCGCCGTAGATCTCGGGCGGGTACTCGCGGGTGAGCAGGTCCACGCGGGGAGAGGTCACGCGGTCAGCAGCAGACGGCACCGCTGTCACTCTCCTGCTTGCTGACCGGCACCGGCCGGCCGGGACCGGCCGACTCGACGTACCAGCCGAGTACGGCGGTCGCGCCCACACAAAGGACCAGAAGGAACGCCATCAGGCTCTTCCGCATCTCGTAGCCCCCCAATCGTCATGCACTCGAGCGAGTTGACAAGATGAGTCAAACGCCAGTCAGTTTTGTAGTCAAGTGGCTGCACGGCAAAGCCTGCTGGCCGGTATGCATATCTACCGACTCGCGCCAAATAAGGGAGACTTCGACCACAGCTCTGGGCTTCGAAGAGTCACGCTGGTAACTTTGTGTTGTCACATGACCAGTCATGAACTCCGGAAGGAGTCCCCATGGATCACACCAAGGCGGAACCGGCAGAGGGCCTTGGGGGCCGCGTAAGGACCCTTCGGATGCGGCGCGGGCTGAAGCAGCAGGACCTGGCCTCGGCGGACGCCTCGACGAGTTACATCTCCCTGATCGAGTCGGGCAAGCGGGTGCCCTCCACCCCGGTGCTGGCCTCCATCGCGGAGAAGCTCGACACCTCGCCGGACTACCTGCTGACCGGTATCGACGACCACCGCGCCGAGGAGAACCGGCTGAAGCTGGCCTTCGCCGAGATGGCGCTGCGCAACGGGGACAACGGCGAGGCCCTCCAGTCCTTCGGCGAACTCCTCGCCGGCCGCGCGGCGCTGGACGCCCCGATGGTCCGGCGCGCCCTCATCGGCCAGGCCACCGCGCTGGAGAAGACGGGCCGCCTCGAGGCCGCCATCTCGGTCCTCGACACCCTGCACCGCGACCCCGCCATCGCCGTCGGCTCGGACGAGTGGTGCCGCATCGCGGTCGCCCTGTGCCGCTGTTACCGCAACGCCGGGGACATCGCGCTGAGCATCGACATCGGCGAGCGCGCGGTGGGGCGGCTGGACGGTCTCGGCCTGGAGACCACGATGGACCACATCCAGCTCGGGGTCACCCTCATGGGCTCGTACCACATGCGGGGCGACCTGACCCGGGCCCAGCTCCTCGGCGAGCGGCTGCTGCCCGCCGCCGAGACCCAGGGCTCGCACGGGGCGCGGGGCGCCGTCTACTGGAACGCGGGGCTCGTCGCCGCCTCCCAGGGGCGGCTCAGCGAGGCGATCGCCCTGACCGAGCGCGCCCTCGCGATGATGGCGGAGGGTGACAACACCCGCCACGCGGCCATGCTCAGGATGAACTACGGCTCGCTGCTGCTCCAGTTGGACCCGCCCCGTCCCGAACGGGCCCTGGAGCTGCTGGAGTCCGCGCAGGAGGCGCTGGCCGAGGTGGGCAACGCCAGTGAGCTGTCCCGCTGCGAGCTGAACCTGGCCAACGCCGAGAAGCAACTGGGCCATTGGGACGCGGCCGCCGCCCACGCGGAGCGGGCGCTCGGGCTGCTCGGCTCCGACGCCATGGTGCTGTCGGCGCGGGCACGGGCGTACCTCGCCGAGATCTGCCTCCTTCAGGACAACCCGGAGGCGGCCGTGCAGCACCTCCACTCCGCCGCCCGCCAGTTGCGGCAGCTGCCGCCCTCGCAGGACTCCGCGCACGCCTGGCGCCACATCGGCGACCTGTGGCGCCGCTTCAAGAGCCACGACGAGGCCCTCAAGGCGTACGACATGGCGCTCACCGCCGCCGGCCTGGCCCGCACCCGCGCCCCGGAGGCGGCCCTCACCGACCGTCGCTGAGCACCACGTCCACCACCCGGTCCCTCAGCCGCCCCATCGCCGCGACCGTCCCCGCCTCCACGTTCACCCGGACGACGGGGCCGGTCCCGGGGGCGCGCACGTTGAACCAGGAGCCGTCGGCCAGTTCGCCGGTCACCCCGTCGAGGTGGTCGAGCGCCGTGCCGTCCGCGGCGAAGTGCCGTACCACGCGCTGCAGGGCGGCCGGCGGATCCGTCACCGGTACGTCGATGGCGCCGGAGGAGGCATAGCGGTCGTGCCGGGCGGCCAGCTCCGACAACTCCGAGCCGGAATCGCCGAGTTCGGCCAGCAGATGCAGCGCGGCCAGCATGCCCGTGTCGGCGTACCAGACGTCGCGGAAGTAGTAGTGCCCGCAGTGCGCGCCGCCGAACGCCGCGTCCTGTTCGGCCATCAGCGCCTTGATGGCGGCCGGTCCGACGCGGGAGCGCACGGGGATGCCACCCGCCTCCTTGATCGCGTCGATGGCCGAGGTCGCGGTGACCAGGTCGTGGACGACGGCGGCGCCGGGGCGGCGGGCCAGCTCCCGGCCGGCCACCAGCGCGATCACCGCGGCGGGCGGCACCACCGCGCCGCGCTCGTCCACCGCGAGCAGCCGGTCGCCGTCCCCGTCGAAGGCGAGGCCCACGTCGGCCCCCGACTCCCGCACCGCCTCCCGCAGCCCGCTGACGTCGGCCAGGTCCGGCCCGCGGCACGGGAAGGCGCCGTCCAGCTCGAAGTGCAGCGGCACCAGTTCGATCGACGGATGGCCGAGCACCAGCGGGGCCGTCAGGCCCGCCGTCCCGTTGCCCGCGTCCACGACGACCTTCAGGGGGCGGATGTCCGAGAGGTCGACCAGCGCGCGCAGGTGCCCGGCGTAGTCGGCGAGGACGCGGGCGGGGAGCACCGAGCCGGGCCGGTCGGTGGTCAGCGGCGGGCGCGGCCCGCGCAGCCGGCGGCGCAGCGGTTCCATGCCGGTGCCCTCGTCCAGGCCGACGGCACCCGCGCGGCACAGCCGGATCCCGTTGTACGGGGCGGGGGCGCGGCCCGCCGTGATCATGGCGCCGGGCACGTCCAGGAGGCCCGAGACGTAGTGCAGGTAGTCGGTGGAGCCCAGCCCGGCGTCCAGGACGTCGGCACCCTGGTCGAGGACGCCCTGGGCGAACGCGTCGGCGAGCGGCGGCGAGGAGGTGCGCGCGTCGTGCGCGACGGCGATCGCGGCCGCCCCGGTCAGCTCGGTGAACGCGGCGCCGGCGCGGTAGGCGAGGCCGGGGTCGAGTTCGGCGCGGAAGCGGCCCCGGATGTCGTACGGGGTCACGATCCGGTCGTACAGGTCGCCCTCGGGGTCAGTGTGCATCGAGGTCGTCCTCCTCGGGACCGGGAGCGGAGCCGTCGACGGGCTCCAGCCACACCACCGCGAGCGGGGGCAGGGTGAGGGCGGCGCTGTGCGTGTGCCCGTGCCAGGCGGTCCGCTCGGCCCGGACCACCCGGTCGCCCCGTACGCCGCCGCCCCCGTAGCGGGCGGCGTCGGTGTTCAGCACCTCGCGCCAGGCGGGGGCGTCCGGCAGGCCGACGCGGTAGCCGGTGTGCACGACGGGCGAGAAGTTGGCGACCACGACGAGGGGACGTCCCGCCGTGTCCCGGCGGACGAAGGACAGGACGTTGGCCTCGGCGTGCGAGGCGTCGATCCAGGAGAAACCGGCCGGGTCCGCGTCCAGCTCCCACAGGGCCGGCGTGGCGCGGTAGCGGGCGTTGAGGTCGCCGACCAGGGCGCGGATGCCGTGGTGGTCCGCGTGTCCCGGCCATGCCTCGTCCAGCACCCACCACTGCGGTCCGGCGTCGTGGTCGAACTCCTCGCCCTGGCCGAACTCCTGCCCCATGAAGAGGAGTTGTTTGCCCGGATGGGCCCACATGAAGGCGTACAGCGCCCGCAGCGTGGCGCGCCGCTGCCACCAGTCGCCGGGCAGCTTGGTCACCAGGGCGCCCTTGCCGTGCACGACCTCGTCGTGGGAGAGCGGCAGCAGGTAGTGCTCGCTGTAGGCGTAGACCATGGCGAAGGTGATCTCGTCGTGGTGCCAGGCCCGGTGCACCGGGTCGCGGGCGAGGTAGCCGAGCGTGTCGTGCATCCACCCCAGGTTCCACTTGAGGTCGAAGCCGAGGCCGCCGAAGCCGTCGTCGCCGGTCTCGTAGGTGGGCCGGGTCACCCCCGGCCAGGCCGTGGACTCCTCGGCGATGGTCAGGGCGCCGGGCGCGGCGCGCCGGACGGTGTCGGTCAGCTCCTGGAGGAAGGCGACCGCGTCCAGGTTCTGGTGCCCGCCGTGCTCGTTCGGACTCCATCCGCCGTGCGGGCGCGAGTAGTCGAGGTACAGCATCGAGGCGACGGCGTCCACGCGCAGCGCGTCCACGTGGAACTCCGTGCACCAGTAGACCGCGCTGGCGACGAGGAAGTTGCGGACCTCGCGGCGCCCGTGGTCGAACTCCAGGGTGCCCCAGTCGGGGTGGTGCGCGCGCCGCGGGTCGGACGGTTCGTACAGCGGCTCGCCGTCGAAGCGGGCCAGCGCGAACTCGTCCTTCGGGAAGTGCGCGGGAACCCAGTCCAGGATGACGCCGACGCCCGCCGCGTGCAGGCAGTCGATCAGGTACCGCAGGTCGTCGGGGTCGCCCAGGCGGGAGGTGGGCGCGAAGAACCCGGTGACCTGGTAGCCCCAGGAGGCGCCGTAGGGGTGCTCCATGACGGGCATGAACTCGACGTGGGTGAAGCCGAGTCCGGCGACGTAGGCGGGCAGCTCCGCGGCGAGCCGGCGGTAGTCGAGTCCGGGCCGCCAGGACGGCAGATGCACCTCGTACACCGACAGCGGGCGGGCGTGGCACACCTCGCCGCCGCGGCTCGCCATCCAGTCGGCGTCGCGCCAGGCATGGGCCGAGGTGTGCACGACGGAGGCGGTGGCGGGCGGGACCTCGGTGGCGCGGGCCAGTGGATCGGCCTTGTGCAGGAGCCGGCCGTCGCGGGTGTGGATCTCGTACTTGTAGCGGGTGCCCGTGCCGACGCCCGGCACGAACAGCTCCCACACGCCGCTGGAGCCGAGCGAGCGCATCGGGTGGGCGGTGCCGTTCCAGCCGTTGAAGTCGCCCATGACGCGCACCCCTTGGGCGTTGGGCGCCCAGACGGCGAAGGATGTGCCGGCGACACCGTCGAGGGTGCGCACGTGGGAGCCGAGGACGCGCCACAGCAGTTCGTGGCGGCCCTCGGAGATCAGGTGCAGGTCGATGGCGCCGAGGGTGGGCGGGAAGCGGTAGCCGTCGTGGTGCAGTTGCTCGACCCCGTCGTCGTACGTGACCAGGAGGTGGTGGTCCGCGCCCGTGCCGGGGAGCGTGCCGGTGAACAACCCGTCGCGCTCATGGGCCAGTTCGGCCCGCTCCCCGGTCGGGCGGACCGCCACGACGGTGCGGGCCAGGGGCTTCAGGGCGCGTACGACAGTGTGTCCGTCGCCGGTGGGGTGGGCGCCGAGGAAGCTGTGCGGGTCGTGGTGGGCACCGACGAGGATGCGGTCCAGGTCGACGTCCGTGGGGGGAGTGGTCACGGGCAACGTTGCGGTCCTCTCGGGCTGGCCCTTCGCCGGAGGGAGGCGGTCCGTCGGGGGCGGGTGCGGTCGTGGGTGGTGGCCGGCTCGGGGCCCGGCGGACGCGGCGCGCCGGGCCCGTCGTCAGGTGCGGGCGAGGCGGTGGACCGCCGCCAGCGGGATGGGCAGCCAGTCCGGGCGGTGCCGGGACTCGTAGACGGCCTCGTAGACCGCCTTGTCCGCCTCGTAGGCCCGCAGCGGCAGGGGGTGGCACCGCGGGTCCGTGCCGCCCGTGTCCGCGTAGCCGGCGAGGAAGGCGCGGCGGTTGCGCGCCGCCCACGCCCGCGCGCGGCGTGCGCGGCGCAGCCGGGGGCCCGGGGTGTCGTCCGGGTCGCGTTCCCCGAGCACCCGCAGGCCCGCCTGGGCGGCGTAGTCGAAGGAGCGCAGCATGCCCGCCACGTCCTTCAGCACCGGCTGGGCGGCGGCGCGTTCGGCGGCCGGCCGGGCCGGTTCGCCCTCGAAGTCGATCAGCCGCCAGCCGGCCGGTGTGGGCAGCGCCTGGCCCAGGTGCAGATCGCCGTGGACCCGCTGGGCGAGGATCGGGCAGCCGCGCGCGCCCGCCTCGGCCCAGGCGTCGTAGAGCCGGGTGACGCCGTCGCGGTGGCGGGCCAGCGCCGGTACCTCGCGCGCCGCCAGGGCGAGGCGCTCGGTCATCCGGGCCGCCTCCCGCGCGATGTCGTCAGGGGTGAGCCGGACGCGTGGGAAGGAACCGGCCAGCGCCGTGTGCACCTCGGCGACGGCCGCGCCCAGGGCTCGGGCGCGCGCGGTGAAGCCGCCGGTCGCGGGGACGGCCGTACAGGTGCCGTCGACGCAGTCGGCGACCTGGCGCACCGCGGCCTGCCAGCCGTCGCCCTCGGCCGGCAGGAGGTCCTCCATCAGCCCGAGGACCAGTCCCGTGTCACCGCCGAGCAGGATGCCGTGCAGCCGGGGGGTGCGGGGGCAGCGCGCGGCGGTGAGCGAGCGCAGCGTCTCGACCTCCAGGTGCGGGCCCGGCTCGGGCCGCCGGTAGATCTTCAGCAGCAGCCGGTCGCCGTAGCCGACGGCGCTGTTGCTCTGGTCGGCGGTCAGCGGCCGGGCCGGCAGGCTCACCGGCAGCGGCATCGGGGTGGTGCGCTCCAGGCGCGGCCCGCCGCCCCCGCCGCGCACGAGGTGGTGCAGGAGGACGCCCATGAGCACGGCGTCCTCCGTGGCCTCGTACAGCGTCCAGCCGAGCCAGCTCCCCTCCCCCACACGCCCGATGGCCGCGTCCGCGAGCCGTCCGGGCAGTTCGGGGCGCAGGCCGAGGAGGAACTGGTACAGCCGGCCGGAGCCGGTGCGCAGCACGGCGTGCAGCAGGACGGGCGCCTCGTGCCGTACGACGTCCACCACGACCGGGACGAGGCGCTCGGCCCCCGCCTCGGCCGCGTACCAGCGGCGTGTGCGCAGCCAGGGGCCGAGCAACGGCAGCAGCGGGGCGAGGAGCCAGCGCGGACCGGCCTGTGTCGCCACGGCCGTCATGTCCCCTCCCGCAGCGGGACCAGGAGGTGGGCCGGGCCGCGCCCCGGTTCCAGGCGGAAGTACGTCTGGGAGCGCCAGGCGTGGATCTCGCCGGTGAGTTCGTCGCGCATCTTCAGGGAGCCGTCGTCGGGCAGGCCGAGCGCGGCCAGGTCGAAGGTGACGGTGCCCTCGGCCGGGTGGTGCGGATCGAGGTTGACGACGGCGAGGACGGTGTCCACGGAGCCGTCGGGCAGCCGCACCTGCTTGGAGTAGGCGACGACCTCGGGGTGCGGCACGCTGTGGAAGCGCAGGTTGCGCAGTTCCTGGAGGGCCGGGTGGGCGCGGCGCAGCTCGTTGAGGCGGGTGATCAGCGGGGCGATGGAGCGGCCCTCGGCCTCCGCGGCGGCCCAGTCGCGCGGACGCAGCTCGTACTTCTCGGAGTTCCGGTAGTCCTCGGTGCCCGGCTCCAGTGCCTCGTTCTCGCACAGTTCGTACCCCGCGTACACGCCCCAGGCAGGGGCCAGCGTCGCGGCGAGCACGGCGCGGGCCTCGAAGGCCGGGCGGTCGCCGTTCTGGAGGTAGGCGTGCAGGATGTCCGGGGTGTTCACGAAGAGGTTGGGCCGCAGGAAGTCCGCGCTCTCGTGGGCGAGTTCACTCGCGTACTCGGTCAGCTCCTCCTTCTCGTTCTTCCAGGTGAAGTACGTGTACGACTGCTGGAAGCCGGCCTGCGCGAGGGCGTGCACCATGGCCCGCCGGGTGAAGGCCTCCGCGAGGAACACCACGTCCGGATCGCGGTCGTTGATCTGCGCGATCACCCGCTGCCAGAAGCCGACGGGCTTGGTGTGGGGGTTGTCGACGCGGAAGATCCGCACCCCCTGCTCCATCCAGAACCGCAGCAGCCGCACGCTCTCGGCGACGAGCCCCTCGAAGTCGCGGTCGAAGGCGAGGGGATGGATGTCCTCGTACTTCTTGGGCGGGTTCTCGGCGGGCGCGACGGAGCCGTCGGCACGCTGGGTGAACCACTCGGGGTGCTCGGTCAGCCACGGATGGTCGGGCGAGCACTGGAGGGCGAAGTCCAGCGCCACCGCGAGGCCCGACTCCGCTGCCGCCGCGACGAAGCCGCGGAAGTCCTCCAGGGTGCCGAGGTCCGGGTGGACGGCGTCGTGGCCGCCCTCGGCCGAGCCGATCGCCCACGGCGAGCCCACGTCGTGCTCGCCCGCGACGAGGGCGTTGTCCCGCCCCTTGCGGTGGGTGCGCCCGATGGGGTGGATCGGCGGCAGGTACACCACGTCGAAGCCCATCGCGGCGATCGCGGGCAGCCGTCGCGCCGCCGTCGCGAACGTGCCGCTGACCGGCGGTGCGCCGTCGGCGAGCCGGGCGCCCTCCGAGCGCGGGAACATCTCGTACCAGGCGCCGACGAGGGCCCGGCGTCCCTCCACAAGGAGGGGCAACGGCCAGGAGGGGGTGACGAGTTCGCGCAGCGGGTGGCGCCGGAGCGCGGCGACCGCCTCGGGTGCGGCGGTCGCGGCGAGCCGCAGGAGGGCCGGGCTCGTCTCGTCGCGCAGGGCTCGCGCCACCGCGTTCACCGCCTCCCGGCGGCCGGTGTCCGGGATCCCGAAGGCGGCCCGCTCGTACAGCAGCGCGCCCTCGGCGAGCGTGAGTGCGACGTCGACCCCGGCGGGGATCTTCAGCTCGGCGTCGCGGCGCCAGGTGGCGACGGGGTCGGCCCACGCCTCGACGCTGTACGTCCACCGGCCGGGTTCGCCGGCCACGACGGTGGCCTCCCAGCGGTCGGCGTCGGGATCCACGAGGGTCATCGGGGTCCAGGCCCCGGGCCGTCCCGTCGGGTCCCGCAGCACGACGTTGGCGCCGATCCCTCCGGAGCCCTCGCGGAACACCGTGGCACTGATGGTGAGGGTCTCCCCGGTGACGGCCTTCACCGGCACGGCGCCGTCGCGCACCCGGGGGCGGACGTCGCGGATCGGAATGCGGTCGCCGACCGGAACGCGGGCGCCGGGGTCCATGACGGCGGTCATCGCGCGCCTCCCAGCGCCGCGGCGCGGGTGACGCCCCGCGCCCGTGCCGCCCGTTCCCGGTCCCGGTCCCGCAGGGCGATCAGGTCGATGATCGTGCGGGCGAAGAGATGGCAGTGCGCGCCGGTGCGCGCCGTGACCAGGTCCTCGTCGACCACCACGTCCTCGTCGACGTACAGACCGCCCATGTTGCGCAGGTCGCCGAGCAGGTTGTTGTGGACGACGGCCCGGCGCCCGCGCACCAGGTGCGGCACCGGCGCGGTCAGCCACATGCCGTGGCAGATGATGCCCTTGACGATGGCCGGGTCCTGGAAGGCCCGACGCAGGAACCGCGCCGCGGGCGGGAGTTCCGCCGGGTCCTCGGTGTAGCGCAGCCGGTCGGAGACCATCCCGGAGGGGACGATCACCGCGGAGAACTCCTTGAGCGCGAACTCGTCGATGTCCTCGAAGGACTCGCGCACCACGAACGGCATCCGGTGCTCGTGCCCCTGGAAGGTGATCTCGTCCTGGCCCCACATCCGGGACAGGAAGTGCACCTCGGCGCCTTCCTCGGGGAAGCGGTGCTGGTAGTAGAGGATCTCGGGTTCGTAGAAGTCGCTCTCCAGCAGTATCGCGATCTTGTGCCCCGTCAGTCGCACGGCTCACTCCTCTCTTCCTCGCCCGGTGACCAGGTCGATCAGGAAGGGGCCCGGGGTGCCGAGCGCCTGCTCGACGGCCGCCTTGGCCTGCTCGGGTTTCTCGACGCGGACGCCCGGGACCCCGAGGGAGCGCGCGAGCGTCACGAAGTCGATGGCCGGCGCGGACAGGTCGAAGATCGGCGGCTGCTCGTGCGCGGCGACGCCCACGCTCCTCCAGTACTCCTCGATGTTGAGTTCGAGGAGCTTGTAGCTGCTGTTGTTGCAGATCACGAACTTGGCGCCGATGTCGTAGCGGGCCGCCGTCCACAGCGCCTGGATGGTGTACATGGAGCCGCCGTCGCCGGTGAAGCCGACCACCGTCCGCTCGGGATGGGCGAGTCGGGCGGCGATGGCGCCCGGGATGCCGACGCCGAGGGAGCCGCCCCGGGTCTGGTGCCAGTGGCCGGGGCGGGTCGGCGGCAGGTGGCGGGTGAGGTCGGGGGACGCGGTGAGCGCCTCGTCGAACACCACGGCGTCGTCCGGCAGCCGTCGCGCCAGCTCCTGGAGGAAGGCGGTCGTGGGCAGGGCGTCCGCGTCGAGCGCGGCCTCGTCCCGCCGCAGGGCCGCGGCGCGTTCACGCGAGCGCCGGGCCGACCGCTCCTCGGTCCACTCGGCCGCCCGAGCCCGGCCGCGCGGGCTCATCCGCCGCTCCAGCGCGTTCGCGAGGCCGTCGAGCGCGCGCCGGGGGTCGGCGGCGATGCCCAGGTCCACGGGGAAGTTCTTGGCGATGGCGTCGGTGTCCAGGTCGATGTGGACGACGGGGGCGCCGTCGGCGAAGACGCCGTCGAGGGCCGGGTACACCTCGGGCAGCGCGTAGGTGCCGACGATCAGGACGGCGTCCGCGGCACCGGTGACCTTCCGGCTGCTTTCGCCGAACATGTGCCCCAACTGCCCGGCATACGCCGGGTGTTCCACGGAGAGGTTCACCTCCGCCCAGTCCGCCCCCCACACCTCGGCGCCCCAGGTCGTGGCGAGCCGACCCAGCTCCTGCTGGGCGCCGGCGAAGTGCACGCCGTCGCCCGCGATCACGATCGGCCGCTCGGCACCGGCCAGCAGCGTGGCCGCCCGGTCCAGCACCTCGGCATCGGGCGTGGCCGCGAAGCCGACGTACGAGGTGGGCACGGCCGGCTCGCCGGTGTCCCGGTCCATGACGTCGGCGGGCAGCACGACGAGGACCGGGCCGTACGGCGGGGTCGCGGCCATCTTGAAGGCGCGGCGCAGCACCCGCAGCGTCGAGCCCGGGTCCACCACGCGCGTCGCCCACTTGGTGACGGGCTCGGCCATGGCGACCAGGTCGACGGCCATCTGGGCGTCCATGGCGTCGTAGCGCAGCCCCGCCTCGCCGGCGATGGCCACCAGCGGGGCGTGGCCGCGCTTTGCCTGGTAGAGCATGCCGACCGCGTTGCCGACGCCGACGCCGGTGTGCAACTGCATCACGGCCGGGGTGCGCGTGGCCCGCGCGTAGCCGTCGGCGAGGCCGACGACACTGGACTCCTGGAGCGCGAGGATGTACTCGATGTCCGGGAAGTTGCGCAATTCGTCGAGGAAGCCCTGCTCGACCGTGCCGGGGTTGCCGAACATGTGGCGCACCCCGTCGGCGCGCAGTTGTTCGAGGATCGCGACCCGCGCGGGCCTGCTGACCATGACGTGCACCTTTCTGCGAAGGCCTACGTGACGGACGTGCCGGCGAGGGTCAGTCGGTGGCCTTGAAGCCCCACTGCCGCAGGCCGTCCTCCAGGACCTCGACGAGCTTCTGGCCCGTCAGGTACGAGTCCGGGGTCGAACGCCCCGTGATGAACGGGTAGTCGACGATGACGGACGTCTCCTTGCCGAAGTTGCCGTGGAAGGCGCCGCCGGGCGCGGTGGCGTCCCGCAGGATGTACTCCAGCGGGTAGGGCGGCGGGCCGATCACGAAGTCGGTGCCCATGAAGCCGGTGCCGTCCTTGTAGTCGTACTCGATGCAGTGGCCGGTGACGTGCTTGCCCCGGATGATCGAGACGCGGTCCTCCTGGTCGCGGGCGAAGGCCAGCGGCGCGACGCCGTAGCACTCCGCGGCGATGGGCAGGTCCAGGGCGTGGAAGGCGAGGATCAGGTCGTGCACCCGCCAGTTGTTGGCCAGGTCCACGATGGGCCCGGAGCCGCCGACGATGAGCAGCGCGTCGTAGCGGTCGGCGATCTGCTCGCGGATCTGCTCCAGGCGGGTGTTGTACGCCTCCCAGTCGCGCAGGAAGTACGGCTTGGAGCGGTAGGGCCGGTCGGGCAGCCAGGACGACAGATCGAGCGGGCCGTCCAGGCGCGGGGAGTTGTCGATCGCCCGGACCTTGTCGGCCATCTCGGGCGTGGTGACGGAGCGGCCGAGCGGCGGGTCGACGTAGTCGGGGTCCATGCTCGGGGGCAGGGCGACCGGGCGCTTGCCGGTGGGGGTGGCGAAGGTGACCTGGTAGCCGGCCTTGTCGAAGGTCTCCAGTGGGCCGATCAACTCCTCGCCCCAGTAACCGTATTCGGACAGGACGACGAGGATGCGCTTGCTCATGGGTTGTCCTCTCGTGCGACGCGGGTCGAACGGGACCGGTCGAACTCATGTCTACGGTCCGCACGCCGGGCCGGACAGGGGTGGCCCCGCCGGTGCCCCCACATCCCCAAGTGGCCGGATGTACTACGGCATTTCGCCGATCGACGTCGGCAAGCACACCGCCCGACCTCACGCAATGCGGCTGCCGGGCACCGTGGACCGGGCCCCGGCGCGGGCGGTCGTGGCGCAATCGTCCGGGACCCGTCCGGGGGACACCGGACACTCCTTCAGCGAGGAGGACTTGGCATGACGACCGCACAGAGTCCGCGGACGCGGCCCGGCCGGGAGGCCGCCGCGTTCGTCCAGCACTGGTACGACATCCTGAGCAGCCACGAGCCGGTCGAGGACCTGCTGCCGTTCGTGATCGACGACGGCCTGGAGATGGTCTTCCCCGAGCGCACCCTGCACGGCCACGCGGACTTCCGCGAATGGTACGCGGCCGTGGGCGAGGCGTTCGGGCCGCAGAGCCACATCGTGGAGAAGCTGCGCACCGACGAGCACGAGGGTCACGTCGACGTCGAGGTGACCGTGGTGTGGACCGCCAAGAACCTGTCCGACGGCAGCGTCTCGGCCCTGCGCATCGAGCAGACCTGGCAGCTGGTGCGCGATCCCGCCGACGGGTCGCTGCGGATCCGCACGTACCACGTCGGCGACCTGAACCCGGCCTGAGCCACCGAACCGGGAGGTTCCCATGTCGTACGACTACGTCGTCGTCGGCGCCGGCAGCGCGGGCTGCGCCGTGGCGAGCCGGCTCACCGAGGACCCGGACATCCGCGTGCTGCTCCTGGAGGCGGGTGGCTGGGACGAGCGGCCCGAGATCCACCGCACCGACGCGGCCTCCCTCCTCGCCCTGCTGACCAGCGAGTGGAGCCCCACGATCGACTGGGGCTACGCGACCGAGCCGGAGGCCGCGCTCGACGGCCGGCGCGTCCCGGTGGCCCGCGGCAAGATGGCGGGCGGCTGCAGCTCCGTCAACGCCCTGATGTGGGTGCGCGGCAGCCGCCACGACTACGACGGCTGGGCGGCCGCGGGCAACCCCGGCTGGTCGTACGCGGACGTGCTGCCCGCGTTCCGCCGCGCCGAGGACTACGACCGCGGCGGCGACGCGCTGCGCGGCAAGGGCGGCCCGGTGCGGGTGCGCGACCACACCGATCCGACCCCGATCGCGCAGGCGTTCGTCGCGGCCACCCGGCACCTCGGCTTCGACGCGCCCGGCGACGACTACAACGGCGAGCGCCAGGACGGCTACGGCTTCCTGTACCAGACCACCCGCACCGACGAGGGCACCCGCGCCTCGACGGCGACCGCCTATCTGCGCCCGGCGCTCGACCGCCCGAACCTGACCGTGGCGACCGGCGCCCACGCCACCCGTCTGCTGCTGGACGGCACCCGCGTCACCGGCGTCGAGTACCTCCTGGACGGGCAGCGACAGCGGGCGTGGGCGGACGAGGAGGTCGTGGTCAGCGCGGGCGCCTTCGAGACGCCGAAGCTGCTCATGCTGTCCGGCATCGGCCCGGCCGCGCACCTGCGCGCGCACGGCATCGCCGTCGTCCAGCACCTCCCGGGCGTCGGCGGCAATCTCCAGGACCATCTGTTCGTGCCGGTGTGCTACCAGTCCCGCGAGGAGCATCCCGAGGGGGCGATGCTCTCCGAGGCGGGCCTGTTCACGCACACCCGGGGCGGCGCGGAGGACCGGGCGCCCGATCTCCAGTTCACCTTCGGGCCGGTGAAGTTCCTCGCCCCGAACGCGCCCGCCGAGCAGCAGGCCGGCCCCGGCTTCACGTTCGCACCGATCGCGCTGCTGCCCGAGAGCCGCGGCCGGGTCCGGCTGCGCTCCACCGACCCGGCGGCCCCCGCCGTCGTCCAGGCGGGCTACCTCACCGCGGCGGCCGACACGGACGTCCTGGTGCACGGCGTGCTGCTGGCCCGGGAGCTGGCCCACACCACCGCCTTCGACCGGCTGCGCGGCGCCGAACTCGGGCCCGGCGCCGACGTCCACGACCCCCGGGAGCTGCGCGCCTACGTCGCCGCGCGCGCGACCACCCTGTGGCACCCGGCCGGCACCTGCCGCATGGGCACGGGGACGGACGCGGTCACCGACCACGAGCTGCGCGTGCACGGCATCGCCGGGCTGCGCGTCGCCGACGCCTCCGTGATGCCGACGATCGTCGCGGGCAACACCCACGCCCCGAGCGTGATGATCGGCGAGCGCGCGGCCGAGCTGATCAGGGACTCACACCACCGACGGACCGAGGGGACCGACCATGCCCACGTCTGACCGCAACTCCGCGAGCGCCGCACTGTACCGGCGCTTCCTCGACGCCTTCAACGCCGCCGACTACGACACCGTCACCGAGGTCATCGGCGCGGACTTCACCGACCACCACCCCGGCTTCGAGATCAAGGGCCGGGAGGACTACCTGGCCGCGCTGCGGGGCGCGCACGCGACGTTCGCCGTCAAGGGGGAGCTGGAGGAGGCGCTCACCGTCGACGGCGCGGACGACAAGGTCGTCACGCGGGTGCGGCTGACCGGGACGCACCGCGAGCCGGTGTTCGGCTTCCCGGCGACCGGGCGCGCCGTGGAGTGGACGACCACGGAGATCTGGCGCGTCGAGGACGGCCGGTTCGTGGAGCGCTGGGCCCAGGACGACCTGCTCGGCCTGCGCGAGCAGGTCTCCACGGACGCCGCGAACCTGGCGACCGTGCAGGCGGTCAGCGACGCCGTGAACGAGCGCCGCTACGACGACCTGGACGAGCTGTTCGGTCCGACCTTCCGGGACAACAACCCGGCCTGGGACGTGTCGAGCCTGGACGAGCTGAAGGTCATCATCAAGGCCGCCCACGACGCCCTCGACTTCACCGTGCACCTGGACGCCCTGTACCCGGCCTCGCCGGACAAGGTGATCATGCACATCACCTTCCACGGCAAGCACGTCGCCCCGTTCTTCGGCCAGGAGCCCGACGGCCGCGAGGTCTCCTGGACCAGTCTGGAGGTGTACCGCCTGGAGGACGCGAAGGTGGTCGAGCGCTGGGTGCAGGCCGACACCGCGGGCCTGATGCGCCAGCTCGACGTGCCGCTGCCCTGACACCGTGACCCGCCGACCGCTCCGCGCCCAGGAGGCCGCGATGAACACCCGTGAGATCGTCGACACCTACTACCGGCTCGCCAACTCCGGCGACTGGGACCCCTGGTGCGATCTGTTCGCCGTCGACCAGACGATGGACGAGCAGCTCGCCGGGCATGTGGAGGGCCGCGAGACCCTGCGGGACATGATGAAGGGGTTCCCGCAGATGTACGCGTCCTTCTCCAACGTCCCCGTGCACACCGTCATCGAGGGCGACCAGGCCGCCGTCGTCTCGCACATCTCCGCCCGCACCCCGAAGGGCGAGTCCGTCGAGGCGGACGTGTGCAACTACTTCCGCATCGCCGACGGGCTGATCGTCTACATGACGAACGTGCACGACACGGTGCCTTTCGCCCCCGTCACCGGCGGGGCGTGAGGCCCGTGTCCGCACCCCGGAAGGCCCGTTGGTCGCATGTCGGCCTCAACTGCCGTGACCAGCAGGCCACGGAGGAGTTCTACCGCCGCTGGTTCGGCTTCGAGCGCGCCCGCGTGGTCGAGGCCGACGGGAGCCGGGTCGTCTTCCTCAAGAGCGGCCCGGTCTACCTCGAACTCTTCCCCACCACCGCCGAGCCCGCCTTCGCCACCGCGAAGGACGGGCCGGACCACCCCGGTGCCGCCCGCCACCTCGCCTTCCAGGTGGACGACGTGGACGCGTTCCTGGCGGCGGCCGGACACGAGCTGGAGGTCCTGCTCGGGCCGCTGGCCTTCGACGAGTTCATCCCCGGATGGAAGACGGTCTGGGTCCGCGACCCCGACGGCGTCGTCGTCGAGGTGAGCCAGGGCTACACCGATCAGACCCCCGAAGAACTGCGGTCCTACGCGTGAGCACGTGATCGCGTACGACCGCGACCGGGCACGGCCGGCCGAACTCGGCCGGCCGTGCCCCAGCCATGTTCCGACGCACACGAGGAAAAACATGAGCCCTGTCAGCGAACAGACCATTCTCATCACCGGCGCGACCGACGGGCTCGGCCGCGCCCTCGCCCATGAACTCGCCGAGCAGGGCGCCACCTTGATCCTGCACGGCCGCAGCCCCCGCAAGGGCGAGGAGCTGCTGGAGGAGCTGCGGGCGAAGACCGGCGCGGACCGGTTCGGCTACGAGCTGGCCGACTTCTCCTCGCTGGAGGACATCGGCAAGCTGGCCGACCGGGTCCTCGCCACGTACGACCGGCTCGACGTCCTCGTCAACAACGCCGGCATCGGCGTGGAGCTGGCCCGCCAGCAGAGCCAGGACGGCCTCGAACTCACCTTCCAGGTCGACTATCTGGCCGGGTACGTCCTCAGCTGCCGGCTGGCCCCGCTGCTGGTGCGCTCCGCCCCGGCCCGCATCGTCAACGTCACCTCGGCGGGGCAGGCCCCGATCGACTTCGACGACGTGATGCTGGAGCGCCACTGGGACGGCGGCCAGGCGTACTGCCAGGCCAAGCTCGCCCAGATCAGCCTCACCAAGGACCTGGCCGAGCAGCTCGCCGGCACCGGGGTCACGGTCAACGCCCTGCACCCGGCCTCGTACATGCCGACGAAGATCGTGGTGAACCTCTTCACCCCGCAGAGCAGCGTCGAGGAGGGCATGCGCAACACCGCCCGCCTGGTGACCGACCCTGCGCTCGCCGGGGTGAGCGGTGAGTACTTCAACCGGAGTACCGTCGCGCGGGCCGGCGCGCAGGCGTACGACCCGGCGGCGCGGGCACGGCTGCGGGAGCTCAGCGAGTCACTGACCGGCGTGGTCTTCCCTGCGCTCGGCTGACCCGGGACGGCCGCGGCCCCACCCTGGTTCCGGGGTGGGGCCGCGGTGCGTTCGGTCAGGACGCCGTCACGGACAGGGCGTGGTGGAAGACGTTGTTCGGGTCCCACTTCTTCTTCACGGCCTGGAGGCGCGGGTAGTTGCCCTTCCAGTACAGGGTCTGCCAGGGCACCCCGGAGGCGTTCCAGCGCGGGTCGGTGAGGTCGGGGTCGGGGTAGTTGATGTACGACCCGTCGGCGTCGCCGTCCGGCAGCGGGACGCCCCCGGTGGCGGCGTAGAAGTCCTGGTACAGGGCGCGCAGCCAGGCCACGTGGCGGTCGTCCTCGGCGGGGTCCGTCCAGTAGGTGAGGAAGTTGGCCTTCAGCATCGAGTCGCGCTGGGCGAGGGCGGTGGCGTCGGGGGCGACCGTGGTGACCTGGGCCCCGTAGGAGAAGAGGATCGCGCCGCCGTGTCCGGTGTACGCCGGGTCGCTGAGGTTGCGGTAGAGGACCGCGAGCTGCGCGTCGGACCAGCCCTTGCGCAGATAGGCGCCCTTGAACTTGCCGCGGTTGTACAGCCCGGTGTCGTAGTGGTCCTTGAGGGACTCCTTCAGCCAGGGCGTGCTGTGGGCGCTGGTGGTGTGCGCGGTACCGACGCCGTCCGCGATCGCCGCGATGTAACCGTCCATGAGCGCCTGCGAGTCGGGCAGCGAGCCGTCGATCTGGGCGGTGAGGCTGACGGCCCCCTGGACGCGGTTGTACAGCAGGAGGGCGCTGTTCAGGGTGTCGTAGTCGGTGCCCGGTGTGTTGTTGGCGGCGTGCCAGGCGTTGTGGTTGCGCACGATGCGGGTGAAGTCGGCCTCGGTCAGGTCGGTCCAGGCCCATCTGGTGGAGGACTTGAGCAGGCTGTGCGGCGGCTTGGGCAGCAGGCCGGCCGGGTCCGTGCCGGTGGCGTCCGGGGAGCGGAACCAGAAGGTGGTCACGATCCCGAACTGGCCGCCGCCACCGCCGGTGTGGGCCCACCACAGCTCGCGGTTGGGGTCGGCGGCGTCACGGGTGGCGACCACGCAGCGGGCGGTGCCGGAGGCGTCGACGTACACCACCTCGACGGCGTACAGGTGGTCGACCACGGAGCCGTACTTGCGGTTGAGGGGGCCGTAGCCGCCGCCGGAGACATGGCCGCCGACACCGACGGTGGGGCAGTCGCCGCCGGGTATGGTCACGCCCCATTCGAGGTAGAGGGTGCGGTAGACCTGGCCGAGGGTGGCGCCGCCCTGTACGGAGAACGCGCGGCGGGAGGGGTCGTAGCCGATGGCGTTCATCTCGGACATGTCGATCAGCGTCCGCACGCCCGGGTCGTCCACGAGGCCGTCGAGGCAGTGTCCGCCGCCGCGCACCCCGATCCGGGCCCCGGCCGTCACCGCCTCCTGCACGGCGGCGACGACCTGGGAGGTGGAGTGCACGAGTCGTATCGTGTCGGGCCGCGCGGCGAACCGGGCGTTGTATCCGCGCTGGGTGAGGTCCAGGTAGCGCGGGTCGGACGGGGTCACGGTCACCGTGCCGACGACGGCGCCGGAGTCGGCCGCGTCGGGGGTGGCCCGTGGCGCCGCCTGCGCGCTCTGGGCGCCGAGGACGACGGCACCGCCGACGCCGGTGGCCGTGCCGAGGAAACCCCTGCGGGTCAGTCGAGTCATTCCGACTCCTTCGTGAGCGAGTGATGCGAAACGGACGTGGACAGGTGGGAAAAAAGGGCTGCCGCTCCTGGAGCGGGCTCCGGGAACGGCAGCGAGGCGGGGCGGAAGGGTCAGCCGGCGGCGCGGGCCGGGTCCGGTCCGGCGGCGGTCTGGGCGCCGACGGGGACGGCGACCGGCGCCGACCGCCGCGCCACCAGCAGCGCCGCGGCCACCGCGGCCACCATGCCGATCAGCGGCACCACGGCGAGCACCCCGATCGCGGTGGACAGGCTCATCGCTCCGACCATGCCGCCGACGGCGGCGGAGCCGAGCGAGCCACCCGTGATGAACACGAGCTGGAACACACCGGCGGCCACCCCGTGCACGGAGCTGTCGACCAGGTGCGGCACCGCGGCCATCAGGGCGACCTGGCCCGCGCTGAATCCGGAGACGCAGGCGGCCACCGCGATCACCAGGGCGACCGGCTGGCGCCCCGCGAGCGCGGCGAGCAGCAGCCCGGCGGCGCTGAGCACGGTGAGCACCGTGACCAGGCGCAGCGGACCGACCTTGTGGGCGAGGCCGCCGGCCGTGCGGGACAGGACGGCGCTGACCACACCGGTGGGCAGCAGGATCAGACCGATCTGGGTGACGCTGAGGTCGTGGTCCATCAGGATCAGCCGGGGCGCCGCGAACTGGATGATGAGGTAGCCGGCGAAGAGCGTGAAACCGGCCGCGGCCGCGAGCACGAAGCGGCTGTTGCTGACGACCAGGCGCGGCAGGAACCCGTCGGGCACCCGGCGCACGTGCCACACCGTGGCCGCGGCCAGCGCGATCGCGAGCACCGCGAGCACCAGGACCAGGTCCTCCTTCAGGTGGGTGGTGCGGGCCTGGAGGAGGACGGCGAGGGCGGCCGCGAGGGCGAGGCAGAGCACGGCACCGCGCGCGTCCAGGCGCTCCTTGCGCGGCTGGGTGACGGGCGCGATGCGCAGCACCCGCAGCGCGGCGATCGCCGAGAGACCGGGCAGCGCGAGGGCCGCCTGCCAGCCGATCAGGTCGGTCAGGGCACCGCCGAGCAGCGCGCCGCCACCGGAGACGATGCCGACGACGGCGCCCATCGTGCCGATGGTGCGGCCGCGTTCGCGCGGGTCGGTGAAGAGCCGGTTGGCGACGCCGAACGAGAGCACGGCGGCGACGCCACCACCGATGCCCTGGAGCATCCGGCCCGCGATGACGGCCGGGAACCAGGGGACGGCGACGACGAGGACCGTTCCGGCGAGCAGCACGATCATGCCGGTGACGATGGGCATGCGCAGACCGCGGATGTCGGCGAGGCGGCCGGCGAGGGCGGAGGCGACGGAGAGGGTCAGGGTGTAGCCCGCCAGCACCCAGGCCGTCGCCCCGGAGGCCACCGAGAGGCTGTCGCCGAGCGCGGGCAGAGCGATGGGCGTCGCGGACATTCCGAGCGCGCTGGGCGCCAGGAACGCGCCCAGCACGAGCCCGGCGGAGAGCGCGCCGGGGCGGGTTTGGTCGGACATCTCTACCTCAATCAACATTGACGTACACGGTCTTGTACTGCAGGTACTCCTCGATGCCCTCGGGGCCCAGCTCCCGGCCGTAGCCGGAGGACTTGTAGCCGCCGAAGGAGGTGGAGTTCTCGAACGCCGCCCAGGTGTTGACCCAGACGATGCCCGCCTGGAGCCGGGCGGCCACGGTGTGGGCGCGGCGCACGTCGCGGGTGTGCAGACCCGCGGCGAGCCCGTACGGCGTGCCGTTGGCGATCTCGACGGCCTCCTCGTCGGTGTCGAACGGCAGCACCGTGACGACCGGACCGAAGATCTCCTCCTGCGCGATGCGCATCTGGGGGTTCGCGCCGGTGAAGAGCGTGGGCTGGTGGAAGTAACCGGGCCCGTCGTGGCCGCGCGCACCGCCGTAGGCGACGGTGGCGCCCTCCTCCTGTCCGATGCCGACGTATTCGACGACCTTGTCGAGCTGCTGGCGGTGGGCCAGCGGGCCGAGCACGGTGGTCTCGTCCAGCGGGTCGCCGACGGGGATCGCGCCGAGTACGCCGGTCAGCGCGTCCACCACCTGGTCGTGCACGGAGCGGTGCACCAGCAGCCGCGAGCCGCTCATGCAGAACTGGCCGGTGTTGAAGAACCCGGCCTGGAACGCCGCCTGCACGGCCGGTTCGATGTCCGCGTCGCCGAAGACGATGTTGGCGCCCTTGCCGCCGAGTTCGACGGTGACCTTCTTCAGCGTGCCGGCCGCGGCCGCGATCAGCCGCTTGCCGGTGGCCGTGGAGCCGGTGAAGGAGATCTTGTCGATGCCGGGGTGCTCGACGAGGGCCGCGCCGACGGTCGCGCCGCCGCCGGTGACCACGTTGTGCACGCCCTCCGGCAGGCCCGCCTCGGCCATGATCCGGGCGAGCGCGAGGGCGGTCAGCGGGGTCTGCTCGGCGGGCTTGTGGACGATCGTGTTGCCCGCGGCGAGCGCCGGGGCGATCTTGTTGACCGCGAGGTTCAGCGGGAAGTTGAAGGGGGTGATGGCACCGACCACGCCGACGGGCTCGCGGCGCGTGTACTGGAGCGAGCGGGCGCCGGCCGGGCGGGCCGCGCCCTCCAGCTGCTCGACCATGCCGGCGTAGTAGCGGAAGATCTCGGCCGCGGCCCGTACGTCGAAGCCGCGCGTGAAGGTGATCGGCTTGCCGACGTCGAGGGTCTCCAGCAGGGCCAGCTCCTCCCCGGCGGCCTCGATGCCGTCGGCTATGCGCAGCATCAGCCGGCCGCGCTCCTTGGCCGGCATCGAGGGCCAGGGCCCCACGTCGAAGGCGCGGCGCGCCGCCTGCACGGCGCGGTCGAGGTCGCTCGGACCGGCCCAGGCCACCTCGCATATCGGCTGCTCTGTCGCCGGGTTGATGTCCTGGACGGTCTCTCGGGAGTCTGCGGGCTGGAACTTGCCGTCGATGAACAGATTGCCGTCGTCGACAGCCTGGGTCGTCGGGATCGTCATCGGAGCACTCCTTCGCGAACGGTTGCCGGGGCTGTCACACGCCGCACGCCGCGGCCGGGCACCCGAGAAAGCTAGGGGCGGGCGGGAGGCGGTCGCCGGTCGGCGGGGCGGGGATCGTGCACTGCGTCAAGTCGCCATCGGTACCTGGCCACTTGAGGGTGAGTCCGGAGGGGGCGCCGGGCGGTGGGGCATCCGTCCCGGTGCCTGGCCCGGCGCCGGTCTCCGCGCCGGTCGTCAGCGCCGGTCTCAGCGTCTGACGAAGATCATCGGTACCTGCCGGCCGCCGGTCAGGAGCCAGTGCTCCAGGCCGTTGACGGCGACGAGCACGAACGCCACGGCGCCGAGCGTGGCGAGGCCCGGGACCAGGGGCGCGGCGACGGCGAGGCCGAGCAGCGCGAGTCCGGCGGCGAAGCGGGTCAGGGAGGCGGCCCCGAACATCCTGCGGCGGGTGTAGCAGAAGGTCAGGGTGAACAGGGCGGCGCCGACGGGCAGCAGTCCCGCGGCGAGCCGGTGCGGGGTCGCGGACGGTTCGGCGACGATCCGGTCGGCACCCACGGCGACCAGCAACAGACCGGACACCAGGGCGAGATGGCCGTAGCTGAGCACGTCGCGCACGACGACGGCCGGTGTGGGATGGGTGCGCAGGGCGTGCGCGACGGCGGACGCGGCCAGGTGGAAGTAGAGCCACCACAGGCCGCATCCGGTGAGGAACGCGAGGGCGACGGCGGCAAGTTCGGTCGCACCGAGGCGGCGACCGCCCACCCAGGCGCCGACGGAGACGACGTTCTCGCCGAGCGCGATGATGATGAACAGGCCGAACCTCTCCGGTAGGTGGTTGACGCCGAAGGCCAGCTGCCGCAGATGGCTGCTGAGGACGAGGGGTGCGAGGATCTCGGCGACCACGGCGATCGCCCACCCGGCGACGCGCATCCGGTCCGGCAGCGCGGTCACCGCGAACAGCGCCAGCGCGAAGGCGAGTCCCGCCCGGTAGGGGTGGATGGTGTAGTGGGCGCACTCACGCCGGATGGCCTCGCCGATGAGCAGTCTCAGGGCGAGATAGCTGCCCGCGTACAGGAGCGCCTCGGGTCTGCTCTCCAGCGCGTGCTGCGCGGACATGCCCATCCCGTAGGTGGCGAGGCCGGCCAGCAGCAGGAACACACGCTGCATGTTGGTCTCGTGCACGGCGTTCATCGCCATCACGACGTCGACCCACGCCCACCACAGCGGCACCAGGACGAGCAGGCAGCTGCCGAGGCGCGACCAGCCGGGGTGCAGGGCGAGCACGTGGGCGACCTGGCTGACCCCGAAGGCGAGCACCAGGTCGTAGAAGAGTTCCGTCCATGTGGCCCGGTCGCGTACGTCCACGTGCGTCCGGGCAGTGACTTCGGCCACCGCTGCACCAGCTTCCCTCTCGGCCTACGGACTGCGACAGGAATCGCGGATCGCGGGACCGACTGTGCGCGGCGGCCGCGGGCAGGGGCGACGGCGGGCGGCGCGCAGGGGACATTCCGGGAAGTCGGCGGACGGTCTGTCCCAACTCGACCGCCGGGCGGGGATGTTCAGATCTGCCAGGAGCGGAGCCGGTCGGCGGCCCCGTACACGTCGGTCTTGCCGGAGATCAGATCACGGGCGAGGTCCACCAGCGCGCCGTAGGGCGGGTCGATGCCGACGCCGCTGACGAACATGTAGGCGACCGCGGTGGCGCAGGCGAAGCGCGCGTTGGCCGCGGGCAGCGGCTTGAGCAGGGCGAGGGTGTGCAGCAGGGCGGCGGCCCGCCAGGCGGGATCGGAGTCCACGCCGAGCCGGGGCGGGTCCACCCGGTGCCGGGCGACGGCGGCGACCAGCGCGGAGAAGTCGTCGACCGCGGGCTGTTCGGGCAGGACCTCCTCGTGCCGCTGGAGCAGCCACGGGACATCGATGTGGATGACGGGCGGCATCACTCAGGCGGCCTCGCCCCGCGCGGGCGGCTCGTCCTCGGGGAACGCGGCGGCGAACTCCTCGGCGTGCGTGGTGAAGAAGCTGCGGAACGCCTCGGCGCCCTCCTTCAGCGCCCGGTGGCGGGCGATGTCGGCGGCGGCGGCCTCGCGGACGAGGGCCTTCATCGACGTACCGCGCTCCTTGGCGATCTGCCGCAGGTCCTCTAGTTCCCGGTCACTGAACTCCACGTTGAGAGCTGGCATGGGCCAAACCGTACCCCTCGGGTACTCAGCCGTAAATATCCGCAGGTCAGCTCATATGCGGTGGGGTACCTGCCCTTACCCGGGACGGCGGAGGGCCATGTCCGATTCCCGCCGGTCCCGGGCCGTTCGGCGCAGCAGACTCGACCGCGGAACGGAAAGCCTTGCGAGGAGGACCGATGAGCAAGGGACCGATGAGCACCGTCCACACCCTCCACCCCAGCCCCCCGGGCGAGCTGCCGCTGACCGGGGCGCGCTCCCCCGCCGGGTCCACCCTCACCCCGCTGTCCCTGCCCGCCTGGGAGATCCCGTCCGGGGAGCGTGACGACCGCCCGTTCGCCGAGGCGCACCGGCGGCTGGACGCGTACTTCGCGGGCAGGCTCCCGCGCTTCGAACTCCCCCCACCGCCACCGGGACGCCGTTCCGGCAGGCGGTCTGGCGGGCCCTGGAGGACATCCCCTACGGGACGACGACCGCCTACGGCCGACTGACCGCGCCCCTGGGCCTGCCCCGGGCCCGTACCCAGGCCGTGGGCCGGGCCCTCGGCGCCGACCCCCATCCGCGCTGCGCCAGGGCCACGGGCTGGTCTTCACCACCCGGGACCGCCCCGTGCGCTCCCGCCGCGGCTGGTCGGCCGGCGCGATGCGGCACGGGGTGAGCACCGTACGCTCCGGACGGCGGCGCACGCTGGGCCTGGTCTTCCACGACGCGAAGTGACCACCGCCGGCCTTCCGCCGGCAAGAGCGGCGCGGCGTCCTTCCTCCCGCGGCCGCACGGCGGGGGCGGCACGGACCGGCCGCCACTCACCGCGCGCGTCAGGCACCCGCGCTCCCGGCCCCACCCCGCCCGGCGCTCACCCCCGGGCGCGAAGCACTAGGCTGGAAGTCGCGAGACGTGCCAACTGATCACTGTGAGTGTGCGCTTGGGAGCGGCGACGATGAGCCGGGGCTATCCGTTCGACGAGGCGGCGACGGCCCGAGCGGTCATCGATGACGACGGAACGCTGGTGGAGTGGAACGAGGGCGCGCGGCGCCTGCTCGGCCACGCCGCCGAGGCCGTCGTGGGCCACCCCGCCACCGATCTGCTCACCGGCCCCGCCCCCGCCCTGCCCCGGCGCTCCCGCTGGCACGGCACGCTCGCGCTGCGCCACCACGACGGCCACAGCGTCGACGTGTGGCTGCTCGCCCGGCACCATCCGGCCGCCGACGGCGACGGGGGCCGGTGGATCCTGGTCACCCCGCTGACCGGCGCGGAGCCGCCCGCCGAGGACGATCCGCTGGCCGAGGCGGGCCTGATCCAGTCGCCGTGCGCCATCGCGGTGTACGACGAGGAACTGCGGTTGCGCCGGATGAACGACGCCATGGCCGCGGTCTCCGGGCTCCCGGAGGAGCACGCGCGGGGCCTGCGCTTCTCCGAGCTGGTCGAGGGGCCGCAGAGCGAGGAACTGACGCGGAGCATGCGCGAGGTGCTGGCCACCGGCCGGCCGCTGGACGTGCAGACCGTCATGCGGGCGGGCGGCGAGCTACGGGCGCACGCCTGGCTCGCCCGGATGGCCCCGGTGAAGGACCGCGCGGGCCGGGTGCGCGGTGTGTGCCTGGCCGCGCACGACGTCAGCGACAGCCAGCGGGCCCGGCAGCGGCTTCAGCTGGTCAACGAGGCGAGCGTGCGCATCGGCACCACCCTCGACGTCACCCGCACGGCGCAGGAACTGGCCGACATGTGCGTGCCGGCGCTCGCCGACTTCGTCACCGTCGACCTGCTGGACCCCGAGGAGCACGGCGGTGAGCCGCCGGCCCGCGTCGCCACCCCGGTCACCCTGCGCCGGGCCGCCCACCGCTCGGTCCTGGAGGGAGTGCCGGAGGCGGTGATGAAGCCGGGGCAGACCGAGCGCTACCCGAGCGGCTCCCCGCAGGCGGACTCGCTGACCGCGGGCCGCACCATCATCGCCTCGAAGATCGCGGGCGACATGAACACGTGGATGAACTGGAACAGCGCGCGCACCCGGTCGGTGCGCCTCTTCGGCATCCACTCCGCGATGTCGGTCCCGGTGCGGGCCCGCGGCCTCACCCTGGGCGTCGCGGTGTTCATCCGGCACCGGCGCCCGGACGGCTTCGACGCGGACGACCGGATGCTGGCCGAGGAGATCACCGCCCGTGCCGCGGTCTGCATCGACAACGCCCGGCGCTACTCGCGCGAGCGGGAGACCGCCCTCGCCCTGCAACGCAGCCTGCTGCCCCGCACACTGCCGCACACGGCCGCGCTGGAGGTCTCCTCCCGCTATCTGCCGGCGGCGCGGGCGGGTGTGGGCGGCGACTGGTTCGACGTGATCCCGCTGTCGGGGCTGCGGGTCGCGATGGTCGTCGGGGACGTGGTCGGGCACGGCATCCAGGCCTCGGCCACCATGGGCCGGCTGCGCACCGCCGTACGCACCCTCGCGGACATCGACCTGGCCCCGGACGAGCTGCTGACCCACCTGGACGACCTGGTGGTGCGGCTCGCGGAGGAGGCCGGCGACGGCGGCGCGGGAGTCGGCGCGACCTGTCTGTACGCGGTGTACGACCCGGTGTCGCGGGCCTGCACGCTGGCCCGCGCCGGGCACCCGCCCCCCGTGCTGCTGCCGCCGGCCGGCCGCCCGCACGAGCTGGACCTGCCCGCGGGACCGCCGCTGGGCCTGGGCGGGCTGCCCTTCGAGTCCGCCGAGGTGCGGCTGCCCGAGGGCACCGTGCTCGCGCTGTACACGGACGGCCTGGTCAAGTCCCGGGAGCGGGAGAGCGACATCGGACGCGCGATGCTCTTCGAGGCGCTGGGCGCGCCCGCCCGCTCGCTCGACGCCTCCTGCGACCACGTCCTGCGCACCCTGCTGCCCTACGGCGGCGCCTCCGACGACGTGGCGCTGCTGCTCGCCCGCACCCAGGGCCTGCCCGCCTCCCAGGTGGCGACCTGGGACATCCCGGCGGACCCGGCGCTGGTCGCGCCGATCCGCAAGCAGGCGGTGGAGCAACTGGACGTCTGGGGGCTCAGCGAGGCCACGTTCACCGCGGAGCTGGTGGTCAGCGAGCTGGTCACCAACGCCATCCGCTACGGCGCCCGTCCGATCCGTCTCCGGCTGATCCATGACGCGGCCACACTGACCTGCGAGGTCTCCGACACCAATCACACCGCCCCGCACCTGCGCCGGGCCAAGACCTTCGACGAGGGCGGCCGGGGGCTGCTGCTGGTCGCCCAGCTCACCCAGCGCTGGGGCAGCCGGTACACCGCGGCCGGCAAGACGATCTGGGCGGAGCTGTCCGTGTTCGAGGAGGACCGGTAGCCGTCGTCAGAAGCCCGTGAGCCAGGGTCTCACCTGTCTGCGGGCCTCGTGCAGACGGGACTTGAAGGTGCCGAGCGGGACGCCGGCGCGCTCGGCGGCCTCGGCGTAGTCCAGTTGGCAGATGTCCCGGTAGACCAGCGGCGCGACCAGCCGCGGGTGCTCCCGCTCCAGCCGCTCCAGCGCCTCCAGCAGGTCCACCCGGGAACCGGCGATGACGCTGGTGGTGCGCGGGTCGACCGCGTGCTCCCGCTCGACGGGGAAGGGCTGTTCGGCGGCCCGCCGCTTCAGCTCGCGGTACTTCTGCCGGCAGCAGTTGGCGACCACGGTGTACAGCCAGGTGCCGAAGCGGCTGCGGCCCTCGAAGGTACCCACGCGGCGGGCCACTTGGAGCAGCACGTCCTGGGCGGCCTCCTCGGCGTCCTCTCGGCAGGGCAGGAAGCGCCCGCAGCGGCGTACGACCTCGGGCCGCACCTCGGCCAGCAGCCGGTCCAGGGCCTCGGTGTCCCCGGCGGCGGCACGCCGGGCGAGTTCCTCCACCGGCGCCTCGTCCCGCACGTCACGGCCCCCTTCGAGTCGATCTCAGGGCAGGCATGATAGTCGTATGCACTCCCTGGAGCGGATCGGCCGGTACCGTCTCGAACGACCGCTGGGCACCGGCGCGTTCGCCACCGTGTGGCTCGCCCACGACCCGGAGCTGGAGGCCCCGGTGGCGGTGAAGGTCCTCGCCGAGAACTGGTCGCACCGGCTGGACGTCCGGGACCGTTTCCTGTCCGAGGCGCGGCTGTTGCGCCGGGCCGGGTCCAGCCGGGTCGTGCAGGTCTACGACATCGGTGAACTCCCGGACGGCAGGCCGTACTTCGTGATGGAGTACGCCGACGGCGGCACCCTCGCCGAGCTGCTGAGGGACGGTCCGCTGCCGGTGCCGGAGGCGCTGTCGCTGACGGCGGAGGCCACCCGGGCCGCCGCCGCGCTGCACGAGGCGGGGATCGTGCACCGCGACATCAAGCCGACGAATGTGCTGCTGCACACCGCCCCGGACGGCACCCGGCGGGTGCTGCTGGCCGATCTGGGGCTCGCCAAGAGCCTGGCGCAGGGCTCGGTGCTCACCCTGGCGGCGGGCTCGGCGGGCTACCGGCCGCCGGAACAGGCGGAGCCCGGCGCGGGCATCGACGAGCGGGCCGACGTCTACAGCCTGGGCGCGGTCGGCTACGAGCTGGTCACCGGGTGCGTGCCGGGTCCGCCGGGCAAGGTGGTACCGCCCGCGCGGCTGCGCCCCTCCCTCGCCGACGACGTGGCGCGGGCCCTGCTGCGCGCCCTTGAGCCGGACCGGGCCCGGCGCTGGCCTGGCGCGCGGCAGTTCGCGGCCGAGCTGGACCGGCTGGCGGCGGGTCCCGGGCAGCAGCGGCGGCGGCTGGACCGGGTGCGCGGCCGGCTGAACACGGCGACGCTGTCCGTGGCCGCCCTGGTCGCGGCGGCGGTCGCGGCGGTCACGGTGACCGTGGTGATCCACCGTGGCGGCACCGCCGAGCAGGCCCGGGTGGCGGACTCGGAAGGCAGGGTGAGCGTCCGGGTACCGGCGGCCTGGGACCGCGAACTGCGCGACTCCGGCTGGGACCCGCGGGTGCTGGGCCTGCGCGCGGGGCGCGAGCCGGGCCTGGTGGTGGCCTCCAGCCTGTCCCGCTGGCCCGACCTCGGCGCTCCCGTCGACGGCGTGTTCGTCGGCGTCAGCGAGCACGGCGACGTCACCGCCCGGGTGAAGGCGCTCGCGCACACCGGATGCCACTACGCCGGCGGCCGCGGCTTCCGCAGTGCCGGCTGGCACGGCCTGGTGCGGTCCTGGAGCGGCTGTCCGGACGGCGGTTCGATCACCGAGTCGGCGCTGGTCCCGGCGGACGGCGCCGCCGAGCCGCAGGTCTATGTGCAGCTACGCCAGCGGGGTGACGGCGACGCCACCGATGGCGTACTGCGTTCACTGCGGGTGCGCTGAGGGGTCGGCCGGGGACCGGAGCGGGGAAAAGAACCCCTGTGTTCCGAACTTTTCCCACGGTCCGTGCATCGGAGTGGGGTGACGGCGCACTCGGCACCGTAGGCACGCGTCGCGTGCCCCGATCTTCCAGGAGTGTTGAGCGACATGGTGTACACCCCACGGTCCGCGCGGCGCGGGGCCCTGTTCGCGGGCTCGGTCGCCGTGCTGGGCCTGCTGACCGCCTGCGGCAACGGCCAGGACGTGCACAGCAATCCGCCCATGACGGCCTCGGGTACGGCCGCGCCCGCGACCGGCGACCCGACACCGCCGGCGTCCCGCACCGCGGCCACGCCCTCCCCCGCCTCCTCCGCGCCCACCGGCGCCCCCTCGACGCCGGTGTCCCGGACGACCGCCACCTCGGGCGGCGGCGGGACGACCCCGGCGGCGAGCACCCGCTGTCACACCTCCGAACTGCGCGCCTCCGTGGGCCGCAACGACCCGGGCGCGGGCCAGGAGAACTTCCCCCTGGTGCTCACCAACGCCTCCGGCCGCACCTGCACGGTGCGCGGCTTCCCGGGCGCGGCCTTCGTGAACGCGAGCGGCGCCCAGCTCGGCCCCGACCCCCGGCGCGAGTCGGGCTCGGCCACGACCGTCACCCTCGGGCCGGGCCAGAGCGCCTGGGCCGGCCTGACCTTCTCCAACCCCGGGGTCAGCGGCGCGAAGACCGCGAGGCCGGCCGCGCTGCTGATCACCCCTCCGGACGAACGGGACCATCTGAAGGTGACGTGGACGGGAGGTGAGGTGCCCGTCTCCGGGAACTCCTCTTCCGTGTTCCTCACCGTGTTCAGCCCCGGCACCGCTCCCTGACGCGTCGCACCCCGGCCGTCGCCGGGCGGTCGGGGGCATCTGTTTTGATGGGCGGGAAAGCGTGATCGATTCCGGAGGGACCCGCCCTGAACAGCTCGCTCGCCGAAGCACTCTCGGTCGTACTGCTCCTCGCGGTACTCGCCTTCGCCGTCGTACGGCCCTTCGGGTGGCCCGAGGCGGCGATGGCCGTACCGGCCGCCGGCATCGCGATCGCCACCGGCGCCATCTCCCTCGACCACGCCCGCGCGGAGGTGGAGCGGCTGGGCCCGGTGGTCGGTTTCCTCGCGGCGGTCCTGGTGCTCGCCCACTTCTGTGCCGTGGAGGGGCTGTTCCGGGCCTGCGGGGCGTGGATGGCCCGCTGGGCGGCCGGGCGTCCGGTACGGCTGCTCACGGCGGTCTTCGTGCTCGCCTCCGCGATCACCGCCGTGCTCAGCCTGGACGCCACGATCGTGCTGCTCACCCCGGTGGTGTTCGCCACCGCCGCGCGCACCGGCGTACGCCCCAAGCCGCATGTGTACGCCTGCACGCATCTGTCGAACACGGCGTCGCTGCTGCTGCCGGTGTCCAATCTGACCAACCTGCTGGCGTTCGCGGCGAGCGGGCTGAGCTTCACCCGGTTCGCGGCGCTGATGGCGCTGCCGTGGCTGGCGGCGATCGGCGTCGAGTACCTGGTGTTCCGGCGGTTCTTCGCCGGTGACCTCGCGGCGGCGGCCCCGGCGGGCCGGGACACCGGCGAGCCGCCCGTCTTCCCCCGGTTCGCGGTGGTGACCGTCGTCTGCACGCTGGCCGGGTTCGTGGTGGCCTCGGCCTTCGGCGTCGAGCCCGCATGGGTGGCGGCGGCCGGTGCGCTGGTCCTGGCCGGGCGGGCGCTGGTGCGGCGCGAGGCGACCCCGTCGGCCGTGGTGAAGGCGGCGGCCCCGGCGTTCCTCGCGTTCGTGCTCGCGCTGGGCATCGTGGTGCGGGCGGTGGTGGACAACGGGCTCTCCGACGTGCTCGGGCGCGTCGTGCCGGGCGGCACCGGACTGCCCGCGCTGCTGGGGACCGCCGTGCTGGCCGCGGTCCTCGCGAACATCGTCAACAACCTGCCCGCGGTGCTGGTCCTGCTGCCGCTCGCCGTGCCGGCCGGGCCCGGCGCGGTGCTGGCCGTGCTGCTCGGGGTGAACATCGGCCCGAACCTGACCTACGCCGGCTCGCTGGCGACGCTGCTGTGGCGGCGGATCGTGCACCAGCACGAGCACGACGTGAACCTCGGCGAGTTCACCCGGCTGGGGCTGCTCGCCGTGCCGTCCTCCCTCGCGGTCGCGGTGGTGGCACTGTGGGGGTCGCTGCACGTTCTCTGACGGGAGGCCGACCCGATGCGTGTGATCGCCTGGCTGGTCGAGGGCACCTGGCCCGCCTGTGTGGACGCCCTGCGCACACATGCGCCGGAGTCCGCCGAGGTGGTGCTGCTGCACGTCAGCGGTCCCGATGTGCCCGGGGTCGCGCACGGCGCGTTCGCCGGGCTGCTGGGCCGCGGGCACCCGGAGCGCGACCCCGGTGTCCTGCTGGAGGAGCTGGGTGGTTCGTCGGCGGCCGAACTGCTGGCCGCGGCGGCCGAACGCCTCGGCCGGTCCTGTGTGCGCGAGGAGCGCGCGGGCCGGGTCGAGCGGGAGGTGGTGGCCGCCGCCGAGAGGGCCGACCTGCTGGTGCTGGCCCGGGACGGCGACCGCTCCCGGCTCGGGCCGCACAGCCTCGGTCCGGCGGGCCGCTTCGTCGTCGACCACGCCCCCTGCCCGGTCCTCCTGGTCTGGCCGGAACCGGCCCCGGGGCTCGCCACCATCCCTCCTCCGCCCCCGCACCACCCCTGAGCGTCCGCCGTCCTCACGGCCGTCCCGCGCGGCGGCCCCACCCCGGTGCCCGTCATCCCGCCCCGGGCGACGTGCTGTTCTCCCACGGCGGCCCGGGGGCGGCTCGGGCCCCCACCGCGCCACCGACCGGTTCCTCCGCTCCTTCCTCGGGCACGCCGTGGGCCGCTCGGATCGGCGCACCCGGGCCTGCTGCCGGATCCCCACGACGTCCCGGCGAGCGGGTCCCGCGGCCGGAGCGCGAGGGCGCGGGTCCGTACGGCACGGCGTTCGCGCCGAAAGGCCCGCCGCCCCGGCGCGCTCAGTGGCCGCTGATCGCCCGCGGCGTGTACGGCCGCTCCAGCTCCTCGATCTCCTTGTCGGCCAGCGTGAGCCCGACGGCGGCGACCGCGTCCTCGATGTGCCGCGGCCTGGCGGCGCCCACGATCGGCGCGGTCACCGGGGCCTGGTGCAGCAGCCATGCGAGGGCCACCTGGGCGCGCGAGACGCCCCGCTCCCCGGCGATCCGGGTGACGGCCGCCACGATCGAGCGGTCGGCCTCCTGGTACAGCCTGCTGCCGAAGGCGTCGTGCTCGCTGCGCTCGGTGACCGTGCCCCACTCGCGGGTGAGCCGGCCCCGGGCGAGCGGGCTCCACGGCAGCACGCCCACGCCCTGGTCGACGCAGAGCGGCAGCATCTCCCGCTCCTCCTCGCGGTAGAGCAGGTTGTAGTGGTCCTGCATCGAGACGAACTTCGTCCAGCCGTGCCGCTCCGCCGTGTACTGCGCCTTGGAGAACTCCCACGCGTACATCGAACTGGCCCCGATGTAGCGGGCCTTGCCCGCCTTGACCACGTCGTGCAGCGCTTCCATGGTCTCCTCGATCGGCGTCGCGTGGTCGTAGCGGTGGATCTGGTAGAGGTCGACGTAGTCGGTGCCGAGGCGGCGCAGGCTGTGGTCGATCTCGGTCATGATCACCTTGCGGGACAGCCCGGCGCCGTTGGGGCCCGGCCGCATCCGGCCGTGGACCTTGGTGGCCAGCACGATCTCGTCGCGGTGGGCGAAGTCCCTGAGGGCCTTGCCGACGATCTCCTCGCTGGTGCCGTCGGAGTAGACGTTGGCGGTGTCGAAGAAGGTGATGCCCGCCTCCAGCGCCTGCCTGATCAGCGGACGGGCGGCCTCCTCGGCCAGGGTCCACTCGTGGTTGCCGCGCTCCGGCACCCCGTAGGTCATGCAGCCCAGACAGACGCGCGACACGTCCAGGCCCGTCGAACCGAGCTTCACATACTGCATCGTTGCTGCTCCTGCCTTCGGGACGGTGATCACGGCCGAGCCTACGACCCGGCCCGGTACCGGCTTGACGGCCGAAGCGTCCAAACGCTTCGATCCTGACATGTTCCGCACCGTGTCACTCCTCGTCCTGGCCGTCACCGTCTGCGCGCTGACGGGCTGCGCCACCACCCGGGGGGACGACGGCACCAGTCCGCCCTCGGTGCGGCTGCCGCCCCGGCACGCCGGGTTCGACTACCAGATCGGCGGCGCCTATCCCCCGCCGGCCGGTGTCCGGATCGTCAGCCGCGACCGCTCCGACTCCCCCGCGCCCGGCCTGTACAACATCTGCTACGTCAACGCCTTCCAGGCCCAGCCCGCCGAACGCGCCTCCTGGCCGCGCGACCTGCTGCTGCGCGACGCGCACGGCGGGACCGTCGTGGACCGGGACTGGGACGAGGCGCTGCTCGACATCGGCACCCCGGCCAAGCGCGAGCGGGTGGCGCGGCGGGTGGACCGCTGGATCGACGACTGTGCGCGCAAGGGCTTCGACGCCGTGGAGCCGGACAACTACGACAGCTACACCCGCTCCCGGGGGCTGCTCACCGCGTCCGACGCGACCGCCTTCATCACCCTGCTGTCGCGGCACGCGCACGCACGCCATCTGGCCGTCGCGCAGAAGAACACCTCCCAACTGGCGGATCAACGACGCCGCGCGGGGCTGGACTTCGCGGTGACGGAGGAGTGCGGGCAGTACGACGAGTGCGGGGTGTATGCGAAGGCGTTCGCGGACCGGGTGGTGGACATCGAGTACACCGCCGGCGGGCTGCGCAAGGCCGTCGCCGGCTGGGGGAAGCGGCTGAGCATCGTGCGCCGGGACCGGGACGTCTCCACCCCGGGCGACTCCGGGTACGTCCGCGCCGTCCGCTAGCCAGGGCCGCCGGGGCGGATGTGTTGCTGCCCTCAGGTGACCGTCCGGCGTGGGAGACGACGGATCGTCGTACCGTCGGATGATCCTCGACCGCAGGTGACCGGCGCCCGGCCGGTCACGGCCGTGCGGGAGGAATGCGGTGCCGACCCATCCGACCACCCTGAGAGCGCTGACCGGGGCGGCGCTGCTGCCCCTGGCCCTCGTCACCCCCGCCTGGGCCGGCACGGGCGCGGCCCCGGCCCCGAAGGCCGAGGAGCCGGCCACCCTGTGCGCGGTCGGCGGGACCCTGCGCGGCGACCACGGCCAGCACGCGCTGGTCAGCCTGTGCGCGGGCAGCGGCACCCCGCAGTTCGCCGTCTCCGCCCCGGCGTCCTGCGGCCGCGCCGGCACCCGGGTCCGCTACAGCTGCCGGACCGACGGCACCTGGACCGCCAGGCGCGCCGGAAAGACCCTGTCCAGTGGCGCGCTGCCCGGTTCGGGCGCCTACCCGGGCCCCGGAACGTACGACATCACGGCCACCGTGCGGGTACGGTCCGCGCCCACCGGCGTCGACCTCACGGGCCGGGTCCACGCCACCCTGACGCTGACCGCCCCCAAGCCCCGGCCCACCCACGCGATCACCGTCGACCGCACGGCGTTGCACCGCGGCGGCACCACCACGTTGACCTACACCGTGCGCCGGGACAGCACGGAGGGCGACGGCAGCGCCCGCTTCGGGCTGATCGGGCAGGCGGGCACCGGCGTCCGGTTGGCCACCTCGGACGCCCGCTGCGTCCACCCGCTGGTCGGGAGGTATCCGGAGAAGACCCGGCTGCCGTACTCCCTGGACTGCGCCCTGACCGAGCTTCAGCCCGGCCACCCGGAGCGGGTCGAGGTCCGCGTCACCGTCGGCGCCACCTGCTCCACCGTGGTCTCCAAGCTCGGCTACTGGATGCCGGACGGCCAGGCCCTCTACACCGGCGGCATGCTGGAAGGCCCCGAGCTGACCTGCGACTAGGGTCTGTTGCGAAAGTGGATCTTGATCGTGGACGATCACGTTCTGCGGGGCGTGGTGATCTGACGAACGGCCAGTGGGCCCGGCTGGAGTCGTCGTTGCCGCAGGGCGTCAAGCCGGGTCGTCCGCCTGTGGACCCGACGGCAGCTGATCGACGGCGTACGGTGGCGGACCCGGACCGGTGCGCCCTGGCGTGATGTGCCGGACCGCTACGGACCCTGGGATCGATCAGAGTGCCCCGCATCGGTCCTGGCCGACCTCGCAACAGGCCGGACCGCGTACGCGCCGACAGAGCGTACGACTCCCGCCGCAACCGAGACTGCCTACGCAGACGCGGGATCAAGGCGACCATCCGGTCCCGTCGGACCGCGTCCGCAACCGTCGGAAGCTGGGCTCCCGAGGCGGTCGGCCGCCGACGTTCGACAAGACCGATTACCGCGAAAGTCATGCCGTCGAGTGCGGCATCGACCGCCTCAAGCGTCACCGGGCCGTGGCCACGAGGTACGACAAGCTCGCCGTCCGCTACGAAGCGACCGTGCTGGTCGCAGTCCTCAACGAGTGGCTGTGACCGACACGGTCCAGCAACGCTTACACGGTTTGCCAGGGGTTGGTCTCGTAGCAGTTCACGAGCAGGTCTGTCACGTCGGGATCGACGGTCAACACCGCCTCATCGATGCTCGCGACCGGGACGGCCGGCGAGATGGAGTTCGAGAGGAAGGCCGCGAGGGCAGGAGAGCCGGACGCCCAGGCTCCGAGGTCTCGGAGGTGGATCTCACGCCGCTCGGACGGGATGCCCTTGGCCGCCAGTCCTCGCTGCAGAAGCTGCATCATGATTCCCGGCAATACGGCGGCCTGGGGCCAGATGACCCTCTCGCCGTCGAAGAAACCGATGTTCGAGATCGATGCCTCGCTGATCCGGCTGTTGCGATCGGCGAACAGAACGTCGTCGTACCCGGCGAGCACCGCCTGGCGCCGGCGAAGGCTGAGTCCGAATGTCCCGGCGTGCTTGACGTGGGGCAGATCCCGCTCGTACTCCACTGTCCGCAGGCGCACAGGTGAGGTCCGCGACGCGATGGGAGCGCTCGTCGTCACAGCCACGTCCGGCTCCACCTCCTCGCCGCGCAGCACAGCATCCTGGTGGCGGCTGAAGACGGTCACGCGAATCGTCACCGCGTCCGGGGAAGCAAGGAGCGCGTGCCGCACACAGGACCGCACCCGATCGCCGTCCAGCCCCGTTCCGAACAGCTCCCGCGTACTGTCGTCCAGCCGCTTCAGGTGCAGATCCAGTCCTCGGACCGCTCGACCCCGCACCTGTAACGAGGAGAAGTGCGAGTAGTTGGCCCGCGCGAGCACCTTCAGGTCTTCGCTGCCCGCTTCGGCACCGTTGACTTCCACCCGGTCGATGTCGGCCCCTCCCTCATCCGTACCCAGCCCCACGGCCATCTCTCGCCCACCCTAGGCACCGCATGGACGTCACGCGCACTGGATCGCCTTTCGCACCAGGCCCTAGTTGTGCTGTTCGGACAGGTTGGTGACGCGGCTGGCTGGTGGGTGGCCGTCGATGCCGGTGTGGGGTCGGTGGTAGTTGTACCAGTCCAGCCAGTCGGGGAACGCCGCTTGCCGTTCGGTGTCTGAGGTGTAGGGCCGGATGTAGGCCCATTCGTCGAGCAGGGTGCGGTGGAAGCGTTCGACCTTGCCATTGGTCTGGGGCCTCCAGGGCCTGGTCCAGCGGGGGCTGATGCCCAGGTCGCGGCAGGTATCGCGCCAGGTGTTCTTCGTGTAGGCCCAGGCGTTGTCGGTCAGGACGCGTTCAACGGTGATGCCGTGGGCGGCGAACCACGCGGTTGCCCGTCGCAGGAAGCCGGCGCAGGTCGCGGCGGTCTCGT
>NZ_BSSM01000013.1 GCF_030269125.1 Streptomyces hygroscopicus subsp. hygroscopicus | reverse complement strand
CCCCGTCGGCGGCACACCCTTCGGTGTGGCGATCACTCCCGACGGCTCGACCGTCTACGTCACGAACTCCGGCGACGGCACGGTCAGCGTGATCAACACCGCCACCCAGACCGTCACCACCACCATCACCGTCGGCGGCACACCCTTCGGTGTGGCAGTGGCGCCCACGGGTTCTCTGGTTTATGTGGCGAACAACGGTGACGGCACGGTGAGCGTGATCGACACGGCCACCAAGACGGTCACCAACACCATCACCGTCGGCACCGCGCCTGTGGGAGTCGCCCTCGCGCCCGACGGATCTCATGTGTATGTGACCGACAACGGCGACAACACGGTCAGTGTGATCGACACGGCCGGTCAGACGGTGGTCGGTTCGATCGCCGTCGGCACCGGACCCTTCGGCATCGCGATCACTCCGGACGGGACCGCGGCGTACGTCGCGAACAACGGCGACGCGACCGTCAGCATCACCGCCACCGCTCCCTTCCCCACCGCCACCACCCTGACCTCCACCCCCGACCCCTCCGTCTTCGGCGAGGCGAAGACGCTGACCGCCACCGTCACCCCCGTGGCACCCGTCACTGGTACGCCGACGGGTACGGTCGACTTCTTCGACGGCGCCACTCTCATCGGTACCGCGACGCTGAGCGGCGGCACCGCCACCCTCACCACGTCGGCCCTCGCGGTCGGTTCGCACTCCCTGACGGCCGTCTACTCCGGCGACGCCGACTTCGCCGGCTCGACGTCTCTGGTGGACGTGCAGACGGTGACGCAGGCGGCGAGCGCTACCACCCTCACGTCGGCGCCCGATCCGTCTGTCTTCGGTGAGGCGAAGACCCTGACGGCGACGGTGACTGCCGTGCCGCCGGGTGTCGGTACGCCGACGGGTACGGTCGATTTCTTCGACGGCGCCACTCTCATCGGTACCGCGACGCTGAGCGGCGGTGTCGCCACCTTCACCACGTCCGCCCTCCCGGTCGGCACCCATTTCCTCACGGCTGTCTACAGCGGTGACGGCGACTTCACCGGGTCCACGTCGCCCGTGGACGTGCAGACGGTGACGCAGGCGGCGAGCGCTACCGCCCTCACGTCCGCGCCCGATCCGTCTGTCTTCGGTGAGGCGAAGACCCTGACGGCGACGGTGACTGCCGTGCCGCCGGGTGTCGGTACTCCGACGGGTACGGTCGATTTCTTCGACGGCGCCACTCTCATCGGTACCGCGACGCTGAGCGGCGGTGTCGCCACCTTCACCACGTCCGCCCTCCCGGTCGGCACCCATTCCCTCACGGCTGTCTACAGCGGTGACGGCGACTTCACCGGGTCCACGTCACCCGTGGACGTGCAGACGGTGACGCAGGCGGCGAGCGCCACCACCCTCACGTCGGCGCCCGATCCGTCTGTCTTTGGTGAGCCGAAGACGCTCACGGCCACGGTCACCGCCGTGCCGCCGGGTGCCGGTACGCCGACGGGTACGGTCGACTTCTTCGACGGTGCGACGCTGCTGGGGACCAGCGCTCTCGTCGGTGGTACCGCCACCCTGACCACGTCGGCCCTCGCCGTCGGGTCGCACTCGCTCACCGCCGTCTACAGCGGTGACGGCGACTTCACGGGTTCGACGTCTCCGGTGGACGTGCAGACGGTGACGCAGGCGGCGACGACCACCGGTCTCACGTCGGCGCCCGATCCGTCTGTCTTCGGTGAGGCGAAGATCCTGACGGCGACGGTTGCCGCCGTGCCGCCGGGAGCCGGCATCCCCACCGGTACCGTCGACTTCTTCGACGGTGCGACGCTGCTGGGTACCGGGACGCTGGTCGGGGGAACGGCGACGCTCACCACCTCCAGCCTGGCGGTGGGGTCGCATTCCCTGACGGCCGTGTACAGCGGGGACACGGAGTTCTCGGGTTCGACGTCTCCGGCGGACGTGCAGACGGTGACGCAGGCGGCGAGCGCCACTGCCCTCACGTCGGCGCCCGATCCGTCTGTCTTCGGTGAGCCGAAGACGCTCACGGCCACCGTCACCGCCGTGCCGCCGGGTGTCGGTACGCCGACGGGTACGGTCGACTTCTTCGACGGTGCGACGCTGCTGGGGACCAGCGCTCTCGTCGGTGGTACCGCCACCCTGACCACGTCGGCCCTCGCCGTCGGGTCGCACTCCCTCACCGCCGTCTACAGCGGTGACGCCGACTTCACCGGGTCCACGTCACCCGTGGACGTGCAGACGGTGACGCAGGCGGCGAGCGCTACCGCCCTCACGTCGGCGCCCGATCCGTCTGTCTTCGGTGAGCCGAAGACCCTGACGGCGACGGTGACTGCCGTGCCGCCGGGTGCCGGCACGCCGACGGGTACGGTCGACTTCTTCGACGGTGCGACGCTGCTGGGGACCAGCGCCCTCGTCGGTGGTACCGCCACCTTCACCACCTCCAGCCTCCCGATCGGCACCCATTCCCTGACGGCCGTGTACAGCGGCGACGCGGAGTTCTCGGGTTCGACTTCTCCGGTGGACGTGCAGACGGTGACGCAGGCGGCGACGACCACCGGTCTCACGTCGGCGCCCGATCCGTCTGTCTTCGGTGAGGCGAAGATCCTGACGGCGACGGTTGCCGCCGTGCCGCCGGGAGCCGGCATCCCCACCGGTACCGTCGACTTCTTCGACGGTGCGACGCTGCTGGGTACCGGGACGCTGGTCGGGGGAACGGCGACGCTCACCACCTCCAGCCTCGCGGTCGGGTCGCATTCCCTGACGGCCGTCTACAGCGGGGACACGGAGTTCTCGGGTTCGACGTCCCCGGCGGACGTCCAGACGGTGACGCAGGCGGCGAGCGCCACCACCCTCACCTCCGCGCCCGACCCCTCCGTGGCCGGTGAGCCGAAGACCCTGACGGCGACGGTTGCCGCCGTGCCGCCGGGAGCCGGCATCCCCACCGGTACCGTCGACTTCTTCGACGGTGCGACGCTGCTGGGGACCAGCACCCTCGTCGGCGGCGTCGCCACCCTGACCACGTCGGCCCTCACCGTCGGGTCGCATTCCCTGACGGCCGTCTACAGCGGTGACGGCGACTTCACCGGCTCGACGTCTCCGGCGGACGTCCAGACGGTGACCCAGGCGACGACCACCACCGCCCTCACCTCGGCGCCCGATCCTTCCGTCTTCGGGGAGGCGAAGACGCTCACCGCCATCGTCACCGCCGTACCACCCGGCGCGGGCACCCCCACCGGCACGGTCGACTTCTTCGACGGCGCCGTCCTCATCGGCACCGCGACGCTGAGCGGCGGCACGGCCACCCTCACCACTTCCAGCCTGGCGGTGGGGTCGCATTCCCTGACGGCCGTGTACAGCGGGGACACGGAGTTCTCGGGTTCGACGTCCCCGGTGGACGTCCAGACGGTGACCCAGGCGGCGAGCGCCACCACCCTCACGTCGGCGCCCGATCCGTCTGTCTTCGGTGAGCCGAAGACGCTCACGGCCACGGTCACCGCCGTGCCGCCGGGTGTCGGTACGCCGACGGGTACGGTCGACTTCTTCGACGGCGCGACGCTGCTCGGTACGGGCACCCTCGTCGGCGGTGTCGCCACCCTCACCACGTCGACCCTCGCGGTCGGGTCGCACTCCCTCACGGCTGTCTACAGCGGTGACGCCGACTTCAGTGGGTCCACGTCACTCGTGGACGTCCAGACGGTGGCGCAGGCGGCGAGCGCTACCACCCTCACGTCGGCGCCCGATCCGTCTGTCTTCGGTGAGCCGAAGACCCTCACGGCCACCGTCACCGCCGTACCACCCGGCGCGGGCACCCCCACCGGCACGGTCGACTTCTTCGACGGCGCCACTCTCATCGGTACCGCGACGCTGAGCGGCGGCACCGCGACCCTCACCACTTCCAGCCTGGCGGTGGGGTCGCATTCCCTGACGGCCGTGTACAGCGGTGACGCCGACTTCACGGGTTCGACGTCCCCGGTGGACGTCCAGACGGTGACCCAGGCGGCGACCACCACCGCCCTCACCTCCGCGCCCGATCCCTCCGCCTTCGGTGAGCCGAAGACCCTGACGGCGGCGGTGACTGCCGTGCCGCCGGGTGTCGGCACGCCGACGGGTACGGTCGACTTCTTCGACGGTGCGACGCTGCTCGGTACGGGCACCCTCGTCGGCGGTGTCGCCACCCTGACCACGTCGACCCTCGCGGTCGGGTCGCACTCCCTGACGGCTGTCTACAGCGGCGACGCGGAGTTCTCGGGTTCGACTTCTCCGGTGGACGTCCAGACGGTGACGCAGGCGGCGAGCGCCACCGCCCTCACCTCGGCGCCCGATCCGTCTGTCTTCGGTGAGGCGAAGACGCTCACCGCCATCGTCACCGCCGTACCACCCGGCGCGGGCACCCCCACCGGCACGGTCGACTTCTTCGACGGCGCCACATTGCTGGGCACCGCGACGCTGAGCGGTGGCACGGCGACGCTCACCACTTCCAGCCTGGCGGTGGGGTCGCATTCCCTGACGGCCGTGTACAGCGGCGACGCGGAGTTCTCGGGTTCGACGTCCCCGGTGGACGTCCAGACGGTGACCCAGGCGGCGAGCGCCACCACCCTCACCTCGGCGCCCGATCCTTCCGTCTTCGGGGAGGCGAAGACCCTGACCGCGACGGTCACCGCCGCACCGCCGGGAGCCGGTACGCCGACGGGTACGGTCGACTTCTTCGACGGCGCCACATTGCTGGGCACCGCGACGCTGAGCGGTGGCACGGCGACGCTCACCACTTCCAGCCTCGCGGTGGGGTCGCATTCCCTGACGGCCGTGTACAGCGGCGACGCGGAGTTCTCGGGTTCGACGTCTCCGGTGGACGTGCAGACGGTGACGCAGGCGGCGAGCTCCACCATCCTCACCTCGGCGCCCGATCCTTCCGTCTTCGGCCAGGCGAAGACCCTGACCGCGACGGTCACCGCCGCACCGCCGGGAGCCGGCACCCCCACGGGAACCGTCAGCTTCTTCGACGGCGCCGTCCTCATCGGCACCGCGACGCTGAGCGGTGGCACGGCGACGCTCACCACTTCCAGCCTCGCGGTGGGGTCGCATTCCCTGACGGCCGTGTACAGCGGTGACGGCGACTTCACGGGTTCGACGTCTCCGGTGGACGTGCAGACGGTGACGCAGGCGGCGAGCGCCACCACCCTCACCTCCGCCCCCGACCCCTCCGTCTTCGGCCAGGCGAAGACCCTGACCGCGACGGTCACCGCCGTACCACCGGGCGCGGGCACCCCCACCGGCACGGTCGACTTCTTCGACGGCGCCACCCTCATCGGCACCGCGACGCTGAGCGGCGGCACCGCGACCCTCACGACGACCGCTCTGAGCGTCGGCGCCCACTCGTTGACCGCCGTGTACAGCGGTGACGCCGACTTCACGGGTTCCACCTCGCCGGTGGACAGCCAGTCGGTGGTGAAGGGGTCGAGCTCGACGGTGGTGACGGTGGCGCCGGACCCGTCGGTGTTCGGCCAGGCGAAGACGCTGACGGCGACGGTCTCGGCGGTCGCGCCGGCGTCGGGTACGCCCACGGGGACGGTGACGTTCTACATCGGGGGCATCCCGCAGGCACCCGTACCGCTCGTCGGCGGCGTGGCGACCCTGACCACGTCGACGCTCCCCGTAGGCGTGCGCGGCATCCGCGCGGCGTACAACGGCGACGCGAACTTCAACGGATCGATGTCGGCCACCGTCACTGCCACGGTGACCAAGGCCGCTACGAGCACCGCCCTCACCTCGGCGCCCGATCCGTCGGTGTTCGGTCAGGCGAAGACGTTGACCGCGACGGTGTCCGTGGTGGCGCCGGGCGGCGGCACGCCGACCGGTACGGTGAGCTTCTTCGACGGCCCCACGCTGCTGGGCACGGGCACGCTCAGCGGCGGGGTGGCGACGCTCTCGGTCTCGAGTCTGGCGGTGGGGGGCCACGCGCTGACCGCCGTCTACGGGGGGAACGCCAGCTACCTGACGTCGACGTCTCCGGTGGACAGCCAGTCGGTGACGCAGGCGGCGAGCGCCACCGCCCTCACCTCCGCGCCCGACCCCTCCGTCTTCGGTCAGGCGAAGACCCTGACGGCGACGGTCACCGCGGTGGCTCCCGGGGCGGGCACTCCGACCGGGACCGTCAGCTTCTTCGACGGCGCGATGCTGCTCGGTACGGGGACGCTCAGCGGCGGGGTGGCGACGTTCACCACCGCCTCCCTGGCCGTCGGCGTGCATTCCCTCACCGCCGTCTACGGAGGGGACGCCGACTTCACTGGTTCGACGTCGCCGGTGGACAGCCAGTCGGTGACGCAGGCGGCGAGCGCCACCGCCCTCACCTCCGCGCCCGACCCCTCCGTCTTCGGTCAGGCGAAGACCCTGACGGCGACGGTCACCGCGGTGGCTCCCGGGGCGGGCACTCCGACCGGGACCGTCAGCTTCTTCGACGGCGCGACGCTGCTCGGTACGGGGACGCTGATCGCGGGGACGGCGACGCTCACCACGTCCGCCCTCGCGGTCGGGGCGCATTCCCTCACCGCCGTCTACGGCGGTGACGCCGACTTCACGGGTTCCACCTCGCCGGTGGACAGCCAGTCGGTGGTGAAGGGGTCGACCTCGACGGTGGTGACGACGGCGCCGGACCCGTCGGTGTTCGGCCAGGCGAAGACGCTGACGGCGACGGTCTCGGCGGTCGCGCCGGCGTCGGGTACGCCCACGGGGACGGTGACGTTCTTCATCGGGGGCATCCCGCAGGCACCCGTACCGCTCGTCGGCGGCGTGGCAACCCTGACCACGTCGACGCTCCCCGTAGGCGTGCGCGGCATCCGCGCGGCGTACAACGGCGACGGGAACTTCAACACCTCCATGTCACCGACCGTCAACACCACGGTGACCAAGGCCGCTACGGCGACGGCACTGTCCTCCGTGCCCAACCCCTCGTCCGTGGGGCAGACCGTGCTGCTGACGGCGACGGCCACCGTGGTGGCACCGGGCGGTGGGACACCCGCCGGGGTGGTGAGCTTCTTCGACGGGGCGACGCTGCTGGGTACGGGCACGCTCAGCGGGGGCGTGGCCACGTTCAGCACGTCCGCCCTCACCCTCGGGTCGCACGCGCTGACCGCCGTCTACGGCGGTAACTCCTCCTACACCACGTCCACCTCACCGGTGGACACCCACACCGTCCTGTAAGGGCGTCACCGGTCCCGCCCGGCAGGCTCCGGCCGGGACCGGAACGCCGCGGCAGGAACGGCAGGGGCGCGAATACGCCGAAGGGCGTTCTCGGAAACCGAGAACGCCCTTCGGCGTATTGATCGCTAGTGCGCCGCCAGGGACTCGAACCCCGGACCCGCTGATTAAGAGTCAGCTGCTCTAACCAACTGAGCTAGCGGCGCCTGCTGACAAGAGAACTCTACCTGACCTGTGGGGGTGCTCCGAACCACCGGGAGGGCGCTGGGAGGCCCGTACATCGTTCGGACCGTCAAAGTGCGCGTTCCGTGGACAGTTGTGAAACTGATCAACGTGCACACAAGCGGACAAAACCACCACGAATGTGAGGCGGATCGCATGGCCGCTCCGGCGTTCGAGGAGTTCGAACCCGCGCGCGACCGCGACTGCCCCGGCTGTGTCCACCGGTGGCGCACCCGTCGCCGCCCGCTGTCCGGCCGCCTCGCCCACCTCCCCGCGACCCGGGGGATGGCCGTCGTGGCCGCCGTGTCCGCCGTCCTCGGCGCGGTGACGACCCCGGCGGCCGCCCTCCCCGGCTGCCCCTCCCCGCACCGCCAGGCCGTGCCCGGCGACGGCGAGCCCGACACCCCCCAGGGCGCCGAGGCCCCGCTGCACGGCCCCGGCGGCAAACCCGCCGGGGCCGGCGGCGCCCCCGCCCCGCACACCACCCGCAGCGCCATCATCAAGCGGGCCAGGTCCTGGGTGACGGCGAAGGTGCCGTACAGCATGAGCCGTTACTGGAACGACGGCTACCGGCAGGACTGCTCGGGCTACGTCTCCATGGCCTGGGGCCTGAACAGCAACCAGTGGACGGGCAGCCTCGCCAAGTACGGCGTGAAGATCACCAAGTCCCAGCTCCAGCCCGGCGACATCCTGCTGTACCACAACACCGCCAATCCCCAGAAGGGCTCGCATGTGGTGATCTTCGGCGGCTGGACGAACCACAAGCACACCTCCTACACGGTCTACGAGCAGACACCCCCGCACGCCCGCAGCCGGACCACGCCCTACCCCTACTGGAGCCACGCCGGCAAGTACGTCCCCTACCGCTACAAGGGGCTGGCCGCCGGCAACGCGGGCGCCGAGGCGTCGGGCGGCAAGGCCCCGACCGCCTTCCCGGGCGCGGACTCCTTCGGGCCCGGAGCGGTCAACGCGTACATCACCGAGCTGGGCCGGATGCTGGTGGCCCGGGGCGCGGGAGCGTACTACCCGGAGGGTCCGGGCCCGGCCTGGAGCGAGGCGGACCGGCGGGCCACCGAGGCGTTCCAGCGGGCCCAGGGCTGGAGCCCCGAGGAGGCCGACGGGCGGCCGGGCCCGCGCACCTGGGAACTGCTCGCCACCGGCGGGGGCCGGGACATCGCCCCGGGCGCGGACGGCCCCGCCTCGCACGGGGTGCCCGGCTACCCCGGCAAGGGCTACTTCCGCCCGGGGCAGAGCAACGACCACATCGCCCGGCTGGGCGCCCAGCTGGTGCGAAAGGGGTTCGGCCGGTTCTACGGCGACGGGCCCGTGCCGCAGTGGGGCGAGGCGCACCGGCAGGCCGTGGCCGCCTTCCAGCGCGGCCAGGGCTGGCGCGGCGGCGCGGCCGACGGCTCGCCGGGCCCGGAGACCTGGCGGCGGCTGTTCGCCTAGTCGCCGACCCGACCGCCGTACATCTCAGTCCTGTTCACGTTCATGACGCATCTGGCGCGGAGGCTGGAGGCACGCATGAGTACGACCACCTCGCACACACCGTCCGAATCCGAGGGGCGGCCCCAGGCGGCCACGGCCACCGGCACCCGCCCGGCCCGGCTGATCCAGAACGAGTCCACCACCGAGATCCCGGTCCACCTGCTCTTCCGCGACGACCCCGACGACGGGCACGGCCCCGGCGGCCGCGATCCGCTACGGATGCCGGCCAGGCCCGCCGTCGTCGGGCGCCGGCAGGGCACCGGCGAGCTGCCGCGCGCGGACCGCCCGGCGCCGGGGCGGCGGCGCCCGCGGCCCTGGATCGACCCGGAGCTGACGGAACGTCCGGCGCGGGTGCTGCCAGGGGCGGCCGGGGTGCTCGCCGGGGCCTGCGGGGTCAGCGGCTGCCTGGCCGCCTCCTGGTGGGCGGGGGTGCTGCCACCGCTCGCCGCCCAGGCGCTGCGCCTGCCGGAGCCCGCGGGCGCGGGGCTGGGCCCCGCGCAGTGGGCGGCGTACGCGGGGGCCGGGCTGCTCGGCGCGGCCGGGTTCGGCGGGCTGGCCCGGGGCCGCACCGGACGGGCCTGGGTCGTGGGCCTGTTCGGGCGTTACCGGGGGACGGTACGGCGCACCGGGCTGCTCTGGGTCAACCCGCTGCTGCGCCGTCGGCGGGTCGACGTACGGCTGCGGCACTGGCGCAGCGAGGTGATCCCGGCCGCCGATCCGGGCGGCACCCCGCTGCGGGTGGTGGTGCTGGTGGTGTGGCGGGTGCGGGACACCGCGCGCGCGGTGCTCGGCCTGGAGGACCACGAGCGGTACCTGCGCGAGTGCGTGGAGGCGGCGCTGGCCCGGGTGCCGGTGCAGCCGGCGGGTGGCGGCCGGGGCGGCCCCGCGGCGGCGGGGGAGGCGCTGACGCGGCTGGTGACGGCGGAGACCGCGCCGGCCGGCCTGGAGGTGTTCTCCGTGCGGCCGTTGCGGGTGGAGTACGCCCCGGAGGTCGCGGCCGCGATGGAGCGCCGCAGGATCGCCGCGCTGGACGCCCGGGAGCGGGCCGGCCTGCTCAGCTCGGTGGTGGACTCCGTGGAGGACACGGTGACCCGGCTGACCAGGCGCGGCCTGGTCGATCTCGACGACTACGAGCGCAAGGCGCTGGTACGCGACCTCACGGTGGCGTTCTGCGCGGGCCGCGGGGAGCGGGTGCGGCCGGGCGCAGCCGCCTCCGCCACTGGTATGGACATGCTCAAGTGACGGCAATAATCTGAGACTTGGTCTAGACCTTCCTCATGCACGGCTCACCGAACTCCCCACGTTCTCCAGGAGCGGCAGCATGCGCACCCAGACCAGACTGTCCGCTGTCGTGCTCGGAGCGGTGACCGCCGGAGCGTTCGCGCTCTCCACCGGCGGCGCCAGCGGGCACGGCTACACCGACCTCCCCGTCAGCAGGCAGAAGCTCTGCGCCAACGGCACGGTCACGGGCTGCGGCGACATCCAGTACGAGCCGCAGAGCGTCGAGGGCCCCAAGGGCTTCCCGGCCGCCGGGCCCGCCGACGGCCGGCTCTGCGACGGCGGCGTGGACCGCTTCGCCCAGCTCGGCTCGCCGACCACCCCGTCCGGCACCGCCTGGCCCACCACCCGGGTGACCGGCGGGCAGTCGTACACCTTCCGCTGGCAGTTCACCGCCCGGCACGCCACGACGGACTTCAGGTACTACGTCACCAGGCAGGGCTGGGACCAGAACCATCGGCTGTCCCGCTCGGACCTCGACCTCACGCCGTTCCTGACGGTGCCCTACAACGGTCAGCAGCCGCCGGCGACGCTGAGTCACAGCGGCACCCTGCCGACCGGTCTGTCCGGCCACCACGTCATCCTCGCGGTGTGGACCGTCGCCGACACGGGGAACGCCTTCTACGCCTGCTCGGACGTCGAATTCTGAGGCACGCCGAAGGGCCCCTCGCACGCGAGGGGCCCTTCTTCTGTGCGCCGCCAGGGACTCGAACCCCGGACCCGCTGATTAAGAGTCAGCTGCTCTAACCAACTGAGCTAGCGGCGCATGACTCCCGCCTTCCGCTTTCCGCGGCCGGCGACGAAGAAAATACTACCTGGTCCCGAGGGGTGCTCGTGACCACCTAGATGGCCAGCGACAGCAGGACCGGCGCCGCGTTCCGGTTCAGCGCGTCCGCGGCCTGCTTCAGCCGGTGGGCGTGCTCCACCGGGAGTGACACGGCCAGGCAGCCGACCGAGGCGCCCGCGGTGATCGGGACGGCCGCGCAGACCGTGCCCACCGCGTACTCCTGGAGGTCGAGCACCGGAACCGTCGGCGGCTGGGACTCCAGGCGGGACAGGAGCAGCTTGTCGCTGGTGATGGTGCGCGAGGTGAGCCGGGCCATCTTGTGCCGGGCGAGATGATCGCGGCGCGCGTTGTGGTCCAGCTGGGTCAGGAGGCTCTTGCCGACCGCGGTGGCGTGGGCCGAGTAGCGGAAGTCCACCCATTCGTTGACCGCCGGGGCGGTGGGTCCGGCCGCGTACTGGGTGACCTTGACCTCGCCGTCCACGTACCGGCTGATGTAGACCGCCGCGCCGACCGAGTCGCGCAGCCGGTCCAGGGTGCGCTGGAGCTTGTCGGCGAGGGCCCGCTCGCGGTCCTGGGCCGAGGTCAGCCGGCGCAGCGTGTCGCCGGTGACGTACGCCCCGCCGCCGATCTGCTCCACGTACCCCTCGCGGCGCAGCATCCGCAGCAGCAGGGTGAGCCGCTCGGGGCCGAGGCCGGTGTGCCGGGCCAGGTCGGCCTCGGTGACCCCGACGGCGGCGCGTGCCACGGTCTCCAGCACGCGCAGCGCGTCCTGGGCGGAGTGGTACGGGGCGGTCGGCTCGTGCTTCAGCGCCACGGTGGGTCCCCCCTGCGCTCGCTTACTGGGCCGTGGTTTCCGGACGGTGTGGCGATACCACGATAACGGGCAAACGGCCGCCGGGAAGAGGGCGTTGACAAGATTCAGGCCCGTCTGCCCCGGCCCGGCGGCGGCCCCAACTGCGGCGAAGGCCCGCTGGCATATGCCATGGTCATGCCCCAGTGGCTGGACCTCGACGGTTGCCCGTCGTGCTCACAGAACCGCGCCGAGGAATTCCCGGGTGCGGTCCTGCTCCGGGTCGCTGAAGATCTTCTCCGGGGGGCCCGACTCGATCACCCGGCCCCCGTCGAACATCAGTACCTGATCGGAGATGTCCCGGGCGAAACCCATCTCGTGGGTCACGCACAGCATCGTGATGTCGGTGCTGCGCGCGATGTCCCGCAGCAGGTCGAGCACGCCCGCGACCAGCTCGGGGTCGAGCGCGGAGGTCACCTCGTCCAGCAGCAGCACCCGCGGCCGCATCGCCAGCGCCCGTGCGATCGCCACCCGCTGCTGCTGCCCGCCGGACAGCTGGGCCGGGCGCGCCCCGCACTTGTCGGCGAGGCCCACCAGCTCCAGCAGCTCCCGCGCCCGCTCCTCCGCCTCGTCCTTGGACAGGCCGAGGACCTGCACCGGCGCCTCGGTGAGGTTGCGCAGCACGGACATGTTCGGGAACAGGTTGAAGTGCTGGAAGACCATCCCGATCTTCTTGCGCACCTCCCGGACCTGCTTCTCCGGCGCGGGGAACAGCGGTTCGCCGTCGACGGTGATGGTCCCCTCGTCCGGCTTGGCGAGGGTCATCAGGAGTCTGAGGATCGTGGTCTTGCCGGAGCCGGAGGGTCCGATCAGGGTGACGTGCCTGCCGGGCCGGACGGCGAAGTCCAGGTGGTCGAGCACGGTGTTCGCGCCGAAGCGCTTGGTGACCTGCTCCAGGCGGATCAGATCGGCCGGCTGGGCGGCGGTGACGGACGGCTCGGTACGGGTCTCAACGGACAAGGCGTCGCTCCAGGGCTCGCAGGAGAAGGGAGGCCAGGTAGGAGATGAGGACGAAGGCCACGCCGATCACGGTGAGCGGTTCGGTGAACTGGAAGCGCTGCTGGGAGAAGAGCCGGGCCTGGCCCAGCATCTCCAGCACGGTGATCACCATCAGCATCGGTGTGTCCTTGAGCATGGAGATCACGTAGTTGCCCAGCGCCGGCACCACCCGGCGGATCGCCTGCGGCAGGATCACCACGGTCCAGGTCCGCCGCCGCGGCAGGTTCAGCGCGGTCGCCGCCTCCCACTGGCCGACGGGCACCGCCTCGATGCCGGCCCGGTAGACCTGCATGGTGTACGTCGAGTAGTGCAGGCCGATCGCGAAGACGCCGGTGGTCAGCGCGGAGAACGTCAGCCCCCACTCCGGCAGCACGTAGAAGAGGAAGAACAGCTGCACCAGCAGCGGGGTGTCGCGCACGAACTCCGTGACCACCCCGACCGGCCAACGCACCCACCGGGTCGGCGCCCGCATCAGCAGCGTCCACACCAGGCCGAGGGTGAAGGACAGCAGCGAGCCCAGCACCAGCGCCTGGAGGGTGACCAGGAGGCCGTCCCGGAAGTGCGGCATGAAGTCGCTCACCGCGTGCCAGTCCCACGTCATGCGACACCACCGCCCACCCCGGTCGTCCGGGCCCGCTTCAGCTCACGCGCCGCCCGCTCCGTGCCGGCGTCCTTGCCGATCCCGGCCTTCAGCCGCTTCTCCAGGCCGCGCATCAGCCGGGTCAGCACGAAGGCGATCACGAAGTAGAAGACCAGCACGTACGTGTAGATCTCCGCGCTCTGCTGGAGCGCGAGCCGCACCAGGTTGGCGCTGAACGTCAGATCGCCCATGCCCATGACCGACACCAGCGCGGTGCCCTTGAGCAGCTCGATCAGCAGATTGCAGAAGGAGGGGATCATCTCCGGCACCGCCTGCGGCAGCACGATCAGCCGCATCCGCTGCGCCGGCGTGAAGCTCAGCGCGATCCCGCCCTCGCGCTGCGCCGGGTCCACCGCGTTCAGCGCCCCGCGCACGACCTCGGAGCCGTACGCGCCGTACGTCAGCCCCAGCGCCAGCGTGCCCGCCCACATCGGCACCAGCTGCCATCCGAAGGCGATCGGCAGCACGAAGAACACCCAGAAGATCATCACCAGCGCCGAGGTGCCGCGGAAGACCTCGGTGTAGACGCCGGCCACGAAGCGCACGATCCACAGTCGGTGGGTGCGCGCCATGCCGACCACGAAGGACACCGCGGTGGCCAGCAGCGCGCTGAACACCAGCAGCTGGACGGTGGTCCAGACGCCCTTGAGCACCAGTTCCCAGAGCCCCGAGGTCATCGCCCGCACAGCTCCTTCGCCGTCAGATCCGTCATCTCGGCCTTGGTGAACCCGAACGGCCGCAGGATCCGGAACAGCTCCCCGGTCCGCTTCAGCGCGCGCAGCTCGGCGTTGAAGGCGTCCCGCAGCCGCGTCTCGGTCGGCCGGAACGCGAACGCCCCGCCGTCCACATGGGGCTTGCCCCCGACCAGCGGCGCGAACGGCGCGGTGGCCTCCGCCCTGGCCGACTTCTTCACGACCTCCCGGGTGGTGAGCGCCGTGCCCGCGAACACGTCCACGCGGCCCGCCTCGACCGCGTTCAGCCCGGCCACCTGGTCCGGCACGATCAGGATGTCGCTCTGCCGGTAACCCGCCTCGACGACGTACTGGATCTCGGCGTACCCGGTCCCGGTCGCGAACCTCGCCTTCTTCGCGACGACGTCCTCGTAGGAGTGCAACCCCTTCGGGTTCCCCTTGCGGACGATGAACGAATCCAGCATCTGGTAATCCGGGTCCGCGAAGATCACCTGCTCGCAGCGGTCGGCGTTGACGTACATGCCGGCCGCGACCACGTCGAACTGCTGGGAGTTCAGGCCGGGGATGAGGGAGCCGAACTCGGTCGGCACCGGCTGCACCCGGTCCACCCCGAGCCGCTTGAAGACCGCCTTCGCCAGCTCGGGCGCCTCGCCGGTGAGGCGGCCGTCCTTGTCGATGTACCCGAAGGGGATCTCACCCGCGATCCCGAGCCGTACGACGCCCTGCGCGCGGAGCCGGTCGAGCAGTTCGCCGCCGTTCCCGCCCGCGGCCGCCACCCGGGCACAGCCCGCGGCACCCAGGGCCCCGAGCGCCGCCATCGAGCCGAGCAGCGTGCGCCGACCGGGTCTGTGATCCGACCGGAAAGTGTGTACGTCGTTCCCATGTGGTGGAGCCATGGCGGCGCGGCTACCCCAGCCGATCCGGGGTATGCACCCTGGTTTCATGGCCGAACGATGCGTCACCGTCTCGCTCGACGCGCGGGACGTGCACTGCCGGGCGCGGCTGCTGGACGACGCCGCGCCCCTGACCTGCGCGGCCGTGTGGAACGCGCTGCCGCTCAGCGGCGACGTGTACCACGCCAAGTACGCGCGCAACGAGATCTACGCCCTCTTCCCGCCGTTCGCCTCCACGGAACCCCCACTGGAGAACCCGACGGTCACCCCGATTCCCGGCGACCTCTGTTACTTCTCCTTCAAGGGCACGGAGCTGGCGACGACGTCCTACGGCTACGACCGCGAGGTCGCCCCCGGCACCACCCTGGTCGACCTCGCCCTGTTCTACGAGCGCAACAACCTGCTGCTGAACGGGGACGTGGGATGGGTGCCGGGGATCGTGTGGGCTCAGGTGGTGGAGGGCCTGACGGAGATGGCGCGGGCGTGCAACGACCTGTGGCGCGGGGGCGCCGAGGGGGAACGGCTCACGTTCCGGCGGGCGTGACCACCTCGGGGACGACGACGTCCGCCGCGTACAGCGCGTGCGCCGCCCGCAGCACGAGGTCGTCCCGGTGCCGGGCGGCGACGATCTGCATGCCGATCGGCAGGCCCGCCCCGTCCCTGCCGACCGGCACCGTCGCGGCCGGCTGCTGGGTCAGGTTGAAGGGGTAGGTGAACGGGGTCCAGCCGGTCCAGCGCCGGTGGGCGGAGCCCCTCGGCACCTCCGCGCCCGCCTCGAACGCCGTCAGCGGCAGCGTCGGCGTCACCAGCAGGTCGTACCGCTCGTGGAAGCGTCCCATGCGGCGGCCGAGGTCCGTGCGGGCGTCCACCGCCGCCAGATAGTCCAGCGCGCTCATCCGGGCGCCCTGCGCGCAGATCTCCCGCAGCCCCGGGTCGAGCAGCCCCCGCCGGTGCGGGGAGAACCGCTGGGTGATCCGGGCCGCGCCGGTGAACCACAGGGTGTGGAAGGCCTCCAGCGGCTCGCTGAAGTCGGGGTCGGTCTCCTCGACGTACGCGCCGAGGTCGGCCAGCGCGGCCACCGTCCGCCGCACCGCCGCGGCGACCGCCGGCTGGACCGCCACCTGCCCGCCCAGCGAGGGCGAGTACGCGATCCGCAGCCCCCGGGCACCCCCCGTCAGCGCCTGCGTGAAGGAACCCGCGGGCGGCAGCGCCGACCAGTCTCGGGCGTCGGGACCGGCGATGACGTCGAGCATCAGCGCCGCGTCGGCCGCGTCCCGGGTCATCGGCCCCACGTGGGACAGCGTGCCGAAGGGGCTCGCCGGATACAGCGGCACCCTGCCGTACGTCGGCTTCAGCCCGAAGATCCCGCAGAACGCGGCCGGGATCCGGATGCTGCCCCCGCCGTCCGTGCCCAGCGACAGCGGCCCCGCGCCGAGCGCCACCGCCGCCGCGCTGCCCCCGCTGGAGCCGCCGGTGGTGCGTGAGACGTCGTACGGATTGCGCGTGACCCCGGTCAGCGGCGAGTCCGTGACGCCCTTCCAGCCGAACTCGGGCGTCGTCGTCTTGCCGAGGAACACCGCGCCCTGCTCCCGCAGCCGGGCCACCGAGGGCGCGTCCTCGTCGAAGACGCCCTGCTCGGACAGGGTCCGCGAGCCGCGCAGCGTCGGGTACCCGCGCATCAGCAGGAGGTCCTTCACGGTCACCGGCACCCCGTCCAGCAGCCCCGTCGGCTCCCCGCGCCGCCAGCGCTCCGCCGACTCCCGGGCCCGCGCGAGCGCCTCGTCCTCGGTGAACCGTACGAACGCGTTCACCGACGGCTCGGCGCGCCGGGCCGCCGCCAGCGCTTGCTCGACCGCCTCCACGGGGGAGAACTCGCCCTTGCGGTAGCCGTCCAGGAGCCGGCGTGCGGTGAGGTCGGTGAGCTGCATGCACCCTCCATCGGGTCAGTGGCCGGGCACGTAGCCGCGCGCCTTGTCGACCACGTTCACCAGGGGTCTGCCCGCCGCCCAGCGCTCGTACAACTCGACGAACTGCCGTCCGAGTTCATCCCGCCATCCCACCGTGTCCCCGCTCATGTGCGGGGACACGATCAGCCCCGGCAGCTCCCACAGCGGGCTGTCGGCGGGCAGCGGCTCGGTGGCGAACACGTCCAGCGCGGCGCCCGCGATCCAGCGCCGGGTCAGGGCGTGGGCGAGGGCGTCCTCGTCGACCAGCGGGCCGCGGCCCACGTTGACGAAGAACGCCGAGGGCTGCATCACCCCGAACCGGTGGGCGTCGAACATCCGGTACGTCTGCTCGGTCAGCGGCGCGGCCGCGATCACCCAGTCCGCGCGGGAGATCAGCCGGTCCAGGTCGGCCGGGCCGTACACGCCGGTCCGCGGCGCCCGCCCGACCAGCGCCGTCGTCACCCCGAGGGCCTTCAGCATCCGGACGACCGCCCGTCCGATGGGACCCGAACCGACCACACAGGCACGGGTACCCGCCACCCGCCGGCTCTCCCGGTGCCGCCACACGCGCGCCCGCTGCTGCTCCAGGGTGCGCGGCAGATCCTTGGCCACCGCCAGCACCAGCGCCGCCACGTACTCGGCGATCGGCTGCTCGAAGACCCCGCGCGCGTTGGTGACGACCGTGCCGGACGCGGCCAGCTCCGGGCACAGCAGATGGTCCACGCCCGCGCTCGCCGTGTGCACCCAGCGCGGCCGGGGCCCCGCTCCGGGCCATGCCTCGCGCACCGCGTGCGAGGTGAAGTCCCAGACCAGCAGCACGTCCGCCGTCGGCAGCCGCTCGGCCAGGTGCGCCGCGTCCGTGTGCACGACGCGGGCGCGCCCGGTCAGCCGGCCGAGCCGGGGCGGCGGCTCGGCGTCCAGCACGAGCAGGGTGGGGACACTCGTCATACGGGACGGCTCCCGACGTCCGGCATGTGCGGCTCCCGTCGTCCGTAGCGGGTGCAGGGGGTGCAGGGGGTGCAGGGGGTTTCCACGAGCGCCCCGGGGGTGCTCCCGCGGCCGCCTGGGATGCGCGGATTGACCACGCTCGCACCCGAACCTACCGTCGTCAACACGGGCGTACCCCCGATCCGTTGTCCCCGTCTCCGAGCGTGAGGCCGGTGCCGGCCATGGACGTCTCCTTTCTCGGCGGTCCGCGCCACCAGCGCGGTGTCGGGGTGGTGGCCCCCTTCGACTTCGCCCTCGACCGCGAGCTGTGGCGCTGGGCGCCGGACGAGGTCTCGCTGCACCTCACCCGCACTCCCTACGTCCCGGTCGAGGTCGGCCTCGATCTGGCGCGGCTGGTCAGCGAGCACGAGACGCTCGCCGGGGCGGTCCGCGCGCTGACCGCCGTCGAGCCGGACGTGGTGGTCTACGCGTGCGCCTCCGGCAGCTTCGTCGGCGGGATCGCCGGGGAGCGGGCGCTGTGCGCCGCGATGACACGGGCCGGCGCCCGGCCCTCCGTGACCACCTCGGGCGCCCTCCTGGAAGCCCTCACCGAGCTGCGCACCGAGCGGCTCGCGCTGGTCACGCCGTACACGGTCTCCGTGACGCGGGCGCTGGAGGAGTACGTCGACCAGGCCGGGGTGCGGGTCACCGGCTGCGCCTGCATGGGGCTGACCCGGCGCATCTGGCAGGTGCCCTACCGGGAGGTCATCGCCCTCGCCCGGCGGGTGGCCCGGCCCGGCGCCGCCGACGCGCTCTTCCTCTCCTGCACCAATCTGCCGACGTACGACGTGATCCCCCAGCTGGAGGCCGAGCTGCGGATGCCGGTGCTCTCGGCCAACCAGGTCACGATGTGGGCGGCGCTGCGGAGGCTGGGTACCCGGGCCGTGGGGCGGTACCAGGCGCTGCTGGACGAGGCGGCGCGCGCACGCCCCGTACTGCCCGACCGGACGCAGGAAGGCTGGACATGACCGCACTCGGATTCCTCTACCCGGGCCACTCCGCCGAGGACGACTATCCGCGCATCGAGCAGCTCCTGGGCAGCGACATCCGGGTGGACCTGGTCCACACCGAGATCGGCGAGGACGCGCACCGCGTCGCGGCGCTGCGCGAGACGGGCTCGGCCGAGCGGCTCGGCGCGGGCGTGGAGCGGCTGCGGCTCGCCGGGGCCGAGACGGTGGTGTGGGCCTGCACCAGCGGCGGCTTCGTGCACGGCTGGCAGGGCGCCCAGGACCAGGTGCGCACCCTGGCCCGGCTGGCCGGGATGCCGGCCTCCTCGACGTCCTTCGCCTTCGTGCACGCGGCCCGCGAGCTGGGCGTACGCCGGGTCGCCGTCGGCGCCACCTATCCCGAGGACATCACCGCGCTGTTCGCGGAGTTCCTGCGGACCGGGGGACTGGAGGTGACCTCGGTGCGCTCCTCGGGGATCCTCACGGCCGCCGAGGCCGGCACGTGGGGCGAGGAGGACGTGCTGACGCTGGCGCGGGCCGCGGACGACGCCGGCGCGGAGGCGGTGCTGCTGCCGGACACCGCCCTGCACACGGTCGCGTACCTCGGCCTCCTGGAGAAGTCCCTGTCCAAGCCGGTCCTCACCGCGAACCAGGTCACGGTGTGGGAGGGGCTGCGGCTCGCGGACCGGCGGGTGAACGCGCCGGAACTGGGGGCGCTGTTCACGCGGGAGCCGATCGTGCAGGTCTGAGGACCCGAACGGCGTCCGGTCCGGGACCGGAATAGGCGGGGGCCGTCTCCTGTTACGACACTCCGGCACAGCTCACGCCGGAAACAGGAGGCCCCACCGTGTCGGCAGACGAGGCAGGCAAGGCACACCGCGCTGACGAGATCCGCGGTACGGCGCTCGGGAGCGCGCCCGTCCCCCTCTCCGTCCTGGACCTGGTCACCGTCGGCGCGGGCCGCACCGCCACCGACGCGCTGCGCACCAGCGTCGAGCTGTCCCGGCTCACGCAGGCCCGCGGCTTCCACCGGTACTGGGTCGCCGAGCACCACTCCATGCCGGGCGTCGCCTCCTCCTCGCCGGCCGTGATCCTCGCCCACCTCGCCGCCCACACCGACCGCATCCGGCTCGGCTCCGGCGGCGTCATGCTGCCCAACCACGCCCCGCTGGTGATCGCCGAGCAGTTCGGCACGCTGGAGGCGCTGGCACCGGGCCGGATCGACCTCGGCCTCGGCCGCGCCCCCGGCACCGACGGTGCCACGGCCGCCGCCCTGCGCCGCTCCGCCACCCTGAACGAGGGCGCCGACGACTTCCCCGAGCAGCTCGCCGAGCTGATCCGCTTCCTGGACGACGACTTCCCCGACGGCCACCCCTACCGGCGTATCCACGCGATCCCCGGCCCGGTGCAGGGCAGCACCCCGGGCGGCGTCCAGTCCCCGCACCGCCCGCCCGTCTGGCTGCTCGGCTCCTCCGGCTTCAGCGCCCAGCTGGCCGGCATGCTCGGCCTGCCGTTCGCCTTCGCGCACCACTTCTCGGCGCAGAACACCGTCCCGGCGCTCGACCTGTACCGGGAGACCTTCCGCCCCTCCGCGGTGCTCGCCGAGCCGTACGCCCTCATCGGCGTGTCCGCGCTCGCCACGGACGACGAGCGTGAGGCCCGCCGCCAGACCCGCGCGATGGCCCTCAACATGCTCCGCCTGCGCACCGGCCGCCCCGGGCTCTTCCCCGACCCGGAGGAGGCCGAGAGGCAGGAACTCGGGGCGATGGAGGAGGAGTTCATCGCCTCCTGGTCGTCCAACGTGGTGCACGGCACCGCCGACGAGGTGCGCTCCGGCCTCGACGGCCTCCAGAAGCGCACCGGCGCCGACGAGTTGATGATCACCACGCACGCCCATCGCGGCGAGGTACGGGTGCGCTCGTACGAACTCATCGCCGACGCCTACGGGTTGCCGACGCTCCCGTAGCCCCCGCGCGACGGCCGCCGGCTGCCGCGCGACGGCCGCCGGCTGCCGCGCGACGGCCGCGGCCCTCACGTGGTCGCGGTGTAGGCCTGCGCCCCCAGCAGCTCGGAGATGCGGTCCGGCGGCACCGGACGGGAGTACAGCCAGCCCTGTCCGGTGTCGCAGCCGATCCGGCGCAGCCGGGTGGCCTGGGCCGAGGTCTCCACGCACTCGGCGGTCACGGTGAGGCCCAGCCGGTGGGCCAGCTGGATCATCGCCTCCACGATGACCTCGTCGGCGGGGTTGGGCGCGGCCCCCTTGGGCGCCTCCTCGTACTGGAAGCCGCGGACGAACGAACCGTCCAGCTTCAGCGTCGAGACCGGCAGCCGGCTGAGATAGGCGAGGTTGGAGTAGCCGGTGCCGAAGTCGTCGATGGCGATGCGCACCCCCATGTCGCTGAGGGCCTGGAGCGCCTGGAGCGGGCGGCCCGCCGAGCCCATCACCGCGGACTCGGTCAGTTCCAACTGGAGCAGGTGCGGGGCCAGTCCGGTCTCCGCGAGGGTCTCCGCCACGTCGGCCACCAGGTCCGAGTCCCACACCTGGCGCACGGCCACGTTCACGCTGACGAAGATCGGCGGCTCGCCGGGGTGGTCCAGCTGCCAGCGGCGGGCCTGCCGGCAGGCGGTGACCAGCGCCCAGCGGCCGAGCTGCACGATCGAGCCGTCCTCCTCGGCCAGCCCGATGAACCGATTCGGCGTCAGCGTGCCGAACTGGGGGTGGTGCCAGCGCACCAGCGCCTCCACCCCGGACAGCCGGCCGTCCCCCATGCCCACCAACGGCTGGTACTCCAGGGCGAACTCGCCCCGCTCGATGGCGGGCCGCAGGGTGGAGGACAGCGCCTGGCGGGTCATCCGGTGCGCGTTGCGCTCGGGGTCGAACAGCGTCCAGCGGCCCTTGCCGTCGGCCTTCGCCCAGTAGAGCGTGGTGTCCGCCGCCTGCATCAGACCGGTCGCCGTGGTGCCCGCCGCATGGCGCTCCACGACGCCGATGGACGCCGTCAGCGACAGCCGCTGCCCGGCCAGGTCGTAGGGCTCCTGGAGGGCCGCGAGCGCGGACTCGGCGAGGTCGGCGAGCTGTTCGGTGCCGGTGGAGTCCTCCACCAGCAGCGCGAACTCGTCCCCGCCGAGCCGGGCCACCAGGGGAGTCGCGGCGCGGGCGTACCCGGCCTCGTCGGCGACCCTGGTCAGGCGCTCGGCGACGGCCGCGAGCAGCCGGTCGCCGACACGGTGGCCGAGGGTGTCGTTGACGGCCTTGAACCCGTCGAGGTCCAGGTAGCACAGCCCGATCCGGCCGGTGCCCCTGTGCTCGTACGACTCCGACTCCAGCGCCGCCGACAGGCGCTCGAAGAACAGGGTGCGGTTGGGCAGCCGGGTCACCGGGTCGTGCATCTGCAAGTGCCTCAGTCGCGCCTGGAGTTCGCGGCGGGCGCTGATGTCGGCGACGGACAGCAGCACGTCCGCCCCGTCCGCCAGCGGGGCCACGGTGAGCTGCACCCACACCGAGTTCCCCTCGGGATGCTTCAGCCGGCGGGTGCAGCGCAGCCGGGCCTGCCGCCCGCACAGTACCTCCCGGTAGGCGTGCCAGGACCGGGCGTCGGCGGTCAGGTCCACCAGCTCGGCGGCGGCCCGGCCGGTGAGAGTGTCGCAGTCGGTGCCGAGCAGCTCGCCGAAGGCCGGGTTCGCGCGCAGGACGAGTCCCTGGCGGTCCACGACGGCCATGGCCAGCGGCGCCGCCCCGAAGACACGGTCGTAGGTGATGTGATCACTGTCTGTGACGGCTGACCGGTCGAGGTCTGCCGCGGGCGTCGGCCCTTCGGACGTTCCGCTCACCGCTCGCTCCCGCAGTGCACTCGATCTCTGTCCGTGCCGGAAAGTGTGCCGATCATAGAGGCTGGCCCCGGGCCCTTCCAGCCACTGTCCAGTGTCCCGGACCGGACGGACTTTCTGACAGATCGTTTCTGCCCGCACCTGGACGGGTTATTGAGGCCGTCGACCAGTTGTGACGTTCCGTGAGTGAATCGGGAGCGCCGAGCGCCGTAGTGCGCCGGCGCCCAAATGGGGAGTGCTCACTCTTCTGGTGCAGACAAACAAGGCATGGAGTGGCGAATCGCAGCAACCTGGGTGCGGGTCCGTCGAACCGCGTCCGGAGGTCATGTCCGTGCCCCTGCTGCGCAGCACCGCCGCCGTGTGCACCACGCTGTCGGCGCTGGCCGCGACCTCGATCATCACCGGCCCGTCGGTCGCCGAGCCCTTCTCCACCGCCCCCTGCGCCCTGCACCGCACCGATGCCCACCACTCCGAGGGGGCCGACACCTGGGACTCCGACTACGCCCGGCCCTCCCGGGCACTGGACGCGGTGATGGTCTTCCTGTCCTTCCCGGACGCCGTTCCCCGCACCACCCCGGCCGAACTGACCGCCGACCACTTCCCCGAGACCAGCCGCTACTTCGAGCAGGCCTCCTACGGCAGATTCACCCTGCACCCGCATCCACTGGCCCACTGGCTGCGTATGCCCCGTCCCTCCACGGCGTACGCCATACGGCGGGACTGGGCCGCCGAGGACCGGGCGGCGTATCTGAATGACGCCTTCGAAGTGGCCGACAAGGCGGTCGACTTCTCCCGCTACCCGGTGGTGTATCTCGTCGCCGACCCGGACGCGCCCGGCGTGGACTCCGACGCCACCAAGGTCGTCAACCTCGACACGCCCCTCCACGTGGACGACACGGACGTACGGCGGGTCGTCACGGTGTTCGAGAAACATCCGCCGGATCGGCTGGTTCTCGCCCATGAGACCGGCCATGTCTTCGATCTGCCCGACCTCTACCACCGGCCGGCCGACGGCAAGGGCGACTGGGACACGTACGTCGGCGACTGGGACCTGATGGGCAGCCAGTTCGGCCTCTCGCCCGATCTGTTCGCCTGGCACAAGTGGCGGCTCGGCTGGCTGGACCCGCGCCAGGTGGTGTGCGTACGGGGCGCGGGCCCGACCCGTCTCACCCTGGAACCCCTCGCCGCCGGGCCCGGCGTCCCGGTGCGGGGCGCCGGCGGGGCCCCCGCGTTCGGGCTCGGCGACGGGGTCAAGCTGGCCGTGGTGCGCACCGGCCCGGACAGCGCGCTGGCCTTCGAGGCCCGCACCGCCGCCGGCAACGACCGTGCCACCTGCCGCGAGGGCATCCTCGTCTACCGGGTGCGCAGCGGCGCCGAGTCCGGCGGCGGTCCCGTCGAGGTCGTCGACGCCCATCCGCACACGGAGGCGTGCCCGGACGACTCGGTCTACCCGCCGCTCGCCGACGCGCCGGTCGCCCTGGGGGAGAGCTTCACCGTCCCCGGCGAGGGCGTGAAGATCGACGTGGAGGACCGGACGGCTTCCGGGGCGTGGACGGTGAAGATCACGCAGAGGGTCAGGGGGTGACCGCCCGGCCGGGCGGGGGTGTGGGCGGCGGAGCCTCCACCGCGCGCGGCGAAGCCGCGTGAAAACAGCGATGGCGAGTCCGGCCGTGCTTTCCACGGCCAGATCTCGCCATCGCCATCGCGTGCGCCGCCAGGGACTCGAACCCCGGACCCGCTGATTAAGAGTCAGCTGCTCTAACCAACTGAGCTAGCGGCGCCTGCTGACGTCGTAGACCTTAGCATCCGGACCGGTGGGAGGAAAAATCGATATCCGCACCGCCGCCCGTGCCGCCCGCACCGCCGCCCACAGCAGCACCTCCGGGCCCGGTAACCAGGGATGACGCGCGTCCGGGGCGACGAGCCAGCGGGGGTCGGCCGAGGTGTCGCCGTCCGGGGGCGGGACGGTCACCGCGTCGCCCGTGCCGTGGCACAGCAGGGGCGGTACGGCCGCCGCGCGGTGCGAGCCCCACTCCTCCCAGGCCAGCAGCGAGGGCAGCCGGTGGGCGGTGCCGGGGGAGCAGAACAGCAGCATCCGGCCACGGGACACCGCGACCGGGCCCGAGCCGGGGCCGTCGTCCCACAGCCGGTCCAGCATCCGGCGCCCGAAGACCGCCGGGGCGCTCACCACGTCGAAGACGGTGCCGCAGGGCAGGACGGCCGGGGCGGGCGCGTGCGGCGGGTACGACCCGGCCGAGGCGAGCCAGGCGGCGCCGTCGGAGGTGACTCGGGTGACGTTCGGTGTACCGCTCATGCCGTCCAGGTCTACCGGCAGTGAGCAACCGGTTCTTCACAGTTGCGGAAAACCGGGACAGGGGGACGGCGAGGGGAGTATCTTGCCCGCCTGGCATATGCCAGGTGCGGATCACGCCGGCCGCGCGGGGCGGGTCACACGGGATCGGCGGTGGTCCGGCCCTCGCTGTTCCCGCGCATCAGATCCCGGCCGAACTCGACCATCTTCTTGGCATAGTCCTCCGTCCACTCCGCGCGCTCGGCGATGTCGGCGGCGGTCAGCCGGTCGAACCGGCGCGGGTCGGCGAGCTGGGCCGCGGCGATGGCCTGGAACTCCACGGCCCGGTCGGCGGCCGCGCGGAACGCCTGGGTCAGCTCCGTCGCCCGGACCAGCAGCGCCCGCGGGTCGTCGATGGACTCCAGCTGGAAGAAGTGCTCGGGATCGGCGGCCGCTTCCGCGGGCTCGAAGATCAGGGGCGCGGGGCGTAGCCGCGGTTCGTTCCGACGCGGCGTGGGCTCCGCCATGTCTTCTCTCCTCCTCGTACGGCCTTCGTACGGTTCGCTGGGCACCACCTGTCTGGTGGGCCACCGTCCATTGTCCCGCGTGGGCGCAAGGGGCCCGAGCCGGTCGGCGTCCGCCGGGGCGCCGGAGACGGCCGGGTCCGCTTCCTGTGGTGTGCCGGGTCCGTTCGGCGAGGTGGCGGGCCCGGTACCGGTCGGTCAGGGGCGCCAGCTCACCCGGTGCTCCGCCAGATGGGCCAGTACCGCGTGGTTCGCCTCCCAGCCGTCGGGAAACCTGACCAGCGTGCCCAGCTGGACCGGTTCCGTGGACGGGTAGTCGTCCAGGAGGTCGCCGACGCCCGCGCGGCAGACCACGACGCAGGCGTGGCGGTGCCGGGAGGCGAGGACGCACAGGCGGCCGGTCTCCAGGTGGAAGGCGGTGGCGTCGGGGCGGCCGGAGAGCGGGTGCAGGACGACCGTGACGTCGTACTCGCGGCCCTGGAGCCGGTTCGCCGTGTCGACCGTGACGTCCGCGACGCCCAGGTCGGCGAGCGCGGAGCGGACCGCGGCGGCCTGGTCGCGGTGAGCCGTGCCGACGGCGATCCGGGCGGCCGTGAGCGGGGTCGGGTCCGGTGAGCGCTCCGCCGAGACCGCGGCGCCGCCCCGGTCCAGCAGGCGTCGCACCACCGCCGCCACCGCCCGCACCGCCTCGGGGTCCGTGCGCGGCGTGTGCCGGGCGGGCAGCTCCAGCAGGCCCCAGCCGGAGGCGGCGGCCTCGTCGATCACCCGGTCGGGGCCCGAGCCGTCGGAGGGTACGGCGAAGGCGAGGCGACGGTCGCCCGGACCGGTGCCGCTGCGGAACGGGGTGTACGGGTAGAACGCGTCCGAGACCAGGGGCGCGGCGGACGCGGGCAGCCGCCAGGAGACCGGCAGCCGGTGCTGCGGCAGGCCCGGGTTGTGGGCGAGCAGCGTGGTGACGGCGGAGGCCGAGGGGTCGTACGACAGCCCCGCCCACTGCTCGCTGCCGACGATCGCGAACGGGTCGAGCTGGCCGGGGTCGCCCACGAACAGCGCCCGCTCGAACAGGCCGGCGACGGCGAGCAGGGAGTCCGAGCGCATCTGGTACGCCTCGTCGACGATCGCGTGCCGCCAGGGCTCGTCCACCTTCACATGCGCCCACTTCGCGGCGGTGGACAGCACCACCGGCAGCCCGGCGAGGTCGGCCGCCTTCGCCGAGGTGCGCACGCCCGGCAGCTCGTCCAGCGCCTTGTCGTACGCGTCGGCGTCGCTGCTGTGCAGCCGGCCCACGGGCAGGTCGGGGTTCTTCTCGGCGAGCCGCAGCACGAGGTCGTCCACCTGGGCGTTGGTCTGCGCCACCACCATCAGGGGACGCCCCGCGTCCGCGAGTTCCAGCGCCGCCCGCACCACGAGCGTGGACTTGCCCGCGCCGGGCGGCGAGTCGACCACCACGCCCCGCTCGGTGCCGTGCAGGGTGTCGCGGAGGATCGCGTCGGTGGCGCGGGCGGCGGCGGCCCCGGGGCCCGCGTCGACGGTCGTCACAGCACGTCCTCCTCGGTGATCGGATCGGCGGCCTCCGCCACGGCCTCGCCGGGCGGCCCGCCGTGCGTCCACGGGGTCTCCTCCGGGTCGGGCAGCTTCGCCCCGCCACGCTGCTCGTGCTCGAAGAGGGTGAAGCAGACCCGGTCGCCCTTCCGCGGCACCGAACCGGGCTCCGGTTCCTTGCCCCGGCCCATCTTGTCCAGGATCCGCAGCACGACCGCGTCCTGGGCCGCCTGCTCGACGAACTCCGCCGACTGCGGGCGGCCCGCCAGCGAGCGGTACACCTTCGCGCGCTCCGCCAGATGCGGCAGGTCCTCGGTGCGGACCGTCACCAGCGGGCGCGGGCTCGGCCGCCTGCCCTCGCCGTACGCCATGACGACCTCGGTCACCTCACCCGCGAACGCCTCACCGGCCAGCCGCCGCCCCGCCATCACCAGCGGATCGTCCAGCGCCTCCTGCGCCTCCAGGCGGGCCTGTTCGCGCTCGCGCGTGGCCAGTTTGTTCGCCGCCGTCACCGCGTCGTCCCGGCGCGGCTGCGGGGGCTCCCCGGCCAGCACCCGGTCCCGGTGCCCGGTGAACGACCAGCGGTCCCGCGTCCAGCGCTCCTCGACGTGCCCGCCCTCCGGCAGTGCCCGCAGCAGGTCCAGGCCCCGCCACACCGCGTCCCAGGTGGGCCGGGCCTGACCCTCGATCAGCCCCCGGATCTCCCGCTCGGCCCGGGTGAGCGCGGCCAGCCGGTCGTCGGCGTCCAGCGGATCCTCGGCGGCGGCGAGGGCGGTGCGCGCCCGGTCGTACCGCTCGATCGCCGGGGCCAGCAGCCTGTTGTCGAACGCCGGGTCGGTGGCGGGCCCGGCCGGCGGGCACCGCAGCTGTCCGGCCTCGTCCCGGGCCAGCTCGGCCTCTCGCGCGGCCTCGGCGCCGCTCATGCCCTCCGGCGGGTCGATCCACGCCAGCAGCGCGCCGAGGTGCTGGTCCTCAAGCCCCGACTGGCCGGTCGCCCAGTGCCGGGACAGCACGTCGGTGAGGGCGAGCAGCAGCGCGGAGCCGGGGACCCGGGACCGCTCCCCGTAGTGGGTGAACCAGCGGCCGAGCAGCGGCACCCGGGGCGGCGCCGGATAGGGCGCCTCCGGGTCCTGCTCGGCGGTGCGGCGGAACCGCATGGAGCGCCCGAGGAGCCGGACGAACTCCAGGCCCGCGCGGCTCGGCACGATCAGCTGGGGCGCGTCCGTGCACAGCTCCACCTCGACCTTGACCCGCTTGCCGGTCTCGGGGTCGGTGTCGGTGCGCTCGGCGCCCTCCACGGAGCCGGCGTAGGAGTCGATGTACGGCAGGACCACGTCCGCCAGCTCGGCGAGGAACGTGAAGCGCAGATCCCGGTCGCGGGGCTGCGGCACGACCAGCAGCCGGGGCGCGTCCCGGTCGGTGCCGACCAGCGCGCCGAGCGGGGCACCGGCCTCGCCCGCGGTGGTGAGCGGCACGAACACCAGCGGACGGCCGGAGACATGCCGGTGCCGCACGGTCGCGGCGGCCTGTGCCCGCCCGCTGCCGACGGCCTCCAGGCGGGCGAGCGTGTCGATCAGCGACATACGGCCGCCACCTCCCGGTCCCCGGCCTCCCGGAGCGCCTCCGCGCGCAGGGCCGCCGCCCGGCGCAGCGCCGCGACCGCCGGATCGTCCGGGTCGCCCAGCTCGCCGCGGGCCGCCGCGAGGACGTCCTCGACCGTGGTCAGGCCGCCCAGTTCGGCGCGCAGCGGCCGGCCGAGGCGGGTGACCGTGCCGGCCGCACGGGCCCGCTCCCGGCAGTGGAAGGCCAGTTCGCAGGCGGACAGGCACTCGGGCGCGTACGTCGCCGGGACCGCGGCCACCGCGGCTGTCAGCTCCTCGGCACCGCGGTCGGGCGCGAAGCAGGTGCCCTCGGGCAGCGAGTCGGCGATCTCCTCGATGCGGGTGAGCCGGGCGAGCTGGCGCGCGGTGACCGCCCGCTGCTTGCGCACGTCGACGGCGGAGCCGGCCGGCAGGTTCGAGAAGTCCTTGGGGCACACCAGCAGCACCCGGTGGCGCACGGGCGGTGCGGGGTCGAGCCGTGCGGCCACGTCCTCCAGGGCGAGCACGTACACCGCCGCCTGCCGGGCGGCGGCGCCCACCTTCGCCGGGTCCGCCGAGCCGTCCAGCATCGGGAAGGACTTGATCTCCACCACTGACCAGCTGCCGTCCGGGTGCACCACCACCGCGTCCGGCTCCAGGAACGCGAGCGAGCCCGCCACGTCCAGGGCGAGCATCGGGTGGTCGAGCAGCGTCCAGCCGCCCGCGCCGGTGGCCTCCCGCAGCGCGAGGGCCGTACGCGCCGTACGGCCCTCGGGGCCCTGCGCGGTCAGGTCGGGCACCGCGGCCGCCCGCGGGGCCTCGGCGCCCGGGTCGAGGCGGGCGTGCGCGAGGCGCAGCAGCTCGGCGCCGCCGTCCGCCTTCACCTTCGCCTCGAACGCGTTGCCCCGGGTCAGCGCGAACTGCGACTGGCCGAAGCCGGAGGGCGCGCCGAGCGCGCTCGCCAGCCGGGCCTTGTCCACCCCGGCGCCGTCGAGGATCGCCCGTCTGCGGCACCCGGGGTTCGCGGCCAGCGCCGCGAGGGCGCGCGCGTCCAGGGGCTTCGCCGGTACGTCGGGGCCGCGCAGCTCAGCGAGCCGGTGCCGGAGCCCCGTCGCCCGCGTCCGTGGGGGAGGGGTCCGGCTCGGCTCCGGCGCCGGGCCGCGACTCGCGCTGCCGTGGAATTCGCTCACCCGCGGAAGTCTGGCATCCGCCACTGACAACCGGGGAACTTCCGGCCTTCGCGACGGCCGGGAAGAGCCTGGCCCGGACCCGGTCGACGGTCCGCGTCACCCACGGGGCGAGCAGGTGGCCGACGCCCATCACGGCGATGCCGGCGAGCGCGTCCAGGAGGTAGTGGTTGGCGGTGCCCATGACGACCAGCGCGGTGCCCAGCGGATAGAGCACCCCCAGGACCTTGGTGAGCCGGGTGCCGCCGTACCACCAGAGCATCACCCCGCACCACAGCGCCCAGCCGACGTGCAGGCTCGGCATCGCCGCGTACTGGTTGGTCATTCCGCCCAGTCCCCGCGGCGCGCTGGCGTCGCCGCCCCACCAGCCGTACGAGCTGTAGTGGGCCATGGTGTCCACGAAGCCGTGGCTCGCCGTGAGCAGCCGGGGCGGGCAGGTCGGCACCAGGGTGAAGCCGATCAGTCCGATGAACGTGGACGCCATCAGCCAGGTGCGGGCCCGCCGGTAGTGCTCGGCGCGGGCCCGGAACAGCCAGACGAGGATCGCGGGCGTGACCAGGTAGTGCAGTGAGGCGTACCAGAAGTCCGCGGGTATCCCGAGCCAGGGTTCGCGGGTGAACAGGCGGTTGAGGGGGTGCTCGGCGTTCAGGTGGAGCAGCTTCTCGACGCGCAGCAGGGTCAGTCCGTGTTCCACGGCGTCGTCCACGTCGCCGCGCACGAGGAGGCGGCCGGCCGAGTAACAGCCGTAGACCAGCAGGAGCAGCGGCAGTTCGGTCCACCAGCGCAGCCGGGTGCGGGGCACCTCGGTGCCCGGTGTCTCGGTCTGCGCCATCCGATCGCCCTCCCCCTGTCCGCGGTACGTCCGCCCGGTGGGCGACCGTGCCACTTTACGGTGTCCGTTGGTGGCCCACGCGGGTCCTCCGGAGCCGTCCGGTGCGGTCGGCTCCGGCCCACAAAGACGCCGGGACCGGGCGCGGGGTTGCCCCCGTAGGGGTGAGCGATGATGGAGGGGCCGACTCTTGTTGTTCCCGTGGCGTCTTTTCGGCGTCCATCCCCGGAAAGGTCCCCCATGGCACCGCGCATCCTGCTGGCCCGGCACGGACAGACGGCCTGGTCGCTGTCCGGCAGACACACCGGCAGGACCGATGTGCCCCTCCTGGCGGAGGGCCGGCACGGCGCGAAGCTGCTCGGCGAACGCCTGCACCGGGCGCCGCTGGACGGGCTGCCCGGCGTGGCGGTGCGCACCAGTCCGCTGGCGCGGGCCTCGGAGACCTGCGCGCTGGCCGGGTTCGGGGAGCGGGCCGAGACCTGGGACGCGCTGCTGGAGTGGGACTACGGCGCCTACGAGGGCCTCACCCCGGCGGAGATCCAGGCCGTCCGCCCCGGCTGGCTGATCTGGCGCGACGGCGTTCCCGAAGGGGAGACGACCGCCGAGGTCACCGCCCGCGCGGACGAGGTGGTCTCCTGGGCCCGCTCCGCCGACCGCGACGTCCTCCTCTTCGCCCACGGCCACATCCTGCGCTCCTTGGCCGCGCGTTGGCTGGGCTTCCCGCTGGACTTCGCCGCCCGCATCCGTCTCAACCCGACGTCGCTGTCGATCCTGGGCTGGGCGTACGGCGAACCGGCGCTGGAGAGCTGGAACGACGTCGGCCACCTGGCGGGCTGAGCCGGGGCCGACCGGGCCCCGCGGTGGACGGCCCCGGGGTTCGCCGGGGGTGCGGGGAGCCACGCGAGCCGCCACGGGCGCACCGGCCCGTGTCCGGCCCGTCGGCGAACGGCGTGCCGCCGCGGCCCGGTGCCGGCAGGACCCGCCCGCCCCCGCCGGGCGACTCCGCGGCACGCGCTACGCCCCCGCCACCCTCGGATACGCCTTGTGCCGGTCGAGGAAGTCCGAGACCCCGGCGGCCCTCCGGTGCGGCAGCAGCACCCGCGCCGTCCCCGCCAGCATCGTCTGGATACGGGACGACTGCACCTGGTCCAGCAGCGACAGCACCCGCACCCCCGCCTCCGCCGCCTCGTCGGGACGGCCGTCACGCGCGAGGTCGTCCGCGAGTTCCGCCGTGTAGAGGGCGAGGTTCCGCGTGAAGTGGGGGTCCTGGAGGTCCGCCGCCCGCCGGGCGTGGAGGGACGCCCGTCGCCAGTCGCCCAGCATGGACCAGCACTGCGCCTCCTGCCCCTCCAGCTCGGCCTCGCCGTAGAAGCTCATCCACTCGGGGTCCGCGTCGGAGCGCCCCCGCGCGAACAGGGCCTGCGCCCGCGCGAGCGCCCGCGCGCAGCCGGTGCCGTCGGCGAGTCCCGCCCAGCCGCCCGCCTCCCGCAGCGCGAGCAGGGAGTTCAGCCGGTCGGAGCCCAGGGGCCGGGCCGCGCGCTGCGCGGCCTGCGCGGCCCGTACCGCCTCCCGGGGCCGCCCCGCGTCCCGCGCCAGGAAGGCGGTGTTGCAGAAGGCGTGCGCCTCCAGCGCCCCGTCCCCCGTCATCCGGGCCGTGGCCAGCGCCTCCGCGTAATGGGAGCGCGCGTCGTCGAAGCGCCCGGAGTCGTGGGCCAGCCAGCCCACGGAGATGGCGAGTTCACCCGCTCCCGCGTGCAGCCGTTCGACGGTGGCCTGCCGGGTCGCGCCGGCGTCCAGCAGCGCGTACGCCGCGCGCAGGGGAGCCGCCGCGCGCCGGTAGAGACCGTCCGCGCCGTGCCGGTCGTCGAGCAGCCGGATCCGGCGGACCGCCTCCTCCAGGGCGGTCGCCTCGGTGCTCCCGGGCCTGCGCGAGCGCCGGGGGGCGGGCACGGTCTCCGGGGTGAGCCGCAGCGGGCCCAGCGCGGTGGCGGCCACGGTGGCGCCCCCGCCGGTCATGAATGCGCGACGCAGCACGTCGCTCTCCTCGTGGTTCGGATGGTCGTACGGGTACGGCCCCTGGGGGCCGTACTCCTCGTGCGGGTCAAACAGGTCATACGAGTTCTGCCGGTCCTGCGGCTCGAACGCCTCGCCCGTTCCCACGGCCGCGGTCTCCTTCCCCACGCGTGCCGGCGCGGCGGTGCGCGCCGCGCGGCCGCGGACGGACGAGCGGGGCGCGAAGCCGAGGTCGGTGAGCGACCGACCGGGGAACATGTGCAGGAACACCCGCTCGTAGGCGTAGTTCGGGCAGCGGATCTCACCCGCCTCGACCCGCCCGACGTAGCGCGCGTCACAGCTCACCCGCTCACCGATCTCCCGCGCGGCCCGCCGTACCAGCGCCGCGAACTCGGCCGGTGAGCGCCGACCGCGCAGCCGCCGGAAGGCGAGATTCGGCCGGGGTGGCCGCTCGGGCTGTGACGAGGTCACGGTAGACGACGCCATGGCCGGGTCCTCTCGTGCGAACCGTCGAACCATGCCGGTGCCGGGGCGGTTTCGGAACGCGTGGCCCGAGGGACGCCCTGGTTCCGGCGAGCAAGAACGTACCGGCTGTGAGGGGCTCGCCACGCTGGGTTTGGCCACAAAAGCGGATATCTCATCCGTGATCTGCCATGAAGTGCCATCCTTTGCGGCGCACTTGCGCCGTAGCCGTTGACGCGGCCGCGCGTTGGAACGGGTGGACCGCGACAGTGCTGTGTGGTGGAGGCGGGCATGCAGACCAGCAACGAACCGTGCACATCACCGCTGTCGCCCGCGTCGGGCGACACGGTGTGCGACCTGGTGACCGTACCGGCCCGGCAGGGCCTGGAGGCGGTCGACATCCTGCGGCGCGGCGCGGCGGACGCCGTCGGACCGGTGCTGCACGACGACGACCGCGACACCCTCGGCTTCCTGGTGCCCGCGGGTACCGCCGCCGACTGGGACGTACCGGGCAGCACCTGCACGGAGACCAGCGGGCGCGGCCTGCGCCTCGCCCCCGAGCCCCCGGTCGCGGGCTCCGACTGGCTCCTGCCCCCCGCCGACGACGCCGGTCTCGCCACCGACCCGGCCGTCCTGCGCGAGGCCCTCGGCGAGGCGGCGCGGCTGCTCGCGGCCGCCGACAACTGCCGCTGAAACGTTTACCGCGGGAACCTGGGAAAATGGCCCGATGGGCAGATCCAGGAACCCGCGGCGCGCGGCGGCCGCGGTCAGCGCCGTCGAGGAGACCGTCGACGGCGGACTCGCGCAGCTCCTCCCCGACCCGGACCGCGACCGGGCCTGGAAACTGCTGATCGACGGGGCGCCCCAGTCGCACGTCGACCTGGACGACCCCGCGTACCTCTCCTTCGAGTACCAGCGCCGCCTCGGCCATGTCATCGACCTCGCCGCCCCGCCCGGCAAGCCCGTGCACGCCGTGCACCTCGGCGGCGGCGCTCTCACCCTCGCCCGGTACGTCGCCGCCACCCGGCCCCGGTCCACCCAGCAGGTCGTGGAGCGGGACGCGAGCCTGGTGCAACTGGTACGGCGCGAGCTGCCGTTGGACCCGAACGCCCGGATCCGCGTGCGGTCGACGGACGCCCGTGCGGGACTCGGCAAGGTGCCCGACGGCTGGGCCGACCTCGTCATCGCCGATGTCTTCAGCGGCGCCCGCACCCCCGCGCACCTCACCTCCACCGAGTTCCTCGACGAGGTCCGGCGTGCCCTGAAGCCGTCCGGGGTCTACGCCGCCAACCTCGCCGACGGCCCGCCGCTCGCCCATCTGCGCGGCCAGGTCGCGACCGCGGCCGCGCGGTTCGGGGAACTCGCGCTGATCGCCGACGCGGCCGTGCTGCGCGGCAAGCGCTTCGGCAACGCGGTCCTGGTCGCCTCCGACCTGCCGCTGCCGCTGCCCGAACTCACCCGCCGCGCCGCCTGTGACCCGCATCCCGCCCGGGTCGAACACGGCCGCCCGCTCACCGACTTCACCGGTGGGGCCGTACCCGTCACGGACGCGGCGGCCGTCGACTCCCCGGCGCCGCCGCCCTCGGTGTTCCGCTGAATGCCGGCGGCCCGCTTCAGTAGTCGCCGATCTCCCCGTGCGGCGGACCGTCGTGCCAGGCGCAGAACACCGAGACCCGGTCCGTGCCCCGGGTGAACTCCACCCGGATCCACGACTGCTCCATCGCCCAGGACGCGTACGCGTTCTCGAAGGCGTTCGCGGCCTTCGGCTGACGTTCGGGGCGCGGGTGAGGGGCGCGGTACCGCGGTGCCGCGCCCCTCATGTCAGGCGGTCGTCCCCGCGGCGTCCACCGGCGGCAGCTGGCCGGTCCGCGCCGCCCGCGCGTACCAGTGCGCGCTCGACTTCGGAGTGCGCTCCAGCGTCGGGTAGTCCACGTACACGGCGCCGAACCGCTTGCCGTAACCGTACGCCCACTCGAAGTTGTCCATCAGGGACCACAGGTAGTAGCCGCGCACATCGGCCCCGTCGGCGATGGCGTGCCGCACCTCGGCGAGGTGGGCGCGCAGATAGGCGATGCGCTCGGGGTCGTGCACCCGGCCGTCGGCGTCGGGCTTGTCGTCGTAGGCCGCGCCGTTCTCCGTCACGTACAGGGCGAGTCCCGGGGCCTCGCGGGAGTAGCGCGTGATCAGCTCGTACAGGCCGGTCGGGTCGATGGTCCAGCCCATCTCGGTGCGGTCGCCCGGCGTCTGGTGGAACGCCACGTCGTCCGAGCCCGGCCACGGTGAGTGCGCGCTCGCGCCGTGCCCGTCCGCCCGCGGTCCCTTCGGCGCGCTCTCGGCCGAGGAGACCAGCGCCGGCGTGTAGTAGTTGAGGCCCAGCGCGTCCAAGGGCTGCCGGATCTCCGCCAGGTCCCCGTCACGGACGAACGACCAGTCGGTGACCGACGAGGTGGCCTCCAGCAGCGTGGCCGGGTACGCGCCGTGCAGGAGGGGGCCGTGGAAGACGCCGTTGGCGAGGTCGTCGATCCGCCGCGCCGCGCCCAGGTCAGCGGGGTCGTGCGACAGCGGCCGGATCACCTGGGAGTTGAGGCTGACGGCGATCGAGGCGTCGGCGGGCAGCACCGAGCGCAGCGCCTGCGTGGCCAGCCCGTGCGCCAGGTTCAGGTGGTGGGCCGCGCGCAGCGCGGCCGAGGGCTCGGTGCGGCCCGGCGCGTGCACCCCGGAGCCGTAGCCCAGGAAGGCGCTGCACCACGGCTCGTTGAGCGTGATCCACTGCTCCACACGGTCACCGAGCGCCTCGCCCACGAGGTGCGCGTACTCCGCGAAGCGCGGCGCGGTGTCCCGCTCCGGCCAGCCGCCCGCGTCCTCCAACTCCTGCGGCAGGTCCCAGTGGTAGAGGGTGACCGCCGGTTTGATCCCGTGGGACAGCAGCTCGTCGACCAGCCGGCGGTAGAAGTCCAGACCGGCCTGCGCGGCGGGACCCCGGCCGGTGGGCCGCACTCGCGGCCAGGAGACCGAGAAGCGGTAGGCGTTGAGGCCGAGCCGCGCCATCAGCGCCACGTCGTCCCGGTAGCGGTGGTAATGGTCGACCGCGGTGTCGCCGTGGTCGCCGCCCGCCGTCCTGCCGGGCTGGTGGCTGAAAGTGTCCCAGATCGAGGGCGTACGGCCGCCCTCCCGCACCGCGCCCTCGATCTGGTACGCGGACGTCGCCGCCCCCCAGAGGAAGGCGGGCGGGAAGGACTCGGACATCGGTTCGGGCATGGAATCGCTCCCACGAGTTGAGTGCGACCATTATGCATGGGAGCGCTCCCATAGAGAACGGGTCACGCCCGCGAAGGCGTGCGGCGCACGGTTCGGACCGTGCTCAGGGGCCCTTTCCGGGGTCCCGGCAGGTCGCGTCGGCCGAACGCGCCTCAAGCCGACTCCCGCACCACCAGTTCCGTCGGCAGGACCACTTCCCGCCGGCCCGTGCCGCGGTGGGCGATCTCGTCCAGGAGCAGGTTCGCCATGGTGCGCCCCATCTCCTCCAGCGGCTGGCGGACGCTGGTCAGCGGGGGATCGATGTGCCGGGCCACGATCGAGTCGTCGAAACCGACGAGGGCCACGTCCCGCGGCATCCGCCGGCCCGCGGCGCGCAGTTCCAGCACCGCGCCCGAGGCCATCACGTCGGAGGCGGCGAAGACGGCGTCGAGACCAGGGCGCCGGCGCAGGAGTTCGCGCATCGCGGCGCGGCCCCCCTCCTCCGTGAAGTCGCCGGAGGCGATGAGTTCCTCGTCGACGGCGACGCCCGCGTGCTTCAGCGCCTCGCGGTAGCCGTCGAGCCGCTCCCGGGCCACGTCCATGTCCATCGGGCCCGTGATCGTGCCGATGACCCGGCGGCCCGCCGCCAGCAGATGCTCGACCGCCACCCGGGCGCCGCCCCGGTTGTCCGCGCGGACGTGTCCGAGCGGCTCGGTCTCGCTGCGCCGCCCGGCCAGCACGGTCGGCACGGACAGTTCGTCCAGCCGGTCGGGCAGGGTGTCGTCGCTGTGGACGGCCATCATCAGCACCCCGTCCACCCGTTGCGCGGACAGATAGGCCGCCAGGCGCGCGTACTCGGTCTCGTCCCGCGCCAGCACCAGGAGCAACTGCATCCCGGCGCCGGCGAGTCCGGCGGAGACGCCCCGGATGATCTCCGAGAAGTACGGCTCGGAGAAGAGCCGGGTCTCGGCGTCGGGCACGACCAGGGCCACCGAGTCGGTGCGCCGGGTGACCAGGGAACGGGCGGCGCGGTTGGGGACGTAGCCGAGTTCGGCGATCGCCTGCTCGACCACGGCGCGCGACTGGGCGCTGACCTTGGGGGAGCCGTTGATCACCCGGGAGACCGTGCCGCGGCCGACCCCGGCCCGAGCGGCGACGGCGTTCAGAGTCGGGCGCCGGACGTCCGCGGTCCTGTGCGGCTGCGGCAGTTCGGCAGAGCTCATCGTTCACCTTCCGGCGCTTGGTGCGGGGCGGCTTCATTCTGACCCAGAAATATCCGGCCACCGGCCCGGTGCCCCGTGAACGGGCGTCGCCCCGGTGGTCGGCACCCCTGTGATCTGCGGGGATCGCGCGGACCGGGCGGCGGGGGAGGGGTCCTGACGCCCCGTCACGCGAAACATTCGCGTGACGCGCTGAACACGCTTGGGCAACAACGCCGTTTTCAAGTCTTGACACGTGGCCCGGCAGCAACGAGTCTTCCGGCATGCCGCGTGGGAGCGGTCCCACGGTTTCACCGGGGTTCTCTCCCCGTGGCCGGAAAACCACCGAAGGGCCTTCCCTCTGTACCCGTTGCCACGCCGTTGACCAGCACCTTTCCATCGCTTGCCGAGTGCTGTGGGCTGGCCGCTGCTCGAACCGAGAGGGCAGGTCGGGACCGTCGCACGTCGGCGGTCGGATTCCTGAGGTCCCCGTTCCCCACTGGAACAAGGAGTAGTGGAATGCGTATCACCCGTACCGGCGGCCGCCGCGGCCGCAGAGCAGCGGCCGTGGCCACGGCGGTCCTGGCGGCCTCGGCCCTGTTGCTGACCGGCTGCAGCAGCGACGGCGACTCGGACGCCGCGGACTCCAGCGGGAACATCACCCTCACCCTGTCCGACTACGGTCAGTTCGGCTACAAGGAAGCGGGCCTGTTCGCCCAGTACCACAAGCTGCACCCGAACATCACCGTCAAGGAAGAGACGACGGCCAACGAGCAGGACTACTACCCGAAGTTGCTTCAGCAGCTGAACTCGGGCAGCGGGCTCGGCGACATCACGGGCATCGAGGTCGGCCGTATCAAGGAGGTCGTCGACACCCAGGCGGGCAAGTTCGCCGACCTGAGCAAGTCGATCAACGTGAGCGACTGGTTGCCCTGGAAGGAGAAGCAGGCCACCGCGCAGGACGGCACGGTGATCGGCGCCGGCACCGACATCGGCCCGATGTCCCTGTGCTACCGCAAGGACCTGTTCCAGCAGGCGGGTCTGCCGACCGACCGCGACGCCGTGGCGAAGGCGGTCTCGGGCGGCTGGGAGGACTACCTCAAGCTCGGCGAGCAGTACCAGAAGAAGGCGCCCGCCGGCACCCACTTCATGGACTCCGCGAGCGCCATGTACAACGCGGTCGTCAGCTCGTCGGCGAAGCAGTACTACGACGCCGACGGCAAGCCGATCTACAAGGACAACCCGGCCGTCAAGCAGGGCTGGGACCTGGCCGCCGAGGCCGCGTCGAAGAAGCTCAGCGCGGGCCTGGCCCAGTTCCAGGTCCCGTGGCAGACGGCGCTGCGCAAGGGCAACGTGGCCACGGTGGTGTGCCCCGCCTGGATGGCCGCCCAGATCTCGACCTACTCCGGTGACGCCTTCAAGGGCAAGTGGGACATCTCCCACGCCCCCGGCACCACGGCGTCCGCCTGGGGCGGTTCCTTCCTGGCCGTGCCCAAGAGCGGCAAGCACGTCAAGGAGGCCATCGACCTCGTCAAGTGGCTGACCGCCGCCGAGCAGCAGGCCGCCGTGTTCAAGGCCGCCGGCGTCTTCCCGTCCAACACGGGCGCCTACCAGCTCGCCAGCGTGAAGGACGCCAAGCTCCCGTACTTCAGCGACGCCCCGATCGGCCAGATCTACGCCGACGAGGCCAAGTCCATCCCCGACGCCGTGCTCGGCGAGAAGGACGGCGTGATCAAGGACACGATCTCCACCCAGATCAACAACATGGAGCAGCGGGGCACCGCGCCCGACAAGGCGTGGAAGGACGCGACCGACACGATCGACAAGGCGATCGGCTGACGACCGCCGGGTGCGGGCGGCCCCGGCGGCCGCCCGCACCGAGCCCCCGGCCGGAGCCCCGCGACGGCTTTGGCCGCGGGGCCGTCGAGCGGGACGGGCCGGGCGCGGGTCCCTGAGCGACGGGACCCGGCCGGCCCGGCCGCGCTGCACCGACCACCACCCGGCCGGCGACTTCCGCCAGGCCCGCCACGTCCGGCGGGAGTCGCCGGACGGGCGGGCACCAGGCCCCCGGCCGGAGCCCGGCCGACCGGACCCGGTGTCCGGTCGCCGGGACCGGCCCCACACGCACGTCAGGCCGCGGCGCGGGCCGTTCGGCACCGGCCCGTCCGGACAGGGAAGCCGCGGGACGGGCGCCCGGCCCCGAACGCGACTCTCGCCCCGCACCCGGCCCAAACCTTCAGGGAAGGACTCCCTCGTGGCAACGACAACCCCCGTACGGGGCGCCGGCACCCCGCCCGCCGGCGGCTCCGGCGTCGCGCCGAACGGACGCGGCAGGTGGCGTACCCGGCTGTGGCGCCTCGACGACATCGCGTCGCCGTACGCCTACATCGCCCCCTTCTTCCTCGTCTTCGGCGCCTTCGGGCTCTACCCGCTCCTCTACACCGGCTGGATCGCCCTGCACCGGGTGGAGATGACGGGCCTGGACCAGTCCCAGTGGGTCGGCTTCGACAACTTCACCAAGATCCTCCAGGACTCGGAGTTCTGGACGGCCGTCTTCAACACCTTCGTCATCGGCGTCATATCCACCGTCCCGCAGCTGCTCGTCGCGCTCGGCCTGGCCCACCTGCTCAACTACAAGCTGCGCGCCAGCACGTTCTGGCGGACGGTCATCCTCACCCCGTACGCCACCTCGGTGGCCACCGCCGCCCTGGTCTTCGCCCTGGTCTTCCGGGCCGACGGCGGCGTCCTCAACTGGGTGCTGCACTTCTTCGGCGCGGGCAACACCGACTGGGGCAACGGGGAATGGACCTCCAAGATCGCCATCTCGGTGATCGTGATCTGGCGCTGGACGGGCTACAACGCCCTGATCTACCTCGCGGCCATGCAGGCGGTGCCCAGCGATCTGTACGAGGCGGCCTCGATCGACGGGGCGTCGCGGTGGCAGCAGTTCCGCAAGGTGACGATCCCCTCGCTGCGGCCGACGATCCTGTTCACCATCGTCATCTCGACGATCGGCTCCATGCAACTGTTCGGTGAGCCACTGCTGTTGCAGGGCGGCACGCTCGGCGCCGTCGGCGGCAGCGAGCACCAGTACGAGACGCTCAGCATCTACCTCTACAACTACGGCTGGAAGCTCGGCCACCTGGGTCCGGCCGCGGCCGTGGCCTGGGCGATGCTCGTCCTGCTGCTGCTCATCGCCCTGATCAACTGGATCGTCGGCCGGTTCGTGCGCAAGAGCGCGGCCTGACGGGAGCGATATCGATGACCACGACCAGTCCCACCAACACCGCCGTGCCGGACCTCGCCGTCCGCGCGGCCACCGGCCGTCCGCGCTTCAGGGTCGGCGCCGGCCAGCAGCTCAAGGGCGGCCCGTTCACCTACATCGCGCTCGTCGTCGTCGGCCTGGGCTCGATCCTCCCGCTGTACTGGACGCTGGTGGCGGCCTCGCACGACCAGCAGCGCGTCCTGGACACCCCGCCGCCGCTGGTGCCGGGCGGCAGGCTCTGGAGCAACCTCCAGTCGGCCTGGGACCAGGCCAACCTGGGCAAGGCCATCGTCAACAGCGTCGTCGTTGCGGGTTCCATCACCGTCGCCACCCTGTTCTTCTGCACCCTCGCCGGCTATGCCTTCGCCAAGATGCGCTTCCGCGGCCGGGGCGTGCTGATGACGGCGGTCATCGCGACCCTGACCATTCCGCCGCAGCTCAGTGTGGTCCCGCTGTTCATGCTGATGTCCGACATCGGGTGGGGCGGCAAACTGGAGTCGGTGATCTTCCCGACCCTGGTCGGCGCCTTCGGCGTCTTCTTCATGCGCCAGTACCTCCTGGAGGCACTGCCCTACGAGCTGATCGAGGCGGCCAAGATGGACGGGGCGAGCAACATCCGCATCGTCTGGAACGTCGTCCTGCCCGCGGCCCGGCCCGCGATGACGGTGCTCGGCATGCTCACCTTCGTGCAGGCGTGGAACGACTTCTTCTGGCCCTTCCTCGCGCTGAACCAGGAGAACCCCACCATCCAGGTCGCGCTCGGCCAGCTCAGCGCCTCCTACACCCCCGACCAGAGCATCGTCATGGCCGGGGCGCTGATCAGCACCCTGCCGCTGCTGGTGGTCTTCGTCATCTTCGGCAAGCAGATCGTCGGCGGGATCATGGCGGGCGCCGTCAAGGGCTGAGACCGCAGGCCCCGTCTCCCGCGGCTCCCGCGGCCCGTCCCGGTCCCCGCGCCCGGCCGCGCACGCCCGGCACGGCCCGTCCGGTACGACCCGCACCGTACCCGCACCGCGCGCGGGCCGTACCGGGCCGGGCGTCCACCGCCCCGCCCCGTCCGGCACCGCCGGACCGCCGTCCGTCCTCTTCTCACGCCACTTTGGGAGCGTTCTCACCATGACCGCCGTACGACCCGAGGCCAGCGCCCAGCACGCACCGGACACCTCTTTCCCGCCGGGCTTCGTCTGGGGCGCCGCCACCGCCGCCTACCAGGTGGAGGGTGCCGCCGCCGAGGACGGCCGCACTCCTTCCATCTGGGACACCTTCAGTCACACCCCCGGCAAGGTCCGCAATGGTGACAGCGGTGACATCGCCGCCGACCACTACCACCGGTACCGCGACGACGTCGCGCTGATGAAGGACCTCGGCCTCAAGGCGTACCGGTTCTCCGTCTCCTGGTCCCGGGTCCAGCCCACCGGCCGCGGGCCCGCCGTCGAGCGCGGCCTGGACTTCTACCGCAGGCTCACCGACGAGCTGCTGGAGGCGGGCATCACCCCGGTCGCCACCCTGTACCACTGGGACCTGCCCCAGGAGCTGGAGGACGTCGGCGGCTGGCCGCACCGCGACACCGCGCACCGTTTCGCCGAGTACGCCGACATCATGGCCCGCGCCCTCGGCGACCGGGTCGGCGTGTGGACCACGCTCAACGAGCCCTGGTGCAGCGCCTTCCTCGGGTACGGGTCCGGTGTGCACGCGCCCGGCCGCACCGACCCGTCCGCCACCCTGCGCGCCGCCCACCACCTCAACCTCGCGCACGGCCGGGCCGTCGGGGCACTGCGCTCGGCCCTGCCGGCGTCCGCGCAGATCTCCCTCACCCTCAACCTGCACCAGGTGCGCCCGCTGACCGGCAGCGCGGCCGACGCCGAGGCCGCGCGCCGCATCGACGCGGTCGGCAACCGGATCTTCACCGGCCCCGTCCTGGACGGCGCCTACCCCGAGGACCTGCTCGCCGACACCGCGCACCTCGTCGACTGGGACCGGCTGGTGCACGACGGCGACCTGGCGGAGATCTCCCGCCCCATCGACGTGCTCGGTGTCAACTACTACTCGCCGACCGTGGTCTCCCAGGCCGTCGAGGGCTCCGGCACCACCAGGAACGACGGCCACGGCGCCAGCGACCACTCGCCGTGGACCGGCTGCAAGGACGTGGCCTTCCATCTCGCCAACGACGAGCTGACCGCGATGAACTGGGCCATCGACGCCGACGGGCTGCACACCCTGCTCACCGGTCTGGCGGCCGCGTACCCGCAGCTGCCGCTGATGGTCACCGAGAACGGCGCCGCCTTCGACGACTACATCTCCCCCGAGGGCCGGGTCGACGACCCCCAGCGGATCGCCTACCTGCACGGCCACCTGGACGCGGTCCGCCGCGCCATCGCCGACGGGGCGGACGTGCGCGGCTACTTCCTGTGGTCCCTGCTGGACAACTTCGAATGGTCCTACGGCTACTCCAAGCGCTTCGGCGCGGTCTACGTCGACTACTCCACCCAGCGCCGCATCCCCAAGGCGAGCGCCCACTGGTACGCGGAGGTGATCCGCGGCAACGCCCTGCCGGCCACCCGGTGAGCGGAGCGCGGGAGTGACCGTCAGGTCCGGGGGGCGCGGCCGCCGGCGGGTCGCGCCCCGTCGCGCTCCGAGCGGACCGAGGGGCGCGGGAACCGGCTCGGCGGGGACGACGGCGAGCGGGGGCGGACGGATGCCTGCTGTTAGATTCCTGGCCTGACAGCTGCGAACGGAGGGCGGCGACCATGGCGGTCAACGACGGGCGGGGCCGGGGCGGACGGCGGCCCACCCTGGAGGAGGTCGCCGCTCGGGCCGGGGTCGGCCGGGGCACGGTCTCGCGCGTGATCAACGGCTCGCCCCGGGTCAGCGACGCGACCCGCGCCGCCGTGGAGGCGGCGGTCGCCGAACTGGGCTACGTCCCCAACACGGCGGCCCGCGCGCTGGCCGCCAACCGCACCGACGCCATCGCCCTGGTCGTCCCCGAGCCCGAGACCCGGTTCTTCACGGAGCCGTACTTCTCGGACATGCTGCGCGGGGTCGGCGCTCAACTGGCCGATACCCAGATGCAGTTGATCCTGACCTTCGCGGGCAGCGACCGCGAGCGGGAGCGCCTGGCGCACTATCTGGCGGCCCACCGGGTGGACGGTGTCCTCCTGGTCTCGGTGCACGCCGACGACCCGCTGCCGGACCTGCTGGCCGAGCTGGAGATCCCCGCGGTGGTCAGTGGCCCGCGCTCGGACACGGAGCCGCTCCCCTCCGTGGACGCGGACAACTACGGCGGCGCCCGCGCGGCCGTGGAGCACCTCCTTTCCCGCGGCCGCACCCGCATCGCCCACATCACCGGCCGCCCGGACGTCTACGGCGCCCGGCGCCGCGTCGACGGCTATCGGGACGCCCTGCGCGCCGCGGGCCACGAGGTGGACGAACTCCTCGTGGAAGGCGGCGACTTCACCGAGGAAGGCGGTCGCCGCGCGATGTCCGCCCTGCTCGCCCGCCGCCCGGACCTCGACGCGGTGTTCGCCGGTTCGGACGTCACGGCGGCCGGCGCCCGCCAGGTGCTGCGCGAGCAGGGCCGCCGCATCCCCGACGACGTCTCCCTCGTCGGCTACGACGACTCCGTCATCGCCCGCCACATGGACCCGCCCCTCACCAGTGTCCGCCAGCCCATCGAGCAGATGGGCCGCGCCATGATCGACCTGCTCCTGACGGAGATCGCCGACCGCCGCCCCGCGGGCCCGGGGCGGGGCGAGCGACGGCACGCGGTGCTGCCCACGGAGCTGGTGGTGCGGGCGTCGTCGTAGCGCCGCGTGGGCCGCGGCGGCCCACGCGTGGGGCCCGTACGTCCGTGCGCCCCGGCGACGGCGCGCGCGGATGACGAAGAAGCCCCTGATCGGCGTCTCCGCTGATCAGGGGCTTCCCTGGTGGGGTGAGTGACGGGACTCGAACCCGCGGCATCCTGGACCACAACCAGGTGCTCTACCAGCTGAGCTACACCCACCATGACCGGTGCTCGGAAACTTGTCGTTTCCCCGACCGGCCGAGAAGAAGTCTACAGGGTCCGAGGGGGTGCTCGCGCACACGTTTTCGCGAGGCCCCCCGGGCGGACCCTGTCCGGCCTACTTCGCCGCGGGCAGCACGTGCTTCGCCGCGATCGTCCGGGCCGTCTCCGAGTCCGGGCCCGGCTGCGGGACGAAGATGGCCTCGCGGTAGTAGCGCAGCTCGGCGATGGACTCGCGGATGTCGGCGAGGGCCCGGTGGTTGCCGTTCTTCTCCGGGCTGTTGAAGTACGCCCGCGGGTACCAGCGGCGGGCCAGTTCCTTGACCGAGGAGACATCCACGATCCGGTAGTGCAGCCAGTCCTCCAGCGTCGGCATGTCCCGCAGCAGGAAGCCGCGGTCGGTGCCCACGGAGTTCCCGCACAGCGGGGCCTTGCCGGGCTCCTTGACGTGCTCCTTCACATACGCCAGGACCTGCGCCTCGGCGTCCTCGAGCGTCGTGCCGTTCGGGAGCTCGGCGAGCAGCCCGGACGCGGTGTGCATCTGACGCACCACCTCCGGCATCGTCTCCAGCGCCCGCTCCGGCGGGCGGATGACGATGTCCACCCCCTCGCCGAGTACGTTCAGCTCGGAGTCGGTGACGAGGGCGGCCACCTCGATGAGAGCGTCGTCGGACAGCGAGAGGCCGGTCATCTCGCAGTCGATCCACACCATGCGATCGTTCATGCGACCACCCTAAGGCGGACCTCCCCTTTTGGATGCCCCGCGTCGGCCGGGAAGTGAGCGCGGACACGGGCGGAGAAGGGGAGGGGCGCGGAGCCTGGACTCCGCACCCCTCCCCCTTCATCCCGTTCAGCGGCTCCCGGTCAGCTCCCGGCGCGCGGCCCCGGCAGCAGCGTCATCGCGCCGGCCCCCGCCGTGCGCCTGCTCTGCATCGGTACTCCGCTGTCCCGCTCCGCGTGCAGCACCGACGGCATCGTGCCCATCGGACCCGGCCCCGGCAGCCCCGCGGACGGCAGCGGCTGCCCGGACGGCGGTTGCGGCGCGGTCTCCGCCTCACCCGGCTTCTCGGCCCCCGGCCTGCGGGCCCGGTACGCGGCCCGGTAGGCGGCGGGGGAGGAGCCGAGCTGGCGGCGGAAGTGCCCGCGCAGCGCGACCGGCGAGCGGAACCCGCACCGGCCGGCCACCTCGTCCACCGAGTAGTCCGACGTCTCCAGCAGCCGCTGGGCCTGGAGCACCCGCTGCGTGATCAGCCACTGCAGCGGCGCGCTCCCGGTGAGCGACCGGAACCTGCGGTCGAACGTGCGGCGGCTCATGTACGCCCGCGCCGCCAGCGTCTCCACGTCGAACTGCTCGTGGAGGTGCTCCAGCGCCCAGGCGACGACCTCGGCGAGCGGGTCGGCGCCGATCTCCTCGGGTAAAGACCGGTCGAGGTAGCGCTCCTGACCGCCCGAGCGGCGCGGCGGGACCACCAGGCGGCGGGCCAGCGCGCCGGCCGCCTCGTTGCCGTGGTCCGTCCGCACGATGTGCAGACAGAGATCGATTCCGGCCGCCGTCCCCGCGGAGGTGAGCACGTCGCCGTCGTCGACGAACAGCTCCCGCGGGTCGACGTGCACCGACGGATAGCGCTTGGCCAGCGTCGGCGCGTACATCCAGTGGGTGGTCGCCGGGCGGCCGTCGAGCAGTCCGGCGGCCGCGAGCACGAACGCGCCGGTGCACAGCCCGACGATGCGGGCGCCCTCCTCGTGTGCCCGGCGCAGCGCGTCGAGCGCTTCCTCGGGCGGCGGCGCGGTGATCGAGCGCCAGGCCGGTACGACGACCGTACCGGCGCGGGAGATCGCCTCCAGCCCGTGGGGGGCGGTGAGTTCGAGGCCCCCCGTGGTCCGCAGCGGACCCTCCTCGCCGCCGCACACCAGCAGTCGGTAACGCGGCACTCCGGCGTCCTGGCGGTCGATGCCGAACACCGACAGCGGTATGGAACTCTCGAAGATGGGGCCGCCGCTGAACAGCAGCACCGCGACGATCTCCTTGCGGCGGCGTCCGGACAGTTTCCGGACAGCGGCTTCCGACGCGGCAGTGGAGTCGTGGCTCATCCTGCTAAGCCCCCCTCGGTGGTCGCGGCTCCTCGGTTGTGTCGCTCCTGCACGTTTCCCCTCGGTCCTGCACGAGTCCCCCGCCGTAAAGACAGTCAAGATCGAATCTACTGGGTCCCGCGGACGCACGGTGACCAGTTCCAAATGCGGCACATTGTCGACATGACAACTTGGCGTGAAGCATTCGATCACGAAGGGTTGCACTCGCGGGCCGCGCAGGGAAGTGCGCCTTCCGGCAGTGGCCAAACCGCGTAGGGTGCGTAGCGCTCCGTAGACCCTTTCCGTGCAGGTGGAACGGGGGTTGAGGGGTGGTCCGGACCACCCTGGGGCGATATCCAGAAGTTGGCTGAAAAGAAGCGCTTGGAAGCGTGGAAACCGGTCAGTCGACCGGTGTCTTCCCCCGGGTGTGACGTCCGCCTCTTTGCACGCCGCAACGCCCAGCGATCGGGCCGTCCCCGCGGCTCTCTTCCCGTCCGCCGGCCCGCCCGCCGGCCCGCCCGGCGCCCCGCGCCCCGCCGCGCCGCGCGCCGCGCCCGCGGCTCCGGCGCGCGCCCCGCCGCGCCGCGCGCTCCGACCGCCGTAGCAGAAGCCGGCAGACGGCGGTGACGGCGGCCAGCCCCAGCGCGGTGCCCGTGGCGCCGGCGAGCGAGGTGCCGTACCAGACCAGGACCACCGGGACGAGGACGCAGCTGAAGGCCGCCCAGCGGATCAGCTCGCCCGTGCCGTCCTGCGCGCCGGGCTCCTCGTGGCTGGACCGCGGTCCGGGCATCTCGTACTCCCTGTGGCGAGCGGTGTCGGCCTGTGGCGCCGTGTGGCTCCCTGTGGCGGTGGCTCACCCCGTTCAACGCCCGTCCGACCGGTCGGTCACCGGCCGTGCGTCCGCGAATTCCGTGCAAAGCGCCTGTACGCGACAACGGGCATTGCGCAACGGGCGCGGCTCGTGCATGCTCCGGGGAACCCCTACGGACGTCGGGGGGCCGCTTACGGAGCGTGCAAGGCAACTGGGCTCGGGAGGCGTGCCGCCGTACCCTTGGGGGTATGGGGTGGGGAAGATGAATCCCGGACACAGCTCCGCTGCACACTGTCGTCCCGTCCCATAAAGGATCACAACGCCGAGACAGCCATGGCCGGTCACGAATTCTTCGAACCCGCGGACCGCAAGCGGCCGGTCGCCGATCCCACGGCGGCCGATCCCCTGGCGGCGGAAGAGTCATGTCATTCCTGCGACCCCGCCTTCCGGCACGGAGTCGTCGTCGGCTTCGACGGCTCCACCTCCAGTGAGCGCGCCCTCGCGTACGCGATCGGCATGGCGCACCGTTCCCACTCCGGGCTGATCATCGTGCATGTCGCCAACCGGCTGCCCACCACGGTCTGGGCGGGCTGCGAGCCGCCGGTCTTCGTGGACGTGCCGGATCACCGCACGGAGGTGCTCGGCCTCGAACTCGCCTGCGCGGACTACCTGTCCGAGGTGCCCTGGATCCTCGTCGAGCGGGGCGGGGACATCTGCCACGAACTCGAGGAGGTGGGCCGGGAGTACGAGGCGGACGCGATCGTCGTCGGCTCCACGCACGGGATCGTCGGCCGCATCTTCGGTTCCGTCGCGGGGCGGCTCGCGCGGCGGGCGCGGCGCCCGGTCATCGTGATCCCCTGAGACGGCGGAACCCCCGTGCGCCGTGCACGGGGGTTCGTCCGGTCCTCTCCTCGTCCGGTCCCCTACTCGACCGTCACCGACTTGGCGAGGTTCCTCGGCTTGTCGATGTCCCGGCCCAGCGCCCGCGCCGTGTGGTAGGCGAGGAGCTGGAGCGGGATGCCCATCAGGATCGGGTCGAGTTCGTCCTCGTTCTTCGGGACGACGATGGTCTGGTCGGCCTTCTCCTGGTGCTGGTGGGCCACGGCGAGGATCTTGCCCTCGCGGGCCTTGATCTCCTCCAGGGCGGCGCGGTTCTTCTCCAGCAGGTCGTCGTCGGGGACGATCGCGACCGTCGGCAGGGCCGGCTCGATCAGGGCCAGCGGGCCGTGCTTCAGCTCGGAGGCGGGGTAGGCCTCGGCGTGGATGTACGAGACCTCCTTGAGCTTGAGGGAGGCCTCGCGGGCGACCGGGTAGCCCCGGACGCGGCCGATGAAGAGCATCGAGCGGGCGTCGGCGTACAGCTCGGCCAGCTCCTTGATCTGCTCCTCCTGCTTGAGGATCTCGGTGATCTGGTCGGGCAGCCTGCGCAGGCCCTCGATGATCCGCTTGCCGTCGCGCACCGAGAGGTCGCGCGTGCGGCCCAGGTGCAGCGCGAGCAGCGCGAAGGCGACCGTGGTGTTGGTGAAGCACTTGGTCGAGACGACGCAGACCTCGGGGCCCGCGTGGACGTAGATCCCGGCGTCCGCCTCACGGGCGATCGCCGAACCCACCACGTTGACGACGCCGAAGACCCGCGCGCCCTTGCGCTTCAGCTCCTGCACGGCGGCGAGGACGTCGTAGGTCTCACCGGACTGGGAGACCGCGACGTACAGCGTGTCGGGGTCCACGACCGCGTTGCGGTAGCGGAACTCGGAGGCCGGCTCGGCGTCCGCGGGGATGCGGGCCAGCTCCTCGATCATCTGGGCGCCGATCATGCCGGCGTGGTACGAGGTGCCGCAGCCGAGGATCTTCACGCGGCGGATCTGCCGGGCCTCGCGGGCGTCGAGGTTGAGTCCGCCGAGGTGCACGGTGGAGAACCGGTCGTCGATCCGGCCGCGCAGCACCCGGTCGACCGCGTCGGCCTGCTCGAAGATCTCCTTGTGCATGTAGGTGTCGTGGCCGCCCATGTCGTACGACTCGGCCTCCCACTCCACCGTGGTGGGCTCGGCGGTAGTGCGCGTGCCCTCGGTGGTGTAGGTGCGGAAGTCGTCGGCCTTGAGGGTGGCCATCTCGCCGTCGTCCAGGGTCACTATCTGGCGCGTGTGCGTGACGAGGGCGGCGATGTCCGAGGCGACGAACATCTCCTTCTCGCCGATGCCGAGGACGACCGGGGAGCCGTTGCGGGCCACCACGATCCGGTCCGGGAAGTCGGCGTGCAGCACGGCGATGCCGTACGTGCCCTCGATCAGCCGGACCGCCTGGCGGACCTTGTCCTCCAGCTTCTCGGCGGTCGAGCGGGCGATGAGGTGGGTGAGGACCTCGGTGTCGGTCTCGGAGAGGAACTCGACGCCGTCCGCCTCCAGCTTGCGGCGCAGGTCGGCGGCGTTGTCGATGATGCCGTTGTGCACGACGGCGACCTTGTTGTCGGCCGACATGTGGGGGTGGGCGTTCACGTCGGAGGGGGCGCCGTGGGTGGCCCAGCGGGTGTGGGCGATGCCGGTGGTGCCCTTGAAGCGCGCCGGGACCTTCGCCTCCAGGTCGCGCACCCGGCCCTTGGCCTTGACCATCTTCAGGCCGGGCGCCTTCGGGGAGGTGATCACGACGCCCGCGGAGTCGTACCCGCGGTACTCCAGCCGCTGCAGGCCCTCCAGCAGGAGGGGCGCGACGTCACGCTTCCCGATGTAACCGACAATTCCGCACATATTAAAGATATTCCTAGCCGTAGACGATGCGGCGCAGCTGCCTGAGCGTCAGCTCGGGCGGTGCGACCGCTCGATACCTGAGGTCCGCCCCGATCCGTTCGAAGATCTCCGCGTTCACCAGGCCCTGGGCCTGGAGCTCGCGGTGGCGGCGACGGACGAAATCCTCCGTCGACTCGTCGAAATAGGCGAGCACGTCCTGGATCACCCGCAGCGCCTCGCCCCTGCCGAGGGGCGTGGATCGCGTCAGGTGATCTACGAGTTCGTCGTGCACCCGTAGATCCTCGGATACCGGCGTCGGTTTCGCAAGAATCCTGCCCGATATCGGGCAGTGACGGGCTGGGCGGCGTGGTGAACTCGCGTTCCTGGCTGTGTCCTTCGTCACTTCTCCGCTCGGGGTCGGGCAGGGACCGTCTGCTTGGCCGGTGTGAACTCCTTCTCGGTCGACCGGATCCGGGGGACCCGCTCCGGCGGCAGCGCGTCGCGCACCTCGTCCGCGAAGTGCTCGGCGACGCCGTGGCACTCGGACTGCCCGACCGCCTGCCCCGCGCGGAGGGCGCGGACGCCGGCGCGCCCAACGGCGCGGGGAATCACCCCGGTTCCCGGCGCGGCGGCCCGACGTGAGCCGCGGGGCGTCACCGCCGAGGGCCCAGGCGCCGTCCTTCCGGATGATTTATGCCATAGCGGATTTTTTTCACCGGATCTGCGGGAGAGTGGTCTCGACCACACCCGAAGGAGCGCATGTGAGACGGAATCGCCGTACGACTCCCCGCACCGCCCGCGTCCTCGGTTCGCTGCTGCTCGTCGCGGCGGCCGGCGCCTTCACCGTCGGCGCCGCCCCCGCCCCGCCCAAGACCGCCTCCGCCCCGTCCAGGACCGCCGTCCCCCTGGACCGGGTGGTCCCGGCCCCCGCCTCCGTCACCCCGGGTGGGGCGCCGTACCGCCTCACCCGCGCCACCGCCGTCCGCGTCGACGGCCCGGCCGGGGTCCGCCGCGTCGGCGCCTACCTCACCGGCATCCTGCGGCCCTCCACCGGCTATCCGCTGCCGCTCACCGACGGCGGCAGCGGCGGCATCCGCCTCCACCTGGAGAAGGGCGACTACGGCGCCGAGGGCTACCGGCTGCGCAGCGCCCCCTCCGGCGTCACGCTCACCGCGGGCACCCCCGCGGGGCTCTTCCACGGCGTGCAGACGCTGCGTCAGCTGCTCCCGGCCGCCGTCGAGAAGAGGACGGTCCAGCACCAGAGCTGGGAGATCGCCGGCGGCACCATCGAGGACCACCCCCGCTACGCCTACCGCGGCGCCATGCTGGACGTCGCCCGGCACTTCTTCACCGTCGCCCAGGTCGAGCGGTACATCGACCAGCTCGCCCTCTACAAGGTCAACGAGCTGCATCTGCACCTCAGCGACGACCAGGGCTGGCGCATCGCCATCACCTCCTGGCCCCGCCTGGCCGACTACGGCGGCGCCACCGAGGTCGGCGGGGGCGAGGGCGGCTCCTACAGCCAGGCCGACTACCGGCGGATCGTCTCCTACGCGGCCTCGCGCTACGTGGAGGTCGTGCCCGAGATCGACATGCCCGGCCACACGAACGCGGCCCTCGCCTCCTACGGCCGGCTCGACTGCGACGGCGTGGCACCCCCGCGCTACACCGGCACCGAGGTCGGATTCAGCTCGCTGTGCGTCTCCAAGGACGTCACGTACACCTTCGTGAACGACGTCGTCAAGGAACTGGCCGCGCTCACGCCGGGCCGCTACCTGCACATCGGCGGCGACGAGGCGCACTCCACCAGCCACGCCGACTACGTGACCTTCATGGACCGCGTGCAGCCGATCGTCGCCGGGTACGGCAAGACGGTCATCGGCTGGCACCAGCTCACCGGCGCCCACCCCGCCGAGGGCGCGCTCGCGCAGTACTGGGGCCTGGACGGCACCGGTGCCGCGGAGAAGGAGCAGGTCGTGCGGGCCGCCCGCGCGGGCACGGGTCTGATCCTGTCCCCGGCCGACCGGGTCTACCTCGACATGAAGTACACCAAGGACACCAGGCTCGGGCTGACCTGGGCGGGCCTGGTCGAGGTGCGGCGGTCCTACGACTGGGACCCGGGCGGCTATCTGCCGGGGGCGCCCGCGGCGGCGATCAAGGGGGTGGAGGCGCCCCTGTGGTCGGAGACGCTGAAGACGTCCGCCGACATCGAGTACATGGCCTTCCCTCGGCTGCCGGGCGCGGCCGAGCTGGGCTGGTCGCCCGCGGCCACGCACGACTGGAACGGCTACAAGGTGCGGCTGGCCGCGCAGGGCCCGCGGTGGGACGCCCTCGGGATCGGGTACTACCGGTCGCCGCAGGTGCCGTGGCCCCGCGGCTGACGGGGAGTCGGACGGGCGCCCCGGAGGACCGTACTCCGGGGCGCCCGCCCGTCAGTGTCCGGCCAGCGGATTGCGCAGCGTGCCCACCAGCTGGAGCGCCCCGGACGGGTCCGCGAGATCCACCATCTGCCGGTTGTCGCGCAGCTGGAGCCGGTTGAGGCAGGACAGCGCGAACTCGGGCGCGAAGAGGTCGTACCGCCGGAACCGGTCGGCGAGCCGGGGGTTGGCCTCCTGGTACTCACGGCTGATCTCCGCGACCGTCCGCCAGAACCCGTCCTCCGCGAGGATGCCTTCGCCGGCCAGGTTCGCGGCGAGGAAGCGGAAGAAGCAGTCGAAGACGTCGGTGAAGATCGACAGCAGCCTCCTGTCCTCGGGGACCGCCACACGGACCCGGGCCACCTCCGGCGGCAGCACGGCGTCCGGGTCCATCACCACGATCTCCTCGGCGATGTCCTTGTACACGGCCCGCCGCACCACTCCGTCCCGCAGCACCAGGACGGTGTTCTCGCCGTGCGGCATGAACGCCAGGCCGTAGGCGTAGAAGCTGTGCAGCAGCGGGACGTAGTACGCCCGCAGGTACCGCCGCAGCCACTCGGCGGGCGCGAGCCCCGAGCGCTCGATCAGGGCGCCCGCGAAGGACGCGCCGTCGTGGTCGACGTGCAGCAGCGAGGCCATGGTGGCGAGCGACTCGCCGTCCTTGAGGGAGGGCACCGGGCTCTCCCGCCACAGCGCGGCCAGCATCCTGCGGTAGGGGGAGGAGCGGTCGGTGGCCCGCTCGTACTCCAGGTGCCGGTAGCCGACGGCCGCCCGCTCGCGGATGATCGTCAGGCCGGTCTCCCTCAGCACGGGATCGTCGTCGACGAGCCGGGCGAGCCAGTCGTTGATGGCCGGGGTGGCCTCCATGTAGGCGGCCGAGAGGCCGCGCATGAAGCCCATGTTGAGGACGGACAGGGCCGTCTTCACATAGTGCTTGTGCGGGTCGCTGGTGTTGAAGAAGGTCCGGATGGACTGCTGGGCGAGGTACTCGTCGTCGCCCTCGCCGAGCGGGACCAGGTGGCGCAGGGCCACTTCCGCGGCGAAGGTGACGGACAGCTTGTTCCACCACTGCCAGGGGTGGACCGGGATGAGGAGGTAGTCGGCCGGGTCGAGGCCCTGCGCGGTCAGCGCCCGCCCGAACCGCTCGACGGTCTCCTCGCCCAACTCCGCCCGGATGAAGCCCTCGTACCCGATCCCGGCGCCCGCCGTGAAGGCGGCCCGCGACCGGTGCGCGGCCAGCCACACCAGGCGGACGGGGTGCGCGGTCTCCGGGGCGTACGACAGGTACTCGTGGACGCCGAACCCGAGCCGCCCGTTGTTCGCGACGAAGCAGGGGTGGCCCTCGGTCATTCCGGTCTCGATCGCCTGGAAGCCGCTCGACGCCAGCTCGGCGGAGGTGACCGGGTGCTTGGCGAGCTTGTAGCAGGTGCCGGAGAGGGTGGAGGAGATCTCCTCCAGGTAGACCGGCAGGACGGCGTCGCCGAGCCCCAGCGACTCCTTCAGCTCGATGACGAAGTCCAGTGCCGAAAGCGGCAGTTCGCTTCCCTCGCGCTCGCGGGTGACGGAGCCGGCGTCGACCTGCCAGTGGTCGAGGGCGCGGCGCACGGCGGTGAACCGGTAGACGGTGCGCCCGTCGTCGCTGCGGACGGCATACCCCTCGCCGTCCACTTCGGGCGTGATCAGGCGCTCGTGCGCGAACTCCGCGAGTGCCTTGCGGATCAGCAGCCGGTTGGCCTGCGCCCAGCGCTCGGGGGAGAGGTGGGCGACGGACTCGGCGGGCGTCACGCGGCCACCGCCTTCCTGAACCGCTCGCGCGTGCAGAAGCTCAACAGGGCGCGTTTCTCGGGCTTGCGTATCTCGCGCTCGGCCACGAACCCGACGGCCTCGTTCAGCGCGTGCACGGCCTTGTTGCGCACATCCGGCTCCACGACGACGCGCCGTACCGCCGGGTCCTCGAAGAGGTGGGTCATGACGGCGGTGAGGACGGCCCTGGTGAACCCGTGCTCGGGGGTGTCGGTGGCCGGGGTCAGGAAGTGCATGCCGACATCGCCGGGCCGCGGCTCGTAGAGGCCCACCAGTTCCCGGCGCGCGGGGTCGTACTTCTCCATGAGGAAGGCGGCGCGGCCGTCCCGCAGTCCGAGGAGCGCGTGATGGTGCGGGTCGGCCGCGATCTGCGTGTACGCCCGCTCGACGTTCTCGCGTCCGGCGTCCCGCATCATCCAGAAGGCGGCCTTCGGGTGGGTGACCCAGGAGTGCAGCAGCTCGGCGTCCCGGAGCGGGTCGACGGGCCGGAAGTCGAACCTCGTGCCGGTCATGCGGCGAACTCCTGGAAGGTGACGGACTTCTCGACGGGGTAGTACTCGGTGCCGAGCAGCTCGCGGATGATGCACGCGTTGCGGTACGGGCCCATGCCCAGGTCGGGGCTGGTGACGCTGTGGGTGTGGACGCCGCCGTTCTGCAGGAAGACACCGCGCCCGGTGACGTCGATGGCGTAGTTGCGGGCCACGTCGAAGCGGCCGTGCCCGTCGAAGCGCAGCCGCTCGCGCAGCGGGGCGAGGAAGGCCGGGGGCGCGTAGTGGTAGCCGGTGGCCAGCACCAGGCCCTCGGTGCGGATCTCGAAGTCCTTGCCCTGCTCCTCCTGGCGGAAGCCGAGGGTGTAGGCCCCGCCGTCGTGCCGGGCGCTGTCCAGGGAGGAGTTGGTGAGCAGCCGGGTGGGCACGGGCCGGTCCCCGCTTTCCACGTTCTTCTGGTACAGCAGGTCGAAGATCGCGTCGACGAGGCCCGAGTCGATGCCCTTGAACAGCCCCTTCTGCTGCTCCTCCAGCCGGTACCGGGTCTCCTCGGGCAGCGCGCGGAAGTAGTCGATGTAGTCCGGGGAGGTCATCTCCAGCGTCAGCTTGGTGTACTCCAGCGGGAAGAACCGCGGGGACCGGGTGACCCAGTTGAGCTGGTAGCCGTGGACGTCGATCCCGGACAGCAGCTCGTAGTAGATCTCGGCCGCGCTCTGCCCGCTGCCCACCACCGTGATGGACTCCTTCCGCTGCAACTCCGCCTTGCGGCCCATGTACTGGGAGCTGTGCAGGAAGTCCCCGGCGAGGTCCCGGCAGGGCTCGGGGACGTACGGCACCGTGCCCGTGCCGAGGACGAGGTGCCGGGCGCGGTAGGTGTCCCCGGTGCCGGTGCGGACCACGTGGGCGTCGTCCTCGTACGACACCTCGGTGACCGTCGTGCCGAACCGGACGCTGCTCAGCTTGCCGGCGGCCCAGCGGCAGTAGTCGTCGTACTCCAGCCGCAGCGGATAGAAGTTCTCGCGGATGTAGAAGGAGTACAGCCTGCCCTTCTCCTTCAGGTAGTTGAGGAAGGAGTACGGCGAGGTGGGGTCGGCGAGGGTGACCAGGTCCGACAGGAACGGGGTCTGGAGGTGGGCGCCGTCCAGGAACATCCCGGCGTGCCACTCGAAGTCGGGCTTGGACTCCAGGAAGACGGCGTCCAGTTCCGCGATCGGCTCGGTCAGGCAGGCGAGGCCCAGGTTGAAGGGGCCGAGCCCGATCCCCACGAGGTCGTGGACGCGGCCGGCTTCAGGAAGCGCGGTCAAGGGACCCTCCCAGGTACTGCTCGGCGTGGCCGGCGATCAGGTCGAGGACGGCGGCGATGTCGGCCGGCGTCGTCTCGGGGTTGAGCAGGGTGAACTTCAGATAGTGGCGGCCGCCCACCGTGGTGCCGGCGACCACGGCGTCGCCGGCGGCGAACAGGGCCTCGCGGGCGTGGAGGTTGGCGCGGTCGATCTCGGCCGGGTCCGGGACGGCGGCCGGGACGTAGCGGAAGACGAGGGTGGACAGGGCCGGCTCGACCACCACGTCGAACCGGGGGTCGGCGGTGAGCAGGCCCCAGCCCTCGACGGCCAGGTCCAGGACCTCGTCGAAGAGTTCGCCGATGCCGTCGGCGCCCATGGTGCGCAGGGTCAGCCACAGCTTGAGGGCGTCGAAGCGGCGGGTGGTCTGCAAGGACTTGTCGACCTGGTTGGGGATGCGCTCGCGCACCATGCGGCGCGGGTTGAGGTAGTCGGCGTGGTAGGTGGCGTGCCGCAGGGTGGCCCCGTCGCGCACCAGCACGGCCGACGAACTGACCGGCTGGAAGAAGGACTTGTGGTAGTCGACGGTGACCGAGTCGGCGCGCTCGACGCCGTCGATGCGGTGCCGGTACCTGCGCGAGGCGAGCAGCCCGCAGCCGTAGGCCGCGTCCACGTGCAGCCACGCGCCGTACCGGGCGCACAGACCGGCGATCTCGGGCAGCGGGTCGATGGAGCCGAAGTCGGTGGTGCCCGCGGTGCCGACGACCGCCATGGGCACCAGGCCCTCGGCGCGGCAGCGCTCCAGTTCGTGGGCGAGCGCGACGGTCCGCATGCGCTTGTCGCGGTCGACGGGGACGGTGAGGACCGCGTCCGGGCCGAGCCCGAGCAGTTTCGCCGACTTGCGCACGCTGAAGTGGCTGGTCTCGGAGGCGAGGACGCGCAGTCTCGCCAGATCGTCGCTCTTGGCCTCCTCCCGTGCCAGCAGCAGCGCCTGGAGGTTGGACTGGCTGCCGCCGGAGGTGAACACGCCGTCCGCGGCCGGGCCGAGGCCGAGCCGCCCGGTCGTCCAGTCGATCAGCTTGCGCTCGATGAGCGTGCCGCCGGCCGACTGGTCCCAGGTGTCCAGCGAGGAGTTGACCGCGGACAGCACGGCCTCGCCGAGCACCGCCGGGATGACGACCGGGCAGTTGAGGTGGGCGAGGTAGCGGGGGTGGTGGAAGTAGACGGCGTCCTTCAGGTAGACGTCCTCCAACTCGTCCAAGGCGGCGGCGGTGTCACCGAGCGGCCGGTCCAGGTCGATGGCGTCGACGCGGGGGGCGAGACCGTCCACCGTGACGCCGGTGAACGGGCGCTCGGTGGCGATGAGCCTGGCCGCCACGCGCTCGACCCCTTCGGTCACGCAGCGGCGGTAGTGCTCCGCCGTGAGGCCATTGAGCAGGTGGGAGCGCATGGGGGGTCCTCCGGGGGAAGTCCATGGGGAAGTCCGTAGAGTCAACTTAGGGAAGCCTAACCTAACTTTTTTGGATCGAGGCGCACGTCCGCGGGGGTGGGGCTTTCGGGGGGAGGGGCGCCTACTCGCCGGTCGCCCGGAGCTGTTCCTCGGTCAGTCCCCGCCGCCAGTACCCGACGAAGGCCACCCGGCGCCGATCGATCCCGCGCTCCCGGACGAAGTGCCGCCGCAGCGCCTTCACCTGGCCGGACTCGCCGGCGAGCCAGACGTAGGGGCCGGCGGCGCCGGGAAGCCGGGCGGCCCGTACGGCGTCGAGGGGAGCGGGGTCGCCCTGCCCGCGCACCAGCCAGGTGATCTCCGCGTCGGCGTCCGTGCGCACGTCCTGGACGTCACCGGCGTGCGGCACCTGGAGCCAGGCGCGGACGCGGGTGTCCGCCGGAAGGGATTCGAGGATCGCGGTCGCGGCGGGTACGGCGGTCTCGTCGCCCCACAGCACCACGAGGTCGGTGTCCTCGGGGGGCCGGAACCTGATGGCCCGGTTGTCGGCGAGCACGGGCCCGAGCACGAGCACCCGGTCGCCGGGAACGGCCCGCGCGGCCCACCGGGAGGCGGGCCCGGCGGGAGTGGCGGCGCCGGGCCCGGCCCCGTGCAGGGCGAAGTCGATGTCGATCTCGTCCGGCTCGCGCCGCAGCTCCCGCAGGGTGTACGACCGCATGACGGCCCTTACGCCGTCCGGCAGTTCGCGCCACTCCCGCCACCAGCCGTCCCCGAGGCCGAGCGGCACGACGGGCTCCCGCTGCCCGGGGTGCGGCAGGAACAGGGAGAGCGACTGGTCGCGCCCGTCGGAGCGGAAGTCGCGCAGATCGCTCCCGCCGAAGGTGACGCGCACGAGGGACGGCCCGAGCCTTTTCGTGCGCACGACCCGCAGGGCGAAGAAGGTGAAGGGGGCGACGGCGGCCGTGGTCATGGGGGCTCCTGGGGGAAGCGGTCGGAGTGTCCGAAGGGGCGCCTAGCCGACCTTCTCCGCCTTCTCCAGCGCCTTCGCGAGCGTCGTCAGCAGCGGCACGCACTTGTCGTACGACAGGATCGGCTCGGGCGAGCGCGGGATGACCTGCCCCGCCTTGACCGCGGGGAGCTTCCTCCACGTCGGCTTGGTGATGTCCGCGGGCTGGATCGCCGAGGACCGGTCGTCCATCATGATGATGTCGGCCGGATACTTGTCGACGTTCTCCCAGCTCAGCGACTCGTACCAGCCGCCGCCCCGCTTCTTCGCGCTCTCCGGCGGCTCCACGAAGTTCACGCCGAGGGCCTTGAAGTACTCGAGGTCGACGGAGAGGTCCGTGCCGGAGACGTAGAAGAGCTGGTCGCTCGCGCTGCCGGCCATCACCTTGATGTGCGGCTTGGCCCTGGCCGCCGCCCGCAGCCGGGCCGCGGCCGCCTCGAACCGCTTCCTCGCGCCCATGACCTCGGCCGCCTTCATGTCCGCGCCGAGCGACGCGGCCAGGTCCCACATCCGCTGGAGCGGCTGGGTGAGCTGACGGTCGTACACGGAGATGCCCACGCTGGGCGCGAGTTCGGCGATCTGCTTCGTGGACTGCTCGGGGACGTACCAGAGGGTTCCGGCGTCGTCGAACATCGTGGTGATCAGCACGTCGGGGGCGAGGGAGGCGTACTTCTCGACGTTGAACTGCCCCCAGGCGTTGCCGAGGACGGTCACCTCGCTGACGTCCATGTCGCCGGCCTGGACGTCGGGCTTGCCGCCCGTGGTGGTCGTGGGGCCGAAGACGCCCTTGACCCGGATGCCGTAGTCGTGGAGCGCGGCGCCGACGCCGGTGAAGGCGACGATGTTCGCGGGGACCCTGTCGAGCTTCACGGTCTTCCCGCGGTCGTCCTCGAACGACCAGGGCCCCGACCGCGCCGCGGTCGACCCGCCTCCGGCCCCCTGGGCTCTGCCCTCGCCGTCCCCGCAGGCCGCGAGGGCGGCGCCGAGTCCTATGGCACCGCCCGCGGCGAGCAGGCCGCGGCGGGAGAGGTGGATGGCACGGGCACGGGACATGGGGGGACCGCTTTCGAACGGGGCGCGACGCCTGCCGGACAAGTGCGATCTTAGGTTAGCCTAACCTTTCTTCCTGTCCAGGGTGCCGGGGTGCGAGGGTGGGCGCGTGGCGGAGAACGGGAAGGTGGACGGCGCGGGCGGAACCAGTGGTGCCGACGGCAGGCTCTATGCGTACCGGGTGCGGGGGGCGGGTCGTAGCGGGGTGGTTCTGTGGGCCGGGGGCAGGGGGGACGAGCCCGATCGGGTGCTGACCGCGGCGGAAGGCGGGCGCTGTCGGGTGCCGGTGTTCGTGACGGTCCGGCAGGCGCGGGCGTACGCGCGGCGGCGGGGGTGGGGGCCGGCCGTTTCCGGGGCCGGCACGCTGGAACTCGTCCGTGTGCAGCGCTGGCTGGCGGACCCGCTGCGTCGGCGCGTCCCCGCGGGGACCGTGCTGGAGGCGTGGAACTTCTTCGAGGACCTGGCCCGGGGGCTCGGCGCGGCCCACCGGCTGCCCCGGCAGGGCGCGGTGCACGACAGCGCCTACGAGAAGCTCTTCGCGGGCGGGGGCGCCGACTGGACCCCCGACGAGCGGCGCGCGGTGCTGGAGCTGGTCGCGGCCGGGGTGGACTTGTGGGACTCCTCGTCCTGACGGCGGCCCAGGCTGGAATCCTTGCCCCATGAGCACACCCCCCGACGGCCTCCCCGTCTACCGCGTCCTCACCGGCCCCGACGACGCCGCCTTCTGCCACCGGGTCAGCGAAGCCCTGGCCCTCGGCTACGAACTCCACGAGGGCCCGGCCGTCACCTTCGACGGCGAACGCGTCGTGGTCGCCCAGGCGTTGCTCTGGCCCGCGCGCTGAGCCGGAGACAGCGGTGAGGGGGCACGTCCCGGTGGACGCGCCCCCTCACCCGGCGGTTCGCAGGGCTCAGCCCGCCAGCCCCAGCTCCCGTGCGATCAGCATCCGCTGCACCTCGCTCGTGCCCTCGCCGATCTCCAGGATCTTGGAGTCGCGCCACATGCGGGCCACCGGGTACTCGTTCATGAAGCCGTAGCCGCCGTGGATCTGCGTGGCCTCGCGGGCGTTGTCGACGGCGATGGTGGAGGAGTACAGCTTGGCCATCGCCGCCTCCTTCTTGAAGGGCTCGCCGGCGACCAGGCGGTAGGCGGCGTCGCGCCAGGCGAGGCGGGCCGTGTACGCCTTCATCTCCATGTCGGCGATCTTGAACTGGATCGCCTGGTTGGCGCCGATCGGCCGGCCGAAGGCGTGCCGTTCCTTGGCGTACTTCACCGACTCGTCCACACAGCCCTGCGCCAGACCCGTCGCGAGGGCGGCGATGGCGATGCGGCCCTCGTCCAGGATGCGCAGGAACTGGGCGTACCCGCGGCCCTCCTGGCCCACCAGGTTGGCGGCCGGGACGCGGACGTCCACGAAGGACAGCTCACGCGTGTCGGAGGCGTTCCAGCCCACCTTCGAGTACGGCGCCGCCACCGTGAAGCCCGGGGTGCCGGACGGCACGATGATCGCGGAGATCAGCGGCCTGCCGTCGGGCTTGCGGCCGGTGACCGCGGTGACCGTGACCAACCCGGTGATGTCCGTACCGGAGTTGGTGATGAAGCACTTCGAGCCGTTGATCACCCATTCGTTCGTGTCCGGGTCCAGACGGGCCGTCGTACGGGTCCCGCCCGCGTCCGAGCCGCAGTCCGGCTCGGTCAGGCCGAAGCCGCCGAGCATCTCGCCCGAGCACAGCCGGGGGAGCCACTCGCGCTTCTGCTCCTCGGTACCGAACAGGTGAATGGGCATCGCGCCGAGCGAGACACCGGCCTCCAGGGTGATCGCCACCGAGGAGTCCACCCGGGCCAGTTCCTCGAGGGCGATGCCGAGCGCCAGGTAGTCGCCGCCCATGCCGCCGTACTCCTCCGGGAACGGCAGCCCGAACAGGCCCATGCGGCCCATCTCGCGGACGATCTCGTACGGGAACTCGTGCCGCTCGTAGAAGTCGCCGATCTTCGGCGCCACGACATCGTGCGCGAACTCCTCCACCGTGCGGCGGAGTTCCTCCAGCTCGGGGCTGAGGCGGTGGTCCATGCAGATCACTGGTCCTTGTGGGAGAGAGCGCGGACGGTACGGGAGGGGCTGGGCCGGTCCAGATGGGCGGCCATCCACACACTGGTGGCGGTGAGACGGTCGAGGTCGACGCCGGTCTCGATGCCGAGGCCGTGCAGCATCCACACCAGGTCCTCGGTGGCGAGGTTGCCGGTGGCGGACTTGGCGTACGGGCAGCCGCCGAGCCCGCCGGCGGACGCGTCGACCGTCGTCACGCCGTGCTCCAGGGCCGCGTGGGTGTTCGCGAGCGCCTGGCCGTAGGTGTCGTGGAAGTGCACGCCGATCTCGTCGGTCGGCACGCCCTCCTCGTTGAGCAGGTTCAGGAGTTCCTGGACGTGCCCGGGGGTGGCCACGCCGATCGTGTCGCCGAGGCTCAGTTCGTCGCAGCCCATGTTCCGCAGGGCGGTGCAGACGCGGGCCACCTGGTGCAGGGGGACCGCGCCTTCCCACGGGTCGCCGAAGCACATGGAGACATAGCCGCGCACGTGCGCGCCCGCGTCCTTGGCCTGGCGCACCACCGGTTCGAACACCGCGAGGGACTCGTCCACCGTCCGGTTGAGGTTGGCCTTGGCGAAGGACTCGGTGGCGCTGGCGAACACCGCGATCCGGTCGGCGCCGAGGGCCAGCGCCCGGTCCAGACCGCGCTGGTTGGGCACGAGGACGGGGAGTTCGACCCCGGGCAGGTCCCGCACCCGCGGGAACAACTGCTCCGCGTCGGCGAGCTGGGGGACCCACTTCGGGTGCACGAAGCTCGTCGCCTCGACGGTCGTGAGGCCCGCGTCGGCGAGGCGGTGGATGAACTCCGCCTTCACCTCGGTCGGTACGGCGCCCTTCTCGTTCTGCAGCCCGTCGCGCGCGCCGACCTCGTAGATCCGCACCCGGTCGGGCAGGCCCGAGGCGGGTACGACCATGGGCAGTCGCTCGGTGCTCACTCCGTCTCCTCCTTCGGCGCGATGACGGCCAGCACCTGGTCCATGGCGACCGTGGAGCCGGGCGTCACGTCCAGTTCGGCGACCGTGCCCGCGTGCGGGGCGGAGATGACGTGCTCCATCTTCATCGCCTCCACCACCAGCAGGCTCTGACCGGCGGCGACCTCGTCCCCGACGGCGACCTTGACCACGGTCACCGTGCCGGGCATCGGCGCGGTCAGCGAGTCGGCGCCCGCGTGCGCCGCATGGGACAGCGAGTCGGCCACCGGGTCGTGGTCGCGCACCTGCCAGGCGTCGCCCTCCCGGCCGATCCAGTCACCGGCGTGGCGGAAGGTGTGCCGGACGCCGTCGAGGGTGACGGCCACGGTGTCGCCGGTGACGGTGGCGGTGCCGCGCGGGGTGTACGTCACCGGTTCCTGGACCCGCAGGTGGAAGGCGAGCGGCTTCGGGGTGCCGCCGAGCCGCCAGCCGTTCGGTACCGAGAAGGGGTCGGTCCAGCCGTCGCCGGACGGCTTCAGCGCCTGCGCGCGGACGGCGGCCGCCGCCTCGTACACCTCCTCCGGCACGTCCGTGCGGACCAGTTCGTCCACGACCCGTTCGACCAGGCCGGTGTCCAACTCGCCCGCCACCACGGCCGGATGGCCGAGCAGCCGGCGCAGGAAGCCCGCGTTGGTCTGCACGCCCAGCGTGACCGTCCCGGCCAGGGCCGCCCGGAGCCCCCGCAGCGCGGTCGCGCGGTCGGGGCCGTACGCGATCACCTTGGACAGCATCGGGTCGTACAGGCTGCCGACGTCGGTGCCCTCGCTGAGCCCGGAGTCGGTGCGCACGCCGTCGCCCCGCGGCTCGTCCAGCAGCAGCACCGTGCCGCCGGAGGGCAGGAACCCGCGGGCCGGGTCCTCGGCGCAGATACGGGCCTCGACCGCGTGCCCGGTCAGCCGCACGTCGTCCTGGGTGAAGCCCAGCGGCTCACCGGCGGCCACCCGCAGCTGCCACTCGACCAGGTCGAGCCCGGTCACCAGCTCGGTGACGGGGTGCTCCACCTGGAGACGGGTGTTCATCTCCATGAAGTAGTACTGCGACGGGTCGACACCCGGCACGATGAACTCCACCGTGCCCGCGCCCCGGTACCCGCACGAGCGCGCCGCCTGCACGGCCGCCTCGCCCATCGCCGCGCGCGTGGCCTCGTCGAGGAGGACGCTCGGCGCCTCCTCGATGATCTTCTGGTGCCGCCGCTGGAGCGAGCACTCGCGCTCGCCGAGGTGCAGCACGTTCCCGTGGCCGTCGGCCAGCACCTGGATCTCGATGTGCCGGGGGCGGTCGATCCACCGCTCCACCAGCAGGGTGTCGTCGCCGAAGGAGGCGCGGGCCTCGCGGCGGGCGGCGGCGATCTCCTCGTCCAGGACCGAGAGGTCCCGCACCAGGCGCATGCCCTTGCCGCCACCGCCGGCCGACGGCTTGAGCAGCACGGGAGCGCCCAACTCGCGTGCCGCGTCGGCGAGTTCGGGGTCCCGACCGCCGGGGACCACCGGCACCCCGGCCGCCTTCACCGTCTCCTTGGCGCGGATCTTGTCGCCCATCAGCGCGATGGCGTCCGCGGAGGGGCCGATGAAGACCAGGCCCGCCTCCTCGCAGGCGCGGGCGAAGGCGGCGTTCTCGGCGAGGAAGCCGTAGCCGGGGTGGACGGCCTGCGCGCCCGTACGGGCGGCGGCCTCCAGCAGCCGTTCCACCGAGAGGTAGCTCTCCGCCGCCGGGGCCGGGCCGATCCGGACCGCCGTGTCGGCCTCCCGGACGTGCCGCGCGCCCGCGTCGGCGTCGGAGAAGACCGCCACCGAGCGCACGCCCAGCCGGCGGAGCGTACGGATGACCCGTACCGCGATCTCGCCGCGGTTGGCGACCAGCACTGTGTCGAACACGGTTCCCCTCCTCACATCCGGAAGACGCCGAACTGGGGCTCTCCCAGTGGCGCGTTGGCGCAGGCCGTCAGGGCGAGTCCGAGCACCTGACGGGTCTCCATCGGGTCGATCACGCCGTCGTCCCAGAGGCGGGCGGTCGCGTAGTAGGCGTTGCCCTGCGTCTCGTACTGCGCGCGGATCGGCGCCTTGAAGGTCTCCTCGTCCTCGGCGGACCAGGTCTCGCCCCGGCCCTCCAGCTGGTCGCGCTTGACCGTGGCGAGGACGCTGGCGGCCTGCTCGCCGCCCATGACGGAGATCTTGGCGTTGGGCCACATCCACAGGAAGCGGGGGGAGTAGGCCCGGCCGCACATCGAGTAGTTGCCCGCGCCGTACGAGCCGCCGACGACGACGGTCAGCTTGGGCACGCGGGTGCAGGCCACCGCGGTCACCATCTTGGCGCCGTGCTTGGCGATGCCGCCCGCCTCGTAGTCCCTGCCGACCATGAAGCCGGAGATGTTCTGGAGGAACACCAGCGGGATGCCGCGCTGGTCGCACAGTTCGATGAAGTGCGCGCCCTTCTGGGCGGACTCCGAGAAGAGGATGCCGTTGTTGGCGACGATGCCGACCGGGTGGCCGTGGATGCGCGCGAAGCCGGTGATCAGCGTCTGGCCGTACTCGCTCTTGAACTCGGCGAACCGGGAGCCGTCGACCACGCGCGCGATGATCTCGCGGACGTCGTAGGGGGTGCGGGAGTCGACCGGTACCGCGCCGTACAGCCCGGCGGGGTCCACCTTCGGCTCGACGGCCGGCGTGACCTCCCAGGGCAGCGACTGCCGGGCCGGCAGGGTGGAGACGATGTCGCGGACGATCCGCAGCGCGTGCGCGTCGTCCTCCGCGAGGTGGTCGGTGACGCCGGAGATCCGGGAGTGGACCTCGCCGCCGCCCAGCTCCTCCGCGGTGACCACCTCGCCGGTGGCCGCCTTCACCAGCGGGGGCCCGCCCAGGAAGATGGTGCCCTGGTTGCGGACGATCACCGCCTCGTCGCTCATCGCGGGGACGTACGCGCCGCCCGCCGTGCAGGAGCCGAGGACGGCCGCGATCTGCGGGATGCCCGCGCCGGACATCCGGGCCTGGTTGTAGAAGATCCGCCCGAAGTGCTCGCGGTCCGGGAACACCTCGTCCTGCATCGGCAGGAAGGCGCCGCCCGAGTCGACCAGGTAGACGCAGGGCAGCCGGTTGTCGAGGGCCACCTCCTGGGCGCGCAGGTGCTTCTTGACGGTCATCGGGTAGTACGTGCCGCCCTTGACGGTCGCGTCGTTCGCGACGATCACGCACTCGCGCCCGCTGACCCGGCCGATCCCGGCGATCACTCCGGCGGCCGGCGCCTGCCCGTCGTACAGCCCGTCGGCCGCGAGGGGGGCCAGCTCCAGGAAGGGCGAGCCGGGGTCGAGGAGTGTGTCGACCCGGTCCCTCGGCAGCAGCTTGCCGCGCGCGGTGTGCCGGGCCCGCGCCCGCTCCCCGCCGCCGAGCGCCGCCGCGGCCAGCTTGCCGCGCAACTCCTCGACCAGTGCGAGATGGGCCTGTTCATTGGCCCGCCAGGCCTCCGACGCGGGATCTGCCGCGCTCCGGAGTTCCGGTGCCTCCTGCATCCTGCGGTCCCCTCACCCGGTGCTCGAACCGGTTAATGAGCGTTAACCATTTCCTTCAGGTTAACGACCGCTAACCTCGCTGTCTAGAATCGTCCTCATGGCCAGAACCGACGCCCCCACCCGCCGCGAGCAGATCCTCAAGGAGGCCGCCCGCCTCTTCGCCGAGCGCGGCTTCCACGGCGTCGGCGTGGACGAGATAGGAGCGGCGGTCGGCATCAGCGGCCCCGGCCTGTACCGGCACTTCCCGGGCAAGGACGCGATGCTCGCCGAGCTGCTGGTGGGCATCAGCGGTCAGCTGCTCACGGGCGCCAGGCGGCGGCTCGCGGAGGCCGACGGGGACGCCCGCCCCTCGGCGGTCCTGGACTCCCTCATCGAGGGCCACATCGACTTCGCCCTGGACGACCGGCCGCTGATCACCCTGCACGACCGTGAGCTGGACCGGCTGCGCGACAGCGACCGCAAGCTGGTGCGCCAGCTCCAGCGGCAGTACGTGGAGCTGTGGGTGGAGGTGGTCCGGGAGGTCTACCCGGCCCTGACCGAGCCCACCGCGCGCTCCGCCGTCCACTCGGTCTTCGGCCTGCTCAACTCCACCCCCCACCTGGGCCGCGCGGGCACCCTCCCGGGTCGCGGGGCCACGGCGGCACTGCTGCACCGGATGGCGCGGGGGGCGTTCGCGGCGGCCGGTTCCGCGTAGTCCGGCGCGCGAGCCCGGCACTTCCGCCCGCCCGTCGCCGACCGGGCGCGCCCCCGCGTGACGAGCGTTACCTCCGGCCACCTCTGGACGGGCTCCCTACTCGCCGGTACGCTCGCATGAGCAAGCGCTTAGACATGCACTTTTCCGGCATGCCGAGGTACGTGGAGGTGGGCGGCGTGCGCCGTACGGTGTTCAACGAGGATCACGAGGCGTTCCGGGAGACCCTGCGCGCCTTCATCGAGGCCGAGGTCGTACCGGTGTACGACGAGTGGTTCGCGGCGGGCCAGGCGCCCCGCGACTTCTACTACAAGCTCGGCGAGCTGGGCATCTTCGGCATCAACGTCCCGGAGGAGTTCGGCGGCGCGGGCCTGGAGAGCCACAAGTTCGAGGCCGTCCTCTACGAGGAGACCGCCCGCGCGGGCGTCCAGTTCGGCGGCTCCGGCGTGCACGTGCTGCTCGCCCTGCCGTACATCAAGATGCTGGCCACGGACGAGCAGAAGAAGCGTTACCTGCCGAAGTTCGTCACCGGCGAGGAGATGTGGGCCATCGCGATGACGGAGCCGGGCACCGGTTCCGACCTCGCGGGCATGAAGTCCACCGCCAGGCTCAGCGAGGACGGCACGCACTACGTCCTCAACGGCGCCAAGACCTTCATCACCGGTGGCGTGCACGCCGACCGCGTGATCGTGTGCGCTCGCACCGCCGCGCCCACCGCCGAGGACCGCCGCCACGGCATCTCCCTGTTCGCGGTGGACACCAAGTCCGAGGGCTACTCCGTCGGCCGCAAGCTGGACAAGCTGGGCCTGAAGACCTCCGACACCGCCGAGCTGGCCTTCGTGGACGTCAAGGTCCCCGTCGAGGACCTGCTGGGCGAGGAGAACAAGGGCTTCTACTACCTCGGCCACAACCTGGCCTCCGAGCGCTGGGGCATCGCCTTCGGCGCCTACGCGCAGGCCAAGGCCGCCGTCCGGTTCGCCAAGCAGTACGTGCAGGAGCGCACCGTCTTCGGCAAGCCGGTCGCGCACTTCCAGAACACCAAGTTCGAGCTGGCCGCCTGCCAGGCCGAGGTGGACGCCGCCGAGGCCGTCGCCGACCGCGCCACCGAGGCCCTGGACGCCGGCGAGCTGACCCCCGCCGAGGCCGCCTCCGCCAAGCTGTTCTGCACCGAGGTCGCCCACCGCGTCATCGACCGCTGCCTCCAGCTGCACGGCGGCTACGGGTACATGAACGAGTACCCGATCGCCCGCCTGTACGCGGACAACCGCGTCAACCGCATCTACGGCGGCACCAGCGAGATCATGAAGACGATCATCGCCAAGGACATGGGTCTGTAAGGTCCCCGCAATCACTGGCGGGTACAACTACACGTCATGAGTCAGGCACTCCAGGAACTCCTCGATCTGCTCGACCTCGAACAGATCGAGGAGGACATCTTCCGCGGCCAGTCCCGCTCCGCCGTCGTGCCCCGCGTCTTCGGCGGGCAGGTCGCGGCGCAGGCGCTGGTCGCCGCCGGGCGCACGGTCCCCGCGGACCGGCCCGCCCACTCCCTGCACGCGTACTTCCTGCGCCCCGGCGACCCCGGCGCGCCCATCGTCTACACCGTCGACCGCATCCGCGACGGCCGGTCCTTCACCACCCGCCGCGTGGTCGCCGTCCAGCACGGCAAGCCGATCTTCCACCTCTCGGCGTCCTTCCAGACGTACGAGGAGGGGCTCGAACACCAGGCGCCGATGCCGGCCGCGCCCGACCCGGCGACGCTGCCCACCTCCCAGGAGCGGCTGCGCGGCTACGGCCATCTCGCGCCCGACGTGGTGGAACGGTTCCTGGAGGCGCGCGAGGCGGTCGACCTCAGGTACGTGGACGAGCCGCCGTACGGCCGCTACGGGGAGCCGCGCGAGCCGCACAGCCAGGTGTGGTTCCGCACCAACGGCAAGCTGGACGACGACCCGCTGCTGCACGTCGTCCTCGCCACCTATGTCTCCGACATGACCCTGCTCGACTCCGTGCTGCTCGCGCACGGCCGCGGCGGCTGGGCGGTCGGCGACGTGGTGGGCGCCTCCCTGGACCACGCGATGTGGTTCCACCGCCCGTTCCGCGCCGACGAATGGCTGCTGTACGACCAGGAGTCGCCCTCCGCGCACGGCGGTCGCGGCCTCGGTCAGGCCCGCATATACACCCAGGACGGGCGGCTCGCCATCACGGTCATCCAGGAGGGCGTGGTCCGCGTCCCGCGCTAGCCCTGTTGCGGCATCGGTCTCCTGAGGTGCCAAGTGACGGGTGCGGTACTAGGCTCAGTGAGTGAAAGCCGCGAGTGCACGGCATGCGCGGCCGACGAGGTTCCGGGACACCACCCCTGACCTCAGCCGCGGTACCTGACGGCGCGCCAGCGTCCGGACGGACCGCAGGCGTCGGCCGTGTCCGCGTGCCGCACGCGATTCCAGCGGTTGACATCCGAAGACCGCGCCGCACCGAGGTCTTCTGTGTGTGCGGTGGCGGCCATCCGCCTCGCGTACTCCCGCCCGGGAGACGCGAGAGACGATGGAACGGAAGGTAACCCCTATGCGAGCACAACGCACGAGGCGTCTCTTCGCGCTGTCCGCCGCCGGCATGATGCTGGCCGGTGGAGCCGCCCTCGGCGCCGCGGGCACCGCCTCGGCGACGACGTACGACCACCACGACCGCGGCTCCTACAGCAGGGGCTGTGACGACGACTGGTGGAACAACGACTGCGGTGGCTACGACCACGGCGGTTACGACCACGGTGGCTACGACCACGGCGGTTACGACCACGGCGGACGTGGAGACCACGGCGGTCACGGTGACCACGGCGGTCACGGTGGCCACGGCGGTCACGGTGGCCACGGCGGCCACGGCGGCCACGGCGGTCACGGTGGACACGGCGGACATGGTGGTGGCCACGGCCGCTGAGCCGCGTTCCGACGCAACACGATGTGCGGTCCCGCTCACGGGGCCGCACATCCCTGTGTTCCGGTCCGGTCCGGGTTACTGGTCCAGCCCGGCCTCGGCCAGCAGATACGCGGTCATGGGGTCGTAGAAGCGCGGGCTGACCACGTGGTCGTCCAGCGGCACCGCCACCTGGAGGGTGCCCTCCGACTCGGCGAGGAACAGCGCGGGGTCGTTGCAGTCGGCGTATCCCACCGAGTCCAGGCCGTGCTGCGCCGCGTACCCGGCCCAGCCGTGGTCGGCGACCACCAGGTCGGGCAGGGGGCGCCCGGCGTGCTCAAGTCCTGTGAGGACGGCCCGCATCGGCGCCCCGGAGTGGGTGTGCCACAGCGTCGCGCCGTGTTCCAGGACGGCCACGTCCGCGAACTGCATGACGTACCCCTCCTCCGTCTGCAGCCCGTCCGGGATGACGACGATCTCGCAGCCGGCGGCGCGCAGCGCGGCGGCCGTGGCGCGGTGCACATCCAGCAGGCCGCCCGGGTGCCCGGTCGCGAACAGCACCCGCTCGCGCCCCCCGGCCGCCTTGCGCAGCCGTGCCGCGAGCCGGTCGAGCGCGTCCACGGTCAGCTCGGGGTCGATGGTGTCCTGGCCGTACCGGTACTCCGGGTCGTCGTTGACGCCCACCCGCTCGGCCATCACCGCGAGCACGTCCTGCTCGTCCGCCCAGCGCTCGCCCAGCTCCAGACCGAGCCAGAAGTTGCGGTCGCCGTTGGCCAGCCTGCGGTAGTGGGAGAGGTTGTTCTCGCGGGGCGTGGCGACGTCCCCCGCGATACGGGTCCTCACCAGGTGGTCGACGAGCTGGGCGCGGCTGGGTGTCCCGGGTATCGGCATGGCACCCATTGTGGGGCAGCCGGGCGCGGGCGTCCCCGGGGTTTCGCCCGCTGGGACGGGCGTCACCCCCCGCTCGGCAGGCGTCAGGAGTGCCGTAGCGCGAACCACAACTCCATGCGCACGTCCGGATCGTCCAGGTCGGCGTCCAGCAGCAGGGCGCTGCGGGCGACGCGGTGGCGCACGGTGTTGCGGTGCACACCCAGCGCCACCGCCGTGCGGTCCCAACTGCCGTGCAGGGAAAGCCAGGTCCGCAGGGTGTCCACCAGGGCCGGCCGCGGGGCGAGCGGCGCGAGCAGGGTACGGGCGTGCGCCCGCGCCTCCGCCTCGGGCACCAGCTCGGACAGCGCGGGCCGTGCGCCGTGCCGGACCAGCGGGGCGCGGGTGGCGCGGGCGCGGGCCAGGGCGCGGGCCGCCTGGACGTCGGCGGCGGGCCATCCGCCGGGCCCCGCGGGGGCGCTGACGCCCAGGGTCCAGCCGGGCACCGGGGCGGGCTCCCGGCCGGCGGGCGCGAGAACCCGTACGACCTCGCCGTCCAGGTCGACCAGGGGTGAGCCCAGGGCGGCGCCGAGGGCGGAGGCGGCGACGGGGTCGGGCGCCCGCCGTTCGGGCCGCGCGTGGACGACGATCCGGTCGCCGTCGCCGTCGCCGTCCTGGAGCAGCGGCGCGACGTCCTGCGGCGAGGCCCCGAGCAGCAGCCGTACCAGCGCGGAGGAGCGTGCCGCCCCCGCCCCGCTGTGGTGCTCCCCGGTGAGCAGCGACAGCAGCACCGCGCCCACCGAGGCGATGGTGTGGTCCCCGCCCTCGCGCCGCCCGGCGGCGATCCCGAGCACGAACCCCTCGCCGGGGCCGAGGGCGTAGGCGGACAGGTGGGTGCCGTCGACGGTGTCGGTGGCGGAGGCGGGCTTGGCCGATCCGGCCGGGCGTACCACCTCGGTCAGGTTCCGCAGCGCCTTTCCGACGGCGGGTGCCGGCTCCCGCCCCGCCGCCGCGATCTCCGTGCCGTCGGGGCCGTACAGGACCGCGCGGCCGGTCAGCCGCTGGGCGAGCCGGCGCAGGACGGACGGGACCGGGTCGGGACGGGCGGCGGCCGAGGCGAGGCTCTGCTGTGCCTCGGTGACCCGGCGCAGCTCGGCCAGCCGGGCCCGCGCCATCAGCTGCCACACCGCGCGCGCCACGCCCGAGAAGGTGGTCTGCGGCGGGACCTCCAGGAGGGGCAGCCCATGGGTGTCACAGGCGGTGACCAGGGCGTCCGGCACCGTGTCGTGCACCGGGGCCAGCCCGAAGCCGAGGGCCGCGCCGCCCGCCGCGACGATCCGGGCGACGTACGCGTCGAAGAAGGCCCCGGGCGCCGAGGCGTCGGGGATCTGCACACCTGCCGTGAGCAGCAGCTCGCCGCCCAGGAGATAGGGGAAGGGGTCGGCCATCTCCGAGGTGTGCGCCCAGTGGACGACGACGTCCGGGCCGGCGGGGCCGGCGATCTGGCGCAGGGCGAGGTCGTCGCGGGCGAGGAGGGCGGAGAGGGGGACGGGCGGGGTCGGGGGCACGGGGGCGTGCGAAGCCGGGGCGCTCGCGCTCGGGGTGCCCGTCTCCGCCATGGTGTGCGCTTCCTTCACTACAGACCTCATGTATGGATGAAAAGTACACTTCGGGGTGTCCGTCGGGCCACCTAGGGTCGATCCCGGGAAACCGCCCCACGCGGCAGCCACGCAGGAAAGAAGGCACACGCAATGAGCAGCAACGAGACGCCCCGCGGCCCCGTCGACTCCTCCCGCGTCCCGCGGTACGCCGGTCCCGCGACCTTCGCCCGGCTGCCCCGCCTGGACGAGGTCGGCACCGCCGACGTCGCCGTGGTGGGCGTGCCCTTCGACTCCGGCGTCTCGTACCGGCCGGGCGCCCGCTTCGGCGGCAACGCCATCCGCGAGGCGTCCCGGCTGCTGCGCCCCTACAACCCCGCGCAGGACGCGTCGCCCTTCGCGCTCGCGCAGGTGGCGGACGGCGGCGACATCGCGGTGAACCCGTTCAACATCAACGAGGCCGTCGAGACGATCGAGGCCGCGGCCGACGACCTGCTCGGCACGGGCGCCCGCCTGATGACGCTGGGCGGCGACCACACCATCGCGCTGCCGCTGCTGCGCTCGGTGGCGAAGAAGCACGGCCCCGTCGCCCTGCTCCACTTCGACGCGCACCTGGACACCTGGGACACCTACTTCGGCGCCGAGTACACCCACGGCACGCCGTTCCGCCGCGCGGTGGAGGAGGGCGTCCTCGACACCTCCGCCCTCTCGCACGTGGGCACGCGCGGCCCGCTGTACGGCAAGCAGGACCTGACGGACGACGAGAAGATGGGCTTCGGCATCGTCACCTCCGCGGACGTCTACCGCCGGGGCGCGGACGAGGTGGCCGACCAGCTCCGCCAGCGCATCGGCGACCGCCCGCTGTACATCTCCATCGACATCGACTGCCTCGACCCGGCGCACGCCCCCGGCACGGGCACGCCCGAGGCGGGCGGCATGACCTCGCGCGAGCTGCTGGAGATCCTGCGCGGGCTGGCGTCCTGCAACCTGGTCTCGGCGGACGTGGTGGAGGTGGCCCCGGCGTACGACCACGCCGAGATCACGTCCGTGGCGGCCTCCCACACGGCCTACGAACTGACCACCATCATGTCCCGGCAGATCGCGGCGGCCCGGAAGGACGCGTAACCGGCGTGACGCACGACCACGCCCCGGTGCTCCGCCCGACCGCCGCCCAGCGGGAGGCCGCGCTCAGTCCTCCTCCGGGCCGCAACGGCGGGGACCTGGTCGTGGAGACCCTGGCCGGGCTGGGCGCGACGACCGTCTTCGGCCTGCCGGGCCAGCACGCGCTGGGTCTGTTCGACGCGCTGCGGCGCTCCTCGCTCCGCTACGTGGGCCTGCGGACGGAGAACAACGCGGGCTTCGCGGCGGACGCGTACGGCCGCATGACGGGCGAGGCGGCCCCGCTGTTCCTCTCGACGGGTCCGGGCGCGCTGATGTCCCTGGCCGCGTTGCAGGAAGCGGCCTCTGCCTCCGCCCCCGTCCTGGCCGTCGGCAGTCAGGTCCCGACGGCGGGCCTGGGCGGCGGCCGCCACGGCTACCTCCACGAACTCCCGGACCAGGCCGCGTCGTTCCGTGGTGTGGTGAAGTCCGTCCACACGGTCCGCGCCCAGTCCCAGATCCCCTCGGCGATCGCCGCGGCGTGGAAGTCGGCCCTCACGGCCCCGCACGGCCCGGTGTGGGTGGAGATCCCGCAGGACGTCCTGCTGGCCCCGGCGTCGCTGCCGGTGGTGACGGCGCTGGACGCGACGCCGGACGACCTGGTGCCGCGGCCGGAACTGACGGCGGTGGCGGCGGAGTTGCTGTCGGGCGCGGCCCGCCCGGCGATCATCGCGGGCGGCGGCGTCGTCCGCGCGGACGCCTCGGGCAAGCTGCTCCGGCTGGCGGAGCTGCTGGACGCGCCCGTGGTGACGACGTTCGGCGGCAAGGGCGCGTTCCCGTGGGAGCACCCGCTGTCCCTCCGGTCCTGGCTGGAGGACAGGCACACGACCGACTTCCTGGAGGACGCGGACGTCCTGCTGGTGGTGGGCTCGGGCCTGGGCGAACTCTCCTCGAACTACCACACGTTCGAGCCCCGCGGCCGGATGATCCAGGTCGAGGCGGACCTCGGCAAGCTGGAGTCGAACCATCCCGCCCTCGGCATCCACGCGGACGCGCGCCTGGCGTTGCAGGCGCTGCTGGAGACGGCGCGGGAGCGGACGGACCCTTCGGCGCCGGAGCGCGTACGGGACGTCCTGTCCCGGGTCTCGGAACGCATCGCGTCCCAGGAACTGACGCTGGAGCAGGAGGTCCTGAGCGCCGTCCGCCGGGCGCTCCCCTCCGGTGCCCCCTCCTTCTGGGACATGACGATCCTGTCCTACTGGGCCTGGTCCGCCTTCGACCCCCGGGGCGTGAACGCGATGCACTCGGCCCAGGGCGCCGGCGGCCTGGGCTACGCCTTCCCGGCCGCCCTGGGCGCGGCGGTGGCCGACCCCACCCGGCCGGTACTGGCCGTCTCGGGCGACGGCGGCGCGCTCTACTCCGTCGCCGAGCTGGCCACGGCCCGCCAGCACGACCTCCCGGTCACCTGGCTGATCGTCGACGACGGCGGCTACGGCATCCTGCGCGAGTACATGACGGACGCCTTCGGTGAACCGACGGCGACGGAACTGACCCGCCCCGACTTCGTGGCCCTGGCGGAGTCCTTCGGCGTCCCCGGCGTCCTCACGACGCCCGAGACCCTGGAACCCGACCTCACCCGGGCGCTGTCCACCCCGGGCCCCTCGGTGGTCGTACTCCCGGCGGTCCTGCGGATGTTCGCACCGACGCACCTGGGCCGGCCGGAGATCTCCCGGACGAGAATCCCCGGGGCGGAGGACGAGGGGGACGGGAAAGAGGTCGTCACGGCGGGCGAAACGCCGAGGCGGGTGACGAGGTGACCGACGGGCGGGACCGGGCACGGCCCGCCGTCCGGTCCGCGGCCGATCGGGCGGTCAGAGCGGGAGGTCCGGGAACTTCTCCCGGAACAGTGCCATTTGGTCCTCGTACCCCGCCTTGTGCTCCACCAGCCCCTTCTCCGTCATGGGTCCCGTGACGGCCGGGCCCGTGTCCAGGAAGTCCGGGATGCGGCGGAACGCCTCGGCCGCCGCGGCCCAATGGGCGCCGGTGCGGGACCTGGTGAGGAGGTCGTACGGCGCGGGTTTGAGGGCGAGGCGGTCTATGCGGCCCTGGGGGTGGTCCTTGGGGGAGTGGTCGTCCGGGGTGGCCGGTGTCGTGTCCGTGCCCGCCGCGAGGCGCAGGACGGCGAGGGCGGCGAAGAGGCGGCCCGACCTGGTGTAGGGGGATTCGTTCTGCTCCGGCATGGACGAAGCATTGCCAGCCGTTGGTCAGTTGGAACACTCGCCTTGAGAACATGTGTGCAACTTCCGACCATCCCTGCGAGTCAAAGGGCCGTAAGTGCCCGCAAGGGGTGCGTTCACACGTCGTTCCCAGGGGGACCCCTCCATGACCCACCGCTTCAGCCGGCGCGCCAAGGCGTCGGCGGCGGCGCTCGGTGCCGCGTTGCTCATACCCACCTTCGCGGCGGCCGCCCCGGCCGCCGCGACCACGCCCGCCGTCAGCTGCACGTCGGGCAAGGCCGGCCTCGCCGCCAAGCTGACGAAGGACATCACCGCGGCGCTCGCCAACCGCAAGGGCACCGTCGCCGTCGGCCTGTACGACCGTTCCACCAAGACCACCTGCACCCTGCGCGCCACCACCGCCTACGACTCGGCCAGCACCGTCAAGGTCACCGTGCTCGCCACGCTGCTGTGGGACGCCAAGAAGCACAACCGGTATCTGACCAGCACCGAGACGTCGCTCGCCACGGCCATGATCACCAAGTCGGACAACGACGCCACCAGCAAGCTGTGGAAGCAGCTGGGCCTCACGAAGATCAAGGGCTTCCTGGCCGCCGCCGGCATGACCAGGACTGTGCCGGGCACGGATGGTTACTGGGGCCTGACCCAGGAGAACGTCACCGACGAGCAGAAGCTGCTCCAGCTGGTCACCGCCAAGAACAGCGTGCTCAGTGACAGTTCCCGTGCCTACATCCTGAAGCTGATGGGCCAGGTCGTCTCCTCCCAGCGCTGGGGCACCCCCGCCGGCGCCCCCTCCACCGTCTCCGTGCACGTCAAGAACGGCTGGCTGCAGCGCTCCACGCACGGCTGGCGCGTGCACAGCCTCGGCACCTTCAACGGCGGCGGCCACGACTACATGATGTCCGTGCTGACCCAGGACAACAGCACCATGGACTACGGCGTCACCACCATCCAGAACGTCGCCAAGGTCATCCACAGGGACCTCGTGCCGACCACCGCCACGACGGCGCTCTACGTCCCCACCAGCAAGCCGAGCGAGGCCTTCGTCGCCACGCCCGCCGACCGGTAGGGACGGTCCGGCCGCCACCGCGATCCGACCCCCTCGACGGTTCGGCGCGAAGCCAACGCAAAGCCCCCCGCGCGTCGTTGACTCACCGCTAACGTGATCGACCATGCGCCTGAGACATGTCATCGCCACCGTCACGGCCGGCCTGGCGGCCGCCACCACGCTGACCGCCGCCGGGCCCGCCGCCGCCCGGCCCGCCGACTCCCCGGCGGACCACGCCTGTTCGTCCACCGTCTCCCTCAGCCGTTTCTCCGACGCGCTCGACAAGACGACGTACGACGGCACCTTCGTGGGCAACTTCTCCGCCCTCGCCGTCGACCGCGACGGCTCGCTCGCCGCCCTGGAGGACCGGTCCTCCCTCTTCGACCTGGACGCGAGGACCCTCGCGCCCCGGTCCGCCGTCCACCTCGCCGACGAGACGGGCGCCGACCTGGACTCCGAGGGACTCGCCATCGACCGCGACGGGACCCGGCTCATCACCTCCGAGGTCGAGCCGTCCGTGCGCCGCTACTCCCGCGACGGCGAGATCCTCGACCGGCTCCCCGTGCCGCCCTCCCTCCTCGTCGCCCCCGCGGGCCGCGCCACCCGCAACCAGACCTTCGAGGGCCTGACCCTGCTGCCCGGCGGCCACACCCTCCTCGCGTCCATGGAGGACCCGATCGCGGGCGACGCCGCCGACCTCGTCCGCTTCCAGACCTGGACCCGGACCGAGGGCGACCACTTCCGGCTCGCCGCCCAGTACGCCTACCGCGTCGACACCGGACTCGGCGTCCCGGAGGTGCAGGCCACGCCCGACGGCCGGCTCCTCGTCCTGGAGCGCGGCTTCACCCCCGGCGTCGGCAACACGGTCCGCCTCTACCTGGCCGACCCGCGCCACGCCACCGACACCAGCGGCATCGAGAACCTCACCGGGCAGCCCGCTGTCCGCGTGATCAGGAAGACGCTCCTCGCCGACATCGCGGCCTGCCCCTCCCTCGGCGCCACCGCCAAGCAGCCCCAGCCCAACCCCCTCCTCGACAACATCGAGGGCATGACCGTCACCGGCCGTGACCACACCGGACGCCTGAAGGTCCTCCTGGTCAGCGACGACAACCAGAACCCGGTCCAGACGACCCGGTTCTACTACCTGCGGGTACGCGTCTGACGACCGTTTGTTGCGGAGGGATGAAATCCGCTCCCGCCCGCGTTGGTGCCTTCCGGAAAAGTACGACGAACGGGAGGCACCGCGTGGAACCACAACGGGCATGGGCACGACGACTCGCGGGCTACGCCTGGCGCTACCCCAAGGACGTCCTCCTCGCCCTCGGCTCCTCGCTCGCCGGCATGGCCGTCACCGCCGTCGTCCCCCTGATCACCAAGGTGATCATCGATGACGTGATCGGCGCCCACACCCGCTCCATGACCCCCTGGGCCGGCGCCCTCGTCGCCGCCGCCCTGCTCGTCTACGGCCTCACCTACATCCGCCGCTTCTACGGCGGCCGACTCGCCCTCGACGTCCAGCACGACCTGCGGACGGAGATGTACGACACGATCACCCGCCTCGACGGCCGCCGCCAGGACGAGCTGTCGACGGGGCAGGTCGTGGGCCGCGCCACCAGCGACCTCCAGCTGATCCAGGGCCTGCTCTTCATGCTTCCGATGACCATCGGGAACGTCCTGCTCTTCCTGGTCTCCCTGGTGATCATGGCGTGGCTGTCGCTGCCGCTGACCCTCGTCGCCCTCGCCGTCGCCCCCGCGCTCGGCTGGATCGCCCGGCGCAGCCGCAGCAGGCTGCACCCGGCCACCTGGTACGCCCAGGCCCAGGCCGCCGCCGTCGCGGGCGTGGTCGACGGCGCGGTGAGCGGCGTGCGCGTGGTCAAGGGCTTCGGGCAGGAGGCGCAGGAGACCGGCAAGCTGCGCGCGGTCGGCCGCAAGCTGTTCGCCGGCCGGCTCCGCACCATCCGCCTGAACAGCAGGTACACCCCCGCCCTCCAGGCCGTCCCGGCGCTCGGCCAGGTCGCCATGCTGGCCCTCGGCGGCTGGCTCGCGGTGCGCGGCCACATCACGCTGGGCACCTTCGTCGCCTTCTCCACCTACCTCGCCCAGCTGGTCGGCCCGGTCCGCATGCTCGCCATGGTCCTCACCGTCGGTCAGCAGGCTCGCGCCGGCACCGAGCGCGTCCTGGAACTGATCGACACCGAGCCGACCATGCGGGACGGCACCAGGGAGCTGCCCGCGGACGCGCCCGCGACCGTCGAGTTCGACGACGTGTCCTTCGGGTACGACAGCGACGCCAAGGTCCTGGACGGGCTCAGCTTCGAGATACGCCAGGGCGAGACGCTGGCCGTCGTCGGCTCCTCCGGCTCCGGCAAGTCCACCCTCTCCCTGCTGCTGCCGCGCTTCTACGACGTCACCCACGGCGCCGTCCTGATCGGCGGCCACGACGTCCGCGAGCTGACCCTCTCCTCGCTGCGCGCCGCGATCGGACTGGTCCCGGAGGACTCCTTCCTCTTCTCCGACACGGTCCGCGCCAACATCGCCTACGGCCGCCCGGACGCCACCCAGGAGGAGATCGAGGCCGCCGCCCGCGCCGCCCAGGCCGACCGCTTCATCCGGGAACTGCCCGAGGGCTACGACACCAAGGTCGGCGAGCACGGCCTCACCCTCTCCGGCGGCCAGCGCCAGCGCGTCGCGCTCGCCCGCGCCCTGCTCACCGACCCCCGCCTGCTGGTTCTGGACGACGCCACCTCCGCCGTGGACGCCCGGGTCGAGCACGAGATCCACGAGGCCCTCAAGCAGGTCATGCGGGGCCGTACGACCCTGCTGATCGCCCACCGCCGCTCCACCCTGAACCTCGCCGACCGCATCGCCGTGCTCGACCGCGGCCGGCTCGCCGACCTCGGCACCCACGAGGAGCTCCAGCGGCGCTGCGCCCTCTACCGCCGGCTGCTGACCGACCCGGACGAGCTGGGCGGCGTCTCCCCGGGCCACGCGCTGCCGGACGAGCCGGTCGAGGACGACAGCCTGCGCGAGGAGCTGGACGCCGAGTACGACGCCGAGCGCGGCGTCACCCCCCGGCTGTGGACCGGCGACCGCGCGCCCAGGGACATGGCGCTGTCCGGCAGCCCGGCCACCCCCGAACTCCTCGCCAAGGTGGACGCGCTGCCCCCGGCCACCGACACCCCCGGCGTCGACGAGGAGCAGGCGGTGCGGCCCGAGGACTCCTACGGCCTGCGCCGCCTGCTGCGCGGCTTCGGCCTGCCCCTGCTGGTCAGTCTGCTCCTGGTCGCGGTGGACGCGGGCGCGAGCCTGGTGCTGCCGGTGCTGATCCGGCACGGCATCGACGCGGGCGTCACCAAGCTGGCGATCGGCGCCGTCTGGTCGGCCTCGCTGCTCGCCCTGCTGGTGGTGCTGGTGCAGTGGGCCGCGCAGATCGGCGAGACCCGGATGACCGGCCGTACCGGCGAACGCGTCCTCTACACGCTCCGGCTGAAGATCTTCGCGCACCTCCAGCGGCTCGGCCTCGACTACTACGAGCGCGAGCTGACCGGCCGGATCATGACCCGGATGACCACCGACGTCGACGCGTTGAGCACCTTCCTCCAGACCGGCCTGGTCACCGCGTTCGTGTCGGTCGTCACCTTCTTCGGCATCATGGTCGTCCTGCTGGTGATCGACGTCCAGCTCGCCCTCGTCGTCTTCACCACGCTGCCCCCGCTGATCGTCGCCACCTTCTTCTTCCGCCGGGCGAGCGTGAAGGCGTACGAACTCGCCCGCGAGCGCGTCTCGGCGGTCAACGCGGACCTCCAGGAGTCGGTGTCCGGGCTGCGGATCGTGCAGGCGTTCCGGCGCGAGCGGGACGGCGGGCGGCGGTTCGCCGAGCGCAGCGACGGCTACCGCGCCGCCCGGCTGCGCGGCCAGTGGCTGATCTCGATCTACTTCCCCTTCGTCCAGCTGCTGTCCTCCGCCGCCGCGGCCGCCGTGCTGATCGCGGGCGCGGGCCGGGTGGAGTCCGCCACCCTCACCACCGGTGCCCTGGTCGCCTACCTCCTCTACATCGACCTCTTCTTCGCCCCCGTCCAGCAGCTGTCCCAGGTCTTCGACGGCTACCAGCAGGCCACCGTCTCGCTCGGCCGCATCCAGGAACTGCTGCGCGAGCCCACGTCCACCGCGGCGGCCGAACAGCCGCGGGACGTACGGTCGCTGCGCGGCGAGATCGCCTTCGAGCACGTGCACTTCGCGTACGGCGACGGCGAAGAGGCCCTCGCCGACGTGGAGCTGACGATCCCCGCGGGGCAGACGGTCGCCTTCGTCGGCGAGACCGGTGCCGGGAAGTCCACGCTGGTCAAGCTGGTGGCCCGGTTCTACGACCCCACCGCCGGGCGGGTCACGGTCGACGGCACCGATCTGCGCGACCTCGACCTCACCGCGTACCGGCACCGGCTCGGTGTCGTCCCGCAGGAGGCGTACCTCTTCCCCGGCACCGTCCGCGACGCCATCGCCTACGGCCGCCCCGACGCCACCGACGCCGAGGTGGAGGCGGCCGCGCGGGCGGTCGGCGCGCACGAGATGATCGCCACCCTCGACGGCGGCTACCTCCACGAGGTCGCCGAGCGCGGCCGCAACCTCTCCGCGGGCCAGCGCCAGCTCATCGCGCTCGCCCGCGCCGAGCTGGTCGACCCCGACATCCTGCTCCTGGACGAGGCCACGGCCGCGCTCGACCTCGCCACCGAGGCCCAGGTCAACCAGGCGACCGACCGGCTGGCGGGCCGTCGTACGGCCGGCCCCTCGCCCGACCACCACCCCTCGGGGAGCGCGTACGCGCGCACCACTTTGGTGGTCGCCCACCGGCTGACCACGGCCGCCCGTGCGGACCGGGTGGTGGTCATGGACCACGGGCGGGTCGCCGAGGACGGCACGCACGAGGAACTGCTGGCCCTGGGCGGCCGGTACGCCGAGCTGTGGCGGACCTTCGCCGGGCGCTCCGAACCGGAGGAGCCGGTGGGCGCGGTCCGCTGAGCGGCCGGGTCCCCCCGACGGGTGCGCGCCGGGTCGCGTCGCTGACGACCGTGCAACCATCCGTCACACCCCCGCGTCCGTACATCCGTACGGCCGCCGGGGGACGGCCCGGCCGCGTTCTCGGGGAGGACATGCACGTGGACAGTGGTGCGATACGCCGGCGTCTCTCGCTCGGCCCGGTCCTGCTGGCCGCCGCCGGACTGCTGGCCTTCGCGGCCGCGGGCACCGCGCAGGCCACGCCCAGCGGCTGCGCGGGGACCCAGGTCAGAAGCCTCTCCTTCGCCTCCGGCGTCACCCGCGTCTACCGGCGTGGCGACTACGTCTGCGCCATGACCCTCGCCCGTCGGCCCGGCCCCGTCCGCGCGATGTCGGTCAGCGTCCAGGCCCGCGGCAGCCGCCCGGCCGAGGACGCCGGCCGCTACACCCGCCAGGCCGGGCCGGTGACCGTGCACGCCGGTCACCGCTGTGTGTGGATCCGCGGCTCGGTGGGCCGCGGCACCGTCAGCTCCGGCTGGATCCTCTGCTGAACGACCGGCTCCACCGACACGCCGGCCTCTGTGCGCTCCCTTGACGGAAAGAAACTTCCCGGATATTGGTGACTCCTTGGAAGTTTCCTTCAGCAGTTCTCCTCTGGGAAGGAGCGCACGTGCCCGACACCAGCACGGGAAGCGACACCAGCAAGAGAGACACGGGAAACACGGCGGGCGGGGAGGGCGGCACCCGGTTGTCCCGCCGTACGGTCCTCGCCGCCGGCGCCGGCCTCACCGCCGCGCTGACCGTCCCCGCCACCGCCCGCGCCGCCGCCGCGGACGAGCGCCGCCTCAAGGCGCTGATCTCCGGGATGTCGCTGGAGGAGAAGGTCGGCCAGCTCTTCGTGATGCGGGTCTACGGCGCCTCCGCCACCGCTCCCGACCAGGCCGACATCGACGCCAACCTCGGCGAGCTGGGCGTGCGTACCGCGGCCGAGCTGATCGCGAAGTACCGGGTCGGCGGGATCATCTACTTCACCTGGGCCCACAACACCCGCAACCCGCACCAGATCGCGGACCTGTCCAACGGCATCCAGAGGGCGTCCCTGGAGCAGCCGCGCGGGCTGCCGATGCTGATCGCCACCGACCAGGAGCACGGCGCGGTGTGCCGGGTGGGCGAGCCCGCCACGCTCTTCCCGGGCGCCATGGCGATCGGCGCGGGCGGCTCGGCGGCCGACGCCCGCACCCTCGGCCGCATCTCGGGCGCCGAACTGCGCGCCCTCGGCATCAACCAGGACTACTCGCCCGACGCCGACGTGAACGTCAACCCGGCCAACCCGGTCATCGGCGTGCGCTCCTTCGGCGCCGACCCGGCGGCCGTCGCGGAGCTGGTCGCGGCCGAGGTGAAGGGCTACCAGTCCTCCCGGGTCGCCGCCACGGCCAAGCACTTCCCGGGGCACGGCGACACCGCCGTCGACAGCCACTACGGCTTCCCGGTCATCACGCACAGCCGTGAGCTGTGGGAGAAGCTGGACGCGGTGCCGTTCCGGTCGGCCATCGCGGCGGGCATCGACTCGATCATGACCGCGCACATCCAGTTCCCGGCCCTGGACGACTCCGGCGACCCGGCCACCCTGTCCGAGCCGATCCTCACCGGCATCCTGCGCGGCGAACTCGGTTACGACGGCGTGGTGATCACCGACTCGCTCGGCATGGAGGGCGTGCGCACCAAGTACGGCGACGACCGGGTGCCGGTGCTCGCGCTCAAGGCCGGCGTGGACCAGCTGCTCAACCCGCCGTCCATCGACACGGCCTGGCACGCGGTGCTGAAGGCCGTCCAGGACGGCGAGCTGACCGAGGCCCGTCTCGACGAATCGATCCTGCGCATCCTGCGGATGAAGTCCCGGCTCGGCCTCTTCGGCGAGCCGTACGTGGACCGGGCGGGCGTGGACCGGGTGGTGGGCACCAGGTCCCACCTGGCCACGGCCGACCGCATCGCCGAGCGCACCACCACCCTGCTGGTCAACGAGGACGCGACGCTTCCCCTCGACCGCCGCAGGCAGCCCCGCCTCCTCGTCGTCGGCGCGGACCCGGCCTCCCCGTCCGGCACCACTGGCCCGCCGACGGGCGTACTGGCCGCCGCCCTCACGGAGGCGGGCTTCACGGCCACCGCGCTGTCGACCGGTACGAGCCCCTCCGCCGCGACCGTCGACAAGGCGGTCGCCGCCGCGCGGGACGCCGACGCGGTGGTGGTCGCCACCTACAACGTGACGGCGGGCAGCTCCCAACGCACCTTGGTGGAAAGGCTGTCGGCCACCGGCAAGCCGGTGGTGGCGCTCGCCGTGCGCAACCCGTACGACGTGGCCCAACTCCCCTCGGTCCGGGCCTGCCTGGCGTCGTACTGCTGGACCGACGTCGAACTCCGCGCCGCCGCACGGGTGATCGCGGGCCGGGTCAGCCCCCGCGGCAGGCTGCCGGTGCCGGTGCAGCGGGCCGACGACCCGACGCGGGTCCTGTACCCGATCGGGCACGGCCTGACGTACTAGCCCGGCTCCCTCCGGGACGCTGGAACCGCGAGCCCGGCGGGGCGGTGCCGGCCGCGGCCGGCACCGCCCCCGGCGAGGAATCGGGGGCGGACCGGGGCGGCGGGGGAGGAGCCCGCGGACCTCACCGTGGACAAGGTGTGGGACGTAGACGGCCACCGCTACCCGGACGGCTCCCAGCCCGCCGGACTCGGCGCCCTGCTGACTCCCACCGGGCCGCACCAGCACCCGACCGTCACCAACACCGTGACGTGCGCCCCGCCGGACGGCGACCACCACGGTGGATACGGCGACGGGCACGACGGCTCGGGCGGCAGGCGGGGTTCAGGCGGCGGGGGCCGCTGAGCCCCCGCCGGCACCGGGTGCGCGGGCCGGGCGGACGCCCGGCCCGCGCGGCTCGCCGGACCGGCTCACGCCGCCTCGCCGAGCAGCCGTACGAGGTGGTCGCGGCCCGCGGCGAGCAGGCCGGGCAGCGGGGCGGCCTGCTCGTACCACCGCTTCTCGTACTCCCAGCACAGCCAGCCGTCCCAGCCGTCGCGGCAGAGCACGTCCACGCACTCGGTGAGCGGCAGCACGCCCGCGCCGAGCGGCAGCGGGGTGGTGTCCTCGGCCGACGTGATGTCCTTGACCTGCACGTATCCCAGGTGCGGGGCGAGCGCCGCATACGTCTGCGCGGGCTGCTCGCCGCCCAGCCAGGTGTGCATCACGTCCCACAGCGCCCCCACCTGCCGGTGTCCCACCGGACCCAGCACCCGGATGACGTCGGCGCCGGTGCGGTGCGAGTCATGGGTCTCCAGCAGGATGCGCACCCCGAGCGCGGCCGCGTCCTCGGCGGCGGTGCCGAGCCGCCGGGCCGCGATGGCGTCGGCCTCCTCGCGGTCGGCCCGACCGCCGGGGAAGACGCGGACGAAAGGCGCCTCCAGATCATGGGCGAGCTGGAGCAGCGCCCGCAGCTCGGCGAGCACGGCGGAGTCGTCCCCGGGCGCGGCGACCCGCGCGTACCCGGCGAGACACAGCGGCTCGACGCCGGCGCTCCGGAACAGGGCGGCGGTCTCGGCGCGTTCGGCGGGGGAGAGGCCGGGGTGGACCGGTTCCTCGGGGTGGGCGCGCAGTTCGACACCGTGGTAGCCGTGCGCGGACGCGAGCGCCAGGACGTCCGGGACGGGCAGGCCGGGGACACCGAGGGTGGAGAACGCCAGCTTCATGCACAACGACCCTACTCGTCACCCGCCCGCTTCGCGCAGCGCCAGCCGCCAGTCCTGGCCGACCAGATCCTTGCCGAAGGAGTGGTGCGGCCGCTCGCCGACGAGCACGAAGCCGTGCCGCCGGTACAGCCGGCGGGCGCTGCTCAGCACGTCGTTGGTCCACAGCACCAGCTCGCGGTACCCGGCCTCGCGCGCGAAGTCGACCACCGCGCCCACCAGCCGGTCCCCGACGCCCCGCCCCCGTGCCCCGGGCTCCACGAGCAGCAGCCGCAGCCGCGCGGCGCCGGGCGCGTCGTCCCGTACGCACATCACACAGCCCACCGGGCGGCCGTCCGCCTCGGCGATCCACACCCGTTCCGTCCGGGGGTCGTGCTCCTGCGCGAAATCCGCGACGATCCGCGCGACGAGCCCCTCGTACTCCGCGTCCCACCCGTACTCGGCGGCGTACAGGACGGCGTTGCGCTGCACGATCCACCCCAGCTCACCGGTCCGGGGCTGCCGCAGGACGATGTCCTCGGCCCCCTCGCGGCGCCCGTCCCCGAGGACGTCCCGGATGGTCCCCATGGCCTCCACCAGCCGGGCCCGGTCCCCCGGGGCCACGCCCCCGAGCAGCGCCCCGACGGAGTCCCGCGCCCGCTCGTCGAGCATCGCGGCGGCCTCGCGCCCGCTCGCGGTGAGCGTGATCCGCCGCCGCCGCGTGTCCCGCTCCGACACGCCGCGCTCGACGAGCCCCGCGGCCTCGAACCTGTTCAGGATCCGGCTCAGATACCCGGCGTCGAGCCCCAGGGAGGTCCGCAGATCCGCCGCGTCCAGGTGCGGGGCGTGCGCCAGCTCGTACAGCACCCGGGACTCGGTGAGCGTGTAGGGGGCGTAGAGGTGCCGGCCGTAGTCGAGGGCGCCGATGACGCCCGTGTAGAAGCGGTTGAACGCGCGAACGTCCTGGACGGTCATGATCGCCCCCGGAGAAGTCTGACTCCGTCAGAGATGCCGACACGTCGAGGCTAGTCCGGCCGGGGTGCCGCGTCCAGCGGGGCCCGCGGTCTCCGGGGGCCGGGACTCAGGGCCTTGGGCCGTGCCTCACGAGGCCCGCGGCGCCCCCGTCGACCCCCGCACCACCAGTTCGCCCCCGATCTCGCCGACCCCGCCGGCCGGTGCCTCCTCCCGGCCCATGGCGATCCGGCCGGCCCGTGCGCCCGCTTCGGCGAGCGGTATGCGAACCGTCGTGAGCCCGGGTACCACGTCGAGGCTGAACGGGAGGTCGTCGAACCCGGTGACCGACACGTCCTCCGGTATCCGCAGCCCGAGGTCCCGTACCGCCGCGCACACCCCCACCGCGACGGAGTCGTTCGCGGCGACCACCGCCGTCAGCGAGGGGTCCCGGCGCAGCAACTCGCTCGCGCCCTCGTACCCCGAGCGCCGGTCGAACCGCCCGTACACGGTCCACCGCGGGTCCTCCTCGACGCCCGCCGCGGCCAGCGCGGCGCGATGCCCCGCCAGCCGGTGCCGTGTCGTGGTCCGCTCCGGGGGCCCGGCGACGCAGCCGAGCCGCCGGTGCCCGAGTCCGAGCAGATGCCCGGTCGCCGCACGGGCGCCTCCGCGGTTGTCGAAGGTGAGCGCGACCGCCCCGGTGTCCGGCACCGGCGGCCGCCCGCACAGGACGACCCGCGTTCCGGTCTCGCCCAGCTTGCGCAGTTTCGCCGCGACCGCCGCCGCGTGCGGCGCGTCCACGACCGCCCCGCCGGTCAGGACGACCGCCGCCGCCCGCTGCCGTTGCAGCAGTGTCAGGTACTTCAGCTCCCGCTCCGGCGAGCCGCCCGTGTTGCAGACGACCGCCAGCCGTTCGCCCCCCGCCCGGCCCCCGGCGCCCCCGATCTCCGCCTGGATGGCGCTCGCCGTGATCCCGAAGAAGGGGTCGGCGATGTCGTTGACGAGGATGCCGACCAGGTCGGAGGTGGCGGCGGCGAGCGCGCTGGCGGGGCCGTTGAGGACGTAGTCCAGCTCGTCCACCGCGCGCAGGACGCGCTCGCGGGTCGGCGCGGCCACCGGGTAGTTGCCGTTCAGCACGCGCGACACCGTCGCGGGGGAGACCTGGGCGCGCGCGGCCACGTCCGCCAGGGTCACGGTCATCTCGTCGTCCTCCAGTCGCGCATCTCGCCGTCAGGGCTGGTAGACGGCCAGGGCGCGACCTTGGTTCCGGCGGCCCGTCCCGCGCCGGCCCGGACGCGGCCTCGTGCGGGACCACCGGCCGGCGGCCGGGGTGACCGGGCGCCGAGGAGACGGCGGCGCGCTCTTCGGAGCACGCCGCCTGGGGACGGGCCGGGTCAGTAGGCGAGGCGGTCGACCAGCCAGCCGCCCAGTTCCCCGGTGACGGCGGTGTGCGTGGTGGTCGTGGACGAGCAGAGGAAGTCGTCCAGGTCGCTCTCGTCCGGCGGGAGTCCGTCCACGTTCACGTAGAGGTCCTCCTGCCGGCCGATGTCGCGGACCGACACGGCGCTGACCGTGGGCACGAAGCAGATGTCCGGGTGCCGCAGGTCCACCGTGCCGCCCGCCTTCTCCAGCGCGTCGGCGAGGATCCGGTACGTGTGGAGCGTGCCGCCGGGCGCGCCGTCGACCTCCGGGAAGCCGTTGGTCGTGATCGTCTTCTCCGCCTTCGGGAAGCGCCGGTTGAGGTAGGCGGCGGTCACGTCGTCGCCCTGGGCCTGGGTGTAGAAGGTGGTGCCGGGGTAGATCCGCTCGACGCGCAGCGCGGTCTCACCGGGCCGTACCTCGGGCAGGCCCACGCCGTCGCCGCGTCCGTTGGCGACGCCGAGCAGGCGCGGGATGCGGGGCCAGCCGCCCAACCGCGCCAGCTCGTCCAGCAGTTGCCGACGTTCCGGGGCCACACCGATCTTGCCGGTGTCCTTGTCGTAGTGCTGCCACAGCATCTGGCGGGCGGCCGGGCTGTCCATCTGCCGGGCGAAGGCGTTGCCCGGGAACGGGATGAAGTACGAGAACGCCTGGACGCCGACGGGGATGGTGGCGCCGCGGTGCGGGGTGTCGAAGGAGAAGTACGTGCCCGTCTGGTGGTCGATCCGCTGTGACTCCAGCTCGGCGAGCGCGTACCGGGTGACGAGGCCGCCCATGCTGAACCCGCCGACGACCAGCCGCTCCCCGCCCAGCTTCTCGGCGTCGGCGCGCAGGATCGCCGCCGTGGCCGCGCGGGCGTTGGTCTGGATGGCGGCGGTGCGCTCGTTGTAACCGAGCAGGATGACGTCCCGGCCGCGGCGGCGCAGCTCGCTGATGAAGGGGTAGTCGCTCTCCAGGAACTGGTAGAGCTTGTCGAGTTCGCTCCGGCCGAGACTGAAGCCGTCGGAGATGATCACGGGCCGGACGAGTCCGGGATTCCCCTGGCCGTGGAAGACCCACGCGAAGCCTTCGGGCAGGCTCCACTCGTTGTCCCGGGGTGGCACGTCGACCGGGTTGTGCACCCGCTGGTCGAGCGGATCGCCGAGCGTCAGTCCGGCGAGTTCCGGCTCGGAGGCGTCCTGTTGAGGCGACATGGTTGTGCTCCTGGTGTCGTCGCGAAGGGCAAGACACCGTCATGGTGGGGCCGCGCTCAGGTCGTGCCGGGCGTGTCGGTTCGCGGGTTCATCCCATGGGGTGGAACGCGCCGGGGGGTTGTTTGGCCTCCCGGCACGTGCGTGCAGCCCTCGACGGCGCCGGCGAAGGCCGTCCGGCCGTCCGCGGAGGAGAGCAGTGCCGGGCCGGAGCGGTCCCGTACGCGTTCCCGTCGTCGCCGCCGCGACGAGGAGGAGCCGACCGGCGGGGAACGGCACCAGCCGGTCCACCGACTCATCGGGTCCGCGAACGGTGAACCGAGCGGCCGTCGTGCTCCCTTGACCGGATGATCACGGCACCGCCCGGCCTCCGCCCCGCCGCGCTCGCGCCGGCGCCCGGTGCCGCCCGACGGCCTGCTCCGGCGGCCAGGACAGCGCGGACCCACCGGACGGACCACGCGAGCCATCGTCTCTTCCGGGCCACCGGCCGTCCGGGCAGGGGCAGCCTGGAAGCCGTCCGGCGGTTCGCCGACGGGGACGTCCCCGGCCTCGCCGCCCTGGACACCGAGGCCGGGGACGCGAGACCCGCGGCCCGCCGTGGATCGAGGCGTACGGCAGGGCGGCGGTCCGCGACGAGGTGACCGCCGTGTCCCCCACTTCACCGGCCCCGCCGCGCCCAGGAGACCGCGGTGCGGAGCGTCGAGCACGACACGTGGGGGATCGTGCTGGAAGATCCGTCGCCGCGGGACGTCAAGAAGTCCGGCGCGGCTCCGACTACAGGGTGAAGGGCCCCGCGGGGGCCCGTGAACCACGAGGAGTACGACATGCGGTTCCTGATCGGCCTGCACATCAACCCCGCCGTGCTGGACGCGCTGACCGCCGACGAGAAGACGGCGGTCCAGGAGGGGCACGGCGCGTTCGTCGAGGCGCTGAAGGAGTCCGGCGAGCTGGTCACCACGCAGGCGCTGGCCGACCCGTCGCAGTCCGCCGTCGTCACCGTGCGCGGCGGCAGGACGTTCGTCACCGACGGGCCCTTCCTGGAGGCCAAGGAGCACCTGGGCGGCTTCTACCTGGTCGACTGCGAGGACCGGGCGCGGGCGATCGAGCTGGCCGCGCGCATCCCGGACGCCGGGATCGAGGGCCTGGGGGTCGAGGTGCGCCAGGTGATGTTCTCCTGCGGACAATTGGAGGCATGAGCGCACCGAACCCGGCACCGCGCATCGAGGACCTGCTGCGCGACCTCGCGCCGCGGGTCCTCGGCGCGCTCGTCCGCCGGCACGGCCGGTTCGAGGACTGCGAGGACGCCGTACAGGAAGCCGTGCTCGCCGCCACCACGCAGTGGCCGGCCGAGGGCGTGCCGGACAGCCCGCGCGGCTGGCTGACCACCGTCGCCTCGCGCCGCCTGGCCGACCAGGCGCGCAGCGACCTCGCCCGCCGGGAGCGAGAGGCCGCGTGCGCCGCCGAGGTCGCCCCCGGCGAGGTGCCGGACGCCGACGACACCCTGCTCCTGCTGTTCCTGTGCTGCCATCCGGCGCTGACCCCGGCCTCCCAGACCGCCCTCACCCTGCGGGCCGTCGGCGGACTGACCACCGCGGAGACCGCCCGCGCCTTCCTGGTGCCGGAGGCCACGATGGCGGCCCGGGTCAGCCGGGCCAAGCAGCGGGTCAGGGCGGCGGGCGGCACGTTCACCGTGCCGGACGGCGCGCTGCTCCGGGAGCGGCTGCCGGTCGTCCTGCACGTGCTCTACCTGATCTTCAACGAGGGCTACACCGCCTCGTCGGGCGACCGCCTCGACCGCCCCGACCTCGCCCGCGAGGCCGTCCGGCTCACCCGGGCCGTGCACGCCCGGCTCCCCGAGGACGGCGAGGTCACCGGCCTGCTCGCGCTGATGCTGCTGACCGACGCCCGCCGTGCGGCGCGTACCACCGCGTCCGGCGACCTGGTGCCGCTGGCGGAGCAGGACCGTACGACCTGGGACCGCGACCTGATCGAGGAGGGAACCGGACTCGTCAGCACGGCGCTCGCCGGACCGTCCCTCGGCCCCTACCTGCTCCAGGCCGCCATCGCCGCCACGCACGCGGACGCCGCCGAGGCCGAGGAGACCGACTGGGCCCAGGTGCACGCCCTCTACCTCGTCCTCGAACGCATCGCGCCCAACCCCATGGTGACCCTCAACCGCGCCATCGCCCTCGCCGAGACCGACGGCCCCGGGGCCGGGCTCGCCCTCCTCGCCACCCTGGACGACGACACCCGCATGGCCCGGCACCACCGGCTGCTGTCCGTCCGGGCCCACCTGCTGGAGAAGACCGGCGACACGGAGGGCGCGTACGACCACTACCGCCGCGCCGCCAAGGCCACCGCGAGCCTTGCCGAGCAGCGGTATCTGGAGGCGCGGGCCGCCCGGCTCAGCGGGAGGAACCCCGGCGGTACGCCAGGCCCCGCACGAACAGGACGACGAAGGTGATCGCGGCGACGGCGCACACCATCATGCCGATGGCCAGCAGGGCGATTCCCGTCCCGCTGATGCCCGGTACATCGGTCACCGTGGTCATGTGGGCGGTGGTCTGTTCCCTGCGTTCATGGTCCGGATGGTCCGCGATGTAGAGGACCTGCCCCACGATCGCCAGCACACAGACCGCCGCCCCGGCCAGAAGCCAACCGCCCGCCCTGGCCCACCGGGGAACCCGCGGGCGCAGGGCGACGTGCGGGCACCGTGTCAGCAGCGCGCGCCCGAGGTCCGCGGCGTGCCCGGCGAGTCCGTCCGTCCGCAGCCGGCGGCCGTCGTCGAAGCCGATGTCGATGCGGTAGCCGTTGCCGAGCCGGGTCGCGATGGCGTTCACGGCGTCGCCCTCGACGTGCAGGGTGGTGACCTGGTCCCAGGTCCAGCCGGCGGCCCCCCGCCGTGACCCGTGGACCAGGCCACGCTCCCGCACCTCGAAGTACTCCCCGGGCTCGCCGCGCAGCGCCCGTAGGACCTGTGTCACCGCGACGCCCACGGCGCCCAGCGAGAGGCCGAGCAGCAGGCCGATCGCCCGGTTGCTGCCGGGGGACCCCTCGCCGGCGGCGGATAAGCCCCAGATCCCCAGCGCGCCCGAGGGCACGGCGATGAGCAGGGCCCAGGCGGCGTTCACCCACCGCTTGCGGTGGTCGACCCGATGCAGGCTGATCACCGGTCCGAGCTGGTCGGAGGCGCTCGCTCCCTCGATGGCAGTCACCGGACAAGTCAAACACCGGCGTACCGGATCTCTCAATGCCCTTTCGGGGAAGGGTCGTTGGAGTGCTGCGGCCGCCACGCGTCCCGGTGGGTCCGGGTGGGCGGCGCAGGTCGGCGCATGCCGTGGAAGCTCACGACACGGCCGATCACTCTTCGCACGGGCGTCCACCGCTCGACCACGCTTCACCGCGCTAGAAGAACACCCCGCACCGCAGCAGCACATTGGCGTACGGGCTCGCCTCGCCGGTGCGGACGATCAGCCGCGCACCCGCGGACAACTCCTTGAGCCGCTCGTGCGGTACGAGGTCCACCCGACCGAACTGCCGTTCCAGCAGGTCCAGATGAGGACCGCGCAACTCCTCCGCGGCCGTGGCCCCCTCGATCACCAGCTCGTCCAGCAGACCGGCGAAGACCTCCGCGAAGGACGGCACTCCGGCACGGAAGGCGAGGTCCACCACGCGCGGCCCGGCCGGGATCGGCATGCCCGCGTCGCACACCAGGACCTCGTCCCCGTGCCCCAACTCGGCCAGCGCCCCCGCCAGATGGCGGTTCAGGATGCCCGACCTCTTCACAGCCGTCCGACCTCCTCGGCCGTCGGGTACGACTCCTGCGCACCCGGCTTCGTCACGGCCGCCGCGCCGACACGGGCCGCGTACGCCGCCGCCTCCGCGAGGTCCGCCCCCGCGCCCAGCCTCCAGGCCAGGGCGGCCGTGAAGGCGTCGCCCGCGCCGGTGGTGTCCACCGCGTCGACCTTCACCGACGCCACCCGGGTCGCGCCCGAGCCGTCGTACACCAGGGCGCCCCGCGCGCCGAGCGTGACCACGACCGAGCGCGGGCCCATGGCCAGCAGCCCGCGCGCCCAGTCCTCGGGGTCCTCGCCGATCCCGCTCCCGGTGCGGGTGTCGCTGTCGCTGCCGCCGAGGATCACCCGCGCCTCGTGCTCGTTCACGATCAGCGGATCGCAGGCGGCCAGTACCTCGGCGGGCAGCGGGCGCGGCGGGGAGGGGTTGAGGACGAAGCGGGTGCCGGAGGGCAGGTTCCGTACCACCTCCACGACCGTCTCCAGCGGGATCTCCAGCTGGGCGGAGACCACGCGGGAGGAGCGCAGCAGGCCCCCCGCCGCCCGGACGTCCGCCGGGGTGAGGCGGGCGTTCGCGCCCGGCGACACCACGATGCTGTTGTCCCCGGACGGATCGACGGTGATCAGCGCGACCCCGGTCGGCGCCCCGCCCGTCAGCACGCCCGCGGGGTCGACCCCGGCCGAGCACAGGGAGTCGAGCAGCAGCCGGCCGTGGCCGTCGTCGCCGACACGCGCCAGCAGGGCCGTACGGGCCCCGAGCCGGGCCGCGGCGACCGCCTGGTTGGCGCCCTTGCCGCCGGGGTGCGTGGACAGGTCGCCGCCGAGCACCGTCTCGCCGGCGGCCGGCCGCCGCTCGACACCGATCACCAGGTCGGCGTTGGCCGAACCCACGACCAACAGGTCGTAGTCGTACATCAGTTGACTCCCATGAAACCCATGAACCCGAGGAACGAACCGGGGCGGACGGCCGCCCTCCATGGTGCCTCCATGGTGTACGACCGTCCGCCCGGGTCCCCTTCGCCTTCTTCGTCAGCCGTTGAACCCGGCCACGTTGTCCTTCGTGACCACCTTCACCGGCACCTTGACCACCTGTTCGACCTTCTTGCCCTGGGCCGCCTTGAGCGCGTTGTCCACGGCGATCCGCCCGAGCTGGGTCGGCTGCTGGGCGACCGAGGCGTACAGCGTGCCCGTCTTGACCGCGTTCAGGCCGTCCGGGGTGCCGTCGAACCCGACCACCGGCACCGACGTACCGGCCTTGGAACCCAGCGCCTTGATCGCGCCGAGGGCCATCTCGTCGTTGGCGGCGATGACGCCCTGCACGTCCGGGTGGGCCTGGAGCAGGTTCGACATCACGTCGAGGCCCTTGGTCCGGTCGAAGTCGGCGGGCTGCTGCGCGACCACCTCGATGCCCGGGTACGCCTTCAGGCCGTCGGCGAAGCCCTGCGCCCGCTCACGCGCCGCCGAGGTGCCCGCCTGACCCTGGAGGATCACGATCTTGCCCTTGCCGCCCAGCTTCTCGGCGATCGTCTTCGCCGCCAGCTCACCGCCGGCGATGTTGTCCGAGGCCACCAGGGCGTCCACATCGGCCTTGTTGACGCCGCGGTCGACCGCGATGACCGGGATCCCCGCCTTGTCGGCGGCCTTGACCGAGTTGCTCGCCGCGTCCGAGTCCACCGGGTTGACGATGATCGCGTCCAGGCCCGAACTGGTGAAGTTCTGGAGCTGGTTGGCCTGCTGCGAGGCGTCGTTCTGCGCGTCGGTGACCGTCAGGTCCACGCCCAGCTTCTTCGCCTCGGCCTGCGCGCCGGAGCGGATCTGCACGAAGAACGGGTTGTTGAGGGTCGACAGCGACAGGCCCATCTTCGGCTCGGCCGAGGACGAGGAGCCGCTGTGCAGGAAGGAGGTCGCACCGACGATCGCCACGGTCACCACGGCCGCGAGCCCGTACGTCGCCGCCTGCTTGCCCTTGTTGCCGCCGCCACCGGTGGTCACCGGGGTGGCACCCGCCTTGCGGCGCACCGTGTCGAGCAGTACCGCCAGCGCGATGACGACACCGATGACGACCTGCTGCCAGAACGCGGAGACGTTCAGCAGGTTGAGGCCGTTGCGCAGCACCGCGAGGATCAGCGCGCCGACCAGGGTGCCGGACGCCTTGCCGGTGCCGCCCGCGAGCGAGGCACCGCCGATGACGACGGCCGCGATGGCGTCCAGTTCGTAGCCGTCGGCGGCCTGCGGCTGCGCGGAGGAGAGCCGGGAGGCCAGCACGATGCCCGCCACGGCCGCGAACACACCGGACAGGGCGTAGATCGCGAGCTTCTGCTTCCTGACCCGCAGGCCCGACAGGCGCGCCGCCTCCTCGTTGCCGCCGATCGCGTACATCGAGCGGCCGATGTAGGTGCGGCCGAGCACGAACGCGGCCAGCAGGCCCATCACGACCATGACCAGGACCGGCACCGGCAGCCAGTCGCCGAGCGTGTCGCCGAGGTGCGACACCGAGTCCGGGAACGGGATCGGCACACCACCGGAGATCACCAGCGACAGACCGCGCCCCACCGACAGCATGGCGAGCGTCGCGATGAACGGGGGCAGCTTGCCGTAGGCGATGAGGAAACCGTTCACCAGACCGGCCGCGACGCCCGTGGCGACCGCGAGGACGACGGCCAGCGCGACCGGCACCCCGTGCTGGGTGGCGCTCCACGCCAGCACCGTCGCCGACAGCGCGGCCACCGAGCCCACGGACAGGTCGATGCCCGCCGCCACGATCACGAAGGTGACACCGAAGGCCAGGATGGCCGTCACGGCCGCCTGGACGCCGATGTTGAGCAGGTTGTCCGTCGTCAGGAAGTCGCCGGACAGCGCCGACAGGGCGATGACCAGGACGATCAGCGCGGTCAGCGCGCCGTTGTCGAGCAGCAGCCGGCGCAGGCCGCCCGGGGCGCCACTCGCTCCCGTCGTGCTCTTGAGCGTGTCAGTGGCCACGGGTGGCCTCCTTCGCGGTGTTGTCGGTGGTGGGGTTCTCGCTGGTGGGGCTGGAAACGGCGAGTGCCATCACGGCGTCCTGGGTGGCCTCGTCGGCCGCGAGTTCTCCGGCGATCCGGCCCTGGGCCATCACCAGCACCCGGTCGCTCATGCCGAGCACCTCGGGCAGATCGCTGGAGATCATCAGCACGGCGGCGCCGGCGGCCGTCAGCTCGTTGATCAGCTGGTAGATCTCGACCTTGGCGCCGACGTCGATGCCGCGCGTCGGCTCGTCCAGGATCAGCACCCGGGTGTCGGCCAGCAGCCACTTGCCGATGACGACCTTCTGCTGGTTGCCGCCCGACAACGTGCGCACGTGCTGGCCGAGCCCGGCCATCCGCACGCCCAGCTGACCGGCGATCCTCTCGGCCGCGACATGCTGCGCCCTGCGGTCGACCAGTCCGGCGCGGGTCGCCGCGCGCATGGTCACGAGCCCCAGGTTCTCCTCGACCGAGGCGTCCAGCAGGAGGCCCTGGCCCTTGCGGTCCTCGGGGACGAGCCCGATCCCGGCCGCCATCGCGGCGTTCACGTCGGAGCGCCGCAGCGCGTCGCCGCCGACCTTCACGGTCCCCTCGTCGTAGGGGTCCGCGCCGAACACGGCCCGCACGACCTCGGTGCGCCCGGCGCCGACCAGACCGGCGATGCCGACGACCTCGCCCGCGTGCACCTCGAAGCTCACGTCGTGGAAGACGCCGTCGCGGGTCAGCCCCTCGACACTGAGCAACGCGGCGCCCCGGTCCGGGCGTCGGCGCGGGTACTGCTGCTCGATGGAGCGTCCGACCATGAGCCGCACCAGCTCGTCCTCGGCGGTGGAGGCGGGCACCTGCCCGACACTCCTGCCGTCCCGGATGACGGTGACGCGATCCCCCAGGGCGGCGATCTCGTCGAGGTGATGGGTGATGAAGACGATGCCCACCCCGTCCTCGCGCAGCTGCCGCACGATGGCGAAGAGCTTCTCGACCTCCTCCGAGGTCAGCACGGCGGTCGGCTCGTCCATGACGAGCACCCGCGCGTCCAGGCTCAGCGCCTTGGCGATCTCCACCATCTGGAGCCGGGCGATGCCCAGTTCACGCACCCGGGCACGCGGTGAGACCCGCACACCGACCCGCTCCAGGAGCTCGGCGGCCTCGGCCTCCATCCGCTTGCGGTCGATCATCCCGAACCGGCGCGGCTGCCGGCCGAGGAAGATGTTCTCGGCGACGGTCAGGTCCGGCACCAGGTTGAACTCCTGGTAGATGGTGGCGATCCCGAGCCGCTCGGAGTCCTGCGCACCGTGGATGCGCACCTCCCGGCCGCCGACGAGGATGCGCCCGGCGTCGGGCGTGTAGGCGCCGGAAAGCATCTTGATGAGCGTGCTCTTGCCGGCGCCGTTCTCACCGAGCAGCACATGCACCTCGCCCCGGCGCAGGTCGAAGTCGACACCGTCGAGCGCGACCACGCCGGGAAAGGTCTTGCGTATGCCCTCGATGCGCAGCAACTCGTCCGGGTTGCTCACGTCGTGCTCCTTTGCACTGGGGGGAGGGGCGGGGTGGGGGATGCGGGCACGGGGACGACCCGGGTCTGCTCCGGGATCCCACCGTCCTGACCGGCTTCACCGGCTTCACCGGTCTGGCCGGCCTCGCCGCAGGAGCGGCGCACGACGAGCCGGGCGGTGAGGGTGACGGACGCGGTCGGCCGTCCCTCGATCCGGTCGACCAGGGCGCGTACGGCGGCCCGGCCCAGCTCGCCGGTGGGCTGGGCGATCGCGGTGACCGGGGGATCGGTGTGCACGAACCACGGGATGTCGTCGAACGCGGCCAGCGCGATGTCGTCCGGCACCCGCAGCCCGCGCGCGCGGATGGCGTCCAGGGCGCCGAGCGCCATCAGGTTGTCGGCCGCGAAGACGGCGTCCGGCGGTTCGGGAAGATCGAGGAAACCCTCGGTGACGCGGCGCCCGCTGGCGGCCTGGAAGTCGCCCTGGCCGATGTAGACGTCGGGGAGGGGGAGTCCGTAGGAGGCCAGCGCGGCGCGGAACGCCTCGACGCGCTCGCTGCCGGTGGTGGTCGCGGCGGGTCCGGCGATGATCGCGACCCGCCGGTGCCCGAGGCGGTACAGGTGGGAGACGAGGTCCTGTACGGCGGTCCGGCCGTCGGCGCGTACGACGGGGACGTCGACGCCGGGGATCCAGCGGTCCACGAACACCATGGGGGTACCGGCGCGGGCGGCGTCCAGCATCAGCGGCGACCCGCCGTCGGTCGGGGACACCAGCAGCCCGTCGATCCGCCGGTCGAGCAGGTTCCGTACGTGATGGTCCTGCAGATCGGGCCGCTCGTCGGCGTTCCCGATGATCACGCTGTATCCGCACGAACGGGCCTCCTCCTCCACGGAGCGGGCCAGCTCGGTGAAGTAGGGGTTCAGCACGTCGCTGATGACGAGGCCGAGGGTGTGGGTCTGATCGGTCCGCAGCGAACGCGCCACGGCGTTCGGCCGGTACCCGAGCGACTCCACGGCGGCCAGCACCCGGGCACGGGTCTCCGCACTCACGGACGGATGCGCGTTCAGCACCCGCGAGACCGTCGCGACGGACACGCCCGCCACGGCGGCGACATCCTTGATGCTCGCCACCTCCGGCCCACCTCCTTGTGAACTCGTGACGCTTGGAATCGATTACATCGAGACGCGAGAAATGATTGGAATCGATTACACGGGCGGTGGCAAGGGGGTTTGAGGTGGCCGAAACGCAATCGTGACCTGGCGCGAATGTGTCGGCTGGGGTGGGGGGGGGGTGCCCCTGGTGATCGGCGATCAGCGTGCGGCGACCACCAGGGGGCGCAGCCGGCGGGGGCGGGGTGCGAGCGGTGGCTGGACGGAGTCGGTGCCTTGACGTTCTTCGCGGGGGCGTGCCCCTGCCGGGCCGAGCGGCCTGACGGTTCCTCACTCGTCGGTGAACAGCTCGTGGGCGTCGGTCGCGTGGACGGCGCGTTCGGCCCAGGTCTCCAGCCGGTCGAGGTCGGTGCAGGTCTCGATGCGTTCGCGGGCGGTGTCGGGGATGGGGATGCGGCGTGATTCGAGGATGCGGAGGGCCATCCGGCGGGAGCCCTTGATGAGCCCCTCCTCGCGGCCTTCCTCGCGGCCTTCCTCGCGCCCCTCCTCTCGTACCTGTTCGGCCAGGGGGTGGCGCCAGAAGTACTGGATTCGTCCCACGTGGGTCACTCCCCGGTCTTCGGCCTGACGGTCCCTCACTCGTCGGTGAACAGCTCGTGGGCGTCGGTCGCGTGGACGGCGCGTTCGGCCCAGGTCTCCAGTCGGTCGAGGTCGGTGCAGGTCTCGATGCGTTCGCGGGCGGTGTCGGGGATGGGGATGCGGCGTGATTCGAGGATGCGGAGGGTCATCCGGCGGGAGCCCTTGATGAGCCCTTCCTCGCGGCCTTCCTCGCGGCCTTCCTCGCGCCCCTCCTCTCGTACCTGTTCGGCCAGGGGGTGGCGCCAGAAGTACTGGATTCGTCCCACGTGGGTCACTCCCCGGTCTTCGGCCTGACGGTCCCTCACTCGTCGGTGAACAGCTCGTGGGCGTCGGTCGCGTGGACGGCGCGTTCGGCCCAGGTCTCCAGCCGGTCGAGGTCGGTGCAGGTCTCGATGCGTTCGCGGGCGGTGTCGGGGATGGGGATGCGGCGTGATTCGAGAATGCGGAGGGTCATCCGCCGGGAGGCCTCGATGAGCCCTTCCTCGCGACCTTTCTCGCGCCCCTCCTCGCGGCCTTCCTCGCGCCCCTCCTCCCGTACCTGTTCTGCCAGGGGGTGGCGCCAGAAGTACTGGACCGTCTTCATCAAGTCCCTCCACATCTGCTTCGCCTGGGGGTAGGTCAGGCAGGAGTCGACGAACTGCGCGTAGACCGCGGCGGTGTCGTAGTCGATGGTCTTCAGGGCGGCTACCAGGGATTCCAGTATGGCCGGAGTCTGCGGTCCACGTCCGTGTGTCATGGCCGAGAGGACCGCGAGGGACGGGTCCCGGCCGGCCCGGTCCGCGTCGGTGATCATCGGCACGTTGTCCGGCCCCAGCACCAACGGACGCACCGTCATCGAGTGCCAGTCGCGTAACCCGAACCGGATGGGCCGCGATGCCCACTCGGCGGTCGTACTGCTCTGCGTGATCACGATCAGCACCGGTTCGCAGCGGTACTTCTCGTACAAGTAGGCGAGGTAGTAAGGCCAACTGCCCCGTTTCCGGTCGTCCACCTTCCCCTGTGACTCCACCACCAGCAGATACGTGCCCTCGTCCGTCTCCGCCCGCATCAGCGTGTCCACTCGCCGCTCGATCGGTTCGATCTCGGTGAGGTCCACGTTCAGCGCCGCGATCTCCCGCGGCTTGGGGAACGGCACGTGCAGCACCCGCTGCAACGCCTGCGTCAACAAGGTCGGATCCTTCTGGAAGATCCTGTGCAACGCCTCGTGCGACGAGCCGACCATCGACACTCCCTCCTGTCGTACGACGTGATCAACGAGCCGCATCGCCAGAGGTTGCATATGCCGGAAGAAAATGCCGCAGCTTCGCATCGCACGCTCACGAAAGTTCGGCCGCGAGGGCCGCCGACCCGCCCGGCCTCCACCCCTGTCACACCCCACCGCTACCGTCGACCCATGGCGCAACAGGCGGGGACCCACACCGGTGAGCGGCGGACGGCCGTGCTGGAAGGTGTGCTGGAGCGGATCACGTACGCCAACGAGGAGAACGGGTACACCGTTGCCCGGGTCGACACCGGCAGGGGCGCCGGGGAGCTGCTCACCGTCGTCGGTGCGCTGCTCGGCGCCCAGGTCGGGGAGTCCCTGCGGATGGAGGGGCGGTGGGGGACGCATCCCCAGCACGGGAGGCAGTTCCAGGTCGAGAACTACTCGACCGTCCTCCCCGCCACCGTTCAGGGCATGCGGCGTTACCTCGGCTCGGGGCTCGTCAAAGGGATCGGGCCCGTCTTCGCCGACCGGATCACGCGGCACTTCGGCATCGACACCCTCCGCGTCATCGAGGAGGAGCCCGAGCGGCTGATCGAGGTCCCGGGACTCGGGCCCAAACGGACGAAGAAGATCGCCGAGGCGTGGGAGGAGCAGAAGGCGATCAAGGAGGTCATGCTCTTCCTCCAGACCGTCGAGGTGTCCACCTCCATCGCCGTGCGGATCTACAAGAAGTACGGGGACGCGTCGATCGACGTCGTCAGGAAGAACCCCTACCGGCTCGCCGCCGACGTCTGGGGCATCGGCTTCCTCACCGCCGACAAGATCGCCCAGTCCGTCGGCATCCCCCACGACAGCCCCGAGCGCGTCAAGGCCGGTCTCCAGTACGCCCTCTCCCAGTCCGCCGACCAGGGCAACTGCTACCTGCCCGAGGAACGGCTCATCGCCGACGCCGTCAAACTGCTCCAGGTCGACACCGGGCTCGTCATCGAGTGCCTGGCCGAGCTGGCCCGGGAGGGGGAAGGGGGAGAGGATCCAGGGGTCGTACGGGAGAAGGTCCCGGGGCCCGCCGGCGGCGAACAAGACGTCACCGCCGTCTACCTCGTCCCCTTCCACCGCGCCGAGATCTCCCTCTCCTCCCAGCTGCTCCGCCTCCTGCGCACCGACCAGGACCGCATGCCCGGCTTCCGGGACGTGGACTGGGACAAGGCCCTCGGCTGGCTCCGGCGGCGCACCGGTGCCGACCTCGCCCCCGAGCAGGAAGCCGCCGTCAGGCTCGCGCTCACCCGGAAGGTCGCCGTGCTCACCGGCGGCCCCGGCTGCGGCAAGTCGTTCACCGTCCGGTCCATCGTGGAGCTGGCCCGCGCCAGACGGGCCAAGGTGCTGCTCGCCGCGCCGACCGGCCGCGCCGCCAAGCGGCTGGCCGAGCTGACCGGGGCCGAGGCGTCCACCGTGCACCGGCTGCTGGAGCTGAAGCCGGGGGGAGACGCGGCGTACGACCGGGAGCGGCCGCTCGACGCCGACCTCGTCGTCGTGGACGAGGCGTCCATGCTGGACCTGCTCCTCGCCAACAAGCTGGCGAAGGCCGTACCGCCCGGGGCGCACCTGCTCTTCGTCGGGGACGTCGACCAGCTGCCCAGCGTCGGCGCGGGGGAAGTGCTCAGGGACCTCCTCGCCGAGAACAGCCCCGTCCCCGCCGTCCGCCTCACCCGCGTCTTCCGCCAGGCCCAGCAGTCCGGCGTCGTCACCAACGCGCACCGGATCAACGCGGGGCAGCACCCGCTCACCGACGGGCTCAAGGACTTCTTCCTGTTCGTGGAGGACGACACGGAGGCGGCGGGGCGGCTCACCGTGGACGTGGCGGCACGGCGGATCCCGGCCAGGTTCGGGCTCGACCCGCGGCGCGACGTGCAGGTGCTCGCGCCGATGCACCGGGGGCCGGCGGGCGCGGGAGTGCTCAACGGGCTGCTCCAGCAGGCCATCACCCCCGCCCGCCCCGACCTGCCCGAGAAGCGGTTCGGCGGGCGGGTCTTCCGGGTCGGCGACAAGGTGACCCAGATTCGCAACAATTACGAGAAGGGGAAGAACGGGGTCTTCAACGGCACCGTGGGCGTCGTCACCGCGCTCGACCCGGTCGACCAGCGGCTGACGGTGCTGACGGACGAGGACGAGGAGGTTCCGTATGAGTACGACGAACTGGACGAACTCGCCCATGCGTACGCGGTGACCATCCACCGGTCACAGGGAAGCGAGTATCCCGCCGTGGTGATTCCCGTCACCACGGGAGCATGGATGATGTTGCAGCGGAACCTGCTGTACACCGCCGTGACGCGGGCGAAGAGGCTGGTCGTCCTCGTCGGGTCGCGCCGCGCGATCGGTCAGGCGGTGCGCACCGTGTCCGCCGGACGGCGGTGTACGGCCCTGGACTTCCGGCTCCTCCCGAAAAATGATCGATCAAATGAGTCGTGAAGGTCACAGAGCACTTCCAGATGCCTCTCCGAGGGGGCAGGATAGGCAGGCTGACGGCACTGAGTGCCGTCAATAGGCCCAATGGTCGACCCCGAGTGCACTCTCCTGAGCCAAATGGGGGATGGTAGAGACAGTCAGGGCACCTCGAAGATGAGGCACTACGTCGGTGAGGGAAGACGTGAGCGACAACTCTGTAGTACTGCGGTACGGCGACGGCGAGTACACCTACCCGGTGGTCGACAGCACCGTCGGTGACAAGGGCTTCGACATCGGGAAGCTGCGCGCCCAGACCGGGCTGGTGACCCTCGACAGCGGGTACGGCAACACGGCCGCCTACAAATCCGCGGTCACCTACCTCGACGGCGAGGCGGGCATCCTCCGCTACCGCGGCTACCCCATCGAGCAGCTGGCCGAGCGCTCCACCTTCCTGGAGGTGGCGTACCTGCTGATCCACGGCGAGCTGCCCACCGTGGACGAGCTGACGACGTTCAAGGGCGACATCACGCGGCACACGCTGCTGCACGAGGACGTCAAGAACTTCTACAAGGGCTTCCCGCGCGACGCCCACCCGATGGCCATGCTGTCCTCGGTCGTCTCGGCGCTGTCCACCTTCTACCAGGACAGCCACAACCCGTTCGACGAGAAGCAGCGCAACCTCTCCACGATCCGGCTGCTCGCCAAGCTGCCGACGATCGCGGCGTACGCGTACAAGAAGTCGATCGGTCACCCGTTCGTCTACCCGCGCAACGACCTCGGCTACGTCGAGAACTTCCTGCGCATGACCTTCTCGGTCCCGGCCGACGAGTACGAGCTGGACCCGGTCGTCGTCTCCGCGCTGGACAAGCTGCTGATCCTGCACGCCGACCACGAGCAGAACTGTTCGACCTCGACGGTCCGCCTCGTCGGCTCCTCGCAGGCCAACATGTTCGCGTCGATCTCCGCCGGCATCTCGGCGCTGTGGGGCCCGCTGCACGGCGGCGCCAACCAGTCCGTCCTGGAGATGCTGGAGGGCATCAAGGAGAGCGGCGGCGACGTCGACACCTTCATCCGCAAGGTGAAGAACAAGGAGGACGGCGTCCGCCTGATGGGCTTCGGCCACCGGGTCTACAAGAACTTCGACCCGCGCGCCAAGATCATCAAGGCCGCCGCGCACGACGTCCTCTCGGCCCTCGGCAAGTCCGACGAGCTGCTGGACATCGCTCTCAAGCTGGAGGAGCACGCGCTCTCCGACGACTACTTCGTCTCGCGCAGCCTCTACCCGAACGTCGACTTCTACACCGGTCTGATCTACCGGGCCATGGGCTTCCCGACCGAGATGTTCACGGTCCTGTTCGCCCTCGGCCGCCTGCCGGGCTGGATCGCCCAGTGGACCGAGATGATCAAGGAGCCGGGTTCCCGCATCGGCCGTCCCCGCCAGATCTACACGGGCGTGGTCGAGCGCGACTTCGTGCCGGTCGAGGCCCGCTGAGCCGGAGACGCGCTGCCTGGGACGAGGCAGAGAAGAAGGCGCCCTGAGACGCCGGTCCCCCCACGGGCCGACGACCAGGGCGCCTTCTCATGTCCCGGTGCGGATTCCCCCCACGGGATCCGGGCCGGGCGCTCGGAGAGGACAGCGCCTGAATCGCTGTCGATGTGCGGTCTGCCGGGACAGGCACGCCGGGAGGGCCGCTCAAAGCTTCCCGGTGTACGTGCCCCGGCAACGCATCTCCGGGGACGTCCCCCAAGACATCCCCAGACGCCGGGTCAGCGCCCCCCAAGACGCCGATCCGACATCGCCAACTTAGACCTTCGAACCCCTTCGATGGTTAGGTTCACATCACTGTGATCTGCGTCTCTTGCATATGTCCCTTTAATGCGCAAGGGCCCCGATACGGCGAACGGGGCCCAGGCGTAAGGATGATGCGCGAGCCTTGTGAAGAGCTTATGTGAGGCTCGCGCCCGTCTCTAGGGGGACTTTGGTCCCGAGTTCGGCGGGACCATCAGCGGAACCGGCGCAGCCGCAGGCTGTTGGTGACCACGAACACCGAGGAGAACGCCATCGCGGCGCCCGCGATCATCGGGTTCAGCAGCCCCGCGGCGGCCAGCGGCAGCGCGGCCACGTTGTAGCCGAACGCCCACACGAGATTGCCCTTGATGGTGGCCAGCGTCCGTCGGGACAGCCGGATGGCGTCCGAGGCCGTCCGCAGGTCGCCGCGGACCAGCGTCAGATCGCCGGCCTCGATCGCGGCGTCCGTGCCGGTGCCCATCGCGAGGCCCAGGTCGGCGGTCGCGAGGGCGGCCGCGTCGTTGACCCCGTCGCCGACCATGGCCACCGCGCGGCCCTCGCCCTGGAGGCGCCGCACGACGTCCACCTTGTCCTCGGGCAGCACCTCGGCGTACACGTGCTCGGCGTCGATGCCGACGGCCTTGGCGACCGACTCGGCGACCGTCCGGTTGTCCCCGGTGAGCAGCACCGGTGTCAGTCCGAGGGCGCGCAGCTCGCGGATCGCCTCGGCGCTGGTCTCCTTGACCGCGTCGGCGACCGCGAGGACCCCGCGGGCCCGCCCGTCCCAGCCCGCCAGGACGGCCGTACGGCCCTCGCGCTCGGCCTCGCGAGCCGCGCGGGCCAGCTCCTCGGGGACGTCGTCGTACAGGCGCCCCACGGCCACCTCGCGCCCGTCCACGCGCCCGCGCACACCCCGCCCGGGGACGTTCTCGAAGTGCTCGACCGAGGGAAGGGCGCCGGTGCGCTCCTCGGCGCCGGTCGCGACGGCGCGGGCGACGGGGTGCTCGGAGGCGTGCTCCAGGGCACCCGCGAGGCGCAGCAGCTCCTTCTCGTCCTCGCCGTCCGCGGCGTACACCGCCTGGAGGGTCATCCGGCCGGTGGTGACGGTGCCGGTCTTGTCCAGGACGACGGTGTCGACGCGGCGCGTGGACTCCAGGACCTCCGGGCCCTTGATCAGGATGCCGAGCTGGGCGCCGCGCCCCGTGCCGACCATCAGCGCGGTCGGCGTGGCGAGGCCCAGCGCGCAGGGGCAGGCGATGATCAGCACGGCGACGGCCGCGGTGAACGCGGCGACCGCGTCCCCGGTGACGCCGAGCCAGACGCCGAAGGTGGCGAGCGCGATCAGGATGACCACGGGCACGAACACGGCGGAGACGCGGTCGGCGAGCCGCTGCACCTCGGCCTTGCCGCTCTGCGCGTCCTCGACCAGCCTGGCCATGCGCGCGAGCTGGGTGTCGGCGCCGACCCGGGTGGCCTCCACGACGAGCCGGCCGCCCGCGTTGACCGTGGCGCCGGTGACCTTGTCGCCGGGGCCGACGTCCACCGGCACCGACTCGCCGGTCAGCATGGAGGCGTCGACCGCGGAGACGCCCTCGACCACGGTGCCGTCGGTGGCGACCTTCTCGCCGGGCCGTACGACGAACCAGTCGCCGACCGCGAGGGAGGAGACGGGCACGCGCACCTCGCGGCCGCCCACCCGTCTCCCGTCGCCGCCCTCAGAGGAGAGCGCTTCGCGCTCGCCCTCCTCGTATCGCAGCACCGCCACGTCCTTGGCGCCCAGCTCCAGCAGGGCCTTCAGGGCCGCTCCCGCGCGCCGCTTGGAGCGGGCCTCCAGGTAGCGGCCGAGCAGGATCAGCGCGACGACGCCGGAGGCGACCTCCAGGTAGATGGTGGAGGCGCCGTCCATGCGGGAGACGGTGAGGCGGAACTCGTCGTGCATGCCGGTCATCCCGGCGTGGCCGAAGAACAGCGCCCACAGCGACCAGCCGAACGCGGCCAGCGTGCCGACCGAGACCAGGGTGTCCATGGTGGCCGCGCCGTGCCGGGCGTTGGTCCAGGCGGCGCGGTGGAAGGGCGCGCCGCCCCAGACGACGACGGGCGCGGCGAGGGTGAGGGAGAGCCACTGCCAGTTGTCGAACTGGAGGGCCGGGATCATCGCGAGCAGCACGACGGGGGCGGCGAGCAGCGCGGAGACGAGCAGACGGTGGCGCAGGGCGCCGAGTTCGGGGTCCTGCCCGGCGGACCCCGGGGCCGCGGTCGCGGCCTCGGGTTCGGGCCGCGGCGGGGCGGGTTCCTCGGCGGTGTACCCGGTCTTGACGACGGTGGCGATCAGGTCGGCGACCTCGACGCCCGCGCCGTAGTGGACCTTCGCCTTCTCGGTGGCGTAGTTGACGGTGGCGCTGACGCCGTCCATCCGGTTGAGCTTCTTCTCCACCCGGGCCGCGCAGGACGCGCAGGTCATCCCGCCGATGAGGAGTTCGACCTCGGACGTCGTACCGGGGGTTATGGCTGTCTCTGCGATGGTGCTGGTCATGTCCGGACTCCAGACATCGGACCGGGGCGCGCGGAGCCAGTATCAGCTGGTCGGCGCGGCCGGTCGGGGCTGTGGAAGGGTGGTGCTCAGGCCTTGCCGGCCAGCTCGAAGCCGGCCTCGTCCACGGCGGCGCGGACGGCCTCGTCGTCCAGCGGGGCCGCGGAGACGACGGTCACCTCGCCGCTCGATGCGACGGCCTTCACCGAGGTGACGCCGGGGAGCTGGGAGATCTCGGCGGAGACGGACCCCTCGCAGTGGCCGCAGCTCATGCCGGTGACCTGGTAGACGGTGGTGACGGAGGCCGAAGTGTCGGTCTGGGCGCTCATGTCGTTCTCCTCGTCGTGGCTGTGGGGCCGGTGGTGTTCCCGATGCTTCCCCCCACTCTCCTCAGAGTATACCCCTAGGGGGTATTTTTCCAAGGCGGATTCCGTCGGGTGAGTGACAGCGCCCAGGCGAGGGCGGCCAGTGCGACGAGGGCGGGGCCGAGGGTCGCGACCAGCGTGAGCAGATGCTGCTGCGAGGCGCTCGGCTGGGGCGGGTACCCGGGCGCGAACAGTCCGGGCTCCACGCCCCGGCCGGTGAGCCGTACGACCAGCCAGGGCGCGACGCCCCGCGCCGTGTCCGCGAGGGCGTGCAGCAGGGCGGCGCCCACGCACGCGGCGACCACCGGCGGGGCGTACCGCAAGCGCCCGTCCGGGCGGCGCAGCGCGAGCAGCACACCGCCCCCGATCGCGGTCCACAGGCCCTGTCCCAAGGGGGCGAGCAGCCCGCGCGCCAGCTCCGTCTCCAACTGCCCCCAGAGGTCCGGGGCGGAGAGGGCGGCGTCGAGGGCGTGGCCGGTGCTCTCCAGCGCCGCGAAGCCGACACCGACGGCCGCGCCGAGCACCAGTCCGGCCCGCATGCCGTGCACGGCCGGCTGCCGGCGCAGCGCGAACGCCAGCGCGCCCAGCTTGGCCACCTCCTCGGCCAGGGCGGTGGTCAGGAACCGGCCGGGGGAGGGGTGCGGCACGTCCGACGCGGCGAGCGAGGCGCCGAGCACGCCGAGCGCGCCGCCCGCGAGGAAGCAGCCGAGGACCGCGCTGACGCCGAGGTCCCGGCCGTGCCGCTCGTACGCCCACAGCACGAAGACCACGGGCACCAGGAAACCGCCGAGCAGGACGGGCACCGGCAGCGCGGCCGTGCTGCGGGTCGCGAGGGCCAGCACCGCGGTCGCTGCCCACACCGCGAGCCCACCGCCCAGGCAGCGCTTCCACAGGCCCGCGCCGATGCGGGGGTACGGCGGCGGGGGCTGCTGCGGGTGGGGGATGCGGGCCTTGGGTGTGCCGGGCGGCGGGGGGTGGCTCACGTGGGTCGTCCCCTCGGGCTGCGGGCAAGGGCGGATCACCGGTGACGCGCCGGGTGTCTCCCGGGTGATTCCTCCGCACCTTAGGCAGATGTGCCGGTCCGTCGCCGTCCTCGTGCGCCGTACGCGTGACGGCCCGACGGTGGCGGTCCGCGGTGGCGTGAAAAGGTGGGCGCATGAGAGCGGTGCTGTTCGAGGAGTTCGGGAAGCCGGCCGAGGTGCGGGAGGTGCCCGACCCGGCGCCCGCGGAGCACGGGGTCGTGGTCCGGGTCGAGGCGACCGGGCTGTGCCGCAGCGACTGGCACGGCTGGATGGGCCACGACGCCGACATCGTGCTGCCGCACGTGCCCGGACACGAACTCGCCGGTGTGGTCGAGGCGGTGGGCACCCGGGTGACCGGCTGGCGGCCCGGCGACCGGGTCACCGTGCCGTTCGTGTGCGCCTGCGGTGGCTGCCCGGCCTGCGCGGCGGGCGACCAGCAGGTGTGCGAACGGCAGACCCAGCCCGGCTTCAGCCACTGGGGCTCCTTCGCCGAGTACGTCGCCCTCGACCACGCGGACGTGAACCTCGTGGCGATCCCGGACGGCATGGCGTACGGCACCGCCGCGGGTCTCGGCTGCCGCTTCGCCACGGCCTTCCGCGCCGTGGTGCAGCAGGGGCGGGCCGCGGCCGGGGAGTGGGTCGCGGTGCACGGCTGCGGCGGGGTCGGCCTGTCCGCGGTGATGATCGCGGCGGCGGCCGGGGCGCGGGTGGTCGCCGTCGACATCTCGCCGGGGGCGCTGGAACTGGCGCGGACGTTCGGGGCGGCGCACTGCCTGGACGCGCGTGCGGTGCCCGACACGGCCGCGGCGGTGCGGGAACTGACCGACGGCGGTGCCCATCTCTCGCTGGACGCGCTCGGTTCGCCCGTCACCTGCGCCGCGTCCGTCGGCTCCCTGCGCCGCCGGGGCCGGCACGTCCAGGTCGGACTGCTGCCCTCGGCCGACGGTACGACCCCGGTGCCGATGGCCCGCGCGATCGCGCTGGAGCTCGAACTCCTGGGCAGCCACGGCATGGCCGCGCACACCTACCCCGGCATGCTGGGCCTGGTCCGCTCCGGCGTCCTGCGTCCCGACCTCCTGGTGACGTCCACGATCCCGCTCGACGCGGCCCCGGCGGCCCTCGCGGCGATGGGGAAGGCGCCGGGGGCCGGGGTGACGGTCGTCGAGCCGTGGGCGTGACGCCCCCGCGGGCGGCGGGACGTCAGTCGGGGCGCCGCCCGCGGCTGCTCGGCCGGGCGGCGACCCAGGCGCGGACGGTGTCGGCGTACCAGTAGGGCTTGCCGCCCTCCACATGGTCCGGTGGGGGCAGCAACCCGTGTTTGCGGTACGACCGCACGGTGTCCGGCTGCACCTTGATGTGCGCCGCGATCTCCTTGTACGACCAGAGCCTGCGGTCGGTCATGAGCTGCACCTCCCTGCGCGCGCCGCGGCGGCGGCCGGGGACGGCCGTCGGTGGAGCCGGGCGCTGTGCTGGCGATCACCAAGCCTGCGCCCGGACAACGACGCACCGTGACCAACGGTCAGCCCCTGTCGTCCGGGTGTGACGCAGCGCCCGCGTACGCGCGACATGTGTGACAGAGGCGAGTTCTTTGTGACACGTCTGCGGCAAAGCGCCCCGCGGGCGCGGGTGTGGCCGGCGTCGGGGCGGGGCATGGGTGGGCCGGCGTGGCGACCGGCTCCGCCGTGGCCGGGCCCGCGGCGTTCCGCGCCCCGCTGTCCTGCCGGCCGCCTCCGGATCCCGCCGCCGATCGCCGCCGCCCCGCTGAACCCGGCCACGATCGACCGGCCGTGCCACCACCCCCCCATCGTCCGAATGTCCGGACAAAATATTGACAGCGATCGTGGGCAGGACTACAAAGCCGGGGAGGCGTGATGAAGGGGAGTCGATGGGGTACGACCTGATCACCATGGGGCGGATCGGAGTGGATCTGTATCCGTTGCAGGCCGGGGTTCCGCTCGCGCGGGTGACGACCTTCGGGAAGTTCCTCGGGGGGTCGGCGACCAACGTCGCGGTGGCCGCGGCCCGGCTCGGACGCACCGCCGCCGTGATCACCCGTACCGGTGACGACCCGTTCGGCGCCTACCTGCACGACGCGTTGCGCGCGTTCGGCGTCGACGACCGCTGGGTCACCTCCGTGTCCGGGCTCCCGACCCCCGTCACCTTCTGCGAGGTCTTCCCGCCCGACGACTTCCCGCTGTACTTCTACCGGCAGCCCAAGGCCCCCGACCTGGAGATCGAGGCCGGCGAGCTGAACCTCGACGCGATCCGCGCGGCCCGGGTCTTCTGGGTGACCGGCACCGGGCTCAGCGAGGAACCGAGCCGTACCGCGACCCTCACCGCCCTCGCCCACCGGGACAGGTCCGGCACCACCGTGTTCGACCTCGACTGGCGCCCGATGTTCTGGCGCGACCCGGACACCGCCCGCCCCTTCTACGCCGAGGCGCTGCGCCACACCACCGTCGCCGTCGGCAACCTGGACGAGGTGGAGATCGCCACCGGGGTGCGCGAACCCCACGCCGCCGCACGGGCGTTGCTGGACGCGGGCGTGCGGCTCGCCGTGGTGAAACAGGGCCCCAAGGGCGTCCTCGCGGTCAGCGCCGAAGGCGAGTCCGTCGAAGTGCCCCCGCTCCCCGTCACCGTCCTCAACGGACTCGGCGCGGGCGACGCGTTCGGTGGCTCCCTGTGCCACGGGCTGCTGGCCGGCTGGGACCTGGAGACCACCATGCGCCACGCCAACGCGGCCGGCGCCATCGTCGCCTCCCGCCTGGAGTGCTCCTCCGCGATGCCCGGCCCGGACGAGGTGGCCGCCGTACTCGCCGCCGGAGCCGTGCGGTGAGCACGGGCCGCGCCGGCAGCCCGCCCCGCGTCGACGTCGCCGACCTGGTCCGCGTCCGCGCCCGGAACCCCGAGGCCATCGCCGAGGCCGCCGCCCGCCGCCGGCGCCGCCCGCTGCTGGACGACAGCGGCCGGCTGATGATCGTCGCCGCCGACCACCCCGCCCGCGGCGCCCTCGGCGTCGGCGACCGGGCCCTCGCCATGGCCAACCGCGCCGACCTCCTCGAACGCCTGTGCCTCGCGCTGTCGCGGCCCGGCGTCGACGGCGTCCTCGCCACCGCCGACATCCTGGACGACCTGCTGCTGCTCGGCGCCCTGGAGCACAAGGTCGTCATGGGCTCGATGAACCGCGGCGGACTCCAGGGCGCCGGCTTCGAACTGGACGACCGCTTCACCGGCCACCGCCCCGAGGACATCGACCGCCTCGGCTTCGACGCCGGCAAGCTGCTGCTGCGCCTCGACTACACCGACCCGGGCTCCCTGGCCACCCTGGAGTCCGCCGCCCGCGCCGTCGACGCCATGGCCGAACGCCGGCTCCCGGTCTTCGTCGAGCCGTTCATCAGCCGCCGCACCCCCGAGGGTGCCCTCGTCAACGACCTCTCCGCCGAGGCCGTCACCCGCGCCATCGCCATCGCCTCGGGCCTCGGCGGCAGTTCGGCCTACACCTGGCTGAAGGTCCCGGTCACCGAGAACCCCGACGACATGGCCGAGGTCATGCGGACCTCCACCCTCCCCGCCGTCCTGCTCGGCGGCGACATAGGCGACGCGCCCGGCGACCGGGTCGCCGCCCACGAGAAGTGGCGCGGCGCGCTGCGACTCCCCACCGTGCGCGGCCTGGTGGCCGGCCGCTCGCTGCTGTACCCGGCGGACGGCGATGTGGCCGCCGCCGTGGACACCGCCGTACGACTGCTGTGAGGGTGGTATGACCAGCACCGACCTGTATCTGCCCCGGGGCACCACCGCGAGCGCCGAGTACGCGCTCGACATCGATCCGAAGCGCGCCGGGTGGACGTACAGCGGTCTGCGTATCGTCGAGTTGTCCCCCGGTCGTAGCCATACGTTCATCACCGGGAACAGTGAGTGGATCGTGCTTCCGCTGGAAGGCGGATGTACCGTTCGAATCGAGGAAAGCGAGTTCCAACTCCTGGGTCGGGACAGCGTGTTCGCGGGGGCCTCGGACTTCGCGTACGCACCCCGGGACGCCCGGGTCCAGATCGCCTCCGGCGCGGGAGGCCGCTTCGCCCTGGCAGGAGCGAAGTGCGAGCGACGACTCCCCGCCCGCTACGGCCCCGCGCCGGAGGTCCCCGTCGAGCGGCGCGGCAGCGGCACCTGCGCCCGCCAGGTGCGCAACTTCGCCTCCGCCGACGCCTTCGACTGCGACCGGCTCATCGCCGTCGAGGTCCTCACCCCCGGCGGCAACTGGTCCTCGTACCCGCCGCACAAGCACGACGAGCGCCGGCCGGGCGAGGAGTGCGTGCTGGAGGAGATCTACTACTTCGAGATCGACGGTCCGAACGGCCTCGGCTACCAGCGGGTGTTCCCCTCGCGCGAGGGCGGCGCCGACGTGCTCGCCGAGGTCCGCTCCGGCGACGCCGTCCTCGTCCCCGACGGCTGGCACGGCCCCTCCATCGCCCAGCCCGGTCACGCCATGTACTACCTGAACGTCATGGCCGGGCCCGGCAGGACGCGGGAGTGGCGGATCCGCTTCCACCCCGACCACACCGAGACCACCGGGGGCTACCGATGACGATCCGGCTGACCGTCGCCCAGGCGCTCGTCCGCTTCCTCGCCGTCCAGTACTCCGAACGCGACGGCGAGCGACGGCGGTTGATCGGCGCCACCTGGGGCATCTTCGGCCACGGCAATGTCGCGGGGATCGGGCAGGCGCTGGTCGAGTACGCGGGCGTGATGCCGTACCACCAGGGCCGCAACGAGCAGTCCATGGTGCACGCGGCCGTCGGCTACGCCCGCCAGTCGGGCCGCCTCGCCACGCACGCGGTGACGACGTCGATCGGCCCCGGCGCCACCAACCTCGTCACCGGCGCCGCCCTCGCCACCGTCAACCACCTCCCCGTCCTCCTCCTCCCCGGCGACGTGTTCGCCACCCGCCCCGCCGACCCGGTGCTCCAGCAGCTGGAGGTGCCGTACGCGGGTGACGTCTCGGTCAACGACACGCTGCGCCCGGTGTCCCGCTACTTCGACCGGATCACCCGCCCGGAGGCGCTGGTCCCGGCCGCCCTGCAGGCCATGCGGGTGCTCACCGACCCCGTCGAGACCGGCGCCGTCACCCTCGCGCTGCCGCAGGACGTGCAGGCGGAGGCGTACGACTGGCCCGAGGAGTTCTTCGCCGAGCGGGTGTGGACCGTACGGCGACCGGGCGCGGACCCGGTCGAGCTGGCCCGCGCGGCACGGGCGGTGCGGGTGGCGCGCCGGCCCCTCGTCGTCGCGGGCGGCGGCGTCCACCACAGCCGCGCCGAGGCGGCCCTCGCCGCGTTCGCCTCGGCGACCGGCATCCCCGTCGCCTCCACCCAGGCGGGCAAGGGCTCCCTGCGCTACGACCATCCGCAGGACGTCGGCGGGATCGGCCACACCGGCACCGCGACCGCCGACGAACTGGCGCGCACCGCGGACCTGGTGATCGGCGTCGGCACCCGCTTCACCGACTTCACCACCGCCTCCGGCACCCTCTTCCGGCACCCGGAGGCGCGCTTCGTGCACCTCAACATCGCGCCGTACGACGCCCACAAACTGGCCGCGCTGCCCCTGGTCGCGGACGCCCGCACGGGGCTGGAAGAGCTGACCGGGGCGCTGGCCGCGTACCGGGCGGACGGCGCGTACGTCGACGAGTACACGCGGGGCAAGGAGCGCTGGGAGCGGCGGGTGGACGCCTGTTTCGCGGCGGAGCCGACCGCCCGGCCGACGCAGCCGCAGGTCATCGGCGCCCTCGACGCCCTGGTGGACGAGTCGGACATCGTGGTCAACGCGGCCGGGTCGCTCCCCGGCGACCTGCACAAGCTGTGGCGGGCGCGGTCGGCCGACCAGTACCACCTGGAGTACGGCTACTCCTGCATGGGCTACGAGATCCCGGCCGCCCTCGGCGTGAAACTGGCGGCGCCCGAGCGGAACGTGTGGGCGCTGGTCGGGGACGGTACCTATCTGATGATGCCGACGGAGCTGGTGACCGCCGTGCAGGAGGGCATCGCGATCAAGGTGCTCCTGGTGCAGAACCACGGGTACGCGTCGATCGGCGGTCTCTCGGAGTCGGTGGGCGGCGAGCGGTTCGGCACCGCGTACCGGTTCAGGAACGAGGAGGGGGCGTACAGCGGTGCGCCGCTGCCCGTCGACCTCGCGGCCAACGCGGCCAGCCTGGGTATGCGGGTGCTGCGGGCGGGGACCGCGGGGGAGCTGCGCGCGGCGCTCGCCGAGGCACGGGCCGCCGACACTCCCACATGTGTCTACGTCGAGACCGAAACGTCCGACACTGTGTCGGGCGCGCCCGAGGCGCAGGCCTGGTGGGATGTTCCTGTGGCCGCGACCGCGACCCGAACCCCCGCGGTCACGGCACGCGAGCAGTACGAACGGCACGTCTCGACCCGACGCCGCCATCTGTGAGAAGGAGTCTCTGGGCATGACGAAGATCGTCAACCACTGGATCGGCGGGAAGACCGTCGAAGGCGCGTCGGGCACGTACGGGCCGGTCACCGACCCGGCGACCGGCGCGGTGACCACCAAGGTCGCGTTCGCGTCGGTCGAGGAGGTGGACGCCGCGGTCGCCGCCGCGAAGGACGCCTTCGCGACCTGGGGCCAGTCCTCGCTCGCGCAGCGCACCACGATCCTCTTCGCGTTCCGCGCGCTGCTGGACGCGCACCGCGACGAGATCGCGGAGCTGATCACCGCCGAGCACGGCAAGGTGCACTCCGACGCGCTCGGCGAGGTCGCCCGCGGCCTGGAGATCGTGGACCTGGCCTGCGGCATCACCGTGCAGCTCAAGGGCGAGCTGTCCACCCAGGTCGCGAGCCGGGTGGACGTGGCCTCGATCCGCCAGCCGCTCGGCGTGGTCGCGGGCATCACGCCGTTCAACTTCCCGGCGATGGTCCCGATGTGGATGTTCCCGATCGCCATCGCGACCGGCAACACCTTCGTGCTCAAGCCGAGCGAGAAGGACCCGTCGGCCTCCGTCCGCATCGCCGAGCTGCTGGCCGAGGCCGGACTGCCGGACGGCGTGTTCAACGTGGTGCACGGCGACAAGGTGGCCGTGGACCGCCTCCTGGAGCACCCGGACGTGCAGGCCGTCTCCTTCGTCGGCTCCACCCCGATCGCCCGCTACATCCACGCCACCGCCTCCGCCAACGGCAAGCGCGTGCAGGCCCTGGGCGGCGCCAAGAACCACATGCTGGTGCTGCCGGACGCCGACCTGGACGCGGCGGCCGACGCGGCCGTCTCCGCGGCCTACGGCTCGGCCGGCGAGCGCTGCATGGCGATCTCGGCCGTCGTCGCGGTGGGCTCCGTCGGTGACGAGCTGGTGGCGAAGATCCGCGAGCGCGCGGAGAAGATCAAGATCGGTCCGGGCAACGACCCGACGTCCGAGATGGGTCCGCTGATCACCGCCGCCCACCGCGACAAGGTGGCCTCCTACGTCACCGGCGCGGCCGCCGAGGGCGCCGAGGTGGTCCTCGACGGCACCGGCTACACGGTCGAGGGCCACGAGGACGGTCACTGGATCGGCATCTCGCTGCTCGACAAGGTGCCGACGACCTCCAGGGCGTACCAGGACGAGATCTTCGGCCCGGTGCTGTGCGTGCTGCGCGTGGACACGTACGAGGAGGGCGTGGCGCTGATGAACGCCTCGCCGTTCGGCAACGGCACCGCGATCTTCACCCGGGACGGCGGCGCCGCCCGCCGCTTCCAGATGGAGATCGAGGCCGGCATGGTCGGCGTCAACGTGCCGATCCCGGTGCCGGTGGGCTACCACTCCTTCGGCGGCTGGAAGGACTCGCTCTTCGGCGACCACCACATCTACGGCAACGACGGCACGCACTTCTACACCCGCGGCAAGGTGATCACCACCCGCTGGCCCGACCCGGCCGACGCCCCCGCCGGCGTGGACCTCGGCTTCCCGCGCAACCACTGACCGTGAGGTAAGGCCGCCGCTCCACCCCTGTCAGGTCGTCCGGATACCGGACGGCCTGACATTTTTTTGACACACCTGCTGCGGTTCCCGTTCATGCGGATGAAACGGGTGACGAAGGGGTTAAACCTAAGTGACCATGGAAAGCAAGGTCAGAACGCGTACAGGCTTGTTGGATGCATCAATGAGGTCTTGTCGCCTGCGAATCTGATCCAAGGCGAGAGATGCTCCTGGTGCGGATTCCGAAGGTAAACAGCCATTGACGTGGCGGTTTTCGTCGGGGTTCCCTATGGGCGCCAGGGAGCGGACGAGAGACGTACGACGACGAGCCGCCGGAGGCGATAGCGCTCCCGGGCCCCCACCCCCTTACGCACGAGTCGATCGGATTCCGCCGCATGACCGACACGCTCCGCCCTGCCGAGACGAGCCTCCCCGAGGCCTCCGGCAGCCCCCAGAAGCTCAAGCGCTCCATCGGAGTGGTCGGCGGCACCCTGCTCACCCTCTCGTGCGTCACGCCCGCGTCCACGCTCTTCGTCATCGTGCCCGACCTGTTCTCCAGCCTGGGCACGGCGACGGCGATCTGTCTGGCCATCGGCGCGCTGCTCTGTATCCCGGTCGCCTTCTGTTACTCCGAACTGGGCACCCTGATCCCCAGCGCGGGCGGCGAGTACGCCATGGTCTCCACCCTGGCCGGACGGCTGGCCGGCTGGCTGGCCTTCGTGATGTCGCTCCTCGTCGTGATGATCGTCCCTCCGGTCATCGCGATGGGCACCGCCGACTACCTCGCCCCGATCGTCCACCTCGACCCGTCCTGGACCGGCGCGGGCGTGATGATCGCGGCCACCCTCGCGGGCCTGCTCGACCTGCGCGCCAACGCCTGGATCACCGGCATCTTCCTGGTCCTGGAGGTCATCGCGGCCGGCGTCGTCGCCGTGCTGGGATTCGCCCACGCCCACCGCGGTCTCGGCGCCCTCACCTCCTTCCAGATCGCCGGCGAGCACGCCCACGTCGAACCGGTGACGGCGATGATGGTCCTGTCGGGACTCGCCATCGCGCTCTTCGCCACCCAGGGCTTCTCCACCGCCGTCTACCTCTCCGAGGAACTGGAGAACCCGCGCCGCAACGTCGCCCGCACCGTCCTCGCGACCCTGGCCATCTCCAGCGTGGTCATCCTGGTGCCGGTCGCGGCGATCACCCTGGGCGCCGGTGACCTCACGACCCTGACCGGCGGCAACATCAGCGACATGGTCATCGCCTGGAGCAACTCGGCGGTCGGCACCTTCGTCAGCCTGTGCGTCGCCCTGGCGATCATCAACGCCGGCATCGTGATGGTCATCCAGAACTCCCGCGTCCTGTTCGCCTCCGCCCGCGACAAGGCCTGGCCCTCGCCGGTCAACACCGCCCTGTCCAAGCTGGGCCGCTTCGGCTCCCCGTGGGTCGCCACCCTGATCGTGGGCGTCCCCGGCGCGTTCCTCTGCTTCGTCAACCTGGACACGCTCTACGGCGTGACCGGCGTCGCCGTCACCGCGCTCTACCTGCTGGTCGCCGTCGCCGCCCTGCTCGCCCGCCGCGGCCACCACAGCACCCGCAGGGCCTGGCGGATGCCGCTGTGGCCCGTCATGCCGGTCCTGCTGATCGCCGTCCTGGTCTACATCCTGGTCGAGCAGGAGGTCTCCTACCTGATCTGGACCGGTGGCATCACCGTCGCCGCCACCCTCTACTGGGCCTTCTACCTCCGCCCGCGCCAGGAGACCCGCTGGCTGGTGTCCGTCCCCGAGGACGCCCAGGAGGTCTGAGCCCCTCCACCCGCGCGCGGCCCCCGGTACCCCCCTCACCTTCGGTACCGGGGGCCGCGCCGTCCTACCACGGATGAAGTACGGGACCCGCGGCCCTACTCCCTCGGGAGGGGCCCTGGTTCAGCCCTGGGGGGCCGGGCGGATGCCACCGGCGGCCCGTACCGTTGAGGCATGGATCTTCGTGTGGCCCGGCTGCGAGGGCTGCTCAGGGGGCCGCGGCGGCTGGTGGCCGCCGCGGCCGCCGTCGTGGTGCTCGCGGGTGCCGGTACGTGGACGGCCGCGGCCTCCGGCGGGCCGCCGCCCGTGCACCGCGCCGACCGGACGATGGCCATGCCGGGCGGGGTGCGCCTGGACACCTCGTACTTCACCGCGGGCCCCGCCGGCCGCCGGCCCGCCGTGCTGCTGGCGCACGGCTTCGGCGGCAGCAAGGACGACCTGCGCCGGCAGGCCGAGGACCTCGCCCGCCACGGGTACGCGGTCCTGACCTGGTCCGCGCGCGGCTTCGGCAGGTCCACCGGCAGGATCGGGCTCAACGACCCGAAGACCGAGGTCGCCGACGTCTCCCGGCTCGTCGACTGGCTGGCGGAGCAGCCCCAGGTACGGCTCGACAGGCCCGGCGACCCCCGCGTGGGTATCGCCGGCGGCTCGTACGGCGGCGCGGTCTCCCTGCTCGCCGCCGGATACGACCACCGGGTGGACGCCATCGCCCCCGCCCTGACCTACTGGAACCTCGCGGACGCCCTGTTCCCGAACGGCGTGTTCAAGAAGCTGTGGGCCGGGGTCTTCTTCGGCGAGGGCGGCGGCTGCGCCCGCTTCGAGCCCGCGCTGTGCCGGATGTACGACCGGGTCGCCGCCTCCGGCACCCCGGACGCCGCGGCCCGCGCCCTGCTCCAGGAGCGCTCGCCGTCCGCCGTCGGCTCCCGCATCGAGGTGCCCACCCTGCTGGTGCAGGGCCAGACCGACTCGCTCTTCACACTCGGCCAGGCCGACGCCGCCGAGCACGCCATCAAGGCCAACGGCGCCCCCGTCGACGTCGACTGGGTCGCGGGCGGACACGACGGCGGCGACCTGGAGACCGGCCGCGTCCAGAACCGGGTGCGCGCCTGGTTCGACCGGTACCTGAAGGGCGACCGGGGCACCGGCACCGGCCCGGCCTTCCGGATCACCCGCACCGGAGGCGTCGACTCCACGAACGGCACCGCCCAGTTGCGCGGGGCGAGCGCGGACGCCTACCCGGGCCTGCGCGCCGACCGGCACGACGTGCCCCTGTCCGGCCGTGAGCAGCGCTTCGCCAACCCGGCCGGCGCCGCCCCGCCCGCCGTCTCCGCGCTGCCCGGCCTCGGCGGCTCGGGTGGCCTGGGCCGGCTGTCCGCGCTCGGCCTCGGCACCGCCCTCGACTTCCCGGGCCAGTACGCCCGCTTCGACTCCGCGCCGCTGACCCGCACCCTCCGGATCACCGGCACCCCGACCGCCCGCATCCATGTGACCTCGACCAGCGGCGACGCCGTGCTCTTCGGCAAGGTCTACGACGTCGGCCCCGACGGCGGACGACAGGTGCTGCCCTCCCAGCTCGTCACCCCCTTCCGGGTCACCGGAGCCAGGACCGGCAGGGACGTCACGGTCACCCTCCCGGCGATCGACCACGAGGTGCAGAAGGGCCACCGGCTCCGCCTGGTCCTCGCCGCCACCGACCTCGGCTACGCCTCACCGGCCGCCCCGGCCACCTACACCGTCGCCCTCCGGAGCGCCCTCAGCGTGCCGACGGCGCCCGCCGTGACCACCGCCGCGGCCCCGCTGCCCGCCTGGGTGTGGTGGCTGCCGCTCGCCGGCGCGGGCGCCGCCCTCGTCCTGCTGCTGACCGCCCGCCGTCGTACGGCCGCCCCCGCGCCCGACCCCGGACTGGCCGAGGTCCCCCTGGTGATCAAGGACCTGAGCAAGCGGTACGCCGGGTCCGCCGACCGGTACGCGGTGCGCGAGCTGTCGTACCGCGTCGAGCGGGGCCAGGTGCTCGGTCTGCTGGGGCCCAACGGCGCGGGCAAGACCACCACCCTGCGCATGCTGATGGGCCTGATCACCCCGGACGAGGGCGAGATCCGCGTCTTCGGGCACGCGGTCCGCCCCGGCGCCCCGGTGCTGTCCCGGGTCGGCGCCTTCGTGGAGGGCGCGGGCTTCCTGCCGCACCTGTCCGGGCGGGAGAACCTGGAGCTGTACTGGCGGGCCACCGGCCGGCCCGCCGAGGACGCCCACCTGGCCCAGGCCCTGGAGATCGCCGGCCTCGGCGACGCGCTGGCCCGCGCCGTACGCACGTACTCCCAGGGCATGCGCCAGCGCCTGGCCATCGCCCAGGCCATGCTGGGCCTGCCCGACCTGCTCATCCTGGACGAGCCCACCAACGGCCTCGACCCGCCCCAGATCCGGGAGATGCGCGAGGTGATGATCCGCTACGCGGCCGCCGGGCGCACCGTGATCGTCTCCAGCCACCTCCTCTCCGAGGTGGAGCAGTCCTGCACCCACCTCGTGGTGATGGACCACGGCCGGCTCGTCCAGGCCGGACCGGTGCGGGACATCATCGGCTCCGGCGACACCCTGCTCGTCGGCACGGCCGCGCCGGTGGAGGAGCCCGTCGTGGAGAAGGTGGCCGCCCTGCCCGACGTCGCCTCCGCGGTGCGCACGGAGGACGGGCTGCTGGTGCGCCTCGAAGCGGGCGGTACCGCCGAGCGGCTGGTCGTGGAGCTGGTGCGGCTTTCGGTGCCGGTCGCCTCGGTCGGCCCGCACCGCCGTCTGGAGGACGCGTTCCTCACCCTGATCGGAGGTGCCGCATGAGCACGCTCACCGAGGTGGCCTCCGGTTACCGCACCCGGGGCACCCTGCCGCTGCGCGTGGAGCTGGTCCGCCAGCTCAAGCGGCGCCGCACCCTGGTCATGGGCGCGCTCCTCGCCGTCCTGCCGTTCGTGCTGTTGGTCGCCTTCGCCGTCGGCCACCCCTCGGGGCGCGACGGCGAGGTCACCCTGATGGACACGGCCACCGCGTCCGGGGCCAACTTCGCCGCGGTCAACCTGTTCGTCTCGGCCGGCTTCCTGCTGGTGGTGCCGGTCGCCCTGTTCTGCGGGGACACCGTCGCCTCGGAGGCCAACTGGTCCTCGCTGCGCTATCTGCTGGCCGCGCCCGTGCCCCGGGCCCGGCTGCTGTGGTCCAAGCTGGTGGTGGCCCTCGGCCTGAGCCTCGCCGCGATGGTGCTGCTGCCGCTCGTCGCCCTCGCCGTCGGCACCGCCGCCTACGGCTGGGGACCGCTCCGCATACCCACCGGCGGCGAACTGGACAGCGGCACCGCCGTGCAGCGGCTCGTGGTGGCCGTGGCGTACGTCTTCGTGTCCCAACTGGTCACCGCGGGGCTGGCGTTCTGGCTGTCGACCCGGACGGACGCCCCGCTCGGCGCCGTCGGCGGCGCGGTCGGGCTGACCATCGTCGGCAACGTCCTGGACGCGGTCACCGCCCTCGGCCACTGGCGCGACTTCCTGCCCGCGCACTGGCAGTTCGCGTGGGCCGACGCGTTCCAGCCGCACGCCGAGTGGACCGGCATGATCCAGGGCGCCTCGCTGTCGGTCACCTGCGCCCTCGTGCTGTTCGCCCTGGCCTTCCGGGGGTTCGCCCGCAAGGACATCGTCTCCTAGCCGGTCGTCGGGAGAGCGAGGCGGCGGGCCACCGGGTGTTCCGGTGGCCCGCCGCCGTTGGGGCTCGGTCGCTCAGCCGTTGCCGGCGCCGTTGCCGGAGAGCGCGGAGATGTCGTCCAGGATGTGCGAGAGCGGCTCGTCGCCCTTGGCCTGGGTGGAGTTCTCCGTGCACTGCTGGTTCTGCGGCGAGGACAGGATCGGAAGGTCCTGGACGCCGAGCGGGGCGGCGCCGATCAGCGACTGCGCGTTGATCTTCGCCGGCAGGCCGACGCAGGGCTTGTTCAGCGAGCCCTGGACCAGCGAGAGCTGCGGGCTCATGGCGCCGGAGGTGGCCGAGTTGCCGAAGGACGACGTGGCGCCGTTGCCGCTGAACGACGTGGTGCCGTGGTCGTCACCGATGGCGAGGGCCTGGGGAGCCGCCGCACCGGCGAGACCGGCGATGGAGGCGGCGACGGCCGCGGTTGCCCACAGCTTCTTCATGTTCATTTCCCTTTCGAACGGCGGGCTCCGGGGGAGGAGCTGCGTGTTCGTCAACTGCCGCGAACGGCCCTTGGTTGCGGCTTTTGCACCATTTGGAGCAGCGTGATCGGATGAGTGGACGAACGTTCCGTCGGGGGATCGTCCCCCGCACGGCGAGGCGGCGGGCCGCCGGGTGTTCCGGTGGCCCGCCGCCGTGGGGCTCGGTCGCTCAGTGGTTGCCGGTGCCGTTGCCGGAGAGCGCGGAGATGTCGTCCAGGATGTGCGAGAGCGGCTCGTCGCCCTTGGCCTGGGTGGAGTTCTCCGTGCACTGCTGGTTCTGCGGCGAGGACAGGATCGGGACGTCCTGGATGCCGATGGGCGTGGCGCCGGTCAGCGACTGAAGGTTGAGCTTCGCCGGCAGGCCGATGCAGGGCTTGTTGAACGACCCCTGGATGAGCGCCATCTGGGGACTCATGTTGCCGTATGTGGCCGAGTTGCCGAACGCCTGGGAGGCGCCGTTGCCGCTGTACGACGCGGTGCCCGTGTCGTTGCCGATGGCCAGGGCCGGCGACGCGGCAGCGGCGGAGGCGCCGACGACAGAGGCGGCGACCGCGGCGGCGGCCAGAACCTTCTTGATCACTTACTCATTCCCTTCTGAAGAAACCCCGTCCACCGGAGCGACCTGCTTCAACTGCCCGTCGCGCCAATGGGTTGCACCGGTTCACTCCGTCGGCCCATAAAAGCGGCGGGATGCACTCCGGTCCATCGTGTGATGAATGGGAATTCCACCTCGCCCGTGCCGCCGAACGATCCGAACGGGTGATGCCCCGCAACCATTCGGCGTCCGCCGGGTTGATGCGGGGGCAGGAAGACGCGTCTTGGCGAGGAGCCAGGAAAGGAAGCGAAATGCTGAAGAAGGCAATGGCCGCGGCGGCGGTCGCCGCGTCCCTCGTCGGTGTCTCGGCGGCGGCGGCCCCCCAGGCGCTCGCCACCGGCAACGACACGGGCACGACGTCGTTCAGCGGCAACGGCGCGCATGAGTCGTTCGGCAACCAGGTGACCCACGGAGACCTGAGCCCGCAGGCCACCCTGTTGCAGGGTTCGCTCAACAAGTTCTGCGTCGGCCTGCCCTTCAAGGCGAGCCTCCAGTCGCTGAGCGGTGCCGCCCCCATCGGCGTCCAGGACCTTCCGGTCCTGTCCTCGCCGCAGAACCAGCAGTGCGCGGAGAACTCCACCCAGGCCAAGGACGACGAGCCGCTCTCGCACGTCCTGGACGACATCTCCGTCCTGGCGGGCAACGGCGCCGCCAACCACTGAGCAGGTCCCCCGAGTCCCGTTCGGGCGCCGTGCCGATTTCAGGTGCCGTCGCCCGAACGTTTTCTGCGTTCATCTCGAAGAATGTGCCTATCCGGCTTTCGGCCAAGCTGCCAATTTGCCGGGGACGTTCGAGTGAATTAAGGGCCGACGTGCGTTCCTGGGTTTCTCCGGCCGTCTATCCCTCGTTTTGCAACCTGCCGGTCATGGTGCGAGCCGTTCAAGGCTGTGCTCGCTCGGTTTCGACCGCTCAGAGGGGCGTGACCGTCAGAGAAGGGAAAAACTCATGAAGAAGAGCGCTGCCGTCGTCGCCGGCGTCATCCTGGCGCTGGGCGGGGCCGCCCCCGCCTTCGCCGACTCCGGGGCCGACGCGGTCGCCGCGAACTCCCCGGGCGTGCTCTCCGGTGACGTGGTCCAGTTCCCCGTGCACGTTCCGACCAACCTGTGCGGAAACTCCGTGGACGTGTTCGCTCTGCTGAACCCCGCGGTCGGCAACACCTGCGTCAACGGCTGACGTCCGGAACCCACCGCACACACCAGCCCACCGGCTGCGTCCTGGCCGGCCTCGGAACGTCGATCCGTAGATCCTCCGTCCCGGGGCCGGCCTTCCCACATCTTCGAGCAGTTCGAGCAGGAAGACTACGAGATTGCGACAGACCCTCAGCAAGGGCGTGGTCGTGGCAGCAGCGGCCGCGACCGGCGTGCTTTCGTTGTACGGCACGGCCGCGCTCGCCGACTCCAACGCGCAGGCCACGGCCCAGGGCTCACCGGGCCTGCTGTCCGGCAACAGCATCCAGGTCCCGGTGCACGTCCCGGTCAACGTCTGCGGAAACTCCGTGGACGTGGCCGCGCTGCTGAACCCCGCGTTCGGCAACACCTGCGCCAACATCGGCGCCACCCACCCGACCGCCCCGCGCCCCACCGGCTACGGCGACGACTCCTACGGTCATGACGACCCGACGCCGACCCCCACGTCGTACGGTCATGACGACCCGACGCCGACTCCCACGTCGTACGGTCATGACGACCCGACGCCGACTCCCACGTCGTACGGTCATGACGACCCGACCCCGACCCCCGTGTCGTACGGTCATGACGACCCGACTCCCACGCCCACGTCGTACGGTCACGACGACCCGACCCCGACTCCCACGTCGTACGGTCACGACGACCCGACTCCCACGCCCACGTCGTACGGCAGCGACGAGCCGACCCCGCCGCCCTCCTACGGCAGCGACGAGCCGACCCCGCCCGGGTCGTACGGCCACGACGAGCCGCCCACCCTGCCGCACACCGGTGGCAACGCCAAAGCCATGATCGCGACGTCGGCCGCCAGCGCCGCGCTGATCATGGCCGGTGCGGTGCTGTACCGCCGCGGCCGGACGGCCGCCCGTCGGTGACGCGCCGGGTGCCGGAATCCGAGCGTCCGGCACCCGCCGCACCGGACCCCCGCGCGCCCGTGCGGGGGTCCTTCGGGGACGGGGCGCGGGAGCGGCCGCGAGCCCTCCGCTCACGCGTCACCCCTTTGGCGGCACAACTCCAGGGGGCGCGGCGCGTTGACACAACGCCGGGCATCCGCCCGGATGTTTGTGTCTATTCCAAGGAGCACCTCTCCATGTCGCGTATCGCGAAGGGTCTGGTCCTGACCTCCGCCGCCGTCGCGGCCGTCGCCGGCGCCGCCGGTGTCGCCGCCGCCGACGCCGGCGCGGACGGCGTCGCCGCCAACTCGCCCGGCTTCGTCTCGGGCAATGTCATCGAGGTCCCGGTCCATGTCCCGGTCAACGTCTGCGGTGACAGCGTCGACGCCGTCGGGCTGCTGAACCCGGCGTTCGGCAACACCTGCGTCAACGGCTGACGCCCGGGGCGCACCCTTCGACCGGCCGCCCATCCCGCGCATCCGTCGCGGGGCGGGGCGGCCGGTTTGTGTGTCCGTCCCCTGCGCACACCGGTTCACGTTCCGGTCGCCGCTCCCCCGGACGGGGCAGTGACGGGCCCGGACGGGGCACGCGGCGTAGCGAGCGGTTGCGGGGCGTGAGCGGCGAACTGACGGTGGGTTGAGACCCCGAAGCCCATCCTCGAAAGGAACCCGCATGCGTTCTCTGCCCGCGCGGCGCCTCGCCTCCACGGCCCTCAGCGCCGCCGTCATCGCCGCGATCACCGGTCCGGTCGCCGTCGCCGTCGACGTGGCGCGAGACGGTGCCGACGCCTCCGCCTCCCAGGCGTCCCTGCCCGGCGCCGCGAGACTTCTCGCCCAGGTCAGAGCCCTGGACCACAGCGGCTCCGTACCGAAGCCGGTCGTCGAGCTGCTCGACCGTTCGCTGACGCAGGGCAGGCTGCCCGCGGCGGAGGCCAAGCGGCTCGGCGACGCCGCGAAGGAGGCCCTCGTGCGGGCCGCGGCGGCGGGGACGGCCAATGAGCCGACGGCTGCCGCCACGCCGACCGGTCCGACGGCTCCCACGACGCCCGCCACGACATCCACGACCTCCGCCGCCACGCCGACCGCCGCCACGCCGACCGCCGCCACGACCTCCGCCGTCACGCCGACCGCGCCCGCGGCCCCTTCGGTGCCCGCGGTCGCCCCCTCGGGGTCCGAGTCGCAGTCGGCACTCCCCAAGCCGTCCGCGTCCCCCGCCGTCGCGCTCGCCCCCGCCCCCCAGGGCGTGGCCCGCGGTGTGCCGGTGGCCCGTGACCTCCTCGGCGATGTGCTGGCCGCCGTCGACGCCCTGGTGAAGGCGGTCGTCACCGACGTGAACCAGGTGGTCGCCACCGCCACCGCCCTGATCGACCAGCTGCTCTCGTCCCTCCCCGGCACCGGCCTGCCGACCCCCACCGCCACCCCGACCGCGACCGCGACCGCGGCCACGCTCCCGAGCACACCGGCCCTGGCGTCCACCCCCACGACCGGCTGACCCCGGCACCAGGCCCCTTCGGCAGCCGAGGCATTTTCATATGTCTTCCGCGCCAGGGGTTTCCGCCCCGCAGCGGCGCTCGTTGGTCAGGGCATCAGATCTCCCTGGGGTGACGTTGAGTTGCCGAAGAAAGGAACATGAATGAAGTCCCTGAAGGCCGCCGCCGTCCTCGCCGGTTCCGTCGCCCTCGCCGGCGTCGCCGCGCCCGCGTTCGCGTACGACACCGCCGACCTGACGCCCTCCAGCCTCAACGGCGCCGTCGACCAGCTCGCCGAGGGCGGCATCACTCTGCGGGACGCGATGCCGCTGCAGCACCGGTCGAACGCGCTCGACACCGAGAGCAAGGACTCCGTGCTGCACACGGTCAAGGGCGCCACCGCCGCGCTGAACCAGCACAACCCGCTGCTGGGCGGCCTGCCCCTGCAGAGCTGACACCCCCCGCGACCGGGGCCGGTACCGCATCCGCGGTGCCGGCCCCGATCCGTTCGAGGTCGTTTCCCTCGTTCGTGTGGAGCCCCCCGGGCCACTGGTCCGTCCGGGTGAGAAGCCGCCGGGCCGCGTCGGGCGCGTCGATATGGTCGCGCGGTGACCCCAACCCCCACGGAACTGCGCCCCGCCGATCTCGGCACGCTGGTCGTGCTGCCCTGGAGCGGTGCGGCCTCCGACGGCACCGACATGCCCTATCTGCTGGTCTACTCCCTAGGCGACGCCGCGGGCGGCCCCCAGGTCACCGCGGCCGCGGTCGAGCAACTGCTCGTGGACAACGGGCTGCCGGTCGGCGGCGAGCTGGTCGACGGCGCCTATCGGCGCAACCTGCCCATCACCCTGCTGGTGGAGGCCGGCCAGGCCGTCGTCCGGATGCCGCGGCTGATCGCCCAGGCCCCCGCGCCGCCGGAGTGGCTCGCCGCCGTCCGCGCCCGCGGCTTCGCCTACCTGGTCTTCACCACCCGCGCCTGGCCCGAGGGAGCGCCCGGCAGCATCGTGCGGCCGGCCGCGCTGGCCGCGTTCGCCGGGGCCCCGGAGACCCTGAACGCCGCCGCGCACCTCGTCCTTCCGGCCACCAGCCTGCGTGGCTGACGACCGGGGCCCCGGCCGACGGCGCGGCCACGGGACCGCGCGCGCGTGACCGGCGGTGGGACACGAGCCCGGCCGGTCGGTCGGACCCGTGGGTGACCGGCCGGCCGCCGCGGTGAGCACGACTCGGGCACCGACCCGGGACGCGCCCGAGGCTCTTCGCCCGGCCCGCGCACCGTGACCGGCACCGATCCGGGCCCGGGTCCGGCCCGGTAACCCGCACGGCTCCCTCGTCAGCGCCGTTCGGCCGTACGCCGGTGACCCGGCCCCTCCCTCGCCGTTAGCGGGTTCGACACATGTCCCCGGACGAGGAGAGTGCGATGGTCGACGGCGACGACGCAACGGCGGCGGGCGCGACAGAGCAGGTCAGAGCTGATACGACGGCCGGGACGGGACGAAGGCGGGTGACGCGGGGGCTGCTGTCCTGCGTCGCCGCCCTCGCGCTCGCGCCGGTCGTCGCCGCCTCCCGGCCGGTGCCCCCGGCCGCCGGCGGCGACTCCTTCGACGAGACGTACCGGGGCCGGCGCATCCAGGGCGTCCGGCTTCGGGAGGCGGGGCGCAGCACCTCCGAGGACGACTGGCGGATCACCGTCGACGGCCGCCCGCTGCATCTGATGCGGCGGGCCGACGGCACCTGGCTCAGCATGGTCGACCACTACACGTCGTACCGCACGCCCCTGGAGGCGGCACGCGCCGCGGTGGACGAACTCGGTCCCGGCCAGCGGCTGCGCGAGCTGGCCCCGGGCCCGCTCGACGGCGCCCTGCCCGACGGCGTCACGGACCTGCTGGACCGCATGGGCGTGCACATGGACATGGGCGCGGGAACGGCGCCCGGGACGGGCATGGGGGGCCGCCATGGCGTACGTGCGTAAGAACGTCAGCGCCCTCACCGCCACCGAGCGGAAACGATTCGTGAACGCCCTGCTGGAGGTCAAGAGGCGCGGCGAGTACGACGAGTTCGTGCGCACCCACATCGCGTACTACGCCGCCGACGGCGAGACCCATCTGCGCACCGCCCACATGGCGCCCTCCTTCCTGCCCTGGCACCGCCGGTTCCTGCTGGAGCTGGAGGACTCGCTGCGCCGCGTCGACTCCTCGGTGACCGTGCCGTACTGGGACTGGACCCGCGACCGCACGACGACCTCGGCGCCCTGGACCAAGGACCTGCTCGGCGGCAACGGCCGACGCTCCGACCAGCAGGTGATGGACGGTCCGTTCGCCTACTCGGCGGGTCACTGGACCATCAGGGAGGGTGTCACCGACGGCCGTTACCTCACCCGCGACCTCGGCCGCGCCGCCTCTCCCATCCAGCTGCCCACGAAGGACGACGTGAGCTGGGCACTGGACGACCCGGTCTACGACGTACCGCCCTGGGACTCGACCGTCACCAAGGGCTTCCGGAACAAGCTGGAGGGCTGGGGCACCGGCAGCGGCAGCGCCTCCTGGCACAACCACAACCGGGTGCACCGCTGGGTCGGCGGGACGATGCTCGGCGCCGCGTCCGTCAACGACCCGGTGTTCTGGCTGCACCACGCCTACCTCGACATGCAGTGGGAGCGCTGGCAGCGCGCGCACGGCAGCCACCGCTATCTGCCGGCCGAACCGCCCGGCATGGGCGACGCGCAGCACGGCCGGGTGGTCGCGCGGCACGAGAAGCTGCCGCCGTGGACCGAGACCCCGGACCAGCTGGATGACGTGAGCGGGATCTACCGGTACGCGTGAGGTCGTACCGGCGACGGTCGCGAAGAGCCCCGGCGCTCGGAGGTGCCGGGGCTCTTCGCGGGGCGCGGCGGCGCCTCAGCGGCCGTAGCCGCTGACGGGCTGTTCGAGGGTGCCGCCCTGGTTGACGCAGGCGTTGCCGAAGGCGGGGTCCAGCAGGCCGATGATGTTCACGGTGTCACCGCACACGTTCACCGGGATGTCGATCGGAACCTCGAGCACGTTGCCGGACAGCGCACCGGGCGAACCGACGGCCGCGCCGTTGGCGCCCGCGTCGGCCAGGGCCAGCCCGGCCCCGCTGATCACCACGGCACCGGCGCCGAGGGCCACGGCCGCTGCCTTCGCGATGCGAGACATCACGTTCTCCTTCTGTCGCTCGGGAAGCGCGACGGCCGGTCCTGCCGTCGCACTCCCCGTTCAACGCGGCCGTCCGAACGCGGTCACGGTGATCAGTCCCGGATCACCCTTTCAACAGGCAGAACGTTGTTCAGGGCAGCCGGCGTACGGGCGAACCCGCCACATACGCCCGGATGTCCTCCACCGCCTGGGTGAAGTACGTCCGGAAGTTGGCCGCGGAGACATAGCCGAGGTGCGGGGTGGCGAGCAGTCGGGGCGCGGTGCGCATCGGGTGGTCGGCGGGCAGGGGCTCGATGTCGAAGACGTCGACGCCGGCGCCCGCGATCCGGCCCTCGTGCAGCGCGGCGAGGAGGGCGTCCTGGTCCACCACCGAGGCGCGGGAGGTGTTGATCAGGTAGGCGGTCGGCTTCAGCAGGGCGAGTTCGGCGGCGCCGACCAGGCCCCGGGTGCGGTCGCCGCCGGGCACGTGCACGGAGACGAAGTCGCTGCCGGCCAGCAGCTCCTCCTTGGACGCGGCCAGTTCCACCCCGGCCTCGGCGGCACGCTCCCCGGTCAGCCGCGGACTCCACGCGCCGACCCGCATGCCGAAGGCGAGCCCCACCCGCGCCACCCCGGTGCCGATCCTGCCGAGCCCGAGCACACCGAGGCGGGCGCCGTGCAGATCGGCGCCGACCGTGGACTGCCAGGGCCCGCCGCCGCGCAGCGCGGTGTTCTCCTGGACGATCCCCCGGGCGAGCCCCAGCAGGAGCGCCCAGGTCAGCTCCACCGGCGGCGTCCCGGAGCTCTGCGTCCCGCACACGGTGACGCCGTGCGCCTCGGCCGCGGCGTAGTCGATCACGGTGTTGCGCATCCCGGTTGCCACGATCAGCCGCAGCCGGGGCAGCCGCGCGATCAACGAGCCCGGGAATGCGACGCGTTCGCGCAGCGTGACGACGATGTCGTACTCGGCGAGGGCCGTGGCGAGCGCGTCCTCGCCGGCCAGGTGCTCACGCAGCGGCACGACCTCCACCGCGTCCTCGATCACCGACCAGTCGGCCGACGTGGTGGCCACGCCCTGGAAGTCGTCCAGCACCGCACAGCGAAGTCGCACGCCTGTCTCCCCTCTCGATCCGGGCACTGTACGACCCTTACGCGCGCGTCCTGCGCGGGGGTCGGCGCCCCCCGCGCCCGCGGTCTCCGGGCGCGGCCGGCCGCGGTGTCGACAGGGGGCAGGCCGCGCCCCGGAGGCGGGGGAAGGGTGGGGCCTCAGTCGCGGGTGCGCTGCCGGAGTCGCTACCGGAACACGCGTCTGACCAAGTGGCTCAACACGGCATCCCGCCCCCCAGGTGGCGGAGTGGACCGGGAAGAGCGTCGCCGTGCCCCTGGCCACCTGCGCCTGCTGCGTCGACGGGCAGCTACCCGGCCTGAAGAGGCGGCTCGAAGCGGCCGGAGATCTCCCCGAGCGGCCGTCCACCGGCTGACCCTTCGACCGCGAAACTTCGAACGTATTCGACACGGCCACCCGCGAAAACCCGGCGACAGCCGGACAGTCCCGGAGTCCGCCCTTTATCGTCAGGGGCGCTTCCGGGGCTGACGCGCGCCCGGCGGCACCCACCCCGACCAGCAAAAAGCCCTCCCCTGAGGGAGGGCCCCGCGTGGCGCCCCCGGCAGGACTCGAACCTGCGGCCAAGCGCTTAGAAGGCGCCTGCTCTATCCGCTGAGCTACGGGGGCCTGGTGGCGGGTCCAAGGATAAAGCTCCCTGCTCGCCGACCCTGTCGCTTCGCCTCCGTGGCTCGATGTGGAGGTTCGGTGAAGCGGTCCTGATAATCGCAGGCAGGTACGAATCGTGCAGCGCTTTTGGCGTCCGACGCCACCGGGTGTTGTGCACTCGTTATGCCTGGCCCGCACCCGTGTCCCAGTCGCCCGATCCGCCCTTTCTGTTCCGTCGGCGCGCAGACATGTCCATATGCTTCAGAATTCCCCTAAAATTGGGCATTCTTCGCATGTGGTGACCTTGGACGTACGGCCCCAGCTGCTCGACACACTCTCCGCTCTGCGCGACCGTGTCGCCGCCGCACGCTTTCCGCTGCCCCTGGCCGGGGCCCCACGCGCGCGTGCCAATCGCGACGAACTCCTCGCCCAGCTGGACGACTACCTCGTACCCAGACTACGGGCCCCCGAGGCACCGCTGCTGGCCGTCGTCGGCGGGTCCACCGGCGCGGGGAAGTCGACCCTCGTCAACTCCCTCGTCGGGCGGCGGGTGAGCGAGGCGGGCGTGCTCCGGCCGACGACCCGCACCCCGGTCCTGGTCTGCCATCCGGCGGATCACCACTGGTTCAGCGGCCTGCGCGTCCTGCCCGACCTCCCGCGCGTCTGGGTGCCCCACCACGACTCCCGCGACGACGACCTCCTGCTCCCCGGCGGAGGCGACCACCCGGCCCGCGCGCTGCGCATCGAGACCGCCGACACACTCCCGCGCGGCCTCGCCCTCCTCGACGCGCCCGACGTCGATTCGCTGGTCGCCGAGAACCGCGTCCTCGCCGCCGAACTGCTCTGCGCCGCCGACATCTGGGTCATGGTCACCAGCGCCGCCCGCTACGCCGACGCCGTCCCCTGGCACCTGCTGCGCACCGCCAAGGAGTACGACGCCATGCTCGTCACCGTCCTCGACCGCGTGCCCCACCAGGTCGTCTCCGAGGTCTCCCGGCAGTACGCCGCCCTGCTGACCAAGGCCGGCCTGGGCGACGTCCCCCGCTTCACCGTGCCCGAGCTGCCCGAGTCCGTCTGGAGCGCGGGCCTGCTGCCCGCCACCGCCGTCGCGCCCCTGCGCACCTGGCTCGTGCAGAGCGCCCAGGACCCCGGCGCCCGGCAGTACGTCATGGCCCGCACGGCCCACGGCCTCCTCGACTCGCTGAGGACCCGCATGCCCGAGCTGGCCGGCGCCGCCGCGGCCCAGTACGCGGCCGCCCTGCGGCTCACCAACGCCGTGGAGGGCGCGTACGACAGCGAGCACGCGCGGCTGCGCGACCGCCTCCAGTCCGGTGCCGTACTCGCCGGCGGCGCCCTCAAACGCTGGCGCGCCTTCCCCCTGGACTGCACCGCGGGCGAACTCCTCGACGCCCTGGTGGAGAGCCTCGCCGCCCTGCTGCTGTGCGCCGTCACCGCCGCCGACGAGCGGGTGGCGGAGGCATGGCGCCGCGAGCCCGCCGCGGCGGCCCCGGGGCTCGCCGGGCACGATCCCTCCCCGGAGAGCGCGGAGCACCGTATCGGCCTCGCGGTACGGCGCTGGCGGCGCGAGCTGGAGGAGTACGCCGAGGACGAGGCGCGGGAACTGGACCGTACCGTCTCGCCCGACCCCGAGGCCGTGGCCGCCCTCGTCGCCACCGCCCTGCTCGGCGGGCGCCGGGCGCGCCACGCGGGCGAACGGCTGGCCGACCGGGTCGGCGCCCACGGCGCGCTGCGGCTGCGCGACCGCGCCGAACGGCTGCTCACCGAGCATGTGGACCGTGTCGTCCACCGCGAACGCGAACGCCGCCTCGCCCCCCTCGACGCCCTCGACATCCATCCCGAGCCCCAGGCTGAACTCATCGCCGCCCTGTCCGTACTGCAGAAGGAGAGGTGACCGGTGACCGCCGTCACTGACCAGGAGCACATGGATCACAGAGATCACACAGATCGCAGGGACCACACGGAGCACAGGGAACACATGGATCGCGCGGATCGCGGGGAGGCCGGCGACTCCGTCGAGGCCGACGGTCACGAGCACGCCGACCACGGCGGTGACGTGCGAACGGGCGCGAAGGTCATCGACCTCGGGAAGCGGGGCAAGGGGCGGGAGAGGGCCGTGAGCGACGGTACGGACGACGACGGTACGACGGCCGGCGCGGCCCGTGGGGAGGAGGCGGGGGCGAAGGCGGACACGCCCCCGGCGGACGGCGACGAGGAAGGGGCCGTGGCCCCGGCCGAGGCCGACGGCTCCCCGCACGCCCCCCGTACGTCCGCCTCCGAAGACGCCCCGGCCGCCAAGGGGGCGGCCACCGCGGGCTCCGCCGTCCCCGAACCCCCGGACTCCTCCGGTGCCTCCGGTCCTGTCGGCTCCTCCGGTCCCTCCGCCCCCTCCGCCTCCGCTTCCTCCGGCCCCTCCGGCTCCGCTTCCTCCGACCCCTCCGGCTCCTGGGACGACGGCCTGATCGCCCGCCGCGTCACCGACGCCTCCGCCGCGGCGCTCGCGATCCCCCTGGAACCGGCCCCGGCCCGCGGCGCGGCCGCCGGCGCCCCCGTCCCCCTCGCCTACGAGGGTCCCCTCCGTTCCCGCCTCGACGCCCTGCGCGAACTCGTCGGACTCTCCCGGACACGGCTGGACGGCCAGACGCTCGCCGAGGCGGGCCGGGTCCTGGACGAGGCGGCGGCCCGGCGCAAGCTGTCCGGCCGGCACACGGTCGTCGCCATCGCGGGTGCCACCGGCAGCGGCAAGTCGCAGCTGTTCAACGCCCTGGCCGGGGTCGCCATCTCGGACACGGGAGTACGACGCCCGACCACCGCCTCGCCGATCGCGTGCAGTTGGAGCGACGGTGCCGCACCCCTCATCGACCGGCTCGGCATCCCGGGCCGGCTGCGCCGCCGTCCGCTGAACAACCCGGAGGCGGAGGAGCAGTTGCGCGGGCTGGTCCTGATCGACCTGCCCGACCACGACTCCGCCGCCGTGCAGCACCGCGCGCAGGTCGACCGCGTCCTGAAGCTGGTCGACGCGGTGATCTGGGTGGTCGACCCCGAGAAATACGCCGACGCCGTGCTGCACGAGCGCTATCTGCGGCCCATGGCCGGGCACGCCGAGGTCATGTTCATCGTGCTCAACCAGATCGACCGGCTGCCCGGTGAGGCCGCCGACCAGGTCCTGGACGACCTGCGGCGGCTGCTGGACGAGGACGGTGTGGCGCTCGGCGAGCACGGGGAACCCGGCGCCACCGTGCTCGCCCTGTCCGCGCTCACCGGAGACGGACTCGGCGAACTGCGCGAGGCTCTCGGCGAGTTCGTGGCCGAGCGGGGGGCGGCGGCGCGCCGGGTCTCCGCCGACGTGGACGCGGCCGCGGCCGAGTTGCGGCCGGTGTACGCCGCCGGGCGCCGGGTCGGGCTCAGCGAGGAGGCGCGTGAGGAGTTCGCCGCGCGGCTCGCGGACGCGGTGGGCGCCACCGCGGCGGGTGAGGCCGCCGAACGGGCCTGGCTGCGCAACGCCAACCGGGCGTGCGGGACGCCCTGGCTGCGGCTGTGGCGCTGGTACCAGCGGCGCGGTACGGCACCGACCGGCCGCCACGCGGCGCGCGACCAGGCGGACGAGGAGGCGACGGCACGGCAGCGGGTGGAACAGGCGGTGCGTACGGTGGCCGACCGGGCCTCGGCGGGACTGCCCGCGCCGTGGGCGCAGGCGGTGCGCGAGGCGGCCGTACGCGGTGCGCAGGGGCTGCCGGAGGCGCTGGACGAGCTGGCGGAGCGGGCCGGGGGGCCGTCCGGTCGGCCGCCGCGGCCGGGCTGGTGGCCGGCGGCGGTGCTGGTCCAGGCGGCGATGACGCTGCTGCAGATCGCGGGCGGGCTGTGGCTGGTCGGCCAGATCGCCGGGGTGATGGCGCCCAACCTGGGCGTGGCGGTGCTGCTGATGGTGTGCGGGATCGTCGGGGGGCCGCTGGTGGAGTGGGGCTGCCGGATGGCCGCGCGGGGGCCTGCGCGGCGTTACGGCCAGGACGCGGAACGGCGATTGCGCGAGTCGGCGGCGAACTGCGGCCGGGCGCGGGTGCTGGACCCGGTGGCGTCGGAACTGCTGCGGTACGGGGAGGTGCGGGAGCAGTACGGGAGGGTGGTGCGGGCGGAGGTCGCGGTGGGGTGAAGGCGGCTCCGCCGGGCCGGCGGAGGGCATGCGGGGCGGCTGGCACCGGGTGTCATCGCTGGCATCGGGCGGCCTCGGACGGCGGCGGTCACTCGTGTGGGTGGCGGGGTTTTCCACAGGCGCGGGGGCCGTCCACAGCGCTCGGCGGGCCCGGCCCGGCACAGGCAGTCTGAGGTCGTGGCGGACGCCGCCGTACGGGACGGGCCCGTACGTCTGCCCGCGCGGCCGCAAGGCACCGGGCGGAGGAGGGGAGCGAGAGATGAACGAGACCGTGGTGTGCGTGGTGGGCAACGTGGCGACCGCGCCGGTGTACCGGGAGCTGGCGGCCGGGCCGTCGCTCCGGTTCCGGCTCGCGGCCACCGCGCGCTACTGGGACCGGGAGAAGAGCGCCTGGACGGACGGGCACACCAACTTCTTCACCGTGTGGGCCAACCGCCAGCTCGCGGCGAACGCGATGGCGTCGCTGGAGGTGGGGCAGCCGCTGGTCGTGCAGGGCCGGCTGAAAGTGCGTACGGACGGGCGCGACGGACAGCAGCAGTGGGCCTCGGCGGACATCGACGCCACCGCGATCGGCCATGACCTCTCCCGCGGTACGGCGGTCTTCCGCCGCGCGGCGAAGCCCGAGGCCCCGGCCGCGGTGAACCGGCCCGAGCCGGAGTGGGAGACACCACCGCCCCCGGATGCCGGGGGCCGTACCACCGCCCAACAGGCAGCAGAACCGGCCACCGTGACGTGATGTCAGCTGTCCGGGCGGGTGGATTTATCGATAAGTGCTGCTCAGGGGCGGTCCGGCGATAACGATTCCGGATCGGAAACGCCATCGGATCATCCGACCGGCGAGGGAGGCGCCACCCGAGTCCATAGGATGCCGGGCGTGCCCCTCGGGGCCGCCGATTCTGCTGGTGGGACCGGTCCCCGCGACCAACGGGTCCTGCTCGAAGGGGAATTCTGTGCTTGCTGCGCTCTCTGGGTTCTGCCGGTCCACCGTCGTTGCCCGCCTGGCCGCCACCGCCACGGTGTCCGGGCTCGTGGCGGCCGGCGTGCTGTCCGGCGCGGGTGCGGCCGCGGCCGACGTGGCCCCGCAGACCGAGGGCGGGGCGAGCGCGAGCCTGGACGGGTTGAAGACCTTCGGCGAGGCCGTGGTCCATGAGGCCGGCGGCGACCAGCGGGTGTCGGCGGGACTATTCGAGATGTCCGTGGACGGCGGCGGCACCCTGCAGACCTACTGCGTCGATCTCCACAACCCGGTCCAGCGCGACGCCCGCTACCAGGAGACGTCCTGGAGCGGCACCTCGCTCGGCACCAACCGGGACGCGGGCAGGATCCGCTGGATCCTGCAGAACTCCTACCCCCAGGTCAACGACCTCGCCGCGCTCGCCCGCCGGGCAGGCGTGCACAGCCTCACCGAACAGGACGCGGCGGCCGGCACCCAGGTGGCCATCTGGCGCTACTCGGACCACGCCAAGGTCGACGCCGTCGACCCGCAGGCCGAGAAACTCGCCGACTACCTCCAGCGCAGCGCCCGCGGCGGCGCCGAGCCGGGCGCCTCGCTGTCCCTGGACCCGCCCGCGGTCTCCGGCCGTCCCGGGGAGGTCGTCGGTCCGGTGACCGTGCACACCAACGCGGGCGCGGTCGCGGTGATACCGCCCGCGGACGCGGCCACCAGCGGGGTGCGGATCACCGACAAGACCGGCAAGGTGCTCACGAGCGCGAGGAACGGCAGCCGGATCTACTTCGACATACCGCACGACGCGGCGGACGGTTCCGCCCAGCTGACCGTGCAGGCGTCCACGACCGTCCCGGTGGGCCGCGCCCTCGCCTCCGACAGCCGCAGCCAGACCCAGATCCTGGCCGGCTCCAGCGAGTCCGCGGTCTCCGCGAGCGCGACGGCCGACTGGGCGGCGCGGGGCGCGATACCGGCGGTCTCGGCCCGCGAGGACTGCGCCAAGGGAACCGTGGACATCACGGCCTTCAACAAGGGCGACCAGCCCTTCACCTTCCGCCTGATGGGCGCCGAGCACACCGTCCCGGCGGGCGCCACGCGCACCGTCCCGGTCCCCCTCCAGGAGGACCAGGGCTACGACTTCACGATCACCGGCCCGAACGGCTTCAGCCGCCGCTTCACCGGCGTCCTGGACTGCAAGGTCCAGGGCACGATCGTCGCCAAGACCACCACCCAGACCGTCGGCGAACCCACCCCGCTGACCACCCCCACCCCCGACGACACCGACCTCGCCGCCACCGGCGGCTCCGCCCTCACCCCCCTGATCGCCGGCGCGGCCATCGGCCTGGTGGTCATCGGCGGCGCGGTCCTGGTCGTCCTGCGCAAGCGGGAACAGCCGGGCGAGTGAGGCGTCCGGCCGAAGCCCCTTCGGCCACGGGCGACCGGGCCACCACGGCCCAGGACTCGATGTCCTCTCCGGCGCCGAGCCCCGGCTGCGCCCCGCCCCGGCGGGCGCGCTTCCCGGCCCCGCCGCAGGGCGCCGCTGCGGCCTCCGGCCCGCTCCACCCTCGCCGCGCCGACGCGCGCCCGCGTGTGGACGGACCCCGGAGGCCATGGCCTGGCGCCGGTGTCGGAGGCCGACTTCGGACGATGCGGATCCCGCATCTCTCGGACACTCACCTGGACCGGTCCGGCGAACCCGGGTGAGGATCCGGTTGCCTGGCTGATCGTTCCCGGCCGTCTCCGGGCCGTGCGAGGACGCCCAAGGGCACTCGATGGCGACCGACAGCGACAGACGCGCCACGGCCGCCATCGGTGAAACTCCAGGTCACAGCCCCCCAACCCAACGGGTTTCCGCGCAGGGGTGGCGATACGGCAAGATGGGGTGTTACTTGCCAGGGGAGGGCACGAAAGGGCCCCTCACCAGCAGGTTTCCCGCCGATGAGGGGCCGTCTCCCGCACGCACTGCCTACTGACAGTGCTCAACTGCCATGGTCCTCGAGACGAGCGGTGGGGGTCTCGCCACGCTGGGCCTGCTGGATCCGCTCGACCTGCATCCGCGCCAGAGACAGCAGCATCTGCGGATCGGCCTTGTTCTTATGGGTGTAAGTCACTGAAGCGACCACGGTGCCGACTCGCATAACCACGCCAGTGAACGGATCTCCAGTCCACTTGTTGGATCCTGTACATGCTGTGCTGGCATTGCCGACCGTGGGCATGGAGATCTCACGGTTGTCCTTGCCCACGAACGAGGCACTGCGGCTCTTGTATCCAGCCAGGGCCGCCTCCCGGTCCTCGTACGCACTGAGCTCAAAGTAGACGTTGCCGGTGCTGTCCTCGTTGTCGTACTGCACGATCGCATGGCTCGTCATCCCTGCACACACATGCGAGGGCCGGCGGCACGGTGAGTCCTTGGGCACGTCACGACCGGCGAGGGTTTGCACGCCGGTCTTCCAACCGGTGGGCATACTCTGCAAGTCCAAGACTCTCTTGAGCTGAAGGACGTGGAGGGGTGCCGCCAGGTCAGGAGTTGCGACGTGTGAGCTCTGCCCCTTGCCGCTGGGCGATGTTCCACTGCCGCCACAGCTGGCTGACGACAGCACCACAGCGATCAGCACTACCGACACCCGCACACCCGTCACCAGTCGCTTGCGGTGCACCCGCTGGCCCTCCCCGTACGCCGTTTGTTTCAGAGCATAGATGCGGATCAAGGCGCCGGGGGGGACTCAGCGCACGGGAGTCGGGCTGGCAAAGCCGGTGGCAGTACAGCAGTGAGGTACAGCAACCGCGCCGACCGCAGGTGACCGACGGAAGCCGCTAGCGACCCCGCGACCAGCGCGCATGACCTCAGCGACCGTCCCGCCCGTAGTTCGGGACGAAGAGGTCGTGCCAGACGCGTGCCAGATCGTAGGGGGAACTACGGGGAACACCGGGGAATCAACGAACCCGCCCACCATGCGTCGCCAACCCTCCGCCGCAGGTCAGCCGCGTAGCGAGCCCTAGATCACCCTAGCTTCCCAAGCTGAGGTCCTGGGGCGGCGGTCTTACGATACGGTGCGGGCTTCATATGACGCCCCCTCGGAGAGCAAGTGGACCTGCTGAACAGCCGTGTTGCCCGCATTGCGACCATGATCCTGCTGGGCTTGGCTGCACCTATCGCCGGTTGCAACCCTGATCCGACCGACCCCGAGAACGTCGATTTGATCGCTCTGGTGAACAACACATCGAACCCAGTGCGCGTCTTCTGGTGTGCCGGCGACGGGGACAACGAATGCGCGGAGGAGCACAACCTAGGAGTCATCCCAGCGGGGGCACATCGCGCCGTGCACATCTCCTCCTACGAAGTAATGCTGCACGTCAAGACAGCTTCAGGCCCAGGGGGATACGTCTGCGAAGACGATGCTCCGGGCAGTCGGATAGCTCTGAGGGCGTCGTACCCCTCCATGAAAGCCGCATACGACAACTGCCTGGACGGAGCCTCACTGAGCATCTCGCCCCACTGAGATCCCGCGTGGACGTGCCCATACCCAGGAGTTGACATCCACCGCCGACATCAACGGCGGCGGACAGCGGCAGAGGTAGACACACCTGGACGGCCAGCGCCCCCAAGCCGGGTGGTCCTGCCGAAGGAGTTTCGGCCCCCCAGATCGAACTCCTAAAGCGGTGGTCGCTGGCGTGGCGGGCGCACACCCCTGACGGCGACGGCCGCGCCCGGGCCAGACGCGTGCCAGGTGGCGGGAGGAACTATGGGGAACACTGGGCAGCCGGCACGCCACCCACCAGGCGGGCGCGGAGCACCGCTTCCCTCAGCTCCTCCCTGTCCTGTAGAGCTCCTGGGAACGGGCGCCCTAGGCTCACCCGCCATGGAATGGTTATCACTGGCCAGCACGGCACTTGGCGCGGTCATCGGTGTCGGTTCGACGTTGATCGCCGATCGGCTCAGTTGGCGAAGGGAGCGCGCCGGCCAAAGCTTCGATGTGCGCAGGCAGCTCTACGCCCACTACACCGCCGCCCTCTCCCGCTGAGGTTCCCCCGAGATGCGGTAAGAGGTGACAGCAGGTCAGATTGGGCTCACGAGAGGAGCTCTGACGATGCCTGCCCCGAGGAAGTAGGTGCGCCCACCGCTGGGTGAACCGCTACCGCGCCGAGGGCTGGCCGGGGCTGCATGACCGCAGCAGCAGCCCGCACCGCCGTCCCAGCCGCACACCGCGGCCGTCGAACGCCGCGTCCTCAAGGCCCGCCGCACCCTGCGGACCGGACCGGACGTCCTGGCCGAGCACACCGGCGTCCCGGCCCGGACCATCAGCCGCATCCTCAACCGCCACCAGATGCCACCACTGGCCGCCTGCGACCCGCTGACCGGCCAGGTCATCCGCGCCACCAAGGCCGGCAGCCGACGCTACGAACACCCCCGCCCCGGCGACCTGATCCATGTCGACGTCAAGAAGCTCGGCAAGATCCCTGCCGACGGCGGCTGGCGGGCCCACGGCCACAGTGAGAGCGCCCGCGGACGAGGCATCGGCTACGACTACGTGCACGCCGCCGTCGACGACCACTCCCGCCTTGCCTACGCCGAGATCCTCCCCGACGAGAAGGGCACCACCTGCGCAGGCTTCCTCACCCGCGCAGCCGCGTTCTTCCACGCCCACGGCATCACCCGCATCGAGCGCGTGATGACCGACAATGCCAAGAACTACCGGCTCTCACACGACTTCCAGTCAGCGTGCCAAGCGCTCGGTGCACGGCAGAAGTTCACCCGCCCGCACTGCCCGTGGACCAACGGAAAGGTCGAACGCTTCAACCGCACGCTGCAGACCGAATGGGCCTACCGGAAGGTCTTCACCAGCAACACCCAACGAACCCGAGCACTCGCGCCCTGGCTCGTCTTCTACAACACTGGCCGCCGACACACCGCGCTCGGCGGCCAACCACCGATCAGCCGACTGTCACCAACCTCATGACTGAGTACATCTAGATCAGCCACAAGGCCATCGTGCCAGCGAGCGAATATGGAAGCACGGCAGAAACGGTGCCGGGAACCGGGGGACTGTGAGTAGGAGACGCTACGTAGCCCGGGGTGTGCCAGGTGGATACCGGATCTGGGACAACCGAGGACGTCGATGGTGGGGTGATCTCTACGAGTTGTGTCCTGACGATCTTGTGGCCGAGCTCAACGGCCAGGCGGACCACGTACGAATCACCGTGCTGATGAAGCGCTACAGGGCGCAGAAGCGATAGGTGCCGCCGAAGCGGAGATGACGCATGCGCGCACCACAAGCGCACCAGATCGGACGGGGAACAGCGGGGGCCACGGTGAAAGCAGCCAGCCCGACGGGACGGCGTCCCAGCCGTTCACCCAGGTCAGCGGCCGACCCGGCCCCAAAGGGCCGCAGCTTCCTAAGCTGAGGGCTCAGAGCCTCTTCCTCCCCCGTTGCCCAGCGTTCCAGCGGCCGAAGTAAAGCAGCGGGGAGGGGAGCCGGTTGGTGTTCGGGCTCCCCTCCCCGCGTGAGGTGAGGGACATCATGGGTGGGCGCTGTTTGCGGTCACCGTCTCAGGTTTGGTGCGGTTCGCTCACGGCCAGGAGGTGGCCGCGGCTGGTCGCGACGCGGAGTACGTCCCGGAGGGCTCCGGTCAGCTCCTTCGCCAGGAGGCGCAGGTCCTCCGGGTCCGTGTCAGGGTCGTTGAGGGTGTCCGTGGCGTGTTCCAGCAGTTCGGTTGCCGTTCCCAGTTGGATCGCTTCGATGTTGTCCGCCAGGCGGGACATGTAGCCGGTCTTGTCGTCGGTGCTCAGGTAGCAGGGTTTGCCGTCCGAGCCCGACCACGGCAGGAGTCGTAGTTCATTCGGTGCCGTCATTCTTGGGTCTGCCTCTCATCAGTCGGGTGGTGGGTGGTGAAGACGGCGTCGACGTGGTCGCCCGGGAACGCCAGAAGTGCGGCCTCGATGACCCGCCCGGACATGTCGGCTGCGACCCGTGTGATCGCGAGGACCGGCGCCAACGAGCAGAGCCGGAGGGCGGACGCTTCTTCCGGGGTCGGTGGGCGGGCGCAGACCGTCTCCAGGACAGTTGCCTGTGGCGTGCTCAGGACGGCGAAGCGCGTGGCTGTCCCCCACCAAGAGGCGTTGTCGTCCTCGACTCCGGCCGGGGTCAGGTCGGGCGGGATGTAAATACGGGCCAGTCCGCGCGGGGTCCCTCCCTGACGGCTGATGCAGAAGAACTCGGTGAGCGGGCTGCCCGCCGGCACCTTGAGCAAGGTCGTCAGATGTCCGTGTGCCGCGACCGTGGTGGCGCTGACAGTGATGTTCGGGGCCGCTTCTCCGGCGGTCCACGGGTCCAACGTTCCCCAGCCGCCGACGTACACGGTCTTGCGAGGGCGACGGCGGACGAAGTTGCCCTTGCCGTGGATCTTCTCGACCAGGCCCTCGGCCTGGAGGACCGCGAGGGCGTTCCGCAGTGTCACCGTGCTGACCTTGTAGCGGACGGCGAGGCCAGCCTCGGACGGGAGGCGTTCGCCGGGCTTGATGCGGCCGGTTGTGATCTGCTGCCGGAGATCGTCGGCGATCTCGTGATGGCGTGCACGCACGGGCCGGTTCACCGCCTTCTCAGCATGCGAGCGGCGACGAGTCGGGTCGCGCGTGCATGGTCAGCAGTTCGCCGGACTCGAAGAAAAGTTGCTTGGCGCCTTGAGGGAGTTGGAAGAGGTCGGCCACCCGACAGTGCAATCCCCCGAGTTGGATGACGTCGCCTCGTTGCACGGTGGCCGCGGTGACCTCGACGTTGGAGACCAGCGCGCCGCCGAGTGCTCGGCCGCTCACCGCTCCGCCTCCGCCTTCATGGAGCGGGGAGACACCGTGTGGCACGGGCAGGCGCATGTCTCGTACACAAGCGGCAGGTCGATCGGTGCGGAGACCGGCGAGGACTCGACGCAAGCAAGGTGTATGCCGATGCAGCACACGGCCGACTGGTAGGGAATGGTCGACGTCTCGGTGATGTGGGGCCGCTTGGGAGGAAGCATCAGCAACCTCCCGCGAGAGACGACTATGCCTCAGCCGGCATGTGAGAGGTGACCACCACCGCGCGCCGCCGTACTCGTTTCTCCCAGGCCAGCACGTACGGGCGGACGAGCGCGTTTTCCTCCCCCACGAGCGGGAGGCGGTGCTTCGCGGTTTCGGTGGCCCGGCCCAGGACCGCCGTCGGGGCGTCGGCAGGGACGGGCGGGACAAGGGCGGCCAGCGGCCGGGAGGGCGTTAAAGGGCGGCGATGCCTGCCCTTGGCGGTGTACCGCGCTCTGGCGAGCGCGGCAGCGCGGCGGATACGGTTGAGCACGCTGTTCAGCTCCTATCGCTGATGGCTCGGTCCCCCGACATCGCCCGTCGTGGGGACCGTTTTGCGTACGGCCGCCCAGAGGGTGCGGCCGTTCAGGCTGGTGGCGAGGAGTCCGAACCGGTCGGCCTCCGCCACGGCTTCCAAGACCTCTCGCCAGGTCTCGGCCGGGAGTGATTCCGGCACCTCTGCCTCGACCGACCAGGACCGGTCGTGCTCCTCCAGGCGTGTGGGGAGCCCGAGGGCCGACAGCCGGGCAGCGATGGCCGCCGCGCTAACTCCCGAAGCGGGCACAGGGCAGCCTCCGTCACCGGTGATCACTTTCAGTGAAGCTAGTTAACTAGATTAGAGCTAGTGGACTAGATTTTCCATATGCCTGAGCAGCCGCCCTATCTCCGTATCGCCGACGAACTCCGGCGGCGGATCGCGGAGCACGTGTGGGAGCCCGGAGACCGCCTGCCGTCCCGCGCCCAGATCGGCCAGGAGTGCGAGGTCGGCGAGAACGTCGTCCGCCGGGCTCAGGAGCTGCTGATCTCCCAGGGTGTGCTGGAGGGGCGCGCCGGTTCCGGCACCTATGTCGCCGAGCCGCGGCAGCGGGTGCGCATGGTCCGCTCGTCCGCGCGGGAGCGGCCCGACGGATCGCCGTTCCGGGCAGACATGAAGGCCGTGGGCAGGCAAGGAGATTGGGAGAGTCGTACCGACGCCAAGGTGCCGGCTCCCGCGGACATCGCTGCACGCCTCGGTATCGCCGAAGGTGATCTCTGCGTCCGGACGACGTACGAGTTCCTGGGCGACGGCAGGCCGGTGCAGTTGTCCACGAGCTGGGAGCCGTACGACCTCACCGCCGGCACCCTCGTCGTCCTACCCGAGGGAGGGCCGCACGCCGGGGAAGGTGTCGTGAACCGCATGGCCGCGATCGGGATCACCGTCAGCCACGCCGTCGAGCAGCCCGAACCCAGGCAGGCGACCGCCGAGGAAGCGTCGATACTCGGCATCCAGAAGGCCGCACTCGTCACGCACATCCGGCGGACGTACTACAGCGACCAAGGGCGGCCCGTGGAGACCGCGGACATCGTCGTGCCCGCCGCACACTGCGAGATCGTCTACGAGATCCCGATCAGCCGATAGCCCCGTTGGGATTGCCGTATGGCCGAGGACGCTCCCGCTTGCCCCGAGTGCGGCCAACCCCTGAAGCGGGGCGGTTTCGTACTCGCCCGAGGCGACGACGGTCAGCGGGCCTGCCGCTCGCTGTGGCAGTGCGCCGATCGGCACACCTGGTGGAGGCAGGTAGAGCGGCCGGAAGAGCCGCTACAGGTCTGCCCGGCCCCGGAGCTGTTTCGGTGACATCCGAAGCTGGTTAGCGGGGCGCGGCGGCGTTGCGGCGGCATCCATGGGTGAGCGTCAGGCCGCCGATGACGGCGCCAGGGGCCGCGATGGCTCGCACTTCCGGGGCGGAGGCCAAGGAGGGTTGGTCCTGGCGGCCATGATCTCTCTATGGACGAATACGCGTGGCCCGCGGGCCCGGAGGTGCCGGAGCCCGAGGTGGTTCGGCGGAGCTGGGCGGAGACCGTCGTCGCTCTGCCTGTCGGGACTCATGTCGGTGGTGAGGTCATCGGGCGCCAGCGCTTCGGAGTCTTCATCCGTGTAGAGGGCATCCCGAACGCCGTGGCCCTCGCCGAGATCACGGCCATGCCGCGAGGGATGGAGCTGCCCCCGTTGGGTGCCCATGTGGAAGGCACGGTGATTGACCATGCCCACCACAACCACCAGGTGAAGATCCGGTTGCCTGAGTGATCATTCCCGGGCCGTCTCTGGGCCGTGCGAGGGCGCCCAAGGGCACTCGATGGCGACCGACAGCGACAGACGCGCCACGGCCGCCATCGGTGAAACTCCAGGTCACAGCCCCCCAACCCAACGGGTTTCCGCGCAGGGGTGGCGATACGGCAAGATGGGGTGTATCTGCCCACTGCCAGATTTCAAGCTGCCGGACGGTTTCTCTTGGCTGAGTTCATTTACACCATGCGCAAGGCGCGCAAAGCGCACGGCGACAAGGTGATCCTCGACGACGTCACCCTGAACTTCCTGCCGGGTGCCAAGATCGGCGTCGTCGGTCCGAACGGTGCCGGTAAGTCGACCGTGCTGAAGATCATGGCGGGGCTGGAGCAGCCGTCCAACGGTGACGCGTTCCTGTCACCCGGCTACACCGTCGGCATCCTGTTGCAGGAGCCCCCGCTCGACGAGGACAAGACGGTCCTGGAGAACGTCCAGGACGGCGTCGCCGAGATCAAGGGCAAGCTCGACCGGTTCAACGAGATCGCCGAGCAGATGGCGACCGACTACTCGGACGCGCTGCTCGACGAGATGGGCAAGCTCCAGGAGGAGCTGGACCACGCCAACGCCTGGGACCTCGACGCCCAGCTGGAGCAGGCCATGGACGCGCTCGGGTGCCCCCCGGGCGACTGGCCGGTGGTCAACCTCTCCGGTGGTGAGAAGCGCCGCGTCGCGCTCTGCAAGCTGCTCCTGGAGCAGCCCGACCTGCTGCTCCTCGACGAGCCCACCAACCACCTCGACGCCGAGTCGGTGAACTGGCTGGAGCAGCACCTGGCCAAGTACCCGGGCACCGTCGTGGCCGTCACCCACGACCGGTACTTCCTGGACAACGTCGCCGGCTGGATCTGCGAGGTGGACCGCGGTCGCCTGCACGGCTACGAGGGCAACTACTCCAAGTACCTGGAGACCAAGGCCGCCCGCCTCAAGGTCGAGGGCCAGAAGGACGCCAAGCGGCAGAAGCGCCTCAAGGAGGAGCTGGAGTGGGTCCGCTCCAACGCCAAGGGGCGCCAGGCCAAGTCGAAGGCCCGCCTCGCCCGGTACGAGGAGATGGCCGCCGAGGCGGACAAGATGCGGAAGCTGGACTTCGAGGAGATCCAGATCCCGCCGGGCCCGCGCCTGGGCAGCGTCGTGGTCGAGGTCGACAAGCTCAACAAGGCCTTCGGTGAGAAGGTCCTGGTGGACGACCTCTCCTTCACGCTGCCGCGTAACGGCATCGTCGGCGTCATCGGCCCGAACGGCGCCGGCAAGACCACGCTCTTCAAGATGATCCAGGGTCTGGAGACCCCCGACTCCGGCACCATCAAGGTCGGCGAGACCGTCAAGGTCTCCTACGTCGACCAGGGCCGCGCCAACATCGACCCGAAGAAGACCTTGTGGGAGGTCGTCTCCGACGGTCTGGACTACATCAACGTCGGCCAGGTCGAGATGCCCAGCCGCGCCTATGTGTCCGCCTTCGGCTTCAAGGGCCCGGACCAGCAGAAGCCGGCCGGCGTGCTGTCCGGCGGTGAGCGCAACCGCCTCAACCTCGCGCTCACCCTCAAGCAGGGCGGCAACCTGCTGCTCCTCGACGAGCCCACCAACGACCTCGACGTCGAGACCCTCTCCAGCCTGGAGAACGCCCTGCTGGAGTTCCCCGGCTGCGCCGTCGTCGTCTCCCACGACCGCTGGTTCCTCGACCGCGTCGCCACCCACATCCTCGCTTACGAGGGTGACTCCAAGTGGTTCTGGTTCGAGGGCAACTTCGAGTCGTACGAGAAGAACAAGGTCGAGCGCCTCGGCGCGGACGCCGCGCGGCCGCACCGGGCGACGTACAAGAAGCTGACCCGGGGCTGATCGGTCTTGCGCCACACCTACCCGTGCCCGCTGCGCTGGTCCGACATGGACGCCTACGGCCATGTCAACAACGTGGTGTTCATGCGCTACCTGGAAGAGGCCCGGATCAACTTCCTGTTCCGTCCGGACAAGGAGTTCCAGCAGGGTTCCGTGGTGGCGCGCCATGAGATCGACTACAAGCGGCAGCTCGTCCACCGGCACCATCCGGTGGACATCGAGCTGTGGATCACCGAGATCCGGGCCGCGTCCTTCACCATCGCCTACGAGGTGAAGGACGAGGACGTGGTGTACGTGCGGGCCTCGACGGTCGTCGTACCGTTCGACTTCGAGGCCCAGCGGCCGCGCCGGATCACCGCGGAGGAGCGCGAGTTCCTCCAGCAGTACATGGAGAAGGCCGGGGCCGAAGAGGGCGAGGCCGTCGCCGCATGACGGTGCTGCACCTCGCGGACGAGACGGAGGCGGCGGACCTCGCCGCCTTCCTCTCCCGGCTGCTCCACTACGACCGCGGTGCCGCGGTCCGTCTCCAGGCGGCCGGCACCGCGCTCGCCGTCTTCGGGCGGCCGCCGTCCTTCGAGGTGCTCGCGGTACGCGCGGTACGGCTCGCCAAGCCCTACGAGAACGGTCTCGACGTCACCCTCGACGTCACCGTCTCCGCGGGCGAGTTGCTGGAGTCCGTGGCCGAGCGGGCGGCCACCGCGGCCGTGCCGGGCGCGGTCACCGGGCCGCCCTGGGCCGGTGTGCTGCCGCCGCGCGGCGGCTGGCGGGCCGAGCCGGGGCTGCCGGCGCCGGACGCGCTGCGGGCGACCGTGGCCGCGGCGGTCGGTGAGTTCCGGGCCCGCACCGAGGGGTTGGCGCCCGAGCGGCGCACCCGTGCGGAGCTGGACCGGATCGGGCGGGACATCTGGTCCCGCGAGATCGGGCGCACCGGGCTGCCCGTGCGCGCCGTGCACGCGGCGCACTCCCTCGGCTTCCTGCGCCCGGGGACGGGGGCGGCCGACACCGGGCTGCTGTCCTCGGGGGCGTGGCTGCGGCTGCGTACGCCGTACGGATCGGTCGCGGTACGCCGGGTCGGGGCCCCCGGATCGCTCGGCTCGCTGGGCGTCAGCGTGAGCGGCTGAGCCACCGGCTCCCACCGGGACCGGATCCCGGCGACGTCGGCCGGAATCCGATCCCCGAGCGCGGCGTCAGTCCGCCGTGTTGATCATCGAGGCGGCGGCGTACGTCAGGTAGTTCCACAGCGTCCGCTCGTGCTCCTCGGACAGCCCCAGCTCGTCCACGGCCGTGCGCATGTGCCGCAGCCAGGCGTCGTGCGCCGCCCGGTCCACCGTGAACGGGGCGTGCCGCATCCGCAGCCGGGGATGGCCCCGGCGCTCGCTGTAGGTGGTCGGGCCGCCCCAGTACTGCATCAGGAACAGGGCGAGGCGCTCCTCGGCCGGGCCCAGGTCCTCCTCCGGGTACATCGCCCGCAGCTCCGGGTCCTCGGCGACCCCCTCGTAGAAACGGTGGACGAGCCGGCGGAAGGTGTCCTCCCCGCCGACCTGCTCGTAGAAGGTCTGCTCCTGAAGCGTGCCGCGCCGAATCTCATTCACCCGTCCATGGTCTCAGACGGGACGGCCGAGGACTCAAGCCTTAGGACCACGGGGTTCGGGGCTCGGGTGCCTACCGTGGTCGTATGGTCGCCTACGACGCACGGACCGAGGAACTCGCCGCCGCCGCGCGGGCCGAACTGGTGCGGGAGATCGCGGCGGAGGGCGCCTTCGCTGCGGACCCGAGGTGGCGGGAGGCGTTCGCCGAGGTGCCCCGGCACCTGTTCGTGCCGTACTACTTCGTCGCCGGGCCGCGCGGCTACGAGCGGCGCTGGGGCGAGAGCCCCGATCCCCGGGCCCGTGAGCGCTGGGTGCGCGGCGCCTACGCGGACGAGCCGCTGGCCACCCGGCTGCGCGACGGCGAACTGCTGTCCTCCAGCAGCCAGCCCTCCCTGATGGCGCGGATGCTGGCCGCGCTGCGCGTTGAGGACGGCGACCGGGTCCTGGAGGTGGGCGCGGGCACGGGGTACAACGCGGCCCTGCTCGCCCATCGGCTCGGCGACGACGACCTCGTCACCACGGTGGATCTGGAGCCGGAGATCACCGAGTCGGCGCGTCTGCACCTGGCCGCGGCGGGCCGTCGTCCGGTGGTCGTCACGGGCGACGGGGCGCGCGGGGTGCCCGAACGCGCCCCCTTCGACCGGATCATCGCGACCTGCGCGCTGTCCACGGTGCCGCGCGCCTGGCTCGCCCAGTGCCGCCCCGGCGCCCGCATCCTGATCCCGCTGGCCACCGGGCTCCTCGCGCTCACGGTGCGGGACGCCGAGCACGCCGAGGGCCGCTTCCTGCACACGGCCGCCTACTTCGTGCCGTTGCGCGGGCAGGGCCGGGCCGAGCCGGAGGGCGTCTCCTTCGCCGGGCTGCCGCGCCGGGCCCGTGAGCAGGACACCTTCCGCTTCCTGCTGGAACTGACCCGGGGCGGCCTCGATCCGCGGGAGGCGTACGCGCTGTGGGAACGCGAGGAGGAGCCGGAGCGTGAACGGTACGGTGTCACGCTCGCCGGCGCGCAGGGCCGGGCCTGGCTGGACGACCCGGAGGGGCCGCACGCCTGGCCCCTCCCGTGACCGTCCCGCGCCCGGTGCTCAGCCCCGGCGGACGGTGATCGTCGTCCAGGCGCCCACGTGCACCCGGTCGCCGTCCTGGAGCGGTACCGGCACGAACGGCTGGATCGGCTCCTCGGACATGTTGACCGTGGTGCCGTTGGTCGAGTTCTGGTCGACCACCGCCCAGCCGCCGTCCGGCTGCTGCACCAGCATCGCGTGCTGGTGCGAGACGCCCGGGTCCTCCGGCGGCACCGCCAGGTCGATGTCCGGGGTGTCGCCGGTGGAGTGCCGGCGGCGGCCGATCGTCACCTGGTCGCCGGTGAGGGCGCGCTGCTGCTCGGGGGAGTACGCGGGCAGGTTCAGGCCCGTGGCCTCGGGGCCCGAGCGCTGCATCATCGCCATGAAGTACTCGCGGTCGGGGCCGATGGTCACGGTCCACGTGGACTGTCCGGGCGCGTCCGGGAAGCCGGGACCCGCGGGGGCCTTCTGGAAGCCGGGTCCCGAGGGGGCCTGGGTGCCACCGGGCTGGGGGTAGCCGTAACCGCCGCCCTGCCCCGGGCCCGAGGGGTGCGCGGACGACGGCGGGGAGATCACCCAGTCGTCGTCACCGCCGCCGAAGGAGGGGCCACCGGAGGCGGGACCGCCGGGCGGGCCGCCGACCGGGGGCCGGCCGGTCTCCTGCGGGAAGGCGGGGGGCGCGGGCGGGCCACCGGCCCCCGGGAACGCCTGCGGGGCGCCACCGGGACCACCGGGACCGGCAGGGCCGCCCGGACCGCCGGGAGCGGCGGGCGGGGTCGGGCCGGGCGGCGGCGGGACGGGGCGGGAGGGGTCGCCACCGAAGGGGTTCTGGCCGGGAGCGCTGCCGAAGGGCGAGGGGCCGCCGGGGCCGCCGGCCGGACCGCCGGGGGCCGCGCCGGGGCCCCGGTCGCCGCCGAAGGGGGGCTGCGGGGTCTGGGGGTTGCCGGGCTGGGGGTAGCCGTAGCCGCCGCCCTGGCCGCCGGGACCCTGGCCGGGGCCGGACGGGCCACCGGCCGGACCGCCGGGGCCCTGACCCTGGCCGGGAGCGTTGCCGAAGGGGGAGGGACGGCCGCCGGGGCCCCGGTCGCCCCCGAAGGCGGGCGGCGGGGTCTGGGGGTTGCCGGGCTGCGGGTAGCCGTAGCCGCCGCCCTGACCGGGACCCGGAGGGCCGCCGGCCGGACCGCCGGGGGCCGCGCCGGGGCCCCGGTCGCCGCCGAAGGGGGGCGGCGGGGTCTGCGGGTTGCCGGGCTGGGGGTAGCCGTAGCCGCCGCCCTGGCCGCCGGGACCCTGGCCGGGGCCGGACGGCGCGCCGGGCGCGCCCTGTCCCGGGACCCGCCCGAAGGCGGGCGGGGCCGGCGGGCCGGGCGAGGTCGGCGGGCTCGGCGGTGTGCGGTCGAACGGGGTCGGCCCGGACGGCTCGCCGCCGAACGGCGGGATCGGCTCGGCCGGGCGGTTCACCTGCGAGGGACGCGAGCCCTGGTACTCGAACCCGCCGTCACCGCCGCCGAACGGCGCGTTCGGCGACTGGAAGCGGGGCCCCGAGGAGCGCGGGGCCGCCGGGGTGTACGAGGTCGCGGTGTTGGTCAGGAAGTTCCACCGGCACTCCTCGCAGAAGGGCGCGCCGCCCTCGCGGGGCGTGCGGCACTGCGGGCACAGCTCGGCCTCCGCGGCGCCGGCCGGCGGGCGGGCGCCGCCCTGGGCCCCCTGCGGGGGCGGGAAGCCGTAGCCGCCGGGCGGCGGGGGAGGCGGGGGCGGAGGTACGGCACCGGCCATGCGGTGACCGCAGACCTCGCACCAGTCGTCGGAACCCGACTGGTGTCCGTTCGGGCAGGTCGGCATGTCGGTGCTTCCCCTTCTTCCTAAGGGTCCGGCCGGATGGCCCGGGTCGCTTGCAGGGTCACTTCTTTACACGAACAGTCTTGGTGGACCGGGTCTCCAGAGTCATCTCGTCGGCCTCCGCGACCCTCGTCTTCAACCGCACAGTACCTGTCGCGGCGTCGACCACGTCCACCACCTTCGAAAGCAGTTTCGCAGTATCCGCGTTCCCGGAGGCACTCGCCAGCTGAACGGCCCGTCCCAGTTTGGCAGTTGCTCCGTCGAAATCGCCCACTTTGCGCAGATCGAGGCCCTGCTTGATGGCTTGTGCCAGTTCGGCCTGGCCGGTGTAGTGGGCGACCTGGGGGCTGATCGCGGTGGACGCCGTCATGTCGTCGGTCCATACGGCCCGTACGAGGCCCTGCGCTCCCAGACCCTGTGCCGTGCCGTCCGCCTGTGGGACCACCAGCGACACCCGCGCGGCCAGCATCTCGCGGCCCAGACCGGCCGGCGGTACCTCCACGCACAGGTGGTAGTCGCGGGACTCGTCGCCCCAGGAGCCGGTGGGATAGTCCCCGGCGCGCGGACCCGCCTCGGTGCGGCGGGCGGTCAAGTCCTCGACGGCGGGGGCGACTTGCTTGACGAAGCGGATGTCGGTGCCGACCGGCGTCCACACCCGCAGGGCGACGTCGGCGACCTCCTTGCCCATCGCCGCCTCCATCATCCGGGTGAAGTCGGCGGCGAGGCCCGAGGGGTCGGCCACGATGTCGGCGGTGCCGAGGAGCGCGGAGGCGATCCCTGTGACTTCTTTCACTTCCCAGTCGGTGCCCACGCCCCGCGCGTCACAGGTGAACCGGCCGGCGCAGGCGTCGAGGGCGGCGCGCAGGTCCTGCGGCGACTCGTGCTCGTTGCGCCCGTCGGTGAGCAGGATGCCGTGACGCAGGGTGACGTCCGCCGAGGACAGCAGCCGGTCGGCGAGGCGCAGCCAGGCGCCGATGGCCGTACCGCCGCCCGCGGTGAGTCGCCGTAGCGCCTGCTTGGCCTCTTCCCGGGTGGCCGGGCCGGCGACGGCGAGGTGGCCGCCACCGGGATAGACCTCGGTGGCCACATGGGTGCCGCCGATCACCGCGAAGTGGGTGCCGTCACGCAGGGTGTCGACGGCGGCGGCCGTGGCCTCCCGGGCGTTGCGCATCTTGGTCGGCGGGTAGTCCATGGAGCCCGAGCAGTCGACCATGAGCGCCACGGCGGCGGACGGCCGCCCGCCGGAGGCGACCGCGCCCAGGCCCCCGCCCAGCGTGCCGCCGCCCGTCGCCGTCACCGTGACGATGGCGTTGACCTCGCGGCCGCCCTCGGGCAGGTACTCGTTCTGGTACACGTCCACCGAGAACCGTGGCACGCTCGGTTTCGCGAAATTGGCCATACGAACTCAAATCCCCCTCCACCACCGTGCCTACGCGCGGCGGTGCCGTGTACGGGCCGGTCCCCTCCGGCCCGTGGCCTCAGGCCGATCCTGCCCCCTGCGACGGTGCCGGGAACGGCAGGACCGCCACTGTTACGTTGTCGTGGCCCCCGCCGTCCAGGGCGTGGCCGACCAGGACGCGGGCGCTGTGCAGCGGCCGGACGGCGGCGTCCGCCGGGATCGTCTCGGCCATCTCCCGGGCCGTCTCGGCGTAGTTCCACAGCCCGTCGGTGCACACCACCACGACGCCGGGCCGGTCCGGTTTGAACGAGGCGGTGTGCGGGTCCAGTTCGTAGGCGTCCGCGCCGAGCCAGCCGGTGATCGCGTGGGCGCGCTCGTCGGCGTACGCCTCGGCCTCGTTCATCAGTCCGGCGGCGACCATCTGCGCGGCCCAGGAGTCGTCCTCGGTGAGCCGGGCGGGCGGCGCGGTGCGGTCGTCCGGCACCCAGTAGGCGCGGCTGTCGCCGACCCAGCCGACCACCAGGAGCCCGGCGGCGACCACGGAGGAGACGATGGTGCAGGCCGGCGCGTTCTGGTGCGGGTCGTGCTCGCGGGCCGCGTCCGGCTCCCCGGCCAGCGCGTTGACGGCCTGGGCGGCGGCGACGATCGCCTCGTGCATGGCCGCCTGCGGATGGGTGCCGCGCGGCAGGGCGGCGAGCAGGCTGTCACCGGCCGCGCGCGCGGCGGCGGCGGAGGCCTCGTCGGGGCGGGTCGCCGAGGAGACGCCGTCGCAGACGACGGCGAGCGTGGCGGGGCTGCCGTCGGGCAGCGCGGTGTGGCCGAGGGCGAAGGAGTCCTCGTTGCGGTGGTGGCGCAGCCCGCGGTCGCTGACGGCGGCCACCGGGCCGGACTCCCGCTCCATGTGGTCGCGTTCGCGGGGCTGGGCGTGCCCGCAGTTCTCGCAGTAGCCGTCGCTGTCCACGCGGCCGGCGCGGCAGGCGACACAGGTGGTGGCGGGCTGCGCGTGCTCCTCGGCCCGCTCGGGAACGGGGGTCTCGCCCGCCGCGCGGGGATCGGGAGCCTGCAAGGGGTACTCCTCGGGTTCCGCCGGCCGGTCGAAGCGTACGCCGGACGAGGGCGGTTCGGCGGGCGGCCGCGGTACGCCGGGGTGCAGCGGGTGGCCGCCCGAGTCGGTGCCGGGCAGGTCGGTCGGCAGGTGGGTCTTGGGCGAGGTGGAGCCGGAACCAGATGGCTCGGGGGCGGGCCAGTCGACGCCGTCCCCGGACCCGGGCTCCGGGGAACCGGCGTCCAAGCCGCCCGGCGCCGGTGGCCCGGTCATCGTCAGCGTCGGGTGGTCCTGGGGCGGGGCGGGCACCACCGAGAGGTCGTGACCGCACGCACCACAGAAGAGGTCGTCCGGCTCGACGGGTTCCGCGCAGCTCGGGCACGTGGCCGGTGCGGCCTGCTGGGGCATCTGCGACATCAACTACACCCACGTCCGGGGGCGGTAACGGTTGGCCCGTTCCACCAGTTCGATCCTCTCCTCGCCGCCGGGCGCCAGCCGGGCCAGCGTGCGGTAGGCGCGCTCCAGGCCGAAGCGCAGGCCCCGCTCGTCCAGCCCGCTGCCCAGCAGCACCCGTCCGGCGGCGACCGGCCGGGCTGTGTCCTGGCCCCCGGAGAGTATCCAGTCCAGCGCGCAACCGAGCACTTCCGCCGACAGTACCTCGCGCCGCGCCGGGTCGAGCCCGTACGCGTCGAGCGCCTCGACCTGCCCGGCGGCGGCGGTCAGGTCGTCCAGGAACGGTACGTCACCCGCGCCCGCGGTGCGCTGTCTGAGCCGGGCCCGGACGGCGGCGACCCGGGCGGCCGTGTAGTGGATGGACGACTCCGGCACCGACTCCAGCGCGCGCACCGCGCCCTGCCGGTCGCCCGCGGCGAGCCGGACCCGGGCGAGCCCGAAGGCGGCGCTCACATAGCTGGGGTCGGTCGCCCACACCAGGTGGTAGTAATCGGCCGCGTTGTCCAACTGGCCCAGTACCTCGGCGCACAGGGCGAGCGCCAGCTTGGGCGCGGCCTCGCCGGGGAAGGCGTCGTAGACCGCGTCGAAGGCGAGCGCGGCGCCCGCGAAGTCGCCGGTGACCAGGGCGGCCACGCCCCGGTACCACACCACCCGCCAGTCCTCGGGCCGCTCCTCGTCCAGCGAGGCGAGCCCGGTCGAGGCGCCGTAGTGGTCCCCGGTCTCCAGCCGCGCCCGCACTTGCCTCAGGCGCGTCTCCACACTCTGCACGGGTGCCGCCGCCAGCGCCCCGATCAGCTCCCCGGGCGCGGACGCCACCAGCCCCGCGAGGAACCCGGCGTTGGGGTCGCCCGCGTCGACCAGGGGCACGGGCAGCGCGAGGGCGGCGGCGGGGAGGTCGAGCGGCCTGACGAGGGCGGGGGCGAGAGGAGCCGGTACCACGGGGTCCGGCGCGGGTGCGCGCTTCCTCCGCGCCGCGACCTCCCGCGCCCCCCACCGCGACACACCCTCCGCCAGCCGGGGGAACAACTCCGTGTCCGTGACCCGCACCTCGGGTCCGAACAGCGTCGAAAGGGCCGGCCGCGCCTCCCCCGTCTGGAGCGCCACGACCTCCCGCAGCACGCCCGTCAGCTGTTCGGCCATCTCCTGGGCGGAGCCGAAGCGGCGGGCGGGGTCGGGGTCGGTGGCGCGGACCAGGAAGCGGTAGAAGGACTCGTAGCGCCGGAGGACCTCGATGCTCTCGGGATCGGGCAGCGAGTCGGTGTAGACGTTCGTGTAGCCCTGGAAGTCGAAGGTGAGCACGGCGAGGGTGCGGCCCACGGTGTACAGGTCGCTCGCCACCGAGGGGCCGATCTCGGCGACCTCGGGCGCCTGGTAGCCCACCGTGCCGTAGATCGCGGACTCGTCGTCGTCCATGCGGCGCACCGCGCCCATGTCGATCAGCTTGAGCTGGTCCTCGGTCTGGATGGCGTTGTCGACCTTGAAGTCGCAGTACAGCAGGTTGCGGCTGTGCAGGTGGCCGAGCGCCTCCAGCGCCTCGATGCCGTACGCGCACGCCTGCTCCACGGGCAGCGGATCGCGTCTGCCCTCCGGTGTGCGGCGGCCGTTGGCGATCTCCTTGAGGGACTTGCCGCCGACGTACTCCATGACGATGTAGCCGTCGAGGGAGCCGGTGCGCTGGTCCAGGTGCTCCACGAAGTTGTAGATCCGCACGATGTTGGCGTGCTCGATCTCCGCGAGGAAGCGCCGCTCGGAGATCGCGGCGGCCATGGCGTCCTGGTCGCCGGTGTCCAGCAGGCCCTTGAGCACCACCCAGCGGTCGGAGACGGCCCGGTCCACGGCGAGGTAGACCCAGCCCAGGCCGCCGTGCGCGAGGCAGCCGGCGACCTCGTACTGGCCGTGCACGATGTCCCCGGCCTTCAGCTTGGGCACGAAGGAGTACGGGTGGCCGCACTTGGTGCAGAACCCCTCGGTGCGGCCCGGCCGTTCGCCCCGGGCCCGGCCGACCGGGGCACCGCAGTCCGAGCGGGAGCAGAACCGTTTGCGTTCGGGTACCTCGGGGTTCTCCAGGACCATCGTGTTCGGGTCGGGCCGCGGCACCTGCGGCACGTGCACCAGCCCCGCGCCCAGCCGTCCGCGCCCCGAGGACCCGGACGCGGAGCCGGAGCTGCGCACCGACACCGAGCGCGCGGTGGACCCGCCCGACAGCGAACGCGACAACCGCCCCGACACCGAGCGCCGCGACCTGGACGACTGCGAGGAGGTACGCGCGCTGCGGGCGCTGCCGGAGCCGCGGCTGTCCGCCGCGCCCCGGGTGAGCCCGGTGGGCGGCGAGCCGACCATCCCTCCCCCGGAGGGGGGTCCCCCGGCCGACACCACCGGCGCGAGGCCGCAGGTGTCGCAGTACAGCTCGCCGCCGCCGACGTCCTCGTACGCCCCCTCGCAGCCCGGCCGCTGACAGGCCCGCCCGGCCCCGCTCATCACTGGTCCCCCTTACGGTCCTCGGGCGCCGCGCCCAGCAGTTCGGCCGCCGCCCGCTGGTAGCGCAGCACCGCCTGCTCGGCCACCCGCAGATCGCAGGGCGCGCTCCACAGCATCCGCCGGGCCGCGTCGTACCGCTCCACCAGGAACGGGTCCTCGGCCAGGCCGTGCCGGGCGACCTTCGCCTTGTAGGCGTCGAGCCTGCCGCGCAGTTCGGCGCGGACCGCGAGCGGCGCGGTGACGGCGGTCAGCTGCTCGCGGGCGCGCAGCAGTTCGTCCTCCGCCTTCTGCTCCAGCGACTCCAGCAGCGGGGACAGCCGGTGCCACTGGGCGCCCCGCCGGTACTCGGCCGCGGTCGCCAGCTGCTCCTGGAGCACGGTCGGCGGGCCGCTGACCACGGGCACCTCGGTGGCGGCGATCTTCGCCAGCACCTCGCCGCGCGCGGTGCGGGCCTCGGCGAGGGTGCGGTCGGCGCGCGAGAGGACGTCCCGGAGGCGGATCAGCCGGGCCTCGGCGTCCTGGCGCACGGTGAGCACCGCTTCGATCTCCCGCCGCACGTCCTCCAGGGCGCGCGCCTCACGGTCGTACACCGTCGTGTCCGGACGGCCGCCGCCGGGCGCGGAGCTGCCCTTGGCCGGCACCCAGAAGGCGAGCGGGTCACGGATCACGTCCTCGCGCAGCCGGGTCAGGGTGCGGGTGATCCGTTCCAGGTCGTCCCCGGCCGGGTGTTCGCCGGGGCGCACGCCGACGGAGTGCGCGAGCTGCCGGGTGCGCTGGAGTTCGGCGGACAGGAGGTCGATCCGCGCGGGCAGCGCCGACCAGACCGCGTCGGCGGCGACGACCAGGTCCAGGCTGGTCGCGTACAGCTCGTTCATCCGGTCGACCAGCTCGGCCAGCGAGAGGCTCTCGCTCAGCACGCCGCTGCCGGCGTCCGCGATCGCGACGGAGGTGCCCCGCAGCAGTTCGGTCAGCTCGGCCAGGTCCTCGCGGCTGGACCAGCGGCGCCGGGCGCGGATGTCTCGGGCGCCGCGCAGCGTGGCCGTGTAGGCGTCGAAGTACGACCACAGCAGGGTGATCCGCGCCTCCGTGGCCTGCCAGCGCTCCTGGGTGACGCCGGTCAGCTCGGCGCCCTCCAGGAGTCTGCGGCCCGCGTGGTCCTGCAAGGCCAGCAGCGAGGTCTCGATCGCCTCGTGCTCCTGGCCGAGCCGCGCCAGCGCACGGTCCACCTCGTCCCGGTCCATCACCGGCCCGGCGGGGTCCGTGACGCCCATCGATCACCTCTCGCTTGCTGTGTGTTCCGGTCGGCTGTGCATCAACTGGTGCGCAGGTACTGCGGTGCGGGCGGCTTGGACGCCGAGGAGTCCTTGCCCAGTGTGGCCGACAGCCATGTGTCGTACGACGCCTGCCAGCCGCTCGCGCGGTAGGCGACCAGGACCCGGTTGACCCGGCGTACCAGATCGGAGGCGTCCTTCCGCATCGCCACTCCGTAGTACTCGGTCGTGAACGGCGCTCCCTTGAGTTCCACCGTGGGATCCTGCGCGGCCTGGCTCGCGGCGAGGGCGCCGTCGGTGACCACCGCGTCGACCTCGCCGAGCTGGAGCCGCACCAGGCAGTCGAGCTGGCTGGGCACGGTGGTGGAGATGTCGGTGGAGGCGGGCAGGGTCCCGGCCTTCCTGTCCGCGTCCAGCTTCGCGTACGCCGTCGAACCGGCCGCCGTGCACACCTTCTTGTGCGCCAGCGTGCCGTTGTACCCGGTGATCGGGGACGCCTTGGGCGCGAGCACCTGCTGCCCGGTCTTGAAGTACGGCGCCGAGAAGGCCACTTGCCCGAGCCGCTCGCAGGTGATCGTCATCGTCCGTACGACCATGTCGACGCGGCCGTCCTGGATCGCCGAGATGCGCTGGCTGGTCGGTATCGCCTTGAACTGGACCGCGTCCGGGTCGCCGAGGATGTCCTGGGCGATGCGGTGGACCAGGTCGATGTCGAAGCCCTCCAGCTGGGCGCCCTCGGTGTTGGGGTTGCGGTAGCCCCAGCGGTAGCTGTTCTGGTCGACGCCGACGACCAGCTTGCGCCGGACGCCCTGGCGGGCCTTGATGGCGTCGATGGTCGGGCCGTCCGCGCCGGACGGGGCGAGGGTCTGCTTCTGCGCCTCGGAGTCCTGGCAGGCGTCGGCGCGCACCTGGCTGCCCTCGGCGAGCTGCTGCCCGGCCCGGTCGGGCGCGGGCCGGTGGTGCGGGGTCTGGGTGCACGGCAGCAGCAGGACGAACGCCAGCGCCAGGGCGCACAGGACCGCCATCGTGCCGACACCGCCCCAGCCGCGCAGCCGGCTCACGCCCATCGCCATGCCCCTTCTCACCGGTACTCCGAAAGCCTGCGGCCGATCCCGGCGAGCGCGCCCGCCGCGCCGAGCACCGCGAGGGCGCCGGCGCCGGCGGGCAGCCCGGTCATGGCGTCCCGCCCGTCCGTGGCGGCCCGGTGGAACTCGGCCTGCTCATGGCCTATCGCGCGGGCGAGGTCGCTGTCGACACCGTCGAAGCATTCGCCGGTGGTGCCCTTGGCGCCGATCACCTTGTCCAGCGCCTGCTGGTAGTTGCCGTTCTCGTCCTCGGCGCGGGCCGCGGCGTGCCGCTGCTTCCACAGTGCGGTGCTGCCTTCGGCGGCCTTGACGGGCGCCGTGCCGCCGGAGTCGTCGGCGAGCCGCTCGGCCCGGCCGAGTTCCCGGGCGAGCACCGTCATGTCCTTGTCGAAGTCGTAGTAGTACGTGTCGTACTGCTTGCCGCCGACCGTGACGGTCTCGGCGCCGCGCGCCACCAGGCTCAGGTTCTCGTTGCCCCGCGCCTTCAGGGAGGCGATGCGGGCGTCGTGCAGGACGGTCAGGGAGCGGACGCCGTGGTCGTACGAGCCGTTCAGCTCGGAGCGGGCGACGGTGTGCCCGACGGTGAGCCACAGCAGGGCGATCAGCGTGGCGGAACCGGCCGCGACCAGGCCGTGGTTGAGGACGCGGTTCGTGTGCCGGTAGTCGCGTCGCTGGGCCCAGCCGAGGGCCGCGAGGGCGAGCACGCCGAGCGCGATGGCCGCCCAGGGGTACGGCGTCGCGTCCCCGTAGTCGGCGTCCAGGCGCGCGTTCTCCTTGGTGTAGAGGTCCTCCGCGGCCGGGAGCATCTCCGCCTGCATCTTCTCGTTGGCGTACCGCAGGTAGGCGCCGCCGACCGGGTAGCCCTGCCGGTTGTAGGTGCGGGCGCGCTCTATGAGGCCCTTGTACTCGGGCAGCAGCCGGTTCAGGCGGGCGATGGTGGCCTCGGAGGCGGAGCCGGGCTCGGCGTTGGCGGCGGCCGTGACCAGGCCGGAGGCGGCGGTGCTGATGTCCTTCTCGTACCGGTCGCGCGTGGCGGCCGGCTCCTGGCCGCCCGCCAGGAAGCCGCTGGAGGCGGCGGTGTTGGCGTCCGCGAGGGCGCGGTAGATGTCGGCGGCGCCGGAGCTGAGGGGCTGGCTGCGGTGCAGCACGTCGTCGGCGGCGGCCGCGCGCTCGCTGCTCTGCCAGGCGGTGACCGCGCCGAACGCCACGACCAGCAGGGCGAGTACGGCGCCGATGAGGCGCAGCCGGCCCGGCTCGGTGGTCGCGGCGGCGCGCAGCCTCTCGGCGCCCTCGGTGAAGGCGGTCCGCCGGGACTGCGGTGGGCGCGGTGGGCGCGGCGCCCGGACCGGCGGGCCGGGTTGCGCGGGGATGCCGGGTACGCCGGGCACGGCGGAGCCCGCGGCCGGTGGTGCTGCGCTCTGCGGCGGGTGTGTCACTCGACCTCCCCCATGGTCATCCGTACGCAGCCAAGTATCGCCGCACGGAGTGACATTCCGCATCGGCCTTCACTGGATCTTGTGTGGTCCCAGTATGTGCTGTCCGTATACACGCCGGGAGCAGGTGTTCGGTTCCTCGGGCCGGTCCGTGCACGGCCAGAGGAAACCGTTTCTCCACAGGGGAGTTCAGGGCGCTTCCCAGTACCGTCGCGCCCGCTCCCGCGCCCCTGCCGGCACCTCCAGCCGGTCCAGGCCGAGGAGTACTGCGCCGAGGACCGGGCGCGCGTCGACGACGTGCACGGCTGCCTTGGGGGCGCGGGCCGCCAGCAGGGCCCGCACCCCGTCGTTCAGCTGGGCGTGCCCGGCGGTCAGCACACTGCCGCCGAGCAGCACCGGCGTCTCCTCGTCCAGCAGGTCCAGGCGGGTCAGCGCGACCGTGGCCAGCACCGTCACCTCCTGCGCGAGCCGGTCCACGATCGCCCGCGCCACCGGGTCGCCGTCGGCCGCCGTCGCGAACAGCACCGGGGCCAGCTCGCCCCGCCGGCCGGGCGCGAGGTGCTCCAGATGCAGGGCCTCGATCAGCGCGTACATGGAGGACAGCCCGAAGTGGGCGGGCAGGGTCCGCGCGAGCGCCGTGGCCTCCCCGCGGCCGTCCTCCGCCCGCGCCGCGAACCACAGGGCCTCCTCCGCGAGCCCCCAGCCGCCGCCCCAGTCGCCGGAGATCCGGCCGATCGCCGGGAAGCGGGCGGTACGGCCGTCGGGCCGCATCCCCACGCAGTTGATGCCCGCGCCGCACACCACCGCCACGCCCCGGGGCTCGGCGACGCCCGCGCGCAGGACCGCGAAGGTGTCGTTGCGCACCTCCACCGAGGCGCCCCAGCCCCGCGCGCGCAGGGCGCTCGCCAGCCGCTCCTCCTCCACGGGCAGATCGGCGTTGGCCAGACAGGCGGAGACATGGGTGACGGAGCCGAGCCCCGCGTCCGCCAGCGCCCGCCCCACCGGCTCGGCGAGCGCCTCCAGGGCCGCCGGCACGCCCACCGCGGGCGGCCGGAAGCCGCCGCCGCGCGCCGTGGCCAGCACCTCTCCGGCGGCGCTGACCACGGCCACGTCGGTCTTGCTGTTGCCCGCGTCGATGGCGAGCACGCTCGTGGTGTCGGTCGAGGTCAGGCCCACGCGAGATGCTCCCGGTTGTGTGCGATCAGTCTGTCGGTCAGGGCCTCGGCGTAGTCGTACTGGCCGATCAGCGGATGCGCGAGCAGGGCGCGGAAGACCCGGTCCCGGCCGCCGCGCAGCGCCGCCTCCAGGGCCAGCTCCTCGTACGCCGCCACGTTCGCGATCAGGCCCGCGCACAGCGGGTCCACCTCCGGCACGGGCAGCGGCGCGGGACCGGTCGGGCCGACCGCCGCCTGCACCTCGATCACCGCGTCGTCGGCGAGGAAGGGCAGCGTGCCCTTGTTGAGCGTGTTCACCACCTGGTACGGGCTGCCACCCCCGCTGAGCAGCGCCGCCGCGAGGTCCACCGCGGCCTCCGAGTAGTACGCCCCGCCCCGCCTGGCGAGCAGTGCCGGCTTCTCGTCCAGGGCCGGGTCGCCGTACATCGCCAGCAACTCCCGCTCCATGCGCGCCACTTCCTCGGCCCGTGACGGCTTCGTGCGCAGTTCGCGCACCACCTCGTCGTGCGCGTAGTAGTAGCGCAGGTAGTAGGAGGGGACGATGCCGAGACGGTCGAGGAGCCGACGGGGCAGGCGCAGGTCGTCGGCGATGGCGTCGCCGTGCTCGGCGAGCAGCTCGGGCAGCACGTTCTCGCCCTCGGGGCCGCCGAGGTGTACAGCGGTCTCCCAGGTGAGGTGGTTGAGCCCCACGTGCGCCAGGTGCACGTCCGCCGGGGTCACGCCGAGGTGGGCGGCGAACTTCCGCTGGAGGCCGATCGCCACGTTGCACAGGCCGACGGCGCGGTGCCCGGCGTGCAGCAGGGCGCGGGTGACGATGCCCACCGGGTTGGTGAAGTCGATGATCCAGGCGCGCGGGTTGCCGCGGCGCACCCGCTCGGCGATGTCCAGCACGACGGGCACGGTGCGCAACGCCTTGGCGAGGCCGCCCGCGCCGGTGGTCTCCTGGCCGACGCAGCCGCACTCCAGCGGCCAGGTCTCGTCCCGCTGCCGGGCCGCCTGTCCGCCGACGCGCAGCTGGAGCAGCACGGCGTCGGCGCCGTCGATGCCCGCGTCCAGGTCGGAGGTGGTCACGATCCTCCCGCCGTGCCCCTGGCGGGCGAAGATCCGCCGGGCCAGCCCGCCCACCGGTTCCAGGCGTTCGGCGGCCGGGTCCACCAGGACCAGTTCCTCGACGGGCAGGGTGTCCCTGAGCCGGGCGAAGCCGTCGACGAGTTCGGGGGTGTAGGTCGAGCCGCCGCCGACCACGGTGAGTTTCATACAGAGATCAACCCTTCACTCCGGTGAGCGTGACGCCTTCGACGAATGCCTTCTGGGCGAAGAAGAACACGAGGATCACGGGGGCCATGACCAGCACCGTCGCGGCCATGGTGAGGTTCCAGTCGGTGTGGTGCGCGCCCTTGAAGGACTCCAGGCCGTAACTCAGCGTCCAGGCGCCGGGGTTCTCGGAGGCGTAGATCTGGGGGCCGAAGTAGTCGTTCCAGGCGTTGAAGAACTGGAAGAGGGCCACGGCGGCGATGCCGGGCTTCGCCATCGGCAGGATGACCCGGACCAGGGTGCGCAGGTCGCCGCAGCCGTCGACCTTGGCGGCGTCGACGTACTCGTCCGGGATCGTCATCAGGAACTGGCGCAGCAGGAAGATGGAGAACGCGTCGCCGAACGCCATCGGGACGATCAGCGGCCACAGCGTCCCGGACAGGTCCAGCTGTTTCGCCCAGAAGAGGTACATCGGGATGACGACGACCTGCGGGGGCAGCATCATCGTCGAGATCACCAGCATCAGGGCGAGGTTGCGGCCCCGGAAGCGGAACTTGGCGAGGGCGTACGCCACGGGGACCGAGGACACCACGGTCAGTACGGTGCCCAGGCCGGCGTAGACCAGCGTGTTCCTCCACCAGGTGAGGAAGCCGGGGGTGTCGAAGACCTTGCGGTAGTTGCCCCATTCCCAGGTGTGCGGGACGAGGTCCCGGCTCAGCGCCTGGCTGTCGCTCATCAGCGAGGTCAGGACGACGAACACGAAGGGCAGCACGAAGAAGAGCGCGGCGGCGACACCGAGGCAGTGCACCGCGATCCACTGGAGCAGCTCCTTGCGGCGGGCGGTGCGCCGCTCGGGCGCGGACACCTCGGCCGGCCGGGCGAGAACCTGGGTCATGATCGTTCACCTGCCTGGACAAGGCCGCCCCGGCGCCGCATCAGCGTCGCGGTGAACGCCATCGACAGGGCGAAGAGGACGAGGGCGACGACACAGGCGGAGCCGTAGTCGAAGCGCTGGAAGCCGAGGTTGTAGACGAGTTGGGGGAGGGTGAGCGTGGACCTGTCCGGGTAGCCGGGTTCGAACTGGGCGCCCGCGCCCTGGATCACCCCGGAGGCGACCTTTCCCGCGATCAGCGGCTCCGTGTAGTACTGCATGGTCTGGATCACCCCGGTGACGACCGCGAACATCACGATCGGCGAGATGTTCGGCAGCGTCACGTACCGGAACCGCTGCCACGCCGAGGCGCCGTCCAGTTCGGCCGCCTCGTACTGCTCCGCCGGCACGTCGAGCAGCGCCGCCATGAAGATCACCATCAGGTCGCCGATGCCCCACAGCGCGAGCAGGGTGAGCGCCGGCTTGGACCAGTCGGGGTCGCCGAACCAGCCCGGCGCCGGGAGCCCGGTCCTGCCCAGCAGCGAGTTCACCGGGCCCGTGCCCGGGTTGAGGAGGAACGCGAAGGCCATGGTGGCGGCGACCGGCGGGGCGAGGTACGGCAGGTAGAAGAGGGTGCGGAAGATCCCCGTGCCCGTCCTGATCCTCGTGATGAGCATCCCGACGCCGAGCCCGAAGAGCACGCGCAGGGTCACCGTCACCACGACCAGCCACAGGGTGTTGCGCAGGGCGGGCCAGAAGAGCGGGTAGTGCTCGAAGACGTAGGCCCAGTTCTTCCCGCCGCTCCAGGTGGGCGGCCGGAAGCCGTCGTAGTGCATGAAGGAGAAGTAGACCGTCGAGATCAGCGGGTACGCGAAGAACACCGCGAAGCCGATCAGCCAGGGCGACAGGAAGGCGAGGGTCCGCAGTGCCGCCCGGCGGCGCCTGGAGGCCGAGGTGAGCGTGCTCATCGGCTACTCCGCCTGCGCGATGTCCGTGTCGATCTGCGCGGCCGCCTTCTCCAGTCCGGCCGTCAGATCCTTGACCCTGCCGCTCTCGTAGTCGTAGCCCAACTGCTGGATGGTCACGAGGTACTGGCCGCCGTTGACGGAGGCGGGCGTGGTGGTGGAGTAGCGGTTCGCGGCGATGTCCAGGAAGGTCTTGAAGCGCGGGTCGTACCTCAGTTCCGGGGACCTGAGGGCCGCGAAGGTGGAGGGCACGTTGTGGATGCCGTTGGCGAAGCCGACCACGGCGTCCGTGTCCGTGGTGACGTACTTGACGAACTCCCAGGCCGCGTTCTGCTTGTGGCTGGTGGCGGCGATGCCCGCGACGGTGCCGGTGATGTACCCCTTGCCGTACTGGTTCCTCTGGTCGTCCGGTACGGGCAGCGGGGCGACCCCTATCTCGAACTTCGGCTCGGCCTGCTCGGCCATCCCGAGCCGCCACTCGCCGTCCAGCTGCATGGCGACCTGGCCGGTGTGGAAGGGGTGCCTGGGGCCCCACTCGTCGCCGAGGGTGGCGCGGAACCGCTCCAGCCGCCGGAATCCGCCGAGTTCGTCCACGAGCCGCTTCTGGAGCGCGAACCCCTCCCGGAACGCGGGGTCCTTGGCGATGTTCGACTTCCCGTCCCTCGTGAAGTACGTCGGCGAGAACTGGCCGAGGTAGTGCTCGGTGGTGGACTCCCAGCCGTGGTAGTCCGGCATGAACCCGAGCTGCTTGTACGAGTCGCCGTCGGGGACGGTCAGTTTCCTGGCGTCGGCCTCGAACTCGCTCCAGGTCTCGGGGGGACGGGCGATGCCGGCCTTCTCGAACGCCGTCTTGTTGTAGTACAGCCCGTACGCGTCGCCGAGCAGCGGCACGGTGCACCGGTCGCCGTCGAACCGGGTGTACTCGTTCATGGCCTTCGGGAAGGTCGTCGCGGGATCGATGCCCGCCTTCCCCAGGAAGGGGTCGAGGTCGACCAGCGCGCCCGAGGAGCAGAACTTGCCCACGTTGTTGGTGGTGAAGGAGGAGATCACGTCGGGGGCGTCGGTGCCGCCCGCGCGCAGCGCCTGGTTGATCTTGTCGTCGGTCATGTTGCCGACGACGCGCACATGGATGTTGGGGTGCGCCTTCTCGAACCCGGCGACCAGCGCCGTGACCGCCTTCACCTCGTTCGGCGCGCTCCAGGCGTGCCAGAAGGTGATCGTCGTGTCCTTGGTGGGGTCGTCCGTGGCGCCCGCGTCGGACTGTCCGGTGCACGCGGCGGTGAGCAGCACGGCGGAGGCGGTCAGGGCGAAGGCGGCTTTTCGGGTGACTCCGGGTAGTGCTGTGGGCATGGCGAGGTCTCCCAGTGGCGGGTAGGGAAGGGGAGGACGCGGTGCTGCGGGGGTGCTGCGGTCATTCGGGGCGGTGCGGCCGGCGCGAGGTGTCGAAGACCTCGTCGCGGGTGGTGGCGAGCGCGGCCTCCAGGGCGCCGCGCAGGACGGGGTGTTCGCGGATGTCGCCGAGGACGAGCCGGGGCCTGGCCGCCGCCAGCTCCTCCAGCTCGGCCTGGATCAGGGCGCGCAGTACCTCGCCGCCGGCGGTCAGGGCGGAGCCGCTGAGGACGACGAGTTCGGGGTCGAGGACCGAGACGAGCGCGGCGAGGCCGGTGGCGAGGCGGGTGGCGTACGCCCGGAGCAGTTCCCGGTGCGGGCCGGCCGCGTGATCGGCGGCGCGCGCCAGCAGTTCCTCCGCGGCCTCGGTGTAGGGGCCCGACGGCACGTCCGGGACGCCGAGTTCACGGGCCAGCTTCGGCAGCTCCTGGGCGCCGGCCAGCTCCTGGTAGCCGCCGCTGTTGGCCTTGGTCACCTGGCGGACCAGCGGCGTGCCGGGCACCGGCAGGAAGCCGACCTCGCCCGCGCCGCCGGTCCAGCCGCGGTGCAGCCGGCCGCCCAGGACGAGGGCGGCGCCGAGGCCCTCCTCGTTCCACAGCAGCACGAAGTCGCCGTGGCCGCGGGCGGCGCCGAGGCGCTGTTCGGCGAGGGCGACGAGGTTGACGTCGTTCTCGTACTCGACCGGCATGGGCAAAGCGGCGGCGAGTTCGTCGAGCAGCGCGGGGGAGTGCCAGCCGGGCAGGTGCGAGGCGTAGCGCAGCCGGCCGGTGTTCGGATCGAACGCGCCGGGCGTGCCGATGACGAGCCGGTGCACCTCGCCGCGCGCGAGCCCGGCGGCCTCGACCGCGCCGTCGAGGGCGTCGGTGACCTGCCGTACGACGGGCTGCGCGGGGCGTCTGCCGGGGGTGGGCAGCTCGTACTCGCCGACCGTGCGGCCGGTGATGTCGGCGACGGCGGCGCGGATGCGGCCCGGGGCGACGTCGAGGCCGGCGGCGTACGCGGCACCGGGGTCGACGGCGTACAGCTGGGCGCTCGGCCCCGGCCGTCCCTCACTGGTCCCGGTCACCCTGACCAGCCCCGCCGCCTCCAGCCGGGCCAGCAGCTGCGACGCGGTGGGCTTGGACAGCCCGGTCAGGTTCCCGATCCGGGTCCGGGACAGCGGCCCGTGCTCCAGCAGCAGATCCAGGGCGGCGCGATCGTTCATGGCGCGCAGCACGCGCGGGGTACCCGGCGTACCGGCCGTTCCTGCCATGGCTCCCGACACCTGCCTCACTGTTAGGAAACTTTCCTATTGCGGGTGAACGTAAGCCCGGCACGGAGGAGGCGTCAATACGGGGGAGCCGTGAGGAACGGAGTCGTTATCCCGGGGTGTCGCGAGGGGCGTGCCGGCCGGCGAGGAAGGCGCCGCCGTCGCGGGTGGGGTACGGCGCGGGGAGGGGGGAGGGGGTCGCCGTGGCCGACCTCGGTAACCGGCGGCATGGCACGCGTCCGCGGGGTCGTCGCCCCCTCGGCTCGAAGGCCCCGTGATCGTGCTCGTCATCCGGCCGCGACGGCACGATGACCGTCCCCTCCACACCGGACCGTCCTCCGGCTTCTCCTACTTCTTCGGCGGCACCGTCCGCTGCGTCGTGATCGGCGTCGCCGTCACCGACTGCGGGGAGTCGGCGTCGGAGAAGACGGAGGGGGCGGCGACCGCGGCGGTGGGGTCGGGGAGGTCCGCCACGTCCTCGACGGCCGTCGCGCCGCCCACGATGCGGATGCTCGCCGCGTCGAAGGCGCGCTTGACGCGCCAGCGCAGTTCGCGTTCGACGGAGACGCTCTTGCCGGGCATGGTCTTGGCGGAGACGCGGACCACCATGGAGTCGAGGAGGACGGAGTCCAGGCCGAGGACCTCGATCGGGCCCCACAGCAGCTCGTTCCAGGGCTCTTCCTTGCTCATCTTCTCGGCGACCTCGTCCAGCGTCGCCTTGACCCGGTCCAGGTCCTCGCCCGAGCGCACGGTCACGTCGACCCCGGCCGTCGCCCAGCCCTGGGACAGGTTGCCGATCCGCTTGACCTCGCCGTTGCGGACGTACCAGATCTCGCCCTCGGCACCGCGCAGCTTCGTCACGCGCAGGCCGACCTCGATCACCTCACCGGTGGCCACACCCGCGTCGATCACGTCACCGACGCCGTACTGGTCCTCCAGGATCATGAACACGCCGGACAGGAAGTCCGTGACCAGGTTCCGCGCGCCGAAACCGATCGCCACACCGGCGACACCGGCGGACGCCAGCAGCGGCGCCAGGTTGATCTTGAAGGTGGACAGCACCATCAGCGCCGCCGTACCGAGGATCAGGAAGCTCGCCACCGAGCGCAGCACGGAACCGATCGCCGCCGACCGCTGCCGCCGCCGCTCCGCGTTCACCAGCAGCCCGCCGAGCGCGGTGCCGTCCACCGCCTGCGCGGTACGGGCCATCCGCTCGATCAGCTTGGTGATCGCCCGCCGCACCACCGATCGCAGCGCGACCGCCACCACGATGATCAGCAGGATCTGGAGTCCCATGGCCAGCCACGTCGACCAGTTCTGCTCGACCCAGCTCGCCGCGTTCGTCGCGCTCTCCTGGGCGTCCTGGAGCGTCGGCACCGCCGGCGCGGTTCCCGACGGCGCGGGGGACGGCGACGCACCGGCGGCCTTCAGGACCACGGGCAAGGACGACACGGCAGGTACCTCCAGGTGCTGCACGGTCCGTACCGGTGGGGCGGGCAGGGTCTGCGAGGTCACGAAAGGATCACCGGACGGCCAGCACCACCACACTAACGGGGCATTGTGTGTGCCCCGCGCGGATCCGCCAAGGAGGGGCGCGGGAGAGACAGGGCTCACCCTGGCTTGAACAGGCCATGATCCGGGGGATGTATCACCTGTGGTCGAAAACACTCCCAGCCCGTTACCGGGACATGGTGGCGCCGCCACCAGGCATGAGGGGAGACTGACTGCAGATCGTCCCGGCGCGAGCCACGCGCCGCCGACGCCCAAGGAGGCACCCGTGCCGCATGTCCTGGTCCTCAACGCGTCGTACGAGCCGCTCGGCGTCGTACCGCTCCGCCGCGCGCTCGTCCTCGTCCTGGAGAACAAAGCCGTCTCCCTCGAGGAATCCGGCGCCTTCATGCACAGCGCGACCGTCACAGTCCCCGCGCCCAGCGTGGTCCGGCTCAAGCGATTCGTGCGGGTTCCCTATCGGGGGCCCGTTCCGCTCACCCGTCGTGCGCTCTTCGCGCGGGACGGGGGCCGGTGCATGTACTGCGGTGGCGTCGCAACCAGCGTCGACCACGTCATCCCGCGCAGCCGCGGGGGCAAACACGTCTGGGACAACGTGGTGGCCTCCTGCCGCCGCTGCAACCACGTGAAGGCCGACCGCCACCTCGTCGAACTGGGCTGGCGCCTGCGCCACAAACCCGCCCCGCCCACCGGCCTGGCCTGGCGCATCATCGGCACCGGCCACAGGGACCCGCGCTGGCTGCCCTATCTGCAGCCGTACGGCGCGGACGACGCCATGGCCCGGATCGACGGCATCTCCGCCTGACGATCCGGGCCTCCGCGCATCCGCCCCACGCCCCGGCTCCCCGGCCGGGACGCGGGGCCCGGCGGCGTGCCCCGCCGCCTGGCTCCCCGGCCGCGGGCACGGGCCGGTACGCCCTCACGCGTACCGCAGCTCCCCCGGACGCGCCGAGCGGCGCAGCAGCGGGAGCGCGGTGGCCGCCGCCGCCAGGCAGCAGCCGTAGACGAGGACCGGTACCAGCAGGGCGGCGTAGGGCACGGTGACGGTGCCGTCGGCGAGCGTGGCGTACCAGGTGCCGATCGCCATGCCCCCGGCGCCCGCCAGCGCGAGCGCGGGCGCCAGCGGCAGCGCGGTCTCCAGCAGCAGCGCCCGCCCGAGCACCGCGCGCGGCACCCCGGCGGCGACCTGCGCGGCCAGCCCCCGGCGGCGGTCCGCCAGCGACTCCGCGGTGCCGACGGCGAGGCCGCACACGGTGATCGCGAGGGCCACGAGGATCGCGGCGCCCGTCAGGCCGATGCCCGTGGTGTAGAAGGCCGTCGGCATGCCGAGCTGGTGATCGCGGCGCATCCGGTCCAGCTCGGCGAGGAGCGCCTGCCGTACGCCCACGAAACCGGTGCCGACCACCGTGACCAGCAGCACCGCCGCGTGGGTGCGGGCCGCGGCCCACGGGTCGTCGCGCAGCCGTTCCGCCGCGATCAGCGTCGCCGCCGACCGGGCCCGCCGCGCCACCAGCCGCCCGGCCAGCCGCGCCGTGCCGCCCGCCAGCCACACCGTCCCCGCGCCGACCGCGGCGACCAGCGCGAACACCGTCAACGGCAGCCCCTTCCGCGCGCCGCCGAAGGTCCAGAGCGCCGACGGCAGGACGACCAGCAGCCCGCCCGCGAACAGCAGCGCCGGCCCCCGTCCGCCGCGCGGCCGGGCCCGGCGCACCCAGCCGAGCGGCGAGGCCACCAGCCGGCGCAGCGCCAGTACGGCCACCGCCGTGCCCAGCACCGGCACCGCGAGCGCGATCAGCGCGAGGCCCGCCCAGGCGGCCGGCGCCGGGCTGCTCCACAGCCGCAGTACGACCGCCACGGCCGCGGCGGTGGCGAGCAGCGAGCCCAGCAGACAGGCCGGGCCGGTCTCCAGCGCGGCGATCCGGCGCACCTGGGCCGGGGTGGCACCGGCCAGCCGCAGCCCGGCCAGCCGCCGGTCGCGGTGCACGGCACCGATCCGGGCGCACTGCCCGAGGAACCCCAGCACCGGCACCAGCAGCAGCACCAGGGCGAGGACGACCCCCGAACGCTCGCCCGGCTCGTTCAGCAGACCGTCGCCGACGGACACGTGGTACTGCCCCCGCAAGGAGCCCAGCACCACGGCGGCCTGCGCGAACCCCGTCGCCAGCGCGGCCCCGGCCGCGGTCAGCCCTGCCCGCCACCACTCCCGCCGGTCCGCGCCCCGGGCGAGCTGCCAGGCCAGCCGCGCCTCGGCCGGCACACCGGCGCCGGACACCTCGTCCCGCGCCGGCCGTCCCCCGCTCGCGGCGCCACCGTCCCGCGGTCGCGCCCCGGCCGTCCCGCCGCCCACCGGACCGCCCGTCACGCCGCCACCCCCGCCGGGAGCACGAGGCCGTCGCCGAGCCGCACCTCGCGGTCCGCGTACGCCGCGACCTGCGCGTCGTGCGTGATGAGCAGCACCGCCGTGCCCGCCTCGCGGGCGGTGTGCACCAGGGCCGTCATCACCTGCTCGCCCGCCAGCGAGTCCAGGGCCCCCGTCGGCTCGTCCGCGAAGACCACCCTCGGGCCGGTCACCAGCGCCCGTGCCAGCGCCACCCGCTGCGCCTGGCCGCCGCTGAGCTCGCCCGGCCGCAGTCCCTCCTGGCCCCGCACCCCGAACCGCTCCAGCCACTCGCCCGCCCGCTCCCGGGCCGTGGCGCGGGAGGCCCCGGCCAGCAGCAGCGGCAGCCCCACGTTGTCCACGGCCGTCAACTCCGGGATCAGCTGCCCGAACTGGAAGACCACCCCGAAGTCGGTGCGGCGCAGCTCGGTCAGCCGCCGCTCCGGCAGCCGGTCGAGCCGCTGCCCGTCGTACGTCACCGCGCCCTCGTCCGGCCGTGCGATCCCCGACAGCAGGTGCAGCAGCGTGGACTTCCCGCTGCCGCTGGCCCCGGTCACGGCGAGGATCTCGCCCGCGCCCAGCGCGACCGAGGCGCCGCGCAGCGCCGGTGTCCTGCCGTACGCCTTGACGAGGCTCCGGGCCGCCAGCAGCGGCACCGGTCCCTCTTCCTTGTCGCTCATCGCGTCCCCCCTGTGGTTCATGTGGTGTCGACCTCCGCGGTCAAAGTGGCCAGCCGGGCCGCCGTGGTGTGCATCCAGCGGAGGTCGGCGTCGAGGTGGTTCAGGGCGTAGTCCGCCGAAAGCACGGTCGCCAGGTCGGCGCCCGGGTCCGTCTTCACCGCCGTCAGCTCCCGCATCCGCGCCTTGTGCGCGTCCTGCTGGGCGCGGAGGTAGGCGGCCGGATCGCCGCCGGACAGGATGGAGACGACGACCTTGGCGAAGATCTCGTTCGCCACGAAGGGCGCCGGCGGGGCGATCTCACCGGCCCACCGGGCCAGCTCGCGCGCCCCGGCGGCCGTCGACCGGTAGAGCGTGCGCTCCGGACCGCCGTCCGCGTCGGTCCCCTCGACCTCGGCGAGACCGTCCCTGACCAGGCGTTGCAGGGTCGTGTAGACCTGCCCGTAGGCCAAGGGGCGGGCTTGCGGGAAGCGTTCGTCGTGGCGGCGCTTGAGGTCGTAGCCATGGCTCGGCCCCGCCTCCAGCAGGCCCAGGAGGATGTGCCGGGTGCTCATGGAGATCAGTATGCACTAGATACATGTACTGAGTGAATAGTGAGTGCGGTGGCCTTCACGGGGTAGGGCTGCGATAACCCTCGACGCCGTACAGGACAAGGAGGCCCCCGTGGCCGCACCGGCCCGAACCCCGATCCCGGCCCAGTGGGAACACGGCCGGGGCGCGCCCGAGCCCAAACCCCTGGCGGAGCCGTCCGCCGAGACCATCGAGTCCATCGAGTCCACCGAGACCGGCGAGATCCGGCTGTACGCGTTCAACGCGGAGGCCGCCGCCACCACGGCGCCGCTGACCAGCGAGCCCCCGCTGCCCGCCGCCGAGCCGCTGACCAGCGAGCCCCCGCTCGCCGACACCAGCACCCTGACCAGCGAGTCGGACGCCTACGCGGCGGGGTCGTAGATGACCGGGGCGCGCGCGGACGAGCTGTCCCGGCTCGCCGAGCTGCACGGGGTCGCCGTCTCCTACAGCCCCGCCCCGGACCGTACGGTCACCGTCCCCGCCCCGGCCGTCGTCGCCGCCCTGAGCGCCCTGGGCGTCGACGCCTCGACCCCCCGGGCGGTCCGCGCCGCGCTCACCGCCCGGGAGCGCGAACTGCGCGAACGCCTGCTGCCGCCGACGGTGGTGCACTGGGCCGGCGACCCCCGGGACCCCGGCGCCCTCGCCGCCCTGCCGCCCGGCACGCGCGTGCGCGTCGAGACGGAGCAGGGGGAGGCGCGGGAGGCGACGGTGCCGGGAGCACCGGGGGAGGGGGCGTACGGGAGCACGGGGCGCGAGCCCGAGCCGTACGGAAGCGGGGGGCGCGGACAGGAGTCGTACGACGCGGGAACGGACCCTCGGTCGCACCGCGGAGCCGCCCCCCTCGTCGCCGGTCTGCCCTTCGGTGTCCACCGGGTCACCGCCCTCGCCCCCGACGGACGCACCGGCCGCGCCCACCTCGTCGTCGCCCCCGACCGGCTGCCCGCGCCGCGCGGACGGTCGTACGGACTCCTCGTCCAGCTGTACTCGCTGCTCTCGCGCCGGTCCTGGGGGATGGGCGACCTCGGGGACCTCGCGGAGCTGGCGGGGTGGGCCGGGCGCGTCGCGGGGGCCGGGTTCGTCCAGGTCAATCCGCTGCACTCGGCGGTGCCGGGCGTGCCCACGGACCCGTCGCCGTACCGGCCCTCCTCCCGCCGGTTCCCCGACCCCGTGCACCTGCGGGTCGAGGACGTCCCCGAGTACGCGTACGCCGGGGACCGCGAACGGCTCGACGCGCTCCTGGAGCGGGCCGCGCGGCTGCGCGCGGCCGTGCTCGACAAGGGCGCCCTCATCGACCGCGACGCGGTGTGGGAACTGAAGCGCGAGGCGCTGGAGACGGTTCTCGCCGTCCCCCTCGCGCCCGGCCGCCGGGCCGCCTACGACGCCTTCCGCGCCGCCCACGGACAGGCCCTCGACGACCACGCCACGTACTGCGCCCTCGCCGAGACGCACGGCCCCGACTGGACCACGTGGCCGGACGGCCTGCACGACCCCCGCTCCGAGGCGACCGCCCGCGCCCGTACCGAACTCGCCGGCCGCGTCGCCTTCCACACCCGCCTCGCCTGGCTCACCGACGGGCAGCTGCGGGCCGCGCAGCGCGTCGCGCGGGAGGCCGGGATGCCGGTCGGCGTCGTGCACGACCTCGCCGTGGGCGTGCATCCCGGCGGCGCCGACGCCTGGGCGCAGCAGGACGTCTTCGCCGCGGGCATGTCGGTCGGCGCGCCGCCGGACGCCTTCAACGCGCGCGGCCAGGACTGGGGCCTGCCGCCCTGGCGCCCCGACCGCCTCGCCGCGACCGGGTACGCCCCCTACCGCGACCTCCTGCGCGCCCTCTTCCGCTACGCCGGCGCTCTGCGCATCGACCACGTCATGGGCCTGTTCCGGCTCTGGTGGGTCCCCCGGGGCAGCGCGCCCACCGAGGGCACGTACGTCCATTACGACGCCGAGGCCATGCTCGCCCTCCTCGCCCTGGAGGCCGGGCGCGCCGGGGCCGTCGTCATCGGCGAGGACCTCGGCACCGTCGAACCCGGTGTCCGCGAGACGCTGCAACGGCGCGGGGTGCTCGGCACCTCCGTGCTCTGGTTCGAACGCGACTGGACCGGCGACGGCCGCCCCCTGCCCCCCGAACGCTGGCGCGCCGACTGCCTCGCCACCGCCACCACCCACGACCTGCCGCCCACCGCCGCCCGCCTCACCGGCGACCACGTCGAACTGCGCGACCGGCTCGGCCTGCTCACCCGCCCCGCCGCCGAGGAGCGCGCCGAGGCCGTCGCCGACGCCGCCGAATGGCTCGCCCTGCTCGGCAGCCTCGGACTGGTGGACCGCACGGCGGCCGGACCGCCCGGCAGCGCCGAGGAGGCGGAGGTCCGCGCCGTGCACCGGTTCCTGCTGCGCACCCCGGCCCGGCTGATCGGCGTCTGGCTCCCGGACGGCGTGGGCGACCGCCGCCCGCAGAATCTGCCGGGCACCTGCGCCGAGTACCCCAACTGGCGGTTGCCCCTCGCGGACGGCGCGGGCAGGCCCGTCCCGCTGGAGGAACTGACGGCCGCTCCGCGCCTGCGCGCACTCCTGGAGGTGTTCGCCCAGCTCAGGGACGGTTGAGCGGTCGCTACGGTACCCCGGGCGCGCGGCCTTGTGGGTGATTCGCTAACTTGAGGTCGTGGACAAGAAGAACGCCCTGCGCGCCGGCGCCCTGGCCGCCGGTACGACGCTGATGATGCTGCTCATGTCGTCCCCCGCGCTCGCGCTGACCCGCGACGACGGCGACGACCCCGGTCAGGGCCTCAGCGTCGTTCAGACGCTGGGCCTCTACGTGCTGCTCCCGCTCGTCCTGTTCCTGGTCATCGCCGGTCTGGTGATGATGCTGGACAAGTCCCGCGGCAAGGCGAAGACCACCTCGTCCAACATCAACGTGAAGCCCGACGCCCAGGCCAAGGCCTGATCGCCGGAACATCGGTTCCTACGCCGGGGGCGCCTGTCCCGCCGTCGGTACGCGCGTGACGCGTACCCGGGCGAGGTCGGCGCCCCCGGCGTTTCCCGCTCCCGCCGCTACGACGCCGACCGGCTGAAGGCACCGGGGAGCAGCTCGGCGATGGACCGCCGCTCCAGTTGTCCGCCCGGCTGGACCAGGACGGCGATACCGGGGAAGTAGTCGATCAGGACCTGCCGGCACCGCCCGCAGGGCGGCACCACCGCCATGTCGCGCGAGCGGACCGCGACCATCGTGGTCAGCTCGTACGCCCCCTGGCCCGCGGCGGCCCCGATCACGACCAGCTCGGCGCACGGGCCGCCGGTGAAGTGGTAGACGTTCACGGCCGTGACGATCCTGCCGTCGCCGGTGCGCGCGGCCGCCGCCACGGTGTGGATGTCGGGGCGCGCGTACTCCTCGGCGACGCGGCGGGCGGCCGCCACGAGCGCGAGATCGTCGTCAGTGGTGTCCACGGCCAGTGAGTCTTTCCCACCGGGCGCCGTGCCGCACCTTCTTCCCGGGGCGAGCCGGGTGCGGACGCGGATCGCGGGCGCGGGTCACGGGTGCGGCGCGGTCAGATAGCGCTGCACCGTCGGGCCCATCCACACCACCAGTTCCTCCCTCGTCAGCGCCTGTGCGGCGGGCACCTGGAGGACGTAGCGGGTGAGTGCGAGACCGAGGAGCTGGGCGGCGCAGAGGGCGGCGCGGGCCGGGACCTGCTCGGGGTCGGGACACACCTGCCGGGCCACGGGCAGCAGCTGCTCCCGGAAGATGCCCTGCATCCGCTCGGCCCCGGCCTGGTTGGTGACGCCGACGCGCAGCACGGCCCGCAGCTGCTCGTTCCCCTCCCACAGGTCCAGGAAGTGGCCGACCAGGGCCCGGCCCACCTCCTCCCGGGGCACGGGCGCGAGGTCGGGAAAGCGCAGATCGACCTCGACGGCCGCGGCGAACAGTCCGTCCTTGTTGCCGAAATAGCGCATCACCATCGACGGGTCGATCCCCGCGTCCTTGGCGATGGCGCGGATGGTGGCCCGGTCGTAGCCGTCGGCGCCGAAGCGCTCGCGGGCGGCGGTGAGGATGGCGGTGCGGGTGGCGTCGGAGCGGCGGGGCGGGGCCGGGGGCTTCTCGGTCATGCCCACGAGCGTAGGCCAACACTCGTAGGCCAACAACTGTTGACGACGCACCGTCGCCCTCCTAGTGTTGCCAACAAGTGTTGACCAACGGACGTTGGCCCACAGATGTTGGCACTTTCAGGAGGCCACCATGACCGGCAACACCGACACCACGCGCACCAGCGGAGCCCCCTCCACCACCCCCGCACCGGTCATCGTCGTCGGCTCCGGCCCCACCGGGCTGCTCCTCGCCGGTGACCTCGCCGCCGCCGGAATCCCGGTCACCGTGCTCGAGAAGCGCCCCCGGAAGACCAGCAACCTCTCCCGCGCCTTCGTCCTGCACGCCCGTACCCTCGAACAGCTCGACGCCCGCGGGCTCGCCGACGAGCTGGAGGCCACCGGCCGCACCCTCGACCGGCTCCGGCTCTTCGGCCGCCTCACCATCGGCCTCGACGACCTCCCCTCCCGCTTCGCCCACCTCCTCGTCCTCCCGCAGTACGAGGTCGAGAAGGCGCTGCTGAGGCGGGCCGTCGAGGCGGGCGCCGGCTTCCGGTACGACACCGAGATGACCGGGCTCGCCCAGGACGCGGACGGGGTGACGGTCGAGACCCGCGGACCGCGGGGCCGTACGGAAAGCCTCCGGGCGGCGTACGTCGTGGGGGCCGACGGCATGCGCAGCGCCGTGCGGAACGCGATCGGGCTGCCGTTCCCGGGCAGGTCGGTGATCCGGTCCGTCGTGCTCGCCGACGTCAGACTGGCCGAACAGCCGCAGGGGCTGCTCACCGTCGACGCGGTGGGCGACGCGTTCGCGTTCCTCGCCCCGTTCGGGGACGGGTACCACCGCGTGATCTGCTGGCACCGCGGCCGCGACGTCCCCGACACCGAGCCGCTGGACCTGGCCGAGGTCAAGGAGATCACCCGGCTCGCACTGGGCCGGGACTACGGGATGCACGACGCCCGCTGGATGTCCCGCTTCCACAGCGACGAGCGGCAGGCGCCGGCGTACCGGGTCGGGCGGGTCTTCCTCGCCGGGGACGCCGCGCACGTGCACACACCGGCCGGCGGCCAGGGCATGAACACCGGCCTCCAGGACGCGGCCAACCTCGGCTGGAAGCTGGTCTCGGTCCTCGCCGGTCACGCCGACCCCGCCCTGCTCGACACCTACCAGGCCGAACGGCATCCCGTCGGCAGGGCGGTCCTGCGCAGCAGCGGCGGGCTGGTGCGGCTGGCCATGGTCAAGCACCCCTGGACCCGGGCCGCCCGCGCCCTGCTCACCGGGTTCCTGAACACCGTCGGCCCCGCCCGCCGCGGGATCACCGCCCAGATCACCGGCATCGGGCACCGCTACCCGGCCCCCCGCGGCGCCCACCCCCTCACCGGCACCCGCGTCCCCGACCTCCGCCTCGCCGGCGGCACCCGCCTCCACGAGGCCCTGCGCGACGGCCGGTTCGTCCTCGTCACCCCGGACCACCGGCCGCCGCCCGCGACCCGCCCCGGCCGCCTCACCGTGGCCCACTGGGCGAGCGCCCGCGGCACCACCCTCCTCGTCCGCCCCGACGGCTACGCGGCCTGGGCCACCGACGCCGCCCCCGCCCCCGGGGCCCTCGAAGCCGTCCTGACCGCCCACCTGGGCCCCGCCCCGTCCCTCCGACCCGCCTGAGGCATCCGGGAGTCCGCGACTAAACTCCCCGCGTGGCATTCACGAGCACCCCGCACCACTGCTTCCTCTGACCGGAAGGTCGCGAGGGCGATGCCGTACGGCGTCGCCCTCCTCGGCGTGCCTGCCGCGGTGAACCGCAGGCACCGCCCCCTTCCCGTCGGCCCCCCAGGAGTGCCTGCCTCATGCCCGTGTCCTGTCCGCCCGCCCTCGCACCCTTCCTCGACCTGCTCCGCTGCCCCACGTGCCGCGCACCCGGTCTCCACCCCGCCCGCGGCGCCCTGCGCTGCGCGGCGGGCCACTCCTTCGACATCGCCCGCCACGGCCACGTCGGCCTCCTCACCGGCGCCCGTGCCACCAGCGGCGACGACGCGCCCATGGTCCGCGCCAGGGCACGCTTCCTGGCCACCGGCGCGTACGAGCCCCTCCGCCAGGCGGCGGCCCGGCTGGCCACCGCCCGGCCGGCCGAGCGGACGACGGTCCTGGACGCCGGATGCGGTACGGGCTACTACCTCGCCGGCGTCCTCGACCGGCTGCCCGGCGCCCGCCGCCTCGGCCTGGACTCCTCCGCGCGCGCCCTGCATGCGGCGGCGCGGGCCCACGACCGGGCCGCCGCCGCGAGCTGGGACGTCTTCCGGCCCTTCCCACTGACCGACGGCGCCGCCGATGTCGTACTGGACGTGTTCGCGCCGCGCAATCCGGCCGAGTTCCACCGCGTGCTGCGCCCGCACGGGCGCCTGATCGTCGTACGGCCCACCCCGCGGCACCTGGCCGAACTGCGCGGCCGGCTGCCCGGGACACTCGCCGTCGACCCGGACAAGGAACGGCGACTGCGCCGCGCGCTGGCCCCCTTCTTCGAGGCCACCGCCACCGAACGCGTCGAGTACGGCCTGTCCCTCGACGCGGCGGCGGCCCTCGACCTGGTGGCGATGACCCCGAGCGCGCGCCATCTGGAGCCGGCCGGGATCGCCGGGCGGGTCACCGTCTCCGCCCTCGCCACCGCCTACCGGCGCCGACCGGTCATGCCCGCCTCACCTCGTACAGGAAGCACCCGTACTTCACCGCCCGGACGTGCACCGACGCCACCTCCGGTTCGCTGAACGCCTCGTCGAGCGCCGCCGAGAAGTCCTCGCCCACCAGCTGCCCGCCGATGATGTGCCCCTGCGCCGAGTACCGCCGCAGCACCCGCTGGGCATGGGTGAAGGGCAGACCGGGGCCGGACCAGCCGGGGCACTCCTCCGCATGGATGAGGACCGGCCCCTGCTCGTCGTACGCCCCGGGCTCCGCCCCCGTCTCGGCCGCCCACCGGCGCAGCGGCGCGTACGCCACCAGCGCGATCCGCTCCCCGGGCACGCTGCGGCGCAGACAGCAGCGCAACATCTCGTCACCCTCCGGGTCGGCGTACGGAACGGCGGGACGGCCCGCGTCGTCCGTCAGGCGCAGGGAACGGAGGGCCTCGGCGGGGATGGGGAGGACGCTGTAGGTCGTTGTCGTGGTCATAGGTCCAGGCTCCGACTTCCGTGCCGAGGGCACCGGCGGGATGCGGACATCGCGTTTCCGCCGGACGGCATGGAAGGATGGCGCAACCCACACATAACGAGGAGATGACCGCGTGCCTGGCACAAACCTGACTCGCGAAGAGGCGCAGCAGCGGGCTGAGCTGCTCAACGTTGACTCGTACGAGATCGATCTCGACCTCTCCGGCGCGCAGGAGGGCGGTACCTACCGGTCCGTGACCACGGTGCGCTTCGACGTCGCCCGTACCGGGGCGGAGTCCTTCATCGACCTGGTGGCCCCGGCCGTCCACGAGGTGGTGCTCAACGGCGACCGGCTGGACCCGGCCGAGGTGTTCGCCGATTCCCGGATCGCGCTGCGGGGCCTGCTGGAGGGCCGCAACGTCCTGCGGGTCGTGGCCGACTGCGCGTACACCAACACGGGCGAGGGCCTGCACCGGTTCGTCGACCCGGTCGACGAGCAGGCGTACCTGTACACCCAGTTCGAGGTTCCGGACGCCCGCCGCGTCTTCGCCTCCTTCGAGCAGCCCGACCTGAAGGCCACCTTCCAGTTCACCGTGAAGGCGCCCGAGGGCTGGACGGTGGTGTCGAACTCGCCGACCCCCGAGCCGCGGGACAACGTCTGGACGTTCGCGCCGACCCCGCGTATCTCGTCGTACATCACCGCGCTCATCGTCGGCCCGTACCACTCCGTGCACAGCTCCTACGAGAAGGACGGCCAGAGCGTCCCGCTCGGCATCTACTGCCGGCCCTCGCTCGCCGAGTTCCTCGACTCGGACGCGATCTTCGAGGTCACCCGGCAGGGCTTCGACTGGTTCCAGGAGAAGTTCGACTACGCGTACCCCTTCGAGAAGTACGACCAGCTGTTCGTGCCCGAGTTCAACGCGGGCGCCATGGAGAACGCCGGCGCGGTCACCGTCCGCGACCAGTACGTCTTCCGGTCGAAGGTGACGGACGCGGCGTACGAGCTGCGCGCGGAGACGCTGCTGCACGAGCTGGCCCACATGTGGTTCGGCGACCTGGTCACCATGGAGTGGTGGAACGACCTGTGGCTGAACGAGTCGTTCGCCACCTACACCTCCATCGCCTGCCAGGCCGCCGCCCCCGGCTCCCGCTGGCCGCACTCGTGGACCACGTTCGCCAACTCCATGAAGACCTGGGCGTACCGGCAGGACCAGCTGCCCTCGACGCACCCGATCATGGCGGACATCAGCGACCTGGACGACGTCCTCGTCAACTTCGACGGCATCACCTACGCCAAGGGCGCCTCCGTCCTCAAGCAGCTGGTGGCGTACGTCGGCGAGGACGAGTTCTTCAAGGGCGTCCAGGCGTACTTCAAGCGGCACGCGTTCGGCAACACGCGCCTGTCCGACCTGCTGGGCGCGCTGGAGGAGACCTCCGGGCGCGACCTGAGGACCTGGTCGAAGAAGTGGCTGGAGACCGCCGGGATCAACATCCTGCGGCCCGAGATCGCGACGGACGCCGACGGGGTCATCACCTCCTTCGCCGTGCGCCAGGAGGCCCCCGCGCTGCCCGCCGGCGCCAAGGGCGAGCCGACCCTGCGCCCGCACCGCATCGCGATCGGCCTGTACGACCTCGACGCGGTCGGCAAGCTGGTGCGCACCGAGCGGATCGAGCTGGACGTGGACGGCGAGCTGACCGCCGTACCGCAGCTGACCGGCAAGCCCCGCCCGGCCGTGGTCCTGCTCAACGACGACGACCTGTCGTACGCCAAGGTCCGCCTGGACGAGCAGTCCCTCGCGGTCGTCACCGAGCACCTCGGCGACTTCGAGGCGTCCCTGCCGCGCGCCCTGTGCTGGGCCTCGGCCTGGGACATGACGCGGGACGCCGAGCTGGCCACCCGCGACTACCTGTCCCTGGTGCTGTCCGGCATCGGCAAGGAGTCCGACATCGGCGTCGTGCAGTCGCTGCACCGCCAGGTGAAGCTGGCCGTCGACCTGTACGCCGACCCGGCCGCCCGTGAGCCCCTGCTCACCCGCTGGACCGACGCCACGCTCGCGCACCTGCGGGCGGCCGAGGCGGGCAGCGACCACCAGCTGGCCTGGGCGCGGGCCTTCGCGGCGACCGCGCGCACGCCCGAGCAGCTGGACCTGCTGGAGGCCCTCCTGGACGGCTCGCAGACGGTCGAGGGCCTGGTCGTGGACACCGAGCTGCGCTGGGCGTTCGTGGAGCGCCTCGCCGCGGTCGGCCGCTACGACGAGGCGGAGATCGCCGCCGAGTACGAGCGGGACAGGACCGCCGCCGGTGAGCGGCACGCGGCCACCGCCCGCGCGGCCCGCCCGACCGAGGAGGCGAAGGCGGAGGCCTGGTCCTCGGTGGTCGACTCCGACAAGCTGCCCAACGCGGTGCAGGAGGCCGTGATCGGCGGCTTCGTCCAGACGGACCAGCGCGAGCTGCTGGCGCCGTACGCCGAGCGGTACTTCGAGATCGTCAAGGACGCCTGGGACTCCCGTTCGCACGAGATCGCCCAGCAGATCGCCATCGGCCTGTACCCGTCCCTGCAGATCTCCACCGAGACCCTCGAACGGACGGACGCCTGGCTGGCGTCGGCCGAGCCCGGTGCGGCCCTGCGCCGCCTGGTCTCCGAGTCCCGCGCGGGCGTCGAGCGCGCGCTGAAGGCCCAGGCCGCGGACCGCGCCGCCGCGTAGGCACGGAAAAGGGGCGCCCGGCGAGCCGCCGGGCGCCCCTTCGCACGCTCTGGTCAGGCGGACAGCTCGGCCGCCACCAGCTCCGCGAGCTGCACCGCGTTCAGCGCGGCGCCCTTGCGGAGGTTGTCGTTGGAGACGAACAGGGCGAGGCCGTTGTCCGTCGTCTCGTCGCGGCGGATGCGGCCGACGTACGAGGGGTCCTGGCCGGCCGCCTGGAGCGGGGTCGGGATGTCGGAGAGGGCGACGCCCGGGGCCTTCGCCAGCAGCTCGGTCGCGCGCTCGGGGGAGATCGGGCGGGCGAACCGGGCGTTGATCTGGAGGGAGTGGCCGGAGAAGACCGGTACGCGCACGCAGGTGCCGGAGACCTTCAGCCCGGGGATCTCCAGGATCTTGCGGGACTCGTTGCGCAGCTTCTGCTCCTCGTCGGTCTCGTTCAGACCGTCGTCCACGATCGAGCCGGCCAGCGGGAGCACGTTGAAGGCGATGGTGCGCTGGTAGACCTGCGGCTCGGGGAAGTCGACCGCCGCGCCGTCGTGGGTCAGCTTGTCGGCCTCGGCGGCGACCTTCTGCACCTGGCCGTGCAGCTCGGCCACGCCCGCGAGGCCGGAACCGGACACCGCCTGGTACGTCGCGACGATCAGGGCCTCCAGGCCGGCCTCCTCGTGCAGCGGCTTGAGGACGGGCATCGCGGCCATGGTGGTGCAGTTCGGGTTGGCGATGATGCCCTTGGGGCGGTCGGCGATCGCGTGCGGGTTCACCTCGGCGACGACCAGCGGTACCTCGGGGTCCCGGCGCCACGCCGAGGAGTTGTCGATCACGACGGCGCCCTGCGAGGCGACCTTTTCGGCCAGCGCCTTGGAGGTCGCGCCGCCGGCGGAGAAGAGCACGATGTCGAGGCCGGTGTAGTCGGCGGTCGCCGCGTCCTCCACCGTCACACCGTCCAGCACCGTGCCGGCCGAGCGGGCCGAGGCGAACAGGCGCAGCTGCGTGACCGGGAAGTTCCGCTCCGCGAGGATCCTGCGCATGACCGTGCCGACCTGACCGGTGGCTCCGACGATTCCGACCCTCACGACGACTCCCTCTGTCCGATTCCTGCCCCGTCCCGGGATGACCGGGGCGTTTCCATGATGCGGCCGACCCCGGTCCACCTGTCCAATTCTTTGCGACATGTGCCCGAGGAGTGGGACACGGTCGACCGCGCGGACGGTTCCGGTTCCGCGGCGTTCCCCTGCCCGTGCGGTTCACGGTCATACGACGGTGTGACGTACGCCTCCGCCCGCCCCCGCAGACGGCGTGAACGTTTCCGCCCGGCGCCGCGTCGTAGGGGCGGACGGGGAAGGGGGTGGCTCGTGCTCTGGGGAGGGGCGCGCCGGGACGGCGGCGGTACGGCGCGTACGTCGGACGGCGCGCACGGCGCGGACGGCGGCCGGGCGGCGCACGCGCACGGCGGCACCGGCGACGATCCGCTGGACGCCGCCCAGGAGCGGCGGGTCCGGGCGGTGCTCGCACTCGGCGGGGTGCCGCAGTCGGACCTGGCGGACGGGGTGCAGCAGGTGCGGCTGCGCCTGCTGGAGCGGACGGCGAGCGGACAGGAGGCGCCGCGGGACGTGTCGGCGTGGGCCGCGGTGGTCGCCTCCCGGCTCGCGATGGACTGGCACCGGGCCCGGCGGCGCCAGGAACGGCTGGGGGAGCGGCTGGCCGCGCTGCGCGCTCCGGCGTGCGCCCTTGGCGAGGAGTCCAGCGTGCTGTCCCTCGCCATGGCCCGGGGTCTGGAGGAACTCCCGGCCGCGCAGCGCCAGGTGCTCGTGCTGCGCTTCTACGCCGATCTGCCCGTACGGGACATCGCCGAGGCCCTGGGCATCCCCGAGGGCACGGTCAAGAGCAGGCTGCACACGGCGGTCCGCGCCCTGCGCGCCCGGCTGCACGAGGACGGGGTGGTGTGACATGACCGCCGGGAACGGGGAGCACGGCCGGCACGGGGAGCACGGCCGGTACGGGGACCGCGAGGACCAGGAGGAGCACGAGGAGCACGGGGACAGCGAGGAGTACGAGGAGCACGGGGTCAGCGAGGAGCACGAGGAACACGGGGTCAGCGAGGAGCACGATGAGCACGAGGAGCAGGAGGAGCGCGGAGAGCACCCGTACGGCGGCCTGGACGCGCTGATGGCCGCGATCACGGGGGAACCGGTGCCGGAGGAGGCCCGCCGGGACCCGGCGTTCCTGGCCGAGCACCGCGCGGCGGAGGCCGACGTCGCGGTGCTGAGGGCGGGGCTGGGGAGACTGGCGGCGGAGCTGGACCCTCCGGTGCCCGCACGCCCCGTCCGCACCGCGCGTCCGGTCGGGAACCGGGTGCGCCGCCCCTTCCGCGTCGTCTCGGCCTCTCTCGCCGCGGCCGCCGTCCTCGGCCTGCTCGCCGGGATCGGCTGGCTCGGCGCCCACCCGGGCGGCGGTGGCGTCTCGTCGGACGGGGCCGCACCCGGGGGCAAGGCGGGGCGGCCGACCGGTCCCCGGGAGGCGCCGGCCTGTGCCGAGGTGATCGTGGAGGGGACCGTGGTGGAGGTCGCGCCGCAGGGCTCCCGGAGCCGGGTCACGGTGGCCGTCGAGCGGTCGTACCGGCCCGCCCACGGGCCGACGCGGGTCGGCTTCCTGCTCGGCGGGGACGCGCGACCGGATCCGCGTCCGGGCCAGCACGTGCTGGTGGAGATCGGCCGCGGCGGCCGGGACGCGACCCGGTGGACCGTCGGCGACGCCGCCGTGGCCGCCGAGCGCGCCCGGATCGAGGCGGTCCGGCCCGGGTCCGGGCGGACGGCCTGTCCGGGGGCCGGGGCGGCTCCCTACCCCGGTAGTTGAACAGAAGGCGACCGTCCTCCGGCGACACGCGGACGAGTCCATGACCGCGCCAGTACCGGAGGTCCACGTACGGGTGATCGGCGCCGCGTGTTGCCGTGGCGTTCGCATACATGCCATCCCCGTTGCCAAGGGTCCTAGGGAAGCGGGGCGTTCGCGTCCGTGACGGCCCGCGGCCACTGCCGACGCGTTCGCACTCGGGGAGATCGCATCATGTCGCGCCTACGCTCTGTCGCCGCCGCCACCGCGGGGGTCGACCGCCGTACCGTCCTCGCCGCCGCCGGAGCGCTCTCGCTCTGCGCGGGCGTGGGCTACGCCCTGCGCCCCACCGACAGCGAAGCCGCCACCAGCGCCGCCACCGACCAGACGCCGGCCGCCCAGTCGGGGCCGGCCGCCGCCACCCCGCTCGCCCCCTACCGCACGGGCACCACCCTGGCCACCGTCTCCACCCCGCACGGCTCCGGTTACCGGCGCCTGGCCGACGGCCCCGGCTGGCAGCGCGTGGTACGCACCGAGCTGGCCGGCCCCAAGGTGGGCCGGGACCGGCGCCGGGCACCCCTCGCGGCGTTCGTGCAGTTCACCGACCTGCACCTCCAGGACGTGCAGCACCCGCTGCGCCTGGAGTACCTGCGCGCCGCCCACCAGGACGTCTGGCGCCCGCACGAGGCGCTCACCGTGCCCGGCGCCGTCTCGCTGGTGGAACGGGTGAACGCGCTGCGCGGCGCGCCCGTCACCGGCGCCCCGCTGCACTTCGTCATGACCACCGGCGACAACACCGACAACAACGCCCGCTGCGAGCTGGAGTGGTTCATGAAGGTGATGAGCGGCGGCCGGATCACCCCCAACACCGGTGATCCGAGGCACTACGAGGGCGTGCAGAACAGCGGGCTGTCGCTGTACTGGCAGCCCGAGTCCGCCGCGGGCGACGGCGACAAGGCGCTCGGCTTCCCGCACCTGGAGGGCTTCCTCGCCGCCGCCGTCCGGGAGGTGCGCAGCCCCGGGCTCAACCTGCCCTGGTACTCCACGGTCGGCAACCACGACGCCCTCCCGCGCGGCCTGTACGGCGCCCACGGCGACCCCTACCTCGCCGAGGCCGCGGTCGGCGGCAGGAAGCTGTTCAGCGTGAGCGCCGCCGACGCCGGGAAGCTCCAGGACTCCATCTGGAGCGGCGAGGACCCCAAGGGCGTCGGCTACCGGGAGTTCCTCAAGGCCCATGCGAGCGGCACCCGCTCGGTGACGCCGGACGAGTCGCGTGCCCTGTACACCCAGGCCGAGTACCTCAAGGCCCACCTGGACCCCGCCTACCAGGGCCACGGCCCGGCGGGGCACGGCTACTCCTCGGCGAACCTCGACGCGGGCACCCAGTACTACGCCTTCCGGATCTCCGAGGACGTCATCGGCGTCAGCCTCGACACCACCGACGCGGGCGGCCACTACCAGGGCTCCGTCGGCACCGCCCAACTGAGGTGGCTGGACCGGACGTTGCGGGACAACAAGGACTCCTACGCCGTCGTCTTCAGCCACCACACCAGCGACTCGATGACCAACACCCGCCCCGACCCGGCCCGGCCCGGCGAGATGCGGCACACCGGCGCCGAGCTGGTCGCCCTGCTGTCCCGGCACGCCAACGTGCTGGCCTGGGTCAACGGGCACAAGCACGAGAACGAGATCACCCCGCACAAGAGCGGCGCGGGCCACCCCTTCTGGGAGATCTCCACCGCCTCCCACATCGACCACCCGCACCTCGCGCGCATCATCGAGCTGGTCGACAACAAGGACGGCACGATCTCCCTGTTCACCACGCTGATCGAGTCCGCCGCCCCGGCCCGCACCGACTTCACCGACCTCTCCCAGACCGGACTGGCCTCCCTCTACCGGGAGTTGGCCTTCAACGCTCCCGGCGCGAAGACGAACCTGGCGGGCACCTCGGCCGACCGCAACACCGAACTCGTGCTCCCGAAGGGCTGACCGGGTATCTTCCTCCGGCCACCGCACCACACAGGCTGGGGGAAGACATGCCGGCTCGCACCGTCCTGACGGGCGCCACCCTGCTCCTCGCGACGGCCCTCGCGACCGCGTTCACGACCCCGGCCGCCCCCGCCCACGCCGCGACCCTCGGTGCCGTCGACGCGGCGGTGAGGTCCGGCGTTCCGGGGGTGACCGTCACCGTCCGTGATCGCCGCGGGACCTGGTCCGCCACCGCAGGCGCCGGCGACCTCCGCACGGGCAGGTCCCGGTCGGCGGACGACCGCTACCGCATCGGCAGTCTGACCAAGACGTTCGTCGCCACCGTCCTGCTCCAGCTGGAGGCGGAGGGCAGGCTGTCCCTGGACGACACGGTGGACACCTGGCTGCCGGGCCTGGTCGACGGTCACGGCAACGACGGCCGCCGCATCACCCTGCGCCAGCTCCTCAGCCACACCAGCGGTGTCCACAGCTACACCGCCGACCAGGACTTCCGAGCCCGGTACTTCACCGAGGACGGCTTCCGGGAACACCGCTACGACAGGCTCACCCCGCGCCGGCTGGTCGCCCTCGCCATGCGCCACGCCCCCGACTTCGCGCCGGGCACCTCCTGGCGCTACTCCAACACCAACTACGTGCTCGCCGGGCTGGTCATCGAGAGGGCGACGGGACACTCGTACGCCACCGAGATCACCCGGCGGGTCATCGATCCGCTGCGTCTGACGGCGACGTCCGTGCCCGGGGCGGCGGTCACCCTTCCGCGGCCCAGCAGCCGGGCCTACTCGAAACTGGGCGACCCGGCGGGAGCGCCGTACGACGTCACGGAACTCGACCCCTCCCTCGCCGCCGCCTCGGGCGCGATGATCTCCGACTCGGCCGACATGGACCGCTTCTACGCCGCCCTGCTCGGCGGACGGCTGCTGCCCGCACGGCAGCTGGCCGAGATGGAGACCACCGTGGAGGTCGAGGAGGACCCGGACGTCCGCTACGGCCTCGGTCTCATGGACCGGCGGCTGTCCTGCGGCGTCCACGTCTGGACGCACACCGGTGACATCCAGGGCTCCACCTCGGTCGCGGCGGCGACACCCGACGGCCGCCACACGCTGGCCGCGAACTTCAACGGGGACTGGGCGGGCGGGACGGACGCGGTGCTGGAGGCCGAGTACTGCGGCGACTAGCGCTGCGACTGCTCCGCCGGGCCCGCCTTCGCGCCGTAGGCGTTCTGGTTCCCCTGCTGTACGGCGAACACGGTCCCGGAGTCCCGTGCCGTGTTCGTCTGCCGCAGCTCCCGCCCCGGCGCCCCGCCCCCGAGGCCCGGTCCCACGGCGGCCGCGAGCCGTTCCAGCGCGGTGCGGACCGCCGGGTCGCGGTGCAGCAGTGAGGTCAGCTCCAGGGTCCAGTAGGCGAACAGCGCCTGGCGTACGGCGTCCGGGTCCGCCGCCTCCCGTACGAGCGTCGCGTTGCCGTCGAGCTGGGTCTCCAGGGCGGCCCGGCGGCGGCGGTCCGGGCGGAACAGGGCGACGACGGCGCTGCGGGTCTCCTGCCACAGGTCGGTGGCCATCGCGGTGACCACGGCGGCGGCCCCGGCCTCGGCGAGCACGGTCAGTTCGTCGTTCATGGCGGCCTTCCTCACTGCTTCTTCTCGATCCGGTTCTCGATCCGGATGTGCTGGGTGCCGTGCTGGGTGGCGTAGACGACACCGTGGCCGGATGCCTTGTTGACCATCTTCGAACCGGCCTTCGAACCGGCCTTCGAACCTGCCTCCGGGTCGGTCTCCGGGTCGGCCTCGGGGCCCGACCCGGCATCGGACATCGGGCCGGCGGGGGCCTCCCGGACGCCTCCCGGCCCCGCGGGTCGCGCCGGTTGCGGAGGCAGCCGCCAGCCGGGCAGCTGGAGCCAGGCGTCCGCGGTGTGCTCCTTCACCGTGAAGCCGACCTTGCGGAAGTCCTCGGGGAACAGACCGAGATGGCCGTGCCGCACCGTCTCGTCGTAGAAGTGCCCGGACAGCAGCAGCGAGGCGGGCACCGTCTCCGGCGCCCCGGCCAGCGCGGCCCGCGCGGGCGGCGCGTCCAGCAGGCGGGCGAGGACCTCCAGCGGGCTCCCGGCGACGTCCCCGTCCGGCGACACCCGGACGTCGCCCGCGTGCAGGGCGATCCGCACCCGGATCCGGGTCAGCGGCGAGGCCCCGCGGTTGTACGTCCGCAGCCGCAGCGCGAGTTCGGGCACCAGCGGATGGACGAGCGCCGCCTTGCGGGTGCCCGCCGGGGCCGTCACGCGCAGCCCGTCGCCCAGGTCGTGGCGCAGACACGCGGCCCAGTCGACACCGCTCGCGGCGAACGCCTCCTCGACCATCTCCGTGAGCCGCGCCCGGATCTCGAACAGCGCCCGGTCCCCGCGCCCGGCGGACCGTTCGACGTCCACGGCCAGCACGGCCCGGTACTCCAACTCGGCGTTCATGGGACCTGCTTCGGCTCGGCGGGAGGGGACGTACTCCAGTCTTCCCGCAACCGGGTGCGCACAACTCGTAGGAATACGGGGTCGGGCGGGGATACTGGGGCCATGGTGGACGGCACACGGTCCGTCGCGCGCGCCGGACGGCGGCCGCGCGAGGAGTGGGACTGGCCGGCGCCCAGCCTGCTCGGCGGCCTCGGCGCGGACGCGCGCGCCCGGCTGCTGGCGCTGGGGACGCGGGTGCGCTACGACGCGGACCGGATCCTGATGCGGGAGGCGGACCGCACCGACTTCGTGCTCGTCCTGCTCGACGGCGTGGTGAAGGCCACCGGACGCACCCAGGACGGGCGCGACGCGCTGCTCGCCGTGCGCATGGGCGGCGACCTGGTGGGCGAACTGGCCGCCGTCGACGGCAAGCCCCGCTCGGCCACGGTCACCACCTGCGGACCCGTCGGCGCCCGCATGATGACCCGGGCGGCCTTCCTGGACTGCCTGCGCCGGGACGCGCGGATCGCGGACGCCGTGAACCGCGCCATCGTGGCCAAGCTGCGCCTCGCCAACGCCCACCGGATCAACTTCACCGGCTGCGACGTCGGCACCCGGCTGGCCCGGGTGCTGCACCACCTGGCGATGACATATGGGGAGCGCGCGGGCGCCGGCGCGGTGATCCACTGGCCGATCACCCAGACCGAACTGGCCACCCTCGCGGGCGCGGCTGAGCCCAGCGTCCACAAGGCGCTGCGGCGGCTGCGCCGTTCGGGCGCCGTCACCACCGGCTACCGCACCGTGCGCGTCGAGAACCTCGCGCTGCTCGCCGAGATCGCCTACCCGGAATCCTGAACTCGCTTGTGCAGAGGTGGTGTCGGGCATTCCGAAGCCGCTCGGAATCATCGGGGAAACCCGTACTTTGACGGCAGCCCGGCGCCCGCCGGTGGCTAGCGTGGCGACAGGGCGCCGGCGCGACAGGGTTCCGGCGCCGCCGGCACGGTGCACGGCACATCGGGGGTTGTCATGGCGAACACGGACGCGAACGGGCCCACGGGGGCCGGCGGGGCACGGCCGGAACGCGAAACGCCGGAACGCGCGAGGTCCGCGGGCGAGGGGTCCGCGCGGCGGATCGACATCGCGGGCGACGCGGGCGGCCCGGTCGTCGCCGGTGACCACAACGTGGTCATCGACGCCCAGCACGGCTCGACGGTCACCCTCCTCATGGAGGGACAGCGGCCCCGGCCGGTGCGCCGCGACCGGGTGTCCCTGCTGCCCCGGCGGCAGGCGGCCCCGCTCGGCCGGGACGGCGACCTGGCACGACTCGCGACCGCCGTCCGCGACGGCGGTCCGGTCCAGCTGTGGGGCGCGCCCGGCGTCGGCAAGAGCACCCTGCTGCGGCACGCGGCCCGCACCCTCACCCCGGAACGCGACGGCGTGCTCTTCCTCGACGCGGCCCGGCGCGAACCCGAGGACCTCGCCCAGGACATGTTCGAGGCCTGCTACGAGACCCGCGGCTACGCCCCCTCCGGCCCCGAACTGCGCCGCCTGATGACCGGTGTGCGCGTCACCGTCTACGTCGACAACGCCGACTTCTCCCCGGAGGGCCTGCGCACCCTCATGGACGCGGCCCCCGACGCCACCTTCGTCGTCGCCGGACGGGACAGATCGCTGCTCGGCGACGGCACCGCCCTGCGCCTGGACGGCATCGGCCGCGCCCCCGCGCTGGAACTCCTCGCGCGCGAACTGGGCCGACCCGTGGCCGCGGGCCCGGAGGGAGAGACGGCGGGCGACCTGTGGGAGACGTCGTCCGGGCGGCCCCTGCTGCTGCTGCGCGCGGCCGCCCTCACCCGCCTGGAGCCGTCCGACGCCGCCGCGCTGCCCCGTCCCGGCGAGGTCGGCGACCTGCTGCCGCTGCTGCTCGCCCGGCTGGACGCCGAACCGCTGCGCGTCCTGCGGCTGCTGACCACGCTCGACGACGCCGACCTGGACGTCGGCCACATCGAGGCCCTCTGCGGCGCGTCCGACACCGCCGTGCTCTGCGGCCGCCTGGTGGACCTCGGCCTCGCCGAGCAGACGCAGCGCGGCTACCGCGCCGTGCCCGACGTCGTACCGGTGCTGCGCGAGCGCGACCCCGAGCCCTTCTCCGTCGAGCAGCTGTGCGACCACTTCGCCGGCTGGATCGGCCGTTCCGCCACCACCGCCGCGCAGGTCGAGCAACACGCCCGTGCCCTGGAGGTGGTGGCCGAACTGGCCGAGCGGGACGGACGCCCCGAGCTGGCGGTACGGATCGTGCGCGCCGCGTCCCCGGCGCTGGCCCGCTCGCTGCGGTTCGGCGTGTGGGGCAGGCTGCTGGAGCGCGGACTGCCCGCCGCCCGGCTGGCCGGCGACCGGCAGGCCGTCGCGTACTTCACCCACGAGCAGGGCATCCGCAGCCTGCTCACCGGCCGCCGGGTCATGGCGGCCGTCCTGCTCGGCGAGGCGGCCGTGCTGTGGCGCCAGCTCGGCGACCTCCACGGCGCCGACGCGGCCGCGGGCGCCCACCAGTACGTTCCCCCGCACGCCGCGAACGCGCCGGGCACGCTGCCCCAGCCGGACGGGGGCGCCTCGAACCTCGCGTCCTCCGGCCCGACGGGCCCCGACCCGTCGTCCGCCCACGCGGCGGGCGCCCACGGCACGGCGGCCCACACGCCCGCCACCTCGGTGGATCCCGGTACGGCGGCGCACACCACGGCGGCGCAGCACACGACCGCGGCACCGCACGCGGGGGCGCACCAGGCGGCGGCCCAGCATTCCGCGGCCGCCCCGCACGCGGCGGCGCCCCATGCGGCCGCTCCCCACGCCGCCGGTGCGCATTCCGCGGGCGCGGCGAAGGCGGGCGCCGCCAAAGCGGGTGCGGCCAAGGCGGGCGCCGCCAAGGCGGGCGCCGCCAAGGCCGGGGCCGCCGCGCAGTCCGCCGGTGCCGCGCACGCGGGGGCCTCGGCGGCCACCGGCGCGGCGGGAACGGGGGCGGTGGGCGCGGGTGCCGCGGGAGCGGGCGCGGCCGGGGCCTCCGCGGCGGGGGCCTCCGTCGTCCTCAAGATCGTCGCCGTGATCGTCGCCGTCGTCGTCGGCAGGGTCGTCATCAGTCAGGCGGTGCACTCGTTCGCGGAGAGCCGTTCCGGCTCGTCCAGTTCGTCCAGTTCGTCGAGCTCCTCGGAGACCGGGCTCGCCGGCCGCTGGAGGGGCAGCGACGGTGCCACGTACCAGTTCGACGCGTCGGGCGGCGGATACGTCTCCCGGGGGCGCGACGCGTGCGGCCAGGACGCGAGCACCGAGTTCACCGGCAGCGGCGACACCTTCAGTGCCGAGCGGCCCATCTACGACACGAGCAGCGGCTCCTGCACCGACCTCATCGGTGAGGCCACCACGACGATCACCCTCATCGGGAACGACTCCGCCAAGGTCAGCACGACCATGACCAAGACCTACCAGGAGGGCGTGCAGTGCTTCAGCTGCGGAACGCTCTTCCTGACCCGCGAACAGTGACCCCACGCCCCAGGGAGGCCCCGTGTCCCGCCACTCCATCCGCATCGGAGGCGACGCCTCCGGCCCGGTCGTCGCCGGGAACGGCAACCGCGTCGAGGTCCACCAGGACGGCCCCGGCGCCGACCCGGAGGCCGCCGGTCCGACCCAGAACAACACGGCCGAGGGCCACGGCACCGTCTTCACCGTGATGAACGGCGACCTGCACGTCCACCACGAGGCCCCGGAAAGCCAGGAGGGCCCCTGACCCGCTACCGGGGCAGGACCACCACGGGGGCGGCGGGCTCGCGCTCGTCCGCCGCCATCAGGGCCGTACGGACCACCGCGGCCTGCTGCTCCATCGCGTCCCGCAGCTTCCTCGGGGTCAGGTGGACGACCGTGATCCCGAGCCGCTCCAGGTGCTCCCGCCTGCGGGCGTACTCCGACCACTCGGCGTCCGCGTCGAAGGCGTCGGCCGGGTCGGCCGGGTCGACCGCGCCCGTCGACTGCCGGTGGAGCGCGCGGGTGTCCAGCTCGACCGCGACCGCCTGGTCCGGCCAGTACGCGTCCAGGGCGCCGAGGTGGGGGCCGCCGGGCAGCCGCAGGTCGACGTTCCACAGCGGGTCCGGGAGGCCGTACTCGCGGACCATCCGGTACAGCCGGTGCTCCGCGATGGCGCGGCCCTCCGCCACCAGCGAGTCGACCGCGTCCACCACATGCGCCAGGCCGAGCAGCTTCGCCCGGGTCAGCTCACGTACGACGGATGCCGGTTCGCAGTGTCCCGCGCGCACCGCCTCGGTCAGCAGCCGCCGTACCGCCTCCGCGTCCCGCAGCTCCGCCACCGCGTCCGCCAGCGCCCGCGCCACCGGTGCCACCGGCAACCCCGTCACCGTGCGGGGGGTGGGGAGGTCGGGGGTGCGCAGGACGCGGACGTAGCCGGTGGAGCGCAGCCGGCGCTGCCGGGGCACCAGGACGTCGACGTGCTCCAGGTCCGGCAGCGGCGGTGTCGAGGCGAAGCCGTGCAGGGCGAGCGCCGCGAGGCCGGTGAGCACCGCGCCCGGGTAGGGCGGGCGGTACGCGTGCCGCCCCGTCGGCTGGACCGGCACACCGGACGCCGGCTCACGGGCCGCGTACCGCAGGGCGCCGTGCAGCCGCTCCTCGTCCGTCGGGGGTCCTGGGTGCAGCAGATAGACGTGCGGCAGCAGTCGGGTCCACGGCCCGCCCGCGCGGCACCGTGCGGACAGCTCGGCCGCGGTCACCCCGTGGGCACGCAGCTGGGCCGTGGTCAGGACCCGCTGGTGGGCCTCGGCCAGGCGGCCGAGGTGGCCGAGGGGGCGGGGGGAAAGGGGGGTGTTGTGCGTCATGCCCCTCGCATGCCCACCCTTGGTCCCCCCTTTAACCGCTGTTACACGGTCGTCGAGAAATGCGGACAAGGTAGTACTAAAGGCCAGGTGTTCGGACGCCGAAAGGACACCGGAAACCCCTGGTCCACCGGGTGCGGACCAGGGGCCACGGCCGTCAGGGCGCGCACCCCGTGACGGTCACCGACCGCCCAGGCTCAGGCCGGGGATCACCGCGCCCGCGCGTCGCACTCCTGCCCCCGGAGCGCCCGCGCGAGGTCGTCCCGCGCCTCCAGCACCAGGCGCCGCAGCGCGGGCGCCGCGTCCTGGTGCGCCGCCAGCCACGCGTCCGTCGCCTCCAGCGTCTCGGGCCGGTCCTGGAGGGCGGGGAACAGCCCGCTGACGATGTCCATGCCGATCTGGATCGAACGCTCCTGCCACAGGCGGTCGATGACCGCGAAGTACTTCTCCGCGTACGGCGCCGTCAGCTCCCGCTGGGAGGGCTGGTCGAAGCCCGCGATCGTGGCCTCGACCAGTGCGTTGGAGAGCGTGTCGGACTCCACCACCTGCGCCCACGCCTGCGCCTTGACCGCCGCCGACGGACGGGCCGCGAGACACCGGACCTGGTGGCGCTTGCCGGACGCGGTGTCGTCCCGGGCCAGCTCGGCGGCGAGCACCGACTCGTCGGCCGCCCCGTGCGCGGCCAGCGGCTCCAGGAACGCCCAGCGCAGCTCCTGGTCCACCTCCAGGCCCTCGATCGTCGCCGTGCCGTCCAGCAGCTCCCTCAGCAGCGCGAGGTCCGGCTCGGCCGTGGCCGTCGAGGCGAAGAAGCGCGCCCACGCCAGCTGGTGCTCACTGCCCGCGCCGGCCGCCCGCAGCTCCCGCAGCGCGCCCTCGGCGAGCAGCGCGCCGCCGGTCTCGCGCCAGGCGGGGGAGGCGTAGCGGTCCAGCGCCGTGTGCGTCCACGCGTGCAGCATCTGGAGCACGCCGATGTCGGACTCGCGGCCCGCGAACCGCAGCACCAGGGCGATGAAGTCCCGGGCGGGCAGCAGCGCGTCCCGGGTCATGTTCCACAGCGCCGACCAGCACAGCGCGCGCGCCAGCGGGTCGGTCAGGTCGCCCAGGTGCTCCCGGAGCGTGGCCAGCGAGGCGGCGTCGAAGCGGATCTTGCAGTAGGTGAGGTCGTCGTCGTTGACCAGGACCAGGTCCGGGGCCTCGGCGCCGGCGAGTTCCGCCACGACCGTGCGCGGGCCCTCCACGTCCGTCTCCACCCGCGCGTACCGTTCGAGGGCGCCGCCGTCGGTGAGCCGGTACAGGCCCACCGCGACCCGGTGCGGGCGCAGTTCGGGGTGTGACTCCGGGGCCTCCTGGACCACCGCCAGCTCGGAGACCCGGGAGTCCGCGAGGACCACCTGCGGGGTCAGCGCGTTCACCCCGGCCGTCTGCAGCCAGGACAGCGACCACGCCGTCATGTCCCGGCCGCTGGTCTCGCCGAGCACCGACAGCAGGTCACCGAGGCGCGTGTTGCCGTACGCGTGCCGCTTGAAGTACCGGCGCGCGCCCTCCAGGAACGCGTCCTGGCCGGCGTACGCCACCAGCTGCTTGAGCACCGAGGCGCCCTTGGCGTACGTGATGCCGTCGAAGTTCAGCTTGGCGTCCTGGAGGTCGCGGATGTCCGCCGTGACCGGATGCGTGGAGGGCAGCTGGTCCGCCCGGTACGCCCACGCCTTGCGGCGGTTGGCGAAGGTGATCCAGGCGTCCTTGAAGCGGGTCGCGCCGACATTGGCGAACGTGCCCATGAAGTCCGCGAAGGACTCCTTCAGCCACAGGTCGTCCCACCAGGCCATGGTGACCAGGTCGCCGAACCACATGTGCGCCATCTCGTGCAGGATCACATTGGCGCGCGCCTCGTACGACGCCTGCGTCACCTTCCCGCGGAAGATGAACTCCTCGCGGAAGGTCACCAGGCCCGGGTTCTCCATCGCGCCCAGGTTGTACTCCGGCACGAACGCCTGGTCGTACTTCCCGAACGGGTACGGGTAGTCGAAGTGCTCGTGGAAGAAGTCCAGGCCCTGCTTGGTGACCAGGAAGACGTCCTCGGCGTCGAAGTGCGGCGCGAGCCCCTTGCGGCACATCGCGCCCAGCGGGATCTCCAGCGTCGTACCGTCCGCGAACGTACGGGAGTAGGAGTCGGTCACATAGTGGTACGGCCCCGCCACCACGCACGTGATGTACGTCGAGATGGGCTTGGTCTCCGCGAACTTCCAGACGCCGTCGACGAGTTCACCGGCGCCGTTGCTCCACACCGTCCAGCCCTCGGGCGCGCGCGCCTCGAAGCGGAAGGGCGCCTTGAGGTCCGGCTGCTCGAAGTTGGCGAACACCCGGCGGGAGTCGGCGGGCTCGTACTGCGTGTAGAGGTAGACCTCGCCGTCCTCGGGGTCCACGAAGCGGTGCATGCCCTCGCCGGTGCGCGAGTAGGCGCACTGGGCGTCGACCACCAGCTCGTTCTCCGCGGCCAGGTCATCGAGGGCGATCCGGGCGCCGTCGAAGACCTCGCTCGGGTCCAGGTCCTTGCCGTTGAGCGACACGGCGGTCACGCTCGGCGCGACCAGGTCGGCGAAGCTGGTGGCGCCCGGCTCGTTGCAGCGGAACCGGATCGTGGTGACCGAGCGGAAGGTGCGCGGCTCGCCGTCGGCCTCGCCGACGGCCGACCTGAGGTCCAGGGACACGTCGTATCCGTCGACGGACAGCAGGGCGGCCCGCTCCCGGGCCTCGTCGCGGGAAAGGTTCTCACCGGGCACGGCGGCACTCCCTTGTGATCGCGTGGTTGAGGGCTGAACAGGACCGATCCTGCCATGTGCCCCTGACCGGGTTCAGCGGGAATGCCCTCCGTGACGGTGTCGTTGCTCCTCCCAGAAGACCGTTTCGCTGAGGAGAGCCATGTCCGAGACCGCTTCCCCGTCCGGCAAGACCCCCGTCGACTTCTGGTTCGACCCGCTGTGCCCCTGGGCCTGGATGACCTCCCGCTGGGTCCTGGAGGTGGAGAAGCTCCGCGACATCGAGGTCCGCTGGCACATCATGAGCCTCGCCGTCCTCAACGAGGACAAGCTGGACGAGCTGCCCGACCAGTACCGGGAGATGCTGGCCGTCCAGGCGTGGCAAGGGGTACGGGTGGTCACCGCCGCCTGGCAGAAGCACGGCCAGGACATCGTCGGCCCGCTCTACACCGCGCTCGGCACCCGCATCCACAACAACGGCGAGGGCGCGACCCTGGAGGCCATCGCCGGCGCGCTCGCCGACGTCGGCCTGCCGGCCGAGCTGATCGACTACGCCGAGCAGGAGGACTTCGAGTTCGACGCCGAGCTGCGCGCCTCCCACAAGGAGGGCATCGACAAGGTCGGCCAGGAGGTCGGCACCCCGGTCATCGCCGTGCCCGGCGACGACGGCGAGCAGATCGCCTTCTTCGGCCCCGTCGTCACCCCGGCCCCCAAGGGCGAACTGGCCGCCCGCCTCTGGGACGGCACCCTGGCGGTGGCCTCGGTCCCGGGCTTCTACGAGATCAAGCGGACCCGGACGCAGGGGCCGGACTTCAGCAACCTGTAGTCGGCCGGCCGGGCCCGGTTCCGCGCCGGGCCCGTGCCATGTCGCGGTTCGCCGGGCGCGGGGCCGTGCTGGATGGGCGGGTGCGCGCGGTCGTCGGCCGTGTCTTCGCGGCGGGTGTTCGCCCGTTCTGCGCGTGTGGTTCTCGTCGGGTTGTGGTGGGGCTGTTCCGCCGGTGTCCGTCGCCCTGCCTCCGGTCGGGGGGTGTGTTGGATGGGCGGGCGGCGTGCGGGTGTGCGCGGTCGTCGGCCGTGTCTTCGGGGCGGGTGTTCGCCCGTCCTTCGCGCGCCTCACGTCAGGCAGTGGTGGAGCCGTTCCCCCCGTATCCACCGTCCCACCTCCGCTGCCGCGGTCCGCGCCCCCTTCTCCGCCACCGCCCGGCTCGCCCCGCCGACGTGCGGTGTCAGCACCACCCGCTCCCCGGCCGTCCGCAACCGCGAGTCGGCGGGCAGCGGCTCGTCGGCGTACGTGTCCAGGGCCGCCGCCGCGAGACGCCCGTCCTCCAGCGCGTCGCACAGCGCCCCCTCGTCCAGCAGCGCCCCCCGCGCCGTGTTCACCACCACCGCCCCCGGCGGCAGCAGCGCCAGCTCCCGCGCCCCGATGAGTCCCCGCGTCTCCTCGGTGACCCGGGCGTGCAGGCTGATCACCCGCGAGCGCCGCAGCAACTCGTCCAGCGAGGACATCCGCAGCCCGTGCGTCTCGCCCCGCGCGTACGGGTCGTACACCATCACCCGTGCCCCGAACGCCCCCAGCGCCCGCGCCACCCGGCTGCCGACCGCGCCGTAGCCGATGACCCCGACGGGCAGGTCCTCCAGTTCGAGGCCGCTGTGCTCGTACGTGTAGTACCTCGGTCCCGCCCAACTCCCCTGCGCGGCAAGGCGGTCGTGGGCCTGCGGAATGCGCCGCAGGGCGGCGAGCAGCAGCCCGACGGTGAACTCCGCCACCGCCGCGGCTTTGCGGCGGGGCGCGCAGCACACCCGCACGTCGTGTCTCCGGGCCGCGTCGAGGTTGACGTTCACCGGGCGGCCCCGGCAGACCGCGACCAGCCGCAGCTCCGGACGGGCGGTGAGGACCCGCTCGGTGACCGGTGCCGTCTGGGTGACGAGGACGTCCGCGCCGGCGAGGGCCGCGATCAGCTCGTCCTCCACATCGCTGGCCTCATGGACCTCGCCGACCCTGCCGAACGGTTTCCGCGGCCAGTCGAGCGTCAACTCCCTGATGTCGCAGCGGGCTTCGCGGGCCAGCGCGGCCGTGATCAGCGAGGGCCGTACGAAGCGGTCGCCGGCGGCCAGTACCCGCACACTGTTGGTCATCACAGGAACACAGGTTGTAATGATCGTCCGAGGGGTGTCAATTCCTTATGTGTGGGGAAACCGGGGAGACCTGAACGCGCTTCGCGCGCACGGCGGAAGGCTCTTCGCGAGTCACGTCCTCGCGGAGGGCCTTCCGTGATCGGCCTGCCGTCGTGAAGGGAGGCCCCCACGTGTCGCACAGGGGGGCCTCGCCGTCGGCGTCGCGGGGGATCAGCGCTTGGCGCGTATCCGCTGCCAGGCGTAACCCGTGGCCGCGAGCACCACCGTCATCGCCCCGGACGAGTACAGCTGGACCCGGGTGTCCGGCTGTCGCGCCATCAGCACGAAGACCGCGGCCATGCCCGCGAGCGCCACCCAGGTCAGGAACGGGAACGCCCACATCCGCACCACGAGCTTCTCCGGCGCCTCGCGCTCGATGCGGCGGCGCAGCAGCAGCTGGGAGACGGCGATGAAGATCCAGACGATCAGGATCACCGCGCCGATCATGTTCAGCAGCCAGGGGAAGACGTCGTCGGGCCGCCAGTAGCTCAGCAGCACGCAGACGAAGCCGACCAGGCAGGAGGTCAGCACGCCGATCCGGGGCACCCCGCCGGACAGCTTCGCGAGCGCCTTGGGGCCCTGGCCGCGCTGGACCAGGGAGTAGGCGATGCGCGAGGAACCGTAGATGTTGGCGTTCATCGCGGACAGCAGGGCCACGAACACCACGACGTCCATCAGCCGGCCCGCGCCCGGGATGCCGAGGTGGTCCAGGGTCGCCACGTAGGGGCCGTGCGTCACGACGTCGGGGGAGTTCCAGGGGACCAGGGTCACGACGACGGCCATGGAGCCGATGTAGAAGACGGCGATGCGCCACATCGCCGTGCGCACCGCGCGCGCCACGCCCCGCACCGGGTCCTCGGACTCCGCCGCCGCGATGGTGACCGTCTCCAGGCCGCCGTAGGCGAAGACCGAGGCGAGCAGGCCGATGACCAGGCCCTGGCCGCCGTGCGGGAGGAAGTGGGTGAGGTGGGAGGTGCCGGGGGAGTCGGTGCCGGGCAGCACGCCCGTGATGGCGAGCACGCCGAGCACCAGGAACAGCGAGATCGCGCCGACCTTGAGCGCGGCGAACCAGAACTCGAACTCGCCGAAGTTCTTCACGGCGGCCAGGTTCGTGCCGAGGAAGACCAGCATGAACAGGGCGACCCACATCCACTGCGGACTGCCGGGCACCCAGCCCTGGGCGATCCTGGCCGCGCCGATGCCCTCCAGGCCGACGGCGGTGCACAGCAGCACCCAGAAGGACCAGCCCGCGGCGAACCCGGCCCAGGGCCCGATCGCCCGCTCGGCGTGGGCGGAGAAGGAGCCGGAGGACGGGTAGGCGGCCGACATCTCGCCGAGCATCCGCATCACCAGCATCACCAGCAGCCCGGAGAGGGTGTAGGCGATCACGATGGACGGGCCGGCGGCGGCGATGCCCGCGCCCGACCCGACGAACAGGCCCGCGCCGATCACGCCGCCGAGGGCGATCATCGACAGATGGCGCTGCTTGAGGCCATGGGAAAGGGCGGGATTGTCCGCCAGTCGTGGTGTCTCCGAGCGGGTGCTGGTGGGCATGGGCGCGGCTCTCCCGATGCGATAGGCGGGTAAAAATCAACCCAGTCTGGGCGCCCTGTCCGTTCACGCGGAGAAGCCGTTCAATATCCGGACACCCGGCATTCGGAGAGTGAGATTCCGGTTACGTCGCCGCGGGCCTGTACGGGGCCTGTACGGGGCCTGTGCGGGGCCTGTACGGGGGCGGGTGCGGGCGTGCGGTGCGACGCGTCGCCCTCGATCGAGCAGCTCTCGTCGCCGTCGACGCCGACCGCCACGCCACCGGCGACGGTCACCCGGCGCGGTCGGCGCGGCAGGCCGTCGTGGTGGTCGACGGCGCGGGGGCCGGTGATCCGGTCGCAGGCGCTCGGCGGATCGCGGGACGACGCGGCCGGCGCCACCGGACGACCCGCCGCCGAAAGCACGGACCGGTACCTCGGCGGACAGCGCGGCGGCGAGTCCCTGACCCGGCGGCGCGGGGCGCCGCGCCGCGGCCGGGGCCGGCACCACGATCGGCGCCGCCCCGCCAACGCCCTTGGCGGGGCGGGCGGTTCGTGCTCCGGCCCGCGCCGCGCCGCCACCCGGCCGCGCGGGTCCGGCGGCGCCACCGAGGAGTACGGCACCGCCGCACGCGCCCGCCGGGCGCGAACCGGGCGCCGGCCGGCTCGACGCGCACGCGGCCGCCCACCCCGCGTGAACGCCGCGGCACCGCGGACCCCGGACCGGCCCGAGCCCGGCGAGCCGCGCACCGTGCCCGCCCACCGACGCGGGCGCGGGCCCGGTCGGCCGCGCCACCGCGCCGCGCGTGACCGGCCCGCCCCCGTCCCGGACGGCGACAGCTGGGCCCCCGACCGGGACGCCCGCGGGTCACCGGACCGATGTCCACCGGCCCTTTGGTGGATCCCTACAGACGTGGTGTCAGCTCGCCGAGTCTGCTGGAGCACTCCACCTCAGTGACCGTCGTCACGCCGTACCCGGTGTGAGCGGCACTCTTTGTGCGGAGCCCACCAAGGGGGCGATCAACCCTTTGTCGAGCGCTGACGGTGATCGGATGAGGGGCGCCGGTATAGCGTCGCGATGTTCCCACCTGTCCCCTCCACCCCGCGGAGTCCCCATGAGCACCGCCACCGTCAGCGCCCGACCGGGTACCGTCCTCGCCGACCTGCTGCCCGCGTCCCGCGTCCGCGACGCCGCCCTCGTGCTCGGCGGCGCCGCGCTCACCGGGCTCGCCGCACAGCTGTCGGTGCCCGTGCCCGGCTCGCCGGTGCCGGTGACCGGCCAGACCTTCGCCGCGCTGCTGGTGGGCACCGCGCTCGGCGCCCGCCGCGGCTTCCTCTCCCTCGCCCTGTACACGGTCGCCGGCATGGTCGGCGTGCCGTGGTTCGCGGGCGGTGAGTCCGGCGCCGGCGCGGTGTCCTTCGGCTACGTCCTCGGCATGCTGCTCGCCTCCGCCGTCGTGGGCGCCCTCGCCCGCCGCGGCGCCGACCGCTCCCCGCTGCGCATGGCGGGCACGATGGTCCTCGGCTCGGCCGTCATCTACGCCGTCGGCGTGCCGTACCTGGCCCTGGCCGCCCACCTCTCCCTCGGCCAGGCGGTCGCGGCCGGTCTCGTGCCCTTCCTGATCGGCGACGCCCTCAAGGCCGCCCTCGCGATGGGCCTGCTGCCCACCGCGTGGAAGTTCGCGGGCAAGCGCTGAGCACAGCCCGGCACACACAACGGCCGCGGGGCCTGACGACGTTCGTCAGGCCCCGCGGCCGTTGTGTGTGAGGGCGTGGGTCAGCCGATGGAGACCTTGTCCGTCGCGGCCTCCGCGGCCGGGGCCGGACGGTTGCCCGCGACCTTCTGCTTGACGAGGGAGATGCCCACCACGATCGCCGCGACGAGCAGCGACAGCAGCACCGTCTCCCGGCCGTCGTGTTCGGTGTCGAAGAGCATGTACACCAGGACCGCCACGATCACCGCGGCCGCCGCCCAGGTCAGGTAGGGGTAGAGCCACATCCGCACGATGAGCTTCTCCGGCGCCTCGCGCTGGATGATCCGGCGCATCCGCAGCTGCGAGAAGCAGATGACCAGCCACACGAACAGGGCCACCGCACCGCTGGAGTTGACCAGGAAGAGGAAGACGGTGTCGGGGAACTCGTAGTTGAAGAAGACGGCCACGAAGCCGAAGACGACCGACGCGAGGATCGCCGCCATCGGCACACCGCGGGAGGTGGTGCGGGCGAACGCCTTGGGCGCGTCACCGCGCTGGCCGAGCGAGAAGGCCATGCGGGAGGCCGTGTACAGGCCGGAGTTGAGACAGGACAGGACCGCCGTCAGCACGATGACGTTCATGATCTCGCCGGCGTGCGCGATGCCGAGGGAGTTCAGCGCGGCGACGTACGAACCCTGCTTCTCCAGCGACGGGTCGTTCCACGGCAGCAGCGTGACCACGACGAGGATCGAGCCGAGGTAGAAGACACCGATACGCCAGATGATGCTGTTGGTGGCCTTGGTGACCGCGCGCTGCGGGTCCTCCGACTCACCGGCCGCCAGGGTGGCGATCTCGCTGCCCATGAAGGAGAAGACGACCAGCAGGACACCGGTGAGGATCGCGCCCGGACCGTGCGGCAGGAATCCGCCGTGGTCGGTGAGGTTGGCGAAGGACGCCTTGTCGGCGTGCGCGCCCGGCAGCACACCGAAGATCGCGAGCAGGCCGACGACGATGAACGCGCCGATCGCCACGACCTTGATGCCGGCGAACCAGAACTCGAACTCGCCGTAGGAACCGACCGAGACGAGGTTGGACGCGGTCAGCACCAGCATCACGATGAGGGCCCAGCCCCACTGCGGCACCGCCGGTACCCAGCCCGCAAGGATCTTGGCGCCCGCGGTTCCCTCGACGGCGAGCACGACGACCCAGAAGAACCAGTACAGCCAGCCGATGGAGAAACCGGCCCAGCGGCCGAGCGCGCGGTCGGCGTGCTCGGAGAAGGAGCCGGAGGTCGGGTTGGCCGCGGACATCTCGCCCAGCATGCGCATCACGAGGACGACGAGGGTGCCGACGAGGGCGTAGGACAGCAGAATGCCCGGTCCGGCCGCGGCGATGCCGGAGCTGGAACCGACGAACAGGCCGGCGCCGATCACGCCGCCGATGGCGATCATCGTCAGGTGCCGGTTCTTGAGGCCTGCTTGAAGTCCGGAACCAGGAGGAGTCATGGACGGATTCCTTTGCGCCTGTAGAGCGGGGGGTTCTCGTACGGAGACGGGGGTGCCCGTGGGGGGTCCGGTACGGGATTCGTACGAGCGGTGTACGAGTCGGTCCAGTGAATCCGAGGCGAACGAATTCGGGAACCTATGAATCCGGATTGTTACTTGAGGTTCCCTTGAGCTTCTATGGTCCCGCTCACATTTGACGACGAAATCCGTAGCGGCCCCGGGTGTCACGTGAGTCACCCCCGGACGCCTTGACGGGGGCACCCGCCGGATGCCGCGGACCCGGGGCTGCTGCCCTGATTCCCCCATGTCACACTCGTCTCATGCGCGTGTATCTCGGCTCCGACCATGCGGGCTTCGAACTCAAGAACCACCTCGTCGAGTGGCTCAAGGCAGCGGGGCACGAGCCCGTCGACTGCGGGCCGCACATCTACGACGCCCAGGACGACTACCCGCCCTTCTGCCTGCGCGCCGCCGAGCGCACGGCCGCCGACGCCGACGCCCTCGGCATCGTGATCGGCGGCTCCGGCAACGGGGAGCAGATCGCCGCGAACAAGGTGAAGGGCGTGCGCGCGGCGCTGGCCTGGAGCGAGGAGACGGCGGCGCTGGGCCGCCAGCACAACGACGCCAACGTGGTGGCCGTCGGTGCCCGCATGCACAGCACCGAGGAGGCGACCAAGTTCGTCGAGGTGTTCCTGGGCACCCCGTTCTCGGGTGACGAGCGCCACATCCGCCGCATCGACATGCTGACCGCCTACGAGACCACGGGCGACCTCCCCCCGATCCCGGCCCACCACCCCCAGCAGTAGCCTTCCCGCCCGCTCGCGCCCACCCGCCACCCGCCGCACGGGTCGGAGGGTGGGCGTCGTGCGTGGCCGAAAGGGGAAGTCCGGCGGTGAGGCGCGCCTAGGCTGGGGAGGCGAGGCCCGCACGCCGTACGAGCGGCGCGGACGGGAGAGGAACGAGGAGAAGAGGAAGGACGGCCCGCTTTGCCGGAAGGGCACACCATCCATCGGCTGGCGCAGGACTACGCCGCCCGCTTCCAGGGCACGACGCCCCGCGTCACCAGCCCCCAGGGCAAGTTCTCCGACGCCGCCGCCCTTCTGGACGGGGCCGAGCTGACCGCCACCGAGGCCCACGGCAAGCACCTGTTCCTGCGGTTCCGGGACATCGACTGGGTCCACATCCACCTCGGCCTGTTCGGCAAGGTCGGCTTCGGGGACGCCCCCGCGCCGCCGCCCACCGACACCGTCCGCCTCCGGCTCGCGAACGACACGGCGTACGTCGACCTCCGCGGCCCCACCACCTGCGCCCTGATCACCGAGGACGAGAAGGACGCCGTCCACGCCCGCCTCGGCCCCGACCCGCTCCGCGAGGACGCCGACCCGTCGGCGGCGTACCGGAGGATCGGCCGCAGCCGTACGGCCATCGCCGCCCTGCTCATGGACCAGAAGATCGTGGCCGGCGTCGGCAACGTCTACCGCGCCGAGGTCCTCTTCCGCCACGGCGTCGATCCCTACCGGGCGGGCCGCGACATCACCCCCGCCGAGTGGGACGCCCTGTGGACCGACCTCGTCGCGCTGATGCGCGAGGGCGTACGCCACAACCGGATCGACACCGTACGGCCCGAGCACAGCCCCGAGGCCATGGGCCGCCCGCCCCGCGTGGACGACCACGGAGGCGAGGTCTACGTCTACCGCCGCGCCACCCAGCCCTGCCACGTCTGCGGCGACGGGATCCGCACCGCCGGCCTCGCCGCGCGCAACCTCTTCTGGTGCCCCACCTGTCAGAAGAGCTGACACTCCTTCGGGTGGGTTTACGGAATTCCGGCGTCTGAGCGAACCTGTGAACCCGGGTCTCGCACGGGGGACAAGTGGGGCCTCCCGTGCCAAGCGGCCGGTGCGATGGATAGGGTCCCGAACTGATGGCAGCAGGACGAGAGACGCGCGCGAAGGCCGACACGTTCACGGCCCGGTGGAAGATACAGTGGCACCGGGCCCGCGTCGGGCTGCGCAGAAGCGCCGTCGACTACTTCCGCGGCGACGGGTCCGACTGGGTCGCCTTCGCCGGCCTGCTGCTCACCGTCCCGCTCTTCGCGGCCATGACCCTGTTCGATTCGGTGTGGTGCTCCCCGGCCCTGCTCGTGCTGCCGATCGTCGCCGGCGGGCTGCTGCTGCGCCCGGCCAGCCTGCTCGGCCTGTACGCGGCGGCGGCCACCGCGCTGATCGTGGAGTCGGTACGTCTCGGCCCGTACACCGAAGGCCCCTCCCGCGTCACCCCGGGCGTCGTCCTGGTGGTGGCCGCCTGCGGCTTCTTCGGCCTGCTCACCGCCCAGTTCCGCAGCCGCGTGGGCGTGCCCTGGCGGCGCGGCGGCACCATGCTGTTCGACCTGCGCGAGCGCATCCGGGTACAGAGCAAGCTGCCCAAGCTGCCCCAGGGCTGGCACCACGAGATGGCCCTGCGGCCGGCCGGGGGCCAGTCCTTCTCCGGCGACTTCGTGGTCGCCGCCCGCACCAACGGCGGCCGCACCCTGGAGGTCGTCCTCACCGACGTCTCCGGCAAGGGCATGGACGCCGGCTCCCGCGCCCTGCTGCTGTCGGGTGCCTTCGGCGGCCTGCTCGGCTCCCTGCCCCCGCACGCCTTCCTGACCGCCGCCAACGGCTATCTGCTCCGCCAGGACTGGGACGAGGGCTTCGCCACCTCCATCCACCTCGTCCTGGACCTCGACTCCGGGGACTACGAGCTGTACTCCGCGGGCCATCCGCCGGGCCTCCAGCTCAGCGCGGGCAGCGGCCGCTGGGAGGAGAAGTCCGCCGAGGGCCCGCTCCTCGGGGTCTACGACGGCGCCCAGTTCGACTCCGTCAAGGGCTCGCTGCGGCCCGGGGACGTCCTGATGCTGTTCACCGACGGCCTGGTGGAGACCTCCGACCGGGACATCGTCGAGGGCATCGACCGCCTCACCGGCGAGGCCGACCGCTACGTCGCCGGCGGCTTCCACGGCGCCGCCTGGCACCTCATCGAGGCCGTCGCCAAGGACGTCAACGACGATCGGGCCCTGTTGCTGATCTGCCGCGAGGCCACGGCCCACGCCCCGCTGACCCACGCCTGACGGAGAGTGGCCGGATGACCGCACCCCTCACCCTCGCCGACGTCGAGGCCCTCGCCCGTGCCGCGCACGAGGGGCAGACCGACAAGGCCGGACGGCCGTACGCCGAACACCTCGCCGCCGTCGCCGAGGGCGTGCGCGCCCGCGGGGGAGACGCCGAGCAGATCGCGGCGGCCTGGCTGCACGACGCCGTGGAGGACGACGCGTTGAGCCGCGCCTGGCTGGCGGGGGCCGCGCTCACCCCGCGCACCAAGGCCATCGTGGACGCCGTCACCAAGCGTCCGGGGGAGGAACCGGCGTCGTACGCCCGGCGCGTCCTCGACACCCCGGGCGCCCTGCTGGTGAAGGAGGCGGACCTGGCGCACAACGCCGACCCGGAGCGTCTTGCCGTACTGGACGAAGCGACCCGGAAACGACTGACCGAGAAGTACGCGGGCATGCGCGCGCTCCTCGGTCTCGACGCCTGACCCCGGTCCCCGCCGTCAGGCGCCCGCCCGCACCGGCTCGGGTTCCTTCCGCTGCCGCTCACGGGCCAGTTCCGTCGCGTCCTGCTTGAACGCCCACGCCATCTCCGGCTCCATCGCGAACCGGAACACCCGCTGCACCGGCTTGGTGCACAGCACCGTGACGGTGGCCACCGCGAGGACGGTGACGGCGGCCGAGCCGTAGCCGCCGTACCGCTGGGCGATGTCGAACCCGCCCAGGAAGAGCACGCTCTTGATCACGAAGCCGTGCAGCAGGTAGCCGTACAGCGTGCCCGCGCCGAGTGCGGTGAACCAGGTACGACGGCCCGGCACCCAGGCGAGGAAGCAGGCGGTCAGCAGCATCGCGCAGCCGAACATCGCCAGCGTCATCAGCGGTCCGATCCACCAGGGAGCGCCGAGTTCCTGCGCGGAGTCCTGCCGGTAGAACCAGTTGTCGTTCATGTGCGGCGCGGTCCACCAGCCGATCACCAGCGCGGCCGCGAACACGGGCACCGACAGGAGCCGCATCCGGCGCGTGCGCATCATCGTGAAGTGCTCGGGCCTCAGCAGCAGTCCGAGGACGAAGCAGGGCAGGAACTGCAGGACGCGGCCGAAGTCCAGGCTGTCGTCGACCCCCGGGGTGACCGAGCCCAGCATGGCGAGCCCGAGCGCCACGGGCAGCGGCCGGCGCACCAGTTTCCACAGCGGGCTGGTCAGGCGCCACACGAACAGCGCGAGCAGGAACCACGTCAGGTAGTACGGCGAGAAGAGGCTGATGGGGCCGTCGATGTGGCCCGCGTACCGCTTGAACAGCGAGTACGCGAGCTGGAACAGCACATAGGGCACCGCGACGCCGGTGACCAGGCGTTTCAGCCGGTCGGGGCGCATGTCGAAACTGCGTGAGAAATAGCCGGAGATGACGATGAACGCCGGCATGTGGAAGGTGTAGACGACGTTGTACAGGTCTTCCAGGACCCGGTGGTCGGTCTTCAGCGGGGACCAGGAGTGTCCGATCGCCACCAGTGCGATCGCCATGAACTTCGCGTTGTCGAAGAACGGATCGCGCGGTTTGCCGGGTCTGCCTGTCTTCGGCTGCTGCTCCTCCCGCGCACGCTGCGGGGCGCGCGGTCCGGGCACTCCGTCCGCCGGCGACTGTGCCGGGGGGAGCGGCCGTGGGTTCTGGCCGGGGGAGGAGGCGGCGTCAAACATCTCAGGCACCCTAGCGTCGTCTGCGGGATTCCGTAAAACCCCCTAGTCCTTCCTGGTTATCTCCTTCGTATGCCCCCGGATTTGACGAACTCGCCTCCCGTGCGGGCGTGATGACGCTCACGCAGAGGTCCACCGTTGGCCCTCGATGTACCGATTCATCCCCAATAATTGGGGCATACCGCACTGCGGTGTCACTAATTCGAATTACCTGCGCGTGAGATGTGTGGACACGGAAACGAACTCGCGTAATTGCGGCCGAAGTCTTGTGCGCCTGTCCGTCGAATTGCAGTGCGGCGCGTCCCCCGCCCGGGACGGCGGGCCCGACATCCTGTCAGCGCCCGCATGGAGCAGGCCCGTTGGTGGCACGATGGTTCTGGCGGGGGTGCGGGCCGTACCCCCGGGCCGGGAGCAGGGACCGACCGAGGGTGTGATCTGTTGTGGTCATTTCAGTATCCGTAGCGCTGATGCTGGCGATCGTCCTGGTGGTGCTCATAAGAGGGGGCAGCATCAAGCCGGGACCCGCCATCGTGGCGATCCTCTTCGGCTTCTTCCTCGCCTCCACCGGCATGGCGCCGTCCATCAACCGGTTCCTGACCTCGATAGCGGACTCGATCGACTCGATCAAGTTCTGACGAGTCCCGAACCGCGCGCCGGGTGGGGTCAGTGGTGGAGATGCCGCTGCTCGGCCGGCTGCCGGCTGATGAACACCAGACGGTCGAAGTCCACGGCGACCCCGCGCAGCAGCAGGTCCACCAGCGCCCGCGCCGCGGACGCGTCGACCGGGGCCTCGCCGAACAGCGCCCGCCGGTAGACCACCGAGGCGAGCAGGTCCACGAACAGCTCGGGGTCCACGTCCGGCATCAGGTCCCCGCGCTCGACGGCCCGCCGCACCGCGACCGCGGCGGCCGCCCGGCCGGGCTGTACGAGGCTGCGCAGCAGGTACTCGTGGAGTTCGGGATCGGCGGAGCAGTCGGCGATCAGCGGTGCGAGCACCCCGGCCGGCGACCGCTCGTGCAGCACCTCGGCGAGCAGCCGCACGCTCTGGTGCAGATCGCAGCGGGTGCAGCCGTTGTCCGGCGCGGGTGGTACGACGAGGACCGAGGCGAGCGCGTCGATCACCAGGCGCTGCCGCTGGGGCCAGCGGCGGCGGACCGCGGCCTTGCTGGTGCCCGCGACGGCCGCCACCTTCTCCAGCGCGAGGCCCCTGTACCCGTCCTCGTGCAGGAGGCGTACGGTCGCCGCCAGCACCGCCGCGTCGATCGCCGGGTCCCTGGGCCGGCCGCCGGCCGCCGGGCTCACGCGGCGGCGTCCTGCGGGTACCAGCGCAGCTCCACGGTGTTCCCGTCGGGGTCGCGCACGTAGACCGACTGGGCCGATCCCCGGGCGCCCCAGCGCGGCACGGGCCCCTCCAGCACGTCGAAGGTGCCGGAGTCGACGACCTGCTGCCAGTCCAGCGGGTCCACCACCAGGCAGATGTGGTCGACGTTGGACTCACCGCGCGGCCGTTCCAGGAGGTCGATGACGGTGGTGGGGCTGACCCGCACCGACGGGAACGGCACCTGTCCGGCCCGCCACTCCTCGACCCGCTCGCCCGCGAGTCCCAGCGGCCCGGTGTAGAAGCCCAGCGCGCGCTCGGTGTCCGAGACGTTGAGCACCAGGTGGTCGAAGTCCTTCACCCGCATCACGGTCCCCCTATGACCTAGTTATGTTCCGTACCGGTGCGGATCGTATCTCGCGCGCACGGGTGCCGCAACGGGGAGACGCGACAGCGAGAGGGAGGAGCGAGGGGGAGGACGAGGCGGAACGGCGAAGGCCCAGGTGTGAGGGACGACCTCTCACCTGGGCCTTCGGCATCCAGAGCGGGCGACGGGAATCGAACCCGCGTAGCTAGTTTGGAAGACTAGGGCTCTACCATTGAGCTACGCCCGCAGCATCGCGCCGCAGGTCCGTGACCGCGGCACTCAGGCATCGTAGCGGGTCGCCCGCCGCTTGGGCCAACAAGTCCGATCAACGAACACCACGCGCCCCGCCTCGAAGAATGCGGCCGACGCGGGCCGCCGGGGCATGTACCCTACGTGTCGCACACAGACGGGGTGTGGCGCAGCTTGGTAGCGCGTCCGCTTTGGGAGCGGAAGGCCGTGGGTTCAAATCCCGCCACCCCGACCACCGATCGGCTCGTCCTGGGCAGCTGCTGACCCGGCCGCCGGTCCGTCCTCGACCGGCTCCGATCCGATGGCCGGTCGCCCCGCTGCCGCTCCCCGGGCCGGATCGCCGGTCCGCCTTCCTTCGGCCTGGGCCGGATCGCCGGTCCATCTCCGCGGGCCTGAGCCGGATCCGCGACCGCCCTCTGCTCGACCTCGCCCCGATCGGCGGTCCGCCTCCTGTTCGGTCCTCGGTCCGATCGGCGGTCAGCCTCCTGTCCGGCCCCTGGCCCATCGGCGGTCAGCCTCCTGTGCGGTCCTCGGCCCCATCGCCGTCCGTCACCCGTTCGGCCCTCGGCCCGATCGCCGTCCGTCACCCGTTCGGCCCTCGACTCGATCGCCGGTCGGGCCCTGGTCGGGCCTTGATCCGCCGCCGTTCGGCCGGTACCCGGGCGCCCGCTCGCGGCGCCGCGAAGATCGCCTTTTGGGGCGCCGAACGCCTGCGGTTACTATGCAAGCTGCACGCCCGTGTGCCCCGGCCCTCACGGCCTACGTACTCCTCCGGGCGGCGAATCCGCCGGAGCTGTCTGGCTCCGGCAGAACCCAAGCAGTCAGCCACAAGGAGACCGAACCGTGAAGAGCGCCGTGGAGACCCTGAACCCGACCCGGGTTCGGCTCACTGTCGAGGTGCCCTTCGAGGAGCTCAAGGACAGCCTCGACGCGGCGTACAGCAAGATCAACCAGCAGGTCACGGTGAAGGGCTTCCGCAAGGGCAAGATCCCGGCCCGCGTCATCGACCAGCGGTTCGGCCGCGGTGCGGTCCTGGAGGAGGCGGTCAACGACGCGCTTCCGAAGTTCTACACCGAGGCGGTCAACGAGGCCGAGCTGAGCCCGCTGGGCCAGCCCGACGTCGACATCACCGAGCTGAAGGACGGCGAGACGCTGAACTTCACCGCCGAGGTCGACGTCCGCCCGGCCCTGGAGATCCCGGACTACTCCGGCATCGAGGTCGAGGTCGACGCCGTCGAGGTCACCGACGAGGACGTCGAGAAGTCGGTCGAGCAGCTGCGCGAGCGCTTCGCCTCCACCTCCCCGGTCGAGCGCGCCGCCGAGGACGGCGACGTCGTCACCATCGACCTGGAGGCCAAGGTCGACGGCGAGGTGCTGGAGGACGGCATCGCCAACGGCGTCTCCTACACCATCGGCTCCGGCGAGCTGCTCGACGGCATCGACGACGCCGTCAAGGGCCTGTCCGCCGGCGAGGAGGGCACCTTCACCTCCGAGCTGAAGGGTGGCTCCGCCGCGGGCAAGGAGGCCGAGGTCACCGTCAAGGTCACCCAGGTCGCCAAGCGTGAACTGCCGGAGCTGGACGACGAGTTCGCGCAGCTCGCCTCCGAGTTCGACACCCTGGACGAGCTCAAGGCCGACAGCCGCAAGCGCCTCGCGAACATGAAGGAGTTCGACCAGGCCACGCAGGCCCAGGAGCGCGTCCTGGAGAAGCTCCTCGAACTGGTCGAGGTCCCGGTCCCCGAGAAGCTGCTCGAGGACGAGGTCAACACCCGCAAGCACAACCTGGAGCACCACCAGCTCGGTCAGATGGGCCTGACCCTCGACAAGTACCTGGAGATCCAGGGCAAGTCCGCCGAGGAGTTCGAGACCGAGACCCGTGAGGCGGCGGTCAAGGGCATCAAGACCCAGTTCGTCCTGGACGAGCTGGTCAAGAAGGAGCAGCTGAACGTCAACCAGGAGGAGCTCACCGAGCACCTCATGCGGCGCGCGGCCTCCTCCGGCATGTCCCCCGACCAGTTCGCCCAGGCTGTCGTCGAGGGTGGCCAGGTGCCGCTCCTGGTCGGCGAGGTCGCCCGCGGCAAGGCCCTGGCCGTCGTGGTCGAGGCCGCCACGGTGAAGGACACCAACGGCGAGATCGTCGACCTCGGCGACGAGGACGAGGAGACCGAGGCCGCCGAGGCCGAGGCCACCGAGGAGACCACCGAGGGCTGAGCCGCCCCACGGCGCCTCTGACGCGCGTACGACGGGCCCCCGGGACCTTCCCGGGGGCCCGTCGCCGTACCGGCGAGGACGACCGGGGCGGGGGCGTGGGGGCCGCGTCGGGTCGCGTTCGCGCCGCGAGCCGCGACGCACCCGCAGCCCGACGGCGACCGTGCCCGGACCCCCGAACCGCGCCCGGACCCCCGATCCGCGTCCGGCCCCACCCGGCGGAGCGCTACGCCCCCGGCGAACAGTCGCTACTCCGGGATTCCCCGAACGTGCCCGAGCGTTAGGGTCCATGAGTACGGGGGCAGGGGAGTCTCCTGAAACCCCCAAGCCTCCGGCAGGACGACGTGAGACGGCCCGGCGCCGTCGTGAGACGAGCAGGTGGATACGTGACGAATCTGATGCCCTCCGCCGCCGGCGAGCCCTCCATCGGTGGCGGCCTCGGCGACCAGGTCTACAACCGACTGCTCGGCGAGCGGATCATCTTCCTCGGCCAGCAGGTCGACGATGACATCGCCAACAAGATCACGGCTCAGCTGCTGCTCCTGGCCGCGGAGCCGGACAAGGACGTCTACCTCTACATCAACAGTCCGGGCGGCTCGGTGACGGCCGGCATGGCGATCTACGACACCATGCAGTACATCCCGAACGACGTGGTCACCATCGCGATGGGCATGGCGGCCTCCATGGGCCAGTTCCTGCTCACCGGCGGCGCCGCGGGCAAGCGCTTCGCCCTGCCGCACGCGGACATCATGATGCACCAGGGCTCCGCGGGCCTCGGCGGTTCGGTCACGGACATCAAGATCCAGGCCGAGTACCTGCTGCGCACCAAGAAGCGCATGGCCGAACTGACCGCGTTCCACTCCGGCCAGACCTTCGAGACGATCACCCGCGACGCGGACCGCGACCGCTGGTTCACCCCGGAAGAGGCCAAGGAGTACGGTCTCATTGACGAGATCATCACGAACGCCTCGGGTGTTCCGGGAGGCGGCGGCACCGGTGCCTGACCGGTCCGGCCACGCCACGCACCGCCACCACCCCAGCCCCCAGAACGCCACCAGGACGGTGAACAACCCATGAGCAACTTCCCCGGCGCGGCCAGCGGCCTGTACGAAGGGCCCCGGCCCGACGCCCGCTACGTGGTCCCGCGCTTCGTCGAGCGCACCTCCCAGGGCATCCGCGAGTACGACCCGTACGCGAAGCTCTTCGAGGAGCGCGTGATCTTCCTGGGCGTCCAGATCGACGACGCGTCCGCCAACGACGTCATGGCGCAGCTGCTGTGCCTGGAGTCGATGGACCCCGACCGGGACATCTCGATCTACATCAACAGTCCGGGCGGCGACATGACCGCCCTGACGGCGATCTACGACACGATGCAGTTCGTGAAGCCCGACATCCAGACGGTGTGCATGGGCCAGGCGGCCTCCGCCGCGGCCGTCCTGCTCGCCGCCGGCACCCCGGGCAAGCGCATGGCGCTGCCGAACTCCCGCGTGCTGATCCACCAGCCGGCCGGCTCCACCGGCCGCGGGCAGCTCTCCGACCTGGAGATCATCGCCAAGGAGTTCACCCGGATGCGCGAGCAGCTGGAGAGCATGCTGGCCAAGCACTCCAGCCAGCCGCTGGAGAAGGTCCGCGAGGACATCGAGCGCGACAAGATCCTCACGGCCGAGGAGGCGCTGGAGTACGGCCTCGTCGACCAGATCATCTCCACCCGCAAGCTGAACAACGCCGAGGTCCGCTGACGCGGAGCGGCACGCTCTCACGCCCCCCTCGGCAGGGCTCACGGCAAGTGAACCCTGCCAAGGGGGGCCCGAACACCGGGCCCGGCAAGGTACCGTCGGACATAAGGCAGCACCAGGAGCCGCTGGAACGCAGTGTCCAGGCGGTTCCCAGGCGAAGGGGAAGCACACCGTGGCACGCATCGGTGACGGCGGCGATCTGCTCAAGTGCTCGTTCTGCGGCAAGAGCCAGAAGCAGGTCAAGAAGCTCATCGCAGGGCCCGGTGTCTACATCTGCGACGAGTGCATCGATCTCTGCAACGAGATCATCGAGGAGGAGCTCGCGGAGACCAGCGAGGTGCGCTGGGAGGAACTGCCCAAGCCCCGCGAGATCTACGAGTTCCTTGAGGGCTACGTGGTCGGCCAGGAGGCCGCCAAGAAGGCCCTGTCCGTCGCGGTGTACAACCACTACAAGCGGGTCCAGGCGGGCGAGAACGGCGGCGCGAGCGGCCGTGACGACGCCATCGAGCTGGCGAAGTCCAACATCCTCCTGCTGGGCCCCACGGGCTCCGGCAAGACCCTCCTCGCCCAGACCCTGGCGCGCATGCTGAACGTGCCGTTCGCCATCGCCGACGCGACCGCGCTGACGGAGGCGGGCTATGTCGGCGAGGACGTCGAGAACATCCTCCTGAAGCTCATCCAGGCGGCCGACTACGACGTCAAGAAGGCCGAGACGGGCATCATCTACATCGACGAGATCGACAAGGTGGCCCGCAAGAGCGAGAACCCGTCGATCACCCGGGACGTCAGCGGCGAGGGCGTGCAGCAGGCCCTGCTGAAGATCCTGGAGGGCACCACGGCCTCGGTCCCGCCGCAGGGCGGCCGCAAGCACCCGCATCAGGAGTTCATCCAGATCGACACGACGAACGTGCTGTTCATCGTGGGCGGTGCCTTCGCCGGTCTGGAGAAGATCATCGAGTCCCGGGCGGGCGCCAAGGGCATCGGCTTCGGCGCCACGATCCTGTCCAAGCGCGAGCTGGAGGCCAAGGACGTCTTCGAGGACGTCATGCCGGAGGACCTGGTCAAGTTCGGCATGATCCCCGAGTTCATCGGCCGGCTGCCCGTGATCACCTCGGTCCACAACCTGGACCGCGAGGCCCTGCTGCAGATCCTGGTCGAGCCGCGCAACGCGCTCGTCAAGCAGTACCAGCGCCTGTTCGAACTCGACGGCGTGGAGCTGGACTTCGAGCGCGAGGCCCTGGAGGCCATCGCCGACCAGGCCATCCTCCGCCAGACCGGCGCCCGCGGCCTGCGCGCCATCATGGAGGAGGTCCTCCAGGGCGTGATGTACGAGGTCCCGTCCCGCAAGGACGTCGCCCGCGTCGTCATCACCGCCGACGTGGTCCTCTCGAACGTCAACCCGACCCTGATCCCGCGCGACGCGCGGGGCAGGGGGGCGGGGGAGCAGAAGACGGCCTGAGCCTCTCCGCGCCGACGGGCAGGCACCCTGCGACGGGTGTCTGCCCGTCGGCGTGTCGGAACATGATCGGTCAGATCGAGTCATCGTTTCGGCGCGGACCGGGTCCCGTCCTTTTCCCGTGCTTGGATCAGCGGGACTGAGTCGGACACGCGTCAGCACGTCCGGCTGCGCGAAAACGGAGGGACCCGGAGAATGACTTTCCAGAGGGCGAAGCGCATGACGGCCACGGCCGCTGTGGTGGTGGCGGCAGGGGCCCTGCCGGTCCTCGTGGCCTCACCGGCGAGTGCTACGCAGAGCGCTTGCACCACCTACGTGGCCGGCCACGGATACTTCGCCGGCCCGAAGGTGAAGGCGGCCTGCAGCCACGGGGCGATCGACACCGGCATCGGAAAGGCGGCCAACCCCGTCTGTGTCACCGACCTGGCCCGGGTCGGCGTGAAGAGCGACGTGTCGCTGGCGGCCTGCAAGCGGGCCTGATCACAAGGCGAAGGCGGCTCATCCACGTGAGCCGCCTTCGTTCAGCAACCACCCGTTCTCAGAGCCTCAGACCTTGACACGCACGTCGTTGCGCAGCTTCGCAGCCAGCTCCGCCGTGTCGTCCAGCGAGCCGGCCTGGCCGGAGGCGAGGGAGGCCACGCTGTAGTCCGAGACGAAGGCGACGGTGCTGTGGTCGCCCCAGATGCACACCGGCATTTTGATGCTCTTCGGCATGCCGGAGGCCGAGGACGAGGAACTGGTGCTGTCGATCTGCGCCACCTGGCACTTCATGACGCCGTTGGAGAAGCCGGCCGGGTGGACGGCCTCCGGGCTGCCTATCAGTTTGCCCTTGGTGCCAGAGTCGCTCTGGTCCTTCGACGCCTCCGTCTTGATCTTGGCGAACATGGCGTCCACCACCGCCTCGGGGTCGTCGATGGTGCCGTACACACCGCTGAAGGACAGGCCCTTCTTGGTCAGCCCGGTGCCGGTCTCGTAGCTGGAGTTGACCTCCGTGGGGTTCTGCACGCCCCACTTCTGGAAGTCCGACTTGTCGGAGTCGCTGAGCCCCTCAGACGAGCCGTCCGAGCCGTCCTGCTTGGTGTACGTCCCGTTGATCACCGAGTTGGGAGTGATCAGCTTGTGCGCGCCGTCGTCCGCGACGCTGACGGTTCCGCTCCCCCCGTTGAACAGGAAGTACGCGCCCACCGCCACCACGGCCACGACCGCGACCGCGCCTATGACCAGGCCCGTCCGCTTCTTGCCGCCGCCCGGCTGGGGCGGCTGGGGCATGCCGGGCACGGCGCCGTACGGCTGCTGCTGGCCGTAGGGCTGCTGGCCGTAGGGGTTCTGCTGCGGGGGCATTCCCTGCTGCGGGTAGCCGTACCCCGGCTGCTGCGGGGCCTGCTGGGGGTAGCCGTAGCCGGGCTGCTGCGGGGCCTGCGGCGGCTGCCCGTAAGGGCCGGCCGGCGGCTGCTGGCCGTACGGACCCGGCTGCTGCGGCTGCCCGTACGGACCGGGCTGCCCCGGCTGGCCGTAGGGACCCGGCTGCTGGGGTGGCTGGCCGTACGGGCCCGGCTGGTTGTTGCTCATCTCTGGGATCCCCCTAGAACGCTTATATGTTCCTGACATCCTGAACCAGGCCCGGGAAACGCAGGGCACCGGGGGCCGCACCGTTACAGAACAAACGCGTTTCGGGACCGGCCCGTGACCCCTCTAAACTGACCCCCGTGACCGAGAACGCTCAGCAGCAGCCACCCGCGCCCGACACCGAACTGCCGACCCAGTACGCGCCGGCCGACGTAGAGGGGCCGCTGTACGAGCGCTGGGTAGAACGGGGCTACTTCGAGGCGGACGCGAAGAGCGACAAGCCGCCGTACACCGTCGTCATCCCGCCGCCCAACGTCACCGGCTCCCTCCACCTGGGCCACGCCTTCGAGCACACCCTCATCGACGCCCTGACCCGCCGCAAGCGCATGCAGGGCTACGAGACCCTGTGGCAGCCCGGCATGGACCACGCCGGCATCGCCACCCAGAACGTCGTCGAGCGGGAGCTGGGCAAGGAGGGCAAGTCCCGCCACGACCTGGGCCGCGAGGCCTTCGTGGAGCGCGTCTGGCAGTGGAAGGCCGAGTCCGGCGGCCAGATCTCCGGCCAGATGCGCCGCCTCGGCGACGGCGTCGCCTGGTCCCGCGAGCGCTTCACCATGGACGAGGGCCTCTCCCAGGCCGTCCAGACCATCTTCAAGCGCCTGTACGACGACGAGCTGATCTACCGCGCCGAGCGCATCATCAACTGGTGCCCCCGCTGCCTGACCGCCATCTCGGACATCGAGGTGGAGTACCAGGACGACGACGGCGAGCTGGTCTCCATGAAGTACGGCGAGGGGGACGACAGCATCGTCGTCGCCACCACCCGTGCCGAGACGATGCTCGGTGACACGGCCGTCGCCGTCCACCCCGAGGACGAGCGCTACAAGCACCTGGTCGGCAAGCTCATCCGGCTGCCGCTGACCGACCGCTCCATCCCGGTCGTCGCCGACGCCCACGTCGACCCCGAGTTCGGCACCGGCGCCGTCAAGGTGACCCCCGCGCACGACCCGAACGACTTCGAGATCGGCCAGCGCCACGACCTGCCCTCCATCTCCGTGATGGACGAGCACGCCGTCATCACCGTCCACGGCCCCTTCCAGGGCATGGACCGCCTGGAGGCCCGCTCCGCGATCGTCGCGGCGCTGCGCGCCGAGGGCCGGATCGTCGCCGAGAAGCGGCCGTACGTCCACTCGGTCGGCCACTGCTCGCGCTGCAAGACCACCATCGAGCCGCGCCTGTCCATGCAGTGGTGGGTCAAGGTCGGCCCGCTCGCCAAGGCCGCGGGCGACGCGGTCCGCGAGGGCAAGGTCAAGATCCATCCGCAGGAGATGGAGAAGCGCTACTTCGACTGGGTCGACAACCTCCACGACTGGTGCATCTCGCGGCAGTTGTGGTGGGGCCACCGGATCCCGGTGTGGTACGGCCCCGAGGGCGAAGTCGTCTGCGTCGGCCCCGGCGAGGAGCCGCCGGCCGGCGAGGGCTGGCACCAGGACACCGACGTCCTCGACACCTGGTTCTCCTCCGGCCTGTGGCCCTTCTCCACGCTGGGCTGGCCGGAGCGGACCGAGTCGCTCGCGAAGTTCTACCCGAACTCCGTGCTGGTCACCGGCTACGACATCCTCTTCTTCTGGGTCGCCCGGATGATGATGTTCGGCCTGTACGCGATGGACGGCACCCCGCCGTTCCACACCATCGCCCTGCACGGCATGGTCCGCGACCAGTTCGGCAAGAAGATGTCGAAGTCCTTCGGCAACGCGGTCAACCCGCTGGACTGGATGGACAAGTACGGCTCGGACGCCCTGCGCTTCACGCTGGCCCGCGGCGCCAACCCGGGCGTCGACGTGCCGATCGGCGAGGACTGGGTCCAGGGCTCCCGCAACTTCGCCAACAAGATCTGGAACGCGACGCGCTTCGCGCTGATGAACGGCGCGACGGTCGAGGGCCCGCTGCCGGACGCGTCGAAGCTGTCGGCGACGGACCGCTGGATCCTCTCCCGCCTCAACTCGGTCGTGGCCGAGGTCGACGCGTACTACGACGACTACCAGTTCGCCAAGCTGTCCGACGCCCTCTTCCACTTCGCGTGGGACGAGGTCTTCGACTGGTACGTCGAGCTGTCCAAGACCGTCTTCCAGGCGGGCGGCGAGCCGGCGGAGGCATCGAAGCGGGTCCTCGGCGAGGTCCTCGACGTCACCCTGAGGCTGCTGCACCCGGTGGTCCCGTTCGTCACGGAGACGCTGTGGACGACGCTGACGGGCGGCGAGTCGGTCGTCATCGCCGAGTGGCCGGCCGACAGCGGCTTCCGTGACGCGGACGCCGAGCAGGAGATCTCCGCGCTCCAGTCCGTCATCACCGAGGTCCGCCGCTTCCGCGCCGACCAGGGCCTCCAGCCCGGACAGCGGGTGCCGGCGCGGCTGGCGCTGGACGGCACGGCGCTGGCCCCGCACGAGGCGGCCATCCGCCAGCTGCTGCGCCTCCAGCCCGAGGGCGACTCCTTCACGGCCACGGCCACCCTGCCGATCGCCGGGGCCGAGGTCGCGCTGGACCTCTCCGGCACGATCGACGTCGCCGCCGAGCGCAAGCGTCTGGCGAAGGACCTGGCGGCCGCGGAGAAGGAGAAGTCCCAGGCCACGGCGAAGCTCGGCAACGAGGCATTCCTCGCCAAGGCCCCGGAGAACGTGGTCGACAAGATCCGCACCCGCCTCGCCAAGGCGGACGAGGACATCGCCCGCATCCAGGCCCAGCTGGAGAAGCTGCCCCAGGCGTAGCCACGACACCGAAGGCCCCGGTACCGACAAGGCACCGGGGCCTTCGCGCACCCATGTCACCGACCCTCCGTAGACTGGGCCCGTGAGCGACCTCCCGCACGAGAACGACCAGCCCGACCCCCTCGACTCCTTCGAGGAGATCATCGAGGCCGAGACCACCCGCGACCCCGACCTCGCCGTGATCGAGGCCGGCAGCCGTACCCTGCGGACCCAGGGCGGGCAGCCGCAGGCCGACGTGCCCGCGCGTCCCGAGGACCCGGAAGTCGACAAGGCGCTGCGCGAGGTCGAGGCGGAGCTGGCCACCCGCTGGGGCGAGACCAAGCTGGAGCCCTCGGTCAGCAGGATCGCCGCGCTGATGGACGTCCTCGGCGACCCCCAGCGCACGTACCCCTCGATCCACATCACGGGCACCAACGGCAAGACCTCCACCGCCCGCATGATCGAGTCCCTGCTCGGCGCCTTCGACCTGCGCACCGGCCGCTACACCAGCCCCCACGTGCAGTCGATCACCGAGCGCATCAGCCTGGACGGCGCCCCGGTCTCCGCCGAGCGGTTCATCGAGACGTACCAGGACATCAAGCCGTACATCGAGATGGTGGACGCCGCCCAGGAGTACCGGCTGTCCTTCTTCGAGGTCCTCACCGGCATGGCCTACGCGGCCTTCGCGGACGCCCCCGTCGACGTGGCCGTCGTCGAGGTCGGCATGGGCGGCTCCTGGGACGCCACCAACGTGATCGACGCCGATGTCGCCGTCGTCACCCCGATCGGCCTGGACCACACCGACCGCCTCGGTGAGACCACCGCCGAGATCGCCGGTGAGAAGTCGGGCATCATCAAGCAGGACGCCACCGTCATCCTCGCCCAGCAGCCCGTCGACGCGGCCCAGGTGCTGCTGAAGAAGGCCGTGGAGGTCAACGCCACCGTGGCCCGCGAGGGCCTGGAGTTCGGCGTCGTCGCCCGCCAGGTCGCCGTCGGCGGACAGCTCGTCACCCTGCGCGGCCTCGGCGGCGAGTACCCCGAGGTGTACCTCCCGCTGCACGGCGCCCACCAGGCGCACAACGCGGCCGTGGCGCTCGCCGCCGTGGAGGCGTTCTTCGGCGTCGGCGCCCAGCGCGCCGAACCGCTGGACATCGACACCGTCCGCAAGGCCTTCGCCGCCGTCACCTCCCCGGGCCGCCTGGAGGTCGTACGACGGTCTCCCACCGTCGTCCTGGACGCCGCGCACAACCCGGCCGGCGCCGAGGTGACCGCGGAGGCCGTGCGCGAGGCCTTCGACTTCACCCGGCTGATCGGCGTCGTCGGCGCGAGCGCGGACAAGAACGTGCGCGGCCTGCTGGAGGCCTTCGAGCCGATCTTCGCCGAGGTCGTCGTCACCCAGAACTCCAGCCACCGCGCCATGGACGCGGACGAGCTGGCCGCCATCGCCGTCGAGGTCTTCGGCGACGAGCGGGTGCAGGTCGAGCCGCGGCTGCCCGACGCCCTGGAGGCCGCGATCACGCTGGCCGAGGAGGAGGGCGAGTTCGCGGGCGGCGGGGTGCTGGTCACCGGTTCCGTCATCACGGTCGGCGAGGCCCGGCTGCTGCTGGGCAAGGGCTGAGGAGTCCGACGTGCGTACGCTCTGTTCATCCACGCTGATCGGCGAGTTCTTCGTCATCGGCTTCGCCGGCCTGGTCGCCATGAAGGACCCGAGCCTGTCGGTCTCCACCGTCTGGCTGGTCAGCGGCATCGCCATGGTCCTGTGCGTGCTGCTGTGCGGCATGGTGACCCGCCCCGGCGGCATCGCCCTCGGCTGGGCTCTCCAGCTCGCCCTGATCGCCTCCGGCGTCTTCGTGCCGACCATGTACTTCATGGGCGCGGTGTTCGCGGGCCTGTGGTGGGCGTCGGTGCACTTCGGCCGCAAGGTGGACGAGGCCAAGGCCCGGTTCGCCGCCGCCCAGGCCGAGTCCTCGGCTGACGCTGCGTAACGGGCGCACGGACACGCCCTGTAACCTCGTCCCACCGCACACGTCCCACGCGTAAGGAGTCCCCCCGTGAGCCAGCGCACCCTCGTCCTGCTCAAGCCCGACGCCGTCCGTCGCGGCCTGACCGGCGAGATCATCAGCCGTATCGAGCGCAAGGCCGGCTGGCAGATCACCGCGCTGGAACTGCGCACCCTGGACCAGGAGACCCTGGAGCAGCACTACGGCGAGCACAAGGGCAAGCCCTTCTACGAGCCGCTGGTCGCGTTCATGTCCTCCGGTCCCGTCGTCGCCCTGATCGTCGAGGGCGAGCGGGTCATCGAGGGCGTGCGCCAGCTCGCCGGCCCGACCGACCCGATCGCCGCCCAGCCGGGCTCCATCCGCGGCGACTTCGGCGTGATCGTCCGCGAGAACCTCATCCACGCCTCCGACTCCGAGGAGTCCGCCGAGCGCGAGGTGAAGATCTTCTTCCCGGGCCGCGCGTAATACCGGCGATAGAGGGAACGAGCGCCCCCGAACGCCCGTCTCCACAAGCGGGGCGGCCCGCCATCTGGTGACAATGGCGGAGACCCTCGCGCAGTGTCCGTGCAGGCGCGTTTACGATGGAAGCCTTCACGTCACAGCACCCGCCTCGCCTGCCTGACATGCCCTCAAAAGCTCGGGAAGGCCAGATGAATCCGGATGGGGAACTCAATGTCGTTCATCGGCCGTGACATGGCTGTCGACCTCGGGACCGCCAACACGCTGGTGTACGTCAGGGGTCGCGGAATCGTGCTCAACGAGCCGTCCGTCGTCGCGATCAACACCAACACCGGCGGCATCCTGGCGGTCGGCGCCGAAGCGAAGAAGATGATCGGCCGGACGCCGGGGAACATCGTGGCGGTCCGGCCGCTGAAGGACGGCGTCATCGCCGACTTCGAGATCACCGAGCGGATGCTGCGCTACTTCATCCTGAAGATCCACAAGCGCCGCTACCTCGCCCGCCCGCGCGTCGTCGTCTGTGTCCCCTCGGGCATCACGGGCGTCGAGCGCCGCGCGGTCATCGAGGCCTCCACCCAGGCGGGCGCCCGCCAGGTGCACATCATCGAGGAGCCCATGGCCGCGGCCATCGGCTCCGGCCTGCCGGTCCACGAGGCCACGGGCAACATGGTGGTGGACATCGGCGGCGGCACCACGGAGGTCGCGGTCATCTCGCTGGGCGGCATCGTCACCGCGCAGTCCATCAGGGTGGCGGGCGACGAACTGGACAACGCGATCATCCAGTACATCAAGAAGGAGTACAGCCTCCTCCTGGGCGAGCGCACCGCCGAGCAGATCAAGATCACCATCGGTTCGGCGTACGAGCTCGAGACCGACGAGCACACCGAAGTCCGCGGCCGGGACCTGGTGTCCGGGCTGCCCAAGACCGTCGTCATCTCGGCCGCCGAGGTCCGCAAGGCGATCGAGGAACCGGTCAACGCGATCGTGGACGCGGTCAAGACGACCCTCGACAAGTGCCCGCCGGAGCTGTCCGGCGACATCATGGACCGGGGTATCGTGCTCACCGGCGGCGGCGCCCTGCTGCGCGGCCTGGACGAGCGGCTGCGCCGCGAGACCGGCATGCCGATCCACATCGCCGAGGACCCGCTGGACAGCGTCGCCCTCGGATCCGGAAAGTGCGTCGAGGAGTTCGAGGCGCTCCAGCAGGTGCTGGACGCCCAGCCGCGGCGATGACGCGACACTTCGATTCCGCCGTACGAGACGTTCTCCTCTCGTGCGGCGGATCGTTGATATAGAGGCATAAGCTCCCCCAAATGGGCCGCTTGGATTTGCGCCGTACCTTTCGCGCTTTTCCGGGGGTCCCGACGAATTCCTACTTGAGGAAGGGCACGGCCGCCGCACGTGAGGGACACCAAAGAGAGCCGGCTGCTCCTGGTCCTGCTGATCGCCGTCGCGTTCGCGTTGATCACCGTGGATATCCGAGGGGGCCGGAACTCCCCGGTCGACGGCGCCCGGCAGGCCGCGGCCACCGTGTTCGGACCGGTGGAGGACGGGCTGTCCTCCGCGGTCGACCCGGTCGGCAACGCCGTCTCCGCGATCCGCGACTCGGACGAGCGGCACAGCAGGCTCGCCACGCTGGAGAAGGAGAACGCGGCCCTCAAGGCGAAGCTCGGCAGCGACGACCGCAGCCGCAGCCGTCTGAACCAGCTCGACCGGATGCTGAGGCTCGCGGGCGAGGGCCAGTACGGCATCAAGGGCGCCCAGGTCGTCGCCATAGGGTCGGCGCAGGGCTTCTCCTGGACCGTCACCATCGACGTCGGCGCGAGCGACGGCATCAAGCGGGACATGACCGTCCTCAACGCCGACGGTCTGGTCGGCCGGGTCACCACGGTCGGACCCGACACCTCCACCGTGCTGCTCGCCAACGACCCGGACTTCACCGTCGGCACCCGCATGGAGGGCAGCGACGAACTCGGCTTCGCGTCCGGGCAGGGCGACCGCCCGCTGCGCGTCCAACTCCTCAACGGCAAGGCCGAGGTGAAGAAGGGCGACCGTCTGGTCACCTTCGGCTCGGAGTCCGACAAGCCGTTCGTGCCGGGCGTCCCGGTCGGCGTGGTCTCCCGCGTGGACCCCTCCGGCGGCGGCCTGACGCGCACCCTGTACGTCACCCCGTACGTCAGCTTCACCAAGCTCGACATCGTCGGCGTGGTCGTCCAGGCGCCGCAGAAGGACCCGCGCGACGAGGTCCTGCCGGCCAAGCCCAAGCCGGTTCCCACGCCCACGGTCACCGTCACCGTCACCCCGTCCGCGGACGCGAACACGGGCGACCAGCAGCAGAGCGACCCGTCGCCGACCAACCAGTAGCCGTAGGAGCCCCCTCCCATGCGTGTCAACCGGATCCTGCTCTCCGTGCCGCTGGTCGTGGTCGCCCTGGTGATCCAGGTCAGCGTCCTCGCCCGCCTCCATCTGCCGGGCGCCGTCCCCGACCTGCTGCTCCTGACCGTGCTCGGCCTCGCCATGGTGTACGGCCATGTCGGCGGCGCCCTCGTCGGGTTCGCCGCCGGCCTGCTGGCCGACCTGGCCCCGCCCGCCGACCACGCGGCCGGCCGCTACGCGCTGGTGCTCTGCGTGACGGGTTACTTCGCCGGGCTGATCAAGCCGGACAACGGCCGGCTGAGGTCGGCGACCGGCCCCATGGCCGTGGTCGTCGCCGCCGCGATCGGCTCCACCCTGCTGTACGCCGGGGTCGGCGCCCTGGTCGGCGACACCGCCGCCCGCCATGTCGGCCTGCCCGGCCTGCTGGTCTCGGCCGCCCTGTACGACCTGCTGCTGGCCCCGTTCGTGGTCCCGGCGGTGATGTGGCTGGCCCGACGGTGCGACAACGACCCGCTGGCCGAGACCGCCACCAGCGCCAAGGCGGCCGACATCTCCTCGGGCTGGCTGTCCTCCGGCACCGGGCTGCGCATCGGCAGCCAGCGCACCGGACTCGGCGCGCTCAAGGCCAAGGCCCGCACCCGCTCCGCCCGGGTCGGCCGCATCAAGGGGGTCAAGCGGCTGTGAAGACGCGTCAGGCCCCGGGAGTCCCGGGGCGATTCACCCGAACGGGTCGGCATTCGTGGAACGCGGCCTCACCGACCGATCGTTCATCATGCGTACGCGCGCTGCCCGTTCGCACACACGCGCAGCGCGTCCGGACGTCCGTGCGCCGAGAGGGGGAGCAGCCGCAGTGACCAACATTCCCGAGACGGGCCGGACCCCACGGGTCCAGATCCGGCTCGTCGTGATCCAGATCCTCGTCCTCTCCCTGCTCGGCACGCTCGGCGGCCGGCTGTGGTACCTGCAGATCCGGGAGGGTGCCCAGTACCAGAAGGAGGCCTCCGGGAACCACGTCCAGCAGGTCGTCCAGCCCGCCGTGCGCGGCGAGATCCTGGACGCCCGCGGCGTGCCCCTCGCGGACAACGAGACGCGTCTGGTGGTCTCCGCCTCCCGCACCGACCTGCTCAAGCAGAAGGACGACGGCAAGGCGGTCCTGGCCAAGCTGGCCGGGGTCCTCGGCCTGAGCACCGAGGACGTCATGCAGAAGGTCCGCCTCTGCGACGCCAAGACACCCCAGCCGTGCTGGAACGGATCGCCGTACCAGCCGATCCCGATCACCGACAAGGCCACGCCCCGCCAGGCCCTGCAGATCCGCGAGCGCTCCGAGGACTTCCCCGGCATCACCGCCGAGCCCGAGGCCGTGCGCCGCTACCCCGGCCCCGGCAAGTCCAACACCGCGCAGGTCCTCGGCTACCTCTCCCCGGTCACCGACGACGAGATCCAGAAGGCCAAGGACACCAGCTCCCCCTACCTGCGCTCGGACATGGTCGGCCGCTCCGGCCTGGAGCGGCAGTACGACAAGGAGCTGCGCGGCAAGGCCGGCGTGACGCGGTACGAGGTGGACAACCTCGGGCGGGTCATCGGCAAGGCCAAGTCGGACGCCGCCGAGCCCGGTTCGAACCTGGTCACCAGCATCGACTCCCGCGTCCAGCGCGTCGCGGAGTACGAACTGGACAAGGCGATGAAGGCCGCCCGCCAGCAGTTCGACACCCTCACCGGCGAGAACTACAAGGCCGACTCCGGCGCCGTCGTCGTGATGGAGGCCAAGACCGGCCGCATCGTCGCCATGGCCTCCGCCCCCACCTACGACCCGAACGCATGGGTGGGCGGCATCTCCGCCAAGGACTACCAGGCCCTCACCGGCAAGGACTCCGACTACCCGCTGCTCAACCGGGCCATACAGGGTCAGGCCGCGCCCGGCTCGACCTTCAAGGTGGTCTCCACGGCCGCCGCGGTCCAGGCGGGCTACGCGTGGGACGGCGGCTACCCGTGCACCAGCGACTACCGGGTGGGCAACCAGGTCTTCAAGAACTTCGAGGGCGAGAACTTCGGCGACATCTCACTGGGCCGCGCCCTGGAGGTCTCCTGCGACACCGTCTTCTACGGACTCGCCGACCGGGAGTGGAAGAAGGACGGCGGCATCAACCCCAAGAAGGGCCAGCCGAAGGACTACTTCTTCAAGACCGCCCACCAGTTCGGCCTCGGCAAGCCGACGGGCATCGACCTGCCGAACGAGCTGGGCGGCCGCGTCCCCGACCGTCAGTGGAAGCTGGACTACTGGAAGGCCAACAAGGACTCCTGGTGCAAGACCGGCAAGAAGGACGGCAGTTACGTCGAGAAGATCGCCTACGAGAACTGCCTCGAAGGCAACAAGATGCGCGAGGGTGACGAGATCAACTACTCCATCGGCCAGGGCGACACCCTCGTCACGCCGATCCAGGAGGCGATGATCTACGGCGCCGTCGCCAACGGCGGCACCGAGTACGTCCCGACCATCGGCAAGGCGATCGTGAGCCCCGACGGCAAGACCGTCCAGGAGATCAAGCCCAAGGTGCAGCGCAGGCTGCCGGTCACCCAGGCCACCCTCAAGGGCATGGACGACGCCTTCGCGGGCGTCATCACCCGCGGTACGGCGGCCTGGAAGTTCAGCGGCTGGCCCCAGGACAAGATCCCGCTGCACGGCAAGACCGGTACGGCGGAGGTCTACGGCAAGCAGACCACCTCCTGGATGGCCACCTACTCCAAGGACTACGCGGTGATCATGACGATCGCCCAGGCCGGTACGGGTTCCGGCGCCTCCGGTGAGGCCGTGCGCAACATCTACAGCGCGCTCTACGGCGTCCAGGGCGACGGCTCCGTCGACAACAAGAAGGCACTGCTGCCCGAGCCGCAGAAGGCCCTGCCGAAGGTCCGCACGGACGGCACCATCGTCGCGCAGCCGGTCCCCGGCGACCCGGCGAAGGACACCGAGGCCTCCCAGAAGGACAACCCGAGCAACGGCGGCGACCAGCAGCCCGCCACCACCGCCCCCACCACCAACGGCAACAGCAACACCCGAAGGCGGCCACGCCGGAAGCGGGGAAGCCGGAGGATGCCCTCATGACCGGCGCGAACAGCTTCTCCGTCTCCGGGTACGGACCCGCGCGGGCCGGCTGGACCAGGCTCTTCGCCCGCGACTCGCTGACCCGGCGCCTGGACTGGCCGATACTGCTGGCCGCGACCGCCCTGTCGCTCATGGGCTCGCTGCTGGTCTTCTCGGCGACCCGCAACCGCACCGAGATCAACCAGGGAGACCCCTACTTCTTCCTGGAACGCCACCTGATGAACCTGGGCATCGGGTTCGCCCTGATGATCGGCACCCTGTGGCTGGGCCACCGCGCCCTGCGCAACGCGGTGCCCATCCTCTACGGCGCCTCCGTCCTGCTCGCCCTGGTGGTCCTCACCCCGCTCGGCGCCACCATCAACGGCCAGCGGAACTGGATCGTGATCGGCGGCTTCTCCATCCAGCCCGCCGAGTTCCTCAAGATCGCGATCATCCTCGGCATGGCGATGCTGCTGTCCGCGCGGGTGGACGCGGGCGACAAGCCGTACCCGGACCACCGCACCGTGGCGCAGGCGCTCGGACTCGCGGCCGTGCCCTGCATGATCCTGCTGCTGATGCCGGACCTCGGCTCGGTGCTGGCCATGGTGGCCATCATCCTGGGCGTGCTGCTCGCCTCCGGCTCCTCCAACCGCTGGGTGTTCGGGCTGCTTGCCGCCGGGGTGATCGGCTGCGTCGCCATCTGGCAGCTGCACATCCTGGACCAGTACCAGATCAACCGCTTCGCGGCCTTCGCCAACCCGGACCTGGACCCGGCCGGCGTCGGCTACAACACCAACCAGGCCCGCATCGCCATCGGCTCCGGCGGCCTGACGGGCGCCGGGCTCTTCCACGGCTCGCAGACCACCGGCCAGTTCGTGCCCGAGCAGCAGACCGACTTCGTCTTCACGGTCGCGGGCGAGGAACTGGGCTTCCTGGGCGCCGGTCTCATCATCTTCCTGATCGGCGTCATCCTGTGGCGGGCGTGCCGGATCGCCCGTGACTCGACCGAGCTGTACGGCACCATCGTCGCCGCGGGCATCGTGGCCTGGTTCGCCTTCCAGGCGTTCGAGAACATCGGCATGACCCTCGGCATCATGCCGGTCACCGGTCTGCCACTGCCCTTCGTGTCGTACGGCGGATCATCGATGTTCGCGGTCTGGGTGGCCGTGGGCCTGCTCCAGTCGATCAAGGTGCAGCGGCCGATGTCGGCGTAAGCCCCCCCGGGTCCGGGGCGGTCGGTCGGCCCACCGGGCGGGGCGGGACCTTTCCCGCCCAACACCCCGGGCGCCCTCTGCCGCCCCGGCCCGCCGCGCACTAGATTCGCTTCATGGCGGAGACGAAACGCGAGATCGAGCGCAAGTACGAATCCGATGACAGCGGGCTGCCCGACCTGACCGGCGTCGGCGAGGTGGCGGCCGTGCTCGACAAGGGCCTGGTCGAGCTGGACGCCACCTATTACGACACCGCCGACCAACGCCTCGCCGCCGCCTCCCTCACCCTGCGCCGCCGCACCGGGGGCTCCGACGCCGGCTGGCACCTCAAGCTCCCGGTCGCCCCCGGAGTCCGCGACGAGATCCAGGCCCCCCTGTCCGACACCCTCCCCGAGGAACTCGCCGCACTGGTCCGCTCCCGGGTCCGGGAGGCCGCGCTGGTCCCGCTGGTGAGACTGCGCTCCGCCCGGGACGTACGCCACCTGGTGGACGCGGACGGCACCCTGCTGGCCGAGGCGAGCGTGGACGCCGTGACCGCCGAGCGGCTCACCGGCGAGGGCGGCACCGTCCAGTGGACCGAGATCGAGGTCGAACTGGCCGACGGGGGAGACCCCGCCCTCCTCGACCAGGTCGAGAAGCGGCTGGCCAGGGCAGGTGTACGACCGTCCGCCTCGCCCTCGAAACTGGCCCGCGCCCTGGAACGCACCGGGTTCCACCGCAAACCCGTCGAGCCGGCGAAGCCCGTCACCGCGGGCGACCACGTGCTCGCCTATCTCCGTGCCCAGCGGGACGCCCTGGTCGCCCTCGACCCCGCCGTCCGCCTCGACACCCCCGACGCCGTGCACCGGATGCGGGTCGCCACCCGCCGCGCCCGCGGCACCCTGCGGACCTTCCGCGCCGTCCTCGACCGCGCCGTCACCGACCCGATCGCCGTCGAGCTGAAGTGGCTCGCGGGCGAGCTGGGAATCGACCGCGACCAGGAGGTGCTGGCCGAACGCCTGACCACGGCCCTCGACGCCCTGCCGCCCGACCTGGGCACCGGACCGGCCCACGACCGCCTCGCGTCCTGGGCGGCCGCCCGGGGCGCCGGCGCCCACGCCCACCTCACCGGCGTCCTCGACTCCTCCCGCCACCTCGCCCTCCTGAACACCCTGGACGCCCTGCTCGCCGACCCGCCGCTGCGCGAGGCGGCCGCGCGGAAACCGAGGAAGGTACTCGGCAAGGCCGTGGAGAAGGACCTGGCGCGGCTCGCCACCCTGATCGAGCGAGCCCTGGACCTCCCACCCGGCGAAGACCGCGACCTCGCCCTGCACGAGGCCCGCAAGAAGGCCAAGCGCACCCGTTACGCCGCCGAGGCCGCCACCCCCGCCCTCGGCGCCCCCGCCCGCGACCTCACCGCCGCCATGAAGTCCCTCACCACCCTCCTCGGCGACCACCAGGACAGCGTCATGGCCCGCCGCACCCTGCGCGAGCTGGCCGCGGTGGCCCACGCGGCGGGGGAGAGCGAGTTCCCGTACGGGGTGCTGTACGCCAGGGAGGAGGCGCGGGCGGCGGCCGCGGAGGCAGAGCTGCCCGAGCGGTGGCGGAAGGCCCGGGGCCGCTCGCTCGGCTGACCGTTCGGAGGAGACCCGCGGGCGGGTTAGGCTGGGTGGTCACCCCTGTCAGCTCATGAAGGTTCGCGAGATGCCTGTCGAGTCGGTTTTCCCGCAGCTCGAAGCTCTGCTCCCGCACGTGCAGAAGCCCATCCAGTACGTAGGCGGAGAACTCAACTCCACCGTCAAGGACTGGGACGAGTGCGACGTCCGCTGGGCGCTCATGTACCCGGACGCGTACGAGGTCGGTCTGCCCAACCAGGGCGTCATGATCCTCTACGAGGTGCTCAACGAGCAGGACGGCGTCCTCGCCGAGCGCACCTACAGCGTGTGGCCGGACCTGGAGGCGCTGATGCGCGAGCATCGCGTCCCGCAGTTCACGGTCGACAGCCACCGCCCGGTGAGGGCCTTCGACGTGTTCGGCCTCAGCTTCTCCACGGAGCTGGGCTACACGAACATGCTCACCGCGCTGGACCTGGCCGGCATCCCGCTGGAGTCCCGGGACCGCACCGACGACGACCCGATCGTCCTGGCCGGCGGCCACGCCGCCTTCAACCCGGAACCGATCGCCGACTTCATCGACGCGGCGATCATCGGCGACGGCGAGCAGGCCGTCCTCGACATGACCCGGATCATCCGGGAGTGGAAGGCCGAGGGCCGCCCGGGGGGCCGCGAGGAGGTCCTCCTCCGGCTGGCGAAGACGGGCTCGGTGTACATCCCGGCCTTCTACGACGTCGAGTACCTGCCCGACGGCCGTATCAGCCGCGTCGTCCCGAACAGGTCGGGTGTGCCCTGGCGGGTCTCCAAGCACACCGTCATGGACCTGGACGAGTGGCCGTACCCCAAGCAGCCCCTCGTCCCGCTGGCCGAGACGGTCCATGAGCGCATGTCGGTGGAGATCTTCCGCGGCTGCACCCGCGGCTGCCGCTTCTGCCAGGCGGGCATGATCACCCGCCCGGTGCGCGAGCGCTCCATCACGGGCATCGGCGACATGGTCGACAAGGGCCTGAAGGCCACCGGCTTCGAAGAGGTCGGCCTGCTGTCCCTGTCCTCGGCGGACCACTCGGAGATCGGCGACATCGCCAAGGGCCTGGCGGACCGCTACACGGACGACAAGATCGGTCTCTCGCTGCCCTCCACCCGCGTCGACGCCTTCAACGTCGACCTGGCCAACGAGCTGACCCGCAACGGCCGCCGCTCCGGCCTGACCTTCGCCCCCGAGGGCGGCTCCGAGCGCATGCGCAAGGTCATCAACAAGATGGTCTCGGAGGAGGACCTGATCCGTACGGTCGCCACCGCCTACGGCAACGGATGGCGCCAGGTGAAGCTGTACTTCATGTGCGGCCTGCCCACGGAGACCGACGAGGACGTCCTGCAGATCGCCGACATGGCGACCCACGTCATCCAGAAGGGCCGCGAGGTCTCCCGCTCGAACGACATCCGCTGCACGGTGTCGATCGGCGGCTTCGTCCCCAAGCCCCACACCCCCTTCCAGTGGGCCCCGCAGCTGTCGGCGGAGGAGACGGACGCGCGCCTGGAGAAGCTGCGCGACAAGATCCGCGGCGACAAGAAGTACGGCCGCTCCATCGGCTTCCGCTACCACGACGGCAAGCCCGGCATCGTGGAGGGCCTGCTCTCCCGCGGCGACCGCCGCGTGGGCGACGTCATCCGCGCCGTCTACGAGGACGGCGGCCGCTTCGACGGCTGGCGTGAGCACTTCTCCTACGACCGCTGGATGGCCTGCGCCGACAAGGCCCTCGCCGCCCACGGCGTCGACGTCGACTGGTACACCACCCGCGAGCGCACCTACGAGGAGGTGCTCCCCTGGGACCACCTCGACTCCGGCCTCGACAAGGACTGGCTCTGGGAGGACTGGCAGGACGCCCTCGACGAGACCGAGGTCGAGGACTGCCGCTGGACCCCCTGCTTCGACTGCGGCGTCTGTCCGCAGATGGACACGGCCATACAAATCGGCCCGACCGGCAAGAAGTTGCTGCCTCTGACGGTCAAGAACGCAGGTCAGGCACCCACTTCGAGTGGTCACGCGCACTGAGGTGAGCGAGACACTCGATCGGGTGATTGAGGCGTTGGCGGGGGCTAGTGAGGACGAGGTGGCGGCTGCGCTGGCTGCGGTCGGCACCTCGGTCCCTCGCCCGTCGGCGCCGCCGGCGCCCTCTCGGACGCCGCTACCGGGCCCTGGAATTAGCCCGCACATCGTTTCCGAGGTGGAGTGGGTCTGAGGGCCAGTCTTAAGCGGATGCTTGTCTCTGGCTCGAGCTGGTTTGTCGACGCAAACCAGCCCCTTCTGACGGCATGCCACGGAGCGGAACCCGTGCAGTGCCATCTGTAAGAGCCCGGTAACTGTTTGCCAATCAACCTGGGCTTCTGGCTACCTGACGCCTGGCGTCATCCAGTGACCCTGGTGTGCCTCGTTGATCTAGTCGGTCGTGATCAGCGATCTTCGTGCCCTCGTGGTCCCCGGTACCTTCGACGGCGCCAGATCCTGATACGGATACGTGGAACCATGCACGGGCGCTGGAGCGTGTGCTGTAAAACAGTGGTATACGGTCAAAGCACCCTGGGGGCAACACGTGACTCAGTCAGCGAAGCGTGGTGTCGCAGCCTTTCTCACTGTTGTGGTGGCTGCTGCAACGGGTCTCGTTACGAACGTCGTTAGTGACAGGCCTCTTTGGGCTTGGTGGGTAGCCCTCACCATACTCGTGGCCGTGGGGGCGTCCTTGCAGTACTACCTCAGCAGAGACGGATCGCCTGAAGACTCCGCTAGGCCAACGACGGCCCTAGGTACCGGATCTGTGTCGATCGGAGGGTCTTCGCGAGCGACGATCAAGACTCGAGTCGTAGGCCAGGGACAGTTGAGCAGTCCGGTGCAAGCGCACGGTGTCACTGCAACCGGGCCGGGAGCCGTTGCAGTGGGGGGCGATGCCGAGGGACCCATTGAGACGGAGATTACTCAGAGCCCCGAGGAGACTCGTTGAAGACACGCGGCACGGAAGCCAGTGGTACCGCCGCAGTGGCGATCAGCGGGGATGCGCATCAGCCAGTCCTGACTAACCCAACTTTCTTCAATATCAGCCTCCCTGAAGCTTCCAGCACACTGCCGACTCGTCTGCGGCTACTGCCTCCCGACATCCCGGACTTCGTTGGCCGACAAGCTGAGATCGAGCTATTAGGGATTTCGTCCCCCGCTGCGAATACCTGTACACCCCCTGTTAGGGCAATTATCACTGGGAAGCCGGGTGTAGGAAAGACCGCCCTGGCAGTCCATGCTTCTTACCTCGCGAGCGATTCATATGCTGACGGCGACCTCTACGTAGATCTGCGTGGCGCCGACGAATATCCAGCGCCGCCTGAGGAAGTAATGGGTCGCCTCATGAGGTCCCTCGGCATACCGGAAGAGGAAATCCCGGGCGACCCTCTAGCCAGGCTAGATGCCTATCGGAAAGCTGTAGCTGATCGACCGCTCATCATTGTTCTAGATAATGCTAGTGACGAACGACAGGTACGGCCCCTTATACCTGCAGGGAATTCAGCCCTTGTGCTAATCACTAGCCGAAGCCAGCTGCGCGGGTTAGAAGGGTTCTGTAGAATCGATCTCGAGGTCTTCCCCTCGTCCACGTCTCTTAATTTCCTCAGAAGGGTAACCGGGGACGACGTTGTGGGGGCGGATCAAATGAGTGCGGAAAAAGTAGTCGAGGCGTGCGGATATCTTCCGCTAGCGCTACGGATTGCGGCAAATCGACTTACCGCGACACGCAACATGCGCATGTCCCACCTCGCGCAAGAGCTAACAGACATGCGCGATGTCCTTGGAGCTCTGGAGGCTGGCGATTTAGCCGTCAGGGCGGCCTTTAACCTCTCGTATCGAAAGCTTGGGAAGGGTGCAAAAAATGCCTTCAAGAGACTTTCATGCGTACCTGGCGAAGACTTTGGACCTGGCTTGTGCTCATCCTTGATGAGATGCGACGAACGTCAGGCAGGAAGGCTACTTTCTAGGCTTGCAGAGGCCAACCTGATCGAACATGCAGCAACGTACGGCAGATATCGTTTCCATGACCTCCTGCGGGTTTACGCGCAGGAGAAATTTGACGGGGATGACGCAAAAAAGAAGTCGCAAGCAATCCAGTCTATGCTCGACTGGTTGAAGGATTCGACTGTTAAGGCCCAATTTTTCCTCATTGGCCATACAGGAGTAGAGTTCCATCTAGGAAATGCCGCAGAAATCGATTCGGCGGAATCAGCCGCTGCATGGGCAAGAGAAGAACTTCCCAATGCTGCAGCCGCTATTAATATGACGCTCATTCATGACACCAATGAGAGGGCTGTCGGCTTTGCCGCCTCTCTGTCTAGCATCTGCGACGTTCTAGGTGAATGGCAGATTTGGGAGGAAGTTCTTCACACAGGTATCCCGGCTGCCAGCCAGCTAGATGACCCGCTGGGCGAGATTGCATTGCTTGGCGCTCAGGCGAATCTCGCGCGGTATAGGCGGGAATTTGATCAGGGGCTTGAGCTCGCTTCCCGTGTATATTTGAAATCGCTAGAGTCGGGAATTGATGTTGCGATCGCCTCATCTGCGAACCAGCTCGCTTGTCTATTTATGGACTGCGGGCGACACGGGGAGGGAATTCCTCTCCTCGAAAAATGCCTGGAGATTTATCGGCGGCTCGATCTTCAGCACGAAATCGGAAAAGTTCTTTACAATCTAGGGACGATTCATCGGGCCTCAGGGGAAACCAGAAAAGCCATCGAATACTTCAAATTGGATCTGCAAGTGTGCCTGGAATCTGGGGATGAACCAGGCGCGGCAGAGACCTTGAATACTCTTGCGATAGCTCATTTTGAAATGGGTAACCTAGAAGAAGCGGAAAAGCTTCAGCGGGCTTCGCTGGAAAAATTCAAGAAAATCGGAAACCCTCATAAAGTGAGTATGGTGAGTAATGATCTTGGGGTCACACTCAGACGGCTTCAGAAATTCAACGAGGCGCTTGACTTGCATCTTGAGGACGTTGAACTGTGTAGAACGATTGGTAGCCGGTCAGGTGAAGCACTAGCGCACGCAAACGTTGCCGAGACGCTCTATGCCCTCGGAGACCCAGAAGGTGCCGAGGGCAGGTTCAATGCGGCCATTTCTGTGCTTAGCGAACTGGGTGACAAGTCCCGTCTAGCGCACGTTCTGGTTTCTCAAGCCCCGCTACTCCTCGCGCTTCAGAAGATCCAGATCGCCGAGGAGTATGCATCTCAGGCGATCGCTATACTACTTGAGTACGGGCAGACGCGCGATGCTGCTGGTGCGCACCAGCTCCTTGCTCGTGAATATGCGCTAATCGGTGAGCATGAGAAATCTCTGTCGCACGCCAAGGAATCAATCCGGCTCAGTGAGGATTTCACGTCTCCGTATTTTCGAGCAGTGGGCTACATTATTGCGGTGGAACAGTGCTTGCAGCTCCGCCTAGCTGAGGAGGCTGAGAGTTTCGGTGAAGCGCTCCAGAAGCTGGTAGTGGAAAACCCGGAGCTATTTGCCTCACTCGGAGAGAGCCTGGATAAAGCTCTCAAGTCATAATTTCCTCCTCCCAGCAAGCATTCTCCTACTGAGGGTCTGCTGCAGGTTCGGGTGACAGGTGCGGTCACGCGGCCTGGAGGGCCGGCGTGGTCATGACGGTCTCGAATTCGACGGGGGTCAGCCGGGCGAGCGACGTTTGTCGGCGCCGTCGGTGGTAGGTCCGCTCGATCCAGGTCACGATCGCGATCCGCAGTTCTTCACGGGTGGCCCAGGCGCGGCGGTCGAGGACGTTCTTCTGCAGCAGGCTGAAGAAGGACTCCATGGCCGCGTTGTCGCCGGCAGCTCCGACCCTCCCTATCGAACCGGCCATCCGGTGGCGATCGAGCGCCCGGACGAACTTCCGGGAGCGGAACTGCGATCCGCGATCGCTGTGCAGAATGCAGCCGTCGACGTCTCCACGCCGGGCCACGGCGTTTTCCAGGGCGGCCACGGCCAGGCGGGACTTCATCCGCGCGTCGATGGAGTAGCCCACGATCCTGTTGCTGAAGGCGTCCTTGATCGCGCAGAGGTAGAGCTTGCCTTCGCCGGTGGCGTGCTCGGTGATGTCGGTGAGCCACAGCCGGTTTGCACAGGTCGCGGTGAAGTCACGGCGGACCAGGTCGTCGTGCACCGGCGGGCCGGCCTTCTTTCCCTTGCGGCGCTTCTTGCCGAACACGCTCCACCAGCGGTTGTCCCGGCAGATCCGCCATGCGGTCCGGTCCGCCATCACGGCCCCGGCGCCGCGCGCTTCGTCGGCGAGGAAGCGGTAGCCGAACTCCGGGTCGTCGCGATGCGCGTCGAACAGCGCGTTCGCGCGGTATGCCTCCTCCAGCATGGCGTCGGTCACCGGCTGGTCCAGCCAGCGGTAGTAGGGCTGTCTGGCGAGCTTCAGCACCCGGCACGCAACCGTGACGGGCACCCCGTCCCCGGCCAGCTCCCTCACGAGCGGGTAGATCCTTTTCCCGGCAGATGCGCCTGTGACAGATAGGCCGCGGCCCGCCGCAGGACCTCGTTCTCCTGCTCCAGCAGCTTGATCCGCCGACGCGCTTCCCGCAGTTCCGCGCTCTCCTGACTGGTCACCCCTGGCTTGGTTCCGTCGTCGATGTCCGCGCGGCGCATCCATTTCCACAACGTCATCGGATGGACTCCGAAGTCGGTGGCCACCTGCTCCACCGTCACACCCGGGCCTCGGTTCCTCGCGACCCGCACGACGTCCTGGCGGAACTCCTCCGGATAAGGCTTGGGCACAGCGACATCCTTCCCACCCGCCCCACAGGGCAAGCGAGTTCAGATGTCACCCGATCGTGCGGCAGACCCCTTTGGCGAAGTCATCCTCTTTCATGATCAGCCGGTCTCGTACGTCTTTGGGGATCATGAGCTTCATGTGGATGTGAGGGGCGCGAACCCCCTTCACCCTGGTCCGCTTGATCACACACTTGACGCCGACCCTGAGCAGATCGGCGGCCATGGCCTCTATGCCGCCTTCTTCCCAGTGCTGCCGGAAGGTTTTGCCGTTGTGCACGGCTACCCATCGATCCTTCGTGGACTCCGGGTCGATGGCCTCCAACTGCTTGATGAGGTCGTCCAGCGTCTTCTCGGCCTTCTCCTTGGTGAAGCGGGTCTTCGTGAACCGGCCTCCGGGCTCCAAGCCAGTCATGTAGTAGCTGATCGACTGCTCCAGCCGCTGTAGCTCCTTGCGGGCCTCGGCGCCCTGTCGGTACTCGCGTGTCATGACAGGCTCGTCACCCAGGACCCTCAGAACGTCGTCCACGAGCTTGCCGTAGATCTCGTCGGGGTTAGGGGCGCCGTGTCCTCCGGCTTTGCACTTGCCGCACCGCAAGTACGAGTACGACCGTCCAGCGACCCGGTTCTTCTGCACGGTCATGTTCGAGCGGCAGTCATGGCAGATCAGTACGCCGAGGAACTTCGTCGCACCGCCGGGACGCCGTGTGGGCTGGTCCTTCGCTCTGTGGTCCAGGGCCTTCTGAAGGCTGTCGTACTCCTCCTCGGTGAAGATCGGTTCGGCCACACGGATGGGCTGAGCGTCGCTGCCGAGGACGATCTTCGAGCGGCGTACGCCTCCGTTCTTGTCCTCCTCTACCCGGTAGCCCATGAGGGCTGGGTTCCTGAGGCGCCGGAGCAGTGTTGAGGCCGTAAGCCCTGGCCCGCAGAGACTGGCTCGTACGAGAACCTTGGCCATGCGCCGCGCTGACGCCGGCTTGACGCGCATGGCGGCTTTCCGGCACCAGTGCAGTGCCCGGTACGCATCCGGGTTGATGGCGAGTACGACTCGGCCGTCCCCGTCCTCCGCTGTCTCGTATCCATACGCGGGCTTGCCTACAAGCCACTCACCCTGAGTCTTCGTGTAGTCCCAGAGGCTGGCTACGCGTGTGCTCGTGTTGGCTGCCTCGATCTCGGCGATACCACCGATGATCGTCACCATGATCTTCCCGGCCGTCGTGGTCAGGTCGATCGAGTCGTTCTTGGAGACGAGGTTCTTGCCGTACTTCAGACACCAGTCGATCATGGTGCTGAGGTCGGTGAGCCGTCGGACGAAGCGGTCCAGCTTCCAGAAAAGGATCTCGTCGAACTCTGGTGCCCGGTTGTTGAGCCAGTCCCCGAGCTCCTTGCGCTTCCACGGCGGAACCTTCGTGGCTGACACGTTGAGATCGCTCGCCACCCCTACCACTCGACAACCGCGCTCCAGGGCCAGCTTTCGGAGATCGAGTTCCTGACGAACAGGTGACGTCGTGTCGTCGGTGAGGACGGAGAGTCGCACGGACAACAGGGCCCGCGGGGCGTCGTCGGGTAAGCGTGCCTCCGCCCTCTTCAGTTCCTCCAAGAGCGCTAAGTCCGCCTCCGTCCACTCAGTCTCAACCGTGTACTGAGCGCGGTCAGTTGCCGCGCGGGTCCTCGTTCGCTTCCCCATGACCAGCACGGTAGCGGTTTTAGGTCCGTTGGTGAATGGCCGCAGATGGACACCCACATCCAAATCGGCCCGACGGGCAAGAAGTTGCTGCCCCTGACGGTCAAGAACGCGGGGCCTGCGCCCGCTTCGAGCGGTCACGCGCACTGAGGTGACGGGGCCTCGATCGGCGGGTGAGTCGCCGACGGCGTGAGGAGGAGCCCATGGCCGCCGACGGCCATGGGCTCCTCCTTTTCCCGTACGGGCTAGCGCAGCATGCCGGTCAGCCGCGCAGCGGCGATTCTTGAGGTGACGCTGTCGAATCGCCAGTTGCCCAGGCCCGCGGTCCCCGCATGGCCGGTGCCCCTATCCACGGGAACCCCGATGAGCGCACAATCGACGTACGTAGCGATCATTTCCGACGGTCCGATTCTTCTGCGCGGCCTTTCGCACGTGCTCGACACCGCGCCGGACCTGGAGAGGGTGGCCTCTGTCGGCAACTCGGATCCGCGGCGCGCCGAGTGCCCGGCGGACGCAGACGTCGTCCTGCTCCATACCCAGGCGCCGGTCAGGGACGCGTGCAAGCTGGTCACGGAGTTACACGAGCGGGGGCACAAGGTCGTCGTGCTGTCGGCCTCCGCGGCGCAGACCGAGGAGCTCCTGCTCTTCATCGAAGCGGGTGCTCGCGGGTATCTCAGCCAACACGTCGGGGAGGCTGAGTTGTTGACAGCGATCCGTGCCGTCGCGTCCGGTCGCAGTCATTTCTCCACCGTTCTCGACGACCGGACTCCGCACAAGCGAGGTCTGCGCATCACGGATCGTGAGAGGCAGATCCTGGAACTCGTCGCGAGCGGTGCCACCGACCGCGAGATCGCCTCCAAGCTGAACATCAGCGAGCACACGGTTCATTCCCATCTCGACCGGCTCGGAAGCAAGACGGGTTTCCGTCGCAGGGCCGACCTCACGCGGCTGGCGCTCTTGCAAGGAGCGGCCGGAGAGCTCGCGGGAGAGGGGTAATTCCGCCCACCCGGCCGGTGGTTTCTGCCCCTGGTTCCCCGATGGGCGCGGACTGACGCTTGGGTGTGCGGCGGGGCGTCGCCCTGCCGGTGCCCTTGACGGGCGCAGTCCAGATCGCTCCGAGATTGGGGTGAGCAGCATGGCCAAGCGGCTCTTCCGGAACATCGGTGTCGCAGTGACAGCCTCCTCCTGCCTGGCTTTGGGGGCCTGGGGGATCTCCGCGAGCGACGTCGGCGCGTCACCGCGCACCTCGCACGTCGCACCGGCCACGCCCGACAAGCTGGTCTGCTACAAGGTCCGCAATGAGCGGCAGAGGTGGCACTGTGCGCGCAGGGTGAAAAACCGCGTCGTCTACGTGGTGGTCACCTCGCCGCCCCAGAACACGACCATCATCGTCGTGAACAACCTGCCGCCGGTCCCGCCGCTTCCGCCGAGCCCGACCGCGCCGACCACACCTCCGAGCCCGACGGCGCCGCCGACCACCAAGGCACCGGACACGCCCACCGCGCCGCCGACCACCGAGGCACCGGACACGCCCACCGCGCCGCCGACCACCGAGGCACCCGACACACCGACCGCGCCGCCGACCACCGAGGCACCGGACACCGAGGCACCCGACCCGGAGGCACCCAGCACCGAGGTGCCGAGCACCGAGGTTCCCGACACGCCGGCGCCGGACACCGGGGAAGCCGACACCGAGGCGCCGAGCGCGTGACCGGCGACGGCGGATGAACGGGGGCGGAACGCTGTCCGGGCCGTGCTCTCGGGCTCGGGCGGAGGTTCCTCCGTGCTCCGGGAGGACGCCTCGTGGAGCGGGGGCGCCCTGACCGGGGCGCGGCCGGACGGGGGAGGTCCCTTGGACCCCCGCCTGGCGGCTCAGTCGTCCGGCGGGGGCTCGGGGTGCCGGCGGGTGACCTGGCCGCGGGCCGTGCGCCAGCGTGAGCGTGCCTGGTCGACCATGGCGTCCCACTGGCGGCGGACCTCGTCGTCGGGGGTGCGTTCGCCGTGGGAGATGCGGGTGAGTTCGTCGCGGACCTCGCGGCCGACGACGGAGGCGCCGACGATGCAGAGCATGACCGCGAAGAGGGCGGAGATCATGGCGAAGACGGCGCCGACGACGCCGTAGCGCTGGGCGGAGGTGTTGAAGAGGCGGGGGAGGTAGAGCGTCGCGCCCACGGAGTAGAGGCCGATGGCCACGGCGCCGGTGACGCCGAAGGGGATCAGGTCGCGCCAGGCGACGCGGCGCGCGGACAGCAGGACGCCGCTCCAGACGAGGAAGACCGCCGTCACCGGCACTTCGGCCGCCGTGCTGACCAGATGCGCCCGGCCCTCGCTCGGCAGGGAGTGGATCAGGCCGCTGACCCCCATGTAGCAGGCGCCGGAGAGCAGCCAGCCGAGGCCGTTGCGGGTGTTGCGCACGCTGAGGGACCTCAGCTCCCACGTCTGCTCGAACAGGCGTTGCAGGGCGCGGGTGAAGCTCAGCGCCGAGACCGCCAGGAACAGCACGCCGACGACGCTGACGTCCGCCTTCTCCTGGTCCGGGGCGAAGAGCGACTCGACCGCCGCGGCGCCCTCGCCCGTCAGGCCGTACCGCGAGACGAGGTGCTGTGCGATGTCGTACGAACCGACGCTGGTCAGCACCGCCGCGCCGATGATCGCCAGCGGCACCAGCGCGGTCAGGGCGCTGGACGCCAGGGCCATGGAGCGGTCGAAGCCCGCGATCCGCTGGAACCGGCTCAGCACCCGCAGCGTGAACGCAGGACGCAGCCAGAAGGTGAGGGCCCTGAGCAGGCGCCGGCCGCGGTTCTCCGCCGTCGTACCCTCCGGGGATCGTTCGGAAGGGGGCAAAATGATCAAAGGGGGTGGCTGTGAAGGGTAACCGGACCGCCCCGTCCCGCCCCCGCCGACACGACGGGAACCTCCGCGCCTCGCGGCACGTACTCTTGGTAGGAGTACAACCGCTCTCACGAAGGACAGGACACTGGGCAAGCGACAGCCCGAAGGCCCGCCGCCCGCACCCGCGGTGCAGCGCATTCGACTGCGCTACACCAAGCGCGGCCGCCTGAGGTTCACCAGCCACCGAGACTTCCAGCGCGCCTTCGAGCGTGCGCTGCGCCGCGCCGAGGTGCCCATGGCGTACTCGGCCGGATTCACGCCGCACCCGAAGGTGTCGTATGCCAATGCCGCACCCACCGGCACCGGCAGTGAGGCGGAGTACCTGGAGATCGCGCTCACCGCGCCGCGCGACCCCGGGAAACTGCGCGTCCTCCTCGATGAGTCGCTGCCCACCGGCCTCGACATCGTCGACGCGGTCGAGGCGCACACCTCGGGTCTCGCCGACCGGCTGACGGCTTCCGTCTGGGAGCTCAGGCTGGCCGGAGTCGATCCGGCCGACGCGGAGCGCGCGGTCGAGGCCTTCAACGGGGCCGGGTCCGTCGAGGTGCAGCGCATGACCAAGAACGGTGTGCGCACCTTCGACGCCCGCCCGGCCGTGGCGAGCCTCGAGGCGCACGGCGCACCGGCTGATGGGCCGACCGACCAGCCCTGTGCGATACTGCGGCTGGTTGTTCGGCACGTGACGCCTGCCGTACGACCCGACGACGTCCTGTCCGGTCTCCGCGCCGTGGCCGACCTGGCGCCGCCGGTCCCCGCAGCGGTGACCAGGCTGGCGCAGGGGCTGTTCGATGAAGAGACCGGCACGGTGACCGACCCGCTCGCGCCCGACCGCGAGGCAGCCAAGGCCCTGACGGCCGCGCCGGCTGCCGCCGCGACGGCGCCGATGCCGGAAGGTCCCGCGTAGGACGGACGTCGTAGCGCCGCCCTCGTACTCGGGAGCCACCTGGGTCGGGCAGCGCACCGACCAGAAGACTTTCGCCAGGCCGTACCGACAAGGCGTACGGAACCGGCGAGACAGGACACAGAGTGCTCCCGTGCGGCGCCCGCGCCCCGGACGGCGGCCACCGCGCATCGCGCGGGCCGCGGACGTCACCGGCGGACGGCCCCTTCGGGCCGGTGCCGGACCAGGCGCGGCGCCCGGGAGCCTGACGGGAGAACCGCCCGCATGCTCGAGCCGACCGAACCCACCGAGGGTTCCGAACTGAACACACCGAGCGACACCCTGCCGCCGCGCAGGCGTCGCCGTGCCGCCTCTCGCCCCGCGGGTCCGCCCGTCGCGGGCGAGGCGCCCGCCGAGGTCACCGTCCCGGCCATACCGGCCGCGCAGACGGAGGAGACCGACGAGGCGGTCGAGGCCGAGGAGGCCGCTGCCGCGGCCACGGCCGTGGACACGGAGGAGGCCGCGGCGGCCCAGGTGGCCGAGGAGGCCGCCCCCGCCGCGCGACCGCGCCGCCGTGCCACCCGCCGCGCGTCCGCGCCCGCCGGGGCGCCCGCCACCACCGAGACGGCGGAGCCCGCCGAGACCGTCGCGCCGGCCCCGGCCGCCGAGGTCGCCGAGGGTGGCGAGGTCGTTGTCGGCGAGGACGCCGCCCCGCGTCGCGTACGCCGCCGGGCCACGCGCAGCGTCGCGACGCCGAGCGCGGCCGAGGCGGAGGCCCCGGCCGAGGAGGAGGCGCCCGCCGCGCGTCCCCGCCGTCGCACCACCCGTCGGGCCGCCGCGCCCACCGCCGAGACCGTCGTACCGGTCGCCGAGACGCCCGAGACCGTCGTACCGGCCGCCGAGACGCCCGAGACCGTCGTACCGGCCGCCGAGACCGCTGCCGCCGAGGCGGGGACCGTCGAGGAGGCGCCCGCCGCGCGTCCGCGCCGTCGTGCCACGCGTCGTGCGTCCGCGCCCGCCGGGGCGCCCGCCGCCGAGGTGGCCGAGGCCGTGGAGAGCGCGGAGGCCGCCGTGCCGGTCGCCGCCGAAGCGGCCCCCGAGCCGGAAGAGGCCGCTCCCGCCCCCCGGACCCGCCGTCGGGCCACCCGCCGCGTCGCCGCGCCCGCCGGCTCGCCCGAGTCCGCCGAGGCCGCCGAGACGGTCGTCCGGGCCACGGTCGAGGACGCTTCCGGGGCCGTGACGGCCGCCGAGGAGCCCGCCGCCGAGGCCGCCCCCGCGCGTCCCCGCCGCCGCGCCACCCGCCGGGCCTCCGCGCCCGCCGGCGCGCCGAAGGCCGCCGAGGAGACCCCGGCCGCCGAGGCCCCGGTCGCCGAGCCGGAGGCCGAGGCTCCGGCCCCGGTCACTGAGCCCGCCGCCCCGGCCCCCGACGAGGACGCCGCCCCCCGTCGTCCCCGCCGTCGCGCCACCCGCCGGGTCACCGCGCCCGAGAGCACCCCCGCTGCCGAGGCCGCGCACACCCCGGAGGTTCCCGTCACCACGCACACCACCGAGCCCGCGCCGGCCGTCGAGAGCGTGCCCGTCGCCGCCGCCGAGGCGGCCGGGGCCGCCGAGAGCGCCGCCCCGCGTCGAGCCCGGCGCCGGGCCGTGCGCCCCGCGTCCGGGTTCTCCGAGCCCGCGCGCGCCGCCGGGGCCGAGGAGGGCTCGCGCCGGCCCGCGCGTCCGGCCGTCGCCGTCTTCCAGGCGCCGGTGTTCGCCGAGCCGCGCTTCCAGACGCCGGAGCGCGCCGCCGCCGAGGCCGCTGCCGAGGCCGTGGAGCCCGTGCAGCCCGCCGAGCCCGAGGAGAGCCCGGAGTACGCCGAGGAGCGCGCCGAGACCGGCTCGCGCCGTCGCCGTCGCCGCCGCGCCGAGCGCGTCGAGGAGGCCCCGACCGCCGAGGCCGTCGTCGAGGACGAGGACGAGGGCGAGGACGAGGAGCCCGAGAGCGCCGAGGGTGAGGGCGAGGACGCCGAGGGCTACGAGGAGTCCTCCTCGCGCCGCCGTCGCCGTCGGGGCGGCCGTCGCCGTCGTCGCGGGGACGCCGCCGAGGGCGAGGGCGCCGAGGACGGTACCGAGGACCTGGCCGCCGAGCAGGCGGCGCAGGACGCCGAGGACACCGCCGAGCAGGAGGAGGACGACGAGGAGGAGGCACGCGGCGAGGAGCCCGGTGGCTCCAGCGCGGGCAGCCGTCGCCGTCGTCGCCGCCGTCGTCGCGCCGGTGACACCTCCGTGGACACCGAGCCGTCCTCCGACGACCCGGAGCGCACGGTCGTCAAGGTCCGTGAGCCGCGCAAGCAGAGCGAGCCGTCCGACGAGGTGCAGTCCATCAAGGGCTCGACCCGTCTGGAGGCCAAGAAGCAGCGCCGCCGCGAGGGCCGTGAGCAGGGCCGCCGCCGCGTCCCGATCATCACCGAGGCCGAGTTCCTGGCCCGCCGCGAGGCCGTCGAGCGCGTGATGGTCGTGCGCCAGCACGGCGAGCGCACCCAGATCGGCGTCCTCGAGGACAACGTGCTCGTGGAGCACTACGTCAACAAGGAGCAGTCGACCTCGTACGTCGGCAACGTCTACCTCGGCAAGGTGCAGAACGTGCTGCCGTCGATGGAGGCCGCCTTCATCGACATCGGCAAGGGCCGCAACGCCGTCCTGTACGCCGGTGAGGTCAACTTCGAGGCGCTGGGCATGGGCAACGGCCCGCGGCGCATCGAGACCGCCCTCAAGTCCGGGCAGTCCGTGCTCGTCCAGGTCACCAAGGACCCGATCGGGCACAAGGGCGCGCGACTGACCAGCCAGGTCTCCCTGCCGGGCCGCTACCTCGTGTACGTGCCCGAGGGCTCCATGACCGGCATCAGCCGGAAGCTGCCCGACACCGAGCGGGCCCGGTTGAAGACCATCCTCAAGAAGATCGTCCCCGAGGACGCGGGCGTCATCGTGCGCACCGCCGCCGAGGGTGCGAGCGAGGACGAGCTGCGCCGCGACGTCGAGCGGCTCCAGGCGCAGTGGGAGGACATCCAGAAGAAGGCCAAGAGCGGCAACGCCCCGACACTGCTGTACGGCGAGCCGGACATGACCGTCCGGGTCGTGCGCGACATCTTCAACGAGGACTTCTCCAAGGTCATCGTCAGCGGTGACGACGCCTGGGGGACGATCCACGGGTACGTCGCGCACGTCGCGCCGGACCTGGCGGGCCGCCTGTCGAGGTGGACCTCGGAGGTCGACGTCTTCGCCACCTACCGGATCGACGAGCAGCTCGCCAAGGCACTGGACCGCAAGGTCTGGCTGCCCAGTGGCGGTTCGCTGGTGATCGACCGGACCGAGGCGATGGTCGTCATCGACGTCAACACCGGCAAGTTCACCGGCCAGGGCGGCAACCTGGAGGAGACGGTCACCAGGAACAACCTGGAGGCGGCCGAGGAGATCGTGCGCCAGCTGCGGCTGCGCGACCTCGGCGGCATCATCGTGATCGACTTCATCGACATGGTCCTGGAGTCCAACCGCGACCTGGTGCTGCGCCGCCTGCTGGAGTGCCTGGGCCGCGACCGTACGAAGCACCAGGTGGCCGAGGTGACCTCGCTGGGCCTGGTGCAGATGACCCGTAAGCGGGTCGGCCAGGGTCTGCTGGAGTCCTTCTCCGAGACCTGTGTGCACTGCAACGGTCGTGGTGTCATCGTCCACCTGGAGCAGCCCGGCTCCGGCGGCGGTGGCGGCGGCAAGCGCAAGAAGCGCGGCCGTGGCGGCGAGGGGCAGGAGCAGCCGCACGAGCACGTGCACGAGACCGCCGCGGTCGCCGAGCCGGAGATCGAGACCGCCGCCGAGGTGGCCGCCGAGATCGCCGAGCCGGTCGCCCTCGCGGCCCCGGGGTTCGCGCCGGACGAGGAGCTGTACAGCAGCGTCGCCGAGGCGGAGGCGGCGGCCGGCCGCGGCCGTACCCGCCGTCGGGCGAGCCGTCGCGCGTCGGCCCCGGCGGGCGCGCCGAGGGCGGAGAAGTCCGCCCGGAAGGCCGCCGCCAGGGCGAAGGACGGCGAAGAGGCCGTCGAGCCGACCGCCCAGGAGGTCACCGCCGAGGAGGCGGCGGCGCGTCCGGTGCGGCCGGAGCCGGCCGCCGAGGCGCTGGCCGAGCCCGTGGCCGCCGAGGACCAGGTGGTCCCGGCGCCCGAGGCCGCCGAGGAGGCCGCGCCGAAGGGCCGTACGCGTCGTCGGGCGACCCGGAAGGTGTCCGCGCCGGCGGGTTCCCCCGCGGGTGCCGAGGCCGCCGTGGTGACCGTCGCCGAGACCGCGCCTGCGGCCCCGGTGGCGGAGCCCGCCGCGGAGGAGCCGCCCGCGCCCGCCGAGAGCGCCGCCCCGGCCCGTCCGCGCCGCCGTGCCGTGCGGCAGGCCGCCGCGCCGACCGCGTCCGAGGAGACGGCCGTCGTGGTCGTCCCCGCGGCCGCGAGCGAGGCGGCCGCGGAGGCCCCCGCCGGAGAGGTTCCCGCCGTGGAGGCTCCCGCCGGGGAAGCTCCGGTCGAGGAGGGGTCCGCCGAGGAGGTCCCGGCCCCGGCCAAGAAGACCGCCCGCAAGGCGGCCAAGAAGGCCACGGCGAAGAAGGCGGCCACCAAGAAGACGGCGGCCAAGAAGACCGCCGCGAAGAAGACCGCCGCGAAGAAGACGACGGCCAAGAAGGCCGCGGCCACGAAGACGGCAGCGGCGAAGAAGGCCGCGGCGACCAAGCAGTCGACCTCCGTCGACTGACCGGTCACCGGCGCGTCGGGGTGCGGTCCTGTCCGCGAGGAGAGGGCCGCACCTGCTTTTTCCAGCGGGCCGGGGCACCGCGCCCCCGGCTTGCGACCCTGAACCGAAGGAGAGAACCGCGATGATAGGCCTCGTGCTGGCGGCCGGCGCCGGACGGCGTCTGCGCCCCTACACGGACACCCTGCCCAAGGCCCTGGTGCCGGTCGGCGCGGAGGACGGGCCCGAGGCCGTCTCTGTCCTGGACCTGACCCTCGGCAACTTCGCGGAGATCGGTCTGACCGAGGTCGCGGTGATCGTCGGCTACCGCAAGGAGGCCGTCTACGCGCGCAAGGCCGAGTTCGAGGAGAAGTACGGCCTCACGCTCACGCTCATCGACAACGACAAGGCCGAGGAGTGGAACAACGCCTACTCCCTGTGGTGCGGCCGGGACGCGCTCAAGGACGGCGTGATCCTCGCCAACGGCGACACCGTGCACCCGGTCTCGGTCGAGAAGACGCTGCTGGCCGCCCGCGGCGACGGCAAGAAGATCATCCTCGCGCTGGACACCGTGAAGTCCCTCGCGGACGAGGAGATGAAGGTCGTCGTCGACCCCGAGAAGGGGATGACGCGGATCACCAAGCTGATGGACCCGGCCGAGGCGACCGGTGAGTACATCGGCGTGACCCTGATCGAGGGCGACGCGGCCGGGGAGCTGGCCGACGCCCTGCGCGCGACCTTCGAGCGCGACCCGCAGCTGTACTACGAGGACGGCTACCAGGAGCTGGTCGACCGCGGCTTCCGGATCGACGTGGCGCCGATCGGCGACGTCGACTGGGTCGAGATCGACAACCACGAGGACCTCGCCCGCGGGCGGGAGATCGCATGCCGGTACTGACCCGGCTGTTCCCGTCGCCGATCGTCATGGACATCCGCGCGGGTGCCCTGGACGACCTGGCGGGCGTGCTCGCCGACCAGCGCATCTCCGACTCCGGGCGGCTCGCCGTCGCGGTCAGCCGCGGGTACGGCGCCCAGCTGCGCGAGCGCCTCGCGCCGGCCCTGCCCGCCGCCACCTGGTTCGAGGTGGGCGGCGGCACCCTGGACGAGGCGGTCGACCTGGCCGACCGCATGAAGTCCGGTGACTTCGACGCGGTCGTGGGCATCGGCGGCGGCAAGATCGTCGACTGTGCGAAGTACTCCGCGGCGCGGATCGGGCTGCCCCTGGTCGTGGTGCCGACGAACCTCTCGCACGACGGCATCTGCTCGCCCGTGTCCAACCTGGACAACGACGCGGGGCGCGGCTCCTACGGCGTGCCCGCGCCCATCGCCCTGTTCATCGACCTCGACGTGATCCGCGAGGCTCCGCTGCGCTTCGTGCGCTCGGGCATAGGCGACGCCCTGTCCAACATCTCCGCGGTCGCGGACTGGGAGCTGGACCACCGGGTCAACGGCGAGAAGATAGACGGTCTCGCCGCGGCCATGGCCCGCCAGGCCGGCGAGGCGGTGCTCAGGCACCCGGGCGGCTGCGGCGACGACGGGTTCCTCACCGTGCTGTCCGAGGGTCTGGTGCTGACCGGCATCGCCATGTCGATCGCCGGGCACACCCGGCCCTCCTCGGGCGCCTGCCATGAGATCAGTCACGCACTCGACCTGCTCTACCCCCGCCGGGCCGCCGCGCACGGCGAACAGGTGGGTCTCGGCGCCGCCTTCGCCACGTACCTGCGCGGCGACCACGAGGGCTCCCGGCTGATCGTGGAGGGGCTGCGCCGGCACGGGCTGCCCGTGGTGGCCGAGGAAATCGGCTTCAGCGACGAGGAGTTCGTCCGGGCCGTGGCGTTCGCGCCGGAGACCCGGCCGGGCCGCTACACGATCCTGGAGCACCTCGACCTCTCGCCGGAGGGCATCGAGGAGGCGTACGCCGGGTACGTCGCCGCGGCCGCCTGAGCGACGGGACGCCGACGTGAGGGGGCGGACGCCCAGTTTGACCCCCACGGCCCCGGCCCGTAATCTTGACCGTCGGCGTGTCATCGAGCCCGCCACATCCCCGTAAACCTGTTCCTCCCGGACGCTAGGCCGGCCGGGAGAGGTCGCCCATGCTGCTGCCGGGCGGCTGGCCTGCGGGGGTGCCGTTTCTTCGAGCGAAAGAGAGATCCGCGTGTACGCCATCGTGCGCAGCGGTGGTCGCCAGCACAAGGTTGCTGTCGGCGACATCGTTGAGGTTGACAAGATTTCCACCGCCAAGGTTGGCGACACGGTCGAGCTCTCGACCCTGCTCGTTGTCGACGGCGACGCTGTGACCAGCGACCCGTGGGTGCTGGCCGGCATCAAGGTCCAGGCCGAGGTCGTGGACCACCACAAGGGCCAGAAGATCGACATTCTGCGCTACAAGAACAAGACCGGCTACCGCCGTCGGCAGGGCCACCGCCAGCAGTACACGGCGATCAAGGTCACGTCGATCCCCACGGCTGCGAAGTAAGGGACTGAGAAGACATGGCACACAAGAAGGGCGCATCGTCCACCCGGAACGGTCGCGACTCCAATGCCCAGCGGCTCGGCGTGAAGCGCTTCGGCGGTCAGGTCGTGAACGCTGGTGAGATCCTGGTCCGCCAGCGCGGCACCCACTTCCACCCCGGCGCCGGCGTCGGCCGTGGCGGCGACGACACCCTGTTCGCCCTGCTGCCGGGCGCGGTGGAGTTCGGTACCCACCGTGGCCGCAAGGTCGTGAACATCGTTCCGGTCGCCTGAATCCGCTGATTCGGCACCGAACGCTTCGCGAGGCGGACCTCACTTCCCGGTCGGGAAGGCGGGTCCGCCTTTCGCGTGTTAGTACCTAGACATACCCGTGATTTCTGGAGGCACCGAACCATGACCACCTTCGTGGACCGCGTCGAACTGCACGTCGCCGCGGGTAACGGAGGCCACGGCTGTGCCTCCGTCCACCGTGAGAAGTTCAAGCCGCTGGGCGGCCCGGACGGCGGCAACGGCGGCCGTGGCGGCGACGTCATCCTGACCGTGGACCAGTCGGTCACCACGCTGCTCGACTACCACCACTCCCCGCACCGCAAGGCCACCAACGGCAAGCCCGGCGAGGGCGGCAACCGCTCCGGCAAGGACGGCGAGGACCTGGTCCTGCCGGTCCCGGACGGCACCGTGGTCCTCGACAAGGCGGGCAACGTGCTCGCCGACCTGGTCGGGCACGGGACGTCGTACGTCGCCGCACAGGGCGGCCGCGGCGGTCTCGGCAACGCGGCGCTGGCCTCGGCCCGCCGCAAGGCGCCCGGCTTCGCGCTGCTCGGCGTGCCCGGTGACCTCCAGGACGTCGTCCTGGAGCTGAAGACCGTCGCCGACGTGGCGCTGGTCGGTTATCCGAGCGCCGGCAAGTCCTCGCTGATCTCGGTGCTCAGCGCCGCCAAGCCGAAGATCGCGGACTACCCCTTCACCACCCTGGTGCCCAACCTCGGTGTGGTGACCGCCGGTTCGACCGTCTACACCATCGCCGACGTGCCGGGTCTGATCCCGGGCGCCAGCCAGGGCAAGGGCCTGGGCCTGGAGTTCCTGCGGCACGTGGAGCGGTGCAGCGTACTGGTGCACGTCCTGGACACCGCGACCCTGGAGTCCGACCGCGACCCGCTGTCCGACCTCGACGTCATCGAGGAGGAGCTGCGGCAGTACGGCGGCCTCGACAACCGGCCCCGGCTCGTCGTCCTGAACAAGGTCGACGTGCCCGACGGCAAGGACCTCGCCGAGATGGTCCGGCCCGACCTGGAGGCCCGCGGCTACCGCGTCTTCGAGGTCTCCGCGGTCGCCCACATCGGCCTGCGCGAGCTGTCCTTCGCCCTCGGTGAGCTGGTCGGCAAGGCGCGTGCGGCCAAGCCCAGGGAAGAGGCCACGCGGATCGTCATCCGGCCCAAGGCCGTGGACGACGCCGGCTTCACCGTCACCCGCGAGGAGGTCGGCGGCGAGCCGCTGTTCCGGGTGCGCGGCGAGAAGCCCGAGCGCTGGGTGCGCCAGACCGACTTCAACAACGACGAGGCCGTCGGCTACCTCGCGGACCGGCTCAACCGCCTCGGCGTGGAGGAGCAGTTGATGAAGGCGGGCGCCCGGGGCGGCGACGGCGTCGCCATCGGCCCCGAGGAGAACGCGGTCGTCTTCGACTGGGAGCCCTCGGTCACGGCCGGCGCCGAGATGCTCGGCCGCCGCGGTGAGGACCACCGCTTCGAGGCACCCCGGCCCGCGGCCCAGCGCCGCCGGGACAGGGAGGCAGAACGGGACGAGGCCGGCCGGGAGTTCGACGACTTCGAGCCGTTCTAGACGGCGGCGCCAGGCTGTTCAGGACGACGGTCCCCGCTGTTCAGGACGGCCGGTCCCGGCTGTTCCGGACGCCTGCATCGGGTGTTCCGGACCGCGGAAGGGGCCGTCCGGAACAGCCGGGACGGCGAAGAGGGCGGGCCCGGAGGATCTCCTCCGGGCCCGCCCTCTGTCTGGTCCGCCGGTGTCAGTCCTCGGCCAGCTCCTGGCCGACGTAACCGCGGAGCCAGGTGCGGAACTCCGGGCCCAGGTCCTCACGTTCGCACGCGAGCCTGACAATGGCACGCAGGTAGTCTCCTCGGTCGCCGGTGTCGTAGCGGCGGCCCTGGAAGACGACGCCGTGCACCGGGCCGCCGAGCTTCTCGTCGTCGGCGAGCTGCTGGAGCGCGTCGGTCAGCTGGATCTCCCCGCCGCGGCCCGGCTCGGTCTTGCGGAGTATGTCGAAGA
>NZ_BSSM01000012.1 GCF_030269125.1 Streptomyces hygroscopicus subsp. hygroscopicus | reverse complement strand
CATCGGTGATCCGATGGACGGGGTATCAACATATCTGGCGTTGACTTTTGGCACGCTGTTGAGTTCTCAAGGAACGGTCGCTTCCTTTGTACTCACCCTCTCGGGCTTTCCTCCGGGCTTCCCTTCGATGTTTCAAACTCTATCAGGCTTTTTCCGTCTTCCTGACCGCCGTTCTGCGAGCATGCAGAAGGAGATCCAGAGTCAGGACCTGCGAGTTTGGTTTTCTGTCGGGCGAGGACACTTTCGCGTCGCTCCGTCCCGGGCAGGGGTACGACAGTACACGGGTCCCGGAAGGGCATGCAAATCGGTCGGGTTGGTGGTCTAGACCACTAGCTGCTAGCTTTCATCCGGAACCGCCACTTCACATGACATACCCTGCTGCTCAGGCCCGCGAGCAGCTCCACTTCTGGGAGGCTCCCATGACCACCGTGACGTCCCCTCTCGCAGGACGTGCCATCGGACTGGCCGCCGTGCCGGACCCCGTCTTCTCCGGGGCGATGGTCGGCCCCGGCACCGCGATCGATCCGGTGCGTGAGGCCTCCGAGGCCGTGTCGCCCGTGGACGGTGTGATCGTTTCCCTGCACCCGCACGCCTTCGTCGTGGTCGACGACAGCGGGCACGGCGTGCTCACCCACCTCGGCATCGACACGGTGCAGCTCAACGGCGAGGGCTTCGAACTGCTCGTCAGCAAGGGTGACACCGTGAAGCGCGGACAGGCGGTCGTGCGCTGGAACCCCGCGGCCGTCGAGAAGGCCGGCAAGTCGCCGGTGTGCCCCGTCGTCGCCTTGGAAGCGACGGCCGACGCCCTCTCCGGCCTCCGCGAGAGCGGTGACGTGACGGCCGGCGCGGACCTCTTCTCCTGGAACTGACGGCAGTGCCGTCATGAGGACGGCGTACAGGACGACCCACCGCGGCGGGGGCCCGCCGCACTATCCGGAGACGGGTGAGATGGAGACAACGCTGCGAGGCGTCGGTGTGAGCCATGGCGTGGCGATCGGCGAGGTCCGGCACATGGGCACGGCGGTCCTGGAGCCGCCGGCGAAGCAGATCCCCGCGCAGGAGGCGGAGCGCGAGCAGGGCCGCGCCCGCCAGGCGGTCGGCGCCGTGGCCGCCGATCTGATGGCGCGCGGCAACCTGGCCGGCGGTGAGGCCCAGGCGGTGCTCGAGGCGCAGGCCATGATGGCCCAGGACCCCGAGTTGATGGCGGACGTGGACCGGCGGATCGCCGTCGGCAGCACGGCCGAGCGCGCGGTGTACGACGCTTTCGCCGCGTACCGGGAGCTGCTGGCCGGAGCCGGTGAGTATCTGGCCGGCCGGGTGGCCGACCTCGACGACGTGCGGAACCGCATCGTCGCCCGGCTGCTGGGCGTGCCCATGCCGGGTGTGCCGGACAGCGACCACCCCTATGTACTGGTGGCGCGTGACCTGGCGCCGGCCGACACCGCGCTGCTCGACCCCTCTCTGGTGCTCGGGTTCGTGACCGAGGAGGGCGGTCCCACCAGTCACAGCGCGATCCTCGCGCGGGCGCTGGGTGTGCCGGCCGTGGTGGCGCTGCCGGGCGCGGTCGAACTGGCCGAGGGCACGGTGGTCGCGGTGGACGGCAGCACCGGTGAGGTGTTCGTACACCCGAGCGAGGAGAAGAAGGAGCGGCTGACGGCACAGGCCGCCGAGCGCCGGGCCGCGCTGGCCGCCTCGACCGGTCCCGGCGCGACGGCGGACGGGCACAAGGTGCCGCTGCTGGCCAACGTGGGCGGTCCCGCGGACGTGCCGGCGGCGGTGGCGGCCGGTGCCGAGGGCGTCGGGCTCTTCCGTACGGAGTTCCTGTTCCTGGACGACAGTGAGAACGCTCCTTCCGAGGAGAAGCAGGTCGCGGCCTACCGGCAGGTGCTGGAGGCGTTCCCCGAGGGCCGGGTGGTCGTACGGGTGCTGGACGCGGGCGCGGACAAGCCGCTGGCCTTCCTGACCCCGGCGGACGAGCCGAACCCCGCGCTGGGCGTGCGGGGGCTGCGGACGCTGCTGGACCATCCCGATGTCCTGCTCACCCAGCTGACCGCGCTGGCGAAGGCCGCCGAAGGACTGCCCGTCTACCTGGAGGTGATGGCGCCCATGGTGGCGGACCGCACGGACGCGCGGGCGTTCGCGGACGCGTGCCGTGCGGCGGGCCTGCGGGCGAAGTTCGGGGCCATGGTGGAGATCCCGTCGGCGGCGCTGCGGGCGCGGTCGATCCTTCAGGAGGTCGAGTTCCTGTCGCTCGGGACCAATGACCTCGCGCAGTACACGTTCGCGGCGGACCGGCAGGTGGGGGCGGTGTCGCGGTTGCAGGACCCCTGGCAGCCCGCGCTCCTCGACCTGGTCGCGCTGTCCGCGGAAGCGGCCCGTGCCGAGGGCAAGAGCTGCGGGGTGTGCGGTGAGGCGGCGTCCGATCCGCTGCTGGCCTGTGTGCTGACCGGTCTGGGGGTCACCTCCTTGTCGATGGGTGCGGCGTCGCTTCCCTATGTGCGGGCGACGCTGGCGAAGTTCACGCTGGCGCAGTGCGAGCGGGCCGCGGCGGCGGCGCGCGCGGCGGACAGCGCCGAGGAGGCGCGGGCAGCGGCTCGGGGTGTGCTGTCCGGCGAGTAGCCGCGCGGCCGGGTGCGCGGGGGCGTCCCGCCTTCGGGTGGGGCGCCCCCGTCGCGTGCCGGTGGGCCGGTCAGTGGCGGTGGTCGTCCGCCCCGCTCCTCTCCCCCAGGTCCGGTGGTGCGCAGTAGTCGACGCCCGGTTCCGGGGCGATGAGGTCGCCGGACTCGGCGTCGGTGCAGTAGGCGTCGAAGACCTCGGCCGCGGTGAGCGGTTCGAGGGCGCCGGCGCGCAGCCGCCAGCCGTGGACGCGGTCCGCGGCGCCGGGCGCGCCGGCGCGCAGGACGAGCCCACCGGGGCTGCGGGTGGCGAGGCCCAGGGCGAGGACGCTGGTGAATTCCAGGGCCTCGGCCTCGTCCAGGCGGGTGGCGCCGTGCGCGTCCTCGTCGCCGTGGAGGACGGAGACCAGGGTTTCCGGTGGCCCCAGGACGGTGCACACCAGGTGCCGGTCGCCGGGTGGCGCGGTGTCGAGGATGCGGACCAGGAGGTCGGAGGCGCGGGTGAAGGCGGCCCGGCCGATGTCCTCGCCACAGGTGGGGCAGGGGCCGAGGCGGGTCAGGAGCGTGGTGGCGTACTCCCAGGTGGCCCGGCGTACGGCCTCGTCCACCAGGGTCGGCACGAGGGCGGCGAGCGGGCGGCCGTCGTAGGGGACGGTGGGTCCGGTGGCGGCGAGTTCCGCGGTGAACCTGGTCCGGGTCGCGGGGAGGTCCGGGTCCAGGCCGGTCTCGGCGCAGTACACGGCGTAGTCCTCGGGATCGAACAGGGCGAGAGTGGTGTGGCCTCCGTACGCGGCGCGTTTCTCGAGGACGGCCTCGACCTGCCGGAGGTAGGTGGCGTGGTCGTCGAAGGTGAAGCTGCGGTAGCGCCGCATGGCGCGGAAGTCGTGTTCGTCGGCGAGCAGGCCGATGGTGCCGGCGATCTCGCGGCGCAGGACGCTGCGCATGGTCCGGTCGGTGTGCGCCATGTTTCCCCCATGTGTGCGCGGTCGATCAGTGCTCACTCACCGTAGTCGGAGGCACTGACAACGGCCCGGTGTGAGGCCGATGACCTGCGGCTTTCATGACGCATGAGGCGGCCCCGGACTCCGCTGCCGTGCGCGGTGGTCCGGGGCCGGTCGTACGGGCGGGGCGTCAGCCGCGCTTGCGGGCCAGCTCCTCGTAGAAGGCGAGCAGCGTGAGGTCGTCGATGGAGCCGGGGTTGACCGCCTTCTCCAGCGGGGTGCCCTGGAGCAGGCGCTTGACGGGGACCTCGATGCGCTTGCCGGTGAGCGTGTGCGGCACGCCGGGCACCTCGATGATCTCGTCGGGGATGTGCCGCGGCGAGAGCTGTTCGCGGATGGACCGCTTGACCTTGTCGAGGAGCGCGTCGTCCAGGGTGGCGCCCGGGGCGAGGTGCACGAACAGCGGCATCCAGTAGCCGCCGTCGGGCTGTTCGATGCCGATGACCAGGGATTCCCTGATCTCGGGCAGTCGCTCCACCACCTCGTAGATGTCGGCGGAGCCCATGCGGACGCCCTGCCGGTTGAGGGTCGAGTCGGAGCGGCCGTGGATGATCACGGTGCCGCGCCCGGTGAGGGTGATCCAGTCGCCGTGGCGCCAGACGCCGGGGTAGGTGTCGAAGTAGCTGTCGTGGTACCGGCTGCCGTCGGGGTCGTTCCAGAAGCGGATCGGCATGGAGGGCATGGGCTGGGTGACGACGAGTTCGCCCACCTCGTCCACGAGGGGCCTGCCATCGGGGTCCCATGCCTGGAGGTCGGTGCCGAGGGCGGCGGCCTGGAGCTCGCCGGTGTACACGGGCAGGGTCGGCACGCCGCCCGCGAAGCAGGAGCACACGTCGGTGCCACCGCTGACGGAGGCGATCCACAGGTCCTCGCGGACCTCGTCGTGCAGCCAGCGGAAGCCGTCGGGCGGCAGCGGGGAGCCGGTGGTGGCGACGCACTTGACGCGCGAGACGTCGTAGTCGCGGGCCGGGTGGACGCCGGCCTTGCGGCAGGCCATGACGTAGGCGGCGGAGGTGCCGTAGAGGGTGGCGCCGGTGCGTTCGGCGACGTTCCACTGGGCACCGGTGTCGGGGTATCCGGGGCTGCCGTCGTACAGGACGACCGTCGTGCCCGTGAGCAGGCCGGAGACGAGGAAGTTCCACATCATCCAGCCGGTCGAGGTGTACCAGAAGAAGCGGTCCTCGGGGCCGAGGTCGCAGTGCAGGCCCAGTTGCTTGAGGTGTTCGACCAGGATGCCGCCCTGGGACTGGACGATGGCCTTGGGCAGGCCGGTCGTGCCGGAGGAGTAGAGCACCCACAGCGGGTGGTCGAACGGAACCTGTTCGAAGACGGGCTCGGTGTCGCCGGCGGTCAGGGCGGACCATTCGAGGGTGCCCTCGGGCGCCTCGGTGCCGAGCAGCGGGATGTGCACGACGGCCCGCAGGGTGGGCAGTTCGCGGCGCAGTTCGGCGACGGTGTCGCGGCGGTCGTGCTCCTTGCCGCCGTAGCGGTAGCCGTCGACGGTGAACAGGACGACGGGTTCGACCTGCTGGAAGCGGTCGAGGACGCTGCGGGCGCCGAAGTCGGGGGCGCAGGAGGTCCACACGGCGCCGACGGCGGCGGTGGCGAGGAGGGCGACGACGGCCTGGGGGATGTTGGGCAGGTAGCCGCTGACGCGGTCGCCGGGGCGGACGCCGAGGGCGCGCAGTTCGGCGGCCAGCGAGCCGACCTGGCGGCGCAGGTCGGCCCAGGTCACGGGCTGCGGTTCGTGGGTCTCGTCCACGTGCAGCAGGGCGGGCTGGTCGGGGCGGTCCGCGGCGGCGCGCAGGGCGTGCTCGGCGTAGTTGAGGGTGGCTCCGGGGAACCACCGGGCGCCGGGCATGGCACGGTCGCCGAGCACCTGCGTGAAGGGCGTGGAGAAGCGGACGTCGAACCACTCGACGACGGCCTTCCAGAAGGTGTCCAGGTGGTCGACGGACCAGCGGTGCAGCGCGGCGTAGCCGCCGTCGGCCGGGGCCCCGTGGTGGGCGGCGGCCCATGCCTGGAACGCGGTGATGCGTGCCTGGGCGATCCGCTCCGGATCGGGCTGCCAGAGCGGCTGGGGGTTCGCGGTCGACATGGGGCGGCTCCCGGACTCTACGCGTCGTGTGCGTCGGTCCGCGCACGGCTGGGGTGTGCGCGTGACGCGGCTGACAGGGACGATGCCACGTGATCGACTTCCGCACCAGGGTGAGCTTCGTATCATCCGCCTGGTGAGGCGGCGGGTTCGGTGAAACGGCGGGTCCCGGCGGAGGTGAACGGAAATTGAACGGCACGCGCGCACGGGGCGCTCGGTGGCAGGGTGAGCAGCATGGACGGTCGTGACCTGGTGCGTTCGGTGCGTGTGATCGGTTCGGGACGGGCGGCTCGGGGGGTGCGGGCGGCGTGGCGCAGACGGCGGATCGACGCCGCCGCGCTGCCGCGGCGGGGTGCGGAGCGGGCGCGGGTTCCGGGGCGGGTGGAGAGTGTGGAGCCGGGGCCCGGGGGTGGGGTGATCCGGTTCGGCCGGTCGGAGCTGCGGGTCACCGTCGCCGTGAACGGCGCGGTGTTCTGGGGCTGGGACGGGGCGGCACCGCAGCCGTCGTACGCGCTGGCGCGGAACTGTCCCGAGCCGGATCCGCGGGCGGTGCTGGAGCCCGACAAGGACGGCGGCTGGCGGGTGGTGGCCGAGCGGGTGACGGTCGTCGTCTCGCGGCTCGGCGCGGTGGAGGTGTGCACGCCGGGCGGCGTGGTGCTGCGCCGGGAGCTGCCGCCGCGCTGGTGGGAACCGGTCGACGGGGGTGCGGCGCGGTGGATGCAGCGCTCGGAGGTGGCGGCGGACGCCCGGTTCTTCGGGCTCGGCGGGCGCGCGTCCGGGCCCCGGCTGCGGGACGGGTCGTACCGGCTGTGGAACACCGATCCGGGCGGTTCGTTCGAACCCGGTGACGATCCGCTGTACCTGACGATGCCGGTGCAGCTGGTGGTGGCGGACGCGGGGACGCATCTGGTGTTCCACGACACCACGTGGGACGGCACGGTGCTGCTGCGCGAGGGCGAGGAGGGCGCGGGGTCCGGGCACGACCGGGCGGGGCGCTGCGAGCTGCGGATGGACGGCGGTCCGCTGCGCTGCTGGGTGATGGTGGGCCCGCCGTCGCGGGTGCTGCACACCTGGGCCTCGCTGACCGGCGCGCCGGCGCTGCCGCCGGCCTGGGCGCTCGGTCACCATCACGCGCGCTGGGGGTTCGGCAGCGAGCAGGAGGTGCGCCGGATCGTCTCGGGCTACCAGGAGCGGGGGCTGCCCCTGGACGCCGTCCATCTGGACATCGACCACTACGACGACCACCAGGTGTTCACCGTCGACCAGGAGCGGTTCCCGAAGCTGCCGGTACTCGCGGAGGAACTGCGCCGGGACGGGATCCGGCTGGTGTCGATCGTCGATCCGGCCGTGAAGGTGGCGCCGGGCAACGCGGTGTACGAGGGCGGCACGGCGGTGGACGCGTTCGTGCGGGATCCTTCGGGGCGGCCGGTGCGCGGGGTGGTGTGGGCGGGCGAGTCCGTCTATCCGGACTTCACGCATCCGCGGGTGCGCGACTGGTGGGGCGGGCTGTACGAGGAGCGCCTCGCGCAGGGCTTCGCCGGGTTCTGGCACGACATGAACGAGCCGGTGTCCTTCAACGCCTTCGGTGAGACCACGCTGCCCCGCTCGGCCCGGCACGCCCTGGAGGGGCGCGGCGGGGACCACCGCGAGGCGCACAACGTGTACGGGCTGTGCATGGCGCGCGCGGGCTACGAGGGCCTGCGCGAACTGGTGCCCCACGAGCGGCCGTTCCTGTTCACGCGGTCGGGCTGGGCGGGGATGCAGCGTTACGGCGGCACGTGGTCGGGCGATGTGGCGACGGGCTGGCCGGGGCTCCGGGCGTCTCTGTCACTGGTGCTGGGGCTCGGCCTGTGCGGGGTGCCGTACTCGGGTCCCGACGTGGGCGGCTTCGACGGCAGCCCGTCGCCGGAGCTGTATCTGCGCTGGTTCCAGCTGGGCGCGTACCTGCCGCTGTTCCGCACCCACGCGAGCCTGCGGGCGGGGCGCCGTGAGCCGTGGGAGTTCGGGCCCGAGGTGCTGGAGCACGCGCGCGCCGCGCTGCTCGAACGCCGGCGGCTGCTGCCGTACTTCGTGACGCTTTCCCATCTGGCCCGGCGCACCGGCGCGCCCTATGTGCGCCCGGTGTGGTGGAGCGCGCCGGAGGACCGGGCCCTGCGTGACTGCGAGGACGCGTTCCTGCTGGGCGACAGCCTGCTGGTGGCGCCCGTGCTGGAGCCGGGCGCGGAGCGGCGCGTGGTGCGGTTGCCCCGGGGGCGGTGGTACGACACGGCGACGGAGCGGGTGTACGAGGGCCCCGGGTCGGTTGTCGTGGACGCGCCGCTGTCCCGGATACCCGTGTTCGCGCGGGCGGGCGCGGTCTTGCCGGTGCGCGGCGACGACGGGCTCGAACTGGAGGTGTGGGCACCGGCGCCCGGCCGGACCGGGGGCGGCCTGGTGGTGCCGGACGCGGGCGACGGCTGGGACGAACCGGGGCTCGAACGGTATGTGGCCCGCCGACAGGGCGGGAACGTGGTGGTCACTCGGGAAGGAGAGGACGGCACGGGCGAGCCTGGCCGGCCGGTACGGGTGCGGGGGCTCGGGTGAGCCGGCGTGGGGTGTGAAGGTGCCGGGGGCTCGGGGGTGGGTGCGGGGGGGCTTGGACGGGGAGGCTGGGCGGTGAAGTGCCGGGGCTCGGCGGGACGGGTGCGGGTGCCCGAGTGAGCCGGACGGTCCGAAGGCGCGGGTGAGTCGGAGGGGCCGAAGGCGCGGGTGAGTCGGAGGCGTCCGAGGGATCCGGGGAGCCTGTCAGGCGGGGGACCGGGCGCGGACAGCGGTCAGGACGGGGCACGCACGGATGGCCCGGTGCCGCCAGGTGTGCCCAGACACCCGAGGCCGGACCTCAGCAGACAAGAACGCCGGACACGCGCAAGGGCGAACCAACCGAGAGCGGACGGTGGACGGAACCGGCGCGCGCAGACGCCCACCCGCGCCCGCGACGAACCGGACACCCCGGCAACCACAGCCCGGCACACCCGGAAAGCGCACAAGCCACACCGCACAGCAGCCGGGACCAGGCACGCCCGGACGCCGGTGAGCCGCACACCCCCGGACATCCGGCTCCCGTCGGACATGCCCAGCGGGCAAGTGAGCCGGGTATGCGCGGGTCGGCGGGGCGAGTGCCGGCAGGGGTCGGGGCCGCCGGTGCACACGGCCCGGTCGGCCGGACGGCCGGCGACGCCCGGGTGCGGCCGGGCGCGCGAGGCGGTCGGGTAAGCCCGGCGCGTACGGGCGCCCGCTCGGTCCGGTGGGTCAGTAACGGCCCTCGAACCAGGCCCGTACGGCGACGCTGTGCAGCGGGAAGGCGAGGTCCTCGGGGCGGCGCAGCAGGTGCCAGCCCTCGGTCTCGGACGTGGGGCCGGAGGGGGGAAGGACGTCGGCGGGGCGTTCGGGCAGCAGGCCGAAGAGGAGCAGATGGCCGTCGGGGGAGCTCATGGCGTCGACGAGGCGCACGTCGCGGGCGGCCGCGTCGATGCCGGTCTCCTCCTTGAGTTCGCGGACGACGGCCTGCTTCCAGTCCTCGCGGTCGTCGACGTAGCCGCCGGGCAGGGCGATGCCGCCGTGGGCGGGGGCGACGGTTCGGGTGATGACGACCAGGGCGGTGCCCTCGGTGTCGTACACGGGCTGGAGCGCGATCGCCACGGGCAGTGGATTGCGGTAGGCGACGGTGCCGCAGGACGGACAGGTGCGCGGCCAGCCGGTGACGCCCTCTCCATAGGGCACCCCGCAGGCGGAACAGTGCGATCCCGGCGCGGAGTTGGCGGTTGATTGCTGATTTTCGGACACGCGCGGACTGTATCCGATCACAGGAGGGACGTCTTCCGTAAGTGATGTTGTCCGGAACCGGCACGGTCTGCCCCCTTCCCGTCGACCGCGACACGCTTCTGACGTCATGTCAGATCCGCCGGGCGGGGAGGCCATGGGTACCGGTCCGGGCCGTCGCAGGGGGACAGGGGACAGCTTGGCGACCGCCACGCTGTGTGATCGACCGGGAATCCTGTGTGAACGTCTCATGAACTGACCCTGGGCGCACGCGCGCGGCGCCATCATGCTCCCGTGCACTCCTGGACGGACACTCTCCGCTTCGCCTTCCAGCCGCTGGTCAACCTGAGGACGGGCGCGGTCGCCGCACTGGAGGCACTCGCCCGGCCGGAGAGCGGCGACATCCTGGCCGAGGCCCGCCGTGACCCCGAACTCGACGGCGCGCTGACCGTGTGGGCGCTCCGTGCGGCCATGCGCAGGGAGCGGTTGCTGCCGCTGCACGTGAACGTGTTCGCGGCCACGCTCGCGGACCTCGGCGGCCTCACCCCGCTGCACGACGCGGTGCGGGCGGCGGGGCGGGGGTCCTGGGAGGTGACCCTGGACGTCGTACCGCCCTATACGCATGTGCCGCAACGGGCGCTCCTGGAGGCGGTGGCCGCGCTGCGGGAGCAGGGGTTCCGGATCAGCGCGGACGGGGTCGGGGACGGCGATGTGCCGCTGCGGCTGCTCACCGACCTCCGCCCCGATCTGGTCAAGCTGGACGCCTCCCTGCTGGACCGGCCGGCGGCGGTACGGGCGATGCGCACGCTGTGCGACGAACTGGCCGCCCTCGTCGCCGTGGAGGGGGTGGAGACCGAGAGGCAGTACGCGGCGGCGGTGTCGGCGGGGGCCCAGTGGGCGCAGGGCGAACTGTTCGCGCCGCCTGCCCGGATCCCCGCGGCGGACGTCTATGTGCCGCCCTTCTCCCCCGCCGCCCCGGCGGTGCCGAGGACCGGGCCGTCGGTGCGGGAGTTCGTGCGCCCGGCCGCCGTGCTGCCGTCGACGGCGTCGGCCGGGCAGGTGCGGGCGCTGCTGACCGGCTCGCCGGACGTCTCCGGGGTGCTCCTGGTGGACCAGGCGGGCCGGCCCGTGCGCTCGGTGCACCGCTCGCGGTTCCTGCTGTCGATGTCCGGGCGCTACGGGCACGCCCTGTACGCCGACCGGCCCGCCGCGAGACTCGGGGACGCGCCGCGCACGGTGGGGGCGGACGCCACCGCCTGGGAGGTGCTGGACGTGGTGGCGATCGGCGGCCGGGACCGGACCAGCGACGACGTGGCGGTGGTCGACGCGCACGGGCGGTGCGTGGGCGTCGTACGGCTCGCGGACCTGGTGCGGGCACTGGCCGAGAGCCGGGTGGAGGAGGCGGCCGGGCTCAATCCGCTGACCAGGCTGCCCGGTTCGGACGCGATCACCGGCGAGGTGGACCGGCGGATCGCGGACGGGCGGCCGTTCGCGCTGAGCTGGCTGGACATCGACCACTTCAAGAAGGTGAACGACGGTGCCGGGTTCGCCGCGGGCGACGAGCTGATCCGCTCGGTGGGACGGGCGCTGACGCAGGCGGTCGCCGGGCAGGCGCGGGTGGGGCACATCGGCGGGGACGACTTCCTGGTGCTGGCCGACGAGGAGGTGCTCGGGCCGCTGGCCGCGGCCGTGCTCGACGCGCCCTGGTCGGCGGGCGGGCTGCCGGTCACGCTGTCGCTGGCGACCGTGGTGTGCGGGCCGGGCAGTGTGCACGACCACCGCCAGGCGGCCGCCCGGCTGGCGCCGCTGAAGCAGGCCGCCAAGGCCCTCGGCGGGGCGAGCTGGGTGCTCGGACGCGCGGGGCTGGCCGGACACGAGGTACGGCGCGGCGGCGCGGCGGGGGCGCAGGTGGGGCGGGCGGCCGTCGAGCGGGGCTGGTGAGGGCACCGCTCGGGCACGCTCGACCCGTCCCGCCGTTCAGCCGGCGACCGGCCGGCGGCGTGCGGCCGAGTAGCGCATGGCGTGCTGGATGAGGTCGATGAGTACGCCCTTGGCCGACTCCCGGTCGCGGGCGTCGCAGAGCACCACGGGCACCCCGGGGTCCAGGTCGAGCGCCTGGCGCACCGACTCGGAGGGGTAACGGGCGGCCCCCTCGAAGCAGTTGACGGCGACCAGGAAGGGTATGGAGCGCCGTTCGAAGTAGTCGACGGCGGCGAAGCAGTCCTCCAGGCGGCGGGTGTCGGCGAGCACGACGGCGCCGAGCGCGCCCTCGGACAGCTCGTCCCACATGAACCAGAACCGCTCCTGTCCGGGCGTGCCGAAGAGATACAGCACCAGGTCCTCGCGCAGGGTGATCCGGCCGAAGTCCATGGCCACGGTGGTGGTCCTCTTGGCCTCCACCCCGGTGGTGTCGTCGACGGGGCGTCCGGCCTCGGTGAGCTGCTCCTCGGTGCGCAGCGGCCGGATCTCGCTGATCGCGCCGACCAGGGTGGTCTTGCCCACGCCGAAGCCGCCCGCCACCAGGATCTTGAGCGTGACGGGCTCGACCGGGGAATCGCCGTGCTCAGAACGCCCGAGGACCATCGTTCACTTCTCCTGCTTGCTGGGTTCGGGCGACGGGCGGCCGTAGCCGCCGCCACCGGGGGTTTCGATGACGAGTACGTCGCCGGGGCCGACCTCGGTGGAACCGCTGCCGCCGAGATCGGTGACGCCGCCGCCGGTCCGCTCGACCCGGTTGGCGCCGAGCGCGCCGGGCTCGCCGCCCGCCATGCCGTACGGGGGCACGCGGCGGTGCTGGGAGAGGGTGGAGACGGTCATGGGCTCCAGGAACCGGATGCGGCGCACGGCGCCGTCACCGCCGTGCCAGGTGCCGGCGCCGCCGCTGCCGCGCCGGACGGCGAACTCCTCCAGGCGGACGGGCAGCCGCCACTCCAGGATCTCGGGGTCGGTGAGCCGGGAGTTGGTCATGTGGGTCTGCACGACGTCGGCGCCGGGGAAGCCGTCGCCCGCTCCGGAGCCGGAGGCGACGGTCTCGTAGTACTGGTGGCGTTCGTTGCCGAAGGTGACGTTGTTCATCGTGCCGGAGCCCTCGGCCTGCACGCCGAGCGCGGCGTACAGGGCGCCGGTGATGGCCTGGGAGGTCTCCACGTTGCCGGCGACGACGGCGGCCGGCGGCCTCGGGGCGAGCAGGCAGCCGGGCGGTACGACGATGTCCAGGGGGCGCAGGCAGCCGTCGTTGAGCGGGATGTCGTCGGCGACCAGGGTGCGGAAGACGTACAGGACGGCCGCGTTGACGACGGCGAAGGGGGCGTTGAAGTTGGTCGGCAGCTGGGCGGAGGTGCCGGTGAAGTCGATGGTGGCGCGGCGTTCGGCCCGGTCGACGCGGACCCGGACGCGGATGACGGCGCCGGAGTCGGTCTCGTAGGCGTACGCGCCGTCGTCCAGGGCGTCGATGACGCGGCGGACGGCTTCCTCCGCGTTGTCCTGGACGTGCCGCATGTAGGCCTGTACGACGTCGAGGCCGAACTCGCCGATCATGCGGCGGACCTCGTCGACGCCCTTCTGGTTGGCGGCGATCTGGGCGCGCAGGTCGGCGAGGTTGGTGCGGGGGTTGCGGGAGGGGTGGGGGGCCTCGGTGAGCAGGCGCCGGGTCTCCTCCTCGCGGAAGCGGCCGCCCTCGGCGAGCAGCCAGTTGTCGAAGAGGACGCCCTCCTCCTCGATGGTGCGGCTGTGAGCGGGCATGGAGCCGGGGGCGATGCCGCCGATCTCGGCGTGGTGGCCCCGTGAGGCGACGTAGAAGAGGAGCCTGGGGCCGCTTCCCGTGTCCGCCGGGGTGTCGGTGTCGAACACCGGGGTGATCACGGTGACGTCGGGCAGATGGGTGCCGCCGTGGTACGGGTCGTTGACGGCATAGGTGTCGCCCGGCCGCATCGAGGTTCCGCGGCGGCGGACGACCTCCTTGACGCTGGTGCCCATGGAGCCGAGGTGGACGGGGATGTGGGGGGCGTTGGCCACCAGGTTGCCGTCCGGGTCGAACAGCGCGCAGGAGAAGTCCAGGCGTTCCTTGATGTTGACGGACTGGGCGGTGGACTCCAGCCGGGCGCCCATCTGTTCGGCGATCGACATGAAGAGGTTGTTGAAGACCTCCAGAAGGACCGGATCGGATTCCGTGCCCGCGCGGGAACTCTCCGTGACCGCCGTGCGTTCCATGAGCAGATGCCCGTCGTCGGTGGCCGCGGCCCGCCAGCCCTGGTCCACGACGGTGGTCGCACTGGCCTCGGTGATGATCGCGGGGCCGGTGACGGTCTCGCCGGGAGGAAGGGCCTCGCGGCGGTGCAGGGGTACGTCGCGCCAGGAGCCGCCGGTGTGCAGGCGGACGGTCTCGGGTGCGGCGGGCCGTCCCTCGTACGGGGCGAGGGCGGTCAGATCGGGGGGCTCGGTGACGCCGGTGGCTTCGACGGAGAGGGCTTCCACGACGACCGGGCGGTCGAGGGTGAAGGAGTAGGTGGCGCGGTGACGCTCCTCGAAGGCACCCCGCATCGTCTCGGGTTCGGCCAGTTCGACGGTGAGGGCCGTGTCGGTGCCGTCGTAGCGGAGCTGGGCGCGGTGGGTCACCCGGATGCGGTCCTCGGGGACGTCCTCGGCGACGAGTTCGGCGCGCGCCGCGGCCTCCAGGCCGGCGGCCGCCTCGCGGATGCCGGGCATGGCGGCCTGTTCCAGAGGGGCCTCGACGGACTGTTCGCGCATGGCGGTGGTGTCCGCGAGGCCGATGCCGAGCGCGGAGAGGACCCCGGCCATGGGGGGCACGAGGACGGTGCGGATGCCGAGCGACTCGGCGACCCGGCACGCGTGCTGGCCGCCCGCGCCGCCGAAGGTGGTCAGGACGTAGCGGGTGACGTCGTGGCCCTTCTGGACGGAGATCCGCTTGATCGCGTTGGCGATGTTGGCGACGGCGATGCGCAGATAGCCCTCGGCCACCTGCTCGGGGGTGCGCTGGTCGCCGGTGGCCCGGTGGATCTCGCGGGCGAGGTCGGTGAACCGGTCACGGACGAGGGCCGCGTCCAGGGGCCGGTCGCCGCCAGGCCCGAACACGGCCGGGAAGTGGGCGGGTTGGATCCGCCCGAGCATCACGTTGGCGTCGGTGACGGTGAGCGGGCCGCCGGCCCGGTAACAGGCGGGCCCGGGGTCGGCGCCGGCCGAGTCGGGGCCGACCCGGTAGCGGGAGCCGTCGAAGTGGAGCACGGAGCCGCCACCCGCGGCCACGGTGTGGATGTCGAGCATCGGCGCGCGCAGCCGCACGCCCGCGACCTGGGTGTCGAAGACCCGCTCGTACGCGCCGGCGAAGTGCGAGACGTCGGTGGAGGTGCCGCCCATGTCGAAGCCGATGACCCGGTCGAAGCCCGCGCGCTGGGACATGCGGGCCATGCCGACGATGCCGCCGGCCGGCCCGGACAGGATGGCGTCCTTGCCGCGGAACTGTCCGGCCTCCGTGAGCCCGCCGTTGGACTGCATGAACATCAGCCGTACGCCGCGCAGTTCGTCGGCGACATGGCGGACGTAGCGGTGCAGCACCGGCGACAGGTAGGCGTCGGCCACGGCGGTGTCGCCGCGCGGGACCAGCTTCATCAGCGGGCTGACCTCGCTGGACAGCGAGATCTGCGGGAAGCCGGTGCGGGCGGCGAGTTCGCCGATGGCCCGCTCGTGGGCGGGGTGGAGGTGGCTGTGCAGGCAGACGACGGCGACGGCGCGGATCCCGTCGTCGTACGCCTCCTGGAGCCGCGGCGCGAGCGCGTCCAGGTCGGGGGCGCGCAGCACCGTGCCGTCGGCGGCGATGCGTTCGTCGGCCTCGACCACCCGCTCGTAGAGCAGTTCGGGCAGGTCGATGCGGCGGGCGAAGATGCGGGGCCGGTTCTGGTAGGCGATGCGCAGGGCGTCGCGGAAGCCGCGGGTGATGACGAGGAGGGTAGGTTCGCCGGTGCGTTCCAGGAGCGCGTTGGTGGCGACGGTGGTGCCCATCCGGACGGCCTCGACGGGCTCCGGGGAGTCGCCGAGGAGGGCGCGGATGCCGGTGACTGCGGCGTCGGTGGCGTCCGCGGTGGGGGCGTCCGCCTGGGCGGCGGGGCGGTTGCCGCCCGTGCCGGACCCGCCGTCGGGGCCGGACCCGGGCTGCGGGCGGGCCGGGTTGTCGGAGAGCACCTTGTGCGTGAGCAGGCGGCCGTCCGGGCGACGCGCGACGATGTCGGTGAAGGTGCCGCCTCGGTCGACCCAGAACTGCCAGCCTGTCACGTCAGTACTCCGCTTCCACGCCGGTCACAGGGCCCGCAGGCCGTTGATCACGTCGCGCAGAATACTCTCGTCCGGCAGCTCGGCCGGGGGCACCGGCCGGGTGACGTGGACGAGTTCCGCGTGCACGAGGTCGCCGACGAGGACCCGGACGACGCCGATGGGCAGATCGAGTTCCGCGGCCAGCTCCGCGACCGACTGCGGGGCGCTGCGGCACAGGCCCACGATCTCCACGTGCTCGGGCGAGAGCGTCGGATCCGTCTCCGGGTCCCCCGCGGCGGGCTCCGCGACGACCACCGCGATCAGATCGAGGCGGTGCTGGGCCGTACTGGTGGTACGGCCGCGCGTCATGGCGTACGGACGGACGACCGGTCCGGCGTCGTCGTCGAACCAGTGGCTGCTCACCTGACCGTCTTCGCTCATGTCATCCCACTACCCGCCCGTGGGCAGGCCCGTGCGTGGGGCGGTGCCCAGGTGCACACCGACCCGCTTGACCAGGAGCGTCATCTCGTAGGCGACCTGGCCCACGTCGGAGTCGGCGTCGGAGAGCACGGCGAGGCAGCTGCCGTCGCCCGCGGCGGTGACGAACAGGAAGGCGTCGTCCAGTTCGACCACCGTCTGACGGACGCCGCCCGCGTCGAAGTGGCGGCCCACGCCCTTGGCCAGGCTGTGGAAGCCGGACGCCACGGCGGCCAGGTGTTCGCCGTCCTCCCTCGTGAGGTCCTTGGACACCCCGGTGGGCAGACCGTCCCCGGAGAGGATGACGGCCTTGCGGATGCTGGCGACGCGGTCGACCAGGTCGTCCAGGAGCCAGTTCAGCTCCCCGTCGCCCGTCGCCGTGTGGTCGGTCGCCTTCGGTGCGGTCATCGACCGTCCCCCTTAGTGGTTCCTCGTGCTGTGCCGGTGCGGGCGGTCTCGCCCGTGGCATTCTCCTCACGGCCGCGCTGCCAGCCGCGCTGGAGCGAGGCCATCCGGCTGCGGACCTCGTCGGCGTCGCGGTCGGCGGGCGCGTCGCCGCGCCCGGTACGCCGTTCGGGGTCCTGCCTGAGCTGGGGGGCGAGACTGGCCTGCCGCACGCGTCGGGGCAGGGCGCCGTCGCCGGGGTCCGACGTGCTGCCGTCGGCCGTGCGGGCGGGTCGGAGGCCGGTGGCCGGGGCGGCCTGGCGAGGTCCGACACGGTCGAGGGGGCCGAGCCGGTGGGCGGCGGGTTCCAGCCGGTCGGCGGAATCGGGCCGGTGGGCGGACCCGGTCCAGCCGGCGGAATCGGGCCGGTCGGCGGGCGCGGTCCGGTCGGCGGGCGCGGGAAGGTCGCCGGAGTCGACGCGGTCGGCCGGTTCGTCCGGGCGCGGAACGATCCGGGCGCGGCGGGGCAGCGGAGCCGGGACGCCGAGGTCGGCGCGGTCCGGCTCCCGGCCCGCGCGCCGGGGATCGAGGTCGGCGCCGAGCGCGTCCCGATCGCCGGGGTCCGCGTCCGTGTCGTCGCGGCGGCCGCGCTGGTCGCCGACCGGCCTGCCGTGCGAGCTGACCAGCTTGGGCGGCCGGCGGCGCGGCAGCGGCACGAGCCCGTGGCCGCCGCCGTCCGCCCCGGCCGGGCGGTCGCCGGCCGGCTCCCCGTCGGGGCCGTCCGCCCGGGTCAGGGCGCGGCGGTGGCGGAAGAGCCCGCCGCGCTCGCTGTCCTCGTCCGGCAGGGCGCCGGGGAAGTCGTCCAGGGCGTCGAGATCGACGGGCGGCTCCAGTTCCACCGGGCCGTCCAGGACGGTGGTGGGCACGCCGGACAGCGGCAGCGGCGCCCGGGAACCGCCCAGGGCGCGCCCTGGGTTCTTCCCGGCGCGCTCCCGGTCGAGGCGGAAGCCGATGCCGTTGGTGTCCGGGATCTCGTCGCTGAGCAGCGCGTCCGGGATGAAGACGATCGCGGTGGTGCCGCCGTAGGGCGAGGGCTGGAGGGAGACGCGGACGTTCTGCCGCTGGGCGAGGCGGCTGACCACGAACAGTCCGAGCCGGTCGGTGTCGGAGAGTTCGAACTCGGGGGTTTCGGCCAGGCGCAGGTTGTTGTCCAGCAGCGCCTCGGGCGACATGCCGAGTCCCCGGTCGTGGATCTCCAGGGTGAAGCCGTTGGCGACCCGCTCGCCGATGACCTGGACGGCGGTGTGCGGGGGCGAGAACACCGTGGCGTTCTCCAGGAGTTCGGCCACGAGGTGGGTGAGGTCGGCCACGGCCGGGCCCGTCAGGGCGACCCTCGGCAGGCGCCGTACCTCGACGCGCTCGTAGTCCTCGACCTCGGCGACGGCGGCGCGGACCACGTCCATCAGCTGCACGGGGCGGCGCCACTGCCGGGAGGGCGCGGCGCCGGAGAGGATCACCAGGCCCTCGGCGTGCCGGCGCATGCGGGTGGTGAGGTGGTCCAGGCGGAAGAGGTCGGCGAGCTCGTCGGTGTCCTCGGTGCGGCGTTCCATGGTGTCGAGGAGGGTGAGCTGCTTGTGCAGCAGCACCTGGCTGCGGCGGGCGAGGTTCACGAAGACCTCGGAGACGCCGGCGCGCAGTTCGGACTGCTTGACGGCGGCCTCGACGGCGGCGCGTTGCAGGGTGTTGAGGGCCTGGCCGACCTCGCCGATCTCGTTCTGGTCGTACTCCAGGCGCGGCACCTCGGTCTCCACGTCGATCTGTTCGCCGGCCGAGAGGCGGCGCATCACGCCGGGCAGCCGGACGCCGGCGGCCTCGTGCGCCTCCAGGCGCAGTTGGCGCAGGTCGCGGATGAGGCCGCGGCCGATCCGGACGGACAGGACGAGGGAGAACAGGAGGGCGAGCAGCCCGAGCAGGCCCGCGACGGCACCCTGGACGATGACCCGCATGGCGACGGGGTGCATGCGGTCCTGGAAGCGGTCGCTCGCCTGGTCGTCCAGGGTGCCGAGGTCGGCCAGGGCGCTTCCCGCGGCGGTGTCCCAGCTCTTGGCGGTGACCTCGCCGGGGGTGCCGGAGCCGTCGTCGACGACGGACTGCTCGGCCGAACGCAGCGGGGCGGTACCGGCGTTGGTCCAGAACCGCTCGTAGCGCTCGCGTTCGGCCGCGGGCAGCAGCGGCAGGCTGATGTCGTAGAGCAGGGTGCGCTGCGCCACGAGGTCGGAGATCTCGCGGGTCTCCTCGCGGGTGAGCCGGCCGACCACGAGGGCGGAGCCGAGCAGGGCGTCCTCGCGGGACAACAGCTCGCGGGCACGGGTGAGGTTGACCAGCGCGTGCGACTGCTTGTCCATCTCGACGTCGTCGATGCCGTCGAGTCCGCCGAGCAGCGAGTAACACGGGTCGATCAGGCGGTTGTAGAGGTCGAGGGCCTGGGCGCGGCTGATGGTGCCGCCCTCGACGCTGTGGCGCAGCGAGTTCAGGCCGTTGAAGGCGTCCAGGACGGCGGTGAGGTGCTCGCTGCCCTGGGTGCCGAGGCCGTGGCGCAGATGGCTCTCCCGCGCGTTCCCGCGGATCTTCGCGATCGCGCGGTCCGTGGCGGTGCGGGTGCGCTGGAGTGCCGACAGGGAGTCGGAGGCGCGCGGGTCCGCGAGGTAGACGAGGGTCTGACGGCGCTCCTGTCCGAGGACGCGGACGACGTCCTCGGTGGGGTAGCCGATGTTCTGCATGACATCGGAGACCCGGAAGAGCTGGGCCACGTCACGGCCGGTGACCACGGTGGCGAAGCCCCAGATGGCGGTCAGGGACAGCAGCGGCACGAGAAGCAGCGCCACGATCTTCCGGCGGATCGACTTCCCGCGAAAGCGCATGGCCTCCCCCAGCTCGACCCCCGCGGGCCGGGGGTGCGCATGTGCGTCAACAAACGGCGCGAGCCTACTACCGCCATACAGGTAACTCGAAGGCATGTCCGGAAGGTGTACTTCCGTCGCGGCGGCGGTACGGGGCGAGTTGTCCGGGCATTGCGGGAGATTGCCACCGCGATCCGGCGGGTACCCAGGAGCCGGACACCAGGGCGGGGAACGGCGGTTGGCTGGAATTTTTCCCAAGACGGGAATCTTCCCGGGGTCTTGTTCGTCCTTGTCCATGGGAGTCGGGGGCGGATCGGGCCGCGGTGGCCCCGTCCCGCACACCGGCGGCGTACACCAGCGCGGGCCGGGCAGTTACTGGGGAGTCGGGGCTTCGGGCATCGGGGCGAGGGTCCCCCGGCGGTGGGGAGTGAGTGACACGGTGAAGGGCACTGCGGAGCGGTACGGAGCACGGCGGGACCACAGGCCGTTGTGGGTGGAGGAGCCGGCGCGGCGGCATCCGCTGCCCGATCCCGTGCGGACGGCGGCGGTGCGGGCGCTGATCATCATCTCGGTCACGCTGATACAGGCGATGGTGGCGTTCCTCTGCACCATGGCCGGTTCCTGGGCGGCCTTCCCCATGGTGATCAGCAGCGTGGCGAGCACCGTGGTGGCCACCTGGGCCGTGGTCGACGTCTGGGTCACCCGCCAGGTGTGGAACCAGCGGTACGGCGTGGTCTCCGAGCCGAGCAGCACGGCGCGCGCGCTGCGCCGCGAGCGGCGGGCGCAGCGGCGCGAGGAGCGGCGGGCGCTGCGGCAGCAGGAGCGGATACGGCGGCGGGGCGGCGCGGGGCAGCTGTCGCATCCCTGAGCCGACCCGCGACCGGGGACGGCCGAGCCGGGACGACCCGCGAGCCGGGCCGCCCCACCGGACCGCTCTCCCGTCCCGCCCTCCTGACCGGCCTCGTCGGCACCCTTGCGGAACCGGGGCCTTCGGTACGATGAGATTCCGCATGGCGCACAGGGACGCGCTGTGCGCAACGGATCGGGGACCGGCCGACAGGTGGTGAGCGCCGAACCATGGCCCAGGCGCGCAAGCGGGGAGCGGCCGGTGCCGTGCAGTCGGTGGACCGCGCGGTGAGCGTGCTGGAGATCCTCGCCCGGCAAGGCGAGGCGGGCGTCACCGAGATCGCCGCGGAGCTGGACGTGCACAAGTCCACGGCGTTCCGGCTGCTCGGCGTCCTGGAGAACCGGGGCCTGGTGGCGCAGGCGAGGGACCGCGGCAAGTACTGCCTGGGGGCGGGCGTCCTGCGGCTGGCGGGAGCGGCGGCGGTGCGGCTCGACATCTCCCAGGAGGGCGTCCCGGTCTGCCGCGAGGTCGCCGACGAGCTGGGCGAGACCGTGAACATCGCGGTGCTGGACGAGGACGCGGCAGTCAACATCATGCAGGCCCGCGGGACGGCCTCGGTGGCCGCGCAGAACTGGCTGGGCCGGCGCACCCCGCTGCACGCCACCTCCAGCGGCAAGGTTCTCCTCGCACACCTGCCGCCCGCCCGGCGCGAGGACCTGCTCGCCCGGCCGCTGCACCGGTTCACGGCGCGCACCGCCACCGACGCCGCCGTGCTGCGGACCGAGCTGGCGACCGTGGTCGAGCAGGGCTACGGCGTGACGGCCGAGGAGCTGGAACCCGGTCTCGCCGCGGTGGCCGCGCCGGTGCGGGCGCACGACGGCGAGGTGATCGCGGCGATCAGCGTCTCCGGACCGGTCTACCGCCTGAACCCGGACCGCCTGCCGGAGGTCGCCCGGCGGACGGTCGCGGCGGGCAGGGAACTGTCCCGCCGCATGGGATACGGCTTCTGACCCGACGTCGGGCGACCGCGCGTCCGCGTGGTGGAGCGCGCGCGGCTCCCCGTGCCCCCTAGCCGTTCACCGCCGGCTTCTTGAACATCCTCGTCGCCGTGATCTCGCTGTGCACCGACTCCCCCGCCTGCGGCTGCTGGGGAAGGCCGGGCCTGAGGTGTTCCTCCACGCTGATGTACTTCAGGCCGGCCCTGAGGTCCGCGTCGTTGCGCAGGCGGATGACCAGGGGGAACTCGGCAAGCGCGGTGGTGTCGAACAGACCCGTGGTGTAAAGGAGCTGGACGCCGAGGGCGTCGGAGACGGCACGCTGGAGTTCCAGCAGGTAGGTGGCGTTGGCGCGGCCGATCGGGTTGTCCAGGAACAGCGTGCCCGCGTGCCGGTGCTTGTCGCGGCCCCGGTCGTTCGAGCGCAGCGCGGCCATCGTGCAGTACAGGGCGATGGCGGCGGTGAGCAGCTGGCCGCCGGAGAAGACGTCGCCCATCTGCCCGACGGGGACCCGCTCGGCGCGCAGCACGGCGTCCGGCTTGAGGATCTCGACGGCCACGCCCTTGGGCTGCAGGGCCGCCCCGACACCGCGCAGCAGCAGGGACATGCCGTCGCGGCGCAGGTCGGAGTTCTTCCTGACGGCGGCGCGCGTGGCCTCGTCGATCACCTCGCCGAGCCGTTCGGTGAGCGTCGCCTGGTCGGGCTCCTCGAAGCGGATGCGCAGGAACTCCTGGCCCGACCACTCGCCGAGCCCCTCCGGGAGCCGGGACAGCCGCTGGGCGGAGCGCAGGGTGGCGAGCGCCGACTCCACGAGACCGCGCAGCCGGTCCACGATCGAGTCGCGGTTGCGCTCCAGCTGCGCCAACTCGTCGGTGAGGACCCGCAGCCGGGGCGCGAAGGCGTCGGCCCACTTCTGCGCGTGCTCGGGCAGCGCGGCGGCGGGCAGCTCGCGGATCTGCTGCCGGGCGGGGGTGCGGACCTGCTCGTAGCGCGTGGAGTTGGCGTGCCGGACCAGCACGTCGCTCGCCTCGCGCACGCCCGACTCGGCGGCGGACAGGTCGGCGGCGCAGCCGCGCAGCGAACGGCGGGCCTCGGCCGCGGACCGCCGTGCCTCCTCCAGGCCACCCGGGTACGGCTCCGGCTCCTCCTGCTCCTCCTCGGGAGCGTGCTCGCGCAGCAGGTCGCGGAGCATCGCGGCGATCTCGTCGAAGCCGCCGGCCGCGTCCTCGGCGGCGCGGTGGGCGGCCAGCAGTTCGCCGTGGGCGTCCCGGGCCTGCGCCAGCGCCTCGGTGCGGGCGGCGAGTTCGGTGGTCGCGGTGCGCAGCAGCGCCTGGGCGTGCTCGGCGTCACGGGGCACCAGGTCCTCGGGCAGCTCGGTGTGCGCCTCGCCGTCCTCGGGGGCGTGCCGCTCGGCCTCGCCGCGCAGCCGCCCGAGCTGCTCGCTCGCCGTCGACATGCGGGTCTCCAGCAGCTGCACCAGTTCCTCGGCACGGGCGGCCGCCGCCTGCCGGGAGGGTCCGTCGGAGCCGTCGGGCGACTCGAGGAGCGCTTCGGCGCGGGTGCGGACCTTGTTGCTGAGCCGGTCCAGATCGGCGCGGGCGGCGCTCTCGTCGCTCTCCGCGCGGGCCTGCTCGGCGCGCAGGTCGGCACCGACGCCGACCTTCTCGTACACCTGGGACGCCGCCCGGTAGGCCTCGCGCAGCGCGGGCAGGGAGGCCCTGGGGGCGTCGGTGTCCTCGACCGGTACGTCGTCGGGGGCGCCGGCGATCTCGGAGCGCTCGGCGCGCAGGGCACGCGCGGTGCGGCGGGCGTCGTCGGCGGCGCGCTGGGCGGCGCGGCGGTCCTCGTCGGCGGCGCGAGCGCGGTCCAGACAGGTCTGGGCGCGGGCCTCGGACTCGGTGGCCTCGTCGGCGAGTTCACGCAACCGGGCCTGCCAGCCGGCGCGTTCGCGCAGCCGGAAGGCGAGTCCGGCGAGGGCGTCGGCGGCGCGCCGGGCCTTCTGGGCGGCCTCCTGGCGTTCGTCGCGGAGCCGGGTGGCCTCGGCGGCGGTCTCCTCGGCCTCCGCGCGCAGGGTGCGGGCCTCGGCGAGCTCGGCCTCGGACTCCTCGGCGAAGGCGCGGGCCTCCTCGGCGGCGCGGGCCAGCTCGGCGAGGCGCCCGGCGGGGCAGCCGGTGCGCCAGGAGGCCAGCCGGGCGGCGAGTTCGCGGTCCTTGCCGAGCCGGGCGGCGAGCGCCCGGATCTCCTCGTCGCGCTGGGTGGCACGGGCGCGCAGGGCCTGGCGTTCCTCGTCGGCGGCGTGCTCGTCGTGCATGGCCGGGTTCGGCGGCACCAGGAACACGCCGTCGGGTGCGGCGCCTTCGGCGGGGGTCGGGGTGAGCAGCGCCGCGGCGGTGCCGACGGCCACGGCGGACCGGGGCAGCAGCGCGGCGTCGGCGAGCGCCTCGCGGGCACGGGCGTGGGTGTCGGGGTCGGTGATGATGACGCCGTCGACCAGTTCGGGCCGGGCGGCGAGCACCCGGGCGTGGTCGGTGGGGTCGACGGACTGGGCGAGATAGCGCCAGCCGGGCAGCGCGGGGATGCCGTGCTCGCCGAGGAACTCGACGGTGGCCAGGACGTCGGGTCCCGGTGGCAGCAGTCCGCCGTCGCCGAGGGCGCCGAGGATGCGGGCGTCGTCGGCGGCGGCCGTGCGCAGGTCGAAGAGCTGGCGTTCGGCGGTGGCGACCGCGTCGTCCAGGAGTTCGCGCAGTTCGTCGGCGTAGCGGTCGAGTTCGGCGGCGGTGAGGGGACCGCCGGGCAGCTCGTCCCGGTCGGGGCGCGGGGCGCCGCCGGACGCGTCGGTGCGCTGGGCGGGCAGGCCCGCCCGGGGGGCCGCAGCGGGCAGGCCGAGGAGTTCTGCGAGGCGCTCCTCGGCGGCCAGGGCGTCCGCGAGGCGCCGTTCGGCCTCGTGGGCGCGCTCGGCCGCGGTCGCGGCGTCGGCGGCGCGGGCCGCGGTCAGTTCGGCGCGGGACTCGGCGGCGGCGGTCTCGCGGGCGTGCTCGGCGGCCGTGCGGGCGGCCTCGCGGGCGGTGTCCCAGGCGGCGACGGTGGTCTTCTCGGCGTCGCTCGCGGCGAGCGCGGCGCGGGCCGGGTCGGCGTCGGGGGCGCTGTCGTCGAGCCAGCCGGCGCGGACGGCCTCGGCGGTCTCCTGCTCGACCTCGGCGAGCCGCTGGCGCAGGTGTCCGGCCTCGCTGCGGGCGCGCTGGGCCTCGGTGGCGGCGGCGGTGGAGTCGCGGTAGGCCGAGTCGCCGGCCTCCTGGAGGGCGGCGGAACGCTCCTCCCCCTCGTTGGCCAGGTCCTCGGCGTTCTCGGCGGCCTCGTGCAGGGCCCGTACGAGGTCCACGGCGGCCTTGGCGCGGGCGGCGAGGGCGGGGGCCGCGTCCCGCTCGGCCTCCTGGATGGCGGCGGAGACGCGGGCGACGCGGTCGGCGGCGGCGCGGTGGCGCAGCACGGCCTCGGCGGCCTGCCAGGCGGAGTGCAGGGTGCGCGCGTCGGCCAGCTCGCGCTTCTGCGCGGCGGCGGCCTTCTCGGCGGCGGTGAGGGCCAACGAGGCGTGCCGGTAAGCGAGTTCGGCGGCGATCAGAGAGCTGCGCTCGCGGGCGCCCTCGGTGTGGGTGACGGCGTACGCGGCGGCGGTGACCCGCTGGGCGAGGTCGGCGGCGCGGATCCGCTCCTGGACGGCGCGCGCGGACAGCCGCCGGGCGAGGGTACGGGTGCGGCGCTCGGCCCCGGCGTGGATCTCCCGGGCGCGGCCGCGGGCGTCGGCGGCCTCCACGATCCGGCCGAGCAGGTCCACCGAACCGGCGGTGAAGTCGCGTTCGGCGATGAGTTCCGCGCGCCGGCCGAGCTTGTTGCCGAAGCCGCTGACGAGGTCGGCGAGGCCGTCGGTGTCCCGGGTGTCGGTGACCGCGCGCAGCAGCAGGTCGGTGAAGTCGGAGTCCTTCTTGACCGCGAAGAGGCCGGCCGCCTCGCCCTCGTCGGCGTTCATCTCGCGCTGGTAGCGGAAGAGTTCGGGGTCGAGGCCCAGGTCGCCGAGGTGCTCGGTCCAGCGCTCGTGGATCTCCTCCCAGTGCACCTCCAGGTGCGGGTATGCCTTGCCTGCCTCGGTGAGGGCGTCGCGGAAGCCCTTCATGGTGCGGCGGCGGCCCTGCGCGCCCGAGGCGCCCTCGGCGGAGGGCCGGACGGCGGTGGACTCGGCCACCGGCAGGTTGTCCAGGCTGAGTCCGGGGCCGGGCCGGAAGGAGTACCAGGCCTCGGCGAACCTGCGCGGGTCGTTGGAGACCTGGCGGCCGCGCCACTCGCTGACCTTGCCGACGACCACGCACTCGCCGGTCTGCACGTGCTGCCACTCCAGGGCGACATGGCCGCAGTCGTCGGCGAGCAGGAACTTGCGCAGCACGCCGGAGCTGGCGCCGCCGAGGGTGTTGCGGTGGCCGGGGAGCATCACCGAGAAGATCAGCTTGAGCAGGACCGACTTGCCGCCGCCGTTCTCCAGGAACAGCACGCCCGCGGGCGCGGGGCGGCGCGGCGGCCCGGACGGCTCCTCCGCGAAGAACTCCGCCTGCGTGGGCGCCGGATCGGGCACGGGCTCGCCGACGCCCCGCAGGTCAAGCACGGTGTCGGCGTAGCGCGCACCGGCGGGCCCGATGGAGTAGAGGCGGACCCGGGACAGCTCGTACATGGCGGACTCTCGTAAGTCTGGTGAAAGGTGCGGTCGTTCGGGGGCGCTGGGCGCGTCAGGAATGGAACGGGAGGCCCGCGTCGGGCACCAGGTCCAGGTCGTCGGTGTCCTCCGCGGGCAGCAGGCTGGCGGTGCCGTCGGTCACCGGGACCACGCCGAGTTCGAGGAGTTCGGCCATGGCGGCGGTGCCGGCCATGTCGCGGACCTGGAGCTGGTAGCGGGCGGTGGTGCGGTAGGTGCCGCCGCCCTCGTCGCCGGTGCGCTGGAGGAAGCCGGAGTCGGTGAGGAAGGCGAGGGCCTTGGCGATGATGCCGGTGGTGGAGGAGGCGGGCCGGCGGGCGTCCTTGGTGGCGCCGGTGGCGCTGCGTCTGGCCCAGATGCGCCAGGCGGCCTCCAGTCCGGGCGCGTCGGTGGCCGGGTCGGTGTTCTCGCCCTGTTCCTCGGCCCGCTCCTCCAGGCGGCGGCAGGCCTGCCGGACGAACGCGTCGACGCCGTTGACGGTGACGCGGCCGATGTAGCCGTCGTCGGCCAGGTCCTCGGGGCGCGGGAAGGCGAGGGCGGCGACGGCGAGATGGGCGAGTCCGTGCAGGAAGCGGTCGCCGGAGTCGGCGGTGGTACGACGCGCGTAGTCGCCCATGCGGACGGCGAACACCGAGTCCTCGGCGGCGGTCACGGCCATGCCCGCGCGCGGGGACACCTCCAGGACGACGAGTCCCAGGCCGGTGGCGACGGCGTCGGCGAGCCGTGCGAACGCGGGGTCCTCGCGGTAGCGGCGCAGCAGTTCGGTGTAGTCCTGGTCGCGGGCGGGCTGCAGCTTGGGTTGCAGCCCGTAGGCGACGAGCCGCGCCGCGTCGGCGGCGTCGGCGGGGGTGACGGCGGCGGTGGCCGACGGGGCCGGGGCCTCGGTGTCACTCCACTCGACGTGCTCGCTCACGGGTTCGGCTCCTTGTCGCTTTCTGTCTTGCTCATGCTGCTCGGTCCGCCGCCATCCCTGCCGCGTCGAGCAGCGCCATGCCCACGATGAGGTCGGCGCCGCCGAACTCGGGGTCGTCCAGTTCGGTGCCGTCGTCCACGGCGAACAGCAGTCTCTCCTCGCCCTGCCGGTAGGCGGTGCCGACGGCGGGGCTGGCCGCGTGCACCGACAGCAGGGCGACCAGGTAGGCCAGGTCGGGGTCGCCGGTGCGCCGGGCCTCGGCGAGCAGCCCGGAGAGCCTGCGCGGGGCGTCGGCCGGCAGGTCCAGCAGTTCCATCGCGGCGGCCAGCTGCTCCTCGCTGAACCGGCTGTCGTCGGGCGTCGCGATCAGGTCGGGCTCGGGCATCTCGGCGCCCAGGTGCTCGCGCTCCACGGGCGGGGTCAGCAGGATGTCCACGAGGTCGGCGACCCGCACCGACACCGGGGTGCGCAGGCCCGTGCCGCGGGCGAAGAACGCGTCGGTGACCCGCGTCGCCCGCTCGACGGGGAGGGGCAGCACCGGGGCGACCAGGTGGCCGTACAGGTCGATGCCCGACGTGCTCGCGGGCGCGGCGAAGGCCTGCCGGTCCTGTTCGGCGCGGAACAGCGGGCCCGCCTCCAGCAGCCGGGACTGGAGCTGGGTGTGCCGGCGGATGCAGTCCTTGACGATGTCGACCAGCTCGGCGGCGCGCCGCTTGTGCTCGGGCTCCTCGGTCTCGTCACGGGCCTTGCGGATGTTGGTGAGGATCGCGTTCTCGTGTCGGTAGCGGTCCGCCACGTGGTCCAGGGCCTCGGCGATCATGTCGGGCACGGCGTTGAGCCAGTCGACCGCGCGTACGTTGCGCCGGGTGGCCTCCAGGGCGCGGCGCAGGGTCTCGGAGTACTGCACGGTGCGGTAGCGGGCCTGCTCGGCGGCGAGCTGGGCATCGGCGAGCCGACCGCGGTTGATCAGCACCTCCAGCTTGACCTCGGCGGCGATCTGGGCGCTGGTGACGTCGGTGTCGAGGGCGCCGACCAGGACGTTGACCGCCTCGTCGGTGGTCCGCAGGTACACCGTGCCGCCGGGGCCCGGGACCTCCTCGATCAGCTTGAAGTCGTAGTCGCGGCGGACGTAGGTGCCGTCGGCCGCGAAGGTGCCGTAGACGGCGCGGAAGCCGCGGTCCACGCTGCCGACGTTGATCAGGTTCTCCAGGACCCAGCGGGCCACGCGCTCGTGCTCGGCGGCGGGGCGGTGCGGGGCCTGGGCGGCGATGCGCGGGACCAGCCGGGCGACGATCTGCTCGTGGTCGGCGCCGGTGTCGAAGTCCATGTTCAGCGTGACCAGGTCGATGGCGGCGAGGGCCACCTCGGCCATTCCGTACACCGAGTACTCACCGGCCAGGCTGCCCTTGCGCGCGTCCAGGTCGTGCAGGGGCGCGGTGCACGCGAGCGCGCGCAGCCGACGGGCGAGGCCCTCGTCGGCGGCGGGTCCCTGCGCGGGGCGGTGCGCTGCGCTGAGCTGCGGCGGAGCGGTCTCGGAAGTCACGGTGCACAGAGTAGGTCCTGGGTCCGACATCCACCCAAACGGGAAGCCCCGGGAGCGCGGATCGTCGTGGTCGGGGCCGGCCGTCGTGGTCGGGGCCGGGCCGTCGCGGTCGGCCGGGCCGTCGCGGTCGGCCGGGCCGTCGCGGTCGGCCGGGCCGTGCCCCGCGCCCTCACGGGGCGCTTTCCTCGCCCACCCGGCGGCGGTAGACCTCCACCACCCGCTCCAGCGAGTCCGCCAGGTACGTCTCCAGCAGTCCCTCCGCCCCGTCCCGCTCCCCCGTCTCCAGTGCCCGGAGGATCTGGCGGTTGCGGGCGAGGTAGGGCTCGTGCAGCCGGCGCGGGTCGTCCACCAGGTGGAAGGCCAGGCGGAGTTCGGCGAAGACACTGCGCATCAGCTCGTCCGTGCGTTCACTGCGGGCGAGGGCGACCAGCTCCTGGTGGAAGTGGATGTTGGCCGTACCCACCGCTTTCCAGTCATCCTCGGCGGCCGCCGTCTCGCCCGCGGCGACCGCGCCGGCCATCCCCCGCAGGGGGTACGGCGGCTCGCCGAGGCCGCGCACGACGGCGCACTCCACGAGGGCGCGGGTGCGGTAGATGTCCTCGACGTCCTCGACGCTGAGGACCCGGACGAACACGCCCCGGTTGAGCTCGTGGACCAGCAGGCGCTCATGCGTGAGCAGCCGGAACGCCTCGCGCAGGGTGTTGCGGGAGACGCCGAGCGCCCCGCCGATGCTGTCCTCGGACAGCCGGGTGCCGGGCGGGAAGTACCCGTCCGCGACACGGCTCCTGAGGATGTCCGAGACCCTCTCCGCCGTGCTGGTACGGCCCAGGAGGGCGCGGTCGTCGGCCAGTCCCGCCAGCTGCTCTGCCATGCCGGAATTCAATCGCAGACAACGGAACGAAACAACACGGGTATTGAAGGATCGTTGAACGATCCTCTACGGTGCTCGACACGGCTCACTCCACCGCACCCTCCGTCCCCTTCTGCGAGGTGCTCATGAGCACGACCCCTCCCCCCGCCACCGCGCCGCCGGTCGAACAGGCCGCGCCGGACGGCGCGTTCGACTGGCTGCGCGACCTCGGCCCGCACGGGCGGCGCGCGTTCGCCGGAGCTTTCGGCGGATACGCCCTGGATTCCTACGACTACTTCACGCTGCCGCTGAGCATGGTGGCCCTCTCCGCGTACTTCGGTCTGGACAGCGGCCAGACGGGTCTGTTCACCACCGTCACGCTGGTGGTCTCCGCGGTCGGCGGCGCCCTCGCGGGCGTGTTCGCCGACCGGGTGGGCCGGGTCCGCGCCCTGGTGGTCACGGTGCTCACCTACGCGGTCTTCACCGTGGCATGCGGCTTCGCGCCGACCTACGAGACCCTGCTGTTGTTCCGGGCGTTCCAGGGCCTCGGCTTCGGCGGCGAGTGGGCGGTCGGCGCGATCCTGGTCGCCGAGTACGCCTCCGCCCGCCACCGGGGCCGCACCCTCGGCGCCGTCCAGAGCTCCTGGGCGGTCGGCTGGGCGCTGGCCGCCGTCGTCTACACCCTGGTCTTCTCCTTCGCCGGGGACGACCTGGCCTGGCGGGTGATGTTCTGGACCGGCGCGCTGCCCGCGCTGCTGGTGCTGTGGCTGCGCCGCCGGGTGCACGACGCGCCGGTGGCCCTCGCCGCCCGCGAACAGGATCCGCGCCGCGGCTCGTTCGCCGCGATCTTCCGGCCGGGCCGCGCCGGCGCCCCCGGCCTGCTGCGCACCACGCTGCTGGCGAGCCTGCTGTCCACGGGCGTACAGGGCGGCTACTACACGCTGGCCACCTGGGTGCCGACGTACCTGAAGTCCGACCGCGGCCTGTCCGTCGTGAACACCGGCGGCTACCTCGCCCTCCTCGTCTCCGGCGCGTTCCTCGGCTACCTGACCGGCGGACACCTCACCGACCGGCTCGGCCGGCGCGCCACCATCTGGCTGTTCGCGCTGCTTTCGGCGGTCTGCGTGCTGGCGTACGCGCACATCCCGCAGGGGGCCGACACCCTGCTCCTGGTGCTGGGTTTCCCGCTCGGGTTCTGCATGTCGGCCATCTTCAGCGGGTTCGGCTCCTACCTCAGCGAGCTGTACCCGACGGCGGTGCGCGGCACCGGACAGGGCTTCACGTACAACACGGGCCGCGCGGTGGGCGCGGTCTTCCCCACCCTGGTCGGCTTCCTGGCCGACAGCTGGGGCGTCGGCGGCGCCCTGGCCTTCGGCGCGGTGGGCTACGGGATCGCGGCACTGGCGCTGCTCGGGCTGCCCGAGACGCGCGGGAAGGAACTGGCATGACACGGGCACAGCGCACCGAGGACCGACCCGTCACCACGCTCGACGACCGCGCGTCCGCCTGGAGCCCGCGCACCGCGCGGGAGCGGTTCCGCCAGGGTCTGGCCGGCCCCACGGCCGGGGTCGCGGCCGGGCACACCCAGGCCAACCTGATCGCGGTGCCCGCCGACTGGGCCTACGACATGCTGCTGTTCTGCCAGCGCAACCCCAAGCCCTGTCCGGTGCTCGACGTGACCGACGCCGGCTCCCCGGCGACGGTGCTCGCCGAGGGCGCCGATCTGCGCACCGACCTGCCGCGCTACCGGGTGTGGCAGGACGGCGAGCTGGTCGCGGAGCCGACCGACGCGCGCCCCTACTGGCGCGGGGACCTGGTGGCGTTCCTCATCGGTTGCAGTTTCACCTTCGAATGGGCGCTGAGCCGCGCGGGCGTGCCGATCCGCCATGTCGAGCAGGGCCGCAACGTGCCGATGTACGTCACCGGGCGCCCGTGCCGACCGGCGGGCCGGCTGCGCGGTCCGATGGTGGTGTCCATGCGCCCGGTGCCGCCCGAGCGCCTGGGCGCCGCGATCCGGGAGAGCAGCCTGCTGCCGGCCGTGCACGGCGGTCCCGTGCACTGCGGGGACCCGGCGGGCCTCGGCATCGCGGACCTCGACCGGCCGGAGTTCGGCGATCCGGTGGTCCTGGAGGACGGGGACATCCCGGTCTTCTGGGCCTGCGGCGTGACCCCGCAGGCGGCGGTGATGGCCTCCCGGCCACCGTTCGCCATCACCCACGCCCCGGGCCAGATGTTCCTGACCGACGCCCGCGACGAGCAGTACCGGCTGGTCGGCGTCGACTGACGCCGCCGTACGGGAGACGGCCCGCCGAACCGGCGAGCCGTCGAACCGGCGAGCCGAGGGACCGAGGAGCCGGTGGACGTCCCGAAGGCGGGTCCGGCCGACGAACCGATGAAGCGACGAACCGGAGACACGGGAACGACCATGACCTCGATCGATCTGAACGCCGACCTCGGCGAGGGCTTCGGCCGCTGGCGGCTCACCGAGGACGAACAGCTGCTGTCCGTCGTCACCAGCGCCAACGTGGCCTGCGGCTTCCACGCCGGGGACGCGGCCACCATGCGCCGGGTGTGCGAGCTGGCCGCCGAGCGCGGGGTGACGATCGGCGCCCAGGTCTCCTACCGGGACCTCGCCGGGTTCGGGCGGCGCGCGATGGACGTGCCGCCCGCCGAACTGGCGGCCGAAGTGGCCTACCAGATCGGGGCGTTGGAGGTGTTCGCGCGCTCCGCCGGGGCCCGGGTGGCGTACGTCAAACCGCACGGGGCGCTCTACAACCGGGTCACGCACGACGAGGAGCAGGCGGGCGCGGTGATCGACGGCGTGCTCCTCGCCGGCCCCGCGCTGCCGGTGCTCGGCCTGCCCGGCTCCCGGCTGCTGACGCTGGCCCGGGAGGCGGGTCTGCCGGCCGTGCCGGAGGCGTTCGCCGACCGCGCGTACACCGACGAGGGAGCACTGGTGCCGCGCGGTCGGGACGGCGCGGTGGTGAGCGATCCGGAGGCGGTCGTACGGCGCTCGGTCGGGCTCGCGCGCTCCGGCGTGGTCACCGCGCACTCCGGAGCGCGCGTCCGGGTGCGCGCCCGCTCGCTGTGTCTGCACGGCGACACCCCCGGCGCGGTGGAGCTGGCCCGGCAGGTGCGGGCCGAACTGGTCGCGGCGGGCGTCCGGGTGGAGGCCTTCGCATGAGGGCGCTGCCGGTCGGCGAGGACGCGCTGCTGGTCGAGGTGGCCTCGGCCGAGGAGGCGCAGGCCCTGCACGCGGCGCTGCTGCGGCGCCGCGCGGAGGGCGCGCTGACCGTCCGGGAGATCGTGCCGGCCGCGCGCTCGGTCCTGCTCGACGGGCTGTCCGACCCGGCCCGCTGGATGTCCGAACTGACCGCGTCGGCAGGGGATCTCCCGTCGCCCCGGGCGCGCGCCCTGGTCGAGCTCCCGGTGCGCTACGACGGCCCCGACCTCGCCGCCGTCGCCGCGCACTGGCAGGTGCCCGAGCGCGAGGTGGTCCGCGTCCACACGGGCACCGAGTTCACGGTGGCCTTCTGCGGCTTCGCGCCCGGCTTCGGCTACCTCACCGGGCTCCCGGCCCGCTACGACGTCCCGCGCCGGGCCACCCCGCGCACGGCGGTCCCGGCCGGCGCGGTGGCGCTCGCGGGTCCGTACACGGGGGTGTACCCGCGCGCCTCGCCGGGCGGCTGGCAGCTGATCGGCACCACGGACGCGGTGCTCTGGGACCACACCCGCGAACCCGCCGCTCTGCTGTCCCCGGGCACCCGGGTGCGGTTCGTGCCGGTGGAGGGGCCATGACCGGCGGTCTGATCGCCGTACCGATGGAGGGGCCATGACCGACCGCGCGCTCGTCGTCGTACGACCCGGGCTGCTGACCACCGTGCAGGACCTCGGGCGACCCGGGTACGCGCACCTCGGAGTGCCCCGCTCCGGGGCGCTGGACCCGCCCGCGGCGGCACTGGTCAACCGGCTGGCCGGCAATCCGCCGGGGGCCGCCGTGCTGGAGACGACGCTCGACGGCTGTGCGCTGCGCCCCCGCTCGACGGTGATCGCGGCGGTCGGCGGTGCGCCCTGCCCGGTCTCCGTCGGCGGCCGCCCGGTGGCGTGGGGCGCGCCCGTCGTGGTGCCCGCCGGTGACGTCCTGGAAGTGGGCGCGGTGGTGGCCGGGGTACGGAGCTACGTCGCCGTCCGCGGCGGCCTCGCCGTGGAGCCGGTGCTCGGCAGCCGCGCCACCGATTTGCTGTCCGGCCTCGGCCCGGCCCCGCTCGCCGAAGGCATGGTGCTGCCGCTCGGCCGCCCGGCCGGGCCGCCCGCGCGCGTGGACGCCGCCCCGCAGCCGGGGCCGCCCGCGGAACTCGTGCTGCGGGTGGCGCCGGGCCCGCGCGCGGACTGGTTCACGGCGCGTGGCCGGTACGACCTGACGGCGCGCGCCTACCGGGTCTCGCCGGCGAGCAACCGCATCGGCCTGCGCACCGAGGGCCCGCCGCTGGAACGGGCCAGGGAGGGTGAACTGCCCAGCGAGGGAATGGTGTTGGGTGCCGTACAGGTGCCGCCGGACGGCCGCCCCGTGGTCTTCCTCGCCGACCATCCGACGACCGGCGGTTACCCGGTGATCGCGGTGGTCCGCGCGGCCGACCTCCCGGCGGCGGCCCAGGCGGCGCCGGGGACGCCCGTGCGGTTCGCGGCGGTGGGCCGGTGACGGGTCAGCCGACGCCCGCCTCCAGCCGGCCTCCGCGGGGGCCCGCCGGTTCGGTCCGGGCCTCCGGCAGGGCGGCCAGGGCGGCGGACACGGCGGCCGTCGTGTGCAGGTCGAGGCGGGCCGTGGTGCCCCGGGCGCGGTGGCGCAGTTCCTCGGCGGCGAGGGCGAGCAGCTGGGGCAGCAGGTCCCGGCAGCGCCTGGCCACCCAGGCGCTGCCCGCGGTGGCGAGCCAGAGCAGGCCGGCCGCGCGGGTCGGTGCGGGGAACTCCGGTTCGGGGGACGGGGGCCGGCCTGTCGCACGGCCCGCCTCGGCGAGCAGGGCGTGGAAGCGCACGGCCAGTTGCCGGTGACCGCGTTCGCCGGGGTGCAGCCGGTCCGCGCTCCACAGGCTCCGGTCGGCGATCCAGCCGCCGTCGGCCGCGTGCAGGTGGACGGCACCGTACCGGTCGGACAGGGCGTGCACGACCGCGTTGACCGCGCGCTGGCGGCGGGCCAGGGGGATGGCCAGGGCGCTCGGCAGGCCGAGCATCGCGCCCGGGTCGGGCAGGCAGGCGGTGAGCAGGGTGGCGCCCTGGCCGACGCAGGCCCCGTAGACCTGGTCGAGGCGGGCGGCGACCGCGCGGACGTCGAAGGTGTGCCGCAGCGTGTCGTTGACGCCGACGACCACGGCGACCAGGTCGGGGTGCAGGGCGAGCGCGGCCGGGGTCTGCCGCTCCAGCACGTCCCGGGTCTGCGCGCCGCTGACCGCGAGGTTGGTGAACTCCGTGCCCGCGCCGAGCGAGGGAGCGAGCAGCGCGGCCCAGCCGCGGGGGCCGGCGTCGGTGAAGTCGCCCACGCCCTCGGTCAGCGAGTCCCCGAGGGCGACGAAGCGGACGGGTCTCATGCCACGCCCTCCGGCACGCCGTGGCGGGTGTCGCCGCGGCGCGGCACTCCCGCGTCGTGGGCGGCGAGGAACGCCTCCACGGCGGTGCCCCAGCCGAAGCACTCGGCCCGCGCGCGGGCCGCCTGCCGGCGCTCGGGCTCGGGGCGGTCCAGGAGGAGTTCGACGGCGTCGGCGAATGCCTCGCCGTGGTCGGCCGCGGTCGCCCCGGCGGGCCCGATGACCTCGGGCAGCGCGGAGGAGGCGCTGGCCACCACGGGCGTGCCGCAGGCCATGGCCTCCAGGGCGGCGAGTCCGAAGGTCTCGGCGGGCCCGGGGGCGAGGGCGAGGTCCGCGGTGGCCTGGAGCGCGCCGAGCGCGGCCCGGTCGGAGAGGTGCCCGAGGAAGGTCACCGGCAGCCCCCGTTCCCGGGCGCGCTGCTCCAGGCGGCCCCGCAGCGGGCCGTCCCCGGCGACCACCAGCACCGCGGGCCGTCCGCGTCGTATCAGCGCCGCCAGGGCGTCGAGGGCGGTGCCGGGGCGCTTCTCCACGGACAGCCGGGAGCACATCACCAGCAGGGCCTCTCCGCCGCGCGCGTACCGTGCGCGCACGCCGGGGTCGCGCAGGGCGGGGTGGCGGGCCGTGAGGTCGACGCCCAGGGGGGCGCGTACGACGTTGCGCGCGCCGATGCGGACGAACTCGCGCTCGGCGTACTCGGTGGTGCACACCACGCGTGAATAGACGTGTGCGGTACGGGTGTTGAGGGCGTCGGCGGCCCGCCGGGAGAGGTGGTCGGGCACGCCCCAGGTGCGCAGCACGCCGTCGGCGGTCTCGTGGGAGACCATCACGGCGGGCACGCGGGCGCGGCGGGCCCAGCGGCCGGTCCAGCGCAGGGTGGTGCGGTCGGAGACCTCGAGCCGGTCGGGGCCGAGATCCTCCAGGAGGGCGGCCAGGCGGCGCCTGTCGGTCAGGACGCGGTAGCCGCCGGTGCCGGGGAGCAGCGGTCCGGGCAGGGTGATGACGCGGCCCTGCTCGGTCTCGGTGTCGGTGTGCCGGGCGCCGGGCACGATCAGCACCGGTTCGTGGCCCGCCGCGAGGAAGCCCTTGCCCAGCTCCCGCAGGGCGGTGCGCAGGCCGCCGGACGCGGGTGCGACGAAGTTGGCGAGCCGGACGATGCGCAGCGGCCGGGCGGTCATGCCGCCACCGCCGTCCGGCGCCCGGCGAGCACGTCCTCGTAGTGCTCGATCAGCCGGTCCCCGACGGCGGCCCAGGTGCGGCCCTCGACCAGGGTGCGGGCGGCGGCCCCGAACGCGGTGCGGCGCGCGGGGTCCTCGGCCAGGTCGCGCACGGCGTCCCGGACGGCGTCGGCGTCGCAGGGCGGTACGAGGAGTCCGGTACGGCCGTGGTCGACCAGGTCCAGCGGCCCGCCGGCGGCCGGCGCGACGACCGGAACGCCGCTGGCCATGGCCTCCTGCACCGTCTGGCAGAAGGTCTCGAAGGGGCCCGTGTGCACGAACAGGTCCAGCGAGGCGAAGATCCGCGCCAGGTCGTCGCCGGTGCGGCGGCCCAGGAAGGCCGCGCCGGGCAGGGCGTCGGTCAGGTGGGCGTGGCTGGGCCCGTCGCCGACGACCACCAGCTTGACGCCTGCCGTCCCGCTGACGCCGGCGAGCAGTTCGACGTGCTTCTCGGGGGCGAGCCGGCCGACGTAGCCGACGATCAGCTCACCGTTCGGGGCGAGTTCCCGGCGCAGCTCCTCGTCACGGCGGTCTGGCCGAAAACGTACGGTGTCCACGCCCCGCGGCCACAGCCGGACCCGGGGCACCCCGTGCGCCTCCAGGTCGCCCAGGGCGGCGCTGGAGGGGGCGAGGGTGCGGTCGGCGGCGGCGTGCACGGAGCGGATGCGGCGCCAGGCGGCGGCCTCTCCGGCGCCCATGTACGTGCGGGCGTAACCGGCGAGATCGGTCTGGTAGACGGCGACGGCGGGCAGGCCAAGCCGCGCGGCCGCCGCCATCCCGCGCACGCCGAGCACGAACGGACTGGCCAGGTGCACCACGTCGGGCCGGTGCGAGACGAGGGCCGCGGCCAGGCGCCGGCTGGGGAGGGCGACGCGGACCTGGGGGTAGCCGGGGAGCGGGAGGGACGGTATCCGGACGACCGGACACGGGGCGTCCGTGTCCGGGCCGGTGCCGGGAGCAGGGGCGGGAGCGACGACGAGCGGGTGGTGACCGCTGTCTGCGAGGTGCCGGGCGGTCTGGAGCGCGCAGTGGGCCACGCCGTTCACATCGGGGGGAAAGGATTCGGTCACGATGACGACACGCATACGGGTGTTGTCGCCGCGCCGGACGTGGCCGCGTCAACGTCGATCTTTCCGCCCGGGGAACGTCCCATGAGCGTTGTGCTCGCGGGCGAGCGGGTCGGGTGGCCGTCATGGGCGGCTGGTCCGGGGGTCACCCGCCGTTCATGTGACGGGGCGGGAGGGCGCCTCGAAGCCTGGGGTGGGCCGGTGGGCGCGGGGCGAGTGCGCCGGTGGTGCGCTCTGGGCGCGCCTCGGGTGCGCGAGCGGGTCGTGTGCGGGCGGGTGGGCGAGGGCGACCGGGCGACCGGGTCCGGCGTGCGGCACGACGCGCGCCAGGGCGCGCATACCTTCCCGTGCGGCCGGGCTCCGGCACGAAGGATGCGGGCCGGCACGAAGGGCGCGGGCCGGCACGAAGGATGCGGGCCGGCGCGGAGGGCGCGGGCCGGCACGAAGGGCGCGGGCCGGCGCACAGGTCGACTCGCGCCCTGTCCGTACGAGAGCCCGTCGCCTCCACCCGCGCCGGTGCCGTCGGCGTCGAACGGGGCCGGGCGGGCGGCCGCGGCGGCACGCCCGCCGCCCTCCTCAGCCCGTCGTCATGTCCGGCCCGAAGCGGCTGCGGACCGCCGTCTGGACCTCGTCCTCCTCGGCCGGGTCCGCGGCGAGGCGGCGGAGGCGTTCGACGACACGGGTGTCGCCGGTCTCGGCGTGGCGGGCGGCGAGTTCGCGGGTCGTCTCCTCGCAGTCCCAGAGGCATTCGACGGCGAAGCCGGTGGCGAAGGAGGGGTCGGTCGCGGCGAGGGCGCGGGCGGCGCGGCCGCGGAGGTGGGAGGAGGCGGTCTCCCGGTAGACGTGGCGCAGCACCGGCGCCGCGCAGGCGATGCCGAGGCGTCCGGCGCCGTCGACCAGGGTCCACAGCGTGGGCGCGTCGGGTCCCTCGCCGCGCACGGCCTCGCGCAGGGCGCCGAGGACGAGCGGGCTGTCCTGGGCGCCCCCCCGGCAGGCGAGCATGCGTCCGGCGGCGGCGCCGAGCGCGTCGGGGCGCTGCGCCCAGCCCCGCGCACGGTCCACGGCCGCGATGCTGCGCATGCGTTCGAAGGCGTCGACCGCGGCGTCCACGACGACCGTGGTGCCGTCGGCGACCGCGGCCTCGATCAGAGCGAGTGCCTCGGGGTCGGAGCTGTCGGCGAGATACCTCAGTGCGGTGCAGCGGGCACCGTCGGTGCCGGTGCGGGCGGCCCGGACGATCTCCGGCCGGTCCTCGGGCCCGGCCACGGCGACCAGGCAGCGGGCGGCGGGCACGTGGAGGGCGGCGCCGCGGTCGAGGCCCTGCTGGGCCCACTCGAAGACGGCGCGCACGCTCCAGCCGGGGCGGGGTCCGGTCGGCCGCATCTGCCGTTGCCAGCGGTCGAAGCATCCGGCCTCGTGGGCGGCCCGCACCCGCGCGCCGATGGCCTCGCGCGGGTCCTCGGCCCACAGCCGCCAGGGCCGCGGCTCGAAGGCGTCACGCACGGCGGCGGCCAGCTCGGCCTCGCCCTCGGCGTCGGCGGGGAAACGGGCGAGCACGGGGGCGGCGAGGGCGCGCAGCCCCGCGTCGTCGTCCCGCAGCGCCAGTTCGTCCAGCGCCCAGGCCCAGTTGGCGCCCCGCGCGGCGTACCGGCGCAGCAGGTCGAGGGCGTCGCGGCGGCCGTACGAGGCGAGGTGGCCGAGCACCGCGAGCGCCAGGCCGGTGCGGGACTCCTCGGTGTCGAGGTGGTCCTCGGGGTCGAAGAGATGCGCCTCGACGGCGTCCAGTTCGCCGTTCAGGTCGAGGAAGAGCCGGGCGTAGTACAGGGAGCGGTTCTCCACCTGCCAGTCGTGGCGGGGATCGCGCAGCACACAGTGGTTCAGGGCCGCGAGCGCCTCCGCGCGGGGCGCGGTGAGCGCGTGCAGCGTGCCGTCGCCGCGGCCCCGCTGGAGCAGGCCGAGCAGCGTACCGCTGGGCGCTATGACCGGATCGAACATGGGAAACAGCCTCACATCAAGCGTCGACGCAACCGGGGAACACGCACTACCTGGCCGCGTGACACAACGGAGGAGCGCCCGCCGTCTCTTGCTTGCTGTAGACCATCTCTCTCTGCCTCTCGTCGGTGGCCCATGCGGACCGCATCACGGTCCGCGCGGTGCGGCAACACCTGCCCAGCCATCGCGTCCGTGAATCACGTCGTCATGATGACCCGCGGTGTGTGCTGCCGCGACCGTATTTCCGGCGGCCCTGTACCGCCTCCCCCGTTTTCCGTGTCGTCGCTGGTCAGAAGTCCGGCGTCAGCTGACGCCGAAGAGTTCGAGGACGTCGGCCCGACCGAACATCCGGGCGGTGTCGACGGCCGACGGCGTGCCCGCGGCGGGGTCGGCGCCGCCCTCCAGGAGGGCCTTGACGACCTCCGTCCCACCCTTGAAGACCGCGCCCGCGATCGGGGTCTGCCCCCGGTCGTTGACGCGGTTCGCCTCCGCACCGCGGGCCAGCAGCGCGCGCACCGCGTCGGCGTGTCCGTGGTAGGCGGCGAGCATCACCAGGGAGTCCCCGCGGTCGTTGGTGAGGTTGGCCGGAACGCCCGCGTCGACGTACGCCACGAGTGCCTCGGTCTGCCCCTGCCGGGCCAGATCGAAGATCTTGGTCGCCAGCTCCACGACCTCGGGGTCGGGGGCTTCGCTCATCGCCGGACCGCCTCTCATTACAACCGTTCAGGTGAACCGCAAGGGTACTGGCTCGTGCCTCACATGACCCGTTGTGCCCGGCGTAAGGATCGTTACGGGTGAGATCGTCCGCGAGCGCCCCGGTCCGCCGGGGCCGCGCAGGCTCCACCGGTCGGGCGAATAGTCACGATATTCACTCGGTTGCGCTCTTTGTCGTATAGACACATGCTGTGATCCTGGAAGTACTGATGGTGACTGTCCCCCTCGACACCAGGAGGCACCCAATGATCCTCTCCATGTCAGGCGTCGTCCTGCTCGGCACCGTCATGTTCCTCTACTTCCGCAAGGACGGCCTCAAGGGCTCGCACGCCTGCGTCTCCACGCTGTTCGGGTTCTACCTGTCGAGCACGGCCATCGCCCCGAGCATCAAGGCCGGCGGGGAGAGCCTGGCCAGCCTCCTGGGCGGCATCAAGTTCTGACGCCGGCCCCGCAGCACGTCCCGCCCGTACGCACCACCAGGAGACAGCAGTGGCCCGGCGGCCCCTCCCCCGCATTCTGAGCAAGGACGGCGCGCAGATCGCCCGGACGCAACTGGCGCGGAGCCGGGAACTGGCCCGGACGGCGGCCGACAGCGCCACCGACGTGCTCCATCCGCTGATCACCCTCTCCCGCGGGCTGCGCCTGCTGGCCTCGGCCGGGCGGCGCCGGTGGGCCGCCACCCCCAAGGACCGGCGCGGGCCGCTGCTGTTCCTGGTGGCCTGCCTGGTACTGGTCGTGGCGCTGGCGCCGTACGGGCCGCTGCTGGCCGTCATCACCGTGATGACGGCGGCGGCCTGGCTGGGCCGCGACCGCACGCCGCCCGCGTCCGAGGGCCCCGACGAGTCCCGGGCCGAGCGGCTGCGGGCGCTGTACGAGGCACTGGTGCCGTACTTCTCCGTCCCCGAGGACCCGGCCCCGCTGTACGCGCACGGCGGGGAGTGGCAGAAGGCCTTCCCCGCCCACGAGTTCGACGACGGCGGGCGGGTCGGACAGCTCGTGCTCCGCTACCCGGCGTACTTCCCGGACGGCGAGCCGGAGGCCCGCGCGCGGATCGAGCAGGTGCTCACCGCGAAGGCGGGGCGCGGGCGCGAGTACCGGTTCGGGTGGGACGAGGAGGGCAACCAGCTCGCCGTGACCGCGCTCCCGCCGCTGCCCGCGGACATCGTGGCGCAGCGGTACGTGACCGCGCCCGGGGAGAGCGTGCTCGGCTTCACCGACCCCAGCGAGGTGCAGCGCACGCTGCCCCTCTCCTTCGGGGACTACGGGGACGCGTACGGCGAACAGCGCGACGTCCCGCCCGTCGTCTGGCGCACCGGCGCCCGCTCCACCGAGCCGCACCTGCTGGCCGTCGGCCAGCCCGGCAGCGGCACCTCCACCCTGCTGCGTTCGCTGGCCCTCCAGGCCCTCCAGTACGGCGACGTCCTCATCGTGGACGGCGGGGGCACCGGCGAGTACGCGTGCCTGACCGGCCGGGAGGGCGTGCCGGCCGTGGAGTGCGCGCTCCCCGGGGCGCTGACGAGCCTGGAGTGGGCCGCGCGGGAGACCGAACGGCGGCTCGTCGAGATCAACCTCGCCCGGCAGGCGGGCGACCCGCCCCCGGCGGACACCCGGCGCCCCCTGTGGATCCTCTTCGACCGGCCGAGCGTGTTCGCGCACCTCGCGGAGGTCGACGGCCGCGAGGATCCGCAGACGCTGCTCCAGGTGCCGCTGCGGCACGGGCGGGCGGCGAACGTCACCGTCGTCGTCGCCGAGCACTACGACGGCCTCGACGCGCTGAGCGACGCGGTACGGCAGCACACGCGGGCGCGGGTGGCCCTCGGGTCGGCGACGGCGCGGCAGCTGGAGGGGGTGCTGGGGGCGGCGCCGCGCACGACCCCGCCGGCCCAGGTACCGCCGGGTCGGGGGTACGCGCGGCTGGGCCACGGCCCGGTGCACCGGCTCCAGGTGCCGCGGACACCGGACCCCTATGACGACGCGACGAGCGAGGACGACCGCAGGGCGGTGCTGGATCTCCTGCCGCCGCGGACCGCGCGGCCTGCTCAGCCGATCGACCTGACCAAGCCGGCCCCCGCGGAACCGGTACCGGCCGAGTAAGCGGGCCGACGGCGGTTCCTCGGGCGCGGGCGGTCGCGGCTCGTCGCGCGGTTCCCGCGCCCCCCGGGGCGCGGGGAGGCGCGGACCCCGGGGCGCGGGGAAGCGCGGACCCCGGGGCGCGGGGAAGCGCGGACCCCGGGCGCGCTACGCGACGAACGTCCGCGGTGACTCCGCCGCCGTCCCCGTCCCCCCGGTCTCCACCAGCCGCGCCGCCGCGGCCAGCCGGACCGCCGCCTCCTCCGCCACCGCTCCCCCCACGGTGAACGGCAGCCGGACGTACCCCTCGAACGCGCCGTCGACGCCGAAGCGCGGCCCGGACGGGACGCGGACGCCCGTGCGTTCGCCCGCTTCCGCGATGCGGGAGCCGGAGAGGCCGCCCGCGCGGACCCAGAGGGTCAGGCCCCCCTGGGGGACGGAGAACTCCCAGTCCGGCAGCGTCTGGCGGAGCGCGGCGACCAGGGCGTCCCGGTTCTCCCGGGCCTGGGCCCGGCGAAGGGCCACCGCCTGCTCCCAACCTCCCGTGCTGAAGAGCCAGTTGACGGCGAGCTGCTCCAGCACCGGCGTGCCCAGATCGGCGTACGCCCGCGCGGCGACCAGGCTGCGGACGATGTCCGGGGCCGCCCGCACCCACCCGATCCGCATCCCCGCCCAGAACGCCTTGCTGGCCGAACCGACCGTGATCACCGTGGACCCCGCGGGGTCGAACGCGCACACCCGGCGCGGCATCCGCCCGCCGCCCAGCTCCTCCTCGAGCCACAGCTCGGTCATCGTCTCGTCGGCGACGAGCACCGTCCCGGCCGCGCGGGCCGCGTCCACGAGCCGGCGCCGCTGGTCCTCGTCGGCCAGCGCCCCCGTGGGGTTGTGGAAGTCGGCGACCACGTAGGCGAGCCGCGGCGCGGCCTCCCGCAGGACCTGGCGCCAGCGGTCCATGTCCCACCCGGCGAGCCCCTCGGCCATCGCCACGGGCACCAGCCGCGCGCCCGCCTCCCGCATCAGCTGGAGGATGTTGGCGTAGGAAGGGGACTCCACCGCGATGCGCTCGCCGCGGCCCGCGAAGAGATGGCAGATCGCGTCGATGGCGCCCATCGCGCCGGTCGTCACCATGATCTGCTCCGGCATGGTGGGGATCCCGCGCGCGGTGTAGCGCTCGGCGATCATCGCGCGCAGGGCGGGCAGCCCGGCGGGATAGTCCCCGTGCGTGTGCGCGTACGGCGGCAGTTCCTCCAGCGCTCCCTGCACCGCGCGGGTGAGCCAGGGCTCGGGCGCGGGCAGGGAGGCGCAGCCCAGGTCGATCATCGAGCCGAGGGCCTCCGGGGGCAGGGGCTCCAGACCGCGCGCGGGCACCGGGTTCCCGGCCGGTACGGCGGTCCAGCTGCCCGCGCCCCGCCGGGACTCCAGGAAACCCTCGCCGCGCAGCGCCTCGTAGGCGGCCGCCACCGTGGTGCGGCTGACGGAGAGGGCGAGGGCCAGTTCGCGTTCGGCGGGCAGCCGGGCGGCGACCGGGACGCGCCCTTCGAGCACCAGCAGCCGGATGCCGTCGGCCAGCGCCCGGTAGGCGGGCGGGCGGCGGCTGCCGGGGCCGGCCGGCCGTTCCTGCTGGGAGTTGAGCAGCCGGGCGAGCTGCGCGGCCCCCACCGCCGAGGTCCACTGCGTCATGAGATCAGTCCACCTTCCCCGGATTGGCCATGGATGGAGTTTCTCTCCAAGCCACAGAGTGACATGCGTCAGGCCACCATCACTACCCAGGGGGGTATGTTGTGTCCGCTCCGGGACATAGAGGACGCCGATTGCTCCAGCTCTACGTCGGACTCACCCTCTACGGGGTGAGTTCCGCGCTGCTCGTGGCCTCGGGCCTCGGCCTGGAGCCCTGGGGGGTGCTGCACCAGGGGCTGGCGAGACGGACCGGGCTGAGCATCGGCGAGGTGGCGATCATCGTGGGCGCGGCGGTGCTGCTGCTGTGGATCCCGCTGCGGCTGCGCCCCGGACTCGGCACCGTCTCCAACGTCTTCCTCATCGGCCTGTCCCTGGACGCGACGCTCGCACTGCTGCCCGCGGCCCACTCGCTCCTCGCCCGTGTGCCGCTGATGTTCGCCGGGATCCTGCTCAACGGCGTGGCGACCGGCCTGTACATCGCGGCGCGCTTCGGACCCGGCCCGCGCGACGGTCTGATGACGGGTCTGCACCAGCGCACCGGGCGCTCGATCCGGCTGGTGCGCACGGTGATCGAGGTGAGCGTGGTGGTCACCGGGGTCGTGCTGGGCGGCACCATCGGCGTGGGCACCGTGCTGTACGCCCTGTCCATCGGCCCGCTGGCCCAGTTCTTCCTGCGGGTGTTCGCCCTGCCCTCGGAATCGAGCGGCAGGATCGTTGCCGGAAGGACACCCGGCCGAGCGATACTGCGTCGGTGACCACCGCGATACGCCACCCCTACCTCGACCACCCGGGCCCCCTCGCCTTCGCCCATCGCGGCGGAGCCGCCGACGGGGTGGAGAACACCGTGGCGCAGTTCCGCCGCGCGGTGGAGCTGGGCTACCGCTACATCGAGACCGATGTGCACACCACGGCGGACGGCCGGCTCGTCGCCTTCCACGACTCGACCCTGGACCGGGTCACCGACGGCGCGGGCCGCATCGCCGACCTGCCCTGGGCCGAGGTCGAGCGGGCGCGGGTGGGCGGCCGTGAACCGGTGCCGCTGTTCGAGGAGTTGCTGGAGACCTTCCCGGAGGTCCGCTGGAACGTCGACGTCAAGGCGGAGCCCGCGCTGCGTCCCCTGCTGGACCTGATCGAGCGCACGGGCGCCTGGGATCGGGTCTGCGTGGGCTCGTTCTCCGAGGCGCGGGTGCTGCGCGCCCAGCGGCTGGCCGGGCCGCGCCTGGCCACCTCCTTCGGCACCCGCGGGGTGCTGAACCTGAGGCTGCGCTCCTGGGGGCTGCCCGCCGCGGTGCGCCGCTCGGCCGTGGCGGCACAGGTGCCCGAGGCCCAGTCGGGCGTCCCGGTGGTCGACCCCCGCTTCGTCCGCGCGGCCCACGCGCGCGGCCTCCAGGTCCATGTGTGGACGATCAACGAACCCGAGCGCGTGCACCGGCTGTTGGACCTCGGCGTGGATGGCATCATGACCGATCACATCGACATGTTGCGCAAGGTCATGGAGGAGCGCGGGGTCTGGGTCTGAGCGACCGGACGCCCGCCACCCTTGCCTTCGCAGGGGAGCGGAAGCGAGGGCACGATGGGGATCGACACCGTGCGCGCGGAGGCGGCGGACGAGACCGCCGACCTCAGGCGCCAGCAAAGAGGCTGGTACTTCTACGACTGGGCGTACTCCGTCTATTCGGCGAGCGTCCTGACCGTTTTCATCGGCCCCTACCTCACCTCGGTCGCCGAGCACGCGGCGGACGCCGACGGCTACGTGCATCCGCTGGGCATACCGGTGCGGGCGGGGTCGTTCTTCGCCTACTCGGTGTCCCTGTCGGTGATCCTGGCCGTCGTGGCGATGCCGCTGGTGGGCAGCGCGGCCGACCGCACGGGCCGTAAGAAGCCGCTGCTCGCGGCGGCGGCGTACACCGGCGCGGCGGCGACCGCGGGCATGTTCTTCCTGGACGGCGACCGGTACCTGCTGGGTGGGGTGCTGCTCGTCGTGGCCAACGCGGCGGCGGCCGTCGGCGCGATGCTCTACAACTCCTACCTGCCCCAGATCGCCCCGCCCGAGGACCGCGACGCGGTCTCCTCCCGCGGCTGGGCCTTCGGCTACGGCGCGGGTTCCATGGTCCTCGTCGCCAACCTGGTGCTGTACTCGGCGCACGACTCCTTCGGCCTCACACAGGCGCAGGCGGTGCGCGTCTGCCTGGCCTCGGCGGGCCTGTGGTGGGGCGCCTTCACCCTCGTACCGCTGCGCCTGCTGCGCGACCGGCGCGCGCGGGCGGCGGGCATCCGGCCGGCGGACGTCCCCTCGACCGGGCTGCGGCAGCTGGCCGCGACGGCGCGGGACATGCGCCGGCATCCGCTGACGCTCTCCTTCCTGCTGGCGTACCTGATCTACAACGACGGCATCCAGACGGTCATCTCCCAGGCCTCGGTCTACGGCTCCCAGGAGCTGGGGCTCGGCCAGTCGACACTGATCGTCGCGGTGCTGCTGGTGCAGGTGCTCGCCGTGGCGGGCGCGCTGGCGATGGGCCGTCTCGCGCGCAGGTACGGCGCCCAGCGCACCGTCCTCGGCTCGCTGGTGGCCTGGACGGTCACGCTCGCCGCCGGGTACTTCCTGCCCGCGAAGGCGCCGGTGTACTTCTTCCTGCTGGCCGCCGGTATCGGCATGGTGCTCGGCGGCAGCCAGGCGCTGTCCCGCTCGCTCTTCTCCCATCTGGTGCCGCCGGGCAAGGAGGCCGAGTACTTCTCGGCGTACGAGCTCAGCGACCGCGGGATGAGCTGGCTCGGGCCGCTGCTGTTCGGCGTGACGTACCAGCTGACCGGCAGCTACCGCTCCGCGATCATCTCCCTGGTGGCCTTCTTCGTCATCGGGTTCGTGCTGCTCGCGCGGGTCCCGGTGCGGCGGGCCATCGCCGCGGCGGGCAACCCGGTCCCGGAGAAGATCTAGCGCCGATTTAGCGCTCGGCACGAAAGGGCGGTAGTGTACGCGTTTGGCCTGCCAGGCGTACCGTTACTGCGCGTCAAAGATGCCGAAACGCTGGGTGACATCTGCTAGCAGATGTGACAAACCGGGCGCCTGTGGGTAGAACAAGGGGCGGCTACGACGGCGACGCATGACCCGGAACGGGAATCTTTACCGCCGACCGGACGTTGACCGGATGACGACGACAGCGACACCTGTCCTGTGGGCGACAAGCCCGGGAGGCACGATTCATGAGTGAGCGAGCTCTTCGCGGTACGCGCCTCGTGGTGACCAGCTACGAGACGGACCGCGGCATCGACCTGGCCCCGCGCCAGGCCGTGGAGTACGCATGTGAGAAGGGGCATCGCTTCGAGATGCCCTTCTCGGTCGAGGCGGAGATCCCGCCGGAGTGGGAGTGCAAGGTCTGCGGGGCCCAGGCACTTCTGGTGGACGGCGACGGCCCTGAGGAGAAGAAGGCCAAGCCCGCGCGCACCCATTGGGACATGCTGATGGAGCGGCGCACCCGTGAGGAGCTCGAAGAGGTCCTCGAGGAGCGCCTGGCCGTGCTGCGCTCGGGGGCGATGAACATCGCCGTGCACCCCCGGGACAGCCGCAAGTCGGCATAGCGGGAAAGCCGCGGAGCGCACCTGTACGAGACCGCGGGCGCCGTACGTCTTCAGGGACGTACGGCGCCCGCGGTCTCGTCGTGTCGCGGGAGCGCCGGGGCGGCGCCGCGGAGTGGCTAGCGGGCCAGCGGCGGCCGCCGGTCATCCGATCCGCCACGGTCGGAGCGTTCCTCGCGGATGACCTCGCCCTGGACCACCTTGCCGTCGGGGCGGTGGATGCGGGCCTGCTGGAAGGCGTCGCCGAGGCTGCCCGGCCCGGCGCCGCGCAGCGTCTTCTCGAAGGTGTTCTCGGCGAGGCGGCTCACGGCCTTCTGGACCGGGGGCAGCAGCAGGAGCAGGCCCAGGACGTCCGAGATCATGCCGGGGATGATCAGCAGCAGACCGCCGAGCATGGTCAGTCCCTTGCCCTCGCCGCGCCGGGGCGAGCCGCCGCGTTGCAGGGCCTCGCCGAGGTTCTGGAAGGCCCGCCGGCCCGCCCGCTTGATCACCACGGAGCCTGCCACCACGCCCGCCACGAGCAGCAGGAACACGGTCATGCCGCCCGCCGCGTCCGCGACCAGGGTCAGCAGCCAGATCTCCAGCACCAGCCACACGGCGATGCCCAGCGGCAGAAACCTGCGCAGCCGGGAGCGCCGGGGCCGGGCGGTGTTCGGGGAGGTCGGAGCGCCTGTCGTCATACCCCCAGTGTGCCTGGCCCCGGCTCAGCGCCGGATAAGGGGCCGTGCGGCTACGGGGTGTGCCTGTCCTTGCCGGTCAGCTTGGCGACGCGGTCCCCCGCGCCCCAGGCGGTGACCCGCCACAGCGCCTCGACCAGGATGTCCTTGCTCATCTTGGAGTCGCCCAGCTCGCGCTCGACGAAGGTGATCGGGACCTCGATCACGTGGTAGCCGGCCTTGACCGCGCGCCGGGCGAGGTCGACCTGGAAGCAGTAGCCCTGCGAGGCGACCTCGTCCAGGCCCAGGCCCTTGAGGGTCTCGGCGCGGAAGGCACGGTAGCCGCCGGTGATGTCGCGCAGCGGCAGGTCGAGGGCGAGGCGGGAGTAGAGGCTGCCGCCGCGGGAGATGAACTCGCGGGACTTGGGCCAGTTGACCACCCGGCCGCCGGGCACCCAGCGGGAGCCGAGCACCAGGTCGGCGCCCTTGAGGGCGGTGAGCAGGCGGGGCAGCTCCTCGGGCTGGTGGGAGCCGTCGGCGTCCATCTCGACCAGCACGCCGTAGCCGCGCTCCAGGCCCCAGCGGAAGCCCGCGAGGTAGGCGGCGCCCAGGCCCTCCTTGCCCTTGCGGTGCATCACCTGGACGTGTTCGTCCTCGGCGGCCAGCTCGTCGGCGAGCTTGCCGGTGCCGTCCGGGCTGTTGTCGTCCGCGATCAGCACGTGCGCCTCGGGGACGGCCTTGCGCACCCGGCCGACGATGGCCTTGATGTTCTCCGCCTCGTTGTAGGTCGGGATGATCACCAAGGCCGTGCCGAGCGGCCCGAACTGCCTCTCCTGGGCCTCGGCCGCGAGGGTCCCGTCGCCGTCGTTCACTGCTGCCCCTTCTGGTCGTACGCAGGCGTCCACCATAGTGGCCGCCGCCTGGGTAGACGTGACAGCTCGTACGTATGGTGGTGTCGATTGCACAAGAGTGGGGTAAGAACGTGTTTTTGGGGATGATCCCGCCCTGTTTGCGCCACGTTCTTTTCCTCTTCCGACTGTTCGGATGGCCCCGGACACGGATGGGTTGCCTCCCCCGTGCTGCGGATGGGGGCCCGGCGCCCTTCGGGCCGACCTGGGACCCGCTGGCTGCGGATCGACCGAAAGCCGTTGTCTACTGAGGCCGGGCCCCACCCGGGTCGCACCTGGCCGACCGGCTGGAACGCTCCCCCGCCGGCGCGGACGCTGAGCCTGGCTGCCAGCGGCGGTGCCCCGGTGCGGGGCGCCGTCCCTGACCCAGCGGCGCGGCGGGCAGATGCGCGAAAGCTTCCCGGTCGGGCGTCCGGTGGTGGACTCGGACGAACCTACCGGCCCTTCGCGCCCGACTGTCAACAGCCTCCTGACCTGCGCTTACGGCAGGACGTCCGGAAGCAGTGCGGAGGATGCGCAGGTCGCACGAGGCAGCACCGGCGAGGGGCGGCCGCCGCACCGCCCCCGGAGATCACTCGCCCGGCCGTACGAAGACGGTCCGTCCGCCCACCACGGTGCGCAGGCAGCGCGGCAGTTCACCGCCCGGGGTCAGGTCGGGCAGTCCGGGGGTGCCGGAGCGCGGGTCGGTCGACCAGCGGGCCACCCGGTCGTCGGGGGCCTGCACGACCAGCTCGCCGGTGCGCCAGACGGCGAAGTCGGCGGGCGCGCCCGGCACCAGGACACCCGCGTCGTCGCGGCCGATGGCCCGCCAGCCGCCGCGGGTGTGGGCGGTGAAGGCGGCGCGCACGGAGACGCGGTGCTCGGGCGTGTGGTGGAAGGCGGCGGCGCGGACCGTGCCCCAGGGGTCGAGCGGGGTGACGGGGCTGTCGGAGCCGAAGGCCAGCGGGACGCCGGAACGCAGCAGGGCCGCGTACGGGTTGAGCATGCGGGCGCGCTCGGCGCCGAGCCGGCGGGCGTACATGCCGTCCTCGCCTCCCCACAGCGCGTCGAAGGCGGGCTGCACGGAGGCGATCAGGCCCAGCTCGGCGAAGCCGGCCACGGTCTCGGGGGTGAGCATCTCGGCGTGCTCGACGCGGTGCCGGGCGGCCCGGACACGGGCGAGGCCGACCTTCTCGGCGGCGGCGCGCACCCCATGGACCACGGAGGTGACGGCGGCGTCGCCGATGGCGTGGAAGCCGGCCTGGAGGCCCGCCTCGGTGCAGGCGATCACGTGGGCGGCGATGGCGTCGGCGTCCAGGTAGGCGGTGCCGGTGTGTCCGGCGTCCGCGTACGGCTCGTGCAGGCACGCGGTGTGCGAGCCGAGGGCGCCGTCGGCGAACAGGTCGCCCGCGGCACCGACCGCGCCCAGCTCGCGGGCCTTGTCGACGTCCTGCTCGGCCCAGTAGCCGAGGACGCGTGGCCCTGGCAGCCCGGCGGCGAGCTTCAGCAGGCCGGTGAAATCGTCCTCGGAGGAGATCTGCGGTCCGCCGCACTCGTGCACCGAGCCGATGCCGAGGGAGGCGGCGTGCGCCAGCGCGGTGCGCTGGGCCTCCTCCCGCTGCGCGGGGGTGATCGCGGCGAAGGCGGCCTCGCGTACGGCGTGGTGGGCGTCGCGGGTGAGCGGCGCGTCCGTGCGGGGCAGGTCGCCGCCGACCATGTCCAGCAGGGCGGTGGTGACGACGGCCGAGTGCACGTCGATGCGGGAGAGGTACAGGGGGCGGCCACCGGTGGCCGCGTCCAGCTCCGCGCGCGTCGGCGGCCGGCCGCCGGGCCAGCGGGCGGCGTCCCAGCCGTGGCCCAGCAGCACGCGGTCGCCGGGGCGGGCGGCGGCGAACTCACGGACCAGCGCGAGCGCGGCCTCCAGGGAGGGGGCGGCGGTCAGGTCGAGACCGGTCAGGGCGAGGCCGGTGGCGGTGGTGTGCACATGGGCGTCGGTGAAGGCCGGGGTGACCAGGGCGCCGTCGAGGTCGATCACCTCGTCCACTCCGTCGGCGAAGGCGTCCGCGGCGCCCTCGGAACCGACCCAGGCGATATGGCCGGACTCCACGACCATCGCGGTGGCGAAGGGGTCGGCGGGGCTGTGGACGTCGCCGTGGCGGAGGAGGAGGGTGCGGTCGCTCATGGCGACAGTTTCTCTCGGCCGGCGCGGGTCCGTGCACCTGGGGCGGTTTCGGGCGGTGCCCGGCGCCGGCGGGGGCCGCGGTGGCCGCCGTACGACCGCGGCGGCGCACGCCCCCGGGTCAGACGCGCGGCGGGCGGGCCTCGTACGGCGTCGACAGGACGACCGTCGTGCGTGTCGAGACGCCCGCGAGGCTCCGCAGGCGCGCCAGCAGTTCCTCCAGTTCGTGCGGGGTCGCCACGCGCACCTTGAGGATGTAGTTCTCGTCGCCGGCGACGCTGTGGCATGCCTCGATCTCCGGGACGTCGGCGAGACGGTCGGCGATGTCGTCGGGGGCGCTGGGGTCGAACGGTTTCACCGAGATGAACGCGGTGAGCGGCAGCCCGACCGCCTCCGGGTCGACCACCGCGGCGTAGCCGCGGATGACGCCACGCTGTTCGAGCCGGCGCACCCGCTGATGCACGGCCGACGTGGACAGGCCCGTGGCCTTGCCCAGGTCTGTGTAGCTCATCCGCCCGTCCTTGACGAGCAGCTGCACGATCTGACGGTCCAGCTCCTCCATGGCGCCAAAACCTACAGGGCGTTCGATCTCCTCGGACAGCCGACGGGCCTCGGTGGAGGTCCGCACGGTCATCTGCGCGCGGCATGTGACGAAGACCACACGGTTCGAACAGGCTCCGTGATGTTCTCGTGATTACCGCCGAGGGCGGACGGGAAGTGCTTGCTGTGGTCGAGGCCGCTGCGCCTTTCACGGCCCAGCCTTAGGGGGAGAATCCCATGCAGAGTGTCAAGCGCCCTGGTCGATCCGCGTCCAAGCGGCAGCAGCCGGTGGTCGAGCCCGAGCCGGAGGGCGTCGAACCCGACTTCCTCGATGAGGAGTTGGACGACTACGACACCTTGGAGATGTACCGGGTGATCTGCCCGGACTGCGCGCAGCCGATCGCGCTGCTGGCGGACGAGGAGATCCTGCCGGAGCACGCGCTGTGCGCCTCGCCGTGGAACCCGTTCGGGCTCACGGTGTGCGCGGGTACGGGCCGTTCGGCGGCCGACGCCCGCCCCGCGGACGCGTCCGGCGCGCCGCAGGAGCAGGACACCGCCCTGCTGCTGACGCTCCCCCAGGGTCTGAACTGGCGGACGCAGCCCTTCTCGCACGTCGGCGGTCCGGGATCGCGCCCGATGCGGGTGCCGGAGATGCGCCGCCGGGCCGCCTGAGCCCGCGCGACCCGGCCCGGTCCGGCGCCGGACGTCCCTGGACTGACGCTCGAATCGGGCGGGCGGTGACCTGGGGACCGGGTGCCGCGTTCTCCCGGGTATGACACCCCCGCACTCGGCCACCGGGCGTCGGCGCCGCGTCTTCGTCCCACGCCCCGCGGTGGCGGCCGTGTCCGCCGCGCCGCAGGACCCGCCCATCTACCGTGATCTGATGCGCGCCTGGGCCGACCGGGGGCGCACGCTGCCGGGCCGCCAGGACCCGGAGTGGGTGCGGCTGGCGGCGCCGACGGTGCGACCGGGGCAGTTCAGCGCGCCTCGGGTCCCGCCACATGACGGGCGATGACCATCCGCTGGATCTGGTTGGTGCCCTCCACGATCTGGAGCACCTTGGCCTCGCGCATGTAGCGCTCGGCCGGGAAGTCGGCGGTGTAGCCGTATCCACCGAGGATCTGCACGGCGTCCGTGGTGACCTTCATGGCGGTGTCGGTGCAGTGGAGCTTGGCCATGGCGGCCTGCTTGGCGAACGGCTTGCCCGCGTCGCGCAGCCGGGCCGCGGCGAGGTAGAGGGCGCGGCCCGCCTCGATCTGGGTCGCCATGTCGGCGATCATGAAGCGCAGGCCCTGGAAGTCGGCGATGGGATGACCGAACTGCCGTCGCTCGGTGGCGTAGGCGACGGCCTCGTCCAGCGCGGCCTGGGCGACGCCGATGGCGCAGGCGGCGATGCCGAGGCGGCCCGAGTCGAGGGCGGACAGGGCGATGGTGAAGCCCTGGCCCTCCTCGCCGACGCGGCGGTCGTCGCCGACGCGCACGCCGTCGAAGTGGACCTGGGCGGTGGGCGAGCCCTTCATGCCCATCTTCTTCTCGGGCGCGGCCGCGCTGAGGCCGGGGGCGTCGCCGGGCACGAGGAACGCGGTGATGCCGCGGGGGCCGTCCTCGCCGGTGCGGGCCATGACGGTGTAGAAGTCGGCGACGCCGCCATGGGTGATCCACGCCTTGCCGCCGGTGATGACCCACCCGTCCCCCTCGCGGACGGCCTTGGTCCGCAGGGAGGCGGCGTCGGAACCGGAGGAGGGCTCGGAGAGGCAGTAGGCGCCGAGGAGCCCGCCGCCGAGCATGGCGGGGAGGTGCTCGATCTGCTGCTGCTTGGTGCCGTAGGTGGCGAGGGCGTAGGAGGCGAGGGTGTGCACGCTGAGGCCGAGGCCGACGGTGAGGCGCGCGGCGGCGAGTTCCTCCAGGACCTGGAGGTAGACCTCGTACGGCTGCTCACCGCCGCCGTACTCGGCGTCGTACGGCAGTCCGAGCAGGCCCGATTGGGAGAGCAGCGTGAAGACCTCGCGCGGGAAGCGTCCCGCGTCCTCCTCCTCGGCGGCCTTCGGGGCGATCTCACGCCGGGCTATCTCCCGGACGAGCGCGAGCAGGTCCCTCGCCTCGTCCGTCGGCAGTTGACGCTCCACCGGCTGCGGGTCGCGGTCGGGCATGGCGTCGGTCTCCTCCCTGGTCGGGAACCGGCGGCACGGCCCGCGGGTCAGGGCGGCTCCGCCTGGTCGTTCCGTTACGGCCACGGCGCGCGCCCCCGGATCACGGAAGCCCGCTGACCAGCGGCTGCGCTGAGTATGCCCGAACATCGGACTCCCGTCACCAGTTAACGACCGCTCACTCGAACATTCCAGCCGAGCGCCCCCGGCGGCTCGTCGAAGACGCTCCGCGGCCGGCGCGCCGGGGCGTCCGCGAGCGGCATCCCGGGACATCTGCGAGCGGCATCCCGGGCCGCCGGAGACCGGAATCCGGGTCTTCGATCTTGAGCGGTGCGCAGCGTCTGGGCCACTGACGTGCAGTCACGGTGAGTGACGGGCTTGCCGACCTGGTTCTGTTCTCAAGACCGGACAGCGATCAGTCAGTACTGCGCGGACCTTGTGAAACTGTGAGGGGCGCGGATCGCTGGCTGGTGGGCAGGGCTCTGAACGCCCGCCGGTATGCCTGGGGCGTCGTGCCGAGGTGTCGGGCGAAGTGGTGGCGGAGGTTGTCGACGGTGCCGAAGCCTGTGCGGTGGGCGATCGCGGTTACTGGGTCGTCTGTGGTCTCCAGGTGGTGCTGCGCGAGCAGGACTCGCTGTCCGGTCAGCCATTGCAGTGGTGTGGTCCCGGTTTCCTGCCGGAAGCGTCGGGCGAAGGTCCGTGGGGAGAGGTGGGCACGGTAGGCCATTGCGTCGACGGTCAGGTCCTGGTCGAGGTTGGCTTCCACCCAGGCCAGGACAGGGGCGAGGGACCCGGTCCCCTCCCGGGGGAGGGGGCGTTGGCGGTACTGGTGCTGGCCGCCGTCACGGTGTGGGGGTGTGACCATGCGGCGGGCGATTGCGTTGGCAACGGCGCTGCCGTGCTCCTTGCGGATGAGGTGGAGGCAGGTGTCGACGCCGGCGGCGGTGCCGGCGCCGGTGATGACCGGGTCCTCATCGACGTAGAGCACGTCCGACTCGACCCGGGCACGCGGGTGGCGGCGGGCGAGTTCGTCGGTGTAGCGCCAGTGTGTGGTACAGCGTCGCTCGTCGAGCAGCCCGGCCTCGCCCAGGAGGAAGGCTCCGGTGCAGATGCTCAGGACCTGAGCGCCACGCTTCACAGCAGCCCGCAGTTCCTGGGTCAGGTGGTCCGGCTGGCGCACATTGAGGTCGTAGGCCGGGACGCAGATGAGGTCCGCCGAGGCCAGCCGCTCCAGGCCGTGCTGGGCCCGCACCTCGAAACCGTGGCGGGTCGGCACGCTGTCGCCGGTGGCCGAGACAAGAGCGAAGTCGTACACGGGCAGCGCGTCGTCGCTGCGGTCGATCCCGAAGACCTCACAGAACACGCCCAGCTCGAATGCGTGGGCACCCTGGAGGGCCAGGACGGCGACGTCGTGAAGCATCGGTTCCTGATCCCCTCTTACCGCAGTGGCAGGAATTTCAGCTTACCTGTCGTATCTGCCACTCTCACGTGATAGCACCGGCCTGGAAGGCTCGCAGGCGTTCATCCATCCCGCGAACAGCTAGGCACAGCGCATGACCACGCAGATCCCCGCTACCAACGCCGCCCTCTCGTCACAGGCTGCCCAAGTCCTGCGTGGGCTCGCGCTCGACGAGGAGCTGAAGTGGCGTGTCCCAGATGACCCGATCCTGGGCCCTCTGGCCCGCAAAGTTGCGCAACGGTACGTGGCCGGTGAAACCCTGCCCGACGCCCTGGACCGGGCGCAGCAGGTCCTGGCCGTCGGCCACCGCGTGAACGTCGAGTACATGGGCGAGAGCTGCCGCGACCCGCGGCGAGCCACGGAAGAGACCGACACGTTCCTCTCTGCGGCCCGGCTACTTCCACCCGGGTGCTCGATCTCCCTCGACCTGTCCCACATCGGCCTGGCCGTCGATGCAGAGCTTGCCCTTGCCAACGCCTCCCGCATCGCCCAGGCCACCGCCGACACCGGGCGGGAGATGGTGATCTCGGCTGAAGGCTCCGACCGTACCGACGAGGTGCTTGCCCTGCACCGCAAGCTGTGCAAGCGGTTCGATCATGTGGGCATCACTGTCCAGGCACGCCTGTATCGCACCGCAGACGACCTGCCGGAGCTGCTTTCCCGTCCCGGCCGCATCCGCCTGGTCAAGGGCGCCTTCCTCGAACCTGAGGCCATCGCCCACCGGCGCGAGGCCCCGGCCCTGACCGCCGCCTATCTTGCGTATGCGCAACAGTTGGCCGACTCGGGCCATCTGTGCTCCTTCGCCACCCACGACTGGGAACTGATCAACCGCGTTGACCAGCACCTCGGAGGGAAGGGTCACGATTCCGATCCTTGGGAGTTCGAGACCCTCCTCGGCCTCGGGCCCGACCGCCTCCAGGCCATGGCCGAGCGCGGCCACCCCACCCGGGAGTACATCGTCTTCGGCACGGAATGGTGGCTCTACGTCTGCAACCGCATCGCCGAAGACCCCCAGCGCCTGCTCCAAGCCCTGGTCGACGCGGCCGCATGACCAGATCACCCGATCCGGGCCCACGTCAACACGCCTCAGCACACTGCCCTGCGAAGCGCCAGCGGCCCGGAAGCCAGAGCCCATCCACCGCAACGACAGATCCGGCCGCTGCTGCCTCACTGTCGAACGCGTGATCATTTCTGTTCTCTACGCGGAGATCAAGCAGGAGCCACGGGCTTGCCCAACGAAGCGACGTTGCTGCTCGGCCTCGACGGGGTGTCCGTCGTGCGGGTCGAGCGGCTTGAGGACGGCACCCGCCGGGTGCATCTGGCCACGGCGGAGGAAACGGCTCGCGCCTGCCCGGAGTGCGGGCCTTCGCCTGGAAGGTGAAGGGCACAGCCCGGACCCGTCCTCGAGACCTTCCTCAAGGGGAACGCGGGCTGGTGCTGTTGTGGCAAAAGCGCCGCTGGTGGTGCCGCGAGCCGACGTGCCCGAGGAAGTCGTTCACCGAGAGCGTCGCCCAGATACCGGCCGGGGCACGGATCACCGCCCGGCTGCGCCAGGCGGCCGGGCGCCGGGTGCGCGATGCCGGCTCAACGGTCATCCAGGCCGCCCGAGACCTGCACCTGTCCTGGCCGACGGTGATGGGCGCCTTCCGTCTATCAGCGCGCGAGGTCGTCGACGCCCCGCTGCCCGAGGTGAAGGTGCTGGGCGTCGACGAGACCCGGCGGGGCAGGACGGAGTGGGAGCAGGACCCCGAGTCCGGCAAGTGGCGCCTGACCCGGGATCGGTGGCACACCGGGTTCGTTGACGCGCTGGGCCACGGCGGGCTGCTCGGCCAGGTCGAGGGCCGCACCGTCGCCGATGTCCTGGCCTGGCTGTCCACCACACCGCTGACCTGGCGCAAGAACATCACCCACGTCGCCATCGACATGTCGGCCACTTACCGCGCCGCGATCCGCACCGGCCTGCCCGACGCCACCGTCGTGGTCGACCACTTCCACGTCGGCCAGCTCGCCAACAAAATGCTCTCCACACTCCGGCGCCGCACCACCGCCGAGGCCCGTGGACGACGCGGACGCGTCAGCGACCCGGAGTGGAAAGCCAGACGACGTCTCCTGCGCAACCGCGAGGACCTCACCGATGAGCAGTTCGCGACCATGTGGAACCCACTGCTGGGCGAGGGGCAGATCGGGCAGACGCTGCTGACTGCGTGGATCGCGAAGGAGAGCCTGCGCAATCTCCTCGCCCTGGCCCGCACCGGCGCCGACCGGCACCAAGTCGGCCATGCCCGATGGAAGTTCCTCACCTGGTGCGCGGATTCGGACATCCCCGAGGTCGTCCGGCTGGCCGTGACCGTGGACCGGTGGTGGGCGGAGATCACCGCGTTCCTCGACACCGGCCACAGCAACGCCAAGAGCGAGGGCATCAACCGCGTGATCAAGCTCGTCGCCCGCAACGCCTTCGGCTTCCGCAACGCAGAGGACCAACGCCTACGCACACGCTGTGTCACCACCCGCCGAGCCCGCGGACACCTCCGCACCGCTCAACTTTGAAGACCCCGGAATCCCGGGGTGCTTGCGGCGGGGACGAGGGGCAGGCCGGGGTCATCTGCGGGGAACGGGTTCGAGAGGCCCGGCGGGCGCGACGGTCCGGGCGGACCTGGACGCGCGAGGGCCGGGCGCCAGGACGTCCGGAGACGGGCCCGGCGGGGGAAGGGGGAGCACCGGGGCGGCCGGGAGCCGGACGACGAGGACGTCCGGCGGCGGCACCGGAACGCCCGGCGGCCGGCATGGGGGAGACGGGCGCGGCCCGCGCGGGAGCGGTCCCGGCGGCCGTGGATGCGCTCAGGCGCGTCGGCGGGGTGCCGGAGCGACGGTCGCCGTGGCTGTGCGCGGCCGGCGACCACACACGGGCTCCGACGGCCGGAAGGACGTTCAGCGACCGGGGACCGGGGGCGGAGGCCGGCATGCCGGGCCCCGGGGGCGGGCGGCCGGAGACCGGACCGGGGGGCCGGCAACCGGGGCACCGGGGCGAGGCGTCCCGAGGCAGAGTGGTCTAGTCCTCCTGTGCCGGTCCGGCAGACAGGGGCCCCGGCGCCGGGATACCGGAGCGACCGGCGACCCAAACGCGCCCCCGGGAGACGGGGAGGTTCGACGGACGGACCACCGGAGCGCCGACGCCCGCGTGAGGAGGGACTGCGGCAACCAGGACCTCCCGAGGCCCCGAGCGCTGCGAGGCCCACGTGAGTCCACGACGGCACACCGGAAGGGCCGGGCCGGCATGGGGAGACGACATCCGGTCCACGGTCGGGGGTCCAGGCGGACGGCCCGCAAACGGAGGTCCGTGCATACGGGAGCGCTGCGACGGCGAACCCGAGCGGACAGTGGAAGAGAGGTCGAAGGAGCCGGCACCCGGAGCCAGGGAGTGGGGACCCGGAGCCAGGAATAGGGGCGGGGCGGAGGTCGTCCGGCGGTTCGCCGGGCGCGGAGACCTCCGCGGGCGCGGTTGATCACGTCGCTGGAGCGGGGCTCCGGTTCAGAGGAGGCCCAGCCGGGTGACCAGCATCGCGGTGACGACGACGAGGACCCACCCGAGGAGGTGTTCGAGGAACTCGGGACCCTCGTCCCGGGGGCCGCCGGTGCGGGCGCGGGTGGCGGTGGCGGAGTGTGCGGTCATGCTGCTCCTCACAGAGGTCGGACGTACAGAGCGGCTCCCCCACCCGGTCGTCCACCTTGCCACCCGCGACGGCACGTGCGGCGATGAGCTTGCTCACACGGTCAGCGCACTCCCACCGCGGCCAGGGCCTTGCGCTGGTGGGCGCTCGGATGGGCCGGGAAGTAGAGGTAGCAGACCCCTCCGGTGCCGGAGGAGACGCCGCCGGAGGCGTTGTAGCGCTTCGTCCTCAGCCAGATGTTCTCGAACTCCCGGCGCTTGTACACCCGTCGCACCGCGTCGTCGTCCGGCGAGGCCGGGTCGTTGGCGATCACGTCGCCGTCCGCGGTGAAACCGATCACCGTCATGAGGTGCCCCGAGGTGCCGTAACCCGCCCCGGTCAGCTCGGTCTTGAGGAACGACTGCGACGTTATGGCCGGGATGCCGGCCGCGACCAGCGTCTCCAGATCGGTCAGCGAGGCGAGCCGGGTCACCACGCCCTGGAGGCCGTCGAAGGTCGCCGCGTAGGCCGCGTTGAACGGCCAGTTGCCGCAGCCCTCGTACTGGTGGTCGTACGTGTAGCGCGCGGCCGCGTCCACCTGCGGGTCGGCGTACGACGGGTCGACCCAGGACAGTTGCTCGGCGCTGAGCCGACCGCCCCAGTACTCGACGATCATCTGCGAGGAGGTCGGGCTGCACCAGGCCTCGCCGCCGTTGTCGTACTGCGGGTACTGGCCCTTGTGGATCTCCTGCGAGTAGCGCGGCACCACCAGTTCCTGCGCGAGGCCGGGCAGCGAGGCCGGGACGGTGAAGCGGTCGGGGATGTCGGAGCCCATCGCGCCGAGCCGCCACACCGTCGGCGTGAGCCGCGTGCCCGGCCTGCGGTACAGCGTCAGACGCAGCCGGTAGGAGACGAGGCGCAGCCCGGTGGAGGCGTCGTCGATGGCAAAGGTGTCGGTCCAGACGCTGCTCCTGCCGTCACCCTGGCCGTCCACCGAGGTCCGCTTGATGTCCATGTCCCCCGCCGCCCAGCGGCCCATCACGTACCAGGGCGTCTCACCGCCGTCGGAGTACGTGCCGCCGAGCTCGACCTGGAGCCAGGTGCCCTCGGGAGTGTGCGCGTTCCAGGAGGAGACGACCTCGGTGGCCGGCACCGTGAGGCGGTACAGCGGGGAGGTCCAGGTGGCGTACTCCCACGTCGCGGTGGTGCCGGTGTGCGGGTCGGTGTAGTCGACGGAGCCCGCGGGGGCGCCGATCACCACACCGGGGCGGGGGCCGGGGACCGGGCGGGTGCCCTGCGCGGTGCCGGTGCGCCACTCGCTGTACGTGGTCCAGGCGTGGTAGTCGATGGGGCGGGCGCCCGCGGGACCGGGCTCTGCGTCGACCGTCGCGCGCACGGTGGCGGTGCCCCGCTGCGCGGCGGCCGCGGCGGGCGTGGCGGCGCCGGCCACCGCGGCGGCGACCGCGGCGGTCAGGACGGTTCTGCGGGACGGCTGTTGGGCTCTGCTCATGGGCGCGCTTACCCCCAGGTGTCCGGAGTCATGGCTGGATCATGTGCACGTCGTGGGCCAACTATGGAGCAGCCGCGGGGCCCCTGCCAGCACTTGGGCGGATGCCGCGCCATGAATATTGGTCTGATCCGGTGGCGGCGGGGGCACAGGACGGACAAAGGCCCCGGCCGCGGCACCGGTGAAGCGGTGCCGCGGCCGGGGCCTGGGCGCGGGTCGGGTCAGATGAGGTCCATGGCCGCGATCTCGTCGGGGCGGCCGTAGCTGATCGGGCCCTGGAAGCGGCGGCGGGCGGTGGCGAACCACCAGACCGTGGCCACCAGCAGGACGACGGCGAGCGCGATCGGCGCGTAGTTGAAGGAGTCCACGGTGATCGGGGACGCCTGCGGCAGCATGAACAGGATGCTGCTGAGCACGATCCAGACCACGGCGAGCCAGCCGACCGGCTTGCTCCAGCGCCCCAGGTTCCACGGGCCGGACTCGAAGGCGTCGCCGAGCCGCAGCCGCAGGAAGATCGGGACGGCGTAGGCGAGGAAGAGTCCGACCACGTTGACGCTGACGATCGCGGTGAAGGCGGTGTGCGACCACCAGCCGGGCACGATCAGGGCGAGCGAGCAGGCCACCGCGAGCCAGACCGCCTTGACGGGCGTCCGGGTGCGCGGCGAGACCGAGTGCCACAGGCGGGAGCCGGGCATGGCGCCGTCGCGGGAGAAGGCGAAGATCTGCCGGGTGTTGCTGGTGAGGTTGGCGAGGCCGCAGAAGAGCATCGCGCCGATGACGATGAGGAGCATGACCTTGGCGGTGGTCAGGCCGAGGGCGTCGATGAGGATCTGGACGGGCGGCGCGCCGTTGGCGGCCTCCTTGGCGTAGTCCCTAATGCTGTAGACCAGTGCCAGCATCAGGATGAGACCGGTGATCGCCGAATAGCCGATGGCGCGGGTGATCCCCTTGGGTGCGTTGACCGTGGCCCGCACCGTTTCCTCGGACATGTGGAAGCTGCCGTCGAAGCCGGTGAAGGTCCAGCTGGTGACCAGCAGGCCGAGCATGCCTCCGTAAAGTCCGCTTGTGAAGCCGGTGTTGTTCTCGAAATGCGTGACGAACGACGCCGACTGATGGTGATCCGGTATCACTATGAGTGCGCCCACGATCACGACGAGTCCGATCAGCAGCCACCACACCGAAATGCGGTTGAGCACGGCGACGAGCTGGACGGTGTAGGTGTTGGCGAGCCCCTGCAAGACGATGATCAGGGCCGTGATCAGCACCGTCTGATGGACAGTCGGCTGGTAGGACGGCCACTGGAGCTGCACGAAGGCCTGGATGAAGGTGGCCGCCGCATAACCGGTGGCCGCGGTGCCGCCGATCTGGCCGACGAAATTCAACCAGCCCGTGTACCAGGACCAGGCACCCTTGTGGCGCTTGGCGAGCTTACCGGCGGAGAAATACAGGGCGCCGCTCGTCGGATAGGCGGAGGCGACCTCACCCATGGCCGCGCCGATGAGCAGCACCATGATCGAGACGCCGATCCAGCCGAACACGAGAATACGGGGGCCACCCGCGTTCATGCCGAATCCGAAGGACGAGAAAATACCCGAGAGGATATTGATGATGGTGAAGGAGATCGCGAAATTGTCGAACGCCTGGAAGCGGCGTGTGAGTTTCCGCGGATAACCCATCGCGTGCAGGGTCGCGTCGTCGTCGAGCACGACCGCGTCTTCTCCGGCGCGGGCCGTGGCCCGGGGAGCAGACATCCGTTCTGACACAGATCGGCCTTTCTCTCGTGCCTCTCGAGCGCTCTGGACGGCGCTCGCCGAGGGGGGACGGGTGACGAGCAAAGGGGGTCAGGCGGGCCCGGGGACGGGCAGACCGCAGGCGCGGCGCGCCCGGGAGAGCTGTTCGGCCGGGTCACCGAAGGCGCTCCAGGGCATGCGCGAGGCGTACGGGCCCATCGCCGTGAAGACCGCCCGTGCCTCGAACTCGCGCTGGCCCATGACCAGCGCGTGCGCGAGATAGGCCAGGTCGAGCACCGGCGTGAAGCGGTAACCGGCCACCGCCGGAAGCCAGTTGTGGTAGATCGCGAGCGCGGTGGCGCGCCACTGGGGCTGCTCCCAGACGCGGTCGGCGAGCAGTTGGGTCGGGTTGTAGCTCTCCACCAGGGCGACCAGGGGCAGCAGGCGCAGCGCGGAGTCGGTGGGCGCCCGCTGGCTGAGGAAGGCGGCCACGTCCCAGGCGGCGTTGACCGAGCCGCCGTGGCGGGCGAAGAAGGAGGAGAGGAAGCGGTGGTGGGCCTCGCGGTGCCACGGGTCCAGGGAGAGGATGTGCGCGAACAGCCGCCAGGGGCCGGGCGGCGCGGTGAGCAGGCCCTGCGGGGCCGGGTCGCGCAGCCGGTGCAGGCGGGCCATGGCCAGCTTGGCGACCCAGGGGGTGGGGTCCCGCGGGGCCAGGGCGGCGGCCCGTTCGCAGGCGGTGAGCGCTATGCGCTCCAGGGCCTCGGCGCGGTCGTCGTGGCCGTCGGCGGCGCGCAGGGCCCGCTGGACGGCGACGCGGGCCCACATGAGCGCGGCCTCGGGCGAGGGCTCCTCGGCCAGCCAGCGTTCGACCAGGTCGGTACCGGCCGCCTCGGAGGCGAGGACCAGGGAGCGGTGGGCGCGCAGGGCGAAGTCGTGCCGCGTCTCGGCCAGCGCCTCGTACGCGTGCCGATAACGCCCGGCACGGACATCGACACAAACGCCGGCCAGGACTCGGTCGTCGGCCGCCGGGTGCCACACATACTGCCCTTCGAATAACTCCGCGGCCTTGTCCCCGTACCCTGTCCCCGTCTACCGCTTCTCGTGGTGGCGCAGGAGGCACCTTACTCAGCACGGAGGACCCCCGGAACGCCGAATTCGACATATCGGTCAGGGATTCGAGAATGTTTATCGAAGTGCGCTGGGCGGGCTCGCCGATCGATGGTTCAAAGCGTAACTTTCTTTCGTCCGGCGACCTCGGCGGCACCGCCGCCATGCGCCCCCACTAGACTCTTTCCGGAAAACCCCCACACCGCACCACACCCTCGGGAATCGCCATTCAGCACCTCGCCGCCCGGCTGCGCGGGCTCCCGCCGTCCCTCGGACCGGTCCGGCTGATCGGCGTCGACGGGCACGCCGGCTCCGGGAAGTCCACCTTCGCCGGGCGGCTGGCCGCCGCGCTGGACGGGGCGCCGGTGCTCCACCTCGACGACATCTCCAGCCACGAGCGGCTGTTCTCCTGGACCGACCGGCTGCTGACCCAGGTGATCGACCCCCTCTCCCGGGGCGAGACGGCCGCCTACCTTCCCTACGACTGGAACGCCCGCGCGTTCGGCCCGGCGCGCCCGCTGCCGCCCGCTCCGGTGGTCGTGATGGAGGGGGTCGGCGCGGGCCGCCGCGCGCTGCGGCCGTTCCTGGCCGAACTGCTGTGGATGGAACTGCCCCGCGAGGAGTCCTGGGCACGCGGCCGGCGGCGGGACGGTGCGGAGCAGCGGGAGTTCTGGGACGGCTGGGTCGAGGCCGAGCGCGCGCACTTCGCCGACGACCCCACCCGCCCCCACGCCGGGCTTCTGGTGCGGCAGACGGCGCGGGGGTACGAGGTGACGCCGGGGCCGGAGCGGCCCCAGGGATCGGGCCCAAGGTGTGACCCACAGTGATGGCCTGACCCCCATGTGGTGAAATTGTGAAGACTCTTGTCGGCCAACTTCCCCAAGTGCCCCAACTTCGCTTGACCCGGGGGCCGTACAGGACTTACGTTCTCAATGTGCGGCCATTCGGAGCCGCCCGAAGTCGCGAAGCCCCCGGTTGTTCCCCCGTGATCGGGGGCTTCGTTCTGCCCATGGCCCCTTCTCTGGGCCCGTTGCGCACCGGTTCCCTCACCCTCGGTCACCGACTCGTCGCCTCCCCGTCCTCCCCCACCTCGCCGAACGGCCTGTGCGGCACCCTTCGGCACGCGGTACCCGCGCGGGTACGATGCCCTTGGTGCGACCTTCGGCGGCAGCCTCGCGCACCTGCAACTCCGGTCCGCGGCACGGCGGTTCGGCCGCGGCGACCGCCGGGCGACCGTCCGGTGGCGAACCACGGGGCACGGTCTGTGGGGGACGTGATGGACTTCGGCACGCAGGGCCCCGAGGCCCCGGCCGACCTCGCCTGGCTGCGCGGGGTCGATGCCTACACGATGGGCGCCTTCCCGCAGGCCGAGGAGGAGTTCCGGGCCGCGGTACGGATGGACCCCGGCATGGCGGACGGCTGGCTCGGGCTGCACGCGCTCCGGGTCGACACCACCACCGCGCTGCTGCGGATGTTCCGGCACCGCGAGCGCTTCGGCGAACAGCGCGCCCGGCACCGTCGGGCGCTCAACTCCTGGTACTGGCTCGGCTGGTGGGTGCAGCCGGTGCTGGAGAGCCCGCGCGATCTGCTGCTCGCGCACGCCTCCCACTGGCTGGACGGCCGGCACGTACCCGAGCTGGACCGGGCGCTGGCCGGACTGCCCCCGGTCGACACCGATCCCCAGGTCCGCTTCCTGCACGCCTGCCGCGCCTATCTGGTCAAGGACTGGGAGCAGCTGGTGCGGCACACCGATCCGCTGCTGGACGACCCCCTGCTCGGCATAGAGGCCGGTCTGTTCGGCGGCATGGCCCGGGTGCGCCTGGAGATGTACGGCCAGGCCGAACCGCTGCTGGCCGCGGCGCTGATGCGGTGCCGCAGCGAGCAGCCGCAGCGCAAGGAGCTGCGCTACTGGCTGGCGCGGGCGCACGAGGGCACCGGTCGCTCCGCCGCCGCGCTCCCCCTCTACCGGGCCGTGCACCGGGTCGACCCCGCCTTCATGGACACCTCGGCGCGGCTCGCGGCGATCGCCGAGGGGGACGGGTACGACGACGCGGCCGGCCTCGCCGCCATCACGCTGACCGGCGCGGGGCAGGACACGGTGGACGGGCCGGACGGGTTCGACCCGTTCTTCGGCGGCGAGGGACGGGATCTGCGGCTGCCGGAGCCGGATCCGCCGACCGGTCCGCCGCCGGCCGCGGCCGAACCGGGGGTCCGGGACCGGGGCGGCGCGCCCGGCTCGCCGCTGCCCTCCGGGCCCACCGATCCCGCGTTGCTGGAGCAGGCACTCGCCGAGCTGGAGCGGATGGTGGGGCTCGAACCGGTCAAGCGCCAGGTCAAGGCCCTGTCCGCGCAGTTGAACATGGCCCGGCTGCGCGCCGGGCAGGGGCTTCCCGTGCAGCCGCCCAAACGGCACTTCGTCTTCTCCGGGCCGTCCGGGACCGGCAAGACCACGGTGGCGCGCATCCTCGGGCGGGTCTTCTACGCGCTCGGGCTGCTCGGCGGGGACCACCTCGTCGAGGCACAGCGGGCCGATCTGGTCGGTGAGTACCTCGGGCAGACCGCGGTGAAGGCGAACGAGCTGATCGACTCCGCGATCGGCGGGGTGCTGTTCGTGGACGAGGCGTACTCGCTCTCCAACTCCGGGTACGGCAAGGGGGACGCGTACGGGGACGAGGCGCTGCAGGTGCTGCTGAAGCGGGCCGAGGACAACCGGGACCACCTGGTGGTGATCCTGGCGGGGTATCCCGAGGGGATGGACCGGCTGCTCGCGGCGAATCCCGGGTTGTCGTCCCGCTTCACGTCCCGGGTCGACTTCCCCTCGTACCGGCCCGGTGAACTCACCGAGATCGGGAAGGTGCTGGCGGCGGAGAACGGGGACCTGTGGGACGAGGAGGCGCTGGAGGAGCTGCGGTCGATCGCCGGGCACGTGGTCGACCAGGGGTGGATCGACGAGCTGGGGAACGGGCGCTTCCTGCGGACGCTGTACGAGAAGAGCTGTGCGTACCGGGACCTGCGGCTGTCGACGTACGCGGGCTCGTTGTCACGGGACGATCTGGCGACGTTGCGGCTGGCCGACCTGATGCAGGCGTACGGGGAGGTGCTGTCGGGGAGGGGGCCGCAGGATCCGTCACCCGCGTAGGCGCGAAGAGCACCGCACGGGACCGCCACACGGAACCGCCACGCGGGAGCACCGCACGGGACCGCCACGCGGAAGCGCTACACGGGAGCACCGCACGGGACCGCCACGCGGAAGCACTACACGGGAGCACCACGCGGGAGCACCACGCGGAAGCACCACGCGGGAGCACCACGCGGGAGCACCACGCGGAAGCACCACGCGGAAGCGCCACGCGGAAGCGCCACGCGGAAGCGCCACGCGGAAGCGCCACGCGGAAGCACCACGCGGAAGCACCACGCGGAAGCACCACGCGGAAGCGCCACGCGGAAGCGCCACGCGGAAGCGCCACGCGAGCGACCCGTCGCCGGGCCGCGCCGCGCGGCTCCCGCCACCGTCCGAGCGCTATGTGGCGAGCGCCTGTTCCGATTCCCCGCTCACCCTCGGTTCCGTCAGTCTCATGTCGGCGGCCTCGGGGTGCGCGGGATCGCGCACCTCGCCCACGAGCATCTCCAGGACGTCCTCCAGCGCCACCAGCCCCAGCACCTTGCCGGACGCGTCGGCCACCTGGGCCAGGTGGGTCGCGGCCCGGCGCATGACCGTGAGGGCGTCGTCCAGGGGCAGCTCGGCCCGCAGGGTCGTCATGGGGCGCCAGATGTTCTGCGGTACGGCCCGCACGGAGTCCTCCAGGTCGAGGACGTCCTTGACGTGGACGTACCCCATGAAGGCGCCCTGCTCGGTGGCCGCCACCGGGAAGCGGGAGTAGCCCGTGCGCGCGGTGAGCCGCACGATCTCGCCCGGCGTGACCGCGGGCGTCACCGTGACCAGGGACTCACGGCGCAGCAGGACGTCCGTGACCGGGCGGGAGCCCAGCTCCAGGGCGTCCTCCAGACGCTCCATCTCCTCGGGGTCGAGCAGCCCCGCCTGCCCGGAGTCCTCCAGGAGCCGGTTGAGCTGCTCGCTGGTGACGACGGCCTCGACCTCGTCCCTGGGTTCGACGCGGAACAGCCGCAGGACGGCCTGGGCGACGGCGCCGAGGGACACCGTGATCGGCTTGCACGCGCGGGCGAACCAGACCAGGCCGGGGCTGAGCCACAGCGCCGCCTTCTCGGGCGCCGCCATCGCGAGGTTCTTCGGCACCATCTCGCCGATGACGAGGTGGAAGAAGACCACCGCGGCCAGGGCGATGACATATCCGAGCGGATGCACCACGCCGTCCGGGAGGTGGACCGCCTCGAACAGCGGCTCCAGCAGATGCGCCACGGTCGGCTCGGCGACCGCGCCCAGCGTCAGGGAGCACACGGTGATGCCGAACTGCGCGGCGGCCATCATCTGCGGCAGCCGCTCCAGGCCGTACAGCACCTGCCGGGCCTGCGTGGTGCCGAGCGGTTCGATCTGGCTGCGGCGGACGGAGACGAGCGCGAACTCGGCACCGACGAAGAAGCCGTTGGCGAGCACCAGCAGCGCGGCGAAGACCAGTTGGAGCACGCTCATCGGAGGGCCTCCGCGACGTCGGCCGCCGGGGCCGTCCTGACCAGGCGGACCCGTTCCGCGCGGTAGTGGCCGACCTGGCGGACCGCGAGCCGCCAGCCGGGCAGCTCGGCCCGGTCGCCCGGGGCCGGGATCCGGCCGAGCAGGTCGGCGACCAGCCCGGCCACGGTCTCGTACGGCCCCTCGGGCACGTCGAGGCCTATGCGCTGGAGGATGTCGACCCGGCAGCTGCCGGCCACGTCCCAGGCGGGCCTGCCCTCCTCGGGCGGGGCGGCGACCAGCTCGGGCACGTCCTTGGCGTCGTGCTCGTCGCGGACCTCGCCGACGAGTTCCTCGACGATGTCCTCCAGGGTGACCACGCCGGCCGTGCCGCCGTACTCGTCCACCACGACCGCGATGGGCTGTTCGCTGCGCAGCCGGGCCAGCAGGGGCTGGACGGGCAGGGTCTCGGGGACCAGCAGCGCGGGGCGGGCGATGCGGCCGACCGGGGTGCGCAGCCGGTCGTGCGCCGGGACGGCGAGGGCGTCCTTGAGGTGGGCCATGCCGACGATGTCGTCGATCTTCTCCCGGTAGACGGGGAAGCGGGACAGTCCGGTGGCCCGGGTGAGGTTGACCACGTCCTCGGCGGTCGCCGAGTCCTGGAGCGCGCTGACCTTCACGCGCGGGGTCATCACGTGCTGCGCGGTCAGCTCGCCGAGCGAGAGGGTCCGCACGAACAGGTCGGCGGTGTCCTGCTCCAGTGCGCCCGCCTGGGCGGAGTGCCGGGCCAGGGAGACCAGTTCGCCGGGGGTGCGGGCGGAGGCCAGTTCGTCGGCGGGCTCGACGCCGAGGGCGCGGACCAGCCGGTTGGCGACCGTGTTCAGCGCGGCGATCACCGGCCGGAACAGCCGCGAGAAGTGGCGCTGGGGACCCGCGACGAAGCGGGCCACCTGGAGCGGCCGGGAGACCGCCCAGTTCTTGGGCACCAGTTCGCCGATCACCATCTGGATCGCGGAGGCCAGCAGCATGCCGACGATCACGGCGACACCGGAGACGGCGCCGTCGGGAAGGCCGAGCGCGGCGAACGGGCCGCGCAGCAGCCGGCCCAGGGCGGGTTCGGCGAGCATGCCGACGACCAGCGAGGTGATGGTGATGCCGAGCTGGGTGCCGGAGAGCTGGAAGGAGAGCTCCTTCAGCGACTCCACGACCGTACGGGCGCGCTTGTCGCCGTCGGCCGCGGCCTTCTCGGCCTCGGGGCGCTCGACCGTCACCAGGCCGAATTCGGCCGCCACGAAGAATCCGTTGGCGAGAATCAGCAGGAACGCGGCTGCGAGAAGCAGCAGAGGGGTGGTCACGATGCCGCCGCCTCCCCGGTATGTCGGGTGGGGGCGGCGCAGGTACTACAGGACGATCCGTCCATCGCCGGAGGGATTCACTCCTCGGGTCGCAGGAACCCCTGGCACCGGGCGGCGCACAGGGGCGGAGGCGCTGTCGGCACGGCCTCCGCCCACCAGGTTAATCAAGACGGGGCCGGGCGGGCAGGGTGGGCGACCCGGAGTCGGCCCTCGGGTCAGTCCCGATCCTCCCCCAGGCGGGCGGCCGAGTGGGCCTCGGCGAGCGCGCGCAGCGCCCTGGCGTCGGCGATCGCCCGCTCCCTGGCGATGCCCGGCTGGATGCCGAGCGCGGGCAGGCTGGTGCCGTCGCTGAGGTTCAGGAACACCCAGGGATCGCCCGGACGGAGGTTCACCTGAAGGATCTCCGCCCAGTCCAGGCGCCGCTTGCTGGCGATGTTGACGACGGTGACGCCGCTCTCGTCGGCGACGACCTTGATCCGGGCCAGCTGCGCGAGGAACCAGAAGAGCAGCGCCCCGGTGACCACGAAGCTCATCCGCTCCCCCGGGCCGAGGCCCTCCAGGAGCAGGGCGATCCCCGAGATGGTGAGGAAGATCGCCACGGCGGCGGTGAGCAGGATGGCCCGGGTGTGGCCCGGCCGGAAGGTGACGGGAAGGTCGGGCAGTGCGGTCAGGTCGGACATCACATACCCCTCAGAGGCGGCAGGCGTGGATGGCCGTGGTCAGGATGGCGCGGGCGCCGATGGCGTAGAGGTCGTCCATGATCCGCTGCGCCTCCTTGGCGGGGACCATGGCGCGGACCGCGACCCAGCCCTCGTTGTGCAGCGGGGAGACGGTCGGGGACTCCAGGCCGGGGGTGAGGGCGACGGCCTTCTCCAGCTGCTCGACCCGGCAGTCGTAGTCCATCATCACGTACGTCCGGGCGACCAGGACGCCCTGGAGGCGGCGCAGGAACTGCTGGACCTTGGGTTCCTCGGCGTCCGAGCCGGTGCGGCGGATCACGATGGCCTCGGACTTCATGATCGGCTCGCCGAAGACCTCCAGCCCCGCGTTGCGCAGGCTGGTGCCGGTCTCCACGACGTCGGCGATGACCTCGGCGACGCCCAGCTCGATCGCGGTCTCCACGGCGCCGTCCAGGTGCACCACGGAGGCGTCGACGCCGCTGTCGGCGAGGTGCCGGGCGACGATCCCCTCGTACGAGGTGGCGATCGTACGGCCCTTCAGGTCCTCGGTGCCGCTCGCGGTGCCGGGCTTGCCGGCGAAGCGGAAGGTGGAGCGGGCGAAGCCCAGCGGCAGGATCTCCTCGGCGTCCGCGCCGGAGTCGACCAGCAGGTCACGGCCGGTGATGCCGATGTCGAGGCGGCCGGAGGAGACGTAGATCGCGATGTCGCGGGGGCGGAGGTAGAAGAACTCGACCTCGTTGCCCGGGTCCACGATCCGCAGTTCCTTGGACTCGCGGCGCTGCCGGTAGCCGGCCTCATGCAGCATGTCCGCCGCAGGGCCGGACAGGGAACCCTTGTTGGGGACGGCGATGCGCAGCATGAGGGCGGCTTCCTTTGCGTGAAGGGGGTTTGTGCGGTGTACCACGGCACGGCGCGGTGGGTACGGCGGGCCGGTCAGAGGTGGGCGTAGACGTCGTCCAGGGAGATCCCGCGGGCGACCATCATCACCTGGACGTGGTACAGCAGCTGGGAGATCTCCTCGGCTGCCGCGTCCTTGCCCTCGTGCTCGGCGGCCATCCAGACCTCGGCGGCCTCTTCGACGACCTTCTTGCCGATGGCATGGACGCCCTTGCCGACCAGTTCGGCGGTGCGGGAGGTGGCGGGGTCGCCGTGGGCGGCCTTGTGCTGGAGCTCGGTGAAGAGCTCCTCGAACGTCTTCTTGGACATGGTGGTCCTTACCCTACGCGCTCCGGTCGGCGGCTCAGTGCCAGGGTTCGGATACCGAACGCAGCGTCGCGGCCGTGGAGACCGCCGCGATCACCGCCTCGTGGCCCTTGTCCTCGCTGGAACCCTCGATGCCGGCCCGGTCCAGGGCCTGCTCCTCGGTGTCGCAGGTGAGCACGCCGAAGCCGACCGGGACGCCGGTCTCCACCGAGACCTGGGTGAGGCCGTGGGTGACGCCCTGGCACACGTAGTCGAAGTGGGGGGTGCCACCGCGGATGACGACGCCGAGGGCGACCACCGCGTCGTAGCCGCGCGCGGCCAGCACCTTGGCGGCGACCGGCAGCTCGAAGCTGCCCGGGACCCGGATCAGGGTCGGCTCGTCGATGCTCAGTTCGCCGAGGGCGCGCAGGGCGCCGTTCACCAGACCGTCCATCACCTTCTCGTGCCACTGCGCCGCGATGACGGCGACCCTGAGGTCCCCGGCGTTGCGTACGGACAGTTCCGGTGCACCCTTGCCGCTCACGTCTCTCCTAAGTGCCTTCTTGCTCGACTGGCGTTGCTGGTCCTGCTGGTCCTGCTGGTCTTGCTGGTCTTGCTGGTCCTGCTGGTCCTGCTGGTCCTGCCGGCGTCACCGGCTCACTGGTTCGGGCAGGTGGCCGCGGAGGGCGCGGCCGGGCCCGGCACGGCCGGGGTGGCCGGCGTGTCCAGCCAGGGCAGGTCGTGTCCCATACGGTCCCGCTTGGTGCGCAGATAGCGCAGGTTGTGCTCGCCCGCCTGGACGGGCATCGGCACGCGCCCGGTGACCTTCAGGCCGTGGCGCAGCAGCGCGTCGGCCTTGTCGGGGTTGTTGGTCATCAGCCGCACGCTGCGCACGCCGAGGTCGGCGAGGATCTGGGCGCCGGCGCCGTAGTCGCGGGCGTCGGCCGGCAGGCCGAGCTCCAGGTTGGCGTCGAGGGTGTCGCGGCCCTGCTCCTGGAGTTCGTAGGCGCGCAGCTTGGACAGCAGGCCGATGCCACGGCCCTCGTGTCCGCGCAGGTAGACCACGACTCCGCGGCCCTCCTCCTGGATGCGGGCCAGGGAACTGTCGAGCTGGGGGCCGCAGTCGCAGCGCAGCGAGCCGAAGACGTCGCCGGTCAGGCACTCGGAGTGGACGCGGACCAGCACGTCCTCGCCGGTGCCGATCTCGCCGTGGACGAGGGCGACATGCTCGACGCCGTCGACGGTGGAGCGGTAGCCGTGGGCGGTGAAGGTGCCGTGCCGGGTGGGCAGGCGGGTCTCGGCCTCGCGGCGGACGGTGGGCTCGGTGCCCCGGCGGTAGGCGATCAGGTCCTCGATGGAGATGATCGTCAGGCCGTGCTTGCGGGCGAACGGGATCAGCTCGGGCAGCCGGAGCATCCGGCCGTCCTCGCCGGCGATCTCCACGATGGCGCCGGCCGGGCGCAGCCCCGCGAGCCGGGCGAGGTCGACGGCGGCCTCGGTGTGGCCGTTGCGCTCCAGGACTCCGCCGGACCGGGCGCGCAGCGGGAAGACGTGGCCGGGGCGGACGAAGTCGGCGGGCTCCGCGGTGCCGCTCGCGAGCAGTTGGAGCGTCGTGGCGCGGTCGGCGGCGGAGATGCCGGTGGTGACGCCGTGCGCGCCGGAGGCGTCCACGGAGACGGTGAAGGCGGTCTTCATCGACTCGGTGTTGTCCTCGACCATCTGCGGCAGCCGCAGCCGGTCGAGTTCCGCGGCCTCCATCGGGGCGCAGACCAGGCCCCGGCACTCGCTCATCATGAAGGCGACGATCTCGGGGGTCACCTTCTCGGCGGCGATGACGAGGTCGCCCTCGTTCTCCCGGTCCTCGTCGTCGACGACGATCACGGGGCGCCCGGCCGCGATGTCGGCGACGGCCTGTTCGACGGGGTCGAGGGTGAACTCCTCGATGCCGTCCCCCTCGTAGGAGTAGGAGTAGGGGTCGTAGAGCGGGGTGGCCGAGGTCATGCCGGTGCTCCTTCCAGAACGGGCCGCGGGCTCTTGCGGGAGCGCAGCCACCAGTCGCGCATGCCCCACAGGACGAGTGCGCCGTAGATGACGTAGACGAAGCCGGAGAAGGCGTAGCCGTTGGCGAAGTTGAGGGGGACGCCGACGAGGTCGACGAGCAGCCAGGCGAACCAGAACTCGACCATGCCCTTGGCCTGGGCGTACATCGCGACGACGGTGCCGACGAAGATGTAGGCGTCCGGCCAGGGGTCCCAGGACAGTTCCGGGAACGCGGTGAACAGCAGGGCGACGGCGACGGTGCCGACGGCCGCGGCGCCGATCAGGGCGGCGCGCTCGCGCCAGGTGGCGAAGCGGGGGGAGATGTGGCCGTCGCCCGCCCGGCCGCGGCCGCGGTTCCACTGCCAGAAGCCGTAGAGCGCGACCAGCATGACGACGGCCTGCTTGCCGGCGCTGCCGGTGAGGTGGCCGTAGAAGGCGGCGAAGAGGATCACGCCGGACACGAACTGCACGGGCCAGGTCCACAGGGAGCGGCGCCAGCCGAGGGCGAGGGCGCCCAGGCCGAAGATGTTGCCGATCATGTCGGACCACAGGATGTGCTGTCCGAACAGGGTGAACGCCTCGGTGTTGAGCGAGTTCACTGACCGGCCCCCTGCCCGGCCGCGAGCAGCCGCTCCACGTACTTGGCGATGACGTCCACCTCGAGGTTGACCGGGTCGCCCGGCTGCTTCACGCCGAGCGTGGTCAGGGCGAGGGTGGTGGGGATGAGGCTGACGGTGAAGTGGTCGGAGCCCGCGTCCACGACCGTGAGGCTGATGCCGTCGACGGTGATGGAGCCCTTCTCGACCACGTAGCGGGCGAGGTCGGCGGGGAGCGAGATCTTCACGATCTCCCAGTTCTCGGAGACCTTGCGCTCCAGCACCGTGCCGGTGCCGTCGACGTGGCCCTGGACGATGTGGCCGCCGAGGCGGGCGCCGACGGCCGTGGGGCGTTCGAGGTTGACGCGGGAGCCGACGGTGAGCGCGCCCAGGCTGGAGCGGTTCAGGGTCTCGGCCATGACGTCGGCGGTGAACTCGTCGCCCTCGTGTTCGACGACGGTGAGACAGACGCCGTTCACGGCGATGGAGTCGCCGTGCCGGGCGCCATCGGTGACGACGGGGCCGCGGAGCCGGAAACGGGAGGCGTCGCCGAGGTTCTCGACGGCGGTGACCTCACCCAGCTCTTCGACGATTCCGGTGAACACTTCCCGGGTCCTCCTGCCTCGTGGGGCACGGACTCCGGGGCCTGTCGAAGACGACAGAATCTACGGGTGAGCACACAATCGGGACGTCGCCGAAAAAGACCCGCCCGCGTACGGACGAGTCCAGATACGGCGGCGCGCACACGGAACGCATGCCCGCCCGCCGCGCACTGCCTCCCATCCGGACTTTAACCGTCGGTCCAGGAATTTCACCTGGTCAACCGGCCGCTGGAGGCGACCGGGTCGCGGACTGTAACCGCCGGTTCGGACTTTCACCGACCCCGGAGTGCGCTGCTTCTGGTACACGGCAAGTGTGCCACGCCGGACGGCCGCGCCGACAGGGGGTCCGTGTGGACTCGCTCACAGCCCGTGGCGCCGACTTCGCACGGTCCGAGACGGCCGACGCCAACCTCCTTCGGTGAGGCGCGTGTTGACGCGGCCGCCCCATTGACCGTAATGGTCTAGTCCTTTTAGGGTGCCGATCGGGCCCGGTGGCGGTGACGACGGCCCTTGCCCGCCGCCGGGCCGCCAGGACCGCGGCGCGGGGGTGATGTCACATTTCCGGGCGGCCGTCCGGTCTCTCCCCTGCGAGGGCGTCCCAACGGGGGCGTCCCGGTCCGGGAGGGACGGAAACAGCATGACCACGATCCTTGTCACCGGTGGCACGGGCACGCTCGGCCGGCATGTCACCGAGCGGCTGCGGGCGGACGGGCACGGGGTGCGGGTGCTCAGCCGGCATGCCCGGCCGTACGGCGTCGATCTGCGGGCGGGGGGTCCGGATCTGGACGCGGCGCTCGCCGGAGTGCCGACGGTGGTGCACTGCGCGAGCAGCACCCGGGGCGGCGACGAGGAGGCGGCCGGACACCTGATCGCGGCGGCGGAGCGGGCCGGGGTGCAGCACCTGGTGTACATCTCGGTCGTCGGGGTGGACCGGATACCGTTCGGCTACTACCGCACCAAGTACGCGGTGGAACAGCGCATCGAGCGCTCCGGCCTCGGCTTCACGATCCTGCGCACGACCCAGTTCCACGACCTGCTGGTGTCGCTCTTCGAGAACCTCTCCAGGCCGCCGGTGCTGCCACTGCCCGCGCGCGTGTCCGACCAGCCCGTCGAGGTGACCGAAGTCGCCGCCCGGCTGGCCGAGTTGGCCCTCGCCGCCCCGGCCGGCCGGGTCCCCGACATGGGCGGCCCCGAGGTCCGCTCGCTCGACTCCCTGGTCCGCGCCTACCTCCACGCCACCGGCCGCCGCCGCCCGGTGGTCCCCCTCCCCCTCTTCGGCGCGACGTACCGTGCCTTCCGCGAGGGCGACCACCTGGCACCGGAACGGGCGGTGGGCAAGGGGACGTTCGAGGAGCACTTGGCGCGACGGTTCGGATAGGGGCCCGGCCGGGGCGGCCACGACGGGACCGGTGGTTCGGGTAGGCAGGACTCGGTCGGGCCGGTCGGGCCGGTCGGGCCTTACACGACGGGGCCGGTGGTGTCGGTCAGGCCGGACACGACGCGACCCGCGATCCGGGCCGGGTCCGGCCGGGGCGGCCGCGACACGATCCGGACAGGGGGCCGGTCAGAGCGGCCGCCACGGCACCCGCGCTCCGGACAGCAGGCCGGTCGGACCGACCATCACGGGACCGACCGTCACGGGACCGGCCGTCACGGGACCGGCCGTCACGGGACCGGCCGTCCGGGCAAACGGACTCCACCGGGCCGGCCACCACAGGCCCCGCGATCCGGACAAGGCGCCGCCCCGAACGGCCACCACGGCACCCGCGATCGGGACAGGCGGCCGGGTCGCGGCCGGGTCGGGCCGGCTACGACGGGACCGGCGGCCGGGGCGGGGCGGTCCACAGGTCGTCCTGGGCCCGGTCGCGCGCCGTCAGCAGCGCGCCCCGCAGGACGGCGGAGCCCCCGAGGCCACTGGCGCGGACCTCGGTGGGCAGGGGCGACATCCGCCGCAGCCGCTCTGCCACGAGCCCGGCGAGTACGTCGCCCCCGGCCCGTCCGATCTCCCCGCCGAGGACCACGCAGCCGGGGTCCAGCACGGCGACGACGGAGGCGACACCGATGGCGATCCGGTCGGCGAGCACGGAAAGGAACCGCTCACTGGCACCTGCTTCGGCCTCCGCCCCGACCGCTTCGTCCGCCGTGGGCCCCCACCCGGACCGCCCCTCCGCCGTGGCGGGCCCCCGCCCGGCGGAACCACCCGCCGCCGAAGGGCCCCGCCCCGGCGAATCAGCCACCACCGAGGGCCCGCCTCCCGGCGACCCGCACGCCACCGAAGGGCTGCCTCCCGATGACCCGCACGCCACCGAAGGCCCGCCTCCCGGCGACCCGCCCACCACCGAAGGCCCGCCTCCCGGCGATCCGGTCGCCGCCGAGACGGCCGCCGTCCGGGCCGCGTCCGCCGCGGAACGCTTCCGCTCCGCCGAGCCGTCCGTCGGAGACGACTCCGCCAGGCACCCCTCCGAGACCTCCCCCGCCACCCCGGTCGCGCCCCGCACCGGACCCGCTCCGTGCTTCGGCCGGTCGGCCGGTACCCGGTCTCCGGTGGGTCCCCCCGTCGGCTCGTCCTCCGCTCCGGGGGGCCCGGCGAAGTCGCCCGCCCCCAAAATCCGCGCCACCGCCGCGCGCACCACCGCCGCTGCCCCCGGCCCGTCGGCCGCCGCCGGTACCGGCAGGCCGTGCTCCTCCGCCAGGGATACGACCGCCGCCGCGCCCGCCAGGGCGTGGAAGCCCCCGGCGCAGTCCGTCGCCGTGGGCAGGGCGCCCGTGCCCGGGACCGGGAGGAAGCCGATCTCGCCGGTGCCGCCGGAGGCGCCGCGGCGGAGGGCGCCGTCGAGGACGACCGCGGCGCCGGTGCCGTGGCCGAGCCAGAGGAGGACGAAGGTGTCGTGGTCCCGGGCGGCACCCTCGCGTTGTTCGGCGAGCGCGGCGAGGTTGGTCTCGTTCTCCACGGTGACGCGGGCCCCGGGCAGCCGTTCTCCGAGGGCGGCGGCGAGGCTGCGGTGCCAGGCGGGCAGGCCCGCGGAGTCACGCAGATCGCCCGTGGCCGGATCGATGAGGCCCGGCGCGCCGATGCCGACGGTGTGCAGCCGCTCCACCCCGGCCCGCCCGACGGCCCGCTCCACCGCCGCCACCACCCGCCGCACCGCGGGCTCCGTCCCCGTGTCCCCCTCGATCGGCACCGACGCCTCGGCGAGCACCCGCCCCACCAGGTCGGCGATCAGCACGACGACCCCCTCGGTGCGCACGTCGAGCGCCGCCAGGTGGGCGCGGTCGCCGACGATGCCGTAGAGCCGGGCGTTCGGGCCCCGGCGGGCCGCTCCGGACTCCCCCACGACGGTGATCAGACCGGCGGAGCCGAGCCGTTCGACGAGGTCGGCGACCGTCGGCCGGGACAGCCCCGTCAGCTGCTTCAACTGCCCTGCCGTGAGCGGGCCCTGGTCTTGCAGGAGTCCCAGGGCCAACCGGTCGTTGATGACCCGGGCGGTGCTCGGTGATGCGGGCATGGCGGGGATCCTTCCACATCGACGGGCCCGCGACCGGCGGGCCGAGCCCCGGCGGCGCGATAAGCGCTATCTATCAGGCAGGGTCCCTGATAGTTTACGCCGCACCAGCGAGCGGGGAGGAACGCAGGCATGGGTGACATGAGCGAGGCACGGCGGGCCCGGTACGCCGTCGCGGCCGTGTTCGCCGTCCACGGCGCCGTGACCGGCTCCTTCGCGACCCGCGTGCCCTGGATCCAGGACCATGCCTCGCTCGGCGCGGGCCGGCTGGGCTTCGCGCTGGCCTTCACCGCGCTCGGCGCCTCGTGCGCGATGCCGCTCGCGGGCCGGATCAGCCACCGCTTCGGCAGCCGTGACGCCCTGCGCGGCCTGATCGCGCTGTGGACCCTGTCCCTCGTGCTGCCCGCCCTCGCGCCGAACCTGCCCACCCTGTGCCTGGCGATGTTCACCTACGGCGCGTGCGCGGGGATGGCGGACGTGGCGATGAACGCGCTCGGCGTCGAGGTCGAGCGGCGGCTCGGCCGGTCGGTCATGTCCGGGCTGCACGGGATGTGGAGCACGGGCGCCCTGGTCGGCTCGGCCGCCGGCACCCTCGCCGCGCACCTCGGTGCCGACGCGCGCACCCACTTCCTGCTGGCCTCGGCCGTCCTCACCGCGCTCGGCCTGCTCGCCTGCGCCTGGGTCCTGGACATCCAGCCCACCGAGGACGAGGAGCCGCCGCCCCGGTTCGCGCTGCCGCCCCGCTCCGCCCTGCTCATCGGCATGGTGGGCTTCTGCGCGGTGTTCGCCGAGGGCGCGAGCCTGGACTGGTCGGCGGTGTTCCTGCGGGACCGGCTGGACAGCTCGGCCGGTCTCGCGGCGGCGTCGACCACGGGCTTCATGCTGACGATGGCCGTGGCCAGGATCGCCGGGGACGCGGTGGTGAACCGGTTCGGCGCGGTGCGCACGGTCCGGGCCGGCGGCGTCCTGGCGGTCGCGGGCGGCCTGCTGGTCGTCGCCGCCGGGCAGCCCGCGGTGGCGATGGGCGGCTTCGCCCTGATGGGGCTCGGCATCGCGGTCGTCGTCCCGCTGTGCTTCGCCGCCGCCGGGCACGCCGGGCCCAATCCCAGCCAGGCCATCGCGGGTGTGGCGACCATCACCTACACCTCGGGGCTGATCGCGCCGAGCCTGATCGGCGGGGTGGCGCAGGCGACCAGCCTGGTGGTCTCGTTCGGCGTGGTGACGGCGCTGGCGTGCGGGCTCACGGCGTGCGCGGGGGTGCTGCGCTCCGCCGAGCGCGGGGTCGAGCGGGAGGTCAGTCCGCGGGCCGCAGCAGTTCCCGGGCCACGGCCCTGAAGCCGTCGCTCCACGGCGCCGGGCGCAGGGTCGCCGCGTCGAGCCGCACCAGCACCCGGGCGCCCCGGGCGTAGGTCTCGCTCCCGTCGGCCGAGCAGAAGCGGAAGCCGTAGGTGAGCCCGGTGGTGCCGAGCCGGTCCAGCCACAGGTGCACGGCGTAGCGGCCGGGGCTGGTGACCGGGGCCTCGTAGCCGATGCGCAGTTCGCGCACCGCGTTGCAGGCGTCGCCGGCCGCGGCCCAGTCGCCGTCGAAGCGGATCCCGTGCTCGTGCCACAGCTCGGTCCAGGCGCGCTCGACCAGCAGCGGATAGCGGGCGTTGTGCAGCAGCCCGAGCGCGTCGAGGTCGTCGAAGTGGACGGTGACGGGCATCAGCCGGCCGTGGGAGACGGCGGGGGCGGACGGGGCTTCGACGGTCACTGCGGGGCTCCTGGGCGAGGCGGCCGGGGGTGGACCCCCGGGGGTACGGCATTCCATACTAAGCGACCGCTCAGCACACCCTCCGGGACGTCCCCGGAACACCCCCGCACGGGCCGCGTGCACGGACCGCTTCGGCGACCAGCGACAATGGTGCGGATAACCCCCCTGTCCCCCGGCCCCCTCGGCTGCCCGGACGCGACACAGAAAGCGATACCCCACCATGGACCTCGGCGTGCGCTGGAAACTGCACGGTGACGGGAAGACCCCCGCGCCAGGAGCAGTGGTACGGCCCGACGAACGGCTGTCCTGGCCCCGGACGGTGGGCCTCGGCGCCCAGCACGTCGTCGCCATGTTCGGCGCCTCCTTCGTGGCGCCGGTACTGATGGGCCTGGACCCCAACCTGGCGATCATGATGTCCGGCGTCGCCACGGTCATCTTCCTGCTCGCCACCCGCGGCCGGGTGCCCAGCTACCTCGGCTGCTCCCTGTCCTTCGTGGGCGTGGCCGCGGTCATCCGCGCGCAGGGCGGTACGAGCGCGACCGTGACCGGCGCGACACTCGCCGTCGGCGTCGTGCTGTTCCTGGTGGGCCTCGCGGTGCAGAAGTTCGGGGCGCGGATCATCCACGCGGCCATGCCGCCCATCGTGACCGGCGCGGTCGTGATGCTGATCGGCTTCAACCTGGCCCCGGTGACCGCCTCCACCTACTGGCCGCAGGACCAGTGGACCGCGCTGCTGGTGATGCTGTTCACCGGGCTCGCGGTGGTCTGCCTGCGCGGCTTCTGGTCCCGCATCGCGATCTTCCTCGGCCTGGTCTTCGGCTACGGCATCTCCTGGGTCTTCGACCGCCTCTTCGGCAGGATCCACTCCGTGGACGGCAGCGGCAAGCTCACCGACCACTGGCGCCTGGACCTCTCCGGCGTCTCCAAGGCCGACTGGATCGGTCTGCCGCACTTCCACGGGCCGTCCTTCCAGTGGTCGGCGATCCTGGTCGCGCTGCCCGTCGTCATCGCGCTGGTCGCGGAGAACGCGGGCCACGTCAAGGCCGTCGGCGAGATGACCGGCGACCCGCTGGACGACAAGCTGGGTACGGCGATCTCGGCCGACGGCGTCGCCTCCGTGCTGTCCACCGCGGTGGGCGGCCCGCCGAACACCACGTACTCCGAGAACATCGGCGTGATGGCCGCGACGCGCGTCTACTCCACCGCCGCGTACTGGGCGGCCGCCGGCTTCGCCCTGCTGTTCGGCCTGTGCCCGAAGTTCGGCGCGATCGTCGCCGCCATCCCGGGCGGCGTGCTCGGCGGCATCACGGTCATCCTCTACGGCATGATCGGCCTGCTCGGCGCGCAGATCTGGCTCAACGCCAAGGTGGACCTGCGCAACCCGCTGAACCTGGTGCCGGCCGCCGCGGGCATCATCATCGGCGTGGGCAACGTGAGCATGAAGTTCACCAGCAACTTCTCCCTCAGCGGCATCGCGCTCGGCACCCTGGTCGTCATCACCGGCTACCACGCGCTGCGCGCCTTCGCGCCGGCCCACCTCAAGGGGCAGGAGCCGCTGCTGGACGAGGGGACCTCCAGCTACGACCCGGACTCCCCGACCGCCCAGTCGTAAAGACCCGTTCCCCCGTTCCGGCGACGCACCGGGCCGGTCGGCACATCGGCCGGTCCCGGGCTGCGACCCTTCCCCCATGTCGCAGTCGTCCCCCGTCACCGCCCCCGCCGTCGACACCGTCGTCTCCCGGATGCGGGCCCTGGCCGCCGTCCTGCCCGAGCGGGACGGCGTCGCCGTCTTCAACCGCGTCTACCTCACCGTCACCGAGGAGATCGACCGGCGCCTGGGCACCGGGGAGTTCCCCGATCCCCGGGCGGCCGCGGCGCTGGACGTGCGGTTCGCCGAGCGGTACCTGCGGGCGGTCGAGGCCGCCGAGGCCGACCGCAGACCGCCCGCGTGCTGGCGGCCGCTGTTCGAGCTGCGCCGCCATCCCGGCGTACGGCCGCTCCAGTTCGCGTTGGCCGGCGTCAACGCGCACATCGGGCACGACCTCGCCCTCGCGGTCGTGGACGCCTGCCGCGCCATCGGCTGTGAACCCGTCGATCTGGAGGACGAGTTCGAGCACGTCGGAGAGATCCTCACCGCCCTGGAGGAACGGGTCCGCGAGGATCTGATGCCGGGCCCCGACCTGCTCCAGCTCGCCGACCCGCTCACCCATCTCCTGGGCGCCTGGAGCCTGGAGCGCGCCCGGGACGCCGCCTGGGCGGCGGCGCGGGCCCTGTGGGCGCTGCGCCACTGCCCGGACGTCGCCGGGGAGTTCGCCGAACGGCTGGACGCGGCGGTGGGATTCGCGGGAAGGATGCTGCTGACACCGCTCGCGCGCTGAGAGAACCCGACTACGAAGGAGCGACGGCATGGCGACCCGGCTCGGTCTCGGTCTCCCCCAGATGCGGCAGTTCTCGATCGGCAGGGACGTCCCGGAGGTGGCCCGCGCCGCCGAGGCGATCGGCTACGACAGCCTGTGGGTCTTCGAACGGGCCCTGTTCCCGGAGCCCGCCGCCCAGGGGCTGTACGACATCGACGGCCTGCCCTGGCCCGACCAGTACCGGTCCGTGGCGGAACCGCTGGTCACCCTCACGCTGGCCGCCGCGGCCACCGAGCGCGCGGAGCTGGGCACCAGCGTGCTGGTGGCGCCGCTGCACCTGCCGTTCCAGCTCGCCAAGGCGCTGGCCTCGCTCGACGCGGCGAGCGGCGGCCGGGTGCTGGCGGGCCTCGGCACCGGCTGGTCCCTGGACGAGTACGCGGCCGCGGGCGTACGGCCCTTCGCGGAGCGCGGCAGGGTGCTGGACGAGATCATCGACGTGTGCCGCGCCGTGTGGGGCCCGGACCCGGTCGCCCACGACGGCCCGCTGACGAGGATCGCCCCGGCCGTGGTGGGACCCAAGCCCGCCCGGCCGATCCCGATCCTGCTGGCCGCGGGCAACCGGCGGGCCTGGCGCCGGCTGGTGGAGCGGGCCGACGGCTGGCTGCCGGTGGCCATGGGCGGCGCGCGGGTCGCCGCCCAGTGGCGCGAGCTGCGGGAACTCGCCGAGGAGCGGGGCCGTACGGAACCGATCCGCACGGTGCTGCGGGTGAACGCCGAACTCCTGCCCGAGGCGCACGAGGGCGCCGGCCGCCGGCCCTTGCGGGGCAGCGCCGACCAGATCGTCCAGGACCTGGTGGAGTACGCGGAGATCGGCCTGGAGGAGATCCTCCTCGACCTCCAGGGCACCGCGCGGGACGCGCAGGAGCTGACGGACGTCGCCGCCGAGGTGTTCGAGAAGGCGCGGGCGGCCGGCGTCTGACCGGCCGCCCGCGTCCGCCGCTCAGTCCTCCGGGAGCTCCACCGGCGCGATCTCGTCGTACACGTCACCCGGGCCCGGGTTGGTCGCGTCGGTCTCGCCGCCGAAGTGGTGCATGACGCCCCAGACCGCGTTCAGCGCGGTCTGGACGGCGCCCTCGGCCCAGCCGGCCGTCCAGGAGATGTCGTCGCCGGCGAGGAAGATGCCCCGCTTGTCGGCGGGCAGCCGGTCCTGCATGAAGTGCGTGAACAGGCGGCGCTGGTAGCGGTAGTGGCCGGGGAGGTTGGCCTTGAACGCGCCCATGAAGTAAGGCTCGTTCTCCCAGGAGACGGTCACCGGGTTGCCGATGACGTGCTTCCTGATGTCGACGTTCGGGTAGATCTCGCCGAGCGAGTTCAGCATGACCTCCATCCGCTCGTTCGCGGACAGCGGCAGCCACTTCAGGCTGTCGTCGCACCAGGTGTACGACAGGCAGATCACCGCGGGCCTGTCCGGTCCGTCGTCCAGCAGGTAGGTCCCGCGCGTCATGCGGTCGGTGAGCGTCATCGACATGACGTCGCGCCCCGTCGGGTTCCCCCGGTCGTCGACGGCCTTGTCCAGCCAGAACGGCCGGTCGACGGGGACGAAGAGCTTGCTGGACTCCATGTAGTGGGTGCGCTCGATCGCGGTCCAGTGGTCGATCGGGAAGAGCGAGTCGTCGCAGGCGATCTTGGACAGCAGCATCCAGGACTGGGCGGTGAAGATCGCCGCCTTGTAGGTGCGGATGTCGCCGTTCGCGTCGGTCACGGTGATCCGGTCGCCCGCGGTGCGGTGCAGCCGGGTCACGGCCGGGCGCGGCTCGCCGTCCACGTGCAGGGAGCTCAGCGAGGTGCCGTACGGCCAGTGGACGATCTTCTCCGGCTCGCGCTCCCACAGCCGCAGCGGCAGCTGCTGCGAGCCGCCGACGATGCCGCGGTGGTGGTCGTCGGCCTCGGTGTAGACGACGCGCAGGATCTCCAGGATGGAGTTGGGGAAGTCGGTGTCCCAGCCGCCGGTGCCGAAGCCGACCTGGCCGAAGATCTCGCGGTGCCGGAAGGACGTGAAGGCCTCGGAGTCGCACAGGAATCCGTAGAAGGTCTGGTTGTCCATCTTCTCGACCAGCCGCGCCCAGATCTCGCGGATGCGCGGCACGTCCCGCTCGCGCATGGCGCGGTTCATGTCGGAGAAGTCGGCGCCCTCTTCGAGGCACTTGTTCCAGGCGTCGGCGACGTCCCGGTACACCTGGGGCAGGTCGTCGATGGTGACGGCGTAGTGCGACTCGCCCTTGAGGTCCACGACGGTCGACGGGGTCGCCTCGGCCAGCGGGTTCGGGAAGGGCCTGGTGGTCAGGCCGACGAGGTCGATGTAGTGCTGGAGCGCGGTGGAGGACGGCGGGAAGCGCATCGCGCCCAGCTCGCAGTTCAGTGACTCGTCGCAGCCCTCGAACCCGACCGTGCGCAGCCGGCCGCCGAGCTGGTCCGCCTCGTAGACGACGGGCTTGAGGCCCATCTTCATCAGCTCGTACGCGGCGACGATGCCGGACAGACCGCCGCCGATGACGGCGACCTCGGTGCCGTGCTCGGTCGCGGGGATCTGGCCGAGGCCCGCCGGATGGGCGAGGTAGTCGTCGTAGGCATAGGGGAAGTCCGGGCCGAACATGGTGATCGGCGGCTGCTGCCCGTCGGTGTGCTCGACGGCGTTGGGCACCGTGGACGTCATGGGGTGCGGACTCCTTGCACGAAAGAACAGGTGGGGAAGAACGAGTTGAGGGAGTGTCAGATCAGGGAGCCGTACAGCCCCGGGCGACGGTCCGCCAGGTACGGGTTGGCCTCGCGGGAGGCGGCCAGGAAGGCCGGGTCGGCGTCCGCGAACACCAACTGCTCGGCGCGCCCGGCTCGGACCCGGGCGACGCCGTCGGGCCCGGCGAGGACGGAGAGGCCGACGAACTCGAACTCCCCCTCCGAACCGACCCGGTTGACGTACGCGACGTACATCTGGTTCTCGAAGGCGCGCACCGGGATCATCGACTCGGCGACGAACTGGTAGGGGTGCATCTGCGCGGTCGGGACCAGCAGCAGGTCGGTGCCGGCGAGGGCGTGGGCGCGGACGTTCTCCGGGAACTCGACGTCGTAGCAGATCAGCAGGCCGACGGTGAGGCCGTTCAGCTCGGCCTGGACGAGCTGCCGCTCGCCCGGGGTGAAGTGCTCGCGCTCGAAGCGGCCGAACAGGTGGGTCTTGCGGTAGTTCGCGAGCCGGGTGCCGTCGGCGGAGATCAGCTGGGCGGAGTTGTAGACGGTGTCGCCGTCGCGCTCGGGGTAGCCGTAGGCGATCGCGAGGCCGTGCCGGGTGGCGATCTCGGCGATCGCGGCGGCGCGGGCGCCGTCGGCGGGCTCGGCGAGGCGGCCGACGGCGTCGCCGATCGCGTAGCCGGTGAGGAACATCTCGGGTGCGGTCAGCAGCGCGGCGCCCGCGGCGGCGGCCCGGCCCGCGGCCCCGTCCAGAACCGCGAGGTTCTCGGCGACGGAGCCGGGGTGGCCGGAGCTCTGGAGCAGGGCGGTGCGCATGCGTCTACCTCACCGGTCGCGGAGGGGGTTCGGGGTCAGATAGACGGTACGGTCGGCGCGCTCGGCCGGACAAGGAGCAGCCGTTGCGCGCCGGTGCGCGGTTCGTTGCGTGCGCGGGGGCCCGGACGGCGATTCGTTGCGTCTCACGGCCGGGTGCCGCCCGGGGGCGCTGTGCGGGCTCCCCGGGCGGATGGAGCATGGGTTACTTGCCGGTGCCGACCGGGTCGACGGTGATGCCGGGGCCGCCGTCGGTGACGGGGACGTTGATGCCGGCGTTCAGGGTCGTGGAGTGGGTCTCGTTCGGCGGGGTGACGACGAGCTGGGTGAAGGTCTCGCCGGAGCCGCCGGAGGTGTTCGGCGGGTAGTGCAGGGTGAAGCGGGTCTCGGCGCCCGGCTGGAGGGTGACCGTGGGGGCGGCGAGCTTGCTGCGGGAGGCGCTGATCGTGCCGTCCTTGCTCTTCAGGTCGACGCCCGGGAAGCCGTGCAGGGTGCAGTTGGCCGAGCCGGTGTTCTTCATGTTGACGATCAGCTCGCCCTCGGCCATGCCGCCGGAGGTGCTGAACGACAGGTGGGCGGTGGTGCAGCCGGAGCCGGACGCGCGGCCGGAGCCGGTGGGGCCGTGGGCGGTGCCCGACTGGCCGCCGTTCCGGCCGGTGGACCCCGTGGACCCCGTGGACCCGGTGGAGCCGCCGGAGCCGCCGGAGCTTCCGGAGCCCGGGGAGGCGGAACCCTGGCCGCCGGAGCTGTCCGAGGCGGTGGCGCTCGGCGAGGAGGAGTCACTGCCGCCGGAGGAGCCGCTGTCACTGCTCCCACAGGCGGTGAGGGACAGACCCGCGGCGACCGCGACGGCGAGCAGAGAGATCTTCTGGACGCGCATGATTCCCCTTAAGAGGTACGGCTGACGTGCTGTGGTGTGAGACAACCGGGGTGCGTCGCGGGTTCCGTCCGACACCGGTCCCCTACACGGCTGTGACAAACGCTAGATTCCGCGCAGCCGCGCCACGATCTCCCGCAGCAGACCGGGATCGGCGGCCGGGCCCCCCGCCTGGTCGCGCCGGGGCTCGTCGATGCGGACGAGGCCCGCCTCGGCCAGGTCGCCGAGCAGCACCCGCACCACGGTCAGCGGCAGGTCGGCGTCCGCGGCCAGTTCCGCGACCGGGCGCGGCCCGCGCCGCACCAGGTCCAGCAGAGCGGCGCTCGCGTGGTCGACGCCGGCCGCCGCGGCGTCCGCCGTCTCCAGGGCGGTGACCCGGGACATCAGATCGATGGAATGCCGGTCCGAGGGCCGGGTACGGCCCCGGGTCACCATGTAGGGGCGCACCATCGCCCCGGTCTCGTCCTCGTACCAGTGCTCGTCGCTCACGGCCGGATCATGGGGTGGCACGGGCTGCCGCGTCCAGATGGCTGCCGAGGCGGCGGACCAGCAGGGCCATCTCGTGGGCGAGCTGGCCGACGTCGGTGCCGGCCTCGCTGAGCACCGCGAGCCGGCTGCCGTGTCCCGCCGGGGTGATGAACAGGTAGGCGTCGTCCAGCATCACCATGGTCTGGCGCACCTCGCCGGCCGCGAAGCGCTCCCCCGCCGACCGGGCGAGGCCGTGGAATCCGGAGCAGACGGCGGCGAGATGCTCGATGTCCTGCCGGGGCATGCCCTCCGAACTGCTCAGCGTGAGGCCGTCGGCGGTGAGCAGCACGGCCTGGCGGACGTGGTCGGTGCGCGCCACGAGGTCGTCCAGCAGCCAGCCGAGGTCCGTGCCGGGCGTTCCGGCGGGTGCGGAGGGCTTGTCGGGGGTCTGGTCGTCACCGTGCATCGTCGGTGTCCGTCCCTTCGTCGGCGTGAGTGGTCACGGTGTCGTCGCGGATCGCGCCGGGCCGCGCGGGTATCCCCTTGCGCCCCTGGTCGAGACCGCGCTGGAAGGCGCCGAAGATCGCCCGCATCTCCTCGGCGCCGACCTCCCGGCGCGCGGGCTCCTCCGGTGGCCGCGGCTCGTCGCGCAACTCCGGCGCGAGGGAGGCCTGACGCACACGGATGGGCAGGGTGGGAACGGCGGGCCCGGCGGTGTGCGGGGGCTCGGGAGCCGCTCGCGAGGGGTGACCGGGCGGGGGCGGTGCCCCGGGTACGACTCCGGGCGCGGGCAGACTCCCCGGTACGGCACCGGACGCGGGCGGGGTCCCCGGTACGACACCAGACGCGGGCAGACTCCCCGGTACGGCACCGGACGCGGGCGGGGTCCCCGGTACGACACCAGACGCGGGCAGACTCCCCGGTACGCCACCGGACGCGGGCGGGGTCCCCGGTACGACACCAGGCGCGGGCAGACTCCCCGATACAGCACCGGGCGCGGGCGGGATCTCGGGTACGGCACCGGACGGGGGCAAGCTCCCCGATACAGCACCGGGCGCGGGCGGTGCCCCGGGTACGGCACCGGGCGCGGGCGGGGTCGGCCCCGGCGCGGTGCCGGAGTCGTGCGCCCCGCGCCTCCGCGACGGCAGAGGTTCGGACGGCGTCCGCGCCCCGGCACCGGACTCCTGCGCGCCGGGCCTCCCGGCGGACAGGGGCGCGGGCGCCGACGCTCCGTACCGCGCGGCACCGGACGCGGGCGGGGTCGGCCCCGTCGCCGGCAAGGCCGCGGACGGCGACCCGCCGTCCCGCGCGGGCGCGGGCCCTCCCGGGCGCCGCGACGGCAGCGGTCGTACCTCGCCGTGCTCCTCGGGCGGGAGCGGCACCCGTGCACCTGCCACGGCCCCGGTCCCGGCCTCCCCCCGGGCGGCGCCCCCCGTCGCCCCGACCTCCGCCAGGATCGTCTCCGGCAGCAGTACCACCGCGGTCGTGCCCCCGTACGGGGAGTCCCGGAGGCCGACCTCGATGCCGTGGCGGGCGGCGAGGCGGCCGACGACGTAGAGGCCGAGGCGGTCGTGCCGGGTGGGGTCGAAGGTGTCGGGGTCGGTGAGGGTGCGCTCGGCGTGGGCGTGGGCCTCGGCGTCGAGGCCGAGGCCGCGGTCGTCGATCTCCAGCACGAAGCCGCCGGCGACCCGCCCGGAGCGCAGGGTGACCTGGGTGTGCGGCGGCGAGAACACCGTGGCGTTCTCCAGCAGTTCGGCGAGGAGATGGACGACGTCGGCGACCGCGTCCGCCGCGATCCCGGTGTCCGGCATCGGCGGCACGACCACGCGCGTGTAGTCCTCGATCTCCCCGACCGCGGAGGAGACGACGTGTGCGACGGGCACGGGCCGGCGCCAACGCCGGCCGGGCGCCGAGCCGGAGAGGATGATCAGGCTTTCCGCGTGCCGCCGCATGCGGGTGGTGAGGTGGTCGATGCGGAACAGCTCGCGCAGGATGTCCGGGTCCTCGGTGCGCCGCTCCAGGGTGTCGACGAGCTTCAGCTGCCGGTGCACCAGCGCCTGGTTGCGGCGCGCGATGTTGAGCAGCACCGCGAACAGGCCCCGGCGCAGGGTGGCCTGCTTCACCGCGGCCTCGACGGCGGCCAGGCGCGCGGTGTTGAAGGACCGGCCGACCTGCCCGATCTCGTCGTCACGGACCGCGGCGGCGGGCAGCGGCGGCGCCTCGGCCAGCGCGTCCACCTCCTCACCGGCCCCCAGCCGGCGCATCACGTCGGGCAGTTGCCGGGTGGTGAGGACATCGGCCGCGTCCCGCAGGACCTCCAGGCGGCGCGAGATGCGCCGGGCGCCGCGCACCGCGAACCACAGCGACAGGCCCGCCGCGACCAGTCCGGCACCGCCGGCGACGGCCGCCTTGGTCAGCTCCTGGTAGGCGAACGCCCGGCCGCGCGCCGCGGAGTTGTCCCCGGCCGCGGTGCACAGGTCGCGGTACCGCTTGACGATTCGGTCGATGGTCGAGCGCCAGTCGTCCGCCGCCACCGCCCGAAACGCCCCGCCGGCCCCGGCCCGCAGCAGCGCGTCCTCACCCCGGTTCAGCGAGCGGTACAGGTCGCCGCGCTGGAACTCCTCGAACAGGGCCCGGGAGTCGGCGGGCAGGTCCGGCACATAGGTCTGCTGGAAGACGCGCCGGTCCTCGATGGTCTGGGTGAGCGCACCGTACTGGCCGGGGGTCAGCGTGGTCCCGGCCGCCCGCGCCCCGGCGACCAGCGCGTCCTCGCGGGAGACGAACTCGCGCACCCGGACCAGTTCGAAGACGGTCTCGGTCTCGCGGGCGAGCTGCCCGGCCTGCAGGGCGGTCAGCGTGGACTGCACGTCGAAGGCGGGCTCCACCAGCGCGCTGTACTGTTCGACCGCCTGGTCCCAGCCGATCCGCCGGGTGAGCACGCGCCGGCGCAGCCCGTCCAGCTCGCCGGTGGCCGCGACCATGGCGTCCAGCGACTGCCGCTGCCGCCCCGTGAGCCGGCTCCGGTCGCCGCCCCGGATCGCCTGCCGCATCGCGTCGACCACATGGTCGGTACGGCGCTGCTGGCGGAGCAGCTCGCCCGCGCCGGCGGCGTCGCGGCCGCCGGCGCCCAGATAGGCGGCGGACATCCGGCGCTCGATCTGGATCTGCCCGATCGCGGTGTCCACGGGGGTGCCGAAGTCGTGGTACACCCCCTGGGCCCGGATCAGCGCGCGCAGCTCCGCGGTGACCGACACCATGGCGAAGCCCCACAGGGCCATCAGGGCGACGGCCGGAGCGAGCGCGAGCGCCACGATCCGGGTGCGGACGGTGGTGGGACGGCCGAGGGGCCAGCGCATGGAGGACCTAACGGATTACCAGTCAGTAGAGAGCGCGCACAACTTACGGGACGGTCACCTCGAACCGCAATGGTGACCGGCGGTAACCCCAGGTCAGCTCATAGGAAACACAAAGGTGGTGAGCACCGCCGCATGGTCGGAGGGCCATTCGTTTTCGGCCACGTCCGGCCAGGGGCGCACCTCCCCGGTGACCACGGTCCGCGCGCCTCGCACGATCAGGCCCCGGTGCAGGACGTAGTCGATCCGGTCCTGCGGTTCGGGCCGTCCGCCACCGTCCTCGTGCACCGGGTGGACCGGCGACCAGGTGTGTCCGGGCTCGGCGACGGGGTCCGGGTGGGCCGCGCGGTAGGAGTCGGTGAGCCCGGCCTCCTCGGCGGCCCGCGTCACCGGCCAGGCCACGTCGGGCCAGTCCAGGTGGGAGGGGCAGTTGAAGTCGCCGGTGAGGACGACCGGGACGCCTTCCTCGGACGCCCGCGCGATCCGGTCCAGCGCGTCGCGCATCTGGGTCAGGCGCAGTTCCTCGTGGGCGATCAGTTCGGCCGCGGGCAGCCCGTCGAAGGCGTGCTCGTAGGGCCCGTACGGCGTGTAGTGCAGATGCGCGGTCCACACGTCGACCGCGCGGCCCGGGGCGACCTGGACGCGGACGCCCGCGGCGCCGTAGAAGCCGACGTCCGGGTCGCCGAAGCGGGCGGTGATCGGGTGGCGGCTGATGACGCCGAGGTTCTCGCCGGCCCGGTGGTGGTACCAGCCGAGCGCCTCGGCCAGTTCCCGGGCGGCGGTGCCCGCGGTCTCCTGGAGCCCGACGACGTCGGCGCCGCTGTCCAGGATCACCTTGACCTGCTTGGCGCGGTGGTCGTCGATCTTCGCGCCGCCGAGCCACAGGTTCCAGCTCATGACGGTCAGCGCGGGCGTGACCATGCCGCTCAGCTCCCGCACGGTGACCCCGGCCAGGCTGCCCCGCACGGTGCGGCCGGGCGCCGCGCCGATCGGGGCGAGGGACGGCACGGCGAGCACGGCGCACCCGGCGGCCTCGGCGGAGGCCACGCCGGTCTCGGTGTCCTCGACGGCCACGCAGGCGGCCGGGTCGACGCCGAGGGCGCGGCAGGCGGCGAGGTAGGGGTCGGGCTCGGGCTTGGTGCGGGCGGTGTCGTCGGCGGTCACGGAGACCGCGAACCGGTGGGCGCCCAGGGCCCGGAGGACCACGTCGGCGACCGCGCGCGGGGACGCGGTGACCAGCGCGGTGGGGACGCCCTCGGCGGCCAGTTCGTCCAGCAGGGCGAGGGCGCCGGGGCGGGGCTCGGTCCGGGTGCGGACCCGGTCGGCGAACTCGCGGTGGAGACCGGCGGCGAGATCCGCGACCGGCCGCCCCGTGGCGGCGGCGAGCCAGGCCGCGGTGTGCTCCACCGGACGGCCGAGGACGTCCGGCTGGTCGGCGTCGTTCAGCGGCCGCCCGGCGACCGCCTCGACCGCCTCCCACCACAGGTGCTCGGTGTCCACGAGCGTGCCGTCCATGTCGAACAGGACTGCCTGGAGCGGGAGTTGAGAGGTGTGGGGGGTGGTCACGTGGGTGTCAGTCCTCAGTTCCGGGTACGGGTGGCCACGAGTACGGGGCGCTCGGGCAGCGAGACGGAGACGGCGGCTCCGGCGCCGAGACCCGCGGCCTCGTGCGCGGGCAGGTCGGCCTTGGCCTCGGTGCCGTCGGCGAGCCGGACGGTGAGCCGGACGACCGCGCCGAGGAAGGCGGTGGCGACGACCTGGGCGCCGCCGTGCGCGTCGGCCCGTACCCGCAGGTTCTCGGGCCGCACCAGGACGTCCACCTCGCCGTCCGCCGCCTCGCCGTCGGCGGGCAGCCGCTGTCCGAGCACCTCGACCGTGCCGTCCTTCAGCGTGCCCGCGATCCGGCTCATGGTGCCGACGAACTCGGCGACGAAGGCGGTGGCGGGTCGGCCGTACAACTCGGCGGGCTCGGCGCACTGTTCGAGCCGTCCGGCGCGCATCACGGCGACCCGGTCGGCGATCGAGAGGGCCTCCTCCTGGTCGTGGGTGACGAACAGGGTGGTGATGCCGAGTTCCTGCTGGAGTCGGCGGATCTCCTCGCGCAGGCTCAGCCGCACCTTGGCGTCCAGGGCGGACAGCGGTTCGTCGAGCAGCAGGACGCGGGGGCGCAGGGCGAGGGCGCGGGCGAGCGCGATGCGCTGCTGCTGGCCGCCGGACAACTGGTGCGGGAAGCGCTTCCCCTTGTCGCCGAGGCCGACCAGCTCCAGCAACTCGGCGGCCCTGCCTCGCCGTTCGGCGCTTCGGACGCCCCGCATGCGCAGTCCGAAGGCCACGTTGTCGACGGCGTCGAGATGCGGGAAGAGGCTGTACGACTGGAAGACCATCCCGGCGTCGCGACGGTGGGCCGGCACCCGGGTGATGTCCCGGCCGTCCACCAGCACCGCGCCCGAGTCGGGGTGTTCGAATCCGGCGAGCATGCGCAGGGCGGTGGTCTTGCCGCAGCCGGAGGGGCCGAGCAGGGCCAGGAACTCGCCCGGCCGGACGGTCAGGTCGAGCCCGTCGAGGGCGACGGTGGCACCGAACTCGCGGCGCAGTCCCCGGAACTCGACGGTCGCGGCCTGCTCGGTGGCGGCCTTCTCAAGTGTGGTCGCGGTCATGGTGTGTTCTCATCCCCGGGAAGGAGCGGTTCGGTTGCGTCCGCCGCCGACGCCGGCGAGCGCGAGGAGCAGGGCCCAGGTGACGAGCAGGCTGAGCACGGACACGGCGACGGACATCTGGGCCTGGTCGCCGCCGACGTTGTAGATCCACACCGCGAAGGGCTGGTAGCCCAGCAGCTGGGCGACGGTGAACTCGCCGAGGACCAGCGCCAGTGTGAGGAAGGCCGCGTTCAGCAGCGCCCCGCGCAGATTGGGCAGGACGGCCCGCACCAGCGCCTGCGGTCCGTTGGCGCCGCAGCTGCGGGCGGCCTCCACCAGGGTGCGCACGTCCATGGCGCGCAGGCCCGCGTCCAGCGCCCGGTACACGAAGGGCAGCGCCATCACGACGTAGGCGAGGACCAGCACGACGGGGAAGCCCGGGTTCTGGATCGCCACGAAGGTCTGGAACAGCGGGGTCCGGGACAGGTGGTCCGGCCCCCACTTCAGGACGGTGACGATGCCGGCGACGAACGCGATCGGCGGCACCACCAGCGGCAGCGAGCAGACCACCTCGACCACCGGGCGCAGCCGGGGCGCGCCGAGCCGGAGCGCCACCACGGCGGGCACCATCAGCAGCAGCACGACCACGATGGTGGCCAGGGCCAGCTCCAGCGACAGCACGAGGCTGGAGACGAAGCCGCCGGTGGACAGGATCCTGGTGTAGGCGTCGAAGCTGATCCCGTCCGGATCGTCCACCGTGAAGACCACGGAGGCGGCGAGCGGCACCAGGAAGTACAGGGCGGCGAGGCCGAGGACGGCCCACCGCCAGGGGGTCAGGCGTCGAGCCATCGGGCGCTCCGGCGTTGCAGGGGCAGGTACACGGCCATCACCAGTCCGGCCACCAGGACCATGTCGAGGCTGAGGGCGAGGGCGACGTTCTCCTGCCCGACCAGGACGTTGCCGGACAGCGCGTCGGCGATCTGGAGGGTGACCAGCGGAACCGCGCTGCCGACCATGGCGGCGGCGGTGGCGTAGGCGGCGAAGGCGCTGCCGAACAGCAGGACGAAACCACCGAGCAGGGAGGGCGCGAGCACGGGCAGGGCCACGTGCCGCCAGTACTGCGCCCCGGTGGCGCCGTTGTTCAGCGCGGCCTCCCGCCACTGGGCCCGCAGGCCGTCGAGGGCGGGGGTGATGGTGAGGACCATCAGCGGGATGAGGAAGTACAGGTACACGAGGACCAGGCCCCAGAAGCTGTACAGGTTCCAGCCGCTGTCCTTCAGGCCGAGGTGCATGGTGAGCACGCCCGCGTTGCCGAGGGTGGCGACGAAGGCGAAGGCCAGCGGGACACCGCCGAAGTTGGCGAGCACGCCGGAGGCGGTCAGCACGGCCTCGCGCAGCGCGCGGGAACGCGAACCGGCCACGGCCTGTGCGAGCGGCAGCCCGAGCAGCGCGCCGAGAACGGCGGAGATCGCGGACAGCTTGACGCTGCCGAGCAGGGCGGTGAGGTACGCGCCGTGCAGCGAGGCCGTCAGGTTGGCGCCGGTGTAGGAGGTGGCGCCGGTGGTGGCGTCCTTGGCGGTGAAGGCGCCGTCGAGGATGGCGATCGCGGGCAGGCCGAAGGCGACGGCGGTGAAGACCAGCAGCGGCAGCACGGCGAGCCAGCCCGGGGCGCGGCGCCGCCGCTTCGCAGAAGCGACGGGCGCCACGTCCGTATGCGGGAGGGCGGTGGTCATCCGGAGACGGCCTTCCCCCAGCCCTGGGCGATGACCGTCTTGGCCTTGCTCTGCTGGGCCTCGGTCGGGAACGACGGCGCGCCGGTGACCTTGGGCAGCTTGGCGGCGGCCGAGGTGTCGAGCGTGCCCGCCGACTGCATGGCGGTCATCAGGGCCGGGCGCGCGTAGCCCTTGAGCCACAGGTTCTGGCCCTCGGTGCTGTACAGGAACTCCTGCCACAGCCGGGCGGCCGCGGGGTGCGGGGCGTCCTTGGTGATGGCCTGGGAGTAGTACTGGGCGTACTGGCCGTCGCTGGGGACGGTGACCTTCCAGTCGAGGCCCTTGGTCCTGAACTCGTCGGCGTAACCGGCGTTCAGGTAGTCCCAGTCGATGGAGATCGGGGTCTCGCCCTTCTCCACGGTGGCCGGGGTGGACTCGACCGGCGTGTAGTTGCCGTTCTTCTTCAGCTTGGCGAAGAAGTCCAGGCCGGGCTGGATGTCGTCGAAGGAGCCGCCGCCCGCGAGCGCCGCCGCGTAGACGCCGCCGAAGGCCGAACCGGACTTGGTGGGGTTGCCGTTGAGCGCGACCTGGCCCTTGTACTGGGGCTTGAGCAGGTCCTTGAAGGTGGTCGGGCACACCTTGACGCGCTTGGCGTCGCACCCGATGGAGATGTAGCCGCCGTAGTCGTTGTACCACCGCGCCTGCGGGTCCTTCTGGCCGGCCGGGATGTCGGCGAAGGAGGCCACCTTGTAGGGCGCGAGCAGTCCCTGCTGGGCGGCGCTGAGGGCGAAGGAACTGCCGAGGTCGAGGACGTCGGGGGAGCGGTCCTGGCCCTTGCGGGAGGTGACGGCGTTGATCTCGTCCTGGCTGGAGCCGTCGGGGCTCTCGTCCTGGATCTTGATGCCGTACTTCTTCTGGAAGGCGTCGATGATCGCGCCGTAGTTGGCCCAGTCGCGGGGCACCGCGATGATGTGCAGCGAGCCTTCCTTCTTGGCCGCCTTGACGAGGGCGTCCATGCCGCCGAAGTCGGCCGCGGAGGCGGCGGTGGCGGCGCTCTTGCCGTCCTTGGTCGTGGTCGACGCGTTGTCGGGGGCGGCGCCGCAGGCGCTCAGCGCGAGCGCGGCGACGACGGCGAGGGAACCGCCGAGCACGGCGTTTCTCGGCAGGGACAACTTCACGGTCTCTCCAGGGGAAGCACGGGGGTGAGGTGCTACGAGGGTCTTGAGACTCGCTAGACAAACTTGTCTGAACAAGTCGGCCCCAGTACGCCCGCCCGCGATGTCCTGTCCGTAAACGCGGAGGGAACTCCAGCCGCTGATTCCCTGCACAGTTACGGCTCGCCCGGATCACACCGGGACGTCGACTAGGCTGGTCACGCTGTGCACAGCGGCCTGAGCAGAGGGGAAGCATGACGGCGCGACACGAGGAGATCGCCGACGAGCTGCGGCGCGCGATCGACCGCGAGCAGTACACGGTCGGCAGCCGACTGCCCTCGGAGTCGGAGCTGGCCGCCCACTACGGCGTCTCGCGCGGCACCGTCCGCCAGGCCGTCGCGGCGCTCACCGCGGAGGGGCTGATCGGCTCCCGCCAGGGCGCCCGCCGCGTCGTCCTCGCGAGCCGCCGCAGCCAGAGCTTCGAGGAGCTGCGCAGCTTCGCCCAGTGGGCGCGCGCGATGGGCCGCGAGGCCACCGGCCACGTGGTGGCACAGTCGTACCGCCCGGCCACCCACGAGGATGCCGTCCGCCTCCAGGTCCCCCTGCGCGCACCGGTGTTGCATGTTCTGCGACTGCGCGGACTGGACGGCGAGCCCGTCCTGCTCGAACGCACGGTGTACGCCGACTGGATCTCCCCCGCCGTCGAGTCCATCGAACCCGACTGTCCCTCCGTCACCCAGCGCCTCTTCGACAACACCGGCCTCGTCTTCGCCTACGGCGAGCACATCATCGACGCGGTCGCCTGCGGTGCGCGGGACGCGGAACTGCTGGGCGTGCGCCGCACGAGTCCGCTGCTGCGGGTCCGCCGGGTGACGACGACGCGCGAGGGCCGCCCGGTGGAGTGGTCGGACGACCGCTACCGGCCGGACGCGGTGACCTTCAGCGTGCACAACTCGATCGGGAACAACGCGCTGTCGCGGAAGGCGGCGGACTAGGACGCGGGCCGTGTCCCCGGATGCCGGCGCGGGTCCGTGGCGGTCTCCCGCGGCCTCGGGCCCAGCCGCCCCGGCATCGCGCCGAACCCCCCGCGCCGGAATCCGCCGCTATCCCGGCGCCCCCGAGGAGAACCTCCGCAGCAGCGGCGACAGGACGAGCACGGACTTCGTCCGCTCCACGAACGGCTCCCCCGCGATCCGTTCCAGCACCCGTTCGAAATGCCGCATGTCGGAGGCGAAGACCTGCGCGATCGCATCGGCTTCCCCGGTGACCGTCGAGGCGGCCACCACCTCCTGGTACCGCTCCAGCCCCCGCAGGATCGTCTCCGGCGACGTGTTGCGCCGGCAGTAGATCTCGATGTACCCCTCGGTCTCCCAGCCGAGCGCCGCGGGATCCACCCGCACGGTGAATCCGGTGATCGCTCCGGTCGCCCGCAACCGGTCGACGCGGCGTTTCACCGCGGGTGCGGACAGTCCGACCAGTTGTCCGATGTCCGCGTAGGAGCGGCGGGCGTCCTCGGCGAGGGCGTGCACGATGCGTTCGTCGAGATCGTTCAGCACAGGGGGTGGTTCACTTACTTCTTCGGTTCGTTCACTTCGCTGCCGCCACCGCGGGGTCGTCACCGGTCGCGAGACGGGAACGGCGAAAGCCGTACCCGAAGTAGAACACGAGCCCGGCCGTCGGCCGGACACCGAGCACCGGGTTCCACGGGCCCGCGGCGCATCGGGCGCGCGCCGAGCCCCCGGCGGCCGCTGACGCGGCGACGGCCCCGCCGTTCCCTTCGCGGGGGCGGCGGGAGCCGTGGGCCGCGGAGATCAGTTCCAGCTGGCGTGCAGCGGCTTGCCCTCGGCGTACCCGGCCGCGCTCTGGACGCCGACGATGGCCCGCTCGTGGAACTCCTCCAGCGAGCCGGCGCCGGCGTAGGTGCAGGAGGAACGGACCCCCGCGATGATCGAGTCGACCAGGTCCTCCACACCCGGGCGGGCCGGGTCGAGGAACATCCGCGAGGTGGAGATGCCCTCCTCGAACAGCGCCTTGCGGGCACGGTCGTACGACGACTCCTCCGACGTACGGTTGCGCACCGCGCGCGCCGAGGCCATGCCGAACGACTCCTTGTACGGGCGGCCGTCCGCGTCGTGCTGGAGATCGCCCGGGGACTCGTACGTACCGGCGAACCAGGAGCCCACCATCACGTTCGAGGCGCCCGCGGCGAGGGCCATGGCCACGTCGCGCGGGTGGCGGACGCCGCCGTCGGCCCACACGTGCTTGCCGTACTTCCTGGCCTCGGCGGCGCACTCCAGCACCGCGGAGAACTGCGGGCGGCCCACGCCGGTCATCATGCGGGTGGTGCACATGGCGCCGGGGCCGACACCGACCTTGACGATGTCCGCGCCCGCGTCGATCAGGTCCTTGACGCCCTCGGCGGAGACGATGTTGCCCGCGACGACGGGCACCTGCGGGTCGAGTGCCCGCACCACCTTGATCGCGCTGATCATCGACTCCTGGTGGCCGTGCGCGGTGTCGATGACGAGTGTGTCCACGCCCGCGTCGAGCAGTTCCTTGGCCTTGCCCGCCACGTCGCCGTTGATGCCGACGGCGGCGGCGATGCGCAGCCTGCCGTTCGCGTCCACGGCCGGGGTGTACAGGGTGGCGCGCAGGGCGCCCTTGCGGGTGAGGATGCCGGCCAGCCGGCCCTCCTTGTCGACGGCGGGCGCGTAGCGGCGGTTGTGCGTGTCGAGGGTGTGGAAGGCCTCGCGCGGGTCGATGTCCGCGTCCAGCAGGAGCAGGTCCTTGGACATGACCACTTCGAGCTGGGTGAAGCGGTCGACGCCGGTGAGGTCCTCGTCGGTGACGACGCCGATGGGCCGCTGGTTCTCGTCCACGACCACGCCCGCGTTGTGCGCCCGCTTGGGCAGCAGGGCAAGGGCGTCGGCGACGGTCTGGTGCGCGGCCAGCACGATCGGGGTGTCCAGCACGAGGTGGCGGCTCTTCACCCAGGAGACGACCTCGGTGACGACGTCGCTCGGGATGTCCTGGGGGATGACCACGAGGCCGCCGCGGCGGGCCATCGTCTCGGCCATGCGGCGCCCGGCGATGGCGGTCATGTTGGCGACGACGAGCGGGATGGTCGTGCCCGTGCCGTCCGGCGAACTGAGGTCCACGCCCTGCCGGGAGCCCACGGCGGAGCGGCTCGGCACCATGAACACGTCGTCGTACGTCAGGTCGTACGTGGGCCGGATGTCATTGAGGAAACGCACGTGCTGCACATCCCAGTCGTTCAGAGGTGACCCCCCGACGGGTGCGCCGGGGGGAAAAGAGCACGTACTTCATTCTCCCATGGCCCGGCCCGGCGCGTACCCGGGCGGAACCTCCAGGGTGTCCGGACGGCCTTCGGAGGATCCGCCGAAACCGATCACCCCGGGGCGGCGCGCGCCGTTCCCGGGAAGCGAGCGGACGTACGCCTGCCGTCCCGCTGCTCCCGGCGACGAACCACTCGTCCATCGATGCGCCCCGTGCGTGGACACGGCGTGCGGGCCGGTTCGACCTCCCCGGCACGATCATCCGGCCGTCCCGCCGAGCTGCCCGCCCACGGCACCCCGGGCGACAGGGGCACGCCACGCACCCGGGAGGGGAGCCGCGACGGGAGAGGACCCGCGAAGGACGCCGCGAAGCCCACCGAAGCCTCTTCGCAAGCGGAGTTGACGTGCCGTCACGCCGAGCCCGCGCGGCGGGACACGCTCATCCCAGCGCGAGGGCCACGGTGAGCGGGGCGGTGCGCTCGCCCGCCTCGGTGAAGACCTCGCGGGCCACCCGCCACTCCTCGGGCCGGGCGTCCGCGTACGGCTCCCACCCGGTGACGACGAGCAGCAGCCCGTGCCCGCGCGCCGCGGGCGGCCAGACGGAGAGGTCGGTGAGGCTGTCGAGGAGTGCGTCCCAGTTCCGGCCGAACCAGCCGGGCAGGCCGAGGGCCCGCGCCACGGCGTCCATCAGGCCGGCCTTGTCGGTGACGCCGGTGAGGTCCAGGGTGACGACCAGGCGGTCGCCGAGTTCCTCGGTCATCTCAGCACCGCCCGGAACGAGTTGTAGTGATCATCGGTGTAGTAGAACTCCCCGCCCTGTCCGGTGATGATGCGCCGGGCCCCGCGCGCGCGACCCCGGTGTCCTCACGGTGTACTCGTGGTAGTAGCCGCGCGGGTGCTTCGGCAGGTGCCGCTCGAGGTTGCCGAAGACGATCCCGTCCCGCGCATAGGGATAGGGCCCGCCCCGGTCGATGAGGGCCAGCGTCCGCCGGGCCTCCGCCGGCAAGCGCGACTCCGGCACGGTCGCCATGCCCCTGGCCCACCCGGGAGCGGCGGTGCCGGTGCCGGTGGGCGAGCCGGTACGCGTTCCCGTACCGGTGGTCGTGCCCGTGGCACAGCCGGCGAGCAGGACGGCGAGGACGACGAGCAGCCCCGCGAGAAGCCGGGGCACGGTCCGGCCGGGCGCCCGGGGCCGGTGCCGTCCGGACATCGAGGGGACGCAGCGCAACACCATGCGGACGATGCTGTCACGACGGTCGCGTATCGACGACAGCACGGCACGCCGAGGGGACGGTCAGCGGTGCCGGGGCCGGCCGGGAACCGGGGTGGCGTGGCCGTCGGCGGTGCGACGGCGGGACCACGGACGAACCGGGACCCGGCCGGCGCGTCGGTGACCGCACCCCCTCACCAGGCGCCGTCGGCCCCCGGCTCCCTCACTGCCCGTCAGGGTCCTGGCGGCTCAGCGCGGGCTTCGGGGTCTGGCCCGCCGTCATCAGGTAGTCCGCGGCCGAGGTGTCCGTGACCAGGCTGGTGACCAGCCCGGAACGCAGCACCGCGTCGATCGCGGCCGCCTTGCGCTGACCACCGGCGATCGCGACGACCTCCGGGATACGGCGCAGCTGGTCGGCCTTGACGGTGATGCACCGCTCCCCGAGGTCCCGCCCGATCCGGCGCCCCTCGGCGTCGAAGAGGTGCGCGGCCATCTCGGCGGCGACGCCGAGCGAGGCGTAGTGCGCCCGCTCCTCGTCGCTGAGCATGTCGTGGACCGTCGAGATGCCCGGCTCCCAGGAACCGATGGAGACGCAGGCGACCGTGACCTTGTCGAAGTACTCGAAGGCGCGGGCGATCCCGGTCTGGCTGCGCAGCGCCGCCGCGGTGGCCGCGTCCGGCAGCAGCATCGGCGCGTAGATCGGGTGGGCGTCGCCGCCCGACACCTGCGCGGCACGGCGCACGGCCTCGACCGAACCGCGCTCCGAGGTACCCGCGTCGTACACACCCGTCAGCTGCACCACGGTGCACGGCGGCAGCCGGTCGAGCGCGGCGGCCATGTGGATGGTGGACCGGCCCCAGGCGAGCCCGAGCACGTCCCCCTCGTTGACCAGCTCGCCGAGCAGGTCCGCGGCGACCTCGCCGAGGTTCTCGGGGTCGGGGGTCTCCTCCGCCTCGGCCGGGGACTCGACCACGACGGCGTGCCGCAGGCCGTAGCGGGCGCGGAGCGCGTCGGAGCGCTCGGCGTCCAGCTCGGCCGGCACACGGATCTCGATGCGTACGAGATCCCGTTCGAGAGCCGTCTCCAGGACCCGGGCCACCTTGAAGCGGCTGACGCCGAACTCCTCCGCGATCTGGATCTTGGACTTGCCCTCGAGGTAGAAGCGGCGGGCCATGGCCGCCGCCTGGACCAGCTCAGCGGGTCCCATCCGCATGGCTGACCGGCCCGCCGACATACCCGACACGGCGATCTCCTCACTGCTGTTCACACTCTGGATTCGCCGTTCATCCTTGCAGATTCGGCGCAACTGATCCGCCCTGATGGGCGCCGTTCTCTCAACCGTTCACATAGCCGTGGCTCAGTGGTCGCATGCCCAGGTCGCCTTGGCGGTGGCCGTCTCCGCCTGGGCGCGCAGGGCGCGCACCGCCTCCGCCGGGTCCTGCGCCCCGTAGACCGCCGAGCCGGCGACGAACACGTCGGCGCCCGCCTCGGCGCACCGCTCGATCGTGGACACCGAGACGCCGCCGTCGACCTGGAGCCAGAGCTGGAGGCCGTGCTTGGCGATCAGCTCACGGGTGCGGCGGATCTTCGGCAGCATGATGTCGAGGAAGGCCTGGCCGCCGAAGCCCGGCTCGACGGTCATGATCAGGAGCATGTCGAGTTCCGGCAGCAGATCCTCGAAGGGCTCGATCGGCGTCGCGGGCTTGAGCGCCATGGAGGCGCGCGCACCCTTGGCGCGGATCTCGCGGGCGAGGCGGACCGGGGCGGCGGCCGCCTCCACGTGGAAGGTGACGGACGAGGCGCCCGCCTCCACGTACTGAGGAGCCCAGCGGTCAGGGTCCTCGATCATCAGGTGGCAGTCCAGCGGGGTGTCCGTCGCACGCGCCAGGGACTCCACCACCGGCACGCCGAGCGTGAGGTTGGGGACGAAGTGGTTGTCCATGACGTCGACATGGAGATAGTCGGCGCCCTGGACAGCCTTGGCCTCCTCCGCGAGGCGCGCGAAGTCGGCGGACAGGATGCTGGGGTTGATCTGCACGGCCATGCCCCAAGACTGCCATGCCCGAGGCACTGATGTTCGCGCCCGTCCACAGGCGAGACCGTTCATCATACTGATCCGCGGTTCATCAGTTGATCCGCCCGTTCCTGTGGATAACCGACGGCGACGAAGCCGACGCACGCGGTGAAATGTGAACCGCGCAACCCGTTCCTCGCGACCGTCAGCCGGCGGTCCGGCGGATCAGCGCGAGGTACATCGCGTCAGTGCCGTGGACATGCGGCCACAGCTGGATGTCCGGGCCCTCGCCGAGCGCGGGGACCCCGGGCAGCAGCGGCCGGGCGTCGAGGAGTTCGGCGTCCGGGTACTGCTTGAGCACATCGGCGACGACCGCCCTGGTCTCGGCGAGGTGCGGGGAGCAGGTGGCATAGCCGACCACGCCGCCGACGCGCACCGAGTCGAGCGCAGTGCGCAGCAGGGCGCGCTGGAGAGGAGCGAAGTTGTCCAGGTCCTCGGGACGCCGGCGCCAGCGCGCCTCGGGCCGCCGCCGCAGCGCGCCGAGCCCGGTGCAGGGCACGTCCACCAGCACCCGGTCGAAACTGCCGGGCCGCCACGGCGGCCGCGTACCGTCCGCCGCGATCACCTGGTACGGCCCCGGGTTGCCGGCCAGCGCCTTGGCCACCAGACCGGCCCGGTGCGGCTGCTTCTCCGAGGCGAGGAGCACGGCGCCCCGCTCGGCGGCGAGCGCCCCCAGCAGCGCCGCCTTCCCACCGGGCCCCGCGCAGCCGTCGAGCCACTTGGTGTCCGGCCCCTCCAGGGGCGCGTTGGCCAGCGCGAGGGCGACCAGCTGGCTGCCCTCGTCCTGCACCCCGGCGCGGCCCTCGCGCACCGCCTCGACCGCGCCCGGCTCGCCGCCCTCGGCCAGCCGCACGGCGTACGGCGACCAGCGCCCGGCCTCCGCGGCCTCCTCGCGCAGCAGTTCCTCGGTGGTGGCCCGGCCCGGCCGCGCGACCAGCGTGACCCGGGGCCGCTCGTTGTCGGCCGCGAGCAGTTCCTCGATGCCGGCGCGCCCGCCGCCCAGCGAGTCCCACAGCGCGGAGACGACCCAGCGGGGATGGGAGTGCACGACGGCGAGATGGTCCTCGGGGTCCTCGTCGTAGGGCGGCGCGACCTTGGCGATCCATCCGTCGAGATCGTCCTGCGCGACCTTGCGCAGCACCGCGTTGACGAACTTGGCCCGCCCGTCACCGAGCACGACCCGGGCGAGTTCCACCGTGGCGGACACGGCGGCGTGCGTCGGGATCCGCGTCCCCAGCAACTGGTGCGCGCCCAGGCTGAGCACGTCCAGCACCGGCGGATCGACCTCGCGCAACGGCCGGTCGACGCAGGCCGCGATCACGGCGTCGTAGGTGCCCTGGCGGCGCAGCGTCCCGTACACCAGCTCGGTCGCGAGCGCGGCGTCCCGCGCGTCGAAGTCGTCCTTCTCCCGCGCCTTCCTCAGCAGCGGGGGCAGCACGAGGTTGGCGTAGGCGTCCCGCTCGTCCACCGCCCGCAACGCCTCGAAGGCCAGGATGCGGACGGGGTCCTTCTTGGGACGCCGATAGGGCTTGGCGGGCTTACGAACCCGCCGCGACTGCTCGCTCACGAAAAAGGTGCTCCGGAAGTGAAAGGGGTATGCGGCCAAGCCTACGTCCACAGCCTCCGTCGAGGTGGCGCGGGTCGGCCCGGCCCCTCGCGGCCACTCCCCGGCCCGGGGCGTTGCGGCGGCGGCCCGCGGTGCGTCCCGCTGTGCGTCCCGGGACGGCGCGAGCCCCGGCCGGGTACCGGGGCGGGGAGATCCTCGGGGGCGGGGTGAGGGGGGCGGGGGTGGGGAGGGGCGGGGGGAGGGGGCGGGGGGAGGCCCCCCGGAGACGTAAACGCGGTCCGCTCAGCCGCCCAACGCCTCCCCCTCCGCGATCCGCACCCCCCGGGCCCAGTCCGCCGCGCGCATCGGCTTCTTCCCCTGGGCCTGGACCCAGAGGAGTTCGACGGCGTAGGAGCCGGTGCCCACGTGCACGCTGTTCTTGCCCGCGGCGATCCGTCCCGGCGCGAGGTCGGTCCGCTCGGGCACCGGGGCGACCTGGATGAGCTTGAGCCGTTCGCCGCGGAAGGTGGTCCAGGCGCCGGGTGCCGGGGTGCAGCCGCGCACGACCCGGTCGACGCGCAGCGCCGGCGCCGCCCAGTGCACCTGGGCGTCCTCGACGGTGATCTTCGGCGCGAGGGTGATGCCCTCCGCCGGCTGCGGTACGGCCTTCAGGGTGCCGTCCTCGATGCCGTCCATGGTCGCCGCGAGCAGCCCGGCCCCGGCGAAGGCCAGCCGGGTGAGCAGGTCGCCGCTGGTGTCCGTGGGGCGGATCTCCTCGGTCACCGTCCCGTACACCGGCCCGGAGTCCAGGCCCTCCTCGATGAGGAAGGTCGACGCGCCGGTGATCTCGTCGCCCGCCATGAGCGCGTGTTGCACGGGCGCGGCGCCGCGCCAGGCGGGCAGCAGCGAGAAGTGGAGGTTGACCCAGCCGTGGGCGGGGATGTCGAGGGCGACGCGGGGCAGCAGCGCACCGTAGGCGACGACCGGGCAGCAGTCGGGGGCGATCTCCGTCAGCCGCGCGAGGAAGTCGGGGTCCCGCGGCTTGGCCGGCTTGAGCACCTCGATGCCGGCCTCCTCGGCCCGCTCGGCCACGGGCGACGCGACCAACCTGCGGCCCCGTCCGGCGGGGGCGTCGGGCCTGGTGACGACGGCGGCCACCTCGTGCCGCCCGGAGGCGAGCAGGGCGTCCAGGGCGGGAACGGCGACCTCGGGGGTACCGGCGAAGACGAGCTTCATGGGCGGGATCGGGCCTCTCGGGCGGGGATCGGACGGGCAGCGCACCAGTCTATGACCGCGCGGGAAGCGGCACCTCGCGGAGCACGGCGGCCGTCAACTCGCCCCGCCCCCCGGCCCCCTGGGGTCGGGCGGCGCGCGGGCGGACCGACGGCGTACGCATATGCCCGCACGCCCCCACCCCGTGACCAGGGGAGCGCACACGCGTTGGTCAAGAAAGAGTTGACCACATAGGGCCGCTTCAGCCGCCCATTTCCTTTCAACGCCGGTTCGAGAGGCTTGTTCATGGCCGACCACGCAACCCACGACGCCCAGGCTCGGGCCAGCCTGCACTTGCTGGTGCGGGACATCGAGCGGGTCCGCCGGCAGGTGGACGCACTGCGCACGCTCACCGCCCAGTTGGGCAACGTCTACCGTCCGCGCCGCACCGGCCCGTCCACGGGCTTCGTCGTCTACGGACGCGCCCCCGCCCCGACGGTCCGCCTCGCCCAGGAACTCCGCGACAGTGTCGAGACCCTGGTCACCGCCGCCGTGGACTTCGACCGCTCGCTCGGTTTCTCCTGGGACGCGGTGGGCTCGGCGCTCGGGGTCACCAAGCAGGCGGTGCACCGCCGTTACGGCGCCCGCCGCGCCGCGGCCCAGGCGGCCGCGGAGGCCGAGCGGACCCCGGAGCCGTCCGGCACCCGCACGCTCAACGTGAACGCCGGCCTGCCCGCGGTGCCGACGGTCCCCGCCGCCCGCTCGATGCCCACCCAGCCGACGGCGGGCAGCCCGACGCTCCGGGAGGAGCCCCGCCCCACGGCCTTCCCGGGCCCGCGCAGCGGCTGACCTGCCTCGCCCTCCCGGGAGGGCCGGTGCGCACCTCCGGGAGGGGCCGGGTCGGCCTCTGGCCTCCGGGAGGGGGCCGGGTCGGCCTCTCGGCCTCCGGGAGGTCCCGGGGACGGGGCTCGCTCCGGAAAGTCCCCGGGCGGAGGGAGCCCGCCCCGAGGACGCACTCCTCCGCCCGGCGCGAGCCCCCAGGCGCTCACCCGATGTCCGGCGGATCGATCCGCACCCTCACCCGTGCCGCCTCCCCGCTCCCCCGCGCCATCCGCGCGGCCTGCGCGGTCTTCAGGGCGGCGGCCAGCGCCGAGCCGCTGCCCGGCGGGACCCGGACGAGGGCCCGCTCCCAGTGCTCGCCGGGCGGCGCCGCCCCGGATCTGCGAGGGCCCCCGGGCGGGGCGGGCGGCAGCGGTACCGGACCCAACACCTCGGCGTCCGGCGGCAGTTGTACCGTGGCGAGGAACTCCGCCACGGCCGTCGGCGTCCCGGACACGGCCGCCATCCGGGACACCGGCGGGAAGCCCAGTTCGGCCCGCTCGGACAGCTCCCGCAGCGCATGCCCGACGGGGTCCCAGCGCACCAGCGCCTGCACGGGCCGCAGGGTCGGCTCGGCCACCACGACCACCGTGCCGCCCTCGCCCTGCGGCCGCACCAGCGCCCCCGCCGCGATCCACCGGCGCAGCGCGTCCTCACCGGCCCGCAGGTCGGGTCGTACGAGCATGGCCCAGCCGTCGAGCAGCAGCGCCGCCGCGTATCCGCCCTCGGCGACCGGTTCGGCGCCCGGGGTGCTCACCACCAGCGCGGGGGTGCCCGGCACGGTGTCCAGTACGTGTTCGCGGCCCGAGGTGCGCACGGGTACGGCGGGGAAGGCGCGGCCCAGTTCCTCGGCGGTGCGCCGGGCGCCCACCACCTGGGCGCGCAGCCGGAAGCCGCCGCACTCGGGGCAGTGCCAGGCCCCTTCCTCTCGTCCGCACCAGCCGCAGCGCAGCACGCCCGCGTCCTGCCCCTGGAGCGGCCCGGAGCAGTGGCGGCAGCGCGCCGGGGCCCGGCACCGGTCGCAGGCCATGCGTGGCACGTACCCCCGGCGGGGCACCTGGACCAGCACCGGTCCGTGCCGCAGGCCCTCGCGGGCAGCCTGCCAGGCGAGGGTGGGCAGCCGGGCGGCGCGGGCGGCCTCGTCGCGGGCGAGGTCTTCGTCCCCGACGGTGCGTACGAGCGGCGCGGACCGCCGTATCTGCTCCCGTCCGGCGATCAGGGGCCGGGCCCAGCCGCTCTCGACCAGTTGGGCCGCTTCCACGGTGCAGGAGAGACCGCCCAGCAGGAAGGCGCACTTGTCGAGGGTCGCGCGCAGCAGCAGGACGTCGCGGGCGTGCGGCTGGGGGGCGTGCTGTTCGCTGTGGCTGTCGTCGCCGTCGTCCCAGATCGCGACGAGCCCGAGGTCCTGTACGGGCGCGAACATGGCCGCACGGGTGCCGACGACCGCGCGCACGGAGCCGCGCCGTACCGCGAGCCACTGCGCGTACCGCTTCTCGGGGCCGGCGTCGGCGGTGAGCAGGGCGTGGTGTCCCTGGCCGAGCAGGGCGGTGAGTGCGGCGTCGACGCGGGCGGCGGCGCGTCCGTCGGGGACGACGACGAGCGCGCCGCGTCCGGAGGCGAGGGTGGCGGCGACGGCGCGGGCCAGTTCCTCGCTCCACAGCGGTCCGGGCAGCGCGTGCCACACCGCGCGGGGGGCGCCGCCGGTGGCCAGGGTCCGCAGGAAGGCGCTGCCCTGTTCGTACCGCGTCCAGGAGCCGGGGTCGGGTGCCTCGGGGGGTGGCAGGGGCGCGGGTGAGGGGCGCTTCTCGGCTCGGGCGCTGCGGGGCGGTACGGCGAGTTGGAGCACGTCGGCGAGGCTGCCCGCGTACCGGTCGGCGACGGCGCGGGCGAGGCCGAGTAGTTCCTCGCCGAGGACGGGTTCGGGGGAGACGACCTGGGCGAGCGCGGCGAGGGGGCCGGAGTAGTCGGACTCGGCCCGCCGTTCGACGAGGAAGCCGTCGATGAGGCCGCCGCCCTCGCGGCGGCCCTCGCGCACGCGGTGCCGTCCGGCGCCGAACCGCACGCGCACGCGCACGCCGGGCTGTGCCTGTTCGTCCAGTTCGGCGGGGACCGCGTAGTCGAAGTACCGGTCGAGGTGGAGGACGCCCTTGTCGACCAGTACCCGCGCGACGGGCAGGTGCTCGGCGAGCGCGGCGCCGCGCCAGGTGCGCGGTTTGGCCCGGGGCGTCCTGGCCTTGCGCACGCTCTCCCGGATGAGCGCGAGCTGCTCCGGCGGCGCCTCTTCGGCCCCGCCGTCCCCGTTCGCCCGGGGCTCCCCGTTCTGGCTGCTCACGTCTGCATTCTTACCAAACCCGACCGACAACGCCGCGTGGTGCGGGGAGCCCACGGGCTCGTCCGGTTCCGGTGCCGGGGCGGCGCGCCTACGCTCGTCCCCATGACCGAACCGACGCCGGACCCGCTGGATCACCTGAGAGAACGTCTCGTCGCCCCCGGGGAGCTGCTGACCGGCACCGTGGCCGGGTTCGACGGAGACGACGTGCTCGTCCTGCTGGACGGCGACACGGAAGGCCCCACCGGCCGCATCCCCGGCGGTGAGCTGACCTGGCGCCGCATCGAGCGCCCGTCGGACGTGCTCACGGTGGGGCAGCGGGTCCGGGCGGAGGTGACGATGCGGGACGGGCGCGAGGGCAGGACTCTGCTGTCGGGGCGGGCCTGCGAGGACGAGGCGCTGTACCGCTTCCTGCTGGGCATCGCGCGGGGCGACGTCGTGACGGGGACCGTCTCCTCGGTCCACCGCTTCGGGGTCTTCGTACGACTCGACGGCGAGCCCGCGCATCCGGTCTACGAGGGCACCGGGTTCGTCAACGTCCCCGAGCTGTCCTGGTCCCGGTTCGACGATCCGGCGGATGTGGTGGCGCCGGGTCGGCGGATCACGGCACAGGTGCTCGTCGCGGACACCCGCCGCGGCCAGGTCGCCCTTTCCCTCAAAGCGCTCCAGGACGACCCCTGGGACGCGTCGGCCCCGGCCGTCGGGGACGTCGTGACCGGGCCGGTTACCAAGATCGTCCCCTTCGGGGTCTTCGTCCGCGTCAACGCGTTCGTGGAGGGCCTGGTGCACTCCGGCGAACTGGCCGGTCGGAGCGTCGAGGAGGGGCAGGAGCTTCGGGTCGGGGTCCTGGAGGTCGACCGTGCGCGCCGGCGGCTCCGGCTGGGACCTGCCCGTTGACCCCCGAGAGCGCAAAGGCCCGGTCCCCCCGAAGGGAGCCGGGCCTCGTGAGCGGCTGTGGGACTACAGACCGGCGGCCTTGCGCAGGGCGTCCACGCGGTCCGTGCGCTCCCAGGTGAAGTCGGGGAGCTCGCGGCCGAAGTGGCCGTAGGCGGCGGTCTGGGCGTAGATCGGGCGCAGCAGGTCCAGGTCGCGGATGATCGCGGCCGGGCGGAGGTCGAAGACCTCGTCGATGGCCTTCTCGATCTTGTCGGTGTCGACCTTGTGGGTGCCGAAGGTCTCCACGAACAGGCCCACCGGCTCGGCCTTGCCGATCGCGTACGCGACCTGCACCTCGCAGCGCGAGGCCAGACCGGCGGCCACGACGTTCTTGGCGACCCAGCGCATCGCGTAGGCGGCCGAGCGGTCCACCTTGGACGGGTCCTTGCCCGAGAAGGCACCGCCACCGTGGCGGGCCATGCCGCCGTAGGTGTCGATGATGATCTTGCGGCCGGTCAGGCCCGCGTCGCCCATCGGGCCGCCGATCTCGAAGCGGCCGGTGGGGTTGACCAGGAGACGGTAGTTCTCCGTGTCCAGCTTGATGCCGTCATCGAGCAGCGCCTTCAGTTCCGGCTCCACCACGAACTCGCGGATGTCGGGGGCGAGCAGCGACTCCAGGTCGATGTCCGAGGCGTGCTGCGAGGAGACGACGACCGTGTCGAGACGGACGGCCTTGTCGCCGTCGTACTCGATGGTGACCTGCGTCTTGCCGTCCGGGCGCAGGTAGGGGATCGTGCCGTTCTTGCGGACGTCCGACAGCCGCTTCGACAGGCGGTGGGCGAGGAAGACCGGCAGCGGCATGAGGGTCGGCGTCTCGTCGGACGCGTAACCGAACATCAGGCCCTGGTCGCCGGCGCCCTGCTTGTCCAGCTCGTCCTCGTCGCCCTCGACGCGGGACTCGTAGGCGGTGTCGACACCCTGCGCGATGTCCGGGGACTGCGCGCCGATGGACACGGACACGCCGCAGGAGGCGCCGTCGAAGCCCTTCTTCGAGGAGTCGTAACCGATCTCGAGGATCTTGCCGCGTACCAGGGTCGCGATGTCCGCGTACGCCTTGGTGGTCACCTCGCCGGCCACGTGCACCAGGCCGGTGGTGATGAGCGTCTCCACGGCGACCCGGGAGGACGGGTCCTCGCGCAGAAGCGCGTCGAGGATGGTGTCGCTGATCTGGTCAGCGATCTTGTCGGGGTGACCCTCGGTCACGGACTCCGAGGTGAACAGGCGACGGGACACAACGCTCCCTGTGGTTGCAGCGGCTGCTGGCTGATCATTTGCAGTCGAACGCGGGGCTGCGCCCGGTCGACCTTGAACAGTTTATCGGTCGCACTCGGCCGGTGGGTCACCGTCTCGCCTCTCGGGAGCGCTGTGACCTGCGGCACGAGCATTCTGCACAATGCCCGGCGACCTTGGCCAGGGTAGCGGCCCCCGACTTGAGCATGGCCTGAATCCGTCCACCGGGTTCGCCCGGCCGACCGCGCCCGCGTCAGTCCAGGCGGTCCACGACCAGGTCCCAGACGACGTCGGCGAGGGCCTCCTTGGGCCCGTGCGGCACGGGGTTCTCGCTGCCGTCGGCGCCGAGCACGACGGCCTCGTTCTCCTCGGAACCGAAGGTCTTGCGCTCCCCCACCTCGTTCACGACGAGCAGGTCGCAGCCCTTGCGGGCGAGCTTGGCGCGGCCGTTGGCGAGGACGTCGTCGGTCTCGGCGGCGAAGCCCACGATCACCTGTCCGGCCCTGGCCCGTTCGGCGGACACCTCGGCGAGGATGTCGGGGTTGCGGACCAGGACGATGGGCTCGGGCTCCTTGTCGTCCTTCTTCTTGATCTTGCCGGTGGCGTAGGCCGCGGGGCGGAAGTCGGCGACGGCCGCGGCCATGACGACGGCGTCGGCGTCCGCCGCGGCCTTCAGCACGGCCTCGCGCAGCTGGACGGCGGTGCCGACCCGGACGACGTCCACGCCCGCCGGGTCGGGCAGGTGGGTGTTGGCCGCGATCAGCGTCACCCGGGCGCCGCGGGCGGCGGCGGTGCGGGCGAGGGCGTAGCCCTGCTTGCCGGAGGAGCGGTTGCCGAGGAAGCGCACCGGGTCCAGGGGCTCGCGGGTGCCGCCGGCGGAGACCACCACATGGCGTCCGCGCAGGTCGGGCTCCTGGACGCCGCGGGCGAGGACGCGTCGGCAGACCTCGAAGATCTCCGTGGGGTCGGGCAGCCGGCCCTTGCCGGTGTCGGCGCCGGTGAGGCGGCCGACGGCGGGTTCGACGACGACGGCGCCGCGGCGGCGCAGCGTGGCCACGTTCTCCTGGGTGGCGGGGTGCTCCCACATCTCGGTGTGCATGGCCGGGGCGAAGACCACGGGGCAGCGGGCCGTCAGCAGGGTGTTGGTGAGCAGGTCGTCGGCGAGGCCGTGGGCGGCCTTGGCGAGCATGTCGGCGGTGGCGGGGGCGACCACGACGAGGTCGGCATGCTGGCCGATGCGGACGTGCGGGACCTCGTGCACGGAGTCCCAGACCTCGGTGGAGACGGGGTTGCCGGACAGGGCCGAGAAGGTCGCGGCGCCGATGAAGCGCAGCGCGGACCCGGTCGGCACCACGCGCACGTCGTGGCCCGACTCGGTGAACCTTCTCAGCAGCTCACAGGCCTTGTAGGCGGCGATGCCACCGCTGACCCCAAGTACCACCCTCGGCTTGTCCACCATGTCTCCTCGGTCCGGAAATCCTGCAACACCCATGACACACCACAGACCCGGCAGTGTGACTGCCGGGTCTGTGGAAAAACCAAGTGCGGTCTGAACGTACGACCGGGGTACGCCCTTGGGATCCGGGCGCGTCCGCGGAGTACTACTGCGCGGGGCCCTCGATGGCCTCGGAGGTCAGCAGACCGGCGTTGATCTCGCGCAGGGCGATCGAGAGCGGCTTCTCGTGGACGTGGGTGTCGACGAGCGGACCCACGTACTCGAGGAGGCCCTCGCCGAGCTGCGAGTAGTACGCGTTGATCTGGCGAGCACGCTTGGCCGCGTAGATCACGAGGCTGTACTTCGAGTCGGTGGCCTCGAGGAGCTCGTCGATCGGCGGGTTGATGATGCCCTCGGGCGCGGTGATGGAAGAGGACACGCTCTACCTTCCGATGGATGGAAAAGAATCAATGATCGTGATCAGAGTCACGATTACACAACGTCCATCAAGGCTAGCAGCTCACGGGCCACGTCCTCGACGGAGGTGTTGACCAGGGTCTCGTCGAACTCCGGCTCGGCCGCCAGTTCGGTCCTGGCCGCCTCCAGGCGGCGCTCGATGACCTCGGGCGACTCGGTGCCCCGGCCGGTCAGCCTGCGCACCAGCTCCTCCCAGGAGGGCGGAGCCAGGAACACCAGCCGTGCGTCGGACATGGACTCACGGACCTGGCGAGCGCCCTGGAGGTCGATCTCCAGCAGGACGGGCTCGCCCTTCTCCAGCCGCTCCAGGACGGCCGCGCGGGGCGTGCCGTACCGGTTGCCGGCGAACTCGGCCCACTCCAGCAGCTCGCCGTTGGCGATCAGCTTGTCCATCTCCTCGTCGGTGACGAAGAAGTAGTGGACCCCGTGCTGCTCACCGGGGCGCGGCTTGCGGGTCGTCGCCGACACCGAGAGCCATACCTCGGGGTGTTCCTTGCGCATATGGGCGACGACCGTGCTCTTGCCGACCCCCGAGGGGCCGGAGAGCACGGTCAGCCGCGGACGTTCACTCATGCAGCGATTATTCCAGCAATCCCGGGGTGCCCGGGACTCCGGTCCGGCGCGGGCCCCGGACTCAGGCGCCGGTGCTGCCGAACTCACGCTCCAGGGAAGCGATCTGGTTGGAACCGAGGCCGCGCACCCGGCGGCTCTCGGAGATGCCCAGACGCTCCATGATCTGCTTGGCGCGGACCTTGCCCACGCCCGGCATGGACTCGAGCAGCGCGGAGACCTTCATCTTGCCGATGACGTCGTTCTCCTGGCCCTGCTTGATGACCTCGTGCAGGGAGGCGCCGGAGTGCTTGAGTCGATTCTTGACCTCGGCCCGCTCCCGGCGAGCCGCGGCGGCCTTTTCGAGCGCGGCTGCGCGCTGTTCAGGGGTAAGGGGCGGAAGAGCCACGCCTACGTCACCTCGGATGTCGAACTGTCGGATACGGACCGGTGAGGAACCTAGTCGCCCCACACCTGGGGAGCCACGAGCAACACGCTTGCCCGTTTCACCCTCGCTCGGAGACTAGCGGCCAAGTCCGCCAGAGTCAGCGAGAACAGCGGAAAAGTCCTGGTCAGCCTCCGCCAGGTCGGACATTTCAGACATATTGCCCTTGATTTGAGGATGTATTCACACTCAATTCCGCACCGGCCCGCTCAGCCGAGCGCCTACCGGCGGGTGTCAGCCCCGTCGACGGCCGCCCGGATCTCCTCCGCGAAGCGCTCGGCCGCCGCGCGCAGCGCCCCGACGTCGGGTCCGTGACGCAGCACACCCCGGCTGACGTTCGGCACGACGTTGCGCACGGCCGCCCCGAAGACCGACGGGAGGTCGGCCGGGGTCGCGCCCTGGGCGCCGATGCCGGGCGCGAGCAGCGGGCCGTTGATGTCCAGGTCGTACGCGGACAGGTCGCCGAGGGTGGCGCCGACGACCGCGCCGAAGGAGCCCAGCGGCTCCTGTCCCGCGTTCTCGGCCGCCAGGTGGGCCAGCACGGTCGCGCCCACGCTGCGGCCGTCGGCGCGCACGGCGTGCTGCACCTCGCCGCCCTCCGGGTTGGAGGTCAGCGCCAGCACGAACAGCCCGGCGCCGTTCTCCTTCGCCAGCGCCACGGCCGGGCTCAGCGAGCCGTAGCCGAGGTACGGCGAGACGGTCAGCGCGTCGGAGAACAGCGGGGCGTCCTTGTGCAGGAACGCCTCGGCGTAGGCGGCCATGGTCGAGCCGATGTCGCCGCGCTTGGCGTCCATCACGACCAGGGCGCCGGCCGCGCGAGCCTCCTGGACCGACTTCTCCAGGACGGCGAGGCCGCGCGAGCCGAACCGCTCGAAGAAGGCGCTCTGCGGCTTCAGCACGGCCACCCGGCCGGCCACCGCCTCAACCACGGTGCGGCTGAACCGCTCCAGGCCGGCCACGTCGTCGCCGAGGCCCCACTCGGCGAGCAGGGAGGCGTGCGGGTCGATGCCGACGCACAGCGGGCCGCGCTCGTCCATGGCGCGGCGCAGACGGGCGCCGAAGGGCTCGATCGGGCTCAGGCTGGTCATCGGGGCTTCCTCACGTCGGCGCCGACCGCGTCGGCGAGGGTGGCGTACGGGCTGGTGCGCAGGCGGGCGGCGAGGCCCTTGTGGATCGCGCGGCACCAGAAGGGGCCCTCGTAGACGAAGGCGCTGTAGCCCTGGACCAGCGTGGCGCCGGCCAGGATGCGCTGCCAGGCGTCCTCGGCGGTCTCGATGCCGCCGACGCCCACCAGGGTGATCCGGTCGCCCACCCGCGCGTACAGGCGGCGCAGGACCTCCAGGGAGCGGGCCTTGAGCGGCGCGCCGGACAGGCCGCCGGTCTCCCCGACCAGCGCGGCCGGGGACCTCAGGCCGAGGCCGTCGCGGGCGATGGTGGTGTTGGTGGCGATGATGCCGTCCAGGCCCAGCTCCACGGCCAGGTCGGCGACGGCGTCGACGTCCTCGTCGGCGAGGTCCGGGGCGATCTTCACCAGCAGCGGGACGCGGCGGCTCGCGGACGTGCGGTCGGCGGCCTCGCGGACGGCGGTCAGCAGCGGGCGCAGGTGGTCGACCGCCTGGAGGTCGCGCAGTCCGGGCGTGTTCGGCGAGGAGACGTTGACGACCAGGTAGTCGGCGTACGGCGCGAGGCGCTCGGCCGACTTCACGTAGTCCGCGACGGCCTCCGCCTCGGGGACGACCTTGGTCTTGCCGATGTTGACGCCGACGACGGTCCTGAAGACGGGCTCGCGGGTGGCCAGGCGGGCCGCCACGGCCAGCGAACCGTCGTTGTTGAAGCCCATGCGGTTGATCAGCGCGCGGTCGGCGACGAGGCGGAACAGCCGCTTCCTGGGGTTGCCGGGCTGCGGCTCGCCGGTGACCGTGCCGATCTCGACGTGGTCGAAGCCCAGCATCGACATCCCGTCGATCGCCACGGCGTTCTTGTCGAAACCGGCGGCGAGCCCGAACGGGCCGTGCATCCGCAGCCCGAACGCCTCGGTGCGCAGCTCCTTGTGGCGGGGCGCGAGGGCCGCCGCGACGAAGGTGCGCAGCACCGGGACGCGCGCGGCGAGCCGGATCCAGCGGAAGGCGAGGTGGTGGGCCTTCTCGGGGTCCATCCGTGTGAAGACCAGGCGGAAGAACAGCTTGTACATCTGGGAATGTCCTCTGGGTTCTCATGCGGACCGAGGGTCCTCATGAAGAGGGGGACACCGTTTCCGGTGTCCCCCTCGGGGCTGCTAGTCGCGGGCCGCGGTCAGGTGTTCCGCGTGTTCCTGGAGCGAGCGGACGCCCACGTCGCCGTGGTTGAGGGCGTCGATGCCCTGGACGGCCGCGGCGAGGGCCTGGACGGTCGTCAGGCACGGCACGGAGCGGGCGACGGCGGCCGTGCGGATGTCGTAGCCGTCGAGGCGGCCGCCGGTGCCGTACGGGGTGTTGACGATGAGGTCGACCTCGCCGTCGTGGATGAGCTGGACGATCGTCTTCTCACCGTCGGGACCGGTGCCCTCGGACTGCTTGCGCACCACGGTGGCGTTGATGCCGTTGCGCCTGAGGACCTCGGCGGTGCCGGAGGTGGCCAGCAGCTCGAAGCCGTGGGCGACCAGCTCGCGGGCCGGGAAGATCATCGAGCGCTTGTCGCGGTTGGCGACCGAGATGAACGCGCGGCCCTTGGTGGGCAGCGGGCCGTAGGCGCCCGCCTGCGACTTGGCGTAGGCCGTGCCGAAGACGGAGTCGATGCCCATGACCTCGCCGGTGGAGCGCATCTCCGGGCCGAGGACGGTGTCCACGCCGCGGCCGTGGATGTCGCGGAAGCGCGACCACGGCATCACGGCCTCCTTGACGGAGATCGGCGCGTCCAGCGGCAGCTCGCCGCCGTCGCCGTGCTTCGGCAGCAGCCCCTCCGCGCGCAGCTCGGCGATGGTCGCGCCCAGCGAGATGCGGGCGGCGGCCTTGGCGAGCGGCACGGCGGTCGCCTTGGAGGTGAAGGGGACCGTACGGGAGGCGCGCGGGTTGGCCTCCAGGACGTAGAGGATGTCCCCCGCCATGGCGAACTGGATGTTGATCAGGCCACGCACGCCGACGCCCTTGGCGATGGCCTCGGTGGAGGCGCGCAGCCGCTTGATGTCGAAGCCGCCGAGGGTGATCGGGGGCAGGGCGCACGCCGAGTCGCCGGAGTGGATGCCGGCCTCCTCGATGTGCTCCATGACGCCGCCGAGGTACAGCTCCTCGCCGTCGTAGAGGGCGTCGACGTCGATCTCGATCGCGTCGTCCAGGAAGCGGTCGACGAGGACCGGCCGGGAGGGGCTGATCTCGGTGGACTCGGCGATGTAGGCGGCGAGGCGGGTCTCGTCGTAGACGATCTCCATGCCGCGCCCGCCGAGCACGTACGACGGCCGCACGAGGACCGGGTAGCCGATCTCGTCGGCGATGGCCTTGGCCCCGGCGAAGGTGGTGGCGGTGCCGTGCTTGGGGGCCGGCAGGCCCGCCTCGGCGAGGACGCGGCCGAAGGCGCCGCGGTCCTCGGCGGCGTGGATGGCCTCCGGCGGGGTGCCCACGACCGGCACGCCGTTGTCCTTGAGGGCCTGCGACAGGCCGAGCGGGGTCTGGCCGCCGAGCTGGACGATGACGCCCGCGACCGGCCCCGCCTGCTGCTCGGCGTGCACGATCTCCAGGACGTCCTCCAGGGTGAGCGGCTCGAAGTAGAGCCGGTCGGAGGTGTCGTAGTCGGTGGAGACGGTCTCCGGGTTGCAGTTGACCATCACGGTCTCGTACCCGGCGTCGGACAGCGCGAAGGAGGCGTGGACGCAGGAGTAGTCGAACTCGATGCCCTGGCCGATGCGGTTGGGGCCGGAGCCGAGGATGATGACGGCCGGCTTCTCGCGCGGGGCGACCTCCGACTCCTCGTCGTAGGCGGAGTAGAAGTACGGCGTCCTCGCGGCGAACTCGGCGGCGCAGGTGTCGACCGTCTTGTAGACCGGGCGGATGCCGAGGGCGTGCCGGACCTCGCGGACGACGTCCTCGCGCAGGCCGCGGATCTCGGCGATCTGCTGGTCGGAGAAGCCGTGCCGCTTGGCCTCGGCGAGCAGGTCACCGGTCAGCTCGGCGGCGTCGGCCAGCTCGTCCGCGATCTCCTTGATGAGGAAGAGCTGGTCCACGAACCAGGGGTCGATCTTCGTGTACGCGAAGACCTCCTCCGGGGTGGCGCCGGCGCGGATGGCCTGCATGACGGTGTTGATCCGGCCGTCGGTGGGCCGCACCGCCTCGCGCAGCAGGGTCTCCTTGTCGCCGGGCTCGCCGGTGAAGGTGAACTGGCTGCCCTTCTTCTCCAGCGAGCGCAGCGCCTTCTGGAAGGCCTCGGGGAAGTTGCGGCCGATGGCCATGGCCTCGCCGACCGACTTCATGGTGGTGGTCAGCGTGGAGTCGGCCTGCGGGAACTTCTCGAAGGCGAACCGGGGCGCCTTGACGACGACGTAGTCGAGCGTGGGCTCGAAGGAGGCCGGGGTCTCCTGGGTGATGTCGTTCGGGATCTCGTCCAGGGTGTAGCCGACGGCCAGCTTGGCGGCGATCTTGGCGATCGGGAAGCCGGTCGCCTTGGAGGCGAGGGCCGAGGAGCGGGAGACGCGCGGGTTCATCTCGATGACGATGACGCGGCCGTCCTCGGGGTCGACGGCGAACTGGATGTTGCAGCCGCCGGTGTCGACGCCGACCTCGCGGATCACGGCGATGCCGATGTCGCGCAGGATCTGGTACTCGCGGTCGGTGAGCGTCATCGCGGGCGCGACGGTGATGGAGTCACCGGTGTGCACGCCCATGGGGTCGAAGTTCTCGATGGAGCAGACGACCACGACGTTGTCGTTCTTGTCGCGCATCAGCTCCAGCTCGTACTCCTTCCAGCCGAGGATGGACTCCTCCAGGAGCACCTCGGTGGTCGGCGAGAGGGTGAGGCCCTGGCCGGCGATGCGGCGCAGCTCCTCCTCGTCGTGGGCGAAGCCGGAGCCCGCGCCGCCCATGGTGAAGGAGGGGCGCACGACGACGGGGTAGCCGCCGAGCGTCTCGACGCCCTTGAGGACGTCGTCCATGGAGTGGCAGATCACCGAGCGGGCGGACTCGCCGTGCCCGATCTTGCGGCGGACCTCCTCCACGACCTCCTTGAACAGGTCGCGGTCCTCGCCCTTGTGGATGGCCTCGGGCTTGGCGCCGATCAGCTCGACTCCGTACTTGGCCAGGACGCCGTTCTCGTGCAGCGAGATGGCGGTGTTCAGGGCCGTCTGGCCGCCCAGGGTGGGCAGCAGGGTGTCGGGGCGCTCCTTGGCGATGATCTTCTCGACGAACTCGGGGGTGATCGGCTCGACGTAGGTGGCGTCGGCGATCTCCGGGTCGGTCATGATCGTCGCCGGGTTGGAGTTGACGAGGATGACGCGCAGGCCCTCGGCCTTGAGCACGCGGCACGCCTGGGTGCCGGAGTAGTCGAACTCGGCGGCCTGGCCGATGACGATCGGGCCGGAGCCGATGACCAGGACGGACTGGATATCGGTGCGCTTAGGCACGCTGGCCCTCCATCAGGGAAACGAAGCGGTCGAACAGGTAGGCGGCGTCGTGCGGACCGGCCGCCGCTTCGGGGTGGTACTGGACGGAGAAGGCGGGCTGGTCGAGCAGCTGGAGCCCCTCCACGACGTCGTCGTTGAGACAGACGTGCGAGACCTCGGCGCGGCCGAACCGGGTGTCGCTGACCCGGTCGAGGGGCGCGTCGACGGCGAAGCCGTGGTTGTGCGCGGTGACCTCGACCTTGCCGGTCGTGCGGTCCTGGACCGGCTGGTTGATGCCCCGGTGGCCGTACTTCAGCTTGTAGGTGCCGAAGCCGAGGGCGCGCCCGAGGATCTGGTTGCCGAAGCAGATGCCGAACAGCGGCGTCCCGCGCTCCAGGACGGCGGTCATCAGGGCGACCGGACCGTCGGCGGTGGCGGGGTCGCCGGGGCCGTTGGAGAAGAACACGCCGTCGGGGGCGAGGGCGTAGACCTCGTCGGCGGTGGCGGTGGCGGGCAGGACGTGCACCTCGATGCCGCGCTCGGCCATGCGGTGCGGGGTCATGCCCTTGATGCCGAGGTCGATGGCGGCGACGGTGAACTTCTTCTCGCCGACCGCGGGGACGACGTACGCCTCCTTGGTCGCGACCTCCTCGTACAGGCTCGCGCCCTTCATGTGCGGCTGGGCCTGCACACGGGCGAGGAGTTCGGAGTCGGCGGCGATCGCCTCTCCGGAGAAGATGCCGGCGCGCATGGAGCCGCGCTCGCGCAGGTGGCGGGTGAGGGCACGGGTGTCGATGCCGGAGATGCCGACGACGTCCTGGCGCTCCAGTTCGTCGTCCAGGGAGCGCTTCGAGCGCCAGTTGGACGGCACGCGCGCGGGGTCGCGGACCACGTAGCCGGAGACCCAGATGCGGGCCGACTCGTCGTCCTCGTCGTTCCAGCCGGTGTTGCCGATCTGCGGGGCGGTGGCGACGACGATCTGGCGGTCGTACGACGGGTCGGTCAGGGTCTCCTGGTAGCCGGTCATGCCGGTGGAGAACACGGCCTCGCCGAAGGTCTCCCCCACGGCCCCGTAGGCACGGCCGCGGAAGGTGCGGCCGTCCTCCAGGACGAGTACGGCGGGAGCCTTCGCGGCTCCCCTGGTGGAGGTCGTCATCGTGCGCCTTCCGTGTCGTTGATCATGTGGTTCAGGGTGTCGACCCATTCGGGGTGCTCGGCCGCGTGGTCGGAGCGGAAGCCCGAGTCGATCAGTTTGTCGCCGTGCGCCCAGGTCACCACCAGCAGTCCGCCCTCGGTGAGGACCTTGCCGGCGATGCCCTTGTCGAGCCGGGCCCCGCGCAGGGCGGCGGCGGGGACGAAGAAGTCGTTCGCCCCGGGGCGTTCGACCTCCAGGCCCGCGTCGGTGAGGGTGAGCCGGGCCAGGCTGCGGGTGCCCAGGCCGTGGGCCACGATGCGGTCCAGCCACTGCCCGGCGGTGGTGGAGCCGTGGTAGCGGCCGCTCATGCTCAGTCTCACCGGGCCGGTCTCCTCGGGCGCGCCGGGCAGCTCCGGGATGTCGCTCTGGAGGGTGGCGCGCCATTTCCAGCCCTCGCGCATCAGCCAGTAGACGAGCGCGATGAAGAGCAGGAGACCGACGAGCCAGCCGATACGAGCCGGCCAGTCGGTGACCGGCGCCGACTTCTCGGCCTCGGCCAGGAGGATTACAGGTGTCACGTGAGCTTCCCGTCGACGAGCGTGGCCTTGCCCCGCAGCCACGTGTGCGTCACACGGCCCGGCAGCTCGCGTCCCTGGTAGGGGGTGTTGCGGCTGCGCGAGGCGAAGCCCGCGGGGTCCACCTGGCCACGGTATGCCGTGTCGACCAGGGTGAGGTTGGCAGGCTCACCGGCCGAGACGGGACGGCCGTGTCCGGTGGCCCCACCGATCCGCGCGGGCTTGGCGGACATGCGGTCGGCGACGCCGGCCCAGTCCAGCAGGCCCGTGTCGACCATGGTCTCCTGCACCACCGACAGCGCGGTCTCCAGGCCGACCATGCCCATGGCGGCCGCGGCCCACTCGCAGTCCTTGTCCTCGTGCGGGTGCGGGGCGTGGTCGGTGGCGACGATGTCGATGGTGCCGTCGGCGAGCGCCTCGCGCAGGGCCATGACGTCGCGCTGGGTGCGCAGCGGCGGGTTGACCTTGTAGACGGGGTCGTAGGTGCGCACCAGTTCGTCGGTGAGCAGCAGGTGGTGCGGGGTGACCTCGGCGGTGACCCGGATGCCGCGGGACTTGGCCCAGCGGACGATCTCGACGGAGCCGGCGGTCGACAGGTGGCAGATATGGACCCGGGAGCCGACGTGCTCGGCGAGCAGGACGTCGCGGGCGATGATCGACTCCTCGGCGACGGCCGGCCAGCCGCCGAGGCCCAGTTCGGCGGAGACGACGCCCTCGTTCATCTGCGCGCCCTCGGTCAGCCGGGGCTCCTGGGCGTGCTGGGCGACGACGCCGTCGAACGCCTTCACGTACTCCAGGGCGCGGCGCATGATCACCGCGTCGTCCACGCACTTGCCGTCGTCGGAGAAGACGGTGACCCCGGCGGCCGACTCGTGCATGGCGCCGAGTTCGGCGAGCTTCCTGCCCTCCAGGCCGACGGTCACGGCGCCGATGGGCTGGACGTCGCAGTAGCCGTGCTCCTTGCCGAGCCGCCAGACCTGCTCGACGACGCCGGCGGTGTCGGCGACGGGGAAGGTGTTGGCCATGGCGAAGACGGCGGTGTAGCCGCCGCTCGCGGCCGCGCGGGTGCCGGTGAGGACGGTCTCGGAGTCCTCGCGGCCGGGCTCGCGCAGATGGGTGTGCAGGTCGACCAGGCCCGGCAGCAGCACCTTGCCGTCCGCCTCGATCACCTCGGCGCCCTCGGCGCTGAGTCCGGTGCCCACCTCGGCGATGGTCTCGCCGTCGATCAGCACGTCCTGCGGTTCGCCGCCCAGCACCTTCGCACCGCGGATCAGGATCTTGCTCATGTTCTTACTTCTCCTCAGTGCGGATGGGGGCGGCGGCGGGCTCGTTGCCGCCGAGCAGCAGGTACAGGACGGCCATCCGGATGGACACGCCGTTGGCGACCTGTTCGACGGCGGTGCAGCGGTCGGAGTCGGCGACCTCGGCGGTGATCTCCATGCCGCGCACCATCGGGCCGGGGTGCATCACGATGGCGTGCTCGGGCAGCTTGGCCATGCGGTCGCCGTCGAGGCCGTAGCGCCGGGAGTACTCGCGCTCGGTCGGGAAGAACGCGGCGTTCATCCGCTCGCGCTGCACGCGCAGCATCATCACCGCGTCGCTCTTGGGCAGGGTGCTGTCCAGGTCGTACGAGACCGCGCAGGGCCAGGACTCGACGCCGACCGGGAGCAGGGTCGGCGGGGCCACCAGGGTGACCTCGGCGCCGAGGGTGTGCAGCAGGTCGACGTTGGAGCGGGCGACCCGGCTGTGCAGGACGTCGCCGACGATGGTGACGCGCCTGCCGGCCAGGTCCTGGCCGAGGCCGGTGTCGCGGCCGACCAGGCGGCGGCGCATGGTGAAGGCGTCCAGGAGGGCCTGGGTGGGGTGCTGGTGGGTGCCGTCGCCGGCGTTGATCACGGCGGCGTCGATCCAGCCGGAGGTGGCGAGGCGGTAGGGCGCGCCGGAGGCACCGTGCCGGATGACGACGGCGTCGACGCCCATCGCCTCCAGGGTCTGGGCGGTGTCCTTCAGGGACTCGCCCTTGGACACGCTCGACCCCTTGGCGGAGAAGTTGATGACGTCAGCGGACAGGCGCTTCTCGGCGGCTTCGAAGGAGATCCGGGTGCGCGTGGAGTCCTCGAAGAAGAGGTTCACGACGGTACGGCCGCGCAGGGTCGGCAGTTTCTTGATCGGCCGGTCCGCGACCCGGGCCATCTCCTCGGCGGTGTCGAGGATCAGGACGGCGTCGTCGCGGGAGAGGTCGGCGGCCGAGATGAGATGACGCTGCATCTGTCAGGCTCCGTAAGGCAGTTCGGGAGGTTAGGGGCGAACCCGGGCACGGGCGGGTACGCCGAAGCGACCCTTGTGCGCCTGGGTCGCTACTGGTCGGCCGGCTTCACACCGAGCAGCACGGTGTCGCGACCGTCCTCCTCGGCGAGCTGGACCTTGACCGTCTCCCGCAGCGACGTGGGGAGGTTCTTGCCGACGTAGTCGGCGCGGATCGGCAGTTCGCGGTGGCCGCGGTCGACCAGGACCGCGAGCTGGACCGCGCGTGGGCGCCCGAGGTCGTTCAGGGCGTCGAGGGCGGCGCGGATGGTGCGACCGGAGAAGAGCACGTCGTCCACGAGGACGACCAGTTTGCCGTCGAGGCCGTCACCGGGGATCTCGGTGCGGGCCAGCGCACGCGGCGGGTGCATGCGCAGGTCGTCGCGGTACATGGTGATGTCGAGGGAGCCGACCGGGATGGCGCGGTCGGTGATCTGCTCGAGCTTGGCGGCCAGCCGCTGGGCGAGGAAGACGCCCCGGGTGGGAATGCCGAGGAGCACCACGTCGTCGGCGCCCTTGGCGCGCTCGACGATCTCGTGGGCGATGCGGGTCAGCACCCGCGCGATGTCGGGGCCCTCGAGAACGGGCCGGGCATCGGTCGCCTGGGGGTGGGCGTTCGTGTCCATAGAAAACGGACCTCCTTCTCCGCCTCACGGGACGGACCTTAAAGGACGTCGGAATTGCGCCATCTACCGTAGCAGGTCCCCGGGGCGGTCTCCGGTCACCCCCTTGGCCCATCCGGTGTTCACTACCACGGAAGCGTCGGGGTGGCCCATTCGGCTTGACGCAGAAGAATCACGCTGCGTAACCTCACAGTGAGTTACCAAAACGCGCGGCGGGAAGACAGCCGGCCGCGTCGACACAGTGTCCGGGGAGCTATATGTCCAGCGAATACGCCAAACAGCTCGGGGCCAAGCTCCGGGCCATCCGCACCCAGCAGGGCCTTTCCCTCCACGGTGTCGAGGAGAAGTCCCAGGGTCGCTGGAAGGCCGTGGTGGTGGGCTCGTACGAGCGCGGCGACCGTGCCGTGACCGTGCAGCGCCTTGCCGAGCTGGCCGACTTCTATGGCGTCCCGGTACAGGAGCTTCTGCCGGGCACCACGCCTGGCGGCGCCGCCGAGCCGCCGCCGAAGCTGGTCCTCGACCTGGAGCGGCTGGCGACCGTGCCGGCCGAGAAGGCGGGCCCCCTCCAGCGCTACGCGGCGACGATCCAGTCCCAGCGCGGCGACTACAACGGCAAGGTGCTGTCCATCCGCCAGGACGACCTGCGCACACTCGCCGTCATCTACGACCAGTCCCCGTCGGTCCTCACCGAGCAGCTGATCAGCTGGGGCGTCCTGGACGCGGACGCCCGTCGCGCGGTCGCCACGCACGAAGAGGCGTGAGGACGTAGGGCCCTACGCAGAAACGTGTCGCCGGGGTGGCCTGAACCAGACGGTTCGGGCCACCCCGGCGACGTTTGTCACGGCCGTCGGGCCACGCCGTCGACGCCGGTGGCCGCGCCCATGCGTAAGGGGCGCGGGGGAACTGCGCGACAGGCCACGGACGACTCGTGGCCTTCGTGTCGCAATTCTCCCCGCGCCCCTCCAGGCGGTCTTTCCGGCCAAGCCCGGCGCAGCCGACGGCTAGGCCCGGCGGAGCGACGGCTTCAGCTCCTTGAGCCGACCCAGCAGACCGTTGACGAACGAGGGCGACTCATCGGTCGAGAACTCCTTCGCCAGCTGCACCATCTCGTCCAGCACGACGGCGTCCGGGGTCTCGTCCTCCCAGATCAGCTCGTACGCGCCCAGCCGCAGGATGTTGCGGTCCACGACCGGCATCCGGTCGAGCGTCCACCCGACCGCGTACTGGGCGATCAGCTCGTCGATGCGCCGGGCGTGCTCGGCGTACCCCTCGACCAGCTGCATCGTGTACTCGCTGACCGGCGGCTGCCGGGTGTCGGACCGGGACAGCCGCACCCAGTCGGCGAGGACCGTGAGGACGTCGGCGCCGCGCTGGTCGCCCTCGAAGAGGATCTGGAAGGCGCGCTTGCGGGCCGTGTTGCGGGCAGCCACGGTTAGCTGTTCACCCGGCCGAGGTAGTCGCTCGTACGGGTGTCGACCTTGATCTTCTCACCGGTGGTGATGAAGAGCGGGACCTGGATCTGGTGGCCGGTCTCCAGGGTGGCGGGCTTGGTGCCACCGGTGGAGCGGTCGCCCTGGACGCCCGGCTCGGTCTCCTGGATGGTCAGCTCGACGGCGGCGGGCAGCTCCACGAAGAGCACCTCGCCCTCGTGCTGCGCGACGGTCGCGGTGAAGCCCTCGATGAGGAAGTTGGCGGCGTCGCCGACGGCCTTGCGGTCGACCATCAGCTGGTCGTAGGTCTCCATGTCCATGAAGACGAAGTAGTCGCCGTCCATGTACGAGAACTGCATGTCGCGCTTGTCGACAGTGGCGGTCTCGACCTTGACACCGGCGTTGAAGGTCTTGTCGACGACCTTGCCGGAGAGCACGTTCTTGAGCTTGGTGCGCACGAAGGCCGGGCCCTTGCCGGGCTTGACGTGCTGGAACTCGACGACGGACCAGAGCTGGCCGCCTTCGAGCTTGAGCACCAGGCCGTTCTTGAGGTCGTTCGTGGAAGCCACGGTTGCGGAATCTCCTGGACTGACGTACGACCCCGGGTCACGCGCTACAGCGCGAGCAGCTCCTTGGTCGTGATGGTGAGTAGCTCGGGTCCGCCGTCCGCCTCGGGGCGCACGACGAGCGTGTCATCGATCCGGACACCGCCCCGGCCCGGGAGGTGGACCCCCGGTTCGACGGTGACCGGCACGCAAGCGTCCAGTTTACCCATGGCCGCGGGCGCCAGCTCCGGGTCCTCGTCGATTTCGAGTCCGACGCCGTGGCCGGTGAGCGGTGGCAGGGCCTCCGCATAGCCCGCGGAGTCCAGTACCTGGCGTGCCGCGCGGTCCACGTCACGGTACGCGGCACCGGGGGCGAGGGCCTCGCGTCCGGCGCGCTGGGCGGAGAAGACCAGGTCGTACAGCTGGATCTGCCAGTCCGCCGGCGACGTGCCGATGACGAACGTACGGCCGATCTCGCAACGGTAGCCGCGGTAGGTGGCGCCGAGGCAGACGGAGAGGAAGTCCCCCTCCTCCACGCGCCGGTCGGTGGGCCGGTGGCCGCGGCGGCCGGAGTTCGGGCCGGTGGCGACGGAGGTGGGGAAGGCCGGGCCGTCGGCGCCGTGGTCGACCAGGCGGCGCTCCAGCTCCAGGGCGAGGTGCCGTTCGGTGCGGCCGACGAGGATCGACTCCAGCAGCTCGCCGAGGGCCTGGTCGGCGATCTCGGCGCCGATGCGCAGGCAGGAGATCTCCTCCTCGTCCTTGACGATCCGGAGCTGTTCCACGGCGCCGCCGACGTCGGTGAGGCGCAGGGCGGGGGCGGCGGCGGAGATGGCCCGGTGCCGGGTGACCGTCAGATGGTGTTCCTCGACGGCGAGGGAGTCCGCGCCCTGGTCCCGGGCGAGGTCGGCGGCGGTCACGGCGGTGTCGCCGCCCCGCGCGGGAAGGACGTGCACCCGCAGGCTGTCGTCCGGGCGGCCCTCGAAGGGGCGGTCGTCGGGCGGGACCGCGCACACCAGGAGGTCCTCGTGACCGCCGAGGAGCAGGACGGCGCCGTGCGGGGCGGCGGCCGCGAGGTAGCGCACGTTGGCGGGACGGGTGACGAGCGCTGCCGCGGTGCCGGCCGCGTTGAAGTGGTCCCGGAGGCGGGATCGGCGGTTCGCGTACACCTCTGACATGAGATGAGCTTAGGAGTTTTATGTCGTTTATGCCGATTTATAGCCGCCGAGTGGGGATGCCAGGGGGCTCCGCGGTCGGGGCGCGGGTGGCGGTGGGCCTGTCGCGGCCGTTGCCCACGCCCTCGGGTCCCGGACCGGTGCCCCCCGCGATCACCAGTTCGGTGGGCTCGCTATCGCCCTCGCCAGGACCTCGTCCAGGACCCTCGCCGTGCCCGGGACGTCCAGCTGCGAGTTGTCGATGATCGGGAGGCCCGAGCCGTACCAGCCGGCCATGCGGCCGTGGATGCGGGCGACCTCCTCGTCGGTGAGGCGGCGGTTGCCCGAGCGTTCGGCGTTGCGCTCCAGGACGACGTCCAGGCCGGGCAGCAGGACGACCGGGAGCAGGCCGGGGCCGACGTGGCGCTTCCAGCCGCCGAGGCCCACGACCGGGCGGTCCGGGAACACGGCGTCGTCAAGGATGCAGGAGATGCCGTTGGCCAGGAAGTTGCGCGCGGCGAAGCCGCAGGTGCGGCGGGCCAGGCGGTACTGGGCCTCCGAGTGGTCGTTCCAGCCGGACTGGGGGTCGGCGAAGCCGGAACGCACCCACTCGCGGACGTCGTCCAGGCTGACGTGGGCCGTGGGCACGCGGCGGTGGTCCGCCCAGTACTTCGCCACGCTGGTCTTGCCCGCACCGGCGGGACCGATCAGCAGAACGGCCAGCGTGGTGGTCGTCGGATCGGGCGTCGCGGCCGCGGTCGGCGCCGGGGTGGGCACTCCGAACGGCCCGCCGGGCGGCAGGTGCACATGACCGGTGCTGTCCGGGGCCGGCGGAGCGGGCATCCGCCGCGGCGCGGGCGCCTGCGGCGGCGGGCCGGCGGGAGCCGGCGGCTGCGGGTGCCCCGGGGCGGAACGGTTCGGCTGGTGCGGCTGCCCCGGCGGCACCGGACCCGAGGGCGCGAGGGGCTGGGGGTGTCCCGGCCCCGCGGGGGCCAGGGGCCGGGGCCCGCCCGGAGGGACCTGTCCCGACGGAGGCGGGAAGGCCGGGGGCGGGACGGCGGGGCCCTGGGCGGGCGCGGGGTGGTCGCCCGGGTGGTGTGCGGCCGACGGCCAGCCGGTGTGCGGCCGGTGCCCCGGCTGGTGGGGCGGCGGCAGCGGAGAACCCACTGCGTGCTGCATCCGTTGCCACTCCGTCTCGTACAGGCAGTTGGGGGTGCAGGCGGCGGGGGGTGGACCCCGCTCCTTTCCGAACGGTACCGTCCCCGGCCGTCGTTCGGTGAAACGGCCGGGGGCGGCCCGAAGTGCCCGACGCGCCGAAGAGAACGGCGCGGCCTGAGAGGACTACTCGCCGACTTCCCCGTAGGCGGCCAGCAGGACGGCCGGGTCCGGGCCCTCCAGGACGGTCGGCTTGGCCAGTCCGTCCAGGACGATGAAGCGCAGCAGATCGCCGCGGGACTTCTTGTCGACCTTCATGTTCTCGACCAGCTTGGGCCACTGGTCGTAGCGGTAGTGCAGCGGCAGGCCCACGGACTCCAGGATCGCGCGGTGCCGGTCGGCGGTCGCGTCGTCCAACCGGCCCGCGAGGCGGCCGAGTTCGGCGGCGAAGTGCATGCCGACCGCGACCGCGGCGCCGTGCCGCCACTTGTAGCGCTCGTTCTTCTCGATGGCGTGGCCGAGCGTGTGGCCGTAGTTGAGGATCTCGCGGCGGCCGGACTCCTTCAGGTCCGAGGAGACGACCTCGGCCTTGACCCGGATCGAGCGCTCGATCAGTTCGGCCGTGTGCGGTCCCGCCGGGGTGCGCGCCGCCTCCGTGTCCGCCTCGATCAGGTCGAGGATCACCGGGTCGGCGATGAAGCCGGCCTTGATGATCTCGGCGAGTCCGGAGACGTAGTCGTTGACCGGCAGGGAGTCCAGGGCCGCGAGGTCGCACAGCACGCCGGCCGGCGGGTGGAAGGCGCCCACCAGGTTCTTGCCCTCGGCGGTGTTGATGCCGGTCTTGCCGCCGACCGCCGCGTCCACCATGGCGAGCACGGTGGTCGGTACGGCGATCCAGCGCACCCCGCGCAGCCAGGTCGCCGCCACGAAGCCCGCGAGGTCCGTGGTGGCGCCGCCGCCCACGCCGACGATGACGTCGGTGCGGGTGAAGTTGGACTGGCCGAGGGCCTTCCAGCAGTAGGCGGCGACCTCGGCGGTCTTGGCCTCCTCGGCGTTGGGCACCTGGATGGCGATGGCCTCGTAGCCCTGCTCGGCCAGGTCGGCGCGGAGCGCGTCCCCGGTCTCGGCCAGCGCCTCCGGGTGCACCACGGCCACGCGCTTGGCCCTGGGACCGATCAACCCGGCCAGTTCGCCCAGGAGTTGACGGCCGACCAGCACCTCGTACGGGTCGGTGCCCGCGGTGCCCGCGACCTGGATCCGGGTGACTGCCTCGCTCATGCCTTCTTCAACTCCAGTGCGTCCAGCGCTGCTTGGGTGACCTCTTCGGGGGTGCGGCCGTCGGTGGCGACGACGGCGGTGGCGACCTCCTCGTACAGATGGCGCCGGGCCTCCATCAGCTCGCGCCACTGCTTGCGCGGGTTGACCGCGAGCAGCGGGCGGGCCACGTTCAGGCCGGTGCGCCGCACCGCCTCCTCGACGTCCATGGAGAGGTAGACGACCGGGTGCCGGGCGAGCAGCGCGCGGGTGTCCGCGTCGAGGACCGCGCCGCCGCCGAGCGCGAGGACGCCCTCGTGCTCGGCGAGCGCGGTGGCCACGGCCGCCTTCTCCAGCGCCCGGAAGAACTCCTCGCCCTCGTCCACGAAGATCTCGGAGATGGCCCGGCCCTCGGCGGCCACGATGTCGTCGTCGGTGTCCCGGTAGCCGGTGCCCAGCCGCTCGGCCAGCAGGCGGCCGACGGTGGACTTGCCGACACCCATCGGGCCGACGAGGACGAGACGCGGCCCGCTCATCGGATCCGCAGGTTGTCGAGGTACGACCGGACGTTGCGGCGGGTCTCGCCCACCGAGTCGCCGCCGAACTTCTCCGCGACCGCGTCCGCCAGCACCAGCGCGACCATGGCCTCGGCCACGATGCCCGCGGCCGGCACGGCCGAGACGTCCGAGCGCTGGTGGTGGGCCTGCGCGGCCTCACCGGTGGCCACGTCCACGGTCCGCAGCGCGCGCGGCACGGTCGCGATCGGCTTCATCGCGGCGCGCACCCGCAGCAGCTCACCCGTGGACAGCCCGCCCTCGGTGCCGCCCGCGCGGCCGGAGACACGCCGGATGCCCTCCGGGGTGCTCACGATCTCGTCGTGCGCCTTCGAGCCCGGCACCCGCGCCAGCTCGAAGCCGTCGCCGATCTCCACGCCCTTGATCGCCTGGATGCCCATCAGGGCGCCCGCCAGGCGCGCGTCCAGCTTCCGGTCCCAGTGCACGTGCGAGCCCAGGCCCACCGGAACGCCGTAGGCCAGCACCTCGACCACGCCACCGAGGGTGTCGCCGTCCTTGTGGGCCTGGTCGACCTCCGCGACCATCGCCTTCGACGCGTCCGCGTCCAGGCAGCGCAGCGGGTCCGCGTCCAGCCTCTCCACGTCGGCCGGCGTCGGGTACACCCCGGCCGGGGCCTTCACCGAGCACAGTTCGACCACGTGGGAGACGATCTCGATGCCTGCCGTCTCCTTCAGGTACGACCGGGCCACCGCGCCCAGCGCCACCCGCGCCGCGGTCTCACGGGCCGAGGCGCGCTCCAGGATCGGGCGGGCCTCGTCGAAGTCGTACTTCTGCATGCCCGCGAGGTCCGCGTGACCGGGCCGCGGCCGGGTCAGCGGCGCGTTGCGGGCGAGTCCGTCGAGGATCTCGGCGTCGACCGGGTCGGCCGACATGACCTGCTCCCACTTCGGCCACTCGGTGTTGCCCACCATGATCGCGACCGGCGAACCGAGGGTCAGCCCGTGCCGGACACCACCCAGAAAGGTGACCTCGTCCCGCTCGAACTTCATCCGCGCACCGCGGCCATAGCCGAGCCGCCGCCGCGCGAGGTGGTCCGCCACCATCTCCGTGGTGATCGGTACGCCGGCGGGAAGGCCCTCCAGCGTCGCCACAAGTGCGGGACCGTGGGACTCCCCCGCGGTCAGCCAACGCAGCCTGCTCAACGGTGCTCCTCAGTGTTCGCGCCCGGTACTGCCCGGCGCACGCCGGCGCCGACGGCGTGACCGGATGCGCGGCGCCGGTCCGCCACTTCCGATCCTCCCACGTCCGGGGCGGGTGTCCGGTGCCCGGTCCAGCAAGCGGACGGGGCGCGGACGGGCGGCGCAGGCGGCACGGGAAGGTCAGCGGGCGGCGAGCGCCTGTTCCCCGGCCCTGCGCATGGCCTCCAGCGGCGCCGGGGCGAGCCCGGTCATCTGTTCGACCTGGAGGACGGCCTGGTGGACCAGCAGGTCGAGGCCGCCGACGACGGCTCCGCCGTACATGGACCAGCGGGCCGCCAGCTCGGTGGGCCAGGGCTCGTAGAGCACGTCGAAGAGGGTGGCGGGGCGTTCGGGTACGGCGGCGGCGAGGGCGTCGGTGGTGCCGGCGGGGGTGGTGGCGATCACCAGCGGGGCGCGCAGGGCCTCGGCCGCGTCCGACCAGTCGGCCGTGCGGACGTCCACCTCCAGGCGGCGGCCCCACTGGCGCATCTCCTCGGCGCGGGGCTCGCTGCGCACGTAGGCGACGACCTCGCCGGTGCAGACGCGGGACAGGGCGGCGAGCGCCGAGGAGGCGGTGGCGCCGGCACCGAGGATCGCGGCGGACCCCACCTGTTCGATCCCGTGTTCGCGCAGGGCGGCCACCATGCCAGGGATGTCGGTGTTGTCCCCGCGCTTACGGCCGTCCGCGTCGAACACCACCGTGTTGACGGCGTCGACGGCGGCGGCCGTATCGCTGATCTCGTCCAGCAGCGGGATGACCGCCCGCTTCAACGGCATGGTCAGCGACAACCCCGCCCACTCGGGCCCGAGCCCCCGGAAGAAGGCGGGCAACGCGGCCTCGTCGACCTCGAAACGGTCGTACGACCAGCCTGCGAGTCCCAGTTCCTCGTAGGCCGCCCGGTGCAGCACCGGGGAGAGCGAGTGGGCGATGGGCTTTCCGAGTACGGCGGCCCGGCGGGCGTCAGTTGCCCGAGCTGGCATTGAACTTTTCCTTGAGCTGCTTGAATTCTTCGTAGGTACGGGCGAATTCGGTATTGGTCGTACCGTCGGTCGCCACGAAATAGATCCAGCCGTCGTGGGTCGGACTCAGCGTCGCCTTGATCGCGTCCTCGCCGGGGTTTCCGATGGGACCGGGCGGAAGGCCCTTGTGGGTGTACGTGTTGTACGGGCTCTGGTTGCTGTTGATCTCCTTCTCGGAGATATGGATGTTGCTGGTGCCCTTGGCGTAGTTGTACGTCGAGTCGAACTGCAGCAGCTGGTTCGTCTCGGTGTTGGTGGGCTTGAGACGGTTGTAGACCACTTCGGCCATCTTGCGGAAGTCGTCGTGGGTCTTGCCCTCCGCCTGCACCAGGCTCGCGACCGTGACCAGCTCGAAAGCGTCGTGCAGGCCCAGCGACCTGGCCTTCGCGTCCAGGCCGTAGGCGGCGTACCGCTCCTTGGCCTGGGCCACCATCTGCTTGAGGATCGCGTCCGGCTTCATTCCCTTGGCGGCCGGATAGGTGCCAGGGAAGAGGAATCCCTCCAGCGGGTCCTTCGCCTCGGGGCTGTTCCGCGCCCAGGCAGGCATACCGAGGTCCCGGTACTCCTTCTTCGCGATCTTCTCGGTGCTGCCGGCGGAGATCTCGAGCTTCTTGTCGATGGCCTGGTAAACGGCGACATTGCGCTCACCCGGCGTCACGATCACATTGTTCTGGCTCTTCGGGTCGAGCATCATGCGCACGGCGCTGGCCGCGGACATCTCCTTTTTCAGGAGATAGGCGCCGGCCTGGATCGAGTCGCCGCCCGGTGTCGTGCCCTGGGCGTGCACGAAGGCCTCGGCGCTCTTGACGACACCGGCCTCCTTCAGCCGCCGCCCGATGTCCCAGCCGCCGGCGCCCTTGGGGATCTCCACGGTCACCGTCTCGCCTGTGCCCTCGCCCGCGTAGTCCGGGGCCGGGGCGAAACGATTTTGGTAGAACTTGTAGCCGTAGTACCCGACTCCGCCGAGGCCACCGCCGAAGACCAGGACGACGACCATGCAGGCGCAGCCGGTACGCCGTTTCTTGGCCTTGACGGGTTTTCTGCCCTTGCCGGTGCGCCGCTCCCGGCGGCCGGCCAGCTCGTGCTCCTCCTCGTCGTCCTCGCCGCCGCCCGCGAAGAAGGCGTGCTCCTCCTCGTCGTCGGCGACCGGGTCCGGCTCGGGTTCGGCCTCGGGGCGCCTGCGGCCGGGCGGCTCCGGCGGCGGATAGGCGTCCTCGGTGCCGTAGAGGTCGGGCTGCTCCGCGCCGTACGCCACGGGGTGCTGCCCGTAGGGGTCGCCCGGGTCGGCCGCGTAGGGCACCTGGCCGTGGGTGCCGGTCGCGTCCCAGCCGCCCTGGTGGCCGGAGTGGTCCGGCTGCTGGGGATACTGCGGGTGCTGCCCGTGGTACTGGGGGTCGTACTGAGGATGTCCCTGGTCACCGTAGTACGGGTACTGCTGACCGTCGTACCCCGGCTGCTGGCCCTGCGACCAGTCGCCGTACTGCGGCTGCTGGGGGTACTGCTGCTGCGACCGGCCGCCGTAGGCAGCCTGATGCCCGGCGTACGCCTGCTGCCCTTCCCATCCGCCGTCCCCGTACAACGGGTCCTGCGGATGCCACGGTTCGGAGCCTGGGCCCCGGCCATACTCAGTCATCGATCCCCTAGAGCCGCGAGGCCGACGGTCACGCGGCCGGGGGCCGGCTTCCGCTCCGCCTCTTGCTGTGCGTCGGCTGTTCGAACGCCGCCGCATCGCGCGGAACGTTACCGTATCGCGATCAGATGACCACTTCGACGCCCTCGCCAGGTGCCTTGCCTGACACCCGTTCGGATTCGAGGGCCTGCTGCAGGATGATCACGGCCGCGGCCTGGTCGATGACGGCCCGGCCCTTCTTGGACTTCACGCCCGAGGCCCGCAGCCCCTGACTGGCCGTCACGGTCGTCATCCGCTCGTCCACGAGGCGGACCGGCACCGGTTCGATGCCCTTGGCCAGCTCCTGCGCGAAGGCACGGACCTTGACGGCGGCCGGGCCCTCGCCCCCCTTGAGGGAGCGAGGGAGACCGACGACTACCTCGATCGGCTCATACTCCGCCACCAGTTGACGCAACCGGCGGTGGGCGGCGGGGATGTCCCGGCCGGGGACCGTCTCCACCGGGGTGGCGAGGATCCCGTCGGGGTCGCACGAGGCGACCCCGATCCGGGCGTCCCCGACGTCGATCGAAAGCCGACGTCCTCTGCGCATTTCCGACCGTTTCCTTACTCGGAGATCAGCTGGCGGTCTCGCCCGTCACTTGGCCGTCTCGGCGACGAGACGCTCGACGGCCTCGGCGGCCTCGCCGACGGCGGCCGGGTTCTGGCCGCCGCCCTGGGCGACGTCCGGCTTGCCGCCGCCGCCGCCGCCGAGGGTCTTGGCGGCCGTACGCACCAGGTCACCGGCCTTCAGGCCACGCTCGCGAGCGGCCTCGTTGGTGGCGATGACCGTCAGCGGCTTGCCGTTGTTCACGGTGAACAGGGCGACCACGGCGGCCCGGCCGCCCTGGATGCGGCCACGCACGTCGAGGACCAGCCTGCGCAGGTCGTCCGGCGTGGTGCCGTCCGGCACCTGGCCGGTGACCAGGGCGATGCCCCGCACGTCCTTGGCGGACTCGGCGAGACCACCGGCGGCCTGGAGCACCTTCTCGGCGCGGAACTTCTCGATCTCCTTCTCGGCGTCCTTCAGCTTGCCGAGCATGGCGGAGACCTTCTCCGGCAGTTCCTCCGAGCGGCCCTTGAGCAGCTCGGTCAGCTGGTTGACGACCGTGTGCTCACGGGCGAGGAAGTTGTAGGCGTCCACGCCGACCAGGGCCTCGATGCGGCGCACACCCGAGCCGATGGAGGACTCGCCGAGCAGCTTCACCAGGCCCAGCTGGGCGGTGTTGTGCACGTGCGTGCCACCGCACAGCTCCTTGGAGAAGTCGCCGATGGTCACCACGCGGACCCGCTCGCCGTACTTCTCGCCGAACTCGGCGATGGCGCCCTGCTTCTTGGCCTCGTCGATGCCCATGACCTCGGCGCGCACGTCGAGGTCGCGGGCCAGCACCTCGTTGATCTTCTGCTCGACGTCGGTCATCACGGCCGTCGGCACGGCGGACGGCGAACCGAAGTCGAAGCGGAAGCGGCCGGGCTGGTTCTCGGAACCGGCCTGGGCGGCCGTCGGGCCGAGGGCGTCGCGCAGGGCCTGGTGGGTGAGGTGGGTGGCCGAGTGGGCGCGGGCGATGGCCTTGCGGCGGCGGTTGTCGATGGAGGCGTGGGCCTTGGCACCGACCGTCACCTCGCCGACCTGGACCACGCCCTTGTGGACGTAGACACCCGGGACCGGCTTCTGGCAGTCGCGGATCTCGATCACGGCGCCGGAGTCGATCCTGATGCGGCCGGTGTCGCCGATCTGGCCGCCGCCCTCGGCGTAGAACGGGGTGCGGTCCAGGACGACCTCGACCTCGTCGCCCTCGGAGGCGGCCGGCGAGGAGACGCCGTCGACCAGCAGGCCGACGACGGTGGACTCGGCCTCGGTGTCGGTGTAGCCGATGAAGTCGGTGGCACCGGCGCTGTCGGCGATCTGGCGGTAGGCACCGAGGTCGGCGTGGCCGGTCTTCTTGGCCTGGGCGTCGGCCTTGGCGCGCTCCCGCTGCTCCTTCATCAAGCGCCGGAAGCCCTCCTCGTCCACGGACAGGCCCTGCTCGGCGGCCATCTCCAGGGTGAGGTCGATCGGGAAGCCCCAGGTGTCGTGGAGCAGGAAGGCCTTCTCGCCGGACAGGACGGAACCACCGGACTGCTTGGTCTCGGTGACGGCGGTGTCCAGGATGTTGGTGCCCGCCTTCAGCGTCTTCAGGAAGGCGTTCTCCTCGGCCAGGGCGACCTTCTCGATGCGCTCGCGGTCGGTCACCAGCTCCGGGTACTGCTGGCCCATCATGCCGATCACGGTGTCGATGAGGTCCTTGACCACCGGACCGGTGGCACCGAGCAGGCGCATGTTGCGGATGGCGCGGCGCATGATGCGGCGCAGCACGTAGCCGCGGCCCTCGTTGCCCGGGGTGACGCCGTCGCCGATGAGCATCACGGACGTGCGCATGTGGTCGGTGACCACGCGCAGGGAGACGTCCGAGTCGTGGGCGTCGCCGTAGCGGACGCCGGTCAGCTCGGTGGCCTTCTCGATGACGGCCATCGAGGTGTCGATCTCGTACATGTTCTGCACGCCCTGCAGAATCATGGCGAGGCGCTCGAGACCGAGGCCGGTGTCGATGTTCTTGCTGGGCAGGTCGCCGAGGATCTCGAAGTCGTCCTTGCCGGTGCCCTCGCCCCGCTCGTACTGCATGAAGACGAGGTTCCAGATCTCCACGTACCGCTCGTCGTTGACGGCCGGGCCGCCCTCGACGCCGAACTCGGGGCCGCGGTCGTAGTTGATCTCGGAGCACGGGCCGCAGGGGCCGGGGACGCCCATGGACCAGAAGTTGTCCTTCTTGCCCAGGCGCTGGATGCGCTCCTTGGGCACGCCGACGACCTCGTGCCAGATCTGCTCGGCCTCGTCGTCGTCCTGGTAGACGGTGATCCACAGGCGCTCGGGGTCGAGCCCGTAACCGCCCTTGTCCCGGGAGCTGGTGAGCAGCTCCCAGGCGTACTTGATGGCGCCTTCCTTGAAGTAGTCGCCGAAGGAGAAGTTGCCGCACATCTGGAAGAACGTGCCGTGGCGGGTGGTCTTGCCGACCTCTTCGATGTCGGGCGTGCGCACGCACTTCTGCACGCTGGTGGCGCGCTGGAACGGCGGCTTGACCTCGCCCAGGAAGTAGGGCTTGAAGGGCACCATGCCGGCGGGGACGAGGAGCAGAGTCGGGTCGTCCGCGATGAGCGACGCCGAAGGGACGACGGTGTGCCCGCGCTCCTCGAAGAAGCTCAGCCAGCGGCGGCGAATCTCGGCCGACTCCATCAGTGGTCCTCATTCCGGTTGTACGAGTGCATCGGGGATTCGATGTACTTCGGGTGGGTGCGGTCGGTGCTCGGGGTGTACTCGATGGCGGCGAGCCGCCGGGGGGCGGGGAGTCCGGGGTCCTCCCGGATGCCGAGGGCCTCCTGGAGCTCGTGCTCCCGCTGGGCCATGTTGTCGCGGACGTCGAGCGCGAAACCGACCGCGCGGTCCTTCAGGCGCTGTCCGGTCTCCAGGGCCTTGTCGGCCGCGGTCGCGGCCAGGCTCTCGGGGGTCAGCTGCCGCAGCTTGCGGTTGACCTTGGCGGTGGCCCAGACGCCGGCGGCGACGCCGGTGGTGAACCAGAACGTACGGCGGAACATGGCTCGGTCTCAGTCCCTCTTCCCGCGGAGGTTGCGCTTGCGTCGTGCGGCGGGGACCGTGCGACCCACGATCACGGTACGCCGGGGCGACTTCTCGGGCACGTCCTCCGCCCGGCGGCCGCCGAGCGCCCGGCGGACGCCGTAGCCGAAGGCCGCGACCTTGACCAGCGGGCCGCCGAAGGTGGAGGCGACGGTGGTCGACAGGGCGGAGGCGTTCGAGGTGACCTCCTGGACGTCGGTGGCGATCGCGTCGACCCGGTCGATCTGGGTCTGCGCGGAGCGCACGGCCTGGGAGGCGTCCGCGAGCAGCGGGACGGCCTGGTCGGTCACGTCCGCCACGAGCTTGGTGGTCGCCTTGAGCGTCTGGGCCAGCCTCACGAGAGCCACCGCGAGGAAGGAGACCAGGATCGCCCAGAAGACGGCCACCAGGATCCCGGCCACCTCGCCACCGGACACTGTGCGCACCCGCTCCCTGAAAACGTGCCTGAGCATCGGAAAAGTCGTGTCCCGAGCCTATCGCGCCGGGGCGGACGCTCCGTACCGGTTTCCCGCGCGAGCGGTGGAGTCGCGGGAAGCGATTGTACGGAACGAACACGGTTCAGTACGCTCCGTGTCCCATGCGAGGTCCTCAGTGCCCAGAACCTTTCGCCGACGGCGGGCGGCCCCTCGAACTGACCGGATTCGTCGGACGTACGGCGGAGGCGGCGGGGCTCGCCGCGGCACTGCGGTCGGCCCGGCTGGTGACCGTGACCGGGGCCGGCGGCGTGGGCAAGTCCCGGCTGGCCGCGCGGGTCGCCGCGGACGGGGAGACGGCGCACGGCTGGGTGGAACTGGCGACGGCGCACGACCCCGAGTTCGTGGAGTACGAGGTGGCGGAGGCCCTCGGGCTCACCGACCACACCACGCGGGCGCCGCGCGAGACGGTGCCGGAGCAGCTGGCCGGGCGCCCGGTGCTGCTGGTCCTCGACGGGTTCGAGCACCTGGTGGACGCCACGGCCGAGCTGGTCTCGGAGCTGCTGCGCAAGCTGCCCGAGCTGCGGGTGCTGGCGGTGGGCCGGCGGCCGCTCGGCCTGGCGGGCGAGCGGCTGTTCCCGCTGGCGCCGCTCGGCGCGGACGAGGCGGTGGAGCTGTTCACCGACCGGGCCCGGGAGCAGGGGGTCCCGGTGTCCGACGGTCCCGAGGTGCGGGAGCTGTGCCGACGCCTGGACGGCATCCCGCTGGCACTGGAGCTGGCTGCGGGGCGGCTGCGGGCCCTGTCCCCCGCGCAGCTGCTGGACCGCCTGGACGACCGGTTCCGGCTGCTGACCGGCGGCGGCCGCGACGTGCTGCCCCGGCACCAGACGCTGCGCACGGCGATCGGCTGGAGCCATGAGCTGTGCACCCCGTCCGAGCGGCTGCTGTGGGCGCGGCTCACGGTGTTCGCGGGGACCTTCGACCTGGAGGCGGTCGAGTACGTGTGCAGCGGGGACGGACTGCCCGAACCGGACGTCCTCGACGTGCTCTGCGAGCTGGTGGCCCAGTCGGTGATCACCCGTGAGGAGACCCCGGCGGGGTCGCGCTACCGGATGCTCGACACCGTGCGGGCCTACGGAGCCGGCTGGCTGGAGGCGACCGGGGACGCGGCCCGGCTGCGCCGGCGGCACCGGGACTGGTTCCTGGGGCTGGCGACCTGGTGCGAGCAGGAGTGGTTCTCGCCCCGGCAGCGGGAGGTGGCGGCGCGGGTGGCCGTGGAGCTGCCCAGCCTGCGGGCCGCGCTGGAGTTCTGCCTCACCCAGCCCGAGGAGGCGCATCTCGGCCAGTACCTCGCGGGGTCGCTGTGGTTCTGCTGGGTGGGCTGCGGACGGCTCGCGGAGGGGCGGCGCTGGCTGGAGCGGAGCGCGGCCCTGGAGTCGGGGTACGAGCGGTCCCGGCTCAAGGCGCTGTGGGTGCTCGGCTATGTGGCGGTGCTCCAGGGCGACCGCGGGCCGGCGCGGGAGGCGCTGCGCGCGTGCCGGGAGCGGGCGGAGCGGGCGGCCGACCCGCTGGCGGTGGCGTACGCCGAGCACCGCACCGGCTGTCTGGCGCTGGTGACGGACGACCTGCCGCGTGCAGAAACGCTGCTGCGGTCGGCACTCGCCCGCTACGGGGAGATCGGCGAGCTGAACAGCAACGTGCTCATGGGGCGGGTCGAGCTGGCGATGGCACGAGCCTTCCAGGGGGACCTGCCGGACGCGGTGCGGCTGTGCGAGGACGTGCGCCGGGTGTGCGAGGAGCACGGGGAGCGCTGGGCGCGGTCGTACGCGCTGTACGTGCTGGCGTACGCGGCCTGGCGGGACGGCGCCCCGGCACGCGCCCGGGAGCTGTTGACCGACTGCCTGCGCAACGCCCACGCTTTCGACGACCTGCTCGGCTCGGTCCTCTCCCTCGAACTCCTCGCCCTGGTGACGGCGGCCGAGGGGGACGCCGCCGAGGCCGCCCTCCTCCAGGGCGCGGCCGCCCGTTCCTGGCTCTCGGTGGGTCTCCCCCTCTTCGGCTCGGCGCACTACAGCGCCCCGCACGCACAGTGCGAGACGACCGCCCGCGAGGCGCTGGGCGACGCCCGTTACGAGGAGTGCGTACGACGCGGAGCGCGCCTGGACCGGGAGGCCGCGGTGGGCCGGGCGCTGGGCCGGGACGGGGCACGACCGCCGGCCTCGGTGCCGGCGCCCCGGGGGGTGTCGCGGTGGGACGCGGTGAGGACGGGCGGGGGCTGCGAGGCCGGGAAGCAGCGGTAGGACGGACGCGGGCGGGGCGCGACGGGGCGGGGGCGCGACCGGGGCGCACCCGTGCGGGCCCGCCGCCTCTCCGGTACCGGCCCGCACAACGCGAACCCGCGGTCGGCGCCGGCCCGGCCAGGCCGGGAAAACGCGGACCCGCCGCCTCTCCGCCCAGCGGGACGGGGAAGACGGCGGGCCGGAGTGCGGTGCTGCGCCGGGGCTGGGATCAGCGGGCGTAGTACTCGACGACGAGCTGCTCGTCGCAGATCACCGGGATCTCCTTGCGGTTCGGCTCGCGGTCCAGGCGGAACGCCAGGGCCTTGAGGTTCACCTGGAGGTAGCGCGGGGTCTCGCCGTCCGCGGCGAAGCCACCCTCACGGGCGATCTGGAAGAGCGTCTTGTCCTTGGAGCGGTCGCGGACCTGCACGACGTCGTCCGGACGGACGCGGAAGGACGGCTTGTCGACCTTCTGGCCGTTGACCTGGATGTGGCCGTGGACGACCATCTGGCGGGCCTGGTAGATCGTGCGGGCGAGACCCGAACGCAGGACCAGCGCGTCGAGGCGGCGCTCCAGCTCCACGATCAGGGCCTCACCGGTCTTGCCCTGGACCTTGGACGCACGCTCGTAGGCGCGGACCAGCTGGCGCTCGGAGATGTCGTACTGAGCGCGCAGGCGCTGCTTCTCCAGCAGACGGACCTTGTAGTCCGAGTTCTGCTTGCGGCCGCGGCCGTGCTCACCCGGCGGGTAGGGGCGGGCCTCGAAGTACTTGACGGCCTTCGGGGTCAGCGCGATGCCGAGGGCACGCGACTTCTTGACCTTGGGGCGGGACTGGTTCGCCACTGTCTCAATCTCGTTTCGTAGTGTTCGGCTTGCCAGGGTTTCGGGAGGTCGCATCCGCAGCCGGGAAAACCCGCTGGTCCCCACGGGACCTGCCGGGCAGCCGCTTCCCTGGTCTGGGCACATACGTGCAGCACGCGAGTGGCCCACCGACCGCTCCCGGGCTCCGGGTGGTGGTGGGCTGCCCGCGACACCGATCGACGGTGCGCGACGCTCCTGGAGTCCGTCCCCGGGAGGACGGGATCTCCGGCCCGCTGTCCCGCTCTGACGGCACGGGACTGGGCGCTTCGGAGCATTCTACAGGCTGCTCAGGACCGTCTGCGACCGAGGTGCTTGCGGGTCCAGTCGACCGCGTCCGCGTACCGCGCCTCGGCGCCGTGCCGGCTCGGCGCGTAGTACTCGCGGTCCTTCAGCGCGTCCGGGGCGTACTGCTGCTCGGCGATGCCCTCGGGCAGGTCGTGCGGATACACGTACCCCCGCGCGTGGCCGAGTCTGGCGGCGCCCTTGTAGTGACCGTCGCGCAGATGCGGGGGCACCGAGCCCGCGAGGCCCTTGCGCACGTCCTCCAGGGCGGCGCCTATCGCGGTCGTCGCGGAGTTGGACTTCGGGGCGAGCGCGAGGGCGATGGTGGCGTGGCTGAGGGTCAGCGCCGCCTCGGGGAAGCCGATCATGGCGACGGCCTGGGCGGCGGCGACCGCGATGGGCAGCGCGTTCGGGTCGGCCAGGCCGATGTCCTCGCTGGCGGAGATCATCAGGCGCCGGGCGATGAACCGGGGGTCCTCGCCGGCCTCGATCATGCGGGCGAGGTAGTGCAGGGCCGCGTCCACGTCGGAGCCGCGGATGGACTTGATGAGGGCGCTGGCGACGTCGTAGTGCTGGTCGCCGTCGCGGTCGTACTTCACCGCCGCGCGGTCCACGGTCTGTTCGAGGGTCGCGAGGGAGATCTCGCTCTCGCCCTGGTCGAGTGCGGCCCCGGCGGCGGCCTCCAGCGCGGTCAGGGCGCGGCGGGCGTCGCCGCCGGCGATGCGCAGCAGGTGGTCCTCGGTGTCCTCGGGGAGGGTGACCGCGCCCTTCAGGCCGCGCTCGGCGTCCAGGGCGCGGCGGAGCAGGCCGCGGATGTCGTCGTCGGTGAGGGGTTCGAGGGTGAGCAGCAGGGAGCGGGACAACAGCGGGGAGATCACCGAGAAGTAGGGGTTCTCGGTGGTGGCCGCGATCAGGGTGACCCAGCGGTTCTCGACGGCGGGCAGCAGGGAGTCCTGCTGGGCCTTGCTGAAGCGGTGGATCTCGTCCAGGAAGAGGACGGTCTCGGTGCCGAAGCCGCCGGCGGCGCGGCGGGCGCCGTCGATGACGGCGCGCACCTCCTTGACGCCCGCGGTGATCGCGGACAGCTCCACGAAGCGCTTGTTGGTGGCCTTGGAGACGACGTACGCGAGGGTCGTCTTGCCGGTGCCGGGCGGGCCCCACAGGATCACCGAGGACGGTCCGGCGGGGCCGCCGGAGCCCTCGCCGACCAGGCGGCGCAGGGGCGAACCGGGCTTGAGCAGGTGCTGCTGGCCCACGACCTCGTCGAGCGTGCGCGGGCGCATCCGCACCGCCAGGGGACTGGCCGCCGGGTCCTTCTCCTGGCGTTCCTCGGCTGCTGCGGTGAAGAGGTCGGGTTCCACGCTGAAACCCTAAGACACGGCACCGACAATCCGGCCCGCCGCCCGGGGCCGGGCGGTGGGCCGGGCCGCGGGCGAGGGCTCAGGCCCAGAGCTGGCTGCCCCAGCGGGTCAGGATCAGCATGGCGATGATGCCGCAGTGGGTGACCGGGAGCACCCACGTGAACTCGCCGAAGAAGGAGCGCAGCCAGCGCGGGGCGGGCAGGAAGCCGTTGCGGACGTTGAACGAGGTGACGTACCAGAACATGGTGATCGTGGCGACCCAGGCGAGCGAGCACCACAGGCACAGGGCGTTGATCCGGTACAGGGACTCGAACTGCAGCCAGGTGACGAAGCAGACGCCGAAGAGGGTGCCGAAGTCGAACGTCAGCCAGTACCAGCGCGGGAAGCGGGCGCGGGTCAGCAGGCTCATGCCGACGCAGATCACGACGCCGTAGCAGACCAGGCCGAGCATCGGGTTGGGGAAGCCGAAGACGGCGGCCTGCTTGCTCTCCATCACGCTGCCGCAGGAGACCACCGGGTTCACGCTGCACCCCGGGGTGAAGGTCTTGCCCGCGACCTTGTACTCGAGGATCTTGAACTTGTCGAGCGTGATCACCCAGGCGGCCAGCAGTCCGGCCGCGCCGGTGATGACCAGCATCAGGGCGAAGGCGCGGCTGCCGCCCGCCGTACGGGCGTCGGCGGGGCGGTCGGGACCGGGCACCGCGGAGACGTCGTTGACTGTCGTCTTGCTCATCACGCCGATTCCGTCACTTGAGAGTTGGACCATCTTCGGGCACCGGCCATTGTGCCGCACCCTCCTGTGTGTCCACCGTTCGGCGGACCCAACCCGTTCCGCCCGATGGTCACGGAGCGTGGGGTTCGTGCCGGCGCATCAAGGCCATGACAGCACACGTGAACGAATTCGGGGTGAACGCACGGGGACCGCGCGGGCGGTCGGGGGACGTGGCGGTGGACGGGCGGGGATCTCGGCATCCGGCGGCGGGTGGCGTCCGGCCTGCTCGGACGCGGGCGGGCACACCCCGGTGGGGTCCTCCAGGCCGACCGGTTCCCCCAGAAGCGAGGTCCCGGCGTCCGAAACGGACCCGGCGCCGGGCGGCCGCGCCGGGCGGTCCCCGATCGGAATCGACCGGCAGGACGAACCGGCACCCACCGGGTTGACGAGTGCGCCCACCGAATGCCGGTCGGTCACCGGCTTCGCGGGCGGGGACCGGGCGGGTTCCGTTCAGCACGCCGCGCTCCTGCTCGCCGCCGAGGCGGCGGCCCGGGTGCGTGCCCGAAGATGCCCGCCCACACCCCGCGGCGCGGACTGCCTGAGCAGCGGGAAGGGCGCCGGGGAGATCCCCGGCGCCCTTCCCTTGCGTCGTGCCGCTAGCCGAGCCGCGACTCCAGCTCCGCCACGATCTCGTTGACGCCGATCGCCGTCTGCTCGCCGGACCGCATGTCCTTGAGCTGGACGACGCCCTCGGCGAGGTCGCGCTCACCGGCGACGAGGGCGTAGCGCGCGCCGCTGCGGTTGGCGCTCTTCATCGCGCCCTTGAGGCCCTTGCCGCCGTAGGCGAAGTCCGCCGCGATGCCCACCTTGCGCAGCTCGGTGATCTTGGCGAACAGGACGCGCCGGGCCTCCTCGCCGAGCGGGACGGCGTAGACGGAGGTGCTGGCGGGGATGTCCAGCTCCACGCCCTCGGCCTCCAGCGCGAGGACCGTGCGGTCGACGCCGAGGGCCCAGCCGACGGAGGGCAGCGCGGGGCCGCCGATCATCTCGGACAGGCCGTCGTAGCGGCCGCCGCCGCCCACCGCGGACTGCGAGCCGAGGCCGTCGTGCACGAACTCGAAGGTGGTGCGGGTGTAGTAGTCCAGGCCGCGGACCAGCTTCGGGTCGTCCTCGAAGGCCACGCCCGCCGCGGTGATCAGCTCGCGGACCTCCTCGTGGTACGTCTTGCACGCGTCGCACAGGTAGTCGCGCAGCAGCGGGGCGCCGGTGAGCTGCTTCTGGACGGACTCGCGCTTGTCGTCGAGGACGCGCAGCGGGTTGATCTCGGCGCGCCGGCGTGTGTCCTCGTCGATGTCGAGGCCGCGCAGGAAGTCCTGGAGCGCGGCCCGGTACACCGGCCGGCACTCCTTGTCGCCCAGGCTGTTGAGCAGGATGCGGAAGTTGCGCAGGCCCAGCGAGCGGTACGCCTGGTCGGCCAGGATGATCAGCTCGGCGTCGAGTGCCGGGTCCTCCGCGCCGATCGCCTCGGCGCCCACCTGGGAGAAGTGGCGGTAACGGCCCTTCTGCGGGCGCTCGTAGCGGTAGTACGAGCCCGAGTACCAGAGCTTGACCGGGAGGTTGCCGGTCTTGTGCAGGTTGGCCTCCAGGGCCGCGCGCAGCACGGAGGCCGTGCCCTCGGGGCGCAGGGCGAGCTTGTCCCCGCCCTTGGTCTCGAAGGCGTACATCTCCTTGGTCACGATGTCGGTTGACTCGCCGACGCCGCGCGCGAACAGCTCGACGTTCTCGAAACCGGGGGTCTCGATGTAGCCGTAGCCGGAGTTGCGCAGCGGAGCGGCGATCGCCTCACGGACCGCGAGGTACGTGGCCGAGTCCGGCGGGATCAGGTCGTAGGTGCCCTTGGGGGCCTGGAAGGTGCTCACGGGAAGCTCTCTCGTCACATTCCTCGTCGGGGAGCCGCGGGGGCTCCCTGGCCGGCGGCCACTTCCCGCAGATAGGGGTTGGTGGCGCGCTCGCGGCCGATGGTCGTCTGGGGGCCGTGGCCGGACAGGACCACGGTGGAGTCGTCGAGCGGCAGGCACACCCGTGCCAGCGACCCGAGCATGTCCGCCATGGATCCGCCCGGCAGGTCGGTGCGTCCGATGGAGCCGGCGAACAGCAGATCCCCGGAGAAGAACACCGACGGGACGTCGGCGCTCTCGGGCATCCGGAAGGTCACCGACCCCTTGGTATGGCCCGGCGCGTGCGCGACGGAGAACTCCAGTCCGGCCAGCTCCAGCCGCGCGCCGTCGGCCAGTTCCCTGACGTCGTCGGGCTCGCCCACGGTCAGCTCGCCCATGAGGGGCATGCCGATGGAGCGGCCGAGCGCCTTCTCCGGGTCGCTCATCATGAAGCGGTCCTCGGGGTGGATCCAGGCGGGGACGTCATGGGCGCCGCACACGGGGACGACCGAGGCCACATGGTCGATGTGGCCATGGGTGAGGACGACCGCGACGGGCTTGAGCCGATGCTTCTTCAGCGTCTCCTCGACTCCCTCGGCGGCCTGGTGGCCCGGGTCGATGATCACGCACTCCTCACCGGCGGCGGGGGCGACGAGGTAGCAGTTCGTCCCCCAGGCCCCGGCGGGGAACCCGGCAATGAGCACGATCGTCCTTCGTTTCATCGGTTGACAGGCGGTGACAAGGCGGCCTCGGCCGCACTCAGAGCCTACCGGCGCTGCCGTTTCCTCAGCGAACCCATATACGGTACGGGGCTACACGCAGTGGTCGGCCCACGAGGACGCACGCGTACCGCTCGACACACGACACGCATGAGGAGAGAACCCGGTGGTCAGCCAGGAGCAGCGGCGGCGTCAGCTCGCCCGGGAGAAGTTCTTGCGGCAGCAGCAGCGGCGCACCGAGTCGCGGCGCAAGGCCCGTGTGCGCAACTCCGCGATCGCGTCGGTACTGGGCGTGATCGTGATCGGCAGTGTGGCGCTGTACACGACCCACGTGCTGGGAGGCGACGACAAGAAGACCGACGCGAGCGCCAAGACCACGCCGAGCGCGTCCGCGAAGCCGAGCAAGGCGCCGGACCCGTGCCGGAAGCCGGCCGCGGGCTCGGTGCAGAAGCTCAGCTGGAAGAAGGAGCCGGCGATGTCGATCGACACGTCGGCGAAGTACACGCTGGACCTCGCGACGACGTGCGGTGACATCCCGATCGCGCTGAAGACGTCGGCGGCCCCGCACACGGTCAACTCCTTCGACTTCCTCGCGGGCAAGGGCTTCTTCGACCACACGAAGTGCCACCGCCTGACCACGCAGGGCATCTACGTGCTCCAGTGCGGCGACCCGCAGGGCACCGGCATGGGCGGTCCCGGCTACACGCTGCCGGACGAGAACCTGAAGGATTCGAGCCTGAAGAAGAACACGTATCCGGCGGGCACCGTGGCGATGGCCAACACCGGCCAGAAGCACACCGGTGGCAGCCAGTTCTTCCTGGTCTACAAGGACAGCCCGCTGCCGCCCCAGTACACCCCGTTCGGCACGATCTCCGCGTCCGGCATGAAGGTGCTGGACAAGATCGCGGCGGCCGGCGAGAGCACCGGCCAGGGTGACGGTGCCCCGAACGCGACCGTTGTGATCAACAAGGCGACGGTCGCCAAGTCCTGAGGGCGGTCAAGGCCGTCGGCGGAATTTCGGTCGCGCTGGATGCGGACAGGGAACCCGCTGGTCGCCTATGTTGGCCGTGACGAAACTGTGGTGGATGCCCGGGGGCGCTGAGGCACCCCGCAGGCATCATGTGGAGGAGGCGCTGTGAGCAGCGACCCGTGGGGCCGCGTCGACGAGACGGGGACCGTGTACGTGCGTACGGCCGACGGCGAGCAGGTCGTCGGATCCTGGGCGGCCGGCTCCCCTGAGGAGGCGCTGGCCTACTTCGAGCGCAAGTACGAGGGCCTGGTTGTCGAGATCGGCCTCCTCGAGAAGCGAGTGCGGACCACCGACCTGTCGGCGAAGGACGCCCAGACCGCCATCGGCCACCTGCGCGAGCAGGTGGACGCGCACCACGCGGTCGGCGACCTGGCGGCGCTGAGCGGTCGGCTGGACAAGCTCGTGGAGACGGTCGAGGCGCGCCGCGAGGAGCGCAAGGCCCAGCGGGCCAAGCAGTCCGACGAGGCCCGCAAGGCCAAGGAGGACCTGGTCGTCGAGGCGGAGCAGCTCGCGCAGTCCGACCAGTGGCGGGCCGCGGGTGAGCGGCTGCGGGCGCTGGTGGACACCTGGAAGGGGCTGCCGCGTCTGGACCGCAAGTCCGACGACGAGCTGTGGCACCGCTTCTCGCACGCCCGGTCGGCGTTCTCCAAGCGCCGCAAGGCGCACTTCGCACAGCTGGACGCGCAGCGCGAGGACGCCCGCCGGATCAAGGAGCGGTTGGTCGCCGAGGCCGAGGCGCTGTCCGGTTCCACGGACTGGGGTCCGACGGCGGCCCGTTACCGCGATCTGATGTCGGAGTGGAAGGCCGCGGGCCGCGCCCAGCGCGAGCACGAGGACGACCTGTGGAACCGCTTCCGCGGCGCCCAGGACGTGTTCTTCGCGGCGCGCAGCTCGGTGTTCGCCGAGCGGGACGCGGAGCAGGCGGAGAACCTGAAGCTCAAGGAGGAGCTGGCCGAGGAGGCCGAGAAGCTCCTGCCGATCGGCGATCTGAAGGCCGCCCGTGCCGCCTTCCGTTCGATCAACGAGCGCTGGGAGGCCATCGGCCACGTCCCCAGGGACGCGCGGCCGAAGGTCGAGGGCCGGATGCACGCGGTCGAGCGGGCGATCCAGGAGGCCGAGGAGGCCGAGTGGCGCCGCACGAACCCGGAGGCGCGTGCGCGTGCCGAGGGTCTGACCGGTCAGCTCCAGGCCGCCGTGGACAAGCTGGTGGCGCAGATCGAACAGGCCCGCGCCCAGGGCAACACCGCGAAGGCCGACAAGCTGCAGAAGGAACTGGAGGGCCGCCAGGCACTCCTGGACCAGGCTCTGAAGGGCCTGCACGAGTTCGGCGGCTGATTCTCCCGATGCCGGTGTGAAAGGGCCCCGTACGCGCGTACGGGGCCCTTTCCCTGTCTTCCGAAGCCGGCTTCCCGGGCGGTGCTGGCGGTTACGACCGGCTGCGTCCGGAGGTCACGCGGTAGACGTCGTACACGCCCTCCACGCCCCGTACGGCCTTCAGGACGTGGCCGAGGTGCTTGGGGTCACCCATCTCGAAGGTGAAGCGGGAGGTGGCGACGCGGTCGCGGGAGGTCTGGACGGCGGCCGAGAGGATGTTGACGTGCTGGTCGGACAGCACGCGGGTGACGTCCGACAGCAGCCGGGAGCGGTCCAGGGCCTCGACCTGGATGGCGACCAGGAAGACCGAGGACTGCGTGGGCGCCCACTCGACGTCGAGGATGCGCTCCGGCTCCCGGGACAGCGACTCCACGTTGACGCAGTCGCTGCGGTGCACGGAGACGCCGCTGCCGCGGGTGACGAAGCCGATGATCGGGTCGCCGGGCACCGGGGTGCAGCAGCGGGCCAGCTTGACCCACACGTCGTCGACGCCCTTGACCACGACACCGGGGTCCGCGCTGGAGCGGCGCTTGCGGCCGCGGCCGCGGGACGGCGGGACGGACTCGTCGATCTCCTCGGTGGCGGCCTCCTCGCCGCCGAGGGCCTGTACCAGCTTCTGCACGATGTTCTGCGCGGAGACATGGCCCTCGCCTATCGCCGCGTACAGGGCGGAGATGTCCGAGTACCGCATCTCGTGGGCGAGCGTGATCAGGGAGTCGCCGTTCAGGATGCGCTGGATCGGCAGGTTCTGCTTGCGCATGGCCCGCACGATGGCGTCCTTGCCCTGCTCGATCGCCTCGTCCCGGCGCTCCTTGGAGAACCAGGCGCGGATCTTGTTGCGCGCCCGGGGCGACTTGACGAAGCCGAGCCAGTCGCGGGAGGGCCCGGCGCCGGTCGCCTTGGAAGTGAAGACCTCGACCAGGTCGCCGTTGTCCAGGGTCGATTCGAGCGGTACGAGGCGGCCGTTGACCCGCGCTCCTATGGTGCGGTGGCCGACCTCGGTGTGCACCGCGTAGGCGAAGTCCACCGGGGTGGCGCCCGCAGGGAGCGCTATGACGTCGCCCTTGGGGGTGAAGACGAAGACCTCGTTGCGGGAGAGGTCGAAGCGCAGGGACTCCAGGAACTCGCCCGGGTCCTCGGTCTCCTTCTGCCAGTCCAGCAACTGCCGCAGCCACGCCATGTCGTTGATGGCGTCCTTGTCCTTGCCTGCCGTCCTCGGCGCGTCGGTGCGCACCTTGGAGGCGCCGGCGACGGCCTCCTGCTTGTACTTCCAGTGCGCGGCGATGCCGTACTCGGCGCGGCGGTGCATGTCGAAGGTGCGGATCTGCAGTTCGACGGGCTTGCCGTTGGGACCGATCACCGTGGTGTGCAGCGACTGGTACATGTTGAACTTGGGCATCGCGATGTAGTCCTTGAACCGGCCGGGGACCGGGTTCCATCGCGCGTGCACGGTGCCGAGGGCGGCGTAGCAGTCGCGGACGGTGTCGACCAGGACGCGGATGCCCACCAGGTCGTAGATCTCCGCGAAGTCGCGGCCGCGGACGATCATCTTCTGGTAGACGCTGTAGTAGTGCTTCGGGCGGCCGGTGACGGTCGCCTTGATGCGGGCCGCGCGCAGGTCGGACTGGACCTCGTCGGTCACTATGGCGAGGTACTCGTCGCGCTTGGGCGCCCGTTCGGCCACCAGCCGGACGATCTCGTCGTACATCTTGGGGTAGAGGATCGCGAAGGCGAGGTCCTCCAGTTCCCACTTGATGGTGTTCATGCCCAGGCGGTGGGCGAGCGGCGCGTAGATCTCCAGGGTCTCGCGCGCCTTCTTCTCCTGCTTCTCTCGCTTGAGATAGCGCATGGTGCGCATGTTGTGCAGGCGGTCGGCGAGCTTGATGACCAGGACGCGCGGGTCCTTGGCCATGGCGACGACCATCTTGCGCACGGTCTCGGCCTGCGCCGCCTCGCCGAACTTCACCTTGTCCAGCTTGGTGACGCCGTCGACGAGGAGGGCCACGGTGTCGCCGAAGTCGCGGCGCAGCTGGTCGAGTCCGTACTCGGTGTCCTCGACGGTGTCGTGCAGCAGGCCCGCCATGAGCGTGGCCGGGTCCATGCCCAGCTCGGCGAGGATGGTGGTGACGGCGAGCGGGTGCGTAATGTACGGGTCGCCGCTCTTGCGCTTCTGGCCGCGGTGCCAGCGCTCGGCGACCTGGTAGGCGCGCTCGATCTGGCGGAGGGTGGAGTTCTCGATCTTCGGGTCGTTGCTGCGCACTATCCGCAGCAGCGGTTCCAGGACCGGGTTGTACGGGTTCGCGCGCTGGACGCCGAGGCGGGCCAGGCGGGCGCGGACGCGGCTCGAGGAGCCGGTGCGGCCGGGCTGCACGGCGGGCGGGCGCACGACGGGGGGCTGGGCGGGACGCTCGGCGGGGACCGCCGGTTTGGGACGGGAGACCTCGGCGGGCTTCTCGACGGAGGCGGACGGGGCGTGCTCGACCGCCCCGCGGGTGTCGTTCTTCGCGGTCGACACGTTCGGCGCGGGCTTGGCCGCGGGCGCCGAGGCGGGCTCGGGCTTGGCGGCGGTCAGTGGCTGGGCCTCGTCTGGCAAGAGGGCTCCTCGTGCACGTTCCGGGTCCCCCGGTCAGGCTCCGGAGACCCCATGGTAGCGATCCCGCCGCCGCGGATCGTCCGCAGGCGGACCGTAGGGACCGACTACCCCTGTAACGCCTGGGATGCACGGGGGATTCCGGGGAGGTGGCCGAAAAGTGATGCCCGGCGGAACCGGTGGGGGCGGTTCCGGCCGGGGAGACACCGCACGGACCGCGTCGGCGAGGGCGGGTCCGCGGTGGGGAGACGCCCTACGGCCGCCCCGGGCGGGTGCCGGGGCGGCCGTAGGGCGTTGCGGGGTAGGCCGGGTCACACCTGGAGGAGGGCCTCCAGGGGGGCTCCGGCGAGGGTGGGCTCCAGGCGGGTGCGGGCACCGAGGAAGCCGAGCTCCATCAGGACGGCGAGGCCCGCGACGTCGGCACCGGCGCGCTGGATGAGGTGGATGGCCGCCTCGGCGGTGCCGCCGGTGGCCAGCACGTCGTCCACGATCAGGACGCGGTCGCCGGAGGACAGGTCCTCGGCGTGCACCTCGATCTCGGCCGAGCCGTACTCCAGGTCGTAGGCCTGGCCCAGGGTGGCCCCGGGCAGCTTGCCGGCCTTGCGGACCGGGATGAAGCCCAGGCCCGCGCGGACGGCGACGGGGGCGCCGAGGATGAAGCCCCGGGCCTCCAGACCGACGATCTTGGTGGCGCCCGTGCTCGCGGCGATGCCCGCGAGGGTGTCGGTCAGGGCGGTGAACGCGGCGGGGTCCGCCAGCAGCGGGGTGATGTCCTTGAACATCACGCCCGGCTCCGGGTAGTCCGCGACGTCGCGAATGCGGCTGAGCAGCAGCTCCTGGATGTCGGTCATCGGCGCTTGCCCGCCTGACGGCCGCGGCCCCGGCCGCGGGAGACGGACTGGTTGCGCGGGCCGACCACGGCGGGCGCGGCGTCCTCGGCGTCATCGCCACCGGCGGTGACGGGACCGTCCTCCGAAGCGGCCTGGGCGCGCTTGGCCATGACCCGCTTGGTGAGCGCCTTCATCGCGGGCTCGCGCTCCTTGAGGTCGGCGACGAGCGGGGTGGCGATGAAGATCGAGGAGTAGGCGCCGGCCGCGAGGCCGACGAACAGCGACAGCGAGATGTCGTTCAGGTCGCCGGCGCCGAGGAAGCCGCCGCCGATGAAGAGCAGACCGGCGACCGGCAGCAGGGCGACGACCGTGGTGTTGATCGAGCGGACCAGGGTGCCGTTGATCGAACGGTTGGCGATCTCGCTGTAGGTGAAGCGGGTCTGCTTGGTGATGTCCTTCGTCTGCTCCTTGAGGCTGTCGAAGACGACGACCGTGTCGTAGAGCGAGTAACCGAGGATCGTCAGCAGACCGATGATGGTGCCGGGCGAGACCTCGAAGCCGACCAGGGCGTAGATACCGGTCGTGATGGTGATGTCGTGGATCAGGGCGACCAGGGCCGCGACGGCCATGCGCCACTCGAAGGCGATGGCCAGGTAGATCACGACGAGCACCATGAAGATCGCCAGGCCCTCCCAGGCCTTGTTGGCGATCTCCTGGCCCCAGCTCGGGCCGACCAGGTCGGCGGCGAGCTTCTCGGGGTTGAGGTTCAGGTCCTTGGCGAGGGTCTGCTTGATCTGGTCGGACTTGGCGGTGTCCACGCCGGCGATCTGGATGCGCAGGCTGCCGTTGCCGAGCTTCTGCACGACGGCCTGGTGGCCGGAGGCGTCCCTGGCGTACGTCTCCGCCTGGGCGACCGAGGTGCTCATGTGGTTCGGCGTGGTGAAGACGGCACCGCCCTGGAAGTCGATGCTCATGTTCAGGCCGCGCACCGCCAGACCGAGGATGGCCGTGATGGTGATGAGGATCGAGACGCCGTACCAGATCTTGCGCTTGCCGACGAAGTCGTAGCTGATCTCGCCGCGGTGCAGCCGGGCGCCGAGGGAGCCGAGTTTCGACATCGCTCATGCCTCCTTCGGGTCGACAGGGCCGGCGGCGGGACCGGCGGGACGGCGGGTGCGGCGCAGCGGCGGCTTGCCACCGAGGCTCTTCGGGTCCAGGCCGGACCACTTGTGGCCGTTCGCGAAGAACTTGCGGCGGGCCAGCAGGGTCATCAGCGGCTTGGTGAACAGGAAGACGACGACCACGTCGAGCACGGTGGTCAGACCCAGCGTGAACGCGAAGCCCTGGACCTTGCCGACGGTCACGATGAACAGCACCGCGGCGGCGAGGAACGACACGAAGTCGGAGACCAGGACGGTGCGCCGGGCGCGCGGCCAGGCACGCTCGACGGCGGGTCGCAGCGAGCGGCCCTCGCGGATCTCGTCCCTGATGCGTTCGAAGTAGACGATGAACGAGTCGGCGGTGATGCCGATGGCCACGATGGCACCGCAGACGGCCGGCAGGTTCAGCGCGAAGCCGATGGCCGGGCCGAGCAGCGACATGATCACGTACGTGAGGATCGCGGAGACCACGAGGGAGGCCATGGCGACCAGCGACAGGCCGCGGTAGTAGACCACCAGGTAGATCACGACCAGGGCGAGGCCGATGGCGCCGGCGAGCAGGCCCGCGTGCAGCTGCTCACCGCCGAGCGCGGCGGTCACGGTGGTGACGGACTGCTCCTGGAAGGACAGCGGCAGGGCGCCGTACGACAGCATGTTGGCGAGGCTCTGCGCGTCCTGCTGCGTGAAGCTGCCGGAGATCTCCGCCTGGCCGCCGGTGATGGCCAGGCTGACGTACGGGCTGGAGACGACCTCGCCGTCCAGGACGATGCCGAACTCGTTCTGCGGGGCCTGGTTCTTGGCCAGCTGGCCGGTGATGTCGGCGAACTTCTTGGCGCCCGTGGAGTTGAAGGTCATCTGGACCTGCCAGCCGGAGGCGCCCTGGGTGTCGAAGACCGCCTGGGCCTTCTTCACCTCGGTGCCGTCCACGGCGGCGGGGCCGAGCAGGTACTTGTAGTAGCCCTTGCCGATCTTGCCGCAGGCGATGGTGGGGTCGCCGGGCTTGGCGTTGTTGCCGGCCTTGGCGCGGTCGTCGGGCTTGGAGCAGTCCAGGGCGGTGAACGCGGCCTGGAGCTTGGCGGTGTCCGTGCCGCCGGAGGCCGAGGGGGTCGGCTTCGGGGAGGAACCACCGGTGGGCGTCGCGCTCGGCGAGGGGCTGGAGCCCGCCTTGAGAGCGTCGGTGACCGCGCGGCCCTGGGTGGTCGCGGAGGCCGTGGGGGACGCGGTGCCGGGCGAGGATGCCTTCTGCGAGGAGGAGGCGCTCGGCGAGGAGCTGGAGCCCGGCTTGGGCGAGGAGCCGACGGTCGGGGAGCCGCTCGGCGAGGGGCTGGCCGCGGCGCCGCTGGGCTCGCTCGCCAGCACGGGGCGGAAGTAGAGCTTGGCGGTGGTGCCGACCTGCTGCTGGGCCTCCTTGGAGTTGGTGCCCCGCGGGATGTTGACGATGATGTTGTCGGTTCCCTGGGTCTGCACCTCCGCCTCGGAGACGCCGAGGCCGTTGACACGGCGGTTCATGATGTCGACCGCGGTGTCCATGTTGGCCTTGTTGATCGCGGACCCCTGGTCGGCCTTCGCCTTGAGCGTGATGCTCGTACCACCGGCGAGGTCGATGCCGAGACGCGGAGTGGTGTGCCCGGAGACGAACATCCCTCCGGTGAGCGCCACGATGGCGATCAGGATGAGGGCCAGTGAGCGCCCTGGTTTGCTCTGGGCGCTCGCGCTCCGGCCCTTCTTAGGTGCTGCCACCTTCTCGTACTCCCTCTCGGGCCGCTCGGCGCCCGGTCGGCGCTCGGCGGCCATGACATGGTGTCGGGCTCCCCGTGCGGGAAACAGACGCGCCCGGCGGTGCGCGGGGCGTGATTATGCCGTCTCGCGTACCACCGGGGCGTGACTACTTCGCGTCGGAGTCGCCGTCGGTCTTCTTCGGCTGGTCCTCCGTCGTGGCCGCGCCGGACTCGGACCCGTCGGCGGCGTCCTCGTCGGCGTCCTTCTTACCGAGGTCGATCTTGTCGTCGGAGGCGGCGGCAGCGGCGGCAGATCCGTCGGTCTCGTCGGTCTCGGTGAGGGAGGAGGCGTCGTCCGGGACGATGTCGGCGTCGGACTTCAGGTCGTGCTCGATGCCGTGCACGATGCGGTTGTACTCGTCGTCGGTGAGGACGGCGCCGATCGCGTTCTTCGCGAAGAGGAGGTCCACGCCGGGGGCGGCGTCGAGGAGCACGGTGTCCTCGTTGACTTCCTTGACCGTCGCGTACATTCCCCCGATCGTGCGGACACCGGAGCCGGGCTGCATCTCGTTGCGCATCTGGGCGGCCTGCTGCTGCTTCTTCTTGGCAGAGCGCGTCATCAGGAACATGGCCGCGATGAGCACGATGAACGGGAGAAGGGTATAGGCATTCACGGGACGGGATTTCCTTCGCGCGACCGCGACGGACAGCGGCCTTTTCGGGGATGGGGGTGTGTCGGCGCCGCCCGCAAGGGCGGCATCGGCGGAGTCTAAGCGAGTCCGCGCACATGGAACAACGCTCAGCATGGCACCTGGGTTCCGCACCGGGCCACCGCTCGAGTGGGCGGCGCATCCGGTGCCGGAGGTGTCACGTCCCGAACAGGTCCTGTTGTCCGTTTCCCGACGTGGCGGCGCCGGGCGGGGTGAGACCGAGGTGTGTCCAGGCGGCGGGGGTGGCGACGCGGCCGCGCGGGGTGCGGGCCAGCAGTCCCTCTCGTACCAGGAAGGGTTCGGCCACCTCCTCGACGGTCTCCCGCTCCTCCCCCACCGCGACGGCGAGCGTGGACAGGCCGACGGGTCCGCCGGCGAAGAGCTTCAGCAGCGCCTCCAGGACGGCGCGGTCCAGCCGGTCCAGGCCCCGCGCGTCGACCTCGTAGACGGCGAGGGCGGCCGCGGCGATCTCGCGGGTGATCACGCCGTCGGCCTTGACCTGCGCGTAGTCGCGGACGCGGCGCAGCAGGCGGTTGGCGATGCGGGGGGTGCCGCGGGAGCGTCCGGCGATCTCGGCGGCGCCCTCCGTCTCGATGCCGACGTCCAGGAGCTGCGCGGAGCGGTGCACGACGCGCTCCAGTTCGCGGGGCTCGTAGAACTCCATGTGCGCGGTGAAGCCGAAGCGGTCGCGCAGCGGGGGCGGCAGCAGTCCGGCCCGGGTGGTGGCGCCGACCAGGGTGAACGGGGGCAGTTCGAGGGGGATGGCGGTGGCGCCGGGGCCCTTGCCGACGATGACGTCGACGCGGAAGTCCTCCATCGCCATGTAGAGCATCTCCTCGGCGGGCCGGGACATGCGGTGGATCTCGTCCAGGAAGAGGACCTCGCCCTCCTGGAGAGAGGAGAGGATCGCGGCGAGGTCGCCGGCGTGCTGGATGGCGGGTCCCGAGGTGATGCGGATGGGGGCGCCCATCTCGGCCGCGATGATCATCGACAGGGTGGTCTTGCCGAGGCCGGGGGCGCCGGAGAGGAGCACGTGGTCGGCGGTGGCGCCGCGGGCGCGGGCCGCGCGCAGCACCAGGTCGAGCTGCTCGCGGACCTTCTCCTGGCCGATGAACTCGCCGAGGTCCTTGGGGCGCAGGGCTGCCTCGACGGCCTGGTCCTCGCGATCGGCGGCGGAGCCCACCAGCCGCTCCGCGGGGGGTACGGGCGGCCGCTCGTCGGCGGGTGTGTCGGCCGTGTCGTCCCAGTTCATGTGGTGTGCCTCAACAAAGGGTGGGGGTCAGCGGGCTCGGTTCAGGGTCTGCAGGGCGGCCTTCAGGAGCTGGCCGACCTGCGGGGTGCCGCCCGCCGCCTCGGCCTGGGGGGCCACGGCGGACACGGCCTCCTCGGCCTCGCGGGTGGCGTAGCCGAGCCCGATGAGGGCCGCGTGCAGCTGGTCGCGCCAGCCCTGGGTGACCGGGGCGCCGACCGCGGGGGCGCCGACGGGCGCGCCGAGACGGTCCTTCAGTTCGAGGAGCAGCTTCTGGGCGCCCTTCTTGCCGATGCCGGGGACCGCGGTGAGGGCCTTCTCGTCCCCGGTGGCGACGGCGCGGCGCAGCGCGTCCGGGCTGTGCACGGCGAGCATGGCCTGGGCGAGGCGGGGGCCGACGCCGCTGGCGGTCTGGAGCAGGACGAAGACCTGGCGGGCGTCGTCGTCCGCGAAGCCGTACAGGGTCAGCGAGTCCTCGCGCACGACCAGGGAGGTGTGCAGCTTGGCGGGCTGTCCGACGCGGAGCGTGGAGAGGGTGTCCGGGGTGCACTGGACGGCCATGCCGACGCCGCCGACCTCCACCACCGCGGCGTCGGGGGCGAGCGCGGCGACCGTGCCGCTGACGAAGGCGATCATGCCGTACGGCCTTTCGTTGCGTGGGCGGTGTGCAGGGCGAGGGCCTGCTGGAGCCGGTTCTGGGCGGGGGCGCGCCAGATGTGGCAGATGGCGAGGGCGAGGGCGTCGGCGGCGTCGGCGGGTCTGGGGGGCGCGGCGAGCCGGAGCAGCCGGGTGACCATGGCGCCGACCTGCGCCTTGTCGGCGCGGCCCGAGCCGGTGACGGCGGCCTTGACCTCGCTGGGGGTGTGCAGCGCGACGGGGATGCCGCGGCGGGCGGCGCACAGCATGGCGACGGCGCTGGCCTGGGCGGTGCCCATCACGGTGCGCACATTGTGCTGGCTGAAGACGCGCTCCACGGCGACGAACTCGGGCCGGTGCTCGTCCAGCCACTCCTCGATGCCCTGTTCGACGGCGAGCAGCCGGTCGCTGAGTTCGGCGTCCGCGGGGGTGCGGACGACACCGACGCCGATCAGGGTGAGCGGGCGGCCGGCGACCCCCTCGACCACGCCGACCCCGCACCGGGTCAGCCCCGGGTCCACCCCCAGTACCCGCACGGTCCCTCCCCTTGAGCGCTCGATCACCTGTTTGTGCAGGCTATCGGGTGCCACCGACAAGGCCGCGCACCAACGCCCCACAACGCGACGGGCCGACGGGGTGTCCCGTCGGCCCGGTCGGTCAGCCGTACGCGCTACGCGTCCACCTTCTCCATGATCTCGTCGCTCACGTCGAAGTTGGCGAAGACGTTCTGCACGTCGTCGCTGTCCTCCAGGGCGTCGATCAGCTTGAAGATCTTCTTGGCGCCCTCCTCGTCCAGCTCGACCTGCATGGTCGGGACGAAGTTGGCCTCGGCCGAGTCGTAGTCGATGCCGGCCTCCTGGAGGGCGGTGCGGACCGCGACCAGGTCGGTGGCCTCGCTGAGCACCTCGAAGGACTCGCCGAGGTCGTTGACCTCCTCGGCACCCGCGTCCAGGACGGCGCCGAGCACGTCGTCCTCGGTCAGCTCGCCCTTGGGGACGATGACGACGCCCTTGCGGTTGAAGAGGTACGACACCGAGCCCGGGTCGGCCATGTTGCCGCCGTTGCGGGTCATGGCGACGCGCACGTCGGAGGCGGCGCGGTTGCGGTTGTCGGTGAGGCACTCGATGAGCACCGCGACCCCGTTCGGGCCGTAGCCCTCGTACATGATCGTCTCGTAGTCGGCGCCGCCGGCCTCGAGACCGCCACCGCGCTTGATCGCGGAGTCGATGTTCTTGTTCGGGACCGACTGCTTCTTGGCCTTCTGGACGGCGTCGTAGAGCGTGGGGTTACCGTCCAGGTCCACGCCGCCCATGCGCGCCGCGACCTCGATGTTCTTGATCAGCTTCGCGAAGAGCTTGCCGCGCTTGGCGTCGATCACGGCCTTCTTGTGCTTCGTCGTAGCCCATTTAGAGTGGCCGGACATCTGCCTGTCTCCTTCGCGTTACCCATCTATGAACGAACGCCTGAGATCCTACAAGGACTCCGCGGTGGCCTGGGCGCGCACCATGTCCACGAACAGGGCGTGGACGCGGTGGTCACCGGTCAGCTCCGGGTGGAACGACGTGGCGAGCGCGTTGCCCTGGCGGACGGCGACGATGTGGCCGTCGTGCTCGGCGAGCACCTCGGCGTCCGCGCCGACGGACTCCACCCAGGGGGCGCGGATGAAGACGCCCTCCACAGGATCGCCGGTGACGCCCTTGACGCCGACCTTCGCCTCGAAGGACTCGTTCTGGCGTCCGAAGGCGTTGCGGCGCACGATCATGTCGATGCCGCCGATGGTCTCCTGGCCCGAACGCGGGTCGAGGATCTTGTCGGCCAGCATGATCATGCCCGCGCAGGTGCCGTAGACGGGCATGCCGGCGCGCACGCGGGCACGCAGGGGCTCCATCACGCCGAAGAGCACGGCCAGCTTGGAGATGGTGGTGGACTCCCCGCCGGGCAGGACGAGCGCGTCGACCTCGGCGAGTTCCTCGGGGCGCCGCACCGGCCTGGCCACGGCGTCCGCCGCGGCCAGGGCGATGAGGTGCTCCCGTACGTCGCCCTGGAGGGCCAGGACGCCAATGACAGGAGTGTTCATGGGATTCGGGTACCTGTGGGCCTGTGCTTACCAGCCGCGGTTCGCGTAGCGCTCGGTCTCCGGGAGGGTGTCGCAGTTGATGCCGACCATGGCCTCGCCGAGGTTGCGGGACGCGTCCGCGATGATCTTCGGGTCGTCGTAGAAGGTGGTGGCCTTCACGATGGCGGCGGCGCGCTTGGCCGGGTCGCCGGACTTGAAGATGCCGGAGCCGACGAACACGCCCTCGGCGCCGAGCTGGCGCATCAGAGCGGCGTCGGCCGGGGTGGCCACGCCGCCGGCGGAGAACAGCACCACGGGGAGCTTGCCCAGCTCGGCGACCTCCTTGACCAGCTCGTAGGGGGCGCGCAGCTCCTTGGCGGCGGCGTACAGCTCGTTGTTGTCGCAGCCGCGCAGCTTGGCGATCTCGCCCTTGATCTGGCGCAGGTGGCGCACGGCCTCCACGACGTTGCCGGTGCCGGCCTCGCCCTTGGAGCGGATCATCGCGGCGCCCTCGGCGATGCGGCGCAGGGCCTCGCCCAGGTTGGTGGCGCCGCACACGAACGGGGTGGTGAAGGCCCACTTGTCGGAGTGGTTGACCTCGTCGGCCGGGGTGAGGACCTCGGACTCGTCGATGTAGTCGACGCCGAGGGACTGCAGGACCTGGGCCTCGACGAAGTGGCCGATGCGGGACTTGGCCATGACCGGGATCGAGACGGCGTCGATGATGCCCTCGATCATGTCCGGGTCGGACATGCGGGCCACGCCGCCGTCCTTGCGGATGTCGGCGGGGACCCGCTCCAGGGCCATGACGGCGACGGCGCCCGCGTCCTCGGCGATCTTCGCCTGCTCCGGGGTGACGACGTCCATGATGACGCCGCCCTTGAGCTGCTCGGCCATGCCGCGCTTCACGCGGGCGGTACCGGTCTCGGGAGCCTGGTTCTCGGTGGTGGACACGGGCGACCTCACTGAAGTGAAAGAGGGTTCTCTGCTGCACCGAGGAAACGCCAGTGGAGCAGGCCACAGCAAGGGCCAATGGAAAGCCTGTGGCTCGTTTTCACTGGGAATGCCAGGTGAGGGGCGGTCAAGCGGCGCGTTCCACCAGGGCAGCGGGGGGTTCGTCGTCCATCTCGAAGGCCAGCGGGAAGGGAGCGTGGCCGGCCAGCCGGAACCAGCGGACCTTGCGGTGCCCGCGCAGCCGGCGGGCGGCGCCCACGGCGTCGTTGTGGAAGCGGCGGGCCATCGGGACCCGGCGCACGGCCTCGGCCAGCTCGTGGACGGCGTCCTCGCCGCCGGGGGCCTCGCGCAGGGCCTCGACCTGCGCCGGTTCCGCGAACACCGCGCGCAGGGCCTGGCTCAGTTCGCTCTCGGCGACCTCCCGCTGCTCCTCCTCGGCCTGCCGGGCGGCGTGCGCGGCCTCGTACAGCACGATCGAGGCGGCCGGGTCCAGGACGCCGGAGGTGGCGAGTTCCTGGGCCACGGAGGCGCGGCGCAGCAGCTGGGCGTCGAGCGCGGCACGGGCGGCGTCCATCCGTACGTGCAGCCGGTCCAGGCGGCCTGCGGTCCAGCTCAGGTAGACGCCGATCGCGAGGAGGGCGACGAGGATCCAGATGAGGGTTGCGGTCACGCGGGAAGGCTATCGGCACCCCGTCGGCCCGCCGAAGGGGCGGCGAGGGCATCGCGGGGACCGGTCCCGCACCGCCCCGGAGGAACCCGCGCGCCCGCTGCGCGCCCGTCGCCCGGTCCCACCCACGAGTTCCCGTGCCGGCTCGACGCCCGCATCACCCGGGGGTCCACTCCCGGCCGGGGTTTCGGTCCCGCGGCGACGCGAAGCCCGCGGCCCGGGACTGACCCCGTCCGGCCCGGTTCTCACCCCCCATCCCACGCCGCCCGAGGGCCGGCCCCGCCCCGGTGGAGCCCGCGTGCCCGGTTGCCCGGCCCGACGGCCGGCGTCACCCCGAGAGGTCCACTCCCACCCGAGGTCTCCGTCCAACGCCGACCCGAAGCGCCCGTGGAGCCGCGCGCCGGTTCCGCACCGCGCCCGGAGAGACCGTCGGCCGGTTCCGGTCCCGATCGTCGGCCCGAGGCACGCCCGAACCCCGCAGCGGGTCCCGGCCCGCCCCGGGACGAGACCGCCTCCGCTCCCCCGCCCGGCGTCTCAGTCCCGCGCCAGTCCGAACCGGGCCCGCAGCCCTGTCGTCCGTTCGTCGGCCGCGACCGCTGTCGTGCCGTCCGTGACCGTCTCGTAGACAGAGAGGATGTCGGCACCGACCGTGGACCAGTCGAAGCGCCGCACATGGGTGCTGCCGCGGGCGCGGAGCCCGGCGCGGCGTTCCGGGTCGGCCAGGAGGCGTACGGCGGCGTCGGCGAGCGCGTCGGCGTCCTCGTTGGCGAAGATCTCGCCCGCCCTGCCCTCGTCGAGGACCTGCACGAAGGCGTCGAGGTCGGAGGCGAGCACGGGGGCGCCCGCGGACATGGCCTCGACCAGGATGATGCCGAAGCTCTCGCCGCCGGTGTTGGGCGCCACGTACACGTCGACGCTGCGCAGCAGGCGCGCCTTGTCCTCGTCGCTGACCATGCCGAGGAACTCCACCCGGGAGCGCAGCTCGGCCGGCAGGTCCTCGACGGCGGCCTCCTCGTCGCCGCGGCCCGCGACCAGCAGCCGCGCGGTGGGCCGGGAGGCCAGGATCTTCGGCAGGGCCTTCATCAGGACGGGCAGGCCCTTGCGGGGCTCGTCGATGCGGCCGATGAAGCCGATCGTCTCCCCCTGCCACTCGGGCTTGGGCTCGGCCCGCGCGAAGAAGTCGACGTCGACGCCGTTGGGGATGACCACGGCGTCCCCGCCCAGATGCTCGACCAGGGTGCGCCGCGCGTACTCGCTCACCGCGATCCGGGCGCTGATCTTCTCCAGGGCGGCCTGGAGGATCGAGTAGGCCGCGATCATCGCCCGCGAGCGCGGGTTGGAGGTGTGGAACGTGGCCACGATGGGGCCCTGCGCCGCCCAGCAGGTGAGCAGGCCGAGCGAGGGCGAGGTCGGCTCGTGGATGTGCACCACGTCGAAGGCCCCCTCGTGCAGCCAGCGCCGTACCCGCGCGGCCGACAGGAAGCCGAAGTTCAGCCGGGCCACCGAGCCGTTGTACGGCACCGGGACCGCGCGGCCCGCCGAGACGACGTACGGCGGCAGCGGGGTGTCGTCGTCGGCCGGGGCGAGCACGGAGACCTCGTGGCCGAGGCGGATGAAGTACTCGGCGAGGTCGCGGATGTGGAACTGGACGCCACCGGGCACGTCCCAGGAGTACGGGCAGACGATCCCGATTCTCACGCGGGTCCCTTCGCGGGGTCGAGGTCGGCGAGCCACAGCCGCTGGAGCATGTGCCAGTCCTCCGGGTGCTCGGCGATCCCGGTGGCGAAGGCGTCGGCCAGGGCCTGTGTCATGACAGACGCCTTCTCGGCCCTGGTGCCTGACGTGGGGACCTCGATCGGGGGGTGGACACGGCCCCGCATGACGGGCGAGTCGTCGTACCAGAGGGTGACCGGCAGCAGCAGGGCGCCGGTGTGCTGGGCGAGCAGGGCGGGCCCGGCGGGCATCCGGGCCTTCTCGCCGAAGAAGTCGACCTCCACGCCGGAGGCGGACAGGTCGCGGTCGGCGACCAGGCAGACCAGGCCGCCGTCGCGCAGCCGCCGGGCCAGGGTGCCGAAGGCGGAGCCGCCGCTGTGCGGCAGCACCTCCATGCCGAGGCCCTCGCGGTAGGCGACGAAACGGTCGTAGAGCGTCTCGGGCCTGAGGCGTTCGGCGACCGTGGTGAACGGGGTGCGCAGCTCGGTGGTGACCCAGGCGCCGGCCAGGTCCCAGTTGGCCAGGTGCGGCAGGGCGAGGACCACGCCCTTGCCGGCGTCGAGGCCCTCGGTCAGGTGGTGTACGTCCTTGGGGTCGAAGCCCGCCCTGATCCGCTCGGGGCTCCAGGCGGGCAGCCGGAAGGACTCCATCCAGTAGCGCAGGTAGGAGCGCATGCCCTTGCGGGACAGCTCGGCCAGGCGTTCGGGGCTCGCGCCGGGCACCACGCGCGCGTAGTTCGCCTCCAGGCGCCGCACGCCCTTGCCGCGCTTCTTCCAGGCGAGGTCGGCGATGCTCCGCCCGAGGCGGGCCGCGACAGGCTCCGGGAGCCTCTTGACGGTGCTCCAGCCCGCGCCGTACAGCGCGTCGCTGAGCCGGTCGGAGACGCTCACCTCGCCGCCCCGCTCGTGTCCCGCGCGGCCGCCTCGGCCTCGGCGGACTCCCGGCGCACGGTGACGACCCGCTGGATCAGCGTGACCAGGCTGCCCGCGGCCACGATCCACAGGGCGATCGGCAGCAGCCACTGGATGCCCGGCACGCCGAACGTGTGCAGGCCCGCGAAACCGGCCGCGACCAGCGAGATCACCAGCCGCTCGGCACGCTCGACGAGTCCGTTGACGGCGACCGGGAGCCCGATCGACTCGCCGCGCGCCTTGGTGTAGGACACCACCTGGCCGCTGGCCAGACAGAAGATCGAGACCGCGCACAGCACGTTGTCGTTCCCGTTGCCCGCGTACCAGAGGGCGAAGCCGCCGAAGATCGCGCCGTCGGCGACCCGGTCCAGGGTGGAGTCCAGGAAGGCGCCCCAGCGGCTGGAGCGGCCCAGCTGGCGGGCCATGTTGCCGTCGACCAGGTCGGAGAAGACGAACAGGGTGATCACGACCGTGCCCCAGAAGAACTCGCCCCGGGGATAGAAGACCAGCGCGCCCGCCACCACGCCCGCCGTGCCGATCAGCGTGACCGTGTCGGGGCTCACCCCCCGCCGGATGAGAAACGCGGCGAACGGTGTGAGGACACGCGTGAAGAATGCACGCGCGTACTTGTTCAGCATGGCCTTCCCGACGGTCGGTGTCGCCGCGGCCCTGATGGCCGCCGGCTGGCCCATCGTAGCCACGCGCGCGTACCCGTGGCGGGCGGGCACCCGCGGCCCGTGCGCTGAGGTGGTGCGCCGGGCTCGCACGGACCGGACCGGGACCCGGTCCGTACGCCCCCGCGCGGGTGCAGGCGGCGGGATCGGGTCCTCCGTATGGACGCGACGTGACGGGAGTGGAAAGCTCGAATAACCGCGGGCGTCGCCGAAGCCGCCACAGCACGCGGTTCGCGTGTCCGCGCCCCGATGACCTCACCGTGCACGGGAGGCAGGATCATGGGCGACAAGACTCAGACACACCCCGGGGCCGCCGGCAGGGCTCTGACGGCCGACCAACCCGCGTCCATACGGAACGTGGTGCTGGTCGGCCCCTCCGGATCGGGCAAGACGACCCTGGTGGAGGCCCTGGCGCTGACCGCCGGGGCGGTGAACCGGGCGGGCCGCGTGGAGGACGGCGGCTCCGTCTCGGACTACGACGAGATCGAGCACCGGCAGCAGCGCTCCGTACAGCTGTCCCTGGTGCCGGTCGCCTGGGACGGCATCAAGATCAACATCCTCGACACCCCCGGCTACGCGGACTTCGTCGGGGAGCTGCGGGCCGGTCTGCGCGCCGCGGACGCGGCCCTCTTCGTCGTCTCGGCCTCGGACGGGGTGGACGGCTCGACCCGCATGGTCTGGGAGGAGTGCGCGGCCGTCGGGATGCCCCGCGCGATCGTGGTCACGCACCTGGAGGCGGCCCGCGCGGACTTCGAGGAGATGACCCGGATCTGCGCCGAGGCCTTCGGCGGCGACGACCCGGACGCCGTCCTGCCCCTGTACCTGCCGCTGCGCGGCCCCGAGGGCCCGGACGGGCACGCACCCGTGACCGGCCTGGTGGGGCTGCTCACCCGCAAGCTGTTCGACTACTCGTCCGGCGGGCGCAAGGAGTCCGAACCCGGCCCGGACCAGCTGCCGGACCTGGACGAGGCCCGCAACCGGCTCATCGAGGGGATCATCGCCGAGAGCGAGGACGAGACCCTGATGGACCGCTACCTCGGCGGCGAGCAGGTCGAGGTCAAGACGCTGGTCCAGGACCTGGAGCGGGCCGTCGCGCGCGGCCGCTTCTTCCCGGTGCTGGCCGCCGCCCCCGCCGCCGAGGGCGCCCGGCAGGGACTCGGCACCGTGGAGCTGCTCGACCTGATCACGGGCGGCTTCCCGACGCCGTTCGAGCATCCGGTGCCTGGTGTGACCAGCCTCGACGGCGAGCCGCGCGAGCTGAGGCCGTGCGACACCGCCGGACCGCTGGCCGCCGAGGTCGTCAAGACCGCGTCCGACCCCTACGTCGGCCGCATCTCCCTGGTCCGCGTCTTCTCCGGCACGGTGCGCCCCGACCAGACGGTGCACGTCTCCGGGCACGGACTGAGCGACCGGGGCCACGAGGACCACGACGTGGACGAGAAGATCGGCGCCCTGTCCATGCCGTTCGGCAAACAGCAGCGGCCGGTCACCCAGGCCGTCGCCGGCGATCTGGTGTGCGTGGCCAAGCTGTCCCGCGCCGAGACCGGGGACACGCTCTCCGCCAAGGACGACCCGCTGCTGATGGAGCCCTGGCAGATGCCGGACCCGCTGCTCCCGGTCGCCATCCAGGCACACAGCAAGGCGGACGAGGACAAACTCTCGCAAGGTCTGTCCCGGCTGGTCGCCGAGGACCCGACGATGCGCCTGGAGCAGAACCAGGACACCCACCAGGTGGTGCTGTGGTGCCTGGGCGAGGCGCACGCGGACGTCGCGCTGGAACGGCTGCGCAGCCGCTACGGCGTGCAGGTGGACGTCGTACCGCACAAGGTCTCCCTGCGGGAGACGTTCGCGAACAAGGCCACCGGGCGCGGCCGGCACGTCAAGCAGTCCGGCGGGCACGGGCAGTACGCGATCTGCGAGATCGAGGTGGAGCCGCTGCCCGGGGGCTCGGGCATCGAGTTCGTGGACAAGGTGGTCGGCGGGGCGGTGCCGCGCCAGTTCATCCCGTCCGTGGAGAAGGGCGTGCGCGCGCAGGCCGCGCGGGGCGTCGCCGCCGGACATCCGCTCGTGGACGTGCGGGTCACGCTGCTCGACGGCAAGGCGCACTCGGTGGACTCCTCCGACGCCGCCTTCCAGACCGCGGGCGCGCTGGCCCTGCGCGAGGCCGCAGCGGACGCGAGGATCCACCTGCTGGAGCCGGTGGCCGAGGTGAGCGTCCTGGTCAACGACGACTACGTGGGCGCCGTGATGAGCGATCTGTCGGGCCGCCGCGGCCGGGTGCTCGGCACCGAGCAGGTGGGCTCCGGCCGCACGTTGATCCGGGCCGAGGTCCCCGAGTTCGAGATCGGCCGCTACGCCGTCGACCTGCGCTCGCTGTCCCACGGCACCGCGCGCTTCGACCGGGCGTACGCACGCCACGAGCCGATGCCCCCGCAGATCGCGGAACGCATTCGCGAACAGGCCGGGGACGAAGGCTGATCGGCCGGATTCCGGGCGGACGGCTTCGGCCGTCCGCCCTCCGGTCGTCGGTGGTGACGGATACGCTGATCACCTGGGCACCTCGTGTGCCGGCCGTCCGGTTCCGGTAGGCCGAGGGGCCCAACAGGTGTGCGGAGCAGGGAAGTCGGGAAGGCCGCAGGAGCGACACCGGCGGCGATGGGGGCGGGAATGTCGTTTGGAACGGAGTGGGACGGGCCCCAGGTGCCCGTCTCCGGCGACGGTCAGCAGGCGGCGACGGCCGCGCTGGCCTCCGCGGCCTACCGGGACGGCCCGGTCGACAAGATCAAGGAAGCCGACAACGAGTGGCACCAGTCCACCGTCAAGGCCGGCCGGATCGGGCTGTTCAAGCCCAACCTCGGCGAGGCGTTCTCGCGCGCCGTGGTGGACCGCATGCTCGGCGCCGGCCGCAAGCCGCTCATCCAGTCGTTCGGCTCCGAGCCGCAGTTCGTGGTCGAGCACTGTCTGGCGGCCAACAACATCCGCCGCGAACGGGACAACCGGCTGACGCTGGTGACGGTCCTGTGCGGGGTGCTCTTCCTGCCGGGGCTGATCGCCTGGCTGCTCGTCTTCCAGCTGCGCTCCTTCGTCGCCAAGCGCGACGACAAGCGGGCCGGCACCCTGGCCACCACGCTGTTCCTCGGCGTGGGCCTGCTGGCCGTGCTGTTCCTGGTCAAGATGCCCTTCGGCGGCTTCTGGGGGTGGTACGCGCGGGCGGCCGTGGTGCTGCCGGTCGTCGGCTGGTACCTGGCCAAGCGGATCTGCGAGCGCACCGCCAAGGACCTGCGGGGCCGCTGGGACGGCCTGCTGTCGGGCAGCAGCGTGGGCATCAAGGTGCCCGAGGCGGTGCCGCGCGGCCCGAACCAGACCGCGGCCGACGCGCTGCGCGAGTCCCTGGCCCGGCTCACCGCCGAGCAGCAGTCCAACTCGGTCTTCTACGCGGGCCCCAAGGGCATACTCGGCATGGGCACCCGCTGGGGCGCCTGGCAGCTCGCCGAGGACCTGGTGTCCGCCGAACCGGGCCGCGAGATCCACCCGTTCCGCAGCTGGGACGTCATCCGCGCGATCCACGACCAGCTGGCCCTGCTGGAGCGCGGCCCGCTGAACACCGGGGGCTTCCCCAAGCCGTCGGTCAAGCACTGGATCGTCACCCCGATCGCCGAGAAGGCCGGGGCGGTGTCCCGGCCGGAGGGCACCGACGTGGAGGCCTTCCAGGTCAAGCCGCACGCCATACAGGAGATCTGCAACAAGCAGCAGTTCGGCAAGGGCGACCGGCACTACCTGGGCGTGCAGTGGACGCTGTGGGACGGCCAGCTGGTGATCACCATGATGATCACGGTGACCGTGCTGCACGAGACGCTGCGCATCGAGGTCACCGGGCATGCGCTGGGCCCGGTCAACGGGCTGTTCTGGAGCAAGCCGGAGGCGCCGACCAAGGAGGTCGCCAAGACCTTCAAGCCCTGGGAGACCCGCAAGATCAACCTGCCGCTGATGACCACCGACGAGGTCGTACGGCTCGCCGTGCGCGCCCCGCTGGCCTGGTACCCGCCGCTGCTCAACTGGCTCGGCGGCTCCCTCGGCCTGCCGGAGCCGTTCGGTCTGCGGCACGCGTGGGCCGACCAGCCCTGGCGGCACCGCTTCATGGCCGACGACGCGCTGCGCGCGGCCACCCCGGTGCTGCGGGTCGTGCACTCGGCCGCGATCAAGGTCCTCAAGGAGCACGGCGTCGACACGGAGAAGTTCGGCAACCGGTCGTCGTTCCTCAGCGGCCAGGTCCAGGACCCGTCGCCGCGCAAGGCGGACCTGTACGACGCGTAGCGCGTCCGGGACACGAAGAGGGCGCCTCCCCGGGAAGGGGGGCGCCCTCGGCGTATCCGAGCGGCCTTACGCGGGCCAGGCCTCCGCCAGCATCTTGCGGGTGTCGGCAAGGAGCTGCGGGAGCACCTTGGTGTGGCCGACCACGGGCATGAAGTTGGTGTCGCCGCCCCAGCGGGGCACCACGTGCTGGTGCAGGTGCGCGGCGATGCCCGCGCCCGCCACCGCTCCCTGGTTCATGCCGATGTTGAAGCCGTGCGCCCCGGACGCGGTGCGCAGGGCGGTCATCGCCTGCTTGGTCAGCTCGGCCAGCTCGGCGGTCTCCGGCCCGGTGAGATCCGTGTAGTCGGCCACGTGCCGGTAGGGCACGGTCATCAGATGGCCGCCGTTGTACGGATACAGGTTGAGGACCGCGTAGACATGCTCGCCCCGGCGGATGATCAGCCCGTCCTCGTCGGACTTGGCCGGGATCGAGCAGAAGGGACAGCCGTCGTCGGCCCCCGGGCCGCTCGGCTTGTTCTCGCCCTGGATGTAGGCCATCCGATGAGGCGTCCACAGGCGCTGGAACGCGTCCTGCGTCCCCACGCCGATCTGCTGCTCCGGCTCACTCGTCATGCCATGCAGCATATGGCGTAGGGCCCCCTCACCGGCCAGGGCCCCCGGGGACGGAAGTCCGCCGGGGGCCCATTCTCGGCCAGGGTCAGACCTGGGCCCGCTCCGCCACGACCTTGGCGATCTTGGCGATGGCCTCGTCGACCGGGATGCCGTTCTCCTGGGAGCCGTCGCGGTAGCGGAAGGACACCGAGCCGTTCGACATGTCCTCGTCGCCCGCGATGACCATGAAGGGCACCTTCTGCTTCTGGGCGTTGCGGATCTTCTTCTGCATGCGGTCCGAGGAGGAGTCCACCTCGACGCGCAGGCCCTGCTTGCGGGCCGCCGCCGCGAACTTCTCCAGGTACTCGACGTGGGCGTCGCCGATCGGGATGCCCAGCGCCTGCACCGGGGCCAGCCACGCCGGGAACGCGCCCGCGTAGTGCTCCAGGAGCACCGCGAAGAAGCGCTCGATGGAGCCGAACAGCGCGCGGTGGATCATGACCGGACGCTGCTTGGAGCCGTCGGGGGCGGTGAACTCCAGGTTGAACCGCTCGGGCAGGTTGAAGTCGAGCTGGATGGTCGACATCTGCCAGGTACGGCCGATGGCGTCCTTGGCCTGCACCGAGATCTTCGGGCCGTAGAACGCGGCGCCGCCCGGGTCGGGGACCAGGGGCAGGCCCTGCTTCTCGGCGACCTGGCGCAGGGTCTCGGTCGCCTCCTCCCAGACCTCGTCGGAGCCGACGAACTTCTCCGGGTCCTTGGTGGACAGCTCCAGGTAGAAGTCGGTCAGACCGTAGTCCCGCAGCAGGCCGAGGACGAAGGTGAGCGTCTTGTCCAGCTCCTCGGACATCTGCTCACGGGTGCAGTAGATGTGCGCGTCGTCCTGCGTGAAGCCCCGGGCACGGGTGAGGCCGTGCACGACGCCCGACTTCTCGTACCGGTACACGGTCCCGAACTCGAAGAGACGCAGCGGCAGTTCACGGTACGAGCGGCCGCGCGCGTCGAAGATCAGGTTGTGCATCGGGCAGTTCATGGGCTTGAGGTAGTAGTCCACGCCCTCGTCGAGCTGCATGGGCGGGTACATGCCGTCGGCGTACCAGTCCAGGTGGCCCGAGGTCTCGAAGAGCTTCCCCTTCGTCGCGTGCGGGGTGTAGACGAACTCGTACCCCTCCTCCTCGTGGCGGCGCCGCGAGTAGTCCTCCATGGTCCGGCGGATGATGCCGCCCTTGGGGTGGAAGACGGCGAGGCCGGAGCCGATCTGCTCGGGGATGGAGAAGAGGTCCAGCTCGGCACCGAGCTTGCGGTGGTCGCGCTTCTCGGCCTCGGCGAGGAACTCCAGGTACGCCTTCAGCTCGTCCTTGGAGGGCCAGGCGGTGCCGTAGATGCGCTGGAGCATCGGGTTCTTCTCGCTGCCGCGCCAGTAGGCGGCCGCGTTGCGCATCAGCTTGAAGGCCGGGATGAGGCGGGTGGAGGGCAGGTGCGGACCGCGGCAGAGGTCCTTCCAGCACAGCTCGCCCGTCTTGGCGTCCAGGTTGTCGTAGATCGTCAGCTCGCCGGCGCCGACCTCGACGTCCGCGCCGTCGTCGTGCGACGCGGAGCCCTTGAGGCCGATCAGCTCCAGCTTGTACGGCTCGTCGGCCAGCTCCTCGCGGGCGGCGTCGTCGGTGACGACCCGGCGGGCGAACTTCTGCCCGCGCTTCTGGATCTCCTGCATCTTCTTCTCGATGGCCTTGAGATCCTCGGGCGTGAACGGCTTCTCGACGTCGAAGTCGTAGTAGAAGCCGTCCTTGACCGGCGGGCCGATGCCCAGCTTGGCCTCGGGGAAGATCTCCTGCACGGCCTGCGCCATGACGTGCGCGGTGGAGTGGCGCAGGATGTTGAGGCCGTCCTCGGACGAGATCTCGACACCCTCGACCTCGTCGCCGTCGGACAGCTCGTGGGCGAGGTCCTTCAGCTCGCCGGCCACGCGCGCGGCGATGATCGAGCGCTCGCCCGCGAAGAGGTCGGCGGCCGTAGTGCCCGTCGTCACCACGCGTTCTTCCCGCTCGGAATCGCGTTGGATGATCACACGGACGTCTGACACCGGTCTCTCCTGACTGAAGGTGGGTGCGGCGCCATACCAGGAGCGCGCGCACAGGCGATCGTACCGACCCGAGGGCACCGACCGCGAAACGGTTACGGTCGGTTCCCGTCCCCTCACGCCTCTCCGCATGCCTCCTCGAAGAAGTCCAGGTTCTCCTGGAGGGATTTCATCAGGCGGTCCCGCTCGGCGTCGTCCACCTGCATGGGTACGACCCCGGAGGCGCCGGTGAGTCTGCGGAAGCCGCCGCGCCGCTCCAGCCGGCCGTGCACGCGCACCGGGAGGCCGACGAGGTGGGCGTGGCCCGCGATGCGGTAGTCCTCCTCGCCCAGGGTCGCGCGCACGTGCGGCACCTCGGCGCCCGCGAGGACGCGCAGCCGTACCGTGCCCTCGCCGCCGGGTCCGGAGCGGCGCATGCGGACGACCGCGCCCGTGATCCGCACGGGTACGGAGGGCTCCTCGCGCAGGTAACGCGCGGCGGCGTCGCGGAGCACGGGCAGGTCGCCCGGGGAGAACTCGACGGGTTCGGTGTCGGGGGCGCAGCCCTCGGGGACGCCGGCGGCGGGGGCCCAGGCGACGCAGACCCGGGCCCCCTCGGTGCCGCGCACGAGGGCGCCCAGCGCCTCGGTCAGCTCGCGGCTGACGCCGGCCTCGACGGCGCCGTCGAAGGCGTCCATGCCGCCCGTGGCGCGCCGGTAGTCGATGGCCTCGCGGGCGGCGTACAGGGCCTGCTGGAGGCGGACGGCGAGGGGACGGGCGGCGGGCACGGGCGCGAAGGCGGTCAGCCGGCCGTCCTCGGCGGCGGGGCCGACGAGGACGTCGTCGAGGAGTGCGGTGGCGGCACGGCGGTGGCGGGCGCCGTGGTACCCGGCGCGGGCACGGGTGGCGAGCGCGGCGGCGAGGAGCATCCGCCGGGCGGCACCGCGCAGTTGCTCCTCGCGGCCCCAGGAGGCGGTGCCGGCCGGGCCGCTCGGGGCGTCGCGCCACCAGCGGATCTCGTCGCTGGGTACGGCGAGGCAGACGAGCACCTCGCGGGCGGCGGGGGTGTCGCTGCGGGCGAGGGCGTCCAGGGCCTCGCCGAGCAGGTCGTCGCTGTCGGGGAAGGCCCGGCTTTCGGGCACCAGGAGGCTGGTCGCGCCGCCGCCCGGTCCCGGCGGGGTCCAGCGGCCGTAGCGTCCGGCGGACCCGCCGCGCCGCTGCCAGCCGTGCCGGCGCAGCAGGACGCCGAGCACCGCGGGGTCGACGTCGGCGGCGCGGGGTGTGCGGTGCCAGGGGAGGGCGCCGGGGTGCGGCCGCGGCGGCACCGGCTCCTCGTGGGGACGGATCCTCATGGTCTGCCTCCCGTCCCGACGCGGGTCATGATCTCGCACAGCGCCCGGTCGTCGAAGATGCGTGTGGTCGGTATCCGCACGGTGGTCCGGTGCCGCCCGGTGACGGGATGGCCGGCCAGGTTGACCCAGTAGCAGCAGTGCCTGAGGTCGAGCCGGTCGTGGCCGGCGCGCAGCCAGTCGTCCTGGGCGCGCGGGACCAGCATCACGACGAGGATCTTGTGCACCGTGACGGGGCTACGGGCGAGCTTGCGCAGGTGGTCGTTGTCGAGCGTGAAGGAGAAGGCGCGGCCCGGGGGGTGGGGCGGGATCTGGTACGTGGCCTTCAGCTGGACCTTGATGGTGACCTCGTCGTCGACCGTGTGGCCCGGCGCGCTGTGGCTGACGTGCCAGTCGATGCCGTTGTCCGGGAAGGGCTGGGACAGCGAGCAGCCGGCCGCGGCGGCGACCGCGTGCAGGTAGCCGACCTGGAGTGTCTCCATGCAGGCGGTGGTGGCGAGCGAGCCGCGGACGGTGCCCGTGCTTTCGGGCAGCAGCCCGCCCCGCTCGGGCTGCACAGTGGCCATGACCAACAGCCTTCCGAACCAAGGGTTTCCCCGCTACGGGCTGCTGAACTGCAAAGACCCGTACTCCTGTTGTCTCCTTCCGGCGTACGGCGCAAACGGCCCGGGTATCACCAAACAGGCAGAAGACGGATCGTCAGCCGCCGTGGGCGGACGAGGAGTTGGGTTGGGATGACGTACTGGTACGAAGGGCCGCTCGCCGCCTTCGACACGGAGACCACGGGCGTGGACGTCGAGACCGACCGGATCGTGTCGGCCGCCGTGGTCGTCCAGGACGCGCCGCAGACCCTGCCCCGGGTCTCGCGCTGGCTGGTGAACCCGGGGGTGCCGGTGCCGGCGGAGGCGACGGCGGTGCACGGGCTGACGGAGGAGCACCTGCAGCGCAACGGACGCTGGCCGGCGCCGGTGGTGTTCGAGATAGCCGAGCAGCTGGCGGAGCACGCGGCGCGGGGGCGTCCGCTGGTGGTGATGAACGCGCCGTTCGATCTGACGCTGCTGGACCGGGAGTTGCGCAGGCACCGGGCGTCCTCCCTGGATCGGTGGTTCCCCTCGGTGCCGCTGCGGGTGCTGGACCCGCGGGTGCTGGACAAGCACCTGGACCGCTACCGCAAGGGGCGGCGCACACTGACCGACCTGTGCGCGCACTACGGCGTGGAACTGGAGGGGGCGCACGACGCGGCGGCGGACGCGCTGGCGGCGCTGGAGGTGGTCCGCGCCCTGGGCCGCCGCTTCGCCACCCGCCTCGAACGCCTCTCCCCCGCCGAGCTCCACACCCTCCAGGCCGGCTGGCACGCCGCCCAGGCCCGCGGCCTCCAGTCCTGGTTCGCCCGCAACGGCTCGGAGGAGACGGTGGACACGGAGTGGCCGCTACGACCGCAGATGCCCGCGGCGGCGTAGGACGCCCCTCTTCCGGACGTGGCGCGATGCCCCGGCGGGCGGACTCACCAGGAGCCGCCTCCGCCGCCGCCCGCTCCGCCGCCGACGCCCGAGGAGGAGCCGCCGCCACCCGGGCTGCCGCCGGAACTCCCACCGGACGACGGGGATCGGGCGGACGCCACCGCGGTCCCGACGAGGGCCCAGGCGAGGGCGGGGCCCAGGCGGACGGTGCGGGAGGAGGGCTGGCGGGTGGGGACGGCGGAGTTCTCCACGGCTTCGCGCCAGTCGGCGGCGAGGTCCAGGGCGACGGCCCAGGCCGTGCAGTGGCGTACCTGGTCCTCGTCGAGGGGTTCCGTCCCGGGGAAGGCCGCGGGGTCGGCGAGATAGCGCCGGAACGATTCGACCCGTAGCCACCGGGCGCTGCCCTCGGGGGTGCGCCGCTGGAGTTCCCAGGCGCGCCGGGCCGACGCGAGGCCGGCGCCGAAGACGACCGCGCCCGCGATGAGCAGCGGGCCGCCCGCCGTATGGCGGCCGCCGCCGAGCGCCGCGCCCACGGCGGCGACGACGAAGCCGAGCACACTCGCGGCGACACCGGCGTACCGTCCGGTCCGCGCCCGGCGCAGGGAGGCGGCTTCCCACAGGCCGGACTCCTCCCGCCACCGGGTCAGGTGACCGGCCAGCGCCTCCCAGCCCTCCTGGAACCACGGGTCGTACGCCCCGAGGACGACCTCGCGGCGCCCGGCGAAGACGCGCTGGAGGACGTCCTCGGTGACCGGGTCGTGGGCCCCGGCGCTCGTGGCACGGCGCCGCAGCGTCGGCGCGTGTGTCTCGCCGCCGAGGACGAGGTGGCCCTCGGCGACGGCGCCGAGCAGCCAGGCGGTCTGGTGCCGGGCCTCGACCCGCTCGCTGACGAGCAGCCCGCCCTGGGCGGCGTTCAGGCCCGGCGGTGGTGTGGGGCCGGGCGTGCCCGGGTCGGTGTCCCCGGGCGCGGGCCGGTCGCGCCCGGCGAGGCGCAGCAACGGGATCGTGACCAGCGCGGCGGCGAGGGCGAGGCCGAGGGCGAGGAGGGCGTTCAGCAGCGGGTGGGTCACGGTGGTGCCCACGGCCTTCCCGGCGGGCGGCGCGGGCGCTTCGGCCGCGACCCCCGAGGCGCCGTGTCCGCGTCCGGCGAAGAGGGTGGCCCCTTCCCTGCCCTTGAGTCGGTCCAGCCGGACGGTCAGCTCACCGGGTCCGGGCCGGGACAGCGCGCAGGCGTGCTCGGAGCCGTCGGTGCCGTGGACGCAGCGCGGGGCGGCGAGCGGGTACGGGGTGAGGACGTGGATCTCGACGCGGGACCGGTCGACGCGCCAGCCGGTGCCGACCGCGTCCCAGGCCAGTCCGCCGTTCTTCACGACGCCCTGGAGGGTGTACTGGACGCGGTAGCGGTGCACCCCGGTCACGGCCCGGTCCGGGTCTCCGACCTGGATGCGGGTGGCGGTCTCCCGCTCGCCGTCCGGCTCGGTGTAGTCGTCGCCGGCCGTCAGTTCCCAGGGGACGCGGTGGCCGTCCATGGTGGCGGTGACGTGCGCCTCGTCCTCGTCGTAGGGCAGGTCCGGCAGGTCGCGGTAGATGCCGTGCCGTTCGCTGTCCGGGTAGCCGAAGTCGTAGTCGACGACCTCGGTGATCCGCGCGCTGCCGTCGGCGGCGATCCGGGCCCCGACCCACATCGTGGTGACGCGTTCGGTGTTGAAGGTGTTCCTGGCCACCGCCACGACGACGCCCAGCACCAGGGACAGGAGGAAGATCCTGATCAGGCTCCGGACCCGCGCCCCGCGCACATGCGCGCCGGGTCTCGGGCCGTCCCCGTCCCGCTCCGTGCCCAAGACGCCCCCCTGGCATCAGAAGAGCCGGTCCGCTGTGCGGACCGGCTCTCTCCCGGTGGGCGATACTGGGTTCGAACCAGTGACCTCTTCGGTGTGAACGAAGCGCTCTCCCACTGAGCTAATCGCCCGGGAACGCACTGAACAATACAGGTCCCGACGCCGATCCTTCAAACCGCTCGCAGCCGGCGCAGCAGTCCGCGCCGTCCGGACCGCATCATGAGGCGGTGGTTGACGCGGAAGACCGGACGGCCGGGCACCGCGAGGCGCCGGAGCAGGGGCTTGCGGACATCGACCTCCTGCTCGTAGAGGGCGAGCGTCCCCGGGGCCGCGGCGGTGACCGTCCAGCGCGCCCAGCCCTCGATGTCGCCGCTGATGGCGATCTCCAGGACCCCGGCGACCGGGTCGCGGCGCCTCTCGCGGGCGGTGAAGGTCATGGCGTAGGGCAGTGCCGAGCGGATGGTGAGGATGCCGGTGGAGCGGTCGAGCCGGGTCACCGCACGCACCTGGGGCCACCAGCGGGGGTAGTCCTCGGGCCGTTCCAGCACGGCGTAGACGGCGGCCGGCGGGGCGGGCAGGGGCCACAGGCTGCGGAAGCGGTAGTGGTTCCAGTCCATGCGCCGAGTGTGCCGCGCTCCGCGCGCCGGCCGCTGATTCCGGCTCACGTCGCGCGGACGCCACGGGTGTTGGGGCCGCACGGAATTCCACGCTCCTGGGCAGCGGCCGGGAAACTCGGCGGCTTTCCCTAATGCCCGGACACTTTCGGCCAGTTGTGCGCGAGTGGAACTTCTCCCACCGGATGACGGGCCGTCACGGCATACGAATACGACGACGGCCCATCCGCTCTTTCGCGGATGGGCCGTCGGTCCGGGGTGGGCGATACTGGGTTCGAACCAGTGACCTCTTCGGTGTGAACGAAGCGCTCTCCCACTGAGCTAATCGCCCCGGTGCAGGAAGAACATTACCCCATGTCAGGGAGTGCCTTCGACCAGCGGCCGCGGCGACGGCCGGGCGGGGCGGAGCAGACGGCTCACCGGCTGCCGGTCCGCCAGGGCGGCACGGGACCGAACCGCACCAGGTAGATGGTGCCCAGCACCACCACGACCACCGCTCCGGTCGTGGTCAGCGCGATGTTGCGGCGGCGCACCTCGGGCTCCAGGGCACGCTGCGCCGCCGCGGTGACCTTGCGTTTGGTCCAGCGGAGCACGAGCTGCGCCCACACGAACTCGGTCGCCCAGATCGCCATGCCCGCGAAGATCACCACCCAGCCGGGGCCGGGCAGCGGGAGCAGGGCGACGCCGGCGATCACGACCGCGAGGCCGATCACGAAGACGCCGGCCTGCCAGCCGCGGTGCAGCAGTCTGCGCGCTCTGACGAATTCCGGCGCGCGGGACCCGAGCCCAGGATCGTCACTCTCCGTATTCATACCGACAACGCTACCCGAGTGATTCACATCACCGGAATGGTCGTAGATCCGGTACGAGTTCTCGGCCGGAAGAGTGTCGTAAACACACGCAAAACCCTCAGAGGGGTTTACAACGGCACCGTAGGTGGCATGTCGATTTCGCCGACGTGCGAATCCCCGAGCGCACACTGAGCGAAAGGCCCTGGCGCTTATGAACACCACGGTCAGCTGCGAGCTGCACCTGCGCCTCGTTGTGTCGAGCGAGTCCTCCCTGCCTGTCCCCGCAGGCCTGCGGTACGACACGGCCGACCCCTACGCCGTGCACGCCACCTTCCACACCGGAGCCGAGGAGACCGTCGAGTGGGTGTTCGCCCGCGACCTCCTCGCCGAGGGGCTGCACCGGCCCACCGGAACCGGAGACGTCCGGGTCTGGCCGTCCCGCAGCCATGGTCAGGGCGTTGTCTGCATCGCCCTCAGCTCCCCCGAGGGGGAGGCCCTGCTCGAGGCGCCCGCGCGGGCCCTGGAGTCCTTCCTGAAGCGAACCGACGCCGCCGTGCCGCCCGGCACGGAGCATCGGCACTTCGATCTGGATCAGGAGCTCTCGCACATCCTGGCGGAAAGCTAGCCCGCCGCCCCTGCGAGCAGCCCGGCGCCGTCCACTCGGGGAGACGGCTCGGGCCGGCACAACCGCATACGGCACAGGCCGGCGCCGTCACGTGAGCGCTCACGGAAACGGTGTCGGTCCGTCCGTGTGCGCGCAACGGGTCTCCCACGGCGGCCCTGGGCGCGGCCACGGCGGCTTCGGGAACCCGTGGGCCCGTGACGGCGTTCCACGGCGTCCGGGGCCGGACGCGCCCCCTGCGACGGGCACGTTGTCGCTACCATCGGCCAGCATCGGCGGGCGCCCGCCCGACCCCCAGGCCAGGGAGCGAAACGTGCTGATCACCCATGACACCCGGTGCGCCCTCGACACCGTGGTGGACCTGGTGAACACCGCGCCGGAGGACGAGACGGCACCGGACGGGCTGCCCGATGTCCCGGCCCTCGCGGATTTCATACGAAACCACGAGGTCAGCGATGTCGGGGTGGTCTCGGAGACCGACCTTACGGCCGTGCGGGCGGTCCGGGCGCGGTTCGCGGCGATCTTCGCGGCCCCGGACGCCAGGAGTGCGGCCGGGCTGATCAACGAGCTGGTCGCGGCGGCGGGCACCACCCCGCGGCTGACCGATCACGACGGTTACGACTGGCATGTCCACTACTTCGCCCCCGGCGCCTCGGTGGCCGACCACCTCGCCGCCGACTGCGGCATGGCCCTGGCCTTCTTCGTCGTCGCCGGCGAGGTGGAGCGCCTGCGCCGCTGCGAGGCCCCGGACTGCCGCCGCGCCTTCGTCGACCTGTCCCGCAACCGCTCCCGCCGCTACTGCGACAGCCGCACCTGCGGCAACCGTCTGCACGTCGCCGCGTACCGGGCGCGCCGCAAGGAGGCGACGGGCTGAGCCGCTTCCCGGGGCGCGGCGGACGGGAGGAGGCCGGCCGGCTCGGCTCGGCCGAGAAGGAGCCCGACGGGCTGGGGCCGGTCGGGTGAACGGCAGCGCTCCAGGGGGCGACGTCGGTCCCGGCGGGTGGCGCCGGGACGGACGTGTACGACTCACAGCAACAGCAGATCGTGCAGCGCAGCCATGAGGATCAGACACCCGATCACCGCCAGGAAGATCATCAGCGGTGGCTGGGAGAGGGCGAAGAGGCACCCGCGCGGCTCGTCCTTCGGCGGCGCGGCCTCGCTCTGTGTCGTATCCAGCATCTCGCGGCTGATCATGGCGCACGCGGGACCTCGCCAGCGATCAAGACTCACGATCTTGCGGGAGTTCGCCGAATCCCGTGATCTCTCGTCCGGCTCGCTTCGGCTGGTGAACGATTCCGGACATCCGTGGACCCACTGTGACGCTCCGGCGACTCATGTGACTGTCATATGCCGTGCTTCTTGAGGATCGCCTCGATGTCGCTGAAGTCGTCGCCGGACGACGCGGGACGTCTCCCCTTCCCCTGCCCCAGCGCCGGAGCGGGTGACTCCGGTGCCGTGGCGCCCGGCCGTGCCCTCCCGGTGCCGGACGACGCCCCGCCCTGTTCACTGCCCGCCCCGGCCCTGCGGCGCTCCACCGCACGGGTGCCGGCGAACAGCAGCCAGGCCGCGGCCAGCACGCCGAAGCCCGCCCAGGCGGTGGGACTGAACGCGGTGTCCGCGAGCCAGCCCACGACGCCCGTCATCACGAGACCGACCGGCACCAGCGCGTAGGCCGCGATGCGGGCCGCCGACAGGAAGCGCCTGCGGTAGGCCGTGACCACCGCGATACCCAGGCCCGCCGCGGACACGGCGGAACAGACTGTCTCGGCGATCATCCGGTCCTCCTGGCGGGCTCGGTCGGGTGGACGCTCGACGCCTCACCAGCGGCGGTCCGGCACTCCGGCACGGCCGACGTGTGGCGCTTCGTCCCTTCCATCCTGCACCGCCCGGCCCGCGCGGGGCCATGCCCCGGGCCGTACATCAGGGAGATCTCCGGGTCGCCTCCTCCCCGGGTGCCGGTGGCGAGGGGGCCGGGAGGAACGCCGGCCCCACCAGGGTCCGGGCGGAGGTCCGGATTGGGGTGGCCTTGGCCGGCCTGGAAGACTGGAGGTCATGAGCGACTCCTCCCCCGAACGCGCCGACGCCGTCGTCCTCGACGTCTGGTGCGAACTCCAGTGCCCCGACTGCCGCACCGCCCTGGACGACGTACGCGCCCTGCGTGCCCGCTACGGCGACCGGCTGGACGTGCGGCTGCGGCACTTCCCGCTGGAACGGCACAAGCACGCCTTCGCGGCCGCCCAGGCCGCCGAGGAGGCGCTGGCGCAGGGCAGCGGCTGGCCGTACGTGGAGGCCGTCCTGGAGCGGGTCGGGGAGCTGGGCCGGGAGGGAGAGCCCCTCCTGGTCGAGGTGGCCCGTGAACTCGGTCTGGACGCCGAGGAGTTCGACACCGCGCTGATCGACGGCCGGCACATCCTGATCGTCGACGCCGACCAGGCCGAGGGCAAGGCGATCGGCGTGACCGGCACCCCGACGTACGTCATCGGCGGCGAGCGACTGGACGGCGGCAAGAGCCAGGAGGGGCTGCGCGAGCGGATCGAGGAGATCGCGGACCGGCTGCTGGGCGGGCGCGACGCCTGAGGACTCCCGCGCCGCCGCGACGTCGCGCCGCCCCGCCCGCCTACAGCAGCGGCTTCGACAAGGAGTACGTCACCGTCTCGTAGCCGAGTGACTCGTACAGCCGCTCGGCCGGGGTGTTGCCCGCGAACACGTTGAGGCCGAGGAGCGGCCGGCCGGCCTCCATGGCCTGGCGTTCGGCGAGGAGCATGAGCGCCCGGCCGTGCCCCCGGCCGCGCCCGGCCGCGTCCGTCTCGACGTCGTACACGTACGCCGCGTCCTCCCGCAGGGCCAGCCACAGGGTGCCGACCCGGGTTCCCTCGTGCTCCAGGACGCTGAAGAGCATGCCCTCGGTCGCGTACCCCCGTGGCAGCAGCCGGGCATGGTCGTCGCGGGCCTTGGCGCGGGCGGTCGCCTCGGGGACGCCCCGCTCGACCCACGTGCGGATGTAGCGCGCGTGCTCGTGGGCCTGCCAGTCCTCGAACTCGGCCTCGGACATGGGCCGTGCGCGGCTGCCCGGCGGCAGCGCGGGCGGGGTGGCGTCGAGGCGTTTCTCCATGCCGCGGTTGCGGAGGGTGTAGCCGAGGGCGCCGAACAGCCGTAGCGCGATGTCCGCCGAGGCGGCCGGTACGACCGTCTCGATCTGCCGGCAGCCCCAGCCGCGCGCCACCTCCTCCGCGGCGAGCGCGGCGAAGGTCCCCCGGCCGCGGCGGCGGTCTGCCTCGGCGATCCGCAGGTCGTCGACGCGGGCCACCGTGTCCCCGAGGGACGGCGAGGTCCCGAGGTGGATCTCGCCCGCCGGACGGCTGTTCACGCACACCTGGTAGCGGCGCGAACGGGTGCCGTCGGGATGCTGCTGAAGCGGCTCGAGGGGCCGCAGGGTCGTGGTCATCACAGCTGTTCTACCCAGGACGGCGGCCGGAGTCAGCCGGTTCGCCGAGGCTCGGGGCCGGAGTCACGCCCGGGGCACGGGAGTCTGGCCGAAGCATCGGCCGACGGCCGGGTCCCGCCCGGCCCATGGCCGGCGCGATCCCCCGCGACGGCCGGCCGCCACGCGCACCACGGGCGGTGTACCCGCCCTCGCCCTCGCGCCCGCGCCGCGATCCGTCCTGCTCGTGGCGTCAGCCCCGCGCATCCGCGCCGGAGCCCGCCGGACCGCGGAACAGCGCACCACGGGGGCCGTCCGCGACGCCGCCCACGAGGAGGCCCGGCGGCCCGAACCGGAGCCGCGCCGGCAAAGCCCCGCGCCGGTGCCACCGCGTCACCGCGGGTCCGGGTCCTGCCCCGCCCGCTCCTCGAAGATCCGCATCGCCTTCGTGGTCACCGGACCCGGGGTGTCCGGGAGTTCGCGGTCGTCCACCCGGTGGACCGCCTGGATGTCGCGCAGGGTGGAGGTCAGGAAGATCTCGTCGGCGTGGGTCAGCACGTCGAGGGGCAGGTCGGTCTCCCTGGCGCCGGTCCACTCGACGGTGAGGGCGCGGGTGATGCCGGGGAGGCAGCCGGAGGCGGCCGGTGGGGTGTGGATCTCGCCGTCCAGGACGACGAAGACGTTCGAGCCGGTGCCCTCGCACAGTTGGCCGACGGTGTTGCCGAACAGCGCCTCGGAGGCGCCCTGTTCGTGGGCGCGGGCGAGGGCGACGACGTTCTCGGCGTACGAGGTGGTCTTCAGGCCGGTGAGGGCACCGCGCTCGTTGCGGGTCCAGGGGACGGTGATCACGGCCGTGGTGTCGGGGCGGCGCGTGGTCTCGCCGAGGGCGACCACCAGGGTCGTACCGTGCTCGCCGCGGTCCGAGCCGAGCGGACCGTGGCCGCCGGTGTAGGTGATCCGCAGCCGGCCGAGCGGCATCGGGTTGGCCGCGAGCACGGCGGCGCAGGCCTCGCGGACCTCGTCGTGGTCGGGGTCGGGCAGACCGAGCCCCCGGGCCGAGCGGGTCAGCCGGTCGAGGTGCCGGGTGAGTGCGAAGGTGCGGCCCTCGACCGCCTTCACGGTCTCGAAGACGCCGTCGCCGACGGTCAGCCCGTGGTCGAAGACGGAGACCCGCGCGGAGTCCGTGTCCCGCAGCCCGCCGTCCAGCCAGATCCTCATGTGCACGCCTCTCCGGTTCGCTCGTACGTCCCCGACGCTACCGCGAGCAGGCGGGACGCCTTCAGTTCGGTCTCCCGCCACTCCCCCTCGGGGTCCGATCCCCAGGTGATGCCCGCGCCGGAGCCGAAGCGCAGGACGCCCTCGGCGCGGTCGGTCCAGAAGGTGCGGATGCCCACGGCCAGCTCGCCGGCCCCCCGGTCGGCGTCCACCCAGCCGATGCCGCCGCAGTAGGGGCCGCGCGGGACCGGTTCCAGGGCCTCGATGATCCTGAGGGCGCTGGACTTGGGCGCGCCGGTCACGGAACCGGGCGGGAAGGCGGCGGCGAGCAGCTCGGGCCAGCCCGCGCCCGCGCGCAGCTCGCCGCGGACGGTGGAGACGAGGTGGACGAGGCCGGGGTGCTTCTCCACCACGCACAGGTCCGGGACGGTGACGCTGCCGGTGGCGCAGACACGCCCGATGTCGTTGCGGACCAGGTCCACGATCATCACGTTCTCGGCGTAGTCCTTCTCCAGGAGGTCCGCCTCGGTGCGGCCGGTGCCCTTGATGGGTCCGGACTCCACGGTCCGCCCGTCGCGGCGCAGGAACAGCTCCGGGGACGCGGTGGCGATCTCCACGCCGTGCTCGGGCAGGCGAATCGTTCCGGCGTACGGTGCCGGGTTGCCGCGGGCCAGCAGGGAGGTCAGGGCGTCCACGTCCGCGTCGGCGGCGATCGGCGCGCTGAGCACCCGGCAGAGGTTGGCCTGGTAGACCTCGCCGGCCGCTATGTGGGCGCGGACGCGGCGGACGGCCGCGGTGTAGGAAGCGCGGTCGAGGGAGGAGACCCAGTCCCCCACGGCGGGGCCGTGCCAGCCGCCGGGCACGGGGGCGGGTACCGGTGCCTGTCGTACGTCCGCGAAGCGTGCGCAGGTCAGACGGCCCTCGAAGTCCGCGCAGACGGCCCAGAAGCCGGTGGATTCCAGGGCGGCGGGATCGCTGGTGACGTCGAGGAGGCCGGTCGCGAGGCGGTCGCCGAAGCGGGCCAGCGGGGGAAGGCCGGGAGCATGGTGGAGCACGTGCCCGAGTCTAGGTGGGTGTCGGCGAGGTGACCCGGGGATGTCCCGGAGGGGCCCCCGACCACCGCCTCCGCCGGGCGCAGCGCAGCACGCTGCGCAAACGCGTTTTTGTGCTGGCCCGGGAATCCGCTAGAGTTCAACACGTCGCCGGGACGCGGAAGCGGACCGAAACGACAGGCGGACGTAGCTCAGTTGGTAGAGCGCAACCTTGCCAAGGTTGAGGTCGCGAGTTCGAGCCTCGTCGTCCGCTCGAAGGAAGAAGGGGTCATCCCGATCCCCTACACTCCTGGTGGAGTGGCCGAGAGGCGAGGCAACGGCCTGCAAAGCCGTCTACACGGGTTCAAATCCCGTCTCCACCTCCAAGGACGATTAGCTCAGCGGGAGAGCGCTTCCCTGACACGGAAGAGGTCACTGGTTCAATCCCAGTATCGTCCACTGGATCCCCGGTCAGCCGGAGGTCCCGGGTCTCTCGAAGATCCACACCCGCGCGATTAGCTCAGCGGGAGAGCGCTTCCCTGACACGGAAGAGGTCACTGGTTCAATCCCAGTATCGCGCACTGACCGTGGTCCCCGGACCACTGTCCGCGGACGATTAGCTCAGCGGGAGAGCGCTTCCCTGACACGGAAGAGGTCACTGGTTCAATCCCAGTATCGTCCACACAGCAGGAAGCCCCCCGGCCGTCGGCCGGGGGGCTTTCGTGTGCTCCCGCCCCAGGCGGGCGCGGACGGGGCCGGGTACCCCTGCGGGGCGGCGGGCGGGGCCGGCGGGGCGGGCTTGGACCACTGCGACTCCAGCTGGGTCAGGGCCTCCAGCTCGCCGTAGTCGAGGAAGATGCCGCGGCACCCGCCGCACTGCTCGATCCGGACGCCGCTGCGGTTGTACGTCCGCATGGGTGCGTGGCACTTCGGACACTGCATCGTCGGCTCAACTCCTCGCCGGTCGGTACTGCTTGGTGTTCCCCAGGACGGACTCCGTTTCACCGCGCGTGGTTGCGACCGCCTTCCGGGAGGACGGGCGTCACGGGGCGGGCATGCGGGCGCAGGCGTCGACGACGGCCCGCTCGATCCCGTCCAGCGGGCGGTCCGCGGCGAGCGCCCTGGTGATCGCCAGGGCGGCCGTCTGGGCGCTGAGCGCGCGGGCCGGGACGTCCAGGGCGGCCCAGGGGTCGCCGTGCGCGGGGACGGCCGGGCCGCCCGCCCGGCGGTAGGCGGCCAGGAAGCGGGTCCAGTCGTCGGGCGGGAGGAGTCCGCAGGCGTACCAGGCGGCGGGACGGGCGAGGTCCCAGGCGGGGACGCCGAGTCCCAGGTCGTCCACGTCGATCAGCCGCCAGGGGCCGTCGGGGGCGGGGTGCCGGACGACTTGGCCGAGGTGGAGGTCGCCGTGGCAGACGGCTTGCGGCGTGGGCATCGGGGTCTCGGCACGGGCCCAGGCCGGGAGGGCGGCCCAGGCGTCGAGGACGGGGCGGGCGGCGGGGTGGGGCGCCGTGCGCAGGGCCGCGCGGAGGCGGGTGATCGCACGGGCGGCCTTGGCGGGGCCGCGCATCGGGGGCAGGGCGGAGTGCGGGGCGCAGCGGTGCAGCCGGGCGAGGAGGGTGGCGACGGCCTCCCAGGGGGCCGCGGCGGGGGCGGTGGGGTCCACGGGGGTGCCGTAGGGCCAGTAGGTCACCGGGCGGCCGTGCAGGTTCTCCGCCGCGGGGGTGAGCGGGGGCAGGAGGACACCGGGCAGCTCGGCGGCGGTGTCGAGGCGTCGGGCCAGGTGGGTGGGATCGGTGCCGGGGGCGTGGGCCTTGACGACGGTGTCCCCGAGGCGGACGACGGTGGCGTCCGGGCGGTCGGCGAGGGTGGTGGGGACGGCGGCGCGGTGCGGGTACGCGGCACGGGCGTGCGCGACGAGGATGGGGACGATGTTCACGGGGCCTCGGCAGACGGGGTGTGGTGAGGGGTACGACGGCGGGGTGGGGGGCGGCGGTTGCGGTGCGGTGCGCCGTGCCGGGCCGGGAGGAGACCCGGACGCCCACCGGAGCCGGCCGGGCGCCCTCGGGACGCGCGGAACAGCGCGTCCGGCCGCGGCGGCGGACCGGACGTCCGACGGCCGTCACGGCGGTGGCGGCCCGGCGTCCGCGGCAGCCTCCCCGGCGGGGAACGGCGATGCCGGCGCAGCTCCCCAGCTGCGCCGGCATATGTGCCGTCCGCCGCACCCCCGTCCCCACGGGGTTTCATGGATGGATGTCCCCGCCCGGACCGCTCTTCCGGGCCTGGGGTCGCCGCTCAGCGCCCCAGCATCGCACCCACGGACGACGCCTGTGTGGCCACCGTCTCCCAGCCGTCGAAGACGAGCAGGAGCAGGGCCGCCAGGGGAAGGGCCATGAGCGTCGCCACCAGTGGGTGGCGGCGACCCGCGCGGCGGGGTGCGAACGCGGTGCGTCGCGGTGCCGGGTGGGTCATGACCCCTCTCCTGACCGTCTCGGTTGTCTGTGACAGCGGCGGGTGTCCGACCTCGGGGGACGAGCGCTGCACCCGCCGCTTGACCCCAAATCTAGGCGCGGTGCGCGAACCGGGCGTCATGCCCTCGTACCTATTGCCGGGCCTCCCGGAGGATGAGCCCCCGGCCGCGGCCTACTCCCCTGGGTGGAGAGCCGGTCCCGGGTCTCGGGGTCTTCCCTGAGGGGTCGCCCGCCGTGTCGGGCATGTCGGACGCGGACGGCGCACCGGAACGCGTGACTTCGATCACTCGGGACGGTCACGGAGCGGATGCCGGGTGCCGTCCTGGCGCCGGTCGGCGACGGGTGGGGCGGGGCGTCCGCGGCCGGTTCCGGCAACGGAGGGGAGGACGGGGTCCCCTGGTCGTGGCAGTGTCAACGCCCCTGCGGACACGTGCGGTTGACGGTGGCGTCGGCCCAAGGTCCCTGTAGCGGCGGGTCTCCTGACCGTGTCTCACCCCGACCCGGCGGCGCGCACAATCCGTCGCGCCGAGAGGGCGCGGCCTCTGCGCGCGGGCGGCCCGGGAAACGTAAGCTGTGCCACGTCAGAGGGACCGGGCAGCGGGGATGAACATGGCGATGATGCGCCTGAGGCGCGAGGACCCGCGCGTCGTCGGCTCGTTCAGGCTTCACCGACGGCTCGGCGCGGGCGGAATGGGCGTGGTCTACCTCGGCTCCGACAAGAAGGGGCAGCGGGTCGCCCTGAAGGTGATCCGGCCCGATCTCGCCGAGGACCAGGAGTTCCGCTCGCGTTTCGCACGGGAGGTCTCGGCGGCCCGTCGCATCCGGGGCGGCTGCACGGCCCGGCTGGTGGCCGCCGACCTGGAGGCCGACCGCCCCTGGTTCGCCACCCAGTACGTCCCCGGGCCGTCCCTGCACGACCGGGTCGCCGACGAGGGCGCGCTCCTCGCGGCCGACGCGGCGGCGATCGGCGCGGCGCTGTCCGAGGGCCTGGTCGCGGTGCACGAGGCGGGGGTCGTCCACCGGGACCTGAAGCCCTCCAACATCCTGCTGTCCCCCAAGGGACCGCGGATCATCGACTTCGGCATCGCCTGGTCCACCGGCGCCTCCACCCTCACCCACGTGGGCACCGCCGTGGGCTCCCCGGGCTTCCTCGCCCCCGAGCAGGTGCGCGGCGCGGCCGTCACCCCGGCCACGGACGTCTTCTCGCTGGGCGCCACCCTCGCCTACGCCTCGACCGGCGACTCCCCTTTCGGACACGGCAGTTCCGAGGTGATGCTGTACCGGGTGGTGCACGAGGAACCGCAACTGCACGGCGTGCCCGACGCGCTCGCCCCGCTGATCCGGGCCTGCCTAGCGAAGGACCCCGAGGACCGGCCCAGCACGCTCCAACTGTCCTTGCGGCTCAAGGAGATCGCGGCCCGCGAGGCGCAGGGCCTCGGCGAGGCGCGACCGCCCTCCCCGCGCGCGGCGGAGGCGGACCGGCCCACCGGGCGGCTCGCCGACACGTATCCGGACCCGCAGCGCGCCACGCGCCGCCAGGCCTCCGGCACTCCGGTGCCGCGCGGCGCCTCCGCCCGGGGCGGCCCGGTGCCCTCGCGCGGCGGCAGCACCTCGCGCGGCGGCGGCGCCCCCTCCCGGCCGGGCACGGCACGGCCGGCTCCGGACCAGCGCGGCAGTGGCCCCCGCTCCACCGGCAGAAGCCGTCCCGGCACCCGCGGCGGCGCCCGGCGCCCGGCCCCGCGCACCACGAAGTCCGGCCTGCGCCCCGCCAATCCCCGCCTGCTCCGGCAGCGCCTCACCGTGTTCGTCGTGGTGACCCTGCTCGTGGCCCTCGGCATCGCCCTGGCCCAGGGCTGCCAGGGGCCGGCCCGGGGCCTGGGCGACGGCTTCGGCGGCGCGTTCGGCGGGAGCGCACGGCCGTCGCAGCGGACGCCGGTCGGCCCCTCGGGGACCACCGGTGACACACGGCCGTACGCCGACCCGCCCGGCTCCTCCCCGGTGGAGCGCGGCGCCGGAGGGTGAGGGCGCACCGCGTGGTGGGCGGCCGTGACCGACCGGCGGGGCCGACCGTCCCGGTGGTCCGGTGGGACTCCCCGCACGGCACCGTCCGCCGGGCAGAGGACGGCTCCTGGTGAGCCGGGCCGCCTCGGCGCGGGGCTGACCGGCCGTGGACTCAGGACCGCGGGCGACCCGTCGCCACCGCGTAGAAGGCGACCGCGGCGGCGGCACCCACGTTCAGTGAGTCGACGCCGTGGGACATGGGGATGCGGACCCATTCGTCGGCGGCGACGAGGGCCTGGGTGGAGAGGCCGTCGCCCTCGGCGCCCAGCATCAGGGCGACCCTGTCCATCGTGTGCGGGGCGGCCTCGTCCAGGCTGCGGGCCTTCTCGTCGGGGGTGAGGGCGAGGAGGGTGAAGCCGGCCCCGCGGACCTGCTCCAGGCCCTTCGGCCAGTTCTCCAGGCGGGCGTAGGGCACCGAGAACACCGCGCCCATCGACACCTTGACGCTGCGCCGGTACAACGGGTCGGCGCAGTCGGGCGAGAGCAGGACCGCGTCCATGCCGAGGGCGGCCGCCGAGCGGAAGATCGCACCGATGTTGGTGTGGTCGTTGACCGACTCCATGACCACCACGCGGCGGGCGGGACCGAGCAGTTCGGCGGCGGTCGGCAGCGGCTTGCGCCGCATGGAGGCGAGCGCGCCGCGGTGCACGTGGTAGCCGGTGACGCGCTCGGCGAGTTCCGGGCTCACCGCGTAGACGGGGGCGGGGAGTTCGTCGATGACATCGCGCATGACGTCGATCCACTTGGCCGAGAGCAGCATGGAGCGCATCTCGTAGCCCGCTTCCTTGGCCCTGCGGATGACCTTCTCGCCCTCGGCGATGAACAGGCCCTCGGCGGGCTCGCGCTTGCGGCGCAGCTCGACGTCGGTCAGGTCCGTGTAGTCGGAAAGACGCGGGTCGTCGGGATCGTCGACGGTGATGAGATCGGCCACAGGGTGATACTGCCTTGTCCTGGGTGTGGTGCCAACGGCTGGATAGGGACGTGTTACCCGAGGTTACACGTGATCAGGAGGGTGTCGGTCACGCGGTCGGCGCGAGGCCCTGTGTCACGACCTCGCCGATCACGATGACCGCCGGGGGCTTCACGTCCTCGGCGCGGACGGTCTCGGCGACCGTGGCCAGGGTGGCGTCGACCCGGCGCTGCGCGGCCGTCGTACCCTCCTGGACCAGCGCGACCGGGGTCTTCGGGGACCTGCCGTGCGCGACGAGCGTCTCCGCGATCTTCCCGATCTTGTCCACGCCCATCAGGATCACCAGCGTGCCGGTGAGCCTGGCCAGCGACGGCCAGTCGACCAGCGAACGCTCGTCGTCGGGCGCCACATGGCCGCTGACGACCGTGAACTCATGGGCGACGCCCCGGTGGGTGACCGGGATGCCGGCCGCGCCCGGCACCGAGATGGAGCTGGAGATGCCCGGCACGACGGTGCAGGGGATGCCGGCCTCGGCGAGCGCCTGGACCTCCTCCATGCCGCGGCCGAAGACGAAGGGGTCGCCGCCCTTGAGCCGTACGACCGACTTGCCCTGCTTGGCGTGTTCGATCAGCGCGTTGTTGATGGCCTCCTGGGCCATGTAACGGCCGTAAGGGATCTTCGCGGCGTCGATCACCTCGACGTGCGGCGGGAGTTCGGCGAGCAGGTCGCGCGGGCCGAGCCGGTCGGCGATCACGACGTCCGCCTCGGCGAGCAGCCGACGACCGCGGACCGTGATCAGGTCGGGGTCGCCGGGGCCGCCGCCGACCAGTGCGACGCCGGGGGTGCGGGTGCGGTGATGGGGAGCGACGAGGGTGCCGTCGCGCAGACCCTCGACGACCGCGTCGCGGATGGCGGCGGTGTGCCGGGGGTCGCGGCCGCGGGCCTCCGTGGTGAGGACGGCGACGGTGACGCCCGCGCTGGTGCCGGTGGCCGGGGTCCATGCGGTGGCCCGGTCGGCGTCGTCGGAGCGGACGCACCAGACGCGGTGGCGCTCGGCCTCGGCGGAGGCCGCGGCGTTGGCCTCCTGGTCGCTGGTGGCGATGAGGGCGTACCAGGCGTCCGCGAGGTCGCCGTCCTCGTACCGCCGCCGGTGCCAGGTGATCTCGCCCGCGTCCGCCATCGCCTCGACGGAGGGGGTCGCCTCGGGGGACACCACGACGATGTCCGCGCCGGCCGCTATGAGGGCCGGGAGCCGGCGCTGGGCGACCTGGCCGGCGCCGAGGACGGCGACGCGGCGGCCGGAGAGGCGCAGACCTACGGGGTAGGCGGGGTGTTCGGCCATGGCTCCTCCGGGGGCGTTGTGGTGGCCCTGACGTGCGGATTTTACGTGGGCAGCGGTAAGGGCGGGGCAGGTGTCCGGGGGCTGGTCACGGCGGTGCGGCAGTCCGGCAGGGCGGCGACCGGAACCGCCCTGCCGAGACCCCTGGGGGCCTATTTCTCGGTGACGCCAGCCGAGTCGAACGTCGCCACCTCGTGCATCGCCCTGGCCGCGCTCTGCACCAGCGGCAGGGCGAGGAGCGCGCCCGTGCCCTCGCCGAGGCGCAGGTCGAGGTCGACCAGGGGGCGCAGGCCGAGCTTGTTGAGGGCGGCGACGTGGCCGGGTTCGGCGCTGCGGTGGCCGGCGATGCAGGCCGCGAGGACCTCGGGGGCGATGGCGCGGGCCACGAGGGCCGCGGCACCCGCGCTGACGCCGTCCAGGATGACCGGCGTACGCAGGGACGCGCCACCGAGCAGCAGGCCCACCATCGCGGCGTGCTCGAAGCCGCCGATGGCCGCGAGGACGCCGACGGGGTCGGCCAGGTCCGGCTGGTGGAACTCCAGGGCTCGCCGGACCACCTCGGTCTTGCGGGCCAGTGTCTCGTCGTTGATGCCGGTGCCGCGGCCGGTGACCTCGGCAGGGTCGACGCCGGTGAAGACGGAGATCAGCGCGGCGGACGCGGTGGTGTTGGCGATGCCCATCTCACCGGTGAGCAGCGCCTTGTTGCCGGCCGCGACCAGGTCGCGCGCGGTCTCGATGCCGACCTCGATGGCCGCCTTGGCCTCCTCGCGGGTCATCGCGGGCCCGGTGGTCATGTCGGACGTGCCGCCGCGGATCTTGCGGGGCAGCAGGCCGGGGGTGGCGGGCAGGTCGGCGGCGACGCCGACGTCGACCACGCACACCTCGGCGCCGACCTGGGCGGCGAAGGCGTTGCAGACCGCGCCCCCGCCCAGGAAGTTGGCCACCATCTGACCGGTGACCTCCTGGGGCCAGGGGGTGACGCCCTGGGCGTGCACACCGTGGTCGCCCGCGAAGATGGCGACGGCGGCGGGCTCCGGGATCGGCGGCGGGCACTGCCGGGAGAGACCGGACAGCTGCGCGGAGATGATCTCCAGCATGCCGAGCGCGCCGGCCGGCTTGGTCATGCGCTTCTGGCGCTCCCAGGCCTCACCGAGGGCCTTGGCGTCGAGCGGGCGGATCTGGGCGACGGTCTCGGCAAGCAGGTCGTGGGGTTCCTCTCCGGGCAGGGCGCGGCGGCCGTACGTCTCTTCGTGCACCACCCAGGACAGGGGGCGTCGCTTGGACCAGCCGGCCTGCATCAGCTCCGGCTCGTCGGGGAATTCGTCGACGTAGCCTACGCACAGGTAGGCGATGACCTCCAGGTGCTCGGGCAGGCCGAGGGCGCGCACCATCTCACGCTCGTCGAAGAAGCTGACCCAGCCGACGCCGAGGCCCTCGGCGCGGGCCGCGAGCCAGAGGTTCTCGACGGCGAGCGCGGCGGAGTACGGCGCCATCTGGGGCTGGGTGTAACGGCCCAGCGTGTGCCGGCCGCCACGGGTGGGGTCGGCGGTGACGACGATGTTCACCGGAGTGTCGAGGATGGCCTCGATCTTCAGTTCCTTGAACTGCTTCGCCCGGCCCTTGGGCAGCGACTTCGCGTACGCCTCGCGCTGGCGCATGGCCAGTTCGTGCATGGTGTTGCGCGTCTCGGCGGACCGGATGACGACGAAGTCCCAGGGCTGCGAGTGGCCGACGGAGGGCGCGGTGTGGGCGGCCTCCAGGACGCGGAGCAGCACCTCGTGCGGGATGGGGTCGTTGCGGAAGCCGTTGCGGATGTCGCGGCGCTCGCGCATGACCTTCAGTACGGCCTCGCGCTCGGCGTCGTCGTAGCCGGGGGCGGCGGGGCCGGTGGAGCCCCGCGCGGGTGCCGGTGCCGCTTCGGCCGGGGTCTGTCCCTGCTCGGCGGCGGGCTCAGGGGTCCGCGCGTGCGGCGCGGTCTCGGCCTCGGCCTCGCGGGGCGCGGGCACGACGGCCTGCGGCGCGGGGCCCTGCGCGGGCAGGACGAGGGGGTGTGGCGGGGTCGGCGCCAGATGCGGCGCGCTCGGCACCTGCCCCTCCACCGGGACGAACGCGCCGAGCGGCTGCTCGGCACCCGGCTCCAGGGGAACGCCGTGCGACTGCTCGGCGGCGGGGGCGGGCTGCCCCGGGACCTCCGTCGGGACGGGGGTCTGCCGGGCCGGGGCGTCGACGGGCGCCGAGGCGTCCTGCGGCTGCGCGGGCGCGGCGGGGGCCGGGTCGGCGGCGGGCTGCGGCTGCGCCGCCTCGGCCGCAGCGGCGACGGCGGCCTGCGGGTCCACGGCCACGGCGGCGACCGGCGCCGGGACGGCCTCGGCGGGCTGCTCGGGGGCGGGGACGGTGGGTACGGCGGGGTCACTCGCCGGGACGGGCTCGGCGAGGGGGACGGCCTGCTCGCTCTGGTCCTGGGCCGTCGGCTGCGGCAGGGGCTGTACCTCGACCGGGGCCGGGGTCGGAGCCTGCGGCTGGGGCGCGCTCGGCACGGTCTCGGCGGCCTGGGCAGCGGGTTCGACCGACTGCGGGCCCTGGACCTGGTGGACGACCGGCGCGGCGGCCTCGGCCTGCTCGGCCGGGGCGTCGGCGGGCTGGACGGCGTCGGCGGCCACCGGCTCGGCGGGCTCGGCGGCCTGGACGGGCTCGACGGCGGCCGGGGCAGCGTCCACGGCGACCGGCTCGGCAGGCTGGGCAGCGTCCACGGCGACCGGCTCGACGGGCTCGGCGACAGGGCCGCCGGCGACGGCATCGGGAAGCTGGTGAGGAACCGGCGCGGACACGACCGGAACCCCGGCCTCCACGGCGGCGGGAGCCTCCGTGGCCACGGGCTCGGCGGCCTGGACTCCCTCGACGGCCTCGACGGGTTCCACCGACTCGGCGGCCTGGACGGCGACAGGTTCGGCCGGTTCCGCGGCCTGGCCCCCCTCGACGGCCTCGACGGGTTCCACCGACTCGGCGGCCTGGACGGCGACAGGTTCGGCCGACTCGGCGGCCGGGACGGCCTCGACGGCGCCCGGAACCGGGGCCTCGGCCTGCACGGGGGCCCCGGCCTCCGGCGCGCCCACCGCCTCGGCGGCCTGCGCCTCCTGGACCGGCCGCACGGCGACGGCGGTCGCTTCGGCGGCCTCGACAGCCTGGGCGACCGGCACCTGGACGGGCTCGGCGGCGACCGGCGCGGCTTCCTCGGCCCGCGGCGCGTAGACGCCGTCATGGCCGTCGGCGGGCTGGGGACCGTCGTGGCCCTGCACCAGCTGCTCGGCGACGGGCGCCTGCGCGACGGCCTGGGCGGCGAGGCCGATCACGCCGGCCTCGCCGACGGCGGCATCAGGCGCCCCGGCGACCGCCGGGTCAACCGTTTCCGCACCCGGCCCCTGTCCGGCGACCGGCGCACCCGCCGCCTCCGCGGCGACCGGCACCGCCTCCGCCGTACCCGGCACGGCGACCGCCGGGGCCTCGGCACCCGGAGTACCGCCGGCGACCGGCGCGGCCTCGGCCGTACCCGGCACCTGCCCGGTGCCCGGCCCCCCCGCGGCCGCGCCCCAGGGCGCCGCGCTCTGCGGGACCATCTCGCGCAGCGGCTGGGCGTCCAGGTACTCCGGGCCGCGGTCGGCGAGGGAGCGGACGGGGCTCGCGGAGGCGTTGGGGATGGGCGGGCCGAGGTGCAGCGGGCGGCGTGGCGCCATGGTCTCCTGCGGGGACGGGAGGCGGACGCCGCCCAGGTCCACGGAGCCCGTGTCACGGCCGGACGCCTCGTGCGGGCCCGGCTCGTGCAGGGCCTCCACCACAGGCTCCGGGGCGGGCGGCGGCACCTCGTTGCCCCATGCGCCCTGGGCGCCCGGCAGCAGCAGGTCTTCGTCCTCGGCGGGTGCCTCGGAGAGGTAGGTGTACGCGCCGTGCGCGGTGACGCCCGGCTGCTCCACCATGCCTGCGCTCTCCGGCTGCCCCTCGCCCGGGACCTGGCCGGTGTCGGTCATGCGTACCCCTCGCCCAATCGGTTAGTGCTCCTACGACCAGCTCACCCGGAACGGCATGCCGACCGCCCCATGGTGAAGAACGAGCGTCCGTGCCCAGCGGCACGAACGACCCGCCGGAAAAGGCGACAAAGCCATTCAGTGGCATTGTCCCGGTCGTCGCGCCGTCACGACAGCATGATCCGCGACAGGCCGCTGTGGACTGCGCCACGTTGCGCGTCCACGGGTTCGCCGTACCACACCCACCCCAAAAGGGGCGTGCGTTCCGGACATTGGCGAACGAAGTTCCGGGCCACCGGTGGGGTACAACGATCGGCCAGCCTACCGCGCGCGGTACGACTACCGGATCACGGGGCGATCCCCAGGACCCCGCTGAGCAGGAAGGCCACGTTCCGCTCGGTCTCCCGCCAGGCGCGGGTGTCCAGTTCGACGGACTGGAGCAGGGCGCACTCGACGCGGTAGCCGTGCTCGGTCAGGTCGCGGCCGACGAGTTCGGCCGCGTCGCGGGTCGCGGCGTGGGTGACGATGCGCTGCGGGCGCCGGTCGGCGACCGCGGAGACGACGGCCGCTCCCCCGCCGCCGACCCGCACCACATCGGGTTCGGGCAGGTCCTCCAGGACGTGCGGGGCACTGCCGTGGACGACGTGGAGCTGGACGCCGTAGCGGCGGGCGGCGCCGTCGGTGCGGACGCACGCGGCCCGGTCGTGGTCGACGGCGATGACGGCGGCACCGGCGCGCGCGGCCTCGGTGGCGAACGCGCCCGAGCCGCAGCCGATGTCCCAGACGAGGTCGCCGACCCGGGGCCCGAGGCGGGCGAGTTGGGCGGCGCGCAGCAGCTCGGTCTCGCCCTCGCCGAGCGCGGCGCCGTCGCCGTACGCCTCGTCGGGCTGGACCCAGCCGCGCGGTCCGGTGCCCGGGTCGCGGCCGGCGATCCAGCCACCGCCCTCCGACGCGCTCACCGGTCCGCCGATGACGATGACGACGTTGGGGTCGCGCCAGGTGTGGTCGGGGGCCTTGTCGGAGGTGACGACGGAGACCTGCTCGCGTTCGGTGCCCAGTTCCTCGCAGATGACGAAGGTGCGGTGGACGCCCGCGAGGAGGAGGCCGAGTTCGGCGGGGCCCGCGCCCGGCGAGGTGAGGACGGCCACCTTGGTGTGGGCGCGGCAGACGTTGACGGCCCGGCGCAGGGTGCGCGGGTGAGCGACGACGACCTGGGCGTCGTCCCAGGGCATGCCGGCCCGCGCGAAGGCGGTGGCGACGGAGGAGACGGCGGGGACGACCTCCACCTCCAGGCCGAACTCCGGTGCGCGCAGGGTGCGTACGACGCCGAAGAAGCCGGGGTCGCCGTCGGCCAGCACGACCGCGGTGCCGCGGTGGGCGGCGATGCGGCGGGCGGCGAGCGCGACGCTGCCGAGGCGGACGCGTTCGGCGGCGGGCGGGAGTTCGGGCAGTGCGAGATGGTGGGCCGCGCCCGCCACGAGCGTGGCGGCGCCGAGCGCCGAGCGTGCCGCCTCGGTCAGCGGCGAACCGTCCCAGCCGATCACCGTGACCCGGTCGGCCATCGTCGTCCATCTCCAGCTTTTCGCAGGTCGTCAGGGGTGCAGGGCCCAGTGGCGGGCTCCGTGAGGGTACCCGGTCCCGCCGCACGCCGACGACGGGCCACGGCGGGGGCGTCAGTTCCAGTCCGCGTACGACGTGAAGCCGCTGGTGTCGGCGAGCTGTTCGTCGGCGCCTTCGAGGTCCTCCGGCAGCAGGCTCCAGACGATGAAGTCGGTGCGCAGGTCGGCCCAGCCGCCGTCCTCGGTGCGCACATGGACTATGCACGCGTTGCGCAGCACGCCCTCGCTGATGCAGCCGATCTTCTGGGCGACCTGCTGGGAGGCGGTGTTGTCGGCGGCGGTGCGCAGCTCGATGCGTTCGAAGCCCCGGTCGTCGAAGAGCCAGCGGGCGGTGGCGAGCGCGGCCTCGGAGGCGTACCCCTCGCCGCGGGCCCAGGGAGCGACGATGTACGACAACTCGGTCGCGCGGATGTGCCAGTTGGTCTTGGACAGCTGGACGACGCCGACCAGGCGCTGGGTGAGGAACTCGGTGACGGCGAGGTCCAGGCCGCGTCCCGCGGCGCGTTCGGCGGGCGCGTGCTCGGTGATCCAGCGCCGGGCGCCGGCCTCGGTGAACGGCTGGGGCACGTCGGTCCAGGCGGCGACCTGCTCGTCGTTCATCATCTCGGCCAGGGCGGGCACGTCGTCCTCGTCGAGGGGGCGCAGCACCAACCGCTCCGTGCTGATGGAGATGTTGGGGAAGGTGCTCGTCATGCGCCGCTCCGTAACCTTCGGAAGAACTCGAGTGCCATCAGTGCCGTGGCACGGGCCTGCTGAACTGCCCAGCATGCAGCATGAAACCACCGAACCGCACGACGGGGTCCACACCCGGTGAGGGAGTGGACCCCGTGGGTCAGCGAGGCGGTACCCGAGGGTGGCCGGATCAGAAGGAGGGGATGACCGAGCCCTGGTACTTGTCCTCGATGAACTTCTTGACCTCGGGCGAGGTGAGGAGCTTGGCGAGCTTCTCGACCCGCGGGTCGTGCTCGTTGCCCTTCTTGACGACGAGGAGGTTGACGTAGGGGTTGTCCTTCGCCGTCTCCAGGAGGACGGCGTCCTTGGCGGGCTTCAGGCCGGCGGAGATGGCGTAGTTGCCGTTGATGACCGCCGCGTCCACGTCCTCCAGGGAGCGCGGGGTCTGGGCCGCCTCGACCTCCTTGAACTGGAGGTGCTTGGGGTTCTTCGCGATGTCCTCGGGCGTGGCCTGGGAGCCGGCACCGGGCTTGAGGGTGATGAGCCCGCCCGCGACGAGCAGCTTCAGGGCGCGGGACTCGTTGTCGGCGTCGTTCGGGACGGCGATGGTCGCACCGTTCTTGAGGTCGCCGGACTTCTTGACCTTGTGCGAGTACAGGCCGAGGGGCTCCAGGTGCACGCCGACGACGGACACGAGGTGGGTGCCGCGCTTCTTGTTGAAGTCGTCCAGGTACGGCTTGGTCTGGAAGTAGTTGGCGCCCACCGAACCGTCCTCGGTCGCCGTGTTCGGCGTGATGTAGTCGGTGAACTCCTTGACCTGGAGGTCGAGTCCGGCCTTCTTCGCGAGGTTCTTCTCGACGAAGTCCAGGACCTCGGCGTGCGGGACCGGGGTGGCGGCGACGACCAGCGGTCCGCTGTAGTCGTGGGAGGCGGAGGACTTGCCGGAGCCGCAGGCGGTCAGTCCGAGAGCGAGGGCTCCGGCGGCGAGGGCGGCGGTGGTGAACTTGACGGTGTTACGCACGAAAAGTGCCTTTCCTAATGGTGGTGCGACCCCGCATCAGGGGGTGCGGCGCGAAAGCGCCTCTTTGAGGGGTGGTGGTCGGGGGACGGGGAGGGCGGCCGCCTCGGCAGAAACGTTTCTACGTGGCCTGGCCGGCGCTTACGCGGCCTTGCCGGCCTCGGCCGGGTCCGGCTCCGCGGCCTTCAGGAACCGCAGCCTGGGCGCGGGACCGGAGCGGCCGCCGCGGCGGTGCAGGGCGCGCGCCGCGAAGTCTCCGGCGAACTGGATGAGGGAGATGACGACGGCGAGGATCGCGACGGTGATCCACATCAGCTCGGTCTCGAAGCGCTGGTAGCCGTAGCGCACGGCGAGGTCGCCGAGGCCGCCGCCGCCGACCGTGCCGGCCATGGCGGAGTAGCCGATGAGGGCGATGACCGTGGTGGTGGTGCTGGCGATCAGGGAGGGCAGGGACTCGGGGACGAGCACCTTGCGGACGATGGTCCAGGTGTTGCCGCCCATCGACTGCACGGCCTCCACGAGCCCTCCGTCCACTTCGCGCACGGCCGTCTCGACCAGGCGGGCGAAGAACGGGATGCCCCCGATGGCGAGCGGTACGACCGCCGCGGCCGTGCCGATCGTCGTCCCGGTGACCCAGCGGGTGAAGCTCATCAGCGCGACCATCAGGATGATGAACGGCAGGGAGCGGCCGACGTTCACGATCTGGCCGATCACCTTGTTGGCGACGACGTTCTGCAGCAGGCCCCCGCGGTCCGTGAGGACGAGGAGCAGGCCGAGCGGGAGTCCCACGACGACGGCGATCAGGGTGGACCAGAGCACCATGTCGAACGTCTCGGAACACGCCTGCGACAGCAGGGGCTGCATCTCGGACCAGGTCACTTGGCACCTTCCTTCACGAGCACGGCCTCCTGGCCCACGACGTCGATCTGGAGCCCCTGCTCGCGCAGGAACCCGATGGGCACCACGTTGTCCTCGTAGCGGCCGGGCAGCTCGATGCGCATCCGGCCGATCTGGAGGCCACCGACGGTGTCGATGGCGGCGCCCAGGATCGAGATGTCGATGTTGTAGGTGCGCGACAGCTGGGAGATGACCGGCCGGGTCGCGGCCTCGCCGTGGAAGGTGACGTCCACGACGGTGCGCTCGGCGCCCGTGCGCTCGCCGCTCAGCGGGAACAGCGCGGCGGCCAGCTCCGAGCCGGGGGTGGCCAGCAGCTCGCTGACCGTGCCGGACTCCACGATCCGGCCCTTCTCCATCAGGGCGGCGGAGTCGCAGACCGACTTGACCACGTCCATCTCGTGGGTGATGAGCAGGACGGTGAGGCCGAGCTGCTGGTTCAGGTCGCGCAGCAGCTGGAGGATGGAGCGGGTGGTCTCCGGGTCGAGGGCGCTGGTGGCCTCGTCGGACAGCAGCACCTTGGGGTCGCCGGCCAGGGCGCGGGCGATGCCGACGCGCTGCTTCTGACCGCCGGACAGCTGGGCGGGGTAGGACTTGGCCTTGTCGGCGAGGCCGACCAGGTCGAGCAGGGCGAGCGCCTTGCGGGAGCGTTCCTTCCCGGACACGCCGAGGATCTCCAGCGGCAGCTCGACGTTGTCCTGCACGGTCCGCGAGGACAGCAGGTTGAAGTGCTGGAAGACCATGCCGATCCGGCTGCGCGCCTGGCGCAGCTCCTTGCCGGCGCGCGGCCCGCGACCGGCCAGGGCGGTGAGGTCCTGCCCGGCGACGGTCACGGTGCCGGAGGTGGGGCGCTCCAGCAGGTTCACGCAGCGGATGAGGGAGGACTTGCCGGCGCCGGACTGGCCGATGACGCCGTAGACCTCGCCTTCGCGGACGTGGAGATCGACGCCGTCGAGGGCGGTGACCTCGCGGCCGCGGGAGCGGTAGACCTTGGTCAGGCCCGATGTGGTGATCACAGGAATTCCGTCACTGTCGAGTGCGCGGGCACGGGTGTGCCCGGCACGGGTGCGTTGCGTGCGTTCGTTCGGGGACGCGGCACGGTTCTCGGGTGGCGGGGAACCGGGGAGAACGTCGTGTGCGCGGGGCGGCCGACGGGTCCCCTGCGCCCGGTACGGGCGCGGGACGGGCCGCGGCTCTCGCTTCGGGGCGCGAGGCTCGGATGGTGCGGGGGCCCTCTAGAAAGCGCACATTCGACACGGACACGTACAAACAGCACCGGGCGTCATGGTCGCCTCGGTCGCAGGGATGCGGCTGTTCGTCGTGGTCATGCGGCCCAGTAAAGCAGACGGCCGCCGCCCACCGGTCGCTGCTGTCCGCATAGTGGACAGCGGCGGACACCTCGGGGCGGGGCTCAGTCGCGGACGGAGACGCCCACTCCCCCGCCGGTGGCCAGTGCGCGCAAGGCCGCGAGGTCGTCCACGGCGAGGTCGGCGTCGAGTTCCCCGGCACGGTGGGTTGTGGCCAACGCCACGGTCCGCACCCCACCGTTCGGCACGTCCTCCGCCTCCAGCTGCTCGACCCGGGCGGCGGCCTCCGGCACCAGGCCGGCGGGCAGGAGGTCGGCGATCACCTCCGCCGCGGTACGACCGTGCGGCTCCACCTGCCCGAACCGCTCGGCCGTGACCCCGTACCGATGGGCCACGGGGGTCCCCGGGGACGGAGCTTGTCGGAGTTCTCGGGGGAGGGTCCGGCAGCGCACGACGGAGTCGCAGGAGGAGACCAGGGTGCCGTCGTTGCCGGACAGGAGGGCGTGCGCGTGGATCGTCATGGCCTCGGCCCTGTGGTACGGCGGGGTCGGCGGCGTTGGTCCGTTTCCGCCGTAATAAGGTCACCGCATGCTCACTGTCCTGACGCTGGTGACCGGGGTCGCCGCGCTGCTGCTCGCCGCATGGTGCGGCTGGGCCGCCTATCGTGACCAGCCGACGAAGGACTGGCACTTCATCGGCATGGCCGTGGTGTCGCTGCTGGCCGTGATCCAGCTGGTGATCGGGATCGTGCAGCTGGCGCGGGGCGAGAAGCCGGAGCAGGGGACCGCGATCTTCGTGGCGTATCTGCTGGGCGCCTTCGCCTGCGTTCCGGCCGCGGGGTTCATGTCGCTGGCGGAGCGGACCCGGTGGGGTTCGGTGACGGCCGCGGCGGGCGGCGTGGTGCTGGCCGTGCTGCAGGTCCGGCTCTTCGACATCTGGGGAGGCTGAGGATGGCGACCGTCGAGGAGAAACCGGCCCGGTTGATCAGCGGGCCGGGGATGCTGCTCGTGTGGTTCTACGGCGTGATGGTCGTCGGGGCGGTGTCGCGTTCCGTGTACCAGATCGCGACGGACTTCCAACGGGCGCCGCTCGCTTATTCGTTGTCCGCCGTGGCGGGGGTCGTGTACGCGTTCATCACGTACACGCTCGTGCGCGGCGGGGACGTCGCCCGGCGGGCGGCGTTGGTGTGCTGCGGGGTCGAGTTGGCGGGTGTGCTGCTCGTGGGGACGTGGACCATGGCCGACCCCTCGGCGTTCCCCGACGCCACGGTGTGGTCCGACTACGGGATGGGGTACGTCTTCATTCCCGTGCTGCTCCCCCTTTCCGCGATGTACTGGCTGCGGAAGGCTCGGTCGCGGGGGAACGCCTGAGCACGTCGGCGGCTTGCCCTCCGACGTGCCCGCTCGCGCCCCCCGTGGGGGCCGCACGCCCGCGCGGTCCCGCGCCCTTCGGGGGCGCGTCGGTCAGGCCGTCGTCGCGTAACTGGTCGCCGGCTTCTCCAGGACGATCAGCTCCACCCCGTCCGTTCCCTCGGCGCGGCCCACCGCCTCGTAGCCGACCCGCCGGTAGAGGCGGAGGTTGCCCTCGCTGAGGTGGCCGGTCCGGAGGCGGAAGAGGGTGGCGCCGCGGTCCTCGGCCAGGGCGGACTCGGCGGCGCGCAGCAGGCGGGCGCCGATGCCGTGGCCCCGCAGGCGGGGGTGGACGCAGAGGCGGGCGATGACGGCCGAGCCCTCCTCGGTGAGCTTGCCGCGCACGGCACCGACCACCTCGTCGCCGAGCCGGGCGACGAAGACGCAGTCGACGGCGACCTCGCGGCGGACGGCGTCGAGGGTCTCGACGAGCGGCTCGATGCGGTAGTTGCCGTAGAGCTGCGCCTCGCTCTGGAAGCACAGGTACTGGAGGCGGAAGATGTCCTCCGCGTCCTGTTCGGTCGCCACCGAGATGGTCACGCTCATGCCCATGTGCGCATGCCTCCCGCTCACCTGATCATCTGTCGTCCCCCACACTCCTATCCCCGCGCCCGGCGGGAAACAACCTCCCTCGTGCGGGGCCGTCCTGTGAGATAGCCGACTCCCGCGCCGGTCCCCCGCCGGCCGGGGCCTTCGGGAGAGACCGGCGGGGCGACCGGGCGCGGATCAGGACAGGTAGTCGGCGCGGGCGAGGACGCCGGTGTCGGCGTTGTCGGTGAAGACGCCGTCGATGCCGGTCGCGAAGTACGCCTGGAAGGCGCCGAAGGGGTCGCCGTAGCCGTCGGCCGCGGTGCCCTTGCGGAACTCGGCGGGCAGGAACGGGTTTTCGTTGCGCATGGTGTAGGGGTGCAGGATCAGGCCGACCCGGTGTGCGTCGGAGACCAGGGTGGAGGGCTCGCCGAGGCTGCCGTCCGCCTTCCTGGGGATGACCAGGTCCAGGGTGGGGCCGATGCCCTGGGCGTAACCGGCGATCTCCCGCAGGCCCTTGGGCGTGATCAGATCGCGGACGGTGCGCGGGTCGCCCGCCTCCACGAAGTCCCAGGGACGGCTGTCCGCCGCGGACAGCAGCACCACGAGCGGGTTGTCGACCAGCTGGTTGAGCTTCTGGATGCTGGAGGGTTCGAACGACTGGAGGATGACGGGGGAGTTGCGGGTGTCCTTGCCGTGCCTGCGCAGCAGCTTGGCGACGCGCTCCTCCAGGGCGAGGCCCAGCTTGCGGAAGTAGGTGGGGTGCTTGGTCTCCGGGTAGATCCAGACCTGCCTGCCGCGCTTGCGGGTCTGCTCGTCCTGCCACTTCAGGACTTCCTCGAAGGTGGGGATCTCCCAGCGGCCGTTGTAGAGGGTGTTGTGCGGGCGGTTGGCCGGGATGCGCTCGATCGCGCGCAGCGTCTTCAGCTCGGCGAGGGTGAAGTCCTCGGTGAACCAGCCGGTGGTCGGGACGCCGTCGAGCACCTTGGTGGTCCTGCGGCCGGCGAACTCGGGGTGGTCCGCGACATCGGTGGTGCCGCCGATCTCCGGTTCGTGGCGGCAGACGAGATGGCCGTCCTTGGTCGGACAGAGGTCACCGGCCTCCACGATGTCGGCGCCGAGGTCGAGGGCCAGCTCGTAGGAGCCGAAGGTGTGCTCGGGGCGGTAGCCGCTGGCGCCGCGGTGGCCGATGACGGCCGGCACCGGCAGGCCCTTGAGCCCGCGCGCGGCGGCCTTCCCCGCCGCGACCGCCTCGGTGGCCCTGGCCGTGCCGGACAGTCCGAGGACCGCACCGCCCGCGCCCAGCACCGCCGCGCCGAGGAGCGCCCGCCGCCCCGTGATCTGCGTCTGTGGCTGCGTCTCGTTCGTACGCTCGGTTCCCATGGCGGCCTCCTGCCGTCTGCTGTCTTCTTCGCTCATCAGTCCGAGCGATCGTAGGGGTGGGCATGTGACAGAAGGGAGGCTTCGCGTCGAACTCCCGGGTGACGGTGCGTGGCCCGTGCGTGCGGGCGGCTGACGGGCCCTCGCGTACGGCGACGGGGTGAGCGATGTCCGTCACATCGGCACAAGGGTGTTACACGCCGTCCGCCACGCGTCACCGCAGGTAAACCCACGTCAACACTTCGTAAGACCTCGGTGAACCGGCCGTGCCCGATGTGCGTTCGCGCCGGACCCGCGAGTAATGTCCTCACCTGCACAGACTCATATCGCTCCCCTGACATCGGAGGACCCGTTGTCCCGCTTCCGCCTCATCAAGGCAGTGCTCGGACCGATCATGCGCCTGATGTTCCGCCCACAGGTGGAGGGTGTGGAGCACATTCCGGGGGACGGCCCGGTGATTCTGGCCGGAAATCACCTCACCTTCATCGACTCGATCGTGCTGCCTGTGGTCACGAAGCGTCAGGTGCTCTTCATCGGCAAGGACGAGTACGTCACGGGCAAGGGCCTCAAGGGCCGGCTGATGGCGTGGTTCTTCACGGGCGTCGGCATGATCCCGGTGGACCGGGACGGCGCGAACGGCGGGGTGGCGGCGCTGATGACGGGGCGGCGGGTCCTGGAGGAGGGCAAGGTCTTCGGGATCTACCCGGAGGGCACCCGCTCCCCCGACGGCCGCCTGTACCGGGGCCGTACGGGCATCGCCCGGCTGACCCTGATGACCGGCGCGCCGGTGGTGCCGTTCGCCATGATCGGCACCGACAAGCTCCAGCCCGGCGGCAACGGCATCCCGCGGCCCGGCAAGGTCACCGTCCGCTTCGGCCCGGCGATGGAGTTCTCCCGCTACGAGGGCATGGACCGCGACCGCTATGTGCTGCGGGCGGTCACCGACTCCGTGATGGCCGAGGTCATGCGGCTGTCCGGGCAGGAGTACGTGGACATGTACGCCACCAAGGCGAAGGCCGCCTGAGCCTGACGAGCAGATGGACGCGGGCCGTTCCGGTTGTGGCCGGGCGGTCCGCGTTCGTCCGTCTGCCGGTGTGAATCTGCCACGGGGCAGGGGCATTCGGCCTACGCCCCCGCGCGTGTGATCCACGGAGCATGTCTGATTCAGGCATGGATACACCTTCGCGGCGAACCCTCCTCCGTGTCCCCGTCGCAGCCGTCGGCGCGGGTTTCCTGGCGGCTTGCGGCTCCGGTTCAGGGCCCGAGCGGCGCTCCGGTCCCCACCACGCGGACACCGGTCCCCTCGGAGCCGGCCTTGAGGGGAACTTCGTACCGGCGGGGCCCAAGGGGTACGTCAACCCGTCGGACCCGGAGGTCCTCGCCACCGAGCGCAAGCGGGGGGCGGGGCGGGTGCGCACCCACCGGTTCACCGCGGCGGAGGCCAAGCTCGACCTGGGCGGACGCTCCGTGCGCACCTGGGCGTACAACGACACGGTGCCGGGGCCGTTGGTCCGGGTCACCGCGGGCGACATCCTCGATCTGACGCTCGCCAACCGGCTGCCGACCACCACCACCCTGCACTCCCACGGGGTGCGGCTGCGCTGCGACATGGACGGCGTGCCCGACCTGACCCAGCGGCCCATCCCGGCCGGCGCGGACTTCCGTTACCGGTTCGCCGTGAAGCACCCGGGCACGTACCTGCTCCACTCCCACGTCGGGATGCAACCCGACCGGGCGCTGTACGCGCCGCTCGTCGTGGACGATCCCAAGGAGACGCTCGCCTACGACAAGGAGTGGGTCGTCGTCCTGGACGACTGGCTCGACGGGGTGGACGGCTCCACCCCCGACAACGTGCTCGAACAGCTCAAGCCGGGCGGCTCAGGGATGGCCGGCATGGGCATGGGCCCCGAGCACCCGCACGCGAGCGGCAGCCCGAGCCCGGGTCCCAGCAGGTCCGCCAGGGCGAAGTCGTCGCCCAGGAAGGCGGGGGGCGGTCCCGACCGGGTGCTGCACGACTCCCACAGCCGGATGCTCCAGGGCGACGGCGGCAGCGTCGACTACCCGTACTACCTCGCCAACGGGCGCCTGCCGCACAACCCCTCGGAGTTCCGCTGCCGTCGCGGTGACCGCGTCCGGCTGCGCTTCGTCAACGCGGGCTCGGAGACGGCCTTCCGGGTCTCCCTCGGCGGCCACTCCATGACGGTCACGCACACCGACGGCTACCCCGTGCGGCACAAGGAGACCGACGCGCTGCTCATCGGGATGTCCGAGCGGTACGACGTGCTGGTGACCGTCAAGGACGGCTGCTTCCCGCTGGTCGCGCTCGCCGAGGGCAAGAAGGGCAACGCGCTCGCCGTGCTCCGCACCGACAAGGGCAGGAACCTCCCGGCGCCGGACGTCCGCCCCAAGGAGCTGGACGGCGAGTGCGTGCCCGCGCGGCGGCTGGAACCGGCCGAGTCGGTCGCCCTCCCCGAGCGGCATCCCGACCGCCAGATGCGCATCAGGATCACCGGCAACATGCGGAAGTTCGACTGGGGTTTCGACCACAAGGCGTACGACGTCCGGCAGCGGCACGAGATCCACGCCGGGGAGCGGGTGCGGCTCACTCTCATCAACGCGACGGACATGTGGCACCCGATGCATCTGCACGGCCACACGTTCGCGATGACCGGGCTGGACGCGGTGGGGGCGCGCAAGGACACGGCGCTGGTGCTGCCGCACCGGAAGCTGGTGGTGGAGTTCGACGCGGACAATCCGGGGTTGTGGATGCTGCACTGCCACAACCAGTACCACTCGGAGAGCGGGATGATGACGGTGCTGGGGTACAAGCGGTGAGAGGCCGCCGGGCGCCGGGTCAGTCCGCGTTCTCCAGCTTCTGGCCCTTCAGCAGGAACCACGCCGCCACCGCCGTGCCCAGCAGGACCGCCGCGCCCGCCCCCGAGGCCAGGTGGAGGCCGTGGACGAAGGAGTCGCGGGCCGCGTCGAGCAGGGACTCGGCAGGCGCCGGGGCCATGCGGGACGCCGTCTCCACCGCCGCGCCCAGGGAGTCGTGGGCGCCCGGTGGGGTGTGCGGCGGGGCGGGGAAGGTGCTGTAGACGGCGGTCACTATGGAGCCGAGGAGTGCGATGCCCAGGGCGGCGCCCAGCTCGTAGGCCGTCTCGGAGACCGCGGAGGCGGCTCCGGCCTGCTCCTTGGGGACGCTGGAGAGGATGACATCGGCGGTGACCGTGAAGGACAGGCCCGCGCCGACGCCCACGACCAGCAGGGCGGCCCCGAGCACCGGGTAGCCCGTGGTCTGGCCGAGGGAGGTCAGCGCGGCCAGGGACAGGCCGACCGCGGCGAGTCCGGTCGAGACCACCGAGCGGACCGAGAAGCGGCGGGCCGCGCTGCCCGCGACCAGTCCGGCCACCACCGCGCCGACGGCGGCGGGCAGTTCGGCGAGGCCCGCCTCGAACGGCCGCCTCGCCTGGACGAGCTGGAGGTACTGGGAGAGGAAGAACACCAGGCCGGACATGCCGAGCACGGTCAGCAGGTCGGCGAGCACCGCGCCACCGAAGCCGCGGTTGCGGAACAGCCGCATGTCCAGCAGCGGGACGGGCATGGTCAGTTGGCGGCGGACGAAGCCGTACAGGGCGGCGGCGCCCAGCAGACCGACGGCGAGCGTGGACCCGGAGACGCCGTGGGCGGCCGTCTCCTTGACGGCGTACACCACGCCGATCATGCCGACGAGCGACAGCAGCACGCTGGGCAGGTCCCAGGGACCGGGGTCCGGGTTGCGGGACTCGGGCAGGGTGCGGACGCCGACCAGGACGAGGACCGCCATCACCGGCAGGTTGATCAGGAAGACCGAGCCCCACCAGAAGTGCTCCAGCAGGAAGCCGCCCGCGATGGGACCGACCGCCGTGCCGGCGGAGGCCGTGGCGCCCCAGATGCCGACCGCGAGGCTGCGCTCGCGCGCGTCGTGGAAGAGGTTGCGGATGAGGGCGAGGGTGGCGGGCATCAGGGTCGCGCCCGCGACACCGAGCAGCGCCCGCGCCAGGATCATCGTCTCGGGTGTCGTCGCGTAGGCGTTGAGCACGGATATCGCGCCGAACGCGGTGGCGCCGCAGAGCAGGATCCGCTTGCGGCCGACGCGGTCGCCGAGGCTGCCCATGGAGACCAGCAGGCCGGCGATGACGAAGGAGTAGACGTCACCGATCCACAGCAGCTGGATGCCGGAGGGGTGGAGGTCCTCGCTGATGAAGGGGGTCGCCAGGCCGAGGACGGTGGCGTCGACGGCCACCAGCAGCACGGCCAGGACGAGGACGCAGAGCGCGAGCCAGCGGCCCGGACGCTTCTCCACCTCCGCCACGCTCGCCGGCCGCAGGGTGCTGGTCATGGTTCCTCTCTCCGTAGAGCGCCGCCGAGCAGCAGCTCGGCGACCATGGTCGGGAAGTCTCGGGCGGCCACGCGGCCGTCCAGGGTGGCCCAGGCGCAGGAGGCGGTCAGGCCGTACAGCGCCTCGGTGAGCCAGACGGGGGTCAGGTCGATGCGGAACTCGCCGCCCCGCTGGCCGCGCTGGAACAGCGCGCCGATCCGGCTGTCGAGCCGCTGCCAGCCGTCGTTCTGCCGGTCGCCCTCCCACAGCTGGCTCTCGCCGTACAGGAAGGCGAGCAGTCCCGCGGCCGGCTGGATCTCGCGGACCAGCCTGCGGACGGCGTCGGTCGCGGACCCCTCCTCCGGGCGGGCCCGGTCGAGCGCCGCCTCGCACTCCGCGATGCCGAGCGCCTCCAGGGCCCGTACGAGCGCGTCGCGCCCGGCGAAGTGGCGGTGCAGCGTGGCCCGGCTGATCCCGGCCGCCTTGGCGACCTCGTCCATGGTCGCGGTGGATTTACGGGTCAGCAGGGCGGCGGCGCTGCGCAGCACATGGTCTCGGTCCAGGGCCATGAAACAAGAGTAGCCCATGTGAGACAGGAATGTCTCATCATGGGCATGCGTGACTCATCATGGCTGGTCAGCGTGGGTGTCCGGTCAGTGCCAGGGCAGCCGGCCGCGCCGCTCCCAGTAGACGCGCGGGTCCTCCGTGAGCGTGGCGAGGCGGGTCATCAGGTCCGCGTCCAGGTCGACGGCGGGGGCGTGCAGATTGGAGGCCAACTGGGTGAGGGTCGCGGCGCCGGAGAGGACGACGCCCACCCAGGGCCGGCGCAGGATCCAGGCGAGGGCGACGGCGTCGCAGCCGAGTTCCGCCTCGGCGGCGACCGACCTCAGGGCCTCGGGGGCGTTGGGCTCGGCGAGCCGGCCGTTCGCCATGCCCTCCTTGACGATCACGGTCAGGCCGGCGTCGTGGGCCTCGGCGAGGGCGGGGGCGGCCGAGTGCTCCAGGACGTTGTACGTCGACTGGACGGTACGGAAGAGGGGTTCGCCGTCGACCGTCACGGCGAGGGCGGCGCGGACGGTCTCCGCCTGCTGCGGACCGCTGGTGGAGAAGCCGATGGTCAGGCCCCCGGCGGCGGCCTCCGCGAGCCTCGCGTGGAGCTCCTTGTCGGTGAGGGCCGGGCTGTCCGGGGTGAGCGAGTGGATCTGGTAGAGGTCGAGCCGCTCGCCGAGCAGGGCGTCGGTCTCGGCGCGCTGCCGCTCGTACGTCGCCAGGCTGTGGTCCTTGACCTCGTGCCGCTCGGCGTCGGTGGACCAGTCGGCGGTGTAGGTGTAGCCCCACTTGCTGCCCACGACCACGTCGTCGATGCCGGGGTTCGCCTCCAGCCATGCCGCGAGGAACTCCTCGGAACGGCCGTAGGAGCGGGCGACGTCGAAGTAGCGGACCCCCTGGGCGTAGGCGGCGTCGAGGAGTTGGTGGGTGCGGGTACGGAGGGCGTCGACGCTGCGGGCCTCCCCGAGGTCGCGGTCGCGCCCCAGGTTGATGTAGCCGGGGCGACCGACGGCGGCGAGGCCGAGGCCGATGTGGCAGGTGGGGGTCGTCGCGGTCGCGAGGCGGGCGAAGGGCATCGCGGGCTCCGTTCGGTCGGCTCCGGTACGGTGTGCGACCAACGTAACCCGCGAGTGCCTCGCCCAGGGGCTCGGCTCGTGCGTCGTCGCGCGAGTGCGGGTGGTGAGTGACTCGTCCCGCAGATCCCCACGCCCTCAGCGGGGCGTCTTGGCCTTGGCCCATTCGTGCTGCCGGGCCACGTCCGCCTTCACCTCGGCCAGTTGGACGGCGACCGCGCTCGGGGCCGTGCCGCCGCGTCCGCTGCGGGAGGCCAGGGCGCCCGGGACGTCGAGGACCGTGCGGACCTCGGGGGTGAGGTGGGCGGAGATCCCGGCGAACTGGTCGTCCGTCAGTTCGTCCAGTTCCTTGCCCTCGGACTCGGCGACCTTGACGCACTCGCCGGCGACCTCGTGGGCCACGCGGAAGGGGACGCCCTGGCGGACCAGCCACTCGGCGATGTCGGTGGCGAGGGAGAAGCCGGCCGGGGCCAGTTCCTCCATGCGCTCGCGGTGGACGGTGAGGGTGGCCATCATGCCGGTGAAGGCGGGCAGCAGGATCTCCAGCTGGTCGCAGGAGTCGAAGACCGGCTCCTTGTCCTCCTGGAGGTCACGGTTGTAGGCGAGGGGAAGCGCCTTCAACGTGGCGAGGAGACCGGTCAGGTTGCCGATCAGGCGGCCGGACTTGCCCCGGGCCAGCTCCGCGATGTCCGGGTTCTTCTTCTGCGGCATGATCGAGGAGCCGGTGGAGAAGGCGTCGTGGAGGGTGACGAAGGAGAACTCCTTCGTGTTCCAGATGATGATCTCCTCGGCGATCCGGGAGAGGTTGACGCCGATCATCGCGGTGATGAAGGCGAACTCGGCGACGAAGTCCCGGGAGGCGGTGCCGTCGATGGAGTTGGCGGCGCTGCCGTGCTCGAAGCCGAGGTCCCTGGCGACCGCCTCCGGGTCCAGCCCCAGGGAGGAGCCCGCGAGGGCGCCCGAGCCGTACGGCGAGACCGCCGTGCGCTCGTCCCACTGCCGCAGCCGCTCCGCGTCCCGGGACAGGGACTGGACGTGGGCGAGGACGTGGTGGGCGAAGAGCACCGGCTGGGCGTGCTGGAGGTGGGTGCGGCCGGGCATCGCCACGTCCGGGTGGGCCTCCGCCAGGCCGATCAGGGCGTCCTGGAGGTCGGCGACCAGGCCGCCGATGATCCGGGCGTGGTCCCTGAGGTACATCCGGAAAAGGGTGGCCACCTGGTCGTTGCGGGAACGGCCGGCGCGGAGCTTGCCGCCCAGGTCGGGACCGAGGCGCTCCAGCAGGCCGCGCTCCAGGGCGGTGTGCACGTCCTCGTCGGCGATGGTGCCGGTGAAGGAGCCGTCGGCGACGTCCGCCTCCAGCTGGTCGAGCCCGGCGATCATGCGGGTCAGCTCGTCCTCGGTGAGGAGCCCGGCCTGGTGCAGCACGCGCGCGTGGGCACGCGAGCCGGCGATGTCGTACGGCGCGAGCCGCCAGTCGAAGTGGACGGAAGCGGACAGCTTCGCCAGGGCCTCGGCGGGACCGTCGGCGAAACGGCCGCCCCAGAGCCGTACGTCACCGCTGTTGCTGCTCACTGCGTTGCTCCTCGGAAGATGTCTCTGTGCGACCGCCTCCCCACCCTTGCAGGTGGGGAGGCGGCTGTCAGGCTGATGCGTGCGAGGTAACCCGTGAGGGATCACTCGTCAGGGGTCAGGCGAGATCCCGCTTGGCGGCGATCTTCGACGACAGGCTGTAGATGTCGATGAAGCCCTTGGCCGCCGCTTGGTCGAAGGTGTCGCCGGTGTCGTAGGTGGCGAGGTTGAAGTCGTACAGCGACGACTCGGAGCGCCGGCCGGTGACGACGGCGCGGCCGCCGTGCAGGGTCATCCGGATGTCGCCGGTCACGTGCTGGTTGGCCTCGTTGACGAAGCCGTCCAGGGCGCGCTTGAGCGGGGAGAACCACTGGCCGTCGTAGACCAGCTCGCCCCAGCGCTGCTCGACCTGGCGCTTGTAGCGGGCCAGCTCGCGCTCGACCGTGACGTTCTCCAGCTCCTGGTGGGCGGTGATCAGGGCGATGGCGCCGGGGGCCTCGTAGACCTCGCGGGACTTGATGCCGACGAGGCGGTCCTCGACCATGTCGATCCGGCCGATGCCCTGGGCGCCCGCCCGCTCGTTGAGCTGCTGGATGGCCTGGAGGACGGTGACGGGCTTGCCGTCGATCGCGACCGGGACGCCCTCCTTGAAGGAGATGACGACCTCGTCGGCCTCGCGCGGGGTGGCGGGGTTGGAGGTGTACTCGTAGATGTCCTCGATCGGGGCGTTCCAGATGTCCTCCAGGAAGCCCGTCTCGACGGCGCGTCCGAAGACGTTCTGGTCGATGGAGTACGGGGACTTCTTGGTGGTGGCGATCGGGAGCTGCTTGGCCTCGCAGAAGGCGATCGCCTTGTCGCGGGTCATCGCGTAGTCGCGGACCGGGGCGATGCACTTCAGGTCGGGGGCGAGGGCGACGATGCCGGCCTCGAAGCGGACCTGGTCGTTGCCCTTGCCGGTGCAGCCGTGGGCGACCGTGGTGGCGCCGTGCTTCTGGGCGGCGGCGACGAGGTGCTTGACGATCGTCGGCCGGGAGAGGGCGGAGACCAGCGGGTAGCGGTCCATGTACAGGGCGTTGGCCTTGATCGCCGGGAGGCAGTACTCGTCGGCGAACTCGTCCTTGGCGTCGGCGACCTCGGCCTCGACCGCGCCGCACGCGAGGGCGCGCTTGCGGATGACGTCCAGGTCCTCGCCGCCCTGGCCGACGTCGACCGCAACGGCGATGACCTCGGCGCCCGTCTCCTCGGCGATCCAGCCGATGGCGACGGAGGTGTCCAGACCGCCTGAGTAGGCGAGTACGACGCGCTCGGTCACGGGTTTCTCCTCACAGTGCATTCGCTGATATGCATGAGTATGCAGAACTCCGCATGATTCGTCAATCGCCCCTCCGGGTGAACACCAGAATCCTTAGACAGTCGAAAGACTTCCGGGGATAATCGGCGGACATGGGAAAGACCTACGAGCGCATCGACGGCAGGCTCCGCACGTTCATCGAGGAGCAGCCCCTCTTCTTCACCGCCACCGCGCCGCTGTCCGGCGACGGCCGGGTCAACCTCTCCCCCAAGGGCCTCAAGGGCTCGTTCGCCGTGCTGGACGAACTCACCGTGGCCTACCTGGACTTCGCCGGGTCCAACGCGGAGACCATCGCCCATCTGCGCGAGAACGGGCGGATCACCCTGATGTGGTGCGCCTTCCAGGGCCCGCCGAACATCGTGCGGGTGCACGGCCGGGGCGAGCCGGTCTTCCGCGACGACCCGCGCTTCCCCGGGCTGCTCGCCCGCTTCCCGGACATCGAGGCGCGGGCGCACGGGCTGCGCGCCGTCATCGTGGTGCACGCCGAGCTGATCCGGGACACCTGCGGGTACGCCGTCCCCTTCATGGCGTACGAGGACGAACGCGATCTGCACGAGCGGCGCTTCGCGCGCGAGGACGACGCCTCGCTGAACGACTACTTCACCGGGAAGGAGTACATCGCCACGAGCCTGGACGGACTACCCGGGCTGCCGTTGCCGCTGCCCCCGTCTAGCGTCTGAGCATGCGCTCCGGTGTCGTCGCCAGCCTCGTGTCCCTCTCCGCGCTCGGCCTGCTCGGGTCCGCGCCCGCCCCGCACGGACCGGCGCCGGTCCCGCTGCCGGCGCGGATGGCGGACACCGGCGGCGGCAGCCAGCTGATCACCGCGCAGGCGCCGGACAGCAGGTCCACCACGGGCACGGTCACCTGGTGGGACCTGCGGAACGGGGCGTGGACGCGAGCCGGTTCCGCGCCGGCGCGGTTCGGGGCGAACGGGCTGGTCGAGGGGGGTTCGCGCAAGCAGGGCACGCGTACGACGCCGACCGGGCTGTACGACCTCCCGTTCGGGTTCGGGACGAAGGCGGCGCCGGCCGGCACGGGGATCTCCTACCGGGCGGTGAAGGAGAGTTCCTGGTGGTGCCAGGACAACGCGTCGTCGTCGTACAACCGGTGGACGGACCCGCTGCCCGAGGACTGCCGGGCGGCCGAGGCGGAGCACTTGAGCGCGTACGGCGGGCAGTACGCGTACGGGCTCGTCGTGGGGTTCAACTACCACCGGCCGGTGCGGGACCGGGGGGCCGGGATCTTCCTGCACGTCGACGGCAAGGGCGCGACGGCCGGCTGTGTGTCGGTGCCGGAGGACGCCATGCGGCGGATCCTGCGGTGGGTGGTGCCCGGGAAGGGGCCGCACATCGCCCTGGGGACCTCCGGCGGCGTGACGGACATCAGCCGGTACTGAGATCCACCGCGCGTGGTCCGCCGCCCCTTCAGGGGGCAAGGTGATCCATCGCGCGTGGTCCCCCGCGCCCCTTCAGAGGGGCAAGGCGACCCGGAACGTCGTGGAGCCCGGCACGCTCTCCACCTCCACCGTCCCCCTGTGCGCCTCCACCACCGCCGCCACGATCGACAGTCCGAGCCCCGCGCCCGTGGCGGACGCGTCGCCGCGGCGGCGGTGGTCGGCCCGGGTGAAGCGCTCGAAGACCGCGGAGCGGAGGTCCGCGGGGATACCGGGACCGTCGTCGTGGACGGAGAGGAGGGCGGCGCCGGGGCGGGTCTCCAGGGTGACGGTGACCGTGGTGCCCGCGGGCGTGTGCGAACGCGCGTTGGCCAACAGGTTGGCCAGCACCTGCTGGAGCCGGTGGGCGTCGCCGGGGACCGTGACCGGGTCCTCCGGGAGGTCCAGCGTCCAGCGATGTCCGGGTCCGGCGGCGCGGGCGTCGGTGACCGCGTCCAGGACCAGCCGCGTCAGGTCGACCGGGCCGCGCTCCAGCGGGCGGCCCGCGTCGAGGCGGGCGAGCAGCAGCAGGTCGTCCACCATCAGCCCCATCCGCGAGGACTCGGCGGCGATCCGCTCCAGGGCCCGCGTAACCTCCGGCGGCACCGGGCCCGGGTGCAGCAGGGCCAGTTCCGAGTGGCCGCGGATCGAGGCGACCGGGGTGCGCAGCTCGTGGCTGGCGTCGGCGGCGAACCGGCGCAGCCGCTCCTCGCTGGCGTGCCGCTTGGTGAGCGCGTCCTCGACATGGCCGAGCATGCCGTTGAGGGCCGCGGCGACCTGGCCGACCTCGCTGTGCGGATCGGCGTCCGGGGCGCGCGGGGGCAGCGCGACCTCGCCGCTGGCGAGCGGGAGTTCGCTGACCCGGGTGGCGGTGGCGGTGACCCGGCCGAGGGGGCGCAGGGACCAGCGGACCCAGAGGGCGCCGGTCACCCCGGCCGTGACCAGGGCGAGGCCGAAGACGACCCCGGCGACCAGTACCAGGCGGTGCACCGTGGCCTCGACCGGCTCCAGGGAGAGCCCGGCCATCAGCACGTCGCCGTCGTGGCCGGGGGTGGCGACGACGCGGTAGTCGCCGAGCGTGGAGAGTTCGACGGTGTGCGGGCGGCCGTCGACCGGAACACGGCCGAGCCGGGCGGTGTCGCGCGCGGTCAGGGCGACGTTCAGGTCGACGGAGAGGTCACCGGAGCGGATGAGGCCCTTGTGGGTGACGGTGCCGTGCACGAGTCGGGCGCCGAAGGTGCCGGTGGCCATCCGGCGGGTGTCGGCCCGCTCGTCGCCGTCGTGGTCGTTGGGCGGCTTGCCGTGGTGCTCCAGGCTTTCCGGGAACCGGGTGCCGACCTGGGCGAGCTGTTCGTCCAGGCGCTGGGTGAGGAAACCGTTCAGCTCGACCACGGCGGCCACGCCGACCGCGGCGCAGCTCACCGCCAGCAGCACCACCAGGCCGAAGGTGAGCCGGGCGCGCAGGGTGCGGAAGCGGGGCAGCCGGGCGAGGAGGCTCACGTGGTCACCGGCTTCAGCACGTACCCCGCCCCGCGCACCGTGTGGATCATCGGCTCGCGACCCGCGTCGATCTTCTTGCGCAGGTAGGAGATGTACAGCTCGACCACATGGGCACGGCCGCCGAAGTCGTAGGACCAGACCCGGTCGAGGATCTGCGCCTTGCTGAGCACGCGGCGGGGGTTGCGCATCAGGAAGCGCAGGAGTTCGAACTCGGTCGGCGAGAGTTCGATCAGTTCGCCGGCCCGGGTCACCTCGCGGGCGTCCTCGTCCATCACCAGGTCGCCCACGACCAGGCCGGGGTCCTCCTCCTCCGGGCGGCGGGCCATCCCGGCGCGACGCAGCAGCCCGCGCAGCCGGGCCACGACCTCCTCCAGGCTGAAGGGCTTGGTGACGTAGTCGTCGCCGCCCGCGGTGATCCCCGCTATCCGGTCCTCGACCGCGTCCCGCGCGGTGAGGAAGAGCACGCACACCTCCGGCTGGGTCTCGTGCAGCCGGCGCAGCACCGTGAAGCCGTCCATGTCGGGGAGCATCACGTCCAGGACGACGGCGTCGGGGGTCAGCTCGCGCGCCGCGGCGAGGGCGGCGGCGCCGTCGGCGGCGGCGCGCACCTGCCAGCCCTCGTAGCGCAGGGCGCCGGTGAGCACCTCGGCGAGGTCGGGGTCGTCGTCCACGACGAGGACGCGCAGCGGCGTGCCGTCGGGGCGGGTGAGGGCCGGGCGGCCGGAACGGGTCGTGTTCATCGCGCCTTCCAGCATCGCGGGTGCGCGCGCGGACCGGTCGCCGCGGTGGCTCTGAGTTTCCTCTGAGTGGGCTCGGCAGGGTGTCGTACCTCCTGGTCAGGGCGGTTTGTGAGAGGTCTCTGAGACCTCTGTGAGAAAGCCCTCAAAGACCCGGCCCGAGGCCCCGTTTTGAGAGGTGCCTCAGAACTTCGGCCAGCACAGTGGCGTGGCCGGCCGGTGGGCCGGCGGCGGACGAAGGGAGCGGCACGGATGACGACCGTGGACATGAGGCGGGCGGCGCCACCGCTGCCGGGGACCGCGCGGCGCTCCCCGGCAGGGCCCCTGCTGGCCGTGCTGTGGGCGGGGGCGGCGGCCGTGTTCGCGCTCTGGTGGGCGGACACCGCCTCCGTGGTCGGCGCGGCGGGCTGGCTGACCGGGGCGGGGCGGCTCTCCGGGCTGCTGTGCGGGTACGCCTGCGCGGTGCTGGTCGGCCTGATGGCGCGGGTGCCGCTGCTGGAGAACCGGGTGGGCTCGGACCGGGTGTCCCGCTGGCACGCGATGGCCGGGCGGTACACGGTGTGCCTGCTCGTCGCGCACGTCGCGCTGATCCTCGCCGGGTACGCCGCGCAGGACCGTGCGTCGCTGTGGCACGAGACGGTCACCGTGGTGCTGGACTACCCGGACATGCTGAAGGCCACCGCGGGCACGGTGATCCTGTTCGCGGTCGGCGTCACCTCCGCGCGGGCCGCCCGGCGCCGTGTCCGCCACGAGTTCTGGTACTACGTCCATCTGCTCACGTACGCGGCCGTGTTCCTGTCCTTCTTCCACCAGGTGTCGCTGGGCGAGCAGTTCAACGGCGAGCCGGTCGCCACCGCCGCCTGGTACGCGCTGTACCTCGGGGTCGCGGCGCTCGTGATCTGGTTCCGGGTCCTCGCGCCGGTCCGGCTCAACCGGCGCCACCGGCTGCGGGTCGACTCGGTTCAGCAGGAGGCGCCGGGCGTGTTCTCGGTCGTGGTGCGCGGGCGGGATCTCGACCGGCTGGGCGCGCGGCCGGGGCAGTTCTTCCGGTGGCGGTTCCTCGCGTCGGGCATGGCCTGGACGTCCACGCCGTACTCCCTGTCGGCGCCGCCCCGTCCGGATCTGCTCCGGATCACGGTGAAGGCGCTGGGCGACCACAGCGCGGCGGTGGCCCTGCTCAGGCCCGGCACCCGGGTGTGGGTGGAGGGTCCCTACGGCGCGCTGACCGCCGACCGGGCCACCAGCCACCGGTCCCTGCTCATCGCGGCCGGCGTCGGCATCACCCCGCTGCGCGCCCTGTTCGAGACGCTGCCCGGGGAGGTCACCCTGCTGTACCGGGCGCGCTCGGCGGCGGACCTGGCGCTGGGCGGTGAGCTGGAGGCGATAGCCCGGTGGCGCGGCGCCAGGGTGCTCTACGCGCTGAACGGTCCGCGGGGTGAGCGACCTCACATCACGGCCGAGTCGCTGCACTCGAACATTCCCGATCTGCCCGGCCACGACGTCTACATCTGCGGGCCGCACGCGTTCGCCCAGGACGTCTACCAGGCCCTGCGTGCAGCCGGTTTGCCGGATCGCCGCATCCATCACGAGTCGTTCGAACTGTGAGGCGCAAGCAATGCACGCATTGAGGAAGAACCGGCCCCTGCGCCGCATCGTCCTGGCGAGCGCCGCGACGGCCTCCGCTATGGTGCTGCTGCTGTCCCTGAAGCCGCACACCAGTTCGGGTCTTGTCGCGGGCGCGTCGACTCCGACCCCCCAGGGCAGTGCGAGCGCGCCCGCCACCCCCGGAGGTGCCGCCAAGACCGTCACCGGACAGACCGAGCAGACCCGCTGGGGTCCGGTCCAGGTGCGGGTGACCATCAAGGACGGCAAGCTCACCGACGTGACGGCCGTCCAGTACCCCAAGGACAACCCGCGCGACCAGGAGATCAACAGCTATGCACTCCCCCAGTTGCGGCGTGAGGCGCTGGCCGCGCAGAGCGCGGAGATCGACATGGTCTCCGGCGCCACGTACACCAGCACCGGCTACCGGCAGTCCCTGCAGTCCGCGCTGGACGCGGCGGGCCGCTGAGCACCCGACCGATGCGAGACGCCACTGAGGGCCCGCGCCCGGGGCCGGACGGAGGAACCATGACCACCACCCTCGCGGGCGGACGCGCCGCACGGCGGCAGACGACGCGCCGGATACGACCGCGCCGCTCACCCGCCGTGCCGCTGCTGCTCCTGGTCTGGGCCGGCGCGGCCGCCGTGCTCTGGCTCTGGTGGCACGACACACCGGCCGTCGAAGGCAACACGGGCCGGATCCTCAACGCGGGCCGGATCACCGGACTGCTGGCCGGCTACCTGATGGCGCTGGTGGTGCTCCAGATGGCCCGCGTCCCGGCGCTGGAGCGGCGGGTCGGCTCGGACCGGGTGGCCCGCTGGCACGCGATGACCGGCCGGTACACCCTGAGCCTGGTCGTGGCGCACGTCGTGCTCACGATGTGGGCGTACACGCTCCAGGCGGGCCGGCCGCTCGGCGGCATCGTGCGGGAGACCGTCGAGTCGGTCGAGCAGATGCCCGACATGGGCAAGGCGGCGGCCGGCACCGGTCTGCTGGTGCTCATCGGGCTGACGTCGATCGGCCGGGTCCGCCGCCGGATGCCGTACGACACCTGGTACCACCTCCATCTGCTGACCTACGCGGCGGTGTTCCTGACCTTCTGGCACCAGATCAGCACCGGCAACGACTTCGCGGTGACGCCCGCGGCCAAGACGTTCTGGTACGGCCTGTACGGCGTGGTCACCGCGCTGGTGTGCTGGTACCGGATCATCGTCCCGATCCGGCTGAACCGCAGGCACCGGCTGCGGGTGGAGGCGGTCGTGGAGGAGACCCCGGGCATCGTGTCGGTGCTGATCCGCGGGCAGCGGCTGCACCGGATGGGCGCGGAGGCGGGCCACTTCTTCCGCTGGCGCTTCCTGGCCCCCGGGATGCGGTTCAGCTCCCACCCGTACTCCCTGTCGGCGGCGCCCCGCCCGGAGCTGCTGCGGATCACGGTCAAGGCGATCGGCGACCACAGCGAACGGCTGCGCGAGCTGCGGCCCGGCACCCGGGTGTGGGCCGAGGGCCCGTACGGCGCGCTCACCGCGCAGCGACGCAGCCGGGGCAAGGTGCTGCTGGTCGCGGGTGGCGTGGGCATCACGCCGATGCGGGCGCTGTTCGAGACGCTGCCCGGCGGGGCCGGTGACATCACGCTGCTGTACCGGGCGAGCAGCACACAGGACCTGGCGCTGTGGGACGAGCTGGCGGCGATCGCCGAGGAGCGGGACGCCCGGCTGATCTACGCGGTGAACGGCCCGGACGGCGTGCGTCCCGACATCTCTTCGGAGAACCTGCGCCAGAAGATCCCGGACCTCCACCGGCACGACGTCTTCATGTGCGGCCCGGCCGGGTTCACGCACGCGGTGTACGAGGCACTGCGCGGCGCGGGGGTCCCCGCCCGGCGCATCCACCACGAGTCCTTCGAGATGTAGGACCGGGAGCGAGAGGCCGATGAAGAAGAGCCATCCCGTACGACGGGTCGTCCTGGCCGGCGCCGCGACCGTCTCCGGCGTCGTCCTGCTGGTGACGCTGAAACCGACGACCGGCCCGGCCTCGGCGGCGGCCCCGTCGCCGGACACGTCCCAGGCCCCCGGCACCCTGACCGGCACCACGGTCCAGACCCGCTACGGCCCGGTCCAGGTCCGCATCACCGTCGCCAACGGCAAGATCACCAAAGCCGACGCCATCCAGGCACCCCACGGCGGACTCAACAGCAAGAAGACCGCCATGGCCGTACCCAGACTCGACCAGGAAGCCGTGGCCGCGGGCAACGCCCACATCGACACCGTCACCGGCGCCACCTACACCAGCAACGGCTACAAACAGTCCCTCCAGTCCGCACTGGACCAACGGAAACCGGCGACGACCACCACCCGCACCGTCACCGGCGCCGTCACACAGACCCAGTACGGACCCGTCCAGGTCCGCATCACCCTCACCAACGGCAAGATCACCAAAGCCGACGCCATCCAGGCACCCCACGGCGGACTCAACAGCAAGAAGACCGCCATGGCCGTACCCAGACTCGACCAGGAAGCCGTGGCCGCGGGCAACGCCCACATCGACACCGTCACCGGCGCCACCTACACCAGCAACGGCTACAAACAGTCCCTCCAGTCCGCACTGGACCAACGGAAACCGGCGACGACCACCACCCGCACCGTCACCGGCGCCGTCACACAGACCCAGTACGGACCCGTCCAGGTCCGCATCACCCTCACCAACGGCAAGATCACCAAAGCCGACGCCATCCAGGCACCCCACGGCGGACTCGACAGCGAGAAGACCGCCATGGCCGTACCCAGGCTCGACCAGGAGGCCGTGGCCGCGGGGAGCGCGCGCATCGACACCGTGTCCGGCGCCACCTACACCAGCGGCGGCTACAAACAGTCCCTCCAGTCCGCACTGGACCAGGTCCATGGGTGAGGCGGTGCGGCACGCGGAGGAGGTCATGGGGACCGTGTTCTCCTTCGACGTGCGCGGCGGGGAAGCCGGTGCGGTGCGGGCGGCGCTCGGAGAGGTCGTGGACCGGCTGCACCGGGTCGACGCGGTGTTCAGTACCTACCGCGAGGACAGCGACGTGTCCCGGCTGGCCCGGGGCGAGCTGGCCGTGGAGCAGTGTGCGCCCGAGGTCGCGGAGGTGCTGGGGCTGGCGGCGGAGGCCGAGCGGGTGAGCGAGGGCTGGTTCAGCACCCGGTACCGGGGGGTGCTGGATCCCACCGGGATCGTCAAGGGCTGGTCGGCCGAGCGGGCGGCGCGGCGGCTGGCCCGGGTCGACGGGGTGACCGGGGTCAGCGTCAACGGCGGCGGGGACGTGCAGTTGCTGGGTGCGCCCGAGCCGGGGCGGGACTGGCGGGTCGGCGTCGCGGACCCCCTGCGGCCCGGCGGGCTCGCCGCGGTGATCTCGGCGGCGGGTGCGGCCGAGCTGTCCGTCGCCACGTCCGGGACCGCCGAACGGGGCGCGCACATCGTGGACCCGCGCACCGGCCGGCCCGCGGTCACGGACCTGGTGTCGGTGACCGTGCTGGCACCCCGGCTGACCTGGGCGGACTGCTGGGCCACGGCCGCGTTCGCACGGGGCTCGGAGGCCGGCCTCGCATGGCTTGGGACGCTGCCCGAGACCGAGGCACTGCTGCTCACGACGGACGGTGAGGCGCGCTACACCGGGGGGCTGGCCGCACACCTGGGGTGAAAAAGGGGTTCAAGCGGAGATTTTTCCTCGGAGAAGCCATCCAACCGCCGTCCCCGGACGTAACCCAGGTGCAGAGATTTTCCGGGAGGAACACCATGGCTATCTTCAGCAGTCTGCTGCCCAAGGGTGACCACGGCGGTCACGACCACGGCCACGACCACGACGACGACCGCTTCGACCGCTTCGACCACGACGACCACGACCACGACCACGGCCACCGTCACGGCGACCGGCACGGTCACGGCCACGGCCACGGCCACGGCGGCCACGGCCACGGCCACGGCCACGGCGGCTACTGACCGCCCCCGCAGACCAGGCGGACCGGAGACCGGAGGACCCGGTCCGCCTGGCCGATCCCCGAGGAACGCATCCCATGGCGCACGTCCTGCGGCGTCTGCTCTCGTCGGGAGACCCCGACGAGACGTCCTTCGGCAGCTCCCCATCCTCCGACGCCGTCGTCGCGGCGGCGCCCGTCGTCTCCCCGCGCGAGGTGTTCCGGCGGTTCTGGCCCTACACCCGCGGCAACCGCCGCTGGCTCGTCCCGCTGCTCCTGCTCAGCCTGACGGGACCGGCCGTCGACGCCGGGGAACTGTGGCTGTTCAAGAGCGTCGTGGACGAGGTGCTGGTCCCCCGGGACCTGCGCCCCTTTCTCTGGATCGCCCCGGCCTACCTGGGACTGATCCTGTGCTCGGGCATCCTCGGGTTCGCCGACGAGATGACCTCCACCTGGGTCGGCGAACGCTTCCTGCTCTCCCTGCGCTGTGACGTCTTCCGGCATGTGCAGGGCCTGTCCCTCGGCTTCTTCGAGCGCCGCCGGCTCGGCGACGTGCTCTCCCGCGTCACGGGCGACGTGGACGCGGTCGAGACCTTTCTGCTGTCGGGCGTCGCGGACGCCCTGTACTACGTGCTCCAACTGGCCGTTTTCGTCGGCCTGTTGTTCTACCTGAGCTGGGATCTGACCCTGCTCGCGCTGGTCATCGTGCCGCTGTTCTGGGGCGCCGCCCGGCACTTCTCCCGGCTGATCAAGGAGGCGTCCCGCGAGCGCAGACGGCGCAGCGGCTCGCTCAGCGCGGTCGCCGAGGAGGTGCTCGGCAATGTCGCGCTGGTGCAGGCGTACAACCGGCAGGGCTGGGAGGCGCGCCGGTTCGAGCGCGAGAGCGTCGGCAGGTTCCGCGCGGTGATGGCCTCGACGCGGATCCGCTCCCTGTACGCCCCCCTCGTGGAGATCATCGAGGTGGCCGGCGGCCTCGCGGTACTGGGACTCGGCACCTGGAAGCTGTCCCAGGGCCAACTCACCCTCGGCGGGCTGCTGGTGTTCCTGGCTCTGATCGGCAAGATGTACGGCCCGGTGCACGGCCTGTCCGGCCTCGGCACCACCTTCTACTCCGCCGCCGCCTCGGCCGAGCGGATCATCGAACTGCTGGACCAGCGCCCGCAGGTCACCGAGCGCGCGGACGCCCGTCCCGTCACCCGGGCACGCGGCGCGGTGGATTTCGACGGCGTCTGGTTCCGCTACCCCGGCACCACCCCCTGGGCCCTCGCCGACGTGTCGTTCCACGTGGCGCCCGGGGAGACGTTGGCGCTGGTCGGGGCGAGCGGCGCGGGCAAGTCCACGGCCGCCAGGCTCCAGCTGCGGTTCTACGATCCCGACCGGGGCGCGGTCCGGCTCGACGGCACCGACCTGCGCGACCTGCGCCTCGCCGACGTACGCGAGAGCGTCGCGGTGGTGATGCAGGAGACCCTGGTCTTCCACGGCACCGTGCGGGAGAACATCGCCTACGGCCGCCCCGAGGCCACCGAGGCGGAGATCGTCGCGGCGGCGCGCGCGGCGGACGCGCACGAGTTCATCGAGCGGCTCCCGGAGGGCTACGGCACCCTCGTCGGCCAGCGCGGCCGCACCCTGTCCGGCGGCCAGTGCCAGCGCCTCGCCATCGCCCGCGCGATGGTCCGCAACGCGCCGGTGCTGCTGTTGGACGAGCCGACCACCGGGCTCGACGCGGGCTCCGGGCGGCGCATCATGGAGCCGCTGCGCCGTCTGATGGCCGGCCGCACCACCATCGTCATCTCGCACAACCTGCTCACCGTGCGCGACGCCACCCGGATCGTGGTGCTCGACCGGGGCCGGGTCGTGGAGGACGGCGCCCACGACGATCTGCTGGTGCGCGACGGGACGTACGCCCGGCTGCACCGGATGAGCACCGGCGCCGTGCTGTCCTGAGCCGACCTCGTCAGGCGCTCTCACGTCTGCTGCGAGGGCGCACGCGTCTCAGGGGTCAGCACGTGCCCGGTCTGGAGGCGGGCGCGGGCGAGGACCGTGCCGTCGGCGGAGGTCAGCCGGGCTCCGGAGACGGAGTCCGGGTCGACGGGTGCCGTGGCCCCCCAGTGGCCGCGCCCGTTGCGCACGCTGAAGTCGCCCACCCGCACGGTCGTGCCGTCGGAGCGCTCCAGCACACAGCTGACCCGGCCGGTGTACGCGGTGCCGTGTCCGGCGAGGTCGACGGTCACGAAGATCCACCCGGGGCTGCCGGGATGGGCGTACACCTCGCCGATGGGCGGCCCGTCGGCCGTACCCGCGGTCATGTCCCCGACCAGCATCGGCTCGGACTCCACGGCGTGCGGCGGCGCGGCGGTGACGGTCTCCACGGCGGTGCCGATGCCCCAGCCGGCGAACCCGGCGACCACCGCGAGGCCGGCCGCGGCCGCCGCGCGCCGGACCCGGGCCCGGCGCGCACGCCTGCGCAGGACCGGGAACGCCGAGGCCCGCGCGGTGCCGCGGCCGTCCGCGGCCGCCTGCTGGGCGAGGCTCCGCGCCACCCGGGTCTCGAAGCCCAGCGGCGGTTCCTGACAGGGCAGCAGGCCGATCAGCCGGTCGCCGACCAGGGTCAGCTGCCGTACGAACTCCCGGCAGTCCGCGCACCGGTCCAGATGGGCCACCGCCTCCGCGCGCTCGCGTCCAGGCAGCACGCCCAGCGCCAGTTCGGCGCCGATCTCGCGCAGCTTCTCGCAGTTCGCGTCACTGGACATGGCCGCCTCGCTCCGGAGCCGACAGGGTGGTGCGCAGTTTGCCCATCGCCGCTCTGATGCGGGTCTTGGCGGTGCCCAGCGGGATCTGTTCCGCGTCGGCGACCTGCTGGGCGGTCATTCCGTAGATGCCGGCCATCATCAGGGCCCGCGCCTGTTCCCGCGGCAACCGGGACACCGCGGCCCGCAGCCGGGCGGAGGCCTCGTCGGCCAGCGCCCAGCGTTCGGGGGTCTCGGTGACGGTGCCGAGGAGGGCGTCGAGGTCCTCGGGGGCCACCGGTTCCGTGCGCCGGGCGCGCACGGCGTCGATGGCCAGGTTGTGCGCGATGGTGGTCAGCCAGGTGGTGACCGAACCACGGCGCGAGTCGTAGATCTGCGCGTGCCGCCACGCGCGTTCGAACGTCTGCTGGGCGACGTCCTCGGCCAGCTGGCGGTCCCCGGTGACGGCCATGGCGACACCGAAGACCCGGTGCTGGAACCGTCGTACGAAGACGACGGCCAGCTCCTGGTCTCCGGTGGCCAGCCCGGACAGCAGAGCCTCGTCCGGGAGGCGACCCACGGGGAACCGCAAACCCGACACACCCCTGTATACGGCCGACGGCCGCCCGGGGATTGCGTCCCCGGTTCCGCCCGTCGCGGAGGATCACAGGCCCATTCTCCGCCGGGGGACCGGGGCGCGCATGCGGGTCGGTGGTCCCAGGGGCCCGGCGTCCGTACGACGCTCAGTGGCCGTTCTGCGCGAGCTTGAGCAGATGGTCCGCCAGGGCCTGGCCGCCGGTCGGGTCGCGGCTGATCAGCAGCAGGGTGTCGTCGCCCGCGATGGTGCCGAGGATGTCGTGGAGTTCGGCCTGGTCGATGGCCGAGGCGAGGAACTGGGCGGCCCCGGGCGGGGTGCGCAGCACGACGAGGTTGGCCGAGGCCTCCGCGGAGATCAGCAGCTCCTGGGACAGGCGCCGCATCCGCTCCTCCTTGGCGGACTCGCCGAGCGGTGCGCGCGGGGTGCGGAAGCCGCCCTCGCTGGGCACGGCGTAGATGAGGTCGCCGTCGTTGTTGCGGATCTTGACCGCGTTCAGCTCGTCGAGGTCCCGGCTCAGCGTCGCCTGGGTGACGCTGAGCCCGTCGTCGGCGAGGAGCTTGGCCAGCTGGCTCTGCGAGCGCACCGGCTCCCGGTTGAGGATGTCCACGATCCGGCGGTGCCGTGCGGTGCGCGTCTGCGGCACGGCGGGCCCGGCACCTGTCTGCTGCTCGTGCTCCTGCGCCTGGCTCATCGTCGTCTCATTCTCCGGATCGTCCGTCCCCGCCTGCGTCGAGGATGCCGGGCAGCGCCTGGAGCAAGGCGCCCGCCTCGTCGTCGCGCAGGTTCAGCGGGGGCATGAGCCGTACGACGTCGGGGGCGGGGGCGTTCACCAGGAACCCGGCCTCCTGGGCCGCCTGCTGCACCTGGTGCGCGTGGGGCCCGGTGAGCACGATACCGAGGAGCAGGCCCGCGCCCCGGACATGGTCGACCAGCGGGTGGCCCAGGGCCTCGATGCCCGCGCGCAGCCGCTCGCCCTGGCGCTTGACGTTCTCCAGCAGTCCCTCGCCCTCGATGGTGTCGAGGACGGCGAGGCCGGCGGCGCAGGCGACCGGGTTGCCGCCGAAGGTGGTGCCGTGCTGACCGGGCTGGAGCAGATCGGCGGCGCGGCCGAAGGCGACGGTGGCACCGAGCGGGAGTCCGCCGCCGAGCTGCTTGGCGAGGGTGACCACATCGGGCAGCACGCCCTCGTGCGCCTGGTAGGCGAACCAGGTGCCGGTGCGGCCGACGCCGGTCTGCACCTCGTCCAGGGCCAGCAGGGCGCCGGTCGCGGCCGTGATGGCGCGGGCGGCCTTGAGGTAGCCGGGCGGGGGCACGACGACGCCGTTCTCGCCCTGGATCGGCTCGATGATCACCAGGGCGGTCTCCTCGGTGACGGCTGCGGCCAGGGCCTGGGCGTCGCCGTAGGGGACGTGGGTGACATCGCCGGGCAGCGGCCGGAACGGGTCCTGCTTGGCGGGCTGCCCGGTGAGCGCGAGGGCGCCCATCGTACGGCCGTGGAAGCCGCCCTCGGTGGCGACGACATGGGTCCGCCCGGTGAGCCGGCCGATCTTGAAGGCGGCCTCGTTGGCCTCGGCTCCGGAGTTGCAGAAGAACACCCGGCCCTCGCGGCCGAAGAGCTGGAGCAGCCGTTCGGCGAGCGTGACGGTCGGCTCGGCCATGAAGAGGTTGGAGACATGGCCGAGTGAGGCGATCTGCCGGCTGACGGCCTCGATGATCGCCGGGTGGGCGTGGCCGAGCGCGTTGGTGGCGATGCCGCCGACGAAGTCGGTGTACGCGCGGCCCTCGGCGTCCCACACGGTGGCGCCCGCACCGCGCACCAGCGGCAGGCGGGGGGTGCCGTAGTTGTTCATGAGCGCGCCCTGCCAGCGCTGGGTCAGGTCCTGGTTCCCCGTCACTGTGCTTCCTTTGCGGGCTCGTCGGGCACCACCATGGTGCCGATGCCTTCGTCGGTGAAGATCTCCAGCAGGATGGAGTGCTGCACCCGGCCGTCGATGACACGGGCGGTCTGCACGCCGTTGCGGACGGCGTAGAGGCAGCCCTGCATCTTCGGGACCATGCCGGAGCTCAGTTCCGGGAGCAGCTTCTCCAGTTGGGTCGCGGTGAGGCGGCTGATCACCTCGTCGGAGTGCGGCCAGTCCTCGTAGAGGCCCTCGACATCGGTGAGGACCATGAGAGTTTCGGCGCCAAGGGCCGCAGCGAGTGCCGCAGCCGCCGTATCAGCATTGACGTTGTAGACATGACCGTCGTCCTGGCTTCGGGCGATGGAGGAGACGACCGGGATGCGGCCGTCGGCGAGCAGGGCCTCGATGGCGCCGGTGTCGATCTCGGTGATCTCGCCGACGCGCCCGATGTCGACCAGTTCCCCGTCGATCTCGGGCAGATGCTTGGTGGCGGTGATGGTGTGCGCGTCCTCGCCGGTGAGGCCGACGGCGAGCGGGCCGTGCTGGTTGAGCAGGCCGACCAGTTCGCGCTGCACCTGTCCGGCGAGCACCATGCGTACGACGTCCATGGCGTCCTCGGTGGTGACGCGCAGGCCCGCCTTGAACTCGCTGACGATGCCGTGCCGGTCGAGGGCGGCGCTGATCTGCGGGCCGCCGCCGTGCACCACGACCGGCTTGAGTCCGGCGTGCCGCAGGAAGACGACGTCCTGGGCGAAGGCGGCCTTCAGTTCCCCGTCCACCATGGCGTTGCCGCCGAACTTGATGACGACGATCTTTCCGTGGTGCCGGGTCAGCCAGGGCAGCGCCTCGATGAGGATCTTCGCCTTGGGCAGGGCCGTGTGTTTACGGGTCGTGGTCATGAGGAGTAGGCGCTGTTCTCGTGGACGTAGTCGGCGGTCAGGTCGTTGGTCCAGATCGTCGCGGTCTCGTCGCCCGCGGCGAGGTCGGCCGTGACGTGGACCTCGCGGTAGCGCATGTCGACCAGGTCGCGGTCCTCGCCGACGGAGCCGTTCCTGCACACCCAGACGCCGTTGATGGCGACGTTCAACCGGTCGGGCTCGAAGACGGCGCTCGTGGTGCCGATCGCGGACAGGACGCGGCCCCAGTTGGGGTCCTCGCCGTGGATGGCGCACTTGAGGAGGTTGTTGCGGGCGATGGAGCGGCCCACCTCGACGGCGTCCGCCTCGCTCGCCGCGTTGATCACCTCGACCTTGATGTCCTTGCTGGCGCCCTCGGCGTCGCCGATGAGCTGGCGGCCGAGGTCGTCGCAGACCTGTCGTACGGCCTCGGCGAAGGCGTCGTACCCGGGGGTGACGCCCGAGGCGCCGGAGGACAGCAGCAGCACGGTGTCGTTGGTGGACATGCAGCCGTCGGAGTCGACGCGGTCGAAGGTGACCTTGGTGGCGGCGCGCAGGGCCCTGTCCAGGGTGGCGCCGTCGAGGTCGGCGTCGGTGGTGATCACGACCAGCATGGTGGCGAGGCCGGGGGCGAGCATGCCGGCGCCCTTGGCCATGCCGCCGACGGTCCAGCCGTCCCCGGCGACGACCGAGGTCTTGTGCACGGTGTCGGTGGTCTTGATGGCGATGGCGGCCCTCTCGCCGCCGTGCTCGGACAGCTGGCCCGCGGCGGTCTCGATGCCGGGGAGCAGCTTGTCCATGGGCAGCAGGGTGCCGATGAGACCGGTGGAGCAGACGGCGACCTCGATGGCGCCGCGGCCGAGGACCTCCCCCGCCTTCTCGGCGGTGGCGTGGGTGTCCTGGAAGCCCTTGGGGCCCGTACAGGCGTTGGCCCCACCGGAGTTGAGGACGACGACGGAGACCTGGCCGCTCTTCATGACCTGCTGCGACCACAGCACCGGCGCGGCCTTGACGCGGTTGGCGGTGAAGACGGCGGCGGCGGCGCGGCGGGGCCCGTCGTTGACCACGAGGGCCAGGTCGGGGTTGCCGTTCTGCTTGATCCCGGCGGCGATACCGGCCGCCCGGAATCCCTTGGCTGCCGTGACGCTCACGGTGCGACTCCGATCGTGGAAAGCCCGGTGGTCTCGTCGAGACCGAGGGCGAGGTTCATGCTCTGGACGGCACCGCCCGCGGTGCCCTTGGTCAGGTTGTCGATGGCGCTGATCGCGATGATGCGGCCCGCGGCCTCGTCGTACGCGACCTGCACCTGAACGGCGTTGGAACCGTGGACGGCGGCCGTGGCGGGCCACCGGCCCTCGGGCAGCAGGTGCACGAAGGGCTCGTCGGCGTAGGCCTTCTCGTAGGCGGCCCGCACCGCGTCCGTGCCCACCCCGGCGACGGCCTTCGCGCTGCACGTGGCGAGGATGCCGCGGGGCATCGGGGCGAGGGTCGGCGTGAAGGAGACGGTGACGCGCTCCCCCGCGACCGCGCCGAGGTTCTGGATCATCTCGGGGGTGTGCCGGTGGCCGCCGCCGACGCCGTACGGCGACATGCTGCCCATGACCTCGCTGCCGAGCAGGTGCGTCTTGGGCGCCTTGCCCGCTCCGGAGGTCCCGGAGGCGGCGACGATCACGGCCTCGGGCTCGGCGATGCCGGCCGCGTAGGCGGGGAAGAGGGCGAGGGTCGCGGCCGTGGGGTAGCAGCCGGGTACGGCGATCCGCCTGGCGCCGGTGAGCGCGGCGCGGGCGCCGGGCAGCTCGGGCAGGCCGTAGGGCCAGGTGCCGGCGTGCGGGGAGCCGTAGAACCTCTCCCAGTCGGCGGCGTCCTTCAGCCGGAAGTCGGCGCCCATGTCGATCACCAGCACGTCCGGGCCGAGCTGCTCGGCGACGGCGGCGGACTGCCCGTGCGGCAGCGCGAGGAAGACGACGTCGTGCCCGGCGAGCACCTCGGCCGTCGTCTCGGACAGCACCCGGTCGGCCAGCGGCCACAGGTGCGGCTGGAGCGCCCCGAGCCGCTGCCCGGCGTTGGAGTTCGCGGTGAGGGCCCCGATCTCGACCTCGGGGTGTGCGAGGAGCAGCCGCAGGGCCTCTCCGCCCGCGTACCCACTCGCTCCGGCAACCGCCGCACGTACCGCCATGTCCGTCCTCCTCTGGATGGCATGACTATACGCATCTCTGCACGTTTATGCAATGACTCTGCATGGGCATGCGTGCCGGGTGTGATACGACGATCCGCGGTGGACCTCCCGGTTCCCCTGGGGGCATGTACGGGGATGCGGGGGTCGTGGCGCGGTCGGACCGGTCGCGGTCCGGACGAGCTGGTGGCCCCCGTCGGCGCGGTCCCACGGGATGGGCACCGGCTCGGCTCGGGCGCCGACCGGCGTCGGCGAACTCGGGCGAGTGGTAGCCGGTGAGCCGGAACCCGCCGCACCGGGGCGCCTCGTGCGACGCCGGACGCCGGCGCGGGCGGCTGCATAGGATCACCGGCATGGCACTGCGACCCGTCCACGTGAACATCAAGGCGCTCGATCCCCCGGCGGTCGGCGGGTTCTGGGCGGGGGCCCTCGGCTGGAGTGCCTACCGGCCCGGCGTGACCACCTACGTCGGGCCCGCCGGCGGTCTCGTCTGGCCGGACCCGGTCGTCCTCGGCGTCGACGTCGTTCCCGTCCCGACGGCCAAGGGGACGGCGAAGAACCGGGTGCACCTCGATCTCGCCACCACCTCCGCGGCCCATCGGGCGGAGCTGCTCGCGCGCGTGGCGGCACTCGGCGCGACGCCCGTCGACGTGGGCCAGGGAGACGTGCCGTGGACGGTCCTCGCCGACCCCGAGGGCAACGAGTTCTGTGTGCTGGAGCCTCGGGAGGTCTACCGGGACACCGGGCCGATCGCCGCGGTCGTGGTCGACTGCGAGGACCCGGTGGCCATGGCCCGGTTCTGGGGCGAGGCGACGGACTGGGCCGTGCGCGGGGTGACCGACGAGCAGGCGGTGCTGCGCTCCGGCGAGGGGGTCGGCCCGTACCTCGAGTTCGTGCGCACGCCGGACGGGAAGACCGTGCCCGACCGCGTCCACCTCGACCTGCTGCCCGGCCCCGGCGACGACAGGGCCACGGAGGTGGCCCGGCTGCGGGCCCTCGGCGCCACCGACCTCGACCTCGGCCAGGGCGACGTCCCGTGGACCTGTCTGACCGATCCGGAGGGCCATGAGTTCTGCGTCCTCGCCGCGCACTGAGGCGCGGGCCGGCCCTGCCGAGCGCCGGTCTCCTGCGCGGCGCGCGCCTCGCGAGGGGCCTGGCCGACCGCACCGACCACACCGACGGCACCGACCGCACCGACCGCACCGACCGCACCGACCGCGAGAACGCCGGACGCGCCTCTTCATCGCCGTCGACCGCCCTCGCCCCCGCCTCCCCCGGCCGTCCGTCCGTCTCGGGCGGACCGGCCTACGGTCCCTCGTCGGCCGCCACTCGCGGCGAAGCCCCCGGCAGCATGATCCACCGGGACACCACGAAGGTGATCGGGATCGCCGCCGCCGAGGCGATCAGCGGGGCGAAACGGCTTCCGGCGTGCAGGACGTCCACGATCACGTACACCCCCACCGTGGTGATCACGAAATTCGCGGCATTGGTCAGCGGAAACAGCAGGAATTTCCGCCAGGTGGGGCGGATGCGGTAGGTGAACCGCGCATTGAGGAAAAAGGAACCGACCATGCTCAGCGCGAAGGCGAGAACATGCGCGGCGAGATACGGAAGCCAGGCGAGAAACAGGAGGTAAAGCCCGTAGTAGACGGCCGTGTTGAGCACGCCGACCACGGCGAAGGTGACGATCTGTCGCGCTATCAAGGGATGAGGTCTTTCGTCCGTTCCACATTGGTCGCCTTCACCAGAAAGTGCGGGCGGCCCTTCACCTCGTAGTAGATGCGTCCGGTGTACTCCCCGATCACTCCCAGCATGACCATCTGTACACCGGCGAGGGCGGTGACGGCGGTGATGATGGTGACGTAGCCGGGGGTCTGCACGCCGTGCAGCAGCGCGGCGACCACGATCCAGGCGGTGTAGAGGCCGGCGCACAGCAGCAGGCTGACACCGAGCCAGAGGGCGGCGCGCAGCGGACGGTTGTTGAAGGAAAGGACGCCGTCCAGGCCGTAGTTGACCAGTCCGCGCAGGTTCCAGGAACTGCTGCCGGCCTCGCGCACGGCGTTCTCGTACGAGAAGGTGGTGCTGGGGAAGCCGACCCAGGCGAACAGGCCCTTGGAGAAGCGGTTGTACTCGGTGAGGGCGAGCACCGCGTCCACCACCCGGCGGGACAGGAGCCTGAAGTCCCCCACGCCGTCCATGAGTTCGACGTCGACCAGGCGGTTCACCAGGCGGTAGTAGAGGCGCGCGGTGAGGGTGCGGGTGAGCCGGTCGCCGGTACGGCTGCGGCGGGCGATGACCTGGTCGTGGCCCTGCTCGCGCAGCTGGATCATGCGTTTGATCAGCTCGGGCGGGTGCTGGAGGTCGGCGTCCATGACCACGACCGAGTCGCCGGAGGCGTGCCTGAGCCCGGCCAGCAGGGCCGCTTCCTTGCCGAAGTTGCGACTGAAGGAGACGTAGCGCACCCGCTGGTCGCGGGCGGCGAGGTGTTCGAGGACGGTGAGGGTGCGGTCGCGGCTGCCGTCGTCGACGTACACGAACTCCATGTCGTGGCCGAGCGGCAGCAGTTCGTCGGCGACCTTCTGGACGGCTTCGTGGAAGCGCTCCAGGACGTCTTCCTCGTTGTAGCAGGGCGCGACGATCGATATCAGCATGGCGGGTGTCCCCCAGGGTCGCGGTCGGATCGCGGTCAGGGCGCGGCTGTCACGCGCTCGCGCGGTGCCGGTGGTGTGGTCGGGGCGGCCCGTCGAACGCGTCGGCGGCGGACGGCGGTCGCCGTGGTGAGCAGGAGGAGGGCCGCGAGCGAGGCGAGGCCGACGCTCGTGCCCAGCCGCAGGCCGGGCGGGTGGAAGGTGCAGGTCAGGCTGGTCTGCGTGCCGTCCAGCGGGACCGCGACCAGTCCGTGGTACTGACGGGCGGGACGGGCCGGGCCGTCACCGGCGGCGCAGCGCCAGCCGGCGATGCGGGGCGCGGCGAGGACGGCGAGTCCCTTGCTCCCGGCGGGGAGCCGGGCGTGCACGGTGCCGTCGGAGACGGTGACCGAGGTGGCGCCGGTGGCCTTGAGCCGGGCTGCGGCGGTGCTCAGCCCGGCGGTGTCCAGGCAGCCGACGGCGCCGGGCGGGATGCGGCCGGGCCGGTCGGGCACCAGGCCGATGCGTACCCGCCCGGAGGCCGGGGCGCGGCCCAGCGGCTCCATGGCGGCCACGGCACGCCCGCCGTCGGAGTGGAACAGGGCGGTGCCCGTGCCCCCGGCGAGCCTCGCGGTGCCGGAGAAGTGCGGCGCCGCGAGGTACACCTGGGTGCCGGCGGGGCAACCCGCGGTGATCGTCGCCCCGGTCAGCGCGTTCCCGGAGCCGACCCGGCGGCCGGGCACCGGCGTCCCGTCGGCGGCGCGCACGGTGGTCCGGGGCACGGTGTAGACGCGGCTGCCGAGCAGGAGTTCCTGGTTGCGGTACGGCGAGGAGCCGAAGGGCGCGTCGTCGGGGTCGGCCCGCACGGTCACCAGCGGCGGCACGTCCCGGCGGGTGACGGTCGGCGCGGCGGTGTCCGAGGGCAGGCGGGTGCGGTGCGGGTCGGGCGGGTCGTGCACCCGGGCGCCGACGGAGAAGAGCACGTCGGTGACGGCGTTGTCGAGGCTCTGCACGCCCCGGCCGCCCGAGGTCCAGCCGCCGCCGAGCGCGGTGAGGGTGCGGGAGAGGACGTCGGAGGTCAGGCTGCTGTAGTACGCGGCGCCCTGCCCGCCGACCACCAACGGGTCGTTGGAGACGGTCTGTTCGCGGCCGGGGTCGGTACGGTAGCGGGGCCAGCCGTCGGCGCGGGCGACCGCCGCGGACTGCGCCCGCTGCCGCTCGCCCCAGGGCGCGTAGTCGTCCAGGTGCTTGAGCCGCAGCCCGCTCGCCACGGCGGAGGTGGCGGCGCTCTCCCCGGCCTGCGTGCCGAGCAGGACGAGCACGGCCAGGACGGCGAGCCTTCCCCGCCGCCCGCCGCGGTCCAGCAGGACGAGGCCGGTGAGCGCCCCTCCGGCGCCGAGCAGCACCAGGGGCCAGGTGCGCGCGTCGACCGGGTTCGAGCGGCTCGCGGCGGCGGCGACCAGGGCGAGCAGGGCGGTCGCGGCACCGAGGGCGGGCAGGCCCGGCGGGCCGTAGGACAGCGCGTGCCAGGCGGCGATGACCAGCAGCCCGCACAGCACGAAGCTCTGCCGGTAGGAGCTGCCCTGCGGGACGGCGAAGGCGTGCCAGGCCAGGCTGGTGGGCGCCCACTGGAGGGAGAGGGCCACCGCGAGCACCACCGCGGTCCAGCCGGCGCGGACGCGGACGGGCACCGCCCGGTGGAAGGGCAGGGCGAAAGCGAGGAGCAGGGCGGTGGTGCCGACGTAGAGCGCCGGTGAGCTGTAGTTGTAGGTCCCCGGCAGCAGCCTGGCGAGCACGTCCTCGGCCGGCACCGGGTGGAACCGCGCGATACGGCCCGGGTAGGCGTGCTTGGTGCCGAGGTAGACGACCGTCACCAGCGGAGCGGCGAGCCCCACGCCGAGGACGACGGTGAGCGCGGCGCGACCGGCGGCGGCGAGTGCCCGCCGACGCGGCGGAGCGGCGATGACCAGTCTGGCCAGCAGCACCAGTCCGGCGCCGAGGGTGGCCATGTAGGCGGTGTAGAAGTTGGCGCTCCAGGCGAGCGCGACGAGCAGCACCCCGAGGAGGCGGCGCCGCCCGGTGCGGGCCCACTCGCCGACCAGGCTCAGCAGCGGCAGCGCGATCAGGCCGTCGAGCCACATGGTGTTGTAGTCCGCGGCGAGCGTCCAGCCGCACAGCGCGTACGCCGCCCCGAGCAGCCCCGCCGCCCACCAGCGGCCGGGCCGCAGGGCGAGCAGCAGCCAGGCCATGGCGGCCGCCGCGCATCCGATCTTCAGAACGGTGATCACGTACACCGCGAGGTCGATACGGTCCCGTGGGAACAGCGCGACGAGCGGCGCGAAGGGGCTGGCGAGGTAGGTGCCGAGGTCGGGCAGGAAGCTGGAGCCGTATCCGGACTGCCAGTTGACCAACAGCCCGCCGTCCGCCCTGCCGTGCAGCAGGTCCCAGAGGTGGGCGTGCAGCGGCACGTACTGGTTGCCCAGGTCGTTGACGGCGCGGGTGCGGGAGCCGAAGGGATAACTGCCGGCCAGCAGATCACCGCCGCACAGCCCCACGCTCGCCAGGACGGCGGCGAGGAGTGCGGCGGCCCGGCGTCCGGCACCCGGCGCGGTCGAACGGTCCATCGGTCGGCAGGCCCCCAGTGAATTCACCTTGGATTTCGCCGACTTAGACGGGGCAACATTCCGATCGGTTGTGCCCTCAACGGAAATCAATGCATTTTTTGACGAACACCGGCCGAAAACCGAGGATTTGATGTCCGGCTAGGAAACCCGAGCTTTACGGCGCGTTATTCGGAGGTGTTTTCAAGGTGACGTGCCTCCGCGAGCGGCATAGGCCCGCGCCGCCCGCACCCGGTTGCCGCACCGGGTCGTGCACCACCGCCGCGCGCCGTGGGAGCGCAGGAAGAACCGCTCGCATCCCTGCGCCGCGCACTCGGCGAGCTGGGCCGCGTCGCCGCCGGTGAGCAGCTCGGTGGCGTCCTCGGCGAGCAGGGACAGCGCGGCGGCGGCCGGGTTGCCGTCGTCGGGGGCGTCGTCCCGGCGCGGTCCGTCGGCGGTCCAGGCGAGGCGGGGGGTGGAGGGGGCGGCGGCGAGGGCGGCGTTGAGGGTGTCGAGGGCGTCGGCGGGCGGCAGCGCGCCGGTGCCGTGCGCCCCGAACAGGACCCGCAGCGCCTCCCGCAGCGCACACAGCCGGCCGGCCTGCCTGCCGTTCACCGGCACCCGGTCGGGCAGCAGTCCGTGCCGGACCAGCCACAGATGCGCAGCCTCGGCGCCATCGAGCAGGTCGACCTGGCCGTGACTGACCCGGAACCGGCTGTTGACCAGGGCCAGGCAGACGTAGCGGTCCTCGCCGGGGACGGGGAGCCGGTGCAGGTAGACGGGGGTCTCTTGATCCACGACTCTCATGGTAATCCTTGCGATTCACCGTGAGACGGGATTAGCGTGCCTCACGGAGAAACAGTCACGAAGCCGTGAGAGGTGAGACGCCGTGGCCTTCGATGTGCACGCGCTGCGCGAGGACTTCCCGATCCTGGGGCGGACGCTGGCGAGCGGGGCCCCGCTCGTCTACCTGGACTCCGGGGCGACCACCCAGAAACCGCTGGCGGTCCTGGACGCCGAGCGGGACTACTACGTCACGCGGAACGCGGCCGTGCACCGCGGGGCGCACCAGCTCGCGGGCGAGGCGACGGAGGCGTACGAGGACGCCCGGCACACGGTGGCCCGGTTCATCGGCGCGGCCGACGACGAGGTGGTCTTCACCAAGAACACCACCGAGGGCATCAACCTCGTCGCCCACGCGCTCGGCCACGCCGGCCGGCTCGGCCCCAGCGACCGCATCGTGGTGACGGAGATGGAGCACCACGCCAACCTCGTCCCCTGGCAGCAGCTGGCCGAGCGCTCCGGGGCGACGCTGGACTGGTTCGGGCTGACCGACGAGGGGCGGCTGGATCTCAGCCGGGCCGACGAACTCCTCGACGAGCGCACCAAGGTGCTGGCCCTCACCCACCAGTCCAACGTCCTCGGCACCCTCAACCCGGTGCGCGAACTCGCCGACCGCGCCCACGCGTGCGGAGCCTTGGTCGTCGTGGACGGTGCCCAGTCCGTGCCGCACCGGCCGGTCGACGTACGGGAGCTGGGGGCGGACTTCCTCGCCTTCTCCGGGCACAAGATGCTCGGCCCGAGCGGCATCGGGGTGCTGTGGGGCCGCGCGGACCTGCTCGGCGAGCTGCCGCCGTTCCTCACCGGCGGCTCGATGATCGAGATCGTGGAGATGGACCGCAGCACCTTCCTGCCGCCCCCGCAGCGCTTCGAGGCCGGCGTCCCGATGACCGCGCAGGCGGTGGGACTCGCGGCGGCGGTCGACTACCTGGAGCGGCTGGGCATGCCCGCGGTCGCGGCCCACGAGGAGGCGCTCACCGCCCGCGCCCTGGAACTCCTCGCCGAGGTCCCGGGCGTCCACGTGATCGGCCCCACCGGCCTCGCCGACCGCGGCTCGGCCGTCTCCTTCACCGTGGACGGCATCCACCCGCACGACGTCGGCCAGGTACTGGACGACCGGGGCGTGGCCGTCCGGGTCGGCCACCACTGCGCCCGCCCGCTCGTCCGCCGCTACGGCGTCCCCGCGACCACCCGGGCGAGCTTCTACGTCTACAACACCCCGGCCGAGGTAGACGCGCTGGTGGAGGGAGTGCGGGCGGCGCAGAAGTTCTTCGCCGGGTGAACCCGGCCGCCCGGGGAGGCGCCCGGCCCGGGATCGCCGGGTGCGGGCCGATCGGCGTGCGCTTTTCCGGGGACGGCCCGCGGGAATGCGTAGTCGTGTGAGGGCACCCGGGCGGGCCCGGTCCCGGTGGTGCTGTCCGTGGAGCCGGTCCCCCGGCACACGGCGGTGAACGCCGGGAGCGCGTGGCCCGGCCGCCCGCTAGAGACGCGTCGCCTGGACGGCCGGGTTCTCGAAGCGCAGGCTCCAGCGGCCCCCGCGGCCCGTGAGGGTGGTGGTGGACAGGGGGCGGATGTCGAGGTTCCAGTAGCTGGCGGGCGGGGCCTTCAGGGCGTAGACCAGGGCCGCGCGGATCACCGAGGGCTCGGCGACGGCGACGACGCGGGCGCCGTCGTCGGCGGGGCGGGTGTCGAGCCAGCCGCCGACCCGGGAGATGAAGGCCAGCAGGGACTCGCCGCCGTGCGGGGTGGCGCGCGGGTCGGCGAGCCAGGCGTCCACCGCCGCCGGTTCACGGGCCATCGCCTCGCCCAGCGTCAGCCCGCGCCAGCGCCCCATGTCGCACTCGCGCAGCGCGAGCTGGGCGAGCGGGGCGTAGCCCAGGGCGTCGCCGGTGGCCCGGCTGCGCCGGGTCGGCGAGCAGTAGCGCAGTTCGGCCGCCGCCAACGGCACCAGCTCGCCGGCGGCGCGCCACACCTCGTCCCAGCCGGCCGGGTCCAGCGGCCGGTCGTCGTCGAACCGCTCCGCGAGCAGCGGCGCACTGCGCGCGGCGGCGACGAGCGTGACCCTCAGTGGCATGCGGTGATGGTGGGGCCATGAGGAACGGGGGTCAAGGTCTTCCGCCGGTGCGGTACCGAGGGTGAGCGACCGCTCACTCGAAGCGCCGGATCATCCACGTCTCGGGACGCTCCAGCGGCGTGAAGCCCAGCTTCTCGTAGACCCCGTGCGCGTCCTCCGTGGCGAGCAGGATGCGGCGCACGCCGAAGGCCGCCAGGTGGTCGCGGATGCCGCCGACGAAGGCGGTGCCCACGCCCTTGCCGCGCACCGAGCGGTCGACGTAGACATCGGCGAGCCAGGCGAACAGCGCCCGGTCGGTGACCCCGCGCGCGTAGGCCACCTGCGCGCCGGAGACCGTGTCGTAGACCCCGAAGTTGATCGAGGACTCCATGGCCTCCTCGTGCTTCTCGCGGGTGCGGCCGGTCGCCCAGTAGGCGTCGGTGGACAGCCAGCGGTGGACCAGGTCCACGTCGACACGGGCGGCGTCGGTGGAGAACTCGTAGCCGTCGGGGAGCCGGAGTCGGTTTTCGTCGCTCATCCCGTGATCGTCGCAGGTCGCGCGGCGGGGAGGCGAACGGATAACTCCCCCGCGCCGCACCGACCGGTGCTCCCGGCCGCCCCGGGACGCCCCTACAGCGCCTCGTCGCACGCCGCCCGCAGCCGCCGTACCCCCTCCGCGATCTCCCCGGGGCCCGCCACCGCCGCGAAGCTCAACCGTACGTAGGGCGAGGGGGGTTCGGCACTGAAGTACGGGCGGCCGGGGGTGAGGGCCACGCCCGCGCGCAGGGCGGCGGCGCTGAACGCGACGTCGTCGGTACCGTCGGGCAGGCGTACCCAGAGGTGGTAGCCGCCGGACGGGACGTGCGGCAGGGCGAGTTCGGGCAGGCGCAGGGCGAGCGCGCTCGTCATGGCGTCCCTGCGCTCTTTCAACTCCCCGGAGAGGCACCGGAGGTGGCGGGGCCAGGCCGGGGAGCCGACCAGTTCCAGCGCGGCCTCCTGGAGCGGCCGGGGGACGAAGAAGGAGTCCACCACCTGGATGGCACGCAACCGTTCGAGGACCGGCCCGTGGGCGGCCAGCGCGCTCACCCGGAAGCTGGGCGAGGTCGCCTTGGTCAGCGAGCCGACGTGCACCACCACGCCGTCGGGGTCGTCGGCGGCCAGGGGGCGGGGCAGCGGGCCCGCGTCGGCGTGCACGAGGTGTCGCACGAAATCGTCCTCGACGACGAAGGCGCCGGCCGCGCGGGCGATGCGCAGCACCTCCGCGCGCCGGTCGGCGGCGAGGACCGCGCCGGTCGGGTTCTGGAAGAGGGGCTGGCAGACGAACACCCGGGCGCCGGTGGCCCGGAACGCGTCGGCGAGCAGGTCGGGGCGTACGCCGTCGGGGTCCACCGGCACCGGGACCGGGCGCAGGCCGCCCGCGCGGGCGAGGGCCAGCATGCCCGGGTAGGTGGGCGACTCGACCAGGACGGGGGCCCCGGGCGGGGCGAGCGCGCGCAGGGCGGTGGCCAGCGCGGACTGGCCGCCCGCCGCGATCAGCACCTCGGCCGCCGTGACCGCGCCACCGATCTCGCGGGCGAACCACTCGCGCAGTTCGGGCAGCCCTTCCAGCGGGGGCCGCCCCCAGGCGCCGGGCCGCCGTCCGGCGCGGGCGAGCGCCGCCGCCAAGGCCCGCTCGGGCTGGAGCGAGGGATGCGGATAGCCGCCGTTGAATTCGAGGACCCCGGGCGGCGGGGCGGCCAGCGAGACCGTGACCCCGGTGGCGTCCACAGTGCGCGGTACGAGGTCGGCGGCCCCGTCGGCACTCAGCGCGACCTCCTGCCAGGAGGTGTCCCCGGCCGGCGCCTCGGGTGTGCGCGGCCGGGCCCGGAAGGCACCCGCGCCGGGCCGGGTGACGACCAGCCCCTCGGCGGCCAGCCGGGCGAGCGCCCGCGAGACGGTCACCGGGCTCACCCGGTACCGCTCGACCAGCGCCCGGCTCGATGGCAGCTTTCCGCCTGGTGAGTAGCGGTCCAGCTCCCCCCGCAACCGATCCGCCAAATCACCCACACTGCTACGCTCGTGCATGAAGACACAGAGTAGCGCTACCGATGCCGGGCCGATAGCGGTCACCGCTCCCCGGGCGGAGCAGCGGGTCCTCGGCACCGCCCTCGCCGCCCTCGGCGTCGCCTCCTTCTCCCTGACCTTCCCGGCCACCGCCTGGGGCCTGGAGGGCTTCGGCCCCTGGACGCTGGTGACCGTGCGCAGCGCCCTGGCCGCGCTGGTCGCGGGCGGCGCCCTGCTGGCCCTGCGGGTACGACCACCCGAGCGGCGTCAGCTGGGCGCTCTCGCGATCGTCGCGCTCGGCGTGGTACTCGGCTTCCCGACGCTGACCACGCTCGCGCTGCGCACCTCCACCACCGCGCACGCGGCCGTCGTGGTGGGCCTGCTGCCGCTGACCACGGCCGTCTGCTCGGCCCTGCGCACGGGGCACCGCCCCTCGCGCCGGTTCTGGGTCGCGGCGGTGGCGGGCGCCGCGGCGGTGCTGGCGTTCACGATCGTCCAGAGCGGGGGCGCGCTCACCGCGGCCGACGGCTATCTGTTCGCGGCCCTGCTGGTGTGCGCCGCCGGGTACACCGAGGGCGGGCTGCTCGCCCGGGTGATGCCGGGCTGGCAGGTCATCGGCTGGGCGCTGGTGCTGTGCCTGCCGCTCACGCTGCCCGCCGCCGCGGTGGCGCTGTCGTACGAACCGTTCCGGGTGACCGCGCACGGTGTGGCCGGTCTGCTCTGGGTGGCGCTGGGCTCGCAGTTCCTCGGCCTGGTCGTCTGGTACCGGGGCATGGCGGCCATCGGGGTGCCCCGGGCGAGCCAGTTGCAGTTGGCCCAGCCCCTGCTCACACTGGTGTGGTCGGCGCTGCTGCTGGGCGAGCACTTCACGGCGGCCGCTCCCCTGACCGCCGTCGCCGTGCTCGTGTGCATCGCCGTCACCCAGCGGTCGTGATCGTGAGGAGGGCCTGCAGATGCGCGCATCCAAGGGCGACCACCTGGTCCAGCACGGCAGGGTGGTCGGCCAACACGACCAGGAATCCGAAGTCGTCGAAGTGATGGGGCAGGAGGGCAATCCGCCCTACCGGGTCCGTTTCTCGGACGGGCACGAGGCCATCATGTCCCCGGGCCCCGACTGCCAGGTCAAGCACAAGGAAGACCGGCAGCGGTAGTGCGCCGGTTCAGCGGGGCGGGCTCGCCGGTCGCGCGTAGTGGTCCGCGATCACGCGCTTCATCGCCCCGATCGGATCGTCCGCCACCTCCTGGGCGGCGAAGAACACATGCCCGCCGACCTGCGGGTGGCGGGCGGCGAGGGTGAGGTGCCGGGACAGCTCCGCCGGGTCCTGCCAGGCCGCGGGCCGGCCGTCGGCCCCGGCGGCCCCCGCGCGGTACAGGGCCTCGCCGATGTACAGCCGCGTCCCCGTGCCCTCGGCGACGCGCGCCCACCAGTCGAGCAGCGTTGCGTAGTCCGCGCCGCTCGCACCGATCTCCCAGTACAACTGGGGCACGACGTAGTCGATCCAGTGCTCGCGGACCCATGTGCGGGTGTCGGCGTACAGGTCGTCGTACGTCTGGGCGCCCGCGTCCGTGTCGGAGCCGAGCGGGTCGGTCGTGGCGTTGCGCCACACCCCGAAGGGGCTGATCCCGAACCGGGTGCCGGGCCGCACCCGTCCGATCCCGGCCGCCATCTCCCTGACCAGCCGGTCGATGTTGTCCCGCCGCCAGTCGGCGCGATCGGTGAAGGAACCCCGGTAGCGCTCGTACGCCTCGTCGTCCGCGAAGGTCTCCCCGTCCTCGGGGTAGGGGTAGAAGTAGTCGTCGAAGTGGACCGCGTCGACGGGGTAGCGGGCGACCGCGTCGAGCATCGCGCGTTGCACGAAGGCGCGGACGGCGGGCAGGCCGGGGTTGTAGTAGAGCTTGCCGCCGTACGGCACCGCCCAGTCGGGGTGCCTGCGCGCCGGGTGACCGGCGGAGAGGCGGCTCGGGTCGGTGTGGTTGGCGATCCGGTACGGGTTGAACCAGGCGTGCAGCCGAAGGCCACGGGCGTGGGCCTCGCGCACGGCGGTGCCCAGCGGGTCCCAGCCGGGGTCGCGGCCCTGGGTGCCGGTGAGGAACCCGGACCAGGGCTCGTACGGCGAGGGCCACAGGGCGTCGGCGGTGGGCCGCACCTGGAGGATCACGGTGTTCAACCGGCTGCGCACCGCCCGGTCGAGGTGGTCGGTCAGCTCCTTGTGCTGCGCGGCGGCGGTCAGACCGGGACGCGAGGGCCAGTCGCGGTTCTCGACGGTGGCCATCCACACGCCGCGCATCTCGGTGAGCGCGCGGGCGCCCGGCGCGCCGGTGGCACCCTCGACACCCGGGCCCCTGACCCCGGCCCGCCCGGTCTCCGCGGTCCGGGTCGTCGCCGCACCGCACCCGGCCGTGGTCAGAGCCGACAGCGTCGCCAGGGTGAAGGCCCGGCGTGACATGGGTCCCATCGCCGTTTTTCCTTACGTTCCGCATCCGCTCGGTCACGGATCGTCTTCGTGACCAAGAATGCCCGCACCCAGACGATCGATCATCGATACTTCGCGGTAACGTGCACGATCGGAGCAGCCGCCGAAACCCGGAGGTCTGCCAGCCAAGCCGGAGAACAGCGAAGGGGACGATGTGACCGACATCGAGCGCGTCGGAGTCGTGGGCTGCGGACAGATGGGCGCGGGCATCGCCGAGGTGTGCGCCCGCGCGGGACTGGACGTGAAGGTCGCCGAGACCACCGGCGAGGCCCTGGAGATCGGCCGTACACGGCTGTACAACTCCCTGGCCAAGGCGGCCGAACGCGGGAAGATCAGCGACGAGGAGCGGGACGCCACCCGGGCGCGGCTCAGCTTCACCACGGACCTCGGCGAGTTCGCCGACCGTGACCTGGTGATCGAGGCCGTCGTGGAGAGCGAGCCGGTGAAGACGGAGATCTTCCAGGTGCTCGACCAGGTGGTGACCCGGCCGGACGCGATCCTGGCCTCCAACACCTCCTCCATCCCGCTGGTGAAGCTCGCGGTCGCCACCTCGCGCCCGGACCACGTCGTCGGCATCCACTTCTTCAACCCGGCCCCGGTGCAGAAGCTGGTCGAGCTGATCCCCGCGCTCACCACCTCCGAGGGCACCCTCAGCCGCGCCCAGGTCTTCGCCGAGAAGGTGCTCGGCAAGCACGCCATCCGCGCCCAGGACCGCTCCGGCTTCGTGGTGAACGCGCTGCTCGTGCCCTATCTGCTGTCCGCGATCCGGATGTTCGAGTCGGGCATCGCGAGCCGCGAGGACATCGACAACGGCATGGAGATGGGCTGCGCCCACCCGATGGGCCCGCTGAAGCTGTCCGACCTGATCGGCCTGGACACCATCGTCTCCATCGCCAACTCGATGTACGCGGAGTACAAGGAGCCGCTGTACGCCGCTCCCCCGCTGCTCCAGCGCATGGTCGAGGCGGGCCGGCTCGGTCGCAAGACCGGCTCGGGCTTCTACACCTACGGCTGATCCTCTTCTTCGCCCACGGCTGATCACCCTCGGCCACCAACGGACGTGCCCGGCGCCGGGCACGTCCGTTTCGCGTACCCTGCGCGCGCCGGGCCCGCGTATGCCATCGCGCAGGCCCCCACGCGATCACCGGCGGGTTCCCTCTGGTCTCGCTGGAACACGCGCGCCGGCCGCTGCCCTCGCTCGGCGCGCTCGTGGTGACCCGGGCCGCATGGGGTGGACCGCCGAGCGCCGGGCTGCCGGCGGTGGTGCGGCGGGAACCATCAGCCGTGCGTGGTGGCCGGCCGGGCGGCGGCCTCCCGCGCCGGCGGCGTGGGCTCCCGCTCGTTGCGCAGCACCAGGAGGGCCACGTCGTCGGCGGGAGTGCCGCCGGTGTGCCGCAGCAGGGCGGCGAAGAGGGTGCGCAGCACCCGCTGCGGCGCGGCGGGTTGGTCGCGTACGACGGCGCGCAGGGCCTCGGGCAGGGCGAAGAACCGGCCCCGGGCGTCCCGCGCGTCCTGCGCGCCGTCGGTGAACAGGACCAGCGACTCGGCGGGCCGCAACGGCGCACAGCGGAGCGGGGTGAGATCCGCCGGGAGCGGGAACGGGCCCAGCGGGGGCAGCGGTTCGGCGCGGGCGAGGGGCTCGACGACGGTGCCGGTGAGCCGGTAGGGCCAGGGATGGCCGCAGTTCAGGGCGCTCAGCGCGCCGTCCCCGCCGATCTCCAGGAGCAGCACGGTGACGAACTCCTCGGCGAGGGAGCTGTCGAGGTCCGCGGTGCCGCCGGTCGAGGGGTCTTCCGCGCGGGCCCGTTCCGTCAGGTGCCGGGCGAGCGTCCGCTCCAGTCTGCGCAGCACGTCGTCCAGTCGAGCCTCGTCGTGGGCGGCCTCGCGGAAGCCGCCGAGGAGGGCGGCGACGGTCCCGAGGGCGGCCAGCCCATGCCCCCGTACGTCCCCCATCACCACCCGCACCCCGTGCTCGGTGGCCACGGCCTCGTACAGATCGCCGCCGACGCTCGCGCCCCGGTCGGCGGACAACTGGGCGGCGGCGAGGCCGAGTCCGTCGAGGCGCGGCGGCAGCGGGCGCAGGACGACGCTCTGCGCGGCCCGAGCCGCCCGCCGGGCGAGCCGCAGCTCCCGCAGCAGGGCGCGCCGTACATGGACCATCAGGCCGGTTCCCACGGCGAAGAACACGACACTGCCGGCGACGCGGGCGCCGAGCCCCTCCTGTGCGGCGAGCGGACAGCCGAACTTGTAGGCGACCGCCAGGGCTCCCCAGAGCGTGGGGAGCACCGCTGCTCGCGCGGTGGGTGCCCGTGCCTTGATACGGATCATGCCTCTGTCCCCCATGGAGTCCCTGACAGAGCAGACGGACCGACCCCGAAAGGCCGGTCCGATTCTGTCGACGGCATGGCCCGGGAGGACTGGATCACCTCCGATGACCACTCGAACGAGTGAGAAAGCGCAGGTGGGAGTGCATTTATGCGGCAGGCGACGGGATGCCGGACGCACCGCGTGCCGGACGAGGGCGCGCCCGGCCACGGAGATCCGTGACCGGGCGCGCCCTCGTGATACGGCGGTCAGCCGCGCAGTACGGCTCCGGTGCGCTCGCCCGCCAGGGCGACGGCCGCGTCCCGGGCCGCCGACGCCTCGTCCACCGTCAGCGTCCGGTCGGGGGCGCGGAAGCGCAGCGCGTAGGCGAGCGACTTGCGGCCCTCCCCCAGCTGCTCGGCGTTCTCGTAGACGTCGAACAGCCGGATGGACTCCAGGAGTTCACCGGCACCGGCGCGCAGCGCGGCCTCGACCTCGGCCGCCGGCACCGGCTTGTCGACCACGAGGGCGACATCCTGCGTGGCGACCGGGAAGGACGAGATGCTCGGCGCCATCGGGATGCCGTCGCCGGCCTCCTCCAGGACGTCCAGGTCCAGCTCCATCGCGCAGGTGCGCTCCGGCAGGCCCAGCGTCTTCACGACGCGCGGGTGCAGCTCGCCCGCGTGGCCCACGACCCGCTCGTCGCCGTCGGCCACGACGACCAGCTCGGCGCAGCGGCCCGGGTGCCAGGGGCCGTACTGGCCCTTGCGGACGACCAGTTCGGCGCCGGCCTCGCGGGCCACGGTGCGCGCGGCCTCGACCGCGTCGGCCCAGTCGGCCGGGCGGCCCTTGCCCCACCAGCCGGCCTGCTCGCGGGCGCCCGCGAGGACGACGGCGGCGTGCCGCGGCTGCTCGGGCAGCGCCGCGTTCAGCTCCGCGATCTCCTCGTCGGTGGGCCGGCGGTCGACCGGCAGATGCGTGGCGGCGCGCCGCTGCCCGCGCGGGTGGAAGACCAGCCCGGTCTCGAACAGGGCCAGGTCGTGCCCGCCACGGCCGTTGTTGCGGCGCAGCGCGCCCAGCAGACCCGGCAGCAGCGTGGTGCGGAGCGCGGGCTCCTCGTCGCTGAGCGGGTTGACCAGCTTCACCACACGGCGGGCCGGGTCACCCGCGTCCAGGCCGAGCTGGTCGAAGACCTGCTCGCCGACGAACGGGTAGTTCAGCGCCTCGACGTAGCCGGCGCCGGCCAGCGCGCGGCCGATGCGGCGGTGCAGCCGCTGGCGGGCGGTCAGGCCGCGGCCCGCCGGGGGCTTGGGCAGCGTGGAGGGCAGGTTCTCGTAGCCCTCCAGGCGGATGACCTCTTCGGCCAGGTCGTTCGGGTCGGTGAGGTCGGGCCGCCAGGACGGCACGGTGACGATCAGCTCGTCCTGCCCGTAGACGTCGCAGCCGACCTCCTGGAGGCGGCGCACGACGGTCTCGCGGCCGTAGCCGACGCCCGCGACCTTGTCCGGGTGGTTCGCCGGGACGGTGATGGTGCGCGGCGCGGAGGGCGCGACGACCTCGGTGACGCCCGCCTCGGCGGTGCCGCCCGCGAGGAGCACCAGCAGGTCCACGGTGCGCTGCGCGGCGGCGGCCGCGGCCGCCGGGTCCACCCCGCGCTCGAAGCGGCGGGATGCCTCGGACAGCAGCTTGTGGCGGCGGGCCGTGCGCGCGATGGAGACCGCGTCGAAGTGGGCCGCCTCGATCACCACGTCGGTGGTCGCGTTCTCCGCGTCCTCGCCGTGGTCGGCGATCTCCGTGTTGGCACCGCCCATCACGCCGGCCAGGCCGATGGGGCCTCGGTCGTCCGTGATGACCAGGTCCTCGGCGTGCAGCTTGCGCTCGACGCCGTCGAGGGTGACGAGCTTCTCGCCCTCCTCGGCGCGGCGCACCCCGATCGTGCCCTGGACCAGCCTCCGGTCGTAGGCGTGCAGCGGCTGGCCCAGCTCCATCATCACGTAGTTCGTGACGTCGACGGCGAGCGAGATCGGGCGCATGCCGACCTTCTGGATCCGGCGCTGGAGCCAGAGCGGGGAGCGGGCCTCGGGGCGCAGACCGGTGACGGTGCGCGCGGTGAAGCGGTCGCAGCCGAACGGGTCGGAGACCCGGACCGGGTAGCCGTAGGCGTTCGGCGCCGGCACGTCGATCAGGGCGGGGTCGCGCAGCGGCAGGCCGTAGGCGATGGCGGTCTCGCGGGCGACGCCGCGGATGGACAGGCAGTCGCCGCGGTTGGCGGTGACGGCGATGTCCAGGACCTCGTCCACCAGCTCCAGGAGCTCGATGGCGTCCTTGCCGACCTCGGTCTCCGGCGGCAGCACGATGATGCCGTGGGTGTTGTCGTCGCCCATGCCCAGCTCGTCGCTGGAGCAGATCATGCCGTGCGAGACCTTGCCGTAGGTCTTGCGGGCGGCGATGGAGAACCCGCCGGGCAGGGTGGCGCCGGGGAGCACCACGACGACCTTGTCGCCGACCGCGAAGTTGCGGGCGCCGCAGACGATCTCCTGGGGCTCGCCGGTGCCGTTGGCCTGGCCGACGTCGACCGTGCAGAAGCGGATCGGCTTCTTGAAGCCCTCCAGCTCCTCGATGGTGAGCACCTGGCCGACGACCAGGGGGCCCTTGAGGTCGGCGCCGAGCTGTTCGACGGTCTCGACCTCCAGACCGGCCGAAATGAGCTTGGCCTGGACGTCACGGCCGGTCTCGGTGGCCGGCAGGTCGACGTACTCCCGCAGCCAAGAAAGCGGGACCCGCATCAGATCTCCATCCCGAAGGGCCGGGTGAACCGGACGTCACCCTCGACCATGTCTCGCATGTCTTCGACGTTGTGGCGGAACATCAGCATCCGCTCGATGCCGAACCCGAAGGCGAAGCCGCTGTACTTCTCCGGGTCGACACCGCAGGCGGTGAGCACCCGCGGATTGACCATGCCGCAGCCGCCCAGCTCGATCCAGCCCTCGCTGGAGCAGGTGCGGCACGGGCGGTCGGGGTTGCCGACGGACTCGCCCTTGCACACGTAGCAGAGCATGTCCATCTCGGCGCTCGGCTCGGTGAAGGGGAAGAAGTTGGGCCGCAGCCGGGTCTTCATGCCCTCGCCGAACAGCGACTGGACCATGTGGTCCAGGGTGCCCTTGAGGTCGGCCATGGTCAGGCCCTCGTCCACGGCGAGCAGTTCGACCTGGTGGAAGACGGGCGTGTGCGTGGCGTCCAGCTCGTCGGTGCGGTAGACGCGGCCGGGACAGATCACGTAGACCGGCAGCTCACGGCCGAGCAGCGAGCGGATCTGCACGGGCGAGGTGTGGGTGCGCATGACCACACCCGACTCGGCGCCGCCGTCCGGGCCCTGCACGAAGAAGGTGTCGGCCTCGCCGCGGGCCGGGTGGTCCGGGCCGATGTTCAGGGCGTCGAAGTTGAACCACTCGGCCTCGGCCTGGGGGCCCTCGGCGACCTCGTAGCCCATGGCCACGAAGATGTCCTCGATGCGCTCCGACAGCGTGGTCAGCGGGTGGCGGGCACCGGCGGGGACGCGGTCGTACGGCAGGGAGACGTCGACGTCCTCCTCGACCAGCACCCGGGCGTCGCGCTCGGCCTCCAGCTCGGTCTGGCGGGCGGCGAGCCCCTTGTTGACGGCGCCGCGGGCCATGCCGACGCGCTTGCCCGCGTCGGCCTTGGCGTGCGGGGGCAGGGCGCCGATCTCGCGGTTGGCGAGGGCCAGCGGGGACGCAGGGCCGGTGTGGGCGACCTTGGCCTCGTGGAGCGCGTCGAGGGAGTCCGCGGCGGCGAAGGCGGCGAGCGCCTCGTCCCGCATGCGCTCGATCTCTTCCGGTTTCAACGCCTCGACCTCGACAGGGTCGTACGACTTATTGGGTGCCGACATCTCTTCCCGTGCTTCCGATTGGCTGGCGGATGGTCCCCGTCACCGACTCGCGAGGGCCGCGTGAAGGACACAAAGGTGCCAAAGGCCGAGTCTAACGGGGTGGAGGGTGACGAAGAGCCCGTGGGCCGCTAGGCGAGATACGCCGGGGCGCTCACGGGCAACGTAAATCGGAACTCGGCGCCGCCGCCGCGCGCGCGGCCGACCGTGATGGTGCCGCCGTGGGCCTCGACGATGCCCTTGACGATGTACAGCCCGAGTCCGGTGCCACCGCGCTTGCTGCCCCGCCAGAAGCGGGTGAAGACGCGGTTCATGGATTCCTCCGGGATGCCGGACCCCTCGTCGCTCACCGTGACCGACGTGCCGGCCTCCTCGCCCTCGCGGGGGGACGCCGTGGGCGTGATGTCGATGGTGACGGTTCCCTCGCCGTGCCGCACGGCATTTTCCAGCAGGTTGCTGAGCACCTGGTCGATCTTGTCGGGGTCTGCCCACAGGTCGGGCAGCGGCTGCTCGATGCGCAGCAGGAAGCGTCCGGCGCTCTGCCCCGCGGCGACGTACGCCTGGATGTGGCGGGAGACGGCGGCCCCTATGTCGACGGGCTGCCTGCGCACCTCCAGGCGCCCCGAGTCGATCCTGGAGATGTCCAGCAGTTCGGCGATGAGCCGGGTGACCCGGTCGGCGTCGGCGTCGACGGTCTCCAGCATCAGCCGCTTCTGGTCGTCGGTGAAGCGCTCCCACTTGGCCAGCAGGGTGGCCGTGAACCCTTTGACGGAGGTCAGCGGGGAGCGCAGTTCATGGGCGACGGTGGCGATCAGCTCTGCGTGGCTGCGCTCGGTGCGGCGGCGGGCCTCGGTGTCCCGCAGGCAGACGATCAGGCGCCGCACGGGGCCGAGGGGCTCGGCGCGGACGTACCGGGCGGTGACGAGCACCTCGCGGCCGCCGGGCAGCAGCAGATTGCGCTCCGGCTGCCGGGTCCTTGTGGAGAGGCCCCCGTAGGGGTCGGTGAGCTGCCACCAGCGGCGCCCCTCCAGGTCCTCTAACGGCAGCGCCTTCTCCAGCGGCTGCCCGAGGGCCTCGGCGGCGGGTACGGCGGTGATGCGCTCCGCCGCCGCGTTGAACCCGACGACACGCCCCCGCTCGTCGGCGACCACCAGCCCGTCGGGGAGCTGGTCGGGAGGGAGTCCGCGGCCGTCGTCCGCGGCGCACCCGGACGTGGCGGCGCCGCGCGCGTCCCGTCCCTCCGGCCCGGTGCTCGTGCCGGCCACACTCATCCCCGTACCCCACCTCTCATACGGCGCAGGGCCCCGAACTGGTCACCCTACTAGCTCTGGGTGACGGAACGGCACCCTCCGCGGGCGCGCTGCGCACGGGCGGAGGCGTACAGGCACACGGCGGCGGCCGTGGCGAGGTTCAGGCTCTCGGCCTTGCCGTGGATGGGCACACGCACCACGGCGTCGGCGAGGGCGCGGGTCTCCTCGGGCAGCCCCCACGCCTCGTTGCCGAACACCCAGGCGGTGGGGCCGCCCATGGTGCCCTTGTCCAGTTCCTCGTCCAGGTCGCGGTCGCCCGCGCCGTCGGCGGCGAGGATGCGCACGCCGGCGGCCTTGAGCCGCTCGACGGCCTGCTCCACGGGGACGCCGACGGCGACCGGGAGGTGGAACAGGGAGCCGACGGAGGCGCGTACGGCCTTGGGGTTGTACAGGTCCACGGAGGCGTCGGTGAGGACGACGGCCTCGGCGCCCGCGGCGTCGGCGCAGCGCAGCACGGTGCCCGCGTTGCCGGGGTCGCGCACGTGCGCGAGCACGGCGACCAGCCGGGGGCGGGCGGCGAGGATGTCCTCGAACGGGGTGTCCACGAAGCGGCAGACGCCGACGAGGCCCTGCGGGGTGACGGTGGTCGAGATGTCGGCGATGACCTCCTCGGAGGCGAGGTGCACCCGGGCGCCGACGGCACGGGCCTCGCCGACGATGTCGGCGTACCGCTCCGCGGCCTCGACCGTGGCGAACAGCTCGACGAGCGTCGCCCGCCCGTCGTCCTCGTGCGCCGCCGCCTCCCGCACGGCCTGCGGCCCCTCCGCGAGAAACAGCCGGTCCTTCCCCCGGAAATTCCGCTTGGCGAGCCGCCGCGCGGCGGCGACACGGGCGGAGCGGGGGGAGATCAGCTCGGGGCTGACGGGGGCCATGCTCTTCTTCACTTTCCGGAGAGTCCTCTTGACGACGCCGACGCGGTGTCGTGCCCGGTCGGGGGCGCGGGGAACTGCGCGAGCAACCACGACGGAACCGCGGCCGGACACCGGCCGGCGGCTCAACGACAGGACCCGCAAGCCGTACAGCCTGCGGGTCCCGGTACTACTTCGGCTGAGGCCGGCGCGGCGTCACGCGGCCTTCGGCGCGTTGACGTCCGACGGCAGCGCCTTCTGCGCGACCTCGACGAGCGCGGCGAACGCGTTCGCGTCGTTGACGGCCAGCTCGGCCAGGATCTTGCGGTCGACCTCGACGTTCGCGGCCTTCAGACCCTGGATGAAGCGGTTGTAGGTCATGCCGTTGGCGCGGGCAGCGGCGTTGATGCGCTGGATCCACAGCTGACGGAAGTCGCCCTTGCGCTTCTTGCGGTCGTTGTAGTTGTAGACCAGCGAGTGGGTGACCTGCTCCTTGGCCTTGCGGTACAGGCGCGAACGCTGACCGCGGTAGCCGGAGGCCTGCTCCAGGATCGCCCGGCGCTTCTTGTGGGCGTTGACTGCCCGCTTGACGCGTGCCACTTGTTAACTCCTTGTAGCGGGGTCGTGGGGGTCCTCACACGACCCGGAAACGATTGGGTCCCGGTCCAGACGCACGGCGCTCACAGGGCGCCGCGGCGTCACTTGCCGAGAAGCTTCTTGATCTTCGCGGCGTCGCCCGGGGCCATCTCGGCGTTGCCGGTGAGGCGACGCGTCACACGGGACGACTTGTGCTCAAGCAGGTGGCGCTTGCCGGCGCGCTCGCGGAGCACCTTGCCGGAGCCGGTGACCTTGAAGCGCTTGCTGGCACCGCTGTGCGACTTGTTCTTCGGCATAGCGCCGTTCTCTCCTCGTCGGTGGCGCTCCGGTGCCCGGTCACGAAAACCGGGCACGGTGGAGCGTCGCTCTTGTTTCGGTTACATCCTCGGGAGCCCTGGGGCTCCCCGGGATCACGCCTCGGCAGGCTCCTCGGACGGCGCCTGGGCCTCAGCGGGGTTCTGCGACTTGCCGGGGTTCGCCTTCGCGTCGGCCTTGCGGGCCTCCTGCGCCTGACGGGCCTCGGCCATCGCCTCGGTCTTCTTCTTGTGCGGACCGAGGACCATGATCATGTTGCGGCCGTCCTGCTTCGGGTTCGACTCCACGAAGCCGAGGTCCTGGACGTCCTCCGCGAGGCGCTGCAGCAGTCGGTAGCCCAGCTCGGGCCGGGACTGCTCGCGACCACGGAACATGATCGTGATCTTGACCTTGTCGCCCTGCTTGAGGAACCGGACGACGTGACCCTTCTTGGTGTCATAGTCGTGCGGGTCGATCTTCGGCCGGAGCTTCATCTCCTTGATGACCGTGTGCGCCTGGTTCTTGCGCGCCTCACGGGCCTTCATGGCCGACTCGTACTTGAACTTCCCGTAGTCCATGAGCTTGCACACGGGCGGACGGGCGTTCGCCGCGACCTCGACCAGGTCCAGGTCGTACTCCTGCGCAAGCTCCAGTGCCTTCGCAAGCGGCACGATGCCGACCTGCTCGCCACTGGGACCGACAAGTCGCACCTCGGGAACGCGAATCCGGTCGTTGATGCGGGGCTCGGCGCTGATGGATCCTCCTCGGTAGCACCACGCGACGGCCTGGCGGACTGCCGCGTAACGTCTGTTTTCGTCAGACCAACCGCGCCGAAGCAGAAAAAATGCCCCGGACGATCACAGGCGGGGCTCCTGACTACCGGAACACCGCCGCGGTGAACGCGGGGCGCGAATCGGGCGGCTCCATCGTCCGTACGGAACGATGGCGGCCGCCTGACCGGAGACCCGCCGTCCCGGGGGACGGATCGGGTGGGAGATCGGAGCCTCCACTTGTGGGCCGAGCGAAAGGTGCATACCTACGTCCGGCCGGTCGCCCACCAGATTAGCAGGACGGCTTGACAAGGGCTAATCGGACGGGCGTCACGGGGAGGGCGACGGGCCGCTTAGGGTGTGGGGCATGAGTGAGACCCCTGCCGAGAACCCCGACTTCGACGCGATGACCCGCGATATCGCCGAGGTCCCCGCCGTCGAGGTGATCGTGACGGTCGCCGTCAATCTGATGAGCGCCGCGGCCGTGAAGCTCGGGCTCAGCGAGGAGGGCGACAAGTTCAAGGACCTGGACGAGGCCCGCAAGCTGATCACCGCCCTCGCCGGCCTGCTGGACGGCGGCGCGACCGAGATCAGCTCCTTCCACGCGGCCCCGCTGCGCGACGGCCTGAAGTCGCTCCAGCTGGCCTTCCGCGAGGCCTCGATCGTCCCGGACGAGCCGGGCCAGGGTCCGGGCGAGAAGTACACCGGCCCGGTCTACGGCTGACCTAATCCTTCTCCTTCACGTACAGGGGCTCGCCCGGAGGCGTCGTCCCGGCCGGCAGCAGTGCCAGGTCGAGGCCGCGCACCAGGCGGGCCCTCAGCGTCTCGTCGGCGGCGAGCCGGCCGGCGATCGCGCGGGCGGTCTCGGCGGGCGCGGCGGACGGGTCGAGGACGAGGGCGAGGGTGCCGTCGGCCTGACCGGGGACGAGATGGGCGCGGCGCACGGCGGGCTCGGCCGCCACCGCCGCGCGCACGGCCTCGGTCACGGCCGGGTCGGCGAGCGGGTCGGTGCTGGTGCGGCCCTCGGCGAGGGCGAGCAGCGCGGGCCCCGTCAGCTCGAACGGAACCGGTCCCGCGAGGTCCAGCACGACCGTGTCGGCCTTCTCGTGCGCCGCGGCCTGGAGCGCCTGGTGCAGGGGTACGGCGACCGGGCGGGCCGCGGGGTCCCAGCGGGCGAGGGAGTCGGTGGAGGTGAAGGCGGGCAGCGCGGTGCGGTTCCCGGCCTTCAGGGTCGGTACCGCCATGTCGCTGGTCTTCTCGCGGCGCAGTCCGTTCTCGTCCTCCTCCACCTCGCCCAGGACGGCGACCACCGGCACCAGCAGTCGGGCGCCCTTCAGCGCCGCCAGGACCGGGCCCACGGCGGTGCGGTCCTCGGCCCACGCGGCGAGCGCGGCGCCGAGCCGGGGGTCGGCGGAACCGTCGTCGTCGGAGTAGCCGGGGTCGGGGATGTTCTTGTTCGCCACGGTCACCGACCCTATCGGGGGGTACGGCCGGGTGGAGCGGCGGCCCGGTGCTCCTGGAGCGGCTGCCTGCGCCCGCGCCACAGGATCACGCCCGCGACCAGCAGCACCCCGCCGGCGCCGCCCGCGAGGGGGGCCGCCCAGTCGGAGGCGGAGCCGGTGGCCTTGGGGGCGTCCGGGCCGGGGCCGAAGTACTTCCGGGGGTACGACACCGGGGCCGGCTTCCCCGGTTCGAGGCGGTCGGCCGCCTTCAGGGCCGCCACCGGGTCGATCGTCCCGAAGCCGCGGGAGTCGTCGCGGCCGCCGGCCGGCGGGTCGTCGGCGGTGTCCTCCAGGAGCCTCTTGATCTGGGCCGGACCGAGCCCGGGGTGGGCGGACTTGATCAGCGCGGCCACACCGGAGACGAACGCGGAGGCGGCCGAGGTGCCCCAGCCCTCGTAGTACTTGTGGTCGGGGTCGGCGATGACGACGTCGACGCCGGGCGCGCTGACCGCGGCGTACCAGCGGCGGGTGGAGAAGGCGGCGCGGGTGCCGTAGCGGTCCACGGCGGTGGCGACGAGCACGCCGGGGTAGGCGGCCGGGTAGGAGACGTGGTCGCCCTTGTCGCCGCCGTTGCCCGCGGAGGCGACGACGACCACGCCCTTCTTCAGGGCGTACTGCACGGCCTCGTCCTCGCCGGCATCCGGGTGGGCGGAGGCGGAGTCGTCGCCGAGGGAGAGGTTGATGACGTCGGCGCCGTGGTCCGCGGCCCAGCGGATGCCGTCGGCGAGAGCGGTGCCGCGGGTGGTGCGGGCCTTGGCGCGGGCGGGGTCGCTGTCCTCAAGGATCACCCGCACGGGCAGGATCCTCGCCTCGGGGGCGACGCCCATGACGCCGTCGGAGCCGCCGGGCCCGTGGCCGTGTCCGGCGATGATGCCGGCCATCGCGGTGCCGTGCCGTCCCCAGGTGCGGTCACCGGGCCGGGCCCCGAAGCCGATCATGTCCTTGGCGGGCAGCACGTTGCCGACGAGGTCGGGATGGTCCTCCTGGACGCCGGTGTCCAGGACGGCGACGGTGACGCCCTGGCCCCTGGTGGTGCGCCATGCCTGGTCGAGGCGGAGGGCGGACAGGCCCCACTGCTGGGCGCGGATGCCGTCGGCGTGCGCGGCGGCGGACGGCAGCAGGGCGAGGGCGCCGGCGAGCAGGGCGCTCACCGCGGCCCCGGAGGCACGCTTCATGAGGGTCTCTTCGTGGCGGGGTCACCGACGGTCCGACGCAGCCGCCGTTCGATCTGTTCGGACAGGCCGCGGGCCTCGTTGCCGAGGCCGGACTGGGCCTGCGGGGTGGTGGCGCCGGAACGCACGGCGTCGGCGGCGGGCTGCGGGGTGTCGACACCGCGGCCGTCGGCCCAGCCGGAGACGGCGTACACGACGACGGGGGTGTCGGAGCGCACGGAGATGGTCCAGGTGGCGCGCTGGTCGTCCCCGAACCCGGCCGCGAGGGTGTTCTCGGCGGCGTACGGGCGCGGCATCAGGTCGGGGCGTTCGGCGAGGTGCTGGGTGCGGAAGCGGGTGGCGAGCGCGGTCATGGCGGCGGGGTCGGCCTTGGTGAACAGCAGCCCGACGGTGGTCACATAGCTCTGGGTGGCGTCCGTGTAGGTCGCGCGCAGGAGCCGTCGGCAGCCGACGTCGGCGAGCACCTTCTCCAGCAACGGGTCGAACGCGTCGGCGCACCCGCTGTCCGGGGCGACGGCCACCCGCGTCCACGTCCGGTCCGCCCCGCCGGGCCCGTCCCCGGCGCCCCGCACGACGGGCGGGAACAGCTGGTCGACGGGCACGCTGTGCCATGCCGGCGCGGCCGCGGCGAACCCCTGCGGGCCGCCGCCCCCGTGCCCCCCGGCGATCCAACTCCCGGCCGCGGCGCCGCCGATGAGCCCGAGTCCGAGCACCAGGCAGACCCCGGCGGCCACGGCCCGCCCCCGCCCGCGCTCCCGGAACAGATCGGGCTCCCCGAACGTCACGAAGGGCCGCGCCGCGCTCTGCCCGAGGGGCGCGGGGGTGTTCCACAGGGTGGCGGGCCGGCCGGGGCGCGGGGGGTGGGCGGGCCCGGGGACGGACGGGGTCAGGTCATGCGGGCCGCGGGACGGTGCGGCCGGCCGGTCGGGACCGGCCCCGGGGCGACCGGGCACCGGCCCGCGCGCGCCACCGGCACCCCGCGCGTCCGCGGCCGGAGGCGCGGGGCGGAGCCGGGTCGTGGTCTCGGCGGCGATCTCCGCGGGTACCTCCGGCCGCCCCGACCGCCGACCCGGACCGACCGAACCAGCCCCACCGGAACCCGAACCGCCACCCACGCCCCGCACGTCCACGGTCACCGGAACCGGGCGCAGAGGGGTCGTCGTCTCGGCAGCGATCTCCGCGGGTACCTCCGGCCGCCCCGACCGCCGACCCAGACCGACCGAACCAGCCCCACCGGAACCCGAACCGCCACCCACGCCCCGCACGTCCACGGTCACCGGAACCGGGCGCAGAGGGGTCGTCGTCTCGGCAGCGATCTCCGCAGGTGCCTCCGGCCGCCCCGACCGCCGACCCGGGTTCCGAGTCGGCGGGGTCGGAGCGGCCGAGCCGCCACGCTCGGGTCGTCCCGAACCGGTCACACCGCTGCCGCCGGCGCGCGCGGGAGCCGCCGCCCCAGCGTCCCCGGCGCGCGCGGGAACGCCCGCACCCGCCCCTCCCGTACGGCCGGGGCGCCGCCCGCGCGCACCGGCACCGCGCGGGGGCGCGTCCGGGAAGCGCGCCGAGGCCGGGGGCGGCGGCGGGCTGACGGGGTCGGTCGCTTCGGGGACGGGCAGGCGGCGGGAAGTACGGTCCTGGGGCGCGCCGCAGGGGCCGTCGCCGTCGGCCGAGGGGCGCGGGGTGAAGACGGACGGCTCCTCGTCGGGGTCCTCCCCCGGCGGCACGTCGGCGCTCCGCGCGGTGAGGCGGCCGGCGCCGGCGGCCCGCGCGTCGTCCACGCTCCCCGCACCGGTCGGCCCGGCCGTACCCGGGACGCCCTTGCCCGCGCCCCGACTCGCGCCCGCGGCAGGGGCGGACGAGGACGAGGGAACCGGTGGTACGGAGGCGTGGCGTGCTTCCGCGGTCATGCGTTCCCCGTTTCCTCGCGACCCGGGCCGTCTCTCCTCGTACCCGTACGGCCGGACCGGCATCCCGGGCGGGTCCGTCGTACGTGCGCGTCACTCTACGGGTTGTCGGGGGCCGGGGCGGAACCAGTACGGGAGGCCGGGGCACTTGCCCGGAACATCCCCCTACCCTGCGGTAATCCCTTCTGGCAGGCTTCCGGCATGACTGCGCGTGCCGCCGACCGGGCCCGGTACGACCGGGCCACCGCCCATCTCGAAGCGCCGCTGGCGCTCGTGGACCTGGAGGCTTTCGACGCCAACGCGGCCGATCTGGTCCGCCGTTCCGGTGGCAAACCGATCCGGGTCGCGAGCAAGTCCGTTCGCTGCCGTGCCCTTTTGGAGCGCGTCCTGGCCAGGGACGGCTTCCAGGGGATCATGTCGTTCACGCTGCCCGAGTCGTTGTGGCTGGCGCGCTCGGGGTTCGACGACATCCTGCTGGCCTACCCCTCCGCCGACCGGTCCGGCTTCGCCGAGCTGACCGGCGATCCCGAACTCGCCGCCGCCGTCACCGTGATGGTGGACGACCCCGCCCAGCTCGACCTCATCGACGCCGCCCGCGACGGCGGACGTGAAGTGGTCCGCGTATGCCTGGAGTTGGACACCTCGCTGAAGCTGTTCGGCGGACGCGTGCGGGTCGGCGCCCGCCGCTCCCCGCTCCACTCCCCGGGCCGGCTGGCGGCCCTCGCACGGGTGGTGGCCGAGCGCCCCGGCTTCCGGCTCGTCGGACTCATGGCCTACGAGGGCCACATCGCGGGGGTCGGCGACGCGGTCGCCGGGCGGCCGCTGCGGTCACGGGCGATCCGGCTGATGCAGGCCGCCGCGCGGCGGGAACTGGCCGAACGGCGGGCCTCGGCCGTGCGCGCGGTGCGGGCCGTCGTGCCGGACCTGGAGTTCGTCAACGGCGGCGGCACCGGCAGTGTGCAGCACACCGCCGCCGAGGACGCGGTCACCGAGATCGCGGCCGGTTCCGGGCTGTACGTGCCGCGGCTGTTCGACAACTACACGTCCTTCAGCGGCCGTCCGGCGGCGCTGTTCGCGCTGCCGGTGGTACGGCGGCCGGGCGTGGGCGTCGTCACCGTGCTCGGCGGCGGCTACCCCGCCTCCGGCGCCGCGGGGCCCGACCGGCTGCCGGTGCCGTACCTGCCGGAGGGGCTGGCGTACGACCCCCAGGAGGGCGCCGGCGAGGTGCAGACCCCGCTGCTCGGCTCGCCCGCCGACGATCTGCTCGTCGGCGACCGGGTGTGGTTCCGGCACGCCAAGGCGGGCGAGCTGTGCGAACGCTTCCCGTCGCTGCACCTCGTCGAGGGCGACGAGGTGACCGCGACCGTGCCCACCTACCGGGGCGAGGGGCACACGTTCCTCTGAGGACTCCGGGGCTCCGGGCGCCCGGGGACTCGGTGGCCGGGGGCCTACTGGGGCGTCACGTACGCGCCCGCGATGCCCCCGTCCACCAGGAAGTCGGTGGCGTTGACGAAGGAGGAGTCGTCGCTGGCCAGGAAGGCGACGGCGGCGGCGATCTCCTCGGCCTCGGCGAACCGGCCCACCGGGATGTGCACGAGCCGTCGCGCGGCCCGCTCCGGGTCCTTGGCGAACAGCTCCTGGAGCAGCGGGGTGTTGACCGGCCCGGGGCACAGCGCGTTGACCCGGATGCCCTCCCGGGCGAACTGCACGCCGAGTTCGCGGGACATCGCGAGGACGCCGCCCTTCGACGCGGTGTACGAGATCTGGGAGGTGGCGGCGCCCATCCGGGCCACGAAGGACGCGGTGTTGATGATGGAGCCCTTGCCCTGGCGCCGCATGTACGGGATCGCGGCCTTGCAGCACAGGTACACGGAGGTGAGGTTGACCTCCTGGACGCGTTTCCATGCCTCCAGGCCGGTCTCCAGGATGGAGTCGTCGTCGGGCGGGGAGATGCCCGCGTTGTTGAAGGCCACGTCGACGCTGCCGTAGGTGTCGTACGCCGTCCTGAACAGCGCCTCGACCTGCTCCGGGTCGGTGACGTCGACCTCGACGAAGAGCCCGCCCACCTCGTCGGCGGCGGCCTTGCCGCGGACCTCGTCCACGTCCGCGCAGACGACGTGGGCACCCTCGGCCGCGAGGCGGCGGGCGGTGGCGAGGCCGATGCCGCTGCCGGCTCCGGTCACGACGGCGGTACGGCCGACGAGGCGGCGGCAAACACTGTTGTCGGTCACTGTGCGGGGCCCTCCGAGCTGATGAAGACGTTCTTGGTTTCGGTGAAGGCGGTCAGGGCGTCGGGGCCGAGTTCCCGGCCGATGCCGGACTGCTTGTAGCCGCCGAACGGGGTCCAGTAGCGGACGCTGGAATGGGAGTTGACGGACAGGTTGCCCGCGCGGACGCCACCGGAGACGCGCAGGGCGCGGCCGAGGTCGCGGGTCCAGATCGAGCCGGACAGTCCGTAGGGGGTGTCGTTGGCGAGGCGGACGGCGTCCTGTTCGTCGCTGAAGGGCAGCAGGACGGCGACGGGTCCGAAGATCTCCTCCCGGGCGGCCGGGCCGTCGTGCCGCTCCCCCGTCAGGACGGTCGGCGGGAACCAGAAGCCGGGACCGTCGGGGGCGCTGCCGCGCAGGGCGGGGGCGCCGTCGGGGACGTACGACCGTACGCGGTCCCGCTGCGCCGCCGAGATCAGCGGTCCCATCTGCGTCTTCTCGTCGGCCGGGTCGCCCACGACCACGGCGGCGAGCGCGTCGGCGAGCAGCTCGCGCGCCTCGTCGAGGACCGTCTCCTGGACGAGGACGCGGGTGCGGGCGCAGCAGTCCTGGCCCGCGTTGTCCAGGAAGGAGAAGGGGTCGAGGGCGCTCTTCAGGTCGGCGTCGGCGAAGACCACGTTGGGGCTCTTGCCGCCGAGTTCCAGGGTGACCGGCTTGACCAGCCGGGCGCAGCGCTCCATGATCTCGCGCCCGGTGCGGGTGGACCCGGTGAACACGATCTTGGCGACGTCCGGGTGGTCCACCAGGGCGCGTCCGGCCGTGTGGCCGTGGCCCGGCAGCACCTGGAAGAGGTGCTCGGGCAGGCCCGCCTCCAGGGCGAGTCCGGCCAGGCGCAGCGCGGTGAGCGGGGTGGTCTCGGCGGGTTTGAGGACGACGGCGTTGCCCGCGGCGAGCGCCGGGAAGGAGCCCCAGGCGGCGATCGGCATGGGGAAGTTCCAGGGGGCGATCACGCCGATGACGCCCAGGGGTTCCTGGAAGGTGACGTTCCAGCCGCCGGGGACCGGGATCTGCCGGCCGAGCAGGCGTTCGGCGCCGCCGGCCGCGTACTGGAGCAGATCCCGGGCGTTGCCGGCCTCCCAGCGGGCGTTGCCGAGGGTGTGCCCGGCCTCGCGGACCTCCAGGCGGGCGAGTTCCTCCAGGTGCGCGTCGACGGTGTCGGCGAAGCGGCGCAGCAGCCGGGCCCGGTCGGCGGGGGCGAGCGCGGCCCACCGGCTCTGGGCGCGGGCGGCCCGTAGGACGGCGGCGTCGACGTCCTCCGCGGTGGCGGCGGGGACGGTGGCGACGATCTCCTCCGTCGCGGGGTTGAGGACCTTCAACTCGTCTGAGTCGGACACGGATCGACCTTTCACGGGCGTGCGGACCGGCGGGATGCGGGTGTGCTCACAGGCGTTCGAAGGAGCGGCGCAGCTCCCAGTCGGTGACCGCGGCGTCGAAGGCCCCCAGCTCCACGCGGGCCATGTTGCGGTAGTGGGCCACGACCTCGTCGCCGAAGGCGGCCTTGGCGATCGGGCTGTTCTCCCACAGCTCGGCGGCCTCGCGCAGGGTGGCGGGGACGTGCTCGAAGCCCGCGGTGTAGGCGTTGCCGGGGCAGGGCTCGGGGAGTTCGAGCTCGTGCTCGATGCCGTACAGGCCCGCGGCGACCAGTCCGGCGACCGCGAGGTAGGGGTTGACGTCGCCGCCCGGGAGCCGGTTCTCGAAGCGCGTGGAGCGGCCGTGGCCGACCACGCGCAGGGCGCAGGTGCGGTTGTCGTGGCCCCAGGCGACGGCGGTGGGGGCGAAGGAGCCCTGCTGGAACCGCTTGTAGGAGTTGATGTTCGGGGCGTACAGCAGGGAGAAGTCGCGCAGGGCGGCGAGCTGTCCGGCGAGGAAGTGCCGCATCACCTCGGACATCCCGTCGGGCCCGGCCATGGCGTTGGTGCCGTCGGCGTCGGTGAGCGAGAGATGGATGTGGCAGGAGTTGCCCTCGCGCTCGTTGTACTTGGCCATGAAGGTGATCGAGACGCCCTCCTGGGCGGCGATCTCCTTGGCGCCCGTCTTGTACAGGGCGTGCTGGTCGCAGGTGGTGAGGGCCTCGTCGTAACGGAAGACGATCTCGTGCTGGCCGGGGTTGCACTCGCCCTTGGCGGACTCGACGGTGAGGCCGGCGCCCGCCATGTCGTTGCGCAGGCGGCGCAGCAGGGGCTCGATGCGGCCGGTGCCGAGGATCGAGTAGTCGATGTTGTACTGGTTGGCCGGGGTCAGCCCCCGGTACCCCGCGTCCCACGCCTGCTCGTAGCTGTCCTTGAAGACGATGAACTCCAGCTCGGTGCCGACCTGGGCGGTGTAGCCGAGTTCGGCGAGCCGGTCGAGCTGGCGGCGCAGGATCTGCCGCGGGGCGGCGACGACCGGGGTGCCGTCGTCCCAGGCGAGGTCGGCGACGAGCAGGGCGGTGCCGGGGTGCCAGGGGATGCGGCGCAGGGTGGCGAGGTCGGGACGCATGGCGAAGTCGCCGTAACCGCGCTCCCAGGAGGACATGGCGTAGCCGTCGACGGTGTTCATCTCGGTGTCGACGGCGAGCAGGTAGGTGCAGCCCTCGGTGCCGTGTTCCAGGACCTCGTCGAGGAAGAAGCGAGCGGCGAACCGCTTGCCCTGCAGGCGCCCTTGCATGTCGGGGAACGCCAGGACGACAGTGTCGATCTCACCGCTCGCCACGAGCGCGTGGAGTTCCTCGACGGGAAGCGGGGCTGTGCGGTCTGCCACGGAAAGCCTCCTTGGGCGCCTTCGCGCTTCTTCGGCCGGGCCGGGAGCCATAAGGTATTGCGGGGAACCATTGCTTGGGAAGGGGGTGCGGCGGATGTCGTCTCACACGGAGTCGCACGGGGTGGGCGACCGGCTCGCGCCGGTGCTGCGGCCGGTGCGCGCGGGCAACGGCTTCGAGGAGGCCCTGGAACAGATCCTCCAGGTGGTCCGGCTCGGCCTGGTGCCGGGCGGCGAACGGCTGCCCGCGGAGCGGGAGCTGGCGGAGCGGCTGGGGATCAGCCGGGTGACGCTGCGCGAGGTGCTGAAGGTCCTCCAGGACCAGGGCCTGGTGGAGGCGCGGCGCGGACGGTACGGCGGAACGTTCGTGCTGCCGCGAGCGGACGCCGGCGGCGAGGACGAGCTGCGGCGGCGGATCGCCGAGGTGGACGTCGAGGACGTGCTGCGCTTCCGCGAGGTGCTGGAGGTGGGGGCGGCGGGGCTGTGCGCGGCGCACGGGCTCACGGACGAGCAGGCACAGCGGCTCCGGGAGGCGCTGGCCGACACGCACGACGCGCCGCTCGCCGACTACCGGCGCCTGGACACGCTCCTGCATCTGACCCTGGCCGAGCTGTGCGGCTCGCCCACCCTGACCGCGCAGTACGCGGCGGTGCGGGCCACGGTCAACGAGCTGCTGGACTGCATCCCGCTGTTGGTGCGCAACCTCGAACACTCCCAGCGGCAGCACACCGCGCTGGTGGAGGCGGTGCTCGACGGGGACGCGGACGGCGCGCGGGAGATGATGCGGGAGCACTGCGCGGGGACGGCGGCACTGCTGCGGGGCTTCCTGACATGAGCGGCCTCTGCAAAGGTATCTCCGTAAACCTTTTGATTGCCGGGAGTTCCGGGAGTTTCCGGAGTTCTGCGAGTTCTGCGAGTTCTGCGAGTTCTGGGAGGGTGGAGTGAGCGAACGGCCGTTGATCGGCGTGAGCACGTATCTGGAGGCCGGGACCCGGTGGGGGGTCTGGGAGCTGGACGCCGCGCTGCTGCCGGCCGCGTACCCACGGCTGGTGCAGCGGGCCGGAGGGCTCGCGTGCATGCTGCCGCCGGACGGGCCCGAGCTGGCCGCGGCGGCGGTCGCCCGGCTCGACGGCCTCGTCGTCGCGGGTGGCCCGGACGTGGACCCGGTGCACTACGGCGCCGACCGCGACGCCCGCACGGGCCCCCCGGCCCCGGCGCGCGACGCCTGGGAACTCGCCCTGATCGACGCCGCGCTGGCCTCCGGCACGCCGCTGCTGGGGATCTGCCGGGGCATGCAGCTCCTGAACGTGGCCCTCGGCGGGACGCTGGTCCAGCACATGGAGGGCCACGCGGAGGTGGTCGGCGTCTTCGGCACGCACCCGGTGAAGCCGGTCCCGGGCACCCGGTACGCCTCCCTCGTCCCCGAGGCCACCTCCGTCCCCACCTACCACCACCAGTGCGTGTCCCGCCTCGGTCGCGACCTCATACCCTCCGCCCACGCGGAGGACGGCACGGTGGAGGCGGTGGAGTTGCCGGCCGAGCAGGGCTGGGTGGTGGGGGTGCAGTGGCATCCGGAGATGGGGAAGGACCTGCGGGTGATGGAGGGCCTGGTGATGGCGGCGAGTTGACGCGAGGCACCGCCGGAACCGGGTCCGGGTCCGGTGGACGGCTGCGGCCCACGTGCCGCTCGTCGGGAACCGCGGTGCCCCGGCCCACGCGGACCCACGGGTGAGGCAGGACCCGGTAGTGACTGCAAGTCGACGCGAGGCACCGCCGGAACCGGGTCCGGGTCCGGTGGACGGCTGCGGCCCACGTGCCGCTCGTCGGGAACCGCGGTGCCCCGGCCCACGCGGACCCACGAGTGAGGCAGGACCCGGTAGTGACGGCAAGTCGACGCGAGGCACCGCCGGAACCGGGTCCGATCGACGACTACGGGCCCCATGCCGCTCGTCCCACAGCTCCCCGCCGCCCCCGCGAACCGCGGTGCCCCGGCCCGCGCGGCGCCGCCCGCCGCGGCTCAGGCCCGCGTCAGGGACAACAGGTCCCGCGCCGGGCCCGTCGGCCGGTGCCCGGTCGGCCACACCGCCCGCAGGTCCCGCCGCAGCGAGACGCCGTCCACCGGAACAGCGACCAGGCGCCGCAGGGCGAGTTCCTCCCGCACCGCCAGTTCACTCAGCACCGACGGCCCGGCCCCGCTGACCGCCGACGCCTTCACCGCCGTCGTCGAGGACAGCTCGATCAGCGGCCGGGCCAGCCCCCCGAGCGCCGCGTCGAGGACCTGCCGCGTCCCCGACCCCCGCTCCCGCAGGATCAGCGGCGTCCCGGCCAGCTCCTTCGGCGACACGGGCCGCCTGCGCCGCGCCCAGGGATGCCCCGGCGCCGTCACGACGATCAGCCGGTCGTGCCCGATCACCACCGCGTCCAGCCCCTTCGGCACCGCGAGCCCCTCCACGAACCCGAGATCCGCGTCCCCGCCGAGCAGCAGCTCCGCCACCTTCGCCGAGTTCCCGGCCAGCAGCGACACCGCCGTGTCGGGGCGCTCGGCGTGCAACGCGAGCAGCCAGCCCGGCAGCAGGTACTCGGCTATGGTCATGCTCGCGGCGACCCGCAGCCGCGAGTCCCGCCGGTCCCGCAACGCCCGCGCCCCCGCGTCGAACGCCGCCGCCGCCTCCACCACCCGCCGCGCCCAGTCCGTCACCAGCACGCCAGCGTCGGTGAGCCGGGACCCGCGCGGCGAACGGTCCACCAGGGCCACCCCGAGCTGCCGCTCCATGGACCGCACACGGCTGCTGGCCGCCGGCTGCGTGATCCCGACCTCCCGCGCCGCCGCCCCGAGACTCCCGAGCCGCGCCACCGCCAGCAACAGCTCCAACGCCGCCAGATCCGGCACCCGGTGCGCCAACGACTCCGTGCCCTCGCCCTGCTCCCGGGACCCCTCCGTCTCACTCATAAGACCAGCTTATGCCCTCATAGAGGGGAACTCCCTGGTCAGGACCGATACCCGGAGGCACGGTGGGTGCCATGGTCATCGCTGCCCCGCCGCTCCCCGCCACGCGCGCGCCCCGCGCCGCCCTGGTCCGCCACCTCGGGCCCAACTGGTACGCCTCCGTCATGGGCACCGCCGCCGTCGGCACCGCCGGCATCACGCTGCCGGTGGACCTGCCGGCCGGGGCGCACACGATCCTCGCGGCGGTCTGGGTGCTGTCGCTGCTGATGCTGGTGACCCTGCTGGCGGCCCGCACCCTGCACTGGGTCCACCACCGCGACCAGGCCCGCGCCCACCTCCTCGACCCGGCGATGGCCCCGTTCTACGGCTGCCTCTCCATGGCCCTGCTGGCCGTGGGCGGCGGCGCGCTGACCGCGGGGCACGACTGGCTCGGCACGCAGGCGGCCGTCGCCCTGGACACCGTCCTGTACACGGCCGGGACGGCGATCGGGCTGTGGGCGGCCGTGGCCGTGCCGTACCTGATGTCCGTACGGCACCGCATCGACCCCTCCCAGGCCTCCCCCGTCTGGCTGCTGCCTCTGGTCGCCCCGATGGTGTCGGCCGCGCTCGGCCCGCTGCTCGTGCCGCACCTGCCGCCCGGCCAGCCCCGGGAGACCCTGCTGCTGGCCTGTCTGGCGATGTTCGGTCTGAGCCTGTTCGCCACGCTGCTGATGCTGCCGCTGGTCCTCGGCCGGCTGATCACCTCGGGCCCGCTGCCGCTGGCCCTCACCCCGACCCTGTTCCTGGTCCTCGGCCCGCTCGGGCAGTCCACCACCGCCGTCGGCTCGATCGCGAACGCCGCGCCCGGCGTCGTGCCCAGCTCCTCCGCGCACGGACTCGCCCTGTTCTCGGTGCTCTACGGCGTGCCCGTGATGGGCTTCGCGCTGATGTGGCTGGCGCTGTCCGTGGCGCACCTGGTCCGGGCCCGGCGGCAGGGCATGGGGTTCGCGATGACCTGGTGGGGCGCCACCTTCCCGGTGGGCACCTGCGTCACCGGCGCGGCCGCCCTCGCCCGGCACACGTCCCTCACCGCCTACCAGACCCTGGCCGTCGCGCTGTACGTCCTGCTGGTCGCGGCCTGGCTCGCGGCGGCGACCGGCACCGCGCGCGGGCTGCTCAGCGGTGAGCTGCTCGCAGGGCCTCGGCCAGGACCCGCGGCGCCCGCGCCAGAGACGGTCCGTACCACGTCAGGTACCGCCCGCTGACCAGCGCGCAGTCGAGACCGGGGAAGGCCTCTGGGCCGTCGTCGGCGGTGAAGCGGTAGGGCTCGTCCGGGAGCACCACCAGGTCCGGCTCGGCGGCTCGCAGCTCCTCCAGGGGTACGCGGGGGTAGCGCTCGGGATGAGCGGCGTACAGATGGTCGACGCCCAGGCGGGCCAGCACATCACCGGCGAACGTGTCCCGGCCGACGACCATCCAGGGCCTGCGCCAGATCGGTACGACCGCCGTCCGGCGCCGCGCCGGCTCCGGCAGCGCGCCCCAGGCGGCCTCCGCCTCCCGCAGCCAGCCCGGCCGCCCCGGCGCCCCGCACGCGTCCAGCACCCGCGCCAGCTCCGTGAACGCCTGGGGCACGGTCCGCACCTCGGTCACCAGAACCCCGAGGCCGGCCGCACGCAGCGCGTCGAGGTCCGGGACGCGGTTCTCCTCCTCATTGGCGATCACCAGGTCGGGCGCCAACTCGACGATGCGCTCGACCTTGGGATTCTTGGTCCCGCCGATCCGGACGACGTCCAGGTCCTCCGGCCGGCCGCACCAGTCCGTGGCCCCGACGAGCGCTCCGGGCAGCGTCTCGGCGACGGCCTCGGTGAGCGAGGGCACGAGGGAGACGACGCGCATCACTCGCCCCCGCCCGGCACGGCGCCCCGAAGGGGCGCGGGGTGACACCCGGCCGGCTGCCTCGGCCCCGCGCCCGCACGACGCCTCATACGCTCCCTCACGCACCCTCCCGTACGACGCTCAGCGATACCGGTCCTGCACGGCCTCGATGTGTTCCGCCACCGCCACCACGATGATCCGCGTGTCCGGCACCGTCGCCCGCCACCGGTGCCGCACCCCGCCCGTGAGGTACAGCGTGTCGCCGCGGCCGAGGCGGTACGCGCGCCCCTCGGCCTCGATCTCGACCGCGCCGTCGGCGACGTACATCAACTCGTCGTTGCGATGCTGGAACTCGCGTCCCGCGTCGTGGTCGCCGGTGAACTCGGAGGCGTGCAGCTGGTGGTGGCCGCGGACCAGGTTGCGGGTGCGGGGGGCGAAGTCGCCGTCCGCGAGGGGCTCGGCGCGCACCAGGTCGACGGTGGCCGCCGGGTCCGCCGCGGCGAGGAGTTCGACGGCCGTGGTGCGCAGCGCGTCGGCCAGCTTCTCCAGAGAGGTGCGGCTGGGCCGGGCCCGGTCGTTCTCCACCTGGCTGAGGAAGGGCACGGACAGGCCGGTGCGCTCGGCCACGACCGCGAGGGTCAACTCCAGGGCGCGCCGACGCCGCCGGACCGCCGCGCCCACCCGTACGGGCTGCTGCTCCTTGTGGTCACCCATCGCTCCGGCTCCCTCCCTCGATCGTCGTGCGTTCCCGTGTCGCTTTTCCCGCCACTCCCCGAGTGCCCGCTGCGGGCGTCGCTCTCCCGGATCCGCCGTGGCTTCACTGCACCCTACGCATGTTCGGCAAACGGTTTCACGCGCGTGTCACATCCCCGACCCGCCGACGAGCCCCTACCCTCACGGTTCGCGCCAGTGTCCAGGGCCTTTCCCGTGGTCCCCCGATACTTCCTCCCTGGGGATGAACATGCCCAGCAGCAGGAGTCATCACGCTGGGTGATTGGCCGGATTCTTCCCGTAGGGGAAACGTCAGGGGTCGCGGGGAGGACGCCGCGAGGGGCGGACGGCCCCGTACCCCATCGTCGTACGGTGCCGTCCGCCCCTCGGGTGGCGGTCCGGATCGGTCAGGTCACCCGGCCGCCCGGCTCTGCGCGTGGCCGCCGGAGACCGGCGCCCACTTGTCGACCAGGCCGGGGTTCTCGCGCAGCCAGGCGCGGACCGCGTCCTGCTCCTTGCCCTTGCCGGCCCGCTGGATCCGCGCCTCCAGGCCGGTGAGCTGCTTCTCGGTCATGGAGAAGTCCTTCAGCCAGCGGCCGACCCGCGGGTTGTCCCCGGCGAAGCCCTTGCGGGCCAGGGTGTGCACGCCGTCGCCCTCGCCCCAGGCGAGCCTGGGGTCCCGGAGCTTCTTCAGGTCGTAGCTGCTGTAGGCCCAGTGCGGGGACCACAGGGTGACGAGGACCGGCTCCTTCTTGGCGTAGGCGCGCTTGAGCTCGGCGAGCATGGCCGGGGTGGAGCCGTCGATCACCCGGTAGGCGCCGTCGAGGCCGTACTCCTTGAGGACCTTGGTCTTGAGCAGGCTCATCTCGCCGGCGCTGGGCTCGATGCCGACGATCTTCCCGCCGAACTCGGATGCGTGTGCCTTGAGATCGGCCAGGGAGTCGACGTCCTTCACGTACGAGGGGACGGACAGCTCCAGGGAGGTCGGGCCGTACCACTTGCCGAGGTCGTCGAGCCGCTTGCCGTACTTCTTCCAGTACTCGGCGTGCGTGGTCGGCAGCCACGAGTCGGTCTCGAAGTCGATCTGCCCGGTGGCGAGGCCGGTGTAGAGCGGGCCGGCCGCGTACTGGGTCGTGGTGACCTTGAAGCCGCGCTCCTGGAGGATCTCCTTCCACAGGAAGGTGGAGGCGATGCCCTCGTCCCAGGGGATGTAGCCGATCCTGATCTCCTTGCCCTTGCCGACGTCGGTGCCGGAGGCCGCGGAGGTGGTGCCGGCGGAGCCGAAGACGCCGACGCCGCCCGCGACGAGCGCCAGGACGACGATCCCGACGACCGCGACGGCCGGGCGCGGCCGGTACTCCCACGCGCGCCGGGGAGCCTTGGCGGCGGTCCTGCGGCCGAGCGGGGACAGCTGGGTGCCGAGGGCGCCGGTGATGCGGTCGAGGTAGACGGCGAGGACGACGATGCCGACGCCGGCCTCGAAGCCGTAGCCGATGTCGAGCTGGCCGATGGCCTCGTTCACGGCGCCGCCGAGGCCGCCGGTGCCGACCATGCCGGCGATGACGACCATGGACAGGCCCAGCATGATCACCTGGTTGACGCCGGCCATGATGGTCGGCAGGGCGAGCGGCAGCTGGACGCGCCACAGGATGTCGCGCCGGGTGGTGCCGAACGCCTCGGCGGCCTCGACCAGCTCGGGGTCGACCTGGCGGATGCCCAGCTCGGTCATGCGCACGCCGGGGGCGAGCGCGAAGATCAGGGTGGCGACCACGCCGGCCGCGGTGCCGAGCCCGAAGAAGAGCATGGCCGGGATCAGCAGGACCATCGAGGGCATGGTCTGGAGCAGGTCCAGGACGGGCCGCACGGCGGCGCCGACCGCCTTGGAGCGGGCCGCCCAGATGCCCAGCGGGATCGAGACCGCCAGGGCGATCACGGTGGCCACGAGGACCAGGGCGAGCGTGGACATCGCCTGGTCCCACAGTTGCAGCGAGTCGACCAGGGCGAACCCGGCGAAGGCGAGCACACCGGCCGGCAGGCCGCGCAACCACCAGGCGATGACGGCGAGGATGCCCGCCATCAGCAGGGGCGCGGGGGAGCCGAGGACGGCGTCGATGCCGTCGTACATGCCCTCCATGACGGCCTTGACGGCGTCGAAGAGCCAGGAGAGGTGGCCGACCAGCCAGTTCACACCGGAGTCGACCCAGTCGCCGAGGGGGACCCTAGGCACGGGCGGTCACCTTCTTCCCGTCCTCGCCGGAGCCGGCGCAGGCGGTCGGCTCGCCCTGTCCGCCTCCGAGCAGGCCCAGCAGGCGCTGCCGGGGCACGACCCCGACGAGGGTGCGGTCGGCGTCGAGGACGGCGACCGGGTGGGACAGCCGGGCGCTGATCGCGCACAGCTCGCCGAAGGGCGTCTCGGGCGTCGCGGTCTCGCAGCCGCAGTCGGCCTCGTCGCCGCGCGGCCCGGTGTCCATGACGGCGGCGGCGGTGAGCACCCGGGAGCGGTCGACGTCCTGGATGAAGGAGGCCACGTAGTCGTTCTCCGGACGCAGCAGGATGTCCTCGGCGGTGCCGGTCTGCACGATGCGGCCGTCCCGCATGACGGCGATGCGGTCGCCCAGGCGCATGGCCTCGTTGAGGTCGTGGGTGATGAAGACGATGGTCTTCTTCAGCGTCTTCTGAAGCTCCAGGAGCTGGTCCTGCATGTCGCGGCGGATCAGCGGGTCCAGGGCACTGAAGGACTCGTCCATGAGCAGCAGGTCGGCGTCGGTGGCGAGGGCGCGGGCGAGGCCGACACGCTGCTGCATGCCGCCGGACAGCTCGTCGGGCCAGGACTTCTCCCAGCCCGCCAGGCCGCACAGGGCGAGCGCCTCGTCGGCGCGGCGTTCGCGCTCGGCGCGGGGCACGCCCTGCACTTCCAGGCCGTAGGCGGCGTTGTCACGGACGCTGCGGTGCGGGAACAGCGCGAAGTGCTGGAAGACCATGCTGATCTTCCTGGAGCGAAGCTCGCGCAGCCCGTGCTCGCCGAGCGCGGCCAGCTCCTCGCCGTCGAAGCGCACACTGCCCGCGGTCGGCTCCAGCAGGCCGTTGAGCATCCGCAGGAGGGTGGACTTGCCGGAACCCGACAGGCCCATCACGACGAAGATCTCGCCGGCCTCGACGCGGAAGGAGGCGTCGATCACGGCGGCCGTGGTGCCGTCGGCGCGCAGCTCCTCCCGGTCGGCGCCCTTCCGCAGGCGCTCCACTGATTCGTCCGGTCGTCTGCCGAACACCTTGAACAGGTGCTCCGCCTCAAGCCTGGCTCGCACGCGTACCTCTTGCCTCGGGAACAGGGACAGGAGACGAAGGGCCGTTCGACCGTAGGAAAGCCGGCGCCCGGGGGCACCGACCGTCGAAAAGCGCGCCACTCCGCTCCCGGCGGCGCGCCTGCCCAGGTCAAACGGAGGCAAACTCACAAGTGGCCGGGCTCACCGCGGTGCGCGTCGCGCAACGCGTTCCCGGACGGACGGTGCGCGGGCGTGAGGCCGGGGTGACTGTCGGTGGCGTACGGCATGATGCGGAGCGTGACCGGACGACTCATGCTCCTCGACACCGCCTCGCTGTACTTCCGCGCCTACTTCGGCGTCCCCGACTCCGTGAAGGCGCCGGACGGGACCCCGGTGAACGCCGTGCGCGGACTGCTGGACTTCATCGACCGGCTGGTCAGGGACCACCGGCCCACCCACCTCGTGGCCTGCATGGACGCCGACTGGCGGCCGAAGTGGCGGGTCGAGCTGATCCCCACCTACAAGGCGCACCGGGTCGCCGAGGAGCACACCGGCGAGCCGGACGCGGAGGAGGTGCCGGACACCCTCGCCCCGCAGGTGCCGGTCATCGAGTCCGTGCTGGACGCGATCGGCATCGCCCGCGTCGGGGTCGCCCACTACGAGGCGGACGACGTGATCGGCGCGTTCGCCGCGCGCGCCGCCGGCCCGGTCGACATCGTCACCGGCGACCGCGACCTGTACCAGCTGGTGGACGACGGGCGCGGGATCCGGGTGCTGTACCCGCTCAAGGGCGTGGGCACCCTCCAGGTGACCGACGAGGCGGTGCTGCGCGAGAAGTACGGCGTCGGCGGACGGGGGTACGCGGACCTGGCGCTGCTGCGCGGCGACCCGAGCGACGGACTGCCGGGCGTGGCGGGGATCGGCGAGAAGACGGCCGCCAAACTGCTCGCCGAGTTCGGCGACCTGGCCGGGATCATGGCGGCCGTGGACGATCCGGAGGCCAGGCTCACGCCCTCGCAGCGGCGGCGGCTGACCGAGGCCCGGCCGTACGTCGCGGTGGCGCCGAAGGTGGTGCGGGTGGCCGCCGACGTGCCGCTGCCGGACGTGGACACCGCGCTGCCGGGAGCCCCGCGCGACCCGGCGGCCCTCCAGGAGCTGGCGGCCCGGTGGGGCCTGGGCGGCTCCCTGCAGCGGCTGCTGACCACGCTCGGCGCGTGAGGCGGGGCCGCCCGATCGGCAATATTCCAGCAAAGGGCGGCCGTTGAAGAGCGAAGGAAGATCGGGCCAGAAGGAGAGATGTTAACTTAGGTATACCTAACCATTCCGCAGGAGGCCGTGATGGCAGAGCGTCCGGAACGAAAGCCGCGCAGGATCCACACCGCCCGGGTCGTACGCACCGAGCGGCTGACCCCGCACATGCAGCGCGTGGTGCTCGGCGGCGACGGACTCGCCGGCTTCGCGGCGGACACCTGCACCGACCACTATGTGAAGCTCCTGTTCGGCCCGGCGGGCGTGACCTACCCGGAGCCCTTCGACCTGGAGCGGATCCGCGCCGGGTTCCCGCGCGAGCAGTGGCCGGTGACCCGGACCTACACCGTGCGCGACTGGGACGCCGAACACGGCGAGCTGACCCTGGACTTCGTGATCCACGGCGACGAGGGCCTGGCCGGCCCCTGGGCGCGGCGGGTACGGCCCGGCGAGACGCTGCGCTTCATGGGCCCCGGCGGCGCCTACGCCCCCGATCCGGACGCCGACTGGCACCTGCTCGCCGGTGACGAGAGCGCGCTGCCCGCCATCGCCCGCGCCCTGGAGGCGCTGCCCGCGGGCGCCCGCGCCCACGCCTTCGTGGAGGTGTCCGGGCCCGAGGAGGAGCAGAAGATCGACTCCGCCGCGGAGGTCGTCTGGCTGCACCGCGGGGACCGGCCGGTCGGCGCCGCCCTGCTGGAGGCCGTGCGGGCCCTGGAGTTCCCCGAGGGCCGCCTGCACGCCTTCGTGCACGGCGAGGCCGGCTTCGTGAAGGAGCTGCGCCGGATGCTGCGGGTGGAACTCCAGATCCCGCGCGAGGACCTCTCGATCTCCGGCTACTGGCGCCTCGGTCACAACGAGGACGGCTGGCAGGCGTCCAAGCGCGAGTGGAACGCCCGTATAGAGGCGGAGCAGGAGGGCGACACGGCGGCCGCCTGAACCGTGCGGCGAGGAGCCCTCGGCCTCAGCGCGCGTTGATCCTGCCGAACGGCACGTGCACGCTCGGCGTCGTCCGCGCCGTGCTCTCCAGATGCGTCACCTGGTCGTCGAAGAAGATGTGCGGGTCCAGGACCTTCATCACGGCGCCCTTGTCTATCCCGCCGAGGAAGAACGCGCCGTTGACCCGCACGCCCCACTGCTTGAGGCTGTTCACGGCCCGCTCGTGCGCCGGGGCGTTGCGCGCGGTCACGATGGAGACGTGCACCCGCACCGCGTACTCCGGGTCGGTCCTGCGCCGTTCCTCCTCCCGGTTCTGGATCCGGTTCACCCCCGCGAGGAAGTCACGCAGCGGTCCCGCGTCGTGCGGGGTCGCCGCGTTGCGCGTCTCGTGCGCCCGGAACCCCTCCAACCCCTCCGACTGGTAGACCTGTTCGGCCGCGTCGGTGGCGAGCACCCCGTCGAAGTCGAACGCGATCCGCAGCTCCCGGTCGGCCGCGTCGTCCGGGTACGCCGCCCCGAGCACGTGCCCCGCGGGCAGCCCCGCCGCGACGGCCTCCCGCACGTCGTCGCCGTTCGCCGAGAGGAACAGCGACATGTTCAGCGCCGGCATGAACGTGTACGGGGACCGGCCCTGCATGAACACGGCCCGGCTGATGGCGAGTTCATGGGCCTGTATCGAGCGCATGACCCGCAGCCCCGTGTCGGGGTCGTTGCGGGAGAGGATGATCACCTCGACCAGCGGATCGCCCGGCTCCCCGAGGTCGTTGAGCGACAGCAGCCTGCGGATGAACGCGAACGCCACCCCGGGCAGCAGCGTGTTGTCCCGGTTCTCCTCCTGGTAGGCCCGGTAGGCCTCCTCGCCCTGCTCCCTGAACACCCCGTCGGACTCGCGCAGATCGAACAGGGCACTGGAGGCGACACCGACGACGAGCCGGTTCGCGAGGTCATAGGCAGGCATGCGTCCCATCTTCACACCGGCCGCCGCGACGGCACCGCACGGCCGCCCCCGTGGTCTCAGTCCCCGCGCACCCGGGCGTGCAGGTGCATGTCGTGCCAGCCGTCGGGGTGCAGATAGGCCTGGCGCCGGGTGCCCTCCGGGACGAAACCGGCCTTGACGGCGACCCGGCAGGACGCCTCGTTGGCGGTGGAGTGCATCAACTCCAGCCGGTGGAAGCCGATCTCCTCGAACGCCCAGTGCGTCAGGGCCGCCGCCGACCGGGTGGCGACATCACGGCCGCGGGCCCGCGCCACGGTCCAGTACGCGAGCTCGGCCATGCCGTCGGCCAGCTCGATCTGCCGCAGCGCGACCCTTCCCATCAGCAGCCCGCTGTCCTCCTCCACCACCGCCCACTGCGCCTCCCGCTCACCGGGCCACGCCTCGCGCCACTGGTTGATCCACCCCGCGGCCTCGTCCTCGGAGTCGCAGGACTTGCCGTGGAACCGGTGCATCAGCGGATCCTGGAAAGCCTCGTGCACGGCGGGCGCGTCCCCCGCCTGCCAGGGGCGCAGCACGAGGCCGTCACCGGTCGGGACGACGGGCTGCTCGGTACGGGCGAGGGCGCCGGGGGTCAGCACCGGACTGGTGAGCATTGGCATGATCCACATACTGCCGCTCCGAGGGCCCCGCTCCCCAGTCGTTTTACGACACCCACCCCTCGCACCCGTGACCGGACACCCCGCCGGCGCCGCTCCACCCGTGCCGGTCACGCGCCCCGCGCCCCTGACCGCTCCCTTCGCACCGCCGCCGACCACCACGCCCCAGCCGTCCTCCCCCTCGTACCCTTGACCAGGTGAGACGCCGTACACCGCCGCCACCCGCCCCGCTCCCCCAGCGCCACGGGGTCGACCCCGTGCGGGTACGGCTGCCCGCGGGCGGCGCGTGGACCACCGTGGGCGAGCACCTCGTGGCGCGGCTCACCGGTGCCGGGCCCGGGGTGATCGAGGCGATGTTCGAGGCCGGGGAGATCGTGGGGGCCGACGGACGGGCGGTGCCGGCGGACACGCCGTACCGGCCGGGGATGTTCGTGTGGTTCCACCGCGAGCCGCCCGCCGAGGTGCCCGTGCCGTTCCCGATGCCGGTGGTGTACCGGGACGAGCACATCGTCGTGGCCGACAAGCCGCACTTCCTGGCCACCACCCCGCGCGGCACGCACGTCACCCAGACCGCGCTCGCCCGGCTGCGGCACGAACTGGGCGTCCCGACGCTGACCGCCGCGCACCGCCTGGACCGGCTCACCGCCGGGCTGGTGCTGTTCACCGTGCGGCCCGAGGAACGCGGCGCGTACCAGACGCTGTTCGGCGACCGGCGGGTGCGCAAGGAGTACGAGGCGGTCGCACCGTACGACGCCACGCTCGCCCTGCCCCGCACGGTGCGCAGCCGCATCGTGAAGGAGCGCGGGGTGCAGGCCGCCCGGGAGGTCGAGGGCGAGCCCAACGCCGAGACCAGGGTGGAGCTGGCGGAGCGGCGGGACGGGCTCGGCCGGTACCGCCTGCTCCCCCGCACCGGGCAGACCCACCAGCTGCGCGTCCACATGAACGCGCTCGGCGTGCCCATACTCGGCGACCCGCTCTATCCGGAGGTGACCCCGCCGGTGCCGGCCGGCGACTTCCGCCGCCCCCTGCAACTGCTCGCGCGGACACTGGAGTTCACCGATCCGGTCACCGGCGCCGCGCACGCCTTCACCAGCGGGCGCACCCTGCCGGCCTGGTCCTCCCCGAGCCGGTGGGCCGCGGGCTGACCCGCCCCCTCACTCGCCGCGCCACCAGCGCAGCAACCGCTGCCAGGGCCCCCGTACCGGATCGGGCACCACGGCGGGCGGCGGCGCGGGCCGGGCCGCCGGTACGGCGGCCGGCAGCGCCGTGCCCCGCGACTCCCGGCGCTGGGCGGGCAGCCGCAGATCGGCGGGCAGGCCCGGGTCCGCGTAGGCGCGCGGCGGCATGTCGGTGTCCTGCTGCGGCTTGGGTTCGAACCGCACCGGCAGCGAGACCAGATGCCGGGAGGCGATGGCGGACCGCCAGCGCAAGTCCTCCTCGGCGCAGTCCAGTCGGACGTCCGGCAGCCGGGTCAGCAGGGCGTCGACGCCGACGTCGGCGATGGCGCGGCCGATGTCCTGCCCGGGGCATTCGTGCGGGCCGCCGCCGAAGGCGAGATGGGAGCGGTTGCCCTGCATGCTCGCGGACAAATCGGGCCGCACCCTGGGGTCGATGTTGCCCGGCGCGGGCGCGAACAGTATCCCGTCGCCCTTGGCGATGCGCTGACCGCCCAGCTCGGTGTCCTGCTTGGCGTAGTAGCCGAGGACGGTGCTGAACGGCGGCTCGTCCCACAGCGACTGCTCGATCGCCTCCGGCACGGTCATCTGCCCGCCGCTGAGCCGGGCGCGGAACCCTGGTTCGGTCAGGACCATGCGCAGCGCGTTGGCGAGCAGGTTGGCGGTGGCCTCGTAGGCGGCGAACAGCACGAGCCGCAGGTGCTCGCGGACCTCGTCGTCGCTGAGCCCGGCCTCGTGGGTGACGAGGTGGCTGGTGAAGTCGTCCTCGGGCCGGGCGCGGCGGCGCAGGGCGAGCCGGCTCAGCGCGTCCATGACGTAGGCATGGCTCTGGTTGGCGGTCTCGGTGCCCTTGAGGGCGTCCCGGGCGGCCTGCACCATCCGGTCGTTGTACTCCTCGGGCATGCCGAGGATCTCGCACAGCACCGCCATCGGCAGATGCTCGGCGAACTGGGCGACCAGGTCGGCGCGGCCGCGCTCGCAGAAGCCGTTGACCAGGTGCTGGGTGTGGCCGCCGATGTGCCGGCGGACGCTGCGGTGGTCGATGGTGGCCATGGCCGAGGTGACCGCGTCGCGCAGCCGCAGGTGTTCGTCGCCCTCGGCGTGGGAGCAGATGGGCTGCCAGGCGATGTGCGGCATCAGCGGGTGGTCCGGCTTGACCCGGCCGTCCAGCAGCGGGGCCCAGATCCGGCTGTCGCGGGTGAACTGCGAGGGGCTGCGCACCACCTGGAGGTTCTCGGCGTGCCCGAGCACCACCCACATCGGTACGTCGTCGTGCAGCAGTACGGGGGCGACCGGGCCGTACTGCTCGCGCAGCCGTTCGTAGAGGTCGTCCAGGTCCTCCGCGTCGGGGCCGTAGAGCCGGTGCGGTCCTTGGGGACCGGGGCCGTGCGCGGGACAGCCGGGCGGCGGACCGGACAGGGGGGCGTGGGTGCCGGCCGGGGACGTGCCGGTCGGAGGCTGGGGTTCAGGCGTCACAGTGATCGCTCCGGAACGGGAAGAACAGCGAAGGTGGGTCAGGTGAGGGCGCCGGAGAGGGCGAGCGAGTGCAGGAACCGCATCAGGGTGAGCAGCACGTCCTTGCTGGAGGCCCGGCGGCGCACATCGCACTCGATGATCGGGATCTCCGGGGTCAGGTCGAGCGCGGCGCGCAGTTCCTCGACGGGGTGACGGGGAGCGTCCGGGAAGGAGTTGACGGCCACGACGAAGGGCACACCGCGTTCCTCCAGGCGGCCCATGACGTCGAAGCTGACCTCCAGGCGCCGGGTGTCGACCAGGACGACCGCGCCGAGAGCGCCCTCGAACAGGCCGTTCCACAGGAACCAGAAGCGTTCCTGTCCCGGGGTGCCGAACAGGTAGAGCACCAGCTTGTCGGTGATGCTGATCCGGCCGAAGTCCATGGCGACGGTGGTGGCCGTCTTGGACTCGGAGCCGTAGTCGTCGTCGATCCCGATGCCGGCCTGCGTCATGGTCTCCTCGGTGGTCAGCGGTTTGATCTCGCTGACGGAGCCGACCATGGTCGTCTTGCCGACGCCGAAGCCGCCCACGATCACGATCTTCACCGCGGCCTGGGCCGTGTGCGGCAACTGGTCCGCGGCGCGCGGTCCGGGGATCGTGTCAGAGCCGTTGAAGTCCATGCATCACCGCTTCGAGGAGGGAACGATCGGGGGCCGCCCGGCGGGTGACCGGGGCGCGCGCCTGCACCAGTTCGGCCGTGATCATCTCCGTGATCAGTACCGTCATCGCGCTGAACGGCAGGGAGAGGTAGGCCGACAGCTCGGCCAGGGACAGCGGGGCGGCGCACAGGCCGAGCACCGCCGTGTGCTCCGGTGAGGCCCCGGGCGGGGGCGTGCGGCGGGCCACGATCAGGGTCACGAGGTCGAGTTCGGCGCGGCCGCCGTCGGCGGTCCCGGTGACGGCGTAGAGCCGCTCGGGGTTGCGGGGCGGAGGCTGCCCGTCCGCGGTGCCGTGCGGGCTCCGGCCGTCCGCCGTGCCGTGCGGGTTCCGGCCGTCGGGCCGCTCGGCGGGCGGGGGCGGTCCCAACCGCGGCTGCGGCGCGGACGTCGGCGGCGGGAACGGCGGGTCCGGCCGGCGCCGTTTGCGTCGTGGAGGGGTCATACGGTCTGCCCGTCCCGCCGGGGCGGACTGGTGAGATGGGCCCCGATCCGCACCACGAGGTCGCGCATCATGCCGCTCATCCGGCCCGGCTCGCAGGTGACGTCGGCGAGCACGGCGAGGTAGGCGTTGGCGCCCGCGTTCATCAGGTAGAAGTAGCCGCCCTCGATCTCCACGACGACGACCTTCATCTCGCCCGCGCCGGGGATCTCCTGGATGATGGCGCCGGCCAGGCTCTGGAGGCCCGCGCAGGCGGCGGCCACCCGGTCCGCGGCGTCGGGATCGCCGCCGTAGCGGGCGATGCGCAGGCCGTCGGAGGAGAGCACCACGATCATCTCGATGCCCGGAACCCCGTCGTTGAGCTGCTTGAGCATCCAGTCGAAGTTGCCTCGCTGCTGGATCACTGGATGGTCCCCTCGTCGTCGGCCTCGGTGGGGGCGGCCGCGTCATCGATCAGGTGGAGGTATTTGGTGGGGTGGAGGGTGAAGTCGGTCAGCTCGGGGGCGGTGGCGTCCTCGGGCATGCCCTTGCGCAGTCCGTCGAAGAAGTCGTCGATCCACATGCCCGGCGGGCGTTCGGCGAGCTTCTTGCGCTCGGGGTCCGTCTCCCGCGCGGGCTCGGGTTCCTGACGGGTCTGCGACCAGACGGTGGGGCGGCCCTCGCGTTCGGCCCGCTCGATGGCGGCCTCCTCGGCCCAGCGCCTGCTCAGCGGGGTCTTCACCCGGCTGCGGCGCTGCGGCAGCCCGCCCGCCGTCCACTCGGTGACCTCGGGAACGTCGTCCTCCATGGAGATCCCGGCGGGGATCTTGGGGCTGGTGGGACGGCGCTTCTTCGGGCGGCGCTTGGGACCCTCGACGGCGCCGAGTTCGGGCATCGGGATGCCGGTCGCGCCGATGCCGTGGGCGACGCCGACGCCGGGCTCGGTGGTGGTCATCACGCGCGGCACGATGAGGATCGCGCGCAGACCGCCGTACGCGGAGGTGCGCAGCGAGACCTCCATGTCGAACTGCTTGCACAGCCGCCCGACGACGGCGAGGCCGAGGCGCGGGTTGTCGCCGAGGTTGTGCGCGTCGTCGCCGTTCTTGGCGTCCTCGATCATCTTCTCGATGCGGATCCGGGACTCCTCGTTGAGGCTGACCCCGGCGTCCTCGATCTCGATGACGATGCCCGTCTGCACCTCGACGGCGGTGACGTGCACCTTCGTGGTGGGCGGCGAGTAACGGGTGGCGTTGTCGAAGAGTTCGGCCGCGGCGTGGATGACCGGCTCGACGGCGGTGCCCTTGATGTTGATGTTGCAGATCGACGCCAGGTGGATGCGGTGGTAGTCCAGGATCCGGGACATGGCGCCGCGCAGGGTGCTGTAGAGGGAGACCGGCAGGGGCCACTGGCGGCCGGGGCGGCCACCGCCGAGGACGCCGATGGTGTCGGCGAGGCGGCCGATCAGCGAGCTGCCGTGGTCCAGGCGCAGCAGGTCGTCGAAGACCTCGGGGTTGCGGCCGTGGTCCTCCTCCATCTCCCTCAGTTCCACGGCCTGCTGGTGGACGATGGCCTGGACGCGGCGGGCGATGCTGACGAAGGAGCGCTCGGTGGCGATCCTCATCGTGATCTCGTGGTCGACGCCGCGCAGCGCGACCCGGGTCATCTCGCGGTAGGCCTCGGGCAGGACGCGCAGGTCCGGGTCGGCGTCGTAGACGTTCGTCATGACGTCGCGGAGCATCTCGCCGCGCGACAGCCGGGCGAAGCCCCACGGCAGGATGTCGGTGGCGAAGCGGTGGACCAGGGCCTCGTGGTCGGCGAGCCGCTCCTCCAGGTAGGCGGTGTCACGGGCGTGCGCCGCCTGCTCCTCGCGGAGCCTGCGCCCGCGTCGGGCGGCCTCGGCCCCGGTGGCGAGGACCAGCAGCACGGCGAGGGCCCCGCACAGGCCGACGGCGACCCGTGCCGGCGCGGGCACCAGGGCGACGGCGCCACCGCTCGCCGCGGCCATCACCAGGGCGGGCGGCAACAGGACGCGGGCGTAGGGACGTTCCCGGCGACCGGGCGGCTTCGGAACACTCACCATGGATGCCTTCTGGGACGGATCGGCTGGGTGTCGGGAGAGTTTTCGGGGGGAAGATTCATGGCACAGACCGGATCTTCGACACATTGGGGAACAAGCGTGCGAATTACCTCAACTTGGTGCGCTGCGGGCGAGCTTAGTCCGACCGGATCATCGCCGTGTCATATTCAGCGACCGCCTGAAATCACCCCCGCACCAGGAGTACGCTCGGCCCCATTTGCACGCTGAGCTGCCGTTCGAACACGTTCGGTCAGGATGCGCGGGCATACGAGAACCGGCTCACCCCGAAGGATGAGCCGGTTGTCGCGAAGGTGCCGGTCAGCCCACCGACGAGTAGGCCACCACGCCGCGCAGCAACTGGTCGACGGCCTTGCGCGCGGCCTTGGGCACGGTCGAGCCCGCTCCGGGCGCCGCCGCGGCGATCTGCCCCAGCACGTCGATCACCTGCTTGCACCAGCGCACGAAGTCGCCCGCGGTCATGTCCGCCTCGCGCAGCACCTCGTCCAGGCCCTTGCCGGAGGCCCACATGTAGGCGGCCCAGGCGAAGCCGAGATCGGGCTCACGCTGGCCCACGCCCTCGGTCTGGCTGATGCGGAAGTCCTCCTCCAGGCCGTCGAGCCGACCCCAGATCCGCACCATCTCGCCCAGCGCGGCCTTCGCCTTCCCGGACGGCAGCTTGGGCGCCAGCGCGTCGTCGCTGAGCCGCGCCTCGTACACCAACGCGGAGACGCACGCGGCCAGTTCGGCGGGCGCGAGGCCCTCCCAGACACCCTCGCGCAGGCACTCGCTGGCCAGCAGGTCCAGCTCGCCGTACAGCCGCGCGAGGCGCCGGCCGTGCTCGGTGACCTCGTCGCCGCGCAGATAGTCCAGCTCGGTCAGCAGCGCGACGATCCGGTCGAAGGTCCGCGCGATGGTGTTCGTACGGCCCTCGATACGGCGCTCCAGCTGCGAGGTGTCGCGCAGCAGCCGGTGGTAGCGCTCGGCCCAACGGGCGTGGTCCTCCCGGTCGTTGCACCCATGGCAGGGATGCGCGCGCAGCGCGGTGCGCAGCCGGGCGATCTCCCGGTCGTCGGCCGCCTGCGAGCGCTTCTTGCGGGCCCGCTCCGGCGGGATGTGCCCGGCCTTGGAGCGCAGCGCGGACGCCAGGTCCCGACGCGACTGCGGCGAGCGCGGGTTGAACGACTTCGGGATCCGCATCCGGTCCAACGGCTCCACCGGCACCGGGAAGTCCATCGACGCCAGCCGCTTGACCTGCCGCTCGGCCGTCAGCACCAGCGGGCGCGGCCCGTCCTGGTGGTCGTACCCGCGATGTCCGTTGGAGCGGCCCGCGGGCAGGCCGGGGTCCAGCACCAGCGCGAGGCCCGCGTACTTGCCCGTCGGCACATGGATCACGTCGCCCGGCCTGAGCTTCTCCAGGGCGACGGCGGCCTCGGCCCGCCGCTGGTGGGCACCCTGCCGCGCCAGCTCCGTCTCCCGGTCCTTCAGCTCGCGCCGCAGCCGCGCGTACTCCTCGAAGTCGCCGAGGTGACAGGTCATCGAGGCCTGGTAACCGGCGAGACCCTCCTCGTTGCGCTGCACCTGCCGGGTGATGCCGACCACCGAACGGTCGGCCTGGAACTGCGCGAACGACGTCTCCAGCAGCTCCCGCGAGCGGTGCCGGCCGAACTGCTCGACCAGGTTGACCGCCATGTTGTACGACGGCCGGAAGCTGGAGCGCAGCGGATACGTACGGGTGCCCGCGAGCCCCGCCAGGTGCTCGGGGCTCATGCCGCGCTGCCACAGCACGACCGCGTGGCCCTCGATGTCGATGCCCCGGCGGCCCGCACGGCCCGTCAGCTGGGTGTACTCGCCCGGCGTGATGTCGGCGTGCTGCTCGCCGTTCCACTTGACGAGCTTCTCCAGCACCACGGAGCGGGCGGGCATGTTGATGCCGAGCGCGAGGGTCTCGGTCGCGAACACGGCCTTGACCAGGCCGCGCACGAACAGCTCCTCCACGACCTCCTTGAAGGTGGGCAGCATGCCCGCGTGGTGCGCGGCGATGCCCCGCTCCAGGCCCTCCAGCCACTCGTAGTACCCGAGGACGTGCAGATCCTCGGAGGCGATGTGCGCGGTGCGCTCCTCGACCAGGGTCCGCACCCGTTCCCGCGCCTCCTCGTCGTTCAGCCTCAGCCCCGCGTACAGGCACTGCTGCACGGCGGCCTCGCAGCCGGCGCGGCTGAAGATGAAGGTGATGGCGGGCAGCAGGCCCTCGGCGTCCAGGCGCTCGATGACCTCGGGCCGGCCCGGCGTCCACACCCGCGAACGCTGCCGGCGCTCCCGCTCCCGGTCGGCCTCCCGCATCGCCCGGCCGCGCCGGCGGTCCTGGTACGACGGCCGGGTCGCCTCCATGCGCGCGAGGCGCACCAGGTCGGGGTTGACGGCCTTCTTGTGGCCCTCGCCCTCCTCGAACAGGTCGTACATCCGCCGCCCGGCCAGCACGTGCTGGAACAGCGGCACGGGACGGTGCTCGGAGACGATCACCTCGGTGTCACCGCGGACGGTGTCCAGCCAGTCGCCGAACTCCTCCGCGTTCGACACGGTCGCCGACAGCGAGACCAGCGTCACCGAGGCGGGCAGATGGATGATCACCTCCTCCCAGACGGCGCCGCGGAAGCGGTCGGAGAGGTAGTGCACCTCGTCCATGACCACGTAGCCGAGGCCCAGGAGCGTCTGCGAGCCCGCGTACAGCATGTTCCGGAGCACCTCGGTGGTCATCACGACCACCGGTGCCTCGGAGTTCACGCTGTTGTCGCCGGTGAGCAGGCCGACCTTGTCCGCGCCGTAGCGGCGGCACAGGTCGGAGTACTTCTGGTTGGAGAGCGCCTTGATGGGCGTCGTGTAGAAGCACTTCTTGCCCTGGAGCAGGGCGAGGTGGACGGCGAACTCGCCCACGATCGTCTTGCCCGAGCCGGTGGGGGCGGCCACCAGCACGCCCTTACCGGCTTCGAGTGCCTGGCAGGCCTCGATCTGGAAGGGGTCGAGGCCGAAGTCGTACATCTCGCGGAAGGACGCGAGCGCGGTGGCCTGCTCGGCTGCCCGCCTGCGGGCCGCCGCGTACCGCTCGGCCGGTGAGAGGTCCTCTGTCATCGTGCTTTCGAGCGTACCGGGCCCCACCGACAACAGGACGATCATTATCCCGAACGTGCGCTGACCGGCTTTGCAGAGGAATGCCCCCGGCCCGGGAGTCACCCGGTCCGGGGGCATCACGCCTCGCCCGTCGGTGTGGGTCAGGTCACGTCGTCGTAGCCGTTGACGTGGTCCTTGCCCGGCAGCTCGGGGGCGGCGCTCGCGCTCACGGACTCCACCTCGCCGACCTCCTCGGGCGTGAGGTCCAGCTCCGAGGCCTCGTCGTCGGACAGTCCGTCGTCCGCGCGACGGGCCCGGCGCCGGTCGTTGAGCAGCGAGAAGGCCACCGCGACGAAGAACAGGGCCCAGATCGGCGCCGCCAGCGCCAGCATCGACATCGGGTCGGCGCCGGGGGTGGCCACCGCCGCGAAGGCGGCGATACCGACGACCATGGCCCGCCACCAGCCGAGCATGCGCCGCCCGGAGAGGATGCCCGTCAGGTTGAGCATGACCAGCAGCAACGGCATCTCGAAGGCGAGACCGAAGACCACCACCATGCGCGTGACCAGGTCGAGCAGCTTGTCCAGCGACAGCAGGTTCTCCACCCCGTTCGGGGTGAGGTCGATCATCACCTTCGCCGTCACCGGCAGCACGTGGTACGCCAGGAAGCCGCCGCCGAGGAACAGCGGCACCCCGAAGCCGACGAACGCGTACGCGTACTTCTTCTCGTGGCGGTGCAGGCCCGGCGCGACGAACGCCCACAGCTGGTAGAGCCAGACCGGCGACGCCAGCACCACACCGGCGGTCAGCGACGCCTTCAGCGCCAGCGTGAACGGGCCCAGCAGGTCACCGATCGTGATGTGCGCGCAGTGGGTGTCGCTCTTCGCCTGCGACAACTCGCCGAAGGACTGATGGCAGCCCACCGAACGCAGCAGCGGCGCGGTGATGAAGTCGATGATGTCCTTGTAGAAGAAGGCGGACACGATCGTGACGACGACGATCGCGAGGACACCCTTGGTGAGCCGGTTGCGCAGCTCACGCAAGTGATCCCCGAGCGGCATACGCCCCTCGGGGTCCCTCTCCTTGCGGGCGGACTTGGGCAACCCACATCCTCATCTCGTACAGCGGACCGGTGCCCGGTCCTCGCGTCAGCGCTGGGCGGAGTCGGTCGGCTCGTTGACCGGGCGGGAGCTGGTCACGTCACCGGGCGCGGCCTGGATCGTGCGCTGCGCGGGAGCCGGCTCCTCGGCGGGCTGGGCGGAGGTGGCGTTCTGCTTGCCGCCGTCGTCCTTCATCGCCTTGGCCTCGCTCTTCAGGATGCGAGCGGACTTGCCGAGGGAACGAGCCATGTCCGGAAGCTTCTTGGAACCGAACACGAGGACGATGACCAGAACCAGGAGCACCAGGTGCCACGGCTCAAGTGCGTTGCGGAACATAAGTCTTCACCTTCTCACTGAGGCGGGGCGACGGCTTGTCCGACGGGCCGGACAAATGTCCGACCATCGTGCCGGCAGCGATCGTATCGCCCGGGGGTGAACGTCGGACACACCCCGTGCGTACTCCCGCTCTGCGGACCGCGCCTCGATCTACGGGCCGCGACCAGCAGCGTACCTGGCCGAAGCGGCAAGGTGACAGGGCGAAGTGACCCAAAGCGCATCACAGGACGACATCACAGGGCGTCCACCGCCCGCGCCGCGCTCACCGCCGACCGCTCCAGGTCCTCGGCGGCCCGGTTGATGCGCTGCGCGGAGTCCGCGACCTGCCGCCCCAGGCGCCGCGCCTCCACGAACACCCGGACGGCGAGTACTCCCAGGACGGCGAGTCCCAGGAACCCCATGGCTACGGCGAACATCGGCCAGAACATGACGCCGAGCCTAGACCGTCCGGCGGCCCGCGCCGCACCCGGCCGCACCGGGGCCCCGGCACGAGCGGCGGCCGGCTACACCGTCGAGTGAAGCCGCAGGGTGCGCACCCCGCCGTCGGTGAGCAGCTCGACGATGCGCTCCCCCGCCGGTTTGCGCACCGAGGCACCGCAGTCGGGACAGGTGAAGGAGTAGAACGTGGTCCGGTGGCTCGCGCCGATGGCCAGGCGCAGCGCGCTCGCGGCCAGCTCGAAGCGGCCCCGGCAGTCCGGGCAGCCGGCTCTGAACACCACGGGGGCCACGCCCCGCATCCCGGCGAAGGCGGTCGCCACCGTCACCCCGCTCGCACCGGACACCGTGGTCTCGCTCACAGCCGTCACTCCTCTTCCACCGGTCGATCCACCGGCCGTTCCGCCGGTCGCTCGCCATCCCGCCGCCCCGCCCGGCCCAGCGGCCCGGAGCGTTCCCACCGTAAGGAGCGGGCGGGCCCCGCCGTCCGGCGGCTCATCCGCGCACCCCGGCGGCGTCCGGCACCGGGCCCGGCGGAGTGTCGTACGCCGCCAGGGCCTCGCGGGCCGCACGGCGGGCGCTGTCGGCCAGCTCGGGCGGGGAGACGATCCGGCCGTCCCGGCCGAGGCGCAGCGCGAGGCGGCGCAGCGAGGCCGGCTCGGGGGTGCGCAGGGTGATGCGCAGCCCGCCGTCGGGCAGCTCCTCGGCGCTGTCGTGCGGGTAGTACTCGGCGACCCAGCGGCCGCCCGGCCCGACCTCGACGACCACCTCGGGATCCTCGGCGGCCGGCTGGACCAGCGCCTCGGACAGGTCGCGCAGCTCCACCTCGGGCGGCGCGGACGGCTCGTCCAGGACCCGGATCTCCGCGACCCGGTCGAGCCGGAAGGTGCGCCGGGCCTCGGAACGCCGGCACCACGCCTCGACGTAGGTGTGGCCGACGCTGACCAGGCGGATGGGATCGATCTCGCGCTCGGTGACCTCGTCGCGGGCCGGGGAGTAGTAGCGGATCCACAGCCGCCGGCGCTCGGAGATCGCACGGTCCACGTCGGCGAAGACGCCGCCCTCGGACTCGAAGGTCACCGACAGCCGGGAGCTGGCGCCCGCGGCCTCGCCCGCCGCGGTCTCCACCTTGGCGGTGGCACGCAGCAGGGCCTGCCGGTCGCCCTCCCGCAGACCCGGCAGGGTGGCGACGGCGCGGGCGGCCACCAGCAGGGCGGTGGCCTCGTCGGCGGCCAGGCGCAGCGGCTCGGCGGCCTCCTCGCCGAGCGCGGCCGGGTTGTGCCACCAGATGCGCTCGCCGTCGGTGTCGATGTCCAGCAGATCGCCGCCGCGGAAGCTGGTGCCGCACATGGGCAGGAGATCGAGGTCGGCGACCAACTCGTCCTCGGTGATCCCGAAGGCGCGGGCCACGTCCGCGATCCGGGCGCCCGGCCGCTCGCGCAGATACGTCACCAGCGACAGCATCCGCCGGGTCTGGTCGATGGCGTTGACGGCCCTGGCCGGTTTGCCTGCCACAGTCCCGCTCCCCCTCAGCCCTTGGCCACGGCGCGCAGCCGGTCCACCACGTCGGCCCGCAGCTCGGCCGGCTCCACGACCACCACATCGGGGCCGAACTCCACCAGCCAGGCATCCAGGCCGTGCCCGTACGGAATCTCCAACTCGTCCCAGCCGTCACCGAGTTCGCGCACCTTGGCGGCCTTCGCCCGCAGCGGGTAGCCGGCGCCGGAGCGCAGCCGGATCAGCGCCGAGCGGTCCGCGGTCTCGCCCGCCCAGCCCGCGACGGTCTCCCGCACCGTGACCACGTCGGGCACCGGCGCCGTGAACCCCGTACCGCGGGAGCGGACCTTGCCGGTGATCCGGGACAGCCGGAAGACACGCTCGGCGCCCCGCCCCCGGTCGAAGCCGGCCAGGTACCAGTGGCCGCGCCAGCACTCCAGCGCCCACGGCTCGACATGCCGGGGCTCGGGGTGGGCCGCGGAGGCCTTGCGGTAGTCGAACAGGACCGGACGGCGGTCGCGGCAGGCCAGCATCAGCGGCTCGAAGGCGGCCTCGTGCACCGGGATGCGCGGCTCCAGCGCGGCGTGCCCCTCGTACGGGTCGACCTCCTCGGGCAGCCCCGCGGCGCGCAGCTTCTGGAGGGCGCCACTGGCGGCACCGGCGAGCCTCGCCTGCTGCCAGACCTTGGCGGCCAGGCCCAGGGCCGCGGCCTCCTCGGCGTCCAGGGTGATGGGCGGCAACCGGTTGCTGTCACGGCGGGCGAGATAGCCGATCTCGCCGTCGATGTTCTCGACGGTCTCGATGACCAGCCCCAGCTCGCGCAGATCGTCCTTGTCGCGCTCGAACATCCGGTTGAAGGAGTCGTCGCTGCCGGCCGCCTTCTCGGGCCTCGCGGCCTCACCCCTGCCCGGCCTCGCGGCCTCACCCCTGCCCGGCCTCGCGGCCTCGACGTATGCCTCGATGGAGTCGCGCAGCTCGCGCTTGCTCAGCGGCCGTCGTGCGCCGAGCAGACACAGCGCGAGGTTCATCAGCCGCTCGGCCTTGGCAATGGCCATCGACGCCCTTCGCCTTCTGTTTTGTGCTTCCGACCGTCGACCGTACCGCTCCCGGGCGCGGTGACAAAAGCCGAGGGCCCATGCCCGGACGGGCATGGGCCCCAGACGGTCGGCTCCGGTCGGAAACGGCCGATGGCTCGGGTACGGCTCAGACCCCGAGCAGGTCCACCACGAAGATCAGCGTCTCGCCCGGCTTGATCGCCGGGGTCGGGCTCTGGTCGCCGTAGGCGAGGTGGGCCGGAATGGTCAGCTGGCGACGGCCGCCGACCTTCATGCCCTGCACACCACGGTCCCAGCCCGCGATGACCCGGCCGCCGCCCAGCGGGAAGCGGAACGGGGCGTTCCGGTTCCAGCTGGCGTCGAACTCCTCACCGGTGCTGAAGGCGACACCGACGTAGTGCACGGTGACGGTCTGACCCGCCTGCGCGACCGGCCCGTCGCCCTCCCAGATGTCCTTGATCTCAAGGTCCGCCGGGGGCGCGCCCTCGGGGAAGTCGATCTCGGGCTTCTCGATGCTCACGTCAAAAGCTCCTGCTTGTGTACGACACGAAACAGCGACAGTCTTTCATCTCCGCACCCCCGCCGCCCGACACGGACACCCCTCGCTACATCGCGGCCAGGATGTCCACCGTGAACACCAGCGTCGCCCCCTTGCCGACCGGGCTGCCGCTCGGCGGATTGTCGCCGTACCCCAGCTCCGGCGGCACCACGACCAGCACCCGGCTCCCCACCTTCTTGCCGACCAGCCCCTGCGCCAGACCCTTGACGGTCTCCTGCATCTGCGTCAGCGAGAACTGGCTCAGCCGCCCCGAACCGTAGGTCCGCTGGAACGTCTTGCCGCCCTCCCACACCAGCCCCTGGAACTGGCACAGCACCGCCTGGTCCGCCTTCAGCTCCGGACCGTCGCCCTCCAGCACATACGTGGAGACCAGCTTGCCCGGCGGGTCCGTGTGCGGCACGGTCACCACCGGCACCGTGCCGTTGGTGACCGTGCCGACCTTCGGCAGCGCCGCGTCGTTCTGCGGAACGGCCCGGCCGTGCGCCGAACTCTTCGAGTTGAACGAATCGATCACATCGATGACGAACACCAGCGTGTCCGTGCCCTTGATCCCCGCCTGCGGATTACCGGCCTTGCCATAACCCCAGGTCGGCGGCACCGCGATCTCCACCCGGCTGCCCGTCTTCTTCCCGATCAGCGCATACCGCCAACCGTCGATCAGACTGCCCTGGGCCAACTGCATCACCAGCGGCGCGTGCCGGTCGTACGAATTGTCGAAGACCTTGCCGGTGTCCCAGATCTGCCCGAGGTAGTCCGCCTTGATGAAGTCGTTCTCCGCGACCGTACGACCGCTGCCCGGGACCACCGTCCGCACCGCCAGGTTCTTCGACGGCGCCCCCTCACCCTTGGCCACCGTCGGCTTCTCGCCGAACCGCGTACCCGCCGTGATCGCCGGCAGCGGACCGTCCACGATCCTGGGTGGCGGCGCGCTGGGCGCCGAGGGCGACGGAGACGCGCCGGCCTCATTCGAACCGGACTTGCCGCCACAGCCGGTGAGCGTGACCAGTCCAGCGGGAACGGCGGCGATGAGAAGCGAACGTCGGCGCACGGAAGAGCCTCGTAATCGGTCGGTCTTGCGGATGACGTGCGCGCAACTCTACGACCGACACGGGCGCCGCACGCGAAACGCACGACGCCCGTGTGGCGCTGCGGCACTCCACCACCGCGACGCCTCCGCACCCGGAGCCCGTCCGAGCGCTACATCCCGGCGATCAGCTTCTCCACCCGGTCGTCCACCGAACGGAACGGGTCCTTGCACAACACGGTGCGCTGCGCCTGGTCGTTGAGCTTCAGATGCACCCAGTCGACCGTGAAGTCCCGGCGCTGCTCCTGCGCCCGCCGGATGAAGTCACCGCGCAGCCGTGCCCGAGTCGTCTGCGGCGGAACCGACTTGCCCTCGAAGATCCGCACGTCATTGCAGACCCGTGCCGCCTGGCCCTTCTTCTCCAGCAGGTAGTACAGCCCGCGCCGACGGTGGATGTCGTGGTACGCGAGGTCTATCTGGGCGACCCGCGGATGCGACATCGTCATGTTGTGCTTGGCCCGGTACCGCTCGATGAGCTTGTACTTCATCACCCAGTCGATCTCGGTCTCGATCCGGTCCAGCTCCTCCGTCTCGATCGCGTCCAGGGTGCGGCCCCACAGCTCCAGGACCCGCGCGACCGTACCCGTACGGATACCGCGGCGGTCGCAGAAGTCGACGGCCTTGTCGAAGTACTCGCGCTGCACCTCCAGCGCCGACGCCTCCCGGCCACTGGCCAGACGCACCTTGCGCCGCCCCGTGATGTCGTGACTGACCTCGCGGATCGCCCGGATGGGGTTCTCCAGGGTCAGGTCCCGCATCACCGTGCCCGCCTCGATCATCCGCAGCACCAGGTCGGTCGCGCCGACCTTCAGCAGCATCGTCGTCTCCGACATGTTCGAGTCGCCCACGATGACGTGCAGCCTGCGGTAACGCTCCGCGTCCGCGTGCGGCTCGTCACGGGTGTTGATGATCGGCCTGGAACGCGTCGTCGCCGACGACACGCCCTCCCAGATGTGCTCGGCCCGCTGACTCACGCAGTACACGGCACCCCGCGGAGTCTGCAGCACCTTGCCCGCGCCACACAGCAACTGCCGCGTGACCAGGAAGGGGATCAGAATGTCCGCGAGCCGGGAGAACTCGCCGTGCCGCGCCACCAGATAGTTCTCGTGGCAGCCGTACGAGTTGCCCGCCGAATCGGTGTTGTTCTTGAACAGGTAGACGTCGCCCGCGATTCCCTCCTCGTGCAGGCGTCGTTCCGCGTCCACCAGGAGTCCCTCGAGAATGCGCTCGCCGGCCTTGTCGTGGGTGACCAGTTCGATCACATTGTCACACTCGGGTGTCGCGTATTCCGGATGTGAGCCCACGTCGAGATACAGCCGGGCGCCGTTCCGCAGAAAGACATTGCTGCTGCGGCCCCATGACACGACACGGCGGAAGAGGTACCGCGCCACCTCGTCAGGCGACAGGCGGCGCTGTCCCCTGAACGTGCACGTGACGCCGTACTCGTTCTCCAGCCCGAAAATGCGGCGGTCCATGAGGGAACATTACGCCCGATCCGTGGAGCTGAAACGGGGTTCGACAGCACGATTTGGATCATTTTCCGATGAAGCCGCAATCACCGCCCCCCGCGCGGGAGCTGCGAGGACCCGCCCCGTCGCCAGCAACACCAGCAACGACACCGCCCCCGCCGCGCCCGGCACCGCGAAACCCCAGACGGTGCCGCCGGCCTGGACCACCGGCCCCGCGAGCCCCGTCCCCACCGACGCGCCCACCGTGAACGTCGTCACCAGCCACGAGAACGCCTCCGTGACCGTACCCCTCGGCGCGTGCCGGTCCACCAGGATGAACGCGCACGCGATGCACGGCGCGAGGAACACACCCGACACCACCGACAGCAGCACCATCGCCACCGCGCCCGGCATCAGCATCAAGGGCAGATAACACACCGCCAGAAGCGCCACCAGCACCCGCAGTCGCCGCTCCGGCACCCCCGCCCACTGCCGCGCCCCGTACACCGAGCCACCCACCAGCGCACCCAGCCCCAGCCCCGCCATCAACCAGCCGTACACCGCGTCACCGCCATGACCGTCCGCGTACGAGACCGACGCCACCGTGATCGAACCCAGCGCGATCCCCACGAACAGGAACGCGCCCAGCAACGCCAGCAGCCCCGGCGAACGCAGCGCGCCCAGCCAGTGCGCCTCCCGCGGCGCCGACCGCCACGCCCGCGACGGCGCCGACACCACCACCGACAGCGCGCCCAGCACACCCAGCACGTTCAGCACCAGCAGTGCCGCGCGCGCGTCCCACACGGACGCGCACAGCGTCACCAGCAGCGGCCCCACCGTGAACATGACCTCCTGGGCCACCGCGTCCATCGCGTACGCCGAGTGCACCTGCTCCTCACCGCGCAGCACGGACGGCCACAGGGCCCGCAGGCCGCCCTCCAGCGGTGGCGCGCACAGCCCGGACGCGGCCACGGCCGCGTACGCGAGCGGCAGCGGATCGGTGCCGGAGAACGCGAACACCGTCATCGACAGGGCCGCGAGGACGGCCGCGGGCAGCTGTACCCGCGGCTGTCCGTACAGATCCACCAGCCGGCCCAGCACCGGCTGCCCCACCGCGTTCGCCACGCCGTAGACCGCCGCCAGGGCGCCCGCCAGGCTGTACGTGCCGCCCGAGGCGCGCACGAACAGCACCAGGGCGATCGCGGCCGTCGCGTTCGGCAGCCGGCCCACCAGCGTGCCCGTCAGCAGGCGCAGCGCATGCCGCGCCCGGAGTATCTCCAGATAACCCGTGGCCATGTCGCGGCGCCTCCCGTGGCTCGCACGGGGCGCCTCGACGCCCCAGGTGTTACGTATAACTTCCGCTCTCATACGTACCATGTGCGCTGTTCAGGCGTCCAGGTGAAGGAGCAGGCCCCCAGTGGCACGCAGCAGCACGCGCCCAACCAGCCGGGACGTCGCCCACGCGGCCGGCGTCTCGCAGGCCGCCGTCTCCCTCGTCCTCGGCGACAAATGGCGCGGCCGCGTCTCCGAGGCCACCGCCGAGCGCGTCCGCCAAGCCGCCCGCGCCCTCGACTACCGGCCCAACCTCGCCGCCCGCAACCTCCGCCTCGGCCGCACCCGCACCGTCCTGCTCGTCGTCCCCGCCCTCACCACGGAATTCTTCGCCGGTGTCTACACCGGCGCCGCCCGCGTCGCCGCCGAGCACGGCTTCGGTGTCGTCCTCTACCCCTCCCCCGAAGGCATCGGTCCGGCCCGCGACCCGTTCGCCTCCGCCCAGGCCGCCCTCGACGGCGTCCTGGCCTCCTCCATGGCCGCCGACGCCCTCACCGCCATCCGCGGCGACCGCCTCCCCCTCGTCATGCTCGACAGCGACCCCACCGGCAGCCCCGGCGCCGCCACCGTCAACCTCGACATCGCCGACGGCATCCGCCAGGTCGCCGACCACCTCCTCGGCCTCGGTCACCGCCGCATCCTCCACCTCGCCGCCGACGTACCCTCCTGGACCTTCGAAGCCCGCGCCCGCGCACTCGGCGCCCGCCTCGCCGCCGTCCCCGGCACCGGACTCCGCACCGCCCGCGCGCCCATCTCCATCGAGGGCGCCCGCGCCGCCGCCGAGACCGCCCTCACCACCCCAGGGCCGCGCCCCACCGCGATCGTCTGCGACGACGACAAACTCGCCGCCGGCGCCTACAAGGCCCTGCGCCGCCTCGGCCTGCGCGTCCCCGACGACGTCTCCGTCACCGGCATCGACGACCTCGCCCTCGCCACCGCCCTCGACCCCGAACTCACCACCGTCCACCTCGACGCCGAACTCTTCGGCGAACGCGGCATGCACGCCCTGCTGGCCGTCCTGGAGGGCCACGAGCCCGCGGGGGGCGACATCCCGGTCGAACTCGTCGTACGAGGCTCCACGGCGCCCCCACGGACGCCCCGGCCGCACGCGTGAACGGCGGTGTGCCCCGGCCGGAATGACGGCCGGGGCACACCGGGACGAAGAAAGCGGCGGATCACTCCGCCTCGTCGGACTCCTCCGAGCCCGCCGAAGCCGAACCCTCGCCCTGCGCCTCCAGCAGACGCGCCAGCTGGCGGCCCACGATGCGCTTGAACTTGCGCTTCTGCGGACGCGTACGGTCCAGCACCGCGACCTCCAGCCGCTCCGCCGGAATCTCCCGCTCGCTGCCGTTGGTGTCCCGCGACAGCGCCTGCACCGCCAGCTTCAGCGCCTCCGCCAGGCTCATCCCGTCCCGGTGGCGCTGGTCCAGGAAGCCACTGATCTGCTCCGCGTTACCGCCCACCGCGACCGAACCGTGCTCGTCCACGATGGAACCGTCGTGCGGCAGCCGGTAGATCTGGTCGCCCTCCGGGGTCTCCCCCACCTCCGCGACCACCAGCTCCACCTCGTACGGCTTCTCGGCCGCCGAGGAGAAGATGGTGCCGAGCGTCTGGGCGTACACGTTGGCCAGACCGCGGGCCGTCACGTCGTCCCGGTCATAGGTGTAGCCACGCAGGTCGGCGTAACGGACGCCGCCGATGCGCAGGTTCTCGTACTCGTTGTACTTGCCGGCCGCCGCGAAGCCGATCCGGTCGTAGATCTCGCTGAACTTGTGCAGCGCACGGGACGGGTTCTCGCCGACGAACACGATGCCGTCGGCATACTGCATGACCACCAGGCTGCGGCCACGGGCGATGCCCTTGCGGGCGTACTCCGCCCGGTCGGCCATGGCCTGCTGGGGTGAGACATAGAACGGCGTCGACACCGGTTATCCGTCCCTTTCTGTCATGGTCACTGTGATCACCTTGTCAAGAACCGGGCCGCCGCCTCAGAGCAGGGCGGCCTTGGGGCCGTCCGGCTCCTCCAGGCGCCGCTGGAGCACCGAACGGGAGATCTCGGCGGCCTCTTCCGCGGTGAGCCGGCGGAAACCGTCCTCGGTGATCACGGTGATGATCGGGTAGATCCGGCGGGCGACGTCGGGACCACCGGTCGCCGAGTCGTCGTCGGCCGCGTCGTAGAGGGCCTGCACCACCAGCGTGACGGCCTGCTCCTCCGTCAGGTCGTCACGGAACAGCTTCTTCATCGCACCCCGGGCGAAGATCGAGCCCGAGCCCGTCGCCGCGAAGTTGTGCTCCTCGGAACGGCCGCCGGTCACGTCGTACGAGAAGATGCGGCCCTTGTCCCGGTCCACGTCGTACCCCGCGAACAGGGGCACCACGGCCAGGCCCTGCATGGCCATGCCGAGGTTGGAGCGGATCATCGTCGACAGCCGGTTCGCCTTGCCCTCCAGGGACAGCTGGGCGCCCTCGACCTTCTCGAAGTGCTCCAGCTCCAGCTGGAAGAGCTTCACCATCTCCACGGCGAGACCGGCGGTGCCCGCGATGCCCACCGCGGAGTACTCGTCGGCCGGGAACACCTTCTCGATGTCCCGCTGCGCGATCACATTGCCCATGGTGGCCCTGCGGTCACCGGCGAGCACCACGCCGCCGGGGAAGGTCACCGCCACGATGGTGGTGCCGTGCGGGGCCTCGATCACCCCCTGTGTCGGCGGCAGCTGCCGATTGCCCGGCAGCATGTCCGGCTGGTGCCCGGCGAGGAAGTCCATGAAGGAGGAGGATCCTGGCGTCAGGAAGGCAGCTGGTAGACGCCCGGTGCTACGAGTGTTGGCTTCCACACGTTTCCTTCCACGTATGCAGCAGCCCGCCTTATCACCTCGGGCTGATCCTTGAACTGCCCCAGCGCAGCGTTGCAGCTGAAGCACAGTACGCCACGGACCCTACCCGTCTCGTGACTGTGATCCACATGTGCGGGCGGCGCCGCGAGACAGACGCAGCAGACGCCGCCTCGGGAGGCGATGCGCAGGTCGCGTTCGGTCTCGGTGAGGCCGTATGCGCGCTTGGGATAGCCGGCCCTGTTCCGCCCGGCACGGCAGGGGCGGCAGTAGCTCGCCCAACCGTCGGACGAGGACGCGTTCCGCTCCCACTCGGAGCGGGGCTTCACCTCTCGGCACTGCGGGCAGCGCCTATGCCCGACAGGGACCGCCACCTTCTGCCGGACGGCCTTGCCCTCGGCCTGCCGGCGCCGCCGGTAGTGCGCGGCGCCGTACTCGGCCACGCACTCCCGGCAGTACACCTGAAGACCGTCGCGCCGGTTCCTGTCCCTCGCGAAGGCCGCGAGAGGCAGGTTCCGCCCGCACTTCCCGCATTCCTTGGCTCTCGGCTCCTCGGCCATCCACCCCCACGACCTTCGCTTCGAAGGTTAGGCGACCAATTCGCCTTTACTCTCCACCCTTTTGCACGAAGGACCGAACGAAATCCTCTGCGTTCTCCTCAAGTACGTCATCGATCTCGTCCAGGACGGAGTCCACGTCGTCCGACAGCTTCTCCTGTCGCTCCTTGAGGTCCTCCGAGGCCTGCGCGTCCTGCGCCTGCTCCTCGACCTCCTCGGTGGACCGTGTGGCCTTCTGCTGGCCGCCGCCGGTGTCCTTGGTCGCCATAACCTCACCCCGCTCAGTTAGCCTGCCGATCGGTGATGATCAGACCCTACAAGCCGGGTCCGACATCGGCCCCGCAGTTTCCTCCAACGTACGGGGGCCATCTCGATGATTCCCGGGCGGCGGGACTTCCACCCGCCGCCGCGGACCGCACCGAGTACCCCCCTGGCCCCGCTCACCCGCCCGAAAGGACCCTGACCAGGTCTTCCGCGGTGCGGCAGCGGTCCAGCAGCTCCTTGACGTGATTTCGCGTTCCGCGTAGCGGTTCCAGGGTTGGGACGCGCTGGAGGGAGTCCCGTCCGGGGAGGTCGAAGATGACCGAGTCCCAGCTGGCCGCGGCGACGTCGTCGGCGTACTGCTCCAGGCAGCGGCCGCGGAAGTACGCCCGGGTGTCCTCCGGAGGCTTCGTACGCGCCCTGTCGACCTCGGCCTCGTCCAGCAGGCGCTTCATCCTGCCGCGGGCCGCGAGACGGTTGTACAGGCCCTTCTCGGGCCGTACGTCGGCGTACTGGAGGTCGACCAGGTGCAGCCGCGCGGCGTCCCAGTCGAGGCCGTCCCGGCGGCGGTAGCCCTCCATGAGTTCGCGCTTGGCGACCCAGTCCAGTTCGCCGGCGAGGCTCATGGGGTCGTTCTCGAGCCGGGTGAGGGTGTCCTCCCAGCGGGCGAGGACGTCCTTGGTCTGCTCGTCGGCATCGGCTCCGTGCCGTTCCTCGACGTACTTGCGGGCCAGCTCGTAGTACTCCATCTGGAGCTGCACGGCGGTGAGCGTGCGGCCGCTGCGGAGGGTGACCAGGTGCTTGAGGCTCGGGTCGTGGGAGACCTGGTGGAGGGTGCGGACCGGCTGGTCCACGGCCAGGTCGACCGCGATGAAGCCGTCCTCGATCATGGCGAGGACCAGCGAGGTGGTGCCGAGCTTGAGGTAGGTGGAGATCTCCGAGAGGTTGGCGTCGCCGATGATCACGTGCAGCCGGCGGTACTTCTCGGCGTCCGCGTGCGGTTCGTCGCGGGTGTTGATGATGGGGCGCTTGAGGGTGGTCTCCAGACCGACCTCGACCTCGAAGTAGTCGGCGCGCTGGCTGAGCTGGAAGCCGTGCTCGTGGCCGTCCTGGCCGATGCCGACGCGGCCGGCGCCGGCGAAGACCTGGCGGGAGACGAAGAAGGGCGTCAGGTGGCGCACGATGTCCGAGAACGGGGTCTCGCGCCGCATGAGGTAGTTCTCGTGGGTGCCGTAGGAGGCGCCCTTGTTGTCGGTGTTGTTCTTGTAGAGGTGGATGGGCTGGGCTCCGGGGAGCTGTGCGGCCCGCTCGGCGGCCTCGGCCATGATGCGTTCGCCGGCCTTGTCCCACAGGACGGCGTCGCGGGGGTTCGTGACCTCGGGGGCGCTGTACTCGGGGTGGGCGTGGTCGACGTAGAGCCGTGCGCCGTTGGTGAGGATCACGTTGGCGAGGCCGATGTCCTCGTCGGTGAGCTGGCTGGCGTCGGCGGCCTCCCGGGCGAGGTCGAAGCCTCGCGCGTCGCGTAGCGGGTTCTCCTCCTCGAAGTCCCAGCGGGCCCGGCGGGCCCGGTGCATCGCCGCCGCGTAGGCGTTGACGATCTGGGACGAGGTGAGCATGGCATTGGCGTTGGGGTGGCCGGGGACGGAGATCCCGTACTCCGTCTCGATGCCCATTACTCGCCGTACGGTCATGCGGCCCTCCTTGCCCGGCGGCACCCTCGGTGATGGGCGCCGCTCACGTACCGCTGGCGCTCCGGTGCGTGTGCGGTGCCCGTGCCCGCACTGCGCGACTCGGCGGTAGGAAAGAGCCTAGAACGCCTTTGCGCTGGTGGGGAGATCATTCGCGTCATTGCCTGCTCCGGTCGTGGCCAGAAAAGCAGTCGGCTGCGGGTACCCGCCGTGGGCACCCGCAGCCGCCCCGCTTTTTACAGGTACTGACCGGTGTTCGCCACCGTGTCGATGGAGCGCCCGGTGTCCGCGCCCTGCTTTCCGGTGATGAGGGTGCGGATGTAGACGATCCGCTCGCCCTTCTTTCCGGAGATACGGGCCCAGTCGTCGGGGTTGGTGGTGTTGGGCAGGTCCTCGTTCTCCTTGAACTCGTCCACGCATGCCTGGAGGAGGTGGGAGACGCGAAGGCCCTTCTGGTCCTTTTCGAGGAAGTCCTTGATCGCCATTTTCTTGGCGCGGCCCACGATGTTCTCGATCATGGCGCCGGAGTTGAAGTCCTTGAAGTAGAGGACTTCCTTGTCGCCGTTGGCGTAGGTGACCTCCAGGAAGCGGTTTTCCTCGGATTCGGCGTACATCTGCTCGACCGCGGTCTGGATCATGGCCTGGACCGTGGCGCTCTTGTCGCCGCTGTGTTCGGTGAGGTCCTCCGTGTGGAGCGGGAGGCGCTCGGTGAGGTACTTGCCGAAGATGTCCTTGGCGGCCTCGGCGTCGGGACGCTCGATCTTGATCTTCACGTCGAGCCGGCCGGGGCGCAGGATGGCGGGGTCGATCATGTCCTCGCGGTTGGAGGCGCCGATGACGACCACGTTCTGGAGGCCTTCGACGCCGTCGATCTCGGCGAGGAGCTGGGGGACGATGGTGTTCTCGACGTCGGAGCTGACACCGGAGCCGCGGGTGCGGAAGAGCGACTCCATCTCGTCGAAGAAGACGATGACGGGAGTGCCCTCGCTGGCCTTCTCGCGGGCGCGCTGGAAGACGAGGCGGATCTGGCGTTCGGTCTCGCCGACGTACTTGTTGAGGAGCTCGGGGCCCTTGATGTTGAGGAAGAAGCTCTTGCCGGCGGCCTGGCCGGTGACCTCGGCGACCTTCTTGGCGAGGGAGTTGGCGACGGCCTTGGCGATGAGGGTCTTGCCGCAGCCGGGGGGGCCGTAGAGCAGGACGCCCTTGGGCGGGCGCAGCTCGTGCTCCTTGAAGAGGTCGGGGTAGAGGTAGGGCAGTTCGACGGCGTCGCGGATGGCCTCGATCTGGTTGCCGAGTCCGCCGATGGCTTCGTAGCCGATGTCGGGGACCTCTTCGAGGACGAGTTCCTCGACCTCGCTCTTGGGGACGACCTCGTAGACGTACCCGGAGCGGGGTTCGAGCAGGAGGGCGTCGCCGGGTCGGATGGTGACGTCGAGGAGCGGTTCGGCGAGGCGGACCACTCGTTCTTCGTCGGTGTGTCCGAGGACGAGGGCGCGTTCGCCGTCCTCGAGGATCTCCTTGAGGGTGACGATGTCACCGACGCGCTCGAATTCCATGGCCTCGACCACGTTGAGCGCTTCGTTGAGCATGACTTCCTGGCCGCGTCGCATCTCGTCGAGGTCGACGCTCGGGCTGACGTTCACGCGGAGTTTGCGGCCGCCGGTGAAGATGTCGGCGGTGCCGTCCTCGTTGGCTTGCAGGAAGACTCCGAAGCCGGCCGGCGGCTGGGCGAGCCGGTCGACTTCCTCCTTGAGGGCCACGATCTGGTCGCGGGCCTCGCGGAGGGTGTTGGCCAGTCGTTCGTTCTGGGCGGACACGCCGGCCAGGTTGGTCTGCAGCTCGACGATCCGCTCTTCGAGAATCCTCGTGTGTCGCGGAGAGTCGGCGAGCTTGCGTCGCAGGACGGCGATCTCCTGCTCAAGGTAAGCGATCTGCCCGGCCGGGTCGTCGGACCCGCGTCCCGGGCGGATGCCGCGGTTCATGTCGTCGTCGTGGGCTGCCACGGTCCTCACCTCCTCCAAGGGGAGCTGGACGCTTCCAGACCCTACCTGGGTGGGTGTCGATTGAAACCCCTAGATCACAATGACTGTCAAGGTGTGTCGTCGGTCACCCGGTGCGCACTCCCTCGCACGGAGGGGATACCCACTCAACGTGATGGGGAAGCGGCTTGTTCCATGGTTGGCGTGGTCGAAACCCTTCGGGGGTGGCCGGAGTTGTCGGCTCCGGCCGGGGTGGGCGGTTGCGCGGGCAGGCCGGAGGGCGCTCGTACGGTCATCACGTAGAGCGACGGTCGGGCTTGGCGGTGTCATCGTGGGCCTGGCTGGAAGTGTGCGTCGGGTGGGTGGGGCGTCCTGTTCCTGGTCGAGCGCTCGTACCCGAGCCGGCGGGGGCGGAAACCCGGGGTGGCCGGAGGCGGCCGGTTCCGGGGGCCGGGGGTAGGGTCGGGCGTGTTCGACTGCCGCTGGAGTGGTCCCGGCCGGTACGGGCTGTGCCGGGGGTGCGGCGTACCGATGTCAGGAGAGATGACCGTGCAGCAGGAGGCCCCGGCCGGGGAGGCGCTGGAGGTCTGGATCGACCAGGACCTGTGTACCGGCGACGGGATCTGTGCCCAGTATGCCCCGGAGGTGTTCGAACTGGACATCGACGGTCTGGCCTATGTGAAGGGCGCGGACGACGAGCTGCTCCAGGCCCCGGGCGCGACGACGCCGGTGCCGCTGCCGTTGCTCACGGACGTGGTGGACTCGGCCAGGGAGTGCCCCGGTGAGTGCATCCATGTGCGCAGGGTTTCGGACAGGGTGGAGGTGTACGGTCCCGACGCGGAGTGAGCCGCGTTTTCCGGACGCCGTGTCGTCAGACGCTGTGGGCCCCGGCCGGTGTGGTGCGCAGGAAGGTTTTGCCGTTCCAGTGCCACGCTGCCGGGGTTTTCGTGTCGGGGCAGCAGCGGGGCACGGCGTCGGAGGAGTAGCCGAACAGGGTGGCGGTGACGGTGCCGGTGTGTATCGCGAAGTCGGTGACGGTGAGCCGGTCCTCGGGGGCGACGAGGGTGGCGACGACGCGGGGGGTGTGGCCGTCGGCGGCGCGGGTGAGGACGTAGACGCCGTCGGGCGGGGTGCCCATGGCGGTGTCGCAGTGGACGACGGCGGCGGTTTCGGGCCGGCCGTCGCCGTCGAGGTCGCCGGTGGCCTTCTTGACGACGACGGCCTTCTCGGTTCCGCAGGACAGGGGGAAGGCGACGCCGGTGGTGGCGGGTGGTGCGGCGGCCGTGGGGGCGTGGGCCGCTCTGGTGCCCGTGGCCGGCTGGGCGGCGGTGGCCGATCCGGGCTGGACGAGGGAGGAGAGGGCCACGACGCCGGCGACGGCGGTGGCTGTGGCGAGCCAGTGGATGGGGCGGGTATGGGTGTGGGCGAGCTCCGGAACGGCGGATTGCTGCACTAGGAGTGTCTCCTGTGAGGGCTGTGCCGGGGGGGGTGGCCAGCCATGGTGCCACACGTCGTGGTGCGGGGGAACGGCGGGGTCGGGATTTCCGGTGGTGGCGGGACCGCGCGGGCGGCTCGCCGGCCGTCCGGGGTTCTGGCGCCCTGTCAACGAGGGGGCGCCGTGACCGAGTTCCCGCGTGTGGTGGGGAACTGGGGCACGGCGCCCTGGTGTTGTGCCGGGTGCGGGTGGCTCAGCGGCCCGTGCCGCCGTCGGCGTTGGGTCCTGCGTAGTCCTCGCCGTAGGCGCCCTTGGCGGGGCGGCGGCGGCGCATGGGGGGCTCGACGCCGTCGGCGAGGCGGCGGGCGGTGAGCAGGAAGCCGGTGTGGCCGATCATGCGGTGGTCGGGACGGACGGCGAGGCCCTCGATGTGCCAGTTGCGGATCATGGTCTCCCAGGCGGTCGGCTCGTTGAAGCAGCCGATCTCGCGGATGGATTCCACGGTGCGCGCGAGCTGGGTGGTGGTGGCCACGTAGCAGCACAGGATGCCGCCGGGGACGAGCGCCTTGGAGACGGCTTCGAGGCATTCCCAGGGGGCGAGCATGTCGAGGATGACGCGGTCGACGTCGGTGTCGGACAGGTTGTCCTGGAGGTCGCCGACGGTGAGCTGCCAGGCGGGGTGGGGGCCGCCGAAGTAGCGTTCCACGTTCTGCCGGGCGATCTCGGCGAAGTCGTCGCGGCGCTCGTAGGAGTGCAGCATGCCCTGGTCGCCGATGGCCCGCAGCAGGAAGCTGCTGAGGGAGCCGGAGCCGACCCCTGCCTCGACGACGCGGGCGCCGGGGAAGATGTCGGCGAAGGCGAGGATCTGCCCCGCGTCCTTCGGGTAGACGACGGCTGCCCCGCGGGGCATGGACAGGACGTAGTCGGGGAGCAGGGGGCGCAGCGCGAGGTAGGCCACGTTGCCGGTGGTGCGGACAACGCTGCCCTCGGGAGCACCGATCAGTTCGTCGTGCGGGAAGGAACCCTTGTGGGTGTGGAAGTTCTTTCCGGCTTCGAGCGTGAACGTGTAGTGGCGGCCCTTGGGGTCGGTCAGCTGTACCTGGTCCCCGACCTTGAAGGGCCCGCGCCTGCGGGCGGCACCGGTCGGTTCGGACATGTGACCAGCCTACCGGGTCCCTGCCGGGGGCTTGACCCGCGGAAGGGACGGGAGCGGGCCGCCTGCCGTCAGGCGGGGCGGGCCATGGCCCTGACGAAGGCGCGTTCCACGTCGGCGGCGGACAGGACGCCGTAGATCTCGCCGGTGGGCTCGACGACGAGGTACTCGGTGGCGGGGGCGGCGCGCAGGGCGTCGAGGAGTTCTTCGCCGGCGAGTTCGGCGGAGACGCGCATGTCGTCGGTGAGGTCCTGGGCGAGGCTGCTGACGGGGACCCAGGGGCGGCGGTGCTCGGGTACGCCGACGATGGCGGACTCGCGGACCAGGGAGAGAGGGCGGCCGTCGGCGTCGACGACGACGAGGGCGCGGGCGCCGGCGGCGTTGGCACGGCGCAGGGCTTCCGAGAGGGGGGTGTCGGTCTCGACGGGTACAGCGCGGCGGGTGAGGGTGCGGGCGCGCAGTTCGGGGAGGTGTTCGCGCAGCCTGGCCATGCGCAGGCTGTTGCCGGCGCCGGTCCAGATGATCGCGGCGAGGATGGCGGCGAGCAGGGCGTCGGTGACGGTGTCCATGCCGCCGGTGTCCTCGGTGCCGCCGCCGAAGGTGCTGGAGGAGTTGAGCAGGGGCAGTCCGACGAGGACGGCGACGGCGAGGGCGCGGCCCACCCAGGCGGCGGCGACGGTGCCGCTCATGGGTTTGCCGGTGATCTTCCAGACGACGGCGCGGAGCATGCGGCCGCCGTCGAGGGGGAGGCCGGGCAGGAGGTTGAAGGCGGCCACGATGAGGTTGGAGACCATGAGGCCGGCGAGGAGGACGCCGGGGACGGTGCCGGCCTGGACGGGCTTCATGGCGAGGTAGAAGAGGCCGGCGAGGACGAGGGAGAGCAGGGGGCCGACGAAGGCCAGCACGAACTCCCTGCCCGGCGTCTCGGCCTCTTTCTCGATCTCGGAGACGCCGCCGAAGAACTGGAGCTGGATGCGGCGGACGGGGAGTTTGAAGCGGATCGCGGCCACGGTGTGGGCGAGTTCGTGCACCAGTACGGAGGCGTAGAAGGCGACCGCGAAGAAGAGCGACACGAGGTAGCGGGCGTATCCCAGGTCGGGGAGCACCCGGTCGAGCTGTCCGCCGAAGACCCAGGTGATCAGCGCGGCGACGAGGAACCAGCTGGGCGCCACGTACACGGGCACGCCGAAGGGCCGCCCCATGAGAATGCCTCCGCCGGGCTCCTTGGGGGGCCGCGGGGGTTCGCCCTTGGCCATTCCGGGGCCGCCGGGGGGTTCGGAGTGGGCGAGGGTGCGGTGGGGGGCGGGGTGGGGTTCGGACGCGGCCTCGCGGTGGGGCTCGGGGTGGGTTTCCGGTTCGGACGCGGGCTCGCGGTGGGGCTCGGGATGGGTTTCCGGTTCGGACGCGGGCTCGGGGTCGGGCTCGCGGTGGGGTGCCGGGCGGGAGGCCGGGCCGTCGGCGGGTGCGGGGCCGTCCTGGCCGGGCCGGCCGTCCCGACCGGCCGGGTCGGTCCGGTCGTCGTCCTGGGCGGCCGCGCCCTCCGGAACGTCCGGCCGGTCCGTGCCGTCGGACTCGGCCCCGGGGGCCTCGGCGGCCGGGGCTGCCGTGTCGGGGCCGCCCTCGGGGGGTGCCGGGGGGCTGGGGGGCGTTGGGACTGCGGGGTGGTCGGTCGGCTGGTCGTCGCCGGACCGCGGCTGCCCGCTCGCGCCGCTCACGTCCACGGTGTCCCCTCGTTCGAAGCGTCTTCCGCGCCTCTTGGGGCGGAAGGGTCTCTGATCGATGGTATGCGGCCTTGGTGGCACGTTTCGCCCCGGCACCCCTTGAATTTCCCCTTGGTCAGGCGTCCGCCCGAGCCGGTGGCGGGTCACTGTCGGTGGTGGGCCGTATGGTCTGTGGACATGGACACCAGCTTCGAGGAGGCGGGAGCCGCGCCGGGCGGCCCCGAGCCGACGGACCCGCCCGCGGCGGCGACGGAGGCGCCGAGCCCCCCTGCCGTACCGAGCCCCTCGCCCGCGCCGGACCCCTCGGCCGCCGAAGCCGGTGGAGCCGCCGGGGCCGGTGAGGCAGCCGTCACCGGAACCGCCGAGGCCGTCGGCAGGCGCCCGGCCGTCGCGCCCACCTCGCTCTCCCCCTCCCGCGCCGGTGACTTCATGCAGTGTCCGTTGCTGTACCGGTTCCGGGTGATCGACCGGTTGCCGGAGAAGCCGAGCGAGGCGGCGACGCGGGGCACGCTGGTGCACGCGGTGCTTGAGCGGTTGTTCGACGCGCCCGCCGGGGAGCGGACCGCGCCGCGGGCCAGGTCGCTGGTGCCGGGTCAGTGGGACCGGCTGCGCGAGAGCCGCCCGGAGCTTGCGGAGCTGTTCGCGGACGATGCGGACGGGCAGCGGCTGGCGCGGTGGCTGGGTGAGGCCGAGCGGCTGGTGGAGCGCTGGTTCACGCTGGAGGATCCGACGCGGCTGGAGCCGGCCGAGCGGGAGCTGTTCGTGGAGGCCGAGCTGGAGTCGGGGCTGCGGCTGCGCGGCATCATCGACCGGGTGGACGTGGCACCGACCGGCGAGGTGCGGATCGTCGACTACAAGACGGGCAAGGCGCCGCGGCCGGAGTACGCGGAGAGCGCGCTGTTCCAGATGAAGTTCTACGCGCTGGTGGTGTGGCGGCTGAAGGGCGTCGTGCCGCGCCGGCTTCAGCTGGTGTACCTGGGCAGCGGTGACGTGCTGACGTACGACCCGGCGCCCGCCGATCTGGAGCGGGTGGAGCGCAGGCTGCGCGCGCTGTGGGACGCCATCCGGCAGGCCACCGAGAGCGGCGAGTGGCGGCCGCGGCCGACGAAACTGTGCGGCTGGTGCGATCACCAGGCGCACTGCCCGGAGTTCGGGGGCACTCCCCCGCCGTATCCGCTGCCGGTGAGGGCGCGGGAGTCGGGCGAGGCGCCGCAGGGCAGAATGGGCGCGGACTAGCGAAGGAGTGTCACGTGGCCATCCGCGTCCTACTGGTCGACGACCAGCCCCTGCTGCGTACGGGTTTCCGGATGATCCTGGAGGCCGAGCAGGATCTCGCGGTCGTGGGCGAGGCCGGTGACGGTCTCCAGGCCCTCGATCAGGTGCGGGCCCTGCAGCCGGACGTCGTGCTGATGGACATCCGTATGCCGCGGATGGACGGGGTCGAGGCGACCCGGCAGATCAGTGGTCCGGGGCGGGACGGTCCGGCGAAGGTGCTGGTGCTGACGACCTTCGACCTGGACGAGTACGTGGTGGAGGCGCTGCGTGCCGGTGCCAGCGGCTTCCTGCTGAAGGACGCGCCCGCCGACGAGCTGGTGCAGGCGATCCGGGTGGTGGCGGGCGGCGAGGCGATGCTGGCGCCGAGCATCACGCGCCGGCTGCTGGACAAGTACGCGACGCATCTGCCCTCGGGCGAGGAGCCGGTTCCGGACACCCTGCACACGCTCACGGACCGTGAGGTGGAGGTGCTGAAGCTGGTGGCGCGGGGGTTGTCGAACGCGGAGATCGCGGCGGATCTGTTCGTGAGCGAGACGACCGTCAAGACGCATGTCGGGCATGTGCTGACCAAGCTGGGTCTGCGGGACCGGGTGCAGGCGGCGGTGTACGCGTACGAGAGCGGTCTGGTGCGGCCCGGCGCGCAGTAGGCCGCGAAGGGCACTGACGGGCTGCCGGTGGAAGCCCGTTCGGTACGGCGGCGACACGGAAGGGGGCGCCCCTCTCCTCGTGAGGAGAGGGGCGCCCCCTTCCGTGTCGTGCCGGCGGGTCAGCCGCCCACGCCCCGGCCGAGCTCCCAGAGCTGCAGCGAGGACGAGGAGTTGACGGCGTAGGCGACGCCCGTGATGTCGTCGCGGGCGGCGATGTACTGCTTGCCCTGCCACAGCGGGAGGACCGGGACGTCGTCCGCGACGATGTCCTGGATCGCGGTGAGGCTGTCCGCGGCCGAGAGGCGGTTGGCGTCGCGGCGGGACTGCGGGATCAGGGTGCGCTGGATGGTGCTGTTGGAGTACGGCGAGTTGAGGAAGTTGTCCTTGTCGAGGAACGGCGCGAGGAAGTTGTCGGCGTCGGGGAAGTCCGGGAACCAGCCCATGCCGTAGACGTCGTACTGGCCCTTCTCCTCGGCCGGGCGGAAGGTCTCCCAGGGGTGGCCCTGGATGGTGACGTCGAACAGGCCGCTGTCGTTGAGCTGCTTCTGCAGGACCTCGAACTCCTGCTTGGTGGCCGAGCCGTAGTGGTCGGTGGTGTAGTGCATGGTCAGCTTCACCGGGGTGGTGATGCCGGCCTTGGTCAGCAGGTCCTTGGCCTTGGCGGCGCTGGGGTTGCCGTACTTGTTGAAGAACGAGTTGGAGTGCCCGGTGACGGTGGCCGGGACCAGCGAGTACAGCGGTTCGGCCTCGGTGCCGTAGACCTTCGAGACCAGTTCGCCCCGGTTGATGAGCTGGGCCATGGCCTGGCGTACGGCCTTGGACTTCACGGTGGGCGCGCCGGTGTTGAAGGCGAGGTAGCGGATTTCGAGGCCCGGCATGTCGACGAGGTCGACCTTCTCGTCGCTGCCGGAGTCCAGCTTCTGGATCTGGGCGGGCGACATGGTGCGGGTCATGACGTCGATGTCACCCTTGTCGATGGCGGCGCCCATGGCGTCGCCGTCGGCGTAGGAGCGCACCACGACCTTGTCGTTGTGCACCGTCTGAGCCCCCTTGTAGTGGGGGTTCTTGGCGAAGGTGACGCTGACGATCGCGTCGCCCTTGACCTCGGCCTGGAAGGTGTACGGGCCGGAGCCGTCCAGGTGGAAGCCGTCGCGCAGGGAGTCCTTCGGGTAGTCCTTGGGGTCGAGGATGCCCGCGACCGGGGTGGACAGCTTGTACGGGAAGGTGGCGTCGGCCGTCTTGAGGTGGAAGACGACCTCGCGGTCACCCTGCGTCTCGATGGTGTCGATGGTGTTCAGCAGCGAGGAGACACCGCTGTCGGCCTTGATGTGCAGGGCGCGCTCGATGGAAAACTTCACGTCCTGGGCGGTCACCGGGTCGCCGTTTGCGAACGTGAGGCCCTCGCGCAGCTTGCACGCGTAGCGCTCGCTGCCGCTGTCGGTGAAGCCGCAGCTTTCGGCGGCGTCGGGGACCGGGTCGCCCTCGCCCTTGGGCTCGGCCATGAGGGTCTGGACGGTCTGGCGCAGGAGGTTCCAGGTGCCGACGTCGTAGGCGTAGGCCGGGTCGATGGGCGCGGGGGCGTCCTTGGTGACGGTGAACCGGTCCGTGGTGCCGACGACGATGGCGTCGCCGCCCTTGCTCCCGCTGCCCGATCCGCCGCACGCGGCGAGGACCGGGGTGAGCAGGCCGGCCACCGCCGGCAGCACCAAAGTCTTGCGGTTCATGCGGGGGTTTCTCCAGAGCTGTTCGGGTCCGTGTTTCCGGCATGCTTGGGTGGCGCGCGGCGGAACACGGGGGTTTCTTCGGCGATGTTCTCGCGACGAGATTAGTCCGCGCTCCGAGGGGCGTTCACAAGCGCGTGAGTTGACCCCTCATCACGCTGTGAAACCGGGCGTGGACACACCGAAAACCCGACAGCGGCAGGATTAGTGCAGCGTCTCACCAATCGGGACACAAGGGCCCGCCGATCCTGGTCGAACCGGGCCGGTCGGCACACTCGCCCGGCATTGTCGAGGCCCGTGACGGTGGCGAACGTCACACAGTCAACTATCCGAAGGGCCCGTCGAATTCGGCCGTGCGGGCTTGCCGCGAATTTCCCTGGATGTACTTCCGTGGATATTTGACTGCCCGGACCAATGGCCATTGCACGCTGGGTGAACGGCTAGGGCATTTCCGTCATCAGGCTGTGCAGAAATGCGAGGTCCACGTGTTCCAGGGAGGGGACGACGGTGCGTCGTTCGGCCGGGCCGATGGGGGCGAGGGAGGGCACGGCCACGACGCGGCAGCCGGCGGCCTCGGCGGCGGCGACGCCGGTGGAGGTGTCCTCGACGACGGCGCATCGGGCGGGGTGGGCGCCGAGTCCGGTGGCGGCGAGGAGGTAGGGGTCGGGGAAGGGCTTGGTGCGGGTGACCTCGTCACCGGCGATGGACAGGGCGAAGTGGTGCGCGCCGAGGACGGTGAGGACACGGTCGATGATGCGCCGGTGGGAGGCGGAGACGAGGGCGGTGGGGATGCCGTGCTGGTGCAGTTCGGCGAGCAGGCGGGCGGCGCCGGGTTTGAGCGGCAGGCCGGTGCTGATGCGGTCCTCGAAGCCGTCGTTGAGCAGGACGCTGAGTTCGGCGAGGGTGATGTCGGCGCCGGTGGCCTCGATGAGGAAGCCGGCGCTGCGGGTCATCGGACCGCCGACGACGACGTGCTTCCAGGAGTCGTCCAGGGTGTGGCCGAGGGTGGCGAAGACCTCCACCTCGACGTCCCACCAGAAGCCCTCGGTGTCCACCAGGGTGCCGTCCATGTCGAGGAGCACCGCCTGCAGGGCGGAGCCTTCGGCCGAACGGGTTCCGAGCGCGGGGACCGTGCTGGTCATCCGGGCGCACCTCCTTGAGGGACGATCAGGCCGGCTCCCATGCGGGAACCGGCCTGCGGTGGACCGACCAGTGTACGACTCCGCCCGTCGATGCGCTTCGTTTATCACCCATGGGACGGGGTATGCCGAAAAGCACCCCGGCGGGGGCCCCGAGGGCGTTGTGTCATGCCCTGGGTGGAGGACTCACCGGGCGTTGAAGTACTTCGCCTCCGGGTGGTGGATCACGATCGCGTCCGTGGACTGCTCGGGGTGGAGCTGGAACTCCTCCGAGAGGTGCACACCGATGCGCTCGGGCTCCAGCAGCGTGGCGATCTTGCCGCGGTCCTCCAGGTCGGGGCACGCGCCGTAACCGAGGGAGAAGCGGGCGCCGCGGTACTTCAGGGCGAACATGTCCTCGATGTCGGCCGGGTCCTCACCACCGAAACCGAGTTCGGTGCGGACGCGGGCGTGCCAGTACTCGGCGAGGGCCTCGGCCAACTGGACGGACAGGCCGTGCAGTTCGAGGTAGTCGCGGTAGGCGTTGGCCTCGAAGAGCCTGGCCGTCTCCTCGCCGATGCGGGAGCCGACGGTGACGACCTGGAAGCCGACGACGTCGGTCTCGCCGGACTCCTCGGGACGGAAGAAGTCGGCCAGGCACAGGCGCCGGCCGCGACGCTGGCGCGGGAAGGTGAACCGGGTGCGCTCGTTGCCCTGTTCGTCCAGGACGATGAGGTCGTCGTCCTTGGACACGCAGGGGAAGTAGCCGTAGACCACGGCCGCTTCGAGCAGGTTCTCCGTCTGGAGCCGGTCCAGCAGACCGCGCAGCCGGGGCCGGCCCTCGGTCTCGACGAGTTCCTCGTACGACGGTCCCTCGCCGGTGCGGACCTGCTTCAGCCCCCACTGGCCCTTGAAGAGGGCGCCCTCGTCCAGCCAGGACGCGTACTCCTTGAGCTGGATGCCCTTGACGACGCGGGTGCCCCAGAACGGCGGTGCGGGCACGGGGTTGTCGGTGGCGACGTCGGAGCGGACGTGGCCCTCCTCCGGGCGCTCGGCCACCTCGGCGACCGGGGTGGCCCGCACCCGGCGCTGCCGCAGCTCGGGCAGCTTCGCACCGGGCACGCCGCGCTTGACGCCGATCAGGGCGTCCATCAGACGCAGGCCCTCGAAGGCGTCGCGGGCGTAGCGGACCTCGCCCTGGTAGATCTCGTGCAGGTCCTGCTCCACATACGCCCGGGTCAGCGCCGCCCCGCCCAGGATGACGGGGTACTTGCCCGCCAGGTCGCGCTGGTTCAGCTCCTCCAGGTTCTCCTTCATGATCACCGTGGACTTCACCAGCAGCCCGGACATCCCGATCACATCCGCACGGTGCTCCTCGGCGGCCTCCAGGATCGCCGAGACGGGCTGCTTGATGCCCAGGTTGACCACGTTGTAGCCGTTGTTCGACAAGATGATGTCGACCAGGTTCTTGCCGATGTCGTGGACGTCGCCGCGCACGGTGGCCAGCA
>NZ_BSSM01000011.1 GCF_030269125.1 Streptomyces hygroscopicus subsp. hygroscopicus | reverse complement strand
GTATCAACATATCTGGCGTTGACTTTTGGCACGCTGTTGAGTTCTCAAGGAACGGTCGCTTCCTTTGTACTCACCCTCTCGGGCTTTCCTCCGGGCTTCCCTTCGGTGTTTCCGACTCTATCAGATCTTTCCGATCCGATTTCCTCGGTGCTTTCCAGGTTCCCGCTTTCGCGTTTCCCTTTCCGGCGGTTCCGACTTTATCAGAAGGTCTGAGTCGGTTTTCCCACCCGGTCCGGGGCACCTTGTCCAGCACGTGAAGTGTCGGGGTTCCCACCGGGCGAGGTCGTAAACGTACTGGAGCGGGGCGCCCCGATGCAAATCGAGGCGCCCCGCTCCGGGTCCGGGCCGACGGGCCGTCAGACCTCCACGACCACGGGCAGGATCATCGGCCTGCGGCGGTAGTTGTCCGAGACCCACTTGCCGAGCGTGCGGCGGATCAGCTGCTGGAGCTGGTGGGGCTCCACGACGCCGTCCTGGGCGGACCGCTCCAGGGCGTCGTCGATCTTCGGGATGACATCGCCGAAGGCCGCGTCCTCGATACCCGAGCCGCGGGCCTGGATGTGCGGCCCGCCGGTGATCTTGCCGGTGGAGGAGTCCACGACCACGAAGACCGAGATGATGCCCTCGTCGCCGAGGATCTTGCGGTCCTTGAGCGCGGACTCGCCCACGTCGCCGACGGAGAGCCCGTCGACGTAGACGTAGCCGGCCTGGACCTTGCCCGAGATCTTGGCCTTGCCCTCGACCAGGTCCACCGCCACGCCGTCCTCGGCGATGACGATCCGGTCGTGCGGGACACCCGTGAGCGCGCCCAGCTCGGCGTTGGCCCGCAGGTGGCGCCACTCGCCGTGCACCGGCATCAGGTTCTTCGGGCGGCAGATGTTGTAGAAGTACAGCAGCTCGCCCGCGGAGGCGTGACCGGAGACGTGCACCTTGGCGTTGCCCTTGTGGACGACGTTGGCACCCCAGCGGGTCAGGCCGTTGATCACGCGGTAGACCGCGTTCTCGTTCCCGGGGATCAGCGACGAGGCCAGGATGACCGTGTCGCCGTCGACGATGCGGATCTGGTGGTCGCGGTTGGCCATCCGGGACAGCGCCGCCATCGGCTCGCCCTGGGAGCCCGTGCACACGAGGACGACCTCGTGGTCGGGCAGGTCGTCCAGCGTCTTGACGTCGACCACCAGGCCCGGCGGAACCTTCAGGTAGCCGAGGTCACGGGCGATGCCCATGTTGCGGACCATGGAGCGACCGACGAAGGCGACCCGGCGGCCGTACTCGTGCGCGGCGTCCAGGATCTGCTGGATGCGGTGGACGTGGCTGGCGAAGCTCGCCACGATGATCCGCTTGCGGGCGCCGGCGAAGACCTGGCGCAGCACGTTGGAGATGTCCCGCTCGTGCGGGGTGAACCCGGGGACCTCGGCGTTCGTGGAGTCGGTCAGCAGGAGGTCGATGCCCTCCTCGCTGAGCCGCGCGAACGCGTGCAGGTCGGTGAGGCGGTTGTCCAGCGGGAGCTGGTCCATCTTGAAGTCGCCGGTGTGCACCACCATGCCCGCGGGGGTGCGGATGGCGACGGCCAGGGCGTCGGGGATGGAGTGGTTGACGGCGACGAACTCGCAGTCGAAGGGGCCGATGCGCTCACGGTTGCCCTCGGCCACCTCCAGCGTGTACGGCCGGATGCGGTGCTCCTGGAGCTTGGCCTCGATCAGCGCGAGGGTCAGCTTGGAGCCGATCAGCGGGATGTCCGGCTTCTCGCGGAGCAGGAAGGGGACGCCGCCGATGTGGTCCTCGTGGCCATGGGTGAGGACGATGCCCTCGATGTCGTCGAGGCGGTCCCGGATGGACGTGAAGTCCGGCAGGATCAGGTCGATTCCGGGCTGCTCCTCCTCGGGGAAGAGCACTCCGCAGTCGACGATCAGCAGACGGCCGCCGTACTCGAAGACCGTCATGTTCCGGCCGATCTCGCCGAGACCGCCGAGCGGGGTGACCCGGAGACCGCCCTCGGGGAGCGGCGGGGGCGGGCCGAGTTCAGGATGCGGATGACTCAAAAGACTCTCCTCAACCACACGCGCCACGTACCGGTACGGCACGTGGCGCGCATGACGTTCGTGCGAAGCAGTTGTCGTTGTGATGCGGGCACCGGTGGCCCGCGTGGGTATGCGGTTGTGTCTTCAGTTGTGAAGCCCGGGGAGCTTCTGGACCGCGAGGGCCCGGGTGGTGCTGAAGTCTGTTGCTAGAGCTGTACCCCGCCGGCGGCAAGATCGATCTTGAGCTGGGCGATCTCCTCGGGCGAACACTCGACCATGGGCGAGCGCAGCGGGCCGGCGGGCAGTCCGAGCAGGTCGAGCGCGGCCTTGGTGGTCATGACGCCCTGGGTGCGGAACATGCCCGTGTAGACCGGGAGCAGCTTCTGGTGGATCTCGGTGGCCTTGACGACGTCGCCGGAGGTGTAGGCGTCGACCAGGGCCCGCAGGTCGGGGGTGACCACGTGGCCGACGACCGAGACGAAGCCGACCGCGCCCACCGACAGCAGGGGCAGGTTCAGCATGTCGTCGCCGGAGTACCAGGCGAGGCCGGACTGGGCGATGGCCCAGCTGGCGCGGCCGAGGTCGCCCTTGGCGTCCTTGTTGGCGACGATCCGGGGGTGTTCGGCGAGCCGGACGAGCGTCTCCGTGTTGATCGGCACGCCGCTGCGGCCGGGGATGTCGTAGAGCATGTTCGGCAGGCCGGTCGCGTCGGCGATGGCCGTGAAGTGCCGGTACAGGCCCTCCTGCGGGGGCTTGTTGTAGTAGGGCGTGACGACCAGGAGCCCGTGGGCACCGACGCGCTCGGCCTCGCGGGCCAGCTCGATGCTGTGGTGGGTGTCGTTGGTGCCGACGCCGGCCACGACATGGGCGCGGTCGCCGACCGCTTCCAGGACGGCTCGTACGAGGTCCGATTTCTCCGCGTCGCTGGTGGTGGGGGACTCGCCGGTGGTGCCGTTGACGATCAGGCCGTCGTTGCCTGCGTCCACCAGGTGGACGGCGAGCCGCTGCGCGCCGTCGAGGTCGAGTGCGCCGTCCGCCGTGAAGGGCGTGACCATGGCGGTGAGGACCCGCCCGAAGGGGGTCTGCGGAGTCGAGGTCGGAGCCATGGGTAACACGCTACTCGGTGCTCCATGCGCGGTCTGCCCGTGGGGTGCCGGATAAGTCCGGACAAAAGTGGAACCCGGCACTGCCTGCTCGGGGGTTCAAGCAGTGCCGGGTCCGTTTGATCAGGCTAGATGAACTTCTCTAAATGCCGCAATACGGACACTTCAGGAGGCTGATCCGTACATCCGTTCCGCGCGGCCCGACGACGCGCGCGAGGGCCTCGTCAGGGGGCCACGCGGCCGTTCGCGTTGTACGCGGCGTACGTCAGCGGCATGAGCTTCGCCCACTCCGCCTCCATCTTCTCGCCCACCATCTCGATCTCCCGCTGCGGGAAGGACGGCACCTTGGCCAGCTCGTGCTGGGTACGCAGGCCGAGGAAGTGCATCAGGGAGCGCGCGTTGCAGGTGGCGTACATCGAGGAGTACAGGCCGACGGGGAGCACCGAGCGGGCCACCTCGCGGGCGACGCCCTCGGCGAGGAGCTGCCGGTAGGCGGCGTACGACTGCTCGTACGACTCCTCCAGGGTGCCCTTGACCGCGGCGTGCTGCTCCTCGGTGCCCTCGACGAAGACGTACTTGCCGGGCCGTCCCTGCTGGACGAGCTTGCGGGAGGCGTCGGGGACGTAGAAGACGGGCTCCAGCTCGCGGTAGCGGCCGGACTCCTCGTTGTAGGACCAGCCCACGCGGTGCCGCATGAACTCGCGGAAGACGAAGATCGGGGCGCTGATGAAGAAGGTCATCGAGTTGTGCTCGAACGGGCTGCCGTGCCGGTCGCGCATCAAGTAGTTGATCAGGCCCTTGGAGCGCTCGGGGTCCTTCTTCAGCTCGTCCAGGGACTGCTCGCCGGCGGTGGAGACGCGGGCGGCGAAGAGGACGTCGGCGTCCGAAGCGCTGGACTTGACCAGCTCGACGGTGACATCGCTGCGGAACGTGAGCGACTCGGGGGTGGTCACGGGGGTTGGGGTCCTTCCCATCACTTCGGTGGTTCGCGCCCACCTTACGGGGCACCCGCCGGGGCCGGAGCGGGACCTCACCCCAAGAAGACGCACCGGCGATTTTTTCCGACATGGGCACCTTTTACGGCACTCGATCGTCTGTACCGGTGAGGTCTGCACGTTCGACCCCATACCGGGAAAGGAGTAGCACCGCGATGCCCCGTCGGCGCGAGCCCGTACCTTTCGCCTTCCTCGCCGAGGCCGAGACGTTCCGCAGCAATGTGACTCCCCCGCCGCGGCAGCGGGGGTCCTTCGGCGAGACAGCCGGGCGCTGGCTGCTGGGCCTGACCGTCGTGGCCGGGCTGGTGGGCGCGCTGATCATCGGCATGCCGGCGCTGTCCACGCCGTCCGATCCGCCGGTTCCGCAGTCCCAGGCGTCCCAGGGGCACTGACCCTTACGGCGGCTCCGGGCTGGTGAGCGGGCAGGCGGCCGGATAGCCTCACCGGGCACAGCCCCCGCGAGCACCGAGTGAGGAACCGCCGTGCCCCTGCCCTTCCTGACGGCCGACCGTACCTTCGAGGCGGCCTCCGAGAGCGCACTGCCGTACGACGACCGGGACCGCTGGCGGCGTCCCTACCGTCCCGGTCCCTGGCGGGTGGGTATGGCGGCGCTGGTGCTGATGGTCGCCTCGTTCGTGCTGTTCGCGGCGGTCCTCATCGCGTTGACCGGCTCGTCGTCGTCCGCGGGTGTCGTGCTCGGCATCGGTCTGGCGGTGATCGCCGGGGCGTTGCGGATGCTGCGGGCGGGGGTGTGGGTGAGCCCGCGTGGCGTGCGGCGGGTCGGGCTGCTGGTGACGCGGACGGTGCCGTGGGAGCGGGTCGTCACCGTGCGGACGGTGCAGCAGCCGGTGCGGTGGCTGGGACTGCCGCGGACGGTGCAGGGGCAGGCGCTGGTGCTGACCCGCGGGGATCGGGCGGCGGGAGACGCGACGGCGCTGTTCACGACCCACACATTGGACTTTCTCGACCGGCCGGCGGCGTTCGATCGGGCGGCGGACGCGGTGGAGGCGTGGGCGGCGGAGCGCGGACGCTGAGACCGGCGGGGACCGCCCGCCCGGCACCGACCGCATGGCCGGGACCGCCCGCCGTCGACGCGCCCGAGGGCACGCGGAACCGCGCGACGACCGCGACGCCCCCGCGCGTACGAGGTCGGCGGATGTCCGCGCAGGGTCACGCGTCCGTCGGGGTGCGGCCCGCGTGCAGGGCGATGGCCCGTTGCATGGCCTTGCGGGCGCGGGGCGTGTCCCGGGCGTCGTGGTAGGCGACGGCCAGGCGGAACCAGCAGCGCCAGTCGTCCGGGGAGGACTCCGTCTCGGCCTTGCGCTTGGCGAAGACCTCGTCGGCGGAGTCGCGGTCGACGCGGCCGCCGGCCGTGCGTGTCAGCTCGTCCACGGGGAGGCCGCCCTCCGCGTCGAGCTCGGCGGCGAGCCGGTTGGCCCGGCGGACGAACTGGGTGTTCTTCCACAGGAACCACAGGCCGATGACCGGCAGGATCAGCACCGCGATCCCGAAGGTGACGGTGAGGACCGTACCGGTCTCTATGAGCAGCACGCCCCGGCTGCCGACCAGGACGAAGTAGAAGACCAGGACGGCGGCCGTGACAAGGTAGTTGATCTTCGCGCGCATGGCAGGGACCGTTCTCAGCTCAGGTCCAGGAAGTGCTCCAGGCCGAAGGTCAGGCCCGGAGTGGTCACCACGCGGCGCGCGCCGAGCAGGATGCCCGGCATGAAGCTGCTGTGGTGCAGGGAGTCGTGGCGGATGGTGAGGGTCTCGCCCTCGGCGCCGAGCAGCACCTCCTGGTGGGCCAGGAGACCGCGCAGCCGTACGGCGTGCACGGGGACGCCGTCCACGTCGGCGCCCCGGGCGCCGTCCAGCGCGGTGACCGTGGCGTCCGGCGCGGGGGCCGTACCGGCCGCGCGGCGGGCCTCGGCGATGAGCTGCGCCGTGCGCGTGGCGGTACCCGACGGCGCGTCGACCTTGTTCGGGTGGTGCAGCTCGACCACCTCGACCGACTCGAAGTACGGCGCCGCGAGCTGTGCGAACTTCATGGTCAGCACGGCCCCGATGGAGAAGTTCGGGGCGATGAGCACGCCGGTGTGCGGGGACTGGTCGAGCCAGCCCTTCAGCTGCGCGAGGCGCTCGTCGGTCCAGCCGGTCGTCCCGACGACCGCGTGGATGCCGTGGCGCACGCAGAAGTCGAGGTTGCCCATGACCGAGGCGGGGGTGGTCAGTTCGACCGCGACCTGGGCACCGGTCTCCGCCAGGGTCTCCAGCTTGTCGCCCCGGCCGAGGGCGGCCACCAGCTCCATGTCCTCGGCGGCCTCGACCGCCCTGACCGCCTCGGAGCCGATCCGGCCCCTGGCCCCGAGGACCGCCACGCGCAGCTTGCTCATCTTCGCTTCCTTACCGATCCTTGCTGACTTACCGGCTCACCGGGCTGCCGGCTTGCCGATTTCCGATGACGGCGGGGGTCAGGCGACGGCGTCGTGCAGCCGCGCGGCCTGTTTGTCCTTCAGCGGGCCGATGACCGACAGCGACGGGCGCCGCCCCAGGATGTCGCGGGCGACCGAACGGACGTCGTCCGGGGTGACCGCGGCTATCTTCGCGAGCATGTCGTCGACCGACATCTGCTCGCCCCAGCACAGCTCGCTCTTGCCGATGCGGTTCATCAGCGCGCCGGTGTCCTCCAGCCCGAGGACCGTGGAGCCGCGCAACTGGCCGATGGCGCGGGCGATCTCGTCGTCGGTCAGACCGTTGGCGGCGACCTGGTCGAGTTCGTCGCGGCAGATCCGCAGCACGTCGTGCACCTGGCTGGGACGGCAGCCGGCGTAGACGCCGAACAGGCCGCAGTCGGCGAAGCCGGAGGTGTACGAGTACACGCTGTACGCCAGGCCGCGCTTCTCCCGGACCTCCTGGAAGAGCCGCGAGGACATGCCGCCGCCGAGGGCGGTGTTGAGGACGCCCATGGCCCAGCGGCGGTCGTCGGTGCGGGCGAGGCCCGGCATGCCGAGGACGACGTGGGCCTGCTCGGTCTTGCGGCCGAGCAGTTCGACCTTGCCGAAGGTGCGGATCGTGCGGCTGCCCGCGCGTGGGGCGATGGGCCGCGCGTCCGGGTTCCTCAGCGCGCCCGCCTTCTCGAAGGCCGCGCGGACCTGTCGTACGACCTTGTTGTGGTCGATGTTGCCGGCGCAGGCGACCACCAGGTGGGTCGGGTCGTAGTGCTTCCGGTAGAAGCGGCGGATGCGGTCGGCGGTCAGGGCGTTGACGGTGTCGACGGTGCCGAGGACGGGGCGGCCGAGGGCGTTGTCGCCGAACATCGTGTGCGCGAACAGGTCGTGCACACAGTCGCCGGGGTCGTCCTCGGTCATCGCGATCTCCTCGAGGATCGCACCGCGTTCGACGTCGACGTCCTCCTCGACGATGAGCGAGCCGGTCAGCATGTCGCAGACCACGTCGATGGCCAGCGGCAGGTCCGTGTCGAGCACGCGTGCGTAGTAGCACGTGTACTCCTTGGCCGTGAACGCGTTCATCTCGCCGCCGACGGCGTCGATCGCGGCGGAGATGTCCAGCGCGGAACGGCGCTCGGTGCCCTTGAAGAGCAGGTGCTCCAGGTAGTGCGTGGCGCCGTTCAGGGACGGGGTCTCGTCGCGGGAGCCGACGTGCGCCCAGATGCCGAAGGTCGCGGAGCGGACCGAGGGCAGGGTCTCGGTGACGACGCGCAGGCCCCCGGGGAGGGTGGTCTTGCGGACGGTACCGATGCCGCCGGTGCCCTGGATGAGGGTTTGGGTACGGGCGACGGCCCGCGCCTCCGAGGAGGAGCGGGCCGTCACCTTCGAGCCACGGGACGTCACTGCTCGGCGTCGTCCTTCGCCTCGTCGCCGTCCTCGCCCTCGATCACCGGGACGAGGGAGAGCTTGCCGCGCGAGTCGATCTCGGCGATCTCGACCTGGACCTTCTGGCCCACGCCGAGCACGTCCTCGACGTTCTCCACGCGCTTGCCGCCGGCCAGCTTGCGGATCTGCGAGATGTGCAGCAGACCGTCCTTGCCGGGCAGCAGGGAGACGAACGCACCGAAGGTGGTGGTCTTGACGACCGTACCCAGGTAGCGCTCGCCGACCTCGGGCATCGTCGGGTTGGCGATGCCGTTGATCGTGGCGCGGGCGGCCTCCGCCGAGGGACCGTCGGCGGCACCGATGTAGATCGTGCCGTCGTCCTCGATGGTGATCTCGGCGCCCGTGTCCTCCTGGATCTGGTTGATCATCTTGCCCTTGGGGCCGATGACCTCACCGATCTTGTCGACCGGGATCTTGACGGTGATGATCCGCGGGGCGTTCGGGGACATCTCGTCGGGCCGGTCGATGGCCTCCATCATCACGTCGAGGATGTGGAGACGCGCGTCGCGGGCCTGCTTGAGGGCCGCGGCCAGGACGGAGGCCGGGATGCCGTCCAGCTTGGTGTCGAGCTGGAGGGCGGTCACGAACTCCTTGGTGCCGGCGACCTTGAAGTCCATGTCGCCGAAGGCGTCCTCCGCACCGAGGATGTCGGTGAGGGTGACGTAGTGCGTCTCGCCGTCGATCTCCTGGGAGATCAGACCCATGGCGATGCCGGCGACCGGGGCCTTCAGCGGCACACCGGCGTTCAGCAGCGACATGGTCGAGGCGCAGACCGAGCCCATGGACGTCGAACCGTTGGAGCCGAGGGCCTCGGACACCTGACGGATCGCGTAGGGGAACTCCTCGCGCGCGGGCAGCACCGGCACGAGCGCGCGCTCGGCGAGGGCGCCGTGGCCGATCTCGCGGCGCTTCGGGGAGCCGACGCGGCCGGTCTCGCCGGTGGAGTACGGCGGGAAGTTGTAGTTGTGCATGTAGCGCTTGCGGGTCACCGGGGAGAGGGTGTCCAGCTGCTGCTCCATGCGGAGCATGTTCAGGGTGGTGACGCCCAGGATCTGGGTCTCGCCACGCTCGAACAGCGCGGAGCCGTGCACCCGCGGGATGGCCTCGACCTCGGCGGCCAGGGTGCGGATGTCGGTGACACCGCGGCCGTCGATGCGCTTCTTCTCCTTGATGACGCGCTCACGGACCAGGGTCTTGGTCAGCGAGCGGTACGCGGCCGAGATCTCCTTCTCGCGGCCCTCGAACTCCGGGAGCAGCTTCTCGGCGGCCAGACCCTTGACGCGGTCCAGCTCGGCCTCGCGCTCCTGCTTGCCGGCGATGGTGAGCGCCTGGGCCAGCTCGGGCTTGACCGCGGCGGTCAGGGCCTCCAGGACGTCGTCCTGGTAGTCCAGGAAGATCGGGAACTCGCCGGTGGGCTTGGCGGCCTTGGCGGCGAGGTCGGCCTGCGCGCGGCACAGGACCTTGATGAACGGCTTCGCGGCCTCGAGACCGGCGGCGACGACCTCTTCGGTCGGCGCCTCGACGCCACCCTCGACCAGCTTGATGGTCTTCTCGGTGGCCTCGGCCTCGACCATCATGATCGCGACGTCGCCGTCCTCCAGGACGCGGCCCGCGACGACCATGTCGAAGACGGCGTCCTCGAGCTCGGTGTGCGTCGGGAAGGCGACCCACTGGCCGCGGATCAGCGCGACGCGGACGCCGCCGATCGGGCCGGAGAAGGGCAGACCGGCCAGCTGGGTGGACGCGGACGCGGCGTTGATCGCGACGACGTCGTACAGGTGGTCGGGGTTGAGCGCCATGACGGTGCAGACGACCTGGATCTCGTTGCGCAGGCCCTTCTTGAAGGACGGGCGCAGCGGGCGGTCGATCAGGCGGCAGGTGAGGATGGCGTCCTCGGAGGGACGGCCCTCACGGCGGAAGAAGCTGCCGGGGATCTTGCCGGCGGCGTACATCCGCTCCTCGACGTCCACCGTGAGGGGGAAGAAGTCGAGCTGGTCCTTGGGGTTCTTGGAGGCGGTGGTGGCCGACAGCACCATGGTGTCGTCGTCCAGGTACGCCACGGCGGAGCCGGCGGCCTGCTTGGCCAGGCGGCCCGTCTCGAAACGGATGGTACGGGTGCCGAAGGCGCCGTTGTCGATGACGGCCTCGGCGTAGTGGGTCTCGTTCTCCACTAGCGTTTTCTCCTCGTCTTCGTCCCTGGTCTGCCCGTGTGGCAGGGGGACGGTGGTGGAGAAGCGCGCCTTCGGTGCGGGCCGGTCTTCGATCGAAGCACCCGGGGCTCGCTTCCCCCCGGGGGCCACTACCGAGGACCGGCGGCGGCGTGGTGCGCTTCTCCTCGTTCTGTGTCGTGCGTCCTGCGTTCCTGCGTTGTGCTACCACACTACAAAGCGTGAGTGACACCGCGCACGTTTCCGCACGTACAGCAAAGGGAGCGGTCCCCGAGTCCTGCCGGGAACCGCTCCCCTCACGGCGTCCTTACTTGGCGCCGGCCGCACCGCGGCGGATGCCGAGGCGGTCGACCAGCGTACGGAAGCGCTGGATGTCCTTCTTCGCCAGGTACTGCAGCAGGCGACGGCGCTGACCGACCAGGATCAGCAGGCCACGACGGCTGTGGTGGTCGTGCTTGTGGGTCTTGAGGTGCTCGGTCAGGTCGGAGATCCGACGGGACAGCAGAGCGACCTGGACCTCGGGGGAGCCGGTGTCACCCTCCTTGGTACCGAACTCGCCGATGATCTGCTTCTTCGTAGCGGCGTCGAGCGACACGCGTACTCCTCATAGTCTGTTGAGGCCACCGAGTGCCCCCGGTCTGCATCTCGGGGGAGCTTCCGTGACTCGGAAGGCGGGGATCCGCTGCGCGCGGCCTCCAGGGCACGGGGCTCCGGGGGTGCGTACACGAACGGCCGTCACTCAGGGTACCAGGCGACGATGGGCCGCTTTCCCCCGGTCGGCGAACCCCTCCGGGGGCGGCGCACGGCCACTAGGGTGACCCAACGGGACTGTACGTCACCGGGTCCGTACGTTACGTCGGGAAGGGGTCGCCGCGAGATGGCGGAAACGGAAGCCGAGATCAAGGCACGCAAGGAACGCGAGCGCGACGAGCTGTACGCGCTCGACATCTCGGGCGTCGAGTGGCACTGCGCCCCGGGCACCGAGGAGCACGAGGAGCGCGTGGAGATCGCGTACCTCCCCGAAGGAGCCGTCGCGATGCGCTCCTCCCTCGATCCCGGCACGGTGCTCCGCTACACGGAGGCGGAGTGGCGGGCGTTCGTGCTGGGGGCGCGGGACGGGGAGTTCGACCTGACGCCCATGGCGCACAACGGGGGCCTGGACGTGCAGTAGCCACAGGGGAGGGGCGGCGCCGCGGGTGCCGCCCCTCCTCGTGCCGGGGTCAGTGTCCGAGGCCGGCGGTACCGACTCCGAAGACCGAGACGACCTCGCCCCCCTTGCGCGGGTCGTCGGATTCCAGCTGGTACGGGGCGAAGAAGACGTGGCCGCGCTCGTAGAGGATGAACGAGAACTCGGGGTCGTCCTCCACCTTCCCCCCGTGCTTCAGGTCGCCCTCCGGCAGGTGGAACAGCAGGTACGGGGTCTCCTTGCCGGTCCGCGGGTTCCAGTCGACCATCGCCGCGGGCTGCACCTCGTCCAGGCTGCTGCGGTAGATGATCAGGTCGTCACCGTTCATACGGACAGGGAGCACCGGCTGGAAGCGCCGCCCGGAGAAGGTGGCGACGGCGGTGCCCTTCCTGACGTCGAACGCCGTGATGTGGTTCGCGGGCTTGAAGACGTCGTCCCCGTCCTTGCCCCTGACGAAGATCCGGTCGCGGCCGACCACGATGCCGGTGCACTTGTCGACGACACCGAAGTAGCCGAGGATCTCCGGATCGCAGTAGGGCTCGTACCTCTTCAGCGAGATGGTGGCGAGGCGCTCGCCGTTCGCCGGGTCGAGGGTGATCAGGTCCGTGACCATGGTGTCCCCGGCCGCGACGGCGATCACGGGCGGGTCGGAGGACGGCAGGAAGACGTCCTGGACGCCCTTGCTGACCTGGTACCGCCACACGATCTTGCCCGTGCGCGGCTGGAGCTTCTCCACCCTGAAGGTGCTCTCACCGTCCTCCTTGCAGACGACCAGGGCCAGCAGGGCGCGGCCTCCGGCGTAGCCCGCGTCGTGGCACTGCGAGGTGGCGAGGGTGGTGTTCCACAGCCGCTCGCCGCTGTCCATGTCGTACGCCGCCGAGCCCTGCCTCCAGGCTATGGCCACGACGCCCCTGGTCAGAGCGACATTGGTGTTGGTGACGTAGGCGAAGTCGGCCGCCGGGATCTTCCGCTTCCACAGCTGCTCGCCGGTGTCGAGGTCGACCATGAGCACCTGGTCGCAGATGCCGTGCGCCGGCTGGACGACGACGGGGGTCCGGCCGTCCACGGTGACGTCGCGGCTGACGGCGCAGACGGAGCCGTCGAGGTGCAGCGTCCAGGCCGTGTCGTCGGTGTCGTCCGAGCCGCCGATCCTGTAGCCCGTGATCCGGTTGGCCACCGCCCGCGCGACGATCCTGCCCGTGGCCCAGGTGCCGGGCGCGTACCGGGTGGCGCCCTTGGCGACCTCCTCCTCGTGCCGGACGACGGTCTCGCCCTCCGGGGAGACGGGTGCCTTCTCCGTGCTCGCCCGGTTGTCGCGCACGTCGTCCGGGGACTGCCGGACCGCCTTGGCGTCCGTCCCGCCCTTGCCGTCGCCGGACGAGTGGGACCACACAAGCCCCGCGACGACGCAGAGCACGACCGCCGCGGCCGCCGCGACACCGCCCAGGAGACGGCGTCGGCGCCGGCTGCGCGACTGGTCGGCCGCGAGCGCGGACTGGGTGTACATGGACGGGGGCGGGCCGAAGCTCACGCTGGGGGTTCCTCCTCTTCGCCGCCTCGCCGGGGGCGGGCGGGCCGGCCGTGCGGGGTCCGGGTCACTTGCTGGTCATGGCGCGGGCCGCCGCGTACACGTCGAACACGGCGAGCGCGAGAGGCACCAGCGTGAGGAGCACGAAGCCCTCGATGATCTCCAGGAAGCGGCCCCAGAAGGGGCTCAGGCCCCGGCGCGGAACGATGAGTCCCAGGGCCGCGACGAGAGCCGCGCCGGCCCCGATCGCGGCGGCGAGCCAGATGGCGCGGATGTCGAGTCCGGACCGGTCGCCGGTGAGCGCGTCGCGCAGGATGGAGTGGGGCGGGTTGAGCGCCAGTCCGAGGCCGAGCAGCACGAGCGAGCCGAGTCCGGCCGCCAGCAGCGGCGCGACCTGCCCGGTGTAGCGGAAGAGCTGGGCGCGCATCAGGAGCGCCACGGCCGTGGCGAGGGCGAGCAGCTGGGCCCAGATGTCGTCGGAGAAGCCGAGCACCGCGCAGGAGGCGAGGGCGGTCAGCGCGCAGCCGCCGACGAGCCCGACGAGGATCTCGTGGCCGCGGCGGGCCTGGGCCTCGATCCGCTTCATGTCGACCGGTTCCTGGACGACGGTCTCCGTGCCGTAGGCGCTGTTCTGGGCGGAGTTCGGCGGTTCGAAGCCGATGGGCAGCCGGGCGAAGCGCATGGACATCCCGGGCAGGAAGGCCAGGCCGCCGACCGCGAGGGGTGCGCACAGGGCGGCGATGTCCTCGGGCGTCCAGTGCACGAGGACGGCCGTGAACACCGTGACCAGGCCGAGCGCGGACGCGAGGACGAAGGCGACGAACGGGGCGTCCCCGCCCGGGGTGCACAGGGTCAGGACGACCGAGGCGAGCAGAACGGCCGCGCAGGCGAGCAGGAACTGGAGCTTGCCGATGCCCTGACCGTGGGCGAGGGCGAGGAGGCCGGAGCCGGCCACACCGGCGTTGGGCAGGGCGCCGAGGCCCAGGGCGATCGCGGCGCCCCGGTCGTCGTAGACCCGGCCGCGGACGGCGGCGAAGACGACGAGGAGCACTCCGGCGACGCCCGCGAGGACGCCGGGCAGGCTGTGCATGTCGTGCCGGGGGTCGGCCTGCCAGGTGACGAAGGCGAGCAGGGTGGCGAGGACGCCCGCGCCGACCAGCCCCGCCGCGCGGGTGAGGTCGTCGCTCCACAGGGTGCGGTGCCGCGTCACCGAGGAGGCGACCGCCTCGGAGACGTCGTCGAAGACGGCCGGCGGCAGCGACTCGGAGAAGGGCCGCAGGATGAGCAGTTCACCGTCGAGAATCCGCTGGGCGGCGAAGGAGCGCGCGCTGTCGAGGACGGCGCCGTCCCGCCGTACGAGGTGGTACCCGACCGGGGCGCCCTCCGCGGGGTCCTGCCGGGAGAGCCGGAGGATCTCCGGGTAGATGTCGGCGACCGGGATGTCGTCGGGCAGCGCCACGTCGATCCGGCTGTCGGGCGCGACGATCGTGACCCGGCAGAAACCGAGTCCCGACCCCGACCCCGTGCCGGGCACCGCTGTCCCCGTGGTCGTCGTGCTCACCTCGTACTCCCCCTCAGTAATGTTCCTGCGCCCGTGATGTGAGAATCCTGCGCCTCTTCCCGGGCGGGATCCACGGGAATCGGCGCGAAGGGCGTCGTCCGGCTCCACCAGGAGTGGCGTGCGGCGGCGCCTCGCACGGAATACCCCGGTTTACGGGGTGTGTTCGCGTGTGCTGGAGCGAACACCCGGCACCCTACCCCGCACCGGTCACCCACGGAGTCAGTAGGATCACGCGGCGGCCTGCGTCCGTCCGTCAACGGGGGGCGGACCTCATTCTTGGGGCCCGGCAGAGGAATTGGGGAGCAGTGAGTCACATCGTCGTGAAGCGCCCGCCGCGGGCGCTGCCGTCCGAAGTGCCCACAGGGGAGGTAGTTCTCCAGCCTCCCCCGGAACTACCGCGGGGGCCGCAGGAGAGCGTCCTCATGCAGCTGCTGCCGACGCTCGGCATGGGCGGCTCGGTGGTCTTCTTCTTCACGAACGGACAGCCGTTCATGAAGATCATGGGCATGGTGATGATCGCGTCGACGGTCGCCATGTCCATCGCGATGGTCATCCGCTTCCGGCGCGGCTCGCAGGGCCAACTCGCCGACGTGCGGCGTGACTACATGCGCTATCTGTCGCAGACCCGAGGCGCTGCCGTGGACACCGCGAAGGCGCAGCGCGACGCCCAGTACTACCTGCATCCCTCGCCCGAGCAGTTGTGGGCGCTGGTCGCCGAGGGCAGCCGGGTGTGGGAACGCAGGCCGGGCGACGAGGACTTCGCCCAGGTGCGCATCGGACTGGGCTCGCAGGAGCTGGCCACGCCGCTGATCGCGCCCGAGCCCGGCCCGGCCGGGCGGCTGGAGCCGCTCACCGCGGGGGCCGTGGAGCGCTTCCTCGACGTCCACGGCACCCTGAGCGATCTGCCGATGGCCGTGTCGCTGCGCGCCTTCTACCACGTCACCGTCAGCGGCGACGCGGAGTGCGCGCGCTCGACCGTGCGTGCCCTGGCCGGCTCGCTCGCCGCGCTGCACTCCCCCGAGGACCTGGTCCTGGCGGTGGCGGCGGGCCGCGGGACGCTCCCGCGCTGGGAGTGGGTCAAGTGGCTGCCGCACGCCCAGGCGCCCGACTCGGTGGACGGGGCGGGTACCCGGCGGCTGATCGGTCCCGACGCCCGGGAACTCGAAGGCCTGCTGGCCGACCGTCTCGCCGGCCGCCCCCGGTTCCACCCGAACGGCGCGCCGATCCTGGAGGAGCCCCACATCGTCGTCGTCCTCGACGGGGTGTCCCTGCCGCAGGACTCCGTCCTGTCCAACATGGAGGGGCTTCAGGGCGTCACCGTGATCGAGGTCGTGCCCGGCGAACTCACCGGCGCCCGCGGCGACCTGGCGGTCATCGCCCAGCCCGGCGTCCTGCGCCTGGAGTCCGCGAACGGGGACGTCTACGAGGGCACGCCGGACGCCCTGTCGTACGAGTCCGCCGAGGCGCTCGCCCGGCAACTGGCCCCGCTGCGGCTGGCCTCCGGCGGTGACGACGACGAACCGCTGCTGGCCAACCTGGAGTTCACCGACCTGCTGAACCTCGGGGACGCGGCATCCGTGGATCCGCAGCGCACCTGGCGCCCACGGGGGCTCGCCGAACGACTGCGGGTGCCGATCGGTGTCGGCCCGGACGGCCGGCCCGTGATGCTGGACCTCAAGGAAGCAGCCCAGGAGGGCATGGGCCCGCACGGCCTGTGCGTGGGCGCGACCGGTTCCGGCAAGTCGGAGCTGCTGCGCACGCTGGTGCTGGGCCTCGCGGTCACCCACTCCTCGGAGACCCTGAACTTCGTCCTGGCCGACTTCAAGGGCGGTGCGACCTTCGCCGGCATGGCGCAGATGCCGCACGTGGCGGCGGTCATCACCAACCTGGCCGACGACCTCACGCTGGTCGACCGCATGGGCGACTCGATCCGCGGCGAGCTGAACCGCCGCCAGGAGCTGCTGCGCGACGCCGGCAACTACGCCAACATCCACGACTACGAGAAGGCACGCGCGGCCGGCGCCCCGTTGCAGCCGATCCCCTCGCTCGTCCTGGTCATCGACGAGTTCAGCGAGCTGCTGACCGCCAAGCCGGACTTCATCGAGATGTTCGTGCAGATCGGCCGCATCGGCCGTTCGCTGGGCGTGCACCTGCTGCTGGCCTCGCAGCGCCTGGAGGAGGGCCGGCTGCGCGGGCTGGAGACGTATCTGTCGTACCGGATCGGTCTGCGCACCTTCTCCGCGGCCGAGTCCCGCGCGGCGCTCGGCGTCCCGGACGCCTACGAGCTGCCGAACGTGCCCGGTTCCGGCTTCCTGAAGTTCGGCACGGACGAGATGGTGCGCTTCAAGGCGGCGTACGTCTCCGGGGTGTACCGCTCCGGCGGCCGGCAGGGCGCTACGGCCGGGGGGCCGCTGCCCGTCGACCGGCGGCCGGTGCTGTTCACGGCCGCGGAGGTGCCCGTGCACTACGCGCCGGTGCCGAGGCAGCGCACGGAGTCGGCGGCGCAGGTCGACGACGCGCTCGCGGACACCGTGCTCGACGTCATCGTGCGCCGGCTGGAGGCGCAGGGCCCGGCGGCACACCGGGTGTGGCTGCCGCCGCTGGACAGCCCGCCCTCGCTGGACGCGCTGCTGCCCAAGCTCACGGCCGTGGAGGGGCGCGGGCTCACGCAGCCCGGCTACGAGGGCGCGGGACGCCTCGTCGTCCCGGTGGGCCTGGTCGACAAGCCGTACGAGCAGCGTCGTGAGCCGCTGTGGCTCGACTTCTCCGGTGCCGCGGGCCATCTTCAGCTGCTGGGCGGCCCGCAGTCCGGCAAGTCCACGCTGCTGCGGTCGCTGATCTGCTCCTTCGCGCTGACGCACACGCCGTACGAGGTGCAGATCTACGGCCTCGACTTCGGTGGCGGCGGTATGGCGGCGGTCTCCGGCCTGCCGCACGTGGGCGGCATCGCGTCCCGGCTGGACCCGGAGCGGGTGCGGCGTACGGTGTCCGAGGTCTACGGTGTGCTGCGGCGCCGCGAGGAGTATTTCCGGACGTCGGGCATCGCCTCGATCCAGGACTTCCGCGCCCGGCGCGAGCGCGGCGAGATCTCGGTCACCGACCAGCCGTGGGGCGATGTCTTCCTGGTCATCGACGGCTGGGGCAACTTCCGCAACGACTACGACGGTCTGGAGCCGGCCGTCCTGGAGATCGCCTCCCGCGGCCTCGGTTACGGCATCCACCTGGTCCTGACGGCGTCGCGTTCGATGGAGGTCCGCGCGAATCTCAAGGACCACCTGATGAACCGCCTCGAACTGCGGCTCGGCGACACCATGGACTCCGAGATCGACCGCAAGGTGGCGGCGAACGTGCCGGCGGGCGTGCCCGGCCGCGGTGTGTCGCCGCAGAAGCTGCACTTCATGGCGGCGGTGCCGCGCATCGACGGCCTGACGTCCGACACGGACCTGGCGGACGCGACGGCCGCGCTGGCGGCCGAGGTCTCCCGGCACTGGCAGGCGCCGGGGGCGCCGCAGGTGCGGATGCTGCCCCGGGAACTCCCCGTGGCGCAGCTGCCCGCGGGCGACCGGTTCCCCCGGCACGGGGTCGCCTTCGGCATCGACGAGAACGACCTGGAACCGGTGTTCGTCGACTTCGAGACGGACCCGTTCTTCATGGTCTTCGGCGAGAGCGAGTCGGGCAAGTCGAACCTGCTGCGGCTGCTCATCACGCAGCTGACGCGGCGCTACTCGGGCGACGAGGCGAAGTTCTTCGTGGTCGACAACCGGCGCTCGCTGCTGGACGTCACCCCGGCCTCGCATCTGGCCGAGTACATCCCGATGTCCAACTCCATGGACCACCACATGGTGGCCCTCGCCGACCTGATGAACCGGCGTACGCCCACGGCCGATGTGACGGCCCAGCAGCTGCGGGAGCGCAGCTGGTGGCGGGGCCCGACGGTGTACGTGGTGGTGGACGACTACGACCTGGTGTCGACGTCCAGCGGGAACCCGTTGAGCGGCCTCACCGACCTGCTGCCGTTCGCCCGTGACGTCGGCGTGCGGTTCATCATCGCGCGCTCGACCGCGGGCGCTGGGCGTGCGTCGTTCGAGGCGTTCATGCAGCGGATGATGGAACTGGGCGCCCAGGGCGTGGTACTGGCCGGCGACCCGAGCGAGGGCGACATCCTCGGCGGGGTGCGGCCGCGGCCGATGCCGGCGGGCCGGGGTGTCTTCGTGTCGCGCAGGCGGGGGAAGATGCTGGTGCAGACGGGGTTGGTGGACGTGGGGTACTGACGCTCTTGTCGAGGGCCCGGCGACTTTCCGCTGGGCCCCGGCAGGGTGCAGGGACTCGGATGAGATGGTGACATGGCCGACCGGTGACGTGTCTGGGGCTTCGGGTCTCCGGGATGCCTCAGGAGACGGGGGAGGGACAACCGCATGGCATGGGACGAATGGGAGCAGCTCAAGACGGACGCGCAGCAGCGCCGTACCCATATGCGGCTGAACCAGCTCGCAGAGCCGGGCGGAGGGGGAGACGCGGCCCCCACCGGCGACCTGACCGTGAGCCAGCAGGACCTGAAGGCGGTGGGTGACGCCGCCTACTCGCTGTACACGGACTTCAACAGTGCAACGACATGGCGCGCATCTCGTCGATGAAGGCCGCCGGAGGGCTGACCGATCAGGGCTTCCTCCTGGGTGAGGCGCTCGATCACGTGGCCACACGGTGGGTGGATCAGGTCCGGTCGTACTACCACGTGATCGGCGCTCCGGTCACCGGCATCCCGCTGGCGGGAGACACGATCCAGCGCATGGTCGACGTGGGTACCGCCGAGTACCAGAACAACCTCAACTCCCAGGTCGACCAGGAGACGCGGCAGCATCTCGCCGATCACTTCTCCGCCGGTCACCAGCAGGTGGACAGGATGCTGGAGAAAGCCGTGCACGAAAAGCTGCCGCAGAGCCAGTGGCAGCTGATGGACCAGGACCCCGGTCAGTTCGAGAACAACCTCCAGGGTGCCGGACTGACCCGCTACCACGACGGTCTGACGAACGGCGTCGGTTACATGGGGAAGCCCGCAGGCTGATGAACCGGAGGAAGCGAACAGGAATCGTGTTGGCCGTGACGGTGGCGGTGCTGGTGGCCGCGGCCGGAGTCACCGTCGCCGTCCTGCGCGGTGGTGACAGCGGTTCGGCCGCGGAGCAGAAGTCGTTCTGCTGGGGGACGCTGAAGCGTGGCGACGTCGCCGCGCTCGGCATACGTCCCCTCCATCGGTACGCGTCCGACGAGGGAGACCTCAAGGGGAGCACGCTCGCCACCTGTCAGGTGGGGGCGGGTCTCGACGCGCACGGGGTGATGAAGCAGCTGCAGTTCTCTCTTTCCGTGGGCGGCTCACCGAGCAACGACGTCTGGCACCTGGCGGACGACGTGGCAGGGGTCTCGCCCTTCAGGGCACCGCTCGCGGGCGTGCCCGGCTGGGTCAACCGGAGCATGGCGGGGGTGCTGCTGCCGGCGTCGTGCTCCGCCCGGCTCCACTTCGGCGGCGCTGCCTACGTCCGGGTACAGACCCTGGCCGACCAGGACAAGACATGGCACGACGGCACGCTGCAGAGGCGGATGGCCGATGTCCTGATGACGGCCGCGACGGGGCTCACACGTCAACTCGGCTGTTGGAGCGCGTCCTTCAAGGCCACCGCCGCCGCCTCGCGGTTACTCGAAGGCCACGCGCCCGCCTCCGGAGAGGCGTGCGGCCTGCCGGGCTTCAGTGTCCCGGCGAAGTACACGGAGCAGTACGCGACCCACGGTGACTTCGGGCTCTGGAGCTGCGCGCTGCGTGCGGGGAGCGAGGAGGTGCACTTCACCGTCACCCAGGACCCGTACCTGCTCTGGCTGAACGGCTCCGGCTCGGGTCGCTGGTCGACCACCCTGAACTGTGACGGCAAGAAGACCCTCGTGCAGACCGGTTCCGGGAACGACGCCCTCGCCCGGGACTTCCGCGCGGCGCTGGCCCGTGAGGGCGACTGCGCGTAACAGGACGAGGGGTGGGCACCTCCCGCGCGTGCCCACCCCTCGCCGTTTCGCACGGCCTGTTGCTTACTCGAAGTAGCTGGCGCCCTTCAGGTCGCCACCGCGGTAGTCACCGCCGGCGGCGTGCACCCGCTGGGTGATGGACATCAGCGCCTGGTGGATACCGGTGGCGTGCTGGTCCCACTTCACGGACTTCCGCTGGAACGAGTCGTAGGCCTCGCCGCCCCAGCCCTCGGCCACGTCCAGGACGCCCTTCTTCAGCGCGCTGAGGTCGTCCTCGAGCTGCTTGGCCACGTTGCCCAGCTCGGTGGCGAGCGCGTCCATGGCGCCGTACTTGACGGACAGATCCTGGTAGTGCGGAGTGGTCATGTCTTCCTCTTCCTTGGGATCGATCCCGGTCAGTACAGGTTCAGCGCGGAGGTGCTCGCGCCGGCGTCGACCTCGATCTTGCTGATCGTCGAGTGCAGCTCGTCCTCGAGCTGGGTCTTGTCCTTCTTGTTCAGGTTGATGCCCTCGAGGAAGTCCTCGAGCATGCGGCCGATGGCGGCCATGTGCTCGTTGATCTCGTGCTGCTTCGTCTTGAACGCGTTGGAGCCGTGCCCGGTCCACTGGGCCTCGATCATGTCGATCGTGCCCTGAAGGCGGCCGAGGCACTTCTTGACCGAGTCGTAGCGGTCGATGACGTTCGTCTGGAGCTTATGTGCGTGCTCGTCTACAAACTTACGGCCGTCGGCCATTGCGGCACTCCCCTTCGTGAGAGCTGTGCTCTTGTTGACTGCGCATCACCGGACGGTGACGCCTTTCCTGTGAACCGTCAGGCACGTCGTCGCGACCGGATCACGGCGAAGGCCGCGCCACCGATCACCACCAGTGCGGCGGCCGCTCCGACGACGACCCACGTCAGGGTGTTGCCGGACGACTTCGAGCTTGTGTCGGCCGCGGAGGTCTCACCGCCGGAGGTGGACTTGGCGGGGGACGAGGGGGTGGGGGTGGAGGGTGAGGTCTTCGGCTTGCCGCGCCAGTTCTCCGTGGCAAGGGGGTCTGCGGTCGCCGAACCCGGGTTGTAGTTCGGGTTCTCCAGCACCTTGCGGGGGCGCACGACGCCGTAGCCGAGGTAATTGCTGGGGGTGTCCTTGGGCCAGTCCCGGCCAGCGGTGTCGATCAGCGACCGGAGAACCTGGTTGGCGGTCCAGTCGGGATGGGCGGACCAGATGAGGGCGGCGGAGGCGGAGGCGATGGCGGTGGCGTCACTGGTGCCGTTTCCGTGAGAGCAGTAAGAGCGGAAGCTCGCGTTGCACCATGCGGGCAAGTTCACACCAGGGGCCGTAAGATCGACATCCCGCCCGTGTGTCGAGAACTTCCCCACCTTCCCCGTCTTGTCGATGGCAGAGACTCCGACGACGTACGGATAGGAAACCGGGTATCCGGCGTTGTTCGACGTCTGGGCATTGTTCCCGACGGCGGCGAACATCAACTTGCCCTTTGAAGCAGCGTATTTGATTGCTTCCTGCTCGCCGTCGTAGGAGATATCGTCTCCGAAGGACATGTTGATGATCTTGACGTCGCTGTCAGCGATAGCTTTGATCACGTTGCTCAGCTTGGGTGCCTTGTCCACCTGGGCAAGGCTCATCCCATCGAGCGCGACGCGGTATGGCACGATCTCGGCACCCGGCGCCAGGCCTTTCAGGCCTCCACCGCGCCCAGTACCGGCGATTTCCTCCGCCATCGTCGTACCGTGACCGTTGATGTCCTGCGTAGCCCCGTAGGAAAGGGACTTCGGCACTTCGTCGACCAGCACCTTCCCCTGCAGGGAGGGGGTCGACGGGTTGACGCCCGTGTCGACGACGGCGACCTTGACTCCCTTGCCCGTGCTCGTCTTCCACATCTCGTCGGCCTTCATCGCCGACAGGTACCACTGCTGCGACTGGACGTCGGCGGCAGCCGCGCTGGGGGCCAGGCCCACCGGCAGAGCCATCAGTGCGCCGAGCGCCGCACACGCGGCGGTCAGTCGTCTCGTGCTCGCTGACAACATGCCTCTCGTACGTCCTCGCTTCATCTCGTTACTCGGTCTCCGGCGCCTGCCGCCGGCGCGAGTTCTTGTCGTCGCGGTCCCGTGTGGAGCGTCGGGCCGACGAACGCCCCGGCGTGTGCTCGTCGGCGGCGCCGGTGCCGTTCCTGGCCGTCGGCGCCTTGCTGTTGGACGTCCCGACCGCCCCGCCGGGAGTCACGGGCCTGCGCGAGGCCTGCGCCTCGGTGCCCTCCGGCATGGCCCCACGGATCACTCCGCGCTGACCGGGCCGCTCGACGGCGTGCGGGTCACGAGCGGCAGACTCGCCGCCGATGACCTTGCCGCGCGGCACCCTGGATCCGGTGACGCCCTTCCCGGAAGGAGTGGTCGGCCGGCCACCGATGACACCGCCGGTGCGTGCCGCCCCGGTCGGGCCCAGTTCACCGATACGCTCGCCCGGCACGCCCCCGGTCCGAGGCGTTCCGCCGACGATGCTGCGACCGACCGGTCCCCGGCCCACCGGAGCCTTGCCCAGGGGGGACTGACCCATGGGGGTCCTGCCCATCGGCGACACCGGCCCACGCGCGCCAGCCTGACCAGGAACGACAGGCTGCCGTACCCCGCTGATGGGCCCGCGCCCCGTGCCGGTTCCGACTTCCGGCTCCTCGACGGGGGGTACGGCCATCCGTGAAGGCCCGACCGGGCCCCGGACGCCGCCCGCTCCGCCGCGTGCCACCGGCAAGCCAACAGTCGGGACCATAGGGCCGGAGGGGAAGGGAGTGATCGGTCCCCCACCGCCGCCACCAGGACCGGGTGCGGTCGGCGGCGTGACCGGCACCGTCGGCTTCACGGTGTCCGGGGGAAGGGTGTTGACGCTGTCGATGTTGGTGCCGACGTGCTGGGACGGGTCAACATGAACATGCCGATCGGGCGGCAGGACCACGTGGTTCAGCTTCGGCGCGAGGTCGGCCCCCTTCACACCCGACCCGTCCGGGGATGCGACAGAGTACTGGCGCGCCGTTTCACCCGTGGGCAGATGTGCGGGAGTTGTCTGACCTCCGCTGTCCGAATCATGACGGGAGCCGCCACTAGCCAGCGGCACCCCCATGTCCGGCATCTTCCCGAACTTGGGCTCCTCCAGCCCCCGCAGGTTCCCCTCCGAGACCGCGTAGTACGACGCCAGCCGGTTCATCTGGGTGATCGCCTCTTGGCGGTGGTTCTCGACGACCTGGGCCTGGATGCCACCCGGATCCAACTTGGCCTGCTCGGCCGGCAGGAGGATCTTGGGCCGGTTGTCGCGGGGCGGCATGGAACTGCTCACCGAGGCGAGTCCCATGCTGGCCGCGGAGACCTGGGTCGCCACGTTGTCCGCGTAGAAGCCGAGTTCGTAGGTGTGGTTGACGAGGTCGCCGGCCCAGCTGTGGAACGAGGTGGCCGCCTCGCCGTGCCAGTCGATCCGGCCGATGTGCTCCAGGAGCTCATCGGCGGCGCTCCAGATGGCGTCCCGCGCGTCCCAGAGGCCGTTGGCGGCGTTCTCCAGGTGCTCGTGGTTCGCGGACTTCACCATGTCGACCATGTCGTTCAGCTGGTGGCCCTCGAAGTCGCTGACCTGGCAGCCGCCGCCCGGCTTGTTGAGGCTCGGCGCGGCACACTGGCCTCCGCCCATGGCCGACTTCTCTTGCTTGAACTGCTGTGCGGCCAGCTCACGGTCAAATTGGTGCAAATCTGGCTTCGTGTTCTGGTCGCCCATCAGATTTCCCCGTCGCCGAGCTGCTGAGTATCGGTGCGCTTCTGGTCCTTCCGCGCATCGCCGAACTGCTCGTTGATCTGCATGCGGATCTCGTGGAACCGGCGCCGCTGGTCGTCGTCCAGATTGGCGAAACCGATGTCCGCGCCGTGCACGGCGATCTGCATCGCCTCGATCTGCAGCGTCAGCGACTGGGAGAGCGTCATGAGTCGGTCGTGGACGCGCGTGTACTGGCTGTGCAGTCCCGTGGCCTCAGGGAATCCGCCGTTGCCGCAGAACGACTCGGCGGTGATCGTATGCATCGCCACCTTCTTCGCCGAGCCGGGCGAGTCCTCGAATGTCTTGAGCACCGAGTCCACACGCGTCTTGAAGGTCTTCAGAGCCTCCAGGCCAACCTTCAGCCCGCCCGTGCCGTCGTCAGGCCGCACGTTGCGCCACCCCCGTTTCCGTCCCCTGCTTGAGGCGGCAGCACTCCTCAAGCGTTCGTCTTCGCAATGCAATCACTGTAGTCAACGCGACTGACACCCCCCAACTGACTTGTGTGACAAGTCTGCTGCAGCCCGGCGACCTTCACGCATCTTTCACGCCGCCGTTCGCCGGCCTTCTGCGCGCGTCGCGGATCGCCACCGCCGCCCCCGCGAGGGCGGCCACCAAGACGGCCGCTCCGACGGCGACGTACGTCGCCAGGCGGGCGTTGCGTTCGTCGGGTGTCTCGCCGAGCACCAGGCGGGCCGGGGTGGGGGCCTCGGCGCGGCTGAGGCCCTCGTGCGGGTCGGGCTTCTCGATGGGGTGTTCGTCGTCCGTCAGGGCGCGTACGGGGTCGACGACACCCCAGCCGACCAGCATGTCGTGCCCGGCGACCGAGCGCTCCGCGGTCTGCTCGATCTGGGCGACGATCTCGCGCGCCGTCCAGTCGGGGTGCTTCGCCCTGATGAGCGCGGCGACACCGGCCACGTACGGGGCCGAGAAGCTCGTACCGTTGTCCGAGCAGTGGCCGCCCTCGGGCACGGTGGAGATCATGTCGACGCCGGGGGCGGCGACGCCCACGAAGTCGCCGGACTGGGAGAAGGAGGCGCGCTCGTTGTTGCGGTCCGAGGCGGCGACCGCCAGCACACCCGGGTAGGACGCCGGGTACGTGAGCTTGACGTTGCCGTCGAGGCCGTCGTTGCCCGCGGAGGCGACGACCACGATCTGGTGCGCCAGGGCGTCGTCGATCGCGCGGTGCAGGCCGTCGGCCGGCTGTATGGCGTTCGCGGTGTCCTGGGAGATGTTGATGACCTGGGCCTTCTCCTTGATCGCGTGCTCGATGGCCTGGGCGAGGGTGGCCGCGGTGCCGTCGCCCTCCGCGTCGTTCTGCTTGATGGGGATGATGGTCGCCTCGGGCGCGAGGCCGACGAATCCCGTTCCCTGTCTCGGCCGGGCGGCGATGATGCCCGCCACACGGGTGCCGTGCCCGACGGTGTCCGTCGTGCCGCTCGCGTTGCCGCGGTCGATCTTCTGGCCCTTGCTGTTCTTCGGCGGCAGGAGGTTGGTCCCGCTGGACGCGTCCACCGCGTGGGTGAGCTGGGGGTTCTTGGTGTCCACGCCGGTGTCGATGACCGCGACCCGTACGCCCTTGCCCTTGGACTGGCTCCACAGTTCGTCCAGCAGCACGCGCTGGAGGGCCCAGGGACGCCCGGGATACACCTTGTTCGGGAAGTTGCACTGGTCGGCGAAGGAGTCGGCGGCGGCGGGCGGGGCCAGGGCGACTGTGGCGGTGCACAGCGTGGCGGCCGCGATCGCCGCGGTACGGAGCAGGCGCGGGTACGACACGTGGCTCCTCCTACGAACCCTGCGGCTGGCTCGCCGCGGTGGTCGACAGGCGCGGTCCCGTCGGCAGGAACAGGGACCAGGCGACCGGGATCGGGGCGGGGTCCAGACCCGCGTACCCGAGCCGGGTCTGGGCCAGTTGGGCCTCCTGCTGCAACTCCTTGCGCTGCTTGTCCGTCATGCCGTACTCGGTGCCCCGGGAGCCGCTGTCGGCGTTGGACTGCATGGCGTAGCGCAGGCCCGTGTCGGTGACGAGGAAGACGCCGCCGACCTTGGTGTCGGTGCCCTGGAACTGGCGGTAGAGCTGGCCCGAGCCGGGGGTGACGTAGGCGCTCGACGACCCGGTGGGCAGTTCGGCAGGGAAGTCCGTGCCCGCCCAGGTGGCGAGGGTGGTGGTGCCGTTGCCGGCGACGTGGTCGAGGACGTTGCAGACGGTGTCGCGGCTGCCGCTCGCGGTGCCCGCGTCGTTGACGACCCTCGGGGTGAGGCTCGGCCACTTGCGGTCGGCGTCGAAGGCGGTCGAGCCGGGCACGAAGGCGCCCGCGCTGACGTCGAGGGGCTTGCTCGCCTGGCCGAGGCCGACGAGTTCCTTGCTGTTGAGGAGCAGCTTGGCGGTGAAGTCCGAGACGGGCAGGACCTTGCCCTGTTCGACGATGTAGTACTGCTGGCGGTCGCCGTTGGGGGCCCGCAGCACCATGCCGACCTTGTTCGCGCCGGCCGGCAGGCTGCCCTGGATGCCGGCGGGGGCGCTCGCGGTTCCCTGGATCGGGGGAAACTCGATCCGGTCGCCCCGGTGCAGGGTGTCGAGCCAGTCCCGGGACACGCGTTGGGGCTGCCGGCCGGCGCCGACCAGGGTACGCAGCAGCAACTCGTCGTTCTTGTCGACCTCGTACGCGGTGCCGTGCGCGTCCACGATGTAGCGCTGCCCGTCCGGCGCGGCGACGTACAGGACGTCCCCGCCGCCGAGCTTCTGGCGTGGCCCGTCGGTCTTCTTCATGTCGCGGGCGGCGAGCACGAACGCCGCCTTCTGGATGGCCCTGCCGCCCGCGCTCGGACGCTCGCAGACGGCCCAGCGCTTCTTGGCACCGGCCTCCTGGCTGGAGGGCAGGCGGTCGGGGGCGTACGGGATGCCGATGGTGACGCCGTGCGGGATCTTGCCGCTGTCGAGGATCGACTCGTCGACGGTGACCACGTCGCCCTTGCCGTCGGCGAGGAGGAGCTTCGCCGACGCCATGTTGAGCACCGGGTGCAGCTGGGTCTTGCCGTCGGTCTTGAGGACGACGTACCGGGTGGTCGACTTGCTGGCGATGATCACCTTTTCACCGGGGGTGTCCCACCCCTGCGGCGCGGTCGGGCGGAACATCCCCCAGGCGCCGAACACGGCCATGACGACCACGCCGACGATGGTGCCGGGCAGGACCGCCCGCAACGGCCTGGGGGCTGCTTCCTCCGAGCCGTCGGAGGAGGGCTGGACGAACGCCGCGAGCATGCGCCGCTTCGCAAAGGTGTAGGCGTTGAGTTGATCCCGCCGAGATGCCATCTGCCCCTGATTCTCCCCGTGTGGCCGTCCGGATACCGGTCGAAGACCACCGTCTCCGGCACACCGTTGTCGGACCGAGCCCCTACTATGCCTGGTGTCTGGTCGGTTCCGTGGAGCGGGTAGGGTACCCGGGCCCTCAAGGGCTCTGCTCGGGGGCTGAATTGCAGAGGGACGTAAGGAAAATGGGGGGATGAGTTGAGGGCTTCCGGGACGCGGGCTCGTACGCGCCGGCATGAACGGGGAGCCGGCCCCTCGACGGCCGGTCCGCAACCGGGGGGATCGCGGTCGGCGCCGCCCCGGGAACAGCGGATCCCGGACCCGGCCGGCCCCGGTGCCCGTCCGGCGCTGTCCGGTTCATTTCGCATGCAACGACTCGTGCTGCCGGAACTCGCGCTGGCCGCGCTCGTCGTCGGCTGGGTCATCGGCCCGGTCGCCCTGGTACCCGCCGCGGTCGTCGCCGTCCTGCTGGTCGCCCTCGCGTTCGTCCGGCGCCGGGGCCGCTCGCTGCCCGAATGGCTGACCACGGCACGGGAGTTGAAGGCGCGCAGGCGCCGGGCCGCGAACACCCCGATACCGCCGGGCACCGAGCCGTCGCTGGTGCCCGCGCTCGAGTGCGAGCCGAGCCTGCGCACGTACGCGTACGGCGGGCGTGACCGCCGTACCGTCGGCATCGTCGGCGACGGCACCTTCGTCACCGCCGTTCTCCAGGTGGAGGCCGACGCCACCGCGTTGCGGGCGGAGCGGAGTCGGCAGCCGTTGCCGTTGGGCCTGGTGCGGGACGCACTGGAGGTGGACGGGATACGGCTGGAGTCGGCGCAGGTGGTGCTGCACACGCAGCCGGCGCCCGCGTTGCACCTGCCGCAGCAGTCGGTGGCTGTCGCCAATTACCTGCCGTTGCAGGAGCAGACCGGCGCCCCGGCCGTGCGGATCACCTGGATCGCGTTGAAGCTTGATCCGGAGGTCTGCGCGGAGGCCGTGGCGGCGCGTGGGGGCGGGTTGCTCGGGGCGCAGAAGTGCGTCGTGCGGAGCGCGGACCATCTGGCGAGCCGGCTGACCGGGGCGGGCTTTCGGGCGCGGGTGCTCGACGAGGAGGAGCTGATCGCCGCGCTCGCCACCTCGGCCTGCGCCAACCCGCTGGTCACCGCGGAGGCGGGACGCAGCGAGACGCGGGAGCGGCGTACGGAGGAGTCCGGGCGCAGCTGGCGGTGCGACAACCGGCGGCACACCACCTACTGGGTGCGGCGCTGGCCCCAACTGGGCGGCGGGCGCGGCGAGTCGCTGCCGCAGCTGGTCGCGCAGGTCACGGCGATACCGGCGCTCGCCACCACCTTCAGCCTCACCCTCGCGCGCGGGGACCGGCAGGAGGTCTCGCTGTGCGGGCACCTGCGGGTGACCGGGCGCAGTGACGACGAACTCGTGGCGGCGCGCCGCGCCTTGGAGGCGGCGGCCCGGCGGGCCGGGGCCGGCCTGGCCCGCCTCGACCGTGAGCAACTGCCCGGCATGCTGGCCACACTGCCGCTCGGAGGTGCGCGGTGACGACGATTCCCACGGCTTCCCCCGACACGTGGCAGCCGGCGGTGGCCGGCTCCGGACCGCGCGGCCTCGGCGAGCGGCTGCGGCACGGACTGGGTCTGCTGGGCCCCCGGCACGGCCGGCACGCGTTGCCCGCGCGGGTGCTGGACACCCTCGCCCTGCCCATCGGCGACGACGGCGTGGTGGCCGGCGTGGACGCCGAGGGCCAGCCGGCCGTCCTCGGCATCAACCGGCCCACGCCGTACGACGTCGTGCTGATCGGCGGCCTGTGGACCGCGCAGGTGCTGGCGCTGCGCTCGGCTGCCACCGGTGCCCGCGTGGCCGTGGAGACCGGCCGCCCGCAGGCCTGGATGCAGATGGTGCACGCCATGGGCGGCGGGCAGAACGGACTGGCCGTGTACGACGTCGGACGGGTCCCCCCGCAGGGCGCCTCGGCCGGTACGCCGGTCCTGGTGGTCCGGGACTGCGGTATGCGGCCCCCACGCGGCCGTGTGGTGGCCGGGCCCTGGCAGTCGGTGCTGACCCTGCTGCCGTACCTCAGCCCGGTGGCGCCCCGGTTGCTGCGTCAGGCGCGGCTCGCCGGCATCCAGCGGGTCTCGCCCGACGAGGCCGCCGAACTCGGCCGCACCATGGGGCTCACCCGTACCGAGGTGGAGTCGCTGCCGGCCCTCCCGGACGGCGTCACCCTCTGGTGCACCGACCGGGATCGGCAGTACGTGCTGACCCAACCGACGGACGCCGAGACCGGGTTGCTGGGCACGCCGCGACGCATGGACTGAATCGCCCGCGCCTGTGGCGTCTGTTCGTCCTCCCTCCCTTTCCCGTTCGTCGCCTCCCTTCCGGTTGCTCCCGTTTTCGTGCGACAACTCGCGGAGCGGGCGGGGGGCTTCGCCATGCCTTCCGAGCCGGTGTGCGCGAGCCGACAGGCGGGCGGGCCTGCCGAGGGGCGGCTCGTGGTGATTAGGCTGGGAGCGGGCGTGATGGCAGGACCCGTGGATCGGACTGCCCCTGACGACTACGGACGACTCGAACGACACGACATGGTCGCCCCGGCACGGTATGAGGGTGCTCGACCACACCAGGAGGAACTGTGAGCAGCGATCGGGACGGGACGCGCGGGGGCTGGGCCACACCCGGCGATGACCAGCCCGACGCGGAGGCCGTCGAGACCACCGGCGAGTTCACCATCGACTACGCTCCCCCGGCCTGGTACACGCAGAACGCGTCCGGCACGGCGGGCTCCGGCGGCTCGAACGGGGGCGCCGGCGGCTACGCCCGGCAGGGCACCGGCGACGGGTCGGGGACCTCGGGCGGGGCGGGGCTTCCGTCGTTCTCCCCGTCGGGGAGTACGGGGACGTCCGGGCCGGAGACCGGGACGACGCCGCCACCGGTCGGTACGACGCCGGGGGGCACCCCGCCCGCGGGGACGCCGGTCGGTGCCCCTGCCGTCGGCGCCCCGCCCGTCGGTACGCCGCCGCAGGGGACCTCGTTCCCGCCGCCGGTCCCGCCGGCGCCACCGCAGCCCGCGCAGCCGCTCGGTGACGCGCCTGCGATGCCCAGGCTGCCCGACGGTTTCGAGTTGCAGCAGCCGGAGCAGCCGCAGGTCCCGCCCGTCCGGCCCGAGGCTTCGCCTGTCGCGCCCGAGAGCGACAACGGTGACCTGGAGAGCGGGGCGACCATGCGGTTCTCCGCCGTCGCCCTGAAGCGCGAGATGGCCGAGATCGCCGAGCGCGCCGCCGCCCTGCAGAAGGAGGCGGCCGCCGAGACCGAGGCCGAGGACCGGTCCAGGCCCACGTCCGGGGCGGAGGGCTCCGAGGACGGTGCCTCCGCCGCCGGTTCCGGTGCGGGCGGAGACCCGGCCGGGGCGGACGGCGGCGCGGCGGCCGAGAAGGGCGAGGGAGCCTCCTCGGCCGAGGGCGCGGACCCGGACGCGCACGCGGATGCGACCGGCGCGGGGACGAGCGACGTCTCGGACGCCGTGGACGCGGACGCCACCCCGGAAGCCTCCGGTCAGGACGGGGCCGAGCAGGAGGAGGCCCCCGCGGGCGTCCAGGACGCTCCCCAGGACGCCGTTGTCCCCGACACCGCCCCGCAGGACGCGGCTCCGCGGGACGCGGCTCCGCAGGACGCCGCCGCCCACCCCGCTCCCCCGGTGCCGCAGGACTTCCCGTCCGCGTGGACGCCCCCGCCCGCGCCGCAGAACGGCGTGCCCCCGTTGCCCCCGTCGTACCAGCCCGCCGCCCCGGCTCCCGCGGCCCAGTGGCCCGCGCAGCAGCCCATGCCACAGCCCATGCCGCAGCAGGGCGGGCCTCAGCAGCCCATGCCCCCGCAGGCCGTACCGCAGCAGCCCGCTCCCCCGCACGGGCAGGTACAGGGACAGCCGTTCTTCCAGCCACAGGCCCCGCAGCCCGCGCCCGCCGCGTGGAACCAGGGGAACCAGCCCGGCCGGCCCCCGCAGCCGGACCACGCCGCCCAGCCCCACCACCCGGGCATGCCCACGCCCCCCGCCCAGCCGGGCCCCCAGGGCGTGCCGCAGCCGAACCAGGGCGGACCCGCCGCGGCCGGTGGCTACGGCTTCCCCCAGCCCCCGGCACCCCAGCCCCAGCCCCAGCCCCAGCCCCAGCCCCAAGCGGCTCCCAACGCCCACGCACCGCAGGCCGGTTACGGCTTCCCGCCGCCCGGACCCGCAAACGGCCCCGCTCCGCAGGGCGGTTACGGCTTCCCCCAGACCAACAACCCCCCGCAGCAGGGCGGCTACGGCTTCCCGCAGCAGGCACAGCAAGCGCCGCAGGCGCCGCAGCAGCCCGACGCCCCCCAGCCCGCCGTCGACCCCCGCGCCGGGGCCGCCTGGCCGCAGCCCGTCCAGCACGACCAGCGGCAGCCCACCAACCCCGGTGCCGCGCCGCTGGGTTACACCGCGGCCGTGGAGCTGTCCGCGGACCGGCTGCTGAACAACCGTCGGCAGAAGGCGCGGAGCGGGCGGCCGGCCGCGGGCGGGTCCCGGTTCAAGCTGGGCGGCAAGAAGGAGGAGGCCGAGCGGCAGCGGAAGCTGGAGCTGATCCGCACGCCCGTGCTGTCCTGCTACCGGATCGCCGTCATCAGCCTCAAGGGCGGCGTCGGCAAGACCACCACGACCACCGCGCTGGGCTCCACCCTCGCCACCGAGCGGCAGGACAAGATCCTCGCCATCGACGCCAACCCGGACGCCGGCACGCTGGGCCGACGGGTGCGCCGGGAGACCGGGGCCACCATCCGCGACCTCGTCCAGGCGATCCCGTACCTGAACTCGTACATGGACATCCGCCGGTTCACCTCGCAGGCGCCCTCCGGTCTGGAGATCATCGCCAACGACGTGGACCCGGCCGTCTCGACCACGTTCAACGACGAGGACTACCGGCGCGCGATCGACGTGCTCGGCCGCCAGTACCCGATCATCCTCACCGACTCGGGCACCGGCCTGCTGTACAGCGCCATGCGCGGGGTGCTCGACCTCGCCGACCAGCTGATCATCATCTCGACGCCGTCCGTGGACGGTGCGTCCAGCGCCAGCACGACGCTGGACTGGCTGGCCGCGCACGGGTACTCCGACCTGGTCTCCCGCTCGCTGACGGTGATCTCCGGGGTGCGCGAGACCGGCAAGATGATCAAGGTCGAGGACATCGTGTCGCACTTCGAGACGCGCACCCGCGGGGTCGTGGTCGTGCCCTTCGACGAGCACCTGGCCGCCGGTGCCGAGGTGGACCTCGACATGATGCGGCCGCGCACCCGCGAGGCGTACTTCAACCTCGCCGCGATGATCGCCGAGGACTTCGTGCGGCACCAGCAGGCGCACGGCCTGTGGACCAGCGACGGCAACCCGCCACCGGTGGCCGCCCCGCCGATGCCGGGCCAGCAGATGCCGGGCCAGCCCTACCCCCAGGGCCCGGGACCGCAGATCCCCGGACAGCAGGTTCCCGGCCAGCAGTACCCCGGGCAGCCTGGCCAGCCCTACCCGCCCCAGGGCCCGCAGCCCTACCCGCCCCAGCAGCAACAGCAGCAGCCGGGCCGGCAGCCCTACCCCCCGCAGCAGGGCGGGCCGTACCCGCAGGGTCCGGGCCAGCCCTACCCCCAGGGCCAGCCCCCGCAGCAGCCGTAGCACCACTCGCGGCATGACGAAAGGGCGGCCGGTGCGCCACGCACCGGCCGCCCTTTCGCCGTCGTGAGAGACGAAACAGGAAGCGGGGAACAGAGACCGGGAAGCGAGAAGCGGGAAGCGGGAAGCGAGCGGGGTTAGCCCTCGGCCGCGACGATCTCCCTGCACCGCTTCACGTCCGCGGCCATCTGCTCCAGCAGCGCCTCCAGCGAGTCGAACTTCGCCTGGCCGCGGACGTAGGCGAGGAAGTCGACGGCGACGTGCAGGCCGTACAGGTCCAGGCCGACGCGGTCGATGGCGTACGCCTCCACCGTGCGCTCGGTGCCGTCGAACTGCGGGTTGGTGCCCACCGAGATCGCGGCCGGCATGATCTCGCCCTGGGCGTGCAGGTAACCGGCGTACACACCGTCGGCGGGGATGGCGGTGTGCGTCAGCGTCTCGACGTTCGCCGTGGGGAAGCCCAGCTCACGGCCGCGCTGGGCGCCGCGTACGACGACACCCTCCACCCGGTGCGGGCGGCCCAGGATCTCGCGGGCGCCCTCGACGTCGCCCTCGGCGACCAGGCGGCGGGTCAGGGTCGAGGAGAACGGCAGGCCGCCGCCGGCCGCGCCGGACACGTACAGGTCGATGACCTCGACCTCGAAGTCGTAGACCTTGCCCTGGTCGGTGAGGAACTCCACGTTGCCGGCCGCCTTGTGGCCGAAGCGGAAGTTCGGGCCCTCCACGACCGCCTTGGCGTGCAGTTTGTCGACCAGGACCTTGACCACGAAGTCGGCGGGCGACAGCTTGGAGAACTCGCTGGTGAAGGGGAGGATCAGCACCGCGTCGACGCCCAGCTCGGCCATCAGCTCGCAGCGGCGGTGGTGCGGGGCGAGCAGCGGCGGGTGGCTGCCGGGGCGGACGACCTCGCTCGGGTGCGGGTCGAAGGTGACGACGACGGCCGGGACGCCCAGCTCGCGCGCGCGCTCGACGGCGTGCCTGATGATCAGCTGGTGGCCGCGGTGGACACCGTCGTAGGAACCGATGGTGACGACGCTGCGCCCCCAGTCCTCGGGGATGTCCTCCAAGCCACGCCAGCGCTGCACTGTGACCGCTCCTCGAACCCGTGTCCGTGTCTACCTTGACGATTGTGCAGGTCTAAGGGTGCCATGCCGGGTGCCCGGGGCCCGCATCGGTAGGGGCGCTGTGACCGGGCGCACGTCCCCGGAGCAGCTCGGAGGCGGTGTCAGGCCGGTACGCGCGCGCCCGCGAGGTTCTCCAGGGTGCGGCGCGTGCTGGGGCCCACCACGGCGGCCCATTCGTCCGGGGCGTCGGCGAGCCAGCGGGTCATCCGGACGGCGAAGCCGGGGACGTGCCGGCCGAGGTCGACCAGGGCGCGGTCGAAGCGGGTGGCGCCCTCGGGGGTGCGGCCGAGGAGCAGTCCGGCGCGGTGGACGAGGGCGCGCACCTCCTCGTCGCTGTCGCTCGACGCCGCCGCGTACAGGACGGCGTCCAGGACGGACGGCTCCCGCTCGCGGCCGATCAGGAAGTCCAGGAGTTCGCGGCGCAGCGGGCGGGAGGCGCGGGTGCCCGGGGCGGCGAGGACGGTGGCGAGGGCGGCCCGCAGCGGTTCCGGGCCCTCCCGGAGCAGCCCGGTGACCAGGGGGAACAGGACCGGTCGGGCGGCGGGACCCTGATCCAGGCGGCGGTCGACGGCGGTGGCGACCCGGCCGGCGGTCTCCGGGTGGGGTCGTACCGCCTCCCGCAGCAGGGTCGCGGCGGCACGCGCGAGGGCCGGGGTGGTGACGTCGGAAAGGAGGCGGCGCAGACAGCCGGCGGCCTCCCGGTGCGGGCCGCGCAGCCGGGTCCGGAAGGCGTCCAGGACCGGTTCGGGGTGGGTGGTCAGGGCGGGGAGCAGGGCGGTCGCGGGGATGAGCGGGTCGCCCTCGGCGAAGTGGCGCAGCGCCTGCGCCAGGTGCCGGTCGCGGGTGCCCGGGTCGCCGGCCAGCAGGGCGAGCGCGCCGCCGTGCAGGGCGTGGTCGGCGGGGCGGGCGAGCACGGCGGCCGCCACGCGGCACAGCCGCTCGCGGTCCGCGGCCGTGCGCAGGTGCGGGGCGGCGCGCAGCGCGAGCGTCACGGCGGCCGTGTGCCGGGCGGGCCGCTCGTCGTGCACCCAGCGGTCGACGGCCCGGCACAGCGCCGTCGGCTCCTCCTCGGCGAGGACGGTGAGGAGTTCCTCCGCGTGCTGGTGGCTGCTCGCGGCCAGCGCCTCGGTCAACCCGTCCAGGGCACCGTGCCGATGGGTGTGCAGCAGGGCCTGCGCGGCGGTCGCCACGGTCGCGTGCGGGGCCGCGGGCAACGGCCGCTCGTCCTCGAACCACCGCGTCAGGTGCGGCTGTACGGCACCGGGTGCGGCGGCCAGCAGCCGGGCCACGGCGTCGAGGTACCGCTCGCCGGGCGCGCCCGCCGCGGGGTCGGCGAGGACGAGCCGGCGCAGCAGGTCCAGCCGTTCGGCGGCGGGCACGGGCAGGCCGGTCCAATAGCCGGGGCCGAACTCCTCGGGGACCGGACGCCGTTCGCGCCGCCAGACCACGACGCGCTCGGCGAGCAGCCGCAGCACCTCGGTGTACGGCGTCGCGTCCGGCACCTTCGACAGGGTTTCGGCGAGCAGCCGGGCGGCCCACCAGGAGCCGGTGTCGAGGTCCAGGGCGTCCACCAACTCACGCAAGCGGAAGGAGAGTTGACGGGTCTCCTGGCGGCGGTCGAGGTGCAGCAGGGCCTGGACGACGGGCCCGACGCGATGGCGCGGTACGGGTACGGCGTCCTCCTGCCGGGCACGGTGCACCAGGACGTGCACGGCCTCGTCCAGGTCGAGGTGCATGCCCTGGAGCCAGTCGGCCAGTTCCTCGTGGGCGAAGCGGTAGCCGCGGCCGGCCGGGACGAGCAGGCCCTCGGCCAGCACGGCGGAGGCCCAGCCGGTGCCGCCGCCGAGCCGGTCGGGGGCCGGCCCCCACGGGAACACCGCCTCGAAGGACGCGCGGTCCAACTCCCCCTGTCCGGAGCCGAGTCCCCGCCGGGCGGCCTCGTGCACCTGTCCGGCGACCCGTGCGGCGAGCCGGCGTACGGCGGTGCCCCGCAGCCCCCGCTCGGCGGCGAGTCGCACCGCGACGCGCAGGCACATCAGGTCGAGGTGGGCCGCGAACACCTCGTGCCGGTCGACGGGACGGGTGTACGGCGCCGTCCGCAGCGCGGCCCACACCTCGGACAGCAGCCGCAGGGTGAGCGGATGCCGGGCGTCCCGTCCGGCGAGCAGTCCCTCGGGGATCCCGTACCGCACCCGCGCCCCGTCGGCCTCCTCGGCGTCGAGGTCGCCCAGTCGCGTGGTGCGTACGTCGGACGAGGAGAACCCGGCGTGCTCCCAGTACTCCTCCCGGCAGGCCACCACCAGGCGGGTGCCGGTCTCCCGGAGCCAGGCGACGGTGGCCCCGCTCCACTCGGGAAGGCGGTGGGCCAGCGCGGGGGGCATCTCCTCCGGGCCGTCGAGGAGGAGCAGGAGAGGTCCGCCGGCGCGGGCGGCGAGGTGCTCGGGCGTGAGGTCGCCGAGGTCGGGGAGGTCGAGGTGGCGGGCGGCGGCGATGATGCGGGCGGCCCGTTCCAGGGCGCGGCGCGCCGCGTCGGCCACCGAGCCGTCGGTCCCCTCCAGGTCGGCGCCGCGCAGCCACAGCGTCGGCGCGGCCGCGCGGCCCCTGCGGGCGGCGAACGCCGCGAGTTCCGTCGTACGACCGCTGCCCGGTGCGCCGACGAGGCCGAGGACGGGCCGGTCGCCGTCCGCGAAGTCGGCCAGGGCCTCCGCCGCCGCGGCGCGTTCGACCGGCTGGACCAGGGGCCTCGGCGGTCCGTCCTGGCCCACCGAGGTGGCGGTCAGCTCCAGGACGCCGGCGGGGTTGAGGTCGGCGCCGTACGCGGGCACGGTGGCCGCGTTGCGGGCGAGCAGTTCGGCGAGGGGGCCGTCGGCGGCCCTCGGCGGCACCGCGAAACCGGCGTCGCGGTGCGGGGCGCGCAGGACGGTGCCGAGGACGCCGAGGACGGCGCCCGTGCGGGCGTCCACCACGGGTCCGCCCGCCGCCCCGCCCCCGGGCCGCAGCGCGTCCCGGCCGGCCGTCCCGATGGCCAGTTCCAGCGCGTCGCCGAGGAGGTGGCGGCCGTAGGACACCTCGGTGGTGGCCAGCACCCGCGCCTCGCGCCAGCACCCGGCGGCGATGCGCACATAGGTACCCGCCTCGACGTCCTCCCGGGTGGCCAGCGGCAGCGGGGGCACGTCCAGGCCCTCGGTGCGCACCAGGGCCAGGTTCCGGGCGGGCAGCGCGGTGATGTCCGCGGCGGCGACCACACGGGTGCGGTCCCCGGCGCGCAGCACCAGCCGGTCGAGGCCGTCGACGGCTTCGTGGCTGGTGAGGAGGGTGCCGTGGTGGTCCACGAGGAATCCGGTGCCGCGTGGGCGGCCGGCGGGGTCGTGGAGGTGGACCAGGGGGTCGGGGGTGCGGGTGGTGGCGTTCGTCCGGCGGATGTCGGGGGCCTGCGCCGGGGCCCGCCGGGTGTCGAGGGCGTCCGCCGGGTGCCGAGGGCCGTCCAAGGCGTCCACAGGGTGCCGGCGGGGAGCCGGGAGCACCCTCGCGCCCCGCGTCCTGTCCGCCGGGACGCCCGTCGGTCCCGTCGCGTCCGCCATGCCACCCGTGCCGTGCGCCGTAGCCCCGCGGGCGCTGCCGGTTCGCGGGTCTCCTGCCGTCATCGTCCTGCCTTCCCACCCTTGCCCGTGCCTGTGGTGACGGTAGGCGGGTGATGATCGGCAGGGCGGCCCCGTCATGGAACGCGCCCCCTTCCGCTCCCCCGGTTCACTCCGAGCGCCTGCCCGGACGGGTGAATTGGCGGGGGCTGCTGGATAACCCTAGGGAGGGGGAAGAGGGGGGACCGTGGAGCGGCGGCGGGGGCGTACCCCGTGCCGGCCGCCGCTCCACGGCGGTAAGCCCTCGCTCAGCCGAAGACGGCCAGGCTCTTGGCCTTGCCCTTGTGCAGTTCCACGAGTGCCAGGAAACGGCCCTCGGGGTCGAACACGGCGACGGGACCGGCGTCCGCGTACTCGTCGGGCATCTCCAGGCGGACCCCGTTCAGCAGCAGCCGGGCGCGCCGGGCGTCCACCTCCCAGCGCGGGAAGGCGGCCGAGGCGGCCTCGGCGATCGGCATCACGGTCAGCTCCTGCTGGAGCTGGTCCAGCGTCCTCGCCGAGTCGAGCTTGTACGGCCCGACGCGGGTGCGGCGCAGCGCGGTGAGGTGTCCGCCCACGCCCAGGTCGGCGCCGAGGTCGCGGGCGAGGGCGCGGATGTAGGTGCCGGAGGAGCAGACGACGGAGACGACCAGGTCCAGGACCGGTGTGCCGTCCTCGGCGACCGCGTCCCGGACGTCGTAGACCGTGAAGGAGGAGACGGTCACCGGGCGGGCCGGGATCTCGAAGTCCTCCCCCTCGCGGGCCCGCTTGTACGACCGCACGCCGTCGATCTTGATGGCGCTGACCTTGGACGGCACCTGCATGATGTCGCCGGACAGCTTGGCGATACCGGCGTCGATGGCCTCGCGGGTCACCTTGGAGGCGTCCGTGGACGAGGTGATCTCGCCCTCGGCGTCGTCGGTGACGGTGTTCTGTCCCAGGCGTACGGTGCCCAGGTACTCCTTCTCGGTCAGCGCGAGGTGACCGAGGAGCTTGGTGGCCCGCTCGACCCCGAGGACCAGGACGCCGGTCGCCATCGGGTCGAGGGTGCCGGCGTGGCCGACGCGGCGGGTCCTGGCGATCCCGCGCATCTTGGCGACCACGTCGTGCGAAGTGAAGCCCGACGGCTTGTCGACGATGACAAGGCCGTCGGGCGTGGTGTGCTTCTGGGTCATTCCGCGGCGTCGCCGTCCGTCTCGTCGTCGCCCGGCTTGCGGTACGGGTCCGCCTCGCCGGCGTACGTGGCACCGGTGGCGCTCTCGCGCACCTTGGCGTCCGACTGCCGTGCCTTGTCGAGGAGGTCCTCGATGGTCCGGGCGGTGTCCGGCAGGGCGTCCGCGACGAAGGTCAGGGTCGGGGTGAACTTCACCCCGGCCGCACGGCCCACCTCGGAGCGCAGGATGCCCTTGGCGCTCTCCAGGCCCGCCGCGGCGGCCTTGCGCTCCTCGTCGTCCCCGTACACCGTGTAGAAGACGGTCGCCTCCCGCAGGTCACCCGTGACCCGGGTGTCCGTGATGGTGACGTGCGAGCCGAGCCGCGGGTCCTTGATCCCGCGCTGCAGCTTCTGGGCCACCACCTCTCGGATGAGGTCCGCCAGCCTTTTCGCCCGCGCGTTGTCGGCCACTGGTCCAGCTCCCGTTCTTTCCTTGTTCCTGGGTCTTTGTCTCTATGGTCCGCGGTTCCACGGTCTGGGGTCCGTGGTCCGTGTCAGTCCTCGTCGCCGTGGAAGCGGCGCCGTACGGACAGCAGCTCCACCTCGGGGCGGGCGGCGACCAGCCGCTCGCACCGGTCCAGTACGTCCGTGAGGTGCGCCGCGTCGCCGGAGACCACGGCCAGGCCGATGATCGTGCGTCGGTGGAGGTTCATGTGGTCCACCTCGGCCGCGCTCACGGCGTACTTCCGCTGGAGTTCGGCGACGATCGGGCGGACGACGGAACGCTTCTCCTTCAGCGAGTGGACGTCGCCGAGGAGGAGGTCGAAGGACAGAGTCCCCACGTACATGTGTGTATGCCGGTTCACCCGCCGGTACGGGATCGATGGCCCCTGGGCCGGGTGGCCGGGGACATCAAGAAACGGTACCGCGTAGCCGGTGGTGCCTCGACAGGGTTTCGGCACGGACACCCCCGACGACGACCACCGCCCTCGCCCACCGGCCGACGGCCACCCGGGAGTCGGGACTCACGGTGCCGGCCGAGGAGCGGAAGCCCGCTGCCCGGACCGGCCGCGGCCGTTCTTCCGACCGGCTCCGAGCCCGCCGTCCGGTCCGCCCGCCGGCCGAGCCGGGTGGGTGAACCGGAAGGGCGGGGTGGGGCCCCGGACGGTCCGGGAACGGCACGCTGGCCGACGGGAACACGTCCCGTCGGCCAGCGTGCACCGCGGCCGGATTACGCCCGCGGCTTCTCGCGCATCTCGTACGTCGCGATGACGTCGTCGACCTTGATGTCGTTGAAGTTTCCGAGGTTGATACCACCCTCGAAGCCTTCGCGGATCTCGGTGACGTCGTCCTTGAAGCGACGCAGACCCTCGATGGTGAGGTTCTCCGCGACCACCTTGCCGTCCCGGATGAGGCGGGCCTTGGTGTTGCGGCGCACCTCGCCGGAGCGGATGAGGACACCGGCGATGTTGCCCAGCTTGGACGACTTGAAGACCTCGCGGATCTCCGCCGTACCGAGCTCGACCTCTTCGTACTCCGGCTTGAGCATGCCCTTGAGGGCCGCCTCGATCTCCTCGATCGCCTGGTAGATGACCGAGTAGTACCGGACGTCGACGCCCTCGCGCTCCGCCATCTGCGCGGCACGGCCGGCCGCACGGACGTTGAAGCCGATGACGATGGCGTCGGAGCCCATGGCCAGGTCGATGTCGGACTCCGTGACCGCACCGACACCGCGGTGCAGGACGCGGATGTCGACCTCTTCGCCGACGTCCAGCTGGAGCAGCGAGGACTCGAGGGCCTCGACCGAACCGGAAGCGTCACCCTTGATGATCAGGTTCAGCTGCTGGACCTCGCCGGCCTTGAGCACCTTGTCCAGGTCCTCCAGGGAGACGCGGCGCGTGCGCTTCGCGAAGGCCGCGTTGCGCTCACGGGCGGCACGCTTCTCCGCGATCTGGCGGGCCGTACGGTCCTCCTCGACCACGATGAAGTTGTCGCCGGCACCCGGGACGTTGGTCAGACCCAGGACCTGGACCGGCGTCGACGGGCCGGCCTCGGCGACGGTGTTGCCGCTGTCGTCCAGCATCGCGCGGACACGGCCGTACGCGTCGCCGACCACCATGGTGTCGCCGACCCGCAGGGTGCCTCGCTGCACCAGGACCGTCGCGACCGCACCGCGACCGCGGTCCAGGCGGGACTCGATCGCGATACCCTGCGCGTCCTGGTGGGGGTTGGCACGGAGGTCCAGCGCCGCGTCCGCGGTGAGGACGACCGCCTCCAGCAGGCTGTCGATGTGCAGACCCTGCTTGGCGGAGATGTCGACGAACATGGTGTCGCCGCCGTACTCCTCGGCCACCAGGCCGTACTCGGTCAGCTGACCGCGCACCTTGGTCGGGTCGGCGCCCTCGACGTCGATCTTGTTGACCGCGACCACGATCGGCACGTCGGCCGCCTTGGCGTGGTTCAGGGCCTCGACCGTCTGCGGCATGACGCCGTCGTTGGCCGCGACGACCAGGATGGCGATGTCCGTCGACCGGGCACCACGGGCACGCATGGCGGTGAACGCCTCGTGACCCGGGGTGTCGATGAAGGTGATCGCCCGGTCCTCGCCGTTGACCTCGGTCGCGACCTGGTAGGCACCGATGTGCTGGGTGATGCCGCCGGCCTCGCCCGCGATGACGTTCGTCTTGCGGATGGCGTCGAGCAGCCGGGTCTTACCGTGGTCGACGTGACCCATGACGGTCACGACCGGCGGACGGACGACCAGGTCTTCCTCGGTGCCCTCGTTCTCGCCGAACTCCAGGTCGAAGGACTCGAGCAGCTCGCGGTCCTCCTCCTCGGGGCTGACGATCTGAACCGTGTAGTTCATCTCGCCGGCGAGGAGCTGCAGCGTCTCGTCGGAGACGGACTGCGTGGCGGTGACCATCTCGCCGAGGTTCATCATGACCGCGACGAGCGACGCCGGGTTGGCGTTGATCTTCTCCGCGAAGTCGGTGAGCGACGCGCCGCGGGAGAGACGGATGGTCTCGCCGCTGCCGCGCGGCAGCATCACGCCGCCGACGCTCGGGGCCTGCATGGCCTCGTACTCCTGGCGACGCTGCCGCTTCGACTTGCGGCCACGACGCGCCGGACCACCGGGACGACCGAAGGCGCCCTGCGTGCCACCACGGCCACCGGGACCGCCGGGACGGCCACCGAAGCCGGGACGACCGCCGCCACCGGGGCCGCCGCCGAAGCCGCCGCCACCACCGGGACGACCGGCGAAACCGCCGCCACCGCCCGGACGGGCACCGCCGCCACCGCCACCGGGACGACCCGCGAAGCCGGGACGACCGCCGCCGCCACCGCCACCGGGACGACCGGCACCGGCCGGACCGCGGCCGCCGGGGCCGGGACGCGGGCCGGCAGCGGGGCGCTGCGGCATCATGCCGGGGTTCGGACGCGGACCGCCCGGACGGGGACCGCCCTGCGGACGGGGCATCGAGCCCGGAGTCGGACGCGGACCACCGGGAGCCTGCGGACGCGGACCGCCGCCCTGGGCGCCGGGCGCCTGCGGACGGGGACCGGCGCCGGGAGCGCCGCCGGGACGCGGGCCACCCTGCGGGCGGGGCGCCTGCGGGCGTGCCATGCCGGTGGAGCCGCCGGAAGTGAACGGGTTGTTGCCCGGACGCGGGCCGGACGGACGGGCACCCGGACGCGGGGCCTGACCACCGGGACGCGGCGCACCCTGGCCCGGACGGGCCTGACCCTGACCGGAGGCCGGACGGCCACCGGGCTTGGGGGCACCGGGACGGGCGCCACCGGGACGCGGACCCTGCGCGGCCGGGGCCTGCGGAGTCTGGGCGGCCGGGGCCGGCGGAGCGGTGAACTCCGGGGCGGCCGGAGCCGGACGCGGCGCGGGCTTGGGGCCCGGGACCGGACGCGGACCCTGGGCCGGCGCGGGCGCCGCCGGAGCCGCCGGCGGCTGCGCGGCGGGCGTCGGGGGCTTGGGGGCCCCGGGCTTCGGGGCAGCCGGACGTGCCGCCTGCGCCGGAGAGGGCGCGGCGGGCTTGGGGGAAGCCTTGCGCGGGGCGGGCTTGGCGGACTTGCCGCTGCCACCGCCCTGGAAGGCGTCGGTCAGCTTACGTACAACCGGCGCTTCGATGGTCGAAGACGCCGAACGGACGAATTCACCGAGTTCCTGGAGCTTGGCCATGACGACCTTGCTCTCGACACCGAACTCCTTGGCGAGTTCGTAGACCCGGACCTTAGCCACTTCGCTCCTTTGAGGTCCGGGTTGAAGCCGGACCGTCGCTAGTTCATGGGCGTACTCATCGCGTACTCATCGAGTGCTCATCGCAATCTCGACCTGCTTTCGACTCGCGAGGTACCAGACCGCACGGGGTTCCGTACGGCATGTCTTACGGCGTTGCCTCCTCGGCAACTGTTGCCTGCTCGACGTATCGGCGCAACGCCTTTGTGTCGAGCGCTCCCGGGGCGCGCAGTGCCCGCGGCAACGCCCGGCGGCGTACCGCCTGGTCGAGACAGACCAGGGCGGGGTGCACATACGCACCCCGGCCGGGCAGCGTACCGCGCGGATCAGGGACACATTCGTCCTCGCTCCGCACGATCCGCAGGAGGTCGTTCTTGGCCGCCCGCTCCCGGCACCCCACACAGGTGCGTTCAGGGCATGCTCCGGCATGCGTCCGGCCAGACACGGCTAAGTCTACCTCCCCGCACCGACCTCACCCCGTCGGGGGAAAGATCGAACGGCTGTTGTCGTAATCCAAGCCACCAGCGGCCTGGATTCATTCCCTCGCTGCGGCGCGCCTACTCCGCCGGCTGCTCGGTGTCGGGCCGGATGTCGATGCGCCAGCCGGTGAGCCGGGCGGCGAGACGGGCGTTCTGCCCCTCCTTGCCGATCGCCAGCGACAGCTGGTAGTCCGGCACGGTCACCCGGGCGGAGCGGGAGGCGAGGTCCACGACCTCGACCTTGCTCACCCGAGCGGGTGACAGGGCGTTCGCCACCATCTCGGCCGGGTCGTCCGACCAGTCGACGATGTCGATCTTCTCGCCGTTCAGCTCGCCCATCACGTTGCGCACCCGGCCGCCCATGGGGCCGATGCAGGCACCCTTGGCGTTCAGACCCGAGCGGGTGGAGCGGACGGCGATCTTGGTGCGGTGGCCGGCCTCGCGGGCGATGGCCGCGATCTCCACCGAGCCGTCGGCGATCTCCGGCACCTCGAGGGCGAAGAGCTTCTTGACCAGGTTCGGGTGGGTGCGCGAGAGGGTCACGGACGGTCCGCGGACACCCTTGGCGACCCGGACGACGTACGACCGCAGGCGCTGGCCGTGCGGGTAGGTCTCGCCGGGCACCTGCTCCTGCACCGGCAGGATGGCCTCCAGCTTGCCGATGTCGACCAGCACGTTCTTCGGGTCGCGGCCCTGCTGGACCACGCCGGTGACGATGTCGCCCTCACGTCCCGCGTACTCGCCGAGCGTCGCGTCGTCCTCGGCGTCGCGCAGGCGCTGCAGGATCACCTGCTTGGCGGTGGTGGCGGCGATCCTGCCGAAGCCCGAGGGGGTGTCGTCGAACTCGCGCGGCTCCTGCCCCTCCTCCAGGTCCTCGGGGTCCTCCTTCGCCCACACGGTCACATGCCCGGTCTCCCGGTTGAGCTCCACGCGCGCGTGTCGGCGGCTTCCCTCGGTGCGGTGGTAGGCGATGAGGAGGGCCGACTCGATCGCCTCGACCAGCAGGTCGAAGGAGATCTCCTTCTCCCTGACCAAGCCCCGCAGGGCGCTCATGTCGATGTCCACGGCTACGCCTCCTCCTCTTCCTTGTCCTTCTTGTCCTTGCGGTTGAACTCGACCTGCACGCGCGCCTTCGCGATCTCCGGGAAGGCGATCCGGCGGCCGGTGGCCTTGCGGCCCTTGACGCCGGGCACCTCGACGTCGAGTCCCTCCTCGTCCACGGCCAGGATCCGCGCGACCAGCTCGCCGTCCTCGGCCAGCTGGAACTTCACGAGCCGGTCCACGGCGCGCACGAAGTGCCGGTGTTCGGTGAGGGAGCGCTCCGCGCCGGGGGTTCCGACCTCCAGGTCGTACGCGTCCTCGCCCATCGCGTTGGTCTCGTCCAGCTTCGCCGAGAGCGCGCGGCTCACATCGGCGATCGCGTCCAGGTCCGCCCCGGCGTCGGAGTCGACGACCACGCGCAGCACCCGCTTGCGTCCGACGGAGTCGACAGCGATCTCTTCGAGATCCAGCCCCTGGGAGGTGACGAGCGGTTCCAGCAGCTCTCGCAGCCTCTCGCTCTGGGTGGTGCTCATCCGGGTGACTCCTCGGCCGCGTGTGCTGTTGTGGGATGGGTCGCGTGTCTGGTGAAAGGGTATCCGGTCGCGGGGTGTGTTGCCGTCCACCTGTGGACAACCCGGCGCGGGACGGGTAAGCGGGCGGTGCCGGTGAGTGGTGTCGGACACGTGCGCGGGTACGGTGATCACGGGCGTGCCGTCGGTCGCCGCTCTTCTTCTTGTCGTACGAGTTCCCCGAGGACGTCTGCCGTGCCGTACCCCTCGCCACCGCGCATCCCCTCGGGGCCGCGCAGAAGAACCCTGCTCGCCTCGGCCGCCGGCGCCGCCCTGCTCGCGGGCTGCACGGCCGGTCCGGACTCCGGCGGCGACGGCCCCTCGGCCACCGCGCGGGCACGGGCGCGGGCCGCCGGTGACAGCAGGGCGCTGCTGGCGCGCTACGACGCCGTGCTCGCGGCGTTCCCTGGCCTCGCGCAGCGGCTGCGCCCGCTGCGCACGGAGGTCGCGGCGCACGTCACCGCCTTCACGGACGGTACGGCCCCCACGGCGTCCCCCTCGGGCTCCGCCTCCCCCTCCGCCCCACCGGCTCCCGTGCCGGCGACCGAGAAGGACGCCCTCGCCTCGCTGGCCGCCGCCGAGCGGGCCCTCGCCGACCAGCGGGCCGGGGCGCTGCTGGACCTGCCGGGCGAGCCGGCGCGGCTGCTGGCCTCGGCGGCGGCGGCCGGGGCCGCGCACGCGTACCTGCTGACGACGGGGGAGGCGAAGTGAGCGGCGGGGACAAGAAGGCCGAACTGACCGCGCTCCAGGCCGCGTTGGCGGCGGAGCACGCGGCGGTGTACGGGTACGGCGTCGTCGGCGGCCGCGTCGACGACCGGCGCAGGACCGAGGCGAAGGCGGCGTACGACGCCCATCGGGCCCGCCGGGACGCGCTGGCGCGCGAGGTACGGGACCTGGGCGGCCGGCCGGTGGCGGCGAGCGCGGCCTACGCGCTGCCGTTCGCGGTGCGCGGTCCGGCCGACGCGGTACGGCTCGCCGCCCGGCTGGAGGAGGGGGTGGCCGGTGTCTACGCGGACCTGGTGCGCTCCTCGACCGGCGCGCGCCGGGCCTCGGCCGCGGCGGCGCTGCGGGAGGCGGCGGTGCGGGCGGTGGGCTGGAGCGGACGGAGCGTAGCCTTCCCGGGACTCGCCGAACGGGCGGGCGAGGGGACGGGCACCGGTACGGGCACGGGCGCGGCGGGTCCGGCGGACACGTCGGGTGCGGCACCGTCGGGATCGGCGTCGGCGGGCCGCTGAGCGTCGTACGAGAGGATCTGCGGCTCACGGGACCCGCGCGTCGCACGGGATGGACGAGGAAGGGAACGGCTCGCGCATGGCTTTCGAACCGCCGCGGCGCCTGGTGCGGGCGCTCGGGGAGACGGCACCGGCCGGGGACGACTGGCTGGCCCGGTTGCCCGGGATCGCCGAACGGGCCGTGGCGCGGCTGGAGTTGACCGTCGAGCGGGTGCAGGTGCCGGGCGGGCGCAGCAGCCTGGTGGTGCTGGTGCGGCGTGCGGACGGCACGCCCGCGGTGCTGAAGCTGGCCCCGCCGCGGGCCCGCCCGGAGGGCGAGCGGGCGGCGCTGGCGCACTGGGGCGGACGGGGTGCCGTACAGCTGCTGTCGTCGGACGCGCAGGACCGTGCGGAGGGTGTGCTGCTGCTCGAACGGCTGCACCCCGATGTCTCCGTGCGGTCGCTGCCGGAGGCGAAGGCGCTGCTGGAGGCGGCGGGCACCTTGCGGCGGCTGTGGGTGGAGCCGCCCGCGGACCACGCCTTCGAGACCGTCGCGGAGCGCACGGGGCGGCAGGCGGTGGCGATGCGGGCCGGGGCGGAGCGGGAGCCGGAGGTGGCGCCGCTGGTGGACGCGGCGCTCACGGCACGGGACGCGTTGCTGGTGGCACCGCCGGAGGAGCGGTTGCTGCACGGCACGTTCCGGCAGAGCAAGGTGCTGGCCGGGGAGCGGATGCCATGGCTCGCGGTGGGTCCCGACCCGGTCGTCGGGGAGAACGCGTTCGATCTGGCGCGGCTGGTGCGGGACCGGGTGGAGGACCTGATCGCCTCGCCCGCCGGGGCGTCGATCACCCGGCGGCGGATCAAGCGGCTCGCTCAGTCGCTGGAGGTGGACCAGGAGCGGTTGCGGGGGTGGACGCTGTTCCGGGCGGTGGAGTCCGGGGTCCGCGCGGTGCGGGTGGGACGGCCGAAGGACGGCGAGCTGCTGCTGGAATTCGCCGGGTGGCTCTAGCCGCGCCGGCGCGGGCCGCACGCGAGGACGCCCCCGGGGAAACCCCCGGGGGCGTCGCTTCGGCGGTCCGGTGTCACGCGGTCAGGCGGGCGAGCGCGTCCTCGACGGACAGCTCCTCGCGCTCGCCGGTCTTGCGGTCCTTCAGCTCCAGGACGCCCTCGGCCGAGCGGCGGCCGGCGACGAGGATCTGGGGGACGCCGATCAGTTCGGCGTCGGTGAACTTGACGCCCGGGGAGACGCCGGCGCGGTCGTCGACGAGGACGCGCACGCCCGCGGCGGCCAGCTTGCCGGCGACGTCGAGGGCCAGCTCGGTCTGCAGGGCCTTGCCCGCGGCGACCACGTGGACGTCGGCCGGGGCGATCTCCTTGGGCCAGCACAGGCCCTGCTCGTCGGCGGTCTGCTCGGCGAGCGCGGCGACGGCGCGCGAGACGCCGATGCCGTAGGAGCCCATGGTGACGCGGACCGGCTTGCCGTTCTGGCCGAGGACGTCGAGCTTGAGAGCGTCGGCGTACTTGCGGCCCAGCTGGAAGATGTGGCCGATCTCGATGGCGCGGTCCAGCTTCAGGCCGGTGCCGCACCGGGGGCAGGGGTCGCCCTCCTGGACCACCACGACGTCCACGTACTCGTCGACCTCGAAGTCACGGCCGGCGACGACGTTCCTGGCGTGCGTGTGCTCCTTGTTGGCGCCGGTGATCCAGGCGGTGCCGGGGGCCACGCGCGGGTCGGCGATGTACTTGACCTTCTCGCCGAGGCCCTGGGGGCCGACGTAGCCGCGCACCAGGTCGGGGCGGCCCGCGAAGTCCGTCTCGGTCACCATCTCGACGGTGGCCGGGGCGAAGTGCTCCTCCACCTTGCCGAGGTCCACCTCGCGGTCGCCGGGCACACCCACCGCGACGATCTCGCCGTCCACCTTGACCAGCAGGTTCTTCAGCGCGTCGGAGGCCTGGACGCCGAGCGAGGCGGCCAGGGTCTCGATGGTCGGGGTGTCCGGGGTGGGGATCTCCTCCAGCGCGGGCACGGCGGAGCCGTCGACGGGCTGGAGCGTGTAGTTGATCGCCTCGGTGTTGGCGGCGAAGTCGCAGTTCGGGCAGTCCGCGAAGGTGTCCTCGCCGGCCTCGGCGGGGGCCAGGAACTCCTCCGACTTGGAGCCGCCCATGGCGCCGGCGGTGGCCGCGACGATGCGGTAGTCGAGGCCGAGGCGCGCGAAGATCCGCTGGTAGGCCTCGCGGTGCAGGGCGTAGGACTCGGCGAGGCCCTCGTCGGCGAGGTCGAAGGAGTACGAGTCCTTCATCAGGAACTCGCGGCCGCGCAGGATGCCGGCGCGGGGGCGGGCCTCGTCGCGGTACTTGTTCTGGATCTGGTAGAGGATCACCGGCAGGTCCTTGTAGGACGTGCACTGGTCCTTGACCAGGAGGGTGAAGATCTCCTCGTGCGTGGGGCCGAGGAGGTAGTCGCCGCCCTTGCGGTCCTTGAGCCGGAACAGCTCCTGGCCGTACTCGTCCCAGCGGCCCGTGGCGTCGTAGGGCTCGCGGGGCAGCAGGGCGGGGAGCAGCACCTCCTGGGCGCCGATGGCGTCCATCTCCTCGCGCACGACGCGCTCCACGTTGGCGAGGACCTTCTTGCCCAGCGGCAGCCAGGACCAGACGCCGGCGGCGGTGCGGCGCACGTAGCCGGCGCGGACGAGGAGCTTGTGGCTGAGGACCTCGGCGTCCGCCGGGTCGTCGCGCAGCGTCTTCGCCATCAACTGGGACATGCGCTGGACCTGTGCGTTGGCCATGGTTCTCGTACTCCTACAGATAACCGGTGATGGCATAGGAGGTTAGCCGGGCTTGCCGCGAGGGCGGAAATCGGTTATCGCCTGCGCAGCGGTAGCGGGGCCCCCATGACCGCGTACGGGCGCGCCGCGCTCGGGAAGTGGACACGGCGGGCGAGGTCGACGTAGCCCAGGGAGTGGTAGAGGCCGCGGGCGGGGCTGTCGGTGTCGATCGCGGAGAGGATCGAGCGGGGTTCGGTGGCGGAGTCCGTGATCCTGGTGATCAGCCGGCGGCCGATGCCGCGGTTCTGGTGGTCCGGGTGGACGTGCAGCTCGGTGATCACGAAGGAGTCGTCCAGCCAGAAGTCGTTGCCGGCCGCGCGCAGGTACGGCTCGACGACCGTCGACCACCAGTGGGTGCGCGAGTTCGGCATGCCGTAGACGAAGCCGACGAGGAGCCCGCCGACGGTCGCGCCGAGGGCCCGTGCCCCCGGGAACTGCATGTGGCGCTGGACGATCTGGCGCCGTACGGCGACTTCGTCCGGGCCGAGGCCGAAGGCCACCGCTTGGACCGCCAGGGCCTCGTCCACACGGGCCGACAGGTCCAGGGGGCCGATCGCTAGATCCATGCCGGGAGGGTACCGGGGTTCAGAACAGCACACTCATGAAGGCGCCGATCTCCTGGAAGCCCACCCTGCGGTACGTGCGGCGCGCGGCGGTGTTGAAGTCGTTGACGTACAGGCTGACCACGGGGGCCACGTCGGCCAGGGCGTAGCGCAGGACCGCCGCCATGGCCGGGGCGGCGAGGCCCTTGCCCCGGTGTTCGGGGGCCACCCACACGCCCTGGATCTGGCAGGCCTGGGGGGTCGCGGCGCCGATCTCGGCCTTGAAGACGACCTTTCCGTCCTGGTCGAGGCGCGCGAAGGACCGCCCGGAGCCGACGAGTTCGGCGACCCTGGCCTGGTAGAGCAGGCCGCCGTCGCCGGCGAGCGGGGAGACGCCGACCTCCTCGGTGAACATCGCCACGCAGGCCGGCATGATCGTCTCCATCTCGTCCTTGCGGACGCGGCGGACGTACGGGTCCGGGGCGATGTCCTCGGGCATGCGGTCGGTGACCATCAGCGGCTGGTGGGACCTGACCTCGCGGGCCGGGCCCCAGTGGGGTTCCAGCAGGCGCCACAGGGCGGAGGTGGCGTCCTCGGGACCGACGATGGAGGAGCAGCGGCGGCCCGCCCGGCGGGCGCGGTCGGCGAAGCCGCGTACGGCGCGGGGGGTGGCGCAGATCGGGACCAGGTTGGCGCCCGCGTAGCACAGGGACGTGAGCAGGCCGTCCTCGTACCAGCCCCACATCTCGCCGCCGAGGCGCCAGGGGTCGAGCCCGGCGATCTGGACGCGGGCGGACACGAAGGCGTTCGCGACCGGCTCGCGGTCGAGGACGGCGAGCGCGGCGTCGAGGTCGCTCGGGTCGAGCACCCGGGAGGTGGTCTGGGTCAACAAGTGCGGGGGCCTCACCCTGGGGTTTGCGCTGGTCTTGGCACTATAGCCGCGCCGGCCGGGTGGTGTTGCGTTCCGCTCGGGGCTCGGCTTCCGCCGGCGGGCGCGGGCTCGTCGTGGCTGGTCACGCCCATGCGGCGGAGCACCGTCGAACAGAGCCCCGCGCCCCCTCGGGGCACGGGAGCGCGTGCTCGCTACTGCTGGCCCCCGTTGACCTGGCGGTCCCGCTGGTACGCCTGCTGGGCCCAGCCCGCGATCTTGCGCAGCTCGGCCTTGAGGCCGTCCCAGGTCTTCATCGAGTCCCCGATCAGCCGGATCTCCATCGGGATCACGTCCGCGCCCTCGACCTCGTGCGGCGCGATCTCGTTCATGCCGCCGAACACCCGCTGCTGGGACACCCCCGCCGCGCCGCCCAGGGCCGACTGCGCGTAGGTCTCCAGGGACACCGGCTCCAGACCGGGGAGCACGCGTTCCGCGTTGTCGTAGAAGGTGGCCTGTGCCCCGGTCGCCGTCGTCTCGTGGAACCCGGACAGCCGCTCGATGATGTCGTCGTGGTTCGCCGCCAGGTAGGCCCTGATCTCGGGGTCGAGCAGCCCGTACGCGTCGCTCAGCTGCGAGCGGGAGAGGAACGAGGTCCAGTTCTTGATCTGCCCCTGCGGCGCGGCGAAGCGGTCGCGCTGCCCCTGGGCGACGGCGACGTAGTCCGCCATGGCGGTGACCTGCGTGTAGACGAGCTGGAGGTAGCCGTCGAGCGCCGTGGTGTCGGCCGCCGAGTGGGTCGCCTGCACGAAGTGCGCGACCTCGGCCGCCGCGAACGGCCGGGCCTGCGTCAGCCGGTGCTCGGCGTCCGGCAGCACCGGTGCCTTGCCCTGGGCCTGCCGCTGCTGCGCGTCGGCCCGGTAGAAGTCGAAGAACGCCGGCATGCCGGCCAGCGGCACGCCGACCGAGTAGTGGACGAACAGGCCGTCGCCCTGGCCCGGTCGACCGGCGCTCTCGGTGTAGCCCTCGCTGCTGAGGCTCACGCCCCTGGTCAGCAGCCGCAGGTCCAGCTTCAGGGCCGACAGGCGGGTCCCCTCGGTCGCCGCGTAGAACCCGTCGCTCACCCGCTTGATCTCGTCGGCCATCCGCTCCAGCTCGTCCGGCCCCGCGTCCGCCCGCGTGCCCACCACCTGCACGGCGCCGGTGACGAACTCGATGTTGGAGTAGCTGCCGCCGCCGGGCAGGCCCCGCGAGTCCGAGACGACCTTGAAGTTCGCCCTCTTGCTCTGCGCGATGTCGGTGTCGCCGGGCAGCTTGTCGCCCTTCTGCGACTTGACCCGCTTGTCCCGCTCCGCCTCGAACCCCATCATGCGCTGGACGGGCCGCCCGGCTCCGCCGCCGGCGGCGGACGACTCGGCCGGGGCCGCCGTGTGCTCCCCGGCCGGCCGGGACATCACCCGGGTGGCGACCTGCTCCGCCTCGCGCTCGAACCGGTCCGAGGGATGCGACACGGACAGCCCCGCACCGTTGTCGGTGCCCGTCACCGGGCCGCTGCGCTGCTGGACGACGTGGACCAGCTCGTGGGCGAGCGTGTGCCGGTCCCCGCCGCCCTCGCCGACGACCACGTGGCTGCCCGAGGTGTAGGCGCGGGCGCCGATCTCCCGCGCCGACCGCCCCGCCGCCGCGCCGGTGTGGATCCGGACGTCGGAGAAGTCCGCGCCGAGCCTCGCCTCCATGTCCGCCCGGGTCGCCCCGTCCAGCGGGCGCCCCGGCGAGCGCAGCACCTCGTGCACGGCCGACCGCTGGACACGGCGCTCGCCGGGTTCGGCCGCGTCCTCGCGGTCCTCCCGCCGGGCCAGCATCCCGACCACGGCGGCATTGCCGACGACGCGCTGCAACGCCAGCAGGTCCGCGGGCGCGGGGGCCTTCGCGGTGCCAGCCGTCCGGGCCGCCCGTCCGGCGGGCTCCCGCGACTCCTTGCCTTGCGGTTCGTGACGTGCGTGCATGATCAGCTCCGTCCGTTCGAGGCCGTGTACGGGTGCTGCACCGCGTGCCTATCGCGGTTTCGGCGTCCAGTTCTCCGGTACGAGTGGTGCGGGCATCAGGTATGCGGCGAAGGCGATCTGACACAGGATCTGGAACACCAGCGGCTCGGGTGCGCTCGCCCCCACGAGAGGCCACGCGAAGAACGCCATCGGGAAGGCCAGCGCGGCCCGGAACTTGGTGACGTCCATCCGCGTGTGCGCCGGACCCGCGACGAGGGCGAGGACCAGTGTCGGCGCGCCGACGAAGGCGAACATGCCCAAGCCGAGCCCGGTGTCCTCGGTGAACGAGTACTCCCCGCGCAGGGTGAGGGCGATGACCACCCATGTCACGGCGTACAGGACCACGTACGTCAGGACCAGTCGCCCGATCCGCCCCAGCACCCGGCGCACGCCGGGACCGGCCGAGGGCGGATACCGGCGACTCAACCCCGCACCAGCCCCAGGAATGCCTGCCAGGCGGTGGTCGGCACGGTGAGGGTGGGGGCGGTGGTGGGGTCCTGCTTGGAGTCACGGATGTGGATGGTGGTGGGGCAGGTGGCGATCTCGACGCACTGGCCGCCATCGCCCTGGCTGTAGCTGGACTTGCGCCAGGGGAGGGCGACTTCGAGGCATTCGCCGCCACTGCCAGTGCTGTAGCTGCTCTTGAACCATGTAAGGTTCGACGGCTTCTCGACGCTCATGTCTCTCCCAGCAACTTCTCTACGAGGGCTAGCGACTTGCGCGGCGTGAGGGCCTGGGCACGCAGGATGCCATAACGCTCCTCCATCTCCCTCACCGTCTGCTCGTCAGAGTAGAGACGGCTGCCCTTGTACGCGTCTACGTACGCGATCCTGCGCCCTTTCGCTGTACTGATCAAGGTGAAGGTACCGGAGAGCGCCGGATGCTCCTCACAATCGCTCGGCATGATCTGGATCTCCACGTTACGCCGTTGCCCGGTGAGCAGGATCTGCTCCAACTGGCCCCGCATGACTGCCTGTCCGCCAAGCCCCTTACGCAAGAGGGCTTCCTCCATAACGAAGCTGACGGTAGGCGTGGACTTCCTCTCGAAGATCTCCTGCCGAGCCAGCCGGGCGGCAACCCTCTGCTCCACGGTGTCCACGTCCAGCAGAGGACGCCAGTTGGTGAACACAGCCCGCGCGTACTCCTCCGTCTGCAACAGACCGTTGATCACCAGCGCGTCGTACATGTGCAAACCGACCGCTTCCTTTTCCAGCTTCGCCGCATCCCGGAAGAACGCCGGATACTGCGCCCTCTCCATGTCCTCGACGAAGTCGATCAGCAAACCGCCCGCGTCCAGCACCTCGTCCGCCTGCCGGATGAACTTCGCGTTCGGGATGCGCCTGCCCACCTCGTACGACGTGATGGTCGCGGCCGAGTAACCGGTTCGGCGGCCCAACTCCGCGCGTTCCACGCCCGCTTGGACGCGCAGCCGCTTCAGCACCCGTCCGAAGACGAGCGGAATGCCCGAGCCCGGCGCTTCCTGGTCTTCCTGTGCTTCCTCGCTCACGTACACCCCCAATGCCCTCGCGCCGCCCTCGGTCACGGTGCGCTCGTGTACAGCGGCACCTCGCCCTTGTACAACGCCTGGTGGTCCTGGTGCGGCCGCTGTTCAACGCTACTGAGCGTGCGGGACCGTAACCGCGTGAAATCAGAAATCTCCACCCAGGAATTCGCCCTGCGCTTTACCTCCACCCCGCGCGGCGCACGGCTCGCCCGGCGGCTGGTCTCGCTGCGGCTGGACGAGTGGGGGCATCCGTACGACGGCCGGGTCAACGAGGCCGTCACGCTGATCGCGGCCGAGTTCGCCGCCAACGCGGTACGGCACGGCCGCGTTCCCGGGCGGGACTTCCATCTCCGGCTCACCGGGGACGACGACGTCGTACGCGTGGAGGTCTCGGACACCCTGACGGAGCGGCTGCCCGAGCCCCGGGTGCCGTGCGGGGAGTCCGGCCGGGGGCTGGTCCTGGTCGAGGCGCTCGCCGACAAGTGGGGGGTGGCGCCCCGGCAGCCCGGCAAGACCGTCTGGGCGGAGGTACGCGTGAGTCCCGCCACCGCGGGGTGACGGGACTCACGGAAGGCGGAGGGTCAGCCCGCGACCGAGACCGACGGCTCGCCGGACTCGACGCCCTCGTCCTGCATCTTCTCGGCCAGCTTCATGGCCTCCTCGATGAGGGTCTCGACGATCTTGGACTCGGGGACGGTCTTGATGACCTCGCCCTTGACGAAGATCTGGCCCTTGCCGTTGCCGGAGGCGACGCCGAGGTCGGCCTCACGGGCCTCGCCGGGGCCGTTGACGACGCAGCCCATGACGGCGACGCGGAGCGGGACCTCCATGCCGGTGAGGCCCGCGGTGACCTCTTCGGCGAGCTTGTAGACGTCGACCTGGGCGCGGCCGCAGGAGGGGCAGGAGACGATCTCCAGGCCGCGCTGGCGCAGGTTCAGCGACTCCAGGATCTGGGTGCCGACCTTGACCTCCTCGACGGGCGGCGCGGACAGCGAGACGCGGATGGTGTCGCCGATGCCCTGGGAGAGGAGGGCGCCGAAGGCGACGGCCGACTTGATGGTGCCCTGGAAGGCGGGTCCGGCCTCGGTGACGCCGAGGTGGAGGGGGTAGTCGCACTGCGCGGCGAGCTGGCGGTAGGCCTCGATCATCACGACCGGGTCGTTGTGCTTGACCGAGATCTTGATGTCGCGGAAGTCGTGCTCCTCGAAGAGGGACGCCTCCCACAGGGCGCTCTCGACCAGCGCCTCCGGGGTGGCCTTGCCGTACTTCTGGAGCAGGCGCCGGTCCAGGGAGCCCGCGTTCACGCCGATGCGGATCGGGGTGCCGTGCTCCTTGGCGGCCTCGGCGATCTCCTTGACCTGGTCGTCGAACTTCTTGATGTTGCCCGGGTTCACGCGGACCGCGGCGCAGCCGGCCTCGATGGCGGCGAAGACGTACTTGGGCTGGAAGTGGATGTCCGCGATCACCGGGATCTGCGACTTCCTCGCGATGGTGGCGAGGGCGTCGGCGTCGTCCTGCGTGGGGCAGGCGACACGGACGATCTGGCAGCCGGACGCGGTCAGCTCGGCGATCTGCTGGAGGGTGGCGCCGATGTCGGACGTACGGGTCGTGGTCATCGACTGGACCGAGACGGGCGCGTCTCCGCCGACCGGCACGCTTCCGACCTGGATCTGCCGGCTCTTGCGGCGCTCGGCGAGCTTGGTCGGAACGGACGGCATGCCGAGAGAAATCGCAGTCATCTGCTGTGCAACCCCAAGTCGTGGATCAAGGTCCGGCCCCGTGATACGGCGGGCTCCAGGGTCCGAGATTACGGCACCGGCGCGTGCGCGGGCACATCCCACCCGGGAGACCCACTCATTGGGCGGCGGCCGGGCGCGGCACGGGAAGCGGCCCGGAACCCCAAGGGTCCCGGGCCGCCGTGGACTGCGGACGGCTAGGAGATTTTCACCGGGTTGACCACGTCCGCGATGAGCACCAGGACGGTGAAGCAGACGAAGATCCCGGCCACCACGTACGCCACCGGCATCAGCTTGGCCACGTCGAACGGGCCGGGGTCCGGGCGGCGCAGCACCCGGGCCAGGTTGCGCCGCAGCGCCTCCCACAGGGCGCCGGCGATGTGGCCGCCGTCGAGCGGGAGCAGCGGGAGCATGTTGAACAGGAACAGCGAGAGGTTGAAGCCGGCGAGCAGCATCACGAACATCGCCACCTGCTGGGAGGCCGGGATGTCCAGGGTCGCGATGTCACCGGTGATGCGGGCCGCGCCGACGATGCCCATGGGGGAGTCCGGCTGGCGGGGGCCGTTGTCGAACGCGGCGTTCCACAGGGCCGGGATCTTGCCGGGCAGGGCGGCGAGGGAGTCGACGGCGTCGCCGACCCGGTCGGACATCCAGGTCACCGAGTCGCCGAAGTCCTGCCGGACGACGCCGGTGGCGGGGCTGAAGCCGAGGAAGCCGGCCTTCACGTAGCCGTCGACGTAGTTGCCGCCGGAGTCCTTCCTGGCGACCTGGTTGGTGGCGATCGTCGGGTGCAGGGTCACCTGCTCGCCCTTGCGGTCGACGACGACCGTGACGCTCTTGCCGGCGCTGGTCCGGATGAGGTCCGAAAGGGTGTTCCAGTCCTTGGTCGCGTGGCCGTCGAAGGAGACGATCCGGTCGCCCGCCTTCATGCCCGCCTGCGCGGCGGGGGACGACGGGTCGGACTTCTTGCAGCTGTCGCGGTGCTGGCTCTGCGCGATGACGCACGGCGAGACGGACTCCACGACGGTGGTTTCCTTCTGGATGCCGAAGCCCATCAGCACGGTGAGGAACAGGGCGATCGCGAGGACCAGGTTCATGAACGGGCCCGCGAACATGACGATGACGCGCTTCCACGGCTTGCGCGTGTAGAACATGCGCGTCTCGTCGCCGGGCTGGAGCTCCTCGTAGGCCGCCGAGCGGGCGTCCTCGATCATCCCGCGCCAGGGCGAGGTGGAGCGGGCGGAGACCCGGCCGGCGTCGTCCGGCGGGAACATGCCGATCATGCGGATGTAGCCGCCGAGCGGGATCGCCTTGATGCCGTACTCGGTGTCGCCCTTCTTGCGCGACCACACGGTGGGGCCGAAGCCCACCATGTACTGCGGGACGCGGATGCCGAAGAGCTTGGCCGTCGACAGGTGCCCCAGCTCGTGCCACGCGATCGAGACGAGCAGACCGAACGCGAAGACCACTATGCCGAGGATGAACATCAAGGTCGTCATGCACGCGCCTCCGCGGTCGCCGTCGTGGCTGTGATCTCACGGGCCCGGGTCCGCGCCCAGGTCTCCGCTTCGAGGACGTCCGACACCGTGAGTGAAGTTCCCGCATCCGGTGTGCCGTGTTCCTCGACGACCCGGGTGACGGTCTCCATGATCCCGTTGAAGGGCAGCGCGCCGTTCAGGAAGGCCGCGACGCACTCCTCGTTGGCGGCATTGAACACCGCCGGCGCCGTCCCCGCGAGCTTTCCGACGTGCCGGGCGAGATTCACCGCGGGGAAGGCCTCGTTGTCCAGCGGGAAGAACTCCCAGGTGGACGCCTTGCTCCAGTCGAAGGCGGGCGCGGCGTCCGGAACCCGTTCGGGCCAGCCGAGACCGATGGCGATCGGGCCCCGCATGTCGGGGGGCGTCGCCTGCGCGATCGTCGACCCGTCGGTGAACTCGACCATCGAGTGGACGTACGACTGCGGGTGCACGACCACCTCGATGCGGTCGAACGGGATGTCGTACAGCAGGTGCGCCTCGATGACCTCCAGCCCCTTGTTGACCAGGGTCGCGGAGTTGATCGTGATCACCGGCCCCATCGCCCAGGTGGGGTGGGCGAGGGCGTCCTCGACGGTGACGCCGGCCAGGTCCGCCCTGGTGCGGCCGCGGAAGGGACCGCCGGAGGCGGTGACGACCAGTTTGCGCACGTCGGCGCGGCTGCCCGAGGCGAGGGCCTGGAAGAGGGCGGCGTGCTCGGAGTCGACCGGGATGATCTGGCCGGGCTTGGCCAGCGCGGTGACCAGCGGGCCGCCGACGATCAGCGACTCCTTGTTGGCGAGCGCGAGGGTGCGGCCCGCCTCCAGGGCGGCGAGGGTCGGCGCGAGGCCGATGGAACCGGTGATGCCGTTCAGCACGGTGTGGCACTCGGAGGCCGCGAGTTCGGTGGCCGCCCCCGGTCCGGCGAGGATCTCGGGCAGCGGCTCCCCCGGTCCGTACGCCGCGGCGACCGCCTCGCGCAGGGCCGGTACGACGTCCTCGCGGGCGACCGCGACGGTGCGCACCCGCAGCCGGCGCGCCTGCTCGGCGAGGAGGGAGACCCGGCCGCCGTTGGCGGACAGCGCGGTGACGCGGAAGCGGTCGGGGTTGCGCAGCACGAGGTCGATGGCCTGGGTGCCGATGGATCCGGTGGAGCCGAGGACCACCACGTCCTTGGGGCCGTCGCCCGCGAGGGGGTCGTAGACGAGGTGGGGGTCGGCGAGGGGTGCCGGATGGGCGGGGCTGTCGGTCATCCCCCCATTGTGGCCGCATGCGCCGGCGGCCAGGACAGGGTGTCCCCCGAGTGAGTGTGTCCGAATGCGGGGGATGCGTGAAGATCATGTGATAGCACTTCGGTCTGCACTTCTGCGTTCCAGTGCCTCCGCACGTCGCGGACGACATCCTTGGGGGGACCTCTCCATGCGGACCATACGGCTGCGCGCCGCCCTGCCCGCCCTCGCCGGCGCCGCCCTGCTCGCCGGCACCCTGCTCGGCACCCCGGCCCAGGCCGCCGGGGGTGTGAAGATCTACCACGTCTGGTTCGACAGCCCCGGCTCGGACGACCGCTCGAACAAGAGCCTGAACGGCGAGTGGGTGCAGATCAAGAACACCGGCGGCTCGGCGGTCTCGCTCAAGGGCTGGGTGCTCAAGGACGCCTCGAACCACCGGTACGTCTTCCCGAACGTCAAGATCGGCGCCGGGAAGTACATGAAGATCCACACCGGGACCGGCTCGGACACCGCGTCCGACAAGTACCAGGACCGCCGCGCCTACGTCTGGAACAACGACAGGGACACCGCCACCCTGACCAGGGCGAGCGGCGCCAAGGTCTGGTCCTGCTCCTGGACGACGCGGGACCCGAGCGACAAGTACTGCTGACCGGCCGCTAAGCGCCGTACGGCCGCCTGGCGTTGTCCACGGTGGACGGTCCGGGGGTCGCGTCGGCGATCCACGGGCCGTCCTCGGACGGGTCCACGATGCCTTCCTCCAGCCAGGTGTAGGCGCCGCCGAGGACGCCCCTGACCACCTTGCGGTCGAGGTCGTCGGTGTTGTTCCACAGCCGTCCGAACAGTTCCTCGACACGGACGCGGGCCTGGTGGCAGAAGGCGTCGGCGAGCTGGTATGCCTCGCGGCCGTGCTCGTCGCGGGTGCGCAGCCGCTCGGCGCGCACACAGGCCGCGCTCATCGCGAACAGTTCCGCGCCGATGTCCACGATCCGGCCGAGGAAGCACTGCTTGGTCTCCATCCGCCCCTGCCAGCGGGACATCCCGTAGAACGTGGCGCGGGCCAGCCTGCGGGCCGCGCGCTCGACGTAGCGCAGATGGGTGGACAGGTCGACACCGTGCCGGAACTCGCCGTACGACGACGGCAGTTGACCGGGCCCGGCGACCAGCCTCGGCAGCCACTTGGCGTAGAAGACGCCCGCGTGCGCGCCCGCCCTCGCCTTGTCGGACAGCGACTTGGCCGGGTCGATGAGGTCGCCGGCGACCGAGAGATGGGCGTCCACGGCCTCCCGGGCGATCAGCAGGTGCATGATCTCCGTGGAGCCCTCGAAGATCCGGTTGATGCGCAGGTCGCGCAGCATCTGCTCGGCGGGTACGGCCCGTTCGCCGCGCGCCTTCAGGGACTCGGCCGTCTCGTAGCCGCGGCCGCCGCGGATCTGGACCAGCTCGTCGGCCATCCTCCACGCCATCTCGGAGCCGTAGAGCTTGGCGAGGGCGGCCTCGATGCGGATGTCGTTGCGGTCCTCGTCGGCCATCTGGGAGGACAGGTCGAGCACCGCCTCCAGGGCGAAGGTGGTCGCGGCGATGAAGCTGATCTTGGTGCCGACGGCCTCGTGCAGCGCGAGGGGCTTGCCCCACTGCTCGCGCTCCGCCGACCATTCACGGGCGATTTTCAGACACCATTTACCCGCACCGGCACACAGCGCGGGCAGCGAGAGGCGGCCGGTGTTGAGGGTGGTGAGCGCGATCTTCAGACCGGCGCCCTCGGGTCCGATCCGGTGCGCGGCCGGCACCCGCACCCGGTGGAAGCGCGTCACGCCGTTCTCGATGCCGCGCAGCCCCATGAAGGCGTTGCGGTGCTCGACGGTGATGCCCTCGGACGCGGCCTCCACGACGAACGCGGTGATCCCACCCTCGTGCCCCTCGGACTTCGGCACCCGCGCCATGACGACCAGCAGGTCGGCGACGACCCCGTTGGTGGTCCACAGCTTCACCCCGTCGAGGACGTACCCGTCCCCCTCGGGCACGGCCGTGGTGGCGAGCCGCGCCGGATCGGAGCCGACGTCCGGCTCGGTGAGCAGGAAGGCGGAGATGTCGGTGCGGGCGCAGCGGGGCAGGAAGGCGTCCTTCTGCTCCTGGGTGCCGAACATCTTCAGCGGCTGGGGCACGCCGATCGACTGGTGCGCGGACAGCAGCGCGCCGACCGCGGGGCTCACGGAGCCGACCAGGGCGAGCGCCTTGTTGTAGTACAGCTGGCTGAGGCCGAGGCCGCCGTACTTCGGGTCGATCTTCATCCCGAGGGCGCCGAGCTCCTTCAGTCCCGCCACGACCTCGTCGGGGATGCGGGCCTCGCGCTCGATGCGGGCCGAGTCGATCCCCGTCTCGCAGAAGGCGCGCAGCTTGGCCAGGAACTCCTCCCCGCGCCGTACGGACTCCTCCTCGGGCAGCGGATGCGGGTGCACGAGATCGAGCCGGAAGCGCCCGAGGAACAGTTCCCTGGCGAAGCCGGGCTTGCGCCAGTCCTGCTCCCGAGCGGCCTCCGCGACCTCGCGGGCCTCGCGCTCGGTGACGGTGCTGCGGTGCTTGGTGGGGGCGGACATGGGATCACCTCGCCGCGAAGAGGGACCGACCGGGGCCGTTCGCTACCGACCGGTGCTACTGGGTCGTTGGTACCCGAAACGGGGCAGCCCCGCCACCCCTCGCGGGGGTGGCGGGGCCGTTCGGGTGGGTTCCGGCGTGCCGCGGTCACTTGTAGGAGCAGAGGTCGAGCATCGCGGTGGTGTCGCCGTCGAGGGCCTTCACGTACTGGTCGATGCCCGCCAGGTCGTGGGCCGTGATCGCGGTGGAGAGGGCGGCGTGGTCGGCGGCCTCCTGCTGGATGCCGGACTTGACCGCCGGGTCGGTCGCCACGTCGGCCGCCGCGGAGAGGTCCTGGGCGGTCTGGCTCTCGTCCGCGGCCCACGCCTCGTCGGCGGCCGGGTTGGTGACCGGCGCCGTCGCCCCCCGCTCGTCGCTCGCCATCTGCGCGTCCTCGTACTCGGTACAGCCCGCCGGGAGTGCGAAGGGGTCGGAGGCGGATGCGGTGGGCGACTCCGTCAGCCCGGCGGGGAGCGAGAACGAGATCGAGTACGACGGCGTCGGCACCGCGCCGCCGCGTGCGTCCCCCGGCCGGTCGTCCCCGGAGGAGCCGGAGCTGATGGCGTAGCCCAGGCCGCCGACGAGCGCGCAGGCGGCGACCAGGGACACGACGGCCGTGACGACCGTGCTCATGCCCGCGGCGGCCGTACCTGCGGTGGCCGCCGTCGCGGAGGCGGACCCGGAGGCGGCGGCGGTGTGCGAGGACGCGGAGCCGAGGGCGCTGTGCGCGTGCCCGGCCCCGGCGTGGGCTCCGCCGCCGCCCGACGGGGAGGCCGCGCCGCTGGAGGCTCCGCCGTCGCCGGTGGGGGGTGCCGCGCTGGTGCCACCGTGGCCGGAGGCGGCGGACGCGCCGGTGCCGCCGTGGCCGGGGGCGCCGACCGAGGAGGCGCCGCCGTCATGGCCGGGGGCACTGCCCCAGGAGCTGCCGCCGCCGTGGCCCGAGGAGCCGCCCCACGACGCACCGCCGTCGTGGGCGGGGATGCCGGGGCCGGTGGGGGCGCCGGGGTGGGCGGCCGGTCCGAGGCCGTTCCCGCCCATGTACTGGTGGACGTCGAAGTGGGGTGGCGCGGCGCCCGTGTGCGCGCCCGCGCCGGCGTGGACGCCTGCTCCCCCGTCGCCCCCCACACCGCCGTGGGTCCCCGCACCGCCGTCGCCCCCCACACCGCCGTGGGCCCCCGCACCGCCGTCGCCCCCCACACCGCCGTGGGCCCCCGCACCCCCGTCGCCCCCCACACCGCCGTGGGCCCCCGCACCCCCGTCGCCCCCCACACCGCCGTGGGCCCCCGCTCCGCCGTCGGCTCCCCCGCCCCCGGCGGAGCCGTGCGCCGCGCCGGCTGAGCCGTGCGCCGACGCCCCGGTGTCGCCCAGTGAGTACCCGAGCCGCGCTGCCTCGGCCAGCAGCGCGGCGTACACGACCCGGCGGCCGATCAGCAGGGCCCGGACCGCCTCCTCGTGCAGGAAGTACCCCTCGGCCCGCCGGTCGCCCGCGGCCCGGGACGCGACCCAGCCGCGGCCGAGCAGCCGCCCCCACACGCCCAGCCGCAGCGAACGGGCGAGTCCCGGCGACGAGGCCCGCGCGAGCGCCACCGCGAGGTCCGGGCGGCCGGCCGCCTCGGCCACCTCGGCCGCCTTCTCCAGAACCGGGCCCTGAGACGCCAGCTCCGGTGGCGTGGTCTCACCGAGTGACGCCCACCGGACGAAGTGGTCGCACAGCCGCTCGGCAGGGAACGGCGCGGGAAAACGCCGGCGCAGCACCGGCACCGTGTCGGCGACGGAGCCGTACCCCTGCTCCCCGTTCCGCGCCAGCCCGAGGCGCACGAGGCGGTCGCACACCGCCTCGGGCTCCGGCACGTCCGTCAGCGCGCCGATGTGCGCGGCCGCCACCTCGGCCCCGTCCAGGGTCGCCAGCAGCCGCAGTACCTCCATCACCGGCGCGTCCTGCGCCAGTGAGTCGAGCAGGGCCGGGAGCAGCGCCGTGACCTGGCCCGCGCGCGGGAGCCTGCCCCCGGCCGCCGGGCCGGAACGCGCCAGGGCGGCCGCCCGGAGCAGCGGGAGCGGCAGTCCGTCCGCTGCCCGCCACAGGTCGGCGGCCGTCTCCCGGTCCGCCTCCGGGACCGGGCCGCCCAACTCCCGTGCCAGCAGCTCCAGTCCGGCGGTCCGCGACAGGCCGCGCAGTTCCAGCGCGGTGCCCTCGCTCCACAACGACCGCTCGACGCCGGCGAGGACGAAGACCGCCTGGGGCGCCGTGTCCATGAGTTCCAGCAGCTGATCGGAGGTCAGGTCGGCGTCGTCGATGTACACCGTCACCCGTACGCCGGTCATCAGCCGTTGCAGCTCGGCCCGGGTCGGCGCGTATCCGGGGGCTTCGTAGCAGGCTTCGAAGACGTCCTGGGCGAGGTCCTCGACACCGCGGTGGGCGCCGCCCAGGAAGACCACCCCGTCCGGGCCGGGCGGCAGTCTCCGCGCGGCGTGCCGTAACAGTGTGGTCTTGCCGGTCCCGGGCGGTCCCCACACCTGCACCGGCCCGCCGGCGCGGACGGCCGCCGCCAGCGCACGTGTCTCGTCCTCCCGGCCCACCGGCTCCGGCATGCTCCGGGGCAGCACCGCGGCCCGCGGCCGGCGTCGGGGCCGGGGGCGTTCCGGGCCCGCCAGGACGGTCACCCGCGAACCGTGCCGCGCGTCGACGACCACGTTGTGGTCGCCCGCGATCACGGGACCGCCCGTGCTCCCGCCGATGTCGATCCGATGCGTCGCCCGCGCGCCGTCGGGCGTCGAGGCGCTGTCGTCCGCGTCCGGCATGGCTCCCCCGTCTCGTCCGGTCCGCCGCCGTCGGCCGACCTGACCGACCGCCACCCTAGTGGCGCGCGGGGCAGCGGAAACCGTCCTGCGACGGTTTCCGCCGCGAAGGCTCCGCCCGGACCGCGGAGACGGCCGCGGCCCCGCGCGGTGGGCCCGCCGCGCCACCGATGATCCGGCACGGCCGGGAAGCCCCAGGAAGGCCGAACGACGGCTCGAAACTTTCGACATGACGACCATTCACCGCACCACCGGATGCGCAACTCCTCGATCCTGCTCGATAGATGACGACGGGCTGATCAGCAAAACTTCCCTCTGACCAGGTGTGATGTTCTCGCCGCCGAGATCCGACGGACAGAAAGATTTCGAAATTCACACCGAAACTGTTGACACCCGTCGGCCGCCGTCCAGACTGTTCGCCATCACCGGTGCCCGTCACCGGCGGTCCGGGCCGCACGCCGACCCGGCCTCCGGCCGCAGCTCTCAGCGGCCGGATACCTGTCATGTTCCTGCCACCTCGACTTTCATCCCGGCCCGGCTCGGCCGGTGACGGCTCGGGGCAGGCGCACAGCAGGCCCTCCACACCCGCACGGGGAGGAAACACATGAGCACGCTGACCCACGAGATGCGCCGCGGACGCGGCCTCGGGGCCGCCATCCGAGGGCTCGTCGCCGCTGCGGCGGCGGTCGTGGTCGCCTTCGCGCTGCCCGGCGCGGCCCAGGCCGACACGACCATCACCTCCAACAGCACGGGCACCAACAACGGCTACTTCTACTCGTTCTGGGAGCAGTCCAGCGGCGCCACCATGACCCTGGGTTCGGGCAGCAACTACAGCCTGACCTGGAACACGGCCTCGCAGAACGTCGTCGCCGGCACCGGCTGGAACCCGGGCACGACCAACACCGTGTCGTACACCGGCACTTGGAACTGCAACGGCAACTGCTACCTGTCGCTGTACGGCTGGACCACCAACCCACTGGTCGAGTGGTACATCGTCGACAACTACGGCGACTACAACCCGAGTTCGGGCGCGACCAAGCTGGGGTCGGTCACCAGCGACGGCAGCACGTACGACCTGTACAAGACGACCCGCACCAACGCGCCGTCCATCGAGGGCACCGCGACGTTCGACCAGTACTGGGCGATCCGTCAGTCGAAGCGCACCGGCGGCACCATCACCGTGGCGAACATCTTCAACGCGTGGAAGAGCCTCGGCCTGAACCTCGGCACCCCGAACTACGAGATCCTGGCCACCGAGGGCTACCAGAGCAGCGGCAGCTCCAACATCACCGTCACCAGCGGAAGCAGCAGCGGCGGCACCACCCCGCCTCCGAGCGGCGGCGGTTGCTCCGCGACCTTCACGAACTCCTCCGACTGGGGCTCCGGCTTCACCGGCTCGGTGGCGGTCAAGAACGACGGCTCCTCCGGCATCAACGGCTGGACCGTCAAGCTGACCTTCCCCGGCAACCAGACGGTCACCAGCCTCTGGAACGGCACCTACACCCAGTCCGGCAACACGGTCACCGTGAAGAACGCGAGCAACAACGGCTCACTGGGCGCCGGCGCGGCCACCTCCTTCGGGTTCAACGCCGACTACTCGGGCGGCAACGGCGCTCCGACGGTGTCCTGCACCGCCGGCTGAACCACCGCCGCACCCGAGCGGGCATCAGCCTCGGAAACGACCAGGTCGGCCACTGCCTGCGGCGAGGCCGCAGGCAGTGGCCGACCTGGTCAGACGGCTGCGGAACGAACCGCGCCGATGCGGGCCATGACCGCTTCGCGGGCCACGCCGGTGCGTCACCGGCCTGGCCCGCGGGCACAGCGACGGCCGGAGACCGTGCCCCGCCGTCCGCGGCCGGGTGGGTCCCGTTGCCCGCCCCCTCCGCGAAGGTTCACCGTCCGAACCGTGCAGCCTGCCGCTGGTCAAGATGCGCATCGCGAGGACATCCCCCAAGAATCGGGGAGGTACTGAGGCCGACTGCAGAAAGGTGCCGATCATGCGCAGCAAGATCGTACGGGCTCTGGTCGCCAGCGTCGCCGCGGGCACACTCGCCGGCGGGGCCGTGATGGCCTCCACCGGGACAGCCCTCGCGGTGCCGGCGAACACCCACGCGACCGCCGCCAAGCATGCATCCACTCCCCGCCCGACGCCGACCCACAAGAAGTGCCCCAAGGGGGAGCACTTCACCAAAGTCAACGGCAAGTGGGGCTGCCACAAGAAGTGACCGGTAGCAGCCGTGCCGGGCGCCGGGAGACCCTCCCGGCGCCCGCGCTGTGGGCCGGCGGCAGGCGGGACTTCGCCGAAGCGCTTCCGTCGTCGCCATTCCACCGGCTGGTACGGTCCGTGACGGTTTCGGAGATGGCATCCGCGATGCCGTTCGCGGCCTGCGTCGCAGGTATTGGCCGCAAACCACGTTTCCGAGACGTCTGATTCGATGACTCCGAAGAGTGCTGTAGTCTCGGAAACAGCTTCCCGCATTACGTGTTCCGTTAACGGCTTCCGTAACAGGTTCCGTTACGGCTTCCACAACGTAATCCGTGGAATGACCAAGGCCCCGCCCTCCCGCAGGTTGCGACCCTGCGGATCGCGAGGACGAGGCCCTGGCCTGGTGGACGTGGGCCCTGGCCGAGTTGTTCGCTCAGCCGGGGCCTACGTGTCTCAGAACCACGGACGGTGCTCGTAGAGCCACGCGAGCACGAGGATGACCTCGCAGCCCGCGCTCACACGTTCCGAGGAGACGTGCGGCCGTACGTGTTCCTGCCACCGATCCTTCAGCCACTTCTGCAGCTTCAAGATCGGCTCCCTTCGGCGAAGCGGGACGTTCCCCGCGTCACAGGGGAACGCGGTCGCGCCCCCACGTGTCGGGTGCGGTCCGTGATCCCCCTGAAGGAGTAAGCAGCAAGATACAGCGCGGGCCGAACAAATCCCCAATTGTCGATCACCACAGGGGGGTTGCCGACCCGGCTGCCCTAAATCCGCGCAGGTCAGCGACATTTACCCGCTCCAAGGAACACTCGTTTCCCTCGTCGGGGATCTGCGGGACGCGAGCCGGCGGCCTCTTCGGGCCTCCGGTGCCGCCGCCTTCGACCGGCGTAGCGGTCGGGCCGGCGAGCCGGCGGCCGGCACGTTCTCGTTCCGGCCGTGTCCGCAGGTGACACGGCTGGACACGGAAACGGCCGCAGCCCCCGCACAGTGGGCCCGCCACACCCACGTTGACCTGGACTTTTCTCTTGACCTGCACTGACACTTCCCGCCCCAGCCCGTACCGGCCAATCCCAGCCCGCCCCAGACCTGTCCAGAGCAGCTTGGTGTTCCCGTGGGAACACACCCTCGGGGCCAGCGATTTCCGGGGCCCGGGGGCTGGCAGACCACGATGGCCGAAAGCCATCTCACCCAGGTACCGAAGCTGCTCAGAACCGTATAAAGCAGTAGGCCCGGCAGCACGTATCGCCGCCGGGCCCACCCACGGCCCACCTGCCAACTTGCGGAGTATGGACGAGGGGTACCGCATCACCGCGCAAGGCGCGGCAGTCTGTTCATCGCGCAGCGGCGTAAACCTGAAGCGCACATGTAACTTAACTGTGGACAGGCCACATTGACCAGGCTGTTGCCCAGGCGGAGACGACCCCCCAGCCAAGAGTCACTCGAAAGAGTGACACGTGCCTGCGGCATAGGCCAGTGGCCCGATAGACGCTAGCCCGGCCATGGTCGGCCAACCCCCAGCGCAGCACCGGGCCCGGTCTCTCATCTCCCAGAGGCCTGGCCCTCAGCTCTGCGGCTCGGGCAGGACGCGGTCCACCAGGTCATCGAGGCGCTGTTCCAACGCCTTCCGGGCATCCGGCGTGATCGTGGCGAGGGCCACCATGGCGGTCCGGTCAGGTTCAGTGGGCTCGTCGGCCTACGGTCCACCGAGGTCGTGAGGGCGGACTGGTCCTGCCGCTGCCCTGGGAGACCCCGCCGCCCGTAGAGGCAGACGAGGTTCTCACCTGGGTGCGCGCAGCACTGGACGCAGCGCCGCCCGACGCCTGCGAGGACCTGATCCCGCCAGGCGACGGACATCCTCCGCGCCGCCGACCCGGCGACCGACACCAGGCAGTGCTGCGCGCCGCGCTCAGCTAGGCCACCGCGCGCACCAGAACCGTGCCGATCTTCCGTGGCCCCGGCGGCGCCGGAATGACCTGCGCCCTCACACCATGGAACCCGACGCCGGTCAGCAGGCCGCGCCATTCATCGAGTTCGTAGTCCCAGCGTCGGACGACGAGCGGGTCTTCGTTCTCGGACCGGTTGATGTACGACGCCTGGCAGCCGTAGCAGCCCTCGACCGGCGGACGCTGCGAGAAAGCAAGCACGCCGCCCGGCCGCAGCCGGGCCCGGATCGCGGGCAGCAGCCGAACCGGATCGGTGAACCAGACGGCACCGAATACCGAGTACACGGCATCGAAGTCCGCGCCGGCGTCCGCGGTAAGGAACTCCAGCGCCTCCCGCCGGTACAGCACCAGACCAGCATCCGACCAGCGCTCACGCGCGGCGCTGAGCTGGGCCGGGGAGACGTCGACGCCGACCGCGCGGGCGCCGAGGGCCGCGAGGTGCGCGAGGTTCCCGCCCTTGCCGCAGCCGAGGTCGAGCACCCTCTGCCCCGGCCGGACACCCAACACTTCAGCGCCGGGACCGTGGTCCGGGTACTGCGTCCAGTTGAACCAGGTCCGCTCACCGGCCGCGTTCACCGGCCTGCGCTCTGGCCGCTGCCGCGCGTACGTGTCCCACGCCACGGTGCTCGCCCTACTGCGAAGGCCCGCGCGACGTCGCCGAGTTCATCGACCACTACCAGGTGCACACCCGCCGCCCGGCCATGCGCCTTGTCATCGCCCAAGACGGGCACGAGACGGTCGGCTTCACGTACGGCTACTTCCTACTGCCGGAAACCCGCTGGTGGCACAACCTCCAGGACGTCACACTTCCCGAGGAGTACATACGGGAGGACGGCCACCGGTCCTTCGCGATCATCGAACTGGCCGTGCGCAAAGCGTGGCGCCGCCGCGGTATCGCAGCCGGTCTGCATACCCAGCTCCTGGACGGCGTAGACGCGGAACGGGTCACCCTCACCGTCCGGCCGGAACCGGAAGCGGACCCCGCCAGGAACGCCTACCTGGCGTGGGGGTACCGGATGATCGGCACCTCCCACCCGTGGAAGGACGCCCCGCTGTACGAATGCATGGTGCGGGAGCTACCGAAGCCTTACCGGGCGCTCACGTAGCGGACGGAGCTGCCGTATCGAGCCACCACGGGGCCCATGCACCACTGGCACACTGCTCCTCACCGTGTCCCGACATCCTGCACCACTCCGCTGGGGGACACCTACATGGCCCGGTCCCGGGGGGCCCGCAAACCCTCGCAGGGCGACGCCTGGACCCCTGCGCAGCGGGCGGCCCTCCGGGAACGCGGGGGGCCGCCCGCACTCTCGGTGTGCGCGCCCTGCTGACCGTTCAGTAGCGGGTCAGGTCTACGACCACATCGCACAGGGGATCGTCGGTCGGCTTCTGGTCATACTCGTTTTCGAGGTAGCCGGCTGTGATTCCGCCGAGCAGACCGGGGCCGGTGTGGCTGATGATCACGTCGGCGCCGTAGGTGAGACTTCCATCGGGTGCCGTGAGGTACAGCCGCATGCGGTCCCTGCCGGTGATCACCAGCCCCTTGAAGACAGGGAGGTCGGGCGTGTGGTCGGCGACAAGGGCGCGGACGATCCCGGGCAGATCTTCGAAGACCGCTTGGTGGCCGCCCTGGCCCGGAGCCGTCACAGCTTCGCCCAGGCCGGGCACTTGTTCCCCGGCTGGTTCTTGCAGAACGCGTTGATGACGCCGATGGTCTGCCCGCTACCGGCGTCGTATTTTCCGTCTTTAGTCTTGCGTGAGTACTGAACGATGACCACGATTTTCACCATCCTGGGCCGAGGTACGCCGGTCTCGAACGCTACCCCGCCGTACGTGAGGCGTCCGTGATGGTCGTCGGTCTCGGGGTGTTCCTTGACGACGGCCGCGATCGTTCCGCACTTCTTGATGTTGTGGCGGCCGGTGAAGTGCTGCCAGCCGAAATCGGCGTTCCCGTACCGGGTGACGATCTTCCGACCCTGGGGGTCCTTAGCCCGGCACTTGATGCGGCGGTCCCAGGGATGCGGCTGTACGGCCGCGGGAGCCGCAGAAGCGACAGACCCCGCCGACAGGGAGGCCACGGCTGATAACGCTGCTACGACTATTTCGATCTTCCTCATGCCGGGATCACATCATCGACTCTTCCGCGAGAACGATGACAAATCCGGTCGATGCTGCCGAGGCCGCGCGAGGGACTTGGCAAGCGCCGCGCAGCTCCTACCGGGCGCTCACGTAGCGGACGGTGCTGCCGTACCGCGCGACCACCGGGTCCATGCACCACTGGCACAGCGGGCGCCCACCGGCGCCATACTTTTGGGCAGTCCGCTGGCATCCGGCGCACGGGCCGGCCAGGCCGGGCGCTCGCGCGGTCGAGGGGTCCGGCTCCGTCACCGGGGGCGGGGGACTGGTCACGTCGCTCATTGTGTCCTCGTTCTCGGTAGCAGGACGACCGCCACCGGTCGAACGAAGAATAGAACATCACCAGGTCGTGGCGAGTGTCAGACCTGGCCCCTAACGTGGCGGTATGCCCACGCTCTCCCCGTGCTGCGGGCGCGCCCGCATGTCCGCAGACGCTATCAACGACGCGATCCGGCGCCTCATGTCCCGTCCTGCCGACAAGGCCCGGACGAAGGAGTACCAGCGGCTGCTGGAGCAGTGGGCCGACACCTGCCCCCGGGAAGCCCACTGCTGGACCACCGCCGCCCGAAGATGGGTGCGCCCCGCCCCGGTTTTCCACGCCGGGACGGGGCGCTTCACATGCGTCCGAGCGCATCGGCAGCGTGGACACCCTCACCATAGGAGCGGGCACTGACACTGCCTCCCAGCCGGGGGCCTACGACTGCCGGGCGGCGTCCTGCTCCCCCTGCTGGACCCCATGGCACAAAGACGCCCGCCCCCTACCGGACACAGAGCAAGGGGCGGGCGTCCGCCTTGGGTGCAGCGCAGGCGTGGACAGGGCTGCGATACCCGACTCGGTACGGGCCGCGCCGGGAGCGGTCAGTGCACGAACAGGGACACCACCGCGGTGAGGGTGCCGACGACGCCGGCGACCGCGCCGAGTACGCCCAGTGGCCAGCGCCGCGCTTTGAGCGCCTCCAGCTCCGCCCTGAGCGCGTCCAGTTCCTTGCCCGTGTCCTCACGGAGCCGCACCAGGTCCTGCTCAGGTCGGGTTGAGGTAGACCTCGATCGCGCGTAGCCGCTGGTCCTTGTAGCGCTTGCTCGCGGTGCGATTCGTGATGCATTCCCGGGCCCAGTTGTCGAACCGGTAGCGCAACTCGTTGCCGACCGACGGGTCGATGTAGCCCTGGCCCTTCACCCAGCCCGGGGGCCAGTTCTGGCCGGCCTCATCGACGGCTTGCTTGAACAGGTCGGCCGCATCTTTGCCGTCCTCATCGCCGTCGAAACGCTCGTGCTGCCAGCCTCCGGTACGTCGGCCGCCAGCCCTCCACTTCACCTGGTAGCTGAGGATGTCCCCGGCCTTGTTCTTGCGTGGAACGACGCTCGCCATGGGTCGGAACAGTAGCCCTGTGTTCCCGTGGTGTTCCCGCAAGTCTGTGGACGGCGACCGCATTTCGGCCGTTTCCGCAGGTGACACGGCTGGACACGGAAACGGCCGCAGCCCCCGCACAGTGGGCTGCGACCGTTCCGTTCCGACCTGTCCGTGGCAGGCCGGGTCCCAGGGGATCGCGCCGCGGCAGATCAGCTCTGTCGGACCTGTCCGGCGGACCGGTTCCGCCGGACGGGTCCCGGTGGGTCAGAGCGCGAGGCCGGTCAGGACCAGGACGCGCTCGTAGGTGTAGTCCTCCATCGCGGAGCGGACGCCCTCGCGGCCGACGCCGGACTGCTTGGCACCGCCGTAGGGCATCTGGTCGGCGCGGTAGGACGGGACGTCGCCGATCACGACGCCGCCGACCTCGAGGGCGCGGTGGGCGCGGAAGGCGGCCTGGAGGTCGTGGGTGAACACGCCCGCCTGGAGGCCGTACTTGGAGTCGTTGACCGCGGCGAACGCCTCGGCCTCGCCGTCCACCTTCTGCACGCTGAGGACCGGTCCGAAGACCTCCTCGCGGGCGAGGGTGACGTCCGCCGGCAGGTCGGTGAGCACGGTCGGCGCGTACGAGGCGCCGTCGCGGTCGCCACCGGTGAGCAGCGCGGCACCGGCCTCGACGGCCTCCTTGACCCAGGACTCCACGCGCTTGGCGGCGTCCTCGCTGACCAGCGGGCCGACATCGGTCTTGTCGTCGTTCGGGTCGCCGGTGACCTGGGCCTCGACGGCGGCCACGATGCGCGGCAGCAGCCGGTCGTACACGGACGCGTCCGCGATCACCCGCTGCACGGAGATGCAGGACTGGCCGGCCTGGTAGTTGGAGAAGGTCGCGATGCGGTTCGCGGCCCAGTCCAGGTCGGCGTCGGAGGCGAAGTCGCCGAGGACGACGGCCGCACCGTTGCCGCCCAGCTCCAGCGTGCAGTGCTTGCGCGGCACCGAGTCCATGATCGCGTAGCCGACCTTCTCGGAACCGGTGAACGAGATGACCGGCAGGCGCTCGTCCTGGACGAGGGCGGGCATCTTGTCGTTGGCGACCGGCAGGATCGACCAGGAGCCGGCCGGCAGGTCGGTCTCGGCGAGCAGCTCGCCGATGACGAGGCCGGACAGCGGGGTGGCCGGGGCCGGCTTGAGGATGATCGGGGCGCCGGCCGCGATCGCCGGGGCGACCTTGTGGGCGCACAGGTTCAGCGGGAAGTTGAACGGCGCGATGCCGAGCACGACGCCCCGCGGGAAGCGGCGGACGAGCGCGAGGCGGCCCTCGCCGCCGCCGTCGGTGTCGAGACGCTGGGCCTCGCCGCCGTTGAACCGGCGGGCCTCCTCCGCGGCCCAGCGGAACACCGAGGCGGCGCGGCCGACCTCGCCGCGGGCCCACTTGATGGGCTTGCCGTTCTCGGCGGAGATCAGCCGACCGATCTCCTCGGTGCGCTCGATCAGGCGCTTGGCCACGTGGTCGAGGGCGGCGGCCCGCACGTGCGCCGGGGTGGCGGCGAACTCGTCCCGGGCGGCGTACGCGGCAGCCACGGCCTCCTCGACCTGGGCGTCGGTCGGCACGCTGACGGTGCCGACGAGCCGGCCGTCCCACGACGAGGTGACGTCGAGGGTCTCGTCGCCGGTGGCCTGGCGGCCGGCGAGCCAGAAGGCATGGGTGGAAGTCATGTGCGATTCCCGGCCTTTCCGCGTTTGGGGGCGTCCTTGGCTTTCGTGCTCCACGGTAGGGCGGCGAGGGCCGGGGAGCGCTTGTCCGTGCCGTAGCAGTAGCCGCCCCGGGCACTACTGATTGGACTACTACCTCGCCGTCGGACTCCCGCCTCGCCCGCCGCCCGGACTACTGGTCGGACTACTGGTCGGACTACTGGTCGGACTACTGGTCGGACTACTGGTCGGAGGAGGTGGCCTTCAACGCGAGCCACAGCTCCATGCGGACGTCCGCGTCGTCCAGCGAACGCCCAAGGATCTCCTCGACCCGGCGCATCCGGTAACGCAGCGTGTGTCGGTGCACGCCCAGGTCGGCGGCGGCGGCGTCCCACTGCCCGTGCCGGGAGAGCCAGGCGCGCAGCGAGGCGACCAGGTCGCCCCGGCCGGTGGCGTCGTGCTCGTACAGGGCCCGCAGCAGCCCGTCGGCGAACGCCTTCACCGCGTCGTCGGCGAGCAGCGGGAGTACGGACCCGGCGGCCAGCTGCTCGTGCTCGACCAGCACCCGCCCACGGCGCCGGGCCACCGACAGCGACTGCTCGGCCTGCTTGTAGGCGGCCGCGGCGGCGATCGGCCCGGCCGGCGCGGACAGTCCCACGACGATTTCGTCGTCCTCGGCGACCGGGTGCTCGGGCAGCGCCCGCGCCGCCTCCAGCTCGGCCGCCCAGCCGACGCAGGCCGCGACCGCGGCACCGCCGTCCGCGGCCAGCACGACCAGTCGCTCGCCCTCGGGCACCACCAGTAGGGCCTCGCCGGAGCGGGCGGCGGCGGCCTCGACGGTCTCCGTGAGGGTGCCGAGCCGGTCGCCGGTGGCCGCTCCGCGTGGTCCGGGGACCGACTCGGCGACGATCATCCGGAACGGCGCGTCCAGCAGCCCGCCGTACAGGTCGCCGGCGACGGCGCGGGCGTGGTCGGGCTCGCCGGCGAGCAGCATGCGCAGGACGGCGGTGCCGATGCGCTGTTCGGCGGCGTGCAGGGAGCGGGAGCGCTCGGTGGTGAGGGTGAGCAGGGCGATGGCGGAATGCACGGCGTACCGCTCGGCGGTGCCTAGGGCGGCGGCGGTGCCGACGGCGAGGGCGGCGCGGGGGCGGCGGCCGGTGCCGAGGGAGTGCAGTTCGACGCGGTCCTCGTGCTCGGGGCCGCCGACGACGGAGGAGGCGGGGGCGGGCCGCTCCCTGAGCCGCTCCACGTCGGCGGTGAGCCGGGCGGCGCGGCGGCCGGCCCACTCGGGGGCCGCGGCGACGACGGTGCCCGAGGCGTCGTACAGCGCGGCCCATCCGTCGACCTGGGCGGCGAGCGCGGTGAGCAGGCCCTCTGGACCGGAGTTCAGGGCCTGCTTGGTCAGCTCGCGCTGGGCGGCGAAGCCGGCGGTGACGGCGCGGTACTGGTCGGCCGCGATGGCGGCGGAGACGGCCTTGCTGATGGCGAGGAAGGGGGTGCGGCGGGGGACCTCGAGCAGCGGCAGCGCCGCTTCTTCGCAGGCGTCGACGAGGGCCTTGGGGATCTCCTCGTAGTTGACCCCGACGGCGAACCCGAGGCCGACGACGCCGGCGCCTTCGAGCCGACGCACGTACCGCCGCATGGCCTCCGGGTCCTCCGCGTCCAGCTTGAGCGCGGTGATCAGGAGCAGCTCGCCGCCCTCCATGTACGGCACGGGGTCGGCCAGCTCGCTGACGTGCGCCCAGCGCACGGGCACGTCGAGGCGGCCCTCACCGGCGCGGACGGTCAGCTTCAGCGCCGAGTGGTGGACGAGCGAGGCGAGCGTCGGGGGCATGTGGCCTTCACGGTGACGAAGATCTGTCTTGGCCGCCACGTACCAACGGCCTGCCTCAATTCTGCCTCACCGTACGATCGCCCGCTGGCCCCTTCACGCCCTCAGATCCACCAGCAACGGCGGCGCGTGCTCCCCCCGCACACTGGTCAACGACAACACGGCGTGCCCGGCCGGCACCGCGTGCGCCAACTCGGAGGCGGACCAGCGTTCGCGTTCCACTTGGCGGACGGTGACGGCACGGGCGGTGGGCGCCTTCCCGGTGATGACCCGGCGCACCATGTGCACGGCCTTGCCGGCCGGGGTCTCGGCGATGATCTGCCGATCGGTGACGTCCCGGGTCTCCGTCCACTCCTTGCCCCACACCTCGGCGAAGTCCTGTCCGTCCCAGGGGGTGAGTCCGGACAGCGCCATCCGGCAGCCGACGGTGCCGAGCAGCGGGCCACGCAGCGGTCGGGGCACGTCGTCCAGGGTGCGCAGGGTGAGCACGGCGCCGGCGTTCGCCGACCGCAGCCGCTGGATGCCGCGCACCGCCTCCGGGGTGACGACACCGGTGGCGTCGTCGAGGATCAGACAGGCGAACAGCGACCGGTCCTCCCGTACCGCCACGGCGGCCGTGAACTGGGCGAGCACCAGCCGCGCCAGGATCCGGGAGGCGTCGGCGTGGCCCCGCTGGGGCAGGTCTATGCGGACCCGGACCGGATGGTCGAGCGCCTTGAGCGAGAACGGCCGGGTGTGCCCGGAGGTGTCGAAGAAGGCGGCGAAGGCGGGCCGGTCGAGCAGGGCGATCCGGTCGGCGAGCACACTGCCGACATCGCCGGGGTGGGACATCTGCCGCTCCCTGGCGTCCAGTTCGCGCAGCAGAGACTCATGGCTGGTGCCCATAAGCGCCTTGCGGAGGGCGTTCAGCGGGCCGGGTCCGCCGTCGAGGAGCCCGCGCAGTTCGGGCACGGAGGGGAAGCGGCCGTGGACGGCGCGGAAGGGGCCGAGCAACTGGGCGAGGACGGTGGTGGAACGGCGGCTGTCGCTGCCCGGGTGCGGGTCGGCCAGGTCTCCGACGAGTGCCTCGGCCAGTATGACGGCGGCCTCGTCGGGGTCGGTCGTGCCGCCGTACAGATCGAGATCGTACGCGGACTCCGGTCGGCCGATACTGATCACGACGTCGTACGACTCCGCGGGTCCGAGGCCGGCCCCGGCCGCGCCGACCACCACGACCGACGCGCGGCCGGCGAGGGCGTGCAGGCACAGGGACTCGGCGAGCGGCCGGACCAGGGTGCCGGTCTTGCCCGAGCCCGCCGGGCCTACGGCCAGCAGGGAGGTGCCGAGCAGGTCGGTGTCGAGCCCCAGGCCGACGCCCCGGTACTGATAGGGGTTGCGGGGGTCGTCCGCGGTGGTGCCGAGCCGGACCTGGCCGGTGACCAGGTCGTGCCTCGCCTGCCGCACCGGAAGGTCGCGTTGGCCGGAGGGGTGTGCACAGGCGGCTGAGCCGTCCTTCAGCACGGCGCCGGTGAAGGTGGCCAGGCTGTGCCGCCCCGACCGCACCCCGTGCCAGGCCCGGCTGATCCGTGCGTGATCCACATCCCGCATCAACCCCGCCTTCGCCTCCCGCGCCAACCGCTCCGCCGCCTCCTGCGCCCCGGCGGCCCTCAGGTGGGGGAACTCGGCGGGGTCCTGGTCGGGGGTGGGTGGGCGCTCGGTCACGGGCACCGTGGACCGCCAGGCGGGCGGACCGTACCGGCGCCAGACCTCGGCCCACCGGCCGAGACGGCCGACGACGATCAGGATGAGGAGGACGACGAGGACGGAGTAGCCGTCCCAGAGGAGGGCCTGTGCGATCGCGCTGTCACTGTTCTGCCAGGAGTCAGGGACGAGCAGACGTACCGGCAGCACCCACCAGCTGCCGAGGTAGCCGTGCGACAGCAGGGACCACACCAGCCAGCCGACGAGGAACGCGATCAGCGCGCCGCCGATGAGCTGGTGCCCCGGGGTCCGCTCGGGCTCCTGGCGGGGGCGGCTCCGGTGCCCGAAGCGCCACACCCCGGGCGCGGCTTCGGGGCGAGGCGTGCGCAGCCAGGTCAGGAAGCCCGTGCCGTCGGGCCGCGGCGGGGCGCCAGGTGGTGTCGTCGGCCTAGGTGGTACCGCCGGGGCCTCTGGGGGGCGGGTTGGGCGGGGGACCTGGCCCGGGTGGGTTTTGGGTGTGTTGTGGGTTTCGTCGCTCTGCATCCGCCCTGCCCCCTGACCAGCCGTTCCGTCCACCGTCAGCGAGTAATTTAGTGCCTGCGGAGGGGAGTTCGGCGGTTACGGCGCCGGAGCGGGTCCCGCGGGCCCCTCCTGGCCGTACGCTCGCTATGGCCACCGCGGACAACCGCGGCCCCGGACAACGCCCACATGGAGCATGCCCACCTCCCCGTAGCCGTCCTAGCCTGCGAGAAAAGAAGGCAAGCGTCCGTAATACCCCAGGAGCCCCGCATGACCGCACTTCCGCAGGAGCGCCGCGTCGTCACCGCCATCCCCGGCCCGAAGTCGCAGGAGCTGCAGTCCCGCCGTACCGCCGTGGTCGCCCAGGGCGTGGGCTCCACGCTGCCGGTCTTCGTCACGCGCGCCGGCGGCGGTGTCATCGAGGACGTGGACGGCAACAGCCTGATCGACTTCGGCTCCGGCATCGCCGTGACCAGCGTCGGCGCCTCCGCCGAGGCCGTCGTCCGCCGCGCCTCCGCCCAGCTCGCGGACTTCACCCACACCTGTTTCATGGTCACCCCGTACGAGGGCTACGTGGCCGTCGCCGAGGCGCTGGCCGAGCTGACGCCGGGTGACCACGCCAAGAAGTCCGCGCTCTTCAACTCCGGGGCCGAGGCCGTCGAGAACGCCGTCAAGATCGCGCGTGCCTACACCAAGCGGCAGGCCGTGGTCGTGTTCGACCACGGGTACCACGGGCGCACCAACCTCACCATGGCGCTGACGGCGAAGAACATGCCGTACAAGCACGGCTTCGGCCCGTTCGCGCCCGAGGTCTACCGTGTCCCGGTCGCCTACGGCTACCGCTGGCCGACCGGCCCGGAGAACGCCGGCGCCGAGGCCGCCCAGCAGGCCATCGAGCAGATCACCAAGCAGGTCGGCCCGGACAACGTCGCCGCGATCATCATCGAGCCGGTCCTCGGCGAGGGCGGCTTCATCGAGCCGGCCAAGGGCTTCCTGCCGGCCATCCGCCAGTTCGCCGCCGACAACGGGATCGTGTTCGTCGCGGACGAGATCCAGTCCGGTTTCTGCCGGACCGGCCAGTGGTTCGCCTGCGAGGACGAGGGCATCGTCCCGGACCTGATCACCACCGCCAAGGGCATCGCCGGCGGTCTCCCGCTCGCCGCCGTGACCGGCCGCGCCGAGATCATGGACGCCGCGCACGCCGGTGGCCTCGGTGGTACGTACGGCGGCAACCCCGTCGCCTGCGCCGCCGCGATCGGCGCCATCGAGACCATGAAGGAGCTGGACCTCAACGGCAAGGCCAAGCGCATCGAGGAGGTCATGAAGGGCCGCCTCGCCGCCATGGCCGAGAAGTTCGACGTCATCGGCGATGTGCGTGGCCGCGGCGCGATGATCGCCATCGAGCTGGTCAAGGACCGCACCACCAAGGAGCCGAACCCCGAGGCCACCGCCGCGCTGGCCAAGGCCTGCCACGCCGAGGGCGTGCTCATCCTGACCTGCGGCACCTACGGCAACGTGGTCCGCTTCCTGCCCCCGCTGGTCATCGGCGAGGACCTGCTCAACGAGGGTCTCGACGTCGTCGAGCAGGCGCTGGCCCGCATCTGAGGCACCGGGAGCCGGCTGCGGCAGGCCGTGTGAAGAAGGTGTGCGGGGTGCATGACGGGACGGGAATCCGTCTGCCCAAGCGCCCCGGCCTGCCGTAGGTTCTTCTCAGATGAGAGATACACCCCGTCCACGGGGGACCGTGGACGACCTCAGGCCGGGGCCTCCCCAGCTTCGACCTGGTCGTGCCTTCGCGCACAGAACCGGCGCCTGACGCCGGGATCTCCTCACCGATCGGACGGTCGCCGCCCCAAACCCCCCGGGGCGTGCGACGTTCCGGTCCGGACGGCCGCCCCGTGACCACCCCCCCGTTCCGGGGCGGCCGACCTCCTCCCTCCGGACTCCGGCCGACGAGCTTCCCGCGGACGCCGGCCCACGAGCACCCGGACCCCGGGCACCCGGACAACACCCGCACCGCGAGCGCCCTGGCGAACGGGTCCCGGACGTCCTCCGGACGCGATCCCCGGACCTTCCCTCGGCGTCCCCCGTGAGCGGCCCGACGCGGCCCCGGTACGTCCCCCGCGGCACCCGCCTGCCAAGCTGGCACCCGTGTCGAAACCCGCCCGCCGCGCCCTCCTCCTCTGCGTACCGGCCGTCCTCTTCCTCCTGCTGACCTGGCAGGTCGTCGGCCACGGCCCGCTGCTGCGCGCGGACGCCCGCCTCAGCCGGGACCTCGTCCACCCGGACGAGTTCTCGCAGGTCCTCTCCGACCTGGGCGACATCCGGGTCGCCGTCCCGGTTCTCGCCCTCGCCGTCGCCCACGCCCTGTGGCGCGGCCGCGGCGCCGGGGACGCCCGCTGGTGGCTGCCGCCGGTCGCGGCCGCCGTCCTGATGGCGCTGCTCCCGGCGCTGGTGGTCCCGTTGAAGGACTGGACCGCCCGGCCGGGGACCCCCGTGATGCCCCCGGCCGTCGGCTACTTCCCCTCCGGGCACACGGCGACGGCCGCCGTCGCCTACGGCTCCGCGACCCTCCTCGTGCTGCCCTGGCTCCGCTCCCCCGCCGCCCGGCGCACCGCCCTCGCGCTCTGCGCGGCCCTGGTCCTCGGCGTGTCCTACGGCCTGGTCCGGCACGGCTACCACTGGCCCCTGGACGTGCTGGCCAGTTGGTGTCTCGGCGCGGTCCTGCTGACCGCGCTCAGCGCACTGCCCGGGTTCGGCCGAAGCAGCCGTCGAACGTCCTCTGGAACTCCCCGTTCCCAGAGCGGTCCCCGTTGATCGACCGGGTCATCGGACCGTGGGCCGTCGCGCGGGGCATGGACCACCGGAGGTGGGCGCCGCGGCGCGGGTCCTGGCCGCCTCGCCCGGCGGCGCCGAGGTACTGGTGGCCGCTCGGCACGAAGAAGGTCTGCGGCGCCGTGGTGAGCACGAACAGGGAAGCCATACTCGGCCCTTCGGTGACTTCGGTGACTCAGTGGCTGAATGGCCTGAAGGGCCCTCAAGGGCGCGCAGGGATCCGGCGCCGTCCACGAAGACCTCCGCACCACGGCGGGGCGGAGGCCGGAGCGGCACCCCGTCGGGCCCGGAGCGATCACGGCGGCAGGGCATCGGCGCTACCCCTCCTCCCACGGCCCCAGCACCAGGCGCGCCGCCGCCTCGTGCATCGCGAGTTCCAGCAGTGCCGCGTCGGTCAGCGTGCCCGAGCCGTCCGGCGGCACCAGCCACCGCATCCCCCGGGCCGCCCGGCCCGGATGCGGTACGACGATCCAGGTGCCGGCGCCCGCGGTGCGGATGCCGGTGCCGAGCCAGCGGTCCGCGGTGCCCGGCGGCACGAGGAACCCGACCCGGTTGTCGCCGAAGTCGGCGAGCACCGGGCCGGGCCGGCCGAGCACACGGGTCAGCACCCCCAGCGTCGGACGGCCCAGCCGGCCCGGCAGGATCAGCACGTCCCAGGCCCGCCCCGCGGGCAGCAGCGCGACCCCGTGCGGACTGCGTTCCCAGTCCCGGCGGCAGCCCTCGGGGTCCGGCGCCACGGACGCCAGCCACTCCACCGCCGTCTTCGTCCCGCTCATCGAAGGGCCTCCCGCTCTCCTCGCCGGGCGACGCGGTCGCGTCGCCTCGGCAGGAGAGAGGGAGGCCGTCCGGGAGCGTTACGCGGGTTCCACGACCCCGGCGAAGTGACCTGGGTCACGCGAACTAGCTGTCGAAACCCAGGCCCAGCTTGTCCATCGTGCGCAGCCACAGGTTCCGGCGTCCGCCGTGGGCGTCCGCACGGGCCAGCGACCACTTGGTGAGCGCGATGCCGGTCCAGGCGAACGGCTCGGGCGGGAAGGGCAGCGGCCGCTTGCGCACCATCTCCAGCTCGGTGCGCTCGGTGCGCTCCCCGTCCAGCAGGTCGAGCATCACGTCCGCGCCGAAGCGGGTGGCGCCGACGCCGAGGCCGGTGAAGCCCGCCGCGTACGCCACCTTGTCCTGGTGGGCGGTGCCGAAGAACGCCGAGAAGCGGGAGCAGGTGTCGATCGCGCCGCCCCAGGCGTGGGTGAAGCGGACGCCCTCCAGCTGCGGGAAGCAGGTGAAGAAGTGCCCCGCGAGCTTGGCGTAGGTCTCGGGGCGGTCGTCGTACTCCGCGCGGACCCGGCCGCCGTAGTGGTGGACCGCGTCGTAACCGCCCCACAGGATCCGGTTGTCGGCGGACAGCCGGAAGTAGTGGAACTGGTTGGCGCTGTCGCCGAGCCCCTGCCGGCCCCGCCAGCCGATCTCCGCGAGTCGCTCTTCGCCGAGGGGCTCGGTCATCAGCGCGTAGTCGTAGACCGGGACGGTGTACGAGCGCACGCGGCGCAGCAGGCTCGGGAAGATGTTGGTGCCGAGCGCGACCTTGCGGGCGCGCACGGCGCCGTACGGGGTGCGGACGGCCATCCCGGCGCCGTACTGCTTGAGGGTGAGCGCGGGCGTGTGCTCGTACACCCGCACGCCGAGCCGGAGGCACGCCTGCTTCAGGCCCCAGGCGAGCTTCGCCGGGTGCAGCATGGCCACTCCCTGGTGGTCCCACAGGCCCGCCTTGAAGGTCGGCGAGTTCACCTGGGCGCGCACGGCCTCCTCGTCCAGGAAGTCGATCCCGTCGGCGAGGCCCTGCTCCTGGAGTTCCCGGTGCCAGTCGCGCAGCTCCCGGGCCTGGTAGGTCTCGGTGGCCACGTCGATCTCGCCGGTGCGCTCGAACTCGCAGTCGATGCCGTGCCGGGCGACGGCCGCCTCGATCTCGTCCAGGTTGCGCCGGCCCAGCCTCTCCAGCTCGTGGATCTCGTCGGGCCAGCGGGTCAGCCCGTTGGGCAGGCCGTGGGTGAGGGAGGCGGCGCAGAAGCCGCCGTTGCGGCCGGAGGCGGCCCAGCCCACCTCGCGGCCCTCCAGCAGGACCACATCCCGCCGCGGATCGCGCTCCTTGGCGTTGAGCGCGGTCCACAGCCCGCTGTAGCCACCGCCGACGACCAGCAGGTCGCAGGTCTCGGCCCCGGTGAGGGCGGGCTCGGGCCCCGGCTTGCCGGGGTCTTCCAGCCAGTACGGGACCGGCTGGGCTTCGGAGAGAGAGGCGATCCAGTTGTCTCGGCCACGACTCATGGCGCTTGGGGCCATGATTTCAACTCCCTACAGAGCTTTGCGTTTTTCGGCTTTACGCCTTTTGACTGTTACGGCGATTGTTGATCAGCATCGACACCAGGACCAGCACCACGGCGAGAAGGAACATGGCCGTACCGATCACGTTGATCTGAACGGGCGTTCCGCGCTGCGCCGAGCCCCACACGAACATGGGGAAGGTGACGGTCGAGCCGGCGTTGAAATTGGTGATGATGAAATCGTCGAAGGACAGCGCGAAGGACAGCAGCGCGCCCGCGGCGATTCCGGGTGCCGCGATCGGCAGGGTGACCCGCAGGAAGGTCTGCACGGGCCCGGCGTACAGGTCCCGGGCGGCCTCCTCCAGCCGCGGGTCCATCGACATCACTCGGGCCTTGACCGCGGTGACGACGAAGCTGAGACAGAACATGACGTGGGCGATCAGGATCGTCCAGAAGCCGAGCTGCGCGCCCATGTTGAGGAACAGGGTGAGCAGCGAGGCGGCCATGACGACCTCGGGCATCGCCATCGGCAGGAAGATCAGCGAGTTGATGGCGCCGCGGGCGCGGAAGCGGTAGCGGACCAGCGCGAAGGAGATCATCGTGCCGAGAACGGTGGCGCCCAGGGTCGCCCAGACGGCGATCTGGAGGCTGATCGACAGCGAGTTGCACATGTCGGCGACGCCGCACGGCTGCTTCCAGGCGTCCAGCGAGAACTGCTGCCACTGGTAGTTGAAGCGCCCCTTCGGCTTGTTGAAGGAGAACACGGTGACGATGACGTTCGGCAGCAGCAGATACGCGAGGGTGAGGACTCCCGCGATGACGACGAGATGGCGCTTGAGCCAGTTGACGACGGGCATTTAGACCAGGTCCTCCGTCCCGGACCGGCGGATGTAGATCGTCACCATGGCCAGGATCGCGGCCATGAGGATGAAGGAGAGGGCCGCCGCCGTCGGATAGTCCAGGATCCGCAGGAACTGCGTCTGGATCACGTTGCCGATCATCCGGGTGTCGGTCGAGCCGAGGAGTTCGGAGTTGACGTAGTCACCGGCCGCCGGGATGAAGGTCAGCAGCGTTCCGGAGACCACGCCCGGCATCGACAGCGGGAAGGTCACCTTGCGGAAGGTGGTCCACGGCTTGGCGTACAGATCGCCGGCCGCCTCGTGCAGCCGTCCGTCGATCCGCTCCAGCGAGGTGTACAGCGGCAGGATCATGAACGGCAGGAAGTTGTACGTCAGCCCGCACACCACCGCGAGCGGGGTGGCCAGCACCCGGTCGCCGGCCGTCCAGCCGAGCCAGTTGGTGAGATCGAGGATGTGCAGCGAGCCCAGCGTGTGCACCACGACGCCGTTGTCGGCGAGGATCGTCTTCCAGGCCAGGGTGCGGATCAGGAAGCTGGTGAAGAACGGCGCGATCACCAGGATCATGATCAGGTTGCGCCAGCGGCCCGCGCGGAAGGCGATCAGGTAGGCCAGCGGATAGCCGAGCAGCAGGCACAGCACGGTGGCGCCGGCCGCGTAGCACAGGGAGCGCACGAACTGCGGCCAGTACTCGGACAGCGCGTCCCAGTAGGTCGCGAAGTGCCAGGTGACCTTGTAGCCCTGCTCCAGGGAGCCCGTCTGCACGGACGTGGAGGCCTGGTACACCAGGGGCAGCGCGAAGAAGACGACCAGCCACAGGATGCCGGGCAGCAGCAGCCAGTAAGGGGTGAACCGGCCGCGCCTGCGCGGGGGTTCGGCCGCCGGTTCGGCGGGGGCGAGCGGCGGGGGCGCCTCGGTGAGTGTCGACATCAGGCGGCTACCTCTTCCTCGGTGCCCGCGTCGATGTCCTGGGCCGCGTCCAGGCCGAAGGTGTGCGCCGGGCTCCAGTGGAGGACGACATCGGCGCCGGGGACCAGGCGGGCGTCCCGCTCGACGTTCTGGACGTAGACCGAGAGTTCGGCGCAGGCCCGGCTTTCGACGACGTACTGCGTGGAGACGCCGATGAAACTGGCGTCGACGATCCTGCCCGTGAGGCGGTTGCGGCCCTCGGGTACGGCGCCCGCGTCGTCGGCGTGGGCGAGCGAGATCTTCTCGGGGCGTATGCCGACCAGCACCCTGCCGCCGGCCGGAGTGGGCGCGCTGCATCGCGCGGCGGGCAGCACCAGCTTGTCGCCGCCGGCCTTGAGCACGATGTCGTCGCCGCTCCTGGCGTCGATCTCGGCCTCGATCAGGTTGGAGGTGCCGAGGAAGTTGGCGACGAAGGTGGTCCCCGGGTTCTCGTACAGATCGGTGGGCGAGCCGAGTTGCTCGACGCGGCCGCCGTTCATCACGGCGACCGTGTCGGCCATGGTCATGGCCTCCTCCTGGTCGTGCGTGACGTGGATGAAGGTGATGCCGACCTCGGTCTGGATGCGCTTGAGCTCCAGCTGCATCTGGCGGCGCAGCTTGAGGTCGAGGGCGCCGAGCGGCTCGTCGAGCAGCAGCACCTTGGGGTGGTTGATCAGCGCGCGGGCCACGGCGACGCGCTGCTGCTGGCCGCCGGAGAGCTGGTGCGGCTTCTTGCGGGCCTGCTCGCCGAGCTGGACCAGGTCCAGCATCTCCTCGACCTGCTTCTTGACGCTCTTGATGCCGCGCCGGCGCAGACCGAAGGCGACGTTCTCGAAGATGTCGAGGTGCGGGAAGAGGGCGTAGGACTGGAAGACCGTGTTCACGGGCCTCTTGTACGGCGGCAGGTGGGTGACGTTCTGGTCGCCGAGGTGCACGGTGCCGCAGGTCGGCTCCTCCAGGCCGGCGATCATGCGCAGCGTGGTGGTCTTGCCGCAGCCGGAGGCGCCGAGCAGCGCGAAGAAGGAGCCCTGGGGCACGGTCAGGTCCAGCGGGTGCACGGCGGTGAAGGCGCCGTAGGTCTTGCCGATACCGGAGAGGCGGACGTCGCCGCTGTTGTCTGTCGTCATCGTGGTCGTCACGCCCCTGTGAGCTTGGAGAACTTCTGCTGGTAGGCGGTCTCTTCCTTCTGCGTCAGCGCGCGGAAGGCGTGGGACCTCGCCTGCATGGCCTTGTCGGGGAGGATCAGCGGGTTGCTCGCCGCCGACTTGTCGATCTTGGCCAGGTAGGGGGCCACTCCCGCGACGGGGCTCACATAGTTGATGTAGGCGGCGAGTTCGGCCGCGGGCTCGGGCTCGTAGTAGTAGTCGATGAGCCGTTCCGCGTTCGTCTTGTGGCGCGCCTTGTTGGGGATCAGCAGGTTGTCGGTCGACGTCATGTAGCCGCTGTCCGGGATGACGTAGCCGATGTCCGGGTTGTCCGCCTGGAGCTGGACGATGTCACCGCCCCAGGCGACACAGGCGGCGAGGTCGCCCTTGGCCAGGTCGGAGGTGTAGTCGTTGCCGGTGAACCGGCGGATCTGGCCCTTGTCGACGCCCTTCTGGAGCCGGGCGATGGCCGCGTCGTAGTCGTCGGCGGTGACCTTGGCGGGGTCCTTGCCGAGGTCGAGCAGGGTCATGCCGATGCTGTCGCGCATCTCCGTCAGGAAGCCGACACGCCCCTTGAGCTTGGGGTTGTCCAGGAGGTCGGAGACCGACTTCACCTCGACGCCGTCGAGGGCCTTCTTGTTGAAGGCGATGACCGTGGAAATGCCCTGCCAGGGGTAGGAGTAGGCGCGGCCGGGATCCCAGTCGGGGGCGCGGAACTGGTCCGAGAGGTTGGCGAAGGCGTGCGGCAGGTTGGCCGGGTCCAGCTTCTGGACGTAGCCGAGCCGGATCATGCGGGCGGCCAGCCAGTCGGTCAGGACGATCAGGTCGCGGCCGGTGTCCTGGCCCGCGGCGAGTTCCGGCTGGATCTTGCCGAAGAACTCGTCGTTGTCGTTGATGTCCTCGGTGTACTTGACCCGGATGCCGGTCCGTTTGCCGAACGCGTCGAGAGTGGGGTGGCGTTTGCCTTTGTCGTCGACGTCGATGTACTCGGGCCAGTTGGAGAAGTTCACGACCTTCTCCGTGGCCGAGTGGTCGTCGGCCGACACGCCGCCCTGGGTCTTGTTCGCGGCGGGGATGCCGCAGGCGCTCAGCGTTCCGAGGCCGCCGATCGCGAGCGCGCCCCCGGCGGAGGCGCGCAGCAGCGAACGACGGGTCAGCGCTGCCCTGCCGTCTCGGTGACTGCGGCGTAGGGCGGCCGTTTCAACCGGCGTCAGGCGGTCGGGCTCGTAACTCTCCATGCGCGTCATGGCCTTTCGGGAGGGGAGGGGATGCCCGGTCGAGGGCCGGGGCGTCGTGCCCGGTGGGAAACGGACCGCGGGTGGGGGTTCCGCGGCCGGGGGGCGGTTCCTACCGGGCCCCGAAGATCGTGCGGTGCCAGTCCTTGCGGACCGCCGCCGTGTTGTCGAACATTACGTGCTTGACCTGCGTGTACTCCTCGAAGGAGTACACGGACATGTCCTTGCCGAAGCCGGAGGCCTTGTAGCCGCCGTGCGGCATCTCGCTGATGATCGGGATGTGATCGTTGATCCAGACGCAGCCCGCCTTGATGTCGCGGGTGGCGCGGTTGGCCCGGTAGACGCTGCCGCTCCAGGCGGAGGCGGCGAGGCCGTAAGGAGTGTCGTTGGCGAGCCGGATGCCCTCGTCGTCGGTGTCGAAGGGGAGGACGACGAGGACGGGACCGAAGATCTCCGACTGGACGATCTCGCTGTCCTGGGCGGCGTCGGCGATGAGGGTGGGCCGGTAGTAGGCGCCGCCTGCCAGGTCGCCGCCAGGGGCCTCGCCGCCGGTGACCACGCGGGCGTAGGAGCGGGCGCGGTCCACGAAGCCGGCGACGCGGTCGCGCTGCGCGTGCGAGATGAGCGGCCCGAGGTCGGTGCCGGGGGCGAACGGGTCGCCGAGCCGCACGGTCTCCATCAGGGCGGCGGTGCGCTCCACGAACGCCTCGTACAGCGGCCGTTGGACATAGGCGCGGGTGGCGGCGGTGCAGTCCTGGCCGGTGTTGATGAGCGCGCCGGCCACGGCCCCGTTGACGGCGGCGTCCAGGTCGGCGTCGTCGAACACGACGAACGGGGCCTTGCCGCCCAGCTCCAGGTGGAGCCGCTTGACGGTCGAGGTGGCGACCTCGGCGACGCGCTTGCCGACGCCGGTGGACCCGGTGAACGAGGTCATGGCGACGTCGGGGTGCCCGACCAGGTGCTCACCGGCCTCCTTGCCGGCGCCGGTGACGATGTTGATCACGCCGTCCGGGATGCCCGCGGCGGTCGCGGCCTCGGCGAACAGGAGCGAGGTCAGCGGGGTCAGCTCGGCGGGCTTCAGCACGATGGTGTTGCCCGCGGCGATCGCCGGGAGCACCTTCCACGCGGCCATCTGGAGCGGGTAGTTCCAGGGCGCGATCGACCCGACGACACCGATCGGCTCGCGCCGGACGTACGACGTGTGGTCGCCGGAGTACTCGCCGGCGGCCTGCCCTTGCAGATGCCGTGCGGCGCCCGCGAAGAAGGCGGTGTTGTCGATGGTCCCGGGGACATCGAACTCACGGGTGAGCTTGAGCGGTTTGCCGCACTGGAGCGACTCCGCGCGGGCGAGGTCCTCGGCGCGGTCGGCGAGCACGGCGGCGAAGCGGTGCAGGGCGTCCGAGCGCTCGCCCGGGGTGGCCGAGGCCCAGCCGGGGAACGCCTCGCGCGCTGCCGCGACGGCCGCGTCGACGTCGTCGGCGCCGGCCAGCTCGTAGGTGTACACCTCGGCGCCGGTGGCCGGGTCGACCACGGCGTGGGTGCGCCCCGAGGTGCCCTTGGCCGAACGGCCTGCGATGAACTGCGCGCCGTCCGCGAAACGGTCCGCTGCGGGAAATCGTTCCTGGGTGGCGGTGCCCGGGTTGTGCATGTCGCTCTCCTCCGCCGATCGCCCCGTTCCAGGGGCGGGTGGCGTAGCTCCAGCTCGATTTGAGTGCCGATCCTGACAGAGCCATTAGCCTCCAACAAGTGATTCCGTTGTTGCCTTTTGGTTACGCGACGGAATCTGTCGACCAGGTGTCGAGTCGGGCATGGAAAAGCCGGACGGAGTGTCAGTGGTGCGTGCCAGACTCGCGTGCATGGGGACGATCAATGGCCTGGAATCCCTGGTCAACGAGGTCCGGGCGGGGTCCCGGATCAAATATCTGCACTTCTGGGGCCACCGGCCGCGGCCGGACGGCAGTATCGGCGCGAGCTGTCTGAGCCAGTGGTGGCCCTCGCCCTTCGTGGTCGGGGGCATCCGGTACGCGACGGCGGAGCACTGGATGATGGCGGCCAAGGCCAGGCTGTTCGGCGACCCCGAGGCCGAGCGCCGCGTCCTCGCCGCGGCGCATCCCGCGCAGGCCAAGAAGGCGGGGCGCCTGGTCCGCGACTTCGACGAGGCGATATGGGAGCGGGAGCGGTTCCGGATCGTGGTCGAGGGCAGCGTCCACAAGTTCGCCGCGGACGAGGCGCTGCGCGCGTATCTGCTGGGCACGGGTGAGCGGGTGCTGGTCGAGGCGAGCCCGGTGGACTCGGTGTGGGGCATCGGCCTCACGGCGGACGACGAGGCGGCGGGCGACCCGGAGCGCTGGCGGGGGCTGAACCTGCTGGGTTTCGCGCTGATGGCCGCCCGGTCGGAGCTGGCGGGGGGTCAGGTACGGCGATGCCCGCCGGGCCGCGTCCTGCGGTCCGGCGGGCAGGGATCGGAGCGTCCGCCCCGGAGGGGGAGCGGGGCCCGACTGCGCGGCCCCGGGTGAGATCAGCGCTCCGCCGCCACCGACGGGACGGCGTGGAGGGAGCCGTAGTACGGGTCGTCGTTGGTCGAGTCGTCGTTGATCGCGGCGGTGATGCCGATCGCGAGCAGCACCATCACGGCGACGCCGACGATGATCCCGATGACGCCCATGATCAGGCCGGCCTGGGCCTGCCCGTGGTTCGTCGCCTCGCCGCGCTCGGCGCGGCGCCGGCCCTTGACGCCGAAGACCACCGCGAGGATGCCCAGGATCAGGGAGGCGATGCCGTACAGGCAGAACAGGCAGATGGACAGGATGCCCAGCACCATCGCGGCGGTGCCCATGCCGTTCTGCGGGGCTATGGGCATGCCGGTCCAGCCGTAGCTGCCCGTCGGGTAGCCGGGGTAGCCGTATCCGCCGGCGGGCGGCGCGGACACCGGGGGTACGCCGGGCCCGGTGGGCGCGATCGGCGGGGGCGGCACCGGGTCACCCGTGCCGGGGGCGCCGAAGGCGGGCGGGGCCGGGACCGGCGCGCCGAAGCCCGGGGTGCCCCCGGCGGGCGGGGCGGGCGGGGCGAAGCCGGGCTGGGCGAACCCGCCGGTCGGCAGGTCGGTCACGGTGGCCTGGTCGTGCACGGACGGCGGCTGGACCGGGGGCTGCCCCACGCCCGGTGCGGTGGGCTGGTTCTTGTCCAGCGACAGCCGCTGCTCGGGCGGCGCCCACGGGTCGTGGCCGCCGCCGGCCGCCCCACTCGACTGCGTTCCGTCTGACACGCGTACTTCCCCCTCGGTCGTTCGTGCCGCCATGCTACGGCCTTCCCGCTCCGCCCCGACCGGCCGGTCCCGCCACCCCGCCACCGGGCCCCGCGACCACCTCCTCCCCCCCACCACCCCGTGAACGAGGCCGCCCCGGCCACCCCTCCCCCCGAGGGGCGGAGCAGGGTCCGGCCGGGCGGCCTCCGGCGGGGCGGTGGCACATGACCCCGAGGCAGACCTCGGTCCGGGATGCTGCCGCGGGAGGTGACGGCCGGCCGCTGAAGCCCCGACCGGCCGGTGCCGGCCCTGGTGCCCGCCACCCGGTCCGCCGCCTCCCGGGGGCCATGGCTCGGCGAACGCGTCCGGCGGGTGGCGCCCCGCGAGCATGTCGGGAACCGCGGTGTACGCCGGCTCCGGGAGCGAGGCCAGGAGGGCGCGCGGCGCATCCCCGGCCGGCAGGCCGTCGGGCGGGACCCGCCACGCCCGCCACCCGGCCACCGCGGCCCGCCGCTTCTCCCCTCCCGCACCACCGCCCGCGCGGGCCCCCTCGCGCACCACCGTGCCGCCAGGACCCACCCCTCCCACGCCACCGGTCCCACCACGGAGCGGCCGGGGCGGAAGGGACACCGGGGACGGCGGGCCCTGGTGGGACGGCGGTCTGGGAGGGGTGCGGCCGGGGCGGGTCCGGGGCGACGCGGGCGAGAGGTGACGTGGCGGGCCCGGTGGAGCGGTGCGGTCGTGACGGGTTCCGGTGGCGGGGCGGCGCGGAACAGGGCGGCGACGTCGGCGGGCCGCGGCCACTCCGCGCCCCTCTTTCCCGCCCAGGCCCGCCACCCGCCGAAGACCCCGCCGGCCCCGCGGCTGCCCTCGCCGCCTCCGCTGTTCCCGCCCGCCTACGATGGCCTGTGACGATCAGCCGATCACCCGCGCCGCGCCCCCGAGGGCCCGTCGGCGCCCTTTCCGGGGAGGACCCCTTGACCGACAGCTCCGTACCCGCCGCCGGCACAGCCGACCGCGACCTGCGCTCCTTCATCGCCGGACTGCCCAAGGCCGAACTGCACGTCCACCACGTGGGCTCCGCCTCCCCCCGGATCGTCTCCGAGCTGGCCGCGCGCCACCGCGACTCCAAGGTGCCCACCGATCCCGAGGCCCTCGCCGAGTACTTCACCTTCACCGACTTCGCACACTTCATCGAGGTGTACCTGTCGGTGGTCGACCTGATCCGCACCCCGGAGGACGTCCGGCTGCTCACCTACGAGGTGGCCCGCGACCTGGCCCGCCAGCAGGTCCGCTACGCCGAGCTGACCCTCACGCCGTTCTCCTCCACCCGGCGCGGCATCGACGAGCACGCCTTCATGGCCGCGATCGAGGACGCCCGCAAGTGCGCCGAGGCCGAGTTCGGCACCGTACTGCGCTGGTGCTTCGACATCCCCGGGGAGGCCGGCCTGCGGTCCGCGGAGGAGACCGTACGGCTCGCCACCGACGACCGGATCCGCCCGGAGGGCCTGGTGTCGTTCGGGCTCGGCGGGCCCGAGATCGGCGTGCCGCGCCCGCAGTTCAAGCCGTTCTTCGACCAGGCCATCGCGGCCGGCCTGCACTCCGTGCCGCACTCCGGCGAGACCACGGGGCCGCAGTCGGTGTGGGACGCCCTCGAAGAGCTGGGCGCCGAACGCATCGGGCACGGCACCAGCTCCGCGCAGGACCCGGCGCTGCTCGCCCACCTCGCCGAACGGCGCATCCCGCTGGAGGTCTGCCCGACCTCCAACATCGCCACCCGCGCCGTCCGCACCCTGAACGAGCACCCGATCAAGGAGTTCGCACGGGCCGGGGTGCTGATCACGATCAACTCCGACGACCCGCCGATGTTCGGCACCGACCTCAACAACGAGTACGCGGTGGCCGCCCGCCTCCTCGACCTGGACGAGCGCGGCATCGCGGACCTCGCCAAGAACGCCGTGGAGGCGTCCTTCCTGGACCCGGCGGGCAAGGCACGGATCACGGCGGAGATCGACGCGTACACCGCCGGCCGACTGGACGGCTGAGCCGCGTCACGAGGGGGTACCACAATGGGGGCCATGCAGACCGTGACCGCCGTGGCCCACCGCGGCGACCCCTACCGCTTCCGCGAGAACACCCTCGACTCGCTGCGTTCCGCGCTCGACCGGGGCGCGGACGCGGTCGAGTTCGACGTTCGGCTCACCCGCGACGGCGTGCCCGTGCTGCTGCACGACGACACGCTCGAACGGCTGTGGGGCGTCGAACGGCCGCTGAGCCGGCTGTCCGCCGAGGAGGTGCGCGGGCTCACCGACGGCCGGGTGCCGACGCTGGCGCAGGCGCTTTCGGCGACGGGTGACAGCCGGGTGATGGTGGACCTGTGCGGGCCGGTGACCCGGCGGACGATGGTACGGATCCTGGACGTGGTCCGGCAGAGCGGCGCCGGGGACCGGGTGTACTACAGCGCGGGCGCGGAGGCGATGCTCACCGTGCGCGCCGCCGACCCGGCCGCGGAGATCGCCCTCACCTGGACGACGCTGGCCCCGCCCCGCCCCGCGCTGCTGGCCGCGATCGCCCCCCGCTGGCTCAACTACCGCTTCCCCCTGGTCGACCGGGACCTGATCGCCCGTGTCCACCGCGACGGTCAGCTGGTCTCCGTCTGGACGCCGGACACCCGGCGCTCGCTGCGCCGGCTGCTGGAGCTGGGTGTCGACTCGATCACGACGAACCGCATCGACGTCCTGCACGGCCTGCGCTCCCTCTAGGGGCGGACGCGGTGAGTGCGGCGGCGCGGCACGGGGACGCGCGCGGGCTCCCCGCCCCCGCCCGGCCGCGCCGGCCCTGCCCGGAAGACCGGGGACGCCCCACCGCACGGCGGGTCCCGGCACGGCCGCCACGAGGGCCTCGCTCACCGGGGTCCCCCACCGACGGGCGACGGGTGACGGGCGACGGGCGACGGGCGACGGGCGACGGGCGACGGGCGACGGGCGACGGGCGGATCGTCCTCGACCGGCCGGTCCGGAACTGCCTGCCGGGATCGCCGCGCACGGCATCGAGTCCTGCGCGTACCCTCGCTTCCCGGTCGGAGCCACGGACGCCGACGGCGAGTCGAGCGGACCGACGATCGCCGTCAGCCCCGCTGATCGTGCTCACGGCCCTCAGACGGCCGTGGCGGCAAGGACGTCGGAACGGGTCAGCGCCTCCAGACGCTTGATCTTCTCGCGGACGACGTACAGCGGGATCACCCCGAAGACGCCGAACGACATGTCGATCAGGCTCCACCAGAACGGTATGCCCCGGACCGGGCCGCAGACGAGGGCGAGCGGGATGATGCCGGCGCAGGCGATCATGCCGAACTCGATCACCCAGATGTTGCGCACCGGGTCGCGGTACGGGCCGTAGAAGGCGACCGCGATGACGAGATGGGCGAACGCCAGCCAGTCGGTGCCGTACAGCACGAACGGGTACTTCTCGTCGACGGCGTCGAGCCCGTCCCGCACCCGCACGATCCACCCCATCAACCCGGGCAGCCGGTCCGGTACCCCCATCGCCCTCAACGTGCTTTCCGTCCAGTGCAGTTCATGGACCAGCGGAAAGGCCGTGGCCCCGCTGAGCACGAGGCACACCACGAAGAAGACCAGCCAGCCGCGAATGCCCTTCAGGAGGGCGGCTCTGTCGCTCATGCGAAGAGCGTACGCTTAATTGAACGCGTTCAAAACCCACTCCTCCGCGACCGCCGCCGACCTCGACCGCCCGCCAATGACACCAAACTCCCCTATATGCCTGTACATTTCGGACCACCGTTTCGAGAGGTCGCCGGCAGACGGGCAAGGGATGAACGCGGACGGACGTGGCGCGGTGCGGACCGGGGTCGCGCGGCTGTGCGCGACGCCGGGTCTCGTCGGGGCCGGGCGGGTCGGGCTGGTCGGCAATCACACCGGCGTGCTGCCCGATCTGCGGCCGTCCGCGCCCGCGTTGGCGGCGGCGGGCGTGCGGCTGGTCGCGTTGTTCGCGCCCGAGCACGGGGTGGACGGGAGCGGGCAGGCCGGAGAGGGCGGGGGCGCGGAAGCCGGAACCGGGCTGCCGGTGTACGACACGTACCGCTGCGACGGGGAGCGTCTCGACAAGCTGCTGACCGACAGTGGGGTCGACGTCCTCGTGTACGACCTCCAGGACGTCGGGGCCAGGTTCTACACGTACGTCTGGACCATGTTCGACCTGATGGTCTCCGCGGCCCGTACCGGTGTGCGGTTCGTGGTCGCCGACCGGCCGAACCCCCTCGGCGGCCTCGTCAGTGAGGGTCCGCTGCTCGACCCGGCGTGGGCGAGCTTCGTCGGGCGGGTCCCGGTCCCCGTCCGGCACGGCCTCACCGCCGGCGAACTCGCCCTGTACTTCAATGTCGAGGCCGTGCCGCGACGCGCGGGCTCCCCGGCCGAGTTGGTGGTGATCGAGGCGCGGGGCTGGCGGCGCGCCATGGACGCGGGGGCCACCGGCCTGCCCTGGGTCGCGCCCTCCCCGAACATGCCGACCCCCGCCACCGCCCTCGTCTACCCCGGCACCTGCCTCTTCGAGGGCACGAACCTGTCCGAGGGCCGTGGCACCACCCAGCCCTTCGAGATCGTCGGCGCCCCCTACCTCGACGCCCGGTTCGCGCCCTCGCTCACCGAACTCGCCCTGCCCGGAGTGCACTTCCGTGATCTGCACTATGTCCCGACCTTCCACGAGCACGCCGGAAAGCGGCTGCGCGGGGTCCAGCTCCATGTCAGCGACCGCACCGCGTTCCGGCCCGTGCGCACCGCCGTCGCCATGCTCGCCACACTGCGGCGGCTGTATCCGGACGACTTCGCCTGGCACCGCACCGCGGGCGGCGGGCACTTCATCGACCTGCTCTGGGGCTCCGACCGGCTCCGGCGCGTCGTCGACGCGGGCGGGGACCCGCTGCCGCTGTGCGACCCGCCCGCGCCGCCGGGCGCGTGGGCGGGCGAGGACGTGCTGCTGTACCCCTGAGCCGGCCCGCCGGGAAGGACGACCCCGTCGATGACATCAACTCCCGTCTCGGGAACGGAGATCCGCGGCTTCAGAGCGGGTGACGGGCCGCCGCTCGTGGCCGCCTGGTGCCGGAGCGCGCCCGCCGATCCGATCACCCCGGACCGTTTCCGCTCCCTCGTGCTGCTCGACGCCAACTTCGACCCGGAGGGCCTGCGCGTCGCGGTGACCGACGGGCGCCTGACCGGCGCCGCCTACGCGGTGCGTCGGCTGACCCCGATGAGCGGCACCGACCTGGAACCGGAGCAGGGATGGATCCCGTTCTTCTTCGTCGACCCGGCCGCGCGCGGACAGGGGCTCGGCCGGCTGCTGCTGACCGACGCCCTCGGCTGGCTGGGCGCGCACGGCCGTACCACCGTGGACTTCTCCTCGTACACCCCGAACTACCTCCTTCCCGGACTGGACGCCGAGACCTACCCGGAGGCGGCGGAGCTCCTCGGCTCGCTCGGCTTCCGGACGCTGTACGAGGCGGCGGCGATGGACCGGTCCCTCGTCGGCCACCGCATGCCGGAGGCCGTGGCCCGGCGCCGGGACGAACTGACCTACCGGGGCTTCCGGTTCACCACCCCGGCCGACGACGACCTGGTGGAGCTGATCGCGCTCGCCGGGAACCGCTTCAACCCGGACTGGGCGCGCGCGATCCGGGAGTGCCTGGCCGCGGGCACCCCGTTGGACCGGATCGTGGTCGCCCGGGAGCCCGCGGGGCGGCTGGTGGGCTGGGCGATGCACGGGGCGTACGAGTCGAGGGCCGAGCGGTTCGGGCCGTTCGGGGTGCTGGAGGAGATGCGCGGCACCGGGCTCGGCACGGTGCTGCTCCATCTGGTCCTGGAGCGGATGCGGGCGGGCGGCGCGCACGGAGCGTGGTTCCTGTGGACCGGCGAGCGGTCCGCGGCGGGCCGTCTCTACCGCGCGGCCGGTTTCACCACCACCCGCCGGTTCCGGGTGCTGCGCCGGGAGCCCGTCCGGTGACCCGGCCCGCGCGCGGCCTGAACCGGCGGCACTTCGCGCTCGCGCTCCCCTCCACCCTGCTCACCGCCGGATGCGCCGCGCCGCACCGGGGCACCGGGCGCCCCGGGGACCCGATCGTCCTCACCCTGCTTTCCCATTACTCCAGCGGGGCGCTGAAGAAGGCCCTCCAGGACCCGGTGGACGAGTGGAACGCCACGCACGACCGGGTCAAGGTGCGCAACGTGGCGGTGGAGTTCACCGATCTGCTGACCACCTTCATGGTCCGGCAGGCCGCGGGCCAGGGCGCCGACATCATCCAGCCGTACTGCCTGTGGACCGGCCAGCTCGTGCGCGCCGGTGTCCTGCGCCCCGCGCCGCCCGAGCACGCCGAGGAGATCAGGCGCGGCTACAGCGCGGCCGCGGTCGGCGCCGCGTCGGTCGAAAACCGCGTCTACGGCTACCCCACCGAGGCGCAGACGTACGCCCTCTACTACAACGCGCGGCTGCTGCGCGCCGCCGGTGTCGGCGGACCCCCGCGCACCTGGCCGGAGTTGGAGGCCGCCGCGCACCGCACCACCCGCCGGGACCGGTACGGCAACACGCTGGTCCAGGGGTTCGGCCTGTCGGTGTACGACGACTCCACCACCGTCGGCCAGACGCTCGCCCTGCTGAACGCGGCCGGGGGTACCTTCGTCTCCCCGGACGGCAGGGGCACCGCGATCGACTCGCCGGCCGGACGATCGGTGTTCGAACTGGAGCACCGCCTGGTCACCGGCGGGGCGAGCGCGCCCGGGGTCAACGTCTACCAGGCGTTCCCCTCCGGGCGGGTGGCCATGGTGATCAGCGCCGGCTGGTGGACCGGGAGTCTGAAACCGCTGATGGGCGCGGACTACCGGGAGGTCGGCGTCGTGCCCGTGCCCGTGCCCCGGGCGGGCGACCGGCCCGCCACGCTCTCCACCGGCTTCCTGCTGGGGGTCAACACGGCCAGCGAACACCCGCGCGAGGCCTGGGAGTTCCTGCGCTGGCTCAACGCGGAGAGGACGGGTGCGAGAGGCGTGACCCGGATGAGCGCGCTCCAGGTGTCCGTCGGCTCGCTCACCGGTCGGGCGGACGACATGCGGGCGCTGCTCGGCAGGGGCGGCGATCCGAATCTGCGGCCGTTCCTGGACGCGCTGGCGTACGCGGTGCCGGAGCCGAACGTGCCGGGCGCGCAACGGGCGAAGACGCTGCTGCGCGCCAACATCGAGGCACTGTGGACCGGTCAGCAGTCGGTCGGGGAGGCGCTGCGCACCACGCGCCGGCAGGTCGACCAGGAGGTGGCGCGCCCATGGTGAACACGTTGGCGCCGGAGCGCGCCGAACGTCCGGCGTCCCGCCTGCGGCCTTCGGGGCCCGTCCTCGCCGCCCGCGCCCGGCGCCGCCAGACGGTCGTCGGCTACCTCTTCCTGGCCCCGGCCCTGCTGTTCTTCGCGGTCTTCCTGGTCCTGCCGCTCGGCTTCGCCCTGCTGCTGTCGGTGTCGCGCTGGACCGGGTTCGACCTCGGGGACATCCGTCCGGTCGGCACGGACAACTTCACCGCGTTGTTCGCGGCGGGTTCGACGTTCCTCACGCCGGTCCTCACCAACACCGTGCTGTTCGCCCTGGGGACGGTGGTCATCGCGCTCGCGGGCTCGGTGCTCGTCGCCACGTGCATCGACCGGCTGCGGTTCCAGGGGCTGTGGCGGACGCTGTACTTCCTGCCGATGGTCACGACCGTGGTCGCCGTCGGCAACGTCTGGAAGTACATGTACGAGCCGGGCGGCCTGGTCGACGGAGTCCTCAACGCCCTCGGGCTCGGCTCGGTCGCCTTCCTCCAGGACCCGCACACGGCCCTGCCCGCGGTGGTGGTCGTCCAGGCGTGGGCGTCGGTCGGATCGGCGGTCCTCGTCCTCACGGCGGGACTGAAGTCGATCCCGCGGTCCTACCACGAGGCGGCCGCGCTGGACGGCGCCGGGCCGGTCACGGTGTTCCTCAGGATCACGCTGCCGTTGCTGCGGCCGTCGCTGCTGTTCGTGTGCGTCACCCAGTTCCTCACCGGCCTCCAGTCGTTCGCGCTGATCACGGTGATGACCAAGGGCGGTCCCGGCGACGCGACCGCGGTGGCGGCGCTGGAGATGTACCGGCAGGCGTTCTCGTACGGCGACTGGGGGACGGCGAGTGCGGCGGCGTTCGTGCTGTTCGTGGTGGTGCTGGTGATCACGCTGGTGCAGTTGTGGGTGTTCCGGCGCAAGGGGGAGGACGCGTGATCCGTCGCCGTCACCGGTTCCCGTGGGTGTCGTACCTCCTGGTCGTGTCCGGCGCGGTGCTCATGGTGGTGCCGTTCCTCGACATGGTGATGACGTCCTTCAAGGGGCCGGGTGAGTCCGGGAGACTGCCGTACCGCTTTCTGCCGCAGGCGTTCGACTTCTCCAACTACCGGGCGGCACTCGACCAGTTGGATCTGCCGCTGCTGTTCCGCAACAGTGTGGCGGCGACGGCGCTGATCACCGGCTCGGTGCTGCTGACGTCGTCCCTGGCCGGTTACGCGCTCGCCAAACTCCGCTTCCGGGGCCGGGACCTCGTCTTCCGGCTGGTGCTCGCGACGATGATGTTCCCGCCGTTCCTCTTCTTCATCCCGCACTTCCTGATCCTGGTGCACTGGCCCCTGGCGGGCGGCAACGACGTGCTCGGGCGCGGGGGCGCGGGGCTGACCGTCAGCATCGTGGCGCTCACGATGCCCTTCCTCGTCAACGGTTTCGGGATCTTCCTGGTGCGCCAGTTCGTGATCGCCGTCCCGGACGAGATCCTGGAGGCGGCCCGCCTCGACGGCGCGGGCGAGTTCACCCTCTGGTGGCGCGTCGTCCTGCCGCAGACCAAACCGGTCCTGGTCACCCTCGCCCTGCTGACCTTCGTGGACGCCTGGAACGAGTACATCTGGGCCCTGCTGGTCTCCACCGCCGACCCGGACGTCATGACGCTCCCGGTGGGCATCCAGCTCCTCCAGGACTACGTCGACCCGACCCGCACCATGCCGGTCGTCATGGCCGCGCTGGTCCTGAGCATCCTCCCGGTCCTCGTCCTCTTCCTCCTGCTCCAGAAGCACTACCTCCGGGGCGTCATGCTCAGCGGCCTCAAGTGAGCGCCCACAGCTCCCTCGGCCACGACACCGCCTCCAGGTCGTCGCACGGACGTCGACCGACGCGCCGGTGAGCGCGCTCTCGTGCCCACGACCGCCGTCGCCGTCCGGACGGGTCTCGTCCGGCAGCACGGTGCCGACGAGCATCCGGCCGGCGGGTGAGCGCCGTACCAGCGGCGCGGGAGCCGGCGCGCCCACCGTGCCCGGCTCCCGGGGCCGTCGCTGCCGAAGGCCCGCCGCGGTCCCGCTCCGGCGGCGGGCGGTGCCTTCCGGCGGGCGGCTCACTCCTGGGCGGGGGCGCGGAGGAACAGGGCCCCGACGAGCGCCGTCACCAGGACCAGGGCGGTGTCGGCGGCCACGGCGACGCGGATGCCGTGCAGGACGCCCGTGACCGTCGTCGTCGCCATGGCGCCCGTCGCGATCGCGCTCATCACCGGGGTGCCCATCGTGATGCCGATCTGCTGGCTCATGGTGGCGAGCCCCGTGGCCAGGCCCTGTTCGTGGTCGGGGAGTCCGCTGGTGGCGGTGATCATGAAGGCGACGATGAGGAGCATGTTGCCGATGCCGCCGACGAAGGTGGCGGGCAGCAGCAGGGCGAGGCTCCCGGCGGTCGTGCCCAGGGCGAGCAGGGCCGCGGTGGCGACGGTCTGGACGAGGGCGCCGGTGATCAGGGTGGCGCGGGTGCCGGTGCGGGCGACGACACGGGGAGCGAGGGTGCCGCCCAGGACGGTGCCGAGGCCCAGGACGCCGAAGGACAGGCCCGCGGCCAGCGGGGAGAAGCCGAGCACCCGCTGGAGGTAGAGGGTCAGCAGGAAGACCAGGGACGTCTCGGTGACGAAGGCGAGGACGCCGGCGATGTTGCCCCACGCGACGGTGCGCCGGTGCAGGACCCCGACGGGGACCAGCGGGGCCGGGGCCTTGCGTTCGATCAGGTAGAACGCGATCAGGAGCAGGGCGCCGACGGCCAGGACGAGCAGGGCGACAGGCTCGCCCCAGCCGTGCTCGCCGGCGCGCGTGAAGCCGAGGACGACGGCGAGCAGGCCGAGGGTGACCGTCAGCGCGCCGGGCACGTCCAGCCGGGGACGGTCCGAGGGGCGGGACTCGGCCAGGACCATCGGGGCGATCAGCAGGACGGCCGCGGCGACGGGCACGTTGAGGAAGAACGACCACCGCCAGGACAGCAGGTCGGTCAGGATCCCGCCGAGGACGGCGCCGGTGGTGAAACCGGCCGACATCAGCGCGCCGTTGAGCCCCAGCGCCTTCTGCCGCAGCGGGCCCTCGGGGAAGGACGTGGTCAGCAGGGACAACCCGGCCGGGGTGACCGCCGCGGTGGCCAGGCCCTGGAGGACGCGGGCCACGATGAGCATCTCAGGGCCGGTCGCGAGGCCCCCGGCGAGCGAGGCCAGGCCCAGCACGGCCAGCCCTCCCAGGAACAGCCGGCGCCGCCCGAACAGGTCCGCGACCCGCCCGAACAGCAGGGTGAACCCGGCCGCGCACAGCGCGAACGCGGTCGCGATCCACTGCAGGTCGGCCAGCGAGAACCCGAGCCCCCGCCCGATCACCGGCAAGGCCACGTTCAGGATCGAGAAGTCGACCGCCAGCATGAACTGCGCCACCAGCAGCACCACCAGCGTCAGCCGCGTCCGCGACGTCAGCCGCCCCGGTCCGGGACCGGCCGAGACCGCCCCCTCCACCACACCATCGACAACAGACATGGGATTCCCTCCGAGAAGCTTCGACCGCCACGACGGCGTCGACCGAAGGAATCCTGCGACCGGGTACGGCGCCTACCCAGACCCCGAAGATGACTGGTCCCGCGGTGGGTGGTCACGGCATGACCACCCGACGCGGGAACGGCCCCGCCGCCCCCGCCGTTGGACGAGGGGCACACGTCACCGGACGCACCGGAAGGGCCCCGCATGCCTGACTCCTCCGAACTCAGCGACTTCTTGCGCAGCCGCCGCGCCGCCCTCACCCCCGAGGAGATCGGACTCCCCCGGCTCGCGGAACGGCGCCGGGTGCCAGGGCTGCGCCGCGAGGAACTGGCGCTGGCGGCCGGGCTCAGCGTCACCCACTACACCCGGCTGGAGCAGGGCCGTACCCGGCAGGTCTCCGACTCGGTCCTCGACGCGATCGCCCGCACGCTGCGCCTGACCCCCGACGAGCACAGCCACCTGATGGATCTCGCCCGGCCCGGCCGGACCGGCCCCCGGCGCGCCCCGGCCCCGCGCACCGCCTGCGCCGAGCCCGGCATCCGGCAGCTCATCGACACCTTCACGGAGACCCCGGCCCTGGTCCTGGACCGGCGCAACGACATCCTCGCCTGGAACACGATGGGCCATCTCCTCCTGGCCGCGCATCTGGAGTTCGACGCGCCCGAAGACCCCGCACGCCGCCCGAACCTGACCCGGATGCTCTTCCTGGACGAGCGCACCCGCGCCCTCTACCCGCACTGGCAGGACGAGGCCCAACTCGCCGTCGCCTCACTGCGGCTGGTCGCCGGCCGGCACCCCCACGACAAGCGGCTCGCCGAGCTGATCGGCGAACTCACCATGAACAGCGAGGAGTTCGCGGAGCGCTGGGCCCGCCACCCGGTGCGCACCTGCGTCGCAGGCACCAAGGAGTTCGACCACCCCCTCGTCGGCTCGCTGGAACTCTCCTTCCAGAGCCTGCTGGTGCCCGGGGTCGCCGACCAGCGGATGATCGCCTACTCGGCCCGGGTCGGCACGAGTTCGGAGGCGGGCCTGCGGCTCCTCGTGCCGTCGGCCGGCACGAGGCCCGCCGGAGCGCTCCCGGGGGTTCAGTCGTCGCCCGAGGCGAGCGTGAGGGCGAGTCGTCCCAGCAGGTCGGCGAGCTGAGTCCGCTCGTCCTCGGTGAGCCCGGCGAGGAGCCGTCGCTGGTTGTCCAGGTGGACGGCGATGAGGTCGTCGGTCAGTTCGACGCCCTCGGCGGTGAGGGTGATGAGACGTCCGCGCGAATCGCCCTGGGCCACCGACCTGCCGACCAGGCCACGGGCTTCGAGCCGGTCGACCCGCTTGGTGATCGCGCCGGTGGTGACCAGGACGGTACGGCTCAACTCGCCTGCGGACAGGGCGTAGGGCGCCCCCGAACGCCGAAGCGCCGCGAGCACGTCGAAGTCGCCGCTCCCCAGGTCCGCGGCGCCGAAAGGCGGGCGCAGCCGCTGGTCCAGCGCGCTGGTCAGCCGGAAGAGCCGGCCGATGACGAGCATCGGTGTCGCATCGAGGTCGGGCCTCTCGCGTTTCCACTGTTCGACGATGGCGGCGATGGGATCGGGCTGCATGGCTTCCATTGTATCTTCCACGGATGATAATCTATCTTCCATGGAAGATAACCTCGCTCCGCGAGCCACCGCGTCGGTCGTCTGCTACTTCGACCCCTCCTGCCCCTTCGTCTGGGCCACCTCCCGGTGGCTGCTCGAGGTCGAACGGCTCCAGCCGATCGACCTGCGCTTCCGGATCATGAGCCTGTCGGTGCTCAACGAGCACCGCGAACTCGAGCCCTGGTACCGCGAGTTCAACGACCGGGCCTGGGGGCCGGCCCGGGTGTGCGCGGCCGCCGAAGCCCTCCACGGCAACGCGGTCCTGCGCGACCTCTACACCGCGCTCGGCAGACGCGTACACGTGGAGGGGAACAAGGACCACGACGCGGTCATCACCGAGTCCCTCGACGAGGCGGGGCTGCCCGCGTCCCTGGCGAAGGCCGCTCACACCGACGAGTTCGACGCGGCACTGCGCGCCAGCCACCAGGCCGGGCAGGAGGCGGTCGGCGAGGAGGCCGGGACGCCCGTCGTCACCGTGGACGGCGCCGGTTTCTTCGGCCCCGTCCTCACCTCCGTACCGAGGGGCGAGGAGGCGGTCCGGCTGTTCCAGGCCACCCGGATCCTGGCCGGGACCGGGGCGTTCGCCGAGCTGAAGCGGGGCCGGGGTGCGCTCGACCTCCGCTGAGCCCGGCGTCCCCACCCGCCGCCTCATCACCGCGAGCCTGGTCGGCTCGATCGGCGACGGCATATACGTGCCGCTGACGATGCTGTTCGTGCACTCGCTCACCGGCCTGTCGCTGACATCGATCGGCGCGGGCCTGACGATCGCCGGGCTCTGCGCGCTGGCGTTCATGCCCGTCGTGGGCATCGCCGTCGACCGGTTCGGCGGCCGGCGGGTGCTCATCGGCGTGCTCGCGTTACGCGCGCTCGGCTTCGCCGCCTACCCGTTCGCCGGCTCCTACCCCGCCTTCCTGGCGATCGCCCTGGCGGTCGCGGTGGGGATGTGGGCTTCCTCGCCGAGCCAGCAGGCGCTCATCGGCGACCTCGCCCGCGGCGCCGAGCGTGACCGGCTTCTGGCGTGGGACCGCAGCCTGCGCAACGCCGGCATGGGGTGCGGCAGCCTGGTGGCGGCCGGCATGCTCGCCCTGGACGGCGCCGCCGGCTTCGTCGCGGCCGCCGAGGTTCTGGCGTCGCTCTTCGCCGTCGCCGCGGTGCTGGTGGTCCGGATCCCGAACGTCCGCGGCCGCGTCGAGCCGCCGGAGAAGGGCGAGGGGTACCGGCAGGTGCTCGCCGACCGGCCCTACCTGCTGATCACGGCGGCCAATTTCCTGATCGCCTTCGGCTACACCACCCAGGCCATGGCCCTGCCCGTCTTCCTCACCCGCGATGTCGCCATGCCCGACGCCCTGGCCGGGGCCGTCTTCGCGGTCAACACCGCCCTGGTCGCCGCGCTCGGCGTCCCCGCCGCCCGTCTGACCCTGCGCGGCAGACGCACGCGTGCGGCCGCGCTCGGCGCCGTCGTCTTCGCGCTCTCCTTCGCCGCCTTCGCCGTCCTCCCCGGCCTCGTCAGCGGCCCGCACGCCCTCGTCGCCGTCCTCGCGGTGGCGGTGCTCTACACCGCCGGGGAACTCGTCCACTCCCCGCCCTCGCAGAGCCTGTCCGTCCAGGCCGCGCCCGATCACCTGCGGGGACGGTACCTGTCGGTCTACCAGCTGTCCTGGTCGGTCTGCCGCACCATCGCGCCCATGCTGCTGGGATTCCTGCTCGACGCGGGCCAGTGGCACCTGTGGACCGTTCTCGCGCTGATGGTCCTGACCGGCGCGGCGATCCTCCTGTGTGCCGAGCGGTCGCTGCCGGCGCACGCGGTCACCGCCTGACGGGGCCTGCGGCGCCGCCCCGCCGGCCTCCCTCCACGCTCCCTCCACGCCGGCCGGCCTGCCGGTGGACCCGCCTGCAACGCCGCGGCCCCCTCGGACGGGGGTCGATCCCGTCCGAGGGGGCCGCGCCATGCGACACCGCAGGCGAACTCAGCGGAGCGTCACGCGTCCAGCGACGTCATCACGTGCTTGATCCGCGTGTAGTCCTCGAAGCCGTACGCCGAGAGGTCCTTGCCGTAGCCGGACTTCTTGAAGCCGCCGTGCGGCATCTCCGCGACCAGCGGGATGTGGGTGTTGATCCACACGCAGCCGAAGTCCATCTTCTTGGACATGCGCATCGCGCGCGCGTGGTCCTTGGTCCACACCGAGGAGGCCAGCGCGTACTCCACGCCGTTGGCGAACTCGACGGCCTGGTCCTCGTCCGTGAAGGACTGGACGGTGATGACGGGGCCGAAGACCTCCTTCTGGATGATCTCGTCGTCCTGCTTGACGCCGGAGACCACGGTCGGCGCGAAGAAGTAGCCCTTGTCGCCGACCCGCTTGCCGCCGGCCTCGACGCGCGCGTGCGCGGGCAGGCGCTCGATGAAGCCCTCGACCTGCTTGAGCTGGTTGGGGTTGTTCAGCGGGCCGTAGAGCACGTCCTCGTCGTCGGGCTGCCCGGTCTTCGTCTCCTCCGCGGCCTTGGCCAGCGCGGCCACGAACTCGTCGTGGATCGACTCGTGGACGAGGACGCGGCAGGCGGCGGTGCAGTCCTGGCCCGCGTTGAAGAAGCCCGCGACCGAGATGTCCTCGACCGCCTTGGCGATGTCGGTGTCCTCGAAGACGACGACCGGCGCCTTGCCGCCCAGCTCCAGGTGGACCCGCTTGAGGTCCTTGGACGCGGACTCGGCGACGGACATGCCGGCGCGCACGGAGCCGGTGATGGAGGCCATCGCCGGGGTCTCGTGCTCGACCATCAGGCGGCCGGTGTCACGGTCGCCGCAGATGACGTTGAAGACGCCCTTGGGCAGCACCGAGCCGATGATCTCCGCGATCAGCACCGAGGAGGCGGGGGTGGTGTCGGAGGGCTTGAGGACGACCGTGTTGCCCGCGGCGAGCGCCGGGGCGAACTTCCACACGGCCATCATCATCGGGTAGTTCCACGGCGCGACCTGGGCGCAGACGCCGATCGGCTCGCGGCGGATGATCGAGGTCATCCCCTCCATGTACTCGCCGGCCGACCGGCCCTCCAGCATCCGCGCCGCACCGGCGAAGAAGCGGATCTGGTCGACCATCGGCGGGATCTCCTCGGAGCGGGTGAGCCCGGTGGGCTTGCCCGTGTTCTCCACCTCGGCCGCGATCAAGTCCTCGGCGCGCTCCTCGAACGCGTCCGCGATCTTCAGCAGGGCCCGCTGGCGCTCGGCCGGCGTGGCGTCACGCCAGGCCGGGAAGGCGCGGGCGGCGGCCGCCATGGCCGCGTCGACGTCCGCCTGTCCGGACAGCGGCGCGGTCGCGTACGCCTCGCCCGTCGCGGGGTTGACCACCTCGGTGGTCCGTCCGTCGGCGGCGTCCCGGAACTCACCGTCGATGTAGTTGCGCAGACGACGCAGCTCGGTGCTCACTGCCGGCCTCCTGATCTGGTTCGAGGGTTCGAGCGGTCCAGTCCGGACAGCGCGTACCGCTGTCCGGTCACTGAGACACCCCACCCTAGTCGGCACCCCCACGTTTTCAACACCCCTGGCGCGGCCACTTCTGCGAAATCCGCAAGCTTTGATCCCTGAAACAACGAATTTCATCGATCAGGGCTTGCGAAACTGACGAGACCTCGTGCACAGTGAGCGCGTGGCCAGTCGAAGCGCAGACCAGAGGGACTCGTCCCGCGAGTCCAGGAACGGCACCCCGACGTTGGATGCCGTCTCCCTCGCCATCATTCAGCAGCTCCAGGAGGACGGCCGCCGGCCGTACGCCGCGATCGGCAAGGCCGTCGGCCTGTCGGAGGCGGCCGTGCGCCAGCGCGTCCAGAAGCTGCTGGACCAGGGCGTGATGCAGATCGTCGCCGTGACGGACCCGCTCACCGTGGGCTTCCGCCGGCAGGCGATGGTCGGCATCCATGTCGAGGGCGATGTCGAGTCGATCGCGGACACGCTGACGGCCATGTCGGAGGTCGAGTACGTGGTGATGACCGCGGGCTCGTTCGACATCCTCGCGGAGATCGTCTGCGAGGACGACGACCACCTGCTGGACGTCATCAACAAACGCATCCGGGCACTGCCCGGCGTGCGCTCCACCGAGAGCTTCGTCTACATGAAGCTGAAGAAGCAGACCTACATGTGGGGAACCCGATAACCGTGACCCAGAAGGACCTCAGCCGCACCGCGTACGACCACCTGTGGATGCACTTCACCCGCATGTCCTCGTACGAGAACTCCCCCGTCCCGACCATCGTCCGGGGCGAGGGCACCTACGTCTACGACGACAAGGGCAAGCGCTACCTCGACGGTCTCGCGGGCCTGTTCGTGGTCCAGGCCGGGCACGGCCGCACGGAACTCGCCGAGACCGCGTTCAAGCAGGCCCAGGAGCTGGCCTTCTTCCCGGTGTGGTCCTACGCCCACCCGAAGGCCGTCGAACTCGCCGAGCGCCTCGCGCACCACGCCCCGGGCGACCTGAACAAGGTCTTCTTCACCACCGGCGGCGGCGAGGCGGTCGAGACCGCCTGGAAGCTGGCCAAGCAGTACTTCAAGCTGACCGGCAAGCCCACCAAGTACAAGGTCATCTCGCGCGCGGTCGCCTACCACGGCACCCCGCAGGGCGCCCTGTCCATCACCGGCCTGCCGGGCCTGAAGGCCCCCTTCGAGCCGCTGGTGCCGGGCGCGCACAAGGTGCCGAACACCAACATCTACCGCGCGCCGATCTTCGGTGACGACCCGGAGGCCTTCGGCCGCTGGGCCGCCGACCAGATCGAGCAGCAGATCCTCTTCGAGGGCCCGGACACCGTCGCCGCGGTCTTCCTGGAGCCGGTGCAGAACGCCGGTGGCTGCTTCCCGCCGCCGCCCGGCTACTTCCAGCGCGTGCGCGAGATCTGCGACAAGTACGACGTGCTGCTCGTCTCGGACGAGGTCATCTGCGCCTTCGGCCGCCTCGGCACGATGTTCGCGTGCGACAAGTTCGGCTACGTCCCGGACATGATCACCTGCGCCAAGGGCATGACCTCGGGCTACTCCCCGATCGGCGCCTGCATCGTCTCCGACCGCCTGGCGGAGCCGTTCTACAAGGGTGACAACACCTTCCTGCACGGCTACACCTTCGGCGGCCACCCGGTCTCCGCGGCCGTGGGCCTCGCCAACCTCGACCTGTTCGAGCGCGAGAACCTCAACCAGCACGTGCTGGACAACGAGGGCAACTTCCTCCAGACGCTCCAGAAGCTGCACGACCTGCCGATCGTCGGCGACGTCCGCGGCAACGGCTTCTTCTACGGCATCGAGCTGGTGAAGGACAAGGCCACCAAGGAGTCCTTCAACGACGAGGAGACCGAGCGCGTCCTGTACGGCTTCCTCTCCAAGGCGCTGTTCGACAACGGCCTGTACTGCCGTGCCGACGACCGCGGCGACCCGGTCATCCAGCTCGCCCCGCCGCTGATCTCCAACCAGGAGACGTTCGACGAGATCGAGCAGATCCTGCGCGCCACCCTCACGGAGGCGTGGACCAAGCTGTAATCAGCTGACGGTGTGACCGCGACCGGCCCCGGAGCCGCCCGTTCGAGTGAGAACGGCGGCCCGGGGCCGTGTGCTGTCCGGCCTCCGTCCGGCGGCTGCCTAGCGTGCCAGTGACCGATCGGCCCTGCCTTCGTTCCCCCGTACGGAGGAACGGGCACGGGAAAACGGATCAGAACCGAGGTGTACGCCCATGGAGGCTCCGCCGGACAACGACGTGCTGTGGGCACGGTCCCTGCACTTCACCCACCCCGACGGCTCCCCCGGACTCGCCGGGGTCTCGCTCGCGGTCCGGGAGGGCGAGGTCCTCGCCGTCAGCGGCCCCCGGGGCAGCGGCAAGACGACCCTGCTGCGCTGCCTGTCCGGGCTGGTGCCGGTGCGGGAGGGCGAGGTGTGGTTCAACAGCACGCCCGTGCACACCCTCGGCCCCACGCACCGCGAGCGGCTGCGCCGCGACCGCTTCTGCTGGATCGGCCCCGAGCCGGCGCTGGTCCCCGAGCTGAACGCCTGGGAGAACGCCGCGCTGCCGCTGATGCTGCGCGGCACCAGCCGCCGCCGGGCCAAGGCCACCGCGCTGGAGTGGCTGGAGCGCCTGGACGTCGGGGAAGCGGCCCGCAAGCGCCCGCACCGGCTGCGCCAGTCCGAGCGCCAGCGGGTCTCGATCGCCCGCGCGCTGGCCCCGGCGCCGACGGTGCTGTTCGCCGACGAGCCCACGGCCCCGCTGCACCGCGCCGACCGCGGCCATGTGCTGCGCACCCTCACCAGCGCCGCCCGCTCGCACGGCATCACCGTGGTCCTCGCGACGGCCGACCCGGAGACCGCGGCCGCCGCCGACCGCACGGTGACCCTGCTGGACGGCCGGCCGGTGCGGACCGTACATCTGCCGGAGATCCCCGACGCGGGAGGCCGGGCCGCGTGCTCGATCTCCGTCTGACCCGCGCGGCCCGGCCCGCCGTCCAACTGCGCCGCCTGCTGGTGGCGGCGGCCTCGGCGGGCACCGGGTTCCTGCTGCTGTCCTGCCTCGGCTACGCCCTCGGCCACCCCGGGACCGCGGGCGCGGGCGCGCTGCGGCTGGCCTGGTGCCTGGTGCCGGTCGCGGCGACGGTCCACTTCGCGGTCGCCGTCGCCCGCACCGACCCCGGCGCCCGCCCGCGCCCCGGCCTCTCCGCCCTCGGCCTCGGCCCCGCCCGCCTGATGGCCGTCTCCGCGCTCGGCACGGCCCTCGCCACCACCCTGGGCTCCCTCCTCGCCCTGGCCCTCTTCCTCCACCTGCGCGGCGACCTGGCGGGAGTGCCCTTCGACGGCGCCGGAGCGTCCTTCCTGGCCGTCGGCAGACCCCTTCCGGCGGCGGCCGCCCTGACCCTCCTGGCGGTGGTGCCGGGAGTGGCCACGGCGACGGTGGCGGTGGCGCTGCGACCGCGGGACCCGAAGCCGGCGACGAGGCCGCAGCGCAGGTACCTCTCCTTCGTCGGGCCGGCCGGCCGTGCGCCCGCGGGCGATCGTGCCGCCGCCGGCGCCCCGGCCGGAGGAGGCACCCCGTCAGCGCCGGACAGCGCGACCGACCTCGCGGCCCCGACGCCGGACCGGGACCCGGCCGACGGCAGGGACACGCCCGCCGGCCTCCCCTGGGCGGTGGCCCTCCTCGCCGCCGGCCTCACCGCCCAGGCGTACGCGGGCCGTACACCGCCGCCCCCCGCCCCCACCTTCACCACCTTCGCCCCCGCCGCCGTCCCCTTCCTCCTCGGCTGGCTCCTCACCGCCGCAGGGGTCGTCCTCGCCGCCCCCGGCCTCACCCACCTGTGCGGGCGCCTCCTCCAGTGCGCGCGCCCCGGAGCCCTCCGCCTCCTCGCCGGCCGCGTGCTGATGACGGAGGCCGCCAGGATCGGCCGCCCCCTCGGCGTGCTGTGGGCCGTCGCCGCCGGGTACGCGACGACCACCCTGTACGCCGCCCCGGCCCGCGCCTTCGGCCCGCTGAGCATCCTCGGCGCGCTGGTCGTCACCGGCTGCGCCTTCGCCACCTTGCTGACGGTGGCCGTCGAGACCCGCCAGTGCCGCGCCGAGACCACCGCGGCGCTGCTCCGCCTCGGCGCCCCCGCCACGGTGCTGCGCGGCGCCGCAGCCCTGCGCGCGCTCGCCCTGCTGGCCTTCTTCACGCCGCTCACCCTGGCGATCGCGGCCCTGGCGGCCCTGCCCCTGACCCGTTGAGACACCGCGGAAAAAAAATCCCGGGCCACCGATGAGTTCCGCCGCGGCCCGCCGTCTACCCCGGTGAACCAAGCAACAGTACGAACCGGGAGTCACCCACCGTGTACCAGCAGATGATCTTCGTCAACCTGCCCGTCTCCGACCTCGACGCCTCGAAGAAGTTCTTCACGGCGCTGGGCTACTCGATCAACCCCCAGTTCACGAACGACGACGCCGCCTCCGTGGTGATCAGCGACACCATCGTCGCGATGCTCCTCACCAAGCCGTTCTACGCGACCTTCACCAAGAAGGAGATCGCCGACGCGACGACGACCAGCGAGGTGCTGGTGTGCCTCAGCGCGGTGAGCCGCGAGAAGGTCGACGAGCTGGTCGACAAGGCGCTCGCGGCGGGCGGCACGCAGGGCCCGACCCAGGACCACGGCTTCATGTACGGCCGCTCCTTCGACGACCTCGACGGCCACACCTGGGAGGTCATGTGGATGGACCCGGCCGCGATCCAGGGCTGAACCGTCCCCGGCCCGGCCGCGTGCGGGGCGCTGCCTAGCATGGGCGGGTGCATCCGACACCCGCCCAGCCGCGCCGCGCCGCCCGCGCCCATGAGATCGAGTCGCTCGCCGAGTTCGACGAGGTGGTCGCCGAGCGCGGCTCGCTCGCCCGCTACCGCGTGCAGGCCGTGGACCTGACGGGCCGCACGAGCGTGCTGCTCGGCCTCGACACCGCGGACGCCGTCTTCCTGGGCTGCCCGATGGCCCCCGAGGCCGCGGCCCGGGTGCACGCGTCCGGCGCCCTGGTGTTCCCGCCGGTCCCGGGCCTGCCCTTCGACCCGTACCGGGGCTGCCCCTACACGCCGGACGAGCTGTACGCCTCGCTGGAGGAGGGCTACGAGGCGACACCGGACGCGCGGGCCTACGGCTGGTTCATGCGTACGACGGCGAACGGCGACGTCCTCGCCTCGATGCTGCGCGCGATCCACGACGACGCCGTCTCCGACGCCCTGGACGAACTCCTCGACGGCTGCCGGGTGGTCGGGGTCATGGGCGGCCATGCGATGGCCCGGGGCACGGTCGAGTACGCCGGTGCCGCCCGCCTCGGCCGCTCCCTCGCCCGCGCCGGGTTCACGGTCGCCACCGGCGGCGGCCCCGGCGCGATGGAGGCGGCGAACCTCGGCGCGTACGCCGCCCCGTACTCGGACACCATGCTGGAGGAGGCGCTGGTGCCGCTCGCGAAGGCGCCCTCCTTCCGGCCGTCGGTCACGGAGTGGGCGCGCGCCGCCTTCGAGGTGCGCGCCCGCTGGCCCGACGGCGGCGCGTCGGTGGGCATCCCGACCTGGTTCTACGGCCATGAGCCGCCGAACCCCTTCGCCGCGCACATCGCCAAGTACTTCGCCAACGCCACCCGTGAGGACGGTCTGCTGGCCCGCTCCACCGCCGGAGTGGTCTTCCTGCCGGGCGCCGCCGGGACCGTACAGGAGATCTTCGACAACGCGACGCCCAACTACTACGAGTCGCGCGGCGAGCCCAGGCCGATGGTGCTCGTGGACAGGGAGCACTGGACCCGGGAACTCCCGGCCTGGCCGCTGCTCAGATCCCTCGCGCGGGGAAGGGCGCTGGCACCGCGGATCGCCCTCGTGGACTCGGTCGAGGAGGCTCCCGAGGCGCTCGCGCGGCTGGGCGGCTGACGGCGAGGGCCCGGCCTCGGCCCGGGAGCCGGGAGGCGGGCCCGTCGTCGTGCGGTGCTCAGCCGAAGCTCGAGTTCTTCAGCCACAGCTCCAGCACCTCGCGCTCGCCCACGACCTCCAGGCCGGGGGTGTCCAGCGGCAGCCGGTGGTAGAAGGCGAGCAGCACCGAGGTGAGCGGGCCACGCAGGGCGACCGTGGCCTTCTCGTGGCCGCGCCGCCAGGTGACGCCGTCCTCGCCCATCTCGACCAGCCACTCGGCGTTCAGCGCCGGATCGGCGTCGGTGGCGTGCAGATGGATGCTGCGGCCGGGGACGCGCAGCTCGGCGGCCCACTCCCGGGCGCCGGTGCGCTGCACGAACTGCACCAGTTCCAGCCACTCGTCCAGCCCGTCGGCCGCGATGTCGGGCGCGACGTCGTAGGGCGCCCCCACGGTCAGCGCCGCGTCGGCGCGGTGGATGGTGATCTCGTGGGCCATCCGGCGGGCCCAGAAGCCGCTGGAGGCCGGGCCGGCCCAGGTCCACACCTCGGCGTCCGGGCCCGTCTCGCGCAGCGCGCCGACGACCAGTTCGCCGGTCTGGGCCAGCCAGGCGTCCAGCGCGGCCGGGTCCCCCTTCTCCTCGGGACCGCCACCGAGCGGAACCTGGTCCAGCGGGAGCATCTCCTGGGCCCGGTTCCTCACCATCGTGCCCGACCAGCGCAGGGCGCCGCCCATGTGCCGTACGAGCTGTTCGAGCGACCACTCCGGGCAGGTCGGCACCGTGGTCGACAGATCGGCGCCGGAGGTGACCAGGTCCCTCAACTGCTCCACCTGGAGGGCGATTTCGGCGCAGTAGCGCTCGTGCGCGAGGTACGTCATGATCCCACCCTAGGAGACGGACGATCAGTCGAGCACGACGATTTCGGCCGCGTCGAACTCCGCGCCCACCCTGTCCCCGGTCTCCGGCGCGTCCCGCAGCGCGCAGGCGGCTTCGAGCCGGGGGCCGTCCCCCGGCTGGAGGTGGACGGCGACATGGGTGCCCTTGAAGGTACGGGCGGCGACCGTGCAGGTCAGGCCGGTGTCGGCGGGTACGAGCCGTACCCCGGCGGGTCGGACCAGCAGCGTCCGGTCGCCCTGCGGTGCGCCCTGCGGCACCGGCAGCTTTCCCCAGGGGCTGTCGGCGACGGCCCCCACGACCGTTGCCGGGACCACGTTCTCGAAGCCGAGGAAGCGGGCCACGAACGCGTCGGCGGGACGCTGCCAGACCTCCAGGGGCGTGCCGGACTGGGCGATCCGGCCGTCGCGCATCACCACGACCCGGTCGGCCAGCGCGAACGCCTCCCCCTGGTCGTGGGTGACGGCGAGCACGGTCGTACCCAACCTCCCGAAGAGTTCCCGCAGTTCGACCACAAGGCGTTCGCGCAGGGAGCGGTCCAGCTGGCCGAGGGGCTCGTCCAGCATCAGCAGCCGGGGTCGGGGGGCGAGCGCGCGGGCGAGGGCGACGCGTTGCTGCTCGCCGCCGGACAGCCCGGCCACCGCCCGGCGGTCCGCCCCCGGCATCCCGACCATGTCCAGCAACTCGCCGACCCGGGCGACCCGTTCAGCCTTCGCCACACCGTGCATGCGCAGTCCGAAGGCCACGTTGGCGGCCACGTCGCGCTGCGGGAAGAGCTGGTGGTCCTGGAACATCAGGCCGACGCCGCGCTGGTGCGCCGGCACTCCGCCCTGGTCGTGTCCCGCGAGCGATACCCGCCCGGCGTCGAGGGGTTGGAGCCCGGCCACGGCTCGCAGCAGCGTGGACTTGCCGCTGCCGCTGGGGCCGAGGACGCACACCACTTCGTGCTCGGCGATCTCCAGGTCCACCGCGTCCAGCACGGCCCGCCCGCCGAAGCGCACGGTCACGCTCTTCAGGCTCAGCATCAGAACTCCCCCGTCCTGTCCGTGCGCAGCCGCTCCAGGACAAGCAGGGCGGCGGCGCACACCACCATCAGAATGGTCGAAAGGGCCATCGCCTGACCGTAGTTGAGATCCCCGGGGCGGCTGAGCAGCCGGGCCACGGCGACCGGGAGGGTCGGGTTGTCGGGCCGGGCGATGAACACGGTCGCGCCGAACTCGCCGAGCGAGACGGCGAAGGCGAACCCGGCCGCCACGACCAACGCCCGGCGCACCAACGGCAGATCGACCTCCCGCCACACCCGCCAGGGCGAGGCCCCGAGCACGGCCGCCGCCTCCCGCAACCGCAGGTCCACCGCGCGCAGCACCGGCAGCATGGTGCGCACGACGAAGGGGGCGCCGACCAGGGCCTGGGCGAGCGGCACCAGGAGCCAGGACTGGCGCAGGTCCAGGGGCGGTTCGTCGAGGGCGATCAGGAAACCGAAACCGACGGTCACGGCGGAGACGCCGAGCGGCAGCATCAGCAGCGCGTCGAAGCCCCGTACCAGCCGGCCCGCGTCGCGGCGGGCCAGCGCGGCGGCGGCGAGGCCCCCGATCACCACGGCGATGACGGTCGCGGCGACGGCGTACTGGAGCGAGGTCCACACCGCGTGCACCGGCGCCACCAGGAACGTACCGCCGTCGGTGCGGGTCAGCGCCCGGTAGTAGCCGAAGCCGGGGGCGTCCAGGGAGCGGCGGACGAGGACGGCGAGCGGCAGCACCAGGAGCAGCGCGACGGTGGCGAGGACGCCGGCGAGCAGCGCCCGCTGTCCGGCGCCGCGCGGCCGGCGCGCGGTGATCTCGGGGTCGACCAGGCGCAGGGCGGTCTCCCGGCGCCGTACCGTCCAGGCGTGGACGACGAGGACCGCGCCGACGGCGGCGAACTGGACGAGGGTGAGGACGGCGGCCGTGGACAGGTCGAAGACCTCGGAGGTCTGCCGGTAGATCTCCACTTCGAGGGTGGAGAAGGTGGGGCCGCCGAGGATCTGGACCACGCCGAAGGAGGTGAAGGTGAACAGGAACACCATCAGCGCGGCGGCGGCGACGGCGGGCGCGAGGGCGGGCAGCGTCACCTTCCGGAACGCGCCCCAGGGCGAGGCACCGAGCATCCGCGCGGCCTCCTCCTGGCGGGGGTCGAGCTGGGACCACAGCCCGCCGACCGTCCGTACGACGACCGCGTAGTTGAAGAAGACGTGCGCGAGCAGGATCGCCCACACGGTGGTGTCCAGGCGTACGCCCCACAGCCGGTCGAGCAGTCCGCCGTGGCCGACGAGGGCGAGGAAGGCACTGCCGGCGACGACGGTGGGCAGCACGAACGGGATGGTGACGACGGCCCGCAGCAGCTGTCTGCCGGGGAAGTCCAGGCGGGCGAGGACGAACGCGGCGGGCAGCGCGAGCAGCAGGGTGAGCGCGGTGGAGGCGAGCGCCTGCCAGCAGGTGAACCACAGCACGTGCCGGATGTCCGGCTGCGCGACCACGTCCGCGATCCGCCCCGGATGCCAGGCGCCGTCCGTCCTCAGGCCGCGCGCCACGATCGCGGCGACCGGCCAGGCGAAGAACACGGCGAAGAACGCGGCGGGCAGGGCCAGCAGACCCAGCCGCACCGCGCTCCCGCGCACGTCCCGCCCGCGGGCGGTCACTTCAGTACGAGCGACGTCCACGACCTGACCCACTGGTCACGGTTGGCGGCGATCTTCCCGGGGGCCATGGTCTCGGGGTGCCGCGCCGCCGGCCCGTACTTCGTGAAGTCGGCGGGCACCTTGGCACCGGCGACGACCGGGTAGACGAACATGTTCAGCGGCATGTCCTCCTGGAACTCCCGGGAGACCAGGAAGTCGAGGAACGCCTTGGCGCCCTCCGGGTTCTTCGCGTTGCTCAGCAGCCCGGCGAACTCGATCTGCCGGAAGCAGGTGCCGGTCGCCACGCCGGTCGGGGCGGTGGCGGGGCGCTTCTTGGCGTAGATCACCTCGGCGGGCGGGGAGGAGGCGTACGACACGACGAGCGGCCGGTCGCCGCCGGCCTTCCTGCCCTCCGAGGAGCCGGAGAACTCCTGGTAGTAGGCCTGCTCCCAGCCGTCGACGACCTTGACGCCGTTGGCCTTGAGCTTCTTCCAGTAGTCCTGCCAGCCCGTGTCACCGAACTGCGCGGCGCTGCCGAGCAGGAAACCGAGGCCGGGCGAGGCGGTGGCCGCGTTCTCGGTGACGAGGAGGTTCTTGTACTGCGGCTTGGCGAGGTCGGCGTAGGACCGGGGCGGCGTCAGGTGGTGCCCGGCGAAGTACGCCTTGTCGTAGTTGACGCAGATGTCGCCGTAGTCGACGGGCGTGACGCGGTGCTTGGCGCCGTCGAGCTGGTACGGGGTGCCGACCTTGTCCAGGCCCTTGGCGGTGTACGGCTGGAACAGGCCGTTGTCGAGGGCGCGGGACAGCAGGGTGTTGTCGACGCCGAAGAGGACGTCGCCCTGCGGGTTGTCCTTGGTCAGGATGGCCTTGTTGACGGCCTGTCCGGCGTCGCCGTCCTTGAGGACGCGGACCTTGTACCCGGACCGCTTCTCGAAGTCCGCGAGCACGCTCTTGGAGACGGCCCACGAGTCGTGGCTGACGAGGGTGACGGTCTTGGCGTCCGCCTTGCCCTGGCCCTGCGTCGAGCCGCACGCGGACAGCGCGACCAGGCCGAGCCCGACCATCGCGGCCACGAAGGTCTTGTTGTGCACTTGGTTGTCCTCCTGGGGTTGGCCAGGAAGAACGCGGCCCTGCCCGGAGAATCCGGGCAGGGCGCAACAGCTTGAGTAGTGACCGAACTTCCTACCCAGAATGACCTGGGCGAGGTTCAGAGGGTCTGCGGCCCGATGCCGCACTCTCAGCGCTGTGGCGCTCCCCTGTCGGAATATGAAGATGTGATGGGACGGGCCCAGATTACCGCTCGGTGGCCGCGAGCTGACCACAGGCTCCGTCGATCTCCTGCCCGCGGGTGTCCCGGATCGTCACCGGCACACCGTGCGCGGCGATCGCCTCCACGAAGGCCCTCTCGTCCTCGGGCCGCGAGGCGGTCCACTTCGAGCCCGGAGTCGGGTTCAGCGGGATGAGGTTGACGTGCACGGGCCTGCCCCTGAGCAGCCGGCCGAGCCGGTCGCCGCGCCAGGCCTGGTCGTTGATGTCGCGGATGAGCGCGTACTCGATCGACAGCCGGCGTCCGCTCTTCTCGGCGTACTCGAACCCGGCGTCCAGCACCTCGCGCACCTTCCACCGGGTGTTCACGGGGACGAGGGTGTCGCGCAGCTCGTCGTCGGGAGCGTGCAGGGAGATGGCGAGGCGGCACTTGAAGCCCTCGTCGGCGAACCGGTGGATGGCCGGCACCAGCCCGACGGTGGAGACGGTGATCCCGCGCTGGGACAGGCCGAGGCCGTCGGGCGCCGGGTCGGTGAGCGCGCGGATGGCGCCGACGACCCGCTTGTAGTTGGCGAGCGGCTCGCCCATGCCCATGAACACGATGTTGGACAGCCGCGCGGGGCCGCCCGGGACCTCGCCGTCGCGCAGCGCGCGCATGCCGTCCACGATCTGGTGGACGATCTCCGCGGTGGACAGGTTGCGGTCCAGCCCGGCCTGACCGGTCGCGCAGAACGGGCAGTTCATCCCGCAGCCCGCCTGCGAGCTGATGCACATGGTCACCCGGTCGGGGTACCGCATCAGCACGGACTCCACGAGGGTGCCGTCGAACAGCCGCCACAGCGTCTTGCGGGTGGTGCCCTCGTCGGTCGACAGGTGCCGCACGACCGTCATCAGCTCAGGGAACAGCGCCTCGCGCAGCTTCTCCCGGGAACCGGCCGGGATGTCGGTCCACTGCTCGGGATCGTGCGCGTACCGCGCGAAGTAGTGCTGCGAGAGCTGCTTGGCACGGAACGGCTTCTCACCGATCCCGGCCACCGCTTCCTTGCGCTCGGCGGGCGAGAGGTCGGCGAGATGCCGCGGCGGCTTCTTGGCTCCGCGCGGCGCGACAAAGGTGAGTTCTCCGGGCTTGGGCATGGTGGTACCAGTGTCGCAGATCCATCGGGGTGACCTGCGGCAGCCGGTCGTGGCTCACATCGGTTTCGGTTTGATCATCGCGAAGGGGGCGCCCTGGGGATCGGCGACGACCGTCATCCGGCCGGCCATCATGTCGAACGGCGGGGCGAGGACCGTGCCGCCGCTCCTGACCAGGGCGTCCACGGTGGAGTCCACGTCGTCGACCGCGAAGTAGGCCAGCCAGTGCGCCGGGGTGCCCGGCGGGTCGTTCGCGAGTTCGGTGACGCCGCCGACCGCCCGGCCGCCGATCATCAGTGCCCAGTAGGACTCCGCGCCCTCCATGGGCTCGATCTCGATGCCGAACGCCTCGCCGTAGAAGCCGGTGGCGCCGGGCACGTCGCTGGTGTGCAGCTCGTTCCAGGTCAGCGCGCCGGCCTCGTTGACCACCTGCGCGCCGTGGAAGTCGCCGGGCTGCCAGACGCCGAAGACCGCGCCCTGCGGGTCGGCGGCGATCAGCATGCGGCCCAGGTCCCCGACGTCCGTCACCGGGACGAGCAGGGTGCCGCCCGCGGAGACGATCGCGTCCTGGGTGGCCTGGGCGTCGGTGGTGGCCAGGTAGCTGGTCCAGACGGTCGGCGGCGGTTCCGGCATGTCCTGGGGTTTGGGGCCGATCCCCGCCACGGGCTTGCCGTGCAGCTCGCAGACCGTGTACCCGCCGAATTCGGCCGGCCCCGGCTGGCCCTGCCAGCCGAGCAGGTCGCGGTAGAAGTCCAGCGCGGCCTGCTGGTCCGACGCCATCAGATCGACCCAGCACGGAGTGCCGGTCGCGTACGGCTTGGTGACTTCGGGCATCTCTCGCTCTCCCAACCAGGGGCCACACCACGGGCCACTCTTCGTCACCATCGTGTCGCCAAACGTGATCGCCCGCGCGTCAGGAAGGGGAATGTGCCGCCGTCAGGGACGAGGTCGTGCCGCCGCCGGGGCCGGTCAGCCGGCGCGGTCGGCCGTGTCGTTCGGGGACCGAGGGCCCGCACGCGGTCCCCCGGCGGCGTCGTCGAAAACGCCGTCGACCGTTTCGGCATCCGGTGCGCCTTCAGCAGCCGCTGCACCGTCCGCATCAGGGTGCCGCGGTCACCGGGAGTGTGTCACGGTCACCGGGGCGCGCCGTCGGCCAGTCCTTCCGGACGGCTGGGGGGAATCAGCCGGGCGCGCTCCCGGCCCGGCCGGAACGCGCGGGGGCGACGCGGACCGCGGGGCGCCGTAGACGCGGGAACCGTCTCCCGGAGCGCGGCTGCCGGGTCTCCAGGGCGCCGGTAGGAGGGTCCGGGCCGACCGTACGGGGGTCCCGGCCGGCGACCGTACGGGGGTCCCGGCCGCCGACCGTACGGGGGTCCCGGCCGACGGGGCCGGGGATGCGCGGGCTCGGCCGTCGGCCGCCGACGTGCCCCCGGGGTCCGCCGCGCCGCGGGCGAGTTCCGGCGCCCGCTCCGGTGCTCGCTCCGGATGACCGGGAGACCGTACGACGACGGGCCCCCGCCCTGGGAAGAGGGCGGGGGCCCGTACGGCCGAAGAGGCGCGGTGCCGGGTTTCGTCAGGCGGTGCCGACGAAGAGCACCAGCAGGAGCCAGACCACCGGTGCGGTGGGCAGCAGGGAGTCCAGGCGGTCCATGATGCCGCCGTGGCCCGGCAGCAGGGTGCCCATGTCCTTGATGCCCAGGTCGCGCTTGATCATGGACTCGCCGAGGTCGCCCAGGGTGGCGCTGGCCGCGACCGCGAGGCCCAGCAGCAGGCCCTGCCACCAGTGGCCGCCGTCGATCAGGAACTGCATGCACAGCGCGCCCGCGACCATCGAGAACGACACCGCGCCGAACAGGCCCTCGCGGGTCTTGCCGGGGCTGATCCGCGGGGCGAGCTTGTGCTTGCCGAAGCGCCAGCCCACGGCGTAGGCGCCGGTGTCGCTGACGACGGTCAGCAACAGGAAGGTCAGCACCCGCCAGGGGCCGTCGTCCGCGGTGAGCATCAGGGCGACGAAGGTGGCCAGGAAGGGCACGTAGAACGCGGCGAAGAGACCGGCCGTGACGTCCTTGAGGTAGCCCTCCGGTGGTTCCGTCATCCGCCAGCCCAGCACCGCGAGCGCGGTCAGTGCCATGGCGACCCACGCGCCCTCGGCGCCGCGCACATAGCCGGCGACGACCATCGCCGCGCCGCCGACCGCGAGCGGCACGAGCGGCGCCTTGATCTCCTTGCGCTCCTGGAGCCTGCTGGTCAGCTCCCACAGGCCGACAACGACGGCGACCGCGATCACGCCGACGAACACGGCCTTGACGATGAACAACGACGCGATGATCACCACGCCGAGTCCCACGCCGACGCCTATGGCCGCGCCGAGGTCACGGCCCGCGCTCTTCTTCTGCGGCGCCGGCGGCGGCTGCGGGGCGTCGGGCATGGGCTCCGGATTCTGGATCGGACTCGGGGTCGGCTGGGGCGTCCCGTACGGGGGCTGCGGCTGCGTCCCGTAGGGCGGCTGCTGCCCGTACCGCGGCTGCGGCTCGTACCGCGGTCGCTGCTGCGGCTGCTCGTACGAGGGCTGCGCCCCCGCCGGGGCCTGCGTCCCGTACGAGTCGTACGGCCCCGGCCCCTCGGGCGGTCGCGGGGTGCCGTAGCCGGGCTGCCGTTCGTACGGCGGCTGCGTCCCGTAAGGGGGCTCGGTGCCGTACCGCGGTGGGGTCCCGTACTGCGGCTGGGGCTCGTCCCGGAACAAGGGGCCGCTCAGCCGAGCAGCCCCCCGGGTGTCGTCCTGGTCTCCGCCATACGCGGGTACGTCGGGCACGATGGGCATGGGGCGCGTCTGCTGCGCCTCGGGCGCGTCGTACGCGGGACCCGCCGGGGCGACCCCGCCCTGGACGGGCCCACCCTCGGTGGGCCCCCAGTAGCCGGTCTGCCCCGCCGGTGGCGGCGCCCCCCAGGAAGAGTCGCTCATCAGACTTCGAGCAGCTCCGATTCCTTGTGCTTGAGGAGCTCGTCGACCTGGGCGACGTACTTCGCCGTGAGGTCGTCCAGCTCCTTCTCCGCGCGGCGGCCCTCGTCCTCGCCGATCTCGCCGTCCTTGATCATCTTGTCGATGGCGTCCTTGGCCTTGCGGCGCACGGAACGGATGGAGACCTTGGCGTCCTCACCCTTGCCCTTGGCGACCTTGATGTAGTCGCGGCGGCGCTCCTCGGTCAGCTCGGGGAACACCACCCGGATGATGTTGCCGTCGTTGCTGGGGTTGACGCCCAGGTCGGAGTCGCGGATCGCCTGCTCGATGTTGCGCAGCGCGCTCTTGTCGAACGGCGTGACGACCGCCATCCGCGGCTCCGGCACGGAGAACGAGGCCAGCTGGTTGATCGGCGTCGGGGCACCGTAGTAGTCGGCCACGATCTTGTTGAACATCGCCGGGTGCGCACGGCCGGTGCGGATCGCGGCGAAGTCCTCCTTGGCGACCACGACGGCCTTCTCCATCTTCTCCTCGGCTTCGAGGAGGGTCTCTTCGATCACCACTTGCTCCTGCGTGTCTTGAGTGAGGCCCGGCTGCGGTCCCTCAAGGGTCCTGCGGCCGGCTGCGTCGCGTCTTCTTCCTGCACGGTTCCCGACCGGCAGGACATTGTCCATCCCCCGGCCAAGGCGCGTCCCGTCCGTCCCTCGGACAGGTGCCGTACCCGGGCGACGGGGGGCGTGCCGGTCAGTCCCGGCTGCCCTGGTCACCCACCAGCGTGCCGATCTTCTCACCCTTGACGGCGCGGGCGATATTGCCCTCCGCGAGAAGCTCGAAGACCAGGATCGGGAGCTTGTTGTCGCGGCACAGCGTGATGGCGGTGGCGTCGGCGACCTTCAGGTCCCGGGTGATGACCTCGCCGTAGCCGAGGGCGTCGAACTTGACGGCGTCCGGGTTGGCCTTGGGGTCGGAGTCGTAGACCCCGTCCACGCCGTTCTTGCCCATGAGCAGCGCCTCGGCGTCGATCTCCAGCGCACGCTGGGCGGCGGTGGTGTCGGTGGAGAAGTAGGGCATGCCCATACCGGCGCCGAAGATGACCACACGGCCCTTCTCCAGGTGGCGCACGGCGCGCAGCGGGATGTACGGCTCGGCGACCTGACCCATGGTGATGGCGGTCTGGACCCGGGACTGGATGCCTTCCTTCTCCAGGAAGTCCTGGAGGGCGAGGCAGTTCATCACGGTGCCCAGCATGCCCATGTAGTCGGAGCGGGCGCGGTCCATGCCGCGCTGCTGGAGTTCGGCGCCGCGGAAGAAGTTGCCGCCGCCGATGACGACCGCGATCTGCGCCCCGTCCCGCACCACGGCCGCGATCTCACGGGCGATCTTGTGCACCACGTCCGGGTCGACGCCCAGGCCGCCACCTCCGGAGAACGCCTCTCCGGACAGCTTCAGCAGAAACCGGCCGCGTACTTTGCCGTCGTCGCTCTTCTGGGTGTCGGTCATGGGAGATCCCGCCTCTTTCACGTGTTGCACATACGAAGAAGGCCATTGCCGGTGGGGTCGCTTTTCGCTCCCATACGCGGCAATGGCCTCCTCGTCAGATCTGCTGCCGTCCGCCCCACACCCGGGTGTGGCGGTGGTCGCGGACGACTGCTGTCGACCCTATCGGGATTTCTCCGCGGGTCGCGCGTCGATCGCGGTACGGACTCAGATGCCGACCTTGATGCGCGTGAAGCGCTTCAGGGCGACACCGGCCTCGTCCAGCACCTTCTGGACCGACTTCTTGTTGTCCAGCGCGTACGGCTGGCCGAGCAGCGTGGCGTCCTTGAAGAAGCCGTTGAGGCGACCCTCGACGATCTTCGCGATCGCGGCCTCGGGCTTGCCCTCGGCGCGGGTGGTCTCCTCGGCGATGCGACGCTCGGACTCGACGACGTCGGCCGGCACCTCGTCCTTGGAGAGGTACTTCGGCGCGAACGCGGCGATGTGCTGGGCGACACCCTTGGCGATCTCGGCGTTCGGCTTGTCCAGCTCGACCAGGACACCGATCTGCGGGGGCAGGTCGGGCATGGTGCGGTGCATGTAGGCCGTGACGTAGCCGTCGGAGAACTGCGCGAAGCGGTCCAGGACGATCTTCTCGCCGAGGTTGGCGTTGGCCTCGTCCACGAACGCCTGGACGGTCTTGCCGGCCTCGATCTCGGAGGCGAGCAGGGCCTCCAGGTCGGCCGGGGAGGACTTGGCGACGTGCTCGGCGATGGCCTTGGCCACGGCCTGGAACTTGTCACCCTTGGCGACGAAGTCCGTCTCGCACTTCAGCTCGACCAGGACACCGGAGGAGTTGTCGTCGGCGATGATGGAGACCACGGCGCCGTTCTCGGCGGAGCGGCCCTCGCGCTTGGCGACGCCCTTCTGGCCCTTGATGCGCAGCGCCTCGACGGCCTTGTCGACGTTGCCCTCGGCCTCGTCCAGCGCCTTCTTGCAGTCCATCATGCCGGCGCCCGTGAGCTCACGGAGCTTCTTGACGTCGGCGGCGGTGTAGTTCGCCATGAGTCAGTGAGTCTTTCTCGAAGTCTGGGAGATCTTCAGATCCGCACGGTGTGCGATCCACATGTAGACGCGGAGCGCATACGTCGTACCGACCTAGGGGTGAACAGCGGGGGCGGAGTCCATGTCGCCGCCCCCACTGTCAAACGCTGACGCGGCGGGTCAGGCCTGCTCGCCCTCGGCGGCCTTCTCCTCGGCCGGAGCCTCGGCGGCCGGAGCCTCGGCGGCGGGGGCCTCGGCAGCCGGGGCCTCGTCCTTCTTCTCACCCTCGAGCAGGTCGCGCTCCCACTCGGCGAGCGGCTCGCCCGCGGCCTTCTCGCCCTTGTCGCCGGCGGCCACGCCGGAACGGGCGATGAGGCCCTCGGCGACGGCGTCGGCGATCACGCGGGTGAGCAGGGTGACGGAGCGGATCGCGTCGTCGTTGCCCGGGATCTTGTAGTCGACCTCGTCGGGGTCGCAGTTGGTGTCGAGGATCGCGACGACCGGGATGTTCAGCTTCCGGGCCTCACCAACGGCGATGTGCTCCTTCTTGGTGTCCACGATCCAGACGGCGCTGGGCACCTTCTGCATCTCGCGGATACCGCCGAGGGTCTTCTCCAGCTTGGCCTTCTCGCGGGAGAGGACCAGCAGCTCCTTCTTGGTCAGACCGGAGGACGCGACGTCCTCGAAGTCGATCTGCTCAAGCTCCTTGAGGCGCTGCAGACGCTTGTAGACGGTCGAGAAGTTGGTGAGCATGCCGCCCAGCCAGCGCTGGTTGACGTAGGGCATGCCGACGCGGGTGGCCTGCTCGGCGATGGCCTCCTGCGCCTGCTTCTTCGTGCCGACGAACATGACCGTGCCGCCGTGGGCGACGGTCTCCTTGACGAACTCGTAGGCGCGGTCGATGTACGACAGCGACTGGAGCAGGTCGATGATGTAGATGCCGTTGCGCTCGGTGAAGATGAAGCGCTTCATCTTCGGGTTCCAGCGACGGGTCTGGTGACCGAAGTGGACGCCGCTCTCCAGCAGCTCCCGCATCGTGACGACGGCCATGGCCGTATCTCCTCGAGTTTCTCGGTTGTACCGCGTCCGCCGGACGGCGGTCGCGCCTGACGCCCGCGGTGCGCCGTGCCGCAAAGGACCGAGAGGCGCTTGGTACGAACCGTTTCCGGATGCCGTACCGGGGCGTGCGAAGTCGACCCGGTGACCCGGATCGCCAGAAGAAGTGTACGGGACCGCCGGGCCACCGGGTGACGCCACTGTCCACAACCGGGGAGTAGCGCACAGGGGAAGGGGGCGGGTCGCCGGGGTGCGGGACGGTGGGGGCATGCGACGACTTCTGTGGTGCGGGGCGCTTCGGGCGGCCCCGGCGGTGGCGTGGACGCTGCTCGCCCTCGGGTGTCCGGCGTGGGCGGGTGCCCCGCCGACGGCTTCGGCTCCGGGCCCGGCTCCGGCTCCCGATGCCGCCGGGGTGCCGGCGATCGGCCGTTTCTGGCCGGTGGGCTCACGGCCCCCGGTCCTGCGCGGCTGGCAGCCTCCGGCGACGCCGTACGGGCCGGGGCACCGGGGAGTGGACCTGGGAGCGGCGGCGGGGACGCCCGTGCGGACGGTGTCGGCGGGCCGGGTGTCGTTCGCGGGGCGGGTGGCCGGCCGGGGGGTGGTGACGGTGGAGCTGGCGGGGACGGATCTGCGCACCACGTACGAGCCGGTGAGCCCGTCGGTGCGGAAGGGGGACGCGGTGGGTGCGGGCGAGGTGATCGGGGTGGTGGAACGGGCGGAGGCGCATTGCGGTACCGCGTCGTGCGTCCACTGGGGCCTGCTGCGGGGCGAGACCTACCTGAATCCCTTGTCCCTGCTGCCACCGTGGCTGCTGGGCAGGGGTCCGTCGAGACTCCTGCCGGTGCTCACCGACTAGCCGCGGGCCCGTCGTGGCCCGGCGCGCCTCCGGTACTCAGCCGCGCACGCCCCGCAGCGCCATCCGTACGGCCGCGTCCGTCACCGCCGCGGGATCCTCCGCGCCGAGTTCGATGCGCCGTACCGCCGCGTCCACGACCCCCTGCAGCAGCATCGCCGCCAGCCGCGGCTCCTCCTGCCCCATTTCCCCCAGCGCCTCGACGATCATCGCGACCAGCTCCCCGTGCGCCGCCCTGATCTTCTCCCGCGCTCCGGCGTCCAGCTCGCTCGCGGAGATCGCCACGACCGCCCGGTGTCGCCGGTCCCCCACGAGGGCCAGCTGCCGGCGGACGTACGCCTCGACCTTCCCCTCGGGCGAGTCCGCGCGCGACATCGCCGCGGCCACCTCCGCCGCCCACAGCGGGAAGTCGACCTCGCACAGCTCCTCGACCACGGCCGCCCGGGACCGGAAGTACTCGTACACGGAGGACCGCGCGAGCCCCGTCCGCTCGGCCAGCGCGGGAAAGGTCAGCGCCTCCGTCCCGCCCTCGGACAACAGGGAACGAGCCGCGTCCAGCAGGGCGGCTCGCTGCATCGACCGGTGCTCGGCCACGGAGGCCGCTCGAATCCTTGGCACGTCGACCACTTTAGGACGCGCCCGCCCGGACCGGTGCCGTCTCAGCGCCCGAAGCTCGCCAGCTTGGCCCGCAGCTGGAGCACCGACTTGGTGTGGATCTGGCTGACCCGGCTCTCGGTGACACCGAGGACATTGCCGATCTCGGCGAGGGTGAGGCCCTCGTAGTAGTAGAGCGTGACGACGGTCTTCTCACGCTCGGGCAGCGTGTTGATGGCACGCGCGAGGAACCGCCGCAGCTCCCGGTCCTCGGCGACCTCCACGGGGTTGTCCGCGGCGGTGTCCTCCAGCGTGTCCATGAGGCTGAGCCGGTCCCCGCCCTCGCCGCCGACGTGCAGCAGCTCCTCCAGGGCGACCACGTTGGCGAGCGACAACTGGCTGAAGACGGCGTGCAGTTCGTCCACCTCCATGCCCAGCTCGCGGGCCACCTCGCTCTCGCTCGGGGTGCGCCGCAGCCGGGCCTCCAGGGTGGCGTAGGCACGCTCGACATTGCGCGCCTTCTGCCGCACCGACCGGGGGATCCAGTCCAGCGCCCGCAGCTCGTCGATCATGGCGCCGCGGATCCGGGTGATCGCGTACGTCTCGAACTTGATCTCCCGGTCGATGTCGAACTTCTCGATCGCGTCGATCAGCCCGAACACCCCGGAGGAGACGAAGTCGGCCTGTTCGACGTTGGGCGGCAGGCCCACGCTCACCCGGCCGGCCACGTACTTCACGAGCGGCGAGTAGTGCAGGATCAGCTGCTCCCGCAGCCGTTCGTCCCCCGTCGCCTTGTACGACCGCCACAGCTCGTCGAGCGTCGAGGGAGCGGGCGGCCGCACGCTGCCACCGTCGCGGGCGGCTGGGGGGATCGCCGCCCGGTCGGACCCGGAGGTGTGCTGGGGCATTCGTCGCCTTGTGCCGTTCTGCCGTGAAGTGCCGTCAAGTGCCGTGACTGTGGGTGCGGTGCGAGGACGTTGTGGGTCGGAGGGGGCCGCCTGGGTGAGGTGTCGGTCTGATGTCGAGTTGGCGTGGTCTGTGGAGACGTCTTCGTGAGCGTAGCGTGACTGGGGAGTCGCGGTGTGCGAACGGCGGGGCACCACCCCCGCGCGGGGTCCCGGGAGCCGCCTCGCCACCGCCTTCCGCAGCTCGCTCTGCGTGATGGCCGACGGGCACCAACTCCGGGAAACCCCAAGGGCGTCGGGCGTTCCCCCGGACGGCCGTACACGCTCGGTCAACACGGAGGGTGACCCGTCCGGGCCGAGATCACCGCCTGGCGTGTCAACTTCCAGCCATCGCCGTGTCGTTCGACGTATCCAAGTGCTCGGAGTTCGTACAGCCTCGCGATCGCCTCGTCCGGCGTGGTGCGGGCGTCCAGCGCGATCTCCCCGACGGGGGCCGCGCGGTCCCCGGGCAGGGCGGCGAGGACGGTGCGGGCGGCCGGGGCCAGCAGGTCCCGGGGCAGGATCGGGCCGGTGCGGGGCGGGGCCAGGTCGCCCATGGCGCCGACGAGTTCGGCCACCTCGGCGGCGTCGGTGACGAGGGCGGCCTCGCCGCGCAGCAGTTCGTGCACACCGGCGGAGAGTGCGCTGGTGACCGGGCCCGGTACGCCCATGGTGTGTCTGCCGAGGCGCCGCGCGGCCCGCGCGGTGGCGAGCGAGCCGCTGCGGCAGGCGGCCTCCACGACGACGGTGCCTCTGGTCAGGGCGGCGATGACGCGGTTGCGGAGGATGAAGCGGCTCGGGGTCGGGTGGTCGCCCGGAGGGAGCTCGCCGATCACCAGGCCCTGGTCCGCGATCCGCTCGATCAGGGCGGCGTGGCCGCGGGGGTAGGACCGGTCGACGCCGCAGGCCAGGACGGCCGCGGTGGCTCCGCCGGCGGCGAGGGCGCCGCGGTGGGCGGCGGCGTCGATGCCGTAGGCGCCGCCGGAGACGACGACCCAGCCGCGTTCGGTGAGGCCGGCGGCGAGGGTGGCGGCGACGTGACTGCCGTACTCGGTGCAGGCGCGGGCGCCGACCACGGCGACGGATCTCAGCGCCCACATCCGCAGACCGGGCCGCCCGCGGACCCACAGCCCGAGGGGCCGCGCGTCCCCGAGATCGTCCAGTTGTCCGGGCCACTCGGGAGCCCCCGGCACCACGAACCGTGCCCCCGCCGCCCGCGCCACGGCGAGGTCCCGCGCCGGCTCCGCCCGCTCGGCCCGCGCCACCAGCCCGGCCCACCGGGCCCCGCCGACCCCCGGCAACGCCTCACCCCCGCCTCTGATCCGCCGCACCACCTCCGCGACACCGAACTCCCTCACCCACCGCCCAGCGACCTCGTCCCCCGGCTCGACCACCCGCCCCAGGAACACCCGCCCGAGAAGGTCCTCGTCCCATTCACGGGCCAGGCCCTCGCCCGCCCCGCTCACGTCAGCGCGCCGATGGCCATCGGGACCCCTCGCGGGACCCCGGTGCGCAGATGCAGGGCGAGGGCGACGTCGGTCGCGTCCGGGCGGGCGTGGCCGACGAGGTCGGCGACCGTCCAGGCGACGCGCAGCACCCGGTCGAGGCCGCGGGCGGTGAGGGCGCCCCGCTCCAGGCTCCGCTCGGCCTCGTCCATCGCGCCGGTGACGGCCTGGAACCTGCTGCGCAGTTCCCGTCCCGGCACCTCGCTGTTGGTGCGCCAGGGTGTTCCGGCGAGGCGGGCGGCCGTACGCTCCCGGGCCTGCCGCACCCGGTCGGCGACGGTCGCCGTGGACTCGCCTCGGGCGCCGGGCGCGACGAGCTGGGCCCGGGTGACCGGATCGACCTCGACGCGCAGGTCCACCCGGTCCAGGAGCGGGCCGGAGAGCCGGGCCTGGTAGCGGCGGATCGCCGACGGCGGGCACTCGCACAGGGCGTCACGCTGCGAGAAGCGGCCGCAGGGGCAGGGGTTGGCCGCCAGCACCATCAGGAAGCGCGCCGGGAAGCGGACCACTCCCGCGCTGCGAGCGATCACGACGTGCCCGGACTCCAGGGGCTGCCGCAGGGCGTCCAGGGTCTGGCTGTGGAACTCGGGCGCCTCGTCCAGGAACAGCACGCCTCGATGGGCGAGGGACACCGCCCCCGGGCGCGGGACGCCGGGGCCGCCGCCGACCAGGGACTGCATCGTCGCCGAGTGGTGCGGGGCGCAGTAGGGGGCGATGTCGACGAGCGGTTTGCCCGGTGGCAGCAGGCCGGCCACCGAATGCACGGCCGTGACCTCCAGGGACTCCTCCCTGGTGAGCCTCGGCAGGACGGAAGGCAGCCGTTCGGCCAGCATCGTCTTGCCCGCGCCGGGCGGCCCCTCGAGGAACAGGTGGTGTCCGCCGGCGGCGGCCACCTCCACCGCCGTACGGGCCGAGGTCTGGCCGACGACGTCGGCCAGGTCGTGATCGCTCTCGTGCTGGGCGGCACCGAGGCTGTGCATACCGGTGGCGGCGCCGGTGCCCGGTACCCGCAGCCCGGCGAGGAGCGGGTCGGGGCGCCCTTGCTCGTCGGGCGCCTCGTCGGGCACGGGCTCCTCGGCGAGGAGCGCGATGAGCTGGCGCAGGCTGCGGACGCCGAGGACCGATACGCCGGGGACCAGCGCGGCCTCCGCGGCGGCGCACTCGGGCACGACCACCTGTTCGTAGCCCGCGTCGGCGGCGGCCAGCACGGCGGGCAGGATGCCGCGCACCGGGCGCACCCGGCCGTCCAGGCCCAGCTCGCCGATCATGACGATGTCGGCGAGGACCCGGGGGTCGATCCGCTCGGCGGCCCCGAGCACCGCGCAGGCCACGGCCAGGTCGAAGCCCGAGCCGGCCTTCGGCACCGAGGCGGGACTGAGCCCCACCGTGAGCTTCTTCTGCGGCCACTCGGCACCCGAGTTCACCACCGCCGCGCGCACCCTGTCCCGGCTCTCCGTCAGGCTCTTGTCCGGGAGGCCGACCAGGGTGAAGGCGGCGACACCCGGTTCGAGGTCGGCTTGGACCTCCACGACCACGCCCTCGACGCCGACGAGGGCGACGGAACAGGTTCGGGCGAAGGCCATTCAGGCCACCCCCCGGGCATGCTCGACCTGGGGTGCGCCGCGGCGGGGGACGAGGACGCCGATCAGGTCGATGCGGACGCCGCCCGGTGGGGCGCCGCCGTGGGCGTGGATCCAGTGTTCGGCGAGGTCGCGCAGCCGCGCGGCCTTCTCGGGGGTCACCGCGGCCATGGGGTGTTCGTAGTGCCCGCCCGCGCGGGTCTTGACCTCGCAGACGACCAGGACCTCGCCGTCCCTGGCCACGATGTCGATCTCGCCGCCGCGCCCGGCGCGCCAGTTGCGCGCCAGGATCGTCATGCCGCCCTCGGCCAGCCGCCGGGCGGCCAGGTCCTCTCCGTACCTGCCGATCGCTTCTCGTGCGTTCATGTCGGCACCACCTCCGGCGCCAACGCTCACGCGTCACGGCCCATCAAGTGGATCTTGGTGGGCTACCGGGCGGTTGTGGAAAACCTCGTCACCCGGAGGCGTGAAGCAGCGGAAACACGCAGGTCATCAGCCGCCCGGCAGCTCCAGATCGCTCTTGTTCAGCTCCTCGATGTTCACGTCCTTGAACGTGAGCACCCGGACCTGCTTGACGAACCGGGCCGGCCGGTACATGTCCCAGACCCAGGCGTCGGCCATCGACACCTCGAAGAACACCTCGCCCTGAACCGAGTGCACCTGCATCTCGTAGTCGTTGGTGAGGTAGAAGCGCCGTTCCGTCTCGATCACGTATTTGAACAGACCGACGACATCTCGGTACTCCCGGTAGAGCTTCAGCTCCATCTCGGTCTCGTACTTCTCGAGGTCCTCGGCGCTCATGGCATGTTCCCCTTCAGCCGTGCGATCCCCCCATTGTGCGCCAGTTCCGCTCGCCCTCAGACGATTTCCGTATCGAGGGTCAGGGGGCCGGCCGGGGGACCCTCGTCGAGCAGCGTGCGCAGCAGCTCGGCGAGTCTGGTCGGATACACCGTCTCATGTGCCCGGGTCAGTTCCCGGCACGTCCACCAGCGCGCTCCGGCGACACTGCGCCGCTCCAGCTCCGTCAGGCCCGTGGCCGCGGTCGCGGTCTGGGTCGTACGGGCCAGGTAGTACCACTCGTCCTGCTCCCAGCGGCGGCCCGCGAACGGGAAGGAGCAGCGGCGCCGCCACAGCACCGGGCCGAGGTCGACCTCGGTGATGCCGGTCTCCTCGGCGAGTTCGCGCAGCGCGGCCTCGGCGCGGGTCTCGGCGCCCTCCACTCCGCCGCCGGGAGTGAACCACCAGTCGTCGGCGGGGTCGTCGGGCTCATGGCCGTGCAGCAGGAGGATGCGGTCCCGGGGGTCGAGCAGCACCACACGGGCCACCTTGCGCAGGCCGCCCTGGTACGACTGCGCGGGCTCGGTCTCAGCGGACACCGGCCGCCTCCGCGCGGGCGGCACGGGCCCGGGAGCGGCCCGCGCGCCGGGCGATCGGGCCGTAGGCACCGCCGCCGAGGACCAGGACGGCACCGACGACGATCAGCAGCTCGATGGTGGACAGCGGTCCCGGCCGCGAGAGGGTGCCCAGCGCCTCGAACCCGGTGGGGCGCTTCAGCGCGCCCTTCCAGGGGAAGACCACCGAGTCCACGCGGGCGATCACGGCGGTGCGGGCGACGGTGCCCTTGGCGGCGTCCGTGAGGTGGGCGGTGGAGTCCAGGGAGCCCTGGCGTTCGTCACCGAGCAGGAAGAGCCGGCCCCGGGGTACGGTCACGGTCGGGAAGTCCTGGTTCTCGGCGAGGCTGCCCTTGGGCAGGTACGGCTCCTCGATCTGCTTGCCGTTGACGGTCAGCTTGCCGTCCGTGCAGCAGGAGACGGTGTCGCCGCCGACCGCGACCACACGCTTGACCACGTCGGAGCCGGTGACCCAGCTGCTGTCGCGGAAGACGACCACGTCGCCGCGGCGCACCTCGTCGCCGCCCACGCGCTGCGCGAGTACGCGGTCGCCCGCGTCGATGGTGGGGGTCATGGAACCGGTGGGCACGGTGTACGGCCGGTAGCTCACGGCCGCCCAGGCGAAGCCGCCGAGGAACAGCACCAGGCCCAGGGCCACCGCCACTCCGGACAGCCGCTGCCCGAGCCGGCCGCTGCCCGCCGCCGTGCCGGAGCCGGTGCCGCCGCTGCGCGGGGCCGTACGCGTCGTACTCTCACCACCCATGGACCCGCACCCTACCTGCCGGTACCGGACGGGGTCAGCCCCTCCTTCACGACCCGGGGCACAGCTTTCCCCGAGCCTCACGCACGAGCCGGGAAAGCCGCGGCGGGGGCTCAGCGCTGCCCGGTGGTCGCCTTCGGGCGGGCGTCCGAGCGCAGCCGGTCCTCGCGACGGCGACGCCACACCAGGGCCGGTGCGACGGCCGCGACGGCGACGCCCTCGGGGGCGACCGTCAGGGAGGCGGCGGAGGACCGCTGGTCGCTCAGACCGGGCTGTTCGAAGGTGTCCGGGACGGGCAGGGTGCCCCAGTGGCTGATGGGCCAGGCCTTGACGATGGCACGGCCGACGACCTTGTCGACGGGCACGAAGCCGTGGTTCTTGTCGGTCTGGTTGTAGCGCGAGTCCCGGGAGTTCTGCCGGTGGTCGCCCATCACCCAGATGAAGCCCTTGGGGACCTTCACCTTGAACTGGCCGCCCTGGTCGTCCTGGCTGCACGGCGTGTTGCCCGGGTAGACGTACGACGACTCGTTCAGCGCCTTGCCGTTGACCAGCAGGGGGCCCGTGCCCTTGCACTCGACCGTGTCGCCGCCGACGCCGATCACCCGCTTGATCAGGTCCTTCTCATTGGCGGACGGCATCAGGCCGATCCAGCTGAGGACCCTCTGCACCGCGTTCGGGTTCGGCGCGGGTTCGCCCGCCAGCCAGTCGTCCGGGTCGTGGAAGACGACGACCTCGCCGCGCTCGGGCTCGGAGCCGAACCACGGGGTGAGCTTGTCGACCAGGACGCGGTCGCCGATCTGGAGGGTGTTCTCCATCGAGGCGGAGGGGATCGAGAACGCCTGGACCAGGAAGGTCTTGATCAGCAGCGCCAGGACCAGCGCGATGACGACCAGGATCGGCAGCTCCTTCCAGAAGGAGCGCGGCTTCCTGGGCGGCGGCGTGGCGTCGCCCGCGTCCCCGGTCCGGGGCCCCTGTCCGTCCCGTGGGGTGCCGTCGCCCGTCGCGTCATTCCCGGTGGTCATGGCGCCGTCCGAACCTGAGCCGTCCGCCCCCGCGGGGTTCCCGGGGTGCTCCTCGCCGCCGTGTCCCGACCGTGCGCCAACCGCCACATCCCCCACGCCAACTCCTTACTCCGTGCCGCCGCCCGCGCCACAGACGGCGCAGGCCCACCACTCCCATAACGAGCGGGAGTTCCGCAGGGGTCGGGAGTTCGGTCATTCCGTTCGGATTCTCATGGTCAACCCTATGCGACAGGGGCGGGGCCGAAGCCGTCCGCGTGTCGGCGTGGGCAACGCTTGCGAAGGTTTTAGGTTCCTCCAGGCGCGTCCAGTGGCCGATCGGCCAGCCGATCCACATGGCCCGCCCGACCACCGACTTCACCGAGACCGTTCCCCCGTACGGGGAGTCCCGGTGGTAGCGGGAGTCGGCGGAGTCGCCCCGGTGGTCGCCCATCACCCACAGCCTGCCCTCGGGCACGGTGACGTCGAAGCGCATGTCGGACGGGTCGTTGCCCGGATAGAGGTAGTCCTTCTCGGACAGCGGCACCCCGTTGACGGTGACACGGCCCTGCGCGTCGCAGCACCTGACATGGTCGCCACCGACCCCGATGACCCGTTTGATCAGGTCTTTCTCATTGTCGGACGGCAGCAGGCCGATGAAGCTGAGGCCCTCCTTGAGCTGTTTCACGACGACCGGGTCGGGCTTCTGGGCCGCCTGCTCGCCGGCCAGCCAGCCGCCCGGGTCGTGGAAGACGACGACGTCCCCGCGCTGCGGCTCGGCGCCGAACCAGGGGGTGAGCTTGTCGACCAGGACGCGGTCGCCGATGCGGATCGTCTGCTCCATGGAGCCGGACGGGATCACGAACGCCTGGACGAGGAAGGTCTTCAGGACCAGCGCGATCAGCACCGCGACTCCCACCAGGAGAGGGATCTCCCGGACTGCTGAGTGCCTGCGCTTCCGCTTGACCTTGCGCTGGAGCTTGCGCCGCTCCGCGCGGGTGCGGCCGCCGCCGGGCGCCGAGCTGCGCCGGGTCGCGGTGGACGACGGGGGGCCGGCGGGGCCGGAGCCCGCGCGCGGCTTGCCGCGGTTACCCATGGGCGCCACCCGTCGCGGCGGGCACGCGCGCGTAGGCGGGCGGCCGGGTCAGACGGGTCCAGTGGGCGTACGGCCATACGATCCAGTCGGCCCGTCCGATGACCTCGCCGAGCGGGATCATGCCGCCGCCCGGGGAGCCGAGGTGGTCGCGGGAGTCGCTGGAGTCGCTGCGGTGGTCGCCGAGCAGGAAGAGCGTGCCCGGGGGCACCACGATGTCGAAGGGCACGCTGGAGGCGGTGTCCCCGGGGTAGAGGAACGCCGACTCGTCGACCGCGCGGCCGTTCACCTCGATCCTCCCCCGCCTGTCGCAGCAGACCACGTGGTCCCCGCCCACCCCGACGACACGCTTGATGTAGTCGCCGTCCCCGAAATACCCCGTTCCGTCGAACACAACCACGTCCCCGCGGGCGGGCCGGCCGCCGAAGCGGTAGGCCAGCTTGTTCACGAGGACGCGGTCGCCGATCCGCAGGCCCTGCTCCATGGAACCGCTCGGGATCTGGAACGGCTGCACCACGAAGGTGCTCAGCAGGAGCAGGAACACCAGGCAGGCGAAGAGGGTGAGGGTGACGCGGCCGCCCGGCAGCCACTCGGCGATCCGGGCGGGCAACGCGAAACGCGACCGCTCCTCCGGGCCCGGGGAATCCGGGCGGGAGGCGCGGTCGCGTTCCGTGTGCTGTGCTTCGGTGTCCATCGGGGCGAGATGTTATCCGGCCCCGCTGTGACGCCGGGGAAGCGCTCAGCTCTCGCGCTTCTCCTTGATCTTCGCGGCCTTGCCGCGCAGCTCACGGAGGTAGTACAGCTTGGCGCGGCGCACGTCACCACGGGTGACCAGCTCGATCTTCTCGACGATCGGGGTGTGCACCGGGAAGGTGCGCTCGACGCCGACGGAGAACGAGACCTTGCGGACCGTGAAGGTCTCGCGGACACCGGAGCCCTGGCGACGGATCACAACGCCCTTGAACTGCTGCACACGGGAGCGGTTGCCCTCGATGACGCGGACGTGGACGTTGACGGTGTCACCCGGGCGGAAGGCCGGGAGGTCGCTGCGCAGCGACGCGGCGTCGACGGTGTCGAGCAGGTGAGACATTTCGTCTGCTTTCTTCGCTGATGCCACAGGTCATCAACGGGAGAGATGAGGTACGGGAAGCTGCCGTGCGGGTCGGGACGGGCGTCGTGTCCCCCTGTGGCAGGGGCGCACACCGGACGAGCGCACAACAGCGGCCTATTCTTCCATGCTCCCGGCCCGGCGCCAAAATCGGCCGTACGAGTGACCGTCCGGGTCCGGCTCCCAGCCCAGGATGGACAGCATCTCGCGGTCCTTCTTGTCGAAGGACTTCGGGTCGCAGCGCTCGATCAGGTCGGGCCGGTTGAGGGTCGTACGGCGCAGCGCCTCGTCGCGTCGCCAGCGGGCGATCCTGCCGTGGTGGCCGCTGAGCAGCACCTCGGGGATGTCCCGGCCGCGCCAGGCGGGCGGCTTGGTGTAGACGGGGCCTTCCAGGAGGTTCGCCATGGCGCCGGGCGCGAAGGAGTCGTCGCGGTGGGACTCGGCGTTGCCGAGGACGCCGGGCAGCAGCCGGGCGACGGCCTCGGTCATGACGAGGACGGCCGCTTCGCCGCCGGCGAGGACGTAATCACCGATGGAGACCTCGTAGACGGGTATCCGGGTCGCGTACTCGTCGAAGACGCGCCGGTCGATGCCCTCGTAGCGGGCGGGCGTGAAGATCAGCCAGGGCCGCTCGGAGAGTTCCACGGCGAGTTCCTGGGTGAACGGGCGGCCGCTGGGGGTGGGGACGACCAGCGCGGGGGCGTGGGCGCCGCTCTCGTAGCCGTCGGCGAGGACCGTGTCCAGGGCGTCGCCCCAGGGCTCCGTCTTCATGACCATGCCGGGGCCGCCGCCGTACGGCGTGTCGTCGACCGTGTTGTGCCGGTCGTACGTCCATGCACGCAGGTCGTGGACGTGGACGGCGAGCTGTCCGCGATGGCGGGCCTTGCCGACGAGGGAGACGTTCAGAGGGTCCAGGTACTCCGGGAAGATCGTGACGACGTCCAGGCGCATCACGACTCGTCCCCCGCGGTGCCGGCGTCCCGGGTGGAGGCGATCTCGGCGCGGTCGTCGATCAGGCCGGGCGGGGGCGTGATGACGGCCTTCTGCTCCTCGAGGTCGATCTCGGCGACGATCTCCTCGACGAAGGGGATCATGACCTCGGTGCCGTCCGGACGCTCCACGATGAACAGGTCCTGCGAGGGCAGGTGCGAGATCTCGGTGATCCGGCCGACCTCCGTGCCGTCCTCGGTGACCACGTCCAGGTCGATGAGCTGATGGTCGTAGTACTCGTCCTCGTCCTCCGGCAGTTCCTCCGGGTCCACCTCGGCGATCAGCAGGGTGTTGCGCAGGGCCTCGGCGGCGTTCCGATCGGTGACGCCCGCGAAGCGCAGGAGCAGACGACCACTGTGGACGCGGCCCGTCTCGATGGTCAGCGGACCCGTGGAGGCGGGGTCCGTGGCGAGTACGGCGCCGGGGGCGAGCCTCAGCTCCGGCTCGTCGGTACGTACCTCGACGGTGACCTCGCCCTTGATGCCATGGGCACGGCCGACCCGTGCGACTACCAGCTGCACCTGTCCAATTCTCCTGTCATCTCCTGCGCGTGTCCTGCTCATACGACTGCGGGCCGGGGACGGCCGAGTGGCCCTCCCCGGCCCGAGCCGGTTGCGATGAAGCGTCAGCGGACGTTGTCCACGTCGACCAGGTCGACGCGGACACCGCGACCGCCGATGGCGCCCACGACGGTACGCAGAGCGCGCGCGGTACGGCCGTTGCGGCCGATCACCTTGCCGAGGTCGTCGGGGTGGACCCGGACCTCCAGCACGCGCCCGCGGCGCAGGTTGCGCGAGGCGACCTGCACATCGTCAGGGTTGTCGACGATGCCCTTCACGAGGTGCTCAAGCGCCTCTTCGAGCATGCTGCTCAGGCCTCGGTCGACTCGGACTCAGCCGCGGCCTCGTCCTTCTTCTCAGCCTTCTTCTTCTGGGTGATGGCCTCACCCTTGGCGTCGTCGTCGCCACCGAGGGCCTCGAACGACGGACGGGCCGGCTTGGGCTCGGCGACGAGCAGCGGCGCGGGAGCCGGCTCGCCCTTGAACTTCTGCCAGTCGCCGGTCTTCTTCAGGATGGCGAGGACGGGCTCGGTCGGCTGGGCGCCGACGCCGAGCCAGTACGCCACGCGGTCGGCGTCCACCTCGATGACCGACGGGTTGTAGGTCGGGTGGTACTTGCCGATCTCCTCGATGGCCCGGCCGTCACGGCGGGTACGGGAGTCGGCGACGACGATGCGGTAGTGAGGCGAACGGATCTTGCCCAGACGCTTCAGCTTGATCTTGACTGCCACGGGAGTGGGTTCTCCTGATTTTGACGTGGTGGGGCACGGCGAGCTGCCGCGTGGGGTTGCGGTACCCGAGTGCCCGACGGACGCGTCAGCCGGAGGAGAGAGGGGTCCTGTGCGGCTGTCGAGTACAGCCATCCATTCTGCCATACCCGGCGGGCCGCTCCCGGCCGGGGCCTCGGCGGGCCCGCGCCCGCTCGGCACGCGGCCGGACGCGCGTCGGCACACCCGCCGACCGGGAGCCGGCGGGAGCGGGGAGGGTGAGGTCGGGTCGCGGTGGGTGGGTGTGAGGCACCCGCCCGCCGACGCTGGTGGTCGGCGGGCCGGGGCGGAGTCGGTCCGGCACCCACGAGATGCCGGGGTGGGGGATCAGGCGGCGCCCGACATCTCGGGAATGCGGAAGGGTTTGCCGCAGCCGCCGCAGACGATGGGGGCCTGGGCGAGGACGGAGGGGACCACGCGGACGTTGCGGCCGCAGTCGCACACCGCCTTGACGCGGACGCCGCCGCCGGAGGAGCCGTGCCGGGCGGCCGGGCCCCGGAAGGTGCGGGAGGTGTCCTCCGTGGTCGCCGCCGAGTGCGCCTTGAGGGCGCGCTGGAGACGCTCGATGGTCGGCCGGTAGCGCCGCTTCGCCTCGGGGTTGAGCGTGACCAGCGAGAAGCCGCTGCTGGGATGCGGTTCCTCGGGGTGGTCCAGGCCCAGCTCCTCCGCGATCGCGAGGAACCGTCGGTTGTGGTAGCGGCCGGCACGGGAGGTGTCGCGCACCCCGCGCGCGGCGGCGATGCCGTGGACTGCCTCATGGAGCAGCCGTTCGAAGGAGAGTTCGTGTCCGCACGCGGAAGACGACTCTCCGATCAGGGACTCTGGCGCGGCAAGGTCCGGCAGCTCGGGGTGGTACCGCTGAATGTCGGCCCACGCCTGTGCCAGCTCTGCGGCGAGTACAGGGGGTGTCTGTGTCGTGCTCACGTAATGACAACGAGCGGAGGGCACGCTGTGTTCCTATTCCGGGGCATCCCAAATAATTTGCACGTACCCGTCAGTTGGCACTGATGCGTCCTGACGAGGGCGCGTGCGCTGATCTGCGGAGAAAGCCTCACAGCTCCTACCAAGCCGGTGCGTAGACGGCACTACGCTCCACCCGGTACGCCGTGTCACGAGGATGGCCCGCGGATACGCAAGGGGCGATTCGGCCGCTCTCGGTATCAAGCCTCAGCTTGGTCAGCGCCCGTGACGGTCGCGACGTTACCGTGCGCGACCGCACCCCCCGGCACCGGCCCGTCCTCCGGTGTGCACACCGTAAGGGCGGCACGATTGCCGGGATGTGAATTCTCGCCACACCGGCGCCCCGGGTCCGAGCGGGCCTCCTCGACCCCTGGACGGCACCGCGGTGCGGGGGTTACCTGGCATACGTGGGACGGAGCACGGGGGCCACACACGACCGGGCAGGGCGGCGGACCGCCGGGGATGGGGGCGCTTATCCATGACAGCTTCGCTCGTACGGCGGCGGCCGCCGCACACGGATTCCACAGCTCACGGGAACTTTGGGACACGCGCGCGGGACTGGGCCGAGATCCAGGAACGGATGCTCGTCCCGCTGGTGGAAGCGGTGTACGAACGGCTCGACGTGGGTCCGGACACCCGTCTCCTCGGCCTGCGCTGCGGCTCCGGCCTCGCCCTCCTCCTCGCGGCCGCCCGCGGCGCCACCGTCACCGGCACCGATCCCTCCCCCGGCCTCCTGGCCCTCGCCCGCGAACGGCTCCTGCCCCCGGGCGGGGCCCCCGGCACGGGCACCGCACCCGCGGAACTCCTCCAGGACGTCCCAGATGACCGGGACTCCCCCGACGACGCGGAAGCCGCCGACGGCACCGAGCCCGCCGCCCCCTACACCCTGATCACCGCCCTCGACCCGATCCGCCACCCCGGGGGCGATCCCCAGGGCCTCGCCGAACTGCTCGCACGGGCCCTCCCCCACGCCGCCCCCGGCGCCGCCGTGGTGCTCGCCGGCTGGGGTCCGACGGAACGTTGCGCCACCTCCACCGTCCTGCGGGTCGCGGCGAAACTGGCTGATCCTTTGCGCAGTGCGGGCAGTTGGCGCCCGGCCCGGCGCGACGATCTGGAGGAGGCCGCCCAGCGGGCGGGGCTGCGTCCCGACGGCTCCGGGCGAGTCGCTTGCCCGTTCGGATACGCCGACCCGGACAGCGCGGTGCGCGGACTGCTGTCCACGGGGCTCTTCGACGCGGCGATCGCGGCGACCGACGCCGAGCAGGTCGACAAGGAGCTGACCGAGGCCCTGCACCCGTACCGCCGCCCCGACGGCACCGTCCGGATGCCCAACGTCTTCCGCTACCTGATCGCCCGCGTCCCGTAGGCCGCCCTCACCGCGCCTCCTCGGTGTCCTTCCCCAGCCGCGTGATCCCGGCGATCCGGTACGCGTCCGCCTCCTCCAGCGTCTCGTGCTCCAGCAGCGCCCGTGCCAGCGCGTCCAGCTGCCCGCGGTGGTCCTGGAGTTTGCGCCGCGCCTCGTCGTAGCACTCGTCCACGATCCGCCGCATCTCGGTGTCGATGGCGTCGAGCGTCGCCGGCGCGGCGGAGAGACCGTACGCCTGCTGGGCGTCGCTCGGCAGGGCGGACAGCCGGCCCACCCGCTCGCTCATGCCCCAGCGCGCCACCATCCCGCGCGCGATGTTCGTCACCTGTTCGAGGTCGTTCTCCGCGCCCGTGGTGACCACGCCGTAGACGACCTCCTCCGCGGCCATGCCGCCCAGCGCGCCGATGATGCGCCCGCGCAGGTACTCCTCCGAGTGCGCGTACCGCTCCACCTCGGGCGTCGACATCGTCACCCCGAGCGCCCGTCCGCGCGGCACGATGGTGATCTTGCGTACCGGGTCGGCGCCGGGCTGGAGCATGCCGAGCAGCGCGTGGCCGCTCTCGTGGTACGCCGTACGCCGCCGGTCCTCCTCCGGCATCACCAGGGTCCGCTCGGCACCCAGCTGCACCTTCTCCAGCGCCTCCGACAGATCCGCCCGGGTCACCCGCTCCTGCTTGCGCTTGACCGCGAGCAGCGCCGCCTCGTTGGCGAGGTTCGCGAGGTCGGCTCCCGTCATGCCCGGGGTCGCGCGCGCCAGCCTGGCCAGGTCCACCTCCGGCTCCAGCGGCACGTCCCGGGTGTGGATCCGCAGGATCGCCTCGCGGCCCGCGCGGTCCGGCGGGGCCACGGTGACCACCCGGTCGAAGCGCCCGGGGCGTGTCAGCGCCGGGTCCAGGATGTCGGCGCGGTTGGTCGCCGCGATGACGATCACGCCCTCCGAGCCCGAGAAGCCGTCCATCTCGGTGAGGATCTGGTTCAGCGTCTGCTCGCGCTCGTCGTGGCCGCTCATGGCCGAGCTGCCGCTGCGTGCCCGGCCGATGGTGTCGATCTCGTCGATGAAGATGATCGACGGCGCCACCTTGCGGGCCTCGGCGAACAGCTCGCGCACCCGGGAGGCGCCGACGCCGACGATCATCTCGATGAACTCCGACGCCGAGGCCGAGAAGAACGGCACCCCGGCCTCGCCCGCGACCGCCCGCGCGAGCAGCGTCTTGCCGGTGCCGGGAGGCCCGGCGAGCAGCACGCCCCTGGGCAGTTTCGCGCCCATGCGGCGGTACGCGTCGGGGTGCTCCAGGAAGTCGACCACGTCGTCCAGCTCGCCCTTGACCTCGTCGATCCCGGCCACGTCCGCGAACGTCGTGCGCCTGGTTTCCAGCTCGGGCCCCACCGGCTTGGGCGGCGCCCGGCGGCCGAACAGACCGCCCGCACCGGGCAGCGCGCCGCCGAGCCGGCGGGCGAAGAAGACCCACACCGCGACGAGGACGAGGATCGGGATCAGGGAGAGCAGCAGGTTGGACAGGAAGCTTCGCTCCTGCACCACCGGCCGGGCGGTCACCGTGACGCCATGACTGCTCAGGTTCTGCCACAGCCGGTCGTCCGCGAAGGCCGGCCGCTGCGTCTTGAACCGGGTGTACCGGCCACCGCCCTCGGGGTTGCTCCGCGCGCTCTTCAGCTGGCCCTGGATCGCGTCGCCCTTGGAGTAGATCGTGGCGACGTTGCCGTCGGAGACCTGTCGGCTGAACTCGGTGTACGAGATCGTCGGCTGGTTGCCCTGGCCGAGGTAGTTCAGGCCGAAGTAGGCCAGCAGGAAGACGACGATCGCGGTGACGAGCAGCCCCCACCACTTGCCGCCCTTGAGCCCTCCGCCGCCGGACCGCCAGGACCCCTCGGGGGTGCCCTCGGCGCGCCACGGCTGCTCCGGGTCCTTGCGCGGGGGCGCCGCATTGCTCATATAGGGACGTTAAGACAGATATCGGGACACGGCACATGGTGAAGGGCGCCCCCTCGCAAGAGGGAGCGCCCTTCAGGCCGTACGGCCGGCCGCAAGACGGTCCTACGGCCGTCAGCCCATGAACTTCTTGAACTCGTCCGGCAGCTCGAACTCCTCGCCGCCCTGCTGCGGCAGTCCGAACGCGTTCCCGCCCTGCGCGGCGGCCTCGCGGCGCTGGGCCTCCTCCAGCTCCTGCTGCTTGCGCTTCATCGGGTTGCCGGAGCGCTGCTTGCCCTTGGCCTTCTTCTGCTGCTTCCGCTGCCGGCCGGGACCGCCGCCCATGCCCGGGATTCCCGGCATGCCCGGCATGCCGCCGCCCTGCGCCATGCGGGACATCATCTTGCGGGCCTCGAAGAACCGCTCGACCAGGCCCTTCACGGCGCTGACCTCGACACCGGAACCCTTGGCGATGCGGGCGCGGCGGGAGCCGTTGATGATCGTCGGGTCCTGGCGCTCGGCCGGGGTCATCGACTTGATGATCGCGGCGGTGCGGTCCACGTCCCGCTCGTCGATGTTCTGGATCTGGTCCTTGATCTGGCCCATGCCCGGCAGCATGCCGAGCAGCTTGGAGATCGAACCCATCTTCCTGACCTGTTCCATCTGGGACAGGAAGTCGTCCAGGGTGAAGTCCTGACCCTTCTTGGACGCCAGCTTCGAGGCCATCTTGGCGGCCTCTTCCTGGCTGAAGGTCTTCTCCGCCTGCTCGATCAGGGTGAGCAGGTCACCCATGTCGAGGATGCGGGAGGCCATCCGGTCGGGGTGGAACGCGTCGAAGTCGTCCAGCTTCTCGCCGTTCGACGCGAACATGATCGGCTTGCCGGTGATCTGCCGGATGGACAGCGCGGCACCACCGCGGGCGTCACCGTCGAGCTTGGAGAGGACCACGCCGTCGAAGCCGACGCCGTCGCGGAAGGCCTCGGCCGTGTTGACGGCGTCCTGACCGATCATCGCGTCGACGACGAAAAGGATCTCGTCCGGGGAGACGGCGTCGCGGATGTCCGCGGCCTGCTGCATCATCTCCTGGTCGATGCCGAGGCGGCCGGCGGTGTCCACGATCACGATGTCGTGGACCTTGGACTTCGCGAACTCGATGGAGTCCTTGGCGACCTTGACCGGGTCGCCGACGCCGTTGCCGGGCTCCGGCGCGTAGACGGCCACGCCCGCGCGCTCGGCGACGACGCTGAGCTGGTTGACGGCGTTGGGGCGCTGGAGGTCGCAGGCCACCAGCAGCGGGGAGTGGCCCTGCTCCTTGAGCCAGCGGCCGAGCTTGCCCGCGAGCGTGGTCTTGCCGGCGCCCTGGAGACCCGCCAGCATGATCACGGTGGGCGGCTGCTTGGCGAAGCGCAGCCGCCGGGTCTCGCCACCGAGAATGGTCACGAGCTCGTCGTTGACGACCTTCAGGACCTGCTGGGCCGGGTTCAGCGCCTTGGAGACCTCGGCGCCGAGGGCACGCTCCTTGACGTTCTTGATGAACGTACGGACGACCGGAAGGGCCACGTCCGCTTCGAGGAGCGCGATGCGGATCTCGCGTGCCGTGGCGTCGATGTCCGCCTCGGACAACCGGCCCTTGCCGCGGAGGTTTTTGAAAGTCGCGCTGAGGCGGTCGGAGAGGGTATCGAACACGGTGGCGTCGGTCCTCGGGGTCGGAGTGGTCTGGGCTGCCCTCAAGGGTATCCGGCCCGGCAGGGCATCAGTCCCCGCCGGTCGCGTTCGGTTGCGTCACGGCGCCCGCAGCGTCTCCTCCAGCGCCCTCGCCACCGACCCCGCGTCCCCCGCCGGCAGGGGCTCGCCCGCCCCCGTGGTGACGTAGAAGGCGTCGACCGCGTTGGCGCCCAGGGTCGAGACGTGCATGCTGCGGACCCGGACACCCGCCTTCTCCAGGGCCATGCCGATGCGGTGGAGCAGGCCGGGGGCGTCCTGGGCGCGGACCTCGATCACCGTGGCGTGGTGGGAGGCGGCGGGCGCCACGGTCACCCGGGGCGGCGGGGCGAGCAGACCTCGGCGCCTCGGGTAGGCGGCGTCGCGCTCGGCGAGCCGGCCGGCGATGTCGAGGGAGCCGTCGAGCGCGCGCACGAGGTCGGCGCGCAGCCGGGCCGCCTCGGGCAGGGAGCCGTACTCGGCGGCGACGCGCCAGTCGAGCAGCAGCACCGAGCCGTCGCCGTCGTGCACGTCCTCCGGCAGCCGCAGGGTGCGCAGCTCCGCGGTGCGGACGGTGAGCCGGTGCACGGCGAGGACTCCGGCGACCGCGGGCAGCACGGCGGTCTGGTCGGGTACGGCGATGAGCAGCTCGACGCCGAGCGGTTCGGGCGCGCCGGGCGGTTCCTCGGCGGGGACCGGCTCGCTGCGGGCGCGCAGCGCCAGGACCGGACCGCCGGTGCGGAACGCCTCGATGGCCAGGCGTTCCTGCTCGGCGGTGGGCGCGGTGGGCGCCGGTTCGTCCGGGACCTCCCCGGCGAGGAGGGCGCCGACCCGGCGGACCAGGTCGCCGACGAGGGAGCCGCGCCAGGCGGACCAGGCGGCCGGGCCGGTGGCGAGGGCGTCGGCCTCGGTGAGGGCGTGCAGGAGTTCCAGGGTGCTCTGGGTGCCGACGGCCTCGGCGACGGAGCGCACGGTGGCGGGGTCGTCGAGGTCGCGGCGGGTGGCGGTGTCCACCAGCAGGAGGTGGTGGCGTACCAGGGTCGACAGGACGGCGGCGTCCTCGGGGTCGAAGCCGATGCGTGCGGCCACGTCCTTGGCGATGATCTCGCCGGCCACCGAGTGGTCGCCGGGCCAGCCCTTGCCGATGTCGTGCAGCAGGGCGGCGACGAGGAGCAGGTCGGGGCGGTGGACGTGGCGGGTGAGCGCGGAGGCGCGCACGGCGGTCTCGATCAGGTGCCGGTCGACGGTCCACACGTGCACGGCGTTGCGCTGGGGGCGGCAGCGGACCCGTTCCCAGTCCGGGAGCAGGCGGCTGATCAGTCCCTCGGCCTCCAGCGCCTCCCAGACCTCGACGGTGGGACGGCCGGAGCCGAGCAGGGTCACCAGTTGTTCGCGCGCCTCGGCGGGCCAGGGGGTGGGCAGGGGGCGGGTGCCCGCGGCCATGCGCCGTACCGCGTACGGGGAGAGCGGGAGGCCCGCCTGGGCGGCGGCGGCCGCGGCGCGCAGCGGGAGCACGGGGTCGCGTTCGGGGCGCGCGGCGCGGGCGAGCACCACCTCGCCGTCCTGTTCGACCACGCCCTCGGCCAGCGGGGACCGTTCGGCGACCTGTCTGCCGCCGCCCAGCATGGCGCGCAGGCGTGGGCGCACGGCGCGCGAGCGCAGGACGCGCCCCACTTCGCGCCAGGTGACGTCACCGGCGTAGGAGATCACGCGGGCGGCCTCGTAGACCTGCCGGAGCAGGACGTCGGCGTCGAGCAGGCCCAGTTCGGCCGCGACCTGGTCCTGTTCCTGGAGGGCGAGCCGGTCGGTGGCGCGGCCGGTGCTCAGGTGGAGCGCGTCACGGACGTCGAGGAGGTGGCGGCGGGCCTCGGCGAGGCCCTCGCGGGGGGCGTCGGCGAGCCAGGAGGCGGCCACGGCGCGCAGCGCGGTGGCGTCCCGCAGTCCGCCGCGGGCCTCCTTGAGGTCGGGTTCGAGGAGGAACCTCAACTCGCCCTGGCGGGCGGCGCGTTCGTCGCCCAGTTCCTTCAGTTCGGGCAGCCGGCGGGGGGCCTGGTTGCGCCAGTCGGCGAGGACGGCGGTGCGCAGCGCGGTGGTCAGACCGAGGTCGCCGGCGACGTGGCGGGCGTCCAGCAGGCCGAGCTGGACCTTGAGGTCCTCGCCGGCCGTCCTGCGGGCCTCGGCGAGGGTGCGCACGGAGTGGTCGAGGTCGAGGCCCAGGTCCCACACGGGGTACCAGAGGCGGTCGGCGAGGGCGGCGACCGCGGTGGGGTCGGAGCCGTCGTGCAGCAGCAGGAGGTCCAGGTCGCTGCGGGGGGACAGTTCGCCGCGGCCGTAGCCGCCGACGGCGACGAGGGAGACGCCCTGGGGACGGCCGGCCGCGGCGGTGAACAGTCCGGCGAGCCAGTCGTCGGTCAGTTCGGCGAGGGCGGCACGGCGCGGCGGCCCGGTCCGCGCCCCCTCGGTGAGGAGGCGCAGCCGTGCCGCCGCGTAGCCGCCGGGTTCCGGGCCTTCGGCCGGTGTCCGCTCATCCGTTCCCGTCACCCAGCGACTCCCGTTCCGTTCCGGTGTTCCAGCCTGATTCAGAGGGCGTCCGGGCCGCGTTCGCCGGTGCGGACCCGTACGGCCGTCTCGACCGGGACCGACCAGACCTTGCCGTCGCCGATCTTGCCGGTGCGGGCCGCCTTGACGATGGCCTCGATCAGTTCCTCGGCGTCGTCGTCCTCGGTGAGGACCTCGATGCGGATCTTGGGAACCAGGTCGACGGTGTACTCCGCGCCGCGGTAGACCTCCGTGTGGCCCCGCTGCCGACCGTAGCCGCTGGCCTCGGTGACCGTCAGTCCATGGACGCCGAAGGACTGGAGGGCTTCCTTGATCTCGTCGAGCCGGTACGGCTTGACGACGGCCGTGATGAGCTTCATGCGTCCACCTTCTTGGTCTGCTTCCCGCTCTTCTTGTCGTCCTGATTCTCCGGCTGCTTCCCGCCGGCCGGGGCGGAGACGGCGGACCCGAGGACACCGCCGCCGGCGCCGCTGAAGTCGTACGCCGTCTCGGCGTGCTCGGCACGGTCGATGCCGGAGACCTCCTCGTCCTGGGTGACGCGCATCCCGATGGTCTTGTCGAGGAGGAAGGCGAGGACGGCGGAGACGACCAGGGAGTAGACGAGGACGCCGCCGACGCCGGCGCACTGCTTCCACAGCTGGGTGAAGGAGTGGTCGCCGTAGAAGACGCCGGTGGCGGTGGACTGGCCCTTGCCGCTGGCGAAGAAGCCGATCAGCAGGGAGCCGAGGATGCCGCCGACCATGTGGACGCCGACGACGTCCAGGGAGTCGTCGTAACCGAAGCGGAACTTCAGTCCGACGGCCGCGGCGCAGGCGACACCGGCGATGGCGCCGACGGCGATCGCGCCGAGCGGGGTGACCGCGCCGCCGGAGGGGGTGATGGCGACGAGGCCGGCGACCGCGCCGGAGGCGGCGCCGAGGGTGGTGCAGGCACCGTGGCGGATCTTCTCGTAGCCGAGCCAGGCGAGCATGGCGGCGGCGGTGGCGATCTGCGTGTTGACGAACATCAGAGGGCCGACGCCGTCGTCGTTGCCGAGCCAGGAGCCGGCGTTGAAGCCGAACCAGCCGAACCACAGCAGACCGGAGCCGAGCATGACGAGCGGGAGGCTGTGCGGGCGCATCGGGTCCTTCTTGAAGCCGACGCGCTTGCCGATGACGAGGATGACGCCGAGGGCCGCGGCACCGGCGTTGATGTGGACCGCCGTACCGCCGGCGAAGTCGATCACGCCGAGTTCGAAGGCCCAGCCGCCGGTGCCCCAGACCCAGTGGGCGACCGGGAAGTAGACGATGGTGACCCACAGCACGACGAAGAGGGTCCAGGCGCTGAATTTCACCCGGTCGGCGAGGGCACCGCTGATCAGGGCAGGGGTGATGATCGCGAACATCATCTGGAAGACGGCGAAGACGAAGACCGGGATGGTGTAACCGGGCCACAGGTCCGTCTTACCGATGCCGGTCCAGCCGACGAAGTCGGAGGTCCAGCCGATCAGCGAGCCGTGGTCCGTGCCGAAGCTCATGGAGAAGCCGTAGAGCACCCACAGGATGGTGACGATGCCCATGCTGATGAAGCTCATCATCAGCATGTTCAGGGTGCTCTTGACGCGGACCATGCCTCCGTAGAAGAAGGCCAGGCCCGGGGTCATGAGCAGCACCAGGGCGGAAGCAATGAGCATGAAGCCTGTGTTGGCGGACGACAGCTTGGGTGCGTCCGCCGCAAGCATGATGGCTGGAGCCATCGGCGTCTCCTCGTCGATCGGTACGGCCCGTGCGGGCGGTGCCTCAGCGGTCCGGTGTCGGTGGGGCGGGGGGTGGGCCGGGTATGCGCCAGAGACTGACGTAGCACCGTTTCCACGGAAGCCACTCGTTGTTTCACCGGGGTGACGAAGACGACCTCTGTGTTACACGTCCATGAACCGACCGCGGCCGGTACCTCTCGATGACCTGGCGTTGGGGGAGCCGAGTCGGGCGGTTCGGGAGGTCCGGCCGCGGCCGGGGTTCGGGGGGGAGCCGGGGTCAGACGGCCTCGGACTCGGGGAGGTCGACGGCGAGCTGTTCGGCGAGGTCGACCACGGCACCGAGATCGCCGTGGTCCCGCACGGCCGTGCCGACCGTTTTTCGGATACGGGTGTTCACGCGCTCGGAGCGGACCTTCTTGGCCACGGTCATGGCCCGCGAGGCGAACTCGGCACCGGCCTCGGGCTCGCCCCGGAGCAGATGCACGGTGGCCATGCCGATCAGGTTGAGCGCATACGACCGCTGGTGCTCGCCGTCCTCGGCGAACAGGTCCACCGCCCGCCGCATCAGGGGCTCGGCGAGGGAGGCGTAGGCGGGGCTGCGGCCCGCGCTGTAGGCGAGGTCGCGGAACGAGTGGGAGTTCTCCGCGTACAGCTCGGCCTCGGAGAAGAAGCGGATCCAGTCGGGGTCCGGCTCGTCCCACTCGTCGGCCTCGGCGAAGGTGTCCTCGGCCATGCGCACCGCGCGCTTGGTCCGGCCGGGCTGCCCCATGTTGGCGTAGGCGCGGGCCTCCATCGCATACAGCATGGCCTGGGTGCGCGGCCCCGCGCAGTCACGGCTGCCGTACTGGGCCAGGTGGATCAGTTCCAGGGCGTCGTCGGGCCGGCCGAGGTGGATCATCTGGCGGCTCATGCTGGAGAGGACGTACGAGCCGAGGGGCCGGTCCCCGGCCTCCTTGGCGGCGTGCAGCGCGAGCACGAAGTACTTCTGGGCGGTGGGCTGGAGTCCGACGTCGTACGACATCCAGCCGGCCAGTTCGGCCAGCTCGGCGGCGACCTTGAAGAGCTTGCGGGTGGTGGCCTCGGGCTGGGACTCCTGGAGCAGGTCGGTGACCTCGTGCAGCTGGCCGACGACGGCCTTGCGGCGCAGGCCGCCGCCGCACTGGGCGTCCCACTGGCGGAACATCCGGGTGGTCGACTCCAGCAGCTCCAGCTCCGGCCTGGACAGCCGGCCCGGCCGGCGGGAGTCGAGGGGGGGCTCGGGGGCGGGTCCGGCCGGGGCGCCGGGGGTGGGCACGAGCCAGCGCTGCATGGGCTCGATCAGGGAGGGGCCCGCGGAGAGCGCGAGGGAGGTGCCGAGGAAGCCGCGGCGGGCGAGCATGAGGTCGCTGCGGGAGAACTCGCCGAGGAGGGCGACGGTCTGGGGGCCGGTCCAGGGGAGGTCCACACCGGAGGCGGCGGGCGACGGGCGGGCGGCGCGCAGGCCCAGGTCCTCGATGGAGACCACACAGCCGAAACGCTCGGAGAACAGCTCCGAGAGGATGCGCGGGATCGGCTCGCGCGGGTTCTCGCCGTCCAGCCAGCGGCGCACCCGGGAGGTGTCGGTGGAGATGTGGTTGGCACCCAACTGCCGTGCCCTGCGGTTCACTTGGCGGGCCAGCTCCCCCTTGGACCACCCGCTGCGCACGAACCACGAGCCGAGCAGCTCATTGGGGCGCTTGTCAGCGTTTGTCCCGCTACCGCCATTGCCGCCCACTGGAACGCCCCCATTCCTGAGACCTCTTGCCGCCCGAGTGCGCCAAGCCCTATCAGAATGCCGGTAAATACGGCCCCGCGTCCCCCGGTTCTCAGCCTTCGAACGCTTTACCGAGCCGCCTCCGGGGCGGTCTCGAAGTCGCCTTCGGATTGCCCCCGGCATAACCACGGGCGCATGTGCCCGAGGGTTCTGCACACTGACAGTAACCCCGTGATCACCGGCTAAGCCACGCGGATCACAGAAACGCCACCATTCGCCACCCCTTCGAATGAACTCCCGCCCCGCCGCACGCGATTCACTTGACACAAGACGAACAGAGGCGGGCGGAGTGGTGCACGAAGGGGCGCGTGGATCCCGGTGCGCCACCCGACACGCTTCAAAGCGCCGTCTTGGCCCCATCACGGCGAGGGAAGGCGGAGCCGTAGCGTTACGTTCCGCTTCCGTCTCGTTCCGTGTCGTAACCACCGGCGCGCTGGACCCGTTGGAGGGGGCATGGGCTTCACGATCGGCGGCATTCGCGAGATCCGGTCCGGCGCGCGTCGGCGTGGCCGGTCCGCGGAGTGCACCGCCGTCGCCGAGTTCACCTGCCTGTGGGGCTGGGACGTGGTGCCGGGCGCGCGGGCCGCGGCGGGCGTCTGCTCCTGCGGGTACGAGGACTGCGCGGAGCCGGGCGCGCACCCGCTGGACTTCGCGCCCGAGGTGCCGGCCGGGGCCACGCTGGACGACGTGGCCAAGGCGTGGGCGGAGTTCCCCGGGGCCTCGGTGCTGCTGCCCGTGGGCCGCGCCTTCGACGTCGTGGAGGTCTCCGAGTCGGCCGGCCGGCGCGCCCTGGTCCGCCTGGAGCGGATGGGCCTGCCGCTCGGTCCGGTGACCGTGACCCCCGCGGGCCGCGCCCACTTCTTCGTCGCCCCGGGCGCCGCCGCCGAGCTGCCCAGGCTGCTGTACCGCATGGGCTGGGACGACCCGCGCGCCCTGGACCTGCGCGGCCTCGGCTCCGGTACGTACATCACCGCGCCGCCCTCCGACCGGGGCGGCCTGGGCCCGGTGCGCTGGCTGCGTCCGCCCGCCCTCGACTCCGCGACCCGCCCCCCGGCGGCCCGGCTCCTGCTGGGAACGCTGGCGTACGTGGCGCACCGGTCGCGGGCGCGGACCTAGGGCCGCCCGGAGAAGGCGGCCCGGACAAGCGAAGTGCCCGTCCCCGACTGCACCTGGGGGCGGGCACTTCTTCGCGGCGGGCGGTAAATCTCCTACGGTCAGTCTCCGATCAGCGCGTCCACGAACGCCTCCGGCTCGAACGGCGCCAGGTCGTCCGCACCCTCGCCGAGCCCGATCAGCTTGACCGGCACGCCCAGCTCGCGCTGGACCGCGACCACGATGCCGCCCTTGGCCGTACCGTCCAGCTTGGTCAGCACGATGCCGGTGATGTCCACGACCTCGGCGAACACCCGGGCCTGCACCAGACCGTTCTGCCCGGTGGTGGCGTCCAGGACCAGCAGGACCTCGTCCAGCGGCGCGTGCTTCTCGACCACGCGCTTGACCTTGCCCAGCTCGTCCATGAGGCCGGTCTTGGTGTGCAGCCGGCCGGCGGTGTCGATGAGGACGACGTCGACCCCCATCTCCTTGCCCTCGTTCACCGCGTCGAAGGCCACGGAGGCGGGGTCACCGGCCTCCGGACCGCGCACGGTGTAGGCGCCGACCCGCTCGCCCCAGGTCTGCAACTGGTCGGCGGCGGCGGCGCGGAAGGTGTCGGCGGCGCCGAGCACCACGCTGCGGCCGTCGGCGACCAGCACGCGGGCGAGCTTGCCGGTGGTGGTGGTCTTGCCGGTGCCGTTGACACCGACGACCATCACGATGCCGGGCTTGCGGTCGGCGGGCTCGGTCTTCACGGTGCGGTCGACATCGGTGCCGACCAGCTTGAGCAGCTCCTCGCGCAGCAGGCCGCGCAGCTCCTCGGGGGTGCGGGTGCCGAGCACCTTGACGCGCTCGCGCAGGCCCTCGACCAGCTCCTGGGTGGGCTGCACGCCGACGTCGGCGGTGATCAGGGTGTCCTCGATCTCCTCCCAGGTCTCGTCGTCCAGGTGCTCGCGCGAGAGCAGCGTGAGCAGGCCCTTGCCCAGAACGTTCTGGGAGCGGGACAGGCGGGAGCGGAGCCGGACCAGGCGGCCGGCGGTGGGCTCCGGGATCTCGATCTCGGGAGCCTCGATGACGGGTACGGGGGGCTCCTCCACGGCGACCGGGGGGCCGCCCGGGAGATCCACCTCCTCGATCGTCCGGCGCGGTTCGTCGCGCGGCGTCTCGGCCTCTTCGCCGACGTGCGGCTCGGCCGGGGGCGCGGTGATGTCGGGCGCCTTCGGGGGCGGCGGGGGCAGCGACTTCCGGCGCCGGCTGCCCACGATCAGCCCGCCGAGCGCGCCGAGCACGACCACGGCGATGACTACAGCAAGGATGACGGTTTCCATAACGCGTCCAGTATCGGCCATGGGCCCCGCCGTGACCGGGCTTGTGACTTCCTCCGGGAGACAAACGCCACCTTTGCTGAGGAGTCGGAGCAAAGTACGATGGTTCGGGCTGCTGCGACGCGCGTAGAGTCCGACCGTCCCCCTCCCCCCACTCTCTAGGGCACCACTCCCCCATGAGCAGAACCGTCGAGAGCGAAGGCGCTCTGGAGACCCGTGGCATCGAGCAGGTCCCGGATCACGAGCGCACCGGCCGGACCCGTGAACTGTTCCCGACCTGGGTCGGCGCCAATATCAGCGTGCTGCTGCTGACGATGGGCGCGAGCCTCGTCGTGGCCTACCACCTGAACATCTGGCAGGCGCTGGTCGTCGCGGTGGCGGCGCCCGTCGTGTCGTACGGACTGGTCGGGCTGGTCGGCATCGCCGGCAAGCGGGGCGGGGCGCCGGGCATGGCGCTGTCGCGCGCGGTGTTCGGGCAGCGCGGAAACCTGCTGCCGGGTTCGCTGATCTGGGTGGCCCGCTGGGGCTGGGAGACGATCAACGCGGTGACCGGTGCCTACGCCATGCTCACCATCCTGGACATCGTGTTGCGCGTCAGGGCGAACAGCGTGCTGGACATGGCGACGCTGCTGGTGTTCGTCGTGGCGACGTTCGCGATCTCCGGACTCGGCATCAACGCCGTGCGGACGTGCAACAAGTACGCCACCTACTTCTTCGGCGTCTTCTCGGTCCTGGTCCTCGTGTATCTGGCGGTGAGGACGGACTGGGCGCGGGTGACGCACCACGGCGCCGGCTCCACGGCCGCGGTGATCACCGGCATCGGCATGATCGCGGCCGGCGGTGTCAGCTGGATCCCGACGGCGCCCGACTTCACGCGCTACCTGCCGCGCACGGCCTCCTCGAAGGCGATCGTGGGGACGGCGGTCGGCGGCGCCGGTGTGGTCGTGCTGCCGATGGTCCTGATGGGCGCGGTGATGGCGGTGTCCACACCGGACCTGGCCTCGGCGACCGATCCGGTGTCCTTCCTCGGCGAGATCCTGCCGACGTGGATCGCGGTGCCGTACCTGTTCATCGCGCTGGTCGGCATGCTGCTGATCAACTCGATGTCGATGTACTCGGCGGGCTTCACCGCGCAGACGCTCGGCTTCCGGGTGCCCCGGCACTGGGCGGTCTCGGTCAACGCCGTGATCTCGCTGGTCTTCGGCGGGGTGCTGATGCTGGTGGCGACGAGCTTCATGGGCTCCTTCATCGCCTTCCTGTCCCTGCTGGCGGTCGCGTTCTCCGCGTGGGTGGGCGTGTTCGGCGCGGACCTGCTGCGCCGCACCGAGTACGACGGCCGGGCCATGGCCGACACCACGCGCACCAGCGCCTACTGGTACAAGGGCGGCTTCTCCCCCGCCGCCGTGGCCGCATGGGCGATCGGCCTGTTCTCGGGCCTGCTGTTCACCACCTCCGACTGGTTCACCGGCCCGCTGGCCCGGAACAACCTCGTCGGCGAGTACGGCCTCGGGTGGGTGGCGACGATCGTGATCTCGGGCGTGCTGTACGGGGTCCTGCCGAAGCCGGGGACCGGGGCCCCGGCGGGTGAGGGCGAGGCCGCGGAGGCCACCGGGCCCGCCGGGTCCGCCTCCGGCCTTGCCGGCGAGCAGGCGACCGCCGCCGTCTGACCAGGGACTCGGCGGCCAACCCGGCGCGGGCGGCACCGCACCGGCACGGAAGCGGAGCGGGCCATGGCGGTCCCGGGTCCTCCCGTCCGGCGTCGTCCGGGCGGTGGCAGCGCCGGGCGGGCCCGCGCGCGTCCCCGGCCAGGGACTCGGCGGCCGGTCCGGCGCGGGCGGCACCGGCGCGCAAGCGGAGCGGGCCATGGCGGTCCCGGGTCCTCCCGTCCGGCGTCGTCCGGGCGGTGGCACCGCCGGGCGGGCCCGCGCGCGTCCCCGGCCAGGGATTCGGCGGCCGGTCCGGCGCGGGCGGCACCGGCGCGCAAGCGGAGCGGGCCATGGCGGTCCCTGGTCCTCCCGTCCGGCGTCGTCCGGGCGGTGGCACCGCCGGGCGGGCCCGCGCGCGTCCCCGGCCAGGGATTCGGCGGCCGGTCCGGCGCGGGCGACACCGGCGCGCAAGCGGAGCGGGCCATGGCGGTCCCTGGTCCTCCCGTCCGGCGTCGTCCGGGCGGTGGCACCGCCGGGCGGGCCCGCGCGCGTCCCCGGGGCCGGGCCGGGAGCCGACGCGCCCCGGTCGGCCCCGGCCACCGGGTCCGGTGTTCAGGCGGTCGTTCCCGGGCCCGGCTCCGCGCCGACCGGTGCCACGGTCACTCCCCGTCCCCCTCCCGCGCAGCGCGCCGAAGGGGGATTCGGCGTGTGCCGATCCGGTCGAGCTGGGCGGCGGGGATCTCCTCGAACGCGGCGCGGCGGTCGACGCCGAGGGGGCGGACGTCCCGGGCGAAGCGGGCGAGGGCGGGGAAGCGCTCGGGGTCGGCGCCGAGGACGGCGACCCGGAAGTGTTCCATGCCCTGCTCGTGCTCCTGCGGCGGGACGGCGTTCCTCCCGGCCCTCGGAGGAGATCTGCGCGGCGAGGTCGACGACGACGCGGTGACAGCGGGCCGGGATCTCCTCGTCGGGCGGGCCCGAGGCGGGGAGCGCCTGGAGGATCTCCTCCATGGCCAGCCGGGAGCCGGCGCCGCTGGACGCGTGACGCTCCCAAGTCGTGGCCGGTCGGGGCTGCCGGCCGAACGCCCCGCGCGGGCGCAGCGCCAGGGCGGTGATGCGCTGATGCGCTGCCTCCAGTCGCCCTCGGGTCGGTGGCCCTCCATGGCGGCCGGCAGGATGCGGTCGGCGACTTCGCGCAGCAGTTCCGTCTTGTCGCGGAAGTGCCGGTAGAGGCAGGAGGAGTCGGTGCCGAGCACCGCGGCGAGACCCCGCACGCCGTGCGACTGGGTCACCAGCCATCCCGCCGCCCGGCTGCCCGCCGTCGGCGTCTCGGTGGAGCACCGGCTGCTCGCCCCGGGCACCCCGCTGCCGGCCGCCGCCGACGGCGTCTGGGACATACTGCGGCACGTCGTGGGCCACGCCGCGCGATGGGGCGTCGACCCGGCCCGGACGGCGGTGTCCGGCGAGAGCTGCGGCGCGCTGGTCTGCGCCCTCGCGGCGCTCCGGGCCAGGGGGGCCGGCCTGGACCTCAGGACGCAGGTGCTGGTCAACCCGGCCACCGACGTGACCGGCTCCATGCTCGAAAACCCTCGGTCGGCGAGTACGGGCAGGGCCCGGCCCTCTCCGTCCCCCTGCTGCGCCTCTTCCGGCGCCTCGCCCTCCCCCCCCCCCCCCCCCCCCCGGGGACCGATGCCCGCGCCCTCTCCCCCCTCTACCCCTGGAGTTCCTGCGCGCCGCGTTCGCCGCGTGAGGCGGGCCGGGAAGGCCCTCGCCCCCGGTCCGGGCAGTGGCCGGGCCGGGGGCGAGGGGAGGTGCGAGGAGAGGGGCAGCGGGGTCTGAAGGCCCTTCTCCTCGGGTTCGGGGTGCCTCGGGGTACGAGGCTCAGCCCATCTCCTCCAGCGTCTTGCCCTTCGTCTCCTTGACGAACTTCAGGACGAACGGGATGGAGAGGGCGGCGAACACCGTGTAGATGACGTACGTGCCGGAGAGGTTCCAGTCGGCCAGCGACGGGAAGCTCGCGGTGATCGCCCAGTTGGCGATCCACTGCGCGGCGGCCGCCACACCCAGCGCGGCGGCGCGGATCTTGTTCGGGAACATCTCGCCGAGCATGACCCAGACGACCACGCCCCACGACAGGGCGAAGAAGAGGACGAAGATGTGCGCCGCGATCAGGGCGACCCAGCCCTGCGTGGCGGGCAGTTTGCCGTCGACCAGGTGGTACGAGAACGCCCAGGCCTCCAGCGCCAGGCCGACGGCCATACCGATCGAACCGATGAGCGCGAGCGGCTTGCGGCCGATGCGGTCCACGAAGATCATCGCGATCACGGTGCCGACGATGTTGATGATGGACGTGGTGAAGGAGTAGAAGAACGAGTCCGTCGGGTCGACACCGACCGACTGCCACAGCGTCGAGGAGTAGTAGAACGCGACGTTGATGCCGACGAACTGCTGGAAGACCGACAGGCCGATGCCCACCCACACGATCGGCTTGAAGAAGAAGCCGCCGCCCAGCAGGTCCTTGAAGCTGGAGCGGTGCTCGCTCCTCATCGCGTGCTCGATGTCGGCGACGCGCTTGTCCAGGTCGGTGCCCTTGCCCTCGACCTCGGCCAGGATCTCCTTGGCGCGCTCACGCTTGCCGACGGACAGCAGGAAGCGCGGGGACTCCGGGATGGCGAAGGACAGCATGCCGTAGAGGACGGCCGGGACCACCATGACGCCGAGCATGACCTGCCAGGCCTCCAGGCCCATCAGGTGACCGCGCTGGTTGCCGCCGGCGGCATTCAGCAGGCCCCAGTTGACCAGCTGGGAGATGGCGATGCCGACGACGATCGCGGCCTGCTGGAAGGAGCCGAGCCGGCCCCGGTAGGCGGGCGGGGCGACCTCGGCGATGTAGGCGGGGCCGATCACCGAGGCCATGCCGATGGCGAAGCCGCCGACGATGCGCCAGAAGGCGAGGTCCCACAGCGCGAAGGGCAGCGCGGAACCGACGGCGCTGATGGTGAACAGCACGGCCGCGATCTGCATACAACGGATACGGCCGATCCGGTCGGCTATCCGGCCCGCGGTGGCGGCACCGATGGCACAGCCGATCAGGGCGACGGCGATGACCTGCGCGAGCCCGGCGGAGCCGATGTCGTAGCGGTCGCGGATGGCCTCGACGGCGCCGTTGATGACGGAGCTGTCGTAACCGAAGAGGAAGCCGCCCATGGCGGCGGCAGCGGCGATGAAGATGACATGCCCGAGATGTTCGGGATGAGCCGTGCCGGCTCCTGACTGAGGTGCCTGCGCTGTGCTGGTCACGTGAAACTCCTCGGGCCACGGCAACGCTGCCGGGTGGGGGGACGAGCCCTTCCAGGTCTCCAGTGGCGCATAGGTTTGCACCGCTTACACCTGAAGGTAAAAGCAACGTTGCAGAGACTATGCCTTCAAGTTTCGAAGTCAATAGCTTGAATGATGTGAGTTAGAAGATACGGCTGTTCGCTCTGTGTTCAAGAAGTGAACAGCGAGTGAGGCACCTCGATCGACCGGCTCAATGGATCTTGGAACAGGTCACCGCAGGCGCTGCGAGATGACCTTCGACACGCCGTCACCCTGCATCGAGACGCCGTACAACGCGTCGGCGACCTCCATCGTGCGCTTCTGGTGCGTGATCACGATCAGCTGCGAGGACTCCTGGAGCTCCTGCATGATCCGGATCAGCCGCTGGAGGTTGGTGTCGTCCAGGGCCGCCTCGACCTCGTCCATGACGTAGAAGGGACTCGGCCGGGCCTTGAAGATCGACACCAGCAGCGCGACGGCCGTGAGCGACCGTTCGCCGCCCGAGAGCAGGGACAGCCGCTTGACCTTCTTGCCCGGCGGCCGCGCCTCGACGTCGACGCCCGTGGTGAGCATGTGGTCGGGGTCGGTGAGCACGAGCCGGCCCTCGCCGCCCGGGAACAGCCGGCCGAAGACACCCTCGAACTCGCGCGCCGTGTCCCGGTACGCCTCGGTGAAGACCTGCTCGACCCGCTCGTCGACCTCCTTCACCACCTGGAGCAGATCGGCGCGGGTCTTCTTCAGGTCCTCCAGCTGCTCGCCGAGGAACTTGTGCCGCTCCTCCAGCGCCGCGAACTCCTCCAGGGCCAGCGGGTTGACCTTGCCGAGCTGCTGGTACGCCCGCTCGGCCGCCTTGAGCCGCTTCTCCTGCTCGGCCCGCACGAAGGGCCGCGGCTGGTTACGGGGGTGATCCGGGTCCTCCGGCAGCGTCTCGCCGTCGGCGGGGGGCGAGGGCGGCACGGGCTGATGCGGCCCGTACTCCCTTTCGAGGCCCGCCGGTTCGACACCCAGCTCCTCCAGCGCCCTGGTCTCCAGCTGCTCGATCCGCAGCCGCTTCTCCGCGCCGAGTACCTCGCCGCGGTGCACCGAATCCGTCAACTTGTCGAGTTCCGACTTCAGTTCACGTCCGGTGGTACGGGCGGCGGCCAGCTCCTGTTCGCGCCGCGCCTTGGCGGCCTCGGCGGCGGCGCGCTCCTGGTCGGCACGGGTGAGGGAGACCTCCACGTGCGCGAGCAGCTGGCGGGCGCCGTCGGCCACGGCCCGCGCGACGGCCGCCTCGTGCCGCAGCCGGGCCCGGCGCTGCTCGGCGCGCGCCCGCGCCTCGCGCTCCGCGCGGGCGGCCCGGTCCAGGGAGTCGGCCCGCCCCGCGAGTCCCTTGACCCGCTCCTCGTGGGTACGGACCTGGAGGCGGGCCTCCATCTCGGTCTGGCGCGCGTTGGCGCCGTCGGCGGAGAGCCGGTCGCGCACCGAGGTGTCCGGCTCCTCCTCCACCGGCGTCTCCTCGGCGACCGCGAGCCGCTCCGCGAGTTCCTCGGCCTCCCGCACAGCCTTGTCCAGCGCGTCCTGCGCCCGCGCCGCCGCCGCGGCGGACCGCTCGGCCTCACCGGCCGCGCCGCGCGCCTGGCCGGCGAGGCGGCCGAGTTGCTGGGCGACGGAGGACTTCTCCCTGTCGCAGGCCCGGCGCCGCTCCCCGATCTCCTCCACGAGGGCGGCGGCCTCGGCACGGCGTTCGGCCGCGGCGTGCTGCCGCGCGGCCAGCTCCGTACAGCGGACCGAAAGCTCCTCCAGCTCCGCGGCGGCCTCGTCCACGGCGGCCCGCGCCTCCAGCAGGCTGGGGGCGCCGGCCGAGCCGCCGTGGGCGAAGTGGGCGCCCAGGAGGTCGCCTTCCGCGGTGACGGCGGTGAGGTCCGGGTGGGCGTGGACCAGGTCTTCGGCGGCTTCCAGGGTGTCCACCACGACGATGCCGTGCAGGAGCCTGCGGATGGCGGGCATCAGGTCGGCCGGGGCCCGCACCAGGGTCTCGGCGAGGAGATGGCGTTCGGCGGGTGCGGGTGCTTCCGGAGCGGCCGCGAGGATCGTCTCCGGGGCCCCGGTGAGGATCAGGGCCGCCCTGCCCCCGTCCTGCTTGCGCAGGAGGCGGAGGGCTTCCGCGGCCGAGGCGGGGGTCGTCACGGCGACGGCGTCGGCGGCGGCTCCGAAGGCGGCGGCCAGGGGGACCTCGTAGCCCGGGGTGATGGTGAGGAGCTCGGCCACCGGACCCAGCAGGCCGGTGAGGTGGGCCTTGGAGTCGAGCAGTATGCCGGTGCCGTCCTTGCGGCGCAGGCCCAGGGCCAGTGCCTCGTGGCGGGCCTGGGTGGCGGCGCGGCGGCGCTCGGCGGTGGTGGCGGCCTCGCGGGCCTCGCTCAGGTCGGCCTCGGCGTCGGCCAGCCGCCGTCTCGCGGCCTCGTGGCGCTCGGCCAGGTCGGCGTCGCCGGCGTCGAGTCCGTCGACCTCGGTCTTGAGTGCCTCGTACTCCTCCTGGGCGCGCACCGCGCGTTCCTGTGCCTCGTCGCGGGCCGCGGCCAGCCGGTCGATCTCGGCCTGGGCCGCGGCGGCGCGCGAACGAGCCGCGCCCACCTGGCCGTTCAGCCGGGCCAGGCCCTCGCGGCGGTCGGCGATGGCGCGGGCCACGTCCTTGAGTCGGCGCTCCTCGACGGCCAGTTCCCGCTCCAGTTCGGCGCGGTGGGCGACCGTGTCGTCCAAGGCGTGCCGGGCCGCTTCCAGGGCGGCCTCCAGCTCGGCCTCCTGCTCGCGGACGCGGGCGGCCTCGCGCTCCAGGTCCTCGGGGTCGCGTCCCCGGCGCTCCTCGGGCGGCGCGGAGGTGGCGCTCTTGACCCGGGCGTCGGCCAGCGAGACGGTGCCGCGCACCCGCTCGGCCAGCTGGGACAGCTCGTACCAGGTCTGCTGGGCGCGCTGGAGGCGGGGCGTGAGCTGCCGGACCTCGTCCTCCAGGAGGGACTCGCGGTGCAGGGCCTTCCTCAGCTCCTGCTCGGCGGTCTCCTTGCGTTCCTTGAGGGCGGCCTCGTCGGCGATCTCGGCGCTGAGCGCCCGGCGCAGCCGTACGAGGTCGTCGGCGAGCAGCCTGAGACGGGCGTCGCGCAGGTCGGCCTGGATGACGGCGGCCCGGCGCGCGACCGCGGCCTGGCGGCCCAGCGGTTTGAGCTGGCGGCGCAGTTCGTCGGTGAGGTCCTGGACGCGGGCGAGGTTGGCCTGCATCGCGTCCAGTTTGCGCAGCGCCTTCTCCTTGCGCCTGCGGTGCTTGAGGACGCCGGCCGCCTCCTCGATGAAGGCGCGGCGGCCCATGGGGTCGGCGTGCAGCACCGAGTCGAGCTGGCCCTGGCCGACGATGACGTGCATCTCGCGGCCGATGCCGGAGTCGGAGAGCAGTTCCTGGATGTCGAGGAGGCGGCAGGTGTCACCGTTGATCTGGTACTCGCTGCCGCCGTTGCGGAACATGATCCGCGTGATGGTGACCTCGGCGTACTCGATGGGCAGCGCGCCGTCGGAGTTGTCGATGGTCAGGGACACCTCGGCGCGGCCCAGCGGGGGGCGCCCGGTGGTGCCGGCGAAGATGACGTCCTCCATCTTGCCGCCGCGCAGCGACTTGGCTCCCTGCTCGCCCATGACCCAGCTCAGCGCGTCCACCACATTGGACTTGCCCGAGCCGTTCGGTCCGACGACGCACGTGATCCCGGGTTCGAACCGGAGCGTGGTCGCCGAGGCGAACGACTTGAAGCCGCGCAGGGTCAGGGCCTTGAGGTGCACGCCGCCGGACTTTACCGGCCGCCGCTATCTCACTCCATGAACCCTCGCAACCGCGCGGTTTCACCGGTCGACATCCAGGGCACACCAGATGTTGAAGAAGGTGAAAGGATGCGGGGGGAAGAAAGAAGGGACGCCGAAGCGTCCCTTGCCATTCTGGTGGACGACCTCGGATGCCGGTCGTCCGAACTGCTGAGCGGTTGATACGGGCTGCCCAACCACTGCTGCTGTCGTGGAGCGATGCAGCGATCAGGTGAGCGCAGGCTCCGCCTGGTGTGCGTCGATGCTCTCCATGATCCTGTCCTGAGACGCGGCAGCCGTCAGCGCGTCGTTCTCCGCCTGGATCCTGACCAGCTCGGACTCCAGGTCCTGGACGCGCTGCTGCAGCCGTCGCATCTCGGCGAGGAGTCGAGGGTCGGAGCCGCCGACGTAACCGAGAAGCGCCTTTGCCATGATGGATGGTCCTCCACACTGAGTGACCGACCGATGCGGTGTGGGTCGTGAGGGATTCGCACCCGCGGTGCTTGGCACATCCGAGTGTTGCTCTGCTGTTGCTCCATGCCAAACAGCTAAGGTGCGCGGGGCTTTCAGCGTCTCACCAAAAAGTTTGACGGTCAACACGATCACACCCCGTATTGGCGGGCGGACCGGGGCGCGCGGCCGGGAACGCGGCGGCGCAGCGAGTCGTCCGGGCCCTGGGGGCGCAGCGATCAGCTGTACTTGCGGAGCCTGCCATGCCGCGCCCTCCTTGGCAACCACCAGGCGATTTCCGCTCCGGACCCCCGTGACGCGGGGTGCGGGGACCCCGGCGCGGCGGCTCCGGCTCAGCGGACCGCGAAGCCGTCGTAGCCGCCGCGAGGTGTGTCCCAGATCTCGGTGACGCCGTCCACGCGGCCGGGCGTGTCGCCGCCCGTGAGCCAGTCCAGCAGCCCCTCGCAGCCCTCCCGCGCGCCCTCGGCGACGACCTGGACCCGGCCGTCCGCCAAATTGAGAGCAAAACCACTCAGGCCGCCGATCTCCAGCGCCTTGGCACGGGTGAACCAGCGGAATCCCACGCCCTGTACGTGTCCACGCACCCAGGCGATCAGTCGCACATCCTCGCTCATGGGTGCAACCTAACCGGCCCGTGTCGTCCGGGACACATCGCCTCCGAACGGCATGAGGTACCGTCCGCACGCGGGCACCTTCCAGACAAAACCACTCGATCGAGTGGTTCGGGTTGGCCAGAAGCACCAAGAAAGTACGAGGAAGAGGGCAAGGGCATGGGACGCCACCGACGCTCGGACGCCGGCCGCGCCGCGGACGGCGACGACCCGCGCGCCTCCGCCGCCGGGAGCGACGGTTCGCCGTCCGCGTCCACGGCGCCGATACCGATGGGCACGGCGCCCTATCTGAACCCGGAGGCGTACGCGGCGGCGAAGGCCAGGGCGGACGCGTACCTCTTCGCGGCCGAGCCGGGGGAGCCGGGGGAAGCGTTCTCGGCGGACGCGGCGGACGCGGGCGCGGGCCCCGGTCCCGACGCCCCCGGGTACCCGGACGAGGCCCCCTCCCGCGGCCTGGGGCAGAAGCAGGCCGGGCGGGCGGTGAGCATGACGCTGCTCGGGCTGTCCGTGGCCGTCGCCCTGGGCACCGCCGCGGTGGCCGCGGGCGTCGTCCCGGGTTTCCAGGGCTACCGGCTCGGTGGCGGCACCCACGCGACCGGCGACGACCGGGTCCGGGCGGCGGGCTCCCCCAGCAACACGGACGACGCCCAGGGCGGCACGTCGGGCAGCGCCGGCGACGGCATCGGCGGCACGGCTCCGGGAGGGGGCGCCGTACGGCCCTCCTCCCCCGCCACCCCGACGGCGTCCTCCTCGCCGACGCCCGCGAAGTCCCCCTCGGTCTCCGCTTCGCCGACTCCCCCGAAGAAGCCGACCGCGCCGGCCTCGCACCCGAAACCCACCGCCGGCGGGAGCGCCCCGGCAGCCCCGGCCACCGCGAAGCCCGAGCCCTCGCCCACCGGGGCGAAGCCCGGCCCGGCCCCTCGTACGAGTCCCACGGCGACCAAGGCGCCCGCCCCGACCGCCCCGGCCGTGACGGTCTCCGCGCAGGCCGCCGCCGAGGCGCAGGTGCTGAAGCTGGTCAACGACGAGCGGGCCAAGGTGGGCTGCAGCGCGCTGTCGGCGAACTCCGCGCTGACGAACCTGGCCGAGTCGTTCAGCGACGCCATGGCGGCGCGGGGCTTCTTCTCGGACACCGATCCGGACGGCAGGTCGCCGTGGGACCGGGCGAGGGCGGCCGGTGTCACCGGACTCGGCGCGGAGAACATCGCCCGCGGGCCGGCCGACCCGGCGGCCGTGGTGAAGGCATGGATGGACAGCCCCGAGCACCGCGCCAACATCCTGAACTGCGGTTTCAACACGCTCGGCGTCGGTGTCCACTTCGGCGCGGGCGGGCCGTGGTGGACCGAGGAGTTCGGCTCCTGAGCCGACCCCCGCCACCCGGCGGTGTCACGCGGCGGCACGCCCCCGCGCGAAGGTCCGCGCCGTCTGGGTCACCCGGCGCCCGAGGTGCTCGGCCGTGGCGACGTCCGCCTTGTGCACACCCTCCGGGCCCCGGTCGGTGTCGGTCTGGGCGGCGGCGCCGGCGAAGAAACCGAGCCGGTTGAGGTCGTTCTCGGAGGCGGTGCTGCTGTTCCAGCCCGGGAGCAGGCCGAGGTTGACCCAGTGCATGCCGTGCTGGGCGGCGAGCGTCTGGAAGAACTGGAGCGTGTGCAGCTTGTCGCCGCTCTTGGAGCCCGAGTTGGTGAAGCCGGCGGCCAGCTTGTCCTGCCAGTCCTGGCCGGCCCAGCGCGAGGACGTCGCCTCGCCGAACACGTGGAAGGCGCCGGAGGCGGTGCCCATGTAGGTGGGCGAGCCGAAGACGATCGCGTCCGAGCGGTCCAGTATCCGCCACTGCTCCTCGGTGATCTCGTCGACCTTGATCAGGTGCACCTCCGCACCCGCCTCGACGGCACCGGCGCGGACGGCCTCGGCGAGGACGGCGGTGTGGCCGTAGCCGGAGTGGTAGGCGATGGAAAGGACAGGGGTGGTCATGACTCTCCTCGAAAGGGCAGCTCAAAAGCAGTGACGAAAGGAAAGCACTAACTTGAAGTTAGTGCAACCTGCCAGTAAGCGCTGCCTGGGCGTACCCTTGTCGCATGACCGCCTGTCCCCAGGAGCCCGACGAGCTCGCGTACAACGTCTTCGCCAAGGCATGCCCCTCCCGCGGCACGCTCGAGCACGTCACGGGCCGCTGGGGCGCGCTGACCCTCGGCGCGCTGTCCGAGGGCTCACTGCGCTTCAACGAGCTGCGCCGCCGCGTCGACGGGGTGAGCGAGAAGATGCTCTCCCAGACCCTGCACGCGCTGGAGCGGGACGGCCTGGTGCACCGCGAGGCCCAGCCGACCAATCCGCCGCGCGTCGACTACGAGCTGACCCCGCTCGGCCACGACGTCGCCGGACGCCTCCTCGCACTCATCCAGTGCGTGGAGGGCGCCATGGACGAGGTGCTGGCCGCCCGCGAGCGTTACGACGAGACGCGCGGCGCCCGCTGACACTTCGGGCAGAAGTAGCTGGAACGGTTCATCCACGGGCGGCGCCGGATGGGGGTGCCGCAGCGGCGACAGGGTTCGCCCTCGCGGCCGTAGGCGTCCAGCGAACGGTCGAAGTAGCCCGACTCCCCGTTGACGTTGACGTAGAGGCTGTCGAAGCTGGTGCCGCCGACGGCGAGGGCCGCGTTCATCACATCCCGGATGTGGCCGAGGAGTTCGGCGGTGACCGGGCGGGTGAAGTTCGCGGTCGGGCGCTCGTAGTGGACGCGGGCCCGCCAAAGGGCCTCGTCGGCGTAGATGTTGCCGACGCCGCTGATCAACGACTGGTCCAGCAGGGCCCGTTTGACGGTCGTGCGCTTGCGGCGCAGCGCCTGGTGGAAGGCGTCGTCGTCGAACAGCTCGTCGAGGGGGTCGCGGGCGATGTGCGCGATGACGTCCGGCAGGCCGTCGGGCGTGTTGTCGTGCAACGACAGCCCGCCGAAGGTGCGTTGGTCGACGAACCGCAGCTCGGTGCCGAGCGAGTCGGCGAACCGGATCCGGATGCGCAGGTGCTTCTCGTCCGCCGCCTCACTCGGCTGCACCAGCAGCTGTCCGCTCATCCCGAGGTGGGCGAGCACCGACTGGTTGGTCTCCTCCAGCGGCAGCCACAGGTACTTGCCGCGCCGGCTGGGGTCGCCGATGTGATGCCCCTTGAGCCGGTGCGCGAAGTCCTCGCCCCCGGCCACGTGCCGGCGTACGGCGCGCGGGTGCAGCACCTCGGTCTCCGCGACGGTGCGATGGGCCACCCACCGCGCCAACCCCCGCCGGACGACCTCGACCTCGGGCAACTCGGGCATCTGGACCCCCGTGAAAAGGCGCTGGATGAAGCGAGCGCCCGCCCCCGTCCGAAACGGTGGGGCGGGCGCTCGGTGAAACTGTCGTCAGGCGGTGGCGGACGACGTGTCGTCGTCCCTGAAGGCTTGCGCGACGGCCTGCTTGGCCTCCGCCGCCGCCTTCACGCGCTCGTCCGCGGCGGCCTTGATGGCACGCCACGCGGACTCGGCGGCCTGTTGCTCCGCCTCCTTCTTGCTGCGGCCGGTGCCGGTGCCGTACGAGACGCCTCCGACGCGGGCGGCAGCAGTGAAGGTCTTCTCGTGGTCGGGGCCGGTCTCCGTGACCAGGTACTCGGGCACGCCGAGCCCCTCGATCGCGGTCAGCTCCTGGAGCGACGTCTTCCAGTCCAGGCCGGCGCCCAGGTTGGAGGACTTCTCGATCAGCGGGTCGAAGAGCCGGTGCACCAGCTCGGACGCCGCGTCGAGGCCCTGGTCGAGATAGACCGCGCCGATCACCGCTTCAAGGGTGTCGGCGAGGATGGACGCCTTGTCCCGGCCACCCGTGCCCTCTTCACCCCGGCCGAGCCGGATGAAGGCGCCGAGGTCGAGGCCGCGCCCCACCTCCGCCAGCGCACGCGAGTTGACCACCGCGGCCCGCAGCTTGGCCAGTTGGCCCTCGGGCAGGTCGGGGTGGGTGCGGTACAGCGTGTCCGTGACGACGAGGCCGAGCACGGAGTCCCCGAGGAACTCCAGCCGCTCGTTCGTCGGCAGACCGCCGTTCTCGTACGCGTAGGAACGGTGGGTGAGCGCACGCACCAGAAGGGCGGACTCGACCTGGTAGCCGAGCCGCCCTTCCAGAACCGTGTGGGACGAGGCCTGCGGACTACCCCCGCGCTGGCGGGGACTAGCGGCTTTCGCGTCTGTCATCGGGCCTCTCACCAACCGCTCAGACTTCGAGGACCTGGCGCTTGTTGTAGGTGCCGCAAGACGGGCACGCGATGTGCTGCTGCTTGGGCTCGTGGCAGCGCTCGCACGCAACCAGGGTGGGGACCGCAGCCTTCCACTGCGACCGGCGGTGGCGCGTGTTGCTGCGCGACATCTTCCGCTTCGGAACAGCCACGGCTACTTCTCCTGCTTCTCGTCGACGCCCGCTTCGGCGCCGCTCATCTCGTCCTTCTCGCCGTCCGACATGGTGCCGGCGAGTCCCTGCAAAGCCGCCCAACGGATGTCGACGGCGTCATGGTGGTGGTCCGGGTCGTCCGCGAGCCGGGCTCCGCACTCGGAGCACAGACCCGGGCAGTCTTCCTGGCACACCGGCTGCATCGGCAGTGCGAGCACCACCGCATCGCGCAGCACAGGTTCGAGGTCGATCAGACCGTCCTCGATGAAGAGCCTGTCCTCGTCGTCCTCGGCGTCGTCGCCCGGTTCCGCGATCACACGGCCCCGGTCGTCGGCGTCAGGGTACGAGAACAGCTCCTGGAAGTCCGCTTCGAGCTCCAGCTCGACCGGCTCCAGACACCTTACGCACTCCCCCTTGGCCGTTGCACGGGCGGTGCCTGTGACGAGCACCCCTTCCATGACCGACTCAAGCCGGAGTCCGAGTTCCATCGGGGCGCCTTCCGGCACCTCGACGACTCCCTGGATACCGAGATCCCCGGGGGCGTCGATCTCGCGGGTCAGGCGCTGCAGCGCACCAGGACGCCGACCCAGCTCGTGAGTGTCGAACACGAGGGGGTTGCGGTGGTCGAGGCGGGCGTTGGAAGCCATTCCTGCTTTCGATCTACGAACTCGAAGGGACACCGCCCGACGGTGTTTCCGGACGGCGGCGATCGCGGACGGCTCCGTACTCAAGCGTCAGGGCACGCGCGACCGAAGAGCCAGGATACTGGACCTTGCGCTCAGGTCCCAATCCGGGTCGGTTCAGCGGGAACCGCGGCCCTGCTCGTAGGCCCGCAGCTGCTCCGCGCTGATCATGCTGGTGTCGAAGAGGCTGGTCTCGTCCAGCGCGTAGTCCTGCTGCGACTGGGGCTGCTGCGGCGGCTGGGCCGGCTGTTGCTGGGGGTCGTAGGCGGGCTGCTGGGGGTAGCCGCCCTGGTAGCCGTAGGAATCGGTCTGCTGGTACCCGTAGGCGTCCTGCCGGCCGTAGGCGGGCTGCTGCGGGAAGCCGGTGTAGGCGGCCTGCTGCTGGTCGTAGGCCCCGTAGGCGGGCTGCGGCTCGTACGCGGGCTGCTCGGGCCGCGGGTCGTACGTCGGCTGCTCGGGCCGGGACTCGTACGCCGGCGGCTCCGTCCGCCGGCGCTGGGGCTCGGCCGGGGCGTCCGCGAGGGCGGCCAGGTCGGCGAGGTAGTCGGCGTCGCTGGAGTGCTGGAAGGTCGTGGTGTCGTCGGCGAGGGCGCCGAGGTCGTCGGTGGCGATCCGGCCGTGCAGCTTCTGGCGGCCGCGGCCGACCGCCTCCAGGGTCTTGGCGAGCACCGCCTCGAAGGCGCCCAGCTTGGTGTCCACGTACGTGTCGGCGTCGCGCCGCAGGGTCTCGGGGTCCAGGCTGCGCTCGGGGGCGTCCTCGTCCTCGTAACCGTTCTCGTCCAGGCCGGGGCCGGTGCCGAGGAGCTTCTCGCGGCCGCGGCCCACCGAGCCGAGGGTCTTGGTGAGGACGACCTCGAAGTTGGCCAGCTTGGAGTCGACGTAGTCGTCGGCCTCGGCGCGGACCTCCTCGGCCTCCTGGCGGGCCTCGGCGAGGATCCGGTCGGCCTCGGCCTGGGAGCGGCGGGCGATCTCGGTTCCGGAGACCAGCGAGCCCCGCTCGGCGTGCGCGCTCTCGATGATCCGCTCGGCCTCCTGGCGGGCCTGCTCGACCATCTGCTCACGGTCGCCGATCAGCTCCTGCGCCTGCGCGAGGGAGCCGGGCAGCGCCTGGCGCACCTCTTCCAGCATCGCGAGCAGCTCGGCGCGGTTGATCACGCAGGACGCCGACATGGGCATGGCCCGTGCGCCGGCGACCGCCGAGACGATCTCGTCGAGCTTCTTCTGCACGTCCACCTGTGCTCGCCACTTCCTACAGCCGGATCGGAGACGGACGGGACGACTGTAGTCCCAAGTCCCATCAGTCCTTGCGCAGCCGCCTCTTGAGGGCGGCGAGGACCTGCGGCGGCACCAGGTGGGAGACGTCGCCGCCCCACGCCGCGACCTCCTTGACGAGCGAGGAGGACAGGAAGCTGTAGGTGGGGTTGGTCGGCACGAACAGCGTCTCGACGCCGGTGAGGCCGTTGTTCATCTGGGCCATCTGCAGCTCGTAGTCGAAGTCGCTGACGGCGCGCAGGCCCTTGACGATGGCCGGGATGTCGCGCTGCTTGCAGAAGTCCACGAGGAGGCCGTGGTGGGACTCCACCCGTACGTTGGCGTACTCGGAGGTGACGTCGCGGATCAGCTCGATCCGCTCCTCGACCTCGAACAGGCTCTTCTTGGACTGGTTGATCATCACCGCGACGTAGACCTCGTCGTACAGCCGGGAGGCTCGGGCGATGATGTCGAGATGTCCGTTGGTGATGGGGTCGAACGACCCGGGACAGACGGCGCGGCGCACTTGAGATCCCTCGCTCTCCGGTCCGGTCATCGTGCGTCTTCGCACGTAGAGGCGGCGCGACCGTACCAAAACGTTCCCTCGCCGTAGCGACGGGACCGGATCGGTTCGAAACCGTCCGGCCACCGGAATTCGCCGCCTCTGGTGCTGCGCTCCACGGTGACCAGCGCGTCCTGCGTGAGCCACCCCTCCGAGCGGAGTGTGAGGAGAATCTCGCGAAGATCGTCGTCCGTGACCGCGTAGGGCGGATCGAGGAAGACCAGGTCGTACGGGGCGGCGGGGGGCGCGGTCCTGATGACTTGTTCGGCTTTGCCCGATCTGACCTCGGCGCCGGGGAGGCCCAGGTTCCGCACGTTCTCGCGGACCGTCCTCGCGGCGCGGGGGTCGGCTTCGACCAGGAGGGTGTGACTCGCGCCGCGGGAGAGGGCTTCGAGGCCGACGGCGCCGGAGCCGGCGTAGAGGTCGAGGACGCGTTCGCCCTCCAGGGGGCCGCCGAGGAGGGACTGCCAGGTGGAGAAGAGACCTTCGCGTGCGCGGTCCGAGGTCGGCCGGGTTCCTGTGCCGGGCGGTACGGAGAGGCGCCGTCCGCCTGCCTTGCCGGCGATCACGCGGGTCATCTTCGTTCCTTGTTCGGGGGCGGTTGCCGATCCAGTCTGGCAGGCCGCGCCCCGTGGTCGCTCGCGCCCGCGCGGCGGCGGCCGCATGTCACATACTGCCCCGCTCCCCCGCGGGGCGCCTCAGCCCTTTTCCAGGTACTGCTCCCTCTCCTCGTCCAGCAGCGCGTCCAACGCTGTCCTGAGGCCCGGCAGATGCTCCATGTCCGGGTCCGCCGCGACCACCGCCGTCGCCTCCTGCCGCGCCTGCGCGATGACCTCCTCGTCCTCGATGACCGCGAGGACGCGGAGGCTGGAGCGGGCGCCGGACTGGGCCTGGCCGAGGACGTCGCCCTCGCGGCGTTGTTCGAGGTCGATGCGGGAGAGTTCGAAGCCGTCGAGGGTGGAGGCGACCGCGTTCAGCCGCTGGCGGGCGGCGCTGGCCTCGGGCATCTCGGTGACCAGGAGGCACAGGCCGGGTGCCGAGCCGCGGCCGACGCGCCCGCGCAGCTGGTGGAGCTGGGAGACGCCGAAGCGGTCGGCGTCCATGATGACCATCGCGGTGGCGTTCGGGACGTTCACGCCCACCTCGATGACCGTGGTGGCGACCAGGACGTCGGTCTCGCCGGCGGCGAAGCGGCGCATCACCGCGTCCTTGTCGTCGGGGTGCATCCTGCCGTGCAGCACCTCGACCCGCAGCCCCTGGAGGGGGCCCTTCGCCAGTTGTCCGGCCACGTCGAGGACGGCCAGCGGGGGGCGCTTCTCGGCCTCGTCCTCGGGGGACTTCTTCTCGCCCGCCTTCTTCGGGCCGGCCGCTTCGTCGATGTCGTCACCGATGCGGGGGCACACGACGTACGCCTGGTGGCCGTTCGCCACCTCCTCGCGCACCCGCTCCCAGGCGCGGGCCAGGAAGTGCGGCTTGTCGGCGGCCGGGACGACATGGCTGGCGATCGGGGAGCGGCCCGCCGGGAGCTGGTCGAGGACGGAGGTCTCCAGGTCGCCGAAGACGGTCATGGCGACGGTGCGCGGGATCGGGGTGGCCGTCATGACGAGGAGGTGCGGGGGCTGTTTGCCCTTGCCGCGCAGGGCGTCGCGCTGCTCCACGCCGAAGCGGTGCTGTTCGTCCACGACGACCAGGCCGAGGTCGTGGAACTGGACCTTGTCCTCGATCAGGGCGTGGGTGCCGATGACGATCCCGGCCTCGCCGGTGGCCAGGTCGAGCAGGGCCCTGCGGCGGGCCGCGGCGCCCATGGAACCGGTGAGCAGCACCACCCTGGTGGCGTTCTCGGTGCCGCCCAGCATGCCCCCCTCGGCCAGGTCGCCCATCATCTCCGTGACCGACCGGTGGTGCTGCTGGGCCAGCACCTCGGTGGGCGCGAGCATCGCGGCCTGCCCGCCCGCGTCGACCACGGCGAGCATGGCGCGCAGGGCGACCAGCGTCTTGCCGCTGCCCACCTCGCCCTGGAGCAGCCGGTGCATGGGGTGTTCGGTGGCCAGGTCGGCGAAGATCTCACGGGAGACCTTCTGCTGGCCCTCGGTGAGGGTGAAGGGAAGCCGGTCGTCGAAGGCGGTGAGGAGGCCGTCGGCCCCGGGGCGGCGGGGGACGGCCGGGAGCAGGGCGTCGGCGTGCCTGCGGCGGGCCAGGGCGACCTGGAGGACGAATGCCTCGTCCCACTTCAGGCGGGCGCGGGCGTCGGCGATGTCGGCCTTGGTGTGCGGGCGGTGGATCCTGAGCAGGGCCTCGGGGAGCGGGAGCAGGCCGCGGCCCTCGCGCAGGGCGGGCGGCAGCGGGTCGACGGCGTCCTGGGCGGCGGGCAGGACGGTCTGCACCGCCTTGCCGATCTTCCAGGACTCCAGTTTGGCGGTCGCCGGGTAGATCGGGATCAGGGCGCCCGCCCAGGCCTCGACGGTCTCCTCGCCGTCGCCGCGCAGCAACTCGTAGGCCGGGTGGGCGAGCTGGAGGCGGCGGTTGAAGACGGAGACCTTGCCGGCGAACATCGCGCGGGTGCCCGGCAGCAGGTCCTTGTGGGGCTTGTGCACGCCGTTGCCGAAGAAGACCAGCTGGAGGCGGCCGCTGCCGTCGGTGATCGTGACCTCCAGGCGCTGGCCCTTGCCGCGGGGCGCCCGGGAGGAGGCGAAGGTGTGCAGGCGGGCGTCGGCGACCTGGGCGACCACGGTGACGTGCTCGTCCATCGGGAGGTCGGCGAGGTGGGTGAGCTGGCCGCGCTCCTCGTACCTGCGCGGGTAGTGGTGCAGGAGGTCGCCGACGGTGTGCAGGCCGAGGTGCTCGGCCATCACCTTCGCGGTGGCGGGGCCGAGCACTGACCTCAGGGGCTGTCTCAGTGGTTCTTCCAGTGCGGGCACGGCATCCATTGCACACCACCGCACCGACATTGCCGTAGAGCGGTGCCCCGGGGATTCGTCCCGAGATGCCGTACAGGTCCTGGAAACCCCTGGTCAGGCTCCCGGATTCGGCCCTAGGATGGCGCGCTCCGGCCATCCTTCGCGGTCACCGCCCTGGCAGCGGGACCGCCCGACCCCGCGCCGAAACGCGTCCCCTCCGGCGCAGTGACGATGGACTCCCAGACCTCACAGTCATCCCAGACGCCCCATCCGCCTCTTCCCCCTCACAGCTTCCAGGTCGACCTGCGCGGCCTGGTCGACCTGCTCTCCCATCACCTCTACTCCAGTCCGAAGGTCTACCTGCGCGAGCTGCTCCAGAACGCCGTGGACGCCGTCACCGCCCGGCGGGCCGAACAGCCCGACGCGCCGGCGCTGGTCCGGCTGCGCACGGCGGACGGCGTCCTGTGCGTGGAGGACAGCGGCATCGGGCTCACCGAGTCGGACGTGCACGAACTGCTGGCCACCATCGGGCGCAGCTCCAAGCGCGCCGAGGGCCTCCAGGAGGCCCGCTCCGGCTTCCTCGGGCAGTTCGGCATCGGTCTGCTCGCCGCCTTCGTGGTCGCCGAGCGGATCCGGGTGGTCAGCCGCAGCGCCCGTACGCCGGACGCTCCGCCGGTGGAATGGACGGCGCGCGACGACGGCTCGTACACCGTGCGGACGCTCCCCGACGCGGCGCGGCCCGAGCCCGGTACGACAGTGCGGCTGACGGCGCGGCCCGGGGCAGCCGAGTGGCTCGCGCCCGAGCGGGTCCGCGCGCTGGCCCGGGACTTCGGCGCGCTGCTGCCGTACGACGTCCGGGTGGACGAGGAGCCGATAGGCGAGCTGCCCGCGCCGTGGGACCGGCCGTATCCGAGCCCCGGCGCCCGCCGGGTGGCGCTCGCCCGGCACTGCCACGAGCAGTTCGGGTTCACCCCGCTGGACTCGATCGACCTGGACGTACCGCTGGCCGGGGTCCGCGGGGTGGCCTATGTGCTGCCGTCGGCGGTGAGCCCGGCTCAGCGGGCGACGCACCGGGTGCATCTGAAGGGCATGCTGCTGACCGAGCGGGCCGAACAGCTGCTGCCCGACTGGGCGTTCTTCGTGCGCTGCGTGCTGGACACCGACAGTCTGCGGCCCACGGCCTCGCGCGAGTCGCTGTACGAGGACGAGACCCTGGCCGCCGTGCGGGACGCGCTCGGTGAGCGGATCCGGGCCTGGCTGACCGGGCTCGCGGCCGGTGATCCGGAGCGGCTGGCCGCGTTCCTCGCGGTGCACCACCTGGGCGTGAAGTCGCTGGCGCGGCACGACCGCGGGATGCTGCGCACGATGCTGCCGTGGCTGCCGTTCGAGACGACCGACGGACGGCTGTCGCTGGAGGAGTTCGCGCGCCGGCACCCGGTGGTGCACTTCACGCGCAGCGTCGAGGAGTTCCGGCAGGTCGCGCCGATCGCCTCGGCACAGGGCGTGGGCGTGGTCAACGGCGGTTACACGTACGACAGCGAGCTGATCGAGGCGCTGCCGTCGGTGCGGCCGGGGACGGTGGTCGCCGAGCTGGACGCGGACACCGTGACCGCGCATCTGGACGGGGTCGACCCGGGCGTGGAGCTGGCGCTCACCGGGTTCCTGGCGGCCGCGCGGGCGAGGCTGGACCCGCTGGGCTGCGATGTCGTGCTGCGCGCCTTCCATCCGCTGTCGGTGCCCGCGCTGCACCTGGACGACCGGTCGGCGCGGCACGAGCAGGCGCGTGCGGCCGCCGAGGAGCGGGCCGACGACCTGTGGGCGGGCATCCTGGGCTCCCTGCGCGGCAGCGCGCCCCGGGCCCGGCTGGTGCTCAACCACCTCAATCCGCTGATCCGCAGGATCGGTTCGCTGGACGACCCGGAACTGATCGGCACCGCGGTCGAGTCGCTGTACGGGCAGGCGCTGCTGATGGCGCAGCGGCCCCTGCGGCCCGCGGACTCCGCGCTGCTCAACCGGGCGTTCGGCGATCTGCTGGAGTGGGCGACGCGAGGGGGAACGGATGGCTGAGATCAGGGACCTGGCGGAGCTGCGCCGGGCGATGGCGGAGAACGCCGAGCAGCCGGAGGGCCCGGCCCGCAACGCCCGCGCGGAGCAACTGCTCACGGCGGCCGAGGGGTTGGACGTCCCGCTGGCCGTGATCGAGGCGCTCGGGCACCAGCTGAACGTCTACAACTACAGCTCCGAGAAGGACAAGATGTTCGTCCCCTTCGCGCGGCTGCTGCGGATGTGGGACGAGCGGCCCGAGGACTTCGACGCGTACGAGACGCACTCGCTGCACTGGTTCTTCAAGTGGATGTCGGCGGGCATGCTGGACCAGCCGCACGTCCCGCTCGCCTCGATCGAGAAGTGGCTGGGCGAGATGGAGCACCGCTACCGGCTCGCCGGGCACTCCGAACGGGCCGTGCGCAGCGCCGAGTTCAGTGTGGCCGCGCACATCGGGGACCTGGCGCGGGCGGAGCGGGCGTACGCGGCGTGGCTGGCCGCGGACCGGGACGAGATGGCCGACTGCCATGCCTGCGAGCTGCTCGGGCAGGGCCTGTGGCAGGTGGAGACCGGCCGGGACGCCGAGGCGCTGGAGCTGTGGCGGCCGGTGCTGGAGGGCGAGTTCACCTGTGCGCACGAGCCGCACGCGGTGCTCGCCGCCTCGCTGGCCCCGCTGCTGCGGCTCGGCCGGACGGAGGAGGCCCGCGCGCACCATCTGCGGGGGCTCAGGCTGGTGCGGCCCATGGAAAGCATGCGGGGCGCGTACGCCGAGCACGTGGAGTTCTGCGCGCTGACCGGCAACGAGGCTCGCGGTCTCGAACTGCTGGCCGAGCGGCCCGCGTACTTCACGGACACCGGGCATCCGCGCAGCCGACTGGACTTCCTGGCCGTGGTGACCCTGCTGACCGAACGCCTGACCGAACTGGGCCTCGGTCACGAGCGGGTGCCGGGCCCGGCCGGGCGCGCCTGGACGGCCCGGGACCTCGCGGCCCACGCCCGCACGGAGGCGCTGGCCCTGGCGGAGCGCTTCGACGCGCGCAACGGCACGTCGTACGTCGGTGACCGGGCACGGGCGCGGATGGCCGGGCGGCCGCTGGTGGAGCGCCTTTCGCTGGGCGTGCGCACCCCCCGCCCGGTCCCGCCGCCCGCTCCCCCGGCGCCGGCCACCGCCGCCGCACCCGACCTGCCCGCGCTCCTCGCCGAGGCGCACCGGCTGGCGGACGGCCTGCGCCCAAACGCGCTGGAGGCATGGGCCGCGGTGGCGCGCGCCGCGGGCGACACCGAGCTGGCGCCGCGCGACCGTGCGGAACTCGCCGACCACGAGGCCATGGCCCGGGGCCCCGAGGGCGCCGAGCTGTTCGAACGGGCGGCCGAGCTGTACGTGGCGGCGGGCGATCCCGGCGAGGCCCTGGCCGCACGGGCCAGGGGCGCCTACTTCCGGGCGCTGCGGGGCGAGGCGGACGCGGCCCTGACCGCCGTAACCGGCCTGTACGACGAGGTCCGCGCGATGCACGCCGCCGAGGCGACCGGGGTACGGCAGACCGCGGCCGTGCTGATGAGCAGGGCGCGGATCCTGATGCACCGGGCGCGCGCCGGGGGTTCTCCCGAGGACGCGGGCGCCGCCGTGCGCGAGGTGCTGGCCCTGGTCGAGGGGCACGGCACGCGGGACGTGCGGTTGGCGGCTCGGGCCGGCGAGGCCTGGGGCATGCTGGCCGAGCTGGCCGGGACGGCCGGGGACGGCGCGCGGGCGACGGAGCTGCTCCGGCGGGCCGCCGAGGAGTACGTGCGCGCCGGACTGCCGTGGTGCGCGGTGGAGTACGAGGTACGGCTCGCGGCGCTGGCCGAGGAGGCCGGTGACCGGGACGGGGCCGAGCGGGCGCTGCGGGCGGCGCTGGAGCACGGCGGGCCGTACGTGGAACCGGCCGGTCGTGCCCAACTGCACCTGCGGATAGCCGAGTCGGCGGCCGCGCGCGATGACGCCGCGGAGGCCGGGGCGCATGCGCTGGAGGCCACGCACTGGGCCGACGAGGCCGGGGAGTCCGGCACGCTCGGGGCCTGGGCGCGGCAGCGGCTGGGCGGTCACCTGCTGCGGCAGGGGCGGTGCGCGGAGGCGGCCGAGGTGCTGGAGTCGGCGCTGGCCGACCTGCGCGCCGAGACGCACGGCGAGGAGGCCGTCGTCCAGGCCCGCTGGTGGCTCGGGGACTGCCTGGAGGAGCTGGGCGAGCACCGGGCGGCGGCGGAGCAGCGGCTGCTGGCCGCCGACATCGCCCGGCACTGGTCCGACCAGCGGGACCACGCCACGCTCGCCCACCTCGCCGCCGACGCCCTCGGCAACGCGGGCCTGGTGGCGGAGGCCGACCAGGCGTACGCCCGCGCGGGCGAGCTGTGGCGCTCCCTCGGCAGACCGCACCTCCTCGTCCGCTCCCTGCGGGCCCGCGCGTGGCTGGCGCTGAGCGAGGACGCCACGGCGGCCGCGGGGTTGATGACCGAGGCCGTGGAGGCGTGCGAGCGCGCGCGGGAGGCCGCGGCGGACCCCGCGACCCGGAACGAGCTGACGGCCGAACTGGCCCACACCCACCGCCAGTTCGGCGATCTCCTCACTCAGGGCGCGAACCCCGGCGACGCGCCGGCCCACCTCGAACGGGCCGTCGCCCTGTTCGGCTCGCTGGGCGCGGACGGGCTGCACGACCGCACCGGCGCCGAACTCACGGCGGGCCGGCTCGCCGCCGAACTGGGACGCCCCGAGGAAGCGGCGGCCCGTGCCCGCGCCGTCCTCGCGGCCTACGCGGACACGGGTGACGACGACGAGACGGTCCGCGCACGCCGCGCGGAGGCCACCCGGCTGCTCGCCACGGAGGAGTGACCCGGGACCGCCGCGCGCACGCCGCCCCGGCGAGCGCCGCGCCTCCCGCGGCCGCGTCCCACCGCACGCAGGCCGGCCACCACCCCGGTCCGAACCGACGCCCGCCCCACGCGCTCACCGTGCGGCGGCGCGCGGCACCCCCCGTACCCGGGTCTCCGGACGGCCGAGGCGCCCCGGACGCCCCGCCACCGCGCCCGGACGGACCGGCAGCCCGGACCGACGAGCCGGCCCCGCGCTCATTCCACCCCGATGAGCAGCAGCGCCCCCTGGCCGCCGCCCCGGTACACCGCCGTGTCCACGGCCAGGTAGGACTCCCGTACCCGGGTCTCCAGGCGGCCGGCGACGGTTTCGGGGGCCTCGTCGCCGACGACGAGGGTGACGAGTTCGCCGCCGGCCTGGAGCATGCGGTCCAGGACGGTCTCGGCGGTGGTGGCGACGTCCGTGCCGATCACCGCCACGTCGCCGTCGATCAGGCCGAGGACGTCCCCGGCCTGGCAGATGCCGGCCGTCGTCCAGGACTGGCGTTCGGCGACGACGACCTCGCCGTAGCGGGTGGCGCCCGCGGCGGAGGTCATCTGGACGACGTCCTCGTCGAACCGGCGGCCGGGCTCGTGCACCGCGAGCGCCGCGATGCCCTGGACCGCCGAGCGGGTCGGGATCAGCGCCACCCGGACGCCCTCGGTACGGGCCTGCTCGGCCGCCGCGGCCGCGGTGTCGCGCAGCTCGGCGTCGTTGGGCAGCAGCACGACCTCGCGCGCGTGGGCCCGCCGTACCGCCGCCAGCAGCTCCCCGCTCGCGGGCGGCTCCCCGGGGCGCGCGAGCACCGTGGTCGCGCCGGCCTCCGCGTACAGCCCGGCCAGGCCCTGTCCCGGAACGACGGCCACGACGGCCCGCTGGGCCCGCTCGCGCGGGGGGCGCGGGCCACCGGTGTGCACGTCCCCCGCCCCGAAGTGCGTGATCCGGATCCGGTAGGGCCGCCCGGCCTCCACCCCCGCCTCCACGGCGGCGCCCGCGTCGTCCACGTGCACATGGACGTTCCACAGCCCGTCGCCGCCGACGACCACCAGGGAGTCGCCGAGGGAGTCCAGGCGGGCGCGGAGCCGGGTCACGGCCACGTCGTCGGCCTCCAGGAGGTAGATCACCTCGAAGGCGGGACCGCCGTCCTCGGCCGCTTCGGCGCAGGCTGCGGCGTCGGGCAGGGCTCGCGGGGCCTGGGCGGTGGTCTCGCGCACGGCCTCTCCGGGCCCCTCCCCCGTACACGCCTCCACCAGCGCGCCCAGCACCGCCACCAGCCCGCTGCCCCCCGCGTCGACCACTCCGGCCCGCGCCAGGACGGACAGCTGGGCCGGGGTCGCCGCCAGGGCGGTGCGGGCGCCCTCGTAGGCGGCTCGGGCCACCGTCCCGCAGTCGCCGTCCGCGCGCTCGGCGGCGTCGGCGGCGGCCGAGGCGACCGTCAGCACCGTGCCCTCGACGGGATGGGCCACGGCCTGCCGGGCGGAATCGGCGGCCCGGCGCAGCGCGAGCCGCAGCGCGGGCCCGTCGCAGCGCGGCTCCGCGCCGTCCCCCGCGAGCACCTGGGCCATGCCGCGCAGCAGCTGGGCGAGGATCGTGCCGGAGTTGCCCCGGGCACCGATGAGCGCACCGTGGGCCATCGCGCGCACCGCGTCCTGGAGGGACGGCTCGGCGGGCTCCGTCTCGTACCCCGCGAACACGGCCTCCACGGCCGTCGCGGCGGACTCCAGGGTCAGATAGAGATTGGTCCCGGTGTCGCCGTCGGCCACCGGATAGACGTTGATCGCGTCGATCTCCTCGCGCGCCCGCCCCAGGGCGCGCAGGGCCAGACCGCACCAGGTGCGCACCCCGAGACCATCGAGAAATGTCCCCGGCACCTGCGCCACCTGCGCCTCCCTGAGCTGGCTTGACGTGGTCGCAGCGTAGACCCCGGGACGGTGCCCGCCGGAAGTGGGCCGGGGGCGGGGACCCCCGCGGTCATGGTAGTTTCGCTCTACCGACGCAGGCTTGCTATGCTGCTCCGGTTGCCCGATCTGATCGGGCTTTTCCCCTGGCAACGCCACTCAGATCTCAGGTCGTACGATCTCGATCCCGGCAAGCCGGGATTATCCGTAAGTGCATCTGAAGTCTTTGGAGTGACCCGTGGCTGCCAACTGCGACGTCTGCGGCAAGGGGCCGGGCTTCGGCAACAACATCTCGCACTCGCACCGCCGTACGTCCCGCCGCTGGAACCCGAACATCCAGCGTGTGCGTACCGTGGTGGGCGGGACGCCGAAGCGCGTGAACGCTTGCACCTCGTGCATCAAGGCCGGCAAGGTCTCGCGCTGACGCTACAGCTGAGCGCGCGGCCACTGCCTGGTTCGCTGCACTGAGCCGGTCCACCTCAGGGTGGACCGGCTTTTTGCCGTACCCGGAAACGGGCGCCCCTCCCGGTGACACTCCCCGCCCTCAGCCCGTCGGCATGCCGATCCCCCTGCCCTCAAGGGCGGAACGCAGCGCGGCGAGGGCGTGCGCGGCCGCTGCCACCGACGAGGCGTCGAGCGCCCCTCCCACCAGCTCGGCCAGCCCCGCGCCGAACGTCTCCTCCGCCGCTTCGACGAGCCGGACGCCTTCATCGGTCAGGGCCAGCAGCGAGGAACGGCGGTCGGCCGGATTCGGGGCCCGGACCGCCCAGCCCAGCCTCTCCAGCCGGTCGACGCTCTTGCTCGTCGCCCCGATGCCGATGGCGAACTCGGCCGCGAGATCCGCCACCCGCGCCCGCGGATGGTCGCGCAGGTAGCGCAGGACCTCGAACTGGGAGGTCACGATCCCGTGCCGGGCGCGCAGCAGGTCGTTCAGGGCGTTGTACAGCCGCGTCTCGCAGCGCACCAGGTCGGAGAAGAGATCCGGGAGGACGGAGGCGTCGCCTGTCGTTTTATATTCCACGGCATATAGTGTAGAGGCAGCTATCAGGAGGGGGAACATCATGAGCGAGGAACAGCGCGCCCGGATCGACGCGCTGCTGCGCCGGCCGCGTCCGCAGGGCCCTGGGACGATCGAGGAGATCCGGGCCGGATTCGAGGCGCTGATGAGCACGATGCCCGTGCCCGAGGGCCTCCGCACGACCCTGACCACGCTCGGCGACCGGCCCGCACTGCGCGTGGACCCGGAGGGCGACCCGCGCGCCGGGACGATCCTGTACTTCCACGGCGGCGGCTGGGTGAGCGGCTCACCCGAGACGGCCCTGTCGCTGACGGGCCACCTGGTGACCCGGACCGGCCGCGCGGCGTACTCGCTGGACTACCGGCTGGCTCCCGAGCACCCGTTCCCGGCCGCGATCGAGGACACACTCGCCGCGTACCGCGCCCTGCTCGACGGGGGCACGGCCCCCTCGGCCGTCGTCCTCGCCGGGGACTCCGCGGGCGGCGGGCTCGCCGTCACCACCTGCCTGGCCGCCCGGGACGCGGGGCTGCCGCTGCCCGCCGCGCTCCTGGCGTTCTCCCCGGGCCTCGACGCGACGCGGACCGGCGCGAGCATGGAAACCAAGGCGGGCATCGACCCGATCTTCACGCGCGCGGCCGTCGAGCACACCGGGAGGATGTACCTCGCCGGCGCCGATCCCAGCGCTCCGCTGCTCAGCCCGGCCGTCTGCGCCGACCTGACCGGCCTGCCGCCGATGCTGCTCCAGGTGGGCACGAACGAGATCCTGCTGGACGACTCCACGCGCCTCGCCGAGCGCGCGAGGGCGGCCGGGGTGGATGTGATCCTGGACGTCACGGCCGACGTGCCGCATGTCTTCCAGTCGTTCGCCGGCGCCCTGGACGAGGCGGACGAGGCGCTGGACCGCGCGGCCCTCTTCCTGGACCAGCACCTGCGCGCGTCCCCGGAGTAGACCCCGACCGAGGCCCGCTCGCGTCCACGACCCAGCCCCGGCTCCGGGCACGAGCCCGTGAGCCTGTGTGGGGGGAGTCGGGCCCGCCCCCGTGGGTGTGCGCGCCCCACCTCGTACCCACGCACGCCCACAGCCGGCGCGACCCGGCTCAGCGCACGCCCGCGAACGGCACAGACCGGCGGGCGCCGAGCGCGTCCGCCGGGCGGATCCGGGTCACGCCCTGGAGCGCCACCCGTGATCCACCGGGCCGATGCCCGCGCCCAGCGGGAAGCCCGCCGCGATCGCCCCGGTGACGTACTCCTTGGCCGCCGCCACCGCCGCCGGGACCGCGAGGCCCCTCGCCAGCCCCGAGGCGATCGCCGAGGCCAGCGTGCAGCCGGTGCCGTGGGTGTGCCGGTTGTCATGGCGGGGCGCGCGCAGCCAGTGCTCCTGCCCGGTCGAGCCGTCGGTGAGCAGATCCACCGCGTCACCGGCCAGATGCCCGCCCTTGATCAGCACCCAGCGGGGCCCGTACGCCAGCACCGCCTCCGCGGCCCGTCGTAGATCGTCCTCCGACTCCACCCGGACCCCGGTGAGTTGGCGCACCTCGTCCAGGTTCGGGGTCGCCACGGTCGCGGCCGGGAGCAGCCGCGTGCGTACGGCGTCCAGGGCGGAGGCGGCGAGCAGCGCGTCGCCGTGCTTGGAGACGCCCACCGGGTCGACCACCGCCGGCGCGTCCGTGCCGGAGATCAACTCGGCGACGGTCCCGACCAGTTCGGCCGAGCCCAGCATGCCGGTCTTCACGGCCTGTACGCCGATGTCGTCCACGACGGCGCGGTACTGGGCCCGCACCGCCTCGGCCGGGAGTTCCCAGACACCCCGCACGCCGAGGGAGTTCTGTGCGGTCACCGCGGTGAGCACGCTCATCCCGTGCACACCGAGCGCGAGCATCGTCTTGAGGTCGGCCTGGATGCCGGCGCCGCCGCCGGAGTCGGAGCCGGCCACCGTGAGCACCCTGGGCGGGGCGCTCACGACTCTATGTCCCCGAAGTGGTCCCAGCCGCCTCTGTTGGTCCAGGGCGCCCCGTCGACCGTGACCTGCGGCAGCGCGGAGGGGTTCAGGACCTCGCCGATGACCTTCCAGCGGGCCGGGAGCTTGGTGTCCGGCGGGAAGGTCGCCACGATCGCGTGGTCCTCTCCCCCGGTCAGCACCCACTGCAACGGGTCCACCCCGACGGCCTGCCCGATGTCGTTCATCTGCGTGGGCACGTCGATCGCGCCGGAGCGGATGTCGATGCGGACCTTGCTGGCCTCGGCGATGTGACCGAGGTCCGCGATCAGTCCGTCGCTCACGTCGCACATCGCGGTCGCGCCGAGCGAGGCGGCGGCCGGGCCCGCGTGGTACGGCGGCTCGGGGCGCCGGTGGGCCTCCACGAAGGCGCGCGGCGAGCGGAAACCGCGCGACAGCACCGCGTAACCGGCCGCGGACCAGCCCAGCCAGCCCGTGACGGCCACCAGGTCGCCGGGCTGGGCGCCGGCCCGGGTCACCGGTTCCTGGTTGCGCAGATCGCCGAGCGCGGTGATCGACACGGTGATGGTGTCGCCGCGTACGACGTCCCCGCCGACCACGGCGGCGCCCGCGACCTGGCACTCGTCGCGCAGCCCGTCCATCAGCTCGGTGGGCCAGCTGACCGGGAGTTCGGCCGGCACGACCAGGCCGAGCAGCAGGGCGGTCGGCACGGCGCCCATCGCGGCGATGTCCGCGAGGTTCTGCGCGGCCGCCTTGCGCCCCACGTCGTAGGCCGTGGACCAGTCGCGGCGGAAGTGCCGCCCCTCCAGCAGGACGTCGGTGCTGGCCACCACCCGCCGGTCGGGCGCGGCCACCACGGCGGCGTCGTCCCCCGGGCCGATCCGGACCGCCGGGGTAGTGGTGAGACGGGAGGTGAGCTCCCTGATGAGCCCGAATTCCCCGAGCTCACCAACCGTGCCCTTCATGTCCCTGACTCCCCTTCTCTGCCTCTGCCTGACCGTGCTGACTCGCGCCTCATCAGTGTCCCCGATACCGTCGAGATGACCCCGACGCGGTCGGGAACGGCCGCCGGTCCGGTCCCGGACGACCGTCAACTTCCGTCGTGCCCGCACCCTGGCGCGCAAGCCCGGTTCCCGCAGGTCTCCCCGCGGGGAGCGGCGACGCGATACCGTGGCGTTCCTTTTCCCCACATGATCCTCGTGGCCGCCCTGGAGGTTCCGTGGTACAGGCGTACATCCTGATCCAGACGGAGGTCGGCAAGGCGTCGACCGTAGCCGAGACCATCAGCAAGATCCCTGGAGTGATCCAGGCCGAGGACGTCACGGGTCCGTACGACGTCATCGTGCGCGCCCAGTCCGAGACCGTCGACGAACTCGGACGCATGGTGGTCGCCAAGGTCCAGCAAGTGGACGGCATCACCCGCACCCTGACCTGTCCGGTCGTGCATCTGTAGCCCCCGTCTACGCTTGGCCGGTGAACTCCTTCGGTCACCGGCCCCCCGCCCTGCTCGCCGCCCTGGTCGCGCCGGTCCTGCTGCTCGCGGTCGCGGGCTGCTCCTCGGACGACAGCGCCACGGTCGCGGCTCCCCGTCCCGACGCGAAGACCGCACCGCTGTGCCGGAGTCTGCACGAGGTGCTGCCCACCGAGGTGGACGGGCAGCGTCGCGCCGATCCCGAACCCCGGTCCGTCTACACGGCGGGCTGGGGAAACCCGGCGATCATACTGCGCTGCGGGATCGTCCGGCCGCCGAAGATGATCGATCCCAAGGTGGCCCAGGGCGAGGATCCCGACGCGATCGCGGGCGGGGTCAACGGCGTGGACTGGCTGATGGAGAAGGAGGGCGACGGCACCTGGCACTTCACGACAGCGGGCCGCAAGGCGTACGTCCAGGTGACCCTGCCGAAGAAGCTGTCGGGACCGGACGACAGCACACAGGTGCTGGAGGACCTGGCCCCGGCCGTGAAGAAGGCCATCCCCACGGGGATGGCCTCCATGCGCGGCTAGCGGGTCGCCTGCTCAGCGCAGCCCGGTGGAGCGGCGCAGCGCGGCCTGGATCAGCAGGTCGATCAGCTCGGAGTAGCCGACCCCGGTCGCCTGCCACATCTGCGGGTACATCGAGATCGGCGTGAAGCCCGGCAGGGTGTTGATCTCGTTGATGACGAACTCCCCGTCCCGCGTGAGGAAGAAGTCCGCCCGCACCAGCCCCTCGCAGGACGCCGCCTCGAACGCCTCCACCGCGAGCCGCCGCACCTCGGCGGTCTCCTCCTCGGTGAGCGGCGCCGGCACCAGTCCGGGCGTGGAGTCGATGTACTTGGCCTCGAAGTCGTAGTACGCGTGCGTGTCCGGCGGCGGGATCTCCGCCGGGACCGAGGCCCGCGGCCCGTCCTCGAACTCGAGGACACCGCACTCGATCTCGCGGCCGACGACGGCGGCCTCGACCAGGATCTTCGGGTCGTGCGACTGCGCCTCGGCGATCGCCTCGTCCAGGCCGGACAGGTCGTCGACCTTGGTGATGCCGATGGAGGAGCCGGCCCGCGCCGGCTTCACGAACAGCGGCCAGCCGTGCTCGCCGGCGAAGTCCACGATCTTCTTGCGCGCCGCGGCCTCGTCCCGCTGCCACTCGCGGGGCCGGATCACCACGTACGGGCCGACCTTGAGCCCGAAGGAGGTGAAGACCCGCTTCATGTACTCCTTGTCCTGGCCGACGGCCGAGGCGAGCACACCCGCGCCCACGTACGGCACTCCGGACAGCTCCAGGAGGCCCTGCAAGGTGCCGTCCTCGCCGTAGGGGCCGTGCAGCACCGGGAAGACGACGTCGACCTCGCCGAGCGCCTTGGGCACGGAGCCGGGCTCGCTGTAGACGACCTCCCGGTTGGCGGGGGCCACGGGGAGCACCACGTCGCCCTCGTGCGACTCCGCCAGTTCCTCGACGGCGGGCAGGGAGCGGTCGGTGATGGCCATCCGCTCCGGCTCGTCGGCCGTCAGCGCCCAGCGGCCCTCGCGGGTGATGCCGATCGGCAGGACGTCGTACTTCGTCCGGTCGATGGCCTTGAGGACGGCGCCCGCGGTGACCACGGAGATCCCGTGTTCGGAGCTACGGCCACCGAACACGACGGCCACGCGGGGCTTGCGCGACGGCTGCTCAGGGCTCTGGGGAAGGTTCTCGGTGCTCATATCGCGTTGAGAGTACCCGTTGGTAGAGCCCGGATACAGCGTCGGCTCCGCCCCGGAACGCACAAAAACGGGCGGATTGCGCGCAGGGTCCCCGCGGTTTCGCTCAGCGTCGTTCGGGCTTCGCGCTGCGCGACATCAGCTCCTTGAGGGCGACCACCGGCGGCTTGCCCTCGTGCACGATGCCGACGACCGTCTCCGCGATGGGCATGTCGACCCCGTGCCTGCGGGCCAGATCCAGCACGGACTCACAGGACTTGACGCCCTCGGCGGTCTGCCTGGTGACCGCGATGGTCTCCTCCAGGGTCATGCCCTTGCCCAGGTTGGTGCCGAAGGTGTGGTTGCGCGACAGCGGCGAGGAGCAGGTGGCCACCAGGTCGCCGAGACCGGCCAGTCCGGAGAAGGTCAGCGGGTCGGCGCCGAGCGCGACGCCGAGCCGCGCGGTCTCGGCGAGACCCCGGGTGATCAGCGAGCCCTTGGCGTTGTCGCCGAGCCCCATGCCGTCCGCGATGCCGACGGCGAGCCCGATGACGTTCTTCACCGCGCCGCCCAGCTCGCAGCCGACCACGTCGGTCTCGGTGTACGGCCGGAAGTACGGCGTGTGGCAGGCCGCCTGCAGCCGCCGGGCCACCGCCTCGTCGGCGCAGGCCACGACCGCGGCGGCGGGCATCCGGGCGGCGACCTCGCGGGCCAGGTTGGGTCCGGTGACGACGGCGACGCGCTCCGGTCCGACCTTGGCGACGTCCTCGATGACCTCGCTCATCCGCATGGCGGAGCCGAGTTCCACGCCCTTCATCAGGGAGACGAGCACGGTGTCCGGGGCGAGCAGCGGAAGCCACTCGGCGAGGTTGTGGCGCAGGGTCTGGGAGGGGACGGCGAGGACGGTGAACTCCGCGTCGCGCAGCGCCTCGGCGGCGTCCGCGGTGGCGCGCAGGTTCTCGGGGAGTTCCACGCCGGGCAGGTAGTCGGGATTGATCCGGGTGGAGTTGACCGTCTCGGCCAGCTCGGGCCGGCGGGCCCACAGGGTCACGTCGCAGCCGGCGTCGGCGAGCACCATGCCGAAGGCGGTGCCCCAGGAGCCGGTGCCCATGACGGCCACCCGCACAGGCGTGCTCACTTGCTCTGCTCCTCTTCCTGCCTGCCCTTGTTCTGCTCCCGCGTGCGGCGGCGCTGCTCGATCCGCTCGCGGCGCGGGTCGTACGGCGTCTCGGGCGCCTTCTCGCCGCGGATCTCCTCCAGGAGGCGGGTGATCGCCGCCATGATGACCTCGGTGGCCTCCTTCTGGAGTTCCGGGGTCATCTCCTTGTCGTAGAAGCGCGAGAGGTCCACGGGCGGGCCCGCCAGCACGTGGTGGGTCTTGCGCGGGAAGAGGTTCGGCTTCTTCGCGTACGGCGGCAGCAGTTCGTTGGCGCCCCACTGGGCGACCGGGATCACCGGGCACCTGGTCTGCAGGGCCACCCGGGCGGCGCCGGTCTTGCCGGTCATGGGCCAGCCGTCGGGGTCGCGGGTCAGGGTGCCCTCGGGGTAGAAGGCGACGCACTCACCGCGCTCCACGGCGTCGATCGCGGCGCGGAAGGCGCTCAGGGCGTCCGTGGACTCGCGGTAGACGGGAATCTGTCCGGTGCCGCGCATGGCGGCGCCCACGATTCCCTTCCGGAAAAGGCCGCTCTTCGCCAGGAATCGCGGAACCCGTCCGGTGTTGTACTGATAGTGCGCGTATGCGAAGGGGTCCACGTGGGAATTGTGGTTCACCACGGTGATAAATCCGCCCTCGGCCGGAATGTGCTCCATTCCACGCCAGTCCCGCTTGATCAGAACCACCAGCGGCGGTTTGCAGATCACCGCGGCGAAGCGGTACCAGAAGCCGATTCTGCGGCGGGGCACAAGGACACCTTCCTCTAGGGACCCACGGGGAACTGACCCCGGCGGGGGCCGCACAAGTGTCGCCCCGCAGCGCCGGTCTGTCGAGAACACCGTACGCCCGCCCGTCGCCCGCCCCCGCCCTTGCGAGGAGCTCCGCGCGCCTCCTGATACACCGTGGCCGAGCGGCCGCGGGTGACAATGATCGCGACGAGAGAGGGACGGTACGCCGGTGCAGTGGACGTTGGTCATCCCCCTGAAGCCTTTGTCGCGGGCCAAGAGCAGGCTCGCGGACACCGCGGCGGACGGGGTCCGCCCGGGGCTGGTCCTCGCGTTCGCCCAGGACACGGTCGCCGCGGGGCTGGCGTGTCCTGGAGTTTCGGATGTGGTGGTCGTCACGGACGATCAACGGGCCGGGCGTGAGCTGTCCGCACTGGGCGCGCGCATCGTGCCGGACGCGCCGGCGCGGGGCCTGAACGCGGCGCTGGCGCACGGGGCGTCGGCGGTGCGGCTGGCGCGTCCGCGGGCCGCCGTGGCCGCGCTGAACGCCGATCTGCCGGCGCTGCGGGCGGTCGAGCTGTCGCGGGTGCTTTCCGCCGCCGCGGAATTCCCCCGCGCTTTTCTCGCGGACGCGGCGGGAATCGGTACGACATTGCTGGCGGCGGGGGCGGAACAGGAATTGGCCCCGGTCTTCGGCCCCGACTCGCGGGCGCGGCACCGGGAGTCGGGGGCGGTGGAGCTCCTGCCGGAGGACGTGGACTCGGTACGGCAGGACGTGGACACCGGGGACGATCTGCGAGCGGCGCTGGCCCTGGGCGTCGGACCGTATACGGCGACCGCCTGCGCGGACCTGCGCCTGTGCGCCCCGTGAAGGCGCGGGACCGTGGCGAGGCGCGGGTCCGCCGGCACGGACCGGACCAGCCACGACGCGCCCGCACGGGAACGGGCACGCATTACCCTGAATCCCATGCAGGCGACCGCGTACACCTACGACACCGAGACCCGTTGCGGGCAGGTGCTGCTCGACGACGGCACCCCCGTGGCCTTCGATGCGGAGGCGTTCGACCGGGGCGGCCTGCGATTGTTGCGGCCGGGGCAGCGTGTGCGGATCGAGACGGAGCGGGACGGGGACGGCCTGCGGATCACGCTCGTCACGCTGCAGACGCTGTAACTCCCCTCGCACACGCCGCGGGCCGGACTCCGAGGGGAGTCCGGCCCGGCGCGTGAGTGCCCTGGTCGACGACCTACGCCTTGCGCGCGGTGGTCTTCTTCGCGGTGGTCTTGCGGGCCGTCGACTTCCTGGCCGGCGCCTTCTTCGCGGTGACCTTCTTCGCCGGGGCCTTCTTCGCGGTGGCCTTCTTGGCGGTGGTCTTCTTCGCCGCCGTGGTCTTGGCGGTCGCCGTGGTCTTCTTGGCGGTCGTCTTCTTCGCGGTGGTCTTCTTCGCGGCGGCGGCCGTGGTCTTCTTGGCCGTCGTCTTCTTGGCCGCGGCCTTCTTCGCCGTGGTCTTCTTCGCGGCGGCCTTCTTCACCGTCGCCGCGGCGCCCCCGGTCAGGCTGCCCTTGGGCGCCTTCTTCACCGAGACCTCGCCGCCGCGCGGGAGCTTCTTCGAGCCGCTCACCAGGTCCTTGAAGCCCTGACCGGCACGGAAGCGCGGCACGGAGGTCTTCTTGACCCGAACCCGCTCGCCCGTCTGGGGGTTGCGGGCGTAACGGGCGGGGCGGTCCACCTTCTCGAAGGACCCGAAGCCGGTGACCGAGACCCGCTCGCCCGCGACGACCGCGCGGACGATGGCGTCCAGGACATGATCGACGGCTTCGGCGGCCTGCTGGCGGCCGCCAACCTTGTCGGCAATCGCTTCTACGAGCTGCGCCTTGTTCACGTCTTCCCCTTCGGAGACATTGCCAGAACGAATGTGTTCAAGCTTTTTCGCACGTTAGGCAGATATATACCGCAAATCAAACACGAAACGGGCTAATCACCCTTGTGCCGCAACGCACTCGGCGCTCTCGGGCTGTTCAGCGGTCCTCGTCGGGGATCCGACCCTCGTCGAGGTCCGCGGTGAACCGCTCAAGCCGCCTTGCCGCACCGGCGAGATCGTGCTTGGCCGCGGCCGTAATGACCAGCAGCTTCCGGGTCAGCGCCATCCGTACGCCCTCCGGGACTTGCAGTGCGCGCACTCTTGCGTGCGCTTCCTTGAGTTGGTTCGCGACCGCCGTATAGAGCTGGAGTTGGCCGTCGTGTTCCATGCACAGATTGTGCCATCTGGGGCGAGTTGTCGCCTGCCCAGGGGGCAACTCCCGCCACAAATGGCCTTCCAGGCACTTGCGGAAGGCGCGATCCTCTGCCTCATCTACCCTGCCAACGGCCTTCGTAACACGGGAAGTTGAGAGAAACCCCAGCGCTCGGGGAGTCCGTCCGGGCCCCGACATGCCTGTACCCCCGATCGGGGCGATCGGGGGTACAGGCGGGTTTGTTGGGTGGCCGAAACCCGACCCTCAGGGGGGTCCGGGACAGGCTACCTGCTCAGCCCCGGAGGGTCTGCGGCTTGTAGGCGGGCCGCTTCTCCTCGTAGGCGGCGATGTCGGCCTCGTTCCGGAGGGTGAGGGAGATGTCGTCCAGGCCGTTCAGCAGCCGCCAGCGGGAGTTCTCGTCCAGCTCGAAGGAGGCGGTCACGCCCTCGGCGCGCACCTCGCGGGCCTGGAGGTCCACCGTGATCTCGGCGGTCGGGTCGGCCTCGGTCAGCTTCCACAGCTCGTCCACGATCTTCTGCTCCAGGACGACGGTGAGCAGGCCGTTCTTCAGCGAGTTGCCCCGGAAGATGTCCGCGAAGCGGGCGGAGATCACGGTCTTGAAGCCGTAGTTCTGCAGCGCCCAGACCGCGTGCTCACGGGAGGAGCCGGTGCCGAAGTCGGGGCCGGCCACCAGCACGGTGGCGCCCTGCCGCTCGGGGCGGTTGAGGACGAACTCGGGGTCCTTGCGCCAGGCCTCGAAGAGCCCGTCCTCGAACCCGTCCCGGGTCACCTTCTTGAGCCAGTGGGCGGGGATGATCTGGTCGGTGTCGACGTTGCTGCGGCGCAGCGGGACGGCCCGGCCGGTGTGGGTGGTGAAGGCTTCCATCGTTCTCAGACTCCAGCGGGCGTACGGTCGTCGGTCAGGTCGGCCGGGGAGGCCAGGTGGCCCAGGACGGCGGTCGCCGCCGCGACCTGCGGCGACACCAGGTGGGTACGACCGCCCTTGCCCTGCCGGCCCTCGAAGTTCCGGTTGGAGGTGGAGGCGGAGCGCTCGCCCGGGGCCAGCTGGTCCGGGTTCATGCCCAGGCACATCGAGCAGCCCGCGTACCGCCACTCGGCGCCGGCCTCCTTGAAGACCACGTCGAGGCCCTCGGAAGCGGCCTGGAGGCCGACCCGCGCGGAGCCCGGCACGACCAGCATCCGTACGCCGTCGGCGACTTTGCGGTCCTTCAGGATCGCGGCGGCGGCGCGCAGGTCCTCGATCCGGCCGTTGGTGCACGAGCCTACGAAGACGGTGTCCACCTTGATGGACCGCAGCGGCGCTCCAGCCTCCAACCCCATGTATTCCAGGGCCTTTTCGGCGGCCAGGCGCTCCGATGCGTCTTCGTACGAAGCCGGGTCGGGGACGGATGCCGAAAGCGGCGCGCCCTGGCCGGGGTTGGTGCCCCAGGTGACGAACGGGGACAGCGCGGTGGCGTCGATGACGACCTCGGCGTCGAATTCCGCGTCGTCGTCCGTGCGCAGCGTCTTCCAGTACGCGACGGCCGCGTCCCAGTCGGCGCCCTCGGGGGCGTGCGGGCGGCCCTTGAGGTACTCGAAGGTGGTCTCGTCGGGGGCGATCATGCCCGCGCGGGCACCGGCCTCGATCGACATGTTGCAGATGGTCATCCGGGCCTCCATCGAGAGCTTCTCGATGGCGGGGCCGCGGTACTCCAGGATGTAGCCCTGGCCGCCGCCCGTACCGATCCTGGCGATGATCGCGAGGATCAGGTCCTTGGCGGTGACGCCCTCGGGCAGTTCGCCGTCGACGGTGATCGCCATGGTCTTCGGGCGGGCCATCGGCAGCGTCTGGGTGGCCAGCACGTGCTCCACCTGGGAGGTGCCGATGCCGAACGCCAGCGCGCCGAAGGCGCCGTGCGTGGAGGTGTGCGAGTCGCCGCAGACCACGGTGGTGCCGGGCTGGGTCAGGCCCAGCTGCGGGCCGACCACGTGCACGACGCCCTGCTCGACGTCGCCCAGCGGGTGCAGCCGCACCCCGAACTCGGCGCAGTTCTTGCGCAGCGTCTCCAGCTGGGCGCGGGAGACCGGGTCGGCGATCGGCTTGTCGATGTCGAGGGTCGGGGTGTTGTGGTCCTCGGTGGCGATGGTGAGGTCGAGGCGGCGCACCCGGCGGCCGTTCTGGCGCAGCCCGTCGAAGGCCTGCGGGCTGGTCACCTCGTGCAGCAGGTGCAGATCGATGTAGAGGAGGTCGGGCTCGCCCTCGGCGCGCCGGACGACGTGGTCGTCCCAGACCTTTTCCGCGAGTGTCCTACCCATCGCTTTCCCTCCGGCCGGCATGCGTGCGCCGGCCCAACTAGAGATCTTGAGGACGGCGCCCGCACCCCTGATTCCGGGCGTCCGCCGTCGGGCCCATCGATGGACGGGCCGCCGTGTGAATCCAGAGTGGCGCGTTCCGCAGAAAATTGAACTTGCGTTTCACAGAGTGAGACGCGAGTATCGTTGCATGGACAACAGTAGCGGCGTCGGCGTTCTGGACAAGGCGGCCCTCGTCCTGAGCGCTCTGGAGTCCGGTCCGGCCACCCTCGCGGGTCTGGTCGGGGCCACCGGACTGGCACGACCCACGGCCCACCGCCTGGCCGTGGCCCTGGAACACCACCGCATGGTGGCACGCGACATGCAGGGCCGGTTCATCCTCGGCCCGCGCCTCGCGGAGCTCGCGGCGGCGGCGGGCGAGGACCGCCTGCTCGCCACGGCGGGCCCCGTGCTCACCCACCTCCGCGACGTCACCGGCGAGAGCGCGCAGCTCTACCGGCGCCAGGGCGACATGCGGATCTGCGTGGCCGCGGCGGAACGCCTGTCCGGCCTGCGGGACACCGTCCCGGTCGGCTCCACGCTCACGATGAAGGCCGGCTCCTCGGCGCAGATCCTGCTCGCCTGGGAGGAGCCCGAGCGCCTGCACCGCGGCCTCCAGGGCGCCCGCTTCACGGCGACGGCCCTGTCGGGCGTGCGGCGCCGCGGCTGGGCCCAGTCCATCGGCGAGCGCGAGCCGGGCGTCGCGTCCGTCTCCGCGCCCGTGCGCGGCCCCTCCAACCGCGTCGTCGCCGCCGTCTCCGTCTCGGGCCCCATCGAGCGCCTGACCCGCCACCCGGGCCGCATGCACGCCCAGGCCGTCATCGACGCCGCGACCCGCCTCTCGGAGGCCCTGCGCCGCACCGGCTGACGACGACGGCAACGGCTCCCGCCGGCAGAAGGTCGCCTCAACGCCGCGGCACCTTCCGCCGGCGGGAGCCGCGGAAACCCGGGGTCGGGGTGCCGGCCGGTCAGCCGCGTGACGCGGCAGGCCGCACCCGACCCGCCCCGCACCCCCTGATCACGCCCCGGCGCTCAGGCGCTCTTCTCCTGCGAGCGGTAGGCGAACCGGTCCCTGGCGTAACGCCCGCGCGCGGCGAGCGGAACCTGCCCGTGCGCCGCCGCCAGCCCGAACGCCGGCATGTCGGCGTAGATCGCCTCGTACGACCCCTCGGGCACGACGTACGCCTCGTGCCAGATGCCCACCTGCCCCCGCAGCTTCCCCGCCCGCTCCTTGCGGTTCAGCTGCGCCCAGACCTTGTGGTGGAAGGCGTCCGGCGCCGTGGCGTAGGCGTACAGCTTCTCCTTGGACTCCCAGTACTGCACGACGTAGTACGTGCGCGGCGACGCCGTGAGCAGCACCCTCTCCCGCAGTCCGCGCCCGGGATCCTTGGCCAGCTCCCGCAGCATGCGGAGCATCGCGAGCATCACCGGTACCCACAGGTGCACCGCCCAGAAACGGTTGATGCGCATGCCGATCAACAGGACGACGACGTCGCCCTTCGCGTCGGCGGTCGTACGGGCCACCATGGCTTCCCCCTTCTCCCACGTGTTTGGATAGTGCTCTTATCCAAGGAGGTACGCAAGACATGCGGCTGGCCGAACTGAGCAGACGCAGCGGTGTCTCCACCGCGACGATCAAGTACTACCTGCGCGAGGGCCTGTTGCGGCCGGGCCGGCAGATCAACGCGACGACGGCGGAGTACGACGAGGAGCATCTGCGCCGGCTGCGGCTGGTGCGGGCGATGGTGCAGGTCGGCCAGCTGCCCGTGGCGAAGGTGCGCGAGGTGCTCGGGCACGTGGACGACGAGTCGCTGGGCCGCACGATCCGGCTGGGCGCGGCGCTGTGGGCGCTGCCGCAGGTCCCGGAGCCGGACGAGGAGGACGCGTACGTACAGGCCGCGCACGAGGAGGTCGCGGCGCTGCTCGACCGGCTGGGCTGGGAGAACGCGCGGCAGCTCGCGACCCTCTCGCCCGCGTACCGCTCGCTGGTGGTGGCGGTGGCCGCGTTCCGCCGGCTCGGCTACGGCTGGGGCGCCGAACAGCTCGCGCCGTACGCGGAGTTGATGTACCGGACGGCCGTGCTCGACCTGGACAACATGGAGACGCATCCGCCGGGGGCGGAGCGGATCGAGTTCGCGGTCCTCGGGGCGATCCTCAACGAGCCGGTGCTGCGGGCGCTGCACCGGCTGGCCCAGGAGGAGGAGACGGCCCGGCGGTACGGCTTCGAGTGACGCCGCCGGACAACGGCGAAGGCCCTCCGCCGAAGCGGAGGGCCTTCGATCTGTACCCCCGACCGGATTCGAACCGGCGCTACCGCCTTGAGAGGGCGGCGTGCTAGGCCGCTACACAACGGGGGCCTGGACACTGCGTTTCCGCAGGTCCGAGCTGGTCTACCTGGACTCGAACCAAGACTAACTGAACCAGAATCAGTCGTGCTGCCAATTACACCATAGACCAATGATGGTTTAGACCAGTCAGTACCCCCGACCGGATTCGAACCGGCGCTACCGCCTTGAGAGGGCGGCGTGCTAGGCCGCTACACAACGGGGGCCCTAGCGATCCCGACAAGATCAGGATCAGTACCCCCGACCGGATTCGAACCGGCGCTACTGCCTTGAGAGGGCAGCGTGCTAGGCCGCTACACAACGGGGGCTTTGCAGATAAGCTCTGCGAGCTGGCCTACCTGGACTCGAACCAAGACTAACTGAACCAGAATCAGTCGTGCTGCCAATTACACCATAGGCCACTGGAACTCAAGCCCCTGGGGGGTTCTTGTTCTAGTTCGCTCCTCCGGGTCCCGGCCTTTCGGCCCGTTCCCCTCGGCGCAGGAAGAACATTACCCGAAGGTGGACGGGGCTCCAAAACGAGTATCCGAGCGGAGCAGCGCCGGGAGTTCGGACAGGCTGGCGATGCGGTGCACGACGACGTCCCCGGCGGCCCCCGCGGGCACCGTCCCGCGGTCGATCCACACCGACAGCAGCCCGGCCTCGGCGGCGCCCCGCCCGTCGATCTCCGGGTGGTCGCCGACGTACGCCACCTCGTGCGGAGCCAGGCCGAGCGCCTCGCAGGCGGCCAGGAAGGCGCCGGGCCGGGGCTTGGAGACGCCCAGCTCGGCGGCGCACAGCACGGCCTCGAAGCGGTCCAGGAGGCCGAGCGCGCGCAGCTTGCGCTCCTGGACGGTGATGCTGGAGTTCGACAGCACCGCGTGCCGGTGCGTGCCCGCGAGCGCCTCCAGTGCGGGCAGCACGTCCGGGAAGAGCCCCCAGGCGGCCTCGTAGTGCCCCACGTACCGCTCGAACCAGGCCTCCGCCTCGGCGTCGTCCATCTCGGCGTCGAGGAACGCGCGCACGCGGTCGCACCGCTGCTGCCGGAAGTCGCACTCCCCCGCCGCGTACCGCGCCCACTGCCGGTCGGTGATCTCCCGCCACCGGCCCAGCGCGTCCTCCACCGCGCCGTAGCGCCCGAGCAGCCCCTCGGCGGCGAGGTGCGCCCGCATCCCGCTCCGGTCGGCGCTGGTGTAGTCGAAGAGCGTGTCGTCCACGTCCCAGACCACGGCTTCGATGCTCACGCCTCCGACCGTAACGCCGGAGGTCGGGGCGCGTCCGGGGAACGGCGGGCGCACCCCGGCCCGGAGCGGTGAGCGTCGTCACACCAGGGGGTACGCCGAGGGGCGGCACCCGGTCTCCCGGGGGCCGCCCCTGTCGTGCGGTGATGCTCAGGCCGCGAGCTTCGCCAGGGCCGCGTCGATGCGGGCCAGGGTCGTCTCCTTGCCCAGGACCTCAAGGGACTCGAAGAGCGGCAGGCCGACGGTGCGGCCGGTGACGGCGACGCGGACCGGGGCCTGGGCCTTGCCGAGCTTGAGGCCGTGGGCCTCGCCGGCGGCCAGGACGGCCTCCTTGAGGGACTCCGCCGACGTCCAGTCCGCGGACTCCAGCTTCTCGCGGGCCGTGCGGAGGAGGGCGTCGCTGCCCTCCTTCATCGCCTTGGTCCAGGACGCCTCGTCGAGGACCGGCTCCGGCAGGAACAGGAAGTCGACGTTCTCGGTGATCTCCGAGAGCACCTTCAGACGGGTCTGGGCGTGCGGGGCGATGGCCTCCCACTTGGCCTCGTCGAACGCCTCCGGCGGCCAGGGGGCGAAGGGGGCCTTCAGCCAGGTGCGGCAGCGCTCGGTGAACTCCTTCACGTCCAGCATGCGGATGTGGTCGGCGTTGATCGCCTCGCACTTCTTCAGGTCGAAGCGCGCCGGGTTGGGGTTCACGTCGGAGATCTCGAAGGCCGCGACCATCTCCTCGATCGTGAAGATGTCCTTGTCCGCCGAGAGCGACCAGCCCAGCAGGGACAGGTAGTTGAGCAGGCCCTCGGGCAGGAAGCCGCGCTCGCGGTAGAGGTTCAGCGAGGACTGCGGGTCGCGCTTGGACAGCTTCTTGTTGCCCTCGCCCATCACGTAGGGCAGGTGCCCGAAGGCCGGGATCTGCTTGGCGATGCCCAGCTCCATCAGCGCCTTGTACAGCGCGATCTGGCGCGGGGTGGAGGAGAGCAGGTCCTCGCCCCGCAGCACGTGCGTGATCTCCATCAGCGCGTCGTCGACGGGGTTGACCAGCGTGTACAGCGGGGCGCCGTTGGCACGGACGATGCCGTAGTCCGGCACGTTCTCCGGGGTGAAGGTCAGCTCGCCGCGCACCAGGTCGTCGAAGGTGATCGTCTCGTCGGGCATCCGGAACCGGACGATCGGCGCCCGGCCCTCGGCCTGGTACTGCTCGACCTGCTCGGCGGACAGGTCGCGGCAGTGGCCGTCGTAGCCGGAGGGCCTGCCGGCGGCGCGGGCGGCCTCGCGGCGCGTGTCCAGCTCCTCCTGGGAGCAGTAGCAGCGGTAGGCGTACCCGCCGTCGAGGAGCTTCTGCGCGACGTCGGCGTAGATGTCCATGCGCTGCGACTGCCGGTACGGCGTGTGCGGCCCGCCGACCTCGGGGCCCTCGTCCCAGTCGAAGCCGAGCCAGCGCATCGCGTCGAGCAGCTGGTTGTACGACTCCTCGGAGTCGCGGGCCGCGTCGGTGTCCTCGATGCGGAAGACCAGGGTGCCCTGGTGGTGCCGGGCGAACGCCCAGTTGAACAGGGCGGTGCGGACCAGGCCCACGTGGGGGTTACCGGTGGGCGAGGGGCAGAAACGGACGCGGACGGGTGAGGCGGGTGCGCTAGCCACGCTTGACAACCTTGTTGGTGAGAGTGCCGATGCCTTCGATGGTGACGGCGACGTCGTCGCCGACGTTCAGGGGGCCGACCCCTGCCGGGGTGCCGGTGAGGATGACGTCGCCGGGCAGCAGCGTCATGGCCTCGGTGATGTTGACGATCAGGTCCTCGATGGGGTGGATCATCTCGCTGGTGCTGCCCAGCTGGCGTTGTTCGCCGTTGACCGTGAGCTGCACGGTGAGGTCGCCCGCCCGCGCGAGGTCCAGATCGGTCTCCACCCAGGGGCCGAGCGGGCAGGAGGTGTCGAAGCCCTTGGCCCTGGCCCACTGCTTCTCGCGGCGCTGGACGTCGCGGGCGGTGACGTCGTTGGCGCAGGTGTAGCCGAAGATCACGTCCTTGACGCGCTCGCGGGGCACCTCGCGGCACATGCGGCCGATGACGACGGCCAGCTCGGCCTCGTGGTGCAGTTCCTCGGAGAACGGGGGGTACTGGATCTCGTCCCCGGGCCCGATGACCGAAGTGGACGGCTTGAAGAAGGCGAACGGTGCCTCGGGCACCTCGTTGCCCAGCTCACGGGCGTGCTCGGCGTAGTTGCGGCCGAACGCCACGACCTTGTTGGGGAGGACCGGCGGGAGCAGCCTGACCTTGCTCAGCGGCACCTTCGTCCCGGACAGCTCGTGGTCGGCGAAGGGGATGCCCTTGATGATGTCGAGGACGAGTTCGTCCTGCTTGTCGCCCTCGACCGCGCCGAAGGCTACGTTCCCGTCGATGGAGAACCTGGCGATGCGCACGGGTGCTTGCGCCCCTCACTGAGAACCGGCGTACTGACGCCCAAGGTTAACCGGTCGGGCGGCCGGGCGTTCGTCCGGGAGCGCGGGGCGAAGGGTTTTTCGGGGGCCGTAAAGCGCTTAAGGGGAATTCCCGTTTCCGGCGTATTCGGGGGCGGCGACATGCCGGAACCCGGCACCTGTCACGCCTCTGACCTGCACTGATGGCGCCCTTTCGGGATCGGCTCCGGGAGCCGGGAACACTGCGGCGCCCACCGTCGTCGTACCCGATAAACACGGCGGCGCGAATGCGGGGGAAAACATGTGCGGCCCGCCGTCCGGGTCACCGAAAAGACGAGCGCGGCCCGGAAGATCACCACCGTCGGGTGATCTCCCGGGCCGCGCCCCGGGGTCCTGCGGGCGATCCGGCGGTCACTCGCCGGGGGTGGCCGCCGCGGCCTCGGGGAGCTCCATCAGGATGGTGCGCCGGGGGTTGGCCGTCTGGGCGGGGAGTTCGACGGATTGCTCCGGCAGCGCGGGCGTCTGCAGCTCGCCGGCGTCCTCGAGGTGCGCCAGGGTCGTGCGTCGCGGGTTGGCTATCTTGCGGAACATCATCGTCGTCTTCACGGTTGTACGCGTCCTAGTCCTGTGTCGGCGGGTGACAGTGCGGGGTGACAGATACGTCCCTCATGTAAAGCGTCAGGCTAAACATCCGATTCCCTGACCAACTCGCCAACCAGCCCAGATGGTTGTGTGATTTTGCTCACCAGCTCGGGGGCAAACCGGTCAATTCCGGCTGACAATCCGCCCTACCGAAACGGACATTGACGCTCGGAAGCCATCATTCCGCTGCCGATCATGGCGACTGGGACACGTGCCACCGCGCGGCGACTCGCAGGGATACGCCCGTTATGGATGAGATCGACTTCCACGACTTGTGACCCGACATGCACACCCTGTCACCGTTGTCACGGCTCGACCCACGGCCCTTGTTGGAGATCCGCCACTGTGCTGGAATTCCACGGACCGCCGCGGGATCGAGCCGGCGCGCAGGGGGCGCAACGCAGCGCCGAGTGGCGGCGAGACAAGGGGGAAACCAGCGCCGGTCACTCAAGACCACCGGGGGGCGTTTTCAGGGCGCCTTCCACGACGCCGACACCGTGTTCCTCCGTTCGCGCGGAGGGGCGCCTGGTCCAGAGGTTGCGACGCTAGTGCAGGGACGTTTCAAGAGGGATGGCAGCGCTTCGGCGGAGCCGGAGCACGACGGGACTGGCCCCATGAAGGGCAGCGCCTCTCCCCAGCACGCCCAGAACCCGGGTCCGACCCCGCCCGGTGAAGGCTCCGAGCGCGCACGCCCCGGCGCGTCGGCCCCCTCCTCCGCCAAGGGCTCCCCCAAGCCCGCCGGCTCCGCGCCGGCCGCCAAGTCCGCCGCGAGCCCCCCCGGTTCCGGCTCGCGCATGGCCCTGCGCAACTGGCGCATCTCGACCCGTCTGGTCTCGCTGCTCGCGCTCCCCGTGGTCGCGGCGACCTCGCTGGGCGCCCTGCGCATCAACGAGAACCTGAACGACATCCAGCAGCTCGACAACATGAAGCTGCTGACGGACATGACCAAGCAGGCCACCGAGCTGGCCGCCGCGCTCCAGGAGGAGCGCGACCAGTCCGCCGGTCCCCTGTCTCACGGGCTCAGCGCGAACGACTACACGGTCAAGGGCTACCAGCAGAAGACCGACCGGGCCCGCGCCAACTTCCTCGACGCCTCCGAGCAGATCGACGAGGCGAGCAAGGACGGCCAGCTCCAGGGTGTGCGCGACGCGCTCGTCGGCCTCGCCAACCAGCTGGACGACCTGGCCAAGATCCGCCGGTCCGCCTATGAGTCCAAGGACAACTCGACCCAGACCATCGAGTCGTACCACCGGCTGATCACCCAGCTGATCGACCTGTCCCAGGACATGGCCGAGGCGTCCAGCAACCCGGAGATGATCTCGCGCACCCGCGCCCTGGCGGCCTTCTCCACCGCCAAGGAGTACGCGTCCGTGCAGCGCGCGACCATCGCGGCGGCGCTGCCCTCGACCACCTCGAGCAAGGCCAGCCTCTCCGAGAACGACCGCCTGTACGGCGAGTCGGCGTACGAGAGCGAGAACTCCGAGCTGGCGATCTTCCGCAAGATCTACGCGAGCCAGAACGCGGAGGAACTGCTCAAGCCGATCGACGGCGGCAACAACCCGACGATCGAGTCCGCGGACACCTACGCCAAGCGCGCCTTCGCGCAGCGCGGCGGCCTGGCCGACCTGCCCGCGCGCTCGTACCGCGACTGGGTGGACGACAGCTCGACCAAGATCGAGCAGATGAAGAAGATCGAGCACACGCTGCTCGAGGACATGGAGCAGAAGGCGCGCGAGCTGAAGAGCGCCACCCAGCGCGACGCCATCATCTCCGGTGTGCTGATCCTGCTGGTGCTCGGCGTCTCGCTGGTCGGCGCGTTCGTCGTGGCCCGCTCCATGATCCGCTCGCTGCGCCGGCTCCAGGAGACCGCGACCAAGGTCGCCCAGGAACGCCTGCCCGAGCTGGTCAAGCACCTGTCGGAGTCCGACCCGCAGGACGTGGACACGTCCGTGGAGTCGGTCGGTGTGCACTCCCGGGACGAGATCGGCCAGGTGGCCGCGGCCTTCGACGACGTGCACCGCGAGGCGGTCCGCCTCGCCGCCGAGCAGGCCCTCCTGCGGGGCAACGTCAACGCGATGTTCACCAACCTCTCGCGCCGCTCCCAGGGTCTGATCCAGCGCCAGCTGTCGCTCATCTCCGAACTGGAGTCCCGCGAGGCCGACCCCGACCAGCTGTCCTCGCTGTTCAAGCTGGACCACCTCGCCACCCGTATGCGCCGTAACGGCGAGAACCTCCTCGTCCTCGCCGGTGAGGAGCCGGGCCGCCGCTGGACCCGTCCCGTGCCGCTGGTCGACGTGCTCCGCGCCGCCGCGTCCGAGGTGGAGCAGTACGAGCGCATCGAACTGGCCGCCGTACCGACGACGGAGGTCGCGGGCCGGGTCGTCAACGACCTCGTGCACCTGCTCGCCGAGCTGCTGGAGAACGCCACCTCGTTCTCCTCCCCGCAGACCAAGGTCAAGGTCACCGGTCACGCGCTGCCCGACGGGCGCGTGCTGATCGAGATCCACGACACCGGTATCGGCCTGTCCCCCGAGGACCTCGCGGCGATCAACGAGCGGCTGGCCTCGCCGCCCACCGTGGACGTCTCCGTCTCCCGCCGCATGGGTCTGTTCGTGGTCGGCCGGCTGTCGCAGCGGCACGGCATCCGCATCCAGCTGCGCCCGTCCGACTCCGGTGGTACGACCGCGCTGGTCATGCTGCCGGTGGACGTCGCCCAGGGCGGCAAGAAGGCTCCCGCCAAGTCCGGCGGTCCCGGCGCGGGCGGCGGCCCGGCCGCGGCGCAGGCGGCCGCCGGTGCGGCCGCGGCCCGCCGCGGCGGCGGCGGCGGCGGCGGGGCCGGTGGTCCCGGCGGTGGCCTGCTCGGTTCCGGCGGTGGCTCGCGCGGGCAGGTCGGGACCGGCCAGGGTGCACGGGCCGCGCTGCCCGGCACGGGCCAGGACGGCGGCCGTCCCGGCGCGCCCGGTGACGCGCGTGGTCCGCAGCGGGGTGCCCCGGGCGGCTTCGGCGCGCAGGCGCCGAACGCGCCGCAGGGCCTCCAGGCCGCGAACCCGGCCGGACCCCAGCAGGACCTCTTCGGCGGCGGCCGTGGCGGCCGGCGCGGCGCCGGCGCTCCCGCCGACCAGGGCCACCAGCCCCAGCTGCCGCCGCGCGGCGGCCCGCGGGCCGAACTGCCCGGCGGCGGTGACGCCCGGCGCCAGGACTGGAACGACGGGCGGGCCTCGCTGGACATCCCGCGCGGCCATGACGAGCGGGACCCCTCGCAGACCGCGTCGATGCCGCCGATCGACGACCGGCAGGGGCCGGGCTCGACCGCGGAGATGCCGCGGATCGATCCGCACGGTCCCGCTCCCACGGGCGAGTTCTCGCGCCCCGAGCTGCCCGGTTCGCAGGGCGCAGGTCAGTACGGCCGCCCCGAACTCCCGCAGCAGACGGGCCAGTTCGCCCGCCCCGACACCACGGGGCAGTACCAGCGGCCGGACCTCGGCCAGCAGACGGGCCAGTTCGCCCGCCCCGAGTCCCCGCAGGACACCGGCCAGTTCGCGCGGCCCGACGCGACGCAGCAGACGGGCCAGTTCCAGCGGCCGGACGCGGGCCGGCACACCGGTCAGTTCCAGCGGCCGGACGCCGCGCAGCACACCGGTCAGTTCCCGCAGGCCGAACTCCCCCAGCAGACCGGCCAGTTCCAGCGGCCGGACCCGGCGCAGGCGCCGGGGCGGTACGACGCTCCGGCGGGGCAGCAGGACAACGGCTCGTTCGTGCGCTCCGACATCTTCGGCACCCCCGCGCGCCATGGCGAGCCCGCCCAGGACCCCGGCCGGTACGCGGCCCCGCAGGGCTACGACAACGGCGGCACCGGACAGCACGCGCTGCCCGGTCGTCCCGACCCGGCGCACACCGGCCAGTTCGAGCGCCCGCAGCCGCCCGCCCGCGACGACTTCGGCGCCCCGCGCCCGCCGGCCCCGCAGCAGGCCCCGGCCCACCAGGAGCGCCCGGCGCGCGAGCCGGAGGCGCTGCCGCCGGCCACCGGCCCCGGTGACGGCCGTACCCCGCTGTTCGACACGCTGGAGACCAACTGGTTCCACGGCGCCGGGCAGCAGCAGAACGCGCCCGCGGAGCAGCAGCCGCAGCCCGCGCAGCGCGACGCGGCGGCCGCCACCGGCTCGTGGCGCGCGTCGCCGAACGACGAACTCGTGCGACAGGCCGAGCGGGTGCGCCAGCCCGCCGCGGGTGGCATCACCACCTCCGGTCTGCCGCGCCGGGTGCCCCGGGCGAACCTCGTGCCGGGCACGGCTCAGCAACAGCAGCACCAGGCTGGTCCGCAGGTCTCCCGTGCGCCCGACGACGTACGCGGCCGGCTGACCAATCTCCGTCGGGGCATCGCACAGGGCCGGCAGGCCGGCAGCGGCCAGACCGGCAGCTACCCGAGCCCCACTCACCAGCAGGAGCGTTAGTTGAGTCCGATGAGCCAGGCGGCACAGAACCTGAACTGGTTGATCACCAACTTCGTGGACAACACCCCCGGGGTGTCCCACACGGTGGTGGTCTCCGCCGACGGCCTGCTGCTGGCGATGTCCGAGGGCTTCCCGCGGGACCGCGCCGACCAGCTGGCGGCCGTCGCCTCCGGTCTGACGTCGCTGACCGCCGGGGCCTCCCGGATCTTCGAGGGCGGCGCCGTGGCCCAGACGGTCGTGGAGATGGAGCGGGGGTTCCTCTTCCTGATGTCCGTCTCGGACGGGTCTTCCCTCGCGGTTCTGGCCCACCCGGAGTGCGACATCGGCCTCGTCGGCTACGAGATGGCACTGCTCGTCGACCGCGCGGGGGCGGTACTCACCCCGGACCTGCGCGCCGAACTGCAGGGCAGTCTGCTTCACTGACCGGCCCCGGCACCACCCACCTCACCAAAACACCGTCCGGCCGCCACAAACCCCCCACCGGCCCCGTCAGACGGCTTGACTGACCGACTTGCTGTCCCGCCCGGAGGATCCATGACCCCGCCCACCGCCCATCACGATCCGTACGCGGAACCGTACGGGGACGAGGGCGACCAGCCGCTGGTGCGGCCGTACGCCATGACCGGCGGCCGGACCCGGCCGCGCTACCAGCTCGCCATCGAGGCGCTGATCAGCACCACGGCCGACCCCGCGGCGCTCATGGGGCTGCTCCCCGAGCACCAGCGCATCTGCCATCTGTGCCGTGAGGTCAAGTCGGTGGCGGAGGTGTCCGCCCTGCTGAACATGCCGCTGGGCGTGGCCCGGATCCTGGTCGCCGACCTGGCCGAAGCGGGCCTGGTCGCGATTCACCAGCCGGGTGGGGACGAGAACAACGGCGGCGCTCCGGACGTGACGCTGCTCGAAAGGGTGCTCAGTGGACTTCGCAAGCTCTGACGCGGGACGGGCCACCACCTCGGCGAAGATCGTGGTGGCGGGCGGCTTCGGCGTGGGCAAGACCACGTTCGTCGGCGCCGTCTCGGAGATCAACCCGCTGCGCACAGAGGCCGTCATGACCTCGGCGTCGGCCGGTATCGACGACCTGACCCACACCGGGGACAAGACCACCACCACGGTGGCCATGGACTTCGGCCGCATCACCCTGGACCAGGACCTCATCCTGTACCTCTTCGGTACCCCGGGTCAGGACCGCTTCTGGTTCATGTGGGACGACCTCGTCCGCGGCGCCATCGGCGCCGTCGTCCTGGTCGACACCCGCAGGCTCGCCGACTGCTTCCCGGCCGTCGACTACTTCGAGAACAGCGGCCTGCCGTTCGTCATCGCCCTCAACGGCTTCGACGGACACCAGCCCTACACCCCGGACGAGGTGCGCGAGGCACTGCAGATCGGTCCGGACGCTCCGATCATCACGACCGACGCCCGGCACCGCGCCGACGCGAAGAGCGCGTTGATCACGCTGGTGGAGCACGCGCTGATGGCGCGGTTGCGGTAATAACGCCCAAGTGCGACGCCCCGTACGGCAGTTGCCGTACGGGCGCGCGCGGCGCCCGGCAGCGCCGACTGTGGCCTTTGACACGGTGCGCCGCGGTGTTCATAACAGTTCGGCAGAGGAATCACCCAGGTTCACCACGCGACGCGGTCACCCGATGCCGCTACGCGCACGATCGCCCCGCCTTTTGGCGGGGCTCGCTCTTTATGACCGTTTTATCTGCCGTCGGCGGCCGAGTCGGCACAGGCTTTCCACTGTTTGGAAGTGCGCTGGTCCACGTGCTGGAATGCCTGAACTGCCCCATGGTCAATGACGTACTGCGTCGTCGTTGGCGAACCGGGCTCTGAGAGACTGCGGCACGACGTAGGTGCCGACCGCCGAGAGGTTGTTGGTCGAGTGAGGCGAAGCAAGAACGGTCCCGAGCCGTCGGCGCGGGGCAACTTCACCCCGCCGCCGCGCGCCGCGGCGCCCGCCCCGGTGTCCGGTGCGGAGCCGGCGGACACTCCCACGCCGAGCGGCGGCCGTTTCTCCCCGCGCAACTGGCGGGTGCCCACCAGACTGAACGCGATCCTGCTGATACCCGCGGCGGTCGGCCTCGTCATGGGCGGCTTCCAGGTGAACAACTCCATCGACACCTGGCAGCAGGCCCGTGACGCCGAGAGCACCGCCCGGCTGGTGCGCGCCGCCCTCGTCTACGCGGACGCGGTGGAGAACGAGCGCGACATCACCGCCGAGCCGCTCCTTCTGAACAAGAAGGACAGCAAGAGCAAGGCGACGATCGAGGACGCGCGCAAGGCCACCGACGAGGCCGCGGCCGGCTTCGACGAGGCGGCGAAGAGCATGCCGCACACGCCCGGTCTGGAGCGCCGGCTGAAGCTCTTCCGCAAGGCCGAGCCCAAGATCCAGGAACTGCGCAAGACCGCCTACACCTCCAGGCTCACCGGCGTGCAGACGGAGGAGTCCTACGTCGAGGTCGCCCACCCGCTGATGGAGTTCGCCAACGAACTCGGGCTGGGCACCGGCAACATCACCTCCTACGGCCGTACCGTCTACGCCATGTCGCTGACCAAGGCGGCGCTGTCGCTGGAGCGTTCCATCGGCACGCACCTGCTGGTCAAGCCGGGCCCGGACGCGCCGAACCTCTCCACCCAGCGGGTCTCCCTCGCCTCGTACGCCTACCTCGAGCGCATCGCGATCGAGGAGTACCAGGGCGGTGGCACCGCACAGGACTCGCAGGTACTGGCCGACGCGCAGAAGAAGGTCCTGGCGGACGCCAAGGCCGAGGCCGCGCAGGCCAAGCAGAGCGAGCCGAACTACGTGCCGCCGCCGAGCAACCCGAACACCATGGTCTCGGCACTGGCCACCATGCGGGACACCAGCCAGACCACCCGTGACGCGCTCGCCGCGAACGGGGTCACCGCCCAGAACTGGTTCGCGGTCAACACGCTGAAGTACAAGGCGTACCGCACGATCGAGTCGGACATGGCCGACAAGGCCGTGAACGAGGCGTCCGGCATCGCCGACGACGCCCGCACCTCCGCGATCATCACCGGCACCATCGTGGTCGTCGCCCTGCTGCTCGCCTTCCTCCTGGCCGGTGCGGTCGCCCGCCAGATGAGCCGCTCGATGCGCCAGCTGCGCAACGCCGCGTTCGGTATCGCCGAGCAGCGCCTGCCGATGCTGGTCGACCAGTTGTCCCGCACCGACCCGGGCCGGGTCGACACCCGGGTGCCCCCGATCCCGATCCACACCAAGGACGAGATCGGCGAGGTCGCCCGCGCCTTCGACCAGGTGCACCGCGAGGCGGTCCGGCTCGCCTCCGAGCAGGCCCTGCTGCGGGGCAACATCAACGCGATCTTCACCAACCTCTCGCGCCGCAACCAGTCGCTGATCGAGGGCCAGTTGACCCTGATCACCGACCTGGAGAACAACGAGGCCGACCCGGACCAGCTGGAGAACCTCTTCAAGCTGGACCACCTGGCCACCCGTATGCGCCGCAACGGCGAGAACCTCCTCGTCCTCGCCGGCGAGGAGCCGGGCCGCCGCTGGGACCAGCCGGTCCCGCTGGTCGACGTGCTGCGTGCCGCCTCCTCCGAGGTGGAGCAGTACGAGCGCATCGAGCTGTCCGGTGTCCCCGACGCCGAGATCCACGGCCGCGCCGTCACCGACCTCGTGCACCTGCTGGCCGAGCTGCTGGAGAACGCCACCACGTTCTCCTCGCCGCAGACCAAGGTCAAGGTCACCGCGACCCGGCTGCCCGACGGCCGCGTCATGGTCGAGATCCACGACAAGGGCATCGGCCTGACCGCCGAGGACTTCGCGGACATCAACCACAAGCTGGCCAACCCGCCGACCGTGGACGCCGCGATCTCCCAGCGCATGGGCCTGTTCGTGGTCGGCCGGCTGTCCGACCGGCACGGCATCCGGGTCCAGCTGCGCCCCTCGGGCGAGCAGGCCGGCACCACCTCCCTGGTCATGCTGCCGGACGCGATCACGCACGGCGGTGGCGGCGACGCCTCGCTGGAGCGCGAGGAGTTCACGGTCTCGCAGATCATCCCGGAGCAGCAGTTCCAGGCCGAGCGCCCGGACGCGCAGCCGCTGCGCACCGCCGCCGAACTCGGCTTCGACGACAGCCGGTACACCGAGGTCCCCGACGACATCCGCGAACTGGACCCGGTCGGCCGCTCCCTGCTCCGCGAGGGGCGCCGCGCCGCCCTGGAGGCGCAGACCCACGGTCAGCAGCAGCCGGCCGAGCCGCAGCACGACACCGCGGAGACGTACGCGGAACCGTTCTTCGACGGCCAGGGCACCGGCTACCACGAGCAGCCCGAGCAGCCGTACGAGGAGACCGCGTACGAGGAGAGCGCCTACCAGGAGCCGGCGTACCAGGAGCCGTACCAGGAGACGCCGTCCGCCTCCTACGAGCGGCCGTACGACGGGCAGTTCTACCCCCAGAGCGGTGAACCGGCCGGCGCCGAGGGCTACCCGGCGGCCGGCGGTTACCCCGCGACCGGCTATGCGGAGCCCGCCTACCAGGGCGACTGGCAGCAGCAGGACGGCTACCAGAACGGCTACCCGGCCCATTACGCTCCGGAAACGGAATCCGCGCCGGCCGACGCGAGCGAGCAGAACCGCGTAGGCTTCGACAGTCCCGCGGCGGCTTCTCCCGCCGGGCACGCGCTGACCGACGCCGGGCTGCCCCGCCGGGGCTCCGTGGCGAACGGTTCCGACGGCGCGGGGCCCGCGCAGCAGGAGGCGCCCGCTCCCGCACCGGGGAACAACGGTGACGGCGACTGGCGTTCACCCGGCGACGGTGACGACGACTGGCGTTCGGCGAACGACGAGCGCTGGCAGCAGGCTTCCCAGCTGCGGAAGCCGAAGGCAGGCGGGGTCACCGCCTCGGGTCTGCCGCGGCGGGTGCCCAAGGCCAACCTGGTCGAGGGCAGCGCCGAAACCACCCCCCAGGGAGGCCCCCAGGTCTCCCGCGCCCCGGAGGACGTCCGGGGCAGGCTGAGCAATCTGCGCAGGGGCGTCCAGCGCGGACGCAGCGCAGGCAGTGAAACGAACGGCCAGGGCCTCGGTCCTGACAGCACCTACAACCAGGAGCGTTAGTGTGAGCCCGATGAGCCAGGCGGCACAGAACCTGAACTGGTTGATCACCAACTTCGTGGACAACACCCCGGGGGTGTCCCACACGGTGGTGGTCTCCGCCGACGGACTCCTTCTGGCGATGTCCGAAGGCTTCCCCCGTGACCGCGCCGACCAGCTCGCCGCCGTCGCCTCCGGTCTGACCTCGCTGACCGCCGGTGCCTCGCGCATCTTCGAGGGTGGCAGCGTGAACCAGACGGTTGTGGAGATGGAGCGGGGATTCCTCTTCATCATGTCCATCTCGGACGGATCGTCCCTCGCGGTCCTGGCCCACCCGGAAGCGGACATCGGCCTCATCGGGTACGAGATGGCCCTGCTGGTGGACCGCGCGGGCACGGTCCTCACCCCGGATCTCCGCGCGGAGCTCCAGGGAAGCCTTCTCAACTAGTAAACGGACGGTGCGTATACGTGTCCCGGGGCCTTAAGGTTTCGGGACGCGGCTCCACACGGATGGGTGCCCGACGCAGTCGGAGGAGGAGAAAGTGGCAACACCCCCAGGAGGTTCGTCCTCGGGCAACTGGTCGTACGGTCCCGCCCAGGGCCACGGCGACGGCCCGGCGAACCCGTACGACTTTCCCTCCGCGCCCCACCACCGGCAGCCGTACGCCCCGCAGGGCCCCGGCCCCTCCCCGTACGACCAGCCACCGGCCCCGCGTATCCAGCCGGTCCAGCCGCAGCACCGCCCCGAGCCGGCGCCCGCGGCCGCTTCGAACAACCCCCTGGTGCGTCCGTACGCCATGACCGGCGGCCGGACCCGCCCGCGCTACCAGCTCGCCATCGAGGCACTGGTGCACACCACCGCTGCTCCGCACCAGATGCAGGGTCAACTGCCCGAGCATCAGCGGATCTGCAATCTCTGTCGGGAGATCAAGTCGGTGGCCGAGATCTCGGCCCTGCTGACGATCCCCCTCGGCGTGGCCAGGATCCTCGTCGCCGACTTGGCGGAGGCGGGCCTGGTCGCCATCCATCAGCCCGGCGGCGACGAGAACGCCGGTGGCCAGCCAGACGTGACACTGCTCGAAAGGGTGCTCAGTGGACTTCGCAAGCTCTAGCGGAGGGCCGGTTTCTCAGAGTCGCTCCACCACCTCCGCGAAGATCGTGGTGGCGGGCGGCTTCGGCGTGGGCAAGACCACGTTCGTCGGCGCCGTCTCGGAGATCAACCCGCTGCGCACAGAGGCCGTCATGACGTCCGCGTCGGCCGGCATCGACGACCTCACCCACACCGGGGACAAGACCACCACCACGGTGGCCATGGACTTCGGCCGCATCACCCTGGACCAGGACCTCATCCTGTACCTCTTCGGTACCCCGGGTCAGGACCGCTTCTGGTTCATGTGGGACGACCTCGTCCGCGGCGCCATCGGCGCCGTCGTCCTGGTCGACACCCGCAGGCTCGCCGACTGCTTCCCGGCCGTCGACTACTTCGAGAACAGCGGCCTGCCGTTCGTCATCGCCCTCAACGGCTTCGACGGGAACCAGCCCTACAGCCCGGACGAGGTGCGCGAGGCACTGCAGATCGGCCCGGACACGCCGATCATCACCACCGACGCCCGGCACCGCGCCGACGCCAAGTCGACGCTCATCACGCTGGTCGAGCACGCGCTGATGGCTCGTCTGCGGTAAGCGGGATCGAGGTTCCCGGGCTGCCCGTCGCGGTCGTAGGCCGCGGCGGGCAGTTCGTCGTCACTCGCCGCCCATCCGGCGCGGCCGCATGTCGGTACAACCCCGCGTCCCCGCGGGCACAGCGAGCAGGGCCCCTCCGAAGAGGGGCCCTGCTCGCATGTCTTGTGCCTCAGCCGTGCCAGCTGTGCGGGGCGCGGAAGCCCGGTTCGCGGTCCAGTCGGCGCCAGCCGGCCTTGGGGTGGGGTCGGTGGTGGGTGGGCTCGGGGCGGGCGGCGGCACGGGCGAGGAGGACGGCCGTGATGGCGGCGACCTCCTCGGGGTCGGCGTGGCCCTTCTCGACGCGGATGTCGGGAGTGCTCATGGGTGTCAGTCTCCGTAAGAGAGATGTCCGCTGGGTTACTGCGGGGGGTTGCCGTGCTTCCGGGACGGGAGGTCGGCGTGCTTGGTGCGCAGCATCGCCAGCGACCTCACCAGCACCTCGCGGGTCTCGGCCGGGTCGATCACGTCGTCGACCAGACCGCGCTCGGCGGCGTAGTACGGGTGCATCAGCTCGGACTTGTACTCCTTGACCATCCGCGCCCGCATGGCCTCGGGGTCCTCCGCCTCGGCGATCTGGCGGCGGAAGATGACGTTGGCCGCGCCTTCCGCGCCCATCACGGCGATCTCGTTCGTGGGCCAGGCGTAGGTGAGGTCGGCGCCGATCGACTGGGAGTCCATGACGATGTAGGCACCTCCGTACGCCTTGCGCAGGATGAGCGAGATCCGCGGCACCGTCGCGTTGCAGTAGGCGTACAGCAGCTTCGCGCCGTGCCGGATGATCCCGCCGTGCTCCTGGTCGACGCCGGGGAGGAACCCGGGAACGTCCAGGAAGGTCACGATCGGGATATTGAAAGCGTCACACATCTGGACAAAGCGCGCAGCTTTTTCGCTCGCCTCGATGTCCAGGACGCCCGCGAGGACCTGCGGCTGGTTGGCGATGATGCCGACCACCTGGCCGTCGAGGCGGGCGAGGGCGCAGATGATGTTGCGGGCCCAGCGCTCGTGGACCTCCAGGTACTCGCCGTCGTCGACGATCTCCTCGATGACCTTGGCCATGTCGTACGGCCGGTTGCCGTCGGCCGGGACCAGGTCGAGCAGGACGTCCGAGCGGCGGTCCACCGGGTCGGCGGACTCCACCCGCGGCGGGTTCTCGCGGTTGTTCTGCGGCAGCAGCGACAGGAGGTACCGCACCTCGGCGATGCAGGTCTCCTCGTCGTCGTAGGCGAAGTGGCAGACGCCGCTCGTCTCGGCGTGCACGTCCGCGCCGCCCAGGCCGTTCTGGGTGATCTCCTCGCCCGTCACCGCCTTGACCACGTCCGGGCCGGTGATGAACATCTGGGAGGTCTCGCGGACCATGAAGACGAAGTCGGTCAGCGCGGGCGAGTACGCCGCCCCGCCCGCGCACGGGCCCAGCATCACGGAGATCTGCGGGATGACGCCCGACGCCTTCGTGTTGCGCTGGAAGATGCCGCCGTACCCGGCGAGCGCGCTGACACCCTCCTGGATGCGGGCGCCCGCGCCGTCGTTCAGCGACACGAGCGGCGCGCCCGCCGCGATAGCCATGTCCATGATCTTGTGGATCTTGGTGGCGTGGGCCTCGCCCAGGGCGCCGCCGAAGATCCGGAAGTCGTGCGCGTAGACGAAGACCGTTCGGCCCTCCACCGTGCCCCAGCCGGTGATCACACCGTCGGAGTACGGCTTCTTCGCCTCCAGGCCGAATCCGGTCGCCCGGTGCCGGCGCAGCTGCTCGACCTCCTGGAAGGAACCCGGGTCCAGGAGCAGCTCGATCCGCTCCCGTGCCGTCAGCTTGCCCTTGGCGTGCTGCGCCGCGGTCGCCTTCTCGCTGGGGCCGGCCACGGCCCGCGCACGGATGTCGTGCAGTTCGGCGACCCGTCCGCGCGCGTCCGTCGGCTCGCCGGTCGGCTCACCCGTCGTCTCTTCCAAAACGGTCATGTAGCGACCTTACGAAGGACACCAAGGAAAGCGAGCCGTCGACTCCGTACAGTCTCAGGCCCGTTTTCCTGGTGCCAGTGAACAGAACCATGGCGGCGTGCAGCCGTTCCGACTGCTCAGAGGCCGCTTGCGTTGTAGGGGTGCCACAAAGGCGATACCGGAGATCCGGCCCCCATTAGTGGACCACGCATGCCATCCCTGGAGTGACGCGGCCCCTCGGACGGCCCTCCGCCAGACTCCGCCCCCACGGTATGCCCGATCGCCGGGGGCGCCCACCACGGGGCTGAGTGCGGTGACTGTTCGCCATCGGGTCATCACGTTGCGCATGATGTTGAAAACTAAACGGAATGGGTCTAACGTCTGAGTCGTTGGGTTCATTGAACGTTAAACAAGTGACTCCTGGGAGGACGTCATGGGCTTCTTCAGCCGCAAGGACAACGCGACCGCCACCCCCGCGCAGGCCGCCGGCCCCGACCTGACCGCACTGACCGGTGACTACACCATCGACCCGGCGCACACCACGATCGAGTTCGTGGCCCGCCACGCGATGGTCACCAACGTGCGGGGCGGCTTCCAGGACTTCACCGGCAGCCTGCACCTCGACGGCCAGGACCCGACCAGGTCCACGGCCACGCTCGACATCAAGATGGACAGCATCGACACCGGCAACGCCGACCGCGACGGCCACCTGAAGTCGGCCGACTTCTTCAAGATCGACGAGTTCCCGACCATGACCTTCCGCTCCACCAAGGCGGAGTCCCTGGGCGGCGAGGACTACCGCATCACCGGCGACCTCTCCCTGCTCGGCGTCACCCGGCCGATCACCATCGACCTGGAGTTCAACGGCCTCGCCAAGGACCCGTTCGGCAACGAGCGCGCCGGCTTCGAGGGCAAGGCCGAACTGCTGCGCTCCGAGTGGGGCCTGACCTGGAACGCCGCGCTGGAGACGGGCGGTGTCCTGGTCTCCGACAAGATCAAGCTCCGCTTCGACGTCTCCGCGATCAGGAACGCGTGACCCGCCGGCGGCACGGCCTGCCTGCTCCGAGCGTGCCCGGCGCCCCGTGACGGGGGGTCGCCGGGCACGCTCGACTGCTGTGCGGACGGGGGCCGGGGCGCGCCCGGCCCGTCATGGGCGGCGGGCAGACGGACGGGCCCGCGCGGAGGACAGCGGACCGGGGGCGGCGCGACGAGCGCTCGATTCCGGCCATGCCGATCGGTGGTGCGCGCCTCCCGGCCGGGATCAGGGTGGAGGCGACCACGAGGACGAGCGAGTCCGTGTACGGCCCGGCCGCGCCCTCCGGCCACAGGGCGGCCGCCCAGGGCAGCGGGACGACCCTCAGACCCTCGCTGCTTCATAAGCGTTGCGTATCAGTCTTTCCCTCACTGTCCGAGAACAGAGCCTGCGAGTCGGTCATTTGATAAGCATCTGCGTACGATGCCGCGCATGGATCATCTCGCCGATGCCGCCGCTCTCCGTCGTGCCGTCGTCCGGATCAACCGGCGGCTGCGGCAGGAGCGCGGGGAGGGGGGCCTCAGCCCCAATCAGCTCGCGGTACTGGGGTACCTGCACGCGCACGGCTCGGCCACGCCGGGGCGGATCGCGGCCGAGGAGCGGCAGCGGCCGCAGTCGCTGACGCGGGTGTTCGCGGAACTCGACGCGGAGGGTCTGATCGTCCGGGAGCCGGACGCGGGCGACCGCCGGCAGTCCCTGCTGACGCTCACCGAACCGGGGCGGCGGGCGCTGGAGCGGGACATGGCCGAGCGGGACCTCTGGCTCGCCGCGGCCCTGAGCACGCTCGGCGAGACGGAGCGGGCGGTGCTGACGCTGGCGGCGGCGCTGCTGGAACGGGTCGGCGCGATGGAGATACCCGGCACGGAGGGCTGAGCGCCGGCGTGCGTACCGGTGCGCGAGGGACGGCCTCCTGACACCGCTCGGCGGGAAAGGCCGCCCGGTCCGCCCGGCCGCGCCCAAAAGCCGTACCCGTCCCCGTGTCACACCCGGCCGCCCCGTCTCGTCCCAAGGTCGCGACGACAGCGTCGGACGGTGTCCGCGATACGGGGAGGGTGATGGTCATGCGGGTGTTCGTGGCGGGCGGGAGCGGGGTGCTGGGGCGGCGGCTGGTGCCGCGGCTGGTGGCCCGGGGGCATCAGGTCACGGCGACGACGACGAGCGCGGCCAAGCTGGGCCTGCTCCAACGGCTCGGCGCGGACGGGGTGGTGATGGACGGTCTGGACGCGGCCTCGGTCGGGGAGGCGGTGGGCGGGGCGCGGCCGGACGCGATCGTGCACCAGATGACGGCGATATCCATGGCCCACGCGGGCAAACCCGACCTCAAGCACCCGGACCGGTGGTTCGCGCTCACCAACCGGCTGCGCACGGAGGGTACGGAGCACCTGGTGGCCGCCGCCGACGCGACTGGTGTCCCGCACATCGTCACGCAGAGCTACGCGAGCTGGAACGGCGTCCGTACGGGCGGCTGGGTGAAGACCGAGGACGACCCGCTGGACCTGCTGGAGGGGACGCCCGCGCACGTGGGGATGCTGGCGCTGCGCCGGGGCGAGGAGGCGGTGCTCGGGTACGGCGGCGCGGCCCTGCGGTACGGCGCCTTCTACGGCCCAGGGGCGATCGACGACCAGGTGGTGCTCCTGCGCAAGCGGCAGTACCCACTGGTGGGGCGCGCCACCGGGTACAGCTCGTGGGTGCATCTGGACGACGCGGCGAGCGCCACCGTGCTGGCGGTGGAGCAGCGGGCGAAGGGCGTGTTCAACATCGTGGACGACGAGCCGGCCCCGGCCGCCGAATGGCTGCCGCATCTGGCCGCGTGCGCGGGGGCCAAGCCGCCGATGCGGGTGCCGAAGTGGCTGGCGCGGCTGCTGGCCGGGGAGCAGGCGGTGGTGATGATGACCGAGGGCCGCGGCTTCTCGAACGAGAAGGCCAAGCGGGAGCTGGGCTGGGAGCTGCGCTATCCGTCCTGGCGGCAGGGGTTTTGCGAGGAGCTGGCCGGGGAGGAGCCGGCGTGACCACCGCGACCGGGTCCGGGGTGCGGCGGGCGGAGGAGTTCGAGGCGCTGCGGCCACTGCTGTTCTCGATCGCCTACCGCGTCCTCGGCAGTGTGAGCGAGGCGGAGGACGCGGTACAGGAGACGTGGCTGCGCTACCAGCGGTCGGCGACGGACCCCGCGTCCACCAAGGCGTTCCTGTCCGCCGTCGTCACCCGGGTCTCGATCGACGTGCTGCGTTCGGCGCGGGTACGGCGGGAGGCGTACGTCGGTCCGTGGTTCCCCGAGCCGCTGCTCGACGACCCCTACGAGGACCCGGAGCGCTCGGCCGAGCTGGCCGACTCGGTGTCCACGGCGGCCCTGCTGCTGCTGGAGCGGCTCAGCCCTCTGGAGCGTGCGGTGTTCGTGCTGCGGGAGGTGTTCGGCTTCGGCTTCGCGGACGTCGCGTCGGCGGTGGGCCGCTCGCCGGCGGCGTGCCGCCAGCTCGCGCTGCGGGCACGCCGCCACATGGACGCGGGCCGTACCCGCTTCACGGCCGACCTGCGGGAACGCGAGGAACTCGCCGGGCGCTTCTTCGACGCCTTCCGTGAGGGCGATGTGGACGGGCTGCGGGAGTTGCTCGCCGCCGACGCCCGGGTCCTCGGCGACAGCGGCGGCAAGGCTCCCCGCTGGGGCGCGGGCGTCTCGGGCGCCGACCGGGTGGCCCGGCTGCTCGCGGCGCTCCGGCCGCCGTTCACCAGGATCGGCGGCATCGTGGAGCCACGCCGTCTCAACGGACAGCCGGGCGCGGTCTTCCGGGACCGGGAGGGCCGGGTCGTCAACACGTGGACCCTGGACGTCCACGGCGGCCGGATCCAGACCATCCGCACCGTCATCAACCCCGACAAGCTGGCGCATGTGGGACCGGTGGCGGACGCGTGGGCGGTCCTGCGAGAGGCAGGGCTGACGCGGCGGCCGGGCTGAACGGGGTGGATGTGCCGGACGGCGAGTGCGAGGCGGGGGCGGGCCGGGCGGGAAGCGGGGCGGTGCCGGGGACCCGGCTCCGATGGTCGCGGGTACTGCCCGCTTCCCGGCCCCGACGGTCCCCCCGGCAGCATCCGGCCTCCTGGCCTCGATGGCCCGGGTGCCGTCACACGCCAGGTGGTCAGGGCCACCGAAGAGCCGGGACCGAGCGGGCCGGACGGGTGGGACCCGACAGCGACATCGGCGCGGGAGCCCGGCGCGGCGTGGCCGGCGGGCACGGTGGTTCCGCGGCCGGGGGGTCCGCACGGGTGGGTCAGTCGCCGAAGCCGCCGCCGAAGCCGTCTCCCCCGCCGAAGTCGCCGCCGTCACCGAAGCCGCCGCCGAAGTCGCCGGGGTCGAAGTCGGTGCCGGAGACGTCGCCGCCCTGGTAGTCGGTGCCGCCGAAGTCGCCGTAGCCGGCGCCGTAGTCGGCGGCGTAGGAGGGGGTGGACATCATGTTGCCCAGCAGGGTGCCGAAGAGGAGGCCGGGGAGGATGCCGCCGCCGAAGTAGCCGCCCGCCCAGGGGCCGTAGGCGGGGCCGGCGTCCCAGTAGGGGCGGCGGCCGTACTCCGTGTCGACCTCGCGGACCACGGGGTCGCGGCCGTCGGCGAGACGGGTGGCGTCGGCGGCGCAGACCGGCACCTCGCGCGGGGCACCGCCGGGCGGGGTCCAGGTGGCGTCGGTGACCGAGGGGCCGTGGCGGGGGTCGAAGAAGCACGGCGGACGGCGCTCGGGCAGCGGGCGGCGCTCACGCCGGGCCGCCAGCTGGGCGAGGGAGAACCGGCCGTCCTCCAGCGCCTCGGTGACCGGGCAGACGTCCTCCGGCCTGACCGCCTCGGCCATCCGCCGCTTGGCCGTCTCGTAGGCGTCCAGCGCGCGCTCGTAGTCGCCGCGCATCGCGTCGTCCGCGCCGGGTTCCGCCGGGTGGAAGTCGAGCCGGTCGAGTTCCTCGCCGAAGGCGGTGATGTCCTCGTCCACCACCACCCGCAGCCGGTCCAGCGCGGCCCGCTGCTCCTCCGCACGCCGTCGCCGGCCCCGCCGCACGAGCGCGTACGCGCCCGCGCCGCCCGCCAGCAGCACCGCGGCGACCGCGATCAGACCCGCGGCGGACCCGCCCCCGCCGCCCCCGCCGCCTCCGCCGTGCCAGCTGCGCGGGGCGTGGCCGCCCATGTTGGCCAGGGCGCGGTCGGTGAAGTCGGTGAGCTGCGCCTTGGTGTCCTCGCCGCGGACGCTGCCGACCAGGTTCTGCCGGGCGGTCGGCGACATGACGGACGCGTCGGCGCGGGCGTCGAAGCGGTCGCCGAGCCGGATGCCGTACAGGCCGGTGATGCCGGTGGCGGCGCGCAGGTCGCGGAAGAGGTTCGCGGTGGGGTAGCCCGCCGGGAGGACGGCGACGAACAGCGGTTTGTCCGCGTCCTTGATCCGTTTCGCGAGCGCGTCGGCGTCCGCCCGCGACAGTTGGCCGGCCGCGGCCGGGTCGACGTAGACCGGGCCGGAGCGCAGGGCGCGGGCGATCGTGGAGATGCCGGTGTCCGCGCTCGCCGCGGGGGCGAACAGGGTCGCCAGGACCAGGACGAGCACGGCCGGCAGCAGGACGGGGAGGCTTCGGCTCCGCGGGACGGCCTTCATGTCTCGACGCTACCCGAAGCCTCCCCCGAGGGGTGATCCGGGACGGTCCGGTCAGGCCGCCCGGTACGCCTGCGCCAGCTTCTCCACCGCCTTACCGTAGTGGCCGGTCAGCAGCAGATGGTCCGCGTCGGCGAACGGCTTCGCGACGGCCGCCGTCATCCGCTGACCCGCCTTCTGCTGGACGAGCAGCCGGGCCTGGGTGACCAGGTCCCGCCCGGTCCGCTGATCCCCGCGCCGCTCGGCCGCCGCCGCCCGCGCGGCCAGCGACTTCAGGGTGCCCGCGCCGCCGTGCGGGACGGCGGTGCGGGTGGTCAGGCCCCACCCGTAGGGGAACTGGGGGTCGTAGGACGCGTCGCCCACGTTGATCGGGAGCTGCGCCTCGGACTTCGGCCAGGTGACCGGGAGCTGCCCGGTGAAGGGCCGGGCGCCGTAGAGGACGTCGGCGACGCCCTCGCCCTCGGTGCCGGGCAGCCAGGAGGCCACCAGGGAGTCGATCTCGCCGAGCCGGTCGCCGATGAGCTGGGGCCGGCCGGAGACGATCAGCACCACGCACTTCATCGCGCCGCACACCTTGTCCACGGCCGCCTGGTCGGCCGCCGAAAGGGACAGGGAGTGCCCGTTGCCGACGTCGCCGACGCCCTCGGCGTACGGGGTCTCGCCGACGACGACCACGCCGACGTCGTACCCGCCGGTCGGCGCGGAGGCGTCCTTGGAGTACGTGACGTCGCCGCCCGCCTCGCGCATGCCCTGGAGGACGGTGGTGCCGGGCTCGGTGTCGCCCGAGGCGCCCTGCCAGGTGAGGGTCCAGCCGCCGGTCTGGTTGCCGATGTCGTCGGCGTTGGACCCGGCCACGTACACCTTCTCGCTCTTCTTCAGCGGCAGCAGCCCGCCGCTGTTCTTCAGCAGCACCTGCGACTCGGCGGCCGCCTCGCGGGCGACGGCGCGGTGGGCCGGGGAGCCGATGGCCGCGGCGCCGCTGGTGTCGGCGTAGGGGTGCTCGAACAGGCCCAGCTCGAACTTCTCCTTGAGGATGCGGGAGACGGCGTCGTCGATCCGCGCCTCGCTGACCCGGCCCGCCTTCACGTCGTCGACGAGCGTGCCGCTGAAGTCCTTGTAGGAGTACGGCACCATCATCATGTCGACGCCCGCGTTCACGGCCGTGCTGACGTGGTCGGCGTAGTCGCCGGGGAGCTGGTCGATGGCGTTCCAGTCGCTGATGACGAAGCCGTCGAAGCCCATCCGTCCCTTCAGCTCGCCGTTGATCATGTCGCCGCGGGCGTGCATCCTGACCGCGCCCTTGCCGTCGCCGGTGATGTCGAGCGAGGAGAACGACGGCATGACCGTGCCGATGCCGCGCCGCACGGCGGTCTTGTACGGCGCCAGGTGGATGTCCTCCAGCTGCTGCCGGGTGACGGTGGTGACGCCCTGGTCGATGGTGTAGCCGCCGGTGGTGGAGGAGCCGTAGGCCGTGCCGCCGTCGCCGACGAAGTGCTTGGCGGTGGCGAGGACCTTGTCGTCGCGGCTCAGCTGCCTGCCGTCCGCGCTTCCCTGGAGGCCCTGGATCACCGTCTCCATGGACTCCACGAGGGCGGGGTCCTCGCCGAAGGACTCGTAGGCGCGGCCCCAGCGTTCGTCACGGCTCACGCACAGGCAGGGCGCGAAGTCCCAGGGGACGCCGGTCGCGCGCACCTCGGCCGCGGTCACGGCGGCGGTCCGCTCGGCGAGCCGGGGGTTCCTGGTCGCGCCGATGCCGATGTTGTGCGGCATGACCGTGGCACCGTAGAGGTTGTTGTGGCCGTGCACCGCGTCCACGCCGTAGATCAGCGGGATCTGGAACCTCGTCGCCTGTGCCTGGAGCTGGAAGCCGTCGATCATCCGCGCCCAGCCCTCGGGGGTGTTGGGCGTGGGCGTGGAGCCGCCGCCGGACAGCAGCGAGCCGAGGTCGTACGAGGCGATGTCGCCCGGCGTGGTCAGGCCCGCGCGCTCGGCCTGGGTCATCTGCCCGGCCTTCTCCGCGAGGGACATCCGGGACAGCAGGTCGGCGACCCGCTTCTGCACCGGCAGCTTCGGGTTCAGGTACGGCAGTCCGTGCGCGTCGATGACGATCTGCGGGGTCTGGTCCGGTGCCTTGGCGCCGTCGACCGTGAGCCGGAGCGGGACGGTCTCGGCGGACTCGGCGGCCCTGTCCTCGCGGGTGGGCACGCTGACGGTCCGCGTGCTGCCGGACGGCGTGCCCGCCGGGAAGGTGAGGGTGCCGGAGACCGGGGTGTAGTCCTGGCCCGCGGTGGCGGTGCCGCCGGCGGTGGTGTAGGTGACGGTCACCGGTTCGTCCACGGGCTGTTCGCCGGTGGTGGCCAGGGTGACCCGGACCTTGGCGGTGGCTCCCTCGGTCACCGGGTAGACGGGCGCGTCGGTGGTGACGGAGGCGCGCAGCGTCTGGTCGGCCTTGCCGTACAACTCCACGTCGTCCATGGCGAATTCGCCCTTGAGGCCGGCCGGGAGCGTGACGGAGTAGCCCCACATGCGGGTGAGGCCGAGGACGTGGTCGATGCCGCCGACGGGCTGGTAGTCGGTGCGGTAGGTGAAGTCGCGGAAGGGGATCTCGATCTGCTTCCAGCCGGTGAAGTCGTCGGTGAAGGAGGTCGTCCACAGCTCGGACGCCTCGCCGTTGGCACCGCCGTCCTTGATCTCGAAGGCGACCTTCCCGCCGTTGTCGTGCCCCTCCCACCAGAAGCGGATGCCCTGGTGGGCCGACCAGTCGTGGGCGGGCTGGTCGGCGGCGAAGTCATGGGTGAATCCGCCGTAGCCGCTGATGTCGTAGGTGCCGCTGAGCACCTTGGCGCCCTCGGGGGCGTCGGCGCGGTCGGCGAGGCGCAGCGTGGGCGGGTCGTCGGTGTCGCCGCCCCACGTGAAGATGCCGTCGGCGGGCTGGGACGCGAACGGCACCTCGCCCTCGAAGCGGTCGACGGGTACCGGTGGTGGATCGTCGGCGGCGTGCGCCGCGGCGGACAACGGCAGCAGGGCGGCGAGCAGGGCCCCGGGGACGAGCAGGGCGGTTCTTGGCCTTGGCATGGACCTTCCCTCGGCTCTCATGGTTCACTCATGGCTTAGCTCACGGCGTGAGTTAACTGACGGCACACCAACTCGTCAAGACCGCACGTCAGTTGCACCCTCCCCGCACACGCCCGCTTGGTCGACCCGAGAGGAAGGGCGACGCACATGAGGAGAACCCCCCGCGCACTCCGGCTGCTGCTGGCCGGGCTGCTCTCCGCCGCCGGCTTCACCGCGGCCGTACCCCCCGCGCACGCCGCCGGTGAGCAGGTCACGGCCTGGCTCACCACCACCGACGACTCCGCCGGACGCCATGTCGTGCGCGGTCTGGAGGCACAGGCGCCGTTCGCCTTCCAGTCCGGTACGGGAGGCGGCGGCACCGAGATCACCGTGGACGAGAACACCCGCTACCAGACCTTCACCGGGGGCGGCGCCTCGTTCACCGACACCGCGGCCTGGCTGCTGAACAGCAGCGGCGCGCTGTCCCAGGCGACCCGGGACGCGACGATGCGCAAGCTGTTCTCACCGACCGACGGCATCGGCCTGTCGTTCCTGCGCAACCCGATGGGCGCCTCGGACCTCGCGCGGTACGGCTACACGTACGACGACGTGCCGTCCGGGCAGAGCGACCCGGAGCTGAGCCGGTTCTCGATCTCCCACGACCTCGCGGACGTCGTGCCGCTCACCCGGCAGGCGCTCCAGCTGAATCCGTCGCTGACCGTGATGGCCTCGCCCTGGACCGCCCCGGCCTGGATGAAGGACAGCGGCTCGCTCAACGGCGGCTGGCTGAAGGCGGAGGACTACGGCGCCTACGCCTCGTACTTCGTCAAGTACCTCCGGGCGTACCGTGACCAGGGCGTCGACGTCTCGTACGTGACCCCGCAGAACGAACCCACCTGCTGCTCCGGTTACCCGTCGATGAGCTGGAACGCGAGCGGGCTCGCCTACTTCCTCAGGAACGACCTGCTGCCGCAGCTCCGGTCGGCCGGCCTGAGCACCAAGGTCCTGGCCCACGACTGGAACTGGGACAGCTACGACGCCTACGCCGCCGAGTCCGTGGACGACCCCGCGATCCGCGACCACCCCAACTTCGGCGGCATCGCCTGGCACGGCTACGGCGGCGACGTCTCCGAGCAGACGACGGTCCACGCCGAGTACCCGTCCCTGGACGCCTTCGGCACCGAGCACTCCGGCGGCACCTGGATCGCCGACCAGCAGCACGAGGACATGGCGAACATCATCGACTACACCCGCAACTGGGCGAAGTCGGTGACCAAGTGGTCGCTGGCCGTGGACCAGGACATGGGCCCGCACAACGGCGGTTGCGGCACCTGCACCGGTCTGGTCACCGTGCACGACGGGGACGCGAGGAGCGGGAGCGTGGACTACACCGTCGAGTACTACGACATGGGCCAGCTGACCAGGTTCGTCCGGCCCGGCGCCCAGCGGATCGCCTCCACCGCGTCCACGACCGTGCCCAACGTGGCCTGGCGCAACCCGGACGGCAGCAAGGCGCTGATCGCCTACAACGGCTCCGCCTCCGCCCGGACCGTCACCCTCGACTGGGGCTCGGAACACGCCACTTACTCGCTGCCCGGCAAGACCTCCGCCACCTTCACCTGGTCCGGCACCCAGTCCGGCGGCGGAGCCACCAGCGGCGCCTTCGTGGGCCTGGCCGGCAAGTGCCTGGACGTGGCCGGCGCGTCGAGCGCGAACGGCACCGCCGTACAGCTCTACGACTGCAACGGCACCGCCGCCCAGCAGTGGACCGTCCGGCCCGACGGCTCCGTCGAGGCGCTCGGCAAATGCCTGGACGTCACCTCCGGCTCGACGGCCGACGGCGCCAAGGTGCAGCTCTACGACTGCAACGGCACCGGCGCCCAGCAGTGGTCGTACGACGCCACCACCCATGACGTGGTGAACCTCGCCGCGAACAAGTGCCTGGACGTCACGGACGGCTCCTCGGCCAACGGGGCCCGCGCCCAGATCTGGTCCTGCACGGGAGCCGCCAACCAGAAGTGGCAGCTGCGGTGACGAGCGGCCCAGGGTCGGCCGGGGGACGATGAAGGGGCCCGGCGTCCCCCAGCCGGTTCGTCCCCAGCCGGCTCGCACCCAGCCGGTTCATCGCTCGCCGAGGGAGCGGATCATGCGCGAGTTCCTGGTCGAGATCACCACCTCCGTGCCCGAGGGCACCACGCAGGAGCAGGTCGCCGAGCGGCGGGCCGCCGAGGCGGTACGTGCCCGGGAGCTGGCGGCCACCGGTCATCTCGTCCGGCTGTGGCGCCCGGTCGGCGAGACGCGCAGCATCGGGGTGTGGCGTGCGGCCGACGAGGCCGAGCTGGATGAGAAGGTGCTCGGTACGCTTCCGCTGCGGCCCTGGATGAGCCTCACCGTCACCCCGCTGGAGTCCCATCCGAACGACCCGGGCCGCGTCTGACGCCCCGGCGACCTGGAGCCCCCATGACCACACCGCAGGACCTGTTCCTCGTCAGCGTGGACGTCCCCGGCGAGCGCCCCGTGGAGCAGGGCGATCTGTCGCTGGCCCTCGCGGGGGCCGAGCTGGTCGACCTGCTCGGGACGCGGGCGCTCACCCTGGACGGCGAGCGCATCGTGCCCGGTCCGGTGCTGACCACCGGTGACCGGATGCTGGACGAGGCGGGCGCGGCACTCGTCCGGCAGGAGCCGTACGAGACGGTCGAGGACTGGTTGTGGCGGCGGGGGCGCGGGCTCGCCGCGGCCTATCACGACGCGCTGGACACCGCGGGACAGCTCACCGGCGAGCGGCGGCGCTGGCTGCCCCGGCGCGGCGGGGACGAGGTCCGGGCCGACACGCCCGCTCGGCGGCACGCGGCCGACCGCTGGTGGTCCCACGAGCCCGTGCTGACCGCCCTCGCCGTGCCGCTGGGCATCGGCGAGGACCGTACGGACGGCAACGAGAACACCGACGACGCGGTCCTCACCGTGCTGGCCGCCGTCGGCGACGCGGTCACCGAGCTGACGGCCGTGCGGGAACGGCGGCGGATCGAGAACGTCGCCTTCGACAACATCTGGCGGGCGCCCTGAGCGTCGTGGGACCGGGCGCCGCACCGCCGTACCGTCTGACCCGCCCTACTCGGCCGGTTCCACGCCCGCCCGCAGCAGGCCGTACGTGTACGCGTCCTCCAGCGCCTGCCACGACGCGGCGATGACGTTGTCCGCGACACCCACCGTGGACCACTCGCCGGAGCCGTCGGAGGTGGAGATGAGGACCCGGGTGGTGGAGGACGTGCCGTGGCGTCCCTCCAGGATGCGGACGCGGTAGTCGACCAGTTCCAGGCCCGCGAGCTGCGGGTAGATCTTCTCCAGGGCGACGCGCAGGGCGCGGTCGAGGGCGTTGACCGGGCCGTTGCCCTCGGCGGTGGCGACGATGCGCTCGCTCTTGGCCCACAGCTTGACGGTGGCCTCGTTGGCGTGGCTGCCGTCGGGGCGGTCCTCGACGATCGCCCGCCAGGACTCCACGTCGAAGTACTTCAGCGCCCTGCCCTCGACCTCGCCGCGCAGCAGCAGCTCGAAGGAGGCGTCGGCGGCCTCGTAGGTATAGCCCTTCAGCTCGCGCTCCTTGACGCGGGCCACCACCCGGCCGATCAGCTCGCGGTCGCCGCCGAGGTCGACGCCGAGTTCCTTGCCCTTGAGCTCGACGGAGGCGCGGCCCGCCATGTCGGAGACCAGCATCCGCATGGTGTTGCCGACCAGCGCGGGGTCGATGTGCTGGTACAGGTCCGGGTCGACCTTGATCGCGGAGGCGTGCAGCCCGGCCTTGTGCGCGAAGGCGGACACACCCACGTACGGCTGGTGAGTGGAGGGCGTGAGGTTGACGACCTCGGCGATGGCGTGCGAGATGCGGGTCATCTCGCGCAGCCGGCCCTCGGGAAGCACCTTCCGGCCGTACTTCAGCTCCATGGCGGCGACCACGGGGAACAGGTTGGCGTTGCCGACGCGCTCGCCGTACCCGTTGGCCGTGCACTGCACGTGGGTGGCGCCGCCGTCGACGGCGGCCAGCGTGTTGGCGACCGCGCAGCCGGTGTCGTCCTGGGCGTGGATGCCGAGCCGGGCGCCGGTGTCGGCGAGCACCGTGGCGACGATCGCGTGCACCTGGGCGGGCAGCATGCCGCCGTTGGTGTCGCACAGCACGACCACGTCGGCGCCGGCCTCCGCGGCGGCGCGTACGACGGCCTTGGCGTACTCGGGGTTCGCGCGGTAGCCGTCGAAGAAGTGCTCGCAGTCCACGAAGACCCGGCGGCCCTGCTCCCGCAGGTAGGACACGGTGTCGCGGACCATCTCCAGGTTCTCGTCCAGCGTGGTGCGCAGCGCCATCTCGACATGGCGGTCGTGCGACTTGGCGACCAGCGTGATCACGGGCGCGCCGGACGCGAGCAGCGCCCTGACCTGGGGGTCGTCGGCTGCCTTGGCACCCGCGCGGCGGGTGGCGCCGAAGGCGACCAGCTGGGCGTGCCGGAAGTCGATCTCGTTCTTGGCACGGGCGAAGAACTCGGTGTCGCGCGGGTTGGCGCCGGGCCAGCCGCCCTCGATGAAGCCGACGCCGAAGTCGTCCAGGTGCCGGGCGATGGCGAGCTTGTCCGCGACGGTGAGGTTGATGCCCTCGCGCTGCGCGCCGTCACGCAGCGTGGTGTCGAAGACGTGGAACGAGTCGTCGAGCTCGCTGGTTGCCGTCTCGGTCATGGTCTCAAGCTCCTGTTGTGGATCTTCGGTCTTACCGGAATGACCGGCTCCACCGTCCCCCCAATACTCCCCCGCGCTCGGTTCACGGCTGAAGGTGGGCCGTAAAACGAAAAAACCCCTCGCGGATGCGAGAGGTCTGCGCGCGGGTCGAGGACGACGGTGGCCACCCGCACCTGTTCGTACGAGATGGTCACTGCGGACCGGCGCGCCTGCTGCCAATAATCGTGGCGAACGTAAGCACGGGGGCAGTCTCGCACAGCGACGCCCCCGGCTCACCGTCCGTCTCAGGATGCGGTCGTCACGCTGGACTCCCCCGCACCGATCGACCCCCGTGTTCCGGCCAGATCCAGGTCCTTCGTCTCCCGCATGGTGACGTACACCACGAGCGACACGGCGGCACATCCCGCGACGTACCAGAAGAATCCGGACTCGACCCCGGCGTTCTTGAACCACAGGGCGACGTATTCGGCGGTGCCGCCGAAGAGGGCGTTGGCGAGGGCGTAGGGCAGGGCGACGCCCAAGGCGCGGACACTCGTCGGGAACAGTTCCGCCTTCACGCAGGCGTTGATCGAGGTGTAACCGGTGACGATCACCAGGGCGAGCAGGGAGAGGCCGAGCGCGGGCCAGTAACCGCCGGCGTGCCGCAGGAGCTTCATGATCGGCACGGTCAGGACGGTGGAGCCGACGGCGAAGGTGATCAGCAGCGGCCGCCGGCCGATCCGGTCCGACAGGGCACCGGCGAGCGGCTGGAGCCCGGCGAAGACGATCAGCGCGGTGAAGGAGACGAGGGTGGCGGTGTCCTTGGACAGACCCGCCGAGTTGGAGAGGTACTTGGTCAGATAGGTGGTGTACGTGTAGTACGCCACCGTGCCGCCCATGGTGAGCGCGACGACGAGGAACGCCTCGCGCCGGTGCCGCCACAGGGCGCGCAGCGTGCCGCGCTCCTCGGCGGCCGAGGCGTCCTCGTCGTACACCTCGCTCTCCAGCATGTTCCGGCGCAGGTAGAAGACGACGGCCGCGCCGAGGGCGCCGACGACGAACGGGATGCGCCAGCCGTAGCTGTGCAGGGCCGTGTCGGACATGGTGCGCTGGAGGACGATCTGGAGGCCGAGGCCGATGATCTGGCCGACGGTCATGGACACGTACTGGAAGCTGGAGGCGAAGCCGCGCCGCTTCGGGTCGGTGGCCTCGGTGAGGTAGGTGGCGCTGGCCGCGTACTCGCCGCCCACCGACAGGCCCTGGAGGAGGCGGGCGACGAGCAGTACGAGGGCGCCGCCGTACCCCGCGACCGCGTACGTGGGCGCGACGGCGATCAGCACCGCCGAGGCCGACATCAGCGTGACGGTCAGCGTCAGCGCCGCCTTGCGGCCCCGGCGGTCACCCACCCGGCCCAGCAGCCATCCCCCGACGGGCCGCATGAAGAACCCGACGGCGAAGATCCCGGCGGTGTTCATCAACTGCGCGGTGGGGTTCCCACTCGGGAAGAACACCCCGGCGAAGTAGGTGGCGAAGCTGGCGTACACGAACCAGTCGAACCACTCGACCATGTTCCCCGCCGAGCCGACCCAGATCTTCTTCCAGTGTTGGAGTCCCATGGCCGGTTACCTGCCCGGTGCCGGAGTGGACGATTCCTTCACACCGCCAGGCCCTCGTCGAGGAACTCCCTTACATGGGCGATCACTTGCTCCCGGTCGGCCCCCCGCAGCCCGATGGCGACGTGGATCGAGAACCCGTCGAGCAGCGCGCGCGTCCGCGTGGCGAAGCGGTCCGCGTCGACCCCCCGGAACTCGCCCCGCGAGATCCCCTCGGCGATCAGCGCGACGAGGTCCCGGTGCCAGGCCCCCTCGATCGCGGCCTGGCGGGCCCGCGCGTCCTCGTCGGCGTTCTGCGAGCGGTTCCAGACCTCCAGCCACAGGGTCCAGTGCGGATCGCGGTGGCCCTCGGGCACGTACAGGTCGACGTACGCCTCAAGCCGTTCCCGCGCCGAGCCCGCGCCCGCGAGCAGCCGGCCGCGCGAGGCCCCGAGCCGGCCCTCGCTCCACTCCAGGGTCTGGAGCAGCAGCTCGTCCTTGGAGCGGAAGTAGTAGAGGAGGTGCCCGCTGCTCATCCCGACCTCGCGGCCGAGCGCCGCCATCGTGAGCTTCTCCAGGCCGCGCTCGGCGATCATGCCCATGGCCGTGGCGAGCAGGTCCTCCCGGGGCGGGGCGGGGGTGCGCCGGCGCGGCGCGGAACCCTCGCTCATGCGGGCACCATCCGTACGGCGTCGGGCAGGAAGTGCGTCTCGTACGGCCCGTTGCACTCGGCGAACAGCGTCGCCACCGGCGCCCCGCACCCGGGGCACAGGAAGTTGGGCCCCTGCCGGCCGGTGGGCCCGCAGCACCCGGAGTCCTGGCAGTCGTCGTCGCCCACCAGGTGGCCGCGGGTGTCCTCGGGGTGGACCACCAGGGTGTCCCGGGGCCCGGCCGACATGAGGAAGCCCGGCCCGTCGGGGTCCGCGACGGCGACGCCGGGCACCGCGGCCCCGGCCCACTCCGGGTCCGGGTGCGGCACGAACGGCGCCCCCGACGGCTCGGGGTCCACCGCGCAGGTCCCGCGCGGCACGGTGGAGGGCGCCTGCCGGGACCCGTCGGCGTTCCTGCGGCCGCTGGACTCGGGGCGCTCGGGCAACTGGGGCAACAACCGGACCGGCTCGGAGAGACGACGGCCGCAGCCCGCACAGACCAGGACGTTCACCCGTATGTTCTACCCGACCCGGGACCCGGACGGCTGCCGGGCCGCCGATTCCCCGGCGCCCGGGGGCCGCCCCCGCGTCCAGATCACCCGGACGGCCATCCGGTCGAACCGCCAGCCGTCGCCCGTGCGCGCGAGTCCGGCCTCGAAGAGACCGCCCACCCGGAACAGCGTGCCGTCGTGGTGGACGTGGACCATCAGGGCGTTCCAGGAGGCCCGTGCCGCCGTGGCGCCCGCCTCGGCGACGATGCCGGAGGCGAGGTGCTGCGTACGGTCGTACCGTCCGAGCGCCTCCTCGGTGGCCCGGACGGCCGCCGCGCCCTCGGACGTCCCCAGCGGGGTCTCCATCCGCGCGTCTTCGGTGAGCAGGCCGTCCGTCCAGCCGGGTGTGAACTCCCGCGCGTCCAGGGCCCGGAAGAACCGGTGGACGAGCCCCTCGATCTCTGTCTGATCCGTCTGCGTGGTCATGGCGTCAGCCTCCGCCCTCAAGCGGACTCGAGGTCAAGCCCGGCGCGACCGCGGCTGCTGCTGCGTGATGCAGTGGATGCCCCCGCCGGCCGCGAAGATCCGCCGGGCGTCGACCGGCGTGACGGTGCGGTCGGGGAAGAGGCGGCCGAAGATGCCGGCGGCGGTCTCGTCGCGGGGGTCGTCGAAGGCGCACAGGACGACGCCGTCGTTGCACAGGTAGTGGTTGATGTAGGAGTAGTCGACCCAGTGGCCGTCGGCCTCCAGGACGGTCGGCGCGGGCACCTCCACGACCTCCAGGGCACGGCCGCGGGCGTCGGTCGCCGACCGGAGCAGGCCGATGACCTCCCGGGTGACCTCGTGGTCGGGGTGGGCCGGGTCCGGCTGGGAGTGGGCGACGACGACGCCGGGGCGGGCGAAGGCGGCGACGATGTCGACGTGGCCGAGGGTGCCGTAGCCGAAGGGCGGGTAGTCCGCGGTCAGGCCGCGCGGCAGCCAGATCGCCTTGCTGGTGCCGAGGTGGGCGTGGATCTCCGCCTCGACCCGTTCCTTCGTCCAGTGCGGGTTGCGCTCGGGGCCGAGCTGCACGCTCTCGGTGAGCAGCACGGTCCCCTCGCCGTCGACGTGGATCCCGCCGCCCTCGTTGACCAGCCGCGAGGTGTACGTCTTCGCGCCCGCGAGGTCGGACACGTACGCGCCGATCTTCGCGTCGTGCTCCCAGCGGGCCCAGTCCTGGGCGCCCCAGCCGTTGAACGTCCAGTCCACGGCGGCGAGTCCACCCCGGTCGTCGGTGAGGAAGGTGGGGCCGATGTCGCGCATCCAGGCGTCGTCGAGGTCGCGCTCCACGGTGTCGATCCCGGGGCCGAGCAGCGCCCGCGCCTCGGCCGACCGGCCGGGACCGCAGACCACCGTGACCGGTTCGAAGCGGCGGATCGCGCGGGCGACCGAGGCCCAGGCGCGCCGGGAGGCGGCCAGGCCGTCGCCGTCGTCGAAGGTGGGGTTGGGTCCCGGCCACGCCATCCAGGTGCGCTCGTGCGGGGTCCACTCGGCGGGCATGCGGAAGCCGTCGGCGGCGGGAGTGGTCATCGTCGCGGGTCCTTGTCCTTGGATAGCCAACGTCACAGGAAATAGAGGCGGTTGAGGGAGACCGAGTCGGCGGGCGCCGAGCGCAGCGGGTCGCCGTCGAGGGTGACCAGGCCGGTGCGCCGGTCGACGTCGACCGCTCCGGTACGGGTGTTCAGCCGCAGGTCGGCGGGGCCGATGCCCCGGGTGCCCCGCACGGCGACCCGGCGGCGGCGCGTCGGCATGGTGTCGTCGCCCTGGTCCACGGCCGCCCGAGCGACGAAGGCGACGGAGAGGTCGGCCGCCGTCGCGCCGTACGCCCCGAACTGCGGGCCGAGGACGAGGGGTTCGCAGGTGTCGGTGGCCGCGTTGGGGTCGCCGACGACACCGTACGCCGGGAAGCCGGCCTTGAGGACGAGCTGCGGTTTGGCGCCGAAGTACTCGGGGCGCCAGAGCACGATGTCGGCGAGCTTGCCGACCTCGATGGAGCCGACCTCGTGCGACAGGCCGTGCGCGATGGCGGGGTTGATGGTCAGCTTGGCGAGGTAGCGCAGCACGCGGGCGTTGTCGTCGCCCTCGCCGTCGCCCTCCAGCGGGCCCAGCTCGGCCTTCATCTTCCCGGCCATGGCGAACGTGCGCCGCACCGTCTCCCCCGCGCGGCCCATGCCCTGGGCGTCGGAGGAGGTGATGCCGATCGCGCCCAGGTCGTGCAGCACGTCCTCGGCGCCCATGGTGCCGGCCCGGATGCGGTCGCGGGCCATGGCGGCGTCGCCGGGCAGGTCGGGCTTGAGGTCGTGGACGGAGACGATCATGCCGTAGTGCTCGGCGACCGCGTCCCGGCCGAACGGCAGGGTGGGGTTGGTGGAGGAGCCGATGACGTTCGGGACGCCCGCCATCTTCAGCACGTTGGGGACGTGTCCGCCGCCGCAGCCCTCGATGTGGAAGGCGTGGATGGTGCGCCCCTCCAGCACCCTCAGGGTGTCCTCGACCGACAGGCACTCGTTCAACCCGTCGCTGTGCAGGGCGACCTGGACGTCGTGCTCCTCGGCGACCCGCAGCGCGGTGTCCAGGGCGCGGGTGTGGGCGCCCATATCCTCGTGCACCTTGAAGCCGCTCGCCCCGCCCTCGGCCAGCGCCTCGATCAGCGGCGCCTCGTGCGAGGACGAACCCCGGCCGAGGAAGCCGATGTTGACCGGCCAGGCGTCGAAGGCGCGGAAGGCGTGGCGCAGTGCCCAGGGGGAGTTGACGCCGACGCCCCACACCGGGCCGAACTCCTGCCCGATGACCGTGGTCACGCCGGAGGCGAGCGATGCCTCCATGATGCGCGGCGACAGCAGGTGGACGTGGGTGTCGACGGCGCCCGCGGTGGCGATCAGGCCCTCACCGGAGACGATCGAGGTGCCGGTGCCGACGACGACGTCCACCCCGTCGAGGGTGTCCGGGTTGCCCGCCCGGCCGATCGCGCTGACGCGGCCCTCGCGGATGCCGATGGACACCTTGCGGATGCCCTGCACCGCGTCGATCACGACGACGTTGCTGATCACCACGTCACAGGTCGCGCGCACGCCGGCGGCCTTCAGGTGCAGTCCGTCGCGGGCCGTCTTGCCGAACCCCGCGAGGAACTCGTCGCCGTACCGCTGGGCGTCGGACTCGACGCGGATGGTCAGGCCCGAGTCGCCGAGGCGTACGCGGTCGCCCGCGCGGGGGCCGTGGGTGGCGGCGTAGGCACGCGGGTCCACGTGGATCGCCCGGCTGACCTCGCGTCCCTTGGAACGGCTCATCGCTCCCGCCCCTTCTCCTCGTCGCCCGCGACCCCCAGGTATCCGCAGGCCGCGGCCCTGCGCAGGGCCTCCTCCCGCGCGCCCGGCGCGTCCAGCGGCCCGTCCACCAGCCCGGCGAAGCCGATGGCGACACGCCCGCCGCCGATCGGCACCAGACCGACCTCCTCGCTGTCCCCGGGCCCGAAGCGCACGGAGGAGCCGGCGGGCACGGCCAGCCGCATGCCGTAGGCGGCCGCGCGGTCGAAGGACAGGCGCGGGTTGGCCTCGAAGAAGTGGAAGTGGGAGGTGACGGAGACCGGGACGGTCGCGGTGTTGGTGACGGTGAGCCGGAGCACCGGCTCGGGGTCGGTGTGCCCGGGGCCGGGCAGCAGCGCGCCGGGGGCGTCCGCGCCCAGTCCGCCGCCGATGGGGTCGGCGACCACCGCGAGCCGGGAACCGTCGTCGAAGACGGCCTCGACCATCACCTCGGTCACCACGTCGGCGACGCCCGGCAGCACGTCCTCGGGACCGAGCACGCCGCGGGCCGCCTCGATCGCCTCCGCGAGCCGTCTGCCGTCCCGGGCGGCCTCGCAGACGGTGTCCGCGATGAGCGCGGTCGCCTCCGGCACGTTCAGCCTCAGACCGCGGGCGCGGCGGGCACGGGCCAGCTCGGCGGCACCGAAGAGCAGCAGCCGGTCACGTTCCGTGGGGGTCAGTCGCACGGCCCGGCACCTCCTTACCTGATCGCACTTTAGAGCAGCACTCTAAACGTGGAGACCGGATAAGAGAAGGGCTCAACGATCTATCGGGACGTGACGGATGGAACACCGCTCCAAAAAGCGGAGGGCCGTCGCGGACTCCCGGGAGGGAGTCCGCGACGGCCCTGTGCGATGCCGCCCGGCCGTCAGCCGACCTTGTGCATCCAGCCGTGCTTGTCCTCGGTCATGCCCCGCTGGACGCTGAGCAGGGCCTCGCGCAGGCGCATGGTGACCTCGCCGGGGGTGCCGTCGCCGTGGGTCCACTCGTCGGTCTTGGTCTTGACGTGGCCGACCGGGGTGACGACGGCCGCGGTGCCGCAGGCGAAGACCTCGGTGAGGGCGCCGGAGGCGGCGTCCGCGCGCCACTGCTCCAGGGTGACCACGCCCTCCTCGGCCTGGTAGCCGAGGTCACGGGCGACCTGGAGGAGGGAGTCGCGGGTGATGCCCTCCAGGATGGAGCCGGTCAGCGCGGGGGTGACGATCTTGTCGCCGTAGACGAAGGCGACGTTCATGCTGCCGCTCTCCTCGACCCTGGTGCGGGTGACCGCGTCGAGGTAGACGACCTGGTCGCAGCCGTGCGCGGCGGCCTCGGCCTGCGGGAGCAGGGAGGCGGCGTAGTTGCCGCCGGTCTTGGCGTCGCCGGTGCCGCCGGGGACGGCGCGGACGTGGTCCTCGGCGACCCAGATGGTGACGGGCTGGACGCCGCCGGAGAAGTAGGCGCCGGACGGGGAGGCGATCAGCAGGAACATGTACTCGTTGGCCGGGTGCACGCCGAGCGCGGCCTCGGTGGCGATCATGAAGGGGCGCAGGTAGAGGGCAGCCTCGCCGCCGTGCGGCGGGACCCAGTCGGCGTCCTGGACGAGCAGCGCGTCCAGGGCCGCGATGAACAGGTCCTCGGGCAGCTCGGCCATGGCCATGCGGCGGGCGGAGTTGCGGAAGCGGCGGGCGTTCGCCTCGGGGCGGAACAGCGCGATCGAGCCGTCGGGCTGGCGGTAGGCCTTCAGTCCCTCGAAGATCTCCTGGCCGTAGTGCAGCACCTGGGTGGAGGGGTCGAGGGAGATCGGGCCGTACGGCACGAGCTGGGCATCGTGCCAGCCGCGGCCCTCGGTCCACCGGATCGTCACCATGTGGTCGGTGAAGTGGCGGCCGAACCCTGGGTTGGCCAGGATCGCCTCGCGCTCGGCGGCGGCGAGGGGGGTGGCAGAGGGCTTGAGCTCGATCGTGGGCGTCGTCATGAGTGATTGTCCTTCACCGGTTGTTTGTGACGGGCCGCGCTCACGCCTGACACCGGCTGGCGGCCGGTGCTCGGACGTCCGAGCTTTCCCTCATACCGCGGCTCCGCGTTCGATTATCGCGCGCGGGCCCCGGCGGACGGAATCGGGTGGCGACGGCCCAGGGGTCGTGGGGGCGGCCCGGGGCGATGTTTTCACCCGGCGGAGACATGCGGAAGCCGCCGGGCGGTCATGCGACCCGGCGGCTTCTTTCGGATGGAGCGCCGGGTCAGCCGGCTACTCGGGAGGCGAGCGCGTCGCCGATCTCGGAGGTGCTCCGGGCGGGCTTGTCCGCGCGCTCGGTGAGGTCGGCGGTGACCGCCGCGTCGATGCGGTCGGCCTCGGCGTCGTAACCGAGGTGACGCAGCAGCAGGGCGACGGAGAGGACGGTGGCCGTGGGGTCGGCCTTGCCCTGTCCGGCGATGTCCGGGGCCGAGCCGTGCACCGGCTCGAACATGGACGGGAACTCGCGGCCGGGGTTGATGTTGCCGGAGGCGGCCACGCCGATGCCGCCGGAGACGGCCGCGGCGAGGTCGGTGATGATGTCGCCGAACAGGTTGTCGGTGACGATCACGTCGAAGCGCTCGGGCTGGGTGACCAGGAAGATGGTCGCCGCGTCGACGTGCAGGTAGTCGGTGCTGACCTCGGGGTACTCCTGGGCGACCTTGTTGAAGATGTCGGTCCACAGGTGGCCGGCGAAGGTCAGCACGTTGTTCTTGTGGACCAGCGTCAGCTTCTTGCGCGGGCGGGCCTGGGCGCGGGCGAAGGCGTCCCGGACGACGCGCTCGACGCCGTACGCCGTGTTGACGGACACCTCGGTGGCGACCTCGTGAGCGGTGCCCTTGCGGATGGTGCCGCCGTTGCCGGTGTACGGGCCTTCCGTGCCCTCGCGGACGACGACGAAGTCGATCTCCGGCTGCCCGGCGAGCGGGGTGGCCACGCCCGGGAGGAGCTTGCTGGGCCGGAGGTTGACGTGGTGGTCGAAGGCGAAGCGGAGCTTGAGCAGGAAGCCGCGCTCCAGGACCCCGGAGGGCACCGACGGGTCGCCGATGGCGCCGAGCAGGATGGCGTCGTGCCGCTTCAGCTGCGCGAGGTCCGCGTCGGTGAGGGTCTCACCGGTGGCGTGGTAGCGCTTGGCACCGAAGTCGTACTCCTGGGTCTCCAGCTTCACATCCTGCGGAAGGACGGCGGAGAGGACCTTCAGACCCTCGGCCACGACCTCCTGGCCGATGCCGTCACCGGGGATCACTGCGAGATTGATGCTGCGAGACATGCGGGCACCCTACTCCTCGTCCCAGGTGATGACACGGGCCGTCCAGAATCCGGACGGCCGTGTCGCTGCGAGCGGCTCGGCGGACTGTTCAGTGGCCGGTCTGTCCGCCGTTGTCCCGGCGGTCGAGGGCGCGCTGGAGGGCGGCGGCGGCGTTCTTGCGGTCGGACTCGCTGGTGCTGGGCACGTGGCGGACGCGGCGGCGGACGGTCGTCTCGGCCATGGAAATCGACTCCTCGGACATGAAGGGAGTACGGAGCTGAGGGGGTGTTCGAGACGCCGGAAGAGGCGGGGAGCGCTGGCCGCAGGGGTTGCCTGCACGGGGCCCGGCTCACGACCGCCATTCGCTGGATCGAGCGAGACGTTCGGCTCCTTCCAAGCTAAGGGAGCCGCCCGCGTCTGTCTGCACCATTACTCGGACTTCCTACTATCTGAGACGGCGAACCCTCGCGCACCCCTCTGAGCTGGTCTTACGCGCCTTCGCGCCGATGACCGCCGGGGTCGCGCACGTCACTCCGACCCGGCTCGTCCGGCCGCGCGGCCGAGGACGCCTTCGTGTCCGGCGCGCCGGTCGGCGTCGGCACGGCGGCCGGCCGCTTCGCGGGCTCTTCGGCGCGGCCGCCCGATCGGCGGCGCGGTCACCCCGGGGAAGGCCGGGCTCCTGACGGAGAGGGTGGGTGACGACGCCGCGTTCGACCACCGCGACCGGCCGGCCGCCGGCGGCCTCCTCAGGCATCGACGTCTGCGTTGGACGACGTCGGCGGCGGGCGACTCCGGGCCGCCGCCGGTGCGCCCCGCGCGCGGTCCCGGGGGGTGCGGGCCGGTGCGGGCCGGCACCGTCAGCCGGTGCGACACGCCCGACGCGCCCCCTCGTCCTCGACCGCACCGCCGTGGGGGAGAACCGCACGCGCGGACCCGGGCACGGCCGCCCAGCGGCCGCGGGGAAGTGGAAACGGGCCGGGAAGCCTGTTCGGGGGGTCAGGCTTCCCGGCCCGTGGCTCGGGTCAGGCTGGAGGTCAGCCCATGTGCGGGTACGTGTAGTCGGTCGGGGCGACCAGGGCCTCCTTGATGGCGCGGGTCAGCGTCCAGCGCAGGAGGTTCTGGGGGGCACCGGCCTTGTCGTTGGTGCCGGAGGCGCGGCCGCCGCCGAAGGGCTGCTGGCCGACCACGGCGCCGGTCGACTTGTCGTTGATGTAGAAGTTGCCCGCGGCGAAGCGGAGCTTCTCCATCGTGTAGGCCGCCGCCGCACGGTCGTTGGAGATGACCGAGCCGGTGAGCGCGTAGTCCGAGACCGACTCCATCTGGGTCAGCATCTCGTCGTACTTGTCGTCCTCGTAGACGTGGACGGCGAGGATCGGGCCGAAGTACTCGGTCGTGAAGACCTCGTTCTCCGGGTCGGAGCACTCGATGACGGTCGGGCGGACGAAGTAGCCGACCGAGTCGTCGTACGTGCCGCCCGCGACGATCGTGCAGGTCGGGTCGGCCTGGGCACGGTCGATCGCGGCCTTGTTCTTGGCGAAGGCACGCTCGTCGATGACGGCGCCGATGAAGTTGGACAGGTCCGTCACGTCGCCCATGGTGAGGTGGTCGACCTCGGCGGCGAACTCCTCCTTGAAGCCCGAGTTCCAGATGGAGGCCGGGATGTAGGCACGGGAGGTGGCGCTGCACTTCTGGCCCTGGTACTCGAAGGCACCGCGGGTCAGGGCGGTCTTCAGCACGGCGCGGTCGGCGCTCGGGTGGGCGACGACGAAGTCCTTGCCGCCGGTCTCGCCGACCAGACGCGGGTAGGAGCGGTACTTCTCGATGTTGTTGCCGACCGTCTTCCACAGGTACTGGAAGGTCTTGGTCGAGCCGGTGAAGTGGATGCCCGCGAGGTCGCGGTGCTCCAGGGCGACCTTGGAGACCTCGATGCCGTCGCCGGTGACGAGGTTGATGACGCCCTTGGGCAGACCGGCCTCCTCCAGCAGCCGCATGAGCAGAACGGCGGCGTGCGTCTGGGTCGGGGACGGCTTCCAGACCACCACGTTGCCCATCAGGGCCGGGGCGGTGGGCAGGTTCGCCGCGATCGCCGAGAAGTTGAACGGCGTGATCGCGTAGACGAAGCCCTCCAGCGGGCGGTGGTCCAGCCGGTTCCACACGCCCGGGGAGTTCGCCGGGGGCTGCTCGGCGAGGATCTGGCGGGCGTAGTGCACGTTGAAGCGCCAGAAGTCGACCAGCTCGCACGGGCTGTCGATCTCCGCCTGCTGGGCCGTCTTGGACTGGCCGAGCATGGTGGAGGCGGCGATCGTCTCGCGCCACGGGCCGGCCAGCAGCTCGGCGGCGCGCAGGATGATCGCGGCGCGGTCGTCGAAGGACATCGCGCGCCAGGCCGGGGCGGCGGCCAGGGCCGCGTCGATGGCGTCCCGGGCGTCCTGCTGGGTGGCGTGGCGGCCGGTGCCGAGGACGGCCTTGTGGTTGTGCGGCTGCACGACCTCGAACGGCTCGCCGCCGCCCAGCCGCTTCTCGCCGCCGATGGTCATCGGCAGCTCGACCGGGTTCTCGGCCAGCTCCTTGAGCTTGGCCTCCAGGCGGGCACGCTCGGGCGAGCCGGGGGCGTAGCCGTGCACCGGCTCGTTGACGGGGGTGGGGACCTGGGTCACAGCGTCCATGAGATCCGAACTCCTTGTACGTGAGCGGGTGTTGGGGCTCAGCCCTTGCTGACCATGCTGCGGAGGAAGAAGCGCAGGTTCGCCGGCTTCTCCGCCAGACGACGCATGAAGTAGCCGTACCAGTCCGTGCCGTACGCCGTGTAGACGCGCATGCGGTGGCCCTCGGCGGCCAGCCGCAGGTGCTCGTCGCCGCGGATGCCGTACAGCATCTGGAACTCGTACTCGTCGAGCTTACGGCCGGCCTTGTGGGCGAGCTCCTGGGCGATGGAGATCAGGCGCGGGTCGTGGGACCCGATCATCGGGTAGCCCTCGCCCTCCATCAGCGTCTTCAGGACGCGCACGTAGGCCTTGTCGATCTCGTGCTTCTGCTGGTAGGCGACCTCGGCGGGCTCCTTGTAGGCGCCCTTGACCAGACGGACCCGGCTGCCGGCCTCGGCGAGCCGCTTGGCGTCGGCCTCGGTGCGGAAGAGGTACGCCTGGATGACGCAGCCGGTCCCCGGGAAGTCCTTCCGCAGCTCCTCGTGGATGGCGAACATCGAGTCGAGGGTGGTGTGGTCCTCGGCGTCCAGCGTGACGGTCGTACCGATGGCGGCGGCGGCCTCGACGACCGGGCGGACGTTGGCGAGCGCCAGCTCATGGCCGTTCTCGAGCGCCTGGCCGAACATCGACAGCTTCACGGACATCTCGACCTTCTCGCCGAGCTCCAGCTCCTTGAGGTGGTCGATCAGCGCGAGGTAGGCGTCGCGGGCGATGGTGGCCTGCTCGGGGGTGGTGATGTCCTCGCCGACGACGTCCATCGTCAGCTGGAGGCCCTTGCCCGTCAGGTCCTTGATGATCGGGACGATGTCGTCCACCGTCTCACCCGGGATGAAGCGGTCGACGACCTGCTTGGTCACCGGGGCCGCCGAGATCAGGCGTCGCATCCGGTCGCTGCGCGACGCGGCGAGAATCACGGGACCCAGCACGGGGCACCTCCACAGACAAGCACCAAAAGGCCTGTACCCGACGTTTCGGGTACGGCACGGAGAACCACCGTGAAACCTACGGACCGCTTTGATCGTCGGCCATCGACAGCTGTCACGCATCCGTGCCCGGGATCTCAGACATCTGTATGAAAGTGGCCGGAAAATGGGGGAGAATGCCCGGGTGGCGGCGGATTACAAGGGTGACTACCAGGAACTGGTGGACGAGATCTCGGAGCTGCTGGGCGCCCCCGCGACGCTCGAGAACCGCGACTTCGAGCTGCTCGCCTTCGGCGCGTACGACAGCGACGACGAGCTGGACGCCTCCGCGCTGGACCCGGTGCGCACCCGCTCGATCCTGACCCGGCGTTCCACGGCGGGCGTGCGCGCCTGGTTCGAGGGCTTCGGCATCACCCGCGCGACCGGCCCGGTCCGCATCCCGCCGAGCCCCGAGGCCGGCGTCTACCGCGGCCGGATCTGCCTCCCCGTGCGCCACCGGGGCGTCGTCCTCGGCTACGTCTGGCTCCTGGAGGGCGACCCCGGCCCGACGGACGCCCAGTTGACCGCGGCCATGCAGGTGGCCGGCCGGATCGGCGCCCTCCTCGCGGACGAGGCGGAGGCCGGGGCGGGCCTGAGCCGCGAGCTGCGGGCGGTCCTCACGGCGGAGGGCGGCTGGCAGCAGGACATGGCGGTGGCCGACCTGCGCACGGCACTCGGCCCGCGCGCGGACGGCCCCCACACGCTGGTGTGTGTCGCCCCCTGGCCCTCCCCCGACCCGGACGACGCGCCCTCCGCACGCTCCGTTCCCCATGCGGCGGCCCTGTGCACGATCCCCTGGGGCGTGGCGGGTCAGAGCCTCGCGGTGCTGGTCCGGCTCCGCTCGACGACGGCGGGGGCGCCGGCGTTGGCGGCGGCGGGGAGGGTGCTGGAGGAGGCGGAGGGGATGCGGGGCGGCGGCCCGCGATCGGCAGCACGTCCGGGCGCGGGTGGCGGTACGAAGGGCACGGCGCCGGGGCCGGTGGGGCGCGGGGCCGGGGCCGTGGTGGCGGCGGCGGTCGCTGCCGGGGTCGCCGGAGCGGGCGGGTTCGCCCGTGGTCCCGGGGCCGCCGGACCCGCCGCCGGGGTCGGCGAACCCCGCAGCGGACTGGCCGAGCTGGGCGCGGTGTGGCAGGAGGCGCGCGCGGCGGCGCGGGCGGCACTGGCCGAACCCCGCCTCGGTCCGGTCGCCGAGTGGCGCGGCATCGGCCCCTACCGCCTGCTGACCGCGCTCCCGCCGGAGTCCGCGCAGGACCCGGCCGCCGGCCCCCTGCTCTCCCCCGCCCACCGCGAGTTGGCCCGCACCGCCGAGGTCTACCTCGACTGCGCCGGCCAGGCGGGGCGCGCGGCCTCGGAGCTGGGCATCCACCGCCAGACCCTCTACTACCGCCTCAACCGCGTGGAGCAGCTGACGGGCCTCGACCTGGACGACGGGGAGGACCGGCTGCTGCTGCACATGGAGTTGAAGAGGGCGCGGCTGTAGCGGGATCCACGCGCGGGATCCACGCGCGGGAGCCCCATGGCGGTGATCCGGTACGGCGGCGCCGGTGTCCGGCACGCCTGCGCCGTCCGGGCACGGCCGGGAACGGACCGCCGGGGCCCCGTTCCGGGTCGGGTGCCCACGGCCCGCCGCGTGGTGCCGAACCCGCGTCGCGGTGAAGTGCCCGCCGACCGGGGCATCCTGCGCGCCGTGGCCTGTGAGCACCGGATTCCGGTTCTCGGCCCCGGCCGGTTGTCCTGCGTCGGCGTGCACCCGGACGTCCCGGGGCCCGGCACCGTCCGGATCGGTGATGCGGTGGCCCTGAGCGGGGTGGAGGACGCCGGACGGGCCGAGGGAGATCCTCGGCCCGTCCGGTGTTCGAGCTCTGTCAGACCAGGTTCACCGAGCGCGCCGACGCCGCGCCGATTTCCGAGGCGACCTCGGCCAGGACGTTCGGGGTCACCGTGTCGTCCACCGTCAGGACGGCCAGGGCCTCGCCGCCGACCGTCGCACGGGCGACCTGCATGCCGGCGATGTTGAGGCCGGCCTCGCCGAGGATGCGGCCGACGGTGCCGACGACGCCGGGGCGGTCCTCGTAGCGCAGGACGAGCATGTGGTCGGCGAGGGCGAGGTCGACGTCGTACTCACCGACCGCGACGATCTTCTGGACGTGCTTGGGGCCGGCCAGGGTGCCGGAGACCGAGATCTCCTCGCCGGTGCCGAGCGTGCCGCGCACGGTCACGACGTTGCGGTGCTCGGTGGCCTCGGAGCTGGTGGTGAGGCGGACCTCGACGCCACGCTCCTGGGCGAACAGCGGCGCGTTGACGTACGACACCGTCTCGTCGACGACGTCCTCGAACACGCCCTTGAGCGCGGAGAGTTCGAGCACCTTGACGTCGTGCTGGGTGATCTCGCCGTAGACCTCGACGTCCAGGCGCACCGCCACCTCGCCGGCGAGCGCGGTGAAGATGCGGCCGAGGCGCTCGGCGAGCGGCAGGCCCGGCTTGACGTCCTCGGCGATGACGCCACCCTGCACGTTCACCGCGTCGGGGACCAGCTCGCCGGCGAGGGCGAGGCGGACCGACCTGGCGACCGCGATGCCCGCCTTCTCCTGGGCCTCGTCGGTGGAGGCGCCCAGGTGCGGGGTGCACACGACCTGGTCCAGCTCGAAGAGCGGGGAGTCGGTGCACGGCTCCTTGGCGTACACATCGAGGCCGGCGCCGGCGACGCGGCCCTCCTTCAGCGCCGCGTACAGCGCCGCCTCGTCCACGATGCCGCCGCGCGCGGCGTTGACGATGCGCACGCTCGGCTTGACCTTGCGCAGCGCCTCGTCACCGATGAGGCCGAGGGTCTCGGGGGTCTTCGGCAGGTGGACGGTGATGAAGTCGGAGACCTCGAGCAGCTCGTCCAGGGAAAGGACCTTCACGCCCATCTGGGCGGCGCGCGCCGGCTGCACGTACGGGTCGTACGCGACGACCTTCATGCCGAAGGCGGACATGCGCTGCGCGACCAGGGCGCCGATGCGGCCGAGGCCGACGACGCCGAGGGTCTTCTCGGCGAGCTCGACGCCCGTGTACTTGCTGCGCTTCCACTCGCCGTTCTTCAGCGCGGCGTTCGCCTGCGGGATGTTGCGGGCGGTGGACAGCAGCAGGCCGCAGGCCAGCTCGGCCGCGGTCACGATGTTCGAGGTCGGGGCGTTGACGACCATCACGCCGGCCTTGGTGGCGGCGGAGACGTCCACGTTGTCCAGGCCGACGCCCGCGCGGGCGACGACCTTGAGCTTCTTGGCCGCGGCGACGGCCTCGGCGTCGACCTTGGTGGCCGAACGGATCAGGATCGCGTCGACGTCGGCGATGGCCGGAAGCAGCTCCGCCCGGTCGGCTCCGTTGCAGTGCCGGATCTCGAAGTCCGGGCCGAGGGCGTCGACGGTCGCGGGCGAAAGCTCTTCGGCGATGAGTACGACGGGTTTCGAGCTCACGTGGGTCCTCACAAGTCCAATGCGGACGGCCGTCCCGACGGCCGCTGGCGGAGGGGTGCTAGCCGCGTGGAAGACGCACGACGCTGTGGGCCTGACGCGTTTGTTGTGCAGCAGTCTAGTGGCGCCGCGGTCGTCGTTTTGCGCCGCTGCGGAAGTATCACCCGGACGTGGAACTCCATTTTGTAGCCCTTCCCGGGTGCATGGCGAACGGGGGCCGGAGCAGCATGCCCCGGCCCCCTGACGTGAGGCTTACGCCTCCTCGTTCACCCAGCTCATCAGCCGGCGCAGCTGCTTGCCGGTGGTCTCCAGCAGGTGCTCGGAGTCCTGCTTCTTGTACTCGTTGTACTTCTTCAGGCCGCCGTGGTACTCGTCCATCCAGTTCTTGGCGAAGGTGCCGTCCTGGATCTCGGCGAGGACCTTCTTCATCTCGGCCTTGGTGGCGTCGGTGATGATGCGCGGACCGGTGACGTAGTCGCCCCACTCGGCGGTCTCCGAGATGGACCAGCGCATCTTCTCCAGGCCGCCCTCGTACATGAGGTCCACGATCAGCTTCAGCTCGTGCAGGCACTCGAAGTACGCGATCTCCGGCTGGTAGCCGGCCTCGGTCAGGGTCTCGAAGCCCGCCTTGACCAGGGCGGCCGTGCCACCGCACAGGACGGCCTGCTCGCCGAAGAGGTCGGTCTCGGTCTCCTCGGTGAAGGTGGTCTTGATGACGCCGGCGCGGGTGCCGCCGATGCCCTTCGCGTACGACAGGGCCAGCGCGAAGGCGTTGCCGGAGGCGTCCTGCTCGACGGCGGCGATGCAGGGCACGCCGCGCCCCTCCTCGTACTGGCGGCGCACCAGGTGGCCCGGACCCTTGGGGGCGACCATGCAGACGTCCACGCCGGCCGGGGGCTTGATCAGGCCGAAGCGGATGTTGAAGCCGTGGCCGAAGAACAGCGCGTCGCCGTCCTTCAGGTGGGCGGCGATGGACTCCTCGTAGACCTGGGCCTGGATCGGGTCCGGGACGAGGATCATGATGACGTCGGCCTCGGCCGCGGCTTCCGCGGGGGTGACGACACGCAGGCCCTCCTCCTCGGCCTTGACCTTGGACTTCGAGCCCTCGTGCAGACCGACACGCACGTCGACACCGGAGTCGCGCAGCGACAGGGCGTGCGCGTGACCCTGGCTGCCGTAGCCGATGACCGCGACCTTGCGGTTCTGGATGATGGACAGGTCGGCGTCAGCGTCGTAGAACAGCTCGGCCACTTTGGGTTCTCTCCCTATGTGTGCAGGTGGTGCGTCCCACCGTATGCCGGTGAGCGGTGAGGAAGTTCGGGGGTCTCGGCATACGGGCGGCGGATGATCGCCGGCCGCCCGTACGCGTCCGTGGTGGGTGTTACGCCGATCGGTCCAGAGCGCGCAGCGAGCGGTCCGTGATCGAACGGGCGCCGCGACCGATCGCGATGGTGCCGGACTGGACCAGCTCCTTGATGCCGAACGGCTCCAGCATCTTGAGCATGGCGGACAGCTTCTCGCCGGAGCCGGTGGCCTCGACGGTCACGGCCTCCGGGGAGACGTCCACGGTCTTGGCGCGGAACAGCTGGACGATCTCCACGATCTGGGAACGCGTCTCGTTGTCCGCGCGGACCTTCACCAGAACGAGTTCGCGCTGAACCGCCTGGGTGGGCTCCAGCTCGACGATCTTCAGCACGTTGACGAGCTTGTTGAGCTGCTTGGTCACCTGCTCCAGCGGCAGTTCCTCGACGCCGACCACGATGGTGATGCGGGAGATGTCGGGGTGTTCGGTGACGCCCACCGCGAGCGAGTCGATGTTGAAGCCGCGGCGGGAGAACAGGGCGGCGATCCGGGCGAGGATGCCCGGCGTGTTCTCCACCAGGACGGAGAGCGTGTGCTTGGACATGGTCTTTTTACGTCTCTCTCGCTCAGTCGTCTTCGTTGTCGCCGAAGTCGGGGCGGACGTCCCGGGCGGCCATGATCTCGTCGTTCGAGGTGCCGGCGGCGACCATCGGCCACACCATGGCGTCCTGGTGGACGATGAAGTCCACGACCACCGGACGGTCGTTGATGGAGTTGGCCTCCTCGATGACCTTGTCCAGGTCCTCGGGGCGCTCGCAGCGCAGGCCCACGCAGCCCATCGCCTCGGCCAGCTTCACGAAGTCCGGCACCCGCGTGCCCCGGGCGTCGGGGTTGACGTCGTCGGGACCGCTGTGCAGGACGGTGTTGGAGTAACGCTGGTTGTAGAACAGAGTCTGCCACTGGCGGACCATCCCGAGCGCGCCGTTGTTGATGACGGCGACCTTGATCGGGATGTTGTTCAGGGCGCAGGTGGTCAGTTCCTGGTTGGTCATCTGGAAGCAGCCGTCGCCGTCGATCGCCCAGACCGTCCGGTCGGGCCGGCCGGCCTTGGCGCCCATGGCGGCCGGGACCGAGTAGCCCATGGTTCCGGCGCCACCGGAGTTCAGCCAGGTGGCGGGGCGGTCGTACTGGATGAAGTGCGCGGCCCACATCTGGTGCTGGCCGACGCCCGCCGCGAAGATGGTGCCCTCGGGGGCGAGCTGCCCGATGCGCTCGATGACGCCCTGCGGGGACAGCGAGCCGTTCTCCGGCCGGTCGTAGCCGAGCGGGTAGGTCTCGCGCCACCGGTTGAGGTCGCTCCACCAGGCGCTGTAGTCGCCCCGGTGGCCCTCGCTGTGCTCCTTCTGCACGGCCTGGACCAGGTCGGCGATGACCTCGCGGGCGTCGCCCACGATCGGCACGTCGGCCTCGCGGTTCTTGCCGATCTCGGCCGGGTCGATGTCGGCGTGGACGATCTTGGCGTACGGCGCGAAGCTGTCCAGCTTGCCGGTGACGCGGTCGTCGAAGCGGGCTCCGAGGGCGACGATCAGGTCGGCCTTCTGCAGCGCGGTGACGGCGGTGACCGCACCGTGCATGCCCGGCATTCCCACGTGCAGCGGGTGGCTGTCGGGGAACGCGCCGAGCGCCATCAGGGTGGTGGTGACGGGCGCTCCGGTGAGTTCGGCGAGGACCTTCAGCTCGGCGGTGGCCCCGGCCTTCAGGACGCCGCCGCCGACGTAGAGGACGGGCCGCTTGGCGGCGGTGATCAGCTTGGCGGCCTCGCGGATCTGCTTGGCGTGCGGCTTGGTGACCGGGCGGTAGCCGGGCAGGTCCATGACCGGCGGCCAGGAGAAGGTGGTCCTCGCCTGGAGGGCGTCCTTGGCGATGTCGACCAGGACCGGGCCCGGACGCCCGGTGGAGGCGATGTGGAAGGCCTGCGCGATGATCCGCGGGATGTCCTCGGCCTTGGTCACCAGGAAGTTGTGCTTGGTGATCGGCATGGTGATGCCGACGATGTCCGCCTCCTGGAAGGCGTCCGTGCCGATCGCCTTGGACGACACCTGGCCGGTGATCGCGACCATCGGCACCGAGTCCATGTGGGCGTCGGCGATCGGGGTGACCAGGTTGGTGGCGCCCGGTCCGCTGGTCGCCATGCAGACGCCGACCTTGCCGGTGGCCTGGGCGTACCCCTCGGCCGCGTGGCCGGCGCCCTGCTCGTGGCGCACCAGGACGTGGCGCACCCGGGTGGAGTCCATCAGCGGGTCGTACGCCGGCAGGATCGCGCCGCCGGGAATGCCGAATACCGTGTCAGCGCCGACCTCCTCGAGGGAGCGAATGAGGGACTGCGCGCCCGTGACGTGCTCGACGGGGGCGGAGTGCTGTCCTCCGGATCGGGGCCGGGGCTGCGGGTGATGGGCCCCGGTGGCCTGCTCGGTCATCGGCTTCTCTTCTCGATGCTGAGGGTTTTTGCGAGGTTCGGGCGGAGTTCGGGTGTCGCACGAGGGTCACTCGTGCAACAAAAAACCCCTCGTGCCGTAAGGCAAGCGAGGGGAGCGCGCCGGTGAGGGTCGCTGGGGATTCCGGATCGCGTTCCGGTGGGTCCCAGCTCAGCCGACGCGCTGTCCAAGTACGAGAATTCGGGTGCGCATGGCACTGACCCTCCCCCCGGGGCGCACCACGTGTCAAGTGGGTGGGACGGGCGTCTCAGAATGTGAACGAAGGGCACTGCCGCCTCCGAGAACAGCGGGTACTCCTCCGGTGTACACCCCCGCGGCGCCCCTTCACGCCCACATGGCCCTGCGAGTCTCTCGCCCGGCCCGCGAAGGCCGGTTCGGCGGACGCGTGCGCGCCGGTCGGCGTGTGCGCTCCGGCCTGCACGTGCGGTCCGGCGTGTACGTGCGGTCCGGTCGATGTGTGCGGCACCGCGCACGCCCCGGCCCCGAGGGCCCGGCGCAGCCGGTACTCGTCCAGCGGGCCGGAGAAGGCCGCACCGGTGCCATGGGTGCAGCCCATCGCGCGCAGCGCCACCGCCTGCTCGGGCAGGTCCACGCCCTCCGCGACGGACTGGAGCCCGAGATCGCCGGCGATCCGCAGCAGACCACTGGTGATCTTGTGCAGCCGCGCGGAGTCGGCCACGCCCTCGACCAGGCCCCGGTCGAGCTTGAGGATGTCCACGGGCAGTCTTCTCAGCGCCGTGATCGCCGCGTGGCCGCTGCCGAACCCGTCCAGCGCGATGCGCACCCCGAGCCGGCTCAGCGCGGTCAGCCTCCGCTCCAGCTCGTCCAGGCCGAGCCCGGGATCGGTGTCGGCCAGCTCGATGACCAGCGCCCCGGGCGGCAGCCCGAACCGGGTCAGCAGCGCCTCCACCGAGCCGGGCGGCAGCGAGCGGTCCAGCAGCCGCCGGGCGCTCATCCGCACCGCCACCGGTACGACGAGCCCGGCGGCCGCCCGCTCGGCGGCCTGCGCCACGGATTCCTGGAGGATCCAGCGGTCCAGCTCGGCCGTCTTGTCACCGTCCTCGGCCACCCGCAGGAACTCGGCCGGGGTGAACAGCACCCCCTGCGAGGAGCGCCAGCGGGCCTGCGCCGAGACCGCCGTGATCCGGCCGTCGTCCAGGCACACCACGGGCTGGTGCAGCAGCGCGAACTCCCCGTCGTGCAGCGCGGCACGCAGCCGGGTGGCCAGCTCCGCCCTGCGCACGACGTCCTGCTGCATCTGCGGCCGGTACAGCTCGACGCGGCCCTTTCCGGCCGATTTCGCGCGGTACATCGCGAGGTCGGCATTGCGCAGCAACTCCCCCGCGCCGAGGCCGGCTTCGGCGAAGGCGACGCCGATGGAGGCGTTGACCCGGACGTCGTTGCCGTCGATCGCGTACGGCTGGGAGAGGGTCATCCTGAGGCGGTCGGCGAGCTCCAGGATGTCGCGCTCCCGGGCGGCGCGGTCATGGGTGCCGTCCCCGACGATCAGGGCCGCGAACTCGTCGCCGCCCAGCCGGGAGGCGGTGTCGCCCTGGCGGACCGCGTCCTGGAGTCTTCGGGCCGCCTGGACGAGGAGTTCGTCGCCGGCCTGGTGCCCGATGGTGTCGTTGACGGCCTTGAAGCCGTCGAGGTCGATGAAGAGCACCGCGGTGCCGCGCAGCGCGGCGCCCCGGTCGGTGGCCCGGCGGCCGGACAGCGCCTGCTGGGCGCGCCGGGTGAACAGCGCGCGGTTGGGCAGGTCGGTCAGCGGGTCGTGCTCCGCGTTGTGCTGCAACTGCGCCTGGAGCCGCACGCGTTCGGTCACGTCCCGGCTGTTGAAGATCAGGCCGCCGTGGTGGCGGTTGACCGTGGACTCGACGTTCAGCCATCCGCCGTCGCCGGAGCGGAAGCGGCACTCGATGCGGGTGGTGGGCTCGGCCTGCGGGCTCGCCGCGAGGAAGCGGCGCACCTCGTGCACCACCCCGCCCAGGTCCTCGGGGTGGATGAGGCCGGCCAGCTCGGTGCCGACCAGGTCCTCGGCGGGGCGGCCGTAGACCCCGGCGGCGGCCGGGGAGACGTAGCGCAGGATGCCGTTGGGCGCGGCGATCATGATGACGTCGCTGGAGCCCTGCACCAGGGAGCGGAAGTGGTTCTCCTTCTGCGCCAGTTCCTGGGTGAGGGTGATGTTGTCCAGCAGCATGATGCCCTGGCGGATCACGAGGGCGAGCACGACGCAGCCCGCGGTGATCAGCACCACGTGGTCGGGCCTGCGGCCGTTGAGGACGTTGTACAGGATGCCGAGGGTGCACACGGCGGCGGCGAGGTACGGGGTGAGCGCCGCGAGCGAGCCGGTGGTCGGGCGGCCGGCGGGGTAGCGGGCGTGGTCGGCACCGGGGTGGTGGACCGGCTCGGCGCCCGGGTGGGGGCCGGGCCCGGCGGCCGGGAACAGGCCGGGCCCGGCGTCCGGGTGGCGGCTCGGCTCGGGGACCGCGGCCGAGCCGTGCTCGGCGCCCGCGTACGCGCCGCACTCGCCGTCGGTGTCCCGGCTGTGCTCGGCGGACGGGCCGGGCGCGGGCTGGGGCGACCGGGGGCCCGCGGCGCGGGGTGCGGGCACCCGCTCGGCCGCGGGGGCGTGCCCGTCCGCCGGCCGCGGCCGGGGCGCGCCGCCGTGCCGGGGCGTGGCCCAGGGGGCGTAGGCGAGCAGCAGCGAGCCGGCGAACCAGCCCGCGTCCAGCAGCTGCCCCGAGCGGTAGCTGCTGTGCAGCAGCGGGGAGGTGAACAGCGCGTCGCACATCACGGTCAGGGCGAGCGCGCCGATCGCCGTGTTCACGGCGGTGCGGTTGCCCGGGGCACGCCGGAAGTGCAGGGCGAGGACCATGCTGACCAGGGCGATGTCCAGCAGCGGATACGCCAGCGACAGCGCGGTGTGCGCCACGCTCGGCCCGTCGAACCGGGCGGCCTGGGCGAGCGCGAGGCTCCACGACAGGGTGAGCAGGGAGCCGCCGATCAGCCAGGCGTCCAGGCCCAGGCAGATCCAGCCCGCCCTGGTCACCGGACGACTGGCGAGCACCAGCAGGCCCACGATCGCGGGCGGCGCGAAGCACAGGAAGAACAGATCGGCGTACGACGGGCTGGGCACGGGCCGGCCGAGGACGACCTCGTACCAGCCCCAGACCGCGTTGCCCAGGGCCGCCATGGTCGAGGACAGGCCGAACAGCAGCCACGCGGGCCGGTAGCGCACCCGGGGTCCGCGGGCGTACAGGAAGCAGGAGACGGCGGCGACGCCAGCCGCGGCACTGAGCCCGAAGTCGCCCATGACCAGCGCGAGTTCGTCCGTGCCCCAGTCGAACGCGGCGCCGACGGCGTACGCCGCGCAGACGAGGGCGAGGACGAGCTGTTCGGAGGCGCGGGTGCGCCTGACGCGGATCCGCCCGCGCGCCGGCGGGTCCTGGTGCGGGTGCGGTGCGCGCACCGCTTCGGCGGTGGTGGTCACCGGGGTGGGCGCGTTCACCGGGGCCTCCCGGAAAGCGAGGCGCCCGCGTCCCGCCGGTCCCGGTGCGCCGGGTGCGCGTGCCTGCGGTGGCCGGCCGGCCGGCGCGGCGGGTGGGTGTGGTGGCCGGTGTGGTGTCCGCGTCTGCGCGCCGCGGTGCGCCAGGGCCGCCGTCGGCGGCTCCACCGCGTCGGATCGTTCGTCCATAGACCGTGCATCGCCCGTCGCCCCCCTCGCAAGATCTGCAATGTCATCCCCGGCGCCGGTGTTGGCGGCGCTGCCCCTGTCGGGACGATACACCAGTATCGTCACTCAGGGACATAGCTTCTCTACGCTCCGTGACGACCAGCGGCGATGTGGGCACGGGCCGCGTCCGAGAGGTCGCGGAGGGTGCCGGAAACGCCCTAACGCCCGTTCGTTCCCGGGGTGTCCGAGCCCTCCGGATCTGTCCCCGGCGGATCTTCGGGGGCGGTTCCCACCGGGTCCTTCGCGTCCGGTCCCGTCGTCAGGATCACGTTCCGCAGCGGCTCGTGGTTCACGAACCGGGTCAGCTGGTCGACCAGCAGCCGCTTGGCGCGCGGCAGGAAGGCCGAGGAGGGGCCGCCCATGTGCGGGGTGATGAGTACGCCGGGTGCCTTCCAGAGCGGGTGGCCCGGGGGCAGCGGCTCGGGGTCGGTGACGTCCAGGGCGGCGCTGATCCGGCCCCGCTCCACCTCCGCGAGCAGCGCGTTCGTGTCCACGACCGGTCCGCGCGCGACGTTCACCAGGAGGGCGCCGTCCTTCATCCGCGCGAGGAACTCGGAGTCCACCAGACCCCGGGTGGCGTCCGTGAGGGGGGTGGACAGGATCACGACATCGGCTTCCGGAAGCAGAGAGAGCACATCGGCGATCGGATGCACGGGACCGCGCGCCGTGGTGCGCGGGGAGCGCGCGACGCGCGCCACCCGCGCAAGCTCGAAGGGCGTGAGCCGGTCCTCGATGGCGGCGCCGATCGAGCCGTAGCCGACGATGAGCACGTTCTTGTCGGCGAGCGCGGGCCGGAACCCGCTCTGCCAGCGCTCCTGCTGCTGGGCGCGCACGAAGTCCGGGATGCCCCGCAGCGCGGCGAGGGTCAGGGTGAGCGCCAGTTCGGCGGTGCTCGCCTCGTGCACCCCGCGCGCGTTGCACAGCCGGGCGCCGGGCGCGACGGCCGAAAGCCGCGCGGTGATGTCGTCGACGCCGGCCGTGAGCGTCTGGACGACCCGGACCTGGGTCAGGTACTCCAGCGGGCGCACCTTGACCGGCCATCGCTTCATGTACGGCACCACGTACACCACGCACCGCGCGGGGTCGCCCGGAAAGTCCTCGTCGCCACTCTCGCCGCCGTCCCAGAACAGGTACCGGAGCCCCTCGGGCAGCCCCTCGATCTCCTCGGGCGGAAGCGGAAGCCATACGTCTGCGGTCATGGTCAGGAGGCTATGTCAGGTACGCGCGGGCGCAGAGGTTAGGTTGGGGGCCGGCTAAGGGAGGTTCCGGAGCAGGTGGAACGCAGGACGATCGGCGCGGGGGCGCTCGCGGTGGGGGCCGTCGGACTCGGGTGCATGCCGATGAACTGGGCGTACAGCACCTCGCGGCAACGGGGCGACGAATCGGTGAGATGCGTGCACCGGGCGCTGGACCTGGGGTCGGGCCTGCTGGACACCGCGGACATGTACGGCCCCTTCACCAACGAGCTGCTGCTCGGGCGGGTGCTCAGGGAGCGGCGCGCGGAGGCGTTCGTCTCCACGAAGGTCGGACTGCTGGTGGGCGAGCAGCACATCGTGGCCAACGGACGCCCCGGATACGTGAGGCGGGCCTGCGATGCCTCGCTGCGCCGGCTCCAGACCGACGTGATCGACCTCTACCAGCTGCACCGGCCCGACCCCGAGGTGCCCATCGAGGAGACCTGGGGGGCGATGGCCGAGCTGGTGCGCGCCGGGAAGGTGCGCTCGCTGGGCCTGTGCGCCCTGGGGGCGCGCGGCGGCCGGCGCTCCGGCGCGGGGTTGTACGACGGCACGCTGCGCCAGTTGCAGCGGGTGCAGCAGGTATTCCCGGTGGCCGCGGTCCAGGCGGAGCTTTCGGTGTGGTCGCCGGAGGCGCTGCGCACGCTGCTGCCGTGGTGCGAGGCGCGGGGCGTGGGCTTCCTGGCGGCGATGCCGCTGGGCAACGGCTTCCTGACCGGCACGCTCACCCCGGGCGAGGGATTCGAACCGGACGACGTGCGTGCCCGGCACCCCCGCTTCACCGCCGAGATGATGGCGGCCAACCAGCCCATCGTGGCCGGCCTGCGCCGCGTCGCCCGGCGGCACGGTCCGGAGGTCACCCCGGCGCAGGTGGCGCTGGCCTGGGTGCTGTCGCGGGGGCGCCATGTGATCGCGCTGCCGGGCACGAAGCGGGAGCGCTGGGCGGCGGAGAACGCGGCGGCGGCCGATCTGCGGCTGACACCGGCGGACCTGGCGGAGATCGCCCGGCTGCCCGCCGCGCAGGGGTCGTGGGACTGAGGGAGCCTGGAGGGGTCCTGGGACTGGGGGACGCCGGGGAGGGGAAGATCTTCCGTTGGTACACCGCTCCGGAGGGAACATGATCGTGCGACGTCGAGCTGTGTCGGCCGTGGTGGCCGCGGGCGCCCTCCTGCTCACGGCGGGGTGCTCGTCCGGCTCCTCGGGAGTGGGCTTCCCGGGCGAGGGCCCCCGTACGGCGCCCCCGAGCACCGCGCCCGCCGCCCGGACCGGCGAGTCGGCGGCACCGGCCAAGGGCTCGGTGCGGGTGCTGCGCACGGTGGCCGAGGGCCTGAAGTCACCGTGGGGCCTGGCCGTGCTGCCGGGCGGCGATCTGCTGGTCTCCTCGCGCGACGAGGGGACGATCACCCGCGTCGACCCGGACACGGGCCACAAGACCGAACTGGGCACGGTCTCCGGGGTCTCCCCGGCGGGCGAGGGCGGCCTGCTGGGCATCGCGCTGTCCCCGCACTACGCCTCGGACCACATGATCTACGCCTACTTCACCTCCGCCTCGGACAACCGCATCGTCCGCGTGCTGTACGACGACCGGAAACCGGCCGGTGAGCAACTGGGCGCCCCCGACACGGTGTTCAAGGGCATCCCCAAGGGCCTCATCCACAACGGCGGCCGGATCGCCTTCGGCCCCGACGGCATGCTGTACGCGGGCACCGGCGAGAGCGGCCGGCGGAAGCTCGCGCAGAACCGGGACTCCCTCGGCGGCAAGATCCTCCGGCTGACCCCGGACGGCGAACCCGCCCCCGGCAACCCCTTCCCCGACTCACCCGTCTACTCCTACGGCCACCGCAACGTCCAGGGCCTCGCCTGGGACGACCGCCAGCGCCTGTTCGCCTCCGAGTTCGGCCAGGACACCTGGGACGAGCTGAACGCCGTCAAACCCGGCGGCAACTACGGCTGGCCCTCCGTCGAGGGCAGATCCAGCGACCCGCGCTTCCAGAACCCCCTCGCGCAGTGGCACACCGACGACGCCTCCCCCAGCGGCATCGCCTATGTCCACGGCGTCATCTGGATGGCCGCCCTCAAGGGCGAGCGCCTCTGGCGCATCCCGCTCCACGGCACCCGGGCCGCGGCCGCGCCCCAGTCCTTCCTGACGGGTCGGTACGGCCGCCTGCGCACGGTGGCCCCGGCCGGCGACGGCAGACTCTGGCTGATCACGAACAACACGGACGGCCGGGGACATCCGAAGAAGGGGGACGACAGGATCCTGGAGTTGCAGGTGAGCTAGGACCCGCGCCTACGCGCCCCGAGGACCCGCCCCCTCCGCCCCCGTTTCCCCCTCCGGGTCCGGCTCCGGCTCGGCTGGGGCCGGGGCGGCCGGTTCCGGCGTGGACGGTTCCGCGGTGGGCAGGCGTATGACCGCCTTGCCGGAGGTCAGGTCTATCGGACCCCGGCCGGGGTCGCTGTCGCCGACTTGTTCCCGGGTCAGTTCCAGGCGGTTCTGCTCGTCGCGGGTATGTTTGCGGCCAGGTGTGAACAGTTCGCCGAAGGCGTCGAACACGGCTTCTCCCCCTTGCCGGTTGTCCCGGGGCCATTATCCCGCCGCCAGGCGGTCCTGGGCCGTGAACAGGCCGAGCCGGTGGGCCAGGGCGGCCGCCTCACCGCGGCCGGACACCCCGAGCTTGGCCAGGATGTTGGAGACGTGGACGCTCACGGTCTTCGGTGAGATGAACAGTTCCTCGGCTATCCGGCGGTTGGTACGGCCGGCCGCCATCAGGCGCAGGACCTCCCGTTCCCTGGCGGTCAGGCCGAGGGCCGCGGCCGGGTCGCAGGGGGCGGCGGCGCCCTTCGCGGCACCGGGGGTCAGGGCCAGGCGGGCCCGGCGGGCGAGGCGGGTGACGGTGGCCGTGAGGGGGCGGGCGCCTATGTGGGCGGCGACGGCGAAGGACAGGCGGAGGAGTTCCAGCGCGCGGTCGCGGTCCTCCGTGCCGCCCCCCGTCAGCAGCGCCCCCGCCAGGCGGAGGCGGACCCGGGCGAGGTCGTAGGGGCGGTCCAGGCCCTCGAAGGCGGTGACCACCGGGGCCCAGGTGTCCGCGGTGTCCCGGCCGTCCGCTCGGCGCAGTTCCGCCCGGGTCCACTGGTCGTAGGCGTCCCACAGGGGCGCCCCGGTGGTCAGGGTGCGCGCGGTCTCGGCGAGCCGGGCGAGGATCTCGGCCCGGCCCGACCGGGCGGTGGGCAGGGTGCGGGTGTCGGCTTCGGCGGTGGCGGCGGCGCGGAGCAGCGGCCAGCCGTGGCGGTGCGCGCCGGTGGGGAGGCCGCGGTCCAGGGCCCGGCGCAGTTCGGCGCGGGCGTCGGCGAGGCGGCCCTGTCCCGCGGCGACCCCGAGGGCGACACGGGCCAGCGGCAGGGACTGGTGGGGCATGCGGCCGTGGGAGTCGACGTGGGCGCGCGCGGTGGCCAGTCGCCGGGCCGCCTCGGCGAGGTCTCCGTGGGCCAGGGCGAGGTGGGCCAGCTTCAGGGCGCCCGCGGCACGGGGCTCGGCGCCCTGGCCGAGCCGGGTGGCGTGCCCGGCGGCCTCGGCGGCGCCCGGCCACTGCCCGAGTGCGTACAGCGTCTCGGCCAGCCCGGCCCACATCCATGCCTCCGGCTCCGGCAGTCCGTGCCCGGGGGTGAGCGCGTCGTGCAGCACGGCCAGCTCCGCGGCGCGGCCGGCGAACACGGGACTGACGGATCCGATCTCCACGCCGCCGAGCATCGCACGGGGCGCGGAGACCGGGTCGCCGGTTTTCCACAGGCTCGGTGTGATCGTCGTATCGGCCACATGGCAACTCGTACCGGCCACGGAAGCGCTCGGACCGGCGGCGAGACCGCTCGGACCCGACGCACGAGGAGTCGTGCCGACGGCGCGAGACGCCGTGCCCACGGCGGGAAGTGTCGTACCCATGGCGCACTCACCCGGTGCGCGGCGGCCGGTGCCACCGGGGCGGGGTCCCGTGCGGTCCGCCGCCCCTGTCCGATCCACCGGGGCCCCACGCCCGTGCCGTGCGGCGGGCGAGGTGGCGGGTCCGGGCCACCTCGCGGCACGGGCGGTGGGGGACGGCCGCCGGCAGCGACCGGTCGGCGGGCGCCGGGGCCCGGTCCGAGGAATCGGTCACGACGGTCCCTTCGCGGAAAGGCGGTGCGGGGTCTCGCTCGCCGCGAGGCCCCGCGTGACCCCTCCACCTTCCGCTCCGGGCCGGGCGCGCCGCATCGGGAAGGTTCCGCATCTTCGGGCGTCCGACGGGCCGCGACGCCCGCGTAAGGAGCCTCAGAAACCGTGCCTGGCACGTGTGAGGGACCTCAGGGAACCCATGGCATGTGCACGGATTCGCTGAGGTCCCTGGGCGCTCTGAGGTCCCTGGACGCCGGGGCCTCCTGTCGGTTCAGCCCGTCGAGGGCAGCGCCAGCAGCGCGTCCGAGTACTTCAGGATGGCCAGCAGCAGCCCGATGACGCCGAGCGAGACGCCCGCCCAGGCCACCGACTTGATCCAGGACGCCTGCGGGCGGCCGGGGGTGCCGAAGGCGGGGCGGGCGAGGACGACCACGCCGGTGACCAGCGCCACCAGGGCGAAGAAGCCGGCCCACAGCGCGGTGGTGTGCCAGGCGTCGCCGTAGACCGCCTTGATCTGCGTGCCGACACCCGCCGTGGAGGACGTCCGCAGCTGGCCGATGAGCTGCTGGCGGGCGCCCGCGACGGAGCCGACCCACCCACCGCTGAGCGAGACGAGGCCCAGCGCGGCGGAGACGACGGCGCCGGCGCCCTGGCCGACCCCGGAGGGCGTCCCGGCGCCCTCGGTACCGCCCTCCGGACCGTCCGCCGCCTCTTCGGCGACCGCGCCGTCGGCCGCCTCCTCAGCACCCCCGGCGACCGCGCCCCCGGCCGCCACGCCTCCGGCCGGGGCCTCCGCCTTCCCCGGGGCCTCCGCCTTCCCCGCGGTCCCGGCCCCCTCCGTCGTCTCGTCGTCGTGCCGCGCCGCCGTGGTGTCGGCCGCGGTGTCTTCCGATGTCTTCGTTGCCATGGCGGCAACCGTACGGACACCGTCTGAGAGGGCGCTTAATGATCGTCAGCGGGCGTGTTGCCCGTCACCCGAACGGGCCGTACGCCATTCGGGTGCCAGCACCGACCAGATCTCGGTGCTGGTGCGCTCGCCGTGGCGCGGGTAGTTCTCGCGCAGGACACCCTCGCGGGTCATGCCGAGCCGCCGGGCCACGTTGATGCTGGGCTGGTTGGCGGTGGACACCCGCCACTCGACGCGGTGCATACCGCGCTCCTCGAACGCCCAGTCGAGCAGGACCCGCATGCCCCGGGTGACCAGCCCGCGCCCGGCCGCCGCGGGCTCCAGCCAGCAGCCGGCCTCGCACACCCCGCTCGGGGTGTCCCAGTCGCGGAAGAGCAGCGCCCCGACGAGCTTGCCGTCCAGCCAGATGCCGTGCAGCGCGCCGCCGTCGACGGCGCGCCGGTCGGCGTAGCCCTTCACCCAGGCGCGGGCGCTGTCCAGGTCGGTCACCAGATCCGCCAGCCCGACGTGCCGGCCGATGAACTCGCGTCCGCGGTCGACGGACGCGAGTACCTCCTCGGCGTGCCAGACCTCCAGCGGGCGCAGTTCGGCGCCGTCGTCACCCAGGGATATCGCGTACATCGCGCTGTGCTTCCTTCTCCGGTTCGTGCGTCCGGTCCCGGTCGGGTCGGGCGGCCGGGACTCGTCCGAGCCTCTCATGCGCGGCGCGGCACTCCGGCGGCTCGATGCTGATGCGCGGCAGGCGGCGTTCCAGCCAGCCGGGCAGCCACCAGTTGGCGGCGCCGAGCAGATGCATCAGGGCGGGCACCAGGAGGGTGCGCAGCACGAAGGCGTCCAGGGCGACGGCGGCGGCGAGCGCGATGCCGAACATGGCGATCACGCGGTCGCCGCTGAGCACGAAGGCGAGGAACACCGAAATCATGATCACGGCCGCGGAGTTGATCACGCGGCTGGTCTCGGCGAGGCCCACACGGACGGCGCGCCGGTTGTCGCCGGTCGCCAGCCACTCCTCGTACATCCGGCTGACCAGGAAGACCTGGTAGTCCATGGACAGCCCGAAGAGCACCGAGACCATGATCACGGGCAGGAAGGGCTCGATGGGGCCCGCGCGGCCGAGGCCGAGGAGTTCGCTGCCCCAGCCCCACTGGAAGATCACGACGACGACGCCGAACGCGGCGGCCACGGCGGCGACGTTCATCACGGCGGCCTTGATCGGTATGCCGAGCGACCGGAAGGCGACGAGCAGCAGCAGACAGCCGAGTCCGATGACGGTGCCGACGAACAAAGGCAGTTTGCCGACGATCACATCGGAGAAGTCGTCGTACCCGGCGGTCACCCCGCCGACCTGGATGTCGAGGGAGGTGCCGTGTTCCGCGCGGGGCAGCACGCTCCCGCGCAGCCGGTCCACCAGGGCGCTGGTGGCCTGCGACTGGGGCGCCGAGTCGGGGACGACGGTGAGGTAGGCGGTCTCGCCGCCGGTGGCGTAGGCGGCCGGGGTGACGGAGGCGACGCCGGGAGTGGCGCGCAGGGTGGCGTCGAGGTTGTCGAGGGCGAGCCGGTCGGCGGCGTCGCCCACCTGGGCGACCAGGGTCAGCGGGCCGTTGACGCCTGGTCCGAAGCCGTCGGCGAGCAGGTCGTATGCCTTGCGGGTGGTGGAGGTGCGGGGGTCGTTGCCCTGGTCGGAGGTGCCGAGGTGGAGCGAGAGGGTGGGCAGGGCGAGCAGCGCGATCACGGCGACGGCGAGCGAGCCGAGCAGTTTGGGGCGCCGCTCCAGGAGCGCGGACCAGCGGGCGGCGAGGCCGGTGGGCACCTCGGGGTGCGGGCCCTGCTCGGCGAGCCGGCGGCGTTCGCGGCGGCTGAGGGCGCGCGGGCCGATGTACGACAGCAGGGCGGGCAGCAGGGTGACGGAGGCGGCGACGGTGAGGACGACGGTCAGAGCGGCGGCCACGGCCACGCCGTTGAGGAAGCTCAGTCTGAGGATCAGCATCCCGAGCAGGGCGATGCACACCGTCGCGCCCGCGAAGACGACGGCGCGTCCGGTGGTCGTCACGGCGCTCACGGCGGCCTCGGTGACGGCCAGGCCGCGCTTCAGTCCCCGCCGGTGCCTGGTGACGATGAACAGCGCGTAGTCGATGCCGACGCCGAGGCCGATGAGCATGCCGAGCATGGGCGCGAAGTCGGCGACCGTCATGGCGTGGCCGAGCAGTCCGATGCCGGCGTGCGCGGTGCCGACGCCGATCAGGGCCGTGGCGATGGGCAGCAGGGAGGCGGCGAGGGAGCCGAAGGCGAGGAAGAGGACGACGGCGGCGACGAGGACGCCGACCACCTCGGCGGTGTGGTCGCTCGGCGCCTCGGTGATCCCGATCGCGCTGCCGCCCAGTTCCACCTGGAGCCCGTCGCCCTCCGCGGCCTTCGCGGCGCCCACGACGGCCTCGGCCTCGCTCTTGCCGATGTCCTCGGCATGCTGCCGGAAGGTGACGGTGGCGTAGGCGGTGTGGCCGTCGGCGCTGATCTGCCGGGCGCCCTGGCCGCCGTAGGGGCCGTCCACGGAGGCGACCCCGGGCAGGGCCGCGATCCGGTCGAGTGCGCCGGTCATGCTCTGTTCGACGTCGGCGGCGCGCACGGTGCCCTTGGTGGTGTGCCAGACGACGGTGTCGCTGTCGCCGGCGAGCCCCGGGAAGCCCGCCTGGAGCAGCTGGGCGGCGCGACCGGACTCGGTGCCGGGGACCGAGTAGTCGTTCGAGTACGACGTGCCGGCGACGGAGGCGGCCGCGGTGACCCCGCCGAAGGCACACAGCCACAGCAGGACGACGACCAGTCGGTTCCGGACGCACCAGCGCGCGAGTGCTGCCACGGACGTGCTCCCAAGGACGATTTGTGGATCTTTGACAGGGATCGATCGTCCATGAACGGAACAGCCCGCAAAGAACGCATGAGTAATCCCTGGACACTCTTGCAGGCAAAAGAGATCCTTTGCCGCGTTCGTGGGCTTACTCACAACAGGAGGGGAGAACGCCGTGGGGGGACGCGCCGGTGCGGCGCGTCCCCCCACGGGTCGACGGTGGCTCAGCCCTCGTCTCAGCCCTCGCTGACGCCGAGCTTCTCCAGGATCAGCTCCTTGACGCGGGCCGCGTCGGCCTGGCCGCGGGTGGCCTTCATCACCGCGCCGACCAGGGCACCGGCCGCGGCCACCTTGCCACCGCGGATCTTGTCCGCGATGCCGGGGTTGCCGGCGATGGCCTCGTCCACGGCCGTGCCGAGCGCCGAGTCGTCGGAGACGACCTTCAGGCCGCGCTTGTCGACGACCTCGTCCGGGGTGCCCTCGCCCGCGAGGACGCCCTCGATGACCTGGCGGGCCAGCTTGTCGTTCAGATCGCCCTTCGCGACCAGCTCGGCGACCCGGGCCACCTGCTGCGGGGTGATCGCCAGCTCGTCCAGGGACGTGCCGGACTCGTTGGCGCTGCGCGCCAGTTCGCCCATCCACCACTTGCGGGCGGAGGCCGCGTCGGCCCCGGCCTCGATGGTGGCCACGATCGGGTCCAGCGCACCGGCGTTCAGGATCGCCTGCATCTCGGTGGCGGAGATGCCCCACTCGGCGAGCAGCCGGGTACGGCGCACCAGCGGCAGCTCGGGCAGCGCGGCGCGGATCTCCTCGACCCACTCGCGCGAGGGCGCGACGGGGACCAGGTCGGGCTCCGGGAAGTACCGGTAGTCCTCGGCCTCCTCCTTCACGCGGCCCGAGGTCGTGGACCCCGTGTCCTCGTGGAAGTGGCGGGTCTCCTGGACGATGGTGCCGCCCGAGGACAGCACGGCCGCGTGCCGCATGATCTCGAAGCGGGCCGCGCGCTCCACCGAGCGCAGGGAGTTGACGTTCTTCGTCTCCGAGCGCGTACCGAACTTGTCGGCGCCCTTGGGCATCAGCGACAGGTTCACGTCGCAGCGCATCTGCCCCATCTCCATGCGGGCCTCGGACACGCCGAGGGCACGGATGACCTCGCGCAGCTCACGGACGTACGCCTTGGCCACCTCGGGGGCGCGCTCGCCCGCGCCCACGATCGGCTTGGTGACGATCTCGATGAGCGGGATGCCGGCGCGGTTGTAGTCCAGCAGGGAGTGGGACGCGCCGTGGATACGGCCGGTGGCGCCGCCGACGTGCGTCGACTTGCCGGTGTCCTCCTCCATGTGGGCGCGCTCGATCTCCACGCGGAAGGTCTCGCCGTCCTCCAGCTGCACGTCGAGGTAGCCGTCGAAGGCGATCGGCTCGTCGTACTGGGAGGTCTGGAAGTTCTTCGGCATGTCCGGATAGAAGTAGTTCTTCCGGGCGAAGCGGCACCATTCGGCGATCGAGCAGTTCAGCGCGAGGCCGATCTTGACGGCGGACTCGACGCCGGTCGCGTTGACGACCGGGAGCGCGCCGGGCAGGCCGAGGCAGACGGGGCAGGTCTGCGCGTTGGGCTCGCCGCCCAGCTCCGTGGAGCAGCCGCAGAACATCTTGGTCTTGGTGCCGAGTTCGACATGGACCTCAAGGCCCATGACGGGGTCGTACGACGCCAGCGCGTCCTCGTACGACACCAGGTCGGTCGTGGTGGTCACGGTGAAAACTTCCCTCTCAGCCCAGCAGGACGTCGTCGTCGCCCAGCCGCTTCAGCTCGCGGTAGAGGATCGCGAGGCCGGTCACGATCGCGACGGCGGAGACCGTGGCGTCGATCAGCCGGAGCGTGTCGTGCTCGGCGCGGGCCTTCTTGATCTGCTTGGTGACACCGATCGCGCCGAACGCGGTGGTGGCCATGGACAGGTACGTACCGGACTTGGACTTCTTGAAGTCCTTGGCCTTGGACAGCTTGCTCACAGCGACGGAGCCTCCTCCAGCAGCGGGTGCCCCCACTTTTCCACGAAGGCGGCCTCGACCGCGGCACCCACCTTGTACAGGCGGTCGTCCTGCATCGCCGGGGCGATGATCTGCAGGCCCACCGGCAGGTTGTCCTCAGGGGCGAGGCCGCAGGGCAGCGACATGGCCGCGTTGCCCGCCAGGTTGGTCGGAATGGTGCACAGGTCCGCGAGGTACATCGCCATCGGGTCGTCGGCGCGCTCGCCGATCGCGAAGGCGGTGGTCGGGGTCGTCGGGGAGACGATCACGTCCACCTGCTCGAACGCCTTCTCGAAGTCGCGCGTGATGAGGGTGCGGACCTTCTGCGCCGAGCCGTAGTAGGCGTCGTAGTAGCCGCTCGACAGGGCGTACGTGCCGAGCATGATGCGGCGCTTGACCTCCGGGCCGAAGCCGGCCTCGCGGGTCAGGGAGGTGACCTCCTCGGCCGAGTGCGAGCCGTCGTCGCCCGTACGCAGGCCGTAGCGCAGGCCGTCGAAGCGGGCGAGGTTGGAGGAGCACTCGGAGGGGGCGATCAGGTAGTACGCCGACAGCGCGAGGTCGAAGGACGGGCAGTCCAGCTCGACGATCTCGGCGCCCAGCTCCTTCAGCAGCTCGACGGACTCGTCGAAGCGCTGGATGACGCCGGCCTGGTAGCCCTCGCCGCGGAACTGCTTGACGACGCCCACGCGCATGCCCTGGACGCTGCCGTTGCGGGCGGCCTCGACCACCGGCGGGACCGGGGCGTCGATGGAGGTGGAGTCCATCGGGTCGTGGCCGGCGATGACCTCGTGCAGCAGGGCCGCGTCCAGGACCGTGCGGGCGCAGGGGCCGCCCTGGTCGAGGGAGGAGGAGAAGGCGACCATGCCGAAGCGGGAGACCGCGCCGTACGTCGGCTTCACACCCACGGTGCCGGTGACGGCGGCCGGCTGGCGGATGGAGCCGCCGGTGTCGGTGCCGATGGCGAGCGGCGCCTGGAAGGAGGCGAGCGCGGCGGAGGAACCGCCGCCGGAGCCGCCGGGGATCTTGGTGAGGTCCCAGGGGTTGCCGGTCGGGCCGTAGGCGCTGTTCTCGGTGGAGGACCCCATGGCGAACTCGTCCATGTTGGTCTTGCCGAGGATGACGACATCGGCGGCCTTGAGGCGCTTGGTGAGCGTCGCGTCGTACGGCGGGATCCAGCCTTCGAGGATCTTCGAGCCGACGGTCGTGGGCACGCCCTCGGTGGTGAAGATGTCCTTGAGCGCGAGCGGGACGCCGGCCAGCGGGCCGAGCTTCTCGCCGCGGGCCCGCTTCTCGTCCACGGCGCGGGCCTGGGCGAGGGCGCCCTCGCGGTCGACGTACAGGAAGGCGTGCACCTTCTCGTCGACGGCCTCGATGCGGGCGAGGTGGGCCTCGGTGACCTCGACGGCCGTCAGCTCGCCCGAGGCGATCTTCTCGGCGGTCTGCGCGGCCGTGAGCTTGATGATGTTGTCCGTCATGGTGGTCACTCCTCCCCCAGGATCTGCGGCACCTTGAAACGCTGCTGCTCCTGGGCGGGGGCGCCGGAGAGCGCCTGCTCGGGGGTGAGCGAGGGACGGACCTCGTCCGCCCGCATGACGTTCGTCAGCGGGAGCGGGTGCGAGGTCGGCGGTACGTCTTGGTCGGCGACCTCGCTGACGCGGGCGACCGCGCCGATGATGTCGTCGAGCTGGCCCGCGAAGTGGTCGAGTTCTTCGGGCTTCAGCTCCAGACGCGCCAGCCGGGCGAGGTGGGCGACCTCCTCGCGCGTGATGCCAGGCATGCAGCGATCCTCTGGGGTGAGTGTGTGTGGTTTGGAGCCAATCCTATGGGTCGGGGCGGGGTGGCCGTTAAACGGTTTCTCTCCGGGGGCGCGCGCTCAGCGGTGCCGGGCGTCCCAGACGGCACTCTGCAGGAAGTGATTGTCGTACCGCTCCTGCACCTCCAGCAGACTCTCGGGGGTGAGCTCGCCGAGGCGGATGCGCTGGAGATGGCGGAAGTACTCGAAGCGCTCGACGCCCGGGACGATGACGACCAGGAGGTCCGCGGTGGCGCCGGGGACGGCGGCGAAGGCGTGCGGGCGATCCGGCGGCACGACGATCAGGTCGCCGCGCTCGGCGGTGACCACGTCGTCGCCGGAGAGCACCTCGGCGGCGCCGTCCAGCAGGTAGAACATCTCGGCGGAACGGTGGTGCACGTGCGGGCGGGCGCCGTCGGCACCCGCCGCGAGGGTGATGCGCACGCTGGACAGGGCACCGCCGGTGGCGCTGCTGTCCGCCAGCAGCCGCACGGCGACGGGGTCCCCGCCGACCACCTCGGCCCCGGCCTCCCGCACCAGCGCGGTGTCCTCGAACCTCGGCACGAACAGCGACATCTGCGTCTCCTTACGGTGCGGTGCGGTCAGGCCGCGAAGAGCAGCGCGGCGCTGACGAGGACAACGCCCGCGGTGGCGAGGTGAATTCCGAACGCGACGGCCCTCGGCCCGCCGTGGCGCGGGACTACCAGGGTGTCGAGGAGCGGGACGAGGGCCACGCAGGCCATGAACCACGCCTCGGCCCGCGCGCCGACGAGCGCGAGCAGGACGCGGCCGAGGACGCCGAAGGTGCCGTCCCTGAGGCCCTTGACCGACAGGTGGGCGCCGGCGTCGCCGCCGGGGTCGGCGGGGACGCCGTAGCCGGCGGCGGCCGGGGCGGGCTGGAACCGGAAGCGGTGGGCGAGGAATCCGGGGCATGACGATCCGGACGCGCCGGGGGCGCGAACGAGCCGAGCGCGGGGGGCTGATCGTGACGGCCGCTCGGGAGCCGGCCGAGGCGGAGGGCCGGGACGCGGTGACCACGCGCCGGCCGGCCGCCGAGATCGAGTACAGCCAGCCGGTCCTCCACAGCCACTTCAAGGGCAAGGACGCGATCATGGCGGCGGTCGCGGTCGACGGCTGCGCGGACAGGGCGCGGGAGCTACGGCAGGCCCGCGCGAGCGCGCGGGGCACGCGTGAGTCCCTCCTGGCGGTCGCCCGGACCCACACCTCGTTCGCCCGGCGCCGCCCGGCCCTCTACGACGCGATGTTCACCCATCCGGTGGACCTCCCCTTCGCCACCCCGCAGGCCCCGCCCCCGCTCCAGGAGGCATTCGGCGAACTGCCGGCGGTGGTCGCGCCGACCACGACGGCTGACGGGGACCTTCCGGGCGGCCCTGCACGGCCTGGCGACGCCGATGCGCAGCGGACGGCTGCCGGAGGGGGCTCACGAGAGGCGCCCCGGGCTGCTGGTGGACCGGTTCGCGGGGACGCGGGGCGCGGCCTGAGCCGGTGCGGGGCGTCCCTACGGCTGCCCGCGGTCGCCGACGGCGGTCACCTCTCCGTCGGCGGTCGCGGGCGAGCGCGTGGGCGCCCCCGGGCCGCCCCGGCGGAAGCGGAGCCACGACGTCGTCTCCTCCGCCGGCATCGCCGCCGCGACCAGCCAGCCCTGCACCGCGTCACAGCCGAGGTCCCGCAGCCGCTCCCAGGTCTCGTCGTCCTCCACGCCCTCCGCGACGACCAGCAGCCCCAGCGAGTGCGCGAGGTCGACGGTGCAGCGCACGATCTCCGCGTCCTCCGCGTCCACGGCCAGCCGGGCCACGAACGACCGGTCGATCTTCAGCTCGCTGACCGGCAGCCGCCGCAGGTGCACCAGGGAGGAGTAGCCGGTGCCGAAGTCGTCCAGGGACATCTTCACGCCGTGCCCGGTCAACGCCGCGAGCGTGTCCGCGGCCCGCTGCGGGTCCTCCAGCAGCACGTGCTCGGTGATCTCCAGTTGCAGCGCGCCCGCCGGCACCCCGTGCCGCGCCAGCCGTGCCGCGACCGACCCCGCGAAGCCCGGGGTGTGCACATCGCGCGGCGAGACGTTGACCGCGACCGGTACCCGGATGCCCTGGGACCGCCACCGCGCGACCTGTTCGAGCGCGGTCTCCAGTACGTACTCGGTGAGGTGGGGCATCAGCCCGGAGGACTCGGCGATCGCGATGAACTCGTCCGGCGGCACCTTCCCGCGCTCGGGATGCACCCACCGCACCAGCGCCTCGAGACCGGCCACCTGACCGTCGAAGCGCACCTTGGGCTGGTAGTGCAACTGCACCTCGTGCGCGTCCAGCGCCCGGCGCAGATCACCGAGCAGCCCGAGCCGGTCCGGGGTGTTGGAGTCCCGCTTGGACTCGTACACCTCGACGCCCGTACGGTCCCGCTTCGCCTGGTACATGGCCACGTCGGCGCGCCGCAGGAGCCCCTCCGCGTCCTTCGCGTGGTCCGGGAAGACGGCGACCCCGGCGCTGGCCTCCAGCACGAGGGTGAGGCCGTCGAGGTCGAGGGGGGAACTCAGCGCGGTGACGAGACCGCGCGCGACCCGCATCGCCGACGTGGTGGAGTCGACGACGGGCAGTAAGACCGCGAACTCGTCGCCGCCGAGCCGGGCCGCCTCCGCGCCGCGCGGCAGGGCGAGCCGCAGCCGCTCGGCGATCTGCAGCAGCAGCCGGTCACCGGCGAGATGACCGAGGGTGTCGTTGACCGACCGGAAGCGGTCGAGGTCGATCAGCATCAGCGCGGAACGGGCCTCGATGCGATCGGCCTCGTCCAGCGCGGTCCAGATCCGCTCCTGGAGCCACTGCCGGTTGGGCAGCCCGGTCAGCGGGTCCCGCAGCTGCTCCTCGGCGCGGGCGCGGGCCATCCACAGGGCGGAGTCGAGGGCGATGAGAGGGATGGCGAACAGCGGCAGCAGGACCGGCCGGACGTCCGCGACCACGCACAGCAGCGGCGCGATGCCGAGCAGCGCCACGGCCACCAGGCCCTGTCTGACCAGGGCGGGGCGCGGGACGGCGGGCAGTCCGTGCTCGCGCGGCGCGTTCAGGTACCAGAGCAGGCCGCGGCTGACGGCGAGATAGGCGACGGCGGCGAGCACCACCTCGGGCACGGCGGCGAGGCTCCAGCCGTGCGTCCGCCAGGGCTGCTCCACGCTGGGCACCCGGCCGAGGGCGCCGAGCAGCAGGGCGGCCACCGCGATGCCGAGGATGTCCGCCGCGCCGTGCAGCACGCCCTGGCGCCGGCGGTGCCGGCGGGCGATGCCGACCAGGACGACGACGGTGAGGCTGACCAGGCCGGCGGGCACCCAGCCGTAGAGCAGCAGCACGGCGAGGGTGAGCGCGGCGCCCGAGCCGGTGCCGCCCCACCAGCGGGCGCGGCCCAGCATGACGAGGTGGCCGACGATGATCCCGGTCAGCAGGGCCAGGGACCAGCCGACGGTGCCGTACGGGAAGAGGGCGTGCCCGCCGCCGAAGGCGCGGAGGAAGCCGGCGCCCAGGACGAGCGCGGCGGCCGCGGTGACGGCCGTGGGCAGCGCGGGCCAGGGCAGCCGCCGACCGGGCTCCGGATCACCGCCGATGCCGACGCCCGCGCCGACGAGGCCGGGCGCGGGCTCGATGGCGAGCGGAACACGGGTGTGCGGCGGGGCCGCGGGGCCGGCCGCGGCCGGGCGGCCGCGCGGTCGGGTACGACCGCCCTCGCGTACCGGCCTCAGGTTCTCCCGCCAGGCGAGCGCGCGGCGGCGCAGGCGCAGCCGTGAGTCCGGGGCGACGCTCTCGGTCGGTTCCATTCCCGTCCCTCTCACAGCCGGCGGTGCCCACGCCCACGCGGCCCGATGTCCGACACCATCGACGGCTTCGCGCTGAAGAAACCCCTGCCGCGCCCACGGCGGGCAGGGGAATGCCCCCGACCGCCGCCGGGCGCGGCAGGTGCACTACTCAACACTAGGCCGCGCGGGGCTTCCACGGGCACCGGTCGTCGGCGGTTGCCCGAATGCGCCCGGGGCCACCCGTATGCAACTGGTATGCGCCGAACGGGTGGCCTTCAACCGCTACTCCTCGGTCGGAAGCGCGACTTCGGCCGCGGCGTCCGGGCCCTGCTCCAGGAGGACGCCGAATCCGTCCTCGTCGAGCACCGGAACCTTCAATTGCACGGCCTTGTCGTACTTCGATCCCGGGTTGTCGCCCACGACCACGAACGAGGTCTTCTTCGACACCGAACCGGTCACCTTGGCGCCGCGGCTCTGCAACGCCTCCTTGGCGCCGTCCCGGGTGAAGTCCTCCAGCGTGCCGGTGACCACGACGGTGAGCCCCTCCAGCGGACGCGGACCCTCCGCCTCCCCGCTGACCTGGTCCTCCAGCGGGACCCCGGCGGCCTTCCACTTGCGGATGATCTCGCGGTGCCACTCCTCGGTGAACCACTCCTTGACCGCTGCGGCGATGATGGGGCCGACGCCGTCGACGGCCGCCAGTTCCTCCTCCGTGGCCTGTTCGATGCGGTCGACGGAGCGGAACTCGCGGGCGAGGGCCTGGGCGGCGACCGGACCGACGTGCCGGATGGACAGGCCGTTCAGGAAACGGGCGAGCGGACGGGACTTGGCCGCCTCGATGTTCTCCAGCAGCGCGAGAGTGTTCTTCTTCGGCTCGCCCTTCTGGTTGGCGAAGACCGTGACGACCTTCTCCTCGCCGGTCTTGGGGTCGTGCTTGGGCAGACCGCTGTCCGGGTCGAGGACGTAGGCCTTGATGGGCAGCAGCTTCTCCACCGTCAGGTCGAACAGGTCGCCCTCGTCCACCAGCGGCGGGTCGGCCGGCTCCAGGGGGCGGGTGAGCGCGGCGGCGGCCACCTCGCCGAAGTTCTCGATGTCCAGGCACGCGCGGCCCGCGAGGTAGGAGACGCGCTCGCGCAACTGGGCCGGGCAGGTACGGGCGTTGGGGCAGCGGAGGTCGATGTCGCCCTCCTTCATGGGCCGCAGCGGGGTGCCGCACTCGGGGCACTCGCCGGGCATCACGAACTCGCGCTCGGTGCCGTCGCGCAGGTCGACCACCGGGCCGAGGATCTCCGGGATGACGTCGCCGGCCTTGCGGATGACGACCGTGTCGCCGATCAGCACCCCCTTGGCCTTGACGACCTCCTGGTTGTGCAGGGTGGCGAACTCGACCTCGCTGCCCGCGACCGTGACCGGTTCGACCTGGGCGTACGGCGTGACGCGGCCGGTGCGGCCGACGCCCACCTTGATGTCGATGAGCTTGGTGTTGACCTCCTCCGGCGCGTACTTGTAGGCGATGGCCCAGCGCGGGGCGCGCGCGGTGGAGCCGAGGCGGCCCTGGAGGCGGATCTCGTCCAGCTTGATGACGGCGCCGTCGATCTCGTGTTCCACCGAGTGGCGGTTCTCGCCGTCGTAGTGCGCGATGAACCGCCGTACGCCGTCGAGGTCGTCGACCACCCGGTTGTGCGAGGAGGTGGGCAGGCCCCAGGTCTTGAGGAGGTCGTACGCCTGGGAGAGGCGGGTCAGGCCGCTGAAGCCCTCCAGGGCGCCGATGCCGTGCACCACCATGTGCAGGGGGCGGGTGGCGGTGACGCGGGGGTCCTTCTGGCGCAGTGAACCGGCGGCGGCGTTGCGGGGGTTGGCGAAGGGTTTGTCGCCGGCCGCGACGAGGCGTTCGTTCAGTTCGAGGAACTTCTCCATCGGGAAGTAGACCTCGCCGCGGATCTCCACCAGATCGGGGACCTCGTCACCGTGCAGCCGGTCGGGGATGTCGGCGATCGTCCGGACGTTGGGCGTGATGTCCTCGCCGGTGCGGCCGTCGCCGCGGGTCGCGGCACGGGTGAGGCGGCCGTGCTCGTACGTGAGGTTGACGGCGAGGCCGTCGACCTTCAGCTCGCACAGGAAGTGGTACTCCTGGTCGCCGAGTTCGCGGGCGACGCGGTCGGCCCAGGCGGCCAGTTCGTCGTCGTTGAAGGTGTTGTCGAGGGAGAGCATGCGCTGGCGGTGCTCGACCGCGGTGAACTCCGTCTCGTACGACCCCGCCACCTTCTGGGTGGGCGAGTCGGGGGTGCGCAGCTCGGGATACTGCTCCTCCAGGGCCTCCAGGGACTTCAGGAGCTGGTCGAACTCCGCGTCGCTGATGACGGGAGCGTCCTTCACGTAGTACCGGAAGCGGTGCTCCTCGATCTGCTCCGCCAGCTGCGCGTGCCTGTCGCGGGCCTCGGCGGGCACCGCCGTGGTCTCCGCCTGCTTGTCGCCGGCCACCGTGTTGTCCTCCCGTTACTCTGGGTTGTCCGCGAGGGATCTCGCCGCCCGGACGCAGTGGGCGAGCGCCCGGCGCGCGTAGGCGGGGGAAGCGCCCGCGAGGCCGCACGCCGGGGTGAGGGTGACCGCCTCGGCGAGCAGGCCCGGGTTCAGCCCCAGCCTGCGCCACAACGTCCTGACACCCATGACGCTACCGGCAGGGTCTGACAATGGGCCGTCCGTGCCCGGCACGACACCCGTGAACAGGCGGGTGCCGGCCTCGACGGCCTCGCCGATCGCGTCGTCGTCACGCTCGGTGAGGAGCGCGAAGTCGAAGGACACGGCGGCGACACCCGCCCGGCGCAGCAGGGCGAAGGGGACGTCGGGGGCGCAGGAGTGGACGGCGACGGGACCGTCTCCGTGGGCCGCGACCACCTCGCGCAGGGTGTGTTCCACGAGCTGGCGGTCCACGGCGCGGTGGGTGCGGTAGCCGCTGGCGGTACGGACCTGGCCGCGCAGTACGGCGGTGAGGGACGGCTCGTCGAGCTGGAGCACGATCCGGGCGCCGGGGACGCGGCGCCGGACCTCGTCGAGGTGGAGCCTCAGCCCCTCGGCGAGGGAGGCGGCGAGGTCGCGGCACGCCCCGGGGTCGGAGAGGGCGGCCTCGCCGTTCTTCAGCTCCAGGGCGGCGGCGAGCGTCCACGGCCCGACCGCCTGCACCTTGAGGTCGCCCTCGTACCCCTGGGTGAACTCCTCCAGGGCGTCCAGGTCCTCCCCCAGCCAGGCCCGCGCCCGCCGGGTGTCCCTTCCCGGCCGGTCGCCGATCCGCCACCCGCTGGGCTCCACGCGCGCGTACAGCTCGACCAGCATCCCGGCGGTACGGCCGATCATGTCGGCGCCGGGCCCCCGGGCGGGCAGCTCGGGCAGGTACGGGAAGTCCTCGAAGGACCCGGTGACGGTCTTGGCGGCCTCCCGGGCGTCGCCACCGGGCATGGACCCGATCCCGGTGGCCCCGGCGAACCTGAACACGCTGTTTTCGCTCACCAGGGAAGCCTACGGAACCCGTCGGCCCCGGTCAGCGGCCCGGTCGGACCGTCAGGTCGTTGACCTCCGCGTCCCGCGGCAGATCCAGCGCCATCACGATGGTCGTGGCCACCGACTCGGGATCGATCCACCGGGACTCGTCGTACTCCTTGCCCTCCTGCTGGTGCACCTTGGCCTGCATCGGGCTGGCGGTGCGGCCCGGGTACACGGAGGTGACGCGGAGGCCGGCGGCGTGTTCCTCCTGGCGGAGGGCGTCGGCGAGGGCCTTGAGGCCGTGCTTGGAGGCGGCGTAGGCGGCCCAGCCCGCGTGGGCGGAGAGTCCGGCGCCGGAGTTGACGAAGAGCACGTGGCCGCGGGCGGCACGCAGCTGGGGCAGCAGCAGGCGGGTCAGCTCGGCGGGGGCGACGAGGTTGACGGAGAGCTGGTGGTGCCAGGACTTCGGGGTCAGGTCGCCGACCTCGCCGAGGTCCACCACGCCCGCGATGTGCAGCAGGGAGTCCACCCGGTCCGGCAGCGTCTGGTGGGAGAACGCCCAGGAGAGCCGGTCCGGTTCCGCGAGGTCGCCCACCAGGGTGCGCGCCCCCGGGAACTCCGCGGCCAGTTCCTTCGCACGGCCCGCGTCCCGCGCGTGCAGGACGAGTTCGTCGCCGCGTGCGTGCAGCCGGCGGGCGACGGCCGCGCCGATGCCGGAACCGGCCCCGGTGATCACATGTGTAGCCATACCCGCCATGCTCGCATCAGCGGATGCCCGCCTGCTCCTCCAGGTAGGCCAGCGCCCCGACCGGCTCCTCCGCGAAGAACACCAGCTCGGCCAGGGGGCGGGGCAGGAAGCCCTCCTCCTCCATGCGGCGGAACTGCTCGCGCAGGCCGTCGTAGAAACCGGCCGTGTTCAGCAGCACCACCGGCTTCTGCGTGCGGCCGTGCTTCTTCAGCTCCAGGATCTCCGTGGCCTCGTCCAGCGTGCCGGTGCCGCCCACCATGATCACCACGGCGTCGGCCTTGGCCAGCAGCAGCTTCTTGCGCTCGGCGAGGTCGGAGGCGATCACCATCTCGTCGGCGGCGGGCCGCGTCTTGTTGGCCAGGAACTCCACGGACACGCCGACCAGCCGGCCGCCCGCCTCCTCCACCCCGTCGGCGACGACCTTCATCAGACCGACGTTGGAGCCGCCCCAGACCAGGGTGTGGCCACCCTTGCCGAGCAGTTTCGCGAACTCGCGGGCGGGGCGGGTGTACCGCTCGTCGAGGTCGGCGGCGGAGAGGAAGACGCAGATGTTCATGCCCCCTACCGTACGCGGGAAGAACCGACCGCCCGACGGCGCTGTCCGGGTATGACCGAAGGACACACCATCACCATCGAGGCCGACGAGCGGCACGTGCGCGTGGTGCGCGGCGACCAGGTGCTCGCGGAGACCGACCGCCCCCTGCTGCTGCGTGAGACGGGCTGCCCGGTGCGGTACTACATCCCGGCCGAGGACGTGCGCCTCGACCTGCTGACCCCCTCGGAGACCCGTACGGTCTGCCCGTTCAAGGGCACGGCGTCCTACTGGTCGCTGCCGGACGCGCCCGATCTCGCCTGGGCGTACCCGGAGCCGAAGCCGGACGTCGCGCCGATCAAGGACCACCTCTGCTTCTACGACGTCGACGTGTCGTGACCGGTGACTCCGCCGTCGTGCGGCAGTCTGCACGGACATGGACAAGAAGACGACTTCCCGCGACGGCACCCCCCTCGCCTATTCGGTGACCGGCCGGGGGCCCGTGGTGATCCTGGTGAGCGGCGCGATGTCCACCGGCGGCACCCTGGCCCCCCTGGCCGAACGGCTCGCGGACCACTGCACGGCCGTCGTCTACGACCGCCGGGGCCGCGGCAGGAGCGGCGACACGGCGCCGTACGCGGTGGAGCGCGAGGTCGAGGACCTGGCCGCGCTGCTGGACGCGGTCGGCGGCGACGCGGCGCTGTTCGGCGTCTCCTCGGGCGGCGCGCTGGCCCTGGAGGCGTCGGCGAGCGGGCTGCCGTTCACCCGTACGGCGGTGTACGAGGTTCCGTACGCGGATCATCTGCCGGGCGGCGCCGAGCGCGAGGCCGCGTACAAGCGGGATCTCGGGCAGGCGCTCGCGGAGAACAGGCGCGGGGACGCGGTCGAGCTGTTCCTGCGGCTCACCGGGCTCGGCGAGCAGATGATCCAGCGGGCCCGCCAGTCCCCCATGTGGCCCGGCATGGAGGCCGTCGCGCCGAGCCTCGCGTACGACGACGCCGTGATGGGCGACGGACTGCTCCCCCGCGCGCGGCTGGCCGCCGTCGCCGTGCCCCTGCTGGTGGTCACGGGCGGCGCGAGCCCCGAGTGGATGCGGCAGGCCGGCCGGGACGTCGCGGACGCGGCGCCGCGGGGCGAGTACCGGGTCCTGGAGGGGCAGACCCACATGGTGGAGCCGGAGGTGCTCGGTCCGGTGCTGGCCGGGTTCTTCGCGGGTTAGCCGGGTCCCCCGCGGGTCGGGAGGGCCTACGCCGCCGTCGTCGCCCGGGTGGTGGAGGCGATCGTGGCGGAGCCGACGACACGCGTGCCGTCGTACAGGACGATCGCCTGGCCGGGGGCGACGCCGCGGACCGGTTCGGCGAAGGTGACGCGCAGTTCGCCGTCGACGGGCTCCGCGGTCACCTCGGTCTCGCCGCCGTGGGCGCGCAGCTGGGCCGTGTAGGTGCCCGGGGCGGTGGGGGCGGTGCCGCACCAGCGGGGCTTGATCGCGGTGAGGGCGGTGACGTCCAGGGCGGCGGCCGGGCCGACGGTGACGGTGTTGGTGACCGGGGAGATGTCGAGGACGTAGCGCGGCTTGCCGTCGGGGGCCGGGGTGCCGATGCGCAGGCCCTTGCGCTGGCCGATGGTGAAGCCGTACGCCCCCTCGTGCGTGCCGAGACGGGCGCCGGACTCGTCCACGATGGCGCCCTCGGCCTTGCCCAGCCGCTCGGCGAGGAAGCCCTGGGTATTGCCGTCGGCGATGAAGCAGATGTCGTGCGAGTCGGGCTTCTTGGCCACCGCGAGGCCGCGGCGCTCGGCCTCGGCACGGATCTCCTCCTTGGTGGTGACCGTGTCGCCGAGCGGGAACATCGCGTGCGCGAGCTGCTTCTCGTCCAGGACGCCGAGGACGTACGACTGGTCCTTGGCCATGTCGGAGGCGCGGTGCAGTTCGCGGGAGCCGTCCGCGCCGACGAGCACCTTGGCGTAGTGGCCGGTGCAGACGGCGTCGAAGCCGAGGGCGAGCGCCTTGTCCAGGAGCGCGGCGAACTTGATCTTCTCGTTGCAGCGCAGGCAGGGGTTGGGGGTGCGGCCGGCCTCGTACTCGGCGATGAAGTCCTCGACGACGTCCTCGCGGAAGCGGTCGGCGAGGTCCCAGACGTAGAAGGGGATGCCGATGACGTCGGCGGCGCGGCGGGCGTCGCGGGAGTCCTCGATGGTGCAACAGCCCCGCGCGCCGGTACGGAAGGACTGGGGGTTCGCGGAGAGCGCGAGATGGACGCCGGTGACGTCATGGCCGGCTTCCGCGGCGCGCGCGGCGGCGACGGCGGAGTCGACGCCGCCGGACATGGCGGCGAGGACGCGGAGGGGGCGCTGCGGGGTCTCAGTCATAACGCTTCCAGGGTACGGGGCCACGGGAACCGGGCGGCGGGTACCGGACCCCGGAAAAATCATGGATGAGGCCCTTTTATGTCTGGTATGGGTGGGTCTATCCTCTTAGTAGACCTACGGGACGAGTGAGGGAGTTCAAGCGGAGTAGCCGACGTCAGCGTGAGACCGCGAGGGATCCGCTGGTGCCGACGTCGACGCTCGGGCTGAGAGGCTGGAAGGTCGTGAGACCGGAAGGCGACCCCCAGGACCTGATCCGGACAATGCCGGCGAAGGGAACCCGCCTCGTAGGTCGCTTTTCTGCGCTCTCGGTGGGGATCAGGTGAGGCCGGCCGCGCGGGCGCGCTCCACCGCCGGGCCGATGGCCTTGGCGACCGCCTCCACGTCCGCCCGGGTGGAGGTGTGGCCGAGGGAGAAGCGCAGGGTGCCGCGGGCCAGGTCCGGGTCCACACCGATGGCGAGCAGGACATGGCTGGGCTGGGCGACGCCCGCCGTGCAGGCGGAGCCGGTGGAGCACTCGATGCCCTGGGCGTCCAGCAGGAGCAGCAGGGAGTCGCCCTCGCAGCCGGGGAAGGTGAAGTGCGCGTTGGCCGGCAGCCGGCCGCCGGGCGCGGGGTCGCCGCCGAGGACGGCGTCCGGTACGGCGGCGCGCACGGCGTCGGTCAACTGGTCGCGCAAGGCGCCCACTTCCCGCGCGAACCGGTCGCGCTGCCGCGTGGCGATGCGGCCGGCGACGGCGAAGGAGGCGATGGCGGGGACGTCGAGGGTGCCGGAGCGCACGTGCCGCTCCTGCCCGCCGCCGTGCAGGACCGGTACGGGGGTGTACTCGCGGCCCAGCAGCAGGGCGCCGATGCCGTAGGGGCCGCCGATCTTGTGGGCCGAGACGGTCATCGCGGCGAGCCCCGAGGCGCCGAAGTCGACGGGGACCTGGCCGACGGCCTGGACGGCGTCGGCGTGCAGGGGGATACCGAACTCGGCGGCGACGTCGGCGAGTTCGCGGATCGGCATGATCGTGCCGATCTCGTTGTTGGCCCACATGACGGTGGCCAGCGCGACGTCCTCGGGATTGCGGGCGACGGCCTCGCGCAGGGCGTCCGGGTGGACGCGGCCGTGGGCGTCGACGGGCAGGTACTCGACGGTGGCGCCCTCGTGCTCGCCGAGCCAGTGCACGGCGTCGAGGACGGCGTGGTGCTCGACGGGGCTGGCCAGGACGCGGGTGCGGGCGGGGTCGGCGGCGCGGCGGGACCAGTACAGGCCCTTCACGGCGAGGTTGTCGGCCTCGGTGCCGCCGGAGGTGAACACGACCTCGCTGGGGCGCGCGCCGAGCGCTTCCGCGAGGGTCTCGCGGGATTCCTCGACCGTACGACGGGCCCGGCGGCCGGAGGCGTGCAGGGAGGAGGCGTTGCCCGTAACGCCCAACTGTGCGGTCAGAGCCTCTGCCGCCTCCGGGAGCATGGGGGTGGTCGCGGCGTGGTCGAGGTAAGCCATGGTGGGGAGAGTCTACTTTGACCGGGTGGCGTAGCAGGGTCCCAGGCCCGGTGGCGGGGCGCCCGGCACTGCCCGCCACGCCCACCCTCCGCTCACGCGGCGGCCGGTCGTCCTGTGGAACGTCGGCCCACGGCGGGAATCGGAAGACCGCTCACCGCGGGGAACCGGCGGCTGCCACACGGCGGGGAACGGGGACCGCTCACCGCAGGGCATCGGCGGTCGGACGCGGGGGGCATGTCGACCGCTGCGGACTGCGAGCGGCAGCCGGTCGCGTTGCGTGGTGGGGGCGCGGGCCGAGGCGGCAAGGAGCCGGGGGCGCTTGGGGCAGGGGTGGTGTGGCCGGGTCGCGGGGTGCGGGTGCCGCGGGGCGGGGCCGGGGAAGAGCCGGTGTCACAGGCTCCAGGACACCGTGTTCGAGATCTGCATCGCGATCAGCAGGACCGCGAGGTCGGCGACGCCCAGGGTGAGGCCCAGGTAGGCCCGGCCCCGGCGGGACGTGCCGCGCCACAGGGAGACCGCGGCGAGGGCGATGGCGACCGGGCCGAGGAAGATGTTGAGGACGAGGAGGCCGAGGAGGCCGAGGATGAAGGACGCGACGGCCATGCCGTCGGCGTCGCGGTTGCGGGCGGGGGCCGTGGAGCGGCCCGTGGCCGGTGCGGTGAGTTGCATGGTGCTCGACTCCTGATGGTCGGTGGGCGGTCAGTGGGCCGAGGTGCGCCGGCGGCGGCCGATCCGCTCGCGGACGGCGAAGACGCCGAGCCAGACGGCGATGACGGCGGCCAGTGCGCCGGTGACGGTCAGCGGTGCGTGGGCGACGGTGCCCAGCACCACACCGAGCAGCATGAGTGCGGCGACGAGGAACAGCATGGGATCAGATCCCCCTCCGAGATGCCTCGCGTTCCAGGCTCTGTGAAGTTTCGGTGAACAGTTGTAGTAACACTTGTTCACTGACTTCGAGTCTAGCGCGTCCGACGGCTTTTCAATTCCAGAGAACAGTTGTTAACTGGATGACATGAGTCACACCCTCGGCATCCGGCAGGCGCAGAAGCAGAAGACCCGGCAGGCGTTCCTCGACGCCGCGCTCGCGCTGCTGGAGGAGCAGAGTCTGAGCAGCCTGGGCCTGCGCGAGGTCACCCGGGCCGTCGGTGTCGCCCCCACCGCCTTCTACCGGCACTTCCGTTCGATCCCCGACCTCGGTGTCGCCCTGGTCGACGAGGCCCTCGGCAGCCTGCACCCGATGGTGCGCGAGACGGTGTCCACGACCGGCGACAGCGAGGAACGCATCTCGCGCGCCGTGGAGTTGATCGCCCGTCACGTCGCCGCGCACCCCTCGCACGTCCGCTTCATCGCCCGCGAGCGGCACGGCGGGGTGCAGCCGGTGCGCGAGGCCATCGGCGGCCAACTGGCCCGGTTCGCCCTGGAGGTGAAGGCCGAGCTGGCCAAGGACCCCGAGGCGGCGGGCTGGAGCGACGACGACGTCCTGATGCTCGCACGCCTGTACGTCGACCAGATGCTGATCAGCGCCTCCCTGTTCCTGGAGGCGCTGGAGGGTTCCGCGGAGGAGCGGGACCGGGTGACCCGGCTGGCCACCCGGCAGTTGCGGCTCATCACCATCGGCCGGGACCACTGGCTGGACTGAACTCCCGTACGGCCCGGCCCGCTTGGCTCAGCGCTTGGTGTCGCTGTTGAACAGCGACCTCGACCAGAGGTAGCCGGCCAGGGCGATACCCGCGCACCAGGCCAGCGAGATCCACCCGTCATTGCCGATCTCCGTGCCGCAGAGCAGTCCGCGCAGCGTCTCGGTCATCGGCGTGAACGGCTGGTTCTCGGCGAACCAGCGCAGCCCCGGCGACATCGACCCGGCCGGCACGAACGCCGAGCCGAGGAACGGCAGGAACTGGATCAGCAGCGGCTTGTTGCTCGCCGACTCGACCGTCTTGGAGACCAGGCCGAGCGCCACCGACAGCCAGGTCACCGCGAACGCGATGGCCGTGAGCAGACCGGCCGCGGCGAGCCACTCCAGCGGGCTCGCCCCCGAGCGGAAACCGACCGCGAGGGCGGCGCCCACGACCAGCACGGAGCAGAGCATCGTCTGGACGACGCTGCCGAGGACATGCCCCGTCATGAACGACGACCGCGTGATGTCCATGGTGCGGAAGCGGTTGATGATGCCCTCGGTCATGTCGTTGCAGACCGCGATCGAGGTCGACATCGAACCGGCGGCCACCCCCATGATGACGATGCCGGGGGTGAGGTAGCCGATGTACGCGTCCCGGCCGCCCATGCCCGCGCCGATCGAGCCTCCGAAGGCGTACACGAACAGCAGCATCATCAGGATCGGCATCATGGCCGCGCCGAGCCCCACGGACGGGTAGCGGATCGCGTGCTTGAGGTTGCGCCGCAGCATCGTCCTCGAGTCCTGCACGGCGTGGGCGAGCGTGCTCATCGGGTCTCCTTGAGGTGCGGCGGGGTGGCGCCGGAGGCGGTGCCCTCGCCGGTCAGGGCGAGGAAGACGTCGTCGAGGTCGGGGGTGTGCACGGAGAAGCCGGCGGCCCTGATGCCGGCCGCGTCGAGCCGGTCGAGCAGGGCGCGCAGCGCGTCCAGCCCGGCGTCGCCCGCCACCCGCAGGGCCAGGTTGTCGTCGTCCCGGGCGGCCCCGGGGAAGGCGGCGGCCGCGCGCTCGTAGTCGGCGGACTCGGTGAACCGCAGCCGTACATGACTGCCGGGGATGCGCGCCTTCAGCTCGTCGGCGGTGCCCTCGGCCACGATCCGGCCGCCGTCGAGCACGGCGATCCGGTCTGCCAGCTGGTCGGCCTCCTCCAGGTACTGGGTGGTGAGGAAGACCGTCGTACCGCCCGCGACCAGCGCCCGCACCATGTCCCACATGGTGCGGCGGCTGCGCGGGTCGAGCCCCGTCGTCGGCTCGTCCAGGAAGATCACCTCGGGGTCGCCGACCAGTGTCATGGCGAGGTCGAGCCGGCGCCGCATGCCCCCGGAGAAGGTCGCGGCCCGCTGGTGGGCGACGTCCGCGATGCCGAAGGTGTCGAGCAACTCCTTGGCGCGGGCGCGCCCTTCGCGCTTGCCGAGGCGGAGCAGGTCGGCCATGAGGAGCAGGTTCTCCTCGGCGGTGAGCAGGTCGTCGAGCGCCGCGAACTGCCCGGTGACGCCGATCGCGGCGCGCACCCCGTCCGGCGAGGTGGCGACGTCGTGGCCCGCGACCTGGGCCTGCCCGCCGTCGGCGGCGACGAGCGTGGACAGGATCTGCACGGTGGTGGTCTTGCCGGCCCCGTTGGGTCCGAGCAGCGCGAACACGGTTCCGGCCGGGATGCGCAGATCGATGCCGTCGAGGACGGTCTTGTCGCCGTACGACTTGCGCAGGTCGACGGCGGAGACGGCGGCGGGTGACTGCGCGTCACCGTGCCGTCTTGGTGTGGGCATGACAGAAGAAGGCATGGTGCCCCCCGTTCGAAGGCTGGAGTGGGGTGAGGAGGGAGCGAGCCGACGGAGCCCGCTACGACGGCTCAGTGCCGGGCGCGGCGCACGTCGATGTTGCCGTAGCGGGTACGCGCGCGGACCTTGACGGTGTCCTCGGTCCGCTCGGGCGCCTCGGCGGCGGTGAGCGTGTTGCGCACGTGCCCGCGCTCGGAGCCGGCGTCGAGCCAGGCGGCGGTGCCCTCGCGGACGCCGATCTCGATGGCGCCGTAGGAGGTCTCCAACTGCACCTCGCCACGGGCGACTTCGGCAACCCGCAGCGCCCCGTGGGCGGTGGTGGCGACGACGTCGCCCTCGGCGCGCTCGATGTCGATGTCGCCGTTGGCGCCGCTCACCCGCAGATCGCCCGTCACGACGCCGACCCCCGTGCTGCCGTGCGAGTTCTTCAGGGTGGCGGGGCCGTGGACGGTGCCGACGCGCAGGCTGCCGGAGCTGGTGGTGATCTCGGCCCCGCCCTCGGCCCGGCCGACGGTGATCGAGCCGTGGGAGACGGTCAGCCTGAGCGGTCCGGCCTCGTCGAGGCGGACGTCGCCGACCGAGGTCTTCACCCGGGCCTCGCCGAGGCCGCCCTCGCCGAACACTTGGACCCAGGAGCCGTTCACGTCGATGCGCGAGCCCGTCGGCAGTTCGACCGTCACCTCGACGGCGCCGGTGGGTCCGATGAAGGTGCGCTCCTTCGTCCGGACGGTCAGGGCGCCGCCCGCGTACGCGACCTCGGTCTGCTCGGCGGCCCGCACGTCCCGGCCGCGCTTGCCGCCGGGGGTCACCTCCACGACGGTGTCGAGGCGGTCGCTCGCGATGAACCGGATGGATCCCGCGCCCACGTGTGCGGTGACGGAGATCGGTTCGGGAGTGTCGAAAACAGGCATGGCTGTGCCGTCCTCATGAGTCCTCGGGACGTCCCCGCAGGTGGGACGTGGGGTGAAGTGGTCGGGCGTCGGGCGCGGCTAGCGCACCCAGCCCGTAAAGCTCTGTCCGATGGTCTGGACCCTCTCCGCCGGGCGCGGCCGGGCGCCGCCGTCGACCGCCGCCGACACGGCTCGCACGAGCCAGGCGTTGACCGACAGCCCCTCCCGGCTCGCGGCCTCCTCGGCCCGCGCCTTGAGCTGCGCCGGCAACCGCAGATTGACCCGGGCGGTGCCGCCCTCGTCGGCGTCGGCGGGCACCTGTGGCACCGGGACCGGCTCGGCGGCCGCCACGGGCGCCCCGGCGTCCGGCAGCGACACCACGAAGTCGGGGTCCAGCCCCCGCAGCCGCACATCGACCGAGCCGGGCGCCAGATCCCGCGTGACCTCGTCCATCGCCGCGGACAGCACATTGAGCATCGTCAGCCGAGCCGCCGACTCCAGCGGGGCCGTCAGCCGCTCGGCCAACTCCCGGGCTTCCTCTCCACCGGCCTCGGCGGCCACCGAGAGTTCGCGACGGAGGTTGTCGACATAGGGGGTCAGGTCCATGACGCCATAATGGCACCACCATGGCGCCATGCGCAAGGCCCGGTGCTGCCACCCCTTTCGCGGGCCTTCGAATAACGCCTCTGAGCTGGGAAAACATGGCTGCCATCCGATGTCACCGTGATGGCGAGACGAACGCACGGCGCCCAGCCTCGCGCCAGAATGGCACCATGTGGCACCACGCGATGCCACCCATGGACCTATTCGGCGAACGCCCGCCGGCCGTGCGCCACCAGCTCACGCACCGCGGGGCCGGAGGCACCCCTCCACACCAGCGCGAGCACCGCCGGCGTCCCGGCGTCCTCGATCAGGCGCGCGGTGAGCCGCTCGGCGTGGCGGGCCGCCATGGACTCGCTGAGGACGGCGACGGCGAGGCCGCGGGCGGCGAGGTCGGCGACAGCGTCGGCGGCGGTGGCCTGAAGGGTGATCACGGGGTGGAGACCCCGCGCGGCGCAGTCCCGGTCGAACACCGCGCGCAGGCCGGTGCCGGGCGGCATGCAGACGATCGGGTGGGCGAGCAGGTCGGACAGGCGGACCCGGGGCGACCGGGCCAGGGGGTGGCCGGACGGGACGGCCGCGACGAGCCGCTCGCTGACGAGGGTCAGCGCGTCCAGGCCCTCCGGGGCGGAGGCCGCGGCACCGACGAGCGCCAGGTCGACGGTGCCCGCGCGCACCCCCTCGACCAGACGCTCGGAGTCGTCCTCCACGAGCGAGATCTCCACACCGGGATGCGCCCGGTGGAACGCGGCGAGCGCGTCGAACAGCGGGGTCACGGTGCAACCGACGACCATTCCGACGGTGAGCCGGCCCCGGATCAGATCGGTCACCTCGCCGACCGCCTGGCCGACCGCCCCCGCGGCCGCGAGTGCGGCACGGGCGTGTTCGAGCGCGGCCTTGCCCGCGACCGTGAGGGTGACGGCACGCGCCGAGCGGTCGAACAGGTCGGCCCCGAGCTCCCGCTCCAGTTGGCGGATCTGGGCGCTGACGCCGGACTGGCTGATGTGCACGCGCTCGGCGGCCCGGGTGAAGTTCCGCTCCTCGGCGACCGCCACGAAGTACTCCAGCTGCCTCAGCTCCATGACTGAGGATTCTAGTTTCCAGAAGTTCCATTCGTTGGACTTCTGATCGGGGTGCGGCCAGGCTGGATCACGCCGGAATCAGGCGTCAAGCGTCAAGCGTCAAGCGTCAAGCGTCAAGCGTCAAGCGTCAGGAGGAAGCCGTGCCCGAGTACGAGAAGGCCATGCGCCCCGAGGACATCACCCGCTTGTTCGTCGAGCGGTCCAACGCGGGGGACGCGGCCGGCGTCGCCGCGCTCTACGAGGAGGACGCGGTGCTGGCCTACCCGCCGGGCGAGCGCACGGTGGGGCGGGAGGCGATCCGGGTCCTGTGGGAGAAGGTGCTGGCGGGGCGCCCCCGTTTCGAGCCGGAACCGCCGCTGCCGACGCTGGTCAGCGGCGACATCGCGCTCACCGCGACCCCGCCGGGGGACGGGACCGGCGCCCGCGCCCAGGTCGCCCGGCGCCAGCCCGACGGGAGCTGGCTGCGCCTGCTCGACCAGCCCGAGTTCGTCACGCCCGCCCGCTGAACCCGGCGCGCGGGCGGACCCGGCTCAGGCCAGCCTGACCCGCGCCAGCTGCCGGGACTGGGCCACCAGCCGGTCCTCGCCGTCCCAGACCTCCGCGTCCTCCTCCAGGAAGCCGCCCGCGAGATTGCGCGTGGTGATGGAGACGCGCAGCGGGCCGGGGGCGGGGCGGTGGCGGATGTGGGCGGTGAGTTCGACGGTGGGAACCCAGCCCTTGAGGCCCATCTCGAAGGCGGTGGGGGGCAGGGCGTCCACGGCCAGCAGGAGGGAGAGGGGGTCGGCGTCGCGGCCGTCGGCGAGACCGAACCAGGCGCGCATCTCGCCCTTGCCGGAGGGCCGGCCGAGCGCCCAGCCGAGGGTCGAGGGGTCCAGCCCGAGCATCAGGCGCTCGGCGATCGCGGAGGTGCCCTTGAGCGGGTCGGGTCCGTCCGCGGGGCCGAAGCACTCCTCCGGCGACGGGATCGCCGGGGGCACCGCGGTCGTGCGGACGTCGTCGGGCAGGGAGGCGAGGTCGCCGTAGGAGGCGAGGACGCGGATGCGCTCGACCTCGTTGCCCTCGTCGTCGTACTGGAAGAGGGACGCCTGGCCGGTGGAGAGGGTGCGGCCGGTGCGGACGGTCTCCGTGCGGATCACGGCCTTGCCGGGGCGCGACGCGGTCAGGTAGTGCGCGGAGATGGTGAAGGGGTCCGGGTGCGGGAGGGCGTCGCCGAGGGCCCGGCCGAGCACGGCCAGCAGATAGCCGCCGTTGACGGCTCCGAGGATGGTCCAGCCGGCCGACAGATCGATGTCGTAGACGCCGGGCGCGCGGCGGACGACGGCGGTGTCACGGTCGAACTCGCTGTCACCGATCACGGCCCGCGACGGGGCGGGCGCGGAAGCTGCTTCTGCCATGACCGAACGGTACAACAGGTAATTACTAAGCGGTAGCTTTTCCAGGACTCCCGCTGCGCCTTCGACGCGCACGCGGTCTCCTCACAGGTGAGGCTTCGGCAATTTCTCGGTAAGTGTCAGGACACGTCCGTAACCTCGGACCCCTGTTTTCCCTCTATCGGGACATGAGCCTCACCGGGACTCCGTTCCTCTACACGACCGTCGTACTGGCCGTGGTCGCACTCATACTGCCGCTCCTCCTGTGGTCGAAGATGCGCGGCCCCCGGCACCTGCGCACCGCGGCCCGGGTGCTGATGCTGCTGTTCGCCCAGGGTACGGCCGTCACGCTGGTCTTCGTGCTGGTGAACAACCAGAACAACCTGTACGACAACTGGGCCGACCTCTTCGGCACCGGCAACCACGTCCAGCAGGCCGCCGACCTCGGCCGCGACGGCACCGGCGGCATAGCGGTCAAGCGACTGCCCAAGGTCAGGCAGACCTTCACCCAGGCCACGGGGCCCGGTATGCACGCCGCCGGCGGGGTCCGCGTCACCCAGCTCAAGGGCCGGGTCTCGGGCGTCAACGCCGAGGTCTACGTCTGGCTGCCGCCGCAGTACGACGAGCCGGCCTACCGGCACAAGAAGTTCCCGGTGGTCGAGGTCCTGCCCGGTTACCCCGGCTCGGCACGGGCCTGGTTCGGCTCGATGAAGGCCCACGAGCAGTTGCTGCCGCTGATGCGGAGCGGCCAGGTGGCCCCCTTCATCATGGTCGCCCCGCGCACGAACCTGCTGGCCGGCGTGGACACCGGCTGTGCCAACATCCCGGGGCAGGTCAACGCGGACACCTGGCTCAGCATCGACGTGCCCAAGATGGTCATGGACAACTTCCGCGCCCAGCCGGCCCCGCAGGGCTGGGCCATCGCCGGGTACTCGGCCGGCGCCCAGTGCGCGGTCAAGCTGGCCGTCGCGCACCCGGACCGGTACCGGGCCGCGGTGAGCATGTCGGGCTACAACGACCCGATCGGCGAGCGCAACTCCCTCGCCGCCCAGAACCCCGCCCTGCGCGCCGAGAACAACCCGTACCTGCTGCTGAAGAAGGCCGCGGTGCCGCCGCCCGTCGCGCTGTACGTCTCCGGCGAGTCCGGCGACGGCTACGAGGCGGGCATGGCTCTGGAGTCCGTCGCCAAGGCGCCGACCACCGTGCACGTGGTCTTCCTGCCGCGCAGCGCGGGCGGTCACACGATGGCGCTGTGGCGGCCGCAGGTGCCCGCGGTGTTCCGCTGGCTCACCCTCCAGATGGGCCAGAACCACGCCAAGGGGCGGGACCACTCGGTCACCGGGACCCCCGGGACCGGCGTCGGGACCCCCGCGGGTGCGGTCGGCGCCGCCGGTACTACTCCTCGGTCACCGTCGACCGGCGGTTCCACGCGCGCGGAGCTCGCCAGTGGTACCGCATCGCGAGCAGGCGCAGCACAAAAGCCGTGACGGCGGCGAACCCACTGGTGAGGGGGGTCAGCGCGTCGTAGCGGATGCACAGCACCACCATGCCCGCGCCGACCATCGCCGGGACCGCGTACAGGTCGCGGTCCCAGCGCAGCAGCGAGGGCACCTCGTTGGCGAGCACGTCGCGCAGCACACCGCCGCCGACCGCGGTGGCGAGGCCGAGCGTCGCCGAGGCGGTCAGGCCGAGGCCGTAGCCGTACGCCTTCGTCGTGCCGCTGACGCAGAACAGGCCGAGGCCGGCCGCGTCGAAGACGAGCACCGCCGTCTGGATGCGCTCCACGTGCGGGTGCAGGAAGAAGACGACGAGCGTGGCGAGCAGCGGCGTGACGAAGTACCCGAGGTCCGTGAAGGCCGCCGGGGGCACGGCCCCGATCACCACGTCGCGGAAGAGCCCCCCGCCCAGCGCGGTGACCTCGGCGAGCACGGCGATGCCGAACACGTCGAAGTTCTTCCGGACGGCCAGCAGCGCGCCGGAGATCGCGAAGACGAAGATACCGATCACGTCGAGCGTGTGCTGGACGGAGGGGCTGAAGAACTGTTGGAACTGCACCCTGACATTCTCACCTGTCCAGCGGGCTGAACCTTACAAAGCCAGGCTCACAGGGCGGGTTTACCTCTGGTGAACAGCCAGGTGTCGAACAGGTCGCCGAGCCTGGTCCGCTCGGCGAGCCGGACGAAGTCGGCCGTGTCGGCGTCGCCGTGCCGGTGGAGCCTGATCCAGACCGGGAGCAGCCCGAAGAAGGACTCGCGGAGCACCTGGAGGGTCATGGCGCCGCGATCGTAGACGGCGTCGGAGAACATCGTGCCGCGCTTCGGGTCGGCCGCCTCGATCGGCCAGAAGGGCGAGTCGGCGGGCAGCGCGTCGGAGAGGTCCTGGGTGGCGCGCGGTGAGGGTCGTACGACCGTTCAGGCGACCGGTGCCGGGGGCGTACGCGAGGTCGAGGTCGTCGTGCAGCGCGTCGCGAAGCTGCCGTTGCCCCGCTCAGGGACGTAGGGGTCGCCGGGGGCGCCGGGGGTGGGGCCGGGGCGGCGGTCAGGTGGAAGGAGGCCACGGGGTGGCCAGGGCCCCTGCACGTGCCGAACGGGAGAGTGCCATGAGTCGTCCTTTCGGGCGTGTACCGATCAGGTGTCGGACACGGACGACTCCGCACTCCCCCGTTCAGGCATGCGCATGCCCTTCCTCGGCCGTTTCCCGGCTACTTGCCCTTCGGCTTCCGGGACTTGGGGGCCTCGTCGGACTCGGGCTCGGCCTCGGCCTCCGGCTCCGGCGCGGCTTCGGGCTCCGGGTCGGTGGCGGCCTCGGCCTCCGGCTCCGGCGCGGCTTCGGGCTCCGGGGCGGTAGCGGGCTCCGGGTCGGAGTCGGTGGCGGCCTCGGCCTCCGGCTCCGGCGCGGCTTCGGGCTCCGGGTCGGTAGCGGGCTCCGGGTCGGAGTCGGTGGCGGCCTCGGCCTCCGGCTCCGGCGCGGCTTCCGGCTCCGGGTCGGTAGCGGGCTCCGGGTCGGAGTCGGTGGCGGCCTCGGCCTCCGGCTCCGGCACGGCTTCCGGCTCCGGGTCGGTAGCGGGCTCCGGGTCGGAGTCGGTGGCGGCCTCGGCCTCCGGCTCCGGCACGGCTTCGGGCTCCGGGTCGGTGGCGGCCTCGGGCTCCTCCGCGGAGGCGGCCTGCGGCTCCGACTCGGTCCCGGCCTCGGAGTCGGCCTCGTCCTCGGATTCGGCCTCGGAGTCAGCCGCGTCCGCAGCCCCGGACTCGGAGTCAGCCGCGTCCGCAGCCCCGGACTCGGGCGCGCCCTCCGCCGCGTTCGGCTTCGGTTCCGCCTGAGCCTCCGGCTCGTTCTCCGACTCGGCCTCGGTCTCGGCCGCGCGCTCCGCCGCCGGCTCAGCCGCGGCCGGGGTCTCGGACCCGGCCTCCGCCGCGTCCTCCGGACGCCCGGAGATCACCGCGTCCGGCACCAGCTCCGACGCCTCCTTCGCCGCCGACAGCAGGACCGTGTCCTGCGGGGCCTGGTCGGCGAAGTTCTCCGGGTGGTGGCAGGCGACCCGCTGGCCCGGCTTCAGCTCCAGCAGCTGCGGCTCGGTCGTCCGGCAGATCTCCGTCGCCTTCCAGCACCGGGTGTGGAAGCGGCAGCCCGACGGCGGGGCGATCGGCGAGGGCACGTCGCCGCGCAGCAGGATGCGCTCGCTCTTCTGGCCCCGGCGCTTGGTGTCCGGCACCGGCACCGCCGACATCAGCGCCTTGGTGTACGGGTGCATCGGCGCCTCGTACAGCGCGGTGCGGTCGGCCAGCTCGACGATCTTGCCGAGGTACATCACCGCGATCCGGTCCGAGACGTGCCGGACGACGGAGAGGTCGTGCGCGATGATGACGTAGGTCAGGCCCAGCTCCTGCTGGAGGTCGTCCATGAGGTTGACGACCTGGGCCTGGATCGACACGTCCAGCGCGGACACCGGCTCGTCGGCCACGACCAGCTTCGGCTTCAGGGCGAGCGCGCGGGCGATACCGATGCGCTGGCGCTGGCCGCCGGAGAACTCGTGCGGGTAGCGGTTGTAGTGCTCGGGACTCAGACCGACCAGTTCGAGCAGCCGCTGGACCTCCTTCTTCACCCCGCCCTCGGGCTCGACGCCCTGGAGCCGGAAGGGCGCCGAGACGATCGAGCCGATGGTGTGACGGGGGTTCAGGGAGCCGTAGGGGTCCTGGAAGATCATCTGGATGTCGCGGCGCATCGGGCGCATGTCCCCGACGGACAGCCGCGTGATGTCCCGGCCCTCGAAGGTGATCTTGCCGCCGGTCGGGTCCTGGAGGCGGGTGATGACCCGGCCCATGGTCGACTTGCCGCAGCCCGACTCGCCGACGACGCCCAGGGTCTCGCCCTTGCGCACCTCGAAGTCGATGCCGTCGACGGCCTTCACCGCGCCGACCTGGCGGCGCAGGATGCCCTTCTTGATCGGGAAGTGCTTGGTCAGGTTCTCGACCTTGAGCAGCACCTCTCGCTCGTCCGGAGCCGACGCCTGCTCGGGGACCGCGGCCTTCGCGGCGGGGTCCGTCTTCTTCGTCTCACTCACAGCTTCGGCGCAATCTCTTCGGTCCAGATCCGCTCACGGTCCTCGGCCGACAGGTGGCAGGCGGACCAGTGTCCGGCGCCGACCAGCTCCAGCTCGGGACGCACCGTGCGGCTGACGTTCTCCGCGGGGATGTCCGCGTACGGGCAGCGCGGGTGGAAGGCACAGCCCGAGGGGATGTTGATGAGGCTCGGCGGCTGGCCCTTGACCGGGATGAGCCGTTCGGAGGTCTCGCGGTCGATGCGCGGCATCGAGCCGAGCAGGCCCCAGGTGTAGGGGTGCTGGGGCTTCTCGAAGACCTCGGCGGCGGCGCCGCGCTCCACGCACCGGCCGCCGTACATCACGAGGACGTCGTCGGCGATCTCGGCGACCACGCCGAGGTCGTGCGTGATCATGATGACCGCGGAGCCGAACTCCTTCTGCAGATCGCGGATCAGGTCGAGGATCTGCGCCTGGACGGTCACGTCGAGGGCGGTGGTCGGCTCGTCCGCGATGAGCAGCTCGGGGTTGTTCACCAGGGCCATGGCGATCATGGCGCGCTGGCGCATACCGCCGGAGAACTCGTGCGGGTAGCCGTCGACGCGCTTGGCCGGCTCGGGGATGCCGACGCGGTCGAGCATCTCGATGGCGCGCTTGCGGGCTTCCTTCTTGCCGACCTTGTGGTGCACCCGGTAGGCCTCGACGATCTGGTCGCCGACCTTGTAGTAGGGGTGCATGGCGGACAGCGGGTCCTGGAAGATCATCGCCATCTCGCGGCCGCGGAGCTTGCGCACCTCGTCAGGGGAGGCGCCGACCAGTTCCTTGCCGTTCAGCCAGATCTCGCCGGACATCCGCACGTTCTTGCCGCGCGCGCCGAGCCGGTGCAGGCCCATGACGGCGAGCGAGGTGACGGACTTGCCGGAGCCGGACTCGCCGACGATGGCGAGGGTCTTGCCCTTCTCCACCGAGAAGGAGAGCCCGTCGACGGACTTGACGATGCCGTCGTCGGTCGGGAAGTGCACCTTGAGGTCGCGGACCTCCAGGAAGGCCGAGGGCGCCTTGGCGGTGGCGGTCTCGCCCGTGGCGGTCTTGGAGAGTTCGGTCACGAGAGCCTCACCCGCGGGTCGGCGGCGGCGTAGAGCACGTCCACCAGGAGATTTGCGATGACGACGAAGATGGCGGCGAGCAGGGTCACGCCGAGGATCTTCGGCAGGTCGTTGTCGGAGATGCCCTGCACCGCGTACTGGCCGACACCGGGCAGCGAGAACACGTACTCGGTGATCACCGCACCGCCGAGCAGCAGGCCGAGGTCCATGCCGAAGACGGTGATGATGGGGGTGAGGGCGGCCCGCAGGCCGTGCCGGACGACGACCGTGCGTTCGGGCAGGCCCTTCGAGCGGGCCGTGCGGATGAAGTCCTCGTTCATCGTCTCCAGCATGCCCGAGCGGGTGAGCCGGGCGTAGATCGCGGAGTACAGCAGGGCGAGCGAACACCACGCCGGGATCAGGGTGTTGGCCCACTGCGCCGGGTTCTCGGTGAACGGGACGTAGGTGCGGCCGAAGATCGGCCACTTGTAGGTGAAGAGCAGGATCGCCAGGTTGCCCGTGAAGAACATGGGCAGCGAGACGCCGGCGAGGGCGACGCCCATGAAGGTGCGGTCGAACAGCGAGCGCGGCTTGAGCGCGGAGACGACACCGATGGCGACACCGGAGAGCAGCCAGAGCACGGCGGCACCCACCGCCAGCGAGAGGGTGATCGGAATGCGCGAGGTGAGCTGCGGCCAGACCGCGACGTGATCCTTGAAGGAGTAGCCGAAGCAGGGAACGTCGCAGTGCACCGTCTTGGGGCCGAGATTGTAGTCGGCACCGACCACGATCCCCTTGATGAAGTGCCAGTACTGGACATAGACGGGCTGGTCCAGACCGAGGTTGTGCTTGACCGCGACGATGTCCGCCTTGGACGGGCTCTTTCCGATGTACTGCTGCGCCAGCTGGTCCGCTGTCTGGCCCACGAGCCGTGGCAGCAGGAAGAAGATGGCGAAGGTGACCGCGGTGACGACCAGCAGCAGGATCACTGCCGCGAACGTCCGGCGGAGGATGTACGAGATCACGGGGACCGGCGCTGGTGCCCGCGGGCCGCGAAGCCCGCGGGCACCAATGCCTTCACCTGCCTTCCGGGGCTGCTACTTCTTCGTGGTGCCGAGGTTGAGGTAGTCGTACTGACCGCTGAAGGCGGCCGTGGAGACCACGTTGGTGGCGTACGGCGAGCGGTACAGCAGGACCTTGAAGTAGGTCAGCGGGACCAGCACGGCGTCGTCCATCGCCTGGGTGTCGATCTGCGCGTACAGGGCGTTGCGCTTGGCCGGGTCCGGCTCGGCGATCGCCTGCGCGAGCAGGCCGTCGACCTTCTTGTTCGTGTACTGCGACAGGTTGGTGTTACCGGACTGGCTGATCGCCTTGCTGTTCAGGATCTGCTGCAGGAAGCCGTAGCCGGAGGGCCAGTCGGCACCCCACTGCATCATCATCAGGCCGATGTTCTGCTTCTTGTCGAAGCTCGGCACACCCGCGTAGTCGGTGAAGTACTTGCCCTGCGGGTACTGCTTGAGGGTGGCGTTGATGCCGACCTTCTTCAGCGAGTTGATGATCGCGGTGGCCGCGTCCACCTCGCCGGGACGGTCGGAGCGGGCCGTGATGTTGGTGTTGATCGTCTTCTGGCCGCAGGCCTTCAGCTGCTCCTTGGCCTTGGCGACGTCGCCCTTGTTGCCCGCGGTCGCGTAGACGTCCGCCTTCTGGTAGCCGGTGATGTCCGGCGGCAGGACGGTGGAGGCGATGTCACCGCGGATCGGGCCGCCCATGGCGGTCTGCACGGAGACCTTGTCGATCGCGTACTCGACGGCCTTGCGGCAGGCGACGTTGTCGAACGGCTTCACCTTGGTGTTGATCGCCGCGTAGACCAGGCGGCCACCGTAGGTGTTGTCGGTGCTGGCCTTGCCGTCCGCGGAGTTGAGCAGGTCGGCCTGGGTGGAGGCCTGGACACCGGTGCCCGCGAGGTCGACGGTGGCGTCGCCGGACTGGATGTCCTTGTCGATCGTCTCCGGGTTGACCTTCAGGTTGACGACGATCTTGTTGGCCAGCTGCTTGCGCAGCGGGTCGGTCTTCGCGTCCCAGTTCTTGTTCGGGACCAGGACGACCTGCTTGCCCTCCTGGTAGCTCTGGATCTCGTAGGAGCCGGAGGAGACGATGTGCTTGACGTAGTCGACGCCGTCGTCCTTGGACTGCGGCACCGGGGCCGTCTGCGGCGTGGCGACCAGGTAGTCGAACTCCTGGAAGGCGCGGTTCAGGTGGAAGACGATCGTGGTGTCGTCCGGGGTCTCGATCGAGGACAGGCCCTTGGCGCTCTTGTCCTTGTAGGGACCCTTGTACTTGTCGCCGTCCTTCATGAACTGCTGGAAGTAGTTCGGACCGAGCGAGAGCACGTCACGCGCGAAGTTGGACCGCTCGACGGCGTACTTGACGTCCTTCGAGGTGATCGGGGTGCCGTCCTGGTACTTCAGGCCCGGACGCAGCTTGTACGTCCAGGTCTTGCCGCCGTCGCTGGCGACGCCCTTGCCCGCGGCGAGGTCCGGGACCAGGGTGTTGCCCTTGGAACCGGGGGCCGGCTCGAACGTCATCAGCGGACGCGCGTAGAGGCGGCTGAAGTTGTACATGTACGCGTAGTACGTGTTGCCGGGGTCGAACGAGTCCGGCACGTCCGACATCTCGTAGGTGACCGTGCCACCCTTTTTGTCGGACGCGTTGACGACGCTCTTGGTCGCCGCGTTGGCGCCGGCCGCCTTCGGTGTGTCCTTGTTGTCATCGGCCTTGGAACAGCCTGCGAGCAGCAGGCTGGTGGAGCCGATAGCCGCGACCGCGGCCAGCGCTGACCTTCGCATGATGGTCTGCTTCCCCTCCATTGATCGGAAAACTTGATGGGCTCTCTGGCTGCCTAGCGGCTGCGCGGGTCGAGAGCGTCGCGGAGACCGTCGCCGAGCAGGTTGAACGCGAGGACGGTGATGAAGATGGCCAGGCCCGGCACGATCATGTACTGGGGATCGACCTGGTAGTAGGTGACCGCTTCGCGGAGCATGCCGCCCCAGGAAGCCTGCGGGGGCTGGATGCCGACGCCGAGGAAGCTCAGGGACGCCTCGAAGAGGATGTTGGTCGGGATGAGCAGCGTCGAGTAGACGATGATCGGGCCGACCAGGTTGGGCAGCAGCTCACGGAAGAGGATGTACGGGCCCTTGGCGCCCATGCCGCGGGCCGCGTCGACGAACTCGCGCTCGCGCAGGGCGAGGGTCTGGCCGCGCACGATCCGGCCGAGATAGGGCCAGTTGAAGAAGCCGATCACGAAGATGAGTACGGCGAGGTGGAGCGGAAGTCCGTTCAGACCGAAGGCGCCGCCCTGGAGGGTTGCGGAGATCGCGATGGCGAACAGCAGCAACGGGAAGGCGAGGAAGACGTCCATCAGCCGGCTGATGATCGAGTCGACCCGGCCGCCGTAGTAACCCGCGATCACACCCATGATCGCGCCGATCACGTTGGACAGAACCGTGGCGCCGAAGGCGACGACCAGCGAGACCCAGGAGCCCTCCAGGATGCGGGTGGCGATGTCCCGGCCGAACTTGGGGTCCACGCCGAGCGGGTGGTCCGCGCTCATGCCGCCCCAGCCGCCCTTGGGCAGCGAGGTGTTGGCGTCGATCAGGTCCTGGTGGAAGGCGTTGGGGTCGAGGCCGAGGACGGCCTGCAGGGGACGCGAGAGGATGGCCAGGAGGATCAGCAGGATCACGATGACGCCGCCGGCCACGGCGACTCTGTCCCGCTTGAAGCGGGTCCAGGCGATCTGGCCCAGGGAACGACCCTCGATCCGCCCCTTCTCGGCTCCCGCGAGCACAGCCTCAGGCTGCGCGTCGGCTGCCGCCCCGGTGGTCTCGATCGGTGCGGTCACGATGTGCGACCCCTCTCGCCGGTGGTGACCGGCCTGCGCTGCCGCGGTTTGCGGCTTTGTCGACTTGCAAGCGAACACGAGTTCTCAAGCCTCGTGGTCTGAGTGGGGAGTCTTCAGCGTCTTCGCGATCACTCGCCAGAGCTGACGGTGAAAGTATGCGCAACCGTGATGCACTGCGGAGGATTCCGTTATCCGGACAGTGGGTAACGGCCCTCGGACACGGGTCAGTTGGGACACATCGCCGTAATGCCGCGGTTCGGGAGGTACGGCGGGAACGGCGTCGGAAGCGGCGGAACCTCAGTAACCACCGCGCACCGGCGGATAGCCGTAGCCCGGCGCCGGGGACTGGAGTTGGGGCTGGGGCTGCGCGGCGGGCGCGGCGGCATGGGCCTCGCGGTCGTAGAACGGGCGGGCTTGGGCCCGCATCCACATCACGACCGGGTCGTGGTCGTCGGTCAGCGCGACGGTGGACACCGGCAGGCCCTCCGGAACGGCGCCGACCGAGCGCTGCATCATCGCGCGCACCGAGTCGACCGCGGCGGGCGAGGTCTCGTACAGGTCCAGACCGATCGCGAGGTACGGCGCCCCGAGCGCGGGCTGCACCCAGGCCCGGCGCAGGGAGCGCAGGGCGGGGGTGCGGTGGGCGTGCTGGGCGAGCAGGGCGTAGAACTGGGGGATCTCGATCCCGGGTTCGGACAGCCGGAGCGGTCCAGCGGGCTGGCGGTCCAGGCCGGTGGCGATGCGGCGCAGGTCCAGCCAAGGGATGCCGACGCCGCCGCCGGGGGCGTGCGGGTTGAGCCAGAGGCCGTAGTGGTCGGGGTAGAGGGTGCGGGCGACGTCCAGGCCGTCGACGACCTCGTACGAACGGCTCCAGCCGCTCGCGGACAGCTCCTGGGCGGAGGTCACGCAGGGCGCGTAGTGGACGCCGTCGACCTCCATGTCCCCGTACTGGGCGTCCGGGGAGCCGGCCTGCCCGTGCCACAGCAGCATCCAGATCTGGCCCGCGGAGGGGGTGGCGAGGGCGCGGAGAAGGGCCTCGTAGGCGTCGTAGCGTCCGGGCGTGACATGGCGGAGCGTGTGTTCGACACCGCCGCCGACGCTGCCGCTGTGGCTCGCGCTCACCTTGTCGTGCCCTTCTTTTCCATACTCCGCGTGTGGGGACAGCTTAAGCGCCTGGTGGCTCGGGGCCCCTGTGTTCGTGCGCGGGTGCGCGTCGTGGTGGGCCGGTCGCGCGTCTTCCGCCCCTTCGGGCCGGGCCTCGCACCGCCGGGTTCTAGTGGGCGTGGAAGGGGCGGACATTCGCCCGCAGCCATTCCGCCACCGGGTCGTCCGTCGCGTCCAGCAGGATCAGGTTGACCGGCCAGGGGACCGGGACACGGCCGAGGGCACGGCCCAGGGCCTCCAGGGGGAGGGCGCGGAAGTCGCCGTCCCACTGGGACAGCTCCACGCCGACGAACATGACCGGGTCGGCGGTCTCGATCGCGGCCAGGCAGCGGCGGGCGGTGAGGACCACACCCGTCGCGGCGAACTCGGCGGACGCGGCGGAGAGGAAGTCGACCGGGTCGTCCTGCCAGTCGGGCTCGAAGAGGCGGACGCGGCCGCCGGTGGCCGGGCCGTCCAGCGGGGTGCGGCCGGCGCGGCAGAGCTCGGCGACGGCGTCCGGCGGGAGCGGGATGCCGACCGTGCCGCCGGGGTTCACCGCGATGCCGGCCTGCGGGGGCAGGCCGCGGGCGAACTCCACGGCCGGGGCGATGGTGTACGTCATGGGGGAGCCGACCGCCTGGCGGAACTGCTCCTCGGAGCTGAACACCGGGACGTACGCCTGGCCGTCGATCTCCAGGGTGGGCAGGTCCAGCGGGCCGCCGCCGGGTCCGCCGCCGGACGGCAGCGGCACCCAGACGAAGCTGCGGCCGAGTACCTCGATGATCCGGCCGCCCGCCGCGGGTATGCCGAGGGAGGCCGACAGCACCTCCTCCAGCTCGTTGCCGGGCCAACCGCCGTGCGGGTGGGGGTGCGCCTGTGCCGGGAAGTCCGCGGGAATGTCCGCCGGGAAGTCCATCTGCCTACCGCCTGCTGGGAACCACTGCTCTGTGACCATGAAGGCTAGCGGGTACCGGTGACAGAGCCGTACTCCGTGAACACGATCCGCTGCACGGCGTCCGCCGCGGCCCGGTCGAGCAGCACCGCCGAACCGCAGCCCGCGGGCAGTTCGCCCCGCTCCACCGCGCCGAGCAACCGGGCCGTCGTACGGCGGTGGCGGCCGAAGGCGAGCCGGGAGACGGACCGGCCGCGCTCGCGCTGGCCCGCGCGGGCCGTCTCCTCCGGCACGTCCAGCAGGAGCAGGTGCAGGGTGCCGCCGGAGCGGCGGGCGGCGCGGGCGAGCCAGGCGCGCACCCAGGGCTGGGTGCCGCAGTCGTGCACGACCAGGCCCTGTGCCGTGCGCAGGGCGCGGCGCAGTCCCAGGTAGTGCGCGGCGCGCACCAGGGGGCGGTAGAGGGCGTACGGCAGCAGGCGGGGCAGGCGGGCGGCGAAGCGGGCCCGGGTGTCCTGGGAGTCGACGCGGCGGGCGGTGACCGCGCGGCGCATCAGCGTGGACTTGCCGCTGCCGGGCAGGCCGGTGAGCACCACCACGTCACGGGGGCCGAAGCGGAGGACGCGCGGGCCGGGGGCCGCCCGGCCGCGCAGGTCCCGCACGACGGACACGGGGCGGGCGGCCCCGCGCTCCCGGGCCGCGAGGCTCCTCGGCGCCGGGACGCCGGTCGCGTGCGCCATGGTCCTGTTCACCATGATCGTCCTCCCCTTGTGGTTCGGTAATCTCCCTGCCCGGCCGACGTAAAGGGAAGGTAATACCCGGTGTGCCACGGGCGGGTGCGCGTACCGCCACAGCTCGGTTACGGATACGGCCCCTGACGGGCGGGGGTGCGACGTGCAATGATGTGGCGGCCAACTGCATACCGGCCGTTTGAATCCGCGCGGGAGAGTCCCCGGCACGCTTCGCTGGGGCGCCGAAGGAGCAAGTCCCTCCCTTGAATCTCTCAGGCACCGTTACCGCGCGGGCGAGGCACATCTGAAAAGCGGGCCGCTGTGACAGCGGCCCCACCCAAGGTGCAAACCGTGATCGCCCCCCTGGCGGTCCCGGCGAACCTCTCAGGTTCCGATGACAGATGGGGAGGAACGTTCCTCGCCCCATCCCTGTTGCCCTGGGAGACGACCGACCGATGAGCAGTACCGAACTCCGACACACCGCGCTGGACGCCGTACACCGCTCGCTCGGTGCGACGATGACCGACTTCGCGGGCTGGGACATGCCCCTGCGCTACGGCTCCGAGCGCGACGAGCACGTGGCCGTGCGGACCAAGGCGGGCCTGTTCGACCTCTCCCACATGGGCGAGATCACCGTCACCGGCCCCGAGGCGGCCGACTTCCTGAACATGGCCCTGGTCGGCAACATCGCCTCCATCGGCGTCGGCCGCGCCCGCTACACGATGATCGTGCAGGCCGACGGCGGCATCCTGGACGACCTGATCGTCTACCGGCTCGCCGAGACCGAGTACATGGTCGTGGCCAACGCCTCGAACGCCCAGGTGGTCCTGGACGCCCTCGACGAGCGGTCCGGCGGCCTCGACGTCGAGGTGCGCGACGACCGGGACGCCTACGCCCTGATCGCCGTCCAGGGCCCGGCCTCCCCCGGCATCCTGAAGTCCCTCACCGACGCCGACCTCGACGGCCTGAAGTACTACGCGGGCCTGCCCGGCACCGTCGCCGGCGTCCCCGCTCTGATCGCCCGCACCGGCTACACCGGCGAGGACGGCTTCGAGCTGTTCGTGAAGCCCGAGCACGCCGTCGAGCTGTGGCAGGCGCTGACCAAGGCCGGCGAGGGCGTCGGCCTGGTGCCGTGCGGCCTGTCCTGCCGCGACACCCTGCGCCTGGAGGCGGGCATGCCGCTGTACGGGCACGAGCTGAACACCTCGCTGACCCCCTTCGACGCCGGGCTCGGCCGCGTGGTCAAGTTCGAGAAGGAGGGCGACTTCGTGGGGCGTGCCGCGCTCGTCGAGGCCGCCGCCCGCGCGGAGCAGAACCCGCCGCGCGTCCTCGTCGGCCTGGTCGCCGAGGGCCGCCGCGTCCCGCGCGCCGGGTACTCGGTCGTCGCCGGCGGCGAGGTCATCGGCGAGGTCACCTCGGGTGCCCCCTCCCCCACCCTGGGCAAGCCGATCGCCATGGCCTACGTCGACGCGGCGCACGCGGCGCCCGGCACCGAGGGCGTCGGCGTGGACATCCGCGGCACCCACGAGCCCTTCGAGGTCGTGGCGCTGCCGTTCTACAAGCGCCAGAAGTAGACAGCGAGCCCGGTCGCGCCCCCGCCCCCCGCCGGGCGGGCACGTGACCCTGCGCACATTCGCCCGCCCATCGGCGGTCACCACCGTCCCCCCGTCATCAGCACTCCCGCGCGTACAGGAGAATTCAGGCCATGAGCAACCCCCAGCAGCTGCGCTACAGCAAGGAGCACGAGTGGCTGTCGGGCGCCGACGACAACGGCGTCTCGACGGTCGGCATCACCGAGTTCGCGGCCAACGCGCTCGGCGATGTGGTCTACGCCCAGCTCCCCGAGGTCGGCTCCACCGTCGAGGCAGGCGAGACCTGCGGTGAACTGGAGTCCACCAAGTCGGTCTCCGACCTGTACTCCCCGGTCACCGGCGAGGTCACCGCGGTCAACGAGAACGTCGTCGACGACCCGTCGCTGGTGAACTCCGAGCCCTTCGAGGGCGGCTGGCTGTTCAAGGTACGCGTCACGGACGAGCCGGCCGACCTGCTCTCCGCCGACGAGTACGACGCCCACACCGCCGGCTGAGGAGTCGTAGCCGTATGACTGTCCTGAACACGCCCCTGCACGAGCTGGACCCGGAGATCGCCGCCGCGGTCGACGCCGAGCTGCTCCGCCAGCAGTCCACGCTCGAGATGATCGCGTCCGAGAACTTCGCGCCGCTCGCGGTGATGGAGGCGCAGGGCTCGGTCCTCACCAACAAGTACGCCGAGGGCTACCCGGGCCGCCGCTACTACGGCGGCTGCGAGCACGTCGACGTCGCCGAGCAGATCGCCATCGACCGGATCAAGGAGCTGTTCGGCGCCGAGTACGCCAACGTGCAGCCCCACTCCGGCGCCTCCGCCAACCAGGCGGCCCTGTTCGCGCTGGCCCAGCCCGGGGACACCATCCTCGGCCTGGACCTGGCGCACGGCGGCCACCTGACCCACGGGATGCGCCTGAACTTCTCCGGCAAGCAGTTCAACGTGGTCGCGTACCACGTGGACGAGGAGACCGGCCTGGTCGACATGGCCGAGGTCGAGCGGCTCGCCAAGGAGCACCGCCCCAAGGTGATCATCGCGGGCTGGTCGGCGTACCCGCGGCAGCTGGACTTCGCCGCCTTCCGCCGGATCGCGGACGAGGTCGAGGCGTACCTGTGGGTCGACATGGCGCACTTCGCGGGCCTGGTCGCGGCCGGTCTGCACCCGAACCCGGTCGAGTACGCGGACGTGGTCACCTCCACGACGCACAAGACCCTGGGCGGCCCGCGCGGCGGCATCATCCTCGCCAGGAAGGACTTCGCGAAGAAGCTGAACTCGTCCGTGTTCCCGGGCTTCCAGGGCGGCCCCCTGGAGCACGTGATCGCGGCGAAGGCGGTGTCCTTCAAGGTCGCGGCGTCCGAGGAGTTCAAGGAGCGCCAGCGCCGTACCGTCGAGGGTGCCCGCATCCTCGCCGAGCGCCTGACGGCCGCGGACGCCCGTGAGGCCGGGGTGAACGTGCTGTCCGGCGGTACGGACGTGCACCTGATCCTGGTCGACCTGCGCGCCTCCGAGCTGGACGGCCAGCAGGCCGAGGACCGGCTCCACGAGGTCGGCATCACGGTCAACCGCAACGCGGTCCCGAACGACCCGCGCCCCCCGATGGTCACCTCGGGCCTGCGGATCGGCACGCCCGCGCTCGCGACCCGCGGCTTCGCGGCCGAGGACTTCTCCGAGGTCGCGGACGTGATCGCCGAGGCGCTCAAGCCGTCCTACGACGCGGAGTCCCTCAAGGCCCGGGTGAAGGCCCTGGCCGACAAGCACCCGCTGTACCCGGTTCTGAGCAAGTAAGTCCCTGGTGGGGCACTCGACGGAGAGTGCCCCACCTCTGCCCCAAGGAGTGACCGTGGCCATCTCGGTCTTCGACCTGTTCTCGATCGGCATCGGCCCGTCCAGCTCCCACACGGTCGGCCCGATGCGCGCGGCGCGCATGTTCGCCCGCCGGCTGCGCAACGAGGACCTGCTGGCCTCGGTCGCGTCCCTGCGCTGCGAGCTGTACGGCTCGCTCGGCGCGACCGGACACGGCCACGGCACCCCCAAGGCGGTCCTGCTCGGCCTGGAGGGCGCCTCCCCGCGCACGGTGGACGTGGAGGGCGCCGACGAGCGGGTGGAGTCGATCAGGGAGTCGGGGCGCCTGGCGCTCCTCGGCGAGCACGAGATCGCCTTCTCCTTCGACGACGACCTCGTCCTGCACCGCCGCAAGGCCCTGCCGTACCACGCCAACGGCATGACGATATGGGCGTTCGACGCCTCGGGCGCGGAGCTGCTCAGCAAGACCTACTACTCGGTCGGCGGCGGCTTCGTCGTGGACGAGGACGCGGTCGGCGCGGACCGGATCGTGCTGGACGACACGGTCCTGAAGTACCCCTTCCGCACCGGCGACGAGCTGCTGCGCCTCACCAAGGAGACCGGACTTTCGATCTCCTCCCTGATGCTGGAGAACGAGCGGGCCTGGCGCACCGAGGAGGAGATCCGGGCGGGCCTGCTGGAGATCTGGCGGGTGATGCGGGCGTGCGTGCAGCGCGGCATGACCCGGGAGGGCATCCTGCCGGGCGGGCTCAAGGTACGCCGCCGCGCCGCCGTCTCGGCGCGCCAGCTGCGGGCCGAGGGCGAGCCGTCGGCCCGCGCGATGGAGTGGATCACGCTCTACGCGATGGCGGTGAACGAGGAGAACGCGGCCGGCGGCCGGGTGGTGACCGCCCCGACGAACGGCGCGGCCGGCATCATCCCCGCGGTGCTGCACTACTACATCAACTTCGTGCCGGGCGCGGACGAGGACGGCGTGGTCCGCTTCCTGCTGGCCGCGGGCGCGATCGGCATGCTCTTCAAGGAGAACGCCTCCATCTCCGGCGCCGAGGTCGGCTGCCAGGGCGAGGTCGGCTCCGCGTGCTCCATGGCGGCGGGCGCGCTCGCCGAGGTGCTGGGCGGCACGCCCGAACAGGTCGAGAACGCGGCCGAGATCGGCATGGAACACAACCTGGGCCTGACCTGCGACCCGGTCGGCGGCCTCGTCCAGATCCCGTGCATCGAGCGCAACGGCATGGCCGCGGTGAAGGCGGTCACGGCCGCCAAGATGGCGATGCGCGGCGACGGCTCCCACATGGTCTCCCTCGACAAGGTCATCAAGACCATGAAGGAGACCGGCGCGGACATGTCGGTGAAGTACAAGGAGACGGCGCGGGGCGGGCTCGCGGTGAACATCATCGAGTGCTGAGGCCACGACCCTCCCCCGACGAGGCCAGCCCACGCCGGATGATCCCGTAGCGGGCGACCGCGAGAACCATCTGCTGCGGGTCGGCCTCAAGACCGGTCAGACGGTTCTCGGCTAACACGAATTGTCAGGGCTGCTGGCCAACGTGTCCCCGCCGTCACATCCATCCCGTCCCCCTGGCCGGCCATGCCGGGGAGCATCACACCGGCCCCTCGCGCGTCGCAACGCGAATCAGGAGGGAGTGGCCGGAAACGGATACAGGGAACGGCGCCCGGAGATCGCGCGCGAGCCGGTGAACGCGCCCATGCGCCGTCCTCCCTCGCCGGTAGGGTTCATCGCGCCCCGGCGCGAGCGTGTGCCACCGTCGGTGGCTCTCCGGCCCCGGTCAACGCGCCGCGACCGGGGGCAAGTTTCCGGGGGGCCGTGCGGCGGGCACTAACCCTGCATGCTCCACGGCATCGACGTAAGTTCCTTCCAGTCCGCGTCATATGACACGGACGGTCTCTCCTTCGTCTTCATGAAGGCGACCGAGGGCCGTTCGTACGTCAACCCCCGCCTCGCCGCCCAGACCAAGACCGGCCGCGACGCCGGGCTGGTCGTCGGCTTCTACCACTTCCTGTGGCCGGGCAACCTCACGGCCCAGGCCGACTACTTCCTCCAGCACGCCCCGGAACGCGCCGGCGACATCCTGGCCGTCGACTGGGAGACCACGAGCGACGGCACGCACGCCGGCAACGCGGAGAAGGACATCTTCATCCGCAAGCTGAAAGAACTGCGGCCGCACAACCGGGTCGTGCTCTACACCAACCGGGACTTCTGGCTGAACATCGACCGCACCTCGTACGCGGGCGACGGTCTCTGGATCGCCGACTACGTCACCGCGGGCAAGCCCCGCATCAAGGCGAAGTGGCGCTTCCACCAGTACGCGAGCGATCCCCACGACAAGGACCTGGCCGACTTCCCGTCGGAGGCCGCGCTCAAGGAGTGGGCGGCCGGGTGACGCACGCAGGGGTGCCCGCTGCCGGAAGAAGGGGCACCCCTGACGGGCAGGTCACTTGTTCAGGTAGGTCCAGAACTCGTCGAAGGACAGGACCTGGTCGCCGTTGAGGTCGCGGGTCTTGATGATGGCTTCCGCGACCGCGTCGGTGACGTTCCAGTCGCCCCCCTGGGCCAGGGCGGACTTGAACTCGGCGGCGGTGATGAATCCGTCACCGTTCGCGTCGATCCGCTGGAACTGCTTGCGTGCTTCCTCGATGTCCGCCACCGATCCGCCCCTTTTGTTCGTGTTTCTCGTGCCATGCTGGCGTACTGACGCTGGTCAGATTAACCGTCCGCACGGGCACGGAGTGCCGCGACCACCCAGGCGAAGTCCTCGGCGTGCGGCGGCGCCGGGGTGCGGTTGACGATGGCGACCAGTTCACGGTAGCGGGCGACGCGGTCGTTGAAGCCTGCCGTCATGCGGTCGAGTACGGCGCCCATGTCGGCGTCGCCGAAGAGGTCGCGCAGGACCGTCTCCGCCTCCGGCGACCCGGGGGCGGTGCCGCGCTCGCGGGCCGGGGCCACCAGCTCCACCAGGCGCTTGGCGAACCAGAGGGAGCGGCCGCGCGCCTCCCCCGATGCCCCGTCCGCCGCGTTGAACTCCATCGCGCGGCGCATCTGCGCCCGGAAGTCCGGGTCCTGGAGCATCTCCGCCAACTCCACCCACGCGTCGACCTGTTCGGGCGTGGGGTCGTCCGCGAGGTCGACGGTGGTGGCGCGCATCCGTTCCTGGACCTCGGGGTCCACGGCGTCCAGCCCCTCAAGGGTCTCCGCCACGAACTCCGCCATGATCCGCTGCCGTTCGGCCGCCGACAGCCGTGCCAGTCTGTTCATCAGGGTCATCTCCTCCGCGGTCGAGCCGCGTCGCGCGACGGACGACAGCACCGCACGGGTCACCCGCAGCGACCTGATTTGCGCGTCCAGCGCCGCGACGTGCGTCGCCGCGACCTCCGCCACGGTCCGCTCCCCCGCCAGCACCCGCCGGACGTCGTCCAGACCGAGACCAAGCTCACGCAGGGTCCGGATCAGCTCCAGGCGGGCGACGTCCGTGGCGTCGTACAGGCGGTAGCCGCCCGCGGAGCGGGTCACCGGGGCGAGCACGCCCTCGTCGGACCAGTAGCGGATGGTGCGCACGGTCAGACCGGTGGCCCGCGCCAGCTCGCCGATGGTGAGAAGTGCGGTGCCGTCGTCGTTCATGTCTGGGAGTCTGAGCCTTCCAGTGGGTGGAGACTCAAGGAGCGGCGCCTTGGAGACCTTGCGGGACATTCTCGACGGTGCGGCCCGGGGCGTGTTCCCGGCGGCGGACGGCAGTACGACGGTCGTACCGCAGCCCTCGCCGCGGGACGCGGGCGTACTGGCGTTCACCGCGCACTCCGTCGTCGTCACGGACGAGGACCCCGCGTGGGTGTACGAGGCGCTGCGCGGCCCGGACTGCGATCCGCTGGCGGCCGCCCTGCACCCGCGCTTCCTGGCCGCGCTGCTGGAGCGCACCGGCCGGCGCTCGGAGACGGTGGACGCGCTGCTGGTGGGCGCCCCGCTCCCCGGTGGGCCGCCGCCCGCGCTGACGGAGATCCGGGACGCCGGCCATCCGCGGATCCGGTACGCCCTCGGCCGCCGGGACGACGTACGCGCGTGGCGGACGGAGGGCGGGGTGCTGGTCATGGGGCGCGGGATGGCCGGGCGGCTGGAGGTGTCGGTGGAGGTGGACGAGGGGGCCCGGGAGAAGGGCCTCGGTCGGCTGCTGGCGGGCGCGGCCCGGAGACTGGCCGACGAGCCGCTGTGGGCGCAGGTGGCACCGGGGAACGCCCGGAGTCTGCGGGCGTTCCAGGCAGCCGGTTTCCGTGCCGTCGGCGCGGAGCTGCTGCTTCGGCCCGCCGCCTCGGCCGCGGACTCGCCCCCGGGCCCGGCCTCAGCGGAAGACGCCGGTGTGCCCCAGTGAGTAGCGGCCCGGCTGGGGGTAGACGGCGAGGCCGTGCGGGCCGCTGCCGACCGGGATGCGGGCCAGTTCCTTGCCGGTGCGGGTGTCGATGGCGTACACCTCGGCGTCGTAGCGGCCGGACAGCCACAGGACCTTGCCGTCGGCGGAGACGCCGCCCATGTCGGGGCTGCCGCCGCCGGGCAGCTCCCACTTCTTGGTGAGCTTGTTCCGGGCGAAGTCGAAGACGGAGATGGTGCCCTCGCCCCGGTTGGAGATGTACATCTCCCGGGAGTCGCGGCTGACGTAGAGACCGTGCGCGCCCTTGCCGGTGTAGAGGAGCGTCGGCATGGTGAACCTGTCGCCGTCCAGGATCCACACCCCGTTGGCCATCATGTCGGCGATGTAGAACCGCTTGCCGTCCGGGGAGACCTTGACGTCCTGCGGCATGGAGCCGTGCACGGGCAGTTTCTCCTGCCCGACCACCCGCATCCTCGCCGTGTCGACCTTGAGGATCTCGCCGCTGAACTCGCAGGAGACGATGAAGTAGCGGCCGTCGCGGGAGAAGTCGGCGTGGTTGACGCCGTAGCAGCTGACCGGTAGCGCCTTGACCGTCTTCATGGTGTGCGCGTCGCGGAACACCAGCTGGCGGTCCATGGAGGCCATGACGACCGCGTACTTGCCGTCGGGCGTGAAGTACAGGTTGTACGGGTCGTGCACGTCGACCGGCTTGCCCGCCTTCCCGGTGCGCGGGTCGAGCGGGGTCAGGCTGTTGCCGAGGTCGTTGTTGACCCACAGGGTCTTCAGGTCCCAGGAGGGCACGACGTGCTGGGGCTGGCGGCCCACCGGGATGGTCTCGATGACCTTGTAGGTGCTGGGGTCGATCACGGTGACGGTGTCGGAGTTGGTGTTGGGCACGTACACCCGGGAGGGGAAGTCCCTGACCACCGGCGAGAACCGGCCCGGACGGTCCGCCGAGTAGATGTCCGCCGGGTCCTCGACCGGGGGCATGCCGGGCAGGACGTCCACCCGCGCCTCGTTCACCTGCGGCTGGACCGGCGGTTTGCTGCCGAGGGCCTCGTTCTCGCGGTGCTCGGCCCGGCCGCTGCACGCGGACACCAGGGCGAGCGCGGTGAGGGCGGCACCGGCGGCCAGCCGGCGGGCGGCTTTCGTGGTTCGCATCAGCTCAGCAGCTCCGTGGTGGTGACGGCGCGCAGTTCGCGGCGGTCGAGTTCCTCAAGGACGTCAGGGAGGGCGGCGACCGTGTCCTCGTACCCGAAATGCAAACTCACCACCGAGCCCCCGCGCACCTCCGAGAGGACCTTGCGGGTGACGGCGGCGGCGCCGGGGCGGGTGTAGTCGAGCGAGTCGACGTCGTACGACAGCACGTGCGGGTAGCCGGCCCCGCGGGCCAGGCGGGCGACGAGTGCGGAGGCGGTGGGCGCGCGGGAGGGACGGAACCAGGTGCCGATGGAGCCGGTGAGCCGGCTGAGCCGGTCGGCGCAGTCGGTGATCTCCTTGCGGGCGTCGGCCTCGGCGAGGTCGTTGACGGAGATGTGCCGCTGGGTGTGGTTGCCGAGGTCGTGGCCGCCGTCGAGGATGCGGCGGGCCATTCCGGGATGCTCGTCCAGCCAGGTGCCGACGGCGAGCACGGTGAGGCGGGCGCCGTGCTGTTCCGCGGTGGTGAGCAGGGCCTGCGCGAGATCCGGGTCGCCCTGGCCGTGGAAGGTGAGGGCGACCCGGGGGCGGGTGCGCGGGCCGTGGGTGATCTGGGCGGGCTGTCCGGGGTAGGCGCGGGGGGCCGGGGCGGGGGATGCCTTCACGGGGGCGGACGGGGCCGGTGGGGTGGCGAGGGGGGATGCGGTGGCGGTGGTCGGGGCGGTCGAGCCCGTACCGCACCCGGCGGCGAGCGCGCCGCCCGCGACGAGCCCGGCACCCGCGCGCAGCGCGTCGCGACGGTTGGTGGTGGTCACCCACGCCATTCAAAGGGCGAAAGGTAAGAAAAGGGCGGATTACCCGAAGAGTGGGCATCTTGCGTCGCGCCCCGCCCTACCGCTCGTTCACCCGCATCTCGAACCACGTCGTCTTGCCGCGCGGCAGCAGGTCCACGCCCCAGCGGTCGGAGAGCTTGTCGATCAGGAACAGCCCGCGGCCGCTGACGTCCAGTTCCTGAACCGGCATCAGGCACGGCAGCCCCCGCGAGGGGTCGCGGACCTCGACGCGCATCCAGCCGGGGCGGCAGCGCATGCGCAGGCCGAAGACGCGGGCGCCGGTGTGCCGTACGGCGTTGCCGACCAGTTCGGACACGAGCAGGACCGTATCCTCGGCCAGCTTGGGGGTGAGCCGCCAGGTGCGCAGGACCACGACCTGGGCGAGGCGGCGGGCGGTGGCGGCGGATTCCGGGCGGGACGGCAGCTGCACCTCCCGCTCCGCTGGATCGCCGAACAGTTCCAGCGCCTTGAGCGCCCGCTCGTCCTCGACCGTGGGCGACCAGCGTGCCGCGGACGCGCGGCTGTGTCCCCGCGGCTGCTCGATGCCCTCCAGCCCCGCCATGCCCCCATGATGGCCGTCCTGAGCCGCGTTGGGGGCCGTTCCAGAGGAATACGCCCCCCGCACGCCCCTGTTCCACGCCGACCTGTTGGCATATGCCGATGGCATGTCACTGGCCGGTAAGGCCCTGCTGACCTGCGAGGACGACTCACTTTCGGGCAATCGCGGGGCTCCCTCGACCGGACAGACTTAAGGGTGCCTCAAGGCTCCCATAATCCGCCCCAACGAGGGACCCGGACGCGACGGTACGTCAATTACCGGTGTACGCAAGGGAGTTCATTCCCAGGAACAACCCCCTTGCGTCCTCCCGTGCCTGGATTAAAGGAACTTGGCCTTGCCCGGTCCTTCCTCGACGAAGCTGCGCATGCCGCGCTCACGGTCCTCGGTGGCGAACAGGCCCGCGAACCAGTTCCGTTCGACCGCGAGACCGGTGTCGATGTCGGTCTCCAGACCGGTGTCGACGGCCTCCTTCGCGGCGCGCAGCGCGATGGCCGGGCCCTGCGCGAGCCTGGCGGCCCAGGCGTGCGCCTGCTCGTAGACCTCGGCGGCCGGGACGACCCGGTCCACCAGGCCGATGGCGAGGGCCTCGTCCGCCTTGACCATGCGGCCGGTGAAGATGAGGTCCTTGGCCTTGGAGGGGCCGACCAGGCGGGGCAGGCGCTGGGTGCCGCCGGCGCCCGGGATCAGGCCGAGCAGGATCTCGGGCTGGCCGAGCTTGGCGTTGTCGGCGGCGATGCGGTAGTCGGCGCACAGGGCGAGTTCGCAGCCGCCGCCGAGGGCGTAGCCGGTGACGGCGGCGACGACGGGCTTGGGGATGCGGGCCACGGCGGTGAACGCGTCCTGGAGGCCGCGGGAGCGCAGGACCATCGCGGTGTGGTCCATGTTCTGCATCTCCTTGATGTCCGCGCCCGCCGCGAACACCCGCTCCCCGCCATAGATCACCACGGCGCGCACGTCGTCGCGGCGCGTGGCCTCCTCGGCGAGTTCCCTCAGCCGGTCCTGGGTGGCGACGTCCAGCGCGTTCATCGGGGGGCGGTCGAGACGCAGCGTGCCGACGCCTTCGGCGACATCAAGAGTGACGGTCATGCGGTTCAGGTTAACGGCGACTAACGGCGGCGGGCCCGGTGCCGTAGGTCACAGCACCGGGCCCGCGCACCGCGCGAAGCCTGCCTCAGGCCCCGGAGGGCTTGCCTCTCCGGGGCCGCGCAGGGCGTGCCTCAGGCCCCGAAGGGTTTACTTCTTCCAGTCCGCCCACGACATGTTCCACCCGTTGAACCCGTTCGCCGGGTCCACGGTCTTCTCGTGGGAGTGCTTGACGACCACCACGTCGCCGAGGATCGAGTGGTCGAAGAACCACGCGGCCGGCGTCGAGGAGTCGTAGCCGCCCTTCACGTCGCGCAGTCCGATGCAGCCGTGGCTGGCGTTGTAGTTGCCGAAGGCGCCGCCGCCCCAGTAGTTGCCGTGGGCGAAGGTGCCGGAGGTGGTCAGGCGCATGGCGTGCGGGACGTCCTTGATGTCGTACTCGCCGCCGTAGCCGACCGTCTCGCCGTTCATCCGGGTCACGGACAGCTTCTCGCTGATGACCATCTGGCCGTTCCACGTGTCGTAGCCGGGCTTGCCGGTGGTGACCGGGAGGTTCTTGATGACCTTGCCGTCGCGGGTGACCTGCATGGTGTGCTTGCTCGCGTCCACCACGGAGACCTGGCTGCGGCCGATGGTGAACGACACCGTCTTGTGCTGCTTGCCGTAGACGCCGTCGCGGCCCTCGACGCCGTCGAGGTCGAGGTCCACGGTGACCTTGGTACCGGACTTCCAGTAGTGCTCGGGGCGGAAGTCGAGGCGGTCGTTGCCGAACCAGTGGCCCTCGACGTCGACCGGCGGATCCGTCTTGATCCTGATGGACTTCTCGATGGCGTCGGGATGGGTGATGCCCCGGCTGAAGTTGACGGAGAACGGCATGCCGACGCCGACGGTGGAGCCGTCCTCGGGGGTGAAGTACCCGAGGAAGGTGCTCTTCGGGGTGAGGGTGGTGAAGCGGGAGTCCTTGGTGGTCTCGCGGCCGTCGGTGTCCTTGGCGACCGCGTGCACCGTGTACGTGGTGCCGGAGGCGAGGTGCGCGGACGGCTTCCAGGAGGAGCCGTCGCCGCTGATGCTGCCGTCGACCTTCGCGCCCTTGCCGTCCTTGACGGTGACCTCGGTCAACCTGCCCCGGGCCGCGCTGACTCTGAGGGCGCCGTCGGTGTCGACGCCCGTGGCACCGGACTGGGGCGCGATGCTGACGGCCGCGGTGGACGGGCGGCCCTGCTGGGTCGCGGCGCCCTTGCCGTCGTCGCCCTTGCCACCGCCACCGCCACCGCCGCACGCCGCGAGCGACAGCACCAGGGAGCCGGCTATGAGCCCCCCTGCCGCGCGCCGCCGCCGCCTCGCCACCGACGCCCCCGATATCGGCCGCACGTTCAAGTTGTTCTCCCCTCGCCGGGCCTGCTCGGCCCGCTCCCCACCACATCGGTGCGCGCATATTAACTGCCCGGTTTTGAGCGGGGTGTCAGGCGAATGTCACTGTTCCGTCGCAACTTCCGCCTGTCACCCGCACCGTTCCCCCGCGCGCGCCGCCTTGTGGCCGTCCCCGTGGTCATCTCACCGCGGAACCCGCCTTCCACGCCTGCCAGGACAGGTTCCACCCGCCGTAGCCGTTGCCCGGGTCGACGGTCTTGTCCTGGCTGTTGACGATCTCCACGACGTCACCGACCAGACTGCGGTCGAAGAACCACCCCGCGGGGGTGTCCGAGCTGCCGCCCTGGACGTCCCTGAGGCCCACACACCCGTGGCTGACGTTGGCCACGCCGGGAGCGGTCGGGTCCCAGTAGTTGCCGTGCAGGAAGGTGCCGGAGTCGGTGAGCCGCATGGCGTGCGGGACGTCGGGGATGTCGTACTCGCCGCCGAAGCCGACCGTCTGACCGTTCATCCGGGTCTCCTCCAGCATCTCCATCACCACCATCTTGCCGTTGTAGGTGGGGTTCTCGGGGGCGCCCGCGGTGATCGGGACGGTGGCGAGCAGCCGCCCGTCGCGCCGCACCTCCATGGTGTGCGCCGCCACGTCGACCAGGGAGGTCTGGCTGCGCCCGATGGTGAAGGAGAAGCTCTTGTCCTGGAGCCCGTAGACGCCCTTGGCGGCCTCGACGTCGCGCAGCCCGAGGTCGACGGTGACCTTGGTGCCGGGCTTCCAGTATTTCTCCGGGCGGAAGTCCAGCCGGTTCTTGCCGAACCAGTGGGGGCGGATCTCCACGGCGGGCCGCGCCCTGACGCGCACGGCCCGTTCGACGGCGGCCTTGTTCACGATGTCCGTGCTGAAGGCCAGGGAGACGATCTCCCCGGTGCCGACGACCGCGCGGTTCTCGGGGGTGGCGTAGGCGATGAACCGTTTGTCGGGGACGCGGGTGGTGAAGGTGGCGTGCCGGGCCGAGCGCCGGCCCCGCGAGTCCAGCGCCACCGCGTCCACGGTGTATCTGGCGGCGAGCGCCAGTCTGTCGTCGTCCGGCCGCCAGGTCAGCCCGTCCGCGCTGAGGTGCCCGGGGACCGGGGTGGCCCGCGCGTCCTGCTCCTTGACGACCTTCACCTTCTCCAGGCGGCCGTCGGGCACCCGCACCCGCAGCCGCTGGGTCTGCCGGACGGCCGTGCTGCCGTCGTCGGGGGCGACGCGGATCGCGTCGCGAGGGGCCGGTGTCCCGCCGGGTCTGCCGCCCAGGCCCAGCGGGCCCGAGCCGCCCGCGGTGCATCCGGCCAGCAGTCCGGCCCATGTCAGTACGGCGGCCAGTGCGGCCCCCGCGCGCCGTGCGCGTCGTTGTACGTGCCTCACGCGGTACCCAACGACCGGGCACGCTCCGGGGAAACGTGAGTGCGAGCCATGCGGTGGGCAGAACTGTGGGAAGGACGACACGTCGGGGAGCCGACCGCCGCGCCCGCACCGGAGCCGAGGGGCGCGGCCGCACCGGGTGGCCGGACCTGCCGGCGGCCCGGTACGGCGGGCCGCGCCGGGTCCGTCCGGGTGCCTCAGGGCATGCCCGGCGGCCCGGCTCGGCGGGCTGCGCCGCTCCCGGCCGAGGCACGGGAAGAGGGGCCGACAGGTGACGAGCGCAGCCGAGCAGCGGGCACCGGCCGGACAGCGGGCCGCGGTGCCCCCGACGAACGGCGCCCGACGCGCCCCGGTACCCGTCCCGGCCGCGTGGCCGGGGGCCCCGACGCCGCTGGGGGCCCGCTTCCGGGTCGGTCCCGACGGGGTGGCGGGCACCAACTTCGCGCTGTGGGCGGCCGGGGCGGAGGCGGTCCGGGTCTGCCTCTTCGACGCGGACGGCGGGGAGACACGGGTCCCGCTGACCGAGCTGACGCACGAGATCTGGCACGGCTTCGTGCCGGGCGTCCTGCCCGGCCAGCGGTACGGCTACCGGGTGGACGGGCGCTGGGACCCGTGGACCGGCGCCCGCTGGAACCCGGCGAAGCTGCTCCTCGACCCGTACGCGCGCGCCGTGGACGGCGAGTTCACCCTGCCGGCCGAGGTGTACGGCCATGTGCGCGACTGGCCGGAGCAGCACGTCGCCGACACGGTGCGCGACGAGCGGGACTCGGCGCCGTACGTCCCGAAGGGTGTCGTCGTCCACGATGACGACGACTGGTCCGACGACCGCCGCCCCAAGACGCCCTGGGCGGACTCGGTCATCTACGAGCTGCACGTGCGCGGTTTCACCAAGCTGCACCCCGCGATACCCGGGCCGCTGCGCGGGACGTACGCCGGTCTCGCCCACCCGGCCGCCGTCGACCACCTGGTGAGTCTGGGCGTGACGGCCGTGGAGCTGCTGCCCGTCCACCAGTTCGCCCACGAGGACCATCTGCTGCGCCGGGGGCTGCGCAACCACTGGGGCTACAACTCCATCGGCTACTTCGCCCCGCACGCCGCCTATGCCGCCTCCGGTACGGCGGGACAGCAGGTCGGCGAGTTCAAGCGGATGGTGCGCGCGCTGCACGCCGCCGGCATCGAGGTGATCCTCGACGTGGTCTACAACCACACGGCGGAGGCGGGTGAACTGGGGCCGACCCTTTCCCTCAAGGGCATCGACAACCGCGCCTACTACCGGCTCCAGGACGACGCCCGCCGCTACGCCGACTACACCGGCTGCGGCAACACCCTGCACGTGGTCCGGCCCCAGGTGCTGCGGCTGATCACCGACTCGCTGCGCTACTGGGTGACCGAGATGGGCGTGGACGGCTTCCGCTTCGACCTGGCGGCGGCACTCGCCCGCTCGATGCACGACGTGGACATGCTGTCCCCGTTCCTCGCGGTGATCGCCCAGGACCCGGTGCTGCGCCGGGTCAAACTCATCGCCGAGCCCTGGGACATCGGCTCCGGCGGCTACCAGGTGGGCGCCTTCCCGCCGTTGTGGGCGGAGTGGAACGACCGCTACCGCGACGCCGTCCGGGACTTCTGGCGCCACGCGCTGCCCGATGTGCGCGAGATGGGCTACCGGCTGTCCGGCTCCAGCGACCTGTACGCCTGGGGCGGCCGGCGCCCGTACGCCTCGGTCAACTTCGTCACCGCGCACGACGGTTTCACGCTGCGCGACCTGGTGTCGTACGAGCGCAAGCACAACGAGGCGAACGGTGAGGACAACCGGGACGGCGCCGACGACAACCGGTCCTGGAACTGCGGCGCGGAGGGCGAGACGGCGGACGAGGGCGTCCGGGCGCTGCGCCGCCGCCAGTTGCGCAATCTGCTCACCACGCTGCTGCTGTCCACGGGCGTGCCCATGCTGGTGGCCGGCGACGAGTTCGGGCGCACCCAGGGCGGCAACAACAACGCGTACTGCCAGGACAACGAGATCGGCTGGCTGGACTGGTCGCTGCTCGAAGAGCCGGGCTGGCGGGCGCTGTTCGAACTGACCTCGCGGCTGATCGCGCTGCGCCACCGCCATCCCGTGCTGCGTCGGCGCGCCTTCTTCTCCGGCCGGGCGCAGACCGCGGACGGGCTGCGGGACCTCGCGTGGTTCACGGCGCGGGGCGCGGAGATGACCGAGGGCGACTGGTACGCCCCCGCGGCCACCCTCGGCATGTTCCTCTCCGGGCGGGACATCCCGGGCCGCGACGAGCGGGGCGCGCGGGTGGTGGACGACAGCTTCCTCGCCCTGCTGCACGCGGGCGGGTCCCCGACCGCCTTCGTGCTGCCGGGTCCGCCGTGGGCCGAGCGGTACGAGGTGGTGGTGGACACCTCCCGCGAGGACCAGTCGGCGGCGCCGGGCACGGTGCGTCCGGCGGGCACGGAACTCGTGGTGCCGGGGCGGGCGGTGCTGCTGCTGCGGGTCGTCTGAACCCGCGCGCCACGCGTGACGCGGATCACGCCCGCGGGGTGCAGCGCGCGAGGGGGTCCAGGGACTCTCTCCCTCCGGAGAACGCCGACGCGAAGCGGGGACCGTACGAATGGAGCAGGCGCATGTCGTGCCGGAACTTTGCCGCGACGCCATGCGACAAGATCTCCGCGGTTGCACTCCACCAGTCCCCGCAAGACGCCGAAACGGGCTGCAAAAGCAGCCCCGCCTCCCTCGAGGCAGGTGCAAGGTTTCCCAACCGGAGCCCCAAATCAAGTAAGCGACAACCCCAGCAGTCGAGCTGGTTCACCGTCAAGGCCCCGCGGCCGACACTTCGTGCGCATGCGCCTCCACAGCTGAAATCAGCCATTCACCGCAAGGTTTGAGTTCCGTCACGCCGAGCATGCACGACGGCCTGACGCGGCGTCAAAAGATCAGTAGTGTATGTTCTCGATATCGGGCAGCACATGCGACGATGCGAAGGTCCGCGATTGAGAGTGCGGCCGAGGTTTTCGGCATACCGAATCGCCGGACAGGCGGGCCAAGGATGACCCTTAGGCGGCTCAGCCATATGCCCCGGTCGCGAATGCACTCATCGATAGTTCCTGGAGGGTTTAAATATGAACAAGTTTGCGCGCACGGCGACCGTGGCGGGCGCCATATCGGCCGCAGTAATGACGGTCGTCGGGCTGGCGCCGACGGCATCGGCGGCGGGCGGTCATAGCCTGAAAAGCGGTTACGGCTATTGCCTGGGAAGCCTTACCGGCGCTGACCGCACAGTTGGGTACATGTGGTCTTGCAATGGCAACCGTGATCAAATCTGGAGCTTCAACTACATCGGCAAGGATGCCCGCGGGAGCTTCTACCAGATAATCAACCGCAACGGCCAGTGCCTGGGCGTCTATGGCGGCTCGAAGTCACGGGGTGCAGACATCTCGGTGTGGGATTGCAATGGAAATCCCGACCAGAAGTGGTACTGGAAGTCGGGTAACGGAGCCGAGATTATCAACCGGAATTCAAAAATGTGCCTTGCCGGGTACGGAAGCTTCGGCAAGGGGTCGACCGCAATCCAGTGGAGCTGCAACGGCAATAAAGATCAGAAATGGTCGTGGGTATAGCAGACAACGGTCGTCGAGTCGCTGCGATAAATACTGGTGACCGCTGCTGCCAGCACGGGAAGTAACCGAGCGCATGATGGTCAGGCTGGATACACGCAACTGCTGGACGTTCGGCGAGTCGAGTCCGGAGTGCGGCAGTGAATCGAGTGCACGCACCCCGATCACTCGCCTCCGGCTCCTACGCGGGCTACGCCCTCTTCGAGTTGGGCGTGCCGTGACCGGGCCCCCGCCACAGCACCTCGCCGTCGGCGATCCGGTCCGTGGCCCGCAGGCCGAGCGCCCTCGCGATGGCCATGGACGCCTCGTGTCCGGGGTGGATGTGCGCGGTGAACCGGTCCACCCCGTGGTCGCGCAGCCAGTCGGCCATGGCGAGCGCGCCCTCGCGTCCGTAGCCCTCGCCCTGGTGCTCGACGCCGATCACCCAGGCGAGCGCGGCCTCGGTCACGCCCGGTTCGTCGTCCGCGTCCGGGTGGGAGAGGGTGGCCTGGACGGTGCCGACGAGCCGTCCGTCCGTCAGCCGCCGCAGCATCCAGTTCAGCCAGCCCTGCCGGCCGTCCGGGGAGTGCCCGGCCGACTGGCGCCGGTACCGGGCCTCGAGTTCCTCCGGGGTGGCGGGCGCGCCGCCGGTCCACGTGTGCAGTCGTACGTCGTCGAACAGGCGGACCGCCTCCGCCGCGTGCGCGACCCGCAGGGGTTCGAGGCGAAGGCGCGAGGTGCCGGTGGGGGCGGCGGCCGGCCAGGTCACGGTGGGTCCCTCCCTCAGGCCAGGCTGTCCTGCCACGCCTGGTGCAGGTCGGCGAACCTGCCCGCACCGGCGATGAGTTCGGCGGGCCGGCCGTCCTCGACGATGCGGCCGTCGGCCATCACCAGGACGCGGTCGGCGATCTCCACGGTGGACAGGCGGTGGGCGATGACCACGGCGGTGCGGCCGCGCAGGACGGTGGACATGGCGCGCTGGACGGCCCGTTCGCCGGGGACGTCGAGGGAGCTGGTGGCCTCGTCCAGGATGAGGACGGCCGGGTCGGCGAGCAACGCGCGGGCGAAGGCGACCAGTTGGCGCTGGCCCGCGGAGATGCGGCCGCCGCGCTTGCGCACGTCGGTGTCGTAGCCGTCGGGCAGGGTGCTGATGAACTCGTGGGCGCCGATCACCTTCGCGGCCCGCTCGATCTCCTCCCGGGAGGCGTCCGGGCGGCCGATCGCGATGTTGTCCGCGACGGTGCCGGAGAACAGGAACGCCTCCTGCGTCACCATCACCACCCCGCGCCGCAGTTCGGCCGTGGACAGGTCGCGCAGGTCCACCCCGTCGAGCAGCACGCGCCCGTCGGTGGGGTCGTAGAAGCGGGCGAGCAGCTTGGCCAGCGTGGACTTGCCCGCGCCGGTGGCGCCGACGACGGCCACGGTCTGCCCGGCCGGAAGGGTCAGGTCGAAGCGGGGCAGCACCTCGCCGCCGGTGCGGTAGGCGAAGCGGACCCCGTCGAAGGTCACCGCCCGGCCCGGGAACGCGCCGGTGGACGGCGGCAGTTCGCGCGGCTGGTCCGGCTCGGGCACGGACGGCGTCTGGGCGAGCAGTCCGGCGATCTTCTCCAGGGAGGCGGCGGCCGACTGGTAGGAGTTCAGGAACATCCCGAGCCGGTCGATCGGGTCGTACAGGCGGCGCAGGTACAGCACCGCCGCCGCCAGCACACCCAGTTCCAGCGAGCCGGACGCGACCCGGTAGGCGCCCCAGAGCACGATGCCCGCGACCGCCGTGTTGGCGACGAGCCGGGAGCCGACCACATAGCGGGCCATCTCCAGCAGCGAGTCCCCGTTGGTCCGCTCATGGGCGCGGTTCAGCTCCGCGAACGCGGCGTCGTTGGCCGCCTCCCGGCGAAAGGCGCGCACCGGGCGGATGCCGTTCATCGTCTCCACGAACTTCACGATCACCGCCGCGATGGCCGTGGACCGCGCCCGGAACACCCGTCCCGCGCGCCGCTGGTAGAGCCGGATCAGGAAGTACAGCGGCACGAAGGAGGCCACCGCCACCGCGCCGAGCCCGAGGTCCAGCCACAGCAGCAGGGCCGAGATGTAGAGGAACGACAGGACGACCGTCACCAGTTCCTGGAGTCCGTCCTCCAGGAGTTCGCGCAGCGACTCGACGTCGGTGGTGGAGCGGGAGATCAGCCGCCCGGACGTGTAGCGCTCGTGGAAGTCGATGCTCAGCGCCTGCGCGTGCCGGAAGATCCGCCCGCGCAGGTCCAGCAGCACGTCCTGGCTGACCCGGGCGGACGTCCGGACGAACGCGACCTGGAGCCCCCCGGAGAGCAGCGCGCACAGCAGATAGCCGACGCCCACCGCGATCAGCGGCCCGAACCGGTCCTCCCGGAACGCCGGTACGGCACGGTCGATGGCGTACGCCACCAGGAGCGGGCCCGCCTGCGCGGCCGCCTGCTGGAGCAGCAGCAGGGTGGTGGTGAGGACGGCGCGGGCCTTCATCGGCGCGAGCAGCGAGCGCAGCAGGGCGGCGGTGGCGCCGGGCGGGGAGGGCAGGACGTCCCGGTCGAACGGGTTGTCGGGGCTCGGGCTCGGGGCGGTCAACGGGAGTCCTCCTCGCCGGACATGAGGTGCGCGTACTCGGCGTTGGTGCGCAGCAGCTCCTGGTGCGTGCCCACGGCCGCGATCCGGCCCCCGGACAGCAGCGCCACCCGGTCGGCGAGCAGGACGGTGGACGGCCGGTGGGCCACGATCAGCGCGGTGGTGTCCGCGAGCACCCGGCGCAGCGCGGCCTCCACGGCGGCCTCCGTGTGCACGTCCAGTGCGGACAGCGGGTCGTCGAGCACCAGGAACTCCGGCCGGCCCACGACGGCCCGCGCCAGCGCGAGCCGCTGCCGCTGGCCGCCGGAGAGGCTGAGGCCCTGCTCGCCGACGCGGGTCGCGGTGCCCTCGGGGAGGGCGTGCGCGAAGTCGGCCTGCGCGATGGAGAGGGCGCGGTCGAGCTCGGCCCGGCCGGTGCCGTCCGGCGCGCCCATGAGGACGTTCTCCCCGACGGTCGTGGAGAAGAGAGTGGGTTCCTCGAAGGCGACGGCGACCTTCTCGCGCAGTTCCTCGCGGGGCATCGCGGTGATGTCGACGCCGTTCAGGGTGATGCGGCCCGAGGTGACCTCGTGGAGGCGCGGGACGAGGGCGGTCAGCGTGGTCTTGCCGCTGCCGGTGGCGCCGACGAGGGCCATGGACTCGCCGGGGCGGATGTGGAGGTCGACGCGGTCGAGGAGGGGCGGGGAGCCGGGGTCGGCGTCGGGGTAGCGGAACCGGACGCCCTCGAAGCGGAGTCCGGCGTCGGTGGCCGGGTCCGCCTGCCCGCGCTCGCGGGGCGGTGCCGCGGCCGCGTCCTCGGGCGCCTCGTCCATCGCCTCGAAGTACCGCTCGGTGGCCGTGGCCGCCTCCTGGCTCATGGCCAGGAGGAAGCCGATGGACTCGACCGGCCACCGCAACGCCAGCGCCGTACTGAGGAAGGCCACCAGCGTCCCCGCCGAGAGATCCCGGTCGGCGACCTGCACCACCCCGAGCACCAGCGCCGCCCCGATCGCCGCCTCCGGCAGCGTGACGATGACCCCCCAGATCGTGGCCAGCAGCCGCGCCTTGTGCAACTCGGTCCCGCGCAACCGCGCGGACAGGGCGCCGAACGCCCGCGCCTGGCTCCGATGCCGCCCGAACCCCTTGATGATGCGGATGCCGAGCACGCTCTCCTCGACCAGCGTCGTCAGGTCCCCCACCTGGTCCTGGGCCCGCCGCGCGACCCGCGCGTACCGCCCCTCGAAGACCACGCACGTCCACAGCACGGGCACGGCGGGCACGAGCACGACGAGTCCGAGCGTCCAGTCCTGGACGAGCATGATGACCACGCCGACGAGGATCGTGACGCCGTTGACCAGGAGGAAGGTCAGCGGAAAGGCGAGGAACATGCGCAGCAGCATCAGATCCGTGGTGCCGCGCGAGAGCAACTGCCCGGACGCCCAGCGGTCGTGGAAGGCGACGGGCAGCCGTTGCAGATGCCGGTACAGATCGGCCCGCATCTCCGCCTCGACATGCGACAGCGGCCGGGCCACGAGCCAGCGTCGTACGCCGAACAGCACCGCCTCGGCGATCCCGAGCAGCAGCAGATACAGCGCCCCGAGCCACACCCCGGCCGGGTCCCGGTCGGCGACCGGTCCGTCCACGATCCACTTCAGGACGAGCGGGATCACCAGCCCCGTGCACGAGGCGACGACCGCGACGAGGGCCGCGGTGAACAGCCGGGCGCGCACGGGCCGCACGTACGGCCACAGCCGCATCAGGCTGCGTACGGCGGATCGGTTCCTGGGGGTGGCGGGTGTCGTGGACATCAGGGGCGAGCGTACGGACCGGCGCGGACATCGCCCACCGAGTTTCGGCCCGACCCGCCTCCGCCGCTGGTCCTACGTCCCCGGGCCCCCGTCGCTCCCCGCCGTTCGCCGGTGGAGCCCCGCGGGAGGGGACCGCTGCCGCCGAGGTCTGCTCTGCGGCGGTGCACGGTAGGTGGAGGGCCTGGGGGTCGCCGCGGACGGGGGGCCGGGAGCGGCGGACACGCACGGCGGGTGGTGGTACCCGTGGCCTGGGACCCGGGGAACGCCGACGCGCGGGGAGCCGGTTCCCGAGCACCCGTGAGACCCGCTGCCCGCCGCCGATCGCGCGGGCGTGCGGCCGGCCGTGCTGGTGCGCGCCGCCCGGCGGGCCTTCGCCGGCACACCGCCGCTGAACGTGCTCGCCGCGGCGGCCTGGCTCCCCGGGCCCCGGCTGGTCGGCCGGATCACCGACGAGGTGCGAGTCGGGCGCGGTGGGCCGCCGGTCCTGGGATGCTGCCGTGCTCACCGGCCGCGCTGTTGCCGGCCCGTTGGGCGCGCCGGGCGGGCGACCGATTCGGCGAGCGGACGCGGGCCCGGGTGCGCGAGGGTCAGGTCGAGGACGTGCCGGCGCCGTCCTCCTCCGTCGTGGAGCGGGTCGGCGCCGGCGACCTGACGGCGCGTGGCACGGCGGACGTCGCCACCGCCGGCGCGACCCTGCGGGACGCGGTCCCGAGCTGCCGATCAACACCGTGCGGGGCCCCTTCGTGCGCGACGCGGTGTCCGTCCTCGGTGCCCGGGAGCACCGCGTCTTCCGCGGCACGGTCCGCGGGGACCTCCGCATCGCCGAACCCGCCGCCGGAGCCGTCCTGTGGGCCGCCCGCACGGCGGTCGGCGCCGACGCCCGGGTCCGTGAGCCGCCCGTCGGCCCGGTACCGGCGGCCACCCGACCGCCGGCTCCCAGTCCCGGCAACTCGCCGTCGGAGGTGCTGTGTTGGACGACTCCCCCGCCCGGTCCTGGACGGGGCGACCGCTCTCCCCGACCCGGCGACCGCACGCCGCGCCGAACGCGCCCTCGCCGCCGTCCCGCACGGCCGCACCGCCATCACCGGTCCGCCGGCCGCGCACCGCCCGGTCGTGCACCGGATGGCCAAATCGGCCAATGAGAGGGAAGTTCGCGGGGGCGGGATCCGGACACGTACGCCATGCCACGGACGGTCGACCGGAATCTGATGTTCTTGTAAATCACACGTCAAGAGCCTGACAACTTGCGGGAGTTGAGGGTCGCGAAGCACTCGCGCGCCACCTGTTTACACCACTGCAATGTTTCCCTGGACATCGCTTTTAGGCCAACATCACTTCAGGGTCCTGACATGTACGCGCCCGGGATGTCACTCTCTCTCCACGCCGCAAGCAGCACAGCAGCTTCACAGCGAAACACCTCCCGGCCAGTAACCCCACGCTGGTCGGCCTCCCCCACGAAGGAGCTTGCGTGAGCCCCCTCTACGCGCGTCACAAGCGCACCAGCCTGGTCATCGCCACCGCCGTCGCCGCCGGAGCCCTCGTCTCCGCCGGTCTGGCCACCAGCGCCTCGGCGGCCCCGGCCGCCGCCAAGCCCCTGGCCGCCGCGCCGACCGCGCTGTCCGCCACCGCGCACGCCTCGCTGATCAAGCAGGCGCAGGCCGACGCCTCGGAAACCGCGCAGCAGATAGGCCTCGGCGCCAAGGAGAAGCTGGTCGTCAAGGACGTCGTCAAGGACGTCGACGGCACGCTGCACACCCGCTACGAGCGCACCTACGCGGGCCTGCCGGTCCTCGGTGGCGACCTGGTCGTGCACACCGCCAAGTCCGGCAAGACCGAGGGCGTCACCAAGGCCACCAAGGCCACCATCAAGGTGGCCTCGCTCACGCCCAAGCTCACCCCGGCCGCGGCCGAGAAGCAGGCCGTGTCCGCCGCCAAGACCCTCGGCTCGGCCAAGTCCACCGCGGACGGCGCCCGCAAGGTGATCTGGGCCGGCTCCGGCAAGCCCGTCCTCGCCTACGAGACGGTCGTCGGCGGCCTCCAGGACGACGGCACCCCGAACCAGCTGCACGTCATCACCGACGCCGCCACCGGCAAGAAGCTCTTCGAGTACCAGGGCATCGAGAACGCCACCGGTACCGGCAAGACCCTGTACTCGGGCACCGTCAGCCTGGACACCACCCTGTCGGGGTCGACGTACCAGCTCACCGACGCCACCCGCGGCGGCCACAAGACCTACAACCTGGCCCACAAGACGAGCGGCACCGGCACGCTGTTCACCGACGCCGACAACATCTGGGGCACCGGCACCGCCTCCAGCTCCTCGACGGACCAGACCGCCGCCGCGGACGCCGCCTACGGCGCCCAGGAGACGTGGGACTTCTACAAGAACACCTTCGGCCGCAGCGGCATCAAGAACAACGGCGTCGGCGCCTACTCCCGCGTCCACTACGGCAACTCGTACGTGAACGCGTTCTGGGACGACAGCTGCTTCTGCATGACCTACGGCGACGGCTCCAGCAACACCCACCCGCTGACCTCGCTGGACGTGGCCGGCCACGAGATGAGCCACGGCGTCACCTCCAACACCGCGGGTCTGAACTACAGCGGCGAGTCCGGCGGTCTGAACGAGGCGACCTCCGACATCTTCGGCACGGGCGTCGAGTTCTACGCGAACAACAGCTCGGACGCCGGTGACTACCTCATCGGCGAGAAGATCAACATCAACGGCGACGGCACCCCGCTGCGCTACATGGACAAGCCCAGCAAGGACGGCGGCTCGGCGGACTACTGGTCCTCCTCCGTCGGCAGCCTGGACGTCCACTACTCGTCCGGTGTCGCCAACCACTTCTTCTACCTGCTGTCCGAGGGCAGCGGCTCGAAGACGATCAACGGGGTGACCTACAACTCCCCGACGTACAACGGCTCCACGGTCACCGGTATCGGCCGGGCCAAGGCCCTGCAGATCTGGTACAAGGCGCTGACGACGTACTTCACGTCGACCACCAACTACAAGTCGGCCCGCACGGGCACGCTGTCCGCGGCGGCCGCCCTGTACGGCTCCGGCAGCACCGAGTACAACGCGGTGGCGGCGGCCTGGTCCGCGGTCAACGTCAGCTGACGCCGGCAAGGATGTGAAGAGGGCGGCACCCGGAGCGGATCTGCTCCGGGTGCCGCCCTACCCTTGTGCCCCATGTCCTCGGCACCCTTCACCTATGAACCGGTCGGAGCGACCCGCGACGACCTGACCTTCTGCCCGCCCGGGTTCCGCCCGCTGCTGGTGCGCGCCCGCCTCGGCGAGGGCCGGAAGGTCTTCAGCCGGGCCGCCGAGGCGGTCCTCACCTGGGAGATGCACCGCGCGCTCGGCGTGGGCATCGACGCCACCGCCGACCGCGCCGCCCCCGGCGTGGACGTCACGGTCACCCTGGCCGGCCTGGTCAGGGCCCCCTGCCGCATAATCTGGTCCGCCGAGGAACCACGCCGCGCCGGCTGGGCCTACGGCACCCTCCAGGACCACCCCGAGTGCGGCGAGGAGGCCTTCCTCGTCGACCGCACCGGCGACGGCACGGTCTGGCTGACCGTCGCCGCCTTCAGCCGGCCGGCCAAGTGGTACGCCAGGGCGGCCGGCCCGGCGACGAGGGGCCTTCAGCACGCGTACGCGCGGCGGTGCGGGGCGGTGCTCAGGAGGATATGCGCGGGGTACGACACGAACTGACCGCGCACCGAGGCGCTCGGCGGCGACGGCGCCCGACCGCCCGGACGGTCAGCGCGCGAACACGAACGCGAGGACGCCCAGCCAGGCCAGGCCCACCAGCAGCGGCAGCGCGATCATGACGATGCCGGTGGGCGACTGACGCAACCAGTCGTTTCCCGCCATCTCCGCGTCCCGGCCGACGACCCGCTGCCCGCCGTGCCAGGCCAGCACCTCCTCCAGCTCCATCGCCGAGCGCTTGCGGGCGCCGAGGTAGCGGCGCCCGAAGCGCAGCATCTGGGCGAAGGACAGCGCGGACACGAGGCCGACGAAACAGATCGCCGCGGCCAGGACGCGCGCGTTGTCGGGTGACACCGAACCCTTGTCCGCGCCGAACGTGAAACCGAGCGCCGCCGCGAGACCCGCGGTGATGTACAGGAAGTTGTTCAGCTTCTGCCAGTTGGTGTTGTCCTCGTGCTTGTACAGGTCGACGGCGACCGTGTACTGCGTCTGGAGCAGCTGCTCGCGCGGCTTGCGCGCCACCCACACCATCCGCCGTCTGCCGTCCGGCGGGGTGAGCCGGGTCAGCTCGTCGAAGCCGAGCTTGCGGTGGAATGCCACCGAGGCCCCGTTGTACGGCTCGCAGACGACGGCCGCTATCACCGGGCTCCGCGTCCACCGCTCCATGACGTGGTGATAGAGCCGCGAGGCGACCCCGCCACGGGCCACCGACTGCGCGACACAGATCTGCTTGATGACGAGGAAGGCGCCCATCGTGCTCTTGATCCGGTGGTTGAGCCATTCCTCGGGCCCGATGCGCGCGTCGCTGTAGGCGAGCAGGAAGCCGACGACGTCCGTGCCCTTGACGGCCACCCAGAAGTGCTCCGCGCTGGTCAGCCGCTCACGGTAGTCGTCGATGGTGTAGTCGGAGACCAGGAATCCGTTCCGGCCGGCCTTCTCGGGGTCCGCGGGGTCGAGCCGCCAGTACTCGGCCAGCGCCACGACGGCCTCGAGATGCTCCTCCCGCGCCCGCACGATCTCGATGGTGCCGTCCGCCGCGACCATGTCTCCCCCAGCCCGTCCCGGAAACCGCTGCTCGACTCAACTTAGCGACTCCCAGTGGCAGTTGGGTCTACTTCCACCGGCCAGACCCGAACGGCCGAGCGCCCCCGGGCGCCCGGCCGCCGTACCGGACGCGCGCTACCGCAGCAGCACCCCCGCCCCCTCCCCCTGTTCCTCCGCCGGCAGCGCCACCAGGCCCGGTTCCGCCGCCGAGGCGAGCAGCCGGTGGGCCGGCAGGACGCGGATCGTGTAGCCGTAGGGGCCCGTGCGGTCGAGGGCGAGATGGCCTTCGTAGAGGCGGTGTCCGTCCAGGTCGGGGGTGCCGGCCGGTTTCAGGGGGACGACGGTGGCGTCGGTGATGCGGTCCTGCGCGTCCACGCGGCCGGACACCGCCTGGACCTCGACGTCGTCCGGGGTCAGCGCGCCGAGGCCGACCCGCACCCGCAGGCCGACCGTCGTGCCCAGTTCCGCGGTGGCCGCCGTCTCGGTCGTCTCCACGTGGTCGACGCTCACGGCGCCCCAGGCGGCGCGCACCCGCGCCTTCCACTCGGCCAGCTCCCGCGCCGCGTCCGGGACCAGCGCGCGGTGGGAGTGTGCGGCCGGAGTGTAGAGCCGTTCGACGTACTCGCGCACCATGCGGCCCGCCAGCACCCTCGGGCCGAGCAGGGCGAGGGTCTGGCGGACCATCTGGATCCAGCGGTCGGGCAGTCCGCCCCGGCCGCGCTCGTAGAAGCGCGGGGTGATCCGCTGCTCCAGCAGGTCGTACAGGGCCGCCGCCTCGATGTCGTCGCGCCGCTCGGCGTCCGTGCCGGTGCCGTCCGCCGTCGGGATGACCCAGCCGAAGTCCGGCCGGAACCACTCGTCCCACCAGCCGTCGCGCACCGAGAGGTTGAGGCAGCCGTTGAGCGCCGCCTTCATCCCGGAGGTGCCGCAGGCCTCCAGCGGGCGCAGCGGGTTGTTCAGCCAGACGTCGCAGCCGGGGTAGAGCCGCTGTGCCATCGCCATGCCGTAGTCCGGGAGGAAGACGATCCGGTGCCGCACCCGGGTGTCGTCCGCGAACCGCACCAGCTCCTGCACCAGCCGCTTCCCGCTGTCGTCGGCCGGATGCGCCTTGCCCGCCACCACGATCTGCACCGGCCGCTCGGGGTGCAGCAGCAGCTCGCGCAGCCGGTCGCGGTCGCGCAGCATCAGTGTCAGCCGTTTGTACGACGGCACGCGCCGCGCGAACCCGATGGTCAGGACGTCCGGATCGAGCACCCCGTCGATCCAGCCCAGCTCGGCGTTGCCGGCGCCCCGTTGGCGCCAGGACGCGTCGAGCCGCTCCCGCACCTCCAGCACCAGCTGTTCGCGCAGGGTGCGGCGCAGCTCCCAGATCTCCTGGTCCGGGATGTCCGCCACCGAGTCCCAGCGGTCGAAGCCGCCGACGGCGAGCGCGTCCTCGGCCCGCTGGGCGCCGATCCGCCGGGCGCCGAGCCGCAGCACTTCCGGTGCCACCCAGGTGGGCCCGTGCACCCCGTTGGTCACGGAGGTGATCGGCACCTCCTCGGCGTCGAACCCCGGCCACAGCCCCGCGAACATCTCCCGGCTGACCCTGCCGTGCAGCAGCGAGACCCCGTTGGCCCGCTGGGCGAGCCTGAGCCCCATCACGGCCATGTTGAACAGGTTCGGCTCGCCGCCCGGGTACGTCTCCATGCCGAGCGCGAGGACACGCTGGGTCTCGATGCCGGGCAGCTCGGCGTCGGGCCCGAAGTGCCGGGCGACCAGGTCCCGTTCGAAGCGGTCGATGCCGGCCGGGACCGGGGTGTGGGTGGTGAACACCGTGCCGCCGCGCACCGATTCGAGCGCGGCATCGAAGTCCAGCCCCCGCGCGCACAGTTCGGCGATCCGTTCCAGGCCGAGGAAGCCCGCGTGGCCCTCGTTGGTGTGGAACACCTCCGGCTCCGGGTGCCCGGTGAGCCGGCAGTACGTGCGCACCGCGCGGACACCTCCTATGCCGAGCAGCATCTCCTGAAGGAGCCGGTGCTCGCCGCCGCCGCCGTAGAGCCGGTCGGTGACGGAGCGTGCGCCGAGGTCGTTCTCCTCCACGTGCGAGTCGAGCAGCAGCAGCGGCACCCGGCCGACCTGCGCCAGCCAGATCCGCGCGTTCAGGGCCCGGCCGCCGGGCAGGGCGAGGGAGACCCGGGCGGGCGTCCCGCCGGCCTCCGCCAGCGGGGTGAGCGGCAGTTCGTTGGGGTCCAGCACCGGGTAGTGCTCCTGCTGCCAGCCGTCCCGGGACAGGGTCTGCCGGAAGTACCCGTGCCGGTACAGCAGACCGACCCCGATCAGCGGCACGCCGAGATCGCTGGCCGCCTTCAGATGGTCGCCGGCGAGGATGCCGAGCCCCCCGGAGTACTGCGGAAGCGCGGCCGTGATGCCGAACTCGGGGGAGAAGTAGGCCACGGCGGCGGGCAGTCCCTCGGACTGCGCCTGGTACCACCGGTCACCGGTCAGGTAGTCGTCCAGGTCGTCGGCGGCCGCGTTCAGCCGGCGCCGGAACCGCCGGTCCCCGGCCAGCTCGGCCAGCCGCGCGGGCCGCACCCGGCCGAGCAGCCGCACCGGGTCGCACCCGGCCGCACTCCACGCCTCAGGGTCGACGGACTGGAACAGATCGCGCGTTTCCGCATGCCACGACCAGCGCAGGTTGTGCGCCAGCTCACCCAAGGGCCGCAGCGGTTCGGGGAGTACGGGACGGACGGTGAACCGACGGATCGCCTTCACATGCCACCTCGGCGGGCGCGTTACGGAGTGAGACGCACGGCGGCGTACGTCTCGTCGTCCCTCTCGACGGTAGTGGTTACCGGGGCGTCGGTGGGGACGTGCCGGCGGGGGTGTCGGAGCGTGGGGAGGCGGGCCGGGGGCACTCGTACAAGTGGGCCGGTCCGGTGGGTGGACATACGCGCGAGTAGTTAACAAAGTTCCGGATTGCCCACCCGAAAAGGATGGGAAGGCTCCACCGGTACCCACCCCACGGGCACCACCCGGTACCCCCCCGCAGGACCCACCTCCCCTGGTCATCCCACGTTGACGCGGACAGGAGCGGTCATGCCCGCCACGCACCACTCGTCAGCCGCCACGCACACCTCGTCCTCACCCCCGCCGGCCGGCGCCCCCAGGGCCGCGGCGAAGAAGGCGGCGGCCCGAAAACGCGCCGGGTCCGCCGCCGGGACACCACCGGGGCGGGCCACCGCCCTCGGCCGCATCCCGGTCCTCGACGTACGCCCCGTGGTCCAGCACGGGCGCAGGCCGGCCAAGGCCGTGACCGGGGAGGCGTTCGAGGTCTCGGCCACCGTGTTCCGCGAGGGGCACGACGCGGTGGCGGCCAACGTGGTGCTGCGCGATCCCCGGGGCCGCCCCGGCCCCTGGACGCCGATGCGCGAACTGGCCCCGGGCACCGACCGCTGGGGCGCCACCGTCACCGCCGGTGAACCCGGCCGCTGGACGTATACGGTCGAGGCATGGGCCGACCCGCTCGCCACCTGGCGGCACCACGCCCGGATCAAGATCCCGGCCGGCCTCGACACCGAACTGGTCCTCGAAGAGGGCGCCCGGCTGTACGAACGTGCCGCCGCCGGGGCCCCCGCGGCACACCGGCGCGGGATCCTGGACGCGGTGGCCGTCCTCCGGGACGGGGAACGCCCCGCCGCCTGGCGGCTCGCGGAGGCGCTGTCGCCCTCCGTGCGGGAGGTCCTGGACCGTTACCCGCTACGGGAGTTGGTCACCGCCTCCGACCCGATGCCGCTGCTGGTGGAGCGGGAGCGCGCTCTCTACGGCTCCTGGTACGAGTTCTTCCCGCGCAGCGAGGGCACCGCCGAGCGGCCCCACGGCACCTTCCGCACCGCGGCCCGGCGCCTGCGGGCGATCGCGGAGATGGGCTTCGACGTCGTCTACCTCCCACCGGTCCACCCCATCGGCAGCACCTTCCGCAAGGGCCCCGACAACACCCTGACCGCGGGACCCGACGACGTCGGCGTGCCATGGGCGATCGGCTCCCCCGAGGGCGGCCACGACGCGATCCACCCGGACCTCGGCACCCTCGACGACTTCGACCACTTCGTCGACGAGGCACGCGGGTCGGGCCTGGAGATCGCCCTGGACTTCGCCC
>NZ_BSSM01000010.1 GCF_030269125.1 Streptomyces hygroscopicus subsp. hygroscopicus | reverse complement strand
AAGGGCGACGGCGTTCACCACGCCATGCTCGGCATCTCCCGCCTCCACAACCTCACCCTCGCAGGTTGAGCGACGAACGCCACAGGTCAGCAAGCAGATCCAAGGTCAATTACGGGACATCGCTTAGAGCGATGCGGGCGAGGCACACTGAGTGTCTAACTGCGTGACAACCACGACGCACAACCGCGAACACCCGCGGACGTCAGCGGACCATTAGCGCAGATGACAGGTACTACACCCCAAGCACAACGGCCGCTCCAAGTTGCTTCGGGACGAAGCGGTCGCTCCGTTAGGGTGCGCCGCATGACCGACGCCGCCCCGGCGTGTCCCGAGTGCAGCCAGCCCATGAAGTCCGGCGGCATCGTCCTCTGCAAGCGGGAGGACGATGGCCGGCGGACGTGTCGGACGCTATGGAGGTGCACTGGTCGGCATGTCTGGTGGCGCTGGGCCGATCGGCCGGATGAGCCTTTGGAGGCCTGTCCGGTGCCGGAGCTGTTCCGGTGACATCCAACGCTGACATCAACGACCCCGGACGACGGCGGCCTGCAGCAACCCTCGACGGCACCGGTTCGCGAGGCGAGCCCCGACCAAGCCAAGGGAAGATCGAACTCCTAAAGCGGTGCTCATCCGTCACGATCACTTCTGAGCCATGCACGCCGTCCGTAATTGACCCAGGACTCCGAGGGCCGGACTCAGAGTGCTGTCTGAATCGCTCCCAGGAACTCGGTCCACGAGGGCGCCTTCTGGCCCGGCAGGGCGTGTTTCAGGCTGAGTTGCAGTGTGCGGCGGAGGGGATGGGGGGACCGCATGATTGCGTCATTCCGGGCCGCGAGGCGGGCGAGTTCGGCCGGGGTGGGCAGTCGGTCGCTCTTGGCTCCGTTGCAGGTTGCATGTGCGGGGGCAAGGTTCCACAGGGCGTCCAGATCTGGACCGTGCCAGGAGCCGACGCTGTCGAAGCGACGCATCAGGGAGAACGGGAAAATGTGGTCGACGACTATGGCTTCCCCCGTGGCCAGAACGTCGCCGCAGATCAGGCAGCGGCCGTGTTGAAAACCGACCGTGGCGTCAACGATGCCGGTCACCGAGCGGCGTCGGCGTTTGTCGGTGATCTTAAGGGTGTCCCAGTCGACCGTAACACCCTCCTCGACGAGGCTGCGCCCGACGCCGGCAGCGAAGGAGCTCTCCACGATGCTCCACCGCGCACCCAACTCGGCCGATAGGCACGGTGCTTGCTCCGACTGCGCCAGTCGCAGCAGGTCAGGAGTCAAGCGCACGACACGCTGCCGTCCCATCCCTGCCAGCTCATAGAAGGTGTGGGGCACCGCAGTTTCACCACGGAGATTGTGGAACTTCTGCATCACCATCATCGGCATGGAACGCACTGCGGCTGCCAGCAGACGCTCGGTGGGCCGGCCGGCCTCCAGCGTCGCCGCTCTCTCCTGCTCTGCGACGGTGAGGAAGTCTTTCTCGCCCAGCTCCACCGTCTGCGGCGCCTGCGGGTCCTGGGCCAAATGCTGCACCAAGCCCAGGCTGTAGGCAGCGGCGAGCTCGGCAAGGGAGATCTCCTCTCGCCCGGTCCGCCCGAACGCCAGCAGGGCCTGCCCGAGAGCGAACTTGTAGGTGCGCGAGTTGGCCCCCATCAGCACTGCCAACCGCCACGACGCCCGCGCCGAGGAATCCTGGGCGTAGAACTCGCGTTCGCTCACTCGCCCCCCTTGCGCAGGACAACCGTCTGCCACCACACCTCGGCACGGCCGAGCCGGTCTGCGCCCTCCTCTACCAGTCGCACCAACCACAGCGCTGCCCGCTCCCCGTCCCGCACGACCTCCTCCGCGGGCACATCGAACATCACCCGGTCTGTCGGCGGGACGCCGCGCCGAAGCGAGACGACCAGTAGACCCGAGGGAGCCAGCAGCGTGGCCAGCCGCTCCATCGCCTGCCCACGCTCGGCCGGCGCCAGGTGCATCCACACAGCCGACAGCAGCACCAGCTCAAAAGGCCCTTCGAGGTGGGACAGTGCGGGCAGCGAGTCCTCGACCCAACGGACGTTTTCGCACGGGTTGAGGCTCTGCGCGACCTCCCGAAGCTCACGGACCGGCTCCGCCGCGACCACCTGGTAACCGCGCCGTGCGAGTGCCACGGTGTCCCGCCCAGCGCCAGCCCCTACGTCCAGCACCTTCGCCGGCGCCGGCGGGAGCAGATCCAACACCCCGCCATGCACTTCCTCGAAGGTGACGCTCCCGTACCTCTGCCCCAGCAATTCGGCGCGCTGCGCGTAGTAAGGCTGGACCCCCGCAGCGGGCTGGCTCACCGCCGACGACTCGCCGAGGTGAGGAAAGTTCTCGCCTGTACCATCCATGGCCTCAAGCTACGGGACCGCACCGACAACGGCCGACGCATGAAGACGAAGGGTGCGGAGTCATTCGGCACCCGGCAGACGTGCCAGAGCCGTGCCAGGTCGTGCGGGAAGCCACGGGGAACACCGAGGAATGCGAGCCGCGGACGTCAGGCGTCGACAGCGCTACGCCGCGGGTCAGCAAGCTTCCCGCCCCTGAAGCACCCAAGCTTCCAAGCTGAGAGCGCGCACTCTTACGCCTTCAGGTAATCGATCATCCTGCTCAGCGTCTCAGTGTTGTCCTTGACCTTGCCGAGCGCGATGTTGCAGTCCATGCAGAGCAGTCCCCGATTGTGCCCACGGGCGTGACAATGATCCACATTGGCGTCGCCCATCCGAAAGTTGTCTGGATCAGCCCTGGTAAAGGGCGTCAGACACGTGGCGCAGGCGTTGTCTTGGTTCTTGAGCATCTGGGCCACGTCCTCGAACGTCAAGCCATAACATTTCTTCAGATTGCCCTTCGCGCTCTTAATGCGGACGCATTCATTACAGATACGCCCTTCGCCTCGATGCTTGAAGCCGAACACCGCATACTCGTGACCTGACCGGCAGTGTGTGTTGCCTCTGCGGTATGGCTCGTAGGGCACCGATTCTGGATCAATCCCGCGCGAGCGTAGCTTCGAGTCACGCGTGCAGCGCCGACAACTCCGGGCGCCCGACTTTGGGTTCACGTAGGGAATGTTGTCGTCGTCGAACTCATGTCCGTTCGCGCACTTGTCAGAGGGAACAGCTTCGTTGTCGGCCTGATCACCCTTTCTGTTCACGAACGCCCCGCTTCCCAGGTGCCGCCACAAAGTGGCGTGCTCGTGATGAACGCAAAGCAGCTTGTTCTCGCAGTTGCGCGTGACCGTCTGTCCCGGCGCGAGTGGCTCGTCGGAGTAGTGCTCGAATACCCAGCGTTGAACGAAGACGAGCGGGTTCTCACCTGCGGCGTACCGGTCGCCGTCGTAATACAAGGGCCGACCGTCTTTGTCCGTCATACCCTTCCAGACGAGGCATCCCGACTCGGTAGGCTCGACGTTTTGGAGCACCACTTCGACGCTGATCGGGGGGCGGGGACCAGTCCTCTCGAAGGTTCCATGCCTTCGGTAGTAGCGGTAGCAGGCCTGACATCTAGTGCCACCCATCCGTGTCGCGGCTCTACCGTCGCCGGACTCGCACAGCTTTGACATGGCGAGCATCAGAGCAGAGGGATGCGGGCGAAGTCAAGCCGAAAATCACTTACCTAGTACACAATCCCCAGTGGCAGTACCGCTCTTGAGTGGTCGTCCCTGGCGCTGGAAGGTTGAGGAAGAGGACCGAGTCATCTCCGGCCCCATACGATCAACCGCCACGTACCCAGGCGCGTGGGTCACCGACTGAAGCGCTTAGCCCGCCAACTGAGTGCCCACTCACACGGAGATCGGCAAGAGCCTCGCCGCGGCTACCCAAACGCCACGTGCCACAGCCGTGCCAGATACAGGGGTCAGCAGCGGTCAACACCGGTGCCCCACGGTCGAGTAGCCGCTCACTTCCTCGGCCGGTGAATCCGCAGATCAGCCCGCAGATCACCCAGCCTCTCTCCTAATGAGGTTGTCCCGCTCACTCACCGAATCCAGACCCGCTGGAACTCTTCGGCCGGGATCGCCTCCAGCGGATCCTCTTCAGGATCGATCGCCTAGCCTGTCAGAAAACCGCACTCGTCCTCCAGCTGGTCCCATCCATAGCGGTGGAGCTGGTCGGCCGAGGTCAACTCGGCCTGCTTCATGGCGGCCGTGGATCCTGCTTGCTCTCGCCTCCGCAGCGGGTGCTCTGCTGGGCGGACATGCCTGCTGCCGTGTCTAAGAATCCACCTGCTGATCGATCGCTGCTTCGTAGAAGGCATCCGCGAGGGCGACGATGATCGAGTTAATGGCCGGCCCGTCGGTGAAAAAGTAGTCAGCCATCGTGTTGTGGGCGTCCTGGTTGTCTGCGACCGCCTCCGTAACGGCTGCTTGAAAGTCTGGTGACTCCAAGAACTGCTTCTTAGTGTTCACCCTGGTCTGGTTGATCAAGTTCGGGTCGGCGAGCAACCGCTGGACGAGCCCCTGTACGAACTCCCGAACCTGGTACTCGGCGAACGATTCGGCGCCGAAGAGGTCGTTCAATTTGTCTATGACGACTTGGAGCGCGACGTACTTCGGATCCTTCTTCGTGCCCGTGCCAGCAGCGCTGATGCCCTTCAGCTGTCCGTCGCCCGCGAGCGAGATGTCGACCCGGCTCGCCTTGCTGTGCTTGACCCCGACCAGCACCACGTCGGAAAGGTCCACTTCGGCCGCCCAGGCGGACTCGGCGATGACCTTCTCCAGCAGGCGCAGGAAGATCGACAGCATTTCCATGTAGGGGTCGCCGTAGTCAACGATCTGTGACATGAAGTCATAGAGCCGCACATAGGTGGAGACATCCTTGCGGAACAGGTCGAGCGAATTGAGGGCGACCTTGTCTTCCTCCTCGATCGCCCGAGCGTAGCGGCGCCGGAAGTCGTGCTGCGCCGGGCTGATCGCCGCCGAGAGTGCGTTGTTGCCCTTCCGGGTCACCCATAGTTCGGCAACCTTACGGACGTCGTCCTCGGTATAGATCCCGACCTGGGCAAGCTTATTGGCCAGGTGAATGACGACGTACGGATCGGTCTCGGTCTCCAGGCTGGCGTTCTTGAAGTACGGCTCGAAGGCGGCCTTGATGTCCTCGGGCTTGTTGGCGAAGTCGATGATGAACGTCTTGCGCTTCTGCTCCCCACCAGGAGTGCGGTGAACGCGGTTGAGCCGAGAGAGCGTCTGCACCGCGGCGACCCCTGACAGCTTCTTGTCAACGTACATCGCCGAGAGGAGAGGCTGGTCGAAACCAGTCTGGAACTTGTTGGCGACCAGCATGATTTTGTACGTGTCACCCTTGAACGACGCCGCCAGATCAGTCCCCGCACCGGGGTTCATGTTGGCCTCGGTGAACTCGTCATCCTTTGACGGCTGCGGGCCCCAGGCGTTGTCCCAGGTCTCGTCCTCGGGTATCGCGACCCCGGAGGAGAAGGCGACGAGCGTGCGGTAGTTGTACGAGGCGTCCTTGGCGCGGCGCTTGGCTATGTAGGCGTCGATGGCCAGTTTGTACTTCACCGCGGACTTGCGCGAGTCGGTCACCACCATCGCCTTCGCCTTGCCTTCGAGCAGGTAGGCGACGTTGGCGTGGAAGTGCTCGACGATGATTTGCACCTTCTGGCTAATGTTCGTTGGATGGAGCTTCACCCACCGCATCAGACCCTTGCGGGCGGTGGCCTCCTCGACCTGCCCTCCGTCGCCAATCTCGGCCTTGCCGGCGATTTTCAGCGCGGTGTCATAGTGCTGGTAGCCCCTGAGCACGTCGAGGATGTAGCCCTCCTCGATCGCCTGCTTCATCGAGTACAGGTGGAACTCGTGGGGCTTCCCGTCGGCTCCCTTGCGGCCGAACAGCTCCAGCGTCTTGTTCTTCGGCGTCGCAGTGAAGGCGAAGTAGGAGATGTTGTCCGACTCGGCCCGCTCGGTCATCTCAGAGGCCAGGATCGACTCCACATCGACCTCGCCGCCCTCCTCGATGTCCTTGACCTCCTCGGCCGTCAGCACCTGCTTCAGCTTCGAAGAGATCTGCCCCGACTGGGAGGAGTGCGCCTCATCGGCGATGACAGCGAACCGCTTGCCCTTCAGGCCGGCGTTGTTCCGGATCTCGTTCAGCGCATGCGGGAAGGTCTGCACCGTCACCGCGATGATGAGCTCACCGTTCTTCAACGCCTGCGCCAGCAGACCCGACTTCGACTTCAGGCCGGCCTTGCGGACGTCCTCGGGGCTGATCGTCCTGACGATCTTGTCGGTGCCGTCGATCTGCCGAATCGCATCCTGCAGTTGGGAGTCGAGCACAGTGCGGTCCACGACCACGATGACCGAGTCAAAGATCTTCTGATTGTCGACATGCAGCCGCGCCAGCCGGTGAGCCGTCCAGGCAATGGTGTTCGTCTTCCCCGAACCGGCCGAGTGCTCAATCAGGTACCGCTGCCCGACACCCTCCTCCTTCACCGCGTCGACGATGTTCGTGACGGCCTCCCACTGGTGGAACCGCGGGAAGAGCATGCTCGTACGCCGCACCGAGGTGCCGGTAGTGACGTCCCACTCCTCCTTGGTCTCCACGATCATCAGCCGCCCGATGATGTTCAGCCAGGCGTGCTTCTCCCAGACGCGCTCCCACAGGTACGCCGTCGACGACCGGCCGTCCGCACTGGGCGGGTTACCGGCTCCGCTGTCGAAGCCCATGTTGAACGGCAGGAAGTGGGTCTTCTCCCCCTCCAGCCTCGTGGTCATCGCCGCCAGGTTGTTCGAGACCGCGAAGTGCACCAGCGCCCGGTGCCCGAACGACAGCAACGGCTCCGGCCGCCCGTTTGTCAGCGGATTGCGATGCTGCTTGTACTGGTTGACTGCCTCGTCCAGCGACTGGGTGAAGTCGGTCTTCAGCTCCACCGTGGCCACCGGAACCCCGTTAATGAAGAACACCAGATCGATACTGCGTTGGTCAGCGGTCGAGAAGTGCACCTGCCGCACCACCCGCACCCGCATCGCCTCGTAGAGCGTCGTAGTGGTCTCGTTGAGCGACGTTTCCGGTCGGAACTGCGCCATCTTCAACCGGCCACCGCCGATGTACTGCACCCCGTGGCGCAGGATGTTCAGCGTCCCACCGCCGTGCTCCAGCGGCCGGTCGAGCGCCGCGGTCAGCACGTCCAAGAACTTCGCCTGCGAGCCAGCTGCCTTCAATGCCTTCTCGTATGCCGGCTTCTGCGTCGCCTCCAACCATGCGAACAGGTCCGCCGGGAACAGAGCCCGCTCCCGGTCGTACTCGCCACCATCGTGGTCATTCTTCGAGTACAGCCAGCCGTGATCCCGCAGGTACTCGCAGATCTCTGTTTCGAAGACCACCTCGTTGTGGTCAGCCATCACGCCGCCTCTCGTACGTCGATCTGCCCCGTCACTGCCGCCGTGATTAGTGCCGATCGCCGCTCGCGAGCGAGCTCAATAAACCGCTCCGACTCGGCAATGAGTGCGTCCGTCTTCGCTGTTTGCTCATCCAGGTGGAGTACGATCCGCCGCTGTTCGTCCAGCGATGGCAATTGCAAAATGAGATCTCTGATATCTCGCTGTGAGATCTTCTGCATCGACGGGCTGGTCCCTTTGGATGCAAGACTGATCTGGTGTTTGACGTGACCAGACCTGAGCGCGTAGGAAACGAACTCAGGATCCACACCGTTGACAACCGTCAGCCCGTAGTTGAGATCGCTAAGCATCAAGCGCGGGTATGCGCGATCCACTACAGAAGACGCCCCAACCAATTCCTTGGAGTTCGCCCTAGACATGACGATCTCTCCAGGTTCGACGACAAACTCCGGCCTCGGTGTCATATCGTCCGGTAGCCGCTTACTCTCCGTCGCATCGAACGTCCCGCTGTTTGAACATCCGACCTTTAGCACCCCCCACTCCGTCACTCCATCCGCAGGCCAGGGCTCGCAGTTGGGGCTCCACCCTTGGCGGATTCGGGTGATGATGCGCCTAAACACGACTGGTTCCCCGCTGGCAGTGGCCTTTGCCATAGCGGCCATCTTCCGCTCACGGAGCAACTCGATCAGTCGCTGCTGTTCGTCGATGAGCGTATCGATGCGGGCCGTCTCACGGTTGAGGTAGTCGGCGATGGCCCGCTGCTCAGCGTGGTCGGGAATATAAGCGTCGATCGTCTTAAGGACCGAGAATGGCACTTCCGTTGTGCGAACGTTGGCTTGGTTGCCTGCGCCGATTCCCCGCTCGCGCTTGATAAGCTCCTCTGTGAACCACGAAGACTTCATCAGGTATGTGATGAAGTGTGGATCTGTCCCCTCACGCGGACGCATGACCTCGTAGTGGTAGGTGACCAACCCATCTTCTGCTGCGACACCCATTGCGCCAGAGCGGATGCTCATCTTGTTGAAGACGATGTCGTTGGCCCGGCACACCTTGTAGCTGTCGAGGGACTCAGCTCGCTGAGGAGCATCCGTCAACTCGCTTCGCCGAATGACACCTCGTGTCTGGGACACGGACATGAGCGGAAGGTCGATACCGGGGATTCGCTCGTCGATCTTCTCCACCGCGTGGCCGAAGCGCGTCACTGCTCCACCTCTCGCAGCAGCTCGAGGATTTTGGCGACCTGCTTCTCTAGGTCGGCATCAATCTCTGCGAGCGGACGGGGCGGAACGTACTTGTAGAAGTGTCGGGTGAAGGGGATCTCATAGCCAGTCTTGGTCTTGGCCCAGTCGATCCAGGCGTCAGGGACGTGGGGCTTCACCTCAGCTTCGAAGTAGGCCTGGATGACCTGGCGCTCTCCCGCCATACCTGCGGTCGAACCGCCGTAGGTGAAGGGGACGTTCTCGGTTTCGCGCTTCTTCGAGTCGGGCTTCGGGTTGCCCTTGCGATCGACTACAGGGTTGCCGCCCTCATCGAGCAGGGGGCGCTCGACAGTGATGGTCCAGTAACCGAACTCGTCGTTACGCAAGACCTTGGAGAGTTCGGGGTCGGCGTCCTCGAAGTCGACGTACAACTGCACAATCTTGGTGCGGTCCTCGTCGCTTATCTCGCGCCCCTTGGAGCCGAGGTTCTTGCGCATCTTGGTCCAGAACGACGTGCCGTCGATGAGTTGGACCTTGCCCCGGCGACTGCGGTGCTTGGTGTTGTCGAGAATCCAGATGTAGGTGGCGATACCGGTGTTAAAGAACATGTTGGTCGGCAGGGCGACGATCGCCTCGACGAGGTCGTTTTCCAGCAGCCACCGACGGATGTTGGAGGGGCCGGATTCGGCAGCGCCGCTGAACAGCGGGGATCCGTTCATGACAATACCGACGCGGCCGCCGCCGTCCTCTGCGGAGCGCATTTTGTGGACCAGGTGGAGCAGGAAGAGCATCTGGCCGTCGGAGGTTGCGGGCAGTCCCGGTGCGAAGCGGCCGTAGGGGCCAGCTGAGTCGCGCTCCGCCTTAACCGCTTTGGCGTACTGCTTCCAGTCCACCCCGTAGGGCGGGTTGGACATGCAGTAGTCGAACTGGCGGCCCTTAAAGGCGTCATCAGTGAGCGTATTGCCAAAGGCGATGTTGGTCGCGTCGTGGCCCTTCGCGAGTAGGTCGGACTTGCAGATGGCGTACGACTGCGGGTTGTACTCCTGGCCGTACAGGCTCAGCTTCGCCTCGGGGTTCTGCGCGAGCAGGTGCTCCTCGGCCAGGGAGAGCATGCCGCCGGTGCCGGCGGTGGGATCGTACAGCGAGCGGATGATGCCGCCTTCGGTGAGGTCGACGTCCTTCTCGGCGAAGAGCAGGTCGACCAGCAGCCGGATCGCGTCGCGCGGCGTGTAGTGGTCTCCGGAGGTCTCATTCGCGGCCTCGTTGAACTTGCGGATGATGTACTCGAAGGCATCGCCCATGTCGGAGTTCGACACCACATCGGGGTGGAGATCGACGGCGCCGAAGGAGTTGACGATCTCGCGAAGGAGCCCGGCCTTCTCCAGGGCAAGGATCTCCTTCTTGAAGTCGAAGTACTCGAACACATCCACGTCGGGGGAGAACCGGTCGATGTAGTCAGCGAGGTTGTCCGCCAGCCCATCCGCATCGGCCAGCAAGTTCGCGAACTCGTAGTTGGAGGTGTTGTAGAACGTCCGTCCCGTGGCCTTCTTGACCTCGACCTTGAGCCGGTTCGGGTTCTCGTATTTCGCAGCCAGCTCCCGTACCGCCGCGCGGTCCGGCTCGAGTACGCAGTCGAGCCGTCTCAGGATCGTGAACGGGAGGATCACGCTCCCGTACTGGTTGGGGCGATAGGGGCCCCGAAGCTGGTCAGCGATTGACCAGATGAAGCTACCGAGCGTGCTCACAAAGGTTCCTTACGAGAAACGTCTAGCAGTGACGATCACTTTGCCAGAGGCAGCAGCCAGCGTCCCATGGTTTCAGCTATGGGACCCTCTCCAGGGGCTGAAGCGTTGACTTGTACCACCGTCTCCCTCCGGACTTCCTGGCATTGATCCAGTCATCCCGGAAGCGGGTCCGCCGAAGCCGACCGCCCACGGGACCGAGGAAGACGTAACCGTCACGGCCAGGCTTGGCGCAAGCGTCCAGGTGGCGCTTCACGTCCGGCAGCGGTTCGGTCGGGAAGGTCCCGACCGGACACCCGTGCGCCTCGGCGGCCTCGGAGTCGAAGGCAACCCAGGTGTCGCTCACGGCATGCCCTCCCCTGACATGTGTGGGTTCCGCGAGAATAGCGTGCGAACGGTTGCTTTGAGCAACGGGACCATGCAAACGCGTATCCGGCCTTCCTGAAGACCCATCGGAGGAGGGCTACCCCTGTGGACCATCCGTGGACAGGCACCAGCTGGTTCGCTTCGATCAAGCCTCGGAACCAGCACCTTGTCTGTGAGGCAAAAGGGCCTCCGGAGCCGTGTGCGCAGGTTCGAATCCTGCCGGGGGCACCCAGCACGAGGTGCCCAAAGACCCCGTCACCAGCGGAAACGCTGAGGCCGGGGTCTTCGCGTTTGTGCAGGCGTATGCGGCCCGAAGCGGGCGCATGTCGGGGTCTGTGGACGGGGATCTTGGAGGGTTCTCCCAGGTAAGCCCGCAAAACGATGTGGCCCCGGACCCGGAACAGGTGTGGGCCACAGCGCAAGGCGGTACCGACTCCCCTAGTCGGCGGTGACCCCCCAGTAGCCGATCTGCACGGGCCTACCGTCGCGGTAGAGCACTGTGCAGTTCCCCCGGGCGCGGTCTGGGAAGTCCAACCGCTCGGAATCGAGGGCGGCGTCCCACTCCTCGTAGGTGGGCCGGCCGTGAGGAGCCCACACACGCACCTCGTCATCGGTCAGCGGGCGCATGAACGGGCCGTCGTCGGTGTCCGCGGCCTCGATCATGAGAGGGAAGTCCAGCACGGAGCCCGTGCCGCCGGTGAAGATGTACTCATGCCACTCCGGGTCGCACCAGAGCTCCTCGACGGACCGTCCCTCGAAGCCGTGGTTGTCCCGCGCCAACTCGTCTTCCTGGGCCTGCCGGAACGCGGCCGTCAGATCACGCTGATACGGGCCCGTGTGAGTCCATGCGTTGCCGCCCATCCGCGTCCCCTCTCAATTCGAACTGCATGTTCAAGAGCGGAGCGTAAGAGACCGCACTGACAGGGCCCCGCCCCGACGACGGTCACACCCTGGAGACCGCTCGCAGGTCCCACAGGGAAGGCCGGCACCTTGCTGAGACGCGCCGGTTCAGGCCCGGCTCCAAGCCTGGCGATGACGAGCGACGCCGTACACCTGCTCCACCTGGTCGGCAGTCGTGACGTCCGCCCAACCGACCGCGGTGCCATCAGGCGGATTGGCGTAAAGACGGTCATGCCCGTACCGCTTCCAGCGCGTGACGTGCAGCTACGCACCTTCCGAAGTTCCTTTCAGAACTCGGGGGTCCATTCCACGGGAGGGGGCATGCGGCTGTAGTGGGCTCCCCTGGTGCCGTAGTGGGCTAGGTGCAGGATTTCACCGCCGACCTGTAGCTCTGCCGGTGGAGGGTTGGGAACGGAGATCCGCGGGTGGGCGTAACGGTGGCCTTCTATGAATACCGGCTCCCGGAAGTGGTTTCGGGCGTCCGCCCATTCCTGGGCCCGCTCTCGGGTCCACGGGTTCTGCAGGGTCCGCGGGGCGGCCGGGTCGTGGTCATAGCCGTTGAGGCTGCGCACCAGAGCTTCGCTGTAGACACCCTTGACCCGGAAGTTCTCCAGGTCATCCGCGCGTACGACCATGTTGACGTACCGACGGCTGTTGCCCCGGTGCCGGCCCACAGCGTGCCAGCGACCGTCGCCCGGGTCCCAGCGGACAGGCGGGATCCACAGCAGGGCGCCTGCGCGGAAGTGCTTCGTGCCGTGCTGGATGTCGAGGCCGCTCTCGCCGTGCGCGGTTTCTCGCGCCACGTTGGCCACCAGGCACCAGCCCAGCAGCCCGTCCGGTGTCTCTTCTTCGGTAGGTCCCGTGTCTGCCACACCGAGAATTTTGGGGCACGAGACGGGGCACGAGCTAGCTCTTATCAGCTGAGCCGACCGGAGCGAACCACAACATGACACTGAGTTATAAGTCCGCAGGGCGAGCGACGCGGTTCAGCTCGCGTCCCTCCGTTCGGAGCATCGCCACAGGTAGGCGCCAAAGGAGCTTGGTCCAGAAGCCCGTCACTGTCTTGTCCACCCGCCCGACCGACGCGTGCCGCCCTCGGAACGGACACGCCACAAGGACGGACATGACCAGCATGACGCACGACGGCCCGGAGATCACCGGCGGAGTCGAACACCCACGGCGTGACCCACCACGCCGTAGTGATCGACCCGATCGGCCGGCACCTGGCCGACCAGGAGCTTCCGGCCACCATCCGCGGCGACCGGGATCTGCTGGACTGGATGCGTACGCACGGCACGCTGGTCGCGGTGGGTGTGGAGCGCACCGGCGCTACGGAGCCGAGCTCGCCCAGGTACCGCCGTCGGCGTCCCCGTCGTCGATGTGGACCGTCCGGACCGCAAGACGCGGCGGTGAAGGGGAGGTCGGACCCGATCGACGCCTCCTCCGCCGTGACGGCTGTGCTGTCCAGCCGGGCCACCGGTATCCCCGAGAGCCGGGACGGCGTGGTCGAGGCGGTGCGGGGGCTGCGGATCGCCCGCCGCGGCGCCGTCAAGGCCCGCACACAGGCGATGAGCCAGATCCCGGCCTGCTCCTGGCGGCCCCCGCGATGCTGCGCGTACAGAAGAGCGCGACGTACTACTACTTCGCCACCCCTGGCGGACGACTGGACTGACCAGGTCACTCATGAACTCCTGCGCTGCCAGGTCCGTGAACGCGCGCACCCGAGGCGATCCTCGCCGGACCTGCGATCTGTTCGGCTTGACCGTCAGCGCGGCACTGCGCTGCGCCTCCACCGTCGAACAATCTGGACTCGTCGACTACAACCTCCACAACGCGGATCCGCCCCCAGGTCCGACACCGACGACATCAGCTGACACCGTCAGTTCTGCGGGTTCGGATAACCCCCAAGCCCCAGTCACCCAGTGCTACTACGCTGGATCAGATCTGGCTGTCTACGCCTGTGGTGCGGCAGAGAACGGGGAGAGGGTCATGGGTGGTGCTCGGGTTGACCATGTCGTCCAGGCAGTTGCGGCCGAGAGGGCCCCGGACGAACTGAAGGACATCCAGGAACTGCTCACGCGTGATGCCGACGAAGTGACACGAGCATTCGCCCACCGTCAGAAGGTCAGTCCGCTCGGATTCGGCACGGGAGCGGTCGCCGTTCTGGTCACGCCGCTGGTGTGGATGGTTCTCCAACAGTTCGCACAGGAACTCACAGCGGCTTCGGCACGCACCCTCACGCAGCGAGCCCATGCGTGGCTGCAGCGGCTGCTGCGCCGAACTCCGCCTGCTGTCACAGTCCTGCCGCAACTGGACGGGGAACAGCTCGACAGGCTGCACCGCATCGTGAAGGAGCGGGCACGAGAAACTGGTATGGGAGAGCAGGAAGCCGACCGGCTCGCCTCCTGTGTGATCAGCCACATCGTCCGCAACCAATAGGCCGGCGCCATGCGGCCTGCCCGTGCGTCCCGGCCGGAGGCCTACTACCGGGTACTCAGCGCGGGGACGAACCGTCGATTCCTTCTTCTCCTGCTGCTACTGACGACGTCTGCCCTGTTCCTCCTGAACACGGCGGTGCAGACGCTTACCTGGCGTGCCGCGTACGAGCCCTGTATCCGCTCCTACGAGGCACATGCGAGCAGCCGTTTCGATCCCGCTGCCGTGCTCGACCCCTCCTGGCCTCATACCGGGAACTGGCACCACTGGCAGCGCTGGCAGCCCTGCCAGGAACGCCTTGACGCCTCTTCCTCCTTCATGGCCATCCTTGGCATGGTCGTCGTCCTTGTCGTTGCGTTCGGCGTCTACTGGTTCCTTCCCACCTGGCGCCGACGCCGGAGTCACCTGCTCCCTGTCCCCCGCCGGACAACGCGCATCACCGCAGAGGTCTCCCAGTCACCGCAAGCAACCGAGCTCGCCGCTCCACAGCCGCTGGAATCCTGTCAGAGCGAGTATTCGCGGCGAGTTCGGTATTGGCAGCGAGTTCGGTTACGTGCGGTGGAGAGCGAGGACTGGCGGCCACTCTTTACTGTCAACCAGTTCTCTGACGGATTCCACACGCGGTATGCCCGCCGCGTCGACCCATCACCGTCGCAGCCCGCCGACGCCGGACTATTCGCGGACTTGGAAAGATTGCGAACTCGGTGCGGTGTGGCATTGGAGCCCGAATATGTAATCAGCACCAGTGCCACCACCGCCTCCGCGCTCGTGTTCGGCCGCATCGGCTCCTACACCATCTGCCTGGACTGGGGACTGGTCGCCCTGCGCCGTGCACGGCCCGAGCTGTTCGAAGCCGTAGTCCTCCACGAACTGGCGCATCTGCGTAACAGGGACGTTGACATCGCTTACGCGACAGTAGCCCTGTGGCGGACATGGCTGGCTCTGGTCTTCGCGCCGTGCGCCGCGCAGTGGATCTGGGTCCGGTGCACACATGGGTACTACTGGGCTCTGGAGCACACGGCCGCCGGTACCGCACTGCTCGCCCTCACGCTGCTGTTGGTCGGCCGCCTTGCCCGCACCGATGTACTACGTAGCCGTGAGCACTGCGCCGATCTGAGGGCCGTGATGTGGGGCGCCTCCCTGGAGGTGTGGGAGAGCGCCGCTGACGCCGAGCGGCGCCAGGGAGGCAGCCTCGCACGCCAGTGGCACCATCTGTGGCACCACCACCCGCACTGGCAGAGGCGATACGACATGGCTCGCTTGAAGCTGCCTTCTTATGCCGGGTGGCAGCCCCCTTTCAGTACTGTCCTCACACTCGGAGCCCAATGGATGCTTTTTATGTATGTTCTGACGAATCGACAGTTTCCCGAACTATGGAATCCGCTGCGCTCAATGATTTGGTACGGGGCGGGTGCCCTTCTGTTGCTCACGACGTTCAGCCCAGCGATGGGTGGCAAATTCGGCACTCCCCTGCCCGAGAATCCGGACAGGTGGGTGTGGGGGAAGCCGCGGGTCATCGCGATCCTGGTGGTCGTCGTCACCCTGAGCCTTGCCCTGCCCGTACCGGACCTTGCATTCCGCTGAGCGGCTTGCCGACGGTGACTCTGTGACCAGGCGAGCTGGCGGCTTCCCGCGGGTCAATCGCCGCCGACCACCGGTTCAGCCGGACAACCGTCCCGATCATCAACTGTCCGCCGTCGAGACCACCGGTTCCGCCCGTCCCCAAGCTCCGAGTGCCCCGCCAGGCGCACCATGGATCAGGTGCCCAAAGACCCCGTCACCAGCGGAAACGCTGAGTGCGGGGTCTTCGCGTTTGTGCGCGCCGCGTGCGGTCACCGGGGAGCGCCGTCAGCCATGGCCAGAGACCGGGAAGCCGCTGTGCCGAGCAAGCCGGCCGATGCTCGGTGCGCCTGTCCGGATCGAACAGCCCCCATCAGGCGTCGCCGCTCCATCCACGTCCCGCCCCCCCACCGTGCCATGCTGGGCGCTCCGGACAGCGGGAGGGTCTGATGGTGGGGGGCACTGGTGGTGCGGCCGGGCTCGGGGGCGGCCCTGGTACGGCGCCAACGAGGTTCTGGCGTTCCTGCTCGAACTCGCGGCGCTGGGTTTTCTGGGCTGGTGGGGGTTCGGTGCGGGGCACCAGGGTGCTTTCCGCGTCCTGCTCGGCGTGGGAACGCCTCTGCTGGCCGTCGTGGTCTGGGGGTTGTTCGCCGCGCCCCGGGCCCGGCTGCGGCCGCGGCTCGCCCTGGTCCTGGTGGTGAAGGCACTGGTGCTCGGCGGCGGTGCCGCCGCTCTGTACGGCGTGGGTCATCCCGCCGCGGCAGGTGCCGTCGCGGTGGTGACGGTCGTCAACACGGCGGTGGCCGAGATCTTCCGTGCCGCCCCGCCGAGCGTGGTGCCGGCCGGGCCGGCGCGCGACTGATCCATGATGTGGCCCCGGCTCGTCAGGGCTTGGTGCTCGGCCTGACGGCCGGGGCGGTGCCGGTGCCGGTGGCCGTCGTGTCGGTCCGAGCCGTTGCTCGGTCACGCTCCTGGGCCGCGCGGAACGCGGCCGCCGGATCCGGGTGGTACGGGCCCGTCCGCCGCCCTGCGTTGCCACCCGCTGGTATCTCTCCCCCGCGACCGGGTGCGGTTGGCAGGGAAGAGGAGGGGGTGGCACCGACAACGCCGCGCGCCGGTCAGGCCGAGCGTTTCCGTGCGGCCGCCTTCTTCGCCGTCGTCTTCTTCGCCGTGGACGACTTGGACGTGGACGACTTCGCCGTGCTCTTCCCGGCCGGTTCCGCCGACCTGGCGGTCGACTTCCGCGCCGTGGTCTTCTTCTCGGCGGTCTTCTTCGCCGTGGAGGCGGACTTCCTGGCACCCGTCTCCTTGGGGGTGGAGCGGCGGCGCGACAGCGGTCTGACCTCGGCCTCGCCGGCGGCGGATGCGGGCTCACGGGACTCGCGGGCGGCGCGGACGCTGCTCTCCAGGGCGGCCATGAGGTCGAGGACCTTGCCGCCGGCCGCCGGCGCGGGGGCCTGAGGGGGTGCCTCGCCGGCGGCCTTCGCGGCGATGACCTCCTCCAGCGCCTCCCGGTACTCGTCGTGCAGTTCCTCCATCTCGACCTCGCCGAGGGTGTCCATCAGCGCGTCCGCGAGGTCGAGTTCCTTGTCGCGGATGGTGACGTCCACGTCCGGGGCGACGCCCTCGGGGGCCCGTACCTCGTCCGGCCACAACAGCGCGTGCATGGCGATCGCGTCGTCGACCACCCGGAGCATCCCGAGCCGCTCCCGCCCGCGCAGCGCGAACTTGGCGATGGCCACCTTGTTGCTGCGCTTCAGGGCCTCGCGCAGGAGCGTGTACGGCTTGGCGGCCGGGGCCCCGCTGGCGGCGAGGTAGTACGCCGCGCCCATCTGGAGCGGATCGATCTTCTCGGCCGGCACGAAGGCCACGATGTCGATCGTGCGGGCCGTCGGGATCGGCAGGTGGGACAGGTCCTCGTCGGTGATCGGGACGATGGTGCCGTCCGCGTCCTCGTACCCCTTGCCGATCTCGGACTGGCTGACCTCGCGGTCCTCCACCTCGCACACCTTGCGGTAGCGGATGCGGCCGTTGTCCTCGGTGTGGATCTGACGGAAGGAGATCGTGTGGCTCTCGGTCGCGTTGACCAGCTTGATCGGGATGCTGACCAGCCCGAAGGAGATGGCGCCGTTCCATATCGATCGCACGTGCCGCACCCTTCCTTTCCCATTCGTCCCGGTTTGTCTGGGATTGTCATCCTATGACGCCTATCACAGAGGTGGAGGGGCGGCGGGTCCCGCTGACCAACCTGGAGAAGGTGCTGTATCCGGAGACCGGCTTCACCAAGGCGGAGCTGGTGCACTACTACGCGACCATCGCCGACGTGCTGCTCCCGCACCTGCGCGACCGCGCGGTGTCGTTCCTGCGCTATCCGGACGGGCCCGGGGGCCAGCTGTTCTTCACCAAGAACGTGCCGCCGGGTACACCCGAGTGGGTCACGACCGCCGAGGTGCCGAGGTCGTCGGCGGACAGCCCGGCCCGGATGGTCGTCGTACAGGATCTGCCGAGCCTCGTCTGGGCGGCGAACCTCGTCACCGAGTTCCACACGCACCAGTGGCTGGTGCGGTCGCCGGACGAGGCGGACCGACTGGTGTTCGACCTCGACCCCGGGGCACCGGCGACGATCGTGCAGTGCTGCGAGGTCGCCCTGTGGCTGCGCGAGCGGCTCGCGGCGGACGGGATCGAGGCGTACCCGAAGACGGCCGGGTCCAAGGGGCTGCACCTGCTGGCGGCGGTGTCCGGCGCCTCCTCGGAGCGGACCAGCGAGTACGCCAGGGCGCTCGCGGTGGAGGCGGAGCGGGCGCTGCCCCGCCTGGTGGTGCACCGGATGACCAAGAGCCTGCGGCCGGGGAAGGTGTTCGTGGACTGGAGCCAGAACGCGGCCCGCAAGACCACCGCCTCCCCCTACACCCTGCGCGCCCGCCGCGCCCCGCTGGTCTCCGCGCCCGTGACCTGGGACGAGGTCGCCGAGTGCCGGTCAGCGGGGCACCTGGAGTTCCAGGCCGAGGACATCGCACCACGGCTGCGGGCGCACGGCGACCTGCTGGCACCCCTGCTGGACCGGAAACGAGCCGCGACCCTGCCCTGAGAACCCGGTCCCCTAGACCTTCTCCCACGTCCGCCGGTCCCGCGCCATCGCGTGCAACGCCTCCACGTCCCCCGGTTTCAGCACCCCGCCCAGCCGGGCCAGTCCCGTCAGCTCCGCGGCGGACAGGATGCGTACGCCCCGCGCCGCGGCGGTCAGGGTCACCCCGGCCGGGTCGGTCAGGGCGAGGACCGGGCGCACCTCGGCGGTCAGGGCGTAGGCGGCGCGGTCGGCCCGGGTGCGCAGCAGGCGCAGCAGGGGCTCGGGCGCGTGCCGGCCCACGGTGACCATCGGGTCGGCGACCCGCACCCGCGCCCTGCGGGCGTACAGGGCGTGCACGGCGAACAGTCCGCCGGGGCCGATCAGCAGATGGTGGACGCGGTCGCCGCCGGGCAGCGGCAGCGAGTGCAGGGTGTGCCAGCCGGCGCCCTCCAGGCCGTCGAGCGTGTCGCCGACGGTCCGCTCGGCCAGCAGGGCGCGCCGGCGCGGGTCGGGACGCAGCCGGTGCCCGGCTCCGGGGTCGCGGTCGAGGGCGATCAGCAGCGCCTCGCCGGGGCGGTTGGGCGCGAGGTCGTCGTCCGGGTGCAGGGACAGCCGGGCGAGTTCGGCGGGTGTGGGGACCGGGGGCGGCCCCACGGTCACCGGGCCGCTGAGGAAGGGCTTCAGGGCTTCGAGTACCTGTTCCCGCTCGTCCTCGACGAGGAGGTCGACCCGGCCGGCGTCCCGGTCGTACCAGGCGATGTTGCCGCCGTCCGGGCGGCAGACGTACAGCCGGTCCCGGCCGTGCCGGTGGGCCGGCACCACGCGCAGTCCGCTCATGCGCATCACCCCTCGACCATGGGAACAGGCCGGGTGCTTCCGGGGCAAGACCGGTTACCGTGGAGAGCGGCCCTGCGCAGGGGAGTTGGGGAGGCGCCGGTGCGGACCCGCGGGATGCAGCCCGACGTGCCTGCTCCACGGAACCCGTGGAGCGAGATCGTGCCCGGTCTGTGGATGGGCGGACACGAGTACCGGGGGCGTACGGGGCGACTGGAGGTCGCCGTCGTACGGGACGAGTTCGACGTGGTGCAGTCGCTGCTGCGGCTGCCGGGGTACGGCCCGGACGCGGGCGTCGAGCACCATGTGTGGCCGATACCGGACGGACCGCTGGACGGCACGCAGCTCGCCGGGGTGATCCGGCTGGCGCGGGCGGCGAACGAGGCGTCGGAAGCGGGCCGCCGGGTGCTGGTGCGCTGCTACCACGGGTACAACCGCTCGGGTCTGGTGGTGGCGCACGCGCTCGTCCAGCAGGGCGGGTCGGCGGACGAGGCCATCCGGCTGATCCGGTCCCGGCGCTCGGCGTGGGCGCTGCACAACGAGCTGTTCGTGGCGTATCTGCGGGCCGGGCTGCATACCGTGCGGCTGCTGGAGGAACTGGCCGAGTAGCCTCTGTCGGGGCACCCGGCGCCCGGAGCCCGTGGGTGCAGAACGGACGAAAAGGGGCTTCCTTGGAATCTATGTGCATACTGGCCTACTGACCTGCGAAACCACCGTCCCAGGAGCACCGTGCCCTTCCGTCGCCCTGTGCGCACCGCCCTCGCCGCGGCCGCCGTCGCCCTGCTGTCGGCGACGGCGGCGGCCTGTGGGGACGCCGGCCAGCTCCAGAGCGCCGGGCCGACCCAGGCCGCGGACAGCCCCGCCAAGCTCTGGCCCGACCTGCGCCCGGCCTCCAGCCCGGCCTACCCGTACGACGTGGCGACCCGCGAGACCGTCAAGGGGCTGACCGTCCGCGGCGACGACATCCGCGCGATCGATCCGGTGGACGTCGTCGAGGCGGAGCTGAAGGCGCACCCGGACGACTACGGGTCCAAGGGGCCGTACCACGCGACCGTGGACCGGGTGAAGGAGTGCCGGCCGGGCGGCGACCGGGCGCTGTGCCCGCTGCTCAAGCCGTACTACCGGGATCTGACCGGGGACGGCCGGCCCGATCTGACGCTCGGCTTCCGGCTGTACCCGACCAACCAGACGGCCGTCCGGGTCTACACCGTCGAGGGCGGGCACCTGGTGCAGGTGCTGGCCGACAACGACGCGATCCTCGGCGTGGAACTGGCGGGGCGCGCGCTGATCGAGCGCAACCCGGCCGACATCTCGGGCTACGAGTACCGCACCACCTGGGAGTGGGACCCCGGCCAGCGCGCGATGGTGTTCTCGCGGGACGAGTACCTGCACACCGGCACGGGCCGCGGCCCGCGCAAGCCCACCGCGTCACCGTCCGCCTCCCCGAGCGCGTCATGAGGCTGCCGCTGACCCGCTGGGCCGGGCCCCTCGCCGTGAAGGCGGCCGTGTTCATCACCGTGATGTGCTGCGCGCTGGCCGCGCTGCTCGGCGTGCTCGTGCACGTCTCGGTGACCAACCAGACCGTCGGCCAGGCCCGCGGCCTCGCCCTGTCCCGGCTCGCGGACGCCACCCGCGCCTACGAGGCGGGGGACGCGCTGATGCCGAACGCCGGGCTTGACCCCGAGGGCCTGCCCGGCTCGCTGCGGCGGCTCGCGGCCTCCGGGCAGCGCGGCACCATGGTGTCCACGCACCGGGGGCGGCCGACGATGTGGGCGGCGGGCCCGGTACGGGGGCGCCGGGCGCTCGCCGTGGAGATCGACTACTCGCAGCAGTCGCGCACCATCGCCGGGCTCGACTCCTCGATCCTGTGGTCGTCCGTGCTCGCGATCGGCGCGACCGTGCTGGTCGGCGTGTTCGCCGTGTCCCGGGTGACGCGGCGGCTGCACGACACGGCTCGGGTGGCCCGCCGGATCAGCGCGGGCGACCTGGACGCGCGCGTGGAGGACCCCCGGACGAAGGATTCGTCCCGGCCCCATGACGAGGTGGCCGCGGTGGCCGCGGCGCTGGACTCGATGGCGTCCTCGCTCCAGGGCAAACTGCTCAGCGAGCAGCGGTTCACCGCGGACGTGGCGCACGAGCTGCGCACGCCGCTCACCGGGCTGCACGCGGCGGCGGAACTGCTGCCGCCGGGGCGGCCGACGGAGCTGGTGCGGGACCGGGTGGCGGCGCTGCGCACGCTCACCGAGGACCTGCTGGAGATCTCCCGCCTGGACACCGGGCGGGAGCGGCTGGACGTCGACGCCGAGGAGCTGGGGGCGCTCGCGAAGCGGGTGGTGCGGGCGTCGGGGACGGACACCGAGGTACGGGTCGTGCAGGACGCCCTCGTGGAGACGGACCGGCGGCGGCTCGAACGGGTGCTGGGGAACCTGGTGGCCAACGCGCACAAGCACGGGGCGTCGCCGGTGCTGCTGACGGTGAACGGGCCCGTGGTGACGGTGCGGGACCACGGGGGCGGGTATCCGGAGTACCTGGTCGCGCACGGGCCGCAGAGGTTTCGGACCGAGGGCGGCGCGAAGGGGCACGGGCTCGGGCTGACCATCGCGGTGGGGCAGGCGGAGGTCCTCGGGGCGCGGCTGTCGTTCCGGAACGCGGTGGACGGGGGCGCGGTGGCGACATTGGTCCTGCCGGTGGCTTCGCCGCGCTGACGGCCCACAACGCAAGAACAAATAGTGTGTTTTGGGTAGGTTCCGGGCATGAGCAACGCCGGAACCGCCGCGGCGGCGGCCCCGACGGCCGTGGCCGACGTACGGCTGCCCCGGCGCCGCGGCATCGAGCTGGCCCTGATCGTGCTGGCCGTGACGCTGTCCGTGTACGGGTACTGCGCGGTGGGCCTGGCACGGGCCGGGCGCGTGCCGCCGGGGGCGCTGGCGTACGGGGCCGGGCTCGGGGTCCTCGCGCTCGTCGCCCATCTCGCCGTACGGCTGCGGGCGCCGTACGCCGATCCGCTGCCGCTGCCGATCGGGGTGCTGCTCAACGGCCTCGGTCTGGTGCTGATCTACCGGCTGGACCTGGAGACGCCGGGCGACCACGCGGCCCCCGCGCAACTGGTGTGGTCCACGCTCGGGGTGGCCCTGTTCATCGTCGTCGTCCTGCTGTTGCGCGACCACCGGGTGCTCCAGCGGTACTCCTACGTCTGCGTGGTCGCCGCGCTCGTCCTGCTGCTGGCGCCGATCCTCTTCCCGGCGGTCAACGGCGCCCGGATCTGGATCCGCGTCGCCGGCTTCTCCATCCAGCCGGGCGAGTTCGCGAAGGTGCTGCTGGCGGTGTTCTTCGCCGCGTACCTCGCCGCCAACCGCAACGCGCTCGCGTACACCGGCCGCCGGATCTGGCGGATGCAGTTCCCGACCGGGCGGGTGCTCGGCCCGCTCGTGACGATCTGGCTGCTCAGCGTCGGCGTGCTGGTCCTGGAGCGCGACCTCGGCACCTCGCTGCTGTTCTTCGGGCTGTTCGTCATGCTGCTGTACGTCGCCACCGGGCGCACCGGCTGGATCGCGGTGGGGCTGGTGCTCGCGGTGCTGGGCGCGGTGGCCGTGGGCCGGGTGGAGCCGCACGTGGGCGCGCGGATCGCGGACTGGCTGCACCCGTTCGCCACCATCGAGGCGGGCCGTGGCCCCAACCAGCTGTCCCAGTCGCTGTTCGCGTTCGCCGCGGGAGGGCTGCTCGGCACCGGCCTCGGACTCGGGCACTCGGTGCTCATCGGCTTCGCCACCAAGTCGGACTTCATCCTGGCCACCGCGGGCGAGGAGCTGGGCCTCGCGGGCCTCGCGGCGATCATTCTGCTGTACGCGCTGCTGGTGGAGCGCGGCTACCGGGCGGGCCTCGCACTGCGCGAGCCGTTCGGGCGGCTGCTCGCGGTGGGGCTCGCCTCGATCCTGGCCCTCCAGGTGTTCGTGATCGCGGGCGGGGTCACCGGGCTGATCCCGCTGACCGGCATGGCCATGCCGTTCCTCGCCCAGGGCGGCTCCTCGGTGGTCACCAACTGGGCGATCGTGGCCCTGCTGATCCGGGTGAGCGACTCGGCACGCAGTCAGTACGACGGCAGGGAGGCGCCGTGAGCGAGTACGCGGGGATGGGCGGCGGCGAGGGCGGCCGGCCGATGGCCCGGTACATCCGGCACGCCTGCGCCTTCTGCACCCTGCTGCTGGCGGCCCTGCTGGTCAACGCGGCCCGGGTGCAGCTCGTCCAGGCCGGCGACTACACCGGCAACCCCGCCAACCGCCGTGCGGCCATCGCCCGTTACCAGCAGCCGCGCGGCGACATCCTGGTGGGCGGCAAGCCGGTCACCGGCTCCGTGGACACCCATGAGCAGCTGCGCTACGAACGCGCCTACGCGGACGGTCCGTTGTACGCCCCGGTGACCGGCTTCGCGTCGCAGTCGTACGGCACCACGTTCCTGGAGCACGCCGAGGACGGGGTGCTCTCCGGCAGCGACCCGATGCTCGCGCCGCTGCCGCTGTGGAACGACGTGACGCGGAGCCTGAATCCGGGCGGCGACGTCGTGACGACCCTGAACCGGGCGGCCCAGGAGGCGGCGTACCGGGGGCTCGGCGGCCGCAAGGGCGCGGTGGCCGCGATCGAACCGGCGACCGGGCGCATCCTGGCGCTGGTGACCAGCCCGTCGTACGACCCGGCGCTGCTGTCCGGCAACGGCGCGGCGGCGGCCTCCGCGTGGGCGCGGCTCAACGGCGACCCGGACAAGCCGATGCTCAACCGGGCGGTGCGGCAGACCTATCCGCCGGGATCGACGTTCAAGGTGGTCACCGCGGCGGCGGCGCTGGACGCGGGCGTGATCACCGACCTGGACGCGCGCACCGACTCCCCCGACCCCTATCGGCTGCCCGGCACCCGGACCCGGCTGACCAACGAGGCGGACGGCTGTGCGGACACCTCGCTGCGGGACGCCTTCGAGTGGTCCTGCAACACCGTCTTCGCCAAGCTGGGCGTGGACGTCGGGGTGCCGGCCATGAAGGCCACCGCGGAGGCGTTCGGGTTCAACGACAGCGGGGTGCGCGTCCCGTTCCCGGTCGCGCCCAGCACCTTCGACTCCCATGTGGACAAGGCCCAGTTGGCGCTGTCCTCGATCGGCCAGTACAACACCCGCGCGACGCCGTTGCAGATGGCGATGGTCGCGGCGGCCGTCGCCGACGACGGGCGGCTGCACACGCCGTACCTGGTGGAGCGGACGACCCGGCACGGCGGCGAGACGGTCTCCGGGAGCGGGACGCACCCGGTGCGCCAGGTGATGCACCCGTACACGGCCGAGCAGTTGAAGGAGCTGATGACCGGGGTGGTCCGGGAGGGCACCGGCACCCGGGCGGCCATCCCCGGCGCCGTCGTCGGCGGCAAGACCGGCACCGCCCAGCACGGGGTGGGCAACACCGGCCTGCCGTACGCCTGGTTCCTCTCCTGGGCGCAGGACCGGGACGCGGTGGAGCCGGCGGTCGCGGTCGCGGTGGTGGTGGAGGACGCCTCGGCGGACCGGGGCGAGATCAGCGGCGGGGGCGACGCGGCGCCGATCGCCCGGGACGTGATGCGGGCGGTGCTCGGCCGGTGAGACGGGGCTCCCCGGGGAGCCGGGTGCTCTTTAGGGTTCGACCATGACGGATACCGCACCCGCGTACGAACTCGCCCAGGTCAACATCGCCCGCCTCAAACACCCCTTGGACTCAGTGGAACTGAAGGACTTCGTCGATGGTCTCGACCCGGTGAACGCGGTCGCCGACGCCTCGGACGGCTTCGTGTGGCGACTCGAGGGCGACTCCGGCAACGCGACCGACGTACCGGTCCTCGGGGACGAGTGGATGATCGTCAACATGTCCGTGTGGCGGGACCAGGACGCGCTCACCGCGTTCATGTACCGGGGGCAGCACCGGGAGTTGCTGGCCCGGCGCCGGGAGTTCTTCGAGCGTCTCGACGAGGCGGTGACCGCGCTGTGGTGGGTGCCGGCCGGCCACCGCCCGACGGTCGCCGAGGCGGAGGACCGGCTGCTGCACCTGAGGGCGCACGGCCCGACGCCGTACGCCTTCACGCTGCGGGCGCCGTTCGCGCCCGGGGACGAGACGGCGGTCAGCCGATCGGCTTGACCGCCTCGGAGCGGACCCGCAGGGTCTGCTTGGCGAGCCCGGCCAGGTCGACCTGCGAGGGGTCCTGGGACAGGTGCGGGGTGTCGACGACGGCGATGGTGGCGCCGGTGTTGTCGTCGGCCCAGGCGCACATGGGCAGCGTGATCTTCGAGCCGAGCGAGTCCTGGGTCAGCACCTCGCAGGTGATCGTGATGCCGCCGAGGTCGAAGTCCTTCGCCGGCACGGCGACCTTGGCGCCGTTACCCTCGGCGGCGCCCTTCATCATGTTGCGGCGGGCCTCGTCGGTGTTCTTGAACCGGCCGTACATGCCGGACACCACCAGGGTGCCCTTGGTGTCGTCGCCGCCCAGGCTGTAGCTGCCGACGACACCGTGGGTGTCCTTGGCGTCCCAGGCGCCGTCCGCCTCGTCCCCGATCTTCTTGCCCTCGGTGTCGGAGAGGTCCTTGGCCAGCTCGTACTTCCCGTCGAGCAGGGTCTGCGGCAGCGTGAGCTTGTTCTTGGCGTCGGGGAAGGTGGTCGCCGCCTTGTAGCCGATCGCGCCGAGGGCGACCAGGCCGCCCACGACCAGCACGACGGCACCGCCGACGATCCCGAGGATCAGGCCGACCCGGCTCTTCTTCGGGGGCGGCGGCACGACCGGGGGCATCCCGCCCCAGCCCTGGTACGGCGGCTGCTGCGCGGCGGCCCCCGGCTGGGGCTGCTGGGGGTACGGCGAGCCGCCGTACGGACCGGGGTTCTGCGGCTGCTGCCCGTAAGGGGGCTGCTGCTGGCCGTAGGGGGACTGCTGGCCGGAAGGAGGCTGCTGCCCGTAGGGGGACTGCTGGCCGGAAGGAGGCTGCTGGCCGTAGGGGGAACCGGGCTGGTTCGGGTACGGCGGCTGCTGCGGCGACGGAGGCATGGACACGCCAGCACGCTACTGCACGCGGGTGAACGGGAGGGCACCGAGTCGCCCCGGGCCCGCCCCGTCCCGTCACCTCCGCGCGGCCGCCGCGGCCCGCTTCGCCGCTCTTCTCAACCCTCGTCCGGGCCCGGCTCCCGCTCCCCCGCCTCGATCGCCTCCCTCACCTCCGCCACCCGCGCCCGCTCCTCCCGCGCGAAGCGCTGCGCGTCCAGGTGGTCGGCCTGTTCCTCGTCCTGGGCCATCAGCCGCTCCAGATCGGAGTCGCCCAGCTCCAGCACGCCCAGGTCCACGTAGGCCCGCCGAAGGCGTTCGCCCCACAGGCCGATGTCCTTGACGCAGGGCACGATGCGGCTGAACAGCAGCTTGCGGAAGAGCTGGAGGAACTCGGTGCGTTCCAGGAGCCGCTCGCCCTCGGCGCGGGCGATGCCGAAGTTCTCCAGCACCTCCACCCCGCGCAGCCGGTCGCGCATCAGATAGCAGCCCTCGACCACGAACTCCTCGCGCTCGCGCAGTTCGGCGTCGGTGAGCTGCCCGTAGTAGTCACGCAGCGCCATCCGGCCGAAGGCCACGTGCCGGGCCTCGTCCTGCATGACGTACGTGAGGATCTGCCGTGGCAGCGGCTTGTCGGTGGTGTCCCGGATCATGCCGAAGGCGGCCAGCGCCAGCCCCTCGATGAGCACCTGCATGCCGAGGTAGGGCATGTCCCAGCGGCTGTCGCGCAGGGTGTCGCCGAGGAGCGACTGGAGGTTGTCGTCGATCGGGTAGACGAGCCCGATCTTCTCGTGCAGGAACCGGCCGTAGATCTCGGCGTGCCGGGCCTCGTCCATGGTCTGGGTCGCGGAGTAGAACTTGGCGTCCAGGTCGGGCACCGACTCCACGATCCGGGCCGCGCAGATCATGGCGCCCTGCTCGCCGTGCAGGAACTGGCTGAACTGCCAGGAGGCGAAGTGCCGGCGCAGCTCGCCCCGCTCGCGCTCGCTCATCCTGTCCCAGTACGGCGTCCCGTACAGGGCCGTCGCCTCGTCGGGGGTGCCGAGCGCGTCGTAGGGATCGACCTCCAGGTCCCAGTCGATGCGCTTGGTCCCGTCCCACTGTCTGTCCTTGCCCTTCTGGTACAGGGCCAGCAGCCGATCGCGGCCGTCGTCGTACTCCCAGCTGAACCTGGCCGCGCCGGACGCGGGCACCTGCCAGGCGGGCTCTCCGGGTTCGTTGGCGTACAGCTCATGGGTGGACATATCACGCAGACTCACACGTAGACACGCGGTCAACAAGTCGTGCGCGGGGGATTGACGGCCTTGCTGACAGGCAGTCTCATAAGTTGGTGTACGACATACCCCCGGGTGACGAGGTGAGGGAGCCATGACGACCCTGACGGAAGCGGACGCGCTGGACGGCCTGCGCGACGCGCTCGGCCTGCTCAAGGACCGGGAGCAGGTGGCCGAACGGCTGCTGGTCTCCTCCGCCAAGCACTCCTTCGACCCCGACAAGGAGCCCGACTGGGACGCGCCCTTCGAGGAGGGCAAGTGGTTCTGGCCGCCGGAACTGGTCTCGCTGTACGGGACGCCGATGTGGCGGCGGATGAGCGAGGAGCAGCGCATCGAGCTGTCCCGGCACGAGGCGGCGGCCCTGGCCTCGCTCGGCATCTGGTTCGAACTCATCCTGATGCAGCTGCTGGTGCGGCACGTCTACGACAAGTCCGCCACGAGCGCGCACGTGCGCTACGCCCTCACCGAGATCGAGGACGAGTGCCGCCACTCGAAGATGTTCGCGCGCCTGATCGCGCGGAACGGCGCCCCCTGGTACCCGGTCGGCCGGGTGCACCAGAACCTGGGCCGCCTCTTCAAGACCATCTCCACCACCCCGGGTTCCTTCACGGCGACCCTGCTGGGCGAGGAGGTCCTGGACTGGATGCAGCGGCTGACCTTCCCGGACGAGCGGGTGCAGCCGCTGATCCGGGGCGTGACGCGCATCCACGTGGTCGAGGAGGCCCGCCATGTGCGCTACGCCCGTGAGGAGTTGCGCCGCCAGATGGTGACCGCCCCGCGCTGGTCCCAGGAGTTCACCCGGGTCACTTCCGGCGAGTTCGCGCGCGTCTTCTCCATCGCCTTCATCAACCCCGAGGTCTACACCAATGTCGGCCTCGACAAGCACGAGGCCATGGCCCAGGTCAGGGCAAGCGCCCACCGTCGCGAGGTCATGCAGACCGGCGCGAAGCGGCTGACCGACTTCCTGGACGAGATCGGGGTGCTGCGGGGCGTCGGACGGCGGCTGTGGCGGTCCTCGGGGCTGCTGGCGTAGGGGCACCGGGCTCCCGCCGGCGGAACACGTCCGGTCCGGCGGGAGCTTCGGCGTACCCGGCGGCAACCGGCCTCACGCGTGGGCGCTGATCACACCGCCGTCGCTGAGCACGATGAAGATGCCGTTGGCGTCGAGCCCGGCGTCGTGCTGGTGCGTCTCCATCGTGGCGGCCACGCCGTCGTGGCCGATGATCCGCGCCCGGTACCGCAGTTCGCCGAGCTTCGTGACCTCGGCCTTCCAGCCGCCCGCGAGCCTGAAGGTGCCGGGCCCCTGGTGGCCGCCGCCCATCCAGGAGTGGACCCGGCCGTCCAGCGTGAGCACGATGAACATGTCGTTGGCGTCGAGCCCGGCGTCCCGGCCGTTCGCCTCCAGCGTGGCCAGGACCGCACCCCGGTTGACGATCTTGGCCCGGTAGTGCTGGGCGCCGAGCCGGTAGATCACGGCCTTGCTGCCGTCGGGCAGGGTCTGGGTGCGCACCGGGGACGACCCCTTGGCCGTGCCGGCCGAGGCGCCGGCGCGCAACGAAAGGGGGGTCTCGTTCCGCAGGCCGGCCGGGGACCCGGCTCCCGCCTTGGTACCGCTCGGGGCGGCGTGTGCGGCGGCGACGGTGACCCCGGGACCGGCCGCGGCGTCCTTGCTCCCGCCACAGGCGGTCAGCGAGAGCGCCGCCGCGGCGGCGAGGGCCACCAGGCCGGCGGAACGGGCGGTGCGGACGGTACGGCGAGCGCTGCGCGTGGTCATGATCGAGGTCCCCCTTGGGTGTCATCTGTTCCCTACGTCCCGTCAGATGACGTACCGACAGCAGGAGTTCACCCGGTTCTGTCCGCACTTGGTAACAGCGCGGACGTCCTCAGAGCGTCCCGGCCGCGCCGGTGAGGGTGACGAGCGCGGCGACGCCGGTGGTGTCGAGGACCTCGCCGTGGGCGCCGGTGATCAGGGCCGCGTCGAAGCGGCCGAGGGCGGTGGCCGCCGCTTCGAGGAGGGCGGAGCCCTCCAGTACGACGACGAGCAGCGTGGCGCCGGCGGGAGCCGGGAGCGCGACCCGCCCCCGCAGGATCTCCACCCGCGCGCCGGCCCGTCCGCGCCGCGTCATCACGTTGAAGTCGACGAGCGGACCCCCGAGCAGGCGGCAGTCGGTGTCGGCGTCCCCGGGGAAGGCGAAGGGGGCGTACCGCTCGGCCACGGTGTGCGCGCTCCCGTCGACGGTCAGCACCATGCCGGGGCCGTCGACCAGGGTGATGACCCGGTCGACCCCCTCGAAGCGGGAGAACGGACCCTCCCGGGCCACGTCCGCGAGGCTGACGCGCCACGCGAAGTCCGCCGTCCCGGCTCCGTCCGGGGCCGCGGCGACCTCGCGGGTCAGCCCGCCCCCGTTCTTCCACGGCGCCGCCGCACGTCCGTCGGCCCTCGGCACACGCACGGTCATCCGCGCTCCCTCCGCTCCGGTGTCCCCGTGTGTATCCGGGAAGCCGCCCCGCTGTCGAGCGTCGCCAGGGGGAGCCGGGGCGGCTCGCCGCGGTGCGGACCGCCGTCAGGCGGGCCGACCGGCACGCGGCGCGTTCCGGGGCGCGCACGTTACGCTGCGTGGCATGACCCCCCAGACGGCCACCCCCGCCTACCGCCGGCTCAGCGTCGAGGAACGTCGGCGCCAGCTGCTCGACGCCGCGCTGTCGCTGTTCGCGCACCGGGCACCGGAGGACGTGTCGCTGGACGACGTGGCGGAGGCGGCCGGGGTGTCGCGGCCGTTGGTGTACCGGTACTTCCCGGGCGGCAAGCAGCAGCTGTACGAGGCCGCGCTGGGGTCGGCCGCGGACGAACTGCGGCAGTGCTTCGACGAGCCCCGCACGGGCTCCCCGCTGGCCCGGCTGAGCCGCGCCCTGGAGCGCTACCTGGCCTTCGTGGACGAGCACGGCACCGGCTTCGCCGCGCTGCTGCGGGGCGGCAGCGTGGTGGAGACCTCGCGCACCACGGCCATCGTGGACGGGGTGCGCCGGGCCGCCGCCGAGCACATCCTCAGCCACCTCGGCGCCACCGACCCCGGCCCCCGGCTGCGCATGACGATCCGCATGTGGATCACGGCCGTCGAGGCGGCCTCGCTGATCTGGCTGGACGAGGACAAGCAGCCGCCCGCCGACGAGCTGCGCGACTGGCTGGTGGACCAGTTCATGGCCGTCCTCTCGGTCACCGCGGCCCGTGACCAGCAGACCGCCGCCCTCGTGGGCACCCTCGGCCGGGATGTCCGAGACTGAGACCGTGAAGAGCCAGGACACCCCGTTCGAGGGCGGCCCCATGGACGGACGCGTGCTGCCCGTCCTGCTCGGGCCGACCGGACATCCCCCGAAGACGTACCGCATCCCCGTGCCCGACCCTGACGGCGGCCCGCCCGCGGTGTACGTCTACCGGCGGGTGCCGCGCGGTCACAGCAGGCGGCTGGGGCTGGTCCAGGGGTGGAAGTACGCGTACGACCCCGAGGACATCTCCGGGGGCCGCCCGCGCCTGCCCTGGTCCAAGCCGCACCCGAGGCCGTCCGGCAACTCGGAGGACACGCACGGGTGACAGGGTTGCGCCGAACCGCGCACACGCGGCGCGCGCCCCACCGAAATACGTCTGATTATCGCGGTGCGATAGGGCACGGCAATGCGCCCACCCCTTCCGCACCCGAGGTGATGACGTGTCAGGAAAGCTTGTGCGCCTGGCCTGTACGGCCACGGTGGCGGCCCAGGCCGTCCTCGCGCCCGTGCCCGCCACCGCCGCACCCGAGCCGCAGCGGCGGACCGTCGCCCAGCTGCTGACGGACCTGCGGACGCTGTACCGGCAGACCGAGCAGGCCACCGAGGCCTACGACGCCACCGCCGACCGGCTGAAGCGGCAGAAGGCCGAGGTGGCCCGCCTCGACAAGGAGCTGAGCCGCGCCCGGCTCGCCCTCCGGGACAGCCGCGCCGACGCCGGCCGGCTGGCACGCCAGCAGTACCAGAGTGCCTCCGGCGGCCTCGGCCCCTACATCAGCCTGCTGCTCGCCCCGGACCCGCAACGCGCACTGGACGAGGGCCACGTCATCGGTGAGCTGGCCCGCCAACGCGCGCGTACCGTGGCCCGGCTGACCGGCGCCGAGCGGCACTCGGACGCCGTCGCCCGCACCGCGCGCAAGGCCCTCGACACCCAGCTGGCCCTGGCCGGGAAGCAGAGGAAACAGCGCGACGCCGTCCGGGCCGGACTCGCCGACGTGGAGCGCCTTCTGGCCACCCTCGACGCCGACCAGCTGGCCGCCGTCGACCGCCTCGAACAACAGGGCGTCACCGCCGCCCAGCGGGCCCTCGCCGGTTCCCTCTCCGACGACCGCCCGCCCTCCCACCAGGGCGAACGCGCCGTCCGCTTCGCCCTGGACCAGCTCGGCAAGCCCTACGTCTGGGGCGCCCAGGGCCCCTCGGCCTACGACTGCTCCGGCCTGACCTCCCAGGCCTGGCGACACGCGGGCACCCCGATCCCCCGGACCAGCCAGGAACAGTGGCACCGGCTGAAGAGGGTGCCCCTGCGCCGGCTCCGCCCGGGAGACCTGGTCATCTACTTCCCGGAGGCGACTCACGTGGCCATCTACGTGGGCGGCGGGAAGGTGGTACAGGCCCCGAGACCGGGCGCACGGATCAAGATCTCACCCCTGGCGTCCAACCCGGTCCTCGGAGCCGTACGCCCGGGATGACGCCCCGACGGCGACTACGCCCCCGCCACGGACGTGAGGTACGCCCCCGCCTTCTCCGGCTCGAAGAAGAAGTTCTCGAAGTCGGCCGGGTTGTCGAAGCCGTTGGCGAATCGATCCGCCACGGGCTGGAGCTGACCGGCCGCGCCGATGAGGTTCAGGACGTGCTCCGGCGGCGGCGCCAGCATCGCGTTCGTCCACTTGGTGACGTGCCGCGCGGTCTGCCAGTAGCGCTCGAACGTCTCCCGCATCCACGCCTCGTCGAACGGCTGGTCGCCGCGCTCCAGGATCGACGCGAGGTACGACGCCGCGCACTTGGACGCGGAGTTGGAGCCCTGCCCGGTGATCGGGTCGTTGGCGACGACCACGTCGGCGACGCCGAGCACCAGCCCGCCCGAGGGCAGCCGGCCGATGGGCTTGCGCACGGTGGGCGCGTACCGGCCGGCCAACGTGCCCCCGGCGTCCGTGAGTTCGACCTTCGTCGCCCGCGCGTACTCCCAGGGCGTGAACCGCTCCATGAGTTCCAGGGTCAGGGAGAGGTGCTCGGCCGGGTCCTTGACGCCGTTGAAGACGTCGAGCGGGCCGCCCGGTACGCCCTCCCAGAACAGGATGTCGGCGCGCCCGGAGACGGTGTACGTCGGCATGACGAACAGCTCGCCGACGCCCGGCACCAGGTTGCAGCGGACCGCGTCGAACTCAGGGTGCTCCGGGCGGGGGCCGAGGCCGTGGACGTACGCCACCGCGAGCGCGCGCTGCGGCTCGCTGTACGGGGAGCGCTCCGGGTCGCGGGCGAACATGGACACCAGCTCGCCCTTGCCGGCGGCGACCAGCACGAGGTCGTAGGTGCGCGAGAAGTAGTCGAGGTCGCCCACCGCCGCACCGTGGATGACCAGTTGGCCGCCGCGCTGGGCGAAGGTCTCCATCCAGCCGGCCATCTTCACGCGCTGGTCGACGGACTGGGCGTAGCCGTCCAGCTTGCCGACCCAGTCGACGGCGCGCTGGGTGGGGCCCGGGTCGTGCGAGCCGGGGGCCGCGACCGAGACGCCGAGGCCCTGGATCCTCGGGGCCTGGGACTCCCAGAAGTTCAGCTGGAGGTCGCGCTCGTGCTGGAGCGCGGTGTGGAACATGCACTGCGTCGACATGACGCGGCCGGAGCGGATCTCGTCCGCGGTCCGGTTCGACATCAGGGTGACCTCGTAGCCGTGCGACTGCAGGCCGAGGGCGATCTGGAGTCCGGACTGGCCGGCTCCGACGACGAGTATCTTGCGCATGCGGGTGGGGGCTCCTAACAGGACTACTCGGGGGTTTCGTCCAGCGCGTGGCCGACCAGGGCCAGGAGGGTCTCGATGGCCGAAATCCGGTGGCGCGCGTCCATGATCATGACAGGGACGTGCACGGGTATCGTCAGTGCCTCCCGCACGTCCTCGATGTCGAACCGCTCACTGCCGTCGAAGTGGTTGACCGCGACGACGTACGGCAGCCCGCAGCTCTCGAAGTAGTCCAGGGCGGGGAAGCAGTCCTTGAGGCGGCGGGTGTCAGCCAGGACGACCGCGCCGATCGCGCCACGCACCAGGTCGTCCCACATGAACCAGAACCGCTGCTGGCCCGGGGTGCCGAAGAGATAGAGCACCAGGTCGTCGTCGAGCGTGATGCGGCCGAAGTCCATGGCCACGGTGGTGGTGACCTTGTCCGGGGTGTCGGAGAGGTCGTCGGTGCCCGCGCTCGCCTGGGTCATCAGCGCCTCGGTCTGCAACGGCGTGATCTCCGAGACGGCCGTGACCAGCGTGGTCTTGCCGACGCCGAAGCCGCCCGCCACCACGATCTTCGTCGCGACGGGGGCACGCGTCCGGTCCGTCTGCCAGGCCTTCAGGTCCTCGTCGGGCTCGGCGAACCCGGCGACGAGGGGGGCGGCGCCTCCTTGGGAGGCGGTGGCGTCAGAGACGGCGAAGTCCACTCAGCACCCTTTCCAGCAGAGCGCGGTCCGGGCGGCCGGTGCCGTGACCGGTTCCGGTGCCGTACACACGGATCTTTCCCTGGTCCGCGAGGTCGCTGAGGAGCACGCGGACCACGCCGAGCGGCATCTTCAACAGCGCGGCGATCTCGGCCACCGTGCGCATACGGCGGCACAGTTCGACGATGGCCCGCATCTCCGGCATGACACCGGCGAGGGACCCCTTCGTCAGCTCTTTGCGTTCCTCGGGTGCCTCGATGGCCGCGGTGCTGGCCACGAACGTCTCCACGAGGAGGACGTGGCCGAAGCGGGTACGGCCGCTGGTGAGCGAGTAGGGGCGCACGCGGGCGGGTTTGCGCTCGCCCCCGCGCACGGGGAGCTTCTTGGGTGCGCCGCTCATAGCGCGCCCCCCGCCGACTCCATGGACTTGCGCAACTCGCTGCGGAGTTCCGGGGTGAGGACGTGGCCGGCCCGGCCGACGAACAGCGCCATGTGGTAGGCGACCACGCTCATGTCGCACTCGGCGGAGCCGTGCACGCCGAGCAGCGAGCCGTCGCTGATGGACATCACGAACAGGCTGCCCTCCTCCATGGCGACCATGGTGTGCTTCACCCCGCCGTACGTCATCAGCTTGGCGGCGCCGACGGTGAGGCTGCCGATGCCGGAGACGATCGTGGCGAGGTCGGCGGCGGAACCGCGGGGTCCCTTGCCGGGCCGGGCCTGCTGGGCCTGCCGGCTGTGGCCCGGGTCGGACGACAGCAGCAGCAGACCGTCCGAGGAGACCACGGCGACGGACTGGATGCCGGGGACCTCCTCGACCAGGTTGGTCAGCAGCCAGTGCAGATTGCGGGCCTCAGTGCTCAGCCCGAAGGTACTGGGAGCGGTCAACTGCTTGCCTCCTCGACAGGGCCCCCCGTGGCTTCCTCGGAATGGTCCGCGATCTCCGCCTCCACGTCGCGGTAGCCGGCCTGTGCTCCTCGGCGGAACCCACCGAGCCTGCGGCGCAGGGCCTCGGCGTCGACGCTTGTGCTGCGCTGGCGGGGCGGGGGTGCGGGTGCGGTGATCTTGGGCGTGCGCTTGGGAAGTCCCTTGCTGGTGACCCGCTCCTCGGCCTCGCCGTCGTCGTCCTCGGCTTCCGGCCGCGCGTGGCCGGCGGGCTCGGCGGCGGGGGCCGGGGGCTCGGCGGCGGGCTCGGTGCTCGTCCGCGCCGTGGGCTCCGCGGAAGGCGCGGAGGCCCCGGACTCCGAAGCCGCCGACTCGTCCGTCGGCACACCCGCCGGCTCGTCCGCCGGCTCGTCCGTGAGCGGGAGCAGCAGCTCCATCGTGGTCTCGGCGAAGGTCTCCACCGGGGCCTTCGGACGGACGTCCGTCTCCTCCGGTCCGGGCCCCGCCTGCTCGTGCGTCGTCTCCTCGGCGGGACGGCCGGCGGACTCGTGCCCGCTTTCCTCGGCCGCCTCGGCCGCCTCCTCGGACGTGGCCGGCGCTTCCTCCGCCGCCGGGTCCTCGCCCGGGGCCGCCTCCCGCGCGGGCTCCACGCCTGCGTCCCGCATCGCCTTCTCCGCCAGCGCCACCAGCGGGTCCTGCTGCTCGGCCCCGTCCTTCGGCCGCGTCGGCAGCACGTTGGAGTTGGCCTCGGCGGTGGCTCCCGGCAGCGTGAACGTCCCGGTGGTGGAGGTGGCGGTCCGCGGGGGTACGGCGGTGGCGGGGGCCTCGGGGAGGAGCGGGGCCGGCAGGACCACGACCGCGGCGATCCCGCCCTGCTTCTGCTCGCGCAGCTGCACCCGCACCCCGTGCCGGTGGGCGAGGCGGGCCACGACGTACAGACCGAGCCCGAGGCCGTCGTCGCCCTCCTGGTCGTACGCGGAGTCGGGGTCGAAGTCGGCGAGGCGCGCGTTGAGCCGGGTGAGGCGGTCCTCGGCCATGCCGATGCCCTCGTCCTGGACGGAGAGCATGACCTCGCCGGACTCCAGCAGCCAGCCCGAGACCTCGACCGGCACCTCCGGCGGGGAGAACGTGGTGGCGTTCTCCATCAGCTCCGCCAGCAGGTGCGAGAGGTCGTCCGCGGCGAAGCCCGCGATGTGCGCGTGCGGCGGCAGCGCGGCGATGCGCACCCGCTCGTACCGCTCGATCTCGCTGACCGCGGCCCGCACCACGTCGACCAGCGGCACCGGTCCGTGGTGCTGCTGCACATGCTCGGTACCCGCGAGGACCAGCAGGTTCTCGCTGTGCCGGCGCATCACCGTGGCGAAGTGGTCCAGCTTGAAGAGGGTGGACAGGCGCTCCGGGTCCTGCTCGCGGTCCTCCAGTCCCTCGATGACGGCGAGCTGGCGCTCGACCAGGCCGAGGGTGCGCAGCGCCAGGTTGACGAAGGTGCCGCCGATGCTCGCGCGCACCCGGCCCAGCGCGGCCGACGCCTCGGCGAGTTCGGCGCGCAGTTCCTCGCGGGCGTCGGCCATCTTCTGGCGCTGCCCGACCAGGTGCTTGCGGTCGGTCTCCAGGGTGGCGACCCGCTCGTGCAGGGCGACGGCGTGCGCGTGCAGGGCGTTGACGGAGCGGACGACCTGCGCGAACTCGTCGTTGCGGCCGGTGAAGGCGATGGGTTCGCGGGTGGCCGCGTCCCCGGGCTCGGCGAGCCGGGCGGTGCCGCGGCGCAGTACCGACAGCGGGCGGGTCAGGGTGCGGGCCATGGCGGTGGCGAGGCCGACGGCGACCAGCATCAGCACGCCGAGGGCGGCGACGCGGACCTCCAGCGCGGTGACGTCGTCGTCGCGCAGCTTCTCCAGGTCCTGGGTGCGGTGCTCGTAGAGGGCCGACTCCGCGCCGCGCATCAGGTCGATGCGGCCGGACAGGGCCGCGTCCAGCTTGGCGGCGCTGGCGACCGGCGCGCCGTCGGGGAAGGCCGGCTGGGCGGTGAAGGTGTCCAGGTACTTCTCGGCCGAGTTGACGTCGGCGCCGGTGACCGTGGAGTCGTACGCGTCGACGGCCGCCTTGGGCGCCGTCTCGCGGAAGTCGGCGAGGGCCGCGTCGGAGCGCAGCCGGGCCTGCTGGGCGGCGGCGGTGAGCGCGTCGCGCTGCTTGCGGCCGGCCTCGGTGGGCACGGAGGTGGTGGTGGGCAGGCCGGTGACGGGGTTGATCACCGTCTGGGTGGTGGCCGGGACGTCGAGCGCGGCGAGCAGCAGGCCGCGGGCGGCGGCGGACTGCTGGACGGCGCTGTCCAGTTCGGCGAGGGCGTACGCGCCGGAGCCGGCCCGCGGCGGCATCCGCTCGGCCAGTTGCTCGGCGACCCGGTGCAGTTCGGTGATCGTCGCCGAGTACGCCCGGTGGGCCTCCAGCGCCGTGCTCTTGCCGGTGAGGGCGGCACGCCGGACGGTCGCGATGCGGTCGAGGTCGTCGCGCAGGTCCGCGGGGGTGCCGCTGTCGGCGCGCAGGTCCTCCACCTGGCGGTCGACGCGGGTGCTGCGGTCCTCGGAGGGCGCCTTGGACTCGGGGCGCCCGGCCGCGATGTAGGAGGTGACCTCGTCGCGCTCGTCGGCCAGGGAGTTGGCGAGGGCGAGGGCGTCCTGGGTTCGGGTGGCCAGCGTCACCAGTTCCTGGGAGTCGCTGACGTCCGAGGACGCGGTGAGGAGGGAGGGGACTCCGGCGCCCGCGACCGCGGCGGCCACGACCGCTACGGCGACGATCAGCCGGGTGCGCACATGCGTGGGCCGGCCGGTGCCCACGGGAGTCTCGGGGACGGCCTTCTCGGGGGCCGTCTGCCTGCCTGTGCGCCGAGGCCGCTTCATCTGCACCGGTGCTCGCATTCCTGAACTCGTCTACCCAAGGGCCCGGGTGGCGCCCCGTCAGCTCGGTGCCAAGTGGTGCGTGCACCCGGTTCGTACGGTTCCCGACCCTCCCAGCGCCGGTGGGCAGTGGTCGCGCATCACCTGACCCGCCACCCGAAGGAGTGAACATCGGAGGGGAGTTGACGGGCAAGTTCCTCCGGCGTGTGCGGGGCCGTCGTACGGCGGGCCGGTTGGACGCGCGCGGCAGGGTTTGGCAGTATTCGCCACCGCGCTTTTTCGGAGTATCCCATTCCCGCCCAAACCAGGCGCCTGACCTGCGCGAGCGCGCCATTCCGAGGGCGATTGCCAGCCTTTGGGGGATGCCGTGAAGGGCTCGTGCAGACTGGCTGGATGCGAACTGATCTCGTTTCGGAACCCGGTGACGCGACCCGACCCAACGAGGACTTCGCGGATGTCGGACTACCCGCCTCCGGACAGGGCGGTTGCGTGATCTTGCTGGACGGGGTGACGCCGCCCGCCGGGGAGACGGGCTGTCTGCATTCCGTCCCCTGGTTCACGGCCCGGCTCGGCGGCGCGCTGACCGAACTGACCGTTTCCGGCCGAGATCTGACGCCGGCCGGCATCCTTTCCCGGGCGATCGAGCGCACCGCGCACGCCCACGCGGATACCTGTGACCTTTCTCACCCGCGTACCCCGCAGGCAACCGTGGTGCTGGCGCGCTGGTCCGCCGAGACGGTCGAGTACCTGGTGCTCTCCGACTCGGTGCTGCTGCTGCGCTCGCCCGCCGGCGAGGTCACCCCGGTCCTGGACGACCGGCTCGCCCGGCTCCCCCGCTCGGCCCTCGCTACCGACGCCCTGGTGGACGCGAACCTGCGCAACAAGGAGGGCGGCTTCTTCACGGCCGCCGCGGACCCGGCCGTGGCGGCCCGCGCGGTGACCGGCGCCGTGCCCCGCGGCGAGGTCGGCGCGCTGGCCGCCCTGACGGACGGCGCGACCCGCTGGACGGAGACGTTCCGCCAGGGCGACTGGACGGACCTGTTCGGCGTCCTGGCCAAGGACGGCGCCCGGTCACTGGTCGAGCGGGTACGCCGGCTGGAGACGGCGGACCGGGAGGAGCGGGCGTTCCTGGGCCGGAGCAAGACGCACGACGACGCGACGGTGGTGTACGTCGAGCTGTGATCCCCCGGACGGCGCGGGCTACTTCTCCATGACCCCGTTCAACTGGTGCAGCAGGCGGGCCAGCTCGGCCACCTCCCGGCGGTCCCAGTGGGCGAGCTGGCTGACGTACCGGGCGCGGCGGGCCTCGCGGACCGTGCCGACGCGGCGGCGGCCCTCCTCGGTGAGGGTGACGAGCCAGGCGCGGCCGTCGGCGGGGTCGGGTTCGCGGGTGATCAGCCCCAGTTCCTCCAGGGCGCGCAGCTGGCGCGACATGGTGGCCTTGCCGACGCCGAAGTAGCCGGCGAGTTCGGTGGCCCGCCGGCCGCCGTGCTCGTTCAGCCGGATCAGCAGTCCGTAGGCGGAGGACTCCAGGTCGGGGTGGACCTCCCGGGCCATCTCGCCCTGGTTGGCGCGGGCGCGTCGCAGCAGTACGGTCAACTCCCGTTCGAGCGCGAGGAACTCCTGGTCCGCACCACTGGGCGTCACCTGCCCGGCGACGCGAGCCTCTGCGCCGTTTCCGTCCTCGTGCACGTCACACCCCTGATCGGTTTCGCGGTCCTGAAAGTTTCTGCCCGACGCCGCCATCGCCGCAGCTCCGTAAGTATTTCGCAGGCGTAGACCAACGGCGGCGGCCGGACCCCCTTCCCACGCCGCTGTCTACGTGCGTAGCTTTTTCGTCAGGCATTGAATGACATGCCCACGACAGTGCGCCTCTTCCGAGGTCACTGCCATGGTCCCCCCACTCACACCCCACCCTCCCCGGAGGCACGTCATGCCCGCGCCCAGACCCCGTTCACTCCGCCCACGTCCCCTGGCCGTCCTGGTCACGGCCCTGCTCGCGGCGGCGGCCTGCGCACTCCCCCTGTCCACCGCCCAGGCCGCGTCGACGCCCGCCCGCGGCACCGCCTACATGGGCGAGACCGTCGCGGCCCACGACGGCACACAGGGCACCCCCACCGGCGCCGACGCCACCCAGACCGAGGGCGTGGACGTCTCCGGCTACCAGGGCAACGTCGCCTGGTCCACCCTGTACAACAGCGGTGTCCGCTGGGCGTACACGAAGGCGACGGAGGGCACGTACTACACGAACCCGTACTTCGCCCAGCAGTACAACGGCTCGTACAACGTGGGCATGATCCGCGGCGCGTACCACTTCGCGACCCCGGACACCACCAGCGGCGCCACCCAGGCGAGCTACTTCGTCGCGCACGGCGGCGGCTGGTCCAAGGACGGCAAGACCCTGCCGGGCGTGCTCGACATCGAGTGGAACCCGTACGGCGCCGACTGCTACGGCAAGACGGCCGGCCAGATGGTCAGCTGGATCGCGGACTTCCTCAACACCTACAAGTCCCTCACCGGCCGTGACGCCGTGATCTACACGGCCACCAGCTGGTGGACCGAGTGCACCGGCAACTACGCGGGCTTCGCGAGCAGCAACCCGCTGTGGGTCGCCCGCTACGCCTCGACCGTGGGGACGCTGCCGGCCGGATGGTCCTACTACACGATGTGGCAGTACACCTCCTCCGGCCCGACCGTCGGCGACCACGACTACTTCAACGGCGCGCTCGACCGCGTCCAGGCGCTCGCCAACGGCTGACGGCCCGGCCGCGGCCCCCGGCTCCGCGCACCCACGCCCCGCCACGCCCGGCTCACCGAGCCGGGCGTGCGCGCGGCGGGACCCGGGCCTCCCTCACGGGACCCGGTCCCGCCCGTCACCCCGCCCGCGGGCGGAGCCCGGTCGGGGGCTCCGCGTCACGCCGCCAGGGGAACCTCCGGCGCCGCGCCCTCGGCCGCGGGCGCGAGCGCCAGCTCCAGGACCTGGCGGACGTCGGTCACGGTGTGGACGTCGAGCTTCTCCAGCACCTCGGCCGGGACGTCGTCCAGGTCGGCCTCGTTCCGCTTGGGGATGATCACGGTGGTCACCCCGGCGCGCTGGGCGGCGAGCAGCTTCTGCTTCACGCCGCCGATGGGCAGTACCCGGCCGGTCAGCGAGACCTCGCCGGTCATCGCCACGTCCGTGCGCACCTGGCGCCCCGAGAGAAGCGAGGCGAGGGCGGTGGTCAGCGTGACGCCCGCGCTCGGACCGTCCTTCGGGACCGCGCCCGCCGGGAAGTGGACGTGCACGCCCCGGTCCTTCAGGTCGGTCACCGGCAGCCCCAGCTCGGCGCCGTGGCTGCGCAGGAAGCTCAGCGCGATCCGCGCCGACTCCTTCATCACGTCGCCCAGCTGACCGGTGAGGGTCAGACCCGCCGCGCCCGTCTCGGGGTCGGCGAGGGATGCCTCCACGAAGAGCACGTCGCCGCCCGCGCCGGTGACCGCGAGCCCGGTCGCCACCCCGGGAACGGCCGTACGGCGCTCGGCCGGGTCCTGCGCCGACTCGGGCACATGGTGCGGCCGCCCGATCAGGTCGCGCAGGTCCTCGTCCGTGACGGCGCACGGCAGCTCCCGCTCGCCCAGTTCGTGCTGGGCCGCGATCTTGCGCAGCAGCCGGGCGATCGAGCGCTCCAGGGTGCGCACGCCCGCCTCGCGCGTGTACTCGCCCGCGAGCTTGCGCAGCGCGCTCTCCTCCAGGGTGACCTCGCCCTCGTCGAGACCGGCCCGCTCCAGCTGGCGCGGGAGCAGGTGGTCCCGGGCGATGACGACCTTCTCGTCCTCGGTGTAGCCGTCCAGGCGGACGATCTCCATGCGGTCGGCGAGGGCCTCCGGGATCGCCTCCAGGACGTTGGCGGTGGCCAGGAAGACGACGTCGGACAGGTCGAGTTCGACCTCCAGGTAGTGGTCGCGGAAAGTGTGGTTCTGCGCCGGGTCGAGCACCTCCAGGAGGGCGGCGGCCGGGTCGCCCCGGAAGTCCGAGCCCACCTTGTCGATCTCGTCCAGGAGCACCACCGGGTTCATCGACCCGGCCTCCTTGACGGCGCGCACGATCCGGCCGGGCAGCGCGCCGACGTACGTACGGCGGTGACCGCGGATCTCGGCCTCGTCGCGGACGCCGCCGAGCGCGACGCGGACGAACTTGCGGCCCATGGCGTGCGCGACGGACTCGCCCAGGCTGGTCTTCCCGACGCCGGGCGGGCCGACGAGCGCGAGCACCGCGCCCCCGCGCCGGCCGCCGATCACGCCGAGGCCGCGGTCGCCGCGCCGCTTGCGCACGGCCAGGTACTCGGTGATCCGCTCCTTGACGTCCTCCAGGCCCGCGTGTTCCGCGTCGAGCACGGACTTGGCGCCCCGGATGTCGTACGCGTCCTCGGTCCGCTCGTTCCAGGGCATCTCCAGGACGGTGTCCAGCCAGGTGCGGATCCAGCTGCCCTCGGGGGACTGGTCGGAGGACCGCTCCAGCTTGTCGACCTCCTTGAGCGCGGCCTCGCGGACCTTCTCGGGCAGGTCGGCGGCCTCCACGCGGGCGCGGTAGTCGTCGGACTCCTCGCCCTCCTGGTCGCCGTTCAGCTCGCGCAGCTCCTTGCGGACGGCCTCCAGCTGACGGCGCAGCAGGAACTCGCGCTGCTGCTTGTCGACGCCTTCCTGGACGTCCTTGGCGATGGTCTCGGCCACCTCCTGCTCGGCGAGGTGGTCGCGCAGCAGCTGCGTGGCGAGCTTGAGGCGGGCCACCGGGTCGGCGGTCTCCAGGAGTTCGACCTTCTGCTCGGTGGTCAGGAAGGGCGAGTAGCCGGAGTTGTCGGCGAGCGCGGCGACGCCGTCGATGGCCTGGACGCGGTCCACCACCTGCCAGGCGCCGCGCTTGCGCAGCCAGCTGGTGGCCAGCGCCTTGTACTCCTTGACGAGTTCGGCGACCTGGCCGGGCAGCGGGTCGGGCAGGGTCTCGTCCACCTGCGCGCCCTCGACCCACAGGGCGGCGCCGGGGCCGGTGGTCCCGGCACCGATGCGGACGCGGCTGCGACCGCGGATCAGCGCGCCGGGGTCGCCGTCGGCGAGTCGGCCGACCTGCTCGACCGTGCCCAGCACACCGGTCTTGGCGTACGTGCCGTCGACGCGTGGCACCAGCAGCACCTTGGGCTTGCCGGGTTCCGAGCGCGCGGCGGCCTGTGCGGCCTCCACCGCGGCGCGGACCTCGGCATCGCTCAGGTCCAGCGGGACCACCATGCCGGGCAGCACGACCTCGTCGTCGAGCGGCAGCACGGGCAGGACGAGCGTGAACGCCGGTGACTCAGCACCCATGATCTCCCCTTAGGCAGTCAACTTGAGTTATGCCGACTCAATGTTTGATGCACGGGGATTGTTCCCGGCGACATGTTCGCTGTCAGCGATCACTTCGTCCGCGCAGGTGGGAGAGGGTTTCGCGCGCCCGCCCAACGGCGCGCGGCGGGCCAGGCAGACACGCCGATCGCGAGGGCGATCAGGTGACCCCAGTTCGTCATGGGGTCCTCGTAGGCCAGCAGGTCCTCCAGGAGGTCACCCGCCACGGCGGCGAGGAGGGGCCAGCGGAGCCACGGGGCCAGGAGGCCGGTCAGGGCGCCGGTGCTCGCGGCCACGCCGAAGCTGATGCCGTAGTCCAGGCGGTGCAGGGAGGTGGCCGGGAGACGGCCGGCCAGGACCGCGAGGCCCACCGGGACCTCGGTGGCCAGGGTCGCGAGGACGTGCCCGGCCAGGAAGACGCAGGCCGCCCGGCCACCGCCTATGCGCCGCTCCAGGGCCGTCAGCACGAGGACGAACGCGACGGCGTACGGCGAGACGAGGCCGCCCGCGATCCACAGCGCGCTGGTCACCAGCACCACGGCGGGCGAGCGCACCAGGTGGGACACGTCCGTGCTGGAGCCCTGGTAGAGGGCGTACACCAGGGAGGGGGGCGCCAGGGCGGCGAACAGGGAGGTGACGGCGAGCAGGGCCGCGTAGCCGAAGGTGAACGGCGTGCCGGCGGGCGTCGGCAGCAGCCGCCAGGGCCGTACGCGCGGCACCGCGAGGCGGCGGGCCGGCGGCTCCGCCGCCACGGCGGCCCGCTGGCGGGGCACACCGTCCAGCAGGTCGGCGCCCACGAGGTCCGGCGCGATCCGTTCCACGGTGGCGCTCCTTCCGTCGCCCCCCACCCTCGGCGCCGCGGGAAGCCGCTGTCCATGACCGGCGTCACGGGAGAGCGGTTTCACGGCAACCTCATACGTTCCGGCGGCGTCCGCGGCCCGCGCACCCGGCCCGACATCCGTAATTGCCGTGAAAGCAAAGCCTCGTTCAAGCAGGATGGAACCATGGCTGCCCCAGACGACTCACCCGTGGTGCTGGACCGGCGCGAGGGGCCGTACGGCGAGGTGGCGCTGCGCAGGCACGGCACGCTGCTCCAGATCATCGCCAACGGCTGCTTCCTCATGGACACTTCGGACGGCCGCTCGGAGCGGCTGCTGATCGACGCGGCGTACGGCGCCCTCGACGGGCGCCCGGCACCGGCCGTGCTGATCGGCGGCCTGGGCGTCGGATTCTCACTCGCACACGCGTCCGAGGACCCCCGCTGGGGGCGGATCACGGTGGTGGAGCGGGAGCCCGCCGTCATCGACTGGCACCGCGCCGGACCCCTGTCCGAGCTGACCTCCGCCGCCCTCGCCGACCCGCGCACCGAGATCCTCGAGTCCGATCTGGTCCGTTACGTCAATGAGACATCGGACACGTTCGACGCCCTGTGTCTCGACATCGACAACGGCCCCGGATGGACGGTCACCGAGGACAACGAAAGCCTGTACTCACTGGCCGGACTGGCCGCCTGCGCAAGGGTGTTGAGGCCCGGTGGGGTACTTGCCGTATGGTCTGCCGAGCCGTCCCCGGAATTTGAAGGAACCTTGCGGAATGCCGGGTTCCATCGGGTGCGTACCGAAGAGGTGCCCGTTGCCCGGGGAGTTCCGGACGCCGTGCACCTCGGCGTCCGCCCTGGATAGCGACGGCACGGCCGATCCCCGTAATGTGCTGCCCTGACGCGGATCTTTCGCGTCGATCGCAGACATGGGATCACCCCACGGGTTCCGGAAAGCAACAAGCAGGGGCGGGCGATGGAGCAGACACACACCTCCCAGAGCGGCGCGGCGGCGACGACCACCACCCCGGGCGCCCAGCGCCGGGTGCTGGTCGTCGAGGACGACCCCACGATCGTCGACGCCATCGCGGCCCGGCTCCGTGCCGAGGGTTTCCTCGTGCAGACGGCGGCCGACGGACCGGCCGCCGTGGACACGGCCGAGGCATGGCAGCCCGACCTGCTGATCCTCGACATCATGCTGCCGGGCTTCGACGGCCTGGAGGTCTGCCGGCGCGTGCAGGCCCAGCGGCCGGTGCCGGTGCTGATGCTGACCGCGCGGGACGACGAGACGGACATGCTGGTCGGGCTCGGGGTCGGCGCCGACGACTACATGACCAAGCCGTTCTCCATGCGCGAGCTGGCCGCGCGGGTGCACGTGCTGCTGCGCCGGGTGGAGCGGGCCGCCATCGCCGCCTCCACGCCGCGCTCCGGCATCCTGCGCCTCGGCGAGCTGGAGATCGACCACGCGCAGCGCCGGGTGCGGGTGAAGGCCGAGGACGTCCACCTGACGCCGACCGAGTTCGACCTGCTGGTGTGCCTGGCCAACACCCCGCGCGCGGTGCTCTCCCGGGAGCAGCTGCTGGCCGAGGTGTGGGACTGGGCGGACGCCTCCGGCACGCGCACCGTCGACAGCCACATCAAGGCGTTGCGCCGCAAGATCGGCGCCGAGCGCATCCGCACCGTGCACGGTGTGGGCTACGCGCTGGAGACGCCGAACCCGTGAGCGCGAGCGGGCGCCAGGCCGCACGGAGGAGCCCCGGGGTCCGCACGGAGGAGCCCTGGGGCGGCGTACGCCCGTTCTCGATCAAGACCAAACTGGGCGCGCTCGTCGTCATCTCGGTGCTGATCACCACCGGCCTGTCGATCGTCGCCGTGCACACCAAGACGGAGCTGCGCTTCATCACGGTGTTCTCGATGATCGCCACCCTGCTGATCACCCAGTTCGTGGCGCACTCGCTCACCATGCCGCTGGACGAGATGAACACGGTCGCCCGTGCCATCTCGGAGGGCGACTACACCCGCCGCGTGCGCGAGACCCGGCGGGACGAGCTGGGCGACCTGGCGCAGACGATCAACGTCATGGCCGACGAGCTGGAGGCCCAGGACCGCCAGCGCAAGGAGCTGGTCGCGAACGTCTCGCACGAGCTGCGCACCCCCATCGCCGGGCTGCGCGCCGTGCTGGAGAACATCGTCGACGGCGTCACCGAGGCCGATCCGGAGACCATGCGGACGGCCCTGAAGCAGACCGAGCGGCTCGGCCGCCTGGTGGAGACGCTGCTGGACCTGTCCCGGCTCGACAACGGCGTCGTACCCCTGAAGATGCGGCGCTTCGAGGTGTGGCCGTACCTGTCGGGCGTGCTCAAGGAGGCCAACATGGTCGCCTCGGCGCGCGCGGGCATGGCCACCGGCTCCGGCAGCCACACGCGTACCGACGTCCATCTGCACCTGGACGTCTCCCCGCCGGAGCTGACCGCGCACGCGGACCCCGAACGCATCCACCAGGTCGTCGCCAACCTGATCGACAACGCGGTCAAGCACAGCCCGCCGCACGGCCGGGTGACCGTGAAGGCCCGGCGCGGGCCCCAGCCCCAGTCCCTGGAGCTGGAGGTGCTGGACGAGGGCCCGGGTATCCCGCGCTCGGAGTGGCACCGCGTCTTCGAGCGGTTCAACCGGGGCGCGGTGACCCGGCCGCACGGCCCCGGCAGCGACGGGGGCACGGGTCTCGGGCTCGCGATCGCCCGCTGGGCGGTGGATCTGCACGGCGGCCGGATCGGCGTGGCCGAATCCGAGCGGGGCTGCCGGATCATCGTCACCCTTCCGGGGCTGGACTCCCTTTCAAGTTGACGTAAAGTTCCGGCGGAAGCACAAGATCCACGACTGTCCGCGCCCTTCCCGCGCAGCTGGACACGTGTGATCGGCGCGAGGCCCGCGCCGCCCGCAGAAGCCGGGGGCGCAGGGCCGGACCGGTGCACCCTCGTACGTCCGGAACCTCGCTTGTTTCCCGCCATTTCAAGCCCTGAAACAAGATTTTCGGTGTGACTTACACGACGATGAACGGGCCCGACCTGACCTTCCCCGTCTCCAAGGCGTAGCCTTTATTCCCGCTGTCCATCACCTTGTGAAGCGGAAGAGGGCGGTTGCCGCCGTGTCGCCACAGTCCCCCAGTAACTCGAGCATCTCCACCGACGACCAAGCCGCCGGGAAGAACCCCGCGGCCGCGTTCGGCGCGAACGAGTGGCTCGTCGACGAGATCTATCAGCAGTACCTCCAGGACCCGAATTCGGTAGACCGCGCCTGGTGGGACTTCTTCGCCGATTACAAGCCGGGCGCGCCCGCGACGCCCGCGCCGGCGGGTACTGCGGCCGCGGGGGTCGCGCAGACCCCCGCCCCGGCGCCTCAGACCGCCCCGGCGCCCGCGGCCCCGAAGCCCGCCGCGGCTCCGGCGCCCGCTCCCGCGGCCCCCGCGGCGAAGGCGGCCCCCTCCCCGGCCAAGCCGGCGCAACCCGCACAGGCGCCCGCTTCGCCCGCGAAGGCCGCTCCCGCCGCCGAGGCCCCCGTCGGCCCCGAGCAGGTCACCCTGCGCGGCCCGGCCGCCGCGGTCGCCAAGAACATGGACGCCTCGCTGGAGATGCCGACCGCCACCTCGGTCCGCGCCGTCCCGGTGAAGCTGCTGTTCGACAACCGCATCGTCATCAACAACCACCTCAAGCGCGCCCGCGGCGGGAAGATCTCCTTCACGCACCTCATCGGGTACGCGATGGTGCAGGCCATCAAGGCCATGCCGGCGATGAACCACTCGTTCGCCGTCAAGGACGGCAAGCCGACCCTGGTCAAGCCGGCCCACGTCAACCTCGGTCTCGCCATCGACCTGGTCAAGCCCAACGGCGACCGCCAGCTCGTCGTCGCGGCGATCAAGAAGGCCGAGACGCTGAACTTCTTCGAGTTCTGGCAGGCCTACGAGGACATCGTCCGCCGCGCCCGCGAGGGCAAGCTGACCATGGACGACTTCACCGGGGTCACGGTCTCCCTGACCAACCCCGGCGGCCTGGGCACCGTGCACTCCGTGCCGCGTCTGATGCCCGGCCAGTCCGTGATCATGGGCGTCGGCTCCATGGACTACCCGGCCGAGTTCCAGGGCACCAGCCAGGACACCCTGAACAAGCTCGGTGTCTCCAAGGTCATGACCCTCACGTCGACCTACGACCACCGGGTCATCCAGGGCGCCGCCTCCGGCGAGTTCCTGCGCCAGGTCGCCAACCTGCTGCTCGGCGAGAACAAGTTCTACGACGAGATCTTCGAGGCGCTGCGCATCCCCTACGAGCCGGTCCGCTGGCTCAAGGACATCGACGCGTCCCACGACGACGACGTCACCAAGGCCGCCCGCGTCTTCGAACTGATCCACTCCTACCGGGTCCGCGGCCACGTCATGGCCGACACCGACCCGCTGGAGTACCGCCAGCGCAAGCACCCCGACCTGGACATCGTCGAGCACGGCCTCACCCTGTGGGACCTGGAGCGCGAGTTCGCCGTCGGTGGTTTCGCCGGCAAGTCGATGATGAAGCTGCGCGACATCCTCGGTGTGCTCCGCGACTCGTACTGCCGCACCACCGGCATCGAGTTCATGCACATCCAGGACCCCAAGCAGCGCAAGTGGATCCAGGACCGGGTCGAGCGCGGCCACGCCAAGCCGGAGCGCGAGGAGCAGCTGCGCATCCTGCGCCGGCTGAACGCCGCCGAGGCGTTCGAGACCTTCCTGCAGACCAAGTACGTCGGCCAGAAGCGCTTCTCCCTTGAGGGCGGCGAGTCCGTCATCCCGCTGCTCGACGCGGTCATCGACTCCGCCGCCGAGTCCCGCCTGGACGAGGTCGTCATCGGCATGGCCCACCGCGGCCGCCTGAACGTGCTCGCCAACATCGTCGGCAAGTCGTACGCGCAGATCTTCCGCGAGTTCGAGGGCAACCTCGACCCGAAGTCGATGCACGGCTCCGGCGACGTGAAGTACCACCTGGGCGCCGACGGCACCTTCACCGGCCTGGACGGCGAGCAGATCAAGGTCTCGCTGGTCGCCAACCCCTCCCACCTGGAGGCGGTCGACCCGGTCCTGGAGGGCGTCGCCCGCGCCAAGCAGGACATCATCAACAAGGGCGGCACGGACTTCACCGTCCTGCCGGTGGCGATCCACGGCGACGCGGCCTTCGCGGGCCAGGGCGTGGTGGCCGAGACCCTGAACATGTCGCAGCTGCGCGGCTACCGCACCGGCGGCACCGTGCACATCGTCATCAACAACCAGGTCGGCTTCACCGCCGCCCCCGAGTCCTCGCGTTCCTCCATGTACGCGACGGACGTGGCCCGCATGATCGAGGCCCCGATCTTCCACGTGAACGGCGACGACCCGGAGGCCGTCGTCCGCGTCGCCCGACTGGCGTTCGAGTTCCGCCAGGCGTTCAACAAGGACGTGGTGATCGACCTCATCTGCTACCGCCGCCGCGGTCACAACGAGTCGGACAACCCGGCCTTCACCCAGCCGCTGATGTACGACCTGATCGACAAGAAGCGCTCGGTGCGCAAGCTCTACACCGAGTCCCTGATCGGTCGTGGCGACATCACCCTGGAAGAGGCCGAGCAGGCCCTTCAGGACTACCAGGGCCAGCTGGAGAAGGTCTTCACCGAGGTCCGCGAGGCCACCTCGCAGCCGGCCGCCGGTGCCCCCCAGGAGGCCCAGGACGGCTTCCCGGCCACGGTGCCGACCGCCGTGTCCGCCGAGGTCGTCAAGCGGATCGCCGAGTCCCAGGTCAACCTCCCCGAGCACATCACCGTGCACCCGCGACTGCTGCCGCAGCTGCAGCGCCGTGCGGCGATGGTCGAGGACGGCACCATCGACTGGGGCATGGGCGAGACGCTGGCCATCGGCTCCCTGCTGCTCGACGGCACCCCGGTCCGCCTCGCGGGCCAGGACTCCCAGCGCGGCACCTTCGGCCAGCGCCACGCGGTGCTGATCGACCGGGAGACCGGCGAGGAGTACACCCCGCTCCAGTACCTCTCCGAGGACCAGGCGCGGCTGAACGTCTACAACTCGCTGCTGTCCGAGTACGCGGCCATGGGCTTCGAGTACGGCTACTCGCTCGCGCGTCCCGACGCGCTGGTGATGTGGGAGGCCCAGTTCGGCGACTTCGTCAACGGCGCCCAGACCGTCGTCGACGAGTTCATCTCCTCGGCCGAGCAGAAGTGGGGCCAGACCTCCGGCGTCGTCCTGCTGCTGCCGCACGGTTACGAGGGCCAGGGCCCGGACCACTCGTCCGCGCGCCCGGAGCGGTTCCTCCAGCTGTGCGCCCAGAACAACATGACGGTGGCCATGCCCACCTCGCCGTCGAACTACTTCCACCTCCTGCGGTGGCAGGTGCACAACCCGGCCCACAAGCCGCTGGTCGTCTTCACCCCGAAGTCGATGCTGCGCCTGAAGGCCGCCGCCTCCAAGGCGGAGGAGTTCACGACCGGCGGCTTCCGCCCGGTCATCGGCGACGACTCGGTCGACCCGGCCGCGGTCCGCAAGGTCGTCTTCTGCTCGGGCAAGGTCTACTACGACCTCGAGGCCGAGCGGAAGAAGCGGGGTGCCACGGACCCCGCGGCCGCGGAGACGGCGATCATCCGCATCGAGCGCCTGTACCCGCTGCCGGGTGCCGAGCTCCAGGCGGAGGTCAACAAGTACCCGAACGCCGAGAAGTACCTGTGGGTCCAGGAGGAGCCGGCGAACCAGGGTGCCTGGCCGTTCATCGCGCTCAACCTGATCGACCACCTCGACCTGGCGGTCGGCGCGGACATCCCGGCCGGCGAGCGGCTGCGGCGCATCTCCCGCCCGCACTCCTCGTCGCCGGCGGTGGGCTCCGCCAAGCGCCACCAGGCCGAGCAGGAGCAGCTGGTGCGTGAGGTGTTCGAGGCGTAGGCCTCCGGCACGGCGACGCCGAAGGGCCCGGTTCCTCACGGAACCGGGCCCTTCGTCTGCTTCCTCCCCGCTTCCCTCCCCCGCTTATTCGTCGTCCTCGTCGTCGAGGCGGGCGAGCCACGTGGCCAGGCGCTCCACGGGCACCTCGAAGTCGGGGTTGAGGTCCACGAAGGTGCGCAGCTGCTCGGCGAGCCACTCGAAGGTGACCTCCTCCTCGCCGCGCCGCTTCTCCAGCTCCTCGATGCCGCGGTCGGTGAAGTACATGGGGTTGCGTCTCCTGGGTGTGCGTATGCGTCCGAGCCGGCGGGACGGGCGCCGGCGTCGTCACCAGCGTATGCAATGCGCGGGGCGGCTCACCCCGAAGAGTGTCTTGACTTCGCGAGGGCACGATATATCGTGTTTCTCGTCGGACGCGATATGGCGCGTCCGGTGCCGTACGGCCGAGGAGGTCCCCATGTCCGAGTGGTCCGTCGCCGAGCCGCAGAAGCTGACCTTCGACACGCCTGTGGACACCGTCCAGGTCCGCATCGCGGGCGGCACGGTGAACGTGGTGGGGGTGGAGGAGGGCCCCGCGCGCCTGGAGGTGTCCGACATCAAGGGCCCGCCGCTGACCGTCACCCAGGAGGGCGAGGTCCTGACGGTGGGGTACGAGGACCTCACCTGGCAGGGCTTCACGAAGCTCCTGGACCGCGGGAGCCTGCGCCGCAGCGCGGTCGTCTCCCTGACGGTCCCCGCGGACACCCGGGTGGAGGTGGGCGCGGTCGGCGCCGGCGCCGTGGTCTCCGGCATCCGGGGCGCGACGGTGGTCAGAGGCGTCACCGGCGACACCGCCCTGGTCGGCCTCTCCGGGCCGGTCCAGGCGAACACCGTGTCGGGGAACCTGGAGGCGCAGGCGGTCACCGGCGAGCTGCGCTTCACCTCGGTCTCCGGCGACCTGACCGTCATAGAGGGCTCGGGCCCCTCGGTCCGGGCGGACTCGCTCAGCGGCTCGATGATCGTGGACCTGGACCCGGAGGGCCCGACGGACGTCCACCTCACCAGCGTCTCGGGCGAGATCGCCATCCGGCTGCCGCACCCGGCGGACGCGGAGGTGGAGGCGAACACGGCGAGCGGCCGGATCTCCAACGCCTTCGAAGGGCTGCGGGTGCACGGCCAGTGGGGAGCCCACAAGATCACCGGCCGTCTGGGCGCGGGCACGGGCCGCCTGCGGGCCACCACGGTCTCCGGTGCGATCGCTCTGCTGCGGCGCCCGTCCGCCGAGGACGGGCAGGACACCCGCCCGACCGACGGCCCGACCGACGGCCCGACCGACAAGAAGGTGCTCTGACATGCCTCCCGTCTTCGCCCATGGCCGCCTGCGCCTGTACCTGCTCAAGCTGCTGGACGAGGCCCCGCGCCACGGCTACGAGGTGATCCGCCTCCTGGAGGAGCGCTTCCAGGGGCTGTACGCCCCCTCGGCCGGCACCGTCTACCCCCGCCTGGCCAAGCTGGAGGCCGAGGGTCTGGTCACCCACACCTCCGAGGGCGGCCGCAAGGTGTACTCCATCACGGACGCGGGCCGCGCCGAACTGGCCGACCGCGGTGGCGAGCTGGCCGACCTGGAGCTGGAGATCCGCGAGTCGGTGGCGGAACTGGCGGCCGAGATCAAGGCCGACGTGCGCGGGGCGGCGGGTGATCTGCGCCGCGAGATGCGGGCCGCGGCGTCCGAGGCCCGCGAGGGGGGCGCCGCCGGGGACGACAAGGATGCCTGGCGCGTCGCCAAGGAGGAGATGCGCCGGGTGCGGCAGGAGTGGAAGGAGCAGGCCCGCCGCGCCAAGGACGAGAGCCGCCGGGCCCGCGAGGAGGCCCAGCGCGCCCGCCACCAGGCCCAGGAGGCCCAGGCCCGCGCCCGCGCCCAGGCGCAGGAGGAGATGCAGCGTGTCGCCCGCCGCGTCCAGGACCACTTCGCGCGCGGCAACTGGCCGGCGGGCGTCCGCGAGGGCCTGACCGAACTGGCCAGGGAACTGGGCGACCTGAGCAAGGACTGGACGACCCCCCGCCCCACCCCGGCCTACACCGCCCCCACGACCGACTTCCCCGCCGACTACATCCCCGCCTGGACCCACGAACCCACCACCGACGACCCCGCCCGCGACCTCGACCGCCTGCTCGACCGCTTCCGCGACGACATCCGCGACCTGTCCCGCGACCACGGGGTGACCCCGGAGCAACTCCGGGCGAGCCGGGAGCACTTGTCGCGAGCGGCGGCGGACATCGCATCGATCCTGCGGCCGGCGAAGGGGTAGTTCCCGGGCCGGCTGTCCGGCACCGCGCCGCAAAGGGACGGCACCCGGCCGACCGCGTCCGGTGGCACGGGCTCACCGCGCCCCGGCGGGTCCGGAACCCCGGACCCGCCCCCGGCTCCCCCCGGGGAACTCAGGACGTCGTCAGCACGATCTTCCCGAACTGCTCGCCGGACTCCATCCGTTCGAAGCCCTCCCGCGCCCGGTCCATCGGCAGCACCTCGTCGATGACGGGCCGTACCCCGGTCGTGGCGCAGAAGGAGAGCAGGTCCTCCAGCTCGTCCTTGGTGCCCATGGTGGAGCCGACCACCTTCAGCTCCAGGAAGAAGATCCGTGTCAGCTCGGCGTGCGCGGGCCGGTCCCCGCTGGTCGCGCCGGAGATGACGATCGTCCCGCCGGGCCGCAGCGACTTCACCGAGTGGGACCACGTCGCCGCGCCCACCGTCTCGATCACCGCGTCCACCCGCTGCGGCAGCCGCGCCCCGCTCTCCACGGCCTCCACCGCCCCGAGCTCCAGCGCCCGCTTCCGCTTCGCCTCGTCGCGGCTGGTGGCGAACACCTTCAGCCCCGCCGCCTTGCCGAGCACGATCGCGGCCGTGGCGACCCCGCCGCCCGCGCCCTGCACGAGGACCGAGTCCCCGGGGCGTACCCCGGCGTTGGTGAACAGCATCCGGTACGCCGTCAGCCACGCGGTCGGCAGACAGGCGGCCTCGGCGAAGGACAGCTCCTTCGGCTTGGGCAGCACATTGAAGGTCGGCACGGCGACCTGCTCGGCGAAGGTGCCCTGATAGCGCTCGGTCAGGATGGACCGCGGCTCCTTCGGGCCGACGCCGTGACCGGTCTGGCCGATGACGGAGTGCAGGACGACCTCGTTGCCGTCCGCGTCGACCCCGGCGGCGTCACAGCCGAGGATCATCGGCAGGCGGTCCTCCGGGAGGCCGACGCCCCGCAGGGACCAGAGGTCATGGTGGTTGAGGGAGGCGGCGCGCACATCGATGGTGCTCCAGCCGGGACGGGCCTCGGGAGCCGGACGCTCCCCCAACTCAAGGCCGGTGAGCGGCTGGTCGCGGTCGATTCGGGCGGCGTAGACAGCGAACATGCTGCCGACGATAGGTGCGCCGGCGCCCCGACGGAACCTGGCCGCCCTGTGACACATGCCCTCTTACCCAGGGACACCCGGGCGGCGCAGCCCGCCGCGAGACCCCGGGGGGGGGCGCCCCCGTCACCCGGGTCTGCGGTGCGCGGGCGGGAAGCAGAACGGCCCCGCCCGAACGGGGCGGGGCCGTCTCGCCGACGTCAGCGACGGGCAACGCCCTCCGCGCGGGCGGCCGCGGCCACCGCCGCGGTGACCGCCGGAGCGACGCGCTCGTCGAACGGCGAAGGGATCACGTAGTCCGCCGCGAGATCGTCCCCGACGACCGCGGCCAGCGCCTCCGCCGCCGCGATCTTCATCCCCTCCGTGATCCGCGAGGCCCGCACCTGGAGCGCGCCCGCGAAGATCCCGGGGAAGGCCAGCACGTTGTTGATCTGGTTCGGGAAGTCGGAGCGCCCGGTGGCGACGACCGCCGCGTACTTGTGCGCGACCTCGGGGTGCACCTCGGGGTTCGGGTTGGCCATCGCGAAGACGAAGGCGCCCTCGGCCATGGAAGCCACGGCCTCCTCGGCGACCGTACCGCCGGAGACGCCGATGAAGACGTCCGCGCCCTTGAGCGCGTCCTCCAGGGTGCCGCTGATCCCGGCCTTGTTGGTGAAACCGGCCACCTCGCGCTTGACCGGGGTCAGGTCCTCGCGGTCGGCGGAGACGACGCCCTTGCGGTCCGCGACCGCCACATCGCCGATGCCGGCCTGGATCAGCATCTTGGAGATGGCGACACCGGCCGCGCCGGCGCCCGAGATCACGGCGCGCAGCTGACCGATCTCCCGGCCGCTGAGCCGCGCCGCGTTCCGCAGCGCCGCGAGCGTCACCACGGCCGTGCCGTGCTGGTCGTCGTGGAAGACCGGGATGTCGAGACGCTCCTGGAGGCGGCGCTCGATCTCGAAGCACCGGGGCGCCGAGATGTCCTCGAGGTTGACTCCGCCGAAGGAGGGAGCGAGCCGGACGACGGTCTCCACGATCTCGTCCACACCGGTGCAGTCGAGCGCGATCGGGACCGCGTCGACACCACCGAACTGCTTGAACAGGATCGCCTTGCCCTCCATCACGGGGAGGGAGGCCTGGGGACCGATGTCCCCGAGGCCGAGCACCGCCGTGCCGTCGGTGACGACGGCCACGACGGAGGACTTCCACGTGTAGTCGTTGACCAGCTCCGGCTGTTCCGCGATCGCGGTGCACACGCGAGCGACGCCGGGCGTGTACGCGAGGGAAAGGTCGTCCTTGTCGCGGATCGGCACGGTGGCCTGCACAGCCATCTTGCCGCCACGGTGCAGAGCGAACGCCGGATCGAAGGAGTCGAGGGGCTCGGCCCCGCCGTCCTGGTCCGTACCGACGTCGCTGCGAGGATTGACGATCTCCGCTGCCACTTGTTCTACCCCTTAGGTATGCATGGTTTGAGGGTCGACCACTCCTGGTGAGGGGTGGGCGGGCACCGCGCAGGGCCCGATTGCGGATACGCACGGGTCATGCGCGACGGGCGCGCCGCACACGCGCCCTGAGCCCCGGATGAGGGGTGTAAAGAACCTTCTTACCGGACGGACGGCGCCCACGACGAGTCCAATAGGTGCAAGGTCACATCTCGGAACCAGAAAGCCACACAGAGGTGACACGCCACTGACGGACGCGCCACCGGCGGCGGGAGGTCCGGAGGGACTCGACGGGGCTCCGGGCGGAGGAAGTGGCGTATGACACCACTCACCCGTCCGGCCGTCCACATTTCGAGACGTGCCGAAGATTTTCCGGCGGCGGGACGGGAATCGCGCAGATGGTCCGGCGCGGTAGGGCGCCGAGAGACCAAGGATGTACCGACCTGGTGGGGTTCGGGGGTCACCCGTTATCCGATTTTGACATATCCGCGCCCCTGAATGGCGTAGTCCGAATGGCAAGATGCCGTAAACCCGCGAGGTCGCGCCACCCAATGGTGTGTGTTCTCGTCTACCCAGCGGCAAACTCTTCGCATACGCCGGAGGAATCCACCATGACCGCAAGCTCCACCCGTCGTTCGACCGCCACGCACCCCCGGCTGGCTGCGGTCGGTGCGATCGCGGTCGCGGGCGCCCTGCTGCTCACCGGCTGCGGTGACCAGACGAAGGACAAGAACAACGAGGCGGGCGGCGGCGCCTCTGCCGGCGCCCCGCTCGCGAGCAAGCTCCCGCAGGCCATCCGCGGCAAGGGCAAGATCCTTGTCGGTTCGGACATCGCGTACGCCCCGGTGGAGTTCAAGGACTCCAGCGGCAAGGCCGTCGGCCTGGACCCGGACCTGGCGGCGGCGCTGGGCAAGCAGCTCGGCGTGACGTTCGAGTTCCGGAACGGCACCTTCGACTCCCTGCTCACCGGCCTGCGCTCGGGCCGCTACGACATCGCGATGTCGGCGATGACCGACAGCAAGAACCGCCAGCAGGGTGTCGACCCGGACACCGGCAAGAAGGTCGGCGAGGGCGTCGACTTCGTCGACTACCTGACCGCCGGTGTCTCGATCTACACGCGCAAGGGCGACACCCAGGGCATCACCGGCTGGCCCGACCTGTGCGGCAAGAAGATCGCCGTCGAGCGCAGCACCGTCTCGGAGGACCTGGCCAAGTCCGAGGCCAAGAAGTGTCCGGCCGGCAAGAAGCTGTCCATCGAGCCCTTCGACGACGACCAGCAGTCCCAGACCCGGCTGCGCTCGGGCGGCGTGGACGCGGCCTCCTCCGACTTCCCGGTGGCGGCGTACGCGGCGAAGACCTCGGGCGGCGGCAAGGACTTCCAGATCGTCGGCGACCAGGTCTCGGCGGCGCCGTACGGCATCGCGGTCTCCAAGGAGGCCACCCAGCTGCGCGACGCGCTCCAGGCCGCGATGAACGCGATCATCAAGAGCGGCGAGTACCAGAAGATCCTCGAGAAGTGGGGCGCCCAGGACGGCGCCGTCAAGGAATCCGTGATCAACGGCGGCAAGTGACCCGCGGCGCAACGCCAGCGGCCACCGAGAGGCAGCACATCCGTGACTGACATAGAGAAGACGGCCGGGGAACAGGGCACTCCCCCGGCCGGCCCGGAAACCCTCAGGGCCATCCCGGTGCGGCACTACGGGCGCTACGTGTCCGCCGTCGTCGCCATCGCGATCCTCGTCGCGATCATCTACGCGTTCAGCCAGGGCAAGATCAACTGGCACGCGGTGCCGGACTACTTCTTCGACCACCGGATCCTGACCGGTGTAAGCAAAACGCTTCTGCTGACGGTCCTGTCGATGCTGATCGGCATCGTCGGCGGCGTCGTCCTGGCCGTCATGCGGCTGTCGAAGAACCCGGTGACCTCGTCCATCGCGTGGTTCTACATCTGGTTCTTCCGCGGCACCCCGGTCCTGGTCCAGCTGTTCCTGTGGTTCAACCTGGGCCTGGTCTTCGAGTACATCAACCTGATGCCCTTCTACAAGGACTACTGGTCGAACTTCATGACGCCGCTGCTGACGGCGCTGCTCGGCCTGGGTCTGAACGAGGCGGCGTACATGGCCGAGATCTGCCGCGCGGGCCTGCTCGCGGTGGACGAGGGCCAGACCGAGGCGGCCCACGCGCTGGGCATGAGCCACAGCAGGACGCTGCGCCGGGTCGTCATCCCGCAGGCGATGCGGGTGATCGTGCCGCCGACCGGCAACGAGGTCATCAACATGCTGAAGACGACCTCGCTCGTGGCGGCCGTCCAGTATCCCGAGCTGTTCCGCTACGCCCAGGACATCGGCCAGAACTCCGGTGCGCCGGTGGAGATGTACTTCCTGGCCGCTGCCTGGTACCTGATCATGACCTCGGTGCTCAGCGTGGGCCAGTACTACATCGAGCGGTACTACGCCCGCGGCTCCAGTCGCAGCCTCCCGCCCACCCCGTGGCAGAAGGTCAGGGCGCATCTGACGACCTTCTCCAGCAGGAAGGTCATGGCATGAGCGACAAGCTGAACAAGCAGGACTCCGCGGCGGCGGGCACCGCCCCGATGGTCAAGGCGGAGGGCGTCCACAAGTCGTTCGGGCATGTGGAGGTGCTCAAGGGCATCGACCTGGAGGTGCGGCCGGGCGAGGTGTTCTGCCTCATCGGGCCCTCGGGCTCCGGCAAGTCCACCTTCCTGCGGTGCATCAACCACCTGGAGAAGATCAACGCCGGACGGCTGTACGTCGACGGCGAGCTGGTCGGCTACCGCCAGAAGGGCGGCAAGCTGTACGAGCTCAAGGACAGCGAAGTCGCCATGAAGCGCCGGGACATCGGCATGGTCTTCCAGCGCTTCAACCTGTTCCCGCACATGACGGCGCTGGAGAACGTCATGGAGGCGCCGGTCCAGGTCAAGGGCGTGGCCAAGGCCGCGGCGCGGGAGCGCGCCATGCAGCTCCTGGAACGGGTGGGCCTGGCCGACAAGGCCGGCAACTACCCCTCGCAGCTGTCCGGCGGTCAGCAGCAGCGGGTGGCCATCGCGCGTGCGCTCGCCATGGACCCCAAGCTGATGCTGTTCGACGAGCCGACCTCGGCGCTGGACCCGGAGCTGGTCGGCGACGTCCTGGACGTCATGCGCGACCTCGCCGAGTCCGGCATGACGATGGTCGTCGTCACCCATGAGATGGGTTTCGCCCGGGAGGTGGGCGACAGCCTGGTGTTCATGGACGGCGGTGTCGTGGTCGAATCCGGCCATCCGCGGGAGGTGCTGACGAATCCGCAGCACGAGCGGACGCAGTCGTTCCTCTCGAAGGTGCTGTAACCGGACACACGGGAAAGGGGCGGTGCGCGCACCGCCCCTTTCCCGTGCCCCGGCCTACTTGAGCGCGAGGACCAGACTGTCCGACGGGGAACACCACACGGCCCTGGCCTCGGCGAAGCCCTTCTCCCGCAGGACCCGGGCGTGCCAGGCCGCGGAGGGCATGTCGCCGTCGGCGTGCTCGCCGTAGATCTCGTAGCGGCGGGCGGTCGGCTCGGCGAGCACCGGGTCCTTCGCGGCGAGCTGCCACCACTCGGCCCAGTCGAGGGCGCCGTCCCGCTTGGCCTGATCCATACGGGCGTGGCGCTGGGCTCGCTCGGCCGCGTTGATCCGGGGCGTGCTCTCGTCGATCATGTGGTCCGCGTTCATGAACACACCGCCGGTGCGGACGAGTTCCGCGAGCCGGCCATAGAGGGCCGCGAGGGGTTCGCTGTGCAGCCAGTGCAGGGCCGTCGCGGTCAGTACGGCGTCGTACGAGTCGTACGGCAGCCGCGCCGCCCAGTCGGGGTCCTTGAGGTCGGCGCTCACGAAGGAGACCCGGTCGTCGCCCTCGAAGGTGCCGCGCGCGATGGCGAGCAGGGCCGGGTCGAGGTCGACGCCGGTGCTCGTGGCCTCGGGGAACCGTGCCAGCAGCCGGGCGGTGATGCTGCCGGTGCCGCAGGCGAGGTCGAGCACGCGTGGGGCCGTACCGACGAGGGCCTCGACCATGTCGAGCATGATCCGGAAGCGGTCCTCCCGGTCCGGCATGTACCACTCCTGCTGCCGGTCCCAGCTGTTCTGCCAGGCCGCCCAGTCGGTTCCGGTACCCGTCGTCATGGAACCCGCCTTTCCCCGCGGTCGCGTAATACCCTGGAAGCGCGATCGGCTGTTACCCGACCGCTCGTACGACGATAGAGCGCCTCCGTAAGGACTACAAGTGGAACTGGCCTATTACTCGGATTACGCCGTGCGACTCGTCAACACCGAGGAACCGACCCGGGGCAAGGACTGTCTGACCTCGGTCGAGGCCGTCCGCGACCTCTTCGGCGACAACGCGTCCGCGGCACGCCGCGCCACCGACGCGGACGTCACCCGTTTCCGCTCGGTGCGGGGACGGCTGCGCGCGGTCTTCGAGGCGGCCGACGGGGGCGACGAGACGCTGGCCGTGGACCTGCTGAACTCACTCCTGCTGGAGTTCCCGGTCAGCCCCCAGATCTCCGGCCACGACCACCGGGACGAGGACGACCGCCCGCTGTGGCACATGCACCTGGCCGACCACCCCTCCAACGCCACCGCGGGCTACGCGGCGATCGCGGCGATGGGCCTCGCCTTCCACCTCACCGAGTACGGCGTGGACCGCCTCGGCCTGTGCCAGGCGGCCCCGTGCCGCAACGCCTACCTGGACACCTCGACCAACCGCTCCCGGCGCTACTGTTCCGACCGCTGCGCCACCCGGGCCAACGTGGCCGCCTACCGGGCCCGCAAGCGCCTGGAGGCCGACCGGTCGCCGAGCAGCGGCCGCGCGGCGCAGACCGCCCAGCGCAGCACGGCCAGCGGCGAGCGCTGACCGGCCTCGAACGGCCTGAACCTCAGCCAGGCCCGCCCGAGGATCAGCTCCTCGGGCACGACCCCGTAGTCGGTACTGTCCCCACCGGCGTACGGATTGTCCCCGAGCACCCACCAGCCGCCCTCGCGCCGCTCCACGGCCCGCTTGACGACCAGCAGGTCCTGCTGGAAGGGGTGCCGCAGCACGACGATGTCACCGGGCCTGACGACGCCCCCGTACCGCACCAGCAGCTGGTCGCCGTGCCGGAGCGTGGGCACCATGGACGGCCCCGTCACCTCGGCCAGCCCGAACGGCGCGGGCGACCTCCCCCGCTCGCTCTCCTGCGACAGCTCCGGCATTCCCGGCACCTCCCCGGTCCGTTCCTCCACCAGTCCCAGTCTGACCCCGGACTTTTGTCCTAAGCCCTAGGGGGCACTCGGGAAAACAGGTCCCTCAGGGAGTAATGTCGCACCTGAGAAGACGATCACGAGGAAGGAATGCTCCATGCTTTCCCGCCTGTTTGCCCCCAAGGTCAAGGTCAGCGCCCACTGCGACCTGCCCTGCGGCGTGTACGACCCGGCCCAGGCCCGCATCGAGGCGGAGTCGGTGAAGGCCGTCCAGGAGAAGATGGCCGGCAACGACGACCCCCACTTCCAGGCCCGCGCCACCATCATCAAGGAGCAGCGCGCGGAGCTCGCGAAGCACCACGTCTCCGTCCTCTGGAGCGACTACTTCAAGGCCCCGCACTTCGAGAAGTACCCCGAGCTGCACCAGCTGGTCAACGACACCCTGAAGGCCCTCTCGGCCGCCAAGGCGTCCACCGACCCGGCGACGGGCCAGAAGGCGCTCGACTACATCGCCCAGATCGACAAGATCTTCTGGGAGACCAAGAAGGCCTGACCTCTGGGTCGCGCCACCTCGACCTGCGATTCCTCTCATCGCCTGGTCCACCTGCCCGCACCCGGCCCGCGGGACGCTCCGGCGTCCTCGGGGGTCCGGGTGCGGTCTTTTTCCCCGGCCCCGGCCGCTCCCTTCGGCGCCGAGCACCCCGGTCGGCCGTCCCGGCTCGCGGGGCTGAGGGGTCCACCGGTCGCCGGGAGCAGGTCCGTCGCCCCATGCGCGCCGTGAGTCCGCCGGTCAAGGTCTCCCCATGCAGGACACGGGGGTTGCTCCCCGCCGGGCGGCGGAGCGTAGGCGCGACACCCTGGAACGGCTCGCCGCCGAGCGGGATGTGTGGGTGTCGACGGCACATCCCGATCACGGGCCGCACAGGCGCCGCTGTGGTTCCTGTGGGACGGGCGAGCGGTGCGGATGTGCACCGGTGCCACGTCCGCGACCGCGCGGAACGTCCGCGCGGAGCCGCGCGTGCGCCTGGCGCTGCCGGACACCTTCGATGTGGTGCTTCTCCGGGGTGCGGCGGAGTGCTTCTTGGACGAGGAGGTGCCCGAGGGCGCGGCGGAGGCGTTCGCCGCCAAGTTCGGGTGGGACCCGCGTGCGGAGGAGGGTTCCTTCCTGTACGTGCGCGTGGTGCCGAGGAGTGTGCGCGCTTGGCGCGGCGAGCGGGAACTGCGCGGCAGGGTCGTCATGCGCGACGGGACGTGGCTGGGACAGCGGCACGGGAGGTCAGGACAGCCAGTCGCGGTAGTGGGTGGGGGCGAGTCGGGCCCGGCGGTCCGTGAGGACGTCCCCCTCGACGGCGGCGAACATGCCGGCCGTGGGGTCGGTGACGACCGTACGGCCGTCGCCCTTGCGGGACAGGGTGATCCGGCCCAGCTCGTCCAGGGTGAAGACGTCGGGTCCCGCGATGTTGCGGATGCCGTCGAGCGGGGGGCCCGCGGCGACGTCCGCCACCGCGGCGGCCACGTCCCCGGAGGCGATGGGCTGGATGGGCGTGGCGGGCAGCCGGACGGAGTGGGCGTCGGCGGTCCAGGAGATGACGGCCTCCATGAAGTCCATGAACTGGGTCGCCCGGACGATGGAATAGGGGATTCCCCCGGCCGCGAGGATGTTTTCCTGAAGCAGCTTGGCGCGGTAGTAGTCCAGCTCCGGCACCCGGTCCACGCCGACGATCGACAGGACGACGACGTGGCCGACGCCACCCTTCTTCGCGGCGGCCACGAGGTTGTCCATCGAGGTCCGGAAGAAGGCGAGGGAGGCTTCGTCGAAGGTCGGCGAGTTCGTCAGGTTGACGACGACGTCCGCTCCCGCGACCGCCTCGTCCAGACCCCGACCGCTGAGGACGTCGACGCCGGTGGACTTCGAGTACGGCACCGCCTCGTGCCCGGCGGCGTTCAGCTTCTCGACGACCTGCGACCCGATCAGACCGGTACCGCCGATGACCGCGACCTTCATGTCATGCCTCCTGTAGGTCCACTTAGGGGCTATGTGCGGAATATCCCATACGTCGCGCTGGGCGGGCGGGAAAGGGCCGGGGGCCGCGACTGCTCACGGCGTCGACGGGAAGCTGGGCCGGTGACAGCGAGGCAGGGGCCGTTGCCGCGGAGGACACGGCAGTCGCAGCGGGCCGGCGTCATGGCCGTAGGGCACGCGGGGCGGGAGCCGGGGGGTGCCGGGACGGTGGGAGGCAGGGGACGCCGGGCCGCGGCCGCCGTGCGCCGCCGCCCGCCGGCCAGTCCCGCCTTCCGAAACCCCGGTCCGGTGTCGGTGGGCTGTGCCAAGCTGGGGGTGTGGACGTGGAGGATCTGCGGCGGTTGCGACGGGTGCGGGATCGGATGGACCGGGAGTATGCCGAGCCGCTCGAGATGGGCGAGTTGGCGCGCGGCGCGCTGATGTCGGCCGGGCACTTCCAGCGCAGCTTTCGCAAGGCGTTCGGGGAGACGCCGTACAGCTATCTCATGACGCGCCGGATCGAGCGGGCCAAGGCGTTGCTGCGCCGGGGCGATCTCACGGTGACCGAGGTGTGCCTCGCCGTGGGGTGTTCGTCGCTGGGGTCCTTCAGTTCCCGGTTCACCGAGCTGGTCGGCCAGACGCCGAGCGCCTACCGGGCGGCCTCGCACGAGCCGGCCGCGGTGATCCCGTCCTGCGTGGCGCGCACGTTCACCCGGCCCGGCCGCCGCCCTTACTGATCTTCGCGAGCCGCGCGCGCCGACGCCCCGAGCGCCTTAGCGTGACCGCATGAACGTACGACTCGCACAGTGCTTCGTCGCCGTGGACGACCACGACAAGGCCCTCGCCTTCTACCGCGACATCCTCGGTCTGGAGGTCCGCAACGACGTGGGCTTCGAGGGGATGCGATGGGTGACCGTCGGCTCGCCGCTCCAGCCGGACGTGGAGATCGTGCTGGAGCCCCCGGGCGCCAACCCGGACGCCTCCCCGGCCGACCGGCAGGCGCTCGCCGAACTGCTCGCCAAGGGCATGCTGCGCGGCGTCATCCTGGCCACCGACGACTGCGACGCGCTGTGGGAACGGCTGCGCGAGTCCGGCGCCGACGTGCTCCAGGAGCCGACCGACCAACCGTGGGGCGTCCGCGACTGCGCCTTCCGCGACCCGGCGGGCAACCTGCTGCGCTGCTTCCAGCGTCCGGCGGACTGAACCCCCCGGCGACCCGGGCTCCCTCACGGCACGCGGCACTTCACTCCCAGGGCTCCACATCCACAACGGCGGCGACCTTCAACGGGCCGTAGAGATGCGGGAATTCCTCGCCCCCCGGCTCCGCCGCCTCGTACCTCAACGGCACGTCCAGGAGGGCCGGGTCCACCACCAGGACCACCAGCTCGTCCGGGCCGTCGTACTCGCCGTACAAGAAGGCGGCGACGCGCGGAAGTTGCTCGCGGGTGGAGCAGTGGATGAAGCCCACCTGCTCAAGGGTGCGGCCCCGGGTCGACAGCTCGTAGGTGCCGCGCTCGCGGGCCGTCTCCCACAGGGAGCGCTCGGTGAGGTGCAGGATGCGGGACGGTTTCGGCATGGCTCCACGGTAGACGGCGGGTCCCGCGCACTGTGGGGGTGCGCGGGGCCCGCCTGACCGGAGCCCCGGGGACACCGTGCGGGGTCAGGAGCCGCACGGGCCCGGGGACTCCGGGACCTTCGGGCCGCCGGACGGACCGGCGGCGCGGGCCCGGGTGCTCAACTGCTGCGCCGGGTCACGAACTCGGCGAGGGCCAGCAGCCCGCCCGCCGCCTCCGGGTCGGGGATCGCCCGCGCCAGCTCCTGCATCGCACGGGCCATGCGGTCGGCCGCCTCCGCCTGCGCCCAGTCCCGGCCGCCGGCCTGTTCCACGGCCAGCGCGGTCCGCGCGATCCCCTCGCTGTCCCCGGCGATGTGCGGCTTCCCGTACAGCGCCGCCAGTTCGGCCGCCGCCGGAGTGCCGGAGACGAGCGCCGCCACCACCGGCAGGGACTTCTTGCGGGCCGCGAGGTCCGCACCGGCCGGCTTGCCGGTGCGCAGCGGGTCGCCCCATATGCCGATGACGTCGTCGATCAGCTGGAAGGCGAGCCCCGCCTGCCGGCCGAAACCGTCCAGCGCGGCCACCTCCTCGGGCCCCGCCCCGGCGTACAGCGCGCCGAGGGCGCAGGCGCAGCCGAGCAGCGCGCCGGTCTTCGCCTCGGCCATGGCCAGCACCTCGTCCAGCGTGACCTCGTCCGGGGCGCGCTGCTCCAGGTCGGTGTCGGTGTGCTGGCCGGCGCACAGCTGCACCACGCAGTCCGCCAGCCGGGCGGCGGCCGGCGCCGCCGCCGGGTGCGGGTCCTCGGCCAGCAGCCGCAGCGCGAGCGCCTGGAGCGCGTCCCCGGCGAGGATCGCGTCGGTGTCCCCGAAGACGGTCCACGCCGTGGGCCGGTGCCTGCGGGTGGGGTCCCGGTCCATCACGTCGTCGTGCAGCAGTGTGAAGTTGTGGACCAGTTCCACCGCCGCCGCGGCCCGCACGGCGGCCGTCCGGGCCTCCGTGCCGCCGAGCGCGGTGGCCGCGGCGAGCACCAGGGCCGGGCGGATCGCCTTGCCCGCGTTGCCCGCGGCCGGGGTGCCGTCCGCGTGCTCCCAGCCGAAGTGGTAGCGCGCGATCCGACGCATGGAGCCGGGCAGCGACTCGACGGCGGCACGCATCGCCGGGTCGACCAGGCCCCGGGTCCGCTCCAGCAGCGCGGGCGCCTCCTGCCCGTCGAGCGGGCCGGGGCCGGCGTCACCGGTCCCCGACCGGTCCCCCGGTGTGCCGGGGTGCGGCACACCGGGAAGACGTTGTTCGGTCTCCGTCATGAACTCGGCCATGTCTCCCCCTCGACAGGTCCGCGGGCACCGGCGGTACCGGCCCGGCCGGACGCGTACCCCGAGGATGTACCCCTCCCGGCTGCCGGGAACACGGCCGCGACGTGCGGAAACGTCACCTCCACCGGCCGATCTCGACGTTCTCCAGCACGCCGAGCGCGTCGGGGACCAGGACGGCGGCCGAGTAGTAGGCCGTGACCAGGTACTTGATGATCGCCTGCTCGTTGATCCCCATGAAGCGGACGGACAGGCTCGGCTCGATCTCGTCCGGGATGCCGGACTGGCGCAGGCCGATGACGCCCTGCTCCTCCTCGCCGGTGCGCATCGCGATGATCGAGGTGGTGCGCGCCTCGCTGATCGGGATCTTGCTGCACGGGAAGAGGGGCACCCCGCGCCAGGTGGGGATGCGGTTGCCGCCCATGTCGATGGTCTCCGGCACCAGGCCCCGCTTGTTCAGCTCGCGTCCGAACGCGGCGATCGCGCGCGGGTGGGCGAGGAACAGCTTGGTCCCGCGGCGGCGGCTGAGCAGCTCGTCCATGTCGTCCGGGCCGGGTACGCCGTCGTGCGGCTGGATCCGCTGGTCGTACTCGCAGTTGCTGAGCAGGCCGAACTCCGGGTTGTTGATCAGCTCGTGCTCCTGGCGCTCCTTCAGCGCCTCGACGGTGAGCCGCAGTTGCTGCTCGGTCTGGTTCATCGGCTGGTTGTAGAGGTCGGCCACGCGGGAGTGGATGCGCAGCACGGTCTGGGCGATGCTCAGCTCGTACTCGCGGGGCCGGGGCTCGTAGTCGACGAAGGTGTGCGGGATGTCGGGCTCCCCGGAGTGGCCGGCCGCGAGGTCGACCTCCTTCTCTCCGTACCTGTTGGTGCGCTGCTCCGGGATCGAGCGCAGCCGCTCCAGGTGGGCGCGCAGCGAGTCCGAGCGCTCCGCGATCTGCTCGAAGTCCTGGCGGCTGAGGATCAGCACGGTGCTGGCCGTGTCCGCGCGGACCGTGAACTCCCAGATGGCGTCCGGATCCAGCAGCGCCTGGTCGCCGAAGTAGGCGCCGTCGGCGAGGACACCGAGGACCGAGTCGTCGCCGTAGGGACCGGTGCCGATCTTCTCGACGCGGCCGTGGGCGAGCAGGTACACCCCGTCGTTCCGGTTGCCGAAGTCGGCGATCACCTCGCCGGGTGCGAAGTCGCGCTGGCGGCAGCGCCGGGCCAGCTCGGCGAGCACGTCCTCGTCCTCGTACGACCGCAGGGCCGGGAGTTCGCCGAGTTCGGCCGGGATGACCTCCACCTGGCCCCCGGTCTTGACGAAGGTGATGCGGCCGTCGCCTACGGCGTAGGTCAGCCGGCGGTTCACCCGGTACGTGCCGCCCTGGATGTCCACCCAGGGGAGCGTGCGCAGCAGCCAGCGGGAGCTGATCTCCTGCATCTGCGGAACGGACTTGGTGGTGGTGGCCAGGTTCCGCGCTGCCGCGGTCCCGAGGGACTGCTGCGGCTTGCCCTGATCCGTGCGGACCTCTTCGCCTACCGACATATGGAAATGCCCTCCCATGTAACGCACCGGCCGCAACGGACCGGTCTCGCATCGAGCGTCCCATCACGCACGGTTGTCACGCCATTACCCGAAAGAGGGGGAATGGATCATCGGACTAGTGGGCAGAAAGGCGAACTCTGTCGAGGTCCGCGGGGCGTCGGCCGGAGGCGGGCGCGTGGTGGCCGGTTCCCTCGCCGTCGGCGACAATGGCACCGTGACCAGCAGCGATCCCCTCGCCCCCCGCCTCCCCTCCCCCCTGCGGGAGCTGCGGGACGAGCGGTTCGAGCGGCGCGGGCTCCGGCTGCTGCTCAAGCGGGACGACCTGATTCACCCCGAGCTGATCGGCAACAAGTGGCGCAAGCTCGTACCGAACATCGGTGCGGCCGGCGGGCGGGCGCTGGTCACCTTCGGCGGGGCCTACTCCAACCACCTGCGGGCCACCGCGGCGGCCGGGCGGCTGCTCGGACTGGCCACCACCGGCGTGGTGCGCGGGCAGGAGCTGGCCGATCGGCCGCTCAACCCCTCCCTCGCCCGGTGCGCGGCCGACGGGATGCGGCTGCACTTCGTCGACAGGTCGACCTATCGGCGCAAGGCCGAGCCGGAGACGCTGGCGGCGATCCTGCGCGCGGCCGGTGCCGAGGGGGCGTACGTCGTGCCCGAGGGCGGCAGCAACGCCGCGGCGGTGCGCGGCTGCACGGCCCTCGGGGAGGAGCTGCGCGGGCATGCCGACGTCGTCGCGGTCGCCTGCGGCACCGGCGGCACGCTCGCGGGGCTCGCCGCCGGGCTGGGGCGGGGGCAGCGAGCGCTCGGCGTGCCGGTCCTCAAGGGCGGCTTCCTGGCGGCCGAGGTACAGGCGTTGCAGGAACGTGCCTTCGGCGGCCGTACCGGCGACTGGTCCCTGGACGACCGCTTCCACTTCGGGGGATACGCCCGTACGACTCCCGAACTCGACGCGTTCGCCGAGGACTTCGAGGACCGGCACGGACTGCCCGTGGAACGTCTCTATGTCGCCAAGTCGCTCTACGGACTTGTCGCCCTCGCCGAGGAGGGTGCCTTCCCGCGCGGCACGACGCTCGCGGCCGTCGTCACCGGCCGGCCGTTCCCCGGAGGGCCCTGAGCCCTACGCCGCCTCCCGGTAGGCCGCCGCCTCCTCCAGGTCGAGGTGGCGCAGCAGGGCGCGCAGCATCTCGTCGTCGATGTAGCGGCGGTCGCGCAGCCGCACGAAGACCTCGCGTTCGGCGCTGATCATCGCGCGGGACAGCCGGCGGTAGGTGTCGTCCACGGACTCGCCGGTGATGGGGTTCACCTGGCCGAGGCGCTCCCAGACGGCGTTGCGGCGGCGCTCCAGGACGTCGCGCAGCCGGTCGGCGAGCGGCGGCGGCAGGGCGTTGCGTTCGTCGGCGAGGAGTTCGTCCAGGCGGCGTTCGGCGGCCAGGGACGCCTGCGCCTGGGCGTTGGCCTCGGCCAGCGTCTCGGCCTGGCGGTCGCGGCCGGGGAACCTCATCAGGCGGATCAGCGGGGCGAGCGTGAGTCCCTGCACGACCAGGGTGCCGATGACCGTGGTGAAGGTCAGGAAGAGGATCAGGTTGCGCTGCGGGAAGGGTGCGCCGCCCCGCACGGTCTCGGGGACGGAGAAGGCGATGGCCAGGGACACCACGCCCCGCATCGCGGCCCAGGAGACCACGACCGGCGCCCGCCAGGTGGGGTCCTCCTCGCGCTCCCGGACGCGCCGGGAGAGGAAGCGCGGCAGGAAGGTCGCCGGGAACGTCCACGCGAACCGGGCCGCCACCACGACCAGGAAGACGGCGACGGCGTACCAGGCCGCGTCGGCCCCGTGGTAGGCGGCGAGGCCCTGGAGGATGGGCGGCAGCTGGAGACCGATCAGGGCGAACACGGCCGACTCCAGCACGAAGGCGACCATCCGCCACACGGCCTCCTCCTGGAGCCGGGTGGCGAAGTCGACCTCCCAGGCGCGGTGGCCGAGGTAGACGGCGACCACGACGACCGCGAGCACACCCGAGGCGTGCAGCTGTTCGGCGACCCCGTAGGCGACGAACGGGATCAGCAGGGAGAGGGTGTTCTGCAGCAGGGCCTCGGTCAGGCGGGTGCGCAGCCAGTGGATCGGGACCATGAGCACCAGGCCGACGACCACGCCGCCGACCGCGGCGCGCAGGAACTCCTCGACGCCGCCCGCCCAGGTGGAGCCCGCGCCGACGGCGGCCGCGACGGCGACCTTGTAGGCGGTGATGGCGGTGGCGTCGTTCAGCAGGGACTCGCCCTGGAGGATCGTGGTGATCCGGGACGGCAGCCCGACCCGGCGGGCGATCGCGGCGGCCGCGACCGCGTCGGTGGGCGCCACGACCGCGCCGAGCACCAGCGCGGCGGGCAGCGGCAGCCCCGGTACGACGAGATAGGCGGCCCAGCCGACGACGAAGGTCGCGAAGAGGACGTACCCGACGGAGAGCAGTCCCACGGGGCGCATCTGCGCGCGCAGGTCCAGGTAGGAGCTTTCGGTGCCCTCCTTGTAGAGCAGCGGGGGCAGCACCAGGGGCAGGACCACGTCGGGTTCGAGGGTGTAGTCGGGGATTCCGGGGACGTACGACACCGCCAGGCCCACCGCGACCAGGAGCAGCGGTGCGGGCACCGGGGTGCGCCGGGCGGCCCCGGCGACCGCGGCACTGCCCGCGACCAGCAACAGCAGGGGCATCACGTCCATGCTTCTCGCCCACCCTCGTTTTTCCGCGCGGCCATCCGCACACCCGTCGTAATCTGGCAATCATGAAACAGTGCACGCACGCCGACGCGCTGCCACATCCGGAACCCGAGCCGCGGTCCGCGACGTGTCCGGAGTGCCTGGCGAACGGGACGCACCCGGTCCAGCTGCGGCTCTGCCTCACCTGCGGCCACGTCGGCTGCTGCGACTCCTCGCCGGGCCGGCACGCGACCGGGCACCATGAGCGGTCCGGTCATCCGGTGATGCGGTCGTTCGAACCGGGCGAGGACTGGCGGTGGTGCTTCGTGGACCACGTACTCGTCTGAGCGCGATCCACGTCCGGTTCCCGCCCGGATCCGGTCCGGGCCCTGCCGGGCCCGTCGGGGCCGCGCCCGAATCCCGCCCGAACCCGGCGGGGGACGGTCGGGACCGTGCCCGGAGGCGTCGCGGTGGCACCCGATCGCTGATCGTGTTCCCGTTAGGGTGCCGTGTCGTGTGACACTGCATGCGGCGGCGGACGCACGACGGTTCGGGCGTCTGACGTCTGGGTACGTCAACCCGGCGCGCGCTCTCCCGATTTGGGACCGCACACCCCCTAGACACGGAGCGTATCCACAGTTTTACTGTGAGTGACGCCAGGGGGTTGGGGTCCCGGGGACAGGAACATTCGGCGCGCGATAGCGTCACCGCTTGAACCACCTACGCGTTAGCCCGGGGGGCGACCCTCGGCCCCGTAAAGCTTGTACCACCATGGAGGTGAGGGTGTCCCAGATCGCAGGCGAACCCGCGGCGAACCAGGATTTCGTGGAGGTCCGACTGCCGGCCGCGGGTGCCTACCTGTCGGTGCTGCGGACGGCCACGGCCGGTCTGGCGGCCCGCTTGGACTTCACCCTGGACGAGATCGAGGATCTGCGCATCGCCGTGGACGAGGCCTGCGCGATCCTGCTCCAGCAGGCCGTGCCGGGCTCGGTGCTCAGCTGTGTCTTCCGGCTCGTCGACGACTCGCTGGAAGTCACCGTGTCGGCACCGACCACGGACGGCCACGCCCCCTCGCGGGACACCTTCGCCTGGACCGTGCTGTCGGCCCTCGCGGGGAAGGTCTCGTCCGCCGTCGACGAGGACAAGACGGTGTCCATCAGCCTCTACAAACAGCGCGGCGCGGGTCCCGGGCCGGCGTGAGGGAGAACGGGGACGGTCCGGTGCGGGACGAAGAGCGCGGCACGCGAGAGCTGCCGACCGGGGACGGGGGTGCCCCCTGGTCGAGTGCGGCCGAGACTTCCGGGGAGAGCCCCCGCGACGGTTCCCGGCGCATGGCGGACGGCATCGACGGCATCCCCGAGCAGGCCAGGCCGCACCCGGAGGACCACTCCGCACGGCCCGGCGGTGCGGGCGCAGGCCCTGGCGTCCCGCCGAAGGCGCGCGGCGGGGCCGCTCCCGCCGACCGCGCGGGGGCGAGGGCTCGGGGAAGGGCTACGGGCGGGACGATGAGCGAGCACGAGCGATACGCGGACGACGACGCGCTGGGCGCGGAGGCCGTGCAGGCCGCACCGCACGACCCGCAGGACCGCAGCGGGGCCCGCGCGATGTTCGTCGAGCTGCGCGGGCTCGACGCGGGCAGCGCGGAGTACGCGGAACTGCGCAACCAGCTGGTCCGCATGCATCTGCCGCTCGTGGAGCACCTGGCGCGCCGGTTCCGCAACCGCGGCGAGCCGCTGGACGACCTCACCCAGGTCGCCACCATCGGTCTGATCAAGTCGGTGGACCGGTTCGATCCGGAGCGGGGCGTGGAGTTCTCCACGTACGCGACTCCGACCGTGGTCGGCGAGATCAAGCGGCACTTCCGGGACAAGGGCTGGGCGGTCCGGGTGCCGCGCCGGCTCCAGGAACTGCGGCTCGCGCTGACCACGGCGACGGCGGAGCTGTCCCAGCTGCACGGCCGCTCGCCGACGGTGCACGAGCTGGCCGAGAAGCTCGCCATCTCCGAGGAGGAGGTCCTGGAGGGCCTGGAGTCGGCGAACGCGTACTCCACGCTCTCCCTGGACGTCCCCGACACCGACGACGAGTCCCCCGCGGTCGCCGACACGCTCGGCGCGGAGGACGAGGCGCTGGAGGGGGTGGAGTACCGGGAGTCGCTCAAGCCGCTGCTGGAGGATCTGCCGCCGCGGGAGAAGCGGATCCTGTTGCTGCGCTTCTTCGGGAACATGACGCAGTCGCAGATCGCGCAGGAGGTCGGCATCTCGCAGATGCACGTCTCCCGGCTGCTGGCGCGGACGCTGGCGCAGCTGCGGGAGAAGCTGCTCGTGGAGGAGTAGAGCGCCCCCCACCGCTTACTCGGCGCGGCCCGGACCCTTGATGCCGAGGGCCTGGGTCGTCTCGCGGTTCACGAGGAGGACGAGCGCCGCGACGGCCACGACCGCGAGGACGATGCCGACCGGGACGGCCACGCCGCCGGACTTGAGCAGGTTGTAGGCCACGGGCAGGGCCATCAGCTGGGTGATCACGGCGGGGCCCCGGCTCCAGCCCCGGCGCAGCAGGAGGCCGCGGGCGGCGAGGAGGGGGAGCAGGGCGAGCACGGCGAGGGTGATCCCGAGCGTCACGGCCTGCTGCCGGTCGTCGGGGGCGCCGGTGATGCCGAGCACGAGGACCCACAGGCCGCCGACGAGCAACACGACGCCCTCCAGGCCGGCCAGCACGGCGGCGTACGTCAGCCGACGGGGCCGGGTGCCTTCGGCGCCGTCAGCATCCTGCACAGGCTTCTGCTCACTGCTCACCCCAGCAGGGTAGCCGCCGGCGTCCCCTCGGCGGGGCGCCGGGTCGCTCACCGGCACCGGTCGGTCGGGGGCCTCGTCGACCCCCGCCGGCGGTGGGTCTCGCTCACCAGCGCCTGCCCGGTACCTCCCCGGACCGGCCGGGTACCTCGCGGGTCTCGCGCACCTCCCCCGGAGAGGCGCACCCGGCACCCGCCCGTTGCCGCCCAGGAAGCAATCGCCCGCAGCGGCGACGGCCCTGACGGCCGCAGGCAACGGCCCCCGGCACTCCCGGCACGGGGAACGGCCCCAGGCGCCCACCCGAGCCCCGCGGTCCTCGCCGGCCTCGCCCGCCTCGCATTGCTTTCTTTGGAGAGGCGCACCCGGCACGCCCGTTGCCGCCCAGGGAACGATCGCCCGCAGCGGCGACGGCCCTGACGGCCGCAGGCAACGGTCCCGGGCACTCCCGGCACGGGGAACGGCGCCATCGGCCCCAGGCGCCCACCCGAGCCTCGCAGTCCTCGCGGTCCTCGCCGGCCTCGCCCGCCTCGCGCGGAGAGGCGCACCCGGCACCCGCCCGTTGCCGCCCGGGGAACGATCGCCCGCAGCGGCGACGGCCCCAACGGCCGCAGGCAACGGACCCCGGCACTCCCGGCACCCGGACCGGCGCCATCGGCCCAGGCGCCCACCCGAGCCTCACCAACCCTCCCCCGCCTCGCCGGCCTCGCGAACCTCCCCAACCCGGCCCTCATCGCACGGCGCCCGCCCCGAGAACCCGTCCGCACCCCATGGACTCGGCCCCGCCCAGGCCGCCCCGGCGAGCGGCCCGCTCTTACCCGATCCCTACCTCGGGCTGGGCCCGGTACCGCCGGGTAGGTACGCTGCCTTGCATGCGTGCTCTTCTCGTGGTCAATCCGGCGGCAACCACCACAAGCGCACGCAGGCGTGATGTGCTGATCCACGCCCTGGCCAGCGAGATGAAGCTGGAGGCGGTCACCACCGAGTACCGCGGGCACGCGCGGGACCTGGGCCGGCAGGCGGCGGAGAGCGACGACATCGACATGGTCGTGGCCCTCGGCGGCGACGGCACCGTCAACGAGGTGGTCAACGGGCTGCTGCACGCCGGCCCCGACCTGGACCGGCTCCCCGGCCTCGCCGTCGTACCGGGCGGTTCCACCAATGTCTTCGCCCGCGCCCTGGGTCTGCCCAACGACCCGGTCGAGGCCACCGGCGCCCTGCTGGACGCGTTGCGCGAAGGCCGGGAGCGCGTGGTGGGCCTCGGCCTCGCCTCCGGAACCCCCGGCACCGAGGACGAGGCCGTACCGGCGCGCTGGTTCACCTTCAACGCCGGGCTCGGTTTCGACGCCGGCGTCGTCGGCCGGGTGGAGCAGCAGCGCGAGCGCGGAAAGAAGTCGACCCACGCGCTCTATGTACGCCAGGTGATCCGTCAGTTCCTCGGCGAAGCCAATCGCCGGCACGGCGCGATCACGCTCGAACGACCCGGCGAGGACCCGATCGAGGATCTTGTTGTCGCCATAGTCTCGAACACATCCCCTTGGACGTATCTCGGCAATCGCCCTATATACGCGTCACCTAAGGCCTCGTTCGACTCGGGCATCGACGTGCTCGGTCTCAGCCGCCTGTCGACGGCCGCGGTTGCCCGGTATGGCACCCAGTTGCTCACTTCGTCCCCCGAGCGCGGACCCCATGGCAGGCATGTCGTCTCACTCCATGATCTGGACCGCTTCACCTTGCATTCGAAGGCGCCTCTGCCTCTGCAGATGGACGGTGACCACCTGGGGCTGCGCAGAAGCGTGACGTTCACAGGCGTACGCCGCGCACTGCGTGTGATTGTGTGAGCGGAAGAGGCGAAAGTCCTTTCACTCGAACGTTTAGGCCAGGATCCACCCCATGGAAGTACGGCTGTGACCCAGTCGACACCGAGGAATCAAAAAAAACTTTCCGGAAGGGGTTGTATCCGCCGCTGAGGTTTGCGAGTCTCTACGTGGTGATCGGGACGGCCCGCAGGACCGGCCTCCGCTGATCACCAGAACCCCTCTTCATACCAAGGACCACGCCGGGGAAGACCCGGCGATCGGCCCTTCCCTTGTCGAGGGATTCGTGAAAGCGTTCACATTCACAAGCAACTTGCACGTAATACCAAGGAGAGGTAGCAGCCATGGACTGGCGTCACAACGCCGTTTGCCGCGAGGAAGACCCCGAGCTCTTCTTCCCCATCGGCAACACCGGTCCCGCGCTGCTGCAGATCGAGGAAGCCAAGGCCGTCTGCCGTCGCTGCCCGGTGATCGAGCAGTGTCTGCAGTGGGCGCTTGAGTCCGGCCAGGACTCCGGCGTCTGGGGTGGCCTCAGCGAGGACGAGCGTCGCGCGATGAAGCGCCGTGCCGCCCGCAACCGGGCCCGCCAGGCCTCCGCCTGACGCACCCACCCCAGCTGACAGCCTGAGCTTGGCGGCGCGTGCATCGCGCACGCATCTCCCGCCCCCGAGCAGCAGCGCGCAGTATCCCCCGATGCCGCCAGCGAACAGCAGCGCAGCAACGAGCACGAGCCTCGGACCAAAGCCGGTCCGGGGCTTTTTGCTGCCCCGGCACCGGCCGACCCGAACCCGGCCGGTGCCATTGGTCGATACCAACGGACCGCCCGGCGGGCCCGGTTGACTACTTCTGCGCGCGCACCGGGATGTCGAGGATCACCCTGGTCCCCCGCTCCGGCGCCGGGACCATGTCGAACGTACCGCCCAACTCGCCCTCCACGAGGGTCCGCACGATCTGGAGTCCCAGGTTGCCCGAGCGGTGCGGGTCGAACCCCTCGGGCAGGCCGACCCCGTCGTCCTGGACCGTGACGAGGAGGCGGGCCTCCTTCGTCGTACCGCCGCGCACCGCCGTGACCTCCACCGTGCCGGTCTCGCCCTCGCGGAAGCCGTGTTCCAGGGCGTTCTGGAGGACCTCGGTGAGCACCATGGACAGGGGCGTCGCCACCTCGGCGTCGAGAACCCCGAACCGCCCGCTGCGCCGTCCGGTCACCTTGCCCGGCGAGATCTCGGCGACCATCGACAGCACCCGGTCGGCGATCTCGTCGAACTCCACCCGCTCGTCCAGGTTCTGGGAGAGCGTCTCGTGCACGATGGCGATGGAGCCGACCCGGCGCACCGCCTCCTCCAGGGCCGCGCGCCCGCGTTCCGAGTCGATGCGCCGGGCCTGGAGGCGCAACAGGGCGGCCACCGTCTGGAGGTTGTTCTTCACCCGGTGGTGGATCTCCCGGATGGTGGCGTCCTTGGTGATCAGCTCGCGCTCGCGGCGCCGCAGCTCGGTGACGTCCCGGCACAGCACCAGTGCCCCGATGCGGGTGCCCTTGGGCTTGAGCGGGATGGACCGGAACTGGATCACCCCGTCGCCCGACTCGATCTCGAACTCGCGCGGCGCCCAGCCGCTGGCCACCTTGGCCAGCGCCTCGTCCACCGGACCCCGGGTGGGCGCCAGCTCGGCGGTGGTCTGCCCGAGGTGGTGCCCGACCAGGTCGGCGGCGAGACCGAGGCGGTGGTAGGCGGACAGCGCGTTCGGCGAGGCGTACTGGACGATGCCGTCGGCGTCCAGCCGGATCAGCCCGTCGCCGACCCGCGGCGAGGCGTCCATGTCGACCTGCTGGCCGGGGAACGGGAAGGAACCGGCCGCGATCATCTGGGCGAGGTCGGAAGCGCTCTGGAGGTAGGTCAGCTCCAGGCGGCTCGGGGTGCGCACGGTGAGCAGGTTGGTGTTGCGGGCGATCACCCCGAGGATCCGGCCTTCGCGTCGTACCGGGATGGACTCGACCCGTACGGGGACCTCTTCGCGCCACTCCGGGTCGCCCTCGCGCACGATCCGGCCCTCGTCGAGGGCCACGTCCAGCATGGGCCGCCGGCCGCGCGGGACGAGATGGCCGACCATGTCGTCCTGGTAGGAGGTGGGGCCGGTGTTGGGGCGCATCTGGGCCACCGAGACGTACCGGGTGCCGTCCCGGGTGGGGACCCACAGGACCAGGTCGGCGAAGGAGAGGTCGGAGAGCAGCTGCCACTCCGAGACCAGCAGGTGGAGCCACTCGAGATCGGAGTCGTCGAGGCCGGTGTGCTGGCGGACCAGCTCGTTCATGGAGGGCACGCTTGCGAGCGTACCCGGGCCTCGTTGTGGCCGAAAAACACCCGCGGGCCGCGGCGCCTGGAAGGGACCCTCAACCCTCCCGGCACCGCAGCCCGGAGCATCATCGGCCGTGGGGTGTGCGGTCCCGGTCGGCCGAAGGTTCGAGGAGCCGGGGCAGTCAGGGCAGAGAGCGCCGGTTCCTCGATCCGCCTTCCTGTGCGGGGAAGACGGGGCTTGTTCGCTTCGTGCTGTTCGCTCGCGCCACTTGGCCGAACAGCCTCTTCGATTGTGGACTGGACCAAGGGGCATGTCCATGCCCTGACCGGCATGCGAACCCCATGGCACTCGATGCCACGCAGCCTAGCCCGCCCGGGTCGACCATGGGGACAGAAGGCGGCGGTAATTTCCGTTACCCCGCGCACCGGGGCATCGGCGCGGGGGGCCCGCTCTGTTAGATTGGTCTAAACCACATAGACGCACGAGCCCTCTCCAGAACGGCAGGCCCAGCGTGGAAGTTGTCATCGTTCCGGACGCCGCGGCGGGTGGCGAGCTGATCGCCGAGGCCATGGCGCAACTGCTGCGACGCAAGCCCGACGCCCTGCTCGGCGTCGCCACCGGCTCCACCCCGCTGCCCGTCTACCAGGCGCTCGCGGGCAAGGTGCGCTCCGGCGCCGTGGACGCCTCACGGGCCCGCATAGCCCAGCTCGACGAGTACGTGGGGCTGGCCGCCGACCACCCCGAGTCCTACCGCTCGGTACTGCGCCGCGAGGTGCTGGAGCCGCTGGGCATCGGCATGGACTCCTTCCTCGGCCCCGACGGCACCGCCGAGGACGTCCAGGCGGCGTGCGCGGCGTACGACCGCGCGCTCGCCGCGGCCGGCGGGGTGGACCTCCAGCTGCTCGGAATCGGCACCGACGGGCACATCGGGTTCAACGAGCCCTGCTCCTCGCTCGCCTCCCGCACCCGGATCAAGACCCTGACCGAGCAGACCCGGGTGGACAACGCACGCTTCTTCGACGGAGAGATCCAACAGGTCCCGCACCACGTCATCACCCAGGGCATCGGCACCATCCTGGAGGCCCGCCACCTGGTGCTGCTCGCGACCGGCGAGGGCAAGGCGGACGCGGTCGCGGCGACCGTGGAGGGCCCGGTGGCCGCCGTGTGTCCGGCCTCGGCGCTCCAGCTGCACCCGCACGCGACGGTGGTCGTGGACGAGGCGGCGGCCTCGAAGCTGAAGCTGGCGGACTACTTCCGGCACGCGTACGCGAACAAGCCGCAGTGGCAGGGGATCTAGCCGCACCCGCGCGAGGGCCGGCGGCGGCGCCCCCGCCGGCCCCTGTTGGACCAGACCAACCAAGGGTGCGACGGTATACAGAGGAGATCACGGAGCGTCCGGGTGGAGTCCTGACACGGCAAGCCGTGCCACGATGTGAGCCGTGGCCGACGGGGATGTCGGTCGCTTTCGGCATCCGGAGCCGGGAAGGCAGAGCATGAGCACCGATGTCAGCAGTGCGGAGAACGAGGCCGGCACGACCGTCCGTACCGCGCGCGTGCCGAAGTACTACCGCTTGAAGAAGCACCTGCTCGACATGACGGAGACGCAGGCACCGGGCACGCCGGTCCCGCCGGAGCGCACGCTGGCCGCGGAGTTCGACACCTCCCGCACCACCGTCCGCCAGGCGCTGCAGGAACTGGTCGTGGAGGGCCGTCTGGAGCGCATCCAGGGCAAGGGCACCTTCGTCGCCAAGCCCAAGGTCTCCCAGGCGCTGCAACTCACCTCCTACACGGAGGACATGCGCGCCCAGGGCCTGGAGCCGACCTCCCAGCTGCTGGACGTCGGGTACATCACCGCCGACGACCGGCTCGCCGAGCTGCTCGACATCTCCGCCGGCGGGCGCGTGCTGCGCATCGAGCGGCTGCGCATGGCCAACGGCGAGCCCATGGCCATAGAAACCACGCACCTGTCCGCCAAGCGCTTCCCCGCGCTGCGCCGCTCGCTGGTGAAGCACACCTCCCTCTACACCGCGCTCGCCGAGGTGTACGGCGTCCACCTCGCCGAGGCCGAGGAGACCATCGAGACCTCGCTGGCCACCCCGCGCGAGGCGAGCCTGCTGGGTACGGACGTCGGCCTGCCGATGCTGATGCTGTCCCGGCATTCGGTGGACCGCGACGGCCAGCCGGTGGAGTGGGTGCGCTCGGTGTACCGCGGCGACCGCTACAAGTTCGTCGCCCGTCTCAAGCGCCCGGTGGATTAGGCGCGGGCGTTTCCGGACGCGTCCGTTCCTTCGCCGAATCGATATAGACAGCTTGAGACAGGGTCTTCCACTGGCTGGATACCGTCACCTAGATTGCCTGCGCATTACACAGGTGATCAACGAGGGACGGAGCCGCAGCATGTCAGAAACGCCCGAAGTCAGACCACCGGTGGTGACACCGGTGCGCGTGGTCATCGGTATCTGTCTCGTCGCGCCCTTCGTGGCGATGCTGTGGGTCGGCTCGTACGCGAAGACGGACCCGACGCTCATCGGAATCCCGTTCTTCTACTGGTACCAGATGATGTGGGTGCTGATCTCCACCGCCCTCACCATGATCGCGTACAAGCTGTGGCAGCGCGACCAGCGCTCCCGCCGTGACGCGCAGGGGGGTGCGGCGAAGTGAAGACCGGGGTCAACGGCGTCGCGCTCGGCGTCTTCATCTTCTTCTTCCTCGCCGTCACGGTGCTCGGCTTCCTCGCCGCGCGCTGGCGTCGGGCCGAGAACGAGCACTCGTTGGACGAATGGGGCCTGGGCGGGCGGTCGTTCGGCACCTGGATCACCTGGTTCCTGCTCGGCGGCGACCTGTACACGGCGTACACCTTCGTGGCCGTGCCGGCGGCGATCTACGCGGCCGGCGCGGCCGGCTTCTTCGCGGTGCCGTACACGATCCTGGTCTACCCGCTGATCTTCACCTTCCTGCCGCGGCTGTGGTCGGTCTCGCACCGCCACGGGTACGTCACCACCTCGGACTTCGTGCGCGGCCGGTTCGGTTCGAAGGGGCTGTCGCTCGCGGTGGCGCTGACCGGCATCCTCGCGACGATGCCGTACATCGCGCTCCAGCTCGTCGGCATCCAGGCGGTGCTGGACGTGATGGGCGTCGGCGGTGGTGACAACACCAACGCGTTCGTGAAGGACCTGCCGCTGCTGATCGCGTTCGCGGTGCTGGCGGCGTACACGTACTCCTCGGGTCTGCGGGCGCCCGCGCTGATCGCGTTCGTCAAGGACGGGCTGATCTACATCGTGATCGCGGTGGCGATCATCTACATCCCGATCAAGCTGGGCGGGTTCGACGACGTCTTCGCGAAGGCGGCCCACGCGTTCGGCCAGGTGAACCCGGCGACGGGCAAGCCGCGGGGGGCGCTCGCGCCGGCGCCGGCGGGGCAGTGGACGTACGCCACGCTGGCACTCGGCTCGGCGCTCGCGCTGTTCATGTACCCGCACTCGATCACCGCGACGCTCTCCTCCAAGAGCCGCAACGTGATCCGCCGCAACACCACGATCCTGCCGCTGTACTCCCTGATGCTCGGTCTGCTGGCGCTACTGGGCTTCATGGCGATCGCGGCCGGGGTGAAGGTCACCAACGGTCAGCTGGCGATCCCGCAGCTGTTCGAGGACATGTTCCCGGACTGGTTCACGGGTGTGGCGTTCGCGGCGATCGGCATCGGCGCGCTGGTGCCGGCGGCGATCATGTCGATCGCGGCGGCGAACCTGTTCACGCGCAACATCTACAAGGACTTCATCAAGCCGGACGCCACGCCGAAGCAGGAGGCGCAGGTCTCCAAGATCGTGTCGCTGCTGGTGAAGGTCGGCGCGCTGATCTTCGTGCTCGGCATGGACAAGACGGTCGCCATCAACTTCCAGCTCCTCGGCGGCATCTGGATCCTTCAGACGTTCCCGGCGCTGGTCGGCGGCCTGTTCACCCGCTGGTTCCACCGCTGGGCGCTGCTCGCGGGCTGGGCGGTCGGCATGGTCTACGGCACCCTCGCCGCGTACGGCGTCGCCTCCCCGGCCCAGAAGCACTTCGGCGGTTCCGCCGACGAGATCCCGGGCATCGGGCAGATCGGCTACATCGGCATGACGGCGTTCGTCCTGAACGTCCTCGTCACCGTCGTCCTCACCGTCGTCCTCAAGGCCGTCAAGGCCCCCGAGGGCATCGACGAGACCCGCCCCGAGGACTACACGGCGGACGCGGGCGACCCGGGCGTCGAGGTGGAACTCCCGCCGGCCACCGCCGGAAGCACCCACTAGAGCGCCCCGAAGAGGCGCGGGGCGGTATCGGCATGCGGCTGCGCCGCGTGAACACCGCCCACCACGGACAACCCGCGGCGGGCCGCCGGAAAGCACATGCTCCGGCGGCCCGCCGTCGTGCAGACTCACCGCCATGACCCTTCACATCCGCCGCGCCCTCCCCGCCGAATACGACGCACTCGGCGAGATCACCGCGCGGGCCTACCTCGACGACGGTCTCCTGGACTTCGGCGAGAGCGACAGCTACCTCGACGAACTCAAGGACGTGGCCAAGAGGGCCTCGGCGGCCGAGGTCCTCGTGGCCACCGCCGACGACGTCCTTCTCGGCGGTGTCACCTTCGTACCCTCCCCCGGCGCCATGGCCGACATCGCCCGCCCCGAAGAGGCCGAGATCCGCATGCTGGCCGTGGACAAGGCGGCCCGCGGCCGGGGTGCCGGCGAGGCGCTCGTGCGGGCCTGTGTGGAGCGGGCGCGCGCCAGGGAGGGCTGCCGCGCGATCGTGCTCTCCACGCAGCGGACCATGCGCGGCGCCCACCGCATCTACGAGCGCCTGGGCTTCACGCGCACGCCCGAGCGGGACTGGCAGCCCCTCCCGGAGCTGGACGACATCACTCTGCTCACCTATGAGTTGACGCTCTGATACCGGTGGCGACACAACATCTGGGGGTGGCATGACGGCCCGGCACTAGATGTATGCTCATGCTCGCTGTCGTCGCAGGGGAATCCGGTGGGAATCCGGAACTGTCCCGCAACGGTGTACTTGTGCGCATCCGCGCACAGGAGTCAGTCCGAGGACCTGCCGGCAGCACGCGCCCGGCCGGCCGGTTCGGGCGCTCTGAGACGTCCGGGCCTCGTGGAGTGGGCCGGTGGACGCGACGCCGTGCGCGCTCGTGGCTGCCCCCTGCCCTCCGCCAGGCCCCGTGCCGAGCGAGGGAGAGCCCCACGTGACCATCGCGCCAGCAGACCCGGCTTCAGCCCCAGGCCTGGAGAACGACGGTCCCGGTGCCGCGCTGCTGCGGACCCTGACCGAGCTGACCGGGGACCTCCCCGACGCCGACCCCGGCCGGATCGCCGCCGCCGCGCTGCGCGGCCGCTCGGCCCACGCCGACGAGGCGGAGCTGCGCGAACTCGCGACGGAGGCCGCGGCCGGACTGATCTCCGACGACCCCGCGTACTCGCGGCTCGCCGCCCGGCTGCTCACCCTCTCCATCCGCGACGAGGCCGCCTCGCAGGGCGTGACCTCGTTCACCGAGTCGGTCGCCGTCGGACACCGCGAGGGGCTCATCGCCGACCGGACGGCCGAGTTCGCGCGCGTCCACGCCGCCCGCCTCGACGCCCTGATCGACACGGCCGCCGACGACCGCTTCGGCTACTTCGGCCTGCGCACCCTGCACAGCCGCTACCTGCTGCGCCACCCCATCACCCGCAAGGTCGTCGAGACCCCCCAGCACTTCATGCTGCGGGTCGCCGCCGGGCTCGCCGAGGACGACTCCGTCCGCTCGGTGGACGAGGTCGCCGCGCTCTACCGGCTCATGAGCCGGCTCGACTACCTGCCCTCCTCGCCCACGCTGTTCAACTCCGGCACCCGGCACCCCCAGATGTCGTCGTGCTACCTCCTCGACTCCCCGCTGGACGAGCTGGACTCCATCTACGACCGCTACCACCAGGTCGCCCGGCTCTCCAAGCACGCCGGCGGCATCGGTCTCTCGTACTCCCGTATCCGCGCCCGCGGTTCGCTGATCCGGGGTACCAACGGGCACTCCAACGGCATCGTGCCGTTCCTGAAGACCCTGGACGCCTCGGTCGCCGCCGTGAACCAGGGCGGCCGGCGCAAGGGCGCGGCCGCGGTGTACCTGGAGACCTGGCACTCGGACATCGAGGAGTTCCTGGAGCTGCGGGACAACACCGGTGAGGACGCCCGCCGTACGCACAACCTGAACCTCGCGCACTGGGTGCCGGACGAGTTCATGCGCCGCGTCAACGCCGACGAGCAGTGGTCGCTGTTCTCCCCGGCGGACGTGCCCGAGCTGGTGGACCTGTACGGCGCGGAGTTCGACGCCGCCTACCGCGGGGCCGAGGAGGCGGGACTCGCGAAGAAGACCATGCCCGCCCGTGAGCTGTACGGCCGCATGATGCGCACCCTCGCGCAGACCGGCCAGGGCTGGATGACCTTCAAGGACGCCGCCAACCGCACCGCCAACCAGACCGCCGAGCCGGGCCAGGTCATCCACTCCTCCAACCTCTGCACGGAGATCCTGGAGGTCACGAACGACGGCGAGACGGCGGTCTGCAACCTGGGCTCCGTCAACCTGGGGGCCTTCGTGGCCGACGGGGACATCGACTGGACGCGCCTGGACCAGACCGTCCGCACCGCCGTCACCTTCCTCGACCGCGTCGTGGACATCAACTTCTACCCGACCGAGCAGGCGGGCCGCTCCAACGCCAAGTGGCGCCCGGTCGGCCTCGGCGCCATGGGACTGCAGGACGTCTTCTTCAAGCTGCGCCTGCCCTTCGACTCCCCCGAGGCGAAGGCCCTGTCCACCCGGATCGCCGAGCGGATCATGCTCGCCGCCTACGAGGCATCCGCCGACCTCGCCGAGCGCAACGGCCCGCTGCCGGCCTGGGACAAGACCCGTACCGCGCGCGGTGTGCTGCACCCCGACCACTACGACGTCGAGGAGACCTGGCCCGAGCGCTGGGCGGCGCTGCGGACGCGCATCGCGGCGGTCGGCCTGCGCAACTCGCTGCTGCTGGCCATCGCCCCGACGGCCACCATCGCCTCCATCGCGGGCGTCTACGAGTGCATCGAGCCGCAGGTGTCCAACCTGTTCAAGCGCGAGACGCTGTCCGGTGAGTTCCTCCAGGTCAACTCGTACCTCGTCGACGACCTGAAGAAGCTCGGCGTGTGGGACGCGCAGACCCGGGAGGCGCTGCGCGAGTCCAACGGCTCGGTGCAGGGCTTCACCTGGGTGCCGGCGGACGTGCGCGAGCTGTACCGCACGGCGTGGGAGATCCCGCAGCGCGGCCTGATCGACATGGCGGCGGCGCGCACCCCGTTCCTCGACCAGGCGCAGTCCCTGAACCTGTTCCTGGAGACGCCGACGATCGGCAAGCTCTCCTCGATGTACGCCTACGCCTGGAAGTCCGGGCTGAAGACGACGTACTACCTGCGCTCGCGCCCGGCGACCCGCATCGCCCGCGCCGCCCAGGCGCAGAAGACCATCCCCGTCCAGCAGGTCGCCGACCCGGATGCCGTCGCCTGCTCCCTGGAGAACCCCGAGTCCTGCGAGGCCTGCCAGTAATGCCCGCCCGTCACCCGACCACCACCCCTGGAGGACGGCGCTCCGCGCCGACAGCGATGACCCGTAACCAGAACCTCCTCGACCCGGGCTTCGAACTGACCCTGCGTCCCATGCGCTACCCGGACTTCTACGAGCGCTACCGGGACGCCATCAAGAACACCTGGACCGTGGAGGAGGTCGACCTCCACTCGGACGTCGCCGACCTCGCGAAGCTGAGCCCTGCCGAGCAGCACCTGATCGGCCGCCTGGTCGCGTTCTTCGCGACGGGTGACTCGATCGTCGCCAACAACCTGGTGCTGACCCTGTACAAGCACATCAACTCCCCCGAGGCGCGGCTGTACCTGAGCCGTCAGCTCTTCGAGGAGGCGGTGCACGTCCAGTTCTATCTGACGCTGCTGGACACCTACCTGCCCGACCCGGAGGACCGCGCGGCGGCGTTCGCGGCCGTCGAGAACATCCCCTCGATCCGGGAGAAGGCCGAGTTCTGCTTCAAGTGGATCGACTCGGTGGACAGGATCGACCGCCTGGAGACGCGGGCGGACCGCCGGCGCTTCCTGCTCAACCTGATCTGCTTCGCCGCGTGCATCGAGGGCCTGTTCTTCTACGGCGCGTTCGCGTACGTCTACTGGTTCCGCAGCCGGGGTCTGCTGCACGGGCTCGCCACCGGCACCAACTGGGTGTTCCGCGACGAGACGATGCACATGTCCTTCGCCTTCGAGGTGGTCGACACCGTCCGCAAGGAGGAGCCGGAGCTGTTCGACGACCAGCTCCAGCAGGAGGTCACCGACATGCTGCGGGAGGCCGTCGCGGCCGAGCTGCAGTTCGCGCGCGACCTGTGCGGTGACGGCCTCCCGGGCATGAACACCGACTCGATGCGGCAGTACCTGGAGTGCGTGGCCGACCAGCGTCTGACCCGGCTGGGCTTCGCGCCGGTCTACGGCTCCGAGAACCCCTTCTCCTTCATGGAGCTCCAGGGCGTTCAGGAGCTGACCAACTTCTTCGAGCGCCGTCCGTCGGCGTACCAGGTGGCGGTGGAGGGCACCGTCGACCTGGACGAGGACTTCTGAGCCTCCTTCTCTCCGCGAGTCTCCCGGGCCTCCTGGGCCTTCCTGATCTGCCGGTCGATGCGCCTGTCGCGCAGGATGCCGAGCACGGAGGGAAGGACCAGGAGGACGAGGATCGCGAGGGTGGCGGTCATTCCGATCAGGCCTTGGATCTGGTTTCCGGTCATGCCACCACTGTCCTGCCGGACACTGCTGTCCGGGAGTGGCAGGACTGCCGCACTCCATCGAATTACTGCCAGCATCGAGGCATACTGGTGGCATGCTCAAGAACGTGGCCGCCGTGCTGCTGAACGGAGTGCACCCCTTCGAGCTGGGCGTCGTCTGCGAGGTCTTCGGCATCGACCGCAGCGACGAGGGGCTGCCGGTGTACGACTTCGCCGTGGTCTCGGCCGAGGGACCCGAACTCGGCACCCACTGCGGGTTCACCGTCTCCACGCCGCACGGCCTGGAGCGGCTGGAGGAGGCCGATCTGATCGCCGTGCCCGCCGGCGAGAGCTATGTGGACCGGGAGTATCCGCCCGAGCTGCTCGCGGCGCTGCGACGGGCGGTCGAGCGGGGCTGCCGGGTGCTCAGCGTCTGTTCCGGGGTCTTCGTGCTGGCCGCCGCGGGGCTGCTGGACGGGCGGCGGTGCGCGGTGCACTGGCACCACGCCGAGCAGCTGGCCCGGCGCTATCCGCGGCTCGCCGTCGAACCGGACGTGCTGTACGTGGACGAGGACCCCGTGATCACCTCCGCGGGTACCGCGGCCGGTATCGACGCCTGTCTGCACCTGGTGCGCAAGGAGCAGGGCCCGGAGGTCGCCAACAAGATCGCCCGGCGGATGGTGGTCCCCCCGCACCGGGACGGCGGCCAGGCCCAGTACATCGAGAGGCCGCTGCCCAAGGCCCCGTGCGACACCGTCGGCGAGGTCCTGGTGTGGATGGAGGGGCACCTCGACGTGGAGGTGACCGTCGAACAGCTCGCCGCCCGCGCCCACATGGCGCCGCGCACCTTCGCCCGCCGTTTCCAGCAGGAGACCGGGACCACGCCCTACCGCTGGATCCTGCGCCAACGGGTGCTGCGCGCACAAGAGTTGCTGGAGGGCACGGACGAGACGATGGACGCGATCGCCGCGCGCACCGGGTTCGGTACGGCGGCCGCGCTGCGCCACCAGTTCGTGCGGGCGCTCGGCACCACGCCGAACGCCTACCGGCGCGCGTTCCGGGGCCCGCAGGCCGCCTGACCGCGCGCCGGTAGCGGCGTCACCCCGGGTCCCTCACCAGGGCCGCGGCCGCAGCCGCAGGTTGTTCGGGCGCAGCGTGATGCCGACCCGGATGGCGCTGTCGGACTCCTCGGCCGGCTCGAAGCGGTACTTGGCCGAGATCGCCGCGGTGATCAGACTCAACTGGGCCATCGAGAAGTGGTCGCTGGGGCACTTGCGGTTGCCGACGCTGAAGGGGCTCATGGCGTACTTCGGCACGTCCTTGGCCCGGTCCGGAAGCCAGCGGTCCGGGTCGAAGTCGAGGTGGCGGTCGTACGAGCGGGCGTCGCGCTGAATGGCGTACGGGCTGTAGATGATGTCCGCCCCAGCCGGAATGCGATAGTCCCCGAGCGCGGTGTCGGCGGTCGCCCGGCGGGTCAGAATCCATACGGCGGGACGCAGCCGGATGGCCTCCAGGATCACATTGTTGGTGTGCCTGAGGGAGCGGACGTGCTCGAATCCAACGGGCTGACCGCCGGTCACGGATTCGACCTCGGCGCGCACCTTCTGCGCGTGCTCCGGGTGTTCCGCGAGCGCCTGGAGCAGCCACATGATCGTGGACGCGATCGTTTCGGCGCCGGGGGTGATTATCGCGACCACCTGGTCGTGGATCTCCTGTTCCCCGATGAGGTCGCCATTGTCGTCCTTCGCCTCCAGCAATGCCGTCAGCAAATCGTCCGGCTTTTGACCGGACGCCCTCCGCTCGGCGACGATCTCGTCCACGAGCAGATGCAAATCGGCCAGTGCGCGGTTGAATTCGCGGTTGGCCGGAAACGGCAGCTTGTACAGGGGTCCCAGCGGCACCACCATCCGGCGGTACATACCACGGAAGACGGTGGCGAGGTCGGTGCTCAGCCGCTCGGCGCGCTCGTCCATGAACTCGCCGCGCAGCAGGCAGCGGGCGGCCATGCGCACGGCCACCCGGAAGGACTCGGACGTGCAGTCGATGACCTCGCCGGGGCGCCAGCGCTCGGTCAGCGCGTGCGCCTCCTCCTCCATGATCGAGCCGTAGTTGGGTATGGCGTCCATCCGGAACGCGGGTTGGATGGTGCGGCGCTGGCGGCGGTGGCGGGGGCCGTTGGCGGTGGCCACGCCCTCCTCGCCGAGCAGGCCCACCAACGACTCCCACACCGGGCCGTCGATCTTGAAGTCGGGACTGAGGGCGAGCGCGCCCGTCAGCTCCGGGGTGGTGACGGCGTAGACGGTCTTGGGACCGAGCCTGAGGCGCACGATGTCGCCGTGGGCGCGCAGCGAGGACATGAAGTCCAGCGGATCGCGCACCAGTTGGAGGCCGTGTCCGAAGACCGGTACGGCACCGCCGGCCAGGGGCGGTTCACGCAGCTCCGCCGGGGCGGCGGAGGTCTCGGGCTGGACGGACTCTACGGTCATTTCTCACCTGCCGCTTCGTTCGTGACGTACGGGGGCGTGGAGCGGTCGGCCCAGCTGTCCACCATGTACCGGCCGGACTCGTGGTGGAACCAGTAGACCGAGCTGAACCAGTTGCGCATGTTGCCGACGCACGTGCGGACGGCGGCGCTCCACTCCTTTCCCTGGACTGTGCCGTCGGCAAGTGCATCCGCGAACCGAAGGGCTTCGCTTTCGGCTTCGAGGAACTCGTCGACACATGTCTCGACGCGCCGTCTGAGGTCGTCCACCGCCTCCCCCAGAGACAGCCCCTCATGGGTGATGAGACTGATTCCGAGATTGTGGACCTCGTCGCCCGCTATTTCCTTCGGGAGTGAGCACAGATCGTTGTACCAGGCGGCGAATTCCTGACTCAGCAGTGCGGCCCGGCGATACGCGGGATTTTTCCTCACGGGGTCCGGGAGTTCGCATCCGGCACTGGGTTCGAGCAGGTCGGTCCAGATCCAGTGTGCGAAGGTCAGCCGACGCAGGGCGAGGTATTCATCGACGTCGGGAACATATCCCTGGATGCGATTGTCGAATTCACGGTCATAGGCCTCGATGACCGCGTGGAAGTGCCGGGCGAAACGCTGGTTCCAGGTGCCAGGCAGGAATCCGTAGAGCCGCAGCACGCTGTCGGCGAAGCCCGCGACCAGCGGGTCCGGGTGGTGCAGATGGTGCCGGGGGGCGTCGAGTGCCGTGTGCAGCCGGTGGCGCAGCCGCCGCCAGTCGCCCGCGCGGGCGTGCACGATGTCCCGGTCGTGCCGGTCGTCCCAGACGAAGAACCAGGCGCTGTAGTCCGCTATGGCCTGGAGTACCTCGTCGGCGGCGTCCGTGTAGTAGCCCGCCATCAGGTCGGTGTAGCGCAGACTGTCCGCGTACTCCCGCACCTTGTCTTCCGGCATCAGGCGTTTTTCCAGCAGCCACAGGCGGGTCTTCTCCTGGAGCCGCGGCCAATACGGATGCAGTTGCCGTGGAAAGCCGGACTCGATCACCGGTAGTGCCAGTGAGGGTGGTACCACGACCGCCGTTGTCGCCTCTGTGGTGCTGTGTGGGAAAGCTTGCACAGAACAAACCCCTCTCAGCCGCCGGATACGCGCCGCCCGGGTGGGTCCGGTGCGCGTCTTCACCTATCCCGCACTTCCCATTCAGCACCACAACTGCCCCCCGTGGGAACGGATTTGGGTCACTCACTACCCATGATGCCGAGATTCCCCCCTCGTGTGACCGGTTAATGACCACCGGCCCCACAGAAGCGACCATTTGTGCGACGTACTGATGAGCGAATAAAGGCAAGAAGAAGGGCGCCCGGCCGGAGTGTTCCCGGCGGGGCGCCCAACGGCCCGGCGGACGTCAGTCGTTGGCGACCACGGGGTAGCGCGGCTCGTTCTCGGCCATCTGCCGCAGCGCGTCCTTGCGGTCGCGCTTGGACAGCCGGTCGATGTACAGGTAGCCGTAGAGATGGTCGGTCTCATGCTGCAAACACCGAGCGAAGTATCCGGTGCCGCGGACCTTGATCGGGTTGCCCTGCTCGTCCTGACCGGTCACCTCGGCGTAGTCGGGGCGCGCCAGCTCGGCGTAGGCCCCGGGCACCGACAGGCAGCCCTCGTTGTTGTCGTCGAGCCGGCGCCGCTCGGCGGGCAGCTCGACCAGCTTCGGGTTGCACACCACGCCGACGTGCCGGGTGCCCTCGTCGTCCTGGCAGTCGTAGACGAAGACCTTCAGGTCGACGCCGATCTGGTTCGCGGCCAGGCCCACGCCCTCGGCGGTGCGCTGGCTGGCGAACATGTCGGCGACCAGCTGCCGCAGCTCCTCGCCGAACTCCGTGACGTCCCTGCACTCCTTGTGCAGGACCGGGTTGCCGACGACCGTGATCGGCCGCGAGGTCCCGCTCTCCCGCCAGGCCTTCTCGCGCCCCTCGCAGTCCTCCGTGTCCACGACATAGCCGTCGTCGTCGACGGGGAGCACGCCCGCGTGCTGCTGATCGGTGTCCTGCTGCGCCATGACCGACGTACGCCTTCCTGCAAGCCTGGAAAATTCTGCGGGTACAGCCTAAAGGTGGCCGGTCACCGGCTGCTCAGCAAACCTCTTCCAGGTCCCGCCAGTCCCTCGAATCCGGACTGTCCGCGACCCAGCCGTCGAGCAGCCCCCGCACCAGCGAGGGCGGCGCCGCCACCCCGCACTCCCGCTCTGGCACCCACAGCTGTCCGTCCGTGCGGTGGCCGAGGGGTCCGGGGTGACCGGGTTCGCTGTGGTCGTGCGGGTCGAGGTGCTCCCCCTCGCCCTCGTCCGAGGGCATCCGGGACTCGCTGCACATCCGGCACAGCAGCCGCACCGAGGACGACCAGTCCTCCGCGGCGAACCCGGCGTCCGCGGCCAGCTGCTCCAGCGCGTCCCGGTCCGCCTCGGTGGCCGCCTCCAGGAGGACCACCCAGGTGGGCACGGGCGAGGGCGCCCACAGCTCGATCTCGTCGAAGACGGGGTAGCTGTGCCCGGCGGACGTGGTGCGCTCCCCGTGCGGGACCCCGTCGTGCAGCACGACCTCGCCCCAGCGCCGCCCCGAGGAGGGCAGCGGGATGGACAGCACCTCGATGCGCGCGGGGTCCAGCCGACGGCCCCACACCACCTCGGCCTCCCCCTCGGGAGAGAGCCGTACGGCCGCGCTGCCCAGCTCCATGCCGAGCGGCTCCCCGGCGGCGGTCGCGCCCCCGGGCACCCTCAGGCCGTACGCCTGCCAGGCGCGGCGGGCCAGCGGCCAGTCCTGGAGGGCGGTCGCGGCGATGCCCACGTTCCACCAGTCGGGCGCGCCCGTCTCGCGGTCGAGCAGGGCCACGGCGCGCAGCCCGGCGGCGCGGGCCTGCTCCCAGTCGTGCCGGAACTTGTGCAGCAGCGCGAGGTTGAACCAGGACTCCGACAGCCAGGGCTCCAGATCGGCGGCGCGGGTCAGCAGTTCGCCCGCGTCCTCGTACCGGCCGTCGCCGATGAGCGTGAACGCGCGGTCGGTGGCCTGCCGCCAGGAGGCGGAGGGCCGGTGCCGTCCCTTGCCGAAGATCCTCACGATTCCCGCCTGCCAGTTCCAGTTCCGCACAGTGGGCTGGCTTCGCCCCCGGGCGCCCTCTCCCTCGCATCCAACCACGTGCGGTGGGAACGGCGCTCATTACCCATGGGTTACCCAGGTGCGGGCGGGATCAGACAGTGCCGTACGTCTCGCCGACGCGGAACCGGGCGGGGCTCGGCGGGTGTCCGGGGAACACGGTGTGCGGGGCGGGGCTCAGCTGTCCTTGGCCGTGCTGGTGACGTCGCGGTCGGGCGCGGGCTGCCCGGAGCGGAGCAGTTCGAGCCGCCCCATGACCTTGGCACGCAGGTCCGCGGGCACGTCGTCATGGCCGCAGCAGCGCTTGACCAGCTTCTTCACGGCCTGCTCCAGCCCGTACTTCTCCAGGCACGGCGAGCACTCCTCGAAGTGGTGCCGGAACTTGTCGCGATCGACGTCCGGCATCTCGCTGTCGAGGAACTCGTACAGATGGTCGAGGACCTCACCGCAGTCCGTCTCGTGCGGCTCTCCGCAGCTCATGAGCCCGAGCCTTTCGCTTCGTCCGACTCTCCGGCGCCCGCCGGGACCAGCCCGCGCTCACGGGCGTAGTCCTCCAGCATGCCGCGCAGTTGACGGCGGCCCCGGTGCAGCCGGGACATCACCGTACCGATGGGTGTCCCCATGATGTCCGCGATCTCCTTGTAGGCAAACCCCTCCACATCCGCGAGATACACGGCGATGCGGAACTCCTCGGGGATCGCCTGGAGCGCTTCCTTCACGTCCGAGTCGGGCAGATGGTCGAGCGCCTGCGACTCGGCGGAGCGCAGCCCCGTCGACATGTGCGACTCGGCACGGGCGAGCTGCCAGTCCTCGATCTCCTCCGCGGCGGAGCGCTGGGGCTCGCGCTGCTTCTTGCGGTACGAGTTGATGAACGTGTTGGTGAGGATCCGGTACAGCCACGCCTTGAGGTTGGTGCCCTCGCGGAACTGGTGGAAGGAGGCGTATGCCTTGGCGTACGTCTCCTGCACGAGGTCCTCGGCGTCGGCCGGGTTGCGCGTCATGCGCAGGGCGGCCGAGTACATCTGGTCGAGGAATTCGAGCGCGTCCCGCTCGAAGCGCGCGCTGCGCTCTGCGGTCGACTCGGAGGACGCCTCCGCGCTCGTGCCCCGGCCCTCGGGCTGCTCCGCCTGGCCGTTGTCGGTCCCCGCGTCGGTCCCAGTGACCGGACCCACCTCCTCAAGATCCCGGGCAGGACCGAGAGCGGCCCCACTCGATTCGGAGGATAGAACACGACCCGTACCCGCCGCCCCTCGAATTGAGGCGGTCCTGGGCGCGTGGAGCACCGTCCAGTCCAGGTCGGTACTGGTCTGACGGGATTCAACAGGTGCCGCGCGCAGCGCGTCCCCACCAGGGTGGTGGGCGGCGGGCGGGCAGATGGTCGAACCCATGCGGCGGATCCCTTCCCACGACGTCGGTGCCGAGGCCTCAGCACTTCTGTGCGTCACAACAGCGCTGCGCCGCGCGGCATTCCCGCCCGTCACCCGAGTGACGCGGTCCACCCCACGACACCGTCGGTGATGATCGCCAGGGCCCGTTCCTGGTCGATCCCGGCGCGCTTGGGGATCGCGAAGCCGTGGTCGGCGTCCGGCACCTCGACCAGCCGGAAGCCGCCCTCGGGGAACTCGGCGGGCTTGCCGAAGGGGTCGTTTCCGCCCTGCACGACGAGGGTGGGCACGCCGGTGCCCAGCAGCTCCTGTGCGCGGGACTTCTCGGGCTTGCCCGGCGGGTGCAGCGGGAAGCTCAGGGCGAGGACGGCACGGGCGCCCAGTTCGGTGGCCGTGCGGCAGGCGACGCGGGCGCCGGCGCTGCGCCCGCCGGAGATCACCGGCAGCTCCATGCCGGCCAGCGCGGGCCAGATGCCGCGCCACCCGGCGTCCAGCGTCTTCGGGGCGGGCGCCACCTTCTTGCCCGCCACCCGCCAGGGCTGCTCGACGAGCGCCACGTGCACGCCGTGCCGCGGGAGGGTCCCGGCGAGCGCCTGGAGGTCGCGCGCCTCGATGCCGCCGCCCGCGCCGTGGCCCAGCGCGAGGACGAGCCTGGGATCGGTCGCCCGGTACCAGGTGATGCGGGCGGTTCCGGCGTCGGTCTCCACAATCTCGATCACGCTAGAAGAGTGTGCCCTCTTCCGGCGCTTCCAGCTCCTTGAGCAGCTCCGGTCCGTTGTTGCGGACGTTGCTGACCGCGGTGGCGACCGGGTAGGCGCGCATCAGCCCCGGCGGGGGCGGGGCGAGCAGCGCCCGCAGGTCGTCGGGGTCGGTGCGGGAGGGGTCGAGCCAGGCGTCCCACCGGTCCGGGGTGAGCATCAGCGGCATCCGGGGGTGGATGTCGGCGAGCGAACGCGGGCCGTCGGCGGGAGCGACGGCCAGCGGGGTCCGCTCGGCCTCCGTGGTGATCACCGAGCAGGTGACCCACCAGGCGTGGGGGTGGTCGTCGGGCAGGGTGCGGTCGCGCCAGAACTCGTACAGGCCGGCCATCGCGAACACCGAGCCGTCGGCGGGCAGCACGAAGTACGGCTGCTTGCGGGGCCGCTTCCTCCTGCCCTCGACCTCCAGGTCCCGCTCCTGCTCGCCGGTCACCCACTCGTAGTAGCCGTCGGCGGGCAGGATGCAGCGGCGGGCGGCGAAGGCGCGGCGGTAGGACGGCTTCTCGTGCACCGTCTCCGCGCGCGCGTTGATCATCCGGGCGCCGCCCTCGGGAGTCTTGGACCAGGACGGCACCAGCCCCCACCTGAGCTTGCGCAGCTGGCGAACCGGACGCGGGGAGTCCGCGTCTTTCACAGGACGGTCGAGCACGGCGTGGACCTCTTTGGTGGGGGCCACGTTGTAGTCCGGCTCCAGGGTCTCCTCGGCGTCCCACTTCTCGATCCCGAAGATTCCGGCGAGGTCCTCGGGCCTACGACTGGCTGCATACCGTCCGCACATACGTGCCACACTGCCAGACTCCGCACGACACCAGGGAGCCACTCGGACACATGGACAGCCTCGCCGCCCTCGCGCTGCCCGGTCTCTGGGACCGGCTCACCGGTATCCAGCCCGACCCCGACCTCTGGGTGGTGCTCGCCACCCTGGCCGCCGCGCTCGTGGTGGTCGTACCGCATCAGCTGTGGCGGGTGTCGCGCAACGCGATCACCATCGCGCACGAGGGCGGCCACGGGCTGATCGCCCTGCTCACCGGCCGGCAGCTCACCGGCATCCGGCTGCACTCGGACACCAGCGGGCTCACGGTGAGCCGGGGCAAGCCGTACGGGCTCGGCATGATCCTCACCGCGGCCGCGGGCTACACCGCCCCCTCGCTGCTCGGTCTCGGCGGCGCCGCGCTGCTCGCCGCGGGCCGCATCACGCTGCTGCTGTGGGCGGCCACGGCCCTGCTGGCGGTGATGCTGGTGATGATCCGCAACGCGTACGGCGTGCTGACCGTGGTGCTCGCGGGCGGGGCGTTCCTGCTGGTGTCCTGGCTCACGGGGCCGCAGGTGCAGGCGGCGTTCGCGTACGCGGTGGTGTGGTTCCTGCTGTTCGGGGGCGTACGGCCGCCGTTCGAGCTCCAGGCCAAGCGGATACGGGGCCGGGCCGGGGACTCGGACGCGGACCAGTTGTCGCGGCTGACGCATGTCCCGGCGGGGCTGTGGCTGTTCCTGTTCCACGCGGTGTCGCTGTGCTCGCTGATCGGCGGGGGGCGCTGGCTGCTGAGGGTCTGAGGACACCGGCTGCCGTGGGCCAGGGGCGTCGGCCGCGGACATCCGGTCGGCCACGGGAGGCCCGGGTCGGCCGGCCGCCGAGAGGTCCGGAGATGGTCGGCCGCCGGTCGTCCGGAGTCACTCGCGGCCGGTTTCCGGGGCTCCTCGCCTCGGTGTCCGGGGCTTCTGGCGAGGGTGTCCGGGGCTCCTCGCGACGGCAGCGGCGGCGGACGCCGGAAGGTTGAGCCCCTGCCCTCCTTATAAAGTGGGCCCATGGCCCCGAACACCGCCTCCTCCGCCCTCTGGCCCGCTCCGCACGCGAGCGGCGCCGTCGACGCCACCGTCCACGTGCCGGGGTCCAAGTCGGTCACCAACCGCGCCCTGGTGCTGGCCGCCCTCGCCTCCGAGCCCGGCTGGCTGCGCCGCCCGCTGCGCTCCCGGGACACCCTGCTGATGGCGGGCGCGCTGCGCGCGATGGGCGTCGAGATCGAGGAGGGCGTCGGCCCGGACGGCACCGGCGAGGCGTGGCGGGTGCTGCCGACCGGTCTGCACGGCCCGGCCACGGTGGACGTCGGCAACGCGGGCACCGTGATGCGGTTCCTGCCGCCGGTGGCCACGCTGGCCGACGGTCCCGTCCGGTTCGACGGGGACCCGCGGTCGTACGAGCGTCCCCTGCACGGCGTGATCGACGCGCTGCGCCGGCTCGGCGCGCGCATCGACGACGACGGCCGGGGCGCGCTGCCGCTGACCGTGCACGGCGGCGGGGCGCTGGACGGCGGCCCGGTGTCGATCGACGCGTCGTCCTCCTCGCAGTTCGTCTCCGCGCTCCTGCTCTCGGGCCCCCGCTTCAACCAGGGCGTCGAGGTCCGGCACACCGGCGCGAGCCTGCCGTCCATGCCGCACATCCGGATGACGGTGGACATGCTGCGCGCGGTCGGCGCCCAGGTGGACACCCCCGAGTCGGGCGGCGAGCCGAACGTGTGGCGGGTGACGCCCGGCGCGCTGCTCGGCCGGGACCTGACGATCGAGCCGGACCTGTCCAACGCGCAGCCCTTCCTTGCGGCGGCCCTGGTGACCGGCGGCAAGGTGCTGATCCCGGACTGGCCGGAGCGCACCACCCAGCCGGGTGACCGGCTGCGGGAGATCTTCACCGAGATGGGCGGTTCCTGCGAACTCACCGACCTCGGGCTGGTGTTCACCGGTTCCGGCGCCATCCACGGTATCGACGTCGACCTCGGTGACGTCGGCGAGCTGACCCCGGGCATCGCGGCCGTCGCCGCGCTCGCCGACTCCCCCTCGACGCTGCGAGGCGTGGCCCATCTGCGGCTGCACGAGACGGACCGGCTCGCCGCGCTCACCAAGGAGATCAACGAACTCGGCGGCGACGTCACGGAGACGGCCGACGGTCTGCACATCCGCCCGCGCGCCCTGCACGGCGGCACGTTCCACACCTACGAGGACCACCGCATGGCCACCGCCGGCGCGATCATCGGCCTGGCGGTCGAGGGCGTACGCATCGAGGACATCGCGACGACGGCGAAGACCCTGCCGGACTTCCCCGAGCTGTGGACCGGGATGCTCGGGCAGTAGGGACACGCCATGCGCCGCTACGGCAAGCACACCGACGAGGACGACATCCGCACCCGCCCCAACCGCAGGGGCAACCGGCCGAGGACGAACATCCGGCCCAAACACGAGGACGCGGCCGAGGGGCTGGTCCTCACCGTGGACCGGGGGCGGCTGACCTGCCTGGTCGAGGACCGGGTCGTGATGGCGATGAAGGCACGGGAGCTGGGGCGCAAGGCGGCGGTGGTCGGCGACCGGGTGGCACTGGTCGGCGATCTGTCCGGCAGGAAGGACACGCTCGCGCGGATCGTGCGGATCCAGGAGCGCGAGTCGGTGCTGCGGCGCACGGCGGACGACGACGACCCGTACGAGCGCGTGGTGGTCGCCAACGCGGACCAGCTGGCGATCGTCACGGCCCTCGCCGACCCCGAACCCCGCCCCCGTCTGATCGACCGCTGTCTGGTGGCGGCGTACGACGGCGGCCTCGAACCCCTGCTGGTGATGACCAAGTCGGACCTGGCACCGCCGGACAAGCTGCTGGAGCTGTACGGCGATCTGGACATCCCCTATGTGGTCACCAGCCGCGAGGAGTTGGAGAACGGGGACGCCGCGGACCGGGTGCGGGAGCTGCTGGACGGCCGGATCACCGCGTTCGTGGGGCACTCCGGCGTCGGTAAGACGACGCTGGTGAACGCGCTGGTCCCCGAGGACCGTCGGCGTACGACGGGACACGTCAACGCGGTGACGGGGCGGGGCAGGCACACCACCACGTCGGCACTGGCGCTGCCGCTGGCGGGCGACGACGGCTGGGTGATCGACACCCCGGGCGTACGCTCCTTCGGCCTGGCGCACGTCGATCCGTCCCGGGTCATCCACGCCTTCCCGGACCTGGAGCCCGGCACCGCGGACTGCCCGCGCGCGTGCAGCCACGACGAGCCGGACTGCGCGCTGGACGCGTGGGTGGAGGCGGGGCACGCGGATCCGGCCCGGCTGTACTCGCTGCGGCGGCTGCTCGCCACGCGGGAGCGCACGGAAGGCGACTGACCTTCGCGTTGTTCGCCCGGTCGGCGGTGCGGCAAGTGCATAATCGCACCGGACCGGAGATCCGGATCAACGGGAGGACGGCACATGGCGTGGCTGCTGGTGATCGTGGCCGGAATACTGGAGACCGGCTTCGCCGTGTGCCTCAAGCTCTCCCACGGCTTCACCCGCCTGTGGCCGACCATCGCCTTCGCCGCCTTCGCCCTCGGCAGCTTCGGCCTCCTGACCCTGTCCCTGCGCAAACTCGACGTCGGCCCCGCGTACGCCGTCTGGACCGGCATCGGCGCGACCGGCACGGCGATCTACGGCATGGTCTTCCTCGGCGATGTGGCCTCCACCCTGAAGATCGTGTCCATCGGCTTCGTGATCGTGGGGATCATCGGGCTCCAGTTGTCGGGGTCGGCGCGCTAGGACCTCGCCGCGGCGCACCGGAAACGGGGTGGCGGCCCGGTCGCGCCCGCGCCCGTGGGTGAACCGCGGCGCCGGTGGGCGGAAACCGCCCGGGGCCCGCCGGGACCGCGGGAGGCGCGCCGGGGCGCGTGGGTCAGACCGTCTGGCGCGGGGCCACGGCGCGGATCAGTTCGGCGACCCCGCCCTCCCCCGGCGGTGCCGCGACGCAGGAGAGGGCGAGACGGACGGCCAGTTCGCAGGAGCGGGCGAGTTCGACGGTGGCCGAGGGGCCCGTGCCGGGTCCGGACAGCGCGGTGACGGCGCGGTCGCGGACCATCCGTACGAGGTCGCGGGGCGAGGGCAGCGGCGCCTCCGCGCGGCGCTGGGCCGGGACCGGGGAGGCGGTCGGTGCGCGGCCCCGGGGCGGGGCGGGCAGCCGCTCGGTCCAGCAGCCGGTGAGTAACGCCCGTACCAGCGCGTTGTCCCGGGCCGCGGCGGCCGTCCACTCGGCGGCGGCGGTCAGCCGCTCCCAGGTGCCGCCGGCGCCGGCGAGGGCGCGCTCCACGCCCGCGAGATAGCCGTCGGCCTCCCGCCGTACCAGCGCCCGCGCGAGGCCGTCCTTGCTGCCGAACTCGTTGTACAGGGTCTGCCGGGACACGCCCGCCGCGGCGGCGACTTCCACCATGCGCACCGCCGACCACGGCCGACGCGCCAGCGCCGTGTAAGCGGCGTCCAGCAGGGACTCCCGGGCCGCAGCCATCGTCGCCTCCCTGGGGTAAACGGCGTTCCGCCCAGATTTGACGGGCTTTCGGGTGGTGTCAAGGGGGCGGTCACAGGGGAACGGAAGGCCGTGTGCCGGATACGCGGGTCGTGCGCCGCGCGGCACCGAGCCCCCGCGAACCGCCCGGACACCCCCGTGTTGGCCCCGCCCCGGCCCCGACCGATAGCGTGGCGTGCATGCCGGACTACCTCGACGACCTCCGCCTCGCCCACGTCCTCGCGGACGCGGCCGACGCCGCCACCATGGACCGCTTCAAGGCGCTGGACCTGAAGGTGGAGACTAAGCCGGACATGACACCGGTGAGCGAGGCGGACAAGGCGGCCGAGAAGCTCATCCGCGACCGGCTCCAGCGCGCCCGCCCGAGGGACGCGATCCTCGGCGAGGAGTACGGCATCGAGGGATCCGGCCCCCGCCGCTGGGTGATCGACCCGATCGACGGTACGAAGAACTACGTGCGCGGCGTCCCCGTCTGGGCCACCCTGATCGCGCTGATGGAGGCGGGCGGCGGGGGCACCTCCCGCTCGGGCGAAGCCGGGAACGGGGAGGATTACCACCCCGTCGTGGGCCTCGTCTCCGCCCCGGCCCTCGGCCGCCGCTGGTGGGCCGCGAAGGGCCACGGCGCCTTCAGCGGCCGCAACCTGACCTCGGCGAGCCGTATCCACGTCTCCGGCGTCAACACCCTCGCGGATGCCTCGTTCACCTACTCGTCCCTCTCCGGCTGGGAGGAGCAGGACCGCCTCGACGGGTTCCTGGACCTCACCCGCGAGGTGTGGCGCACCCGCGCGTACGGCGACTTCTGGTCGTACATGATGGTCGCCGAGGGCTCCGTGGACATCTGCGCGGAGCCGGAGCTGTCGCTGTGGGACATGGCCGCCCCCGCCATCGTCGTCACCGAGGCCGGCGGCACCTTCACCGGGCTCGACGGCCGCCCCGGCCCGCACAGCGGCAACGCGGCCGCGTCCAACGGCCTGCTGCACGAAGAGTTGCTGGGGTATCTCAACCGGCGCCAGTGAGGTCTGCGGGACGCCTGCGCACGCCCCCCGATGACCAACGCGCGCCCTCTTGTTGACCCGGCCTTGACCTGAGACCCTGAGGCTACCCCCACTTGTGAATTTGTGAATCCGGGGACAAGGCCCCGGACCCCCAGGAGGTGGCCCCACCCATGCTGGTCCGCGACGCCATGAGCACGGTGATCCTCGTCCTCGGTCCCACCCACACCCTCCGTGAGGCAGCCACGCTGATGTCCGCCCGGCGCGTCGGCGCCGCCGTGATCCTCGATCCGGACGCCGGCGGCATCGGCATCCTCACCGAGCGCGACATCCTCAACTCCGTCGGCCTCGGCCAGGACCCGGACACCGAGCGCGCCCACGCCCACACCACCACCGACGTCGTCTTCGCCGCGCCGACCTGGACGCTGGAGGAGGCCGCCGACGCGATGACGCACGGCGGCTTCCGGCATCTGATCGTGCTCGACCGCGGCGAGGTCGCCGGCATCGTCTCGGTCCGGGACATCATCCGCTGCTGGTCCCCGGCCCGTGAGCGCGCCCCACTGGCCCGAGCGGGCGCCTGAGGACAGCGGGCTCCGGAAGGCGCGGGCGGGCCGGAGCCCCAGGGACTCCGGCCCGCCCGAAGGGCCCTCCGCGCCGCCGCCTCAGCCGCGCTGCGCCCGCACCGCCGCCTCCAGACGCTTGCCGAAGTCGGCGTCCGCGGCCGCGAAGTTGGCGATCGCGCGCTCGGCGATGTCCTCGCGCGAGACCTGGGAGATCGACCCGGCCAGGTTGGCGATCAACCGCTCCTTCTCCCCCTCCGACATCAGCCGGTAGAGGTTTCCCGCCTGCACGAAGTCGTCGTCCTCGGCGTGCCGCGGGGTCGGGTGGTCGCCGGTGCCGGGGGCGAAACCGTCGTACGACCGCCACAGCGCGCGCCCGGTCTGCTCGGGCCCGCCGAAGCTGTTGGGCTCGTAGTTCTTCGCGCCGCCGTGCCGGCCGTCGTAGAGGAAGCCGTCACGGGAGTGGGTGCGCGCCTCGGTGGCGTGCGGGCGGTTGACCGGCAGGTGGTCGGCGTTGACGCCGACGCGGTAGCGGTGCGCGTCGCCGTAGGCGAAGAGCCGGCCCTGGAGCATCTTGTCGGGCGAGGGGCCGATGCCCGGCACGAAGTGCGAGGGACTGAAGATCGACTGCTCGACCTCGGCGAAGACGTTGCGCGGGTTGCGGTTCAGCTCCAGCCTGCCGATCTCGATGACCGGGTAGTCCGCGTGCGGCCACACCTTGGTCAGGTCGAACGGGTTGAAGCGGTACGACGCCGCGTCCGCCGCCGGCATGATCTGCACGCCCACGGTCCAGCTCGGGAACTCGCCCCGCTCGATCGCCTGGCGCAGGTCGCGCTGGTGGGAGTCGGGGTCGGTGCCCGCGAGCACCGCGGCCTCACTGGCGGTGAGGTTCTTGATGCCCTGGTCGGTCTTGAAGTGGTACTTGACCCAGAAGACCTCGCCGTCCGGCCCGTCGGAGTTGTTCCACTGGAAGGTGTGCGAGCCGAAGCCGTCCATGTGCCGGTACGACGCGGGGATGCCGCGGTCGCCGAACAGCCAGGTCACCTGGTGCGTGGCCTCCGGGGACAGCCCCCAGAAGTCCCACACGTTGTCGGCCTCCTGGCTGCCCGTGTAGGGGTCGCGCTTCTGGGTGTGGATGAAGTCGGGGAACTTGATCGCGTCCCGGATGAAGAAGACCGGGGTGTTGTTGCCGACGAGGTCGTAGTTGCCCTCCTCGGTGTAGAACTTCACCGCGAAACCGCGCGGGTCACGGACGGCGTCCGCCGCGCCCAGGTTGCCGGCCACCGTCGAGAAGCGCAGGAAGACCTCGGTCTCCTTGCCCACCTCGGAGAGGAAGGCGGCCCTGGTGTACGGGGTGACGTCGGCGGTCACCGTGAAGGTGCCGTAGGCACCGGCGCCGCGCGCGTGCACGACCCGCTCCGGGATGCGCTCGCGGTTGAAGTGCGCCAGCTTCTCCAGCAGCAGCTGGTCCTGGACCAGCACCGGGCCGCCGACGCCCGCCGTCTCGCTGTTCTGGTTGTCGGCGACCGGAGCTCCGGCCTCCGTGGTGAGCGGTCCCTGCGTCACGTGCGCCTCCTGCGTCTACGCCGGCCAATGCTGTCCCTTGGCCAAAGCCAGTCCAGATCCTACATTGGACTAAGTCCAAGTCAAATGGGGTTCCAAACTCACACCCATTCCCGTCCTGGTCTCCCTTGCTGTTAGGCTGGTAGCCATGAGCGACCTTCTGGAACGGCTGCGTGGACGCGGATGGCGGATGACCGCGCAGCGACGCGTGGTGGCCGAGGTCCTCGACGGCGAGCACGTCCACATGACGGCCGACGAGGTGCACGCGCGGGCCGTCGCGAAGCTGCCGGAGATCTCCCGGGCCACCGTCTACAACACGCTGGGCGAGCTGGTCACGCTCGGCGAGGTGCTGGAAGTCTCGACCGACAAGCGCGCGAAGCGGTACGACCCGAACGCGCACCGGCCGCACCACCACCTGGTCTGCGCCCGCTGCGGCGCGATCCGCGACGTCCACCCCACGGGCAACCCCCTGGCGGACCTCCCCGACACCGAGCGCTTCGGCTTCACGGTGTCGGACGTCGAGGTGACGTACCGGGGACTGTGCCCGGACTGCGCGGGCGCCTGACGCTCCCGTTCCAGGCTCCAGGGGGCGCGAGCCCCCTTTTTTCCTCGCGCTGGAGCCTCCGTCCTCCGCGGACCTCCGCTTCCCATGGGCCTGCGCGCAGCCCGACACTCCATGCCCCGGACACGACTGAGGGCCGGAACCCATTTCTGGATTCCGGCCCTCGGTCTTCAGTAGCGGGGACAGGATTTGAACCTGCGACCTCTGGGTTATGAGCCCAGCGAGCTACCGAGCTGCTCCACCCCGCGTCGGTGAACACGACACTACGCGAGGGAAGCCGACGGAGGCAAATCCATTCAGGCCCGAGTGACCGGGGCCACTCAGGCCGACAGTTCCTCGCGCAGCGCGTCCCGCAGCCGGCCCGCCCGCTCCGTCACCTCCGCCGGCCCCAGTTCCGCCGCGCGGGTCGCCCAGCGCTGGCCCTCGGCCAGCTCGCCGCGGCGGGCGTAGACGAGAGCCAGGCGCAGGGCCGCGCGGCCGTGACCGGCGTCGGCCGCCCGCGTCCACCACACCGCCGCCTCCGGCTCGCTGCCCTCGCGGGCCAGGAGCAGGCCCAGGTTGAACGCTCCGTTCCGCGACCCCGCCTCCGCCGCCGCCCGGTACCACCGCGCCGCCTCCACCACGTCCCCCCGCGCGGACGCGAGCATGCCGACCCGCACCTGCGCACGCCGGTGCCCCTGCTGCGCCGCCCGCTCGTACCACTCCTCGCACTCGGCCTTCTCGTGCGCGCTTTCCCCCAGCTCGTGCGCGGGCCGCGGCGGCCTGCGGGCGTCCAGCAGGGCGGCCAACCGGTATGCCGCCTCCGCGCTGCCGCCCCCCGCCGCACAGCGCAGATGCCGCTCGGCCGCCCTCTCGTCCCGCTCGCGCAGCCGTGCCATGCCGACCTGGAGCGCGGCCTCGGTGTGCCCCGCGGCGGCCGCCCGCTCGTACCAGCGCAGCGCCACCGCCTCCTCGCCGCGGCCGGCGTAGAGGATGCCGAGGTTGAACGCCGCGTCGACGCTCCCCGCCTCGGCCGCCTTGGAGAACCACGGCTCCGCCCCGGACGTGTCGCCGACCTGGAGCAACAGGATGGCCAGCGCGTTCGCGGCCTCCCTGTGCCCGGCGTACGCGGCGCGCCGGTACCACTGCTCGGCCTGCGCGGTGCGCCCCTGCTCGGCGCAGAGCAGGCCGAGGTTGTACGCGCCGTTGTCGTCCCCCGCGTCCAGCGCCGCCCGGTACCAGCGCTCGGCGGTCTGGGTCTCGCCCCGCTCGGCGTGCAGCGCGCCGAGCGCGTTGGCCGCGTTGCCGTCGCCCTCCTGGGCGGCGCGCAGCCACCACACGGCCGCGGACTCGGTGTCCCCGGCGTCCCGCAGCAGGAAGCCGAGGGCACAGGCGGCCCGCGGTTCGCCGTCCTTGGCGGAGGTCAGATACCAGCGCCCGGCCTCCTTCAGCTCCCCGCGCTGCTCCAGGATCGCCCCGAGGTGCAGCGCGGCGCGCCGGTGCCCGCGCGCCGCGGCCTGCCGGTACCACTGCTCGGCCTCCGCGACAGCGTTGTCACCCCCACTCCCGCCCCGGTCCTCGGCCCCGCGGTCGAGCGCACGCGCCACCCGGTAGGCGGCCTCCCGGTGCCCCCGCTCGGCGGCGAGCCGCATCCAGCGCCCGGCCCCGGCGTCCCCGCGGTGCTCCAGGAGGTCGGCCAGCGCGTAGGCGCCGAGGACGTGGCCCTGCTCGGCGGACTGGCGCAGCCAGTACTCGGCGGCGGGTTCGTCCCCGCGTTCGCGGTGGTAGCGGCCGAGCGCGTGCGCGGCGGCGGCGGAACCGGCGACGGCCGCGATGCGCCACCACCCGGCCGCCTCGTCGGCGTACCCGCGCTGGTGCAGCAGGACGCCCAGGTTGTTGGCCGCGGCCCGGTCACCGGCCGCGGTGGCTGCCCTCAGATGGGACTCCGCCCCGTCGAGGTCGCCGCGGCGCAGCAGCATGGCGCCGAGGACGCTGGCGGCCTCCGCGTCGCCGCTGCGTGCGGCGAGCGCGAGGCGCACCTCGTCGGCGGCGTCCGCCATGTCGCCCACCTCGTCGCGGGCCGGCCCCTCACCGAAAGTCTGTACAAATCGCCCTGACTCGAACAGAGTTGCCTTGTCCCCCATAACGTCCATCGTCGCACCACCCGCAACCTGGGTACACCCGGTATACCCCACCCCGTGAGGTCACTTCAGCGTTTTGTCGACATGCCCACAGGACGACAAGTCAAACACACAGCGCCCAACTCCTCACGGCGGCGCGGCGGTGGCTCCTTTCCCAACTTGTGTTCGCCCGCCGCGTGTTCACACACCACGAAGGCCCGGATCCTGAAAGGATCCGGGCCTTCGACTTTCCGTAGCGGGGACAGGATTTGAACCTGCGACCTCTGGGTTATGAGCCCAGCGAGCTACCGAGCTGCTCCACCCCGCGTCGTTGTGAGCCAACCGTATCACGACGCGGGGCGGGGCCGATCAGCCCTTGTGCTTCGGCTGCTTCTCCGCGGCCTGCGCGCGTTCCAGCGCCGCCTTGAGGTCCTTCTGGGCCTTGGCGTAAGCGCCCCAGTCGGGGCCGTCGGGCTGCTTCAACGCCCGCTGTCCGGCGTCGAACGCCTTCTGGGCGTCGGCGAGTGCCTGCTGGACGGTCGGATCGCTCGACGCGGGCGGTGCCTTGGTGCCGCCGTCCGGCGGCCCGGCGGCGGCCGAGCTGGTACCGAAGAGCTTGTCCAGCGCCTCGCCGAGCGTGTTCTCGAACGCCGGCGGCCGGTCCCCGTAGGTGACCAACACCTTGCGCTGCAAGGGGAGTTTCAGGCCGCCGCCGCGTACGTAGACCGGCTCCACATAGAGCAGTCCGCCGTCCAGCGGCACGGTCAGCAGATTGCCGTACTCCACCTCGGAGTCGCCGCCCTTGAGGAGCTTGATCGCGGCGGCGACGTCCTGTTCGGAGTTGAACTGGCTCTGGACCTGTCTGGGCCCGTCGACCGTCGTACTGGTCGGCAGTTTCAGGATCCTGATCTTGCCGTAGTCGCTGCTGTCCGCCTCGGAGTCGACCGACATGAAGGCGCTGAGGTTGTACCGGCCGGTCGGCGTGAACGTGGTCGACAGCGAGAACGCCTGCTTGGTCTGGCCGGGCATCTTCATGCTCAGGTAGTACGGCGGCACCGCGTCGCCCGACTTGTTGGTCGGGTCGTTCGGCACCTGCCACACCTCACTGCCGGTGAGGAACGTCTGCGGGTCGGTCACGTGGTAGCGGGTGAGCAGCTCGCGCTGGACCTTGAACAGGTCCTGGGGGTAGCGCAGATGGGACAGCAGCTGCGGGGAGATCGCGCTCTTGGGCCGCACCGTGCCGGGAAACGCCTTCATCCAGGTCTTCAGCACCGGGTCCCGGGTGTCCCACTGGTACAGCTCGACCTCGCCGGTGTACGCGTCGACGGTCGCCTTCACGGAGTTGCGGATGTAGTTGACCTGGTTCTGCGGGGCCACCACGCTGCGGTTGTCGCTGCCGGCGGTCAGCGAGTCGGCCGTGGTGTCGCCGAGGGTCGTACGCGAGGAGTACGGGTAGCCGTTCGACGTCGTGTAGCCGTCGACGATCCACTGTATGCGGCCCTTGACGACGGCCGGGTAGGCGTCGCCGTCGATGGTCAGCCAGGGGGCGACCGCCTCGACGCGCTCCTTGGGCGTGCGGTTGTACAGGATCCGCGATCCCTTGCCGATCGCGCCCGAGTACAGGATCTGCGGCTCGTTGAACGCCATCGCGTACGCCGCCCGGTTCAGCGGGCTGTCGAGGTCCACCCCGCTCCTGCCGGCGTAACTGGTCGTCACCTCGCCGTTGTTGTCGGTGGGACGGTCGACCTCCTTCTGGGGCCCCCCGACGATGGAGTAGGTGGTGGTCTTCTCGCCGTAGTAGACCCGCTGTTCGTAGGTGGGCAGGTCGCCCTTGGAGGGCAGGTCGTACTCGGTGAAGACGGGCTGGCCGTCGGCGGCCTCGGTGCCCTTGGCGGCGACCACGCCGTAACCGTGCGTGTAACGGAAGTGGTCGTTGATCCAGTTGTGCTTCGGGACGCCCTTCAGGTTCAGCTCGCGCAGCCCGATGACGGTGTCCTGGAGTTTGCCGTCCTCGGTGGGGTACCGGTCGACGTCCAGGTTGGCAGGGAAGCTGTAGTAGTCCTTCATCTCCTGCGCCTGCTCGAACGTGGGCGAGACGATGTTCGGATCCATGATCCGGATGCTCGCCGCGTCGTTCGCGTCCGCGCGGAGTCTGGCGTTGTCCGAGGTGGTGGACTTGCCGTCGTACTTGGTGACCTCGGTGTCGTCGATGCCGTACGCCTCGCGGGTCGCCGTGAGGTTCTTCTTCACGTACGGGGCTTCCTTGGCCTGCTCGTTGGGCTCGACCTGGAACTTCTGCACGATCGCCGGGTAGAGCCCGCCGATCAGGATCGCGGAGAGGACCATCAGGCCGAAGCCGATCACCGGCAGCTGCCAGGTGCGCCGCCACAGGGTGGCGAGGAACAGCAGCGCGCAGATGACGGCGATGCAGAAGAGGATCGTCTTGGCCGGCAGATAGGCGTTGGCGTCGACATAGCGCAGCCCGGTCCAGTCGCCCGTGGTCTTGAAGTCGCTCGACTTCACCGCCAGGCCGTACCGGTCGAGCCAGTAGGCGACCGCCTTGAGGGCGACGAACAGACCGAGCAGCACCGAGAGGTGACTGGTCGCGGCGGCGGTGGCGCGCGCCCCGGGGCTGGTGAGGCGCAGGCCGCCGTACAGGTAGTGCGTGAAGGCGGCGGCGATCAGGGACAGGATCACGGCGGCGAAGCCGAAGGCCAGCAGGAACCGGAACCAGGGCAGGTCGAAGGCGTAGAAGGAGATGTCGAGGTGGAACTGGGGGTCCTTCTGGTGGAAGGGAACTCCGTTCACCCACATCAGCCAGGTGCGCCACTCGCCGGCCGCCGAGGCGCCCGCGATCAGTCCGACCAGGGCGCTGACCCCGAGCAGCAGCCAGGTCTTGTACGGCGCGAGGCCCATCCGGTAGCGGTCCAGGCTCTGCTGCTCCGTGGACATGGCGCTCAGCGGGGGCCGCAGCCGGTGCGCGAGCCAGATGTTGAGGGCGACCGCGAACGCCGTGAGCAGACCGAAGACGAAGAACAGCCCGATCTTGGTCCACAGTGTGGTGGTGAACACGGACGAGTAGTGCACCGACCGGTACCACAGCCAGTTCGTCCAGAAGCCGGCGAACATGCTGAACGTCATACCGAGGATGGCGAGCACGCCCAGCGTCAGGAGCAGGACCCTCACCCGCCGGGACGGGCGGCCCGCCCCCGTCCGTGGCCCCGCAGGGCCTTGGCCGCGGTCCGGCATCTGGAAAGCCAAGGTGCGCCCCTCGAAGTTCGCTCTCGATCCCTCGGGCCCCGTGCTCCGGGGCCCCGGTGGCCCCCCGTGATCGCGGGCCGACACATATGCAACTTACTCAGGCTCTGATCGGTTCCCGATTCCGGTGGGGAACGAGGCAGGATTGTGACCATGTCCAACACTCCCATGGCAGCGAGCCCGCTCACCCGGGCCGTACTCGAGATCGACGAGTACGCCTCCGGCCTCGGCTGGGACCAGCCCGCTCGCCTCTTCGCCCTCGTAGACACCGCTCGGCTGCGCAGCCAGGAACCCGCGCTTGCGGCCCAGCTGGGCCTCGAGGTCGAGTCCGAGACCGCCGGTCTCACCCCGATCGAGCAGGACGAGATCCCGTCCGGCAAGCCGCTCGACGAGTTCCTCGCCACCATCGCCTGGCCCGACGCGGTGGCCGGCTGCGCGCTCACCGTGGAGCGGCTGATGCTGCCGCCGTCCGCCGAGGCGCAGGTCCCGAAGAACCTCAGCGAGGCCAGGCTGGCCAAGTGGGTGGCGGACCACCCCGAGCGCCAGGAGGTCCGGATGACGGTGGCGGTGCTGCGCGACGGCGCCCGCGAGTCGGCGCTGCGGCTGCGCGAGAAGGACTCCCCGACAGAGGTCCTGACCGGCCCCGACCTCGTCCCGGGCCTCGCGGAGGCGCTGACGGCGACGTTCGCCGACTGATCCGCGCCGCGGCGGGAGGGGGGCCGCCACTCGCCCCTCCCGGCGGCGGGGGCACCGCTCGCCGGTCACGACGGCGGGGGCGCCGCCGTCATCGGTTCACGACGGCGGGGGCGCCGCCGTCATCGGTCACGGCGTGAGGGGCCGCCCCTCGGCCGGCGGGCGCCCCGGCCATGTCACCGGGGGTTGATCAGCCCTTGGCGGCGCACTTCGGCAGCGCCGCGGTGTCACCGCTCCGGATGTCCTCCAGCGCGTTCAGCGCGTCCTTGATCGTCTTGACCTTGACCAGGGTGAGCCCGCCCGGCTTGTCCGCCGCGGCCTCGGCGCAGTTGTCGGCGGGCGTCAGGAAGTACTGGGCGCCCATGCCGCGCGCGCCGAGGGTCTTCATGTCGACGCCGCCGATCGGCCCGACCGTGCCGTTGTCGTCGATGGTCCCGGTGCCGGCCACGAACCTGCCGCCGGTCAGGCTGCCCGGGGTGAGCTTGTCGTAGATGCCGAGCGCGAACATCAGGCCGGCGCTTGGCCCGCCGACGTCGGCGAGCTTGATGTCGATGCTGAACGGGAACGTGTGATCGGTCCCGGCCGAGATCCCGACGATGGCCCGCTTGGGCCCGCTGTCGTCGGAGGCGGCGGTGGTGATCGTGACGTCCCGCGTCGTGGTGGCCGTCCTGTGGGCCTTCTCCGCGGCGGCCTGCTCCTTGGCGGGCACGACGGTGAAGACCACCTTCTGGCCCGCCTTGTGCCGGGTGACGAACTTGGCGACGTCGGAGGGCTGCTTGACCGCGTTGCCGTCGACCGCCCTGATCACGTCACCGGCGTGCAGCCTGCCCTCGGCCGGGGAGTCCTTGATCACGGTCGAGACGATCACCCAGGACTTCACCGGGACGTCGAGCTGCTTCAGGGCGGCGACCTTGGCGCTCTCCTGGGACTGGCTGAACTCCTCGGCGTTCTGCTGCGAGGACTGTTCCTCCGTCGTGCCCTTCGGGTAGAGCGTGTCGTGCGGCACCACCTTGCTGTCGCGCGACAGCCAGCCGTAGACGGCCTCCACCAGGTTCATCCGGAAGTCCACGCTGGTCACCCGGACCGTGGTCATGTTCAGGTGGCCGTCGGTCGGATACGTCTTGCGTCCGGAGATCTGCAGCACCGGCTCGCCCTGGTGCTCCCCGAGCGTGTTCACGGTCGGGCCGGGGGACATCTCCGCGTACGGGACGGGGATGAGCACTCCGGCGCACAGGAGCGCGATCAGCATCAGGGTGGAGGCGAGCATCGTCGCGGTGCGGCGTGGCATGCCTCGACAGTACGTGACGCCTCTGTCCGCGCACTGTCAGGGCACCCCCGTCAGGCGCCGCCGGCGCCCGTGTGGGACCGCTCCATCGCCTCGCGGAACCGCGCGTACCCGTCGAGTTCGGGACCGTCGCTGCGCGCCTTGCGCGTCCGGTTGGCCCAACTGCCCCACAGCCCGCCGCCGATCGCACCCATGAGCGGAATCAGCAGCCAGACAAGCGCGCCCATGCCGACCTCCCAACGCCGTGAGCGTTCGCAACTGACTGATCAGCAGATTAACCATCCGCACTCACAACGCTCACGGGTGGGGGGCGGTTACGCAACCGGAGGAACCGGTGGGCCCGGAGTGACCGGTTCGGCGCAGTGGCCGCGCGTTCAGCGGGCGTCGCCCCCTCCCGTCACCCGACCACCACGGGCCTCGACGGCGCTACGCGCCGACCCGCCCTCCCGTCACCCGACCACCACCCCGCCTCGACGGCGCTACGCGCCGACCCATTCCTCCGTGCCGTCCGAGAACCTCTGGTGCTTCCAGATCGGCACCTCGTGCTTGAGGTCGTCGATCAGCCTGCGGCATGCCTCGAATGCCTCGGCCCGGTGCGGACACGCCACCGCGACGACCACGGCGATGTCCCCGACGGCCAGCTCCCCGACCCGGTGCACGGCGGCCAGGGCCCGCACCGGATAGTCCGCGACGACCTTCTCGGCGATCCGCCGCATCTCGGCCTCGGCACTGGGATGGCTGGAGTACCCGAGCGCGTCCACGTCGGCACCCCCGTCGTGATTGCGCACCGTCCCCACGAACAACGCGATCCCCCCGGCCGCGGCATCCCCGACCGCCCGGAACACCTCGTCCACCGAGAGCGCGCTCTCCCGCACACCGATCAACTTCACGGGCCCCTGCGCGCCCCGCTCCCCGGGATGCTCGCTCATCTCAGCCATGCCTCCATCGTGCCGCACGGGTACGACAGCGAGGGACACCGGGTTCACCCGTCCCGGCGGGAGCCGTGCCGGACGCTGCTCCAGCGGCCGCGGCCGCGCCGGCCCGCGCCGGGCGCCTACCGCCGACGCGCCTTCCGGGCCCGTCGTACCACCGCCGCCGCGCCGAGCAACGCCACCGTCGCGCCCGCCGCCCCCGCGGCCGTCGCGTCCTTGCGCCCGAGCCGCCGCCCGGCCACCGTGTGCCGCCCGGCGACCTCCTCCAGCAGCTGCGCGAGCACATCCTCGTTGGTCCACCGCGGACGCCATCCCGCGTCGTGCAGCCGGCTCCCGCTGACCACCCACGGGTACATCGTGTAGGCGAGGTCCCCCGCGGGGGACGGCGTGAGCCCGATGCGGTGCAGCCGCGCCGCCGCGCCCAGCGCCACCGCCGACGGCAGCTCCATCCGCCGGATCCCGCTGAGCTCCTCGACCTCCTCCTGCTCCAGCCACCCGTCACAGCCGACCGCGAGTTCCCCGTCGACCTTCTCCAGGACGGCGTACTCCAGCGCCCCGCACAGATCCTCGACATGGCAGAACTGCCACGCGGGCCGCGAGCCGGCCACGACGAGCAGCCGCGGCGACTCGAAGTACCGGGTCAGCGCGGTGTCCGTGCCGCCGACGAGCAGGGCGGGCCGTACGACGGTGACGTTCAGGCCGGGGTGCGCGCGGGGCGCTCGCCGGGCGAGTCGCTCGATCTCCAGCAGGTCCCCGACGCCCGTCGCCTCGGCCGTCGCGCGCAGCTCGGCGTCCTCCGACAGCGGCAGCTCGTTCTCCGGCAGCGCGCCGTAGACCATCGCGGACGTGCACAGCACCACCCGGTGCACCCCGGCCGCCGCCGCGGCGGTCAGCACGGTCTGCGTCCCCCGGACGTTGTAAGCGGTCCGCGCGGCCGCGTCGCTGCCGAGATCCAGGTCGAGCGCGAGGTGCACGACCACGTCCGCGCCGCGCAACTTGTCCGCGATGGCCGGATCGCGCACGTCCAGGATGTGCCACTGCGCCTCCTCGCACTCCCCGCGCCGCTCGTCGATCGCGACGACCTGCCGGATCTCCTCCGACGCGGCCAGCCGCGCCGTGAGCAGGGCTCCCACGCCGGTCGCGGCGCCGGTGACCGCGACGACGGGCCCGCGCACGGCGGGTCGGCGCCCGGCGGACGGGGCTGAGTGGTTTCGCGCTGCGCGAACCTGCGGATCTGGGGAACTCACCCGGCATCTCCAGCGGTTGTCTTCTGTACGGGCGTGAGTGACGCGCACGTACGAGGTGCATCCATCCTGCCGCAGGCCTTCCGCGGGCGAAGCATCGAGGCCCGATCGGGTCCGGGTGTCTACGCTGGGTGGTGTTGTCGGGCAGCCGCGCCGCCGGAGAAGACCGGTGGCCTTACCAGCCGAGGAATCCCGTGAGTGACACCCCATTCGGTTTCGGCCTTCCGCCGGAGGAGCCGGAGGACGGCGACGAGGGCAAGAAGAAGGACCAGCAGAGCGGTGGTGGGCAGGGACCGGCCAATCCGTTCGGTTTCGGCGGCATGCCCGGAGCCGGTGGCTTTGGCGGCCCCGGCGCCGACAATCCGCTCGCAGCCATGTTCGGTTCGCTGAACCCCACCGACCTCGGTGCCGCGTTCCAGCAGCTGGGTCAGATGCTCTCGTACGAGGGCGGCCCGGTGAACTGGGACATGGCCAAGCAGATCGCCCGCCAGACGGTCGCACAGGGCACCGCGGACGGCTCGAAGGACGCCAGCGTGGGCCCGGCCGAGCGCAGGGCCGTCGAGGAGGCCGTGCGCCTGGCCGACCTGTGGCTGGACGACGCGACGTCCCTGCCGTCCGGCTCCGCCTCCGCGGTGGCCTGGTCGCGCGCGGAGTGGGTCGAGGCGACCCTGCCGGCCTGGCAGGAGCTGGTCGACCCGGTCGCCGAGCGGGTCGGCGCGGCCATGGGCGATGTGCTGCCGGAGGAGATGCAGGCCATGGCGGGCCCGCTGATCGGCATGATGCGCTCGATGGGCGGCGCCATGTTCGGCACGCAGATCGGGCAGGCCGTCGGCGTGCTCGCGGGCGAGGTCGTGGGCTCCACGGACATCGGCCTGCCGCTCGGCCCGGCCCGCAAGGCCGCGCTGCTGCCGGCCAACGTGGAGGCGTTCGGCAAGGACCTGGGGGTTCCGCTGGAGGAGGTGCGGCTCTACCTGGCCTTGCGCGAGGCGGCCCACCAGCGGCTGTTCGCGCATGTGCCGTGGCTGCGCTCGCACCTGTTCGGCGCGGTCGACGGCTACGCGCGCGGCATCAAGGTCGACACCGCGAAGCTCGAGGACGTGGTCGGCCAGTTCGACCCGCAGAACCCCGAGCAGTTGCAGGACGCGCTCCAGCAGGGCATGTTCCAGCCGGAGGACACGCCCGAGCAGAAGGCCGCCCTAGCGCGCCTGGAGACCGCTCTGGCGCTCGTGGAGGGCTGGGTGGACGCGGTGGTCCACGCGGCCGCCAAGCCCCGTCTGTCGTCCGCCGACGCCCTGCGCGAGACCCTGCGCCGGCGCCGCGCGACCGGCGGCCCCGCGGAGCAGACGTTCGCCACGCTGATCGGTCTGGAGCTGCGCCCCCGCCGGCTGCGCGACGCCTCCCGCCTGTGGGCCTCGCTCACGGACGCCCGCGGTGTGGACGGCCGGGACGCCCTGTGGCACCACCCGGACATGCTGCCGACCGCGACCGACCTGGACGACCCGGACGGCTTCGTGCACCGCGAGCAGCTGGACTTCTCGGAGCTGGACAAGATCCTCGGCGAGGCCGCCGACCAGCCGGACCTGAGGAAGAAGGACGACGAGTCCGAGGGCGACGGCAGCGAGTGAGCCTGTACGACGACGCGGTCCTCGTCCTGAAGGGGTACGAGGGCCAGGACGAGCTGCGCCAGTCCTATCTCGACCACCTGGCGGCCCATCCCGACGGAATGTGGAAGGCCTGCCACGCGGGCCATGTGACGGCGAGCGCCCTGGTGATCGACCCGGAGCGCGGCCGGGTGCTGCTCACACTCCATCGCAAGCTGCGGATGTGGCTCCAGATGGGCGGCCACTGCGAGCCGGGCGACGCCACCGTGGCGGCGGCCGCGCTGCGCGAGGCGACCGAGGAGTCGGGCATGGCCGGACTCACGCTGCTGCCCGGCGGGCCGGTGCGCCTGGACCGGCACCCGATCCCGTCGCCGTGCCACTGGCACTACGACGTCCAGTACGCGGCCCTGGCCCCCTCCGGCGCCGTCGAGGCGATCAGCGACGAGTCCCTCGACCTGCGCTGGTTCCCCTACGACGAGGTGGCGGGCGTCGCCGACGACTCGGTCGTGCGGCTGCTGGCGGTCGCCCGCGCGCGCCTGTGACCGTGCCTGCGCGTGTGTAAGGGGCGACCGCCTTGGCGCTCGCCCCTTACACACGTGCTTCTTGCGGTCAGCTCCAGACGTTGCCCTGGTTCGCGCCGCGCGCTCCCTGCTGGCCCATGCCGAACTGGGCGGCGAGACCCTGGCCGATCACCGCGTTCTGCGGCGGCAGCAGCTCGCTGGGCTGGACCAGCGCGAAACCGGAGCCCATGAAGCTCAGCTCCCAGCCCTCACCGGTGCTGCCGCGTCGGCGCCACACCCCGGAGGAGTGCGTCTGGGCCTGCATCTGCACCCGCAGCCCGGTCGACCAGGCCACGATCGCGTCGGCGTCGCAGTTGACGTACCGGTCCGGGGTGACCCGCATCAGCAGCGGCGACCCGGAGGTCATCAGGGCGACCCGGCCGCGCCCGGTGATGTTGAGCTGGTACTTCCCGGAGCCGGAGATGCCGTAGAGGCTGTCGACGGCGATGACCTCGTGGTGCAGCGAGGAGTCCATGGCGAGCACGTAGGAGCTGTCGACGGTCAGCCCGTCCTGCTCCACGTCCATGATGTGCACGTGCTGGGCGAGGTTGGCGAGGTAGACCGTGCCCTGACCGTGGCAGCGCATCAGGTCCAGGCCCTCGCCCGTGTGGGCACGCGCGCGCCGCTGGCCGTTGGCCTGGTACTCGGCGTCGAACTCGACCAGGCCCTGGTAGGCGACCATGGTGCCCTTGCGGGCGAGGAGGTCGTCGTGCCCTTCCAGGACGACCCGGAGCAGCTGCGGGTTCTGCAGGCTCCAGCGCTCCTGCGTCTGATTGTCGTTGAACGCGAAAATCGGGCTCTGCATGGCGTGTTGACTCTCCCCCTCAGCCCCGGATCCGCAGGCGGTCGGTGCTGTCCTCGCTGGGCTGGACGACGACGATGCCCTGTCCGGAGAAGGCCATCTGGTAGGCCTCGCCGCTGCCCCGGCCGATCAGCGACTGCGCCTTGAAGCTGCGCTTGCCCTTGACCTTCAGGTTCGGCGACCAGGCGACGAGCGCGTCCGGGTCGACGTACGTCTCGTCCTCGCCGCCGCCGCAGTCCACGACGATCGGCGTGCCCCGGGAGGTCAGCGCGACCCAGCCCTGCCCGGAGATCCGCGTGTTCCACAGGCCCTGACCGGCGAACTTCGCGAGCCCCTTGACCCGCTCCACGCCCCAGTTCAGATGGGCGTCGAAGGCGAGCAGGTTGGTGGCGTTGACGGAGATGCCGTCGCCGTTCAGGTTGATCACGACGACGTTCGCGCCGTAATCGGCGAGATAGAGCAGCCCGTCGCCGGAGCACTTCATCAGCGGGGCGCCCTCGCCGGTGAGCCAGTCCCGGGCGATCTGGCGGACGGCCGGCGGGTTGGGCTCGTACTGCACGAAGCCCTCGTAGGCGACCATCGAGCCCACGCGCGCGAAGAGGTCGTTGCCGGTCTGCATGGCGACCTTGAGCATGTGGTGCCCGTGGTTCTCCATGCGGGCGGTGACGGGTGCGGGAGCGAAGCCCGCGAGCGGCTGGTTCATGACGGGCTCCCTCAGACCTCGTACGGCTGGACGACGATGAAGTTGCCGGGCGCGCCCCGGAATTGCAGGTTGACGGTCTCGCCGGTGTCGCCGGGGTAGGCGTTGCGGCGCATGCGGACCTGGCTGGAGACGATCACCTGGGAGGCCGCCGACCAGGCCACCACCGCGTTGCAGTCGGCGAAGGTGGTCGGGGTCACCGGCAGCACCACGGGCGCTCCGTGCGTCTTGACCACGATGGTGCCGGTGCCCTGGAACTGCATGGTGAACAGCGCGCCGCCCGGGATGCCGTGGCCCTCGATGCGGCGGACCTCGTACTGGAGGGTCTCGTCGAAGGCGAGCACGTTCTCCGCGGACACGCAGATCGCGTCGCCCTGCAGTTCGATCGGGTGCAGGTTGGTCGCGTTCTCGGCGAGGAACACCTGGCCCTGGCCGGTGCAGCGCATCAGCTGCATCTCCTGGCCGGTGGCGTTGCCGACGATGCGCCCGGCGAAACCGGCGCCCTTGTAGCCGAAATCGACCTTGCCCTGGTAGAGCACCATGCTGCCCTGCCTGGCCAGCACCGGCTGCCCGCCGATGCCGAGGTCGACGCGCATGAGCTTCTTGTTCTGCTGCGTCCAGCGCTGCCCGGTGGGCGTCTCCTTGAACTGGTGCAGCGCGGCCCCGACCCCGGCGGCGCCCTGCGCGGCGCCCTGGGGCACGCCGTAGGGGGCCGTCTGCTGACCGGGGATCCGGCCGTCGTGGCCCGGGGGCATGGGGGCGCCGGGCGGGCCGCCGTAGCCGGGAGGCATCGGGGCGCCGGGCAGACCGCCGTAGGAGGGCTGCGGGGGCTGACCGCCGTACGACGGCTGCTGCGGCGGCAGGCCGTAGGGCGCGGGGGCCGGGGCGGGCGGCGGGACGGTGCCCGCCGGCCCGGCGGGCGGGGTCAGCGGGGCGATGACCGTCGGCGCGCCGTGCACGTTCGGCGCGGGGGCGGGCGGCGGGGTCTGACCGGGGGATGCGAAGCCCTGCGGAGGCGTGCCGCCAGGGGGTGCGAAGCCCTGCGGGGGCGTGCCGCCAGGGGGTGCGAAGCCCTGCGGGGGCGTGTGGCCGGCCGACGGGGCGTAGCCCTGGGGGGCGGGCGCGGGAGCCGGGACAGGCGCGGGGGCCGGGGCGGCGAAGGCGGGCGGGGCGAACGCGGGCGGGGCGAAACCGGGGGCGCCGGACTGCGGCTGCTGCGGGGCGGCGGGCGCCTCCTCCTCCAGCACCTCGCCGCCGAAGTTCTTCAGCAGCGCCTCGAGGCCGCCGTCGAAGCCCTGTCCGACCGCGGCGAACCGCCAGCCGTCCTTGAAGTAGATGTCACCGAGCATGACGGCCCGCTCGGTGGAGAACTCCGTGCCGTCGAAGGAGTACCGCGCGACCTCCTCGCCGCCCGCGACGATCCGCAGGTAACCGGGGCCGGCCTGCGACATCTGCCCGGCGCCGTCGAGGGTCGCCGTGAAGGACAGCTTGCGGATCCGCGCCGGGATCCGGTCGAGCGTGACCCGGAACGACTCGGTGTCGCCCGCCTGGGCGCCGAGCAGTTGGATGGACTCCTCCGGCGACTTCGGCTGGTTGAAGAAGACGAAGTAACGGTCGTCCGAAAGCCGTTCGTCGGCGTCCAGGCCGAAACAGCTGATGTCGAAGGTCAGTCCGGGTCCGGCGATCTGCACGCCTACGTACAGATCGGTGCCCGCCGTGAGGTCACTGATCCGGGCCTTGTGGCCGCGTTGGAATTCCCTGGCCATGCGATACGACCGTCCCCCATCCCGAAATATGAGTGCGTCGCGCCAGGCTAGCGGCTGTGGCCGACGACCACCCCGGCCGGTCCAGGTCGGTACACACCCGGTACACAACCGGTTCCGGCCACGCACATGGCGGCCACGGGCGGGGACGCGGTGCGCGGGGGAGGCCGCGCACCGGGGCGGCCGGTTCAGGGGAGCCGCGCACAGGGAGCGGCCGGTTCAGGGGAGGCCGCGTTCAGGGACGGGTCATTCGCCCCGTGCGCCGGGGACGTGCGGCAGCCGTGCGGCGGCGACCACGCCCTCGAGGTAGCCGCGGGCGCGCTCGGTGCGCGGGTAGGCGTCCAGGAGCCGCCAGAAGTCGGCGCCGTGACCGGGCACCAGGAGATGTGCCAGCTCATGGCAGAGCACGTAGTCGATGACGTACTCGGGCATGCCCTGGAGCCGGTGCGAGAGGCGGATGCTGCCCTCGGCCGGGGTGCACGAGCCCCAGCGGGTGTTCTGGTTGGTGACCCAGCGGACGGAGGCCGGGCGGGCGCGACCGTCGAAGAACTGCGCCGACAACCGCTCGGCGCGCTCGGTCAGCTCGGTGTCGCCGAGCACCCGCCGGCTCTCCTGGGCGGCGAGCTTGTCGAGCATGACGGTCACCCAGCGTTGCTCCTCCGCCTTCGACATCCGGGCAGGGATCAGTACGACAGTGCGATCACCCTCGCGGTACGCGGAGACCGTCCGGCGGCGGCGGGCGCTCCTGCGGACCTCGATCGCGCTCGTCGCGCTGCGCTCTGTCTTTCCGGCGCGGTGCTGCAGTGGGTCGGCGGACACGCCCCGACGTTACCCGCTCGGCACGGGCAAAGTCCCGGCTCGCGGACGGGTCGTCGCGCCCGCAGGTTCATATGAAGAACACCCGTCACCTGTGGATAACTTTCCCCGCCCCGCGGGCCGGGCGGGCATGCTGGCGGATGTCGGCGGAACACGACCGATCCGGCCGATGTCATGACAGTCATGCGGATACAGGGACACAGGGGGCTTTCATGCATCCGACGGTGAAACCCGCGCTGCGGCGCGGCTGGCGTGATCTCGGCACCGCGCAGTTCGGGATGACTCCCCCGCACGCGCTGACACTGGGCCCGATGGACACCGCCACGAGCGGCCTCCTGGACCTGCTCAACGGCACCAGAGGGCTGCCGCTGCTGCGCGCGGAGGGCCGCCGGCTGGGCCTGCCGGACGGCCGGGTCGACACACTGGTCGACCGGCTGGCCCGCGCGGGCCTCCTCGACGACGCCCGCGGCGGCGGACCGGCGGCTGACGCGCTGCGCGCGAGGACGGAGGTGCTGCGAAGGCTCCGCCCCGACCTGGCCTCTCTCTCGCTGACCACCTCCGAGCCGGGCGGCGCGCTCGCGCGGCTCGCCGCCCGCAGGGCGCTGCGGGTCCGGGTGCACGGCGCGGGGCGGGTCGGCGCCGTGGTGGCGGCGGTGCTGTCCGGCGCGGGCGTCGGCGAGGTGGAGGTGCGCGACGAGGGCCGGGTGCGGCCGTGGGACGTGGCGCCGGGCGGTCTGCCGGCGGAGGCGGTCGGTGGGCGTCGGGACACGGCGGCCGCGGCGGTCGTCCGCCGGGCTGCCCCGGACCGCCCGCCCCGCCGTCCCCACTCCCCCGGGTCCGGCACCGGGGAACCCGGACTCTCCCTGGTGATCCTCGCGCCCCGGGACGACGTGGCCGTGTACGCCCCGGACCCGCGCGCCGCGGAACCGCTGCTGGCCTCCGGCACCCCGCATCTGTACGCCGGTGTGGTGGAGGGCACCGGTGTCGTGGGCCCGCTGGTGCTGCCCGGCGAGACGGCCTGCGCGGGGTGCCTGCACGAGGCGCGCACGGACCGGGACCCGGCCTGGCCCCGGCTGCTCGCCCAGTGGCGCTCCGGCGGCGGACCCCGCCGGGTCGGCGCCTGTGACATGGCTCTCTCCACGACGGTCGCCGGCCTGGCCGCGGCCCACGCCCTGGCCTACCTGGACGGCGCGTCGCCCTCCGGCTCGGGAGCCCGCTGGGAGGTGTCCCTACCCGCCCTGAGCTGGCACGCCCGCCCGGTCCTGCCGCACCCGGCCTGCCGCTGCGGCGCCGCGGAGAGGGCGGATGAGAAAGCGGAGGGGGAACAGTCCTCAACCCTCGGGCGGTCACGCGCGACAATGGCGGTGCAACGGCCGTCGACGGAGCGGGCACGCGAAGCGGGCGCGGCACGGCCGACAGGGACCTGGAGGGCGCATGTCTGATCTTCCCCGGAAGGCGGTCACCCGGACCGCCAAGCTCGCCGCGCTCCCGCTCGGCTTCGCCGGGCGGGCGACCTGGGGGCTGGGCAAGCGGATCGTGGGCGAGTCCGCGGAGATCGTCGGCCGGGAGCTGCAACAGCGCACGGCGGAGCAGCTGTTCAAGGTGCTCGGCGAGCTGAAGGGCGGGGCGATGAAGTTCGGGCAGGCGCTGTCCGTCTTCGAGTCCGCGCTGCCCGAGGAGGTCGCCGGACCCTATCGGGCGGCCCTGACCAAGCTCCAGGAGGCGGCGCCGCCGATGCCGACCCGCACGGTGCACGCCGTACTGGCGGAGCGGCTCGGCCCGGACTGGCGGGAGCTGTTCGAGGAGTTCGAGGACAAGCCCGCGGCCGCGGCCTCGATCGGCCAGGTGCACCGGGCGGTGTGGCACGACGGCCGCGAGGTGGCGGTCAAGGTGCAGTACCCGGGCGCCGGCGAGGCCCTGCTGTCCGATCTCATCCAACTGGGCCGGTTCGCCCGGCTGCTGGGGCCGCTCATCCCGGGCATGGACATAAAGCCGCTGATCGCGGAGTTGCGGGACCGGGTCTCCGAGGAGCTGGACTACGGACTGGAGGCCGCTGCCCAGACGGCGCACGCGCAGGAGTTCGCGGGCGACCCGGACGTGGTGGTCCCGGCGGTGGTACACCAGTGCGATCAGGTGCTGGTGACGGAGTGGATCGACGGGATCCCGCTGTCGGAGATCATCTCCGACGGCACGCCGGAGCAGCGGGACCGGGCCGGTCAGCTGCTCGCCCGCTTCCTGTTCTCGGGCCCGGCCCGCACCGGGCTGCTGCACGCCGACCCGCATCCGGGGAACTTCCGGCTGCTGCCGGGCGGCCCGGACGGCGAGGACGACTGGCGGCTCGGGGTCCTGGACTTCGGCACCGTCGACCGGCTCCCCGGGGGGCTGCCGGCTCCGATCGGGATCTCCCTGCGGATGACGCTGGACGGCGACGCCGAGACGGTCTACGAGCTGCTGTGCGAGGAGGGGTTCGTCAAGGAGTCCATAGAGCTGGATCCCGACGCGGTCCTCGACTACCTGCTGCCGATCATCGAACCGGCCCGTGTCGACGCGTTCACCTTCACCCGCTCCTGGATGCGCAGCCAGGCCGCCCGCATCGCCGACCCGCGCTCCCCCGCCTACCAGCTCGGCAAGCAGCTGAACCTCCCCCCGGCGTACCTCCTCATCCACCGCGTCACCCTGAGCACCATCGGCGTCCTGTGCCAACTGGGCGCCACGGTCCGCCTCCGGGACGAACTGGATTCCTGGCTGCCGGGCTTCGCGCCGACGGAGGAGCTGGACGAAACCCTTGAGGAACTCGCGGAGGAGCCGTTGGGGGAGCTGTCGGAGGAGGACCTCGACGAGGAGTCCGCGGCGGAGGCGTGACACGCCCGGGTCCCTGGAAAAACCCCGGGCCCCGGGCCCGCACATCGTGCTCGAATAGGGAAGAAGCGGGTCATCGCCCAGGCCGACGGTGACCGCTTCCGGTCGGTGACGAGGTGGGCGACAGGTCGGGTCGCCGCGGGAGAGCGGTCACCACCACGTCGAGTCGAGGCGGCCCTCGATGGCGCGGAGATGGGCGCGGGAGCAGGCGGCGCAGAAATAGCGGGGGGTGCCGTCCTCCACGGAGCAGGTCCAGGTGGCGGGGTGGGGGGCGGGGGCGGGGACACCGCAGCGGGCGCACACGAGGGGCACCGGGCGCTTCGCGGAGCCGCCCTGATCGCTTCCTGCGGGAAGACTCGTCACCCGGTGACGATAACTCCGGTACCGGCAGGCGGCACGCAGAACGCACCGCGGGGGCCGGTCCGTTCGGCCGGACCGGCCCCCGCGGGGAGTCACCGCGTCGCTCGGACGCCTCTCACCGGGAGGCGTCCTCGGGCGCGGGTCTTACTGCATGACGGCCATGGCGAGCGCGCGGCGCGCACGCCGGGAGGCGCGTTCGGCGCGGCGCTGCATGCGCTGGGCGACGGCCAGGCGGGTGGCCTGGCGTTCCTGGTGGGCGTCATGGAGTCGGTCGTGCATATGCGCACGGGCCAGGGCTTCTTGCATGAGTTGCATCTCGCGGGTCCTGTTCTGGCGGGCTTCGGTCGCGCCGGTGGTGGTGGAGTCTGGGATCGCGGAGCCTGCGGGCTCGCTGGTGGACGGCTTCATCGGGGCCTGCTTCTTGGGGTCGTGCGTGAGGGGACGGTCGATTGTTCCTGCGGTGTTCATGCCGTGACCGGGTTCTTCCGCGGGCGGCCGCGCGGCCGCTTCCGGGCGACGACGACACCCTGGACGAACAGCTCGCCACCCCAGACGCCCCAGGGCTCACGCCGCTCCTTCGCCCCGGCGAGGCATGCCTCCATCAGCGGGCAGGTGCGGCACAGGGACTTGGCGTACTCCACGTCCGCGGGCGACTCGGCGAAGAAGACCTCCGGGTCGTAGGAACGGCACGGGACGGGCACGCCGAGGTTCTCGATGGCGTCGTCGAGCGCGGTGAGCGCGGTGAGCGGGATCAAGGTGGAGTCCTCCGTGAGGCCGGGCGGGGGGATCGTTTGCGAAGGCGGTACGGACGGGGCGTGCGCTTCGAGTTGCACGGGTGGTTTTCCTCGTCTGGTCGTCCGGCCGGTTGACCGGGTGTCGGCTGGTACCGGGTTCTTTTCTTGTCCCGAGGCCCCTTCGCTGCGTCCTTCCCGTTCGGGAAAAACCGAAGGGCCGCGGATCCCGGATGGGGTTCCGCGGCCCTGAAGGCGCCGGCCTGATCGAATCAGGCTGGATAACTCCAGGGTTCTGGCCCACGGAAGGCCCACATCTGGTGGTGCTGCGTCGTCTGCTTCCGGAATCCGGCACCAGTCGCCGTAAAGGCATAGGCCTTTGCCTGTGCCACTACCGCTTCCAGTGCCTTGGTCGGTCGCTCATTGCGCTCATCACGGACGGGAAGGCCCGCGAGAGACAGGGAGGACGCCGGGCGCGCGGCACGGATGCCGGACAGACCGGTGCCCCGGTCGGAGGCGCCGAGCAGGCACAGGGAGACGGTCGAGCGATCGGTCAGTTTGGCCGTGGCCGTGCTGTTGGTGCTGATGTTGATGCTGATCACTGGACTCGCCTCCTCTCGGCGTCTCGGGGACCGGTGAACCGATCCGTTTCGTATGTGCAAGTACATCACGGAGGCCCGGCCCCGGAGAAGGCCGCTGCTTCCGTGCCTAGAACCTATGGGGATTCCCGGCGCGTGCGCAAACTATTTTTGCGACGAGTTCGTATCAGTCCCCACCGATCTCGCCATGAAGCTCCTGACCTGCGCAGATGGCCAGCACATCGGCTCCGTAGCTGCGCAGCTTGCGGCTGAGGACGCCGGGGATGCGGGAGAGTTCCGCGGCACTGTCGGGACGGGCCTCGGCGATGGCCATCAGGGTGCGGTCGGTGAAGACGCAGAAGTCCGGCTGTCCGCTGTCCGCGGCCTGGACGGCGCGCCACTCGCGCAGCCGCTCGTACAGTCCCTCGTCCATGTCGGAGGGGCAGTCCTCGCAGCGCATCAGCTTCATCTCGCCCGCGTCGGTGAGGGTGCGGCCGCAGACCCGGCAGCGGGCCGGGGTGCGCTGGGTGCGCCGGGGCACGACGGGGGTGCCGGAGCCGCGGATGCCGCGCTCGACGCCCCCGGCGACGCCCCCGGCGGCGCCCGCGCCGCGGCCGACCGTGGGCGTGGTGCCGGGGCGCAGTCCGTCGAGGAAGCGGCTGGGTCTGCGGCTGTGGCGGCCACCGGGTGAGCGGGAGAGGGACCAGGAGAGATGGAGGCGTTCGCGCGCACGGGTGACGCCGACGTAGAGGAGGCGGCGCTCCTCCTCGATCTGCTCGTCGGTCCTCGCGTACGTGATGGGCAGCATGCCCTCGGCGACGCCGACCAGGAAGACGACGTCCCACTCCAGGCCCTTGGCCGCGTGCAGGGAGGCGAGGGTGACGCCCTGGACGGTGGGGGCGTGCTGGGCGCCCGCCCGCTCGTCCAGTTCGGCGACGAAGTCGGCGAGGGTGGCGCCGGGGCGGGCGGCGGCGAGGTCCTGGGCGAGGTTGACCAGGGCGGCGAGGGACTCCCAGCGCTCCCTGACGGCGCCGGAGCCGGCCGGGGGCCGGGTGGTCCAGCCCTCGCCGGACAGCACGGCACGCACCTGTGAGGGCAGGTCCACGACGTCGTCCAGGAGGGAATCGTTGCCCCCGAAGCGGGCGGCGCCGCGCAGGGCGAGGCCGGCCTTGCGCACCTCGGGCCGGTCGAAGAAGCGCTCGGCGCCGCGCAGCTGGTAGGGGACGCCGGCGTCGGCGAGTGCCTGCTCGTAGGTCTCGGACTGGGAGTTGGTGCGGAACAGGACGGCGATCTCGGCGGCCGGGACGCCCGCGTCGATCAGCTCGCGGATGCGGCGGGCGGCACCCTCGGCCTCGGCGGGCTCGTCCGTGTACTCGGTGTACACGGGGTCGGGGCCGAGGGGGCGCTGTGAGACGAGTTCCAGCCGGTGGTCGGCGGCGCGGCCGTGGGCCTGGGCGAGCAGGCCGTTGGCGAGGCGGACCACCTGGGGGGTGGAGCGGTAGTCGCGGACCAGCTTGACGACGGTCGCGCCGGGGTGGCGGGTGCGGAAGTCGAGCAGGTGGTCGGGGGTGGCTCCGGTGAACGAGTAGATGGTCTGACTGGCGTCGCCGACCACGCACAGGTCGTCGCGGTCGCCGAGCCACAGCTCCAGCAGGCGCTGCTGGAGGGGGCTGACGTCCTGGTACTCGTCCACCACGAAGTGCTGGTACTGGGCGCGGATCTGCTCGGCGATGTCCTGGCGGTCCTGGAGGATGGCGACGGTGAGCAGCAGGACGTCCTCGAAGTCGATCACCGCGCGGTCGCGTTTGAGGTCCTCGTACGCCGCGTAGAGGTGGGCGATCTCGGTGGGGTCGCGGGGGGCCTCGCGGCCGGCCTTCGCTGCCGCGTACGGGTAGTCGGCGGGGATGGTCTGGGTGACCTTGCACCATTCGATCTCGGCGGTGACATCGCGCAGCTCGCCACGGTCGAGCCGGGTGCCGAGACCGGCGGCGGCGTCGGCGACGAGCTGGATCTTGCGGTCGACCAGCCGGGGCAGGCTGCCACCGACGGCTTTCGGCCAGAAGTACTGGAGCTGGCGCAGGGCGGCGGAGTGGAAGGTACGGGCCTGGACGCCCTGGGCGCCGAGCTGGCGGAGCCGGCCCCGCATCTCGCCGGCGGCGCGGTTGGTGAAGGTGACGGCGAGCACGCTGGCGGGCTGGAGGATGCCGGCCCGCACCCCGTAGGCGATGCGGTGGGTGATCGCCCGGGTCTTGCCGGTGCCCGCGCCGGCCAGCACGCACACCGGGCCGCGCAGGGCGGTGGCCACCTCGCGCTGCTCGGGGTCGAGCCCTTCGAGCACCGCGTCGGCCGAGTCCGGGACGTCCGGTACCTGCGGGAAGAGGGTGGAGTGCGTTGCTGCTGTCACACAGCCATGCTGCCAGGTCGCCCGGGACCCCCGCGGCGGTTGTCCACAGGCGGGGCCTCGCGGTCGTACTAATACGTCTGGCACCACGTCCTGCTCATACGTCGGGCACCACGTCCTGCCTCGTACGTCGGGCACCACGTCCCTGTGCGTCGGGCATCACGTCCCGAGCGTCGGGCATCACGTCCCGAGCGTCGGGCGTCACGGCGGAGACCTGCATACCCCCGGTGGGAATGGCCGAGCACCCGCTTACGTTCTCCTCCAGGACGACCTTTCCCGAGCTGCCTGAGGAGCGCGAGAGACATGCAGGGCACTGTGACGATGTACAGCACGACTTGGTGCGGTTACTGCCGTCGGCTGAAGAGCCAGATGGACCGGGAGGGCATCGCCTACACCGAGATCAACATCGAGCAGGACCCCGAGTCCGCGGCCTTCGTGGAGAAGGCGAACGGCGGAAACCAGACGGTCCCGACCGTGCTCTTCGCGGACGGCTCCACGATGACGAACCCCTCGCTGGCCCAGGTCAAGCAGAAGCTCGCCGCGTAACGCCCCGGGCTGCGAAACGGCGGCTCCCGAGTCCAGAGCGACTCGGGAGCCGCCGTTCCATGTGCCGTACGCCACGCCTACGGGGATGTCACCGCTCAGACGAAGCTGCGGGTCGGGAGCGGCTTGCCGTACCACATCTCGATCAGCCGGGCGGCGATGGAGATGCCGTAGGGCGGCAGGACCGTGCCCGCCTCGAAGGCGTCGTGGAGCTCCTGGCGGGAGAACCAGCGGGCCTCGGAGATCTCGTCGCCGTCGACCTGGATGTCGGTGGAGGTGGCGCGGGCCATGAAGCCGAGCATCAGGCTGGAGGGGAAGGGCCAGGGCTGGCTCGCCACGTACTCGACGCCGCCGACGGTGACGCCGACCTCCTCGGCGACCTCGCGGCGCACCGCGTGCTCGATGGACTCACCCGGCTCCACGAAGCCGGCGAGCGTGGAGAAGCGGCCCTCGGGCCAGTGGACCTGGCGGCCGAGCAGGATCCGGTCCTCGGCGTCGGTCACCGCCATGATCACGGCGGGATCGGTGCGCGGGTAGTGCTCGGCACCGCAGGCCTGGCAGCGGCGGATGTGGCCGGCCGCGGCGATCACGGTGCGCTCGCCGCAGCGGGAGCAGAAGCGGTGGGTGCGCTGCCAGTTCTCCAGGCCGACCGCGTGCACCATGAGCGCGGTGTCGCGCGGGGACAGCAGCAGACCGGCCTCCCGCAGGCCCGCCGGGCGCGCGGACTGGTCGATGCGGCCGGGCAGCCCGTCCTTCTGGAGCGCGAAGAAGGCGACGCCCTCCTCGTCGATGCCGAGGAAGTAGCGGTGCGCCTCGGTGAGCGGCGCCTCGAAGGAGGGGGTCATGACGAGTTCGGTGCGCCCGTCGGCCGTCTCGTCGATGAGCACCTGGCCGCCGGAGACCACGAAACAGCGGGTCGTGGGGTGGCTCCACGCCGCCGCGAGCCAGGCCTCGTCCAGCCGGTGGTGGGCGGCGCGGTCGATGCCGCAGGGGGCGGTCAGCGAGATGGGACGGTCGGCTGTGTCGTCGGTCCAGGTGGTCACGGGTGCTTCCAACTCCCCCAGTACGGCGGTTCGGTTCGGCGGGCGGTTCGGGCGGACGTGCGACAGGACGTACGGCGACGCACCTGGTCGGGCGCGGGCGGGCGGTGTCTCCAGTGTGCCTCGCGCCCGTGGCGCCCTTCCGTACGGTGCGCCGGGTCAGGGCGTGGGACGCCAGTTCTCGGCCAGGTCGGCCCACAGGTAGGCGCTGGTCTCGACGCCCTTGAGGAGGAGGTCCAGCTCCACCTTCTCGTTGGGCGCGTGCCAGCCGTCGGAGGGGACGGAGACGCCCAGGAAGAGCACGGGGCTGCCGAGGACCTCCTGGAGGTCGGCGGCGGGCCCTGAGCCGCCCTCGCGGGTGAAGAGGACGGGGCCCTCGAAGGCGCGGCCCATCGCCCGGACGACGGACTGGAGGGCCGGGTGGTCGAGCGGGGTCAGACAGGGCCGGGTGGCCGAGCCGAAGTCGATCTCGCAGCGGATCCCGGCGGGCACCTGCTCGGCGGCCCAGGCGCGGACGGCCTTCTCCACGTGGTCGGGGTCCTGGCCCGCGACCAGCCGGAAGGACAGCTTCACCACGGCGGAGGACGGGATGATCGTCTTGCTCCCGGGGCCCTGGTAGCCCCCGCCGATGCCGTTGACCTCGGCGGTCGGGCGGGCCCAGACGCGCTCCAGGGTGGTGTGCCCGGCCTCGCCCTGGGTCGCGCGGGACTTGGCGGTGCGCAGCCAGCGCTCCTCGTCGAAGGGCAGTTCGGCGAACAGCTCGCGCTCGCGGTCGGTCAGCTCCACGACGCCGTCGTAGAAGCCGGGGACGGCCACGTGCCCCCGCTCGTCGTGCAGTGCGGCGACCAGGCGGGCGACGGCGGTGGCCGGGTTGGGCACGGCGCCGCCGAAGGAACCGGAGTGGATGTCCTGGTCGGGGCCGTACAGCCGGATCTCGCACTCGGCGAGGCCGCGCATGCCGGTGCACACCGTCGGGGTGTCCTCGGCCCACATGCCGGTGTCGGAGACGATCACGGCGTCGGCGGCCAGGCGCCCGGCCCGCGCCTCGACCAGGGCCCGGAAGTGCGGGGAGCCGGACTCCTCCTCGCCCTCGATCAGCAGCTTCAGGTTGACCGCGGGGGCGGTGCGGCCGGTGGCGGCGAGGTGGGCGCGGACGCCGAGGGTGTGGAAGAAGACCTGGCCCTTGTCGTCGGCGGCGCCGCGCGCGTAGAGGCGGTTCCCGCGGACGACGGGTTCGAAGGGCTCGCTGTCCCAGCCGTCCTCGCGGGCGGCGGGCTGCACGTCGTGGTGGCCGTAGACCAGCACGGTCGGCGCCCCGGGGTCGCCGGAGGGCCACTCGGCGAAGACGGCCGGGGCGCCCTCGGTGGGCCAGACCTCGACGGTCGTGAAGCCGGTCGCGGTCAACCTGGCGGCGAGCCAGTCGGCACTGCGCCGCACGTCGGGCGCGTGGTCGGGCTGGGCCGACACGGAGGGGATGCGCAGCCATGCGGTGAGGTCGTCGAGGAAGGCTGCGCGGTGCTGCTCGATATACGCGCGGACGGCGCTGTCCGGGGTCTGGCTCATGCTCACGAGCCTATCGGCCCGCGACCACATCCTCGGCGGGCGGTTCGTCACACTCGGGGGGCGCGCCGGATCACCGCGGTGCCCTCGTCGTCGCGCGCCCCGGGCTCCCCGCCGAGCAGCCGCTCCAGCGCGGGCCGGTCCGGCAGGTCCGCCGGGCGAACGGCCTCCCCGGTGCGCACGTACAGGAACGTGGCGGTGACCGCGTCGAGCGGGACGCCCTGCTGTTCGGCCCAGGCCAGCCGGTACACGGCGAGCTGGAGCGGGTCGGCGGTGTGCTCGCGGCCGGTCTTCCAGTCCACGATCTCGTACGTCGCCGCCGCACCCTCGCCCTCCCTGTAGACGGCGTCGATCCGGCCGCGTACGACCCTCCCGGCGAGGACGAGCTGGACCGGTTCCTCCACGCGGTACGGCGTGCGCCGGGCGTACTCGGTACGTTCGAAGGCTTCCTTGAGTGCCTCCAGGTCCTGTTCGTCGGCGATCTCGGCGTCGCCGCCGGGCAGCTCGTCGGGCTCCAGCAGGGGCAGCGCCAACTCCTCGTAGCGCGACTCCACCCAGGCGTGGAAGCGGGTGCCCCGGCGCGCGGCGGGCTGCGGGGGGCGCGGCATGGGGCGCGCGAGTTCCTGCGCGAGCCCGTCCGGGTCCTCGGCCAGGCGCAGCAGCTGGGTGGCGGTCAGCGTGGCGGGCAGGGGTACGTCCGTGACGGCACGGCGGGCCAGCAGCAGCTCCCCGGCGAGCGCGTCCAGATCGCGGTCCCAGGAGGCGATCAGGCGGGACTCCTCCGGGGTGAGGACGGGGTACGGGTCCGGCTCGGGGGCCGGGGCCTGATGGGGGATGAGGGGGGCGGAGGCCTGGTGGGGGTCGGCGGGAGCGCCGTCGTACGGGGTGTCAGCGCGCGGGGCCTCGCCGTACGAGTCGCCGTACAAGGCGTCGTCCAAGGCGCCATCGCGCGCGCTGTCGTCGTACGGCTCCTCGTACGGCGGTTCGTCGTCGACCTCGTCGTACGGCGGTTCTTCGTACGGCGGCCCGTCGTACGGCTCGTCGTACGGCGGCTCCTCCGGCGGCACCGGCCAGTCCGGGTCCTCGAAGACGGCCGGGTCGGCGGGGGCGGCCGACGGCCCGGCGGCGGTCAGGGTGTCGAGGTGGGCGAGGACCGTCCGGGCGGCGGCGTGGCGGCGGGCGAAGGCGTCGGCGTCGAGGGGCAGCGGCCAGGCCAGGTCGGCCTCGGCCCGGTGCAGGGCCGGGTTCTCCTCGTCGTCGGCGGGTTCGTCGGCCCATGCCTCGATCTCGCCGTATCCGGCGGCGCAGTGCTCGTACAGGGCCCGGAGGAAGTCGGAGGGGCCGCGTTTCCTCTTCTGGCTGGGGCCCCACCAGTGGCCCGAGCCGAGCAGGAGGGAGCGGGGGCGGGTGAAGGTGACGTAACCGAGGCGCAGTTCCTCGGTGTGCTGGTGCTCCTTCATGGCCTCGTGGAACGCCTTCATGCCGCGCGCGTCCCAGCCGTCGACGTCGGGCAGGGTGGCAGCGTCGCCGCGCAGGGCGTGCGGCAGCACCTTGGCCTGCGCGGTCCACTTGTCGCGGCCCTGGGCGCTGGGGAAGGTGCCGGTGACGAGGCCGGGCACGGCCACGACGTCCCACTCCAGGCCCTTGGACTTGTGGGCGGTGAGCACCTTGACGGTGTTCTCGCCGCCGGGCAGGGCGTTGTCGAGGCCCTTCTCGTACTGGGCGGCGGTGCGCAGGAAGCCCAGGAAGGCGAGCAGGGTGGCCTCGCCGTCGCTCGCGGCGAAGGAGGCGGCGACGTCGAGGAAGTTGGCGAGGGTCTCACGGCGGCGGGCGGCCAGGGCGTGCGGGGACGCCGACAGCTCCACCTCAAGGCCGGTGACGGCGAGGACGCGGTGCAGGACGTCCATCAGCGGGTCGGACAGGGCCCGGCGCAGGTCGCGCAGCTCGGTGGCGAGGCGGGCGAAGCGCACGCGGGCGTCCGGCGAGAACGGCAGCCCGTCCTCGTCGCCGCCGCGGGCGTCCAGGAAGGTGTCCAGGGCGTCGGCGAGCGATATCACCTCGGCCGGGTCGGTGCCCTCCACGGCGGCGGCGAGCCGGCGGTCCGGGTCGTCGGTGTCGCCGGCGCGCGCGTGCGCGACGAGCAGCCGGGCACGGCGGCCGAGCAGGGCGAGGTCGCGGGGGCCGATGCGCCAGCGGGGCCCGGTCAGCAGCCGTACCAGGCTCGCGTTGGCGCCCGGGTCCTGGAGGACCTCGCAGACGGCGACCAGGTCGGCGACCTCCGGCAGGTGCAGCAGCCCGGACAGGCCGACGACCTCGACGGGGACGTCCCGGGCGACGAGCGCGCCCTGGATCGCGGCGAAGTCGGCGGCCGTACGGCACAGGACGGCGATCTCGCCGGGGGCGGTGCCGGTGCGCACGAGGTGGGCGACGGAGTCCGCGAGCCAGTCCAACTCCTCGGCGTGGGTGGGCAGCAGGGCGCAGCGGACCGTGCCGTCGCGCTCGGCGCCCGGGGCCGGACGAAGGGCCTCGACGCCCGCGTGCATGGCGCGCAGGGGGGCGGCGAGGCCGTTGGCGAGGTCGAGGAGCCGGCCGCCGCTGCGGCGGTTCTCACGAAGCGACTGGCGGGTGGCGGGACGGCCGTCGGCGTGGCGGAAGTGGTCGGGGAAGTCGTCCAGGTTGGCGACGGAGGCGCCGCGCCAGCCGTAGATGGCCTGGCAGGGGTCGCCGACGGCGGTCACGGGGTGGCCGGTTCCCGCGCCGAACAGGCCGGCGAGCAGGACGCGTTGGGCGACGGAGGTGTCCTGGTACTCGTCCAGCAGGACCACCCGGAACTCCTCGCGCAGCAGGCGGCCGACCTCGGGCAGCGCGGCCAGGCGGGCGGACAGGGCGATCTGGTCGCCGAAGTCGAGGAGGTCGCGTTCGCGTTTGGCGGCCCGGTAGCGCTGGACCAGTCCGGCGAGTTCGCGGCGGGCGTGCGCGGTCTCGGGGACCTTGCGCAGCTCGGCGTTGCTGAGCCGGGTGCCTTGGAGGGTTTCGAGCAGCTCCTCGTCCCAGGCGCGCAGTCGGCCCGGCTCCACCAGGTGCTCGGCGAGTTCGGAGTCGAGGGCGAGCAGGTCGCCGACGAGGTCGGCGAAGGAGCGGGTGAGGGCCGGGTAGGGGCCGGGGGCCTCGCGCAGCACACGGGCGGCGAGCTGGTAGCGGGTGGCGTCGGCGAGCAGGCGGGAGGCGGGCTCCAGGCCGACGCGCAGGCCGTGGTCGGTGAGGAGGCGCCCGGCGAAGGAGTGGTACGTGGAGATGACCGGCTCGCCCGGGGGGTTGTCCGGGTCCCACCAGGGGGGGTCGGCGCGGAGCCCTGTCGCCGAGGGGTGGCCGTCGGGTGACGGGAGGGCTTCCGGGTCGGTGACGCCGGCCCTGACGAGCGCCTTGCGGACGCGCTCGGCCAGTTCGCCCGCGGCCTTGTTGGTGAAGGTCAGGCCGAGGACCTGTTCGGGGGCGACCTGCCCGGTGCCGACCAGCCAGACCACGCGGGCCGCCATCACCGTGGTCTTGCCCGAACCGGCGCCGGCCACGATCACCTGCGGGGCCGGCGGCGCGGTGATGCAGGCCGTCTGCTCCGGGGTGAAGGGGATGCCGAGGAGCTCCTTGAGCTGCTCGGGATCGGTGAGATGGGCGGGCATGTCGGAAAAGGCTAGCGGCGGGCACTGACAGTCCGGTGCACGACTGCCCTCGATGAGGAGAAAAGCGCAGGTCCAGGGGCGTCGTGCGGTACGTCACTCCACCACGTGCCGCCCCTCGGGCCGCGCGCTGCACGAGGCGCGGAAGGCGCAGTGGGTGCAGTGCTGCCCGGCGCTCGGGCTGAACCGCTCGTCCAGGACCTTGCCCGCGGCGGTGGCCAGCAGCTCGCCGACCCACTCCCCGGTGAGCGGCTCCTGCGTCTGCACCTTGGGCAGGGTCTCGCCGCCGTCGCGCACCGCGGCGCCCTGCCTCAGGTGCACCAGCTCGGCGCCGCCGGGCTCGGGGCGCGCGCCGTCGAAGGCGGTGTCGACGGCGCCCTCGCGGACGGCGAGCTGGTAGACGGCGAGCTGGGGGTGGCGCTCCACCTCGCGCGCGGTGGGGGCCTGTTTCCCGGTCTTGAAGTCGACCACGTAGGCGCGGCCCTCGGCGTCCGTCTCCACGCGGTCCATCTGGCCGCGGATGCGGACCTGGTACTCGCCCGCCTCCAGGGTGACGTCGAAGTCCTGCTCGCTGGCGACGGACGTCCGGGTGGAGCGGTCGAGGACGTGCCAGTTGAGGAAGCGTTCGAGCGCCGCGCGGGCGTTGTCCTTCTCCTGACGGGACTTCCAGGGCGCGTCGAAGGCGAGCGCGTTCCACACCGAGTCCAGGCGCTCCATGAGGACGTCGAGGTCGGCGGGGGTGCGGCCGGAGGCGACCTCGTCGGCGAGGACGTGCACGACGTTGCCGAAGCCCTGGGCGGCGGTGGCGGGGGCGTCGGCCTTCACCTCGCGGCCCAGGAACCACTGGAGGGCGCAGGTGTTGGCGAGCTGGTCGAGGGCGCTGCCGGACAGCACGACGGGCTGGTCGCGGTGGCGCAGCGGCACCTTGCTCTCGGTCGGCTCGAACATGCCCCACCAGCGGGAGGGGTGCGCGGCCGGTACGAGGGGACGGTCGTCCTCGTCGGTGAGCGCGGCGAGCCGGGCCAGCCGACGGGCGGCCGCCTCGCGCAGCGCGGCCGAGGCGGCCGGGTCGACGGTGGTGGCGCGCAGCTCGGCGACGAGCGCGGCGACGGCCAGCGGGCGGCGGGGACGGCCGGTGACGTCCCTGGGCTCGACGCCCAGCTCGGTCAGGAACCGGGAGGGCTGGTCGCCGTCCTCGGCGGGTGCCTTCACGGCGGTGACGACGAGGCGGTCGCGCGCGCGGGTGGCGGCGGCGTAGAACAGGCGGCGCTCCTCGGCGAGCAGCGCTCCCGGGGTGAGCGGCTCGGCGAGTCCGTCACGGCCGATGCGGTCGGCCTCCAGCAGCGAGCCGCGGCGTCTGAGGTCGGGCCACAGGCCCTCCTGGACACCGGCGACGACGACCAGCCCCCACTCCAGGCCCTTGGCACGGTGCGCGGTCATCAGGCGGACGGCGTCGGGCCGTACCGCGCCGCGGGTCAGCGTGTCGGCGGCGATGTCCTCGGCCTCGATCTCGGCCAGGAAGTTCAGGGCGCCGCGGCCGCCGGTGCGCTCCTCGGCGCGCGCCGCGGTGGCGAACAGGGCGCAGACCGCGTCCAGGTCCCGGTCGGCGTTCCGGCCCGCCGCGCCACCGCGCCGGGCGGCCCGCTCCAGTCGGCCGGGCCAGGGCGTGCCGTTCCACAGGTCCCACAGCGCCTCCTCGGCCGTACCGCCGTTCGCGAGCCGCTCGCGGGCCTTGCGCAGGAGTGCGCCGAGCCGCTGGGCGCCGCGGGCGTACGCCGGGTCGTGCGCCACCAGTCGCTCGGGCTCGGCGAGCGCCCGCGTGAGCAGCTCGTCCGAGGGCGGCGGCAGCATGTTCCCGGCGGCCCGCTCCTCCTCGCGCAACGCCCGCCCCAGGCGACGCAGGTCGGCGGCGTCCATGCCGGCGAGGGGCGAGGCGAGAAGGGTCAGCGCGGTCTCGGTGTCGAGCCAGGGGGCTTCTTCGGGAAGGCCGGCGGAATGCAGGCGCGCGTCGGGGGCGGGGCGTCGGTCCTGCTCCGGGCGCTCCCCGGCAGCCGACCGTTCGCCCTGCTCTCGAGGCTCCTGCTCCGGACGCTCCTCCGCCGGCGACCGCCCGCCCGGCTCCGAGGACGGCTCGGCCTGCGTCCGCTCGCCGGTCCCGGGCCGGTCGTCCGCCCCGGGACGCTCGTCGGTCCCGGGTCCCCCGCCTGTCCCGGCCCACTCACCGGTACGGGACCGCACGTCCGCCCCGAGCCGCCGCTCACCCGTCCCGGACCGCTCCTCGGCCTCCGGCCGCCCCGCCCCGGCCGCTCGCTCCGCGGCCGTCGACGTGTCGTCCGCGTCCGGACGCGCGTCGGCCTCCGGTCGTTCCCCGGGCCGGGGGCTCCCGGCTCCGGCCGGTCCGGTGTCCGCCGTCCGGTGCTCCTGCGGCCCCGGCCGCCGGATCTCCCCGTCCCGCCCCCGCGCCTCCGCCGTCGCGACCGCGCGCAGGGCCGTCAGCAGCGGGGCCACCGCGGGCTCGTGGCGCAGCGGGAGGTCGTCGCCGTCGATGTCCAGCGGGACGCCCGCCGCGGTCAGCGCGCGGCGCAGGGTCGGCAGGGACCGGGCGCCGGCGCGGACGAGCACGGCCATCTCGCGCCAGGGCACCCCGTCCTCCAGGTGGGCGCGACGCAGGATGTCCGCGATGTTCTCCTGTTCGGTGCCCTGGGTCGGGTACGTGTAGACCTCGACGCGGCCGCCGTCGCGGGCCGCGGCCGGCTCCCGGTGCGCACGCACCTTGTCCGCGGGCAGCCGGGGCAGCGGCATCCGCTGGGTGATCAGGCGGGTCGCGGCCAGCAGGGCGGCGCCGGAACGGCGGTTGGTGCGCAGCACCTGGACGGGGGCCGGGCTCCCGTCGGAGCGCGGGAAGGCCGCCGGAAAGCCGAGGATGCCGTTCACGTCGGCGCCCCGGAAGGTGTAGATCGACTGGTCGGGGTCGCCGAGCGCGACCAGGGTGCGGCCGCCGCCGGCCAGGGCGTGCAGCAGCCGCACCTGGGCGGGGTCGGTGTCCTGGTACTCGTCGACGTACACGGCGTCGTACCGCGCGGCGAGCGCCGCCGCGACCTCGGGGCGGCGGGCGAGCAGGACCGCTCGGTGCACCAGCTCGGCGTAGTCGACCACGCCCTGGAGGTCGAGCACGTCGAGGTACTCGGCGAGGAAGGCGGCCGCCGCGCGCCAGTCGGGACGGCCGATGCGCCGGGCGAACGCGTCCAGGGCGCCCGGGGCGAGGCCCAGCTCGCGGCTGCGGGCGAGTACGGCGCGGACCTCGTCGGCGAAGCCGCGCGTGGTCAGGCAGGCGCGCAGCTCGTCCGGCCAGCGCACATGGGTGAGCCCCAGCCGCTCCAGCTCGGGCTGCCCGGCCAGCAGCTCGCGGACCGCGACGTCCTGCTCGGGACCGGACAGCAGGCGCAGCGGCTCGACGAACAGGCCGCTGTCCTGGTGGGCGCGGACCAGGGCGTAGCTGTACGAGTGGAAGGTGGTCGCCCGGGGGGCGCGGGCCGCGCCGATGCGCAGGGCCATCCGGTCGCGCAGGTCGACGGCGGCCCGGCGGCTGAACGTGAGCACCAGGACGCGCTCCGGGTCGGCGCCCCGGGCGATCCGCGCGGCCACCGACTCGACCAGCGTGGTCGTCTTGCCGGTGCCGGGGCCCGCGAGGACGAGCAGAGGCCCGGCGCGGTGGTCAACCACGGCGCGCTGGGCGGCGTCCAGAAGAGGAGGGGCCGGGCGGGGCGGCGGGGTACGGACCAGTCGGTAAGCGCCACGGCTCCCCCGCCGCGCCTCGGGGTGCGGCGGGTGTCCTGTGGAGGAGGAGGAGCTCACGTGGTCGGCCGGTCCTGGTGGTCGTACTGCTGGTGGTGGGGGCGGGCGGGCGGTCACGCGCGCGGGACGATGGGCTCCGGGTGAGGGGCGCACGGGCCACCGGCGCGATACCGCCGCCTCTCGAACGTACGGCATGCCACGGACGTCCCGGGTATCACCCGTACGGACTACAGGGTGCCGCCGACCGCCTCCGATGGCGGAAGCTGTCAGGTGTGACCCGCGTCCGCACCGCCGTCCCACCGGGCCCGGCGCATGTCGAGTCGCGGCAGGTGGCCCTCGGCGCTCCTGCCCGCCTCGCGCAGCGGTGTGCCCTCGTCCCGGTAGTGCGCGAGCGCGCGCAGTTCGTGGCCCGGCAGCAGTGCCCCGTCGGACCGTACGACGCGCCACCACGGCACGGCGCCGCCGTACAGGGACATCACGCGACCGACCTGGCGCGGGCCGCCCTCCTCCAGCCACTCGGCGACGTCGCCGTACGTCATGACCCGGCCCGGCGGGATCAGCTCGGCGACCTGGAGGACCCGCTCGGCGTACTCGGGCAGGTCGTCCGGGTGCGTCCCGCGGGGCTCCGCGCCGGGGTTCTGCTCGCTCATTCGCCCCATCCTGCCGCACCCCGCCGACATCGCGGAGCGCCGCGCAGCGAACGTCCCCTCGCCCCCGGGCGGCGCTTCCGGCAGACTGTGCGACCGCACATCCGCACCCTGACGCCCGCGTGTGTCGGTGGGGCATGCCACCATCGTGCGGGCGGTGACCGGTGATACGAGACCGAGAAGAGATCATGAAGCAGCAGGGCGTGCACCCCGAGAGCGGGGCGGGCACACCTGGCACCGGCGCACGCCCGAAGACCGGCCGTACGGGCAGGGGCGACCAGGACGCCCAGGACGCCCACCGGGGTCCGCACGAGGCGGGCACGGAACGCACCGAGGGGGCGCACATCCCGCAGAACCCGCCGGGGGACCCGAGGTCCGAGGGCGACGACCCGCACGCGGAGCACGACCCGCAGGCGGGCCCGGAGGCACACCCCCACGACCCCGAGCACCCCGACGCCGTGGAGGGCGACGAGCCGCTGCTCCCGGCCCGGGTGCACCGGCCCTCCGACCTGATGCGGTTCCTGGTCGGACTGCTCGCCATCGTGGTGCTGCTCGCCGTCGCCGCGTTCGCGCACGGGACCACCTCCGGCCTCGAACAGGACATCAACAAGGGCACCGGACAGGCCCCCGACATCCTGATCAGATTCGCCGGACTGGCGTCCAGCATCGCGATCCTGCTGGTCCCGGTCGCCTTCGCGATCGAACGGCTGATCAAGCGGGACGGGCTGCGCATCGCCGACGGCGTCCTCGCCGCCGTCCTCGCGCACGGGGTGACGCTCGCCACCGACCTGTGGGTCGCGCGGGCCGCCCCCGGCTCGATCCAGGACGCCCTCACCCAGCCCTCGCCGGTCGACGTCCACGCCCTGACCGATCCGGTGCACGGCTATCTGGCGCCCGTCATCGCCTACATGACGGCCGTCGGCATGTCCCGCAGGCCCCGCTGGCGCGCGGTGCTGTGGATCGTACTGCTGCTCGACGCGTTCTCGATGCTGGTCACCGGCTACACGACCGCCTTCTCCATCGTCCTGACGGTGCTGATCGGCTGGTCGGTGGCGTACGGCACGCTGTACGCGGTCGGCTCCCCCAATGTCCGCCCCACCGGCCAGACCCTGATGGCGGGCCTGCGCCACGTCGGCTTCCGCCCGGTCAGCGCGGCCCGCGAGGAGGCCGTGGAGAGCGAGAACGGCGACCGGGGCCGGCGCTACTTCGTCACCCTGGAGGACGGCCCGCCGCTGGACGTCACGGTCGTGGACCGGGAGCAGCAGGCCCAGGGCTTCTTCTACCGGGCGTGGCGCAACCTCACCCTGCGCGGTTTCGCCACCCGCTCCAGCCTCCAGTCGCTGCGCCAGGCCCTGGAGCAGGAGGCGCTGCTGGCGTACGCGGCGATCGCGGCGGGCGCCAACGCGCCCAAGCTGATCGCCACCTCGGAGCTGGGCCCGGACGCGGTGATGCTGGTCTACGAGCACACCGGGGGACGCAGGCTGGACACGCTGGCCGACGAGGAGATCACCGACGAGCTGCTGCGCAGCGCCTGGTCGCAGGTGCGCGCTCTGCAGTCGCGGCGCATCGCGCACCGCAGGCTGGCCGGGGACGCGATCCTGGTGGGCGGCCGCGGCGAGGTGATCGTCACCGAGCTGCGCGGCGGCGAGATCGCGGCCGGTGACCTGCTGCTGCGCATGGACGTGGCCCAGCTGCTGACCACGCTGGGCCTGCGGGTCGGCGCCGAGCGCGCGGTGGCCTCGGCGGTCGAGGTGCTCGGCCCGGACACGGTGGCCGACTGCCTGCCGATGCTCCAGCCGATCGCGCTCACCCGCTCCACCCGCAACACACTGCGCCGGCTGGGCCGCGAGCGCGCCCAGCGGGAGCGCGAGGCGGTGCTGGAGGCGTCCCGTCAGGCCAAGCTGACCCGGTTGCGGGAGGCCGCGGAGGCGAACGGCACCACACTCGAAGACGCCGGCGAGCGGCTCGACAAGACGGACAAGAAGGCCGTACGGGCGGAGCAGCGGGCCGAACGGCGGGCGATCGACGAAGCCATAGAGGAGGCCCGCGAGGAGGATCTGCTCACCCAGATCCGGCACCAGGTGCTGCGGATCAGGCCGCAGGCCCCGGTGCACCCGGCCCGGCTGGAGCGGGTGCGGCCGCGCACGCTGATCAGCTTCATCGCCGGCGCGATCGGCGCGTACTTCCTGCTGACGCAGCTCACGCACATCCAGTTCGGCACGCTGTTCTCGCAGGCCCAGTGGGGCTGGGTGATCGCGGCGGTGCTGTTCTCGGCGCTGAGCTATGTCGCGGCGGCGATGTCGCTGCTGGGCTTCGTGCCGGAGCGGGTGCCGTTCCCGCGGACGGTGGCGGCGCAGGTCGCCGGATCCTTCGTGAAGATCGTGGCGCCGGCGGCGGTCGGCGGGGTGGCGCTGAACACGCGCTTCCTCCAACGCGCGGGCGTGCGCCCGGGGCTCGCGGTGGCGAGCGTCGGCGCCTCGCAGTTGTTCGGGCTCGGCTGCCACATCCTGATGCTGCTGTCCTTCGGCTATCTGACCGGCACCGAGAAGACGCCGACGCTGTCGCCGTCCCGGACCGTCATCGCGGGTCTGCTGACCGTCGCGGTGCTGGTGCTGGTGGTGACCTCCGTGCCGTTCCTGCGGAAGTTCGTCGTCACCCGGGTCAGGTCGCTGTTCGCCGGAGTCGTGCCCCGCATGCTCGATGTGCTCCAGCGGCCGCAGAAGCTGGTCACCGGCATCGGCGGCATGCTGCTGCTGACCGCCTGCTTCGTCATGTGCCTCGACGCCTCCGTGCGGGCCTTCGGCGACGGCACCACCTCGCTGAGCATCGCCAGCGTCGCCGTCGTCTTCCTCGCCGGAAACGCGCTCGGCTCGGCGGCGCCCACCCCCGGTGGCGTGGGCGCGGTCGAGGCGAGCCTCACCCTCGGTCTGATCGCGTTCGGCCTGCCCAAGGAGGTCGCGGCACCGGCGGTGCTGCTGTTCCGGCTGATGACGCTGTGGCTGCCGGTGCTGCCGGGGTGGCTGGCGTTCAACCACCTGACCCGCAAGGGAGCGCTGTAGGCGCCCGCGGGGACACCCCCGGGAGGGTCGTACCTCGTACGGCCCGTGCCCCGCGCGGCCCGGCGGGCGCGCCCGCAGGATGGGGACATGGCCTCTGACTCCCGGCTGCGAGCCACCGCTCTGCCCCGGCCGCGCGCCACCGCCCTGACGACGGCCGCCGTGCTGCTGGCCGCGCTCCTGGCCGGTTGCGGCGACGACGATCTCGGCACCGGCGCCACCCCGTCGCTCACGGCGCAGACCCTGGACTGGACGGCCTGCCCGGCCCCCGACCAGGCGGAGGGCGGGGGCGGCGCGCCGTCCCCGCTGCCGAACGGCACCACCTGGGAGTGCGCGACCATGAGAGCGCCCCTGGACTGGAGCAGGCCGCGGGGATCGACGATCGGCATCGCCCTGATCCGGGCCAGGGCCAGCGGGCCGGCGAGCGAGCGGATCGGCTCGCTCGTCTTCAACTTCGGCGGGCCGGGCGGCAGCGGCGTCACCTCGCTGCCCGCGTTCGCCCAGGACTACGCGGCCCTGCGCACCCGCTACGACCTCGTCAGCTTCGATCCGCGCGGGGTCGGCCGCAGCGCGCCGGTCGTCTGCAAGACCGACGCCCAGCTCGACACGTTCTTCCAGCAGGACGCGACCCCCGACGACAGCGCCGAGCGCACCCAGCTCGTGCGGCGCACCCGGAACTTCAACGCGGGCTGCGAGCGGAACGCCGGGCAGGTGCTGCCGCACGTGCGCACCACCGACGCGGCCCGTGACATCGATCTGATGCGGCAGGTGCTCGGCGACGCGAAGCTGCACTACTTCGGCATCTCCTACGGCACCGAACTCGGCGGCGTCTACGCCCACTTGTTCCCCCGGCACGTCGGGCGGGCCGTCTTCGACGGGGTGGTGGACCCCACGGAGAACCCCGAGGAGAGCGCGCTCGGCCAGGCGAAGGGCTTCCAGCTGGCGCTCGGCAACTTCGCCGAGGACTGCGTCTCCAAACCGGACGGCTGCCCGATCGGGGACACCCCGCAGGACGTCGAGAACCGCATCGCGAAACTCCTCGACAGCCTGGACAGGAAGCCGATCCCGGGCATCGCCCCCCGCCGGCTCACCCAGACCGCCGCGACCAACGGCATCGCGCAGTCCCTGTACTCCAAGGACTTCTGGGAGTACCTCACCGAGGGCCTGCAGCAGGCGTACGACGGTGACGGCAGGGTCCTGATGGTGCTGTCCGACGCGATGAACGGCCGCAACGAGAACGGCCGGTACAGCAACATCACGTCGGCGAACATGGCGATCAACTGCGCCGACGAGAAGCCCCGTTACACCGTCGCCGACGTCCAGCGCGCGCTGCCCCGGTTCCGCGCCGCCTCACCCCTGTTCGGGGACTTCCTCGCCTGGGGCATGATCGGCTGCACCGACTGGGCCGTCCCCGGCGCCGCGAACCACCCCGACGTCAGCGCCCCCGGCGCGGCGCCGATCCTGGTCGTCGGCAACACCGGGGACCCGGCCACCCCCTACGAGGGCGCGCGGCGGATGGCCGAAGCCCTCGGCAAGGGCGTCGGCGTCCAGCTGACCTTCAAGGGCCAGGGGCACGGCGCGTACGACAGCAAGGACAAGTGCGTCCAGAGCAAGGTGAACGCCTACCTGCTGCACGGGACGATCCCGGAGGCGGGCGCGGTCTGCGGCTGACCTCCGCGCGAACCGGCCCGGACGAGGCGGCCCGCCCGCGCCGGGCGGAGGCCGGTGACGAGGAAAGCCCGCGGCGCCTGGACCGGGTCCAGGCGCCGCGGGCTTCCCCGGCGGGGGTCGGTCAGTAGACCGGCTTGTGGGGCTCGATCTGGTTGACCCAGCCGATCACGCCGCCGCCGACGTGGACGGCGTCGGAGAAGCCCGCGGACTTGAGGACCGCGAGGACTTCCGCACTGCGGACACCCGTCTTGCAATGCAAGACGATCTTCCTGTCCTGGGGGAGCGACTCCAGGGCGGCGCCCATGAGGAACTCGTTCTTCGGGATCAGCTTGGCGCCCGGGATGGAGACGATCTCGTACTCGTTCGGCTCGCGGACGTCGATGATCTCGATGTTCTCGCCGTCGTCGATCCACTCCTTGAGCTGCTTGGGAGTGATCGTGGAGTCGGCCGCCGCCGCCTGGGCCTCCTCGGAGACGACGCCGCAGAAGGCCTCGTAGTCGATGAGCTCGGTGACGGTCGGGTTGTCGCCGCAGACCGCGCAGTTCGGGTCCTTGCGGATCTTGACCTGGCGGTACTGCATCTCCAGGGCGTCGTAGATCATCAGCCGGCCGACCAGCGGGTCGCCGATGCCCGCGAGGAGCTTGATGGCCTCGTTGACCTGGATGGAGCCGATCGACGCGCACAGCACGCCGAGCACGCCGCCCTCGGCGCAGGAGGGGACCATGCCCGGGGGCGGGGGCTCCGGGTAGAGGCAGCGGTAGCAGGGGCCGTACTCGGACCAGAAGACCGAGGCCTGGCCGTCGAAGCGGTAGATCGAACCCCAGATGTAGGGCTTGTTCAGCAGCACACAGGCGTCGTTGACCAGGTAGCGGGTGGCGAAGTTGTCCGTGCCGTCCACGATCAGGTCGTACTGGCTGAAGATGTCCATCACGTTCTCGGCTTCGAGCCGCTCCTCGTGAAGGACCACGTTCACATAAGGGTTGATGCCCTTGACGGTGTCACGCGCGGACTCGGCCTTGGAGCGGCCGATGTCGGACTGGCTGTGGATGATCTGGCGCTGGAGGTTCGACTCGTCGACCTCGTCGAACTCCACGATGCCGAGCGTGCCGACGCCCGCCGCGGCCAGGTACATCAGCGCGGGCGAGCCCAGGCCGCCGGCGCCCACGCACAGCACCTTGGCGTTCTTCAGCCGCTTCTGCCCGTCCATGCCCACGTCGGGGATGATCAGGTGGCGGGAGTACCTGCGGACCTCGTCTACGGTGAGCTCGGAAGCCGGCTCGACCAGGGGTGGCAGCGACACGGGGACTCCGTTGGTCGGTCAATCACTACGTTTGTTCTCCCCGTAACACTGCCACGCCCTTCTTCATTCCGAGACACCCGTTCCGAGGCGCGAGACGATCTCGTCCCAGTACCCGGGCACCGCCCCCCACGGGTCATCGGAACCATGGCTTCCGGTGCGGTCCGTGAAGTAGATCGTGGCCGCGCCCTGCCAGCGCGCGATGCGCAGCGCCTCCTCCAGGTGCCCGCGCGGCACGCCGTGCACGAAATGGCAGAACCGCTCGGGCGGATGGTCTGTCGTCCACTCCGCGACCTGCGACCAGCGGTAGTCGGACCAGGGGCCCGAGAAGGTGACCAGCTGGTCGGCGCTCTCCGCGTAGCCCGGGTGCGGGTGCGTGCCGTGGCCGAGGACGAGACGGGGGCTGTCGGTGAGCGCCCGCAGGTCCGCGAGCACCCGCCGGACCTCGGCGAGTTCCCCACGGCCGATGGGACAGCGGTCGAGCAGGAAGCCGTCGACCCGGTACCAGTCGAGGTGGTGCTGGGCGTCGCGCAGCAGGTCGGCGCGGGCGCGGGCGCCCTGCGCGAGGTCGAGGCGGCCGAGGACCCGGACGCCCGCGTGGTGCAGCGGGTCCACGGCCTCCAGGCGGTGCCGGTCGGGTCGGGCCCCGGGTCCGCCGGCCACGTCGAGCACCACCCAGTCGAGCGGGGTGCCCGGACGGGCGAGCGCGGCCCACTGGGCGGGAGCGACGAGCGGGTGGGGGTGACCGGGGACGCCGAGGGCGGTGCGCACGGCGGTGCCGAGGGCGGTGCGCACGGCGGTGCCGAGGGCGCCGCCGCCGCCGCTGGTCAGATGCGGCATGCCGCCTCCATCCAGATGTCGGCCAGGGACTCTTCGAGGTTGATGCGCGGGCGCCAGCCGAGCCGGTCGCGCGCGGTGCGCACATCCGCCTGCTGCCAGCTGCCGCAGCCGTCCGGGTACGGGAACGCCGCCGGCCCCGCGTGCTCCGCCTCGGGCCGCGGGTGGCCGAGGGCGCCGCGCGGCGGTCCGGGCGGCCCGTCGAGTTCGTGCAGGGCACCGCCGTAACCGGCCACGCGCGCGAGGATCCCGGCGGCGTCGCGGAGGCGCACGGCGCGGCCCGAACCGATGTTGATCACGCCCTGCGCGGCGGAGAGCGAGGCGGCGTGCACGGCGCGTGCGACGTCGCGCACGTCCACGAAGTCGCGCTGCACGCCGAGCCCGGCGAGCTTCAGCTCCCCGTCGCCCGACTGCATCGCGCGGCGCATCGCCTCCGCGAGCCGGCCGAGCGGGGAGCCGGCCGGGGTGCCGGGCCCGGCGGGCGAGAAGACGCGCAGCACCACGGCGTCCAGGCCGGAGCCGAGGACGAGTTCGGTGGCGGCGAGCTTGCTGACGCCGTACGGCCCGCCGGGCCGCGGTACGGCGTCCTCGGCGGTGGACGAGCCGGGCTGGCTGGGCCCGTACTCCGCGCCGCAGCCGATCTGCACGAGCCGCGCGCCGCAGCCGCTGCGCCGCAGCGCCTCGCACACGGTGGCCACGGCGACGGTGTTGTGCCGGGTCAGCTCCCGGGCACCGCCGCGAGTGGCACCGGCGCAGTTGATCACGACCCCTGGGTGCACCGCGCCCAGGAACCGGGTGAGCGCGCCCGGACTGCCGGTGGCGAGGTCGAACCGGACGTCCGCGTCGTCGCCCCGCCCGAGCGCGGTGAGCTGTACGGCGGGATCGGCGAGCAGCCGCTCGGCGACGAACCGGCCGAGGTATCCATTGGCTCCGATCAGCAGAACCCTCATCGGGCGGCTCCGGGGGTGAGGGGTTCGGGGGCTCCCGTGCGGGAGGTGGACATCTGGAGGTCTCCTTCACAGGGGTGGTGCGGGCGGCTCAGGGGGCGCTCGACAGGGTGGTGCGGGTGGTTCACGGGGCGCTGGAGGGGGCGGTGGCCCAGGGGGCGCCCGACGAGGTGGTACGGGCGGCTGAAGGCGCGCTCGACCAGGGCGTGCGGGCGACCCGAGAGGCGCACGACCGGGTGGTGCGGGCGGCTCGACAGGCTCTCGACCGCGTCGTACCGGTGGCTCGGCAGGGCGCTCACTCGGGTGCTCCGGTGGGTGCGTGGGCCGAGGCGCGGGTGAGGGTGCGGGTGGCGTGCAGCAGCAGGGTCAGGGCCGCGATGCCGCAGGTGAGGGCCGGTACGGCGGGCTCGCCCAGGGTGTCCACGAGGGTGCGGACCGGCACCGCGAGGAAGCCGAGGTGGGGCAGCCGCCCGGCGAGGGGCAGCGCGAGCGCCGCCGCCTCCGTGGCCGCGGCGGCGCCGAGGACGAGGGCGGGGGCGCGCCGGTACCGGTGCACGGTGAGCAGGCGCGCGAGCAGGAGCAGGGCGCCGAGGGTGAGCGCCTGCGGATAGGCCGCGGGTTCCTTGAGCACCTTCCCGCACAGCAGGAGCAGCGCGGCGAGCGCGCCGAGGAACAGCGCGAACGTGCCGACCAGCAGCGGCCGCGCCGCGGCCGTGAACTCGCCCAGCCCCCTGCTGCCGGCGAGCCTGCGCCGCGCGCCCGCCGTCAGGAGGTGCGCGCACCAGGCCGCCGGCGCGATCGACAGGGTGAGGGCCAGGACGGGCACGGTGGCGGTGGGCCAGTCGCCGCCCGGGGCGCCGTCCGGCAGCGCGTCGGGGCCGCCGGTGAGCACGTCGTGCAGCAGGCCGTCGCCGAACAGGGCGTAACCGAGCAGCCAGAGGGTCCACGGGCGGGGGCCGCGCGGTCCGGGGAGGGGCGCGCGCGAGCCGTAGGGGCCCGCGAGGGGTCCGGTGCGCAGGGCCGCGCGGGTGGCGAGGGCCAGGGCGACGATCCCGGCCACGGCCACGAGGAGGCGGGGCTGTCCCTGGGTGAGGCGCGTCCCGGCCACGGTGGCGGCACCGGCGACACCGGGCAGAAGGCTCGACAGCGCCCATCGGGCGCGCACGTGGGGCACGGGCATCGGCGGCTCCGGCTCCGGGCGGGGCTCGCCGCCGCGCGGCACCCGCGCGTACAGCTCCTCGGCGAGCGAGAAGACGTCCCGGTGCCGGAACCGGGCGGCCGTACGGTCGGTGATCCCCTGCGCTTCCAGGCCGGCCGCGATCTCCAGGGGGTCCACGGCCCGTTCGCACAGATCCCGGTGCCGGTGGAGCAGCGCCTTGACGGGGTCCCCGGTGCCGCGCCGGGGTACGGCCCTGCGGGCGGGGTCCGTTCCGGGGGCCGAGGAAGGCTTTCGCGCGCCACCGCCGGGTGTACCGGGAGCGGCGGGCGGGGGCACGCGGTCGTACGGCCGCCCCGCGGAGGTCCCGTACGCCCGCGGGACCCCGGCGGAGGTCCCGTACGTGTGCGGTCCGCCGACGGAGGCACCGGCCGAACGTGGGCTCCCGACCGGGGAGTCGACGCGCGGTGCCCCGCCGTCGCGGAACCCGCCCCGGTACGGCTCGCCGACCGGGGCGCCGGCCGAACCCTCCCCGCCCGTGCCGGAAACCCCGGCCGGACCCGGCCCCTCGGCACGAGCCCCGGAAGAGTGGGCCCCGGCACCGGACGCCCCGGCCCACAAGGCCTGGACGGCCGCCTCGGCCGGACCGCTCACGCCCTCACCGAAGGCCCCGGCCGGACCTGGCCCGCCGGTGGCGGACGGCCGGGTCCGATCAGGCCCGCCCGCGGAACCGGCCCCGGCGTCCCGCGCCGCACCGTCTCCCGTCCCCGGAGCCGCCCCGGCCGGCGTCTCCCTCCGCTCCCCCGCCCCGGTGCCCCACGGCACCGCGCCGCTCGGCCTTCTCGGTGTGTCGGTCATCGGGCGGGCTCCGTGGTGGAGAGGGCCCAGGTGGGGGTGGCGGGCCAGCGGGCGGGGACGTGGGATTCGGCGGGGGCCGCGAAGGGCAGCGGCGCGCCGGACGCGTCGAGGAGGTCGCGGCGGACCGGGCAGTGGGAGACGATCTCCAGGTAGATGCCGTGGAAGGCCGCCACGTTCTGCTCGACGGTGAACAACTCCAGCGCTCGGGCGCGCGCGGCGGCTCCGAGGCGCGCGCGGCGCTCGGGGTCGCGCAGCAGCGCCACGCACGCGTCGGCGAGCGCCCGCGGATTGCGCGGGGGCACGACGAGCCCCGTACCGCCGATCACCTCGACCACCGCGCCGACGTCCGTCGAGACGGTCGCCCGGCCGCAGAACATGGCCTCGATGAGGCCGGTCGGGAAGCCCTCCACCACGCTGGACAGCACGACGACGGCGCCGGAGGCGTACGCGTCGGGCAGCGTGGGGGCTTCGGGGCCCCCGATCTCCTCGAAGGAGACCGGGTTGGAGCCGACCGCGTGCGCCCCCTCCGCCTCGTCCGGGAAGAGCTGGGCCGCGAGCGCCCGGCAGTGGCCGAGGTACGCCGGCCCGTCGGGTCCGCTCGGCCCGCCGACGATGCGCAGCCGGGCCCCGGGCTCCTCCCGGCGCACCTCGGCGAAGGCGTGCAGCAGGGAGATCAGGTCCTTGGCGGGTTCGACGCCCCCGACCCAGACCAGGGTGTCCGGGTCCGCGCGGTCCGGGGACTCGCCTGCCTCGGTGAAGCCGTCGGCCGCCATGCCGGGGTAGACGGTGCGGATCCTGGCCCGGTCGGCGCCGCACCGCTCCTGCCAGCGGCGGGCGTGCGCGTTGCCGGGCGTGAGGATCTCGGCGCGGCGGTAGATCTCGGTGGCGAGCCGCCCGTGGAAGGCCGCGAGCAGGGCGCGCACGGCGGGCGCGGCGGCGTCGGGACCGCGCTCCAGGTAGTGGGAGCGCAGGTGGACGCCGTACTCGGTGACCAGCAGCGGCACCCCGTGGAAGTGCCGGGCGAGCAGTCCGGGAAGGGCGGCGGGCCCACCGGAGGTGGCATGGCAGAGGTCGGCCGCGCCGAGCGCGTCGTCGCCGTACCAGTCGAGGGACAGGGGACGCAGGGCGCGTTCGAGATGGCCGGTGACGGTGAGCAGGTCGGCCACGCGCGCCTCGCGCGCCGTGCGCGGCGCGCCGGGCGCGTGACAGGCGCGCTCCAGGGTGCGGACGGCGGTGTCCGAACGCAGCGCGGCACCGAGTCCGCCCTCCTCGCGGGCGAGTTCGGCGAGCCCGTACAGCGCGTTGGCGAAACGGTCCGCCACCGCGCCGGAGGCGCCACCGTCCCCCGTCGTGCACACCGCGCCGGCCAGTTCGCCGTAGTGCTCGGTGAAGCGCCGGCGCGCGCGCCGGCCGTACGCGACCGCCCCTCCGTCGCCCTCCGCCGTCCACAGCGGCGCGGTACGGACCCGGGCCACCTGCGGGGGGAGCGCGAGCAGGCCCTGTTCCTCCTGGCGCCTGCCGCGGCCGAGCACGTAGAGGTCGAACTCGTGCTGACCGAGCCCGCGCACCAACCGGTCGCACCAGAGGCCGGCGTCACCGCTCACATACGGATAGCCACCCTCTGTCAGCAGTCCTGCGCGCACGTGTGCACCCCCGATCTTCCTTCTGGTCGGCCGCCGTTGGACCCGGCGGCTCACAGCGGGACGAACGTAAGGGGACGAGCGGGTGGCGCGACGGACGGTTGTCCGTCGCGCCACCAAAAGGGGTGAACGGGCGTAACTTTCTCGTGCGGCCCGCGTTTTGTCGCGCTAGGCGGTCACGCGGGCACGAAACGTCACGCCGGGCCCGGACGCCCGGCGCGCCGTCACCGGCGTGCCGTCACGCCGCCGCCGGTTCGCCGCGCGCGGCCCGGCGCCGGGCCGCCAGTTCCGGGTCGAGGGCGGGTACGGCGGCCAGCAGCTGCCGGGTGTACGCCTCGCGCGGGCTGTCGTAGACCTCGTCGGCGGGGCCGTACTCGACCAGCCGGCCCCGGCGCATCACCGCGAGCCGGTCGCTGACCTGGCGGACGACGGCGAGGTCGTGCGCGATGAAGACCAGCGCGAGGCCGAGTTCCCGTTGCAGCTCGCCGAGCAGGGCGACCACCTGGGCCTGGGTGGTGACGTCGAGCGCGGAGACGGGCTCGTCGCAGACGATGACGCGCGGGTCGGCGGCGAGCGCGCGGGCGATGCCGATGCGCTGGCGCTGGCCCCCGCTGAACTCGTGCGGGTAGCGGTCGTGGTGCGCCCCTTCGAGCCCCACGCGCTCCAGCAGCTCCGTCACGCGCGCCCGGATCCGCTCCTCGGCACCCTCGCCCCTCTCGCCCCGTGCGCGCAGCGGGTCGGCGATGGACTCGCCCACGCTGCGGCGGGGGTTGAGGGAGGAGACGGGGTCCTGGAAGACCATCTGGACGGCCGGGTTCACGCCGGTGTGCGGCTCGCCCGCGTAACGGATGCCGCCCGCGGTGGGCTCCAGGAGGCCGACCAGCATCCGGCCGAGCGTGGTCTTGCCGCTGCCGCTCTCGCCGACGACGCCGAGGGTCTCGCCCCGGCGCACGGTCAGCGAGACGTCGTCCACGGCCGCGAACGCCCGCTTGCCGCGCCCGAACTCGCGCCGCAGGCCGGTGGCCTCCAACACGATCTCGTCGGTGGCCGGGGAGCCGGTGCGGCGGGCGTCCACACGGGGGACGGCGTCGAGGAGTTCCCGCGTGTACGGCTCCCGGGGCGCCGCGAGGACCGTGCCGACCGGGCCGTGCTCGACGGCCCTGCCGTGCCGCATGACCAGCACCTCGTCCACGCTCTCCGCGGCCACGCCCACGTCGTGGGTGACCAGCAGCAGCCCCATGCCCGTCTCGGTGCGCAGGGTGTGCAGCAGGTCGAGGATCTGGGCCTGGACGGTGACGTCGAGCGCGGTGGTCGGCTCGTCGGCGATCAGCAGGTCGGGTTCGCAGGCCAGCGCCATGGCGATGAGCGCGCGCTGGCGCATGCCGCCGCTGAACTCGTGCGGCCGGGAACGGGCGCGCCGGGCGGCGTCCGGGATTCCCACGCGGTCCAGCACCTCGACGGCCCGCGCGCGGGCGGCCCGGCGCGAGGCGCGGGTGTGCACCCGGTACACCTCGGCGATCTGGTCGCCGATGGCGTAGTAGGGGTCGAGCGAGGACAGCGGGTCCTGGAAGACCATGGCGGCCTTGGCGCCGCGCAGCCGCCGCAGCTCCTGCTCGGTGGCCTCCTGGACGTCGGTGCCGGCCACGCGGACGGTGCCGCCGACCCGGGCCCCGGTGCCGCGGTGCAGACCCAGCAGGGCGCCCGCGACGGTGGACTTCCCGGAGCCGGACTCGCCGACCAGGGCCAGGGCGGCGCCCTTGTCCAGGTCGAAGGAGAGTCCGTCGACGGCCCGCAGGGAGCCGAACCCCACGGTCAGGTCGGTCACTTCCACCAGGCTCATGCGAGCACCACCCGTCGGTCGGCCACCGCGTACAGGACGTCCGCGACGGCGTTGGCGAGCACCACGAAGAACGCGATGACGAGGACCATGCCGACGACCACCGGCAGGTCGACCACCTTGACCGCGTGCACCAGTTCCTGGCCGATGCCGGGCAGGCCGAACAGGGTCTCGGTGAGGACGGCGCCGCCGACCGCGGAGCCGACGTTGTTGGCGTTGAGCGCGATGACCGGGGCGAACGCGCCGCGCAGCGCGTGCCGCCCGACGATGGCCCGCTCGCCGACGCCGTACGCCCGGAAGGTGCGCACGTGGTCCTCGGCGAGGGTCTCCAGCATCGCGGCGCGGGTCAGCCGGGCGAAGGTCGCGGCCTCGATCAGGGCCAGCGACAGCCAGGGCAGCAGCAGGTTCCAGGCCCATTGTTCGGGGTCGTCGGTGAAGGCGACGTACTGCGGGAAGGGCAGCAGCTGGAGTTCGCCGCAGACGACGATCATCAGCACCAGGCCGATGACGAACACGGGTGTGGCCGTGCCCGCGAGGGTGATCGCGGTGAGCACCCGCTCGGAGACGCGACCGCGCCGCCAGGCGGAGAGGACGCCGGTGCCGACGCCGAGGGCGAGCCACAGCACCATGGCGCCGAGGACCAGCGACAGGCTGACGGGCAGCTTGCCCAGGATGATGTCCAGCACCTGCTGCCCGGTCTGGTACGACTGCCCGAGGCAGGGCGCCGCGCAGTGTTCCACCGAGGTGCCGGTGGAGAAGTCCTGGCCGGCGAACAGGCCCTGGAGGAAGTGCCAGTAGCGCACATAGAGGGGATCGCCGAGGTGCAGTTGCGCGGCGACCTGGCGCACCTGTTCCGGCGAGCAGCGCGGGCCGCAGGTGATCTGGGCCACGTCGCCGGGGGTGACGTAGAAGACGACGTAGACGATGACCGAGATGGCGAGCAGGGTGATCACCGTGCCCACGGCCCGGCGCAGCAGGAATCCGCCGAAGCCGCTCATGCGGTCGCCTCCTTCGTACCGGCGTCCTCGCGCGCGTTCCTGTCCTCGCGGCCGGTGCCGACCCGCAGCCGGGAGGCGGCGCGCGGGTCGAGGGCGGTGCGCACGCCGTCGCCCAGCACGGTGAGGGCGAGGACGGTGACGAACAGGGCGCCGGCCGGCAGCAGCAGGTACTGCGGCGCGGCCTGGTACCAGACGTCGGCGGACGTGAGCATCTGTCCCCAGGAGGGCGTGGGCGGCTTGACGCCCACGCCGAGGAAGGACAGGGCCGCCTCCACCGAGATGTTCATGGGGACGAGGAGGGCCGCGTAGGTGATGACCGGCGCGGCGAGTCCGGGCAGCAGCTCCCGGCGGGCGATCCGCCAGGTCCCCCAGCCGCTGAGCCGGGCGGCCGAGACGTAGTCCAGCCCCTTCATGGAGAGGGTCTGCGCGCGCACGATCTTCGCGATGCTGCCCCAGGCGATCAGGCCGATGACGAGGGTGACCAGGACGGGCCGCGGGAAGTTCGCCGGGACGACCGCCAGCAGGGCCAGCGACATGATCATCAGCGGCATGGCGACGATGATGTCCGTGAGCCTGCTCAACAGTTGATCGACCCATTGACTGCCGAGCGCGGCGGCCACGCCGACGACGACTCCGATGACGACCTGGATGACGGTGGCGGCCAGGGCGACCCCGAGCGAGACCCGGGCGCCGTACACCAGGCGGGCGAACAGGTCGCGGCCGGTCTGGGGTTCGACGCCCAGCCAGTGCTCGGCGCCGACGCCGCCGAGCGGGCCGACCGGCACACCGCCGCGCGCCGAGTCGATCAGGGACGGGTGGTAGGTGGTGGGGTCCTGGCCCTCCAGCGCGGTGAGCAGCGGCGCGGCGAGCGCGACCAGGACGAGCAGCGCGACGACGGCCGCGGCGACCAGGGCGGCGCGCTGCGCCCGCAGCCGCCGCCAGAACCGACGGGCCCCCGGGGCCGCCGGGACGGGGATGCCCGTCCCGGCGGCCTCGACGGCGAGGGGTGACTCGGTCACGGCGTCACTTCACCGCGACCTGGGAGATGTCCAGTACGCCGGTCCAGTCGCTGATGACGATGTTGCGGACGTCCTTGCCGACGAGGCGCTTGTAGACCGGGTGGAACAGCGGCACCACGAGGGCCTTGCCGCCGATCTTCTTGTCCAGGGCGCCCCAGCGCTTGGCGGCCGCGTCGAGGTCGGTCAACTTGTTGATCGAGTCAATCTCGTCGTTGACCGACTTGTCGTCGAGCCGGCTCGCGTTGAAGTTCGCGCCGTCCTTGACGATCTGCCGGCCGTCGAAGATCGGGGCGAGGAAGGGACCGCCGGAGGGCCAGTCGGCGCCCCAGCCGGCGAGGAAGAAGCCGGGCTCGGTCTTCACGCTGTGGACGGTGTCCCGGTAGTCGTTGTCCTCCAGGCCCTGGAGCCTGACCGTGATGCCCGCCTTCTTGAGGGCGTCCTGGAGGGCGGTGGCGATCTCCGGGCTGGTCGCGAAGTCCTTGGCGTTGGAGTGCGTCAGGGTGACGGTGAGGCCGTTCTTGTAACCGGCCTGTGCCAGCAGCTTTTCGGCCTTGGCCGCGTTGCCGGACGCGCCCGCCGGGAAGGGGTCGTACGGCGTGTACCCGAAGGACTTCTGGTTCGGCAGGAAGGTCGTGGCGGGCTCGGCGAGGGCGCTGCCGCCGGCCGCGTTGACCACCGAGGAGCGGTCGACGGCGTAGGCGATGGCCTCGCGCACCTTGGGGTTGTCGAACGGCTTCACGGTCGGGTTGAACGCGATGTAGTTCGTGTAGCCGAAGTGGCCGGTGCCCACGCGCGCGGCCAGTTCCTTGTCGCCGGTCACCTTGGCGAGTTCGGCCGGTCCGAGGTTGGTGTCCGTGGTGACGGCGGCGGCGTCCGCACCCTGGGACGCGGACAGCCGCTGGTTGATCACCGAGGAGTCGAGGCCGGAGCGGACGTCGATGGTGTCCGGGTAGGCCTTGCGCTGGTCGTCGGTGGCCGCGGACCAGTTCGGGTTGCGCCTGAGCAGCACGTGCTCGCCGTCGTTCTCGTTCTTGACGACCTCGTAGGGGCCGGACGAGACCGGGTGCTCCTCGTACTTGGTGCCGGTGTCCTTGGCCTTGGGGACCGGCGCGAACTGCGTCTGGGTGGCCAGGAACGGGAACTCGCCCTCGGGCTTGTCCAGATGGAAGACGATGGTCCGCTCGTCCGGCGTCTCGATCGCCGCGAGGCCCTTCTTGTCCTTGTACGGCCCCTGGTAGCCGGCCGCGCCGACCAGCCAGTCGCGCAGGTAGGGCGCGCCACCGGAGAGTTCGGGGGCGAAGGAGCGCTCGATGCCGTACTTGATGTCGGCCGAGGTGATCGGAGTGCCGTCCTCGTACTTCAGGCCCTTCTTCAGGGTGTACGTCCACACGGTCGCGTCCTTGTTGGGACGCCCCGTGTCGGTGGCGAGGTCGGGCACCACCTTGGCGCCGGCCGCGCCGGCCGCCCGGTTGCGCGTGGTCAGGGTGCGGAAGACCAGCGAAGGGACGTTTCCGCCGCCGGAGGTGTAGAGGCGCGCGGGGTCGAAGTCGGTCTGCGGCTCGGAGTTCAGAACCGTCAGCGTGCCGCCCTTGTGGGGCGTGGAGTCGCCACCGGAGCCCTTCGCACCGCTGTCCTTCGGACCGCAGGCGGCGGCGCCCGCGGCCACGACCAGGCTGACGGATGCCGCGGCCACGCGGCGCGCTATGACGGACGGTTGACGCATCGGAATGACGACCTCTCGGGGATGGTTCGAGGGTTTCTCGAAGAGTGAGACAAGTGGACGAGGAGTGAGACGTCCATGGACAGACGTCGGCCCCGGCGTCGGGTCGTCGAAAAATCCGTGACCGGGGTCACGGACGGAGAGGAAGGAGAAAGGTCGCGACGCGAACGCCAGGGGGCGGCGTCAGCGACAGTGGATGTCGGCCACGCAGAGCGCGGTCACGCCGATCAGCGCCAGCTCGATGGCGGCGCTGCAGGAGGCGGCATGACTAGACCACATGCGCAGAAATATGAACGAACTCGCGGCTCATGTCAATGTGACATAAGGACAGGTCGTCAACTCCTGGGATATGGCCAGGCGTTGGGCAGGCAGTGGATGCCGTCATGGTCGAGGAACTTGGTCTGCTGCTGCATCACCGGCGCGAGTTCGCCGTCCTTCTCGCAGGTGACGTGATTGTGGCCGAGCCGGTGGCCGACTTCGTGGTTGATCAGCATCTGCCGGTACATGTGGATCTTGTCGCCGTATGTCCTGCTCCCCTGGGCCCACCGGTACGCGTTGATCATCACGCGCTGGGTGGCGGCCGAGTCGCAGGAGACGTTGTCCTCCGTGGTGTCCAGGCCGGACTTGGCGCACCAGGTGGCGGTGGTGCCGGGGCTGGCCAGGGTGATCACGAAGTCGGGCTTGCCGGAGGAGATCCGTTCGAAGGTGCGGGTGCCGCCGTGCCCCCAACTGCGGTCGTCGTTCAGCGTCTTCTGCACGGCCTCGGCGAACAGGACGCCGTCCAGGCCGAGCCCCTGCTCGATGTCGACCCGGTAGCGGTACTTCTGGCCGGTGCCGGGCGCCTTGTCGAAGCCGGGGACGGTGTCGAACTTCCCGGACGCCTTCAGGGTGGCGCCCAGCGGGTACGTGCGGTCAATCTTCTGCTCGTACGTCAGCGGGACCACGGTCGGCTCCGCGGAGGGTGCGGTGCTCGTGCCGGCGCCCCGGTCCGGCGCGGACCGCCCCGTCTCGGCGGCGCCGTCCCGCCCCTCGGTCACCTGTCCGGCGACGACCACCGCGAGCACGGTGGTGACGGCGGCCGCGGCGATGCCGGTGAAGGCCCGCCCCTTGCCACCGCGCTGCGCGGGCACCGGCGTCCCGTCGGCACCGGCGCCGGCCGGCTCCGCCCCGGGCCCCGGCTCGCGCCTCGGTCCCGGCTCCTCGGCCGGCCGCTCCTTCGTGCGGACGCCCCCGGGCCTGCCGTTACCGCCGTCGAAGGCGTCCAGGTAGTCCTGTCGCGGCCCGCGCCCGGCACCCCCGTCCGGCCCCGCCTGCCGCTGCCGGGGCAGCACCATCCCCTCCGCCCCGGTCGCGGACCCGGTCCGCGCCCGCAACTCCCCCCAGCCGCCCCCGGGTTCACGCTGCTCGGGGTGCCCACCACGGGCGGCGGCCCCGCCGGGGACACGCGGTACGCCGTGCGCGGGCGTTCCGTCGGGATACCTCGGAACGCCACGGGCGGGCGTGCCGTCGGGCATCCGCGGCACACCACGATCCGGAGCACCGCCGGGTATCCGCGGCACACCACGATCCGGAGCCCCCTCAGGCATCGGCGCACCACGAGCCGGAATCCCCTCGGCCATCCGCGGCGCGCCCTGCTCCGGAGTCCCGTCCGGAAGTCTCGGCGCCCCTCGGCCGGGCGAGCCCCGCTCATCCTGCGCCGCTATCTCCGGACCCGCGTCCCGCGCTGCGGCCGGCTTGGCCGGTCCTCGGCGACTGTGGCGTCCCACGGTGTGCTTCAGCTCCCCGATCGCGTACCGTCGGCGGCTTCGCGGCCGCCCGAGTCCTTGCCGTCACCGCTGCCGTCGCCGTCGTCGCCGTCGTCGGCCCTGGTCTGCGCCAGCAGCTCCCGGAAGGCCCGCGCCACCACGTCCGGGTACTCCATCATCGCCACGTGGCCGGCGTCCGGCAGGGACAGCAGCCGGGAGTCGCGGAAGGCACGGGCGGCCTTGTGGGCCATGCGGTAGCCGACGAGCTGGTCCCGGCCGCCATAGACGAGCAGGGTCGGGGCGAGCACCCGCTCGGCCTGCCGCCACAGCCCGTGCTGACCGCCGAGCGTGTACGCGTTCACGATGCCCCGCGCCGAGCGGGCCATCGCGTCCCAGAAGTACGGCAGCTGGAGCCGCCGCTCCAGCTCGTCGACGGCGTACCGGAAGGCCTCCGGGGTCACCCGGCCCGGATCGCCGTAGCAGAGGCCCATGACCCCGCGCACCCGCTGCTCGGCCGTCCACCCCTTGGTGAGCCGGGTGAAGAGGGTGGCGATGCCGGGCACGCCGAGCAGCCCGGTCGGCACCGCGGAGCGCTGGATCCGCAGCTCCGGCAGCGCGGGCGAGACCAGCGTGAGGGTGCGCACCAGGTCGGGGCGTACGGCGGCCACGCGCGTGGCGACGGCGCCGCCGAGCGAGTTGCCGAAGAGGTGGACGGGGCTCGGGCCGGACGCGTCCAGGTAGCGGATGACGGCGCGCGCGTGTCCGGTGATCGAGTAGTCGCCGTCGTCCGGTGGCGGGGAGTCGCCGAAGCCCGGCAGGTCGACCGCCTCGCCGGCCACGACGCCGTCCAGCTCGGCCATCAGCTCCGACCAGTTCTGGGAGGAGCCGCCGAGCCCGTGGACGTACAGGGCGCGCGGCAGGTCCTCGCGCGCGGGCGGCCGGCAGCGGACCGACAGCGTGATCCCCGGCAGGCCCACCGTCCGCAGCCGCTCTCCCTCGCCGACCCGGACGGGCGCCACCCGGGGGAGCACACTGGCGGCCGGCGCGGAGGGCGACTCGGTGGAAGACATGCGGGCAATGTTACGAGGTGATCACACCCGGATTGATGTGTTCGCCGTCACAGAATGAGCCGTTCCATCGGGGGCAACCGGTGGGCGGACGGGCGCGCACGGCATGGCGTCCGAATCGGCCGTCTCCTAGTCTCGTACAGAGGGCACCCGCATGTGGCCCCTGCTGTTCCCAGGGACGTTCGTAGGAAGGGAGCCCATCATGGCCCAGGACCCCACCGAGCCCGACACCATCGAGGAACTGGACGACGACACGGCCCCCGAGGTGGGCGTCGAGGATCCGGTGGTGGACGCCGTCGAGCAGCAGGCCGACATCCGGCCCGAGCACGACGACACCTTGGCGGCGGAGAAGAAGGACCGCGCGAACGAGGCCGATCTGCTCGAACAGGCACGTGTGGTCGCGCTCGACGAGGACGACTACCGCTGATCACCGCGTGACGCGGCTTTCGCCGTCGTCCGCTCCGTGAAATTCTGCGTTCGCACCGCGCACACCACGGTTACCGAAAAGTACGATGGCCGCGCGGTCGACACCGCATGTGGACGACATTGGGAGGCGGCGTGACAGCCATCGAGCAAACAGAGGCGGCGCGCCCGCGCGGCACGCGGCTGCCGCGCCGAGCTCGACGGAACCAGCTGCTGGGCGCGGCCCAGGAGGTCTTCGTCGCACAGGGGTACCACGCAGCGGCGATGGACGACATCGCCGAGCGGGCCGGCGTCAGCAAGCCGGTGCTCTACCAGCACTTCCCGGGCAAGCTCGACCTCTATCTCGCCCTGCTGGACCAGCACTGCGAGGCGCTGATCCAGTCGGTGCGCAGCGCGCTGGCGTCGACGAGCGACAACAAGCAGCGCGTGCGGGCGACCATGGACGCCTACTTCGCCTACGTGGAGGACGACGGCGGCGCCTTCCGGCTGGTCTTCGAGTCGGACCTGACGAACGAGCCCGCGGTGCGCGAGCGCGTCGACAAGGTGACGAACGAATGCGCCGCGGCGATCTGCGACGTCATCGCCGAGGACACCGGCCTCTCGCGCGCGGAGTCCATGCTGCTCGCCTCCGGCCTCGGCGGGCTCGCCCAGGTGGTGGCCCGTTCCTGGCTGCACAGCGATCGCAGCGTGCCGCGCGACCATGCGGTGCAGCTGCTGGCCTCGCTCGCCTGGCGCGGCATCGCGGGCTTCCCGCTGCACGGCAACGAGCAGCACTGAGCCGCGGCACCGCGTTCATTCCCGTGCGCTGTTCGCTGTTGGCGTTCCGGCCGACAGCGTGTACGTCCCCTCACCGGGCTAATGTGTGCTGGTACGGCGCGGAAGATCGCGCACATCACTGACCGTCGGAGGGACAAAGCCGTGGAGGTCAAGATCGGCGTGCAGCACGCGCCCCGCGAGATCGTTCTGGAGAGCGGTCAGAGCGTCGAGGAGGTCGAGCGCCTGGTGTCCGACGCGCTGGCCGGTAAGACGCAGCTGCTGACCCTTCAGGACGAGAAGGGCCGCAAGGTCATGGTGCCGACGGACCGGCTGGCGTACGTGGAACTCGGCGCGCCGACCGTGCGCAAGGTGGGCTTCGGCGCGCTGTGAGCAAGGCCATGGCAAGGGCCCGGCGGCACTCGGCCGCCGGGCCCTTGCGCTGAGCGGTTCGCACACAGGGACGACACAACTCCTCCATAGCGGAGGATTGCAATCCGCAGGTCACGGGTAAGACGGGCTACGACCGTTCAAGGCAGACCGGCCGTGGGAGGGACCCCCCGTCATGATCCTGGAAGCACTCGGCGCCGCCGTGCTCGGTCTCCTGCTCGCCTGGGCGGCGACCACCCGCCTCGCCCACCGCCTCCCGGCCCGCCCCCTGGTCCTCTCGACCGGCGCCGCGGGCGCCCTCCTGGGCGACTTCGTCACCCACAGCGCCCTGGGCTCGGACTTCACGGTGATCCTGTTCCTGGGTGCGGCGATCATCTCCGCCGCATCCCTGTCTCTGCTGCTGCGCCCGTCGAGGGCCCGCCGCTCACTGACGGCGTAGTCCCCCGCCCACGCGCCGGGGCCGAGCGCGGGGGCGCGGCGGACCGCGTCGCACCGGCAGGCGCGCGACCCGCCCGTGACCACTCCCCGCGGAGCGCGCCGTCTCTCAGGCCGCGAGGCCCAGCGCGGCCATCCGCTTCGTGTGGGCCTCCGTGATCCGGGTGAACATCCGGCCCACCTCCGCGAGGTCGAACCCGTCGGCCACCCCGCCCACGAGCATCGTCGACAGCGCGTCCCGGTCCGCCACCACCCGCTGCGACTGCGACAACGCCTCGCCCATGAGCCGGCGCGCCCACAGCGCGAGCCGTCCGCCGACCCGCGGATCGGCGTCGATGGCCGCCCGCACCTTCTCCACCGCGAACTCCGCGTGCCCGGTGTCGTCCAGCACCGCGAGCACCAGCTCCCGCGTGTCGGCGTCGAGCCGCGCCGCCACCTCCCGGTAGAAGTCGCTCGCGATCGAGTCACCGACGTACGCCTTGACCAGGCCCTCCAGCCAGTCCGACGGCGCGGTCTGCCGGTGGAAGCCGTCCAGCGCGGCGACGAACGGGTCCATCGCCGCCGTCGGCTCCTCCCCGATCTCCGTCAGCCGGTCCCGCAGCCGCTCGAAGTGGTGGAACTCGGCCGACGCCATCTTCGCCAGCTCCGCCTTGTCCGCGAGGGTCGGCGCCAGCTTCGCGTCCTCCGCGAGCCGCTCGAACGCGGCGAGCTCTCCGTAGGCGAGCGCCCCGAGCAGGTCCACGACGGCGGCGCGGTAGTGCGGCTCGGCGGCGGCCTGCGCCCAGTCCTGCGCGGCGACACCGGTCGGTACGGGGGCGGCGGACGCGTTCTCAGGCTTGTCAGAGCTAGTCATGAGGCGCACAATAGCCCGCTCGGCGCCCCCGTCGAGCCCCCGGCCGACCACTGTGACCACGACTACGTGACCAAATCGGCCATCGCATGTGCGCGAATCCGGGGTATGGTGGTAATGCGCCTGCTGAGTGCGTCGACGGTGTTCGACGTGTCCCGACAGGGCGCACGCATGAGGATGCCCGGTCGGTGGCCCGATCGGCTCCGACCCGACAGACCTCCGTGGCGTACGGCTCAGTGCGTACGACGACCGGAGGGACACCCTCAGCGGTACGAGCGCTCGAGCGTCGGCAGAGGTCCCGTGCCATACGGCTTGCCTTACCAGGTTCGCCCGTACGGCAGCCGACGTCCCCGGCACGGTCAGTCATGACCCCCGCGCTCGCCTCGCACCGCGCCACACAGAAGAGGCAGCACCCTGACTACGACGTTTCGAGACCTTGGGATCCTCCCCGAGACCGCCGAGGCCCTGGAGGCCGTCGGCATCATCAACCCCTTCCCCATCCAGGAGATGACGCTCCCCGTCGCCCTTTCCGGCACGGACGTCATCGGCCAGGCCAAGACCGGCACCGGCAAGACGCTGGGCTTCGGCCTCCCCCTCCTCGAGCGCGTGACCGTCCCCGCCGACGTCGAGGCCGGACGCGCCGCCCCCGACGAGCTGACCGACACCCCGCAGGCGCTGGTCGTCGTCCCCACCCGCGAACTGTGCACCCAGGTCACCAACGACCTCCAGACGGCCGGCAAGGTCCGTAACGTGCGGGTGCTGGCGATCTACGGCGGCCGGGCCTACGAGCCCCAGGTCGAGGCCCTGAAGAAGGGCGTCGACGTCGTCGTCGGCACCCCGGGCCGCCTGCTCGACCTCGCGGGCCAGAAGAAGCTCAACCTGAAGCACGTCAAGTGCCTGGTCCTGGACGAGGCCGACGAGATGCTCGACCTGGGCTTCCTGCCGGACGTCGAGAAGATCATCGACATGCTCCCGGCCAAGCGCCAGACCATGCTGTTCTCGGCGACCATGCCGGGCGCGGTCATCGGCCTCGCCCGCCGCTACATGTCCCGCCCCACGCACATCCGCGCCACCGCGCCGGACGACGAGGGTGCGACGGTCGCGAACATCAAGCAGTTCGTCTACCGCGGTCACTCCATGGACAAGCCGGAGATGGTCGCGCGCATCCTTCAGGCCGACGGCCGCGGGCTCGCGATGATCTTCTGCCGCACCAAGCGCACGGCCGCCGACATCGCCGAGCAGTTGCAGCGCCGCGGGTTCGCCTCCGGCGCGGTCCACGGCGACCTCGGCCAGGGCGCCCGCGAGCAGGCGCTGCGCGCGTTCCGCAACGGCAAGGTGGACGTGCTCGTCTGCACCGACGTGGCCGCGCGCGGCATCGACGTCGAGGGCGTCACCCACGTCATCAACTACCAGTCCCCCGAGGACGAGAAGACGTACCTGCACCGCGTCGGCCGCACCGGCCGCGCGGGCGCCAAGGGTACGGCGATCACGTTCGTGGACTGGGACGACATCCCGCGCTGGCAGCTGATCAACAAGGCGCTGGAGCTGGACTTCAACGACCCGGTGGAGACGTACTCCACGTCCCCCCACCTGTTCTCCGACCTCGGCATCCCCGAGGGCACCAAGGGCATCCTGCCGCGCTCGGAGCGCACCCGTGCCGGTCTGGACGCGGAGGTGCTGGAGGACCTGGGCGAGACCGGCGGACGCGGCGCCCGCGGCCGTGACCGCGGCCGCGGTGGCCGCCACGACCGCCACGACCGCCACGACCGTGCCGAGTCCCACGCCGCCGAGCGCGAGCGTCCGGCGCGCACCCCGCGCCGTCGCCGCCGTACCCGGGGCGGCGCCCCGCTGGACGCGGCCCCGCAGGCGCCGGCCGCCGAGACCTCGTCCGTGGAGGAGCCGACGCGCACCCCGCGCCGTCGCCGTCGCACCCGGGGCGGCGCGCAGGCGCCCGCCGCGGTGACGCCGACCGCGGAGGCGACCGCCGAGGCGCCGCGGGAGGCCGCGGTGACCGCTCCGGCCCCCGCCGAGGCGGAGGCCACGGAGGTCGTGGAGACGCCGCGCCGCCGCCGTACCCGCAAGACCGCGCAGCCCGTGGCGGCGGAGGCCGTGGAGACCGCCGTCGTGGACACCCCGGCCCCGGCCGTCGTCGCGGAACCCGCGCCCGCGGCGGAGGCCAAGCCGCGCCGTCGCACCCGTAAGGCGGCCGAGCCGGTCGCCGAGGCCGCCGCCGCGGACACGGCGGAGGCCGCGGAGGTCAAGCCGCGCCGCACCCGCAAGGCCGCCGAGGCCCCGGCGGTCGCCGCCGAGCCCGTGGCGGAGAACCCGGCCGCGGAGCCCAAGGCGCGCCGCACGCGCAAGGCGACCGTCACCGAGGCGGACGCGGCCGAGGCCGAGGCCAAGCCGCGCCGCACCCGCAAGACGGCCGCCGCCAAGCCGGAGACCGAGGCCGCCGAGACCGAGGCCAAGCCCCGCCGCACCCGCAAGACCGCGGCGAGCGCCGAGGCCGCGGAGGTCACCACGGAGGTCACCGAAGCCGCGGAGACCAAGCCGCGCCGCACCCGCAAGGCCGCCGAGGCCACCGCCGACGGCGCCGAGCCGGCCGCTCCGAAGGCGCGGCGGACCCGCAAGGCCGCCGCCGGGACGGCCACCGCGGAGATCCCGGCGCAGGCCACCGGCGAGCCGGAGGCCAAGCCACGCCGCGCCCGCAAGGCGACGGCGGCCGCGGAGGCCCCGGAAGCCTGATCCGGCGCCGCCCGCGCGGCGGCACCGCAGCCCGATGACGGCCCGGTTCACCTCGGTGAACCGGGCCGTCGGCGTTCCCCGCCGACGCCCCTCCCCGCTCGGAGCCCGCCTGTCCCGTTAACCTCTCTCCATGAGCAGGCCCGACACCTTCGTCCCGCCCCCCGGAGCCCGCGCGTACACGCTGCGCACCGCGCGCGGGGAGTTCGCCGTCGTCGACGCCCCGGTGGCCGAGGGGGTCGAGGCGAAGGGGATCGTCCTGCTGCTGCCCGGGTTCACCGGCAGCAAGGAGGACTTCAACCCGCTGCACGTGCCGCTGGCCGCGCGCGGGTACCGGACCGTGGCCGTGGACGGGCGGGGGCAGTTCGAGTCGGACGGCCCCGAGGGTGACGAATCGGCTTACGTGCAGGCCGAGTTGGCGGCGGACGTGCTGGCGCAGGTCGAGGCGGTCGGCGCGCCGGTGCATCTGCTGGGGCACTCCTTCGGCGGTCAGGTCGCCCGCGCGGCCGTGCTCCTGGACCACTCGCCCTTCCGGTCGCTGACCCTGATGGCGTCGGGGCCCGCGCAGATCTCCGAGCCCCAGCAGGAACGCGTACGGCTGCTGCGGGACACGCTCGCCGTGCTGACCATGGCGCAGGTGTGGGAGGCGATGCGGGAGATGGAGCCGCCCGAGCAGACCGGGACGACCGCGCCGGGCGACGCCCCGGACATCCAGGAGCACCTGCGGCTCCGCTGGATGGGCACCAAGCCCGCGCAGCTCCTCGCCGCCGGGCGCCAGTTGTGCGTGGAGCCGGACCGGGTCGCGGAGCTGGCCGCCCTGCCGCTGCCGTTCCACGTCGTGTCGGGCTCCTGGGACGACACCTGGCCGGTGCCCCTGCTGGACGACATGGCGACACGGCTCGGCGCGCGCCGGACGGTCATCGACGGCACCGAGCACTCCCCCAACACCGAGCGCCCGCTGGAGACGGCCCGCGCCCTCGCCGATTTCTGGCACGAGACCGACGGGACCGGGGCGGACGGGGAGAGCCGCTAGTACTGCGCCTGCAAGTGGTCCCAGAACCCGTCCCTGAGGGCCCGGCGCAGATCCGCCTGGCCGCGCAGCGAGTACTGGAGCAGGCCCTCGGCCTCGACCAGGAGGTCCTGGTCGACGGAGCCGGGCAGGTACGGATGGCCGGGCAGCAGCTCGACCAGGGCGTCGCGGCCCCGGGAGGCCAGCCACTTCGCCGCGATCTGGGCGCCGACGAAGCGGACGTCCTCGCGGGTGGGCCGGGCACCGGCGCCGGCCTCGTAGGCGGCGGCCGTGCGCCTGGAGACGTACGGCTTGAAGAACTCCAGGTCCAGGGTGCGCTGGCTGTCCACCTCCCAGAGCAGGGGTTCGGCCTGGTTGCGGCCCTCGGGCGCCTCGATGCCCCACAGGTGGACGCGGGCGCCGTAGCCCTGGGCGGCCTCGACCGCGGAGACCAGGTCCTCGTCGCCGCCGAGCAGGGCCGCGTCGCTGATGGCGCGGTGCCGGGCCAGCGACTCCAGATCCGTGCGGATCAGCGAGTCGACGCCCTTCTGCTGGTTGTTGGCGTTGAGGTTGCCGAGGCGGACCTTGACGTCGGGGAGTTCGGCGATGGACTGCTGCTCGGCGGTGTGGATGCGGCGCCGGGCGCCGTCGTACCAGTAGACGCGCAGCAGCCGGCTGTCCGCGAAGACGGTGCGGGCGCGGTCGATCAGCGCGTCGATCAGTCCCTCGGCGTCGACGTCGAAGGCCCGGCGGTCCTCCGTCCCGGCGACCAGTCGGCCCGCGGCCGCGTAGAGATACCCGGCGTCCACGAAGATCGCGTGGGTCGAGGGTGTCTTCGCCACCTCGGCGAGCATGCGTTCGAGTAGCTCGTTCGTACGGTCGATGCGGGTGGCGAGGTGCGCCAGGTCGTCGTTCATCACCTCCATTCTCCTCGCCGTCACACTGCGAACACAACCGGTCCCGGTCAGTCTCGGGTGCTCTCTCTCGGTCACCAGCGGTTACTTACCGGTCAGTAATTAGGCGTTCGAAAAATTTCTTTAGCGTAGGGAATGTTTGTAACACGCGGCAGGTTGACTCAGTACGACGCGGGATACACATCCGGCGCACCAAGTAGTTCTCCGCAGGAGGATGACCAGACGAAGGGAGAAGCCTGTGCGCTTCGAGATCATGCGACTCGACGAGGTCGACGGCACCACCGTGGACAGCACCGTCGTGGACGCCGCCTCCGTCAATCGGATCGTGCAGCAGGCCGCCGCCGTGGGACAGCGCCTGTGGATCCGTCCGGCCGAGACCCCGGCCTCGTAACGGGTTCCCGCTCACACTTTCCAGGGGAGCCGGACCGCACCGAAGCGGTCCGGCTCCCCTGGATCGTCTGAGCGCCGGCGCCGAAGCACGGGAGCCTCAGCTCCCCCGGATCACCTGGCTGATCCCGTTGATGATCTGCTGCACCGCGATCGCGGAGAGCATCATGCCCGCGAGCCGTGTCACCAGGACCACGCCGCCGTCCTTGATGACCCGGATGATCAGCAGCGAATAGCGCATCACCAGCCACAGCACCACATGGATCGCGAGGATCGCGATCCACACGGACATCTGCGTGCTCACGCTGCCGGCCCTCTGCACGGCCAGGATGACGGACACGATCGCGCCGGGCCCCGCGAGCAGCGGCATGCCGAGCGGCACGAGGGCCACGTTGACGTCCTTGGTGGCCTTCGGCTCGTCGTTCTTGCCGGTGAGCAGGTCGAGCGCGATGAGCAGGAGCAGCAGTCCGCCCGCGATCATCAGGGCGGGCACGGACACGTGCAGGTAGTCGAGGATCTGCTGTCCGAGGACGCCGAAGACGGCGATGACCCCGAACGCGACGCAGACGGCCTGGAAGGCCATCCGCTTCTGCACCTTCGCCGGCCGGCCCGCCGTCAGGGCGAGGAAGATCGGGGTGATCCCAGGGGGATCCATGATGACAAAAAGGGTCAGGAACAGAGAGCCGAAGACGGCGATGTCGAACATGGGGGAAGTACTGGCCTTGCTGAAAGAAGAAGAACTGAGGTGTGGGCGCGCGTCGGCTGCGAGGGGGCGGCCTCAGGCTCCGCCGGCCCCCGGGACCGGGAACGCGCCGGTCGCCCGGCGGGTGATCTCCCCGTACACCTCGGGGTCGGTGGTGTAGGCACCGAGCGCGACGGTCTTGCGGCTGCCGTGGTAGTCCGAGGAGCCGGTGACCAGCAGTCCGAGGTCCTTCGCCAGGCCGCGCAGCCGCTCCCTGGCCTCCGCGTCGTGGTCCATGTGGTCGACCTCGATGCCGTCCAGGCCGGCCGCGGCCATCTCGGCGATCGCGGACTCGGGGACCGTACGACCCCGCTTGGCGGCGGCCGGGTGCGCGAACACGCAGACCCCGCCCGCGGTCTTGACCAGCCGGATCGCCTCGAAGGGATCGGTCTCGTGCTTCGCCACGTAGGCGCGGCCGCCGTCGGCGAGCCACTCCTCGGTGAACGCGTCGCTCACCGTCTCCACCACGCCCAGCTCGACCAGCGCGGAGGCGACGTGCGGGCGCCCCACGGAGCCGCCGGCGGCGATCCGCTCGACCTGCTCCCAGGTGACCGGCACGCCCAGCTCGTTCAGCTTGGCGACCATGCCCTTGGCCCGCGGCACCCGGTCGTCCCGGACCAGTTCGCGCTCGGCGAGCAGGGCGGGCTCCTCGGGGTCGAAGAGGTAGGCCAGCATGTGCATCGAGACGCCGTCGACACGGCAGGACAGTTCGGCGCCCGGGACCAGGGTGAGCCCGGCGGGCAGCGCGGCGATGGCCTCGGCGTACCCGCGGGTGGTGTCGTGGTCGGTCAGCGCGACGACGTCCAGGCCGGCCGCGGCGGCGTTGCGCATCAGCTCGGCCGGGGTGTCCGTGCCGTCGGACGCCGTGGAGTGACAGTGCAGATCGATGCGCACGGTGACTCCAGACGGGCCCGGGACGGAAGAGGACACCTCAGGATAACCGGCCCGGACACCCCCTTTGTCACGACCGCTCCCTGGGTACGCCCCCTACAGGACCTCCCGCGCGCCCCCTACGGGCGCAGCAGCCGGGGCGACAGCGCCCCGTAGGGGACCAGGTCCAGCTCCGCGCCGGCGTCGCGCAGGTCGGTCAGGACCAGCTCGTCGTACAGCAGCAGCCCCGCCTGCTCGGGCCAGATCACCGCCCACAGCCACATGCCGAGCGCCTCGCCGGCGAAGACGGCACGGTCGTCGGGGGTGCGGTAGACGTGCCAGAGCGGCGTGGGGCGACCGGCGGCGAGCACCTTGGTCTGCGGCGGCTTCTCGACGTTCATGTACGGCCCCGGGTCCGGGCCGTCGAGCCCCGCGTAGCGCGCCCCGAGGCCGACGCCCATCTCCTCGGCGACCAGGATCAGCTCCCCGGGGCCGCCGAGCGGGCCGGGCCCGGAGCAGGCGACGGCGGTCGCGCGGCCGCCGCTGCGGTCGTCGCCCGCGTAGGCCGCCCCGGTGAAGAGCCAGCCGACCGGCAGCGGCCACGGCATCCACAGCGGAACGTGCGTGCGGTGCACCACGGCACCGAGGGCCTCGACGCTGGGCGGGATCACGGGCTGCAACGGAAACACCGCCCCGTGCACATCGCACTGCCACGTGTCGGCGAAGAGACCGGGAGCCCTGACCCGGCCACCACATCGCGGGCAACTGGGTTCGCCCCTCATAGGGCCCCACGGTCCTACCCCGACCCGTCCGCGTCAAGGACGATCACCCGTCCGGACGGCCCGGACCGACCCCCGCCCCCCTGACGGACCCCTCCACCACCCCTGACCGGGCAGATTAGGTGCACCTTGCATTAATTAGCAGGGCTAACTTAGTATGTGTATAAGCCAACTAACTAGGAAACGGGAGTAGCACATGGATCCCCTGGACGCGGGTGCCGGCAGCATCCTGCGGCAGCCGAAGGCGGTCTGGGCCACGGCCGGCGCCTCCGTCGTCGCCTTCATGGGCATCGGCCTGGTCGACCCGATCCTGCCGTCGATCGCGCGGGGCCTGGACGCCACCCCCAGTCAGGTGTCCCTGCTCTTCACCTCGTACTTCCTGATCACCGCCGTCGCGATGCTGCTGACCGGCTTCGTCTCCAGCCGCATCGGCGGCAGGAAGACGCTGCTGCTCGGTCTCGCCTTCGTGGTCGTCTTCGCCGCGCTCGCCGGCACCTCGGGCAGCGTCGGCCAGCTGGTCGGCTTCCGGGCGGGCTGGGGCCTCGGCAACGCGCTGTTCGTCTCCACCGCGCTCGCCGTCATCGTCGGCGCCGCGGCCGGAGGCAGCGCGGCGGCGATCCTGCTCTACGAGTCCGCGCTCGGCCTCGGCCTGGCCTGCGGCCCGCTGCTCGGCGCGATCCTGGGCAACATGAGCTGGCGCTACCCGTTCTTCGGCACCGCCACGCTGATGGCGGTCGGCTTCCTGTGCATCACGGCGTTCCTGAAGGAGCAGCCGAAGCCGGCCAGGAAGACCTCGGTCCTCGACCCGGTCAGGGCGCTCGGCCACGGCGGTCTGGCCTCGGCGGCGATCTCGGCGTTCTTCTACAACTACACGTTCTTCACCGTGCTCGCCTTCACGCCGTTCGTGCTGAACATGACCCCGTACCGCTCGGGCGCCGTGTTCTTCGGCTGGGGCGCGCTGCTCGCCGTCTTCTCGGTGATCGTGGCCCCGCGCGCACAGGAGCGGTTCGGCTCGCTGAAGGTGCTCGGCGCCTCGCTGGTACTGCTCGCGGCCGACGTCCTGGTGCTCGGCTACGGCAACCACACCACCGCGATCGTCTGCACCATCCTGTCCGGCGCCCTCATCGGCGTGAACAACACCGTCTACACCGAGCTGGCCCTCGGGGTCTCCAGCGCCCCGCGCCCGGTGGCGAGCGCGGGCTACAACTTCGTCCGCTGGTTCGCGGCGGCGGCCGCGCCCTACTTCGCGCCGAAGATCGAGGAGTGGACGAACATCCACGTCCCGTTCGTGGTGGCGGCGGTCACCGCGCTGCTGGGCGCCCTGGTGGTGGTCGTACGGCGGCGGGCGCTCACCCACGACGCGGAGGAGCTGGCGCCGAAGCACGCCACCGAGGACGGGGTCACGGTCTTCGCCAACTGACCGGTGCCGGCCGGGCCTTGGTGAGCTTGCTCACTCCAGCGGAACGGACCTGCGGACGGGATCCCGCAGGTCCGTTCCGTGCGTCAGCCAGCGTTCCTGGAGTGCCTGGGCGCCGTGCACGCGCTTGAAGGCGGCCTCGTTCGCCGTCATCGGCAGCAGCGGAAGGAACCGCACGGGATCCAGCGGACCGTCCAGCTCCAGATCCTCCACCAGCCCGCCGCCCTCGCCCACCAGGACCGAGCTGAAGGGGGCGCCGGGCCACAGCGGCTCGCCGACCTCCAGAGAGGCACCGGGCGTCACGATCAGCCCCTCGACCTGCGGGGAAGCGGCGAGCACGGCGAGCGGGCGGAGCACCTTGTCGGTGTCGGCGACGCCCGCGCGCACCGACAGGACCAGTTCGGCGCGGGGGCCCTTGACGGGATCGGCGACCAGCGCGGTGGGGTCGCTCATGGGGTGCGCGGACATGCCGAGGGTCGCGTAGCGGACGACGTCCCCCTCGGTGAAGCGGAGCACCTCGATGCGGTCCGTGCCGAGGAAGGTGACGGCGGCGCGCGCGTCCGCTTCGCCCAGCGCGGTCGTCAACCGTGCCTCGACCAGAGGAAGAACATCAACCATGCCGTGAGCATAGAACTCGTCAGCAGCGGGCAAAGCGGCACCTTGACAGCAAGGGCGGCTGGTACTCTGAGCCGGTGGTTCGGGACGGCGCGCCAAGCGTGCTGTCAAGTCCCGGACCCCTGGGAACTCCCTTACGAGGGACCGGCCGGAGGAGGTGGGGCTGTCATGGATCGAAGTCGACCTGGTAGTACCACTCGCTCTTCCGCCCGCTGATGTAGTCACTGGCCGTCGTAGCCACTGGCTGGTTTCCGTTCTGGCCGGCTGCCGCCTTCCCGTGCGCGTCACTGTTCGGAAGAGCACTTCGTATCGCTTTGCCTGATCTGCATCAGTTCTGCATCAGCAGCGAAATCGCCACCGCAACGGTGCGGTGCTCCCCGCTTTGTGGACGAGCCAAACACTTTCCCCCGCCCCGGCCGGGGAAATCCCCGCAGGACGTCCTCATTCCGGGTGGTTCCACCCGTCTTCGGCGGTCTTTCGTTGCCTGTCGCGAAGGAGCCTGCCCATGTCGATGATCCGCGACCTGCGCGCCGTGGTCCGTCCCTCCCGCGTCTCGCCGCGCAAGGCCACGAGCGCGCCGTCCGTGTCGTACGACACCACGCGCGACCCCGCCACCCCGTCGGCCGTGGTCGACTGCGCCGTCTACCGCGACGGCAGGCGCCTCGCGAGCGCGAAGCCGCTGACCCCGCATGAGGCGATGCGGCAGGTACGGCGCGACGGCGGCTTCGTGTGGATCGGGCTGCACGAGCCGACCGAGGCCGAGTTCGCCGGTATCGCGGGGGAGTTCGGGCTGCACCCGCTCGCCGTCGAGGACGCGGTGCAGGCGCACCAGCGGCCGAAGCTGGAACGGTACGACGACTCGCTGTTCACCGTCTTCAAGACCATCCACTACCTCGAACACGACCGGCTCACCGCGACCAGCGAGGTCGTGGAGACCGGCGAGGTGATGTGCTTCACCGGCCGGGACTTCTTCATCACCGTGCGGCACGGCGGCCAGGGCTCGCTGCGGGCCCTGCGGCACCGGTTGCAGGACGACCCGGAGCTGCTGGCGAAGGGCCCCTCGGCGGTGCTGCACGCGATCGCCGACCACGTGGTGGACGGGTACATCGCGGTGGCCGACGCGGTGCAGGACGACATCGACGAGGTGGAGACCGAGGTCTTCTCTCCGGGGCGGGGCGGGGTCTCGCGGGGTGTGGACTCCGCGCGGATCTACCAACTCAAGCGCGAGGTCATGGAGTTCAAGCGCGCGGTGGCGCCGCTGCTGCGGCCGATGCAGCTGCTCAGCGAGCGGCCGATGCGGCTGATCGACCCGGACATCCAGAAGTACTTCCGGGACGTCGCCGACCACGTCGCCCGCGTCCACGAGCAGGTCGTCGGCTTCGACGAACTGCTCAACTCCATCCTCCAGGCCAACCTCGCGCAGGCGTCCGTCGCGCAGAACGAGGACATGCGGAAGATCACCGCGTGGGCCGCGATCATCGCGGTGCCGACGATGGTGTGCGGGGTGTACGGGATGAACTTCACGTACATGCCGGAGCTGCACTGGAAGTACGGGTACCCGGTGATCATGGGCATCACCGTCGTGCTGTGTCTGGGCATCCACCGGACACTGAAGCGCAACGGCTGGCTGTGAGCGGCGTGGACAGGGGTGGACGTATGACAGGCGAGCTGCGCGACAGGGCCCTCATCGAGGAGGCCGCGAAGAAGTCCGGCCTCCTGTGGGTGCGGGGCGCGGACGCGTCCGCCGCGCGTGCGGTGTGGCATGTGTGGCACGAGGGCGCGGTGTGCGTGGTCGGCGACGGGCCCGGCGAGCAGCCGCTGACGGGACTGACCGACGGCGGCTCCGCCGAGGTGACCGTCCGCAGCAAGGACAAGGGCGGCCGGCTGGTCTCCTTCCCGGCCGCGGTGACGGAGCTGCCCGCCGGCACGCCGGAGTGGGAGGCGGCGGTCGCCGACCTCAGGTCCAAGCGCCTGAACGCCCCCGACGCCGAGCGGATGCCGGACCGCTGGGCGCGCGAGTGCAGGGTGCTGCGCCTGACGCCGGCGGGCGCGGTGACCGCCCTGCCCGACGGCAGCCTGGCCGAGAGACCGGTGGCGACGCCGGCGACGACGCGCCGGCCGGTACCGGCGGCCCTGCCGAAGCTCCTGGCGAGGCGCCGCAAGGGCCGGTGATCCCGGACCCGCGGTTCCGGCGTGCGACTCGGTACCGGTGCGCCCCCGGGTGCCGTCCCGCTCAGGACGTCGGCAGCTGCTGCCCGTAATCCACCGTCTCGGACCTGGCCGGCTCGGTGAGCGTGAAGGGCTTGCCCCAGTCGGAGAAGCGAAGGGTGCCCGCGTTGCCCGCGCGGGTGAGCGCGAGGGGGTAGGGGGTGCCCTTCAGGGAGACGTCCAGGGTGCCGCCCGAGCCGTGGTCGCCGGTGATGCGGATGGTCGGGGTACTCGCCCGGGTGTGATGACCGTCGGTCGCCAGGGAGCCGTGCAGTGTCAGGAGACCCGAGAGGAGGACGTCCTTGTCCGTGAAGCCGCTGAACTTCTTGTACGCGGGGTCCTGCTGCGGCACCTTCACGTACTTGCCGTCGAGCTTGGCCGCCGCGCCGCTGCCGTCGCCGCCCTTGCCGTCCGTCTGCGCCCAGAAGTCCGCGTCGGCCTTCAGATACAGCTGCGTACCGACCCGCAGCAGCCTGAACGTGGCGGCCCCCGAGGTCACCGACCCCGATCCACCGTCGTCCTTCAGCCGCATGTCGAGCCGGTACGTACGGCCGCTGGTCACCACGGTCCCGGACACCCGTACCGCCGACGCCCCCTGCGCCGCCGCCCGCGTCCGCGCCTGGATGCTGTCGGCGGGCAGCTTGCCCACCCCGTTCGTCCCCGCGTCCGGATCGTCGCCGCCGCATCCGGCCAGCACCGCCGCGCCCGTCACGGCCAGCGCGCACAGCGCGGTCACCGGGCGGGTACGGCCGGGGGGAATCGCAGTCACAGGTGAGGTCGCCTTTCCGACGGTTCCTTCAGCGGCGTACCGCAGCGTACCGGTGCCCGGCCGCCTGGCGGAGCCAGTCCGTCCGGACCCCCCACCAGGGCGTATCCGATCGGTACGGGCTAGCCTGAAGCGCAACCGTGCGGGCAAATACGAGCAATTCCCCAACAAAAGCAGTCGTTGCGGCAAACCCCTCCACACCTCTCCGACGCACCTCTCCGACGCACGTCCCTGACAAGGAAGCAGAACCATGGCAGCCGGCGCCCCCCGGATCTTCGTCTCGCACCTCGCCGGGGTCCCCGTCTTCGATCCGAACGGCGACCAGGTGGGCCGCGTGCGCGATCTCGTCGTGATGCTGCGCGTGGGCAGGAGACCCCCGCGCGTGCTCGGCCTCGTCGTCGAACTGTCCACCCGGCGCCGCATCTTCCTGCCCATGACCCGGATCACCGGCATCGAGTCCGGGCAGGTCATCAGCACCGGCGTCATGAACGTCCGCCGCTTCGAGCAGCGGCCCACCGAGCGCCTGGTCTTCGGCGAGCTGCTGGACCGGCGGGTCACCCTGGTGGAGACCGGCGAGGAGGCCACCGTCCTCGACATGTCCGTGCAGCAGCTGCCCGCGCGCCGGGACTGGGAGATCGACCGCGTCTTCGTCCGCAAGGGCAAAAAGGGCAGCGCGTTCCGCCGGGTCAAGGGCGAGACGCTGACCGTGGACTGGGCCGGCGTCTCCGGGTTCTCCCTGGAGGAGCACGGGCAGGGCGCCGAGAACCTGCTCGCCACCTTCGAACAGCTGCGCCCCGCCGACCTCGCCAACGTGCTGCACCACCTCTCCGCCAAACGGCGCGCCGAGGTCGCCGCCGCCCTGGACGACGACCGGCTCGCGGACGTCCTGGAGGAGCTGCCGGAGGACGACCAGATCGAGATTCTCGGCAAGCTCCAGGAGGAGCGCGCGGCCGACGTCCTGGAGGCCATGGACCCGGACGACGCGGCCGACCTGCTCTCCGAACTGCCGGAGGAGGACAAGGAGCGGCTGCTGAGCCTGATGCAGCCCGGCGACGCGGCCGACATGCGGCGCCTGATGTCCTACGAGGAACACACCGCCGGCGGCCTCATGACCACCGAGCCGATCGTGCTGCGCCCCGACGCCACCGTCGCCGACGCGCTCGCCCGGGTCCGCAACCCCGACCTCTCCCCCGCGCTCGCCGCCCAGGTCTACGTCTGCCGCCCGCCGGACGAGACCCCGACCGGCAAGTACCTGGGCACCGCCCACTTCCAGCGACTGCTGCGCGACCCCCCGTACACCCTGGTCAGCTCGCTCCTGGACGACGATCTCCAGCCGCTGTCCCCGGACGACGCGCTGCCGGTCATCGCCGGGTTCTTCGCCACCTACGACATGGTGGCCGCGCCCGTGGTGGACGAGGCCGGGTCGCTGCTCGGCGCGGTGACCGTGGACGACGTACTGGACCACATGCTGCCCGACGACTGGCGCGAGACCGAGTTCCACCTGGAGGAGAACCCCGAGGGGGACAAGAAGGCGGGTGACCATGCCTCCTGAGCGTGAAAGCGGCCGCGAGCGCACGCCCGCGGGCGCCACGGCGGCCACCCGCCCGCGCACGCTCCGGCTCGACCAGCCGCGGCCGCCCCGCCGCCGGTTCCTGCCCGAGTGGGACCCGGAGGCCTTCGGTCGGCTGTCGGAGCGGATCGCCCGGTTCCTCGGCACGGGACGCTTCATCGTCTGGATGACGATCGTCATCATCGTCTGGGTGCTGTGGAACGTGGCCGCCCCCCGGCAACTGCGGTTCGACGAGTACCCGTTCATCTTCCTGACCCTGGCGCTGTCCCTCCAGGCGTCCTACGCCGCCCCGCTGATCCTGCTCGCGCAGAACCGGCAGGACGACCGCGACCGGGTCAACCTGGAACAGGACCGCAAGCAGAACGAGCGGTCGATCGCGGACACCGAGTACCTGACCCGGGAGATCGCCGCGCTGCGCATGGGCCTCGGCGAGGTCGCCACCCGTGACTGGATCCGCTCGGAGCTTCAGGACATGCTCAAGGAGATGGAGGAACGGCGCGGTCACGGAGGTCCGGTCGTATTCCCGGCGGAACGGACCGAACGCCCGCCCGGACGTGACGCAGACGACCGCTGAGGGGCTACCCGGAGGGCCCTCGGCGCGCCGTACCATCGTTCTTATGGCTACGGAAGACGCGGTGCGCGAGGCACTGGCGACGGTGAACGACCCCGAGATCAACCGCCCCATCACCGAACTGGGGATGGTCAAATCGGTGGGGATCGGGGAGGACGGCACGGTCGCGGTCACCGTGTACCTGACGGTCTCCGGCTGCCCCATGCGCGACACCATCACCCAGCGGGTCACCGAGGCGGTCTCGCGCGTCGAGGGCGTCACCCGCGTGGACGTCACGCTGGACGTGATGAGCGACGAGCAGCGGCGCGAGCTGGCCGAGGCCCTGCGCGGCGGCCAGGCCGAGCGCGAGGTCCCGTTCGCCAAGCCGGGCAACCTCACCCGGGTCTACGCGGTCGCCTCCGGCAAGGGCGGCGTCGGCAAGTCCTCGGTCACCGTGAACCTCGCGGCGGCGATGGCGGCCGACGGCCTCAAGGTGGGCGTCGTGGACGCCGACATCTACGGCCACTCGGTGCCCCGGATGCTGGGCGCGGAGGGCCGTCCTACCCAGGTGGAGAACATGATCATGCCGCCGTCGGCGAACGGCGTGAAGGTCATCTCCATCGGCATGTTCACCCCGGGCAACGCGCCGGTGGTCTGGCGCGGTCCCATGCTGCACCGCGCCCTCCAGCAGTTCCTGGCGGACGTGTACTGGGGCGACCTGGACGTCCTGCTCCTGGACCTGCCGCCCGGCACCGGTGACATCGCGATCTCCGTGGCCCAGCTGGTGCCGAACGCCGAGATCCTGGTCGTCACGACCCCGCAGCAGGCGGCCGCCGAGGTGGCCGAGCGCGCGGGCTCCATCGCCGTGCAGACCCACCAGAAGATCGTCGGCGTGGTCGAGAACATGTCCGGCCTGCCCTGCCCGCACTGCGGCGAGATGGTCGACGTCTTCGGCACCGGCGGCGGCCAGCTGGTCGCCGACGGCCTGACCCGTACGACGGGTACGACGGTGCCGGTCCTCGGCTCCATCCCCATCGACGTCCGCCTCCGCGAGGGCGGCGACGAGGGCAAGCCGGTCGTGCTGACCGACCCGGACTCCCCCGCGGGCAGCGCCCTGCGCTCCATCGCGGGCAAGCTGGGCGGCCGGCAGCGGGGCCTGTCGGGCATGTCCCTCGGCCTCACGCCGAAGAACAAGTTCTGAGCTTCACCGCGCGGGACGAGGGGGGCGCCGGGTGCGTCCGGCGCCCCCGACTCACGCGTACGCGGCGACGTCCTTCACCGCGGCGAACCCGAGCCCGTACGCGCTCATGCCCCGCCCGTACGCGCCGAGGTGCACGCCCGCCTCGGTGGAACCGGCCAGCACCCAGCCGAACTCCGACTCCCGGTAGTGGAACGGCGCCGCGACCCCGTCCACCGGAAGCGAGAGCGTGGACCACTCGGGCCCGCCGAGATCGTCGGCCAGTGCCCACGCCGTCTCGGTCTGCTGCTCCAGCCAGTCGTCGCGCAGGCCGTGGTCCATCTGTCCCGGCCAGGTGAAGGACAGCAGCCCCACCCCCGCGAGCCACGCCGCCGAGGACACGGACGTCGCCTCCAGCAGCCCCGAACCGCCGGCCACCCGCCGGGACGGATGCGCGGCGACGGTCACCACCACCGCGAACTTCTCCCGGGGCTCGGCGCCGGCGGCGCCCTCGTGCAGGACGGAGGGCGTGTCACCGTGGCCGATCGACCCGTGCTCCACGGCACCGTCGGACGCCATGCCGACCTGCATCAGCCAGCGCGGCCCCGTGAACGCCTCGTCGAGCCCGTACCAGGGGAAGGGCGCCCGCAGGTAACCGTCGACCGTGCCGCGGTCGGAGGCGAGACCCTGCCCGCCCTCCGTGGCCGGCGCCGTCGCGCCCACCCGACTCGTCGTCTCCATCTGCCCGGACGCCTCCTCGCGCTCGTCGGACCGAAGCGGCGGCCCGCCCCCCTTCGGGCGTACTCGTCCGGTCCGCACAACAACTCGGCAGCATATCCACACCGCTGAGACGCACCGGGCAGGCGCCGGACCCGCGGGTCCCTCGAACGGCCTGTTCAGGCCGGTTGGCACGGGCGCGCGCTATGACGCGCGTCACGTGCGCGTGTCGGCATGCCACGGGTGGCGCGCGAGACCCGGGCGGAGACGGCGCGGGTCACGCGGCGTCAGCAGGGTTCACGCGGCGGCGGCGCGGCTCACGTGGCGTCGAAGTCGAACGGCGGCCGGTCGTCCTTCTCGGACTCCTCGGGCTTCTTGGTCATGTCGACCCGCCCGCCGGAGGACGCCTGCGCGGAGTCCGAGGACGCGGCGGAGGACCCGGAGGACCCGGTGTCATGGCCGTTCACCGCGTCGGTGATCTCGGCCATCTCCTTCTTCAGGTCGAAGCCGTTGCGGATCTCCTGGAGCCCCAGCTCGTCATTGCCGAGCTGCTTGCGCAGGAACGTCTTGGGGTTGAGGTCCTCGAAGTCGAAGTCCTTGAACTCGGGGCCCAGTTCGCTGCGGATGTCCTGCTTGGCGCTCTCCGAGAACTCGCGGATCTTCCGGATCGTCCGGGTGACGTCCTGGATGACCTTGGGGAGCTTGTCCGGGCCGAACACGAGCACCGCGATGACGATGATCGTCAGTAGCTCCATTGGCCCTATGTCATTGAACACCTGACGCTCCTTGCGATGTCCTCGGTCGCTCAACGGTACCCGGCGTTCTGGTCCGACCGGTACCGTCCCGAGGTGAGACTTGTGTCAGTTCTGCTCCGAGGCGCCCAGCACGAGTGAGACCTCCCGCTCGGCGCCGCCGCGCTCGACCGTCAGCCGCAGCCGGTCACCGGGCCGGTGGGCACGGATCTTGACGATCAGCTCCTCACCGGTGTGCACCCGCTCCCCGTCGACCCCGGTGATCAGATCGCCCGCCCTGAGACCGGCCCGCTCGCCGGGGCCGCCCTTGATCACGGCGGGGCCGCCGTCCGTGCTGTGGCCGTCGACGCGGGCGCCGTCGCCGGTGTAGCCCATGTCGAGGGTGACGCCGATGACCGGGTGGGTGGCGTGACCGTCGTTGATCAGTTCCTCGGCGACGCGCTTGGCCTGGTTGACCGGGATGGCGAAGCCGAGGCCGATGGAGCCGGCCTGGCCGCCCTCGGTGTCCGATCCGCTGCCGGCGGAGCGGATGGCGGAGTTGATGCCGATGACCCGGGCCCGGGAGTCCAGCAGCGGTCCCCCGGAGTTGCCCGGGTTGATCGGCGCGTCCGTCTGCAGCGCGTCCACGTACGACACGTCGCTGCCGTCACCCTCCTCGCCGCCCGCGGTGATGGGCCGCTCCTTGGCGCTGATGATCCCGGCGGTGACGGTGTTGGCCAGGTCGAAGGGGGCGCCGATGGCGACGACGGGGTCGCCGACCCGGACGTCGTCGGAGTTGCCGAGGGCCAGCGGGGTGAGCCCGCGCACGCCGTCGACCTGGACGACGGCGAGGTCGTAGCCGCTGTCCCGTCCGACGACGGTGGCCTTGACGGAGTCGCCGTCGCTGAACGTCACGGATATCTTGCCGTCGGACGCGGCGGGCGCGACGACGTGGTTGTTGGTGAGGATGTGCCCGCGGTCGTCCAGCACGAAGCCGGTGCCGGTGCCCTCCTCGCCCGAGCCGGAGACGTGCAGGGTGACGACGCTGGGCAGGGCGCGGGCGGCGATCCCGGCCACGCTGTCCGGCGCGCGCCCGGCGGGAACGCCCCCGGGCTGCGGCAGGGTCACTCCGCTCCCGAACCCCTCGCGCTCGACATAGCCCCCGGCGAGCCCGCCGATCCCGGCCGCGACCAGGGCGACGGCGAGGGTCCAGCCGACCATGAAGCGCCGCCGCCCGGACCGCCGCCCGCCCACCGCGGGCCCGGTCCGCTGGAGCGGTCCCGCCGCCCAGGGGTCGTAGCGCCCCCAGGGGTCCGCCGGCGTCCGTTCCGCGGGCGGGGAGGCGGACGCGGGCACGGCGGGCGCCGAGGCCGGCGGTACGGCCGCGGTGGGGGCCGGTGCGGGTGGGGTGGGGGCGTGTACGGGCGCGAGCGCGGCGGGCGCCGGTACGGCCGCTGTCGCCGGTGGTGCGACGACCGTCCCGTGCGCCGGGGTCGCCATGGGGTGCTGGACCGGCGGGGCGGGCGCCCAGGGGCCCGGTTCGCCGTAGGGCGGGGTGCTGTACGGGTCCGGTTCGTGCAACGGCGTGGGCCGCTCCGGCCTGGCCAGTTCGAAGTCGCCGTCCGGCGTCGGCTCGGCCCCCGCCGCCGCCTCCGGCTCCGCCCCCGGCGGAACGCGGTTCCCCTCGTTCATGCTCTCCCCACGGCTGGCCGCGGCCCCGCGCTGGGCGGCGGCCGCGGGACATCGGCTACGTGCCCGGATTCAACCAGGTCGCGGGCCCCTGCGCGGGGCCGGTCGAACACCCGGGCCCGGCTTCCGGGCCAGGGCTCCCGCGTCAGTGTGGCCGCGTCAGTGTTCCCGGTGCGGGACGACCGGAGCCGACAGGCGGGACGCCGCCGGGGCCGACGACGCCGAGGACGCCGAGGACGCCGAGGGGCGGACGAAGTTGTGCGGGGCGGGGGCGGGGCCGGTGTCGGAGAGCAGCCCCGGGACCATGGGCGCCTTGGACCACTTGCCCAGCGGCAGGTCCATGGCCTTGTCCAGCGGGCCTATCAGCGGGGTCACCGCGTTGGCACCCGCCATCAGCGGCCCGGCCGGCCGGGCGCCGGTGTTCTGGTCCGGCCCGGCCGTGGGGTCCGGCGCGCCCGGCACCAGGGGTGCGGTCACGGCGGTCGGCCGGGGAGTCGTGCGCCCGAGCAGTGCCCCGCCGCCCTGGGCGAGCAGCGGCCCCTGACGGCGGCGCTGGGCCTCGGACGCCGACGCGTTCCCGCCCGTGCTCCCGCCGGTGCCCGTGGTGCGGGCCGGGATCACGTTGCTGCCGGTGCCGCGGGCGTCCGCGGCCGGGTAGCCCGGGATGGCGGTGGTGACCCCGCCGAGGGCGACCGCGGCCAGCGACACCGCGCCGGCGGCGGCGAAGGCGAAGCGCAGTCCGCGCGAGGCGGAGCGGCCGTCGTCCGGACGGCCGACCGGGTGGATGCGGAAGCCGCCGTCCCCGAGCGGGCCGCCCCCCTCGTGGAAGCGGGTCCGCTCGCGGCCCGGTCCGTGGGGGCGTGCCGGGACGTAGCCGAAGGAGAAGCCCCGGCTCGGGCCGAACACGTCGGGATCGCCGGGGGTCCGGTCCTCTCCGCCGCCGAACGGCCCGCCGGGCGGGGTGCCGCCGTCCGGATCGCCGCCGGGGAGACCCTGGAGGCGGGCCAGCAGGCTCGCGGAGGGCGGGGGCGGGGCCGCGGTCGCGAACACGCTCTTCAGCGCGCGCTGGGCGTCCGCCTCCGCCTTGCAGCGGGCGCAGGTGGCCAGGTGGGCGAGGACGCGTTCGCGCGTGTCATGACCGAGCTCTCCGTCCACCAGGGCGGAGAGCCGGTCTCCCAGATGCTGCTCGGCGAGGTGTGCCACCTCGGGTTTCTGCCGTGATCCGCTCACGCCGTCGCGCCCCCTCCCCCCAGTGCGGGGACCCGGGCCATGAACGTGCGCCGCTCGGCCGCGCGGGCCTCCGGTGAGCGGTGCGCCAGGGCCTTGCGGAGCTGGGAGCGGCCGCGGTGGATGCGCGAGCGGACGGTGCCGAGCTTCACGCCGAGGGTCGCGGCGATCTCCTCGTACGACAGCCCTTCGATGTCGCACAGGACGACGGCGGCGCGGAACTCGGGCGCGAGGGTGTCCAGGGCCTGCTGGACGTCGGCGTCGAAGTGCGCGTCGTTGAAGAGCTGCTGCGGGGTGGGTTCGCGGCTGGCCAGGCGCTCGGCCGCGTCCTCGCCGAGGGCGTCGAAGCGGATGCGCTGCTTGCGCCGGACCATGTCCAGGAACAGGTTCGTGGTGATGCGGTGCAGCCAGCCCTCGAAGGTGCCCGGCGAGTACGTCGACAGGGAGCGGAAGACGCGGACGAAGACCTCCTGGGTGAGGTCCTCGGCGTCGTGCTGATTGCCGGTGAGGCGGTAGGCGAGGCGGTAGACGCGGGCGCTGTGGGTGCTGACGATCTCGTCCCAGGTGGGCGGAGTCCACGCCTGCCCGTCCGCGTCACTGGTGAAGGTCGCGGTCTGGGCGTCGCCCCCGGCGATGCCGGTGGCGTGGCTGTCAGCAGCGGTGTCGGTCACGGATTTCGGCCTGCCCGCCGACCCGAGGAAGCGCCGCAGCACTCCGCCCCGGTCCCCGGGCGCAGCCGCACCTCCCCTGTCGGCTCTGGTGGTGTCCAGTGGAGCCCCTACCATAGCCACCTCGCCCGTTAGCTCCGGATAAGCGGTTTTACGAGAATTTGATACTCGCTGGCGCGGCTCGTGCCGCTGCGTCAGCAGTTGTGCGGTGCCCTGCTCCACCTCTCGCCCCCCGAAGCGTTCCCCAGCCCTGTCTCTTCCCTATAAACGCCCGGTCCCATCTGCGGGTTCCCGACGCCAACGGATACAGTCACGCCGAGGCATCCATGGGGACAGGAGAGGGTCATTACCGGCAACCGGCAGACGAGCTCGGCATTCGCCGACGCCTTTGCCGCCGAGGACGAGGCACTGTTCTGGGCCCGCGACCGCGCCCGTGACGCGGGGCTGCGCTCGGTGTCGCCCGGCACGGGTTCCGCGCTGCGCCTGCTCGCCGCCTCCGTGGACGCGAAGGCGGTCGCGGAGATCGGCACGGGCTGCGGGGTGTCCGGAATCCATCTGCTGCACGGCATGCGCCCGGACGGGGTGCTGACCACCGTCGATCCGGAGCCGGAGCTCCAGCAGTTCGCCCGGCAGGCGTTCCGCGCCTGCGGCTTCGCCAGCAACCGGGCCCGCTTCATCCCCGGCCGCGCCCTGGAGGTGCTGCCCCGGCTCGCGGACGCGGGCTACGACCTCGTCTTCTGCGACGGGGACCGGCAGGAGTACCCGGAGTATCTCGCCGAGTCGCTGCGGCTGCTGCGCTCGGGCGGCCTGGTGGTCTTCGAGGGCGTCTTCGCGAGCGGCCGCACGGTCGACTCGGGGCCACAGCCGTCCGAGGTGCTGCGGCTGCGGGAGCTGCTGCGCACGGTGCGCGAGAGCCAGGAGCTGGTCCCCTCGCTGCTGCCGGTCGGCGACGGACTGCTGTGCGCCGTCAAGCGGTGACGGCGCCGGGGCTCACCACGGCGGACGGAGCGGCCCCCGGAACACGGCTGCCCCGGCACCGCGTACGATGCCGGGGCAGCCGTGAGGACTGACTCGCGCGCGTGTCAGACGACGACCTTCTTGAGGGCGTCGCCGAGCGCCTCGGCCTCGTCAGGGGTCAGCTCGACGACGAGTCGACCGCCGCCTTCGAGCGGAACGCGCATGACGATGCCCCGCCCCTCCTTGGTCACCTCGAGCGGGCCATCGCCCGTCCGCGGCTTCATGGCCGCCATGCTCGTTCCCCTTCCTGAAACCAGCTCATCGTCTGCCGATGGCACCCGGGCGGGCACGCGCGGGACCGGATCGGACACGCGACACCGGCATCGAACACATTGCTTCCAAGCCATTATCCCGCATCTCAGGACCCGATGACCAACGTCGGTCCGCATCGCTTGCGCAACGCGCGCGAGCAAAACCACTCAATTCGGCGATGTGGCTGCGATACTGCGCCACCGCGTGGACACCTTTCGGACGGCCCCGGCCCCGTTTTCTTTGACGCACCTCACACCCGCGGGCGGGCCGCCGGCCGATGATCTCCGCCATGCTGTGATCGGACAGGGGCGTACCGGGTGGTACGTCACCACCGCGAACCGGAGGGGATGCGCCATGGCCGACACCGTGCTCTACGAGGTGAGCGACGGGCTCGCGACGATCACGCTGAACCGCCCCGAGGCGATGAACGCGCTGAACGTGGCGACCAAGGTCGCGCTGCGGGAGGCGGCCGAGGAGGCGGTCCGTGACACGGCCGTACGGGCGGTCCTGCTGACCGCCGCCGGGGAGCGGGCGTTCTGCGTGGGCCAGGACCTCAAGGAGCACATCGGGCTGCTGGCGCAGGACCGGGAGACCGGGTCCCGGCAGACGATGAGCACGGTCAGGGAGCACTACAACCCGATCGTGCGGGCGCTCGCGGGGGCGGCGAAGCCGGTGGTCGCCGCGGTGAACGGGGTCGCGGCGGGCGCGGGCTTCGGGTTCGCCCTCGCGGCGGACTACCGGGTCGTCGCCGACACCGCGTCCTTCAACACCTCGTTCGTCGGCGTCGCCCTCACCGGGGACTCCGGCATCTCCTGGACCCTGCCGCGGGTGGTCGGGCCCAGCCGGGCTGCCGACCTGCTGCTCTTCCCGCGCAGCATCAGCGCGCAGGACGCGCTGGAGCTGGGGATCGCCAACAAGGTCGTACCCGCCGCCGAGGTGCGGGACGAGGCCGAGAAGGTCGCGCGGAAGCTGGCCTCGGGGCCGACGATGGCCTACGCGGCGATCAAGGAGGCGATGGCCTTCGGTCTGACCCACTCCCTGGAGGAGACGCTGGACAAGGAGGACGAACTCCAGACCCGCGCGGGGCAGTCGGAGGACCACACGATCGCCGTACAGGCGTTCGTCAACAAGGAGAAGCCGAAGTACCTGGGGCGGTGACCCGCCCCCCGCGGGCGCTCCTCGCCACGCATGTCTCCAGGTGGTCGTTCACCAGACCGCACGCCTGCATCAGCGCGTACGCCGTCGTCGGTCCCACGAACTTCAGGCCCCGCTTCTTCAGTGCCCTGGACAGGGCCGTCGACTGCGGCGTGACCGCCGGGACGTCGGAGAGGGTCCTGGGGGCCGGGCGGGTCTTCGGATCGGGGGCGTGGGACCAGATCAGGTCGTCCAGGTCACCGGCCGGCCAGTCGGCCAGGACGCGCGCGTTGGCGAGGGTGGCGTCGATCTTGGCGCGGTTGCGGATGATGCCCGGATCGGCCAGCAGGCGCTCGCGGTCCTCGTCGGTGAAGGCGGCGACCTTCTCGATGCGGAAGCCCGCGAAGGCGGCGCGGAAGCCCGGTCTGCGGCGCAGGATGGTGATCCAGGACAGGCCCGACTGGAAGGCCTCCAGGCTGAGCCGCTCGAAGAGGGCGTCGTCGCCGTGGACCGGGCGGCCCCACTCCTCGTCGTGGTACGACACGTAGTCGTCGGTGGACAGGGCCCACGGGCAGCGCAGCGCGCCGTCCGGGCCCGCGATCGCGGCGGTCACTGCCGGCCCTCCGGGTGTTCGTTCTTGTCCGGGGCGGGGCGCGCGGCGGCGGCGGCCCGAGCCCCGGCCAGCGCGGACTCCAGGCCCGCGATACGGGCGTCACGCTCGGCGAGTTCGGCGCCGAGGCGGCCGAGGGCGTCGTCGACGTCGGACATCCGGTAGCCGCGCGCGGCGAGCGGGAAGCGCAGGCTCTCCACGTCCTCGCGGCCCACCGGCCGGTCCTGGGGCAGCGGGTCCCGGAGCCGCTCGGGCGCCGCCTCGGGCAGCGGGGCGCTCTCGCCGCCGCCCACCACGGCGAGGGTCACCGCGGCGACCACGACGGCCAGTGCGACGACCAGGAACAGGAACATCACCATCGTCTCGGGGCCCCCACGCTCGGGTGCCGGCACTGTGCCGGACGCGGAATCTGTCAGCTCCGATCGTGCCATGCGAGTCTGACAGTTAGGGTCACTGGCGGTCGCAGTGCCGGACGTACGAGGAAGAGGTCACAGCGGATGCTCAGGCTGGGCAGGCGGGAATTCGGACCGCACGAACGAGTGATCATGGCGATCGTGAACCGGACCCCCGACTCCTTCTACGACCGGGGGGCGACGTTCCGCGACGAGCCGGCCCTGGCGCGCGTCGAGCAGGCGGTGGCCGAGGGCGCCGCGATCATCGACATCGGCGGGGTGAAGGCGGGCCCCGGCGAGGAGGTCTCGGCCGAGGAGGAGGCGCGGCGCACGGTCGGCTTCGTGGCGGAGGTGCGGCGCCGGTTCCCGGACGTGGTGATCAGCGTGGACACCTGGCGGGCCGAGGTGGGCGAGGCGGTGTGCGAGGCGGGCGCGGACCTGCTGAACGACGCGTGGGGCGGCGCGGACCCGGGCCTCGCCGAGGTCGCGGCGCGCCACCGGGTGGGCCTGGTGTGCACGCACGCGGGCGGTGCGGAGCCGCGCACCCGCCCGCACCGGGTGACCTACGACGACGTCATGGCCGACGTCCTGGACGTGACCGTGGGGCTCGCGGAGCGCGCGGTGGCGCTCGGGGTGCCGCGGGAGTCGGTGCTGATCGACCCCGGGCACGACTTCGGCAAGAACACCCGGCACAGCCTGGAGGCGACGCGGCGGCTGGACGAGATGGCCGCCACCGGGTGGCCGGTGCTGGTGTCGCTGTCCAACAAGGACTTCGTCGGGGAGACGCTGGACCGGCCGGTCAAGGAGCGGCTGATCGGCACGCTGGCGACGACGGCGGTGTCCTCGTGGCTCGGGGCGATGGTCTACCGCGTCCACGAGGTCGCCGAGACCCGCCAGGTGCTCGACATGGTCTCCTCCATCGCGGGCCACCGCCCCCCCGCGGTGGCCCGGCGCGGTCTGGCCTAGGGCGCGGTACCCCGGTCCCGGGCGGCCTCCTTGGAGACCAGGGCCACCGCCTCTTCCACGTCGTCGGTGACGTGGAAGAGCAGGAGGTCCTTCTCCATGGCCTTTCCGGTGGCGACCAGGGTGTTCTTGAGCCAGTCGACCAGGCCGCCCCAGTACTCGCTGCCGAAGAGGACGATCGGGAAGCGGGTGACCTTCTGGGTCTGCACCAGGGTCAGCGCCTCGAAGAACTCGTCCAGGGTGCCGAGGCCGCCGGGCAGCACCACGAAGCCCTGCGCGTACTTCACGAACATCATCTTGCGGACGAAGAAGTAGCGGAAGTTCAGGCCGATGTCGACGTAGGGGTTCAGCCCCTGCTCGAAGGGCAGCTCGATGCCGAGCCCGACCGAGACGCCGCCCGCCTCGCAGGCGCCCTTGTTGGCGGCCTCCATCGCGCCGGGGCCGCCGCCGGTGATCACCGCCCAGCCGGCCTGCACCAGGCGCCGGCCGAGCCGGACCCCGGCGTCGTACTCCGGCGAGTCCACCGGGGTGCGGGCCGAGCCGAACACACTGATCGCGGGCGGCAGCTCGGCCAGCGTGCCGAAGCCCTCGATGAATTCCGACTGGATGCGCAGCACCCGCCAGGGATCGGTGTGGACCCAGTCGGAGGGGCCGCCCGCGTCCAGCAGCCGCTGGTCGGTCGTGCTCCGCGTCACCTGGCCCCGCCGCCGGAGGACCGGCCCGAGCCGCTGCTCGTCCGGCGGCTGCTTCTTCCCTTCGGGGTTCCCGGTAGGCATGTGCGCTCCCTCCGCTTGCCGGTGGTTCGTCCTCAGCCTAGATCTACGCGGGTTACACAGGGGGGACCTACGCGTGTCCGCCAGGCGTGCGCCACGCGCGGCGGGGTCACGCGGTGAGCCAGCCGCGCAGCCGCTCCTCGGCCGCGAGGATCTTGGCGGTCTCCACGCGCTCGTCCCGCTTGTGCGCCAGGTGCGGGTTGCCGGGGCCGTAGTTGACCGCGGGGATGCCGAGCGCGGCGAAACGGGAGACGTCCGTCCAGCCGTACTTGGGGCGGGGGACACCGCCGACCGCCTCGATGAAGGCCGCCGCGGCCGGGTGCGAGAGGCCGGGCAGCGCGCCGCCGCTGTGGTCGTCGATCACGAACTCGGCCACCCCGCAGTCCGCGAACACCTCGCGGACGTGCGCGATCGCCTCCTCCTCGGTGCGGTCGGGGGCGTAGCGGAAGTTGACCGTGACCACGCACTCGTCGGGGATGACGTTGCCCGCGACGCCGCCGTCGACGCGCACGGCGTTCAGGCCCTCGCGGTACTCCAGGCCGTCGATCACCGGGTAGCGGGGCTCGTAGGCCGCGAGGCGGGCCAGGATCGGCGCGGCCGCGTGGATGGCGTTGGCGCCCATCCAGGAACGCGCCGAGTGCGCCCGCTCGCCCTCGGTCCGCAGCAGCATCCGCAGGGTGCCCTGGCAGCCGCCCTCGACCTCGCCGTCGGAGGGCTCCAGGAGCACCGCGAAGTCGCCCTCCAGCCACTCCGGGTGCTCCCGCGCGACGTGCCGCAGCCCGTTGAGGTCGGCGGCGACCTCCTCGTTGTCGTAGAACACGAAGGTCAGGTCACGGTTGGGGGCCGGGACGGTGGCCGCGAGGCGCAGCTGGACCGCCACGCCCGACTTCATGTCGCAGGTGCCGCAGCCCCACAGCACGCCGTCCTCGTCGAGGCGCGAGGGCACGTTGTCCGCGATCGGCACGGTGTCGATGTGCCCGGCCAGGACCACCCGCTCGGCGCGGCCCAGGTGCGTGCGGGCGACCACGTTGTTGCCGTGGCGGTCCACCGTCAGGTGCGGCAGCGCGCGCAGCGCGGTCTCGATCGCGTCGGCGAGGGGCTTCTCGGTGCCGCTCTCGGAGGCGAAGTCCACGAGCCGCGCCGTGAGCGTGGCGGCGTCCAGCGTGAGGTCAAGCGAGGTGTCGGCCATGGCCCCGACCCTAGCGCGCCGCCGCGGGCCGCCCGGGTCGCGCGCGCGGCAGCGGACCACTGGTGAGGGACGGTGATCACTCCAGTACCTTGTACGCGTGTCACAGCCCCCCACCCGCCCCGAGCGCCGCGGCCGTCTCCTCCGGTTCGGCGCGGCCCTGTTGGTCCTGTGCGGTGTCGCCGCCTACCTCGTGGTGCAGTACGTCACCGGAGGCGGCGGATCGCACGGCTGCAAGGTGGTCTCGGCCACCGGCGACGGCCCGTCGTACGAGTTCACGCCCGAGCAGGCGGCGAACGCGGCGACGATCGCGGCCGTCGGCACCGGCCGGAACATGCCCGTGCGGGCGGTGACCATCGCGCTCGCCACCGCGCTCCAGGAGTCGGGGCTGCGCAACATCGAGCACGGCGACCGGGATTCGCTCGGCCTGTTCCAGCAGCGGCCCTCGCAGGGCTGGGGCACCGAGCGGCAGATCATGGACCCCGCGTACGCGGCCGGGATCTTCTACGCCCATCTGGCCAGGGTGCCCGACTACACCGATCTGCCGCTCACGGTGGCCGCGCAGAAGGTGCAGCGCAGCGGCTACCCGGAGGCGTACGCCAAGCACGAGCCGGACGCCGAGCTGCTGTCGGCGGCGCTGACCGGGCAGGCGGCGGCCGCGCTGACCTGTGACGGGCGCTTCGACCCGACGGCCGGGGCGATCGGTCCGGACGCCGTACGGGCCGCGCTGGTGCGGGACTTCGGGCGGGACGCCCTCCAGGAGACCGGCGCGGAGGTGGGCGGGGCGCCGGTGCCCTCGCCGTCGCCCTCGCCGAGCGTGACCGCGACGGCGAACGGGCGGACCGTGTCGGTGCCGGTGCCGCTCGGCACGCGGACGGACGCGAGCGGGCGCGACGAACGGGAGCGAGGGTGGCAGCTCGCGCAGTGGGCGGTCGCCAACTCCTCGGCGCTGCACATCCAGCGGGTGGCGTACGCGGGGCGGGTGTGGACCGCGGGCAGCGACGGCGGGGCGTGGCAGCCGGTGCGCTCGCAGGGGGCCGCGGGCGCGGAGAAGTCCGTGGGCGTTGTCCGTATCGTGACCGGACAGTAGTACGGCGGATCGCGCCGACGGGTGACGTCGGCGTTTCACGAGCGACCATACGGGCGAGTGGCGGACCTCGACCGGAATCCCTTGGGGCCCAAGGGGCGGAAGGATTCTGCTGGGCATTCCCGCGGACGTCCTTTGCCCGTTTTTATCCACACCTGATAATGCGATGCGTTATCCGTTCTTTACCTGGGGCGTCCGCAACCTTCGGGGGCTTCGAGCGGTAGTCATGGCGTCCGAGCCCGGTGCCGGGTCCGGACGACAGAGATCGTTCTTCTCCCGTCGAATGGAGCATCATGTCCCTCCCCCTGACCCGCCGGATCGCCCGTGCCGCGCTGCTCGTCGCAGCGGGAGCGGCCGCCGGGGTCGGTGCGGCCGGCTCCGCCGGTGCGGCCACGAACCTGCCGGCGGCCACTCCGAACCTGAGCGGCCTGACCGCGCTGGACGCGGCGCACGTCGGTGACACCGTCGACGGTGCCGCGGAGCACGTCACCACGCTGGCGGGCGACACGGGCGGCAACGCCGTGGAGACGGCCGTGCCGGCCGCGGGCAAGACGGCCGGCGGCGCCGTGAAGAAGGCGGCCCCGGCGGCGCAGCAGGCCGCCGGGGGCGCGGCCGCGGCCGCGGGCAGCGCCCTCGGGGACGCGGCGTCCGGCGCGGCGAAGGGCGGCCTGCCGACCTCCGGCCTGCCGATGCAGGGCCTGCCGCTCACCTGAGCCGGATCAGCCCGGTGAGCGGGGCCCAGGGATCGTCCCCTGGGCCCCGTCGGCGTTCTAGCGCAGGCGCGAGACGGCCGCCTGGACGCGTTCGTCGGTCGCCGTCAGGGCCACGCGGACGAAGTGCTCGCCCGCCGTGCCGTAGAAGTCGCCGGGGGCGACCAGGATGCCCAGGTCGGCGAGGTGGGCGACGGTGGTCCAGCAGGGTTCGTCGCGGGTGGCCCACAGGTAGAGGCTCGCCTCGCTGTGCTCGATGCGGAAGCCGTGGGACAGCAGGGCCGAGCGCAGCGCCTCGCGGCGGGCGGCGTAGCGGGCGCGCTGCTCGTGGACGTGGGTGTCGTCGCCGAGCGCGGCCACCACGGCGGCCTGGGTCGGGGCGGAGGTCATCATGCCGCCGTGCTTGCGGATCTCCAGCAGCGGGCCCAGGACGGCCGGGTCGCCCGCGACGAAGGCGGCGCGGTAGCCGGCCAGGTTGGAGCGCTTGGAGAGGGAGTGGACGGCCACGACGCCGTCGTACGAGCCGCCGTTGACGTCCGGGTGCAGCACCGAGACCGGGTCGGCCTCCCAGCCCAGCTCCAGATAGCACTCGTCGGAGACGACCAGGACGCCGTGGCCGCGGGCCCAGGCGACGATGTCGGTCAGCTCCCGCCGGGACAGGACCTTGCCCGTCGGGTTGGACGGGGAGTTCAGCCAGAGCAGCTTCAGACCGGTCGGGTCGAGGTCGCGGGGGTCGTCGTACGTCTCGTACTCCGCGCGGGCGAGCCGGGCGCCCACCTCGTACGTCGGGTACGCCAGGCGCGGGTAGGCGACCCTGTCGCCGGGGCCGAGGCCCAGCTGGGTCGGCAGCCAGGCCACCAGCTCCTTGGAGCCGACGACCGGCAGGACGTGCCGGTGGGTCACCTCGCGCGCGCCCAGGCGCCGCTCCAGCCAGCCGCAGATCGCGTCCCGCAGCGCGGGCGTGCCCCAGACCGTCGGATAGCCCGGCGAGTCGGCCGCGTCGACCAGGGCCTTCTGGACCAGCTCGGGGACCGGGTCGACCGGGGTGCCGACGGAGAGGTCGACGATGCCGTCCGGATGGGCCGCGGCCGTCTTCTTGTACGGCTCCAGCTTGTCCCAGGGGAAGGTGGGAAGCCGGTCGGAGACTGCGGACACGATCAGTGGCTCACTTTCGTCTGGTGCGGCAAACGCCTCGGTCCCGTGCGGCGGTGATCAGGCGATCGGGGCCGTACGGCACCGAGGCGGCGCGGTGCCGGCCGCTTGGGCGCTAAACGGTCACTCGCCCTGCGGCGGCAGCGCGGCGACGAAGGGGTGGTCACGCTCGATCAGCCCCAGCTTGCTGGCGCCGCCGGGCGAGCCCAGTTCGTCGAAGAACTCGACGTTCGCCTTGTAGTAGTCCTTCCACTCCTCCGGGACGTCGTCCTCGTAGAAGATCGCCTCGACCGGGCAGACCGGCTCACAGGCACCACAGTCGACGCATTCGTCCGGGTGGATGTACAAGGACCGCTGGCCCTCGTAGATGCAGTCGACCGGGCACTCCTCGATGCACGCCTTGTCCTTGACGTCGACACAAGGCTGCGCGATGACGTAGGTCACGCTGTCGTTCCTCCTCGATAGGGCGCTGGCGGGCCTCCTCAGGCTCCGCCGCCTGGCGCGCGGGAGCGCGGCGTCGTCGATGCCCGCCCCTAGTATCTCCGTTCCGGAGCATGATCCGAACAGGAGGGGTGAACTGACCGGTGGAAATCTCGGCACAAGGACGCCTGGAAGTCCGAATCACCCCCGCTGACGTGGGGAAACGCGTCTCCGTACGACGGTTGAGCGAACCCGGTGCGGCGCGGGAGAAGTTCACCGACACGGTGGGCGTTCTCACATCTTGGGATCATGGCGTGCTCATGATCACACAGCGGGGCGGCACAAGTGTCCGGTTTCAGGAAACCTCGCTCGTGGCGGGCAAGGTCGTACCGGCCGCCCCGGCGCGCCGCCGGGGTCCCGCGGCGAGCTACGAGGAGCTGGCGCGGGTCGCCTCGCGCGGGTGGCGTCCGGTGGAGAGCGAGCGGCTCGGCGAGTGGGAGCTGAGGGCCGCCGGAGGGTACACACGGCGCGCCAACAGCGTGCTGCCGCTGGGCGATCCCGGGTGCCCGCTCGACGCGGCCCTGACGGCCGTACGACGCTGGTACGGCGAGCGTGGGCTGCCCGCGTACGTCCAGGCCGCGACCGGCGCCGAGGGCACGCAGGAACTGCTGTGCGCGGAGCTGGAGCGGCGCGGCTGGGCGCGGGAGGTGACCACCGAGGTGTGGACGGGCGCCCTGGTCCCGCTCGCGGACCGGGCCGGGGACGCGGAGGTGGTCCTGACCCGCGAGGCCGACGAGGCATGGCTCGCGCGGTACCAGCGCAAGGGGGTGAGCGAGGTGGCCCTGCGGGTGCTCACCGGTGGGCCCTCGGTGTGGTTCGCCTCCGTGCCCGGCGCGGCGGGCGCGGCCCCGGCGGCGATCGGGCGGTGCGTCGTGGACGGACGGTGGGCCGGCTTCGCCGCGGTCGAGGTGGCTCCCGAGCGCCGGCGGCAGGGGCTCGCCACCGAGGTGATGGCCGCCCTCGCCCGCCGTGCGCTGGACGAGGGCGCCTCGGCCGCCTGGCTCCAGGTGGAGACCGACAACGAACCCGCGAAGGCCATGTACGCCGGCCTGGGCCTCACCCGGCACCACGCGTACCACCACTTCCGTGAGCCGGAGGAACGATCCGCCCACGACCAGTCGTAAGAACCCCTCCGGAAGGGCAAGAGCCTGCCATGCAGCACCCGTACCTGCCTCCCCCGTACCCGCCCCCGCCCGAGCGGTCCGCCGAGCTGCGGGCGCGGTTCGCCGAGGAGGCGCGGGCCGAGCGGCCGGACCTCGCGGCGCTGTGCCTGCTGATCGGCGCGGAGGCGGACGGCGCGCTGGACGAGGCCGGGATCGACACCGCGCAGGCGGAGCTGGACCGGCTCGCGGGCGAGCTGCCGTACCGGCCCGGCGGGCCGCGCGCCTGGGCGGAGGCGGTGCGGCGGCTGCTCGGCGGGCGCTACGGGTTCCACGGCACCCCCGGCGACTACCAGCGCCTGGAGTCCTCGCTGCTCCACGAGGTGCTGCGGCGCCGGCGCGGGCTGCCGATCCTGCTGTCGGTGGTGTGGCTGGAGGTCGCCCGGCGGGCCGGGGCCCCGGTGTACGGGGTCGCGCTCCCGGGGCACTTCGTGGTCGGGTTCGGAGCCACCGGCGAGCAGGTGCTGGCCGATCCGTTCGAGGGCGGGCGGGTGCTGACCGGGCCGGACGCCGAGCTGCTCGTGGTCGGCGCGACCGGCGCGCCGCTGGACCCGGGGATGCTGGAGCCCGCGCCGCCGCTGGAGGTCGTGCAGCGGATCCTGAACAACATCCGGGCATGGGCCGCGGCCCGCCCCGAGCGCTCGGACGTGGCGCTGCGCGCGGTGGAGCTGGCGCTGCTGATCCCCGCCCACCCGGCCCGGCTGCGTTACGAGCGCGGGCAACTGCTGGTGCAGCGCGGACAGTTCACGGCGGGAGCGGACGAACTCGACGCGTACGCCGAGCTGATCGAGGTCGTCGACGAACCGGCCGCCGAACGGGTGCGGCAGCAGGCCCGCACGGCCCGCGCCAAGCTCAACTGACCTCCTCGGGAGGTTCTACAGCCAGCCCTTCTCCCGCGCGGTGCGCACCGCCTCCGCCCGGTTGCGGACGGCGAGCTTCTGGATCGCGGTGGAGAGGTAGTTGCGGACCGTGCCCTGGGACAGGTGCAGGGCCTTGGCCAGTTCGGCGTTGGTGGAGCCGTCGGCCGCGGCGCGCAGCACCTCGCGCTCGCGTTCGGTGAGCGGGTTGGCGCCCTCGGCGAGCGCGGCCGCGGCCAGCGTGGGGTCGATGACCCGCTCCCCGGCGAGCACCTTGCGCACGGCGGCGGCGAGCTGGGCCGCGGGCGCGTCCTTGACGAGGAAGGCGTCGGCACCGGCCTCCATGGCGCTGCGCAGATAGCCGGGCCGCCCGAAGGTGGTGAGGACGACCAACCTGACCCCGGGGAAGTCCCGGTGGACCCGTGCCGCGGCCTCGATGCCGGTGCAGCCCGGCATCTCGATGTCCAGCAGCGCCACGTCCACGTCGTGCGCCCCGACCGCAGCGAGCACCTCGTCCCCGCGCGCGACCTGCGCGACGACCTCGATGTCGTCCTCCAGGCCGAGCAGCGCGGCCAGCGCCTCGCGGACCATGGACTGGTCCTCGGCCAGCAGGACCCTGATCGTGCGCGTCATGCCCCGGATCCTATGTCCCCGGCGGGAGCCGCCGGCACGCGGGCGACGAGCCGGAATCCGTGCTTGACCCGGCCCGCCTCCAGGGTGCCGCCGGCCTTCTCCAGGCGCTCGGTCAGCCCGGTCAGCCCGTTGCCGAAGCCCCCGCTGCCGCCGCCCGACCCGTTGTCCTCGACGGCGAGTTCGAGTATCGGCCCGTCCAGCGTCTGGCGACGCGCGAGCCGTACGGCGCACCGGTCGGCGCCGCTGTGCCGCACCACGTTGGTGACCGCCTCGCGCAGCGCCCAGGCGAGCGCGGACTCGGCCTCCCCGGGCACGCCCGCGAGGTCGGGCTCGGCCGGTATCTCGGCGGCGACGCCCGCGGCCGTGAGGGCCACCTGGGTGCCCGCCAGCTCGACGGCGAGCCGGGGGCGCCGGTAGCCGGTGACGGCCTCCCGGACGTCCACCAGGGCCTGCCGGCTGACCTGTTCGATGTCGGCGACCTGCTGGGCCGCCTTGTCGGGTTGTCCGGGCAGCATCCGGCCCGCCAGCTCGCTCTTCAGCGTGATCAGGGAGAGCGAGTGGCCCAGCAGGTCGTGCAGGTCGCGGGCGAGGCGCAGCCGCTCCTCGTTGGCGGCGAGTTGGGCGACGGTGGCCCGCGCCTTGCGCAACTCCACGGTGGTCCGCACCAGTTGCCCCACGCCGACCATCGCGAACCCGATCAGCACGACCAGCGGCAGCAGGTCGTCGACCGCGTACGCCCCCCAGCGCAGCCCGACGAGGTACATCACGAGGCCGCAGCCCGGAATCGCCCAGCACGCGGCCCGCAGCGGCAGGGTGGCCCCGCAGGCCACCGAGAGGTAGACGAACAGCCCGCTCCACCGGAGGCCGAGGCAGTACATCAGGACGGGCGCGAGGACGGCGAGGACCGCGAGCAGCGAGGCCACGGCCCGCGGCGAGAAGGGCTGCCCCATCTGCCGGAAGACCAGCGCCAGGTACGCGACCACGAAGGCGGTGAGGCCGATCGCGCCCGCCACGGTGCCGGCCGGGGTGTGCCGGCCGCCGGCCAGGTCGCCGACCGGGGAGCTGAGGAAGACCAGCCAGACGCCGATCCACAGCACCTTGACCAGCACCTCGCGCCGGCCGTGCGGGCCCTGCCCGATCCGTACCCGCGTCTCCGGCCGCGCCCCGGCCGCCTTCGGGTCTTCCGTCATGGTGCTCACGCCTTCAGCGTGTCCTTCCGGTACAGCCAGGCCGCGCCGCCCGCGAAGAGGACGAAGTACCCGGCGAGGACGACGACGTCTGTGGTGTGCGGGGCCCGGCTCTCCTCGACGGCCCGGCCCAGCGCGGCGTACGCGTGGGTGGGCAGCCATTCGGCGATGTCCTGGAGGAACCGCGGGAAGGTGGTCGACGGCATCCACAGGCCGCCGAGGATCGACAGGCCGAAGTAGACGATCATCGTGACCGGGCGGACCGCGTCCCCCGAGGCGAGGTAGCCGATGGCCACGCCGAGCGCGGCGAAGACCAGGCTGCCGGCCCAGATGACCCCGGTGAGCGCGAGCCACTGCCACGCGTCCAGGCGTACGTGCTTGATCACGGCGGCGGCCAGGAAGACCACCACGATGGACGGCAGGCTCACCACGGCGGCGCCGGCGGTCTTGGCGAGGACGTAGCCGCGGCCGGGCAGCGGGGTCAGCCGCAGCTGCCGTACCCAGCCGCTCTCGCGTTCCTTGGCGATGCGCTCGCTGTTGCCCATCAGCACGGCGGTCAGGGCGCCGAAGGAGGCCATGGACACCATCATGTACGTCGCCAGCGTCAGGCCGGTGCCGTCCATCCTGGTGTCGTCGGCGTTGCCCGCGATGATCAGGAAGAGGACCGCCGGGTAGAGCACCGAGAAGAACAGGAACTTCTTGTTGCGCAGCGCGCGGGTCAGTTCGAGCCTGATGAGACTGTTCACGACTGCCTGGCCTCCTCGGCCTCCGTGATCGCGACGAACGCCTGCTCCAGGCCGAGACCGGCGACCTCCAGGTTGCGGGGGTAGACACCGAGGCCGTAGAGGGCGTGCACGGTGGCGTCGGCGTCGGCGGACTGGATGCGCACGGTCCGGCCCGACACGTCGAGGGCGGTGAGGAACGGCAGGGCGCGCAGGGCCTCCGCGTCGACGGTGCCCTCCAGGTCGAAGGAGACGCGCCGGGCGCCCGCCCGCGCCTTGATCTCGGCGGCGGTGCCGTCGGCGAGCAGGCGGCCGCGGTGCAGCACCAGGACCCGGTCGGCGATGGCGTCGGCCTCTTCGAGGTAGTGGGTGGCGAACAGGACCGTACGGCCCTGGTCGGCCTGCTCGCGCATGGTGGCCCAGAAGGCCTGGCGGGCGGAGACGTCCATGCCGGTGGTCGGCTCGTCCAGGATGATCAGGTCGCTGTCGCCCGCGGTGGCGAGGGCGAAGCGGACGCGCTGGGCCTGGCCGCCGGAGAGCTTGTTGACCTTGCGGTCGGCGATCTGCGCGATGCCCGCGCGGGCCATCACGTCGGACGGCTTGTACGGGCGCGGGTGCAGGGAGCAGGACAGCCCGACCAGTTCGGCGACGGTGACGTCGTCCATCAGGCCGCCGCTCTGCAGCATGGCCCCGACCCGCCCGGCCACGATCGCCTCGCGGGGGGTGGTCCCGAACACGGACACCGTGCCGGCGTCGGGCTGTCTGAGGCCGAGGAGCAGGTCGAGGGTGGTGGACTTGCCCGCGCCGTTGGGCCCGAGCAGGGCGACGGTCTGCCCGGGGTGCAGTCGCAGCGAGAGCCCGTCGACGGCCCGCACCGTCCCGTACGCCTTGGTCACCTGGTCGAACCCGACCACCTCGGTGGAGGTGGCCGGTGCCGCTGTCGTTGTCATGGCGTCCATGGTGGCGGGGCGGGGGTGGCGTCCGGCAGTGTCGCGGGTCCTGGGTGCCGGATGACAGATGTCATGGGGATGGGGTGACATACCCGCGAGGGGCGCCCGGCGGCATGCCGGGCGCCCCTCGAAAGCCGTACGGGCTCCCCTAGTTCGGGTTGGTGCTGATCACCGCGACGCGGTTGGTCGTGCTGGTCAGCGCCTGACGCATGGCCAGGTAGACGTCCTGGGGCGTGACCGGCGTCTTCTTGCCGTTGCCCCGGGTGATCAGGACGCCGTCGAAGGCCTGGCCGTAGAGCTGCTTCAGGGCCGGGTAGTCGGGCTTGTCGGTCAGCTTGCCGTCGACCGCGGCCACGCCGAGGAACTTCCACAGCGACTTCTGCGGGCTGAACAGGACCGAGTGCGCCGCGTCGGTGCGCACGACCACCGGCGCCGACATGGCCGGCTTCGCGAACTCCTTCAGCTCGCGGTCCACCTCGGCGTTGGAGACCGCCGGCTGCCGGTTGGCGGTGGGCACGGTGACCGGCGACGAGTCGCCCGTCTCCACTTCGGTGCGGTACGCCTGTTCGATCGCCTGGGTCGAGCGGGCCACGTCGATGGCCGTACCCGCCTTGCCGTAGACGGCGACGGCCTTGCCGGCCTTGAACTCGATGCCGCCCTCGACCACCGCGCCGGAGCCGGAGCCGCCGCCCGCCTGCTGGAGCGCGGCCTGGAGCTTCTCCTCGTCCACCGGCATGACCGGCTCGACCACGCGCTGCCGGCCGAAGAGCGTGCCGACCACGGAGACCGGGTTGTAGTCGCTCCGGGCGGCCTCGCTCGCGGTGGCCTGGAAGTCGAACTGGAGACCGGCGTTGGCCGGGGTGAGCGTGACCGTACGGCCGCCCACGGACAGCTTCAGCGGCTTGGCCACCCGGGTGCCGAACGCGTCGTCGAGCTTCTTGACGGCGTCGTCGCGGGTGCCGCCGCCGATGTCGACGCCGAGCACGGTGGTGCCCTTGGGCACGTCGGTGTGGTTCATCAGCAGCCCGGCGCCGTAGACACCGCCCGCGATCACGACCACGCCGGCGCAGAGCAGCACCAGCTTGCTGCGGCCCTTCTTCTTCGGCTTGGCCGCCGCCTTGGGCGCGGCCGCGGCCGGTTCGGGCCTGGGCGCCGCCGGGGCGGCCGGACCACCCGCGGGGCCGCCGGCCGGACCACCGGCGCCGAACGGGGCGCCGTTCGCGCCGGGGACGACCGGGATGCCGCTGGTGACGGTGTGTCCCGAGACGTTGTCCGGGGCCCGGTAGCCGGGCGTGCCCGGTTCGGGGGCCGGCTTCTGCGGAGTGAGGATCGCGGTGTCGTCGCTGAGCCCGCCACCGGGACCGAGACCGCCGCCCGGGACACCCGCCGGGGCGCCGGCCGGTCCTTCGAGGTCGGCGATGTCCGCGAGGGCGCCGCGCGCAGCGCCCTGATGGCCGTAGGGGCCCTCGGCGCCCGGCCGCAGCGGGCTGTCCCCGGTGACCGGACCGCCGGTCGGCCCCGCGGGCCCCTGCGGGCCGTGCTGACCGCCGTGACCGCCGGCGCCGTTCGCGCCGCCCGCGCCCGCGGTGCCCCCGAAGGGCTCGTGGCCGCCCGCGGGACCGTTCTCCGAGAAGTACGGCAGATCGTCGCGGCGCGGCTCGCCGCCCGCTTCCGAGGCGCGGGAGCCGCCGCCCAGCGGGCCCGCGGCCAGCGCCTCGGTGACGTCGAAGGAGCCGGTGCCGCCGCCGTGTCCGGGGGCCACGGGGCCGCCGGTGGCGCCGGGCAGGCCCGAGCCGCTCGTCCTGCCGGGGGTGCGGCCGGGCACGCTCATGGAGCCGACCACACCGCCGGGGCGACCGGCCGCGCCGTTCGCTCCCTGAGCACCCGCACGGGCGCCCGGCGCGCCGGCGGGAGCGCCGGAACCCCCGGCGTTCTTGGGCCCGTTGGCACCCGCGCCGCCCTTGGCGGGCGCGCCCGCCTTGCGGGGCGCGAACCAGTCGCTGGTCTTCTCCTCGGCCTGGGCCGCGGGCTCGGCGGGGACCTCGGGGGCGGGCGCCGGGGCGGCCGGGGTGCGCGTCTCGGCGGCCGGCTTCTCCTCCCGGGCGCCGTCGGCGGACTCGCCGTCCGCGACGGGCTTGCGCACCACGACCGGCGGGATGGGCCGGGACCCGGGGATGTTGATCCGGATACGGGTCGTCAGCGTGGTCTCGGTCTTGCGTTCCTCGGACCGCGTGCCCGAACGGCCCGCGCCCGTACCGTCGCCGGAAGCCATGGGGGTCCCGTACGGCGGGGTGCCGGACGGGTATGCGGCTCCGCCGCGCCCGTTGGGCCCGGAGGACGGAGTGTCAGTTTCACGACTCAAGGCAGGTTCTCCCAGTTGGCTCCGCCGCCCGACACCGGCCTCACTGCTTGGACGGTCCCCCCAGCTCGAACGAGGTCGAGCGCGTGAGGGAGGCTCGGCGGCGCGCACCACCATACTGGCCGCTTCTGGCCTTCATCCCCTGACCGCTGAGGAAACCCACACCCAACTCGCACGTGGGCCGCACCGGAAAGCGGTACGTCACTTGCCAAGTCGGGCGGAGCCGCCGCGCGGTTGCCACCCCGCGCCGAGCGTGGCACAGATCACAGCCAGGGCCATGCCGCCGAACAGGAAGAGATAGGAGCCGCCGCCCGCGCCGAACAGGAAGTCGCCCTCGGGGCGGGAGGCGGTGAGCAGGATGACGGTGACGATCCAGCCCGCGGCCGGGGCCATCGCGCCGCCCCGGGACCGGGTGGTGTACGCCCCGCCGAGGAACGTCCCGACGGCGCCCGCGAGGGCGAGCAGCAGCCCCCCGGGGAACCAGGCGGCCTGCACCAGGGCCCCGGCGGCCGCGACGACCGCGCCGAGCAGGAAGAGGCCGACGTACGCCGCCGCCCGCCCCGGGGTCGGCGGGCGCAGCGGCTGGGCGAGCATCGGGCCCGGGGTGCCGGTGCGGCCCCCGGCGCCGCTCACGGGGCCTCCTCGACGGCGATACCGGCGAACAGGTCGGTCTCACCGGGAACGGCGGTGCCGCGCACCAACTCGAAGTATTCGGTGGTGAACAGCGGCTGGGCCAGCTCGTTCGACAGGGCGAAGCAGGACCCGGCCACCTCGACCTGGGTGGCGTGCGCGCGCATCGCGGCGGTCTTGGCGGCGGCGTGCGCGGTGCCGTCGACGGCGGTGGTGACACGCGCGTCGTCCACCACGCCGGGTACGTCGTCGAGGGCCGCGCTCTTCTCGAAGGGCAGGGACGGCAGCTCTTCCTGGAGCCGGGCGAAGGCGTCCTCGGCGACGGAGCGCGGGGTGCGGATCCAGTAGACCTTGTCGATGACGTGCCCGCGCTCGGCCGCGAGGTCGACGGCGCGCATGGCGACGCGGTGGGCCTGGATGTGGTCCGGGTGGCCGTACCCGCCGTTGTCGTCGTAGGTGACGAGGACCTGGGGGCGGACCTCCAGGATGACCTCGACGAGGTGTCCCGCGGCCTCGTCCACGTCGGCCTGCCAGAAGCAGCCGGGGTCCTCGTTGTCGGGGATGCCCATCATCCCGGAGTCGCCGTAGCGGCCCGCGCCGCCGAGCAGCCGGGCGTCGGTGACCCCCAGCTCGGCGAGGGCGGCGGCCAGCTCACCGCGCCGGTACGCGCCGAGCGCCGCGCCGGTCAGGTGCCGCAGTTCGGGCGGGATGGACTCCCCCCGCTCCCCCAGGGTGCAGGTGACCAGGGTCACCTGGGCGCCCTCGGCCACGTACTTGGCCATGGTGGCGCCGTTGTTGATCGACTCGTCGTCCGGGTGCGCGTGCACCAGGAGAAGACGCCGGGCTGGCAGTTCCGTCATGGGGACCAGCCTACGAGGCGGCCGGGCCTCCTTCGGTCACCTCCTGGTCTTTGCTGTCGAGAACGTGAGCGATGGCCAGTGCGATGCGCTCGATCCAGTCGATGGCGTCCGTCACCTCCGCCTCGTCCATGGGGCGCCGCTGTTTCAGGTCGCCGTCGATCAGGTCGGCGTCATGCGCGATTTTGTTACGTCGCCGGGTGATCTCCAGATAGCGGCTGCGGAGCTTCTTCTCGTTGAATGTGGTGCGCCCCTGGAAGAATTCCTTGTTGACGCATCCCGCCGCCTCATACCAGACTTTCTTTTCCGTTACGAGTTTGAGTACTTCGGAAATCTTTCCGGGATGCTGGAGCGCCTGTCCCGACAGCTTTTCCCTCAGGTGCTCGACCACGGCTTCGGACAGGGCCACATCGCCACGCCGCACAGCCTCGACCGTGTGCAAAGGCAGCTCGTAGACCCGGAGCTGGTACGGCATCTCAGGACTGTCCTTGGCCGCCAGCTCGGCGACCCGGCGCAGGACCTCCTCGTGCAGCCAGTGATCGATGGCCGCGACCGCCTGAACCCAGGCCGCCCGGTAGAAGTCGTCGATGTCGATCGTCGGAGACCTGAAGGGCGTGAGCATGGCACCCGCTTTGACCATGCGCCGGGCGTAGGACAGGTTCGTCATGAACGCCTCGAACTGCCGTGTCTGCGGTCTGGAAATGGCCATGTGCTACCCCGGGAGAAATCTTCGCGACGATCTTGACGATCTTTACGAGAACGATTCCCCTGACGTAGGGGGGTCAGTCAAGCCAGGGCCTGCCACCTCGGACCAAGGTGGCCGAAACCGGCTCCTCCGTATCCGGAAAGACGCTCTTCGGCTTCAGGACCGGGGCTCCGGCTCGGCGCCCTCGTCCTTGTAGCGCGGCAGGCCGTCCGTCGAGATGGTCCAGTCTGCGATGGTGACGTCCTCGCCGTAGACGAAGTCCTTGCGGGTGGCGTAACGGGGGCCGCTGGGGGTCGGGTGGATGTCCGCGAAGACGGCACCGGTGCCGGTGCGCGGGTCGAAGATCGCGTAGGCCGGGATGCCGATCAGGGGATAGTCGCGCATCTTGGTGACCCAGTCGTTGTCCGGGTTGGACCGGGAGACGATCTCGATGGCGGCGATGAGCGTACGAGGGTCGAAGGACCCCTCTCCTTCCATGTCCGCCTCGGCGATCACCATGATGTCAGGGCGGCGCATGATGCCTTCCGGCTCCACCTCCACATCGGGTTCGCCCGTGTGGGCCACGATCTCCTCGGGCATGACCTTCTCCAGGCGTTTCCGGAGACGCAGCGCGGTGAGCTCGTGCGGCCGGACAGGCGACATCATGTCGAGGACGATCCCTTCCTTGGTGATCTCGAACTTGCCGGGGAGGGTGCCGTCCGTGGACTCCACGAAGTCACGCATGGCCCGGTAGAGGTGGGAGGCGCCCTGCTGCGCGTTGTCCGGGGCGATGGTCATGGCGCTCGCTCCTCGTCTGTGCCCGGGGGCAAGGATCGTCACGTTCATGTTAGGCGGCCTCCGGGAGATCGGTTCGGCAGTCGCGGCAGCGGCCGGGAGCGGGCGCGCGGAAGGGGCGGTCGCAACCGTCGCAGGTCTGGAAAGGGTGCCGTACGGGCTGTGGGGCGGCCGGAGCCCGGAACGGCGGTGGGGGTGGCAGCTGGGCGGCGAGGCGGTGGGCCAGAAGGGCGGCGGGGCGTCGTAGCCCCTCAGGTGGCAGATCGGTGGTCAGTACCCCGCGCACGGCCGCGGGGCTGACGTCGCGCTCCAGCCAGGCGGCGACGCCGGGGGCCAGATGTGCCGTGTCCTTCTCCGAGAGGAGCAGGCCCGGGTCGTGGCGGCGCAGATCGACGAGGAGGTCGGCGGCGGCCTGGAGGGCGGCGGGGGCGGTGCAGGCCGGCTGGGGTACGGCGGGGAGGGGCTTGGGGGCGGTGCGGGGAGGGCGCTGTGCCGGTGCCGCCGCCGGTCGTGCCGGCCGCCGGGTGGGGCAGCCGGGCCTGTCGGGATGGTGGCGCTGGGCTGTCGGCTGGTTGCACGAGATGGTGCGCGTGACGATACGGCCGCCGGGGACGCGGGAGCGTTCGCGGCGCAGGTAGCCGTGGGTCTCCAACTCACGCAGGGCGGCGGCGATCCGGGTGGCGCCCTCGGGGAAACGGGCGGAAAGGGTCTTGATGTCGACGCGGGCGCCCTTCGGCAGCGACTGGATGTGGCAGGCCAGACCGATCGCGAGGAGGGAGAGGTCGGGGTGCTGGACCAGGTGGTTGCCGATCACCGTGAAGCGGGTGGTGTGGCGGGTGTTGTCGTGGGTGAGCCCGCCGGAGCCGGAGCGTGCGGCGGCTTGAGGGCCCCGGTTCGGGTGCTTGTTGCCGCCAATGCCGGACTGGGCGCGCGGGGGCGCGCTAGGGTTCTGGGTATCCATCGGGAAGTTGCCTCTTCCTCGGTGGTCAGGCCCTCGCACTGGGATTGCCTTCCCGGCGAGGGCCGTCGCATGTCTGCGGTGGTGTTGCGCTGAGCGTATGGGTAGCTGGGGCTGTGAAATCCAGCTGACGCAGGCATATTCACCCGGCCGAGTGAGCGACCGGCTCGGGCGGGAGGGGTGGGGTTTGGTGGGTTCCTTTTCCCCGTCCGTTCTTGGCTTTCAGCCGCCGGTGTCACCGGAACCCGTGGGGGCGGGTTCCGGTGTCTGAAGGCACAGTTCGGCCCAGATGGTCTTGCGCGGGAAAGGGCCCTCGGCGACATCCCAGCGGTCGGCGAGCGCGTCCACGATCAGCAGGCCGCGACCGGACTCGGCGTGCGCGTCCGGTACTTGGAGCTCGGGCAGACGGTCACCGCGCGTGTCGGCGACTTCGATGCGCAGAGTGTGGCCGACAACGTAGAGGGTGAGGCGGAAGCTGCGGCCGGGCAGGCGGCCATGGGTGGCGGCGTTGGCGGCCAGTTCCGCCACGATGTGCGTCGCGGACTCCGACGGAATTCCCCAGCTCCGGAGCTGGTCGGCCGCGAGCAGCCGGGCCAGGCGGGCTCCGCGTGGGGTGGAGGACAGCAGGACGGTGAAGTAGGGGGCGGCGCTGCCGAGTTCGACGTTTCGGGCGCTGGGGTCGGCGAATTTCTGATTCACGTCACTCAGAGTGGCCGACTACGCCTACCGTGATGAGTGATTACGCCGTTGCGTACGGTGACTGTCCGGTGGTTGTCCGGAGCGTCGGCACGTGTCAGGAGGGGTGATGACGGACGAACTCAAGGGCGAGTCAGACGAGCCGGGTTGGGAGGTGGATCCGGATGACGAGTGGGGCGTCGCGGTCATCGCCACGGTGGGACGACAGTTGAAGCTGCGCCGGGAGGCGGCGGGGATGAGGGCCGGCGAGTTCGGCAAGGCCATCGGCTACGGCGAGGACCTGATCTACAAGGTCGAGGGCGGGAAGCGGATCCCCCAGCCCGGGTACCTGGACAACGCCGACAGGGTTTTGAGGGCGGGTGGGCTGATCTCGGCGATGAAGGAGGACGTGGAGAAGGTCCGGTATCCGAAGAAGGTTCGGGAACCGGCCGAGCTGGAAGCCAAGGCTGTGGAGATGGGGGTGTACGTCGGACTCAGCATCCATGGCCTGTTGCAGACGCCGGAACATGCGCGGGCCCTGTTCGAGGTGTCCCAGTCCGCCTACTCAGAGGCCGAGCTGGAACGCCTGGTGGCCGCGCGTACGGGCCGTAAATCGATCTTCGAGCGGGATCCGGCACCGATGCTCAGCTTCGTCCAGGAAGAGGTGACACTACGCCGAAGGGTTGGAGGCACAATGGTGTGGCGTCAGCAGCTCGAACACCTGCTGGAAGTGGCTGAGCTACGCCATGTCACCCTTCAGGTGATGCCGACGGACTCTGGTGCCCATCCCGGGCTGAGCGGCAAGATCGAGGTGCTGAAGTTCGAGGACGGGACGGCAGTAGGCCGCTCCGATGGAGCGTTCAACGGCCGCCCGACTTCCGATCTGAAACAGCTCCGCATCCTTGAGTTGCGGTACAGCACCATCCGGGCTCAGGCTCTCTCCCCACGGGAGTCGCTGGCCTTCATCAAGCAACTGCTGGGAGAAACATGATTCGCGAGCCCGCTGCTGGTGGCACCTTCGAGCCGGCGTGGTTCAAGAGCAGTTACAGCGACGGGCCCGAAGGCGACTCGTGTGTCGAGGTCGCCATAGCGCCCCGCACCATCCACGTCCGCGACTCCAAGAACGTCGAGGGCCCCCGGCTCATGCTGGCGCCGGGGGCCTGGGCCCACTTCGTGTCGTACGCGTCCGAAGACTGACCCGACTGGACCCGGTTACTCGACCTCGACCTCCGGTACGTCCACCTCGCCGCCCAGGGAACGGGCGATGGCCGTGAACTCGTTCAGGGCGGACTGGAGGTCGCGGACGATCTCCTCGGCGATCACCTCGGGCGGCAGACCGCTGTCGGCGTCGTCGAGGGCCGGGTCCTTCATCCACGTGATGTCGAGGTTGACCTTGTCGCGCGCGATCAGTTCCTCGTAGCTGAACTTCTTGAACGGCCCGTTCTCGTCCTCGGACTCGACGCGGGACGAGCGCGGCTCGCCGGGCCGGTAGGCGGCGACGAAGTCGTCCAGGTGCGCGCGGGTGAGCGGGCGTTGCTTCAGCGTGAAGTGCTGGCCGGTACGGAAGTCGTAGACCCACGTCTCGGTGGTGTGCGGCTTGCCGTCGGCTCGCGGGGACTTCTTGTCGAAGAAGAGGACGTTGGCCTTGACGCCGCCCGCGTAGAAGATGCCGGTGGGCAGTCGCAGGATGGTGTGCAGGTCGAACTCGTCCAGGAGCTTGCGGCGGACCTTCTCACCGGCCCCGCCCTCGAAGAGGACGTTGTCGGGCAGGACGACGGCGGCACGTCCGCCAACTGCCGTGAGCGACATGATGTGTTGCAGGAAGTTGAGCTGCTTGTTGGTCGTGGTCGCGGTGAAGTCGTCACGGTCGTACTGGATGTCCTCCTTCTCCACCTCGCCGTCCTGACCGATCACGGTGATCGCGGACTTGCGGCCGAAGGGAGGGTTGGCGAGGACGAGGGTGGCGTGCTTGCCGCTGGGCTTGTCGGCGAGGGCGTCGCCGACGGTGATGAGGCTCGGGCCGTCGCTCTTGCCGATGCCGTGGAGGAGCATGTTCATGGCGGCGAGGCGGGCGGTGCCGGTGACGAGTTCGTTGCCCCAGATCTTGCGGCCGCTGTCGTAGGCCATGCGCTCGTCCAGCGACATGGTCTTCATGTGGTGCTCGCGGATGTAGGCGTGGGCGGCGATGAGGAAGCCGCCGGTACCGCAGGCCGGGTCGGTGATGGTGTCGTCGTGGTCGGGCTGCGTGACGTCGACCATGGCGTCGATGAGCGCGCGGGGGGTGAAGTACTGGCCGGCGCCGGTCTTGGTGTCCGACGCGCCCTTGGCGAGCAGACCTTCGTAGGCGTCGCCCTTCAGGTCGGTCCCGGTGACGGCCCAGTCCTCCCGGCCGATCAGCTCGACGACAAGCTTCTCCAGAAGGGCGGGCTTGGTGATCCGGTTCTGGGCGTCGGCGAAGATCGTGCCGATGGTGGTTTCGGGCTGGCTGCCGAGATGTTCGAGGATGTCGCGGTAGTGCTTTTCCAGCTCGGGACCGCGCTTGCCGACGAGGGACTGCCAGTTGTAGTCGGCCGGGACGAGGGCACTCATGTCCTGCCCGTCCCAGGGGTCGTTCTCGATCTCGTCGACCATCTTGAGGAAGAGCAGGTAGGAGAGCTGCTCGACGTACTCGATGGTGGACATGCCGTTGTCGCGGAGGACGTTGCAGTAGTTCCAGAGCTTGGAGACCAGGGTGTTGGTCTGGGCAGCGACCTTGGCCTTCTCGGCGGGCTGCTGGGCGTCTGCGGGGGCGGTCACAGGTCGAACTCCTGCTGTACGGCGAGGGCGGGGACGGGGGTTGGTTCAGGGGCGGGGCCAGTTGCAACGGCGCCCCGCAGGGCCGATGACGTAGCCGCCCGTCGGCGGGATATCTTGCCAGCACGCTTGGGCGGATCCTGAGCGGCACGTTCGACAGCGATACGGGCAAGGAGATCGGCGGCAGGCTCATCCTCAGGCGACTGCTGTGTGAGTCTTCCGGAGAATGCTGCACGGAGGAGCGATTCGCGCAGTTGGATGGCCCGCAATTTCGCGGTTTCTCGGCTCTTGTCAGAATACTCCAGCAGACGATACCAATCGCGCAGGTTTTTCATGATCTTCACCTGCTCCTCGGCCGGAGGAACAGGAATGGGGAACATTGCCAACTTAACGCTATTCACGTTCGCTTGGCCGACCTGCTGCGACAGTACCGACCTGATATATTTTCGACCGCCGACACTGTTTACGTAAGTACTTACCCAGTCGGGATCGATCCCGTCCGCGAGACGGCACCGAATCAAGTACGAGGCGAACACAGCCTCACCCAGGTCGTCTCGGTACACCGCAGATTTCCCAACCAATTCAGCACTGTTGGTGCGGTTGAACAGCAGGTCTCCGCCTTGGAGTCGCATAGGATCGATATCTGGATGATCACCTGGCAGATACTTTATGTCGTTCAGGACAATGCTCCCTGATTGGATATTACCCATCCTGATCACGGGGACTGCATCGTCGGCAGCCGAGGTTTCAGCTTTCGCCGAGGTTCCGTACTGAATCATCAACGACAGCGACCCCAGGGTCCTCCATTCCCAACCCTCGGGCAGATCGTGACACCATTCCTGCGCGGGAGTTCGCTCTTGACTCCAACGCTTCTTGCCAGCATGTGCGGAGACTTGAGCGTCAACCCGCTCCAGGAGAGGCTGGGCCAAAAGAGGCGAGCCGCCGCTATCGGAAAGCAACGTTCCGGAGAAGGCCTTGGCCGCCAGCGACCGGCGCAGACCTGCACTACGCACGGCAGAGGACCGCAGGGACCCGAGGGCCACTTCAAGCCGCGACAGCTGCTCCTCCAGGACCTCGACGATGCGGTGCTGCTCCGCGAGCGGCGGTAGGGCGAACTCCACACGGTTCAGCTTCGAGGTGCTCAGCGTGTAAAGGCCGCTAGTCGACTGAGCCACTTTCATCAACTGAGCCGAAATAGTGGGGGAGTTCCAAAGGAGCTCAAGAAACTGAGGATCGATACAGGAAGTCGGCCGCACCTTGATCAAGTGATTCTGGTGCACTGCATCCTTGATGGCGCCCCGCCACATAGCGGCACGGCCAATCTGATCCGGGCTCCCATTTCCTTCGACTACGAGCAGGTCACCGTCTCTCAGACGAAACCGATCCAGCTCACCCTCGAAAAGCTCAACCTCGTGGACCTCACCGAGGTTCAGAGACCCACGCCCAACGTTGGCTACACGCAGAAAAGGGAACTTGTTCTTCACCGGACGGCGCTTGCCCTGCTTCTGAATACCCCCAGTAACGTCGCAGACCTGATCCAATTGGACCCAAGCCCACCCCGCCGGAAGCTCTCTCTCCCCGTCCACGCTCACACTCAAGCCAGTTCCTGATTCAGCTCATCCAACAGTTCCAACGCCTTGTCCTTGTCCCCGAACGCCCGCATGAAGCCCCGGCCTCCGCCGCGCTCGGTGAAGGGGGCGACTCCGAAGTCTCCCGGCTCTATGCCGACGTCGTTGGAGATGGCGTTCTTTATCCGCTCCAGCCACCACAGCTGGTCGTCCGTGAACTCCACACCCGCCTGCCGCTGCCGCAGCAGCCAGCCCTCGAAGCGCTCCTGGACCACCGTACGGTACGGGCGCAGCTCGTCGTCGGCACCGAGCTCGTAGCGGATGAGGCGCATCAGGTCGCCCAGGCCGGCCTCCTTGCCGGGACTGGCCGCCGCCCTGCCGAGCTGCTCGTAGTGATCCCACAGGACGGTCGGTGTCCAGGCGCGGTTGGTCGCTCGCACCTTGGCCGCCAGCTCCTTCAGGGCAGCCCTCGCCTCTCGCGGAGCGACGCGCGCGCCGCTGCCCAGGGCGACGCGGATCGCCGCGTTCTCGTCCTGCTGCTCCTTGGTGAGGAGGCCGTTCCACTCGTCGAGTTCCTTGCGGGCCCGCTCCTGCCGGGGGATCTCCCGCAGCTCTGTGACCAGTACCTCGGTCGTCTCGTCGTACGTCAGGTCCTGCTGGTGACGGATCTCGAGGATCAGCTTGCGCAGCTCCGGGCGCGAGGTGAGCGGCGCCACGGCGTCCTGGACCTTCTTCCGGGCCAGCTCGGGGCCGCCTTCGTGACGGGCCTGGTCCTGGGTGTCGACGTCCACCGCGTCCGCGATGTGCCGGGCCAGGTCGGCCAGGCTGACGCCGCCGGACGTCCGGGCGAGAAGGGCCCTGTCCTCATCGTCCAACTGGCGGTCGATGCGGGCCAGGCGGCGCCCCAGGGTCTCGGCCTCGTCCGCCGTCAGCGACCGCGTGCCCGCCTTGTCGAGCAGCTTGGCCAGCGAGACGCCCCGCTGTTCACCGGCCGGGATCAGGGGGCGGGCGTCCACCAGAGGCGAATCGGTGACGCCCACCGCGTCGATGAGGACGAAACGGTCCTTCGTCAGGTCGGAAGCCGCCTCCGGAGTCACCTTCTTCAGGTCGTCCGGGTCGATGGAGCGGGCCCCCCGGCCCTTCATCTGCTCGAAGAGGACCGGACTCTTCACCGAGCGCAGGAAGATCACGCACTCCAGCGGCTTCACGTCCGTGCCCGTGGCGATCATGTCGACGGTCACCGCGACCCGCAGGCGGGGCGAGTTCCGCAGGTCGTTGATGAGCGAGTCGGGGTCGTCACCGTTCGCCCGCGACCGGTAGGTGATCTTCTTCGCGAACTCGTCGCCGCGTCCGAAGACCTCCTTGACCTGCTTGAGTACCTCCTCGGCGTGGTCGTCGCCCGCCGCGAAGACCAGGGTCTTGGGAAGGTCGGCCCGGCCCGGGAACCAGCGCTGCCAGTTGTTCTTGTACGTCGTCAGCACGGCGCGGATCTCGTCCTCGGTGATCACCGAGCGACCCAGCTGCGAGGTGGTGTAGGCGAAGTCCTCGTCCAGTTCCTCGTACCGCTGGGCACGCGTCTGCCGGTCCCGGATCCGGACGGTCGTACCCTTCTCGATCTTCGCGCCGCCGTTCTCCCGCAGGTCGGTATTGAGGCGCACGATGTCGAAGTCGACGTTGACTCCGTCTGCGACAGCCTGTTCGTACGTGTACTTCGAGACCTCGTTGTGGTCGAAGAAGCCCCTGGTCTGCCGGGTGGGCGTGGCGGTGAGGCCCACCAGGTGGGCGTCGAAGTATTCCAGGACCCCCCGCCACAGCCCGTAGATCGAGCGATGGCACTCGTCCACGATGATCACGTCGAACGACTCGATCGGGACGTCCGGGTTGTACTCGACGGTGATCGGCTCGTCCGCCACGTACGTCTCGTTCAACGGGGCGCCCGCTGATTCGTCCGTCTCCGGCTCGTCCGTCGTCTCCGGCTCGTCCGTCAGCGGCTCGCCCTTGAGAAGCGCGTACATCCGCTGGATGGTGGAGACCACGACCGAGGAGGTCTCCTGGAGCCCGCCGCGGCCCAGCATGTCGACGTTGTAGAGGTCGGTCAGCTTCCGGTTCTCGTCCGGCGTGCGGTACTTGTCGAACTCCGCGCGGGCCTGGCGGCCGAGGTTGTTGCGGTCGACGAGGAAGAGGACCCGGCGGGCGCCCGCATGGCGGAGCAGCCGGTAGGTCTCCGTGACGGCCGTGAAGGTCTTGCCGGCGCCCGTGGCCATCTGGATGAGGGCGCGTGGCTTGTCGGCGGCCAGGGAGTCCTCCAGGCCGGTGATCGCCTCCACCTGGGCCATGCGCAGCCCGTGGGTCTCCAGCAGCGGCATGCTCGTACGCAGGGCCGCCCGGAAGGTGGGGGCGTCCGGATGCTCTTCGGCGTACCGCATCCACGCCGCGAGAGTCTCCGGGCGGTGGAAGCCGAAGACCTCCCGGGAGCGGGCCTCCGGGTCGATCCGGTTGAGGAAGTACGTCTCCGTGCCGGTCGTGGCGTAGCGGAACGCGAAGGGCTCCTCGCGGCGCCACACGGCCATCGCGTGTTCCTTGAGCACGCCCGCCGCGTACCGCTCGTTCTGTCCCAGCGCTCCGGCCAGCGGCGTGCCTTCGCGCTTGGCCTCGATGACGCCGACGATCTTGCCGTCGACGTAGAGGACGTAGTCGGCGCGGCCGGTGGCAACGGTGAACTCCTCGATGGCGACGCCCCTGCCCGCCAGCGGGTTGGCGTCCGCCTTCTTCTGCACCGCCCAGCCCGCCTCGGCGAGCATCGCGTCGATCTTCGCCCGCGCCTGGACCTCGTTGAGAGGCGCCGGGCGCTGGGCGCGCTCCACGATCGCGTCGCGCGCGGCGGAGGCGATCCTGCGGGGCTGGAGGCGCTCGCGGTCGTACTGCTGCCGGTGCGCCGCCCGCAGTTCCTCGACCTGCGCCCGCAGTTCCTCGACCTGAGCGGCGTGCATCACCTTGGCCTGCTCCGCGCTGGCCATGAGTTCCTCGGCCCTGGCACGGGCGCGGCGCTCGGCCTCCAGACGGTCACTGGTCTCCGAGAGCTTCACCTGCGACTCGGCGAGAGTACGACGATGCTCGTTCAGGGCCTCCCGCAACTCCGCGAGCTCTTCGGGAGAGACCGACGGGGTCTCGGCAGGCAGTGTGGGAGGCACGAAGGCCGTCACCGTGCGCGTGCCGCCCAGGGCCCGGTCGAACAGGTCGCCGAGCTGCCAGCACAGCTTCAGGGCCTCCAGGGCCTTCGTCGTGTCGAAGAGGTGGTTGTGCGCGGCGTCGTTCCGGCCTCGGCGCAGCTTGTCGAAAGCCGCACGGCTCCAGCCCACGAGCACGCCGGCGCGCGTGAGTGCGTTCAAGCGGTCGACCTGGCGGGTGCCTTCGACCCGGGTGCCCGTACGGGTGACGAACTCCTCGGCCAGGACCTCACCGAACTGACCGGCGCTGACGTAGGCCGCGTTCGGGTTGGTCAGAACGGTGAGTTCGGCCTGCGAGCCGTAGATCGCCAAGAGAGGCTGGTACCCGTACAGCCGCCCGAAGTTGGGTGACGCCTTCGCCAGTTCCCTCAGTCTCCGGTCCACGCCCTGCTCGTCCACCCGCTGCCCCCAGCCTCACTCGTCCCAGGACGGTCAAGCTTACGAAGTCAGGCAGCGGGCCGAAGCAGAACAGGTCAGAACTTGATGCTGCCGATCATGCTGGCCACGTTCGTCGTCAGCTGGCTGATCGTGGGCGCGATGGTCGAGGAGGCGAGATAGAAGCCGAGCAGCATGCAGACCACCGCGTGGCCGCCCTTCAGCCCCGACTTCTTCATCAGCAGGAAGACGATGATCGCCAGCAGCACCACCGCCGAAATCGAGAGTGCCACGGCGGCTCACCTCCAAAGATCCCAGGGACACGGCTGTTCGGAAAGATCGGTAGAGCAAGTCCATGCGGACACCGGCAGGTTCATACCCACACAGCGGTAGTGATCATAACTATCCGTACTCGCGCATCGCTCGGCGCACAGCCGCACAAGGGGGCGCATGGCCAATATGGTCGGGGTATGACGACCGAGTCCGACTCCTTTCCCCGCAGGCACGCCAGGACCCAGCGGTTCACCCTCGGCGCGCCGCGCGGGTTCACCGTGGCGCCCGACGGCGCACGTGTCGCGTTCCTGCGTTCGAGCTCCGGTGCCGACCGGGCCAACTCCCTCTGGGTGATGGACCTCCCGGACGGCACCGAGCGGCTCGCCGCCGACCCGGGCGCCCTGCTCAAGGGTGCCTCCGAACAGCTCTCGCCCGAGGAACGGGCCCGCCGGGAGCGCACCAGGGAGGGCGGGGCCGGCATCGTCGGCTACGCCACCGACGCCACCGTGGAGTTGGCGTCTTTCACCTTGTCAGGGCGGCTTTTCGCGGCGCGCCTGACGACCGGCGAGACCCGTGAACTCCCCGTCCCGGGGCCGGTGATCGACCCGCGTCCGGCGCCCGACGGCCGGCACATCGCCTACGTCGCCCGGGGTGCCCTGCGCGTGGTGGGCGCCGACGGCGAGGGCGACCGCGCGCTCGCCGAGCCGGAGACCGAGCAGGTCACCTACGGCCTCGCGGAGTTCATCGCGGCCGAGGAGATGAGCCGTACCCGGGGCTTCTGGTGGGCCCCGGAGGCGGACCGGCTGCTGGTGGCCCGCGCGGACGACACGCCGGTGACCAGGTGGTGGATCTCCGATCCGGCACACCCCGAGCGTGAGCCAAGTAACGTCGCCTACCCCGCGGCCGGCACTGCCAACGCGGACGTACGGCTGTTCGTGCTCGGCCTCGACGGGTCGCGCACGGAGGTGCTCTGGGACCGTGCCCGCTACCCGTATCTGGCCCGAGTGCACTGGTCAGAGGCGGGGGCGCCGCTGGTTCTGGTGCAGTCCCGGGACCAGCGCGGACTGCTCTACCTGGCGGTGGACCCGGACACCGGGGCGACCCGGATGGTGCACGCCGACGAGGACCCAATTTGGCTGGAACTGTTCGGTGGGGTTCCCTGCTGGAGCCCCTCCGGACAGCTGGTCAGGATCGCCGACGAGGGTGGGGCGCGCGTGCTGGCCGTCGGCGAACGTCCGCTGACCAGCGGCCAGTTGCACATCCGTGCGGTGCTGGACGTGGGCGCGGACGACGTGCTCGTCTCCGCCTCCGCCGGAGCCGACGCGGAGGCGCCCGAGATCGGCGAGATCCATGTGTACCGGGTGAACGAGCTGGGCGTGGAGCGCGTGTCCCGGGAACCCGGTGTGCACTCGGCGGTGCGCGCCGGGGACGTGACGGTGCTGGTGTCCGCGACGCTGGACAGGCCGGGCGCCCGTGTCCAGGTGCTGCGTGACGGAAAAGTGACGGCGACTGTCCGGTCCTACGCCGAAGACCCCGGTTTGTCCCCCCGGGTCACTCTCACCGAGGGGGGCGCACGCCGAATTCCGTGCGCCGTGCTTATGCCACGGGACTACCCCGGTGACACTCCCCTGCCGGTTTTGCTGGACCCCTACGGTGGCCCGCACGGTCAGCGGGTGGTCGCCGCGCACAACGCCCATCTCACCTCCCAGTGGTTCGCCGACCAGGGCTTCGCCGTCGTGGTCGCCGACGGCCGGGGCACCCCGGGGCGCTCGCCCGCCTGGGAGAAGGAGATCAAGGACGACCTGGCCGAGGTCGTGCTCCAGGACCAGGTCGACGCGCTCCAGTCGCTCGCCGAGCGGTTCCCGCTGGACCTGCGCCGGGTGGCGATCCGGGGCTGGTCCTTCGGCGGCTACCTGTCCGCCATGGCGGTGCTGCGCCGCCCGGACGTCTTCCACGCGGCGGTGGTCGGCGCGCCCGTCACCGATCTGCGGCTGTACGACACCCACTACCAGGAGCGCTACCTGGGCGACCCGAACGAGCAGCCGGAGGTCTACCGCCGCAACTCGCTGATCGAGGACGCGGGCCTGGTCGACGCGGCCGAGCCGCACCGCCCGATGATGGTCATCCACGGCCTGGCGGACGACAACGTGGTGGTCGCGCACTCGCTGCGGCTGTCCTCCGCGCTGCTGGCCGCGGGCCGGCCGCACGAGGTGCTGCCGCTGTCCGGGGTGACCCACATGACCCCGCAGGAGACGGTCGCGGAGAACCTGCTCAACCTCCAGCTGGACTTCCTGCGGCGGTCCCTGGCGTGACGCGGACGGCAGCCGTCAATTGCGTTAACGAACAGGCAACTTGACGGAAGCAGCTCCGATATACGGACGCGGCAGGCTGCACAGCGTACGGCCGTGCGGGTGCCGTGAACGGGCCGGGGTGCACCATGTCACCCCGGCCCGTTGCCGTCGGCTCCGGTGGCTTCGGGCGCCCCCGGACCCTCCGGCGGCACCACCCGCCTCTCCTCCGCGAAGTGGCACGCCGAGTCGTGGGCGGCCGGACCCCGGCGGAAGACCGCCGGCACCGCGAGCGCCGGCACCTCCACCGCGCACCGCTCCCGCGCCTTCCAGCACCGGGTGCGGAAGCGGCACCCGGAGGGGATGGCCGTGGGGGAGGGCACGTCCCCGCTGAGGAGGATCCGCTCGCGGTGCTCCCTCGCCTCCGGGTCCGGGACCGGCACCGCCGACAGCAGCGCCTGGGTGTAGGGGTGCGTCGGGTGCTCGTAGATCTCCTCCTCCCGGCCCGTCTCCACGATCCGGCCCAGGTACATGACCCCGATCCGGTCCGAGATGTGCCGCACGATCGACAGGTCGTGGGCGATGAACACATAGGAGAGGTCGAACTCCGCCTGGAGCCGGTCCAGCAGGTTGATCACCTGGGCCTGCACCGACACGTCCAGCGCGGACACCGGCTCGTCGGCGACGATGATCTCCGGGCGCAGCGCGAGGCCCCGCGCGATGCCGATGCGCTGGCGCTGGCCGCCGGAGAACTGGTGCGGATAGCGGTTGACGTACTCCGGGTCGAGCCCCACCACGTCCAGCAGTTCCCGGACCCTGCGGCGCCTGTCCCCCTTGGGAGCGGCCTCGGGGTGGATCTCGTACGGCTCCCCCACGATGTCGCCCACGGTCATCCGGGGGTTGAGGGAGGTGTACGGGTCCTGGAAGACCATCTGGATGTTGCGGCGCACGGCCTTCAGGGCGCGGCCCGACAGCCGGGTGATGTCCTCGCCCTTGAACCGGATGGACCCGGCGGTCGGCCGCTCCAGGTTGCACAGCAGCTTGGCGACCGTCGACTTGCCGCACCCCGACTCGCCGACGATGCCGAGGGTCTCCCCCCGGCCGAGGGTGAAGTCGACGCCGTCGACCGCCCTGACCGCGCCGATCCGCTTCCTGAACACGACGCCCCGGGTGAGCGGGTAGTGCTTGACGAGCCCGCTGACCTCCAGGATCGGTTCACTGCTCGCCGCCATCCAGGCACTCCCTCCAGAAGTGGCAGGCGCTGCCGCGGTCCCCGGACACCTCGTACAGCGGGGGCACGTCGGTGCGGCAGACGTCCCGGGCCATCGGGCAGCGCGGATGGAAGGAGCAGCCCGGGGGGATGCGCGACAGGTTCGGCGGCAGGCCCTTGATGGCGTACAGCTCCCGCCCCTTGAGGTCCAGGCGCGGGATGGAGTCCAGCAGGCCGCGCGTGTAGGGGTGGGCGGGCGCCTTGTAGATGTCGCGCACCGGCGCCGACTCCACGATCCGGCCGGCGTACATCACCGCGATCCGGTCGGCGACGTCCGCCACCACGCCCAGGTCGTGGGTGATGAGGACGAGCCCCATCCGGTACTCGCGCCGCAACTCCGCGAGCAGGTCCATGACCTGCGCCTGCACGGTGACGTCGAGGGCGGTGGTCGGCTCGTCGGCGATGACCAGCGCGGGCTCCAGGGCCAGCGCCATGGCGATCATGATGCGCTGGCGCATGCCCCCGGAGAACTGGTGGGGGTAGTCGCGCACCCGCTGGGCGGCGCCCGGGATGCGCACCCGCTCCATCAGGTCGACCGCCTTCGCCCGCGCGGCCTTTCGCGACATCCCCCGGTGCACCACGAACAGCTCGCCGAGCTGGTCGCCCACCGACAGCACCGGGTTGAGGGCCGACAGCGCGTCCTGGAAGATCATCGCCATCCCGGCGCCCCGCAGCCGCCGCCGTTCCTCCTCCTTCATCCGCAGCAGGTCCCGGCCCCGGAAGAGGATCTCCCCGCCGGTGATCCGCCCCGGCGGCATGTCGAGGATCCCCATCACGGCCTGCGCGGTCACCGACTTGCCCGAGCCGGACTCGCCGAGCACCGCGAGGGTCTCCCCCGCGTCCACGGTGCACGACACCCCGTTGACGGCCCGGGAGATCCCGTCCCGGGTCCTGAACTCCACGCGCAGATCGCGGACGTCGAGCAGCATGGCGCCGTCACCTCAGCCTGGGGTCGAGGGCGTCGCGCACCGCGTCGCCGAGCATGATGAAGGCCAGGACGGTGACGGCGAGGGCGCCCGAGGGCCACAGCAGGGCGTGCGGGGCGTTGCGGATGTAGGGGGAGGCGGCGGAGATGTCGATCCCCCAGGAGACGCTGGGCGGCTTCAGGCCCACCCCCAGGTAGGACAGGGTCGCCTCCAGGGAGATGTAGGTGCCGAGCGCGATGGTCGCGACGACGATGACCGGGGCGACCGCGTTCGGGGCGATGTGGCGCAGCAGGATGCGGGAGTCGGAGGCCCCGAGGGCGCGGGCCGCCTGGACGTAGTCGTGCTGGCGGGCGGTGATGACCGAGCCGCGCGCGATGCGGGAGATCTGCGGCCAGCCGAGCAGCACCATGAAGCCGATCACCGGCCAGACCGTGTTGCTGGTGACCACGGACAGCAGCACCAGCCCGCCGAGGACGACGGGGATGGCGAAGAAGATGTCGGTGACCCGGGACAGCAGCGCGTCCCACCAGCCGCCGAAATAGCCCGCCAGACCGCCGAGGACGGACCCGAGCACCGCGACCCCCAGGGTGGCCAGGACGCCGACCGTGACGGACGTACGGGCACCGTAGACGGTGCGTGTGTAGACGTTGCAGCCCTGCCCGTCGTACCCGAAGGGCGCGCCGGGCCCGGGGCCGTCCTGGGACTTGGCCAGGTCGCAGCCGAGCGGGCTGCCCGAGGCGATCGCCGAGGGCCACAGGGAGACGAACACCAGGAAGAGGATGACCAGGGCCGACAGCAGGAAGACGGGGTTGCGGCGCAGGTCCCGCCAGGCGTCGGACCACAGCGAGCGGGGCTTGCCGGCGGGCCCGGCGCCCGGCGGCCCGCCGGGCGCCCGCTCCAGCGTGGTCGCCTCGCTCGCGCCGAGGTCCATGGCACCGCCCATGCCGGTGCCGGCGATGGCGCCCTCGGGCTCGTACGGCTGTTCAGGCATAGCGGATCCTCGGGTCGAGTACGGCGTACAGGAGGTCGACGAGGAGGTTGGCGAGCAGGAACACCAGCACGAGGACGGTCACGAAGCCGACGACCGTCTGGGTGTTCTGGCGCAGGATGCCCTGGTAGAGCTGGTAGCCGACGCCGTGGATGTTGAAGATCCGCTCGGTGACGATCGCGCCGCCCATCAGCGCCCCGATGTCGGTGCCGATGAAGGTGACCACCGGGATCAGCGAGTTGCGCAGCAGGTGGCGGGTGATGACACGGCGTCGGGGCAGGCCCTTGGCGGTCGCGGTGCGCACGTAGTCGGAGCGCCTGTTCTCCGCGATGGAGGTACGGGTGAGCCGGGTGACGTAGGCGAGCGAGACGGAGGCGAGGACCAGCCCCGGCACGATCAGTTCCCCGAAGGTCGCGGCCGGCGAGACGGACGGTCTGATCCAGCCCCAGGCGACGCCGAGCAGCAGTTGCAGCAGCAGGCCGGTGACGAAGGTGGGCACGGAGATGACGACCAGGGTGGCCAGCAGCACGCCCGTGTCGACGGGCCGGCCGCGCCGCAGGCCGGTGACGACGCCGAGCGCGATGCCGATGACGATCTCGAGGAGGACGGCCACGACGGTGAGCCGGATGGTGACCGGGAACGCCGCCGCCATCAGCTCGGTGACCGGCTGGCCGTTGAACGCCGTGCCGAAGTCGCCGGTGAAGACGTTTCCCATATAGGTGGCGTACTGGCGCCACAGCGGCTGGTCGAGGCCGAACTCGCGCTTGAGCTGGGCGGCGGTCGCCGGGTCGCAGGCGCGCTCGCCGCACAGGCCCGCGATCGGATCGCCCATCACGTTGACCATGAGGAAGATCAGCAGGGTGGCCCCGACGAAGACCGGGATCATCTGGAGCAGTCGCCTCGCGACGTAGCGGCCCACGCGGCTCAGCCCACCTTGATCTCGTTGTAGACCGGCACGCTGAACGGGTTGAGCGTCACCCGGGAGAGCCGGGCGGTGTAGCCGGCGCTGCCGTTCTGGTACCAGAGCGGGATGGCCGCCATGTTGTCGCGGACGACCTTCTCGGCCTCCTGGAACAGCCGCACGGAGGCCGCCCGGTCGGTCTCGGCGTTGGCCCGGTCCACCAGCCGGTCGAACCGCGCGTCGGACCAGCGGCCGTCGTTGGAGGAGGCGCCGGTGTAGTAGAGCGGCTGGAGGAAGTTCTGGATCAACGGGTAGTCCATCTGCCAGCCGGCCCGGAAGGGACCGGTCATCCGGTGCTGCCCGATCTGGTTGCGGAAGTCGGCGAAGGTGCCGACGGGGTTGCCGACGCACGCCTTGTCGTCACCGAGGGCGTTGTTGATGGAGTTGCACACGGCGTCCACCCACTGCTTGTGCGAGCCGGTGTCCGCGTTGTAGGTGATCTTCAGCCGGCCGCCGGGGATGCCGCCGCCCTCCCGGATGAGCCTGCGGGCCCCCGCCGGGTCGTAGTCGCAGGCGTGGCCGCACAGCCCGTCCTGGAAGCCGCCGGCCGTGCCGAGGACCGGGGAGGTCCAGTCGGTGGCCGGGGTGCGGGTGCGGCGGAAGATGGTCTCGGTGATCTGCGCGCGGTCGATCGCCATGGACAGCCCGGTGCGGACCTTGCGCGCCCCCTCGGTGTTCCACTTCGGGTCGTAGTAGGGGAAGGCGAGGGTCTGCAGGATGCCGGCCGGGGTGTTGATGTAGCGGCCGTCCAGGTCGGTGCGGACGTTCTTGAGCTGGGTGGCGGGCACGTCGTCGACGAGGTCGAGGTTGCCGGCCAGCACGTCGGTGTACGCGGTGTTGCTGTCGGTGTAGACGAGCAGGGTCACGCCCTCGTTGCGGGCGGGGTCGGGGCCCGGGTAGCCGTTCCATTTCTTCAGCGTCATCGCGGAGCCCTTGGCGTAGGACGCGATCCGGTAGGGCCCGTTGCCGACCGGCTTGCGCAGCCAGCCCGCGTGGTCGGTGAAGAAGACGCGCGGCAGGGGCGCGTAGGCGGCGTAGCCGAGGGTGTCGGGGAAGCCGACGAACTTCTGGTTCAGGCGGACGGTGAAGGTCCTCGGTCCGGTCACCGTGAGCCCCGACAGGGTGTCGGCGCTCTGCCGGCCGCTGTCGGGGTGGACCTTGTCGTAGCCGTCGATGTAGCCGAAGAAGTACGCGTCCTTCTGGTTGTTCCTCAGGCTCGCGCCGTAGTTCCAGGCGTCCACGAAGGAGCGGGCGGTGACCGGCTCACCGTTGCTGAACCGCCAGCCGTCCTTGACGGTGACGGTGAAGGTGCGCGAGTCCGGGGTGCTGATGCGCTCGGCGAGCATGTTCACGGCCCGGCCGGTGCGGGGGTCGTACTTCTTCAGGCCCCGGAAGACCATGTCGAGCACCTTGCCGCCCTGGACCTCGTTGGTGTTGGCCGGCTCCAGGGGGTTCTGCGGATCGCCCCACGAGGAGGTGAGTACCCCGGCCCCGCCGAAGCCTCCGCCACCACCGCATCCGGCCATCGTCAGCCCGGTGGCGATCGCGCAGGCGGCCCGTCCGACGCGCGTCACTCCCCGCATGGGCGCCTCCTCCTGGCGATCACCGGATTCATTACCGGTCAATATCGGCTCATACGACACATACCGCATGTGCAATACCGGATTGAGGGACCTTTAGAGGGACACGTCGGCCGATTGCAGGCACCCTCCCCCGGGGGGTCGATGATCTTGTAAGGCCCACGCAACAGATCTCCGCGTAACGTTGCCGAAACGTTGGATTGGGAGCGGTCGATGTACGTATTTCGACACTCGACCGTCCGCATAACGAACTTCTTGCCCGATTAGTCCGATTGGTCCGATGTGAAGCACGGATTGATTACATCGCGCTACCCGCGTAGCTACAGTTTCGCCAAGCAGAGGCAAAGAAGGTAAAGACAAGCCCAAGTCGGCCGAGAATTTATTGACCTTGAATGAATTGCGTTGAAAAAGTCCGGCGTAGCCCGTAGGGGAGCGCCCTGCGGAGTCATCAGACCCTCCCTTGGGCCAGGAGCACCATGACCTCCCCAACTCCATCCGCGGCCACCCCGCTTGAGGTGACCGACGAGACCGTCACGAAGTCGACCACTTCGAGCGGTCCGAAGGGCAGTGAGAGCCGTTCTCCGGGGCGGCTCGCTTGGAAGCGCTTCAAGCGCGACAAGACGGGCGTCATATCCGCCTATGTCGTGATCTTCTTCTTCGTGATCGCGATCGCGGCGCCGTTGATAGCCAAGCTGTACGGCAAGAACCCGTACACGACGTACGCCAGCCAGGACCCGAGCCTGCTGGACGCGTTCGCGTACCCCGCGGGCCCGAACGGCGGCATGAGCTCGCAGTTCTGGTTCGGCGTCGAGCCGCAGCTCGGCCGGGACGTGTTCACGTTCCTGCTGTACGCCATCCGGACGTCGCTGGGCATCGCGGTGGCCACCACGATCCTCACCGTCACCCTGGGCGTCGTGGTCGGCATCACGGCCGGCTACCTGGGCGGCAAGACCGACTACCTCGTCAGTCGGGTCATCGACATCCTGCTGTCGTTCCCGTCCACCCTGTTCTTCATCGCGTTCATGCCGGTCGTCTACGGCATCTTCGTCGCTCCCGACGACAACATCCCGACGTGGCTGCGCGCCGTCGCCCTGATCGTGGTGCTGACCGCGTTCGGCTGGGCCACCATCGCGCGTCTGCTGCGCGGTCAGGTACTCGCCCTGCGTGAGCGCGAGTTCGTGGAGGCGGCGAAGGTCACGGGCGCGTCTCCGATGCGCATCGTGTTCAAGGAGCTGCTGCCCAACCTGTGGACACCGATCATCATCCAGGGCACTCTGCTGCTGCCGACGCTCGTGACCACGGAGGCCGGCCTGTCCTTCCTCGGCGTCGGCATCATCGACCCGACCCCGGACTGGGGCGTGATGATCGCTCGAGGATCCACGTTCTACTCCCAGGACCTCACCTTCATGCTCTTCCCGGGCATCTCGATGGTGCTCTTCGTGGTCGCCTTCAACCTGCTCGGCGACTCCGTGCGTGACGCGCTCGACCCCAAGTCCAAGCGGTAGCACTTCCTTCCACCCGGTCCGGCTCGATGGCGTCCGGCTGGTTACGACCGTCCGAATCGACCCCTATAGGCAGGCTCAGCATGTCTTTTTCACGTAGAAACTTCCTGATCGCCACCGGTGTGGCCGCGGCCTCCACGACTGTGCTGAGCGCCTGCAGCAGCGGGAAGAGCGACTCCGGCACCGACAAGAACGTGCCGTCGGTCGGCGACGCCAAGACCATGAACATCCCGGTCGGCACCAAGGCCGACTCGACGGGTCCGGCCCCCGAGGTCCCGGGCGCGGTCAAGGGCGGGACGATCTACTCGCTCGACCAGTTCGACATGGACCACATGGACCCGGCGCAGGTCTACGTCGCGACCGAGGGTGCCATCACCCGCCCGATCCTGCGCGGTCTGACCGGCTACAAGGTGGACGACAAGGGTGGCGCCATCCTCGTCGGCGACGTCGCCACGGACGCCGGCACGATGAAGAACGGCGGCAAGACCTGGACGTTCACCATCAAGGACGGCATCAAGTGGGAGGACGGCTCCGCCCTCTCCATGGACGACGTCCGCCACACGTTCGAGCGCCTCTTCGCGTCCTTCGTGACCGAGGGCCCGCGCTACGTGCAGCAGTGGATGGTCGGCGGCGACAAGTACAAGGGCCCCTACGACGGCAAGCACCTCGACTCGCTCGAGATCTCGGGCAACACGGTCACCTTCAACCTGACCGAGGCCCGCACGGACTTCAACTACACGCTCGCCATGCCGGGCTACGGTCTCGTGAACAAGAAGCACGACACCAAGGAGAAGTACGACAAGCAGCCGTTCGCGCTCGGCCCCTACCGGATCGGCAGCCGTGACATCGGCAAGTCGCTGACCTACGTGCGCAACGACCACTGGGACCCGAAGACGGACCCGATCCGCAACGCGTACCCGGACAAGTTCGTCTTCCAGTTCGGCTTCGAGCTGGTCGCCTCCACCGACCGCTACATCGCGGACAAGGGCAACGACCAGTACGCGATGTCGATCTTCAACGAGGTCGCGCCCGAGCGCATCGCGCAGGTCATGACCAACGCCACGCTGAAGAAGCGCGTCCTGACCCAGGTCGACACGGTCACCTACTACTGGCCGATCAACATGACCCGGATCAAGGACGTCAAGGTCCGCCAGGCCATCAACTACGCGTGGCCGCACCAGCAGCTGCAGACCATCCGCGGTGGCGCGGCCAGCACCGCGATCGCGACCACGATCCTCAGCCCGGTCACCCCCGGCTACGAGAAGTTCGACCTCTACGGCACCGAGAAGAAGCCCGGTGGCGACCCGGCCAAGGCGAAGGCCCTGCTGAAGGAGGCCGGCAAGGTCGGCCAGAAGCTCGTCATCGCCTACCAGGCGTCGGACACGGCCGTGAAGACCGCCGTGGCCATCAAGAACGCGCTGGAGGCGGCGGGCTTCCAGGTCGTCAACAAGCAGGTCGACAAGTCGACCTTCTACACCCAGATCGGCAAGATCGACAACGGCTACGACCTGTTCGCGGCCGGCTGGAGCCCGGACTGGCCGAACGGTTACTCCGTGTTCTTCCCCTGCTGGGACGGCAAGAACATCGGCGACGGCCGCAGCAACTACGCCCAGCTGAACGACCCGGGCGTCAACAAGGCGATCGACGCCGCCTCCAAGATCGCGGACGTCACGCAGGCCAACAAGGCCTGGGGCGAGGTCGACCGCCAGATCATGGAGATCGCGCCGGTGGTCCCGGACTACCACGCCATCCGCAACTGGATGCACGGCTCCAAGGTCGGCAACGTCGTGTACGACCCGGGCAACACCTGCGTCGCGCTCACCAAGCTGTACGCGATGAAGTAACCGTGTAGTACCCACCGGGGGGGCGGCCACGATCTGGCCGCCCCCCTACGGCCCACCCCTTATCCCGGCGACGGCGCCCCGTCCGGAAAGTCACGCCCCATGCTCCGCTTCCTTGTTCGCCGAATCCTCGGCGCGCTGGTCATCCTGCTGGTCATCAGCGCCGTCACCTTCTGGCTCTTCTACGCCATTCCGCGTGACCCCGCCATGATGTCGTGCGGCAAGAACTGCACGCCCGACATGCTCAAGCAGGTCCGGCACAACCTGGGCATCGACCACCCGGTCCCGGTCCAGTACTGGTACTGGCTGAAGGGCATCTTCGTCGGCCGCAGCTACGGCGACTTCGGCGACTGCGCCGCGCCCTGCCTCGGCTACTCGTTCGCCAACCGCCAGCCCGTCCTCGGCACCATCCTGGACCGGCTGCCGCTGACGCTCTCGCTCGCCTTCGGCTCCGCCGTCGTCTTCATCATCTTCGGTGTCGGCGCGGGCATGATCGCCGCCGTCAAGCAGGGCAAGTGGCAGGACAAGCTGGCCAGTTCCGGCTCGCTGATCGCCTCCTCGCTGCAGATCTACTTCGTCGGCTACATCGCGATGTACTTCCTCGTCGCGAAGCTCGGCATCCTCGACAACCCGTCGTACACCCCGCTCACCGACAACCCGGCCGAGTGGGCCTCCGGCCTGCTGCTGCCGTGGCTGGTGCTGGCGCTGATCTGGACCGCCAACTACACGCGTATGTCGCGCTCCCAGCTGGTCGAGACGCTGAGCGAGGACTACGTGCGCACGGCCCGCGCCAAGGGCCTGTCCCGCCGCACCGTCTTCTTCCGGTTCGCCTGGCGCGGCGCGATGGGTCCGATCGTCACCATCTTCGGCATCGACCTCGCCACGCTCATCGGCGGCGCGATCATCACCGAGTCCGTCTTCAGCCTCCAGGGCGTCGGCCGGCTCGCGCTGGACGCCGTCAACAAGAGCGACCTGCCCATGGTCCTGGGTGTGACCCTGCTGTCGGCCGGCGCGATCGTGGTCTTCAACATCGTCGTCGACGCCGTCTACGCCCTCATCGACCCGCGGATCCGGCTCGCCTGACCTCCGCCCCATTCCCGACCCCCCGCATCACCCCCAGGAGCGTCCCCGTGACGAGCACCGATCAGCAGCCGTTCCTCTCGATCAAGGACCTAAAGGTCCACTTCTCGACCGAGGACGGCGTCGTCAAGGCCGTCGACGGTCTCAGCTTCGACCTGGCCAAGGGTCAGACGCTCGGCATCGTGGGCGAGTCGGGCTCCGGCAAGTCGGTCACCAACCTGACCATCCTCGGCCTGCACGACCCCGCTCGTACGTCGATCGAGGGCGAGATCCTCCTCGACGGCCAGGAGCTGCTCACCGCCTCCGAGCGCGAGCTGGAGCGGCTGCGCGGCAACAAGATGTCCATGATCTTCCAGGACGCGCTGGCCTCGCTGTCGCCGTACCACACGATCGGCACGCAGATCGCCGAGACCTACCGCAAGCACACGGGCTGCTCCAAGACCGAGGCCCGAAAGCGCGCCATCGAGATGCTGCGCCGGGTCGGGATCCCGCAGCCGGACATGCGGGTGGACGACTACCCGCACCAGTTCTCCGGCGGTATGCGCCAGCGCGCGATGATCGCCATGGCGCTGGTCTGCGACCCGGAGCTGCTGATCGCCGACGAGCCGACCACGGCCCTCGACGTGACCGTGCAGGCCCAGATCATGGACCTGCTCAAGGACCTCCAGCAGGAGTTCGGCACCGCGATCATCTTCATCACCCACGACCTGGGTGTGATCGCCGACATCGCCGACGACGTGCTGGTGATGTACGGCGGCCGGTGCGTGGAGCGCGGCACCAAGGAGGAGGTCCTGCGGGACCCGCAGCACCCCTACACGCTGGGCCTGCTGAACTCGATGCCGAGCCTGTACGGCCCGGTCGACGTGCCGCTGACGCCGATCCCGGGTGCGCCGCCCTCGCTGCTCAACCCGCCGACCGGCTGCCGGTTCCACCCGCGCTGCGCCTTCACCGAGAAGGTCTCGGGCGGCAAGTGCTCCAGCGAGAGTCCTCTGCTGGAGATCGTGGACGGCCGCGGTTCGGCCTGCCACCTCACCGCCGAGCAGAAGCAGGAACTCTTCGCCGACTTCGCCGCGACCCGGCACAACTGACGGACGCAGACGGGACTTCACGATCATGAGCAACACGAACCCCCTCCTGGACGTCTCCGGGCTGACGAAGCACTTCCCGATCAAGGGCGGCTTCCCGATCCGGCGGACCGTCGGCGCGGTGCAGGCCGTGGACGGTCTGGACTTCCAGGTCTCCGAGGGCGAGAGCCTGGGCCTCGTCGGTGAGTCGGGCTGCGGCAAGTCCACCACGGGCCGGCTGATCACCCGGCTCATGGAGCCGACCGCCGGCAGGATCTCGTACCGGGGCCAGGACATCACGCACGCCGGCCGCAGGGAGCTGGCGCCGATCCGCTCCGAGATCCAGATGATCTTCCAGGACCCGTACGCCTCGCTGAACCCGCGGCAGACGGTCGGCAAGATCATCTCGGGACCGATGGAGATCAACGACATCAACCCGGAGGGCGGCCGCGAGAAGCGCGTGCGCGAGCTGCTGGAGATCGTCGGCCTCAACCCCGAGCACTACAACCGCTTCCCGCACGAGTTCTCCGGCGGTCAGCGCCAGCGCATCGGCGTCGCCCGCGCGCTGGCCCTGGAACCGAAGCTGATCGTGGCCGACGAGCCGGTCTCCGCGCTGGACGTCTCCATCCAGGCCCAGGTGGTGAACCTGCTGCAGAAGGTGCAGCGGGAGCTGGGCATCGCGTTCGTCTTCATCGCCCACGACCTCGCGGTGGTGCGGCACTTCTCGCAGCGCGTCGCGGTGATGTACCTCGGCAAGATCGTGGAGATCGCCGACCGCGAGGACCTGTACGACAACCCGCGCCACCCGTACACCCGGGCGCTGCTGTCCGCGGTGCCCGAGGCCACGGTGGACGAGGAGCCGCGCGAGCGCATCCGCCTGGTCGGCGACGTGCCCTCGCCCATCAACCCGCCCTCGGGCTGCCGTTTCCGCACCCGGTGCTGGAAGGCGACGGACAAGTGCGCGTCCGAGGCCCCGCCGCTGGTCCAGGCCGAGGGCAACAAGCCCGGCCACCTCACGGCATGCCACTATCCTGAGACGCAGGAGACCATCCCGGCTCCGCGCCTTGCCAAGGACCCCGAGGCGGCGGCCTGACACACCCCTTTTCCGTCGGTCGCTCCCTTGCCGGAACGGACTTCACCGGCCCATTGACCCGAGCCACCTGAACGTCCGCTCCACGGGAAAAGAAGGCCCGCGTCTCCCCAAGACGCGGGCCTTCGCCGCACCCGGGGTCATCCGGCGACGACCTCCGCCTCGAATCCGTCCGCGTCCTCCAGATAGACGGCGTAGTGCCCGGGGCCGCCGGCGTGGGGGTGCCGCTCGGGAAACAGCAGCGTCCAGCCGTGCGCGGGCGCGGCCTCGGCCATGGCGTCCACGGCCTCCCTCCCGGCGGCCCGGAAGGCCAGGTGGTTGAGTCCCGGCCGCATCCGGTCGTGCCCGGCGCCGGGCCGCAGCGCGGGCGACTCCTCGACCACGAGATAGGTCTCCCCCAGCCGCCAGCTCCGCCCCGCCGCCCACTCCTGGTACGGCTCCCATCCGAGGGAACCCAGCAGCCACCCCCAGGAGGCGACCGCCCGGTCCAGGTCCGGCACCCACAGCTCGACGTGATGCAGCACGTCCCCACCTCCCGCTCGCCGCCGGAGACACCCCGCCGAAATCGACGTGTGCCGATCAGCAACGTATGCCACACTGCGGCGGTGGTGGATCACTCGTTCGCTGATCTCTCGCTCGCCGCGCTGTACGACCGCCTCAACCCGTGGGGGCCGGGCGACGATTTCTATCTCGGGTTCGTGCGGCAGGCGGGCGATGTGCTCGATGTCGGATGCGGGACCGGGCAGTTGCTGCGCAGGGCTCGGGCCGAGGGGCACACAGGGCGGCTGACGGGACTGGACCCGGCCGCCGCCATGCTCGTACAGGCGCGCGCGGACCGGACGGACGTCGAGTGGGTGCTCGGGGACACCCGGTTGCGGTCCTGGGACGCGGAGTTCGACCTCGCCGTGATGACCGGGCACGCCTTCCAGGCGCTGGTCCGCGACGAGGAGATCCGCGGCTGTCTGCGGGCCGTGCGCCAGGCCCTGCGGCCCGGCGGGCGGTTCGTGTTCGAGACCAGGAATCCCGCCGCACGGGCCTGGGAGCGGTGGACGCCCGACCGGGCGCGCGAGGTCCTCGCCGCCGACGGAACGCCCGTCCGGGTCACCCATCAGGTGCTGGACGGCGGCCCGCGGGACGGACGGGTGCGGTTCACGGAGACGTACGACAGCGACCGCTGGCCCGCGCCCCGCGTCAGCCACAGCGTCCTGCGGTTCCTGGACGGCGACTCCCTCGCCGGCTTCCTCGCCGAGGCGGGTCTCACCGTCGTGGAGCAGTACGGCGACTGGGACGGCCGGCCGCCGGCGCCCACCGCCCCCGAGATCATCACGGTGGCGGTGCCCACCGCCTGACCGCGCGGACACGCCGACAGGCGGGGCCCCGGCGAACCCGGACGCCCCGCTCATCAGGCCGTGCGTTCGATCGCCGCCGCTAGGCCTCCTCCGGGCCGGACCCGGTGTCCTCCAGCGCCGCCAGCGCCGGGTCCAGCACGATGTCCTCCTCCCGCCCCTCGATCGTGGGCTCCTCCGGGAAGTGGCACGCCGTCAGGTGCCCCTCGTGGTTCCCGGAGATCCGCACCAGCGGCGGCTCCTGCGTCGCGCACTTGTCCTGCGCCTTCCAGCAGCGGGTGCGGAAGCGGCAGCCCGACGGCGGGGAGATGGGGGACGGCACGTCACCGGCGAGACGGATGCGCTCGCGGCCGCCCGTCTCCCCGTCCGTGAGGTCGACCTCGGGGACCGCGGACAGCAGGGCGTGGGTGTAGGGGTGGCGAGGGCGGGTGTAGATGGAGTCGCGGTCGCCCACCTCGATGATCTTGCCGAGGTACATCACCGCGACGCGCTGCGAGAAGTGCCGCACCACCGCGAGGTCGTGGGCGATGAAGAGGAACGCGATGCCCAGGTCGTTCTGCACCTGCTGGAGGAGGTTGACGACCTGGGCCTGGATGGAGACGTCCAGCGCGGAGACCGGCTCGTCGGCCACGATCAGCTTCGGTTCCAGGGCCAGCGCGCGGGCGACGCCGATGCGCTGGCGCTGACCGCCGGAGAACTCGTGCGGGAAGCGGTTGTAGTGCTCGGGGTTGAGGCCGACGATCTCCAGCAGCTCGCGCACGCGCTTCTCGCGGCCGCCCTCCGGGTTGATGCCGTTGATCTCCATCGGGCCGGAGATGATGGTGCCCACCGTCTGCCGCGGGTTGAGCGACGAGTACGGGTCCTGGAAGATCATCTGGATCTCGGAGCGGATCGGCGCCAGCTCCCTGCGCGAGGCGTGACTGATGTCCCGGCCCCGGTAGGTGACGGTGCCGGCGGTCGGCTCCATGAGCCGGGTGATCAGCCGGCCCGTGGTGGACTTGCCGCAGCCCGACTCACCGACCAGGCCGAAGCTCTCGCCGGCGTGCACGGTCAGGTCGATGCCGTCCACGGCCTGCACCTGTCCGACGGTGCGGCGGATCGGGAAGCCGCCCTTGACCGGGAAGTGCTTGGTCAGCCCCGATACCTGGAGCAGTGGTTCGCCGTCCCCGGCGCTCCGCTCGCGCTGGGCCGGGAGGACCAGGTCCTCTTTCATGACAGTGTCCTCCTAGCCCAGTCGGGGCTTGATCTCCTCGATGAAGATGGTCCGCTTCTGGTCCGCGGTCAGATGGCAGGCGGACCCCCGGTCGGTGGCGAGCGGCGGGCGTTCGGTCGTACAGCGGCCCGCCCCCGCCACCCGGTCCTGGAAGGTGCAGCGTGGATGGAACCGGCAGCCGGACGGCGGGTTGAGCAGGGAGGGCGGAGCGCCCGGGATCGGGGACAGCCGCGCGCCGGTGTCGGAGTCGAGGCGTGGCATGGAGTTCAGCAGGCCCCAGGTGTACGGGTGCTGGGGCGAGCGCAGCACCTGGTCGGTGGTGCCCCGCTCCACCGCGCTGCCCGCGTACATCACCATGATGTCGTCGGCCATGTCGGCGATCACCCCCAAGTCGTGGGTGATGAAGATGATGCCCGATCCGAACTCCTGTTGCAGGTCCTTCAACAGGTCGAGGATCTGCGCCTGCACGGTCACGTCGAGCGCGGTGGTCGGTTCGTCCGCGATGAGCAGGTCGGGGTCGCAGACCAGGGCCATGGCGATCATGGCGCGCTGGCGCATGCCGCCGGAGAACTGGTGCGGGTAGTCCTTCACCCGCTGCCGGGGGTTGGGGATACCGACCTTGCCGAGCATCTCGACGGCGCGTTCCCACGCCTCCTTCTTGGAGGCGCCGTTGTGCTTCATGTACGGCTCGGCGATCTGCCGGCCGACGGTGTAGTACGGCGAGAGGGCGGTGAGCGGGTCCTGGAAGATCATGGCGACCTTGTTGCCGCGCAGCTTCTCCAGTTCCGACTCGCGGGCGGTGGTCAGCTCCTGCCCCTCCAGCAGGATCTCGCCCTCGACGGTGGTGAACATGGGGTTGTGCAGGCCGAGGACGGTCAGGTTCGTCACCGACTTGCCGGAGCCGGACTCGCCCACGATGCCGAGCGTCCTGCCCCGCTCCAGGTCGAAGGAGAGCCGGTCCACGGCCCGTACGACGCCGTCCTCGGTCTTGAAGCTGACGTGCAGGTCCCGCACGGACAGGAGAGGGGTGCTCATGGATGTCTCTCCTCAGGCCAGCCGCACGCGCGGGTCGATGAAGGCGTACGCGGCGTCGACGACGATGTTGAAGAGCAGAATCATGGTGGCGGCGAACAGCATCACGCCGAGCAGCAGCGGCAGGTCGCTGAAGAACACGGACTGCACGGCGAGTTGGCCGAGTCCCGGCAGTCCGAAGGTGTACTCGGTGATGATGGCGCCGCCGAGCAGGGAGCCGAGGTCGATGCCGAAGATGGTGACGATCGGGATCAGCGAGCCGCGCCAGGCGTAGCGGAAGAAGACGTACCGCCGGGACATGCCCTTGGCGCGGGCGGTGCGCACGTGTTCCTCCTGGAGCTGTTCGATCATCGCGGACCGCGCCATACGGGTGTACTGCGCGGCGAAGATCGTGGACAGCACGACCCAGGGGATGATCAGCCCGGTGAACCAGGTCAGCGGGTCGCCGGTGAAGTTGTTGTACGCGGGTTTGTCGAACCAGTGGGTCTGGTAGACGAGGAGCGCGAGCGCGAGCGGGCCGAGGAAGTAGATCTGGAGGGCGCTGACGACCATGGCGCCCGCGGTGGCCGTCTTGTCGACCAGTGTGCCGCGCCGCCAGGCCGCGAGCAGGCCGGTGCCGAGGCCGACGATCAGGAAGCAGACGGCCGCGCCCAGGGTGAGCGAGACGGTGGTGGGCAGCCGGTCCATCAGGGTCGACCAGACCGGGTCGTTGGTGTGGTAGGAGTACCCGAAACAGGGGGCGGGGCAAGGGCCCTGGGCGAACTGGTCGCTGCCCAGGACGAGGTTGTGCAGGAAGATCCAGTACTGCTCGGTGAGGGGTTTGTCGAGGCCGAGCACGTGGTGGATGTTCGCGATGCTGTCCGGGTTGCAGGTCTTGCCGCACATCAGCAGCGCCGGGTCCCGGGGCACCCCGAAGAACAGCACGAACGTGACGATGCTCAGCAGAAACAGAATGACGACGGCACCGATGATCCGGCGGACGAGGAAGCGCAGCATGACAGGGCAGCTCTCAGACGTCGGCGGTCCGGGCGGTACCCGGCGCGCCGGGGTGGCGGCGCGCCGGGTACCGGCGGGGAACGGTTACTTGATGTAGAGGCGACGCGGGTCGACGCCGCCGATCACGTCGTCGTAGACGAGTCCGCCGACCTTGGAGCCGGCGATCTGGGTCCCCTTGTAGTACGCCGTCGGGACCTCGTTGACCACCTTGGTCAGCAGGTACTTGTCGAGCTTCTCCCACTCCGCCGAGGACTTGACCGGGTCGGTGATGGTGTTGATGCGGTCGATCTCGCTGTTCACGTGCGGGTCGTTGATCTGCGAGTAGTTCGACGCGCCGTCCGCGATCTGCCGGCCGTCGTACAGCGGGGGCATCACCGTGGACGCGGACGGCCAGTCGGCGCCCCAGGAGGTGTGGAAGATGTCGTAGGGGTTGTTGACCTTGGAGACCTGGTCGTAGAAGGTCTCGGCCGGGATCTCCTGGCGCTGGACGTCGAAGCCGGCCTTCTTCAGGCCCGCCGCCATGGCGGTGGAGTACTGCTGGCCCTCCTGGGAGTTGATGTAGCCGAAGGTCAGCTTCATGTTGAGCTTGCCGGCCGCCTTGAGCAGGGCGCGGGCCTTGTCGGGGTCGCCCGCGGGCTTCTTCTTCTTGCCGTAGGGGTCGAAGGCGGGGTCGTAGCCGCTGACGGTCGGGCCGATGAGGCCGCCCGCGACCTGCATGGCGTCGCTGCCGCCGTAGGCGCGGACGAAGGGGGTGACCGGCAGGGCGTAGGCGATGGCCTGGCGGACCCGGATGTCCTTCATCTCGGGCTTGCTCATGTTGATGTTCATCTGGCCCACGTACGGCTGGTAGCCGGAGACCACCCGGGACTTGAGCTTCGGGTCCCGCAGCACCTGGGACAGGTTGCCCGCGTCGACCTGGTTGCTGAAGCTGACGCCGGCCTGGTCGGCGCCGCTGTCGGCGAGCAGGGCCTTGGTGGAGGCCTCGAACTGCTGGTTGAAGGTGATGTTGAACCGGTCCACGTACTGGTGGCGGATCGGGTCGGTCTTCGGGTCCCACGCGGGGTTCCTGACCAGCACCATCGACTTGCCGGACTTGAACGACTGGATCTTGTACGGACCGGTGGTGACCGGGGTCTTGTCGTACTTCTCCTTGGTGTCGCCCTTGGCGGAGACGATGGAGTAGCCCGCCATGGCCAGCGTGTACGGCAGGTCCGGGTGGGGCGTCTTGAAGTGGAAGACGATGGTCTTGTCGTCCGGCGTGGACAGGACGCTGTCGGGCAGGTGCTTGCCCTTGTAGGGGCCGTCGGGCAGCAGCTTGCGGTAGCCGGTGCCGCTGGTGTCGGCGAGCCACTGCTGGAGGTAGGTCGGGCCCTGGTTGATGAAGGGCGCGAAGAGCCTCTCGACGGTCTGCCGGACGTCCTTGGACGTGATCGGCGTGCCGTCGGCGAACTTGATGCCGTCCTTGAGCGTGTACTTCCAGGTCTTGCCGCCGTCGGTGGTCGTGCCGGAGTCGGTGGCGAGGTCGCCGACCACCTCGTGCTGCTTGCCGTCGTTGCTGGTGGCCTTGTAGCCGGTGAGGCCGCGGTCGAGCAGCTGGGCGACCGTCATCTCGTTGAAGACGTAGACCTGCGCCGGGTCCAGGTGCGCGTAGCTGTCGCGTTCGAGCACCTCCATGCTGCCGCCGGACTTGGCGCCGGGCACGGGGGCCGCCGGGCCGGTGGAGTCGGCCGCGTCGCCGAACTTGATGCCGGCCTGCTGGCGCTTGGCGTTCTGCTGGTCCTGCTTGTCGTTGCCGCCGCCGTCGCTGCCGCCCTTGCTGCAACCGGTGAGCACAAGAGCTCCGGCCGCGAGCACGGAGAGTGCGCCGTATGCGTGGCGTCCGCCCCTACTCATCACGAGGATTCCCACCCATCTGTGTGTCACCAGTGCGTTGTATGTGTCACCGGTACGAAAAGGACTCTGGCGTGGTACGAGAAGTGCTGAAGTGCCGTGCGGTGTGGAGGAGTCGCCGAACGGGCCCGTCTCCCGTCGGCCGCCGCGGTACGGGTCAGCGCGCGGTCTTGGGGTCGAACGCGTCGCGGACCGAGTCGCCGAGCAGGTTGAAGGCGACGACGAAGATGATCACCGAGACGCCGGGGAAGAACATGTAGGTGATGTCGTTCTGCATCACCAGCTCGGTGGACGCCTTGGAGAACATCTGGCCCCAGTCGGGCGTCGGTTCGACGATGCCCACGCCCAGGTACGACAGACCCGCCTCCGCGGTCACGAAGTTGGGCAGCAGGTACGTGGCCTGCACCAGCAGCGGGGTGACGATGTTCGGCAGGATCTCCTTGCGGATGATCCGCCAGGGCGAGGCCCCGCTGACCTTGGCCGCCTCGATGAACTCCCGTTCGCGCAGGGCGAGTGCGGTGCCGCGCAGGATGCGGCCGAGGCCCATCCAGCCCAGGAACCACTGCACGATGATGAGCGCGACCACCCGGACGTAGGTCGGCGTCTCGTCGCGCGGGCTGACGAACAGCGAGACCACGACCGGCATGCTCGCGATGAAGAACAGCTGCGCCGGGAAGGCGAGCAGGAAGTCGATGACCCGGCCGATGAAGTAGTCGGTCCTGCCGCCGAGATAGCCGGCCGCGACACCGAGCAGGATGCCGGTGACGACGACCGCGACGGTGACGGCGACCGAGATCATCAGCGAGGTGCGGATGCCGTAGATCAGCTTGGTGAAGACGTCATAGCCGTTGCCGGGTTCGAGCCCGAACCAGAACTCGCCGCTGATGCCGCCGTTGGGATGCACCGGCACGCCGGCGCTGTCGAAGAGTTCCGGGCGCTCGTCCGCGTAGACCGTGTACGGGTTCTTGCCGTACACCTTGGAGATCAGCGGGGCGAGCAGGCCGACCAGGAAGAAGAAGCCCACCACGTAGGCCGAGATCACGCCGGTGCGGTCGCGCTTGAAACGCGTCCACATCAACTGGCCGGGAGACCGGCCCGTCAGCAGGGCGGCTTCGCCCTTCGCCTTCGGCCCTGGTTCGCCGGAGACGACCGCGGTTCCGCCGCCCCCCATGTCGATAGGACTTGTCACGGTTCGTCCGTTTCACAGGTATGGGTGTGAATGGTGCCCGGGTACTCCGAGGACGCGCGAATCCGCAGCCGGACGCGCGTAGCTCCAAGACCTGGTCACACGACGGGAAGCGAAGAACCGATCCACCTGTTGCTTACGACACCGCACATGGGTGTTCCTCCTCACGACTGCACGCGTTCACCTACAGGAGAGGGTTCTGGCCTTGCCTCCGACACCCCTGACGGAGGCTCAGGCTCCCCCTGGTGCTCGTGAGTCGACGCAACTGTCCCCACAGCGCGTGACCCATTGACCCGAGCGCTACGCGGCTAACTATCTGCCATCCGCGGAACCACCGACCACTGCCCGTAGATCTCGATTCAGTCACAGCTGGCGCCCAGACCTTTCAAAATCTGGACAAAGTGTCCGCCCGTAGAAGGCGCGAAACGGACTTGTTACATGGGTATCGGGCAGCGATCTCCGCATGCCGGACATACGCCACTGGAAAACGGGTTGCAAAAAACCCGGGTCCCCCCACCATGGGGGAACCCGGGTTCAAGTGGCCCTGGATCAGCCGTGCTTGGCGCGGCTCGCGGCGCGGGCACGCTCACGCTGGTCGAGGTTCACCTTGCGGATGCGAACGGCCTCCGGGGTCACCTCGACGCACTCGTCGTCGCGGCAGAACTCCAGCGACTGCTCCAGCGACAGCTTGCGCGGCGGCACGATGGACTCCGCCACGTCGGCCGTCGAGGACCGCATGTTGGTGAGCTTCTTCTCCTTGGTGATGTTGACGTCCATGTCGTCGGCGCGCGAGTTCTCGCCGACGATCATGCCCTCGTACACCTCGGTGCCCGGCTCCACGAAGAGCACGCCGCGCTCCTGGAGGTTCGTCATCGCGAACGCGGTGACGGCACCGGCGCGGTCGGCCACCAGCGAGCCGTTGTTACGGGTCGTGAGGGTGCCGAACCAGGGCTCGTGGCCCTCGTGGATGGAGTGGCCGATGCCGGTGCCGCGGGTCTGGGTCAGGAACTCGGTACGGAAACCGATCAGACCGCGCGAGGGCACCACGAACTCCATGCGCACCCAGCCGGAGCCGTGGTTCGACATGTTGTCCATGCGGCCCTTGCGGACGCCCATGAGCTGGGTGACGGCGCCCATGTGCTCCTCGGGCACGTCGACGGTCATGCGCTCGACCGGCTCGTAGACCTTGCCGTCGACCTCCTTGGTGACGACCTGGGGCTTGCCGACGGTCAGCTCGTAGCCCTCGCGGCGCATCTGCTCGACCAGGATGGCGAGCGCCAGCTCACCACGGCCCTGCACCTCCCAGGCGTCGGGGCGCTCGGTGTCCAGGACGCGCAGCGAGACGTTGCCGATCAGCTCGCGGTCGAGGCGGTCCTTGACCTGGCGGGCGGTGACCTTGCGGTCCTTGACGGCCGCCTTCGCGTCGGCGCCCTTGCCGGTGCCGCCGCGGCCGACCAGCGGCGAGGTGTTCGTGCCGATGACCATGGAGATCGCCGGCTCGTCCACCGTGATCAGCGGGAGCGCGACCGGGTTCTCCGGGTCGGCCAGGGTCTCGCCGATCATGATGTCCGGGATACCGGCGACGGCGCAGATGTCGCCCGGACCGGCCATCTCGGCGGGCTTGCGGGTGAGCGCCTCGGTCATCATCAGCTCGGAGATGCGCACGTTGCTGACGGAACCGTCGCGCTTGATCCAGGCCACGGTCTGGCCCTTGCGCAGTTCGCCCTGCTCGACCCGGAGCAGCGCGATACGGCCGAGGAAGTTGTCGGCGTCGAGGTTGGTGACGTGGGCCTGGAGCGGCGCGGCCTCGTCGTACGTCGGGGCCGGGATGTGCTCAAGGATCGTGGAGAAGAACGGCTCCAGGCTGTCGCTGTCGGCCGGGACGGTGCCGTCCTGCGGCTTGGTCAGCGACGCGACGCCGTCACGGCCGCAGGCGTAGACGATCGGGAACTCGATCTGCTCCTCGTCCGCGTCCAGGTCGAGGAAGAGGTCGTACGTCTCGTTGACGACCTCGTCGATGCGGGCGTCCGGGCGGTCCGTCTTGTTGATGCACAGGATGACGGGCAGGCGCTGCTGGAGCGCCTTGCGCAGCACGAAGCGGGTCTGCGGCAGCGGGCCCTCGGAGGCGTCCACCAGCAGCACCACACCGTCGACCATCGACAGACCGCGCTCGACCTCGCCACCGAAGTCGGCGTGGCCGGGGGTGTCGATGATGTTGATGGTGATGGGCTCCCCGCCGTCCTTGGGGTGGTACTTCACCGCCGTGTTCTTGGCGAGGATCGTGATGCCCTTCTCACGCTCCAGGTCGTTCGAGTCCATCACCCGGTCGTCGACCTGGTCGAGCTGGTGGGCGGCGAACGCGCCGGCCTGCTTCAGCATGCCGTCGACGATGGTGGTCTTGCCGTGGTCGACGTGGGCGACGATGGCGACGTTGCGGATGTCGTGGCGCGTGGCCATAGTGCGGCGAACTCCCAGAGTGGTGAGAAGGCCCTGCTGCGACGTCTGTGTGACGCGGGCCTGCCGGGCTTGACACGCCACGGCCTCACCCCATGGTACGTGCCGTTTGCAGTCGGGGCTCGCCGGGCCGACCCGAGGGGCGCGGGACGTGCCCGTGCGCGGCTGTGCCGCGGGTGCGCGAGCGGCCTCCCGCGCACCCGCGGAAGGCGACGGCGATCAGCTCGCCCTCGGGCTCGGAGAGACCTTCGCCCCCTTCTTCAGGAAGCCCATGTCCTCGTAGACGGGCGTCTGGAATCCGAACGCCCCGGCGTTCACCAGGTTCCTCCGCGCCCCCACCAGCTGCGGCCGCTGGTAGAGCGGGATGGAGCCGGCGGTGGCCCAGATGCGGGAGTCGGCCTGCCGGATCAGCGACTTCGCCTCGTCCTCGTCGAGCGTGGTGGCCGCCTGCTCGAAGAGCTGGTCGACCTGGTCCGTGCCGACCCGCGTGTAGTTCTGCTCGACGTTCACCGAGCCGTCCGCGCCCGGCAGCGGCTTGGCGTAGATCGGCCGCGCGTCGGTCGCCGGGAAGGCGGAGGACGGCCAGGAGTACAGCGCGAGGTCGAAGTCGCCCGCGGCGATGTGGTCCCTGAAGTAGCTCTCGTCGGACACCTTGGTGATCGTCGTCGTGATCCCCAGCCGGTCCAGCATCGCGGAGATCCGCGTCGCCACGGTGTTCAGCGTGTCCGACCCGGGCCCGGACGGCAGGACGAAGCGGAGCGTGAGCGCCTTGCCGTCCTTGGCGAGCGGCCCGGTCCTGGCCCCGGCCGGGGCCGCCGTGCCCTTGGGGGCGTACGCCCCGGCCGCGCCCCCGTGCCGGCCCTCCTCCGCGAGGTGCCTGCCGCCGGCGTCGCCCTTGTCGTCCTCGCCGACGATGTACTCGCCGTCCCGGCCGCCGTCCGACTTGTCCTCGTGACCGCTCTCGGGTCCGGCCGCCTTCTGCCCCTTCTTCTCCTCCTTGACCGGCCCGCCGGGCACCCATCCGGCCTCCGCGAGCAGCGCCTGCGCCGCCTTGGTGTCCTGCGCGCCCAGCGCCCCGCTGTCGTCGGCGTACGCGGGCTGCCCGGACAGGGCGAGGTGGCTGCCGACGGGGACGGCGGGCAGGCCCAGCGGGGTGAGCACCAGGCGGGCGATCTCCTTGCGGTCCAGGGCGCGCGCGATGGCCCGGCGGACCCGCTCGTCGGTGAGCGGCCCGGAGGCGCCGTTGAGGGCGAGCTGGGTGTAGGCGGGCTCCAGGGACTTGCGGACGCCGAATGCCTGGAGGGCCGTCTGCTGGTCGAGGTACTCGGTGACGGCCCGGACCAGCTTCGTGCCGCCCGCCCTCACGTCGCCCGAGTCGAGTCCGTGGGCGCGCGCCCAGGAGCGCAGCGTCGCCAGCGACGTCCTCCCGCCGCCCTGGAGCGGGGCCCCGGTGCCCTTCTCGCGCGCGGCGAGCCCGATCCGCTCGGCGTCGGCCGGGTCGAGGTCGGCGAGGTCCGCGCTGCCGTCGGCGAGCGCGCCGATCCGCTTGTCGCGGGGCACGGAGTGCAGCACGATCTGGTTCAGCTTGGCCGGTCTGCCCCACCACCGGGGGTTGCGGGTGAGGACGATGTCCTGGGCGACGGTGTCGACCTTGTCCACTTTGAACGGCCCTGCGCTGACGGCCAGCTTGCGGCGGGCGCCGTCGTTGAAGGCGTCCGGGGTGCCCGTGATGTCCTTCGGGTACAGCGGCGAGAACAGCGACTTCCAGTCGGCGTAGGGGCGGGAGAAGGTGACCCGGACCTGGAGGTCGTTGGCGCCGCGCTCGATCTTCTCGATGCGGTCGTACCCGGCGTTGCGCGCGGTCCAGTAGGCGCTGTCCCTGCCGGACAGGGCGCGCCACTGGGCGACGAAGTCGGCGGCGCCGATCTCCCGGCCGTCGCTCCACACGGCCTGCTGGTTCAGCTTGTACAGCACCACCTGGCGCGGCTCGGTCTCGATGACCTTGGCGGACTCCAGATACGAGGGGTTGACGACCGGCCGGCCCGAGGCGTCCATCCGGAACATGGACGGCAGCACGGCCTGGGCGACGCGGGTGGTCCCCGTGTCGGCGTCGGCCTGGTAGGTGTTCAGCGTCTCCGGGAGGTCGTCCACGGCCCACTTCAGGGTGCCGCCGTCGGCCACCTGGCTGCGGGCGACCAGGTCGATGTCCTGCGCGGCGAGGGGCTTGGCCACGTCCTCGTCCGAGCCGCACCCCGCGAGCAGCGGTACCGCGAGCGCGCCCGCGGTGAGGAAGGCGGCCGAGCGCAGGACCGCGCGCAGGCCGACGCCGTGGTGGGACATCTCTGCTACCTCCGGGAAGCCGCGAGCGATACGATCACGTTTGGCGGTATTTGGAGCTGATCAGATCTATGCGGCTACTGAAGAGGAAAGGATCCGCCAACCACGAGCGACACGGCGGCGACGGACGGCAAGCCCACCCGTGCGGCGCAAACACACCGGGTCAAGCACCCGCGCGCCTGTCCCATCGACGCAGACGCCTTCACAGCACCAGGTGTGACGCGCAACACTCTCAGGCGCATGAACAATGCCGCCCGGGACCCGCAGCATCCGCGGAAGTGAGGGCACATCATGTCCGTGCACGACGACCTGACCATGGCCCAGCGCAGTCTCGACGAACTGCGGCGGTCGCTGGACCGGCTGGAGCAGCAGCTCGGCGGCGGCCTGGAGGTGCGCCGGGCCCGCCTGGACGCCGACCACCTGCGCGAGAGCGTGGCGCTGCTGCGCGAGTCGGCCGCCGCCCAGGGCTCCGCGAACCGGCCCGACCTCGTCACCGTCTCCGACACGCCGTACGACATCAGCCTGTGGACGGACTCGGACGACGAGGGCCTGGGCGCCCGTGACCGGCACGCCCCCTGAACGCCCCCGTTCCCCGAGCCGACCGGAGTGCTGTCTTGGCCACTGGTACGGAACACCGACACGACGGCGGCGGCGTGCGCGCCCCCGGGCGCGCCGCGATCGCCGCCGTCCACCCGCGGACCGACCGCTGGTGGCCGGCGCCCGCCGGCACGGCGGCCGGTCTGCCGGCCCGGCCGGCCCTTCCCCCGGCGAGTGCCGCACGTTCCAGGAGGACGTGGACCGCTCGCAGGAGTTCCGCGAGTACGTCGAGTGCTTCCTGTCCCGGAACATGCCATGTGGTGCGCGACCACGAGGAGAGCGGGCGGGCGTTCGCGGGCCCGCGCTTCCCGATGCGCGTCGCGGAACCGGACATGCACCCGGTGGACGCGGCCGACCGCGCCGGCCGCGACCGCGGACGCACCACGCAGGACGAACCCGGCCTCGGCTACTGCGCCGCCCACCCCTCCCGGTACGCCCGCCAGTCCGCCTCCGTGGCGGCGAAGTCGACGTACAGGGCGACGCCGAAGCGGGTGCGGTGGGCGTCGGTGCGGGACAGTCCGAGGCGTACGCCCCGAACGGCGGCCGGGACGGTCTCCGCGCGGGCCCAGTGCCCGAACCGGTTCTCGTGGTAGAAGGGCAGGCCCATGAGGAGGTGGGTGGAATCGGGGGTGACCTCCAGGGCGAGGCTGGTCTGCTGGGCCACGTAGCCGCCGTACAGGCTCGGCAGCGGCTGCATGGTGTCGTACGACATCACGGCGATCTGGTCCACCCGGCGGGCCACCTGCCCGAAGTACGCCTGCGACCACCACTTCGGATGGCCGGTGGTCGCGCCCCAGAAGGAGTGGAAGCCAGGGAGGGGGTCGATCTGGTGGGCGGCGACGGACAGCAGTGCGTGGTGGGCGTGGGTGAGGGCACGCAGGTCGTCGAGGAGGGCCAGGTAGTCGTGGTCGCCCGAGTGCAACGGCTCCAGGTCGAAGTGCGCGCCCTGGAAACCGGCGGCGAGAATCCGCCGCGTGGAGGCGAGGACCGCGGCCCGGGTCGCGGGGCGCTCCAGGCGCAGCCCCTTGGGCCCCTCACTCGCGAGCACGTCCCCGAGCCATGCCTGCACCCGCACGCCGGGCAACTCCCGGTGCAGGGAACCGATCAGCCAACGCGCCTTCGGGTAGGCCGAGTCGGGCAGCGTCCCGTCGTCCTCCAGGGGCCCGGAGTGCACGTACAGATCCCTGATCCCGGTACCTCTCAACCGCCGCGCGAGCCCCTCGACGTCCTTCTGCGTCTTCCGCCCGTCCACCCAGGCGTGCCCGAGCCAGAGCGCGTCCCGATCCCGGCTGCGGGTGCCGGGGGCGGGATCGCCGGAGTAGCCGGCACGGAGCGCGCCTTCGGCGGTGAGCAGGGCGAGGACCAGCAGGAGGAGGCAGAGGCCGACGGCGGTGAGGGCGCGGCGCAGGAGACGGCGGTGCTCGGGGCCGGCCGGGGTCCGCGGGCCCGCTCCCGGTCCCGGTCCGGTACCGGCACCCGGTTCGGGCGCGGCGTCGGCACCGGGTTCCGGCACGGCGTCGGCACCGGGTTCCGGCACGGCGGCGGCACTCGGTTCCGGTCCGGCACCAGCACCCGATTCCGGCACGGCGGCGGCACCCGATTCCGGTCCGGCACCAGCACCCGATTCCGGCACGGCGGCGGCACCCGATTCCGGCACGGCGGCGGCACCCGGTTCCGGTCCGGCACCAGCACCCGATTCCGGCACGGCGGCGGCACCCGGCGTGGGCTCCGGCTCGGTCTCCGCGTCCATTCCGTCCCCCTGTCCGCCTGGTCCCCCACCCGTATCCGCCCCGCTCGCGGCGCGGTCCACTCCCCCATACGCTCCAAAATGTGACGTCATCCCTGTTCCGGGGCCGCCCCCGGCGTGCCGAGGGGCACATACGGGCGCGGGTGACGCATGCCGTGCTGGGAGCCCTGGTGGGGGCCGGGTGGCTGATGTTGCCGTTGATGACGATCGCTCCGAGTGCTCCGGTTCCCGCCGCCTCCGCCGCGACGGCGGCGAGCGCTTCGGCACCGGGAGCGGGCGGCACGTCCACGGCGGACTTCGTCCTCCCCCTCGTCGCGGTGGCCGCGGCGGCGGTGCTGGCGGCCTACGGGTACCTGCGCCGCGTACGCCGCAGCCGGACCCGTACGACACCGGGGACGATGCCGGGGCATCCGCGGCCCCCCACCCTCGCCGACGCCGAACGCCAGGCGAGGAGCGCGCTGGTGCTGGCGGACGACTGCGTGCGGACCAGCCGGGAGGAACTGTCCTTCGTGCGGGAGAGGTTCGGGGTCCTGAAGGGCGAGGCCGTGAAGGACGAGGTGGGGGCCGGCGAGGGCGTGGCGGTCGAGGAGGGGGCGGGGCCGGCGGCCGGAGCGGGGGTGCGGGGCGGGAGAAAGGGGGGTGCGGGCGCGGGAGCCGAAGCGCCGTCCGGCACCGCGGCCGGTACCTTCCAGGGCGCTCGGTGGCGGGCGGAGACGGAACGGGAGACGGACACCGGGGCACGCGCAGCGGCCGAGGCGCGGGACCGGCCCGGGACCACGGCGGAGCCGGCCACCGGTGCCGGGGGCTTCCGCCCCGCCTCGCGCGGAGCCGAGGGGAACGCGCGCGCGCAAGCGGCGAGGGACGCCGGGACGGAGGCGGTGACCGGGGCCCTCGTCCGCGCGCCGCGGGAGGCGGGGGCGGAAGCGGTGACCCAGGGCTTCGTACGGGCCCTGCGGGGTGCCGAAGCCGAGCTGGTGGCGGCGTTCGCGATGTGGCGGAGGTACGAGGAGGGGTTCCCGGAGGAGGCGGCGGCGCGGCGGCAGGCGCTGGCCGGGGTGGTGGGGCGGTGCGCGGAGGCGGGGCGCCGGCTGGACGCGGAGGCCGCGGCCCTGGATCAGGTGCGGGGGCTGGAGGGACCGGGGGCCGGGGCGGCGGCGGAGGTGGCGGAGAGGCGGTTCCGGGCGCTGGCGGTACGGACGGTGGTCGCGCACGGCACCCTGACGGCCCTCCGGGAGCGGTACGCGGCCTCCGCCACCGACCTCGTCACCGGCTCGGTCGAACAGGCCAAGGACCGCCTGCTGTTCGCCACCGCCCGCCTCAACGAGGCCCGCCAGGCCATCGACGCGGCCGACGGCGACCGCGCCGCCCGGAGCCTGCGCGCCGGCGAGGGCGCCGTGGCCCAGGCCGAGGTCCTGGTGAGCGGCGTGGAACGACTCGCGGCGCGGCTGCGGGAGGCCGCGGCGCTGGTACCGGCCGCGCTGACCGGCGCGGAGGCGGACCTGGCGGCGGCCCGGCACGGGCGTTCCCGCACCCCCCTGGCCTCGGGCGAGCAGGCCGCCCGTCTCGCCCACGCCGACGGCGTACTGGCCGCGGTGCGGGAGGAGTTGACGGGCGCCCTCCCGTACGACCCGCTGGACGCCCTGCGCCGGATCACCCGCGCCGTCGCCCGACTGGACGTGGGCCGCTCCGGCGTCCTGGACGCGGCGGCGCTGCTCGTCGCCCACGCCGCGGTCGACTCGGCCGACGACTTCGTCGCGGTGCACCGCGGTGCCGTGGGCCCGGAGGCCCGCGCCCGCCTGTCGGAGGCGGCGCGGACCCCGGTCACGGACACCGGCTCCGCGTTCGAGGCCGACACCGCCGCCCGGGAGGCCCGTGCCCTCGCCGAACGCGACGTCCGCGCCCACGGCACGCCCTACCCCGACAGCACCACCGCCGGCCTGCCCGGCGCCGTCCTCGGCGGCATCCTCCTCGCCGAGGACCCCGACGGCGGCCCGCCGGCGAGCTTCGGGGGCCCGGCGACGCGGGGCCGAAGACATATGCCGGCACCCTGACGGCGCCGCGCACCGGCACCGGGGCCCTCCATCAGCCGTCCGGAGAGCGGGGCGGACGGGCAGGGCGGACGGGGGAAGGGCCGAAGCGGCGGCGGCGCGGCAGCCGCGCCGGGCCGCGAGGACGGAACGCGGGCGTCAGAACAGGCTCAGCAACGCCTCCGCCGGGTCCGCGAGCACCGCCTCGGCCCCCGGCAACGGCAACTCGAACCACACCGTCTTCCCCCGCGGCGTCCGCCGGGACCCCCACGCCGCGCTGAGCAACTGCACCAGCTGCAACCCCCGGCCCCCCTCGTCGGTGTCCCGAGCCCGCCGGCGCCGGGGCTGCACCAGCCCGCCGTCCCACACCTCGCACACCAGCGTCCGGTCCAGCAGCAGCCGTAGCCTGATCTCCCCCTCGCCGTACCGCAGCGCGTTGGTGACCAGCTCGCTGACCAGCAGCTCCGTCGTGTCGACCAGTGTCTCCAGCCCCCAGCCGAGGAGCTGTGCCCGAGCGTGCTCCCGCGCCCGCCCCACGCTCCGCGGCTCCCGCGGCAGCGTCCAGTCGCCGACGGACTCCGCCGGCAGCCCCTGCACCCGGGCCATCAGCAGCGCGATGTCGTCCTCGCCGTGGTGCGTGTTCAGGGTGTTGAGCACGTGGTCGCACACGTCCTCCAGCGGCCGCGCCGGATCGGTGAGCGCGCCGACGAACGCGTGCAGCCCCTCGTCCAGCGGATGGTCCCGGGACTCCACCAGCCCGTCGGTGTACAGCGCGAGCAGCGAGCCCTCGGGCAGCTCGACCTCCACCTCCTCGAAGGGCTCGCCCCCCACCCCGAGCGGCATCCCGGGCGGCACGTCCAGCATCAGCGCGGGCTCCCCCGGCTCGACCAGCACCGGCGGCAGGTGCCCGGCGTTGGCGAACGTACATCGCCGGGTCACCGAGTCGTACACGGCGTACACACACGTCGCGAGGTACACCTCGGACAGATCGGCGTCCCGCGGCTGCCGCGCCGTACGCGTCGCCTGCTGCACACCCCCCGGCGTGCCGAGCCCCCGCGCGATCTCGTCGAGGGCGGACAGGACTTCGGCCGGTTCGAGATCGAGCAACGCCAGCGTCCGTACGGCGGTGCGGAGTTCACCCATCGCGACGGCCGCCCGCAGCCCGCGCCCCATCACGTCGCCCACCACCAACGCCGTACGGTGTCCGGGCAGTTCGATGACGTCGAACCAGTCGCCGCCGACCTCGGTCGCCGCGTTGCCGGGCAGATAGCGGCAGGCGATGTCCAGGCCGGACGCCTCGGGATCGCCGGGCGGCAGCAGGGAGCGCTGGAGGATCAGTGCCCGCTCGTGCTCCCGGCGGTACAGCCGCGCGTTGTCGATGCAGACCGCGGCACGCGCGGCCAACTCCACCGCGAGGTCCCGGTCCCGTTCCCCGAACGGCTCGCTGCCCTTGGTCCGCGCGAACCGCACCAGCCCCACCACCGTGTCGTGCGCGACCATCGGGACGGCGAGCGTGGACTGCACCAGGCTGCCTTCCTCGGCCGGCACGGCCCGCGGGCGAGCGGTGCGCAGGGCGTCCGCGCAGGGGGAGTTGAAGGGGAAGTGGTGTACCGCGCCGACCTTGACCGGCTCGCTGGCGCGGCCGGCGGGCGCGTCCGCGACGGCGCTGGCGATGGCGACCCGGCGCAGCTCGGCGCTGCCGTCGGCCATCCCGGGCGGGGTCTCGTCGCCGGTCAGCAGCCCCTGGTAGAGGTCGACGGTGGCGAGGTCGCAGAAGCCGGGGACCACGACGTCGAGGAGTTCGCGCGCCGTGGTCTCCAGGTCCAGCGAGTTGCCGATCCGGGCCCCGGCCTCGTTGAGCAGCGCCAGGTTGCGCCGGGCGGCCGCGGCCTCCCGGGCGGCGGCGCGGCGGGAGGTGACGTCGGTGGCGAGCCAGGCGACGCCGATGGGCCGGCCGCTGCCGCTGTGCACGCGATAGAGGTTGACGGACCAGTGCCTGCGCTCCTCGGAGCCCGGCACATGACCGGTGACGTGCATGTCGGTGACGGGATCGCCGCTCTCCAGCACCCGCCGCAGGGTCGCCGCGACCCGTTCGGCCTCGCCGCGGGGCAGATAGTCGAAGACCCCCCGGCCCCGGTGGTCGTCCGGGGTGCCGCCGAAGACGGAGGCGAACCGCTGGTTGACGCGGCGCACCCGGAGATCGAAGTCGATCAGCAGGAAACCGAAGGGGGATTGTCCGAATATCGCCTGGGACGCGGCGAGATCGGTCTCGATCCTGCGCAGGGTGCGGACGTCCACGACGATGCAGACGGCCGCCTTCTCGCCCTCCGCCGTCCGGGTCGGCATCACATAGACCTCGGCCAGCCCGTCCGCTCCGCGCCCGCCCCGCGGAGGGTCCGGCATCCGGAAGGGCACGACCCCGGTCCACTCGCGCCCGTCGAGGATCTCCGCCATCTTGCGCTGACCCTGTTCCCGCAGGTCGGGGTCGATGAACGCCTCTATCGGGTCCATGCCCACGGCACGCGCGGCCGGAATGCCGAAGAGCTGCTCGGCGCGCAGGCTCCACTGGTCCACCAGGCCGTCGGGGCCGATGGAGAAGGAGGCCACCTTTATGTAGTCGTACATGGAGCCGGGCGGACTGCTCTGCCACAGGGCGTCGCCGGGTGCCGCCGCACCCGCGGCGGTCTGTTCCCTCGCGCCGTCCGACGGGTCCTCGGACTCCGTGGCCTTCGCTGGTATCTCGCTCACGCGAACCGTCCCCTCCAGCTCACCGCACCCGGTACCGGTCACCGGGGGCGGCTGCCCGCAGTATCCAGCACTCCGGCGCCGCGCGACACGGTGTTCACGATCACAGCTCGGTCCAGACGTTTTTCGGACCGCTCCGCGACAACACTGCCACTCTTCTAACCAGGGAACACGCCCCCGAATCACACACTCCGGACCGGTCCGCGAGCCGGAGTCACACGGTGGACCACAGGGCGTTCCGTGTACACCCCCTCCGCCCCTTCGGGCGCCCCTGCCTCACCCCGGACACCCCCGCGCCACCCCGATGCGCCCCCGGCACCGTCACCCCGGTACGGCCAGCTCGAACCAGACGGTCTTCCCGTTCACGCCGGGGCGCGTGCCCCAGCGGCGGGAGGACCCGGCGAGCAGTTGGAGGCCGCGCCCGCTCTCGTCCTCGGGCTGGGCGACGCGCTCGCGCGGCGGGTCGGGGAGCGGGTCGGAGACCTCCACGAGGAGGGAGTCGTCGGCACCGACGGGCCGTACGAGCCGTACGCCGATGGGGCCGGTGGCGTACCGCAGCGAGTTGGTGACCAGTTCGCTCACCAGCAGCGCGGCGAGGTCGGCCACAGAGTCGAGGTCCCAGCCGTGCAACTGGCCGCGGACCGCCGTCCGGGCGCTGCGCACGGCTCCCGGTTCCGCGGGAAAGGTCCACTCGGCGCAGTCGCCATCGGTGTCGATCACGCCGATCACTTCCCAGGCCGCGAGCTGTCCGGTTTCGTGGGGTTAATTGGCCCATACCCGATAAGTGATGGCCAGTACCGTCCGGACGGCGGGAGTGTGGGTCGAACGGCGTACGCGGGACGGGAAACGGGAGCCGGGCGGCCCGCCGGCAGAGGTTCGCGCGCACCGGGCGGCACCGGGCCGGGGCACTTCAGCGCGCCCCCGCCCCCAGGCGCCCCGCGACCTCCCGCACCGCCGGCACATCCTGCTCCAGCCAGGGCACGTCCCACAGCCGCGCCGGGGTCAGCCAGCGCAGTTCGTCGTGGTCCTGGAGGGGTTCGGGGGCGGGTGAACCGGGACGCAGCCGCGCCGTCCACACCCACAGCACGTACGGCTCCCGCAGGGGCCACTGGCCGGGTACGCGCTCCACCGTCTCGGCGTCGACGCCGAGTTCCTCGCGCAGTTCGCGCACGAGGGCGTCCTCGGGACGCTCCCCCGACTCGACCTTGCCGCCGGGCAGCTCCCAGCGTCCGGCCAGGTCGGCGGGCGCGCTGCGGCGCGCGGCGAGCAGGCGGCCGCCGTCGAGCAGGGCGGCACCCACCACCACGGTCCGTTCCGTCATGGACGTCATGGAGCGGAGCCTACGGGAGGCCCCGGGGCACGGGCGCCGTCGGTCGGTCGCGGTCGCCCTCCCCGTACGGGCGCCGCCGGTCAGCCGCGGGCGCCGTCCCCGTTCTGCCCGAGGCGCTCGACCATGTAGAGCTGCTTGTGTCCCCGGTCCTCGAAGCTGTCGGCGATCTTCTGCGCCTCGGCCCGGGTCGCGTACCGGCCGACGCGGTACCGATTGCCGTTGTCGTCCTGCCGTATGACGATCCAGGGCAGGGAAGCCGTGCCCTCACTCATGGTCCGCTCCGCCCCCATCGCGCCCTTCACCCTCTCCGGCAGCACGGGACCCCCATCCCGTCCCGGACCCTCGCCGGGCCCCGCCTAAGGAAACCGCACTACGCATATGCCCGAGCGTACGCCCAACCTTTACTCAGCGAATACGCCTTTTCACAAAGAGGTACGCAACCAGTCAGAACGCAGGGGCGCAAGAGGACGAATGCGCCCTCGGCGAGCCGGCCGGGACCGTGGCTCCCAAAACCGCGCCCACCTGCGAGGACGACCGGACCACGACATCGGCGGCACGATCCGCGGGGGCCCGGCACCGGCGCACCCGCCCCAGCGCGAGCGCCGGGGTGTGCGCTACCTCACTCCGCGGCGCCCGGCCCTCACCGCACCGGCAGGTGGTACGCCACCCGGTACCGGTCCGCCGGAATCACCACGTCCGCGGTCTCCACGGGTCGCCCGGAGGCGTAGTACGTGCGCTGGACGACCAGCACGACATGGCCGGGGACACCGCCGAGGAGATGGAGTTCCTCGGCGAGACCGGGGCGGGCGCCGACCTCCTCGATGACGTTGTCCACGATGACGTCGATGGCGCGCATGCGCTCGACCACACCCATCCCGCCGAGCGGCCCCTCCTCGGGCAGCATCACCGGGGTGCGGCCGGTGACGGCGAGCGGCTCCCAGGAGGTGGAGAGCATCATCGGCTCACCGGCGTCGCGGTACAGGTACTTGGTGCGCATGACCCGCTCGCCGGTCTCGATCCCGAGCCGCTCGGCGATGGCGGCCCCCGCCTCGGTCTGCCGGCTGCTGGACTCCCAGGTGCCGCGCACCGAGGCGTCGGCCTGCTCCTGCCGGAACGGGGTGGCGCCGCCGCTGGGGCGGTAGCCGGAGCGGGACACCCGGCGCGGCACGGGCCGTTCGCGCACGTACGTCCCCGATCCCGAGCGGCCCTCGACCAGGCCCTCGGCCATCAGCACCTTGCGGGCCTCCAGGGCGACGGTGTCCGACACGCCGTACTCCTCGCGGATGCGGGCCTGGGAGGGGAGCCGGGTGTGGGGCGGCAGTGAACCGTCGACGATCTTCTTGCGGAGATCACCCGCGACGCGCAGGTACGCCGGCTGCTCACCGAAAGTCACTGGCCGCTCCCATCAGGTTGTACAGACAGCGACAGCCTGGCAACCGTGGGTTGAGCCGTGCAAGCAAAGGCCAGAGAATCACTCGAAGTGATGACATTCGGTCGGCGATGCCCCACCCAGCGCTTTCTCCCCCGGGTGGGCACCCCTTCACACCTGCCGGACACCACCTGACGCCCCGAACAACTCCGGCCGCCCGAACGACAGTCCGAGGACACCGGTACCGTGCCTCTTACGACTTGTCACAGGTAAGCGGGACACAGGGGGCGGATTTGAGGGTGGAGAACCGGGTCGACGGCGCCGTCGTACGCGCGGTGAACGGACTCACCGCGCGGTGGGGCGCCACCGCGCGGGGCGGCACGGTGTTCTCCGCGGCCGGGGTATGGCCCCTGCTCGCCCTCCTCGCGGACGGCGCGGCGGGCCCCGCCCGGCAGGAACTGGCCGACGCGCTCGGCGTGCCCGCGGACCAGGCGTCCGCCACCGCACGGGAGTTGCTCGCGGCCCTCGGCTCGGTGTCCGGCCTGGACGCGGCCCTCGGCCTGTGGACGCACCACGAACTGCTGCTGCGTGAGGAGTGGCTGGCCAAGCTCCCGCCGGGCACGCACGGCGGGTTCGGGGACGACCTCGTCACCGCGCAGGAGCGACTGGACCGCTGGGCGGCCGAGCGGACCGGCGGCCTGGTCGAGCGGATGCCGGTGACGCTGAACCGGCAGACGCGGATGGTGCTGGCCGGCGCGCTCGCCCTGCACACCACCTGGCGCCAGCCGTTCACCGAGCAGCGGCTCACCCCGGAGACGGGCCCCTGGCAGGGCCGTACGCTGCGCGGCCTGCACCGGCGCAGCGTGCGCCCCGACCGGGTGGGCGTCGCGGGCACCCCGGACGGCTTCGTGACCGCGCTGACCGTCCCCGGCGACAACGGCGTCGACGTCCATCTCGTCCTCGGCGAGGAGCGCATGACGCCGGGCCAGGTCATGGCCGCGGGCGTCGCGGTGGTGGAGCGCGCGCTCGCCCTCACGCCGGGCGGCGCGCTGCCGTACGGCGAGGTCGGGCCCGGCCTGTGGGTGGAGCGGGAGCCGGCCGTCGCGCCGGAGCCCACGTCGCTGGACGTGCGGACGGTGGCCTACGAGGTGCGCGCGGACCACGATCTGCTGTCCCTGGCCGGCCTGTTCGGGCTGGGAACGGCGACGGACGCGCGGTTCGGCCACTTCCCCGGGGTGAGCGCCCACCCGCTGGCCGTCTCGGAGGCGCGGCAGTCGGCCGTGGCCCGGTTCGGCGCCCTCGGGTTCCGCGCGGGGGCGGTGACGGCCGTGGCGCAGATGTACGGCAGCGCCGCGCCCCAGTACCGCTACGAGACCACGGTCGTCCGCGTCGCCTTCGACCGCCCCTTCGCCTTCCTCGCCGCCGACCGCGACTCGCGCCTGGTCCTGCTGGCGGGCTGGGTGACCGACCCGGCGCCCTCCCCGGCACCGGGTTACGCGGGCAGCGCCGGGCGGCCTACCCCCGGGCGCCCGTGAGGGTCAGCAGGGCGTCCCAGGTGCTCGCCTGGCCCAGGTGCTCCTCCGTGGCGAACACGTAGCGCCAGGTGCCGAAGTCGCCGCGTCCGGTGACCTCCTTCGCCCAGGCCTCGGCCGCCGCCTTCTTGGCGAGCACCGGCGCACTGGCCGCCTCGGTGTTCGACTTGCCCTCGACGAGCCACTGCGTGCCGTCCTTGTCGAGGGCGACGAAGTCCGGGAAGTACCGTGTGCCGTTGTCCAGCTGGATGTACGTGCCGCTGTGCGACTCCAGCCGCAGCCACCACCGCACCTTGGGGCTGACGTCCATCAGCCGTGCCAGCTTGACCTCGGTCGACAGCGCGTCGAAGTGCACGACCGGGAGGATCGAGCTGCCCCAGCCGGTGTAGCCCATGCCCCGGATCACCTTGTCGGTGATGCCCAGCTGGGGCATGGTCCGGCCGGGCCACGGCTGGACCGGCGGCGGCAGCGTCACCTTCACCAGCTCGTGCTCGACCGTCGCGAGCTTCTGCTTGAAGCTCGCGACGACGAGCCGTTCCAGCTGGGTCAGGGCCAGCTCGGCGCGGGCCTCGCCCCAGGGCGTGCCGTCCCCCGCGTCCTTCTCGACCGCCGCGGCCAGGAACGTCCGTACGATCGCCTGCGCGGCCTCGACCTCGTCGGCCGTGAGCTTGAGCTGCGGCAGGTTGAGGATCCGCTCCTCCAGGTCCTCCCTGACCTTCGCGAGCGGCCAGCTGCTCTGCGTCCCCACGGCCGACTTCTGGTCCTGCACCTGGACGCTGAGGCCGCCGTCCAGCGCGTGCGAGGCGGTCAGCGCCTTGCGCTTCAGCTCCACCTCTATCTCGTGCTTGAACTGCCTGCCCTTCTCCGCGACGGCCTCCGCGCTGACGAAGGACAGGCTGTAGGTGTCCGGCTTCTCCAGCAGGCGCCTGCTCGGGAAGACGACGCTCGGGGCGCCCTCCACCGGCCGCATGACCTGCCGGATCTGCTCCTTCTCCGCACCGGCCTCGGCGAGCCGGCCCGCCATGTCGGCCATGCCGAGGTAGACGGCCTCGGAGATCTCGCCGTCGAAACCGCCGTCCCGGACCGGGGCGTCGGCGGTGAACGCCAGCATGCCCTGGGTCTGGGTCTCGTGGTACACGGGAAGCGGGGCCGCGCCGCCCGGGGCCGCCGTACCCGAGGCGCTCGAAGCTCCGGTCGCGCCCGAAGAGGCGGCCGGACCCCCGCCCTTCCCGGCCCGCTGCGGCAGCGTGTGCTCCAGCAAAGCCTCCTTGGAGTCCAGCAGCCGCCGGTACGACTCGTGGGCGATGATGTCGACGCAGTCGACCATCGAGAAACCGACCCGTTCCCCGTACGGCAGGCGCAGGCCACGGCCGAGGATCTGCTCGGTGAGGGTCTGGGAGGCGAGGGCGCGCCGGGCCACGATCACGCTGATGTTCTTGACGTCCCAGCCCTCCTTCAGCATGTCGACGGAGACCACGGCCCGCACCGGCGAGTCGGGTTCCTCGATGCCGGCGAGTGCCTCCAGCGCGTCCTCCTTGCTGCCGGAGGTGATCCGCAGCACCGCGCCCGGTTCGTCGATGAACCCGGGGCCGGCCAGGATCTCGGCGGTCTCGGTGGCCTCCTCGATGCTCTGGCAGACCACGAAGAGCACGGGGTTGACCATGGGCCGCCCGTTGCGCTCCGCCCACTGCCGGGTGGTCTCCTCCTTGACCCCGCGCAGATGGCAGGCGTCGGCCAGCTGGGTGCGGATGTCGGTGTGCCCGTCCTCGCGGTAGACGATGACGGGGATCTTGACCAGCTCGTCCGCGATGGCCTCGGCGAGGGAGTACTGGAAGACGACCCGGCCCGGCACGTTGCGGTCCGTCTCGTCCGGGGTCGCCGTCAGCCCCACGAGCGCCCGCGGCCGCAGATCCCGTACCGCCTCGTGGAACCGCTTCGCCTCGCTGCGGTACACGTGGTGCTCGTCGGCGATGACCACCAGGTCGTCCACCGAGCGCAGATGGTCGTAGAGCGCGGTGCCGATGAACTCGTCGGTGGAGTAGGTGGCGCGCGAGGACTTCGCGGTCGGCTTGGTCAGCAGCTGGACGTTGAAGATGAAGACCTTGAGCGCGTCCGGGTCGTGCAGGGCGTCGCCGACCCGGCCGCCCGCGTAGTTCTCCGGCGTGATGACGAGCGGTTCATGGGTGGCGCCGGGCACGAACTTCGGGTGTCCGGGCGTGAAGTTGGCGACGGTCTTGCGCTGGATGGTGCGGCCGGGCGTGACGATGAGGATGTTGCGCACGCCCTGGTCGGCGAGGTAGTCGATGAGCGCCCGGCAGATGTACGTCTTGCCGACGCCGGTCGCCAGGTCGCACACGACCTCCCGGCCGTCCCCGGACCGGATCTCCTCCACCACCCTGGCCACGGCACGGCGGTTCGGGTCCCGCAGGGCCATGCGGGTCGCGAGGTCCTCGATCGCCGCCCGGTCGTATGTGATCCAGCTCAACGCAGCACACGTCCCTTCATGTCCAGCAGGTCCTGGGGGGCCTTCTTGATCCGCGAGCCGGGGCTGAGCCGCTCCAGGAGGCTCGCCGCCTCCCGCAGATAGCTCTTGGCCACGATGAGCACCCGCTCGTCCTCGCGCAGTGCCGCGACGACGGACCGCACCGTGCTCTCGGAGACGAGCCCGTCGACCACCGCGAGGCGCTGGCGCCCCTTGCCGCCGGCGAAGGGCGGCTCGGCCTCCGGGTCCGGTTCGAAGCCCGGCAGCTGGGCGCAGGCCGCCGCCGCGAAGGCGGCGCCCTCGACCCAGGGCGCGAGCAGGACCCGGCCGGCGACCCGCTCGTACATGGACGGCGCGACCTCCAGGTGGCGGAATCCGCCGCCCTTCTCCCAGCCGGTGGTCGCGGAGACCCCGCCGGAGTCCTCGCCCTCGACCACCTTGCGCAGGCGCGGGAGCACGTACGCGTCGACCGTCTCCGGCTGCCGCTCCACCGTCACCCAGCGGCGGCCCGTCTTGTGCGCGACGGCCGCGGTGGTGCCGGAGCCCGCGAAGCAGTCGAGGACGATGTCGCCGGGGTCGGAGGCGATGGTGATGATGCGGTGCAGCAGCCGCTCGGGCTTCGGGGTGCTGAAGGCGGCGGCACGGCCGAACAGCGCCGCGCTCTCCTTGGCCGCCTCCTCCGTGTGCCCGGTCTCCTGGTGGGTCCACCAGGTGTTCGGCACGATCCCCGGCGCCTCGGAGAGGAACTGCTTCACCCGGGGCACGCCGAGGCCGCCCGCGCCGAAATAGACACGGCCGTCCTCCAGGAGCTTCTCGAAGGCGTCCCGCGTGGTGCGCCAGCAGCGCCCGCTCGGCGGGACGTGCACCTTCCCCGAAGGGGCGACGATCTCGTACGAGAGGTTCGGCCGCAGATTGGGCGCGCTGAAGGAGATGGACCGCCAGGGGCCGCGCTGGTCGCCGTCGGGATTGGCGTAGTCGCTCGCCTGCTCGGGCTGGAGGGGCAGTTTGTTGCGCACCGCCCGGAACCGGGCCGCGTTCTTGGCGTACACCAGGATGTAGTCGTGGGACGTCGAGAACACGGCGTCGTTGGAGCGGGAGTGGCGCCGCTGCCACAGGACGGTGGAGATGAAGTTGGACCTGCCGAAGATCTCGTCCAGCAGGACCTTGCAGTACGCCATCTCCGTGTCGTCGAGTTCCAGCCACAGGCTTCCCTCGTCGGCCAGCAGGTCCCGGATGAGCAGGAGCCGGTCGCGCATCATCGTGAGCCAGATGGAGTGTTCGAGCCCGTCGTCGTAGTGCGCGAAGGTCAGGCCCGTGTTGAACGGCGGGTCGATGTAGACGAGCTTGACCTTGCCCCGGTACTCGTCGGCGAATTCCGGGAGCCGGGTGAGCGACCGGAGGGCCTCGGCGCTGTCGCCGGTGATCAGCAGGTTGTCCCGGGCCCGCGCGCGCTCCTCGCGCGTCTCGCCCACGGTGGCCACGTCGGTCAGCAGGCGCGTCTCGGTCACCCGGACGTCGTCGCGGTCGACCCACTCGTACCCCCCGCCCTGGGTGCTGACGAGCGACCTGTCCTTGTTGACCCAGGACAGGCTGAGGCGCCCCGAGGTGCCCATGCTTTTCCTCCAACTGTCGTGACATCCGGAAGCGTACCGACGGGGACTGACAGTGCGGCCCCGCACGGTGCGGCATGGGCTTTCCATCTGCAAAGATACGGCTTCACCGCAGGGTAGGCGCCCGCCGGGCCGCCCCGCCAGTCCCGCCTCGCCCGGCAGACAGCGGCCGAGCGCGGCCGGCGGAGAAGTCCGCCCGGGAGGCGTGGGCGGCCCGCGCCGCGTCGCTCGCCTCGGCGACGGCCTCGCACATCTCGGCGCGGGTGGCGCACCGGGCCCGTTCGCTCATGCGCGCGGCTCCGTGATCTCCGGTGCCGGGAGGGCGTCCGCCTTCACCTGGTAGCGGACTCGCGCCCACCCTGACGGCGGGGCGGAACGGCCGTACCGGATCCCCGCGGCCCCCTCGCCCGCACCGCGTCGACCGGGAGCCCGGAACGGCACTCGGACGGTGAAGCGGAACCTCCCCCGCAGCGCTCCCCGACGGGCCGCGTCAGCGCACCGAGGGGACGTTCTCCACCGCGCGCACCGACCGCGAGGCGACCATCGCGGCCGTCGCGACCACGTGGATCGCCGCGCAGCCGAGCAGGGTCGCGGTGATCCCCGCGGCCCCCGACACCGGGCCGACCACGAGCTGGGCCAGCGGAACCGCCGCGATCGACCCGAGCATGTCGTAGGAGTAGACCCGTGCGAGCCGGTCCTCCGGCACGTGGTGCTGCAACGACGTCTCCCACGCCACGCCGTACTGCTCAAGGCACAGCCCGGCCACGAAGGCGGTGGTCATGAGCAGCCAGGGCTCCGGGTACACGGCGAGTGCCAACGGCAGGCCCGCGAACGCCGCCACGCACGCCACGCCGAGCAGAAGCAGTCTGCGCACCCTGATCCGCAGCGCGACGAAGGCGCCGGCGACCATGCCCGCGGTCTGCGCGGCCAGCACGAAGCCCCACGCCTCGCGCCCGATCACGGTGTCCGCGATGACCGGGCCGAGGACCATGGTGCCGCCCGCGTGCGCCGCGTTGACGAAGAAGAAGGCCACGACCACGACCCAGACCCAGGTCCGCGAGACGAACTCCGTCCAGCCGGTCCGCAGCTCGGACAGCACGCCCGGTCTGCGCTCGGCGGCGACCCCGGCCGCCGGTACCCGCACGAACGAGAAGCACAGGCCCGACAGCGCGAACGACAGCGCGTCCACCGCGAGGCCCCAGCCGGGGCCGGCGAACGCGATCAGCAGGCCGCCCAGCGACGCGCCCGCGATCATCGACGAGTTCGTCCCGAGGCGCAGCAACGCGTTGGCGCGCTGCCGCTGCTCGGCGGACACCGTCTGCGGCACGAGCGCCGAGGAGGCGGGGAAGGAGAAGGCGCTCGACATGCCGTTCACGGCCGCCAGCACCACGAACGCCGGCACGGACACCGTCCCGGTCAGCACCAGGACGGCCAGGAGCCCCTGGCTGACCGTCGACACCGCGGACGACCCCACGAGCACGAACTGGCGGGGCAGCCGGTCCGCCACGACGCCGCCCCACAGCAGGAACACCAAGTTCGCGATCGAGCGTGCCGCCACGACGACACCGAGCGTCGTGACCGACCCGGTCACGTCCCGCACGGCGAACACGAGCGCGATCTGCGCCATCGCGTTGCCGGTCATGGTCGTCACGCGGGCACTGAGCAACCAGCGGAAAGCCGCGTTCGTCAACGGTGCGAACGATCCCCCCGTCACGGGCACCGTCCCGGGTGGTCGGCTCCGCAGGCCCTCCGGGGGCCGGTCCCGCGGGCACTCGTGCGTCCGTCGTGGTGGAGGTGGCTCATCGCTGCCCACGGGGCCGCAGCCTGGGCCGGGCGGTGGCGTTCGCGCGCCTCGTCTCGTCGAGCCGGCCGGCCAGCCGGATCACCGTCGGCCCTTCGAACAGATCCGCGAGGGAAAGGTCGACGTCCAAGGCTGTCCGTATCCGGCCGACGAGTCTGGTCGCGGACAGGGAGTGGCCGCCGAGTTCGAAGAAGTTGTCGTCGATACCGACGCGCTCCAGGTCCAGTACGTCCGCGAAGAGACCGCACAGGATCTCCTCGACCGGGTCACGGGGAGCACGGCCGCCTCCGCCGCCGAACTCCGGCGCGGGCAACGCCGCCCGGTCGACCTTGCCGTTGACCGTGAGCGGCAGGGCACCGAGCACGACGAACGCGGACGGCACCATGAACTCCGGCAACACCGCCGAGACCGAACGCCGAAGCACCTCCACATCGACATCGCCGCCCTCACCCGGCACCACATACGCCACCAGACGCTTGTCCCCCGGCCGGTCCTCACGCACCACGACCACGGCCTGGGCCACCGCCCCGTCACGCAGCACCACCGCCTCGACCTCACCGGGCTCGATCCGGAACCCCCGCAGCTTCACCTGCGCGTCGGCCCGCCCCACGAACTCCACCACTCCGTCCCGGCCCCACCGCGCCAGGTCACCCGTCCGGTACATACGCCGCCCCGCCCCACCGAACGGATCGGCGACGAACCGCTCCGCGGTCAGACCCGCACGCCCCACATACCCCCTCGCCAGATGCGACCCCGCCACGTACAACTCCCCGACGACGCCCGGCGGGACAAGGCGCAGGGCCTCGTCCAGGACGTAGATACCGGTATGGGCGAGCGGGGTTCCGATGGGCAGCGCCCCCGAATGCCCCGTCGTCCTGTCCACCCGGTGCACCGCGACGAAAACGGTGGTCTCGGTCGGGCCGTAACCGTTGTGGACGGTGATGTCCGGGCAGTGGGCGAGCACCCGGCGCACCGCCTCCGCGGACACCACGTCCCCGCCCGCCCACACCTCCCGGACCTCGCGGAAGCCCTGCGGGTTCTCCTCGGCGAGCACGTGGAACAGGCCCGCGGTCAAGAACAGCGCCGGCACCTTGCGCTCGGTCAGCAACCGGCCCAGCGCGGTCGAGTCCAGCACCCCGGGTGGCGCCACCTCCACGCACCCGCCCCGCAGCAGCGGACCCCATATCTCGATGGTCGACGCGTCGAAGGCCAACGACGAATACTGGAGCATCCGGTCGGCCACGCCGTTGCCGAACACCTCGTCCCGCACCAACTCGGCGATGTTGCGGTGCGTGTTGGCCGACCCCTTCGGCACTCCCGTCGACCCGGACGTGAACATCACATAAGCGAGCTGGTCGGGATGCACCCGCACGTCCGGCGGTGGCGTCACGGAGTCACCCGGCCGCCACCGTTCCAACGGTGGCACCCGCACCACCGGTACCCGGTCCGGCAGCTCCGAGCCGGACACCTCACCAGCGGTCAGCACCATCGACGCCGATGCCTGCCGCAGGATCTCCTCGATCCGGGCCCTCGGGTACCGGGTGTCCAGGGGGACATAAGCCCCACCGGCCTTCAGCACCGCCAGCATCGACACCAGCACCTCGGCGCTCCGGTCCTGGAACAGGGCGACCCGGGTCTCGGGACCGACCCCGGCCGCGACGAGCCGCCGGGCCAGACGGTTCGCCTGCTCCTCGAACTCGGCGAACGTCAGCACGCGCTCACCGCACACGACGGCGGGCGCGTGGGGCCGGTCAACGGCGTGCGCCCGGACGACCTCCGGCAAGGACGCCGTCGTCCCGGCCGGAAGCTCACCCTTGCCGGCCCCCGACAGCCACCGCCGTTCGCCGGGAGTGAGCACATCGATGTCGCCGATCGACCGGTCCGGCGTCTCCACCACACCGGCCACGAACCGCACGAGTCGTTCACCGAACGCGCGAACGGTGGCTTCGTCGAAGATGTCGGTGGCGTAGTCGATGCTCAGATCCAGACCACCGGGCCGCCCCGCCTCCAGCCGGTGCTCGCGGAAGTTGACCGTCAGGTCGAACCGGGCCACGCCGGCGGGGGTCTCCTCCGCGTCCGAGGCCAGGCCCGGCATCGCCGGTCCGGGGATGACCGCGTCGGCGAGGGTGAGCATGGTCTGGAAGAGGGGGTGGCGGGAGGCGGAGCGTTCCGGCCTCAGTTCCTCGACGAGGCGGTCGAACGGCAGGTCCTGGTGGGCCCAGGCGGCCAGGTCGGTTTCCCGGACCCGGGCCAGCAGCTGCCGGAAGCTGGGATCACCGCTGGTGTCGGTGCGCAGCACCAGCGTGTTGACGAAGAACCCCACCAGCTCGTCCAGGACGACGTCGTGCCGGCCGGCGACCGGTGAGCCGAGCGGAATGTCGGTCCCGGCGCCGCTGACGGTGAGCACCGCGGCGGTGGCCGCCTGGACGGCCATGAACAACGAGGCGTCGCATGTGCGGCACAACCGCACCAGCCGTTCGTGCACGGCGGCATCGACGCGCAGGTCGACGCGGCCGCCCCGGTAGGTCGCCACCGGCGGCCGGGGCCGGTCGGCCGGCAGTGTCGCGTCCAGCGGCAGACCGGCCAGCGCGTCCCGCCAGAAGGCCGTCTGACGTGCCATCGCGCTGCCGGGATCCCCGGCGTCGCCGAGCACTTCCCGTTGCCACAACGCATAGTCGGCGTACTGCACCGGCAGCGGCGCCCAGTCCGGCGCCCGCCCCTCCACCCGTGCCGCGTAGGCCGTCGCCAGATCCCGCAGCAGCGGCGTGTTCGACCACCCGTCGGAAGCGATGTGATGCACCACCAGCGACAACACGCACGCGTCCGGACCGGTTTCCACCAACGTGGCCCGCACCGGCACCTCCCGCGCCAGGTCGAACTCGTGCCGCGCCAACTCCCGCAGCACCGCCCCCGACTCGGCCTCGGACGTCACCACGACACGAAGGTCCAGCTCCACCTCGGCAGGCGCCAGCACCCGCTGGACCGGGCCGGTCTCGCCCACGGGGAACACGGTCCGCAGACTCTCGTGGCGCCCCACCAGATCGACCAGCGCGGCCGCCAGCGCCATCCGGTCCACGCCCCCGCGCAGCCGGATCGCCAACGGGATGTCGTAGGTCGCCGAGCCGCCCTCCAGCTGCGCCAGGAACCACAACCGCTGCTGTGCGAAGGACAACGGCAGGACGTCCGGACGGGGTACCACCGGTGCCAGCGCCGGCCGCCCGGCCGACTCGCCCACCGCGACCGAACCCGCCATCCGCGCGACCGACGGGCAGCCGAAGACCTCCCGCACCGTCACCTCGACACCGAACGCCGCCCGTATCCGGCTGACGAGTCTGGTCGCGGACAGGGAGTGGCCGCCGAGTTCGAAGAAGTTGTCGTCGATACCGACGCGCTCCAGGTCCAGTACGTCCGCGAAGAGACCGCACAGGATCTCCTCGACCGGGTCACGGGGAGCACGGCCGCCTCCGCCGCCGAACTCCGGCGCGGGCAACGCCGCCCGGTCGACCTTGCCGTTGACCGTGAGCGGCAGGGCACCGAGCACGACGAACGCGGACGGCACCATGAACTCCGGCAACACCGCCGAGACCGAACGCCGAAGCGCCTCCACATCGACATCGCCGCCCTCACCCGGCACCACATACGCCACCAGACGCTTGTCCCCCGGCCGGTCCTCACGCACCACGACCACGGCCTGGGCCACCGCCCCGTCACGCAGCACCACCGTCTCGACCTCACCGGGCTCGATCCGGAACCCCCGCAGCTTCACCTGCGCGTCGGCCCGCCCCACGAACTCCACCACTCCGTCCCGGCCCCACCGCGCCAGGTCACCCGTCCGGTACATACGCCGCCCCGCCCCACCGAACGGATCGGCGACGAACCGCTCCGCGGTCAGACCCGCACGCCCCACATACCCCCTCGCCAGATGCGACCCCGCCACGTACAACTCCCCGACGACGCCGGGGGGAGCGGGGGCGAGGAACTCGTCGAGGACGTAGAGCGCGGTGTTGGCCATGGGACGGCCCAGGTGGAGCGCCGCGACCGGGCGGGTCCGAGGTTCGAAGGTCTGGTAGCTGCAGAAGACCGTCGTCTCCGTCGGACCGTAGACGTGGACGACGGTGGTGTCCGGGCAGGCGTCGAGGACCCGGCGGAGCGCCGCGGTCGACAGCACGTCGCCGCCGGTCCAGATCTCACTCACCGCGGCGAGGGCCTCGACGTGCTCCTGTGCCATGGCGTCGAACAGGGCGGTGGTCAGATAGAGGGCGGTGATGCCGTGCTCCGCCACGGCTCCGGCCAGATCGCCGAGGTCGATCTTGTCGCCGGTCAGGACCGTCAGACCGCCGCCGTGCAGCAGCGGCACCCACATCTCGTAGGTCGAGGAGTCGAAAGCAGGCGGCGAGTAGGCGAGCACCCGGTGGTGCCGCGCCGCGTCCCAGCAGGGGTCGAGGGCCAGCTCGGCCACGTTGCGGTGCGTGTTGGCGACGCCCTTGGGCGTACCGGTGGAGCCCGAGGTGTACATCACGTACGCCAACTGGTCCGGATGCACGTCGACGTCCGGTGCGCCAGGGTCGCCCGCAAGGGCCGCGTCCTCGCCCGCCGGGATGCGAGCCAGCGGGATGTCGCAGGTGAAAGGCAGGTCGGCCGGGTGGCGGTCCGTGAGCAGCAGTGTTGCTCCGGCGTCCGCGACGATCCAGGCGAGTCGCTGCGCGGGCTGGCGCGGGTCGAGCGGCACATACGCCGCGCCCGCCTTGAGCACGGCCAGCTCGGCGACGATCAGTTCGGCGGAGCGGCCCATGTAGAGGGCCACGTTGTCACCCGGCCTCACTCCGAGGCCGATGACGAGGTGGGCGAGCCGATTGGAGGCCGCGTCCAGGTCGGCGTAGGTGAGCGCGCGTCCCTCGCAGACGACGGCGACGGCGTCCGGCGTCCGGGCCCGCTGCTCGCCGAACAGGTCGTGCAGCGGCGCCCGCGGAAGCGGCGCGGCGGTGTCGTTGTAGTCGACGAGCAGGCTGTGGCGCAGGGATTCGCCGAGCCAGTCGATGGCGCCGACTCGCACTTCTGGTTCGGTGGCCACCACGGCCAGGGCGCGGGTGAGCAGGTCGGCAGCGGTACGGGCCGTGCCGGCCGCCAGCCGGTCGGCCCGGTGGACCAGTTCGACGCTGGGCTCGCCGTCGTGGGCGGTCCGCACGACGAGCGTGGCGGCGTGGTGCGTGGTGTCGCGCAGCCGTACGCCGGTCACGGCCAGGCCGGCGGGCTCGTCGCCCCGCGCCTCGCCGAGACCGAGCGAAGCGGGATCCCAGCGACGGGAGTCGACGACGACCGCGGTGTCGAAGACGGCGCCCGCGAGCCCCGACGCGTCCTCCAGCGTCGCGGCGGCCGCGTGGCGGTGGACGGCCAGGAGCCCGTTGCGTGCGTCGGCGCGCCGGACGACGTCCGCGAACGTGTCGTGCGGCGCGGCCGCGATCCGGACGGGAAGGTCGTCGGCGTCGCCGAGGACCGCTTCCCGGCGGTTCTTCAGTTTCATGCACACCAAGGCCCAGACGGCCTGGTAGAGCGCTTCGGGTGTGACGCCGAGACGGCCGGGAAGCGAGCCGAGACCGGGTGGTACGGGCACGGACAGCGACTCGAGGCGTCGCCGCGGCCCTCCGTTCGGGACGGTCGCGGCCGAGTGGCCGAGGAGACAGGGTTCGTCGAGGCCGCGCAGCGCTTCCCGCCACGCGATGTGTGTGTCGGCCTGCGACGGCCGTCCTGCCTCCGCCGTCCCCCGCGACGTTCCGTGCGCCCCGTCCGGCAGGTCCCCGCCGAGCATGGCGGCGAGGACGTCGTAGGCGGCCTGGAGGGTGAGCACCGCGCGATGGCCGGTGAGGACGAGGTGGTGACGCGAGCCCTGCCCCGTCGTGACGACCACCAGCCGCAGCAGAGGTTCGTCACCCGTGGGGTCGAAATCGCGTTCCCATTCCTCGTCCGCCACCCGCTGGACCGTCGCGTCGGCCTCGGCGCCCACCGAGACGTGTCGCCGAACCAGTGGCAGCCGGGCCTCAGGGCGGGCGACACGCACCGCGCCGCCCGTGGCGTCGCGGTCGAAGCGGGCGAACAGCCCGGGACGGACCCCGGCGATCCGGCCGGCGCGGGCGTGGAGCTCCCCCGGGTCGAGGCGGCCGTCCACGGTGAGCACGACCTGCGTGGTGTCGAGGCCACGTAGGTCCCGCTCGGCCTCCGCATGAAACAACAGACCCTCTTGGGCAACCGTCACCGGCAGGGGCCTTGCGTCGTGCGGATCTGGCATCTTGCCACCTTCTCGGAGCGTGGTTGTCTGACGGTGTGCGGCGTGCGTCGAACTGGCTGCGCCAGTCAGGTCACGCGGGTTCGAGCTCGAAGATGACCTCTCCGACCGTCATGTCGATCACATGCTTGTGCCGCAGTCCCCAACCGCTTTCCGCGAACGCGGACTCCCAGTCGGCGACGGTGGGGAGGAATGTGCCCATCATGTCGTGGGCCACCTCGAAGCCGAGGGTGAAGACGGGAAGCTCGTGGTCGGGGGTGCCGACCGTCCTCGTCGCGTCGCCGAGCAGGAAGCGCCTGACGTCGGGGAACAGCTCACGAATGCGGGCGAGGGTGGCGACGCAGCGTTCCCTCGGCCAGAAGTCGTGCCCCATCATGAAGCACGTCAGCAGTTCGACCTCGGTGAACTCGGGACGCCCGTCCATGGTCCGCACGTCGGCGGTGACGAACGTCAGACGGTCGGCCAGCCCGGCACCGACGGCGTCCGACTCGGCCACCTTCAGCGAGTCGGCGGCGATGTCGATGCCGATCCCGTTGGCCCCCGGATGGCGTTGCAGCATCTTGATGAGCCGATCGCCGCTGCCGCATCCCAGGTCGGCGATCATGGTGGGATCGAAGTCGATCCCGTCGACGGCCGACCAGAACCAGGGGTCGTAGGTGAGGGCGTTGATCTCGCGGCACGCATAGGCGACCGCCGCCGGGTCTCGCGGATCGAGGTCGCCCCCGCGGTTCTGGTTCTGGAGCACCAGCGGCATCCGGCGGAACAACTCCGCGCTTCCCCTGGAGAGCCAGTGGAAGAACGATCGTGTCTGCTGGATCTCGGCGAAGTCCGCCGCGGGGGTCACCCTCGTGCCGTCCCGTTCCACGATCTTCACCGCGGCCAGCGCCCTGAACATCGCGAGGGTCGACACCGGGTCCAGGTCGTTGCGGGCCGCGAACTCGTGGGCGTCCAGTACCCCCTTGTCGCGCAGCTCGTCCAGCGCGCCCAGCTCCCAGGCGGCTGCGATGGCCGAGGCGGCCACGGCCGAGTTGTAGAGCTGTGCCGCTACCTTCCACGAGCGGGCCTGCTGGGCCTCGATCATTGCTGTCCTCCTGATTGCCGTGGTGGTCAGTGCGCGTGCGGGCATTGCCCCCGACCGCGGGCCCGAGCCTCGTCGTCGAGGTAGAAATTGGGGCGCTGCTCGATCTCGTCGTAGTAGCGGTGGAAGACAGGCGTGATGCCGCCGGAGATCGGGGGAACGATCCAGCTCCAGTCCGCGGACACCGTGCGGCCGTTCCGCTCTTCCCGGGCCAGGTGGTGGAGGAAGAGGCGGGATTCGGTGTGGTGGTCGCTGATCGTGACACCAGCGGCGGTGAAGGAGTGCAGTACGGCGACGTTGAGCTCGACCAGCGCGCGATCACGCCACAGGGTGGTTTCGCTGCTGGTGTCCAGGCCGAGGCATTCGGCGATGGTCGGCAACAGGTTGAACCGGTCCTTGTCGACCAGGTTGCGCGCGCCGATCTCCGTGCCCATGTACCAGCCGTTGAACGGGGCCAGGGGGTAGTCGACTCCTCCGATGCGCAGGCGCATGTTGGAGATCGCCGGCACCGCGTACCAGCGCAACGCCAGGGAGGCGATCTGCGGATGGTCCGGGTGGGTGATGGGCACTTCGCGGATCAGGTCGGACGGCAGCTCGAAGAGCTGTGGCTTGTCGTCCGCGGTCTCGATGACCAACGGCAACACGTCGAAGGGACCTTGGGGGGCCGACCAGCCCAACTCGCGGACGACGTCGGTGAAGTCGACGTACGCCGCGTCACCGAGGACGGTCCCGTCCTGCCGGCGGTAGCCCGCGTACCTGATGAGCTGGTCGTTCCACACTCTGGGGGCAGGCCGCTCGGGGGTGTCCGGGGCAAAGATCGAGATGACCGGGCGGATGCGTCCGGCGTTCGTCGCCTGGCGCAGGTGCTCGCAGAGGTCTCGGTGAATGTCCTCGGGCGTCGTCGCGTCCCGCCGGTCCACCACGCGAAGACTGTTCCAGTAGGCCCGGCCGATGCAGCGGCTGGAGTTGCGCCAGGCCACCCGGGCGCCGAAGGCCAGCTCCTCGGAGGTGTGCCGGTAGGTGCCCGTGGTATCGATCTCGGCGACGACCTGCCCCAGACGCGCCGCGAAGGGGACAGGCTGCTCAGGCTGCTCGGCGTGGAACTGACGGAGGAACTCCTCCGCTTCGTCGGGGTCGGCGGTACCGCCGGCCCCGACGAAGCGGACGTGACGGTCAGGAGCGCTCGCCAGGAGCGGTTCGGTGTCCATGGGCTTCCTCGGGGCTCGTCAGCCCAGGCTCAAGGGAAGGGACCGCAGCGACCGGAACTCGAGGTTGCTGTTCCAGTCGGGCTTGCCCGCCAGCCGGATCATCGGGAAACGCTCGAACAGGGCGACGAAGAACCACCTGATCTCGAGGCTGGCGATCTGCCGGCCGAGACACGCGTGCGGCCCGAAGCCGAACGACAGGTTCTTGCCGCTGTTCTTCCGGTCGAGGTCGAACTTGTCCGGGTTCTCGAAAACACCGGGGTCCCGGTTCGCCGCCCCCAGGAACAGAGCGACCCGCTGTCCCTCCTTGACGCGGACACCGCGCAGTTCCACGTCCGTCGCCGCGACGCGCCACGTGAACTGGTTCGACGCGTTGTAGCGCACCACCTCGTTCGCCACGTTGTCGACGCACGCGGGGTTCTCCAGAAAGCGTGCGATCTGGTCGGGGTTCGTCGCGAATGCGAGCGTGCCGCTGCCGAGGGATCCCGGCGTCGTGGGCGCGAACAGCGCGATCAGCAGAAGGACCAGCTGATGCACGGTCTGCTCCGGCGTGACCTCGGTCTGGTCCGCGAGTCCTGCCGCGAGACGGGCGATGACCGTGTCCGCAACGACCTCGCCCCGCTTCCCCTGAACGAGTTCGAGCGCGTAGGTGTGCAGGTCCGTGAGGTGTTCGAGCAGGTGGTCGAGCTCCACCGGCTGCTCCTGGGGCCCCGACCAGTAGGTCATCACCTTGTTCACGCTCGGCACCACGGCGTCGAGGTCCTCTTCGGGAACTCCGAAGGCGTGCACAGCGGCGTGCACGGGAAGCTTCTCGGCCAGCTCGGCGACGGCGTCGATGACCTTCGCATCGTCCGGGACGCCGGCTATCAGCTCGTCGGCGACACGCTTGATGACCTGGCTGTAGTGCTCGTGGGCCGCCCGCGTGAAGCCGGGGAGCGTGGATTTCCTCAGCGCACCGTGACGCGGAGCGTCCGTGTACATCATGACGTTGCTGGTGAACCGATGGTAAATGTTGTCGGCCGGAAGTGTCCGACCGTCGAACTTGCCGCTGAGGATCTCCTCCATGCGTTCTGCCTTGAACCGGGGGTCCTGCAGCACGCTCGCGCAGTCCTCATGCCTCAATACGGCCCACGCGTTCAAACCCTCGCACCAGTGGACCGGCTCCCGCTCCGCGAGGTCCGCGTAGACGGGGTAAGGGTTCGGGATGATCTCAGGATTCGACAGCGGTGACGGGTTTCCCACGGAATGCTCCCTGCGAGATTGATACGAACGGTTCACTTCGGATTTCGGCTACCGTGCCGGGTTGTTCATGGCGTCGACCAGGCTCTTGGGCCGCATGTCCGTCCACGTTTCTTCGATGAAGTTCACGACCGACTGCCTGTCCGACGGACCGCGAGTCACACTCCACCCTGCGGGGACCTCGATCGTGGCGGGCCACAGCGAGTACTGACCCTCCTCGTTCACCAGGGCGTAGTATTCGATATCGTCCCGCTCAAACGGATTCGTCATGCCTTTTCTCCTCCAGCTCGGAAACTCTGGCCACCAAGGTTTTGGCGATGATCGACAACGGTTCGGGGGCCATCATTTCCCCGTGTGCGCAGTCGATTCCGTATACGTGCACCTGCCCGGTGCAATACGGCGCCCACAGTGCTGCGGCGTCTGCTGAACCCCGCTCATCGCCGCCGGCCGCGGAATAAAGGTGCAGGTCTCCGGACATGCGGCCGACCGAACGAGGAAGGCTGCCGACCCGAGCCGAGTTCAGGGCTACCTCAAGAACTCTCTGCACCTGCTCCTGCGCCAAAGACCCCAGCGTGCTCATCTTCTCCTGCATGACCGCAACGGCCTGGTCCATGCTGGGGCGTTCTCCCAGGCTCCCGGCCTCCGCCCCGAAGGCCTCCATGATTACCTTGAGAACGGCTTCGGGGCGTGCGGATTCATCCCGCAGAGGAGCAGGGTGCGGAGAAGAATCGAGCATAGCAAGAAACTCGACGTCATAGCCGCGGTTTTGCAGTTCCACCGCCATCGCATGGGCAGTGGTTCCGCCGAGAGACCATCCGACCAGGCGGTACGGACCATCCTTCTGAATCGCGAGGATTTCGTCGACATAGTCGCGCGCCATTTCCTCGACGGACTGAGGCAGGGGGGATTCGTCGTTCAGACCGCGGGCCTGGATCCCGTACAACGGATAGTCCGGTCCGAAGTGCTGGAGCAGCCCGGAATAACACCAGCTCGTACCGCCGACCGGGTGCACGCAGAAGACGGGGAGACGCCTTCCGGTGGAGCGGAGCGGAAGGACGGGGCTGAGTGCGTCACCCGCGGGCGGGAGACGCAGTTGCCGGCTCAGGGCGGCCACGGTGGGAGCCTGGAAGAGCGTGCGCACGGAGATCTCGGTGTCCAGCACCGCGCGGATGCGGCTGAGCAGACGGGTCGCGAGCAGAGAGTGCCCGCCCAGGTCGAAGAACCCGTCGTCGACGGACACCTCCTCGACACCGAGCACCTCGGCGAACAGTGCGCACAGCACCTTCTCGTGTTCCGTGCGCGGAGCCCGCCCGTGGGCGGTGGAGTAGTCCGGCGCGGGCAGCCGCCGGCGGTCGAGCTTCCTGTTCGCGGTCAGCGGCAGCGCCTCCAGCACGACCACCGCCGAAGGCACCATGTACTCCGGCAGCACCGCCGCGGCGCGCTCGCGTACCGCGGCCGGTTCCACCGCCGTGCCGGCGGCCGCGACCACGTACGCGACGATCCGCTTGTCGCCGGGGCGGTCCTCCCGGACCACCGCGACCGCCTGGCCGACCTCCGCGTCCTTCAGCAGCACCGACTCGATCTCACCCAGCTCGATGCGGAACCCGCGCACCTTCACCTGGTCGTCCACCCGCCCCAGGAACGCCAGCCGGCCCTGCGCGTGCCACCGCACCAGATCGCCGGTGCGGTACATCCGCGACCCCGCCGGACCGAACGGATTCGCCACGAAGCGGCCCGCGGTCAGCCCCGGCCGGTTCAGATACCCGCGAGCGAGCCCCGCACCCGCGACGTACAACTCACCCGCGACTCCGACCGGCACCGGCCTCAGCTTCTCGTCCAGCACGAACACCCTCGTGTTGGCCACCGGACGGCCGATAGGAATGTCGTCCGCCTGCTCGCCCTCGGTGAGCCCCTCGAAAATCCAGGACGCCACGTCGACGGTCGCTTCCGTCGGGCCGTACGCGTTGACCATCCTTCGGCCCGGCGCCCAGCGTGCCACCAGCTCGGTCGACAGCGCCTCGCTGCCCGTGACCAACACCCTCAGGTCCGGCAAGCGCGTGTGGGGGACGCTGCTCAGCACCGCGGGAGGGATATGAGCGTGAGTGACCTCGTTCTCGCGCATGAAGTCGCTGAGGGAGTCTCCGTAGAGCGTCGCCGGAGGGAGTATCAGCCGCGCCCCGGACAGCAGCGAGAGGCAGTACTCGGAAACGGTCACGTCGAAGCTGAGGGAGGCGAACTGGAGGACCCTGCTGTCGGGGTCGACGTCGTAGCGGTCGGCCTGGTTGGCGACGAGGCTCGCGATGCCGCGGTGGGTGACGGTGACACCCTTGGGGCGTCCGGTGGAGCCCGAGGTGTAGATGACGTAGGCGGGATGGGCCAGGGACAGCGGTGCGCGACGGTCCCGGTCGCCGGGGTCGGTGCTCGGCCGGGCGGCGAGGAGGGTCTCGACGGAGGGATCGTCCAGTGCCAGCGCCTCGGTGCCGGCGGGCAGGCCGGGTGCCGTACCCGCAGTGGTGATCACACACACGGGGGCGGCGTCGTCGAGCATGAACGCGATCCGCTCGGACGGATACTCGGTGTCGATCGGCAAGTACGCCGCACCCGCCTTGAGCACCGCCAGCAACGCCACGATCATCCGCGCCGACCGCGGCATCGCCAGCCCGACCACGTCCTCGGGGCCGATGCCGCGGTCGATCAGGTGGTGGGCGAGGCGGTTGGCCCAGGCGTTCAGTTCGGCATAGGTCAGCTCGGTGTCCTCGTGGACCACCGCCACGTTGTCCGGCACCGCCGCCGCCCTGGCCTCGAACAGGTCCGGCAGCGTGGCCGCGGGCACCTCGCGGTCGGTGTCGTTCCACTCCACCAGCATCCGCCGCCGCTCCTGCGGGGTGAGGATGTCGGCCTCGCTGACGCGGCCCTCGGGGTCGTGGGCGAGGGCGGTGAGCATGCGGGTCATCCACCGGCACACGCTCTCCGCGGTGTCCCGGTCGAACAGGTCGGTGGCGTACTCCAGCGTCCCGGCCAGTCCGCCGCCCCGCGCCTCCCCCACGGTCAAGGCGAGATCGATCTTGGCGCCGGACTGCGCGATCGGCCACTCGCGGACCTCCAGATCATGGAGGGAGGTGTCGTGCTGGTCGTTGTTCTGGAGGACGAGCATGACCTGGAAGAGGGGGTGGTGGGACAGGCTGCGGGGTGGGTTGAGGATCTCGACGAGCCGTTCGAAGGGGAGGTCCTGGTGGGCGTAGGCGGCCAGGTCGGTCTCGCGGACCCGGTCCAGCAGCTCGGCGAACGTGGGATCCCCGGAGGTGTCCGTGCGCAGGACGAGGGTGTTGACGAAGAAGCCGACCAGGCCGTCGAGGGCGTCGTCCCCACGCCCGGCCACCGCCGATCCGATCGGAATGTCCGTGCCCGCGCCGAGACGGGTCAGCAGCGCGGCGAACGCGGCCTGCAAGACCATGTACAGGGTGCAGCCGCGGGCCTTGGCCACCTCGGTGAGCCGTGTGTGCAGCTCGGCGTCGACGGTGAAGGAGACGCCGGCACCGCCGTAGCCGGACACCGCTGGGCGGGGCCGGTCGGTGGGCAGTTCCAGCAGTTCCGGTGCCCCGGCCAGGGCTTGGCGCCAGAAGGCGGACTGCTGCTCCAGCACGCTGTCCGGGTCGCCCTCCTCGCCGAGCATCTCACGCTGCCACAGCGCGTAGTCGGCGTAGTGGACCGGGAGTTGCTCCCACGCGGGCACCTCTTCCCGGCAGCGGGCGGCGTAGGCCGTCGACAGGTCTCCGATCAGCAGCCCCGTCGACCAGCCGTCACTGACCATGTGGTGCTTCAGGAGCAGCAGCACGGACTCGTCCTCGGCCAGGGTGAACAGCCACGCCCGCAGCAGCAGATCGGTCGCCAGGTCGAACTGGTGGCCCGCCGCGGCCTCCAGGGCCTGGTCCAGGCCCTGCTCATCGACAGCGGTGACCTCCAGCTCCGGTACCGCCTCGGCGGCGGGGAGCACCCGCTGGAAGGGTTCACCGTCCTGCTCGGGAAACACCGTGCGCAGGGCCTCGTGCCGGCCCACCACGTCGGACAGCGCCGCCCGCAGCGCGGGGACGTCCACCCGCCCCGACAGCCGCAGGGCCAACGGGGAGTTGTAGGTGGGCCCCTCCATCTGGGCCAGGAACCACAGCCTGCGCTGCGCGGCGGACAGCGGCAGTACGGCCGGACGAGGTCGCGGTCCCAGGACCGGCCGGGTACCGCCGGTGTCAAGGTTGCCGGCGATGCCGGCCACGGTGGGCGCCTGGAACAGGTTCCGGATGCTCAGCTCCGCGCCCAGCACGGCGCGGATCCGGCTGATCAACCGGATCGCGAGCAGGGAGTGCCCGCCCAGGTCGAAGAAACCGTCCTCGATGCCGACGTCGCCGACACCGAGCACGTCGGCGAACAACCCGCAGAGGATCTCCTCCTGAGGAGTCCGCGGCGCCCGGTAGGTGCCCTCGCCACCGTACTCCGGCACGGGCAGCGCCCGCCGGTCGAGCTTCCCGTTCGGTGTCAACGGCAACGCGTCCAGCACCACGAGCGCCGACGGGACCATGTGCTCCGGCAGCCGCCGGGCCGCGAAGCCACGCAGATCCGCCGCGTCCGGCGCACCACCCTGCCCCGGCGTCACATAGGCGACCAGACGCCTGTCACCCGGCCGGTCCTCACGGACCAGCACCGCGACCCGGCCGACCTCCGGATGCGCCGCCAGCGCGGCCTCGACCTCGCCCAGCTCGATGCGGAAACCCCGCACCTTCACCTGGTTGTCGGTACGGCCGACGTAGGCCAGCTGCCCGTCCCGGTTCCACAGCCCGAGGTCGCCGGTGCGGTACATGCGCTCCCCGTCACCCCAGGGGTTGGCGACGAACCGCCCAGCGGTCAGGCCGGGCCGATGGAGGTAGCCGCGGGCAAGCCCCGAACCCGCCAGGTACACCTCTCCCACCACGCCGGGTGGCACCGGCCGCAACGACTGGTCCAGCACATAGACGCGCGTGTTCCAGAACGGACGACCGACCGGCACCGCGCCCGGACCGAGGGACTGCCCCGGGGCGATGCGGAACTCGGTGCTGTTCACCGTGGCTTCGGTGGCACCGTAGGCGTTGACCACGGTGAGTCCGGGATGCGCCGCGCGTATCCTCCGCAGCGCATGGCCGGTCAGCGTCTCCCCGCCGAGGATCAGGGTTCCGGACGGGGAGACTTCCTCCGGCAGGTGCTCGAGTATCGCGAGGTGGGACGGCGTGACCTTCATGAACGAAGGACGGCCGGCCTTCCCTGCGTGTTCGTCCAGTTCGGCCAGGATCACGCGCCCCCCACTCACCAGGGGTGTGTAGAGCGCGGTGACGGTCAGGTCGAACGCGATGGACGAGTTCACCAGCGCCGTTCCGGCCGCGTCGGGGTACACCTCTCGCGCTCGGAGCAGATAGCCCCCCAGAGCGGCGTGTTCTATCACGACGCCCTTGGGCTTCCCGGTGGAGCCGGAGGTGTAGATGACGTATGCCGGGGCGGCCGGTTCCGCGGGTCCCTCCGGGTCGGTCTCCGGGTAGGCGGTCAGGTCGGGTAGCTCGTGCAGGGTGAGTACCGGGCGCGCGTCGTCGATCACGTCGTCGATGCGGTCCTGCGGGTGGTCGAGGTCGATGGGCAGGTAGGCGCCGCCGGATTTCAGCACGCCGAGGACCGCGACGACGAGGTCGATGGAGCGCGGGAGTGCCAGGGCCACGAAGTCCTCCGCGCCCACCCCCTGGTCGATCAGGTGGTGTGCCAGGCGGTTGGCGCGGGCGTTGAGTTCCTCGTAGGTGATCGCGGTGTCCTCGAAGACCACGGCGGTGGCCGTGGGGGTGCGGCGCACCTGGGCTTCGAACAGTTCGTGGACGCACTGCCGGGGAAGGTCGACCGCCGTGTCGTTCCACTCGACCAGGACCCTGTGCCGTTCCTGGTCGGAGAGCACGTCGAGGTGGCCGGGAACCTGGTTCGGATCGGCGGTCACGGCGTCCAGCAGGCGGCCCAGCCGGGCGGCCATCGCCTCGATCGTGTCCTGGTCGAACAGGTCCGTGGCGTAGCTGAAGACCGCGGTGAGCCCGGCGGGAGCCCCGGACTCGTCGTGGGTCTCGGCGAAGGCGGCGGTGAGGTCGAACTTCTCGGCGCTGTAGGTGGGAGGTTCGGCGGTCACCTCCAGGCCGGGCAGTTCGAGGGTGGCCTCGTCGTTGTTCTGCACCACCAGCATGATCTGGAACAGCGGGTGGTGGGCGGTGGACCTGGCCGGGTTGAGAATCTCCACCAGTTGTTCGAAGGGGACGTCCTGGTGAGCGAACGCGGCCAGGTCGGTCTCGCGGACCCGGTCAAGGAGCTCCGCGAAGGTCGGGTCGCCCGAGGTGTCGGTGCGCAGCACCAGGGTGTTGACGAAGAATCCCACCAGGTCGTCGAGAGCGACATCGGTGCGGCCGGCGACCGAGGTCCCGATCGGAACATCCGTCCCCGCGCCCAGCTTGCTCAGCAGCGCGGCCAGTCCGGCCTGCAACACCATGAACAACGTGACGTGATGGGCCGCGGCCAGTTCCTTCAGTCGCGCGTGGAGTTCCGGCGGGAGACTCCATTCCACGCGTCCGCCCCGGTGGCTGGCCTCGATCGGCCGCGGCCGGTCGAAGCGCAGCTCCAGCTGCTCCGGCACTCCCGCCAACGCGCCGGCCCAGTAGGTCACCTGTTCGGCGATCCGACTGCCGGGATCCTCGGCGGCGCCCAGCAGTTCCTTCTGCCACAGGGTGTAGTCGGCGTACTGCACCGGCAGGGCGGACCACCGGGGCTCACCACCTCCGCACCGGGCCTCGTAAGCAGTCGCCAGGTCACGCATCAGCGGGGCCAGGGACCAGCCGTCGGTGGCGATGTGGTGGACCACCAGTACGAGTACGTGCTCCCGCGCGCCGACGCCGAACAAGAACGCTCGGACCGGCAGCTCGGCCGACAGGTCGAAGACGCAGTGCTCGGCCTGTCTCACCGCGGCGGCCAGCGCGTCCTCGTCGGCACAGTTCCGCACGTGCAGCTCCGGTACCGCCTCGGCGGCGGGGAGCACCCGCTGGAAGGGTTCACCGTCCTGCTCGGGAAACACCGTGCGCAGGGCCTCGTGCCGGCCCACCACGTCGGACAGCGCCGCCCGCAGCGCGGATGTGTCCAGCGCGCCTCGCAACCGCAGGCTCAGCGGCGCGTTGTACGTCGCGCTCGGCCCCTCCATCCGGGCCAGGAACCACAGCCTGCGCTGCGCGGCGGACAGCGGCAGTACGGCCGGACGAGGTCGCGGTCCCAGGACCGGCCGGGTACCGCCGGTGTCAAGGTTGCCGGCGATGCCGGCCACGGTGGGAGCCTGGAACAGGTTCCGGATGCTCAGCTCCGCGCCCAGTACGGCGCGGATCCGGCTGATCAACCGGATCGCGAGCAGCGAGTGCCCGCCCAGGTCGAAGAAGCCGTCCTCGATGCCGACGTCGCCGACACCGAGCACGTCGGCGAACAACCCGCAGAGGATCTCCTCCTGAGGAGTCCGCGGCGCCCGGTAGGTGCCCTCGCCACCGTACTCCGGCACGGGCAGCGCCCGCCGGTCGACCTTTCCGTTCGGTGTCAACGGCAACGCGTCCAGCACCACGAGCGCCGACGGGACCATGTGCTCCGGCAGCCGCCGGGCCGCGAAGCCACGCAGATCCGCCGCGTCCGGCGCACCACCCTGCCCCGGCGTCACATAGGCGACCAGACGCCTGTCACCCGGCCGGTCCTCACGGACCAGCACCGCGACCTGGCCGACCTCCGGATGCGCCGCCAGCGCGGCCTCGACCTCACCCGGCTCGATACGGAAACCCCGCACCTTCACCTGGTCATCGGTACGACCCGCGAACACCAGCTGCCCGTCGTGGTTCCACCGGACCAGATCACCGGTGCGGTACATCCGCTCTCCCGGCGCCCCGAACGGACAGGCGACGAAGCGCTCGGCCGTCATACCCGGCCAGCCCAGGTAACCCCGGGCCAGGCCCGCACCCGCGACGTAGAGCTCGCCCGTGACGCCCACCGGCACCGGAAGCAGCTGTTCGTCGAGCACGAACACCTGCTTGTTCACCAACGGCCGCCCCACCGGGACGACCCCGCGCTCGACATCGCGCCCCGTGGCCGGGTGGGTCGTGGAAAGCCCCATGTTCTCGACCGGGCCGTACCCGTTGAGAACCCGCAGTCCCGGGGACTCGCGCAGCGCCGCGGCCACGTGTGCGACGGACGCGGCTTCGCCGGCCGTCATGATGTAACCGACCCGGTGAAGGACCTCCGGCTGATGTTCGACCAGAAGGTTGAAGAGACTGGCCGACACGTGCAAGGCGGTCACGCCGTGCCGGTTGATCGCCCGGACGATGCCGGGGACGTCCAACTTCGGTTCCGGGTACAGCACGACCGTGGAACCGGCGAGCAGTGGCGCGAGCAGCTCCACGGCGAATCCGTCCCACGACACCGGTGAGGTCTGCAGCCACACGTGATGGGGCCCGTGGTCCACGTACTCCTGGCCGAGGAACGTTCCCACCAGGGCCCGGTGGGGAGTGAGCACTCCCTTGGGCCGGCCTGTCGAGCCCGACGTGAACATCACACACGCCACCGACTCCGGATACCCGGCCACTCCGGGATCGGAGTCCGGCCGCTGCCCGATCCGCTCCGCCGAGGAGTCCACCCGGACGAAGCTCACACCCGGCCAGGAAGCCCGAGCGGCGAGTGCCGAGTCGGCGATGACCACACGGGCACCGGCGTCCTCGACCACCGAAAGCAGCCGGTCGACGGGGAAGCCGGTGTCCAGCATCGTGTAGGCGCCGCCGGCCTTGAGCACGGCCAGCACCGCGACCACCAGCTCCACCCCGCGATCCAGGTGGACGCCCACCACCTCGTCCGCGCCCACCCCGTGGTCGATCAGGTGGTGCGCCAGGCGGTTGGCGCGGGCGTTGAGTTCCCCGTAGGTGATCGCGGTGTCCTCGAAGACCACGGCGGTGGCCGTGGGGGTGCGGCGCACCTGGGCTTCGAACAGTTCGTGGACGCACTGCCGGGGTACCTCGACTTCGGTGCCGTTCCACTCGACCAGGGTCGTGTGTCGTTCCCGGTCGGAAAGCGGGTCGATCCCGGTGACCGGGGACTGCGGTTCGGCGGCCGCCAGCCGCAGGACACGCACCAGGTGGTCCGCGAGGGAGTCCGCGGTCGTCTGGTCGAAGATGTCGGTCGCGTACTCGATCTGGCCGGTGATCCCCGCGGGCGCGCCGGTGGCGTCGAACGCCTCGCTGAAGCTGACCACGAGGTCGAACTTCGCGACCTCCGTGCGGATCTGTTCCCGGGACACGACCAGGTCAGCGGTCTGCGGCCAGGCCACCGTGTCCGACTGCAGAACCAGCATCACCTGGAACAACGGCTGCCGGGACGCCGACCGGTGGGGAGCCAGATCCTCCACCAGCAGGTCGAACGGCACGTCCTGGTTGCGGTACGCGCCCAGATCCGTCTCACGGACCCGGCGCAGCAACTCCACGAAGGACGGGTCCCCCGACAGGTCGGTCCGCAGCACCAGGGTGTTCACGAAGAACCCGACCAGATCCTCCAGCGCCTCATCGGTACGCCCCGCCACCGCGGTGCCGACCACGACGTCGTCCCCCGCGCCATGCCGCTGCAACCAGACCGCCAGCCCGGCCTGCAGCACCATGAACAAGCTGGCGCCCTGCCCTTGCCCCAGCCGCGTCAACGCCCGGTGCAGGTCGGCGTCGAGGGCGAAATGGGCCAGCCCGCCGTGGTGCGTCGGCGCCGCCGGGTACGGCCGGTCGACCGGCAGCGTCAGCTCCGGTGGCGCCCCCGCCAGGGTCTCGCGCCAGTACGCCAGCTGTTCCGCCCCTACCTGCGCCACCAACTCCTCGTGCCACACCGTGTAATCGCTGTACTCCACCGGCAACGGCACCCACTCCGGCGCCGTTCCCCGGCACCGAGCCTGGTACGCCTGTCCCAGATCCCGCGTCAGCGGCGCCAGCGACCAGCCGTCGCATGCGATGTGATGCATCACCAGCACCAGCACGTGCACCTGGGGCGCCGGCCGGAACAGGTACGCCCGCACCGGAACGTCGCACGCCAGGTCAAAGGGACGCGCCGCCACCTCGCTCATCACCCGCGGCAGTTCATCAGCGGCCACGTCGCTCAGCCGCAACTCGACCCGCGCCTGGTCCGGCCGCAGCACCTCCTGCCGCGGCACCCCGTCCTGCTCCGGGAAAACACAGCGCAACGCCTCGTGCCGCTCCACCACGTCGTTCAGCGCCGCTTGCAGGGCCCCCACGTCCAGGCCCCCGACAAAACGCAACCCGAACGGCACGTTGTACGTCGCCCCAGGCCCCTCCAACTGGCCGAGAAACCATAGCCGCCGCTGAGCGAAGGACAACGGGAACACAGCAAACCCCCAGATAATAGGCCCAGTCACGGCCACACCCGGCGTGCTCACGCACACCGTCGCGCCAGTGCCGGTCCCCAGTAACGTCAGACAAATCGCAGTGCGTGATGGCTGTGCCCTCGGGAATCCCGGTCGACCCGGAGGTGTGCTCACCTACGCGAGGTCGTCCGCAACTCCCTGAACGCGGCGAAATCCCCGGTCAGCCACACCGCATCGCGATCGGACCGCGCACGGTCAGGCTGAACGGTTCCGCAGGATTGCCCTGGCGCAACGGCACGCATCGGCCACGGCTTTCACCAGGGCCGGCCTTGTCCAGGCAGAAAGGGATAGCGTCCGTCGAGAACGCCACAGAATGCCGCACACCGCCGAAGCGTGCCTCGGACGTGCTTCGATCAGGCCGTCGCCAGCGGGGCTCTTTCAATGGCCCAGCGCCGCGACGATCTCCCGCAAACGTAAAGAACTGTGTGCCCACAGTAAAATTTTCGACCGCAACCAGCAGCCGCCCCCATGACGCCCCCCTTGTTCCTCTCAGAACATAAAGCAGAAGCAAGCGGGACCTTCTTACGCTGAGATTGACAGCAACCGCAAGTAGGTCTCCCATATGATTTGGGTCACTCCCGGTCCGGGCGGGTTCCACAGTCCGCGGGAGCGTCGCCTTTGATACGGTCCGACATCATGAAACGTGTGGTCTACCCGGGCTCTTTCGATCCAGTTACAAATGGACATATCGACATAATCGGGCGTGCCGCCGCCGTGCACGACCACGTCGTGGTGAGCGTGCTGGTCAACATCAACAAGAAGTGCCGATTTACCTCGGAAGAACGCTTGGACATGCTCCGCGAGGTAACCGCGGACCTGGACAACGTGAGTGTGGAATCATTTGACGGACTGCTCGTGGACTACTGCAAAAGGGAGAAGTTCACGCTGGTCGTCAGGGGACTGCGCACGATCAACGACTTCCAGGGCGAGATGCAGATGGCGCAGATGAACTACAGTCTCGCCGGGGTGGAAACCGCGTTCTTCATGATGAACCAGAAATACAGCGTCTCATCCAGCCTGGTCAGGGAAATCCTCGAACTGGGTGGCGATGTGTCTCATCTGATCCCGCCGGCGTTGCTGGACAGGATGAAGAACAACGTCACCTGAGACGGGGTGAACGTGTGGCACGACGCTTCTTTAGGGGGACGAAACACCGTCATGCGCAATCTGATCTCTCTGTCTGATCTCACCCCGGACGACCTGGCGCGCATCGTCGGACGCGCCGTGCGATTCGGTCGCGACGGTGTCCGGGAGCGGACTCTCGCCGGCCGCGCGGTCGGCATCTACTTCAGCAAGTCGTCGACCCGTACCCGGACGTCCTTCTGGTCGGGGGCGACCCGCCTCGGCGCGGACACCATCACCTACGGCCCGGACGACCTCCAACTCGTCACCGGGGAGACCCCCGAGGACACGGCGAGGGTGCTCGGCCAGTACCTGGACGCCCTGGTCGTCCGTACCAACGGCCCGGTCGAGGAGATGCGCAGACTCGGCTCGAGCAGCCGCCTCGCCGTCGTCAACGCGCTCAGCATCGAGGAGCACCCCACCCAGGCCATCGCCGATCTCGCCACGCTCACCGAGGAATTCGGCAGCCTGGAGGGGCGCCATGTCCTGTGCGTCGGCGAAGGGAACAGCTCCGGCTCCGCCCTCGCGCTCGCCGCCGCTCTCACACCCGGGTTGCGGCTCACGTTGCTGTGCCCCGCCGGGTACGAGGTGCCGGACGAGGTTCTCTCCGTCGTCGATCGTCTTGGCGACGGCCGCGCCGAGGTCGAGCAGATCACCAGCCCGGCGGATGTGAAGGGGCCGGTCGACGCCGTCTACACCAGCCGCTGGCAGACGATGGGGGTGGCCAAAGAGGACCCGAATTGGCTCGCCGCGTTCGAGGGGTTCCGCATCGACGGCGAGTTCCTGGACCGGGTCGGCGCACGGCACACCGTCTTCCTGCACGACCTGCCCGCCGTGCGCGGCCAGGAAGTCACGGACGACGTCCTCGACGGAGCGCAGAGCCGCGCGTGGCGCCAGGCACACCACAAGATGACCGCGGCCATGGCCGTACTGGAATGGTGCATGACGAGCGAGGTTCGCTGAACCCCGTCGGGTGATCCCCGGGAATGAGCAGGGGGCGGGTGCCGGTGAGGATAACCAGTGCGGCCCCACTGCGTTTTTTCCGGGAGATTCGTCATGGCCAGGGGGCCTGATACCAGGAGATATCAGCAGTCTGCGGGGATCGATTGGATCGCCGAACGCCGCGGTCATTCCGGGGCGGCCTTCGCCGTGCGCGCATATCGTCAGCCGATCCATGGCCGGCCGGCAGAGGGCTCTCGTGAGGACCTTGACATCACCGCAAGGCCGCTTCTACGGTCCGCGTGATCCGTAGCTTCGGCCCGGGGCCGTTGTCTACCGTTCTTGGGGGTTTGTTTTGGGGGGAGACCTCGGCGGCAGTATCGGGGGCCGGGACAGCAGACGGATCCGGCGCGATATCGGGTTTCTCCGTACAAGGGGACCATTCACCGGGTTTCGTCCCACGCGGACGCGAAGGCCGAGCGTTGTCGCGGGCCAAGGGGGAAAAATGAACATATCGGAACAAGAGCCGGCGGGCACGGCCAGGGCCTTGTACGTCTTCGGGTGGGTTGATCCGGCAATGCGGACGTCGGTGCGGTGTTCGCCATAACCGTTCGCAGCTGGTGCGACACGGCCGTATCCGAGATCGAGATCGTCGACATGGCGTCGAGGGACTCGGCCACCGGCCGACTTCTCGCGATCACGGCCATCGAGATCGAGGTATGAATGGACCGCGATGCCTGTTGAAAAAGCACGGCCGACTCGACTGAGTGGTCGAGTGAGTACCGGCCCGAGTCATCTGCTCCGCACGGAGGTGCTGGACCCGCAGTTCCAGGCAGAGGTGAACAATCTGCTGCCGCACTACGTGGCGATCGAGAAAGCCCTGGTCTCGGAGTACGTCCGCATGGGACTTCTCTCCGAGGGAAGTGCCCACGAGATCAACACGCTCCTGGACTCCGTCGATCGCGACTCGATGATCGAGCGGAGCGCGGCCAGCATGAGCGACATGGCCTTCACCCTGGAGCGGCACGTCGAGGACGGCCTCGGCGAGCCGGTTCCGGCCTGGCACGTCGATCGCAGCCGCAACGACTACCAGGCATGCGCGCAGTTGCTCTTCGGACGTTCCCGCCTGCTCGACGCCGCCGCCACACTGCTGGAGTTCGGCCGTGCCGCGCACCGGCTCGCCGGGCGTCACACCGAACACCCGATGCCCGGCTACACGCATCTGCAAGCGGCACAGATCATCTCGCCCGGCTTCTACCTGGCCGCTTTGTCCGAACAAGCCCAACACACCGCGCGCCGACTCCTGTTCACCTATGACAGCATCGACGCCTGCCCTCTGGGAGCGGGGGCGATGTCAGGCCAGACCTTGCCCTGGGACCGCCGGCGCCTCGCGCGATCGCTGGGATTCCAACGGGTGCAGCCGCTCGCGCTGACCTCTGTCGCGCATCGCGGCTGGACCGTCGAGATCACCGGCGAGTTCGAGATCCTCGGCGTGCAGTTGAGCCGGTTCGTCACCGACCTGATGGCCTGGGGCAGCAGTGCCTACGGGTTCCTGGACCTGCCGGACGAGTTGTCCGGAATCTCCTCCGCCATGCCGCAGAAGAAGAACTTCCCCGTCTTGGAGCGTATTCGGGGACGCCTGGCACATCTGTCCTCGACGCACCTCGACACGGTGCTCGGGCAGCGCAACACCGCGTTCTCCAACTCCGTCGAAGTCTCCAAAGAGGCCGGCACCGAACTGCCGCGCGCCTTCGACGCGTTCGAAAGCGCGCTGCGGCTGTTCACGGTGGTGCTGGACAACGCGCGATTCGACGTCGACCGCATGGCCCGCGCATGTGAGAAGGAGTTTCTGGGCGGCTTCGCGCTGGCGAACCGCCTCACCCTCGACGAGGGCGTGCCGTGGCGGTCGGCGCAGGTGATCGCGGGACGGTACATCGTGATGGCCATGGACGCGGGCCTCGAACCGGCGCGGACGGACCCTGATCTCCTGACCAGGGCCGCAGCGGAGAACGGACACCGTCTGGCCGACCCGCACGCACTGCTGCGCGACGTGTTCGACGTGGCGGGAGCTCTGTGGTCGATGAACTCGGCGGGATCGACCCATCCCGAGGCCGTCGGTGAGGTGCTCGCGGCGCAGGAGCGAGAACTCGAACGGCTCGCGCGGGAGTGGGGTCGTCGGAGGGCGCGAAGCCAAGGGGGAGGCAACGGAGTTGTCCAGTCCGGACACGAGGGGGGTTGAGCGGTCGGTCGGTGTGGCCCAGGGCACCGGCCGGTCGTTCGGCACATTCGGAGAGCTGCTGCAGGGCACCGTCCACTCCGGACAGCACTTCATGGTGACCTGCCCTGTGGCGGCGTGGAGCACCGCGACCTTCCGGTACGAGCCCGACGCCGCGGGTGTCGAGGTGCGCCCCGTCCACAAGTGGAAGGCCGCGCGCGTCGCGATGTCGGCGCTGCGTCTCGCGGGCCTGCGCGGCGGCGGTCACCTGACGGTCCACAGTGAGTTGCCGGAGGGGAAGGGGCTGGCCAGCTCGTCGGCGGACCTGGTCGCCACCGCCCGCGCCGTCGCGGCCGCGGTCGGAACCCGTTTCCGCGCCGAGGACATCGAGTCTCTGATGCGGGGGATCGAACCGTCCGACGGCGTGATGTACGACGAGATCGTCGACTTCGACCACCGCAACGTGCGCGTGCGGGAAAGGCTGGGCGCCCTGCCGTCCATGATCATCGTCGCGCACGACGAAGGCGGCCAGGTCGACACGGTGCGCTACAACGGGGCCGCGAGAGCCCACACCGACGAGGAACGCCGCGAGTACGGCCGCCTGCTGACGACGCTCGGTGCCGCGGTACGTGACGGTGATCTGGCGGAGGTCGGGCGAGTCGCCACCCGCAGCGCCGAGCTCAACGCCCGCCTGAACCCACGCCGCTTCCTGGACGAGTTGCGGCGGCTGTCCGGGGACATCGGGGCCCTGGGCGTCGTGTGCGCGCACAGCGGAACGGTGCTCGGCATCCTGATCGACCACGCCGACCCCGATGCCGCGGCCAAGACCGAGGCGGCCCTGGCCGGCTGCGCCGCGCTGCCCGGTACGACCGCCGTCTACCGGTCGCTCGGGCATGAGGACGACGACTGGAGCCGCCTGGGTGCCCTCCACCTGACCCATCACCAGAGGATGTGACGATGCTCTTTCAGTCCGCTCGCGACATGATCGGGCACACCCCGCTCGTGCGCCTCGCGCTCGACGTACCCGACGGCACCGAGGTGTACGCGAAGCTGGAACTCGCCAACCCGTTCGCCATGAAGGACCGGGTGGCCAAGAGCGTGGTGGAGGAGGCACGCCGCATCGGCGCGCTCAAGCCGGGGGCGCCGATCGTGGAGAGCTCGTCCGGGACGTTGGCCCTCGGCGTGGCCCTGGTGGGGCGAACCCTGGGACATCCGGTCCACATCGTGACCGATCCCCGGATCGACCCCGTCACCCTGGCGAAACTTCGCTGCCTGGACGCGCGCGTCCACATGGTGCGGTCGATGACCGGACAGGGCTGGCAGTCCGCCAGGCTGGAGCGTCTCGCCGAGTTGATGCGGGACCTGCCGGGGGCGTTCTGGCCGCGTCAGTACAGCAATCCGGACAACCCGCGTGCCTACCGGCCACTCGCGGAGGAGTTGATCGACGACCTCGGGACCGTCGACATCCTGGTCGGCGCGGTCGGTTCGGGCGGCTCCCTGTGCGGTTCGACCCGCGAGTTGCGCAAGACCTTCCCGAGCTTGCGATCGGTCGGCGTCGACTGCGTCGGGAGCGCGCTGTTCGATCAGCCGGACTGCCCCGGCCGGCTCCAGAGCGGCCTGGGCAACAGCCTCTCGCCCCACAATCTGGACCGCGACGTCATCGACGAGGTGCACTGGCTCAACGATCACGAGGCGTTCGCCGCGACCAGGGCCCTGGTACGGGAACAGGGCATCTTCGCGGGCAACACGTCCGGCTCGGTGTATCGCGTGCTCACCGAGGTCGCCGCTCGCGCGACGCCGGGCAGCCGGATCGTCGGAATCTTCCCCGACCGGGGCGATCGCTACATCGACACCGTCTACAGCGACGAGTACTGGGACGAACACGGCGTGTCCGACCTCCCCGTGGCCACCGAGTCCCGGCTGGTCGCATACGGCACCGCGGTGACCCAATGGTCGCGTGCCGCTCTTCCGCGGGCCGGCAAGGCGGGCAAGTTCCTGATCTTCATCGAGTCCAACACGACCGGTACGGGGATGGAGGCGCTGCGCACCGCGCGCGAACTGGGGCTGCGTCCGGTGCTGATCACCGGTGACCCCGGGCGGTACGCCGGACTCGACGAGACCGGGAGTGAGACCGTCGTCTGCGACACGAACTCGCGCGCGGAGCTGCGCACCGTGATCCAGGAACGCTTCCCCCGCCAGAGCATCGCCGGAGTGACCACCACCAGCGACTTCTACGTGCCCGTCACCGCGGAGTTGAGCGAGTGGCTCGACCTGCCCGGCAACTCGGCCGACTCGGTCGCCGCCTGCCGGAACAAGGACGTGACCCGTGGTGTCCTCTGGGCGGCGGGGATCGGGCAACCCGCCTACGCCGTGGTCACCGACGTCGACGAGGTCGCCAAGGCCGTCGCCGAGATCGGACTGCCCTGTGTGGTCAAGCCGTCCGACGACTCGGGCTCGAACAACGTCAGGCTCTGCACCGATCTCGACGAGGCCAGGGAAACGGCCTCGCGCATCCTCGCGGTGCGTACGAACGTCCGGGGGCAGCCGACCGCCCGAACCGTCTTGGTGGAGGAGTTCGTCCAGGGCGACGAGTACAGCGTGGAGACGTTCACCCAGGACGGCGTCACCACCTGCATCGGCGTGACCGCCAAGTCCGTCACCGCCGGGCCGTGCTTCGTCGAGACCGGGCACGTCTTCCCCGCGCCGCTGCCTGCCGGTGCCGCGAGCGAGTTGGCCGAGACCGTGATCGCCGCGCTCGGGGCGGTGGGCTGGCGCTCGGGCGCCGTCCACACCGAGGTCAAGCTCACCGCGTCCGGCCCGCGCGTGCTGGAGATCAACCCGCGACTGGCAGGTGGCATGATCCCGGAGCTGATCCGGCAGGCGGTCGGTTCCGATCTGCTGGAACAGCAACTCCGCGCCGCGACGGGCCTGCCGGTGGACCTCACGGCCACGCGCGACGGTTACGCCGCGATCCGGTTCCTGCTGCCGGACCGCGCGGGCGTGCTCGGCGGCGTGGAGGGCGTCGAGGAGGCGTCGGCCACGCCCGGCGTCACCAGGGTCGTCGTGACGGCGCGCCCGGGTGCCGCGGTTAAACCGGCCGAGAACGCCTACGGGCGCATCGGTTACATCATCGCCGCGGGCGATACCCCCGCGATGGTCACACGGGCGCTCGACACCGCGCGGGACCGTATCCGCATATGCGTCGACGAGGAGTCGGCCCATGGCGGGGGCCGCGGTGATCGAGCCGTGCGGTGACACCTCCGCCCTCCCGCGGAGGAAACGCGTCAGGGCGATGAGCGAGACGCCCTGACGCGCACCCGGGCGACACCATGACGGTCGTCTTCGCCGCTCACCAAGCCCGCGGGGCGGCCGTGCCATGTCCGCTTTCCCCGCGCGTCGAGGGGGGAATGCCCGCGAGCTGATCGTGACCTGCGGCGGAGCCCCGTACAGGGCTCCGACCTGGGGCTTCCTGGTTGGCATACGTTGGCTCCCGACGGCCGTTTACGGGTGTCCTGCGGACTGGCTGCGGACCGGCCGGGGGTCCCGGGGCGGAGAAATCCATGGCACACGGGCGGGACCTGCAACGAAACTGCGCAGGTGAGCGACTCCTACCCCTGCCCGTGCTGCGGGCACCGCGTGCTGGACGAGATGCCCGGCTCGTACGAGATCTGTCCCGTCTGCTTCTGGGAGGACGACAGGGTCCAGTTCCGCTGGCCGACCATGGCCGGCGGGGCGAACAAGGTCTCCCTGATCGAGGCCCAGCGCAACTACCAGGACTTCGGCGCCTGCGACCAGCACGGTCGGCAGTACGTGCGCCGGCCGGTCGAGGACGAGCCACTCGACCCTGCCTGGCGCCCCATCGACCTGACACGCGACTCCTTCGAGGACTGGGAAGCCGAGGACCGCGCCCCGTGGCCCGACGACAGCTCGGTGCTCTGCTGGTGGCTTCCCACTTTCTGGCGCCGGGACCACTCCCCGTCATGACCTCCCGCATCGAGACGCTCGTCCGGCAGCTCGACGGCAAGGCCGACGAGTCCTACGACGCCCGCGCGGAGCTGATCTGGATCGGCGCCTACGCCATACCCGCCGTCGTCAACGGCCTGCCTTCCCTCGGCGGCTTCGGCCAGCTGACCGCCATCGAGGTCTTCGAGGAGGTGGGCGATCCCCGTTGCGGCCCCGCTCTCATCGGCCTGCTGGACAGCGACAATCCGACCGTCCGCGAATGGGCGGCCATGGCCCTGGCGAGCCTGGAGATCGACGGCGCCATCGAGCCCCTGCGCCGCGCCTATCGCGCCTGCCTGGAACGGGCGACCCCACCGGACTGGACCGAGCCCGTCGGCATCCGCTGGGCCCTGACCGAACTCGGCGCACGCACCCTCGTCGTCCCGCCGCTCACCGCGCGCCTACGACCCACCACGGCGGACAACACCCCCGGCTGGCCTTCAGCCCACTTCACCGAGATCATCAACGACCTGGCCAACCACGCCCAGGTGATCCTCTACTCCCCATTCTGGAGAGTGGATGCCGGCGGCACATACGGCGTCTCCGGCCCCGCCCTGGCCTGGGAACTCGACTGGACCGCGCCCTGGGAGCACCTGGTCGAGGAGTCCCGCACCTGGTCCCTGCTGGAAGCCTCCGAAGCCCCCGTCGGCAGCAACATCTTCGTCACCCCCACCTGGATCGACCGCACCGACCTGTACCCGGAGAGGTGACCGATGCCGTTCCAGCACCCCGAGGAGGTCGGCTACGGCTACGTGATCGAGCGCTACGCGGCAAGGAAGGACTCGGGCCACGCGCGCTGCCTCGTCCTGAAAAGTGGTCGATTCCCGCGGCCCGAGTGGTCTCACGGCGAACGTCTATCCCCAGCAGGCAGATGCAGATTGGATCACCCACACCTGCCCGTCCGCTCCTTCACGCCCCAACTGTCGGCGGTCGGGGCGACGATCAGATGACCGCGACCGTCGACGTCGGATTCCTCGGGAGTCCGCTGTGCCGGCCTGTTCTCGCCGCCGTCGTGGACCTCGATCCGCAGCTCCTCGTCGAGGGACTCGACGCGGACGAGGACGAGGCGCCCCAGGGCACCCCGTGAAGCACGGCGTTGGTGACGAGCTCCGAGGTGCACAGCCGCATGTCGTCGAGGCGGCTCGTCTCACCCCATTCGGTCAGCGTGGCGGCGACGAAGTCGCGAGCGGTACCCGGCGTGGTCCGGCGGTGGGGGAACAGCGTGGTGCGGTGCCGACTCGTTCCCGGAAAGAGATCTGAACCGGTGACTGATGCCGAACGATCGCGCGAGGCGATCTCGGGTCGGGACGAGGTGCTGGGAGTCTTCGGCTTCCCTGCGGCCAAGCAGTTCGCTTACGCCGGAACGACCCTCTTGGCCATGGGCGGGCAGGAACGCGTCCACCGCCTGTCATTGCCCACATGGCTTCTTACCGCGCCTGGGCGGACCAGCGCGACGTGTCCTTCGACGCGACTATCGACCGCGCCCGCACGCTGGTGGCCGACCACATTGCCCGGCACGGAGCGTACGAGATCACCTGCCTCGGCGGCATCCTCGTTTGCCGCCGGTGAGATCACCCCTGTGGGGGCCAGGGTCCGTCGAGCAGGCGCCGTGCCTCCTCGACGATCGAGTCCGCCAGGGGTTCCCGGTCGCCGCGTCGGATCGCCGCCCAGTCGTTGTATGCCTCGGTCTTGTCGACGAGCGGCCTGAGCGTCTGCGGCCGGGCCAAAGCGCCCCACCCTTCGTACGTGATCAGGTCACCGCCGGCGCCGGGGGCCAGGCTGCCTTTCACGATCAGCCGGAGCCACCAGCGGACGAGTTCCCAGCGAGCCACTTCCCAGGCGAGGCCGGTGGTGTCGGCCGGGAGGTCCTGGAGCAGGCCCAGTTCGTCCAGCACCTGGTCGAACAGCACGTCGGCCTGCTCGTGCTCCGAGCGTGACAGGCCGGCGAGGAGGGGGAGGGACTCCGTCCCGACGTCGAGAACCAGGGCCGTGAGGCCAGCTTCGATGAGCTGCTCTGGGTGGTGCCGACGGCCGATCAGGCGTTCCAGGGCCAGCATCCTGATGCAGTCGACGGCCTCCTGCGCGCTCCTGGCGTACGGCGTGAACGGCGTGGGCAGGGAGACGTTCACGCCCGGACCGCCCTCGACGAAGTACGACCAGAAGTCGACGGTCGCGTGAGCGAGGAGGCCGTTCGACCGGCCGGCGAATTCGTGCTGGATGTAGTCGGTGAGGTCGCTCCCGTACAGGATGATGTCGGTCTGGTAGACGGACAGGACAGGGTGCCCGTACTCGCCCGCCGTGCCTGGCAGGTAGCGGTGTCCGTAGACCGGGACCAGCTGCGGCACGCTCTCCAGCTCGGTCCTCGCGACGTGCAGTGCCCCGGATATCTCCGCCGGCCTCGACGGCCAGGCGGGATGCCAGAACCCGTTGTGCTCCACGTCGAAGAGCACGCCATCCATCGGCCACGCCAGTCGCCCGGCCAAGTCCTCGGGGTCGGCGTTGCGCCAGTCGGGCCACCCCGACGAGCCATGCGGGAGACCGGCGGAGAGGAAGACGCGGTGGTCGGCCGCGAAGGTGAAGCCAAACCGTGTTTCGACCGCGTCGAGTTCCTGCTCGGTGAGCCCCGGTCCGATCTCGGTTCGGAGCATGCGCTGAAGGGCACGGGCGGTGTCCAGGGTCAGTCGTGGGGTCGACGGCGTGTTCACCTCTGCCAGCGTAGTCAGCGGTACGGCCGCACACGCCAGACCGCGGCACTCGGCTCGGGCCCGTTGTCCGTCGTGGTGGGTGCGGGGGCGGCGACCGTCGGCGCGGACGGTGGTGGCCATGATGTGGATGTGGTCGTCGGCGTGCCGCACGGCGATCCACCGACATGCCTTGTCGTCGCCTTCGGGGGCGATGCCGGCAGCGTGATCGATGCGGCGCGGCATCTCGGCCCACTCGGCGTCGGCGAGGTAGCGGGCGCGGTGCGGACCGGGCAGTGCCAGACGTTCCGCCGATGCCCAGCCGCAGGTCGACGAAGCGGCGTAGCCGCTCCCCCGCGCGCTGACGACGTCAGCACGCTGCGGACTCTGCGCGGACCGCGAAAAGCCGCCCAACCCGCTGTGCAGCAGGTCAGACGGCCTTTCGCCGGACGTATCAGACGTTGAAGCGGAACTCCACCACATCCCCGTCCTGCATCACATAGTCCTTCCCCTCCATCCGCGCCTTGCCCTTGGCGCGGGCCTCGGCGACGGAGCCGGTGGCGAGGAGGTCGGAGAAGGAGATGACCTCGGCCTTGATGAAGCCCTTCTGGAAGTCGGTGTGGATGACACCGGCGGCCTCGGGGGCGGTGGCGCCCTTCTTGATGGTCCAGGCGCGGGATTCCTTGGGGCCGGCCGTGAGGTAGGTCTGCAGGCCGAGGGTCTTGAAGCCGACGCGGGCGAGGGTGGCGAGGCCCGGCTCGTCCTGGCCGACGGACTGGAGCAGTTCGAGTGCCTCGTCCTCGTCCAGCTCGGCGAGGTCGGCCTCCAGCTTGGCGTTCAGGAAGATCGCCTCGGCGGGGGCGACCAGCGCGCGCTGCTCGTTCTTGAAGTCCTCGTCGATCAGCTCGTCCTCGTCCACGTTGAAGACGTAGAGGAACGGCTTGGTGGTCAGCAGGTGCAGGTCGTGCAGCGGCTCGGACCGCTCGGTGCCCTGGACGATGCCGTGCGCGAAGAGCGTGTCGCCCTTCTCCAGGATCTCCTTCGCCTCCTCGACCGCCTTGACCTTCGGCGCGACGTCCTTCTTGATCCGGGACTCCTTCTGGAGCCGCGGCAGGACCTTCTCGATGGTCTGCAGGTCGGCGAGGATCAGCTCGGTGTTGATCGTCTCGATGTCGTCCTTGGGCGAGACCTTGCCGTCGACATGGACGACGTTCTCGTCCTTGAACGCGCGGATCACCTGGCAGATCGCGTCCGACTCGCGGATGTTCGCGAGGAACTTGTTGCCCAGGCCCTCGCCCTCGGAGGCGCCGCGCACGATGCCGGCGATGTCCACGAAGTCGACCGTGGCCGGAAGGATGCGCTCGGAGCCGAAGATCGAGGCCAGCTGGGCCAGCCGGCCGTCGGGGACACCGACGACGCCGACGTTGGGCTCGATCGTGGCGAACGGGTAGTTGGCCGCCAGCACGTCGTTCTTGGTCAGGGCGTTGAACAGGGTCGACTTGCCGACATTGGGCAGGCCGACGATTCCGATCGTGAGCGACACGTTGCGACTTCCCGTGGATGAGAGGGCCAGGAGCTGGGGGCTGCCAGGCCCTAGGAGGACACTGGCCGATCCACCAGTCTACGGCGTTCCGCGCGCCCGCCTCCCAGGAGCGTCGCCCACCCGGCCAACGTCCGTCCGTCGGCGTGTCTGGGAGCTGATTGGGCACATAAACAGACCTAAGTTGGTCCAATGGAGCAGCACAGAACGCGACCCCCGAACGACGGACGGCGACGCGGCAACCCGCCTCACGCCCATCTGCCGCCGCAGGCCCGGCGCCGCTCGCCCGGACCGGCGGGGCGCGGCGCGGGACAGCCGCGGCCGGCCCGGTCGGTGCCGTCCGGCCCGCGGCTGCCGGGACCCCGGCTCACCGGGCTCGGCGGGGGGCTGTTCTGCGTCGCCGCGATGTTCCTCCTCGGCTGCCTGGACCAGCTGCTGCTCGACGGCGCGCTGACGGTGTACGGCGTGCTGTTCCTGCCCGTGTGCGTGCTGACCGCGATGTGGGTGCGCGCCGGGGACGTGCTGACCGCGCCCGTCGCCCTGCCCATCGCCTTCGCGACCGGGCTGCTCGTGGTCTCCGACGGGCGCGAGGGGCTGCTCGGCCGCCTGATGGGCCTGGCGACCGGGCTGGCCACCCAGGCCGGCTGGCTGTACGGGGGGACACTGATCGCCGGGGTGATCGTGCTCGTACGACGGGTGCGGTGGGTAAGGCGGCGCAGGCGCCACCACTGAGCGGCCGCCGAGTGCCGCGGGAGTGCCGAGGTGATGCGGGGTACGACTCCCCGTACGACTCCTCGCCGCCCCTGGCCACGACCGCCGCACCACCCCGCGCTGGTCCGCCACGACCGCCGGGCCACTCCTCACACGGACCCCGGGACATCCCGGCCCCCGCCGGCCGTCCGCCACGACCGCCGGGCCACTCCTCGCCACCCCTCGCCACAACCGCCGAGCCGCCCCGCGCACGCCGCCGCACCACCCCGCGCTGGTCCGCCACGACCGCCGGGCCGCTCCTCACGCGGACCCCGGGGCATCCCGGCCCCCGCCGGCCGTCGGCCGCGACCGCCGTGCCGCCCGCCCCCCCACACACCGCCAGCCGCGAACGCCGAGCCGCCCACACGCACCGCCGGGACGAGCCACGCCCGTCCACCACGACCGCCGAGGCCCCTCGCGCCGCCGACCACGCCCCCGCGCCCCCGTCGGCCGCCGCTGCCGAAGCGCCGGTCCCGTGTGCGGGCCGCGAGCGCCGCCGGGACGAGCCACGACCGTCCGCTACGACTGCTGGGCCGCCCTCATCGCCGCCCCCACGATTCCCGCGTTGTTCTGGAGCTGGGCGGGGACGATCTCGGCCTTGACGCCCTTGATGTGGTGCAGGAACTTGTCGGACTTGCGGCTGACGCCGCCGCCGATGATGAACAGCTCGGGCGAGAACAGCATCTCCACGTGCGCCAGGTACTTCTGGACGCGGCGCGCCCACTGCTCCCAGCTCAGGCCCTGGTCCTCCTTGGCCTTGCTGGATGCCTTGTGCTCGGCGTCGTGGCCGCCCAGTTCCAGGTGGCCCAGTTCGGTGTTGGGGACCAGGACACCGTCCACGAAGACGGCGCTGCCGATGCCGGTGCCGAAGGTGAGCAGGATGACCGTGCCCCTGCGGTCGCGGCCCGCGCCGAACTGCATCTCGGCGACGCCCGCCGCGTCGGCGTCGTTGACCACGGTCACCGGCAGGCCGCCCAGTCGGCCGCCGAACAGGGCGCGCGCGTCGGTGTCGATCCAGCTCTTGTCGACATTGGCCGCCGTACGCACCATGGCGCCGCCGGTGACCACTCCGGGGAAGGTCAGGCCCACGGGGCCGGTCCAGCCGAAGTGGTCGACGACCTGCCTCACCCCGTCGGCCACGCCGTCGGGCGTCGCCGGGTGCGGGGTGAGCACCTTGCAGCGCTCCTGGGCGAGGTCGCCCCTGTCGAGGTCCACAGGGGCGCCCTTGATCCCGGATCCGCCGATGTCCACACCGAAGATCTGCATGGCCCCACGTTACGACGAGCCACTGACGGTCACGCCAGGGAAGCGGCGATCACGCCTCGGCTGCGCCCGATCCGCCGCGCTCGGCCACCAGGTTCGCCGCCTCTTCGCGCAGGTCGCGGCGGAGCTCCTTGGGCAGCGAGAAGGTGATGGACTCCTCGGCGGTCTTGACGATCTCCACGTCCGCGTAGCCGCGCTCGGCGAGCCATTCCAGGACCTGCTCGACCAGCACGTCCGGGACGGAGGCGCCGGAGGTGACACCGACCGTGGTCACGCCCTCCAGCCAGCTCTCGTCGATCTCGTGGGCGAAGTCCACCAGGTGCGCGTCGCGGGCGCCGGCCAGCTTCGCGACCTCGACCAGGCGCTTGGAGTTGGAGGAGTTGCGCGAGCCGACGACGATGACCAGGTCGGAATCGGCGCCCATCTGCTTCACCGCGAGCTGGCGGTTCTGCGTGGCGTAGCAGATGTCGTCGCTCGGCGGGGAGACGAGGCCCGGGAACTTGGCCTTCAGGGCGTCGACGGTCTCCATCGTCTCGTCCACGGAGAGGGTGGTCTGGGACAGCCACACGACCCGCTCGGGGTCGCGGACCTCGACCTTGGCCACGTCCTCGGGGCCGTCGACCAGCTGGATGTGGTCGGGGGCCTCGCCGGAGGTGCCGATGACCTCCTCGTGGCCCTCGTGGCCGATGAGGAGGATGTCGTAGTCCTCGCCCGCGTACCGGACGGCTTCCTTGTGGACCTTGGTGACCAGCGGGCAGGTGGCGTCGATGGTGGCGAGGCGCCCCTGCGCGGCCTCCTCGTGGACGACGGGGGCGACGCCGTGGGCCGAGAACATGACGATGTTGCCCGGGGGCACCTCGTCCGTGCGCTCGACGAAGACGGCGCCCTTCTTCTCCAGGGTCTGCACGACGTACTTGTTGTGGACGATCTCGTGCCGGACGTAGATCGGGGCGCCGTACTGCTCCAGGGCCTTCTCGACGGCGATCACGGCGCGGTCCACGCCGGCGCAGTAGCCTCGGGGGGCGGCGAGCAGGACACGGCGGCGAGGCGAAGCGGTCATGGGTCCATCGTAGGGGGCGCGCCGGTGCGCCGGGATCAGCTGCCGGCGGCGGGGCCGGCGTCCGTGTCGGTGCCGCCCATTACGCTCGGCGCATGGCTTTGAAGACGACCCCTGAGGCGCCCCTGCCGGTCGGTGAGGTCTCCCGGCTGATCGGGGGATGGATCGACCGGCTGGGCGCGGTGTGGGTCGAGGGGCAGATCACGCAGTTGTCGCGGCGGCCGGGCGCCGGTGTCGTGTTCCTGACGCTGCGGGACCCGTCGTACGACATCTCGGTCAGCGTGACCTGCTACCGGCAGGTGTTCGACTCCGTCGCGGACGTCGTCGGCGAGGGCGCCCGCGTCCTCGTGCTGGCCAAGCCCGAGTGGTACGCGCCGCGGGGCCAGCTCTCCCTGCGCGCCGCCGAGATGAGGCCGGTCGGCGTCGGCGAGCTGCTGGCCCGGCTGGAGCGGCTGAAGAAGTCGCTCGCGGCCGAGGGGCTGTTCGCGGCGGAGCGCAAGAAGCCGCTGCCGTTCCTGCCGCAGCTGATCGGCCTGGTCTGCGGCCGCGCCTCCGCCGCGGAGCGGGACGTGCTGGAGAACGCGCGGCACCGCTGGCCCGCCGTCCGCTTCGAGGTGCGCAACGTGCCCGTGCAGGGCGTGCACGCCGTCCCGCAGGTCGTCCAGGCGGTGAAGGAGCTGGACGAGCTCCCGGACGTGGACGTCATCGTCGTCGCCCGCGGCGGCGGCAGCGTCGAGGACCTGCTGCCGTTCTCCGACGAGCAGCTGGTGCGGGCGGTGGCGGCCTGCCGTACTCCCGTCGTGTCCGCGATCGGGCACGAGCCGGACAGTCCGCTGCTCGACCTCGTCGCCGATCTGCGCGCCTCCACCCCGACCGACGCGGCCAAGAAGGTCGTACCGGACGTGGGCGAGGAGCTGGAGCGGGTGCGGATGCTGCGGGACCGCGCCCGGCGCTGTGTCAGCGCGCTGCTGGAGCGCGAGGAGCGGGGCCTGGCGCACGCGCTGGCCCGGCCCGCGATGGAGGATCCGCACCGGATGCTCGACGAGCGCGCCGATCACGTGACCTCCCTGGTCGAGCGGAGCCGGCGCACCCTCGGCCATCTGCTGGACCGCGCGGACTCGGAGCTGACGCACACACGCGCGCGCGTGGTCGCCCTCTCCCCCGCGGCCACGCTGAGACGCGGCTACGCGGTGCTGCAGCGGTCCGACGGGCACGTGGTGCGCGATCCGGGCGAGGTGAGCGAGGGCGAGGCGCTGCGTGCGCGCGTCGCCGACGGAGAATTCACGGTGAAGGTGGGCGAATGACCGGCAGGACGGAAGAGACCCTCTCGTACGAGCAGGCGCGGGACGAGCTGATCGAGGTCGTACGGCGGCTGGAGGCGGGCGGCAGCTCGCTGGAGGAGTCCCTGGCGCTGTGGGAGCGCGGCGAGGAGCTGGCCAAGGTGTGCCGGCGCTGGCTGGAGGGGGCGCGGGCCCGCCTGGACGCGGCGCTCGCCGAGGAGGGGGCGGAAGACACGGAGGCCGAGCGGTAGGGCCGGCGCCGGGGCTGTGGGCTGGATCACCGCAGCCCCGATTTTGTTGAACTTTAAACCTCATGGGGCGTAGGGTCATGCCGTCAGCAGCGGTCCCGGAGCGGACCGTACGCATCCCCGAGGAAGCCACGATGTCTCTCGTTCTTGACCCCGCCGCCCAGGACCTGCTGTTCCGCGAGGCCCGCACCGCGAACACCTTCACCGACGAGCCGGTGACCGAGGAGCAGGTCCGGGCGATCTACGACCTGGTCAAGTACGGCCCGACCGCCTTCAACCAGACCCCGCTGCGCGTCACCCTGGTCCGCTCCCCCGAGGCCCGCGAGCGCCTGGTGCGGCACATGGCCGAGGGCAACCGGGCCAAGACCGCCGGCGCCCCGCTGGTCGCGATCCTCTCCGCGGACAACGAGTTCCACGAGGAGCTGCCGACCCTGTTCCCGGCCTTCCCCGCGGCCAAGGACGCCTTCTTCTCCGAGCGACCGGTCCGTGAGGGCTCGGCCGCGCTGAACGCCGCGTTGCAGGCCGCCTACTTCATCGTCGGCGTGCGCGCCGCGGGTCTGGCCGCCGGCCCGATGACCGGGTTCGACCCGGAGGGCCTGCGCAAGGAGTTCCTGGACGACGACCACACCCCGCTGATGGTGGTCAACATCGGCAAGCCGGGTCCGGACGCGTCGTACCCGCGTTCCCCGCGTCTCGCGTACGAGGACGTCATCACGACCGTCTGAGTCCGGGCCCCCGCGCACGACGGGAAGGGGCCCCGGCGGCACCGGGGGCCCCTTCCCGTCGTGCGCGGAGCCCCGGCGCGCGGGGTCCGGGTGTCACGACGCGGAGGTCTTCGGCATCTCCAGCGCCGACGCCATCTTCGTCAGCTCGGTGAACGACGCGGTGCCGGCGACCACGGTGGTCGAGCCGGGCGTGCCCTCCAGGACGAGGGCGTCGTAGCGGCCGCCGGTGTAGCGGGTCCAGGTACGGCCGCCGATCCGCTCGGTCCGCTTGGTCGCCCTGGCGCCCTGGCTGGCCTGGTCGATGAAGGAGGCCCGCTTCTGCGCCGACTGCTCGATCTGGACATACTGGGCGTCAGGGGTCTGGAAACCCAGGTGCCAGTAGTCGCCGTTCGCGCCGTCGTAGCTCACGGAGGTGGCCTTCCAGGCGTCGGACAGTCCCTCGGGCCCCGCCACCGGATAGCTCGCCGCCCGGCGGGCCGTCAGCAGCTCGACCCGGTAGTCGACCCGCTTGAGGTCGGGAGCGTGATTGTCGTGCGGGATGGCGAGGAAGTAGACGACCGCCGCCGCGATGCCGATCAGGGCCAGGGAGAGAATCATGTCCCGGGCCGTCTTCTGCTTGCCGTTCGAACCTGCCACGTCCCTATCGTCGCAGGTGCCTCAAGCGCTCATCCGTGGGGTCCCCTGCTCATTTTGTCTGCCTAACGATAGAGTCATGGCCAAGACCCTCATCCGGCCGTCGCCGTATCAGAAAGGTGCGCCCCGATGACCGAAAATCATCACTTGCCCTCCGAACTCGATGTTCCTGCCGAGGCTCCCGACCGCAACCTCGCCCTGGAACTCGTCCGGGTGACCGAAGCCGCGGCGATGGCCGCCGGCCGCTGGGTGGGTCGCGGCGACAAGAACGGCGCCGACGGCGCCGCGGTGCGTGCCATGCGGTCCCTCGTCTCCACCGTGTCGATGAACGGCGTCGTCGTCATCGGCGAGGGCGAGAAGGACGAGGCGCCGATGCTCTTCAACGGGGAGCACATCGGTGACGGCACCGGCCCCGAGGTCGACATCGCCGTCGACCCGATCGACGGCACCACGCTGACCGCCAAGGGCATGCCGAACGCGATCGCCGTCCTGGCCGCCGCCGAGCGCGGCGCCATGTTCGACCCGTCCGCCGTGTTCTACATGGACAAACTGGTCACCGGCCCCGAGGCCGCGGACTTCGTGGACATCGACGCGCCGGTCGCCGTGAACATCAGGCGCATCGCCAAGGCGAAGAAGGCCACGCCGGAGGACGTCACCGTCGTCATCCTGGACCGGCCCCGGCACGAGGGCCTGATCAAGGAGGTCCGCGACGCCGGCGCCCGCATCAAGCTGATCTCCGACGGCGATGTCGCCGGGTCCGTCTACGCGCTGCGCGAGGGCACGGGCGTGGACCTGCTGCTCGGCATCGGCGGCACGCCGGAGGGCATCATCTCGGCCTGTGCCGTGAAGTGCCTGGGCGGCACGATCCAGGGCAAGCTCTGGCCCAAGGACGACGAGGAGCGGCAGCGGGCGATCGACGCCGGGCACGACCTCGACCGGGTGCTCACGACGGACGACCTGGTGGCCGGGGAGAACGTGTTCTTCGTCGCCACGGGCATCACCGACGGCGAGCTGCTGCGGGGTGTGCGGTACCGGTCGGAGACCGCGCTCACCGAGTCGATCGTGATGCGGTCGAAGTCCGGCACGGTGCGGCGGATCGACTCCGAGCACCGGCTGAGCAAGCTGCGGGCCTACAGCGCGATCGATTTCGAGCGAGCCAAGTAGGTCGAGCAGCGCGAGCGCCCCCTGTGCGGAGGGGGCGCTTCTGCTTTCCGGGCGGCGTCGGCCCGCGCCGCGCCCCCGCCCCGCTTCCCGGACGCGCTAGCCGGCTATGCGCTCCTGCGCCGTCACCCGCGCCGCCTTCTTCAGGTCCAGTTCGCGGCGGCGGCGCCGGGCGAGGACCACGCGGCGTTCGGCCGCCGTCAGGCCGCCCCAGACGCCGTAGGGCTCGGGCTGGAGGAGGGCGTGTTCGCGGCACTCGACCATGACCGGACAGCGGGCGCAGACGCGCTTGGCCGCCTCCTCGCGGGACAGCCGGGCGGCGGTCGGCTCCTTGGACGGGGCGAAGAACAGGCTCGCCTCGTCGCGGCGGCACACGGCCTCGGTGTGCCAGGGTGCGTCCTGGTCCCTCTCCCGCGCTGGCACCCGCTGGGCCGGTACGGCAGCTACCTGCAGGGACGAATGCGGCGGTTGCAGCACGGGTCTACTCCTGACGACGGCTTCGCGAGCGAGAGACGATGCAGCAAGGCCTACCCGCTGTACGCGCGCCTATGCACTGCGTTCCCAACCGCCCGCGATCGCCGGGGAGTTCACGACCGTCAACGGTCCAGGCGTTTGCGCAACCTCCGCTCGACCTTGTCCTGGACCCGCTCCAGGATGTCCGAGACGAGCTTGCCGCGCCTGGGCCGGGCCTCCACGTTGCCGAGCACGGCCCAGCCGTCGACGTAGACCACCGGCGCGTCGGTCTCGGCCGAGTCCAGGGCGGCCACCTCGAAGTTGCCGAGGACGCCGCCACCGTTGCCGCGCAGCGACACGTTCTCCGGGACGCGGATCTGGATGTCGCCGAAGACGGAGACCGCCCTGATCACGACCTGCTGGTACTCGAAGATCGCCTCGCTGAGGTCGATCTCGACGCTGCCGAAGACCGCGTACGCGTGCAGCCGGCGCCCGGCGCGCCGGCGGCCGCGGCGCACCGCGCTGCTGAGGACGGCCACCACGTTGGCGTCGGACTCGGCGGGTATGTCGTCCGTGGGGCGCGGCGGCGCGGGGGCGTACCCGGGGCCGGAGGGGCGCTGGTGGGCGGCCGGCAGGTCCTGGATGAAGACCTCCAGCTCGCCGACCGTCTTCGCGCTCAGCACGCCGTCCACGCGCTCGGCGTGTTCGTCGGCGGTGAGCCGGCCCTCGGCGAGGGCCTCGCGGAGGATGTCGGCGACCCGGTCGCGGTCGGCGTCCGAGGCGCGCAGTGCGGCGACGCTCGCGGTGGCGTCCTGGGTACGGGCGGGCTTCTGAAGGTCCACGGCACCAGACTACCGAAACGCGATAGATCGCGACTAGGGGTGTGGAGGACCCGGGGCGTGTCGGAACGGCGGCCCCGCCGGGTCCCGGCCCACGGCCACTGAGCCTTACCTCACAGGTTCGCCGTCGGTGGCAGGTTCTACGCTGGTGGGGCCCGCCAGCGTCGGCGGGCACCGTCCGTCAGAGTGAGGAATGGGCTGAGATGCCGCGTAGTTCCCAACCACCCCGCCCAGCGTTCGCGTACACCGATCTGCTCCCCCAGGGAGAGGACACCACGCCGTACCGCCTGGTGACGTCCGAGGGCGTCTCCACGGTCGAGGGGCCCGACGGGCGGACGTTCCTCAAGGTGGAGCCGGAGGCGCTGCGCAAGCTGGCGGAGGAGGCCATCCACGACATCCAGCACTACCTGCGCCCGGCCCACCTCGCCCAGCTGCGCCGCATCATCGACGACCCCGAGGCGTCCGCGAACGACAAGTTCGTCGCCCTGGACCTGCTGAAGAACGCGAACATCGCGGCGGCGGGCGTGCTGCCGATGTGCCAGGACACCGGCACCGCGATCGTCATGGGCAAGCGCGGGCAGAACGTCCTCACCGAAGGCGAGGACGAGAAGCACCTCTCGCGCGGCATCTACGACGCCTACACCAAGCTCAACCTGCGCTACTCGCAGATGGCTCCGCTCACCATGTGGGAGGAGAAGAACACCGGCTCCAACCTGCCCGCGCAGATCGAGCTGTACGCGACGGACGGCGGCGCCTACAAGTTCCTGGTCATGGCGAAGGGCGGCGGCTCGGCCAACAAGTCCTTCCTGTACCAGGAGACCAAGGCCGTGCTGAACGAGGCCTCCATGATGAAGTTCCTGGAGGAGAAGATCCGTTCGCTCGGTACGGCCGCGTGCCCGCCGTACCACCTGGCGATCGTCGTCGGCGGCACCAGCGCGGAGTTCGCGCTCAAGACCGCGAAGTACGCCTCCGCGCACTACCTGGACAACGTGCCGGCCGAGGGTTCCCCGCTCGGCCACGGCTTCCGGGACAAGGAGCTGGAGGAGAAGGTCTTCGAGCTGACCCAGAAGATCGGCATCGGCGCGCAGTTCGGCGGCAAGTACTTCTGCCACGACGTGCGCGTGGTGCGTCTGCCCCGGCACGGCGCGTCCTGCCCGGTCGCCATCGCCGTGTCCTGCTCGGCCGACCGCCAGGCCGTCGCGAAGATCACCGCCGAGGGCGTCTTCCTGGAGCAGCTGGAGACGGACCCGGCGCGCTTCCTGCCGGAGACGACGGACGAGCACCTGGAGTCCGACGGCGACGTCGTCAAGATCGACCTCAACCAGCCGATGGACACGATCCTCGCCGAGCTGACGAAGTACCCGGTCAAGACGCGGCTGTCGCTGACCGGTCCGCTCGTCGTGGCCCGGGACATCGCGCACGCCAAGATCAAGGAACGCCTCGACGCGGGCGAGGAGATGCCGCAGTACCTGAAGGACCACCCGGTGTACTACGCCGGCCCGGCCAAGACGCCCGAGGGGTACGCGTCCGGTTCGTTCGGTCCGACCACGGCCGGCCGGATGGACTCCTACGTGGAGCAGTTCCAGGCGGCGGGCGGTTCCAAGGTGATGCTCGCCAAGGGCAACCGCAGCAAGCAGGTCACCGACGCGTGCGACGCCCACGGCGGCTTCTACCTCGGCTCCATCGGCGGCCCGGCCGCCCGTCTCGCCCAGGACTGCATCAAGAAGGTCGAGGTCCTGGAGTACGAGGAGCTCGGCATGGAGGCCGTCTGGAAGATCGAGGTCGAGGACTTCCCGGCGTTCATCGTCGTGGACGACAAGGGCAACGACTTCTTCCAGGACCCGGCCCCGCAGCCGACGTTCACGTCGATCCCGGTGCGCGGCCCGGGTCTCGTCTGACCCGTACGGGGGTTGGGCCGCGTCCAACGGCCCAACCCCCGGAACAACCCCGCGCCCCCGCCCGCTGTACCCGGTATGAACGAATACCGCATCGAGCACGACTCCATGGGTGAGGTCCGGGTGCCGGCCGGCGCCAAGTGGCGGGCGCAGACGCAGCGGGCCGTGGAGAACTTCCCCGTGTCGGGGCAGCGGATCGAGCGCGCGCACATCGAGGCGCTGGCGCGGATCAAGGCTGCCGCGGCGAAGGTGAACGCGGAACTCGGGGTGCTGGACGAGGACGTCGCCCAGGCGATCCAGGAGGCGGCCGAGGAGGTCGCCCGGGGCGACTGGGACGAGCACTTCCCGGTCGACGTCTTCCAGACCGGTTCGGGCACCTCGTCCAACATGAACACCAACGAGGTCGTCGCGACCCTGGCGAGCGAACGGCTCGGGCGCCCGGTGCATCCGAACGACCACGTCAACGCCTCCCAGTCGTCCAACGACGTCTTCCCCTCCTCCCTCCACATCGCCGCCACCGCCGCCGTCACCCACGACCTGATCCCGGCCCTCGACCACCTCGCCGCCGCGCTGGAGCGCAAGAGCGCGGAGTTCGCCGACGTGGTGAAGTCGGGCCGCACGCATCTGATGGACGCCACGCCCGTGACGCTGGGCCAGGAGTTCGGCGGGTACGCGGCCCAGGTGCGCTACGGCGTCGAGCGGCTGCGCGCCTCGCTGCCCCGGCTGGCCGAGCTGCCGCTGGGCGGCACCGCCGTGGGCACCGGCATCAACACCCCGCCCGGGTTCTCCGCGGCCGTCATCGAGGAGGTCGCCCGCGTCACCGGGCTGCCGCTGACCGAGGCCCGCGACCACTTCGAGGCGCAGGGCGCCCGGGACGGCGTCGTGGAGACCAGCGGGCAGCTGCGGACCATCGCGGTCGGGCTGACGAAGATCGCCAACGATCTGCGCTGGATGGCGTCCGGCCCGCGCACCGGCCTGGCCGAGATCCGGCTGCCCGACCTCCAGCCGGGCTCCTCGATCATGCCGGGCAAGGTCAACCCGGTGGTGCCGGAGGCCGTGCTGATGGTCGCCGCGCAGGTCGTCGGCAACGACGCCACGATCGCCACCGCGGGCGCCGCCGGGAACTTCGAGCTGAACGTGATGCTCCCGGTCATCGCCAAGAACGTCCTGGAATCGATCCGGCTGCTCGCCAACGTCACCCGGCTGCTGGCCGACCGCACCGTCGACGGCATCACCGCGGACCGCGAACGCGCCCGCGAGTACGCCGAGTCGTCGCCGTCCGTCGTCACCCCGCTGAACAAGTACATCGGGTACGAGGAGGCCGCGAAGGTCGCCAAGCAGGCGCTCGCGCAGCGCAAGACGATCCGTCAGGTGGTGCTGGAGGGCGGGTACGTGGAACGCGGCGAGCTGACCGTCCGGCAACTGGACGAGGCGCTGGACGTGCTGCGGATGACGCGTCCCTAGGCCCCGCCGGCCTTTCCGGCCACCGCGCACGCGCACGGGGGAACCGTGACCCGCGCCGCAGCGCCCGCCCCGCCCGGCACCTAATATCTGCCCATGAAGGACGACGGAACGATGCGGCGAGCGGCGGCGGGACCTGCGGCGTACTGGGCGCCCGGGACTCAGATCCTGTGGCGTTACCGGGAGAACGGCGGGACACGGTTCCACATCGTGCGCCCCGTCACCGTCGTACGCGACGACGCCGAACTGCTCGCCGTGTGGCTGGCCCCCGGCACCGAGTGCGTGAAGCCGGCCCTGGCCGACGGCACGCCGGTGCACCGCGAGCCGCTGGAGTCCCGCTACACCAAGCCCCGCACGGTACGGCGGGACCGCTGGCTCGGCACCGGCGTGCTGAAGCTGGCCCAGCCGGGCACCCCCTGGTCGGTGTGGCTGTTCTGGGAGCCGGGCTGGCGGTTCAAGAACTGGTACGTCAACCTGGAGGAGCCGCTGGCCCGTTGGGCGGGCGGAGTGGACTCCGAGGACCACTTCCTGGACATCGACGTGCGCCCGGACCGCAGTTGGCACTGGCGGGACGAGGACGAGTTCGCCCAGGCGCAGCGGGACGGGCTGATGACCGCGGAGACCGCCGGACGGGTCCGGGCGGCCGGGCGGGCGGCGGTCTCCGCGATCCAGGCCTGGGGGCCGCCGTTCTCGGAAGGCTGGCCGGGGTGGCGACCGGACGAGTCCTGGGCGGTACCGTCACTCCCCGAGGACTGGGACCGTACGCCCGCGCACGTGTCCTCATGAGACTCTTGATGCGCCCCCGGGCGAGAAACGTAGGATCGTCCTCCGCAAGGGCGCTTCGGAGCGACAACTTCCGGGGCAAGCGCCGGGCTTGACCGATCGTCACCGAGGGGCGGCAGGGACGTGAACGAGGGGTATCAGGGCGGCACCGCCGGGCGCGCCGGCCTCGCCGGTGGCACGGGAACATCCTCCGAGCGCGCGCGAAATCCGTTCCCTGGACATGTATTGCGGGTATCGGGACTTCTGCGGGACCAATCGCGCGCCCAGCGCGGGGTCCCGGACGGATGGATGCGACACGCGTGACGGAGCAGCCCACCTCTTTCGAGCGCCCCCAGCCGGGCGCCGACCCCGCGGACGGCCGCGGGGCGCTCGTGCGTGCCCAGGAACCGGTCGGCACCCCCGCCTTACCCGTGCAGGCACGGGCGGACGGGACGCCCTGCGGACCGGGTACGGCCGCCTCGTGCGGCCAGCCAATGGACGGCAAGGGGAAGGAGCCCCCAGTCAACGGCCCGGAGCACTCCCAACCCGCCACCGCGGACGCCGGCGCGACCCATCGCCCGCGCCCCGCGGAGGCCATTCCGCCGCAGCCCGGCGCCGACCAGGAGCGGACGCCGGGCGGCCCCGAGCGCCGTACCGGACGGGGTCTGCCACCGGGGCGGCCGATGCCCATGCGGCGCGACGGGGACCGGCTCAGGTTCGTCGGCGCGGCCACCCGGCGGATCGCCCGCGGCCTCGACCTGGACGAGATCGTGATGGGTCTGTGCCGGGCCACGGTGCCGACGTTCTCGGACGCGATCCTCGTCTATCTGCGCGACCCGCTGCCCGTCGGCGACGAACGGCCCACCGGGCCCGTCGTGCTGCGGCTGCGCCGCACCGACCGCATACCGGAGGAGCGGGACACCGACGGTGTCCTGCTGCCCGGCGTGTTCGAGCCCGAGCCCGAGCCGGTCGCGCTCGCGGAGCTGTCCTCGCTGACCACCGAACTGTGCGAGGTGCGCCCCGGCGGCGCGCTGAACGAGGTGCTGCGCGGGGTGCGCCCCGTGTTCGCGGACGCGCCCGCGGCCAGGGCCGCACTGCCCGAGCTGCTCGGCGACGGCGCGGAGGCGCTCGTACCGTCCGGGCAGCACGCGATCCTCGCCCCGCTGCGCGGCCGGCGCCGGGTGATCGGCGCGGCCCTGTTCCTGCGCCGCCCCGAGCGGCTCGCGTTCGAGACGGACGACCTGCTGGTGGCCGCGCAGCTGGCCACGCACAGCGCGCTCGGCATCGACAAGGCTGTGCTGTACGGCCGTGAGGCCTACATCGCCGACGAGTTGCAGCGCACCATGCTGCCCGAGACCCTGCCCCGCCCGACCGGGGTGCGGCTCGCCTCGCGGTACCTGCCCGCGGCGGAGACCGCGCGGGTGGGCGGCGACTGGTACGACGCGATCCCGCTGCCCGGCAGCCGGGTCGCGCTGGTCGTCGGCGATGTGATGGGCCACTCCATGACCTCGGCCGCGATCATGGGCCAGCTGCGCACCACCGCGCAGACGCTGGCCGGGCTCGATCTGCCGCCGCAGGAGGTGCTGCACCACCTGGACGAGCAGGCGCAGCGGCTCGGGACCGACCGCATGGCGACCTGCCTGTACGCCGTCTACGACCCGGTCACGCACCGCATCACGATCGCCAACGCCGGCCATCCGCCGCCCGTGCTGCTGCACCTGGGCGGGCGGGCCGAGGTGCTGCGGGTGCCGCCGGGCGCGCCGATCGGCGTCGGCGGGGTGGACTTCGAGGCGGTCGAACTGGACGCGCCGGCCGGGGCCACGCTGCTGCTGTACACCGACGGCCTGGTGGAGTCCCGGCTGCGGGACGTGTGGACGGGCATAGAGCAGCTGCGCGAACGGCTGGCCGCCACCGCGCAGTTGACCGGTCCGGACCATCCGCCGCCGCTGGAGGCGCTGTGCGACGAGGTCCTCGACATGCTCGGGCCCGGCGACCGGGACGACGACATCGCGCTGCTCGCGGCCCGCTTCGACGGGATCGCGCCGAGCGATGTGGCGTACTGGACGCTGGAGCCGGAGGACTCGGCGCCGGGCCAGGCCCGCAGGCTGGCCCGGCGCGCGCTCGCCCGCTGGGACATGGAGGACCTCAGCGACTCCGTGGAGCTGCTGGTCAGCGAGGTCGTGACGAACGCCGTACGGTACGCGTCCCGGCCGGTGACGCTGCGGCTGCTGCGCACGCATGTACTGCGCTGCGAGGTCGGCGACGACGTGCCCCAGCTGCCGCGGCTGCGGCAGGCACGGGCCACGGACGAGGGGGGCCGCGGCCTGTACCTGGTCAACAAGCTGGCCCGCCGGTGGGGCGCGACGCGGCTGAGCACCGGCAAGGTGGTGTGGTTCGAGCTGCACCGCGGCTGACCACGACGCCGAGGGCGCCCGGTGGTGAACCGGGCGCCCTCCGCTCGTGTCCGCTACGGCTGCTGCTGATCCTGCCGCTGGGGTCTGCCGAGCTGGAGCGGGTTCGGATCCGTCGGACCGCCCGTCGGGGGCTGCGTCGACGGGGACTGCGACGGGGACTGGGTCGGCGTCTGGGACGGGCTCTGGGTCGGCGTCCGGCTCGGCGACTGGGTCGGGGAGGTGGACGTGGACGGCGTACTCGACGGGGACTGCGAGGGCGACTGGGACGGGCTCCGGCTGGGGCTGGTCGTGGGCGTCGGCGTCTCGACGGCGGCGCCCTGGGAGGTGTTCAGGTCGAACGTGGCCGCGTGGGTGACACCGAACGTGTACGACGCCCAGATCTGCGCCGGGGGGCCGCCGCCGTTGACGCGGCCACCGCCCATCAGGCCGTTGAGGGTCACGTGGTCCCCCTTCCTGACCGTCCCGCCGTCGCAGCCGGGGCCGCCCGCCTTGGCCGCCTCGCCGAACAGGCCGACGGAGGTGACCAGGTCGGGCGTGTACCCGGTGAACCAGGCGGAGCGGTCGCAGTCGGACGTACCGGTCTTGCCCGCCACCTGCTGGCCGGCACGCAGCGGGTTGTTCGCGACGGTCCTGCTGGCCGTACCGTCGTCCACCACGCCCGTCAGCACGGACGTCACGCTGTCCGCGGTCGTGCGGCTGATCACCGGGCCGCCGATCGGGTCGGCGATGTCGGCCCTGCGGTCCTTCTGCTCGGCCGCCTTCAGGATGGACGGTGTGACCTTGTAGCCGTGGTTGTCGAAGGTGGCGTAGATCCCGGCCATCTCCAGCGGGCTCGCGCCCATCGAGCCGAGCGTCTGGGCGGGCACGGCCTGCATGCCCGTGGTGTCCATGCCGAGTTCCTTGGCCGTGCTCATCACCTTGCCCATGCCCACGTCGACACCCATCTGCGCGAAGACGGAGTTGACGGAGTCGTTCATGGCCTTCTGGACGGTGATGTTCCCGTAGTCGGCGTCGTCCTCGTTCGGCGGGCCGAAGCCCACCTTGCCGCCGTGGTCGACGACCTGGCGGCCGCTGGTGCCGTCGTACACCGTGTCGGCGTTGATCGGCTTGCCGTCCTGGGTGACGGAGCCCTGCTGGAGCGCGGCGGCGAAGATGACCGGCTTGAAGGTGGAGGCGGGCTGGTAGTCGGTGCGGGTCGCGTTGTTGTAGTAGTGCTTGAAGTAGTCCTGGCCACCGTAGAGGGCGACGATCCTGCCCGTCCTCGGGTCCACCGAGACCGCGCCCGCCTGCACGTCGGCGTCGGCCCGGCGCTGCTTGGGGGCGAGCCTGCCGGTCAGCTGCTCCTTGACCGCGGCCTCCAGCGCGGCCTGCTTCTTCTTGTCGATGTTGAGGGTGATGGTCCAGCCGCGGTCGACCACCTGCTGGACGGCGTCCTTGTGGCTGATGCCCTCCTGCGCCACCAGCCGGTCCTCCAGCTGCTGGTTGGCCAGCTCGACCAGGTAGCCCTTCGTGCCCTGCTCACCGGGGGTGCCCTTGGGCTCCTTGGGCTGGGGGAACTTCATGGCCTGCCGCTTGCCCGCGTCCAGCCAGTGCTGCTTGACCATGTTGTCCAGGACGTAGTTCCAGCGCGCCTGGACGAGCCGTTTGCCGGTGGGGGTCGCCACCGCCCAGTCGTACTGGCTCGGCGCCTGGAGCAGCGCGGCGAGGTACGCGCCCTGCTCGACGGTGAGCTTCTGGGCGTCGGTGCGGTAGTAGGCCTGCGCGGCGGCCTGGATGCCGTACGCGCCGCGGCCGTAGTAGCTGGTGTTGATGTACCCGGCGAGGATGTCGCTCTTGGACTTCTTCTGGTCGACCTTCAGGGAGATGACCATCTCCTTGAGCTTGCGGGTGACCGTCTGGTCCTGGTTCAGGTAGTAGTTCTTGACGTACTGCTGGGTGATGGTGGAACCGCCCTGGGTGCCCCGGCCCATCGCCGTGTTGTACAGACCGCGGGCCAGGCCCTTGAGGTCGACACCGGAGTCGGTGTAGAAGCTCTTGTTCTCGGCCGCGACGAAGGTGTGCTGCACGTCCAGCGGAACCTTGTCCAGGTCGACGCTCTCGCGGTTGGTCGTGCCGACGCGGGCGAGCAGGGTGCCGTCGCTGTACTTGTAGACGTTGCTCTCCTGCTTGGCGAGGTCGTTGCCCGCCGGGATGTCCACCAGCGTGTACGCGGCGGCGAAGCCGCCTATGCACAGCAGGCACAGCCCGAAGAACGTGCCGAGGATCTTCTTCCAGGAGAAGATCCGGCGCAGGAGGCTCTTGCGGGGCTTGCCCCCGGGAGCGAGGCCGGCCGAGCCGTGGCCGGCCTCGGGTATCGAGCGGCGACGCTGGGGCGCCGCGCGGTGGCCGCCGCGCTGTCGCGCTCGTCTCTCTTCCGCTCGTCCCATGGGCCCTTCGCTCCGCTTCCGTCTCGGTGGTCAGCTCCGAAAGCTAACACCCGCCTCTATGACAAAGGGCAACCGATCCACTCTTTTACGGACGTGAGAATCAGCACCCGTTCCAAGGGAACCGACGGTTACCGGTGGCCCGGGGTTGCTCGGCGCCGGGAAGCGGATCACCGGCGACCGGCCCGCCGCCGCCATGTATACACACCGCGTATACACAGTGTGTAGAGTGCGGCCCATGTCCATCGGTCACACCCTCCTAGGACTCCTGGAGTCCGGCCCGCGCCACGGTTACGACCTCAAGCGGGCCTTCGACGAGAAGTTCGGTCAGGACCGGCCCCTGCACTACGGCCAGGTCTACTCGACGATGTCCCGGCTGCTGAAGCACGGCCTCGTGGAGGTCGACGGCATCGAGACCGGCGGCGGACCCGAGCGCAAGCGGTACGCGATCACCGAGGCCGGCGTCACCGACGTGCAGCGCTGGCTCGCCACCCCGGAGAAGCCGGAGGAGTACCTCCAGTCGACCTTGTACACCAAGGTCGTCCTCGCCCTCCTCACCCATCGCGACGCCGCCGGCATCCTCGACATCCAGCGGGCCGAGCACCTGCGCAGCATGCGTGTCCTGACCGACCGCAAACGCAAGGGCGATCTCGCCGACCAGCTGATCTGCGACCACGCGCTGTTCCACCTGGAGGCCGACCTGCGCTGGCTGGAGCTGACCACCGCGCGTCTGGACAAGCTGCGGGCGGAGGTCGCCGCGTGACCCCTCCCCCCGGGTCCCTGCTCACCGCCAGGGACCTCCGCAAGGCGTACGGCCCGACGGTCGCGCTGGACGGCGCCGAGTTCTCCATCCACCCCGGCGAGGTCGTCGCCGTGATGGGCCCGTCCGGGTCCGGCAAGTCGACGCTGCTGCACTGCCTGGCCGGCATCGTGCCGCCGGACTCCGGCTCCATCACGTACGACGGCCGGGAGCTGGCCGGCATGAGCGACGCCGAACGCAGCGCGCTGCGCCGCAGCGAGTTCGGCTTCGTCTTCCAGTTCGGCCAGTTGGTGCCCGAGCTGACCTGTGTGGAGAACGTGGCCCTGCCGCTGCGGCTGTGCGGCACCCCGCGCAGGAAGGCCGAGCGGGCCGCGCTGACCTGGCTGGAGCGGCTGGAGGTGGACGACCTCGGCGGCAAGCGGCCCGGCGAGGTCTCCGGCGGCCAGGGGCAGCGGGTCGCGGTGGCGCGGGCGCTGGTCACCGCGCCCCGGGTGGTGTTCGCGGACGAGCCGACCGGCGCGCTCGACTCCCTCAACGGCGAGCGCGTGATGGAGCTGCTGACCGACGCGGCCCGCTCCACCAACGCGGCCGTCGTGCTGGTCACGCACGAGGCCAGGGTCGCCGCCTACTCCGACCGGGAGATCGTCGTGCGCGACGGCAGGTCCCGGGACATGGAGCGCGCCGTATGAGCGCCCGCCAGTGGGGCAGGGACCTCGGCCTGGGCTTCCGGTTCGCGTTCACCGGGGGGCGCGAGGGCTGGACCCGGGTGCTGCTGACGGCGGTCGGGGTCGGCCTCGGTGTGGCGCTGCTGCTGCTGACGACCGCGATCCCGACCGCGCTCGCGGTACGGCACGACCGGGACGGCGCCCGCGCGGACTACACCTACGGCCCGCGCCGGCCGAAGGCCGCGAACACCCTGGTGATCGCCGACACCGACACCGTGTTCCGCGGCCGGGGCGTGCGCGGCCGGCTGGTCGAGCCGGAGGGCCCGAAGGCGCCGGTCGCGCCCGGCCTGTCCGCGTACCCGGCGCCGGGCGACATGGTGGTCTCCCCCGCGCTCAAGGAGCTGCTCGCCTCCGGCGACGGCGCGATACTGCGGGACCGGCTGCCGTACCGGATCACCGGCACGATCGGCGAGGCCGGGCTGGTCGGCTCGCGTGAACTCGCCTACTACGCCGGGGCGAAGAACCTCGCCCCCAAGATCAACGGCTATCAGACCGCCCGGATCACCACGTACGGATCGCCGAACAAGGCCCCGGCGACCCGGGCGGACCCGGTGCTGATCCTGCTGGTGCTGCTCGTCTTCGTGGTGCTGCTGATGCCGGTCGCCGTGTTCATCGCCACCGCCGTGCGCTTCGGCGGCGAGCGGCGCGACCGCAGGCTGGCCGCGCTGCGCCTGGTGGGCTCCGACAGCCGGATGACCCGGCGGATCGCGGCGGGCGAGGCGCTGGCCGGATCGCTGGTCGGGCTGGTCTTCGGCACCGGCTTCTTCCTGCTGGGCCGCCGGCTGGCGGGGTCGGTGGAGGTCGTGGGCATCAGCGTGTTCCCCGACTCTCTCGACCCCTCGCCCGCGCTGGCCGCGCTGGTCGCCCTCGCCGTCCCGGCGGCCGCGGTGCTGGTCACCCTGTTCGCGCTGCGAGGCGTGGTGATCGAGCCGCTGGGCGTGGTCCGTACGGCCAGGCCCGCGCGCCGCAGGCTGTGGTGGCGGCTGCTGCTGCCGCTGGGCGGTCTCGCGATGCTCGCCCCGATGATCGGCCAGGGCCGCTCGGGCGGGGACTTCAACCAGTACCTGGTCACCGGCGGCGTCCTGCTGCTGCTCGTCGGCGTCACCGCGCTGCTCCCGTGGGCCGTGGAGGCACTGGTGGCCCGGCTGCACCACGGCTCGGTGGCCTGGCAACTGGCGGTGAGGCGGCTCCAGTTGAGCAGCGGCTCGGCGGCCCGCATGGTGAACGGCATCGCCGTGGCGGTGGCCGGCGCGGTCGCGCTCCAGATGCTCTTCGCGGGCGTCCAGGGCGACTACACCAAGGAGACCGGGAAGGACGTCACCCGGGCGCAGATGCAGGTCAACCTGTCGAAGGGCACCCCCTTCACCGCGGCCGGCGAGCGGTTCGCCGCGACCAGGGGCGTGCGGGCGGCCACCTCGCTGGGCAGTGCCACGCTCGGCGACAGGGACTGGCGGCGCGGGCCCGACACCACGGTGTCGCTGACCGTCGGCACCTGTGCCGCCCTGCGCGAGTGGGCCACGCTGCCGTCCTGCCGCGACGGGGACGCCTTCGTGGCGACGGGCACGGACGACGACTCGTCCACCACCCGGCTCGCCCGGCCGGGCACCACCCTGCACGTCGACACGGCCGACGGCACCGGCCGCGGCGCGGACGTGCGCTGGAGCGTACCGAAGGGGCTGAAGCCGGCCCGCGCGATCACGGGGCCCAACGGGGCGAAGAGCGGCGGCATCCTGCTGACCCGGGCCGCGCTGCCCGATCGGCTGAGCCGCCTGCTGGACGGGGCGGTGTTCCTCTCCCTCGACCCGTCGGTGCCGGACGCGACCGAGTACGTCCGCAACACGGCGGCGAGGGTCGACCCGTTCGCCGACGCGATGACGTGGTCGGCGACGGAGGAGTCCAAGAAGTTCGCCTCCATCCGCACCGGCCTGTACGTCGGCGCCCTGTGCGTGCTGGCGCTGATCGGGGCGAGCCTGCTGGTGACCCAGCTGGAACAGCTGCGGGAGCGGCGGAGGTCGCTGTCGTCGCTGATGGCCTTCGGCACCCGGCGGCGCACCCTGGGTCTGTCGGTGTTCTGGCAGACGGCGATACCGGTCGCGCTCGGTCTGCTGCTCGCCTCGGCCGTGGGGCTGACGCTGGGCTGTGTGCTGCTGAAGATGGTCGGCTCGCCGCTGGGCGTGGACTGGCCGAGCGTGCTGTCGATGACCGGCGCCGGCGCGGCGGTGGTCCTCGTGGTCACCGCGCTGAGCCTGCCGCCGCTGCTGCGGCTGATGCGGCCGGAGGGGCTGCGGACGGAGTGAGACCACGGGGGCGACCCCCTTCGCGGCAGGGCCCCTTCCGTCCGGGAGGGGCCCTCCTGCTACGGCACTCGGCCCCGGTCCACCACCCGCACCGGCAGCACCCGCAGCGCCTCCCGCAGCGCCCCCGCCAGCTCCTCGTACTCGGCACCGCGTGCCGCCCCCGCGCGCATCGCGAGCGCGACCCGGCGGCTCGGGGCGGGGTCGGCGAAGTACCCGGTGAGGAGCTGGCTGCTGCGGGTGGTCTCCAGCTTGAGCGCGGTGCGCGGCAGCAGGGTGCAGCCGAGGCCGCCCGCGACCAGCTGGACCAGCGTGGACAGTCCGGCGGCGGTCGTGGTGACCGGCGCGCCCGCCCGCCGCCCGTCACCCCCCTCGGCCGAGGGGCTCCGCCCCGCCCCCGTCAGTCCGCGGCCCGCGTCCCGGCAGATCTCGAGGGCCTGGTCGCGCAGGCAGTGGCCCTCGTCCAGGAGCAGCAGGTTCAGCTCCTTCAGGGCCTCGCGCGGGATGCCCTCGCGCCCGCCGAGCCAGTGGTCGAGCGGGGTGACGAGCACGAAGTCCTCGTCGAACAGGGGGAGTTCGGTGATGCCGGGGACACCGAGCGGGACGGCGAGCAGCAGCAGGTCCAGGCGGCCGGTGGCGAGGCCGTCGATGAGGCTCGCGGTCTGCTCCTCGTGCACCTGGAGGTCGAGGTCCGGATAGCGCTCGTGCACGAGCCGCAGCACGGTCGGCAGCAGGTACGGCGCCACGGTCGGGATCACCCCGAGGCGCAGCGTCCCGGTGAACGGGGCACGCACCGCCTCCGCCTCCTCCAGGAGTTCGCCGACCGCGTCCAGCACCGCCTTGGCCCGCACCGCGAGCCGTTCCCCCGCGGGCGAGAGCAGTACTTTGCGCGTCGTACGCTCAAGGAGGGTCACTCCGAGTGTCTCCTCCAGCGCCGCGACCGCGCCGGAGAGGGCGGGCTGGCTCATGCCGATGGCCGCCGCCGCGTCCCGGAAGTGCAGATGCTCGGCCACGGCGGCGAAGGCACGCAGCTGTGCGAGGCTCGGCTGCCTCCGCTTGCCGTTACTGACGGCCACTGATAGGTACCTCCGATCAACACGACCGAGTATAGCTATTTCCCTAATCAATGCACCCTGTGCCAACATCGGTAACGTCCAACCCATGGGAATCGCCCCCAAAAGGGGTGATTCTTCGCTGCGAGGAGACCCTGTGCTCACTGTCGGTGACAAGTTCCCCGAGTTCGACCTGACCGCCTGCGTCTCTCTGGAGAAGGGCAAGGAGTTCGAGCAGATCAACCACAAGTCCTACGAGGGCAAGTGGCTGGTCGTGTTCGCCTGGCCGAAGGACTTCACCTTCGTCTGCCCGACCGAGATCGCCGCCTTCGGCAAGCTGAACGACGAGTTCGCCGACCGCGACGCCCAGATCCTCGGCTTCTCCGGTGACTCCGAGTTCGTGCACCACGCCTGGCGCAAGGACCACCCGGACCTGACCGAGCTGCCCTTCCCGATGATGGCCGACTCCAAGCACGAGCTCATGCGCGACCTGGGCATCGAGGGCGAGGACGGCTTCGCGCAGCGCGCCGTGTTCATCGTGGACCCGAACCACGAGATCCAGTTCACGATGGTGACCGCCGGTTCCGTGGGCCGTAACCCCAAGGAGGTCCTGCGGGTCCTGGACGCCCTGCAGACCGACGAGCTGTGCCCGTGCAACTGGAACAAGGGCGACGAGACCCTCGACCCGGTCGCGCTGCTGGCTGGTGAGTGACCCATGTCGCTCGACTCGCTGAAGGCCCGGGTCCCGGACTACGCCAAGGACCTCAGGCTCAACCTGGGCTCGGTCATCGGCAACTCCGACCTGCCGGCGCAGCAGCTGTGGGGCACGGTGCTCGCGACCGCGATCGCCAGCCGTTCCCCGATCGTGCTGCGTGAGCTGGAGCCGGAGGCGAAGGCGAACCTCTCGCCGGAGGCGTACACCGCGGCCAAGTCCGCGGCCGCCATCATGGCGATGAACAACGTCTTCTACCGCACCCGGCACCTGCTGTCCGACCACGAGTACGGCACCCTGCGCGCCGGCCTGCGGATGAACGTCATCGGCAACCCGGGCGTGGAGAAGGTCGACTTCGAGCTGTGGTCGTTCGCGGTCTCCGCCGTCAACGGCTGCGGCTCGTGCCTGGACTCGCACGAGCAGGTGCTGCGCAAGGCCGGCGTGGAGCGCGACACCATCCAGGAGGCCTTCAAGATCGCTGCCGTCGTGCAGGCGGTCGGCGCCACCCTGGACGCCGAGGCCGTGCTGGCCGAGTAGGCCGGTCCCGCTTCACGAGGACCCCGCTCACCCCTGGTGGGCGGGGTCTTCCGCGTTCGGTGCCGCTGTCCCGTCCGCCGCCTCCTCCGCCGTCTCGTCAAGGGCGGGGGAAGCGGTGGGCGGCTGGTTCGACTCCTCGGAGTACTGCCGCAGATAGCCCACCACGGTGTTCGTCACCGCCACCAGCGGTACGGCGACCACCGCGCCACCGATGCCGGCCACCATGCCGCCGGCCGCCACGGTCAGCACCACCGCGAGGGGGTGCACCCGCACCGCGCGGCCCAGGATGAAGGGCTGGAGCACATGCCCCTCGATCTGCTGGACGGCGAGCACCACGACCAGGGTCATGACGGCGGTGAACACGCCCTGGGTGACCAGGGCCACGATCACCGCGAGCGCCCCCGAGGCGACCGCGCCGACCAGCGGGATGAAGGAGAACAGGAAGATGAACACGGCCAGCGGGACCGCCATCGGCACATCGAGGAAGTAGATCCCGATGCCGATGAAGGTCGCGTCGATCAGGGCGACCAGCACCGTGCCGCGGACGTACGCGGTCAGGGTGCGCCAGGCACGCGGACCGGCGCCGGCCACGCCCTCCCGGGCGGCGGAGGGCACCAGTTTCAGGACCCACTGCCAGATGCGCTTGCCGTCGTAGAGCAGGAAGAGCGTCGAGAAGAACACCAGCAGGATGCTGGTCAGGGCCTCCACTATGACCTGAACGCCCTCCAGGCCCGCGGACGTTATCTGGTCGGCGTTGGCGCCGATGGCCTCGCGCAGGTTCTTGGCGATCTGGTTGATCTGCTTGTCGGTGACGTGGAACGGGCTCTTCAGCAGCCAGTTGCGCAGATCGTCGATGCCGGACTGGATCTGGTTGGAGAGCGTGTCGATGTTCTCCATGACCTGCCAGGTCACGAACCAGCCCATCAGGCCGATCACCACGAAGCCGCTGATCGCGGTGAGCGCCGTGGCCGGGCCGCGCGGCACCCCGCGGCGGGTGAGCCGGGCGACCGTCGGCTGCAGCAGCGCGGTGATCAGCAGGGCGATGACGAAGGCGAACACCACCAGCTGGACGGCGCTGATGACCCGCATCAGCACCCAGACGGTGCCCGCGAGCACGAGCAGCCGCCAGCCGGCCTCGGCCGCGACCCGTACTCCCCAGGGCACGGCCTGGGCGGGGTCGGGGCGGGGCGCGGGCGGCGGGGACGCCACGGGACGGCGGGCGTGCGGCACCGCGTCGGCCACGGCATCGGCGGTGTCGGCCGCGGCCGGCTTCGGGCGGGCCGGTCCGGCCGGCGGAACGGGCGCGCTGTCCTCCTGTGCCACCTCCGCCTGCCGGGCGTCCAACCGCTCACTCATCTCGGTGAGACCGGCGCCCAGCCTGCCGAGCCACCCTGGCACTCGCGACATGATCCGTCCTCTTCCCCCGCGTCTTCGGGTGCTCGCCACCACTCCCCCCATGGAGTCGTGCGGTTACGACCGTACAGGGCGAAAGCCCCTTCCCAGAGGACGGGAAGGGGCTGCGCGGGGTTGAGCGTGGCGGGACGGAACTCAGTAGTTGCCGTTGGCCTGCCAGTAGGTCCAGGCGTCACAGGGGCTGCCGTAACGCTCGTTCATGTAGTTCAGGCCCCACTTGATCTGCGTGGCCGGGTTGGTCTGCCAGTCGGCACCCGCGGAGGCCATCTTGCCGCCGGGGAGGGCCTGGACGAGTCCGTAGGCGCCCGAGGAAGGGTTGACCGCGCGGTAGTTCCAGCTGGACTCGTGGTTCACGATGTTGCTGAAACACTGGTACTGACCGGACGGCACGATCTGGCGCGCCATGGCCTGGATCTGCGCGACCGTGTACGAGGTCTGCACGGGGAAGCTGGCGTTGATGTCGCCGCGGCTGGCGGCGGCCTTGGTCTCCGCGCGCTGCTTGGCCTCCTCGGCCGCCTTCTCGGCGGCTGCCTTCTTCGCGATCGCGGTCTCGGCGGCGGCCTTGCGGGCCGCTTCCTCGGCGTCCTTCTTGGCGCTCGCGTCCGCGGCGATGGCCTGCGAATCGGCCTGCTGCGTCAGGGTCGCGGACTGGACCTGGGCCTGCTGACCCGTCGGTATGTCCGCGAGGAGCGTGGTGTCGGCTGCTGCCGTCGGCTCGGCGTCGTTGTTCTGCGCGACGCTGCCCGAGGCAACTCCGACGACGCTTCCGACGGCGGTGACCGCGGTGGCCGAGGCCACTGCGAATCCCCGGACCGAAATCCGGCTCACACGGTTTCCTTCCAGCATCGCCCGCTTCGGTGACCCTGGCGGACGCAATCGTGCCCCTGGCACTGGCCTCCCAACTGCGGGGTCACGGGAGGCACGGGCCCGGTGGGCAACTCCCCGCGGGGAGCGCCGCGTGGTGCGCGGGCGGCATACGACGAACTCTATGGAGTTGGTGTACTTCCGTTGTGCCGCACCGCTGGGGGTGCAGGTGTGTCGTATGCGGGGCCTGACAGGACTGAGACTCTGCCGCAACCGGACGCCGGGTGGCAATTCCGAGTTGCGTGTGAAAGCTCACATCCCGTTTGGCCCAAGGGATTTCCGGAAACCTCCACGCATGAAGGCGCCGCCCGGCTAGGATCTGATGCCTTTGCCGGGCGGCGCCAACTGTGCCAGATCGGCTCAGATATGGCCGTCTTCGAGCATTTCGGTCACCAGGGCGGCGATCTGGGACCTCTCGGACCGGGTCAGGGTGACATGCGCGAAGAGCGGATGCCCCTTCAGCTTCTCCACCACGGCGACGACGCCGTCGTACCGTCCGACGCGCAGATTGTCCCGCTGTGCCACGTCATGGGTGAGTACGACCCGCGAGTTGGCGCCGATCCGGGACAGCACCGTCAGCAGCACGTTGCGCTCCAGCGACTGCGCCTCGTCCACGATGACGAACGCGTCGTGCAGCGAACGGCCGCGGATGTGGGTGAGCGGCAGGACCTCCAGCATGCCGCGCGCGGTGACCTCCTCGATGACCTCCCGGCTGGTGACCGCCGACAGCGTGTCGAACACGGCCTGCGCCCAGGGGCTCATCTTCTCCGCCTCGGTGCCCGGCAGGTAGCCCAACTCCTGCCCGCCGACCGCGTACAGCGGCCGGAACACCATGACCTTCTGGTGCTGGCGGCGCTCCAGGACCGCCTCCAGACCCGCGCACAGCGCCAGCGCCGACTTGCCGGTGCCGGCCCGGCCGCCCATCGAGACGATCCCGACGTCCGGGTCGAGCAGCAGATCGAGGGCGATGCGCTGCTCGGCGCTGCGGCCCTTGATGCCGAACGCCTCCCGGTCGCCGCGCACCAGACGGACGTCGCCCTCCGCGGTGACCCGGCCGAGCGCCTTGCCGCGCTCCGACTGGATGGTCAGGCCGGTGTGCACGGGAAGGTCCGAAGCGCCCGGTACATGGAGGCGCCCCTGCTCGAAGAGGACGTCCACCTGCTCGCCGGGGAGCGTCAGTTCGCTCATCCCGGTCCAGCCGGAGTTCTCCGTGATGGCCAGCTCGGCCCGGTACTCCTCGGCGAGGAGCCCGACGGAGGATGCCTTGATGCGCAGCGGCAGGTCCTTCGACACCACGGTGACGTCGAACCCCTCGGCCTGCAGGTTGCGGGCCACCGCGAGGATGCGGGAGTCGTTGTCCCCCAGGCGGTAGCCGGTGGGCAGCACGCTGGGGTCCGAGTGGTTGAGCTCGACGCGCATGGTCCCGCCCAGGTCCCCGATCGGGATGGGGGAGTCCAGGCGGCCGTACCGCACCCGGTAGTCGTCCAGCAGGCGCAGGGCCTGGCGGGCGAAGTAGCCGAGTTCGGGATGGTGCCGCTTGGCCTCCAGCTCCGTGACCACCACGATGGGGAGCACCACCTCGTGCTCCTCGAAGCGGGCCAGGGCGTTCGGGTCGGCCAGCAGGACGCTGGTGTCGAGAACATAGGTGCGCCGGTCGGGCTTGTGGCGCTTTGTGCTGGTCACCACGGAAGGACGTACCCCCTCGGATGAGGTCGGGGAGCGACGAAGTGGAAGCCGGGCCGGGAGGGCGGGACGGACCGGGCCGGCCGGCGGCCCGTGCGCACGGCGGGCCGGGACCCGGACCCCCGCGGCGGCTTCCGCGCCGGTATCGCACGGTCGTGCTGGTGCAAAGGACCTCCCGGGCGGACGGCCCCTGCCGCCCGCTGAGATCCGACACCCGGGGTTCGGGCGTCGACCTGCTTGCCTTATGCCCTCGAACAAGCGCCGCCATGCAAAAGCGGCCATCGGCACGCCGTGAACTCCTGGTGGCGGCAGGCCGAACGGGATGCGCGAAGGCCCCGCCGGTCACGGCTGCCGGCGGGGCCTTCGCGGTTGTCTCAGCCGCCGAACCGGCGGTGACGTGCGGCGTAGTCGCGCAGGGCGCGCAGGAAGTCGACCTTGCGGAAGGCCGGCCAGTAGACGTCGCAGAAGTAGTACTCCGAGTGGGCGGTCTGCCACAGCATGAATCCGGACAGCCGCTGCTCCCCGCTGGTGCGGATGACGAGGTCCGGGTCGGGCTGGTCGCTGGTGTAGAGATGACGGCCGATCATGTCGATGTCGACGGACTCGGCGAGGTCCTCCATCGCGACACCCTTGTCGTGCGCCTCGAACAGCATGGAGCGCACGGCGTCGGCGATCTCCTGCCGACCGCCGTAGCCGATGGCCACGTTGACCACTATCCCCTTGATGTGGGCGGTGGCCTCCTCGGCTTCCTTGAGAGTGGCCTGGAGACCCGCGGGGAGCAGGTCCATGGCGCCCACGTGGTGCACCCGCCAGCGGCCGTCGGCGACGAGGGTGCGTACCACGTCCTCGATGATGCCGAGCAGGGGGACCAGTTCCTCCTGCGGGCGGTCGAAGTTGTCCGTGGACAGCAGCCACAGGGTGACGACCTCGACGTCGGTCTCGGAGCACCAGCCGAGGAACTCCTCGATCTTGTCCGCACCGGCCCGGTGACCGTGCACCGTGGTGGAGCCGGATGCCTTCGCCCAGCGGCGGTTGCCGTCCATGATGACGCCGATGTGCTTGGGCACCTGGGCGTGGTCGAGGTGGCCCTCCACCCGGCGTGCGTAGAGCCTGACCAGCAGGCCGCGCAGTTTGTCGCGCAGGTTCACGTGGCCCTCCGGGGGGTTGGCGCGGGGTACGTTGCCGGGCCCGTCGAGCCTACCGCCGCCCAAACCCTGCTCTGGCCCTGAGCGTGGCGGGTGGGGCGGGATCGAGACTCCGGTCCTCGCTGTTGGGACGCACGCCGGGTGGTATCCGGTTCCCGGACGGGACGACTCGCCCCGGCCAAGAAAAAACGGGCCGGTCCGTGGGGGGGAGACGGACCGGCCCGAGGGGGGGTTTCCACCATAACCCTTCGTGAGGGCGGATGGGGGCATCGGCGTGCCACAACTACTCTCCGGAGTCGTCCGGGAACACCCTGATGAATTCGGAGCGATGGATTCCGATGCTTTTACCACCGAATCACAGCGGAATCCGAGGCGAACATGGGCGGTAACGATGAAATTCGCAGGAATCCGGAGACTGCCGCCATCCTGGGCCGCTTGGGCGTGTCGACCGCCGATCCCCCCGACGGGCGACCTGGCCGACGAACGGCCGCTTGACGGCTCGGCGCGCACCCCGGGCGGGGTGATCACCTCGCCCACGGCACCGCGCAGCCCCCTCCACTGCGCGGTACCACCCGCGCGGCTTTGCTGGCGCGAATTGCCTTGGTCTGAACTTACGTGACCGGTGGGGCTGGTGTGAACAGAGTCCGATAACGATGTGGACACCGGCGGGGGGCGGCGGGCCCGAGGGAATCCGCGGCGGCCGGGCTCAGCGGTGAGCGGGCTTGCGGACGTCGAAGAGGTGCCGTGAGCTGTGGGCGACGAACGCCCCTTCCCGCTCGATCCGCTCGTGCAGCGACCGGAGTCGGGGCTCGTACGCCTCGACGGTGAAACCCGGCACCATCCAGACCACCTTGCGCAGGAAGTGGACGACGGCGGCGATGTCGTGGAACTCCATCCGCAGCCGCTCCGCCCGCAGCGCGACGACCGCGAGGCCCGCCGCCTCGGCCGCGGCCCGCTCCGCTTCCGGGTCACGCGCGCGGCGCCCGGCCTCCGGCTGCGGCCCGAGGAAATACTCGACCAGCTCGAAGACGCTGGCGGGACCGACGTGCTGGGCGAAGTACGTGCCGCCCGGTCGCAGCACCCGCGCGATCTCGTCCCAGTGCGGCACCACCGGATGCCGGCTGAGCACCAGGTCGAAGGCCCCGTCGGCGAACGGCAGCGGCGCGTCGTCCGGGGCGGCCACGACCACCACGCCGTACGGCCGCAGCAGGGCGGTGGCCTTGGCCGTGTTCGGCGCCCAGCCCTCGGTGGCGGCGACCAGCCCCGGCCGGGCCGGGGCGGCGGTGTCCAGGGCGAAGGCCAGCACCTCCCCGCCCCCGGTCTGGATGTCCAGCGCGGCCTCGGCACCGGCCAGCCGCTCCCCCGCCGAGCGGGCGTATCCCCACGACGGCCGGGCCTCGGTGGCCCGTCCCTCGAACCAGGAGAAGTCCCACCCGTCGGTGGGCACGGCGGCGCCCTCGGCAACGAGGTCGGCGAAGGACCGGCGCGGTGGGGTCATGCGCGCCATGATGGCAAAGGCCGGCGCTCCGGTCCTCCCCTTTTTCACCGCCGCAGCAGCGGCATGACCTCTTCCCCGGCGAACCGCACGAACCCCTCCGGGTCGGGCTCGTCGGCCGTCGGCTGGAGTACGACGGTGTCGGCGCCGGCGTCGGCGAGCCGCCGTACGGCATCGGCGACGGCCGCCGCGTCCCCGGCGACGCCCGCGCCGGGCTGCGCGTCGGTGAGGTCGGCCCGCACACGTTCGGCGGCGTCGGCGCCGGTGGCGGCGAGGAGATAGACGACCACCTTGTGCGGTCCCTCGCGCCCGGCCTCCGTCTGCCCCTCCTCGATGAGCCGGCGGGCCTGTCGGACGCCGTCCGGGGAGGTGGCGGAGGTCAGGAGCGTGCCATCGGCCCTGGCTCCGGAGAGGCGCAGGGTACGGGGCCCGGTGGCGCCGGCGAGGACGGGCACGGGGCGCGGGGGCGGCCAGTCGAGGGCGACGCCGTCGAGGGTGACGTACCGCCCCTGGACGGTGAGCTTCTCCCCGCGCAGCAGGGCCCGCAGGGCGTCGAGATGCTCACCGAGCAGGGTGAGCGGCGAGGCGGCGCGGGCGCCGACCTGTCCCATCCAGTCCTGCACCCCGTGCCCGACGACGACGCTCGCGCGACCCGGGAACATGCGGTGCAGGGCGGCGGTCTCCATGGCGGTCGCCGCGACGTTCCGCAGCGGTACGGGCAGCAGCCCGATCCCCACCCGCAGCCGCTCGGTCCACGCCAGCGCGGCCGCCGCCGTGGAGACACCGCCCTCCAGGAAGCAGTCCTCCCACAGCCACAACTCCTCTAGCCCCACCTCTTCCGCGAGCCGGGCGTACCCCCGCAACCGCTCGGGAGGAAGCTGGGGCCGGAACACAACGCCGAGTGAAGTCATGAGGGCCTTCCTAGCGGGGGATGGGGAAGGGGGCAAACCCTTTACGCGCCGGACGGGTTGACAACGGAGGACACGATGGGACGACGACGCTGGCGGGACGGCCGGGGCCTTCTGCACATCCCCGGATCGGTCCCGGTGCCCCTGGAGTTCGCCACCTCCTACCGTGCCCGCACCAGGGGTCTCCTCGGCCGCGCCTCCGTCGACGGCGCACTGCTCCTCTCCCCCGCCGGCAGCATCCACACCTTCGGCATGCGCATCCCCATCGACGTCGCCTACCTCGACCGTCGCCTCACCGTCCTGGCCGTCCGCACCATGCCCCCCGGCCGCCTGGGCCTGCCCCGCCCGCGCTCCCGCCATGTGCTGGAGGCGGAGGCGGGGACGATGGCGGGATGGGGGTTGCGGGCCGGGGTGCGGGTGGCGGTGTCGGGGGGCGAGGACGCCGTCAGCGACGGCTGATCACTGCGGGAACGGCTTGCCTTCCTTGCAGATGTCCGTCTTCTCGGCGGCGTTCGTGTACGCGGTGATGAGCTTCCTCATCGCGTCGGGGTCCTGATGGTCCGCCGTCTCCATCTGGAACGCGGTGAACAGGTGCGCGCCCAGGAGCTTCTTGCTGGTGCAGTTCCGCGTCTCGCCGAACCCTTCCCAGCCGGAGTAGAGGAACCTGCCGTTGTCGGCTCGGTGGTCGAGCTTGGAATTGTTCTGCCTGCCCACATACGCGTACGTATTGATCTGATTTGTCCACCACAGCGAAGTCTGCACCGGGAAGCGACTGTCGACACGGACCTCGCAGCTTATTCCCCACATGCTTGACATCGTCTGCTTGACCGTCAGATTTCGACCGCCCGGCAGGAACGGCGCCAACGTCTCACTGTCGACTGGAACCCCACACAGGGAGCGCGGGACCGCATACTCGCGCTTCTCCTTATGCTCGCCGCATCCGGACAGCCCGACAAGAAGGGCGGCAGCAGCGGAGACACCGACTACAGGACGCATTCTCGCTCCCCTACATTCATCCCGCAATATCCGCAGTCATACCCGGCTGCTCGCCATTCAAGCGGTTCTGGGCATTGAAATACCCTTGCTGTGCGGAATTCCCTGCCAAGATCACAAGGTCAGGATTCAAGTGGTAACGCTTCACGGCCAACTCTGTCGCCCGCTGCGCATAATCACCGTTGAGCTTCCATCCTTTCTGCCAGACCTTCCCCTCGGTGTCGTGAGCGTGATCGGCCGAATCACCTTGCACGTCCTGGAAAAGCCACTGCAGAGCCGAGCCCGTCGCAGTGCCTGCCGCACCACCCACGATTCCTCCGGCCACGGGAGAACCGATGAACGATGTGCCTACGCCGACGGCCGTGCCGATGCCGCCGGAGATCAGGTTCTGATACTGGGCGACAGCGTGGTCGAACGAATCGTCCTGCCCCTTCGCCGCACTGCCGATGGCCTCCATGCGGCCCTGCCTGAGGATCCCGGAAACCTCGCCACTTCTCTCCGCGACGGTCCCCACGAGAAGTTTGTGATCGCCGGTCCAGCGGTGGTCGGCGGGCAGGTCGGGGTCCAAGTGGTACTGCAGCAGGTTCGACATGTACGCCTTCTGGCCCACCTCGACCGCGGCATATCCCTCGGGATTCTGTCCCACCGCGAACAGGAACTTGTTCGCGTCCGGGCCATCGACGTGGGCCACGGATCCGTCAACCGGGAACAGCAAGTCCTTGTGCGGCAAATTGGTGTTCGCCCGGTTGATGTCCGGCAGGTACTCCGACGCGATCTGCCCGAAGCTGTCGGACATGTAACCGCGGTCCGTGAGAAGTTCGGGCTTGTCGGCGGTGGCGGAGACTATCTCCTCGAACAGGTTGGCCTCGGCGGAGGTGTGGGCCGGGGTGTCGATCGTCGGCATCTCGCCCGCCGGGTGGCCCGTGGTCGCCGCTTCCAGGGCCTGGGCCAGGAAGTTCTGGCCGGCGGTGCTGTGGACGCCGTGGATGTCGTTGGAGTCCATCGGCCAGTGGCGCTGTTTGAAGAGGTAGTCGAAGTTGGACACCGCCGACTTGTGGTGGGAGTCCTGCGGGATGAAGTCGTCGTTGAAGAAGTTCGTGGCGGCTGCGGGGTTGTTGGACAGGCCCTTCAGGTAGCCGTTGAGCGGGTCCCAGCCGCCGTCGCTTCCTTCGAAGTTGAGTTGGGGGCAGATACTCGCCTGCCAGGCCACGTTCCTGCCGTCGTCGGTGTAGAACCGCTCGGTCTTCATCAGCCCACGGCCGTAGTCCGTCATGAACTGGTCGTCGAAGTCGCCGTCGCGCATCAGGTTGCTCATCACCTGGAAGCCGAGGACGTCACCGTGGGTACCGACGGCCTTGTTGCCGGAGGAGATGACCTCCTGTTTCCACGCCGTCATGCCCGCGCTGTCCGACTGGCTCGCGGTGGCCAGGGTCAGGCTGAGGTTCTTCTGGAGTTCGGCGTACTTGTATCCGCGTTCGTAGCCCAGGTGCCCGCCCTCACGGTTGTCGGTGAGACCGAGCCAGAACTTCTCCGTGCCCTTGGCGCCGAGCCGCTCGGCGAACTCCTCGGAGAACAAAGGGTCGTCGTGATACTGCTTCAGACCCTTGTTGATCGCGTCGAAGTCCTTCGCGGTCAGCTTGCCGGGGTCCTTCTTCGCGAGTCTCGCCAGCTCGTCCGCTTCCTGGACGGCCTTCTCCGCTTGATCCCGGTCCTTGTAGACGACTCCGGAGAAGCCGTACTCGCTCTCGTCCACCAGCGCCATGAGGACCTCGGACGCGGTGCTGTCGCTCTTGGCCGCGTTGTTCAGGATGCCTTGCACGCGGTCGCGCAGGGCGTCCTCGTCCGCGACGCTGTGCTCGGGCACCGTCGTCCCGTGCGCGGCGCGGTCGGGGTGGACGGCCATGGTGACGATGAATCCGCCGTCGCCCGACGGGATCACCGTGAGGTTCTTCTTGCGGCCGTCATCCAGCGCCTGGTGCAGCTGCTGCTTGTACGACTTCAGCTCGTTGCGGGTGTCCTGGAGGATGTTGTGGATCGACGTAGCCTCCTTGGTGGCGTCGTCGAACTCACCCGCCGTCTTGCCGATGAACTCCTTGGAGACACCGGCGTTCACCCCGTGCCAGTCGGCCTTGACGGCTTTGTCGTGCAGCCCGTCCCGCGCCTGCTTCTGCAGGTCCGTCAGGTTGGTGACCAGCTGGCCCCAGTCGGTCACCGCGTCGTCGAGCAGCTTGAAGTCGGCCTGGTAGAGGTCTTCGAACTTCACCGAGCGTCCTCACTCACTACTTCTTCTCGGGCTTGGGGGACTCGTAGACCGGGTTCTTCTCGCCCGGCGCACCCACGCGGTCGTCGAAGCCGGCGTCCAGGGTGTCGATGCTGCTCATCGTGCGGGCGATGTAGCCGTCGTCACCGGAGTGGATCTTCTGGGTGACGTGCATGTGGTTGGAGATCTGCGCGCAGGCGTCCAACAGCGACTTCAGCTGGTCCTCCCAGCGCTCGTGGACGTGCCGGAGGCCCTTGCCCAGCATGAACCCCTGCCTGGTGAGATCACCGGCGGCCGACTCGCTCGTCGTCTGCGCCACCCGGGCCTTCTTCCACAGCTGGTTGTACAGGCTGTGGGCTTCCTTGCCGATCGCGGCGAGATCGTCGTTGGTGACCTTCAGGTCCCCGTAGGTGGTGTTCCCCTCGATGGGCGCGACATGATTGAGCTGCATGCGTGTGGAGCCGCGCTCCTTCGCACCGGCTTTGAGCTGTTCCCACTCGTCCCAGGTCATCTCAGTGCCTCCCCCGTGTGGATGCTGTCCTCGTGCGGCCGACTCCCGTGGGTCGCGCACCAGCCGGCGGTCGATGTCAAGTCCACCCCTAACAGAAGCAACTCCCGCACGGTAGCAGCGACCTTGAAGCTTCACGATTCCTGACGAGGGACGCGGTCGGCATGCCTGTCCGTCCCGCGGACCCGCCTTGTCCGCGCGGGCGGTGTTCAGCTCTCCGTACGGGGGAACGACACCTCCACCCGGCGGTTCTTCCGGCGGCCCTCTTCCGTGGAGTTGTCGGCGATGGGGTACTGCTCGCCGTAGCCGCGGACCTCGAAGGTGATGTCGGGGCTGTCGAGGTTCTGGTCGAGGACGGACTGGACGGCGTTGGCGCGTCGGCGGGAGAGGAGGATGCCGTGGGAGGAGGAGCCGAGGTCGTCGGTGAAGCCGAAGACGCGGACCTGGGTGGCGTGTTGCTTCCTGATCTCGTCGGCGATCGCGGCGATGCGGGCCTTGGCGTCCGCGCCGAGCTTCGCGCTGTCCTTGTCGAAGAGGACCTCCGCCTGGAGGGCGAAGGTGACGTCCGCGTTGGTGTCCTCGCGGCGTTCGTCCCCGCTCTGGTCCTCCACGACCGACTTGATGTCCAGCACCTTGGGCGTGGCCAGGGTGGCCCCCTCGGGCAGTTTCAGGTCCGGGTCCTTGGGGTCGATCTTCACCGGCGCGGCGGCGGACGGGGCCGTGTCCGGGGGCGGGGTGGGGTCCGTGTCGGCGGCGTGCGCGGAGGTGAGCGTCGCCGCGAGGAGGAGGGTCGCGGACGCGAGGGTGAGCGCGAGGCGGGGTCGGGTGGTCACGGGGGCCTCAGCCGGAGATGGGGAGGGTGGCGGAGGAGAGGGTGGGCAGTTGGAGGGTCACCTGGGCGACATCCGCCGGCGGGGAGGGGAACTGCATGAACACCGGTAGGGCCTCGCCCGCGCGGAGCGTGCCGAGACCGGTCGTGGTGAGCGGCCGGCCCTCCGTGTCCCGCAGCACGTAGTAGCGCTTCTTGCCCTTCGAGTCGATGAGGGTGGCTCCGCCCAGGGACGGTCCGTTCTTGGTGATCTCGGTTTCGTTGCCGCTCAGCGCGGACGGCACGAGGAGATCCTTGGCCCCGTCGTTCTTCAGGGTCCCGTTCACCGTGACGAAGCCACCGGAGTCCCGTTGCGCGGAGGTGATCCGAAGGAGCAAACCCCCTTCGCCCCTCAGTTCCGCCAGTGGCTGGTCCGACTGGCCCTCCTGGGTGTCCGGCTGGGAGCCACCGGCCTTGGTGGCGGACGTCGAGCTGTGCGGTTTCTTCGCGTCATCACCGCTGCCGCCGCCACAGCCTGCCGTGCCGACGGCCAGTCCGACCGCGAGAGCCAACGCGACCATCCCTCTGCGGGCCTGCGCAGTGAACCGAATGCTCATCGCTCCGCTTCCTTCGTCATCAATCATTCGCATGTCAGCCGTCCAGGTGGACGTCAAAGAGGTCTTCGGGCTTGGGAAGCCCTGAGGGATCGTCCGGTTTCAGGTCCCACACCTTGTCCTTGCAGGTGAGTTGCGGCAGCGTGTCGCCGTCGGCGCCGCCACCGGGAAGCTTGAACGTGCACAGCGGCTCGATCACCGCCACGGCGTGAGCGTTCGACTTCACGTCCTCGGTTCCGGGTACGACCGAATGGCCGACGGACTTGTTGGTCCGCACGTCGACCTGGTACTTCAACGACCCCGGCGCGAAACAGCCACTCAGTTCGGCATCGTTCTGCTGGGCGAGCTGACCGGCTCGCCGGCACGGGTCGGTGAACGGCACGTTGCCGTCGAATATGTCCTGCCACTTCGTCGGGTCGCGCAGCTCCGTGACCCACCGGGCCGCCAGCTGATCCCGTTCGTCCTGCGCCGCGGCGAGCGCCGCCGCGTCGGCCGCGGTCTGCGCGCCGCTCCGGTTCACCGCGGCCTGGCCGACGGCGAGATAGGCCAGAGCAAGAAAGAGCAGGCCTGCCACCACCGTGAGGTAGATGGGGAAGGCCTGCCCGGCGTCGCGACGCGAAGGAATCAGCCGCCGGTGACTTCGGAGATCTTGTTCCTGATCGCGTCGAAGATCGTCTGCCCGATGCTCGTCCCGGTGATCGCCAGCACGATCGCCACCACCACCGCGATGATGCCCAGGTACTCCACCGCGGTCTGCCCCCGGTCGTTCCGGGCGGCGCGGGTCATCAGATACGTCACGGTGGTGTTGAACCATTTGCTCACGGTTGTCCCCTCCAGCTTCGCGTCCGATCGAGGCACCGTACGACGCGGCGCGCCGGCCGGCCGAGGGTCCCAGGGCCCAACCGGGGGCCCAATGCGCGGCGTTGGCGCGTCTCCGGGTCGCCACCTCACGCCACCCCCAGCCATTTCGCCGTGGCCTGGGACCTGGTGGTGGTCTGGAGCTTGGCGAAGATGCGGTTGATGTGGTTCTTGACCGTCTTCTCGCTGATGAAGCACGCGGCGGCGATCTGCTGGTTGGTCATGCCGGACGCGATGAGGTCCATGATCTCCGCCTCCCTGACGCTCAACCGGAACCGTGAGCGGGTCGACTGTCCCACAGAGGATTGCAGTTGTGAAGGAGGCGGGAGGGTATTTTGGACGTCCGCTACGGCGAGTTGGGAGTCCGTGTGTGCAGATGCACTCCCCCGCAACTCGGCCAGTAATGCCCGTGTCGCCCCCGGCGTCACATGCGGCCGGCCCTCGTGGACATCCCGTACGGCCCGTACCAGCTGCTCGGCCGTGAACTCGCCGTGCACCAGGTATCCCCCCGCTCCCAGCCGCAGCGCCTCCCGCACCGTCTCGGCCTCATGGCTGTAGGTGAGCATCATGACCGGCGCGAGGCGCAGCAGGTGGGGCAGTGCCGAGATGCCGTCGACCCCGGGCATGCGGACGTCGAGGAGGACGACGTCGGGGCGGTGCCGGAGCGCGGCCTCGTACGCCTCGCGGCCGTCCGCCGCCTGCGCCACCACGGTGGTGTCCGCGCGGTCGGTGAGCAGCGCGGTCAGCCCCGCGCGCACCACGGGGTTGTCGTCGGCGACCAGCAGCCGCAACCGGGCGGGCGGGAAGGCGGGCGGTGGACCGGGGTCGTGCGCGTGCTGCCGCATGCGGTGCCTCCTTTCAGGGTTCCGGGACCGGCAGGGGGAGTTCCACGCGTACCTCCGTGCCCCGGGTGCCGGTGCCGCGGCCGACGTGGATGCGGGCGCCCGCCTGGGCGGCGCGCTCGGCCATGCCGAGCAGGCCGAAGTGACCGCGGGTGCACAGCTGTTCGAGGGTGGTGCCGGGCGGGAGGCCGCGGCCGTCGTCCTGGATGGTCAGACACAGCGAACCTCGGTGGACGGCTGCCTGTACGTCCACGCGGGTCGCCTCCGCGTGGCGGTGCGCGTTCTCCAGCGCCTCCGTGGCGATGGCGAGGAGGGCGCGGGACACGGGGGCGGGGAGCGGGGGAAGGGAGAGAGGGGGCTCGGGGAAGGTGACCTCCAGGTGGGTGCGGTCGACGAAGTCGGCGACGGTCGAGATGAGTTCGGAACGGAAGGAGGTCGTCCGCCGTTCGTTCCCCGGCCCCGTCAGACCGCTTCCCGGCTCCGTCAGACCGCTTCCCGGCTCCGTCGGATCGCTTCGCCGGCCCATGGGATCGCTCCGCAGGTCCGTCAGAAGTTCGCGGGACTCCGCCGCGGCTCTGCGGGCCGAGCGGGAGACCAGTTCGGCCTGTTCGCGGATGCGGGCGGGATCGGGGGCGGTGGCCGAGGCGGTGGCCGCGAGGCCGTCCGCGGCGAGGGCGACGCCGTAGAGGGTCTTGGCGACCGAGTCGTGCATCTCCCGTGCGAGCCGGGCGCGTTCGGCGCTGACGGCTTCCGCCGCGGCGAGCCGGGCCCGCACCGCAGCCAGCGCCTCCGTGGCGGCGCCGAAGCGGAGCATCAGGCCGCGCAGGGTCGAGCCCATGGCCCCCGCGATCACGCACAGACCGGGCAGCAGCAGCGCCTCGGCCACCGGGGCGGACCGGTCGGCCTTCACGGTGATGTGGACGACGAACAGGACCAGCGCCTGCGCCGAGGCGAAACCGGCCGCCCCGCGCCAGCTGTAGAGCAGGCCGGCGAGGAGGGGGGTGCAGACGCCGACGTAGGCGAGCGTGGTGTCCGGACCGGCCGAGACCAGCAGGAGCGACCCGAAGAGGGTGTCGGCGGCGAGGAGGCTCGGGTGGCGCAGCAGGAGGGGGCCGAAGCGTTCCCAGTCGCGGAACAGGACGTAGGACGCCATGAACGTGACGACCACGGCCGCGCCGACGAGCCGTACGCCCAGGCCGGGCGCGGCGTTCAGGAGCGCCGCCGGAGCCGCTACGACGATCATGGCCAGCCGGAAGCCGAAGACCTGCCGGCACATGGCCTGGAGCGCGCGGATCTGGACTTGCTCGGAGGGAGGTTCGGCGGACGCCGTCGGGTCAGGCGTCCCGGCCCGCGGAGCCCGCGCCGCCGCGGACGGCCACGAGGCCCGCGCGGCCGGCACGGCAGACGCCCACCCCACGTCCGGCCCGGCCCCCGGCCTCCCGGAAACCTCGCCACCCACCCCACCCGGCCCCGCCGAATCCCCCGTCCCGCCCCGCCCGACAGCCCCCCTCACCGCCTCCGGCACAGCAGACGCCCACCCCACGCCCGACCCCGCCCCCGATCCCCCCGGAACCACGCCACTCACCCCACCC
>NZ_BSSM01000009.1 GCF_030269125.1 Streptomyces hygroscopicus subsp. hygroscopicus | reverse complement strand
CGTCGAGCCCCGCGGACACGGCCTCCTCGACCACGTACTGGATCGCGGGCTTGTCGACGACCGGCAGCATCTCCTTGGGAGTGGCCTTGGTGGCCGGCAGGAACCGGGTGCCAAGACCCGCCGCCGGAATGACAGCCTTGCTGATCCTGGGGTGCGACTGAGTCATGCCCGCCACCTTAACCGGTGACTTTGTGGGGTTCCTGGGCTGTGCTTGGTGGACCCTTTGAAGACGACTCGGACGGCGTGAGCGCCGTGGAACGGCATACAGGAAGGGTGCGGGAGACGACCCGTGGAACACGACGGACGCGTGGACGAGCCTGGCAAGAGGACGTTGCGGCGAAGCCTCCTCGCGATGAGGAGCAGCCTGCCGGACGATGACGTACGGGCGTCGGGCCGGGCGCTGGCCGCGCGCGCCCTGGAACTGCCCGAACTGGCGAGGGCGCGCACGGTCGCCGCGTACGTCTCCGTGGGCTCCGAGCCCGGCACGGGCGCGCTCCTGGACGCGCTGCGCGCCCGGGGCGCCCGCGTGCTGCTCCCCGCGCTGCTGCCCGACAACGACCTCGACTGGGGCGAGTACGCCGGGTCCGGCTCCCTCACGGAGGTCCGGCACGGCGGGCGGATGGCCCTGTTCGAGCCGTCGGGCGCGCGGCTCGGCCCGGACGCCGTGACGGGCGCGGACGTGGTCCTGCTGCCCGGACTCGCGGTGGACGCGCGCGGAATGCGGCTGGGGCGCGGCGGCGGCTCGTACGACCGCGTGCTGGCCCGGCTGGAGCGCGCGGGCGCGCACCCCCGCCTGGTGGTCCTGCTCTACGACTGGGAGGTCGTCGCGCGGGTCCCGGAGGAGGAGCACGACCGGCCGGTGCACGCCGTGGTGACGCCGTCCGGGGTGCGCCGCCTCACCGGTGGCTGACCGGCACGGGAAAGGCCCTCCACGCGGGAGGGCCTTTCCGTCGCGGGCGCCGCCGCTCAGGGCTTGAGGACGAGCGTGTCGCTCGTGCTCTTGTCGACCGCCTTGGAGGAGTACGACCAGGGCAGCAGCTCGCCCTTGGCCCACTTGTCGGTCTGGTCCGTGTAGTGGGCGCTGAACGCGTGCCCGGAGGCGCCGGTCAGGTTGATCCACCTGGACTTGTCGAGGTCGGCCAGGTTGACCACCATCCGCATGGACGGCACCCAGACGACGTTGTAGCCGCCGGCCGCGTTCCAGCCGGTCGCGTCCACGGCCGCCTCACCGCCGTTGAGCTTCCAGGGGCCGCGGTTGAGCAGGTACTGCAGAACCCTGGGGCCGTCGGTGCCGAGCGTCTGGTTCTTCAGGAACAGGCGGTGCAGCCGGCCCCAGTTCCAGGTGTCGATGTCCTTGCCGAGCTTGGCGGTCAGCTCCCAGCGGGCGTCGATCATGGCGCGCGCGAAGAGCTGGTCCATGTTCTCGGCCGCCGGGCGCGTGCCCTGCTTGGGCGTCTTCCACCAGTCGCTGTCCGGCTTGTTCATCAGGTTGCGCACGACCTCGAACCAGCGGTCGCCGCCGTCCGGCTGCGCCTGGTCGTCGGCGCGCTGGCCGCACTCGCGCACCTTGGTGTCGTCGTCCACGGGACCGGTGCTGTCGATCTTGTCGACCCACAGGCACTGGCCCTCGACGCGCAGCTCCTTGGGGAGCTTGTTGCCGAAGGCGAGCTTGAGGACGTTGCGCCAGACGGCGTTGAAGTACGCGGCGGCGGCCGAGTCGGAGTCCTGGGTGTAGTCCCAGCCCTCCAGCAGCTTCTGCGCGTCGCGTACGTTCTTGTCGTCCAGGTTGATCTTCAGCAGCTTCGGCACCATGAGCTTGGCGATCTCGCTGCTGTCGTCCAGCTGCATCTGCCGCATGTCGTCGGTGGAGATCTTGCCGCCGCCCTTGATCTTCGACTCGATCAGGTCGGTGATCCGCTGGCTGCGGGTGCCGTAGCCCCAGTCGGTGGTCAGGGTGTACGGGTACTTGTCCTTGGCGACCACGGCCTGGTTGGCGGTGACGACGAAGCCGCGCTTGGGGTTGTACTCGTACGGCAGCTCGTCCTGCTGGATGAAGCCGGTCCAGCGGTACTTGGGGTCCCAGCCCGGCGCCGGGACGGAGCCGTCGTCCGCGGCGGAGCGCGTCGGGATCCTGCCCGGCAGGGTGTAGCCGATGTTGTCGCGCGTGTCGGCGTAGATCAGGTTCTGCGAGGGCACGTCGAACTTGGCGGCGGCGGCGCGGAAGTCGTTCCAGTTCGCCGCCTTGTCGAGCGCGAAGACGGCGTCCATGGAGGCGCTCGGGTCGAGCGCGGTCCACCGCAGGGCGATGCCGTAGCCGTCGCCGCGGTCGGGGGCCGCGGTGTTGACCGTGGCCTTCCGGCCGACCTGGACCAGTTCGTCGTCGCGGTCGGACAGCAGCGGCATCCCGTCCTGGGTCGCGCGCACCACGATCGTCTTGGCGGCGCCGCCGGCGACCTTGATGGTCTCCTGGCGGGTCTTGAAGGGCCGCACCTTGCCGTCGTACAGGTAGCCGCCCGCGGTGACCTTCTCCAGGTAGAGGTCGGAGACGTCGACCCCGGAGTTGGTCATGCCCCAGGCGATGTCGCCGTTGTGGCCGATGATCACACCGGGCATCCCGGCGAACGTGTAACCCGTGACGTCGTACTGGCACTTGGCCGAGACGGTCCGGCAGTGCAGGCCCATCTGGTACCAGACGCCCGGCAGGGACGCCTCCAGGTGCGGGTCGTTGGCGAGCAGCGGCTTGCCGGTGATCGTGTACTTCCCGGCGACGACCCAGGAGTTGGAGCCGATGCCCTGGCCGTTCACGCCGACGGCGGTCGGGAGGTCGTCCAGGGAGCTGTAGAGGCCGCCCAGTTGGCTTGTGACGCCCGAACCGGCGGTGGCGGGGGTTCCGGAGCCGGTGGAGCCGGCGGTGCCCGCAGACGACCCCGTGGCGCCGCCGGTGGTGCCCGTCGTGCCGGTGGTGCCGGTGGTGCCCGCGGTGCCCGCGGTGCCGGTGCCCGTCGCGCCCGTGGTCCCGGTCGTGCCGGTGCCCGTGCCGCCCGCGGCCGTGCCCACCGGCGTGCCCGCGGCGGCGCTCTGCTCGAAGCTCTTGGTCAGCGCGTTGTACTGGCCCTCCTGCACGATCGGCTTGTTGCGGCCGTACGGGTACTCCGGGTACAGGTCCCGGATCTGCTGCGGGCCGAGCCGGCTCGTCATCAGGGCGCGGTCGATCTCGTCCCGCATGTTGCCGCGCAGGTCCCAGGCCATCGCCTTCAGCCAGGAGATCGAGTCGACCGGGGTCCACTGCTCGGGCTTGTAGTCGTTGGTCAGGCCGAGGGCGGCGTACTCCAGGGAGAGGTCCTTGCCGCTCTTGCCCTTCAGGTACGCGTTGACGCCCTTGGAGTAGGCGTCCAGGTAGCTCTTGGCGGAGGCCGACAGCTTGGTGTCGTACTCCTGCTTGGCGATCCGGTCCCAGCCGAGGGTGCGCAGGAACTCGTCGTTGCGGACCTGGCTCCTGCCGAACATCTCGGACAGGCGCCCGGCGGTCATGTGCCGGCGCACGTCCATCTCGTAGAACCGGTCCTGCGCCTGGACGTAGCCCTGCGCCATGAACAGGTCCTGGTCGGAGGACGCGTAGATCTGCGGGATGCCGTTGCCGTCCCGCTTGACGTCGACCGGGCCCGACAGTCCGTCGAGCGTGATCGACCCCGTGGTCTGCGGCAGGGAGGCGCGCACGGTGCTGACCGACCAGAACCCGCCGTAGGCGATGCCCGCGATGACGGCCAGGACCAGCAGCAGCACGAGCAGTCGGGCTCTGCGCCCCTTCTTCCTGCCTGACTTGGCGGGCGCGGCACCGGCGGTGGCGGTGTCACCCGTTGTGGCGGTGGTGTTCGGGGGCATCGCTGTCCTTGCTGTCCTAACGCGAGCGGCAGGTCGGGCCATGACTTTGAATGAGCGCTGGAGCAACCATAGGCGCAGGACCCTGTGCGCCTTGACGCGGAGTCGGCAACCAGCGCGCACGAGCGTTCGATCTTCTCCCCTTAACGTCAAGAAAGCGTCAAGAATTAGGTAAGGTAACGAAGTACCTGGATGCGGTACGCCGCAGCCTCGGATCTTGTGTTCACGCGTCCGCGCGCCCCGCGCCGGGCCAAGGAAGGGAACCGCCGCTGACTGTTCACCACCTCAACCAGCTCCTGCTCGTCTGCTCCCTCGTCCTGCTGGTCGCCGTGGCGGCCGTGCGGATCTCCTCCCGCAGCGGGCTCCCCAGCCTGCTCGTTTACCTGGGGATCGGCGTCGTCATGGGCCAGGACGGCCTTGGCCACATCCACTTCGACAGTGCCGCCTTGACGCAGGTCATGGGCTATGCGGCCCTCGTCGTGATCCTCGCCGAGGGCGGCCTCGGCACCAAGTGGAAGGAGGTCCGGCCGGTCCTGTCCTCCGCCGCGGTCCTCGCGACCGCGGGCGTCGCGGTCAGCGTCGGGATCACCGCGGCGGGCGCGCACTACCTGGTCGGGCTGGAGTGGCGGCAGGCGCTCATCATCGGCGCGGTGGTGTCCTCGACGGACGCGGCGGCGGTCTTCTCGGTACTGCGCAGAATCCCCCTGCCCGCACGCGTGACGGGCACCCTGGAGGCGGAGTCCGGCTTCAACGACGCCCCGGTCGTCATCCTGGTCGTGGCGTTCTCCACGGCGGGGCCGGTCGAGCACTGGTACATGATGCTCGGCGAGATAGCCCTGGAGCTGGCCATAGGCGCGGCCGTGGGCCTCGCGGTGGGCTTCCTCGGCGCCTTGGGGCTCAAGCACGTGGCGCTGCCCGCCTCCGGCCTCTACCCGATCGCCGTCCTGGCGATCGCCGTGTCGGCGTACGCGGCCGGCGCCCTGGGCCACGGCAGCGGCTTCCTCGCGGTCTACCTGGCCTCCATGGTGCTCGGCAACGCCAAGCTCCCCCACTGGCCGGCCACCCGCGGCTTCGCCGAGGGGCTCGGCTGGATCGCCCAGATCGGCATGTTCGTGCTGCTCGGCCTCCTGGTCACCCCGCACGAACTGGGCGACGACGTCATGCCCGCCCTGGTCATCGGCCTGGTGCTCACCATGGTGGCCCGCCCGCTCAGCGTGCTGCTCAGCCTGACGCCGTTCCGGGTGCCCTGGCAGGAGCAGACCCTGATGTCCTGGGCGGGGCTGCGCGGCGCCGTGCCCATCATCCTGGCGACGATCCCCATGGTGAACGGCGTCGAGGGCAGCCGGCGGATCTTCAACATCGTCTTCGTCCTGGTCGTCGTCTACACCCTGGTCCAGGGCCCGACGCTGCCCTGGCTGGCGCGCACCCTGCGGCTCGGCGAGAAGGGCGAGGCGTCCGACCTCGGCATCGAGTCGGCGCCCCTGGAGCGCCTGCGCGGGCATCTGCTGTCCGTGACGATCCCCGAGGAGTCGCGGATGCACGGCGTCGAGATCGCCGAACTGCGGCTGCCGGCCGGGTCCGCCGTGACGCTCGTCGTGCGGGAGGGGAAATCGTTCGTCCCGCTGCCCAGCACGGTTCTGCGGCGCGGCGACGAACTCCTGGTGGTCGCCACCGACCCGGTCCGCGACGCGGCGGAGGCACGGCTGCGCGCCGTGGCCCACGGCGGCAAGCTGGCGAGCTGGCTGGGCACCGACGGGGCGGGAGCCGGGGGCTCGCGCTAGCGACGCGGCTCAGGGCGAGGACGGCGGCTCGTTCCCGGGACGCGGCTCGCGTCGGAAGCCGGGGCTCGCGGCGGGAGCCGGGGTTCGCGGCGGGAGTACGTGTCAAGAGAATGTTTCACACGGTTCACACCTCGCGCGGGCGCACGGAATCCGAGGCGGCCGGCCCCATGGTGCTCGTTTTCACAGCCCGCGCGGGGGTGATCGCTGTATACGATGAAGGCGCACCCTGATCGAACCAACTCTGCCTGACGCAGAGCTGGCGCGACCGTATGGCGGCCGTGACGCCCCCCACCTTGCCGTGGGCGCCGGTATCTACCGCAGTCCGCGCAAGAGGACAGCTCTCGGCGCCCGGACCCGCACGGGCCGCGCGCTACCAGGCGGCGGAAAGGCACGGGCCGTGGGATCCACGGTCACCGACGAACCGGCGAAGACCTCGACGGCGTCCTCCCGCCCGGGATACGGACCCCTGCTGCGCACCCGCGGCGCCTGGACCTTCCTGCTCCCCGGCTTCGCGGCACGCCAGCCGTTCGCGATGCTCACCCTCTCCATCGTGCTGCTGGTGCGGCACACCACCGGCTCGTACGGCGCCGCCGGCGCCGCCGCGGCCGTCACCGGCGTCTCCATGGCGCTGTTCGCGCCCTACAGCGGCCGCCTCGCCGACCGCTACGGCCAGCGCGCCGTGCTGCTCCCCGGCATCCTGGTGCACACCCTGTCGGGCCTGGCCCTGACGGGGCTCGCGCTGGCGCACGCCCCCCTGTGGGCGCTCTTCCTGGCCGCCGTGCCGACCGGTGCGTCGGTGCCGCAGATCGGCCCCATGGTGCGGGCGCGCTGGGGCGTGAAGCTCCAGGGCTCGCCCCTGATGGGCACCGCGGCCGCCTTCGAGTCGGTCACCGACGAGCTGACATTCGTCTTCGGGCCGCTGCTGGCGACCGCCCTGTGCACCGCCGTCGCCCCGGCGGCCGGCCTGCTCGCGGAGGCGGCGCTCACCCTCGTGGGCGGTTTGCTGTTCGCCGCGCGGAAGAGCACCCAGCCGCCGGTGAGCGCCACGGCCGGACCCGCGCGCGTACGCCACGGTTCCGCGCTCCGGGTCCCCGGTGTGCGCGTGCTGGCCGTGACCTTCCTCGGCATCGGCTCGGTCTTCGGCGGCATGCAGGTCTCCCTGGCGGCGTTCACCCAGTCCATCGGCGAACCCGGCCTGAACGGCGTCCTGTACGGCGTCTTCGCCGCGGGAAACATGCTGTCCGGCGTCGTGTGCGGCGCGATCGCCTGGAAGACGGCGCCCCAGCGGCGCCTGCTCGTCGGCTACGCGGCGCTCGCGCTGGCCGCGTCCGCGCTGTGGACGGCGCACTCCGTGCCGCTGCTCGCCGCGCTCGGCCTGCTGGTCGGCATGTGCATCGCACCGTCGCTCATCACCGGCTACACCCTGGTCGAAGGGCTGGTCCCGGCCCGCGCCCGCACCGAGGCCCTCACCTGGCTGACCGGCGCGGTCGCGCTCGGCCAGGCGGCCGCGGTCACCGTCGCCGGGCAGCTGGAGGACCGGCTGTGGGACGGCTCGGGATTCCTGGTGCCGATGGGCGGCACGGTGATCGCCCTGACGACCCTCGTGGCGCTGCGATCCCGGCTGATCGCGCGCCAGGAGAGCCAGACCGTGGCACGTGGCGTCGGTCACCGCACGCCGGTGACGGTGGACTGATCCCCGGGAATACGTCACTATGGAGCGTCGTTAGCACTCAATGAGTGAGAGTGCCAGGAGGAGACAGTGCCGACCTACCAGTACCAGTGCACCGAGTGCGGCGAGGGCCTCGAGGCGGTGCAGAAGTTCACCGACGACGCCCTGACCGAGTGCCCCAACTGCAACGGGCGCCTGAAGAAGGTGTTCTCCGCGGTCGGCATTGTCTTCAAGGGCTCCGGCTTCTACCGCAACGATTCCCGCGGCTCCACGTCGAGCAGCAGCCCGGCGACGAAGTCGTCCAGCGCCTCGACGTCCGGCTCGTCGTCGGCCGGTTCGTCCTCGTCCGACTCGAAGTCGTCGACGTCCAGCTCGGCCGGCACGTCCGCCGCCTGAGGCCGTACGGTCCGTCCGCTTCGACGCCCGCCCTGCCGGCCTACGACGGCAGGGCCTTCGGCGTTCTCCGCCAACCCCCACCTGCGGGCCGTCACGGCCAGCTAATGTCTTGGCCATGGCGAACGCAGAGATCGGCGTAATCGGCGGCTCGGGCTTCTACTCGTTCCTCGACGACGTGACCGAGGTGCAAGTGGACACCCCCTACGGACCGCCCAGCGACTCCCTCTTCCTCGGCGAGATCGCCGGCCGGCGGGTCGCCTTCCTGCCCCGGCACGGCCGCGGTCACCATCTGCCGCCGCACCGCATCAACTACCGCGCCAACCTGTGGGCGCTGCGCTCCGTGGGTGTACGGCAGGTCCTCGGCCCCTCCGCGGTGGGCGGCCTGCGCCCCGAGTACGGCCCCGGCACGCTGCTGGTGCCGGACCAGTTCGTGGACCGTACGAAGTCCCGGGCCCAGTCGTACTTCGACGGACTGCCGCTGCCCGACGGCACCGTGCCGAACGTCGTGCACGTGTCGCTCGCCGACCCCTACTGCCCCACCGGACGGGCCGTCGCGCTGAAGGCCGCCCGCGGCCGGGACTGGGAGCCGGTGGACGGCGGCACGCTGGTCGTGGTCGAGGGGCCGCGCTTCTCCACGCGCGCCGAGTCGCTGTGGCACCAGGCACAGGGCTGGTCGGTCGTGGGCATGACCGGCCACCCCGAGGCGGCCCTCGCCCGCGAGCTGGAGCTGTGCTACACCTCCCTGACCCTGGTCACCGACCTCGACGCGGGCGCCGAGACCGGGGAGGGCGTCTCCCACGAGGAGGTCCTCCAGGTGTTCGCGGCCAATGTGGAACGGCTGCGCGGGGTCCTCTTCGACACGGTGGCCGCGCTGCCGGAGACCGGGGCGCGGGACTGTCTGTGCGTGAACGCGCTCGGCGGGATGGAGCCGGGGTTCGAGCTGCCGTAGCGGGAGCCGCGGGACCGGTGGCTGTGGCCACGTCGCTCGCCGAAGCGGAAGCCTCGGGGGCGGGCTGTGGACACGTCGCCGTAGCGGGAGCGGGAGCCGCAGGGCCGGGGGCTGTGGGCAAATCGCCGCAGCGGGCCGCGGGAGCGGGCTGTGGACAAGTCTTCGTAGCGGCGGCAGGAAGGGGAGCCGCAAGGGCCGGGGGCTGTGGACAAGTCGCCGTGCCAGGAGCGGAATTGCCCGTTCGGGTGGGCGGGATATCCACAAGCGGCCGGTGGTCCACCGGCTCCGGCGGATTCCGGCGCGAGGCGTCATCGTGGCAGCGCAAGCCGATGTCCCTCGTCGCAGGCGGTGATCCCGATGCCCCTTCCCTCCTCCCCGTTCCCCTCGTCCGCCCCCTCCTCCCGGTCCACGGCCGCCCCGCGCCGCACCGCGTGGCCCCCTCCCCTGCGCCTGCCGCGCCCGCTGGGCACGGACGCGCCCGCGACCTGCGAGGTGCCGCCGTTCCCCCCGGTGCGGGTACGCGGCGGCCGGTACCGGGTGCGGTGTCTCGTCCGGCACCGGGGACGCGCGGTGGCGGCCGGCCTCGCGGTGACCGCGGCCGCACTGGTGGCGGCGGGCCCAGGGACCCCGGCGGAAGGCCACCGCACCGACCAGGCGGCCCGACCGGCCCGGTCCGTGCGTGGGCACCCGCCCGCCCCGCTGCGACGGCCCCGCCCGGCGGACCTGGTGGCGGCGCCGGTGCGGATCGCCGACGCCGCCACGGTCCGGCTGCTGCGCCCCGGCGACCGGGTCGACGTCATCGCCGCGCAGGACCCGGCGGCCGGGAGCGGTGCCCGGGTGCTGGCGCGCGGAGCGCGGGTGACGCGGGTGCCGGAGCCACTGGACGGCGCGACCGAGAGTGGCGCGCTGATCGTGCTGGCGGTGCCCCGCGCCCTGGCGGCGGGGCTCGTCGGGGCGAGCGCCACGGCGCGACTGGCGGTGACGCTGTGCTGAACCACGTCGGTCTTTTTCCTGGCGGCGCGCTGTCAAGTCCCTCTTTCAGGGGATGGGATTGGACAGTATGGCCGCATGGTGCCGTAGGTTGCGGAGCGTTTTGTTCCACGACTTGTGCATGCGAGGAGCGTCCCCGAGGTGAGCGCGAAGAAGGATCCGAGCGTCCTGCAGGGCTTCAAGGCCTTCCTGATGCGCGGCAACGTCATCGACCTGGCGGTGGCGGTCGTCATCGGCGCCGCCTTCACGAACATCGTCAACGCGCTGGTGAAGGGGATCATCAATCCGCTGGTCGGCGCGATCGGTACGCAGAACCTGGACAACTACAGCACGTGCCTCAGCGCCTCCTGCCACGGGACGCACGGCATCCAGCTGATGTGGGGCTCCGTTCTCGGCGCCACGCTGTCCTTCCTGATCACCGCCACGGTGGTGTACTTCCTGATGGTCCTGCCGATGTCGAAGTACCTGGCCCGGCAGGCGGCCCGCAAGGCGGCGCGGGAGGGCACGAAGGAGGTCATCGAGGTGACCGAGCTGGAGGTCCTCAAGGAGATCCGCGACGCCCTGGTCACCCAGCGCCGCGCCGGTCACGAGGACCACTAGCCGCTCAGAGGTGGTGGGGCGGCTTCTCGTCGAGGAAGCGCTTGAGGTCGGCGGCGCCGTCGCCGTCCGGCCGCTCGCCCCAGCCGCGGTCGGTGTCGTCCGAGGACTGCTGGTCCAGCGGATCGTCGAAGACCAGCGCGGGCTTCGGGTCACGCGGCTCGGGTGCGGGGGCGATGCTCATGGATCCAGGGTACGACCCTCGTCCCGGAGCACCTCCGGCCGCTTGTGAACGCCCGCACGAACCCGCGGCACGGTTTTCTGCTCTGCTGAGAGGCATGACGACGAGTTCCACCCCGCCGCCCGCGACCCCGGGCGCACCGCATCCCCCCGGCCCCGTGAGACGGCTCACCGCCCGCGGGCGCGACGAGGCCCACCGGGTCTCCTCCCCGCTCGAGCTCTTCTTCGACCTCTGCTTCGTCGTGGCGGTCGCGCAGGCGGGCGTCCAGTTGGTGCACGCCGTCGCCGCCGGGCACCCCGGCACCGGGGTCCTCAACTACGCGATGCTGTTCTTCGCCATCTGGTGGGCCTGGATGAACTTCTCCTGGTTCGCCTCGGCGTACGACAACGACGACGTGCTCTACCGGGTCGTCACCCTGGTGCAGATCGCCGGCGTCCTGGTGCTGGCCGCCGGGGTCTCCCGGGCCTTCCGGCAGCACGACTTCCTGACGGTCTGGCTCGGCTATGTGATCATGCGCGTCGCGATGGCCACCCAGTGGCTGAGAGCCGCGAGAACGGCCGAGGGCGGCGAACGCGGGGCGGCGCTGCGGTACGCGGGCGGGGTGCTGGTGTGCCAGGTCGGCTGGGCCGGTCTGGTGGTGCTGCCGCCGCCGGCGCGGCCCTGGGTGTTCCTGGTGATGGCGATCGCGGAGATGTGCGTGCCGCTGTTCGCCGAGCGGGGTTACGAGACGTCCTGGCACCCGCATCACATCGCCGAGCGGTACGGCCTGTTCACGATCATCGTGCTGGGCGAGACGATCTCCGCGGCCACGGTCGCCGTGAAGTCGGCGGTGGACGAGCACTCGGCGCTGGGTGAACTGCTGCCGATCGCCGCGGGCGGCCTCCTGATCGTCTTCTCCGCCTGGTGGATCTACTTCGTGGTGCCCATCCACGGTCATCTGCGCTCCAGCGGACGGGCGTTCCTGTGGGGATACGGCCACTATCTGATCTTCGCCTCGGCCGCGGCCATCGGGGCGGGCCTGGAGGTGGCCGTGGAGGAGACGGCCGGCTCGGCGCACATCTCCACGGCGGCCGCGTCGGCGGCGGTGACCGTGCCGACGGCGCTCTATCTGCTGGCTGTCTGGGTCCTGCACGCACGGCACTTCAAGGTCGGCATCGCCCAGCAACTGGTGCTGCCGGTCACGGCCCTGCTGGTGCTCTGCTGCACCTTCCTGGGCGGCCGGTCGGTCCTGGCGGCGGGGCTGGTCTGCGCGGCGGCGGTGGCCACAGGGGTGATCCTGACGGCCCGCACCAGCCGAAGGGAGCGCACGGCGAGCGCCGGGACGCCGGCCGGCTGAGCCCTTCGGCGGCGGGTGGGGCTCGGGCAGACTGGCGCCATGACAGTTGACGCGTTGACAGATGTCGCCGGGGTGCGGGTCGGACACGCCACCCGGACCGGGCAGGGCCGGCTCACCGGGACCACGGTCGTACTGGCGCCGGAGGGCGGGGCCGTCGCCGCGGTGGACGTGCGCGGGGGCGGGCCCGGCACCAAGGAGACCGACGCCCTCGACCCGCGCAACGTGGTCCAGCGGGTGGACGCGATCGTGCTCACCGGGGGCAGCGCCTACGGGCTCGACGCGGCGTCCGGGGTGATGGCCTGGCTGGAGGAGCGGGGGCGGGGCGTGCGGGTGGGGCCCGATCCGGCGCATGTCGTGCCGGTGGTGCCCGCGGCGTGCGTCTTCGACCTGGGGCGTGGCGGCGACTTCCGCGCCCGCCCGGACGCCGCGACGGGACGCGCCGCGGTGGAGGCGGCGGCCGCGACCGCTCCGGGCGCCCCGGTGCCGCAGGGCTGCGTGGGGGCCGGGACCGGCGCGGCGACCGGGCGGCTCAAGGGTGGCGTGGGCACCGCGAGCACGGTCCTCAACTCGGGCATCACGGTCGCCGCCCTGGTGGTCGCGAACGCCGCGGGCTCGGTGATGGATCCGGAAACGGGGGTGCTCTACGGGGAGTTGTGGGAGGGCCGGGCCGACCGCCCGCGGGAGGAGGTACACGAGGCGGCGCTCCGCCGCCTGGAGGAGACCGGCGCCGGCCGTACGCCGCCGCCGCTGAACACGACGCTCGCGGTCGTCGCCACCGACGCGGACCTGACCAAGGCGCAGGCCCAGAAGCTGGCCGGCACCGCCCACGACGGCATCGCCCGCGCCGTCCGCCCGGTCCACCTCCTCCACGACGGCGACACGGTCTTCACCCTGGCCACCGGCACCCACGCCCTCGACCCGCACCCCCTCGCCCTCAACGAGGTGCTCGCCGCGGCCGCGGACATGGTGACGCGGGCGATCGTCCGGGCGGTCCGCACGGCCGAGTCGGTGGAGGGACCGGGCGGCACGTGGCCGTCGTACGGGGAGTTGTACGGGCGGCCGTAGGGGGCGGGGCGACCGTGGGGGTATTGGGGAGGGGTGGGAGGGAGGGGAGGGGGGAGGGGGGAGGCCCCCAGCGGGATGAACGTCGGGTTCCGGTGGGGATTGTCGCGGTTCTGTCACGTCCCGCCGTTCCGATGAGCCGAGGGGAACCTCAGCGGCCGTTCACGCACTCTTCGTCTGCGTACTGGAACGGACCTCGCACATCACATGAACCTGGAGCAGCCCGTGACAACGCCGGACATTGCAGCGCGGCGCGCACTGGGGGCCTGTGCCGCCCTGATGGTCGGCGCCCTCACCCTGACCGGTTGCGGCGGCGACGCCAACGCCTCGAACGGCGGCGGTGACGCCAAGACCCCGAAGACCTCGACGGCGAAGATAGCGATCTCGGCGAAGGACGGCGCGACGGACGCGTCCATCAACGCCACCGGGGTGAAGGTCAGCGACGGCAGGCTGACCGACGTGAAGATGACGGTGGCGGGGTCGGGGCAGTCCGTGCCGGGGGCGATATCCGCGGACGGCCACAGCTGGAAGCCGAAGCAGCAACTGGAACGCGGTACGAAGTACCAGATAGCCGCGACCGCGAAGGACGCCGACGGGCGCCCGGCGGCGGCCAACGCCATCTTCACCACCGTCACCTCGGCGAACAGTTTCATCGGCACCTACACGCCGGACAGCGGCTCCACGGTCGGTGTGGGCATGCCGGTGTCGTTCACCTTCGACAAGTCGATCAGCGACAAGAAGGCCGTGCAGTCGCACATCACGGTCGACTCCAGCAGCGGCCAGCAGGTGGTCGGGCACTGGTTCGGTGACCGCCGCCTGGACTTCCGGCCGCAGGAGTACTGGAAGGCCGGCTCCAAGGTCACGATGCACATCGACCTGGACGGCGTGCAGGGCGCGCAGGGCGTCTACGGCGTGCAGAAGAAGACCGTCACGTTCACCGTCGGGCGCTCGCAGGTCTCCACGGTCGACGTCGGCACGGAGACGATGACCGTGGTGCGCGACGGCCAGACCCTCAAGACGGTGCCGATCTCCGCGGGCAGCCCGCAGCACACCACGTACAACGGGCAGATGGTGATCTCCGAGAAGTTCACCCAGACCCGGATGAACGGCTCGACGGTCGGCTTCGGCGGGGAGTACGACATCCCGGACGTGCCGCACGCGATGCGGCTGACGTCCTCGGGCACCTTCATCCACGGCAACTACTGGTACAGCCGCGGCAACCCGCCCTTCGGCCGGCAGGGCACCAGCCACGGCTGCGTCGGTCTCGCGGACGTGCAGGGCGCGCAGGGCGACACCCCGGCGAAGTGGTTCTTCGACAACTCGCTGGTCGGCGACGTGGTGATCGTGAAGAACTCCCCCGACTCCACCGTGGCCCCGGACAACGGCCTCAACGGCTGGAACATGTCCTGGAGCGCCTGGACCGCCGGAAGTGCCGCCTGACCGACGGGTTTTGACGGGTTTTGTGGCCGCGCGGGAACTTCTCGCGCGGCCCGCGCGTTTTCCCGGTGTTCGTTTTCCCATTCCCGGACATGATGTCCGGTCGAGGGGCTACGGTATGCACCCACAAGGTGACATGCAGCAACGCCGGGAGATGCCTTGAGCGTTCCGTACGAGACGGCAGCGTACGAACCAGCCGAGTCGCCCGAGTCTCCTGAGGAGCACCTCGCGCGGCTCCTCGGCCGTGCCCTGAACTCCTTCGAGCTACCCGACGAGGTGATGCGGCGGCTCGACTGCGCGCTGGTGTACGACAGTTCGCTGCACTCGGCTCACCACAGCGCCGGGCTGCACCGGGAGACGTACCGGCACACCTGGCTGCTCGCCGACGGCTCGGCGGTCACGCTGTGGGAGCTGGCGTACAACACCACTCCGGGCGGCTCCTCGGAGCACGAGGTGTACACGGACGAGGAGGAGCTCCAGACCGCCACCTCGCGGCTCGGATTACCCCCGGAGGCGCCCGAGCTGGAGCTGTCCGCGCCGACGTGGCTGTGGGCGATCCCGACGCCCCGGCACGTGTTCGCCTCCGGCGACTCCGCCGACCACGCCCGTCGGCTGCTGCGCCGCGCGGAGAACCCGGATCACCCCGATGCCCGCACCGCGGCCCTGCTGGCCACGGCGACGGCGCACGAGATCACCCAGGCATTCGGCCGTCCGGGCCGGGCCGGGCGCTCCGGGCTGAGTTACGCGCTGTACGAGCACGCGTTCCTGCTGCCGGACGGCAGCGAGGTCTCCCTGTGGGAGGTCGAGCACACGGCGACGCCGGACGGCCGGCACATGTGCGAGGTCTACATGTCGGAGCGCGCGGCTCGCTCGGCGATGGAGCGGCGCGCGGCGCGGCAGGGCTGACGGTGGGGCGGCGCGGCCGGCGGCGGAGGCCGGGCCGGTCAGCGGTGGCCGAGTTGCCGTATCAGGCCGGCGAAGGCGTCCTGTTCGGCCGGGGTCAGCTCCACCGACTCCCGCAGCGGGCCGGTGCGCTGGGCCGGGAGGAACGGCAGGCGGGTGGCCGCGAGTTCTCGAAGGGCCTGCGCACGGAACCGGCGCAGCAGACGCAGCACGCCGATCGCCCAGACCACACCGGCCAGGGTGAGGAAGACCGCGGCGGCCAGCTGGAGGGTCGAGAGATGCTCGGGCATACCCACCAGTACACACCACCGCGGCGCACTTCGGCCCCGGACCGTGACGTATCTCGCAGGTGCCGTGAACAACACAGACGGAACCAACACCCCACACCGAACCAAAGGGACAGGCGGCGCGGAGGTGAACGCGCGCCGTGACTAGGTCAGCTCCTGGCCTACCGCTGCGGCATCCTCGTACGCATGACGACCGCCACCCCGGCACGGCTGCTGCAGTTGCTCTCCCTCCTCCAGACGCCCCGCGAGTGGCCCGGCGGCGAGCTGGCCGATCGGCTCGGGGTGTCCCGGCGTACCGTGCGCCGGGATATCGACCGGCTGCGGGAGCTGGGGTATCCGGTGGAGGCGACGAGGGGTTCGGACGGCGGGTACCGGCTGGTCGCGGGCAAGGCGATGCCGCCGCTGGTGCTGGACGACGAGGAGGCCGTCGCGATCGCGGTCGGGCTGCGGGCCGGCGCCGGGCACGCGGTCGCGGGCGTGGAGGAGGCGTCGGTGCGGGCGCTCGCCAAGCTGGAGCAGGTGCTGCCGGCCCGGCTGCGGCACCGGGTCTCCACTTTCGGGGCCGCGACCACGCCGCTGACCAGCGGGGACGGGGCGAGTATCGCGCCGGGGACGCTGACCGTGCTGGCCTCGGCGGTGGCGGGTCGGGAGCGGCTGCGGTTCGCCTACCGGGACAAGGAGGGCGGCGCGTCCCGCCGGCTGACCGAGCCGCACCGGCTGGTGTCGACGGCGCGCCGCTGGTACCTGGTCGCGTACGACGTCGACCGCGCCGGCTGGCGGACGTTCCGGGTGGACCGGGTGAGCGAGCCGTTCGCCACCGGAGTCCGGTTCGAGGAGCGGGAGTTGCCGATGGGCGGCGCGGCCGAGTACGTGCGGCAGTCCATTCAGCAGTGGCAGGAGTCGTACGCCTTCGAGGTGCGGTTCGCGGCGTCGGCGGTGGAGGTGGCCGAGCGGGTCCCGGCGGCGCTCGGGACGCTCACGGACGACGGCGGGGGCGGCTGCGTCCTCGCGGGCGTCACCGGTGATCCCGTGGAGTGGCTGACGGTCCGGCTGGCGCTGGCGGGGTACGAGTTCACCGTGCGGGGGCCGGAGGAACTGGCGGCGTGCGTGCGGGAGTTGGGGGGACGGCTGAGCCGGGCGGGCGGCGCCTAGCTGTTCTGTCCTGGGAGGTTGTGGACGGGTGAGCCAGGTCTCGGCTGAGGGATCTTGAACAGGTGAGGGCCTTCCGGTTCGGTGTGGATTGCGACGTCTACACCAACCAGAAAGGCCCTCGTGGTCCACCGTAATGCACCCCTGACCGAGACCGGTCGCCTGCGTCTGGCCCGTTGCGTGGTCGAGGAGGGCTGGCCCCTGCGCCGGGCCGCCGAACGCTTCCAGGTCTCGCCCACCACGGCCCAGCGGTGGGCCGAGCGCTACCGGCAGTTCGGCGAGGCAGGCATGCGTGACCGTTCCTCCCGCCCGCACTCCAGCCCCCGCCGTACCCCGACCCGCACCGAACGCCGGATCATCAAGGTCCGCGTCCTGCGCCGGTGGGGACCGGCCCGCATCGCACACCTGCTCCGTCTCGTGCCCTCCACCGTGCACCGCGTGCTGACCCGCTACAGCCTCGCCCGCCTGGCCCACCTGGACCGGGCCACCGGCCGCGTCGTGCGCCGCTACGAACGCGACCGGCCCGGCGAACTGGTCCACGTCGACATCAAGAAACTCGGCAACATCCCCGACGGCGGCGGACACAAGGCCCACGGCAGGGCCCAGGGCGGCCGCAACAGCTCCGCGCACCGCGACCCCGCACGGCCCCGCATCCGTCACGGCCGCCCCAACCTCGGCTACAGCTACCTGCACACCGCCGTCGACGACCACTCCCGCCTGGCCTACAGCGAGATCCACCCGGACGAGAAGAAGGAGACCGCCACCGGCTTCTGGACCCGGGCCCAGGCGTTCTTCACCCAGGCCGGGATCACCGTGGAACGCGTCCTGACCGACAACGGCGCCTGCTACCGCTCACGCGACTGGCGCGACGCCCTGGCAGCGGCCGGGATCGCCCACAAGCGAACCCGGCCCTACCGGCCGCAGACCAACGGCAAGGTCGAACGCTTCAACCGCACCCTGCTCGAAGAATGGGCCTACGCCCGCCCCTACCACTCGGAGCAGGAACGGCGTGACGCCTTCCCCGACTGGCTGCACACCTACAATCACCACCGCGGCCACACCGCGCTGAAAGGCCAACCACCCGCCAGCCGCGTCCCCAACCTCACGGGTCAATACACCTAGCGCTCGCCGTCCCAGGAGAAGTCGCCGAGGGCCCTGAGGTTGCGCAGGGCGAGGGCGGCGGGGCCGTCCGGACCGGCGGCGGGTGAGGTGGTCGCGGCCCAGGACTGCACGGCGACGCGTACGGCGCTGCCGGCGACGGCGGCGGCGAAGCGGAGGTCGGGGGTGATCACGGGGACGGGGGGCGGGAGTGCGGTCGGGCCCGCGCCGTCGGTTTCCGGCTCGCGGGCGGGCCGCACGGGGCCCGGCGGCGCGGCCGGCTCCACCCCGCGGGTCGCGGCGAGCGGATCGCGGGCGGTCCCCGGCTCCCCGGCTCCGGGCTCCCCGGCCCACGGCACCCCGGCCGGTCCCGTCGCCTCGTCGCCCGCTCCCGGCACGCCCGTCTGCTTCCCGTCGGCGACCTCTTCCGTCTCCGCCGCGGGCGCCATGCCCCATCCGGGGGTCGCCAGCCGCCGCGCCAGGATCTCCGCCAGCGCCTCCTCCGAGGTCTGGCCCACCTCGGCCCAGACCTTGCGCAGGGCGGGGCTGGTGTCGGTCAGGCGGATCAGGGTGCGGACCCATTCCCAGGAGGCGGCCGAGACCCCGGCGCCGGGGACGAGGGTGTGCTCGACGGCGTGTTCCAGGGCCTGCGGGACGGTGAGGCGGGCCGGGGCGGCGCGGACGGCCTCCGCCCAGCGCTGGGCGCCGGCGGCGTAGAGGGGCGCGACCGCCTCCTCCTTGCTGGCGAAGTAGCGGTAGAAGGTGCGCGGTGCGATGCCGGCCTGCTGGGCGATGTCCTCGGCGCGGGTGGCCCGCAGGCCCTGGCGGACGAACAGGGCGGCCGCGGCCCTGGCGATCTCCATCCGGGTCTCGGCCTTGCGGCGCTCGGTCAGGGAGGGGGTCGGCACGGCGCCGGAGGGGGACTGCGGGGTGGCGCGGGGGGTGGAACGGGGGGTAGGACGGGGGGTGGTGCTCATCTCGGCAGGCTATGCCCGTATGGCAGAATCTGCCATCCGGCGGTTCACCCCGGGGTTCAGGTGCGGGGTGGGCCGCCCTTTGCCGTCCCGGCGCGGTCGCGGCACTCCCAGCGTCCCACGGACCGGGCCGCTCCCGCAGGAGGAGACCGCACGACGGGCCGGCGCGGGACGACCGCGACGACGCCCTGCGCGTGATCCCCCGTTATGCCCGTGCCCCCGTCCGCCCCGCCGGGACGAGGCACCGCGGCGCGGGGTGAGCGGGGCCGTGGACGACGAGGCGGGCACGCGGCGGCGGACCGAGGCGCGGCGACGCGGCCCGGAGACGGGCGAGCGGTATGCCTTCGCGGTCGCGGAGGAGCCGGGGAGCGGCCCCGACTGCCGGGAGACGCCGGGGTGGTGGGCCCGTCGTCCTCAAGCGGCTGGGGCGGCTGAGGAGTTCGGGCACCGGCCGCGCCGAGGCCGGATTCCGGACCGCCGTGCACGCCCGTGGTCGCGGCATCGCGCCCCGCGCGCTGGAGGTGCCGGGGGGCTGGGCGTTCGCCGACTTCGCCGGTGGGGGTCTCCGGCGGCTGGAACGCCTGCGCCAGTCGGACAACACCGCCTCCTGCCACGTGGCGAGGAAGTGCCGTTTCGAACCGGTCGGCCGGGTACCCGCGGCACCGCCGGTTCCCGCTCGACGGCCGTCTGCCCACCCGCGAACTTGGCGGCAGGGGCACAACCGCCGAGACGACGCCGCCGAGGTCACCGCGTCGAGATCCCGCCCGGCACCCGGCGCAGAAGAAGCCGGGCTCCGGCGCCCGGGGGGGGGTGGGCGCCGGAGCCCGGCTCTGGGAAGTCCCGGCGCCGGGGGGGATGTGCGTCGGGACGTGGCTCGCGTGGGGGCGGCCGGGTGGGACTCGATGTGCCGGGTGAGGTGCGAAGTGCCCGATGGGGTGTGATGCGTCAGCGGTGACCGGTGTGGGGAGTGCGGCGTTCGCCGGGCCCGCCGGCGGGCCCGGAAGGGTTGTTCCCTCGGGCCCGGCCGTTGAAGCGGCGGGAGGGCGCCGTGTTTGCGCCGTCTTTCTCCACCCGGCGTACGCGGCCTCCGGCTCACGCCGCCGCGTCGAACCCGGTGTCCCGCGCCAGCTTCTTCAGCTCCAGCAGGGCGTGCTTCTCGATCTGCCGGATGCGCTCGCGCGTCAGTCCGTGCTCCTTGCCGACCTCGGTCAGGGTGCGCTCGCGGCCGTCCTCGATGCCGTAGCGCATCTTGATGATGGACGCCGTGCGCTGGTCGAGACGGCCGATCAGGTCGTCCAGTTCCTCGCTGCGCAGCAGGGTCAGGACGGACTGCTCGGGGCTGACCGCCGAGGTGTCCTCCAGCAGGTCGCCGAACTGGGTCTCCCCCTGGTCGTCCACCGACATGTTCAGCGAGACCGGGTCACGGGCCCAGTCGAGGACGTCGGTGACGCGCTCCGGCGTGGAGCCCAGCTCCGCGGCGATCTCCGCGGGCTCCGGCTCGCGGCCGTGCTCCCGGTTGAACTCGCGCTGCACCCGGCGGATGCGGCCCAGCTCCTCCACCAGGTGGACGGGGAGCCGGATGGTGCGGGACTGGTCGGCGATGGACCGGGTGATGGCCTGGCGGATCCACCAAGTGGCGTACGTCGAGAACTTGAAGCCCTTGCGGTAGTCGAACTTCTCGACGGCGCGCACCAGGCCCGCATTGCCCTCCTGGATCAGGTCGAGCAGGGGCAGGCCGCTGCGCGGGTAGCGCCGGGCGACCGCGACGACCAGGCGGAGGTTGGAGCGGATGAAGACGTCCTTGGCCCGCTCACCGGCGGCGACCAGGGCCTCCAGCTCCTCGCGGGTGGCGTCCGAGGTGGTGTCCTCGAACCCGTCGAGAACCTGTCGCGCGAACACACCCGCCTCGATGGTCTGGGACAGCTCGACCTCCTTGGCGGCGTCGAGCAGCGGCGTACGCGCGATCTCGTCGAGGTACATGCCGACCAGGTCGCGGTCCGCGATCTCGCCGCCATGTGCGCGAACACTGCTTGCCGAGTCGGCCGTCTCGCCGGAGGCGGACTGACGACGGGCGACGGCACGGGTTGCCATGCGTGCTCCCTTGCGATGGTGGGCTGGCGGGTGGTCCTGTTGAACGCTCGGCACTCCGGGGGCGGTCCTGGACTCTCCCCTGAGTGCCCTGCATCCGATGGAAACAACGACTGGAATCAGGACAGAATTCCCAACCCGACCCTCAATTTTTCTGATCATGCAGTACCCTGTCGGCCGCATGAGAGACGAGATGGCATCCAAGCCCACAGAGCTGCAGGTCAGGCCGGGAGTCGAGGCGGATCTCGGCGCGCTCACGGAGATCTACAACCACTACGTGCGCGAGACGGCCGTCACGTTCGACACCGCCCCTCTCACCCCGCGGGACCGCCTCTCCTGGCTGCTCTCCCACCCGGAAGACGGCCCCCACCGCCTGATGGTTGCCACCCAGCCCGCCCCGGGCACCGGCACCGGCACCGGCACGGAGCGCATCCTCGGGTACGCCACCTCCGGCCCCCACCGGGCGCGCCCCGCGTACGCGACCTCCGTGGAGACCTCGGTGTACGTCGCCCCCGACGCGGGCCGGCGCGGCATCGGCACGCTGCTCTACGACGCCCTCTTCAAGGCCCTGGCCGACGAGGACCTGCACCGCGCCTACGCCGGGATCACCCAGCCGAACGAGGCCTCGGTACGGCTGCACACGCGCTTCGGCTTCCGGCACCTGGGCACGTTCCAGGAGGTGGGCCGCAAGTTCGGGCGCTACTGGGACGTGGCCTGGTACGAGAAGGAGCTGTAGCCGCGCCCGCCCCTTCGCCGCCGCGCCCCTACCCGAACTGCACGGACCGCTTCGCCAGCCCCATCCAGAACCCGTCGATCACCGACTTCTGCGCGTCCAGCTCGCCCGCGGCCTCCGCCGCGCCCATGGTGACGAAGAGCGGGGCGAAGTGCTCGGTGCGGGGGTGGGCGTAGCGGCCGGCCGGGGCCTTGCCCAGGAAGTCGAGGAGGGCGTCCCAGTCGCGGTCCTGGAGGGCGCGCCGCCCCCACTCGTCGAACTCGGCGGACCAGCTGGGCACGCCGCCGCCGGTGTGGCGCAGGGCGGCGAGGTTGTGGGTGAAGAAGCCGGAGCCGATGATCAGCACGCCCTCGTCGCGCAGCGGGGCGAGCCTGCGGCCGACGTCCATGAGCCGCACCGGGTCGAGGGTGGGCAGGGAGACCTGGAGGACGGGGATGTCGGCGTCCGGGTACATCTCGACGAGGGGGACGTAGGCGCCGTGGTCGAGGCCGCGGTCGGGGATGTCCTGGACGGGGGTGCCGGGGGCGCGCAGCAGCTTGCGGACCGAGTCGGCCAGCTCGGGCGCGCCGGGGGCCTCGTACCGGACCCGGTAGTAGTGCTCGGGGAAGCCCCAGAAGTCGTACACCAGCGGGACGGTCTCGGTCGCGCCGAGGGCGAGCGGGGCCTCCTCCCAGTGCGCGGAGACGACGAGGACGGCCTTCGGGCGGGGCAGTGCCGCGGCCCAGGCGGCGAGCTGGCCGGGCCAGACGGGGTCGTCGGCGAGCGGCGGCGCGCCGTGGCTGAGGTACAGGGCGGGCATGCGCTCCTTGGCGACCATGGACATGACGGCGGCTCCCACTTCGTCCCGGCGAACCGGATCGACCGAATCCTTTAACTCTCAAGCTCTACGCGAATACCGTACGCCCAACTAGTTCAATTTTCAAAGAGAAGTTTCGTAAAGTGGACACATGAACACGGCATCGGACTCCGCCGCACCGCACCGCTGGCTCACACCCGAGGAACAGCGCATCTGGCGCGCGTACCTGCACGCCACCACCCTGCTGGAGGACCACCTCGACCGGCAGCTGCAACGCGACGCGGGCATGCCGCACATGTACTACGGCCTCCTCGTCTTCCTCGCCGAGGCACCACGCCGCCGACTGCGGATGACCGAGCTGGCCATGAAGGCGAAGATCACCCGCTCCCGTCTGTCGCACGCCGTCGCACGCCTGGAGAAGAGCGGCTGGGTGCGCCGGGAGAACTGCCCCTCCGACAAGCGCGGCCAGTTCGCGGTCCTCACCGAGGAGGGCGCTTCCGTGCTCGGCCGTACCGCGCCGGGCCACGTCACCGCCGTACGCCAGGCCCTCTTCGAACGGCTCAGCCCCGAACAGCAGAAGGCCCTCGGCGAGATCATGGAGATCGTCGCCGAGGGCCTGCAACCGGACGGGGAGGGTGCGGACCTCCCCTGGCTCCGCTAGCTCACCGAAGGGGTCAGTGGGCCACCACCGGCACCTGCACCTCGTCCTGCGCGCCCGCTCCGGCGGCCACCGTGGTGGAGCCCGGACGGCCCGCGTTGACGAAGGTGAAGGCGATCAGCGCGGCGACACCCAGGATGCCGAAGGCGAAGGCGATCGCCGTGCTGTAGCCGTGCACCATGCCCTGGAGCCCCACCAGCTGCTGCTGCGGCCTGGTGGCGGCACCGGCGATGTGGTCCTTGATGTACGACGTCTTCGCGGACGCGGCGATGGTGTTCAGCAGCGCCGTGCCGATCGCGCCGCCCACCTGCTGCGAGGTGTTGACCATCGCGGAGGCGACACCGGCGTCCCGGGGCTCGACGCCCTGGGTGGCCAGGGACATGGCCGGCATGAACGCGGTACCCATGCCGAGGCCCAGCAGCACCATCGCGGGCAGCAGCAGGGTGGCGTACGACGACCCGATCTCCAGCCGGGTCAGCAGCAGCATGCCGAGACCGGCGACCAGGAAGCCGGGGCCCATCAGCAGCCGGGCGCGGACCCGGGTCATCAGGCGGGCGCCGATCTGGGTGGAGCCGGTGATCATGCCGGCCACCATCGGCAGGAACGCGAAGCCGGTCTTGACCGGGGAGTACCCCTGCACGATCTGGAGGTAGTAGGTCAGGAACAGGAACAGGCCGAACATGCCGATGATGGCGAGGCCGAGGGAGAGGTAGATGCCGCCGCGGTTGCGGTCGCGGACCACGCGCAGCGGCAGCAACGGGGCCTTGACCCGGGACTCGACCAGCACGAACGCCAGCAGCAGCACCGCGGACGCCACGAACATCGACACGGTCAGGGTGTCGCCCCAGCCGTCGGACTCGGCACGCGTGAAGCCGTACACCAGCGCGACCAGGCCGAGGGTGGACAGGAGGACGCCGGGGATGTCGAGCGGGGCGCGGTTGCGGCCGCCCTCCGGCTCACGGATGACCAGCAGCGCGCCGGTCGCGGCGACGACGGCGAACGGCACGTTGACGAAGAACGTCCAGCGCCAGTCCAGGTACTCGGTGAGGAAACCGCCGAGGATCAGGCCGACGGCACCGCCACCGCCCGCGATGGCGCCGTAGATGCCGAACGCCTTGGCGCGCTCCTTGGCGTCCGTGAACATCACGGCCAGCAGGGACAGCGCGGCGGGCGCGAGCAGCGCGCCGAAGACGCCCTGGAGGGCGCGGGCGCCGAACATCATCGGGCCCGAGGTGGCGAGACCGCCGACCGCGGAGGCCAGGGCGAAGCCGATCAGACCGGTGGTGAAGGCACGCCGGCGGCCCCACTTGTCGGCGATCCGGCCGCCGAAGAGCAGCAGACCGCCGAAGGCGAGGGCGTAAGCCGTGACGACCCACTGCCGATTGCCGTCGGATATGCCGAGGTCCTTCTGGGCGGAGGGCAGGGCGATGTTCACGATGGTCGAGTCGAGGACGACCATCAGCTGGGCGAGCGCGATGAACACGAGCGCTTTCCAGCGGTTGGCGTCACCGCTCGGCGCGGCGATGCGGGGAGCCTTGAGGGCTTCGGACATGGGTGTACCCACTTCGGGACTTCGGGAGTTCACGAGTGCGGAGCTTCGTGACCAGATGACGGAAAAACGACGAGAAATCGACAGTGAGCGGAACGTGTCAGGACAGCGGAGGCAGCAGGCGGGAAGTGACGGGCTGTTGGACTGCGCGAGGGACCCGAACCGATCGGGCCGGTGGGCCTATTCGGTCTGGGCGGAACAATCGGACTGGCGGAGTTCCTCGACGGTGACGGCACTGCCCGGCAGCACGGAGCGGGCCGGGGCCCGCAGACCGTCGAGGAGAAGCTGGAGATGGCGGTGGACGAACCGGTCGCCGCGCGGGCAGTCCGTGCCGGCCGGGGGCCGGCTCAACTGGGCCACGGCGATCATCAGGTCGCCGACCCCGACGTCGGACCGCAGCTGACCCGCCGTCACGGCCCGCCCCATGACCTCCGCCACGAGGCTCTCGACCCGCTCGCGGGCCGCCTCCAGGTCGGGATGGTGCCGGTCGAAGGTGCTGGAGACCATCGGGCACAGCGCGCTGATCCGCTCGTCGGCGCAGGCGTGCACGAAGTGCTCCAGTGCCGCGAACGCGTCCCCGGTCTCCGCGAGGGCACCCTCGGCCGCCTCGGCCGTACGGTCCATCACGGAGCAGACGACCTCGCGGACGAGGGCGTCGCGGTCGGGGAAGTTGCGGTACAGCGTGGCATTGCCGACGCCCGCCCGCCGGGCGATCTCGTCCAGCGGCACGTCGGGGCCGTGCTCGACGAACATCTCCCGGGCGGCGGTGACGATCCGCTCCCGGTTGCGCAGGGCGTCGGCGCGGGGCCGGGTCACCTTGCGCGGCGCGGGGTGGGTCGCGGTCGTCACTGCGCACTCCTTTGCTGGCGGGACGCCGGTGGGGCGTCCGTGGGACGTCGATGCGATGCCGGTGGTCCGGCGATCCGGGGAATCAGTCCCCGTTTCAGGCGAACACACTGCTAAACGGGGAGGGGCTCCCCACTTATTTCCCGTGCACGAAAAGAGGCCCTGTGACCTGAGACACACTCACCTCGGCCCGGAATTCACCCTCCCGCGCCCCGCCTTCCCCCCATCGGTCCCGCCCTTCCCACGTTCGGTCTCGCCCAGCGCGCGCCCTCCGAAGCCCCGGCACAGGGTGATCGCAAGGGCGCAGCCGAGGACCGGTGGCTGCCGTGGAGCGAAGGGTTCGTGCATGCAGCCGCAGCCGCAGTCGCCCCGCCGCATACCCCACGACCAGGACCCGAGCGGTATACGCCCGCGCCCCATACCCTCGCGCCGGATGGCCGCACTCGCCGCGGTGACCGCGCTGACCCTCGCGATCAGCACCTCGGCCGGGACCGCCCGCCTCACGGCGCCCTCCGCCGCCGGCCCGATCGGCCTGGCCCGCTCCTCCGCCTTCTCCCCCTGCATGATCCACGGCGGCCCGGACGTGCAGATGACCGAGGGCGTGCCCACCCCGCACGGCTACGCCCGCTCCACGGGCACGGTGCACGCCCTGACCCTGATGGTCGACTTCTCCGACGCGCCCGGACAGGGCAGCGCGATGGACCGCTTCCACGAGTTCTTCCCGCGGACGCAGGACTGGTTCCGCACCTCGTCGTACGGCCGCCTGGACTACCGGGCCGAGACGCCGGTGACCAACTGGCTGCGGATGCCGAAGCCGTTCAAGGCCTACGGCATAGAGCGCGGCGCGCCGTTCGACCCCGGGTACCGGCAGCTGGTGCAGGACATCGTGGCCGCGGCCGATCCGACGGTGGACTTCCGGTCGTACGACCTCCTGAACATCCTGGTCACCCCGAACGCCGGCCCGTCGGCGCTGGACACGGTGCTGTCGGTGACCTTCGCGGGGAACGCGGACGCGCCGGTGGCCGACGGGGTGCCGGTCGCCAACGCCTCGTTCATCTACTCCCGCCAGGACGACGGCTCCGGCTCCTTCCCGCACACCGGCTACCGGGTCCTGCCGCACGAGAACGGCCACACCTTCGGCCTGCCCGACCTGTACACGCAGGACGGCGGCGGCACGGTCGGGCACTGGGACATCATGAGCGAGGACTGGGGCGCCAACAACGACATGCTCGCCTGGGACAAGTGGAAACTGGGCTGGCTGGACGGCACCCAGGTGGGCTGCGCGGCGAGCCGGGGCAGCGTGGAGTACTCCCTGACGCCGCTGTACCGGTCCGGCGGCGGCAAGCTGGTGATCATCCCGATCGACGGCCACACGGCCTACGCCCTGGAGGTCCGGGCCCAGGGCGGCAACGACGAGGCGATCTGCTGCCCCGGCGTCCTCATCTACAAGGTGGACGCCACCGTCGACACCGGCCACGGCCCGATCACCGTCTACGACGCCCACCGCGACAGCGGGGGCTGCACCCGCAGCCCCAACGTCCAGGCCGAACTCTCCGACGCCCCCTTCACTCCGGGCCAGACCTTCAAGGACCCGCGCCGCGGGGTGGTGGTGCGGGTGGCGGGGGAGGACGACGGCACGTACCGGGTGCGGGTGACGCGGTCCTGACCCTGCTCGCCGCCGCTCCCCCTTGCCGCCGGCCGCTCCCGGGCTGTAGGGGTCCAGGGGGCTCGCATCCGGCGGGCCGGGGCAGGAGGACCTGATGGCGTTCGCCGACTACCAGAACGAGATCTACCTCGACGGCCTGCGCGGAGTGATACCGCGGCTGCCGATGACCTTCGCCGAGCTGGAGCCGCCGGCGCTGGCCGCGCTGACGCCGTCGCTGCGGTCGTACGTCGCGGGCGGCGCCGGGGACGAGCGCACCCAGCGGGCCAATGCCACCGCGTTCGAGGAGTGGGGCCTCGTCCCGCGCATGCTGGTGGGGGCCAAGGAGCGCGATCTGTCCGTCGACCTGTTCGGCATGCGCCTGCCCTCGCCCCTCTTCATGGCCCCGGTCGGGGTGATCGGCCTGTGCGCCCAGGACGGCCACGGGGACCTGGCCACGGCACGCGCCGCCGCCCGCACCGGCGTTCCGATGGTCGCCTCCACCCTGACGGTGGACCCGATGGAGGAGGTGGCGGCGGAGTTCGGCGACACTCCCGGCTTCTTCCAGCTCTACACCCCCACCGACCGGGAGCTGGCCGAGAGTCTGGTCCACCGTGCCGAGGCGGCCGGGTTCAAGGGGATCGTGGTCACCCTGGACACCTGGATCACCGGCTGGCGCCCGCGCGACCTGGCCGCGAGCAACTTCCCCCAGCTGCGCGGCCACTGCCTGGCCAACTACACCAGCGACCCCGTCTTCCGCTCCCGCCTCGCCAAGTCCCCCGAGGACGACCCGTCGGCCGCGGTGCTGCACTGGGCCCTGACCTTCGGCAACCCTCTCACCTGGGACGACCTGCCGTGGCTACGGTCCCTCACCGACCTGCCGCTGATCCTCAAGGGCATCTGCCACCCCGACGACGCCCGCCGCGCCAAGGACGCCGGCGTCGACGGCGTCTACTGCTCCAACCACGGCGGCCGCCAGGCCAACGGCGGTCTGCCCGCGCTGCACTGCCTGCCCGGCGTGGTCGAGGCCGCCGGCGACCTGCCGGTCCTGTTCGACTCCGGCGTCCGCTCCGGCTCCGACATCGTCAAGGCCCTCGCCCTGGGCGCGACCGCCGTCGGCATCGGCCGCCCCTACGCCTACGGGCTCGCCCTGGACGGCACCGACGGCATCGTCCACGTCCTGCGCTCCCTCCTGGCCGAGGCCGACCTCCTGATGGCCGTCGACGGCTACCCCGACCTCGCCTCCCTCACCCCGGACACCCTGCGCCGCCTCCGCTGACCCTCACGGCGGGGCCCGCGCGAGGAACCACGCCACACCCCTCGCCCCAGCCCCGCCCCACAACCGATGCACCCCTCACCCCCGTCCCCGCCCCGGAACCGGTATGCCCCTCCGCCCCCGCCCCGGAACCGGTACGCCCCTCCGCCCCCGCCCCGATCCCCCATGCGCCGAGCGCACCACCCGCTACACTGACGACGGCGACCAGACCATCACCGGTCGATCGCCACCCTGTCCACACGACAGGTCCCCGCCTTCGTAGCTCAGGGGATAGAGCACCGCTCTCCTAAAGCGGGTGTCGCAGGTTCGAATCCTGCCGGGGGCACAGACCTAGACAGCAGGTCAAAGCAGGTGCGGGCCCCTCGTTCTGTTCGAACGGGGGGCCCTTTCTTACGCTCGGAGTCCACATAGAGTCCACAATCCCCGGCGATCTTGAGATCTCTCACTCGTACGAGGGACTACGGCGCCGGGCTCCTGGAGAGCAGCGTCAGCTCCGTACGGGCGTTGGACCGCTTGAAGGAGTTCTCGGCACGGGTGAAACTCGCGGCCAGGAATGGGGTTCTGCCCCCGCGTGGAGGACTTCACGCGGGGTCGCGAACCTGGCGCTCGCCCCCGCAGTCCCCTCGACCGCCGGTCCTGTGCCCGTCGAGGGTCCGACGAGGCGGCTCGACGCGCCCGGCTTCCCGATGACGGCCGCGCCCGCAGCGCCCCGCGGGATCCATGGGGCGGTCCCAGCCTCGGTAGGTCCGCGGGCCCTCTTCTTCGGCTTCTCCGGGTTGGCCGTCGCCTGGCCGGGGGGTTGGAGCGGCGCTTGGGGGTCTTCTTCGAGATGGCGTCCGGACGGTCCTGGAAGAGGTGCCCGTACGTGACCGAGGCCGGCCTTCGGGAGCGCCGGCTCCCCGCCCCCGGACGTGGGGCACGACTCCTCGGCCGAGCGGCGAGGTGCTCCAGGTGGTGGGGGCCGCGTCGAGCAGGGCGGCCGGGCGGGAGGCGGAGCGCATCCCGGTCGCCGGCCTCGGCGCCTTGTGGAAGAGCCGGGCGTACGGCGCTCGGACCGAGCGTGGCGCGGGACGGTGACGGCTGCCGGGAGCGCGAGCGGTCGGTGGCGCGGGCCGCTCGGGGCGGCGGGCGGGACGGCCTTCGGCCGGAGCGCGAGCGGCCGGTGGCGCGGGCCGCTCGGGGCGGCGGGCCGGATCCCCTTCGGCGGCTCGGGGAGGGCGGATGCTCGGGGGCGTCGTAGCGGTCCGCTTGACGCGGCAGGGTTCGGGGGCGACGTCGCCGTGCGGCACCCGGTTCGCCGGGCGGTGTCGACCGCGGGGAGGGAGCCGTCGCGGATGCGGGCGGCGGACGGGGTGCGCGGGAGAGGGTGAAACGCGGGGCGGGAGGCCGGAGTTGGGGGTTTCCCCAATGTTAGGGATCGTCGGGCGCGGCACAGTCGTCCTCGGCCCCACGCGTCGGGCCGGCGCGGCGAGCCCCGTGGCCGGTTCGCCGTTCGTCCCGTGATGCAGGAGCGCACGTGCACGTTCCCTCGACCAGCCACTCCACCGTGACCGTCGCGGACTTGGACGCCGCCGCGGTGTCGGGCGCCCGCCGTGCGCCCGGCTGTCTCCGCGAACTCGGTGCGCCCGGCGGGAAGCGCCACTTGTCCACGGTCGGTCCTCGGCACGGCGACGCGCCGGCGGGTCGCCATGCGTGACTCGGCTCCTGATCCGCGTCCGGAGGCGCTGCGGTTCTCCGTTCTGGGGCCGCTTGCCGCCGAGGCGCGGGGGCGTGCGTTGTCGTTGGGGCCCCTCAAGCAGAGGCTGGTCCTCGCCATGCTGTTGTGCCGCGCCAACGCGCTGGTCTCCGTGGACCTGTTGACCGAGGCGGTGTGGGACGGGGAGCCGCCGCGGACGGCGCGGAAGAACCTTCAGGTCTACGTCTCGGCGCTGCGCAAGATACTGGCGGAGACCGGTGCCGGGGACCGGCTCGCGCACCGGCCCGGTGGCTATGTGCTCCGACTCGGCGAAGGCGAACTGGACGTCCTGCGGTTCCAGGCGCTGGCCCGCGCCGGGCGCGAGGCCGCCGCCGACGGCGACGCCGAACGCGCCGCCCGGCTGCTGCGCGACGCGCGGATGTTGTGGGCGGGCGTGCCACTGCCCGAGCTGGCTTGTTCGGGCCCCCTACGGGCCGAGGCCGAGCGGCTGGCGGCCCGCCACCTCGCCGTGTGCGAGGACTGGGCCGAGGCCGCGCTGGAGGCGGGCCACGCGCGCGAGGTCACCGAGGCCACCGGCGACCTGGTGGAACGGTATCCGCTGCGGGAACGGCTGCGGGCCACGCAGATGACGGCCCTGTACCGCTCGGGCCGCCGGGCCGAGGCACTGGCCGCCTACGACGAGCTGCGCCAGAGCCTGTCCCGGGAACTGGGCTTGTCTCCCAGCCCGGTGCTGGAATCCCTCTACCGTTCGATCCTCACCGCCGAGGCCGGCCCGCCGGAGGCCGCGCGGACCGTCCGCCGCAGACCGCCGGTCCAGCTCCCGCCGGACCTGGCCGACTTCACCGGCCGCGAGGAGACGGTGGCGGAGCTGCTCCGCGTGGCCGAAGCCGGTGGCGCCGTCGGAGTCGTCGTCGGACCGGCCGGCGCGGGGAAGACGGCCCTCGCCGTGCGAGCGGCGCACCGGCTGGGAGACGAGTTCCCCGGGGGCCGGATCTTCGTACGGCTGCACGATGACGACGGGGTGCCCCGGTCCCTCGGGTCGGTGACGGCCGAACTGCTCGGGCACACCGATGTGCCGGCCGGGGCGGCGCGCCGGGATTCCGGCAGGGCCGCCGCGCTCTGGCGTGCGTGGCTGGCCGACCGGAAGGTGCTGGTGGTGCTGGACGGCGCCGACGAGGAAGCCGCCGTCAGGCCGCTGCTGCCCGGCGCGGGACGGAGCGCGGTCGTGGTCACGGCCCGTACCCAGCTCGCCGGGCTCGCCCCGGCCCACCGCGTCCAGGTGCCCCCGCTGACCACCGCCGAGGCACTGGATCTGCTGGGCCGCCTCCTCGGCGCCGGTCGCGTGTCCCGCGACCGGCCCGCGGCCGGACGCATCGTCGCGGCCTGCGGGTCGCTGCCGCTGGCGGTGCGCGCCGCGGGCCTCAAGCTCGCCGTCCTGCGACACCTGTCGCCGGCCGAGTACGCGGACCGGCTGTCCGACGCCTCGACCGTGCTCGACGAACTCGTCGTGGGGGACATCGACGTCAGGTCGCACATGGCCCACCAGTGGCGGCAGTTGGACGGGGCGCACCGGACCGCCCTGCGGCGGCTGGCCGCGCTGCCGCTGTCGGGGACCTTCACGGTGGAGGAGGCCGCGGCCGCCCTGGGGTGCGGGCAGACCGGGGCACGACGGGAGCTGGAGCTGATGATCGAGGCGGGGGCGGTCGTCTCGCCCGGGAGCGAGGTCACCGCCCACACGACGGCCTACTCCCTGCCGCGCCTCCTCCAGCTGTACGCCCGCGAGACAGCGTCCGCGGCCGGTGCGCGGGGGAGGGACGGCGTCCCTTTGCCCATGCCCCCGGGGTGACGGCCCGGCAGGCGCTCGGGCCGTCGGCGAGCCGCGCGTGGGGCTCCTCACCGGTGGACGGCGGGAGCCCCATGGCTCATCTGTCGCTCGCGGCGTCGGAGTCCGCGGCCGCGGCCGCGCTCTCGGCGTCGTCCACGATGCGGGTGAGCTGCGAGAGATCGGTGGCGGACGGGGACGGCGCAGCCGTCGTGCCGGACGGGGCGGAGACGACGGGAGTGCCCGGCTGCCCGCTGCCGCTCTTGCCGGCAGCTCCGTGGGGGCCGCAGGCGGTGGTCAGGGCGACGCAGAGCAGCGCCACGGCCGTCGGGGCGCGGCGGGAGCGCGGCGGGGTCACGTGGTGGCTCCCTGGTCGTGGGCGGCGCACCAGTCCGTGACCTGGGTGAGGGTACGGCGCCGCTGCTGGAGGACCGGCACGAGGGACTCGCGGTAGGTGAGCCGGTCGTCGAGCGCGGCCCTGTCGTGTCCGGTGGCCGCCGCGTTGTCGACACGCTTCTGGAGGCGTGCGACGGACCCGCGCCGGGTCACCGGGCCGTCGAGGCGCGTCAGGTCCCGGTCGATGCGATGGGCGACCCGGGTGGCCCGCGCGCACAGGGCGCGCGCCGTGTTCCCGGTGGGGTCGGCGCTCGCGCTCGACGTGGGGCTCCCCCCGTCGGCGGCGGCCGACCCGACCGCCCCGAGCAGCGCGGTGACGGTGGCGAGCGCCACCACGGTGGTCTTCCTGCGCAGCATGAGCTTCTCTCTCCCTCGTTCCGTTCGGCACGGCGGATCGCCGGCGCGACGAGAAGCTAGGAGCGCTCCTTGTGGAAAGTCTGTGACCGGCCGAAATCCGCTGTGAGCCAGTCGCGCCGCAGCTGGGGCAGGGTGGCGGTGGCCGGGTCCCGGTCGTCGGTGAGGGGGAGGCGTACTTCGAACCGGGTGCCCGGCCCGTCGGGCCGGTCCTGGACGGTGATCCGGCCGCCGTGCAGGGCGGTCTGCTGGGCGACCAGGGTCAGTCCCAGCCCGGAGCCGGGGCTGTCGGGGCGGCGGTGGAAGCGCTCGAAGACGGCCGCCCGCGCGGCCGGCGGAATGCCGGGCCCCCGGTCGCCGACGGTGAGTACGGCGACCGGGCCGTGCTCGTCCCGGGCGCCGTGCGCGGAGATCTCCACCTGGGCCGGGCGGCCCGCTTCGTGACCGTGCGCCAGGGCGTTGGCCAGGAGGTTGTCGACGACCGAGCGCAGCCCCTGTTCCCAGCCCCGCACCACCAGGCCGGAGTCCGCGCGCACCTCCACGTCCGCCCCGGGGTGCCGGCGCCGCAGGTCTAAGGCGCCCTGGTGCACCACGTCGGCCAGGTCGACGGGGCCGAACGCCTCCGCCTCGACCAGGTCGCCCTCGGCGAGTGCCCGGAGCATGACCAGCAGGCCGAGCACCCGGCCGTGCTCCCGGCGCAGATCGTCCAGGACCTCGGCCCGGTCGGCCTCAGGAAGGTCCGGATGTCCGGTGAGGATGTCGAGGTTGGTGCCCACGCTCATCAGCGGATTGCGCAGCTCGTGGGACGCGGCCGCGGCGAACGACCGGGCCGTCGCCAGTGCCTCCGTGGTGCGCGCGGCCTGCTCGTCGTAGCGGGCGAGCACGGTCTGGAGCGTGCGGGCCAGGTCGTCGACCTCGGCGACCCCGGTCGGGGTGTGGTCGAGACGAACCGCGCTGGTCCGGGGGTCCAGGCCGCCTGCGCGCCGCTGGAGCAGCCGCAGCGGACGGGCCGCGCGGGCGGCGGCCGCCCAGGCGAGGGCGCCGGCCAGCGGGGCGGTGAGCAGGGCGGCGGCGATCACGCGTCGCCGTACGAGGCGGAGTTGGGTCTGTGTGGCGGTGCCCGGCGACATGAGCCACAACGTGCCCGTGGCCCCGTGCCCGGAACCGGTCAGGGGTGTCGCCAGCACCCGCCAGCGGACACCGCCGGCCCACACCGTCACCAGGACGGGCTTCGTCCCGGCGGCGGGCAGCCTCACCGGGGCACCGGGCTGGGGGCCGCCCGACACCGTGCCGTGGGGGCCGGTGAGCCGGATGCCGACGTCCAGGGCGGAGGTGAACAGCATCCGCTGCCGGGCCTGTTCGCCCGCCGCGCGGCCCCTCGTCATCGTGCGCAGCAGCGCCGTGGCCGACGGTCCCACCGCGGCCGCACGGTCACGCAGGTGGGCGTCCTGCTGGGCGTGCAGATCGTCCGCGACGAGCCGCAGCAGCAGGGCGCCGCCCGCCAGTACGAGCAGTGGTACGACCGCGGCGACCACCAGCGCGATCCGGGTGGACAGCCTCAACGCCCGCCCCCGCCCGGCGCCCGGTCGTCGCGCAGGACGAAGCCGATCCCGCGGACGGTGTGCAGGATCCGGGGCCGCCCGCCGGCCTCCAGCTTGCGCCGCAGGTAACTGATGAACGTGTCCACGGCGTCGGTGCGCACGTCGAAGTCGTACCCCCACACGCGGTCCAGCAGTTGGTCGCGGGTGAGCACCAGACCGGCGTTGCGGGCCAGCACCTCCAGCAGGTCGAACTCCCGCCGGGTGAGGGCCAGCGGCGTGCCGTCCAGCACGGCTCCGCGGGTCCCCGGGTCGATCACCAGATCCCCGGCACGCACCCGGTCCGTCGGCGCGGGGGGCCTGCGGCGCAGCAGCGCGCGCAGTCGCAGCACCAGTTCCTGCAGGGCGAACGGCTTGATCAGGTAGTCGTCGGCGCCCGCCTGGAGGCCGGCCACCCGGTCGGCCACCTGGTCCAGCGCCGAGAGCATCAGCACCGGTACGTCGCTGCCGCTCTCCCTCAGCGTCCGGCACACCGCGGTCCCGCTGAGGCCGGGCATCGAGACGTCCAGCACCACCACGTCCGGCACTTCGTCCCGCAGGACGGCCAGCGCGGCGGGGCCGTCGTCGGCCAGGACCACCGAGAAGCCGTCCAGCCGCAGCCCGCGCTCCAGCGAACGCCGTATCGCCGGGTCGTCGTCGGCGACCAGCACCCGCTCCCCCGCATGTACGCCGGTTCTCACGGCTGTGATCGTACGTGTGTCGGGACCGTGCCCGGGGTCCACCATGGCATCACAGAATTTCCACAAGATCAGTCCTTACCGTGCCTCGGCGGAACCGGCGGCCGGTCCCCCGACGCCGGGCACCGGGCACCGGGCAGCACCAGATCCTCGACGCCCCGACAGAGAAGAGCACAGGATGACGTGGCCCGGATCGCCACGCTTTCCGGCGGAGGAGCGGCCGAGCCGACCGCTCACCGGCCGGGAGCGGCAGATACTGGAACTGGTGGCGCAGGGCATGACGAACCGGGCCGTCGCGCGGAATCTGAGCATCTCGGAAAGCACGGTGAAGAATCATCTGCGGGCGGTGTTCGCCAAGTTGCGCGTGACGGACCGGACGCAAGTGGCACGTCTCGCGGTCCGCGGCGGAACGGCTCCCGGGGATGCCCCGGCAGTCGGCTGCCGGGGCACCCCACGAGACGGGGCACTCACGTCGTGACGTTGCTCCACCCGCTGACGGACACGCTGAAGCAGGGGAACAGCAAGTCCGTCTCGATCCGGAGCTTCTGGAGGGCGAGGATCTGCGCCATGTTTGATCACCTCCTTCCTTCGATCGCGGACCCGTGGCGGTCCAGGGTGAACAACTCGTCGCCCTGAGCGTGGACGACGCGCTGGAGCGCCAGCAGGACCCCGGCACTGCCACTGGAGACATCGGCGCTGAACCGGAGCGAGTTCCCGCCGCGGTAGCGGATGCCTCGGCCGTGCGGGACGGCGTACTTGACCAGTCCCGTGGCGACCCGGACGGCGTCCTGGCGGTCCCGTGCGTCGTCGGTGAGATCCGCGTGGTCCGCGAGGAGGCAGACCATGCCGGCGAGTCCGCCGTACAGGCCGGGTTCCCTCGCGTAGACCTTGCGGGTGTCCGCGACGACCAGGGGAAGTGCCGCCGTGCACCGTTCGTCGGGTGAGGTGGCCGCGTAGCGGACCAGGACTGTGCCCACGCCGGCCGAACCCTCGGCGAGAAACGGCATGACGCGTCCGCTCAGGGCGTTCTCGGAGAAGGACAGCGAGCCGTCGGGCAGCGGGACGGCACGGTCCAGTTCCTCGTGCAGCAGCCGGCGGCCCGCTTCCCGGTAGCGTTCGTCGCCCGTGTCACGAGCCAGGTAGTGGAGGAAGTGCGCCAGTCCGGCGCGTCCGTGGAACAGCCCGCGAGCGTCGTGGGCGCCGAGCGTGGATCCCAGGTCGGCGGTGCGCAGGATCGCGTCGCCCGCGGCGGCGGCCCGTTCGAGGTGACGAACGTCGCCCGTTCGCTGGTGCAGGGCGAGCCAGGCCAGGCCGACCCCGGCCCGCCCGCCGGCCAGCGTGGTCGACGACGCGGTGAGGGGATGGCTGTCGGCGGTGCGCGCGAGGTCGATCGCCTCGTCGAGGTGGCCGAGCGCGGCGAGGACCCGGGCGATTCCCGCCGAGCCGACCGCCAGACCGGGCGGCAGTTCCTCGCGCGACGCCTGGGCATCGCGGCGCAACCGCTTCTCGACGGCATCCGGGACCGGTGCCCCCGCCCGGTGCAAGGCGTGCACCACGCCCGCGGTCCCGTACGCCACGCACACGGTGTTCGTCCGGAACGCCATGGGCGGCGGCGGGAAGACCCAGTCCGTCCTGGCGCTGTCGGCCATGTCGAGCAGCCCCGCGGCTATCTGCTCGGCGACCCGGCCGAGGCACGCCAGGGGGTCGGCGTCGAGTTCCGCGGGGGTGGGCAGAACGGCGGCTTCCCGCTCGGGCGACCGCTGGAAGGCGGTGGCCCGCGCCCACAGGTCGTCGGGTACCGGGGCCGCGGCCGTCAGATCGCGCCGCAGCAGCGCGAGGTTGGCGGACACGGGTTCGGGAACGGCGTACAGGGGCGCCAGCAGGGTGAGGGCCGTCGCCGCCATGCCGTACCGGTCGCCCACGAACGGGTCGGTGCCGTCGCCGGTCAGGTCGGAAGGCGCCGTGAATCCCGGGGTCCCCATCGCGGCGGGAGGGTCGCTCGTCGCCGACACGGCTTCGAAGTCGACGAACCTGGCGTCTCCCGCGGGGGTGACGATGACGTTCCCGGGGTTGATGTCCCCGAACCGGTACCCCAGGCAGTGCAATCGCTCGAGGGCCGTGTCCAGGGACCGGAGAATGCGCCGGCAGCCGGCGTAGTACCCGGCGAAGTCCCGGGGCGACCCGTCGGCCTTGAGGAGGGGGGCGGCGCGTCCCATCCACTGGGGCAGCGGCAGTCCCTCGACGTGCTCCATGACGAGGAAGTCGTGCTCCCACTCGGTGAAGTGGTCCAGCGGCTCAGGGCCCACTCCGGGGATCGCCCCGTGGACGGCGGCGAGCACCTCGTGTTCGTGGCGCAGCCGCTCCCGCGCGCTGGTGCCGTCCCAGGTGTAGCCGTTGTGGGCGCGCGCCTCCTTCACCAGGACGAGGCGTCCGGTGCGGGTGTCCCGTGCCTGGTACGCCCCTCCGGCATTGCTCGGTTGCAGCACCTTGACGATCTCGTAGTGGCGGATGAGGATCGGGCCCTCGTGCTCCGCCTGCTCCTCGGTGACGAAGGGGTCGACGATCCCGTCGGGGAGGACGAAGGCGGGCAGGCGGACGTCCACGACGTCGCGCCCGAAGCCGTCGCGGACGAGAGGCTCCCGGGTCCCGTCGGGCAGCAGCCGGCTCCGGCCGCCGAACGCGCCGAATCGGTAGTGGACGGTCCGGGAGTCCCGGTAGCGGCGGTCGGAGAGGACGTAGGCGCCCTCCTCCCCTTCCAGGGCCTGCGAGAGGAGGTCGAGGAGCCGCCGCGCGGTGGCGCTGTCCGGGGGGTAGACGGTGCAGAACTTCCCCGACTGCGATCTGGCGCCGTGCTTGTGGTGGAGGAACAGGAAGAAGAACCGGGCGCTCGCGTGCTTGAACGGCGTGTTCTCGGCGAAGCAGGTGTCCGCCACCACGTCGAGGACGTGCTGGGCACGGTCCAGCCGTGCCGACACATGGATCTTCCAGCCCCGCTCGGGCGGCCGGACCTGCGGATTGCGCCAGACCGTCCAGATGTCGTGCGCTGTGCCACGCCAGCCGGCCGGTACGCGTCCGGGGGCGAAGCGCGGGCCGGGATCGTCGATCGCCGCGAGCGGTGCGTAGTACTCCTTGTCGGCGAAGACCTCACCGAGGACGTCGAACAAGGGATCCTCCTCACGTTGCCCGGCCGAGCAGGCGGTCCGTCCGGACGCCTCGTGCTCGCGGCGGTTGTCAGGGAGCATGCCGAGGGGAGGTCAGGATCCGGTTGGCCGACGGTCCGATGTCGGTATGTGCGCTGCTGAGGGCGCCGACCACGGCGGCACGCGAACTCACCTGGAGTTTGCGGAAGATGCGGGTGAGGTGGGCCTCGACGGTCTTGACCGACACGAACAGGTTCGAGGCGATGTCGCGGTTGGACAGGCCCCGGGCCACCAACTGGCAGATGCGCCGCTCCTGTTCGGAAAGCGCGCCGTACGGCGCGCCGTGCCCGCCCCGCCGGGGCCGGCGGGCGCCGATCTGACGCTGGGCGTTGACGGCGAGCCTGCTCAGATGTCCCGCCCCGTGGGCGTCGGCGATCCGCTTGGCGCGTCCGACGGCGCCGATGGCCTCGTCCAGCCGGCCGGCGGCCGCCAGGGACCGGCCGAGCAGGAGCCGGACGCGGCTCTCCGCCAGGACCAGGCCGGCGGCGGCGAAGGACTCGGCCGCGGCCGAGAAGAGTTCCGCGGCGGCGCCGGGGTCGTCGGGCCGGACGCAGGCCAGGGCGAGAGCGGCGTAGCCGGACTGGCCGGGGAGCCCCACGGCCCGCGCGGCCTCGGCGGCGCGGGCCGCCCAGTCGCGGGCGGCCGCCCTGTCGCCGAGGGCCGTCTCGGCCTGGGCCGCGGTGGAGTACCACATGGCCCGCAGCGCCCGGGTCGTCGTCGAACGGCCGGTACCGGTGATGGTCCGCAGCAGCCGGACGCAGTCGTCGGGCCGCCCCTGGTCGAGGCGGACGGACGCGAGGACCGCCGCGGACAGCTCCCACAGCCGACCGCGGCGCCCGGCGGAGCGCAGGGCCCGCTCGGCGGCGTCGGCGGCGGCCGCCGGGCCGTCCAGCAGCGCGGTGGCGCCGGCGCCGAGCGTCAGGGCGTAGCCGACGAGGTCCGGCCGGTCGAGCAGGTGGGCCATCTCCTCGGCGCTCGCCGCCGAGGAGATCGCGCCCGAGAGGTCTCCCGTCGCCTGCTCCGCGTAGGACTGGCCGAGCAGCAGGTACGGCATCATGTAGCTCCGCCCGGTGAGCCGGGCGCACCGGGTGGCGCGCGTCATGTGCCGGACGGCGGCGTGGTGGCGTTCGGCGAGGACCTCGGCCCAGCCGAGCTGGCCGGCCTCGTCGAGGAAGGTCGCGAGTTCCCCGTCCTCCATGGCGTCGATGAGGGTGGCGGCCTCGGAGGCGTGCGTCAGCAGCGTCCCGGTCCGTCCGCTGTACGCGGCGCCCAGGGCGCGGCAGGCCGCCACCGCGGTCAGGGTCTTGCGGTCGGCGGGCGCGGGAGTACGGGCCAGGAGGGCGTCGAGGTGGCCTGTCGCCACGGCGAAGTCCCCTTGGGCCATGCCCACGGTGGCGAGTTGCAGCCGGAGCGGGTTCGCCCGCGCGTCGGTCTCCGGCCAGCGGGCCAGTTCGTCCTGGAGCGCGCGCTTCGCCGCCTTGGTGCTGCCGAGGATCCGCTCGATCACCGACCGGAGTTCCACGATCGGCACGCGCTGCTGACGCCGGTCCTGCGGCACGAGGTCCAGGGCCTGCGCGAGGGCGTCGCGGCAGGCGGCGAGGTCCCCGGTCATCATGCAGGCGTTCGCCAGGGCGAGCAGCATCCCGGTCCGGCGCCGGGCCGACTCCTCGGAGCCGTCCGCGCCGGACAGCCGCAGCGCCGCGCGCAGCCAGGCGGCCGCGGTCGCGGGCGTCGAGGGGGTGGCTCGGGCGGCGGCCTCGGCGAGGACGCGGACGGCTTCCAGGTCGCCCGTCCGCGCCGAACGCGCGAGGTAGGGCGCGCGTTCCACCGGGCTCGCGCCGCTCCCGCCCAGTGCCTCGGCGGCTCGTGCGTTCGCGGCGAGCCACCAGCCCGGCGGGGTGTCGCGGGACACGACTTCACGGAGCAGCGGATGCCGGAAGTGCAGCGGTTGGCGCGGCTCGTCCTGCGCGGGGCCGGTCGGCGCGCCGGACCGGACGAGGTCCATGCCCACGAGGACGTCGAGCGCCTCCAGGGCCGAACCGGTGGCCAGGCCCGCGACCGGGCCGAGCAGCAGGGGGTCGAAGGGGTCGCCCAGCACCGCGGCGGCGCGCAGCGTGGCGAGTTCCTCCACGGTCAGCAGGGCGACCTCGCGGGCCAGGGCCGCCCGCAGCGTGTGCGGCAGGCCGGTGGGTTCCTCGGTCGCGTCGGTACCGTCGGCGGTGAGTTCGGTCAGGACCTCCAGGTAGAGCGGATTGCCCCCGCTGACCTGGCACAGCCGGTCACGCCGGCGCGGCGGGTGCACGGAGCCGAGGAGACTGCGGCACTCCCGCTGGTCCAGCGGTGACAGCGGGAGCCGTTCGACGCGGTAGTCGGCAGGGGGGTGCTGGAAGGAGGCCAGCAGTTTCGCCGCCGCCTGCCGGGGCCGGTGTCCGCAGGCGAGGATCAGCGGTGTCCGGGGCGGCTGGCGCAGCAGGTGGTGCAGCAGTTCCAGGGATCCCTCGTCCGCCCAGTGCAGGTCGTCGAGACACAGCAGCACCCCGCGCTCCCCCGCGACGTCCGCCAGGAGCCGGCCGACGGCGTGGTACAGCCGGTAGCGCTCCACCTCGGGGTACCGGGGCCGCCCGGGACCGGAACCGGCACCGGCACCGCCGGGGAGCACCAGGTCCAGCAACTCCGCCGTGTCGTCGTCGAGCGGCCCGTGTTCGGCCGCGGTCCGCCGGCCGAAGCACCGGCGGACGGGGTCCACGAACACCCCGAAGGAGCGCTGCGGTTCGAACTCCGAGGCCCGGCCGGACAGGACCGTGAGTCCTTCCGACCCGGCCAGGTCGGCCAGTTCGGACAGCAGCCTGGTCTTGCCGAGCCCCGGATCCCCGGTGATCTCGACGAGGGTGGACACGCCGTCCCGGCAGGCGCTGACCGCGGACCGCAGGACGGCCAGCTCCCGCTCCCGGCCGACGAGCGGCCGGGCGTGCGTTCCCCGAGCAGCTCGCCCTGTGCCCGCTGTTGCGTCCCGCGGCCCGTTCTGCTCGATCATGGGTCTCCTCAGCTCTGGCTCCCGGGCGTGCGGCTCGCGGTGCGAGGCCGACGTCCCTCCGGGTAGAGCTGATCTTCATCCACGCCGTGGCCGGCGGGCCTCCCAGTAATCACGTAGGCCCATACTGATCCTTCCGTAGGGGCGCGGGCACAGGTACGGGCATCGCCACCGGCACCGGCACCGGCACCGGCACCGGTCGGCCCTCACCGGTCCGGTGTCTCCTCGGCCAGGAGGTGTTCCAGCCGGCGGACCAACCGCAGCGCCGTGGCGCGCCGGTGCGGCGCCACAGGTTCCGGCCCGCCGCCGTCCGCACCGCCGGCCCGCGCCATGGTGAACCGCAGGGCGGTGGCCGCCTGCCGGGCGAAGAGCGACAGCAGGTCCAGCTCGGGAAGGCTGGAGCGGGCCTGCTCGGCCGGGTCGAGGACTTCCAGGACGCCGAGCACCCGCTCGCCGTGGACCAGCGGGACCGCCATCAGCGCGTCGGGCACGTAGTCGGTCGACTGCGCGAGGGAACGGTCGAAGGACGGGTTGTCGGCGAGGTCGTCGACCACGATCGGCTCGCCGGAGACCGCCACCCACCCGGCGATGCCGCGGCCGGCCGGGAAGCGCCGGCCGACCAGGAACTCCTCGCCGCGGCCGGAGACGGCTCGGAAGACCAGTTCTCCCGCCTCCTCGTCGAGCAGGAAGACGGAGCTCGCCTGGGCGCCGAAGATCGCGCGGGCGACGTCGACGACGGACTGGAGGAGTTCGTGGGCCATCGGGTCGTCCGATGTGCTCGCGGGCTGCGTGCCGAGGGACACGGCGGCACCTTTCTCGTGTCTAGCGGACGTTGGCCGCGGAGGCGTAGAGGGCGCTCTTCACCTGGAAGGGCGTCATGCGGGGGCCGAGGGACAGGAACCGGGCGCACAGGCCGGTGATGTAGGGCGTCGCGTAGCTGTTGCCGGTGGAACGGATGGTCCGGCCGCCCAGCCAGGCCACTTCCACGTTCTGGCCGGGGGCGAAGAACTCCACGGGCGGACGGGGGTTGTACAGGTGCAGTTCGGGGTCCTCCTCCTCGTGGCTGCCCACCGAGATCACCGACGCGAAACGCCAGGGGAAGCTCTCCACCGGGGTGTTGTGGGCCGAGGCGACGACGACCGTGCGGTTGAAGTACGCCTCGTCGGCCACCACGCGCAGTTCCTCCGCGAAGCGGGTCCTGGTCGTCGACAGGCTCAGGTTGATCACGTCGAAGCGCTGCCGGACGGCCCAGCGCAGTCCTTCCAGCAGGACGTCCCCGGTCCCGGAGAAGCGCTCGCCCAGCACGCGTACGCTGTACAGCTCGCAGTCCGGCGCGACCCTGCGGACGATGCCGGCGCAGGCCGTGCCGTGGCCGCAGGTGTCTCCGGTGTCGGTCTCCTCGACCCGGATGCCCTCGTCGTCCTTGACGACCACCCAGGAGCCGTCGACCCGGCCCACGGAGGGATGGTCGCGCTCGACACCGGAGTCGACCACGCAGACCCGCACCCCCCGGCCGGTGGCCCCGTCCAAGGCGTCCGGCGGATGGATCCCGTCGGCCGCCACCGGGATGTCGGCGGGGCGTCTGCCGAGCAGGCGCCAGGTGAGCCCCTGGGCCGGCGCTGTCGTCATCGTTGCTCGTTCCCGTTCGTGGAGAGGCCCGCGGCCCAGCGCCCTCCGGGCAGATGTCCCTTGGCGGCGAACAGTGCTCGGGCTGCCGAGGCGGCGCCGCGCGCCCGGTCGTCGAGGCCGAGCAGGCGGAGGGTGTGCGCCTGGTCGAGGCGGGCGACGGCGTGCGCGACCGGCGAGTCGGTGCGTTCGGCGGACGCGACGGCGCGGGCGGCGAGCCGGAGGGCCTCGTCGGGACGCCCCTGTGCGGCGGCGACCCGGCCCAGCAGGCCGCCGAACTCCACCGCTTCGCCGTGCGGGCGCTCGGCCCGCTGCCCGAGCCGCCCGAGGACGTCCGCCGCCGCCCGCACGTCACCGCCGTCCATGTGCAGCCTCGCGGACTCCAGGCCGACGCTGTCCAGCAGGGCCGCCGCGCCCAGCCGCCGGGCCGCCCCGGCCGCCGTGTCCAGCAGGGCGAGCGCCTGGTCCGGCCGGCCCGCCAGCCCCTCGACCATCGCGCTGAACAGCGGAAGCACCACCTCGGTCTCCGCGTACCCCAGTGCCTCGGCGAGTCCGGCGGCCTCCGCGAGGCAGTCCCGCGCGGCCGTCCACTGTTCCTGGAGCGCCAGCAGGACCGCCAGCGGGCAGTTCAGGGTCAGTCGTACGGTCCGTCGTTCGCCGCCGTGCTCGCCGAGCAGCGTCCGGCACCGGGCCACGGCCTCGGGGACCGGTACCGGGCCGCGCCACAGGGAGATGCCGATCGCGCCCAGGGCGGCGGCCCGTTCCGGCTCGCCCCCCGCGCGCACCGCGTGGGCCAGGGCCCGGGTGAGCCGGCGGTCCGCGTCGCCGTGCCGGCTCAGGGACTGGCTGCGCTGGGCGATCCGCAGGCAGGCGCGGGCCTGGCCCAGTTCGTCCCGCGCCGCCTCGAAGACCGGCAGTACGGCTTCGGCGGCCGCCGCGGGCGACTCGCCCCCGGGGTCGATCGCGGCCAGGGAGAGCCTCGCGTGAGCGGCTTCCACCGGGTCGGCCGACGCGGCCAGCACCTCCCGGAGCAGCGCGCGGGCCTCGTCCGCGCGGCCCCGTGCGGAACGGGCCTCGCCCAGCCTGCGGACGGACGCCGCCCCGCTCGGTCGCCCGGACCGGTGCAGCGTCACGGACCGGTGCAGCGTCACGGACCGGTGCAGCGTCACGGACCGCGTCAGCAGATCGTCGGCCCAGGGCAGGTCGGACCGGTCCAGCGCCTGGGCCCCGGCCCGGCCGAGCGCCTCGGCGGCCCGGCCGCGGAGCGTCTCGGCGGCGTCGTCCAGCCGCCCGAGCTCGCTGAGATAGCCGTACGCCCGTTCCAGGTGGCCCCCCACCGCGGCCTGCCCGGCGGCGCGGACGGTCGGCAGCTCCGCGGCCTTCGCGTGGCCTTCGGCCCGCGCCCGCTTGGACATGCACGTGTAGGTGACCTCCTGGACGAGTCCGCTGCTGAAGCGGAACGACGCTGCGTGGCCGGGCTCCACGAGTCGCCGCCGGCTGAGCGTCAGCAGCGCCGCAGGCACACCGTCCGGCGTGCCCCCCAGCTCGGCCAGCTCGCTCGCGGCGAACTCCCGCCCGATCACCGACGCGTGGTCCAGCACCGCGCGTTCGCGGGGCTCCAGGGCGTCGATCCGCGCCCCCAGCAGGGCCTGCACCGTGGGCGGCAGCTCGTCCTGCGATCCGGTCTCCGCGGCGGCCGCCAGCAGCTGCTCCAGGTGCAGCGGGTTGCCGCCGGCCCGCTCCAGGAGCCGGGTCGGCACGGTGTCCTCGTGGGCGCTGACGTCCGCCAGCTCGGCGGCCAGGACGAGGGACTCGTCGTAGGACAGTCCCCGCAGCGGCAGCGTCCGGACCGGGGGCTCGGTCACGGTCGGGCGGGTCTCCAGCAGTTCGGGCCGGGCCACGCAGACGAGCAGGACGGCGGCCCGGTCCAGCTTCCGGACCAGCCGGTCCAGGACGTCGAGGAGCAAGGTCCCGGCCCAGTGGCAGTCGTCGAGCACCAGGACCACCGGCCGCCGGGCGGACAGCGCGGTCAGGACCCGCACGAGAGCGGCGCAGGTGTCCTCCACCGACGGATTGGGGGTCCCGTCGAGCAGCAGGCCGGCGGAGAGCACCCGCAGCGCCTCGGTGGCGCCGGGGGGCGCCGGGCTCACCGCCAGGAGCGAGGCCACCGCGTCGCCGAGCGGGCTCAGACTGCCCTGGTCGCCGTACTGCCGGCACCGCCCGGTGCCGCACGGGACCGCGCGGGAGAGGACCCACTCCCTGAGCATCCGGGTCTTGCCCTGCCCCGCCTCCCCGTGCACCAGGACGCGCTGGGCACCCCGGTGGTCCGCGGCGTCCGCCAGGGCCCCGTCCAGCGCGGCCAGTTCGGGCAGCCGGCCGACGAAACGCACGTCGAAGCGGCGCAGCAGTTCCGGATCGTCCGCGCCGAGCCCGAGGAGCCGGTACGCACGGACGGGCTCGGTCCTGCCCTTGAGGGCCAGCGGCCCGACCGGCTCGGCGTGTACCGCCGCGCCGGCGGACCGCAGGGTGTCCGGGCCGATGAGGATGTCGCCCGCCCCGGCGTTCTGCTCCAGTCGCGCGGCGACGTTCACGGTCTCGCCCGAGACGAGCGCCTGGCGGGCCGAGGCGTCCGAACCGGACACCACCTGGCCGGTGTTGACGCCGATGCGGACACCGAGCCGGACGCCCAAGGTGGCGTCCAGCTCGGCGTTGAGCCCGTCCAGGGCGGCGAGCATGGCGAGGGCGGCGGCGAGTGCCCGGCGGGCGTCGTCCTCGTGCACGACGGGCACGCCGAAGACGGCCATGACGGCGTCCCCGATGAACTTCTCCACCGTGCCGCCGTGGAATTCGACCTGTCTTCGCATCACGTCGAAGTAGCGCAGCGTCACCGACCGCAGCGTCTCCGGGTCGAGTTCTCCGGACAGCGCGGTGGAGCCGACCAGGTCGCAGAAGAGCACGGTGACGACCTTGCGGGACTCGGTCCGGTCCGCGGCGGTGGTGGACGGGGCGGCACACGGCGATCCGCACGAGGGGCAGAAGCGGGCGTCGACCGGCAGCGTGGACGCGCAGGCGGAGCACGACATGGTCCAGGTCCCTCCCGGGTCGTGGCGCGGGCTCAGAAGAGCGCGCCGCCGGCGATCTCGCTGTGTGCCTGCACTTCGGGCCCCACCTCGTCCAGCCGGCCCTTGATGTCCACCAGCAGGTCCAGCTCCTGCGGCGTGAGGGCTCTCAGCACCTCCAGCTGCTCGTCGGTGAGCGCGCCGACGGAGAATCCCGCCTCGTTCAAACGGCCGAGCGCTGTGCGGTCGTCGGTCATGACAGGCCTCCCGGGGCTGCTGCGAGATACGAGAACAGACGGGTGATCCCGTCGGTCGTGCGAAGAGCGCTGACGGCCACCGCGACCTGCTGGGCGGCGGTCAGCGGCAGGGTGTCCAGCAGGTCGTCCAGGTCGGCGACGTGCCCCGCGTCCAGCGCGGCGTGTTCGCGCACCGTGCGGAACGCGGCAGGAGGCAGACCGGTCCGCGCCGCGAGCCGGTCCGCGAGCCAGGGCGCCGGGGCGTTGCCCTCCAGCACCCGGATGTAGCCGAGCAGGGCGACGGGGTGCTGGTGCTCGATCCAGTAGTACTGCGCCCCGGCCAGGTCGGCCACGACCGGCGACGGCAACCTCCCGAGGGCCGCGTCCGGATCGGCTCCGGCCGCGGCGAGGTCTTCGAGCAGCCACGCGTCGTGGCCGCGCTCGTCCTCGGCGTGCTTCTCCAGATACCGGCCGAGCGGCCCGGCGACGGGATCGCGCGGGGTCAGCTCCGCACAGCGCCGGGCGGCCCGTTCCATCAGCGGTACGGAGGCCCGGACCAGCGCGTGCATCACGTACAGGTACTCGACGTAGCGCGGGCGCAGCCGGGCGGGCTCGTGCCGCCAGAGGGCGGCGGTCGCGGCGTGCAGCACGGGAGCGGCGAGGCCCAGCTTGACGCGCAGCGCGGCCGATGTGCTCGGGCGGGTCATCAGGGGCTCCGGGTGCCGGTCGTGGGGGTGGGGAGCGCCACCAGATCCGCGTAGGGCGGGCAGCCGTGGCGCCGCACCAGCTCGACCGGGCCGGCGTCGGCCTGGGTCCGGGCCGCCTCCCGGTCCAGCAGCTCGCCGACCGGCCCGGACGCGTCCCGTACGGCACCCGCGACCACCTCGGGGTGGGCGGGCAGGCTCCGGCATCCGGCGCAGTAGCCGGACGCGTCGGCGCCGGGGGCGTAACGGCGGTAGAGATGAGCCGGCCCGACGGCCCGGACCATCCGCAGCACCGGCGAGGACAGTGAACGGCGGCGCACGGTCGCCCAGTCGTCCTCGGCGATGTGCCCCAGGGACAGGTGCGCGGGGACCGGCCTGCGGTCCACCGCCCGCTGGTTGCAGCAGGCCAGCACCGCGCCGTCGAAGGCCACCACCGGCCAGGCGGCCATCGCGCACGGCAGCGCGCGGTCCGCGGCCGGGCGCTGGGTGCCGGCGGCGGCCCAGGCGGCCGCCCTGCCCACCGGTCGCACCTGGTTGACCAGCATCGGCACCCGGTCGGCGAACTCCCGCCTGATGGCGGTGGTCACGTCGGCGAGGTAGGGGTCCCGCGGGCCCGTGCCGACGAGATGGAAGCTGACGGCGATGCCCGCGTCCCGCACCTGCCGGACCGCGCGGAAGACGTCCCGGCGCGGCACCTCCCGCTCGTGGAAGGCGTCCAGGCTCGCCGAGAAGTGGTCGACGGCGGTGACCGCCCGCATGACCGGCGGTGGGACGCGGCCGCCCCGGGCGAAGAACATCCCGCTGAGCAGCACACTGCGCGAGCCGGCCGCCCTGACCAGGGTGGCGAGTTCGTGCGCCAGGCCGGGCAGCAGCAGGGGCTCACCGCCCGTCAGCAGGACGACCTCGGGCCGGTCAGCGGCCGTGAACGAGCCCGCGAACCTCAGCAGTCGCCCCGCGTCGGGCTCCTCGCCCCGTGGGGTGGACGAGGTCGAGCAGTGCGCGCAGCTGAGCGGGCAGCGCCGGGTGAGGGTGAGCAGCAGACCCGCGCAGGGGACGGGACGCAGCCCCATGAACTCGGCCAGTTCCATGAGTCCCCCTTGTCGTTCCGTCCGCGCGCCGCGGGTCCGCGGCCGTCGTCCGCCAGGTTCCCCGACGGGGGATCAGGGCCGGGATAGGGGCACCCAACGAGCGGTATATCCGCTGGTCGCGAGCGCGCGCCCCGGGGGACGCGGCCGGTGCCGGAGCCGGCTCACCGGCCGTCGCGCGGCGGCACGAGCTCGTGCAGGATCCGCCGGGCCAGCGCGTCGTTCTGCCGGAAGAACGGCGCGTCGGTGTGCGGCGTCGACAGGGCCCCCAGGGCCCCGCCGGTGGCGAAGGCACCGAGGGCGAACCGGCGCGGGTCGCCGCGGCCGGCCCGGTCCTCGACGGCGAAGCTGCGCTCGTCCACGGCCAGCCGCACCGCGGTCGCGGACCGCACCGCGCGCCCGCGGCCGGCCAGCACCAGACCCGTCAGCAGCGCGGAGCCGTCCGCCAGGATGTCGTCGTGCGGCAGCCGGGCCTCGACCAGGTGACGCGCGGTGACCGCCCCGGGCAGGCAGGTGGAGCGGGCGACGAACCGTCCTGACGGCTCGTCGGCGGTGACCGTGAGGCCGGCGCCGAGGTAGCGGACCACGCCGGCCGCGGACAGCGCCCGCAACTGTTCGAAGCGGTACGGCGGCAGGCCGGAACCGAGCAGTCCCGTAAGGCGTGTCACGGGCCCGAGCACCGCGGCCGCGGCATGGTCCCACCGGCCCTCCCCGGTGGTGAGCACGCCCAGCAGGCCGGGGACGAGCGCCGCGAGGGCGCCGACGGCCGCGGCCTGGCCGCTGTACCGCTCCTCGGTGGCCCGGCGCACGGCGCGCCGCAGGTGGGCGTCCGTCCAGGCGCGCAACGCCGGTTCGTCCGCGAACGCCAGGTCCGCCAGCGGGGAGCGCCGCGGCGGCAGGTCCATCCGGTCCTCGGGGTCGGGCACCGCCCGCGCGACCAGGCGCGCCATCCGCGGGTCGTGCCAGTCGAGTCGGGCGAAATCGCGGGAGAACCGGTCCCACGGCAGGCGGGTGCGGGCCGGGTTCGCGAGGAACAGCTCGCGGTAGTAGGCCCAGCCCAGTTCCTTGCGCACGACGCCCAGCAGCACGTCCGCGCCGTCCGGCGCGCCGGACCTCACCAGTTCCCCGATCCGTTCGGCGGTGGCGAACCGCGGTGGCCCGGGGCGGGCGTCCGCGCAGCGCTGCGCGGGCTTCGGATGCGCGGGCAGCCCGCGCCGCGAGCCGACCCGCAGCACCGGCTCGCGGCCGGACGGCCGGTAGCGCAGGGTGCCGTCGGGGTCGCGCGCGAACACCCCGCCGCGTCCCTCGGTCACCAGGACCATCAGGTCGGCGAACGCCTGCCCGATGCCCGAGACGATCACGTCGCCGCCCGCGGGCAGCACGTCGAGGTCGACGTCGGCGGTGTAGCCGGGCGGGAGGTACCCACCGCCGTTGCGGTCCGCCAGCGCCGCGAACGCCCGTTGCCGCTCGTCGAGTCCGCCGCGCTGGTTGCCGAGGGCCAGCACGACGACGTCCGCCCGGATCGCGGTCCCGGTCGAGAGGGTGACGTCCTGCCCGCCGTCCGGCCGGTCGGTGAGCCCGACGGCCCGCGCCTCGTGCACCACCAGCCGGACGTTCGGCGGCAGTTCGGCCGCCGCCCGCCGGAAACACCAGCGCAGGTACGCGCCGGCGAGCCGCCTGCTGGCGAACGACGCCGGCCCGAGGACGCCCGCCTCGGCGGCCAGCCCGGGATCGTCCGCGCCGGCCCGGCCGTGCTCCCGGGCCCACGCGTGCAGTGTCGGGCCCGGGTTCGGACGGCCGGCGCAGTCGACGCTGTCGTCGGTGAACATGGTGATGTCCCCGGCACGCGAGTTCATCCACAGCAGGGGCGACTGCCCGGCTCGCCACACGCGCCCCGACCCGGCCGGGAACGGGTCGACGACGTGGACGGCCAGGTGCGCGGTGTCCGGCAGGAGTTCGGCCGCGTTGACCGCGATCCGCTCCAGCAGGCCGGTCCCCCTCGGGCCGGCCCCGATCAGGACGAGGACCGGCGCCCGGTCCGCTCCCGCGGTCTGCGCCATGCGCTGCTCCATCCGGTCGTCGGTCACGTACGCCGCCCGGCCGGCCGATCCCGCGGGAGCGCCGCCCCGGGGCGGTCGCCGCGCCGGTCGGCGGGAGGCGCGCCGCGCCATGGGGGGCGGAGGCTTCGAGCGGGGCCCGTACGGCCGCCTCGGCGGCCGGCTCCGGCGTACGCCCTGCCCGTGTTCATCGAGCGGTGCCCGCCGGAGCGGGCGACGGCCCGGGTGCCGCCCCGTCCGCGGGAGCGCGCCGCCGGGCGGCCCGCACGGCGGGCCGCAGGCCGGCCGCGAGTGCCCCGAGCGCGAGTACGCCCAGTGCCCACAGGGCCCGGTGGACGCCGATCCCGTCCCCGAGCGCACCGCCGCCGAGCGCGCCCAGCAGGCCCGCCGCGGCCGCCAGCACCTGGAGCGCGGCCATCGCGCGGCCCAGGGTGTCCTCGGGCACGCAGGCGGTGAACACCGCCGAGAGCGCGACGTTGGCGATGGCCCCGAAGAAGATCGGCAGGCCGATGCCCAGGGCGGCGCAGGTGGCCGCCAGGGGCAGCGGACCCGCGGACAGCGGCAGCAGCAGGCCGCACAGCAGGGCCGCGGCGAACGTGGTGATCACCACCGGCCGGGGATCGCGGCGCGGACCGAGGACCCTCCCGGCCACGAGCGACCCGAGCAGGCCCGTGAGGCCGGACAGCGCGAAGACCAGCCCGTAGGCCCCGGTCGGCAGGTGGATGTCGCGCAGCAGGAAGGGTCCTGTCAGCGCGCCCGTCGCCGCCATGACGGCCGCCGGCACCGTGATGAAGACCAGCAGGATCCGCAGGAACGGGTCACGGCCGAGGAACCGCAGTCCCGCCGCCGCGCCGCGCAGCGCGTCGGCCACCGAGGCACCGGCCTCGCGGGGGACCTGATCGGGCGACCGCATGCCCAGCAGCGCCAGAGCGCTCAGGACGTAGCTCGCGGCGTCCATCGCCAGGGCCCCCGCGCCACCCAGCACGACGATGGCCGGGCCCGCCAGGATCCGGCCGACGAGCGCCGCCCCGTACTGCCCGGCCTGGAGCCGGGCGCGCGCCGGGCCGACGCCGTCCGCGCCGACCAGTTGGCGCAGGTGGACGAAGTAGACCGCGGATTCCAGTGTCCCCACCGCGCCCAGCACCGCGGCGAGGACGACCAGCCAGCCGATGCCCGCGAGCCCGCTCGCGAGCCCCCAGGCCACCAGGGCGACGGTCAGCGCCGAGATCCCGTCCAGGGCTATCAGGGTCCGGCGCGGGCGGGTGATCCGGTCGGCCAGCGCGCCGGCCGGGAACCCGCAGACGAGCATGGGCAGCGCGGCCGCCGCGCTGACCAGGCCGACCTGTCCCGCCGAGGCGCGCAGCGACACGACGGCGACGACGGGGACGGCGATCGTGGTGAAGACGGAGCCGAACGCGGAGGTGGTCTGGCCCCACCAGTAGAGCGTGACGTCGCGTCGCACGGCGGTCCCTTTCATGCGCGTACGCCGGCGGTCCGCCGCGCCAGGGCGTCGACGGTGAAGAGCGGATCGGGGCGGGGGTCGAGCAGCTGGTCCAGGAAGAGCAGCACGCCGGCCGATCCGCTGTACAGGTCGGCGCTGTACCGCAGCAGTTGGTCGCCCAGGAAGCGCACGCCGGTTTCGTGCGGTACCGCGAACTTGAACAGCCCGCGGGCGACCCGCAGCGCGGCGTGCCGGCTGCTCGCGTCGCCGGTGACCTCGGCGTGGTCCGCGAGGGCGAAGCCCAGGCCGGCCAGGCCCGGGTGGAGGCCGGGCTGCGCGGTGAAGGTGGTGCGCAGCGGTGCGAGCAGGCGCGGCAGCGCCTCGGCCAGCCGCTCGTCGTCCACCACGCGCAGATAGCGGGAGACGGTGTGGGCGAGCCCGGCCGACCCGCAGAACAGATAGGGCATGCTGCGGCGGTCGGTCTCGGAGACGGGGAAGGTGAGACTCGGACCGTCCGGGTCGTCGGCCCGGTCCAGTTCGGCGTGCAGCAGCCGCACCCCGCGCGCGAGGTGGGCCGGGTCGCCGGTGACGGCCGCAAGCTGCTGGAGCATCAGGGCGATCCCGCACCTGCCGTGCAGCAGCCCGGTGGGGTCGTCGGGACCGAGTCCCGCAACGAGCGGTCCGTCCGCCGGAAGCCCGGCGGCGAGTGCGAGCGCCCGGTCGACCTGGCCCTCGTCGCGGGTGTGGCCGTACAGCGCCAGCCGGGTCAGGACGACCCCTGCGGCCCCGCCGAAGAGGGTGGCGTTCTCGGCGGTCAGCGGATGCCGGTCGGCCGCCGAGAGCAGTTCGAGGGCTTCCTCGGGCATCCCGCAGTCGGCCAGCACCCAGGCGATGCCGGACAGCCCCACGTAGAGGCCGGGCGGCAGGTCGCCGGCGGTGCCGAGCGCGTCGCGGCGCAGCCGGTCCAGCACCCGCTCGGGCAGCGGACGGCCCGCCCTGCGCAGCGCGTGGACGACGCCGGCCGTGCCGTACGCCACGCACAGCGTGTTGGTCAGGTATCCCTCGGCGATCGTCGGGAACACGCGCGCCGGGTCGTCCACGTCCGCCATGGCGAGCAGCGCGTCCGCGGTCCTGTCCCGCAGGGCGGCGAGGTGGAGCGCAGGATCCTCGGCGACCTGCTCCGGCGTCGGGAGCAGCGGACTGCCGCCGGGCGCGTGGAACTTCGTCGCCCTGGCCCACAAGGACGGTGCGACCGGCGCCCGTTCGCCCAGGTCGTGGTGGAGGTGGGCGAGGGAGTCGGGATTGCGCTGCGCCATCTGGTTGAACGGCGCCAGCAGCATCAGGGCCAGCGCCGCCAGTCCGTACGCGTCGTACACGCCGGTGTCGTCGCCGATCAGCTCGTCCGGCGGGGTGAACCCGGGGGTGCCGGTCCTGGCGAACCCGGCGCCCAGCAGCCGGGCGGCCTCGAAGTCGACGAGGCGGACGCTGTCGTCCGCGCGGACGAGCACGTTCCCGGGGGAGACGTCGACGAAGAGGTAACCGCACTCGTGCAGCCGGGCCACCGCCCGCTCGACTCCGGAGATGACCGTCTCGCAGCGCCGGTAGTAGCCGGCGATGTCCTGTGCCGAGCCCTCCACCCCGATCAGCGGGGTGGAGGCCGCCATCCAGGCGCGCAGGTCGCTGCCCTCGATGAACTCCGTGACCAGGAACTCGTGTTCCCAGCCGCGCAGGTAGGCGATCGGCTCGGGCGCGAGACCGGGTGCGGCCCGGTGCAGCGCCCGCAGGGTGCGCCACTCCGCGCGCAGCTGCTCCTGCGCGGTGGCGCCGGAATCGCCGAGGCCGGTGTGCGCCCTGGCCTCCTTGACGAAGACCGGGCGGCCCGTCCCGGTGTGGTGCCCGCGGTAGGCGCCGCCGCCGTTGCTGTGCCGCACGACGGAGTCGATGGCGAAGTCGCCCAGCGTCACCGGTCCGGAGCGGGCCGCGGCCTTCGCGCCGGGGGCGGCCGGCGGGACGAAGGGGTCGGTGACACCGTCCGGCAGCTGGAAGGAGACGCCGCGCCGGTCCTCGACCAGCAGGCCGTTCCCGTCGCGTACCAGCGCCGTGGCCCTGCCGTCGGCCCGGACCCGGGAGCGGTGGGCGAAGGCGCCGTAGCGGTAGTGCACCGTGCGGGAGTCCTTGAACCGCCGGTCGGTGAGGACGTAGGGACCGTCCTCGTCGGCCAGCGCCTCGCGCAGCCGCTCCATCAGCCGACGGGCCGCCGGGACGTCCACGGGGTAGGCCGCGATGAACTTGCCGCTCTGCGACCGGGCCCCGTGCTTGTGGTGGAGCCAGCGGTAGAACAGCTGGGCCGACAGGTGCTTGAAGGTGACCCCCTCGTCGAAGAGGACCTCCGCCGCGAGGTCGAGCACCTGGGCCAGGCGGTCGGGACGGGCCGAGACATGGACCTTCCAGCCGTCCTCCGTCCCGTCGAGGCCGCCCCGCTCCCACTGCGTCCAGATCCCGGACCGGCGCCTGCGCCACCCCGCGGGGACCCGGCTCGGCCGGAACTCCGCGCCGGGGGCGCCGCTGCGCTCCAGCGGCGCGTAGAAGTCGCGGTCGGCGAGCGCGAACGCGATCGGATCCTTCATGAGCCCCTCCGGGACGGGACGTCGAGCAGAACGGGGGAGACCGGGTGGCCGCGCGGTGCGCGGGCGGCGGGGTGCGAGACCGCGGTGACAGCGGCCGCGCACCCCGCCGGAGAGGGCAGTCAGCAGACGATGCTGGCGGTGCTCTTCCCGGACTCCACCAGGCCGTCGGGCTCGGGGGACGTCAGCTCCTGGAGCGGCAGGACGGACTCGGCGTGCGCCTCGACCTCGGTCTCGTCGGCGGTGGGCTCGGTGTTCTCGGCCATGGAGATCTCCTTCGGGTAACGGCGTCAGCGGATTTCGCGGACACCCCCGAAGCTAGGAAGATCCGATTCAGAGACGGTCTACCAACGGTTTGGATCCGGCATTCCGGATCACCGTGCGTCCCGACATCCGGGCTTCCTGCCGAAAAAGCAGGGTGCCCCGGGTAGGCGGACGCCGAAGGACAGGGGCGTGGGATGCCGATACGCGACGAGGACACGACGACGCCGGCCGGCAGGTCCGCGGAGCTGGAGCGGCTCGGCCGACTGCTCGACGGCCTGGGGGAAGACGGTGTGCCCCGGGTGGTCGACATCGTCGGGGAAGCGGGCATCGGGAAGAGCCGGCTGCTGGGCTGGACGCGCGCGCGGGCCCGCGGCCGGGGGCTGACGGTGTTGCGGGGCAGGGCCACGGAGTTCGAGCGCAACACCCCGTTCCAGACCTTCACGGACGCGTTCGCCGACGCCGACCTCGCGAGGCTCGACGAGGACCTGGTGGCGGAGGCGGCGCCGGTGCTGCACGGCGTCCGCGGCGCGGGGGGCCGGGCAAAGGGCGAGGGCACACCGAGTCGCTTCGCCCTCTACCGCGCCGTCACGGGGGTGCTGGAGAGACTCGGGAGGCGGCACGGCCTGCTCGTGACCCTGGACGATCTCCACTGGGCCGATCCCGCGTCCCTGGAGTTCGTCGACCATCTGGTCCGGCACCCGGTGCGCGGCCGGGTGCTGCTCGTGCTGGCGCGGCGCGGACGGCAGACGCCGACCTCGCTCACCGCCGCTCTCACGCGCGGAGCCGACGACGGCACCGTGCTGTCCATGGCGCTGGGCCCGCTGGGCGAGCAGGAGGCGGTCGGTTCGCTGGCCCCCGACCTGCCCCCGGGCCGCGCACGGGAGTTGTACGCCGCCAGCGAGGGCAATCCGCTGTACTTCCTGGCCCTTCTGCACGCGTACCGGCACGGCGCGCCGCTGCCCGGCATCACCGCCCACGGCCCGGGTGAGGACACCGCCGGGGCGCCGAGCGGGCTGGGTGCCCTGCTGCTGGACGAACTGACCGCGCTGACCGCGGCGCAGCGCCTGGTCGTCGAGGCGGTGTCGGTGCTCGGCGACCACGCGACGCCCGCCATGCTGCGCCTGACGACCGGAGATGCGGCACCCGACCGACTCGACGACCGCACGGGCGAACTGGCCAGGCGCGATCTGCTGCGCATGGGGTCGGACGGCCGGTGGACGCTGCGGCATCCGCTGCTGCGGGCGCTGGTCTACGAGAACACCGCCGCCCCGCGGCGTACCGAGATCCACCGCCGCGCGGCGGCCGAACTGGCCAGGAGGGGTGCCTCAGCGGCCGAGCGGGCCCATCACGTCGAGCGGTCGCTGGCCGACTGGGACCCCGCGTCGGCGGCCGTACTGAGCGAAGCGGCCGCCCAGTTCGCCGCCACGGCGCCGGCCACGGCCGCCCACCTGCTCGGCGTCGTGCTGCGGTTCCTGCCGGAGGGGCCCGCGTACGCGCGGCAGCGCGCCGAGTGGACGCTGTCCCGGGCCAGAGCGCTCGGACTCGGCGGCAGTCTGCGCGAGAGCCGCGATCTGCTGCACACGGTGATCAGTACGGCGGGGGACGAGCACCCGGCGCTGCGCGCGGACGCCGTCTCCCTGTGCGCCATGATGGAACGGCACCTCGGGCACTCCCCGGAGGCGACCGCCCTGCTGCGCCGGGAACTGTCCCGCACTCCCGGCCCGCCGCCCGGCCAGGCGGTCTCCCTCGGGCTGGCGCTGGGCATGTCGGCCCTGCTGAACGTCGCCTATCCCGACGTGCGGGCGGACATCCGGCGGACCCTCGCCGTCGCCCGTGCCCACGGCGACCTCACCGGTGAGGCGGGGGTCCTGGCGCTGGCGTCGCTGGGCGAGGCGTACGAGGGCAGGACCGAGGACGCCGAGCGGTACGCCGACGCCGCCGCCGGGCTCGCGAACGGTCTGACCGACCCCAGCCTGACCGACCTGTGCGAGTCCCTGGTGTGGCTGTCCTGGTCCGAGGCGCTGCTGGAGCGTTACGCCGACGCGGAACGGCACGCGAACCGGGGGCTGGACATCGCTCGCCGCGGTGGTCGACTGCACGTGCTGCCCCACCTGCTGATGAGCCGCGCCTACGCGCTGCTGAACACCTGCCGGCTGCCGGCCGCCCTGGAGTCGGCCGAGGAGGCGGAGTCCATCGCACGGGCCATCGGCAGCGGGGATCTCCTCGCCTTCACACTGTCCGTCAAGAGCCTGATCCTGCTTCTGGCAAGCCCCCTGGGCGACGGCCGGGCCCTGGCGACCGCCGAGGAAGCGGTGGCCACGGCCGGCGAGAGCGGCACATGGTGGGCGTCACTGGCGTGGTGCATGCTCGCCCAGGCGGCCTCGGTGGCCGGCGACCCGTACCGCACCCAGGAGGCCGTCCTCAAGGCCGGGGGCGGCCCCGGACTGGGGCGGCTCCAGCCTTCGCTGCGCCCCGCCCAGCTGGAGACACTCGTCAACGCCGCGATCGCCACCGGCCATCTCGGCCAGGCCGAACGCTGGGCCGCGCGAGCCGCCGAGGAGGCGGCCCGCGTGGGACTGCGGGGCCAGCGTGCGGCCGCGCTGCGCGCCGGTGGCGCGCTCGCCGAGCAGCGCGGCGACACCCGTGAAGCCCTGCGCCTCTTCGACGAGGCCGCACAGGAGTACGGGCACTGCGGCGCGACCGTGTGGGAGGCGTACTCGTTGCTGCGCGCCGCTCCCCTGGCGAAGGCCGCCCGGCACGGCCCGCGCGCGGTGGCCATGTGGCGCCGCGCCGACCGGATCGCCGCCGCCGGCGGCGCACGCCTGCTGTCGGACCTGGCCGAACTCATACGTCCCCAGGTCGAGGGCTCGTTGCGGGTCCCCGAGGTGCTGGCCCAGCTGACGGCGCGCGAACTCGAGATCGCCGCGCTGGTGACCGAGGGTCTGAGCAACCAGGACATCGCCACGAAGCTCTACGTCAGCCGCCGCACGATCGAGACCCACCTGTCGGCGATCTACCGCAAGACCTCGATCCCCTCGCGCTCGGCCCTGGCCAGCCTGATGACACGGGCCGCCTTCGGCGAGTCCTCCTGAGGACATGGGGGCGAGACCGTTCAGGGCGCCGGTTCGATGCCGACCTCCGGCGACGCGCAGCGAGGCGACACGGGGCGATGCCGGCCGGCCACAGCGGTCGATGGGCCGGCGCCCAGATCGGCCGGGGCCGCAGGGACCCCCGGCCGGGCATGGTGGCGGCCTCCTGCCGGAGCACGGCCGCCACGGCGGAACAGCAGGCGGCCAGGAGCGCGGCCGGTACGGCAACGGCGAGGGCCGTGATCACCGGATGCTCGCCGACCGGCGACTCCGCACACCCGTGGAAGCGGCTCTTCCGGCGAGCGCCCCGCGGACCGTCGCCGCGGACGCCCCGACCGGTGGCCCGGTTGCCCCGGGCGGCGACGATCGCGGCGTGCCGGACCACTCAGTACCGCTCCGCCTTGGCCACCTCGGGCTTCAGTACGGGCTGCGGCGGCTGGTGGCTGATGGCGTAGGGGTGGACGGTCTGGCCGGGGCGGACGTTCTCCGCGCCCACGTAGCGGGTCTCCACGACCTTGCCGTCGGGGTCCCGGAAGTCGACCTGGACGGCGAAGTCGGCCGTGCGGTCCGAGGAGTTGTGGATGTTGACGTGGGCGGCCTGGAGGTCGCCCACCTCGGCGCGGGGGATGCCGGTGAGGGAGACGTCGGAGGCGGCGTTGCCGCGGCCCTGTACGTTCGCCAGCCGCCGGTGGGCCTCTTGGTTCGCCCGTTCGGCCTGGGCCGCGACCGAGGCCTCGAACTCGTCGGCCCGCGCCGACGCGGAGGAGGACGCGGCGGAGGCCGACGCGCGGGCCGAGGCGATGGCGGAGGAGGCGGCCGAGGAGAGGGGGGAGGGCGGGGTGCCCGTGAAGGACTCCGTGGCCGGAGGCGTGGGACGGGGGGTGGGGGTCGTGCCGCCGCCATTGCCGCCACCGCCGCAGGCCACGAGGGTCAGGGTGCCCGCGGTGGCCAGGACCGCGGCGGCCACGCCCGCGCTCCGGCCCCGCAGCCGTCGTACGCCCCTCGACACGCCGCTACCCATGGCATCCGTTCCCTTCCGCGCAACCGTCGATGTCCGGTTGGTCCGTGATCACCCGGTCTCGTTCATGCTGCCCCACGGGGGGCGCGCACGCGACCGGGCCGTGGCGGGTGGGCGGCCTGGCGTGCGGGGCGGGCGGCACCGGGCCCCGTACCCGTCCGCCGTCCCTGTGTTTGCACCCCGGCCAGCCCCGCGTTGGAATCGAATGTGAGGCTTTTCGGGAGCAGGGCGGTGTCCGGGGGGCGGCCCGCGCCGGGTTCCGGGGCGGGGCGGAAGGGTCTTCGGGGGAACGCGCTGGGGATGTTCTCCTCGGTCGCCATCGCGCTGGCGTCGACCGGGCCGGCGTACAGCCTGGCCGCCACGCTGGGGATCATCGTGGCCGGGGTCGGGCTTCAGGCGCCGATCGTGACCATGATGGCGTTCGTCCCGATGCTGCTGATCGCGTACGCCTTCCGGGAGCTGAACGCGAGCAACGCGGACTGCGGTACGACCTTCGCCTGGGCCACCCGGGCCTTCGGGCCGCGCACGGGGTGGATGGGCGGCTGGGGACTGATCGTCGCCAACATCATCGTCATGGCGAACCTCGCCACCATCGCCGGGGTCTACGGGTTCCGGCTCGTCGGGCTGAACGGGCTCAGCGAGAGCAGGGTGTGGGTCACCGTCGCAGGCGTCGCCTGGATCGGGCTGCTCACCACGATCTGCTACATCGGCATCACGGTCTCCGCCGCCGTGCAGCGCTGGCTGCTGTGCCTGGAGGTCGCCGTCCTGCTGCTGTTCGCCGTGGCCGCGCTGATCCGCGTCTACACCGACCCGCCCTCGACCGCGATCCATGTCTCCGCGTCCTGGTTCAACCCCTTCGAGGTGTCCTCCGTCAGGTCCCTGACCTCGGGTCTCCTCGCGGGCGTGTTCATCTACTGGGGCTGGGACACCGCCGTGTCCGTCAACGAGGAGACCGTCGACAGCACCCGCGTCCCCGGCCGCGCCGCGGTCCTCTCCCCCGTGCTGCTGCTCATCCTGTACGGGCTCGTGGCGACCTCGTCCCAGGCGTTCGCGGGCGTCGGCACCACGGGCATCGGGCTCGGCAACGCGGACCACGCCGACGACGTGTTCTCCGGGCTCGGCGCGGCGGTCTTCGGCAGTGACAGCGCGGGGCTCGTGCTGTCCCGGCTGCTGATCCTCATGGTGCTGACCTCCGCGCTGGCCTCCGCGCAGACCACCATCCTGCCGCTGGCCAGGACCGTCTTCTCGATGGCGGTCCACAAGGCGGTGCCCGCGCGGTTCGCCCGGGTGCACCGCCGGTTCCTCACCCCGACCTGGGCCACGATCGGGATGGGCACCGCGTCGGTCGCCCTGCTGCTCCTGCTGACGTCGTTCAGCCGCAACGTGCTCGCCGACTCGGTCGACTCCGTGGGCCTCGCGATCGCCTTCCAGTACGGCGTGACCGGCTTCGCCTGCCTCTGGTACCACCGCAAGGTCCTCACCCGCAGCACCCGCGACCTGATCTGCAAGGGCGTGATGCCGGGGCTCGGCGGACTGCTCATGGCCCTGCTGTTCGTGTACGCCGCCGTCTTCTACGCCAAACCGGGCTACGGCGCCAGCACCCTCAGCCTCCCGCTGATCGGGCGGGTCGGCGGGGTGACGGTCCTGGGGCTCGGCGCGCTCGCGATCGGCCTCCTGCTGCTGCCGGTCGTCACCCGCGGCCACAGCACCGCCCTCAAGCTCCAGCGCAGCCTGCTGCCCGGCCGCCTGCTCCCGCAGACCGCGTGCGAGACGGCGAGCCGCTACCTGCCGGCCGACAACGGGTCCGGGGTGGGCGGTGACTGGTACGACGTGATCCCGCTGTCCGGCACCCGGGTGGGCCTGGTCGTCGGGGACGTGCTCGGGCACGGGCTGCCCGCCGCGGCCACCATGGGCCGCCTGCGCACCGGCCTGCGCGTCCTCGCCCGCCTGGATCTCGCCCCGGACGAGGTCCTCACCCGCCTCGACGACCTCGCCGAGCAGACCGCCCAGGAGCGCGCGGCCGCCCCGGGCGCCGCCGCCCACGTCCCGGGCCACACCCCGCCCCCCGCCGACGAGGCGATGGTGACCTGCCTGTACGCGGTGTACGACCCCGTCTCCGGGTGGTGCAGCATGGCCCGTGCGGGCGGACCGCCGCCGCTGCTCGTGGCCGGGGACACGGGCGTCGCCCGGAGCATCGACGTGCCGCCGGGGCCACCACTGGGCGTCGGCGGCCTGCCCTACCAGAGCACCGAGCTGCGGCTCGCCCCGGGCAGCGTCCTCGCCCTGTTCACCGCGGGGCTCCTCCAGGCCACCGACCACCAGCGGGACCCGGGTCTGTGCCGGCTCGCCGGCATCCTCTCCGGCCGCCAGGGATCCCTGGCCGAGCTGTGCGAGCAGACGGTGAACGCGATGCTGCCCGGCGCCGTGGACGAGGACGCGACACTGCTGCTGGCCCGCACCCGGCTGCTCGACCGCACCCGGCTCGCCCAGTGGGAACCGGCCGCCGACCCCGCCGCGGTCGCCGCCCTGCGCAGCGGCGTCAGCAAGCAGCTGGACGACTGGGGGCTGGACGAGCTGGCCTTCACCACCGAGGTCATCGTCAGCGAACTCGTCACCAACGCCATCCGCTACGTCGGCGGCCCCATCCAGGTCCGCCTGATCCGCGACCGCACCCTGACCTGCGAGGTCTCCGACACCGGGCACACCACGCCCAACCTGCGGCACGCGGCGAGCGACGACGAGGGCGGCCGGGGGCTGTACATCATCGCCCAGATGACCCACCGCTGGGGCACCCGCTACACGCCCACCGGCAAGGTCATCTGGGCTGAGCAGACCCTTCCACCGCCGCCGGTGTAGCGGCGTTCACCGGGCGGGGGACACGACGGCCCGCGGCGGCCAGTACGAGGGTCACGGCGACCGAGCCCGCCGCCATCGCGGTCATGCCCGTCTCCGGGGTGGTGAGCTGGGCCACCGCGCCCGCCACCGCCGCGCTCACGCCCTGCATGGTCAGCATCCCGGACGAGTGCAGCCCCAGGGCCTGACCGGCGAGTCCGCCGGGGGTCAGCTCCATCAGTCGCTCCTGCTGGACGAGGCTCGCGCCGAAGCCGACGGAGGCGAGCGTCACGCACACCGCGGCCACCGGCAGCGGCGGGTGCGCGCTGAACAGCAGGTAGGGCACGGCCAGCACGAGCAGCAGGGGCGTCGCCGTGTTCCGGCGCACCCGGGGCGGCAGCAGCCGGCCCACCGTGACGTCCCCGGCGAACATCCCGAGCGCCCCGCAGGCGAAGAGGGTGCCGGCCGCGTGGGCGTCGTACGACACGTACAGGGACTCGCAGCCGACGACCATGCCGTTGGGGATCCACAGGCCCAGGTAGGTGAGGCGCCGCGAACGCTCCGACCACAGCAGGGCGTTGGTGCGCCAGGTGGCCGCCGCGGAGGGGCGGCCGGCGGTCCGGGGCGGGCGGGCGGTCAGGCCGAGGCGCAGGGCGAGTGCCGCCGTCAGGTACAGGGCGGCCGACAGGAGGAGGCAGACGCGGGGCGACAGCGCGGCCAGCAGGGCGCCGCCGGTGGCGAAGCCGGCGATCTGCATCAGCCCGCTCATCATGTTGAACAGCGAACGCCCGGGGAGGTAGCCGTCCTTGGGGAGGATCTCGTTCAGCAGGCCCCAGCGGACCCCGCCGCCGAGCGAGGCCACCAGGCCCAGCACGAGGAGGACCGCGAAGACCGCGCCGACCGGCAGACCGGGCACCGCCTGGAGCGCCGTGCCGGCCGCGAAGGCCAGGGCGATCGCCGACAGGGCCGTACGCGGCGGCAGCCGGTCGGCGCCCGACAACAGGACGGTGGCGCCGAGGACCTGGGCGAGGGACGGGCCGAAGATGCTCACCGCCGACAGCAGCGGGGAGCCGGTGGACCGGTAGACGAGCGTGCCGAGGGCGAGCCCGCCGACGGTCCCGGCCGCCGTCTGCGCGGCCGCGCCGAGGAGGAGGGGGGTGAACTCCGGGGTACGGAAAAGGGATCGATAGCTGGTCACACCGGGCAGTCTCGAAGGGTCGCCGCCGGGCCGTTATTGTTTCGCGGCAGCGCGAAAGGTCGTACGGCCGGGCGGACGGGGCAGTGGTGGGCTGGTGGGAACTCAACGCGGACACGCTCGCGCGCAGCCGGTTCGTGATCTCGCCGCTCGCGGAGACGTTCGCGCGGCTGAAACTGCTGCACGCGGGCGAGCCGGCGCATCCCGGTGAGCGGGAGTGGCTGCGGGTCCACCTGCCCCGCTACCGCGCCCTGTTGGCCGCGGACCCGGTCACGGACCGGCTGGTGCGGGCGGGCCTCGGGCGGGACTGGATCGCCGACTTCCTCACGCCCACGCCCCGGGACGGCGAGGACTTCGCCGAGGAGGTCGTCCGGGTGCGCTCGGTCGCCCCGGACCTCGCCCGCGCGCATCTGCGCACCTCCCTCGCCGGCCCGCTGCCCGCCGTACTGGACCGCGACGACCTGCCCGAGCGGGCGGCCGCGCTCCTGGAGTGGGTGTGGCGGGACGCGGTACGGCCGTACTGGGCGCGGCAGCGGCGGGTGCTGGAGGCGGACGTGGTGGCCCGGACCGCGCGGGCCGGCCGGGGCGGCTGGGTGAGCGTGCTGGACTCGCTGCGGCCCGGCCGCACCCGGTGGCTCGGCCAGAACCGGCTCCAGATCAACCTCCACGAGTACCCGCCCCGCGAGATCTCCGGCGCCGAGATGCTCTTCGTGCCGGTCACCCCGCAGCGGCACGGCTGGGTCTCCTGGGACGACGGGGAGCGGTACGCCGTGGTCTACCCGTGCGCGGGCGTCCTCGCCGACAGGGGCGACGACCCGGTACCGGCCGCCCTCGGCGCCCTGCTCGGCCCGGCGCGCGCGGGGGTGCTGGTCCTCCTCGGCTCCCCCATGACCACGAGCCAGTTGACGGCGGTGACGGGGCAGGGGCTGGGGTCGGTGGGGCGGCATCTGAAGGTGCTGAGGGAGGCGGGGCTGGTGGAGCGGCAAAGGGCGGGGCGGTCGGTGTTGTACGGCCGGACACCGGCCGGGGACGTGGTGGTGGAGGCGGCGACGGCGACGCCCCGCCGCATACCATCGCGCCCATGACCACTGTGCTGAACACCGAGATCGGCGCCCTCACCGGCGGCGCCGCGAACCTGCCGCAGTACGCCGGCAAGGCCGTCCTCATCGTGAACGTGGCCTCCAAGTGCGGCCTGACCCCCCAGTACACGGGCCTGGAGAAGCTCCAGGAGCGCTACGCCGAGCGCGGCTTCACGGTGCTCGGCGTGCCGTGCAACCAGTTCCTCGGGCAGGAGCCGGGCACCGCCGAGGAGATCGCCGAGTTCTGCTCGGCGACGTACGGCGTGACCTTCCCGCTGACCGAGAAGGTGGAGGTGAACGGCGACGGCCGGCACCCCCTGTACGAGCGGCTGGTGGGCTTCGCGGACGCGGAGGGCCACAGCGGCGACATCCGCTGGAACTTCGAGAAGTTCCTGATCGGCCGGGACGGCACCGTCGTCGCCCGGTTCTCGCCGCAGACCGAGCCGGAGTCCGCGGAGGTCGTGGCCGCGATCGAGGCCCAGCTCGGCTGACCCTCCTTGACCTTGCCCCTGGGGCAGGGCGGAGCGTCCCTGTCGCCGGGCGGGCGGGAACCGCCCGGCGACGGAGGATGACATCGGTGCACGAGGACCTGCTCACCATCGGGGCGTTCGCCGCGCGGGCCCGGCTGTCCGCCAAGGCCCTGCGGCTGTACGACCGCCTCGGCCTGCTCGCGCCCGCGTACGTCGACGCGTCGAGCGGCTACCGCTACTACCGGGCCGACCAGGTCGAACGCGCCCGCACGGTGGCCCTGTTGCGGCAGCTGGACATGCCGCTCACCCGGATCGCCGAGGTGGTCGGGACCGGGGGCGCCGAGGCTGCTGCTCTGCTCGCCGCCTACTGGGCGGACGTGGAGGCCCGGGTGGCCGGTCAGCGGACTCTCGCCGAGTACCTCCGTGGACGGCTGTCCGGGAGGAGTGACGAGATGTACGGGAAGTTCGCGGTCGAGACGGTGGACGTGCCGGCGCAGGTGGTGATCAGCGAGTCGCGGCACACGCTGGCGGACGAGCTGCCGACCTGGATCGGTGCCTCGCTGGGCCGTCTTGAGGCGGCCGCGCGGGAGTGCGGGGGCGTCGCCGGGGCGCCGTTCGTCGTCTACCACGCCGAGGTGTCGATGGAGAGCGACGGGCCCGCGGAGGCATGCGTGCCGGTGGCGGACGAGGCGGCGGCGCGGGCCTGGGTGGAGCGGCACGGGCGGACCCGGGAGATCCGGGTGCGGGTGGAGCCCGCGGCCCGGCTCGCGTACACCCGGATCACCAAGGCGCAGGTCGCGCATCCGCAGATCCTCGCCGCGTTCGAGGCGGTGGAGGAGTGGATGGCCCGGGAGGGGCTGGAGATGGCCGCGTCCTGCCGGGAGGTCTACTTCGCGGACTGGGCGGCAGCGGGGGCCGGGGACCCGGTGTGCGACGTGGCGTTCCCGGTGCGCTGAACCGGAGCGCGGCCGAGCCCTCTCGGCAAGGACGGCGACTGTCGAGAGGGCTCTTGGGTGGTACGTGTGCAGTTGTGTTCGCCGGGACGAGGGTCAGGGACGAGCCCCTTACGCCTTGACCGAGGCCACGAAGGCGTTCCACGCGGCGGCGGGGAAGGCCAGGACCGGACCCTCGGCGACCTTGGAGTCACGGACGGCCAGCTCGGCGGTGGTGGGCGACTTGACCTCCACGCAGGCGCCGTTGCCCGCGGAGTAGGAAGACTTCAGCCACGTCTCGGAAGCGCCCTGGATCAGTGCCATGTCCACTCCTGTGTGCGAGTTGCGGTAGTGCGGTTCGCGCCAACCCGATGTCCGATTGGCGTGATCGACGCTACCGGGCAACCGCCGCCGCCGGAGGGGGCGTTCACTCGACCGGATGGCATATTCCAGGCGTGCCTTCCACGGAAGCACACACACCGTGTATGATCACGCGCCCTCCGTGGCCGGCCTCACTCCGCGTACCCCTTCGCCATCCTGTCGATGAGTTGCCGGGACGCCTCCACGTTGAGGGACTGCGCCCGCAGATGCTCGTACATCACGGCGTACTTCTGCACGTCCTGCGCCTTCTCCAGGTACAGGTCGCTGGTGACGCCCTCCAGGTAGACCACGCTGGAGTCGGCCGCGTCGGCGAACTCCAGGATGGCGTACTGGCCGTTGAGGCCCGGGTGCGCGCCCACCTCGAACGGCAGGACCTGCACGGTGACATGGGGCAGCTCGGACAGTGCGAGGAGGTGCTCCAGCTGTTCGCGCATCACGAGCCTGCTGCCGACGACCCGGTGCAGCGCGGCCTCGTCCAGGACGACCCACAGGCGCAGCGGGTTCCTCTCGTCGGTGATCCGCTCCTGGCGGCGCATGCGCACGCCCACGCGCTTCCCGATCTCCGCGGCCGACGTCTCGGGCAACGCGCCGTGCACCAGCGCCTCGGCGTACGCCGGGGTCTGCAACAGGCCGGTGACGATCTGGGGTTCGTAGACCCGCAGCGACTCCGCGTCGGTCTCCAGGCCGATGTACACGCTGTACGGGATGTCCCCGAAGGTGTGCCACCACCCCTGCTGCCTGGAGTCCCGGGCCATCTCCATCAGCGAGTCCACGACCCGCTGGTCCTCGACCTCGTAGACACCGCACAGATCGCGCACATCGCGCTGGCTGATGCTGCGGCGGCCGTTCTCCAGGCGGCTGATCTTCGACTGGGACACGAGCAGGCGCTCGGCGACCTCTTCGGCCGTCATGTTCTTCTGCTCGCGGAGTTTTCGAAGCTCCTGGCCCAGCCGGCGCCGCCTTACGGTGGGATTGACATTGGACGCCACGGGACGCGCACCTCCGGCTGCTGCCTGTACCGACACTTTCCGTATCTGCTGCTGAGCAGATTGCCACCAAGGCGCTCGTCAGCGCTGGGAAACGCTGGATATGCGGCACGCGCACGCGTCTGTCCGCGCCGGTCCCCGACGGCCCCTCGGTCCGCGAGACGCCGGGACACGGCCGAGCGGGGTGGCGGGACCCGGAGGTCGCGCCACCCCGCTCGGGCCTGCGGCTCCCGAACCGGGCCTGTGGGGACGCGCGTTGCGGCGCGGTGACGGATCAGTGGGCCACGGCGCGGGCCATGGACCCGTGGCGCGGCTGCATCGGCACCCCGCGCGCGGGTTCGACCGCGGGCCGGACTCCCGGTGCGACCGGCCGGCCGGTGGCGGCCGGACCGCGGCGCGGCTGCGCGGCCGCGCCGTTCTGCACGTCCATCACGGCGTGCGCGACGAGCCCGCCCATCGGATCGTGCCGGATCAGATCCCGCAGCCGGGAACGGGACGATCGGCCCTCGTTGCCCGGGTACAGGTGCTTGCCGAGGCCCACGGCGTGCGCCAGGGCGGCGAGCGCCGCGGTCCGCGGGTCCGGCGGTACGCCGGTGCGGATCGCGGAGTCCAGTCGGCCCCGGATCTCCCGGCTGATGGCCGTGTCCGTCGCCTGGTAACGCGTCGTCGGCAGCACCCCGCACATCTGGCCCGGCACCGCGGCGACCATGCCGCACCGCTCCAGATGCGAGAGGTACGTCTGGCGCAGCCCCAGCCGGGGCCCGCCGATCCAGTGGACGGCGCGTACCGGAGCGCCGCGCCTTCGCAGCAACTCCAACGCGCAGTCCAGAGTCGGATCTCCTGTCGGCCGTGGCACCACCACGGCGATACGATCCCCGTCTGGGGCTATCCGTCCGGCCAGCGCCAGCTCCACTAGCTGTGCACCGGCCAGACCGAGGTCGAGCGACTGCGGCTGCGCAGTGGTACCCGTGGCCGGGTCCAATGCCAGCAGCAGAAGCTCCTCCGGAAGTGTTCTGCGGCTCCTGCCCATCCATGCCTCCCCGCGTGGATGAATGACAGGGTGACCCCTCTCACATTGGTCTGTCGAGGGTGCGTGACCGGTTCGTGAGGGAACCGGTAGGTATGTCGTTCTCGTCTACCGCAGGGGCCAAGCCCTCACACAGGACACTGGTACATGGTTCGGACAGGGCGCGCGCGTGGGCGCGCGGCGCATGAGGAGGCATCGGTGGCGGGCGAGTCCCCCGACAGGTCGAAGCAGCGTGAGTCGTCGGCGGAAGCGACGTCGGGGAACGCGGATTCGGTTCCCGAGGCCCGCGATCCCCGCCTCGCGGTGGCCCGGGATTCGGGCGGCTCCGCGGGCGCCGGACAAAAGGATTCCTCGGACGGCGGCGCGGACACCGCGACGAAGGTCCTCCGGACGTCTGCGGTCGAGGAGGACACGGCTCTTCGCAACGCGGTCTCGGCGTGGGTGCGGGACGCCGACGAGCCGACGGGGCCAACGGACGCCGCGGAGACGCCCGCTGAGGGCTCCGAGGGGGCCGCTGAGGGCTCCGAGGGGGCCGCTGAGGGTTCCCGGGGGATCGCTGAGGGCTCCGAGGGGGCCGGGTCGGCGTCCGCGAAGACGGACGGCGGGGCCGCGGAGACCGAGTCCGGGACCGCGAAGGCCGAGCCGACGTCCGCGGGGACGAACGCCGGGACCGACAAGGCCGACGCCGGGGCCCGGAAAGCCGGGTCGGCGTCCACGGGGGCGGACGCCGAGGCCCACCACAACGCCGGGACCCGCAAGGCCGAGACGGCGTCCACGGGGACGAACGCCGGGACCGAGAAGACCGACGCCGGGACCCGGGAAGCCGGGTCGGCGTCCACGGGGGCGGACGCCGAGGCCCACCAGACCAACGCCGGGACCCGCAAGGCCGAGACGGCGTCCACGGGAACGAACGCCGGGACCGAGACGACCAACGCCGGGACCCGGAAAGCCGGGTCGGCGTCCACGGGGGCGGACGCCGGGGCCACGGAGGACGACGCGGACGCGAAGGGCGCGGCGGACGCCGGGGTGACGGGCGGCGCGGACGCCGGCGGCAGGGCCGGCTCGACGGCGGTCGCGGACGAGGAGGCGGAGCCGGAGGCTTCGACGGCGGCTGCCGGTGACGCCGACGCGAAGTCCGGCCCGGACGCGAAGGCGCCCGCCGACGCCCCGCAGGCGGCTGCCGGTTCCGTGGCGGAGACGAAGGGCGGCGCCGAGGCCGAGGACGGCACGCGGGCCGAGCCGACCGACGGCGAAGCCGAGGCCGAGGCCGAAGGCACCCCGGACGAGGCCGCGGACGCCGACGGCGGGGAAGACCCGCGGGGGCCGCGCGGGGACGAGCCCGACAGCCGCCCGGTTGGTGCGGGCGGGAAGACGGCCGAAGGCGAAGCGGAGGCCGCCGCCGACGGCGTCGACCAGCCGACCACCGTCTTCAAGGCCGTACGCCCCAAGGCCCCCGACGTCGACCAGCCGACCACCATGCTCAAGGTCGGCCCCCCGGCGGCGAAACGCGAGGAGTCCGACCCCGAGCGCACCAGCAGGTTCGTCGCGCTCAAGGACGACGTACGGCAGAAGCCGAAGCCGAAGGCCGCGCCGGCCGACGAGACCGCCGCCGTCCCCCGGCTCGGCCCCGAGCGCACCACCCAGCAGCCCCTGCCGCCCAAGCCCCCGCTCGACCTCCTCGCGGAGCTGACGAACACGCCCCCGCCGCCGGAGACCCCGGTCCGCACCCTCCTGCGGCGGGTCAAGATCTGGACCCCGCTGGTCATCCTCCTGGTGATCATCTTCGCGGTCGTGCAGACGCTGCGCCCCCTGCCGTCCCCCGCCCTCGCGCTCACCGCGAAGAGCACCTACACCTTCGGCGGCGGCCGGGTGAACCTGCCGTGGCCGAACGAGGGCCAGGGCTGGATGGACGGCGACGGCATCGGCACGATGGGGAACTTCGGCAAGCAGACCCCCGTCGCCATCGGCTCGGTCGCCAAGACGATGACCGCGTACATCATCCTGCGCGACCACCCGCTCAAGCCGGGCCAGGAGGGCCCGAAGATCAAGGTGGACGCCACGGCGGAGAAGGAGGGCGGTTACAGCAAGAGCGGGGAGTCCACCCTCGACACCGTCCACGCCGGCGACTCCCTCACCGAGAAGCAGGCCCTGTCGGCCGTCATGATCCCCTCCGCCAACAACATCGCCCGGCTGCTGGCCCGCTGGGACGCGGGCTCGGAGGCGGCGTTCGTGCGGAAGATGAACGCCACCGCCAAGCAGCTGGGGATGAGCGGTACGACGTACACCGACCCCTCGGGCCTGAAGGAGACCACCGTCTCCACCGCCCAGGACCAGGTGAAGCTCGGCCGCGCGGTCGTCAAGGTGCCCGCCCTGGTCGCCATCACCAGCGCCGCCAGCTGGACCGACCCGACCGGCCACAACTGGCCGAACTACAACTCGCTGCCCTACTGGATCGGCGCGATCGGCATCAAGACCGGCACCACCACCGCGGCCGGCGGCAACCTGCTCTTCGCCGCCCGCAAGAAGGTCGGCGGCCAGACCGTCACCGTCGTCGGCGCGATCCTCGGCCAGCACAAGGGCCCGTCGATCCTCGACACGGCCAACAACGTCAGCAAGACCGCGCTGCTGGGCGCCGAGCAGGCGCTGACCTCGGCGAAGATCCTCAAGAAGGGCGACGTGGTCGGCTACGTGGACGACCAGCTCGGCGGCCACACCCCGGTCGTGGTCACGCGGGACGTCACGGCGGTCGGCTGGTCGGGCCTGAAGGTCGAGCTGTCCTTCACCTCCGGCACCGTCCCGCACACCGCGAAGGCCGGCACCGATGTCGGCACGCTCACGGTGGGTGACGGCACGACGGCCGGCGTGAAGGTCCCGGTGGCCCTCCAGCAGGACCTGGCCGAGCCGGGCTTCGGCGCCAAGCTCACCCGCCTCGGCTGAGCCCGCGCCACCGCCCGCACCCACTCCACCCCGCACCACCCCGCACCGCCCCGCACCACCCCGCCCGCCCGCGCACCCCGTCACGGCGCCCCCACCCGGGAGCCCCGCGGCGGGGTGCGTGCTAGCGTCACGAATCGGGGCAGGTCGCCGGTTCCCGGGACACGGCCGCGAACTGGACGAGAAGCGGCCGGGTACACCGGAGAAAACGGCCGAGAACGAAAGACGGGACACGGGGAGTGCCTTCAGGTGGCCACTGCGGAGCCGACACGCGCCGACGACGCCGGACCGGGTCCGGGAAACGGCCCACGAATACGCCTGTCCACGCCTGACGCGGACACCGGCGCGGAGGACCGTACCCGCGTGGAGGGCCGTACTCCCGCGGACGGCCGCACCACCGCACGCTCCGCGGGTACCACCCCCCGCGTGTCCGGGGGACTCGCGCGCCTCCTCAGCCCCCTCGAACCCCTTCGCGCCCGCATGCTGCGCCACCCCGTCCTGTGGGTCACCGCGCTCGCGGGCGTGCTGCACGTCGTCTGGTTCTTCACGTTCGCGAACAGCGGTGGCGATCTCGCGGCCCAGGACGCGTGGGCGGAGTTCGTCGGCCGGCACCCGGACTCGGCGTACAACCTCGCCTGGTACGGGGGCATGCACCCGGTGTCGTACAGCGTGGTGTCGCCGTACCTGATGGCGGTCCTCGGCGTGCGCACGACGATGATGGTCGCCGGCACGGTCTCCGCGGGCCTGCTGACGCTCGTCCTGATCCGCAGCCGGGCGGTGCGGAACCCCCTGTGGGCCTCGCTCGCCGGGGTCTTCGCGCTGCTGTGCAACGCGATGTCGGGCCGGGTGACCTTCGGGCTCGGCACGATGATCGCGCTCGGCGCGGTGGCGGCGGTGTTCTGCTGGCCGTACCGGTGGCGGCACAGACGCTGGGCGAAGGCGGCGGTGGCGGCGCCGCTCGCGGGCCTTTCCACCATGGCCTCGCCGGTCTCCGGGCTGTTCGTGGGCCTGGTCGCGGTCGCGCTGTTCCTGCAGCGGCGGCGGCCCGGCGCGTGGGCGCTGGGGCTGGCACCGGCGGCGGTGGTGGCCGCGTCGTACTTCCTCTTCCCCTTCTCCGGGACCCAGCCGATGACGGTCGGCTCGCTGAGCCTGCCGCTGCTGTACGGCCTGCTGTGCCTGTTCCTGGTCCCGAAGGAGTGGGTCACCGTCCGGCTGACGGCGGGCGTCTACAGCGTCATGGTCGTGGCGGTGTGGGTGGTCAGCTCGCAGATCGGTTCGAACATCTCGCGCCTGCCGATGCTGTTCGCGGGTGCGACGCTCATCGCGGCGCTGCCGTTCACGGTGCCGAGGTCGCGGAAGTGGTACGCGACGGTGGTGGCGTTCCTGGGGTTCGCCGGCTGGATCGGCTACAAGTCGGTGGACGACATCGTCCACACGACCCCGACCGCGTCCTGGGCGCACGAGCTGGCGCCGCTGGTCAACCAGTTGCAGAAGGTCGGCGCGGAGCGGGGGCGCGTCGAGGTGGTACCGGCGAGTTCGCACCGCGAGGCCTCCGCGCTCGCGCCGTACGTCAACCTGGCGCGTGGCTGGAACCGCCAGGCCGACATGGAGCGCAACCCGCTCTTCTACGACGACACGCTCAACTCGGCGAACTACCACGAGTGGCTCCAGCGGTGGGCCGTGCACTTCGTGGTGCTGCCCAGGGACAACCCGGACGGCGACGGCGGCGAGCGCGAGCGTCAGCTGCTGCGGCGCGGGATGCCGTACCTGGCGCAGATCTGGGGCGACGCCAACTGGCAGCTGTTCCGGGTGACCGACCCGACCCCGCTGGCCGAGCCGCACGCGGTGGTGGACCGCGCCGAACAGGGCGAGATGACCCTGGACGTCCGCAAGGCCGGCCGCATCCTCATCCGCATCCCCTACTCCCCCTGGCTCAGCGTGGTCGACTCCCACGGCAAGAGCCTGAAGGCCCCGCAGGTGATCCCCTCGCCGCCGGGCACGGAGAAGAGGTACGTCAACCTCAACGGCTGCCTCATGCAGACCCCGGAGGACGCGAACGGCGACAAGTGGACGATGCTGATCGCTCCGCACGCCGGCACGTACCGCCTGGCGGCGCCGTACCAGCTGCCCCGGGGCACGCCGTGCCCCGACGCCCTGAAGTGAGTCCCGGCCCCGGGCCTAGCGCGGATACCGCGCCAGCCACCCCGGGGCCGAACCCGCCGGGCCGTGCAGTGCCGGGCCCTGGGTCATCTCCATGGCGAAGTCGTCCGCGAGTTCGAGGATGGTGGGGCGGCCCTCCAGTTCGGCGAGCCAGGCCGGGGGGAGGGCGGTCTCGCCGTGGAGGGCGCCGAGGAGGGCGCCGGTGAGGGTTCCGGCGGCGGCGGAGGGGCCGCTCTGGTTGACGGCGAGGCACAGGCCGTGCCGTACGTCCTCGCCGACCAGGGCGCAGTAGACGGCGGCCGCGAGCAGGCCGTCGGCCGTGCCGTCGCTGGTCAGTTCCTCCACCCGCGCGGGGCTCGGCATGCCCTGCCGCACCGCGCCGAGCGCGTGCTGGAGGGCGTCGGAGACCGGCTGGTGGCCGGGGCGCACGGCGAGCAGGGCGAGGGCCTGCTGCACGGCGCCGTCCAGGCTCTCCCCGCGCGCGAGCCCGTGCACGATCACGGCGAACGCGCCCGCCGACAGATACCCGACGGGGTGCCCGTGGGTCTGCGCCGCGCACTCCACCGCGAGCTGTACGACGAGTTGCGGCTCCCAGCCGACCAGCAGCCCGAAGGGCGCCGAGCGCGCGACCGCCTCCGGCCCCTGCTCGGCGGGGTTCTTGGGCTTCTCCAGCGTGCCCATGTTCTCGTCACCGAAGCCGATGAGCAGCGGCCGGGTCGGCGCGCGGCGGGCGTACAGCCACTCCTCGCGCGCCAGCCAGCCGTCCTCCTCGCGACGCTCGTCGGGCCCCCAGTCCCGCTGGGTGGCGGCCCAGCGCAGGTACGCCCGGTGCAGATCGGTCGGCGGGTGCCACGCGCCGGTGTCGCGCCGCACCTGGGCGCGGATCAGACCGTCCACGCTGAACAGGGTCAGCTGGGTGTGGTGGGTGATGGTGCCGCGCCGTCCGTGCCCGGCGGCGAGGTCGAGCAGCCCCTCGGGCCCGTGCGCCGCGCGGATCTCCTCCAGCGTGAGCGCGTCCGCGGGCCCGCCGAGCGCATCGCCGACGGCGGCGCCCAGCAGGGTGCCGCGCACCCTGCTGCGAAAGTCCTGTTGCTCGGCACGGCCCCAGACGGCACCGGTCGTCGTAGCCACCCAGACCCTCCTCAGGCACCGTCCGCCCGTACGACGGTCCGCACTCTATCGACCGCGAACATCCTGCTCGCCGCGTCAGGACGACCCTCACGGGTCATTCACGTCCGTCGATGACCGCTTCGACGCCATCCAGGATTCGATCCGGCCGGAATTCGAGCGGATCGACACCGTCCGGCCGAAATGCTCCCTCGGCGATGGCCTTGGTGAGCGCGCGGAGGCGTGCGGCGTGCCGGGCGAGGAGGCCGGCGGCGAGCAGGTCCCACTCGGTCGGCGTCCCACTCCTCCTCGCGGTCCACGTGCTGCTGGGCGACATCGCGCACGAGCCCGATCAGCAGCAGGAGGACGCGGTGCCGCCGGGCGCCGTCGAGACCGGTGGATTCGAGCGCGGCGAGCGCCGCGTCCAGCCGGCGCGGCTGACGGGGACGGAGCACGCGGCGGCGCATGGCGGTGGCGGTGACCAGCCACGGGTGGGCGGCGTGGACGCGCGCGCTGCCGGGTCCACGCGCGTACGGCCCCGCCAGTCGCCCTCGAGGACGCCCGCCGGATCGGGCCCCTGCCCCATGGCCTCCTCCACCATCAGCTCGACCAGTTCGGTCCGCTTCCAGGGCGCCGACGACGTCCTCACCCCACCGGCCCCGGTCCGCCGCTTCCACGGCCGGTCGACCGCCCCGTCGAAGGGCTTCGTCCTCATCCCGGACGCCTCCCGCTTCGCCGCCTTCCGCCACCCGGACGTCTTCCTGGACCTGCTGCCGACGAAGGTGCGGCCGGCGGTGACCGGGGTGAATCCAGGGTGTCCCGGAGCGGACCTTGACCCGGGTCCGTCCCGACTGGTCCGCTTGCTGTCCGGGATGCGTCGGAACTCGGGGGTCGCATGAGGTACGGGCGGGGTGCGGGGCTTGCTGCGGTCGCCGTCGTCGGGGTGGTCACGACGACACTGGCCGGTCTCGTGACGAACGTCGTGTCGGCGCAGTCGCGCTGGCCGAACTGGCTGCGCTGGTTACAGGTCCGCCCATGGCTGTCGTTCGTCGTCCTGGGCGCCGTCACCGCGGGGCTCGCGGCCGTGCTCGCCGTACTGGACGACCGCCGTGGCGGAAGACGGGGAACCGCACGGACCGAGGACACGACCGACCCGCCCGGCGCCGCGCTCGTCCTGCGGTCGCTGCCGCGCGACACCACCGCCTTCACCGACCGGTCCGCCGAACTGGCCGCACTCGAACGCTCGGTGACCAGTGCGCAGGAGACCGGCGCGTCCCTGCCGGTCCACTTGATCGACGGCATGCCCGGCGTCGGCAAGACCACGCTCGCCGTGCACGCCGCGCATGTGCTGTCCGCACGGTTCCCTGACGGCCAGCTCTTCCTCAACCTCAACGGGCACACCCCCGGCCGCAACCCGGTGCAGCCCGGCGAGGCGCTGGCCGCCCTGCTCACCGCGGCCGGGGTGCCGGCGCACCAGATCCCCGTGGGCGACGACATCGGCGCGGTCACGGAGGCACGGGCGGCGATGTGGCGCGGCAGACTGGCGGACAAGAGGGCACTGCTCATCCTGGACAACGCCGCCGGGTACCGGCAGTTGGAACCGCTGCTGCCCGGCGGCGGCGACTGCCTGGTCCTCGTGACCAGCAGGAAGCGACTGGCCGTGCACGAGGAGGTGGTCCTGCCGGTGGACGCGCTGCCGCCCGAGCACGCGGTGGATCTCTTCGTGCGACTCAGCGCCCGACCGGCGGACGAGCTGGACCGCGATGTGCTCAACGAGCTTGTGCGGTTGTGCGGTTATCTCCCCCTGGGGGTCTCCCTCCTCGCCGCCCGGCTCCGCCACCATCCCTCCTGGAGCGCCGGGGACCTGCACGAGCGGCTGATCGCGGCGCAGGACCGCCTCGGCGAACTGCGGTCCGGGGAGCGGGCCATCACCGCGACCTTCGACCTCTCCCACCGGGATCTTCCCCCCGATCGGCAGCGTTTCTTCCGGCGCCTCGGCTGCTACCCTGGCACCGATCTGGACGCGTACGCGGGCGCCGCACTCGGCGAGGTCCCGGTCACCGAGGCCCGCCGCCACCTGGACGGTCTCTATGACGACCATCTGATCGAGGAGCATCCTGGAGGCCGTTACCGGCTGCACGACCTCCTGCGTGACTACGCCCGCGGTCTCGCGGCCGAGGGAGGCAGCATGGACCAGGTCCAGTCCGTCGAGCGTGTGTGCACCTACTACCTTTCCGCGCTGGCCGTGGCGAACGGGCACATCGTGCGCAGCGGGGCCATGCCACCGTCCTCGCCCGACGCCACCCGGCGGCTGGAGACCCCGCCCCTCGCCTCGCGGACGGACGCGTTGGGCTGGCTCGAGAACGAGCGCGCCAACATCCTGGCCTGCATCCGCCGGGCGCACAGCCTCTCCCTGTACGACTCCGTGGTGCGGATGTCGGCGGCCATGGCCCCCTTCCTCCGCCAGGCCGGCCCCTGGGACCAGGCCGTCGGCCTCCACCGCACCGCCGCCGAGGCCGCCCGCCGCACTGGCGACGAACAGGCACTGGCCGGCTCCCTCGCCGAACTGGGCGTCGTTCGGCGCTTCATGGCCGCCTACCCCGAGGCTGTCGCGGCCCTGGACGAGGCGGTGGCGCACTACGACGCCGTAGGAGACCTGCGCGGCAAGGCGGACGCCCTCAACCAGCTCGGCATCGTCCGCTACCTGACCGCCGACAACGAGGAATCGGCCCTTGCCCAGACCGAGGCCCTCGGCCTCTACCGCCGCCTGGAACACCCGCTCGGCCAGGCCAACGCGCTCGCCGATCTCGGCATGGTGTGGCGGCAGATGAGCCGGTTCGACGCGGCGATGCGGACACAGAGCGAGGCCCTGGCGATCTACCGCGAGCTCGGCGACCGGTACGGGGAGGCGAACTCGCTGCGGGACCTGGGCGTCGTGCACTGTCTCCTGGGCGCGTACGACCTCGCCGCGCGCCATCATCAGGAGGCATTCGACATCTACACGGCCCTGGACGACCGCGAACACCAGGCGTACGCGCTCAACGAGCAGGGCGTGGTGCGGCGGCTGACCGGGGACGTAGAGGGAGCGCGGGCGGCCCACCGCCAGGCCCTCACCCACTTCACGGAGCTGGGTGACCGGTACGGCAGGGCGAACAGCGTGCGTCTGCTGGGAGTGGTGGAGCGCGCGTCCGGGGATCCACGCGCGGCTCTTCCGCTGCTCGATGAGGCCCTGGAGGTCTGCCGCGCGCTCGGCAGCCGTGGCGGTGAGGCTGCGGCGCTGAGTGAACTTGGTGTGGCCCACAAACTGTTGGGGGAACGGGACAGCGCCGTCGAGGCGTTCGGGCGGAGCCTTGAGATCCTGCGCGCCCTCGGCGACCGACGCGGTGAGGCCGAAGTCCTGAACGAATGGGGGGCGTTGCTCGCTGCCACCAGTCCGGACACCGCCCGTGAGCGCTTCCGGCGGGCGCTGGAGATCGCGCGGGACGTCGGCAGTCCGCTGGAGGAGGCACGAGCCGCGGCGGGCCTCGATGGCTGCGACCAGGATCCCGACCGTGGCTGAAATGACCGTCATGCACGCACCGTCGGCGGTGCTACGTTGCCGAGCCTCGACTCGTCCCTCACGAGGAGTGCCGTATGCCGTCAGCCGCGATCGCCGTCGAGCCGTGCACCGCCACGAGCGGTCGACCGGCGCCCCCTGATGCCACGGTCCTGGACCGCGTGGCGGCCCGCGTCCGGCACCGCCTGGACGCCGAACGGTCCTCGGCCGACGGGTTCGGCGACGGCGCCCACGCGGCCTCGCTCATCCTGCCCTGGCCCCTGTGAGCACGCGCGCTCGATGACCCGCCCCGTGCGCCCCGCCCCCTTCCGGACGTTCATCCTCAAGGTCGCCAACCGCTGCAACATCGACTGCGACTACTGCTTCGTCTTCCACTCCAAGGACCAGGCTGCACGGCGGCTGCCCGCCCGCATGGACCTGGACGTGGCACGGGCGGCCGCCCGGCGGATCGCCGAGCACGCCACGGCCCACGGACTGCGGACCGTCGATGTCGTCCTGCACGGCGGGGAGCCGCTGCTGGCCGGCCTCCCGCACCTGGCCGCCCTGCTGGGCGCGGTCCGGGACGGCGTACCGAGCGAGACCCGGATCCGCTTCGAAATCCAGACCAACGGCACCCTGTTGTCCGCCGCCTGGCTCGACCTCTTCGAGCAGCACGGCGTGGCGGTCGGCGTCAGCCTCGACGGCCCCCCGGACGCGAACGACCGGCACCGGCTGACCCACACCGCCCGGTCGAGTACGGCCGCCACGGTGCGGGGCATCGAACTGCTGCGGGCCCGACCGCACTTGTTCGCCGGCCTCCTCGCCGTAGTGGACCTGGCCAACGATCCCGTCGAGGTCCACGACTACCTGGCCGCCTTCGAACCACCGGTGATCGACTTCGGCTGGCCGCACGCGACCCACGACGACCCGCCGTACCGGAGCGACCCGCGCGTGCCCGAGTACGGGCGGTGGATGAGCCGCGTCTACGACACCTGGCTGGACCGGCCCCGGTTCCGGCACAGCGTCCGGATGCTGGAGGACATCGTGGCCCTCGGCTCCGGTGTGCGCGGATCTGTGGAGACCCTGGGTCTGGCGCCGCCGACCAGTGTCGTGGTCGAGTCCGACGGCTCGATCGAGGGCGTCGACACGCTGCGATCGGTCGAGGAGGGAGCGTCCCGGCTCGGGCTCGATGTCTTCCGGCACTCGTACGACGATGCGCTGTCGCATCCGAAGATGTCCCATCGCCGGTACGGCGCGGACGGGCTCGCCCGGAAGTGCCGTGGCTGTCCGCTCGTGACCGTGTGCGGAGGGGGCTACCTCCCGCACCGCTTCAGCGCCGCCGCCGGGTACCGGAACCCGTCCGTCTACTGCGCGGACCTGGAGTACCTGATCCGCCACGTCCAGAACTCCCTGCGCCGGCACGGCTGGACGTCCGGGGCCGTACCGCCGCGAGAGGATCCCGCGTTGGAGCGTACGAAGTGACGACGAACGACAGGAGGCGCGGATGACCGTGACGATCCGCCCCGCGGAGAAGCGGGACGTACCCGCCCTGGCCGAACTGATCGAGGAGATCGAGCGGTTCTACGGGGCGGCCGACACCGACATCCAGCCGCTGGAGGAACGCCTCTCCCAGGTGGAGGAGGCACTCTTCGGCTCTCCCCCGCTGGCTGCCGCCCTGCTCGTGGAGGACGGCGCAGGGGACGTCGCCGGTCTCGCCGCATACTCCTTCCTCTGGCCGGCCGCGGGCTCCTCGCACTCACTGTTCCTGAAGGAGCTGTATGTCCGCGACAGCCTTCGTCGGCAGGGGGTCGGGGACCGGCTGATGGGTGAACTCCGCGCCCTCGCCGCCGCGCGGCCCGGATGCAGTCGTCTGGAGTGGATGACCGACCGCGACAACCCGGGGGCGCGGGCCTTCTACCGGTCCCTGGGCTTCGCCGAGTACGAGGGGAAGATCGTCTACCGGGTGGATCCCCGTACGACGTGAACGGGTGCGCTACTCGGCCGGCACCTGCTCTCCGGGCCCCATGATGGCGCAATGGGCACGCGTCAACTCCCCTTTCGCGGGGGGAGAATCCAGCCATGACCACCACCGAACCCAGGCGTCACTCCAGTCACAGACTTGCCGCCGGTGTGCTCACCGGGATACTCGCGCTGTACATCGCCCTCGTCGCGTTCGGCAACATCACGGACTTCGGGACGAACCAGCAGTTCGTGCGGCATGTGCTGGCGATGGACAGCACCTTCAGGGACCACGACCTGATGTGGCGGGCGATCACCAGCACCGCGTTGCAGGACACCGCGTACGTCCTGATCATCGTGTGGGAGACGGTGGCCGCGCTGGTCCTGGTCTGGGGGACGTATCTGTGGGCGGCGCGGCGCGACGACGCGTTCGCGCGGCGCGTCTCGACCTACGGGCTGCTGATGCTGCTGCTGCTCTTCGGCGCCGGGTTCATCGCGATCGGCGGTGAGTGGTTCGCGATGTGGCAGGCGAAGGCGTGGAACGGGGAGGATTCCGCCACCCGCGTCTTCCTGCTCAGCGGAGTGGCGCTGATCGTCAATCAGCTGCCGGGCGGCAGGGAACCCACTACTTGACCACCGTCACGCTCGTGCCCTGATCCCCGAAGGCCCACAGGGCGGCGCCGTCCTGCTTGCGCATGCGGATGCCGCCCAGTTTCTTGCCCTGCGCCGGGGGCGGCGAGGCGCCGTCCAGGGCGTTGGAGAAGGCTATGTTCACACCGTCGACCATGGCGACGTACATGATGTGCTCGATCGGGACACCGTCCGAGCCCGTGAGGGACTGGGTGCGCTTGATGATCGAGTAGCGGCCGGGCGCCGGACTCACCGTGCCCGGCCACACCTCGAACGTCCGGATCTGCTTGCCCGTCGCGTCGACCAGCCACAGCCGCCTCATCCCGAGCGAGTACACGATCCTGCGGCCGTCCCCCGAGTCCGCCGGCAGCGCGGGCGGGCCCGCCGGCGGCTTCGGCTTCGCGGAGGCGTGGGTGCCCGCCGACGCGGAGGAGCCCGGTTTCACGCTCGCGGCCGTGGGATGCGGCCCGTGGTCCGCCTGCACGGCGAGGGCGACGACGGCCACGGTCGCCCCCACGGTCAGACCGGTGACCCAGGCCCACGAGGGCAGTCGGGCAGCCACGGGTACGCATCTCCTCCGTTACGGGTCCCCCACTCGGACCGGGGGTCGGATCATCGTACTCAGTCGCCCCTGCGCCGCGTACCGCGAGATCAGTCGAGCACCGGCAGCAGGTCGGGCAGGTGGCCGTCGGAGGCGGTCGCCGCGCGCCGCCGTTCCTCGGGGACCTCGCCGTAGACCGTGGTGCGCGGTTTCGCCGGGCGGCCCGCCGCCTCCGCGACGGCGACCAGGTCGCGGATGGACTTGTACGAGCCGTACGACGAGCCCGCCATCCGGGAGATGGTCTCCTCCATCAGCGTGCCGCCGAGGTCGTTCGCGCCGGAGCGGAGCATCTCGGCGGCGCCCTCGGTGCCGAGTTTGACCCAGCTCGTCTGGATGTTGGGGATCCAGGGGTGGAGGAGGAGGCGGGCCATGGCGGTCACCGCCCGGTTGTCGCGGGTGGTCGGGCCGGGGCGGGAGATGCCGGCGAGGTAGACCGGGGCGTTGGTGTGGATGAAGGGGAGGGTGACGAACTCGGTGAAGCCGCCGGTCTCCCGCTGGATGCCGGCCAGGGTGCGCAGGTGGCCCAGCCAGTGGCGGGGCTGGTCGACATGTCCGTACATCATGGTCGAGGAGGAGCGGATGCCCAGTTCGTGGGCGGTCCTGACGACCTCGATCCAGGTGGCCGTCGGCAGCTTGCCCTTGGTGAGGATCCAGCGGACCTCGTCGTCCAGGATCTCCGCCGCCGTGCCGGGGATGGTGTCCAGGCCCGCCTCCTTCGCCGCCGTCAGCCACTCGCGGACGGACATGCCGGTGCGGGTGGCGCCGTTCACGACCTCCATCGGGGAGAAGGCGTGCACGTGCATGCCGGGGACGCGTTCCTTGACCGCCTTCGCGATGTCGAAGTAGGCCGTGCCGGGCAGGTCGGGGTGGATACCGCCCTGCATGCACACCTCGACGGCGCCGACGTCCCACGCCTGCTGGGCGCGGTCGGCCACCTGGGTGAGGGAGAGGGTGTAGGCGTCGGCGTCGGTGCGGCGCTGGGCGAAGGCGCAGAAGCGGCAGCCGGTGTAGCAGACGTTGGTGAAGTTGATGTTGCGGGTGACGATGTACGTCACGTCGTCGCCGACGACCGACTTGCGTACGTCGTCGGCCACTTGGCACAGCGCGTCCAGCGCCGGGCCGTCCGCGTGGAAGAGGGCGAGGGCCTCCGCGTCGGTCAGGCGCGTCGGGTCGTCGGCGGCCGTGCGCAGGGCCTGGCGTACGTCGGTGTCGATGCGCTGCGGGGCCATGCCGGGGGCGGCCGCCTCGCGCAGGGCGTCCCAGTCGCCGTACACCTCGTCGTAGTCGGCGCGGCGGTCGGCCGTACGGCCCTCCGTGTCGATGGTGCGGTGCAGGTCCGTACGGCCGGTGGGCGTGAAGGTGTCCTCCGGTTCCTGCCAGGGCAGGCCCTTCGGCAGGGCGCCGGGGCGGGCCAGTCCGGTCTCCGGGTCGGCGAGGGCGGCCACGTGCGGGCGCAGGCGGGGGTCCAGCCACGGTTCGCCGCGGCGGACGAACTCCGGGTAGACGCAGAGGCGTTCGCGCAGTTCGAAGCCGGCGGCGCGGGAGCGCTCGGCCAGCTCGTCGATCTGCGGCCAGGGGCGTTCGGGGTTGACGTGGTCGATGGTCAGGGGCGACACCCCGCCCCAGTCGTCGATGCCCGCGCCGATCAGCCGCTCGTACTCGGAGTCGACCAGGTTCGGCGGGGCCTGGAGGCAGGCGGCGGGGCCCATGATGTGCCGGGCGACGGCGACGGTGGCGACCAGTTCGTCCAGTTCGGCGTCCGGCATGCCGCGCATCGCCGTGTCCGGCTTGGCGCGGAAGTTCTGGATGATCAGTTCCTGGACGCCGTGGTAGGCGCGGGAGACCTTGCGCAGCGCGAAGAGGGACTCGGCGCGCTCCTCGTAGGTCTCGCCGATGCCGATCAGCAGGCCGGAGGTGAAGGGGACGGAGGAACGGCCGGCGTCCTCCAGTACCCGCAGCCGGACGGCCGGTTCCTTGTCCGGGGAGCCGTGGTGCGGGCCGCCGGGCTCGGACCACAGGCGGGTGGCCGTGGTCTCCAGCATCATGCCCATGCTCGGCGCGACCGGCTTCAGGCGCTGGAGGTCGGTCCAGCTCATGACGCCCGGGTTGAGGTGGGGCAGCAGGCCGGTCTCCTCCAGGATGCGGATGGAGACGGCGCGGACGTAGGCGATCGTGTCGTCGTAGCCGTGCGCGTCCAGCCACTCGCGCGCCTCCGGCCAGCGGTCCTCGGGCTTGTCGCCGAGGGTGATCAGGGCTTCCTTGCAGCCGAGCGCGGCGCCCTTGCGGGCGATGTCGAGGACCTCGTCCGGGGACATGAACATGCTGTGGCCGGCGCGGCGGAGCTTGCCGGGGACGGTGACGAAGGTGCAGTAGTGGCACTTGTCCCGGCACAGCCGGGTGAGAGGGATGAAGACGCTCTTGGAATAGGTGATGACGCCGGGGCGGCCGGCCTGTTCGAGTCCGGCGTCGCGCACGCGGGCGGCGGAGGCGGCGAGACCGGTCAGGTCCTCGCCGCGGGCCTGGAGCAGCACCGCGGCCTCGGTGACGTCGAGGGCGACGCCGTCACGGGCGCGTTTGAGGGCGCGACGCATGGAGTTCTCGGTGGGGCGGCCGGGTCCGGGAGTCGCGGGAGTCGTCATGTGTCCACGATACGTAGGAGGTGATCAGTGGGGCGGGGGTCCGGGGTCGGACGCGGATCGCCGTGGGGTGCCGGGCGGTGGCGTCGGGGGTGCCGGGCGGGGGCGTCGTGGCTTGTTCGGGCCCACGCGGCGGAGCCGCCTCGCATCTCGCCCTCGCCCCGGGACTCGCGCCGGGGGCCCCTCACCCGTGCCGGCAGGTCGGCGCCACTCCTCTCCCGTGAAGGCGACGCGACATCTCGTGTGCAACCAACCCCCTTTTGTTCCACAGGAGTTCATGTCGGCCCCGCACGATGGCCCCAGGTGTGACGGCGCGCACGATCACACCCCGGGAATCGGCGGGCGCGCGCTGTTCGTGACGGGCGCGGCCGCCGCCCCTGCGGTGGGAACCATGAGCTTCGCGGCGGCGGCCGGCCAGAGCCAGGAGACCCGGACGGTGCGCGGCGTCCTGCCGCCCGCCGCCCCGGACTTCGTCTACGTACCGGTCGAAGACCTCGCGGGGATACGAGAGTTCAAGGTCCCCTACGCCTACGCCAGACCCTCGGTACCGGCCGGTGCCCAGGGCAACGCGTTCGACATCGGCCTCTTCGACCAGGACGGCACCGAGCTGGGCGGCAGGGGCTTCCGGGCTGGTCGGGCGGCGCCCGCACGGAGTCCCTCGTGCGGGCCGACGACGCGACCCCGGGCTGACGGAGGGCATGCGGCCACCGGAGCCGATGCGCAGGGCGGCCAGGGCACCGGTCTCGTCGCGGGCGGCGGGGGGACGTCCACGTCGGCGAGGCGGGCGGGGACGTCGTACGACCCCGGGCGCATCTGCTCGTGGGTGATGACCCCCAGGCCGACCTCGCCCCGGTCGACGCCGACGGCGGTGCCGGGGCGGGCGAGGGGGCGGCGCAGGCCCCCGGGGACCCGCCGGTCGCCGAGCGGGCCGATGTCACCGGGCTCGCCCGTGACGGACGGAAGCGGCCGCCGAGGAGGGTCATCTCCTTCAGCGGAGCGCGTACGGTGCGCGGGGCGGTGTCCCGGCAGTCGGCGGCAACGTGCTCGCGTGGATGTCCATCGCGCCGCCCACAGAGGTAATTTGACGTTTCGTCACCTCTTGGGAGGAGCCTCGTGCGTGCGAAGGGGGTGTGTGGGGTTTGTGGACTGCCGCCCGGCGGTCTGTGATCGGCGTCTCGCACGGCTGACGCAACCACCCGGAACAAGGCAAACTGACGGGGTTGTCTGTGATGCCTAGGGGGCGAACGCATGGACGGTCGGCCGCGAGTGCCTGAGCAGCGGCGTCCTGGCTCCGCGAAGGGTGCGGGGGCGGAGGCGCTGCGGTTCGGCGTGCTCGGTCCGGTGCGGGCATGGCGCGGCGAGGAGGCCCTGAACACGGGCTCCCCCCAGCAGCGGGCCCTGCTGGCCGCCCTGCTGCTGCGCGAGGGCCGTACGGCCACGGCGGCGGAGCTGATCGACGCGCTGTGGGGGCCCGAGCCGCCGTCGCAGGCGCTGGCGGCCGTCCGCACGTACGCGTCCCGGCTGCGGAAGGTCCTCGCCCCCGGCGTACTGGTGAGCGAGTCCGGCGGGTACGCGGTGCGCGGGCTCGGCGAGGGCGCGCTGGATCTCGTACGGGCGCAGGACCTCGGCGCGGAGGCCGAGAAGGCGCGGGGCACCGGCGACCTGACCCGGGCCCGCGCACTGCTCGACGAGGCGCTGGACCTGTGGGACGGCGAGTCCCTGGCCGGTGTCCCCGGGCCCTACGCGGAGACCCAGCGCGTGCGCCTGGAGGAGTGGCGGCTCGGCCTGCTGGAGTCCCGCCTGGACATGGACCTGGAGCAGGGCTGCCACGCGGAGGCGGTGTCCGAACTGACGGCGCTCACCGCCGCGCACCCCCTGCGGGAGCGGCTGCGCGAGCTGCTGATGCTGGCGCTGTACCGCAGCGGACGGCAGGCGGAGGCGCTGGCCGTGTACGCCGACACGCGCCGCCTGCTCGCCGAGGAGCTGGGCGTGGACCCGCGCCCGGGTCTGCGCGAGCTCCAGCAGCGCATCCTGCGGGCCGATCCCGCCCTCGCGGAACCGTCGGCGCCGGTCGCGGAGCCGCCCGCGGCGCCGGTGCGGCCGGCCCAGCTGCCCGCGTCCGTACCGGACTTCACCGGCCGGGCCGCCTTCGTGGACGAGCTCAGCACGGTGCTGGCCTGCGCCACGGAGTCGGTGGGCAGCGTGATGGCGGTGTCGGCGCTGGCCGGGATCGGGGGCGTCGGCAAGACGACCCTCGCGGTGCACGTGGCCCACCGGGCGCGGTCCTCCTTCCCCGACGGCCAGTTGTACGTCGACCTCCAGGGCGCGGGCCCGCGTCCCGCCGAGCCGGAGACGGTCCTCGGTTCCTTCCTGCGCGCCCTCGGCACGGCGGACTCGGCGATCCCGGACTCCCTGGAGGAGCGGGCGGCGCTGTACCGCTCGGTGCTGGACGGCCGCCGGGTCCTCGTCCTCCTCGACAACGCGAAGGACGCGGCGCAGGTACGACCGCTGCTGCCCGGGACGGAGGGGTGCGCGGCACTGGTCACGTCCCGGGTGCGGATGGTGGGGCTGGCGGGCGCGCACCTGGTCGACCTGGACGTGATGTCCCCGGACGAGGCACTGGCCCTGTTCACCCGGATCGTCGGCGCGGAGCGGGTGGCGCCGGAGCGGGACGCCGCGCTCGACGTCGTCGCCGCCTGCGGCTTCCTGCCCCTCGCCATCCGCATCGCCGCGTCCCGCCTCGCGGCGCGGCGCACCTGGACGGTCTCGGTGCTGGCGGCGAAGCTCGCCGACGAACGCCGCCGGCTGGACGAGCTCCAGGCCGGCGACCTCGCGGTCAAGGCCACCTTCGAACTCGGCTACGGCCAGCTCGACGCCGCCCAGGCCCGCGCCTTCCGCCTCCTCGGCCTCGCCGACGGCCCGGACATCTCCCTCGCCGCCGCGGCCGCGGTCCTGGACCTGCCGCCGGAATCCACCGAGGACCTCCTCGAATCCCTCGTCGACACCTCCCTCCTCGAATCCGCCGCCCCCGGCCGCTACCGCTTCCACGACCTGGTCCGCCTCTACGCCCGCGCGTGCGCGGAACGGGACGAACAGCCGCCGAGCGAGAGGGGGGCGGCGATGTCGCGGTTGCTGGACTTCTATCTGGCGACGGCGGCGGGGGTGTACGCGATCGAGAGACCGGGAGACCGGCTGGTGGACCACCTGGAGCCGACCTGTGTACCCGGACTGGTCTTCCCCGACCGGCGTACCGCCCAGGACTGGCTCTACTCCGAGGCGGTGCCGCTTCTGGCGTGCGTACGGCAGTCGTCGAACGGCCCGACGCTGCGCCGGGCCGTCGACCTGCTGTGGGCGGCGGTCGATCTCGCGGAGTCGGGCGCGAACTTCAAGGAGTACGAGGCGGCCGGCGCCGCCCTGCGCGACGCCGCTCATGCCGCATCCGACGGCCGGGCCGAGGGCCGCGCGATCCTGGTGCTGGCCAACGCCCGCCACTGGTCCGGTCAGTTCACCCTGGCCGACGAGGAGGCCCGGCAGGCACTCGCCCTCTCGGAGGCCGCGGACGACCCGCTGCCCTGCTGCTGGGCCGCGAACCTCCTCGGCGCCTTCTGCTTCTACCAGAGCCGTTATGCCGAGGGTGAGGAGTACCTGGAGCGGGCCATAAGGGACTTCCGGTCCTGCGGGGACCTCTCCGGCGCGGCAGCGGCGCTGTGCAACCTCTCGCGACTGCACCTGCAGACCGAGCGGGCCGACAGCGCGGTGCATCTCGCCCGGCAGGGCACCGACATGTACGAGGAACTCGGGCACTCCCTCAAGGCCGCCAATGGCCACTACGCCCTCGGGCTGGCTCTGGGCAAGAGCGGCCGGCTGGACGACGCCGCCGCGCATCTCGGTCAGGCACTGCCGGTCTTCCGCGTCAGCCGCCAGCGTCTGTGGGAGGGGATGACCCTTTTCCGGCTCGCCGAGGTGGACCTCCTCGCGCAGCGCCCCGCCCAGGCGGCGGCCCATGCCGAGTTGGCTTTGAGCCAGCTGCGGGACATCGGTGGCGAGTGGCGCCGCGGCGGCGTGCTGACCGTACTGGGCAAAGCCCTGAACGGGATCGGACACACCGGCAGGGCCCAGGTGTGCTGGCGGGACGCGCTGGAGATCTACGAGCGGCTGAAGTCACCGGAGGCCAAGGAAGTACGGGCGCTTCTGGTGCCGGCCACCGCGGGCTGACGGGCACGTCATGCCGACGTTCATCGTTCGTTTATCGCCCCCAGGCATGCTCCTGGGTGTCGGGCCGTCGCGTCGGGGGGCGCACGGACCGCCGGTGAGGCCGCCAGGCTCACGATCTAGAGTGGGCGGCTCCAGCAGCGGCCCATCCGGTCGCTTTCGGGGGATGACCGGATGGGTCCGCCCAGCTGCAACACGAATACCAAGGGGAGCACCTGATGAGCGACACCACCAACAGCGAGCCGACCATCAAGCCGTTCAACACCCACATCACGGACGCCGAGGCCGGCACGGCGGTGCAGCCGCTCAACACCCACATCACCGACGCCGCCGCCGACACGGCCGTGGAGCCGCTGAACACCCACATCACCGACACCACGAACGCGGTCAGCGGTGGCACGGTGGAGCCGGACAACACCCACATCACGTCCAGCCCCAGCTAGAACTTCTCTCAGGACGGGGTCGGCCGCGGCGGCGCGGAGGGGGAGCCGTCGCGGCCGAGGTGTGTCTGGAGAAGATCCAGGTCAATCCGTGGCGGGAAGCGTCACCGGCGTTTGGAGATCATCCTCCGCCGCGATCAACGTCGGCTGAGTCAGCCGACAGGATGAGGGCCGAGCGGATGCCCGGCCCTTGGCGTATCACCGGAGGACCGGCACGCACCTTGGCCACGCCACTGCGTCCAGCACGGCCGCGCCGTTATTCCACGGCCGTGGCCTCGGGAGCGATCTTGCAGTGGTCGGGCAGGTCGGGGGAGTAGCCCGAGTCGTATTCAACCTTGGCCTTCAGCGTGCCCTTCGCCGGGACGGTGACGTTCTCGTAGTTGAAGTCGATCTCCGTGTCGTCGCGGTCACGGAAGGAGACGTCGACGGTGAAGGTGACCTTGCGGTTGTTCGGGTTCGTCAACTCGACTGTCGCGTAAGGCCGCTTGGCGTTCGCGCAGCTGATCAGTCTCAGCTTGCCGTCCTTGAGCGCGCTGCCGCCTCCGGAGGACGCGGAGGGCGTGGTGCCGTGCGTGGGCCGGCGGTACGTGCCGCCCGTGGTACTCGTGCCGCCCGTGGTGCTCGTGCCGCTGCTGCCGTAGTAGTCGTCGTCGGTTTCGTCGGTGTCGTCGTATGATCCGCCGCCCGAAGACGAGGACGACGAGGACGACGAGGACGAAGTGTCGTGGTCCTGGCGGGAGTTGCTGCAGCCGCCTCCCCCGCCGCCGTGGCTGTGGCCATAGCTGTGGCCGTGGCCGCTGTGGCCCCCTCGTGAGAAGCCCGTGAGGCCGAGCACCACGAAGGTCAGTACGGCCGTGAACTTCAACGCGCGCGTCCGTGTAGGCATGGGCATGTCGACCAGCCTATCCGGAGAGTGCTCACCGCCTGGCGGGGTTCCGGCACGCCGGGTAGCGTCGGGCCTGGGACGGCCGCCGTCCGGAACCCCTTTCCGTGCACCGGTGCGACGGCCGTCGCACCCCGCGCGTCAGGCCGTACGGGCCGTCCCCGTGCCCTTCTCCGCGTCCAGCGCGTACACGCAGCGGTCCTTGCTGCACGCGTACACCACCCCGTCCCTGACCACCGGGGAGCCGGTGATCTCGCCGCCGGTGGCCAGCTTCCAGCGCAGCCGGCCGTCGTCGGCCTTGAGCGTGTAGAGCAGGTGGTCGGTGGAGCCGAAGTGGATACGGCCCTCCGCGACCACCGGGGCGCCGACCACGTCCCCGCCCGCCTGGAAGCGCCACTTGGGGGTGCCGGTGACCGCGTCCAGGGTGTACAGGCCCTTGCCGCTGCCGACATGGACGTGTCCGGCGGCGACCAGGACGGGTTCGACGGAGGAACGGGCCTCCGTGGCGATGCGCCAGCGGTCGCGGCCGTCGGTGGCGTCGAGGGCGTAGACCGTGCCGAGGTAGTCGGCGAGGTAGACACCGCCGCCGGTGACGGCGGGGCCCGGCGCGAAGGCGGGCGGGCCGAGGAAGACCGCCGGGGCCTCGAAGTGCCAGCGCACCATGCCGCTGACCGCCTCCACGGCGAGGACGCGACTGCCCGCGCAGACGTACACATAGCCGTCGGAGGCCGGGGCGAGGCGCACCGGGACGCCGCCGCAGGAGGCCGCGTCGCCGATGGGGTAGGCCCAGCGTTCCTCGCCGGTGCGGGCGTCCAGGGCGCGCAGCCGCGCGTCCTGCCAGACGTAGACCGTGCCGTCGTGGACGAGCGGGCCCGCCTCCGGGGTCTCGAAGTCGGTCTGGCAGCCGGTGATCTCCCAGAGCCGCTGTCCGTTCGACGCCTCCCATGCCTGGACACCGCCGCCGCGGGTGCCGGTGACGACGGTGCCGCGGTCGGCCTTGAGCGAGTACACCCAGGCGTCCGTGGACAGCCGCCACAGATCGGTGCCCTCGCGGGCGTCCAGGGCGAACAGGGTCGGGCCGTCGGAGGCGTGCACGCGGCCGTCCGCGACCGCCATGGACCAGGCCACGTCGCGCGTCTTGAAGCGGCGGCGGCCGGTGCCCACGTCCAGGGCGTGCACCTCGAAGGAGGTGACGTAGACGAGGTCGCCGTCGACGGAGGGGGTGCCCCAGACGTCGTTCGACATGCGGAAGCGCCAGGGCCGCCAGCCGCTCGCCTGCTCCGGGGCCCCGGGCGCGGGGGCGGGTACGGCGGGGTCGGCGCCGGCCACACCGGGGCGCGGACGGGACCAGTTGGCGACCAGTCCGGCCTCCGGCGGGGGCGCCTTCACGGCGGCGGCGCGGGCGTCGGCGACGCGGGGGCCGGGGCCGATGGGGACCGGGGCGCCGGCGAGCCGGACGGGACCGGTGTCCGGGGCCGAGGCGGGGGCCGCGAAGGAGGCCGACGGGACGGGCGGGTCGTACGGCGGGGGCGGCGGGACGGCCGGGCCGGCGGTGGGACGGGGGCCGGGGCCGGTCGCCACCGGGGCGGGCTTGGCGGCGGGACGGCCGCCGCGGCGGGCCTCGATCAGGGCGACGGCCTTCTCGGGCAGCCAGGCGGACGCGGTGCCGCTGTCGTCCGAGCCGGAGCCGAAGAGGTGGGGCGCGAGCTGGGCCTGGAGGTCGGCGGGGCTGGGGCGGCCGGGCGCCTCCATCTGCATGCAGACCTCGATGAGCGGGCGCAGCTCGTCCGGCAGGCCGGAGAGGTCGGGCCCCTCGCGCAGCAGCATGAAGACGGTCTCGACCGGGTTGGCGCCGTGGAAGGGCGGGTGTCCGGTGGCCGCGAAGACCAGCATGGAACCGAGCGAGAAGATGTCGCTGGCGCCGGTGACGCTGCGGGAGTCCTTGGCCTGCTCGGGCGACATGTAGGCGGGGGTGCCGACGGCGACGTTCGTCATCGTCAGCCGGGTGTTCGAGACACCGGAGGCGATGCCGAAGTCGATCACCCGGGGGCCGTCCTCGACCACGAGCACGTTCGAGGGCTTGAGGTCGCGGTGGACCAGGCCGGCGCCGTGGATGGACTGGAGGGCCTCGGCGACGCCCGCGGCGAGCCAGCGCACGGCCTGCGCCGGCAGCGGCCCGCACTCGTTCACTATCTCCTCGAGGGAGGGCGCGGGGACGTAGGCGGTGGCGAGCCAGGGCACGGCGGCGCGGGGGTCGGCGTCGACCACGGCGGCCGTGTAGAAGCCGGAGACCGCGCGGGCCGCCTCCACCTCACGGGTGAAGCGGACACGGAAGAGCTGGTCCTCGGCCAGCTCGGTGCGCACCGTCTTGATCGCGACGCGCCGGCCGGACGCCGAGCGCGCGAGATAGACCAGCCCCATGCCGCCGGCGCCCAGCCGGCCCAGCACCTCGAACGGCCCGATCCGCCGCGGATCGTGCTGCGTCAGCTGATCCACTTGCCTGCCACCTCCCCGTACTGGCCGCCACCCCATTTGTACGCGGCCGAAGTGCAGCGTCTCACCACCGCACCGCCGCGGCGGCACGCACCCCGATTCTTCCTGGCCGGGCGGCCGGTTGCGAACCCGGGGACAAATCAGGATGTCCTACCGTTGCAGTAGTGCGAACGACGCCCCTTGATTGTCGGTGACGACGGCCACTCGTCCGTACGACGTCTCGAAGGGCGGCGCCTGCACGCGCCCGCCGAGCCGTCGCACGACGCCGAGCGCCTCGTCGAGACCGGTGACACGGAAGTGCGCGAGGAGGTGCGGGGGCATCTCGGCGGGGAAGACGTCGGTGATGTCGGCGCGGCCGAAGTCGGGTTCGGCGCCGGGGGCGAACAGCGCGTGGTGGAACAGACCGCCGTAGAAGGTGTTCGCGCCGGTGGTGTCGCGGGTGTACAGCTGGGCCCAGGCGAACGTGCCGGGCTCGTGCCTGCGCCCGAATCCGGGGTGCCGCCTCGCCTGCCACAGTCCGAACACCGCGCCCTCGGGGTCGGCGGCGAGCGCGGCCCGGCCGAGTTCCGCCACGGGATACGGCCCGACGACGATCTGGCCGCCGGCGGCGACGATCCTCCGGCTCAGCGTCTGCACGTCCGGCGTCGCGAAGTACACGGTCCAGACGGTGGGCATCCGCCCGTCCGCCTTCCGCTCCAGCTGGGCCACCGGCCGCCCGCCGAGCGTGGCCCACACGGATCCCGCCTCCCCCTCCCGGAAACTCCACCCGAAGAGCTCCCCGTAGAACCGCTTGCCCCCTTCGAGGTCGGGGAGCTGCGCGTCGAGCCAGCAGGGGGTGCCTTCGGGGTAGGGGGGCTGGACGGGGGGAGATTTCTCCGTGGACGCCGGGTCAGGGGCGGGGGCCGGCTCGGCGGTGCCCGGCTCCTCGGCGGGCCCGGGGCCCGGCCGGCCGGCGGCCGGCGAGGGGGAGGCGGGCACACCGGGTCGCGCCCCCGCACCGGGTGCTTCACGCGAGCCCGGGTCCGGCCCGGATCCCTGCCGCGCGTCCGGCTCCCCTCGGGCCCCGCGACCCGCACCGGGCCCCTCTCCGGCCCGTCCGCCGGAACCGCCCCGCGCATCACCGCCCGGCCCCGCGCCCGATCCCTCCGGCCTCCCCGGCACACCCCCGCCCGATCCCTCCGGCCTCCCCGGCACACCCCCGCCCGGCCCGTTGCTTGCCGCGATGCGCCCCGCGCCGCCGGACCCGCCGGCCGCCGGCCGCCCGTCCGGGGGTGTGCGCGCCTCTCCCCCGGCGCCTCCCCACGCCCCGAAGCCCGCGCCTCCACCCCCCGCGAAGCGGCCCGCGCCGCACCCCACGACCCCCCGCTCGCCCTCGGCCGCCCCACCCGGTCCACCCCCCGGTCCCCCGCTCTGACCCCCGTGTGGCTCTTCGTTCGTGGATGCCCTGTTTTCGGCCATGTCGTCAAAGTAACCGGGTGGCGCGCAGCCCGCAGACCAGGCACACCAGGCTCGATAGGCCCGCGCACCCCATTTGCAGTCGGCCGAATCGCGCTCCCATCACCCCTCGGTAAGCTGACGACATGACAGGACAAGTGCGTACCGTCGACGGCCGCGTGGCCGGCCGGCGTGGGCAGGCGACCCGGCAGAAGCTGCTCGACTGCCTCAGCGAGATGCTCAGCTCCTCCCCGTACCGGGACGTCAAGGTCATCGATGTCGCGCGGAAGGCGGGCACTTCGCCCGCGACCTTCTACCAGTACTTCCCGGACGTCGAGGGCGCCGTCCTGGAGATCGCCGACCAAATGGCGGCCGAGGGCGCCGGATTGACCCAGCTGCTCGAAGGACGCTCCTGGGCCGGCAAGTCCGGCTGGCAGACCTCGCAGGAACTCGTGGACGGCTTCCTGGACTTCTGGAAGAAGCACGACGCGATCCTGCGCGTGGTCGACCTCGGCGCCGCCGAAGGGGACAAACGGTTCTACAAGATCCGCATGAAGATCCTCAACTCGGTCAACAGCTCCCTCGCCGACTCGATCGCGGAACTCCAGTCCAAGGGACGCGTCGACAAGGACGTGAACCCCTCCGCGGTGGCCGGCTCCCTCGTCACCATGCTCGCCGCGGTCGCCTCCCACCAGAAGGGCTTCTCCGCCTGGGGCGTCAAGCAGGCCGAACTCAAGCCCAACCTGGCTCTGTTGGTGCACCTGGGCGTCACGGGGCGCAAGCCGTCGAGATAGCACCCGTACGTCTCGTACGCGCCCTTGAAGCCAAGTCCTGTCTCGCAGGCGGTGGTTCACCGACGTGAGCCGCCGCCTGGCGCGCTCTCGGGGGCGACGACTCACGCCGGCAGCGGCCGGTCCCGTACGACGTGCTTCATCACCAGGGTCGAGGTCAGCCGCTGCACCCCCGGCAGGGTCGCGAGCCGCTCGTCGTACAGCCGCTGGAACGCCGCGAGGTCGGCCGTGGCCACCCGCAGGAGATAGTCCGGCTCCCCGAACAGCCGTTGCGCGTCCAGCACGTGGTCCAGTTCGCTGACCGCCCGTTCGAACTCGGCCACCGTGTCCCGGTCCTCCTGCCGCATGGACACGAAGACCAGCGCCTCGAAGTTCAGCCCGAGCGCCGTCGCGTCCACCACCGCCCGGTAGCCCCGGATCGCCCCCGACCGCTCCAGTTCGCGCAGTCGCCGGTGGCACGGCGAGACGCTGAGCCGCACCCGCGCGGCCAGCTCGGTCACGGTCAGCCGACCGTCCTGCTGGAGTTCGGCAAGGATTTTCCGGTCCACGTCGTCCATGAAGAAGATATTTGCCCGGAAGCGCCGATCACGGGCAAATTTCGGAAACACTTTTGGGCCGAACGCGCCTAATGTCCCCTTCATGGACTCGGGACTGCTCTTCTCCTTCCTCGTCGTGGACCTGCTGCTGGTGTGCGTGCCGGGCGCCGACTGGGCGTACGTCATCGCGAACGCCCTGCGCGGCGCCCGGGTCCCGCGCGCGGTGGCGGGGCTGGTCTGCGGATACGCCGTGCACACGGCGCTGGCGGCAGCCGGTCTCGCGGTCCTGGTCGCGGGCTCACCGCGGCTGCTGACGGTGCTCACCGTGCTGGGCGCCGGCTATCTGCTCCGGCTGGGCTGGAGTGTCCTGCGCCGCCCCGCGACCCCGGAGGCCGGCGAGGTCGCCCCGGCCGGGGGGCGCCTCTTCCTGCGCGGGGCGACGATCAGCGGCCTGAACCCCAAGGGCCTGCTGCTCTACCTCTCCGTCCTCCCCCAGTTCCTCACCCTGCGCGGCGCCCACCTGCCCGTCCCCGCGCAGACCGCGGCCCTCGGCCTGCTCCACATGGCGTGCTGCGCGGCCGTCTACCTCACCGTGGGCGTCCTCGCCCGCGCCCTGCTGTCCGCCCGCCCCGCCGCGGCCCGCGCGGTGACCCGCACCTCGGGCGCCGCGATGCTCGGCATCGGCGCCTTCCTGCTGGTGGAGCGGCTCGCGACCCTCTAGCCGGCCCTCGGCCGCGTCCGGGGCCCGGGGGCGGGCGTCACCCGACCCGCGCGGGGACCTCCTTCATGCCGTCGACGACGGCTCGCCGGAGGACGGCGTTGGTGAACAGGACGGTCCCGGGCTTGATGACCGCGTCCAGGCCGCCGGCCTTGCGCACCTGGACGGACCGCTCGCCCAGGAAGACGTGGGTGTTCCTGTCGAAGATCCATTCCTCCCGCTGGCCGCTCTGCTCGTCCAGCCGGGCGACCGCGATGCCGTGCCGGCCGACCGCGTCGACGGCGTCGTGCACGGTGACGACACCGGGGATCTTGGCCGCGGCCTTGAACAGTGCCTTGGAGAGGGCCGGCGGGGGGTAGCTCTCGACGAGCAGGTCGCCGATCGTGGTGAACGCCTCCTGGTCGGGCGAGTTGCCGTGCCCCTTGGTCTCCTTGTAGATCTTCGTCAGGAGGGTGTCGGGGTCGGTGGGGAGCGTGGCGAGGTAGTCGTACGAGGGGTTGTTCAGGCCGGCGACGGGGGTGTTGCCCTGTTCGTCGGGCAGGCTGAGGGTCTCCCCTTCGGGACGGTCGTTGACGGAGGGGTCGATCAGCCACCCCTTGGTGCCGTCGGGGGAGTACCACACCTGGCGCTTGTGCAGCGCGTGGCTGGCGAGGCTGCTCTTGTCGCCGACGATCTTCAGGAACGTGTCGGCCGCCTTGGACTCGATGTACACGTACTGGCCCGGCTTGAGGACGGGGTGGTCGTCCTTCGCGGACACGAGCGAGACCTGGTCGAGCAGCCGGCTCACCCCGTCGGGGCTGGCGGCGCCGATCCGCGTGGTCAGGGCCGGCCCGGTGGCGAGCCGGTGGGGTCCGTGCCCGTTCCCGCCGGTCATCGCCGTCCCGGCGATGACGGCCGCGGCCACGGCCGCGGCGAGGGCGGGCAGCGCGATCGCCGGGCCGGGCAGCCACGGCCGGCGCGCCTTCGCGGTGCCGGGGGACGTCTCCTGCGTGCGCTGCTCCTGCTCGATTCGTGCCATAAGACGCTCCCTGTGGTGGTCGTGGCGGCCCGTCGGCAGGTCGCGCGCGGTCCGGGACAGCAGCCGTGCGGCTTCCTCCCACTCACCCGGGTCGGGCCGGGACGTGTTCGCGCTCATCGGTTTCCTTCCTGTGCGGGCCGGACGGTGTCGATGCGATCACCAGGTATCTGTCGGCCGGTCGCTCCGGCTTCCCGTCTGCCGCGGCTTTTTTCGGATCGTCCCGCCGGTCCGGTGCGCGCCGGGCGGGGAGCGGGGCCCTCCCGGTCGCCGGTGACGGCCCCTGCGGGACCGGCGGACCGCGCCAGTTCTGCGTCCGCGAGGGAGCGCAGTTTCCGGCGAGCCCGGGACAGCCGGGAGGCGACCGTGCCCACGGGGATGCCGAGCGCCTGCGCCGCGGCCTCGTAGTCGAGCCCTTCTCCCACGCACAGCGCGATGACCTCGCGCTCGGGTCTGCGCAAGGTGGCGAGCACCCGGAGGGCCACGGCCAGTTCGCGCTGGTCGTCGATCTGCTCGGTCACCTCGTCCGCGTGGTCGGGCACGTTCGGCTCGGCCGCCGCGGCGGCGAGGGCCGCTCGCCGGTACCGCCGGTTGCTGCGGTACTGGCTGCGTGCCGTGTTGGTGGCGATGCCGAGCAACCAGGGCCTCAGCGAGCCGCCTTCGGCATCGATCCGGTGGCGGAGCCGCCATGCCTCCATGAAGGTGGTGGCCATGATGTCCTCGGCCGTCGACCAGTCGGCGGTCAGACGGAAGGCGTGGTTGTACACGCCGCGGGCGTAACTGTCGAACAACTCGGCGAACGCGGCCGGTTCCCCCGCCCGTAGCCGGGTACGCATGTCAAGGTTCACCTCTGGTACCTGTCGGATTCCCGGCCGCGCTTCCCGTGACGTGCGTCACGGCCGGGGCGGAGAAGGGAAGGGGCCGATGCCCCGACAACCCTGCCAGGCGGCCTCGGGCGGCCCCGGCCGACGCCGCGGACCAGAGTCTGCCGGTCCACCCACGGCCCGGACCGCTTGGGCCCACCCAGGGGTGTCCGGTCAGCCGCGGAGTCAGGTCTCCCGGCTGATCCCCTTCTGATGGGCGGCGACGGCGGCCGGAACACCAGGGCCGCCCCCCCTCCCAGCAGTACGGCGGTGACCCGCACGTCGGTGCCCCGCCGGCTGATCGACGCCGCCGGGCGGCCCGCTCCGGGCGCCCGTAGGGGTGAGGAGCACGCCGGGCGGTGTCGCCCCGCTCTCCCCGACGGCGGCCAGTGGCTCGCCTCGCCTTCGAGCGGGCCGCGGTGCGCCCCCGCGCGATCGATCTCGCCGAGACCTACGACGCCTTCGCCTCCGTGATCCTGGTGACGTCGTGGGACCCGGGCCTCCGCGCCAAGAGCGAGGGCGGGATGTCCGTGGAGAAGGGCCGGCTGCTGGTGGACCCGGCGGCGGCGGGGCTGTCCGCCCAACACCCCCTGAAGCGCGGCATGTTCCTGCTCACGGAGGCCGTACGGCGGCCGGGCGGCGAGGCCGGGCAGCGCCGAGTCCGGTGCCGCGACGGGCGGTTGCCGCGCCTCGCGGTCGCGTCCGGCACCGGGGGCCGGTTCCGCTCGTCGGGCACCGTGGCGCCGGGCCGCCGGCCGCGTCCTCCCCGTTCCTCCCTGTTCCTCTCCGTTCCTCCCCGCTCCCCGTCATTCCTCGTCCCGCAGCCGGCGCCAGACGCGGGTGCGGTGCAGGACGTAGAAGGCGGCGGCCAGCACGCACAGCTGGAGGCCGATCGCGAGCAGCCAGAAGACCGCGCGGCTTTCCAGCTCGTCCGTCAGGAAGGCGAAGTTCATGCCGAAGAAGCCGGTCAGGAAGGACAGCGGGAGGAAGATCACGGACACGATGGCCAGCCGGTTGATCACGTTGTTCTGCTCGCCCGCGACAAGGGAGGAGTAGCTGCCGAAGGCCCGGCGGGCGGCCTCCTGGAGGGTCTCGATGTCGGTGAGGACCAGCCGGGCCATGTGCTGGAACTCGCGGGCGAGCCGCCGCCGTTCGGCCGGGAAGTCGGGGCTCGTCATCCGGCGGGTGATGACCTCGTCCATCACCTGGAGGTAGGGCAGCAGCGTGTGGTGCAGCAGGGCGGCGCGACGGCGCAGCCGGGACAGCCGGTAGCCCTGCTCGGGGCGCCGCTGCCGGAACATGTCGTCCTCCAGCTCCTCCACCTCCAGCAACGCGGCCACCGCGGCCCGGCGGAAGGTGGCCAGGGCGGACTGGAGCACCAGGAAGAGCAGGGTCACGGCGTCGCGCGGCCGCTCCCGCCGCACGTGCGCGGTGATCTCCGACGCCAGGGGGGCGGGGCCCCGGTGCGCGGTGACCAGGTAGCGGTCCTTGGCCACGGCGTGGGCGTAGGTGACGTGCTCGTCCTGGACGACGGGGATCACCAGGCCGACGGCGTCGCCCAGGAAGTCGGCGCGGGCGGGCTCACCCGGACGTCCGAACCAGTCCAGGTCCGCGTCGCCGAGCCCGAGCCGCCGGGCCAGCGGCTCCCCGTCCTCCGCCCGCTCCCCTTCCGGCAGCTCCACGTCCACGAGGAGACCGCGGGTGGCGGCGAGTCCCCGGCGGGCCTCCGCCAGGTCGGTGCGCGCGGTGGCGCCCTCCGGTATCCCCACCACCGTTACGATCATCGCCCTCACCACCGGTCCGTCGCCCCGCTCCCAGCCTGGGCGGACGCGGTCGTCCGCGCACCCGGACGCCCTCCTGTGCGCCGCCGGGCGGCCCGAACGGGTGAGACGGGGCGACCGGCGGGTGCGGGTGGACTCGGCCGGGCCTGGATACTCGGGCCCATGGCACAGAACGATCTCCACGCCCTGCTCCTGACCCAGCGCGTCTGGTCGCCCGAGGTCACGCGGCTGGCGCCGTTCGACCCGCGGACGGCACCGCCGACCCCGCTGCCGCTGTTCACGAGCTGGTTCGCGGAGGCCGTGGCCGCCGGGCAGCCGGAGCCGCACACGATGACGCTGGCCACGGTGGACGAGGAGGGGCGGCCGGACGCCCGGATCGTGCTGCTGCACGGCGCCGACCCCGACGGCTGGTCCTTCGGTACGCACGCCACCAGCCGCAAGGGCCGGGCCCTCGACGCCCACCCGTACGCCGCGCTGACCTTCTACTGGCCGGTGCTCGGCCGCCAGGTGCGGCTGCGCGGGCCGGTCGCGGCGGCGGCCCCCGAGGAGAGCCAGGCCGATCTGCACGCCCGCTCGACCGGCGCGCTCGCGGCGGCCCTGACCGGCCGGCAGAGCGAGGAGCTGGCCTCCACGGACGAGCTGCGCCGCGCCTCGGCGGCGGCGTGGGCCAGGGCCCGCGAGAACCCTGCCCTGCCCGCCCCCACCTGGACCCTCTACCGTCTGCGCCCCGACACCGTCGAGTTCTTCCAGGGCGACGCCGACCGGGCGCATGTCCGGCTGGAGTACCGCAGCACGGAGTTCGGATGGAGCAGGGGGTTGCTGTGGCCGTGAGCGGACGGTGTGGTGGTGCTTCGGTCGGTGCCGCGGCTCATCCCGCGAAGCCCCACACCGTGAAGTCCGCGACGCCCCGGTAGCCGAGCCGCTGGTAGAGGCCGTTGCTCGTGGGGTTGGCCAGGTCGGTGAAGAGGAGGACCTCGGCGGCGCCCGCGTCCCGCGCGGCCCGGCTCACCTCGGCGGTGACCGCGCCCGCGTACCCGCGCCGTCGCAGGCCGGCCGGGGTGTAGACGGGGGCGACGCGCACCTGCCCGGCGATCTCCCGGGTCGCCCCGGCCATGGCGAGCGGCGTGCCGTCGGCGGCCTCCCACAGGGTGATTCCGCCGTAGGAGAGACGGGCGTCGGCCCATGCCCCCGCGTCCCGCCCGGCACCTTCGCCGACGGCGTCCGCGAACTCCTCGAACCAGCGGACCAGCAGCCCGCGGTCGGCGGATGCGGCGACCCTCGGACGGCCTTCCGGCATCGGCGCGGGAGGAGTCAGCTCGTCGAGCCGGTAGAGCCGTTGGCGCGTACGCACCCGCGCCTTCGCGCCGGTCCGCCGCTGCCACGCCCGCGCGAACGCCGCCGCGGATTCCCGCTCGGCGCTCACCTCGGCGGGCCGGCGCCCCAGGTCGGCGAGGCGGTCGGCCAGCGCGGCGGCCTGGGGCGCGGTGACGGGAGTGAGGCAGAGGCCGTGGGGCGGCGTATGGACCAGTGTCGCGACCACCGTGCCGTCGGCCGCCGCCAGGGTGCCGAAGAGCGGCGCCTCACGGCCGTAGTGGTGGAGCCCGCGCCGGCGGAGCGTGTCGGTCACCGTCAGCGGCACGGTGTGCGCCGCCGGGCGGGAGCGCAGGAAGCCGTCGGCGCGGGCGAGGAAGCCGTCGAGGTCGTCGGTGAGCTGCCAGGACTCGGGATGCATGGGCCCATGATCGGCCCGACTCGCCGGTCGGAGCACCGGTTTGCCGCCCACGAACGCCCCTCGCGGCGACGTCCCGCCGACATGGAACGGGTGAAGGCGTCGGCTCCGGGGAGGCCGCGGCGCGGACCGCTGTTCATCGGGCCCATGGAGCCGACGCTACGTCAGATGCATTGACTTCCCGCCCTCTTCACGCACCATCCGGCTACACACCCCGCACATCCGTGATCAATCCGGAACCAATTCCGGTCTTGACCGAGACCCATCAAGCAGGCGGGTGATTACGCTCGCGCTCATGGCCGCGTCCCGTCCCACCCCCACGCACCCGTCCACCCCCGCCGACCACCCGGTGTACGTCATCGGCGCCGGTCCGGGCGGGCTCGCCGCCGCGTACGCGCTGCGGGCGCGCGGCATCCGGGCGGTGGTGCTGGAGAAGGCCGACGCGGTCGGGGCGTCCTGGCGGCGCCACTACGACCGGCTCCATCTGCACACCACCCGGCGGCTGTCCGCGCTGCCCGGCCTGAGGATCCCGCGCGGGTTCGGCCGCTGGGTCTCGCGCGACGACGTGGTGCGCTACCTGGAGAAGTACGCCGAACACCATGGACTGGAGATCGTCACCGGCGTGGAGGTGCACCGCGTCGAGCGCGCCGGGGACGGCACCGGCTGGCTGCTGCGCGCGTCCGGCGGCCGCGAGCTGACCGGCAGCGCGGTGGTCGTCGCCACGGGCTACAACCACACCCCGCGCGTGCCCGACTGGCCGGGGCGGGAGGCGTACGAGGGCGAGCTGCTGCACGCCGGGGCGTACCGCGACGCGGAGCCGTACGCCGGGCGGGACGTGCTGGTCGTCGGGGCCGGGAACACCGGCGCGGAGATAGCCGTGGACCTGGTGGAGGGCGGGGCCGCACGGGTGCGGCTGTCGGTGCGGACCGTGCCGCACATCGTGCGGCGGTCCACCCTCGGCTGGCCCGCGCAGTACTCCGGGGTGCTGGTGCGGCGGCTCCCGGTGCGCTTCGTGGACAGCCTGTCCCGCCGTCAGGCCGGGCTGTCCATGCCCGATCTGTCCGCCCACGGGCTGCCCCGCCCCGACACCGGCCTGTACAGCAGGGTGAGGCAGGGCGCGATCCCGGTGCAGGACGTGGGCCTGATCGACGCCGTGCGCCGCGGGAAGGTGGAGGTCGTGGCGGCGGTGGAGTCCTTCGAGGCCGGCGAGGTGGTCCTGGCGGACGGCTCCCGGATATCGCCGGACGCGGTAATCGCGGCGACGGGGTACACGCGGGGGCTGGACGGGCTGGTGGGGCACCTGGGAGTCCTGGCCCCGGACGGAAAGCCGGTGGTGCGGGGCGGCCGGACGCCGGCCCAGGCGCCCGGCCTGTACTTCACCGGGTACACCAACCCGATCAGCGGGATGCTGCGGGAGCTGGCGCTGGACGCGGGGAGGATCGCGAAGGGGGTGGCGGGGCACCTGGCGCGCCGCCGGTAGCCCGCGGCGCCGGCTCCCCGGCCACCGCGCCGTCCCGGCCGCGGATCGCCGGCGGCCGCGGATCGCCGGCGGCCGCGGATCGCCGGCGGCCGCGGATCGCCGGCGGCCGGGGATCGTCGGCGGCCGGGGATCGTCGGCGGCCGCGGGTTCCGTCGTGGCTGCGGGTTCCGTCGTGGCCGCCCCCGCTCGCCGGTGACCTTCCCTCCCGCCGTCGCCTTCGCGTCCGGCTTCGCGGGGACCGGCGGGGCGGGGGCGGCGGCGGGGCGGCGGCCGGCGGACGCCGTGCGCCGCTCGGGCCTGCGGCTGCTCGCCCGGACACCGGCCTGAACGCCTTCGAACACGTCCGGGACGGCCCCACCGGCCCGCCATCGCGCCGATCACCCGGTCCGGCCACCAGGACCGCACCGTCTTCGCCCTCCGGGAGCCGGGCGTCCGCGTCTCCCACTGGGCCCCGGGCGGCGACGAGGCCGACCCGGAGGCCATCGACCTCGTCTCCATGGTCCGCCGAGCGGCCGGAGGCCGGCGCCATCGCCGCGCACGTGGAGGTCCTCAAGGCCGACCGCGCCGCCCGCCGGGGCGCGGTCGGTGGTCGCGGTGAAGGCGGGCCGCACCGAGGCCGGCGCCCTCGCCCGCACGGCCGCCCCGCACACCGGCAAGCCCACCGGCGCCGACGACGCGGTGGCCGCGGCGGCCGTGTCCACGCGCTCGGAACGGCGACCACCCGGACCGCCGCTGTCCCCTTCCACCAGGGACGCTTCACCCGCCCGGCCTCCAGAGCTCCCGCGGGAGGGGGTTGCTCAGCCGGCGACGGCCGGTGCCGCCGTGCCCGTCCTCCGGATCACCAGGGACATCAGGGCGGCGGCCGCGCACAGCGTTCCCGAGGCGTACCAGACCAGGTCGTAGGAGCCGAAGACGTCGCGGGCGAGGCCGCCGAGGTAGGCGACGAGGGCGGCGCCGACCTGGTGCGAGGCGAGGACCCAGCCGAAGACGATGGCGCTGTCCTCACCGAACTGCTCGCGGCACAGGGCGAGGGTGGGCGGGACGGTGGCGACCCAGTCGAGGCCGTAGAAGACGATGAAGAACAGCATCGGGGGGTGGACCGAGGGGGACAGCAGCATCGGGAGGAAGACGAGGGCGAGACCCCGCAGGGCGTAGTAGAGCGCCAGGAGGCGGCGGGGTTCGAAGCGGTCGGTGAACCAGCCGGAGGCGATGGTGCCGACGACGTCGAACACGCCGATCACCGCGAGCAGCGAGGCCGCGGTCGTCACCGGCATGCCGTGGTCGTGCTCGGCGGGCACGAAGTGGGTCTGCACCAGGCCGTTGGTGGAGGCGCCGCAGATGGCGAAGGTGCCGGCGAGGAGCCAGAAGGTGCCGGTGCGGACGGCGTCCGACAGGACCTTGAGGGTACGGCGGGCGGCACCCGTCGCCGGGGGCGGCTTGGGTATGAACGCCGTCGATCCGTAGGGATTCAGGCCGACGTCCGCCGGGTGGTCGCGCAGCAGGAGCCAGACGAAGGGGACCACCGCGAGCGCCGCCAGCGCGACGGTCACGGCCGCCGGACGCCAGCCGTGGCGTTCGACCATCCAGGACAGCAACGGCAGGAAGACCAGCTGGCCGGAGGCGGACGCGGCGGTCAGGATGCCGCTGACCAGGCCGCGCCGCGAGGTGAACCAGCGGTTGGTGACCGTCGCCGCGAAGGCCAGCGCCATCGCGCCCGTGCCGAGCCCGACCATCAGACCCCAGCACAGCCACAGCTGCCACGCCGCCGTCATCCACACCGTCAGCCCGGAGCCGAGCGAGATCACGGTCAGCGCCACCGCCACCACCCGCCGGATGCCGAACCGGTCCATCAACGCGGCGGCGAACGGCGCGGTCAGGCCGTAGAGCGCGAGGTTGAGGGAGACGGCCGCGCCGATCGTGCCGTGCGACCAGCCGAACTCCTGGTGCAGCGGGTCGATCAGCAGGCCGGGCAGGGAGCGGAAGGCTGCCGCGCCGGTGATCGTGACGAAGGTGACGGCGGCGACGAACCAGGCGCGGTGCACACGCGGGCGCGTCCGGGGTCGCTGATCGGGCGGGGCGGCCCGGTCGAGGGCGGCGGCTGGGTTTGTCTGAGTCACGTCATACAGCGTCCTGATTTCCCCTCCGCGCATCGAGTGGCCCGAAGGACAGCATTCACTAGGATCGGGCCATGAATGTCGCCGAGGAGTTCCGTCCGCACCGGGTCGCCGTCCTCGCCCTCGACGGGCTGCTCCCCTTCGAGCTGGGCATCCCGCACCGCGTCTTCGGCCGTCCCAAGGACGCGCGCGGGCGGCACCTGTACGAGGTCCTCACCTGCTCGGTGCGGCCCCCGGGTCCGGTCGAGACGGACGCCGACTTCTCCGTCCACGTGCCGCACGGCCCCGAGGCGCTGGCCCGCGCCGACACGGTGATCGTCCCGGCGTCGTACGAACTGGGCCCGGTCTTCGAGGAGGGACGGCTGACCGAGGAACTGGCCGCCGCGCTCGCCCTGATCCGGCCCGGCACCCGGCTCGCCTCCATCTGCACGGGGGTGTACGTCCTCGCCGCCGCCGGCCACCTCGACGGCCGCCCGGCGACCACCCACTGGGCCGAGGCCGAGCACTTCCAGCGGATGTTCCCGAGGGTCGAGGTGGACGCGGACGTGCTGTTCATCGACGACGGCGACGTGCTGACCTCGGCGGGCGTGGCCGCCGGGATCGACCTGTGCCTGCACATGGTCCGTCGCGACTTCGGCTCGGCCGTCGCCAACGACGTGGCCCGCCGCATGGTCGTCCCCCCGCACCGCGACGGCGGCCAGGCCCAGTTCATAGAGCGCCCCGTGCCCGACCCCCAGTTCGCCACCACCACCGCCGCGCGCGCCTGGGCGCTGGCCCGGTTGCACGAGCCGATCCAGCTGCGCGACCTGGCCGAGCAGGAGGCCATGTCGGTCCGCACCTTCACCCGGCGCTTCCGCGAGGAGGTCGGCGTCAGCCCCGGGCAGTGGCTCGCCCAGCAACGCGTCGAGCGGGCACGGCAGTTGCTGGAGTCCACCGACCTCTCCATGGACCAGGTGGCGCGGTCGGCGGGTTTCGGCACGGCCCAGTCGATGCGGCAGCACGTGCAGCAGGCGCTGGGGGTGACACCGACGGCCTACCGGCGGACCTTCCGCGCGCTCGCCGTGTCGGGGTGACGCGCGTCGGGAGGCGCGTACGGCCCGCGCCACCCGGACCTCGCTCGTCGGCGCGGTCCCGTCCGTCGCGACCCCGTAGCCGTTGACGACGACGGCTCGTCCCGCCAGGGACTTTTGCCGCCTTGTCAGCTCTTGTGGTCCGGGGGAGGCGCGGACACAAGCCCCGGGGAGGCACCGGATGGCACTGCCGCCGGAGTTCCGTGAGATCGCGAAACGCGTGACCGGCTGGAGGCGTCGGGGTGCCGAGGACGAGACCGGCACGCTCGGCCTGATCACCGACGAGGTCGCGTGCGGGGCGGTCGCCGAGGTCCGCACGGGCCGTCGCGCCCCGGCGCGGCGGCGTGCGGCGACGGCCTGGTGACTCTGGGGCTCCAGGCGGGCACGCACAGGGGCGCGCTGCCCCATGTCCCGTACGGCGGGCGGCACTTCAACGGCCGCCCGGCCGACACCGTGACCGCGCACTCCGGGCCGCGTTCCGCGGGATCGGCAGGACGCGGCCGGCCGTCTCGGGCGGGGTACCGCTGGACGCGGCGCGGGCGCGGGGCGTGGACCAGCCGGCGGGCGGCCACGCGGTCACGCGGTGGCGGCGCCCGGCACGGCAGGGAGATCGGGGATGCCCCAGGGCCGGAACCGGAATCCCGAAAAGTTGTCCACAGCCTGTGGAGAACGCGGACGCCTCGCGTCGCCGCTGTCGGCGGTGCCCGAGCCGTTCGTCGGCGCGACGGGGGACGGTGGCTCCGGTCGTGATCCTGTGATCAACGCGCGCCCGCGGCACGGCGGTTGGCGGCGCGGCCGCTCCCTTCGCCGCTCGCCCGCGCCGCCGCCCGGTGCGACCCGCACTCGGCGAGGACCCACGGCCGCCGCCCGGCCCTCGCCGTCCCCTCGCGGCGAATCCACGCGCACCAGCGTGTTCAGCCGCTCACGGATCGTCAATGCCGGGGCGCCGATCCGGCACACGCGGCCGGTTCACGGCACCCGCGCACGGGGGCACCCCCGGCGCACCGGGACGCCCTGGGCTACACCGCTTCGAAGGCGAGATCCCCGTACGCGGACAGCCCGCCCCCGTACGCCACCGCCGCGCTCCCCTCACCGCGCGCGCCGCCGTCCACCTCGCACCAGATGCTCTTGCCGGCGCCCTCACGGCTCCAGCCCCAGCGGTCGGCGAGGCAGTCCACGAGGGCGAGGCCCCGGCCGCCGGTGGCGTCACCGCCGACGCAGCGCGGCACGGGGGCCCGGGAGCAGGCGTCGGTCACCTCCACGCGCACCGTGGGCGAGGGGGCGGCGGCAGCCCGGGTGCCGGGCAGGGAGAGTCGCAGGACCGCCGGACGGCCGGTGTGCACCACGGCGTTGGTGACCAGCTCGGAGACGAGCAGGACCAGGGTCTCGGCCACCGGCTCGTCGGCCGCTATGCCCAGCCCGTCGAGCCGCGAGCGGGCCCACTCCCTGGCACGCCCCACCTCCGCGGGGTCGGGCCGGATCTCCAGCTGCACTTGAAGCACCTGCACCGCTCACACCATCCGAACCGGCGAGAACACGGCCCCGCGCCACCGCGCCGCCCCGGCCCGAGCCGGGACTGCGGTCACGAGGGCCACGATCGTAGCCATTTCCTGCATGGCCTGGACAACAGCCAGAGCAAGGGTCACGGAACGTGATCTCCTTGCCTCACAGCATGGTTGACGTACAGTCACCCCAACAAGCGCTTCGGGCATATTCCCTCGCGAAGGAGTACGCGTAGGGCATACTGTGCGACGCTCGTGCCGGGGAGTCGAACAGGCGGGGGCTTCCGCCCGGCCCGCCCCGCGAGCAGCGGCGCGCACCGCGTATTCCGGCGCCGCCCCAGAGGCACCGCCGGCACCGCCCGCGTTCGCAGCCACTCGCATCCCACACAAGGTACCGGAGCGCCGCCCGACTCCGGGCCGTGACGAGCCCTCGCGAAGGACACAACCAGGTATCAACGCTCTGTGATTCCGGCACGCCACGATCCGCGACATCTTGGGCCATGGCTTTGGCCGCGGCGCAGGGCAGCACACTCGGGAGACCGGACCGGCGACGATCCCCGCCTCACTCTCCGTCACACCATCGGCCCGGCGCGCCCGCACCCCCGCCCGCTTCGGACGCGGATGGACGTCCGCCTCCCAGGTGAAGCGCATGCCGCCGTACACCTGGAGGCAGTCGCGGGCCCCGCGCTCGGCGGCCCCGTCGGCGGGCAGCCGGGCGACGGCGACGCCGGCCGGGGCCCGGTGACGGCGGCGGCACAGCGGGCGGCCCGGCACGTTCCCGCCCGCACCGGCAGGTCCGCGCACAGGTGCAGGACGGCCCGGAACGACCGGATCGGCCGCGCGAACTGCTCGCGCGTCCGGGCGTGTTGCACCCCCGGTTCCGTCACGCGTACGGCCGCCCCCAGCTGTTCGGCGGGCAGGAGGGCGGCGACGGGGGTGGTGCGGGGACCGGCGGCGGCGCCCGTCACCCGGCACGGGGAGGTCAGCGGGCCGACCGACCGCACCGGCCGCCTCGAGGACGTGATCACCCGCTCGGGCGGGAACATCTCCGCGCGGGAGATCGAGGACCCGCTCCACGGCCGTCCCGCGATCGCGGACACGGCGGTGACCGGCCTGCCGGACGCGGAGCCGGGGGGAACTGGTGTGCGCGGGAGTGGAACAACGCCCCGCGGCGGCCTCGTCGGCCTCGCCCGAGATCGTCCCCCGCCTCCACACCCGGGGCCCGGCCCCGCACAACCCCCGGGGCGCCTGGAGGTGGCCGGGGCGCCGCCGCGGAACGAGACCTTGCGGGAGGTGCTCGGGTACCGGGTGCGGCAGTGGTTCTCGCCGCCCGCCCCGCAGACCGCGCGCCCGGCGGCGTCACATGGCCGCCGCGTCCGCCGTCCCGGGTTCCGGGCTCGTCGCGTCGGATGTGTCGCTGAGGCCGAGGCGCAGGTGTTCGACGTGGTAGATGGCCTGGTCGAGGAGTTCGGCGACGTGGTTGTCGTAGAGGGAGTAGACGACCGAGCGGCCCTTGCGGGTGCCGACGACGAGGCCCAGGTTGCGCAGCAGGCGGAGCTGGTGGGAGCAGGCGGACTGCTCCATGCCGACCTCGGCGGCCAGCTCGGTCGCGGGCAGCGGGCCCTCGCGCAGACGGGCCAGGATGAGCAGCCGCGACGGGGTCGCCAGCGCCTGGAGGGTGTTGGCGACCTTGGCGGCGTTCGCGGCGTCCAGCCGTGCGCGGGGGACGCTTGCGGCTGGCTGTGCGGCTCCGTGACCCATGGGTCCATGCTACGGCACCACACATGAACACATGAATGTCTCTTCATCTGTTCCTGCTACCGTGGTGGGGCAGCCCGTCGTGTCCCCGTCCCAAGAAGGGCCCCTCCGCCATGTCTTCCACGCTCACCCGCCCGGCCGAGGCCGGCGCCGCCCGCGAGGCGGTGGCGCCCCGGCGGCGCACGCGGATCTTCGCGCTGCCCGAGGCACGGTGGGCGGCGGCCGCGCTGGTGCTCTTCCTGGTCGCGCTGCCGCTGTACCTGACCGGAGCGCCCGCGTGGGCGTGGGGGCCGGTGTTCGCGGCCGTCTACGTCACCGGCGGCTGGGAGCCCGGCTGGGCCGGGCTGCGGGCACTGTGGGACAAGACCCTGGACGTGGACCTGCTCATGGTCGTCGCCGCACTCGGCGCGGCCGCGATCGGACAGGTGCTGGACGGGGCGCTGCTGATCGTCATCTTCGCCACCTCCGGCGCCCTGGAGGCGATCGCCACCGCCCGCACCGCGGACTCGGTGCGCGGCCTGCTCGACCTCGCCCCGGCGACCGCGACGCGGCTGGCCGACGCCGGCGGGGAGTCGAGGGTGCCCACCGGACGACTGCGCGTGGGCGACACGATCCTGGTACGGCCGGGTGAGCGGATCGGCGCCGACGGGCGGGTGCTGGACGGGGCGAGCGAGGTCGACCAGGCCACCATCACGGGCGAGCCGCTGCCCGTGGCCAAGGGGGCCGGGGACGAGGTGTTCGCCGGCACCCTGAACGGCACCGGCGCCCTGCGGGTGAAGGTCGAACGGGACCCCGCCGACTCGGTGATCGCCCGGATCGTGGCCATGGTCGAGGAGGCCTCCGAGACCAAGGCGCCGACCCAGCTGTTCATCGAGAAGGTCGAACAGCGCTACTCGCTCGGCATGGTCGCGGCCACGGTGGCGCTGTTCGCGCTGCCGCTGCTGTTCGGGGCCGATCTGCGCACCACGCTGCTGCGCGCGATGACCTTCATGATCGTCGCCTCTCCGTGCGCCGTCGTCCTCGCCACCATGCCCCCGCTGCTGTCGGCCATCGCCAACGCCGGACGGCACGGCGTGCTGGTGAAGTCGGCCGTGGTCATGGAGCGGCTCGGCCAGGTGGACGCGGTGGCGCTGGACAAGACGGGCACGCTGACCGAGGGCACGCCCCGCGTCACCGACGTCCGCCCGCTCCCCGGGTCCGGCCCGGACGAGCGGGAGCTGCTGCGGCTGGCCGCGGCCGCCGAGCACCCGAGCGAGCACCCGCTGGCCCGCGCGATCGTGGACGCGGCCCGCGTCCGGGGCCTGGACCTCCCGCCGGCCGACGACTTCGCCTCCACCCCGGGAGCGGGCGTGAGCGCGCGGGTCGAGGGCCGTACCGTCGCGGTGGGCAGTCCCGCCCGCCTCCTGGACGACCGCACCGTCCACCCGGCCGTCGCCGAGCTGGAGCAGGAGGGCCGTACGGCGGTGCTGGTCACCCTCGACGGCACCCCGGCGGGGGTCCTGGGCATCGCCGACCGGCTGCGCGAGGAGGGCGCCGCCACGGTGGCCGCCCTGACCGCGCTGACCGGCACCGGCGCGGTGCTGGTGACCGGCGACAACTCGCGCGCGGCGGCCCGGCTCGCCGCCGAGGTCGGCATCACCGACGTGCGCGCGGGCCTCCTCCCCCAGGACAAGGTCGCCGTCGTCCAGGAGATGGAACGGTCGGGCCGCAAGGTCCTGGTGGTCGGCGACGGCGTCAACGACGCGCCCGCCCTGGCCGCCGCCCACACCGGCATCGCCATGGGCCGGGCCGGCTCCGACCTCGCCCTGGAGACCGCCGACGCGGTCGTGGTCCGCGACGAACTGGCCGCGATCCCCACGGTCGTACGCCTCTCCCGCCGGGCCCGCCGCCTGGTGGTCCAGAACCTGTGCGTCGCGGCCCTGTTCATCACCGCCCTGGTCCTCTGGGACCTGGTCGGCACCCTCCCCCTCCCCCTCGGCGTCGCCGGCCACGAGGGTTCCACCGTCATCGTCGGCCTCAACGGCCTGCGCCTGCTGGCGGACGGCGCCTGGCAGCGGTCGCGCCCGGACCGGGACCGCTGACGCCAAGCCCCCGGACCCCGCGAGCGCGCCCCGGCCGGGCGCCGTTCACATCCTGCTCAGGGATGCCGTCGCGTACAGCACGTCCCTGATCGCCTCCCTGTCCCCGAGCTGGCCCGCCGCCTCTTCCTCCGGCAGGAGACGCCCCGCGGCCAGATGGCAGAACTCGACCGAGTCCAGGGCGACGTGGGCGACCTCGTGGTCGGTGGAGGGGGTCGCGGCCGGGGAGTCGAGGGGGATCAGCCAGTTGCCGCCGGCGGGGCCCTCGATCTCCAGGCGGAGGGTGCGGCCGGGGGTGCCGGCGGGGGCCAGGTGGCGGGTGGCGCGCGGCGGGGCGGAGAGGCCGGAGCGGCGGCGGGTGGCGAGGGCGCCGGGCAGGAGGCGGACGGCCAGGTCGATCATCCTGTTGAGGTGGCGCGGGGCCGGCGGGTCGTACGGGTAGTCCACCGCGTCCGCGATGTCCTCCGCGTGCACCCAGCAGCCGAAGGCGCGGTCCAGCATCGCGTCGTGCAGCGGGAGGCGGAAGTCACCGTAGGAGACGGTGAGTCCGCCCGTGCCGCCGCCGGTGAAGGACACCATCCGTACCAGGCCGTGGGTCTGCTCCCGCCAGGGGACGCGGACCGCGCTGGTCTGCGGGAAGGGGGTGGACCTCCACAGGGCCTCCGTGCGGGCGGCCGGGCCGGCCGCCCGGTCGGCGTCCGTCGGATCCTCCAGGCCCAGCGCCGTCGCGATCAGGCCGTCCACGGCCAGCAGATGCGCGATGACGCCCGCGACGGTCGTACGACGGCTCGTCCGGACGTCGTCCTCGAACCACCGCAGCCGCACCGGAGCATGCCACTCCGCGTCCCCGAAGTCCTGGAGCAGGGCGTCCAGTCGGGCGGTCTCGGCGTCGTAGGGCGCGGCCCACTCGGGTACCGGGATGCGCGGCGGCCGGCGGTCGAGGCAGGCGTCCAGGACGCGGGTGCGCAGCGCCGGGTCCAGGTCGAGGGTCTCGGGCTGGTGCAGCAGGCCGACCGCCTCGCGCAGCCGGCGGGCCTCGTCGGCGCAGCCGCCGCAGTCGCCCAGGTGGTGCTCCACGGCCGCCGTCTCCGCCGCCGAACACGCGGCCAGCGCCCACGCGCCGAGCAGCGACCTGAGGACGTCGTGCGGCAGGTCGAGCGGCACGGACGGCTCCTCGCCCCGGCCGGCCGGATCGGGCAGCGGGTGCCCGCCGTCCTCCACGGAGGCGCGGGGCATCGGTATCCGCCGCTCGTGGGGCTCTTCGAACTCCACCCGGAACTCCTCGGCGCCGCTCATGCCGCACCGCCGTAGCCCGGAGGCGCCCCGGCGTCGTGCGCGGTGGACAGGAGTTGCAGGCCCAGGCGGAGCCGGCGGCGGGCCTCGTCCTCGGTGACGCCCAGGTCGGCGGCCGTCTGGCGGTAGTCGCGGCGCTGGAAGTAGGCCAGTTCGAGCGCGTGGCGCAGGGGGACCGGCATGGAGTGCACGATGTAGTCGGCGCGCGCGGCCACGGAGGCGCGGCGCACCTTGCTCTCCAGGTCCTCGCCGCTCACCCGTTCCCCGGCGCCGTCCGGCTCCCCGCCCGGCAGCCCGCCGCGGTCCCGTTCCTCCCGGTCGCGCAGGCACTGGACGGCGAGGCGGTGGGTGACGGCGGCGATCCAGGTGCGCAGCGGGCCCTGCTTCGGGTCGTACGTCTCGGGGTGCTCCCAGACGTGCGCGAAGACCTCGCGGGTGACGGTGTCGGCGGCCTTCTCCTCGCCGAGGACGCGGTGGGCCAGGCTGTGCACCAGGGAGGCGAACCGGTCGTACGTCTCGCCCAGCGCGGCCGCCTCGCCACGGGCGAGCCGCTGCTGCATCCTGCGGTCCCAGCGCGGTGGTGCGTCCTTCTTGGCCATGGGGTCCCCTCCCCTCGCCCGGCGGCCGGCCTGCCGGTGTCCGTGCGACCGTTGTCCCGAATGTAGTGGGCACCACCGGGAACGCATGTCTCTTTGCGGCAAAGCACACCCCCGGAGCGCCGCAGGTGATAGTGCCCTCTTCACAGTTTCTCCATACGCGGCACGCGTGTATCTGATCGAAGCAGATCGATAGTGACCGAAACGAGTCTCTAAACGATCATGTGCCGTTTGCCGCATCGAGTTTCGGGGAAACGCGGCTGGGCAGCCGCGCGGAATGAAACGTAGGAACGGCTTCCGGTTCCGGGCGGTTCCGGGAGAACCCGCGAGCGGAGGGGCTGGGCCGTGGCATTCAATGTGACCGGCATCGAAAGAGGCGGGTGGGCCGTGCTCCAGGTACGCGGCGAGCTGGACCTCATGACCTCGCCGGTGCTGCGCCAACACGTGCACGACGTCGTGGCCGAGGGCCACCACAGTCTGGTCGTGGACCTCTCCGACGTCTTCTTCTGCGACTCCAGCGGGGTCGGCGTGCTGATCGCGGCCCGTCGGCTGATCCGTTCCTGCCAGGGCCGACTGCGGCTGATCCTGCCCGACCGGGGCGCCGACGACGGCTCGCACGTCAACCGGGTCCTCGGCGCGCTCGGCGTCCGTCGCCTCTTCGACTGCCACCCGGACCTCGGCTCGGCGACCACCGAGGAGGCGGGCCCCCTCTCGGCCTGAGCCGCGGGCTCCGCGACAAGACCACACTCTTGTCGCGGAATTCCCCCGGTCTTGGCACAACCATCTGTTTTCCGTCACTTCGCCGTCACCCAGGCCGTACGCTCCGTGCGAGTAACGCGAGATCCGCGACGAACGCGCGATCACACCCCCCACGCACACGTAAGGCGGCCCGAACAGACATGGTCAGCACCGAGTACGAGCGCAGGATCGCCGCCCGGTTCGCCACCTTCGACCAGGACGGCAACGGATTCATCGCCCGCGAGGACTTCAACTCGGTGGCCAAGGCGCTGCTCGCCGAGTTCGCCGTGGCCGCCCGCTCCGACAAGGGGCAGGCGCTCTACGCCGGCGCCGAGGCGTTCTGGCAGGGCATGGCCGGGATCGCGGACCGCGACGGCGATCAGCGCATCACCCGCCAGGAGTTCGTGGGCGGCGCGGTCAAGCGGCTGCGCGACAACCCCGAGCGGTTCGCCGAGATCGCCCGCCCCTTCCTGCACGCCGCGCTGGCCGTCGCGGACGCCGACGGGGACGGCCGGATCACCGTCGAGGACACCGCCAGGCTGCTGCGGGTGTGCCAGGTGCCGCAGGAGATCGCCGGGCCCGTCGCCGCCGCCCTGGACGCCGACGGAGACGGGGCGATCGACGAGCGGGACGTCGTACCGGCGTTCGCGCGCTACTTCACCATCGCCGAGCAGTGAGCCGACGAGCGGCCCGGTGAAGGATCAGGCGAAGACCACCGTACGCCGCCCGTTCAGCAGGATCCGGCGCTCCGCGTGCCACTTCACCGCGCGCGCGAGCGCCTGGCACTCCACGTCCCGGCCGATCGCCACCAGCTGGTCCGGGGTCACGCCGTGCCCGACCCGCTCGACCTCCTGCTCGATGATCGGCCCCTCGTCGAGGTCGGCCGTCACGTAGTGCGCCGTGGCGCCGATCAGCTTCACGCCCCGGGCGTGCGCCTGGTGGTACGGCTTGGCGCCCTTGAAGCTCGGCAGGAAGGAGTGGTGGATGTTGATGATCCGGCCGCTGAGCCGCTTGCACAGGTCGTCCGAGAGGACCTGCATGTAGCGGGCGAGCACGACCAGCTCGACCCGCTCCTCGCGGACGATGTCGAGCAGCCGGTCCTCGCCCTCCGCCTTGGTGTCCTTGGTGACCGGGATGTGGTGGAACGGGATGTTGTAGGAGCCGACCAGCTCCTCGAAGTCCGTGTGGTTGGAGACCACGCCGACGATCTCCACCGGCAGCGCGCCGATCCGGGCCCGGAACAGCAGGTCGTTCAGGCAGTGCCCGAACTTGCTGACCATCAGCAGGATGCGCATCTTCGCGTCGGCCCGGTGGATCTGCCAGTCCATGCGGAAGGAGTCACCGATCGCGGCGAAGCTCGCGCGCAGCTTGTCCACGGTGACCGGCTCCTCGGCCGTGAAGTGGACGCGCATGAAGAACAGGCCCGTGTCGCGGTCGCCGAACTGCTGGCTGTCCTCGATGTTGCAGCCGGTCATGAACAGGTAGCTGGACACGGCGTGCACGATCCCCTTCTTGTCCGGGCAGGACAGGGTGAGGACGTACTGGTCGGCCGGGGCGGCGGCGGGCGCGGACTGCTCGTTCATGCAACTCAGGGTCCCACACGGAGCCCCGCGCGCCGGACCGGCGTCCGCTACGCGGACCGGGTCAGGATCCGCAGCACCTCCAGGCTCTTCGGCGGCGCGTCCGCGTCCTCCCCGTCGCTCGCCGCCATCCGCACATGCGCGTCGCGCGCCGCGCGCACGGCCTCCGGCCAGCCCGGATGGTCGACGTAGGCGGAGACCGGTGCGTCCGGACCGACCTGGTGCATGATCCGCAGCACCCGCAGCACCGCGGTGTCGACGAGCGCCGCCTCCTGCGAGTCGCGGAATATGGTGCCGACGTACTTCTCCGCGGACCAGTTGTCCAGCCAGGTGTCCTCCACCAGCCGGTACACGGCGTCGGTGACGTCGCCGTACCCGTCGACACCGGCCAGCCAGACGTCCCGCTGGAAGACGGGGTCCGAGAGCATGTGCAGTGCCGAACGCACGTGTGTGCGCCAGCGCCACCACGGCATGTCGTTCAGAGGCATGCCGCCCATGGTGGAGGAGCGACGGCCGCGACGGGAAGAGTTCTCCGAACCTTGCACGGTCACCGATCGTACGTTCATCGGTCCGGAAGTCGCGCCGGCCCCCGCAATTCACCCGGGGATCACCTTCTGTTGACCGTGGATCACTCGCGGGTTAGCGGTGTGAGGGAATCGTGGGGGTCCATGACCGGCAGGCCACGCACCCTGAGCACGTCCCCCCTTCCCTCCGCCTCCTCCCGCCCCGGCAGGGCAGCCGCCCTGTCCCTGGGTGCGGTGGCCCTGTGCGCTTCGCTCACCGCCGGATGCGGGGTCCTCCCCTCCGTCACGGGCGCGGCGGACCCCGTCAGGGTCATGACCTGGGCGCCGCAGGACACCGGCGCCACCAACAAGCCGGGCATGCCCGCGATGGCCCTCGCGTACGCCAAGTGGATCAATTCCCAGGGCGGCATCGGCGGCCGCAAGCTCCAGGTCCTGACCTGCAACGACCACAACAACAGCGTGGGTGCCGCCAAGTGCGCCCGGCGAGCGGCGGCCGAGGACGTGGTCGCCGTCGTCGGCTCCTACAGCCAGTTCGGCGACTCCTTCCTCGCCCCACTGGAGAGCGCCGGCATCCCGTACATCGGGGGCTACGGCGTCACCACCGACGAGTTCACCGGGATGATGTCGTACCCGGTCAACGGCGGACAGCCCGCGCTGCTCGCCGGTCTCGGCCGCGCGCTCGCGGCCGGCTGCGGTCCGGTCTCCCTGGTCCGCCCCGACAGCATCGCGGGCGACGAGCTGCCCGCCATGCTCGACTCCGGCCTGAAGGCGGGCGGGCACCCGAAGGCGCAGGACCAGCTCGCCGCGGAGGACCTCACCGAGTACGGCACCCCGTCCGACAAGGCGCTGCGGTACGCGGCCGGTGACGCGCTGAAGAAGGGGTGCGTGGTGCCCGCGCTGGGCGACCGCACCGACACCTTCATGGACTCCTTCCGGCGCGAACGCGCGGACTACCCGGCGGTACGGGTGGGCACCGTGCTCGGCAACGTCGACCAGACGATGATCAACGCGACGGGCGGTTCGTCGGGGCCGTACGAGGGGGCGTACGTCACCGGCTGGTACCCGCCCGCGACCGACGCCCGCTGGAAGCAGATGAGGCAGGTCATCACCAAGGAGGCCTTCGGCGACAACCGCATCGACCCCGCGGACGCCGGGGTGCAGACCACCTGGATCGCGTACACCGTGCTGAAGGCCGCGCTGGAGAGGATCGGCGACGGCGAGGTGACCGCCGACTCCGTGCGCAAGACGCTGGACGGCGGTCTGGAGGTCTCCACCGGGGGGCTCACCCCCACCCTGCGCTGGCCCTACGAGGGCAAGCTGGCCTCGGTCGGCTTCCCGCGGATGGTGAACGCCGACGTCACCCTCCAGGTGGTGCGGGACGGCGAGCTGGTCGCGGCCCGCAGGGGCATCGGCGGCATCGACGGCACCACCGACATGACCGGGACCCTGGAGAACGCGGACGTGCAGTGAGTCCTCGCCCGCGTCTCCGGCGGCCCCGAAGCGGCTGTCAGAGCTGGGTGGGCTGGCGCTGGGTCAGGCCGTACTTCGAGGCGATGGCGTTCCACAGCGCCGCCGCCTTCACCTTCTGCTGGCTCGCGGTGCCGCTCTCGCGGTTGCCGGCCTGCGCCTCGTTGGTGATCTTGGCGTGGCCCTTGCGGCAGGTCTTCTTGCCGCCGCCCTTGATCTGGTCGGCCCAGGCCGCGTAGTGGCTGTCGGCCGCGGCCGAGGCCTGCCACGCCTTGGTCAGGGCGGCCGTCAGGGCCGCGTTGTCCGGCAGCTTGTCCACGCTGAGCTTGCCGAGCCGGGTGACCAGCTGGCCGCGCTGCCCGGCCGCGTCGCGCAGGCTGGTGGCGGCACCGTCGAGATTCGCGCACTGCTTGACGTCGGCAACCGACTTGATCACCGAGGCGCGGCTGCTGCCGCTGTCGGCGAGCAGCTTGTCCAGCTCGACCGCCTGCGCGCGCGCCGGATCGGCGGCGGGCCCGGAGGTCTGCGGGGCCGCGGAGGTGGCGGCCACCGTCTTGTTGTCGTCGGTGCCGCCGGAGCCACCGCCGCCGCTGAGGAGCGCGCCCGCGCCGACGCCGACCACGACGATGCCGACGCCGATGGCCGCGATCATGGGCACCTTCGACGGGCGGCGCCGCGGCCGCTCGTCCTGCCCGTCGTCGTAGCGCGTGTAGGGCGACGGCGACGGCGGCTGCGGGGCCGCGGCGCCGTACGGCGGCTGGTGGGGGCCCGGCTGCTCGACGCGCGGGAGCTGCTGGGTCGAGCCGGCCGGGGCGTCGGGGGCCGGGCCGCCCCGGAAGAGGTTGTCGAACTCGGCGGGCGGCTGCCGGTCCCCGCCCTGCCCCTGCGCCGGGCCCTGGGCCTGGTACGGCGGGATGTACTGGGTGGCCTCGGCGTCGGGCGACGCGGGCGGGGCCGGGGTCCGCTGGTTGACCCCCAGGTAGTGGGTCTGCTCGCCGGCCGACTCGGGCGGCAGCGACCCGACGGTCACCGGAGGTATGTACTGCGTGGCGCCCTCGTCGGCGGGGGCGGCGGGCACCGGCGGCAGGTACTGGGTGGCGTTGTCCGCGGCCATGGGCAGCGGGGCGGGCTGCCCGGGGACCGGGTACTGCGGCTGCTGAGGCTGGTGCGCCTGGTGCTGAGGCTGCTGGTGCGGCTGGTGGCCCTGCTGCTGGTACGGGTCCTGCGTCCCGTATCCCGGCTGCCCGCCGGCGTACTGCTGCTGACCGCCGTACGACGGGGCCGGGGCGCCCTCCGGGGGCAGCGGACCCGCGCCGGACGGGGGCTGGGCACCCGGGGCGCCGTGGCCGCCCCACTGCTGGGCGGCCGCCGGAGGCCAGCCCTGGGCCTGCGCTCCCGCCTGGGGCGCCTGCTGCTCGGGCCCCCAGGAGCCGCCCCACGCCTGTCCGCCGGCCGGTGTGGCGTGCGTGCCCGGCAGCAGGGGCTCTCCTCCGTCGGAGGGCAGCACGATGCCTTCGCGCGCGGGCTGCGCCGAGAGCTCCTCGCCCTGTCCACTCTGCGTCACCGGGACTCCTACCAATGGGGGACCTTGTGAATCGTCGGGTCACGCTACCGGGTCCCCGGAGCCGGTGGCCACGCACCTCGGTCCCCCGCCTCCCCGCTGTGACAGCAGTAACAGAACGGCCCCGCGCGACGCTGTACATGGGACCCGCCGTGCGCACGGGTGGTGTTCGCCACATGTTCACGTGGGCGCGGGGCCGGTGTTCACGCGGCCTGCTGGAGGTCGAGGCGGGCCCCGAACTCCCGCACGACCGCCTCGTCCCGGAAGGGTTCGAGCCGTTGCTGGAGGTCGTCGAGATACTCCGCGCCCCGGTTGGAACGCAGCGTCTCCAGCAGTTCCACCGCCTTCATGCCGGTCGCGCAGGCCTGTTCGACCTCGCGCTGCTGCACCTGGGCGGTGGCGAGCAGCACATAGCCGATCGCGCGCCTGCGGGCCCGGGACTCGGGATGCCCCGCGAGGGACTGCTCGGCGTAGCGCGCGGACTGCTCGGGCTGTCCGAGGTCGCGGTGGCAGTGCGCCAACTCGTCGGCCAGGTAGGCCGCGTCGAAGTGCCGGATCCACACCGGGTCGTCGCCGAAGTCGTCGTCGCACCGCTCCATCGCGGAGATCGCCCGCGCGGTCGCGGAGCCCGCCGCGCGCGCGTCGCCGAGCAGCGCGTGCCCGCGCGCCTCGGCCGCGTGGAACATCGCCTCCACCCGGGGGGTCGCATGCCCGCGTGCGCCCTCCTGCGCCGCGCGCGCCAACTGGGCGATCTCGCGCGGGTTCCCGAGCTGTGCGGCGAGGTGGCTCATGGACGCGGCGAGGACATAGCCGCCGTAGCCGCGGTCCCCGGCGGCCTGCGCCAGGCGCAGCGACTGGATGTAGTACCGCTGGGCCAGGCCGGGTTGGCCGGTGTCCACGGCCATGTATCCGGCGAGTTCCGTCAACCGGGCGACGGCGGCGAAGAGTTCGCGTCCGGTCGACTCACGGTACGAGCCCGCGAGGAGCCCGGAGACGACGCTGTTGAGGTAGTGCACGAGCACGGGGCGCACATGCCCGCTGCCGTACTGGTGGTCGAGTTCGGTGAGGGCCTGGGTCATGGACCGCACGGCGGCCACGTCGGACTGCCCGACGCGCGGGCCCGCCTGCCGGGCCACCTGGGCGTCGGGCGCGGAGATCAGCCAGTCGCGGCTGGGCTCCACCAGCGCGGACGAGGCGACCGAGGAGCCGGAGAGGAAGTCCCGCCGGCCCACGTCGCTGCGCCACAGCTCGCAGACCTGCTCGATGGCCCCCAGCACCGTCGGCGAGAACTGGAGGCCGACGCCGGAGGCGAGGTTCTTGCCGTTGGCCATGCCGATCTCGTCGATCGTGACCGTACGGCCCAGCTTGCGGCCGAGCGCCTCCGCGATGATCGCCGGCGCCCGGCCCCGGGGCTGCTGGCCGCGCAGCCAGCGGGCCACGGACGTCTTGTCGTAGCGCAGGTCGAGGCCGTGCTCGGCGCCGCACATGTTGACCCGCCGGGCCAGTCCGGCGTTGGAGCACCCCGCTTCCTGGATGAGTGCCTGCAGCCTTTCGTTCGGCTGCCTCGCGACGAGAGGCCTTGCGGCCATGTGCTACCCCCTGGGAACCCCTGGAGCATGATCTTTCGGGAAGATCACTGCCCAGCTGACATACCGTCAATGCGCGACATGTGCGGTTTGCCGGGTACCGGCTGATGCCAACCCCACTCCTGGCTACCCACATCGCACCCCTCCCCCTACCGCGCGCCCCCGCGGGTGCACCCATGCGCCCCGGGCGGGGAGGCGATGCTCCCGCCCCGGCCGGGCAGGGGCCGTAACTCCAGGTGGGCGCGGGAGTTGAGTGGGGCGTGGAAGAGACGATCGCGGCCGCCGAAGACAGTCAGATTGCCGGGCAGATTCCGCAGCAACGCGGGGATTCGCCACAGGAAACCGCCGTGCGCTACGCGGAGGAGCGGCACTGGGACGTGTTCCCGGGCACCTGGCTGGAACCCCTCGACGGCATGCCGCGCTGCTCGTGCGGCGTCGCGTCCTGTCCTGCGCCGGGTGCGCACCCCGCGCGCCCCGACTGGGCGAACCAGGCGACGGGGAGCGCGGCGGTGGTACGGCGGCTGTGGCAGAAGCAGCCGACGGCGTCGGTGCTGTTGCCGACGGGGCGCACGTTCGACGCGCTGTCCGTCCCGGAGAGCGCGGGGTTCCTGGCGCTGGCCCGCCTGGAGCGGATGTCGCTCACGCTCGGGCCGGTCTCCCTCTCCCCCGACCGTCGGATGCAGTTCTTCGTGCTGCCGGGAGGCGCGGCGAAGGCGCCCGAACTGGTGCGGAAGTCCGGGTGGGTGCCGGGGTCGCTCGATCTGGTCGCCCTGGGCGAGGGGGCGTACGTGGCGGCGCCGCCCACGCGGTTCGGCGCGCGGGGGGCGGTGCAGTGGGCGCGGCGGCCGACGCCGGCGAACCGCTGGCTGCCGGATGTGGAGGAGTTGATCGCGGCGCTCGCGTACGCCTGCGGCAGGGACCGCTAGCGGCCTCGCCCGCGGGGTCGTCGTGTGTCGGCGGGCGCGGGCGGGCCGTGGCCGCCCGCGCGGTTCCCCCGGCCCCCGCCAGGCCGGCACGGTCGCCGTAGGCTGCACGGCATGACCAACGCCGCAGTGTGCATACGGGGGCTCTGGAAGCGGTTCGGGGAGCAGGTGGCTGTCGGGGGGATCGAGCTGGAGCTGCCCGCGGGGAAGTTCGTCGGGCTGGTGGGGCCGAACGGGGCCGGGAAGACCACGACCCTCTCCATGGTGACGGGGCTGCTGCGGCCGGACGCGGGCAGTGTGGAGGTCGTCGGGCACGACGTGTGGCGGGACCCGGTGGCCGTGAAGGCGCGGATCGGGGTGCTGCCCGAGGGGCTGCGGCTGTTCGAGCGGCTGTCCGGGCGCGAACTCCTCGGCTACACCGGGCGGTTGCGCGGGCTGCCCGGCGCCGAGGTGGACAAGCGGGCCACCCAGCTCCTGGACGTGCTCGGCCTGGCCGGCTCCCAGCACAAGCTGGTCGTCGACTACTCGACCGGCATGCGCAAGAAGATCGGCCTCGCGGCGGCCCTGCTGCACAACCCCGACGTGCTCTTCCTCGACGAGCCCTTCGAGGGGGTCGACCCGGTGTCCGCGCAGACCATCCGGGGCGTCCTGGAGCGGTACACCGCCTCCGGCGCCACCGTCGTCTTCTCCTCCCACGTCATGGAGCTGGTCGAGTCGCTGTGCGACTGGGTCGCCGTGATGGCCGCCGGCCGCATCCGCGCCGCCGGACCGCTCGCCGAGGTGCGCGGCGGACACCCCACCTTGCAGGACGCGTTCCTGGAGCTGGTCGGCGCGAACGGCCGCGACGCCGGCTCCGACCTCGACTGGCTGGGCGGCGGGGCGGCCCGATGACGCACCTGACCGGCACCGTCGTACGCCTGAAGCTGTCCCTGCTGCGGGGTGGGCTGCGGCAGTCGCGGGGGCGGCGGGACGCGTTCGTCGTCTCCACCGTCCTCGCACTGCTGTTCGCGCTCGCGCAGCTGCCGGGCATGATCCTGCTCAGCCGGCGGCCCGACGGCGAGGTCGTCTCCGTGACCGCGGCGGCCGTGCTCGCGCTGGGCTGGGCCTTCCTCCCGCTGTTCTTCCCGACCGGCGACGAGACGCTGGACCCGACCCGCCTGGTGATGCTGCCGCTGCGCCCGGTGCCGCTGATGCGCGCCCTGCTCGTGGCCTCCCTGGTCGGCGTCGGTCCCCTGGTCACCCTGCTGCTGCTGATCGGCTGTGTGCTGGTGCCGGCACGGGGCGCGGCGGGCTGGACCACCGCGGTGATCGCGGTGGTCCTCGCGCTGCTGGTGTGCGTGGCGCTCGCGCGGGCCGTGGCCGCCGCCAACGTACGGCTGCTCACCAGCCGCAGGGGCCGCGACCTGGCCGTGCTCAGCGGGCTGGTGATCGCCGTCGGCACACAGCTGGCCAACTTCGGCGCGCGGCGCCTGGGTTCGGGCGGGCTCGGGCAGCTGCGCCCGGTCGCGGACGTGCTGTCCTGGATCCCGCCGGCGTCCGCGGTGGCGGCCGTGCGCACGGCGAGCGAGGGGTCGTACGGCATCGCGCTGGCCCAACTCGCTCTGACCGCAGCCGCGTTGGTGGCACTGGTCGTCGCGTGGGCGCGGAGCATGACCAGGCTGATGACCGCGCCGGACGGGTCCACCCTCCGGCCCGCCGACGCCGGGCGCGCGGAACGCCGGGGCACCGGCGGGCTCGCGCGGCTGCTGCCCGCCGGGCGCACGGGCGCGGTGATGGAGCGCTCGCTGCGCTACATCTGGCGCGACCCGAAGACGAAGGCGGCCTGGGTGACCTCGCTGGCGATCGGGCTGATCATCCCGGTGTTCTACGCGCTCCAGCACACCGGCTCGGTCTACTTCGCGTGCTTCGCCGCCGGGATGCTCGGCCTGCAGATGTACAACCAGTTCGGGCAGGACACCTCCGCCTTCTGGATGGTGGCCCTGACCATCTCCTCGCCCCGGGACGCGTACGAGGAACTGCGCGGCCGGGCCCTCGCCCTGCTGTTGGTCACCCTCCCCCACACGGCCCTCGTCGCGGTGGTGACCGTCGCGCTGCTGGACGCCTGGCCCAAGCTCCCGCGGGTGCTGGGGCTGGCCCTGGCGATGCTCGGGGCGATGCTGGCGGCCGGGGCGTGGGCCTCGGCGCGGTTCCCGTACTCGATCCCGCAGGAGGGACTGAAGAACGTCGTTCCCGGGCAGGCGGGCCTCGCCTGGATCGGCGTCTTCGGCGGCATGCTCACCGCCACCGTCCTGTGCGCCCCCTTCATCGCCCTCAGCGTCTGGCTGGCCCACGGCACGGCGGGCGTCGGGTGGACGTGGCTGCTGCTGCCCGTCGGCGCGGTGTACGGCGCCGGGATCGCGCTGCTGGGGCTGCGCCTCGCGGCCCCGCGGGCGGCGGCGCGGCTGCCGGAGATCCTGGCGGCGGTCAGCAAGGGGTGAGCGCCCGGCGCTCGCAACGGCCCGCTTCGGCCGGGCTTCATGGGGACAGGAGTTCGAAAATACTGCCCCTGCGGGCAACACCCCTCATTCGAGTGACACCCCGCCAGGAATGATCGCCGCCTCCGAGGGGATCTTTCTGGCGGGAGGCGGACCGCTCGGGGAAAAACGGTCCGAGGGGGACTGACCCTGAGAGCTCGGGGCTCCGGGTCAGCGATGGGGAGGACGGCCCCGGCGCCGGAAGGCGCCGGGGCCCTCTGTCTTCGAGGGGCCCGCGGCTCAGCGCTTGGCGACGAACACGTGGGAGGCCACGTCGGCCTCCAGTTCGGCCGCCTCGCCACCGCTGCCGACCAGCACCCCGCCGGGCGACTCGGTCACGCTGACCACCGAACCGGGCTGCACACCGGCCCGGCGCAGGGTGTACATCAGCTGCGCGTCCATCTGGATGGGCTCGCCGATGCGGCGTACGACGACCGTCTTGCCGTCGGTGCCCGCGTCCAGGTCGGCGAGCGAGACCATGCCCTCGTCGAGGAACGGATCGGCCCCGTCCTTCTCGCCCAACTCCTCCAGGCCCGGGATCGGGTTGCCGTACGGCGACTCGGTCGGGTGCCGCAGCAGCTCCATGACCCGGCGCTCGACGGCCTCGCTCATGACGTGCTCCCAGCGGCAGGCCTCGGCGTGCACCTGCTCCCACTCCAGGCCGATCACGTCGACGAGCAGGCACTCGGCGAGGCGGTGCTTGCGCATGACACGGGTGGCGAGCCTGCGGCCCTCGCCGGTCAGCTCCAGGTGGCGGTCGCTGGCCACGGACACCAGGCCGTCCCGCTCCATGCGCGCGACGGTCTGGCTCACCGTCGGCCCGCTCTGGTCCAGCCGCTCCGCGATGCGGGCGCGCATGGGGACGACGCCTTCCTCCTCCAGTTCGAGGATGGTGCGGAGATACATCTCCGTGGTGTCGATCAGTCCGGACATACGTGCCCCTCGATTACCTCTGCCGGCACCCGGCGCGTGCGTCGGCCTCAACCCAATTCTGCCGGATCGGACCGACAAGCGGGCGTCAGCGGTGGGAACGGGGCGGGTTCCGGGCGGCGCGGGCAACCGGCCGGGCGCGGGCGCCTCGTGGCCGCTCACGCCCCCGCGGCACAGCCGCGGATCGATTCCGCTCCGCGCCCTCGCGGGGCGTCCGGCACGGGTCGCTCCACGAGAACCCCCGGCCGTATTGACACCACCCTGGTCCAGACCGCACCGTGATCCGCGACACGGACCGCTGCGAAGGGGCACCGCATGAGCGACGGCACGCCCGCCGACCTGTTCTTCGACGCCGCCATCAACCTCCTGCAACGGCTCAGAGAGGAAGAGGCCGAGGCGATCGGGTCCGCCGCCGCCCTGCTCGCCGACACCGTCACGGCCGGCGGCCGCCTGTTCGCGTTCGGCGCCGGCCACTCCTCCCTCGCGGCCCAGGACGTCGTCTACCGGGCCGGCGGCCTCGCCCTGATGAACCTCCTCGCGGTGCCCGGCGTCGTGGGCGTGGACGTCACCCCCGCCACCCTCGGCTCCGCCCTGGAACGCGTCGACGGCCTCGCGAGCGCCGTGCTCGACACCTCGCCGCTGCGCGCGGGCGACGCCCTCGTGATCATCTCCCTGTCGGGCCGCAACGCCCTCCCCGTCGAGATGGCGCAGCGCGCCCGCGCCCTCGGCATCAAGGTGATCGGCGTGACCTCCGTGGCGTACGCGACGGAGACGGCGTCCCGGCACTCCTCGGGCACCTTCCTGAAGGACCACTGCGACCTGGTCCTCGACTCGAAGATCGCGGTCGGCGACGCGGAGCTCACCCTCGACCCCATCCCGGCGCCCTTCGCCCCCGCCTCCACGGTGGTCACCACGGCGCTGATGCAGGCCGTCATGGCCACCGCCGCCGCCACCCTCGCCGACCGAGGCATCGAGCCCCCGCTGCTGCGCTCCGGGAACGTGGACGGCGGCCACGACTGGAACACCCGGGTGCTGGACGAGTACGGCGACCGCGTCTTCTACCACCGCTGACCAGGCCCGCTAGCCCTCCCGCGTCGCCCCCGCGAGGTCCAGCGCCGCCGCTATCCGCAGCGCCACGTCCTCGGCGTACGACGCGTCGGAGCGCTCGAAGGGCGTGCGCGCGGCGCCGCGCAGGAAGGTGACGACGCCGATCGTGCGGCCCCGGCTGCGCAGCACCGCGCACAGGGCGTGCACCGCGTCGCCGGGCCACTGCCGGCGCAGCGCCCACTCCCGGGCCAGCTCGGCCGGCACCGACCCGGCGTCCGCGCGCACGCATCCGGTGCGCTCCACGCAACTCAGCGCCGGATGGCCCGGTTCGTAGCGCACGGGCAGCCCGGCGGCCCCGGTGAGCACGCTCGGCCCCGGCGCCCCGGCGGGCGTGGCGGCGAGCCGTACGAGTCGTACGGCCCCCGCCCCGGCCGGGGCCTCGGCGCGCGGGGCGTCCGCGAGCCGGTCGATCAGGGCGTGGTCGGCGAACCCGGCGAGGGCGTAGTCGAGGTGGACGGTGGCCGCTTCCAGCGGGTCCTCGCACTCGGCGGCGGCACGCGCGGCGCGGTGCAGCTGCTTGGTGCGGAAGCGCAGCAGCGCGGCCTCCTGCTCGCCCCGTTTGGCCTCGGTGACGTCCCGGAAGAGCCAGCCGACCCCGAGCGGCACGGGTTCCTCGGCGAGCGGCGAGGCCAGCGGCAGGAAGGCGTTGCGCCAGCACCGGCGCTGCTCGCCCTCGGCGGGGTTGCGCAGGGTCACCCAGATCTCGGCGGGCGCGGGCGGCGCGCCCTCGGCGAGGACATGGGTCAGGGCGGCCTCCAGCTCCTCCACGCCCTGTGCGAGCAGCTCGCCGAGCGGCCGCCCCAGCGCGGACGTGCGGCCGATGCCGAGGGCCCGCGCGGCGTGCGCGTTGACCACCGCGGGCCGCAGGTCGGCGTCGACGAGTACGACGCCCCAGTCGGCGTCCTCGAACAGCGCCTCGCTCAGCGCGATCGAGCGCTCCAGGTCGATCTGCGCGTGCACCTCGCTGAAGGCGCAGTACACCCCGGCGGGCTCGCCGTCGGGTCCTCGTACGGCGGCGGACTGGGTGCGGACGAGGACCCGCCCGCCGTCCTTGGTCAGCAGCGCGAACTCGTGCACCTGCCGCCCGGGGGCCCGCATCGCGGACAGCAGCCGGGTCCGTACCTCCTCGGCGTCGGCGCTGCGCACGGCCCAGCCGGCGAACCCTCTCCGCCCGACGGCCTCCTCGGCGCTCCAGCCGAGGATCCGCTCGGCCTCGCGGTTCCAGTGGGTGACGACCCCGTCCGCGTCGAAGGCGCACAGTGCCGCGTCCATGCCGTCGAGCAGGGCGGCCAGCAGGTCGGCCCCGCCGAACTCGCCCGGTTCGCCGGACGCACCGGGCTCGTCGGGCCCCAGTTCGCCGGTGGCCCCACTCCGCCGGGAAGCACTCACCTGGACCCCCTGCACGCTGCATCGGCGCACGTAAGGCGCCCGTTCCGCTCACTGCCCCTCATTCAACTCGAACGTGACGCAGCCCACATCCTGTTCCCTCAAGACGGACCGAATCAACCCCCGGGCCTCTCCACCCGGAGCCGCAGGTCGACCCATTCCTCCCGTTCCCCGTCCAGCACGTAGCGCTCGACCTCCACGAACCCCCGCCGAACGGCGAACCGCAGCCCGTCGCCGTCCGCCGCCAGCACGCAGGTCTCCACGACACCCGCCCCCAGGGCGCGCGCCCGGTCCAGCGCGTTCCCGTAGATCACCGTCCCGAACCCGCGCCGCCGGAACTCCGGCAGCACGCGCGCGATCACGGTCGCCACCCGCTCCTCCCCCACCGGCGGCCGCACGGTCGAGCAGCCCACGAGGACGTCCCCGGCGTACGCGTTCTCCAGCCGGTACCGCTCCCTGCGCACCCGCGCCTGCGACGGCGACATCGCGGCGGGCGGCACCACCGCGTTGTGCACGTGGCGCCACTGCTCCAGCATGTCGTCGCCCTCGACCGGGGCGATCCGAAGATCGGTCACAGTGAGTAGTCCTACCACCGAAGCCGCTCCCCCATTCGGACGAGCCGGAGACTCCCGGACCGCGTCCGCGAAAAAAACAGTTGAGCCGTCCCCGGCCGGTTCCTAGGCTGTAGGCACACGGAAGGGAGGTGGTTCGGCAGATGTATGAATACCGGACGCGTGAGGTGGCTGCGGGCTAGCGGCTCGTCACCACACTCAAGTGCGGTGCCGGACCGGCACGTGACAGATGCGTGCAGCCGGCCCAATCCCAAGCAGTCACCCGACCCGCGGGCTGCCGGTACGTCCGGCCGGCTCCTCCGAGGAGGAACCCAGCCCGCGGGTCGTCTGCGCTCTCGGGCCCTTCGGGGCACCGGGGGACCCGGCGCCTTCAGGAGTCCCCGCGCCTTCAGGGGCTGAGGCGGTCGACCTGCCAGGAGCCGTCCGGGCGGGCGGTGTAGCGCAGGCGGTCGTGCAGCCGGTTCTCCCGGCCCTGCCAGAACTCGATCGTCTCGGGGACGACGCGGAAGCCGCCCCAGTGCGGCGGCACCGGCACCTGTTCGCCCTCGGGATAGCGGGCCTCCAACTCGGCGTAGGCGGCGTCCAGTTCCGCACGCGAGCCGACCACCGTGGACTGCGCGCTGGCCCACGCGCCCAGCTGTGAGCCGTGCGGACGGACGCGGAAGTACGCCGCGGTCTCGTCCCGGCCGGTGCGGCGCGCGGTGCCGGTGACGATGACCTGCCGGGCCAGCGGGTGCCAGGGGAAGAGCAGCGAGACATGCGGGTTCGCCGCGAGGTCCCGGCCCTTGCGGGAGTCGTAGTTCGTGTAGAAGACGAAGCCCTCGGTGTCGAACTGCTTCATGAGGACCGTGCGGGCGCTGGGCCGCCCCTCGGCGTCCGCCGTGGCGACGACCATGGCGTTGGGCTCGTAGAGCGTGCCGTGCAGGGCCGCCCGAGCCGCGTCCTCGAACCAGCGCGCGAACTGGTCCATGGGATGCGTGGCGAGGTCCTGCTCGGCGAGTCCGTCGGCCCGGTACTGCTTGCGCATCGCGGCGGGATCGAAAACGGGGTCCAGGAGAGGTTCGCGGTCGGTCACCCGGTCATCTTGCCGTATCTACAGGACCTGGCACTCAGTGTCGTCAAGTCTCTACAAGCGAGACATACGGGGTTATCGTGCTGATTCCAGGCCCGTTCAGAGCCGCGCCGCCCCAGCACGAGGAGCCGCCCGATGTCCGACTTCGTACCCGGGCTCGAAGGAGTCGTAGCGTTCGAGACGGAGATCGCCGAACCGGACAAGGAAGGCGGCGCCCTGCGCTACCGGGGCGTCGACATCGAGGACCTGGTCGGCCATGTCTCCTTCGGCAACGTCTGGGGCCTGCTGGTCGACGGCTCCTTCAACCCCGGCCTCCCGCCCGCCGAGCCCTTCCCCATCCCGGTGCACTCCGGCGACATCCGCGTGGACGTCCAGTCCGCGCTCGCCATGCTGGCCCCCGTCTGGGGGCTCAGGCCCCTCCTCGACATCGACGCGGCGCAGGCCCGCGACGACCTGGCGCGGGCCGCCGTCATGGCCCTGTCGTACGTCGCCCAGTCCGCCCGCGGACAGGGCCTGCCGATGGTGCCGCAGCGGGAGATCGACAAGGCCGAGTCGGTCGTGGAACGGTTCATGATCCGCTGGCGCGGGGAGCCGGACCCCCGGCATGTCGCCGCGGTCGACGCGTACTGGACGTCCGCCGCGGAGCACGGCATGAACGCGTCCACGTTCACCGCGCGCGTCATCGCCTCCACCGGCGCGGACGTCGCCGCGGCGCTGTCCGGTGCCGTCGGCGCCATGTCCGGGCCGCTGCACGGCGGCGCGCCCTCCCGGGTGCTCGGGATGATCGAGGAGATCGAGCGCACCGGGGACGCGGAGGGGTACGTCAAGCGGGCCCTCGACCGGGGCGAGCGGCTCATGGGGTTCGGGCACCGGGTGTACCGGGCGGAGGACCCGCGGGCGCGGGTGCTGCGGCGCACGGCGCGGGAGCTGGGGGCGCCGAGGTTCGAGGTGGCCGAGGCGCTGGAGAAGGCCGCGCTGGAGGAGCTGCACAACCGCAGGCCCGACCGGGTGCTGGCCACGAACGTGGAGTTCTGGGCGGCGATCATGCTCGACTTCGCGGAGGTGCCGGCGCACATGTTCACGTCCATGTTCACGTGCGCGCGGACCGCGGGGTGGTCGGCGCACATGCTGGAACAGAAGCGGACGGGGAGGCTGGTGCGGCCGACCGCGAGGTACGTCGGGCCCGGTCCCCGCCGGCCTCAGGACATCGAGGGGTACGCGGACATCGCCCGATAGGGGGCAGGGGCGCGTGGGCGGCCGCGGACCGGTCCCGTCCGGTGCCGCCCACGCGGCGGGACCACGCCCCGGCACCGCCTCGTGCCCCCGTGGGACGTCGCCGCCTACGCCGGCGTCAGCAGGTTCCCGTGGTGCCGCTCCGCCACCAGCGGATGCGCCCGCAGCTTGCCCTTCAGCTCGTTGTAGCCGTACTCCGCGAACAGGGGGTTCGTCGGGTCCGTGGTGACGCCCGGGGCCTGCGTGGAGTGCGGGAACGGGAGGGGGGCGACCTTCCCGTCCAGGCGGGGGTTGTAGAAGAACGGGATCGAGAAGCGTTCCGTCGCTCCGGGCGGGCTGACCACGCGGTGGTTGGTGGCGAGGAGGTAGCCGTTGGTGGCGACCTCCAGGAGTTCGCCGAGGTTGACGACGAAGGCGTTCTCCAGCGGCGGCACGTCGTGGAAGCGGCCGTCCTCGCGCTGCACCTGGAGCCCGCCGACGGTGTCCTGGAGGAGCAGGGTGAGGAAGCCGTAGTCCTTGTGGGCGCCGACGCCCTGGTCCGCGCCGTCGCCCGCGCTGCCGGGGTAGCGGACCAGCTTGAGGTGCGGGTGGGCCCGGTCGCCGAAGATCGGGTCGTAGAAGTCGGCGGGCGCACCGATGGCGGTCAGCAGCTCGTGCAGCAGCCGCCGGGCGACCGCGCTGAGCCGGTCGATCCAGGCGAGGGCGGCGGTGCGCAGCTCGGGCAGGGCGGCCGGCCACTGGTTGGGGCCCTGGAGCCACCAGTACGGCGGCTCGCCGTCACCCGGCACGCGGGCGGGGCGCTCGGCGCCTATGTCGAGCTGGTCGCGCCAGTCGCGGGCGCCGCCGGTGCGCTCGTCACCGGTGCGCGTATAGCCGCGGAAATGCGGGGAGTTGACGTTGTCCAGCGCCAGCCGGTCGGCCTCGGGGAGGTCGAAGAAGGCGCGCATGGCGGTGCGGAGCGCGTCGGTCTCGGCCGCGCTCACGCCGTGCCCGACGAGCTGGAAGAAGCCGACGTCGTGCGCGGCGCTGTGCAGCCGGGCGTGGAGCAGGGCACGGTCCTTCGGACCGCGGTCGGCGGCCGAGAGATCGATGACGGGCAGCTGGTCGTACGACGCGGTCGTCGCGATGTGCGAGGTCATGGTGTGTCCGCAGGGTGTACGGGGCACGGGCGGCCGCATGGGGGTAGGCGGCCCCCAGGTGCCGAAGAAGGAAGAGAGAGAAGTGCGTGGGGGCTGATCAGGCGGCGCGGCGCCGACAGCCCATGCTCGTGACGCGCACGTAGTCCACGTGGCGGCGGCGAACGAGCATCGGAAGCATGGGCCCAGCGTACTGCGCGCGGCGGGATACGGATGTGGCCCGCCTCACTCCCCGGGGCCGCCCGCGAAGGGGCTCAGAACTTGCCCCACACCAGGGTCGTCCGGTGCCCGCCCAGCGCGTCGGCGACCAGCCCGCGGAACGCCTCCCCGAGCTCCGGCCAGTTCCAGAACTCGAAGCCCAGGCTGCCGAAGGCGTAGTAGTCGCCCGCCCATGTCCACTCGGCCAGCGGGACGGCGGCGGTGCAGCCGGGGCAGGTGACAGCCGCCTCGCCCGTCTCCCGCCAGCGGCTCATCGCCCGCTCGTACGGCTCCCACGCCGCGTCGATCCAGTCGTACTCGTCGGTGAGCAGCCGGATGGTCGCCGTACAGCGCGGGCAGCGCGCCCACTCGGCCTCGCCCTGACCGCCGTGGAAGACCGTGCGCCCGGTGTGCGCGGTCAGGCCGTCGGTCGGCGCCCAGTCGGTGTCCCGCGGGCCGGCCGCCTTGTGCCAGTGCGGGCCCGGCAGGTACTGGCCGAAGGGGCCGTCGGTGCGCTCGGGCAGCACGACGCCCTCGGCCACGAGCACGCCGAGCACCCGCTCGGCCAGGCGCGGCGCGTCGGCCGCGGTCGCGTCGAGATCGACGATCGTCTGGAAGTGGTCCCCCATGCCGGCCACGTTAACGGCCGCCACTGACAACGCGTCCGCTTCTCAGCCGAGCGACGCCTCCACCAGGTCCGCCCACTGCGCGACGACCCGCTCCCGCCGCGCCGTGTCGTCGGTGAGGACGTTGGCGAGGCCGAGGCCGCGGGCCATGTCGAGCAGGCCCTGGACGGTCTCCCGGACACCGGGCCGGGACTCGTCGGCGCCGAGGAGGTCGACGGCGATGCGATGGGTCTCGCGGCCGACGCGGGCCTCCAGTTCGGTGACCCGGCCGCGCAGCTGCTCCTCGTTCGAGGCGGCCACCCACAGTTGCAGGGCGGCCCGGAAGAGGGGGCCGGTGTAGAGGTCGACCAGGGCGGTGACGACGGCCCGGCGGTCGCCCTCCGCGCCCTCGGGGAAGAGTTCGCGCAGCGCGGTGGAGCGCTCTTCGGCGACGTACTCGACGGCCGCGGTGAACAGGTCCTCGCGGGTCGGGAAGTGGTGCTGGGCGGCGCCCCGGGAGACCCCGGCGCGTTCGGCGACGACGGCGACCGTGGAGCCCGCCCAGCCGTGCTCGGCGAGACAGGCGACGGCGGCCTCCAGGAGCCGCTGCCGGGTGGCGCGGCTGCGGTCCTGTTTGGGCAGCCGGTCGCGGTCCGCCCGGGACCCGCGGGCGCGGTCGGCCGTCGTCCTCATCTGCTCACACCACCCATGCCGGATCCCGTTTCTCCAGGAAGGCCGTCATCCCCTCCCGGGCCCGGTCGGAGGCGAACAGCCGGGCCGAGAGCGCGGTCAGGGTGGCCGCGTCCCGGTCGAATGTTTCCAGCACCCTAGCCGTGAGCAGCCGTTTCGTCTCCGCCAGGGCCTCGGGCGCGGATCGCCGCAGCCCCTCCAGGGCGGGTGCCAGGGCCTCGTCCACGTCCTCGGCGGCGGCGGTGAGCAGGCCGGTGCGCACGGCCTCCTCGGGGCCGAAACGCTCGCCGGTGAGGTAGTAGCGGGCCAGGGCGCGCGGGTCCGTGCGCGGCAGCAGCGGCAGGGAGATCACCGCGGGGGCCACGCCGATGCGGACCTCGGTGAACGCGAAGGTGGCCGCCGCGGAGGCGAAGGCCATGTCGCAGGCGGCGAGCAGCCCGAGGCCGCCCGCGCGGACGTGTCCGGTGACCCGGGCGAGCACCGGCTTGGGCAGTTCGACGAGTTGCCGCAGCAGCCCGACCAGCGCGTCCGGGTGCGGCGGCTCGCGCAGGTCGGCGCCGGCCGAGAAGGTGGTGCCGGTGTGGGTGAGGACGACGGCCCGTACGTCCGGGTCCTCGCCGCACTCGTCCAGCGCGCCGGCGAGACCGGTGACGAGCGACGCGGACAGCGCGTTGCGGGTGCCGGTGGCGTCCAGGCTGAGGGTCTCGACGCCGCGCGTGCGCGAGCGTCCGAGGGGTACGGTCATGTGCGCTCCCTGAGCTGTCGCCGCAGGATCTTCCCGGAGGCGGCGCGCGGCACGCTGTCGGTGAAGGTGACCCTGCGGACGCGTTTGTACGGTGCGACGCGCTCGGCGACGTGGAGCAGCACGTCGTTCTCGGTCGGGTCCTCGCCCTCGGACCGGCGGACCACGAAGGCGTGCGGCACCTCGTTGCCGTCCTCGTCGTACGCGCCGATGACGGCCGCGTCGGCGATGCCGGGGTGGGCCAGCAGCAGGGCCTCCAGTTCGGCGGGGGCCACCTGGAAACCCTTGTACTTGATGAGTTCCTTCACCCGGTCCACCACGAACAGCCAGCCGTCGTCGTCGACCCGGCCCACGTCGCCGGTGTGCAGCCAGCCGTCCGCGTCGATCATCGCGGCGGTGGCCTCGGGCTGCCCGAGGTACCCCTTCATCACCTGGGGCCCCCGGATCAGGATCTCCCCGGCCTCTCCCGCGCCGAGGTCCCGGCCGGGCTCGTCCAGGGAGACGATCCGCATCTCGGTGCCCGCGACCAGTTTGCCGACGGTCCCGGCGGGTGCCTCGCGCAGCCGGTCGAGGGGGACGACGTGGGTGCCCGGGGACAGTTCCGTCATGCCGTAGGCCTGGCCGATCGGGGGCAGGCCCAGGCGCCGGGCGCAGGCGCGGGCGAGCCCGGCGTCCAGCGGGGCGGCGGCGCACAGGACGTACTCCAGGGAGGACAGGTCGTAGCGGGTGACCGCCGGGTGCTTGGCGAGGGCGAGGACGATCGGCGGGGCGACGTAGAGGCCGGTGATGCGGTGCTTCTCGATCGCGCCGAGGAAGGTCTCCAGGTCGAAGCGGGGCAGCACGACGACCGTGCCGCCGAGCCGCAGGGGCGCGTTCATGAGGGCGGTCAGGCCGTAGATGTGGAAGAACGGCAGTACGGCGAGGATGCGTTCGCCGGGGCCCGTCGGCGCGGCCGACTCCAACTGGGCGAGGTTGGTGCCGATCTGCCGGTGCGTGAGCATCACGCCCTTGGGCACGCCGGTGGTGCCGGAGGAGTACGGCAGCGCCGCGACGTCCTCGGCCGGGTCGATGGCGGTCTCCGGCTCGGGCGCCGTCGTGCCGAGCATGTCGACCAGCGAACGGTGCCCGGGGGCGCTGTCGCACACGAAGATCTCCCGTACGCCGCCCGCGAGTTCGGCGGCGCGGCGGGCGGTCGCCAGCAGCGGGGAGACGGTCACGAGCCAGCGGGCCGCGCTGTCCCGCAGCTGCTTGGCCAGTTCCTCGGCCGTGGCGAGCGGGTGGGCCGTGGTGACGGTGGCACCCGCTCGGGTGGCGGCGTAGAAGGCGGTCGGGAACGCGATCGTGTTGGGGCTGTGCAGCGCGAGGACGTCGCCCTTGCGCACGCCCGCCTCGGCGAACGCCGCGGCCAGCCGCCGGTGGAACCGGTCCACCTGCTCGTACGTGAGCGTGGTCCCGTCCGTGCCGTCGACGAGGGCGGGCCGGTCACCGAACGCGGCCGCGTGACCCAGCACGGCCTCGTGGATGGGGAGTTCGACGGGCGGGACGTCTGCGTACTCGCTGTGGAACACGGTTCCTCCAGGCGGCTGCGGCTCAGTACGACTTGGGCAGACCCAGGGTCTGGTGGGAGACGTAGTTGAGGATCATTTCCCGGCTCACCGGCGCGATACGCGCCACGCGCGCGGCCGTGACCAGCGAGGCGAGCCCGAACTCGCGGGTGAGCCCGTTGCCGCCGAGCGTGTGCACGGCCTGGTCCACGGCCTTCACACAGGCCTCTCCGGCCGCGTACTTGGCCATGTTGGCGGCCTCGCCCGCGCCGATGTCGTCACCGGCGTCGTAGAGGTGCGCCGCCTTCTGCATCATCAGCCGGGCCAGTTCCAGGTCGATGTGGGCCTGCGCCAGGGGGTGCGCGATCGCCTGGTGGGCGCCGATGGGCGTCTTCCAGACGGTACGGTCGCGGGCGTACTCGATGGCCCTGCCGAGCGCGTACCGGCCCATCCCGACCCCGAACGCGGCCGTCATGATGCGTTCCGGGTTGAGCCCCGCGAACAGCTGGAGCAGGCCGGCGTCCTCGTCGCCGACGAGCGCGTCCGCGGACAGCCGCACATCGTCGAGGACCAGCTCGAACTGCTTCTCCGCGGCCTTGAGTTCCATGTCGATCGGCCGCTTGCCGAAACCGGGCGCGTCCGTCGGCACGATGAAGAGGCAGGGCTTGAGGCGTCCGGTGCGGGCGTCCTCGGTGCGGCCGACGATCAGCACCGCGTCGGCCATGTCCACACCCGAGATGAAGACCTTGCGGCCGGTGAGCAGCCAGTCCGTGCCGTCGCGACGGGCGGTGGTGGTGATGCGGTGGCTGTTGGAACCGGCGTCGGGCTCGGTGATGCCGAAGGCCATGAGTTTCGTGCCGTCGGCGAGGCCGGGCAGCCACTGCCGTTTCTGCGCCTCGGTGCCGAAGCGGGAGATCACGGTGCCGCAGATGGCGGGGGACACGACGAGCATGAGGAGGGGGGACCCGGCCGCTCCCAACTCCTCCAGCACGATGGAGAGTTCGGAGATGCCGCCGCCTCCGCCGCCGTACTCCTCGGGAAGGTTGACGCCGAGGTAACCGAGCTTTCCGGCCTCGGACCAGAGCTCGGTGGGCGGCTTGCCCTCGGCGAGGGTGCGGGCGACGTAGTCGCGGCCGTAGCGGTTGCCGAGGGCGGACACCGCGGCCCGGAGTGCCTTGTGCTCTTCGGATTCGACGAGGGTGGTCATGCGATTCCTCCGCGTGCGGGTTGTATGGGGTTGCTCGCGCTCGCGCGGTGGCGGCCGCACATCGATACGGCCCCGCGTCCGTTCACGTCGGCCGCACCACCGCCAGCAGCAGGCCGGGCTCCACCTGCTGTCCCGGCTCGGCGTGCAAGGAGACGAGGGTTCCCGCGGTCGGGGCCGAGATCTGGTGCTGCATCTTCATCGCCTCCAGCCAGATCAGGGGCTGGCCGGCGGTGACCGCGGCCCCTTCCGCCAGTCCTTCGGCGACGCGTACGACCGTGCCGGGCATCGGGGCCACCAGCGAGCCGGGAGCGAGCTGGGCGGCGGGGTCGGGGAAGCGGGGCAGCGCGATCAGCCGCTCGGCGTTGACGTGGACCTCGTCGCCGTACCGCGCCACCTGGAACCTGCGCCGCACGCCGTCCACTTCGAGGACGACGGTCCGCGCGTCGGCGTGTACGACCCGCACCCCGTCGGCGTCGAGGCCCCGCCGTGTCTGCCGGTAGCGCGCCTCGATCTCCTCCCCCGCCACCCGGTACCGCTTGGTCTGCGGCTGGGAGGGCACGTTGCGCCAGCCGCCGAAGCGGGAGCGGCCGTGGGCGTCGGCGAGGGCGGCGGCCAGCGGGGCGAGGGGGTCGGGGGCGGGGGTCGTGAGGGCGGCGAGGTGGCGGTCGTAGAAGCCGGTGTCCATGCGACCGGCCCCGAACTCCTCGTGGCGCAGGGAGCGGACGAGCAGGTCGCGGTTGGTGACCGGGCCGTGGACCGCCGCCGCCTCCAGGGCGCCCGCGAGCCGGCGGATCGCCTCCGCCCTGGTCGGGGCGTGGGCGACGAGCTTGGCGAGCATCGGGTCGTAGTGGACGCCGATGGTGTCGCCGTCGGTGTACCCGGTGTCGAGGCGGACGCCGGACGGTACGGCGAGCCGGTGCAGGGTGCCGGTCTGCGGGGCCCAGTCGCGGGCGGGGTCCTCGGCGTAGAGGCGTGCCTCGATCGCGTGGCCGCGCGGGGCGGGCGGCTCCTTCTCCAGGGCGTGGCCCTCGGCGACGCGGATCTGCTCGGCGACGAGGTCGAGCCCGAACACCGCCTCGGTCACCGGGTGTTCCACCTGGAGGCGGGTGTTCATCTCCAGGAAGTGCGCCCGCCCTTCGGCGACCAGGAACTCGACGGTGCCGGCGCCGACGTAGGAGACGGCGCGGGCGGCGCGTACCGCCAGCGCCCGCAGCTCCCGCGCGAGCCGTTCGGGGAGACCGGGCGCCGGGGCCTCCTCGACGACCTTCTGGTGGCGGCGCTGGAGGGAGCAGTCGCGGGTGCCGAGCGGCCAGACGGTGCCGTGGGTGTCGGCGAGGATCTGCACCTCGATGTGGCGGCCGTGCTCGATGTACGGCTCCACGAAGACCTCGCCGTCCCCGAACGCGCTCGCGGCCTCGGCGCGCGCCCCCTCCAGGGCGGCCTGGAGCTCGTCCAGGCGGCGCACGACGCGCATCCCGCGCCCCCCGCCGCCCGCCGCCGCCTTCACCAGCACCGGGAGGTCCCCCTGGGTGACCTCCCCCAGGGGTTCCAGGCCCATCAGCCGTTTGGCGCGCGTCTTGGAGGCCATGGCCTCGATGGCCTCCGGGGACGGCCCGATCCAGGTCAGGCCGGCGTCCAGGACCTCGCGGGCGAAGTCCGCGTTCTCGGAGAGGAAGCCGTAGCCGGGGTGCACGGCGTCGGCGCCGGCGGCCAGGGCGGCCTTCACGATCAGGTCGCCGCGCAGATAGGTGTCGGCGGGGGCCGCGCCCGGCAGCCGTACCGCCGTGTCCGCCAGGCGGGTGTGGAGGGCGTCCCCGTCGGCGTCCGAGTGCACGGCGACCGTGCGGATGCCCAGGTCGGCGCAGGTACGGAAGATCCGGCAGGCGATCTCGCCCCGGTTGGCGACCAGCAGTGTCTGGATCATGGACCTCACATCCGGAAGACGCCGAAGCCGCCGCGCGCGCCCTCGTAGGGGGCGGTGTGGATCGCGGAGAGGCACAGGCCGAGGACGGTGCGGGTGTCGCGGGGGTCGATGACGCCGTCGTCGTACAGCCGCCCGGACAGGAACAGGGGCAGCGACTCGGACTCGATCTGCTGCTCCACCATGGCGCGCAGGGCCGCGTCCGCGTCCTCGTCGTACGGCTGCCCCTTCGCCGCCGCCGACTGCCGCGCGACGATCGACAGCACGCCCGCCAGCTGCTGCGGGCCCATGACGGCGGACTTGGCGCTGGGCCAGGCGAACAGGAAGCGGGGGTCGTAGGCGCGGCCGCACATGCCGTAGTGCCCGGCACCGTACGACGCGCCCATCAGCACGGACAGATGCGGGACGCGGCTGTTGCTCACCGCGTTGATCATCATCGCCCCGTGCTTGATGATCCCGCCCTGTTCGTACTCCCTGCCGACCATGTACCCGGTGGTGTTGTGCAGGAAGAGCAGCGGGATGTCCCGCTGGTTGGCGAGCTGGATGAACTGGGCGGCCTTCTGCGACTCCTCGCTGAACAGCACGCCCCGCGCGTTGGCGAGGATGCCGACCGGGTAGCCGTGCAGGGCCGCCCAGCCGGTCACCAGGCTGGTTCCGTACAGCGGTTTGAACTCGTCGAAGTCGGAGGCGTCCACGATCCGGGCGACGACCTCGCGCGGATCGAAGGGGATCTTGAGGTCGTCGGGGACGATGCCGAGCAGTTCCTCGGGGTCGTACCTGGGCGGCTCTGCCGGGTCCGGATCGGCGGTCGCCTTGCGGTGGTCGAGCCTGGCGACCACCCGCCGCGCCTGCCGCAGGGCGTCCCTCTCGTCCACGGCGAAGTAGTCGGCGAGTCCGGAGACGCGGGCGTGCATCTCGGCGCCGCCCAGGGACTCGTCGTCGCTCTCCTCGCCGGTGGCCATCTTCACCAGCGGCGGCCCGCCGAGGAACACCTTGGCCCGCTCCTTGACCATGATCACGTGGTCGGACATGCCGGGGACGTAGGCACCGCCGGCGGTGGAGTTGCCGAAGACGACCGCGATGGTCGGGATACCTGCGGCCGAAAGCCTCGTGAGATCGCGGAAGATGGCGCCGCCGGGGATGAAGATCTCCTTCTGCGACGGCAGATCGGCCCCGCCCGACTCCACCAGGCTGATGCAGGGCAGCCGGTTGGCGAGCGCGATGTCGTTGGCGCGCAGGGCCTTCTTCAGACTCCACGGATTGCTGGCGCCGCCGCGCACGGTCGGGTCGTTCGCGGTGATCAGGCACTCCACGCCCTCGACCACCCCGATACCGGTGACGAGGGACGCGCCGACGGTGTACTCGCTGCCCCAGGCGGCCAGCGGGGACAGCTCCAGGAACGGGGTGTCCGGGTCGAGGAGCAGCTCGACGCGTTCGCGGGCGAGCAGTTTGCCGCGCTCGCGGTGCCGTTGCACGTACTTCTCACCGCCGCCCGCGAGCGCCCTGCCGTGTTCCGCCGCCAGCTCGGCGAGCTTGGCGAGCATGGCCTCGCGGTGGGCCGTGTAGTCGGGGTGGTGGGTGTCCAGGGCCGTGTCGAGGACGGTCACAGGAGGGCCTCCGGGATGTCCAGGTGGCGGGAGCGCAGCCATTCGCCGAGGGCCTTGGCCTGCGGGTCGAAACGGTGCCGGGAGGCGACACCGGCGCCGAGGATGCCGGTGACGACGAAGTTCAGGGCGCGCAGGCCCGGCAGGAGGTGGCGGGTGACGGGCAGCTCGCGGCTCTCGGGGAGCAGCTCCCGGAATCTGTCGGTGGTCAGCTCGTGCGCGAGCCATCGCCACGCCTCGTCGGTGCGGGCCCAGACCCCCACGTTGGCGTTCCCGCCCTTGTCCCCGCTGCGGGCGCCGGCGACGAGACCGAGGGGGGCGCGGCGGGTGGCACCGGGCGGGAGCGGCGCGGGCAGGTCCGCGGGGGGCGCCTCCTCCAGGGGGCGCGTCTCGGGCGGCGGGGGAACCCGTACGGGGCGTCCCTCGGGGAGGACGGCCGTGTGGGCCACGCCCTCCTGGGGCACGTACGCGTCCTCGAAGACCCCGTACGGGTCGCCCTTGCCGGGCGGCGCCTGCACATGGAACCCGGGGTAGCTGGACAGCGCCAGCTCGATGGCCGCCCCGCTCAGCGCCCGCCCCACGACCTGCTGGTCAGGGTCCCGTACGACGAGACGCAGCAGGGCGCTCGCGGTCTCCTCGGTGTCGGCGTCGGGGCGGTCGGTGCGCACGAGTTCCCAACGGACCTCCGCGGGCGGTGACTTGGCGAGCTGTGGCGCCAGCTGGTCCCTGATCAGGTCGGCCTTGGCCTCGATGTCGAGCCCCGTGAGCACGAACACGACCTCGTTGCGGAAGCCGCCGAGCCGGTTGAGGCCGACCTTGAGGGTCGGCGGGGGCGCCTCCCCGCGCACCCCCTCGATCCGCACCCGGTCCGGTCCGTCCTGGCTCAGCCGGACGCTGTCCAGGCGGGCGGTCACGTCGGGCCCGGCGTACCGCGCGCCACCGGTCTCGTAGAGCAGCTGGGCGGTGACCGTGCCGATGTCCACGAATCCCCCGGTGCCGGGGTGCTTGGTGATGACGCTGCTGCCGTCGGCGTGGATCTCGGCGAGCGGGAAGCCGGGGCGCCGTACGTCGCCGTCCCGGAAGAACGCGTAGTTCCCGCCGGTCGCCTGCGTCCCGCACTCCAGCACGTGTCCGGCGACGACGGCTCCGGCGAGCCGGTCGAGGTCCCCCGGCCCCCAGCCGAAACGGGCGGCGGCGGGCCCGGTGACGAGGGCCGCGTCGGTGACCCGCCCGGTGACGACGATGTCCGCGCCGGCCCGCAGGCACTCGGCGATGCCGAAGCCGCCGAGGTAGGCGTGGGCGGCGAGGGTGCCGGGGTGGGCGGCGGTGAGGTCGTCGCCCTCGACATGGGCGACACGGAGGGGGATGCCGAGCCGGTCGCTCAGCTCGCGCACCCTGGCCGCGAGTCCGGCCGGGTTGAGCCCGCCCGCGTTGGTGACGATCCGCACCCCGTGCTCCCGGACGAGGCCGAGGCAGTCCTCCAACTGGCGCGGGAACGTGCGGGCGTACCCGGCGCCGGGGTCCTTCAGCCGGTCGCGGGCGAGGATCAGCATGGTCAGTTCGGCGAGGTAGTCGCCGGTGAGGACGTCGAGTTCGCCGCCGGTGAGCATCTCGCGCAGGGCGTCGAAACGGTCGCCGTAGAAGCCGGAGAAGTTTCCTATGCGCAGGGGGTTCACCGGCCGGACCCCTCCGCCGGGCCTCCTGATGCCCCGCTCGGCTCCCGGCCGCCTCCCGGCGGCCCCGCGAAGGCCTGGGCGATGTCCAGCCAGCGGTCGGCGTCCGGGCCCTCGGCGGTCAGGGCGAGGTCGTCGCGGTGCGCCCGCTGGGTGACGAGGAGGCAGAAGTCGAGGGCCGGGCCGGTGACGCGCTGCGGGGCGTCCTCGGGGCCGTAGGCCCACATCTCCCCGCCGGGCGCGGTGAGCCGGACGTGGAACTCCTCGGCGGGCGGGGTGAGTCCGTGGACGGTGTAGGCGAAGTCCCGGGTCCGGACGCCGAGTCGGGCGACATGGCGGAGGCGGTCGGTGGGGGTGGGGGCGACACCGAGCGCGTCGGCGACGTCCAGGCTGTGGGCCCAGGTCTCCATCAGGCGGGCGGTGGCCATGGAGGCCACGGCCATCGGCGGGCCGAACCAGGGGAAGCGGGCGCCGGGTTCGGCCGAGCGCAGGGCCCGGTCGAGCGCGTCGCGCCCGGACCGCCAGGTCGCGAGAAGCTCGGCGGGCGGCAGCCCCGCGTTCTCCTCGGCCCCCTCGTCCACGAAGGAGCCGCCACTGGCCAGCGCCTTCATGGCCAGTGCGCGGAACGCGTCCGCGTCGGTGACGGCGGCCAGCGCGGCGCGGTCGGTCCAGGCGAGGTGGGCGATCTGGTGGGCGACGGTCCAGCCGGGCGCGGGGGTGGCGAGCGCCCATCGCTCGGGCGCCAACCGGTCCACCAGCCGGTCCAGTTCTTCGCTCTCGGCACGCAGGTCGTCGATGACGGGCGTCGGGTCGGCCATGAGGGGAGCATGGCAGTGGCTCTGGAAACAATCAAGCGTGCTTGCATGATTTATTGAGCCGGCCTTCCGGGGGGTTGGTCGGGGGGCGGGGCGCGGCCGGGGCGGGGGTCGGGTGGGCCGAGGGCGCCGGTTGGGACGGGGATCGGGGGGCCGGGGGCGCCGGTCGGGGAGGGTTCCGGGGTCGAGCAAGGGCGGGTAGGGAGGCGATCGGAGGCGGGGCGGGGATGGTGCCGGGGTCGGCGCGCGGGGCCGGGGTCGGCGCGCGGGGCCGTGGACGGGACCGGGACCGGAGCGGGCCGAGGCCGGGATCGGGGCCGGGATCGGAGGGGGCCGAGGCCGGGATCGGGGCCGGGATCGGAGGGATCCGGGGCCGGGGCCCGGTCGGGCCGAAAGACGGAACGGTGCGGGCCGGGAGCGAACCGGGGCGGCCCGTGAGCGAACCGGGGCGGTCCGTGAGCGAACCGGGGCGGCCCGGGGCGGCCCGGGGGAAGCGACCGGTCAGGCCAGGAGCGAGGCGAGGGTCTCCGTGAAGGAGCGCGCCGAGTACGCGGCGTGCTCGCGGATCCGCTCGGCCACCGCGGCCGCTCCCCCGCCCTCCACGAGCCGCCCGATCCGCTCGGCCCGCCGCTCGTGCCCCTCGGGGGTGTCGGGAACCGTGGGGAGGTAGAAGTCGCCCGCGTCGTACGCCATGTGCAGGACGTGCTTCTTGACGTCGCTGAGCGTCAGGTAGTCGTCGTCGGTCGTCGGCACGGGTTCGGGCGCCCCGACGCAGACCACCGGGGTGCCGGCGCCCCAGGCGTTGACGCACAGGTGGTAGGTGTCGGTGATGACGAGGCGATAGCGCGGCAGGGCGCCGAGCAGGTCGCCGACGGTGGGGGCGCCGGGCCGGGTGGGGAGGTGGCCGACCGCCGCCGGGACGTTCCCCTCGAACCACGGCAGCCACTCCAGGGGCGCGTCGAACCGCTCGGCGAGCCGTTGGCAGAAGCCGGGCAGCCACTCGGGGATCCTCGTGCGTGCGCCGAGGAACACCCCGATCGCGCCACCGTCCGGGAGGTCCTGGGACCAGGGGGTGACCGGGAGGTGGTCGAGGTCGCCGGGACGGTTCAGCAGGGCCGCGTCCGAACCGAAGTGGTCGGTCGTACGGTCCCCGCGCAGATGTGCCAGCTTGGCCGCCGACAGCGGATCGCGCACCCAGACCCGGTGGCTGCGCGTCATCAGCCGCGTGAACAGGGGGCCGTACTCCTTGTCCTCGTAGTCGGACTGCGTGTTGTGCAGGATCGTGCCGCCGTAGCTGAGGGTGCGCTCCAGCAGGTCGTCCGGCTGGTCGGCGAGCAGCAGCGTCCGGTTGAGCAGGGCCCGTGCGGCACCCCGGTCGCCTGCGATCCCGTAGTCGAGGAGGCGGTTGGCGGCGTCCTGGGCGAGGTAGTGCCGGGTGTGCAGGAAGTCGCCCCAGAAGACGACGGCGTCGTGCTCGCGGAGGCTGTCGACCTCGTCGATCAACGACCGGAACCGGAAGGGGAGTTCGGCACCGCGCACGCCCGTCCGCAGCCCCCGCAGCGGCACGGTCTGCGGCAGGTGCAGGGTGTACCAGCTCGCCTCGACCCCGTCGCCCGTCCGCCGCCGCATCGCCTCGAAGGCCAGGTCGACGGTCAGCATCCCGGTGTTGCGGTAACCGATGTTGGGCGCGGTGATGACGGCGACACGTGCCATGCGTTCGTATTCCCCTGCCTGTAGCCGACGCCTCGACGGACGCCGCGAACCCTCCCCGCCAACGTACACATCCGCCCCGGCCCCGACGCGGCCCGCCCTTCCCCGTCCGGCCGGTCCGGCACCCCGGACGGGCGTGGTGCACCGCCGTCGGCGCGGGGAGTGCGGTCGGTGCGTACCTTCGGCGAACCCGCACCTTCGGCGGGCCTGCGGAGGTTCGACGTGTACGACACCGCCGCACGGTCCGTCAGCTCGGCCGTCCCGTTCCGTCCCGTCCCGTTCCGGTACGTCCGGCCGGCCGAGCCGGATCTGATGACCCGGCTCGCCGGGATGCGGTTGCGCTGACCGACGGGCTCGTGGTGACCGGCCCGCTCCGGTCCGACGACCGCCCGCGACCGAGACCCCTCACGCCTCCGGAACCGGCGCCTTCGCCCGACCCACCTGCGTACGCACCGCGCCGATGCTCGCCGCGATGACCAGGGCGATCGCGGCGGCCTCCGTGGCGGAGAGGGACTGGCCGAGGATGAGGAAGCCGGCGGTGGCCGCGAGGGCCGGGTCGAGGCTCATCAGGATGGCGAAGGTGGCGGCGGGAAGGTCGCGCAGGGCGAGGAGTTCGAGGGTGTAGGGCAGGACCGAGGAGAGGACGGCCACCGCCGCGCCGAGACCGACCGTGGTGGGCACGATCAGGCGGCCGCCGGACGAGGCGATGCCCAGCGGGAGCACGAGCAGCGCCGCGACCGCCATGGCCAGCGCCAGCCCGTCCGCCTGCGGGAAGCGACGGCCCGTACGAGCGCTGAAGACGATGTACGCCGCCCACATCACGCCCGCGCCCAGCGCGAAACCCACCCCCGCGGGGTCCAGCCCGCTGAAGCCCCCGCCGCCGAGCAGGAACACGCCCCCCAGGGCGAGCGCCGCCCACACCACGTTGACCAGGCGGCGGGAGGAGACCACGGACAGGGCCAGCGGGCCGAGCACTTCGAGGGTGACGGCGGGGCCGAGCGGGATGCGGGCCACCGCCTCGTAGAACAGGCTGTTCATGCCGCCCAGGGCGATGCCGAAGGCGATCACCGTGCCCCAGTCGGCGCGCGAGTGGCCGCGCAGCCGGGGGCGGCAGAACAGCAGGAGGACCACCGCCGCGGCGACCAGCCTGAGCGTCACCACGCCCAGCGCGCCGGCCCTTGGCATCAGCGTCACCGCGAGGGCGCCGCCGAACTGCACCGACACCCCGCCGGCCAGCACCAGTCCGACCGGTCCGAGCGAGCCGAAACGGCCCGGACCGCGCGGGGGGACGGGCGTCGTCGCGGACGACCCGGAGGTGGCGCTGGGGGTGTTGACGGTGCTCACGGCGGTCCCGGTGCTCGGCTCGGTTCGTGTACAGCTCCCTGTACCATGGAGTCCAGGATAGGAGACCCTGTCAGGAGTGTGAACCGTTTTAGGGTCTGTCCTGGATGCTGAGATACCCCTTTCCGGATGCCGGGCCGCCCCCATGCGCCGATCCTTCCCCTGGGCGGCGATGCCTCAGCGGCGCGCCATGTACACATCGAGCGCCTTGTGCAGCAGGCGGTTCAGCGGGAAGTCCCACTCGCCCACGTACTCCACCGCCCCGCCGCCCGCGCCCACCTTGAAGCGCAGCAGCCCGAGGAGGTGGTTGGACTCCTCCAGGGTGTCGGTGATGCCCCGGAAGTCGTAGACGTGGGCACCCAGCTCATGGGCGTCGCACATCATGCGCCACTGCATCGCGTTGTTGGGCTGCACCTCCCGCTTGCGGCTGGTGGAGGCGCCGTACGAGTACCAGACATGGCCCCCCACGATCAGCATCGTGGCCGCGGCGAGCACCTCCGCGTCGTGCTGCGCGAGGTACAGCCGCATCCGGTCGGGGTCCTCGGCGGTGAGCGCCGTCCACATCCGCTGGAAGTACGACAGCGGACGCGGGATGAAACGGTCCCGCTCCGCCGTCTCCGCGTACAGCTCGTAGAAGGCCGGCAGGTCCTCGTAGCCTCCCCGTACGACCTTCACCCCCGCCTTCTCGGCCTTCTTGATGTTGCGCCGCCACTGCTGGTTGAGCCCGCGGTGGATGTCCTCCAGCGACCGCCCGGCGTACGGCACCTGGCAGACGTACCGGGGCTGTCCGGCGGCGAAGCCGTCCTCGGCGCCGGGCTCCGTCTGCCGCCAGCCCATGCCGCGCAGCCGGTCGGCGAGCGCGAGCGCCCCCGGCTCCTCGGAGGTCGGCGGCGCGTCCCGCAGCCGGTGCGCGTCCGGGTCGGCGATGGCCGCCTTGACCGCCTCGGGGCTCCACCGCCGCACGACGACGGGCGGTCCCATCTTCACCGAGAAGGCACCCAGGCGCTTGAGGTGGGCCAGCATCGGGTCCAGCCACCGCTCCAGGTCGGGCGCGTCCCAGTCGATGACCGGGCCCTCCGGGAGGTACGCCAGGTACCGCTTCACCTTGGGCAGCGGTCTGAGCAGCACCAGCCCCACCCCGACGAGCCGTCCGTCCGCCTCGAACCATCCGAGGCTCTCCGCCCGCCAGTCCGGCTTCACATCCCCCCAGGACGGCAGCTGGAGGTGGCTGGCCGAGGGACGGGCCGCCACGAAGGCGAGATGTTCGGCCCGGGTGACCGGACGGACGGTGAGGCTCATAGGCGTGGCTCCTTCACGGTTCGCTGATCACCTCACCCTATGGAACCAGCCGTCGGGTGCCGGGCCGTCACCTTCCCTGCCCCGTGTCCCCGTCCGGCGTCCTCGCCTTCTGCGCCGTCTCCAGCGCCTCGGCCAGCACCTCCGCCAGGTGGCGTCCGCGGGTCCCGGCCAGTTGCTCCAGCTGGGTGCGGCAGGAGAAGCCGTCGGCCAGGACCACCGTCTCCGGCGCCGCCTCGCGCAGCGCGGGGAGGAGCTGGTCCTCCGCACAGGCCCGGGAGACCTCGAAGTGTCCCTTCTCGAAGCCGAAGTCGCCCGCCAGGCCGCAGCAGCCGCCGGAGAGGTCCCCGGTGAGGCCGGCGGACTCGCGCAGCCGGCGGTCCGGGGCGTCGCCGAGCACCGCGTGCTGGTGGCAGTGGGTCTGGCCGGCGACGGGACGGTCCACGGCGGGCGGGGTCCAGTGCGGGGCGTGCCGCTCCAGGGCCTCGGCGAAGGTGAGGACGGCGGAGGCGAGCCGGGCCGCGCGGGGGTCGTCGTGCAAAAGTTCCGGGAGGTCGGTGCGCAGAGCCGCCGCGCAGCTCGGTTCCAGCACGACGACCGGGACCCCCGCGCGCAGCACCGGCTCCAGCAGATCCAGCGTGCGGCGCAGCACCTTGCGGGCGCGGTCGAGCTGGCCGGTGGACAGGTACGTCAAGCCGCAACAGACGCGGCGGGGCAGCAGCGGGGCACGCGTACGGGTGGCCGGGTGGGCGGCCTTCGCGCTCCGGCGCGGCGGCGCCGCCGGAGGGAGGGTCACCCGCAGGCCCGCGGCCTCCAGCACGCGGACCGCCGCGCGGCCGACCGACGGGGAGAGGTGCTCGGTGAAGGTGTCCGGCCAGAGGACCACCAGGTCTCCGGCGGACCCGGCCCGAGCGGGCTTTCGACGCCGCCACCAGCCGGTGAAGGTCTTCGAGGCGAGCCGGGGAAGTCGCCGCTCGGGCGCGATCCCCCCGAGGCGTTTCGCGGCGGCCGCCAGGGGCGGGACGGAGGCGAGCGCGTTCAGCAGGGGAGCCGTACGCGTGCGGGCGATCCAGCGCAGCCACTCGGGAAGGCGGCCCATGCTGTAGTGGGCGGCGGGGCGGCGGCGACCGGCGTAGTGGTGGTACAGGAACTCGGCCTTGTAGGTGGCCATGTCCACGCCGACCGGGCAGTCCGTGCGACAGCCCTTGCAGGAGAGGCACAGGTCGAGGGCGTCGCGGACCTCGGGGGACCGCCAGCCGTCGGTGATCAGCTCCCCCGCCAGCATCTCGTGCAGCAGCCGGGCCCGGCCCCGGGTGGAGTGCTCCTCCTCGCCGGTCGCCCGGAAGGACGGGCACATCACGGCGGGGCCGGCCGCCGTGGCCGTACGGCACTTGGCCACGCCGACGCAGCGGCGGACGGCCGCGCGGAAGTCGCCGCCGTCGGCCGGGTAGCCGAAGGCCACGTCCACGGGCTCGCCCGGCAGCACCGCGAAGCGCAGGTTTGCGTCGAGCGGGGCTGGGCGGACCAGCATGCCGGGGTTGAGCAGGTCGTCCGGGTCCCAGACGGCCTTGGCGCGCTCGAAGAGCCGCACCGTCTCGGCGCCGTACATCCGCGGCAGCAGCTCGGCGCGGGCCTGGCCGTCGCCGTGCTCCCCGGACAGCGAGCCGCCGTGCGCCACGACCAGGTCGGCCAGCTCCTGCGAGAAGAGCCGGAAACGGCCGACGCCGGCCTTGGTGAGCAGGTCGAAGTCGATGCGGACGTGGATGCAGCCGTCGCCGAAGTGGCCGTAGGGGGTGCCGCGCAGGCCGTGGGCGGACAGCAGGGCGCGGAAGTCGCGCAGGTAGGCGCCGAGCCGGGCGGGCGGCACCGCGCAGTCCTCCCAGCCGGGCCATGCCTCCGAGCCGTCCGGCATCCGCGTGGCCGTACCGCTCGCGTCCTCGCGGATGCGCCAGAGCGTGCGCTGCGCGGCGAGGTCGGTGACCACGAGGGCGTCCACGACATCGGCCGCGCGGACGATCGCCTCGGCACGGGCACGCGCCTGCGCCGGCGTGTGTCCGCCCGTCTCCACGAAGAGCCAGGCACCGCCCTCGGCCAGCCCCGCTCCCGGGGGTACCAGGTCGGCGGCCATGCCCTCCACCGTCAGCGGGCCGTGCGGCAGCAGACCGGCGGCGGCCTCAGCGGCGGCGCTCTCGTCGCCGTACCCCAGCACCGCCAGCGCGCGGGCGCGCGGTGCCTCGACCAGGCGCACCACCGCCTCGGTGAGGATGCCGAGCGTGCCCTCGGAGCCGCAGAAGGAGCGGGCCACGTCGGCGCCCTTCTCGGGCAGCAGCGCGTCCAGCGCGTACCCGGAGATCCGGCGGGGCAGGTCCGGGAAGCCGGTGCGCAGCCGGGCCAGCTCGCCCTGTGCCAGCTCCCGCAGCCCCTCGGGCGCGCCGGCCCACTCCGGTCCGAGTCGCAGCGACCGGCCGCGCGCGGTGAGCACGGCCAGCTCCGCGATGTTGTCGGCGGTCGTCCCCCAGGCCACCGAATGGGAGCCGCAGGAGTTGTTGCCGATCATGCCACCGAGGGTGCAGCGGCTGTGTGTGGACGGATCGGGGCCGAAGCGCAGGCCGTGCGGGGCGGCGGCGCGCTGGAGGCTGTCGAGGACCAGGCCGGGCTGCACGAGCGCCGTGCGCGAGCCCGGGTCCAGTTCCAGAAGGCCGTTCATGTGGCGCGTGAAATCCAGTACGACGCCTGTGCCGGTGGCCTGTCCGGCGATCGACGTACCCCCGCCGCGCGCCACGACGGGCACCCCGTGCGCCCGGCACACGTCGAGGACCGCCGCCACGTCCTCGGCGTCCCGCGGGGCGACCACTCCGGCGGGGACGCGCCGGTAGTTGGAGGCGTCCATGGTCATGAGCGCGCGGGCGGCGGTGTCGAAGCGGACCTCGCCGCGGAGACGCGCGCGCAGTTCCGTCTCGACACGCGTGACCCGATCCATCTCTCCCGCCCTCGCCCGACCCGTCCGCCCCGCCCGGCCCGACCACCCTGCCGGGCCCATCCGGCCCATCCGGCCCATCCGATCCGTCATGCGCCCAGGATGCATCCGATCACCGACCGTCATCGCGAGTTATCCACAGCCTCGCCCCGATCGTCATACAAGCTCACGCGTCATCGTCGTACGACACGACAAGTCCGTGTGCTGGCGTTCTTGTCTCATCCGACGGACACGGTTCCGTCCCGTTTCGCCCACCGGATACCCTCCGAGTCGTGGCCGACATCCAGATTCCCGCTGACATCAAGCCCGCCGACGGACGTTTCGGCGCGGGCCCCTCCAAGGTGCGGACCGAGGCGCTCGACGCCCTCGCCGCCACCGGAAGCTCCCTGCTCGGCACCTCCCACCGCCAGGCGCCCGTCAAGAACCTGGTCGGTAAGGTCCGCGAGGGGATCTCCGAGCTGTTCTCCCTCCCCGAGGGCTACGAGGTCGTCCTCGGCAACGGCGGCTCCACCGCCTTCTGGGACATCGCCACCCACGGACTGATCGAGAGCAAGTCCCAGCACCTCAGCTTCGGCGAGTTCTCCTCCAAGTTCGCCAAGGCCGCGAAGCTCGCGCCCTGGCTGGCCGAGCCGACGGTGATCTCCACCGACCCGGGCACCCACCCGGAGGCGCGGGCCGAGGCGGGCGTCGACGTGTACGCCTTCACCCACAACGAGACGTCCACCGGTGTCGCCATGCCCATCCAGCGGGTGGCCGGCGCCGACGAGGGTTCCCTCGTCCTGGTGGACGCGACCTCCGGCGCTGGCGGCCTGCCGGTCGACATCGCCGAGACCGACGTGTACTACTTCGCCCCGCAGAAGTCCTTCGCCTCCGACGGCGGGCTGTGGATCGGCGTCTTCTCCCCGGCCGCGATCGAGCGCGCGGAGCGGATCCACGCGTCGGGCCGCCACGTCCCGGAGTTCTTCTCGCTGCCCACGGCGATCGACAACTCCCGCAAGAACCAGACGTACAACACCCCGGCCCTCGCCACGCTCTTCCTGCTCAACCAGCAGCTCGAGTGGCTCAACGGCCAGGGCGGCCTGGACTTCGCGGTCCGCCGCACCGCCACGTCCGCGCGCACGCTGTACAACTGGGCCGAGGACGTCAAGTTCGCCAGCCCCTTCGTCACCGACCCGGCGAAGCGCTCCGCGGTCATCGGCACCATCGACTTCTCCGACGACATCGACGCCGCCGCCGTCGCCAAGGTCCTGCGCGCCAACGGCATCGTCGACACGGAGCCCTACCGCAAGCTCGGCCGCAACCAGCTGCGCGTCGCCATGTTCCCGGCGATCGACCCGGCGGATGTCGAGGCCCTGACGAAGTGCATCGACTACGTCATCGAGAAGCTCTGACGCCTCGGGTACGACGGTGAGGGGCGCCCGGCGGATCCGCCGGGCGCCCCCCGTCGTCAGACGGACCCGCTGCCCCGCTCTCCGTCCCCGGCGAACAGCTCCTCGGCGCTTGCCACGGTCAGGGACCGGTCGAGCCAGGTCTCCAGCATCTCCAACCGGGCACAGGCCATGACACGCTCCCGGACGGACTCGGAAACCTCGATACCCCGTGCGCCGAGGACCCGGAGAACGGCCTTGGCCTCCCCCTTGGCCTCCCCCTTGGCCTCACCGTCGGCATGAACCTTGCGCCACGCCTCCTCCATCACGGTGTTGTTGCCGGGGAAGATCGGGGTGTACGTGGCCATCAACTTCCTCCAGTAGTCACGGGCCGGGCCCTCGCCCAGTCCCACCTCGATGATTTCCGCCCAGTCCTGGTGGGGGCCCACCACCGGCCCGACCTCGTCCAGTATCGCAAGAAGACCCGGATCCTTGGCGTGGGCGAGCACGGAGAACGCGGTGGCGGGAACGTCCTTCGCCGCTTCCTCCGCATCCGTGATCGCAGGCAGGGTCTTCGGCCCCAGCACCAGGGGGAAGACCTGCATGCTGGTGTGGAATCCGCTTCCGACGCTGATGGGTTCCGCCGCCCATGACGCCGTCGCCTTGTCCTGGCACACCACCAAAAGGACGGGCGGGAGCCGGTACTTGGCGTACATGTACGCCAAGTAGTACGTCCAGCTGTTGTGCTTGTCCGGGTCCGGCCTGCCCTGTGACTCGACCGCGAGTAGAAAGCCACCCTCGTCACCGACCGTGCGCACTCGGAAGAGGCTGTCGACCCGCCGTTCCAGCGGTCTGATCTCGGTGAGGTCGGTGTTCAGGGGCTCGATCGAGGCGTAGTCGGGAAACGCGATGCCCGCCCGCGGCAGGAGCCGGGCGAAAAGGTCCGGCTCCTTGCGGAAGATCTGGTGCAGGGTGTCGTGCGGCGAACTGACCATACGAAGGAACGTAGTTACGCGAGCGCGACCCGCGCTGCCCTACGGCGGCGAAGTCCACCGGACGGGTGAATATTCCGTGGGAATATGCCCGCAGGGCTGGGGCCCCGGCGCGCCTCGCCCTCGTCCGGTCGGCTCACCCGTTGCGCCGTCGCAGCCGTCCCACGCCGAGCAGGGCCGCCACCACGGCGACGAGCGCCACCGCGCCCAGTGTGACGTTCGAGCCGCCGGTCACCGGGTTGGCCGAGGAGCCGGCTCCGGGGGACGGGGAGGACTTCGGGCCGTCCGGGGCGTCCTTCGCGACCACCGCGCTGTCGGCGCCCTCGCTGCTGTACAACAGCTTGGTGCCGTCGGCCGAGTAGGTGATGCCCTCGCCCTGGCCCTGGAGGGGGACGTCGAGCGTGGAGAGGCGCCGAAGGCGGGCGTTGTTCCAGGAGTAGTAGATGCCGCCGAGGTAGCCCCGGACGGCGAGGTGGTCGCCGTCCGGGGAGAAGGTGGCGTCGGTGGCCCAGAGGTCGACGGGGGCGACCGGCCTGAAGATGTTGGCGCCGGTGGTGGAGAGGTCGGCGGGGCCCTCGTAGAGGTGGCCGCCGTCCTCCTTCTTGTCGATGATGTAGACCCGGCCGGTCCGGGGGTGGACGACCATCGACTCGGCGTTGCGGGGGCCGTCGGAGTACTTCACGACGTACTGGGTGGCCGTGACCGTCTGGTCCCGGAGGACCTTCGGCTCGGGGAGGCGGTAGATCCACACGTAGGGCCAGCGGCCGTCGTAGTTGTCGCCGATGTCGCCGACGTAGATCTCGTCGTGCGGCCCGATCGAGATCGCCTCGACGTCGCGCGGGGTGCCCACGCCCCGCAGCGTCACCCGGGCCACCGTCCTGCCGGTCGCGCCGTCCACGGCGTAGATGTACGGGCCGTCGCCGCTGTCGTTGTGCGTCCAGTAGATGCCCGGGTGCAGGTGGGACGCGGCCAGGCCGCTGGACTCCGTGATCCTCGGGTCCCTGATCGTGAATCCCGTGTCCCCGGCGCCCTCCGCGGCGGACGCGGGCAGCGCGCAGGCGCCCGCGAGCAGGACGGCGGCAAGGACGGCGAACGGTCGGCGCATCCCCCAAGCCTGCCATTCGCGCCGGGTGTTCGCCCTTCGGGTCACCGCGCCCGCGCCTCCGCGTGGCGGGCCTCACATCCCACCCGCGGCACCGATCATCCATGATGATCGGATGCTCAGGTTCATGCCCGTGGGCGACTCCATGACGATCGGGAGCGCGGGCGAACACACATGGCGTTACCGACTGTGGCGGCTCCTTCGCGGTACGTACGACCCCGCCGTCACGCTCGTCGGCCCGCGCGAGACGCTGTACGACAAGCAGACCGACGCCCCGACGTCCCTCGCGTACGCCGACCCCGACTTCCCCCGCGCCCACCTCGCGGGCTGGGGCGAGGGCTGGCTGCACATGGCCCCGCTGATCGGCGACGCGATCAGCGCCTGCCGGCCGGACGTCCTGCTCGTCTCCCTCGGCCTCATCGACCTCGGCTTCTACACCAACGCCGAGCAGACCGCCGGGAACGTCCGCGCCTTCATCGCCGCCGCCCGCGCCGCCGACCCGCGCGTCCGCATGGTCCTGCTACCGGTGATCCCGAACGTCCGCGCCGAGTCCGACGCGCCCTTCGCCGAACAGGTCGGCCTCTTCAACGACCTGCTCGCCAAGGCCGTCGCCGACCTGGACGAGCCGTGCTCCCCCCTCCTGCTGACCTCGCCGCCCGCGTCGTACGACATCCACGTCGACACGTACGACGGCACCCACCCCAACACGAGCGGCGAACACAAGATCGCGGAGGCGTTCGCGGGGGCGATGCGGGAGGCGTGGGGAATCGGGCAGGCGTACGCGGCTGGAACTGCCTGACCGGATTCCGGCGTGTTGCCGTCACCGTGCGGCCAAGTCCCCCGGCCTCACGCCCGGTACGGGCGAGTTCCCTCGCGACTGACCGGTCCTTGCCTTGAGTTCACTCCAAGCCGTTGGCTGGGAGCCATGAAGTACACGCAGCTTGGACGTACGGGACTCAAGGTCAGCCGGCTGGTCCTCGGGACGATGAACTTCGGGCCGCAGACGGACGAAGCCGACAGCCACGCGATCATGGACGCCGCGCTGGACGCGGGCATCAACTTCTTCGACACCGCGAATGTGTACGGGTGGGGGGAGAACAAGGGGCGGACCGAGTCGATCATCGGCAACTGGTTCGCCAAGGGGGGTGACCGTCGCGACAAGGTCGTCATCGCCACCAAGGTCTACGCCAACATGGCCGCCGACGGCGAGGCCTGGCCGAACCACGACAAGCTCTCCGCCCTGAACATACGGCGCGCGGTGGACGCCAGCCTCAGGCGGCTGCGCACGGACCACATCGATCTCTACCAGTTCCATCACATCGACCGGAACACCCCCTTCGACGAGATCTGGCAGGCCGTCGACGCCCTCGTCCAGCAGGGCAAGATCCTCTACGCCGGCTCCTCCAACTTCCCCGGCTACAAGATCGCCCAGGCCAACGAGACCGCCGCCCGCCGCGGCGGCTCCCTCGGCCTCGTCAGCGAGCAGTGCCTGTACAACCTCGCCGAGCGCCGCGCCGAGATGGAGGTCATCCCGGCCGCGCGGGAGTACGGCCTCGGCGTCATCCCCTGGTCCCCGCTGCACGGCGGGCTGCTCGGCGGTGTGATCAAGAAGGAGGTGCAGGGCGGGCGCCGCGCCTCCGGGCGCGCCGCGGACACCCTCGCCGACCCGGCCGCCCGCGCGCGGATCCAGTCCTACGAGGACCTGCTCGACAAGCACGGCCTGGAACCCGGCGAGACGGCCCTGGCCTGGCTCCTCACCCGCCCCGGCGTCACCGGCCCGATCGTCGGCCCGCGCACGGCCGAGCAGCTCCGGTCGGCGCTGCGCGCCGTGGAGCTGGAACTGGGCGACGAGCTGCTGGCCGGTCTGGAAGAGATCTTCCCGGGCCCGGGTCCGTCCCCGGAGGCCTTCGCCTGGTGAGAGAGGTGCGGTGCCCGGGGCGCGGGACCTCACGCCCCGCGCCCCGGGCACACGAACCGGCCGCTACCTGACAGCCGCCGCCACGGCAACGACCACCAACATGAGAACGAGCGCACCGGCCATGATCCGGTTCCGGGTTTTCGGGTCCACACATCGAGCCTAACCGGACGCCGCGCACACCCATCGCCCGACCGCCTCGTACCGCGGCCGCTCCCCCCGGACCCCCGACCCCGGCAGGTTGCTCCGCACCAGCGCCAGCTCGCTCACCCGCCAGCTCCGGCCCGCGAACCCGCGGAGCAGTTCCACGTACGGTCGTACGTCCACCGGCTCCCGGCCGCGCGCCAGCGTGAGGTGGGCCCGGTAGTGGCGGTGCTCCTCCATCCGCAGGCCCGCCTTGCGGCCCGCCGCCTCCGCCCGGTCCGCCAGCAGGCGCAGCGCGGCCACGTCGCCGGACGCGCCGGTCCACAGCGCGCGGCCGCGGCCGAACTGGCCGCCGCCGGACAGGGCCAGCTCGAAGGGGGCGGTGCGCCGGGCCGCACGGGCCAGGCGGGCCGAGAGGTCGGGTACGACGTCGTCGGCGACCTCGCCGTAGAACGCGAGGGTGAAGTGCCAGCCGGGGCGGCCCGTCCAGCGCAGCCCGTCGGCGCCCGGCAGCCGACGCAACCGCTCGACTTCCACGGCCAGTTCGGCGATGGCGTCCTCCGGCGGCAGCACTGCGGCGAAGAGTCTCATGCCCTCACGATCCCAGAGACACCGCCGTGAGGACGGCCGGGCGGAACGACCGCCATGGCGGTCACCGTCCGCGCGGGCGGCCCGGCGGCGCACCCTGGTCCTCACCGTGCCGGACGGCTCCGTGGGGTGGCCGGTGACCCGGGGCCGTACCCGGCGGTGGGGCACCGGGCCCCGGTCGGCGGCCTCCAAGGCCGTGGAGTCGGCCACGGCAGGAACGGCCTCGTCCGCACCGAGGCGCACACCCACGGTGCGGACGAACGGCCGGGACGGGTGCCGGCCCGGCGGGTGGTCGGCACCCCCGGCGACAGCCTGGGGCGCTCACGCCGCCGTCGCGAGCCGCTCCCGCTCCCGCTCCCGCGGCACGAACCGCAGGCGCGGCGCGCCCCGGTGCCAGCCCACCGACAGGCGCAGGCCGCCGATGCGGGCCAGGACCAGGCCGATGACACCGGCCGCGAGCGCGGAGACGACGCCGCCGAGGGCGAAGCCGGCGCGGGCGCCGTAGGTGTCGGTGATCCAGCCGATGATCGGGGCGCCGAGCGGCGTGCCCCCCATGAAGACCATCATGAACAGGGACATCACACGGCCGCGCATGGCCGGGTCGGTGGCCATCTGCACGGTGGTGTTCGCGGTCACGTTGACCGTGAGGCCGCAGATCCCGATCGGCACCATCAGCAGGGCGAACAGCCAGTACGAGGGGGCCAGCGAGGCCACGACCTCCAGCGCCCCGAAGGTGAGCGCGGCGACGATCAGCAGCCGCATCCGGGCCGAGCCGCGGCGGGCGGCCAGCAGGGCGCCGCCGAGGGAGCCCGACGCCATCAGGGTGTTGAGGACGCTGTAGCCGCCGGCGCCCACGTGGAAGACGTTGCCGGCGAAGGCGGACAGCCACACCGGGAAGTTGAAGCCGAAGGTCCCGATGAAGCCGACGAGGACGACGGGCCAGATCAGTTCCGGACGCCCGGCGACGTACTGGAGGCCCTCCCGCAGCTGGCCCTTGGCGCGCGGGGTGCGCTTGACCGGGTACAGCTCGCGGGCGCGCATCAGGAGCAGGCCGGCGATCGGCGCGGCGAAGGACAGGCCGTTGGCGAGGAACGCCCAGCCGGTGCCCACGCCGGTGATCATGAGGCCGGCGACGGCGGGGCCGACGAGGCGCGCGGACTGGAAGTTCGCGGAGTTGAGGCTGACCGCGTTGTGCAGCTGGTCGGGTCCGACCATCTCGGAGACGAAGGACTGCCGGGCGGGGTTGTCGACCACCGTGGCGAGTCCGACGAAGAACGCGGCGAGGTAGACGTGGCCGACCTGGACGTGGCCGGAGAGGGTCAGCGCCGCGAGCGCGAGACCGCTGAGGGCCATCGCGGACTGGGTGACCAGCAGCGCCGGGCGCTTGGGCAGCCGGTCGACGAGGACCCCGCCGTAGAGACCGAACAGGAGCATCGGCAGGAACTGCAGGGCCGTCGTGATGCCGACGGCCGCGGAGGATCCGGTGAGGCTCAGGACGAGCCAGTCCTGGGCGATGCGCTGCATCCAGGTGCCCGTGTTGGAGACGACCTGGCCGAGGAAGAAGAGGCGGTAGTTCCTGACCTTCAGCGAGCTGAACATCGAGGAGGTGCGGGCGGGTGTGGTAGGGGCGGTCGGTGCGGGGGCGGAAAGTGTTCCGGATCCCGTACTCAAAGGGGTTCGCCTCCTTCAGGCTGCTGCTTTACAGGTGTGCGAGCTTTTCCAGCACGGGGGCGGCGGCGCGCAGCTTGGCCCACTCGTCCTCGTCGAGGCCGTCGACGAGGCCCGCCAGGAACGCGTTGCGCTTGCGACGGCTCTCCTCGAGCATCGTCTCGGCCTGCTCGGTCTGGGTGACGACCTTCTGGCGCCGGTCCTCCGGGTGCGGCTCGAGACGGACCAGTCCCTTTGCTTCGAGCAGCGCGACGATGCGGGTCATCGAGGGCGGCTGGACGTGCTCCTTGCGGGCCAGCTCGCCCGGCGTGGCCGAGCCGCAGCGGGACAGGGTGCCGAGCACCGACATCTCGGTGGGGCTCAGCGACTCGTCCACCCGCTGGTGCTTGAGCCGACGGGACAGCCGCATCACGGCGGAGCGAAGGGAGTTCACGGCGGCAGCATCGTCGCCATGGTTCAGGTCCGGCATGTCCTTAGGATAACTCATTACTCTAGCTAAAGACCACCGGGACGCGCCGCGGGCGCCCGTGATGCCCGCCACTGGATCGTTCCATCACCCGTACGAGTGAGTGGATGCCGGAAAGCGACGCGCACGCGGGGTGGCGGTGGCGACCCTCGTAGCCATGGGGACCACTGTGCTCAGCCTGCGGATAGACGGGGAGCTGCTCGAACGGCTCCGGCAGCACGCGGCGAAAAGAGGAATGAGCGTGCAGGACTATGTGGTCCGCACGCTCATTCGTGACGACTTCGACCAGCGGTTCCGGACCGCCGTCGAGGAGACGGAGAGGTTCTACGGCGTCACGTGAGACGCCGCGAAGCCCCGGAGAACCGGAGGGATCAGGTCAGGCCCAGGGCCGGCATCAGGTAGTAGAAGGCGAAGACCGCCGAGACGACGTACATCGCCGCCGGGATCTCCCGGAACCGGCCCGCGGCCAGGCGCAGGACCGTGAAGGTGATGAAGCCCATGCCGATGCCGTTGGTGATCGAGTAGGTGAACGGCATCATCAGCATGGTCACGAACGCCGGGATCGCGATCGTGTAGTCGGCCCAGTCGATCTCCTTGATGGAGTGCGACAGGATCAGGAAGCCGACCGCGACCAGCGCCGGGGTGGCCGCCTGGGACGGCACCATCGTGGCGATCGGGGTGAGGAACAGCGACACGCCGAACAGGGCGCCCGTGACGACGTTCGCGAGACCCGTGCGGGCACCCTCGCCCACGCCTGCCGTGGACTCCACGAAGGCGGTGGTGGCCGAGGAGGAACTCGCACCGCCGGCCGCGACCGCGAGGCCGTCCACGAACAGCACCCGGTTGATGCCCGGCATGTAGCCCTGGGCGTCCGTCAGCTTGGCCTCGTCGCTGATGCCCATGATCGTGCCCATCGCGTCGAAGAAGCACGACAGCAGGACCGTGAAGACGAAGAGGATGCCGGTCAGCACGCCGACCTTGGAGAAGCCGCCGAACAGGCTGACCTGGCCGACCAGGCCGAAGTCCGGGGTGGCGACGGGGTTGCCCGGCCACTTCGGGACCGTCAGGCCCCAGGACGGGATCTTGGCGACCGCGTTGATGATCACCGCGAGGACGGTCATGCCCACGATGGAGACGAGGATGGCGCCCGGCACCTTGCGCACGATCAGGACGAAGGTGAGCAGCGTGCCCAGGATGAAGACCAGCACCGGCCAGCCGAGGAGGTGACCCCCGGTACCGAGCTGGACCGGGACGGTGGTCTGGGCGATGTCCGGGATACGGCTGACGAAGCCGGAGTCGACCAGGCCGATCAGCATGATGAACAGACCGATACCGATCGCGATCGCCTTGCGCAGGCCGAACGGAACGGCGTTCATCACACGCTCACGAAGCCCGGTGGCGACCAGGAGCATGACCACGAAACCGGCCAGGACCACCATGCCCATCGCGTCCGGCCAGGTCATCCGGGGCGCCAGCTGGAGGGCGACGACCGAGTTCACGCCGAGGCCGGCGGCCAGCGCGATCGGCACATTGCCGATGACACCCATCAGCAGCGTGCTGAAGGCGGCCGTCAGCGCGGTCGCCGTCACCAGCTGGGCGTTGTCCAGATGGTGACCATGCATGTCCTTCGCGCTGCTCAGGATGATCGGGTTCAGCACGATGATGTACGCCATCGCGAAGAACGTGGCGAGACCGCCCCGCACCTCCCGTGCGACGGTGCTGCCGCGCTCGGAGATCTTGAAGTAGCGGTCGACGGCGCCGGCGGACGCGCCGTCCGGCTTCTCGGGGGTGGGGACCTTGGCGGGCGCCGAGGTGGACATGCGAGACCTCATCACCAAAGGGTTCCCCCGAGCCCTGTTGGAGTTTCCTACGATTAGAAGCGGTCAAAGACAAACGGTTTCAGTATGAAGGTATGAGTTCTAGATCGCTATCTCCGCGCGTAGACCCTGTCGGGGACTGATCCCTCGATGGCGGGTCCTGATCGCCTCGTAAGCTGTCCGGCATGGCCAAGTGGATCCCCCAGCACGAGGCGCCCGAGCCCCTTGAGGGGCCCGTGGTCGCCACCATCACCGGCGGCACGATCGTCTGGTTCGTCCTGTTCCTCGTCCAGCTGCCCTTCTACGGCTGGTTCCACGACCACGGCCATCTGTGGTGGCTGTGGACCTGCCTGGCTGGCGGTGGGCTCGGGCTGATCGGTATCTGGTACGTGCGCAAGCGGGACGCGGCGATCAAGCGGGCGGCGCGGGAGCGGCCGGAATCCACCCCGGTGGAGTAGCCCCCGGACCCGAACGGTCCCCCGCCGCCGGCGGAAGGCCGGGTGGGCGGCCACGCGAAGGCCACGTACCGTCGGATGCATGAGCCATATGGAGGCCGGCGCCGAACTCGATCCGGTGCACCCGGTGGCCCTGCCCGCCACCCGGGCCGCGGGGCTGACCGACGCCGAGGTCGCGGAACGGCGGGCGCGTGGCCTGGTCAACGACGTACCCGTGCGCAGCAGCCGCTCGCTCGGGGAGATCGTCCGGGCGAACGTGTTCACCCGGTTCAACGCGATCATCGGCGTGCTGTGGGTGATCACCCTGTTCGTCGCGCCGATCCAGGACAGCCTGTTCGGCTTCGTGATCCTCGCCAACACCGGCATCGGCATCGTCCAGGAATGGCGGGCGAAGCAGACCCTGGACTCGCTCGCGGTGATCGGGGAGGCCCGGCCGACCGTGCGCCGGGGCGGCAGAGCCGTCGAGATCGGCACCGACGAGATCGTGCTCGACGACCTCATCGAGATCGGGCCGGGCGACAAGGTCGTCGTGGACGGGGTGTGCGCGGAGGCCGACGGGCTGGAGATCGACGAGTCGCTGCTCACCGGTGAGGCCGACCCGGTGGTCAAGCGGCCCGGGGACCGGGTGATGTCCGGCAGCTTCGTGGTCGCGGGCGGCGGAGCCTTCGCCGCGACCAAGGTCGGCCGGGAGGCCTACGCGGCCCGGCTGGCCGAGGAGGCCTCCCGCTTCACGCTCGTCCACTCCGAGCTGCGCACCGGCATCTCCACGATCCTCAAGTACGTCACCTGGATGATGGTCCCGGCCGCGATCGGCCTGGTCGTCACCCAGCTCGTGGTCAAGAACGACGACCTCAAGGGCGCGGTCGCCCGCACCATCGGCGGAATCGTGCCGATGGTGCCGGAGGGCCTGGTGCTGCTCACCTCCGTGGCCTTCGCGATCGGCGTCATCCGGCTCGGCCGTAAGCAGTGCCTGGTGCAGGAGCTGCCCGCGATCGAGGGCCTCGCCCGCGTCGACACCGTCTGCCTGGACAAGACGGGCACGCTCACCGAGGGCGGCATGGACGTCACCGAGGTGCGCATGCTGAACGGCGCACAGGAGCCGTACGTGCGCAGGGTGCTCGGCGCGCTCGGCGAGTCCGACCCGCGTCCCAACGCCTCCCTCCAGGCGATCATCGACGCCTACCCGGACAACGACGAGTGGCGCTGCGTCGAGTCGCTCCCGTTCTCCTCGGCGCGCAAGTACAGCGGGGCCGCGTTCAGCGAGGGCGACGGGGAGATCAGCACATGGCTGCTGGGCGCCCCGGACGTGCTGCTCGGCGCCGACGATCCGGCGCTCGCCGAGACCGAGCGGCTCAACGAGCAGGGGCTGCGGGTGCTGCTGCTGGCGCGGGCCCGGCGGGACCTGGACGACGCCGCGCCGGCCGAGGGCGCCCGGCCCACCGCCCTGGTCGTCCTCGAACAGCGGCTGCGCCCGGACGCGGCCGACACCCTGCGCTACTTCGCCGAGCAGCGGGTGCAGGCCAAGGTCATCTCGGGCGACAACGCGGTCTCGGTGGGCGCGGTCGCGGCCAAGCTGGGCCTGGACGGAACGGCGACGGACGCGCGGCGGCTGCCCGCGGACAAGGCCGCGATGGCGCGCGCCCTGGACGCGGGCACCGTCTTCGGGCGGGTCACCCCGCAGCAGAAGCGGGACATGGTGGGCGCGCTCCAGTCGCGCGGGCACACGGTGGCGATGACCGGCGACGGCGTGAACGACGTGCTGGCCCTGAAGGACGCCGACATCGGCGTGGCCATGGGCTCGGGTTCGGAGGCCACCCGGGCGGTGGCCCAGATCGTGCTCCTGGACAACAGCTTCGCGAGCCTGCCGTCGGTGGTCGGCGAGGGCCGCCGGGTGATCGGCAACATCACGCGGGTGGCGACGCTGTTCCTGGTGAAGACGGTCTACTCGGTGCTGCTGGCGGTGCTGGTGGTCTGCTGGCAGGTGGAGTATCCCTTCCTGCCCCGCCATCTGACCCTGCTGTCCACGCTCACCATCGGCGTCCCGGCCTTCTTCCTGGCCCTCGCGCCCAACAAGGAGCGGGCGAGACCGCACTTCGTGCGCCAGGTGATGCGGTACTCGATCCCGGGCGGCGTGGTGGCCGGGGTGGCGACCTTCGCGACGTACCTGATCGCCCGCCACTCGTACACCGGTCCCGGCCGGTTGCAGGCGGAGACCAGTGCCGCGACGCTGACCCTGTTCCTGATCTCCATGTGGGTACTGGCGATCATCGCCCGCCCCTACACCTGGTGGCGGGTGACCCTGGTGGCCGCCATGGCCGTGGCCTTCCTGCTGGTGCTCGTCGTGCCGGCGTTGCAGGACTTCTTCGCGCTGCGCCTGGAGGGCCTCGCCGTGCCGTGGACGGCGGTGGCGGTCTCGGTGACGGCGGCGGCCGCCCTGGAGTTCCTGTGGAAGTGGGTCGACCGCCGCTTCCCCGGCTAGCGGGGCTTACTTCACGTCGACGTAGTCACCCGCGGCTGTGGTCGCCGGAGTGGTCGTGGTGCCCGCGAAGGCATAGCGGTAGGAGCCGTCGACCGTGGCCGTGGTCGTGGTCCTCAGGCTGCCCGTGGAGCTGGTCCTGACGGTCTTCAGCGTGGTGTAGGTGCCGGCGCCCTTCTTGCGGAACTGGAGCTTGACCGGCTGGTCGGCGTAGCCGTGGTACTTGCCGTCGTCCCAGTCGGCACGGGCCAGCTTGCCGGTGACGGTGATGGTCTTGCCCTTCTTCACCGGCTCCGGGGCGGCGTCGGTGTTCAGGGTGGCCCAGCGCTGGAGCTTGAAGGAGTTGGTCGGGTCCTTCACGGCCACGCCGACCTTGCTGAGGTCGCCCGGCTTGCTCGGGTCCTGGCCGTTGAAGGCGACGGCGAAGGCGGCGGCCCGCCAGGACCCGGCGTCCTCGCTGAGCAGCTCGGCCGGGTCGACGATCACGGCGGACTTGCAGGTCGCCACCGTCGTGGAGGTGTCCGTGCAGGTCGCGGGGGCGCTGTCGAAGGCGTAGACCGAGTTGTCGAAGGAGCTCCCGCGGTACAGCTCGATGGCCGCGACGAAGTCCCTGGCGTGGATGTCGACCTCGGCGCCGTGGGTCAGCGTGAAGGAGACGGGCACGTTGACCGGCTTGGTGGTACCGACGGAGATGTTCTTGCCGTTGTTCACCTTCACGGCGGAGAAGGTGGCGTTCAGCTGGTAGGGCGTGCCGGAGGCGGCGACGGAGGAGGTCCCACGGCCCGGGTGGTGGGCGGCGCGGGCGACCTCGCTCACGGAGTTCTCCGCGCGCACCCGCTCCTGCCCGGCGGCGTGCGCCGCGGGCAGGGCGAGGGCGGAGAGGGCCAGGGCGCCGGAGACGGCGGCCACGGTGGCACGAATACGCATGTGCGGTTCCCCTGCGTGCGTAGTGAATGGGGAGTCGGGTGACTCCGCAGGGTCAGACGGCGCGTTCGGGGAATCGGTTGTGTGGGAGTTGAGGATTTCGTAAGAACAGTCTGAAGATCAGTCGAACCAGCGGTCCCGCGCCAGTTCCTCCGTCCGGGACGGGTCCTCCAGCAGGGCCGCGACCTCGAAGCGGCGCGGCCACTGCCGCGCCGCCCAGGCGAGCCCCGCGGCGACGCCCTCCAGGGTGGCGGCGTGCAGCACGCCGTCGTCGGTCAGCCGCCAGTCGATCTCCACGCCGTCCACGACGAGTTCGTCGTGCTCGACGTACGTCTCGGGCGTGCGCGGGCCGAGGAGGACCCGCACCGAATCCGGTACGTCGTGCTCGGCGCCCTCGGAGTGCACCTCGCCGGTGACGGACTCGCTGAGCCGCCGCACCTGGAACAGCTCGGCCAGCTCGGCCGCGCGGGAGGGCCGTACGGGAAGCAGGGGGGTGCCGGAGGTGAAGGGCAGCAGGTCCGGGGAGTCGACGACCACGGCGTCGGCGGCGTCCACGACCGTCACCCGGCCGTCGACCACGGCCCGCAGGTCCTCCGGCAGCGTGACCTGCTCCGGGTCGAGGTCGGCCAACGCGGTGTACAGGCCGTGCAGTTGGGTGGCGCTGACCTGGCGGTCCGGGTCGGCGAGGCGGTCCAGGAGTTCGGCGGCGCCGCCGGGCTCGTCCAGGAGGGCACCGACCGAGGTCCGGACGCCGAGCGCGCGCAGTACCTGCTCGTCCTCGAACCCGGTGGCGTCGGCCTCGTCGTACAGCCCGCGCAGCAGCGGATCGCCGCCGGCCGCGAGGAGGCCCGCAGGGCGCCGGCCGTCCAGCACCGGGTGCCCGCGCAGCCACCACGCGGTGTACGGGCGGACGACCTCGTGGGTGCCGTCGGGCAACAGGACGCGCACCGGCTGGGTGAGGGCGTCGCGCAGCGGCGGGCGGGCGAGCAGGGCGAGGGCCTCGGGCCAGTGGTCGTCGTCCACGAGGTCGAGGTCACGGACGGCGACGAGTTCGGTGGCGACCGGAGGCACGGGGCTGTCCGGGAAGCGGTCGAGGACGTCCTCGCTCCACACGTCCACGGCGTCCAGCAGCCCGGCGTCGTCCGGTTCCGCGAAGTCGCCCTCGCGGGGCTCCAGTTCGTCGGGGTCGAGGACGACGTCGGTGGCGCGCACCAGCGCGAAGCCGGCGAGCACCCCGCAGGCGGTCAGCGGCTGTTCGCCCCACTTCTCGACCAGCTCGTGGTCCACCGCCGCCAGCTCGTCCTCACGGATCACCCGGGCGAAGGGGCTGCCGGGGAACACCAGCTCTCCGGCGGGCGCGAGTTCGCCGTCCTCGTCGGGCAGCGCGAGGGCGCCGAGCCAGGGCTCGTCACCGGGCTCCAGGCCCGCGTCCCGCACCAGCCCGAGGACGGTGTCGGCGAGTTCCTCGGCGTCCAGGGCGTCCTCCTCCCAGCCGAGGGCGCCGCCCTCGTCCAGGGAGGCGGCGACCGCGGCCCGCACCTGGGGGGTGGTGAGCACCGCGCGCGGGGTGGCGGGCAGCGCGCCCAGCTTCTCCAGCAGCGGATGGACGGCGTCCTCGTGCGCGACCTTCAGGCCGAGCCGGCCGAGCACGTCCGCGTCGACGCGGGCGCCGTCGGGGGTGGGCAGCAGCACCTGGCGGGGACCGATGGTGGTCCGCGCCGCCCCGGTGCCGAATGCCCGGGAGGTACCCCCGGCGAGGGGCACGGGCAGCCCGGACAGCCGGTCCGTGTCCACCCCGGCGAGGCTGTCGTAGAGCCGCCACCACCAGCCGGGCTCCTTCTCCAGGCCCGCGAGCCGGTCGATGGCGTCGGCGAGCGGGAGCCGGGCGACACCGAGGGTGCGCAGCTCGGCGCGGCGCTCCAGACCTGCGGGCAGCAGCGTGGGCAGCACCTCGGCGAGCACCCGCACGGTGTCCGCGCCGGCGCCCTCCACGATCTCCGCGTCCCTCGGCCGGATGGCCTGCGGCAACTCGTCCTCGCCGCCCTCGCCGGGCAGGGCGGGCGGCAGGAAGGCCGTGCGCGGCAGCCGGTCGAGCAGCGCCTGGCGCAGGGCGCCGTCCAGCTCGCCCTTGCCCAGCGGCCCCGGCACGAGGTCGACGGCGGCCTCCGTCACCGGGCGCCACTCGGCGAGCAACTCGGTGTACGCGTCGGCCGCGCGCTGCACCAGGAAGTCGGTGAGCGGTCCCGGGGCGGTGTGCCGGCGGGTGGTGTCGAGGGGGAAGGAGGCGATGAGGAGGGCGGGGACGCCGAGGGGTTCGTCGCTGGGGGTCGGGGCGTGCACGACGGGGGCGGTGCGGGGGCGCAGGGGACGCCCGTTCTCGTCCTCCGGCACGGCCCACGTCACGGACCAGTGGGGCCGCAGCCGCTCCTCCACCGGCCGGTCGGCGAGCAGCTCCTGGGCGAGCGGCCCGTGCGCGGAGGCGGTACGCCACCGGGTGGTGCCCTCCCGCGAGTCCTCCACGACGGTGACGGCGCCCTCGGTGCGCCGGCGCAGGATGCGGGGCGCGGCGTCGCCGACCTCGATGACCACCTCCTCGAGACCGGGGAGGGTGAGCAGGAGGGCGTCGTCCACGGCGTCGAGCAGCCGCTCGGCGAGGTCGGCGGCGGCCGCGTCGCGCAGGGGCAGGATGACGGCGGTGTCGTACGGGTCGGGGGCGGTGCCCTCGGCGGCGAAGGGCAGCCGGAGCAGCGGGACGTGGCCCTCGCGGCGCCGGATCTCGTCGCCGAGGCCGGGGCTGTGCCGGGCGGTGTCGGCGGCCAGCGCGCGCGCTTCGGTGAGGGACCAGCGGACGCCGCCGTGCCGGCCGACGAGAGCGGGCTCGTCCGTGACGGAGAGTACGGCGGCGAAACCGACGCCGAAGCGGCCGACGGCGGCGCCCGGGGAGTCGGCCTCGCGCTTGGCGGAGGCGCGCAGGGTGGACAGCGACTCGACGCCGGTCGCGTCCAGGGGGGCGCCGGTGTTGGCGGCGACCAGGACGCCGTCGCGAAGGGTGACGCGGAGCCGGCCCGGGACGTGGGCGCGGGCGGCGGCGTCGGCGGCGTTCTGCGCCAGCTCGATCACCAGGCGGTCCCGGTAGCCGCCCAGCACGAGGTCCTCCTCGGCGTTGGCGTCCTCACGGAACCTCGCGGGGCTGGTGGCCCAGGCGTCGAGAACACCGCGACGCAGCCGGGCCGTCCCGAAGGGATCGGCACCCTCGGCCGCCGGCCGCACGTACTTGCTGCTCACGTTCACACTCCTCGTCGACGTGAGGAAGAAGGTACAGCGCGGGGACGACATCGCCGCCTCTCGGCCGGACTGAGGAGGGCGGGGACCTCCTCGGGGGCCTGCGGGACATGCGCACCGGCAGGCACGGGCAGCGCGCCGGTCGGGCGGCGGCGGGGGCCGGCCGACTCGGCGCGGAGGGTGCGGCGGTCTCGTGGCTGTTCCCCGGGCCGAGGCCGGCCGGCGGCAGGTGCGGGGCCCCGCTGGGTGGCCCGGTGGCACCCCTCAGGTCAGGACGCGGCGGTAGACCTGCCGGGAGCCGCCCTCCGGGCCGGGAGCCGTGGGTTCGGCGGGGGTGAAGTCCAGGCGCTCGTAGAAGACGCGGGCGCCGCTCGTCAGCGCGCCGGGGTGGTCGGGGCCGAAGGTGACGACCTCGACGGTGGCGGGGGGCCGTACGAAGCGGTGCAGGGCCTCGGTCAGCAGGGCACGGCCCACGCCCCGGCCGCGGGAGCGTTCCGTGACGACCAGCCAGTGCACCTTGTGGAGCGGGGCGTTGCCGCCGAAGAGGAGGGCGCCCAGGAGGTTCCCGGACGCGGCCTGCGCCACCAGTGCCGTGGAGCGGGCGATGCCCCGTTCCACGGCGGCGGCGAAGCCGGGGTCGGCCACCATCGGACCGAACCAGTGCTCCACCTCGGCCGCGAGGGAGAGGAAGCCGACGAGATCCGGCTTCCTCGCGGGGCGGATCACGGTCAGGAGTGGCCCAGTTCCGCCGTCGCCTCGTCCGTCGTCTCCGGGACCGAGCCGGAGTCGCGGGCCGGGTGCAGCGGGAAGGGCTCGACACGGGTCTCGTCGACGACCGGCGGCGCCGGCTGCGGGGGCTTGGGCATGACCGCCGCCTCCGAGTGGCCGCCGCAGCCGTAGGCGAGCGAGACCACCCGGCCGTCCGCCGGGGCGAACTCGTTGGCGCACACGCCGAACGCCTGGCCCAGCGAGCCGCCGATGGGCGTCAGGAAGCCGCAGGTCAGACACGTGGCCGGGGCCGCCTGGGCCATCGGCGTCTTCGCACCGAACGCCTCCTCCCAGCGGTCGGCCGCGCGGTGCAGGCCGTAGCGGGACAGAACCCGCGCCCTGCGCATGCCCAGTTCCTCGGCCACCGCGGCGATCGAACCGCGCAAGGGCACCGTCGGCTGCGCGGCCGGCGCGCCCGGACTCACGTCCGCGTCCTCGGCCTCCGCCAGCTCCGCCATCTCCTCGGACACCGCCGAGTCGGCCGGCGGCTGGTCCTCGCCGGTGTAGCCGGGCTCCAGGCGCAGGTCGTCCTGGTCGGTGGGGAGCAGATCTCCGGGGCCGAGGTCACCGGGGCGCAGCCGCTCGCTCCACGGCACCCACTCGGGGGCGAGGAGGGCGTCGGGACCGGGGAGCAGGACCACCTCGTCCAGCGTGACGAACTTGGCGCGGGAGGCGCGGGCCACGGTGACGGCCCAGCGCCAGCCCCGGTAGCCCAGTTCCTTGCACTCGAAGAAGTGCGTGACAACACGGTCGCCCTCGGAGACGAGGCCGGAGTGCTCGCCGACCACACCGGGCGCGGCCGCCTCCTCCGCGGCGGCACGGGCGAGGTCGACGGCCTCGGCGCACAGGCGGTCGGGGGTGCGGCTTCGCGTTGTCGCTGCGCTCACAGGTATCGCTTCTCTCCTACGCCGTCTCGTCAAGGCGGCTGCCTTAGGCGGGTTGGCCGACGGAGCGGACCTCAGGACCGCATCGACGTCTGCATCATCCGCGCGCTCGGGCGCACCTCTGCCATCCATTCTGCGTTATGGCTGAGATACGCACGCTACACCGAACAGGATTCATTGCCGCTCGGCGGCATTCTCCCCCACTCCCACCCCCGTTCCCACCCCCGCTCCCACCCCGGTCGCGGGCACGGTTCGCCGCCATACGTGCCGTATCCGCACTATCCGGCGGCGTCTCGGGGCACTATGAACCTCGTGGCAACCGCGGACAGGCGTGGGGTTCGGGGTGGCGGTGCGCGCCGGGTCGGCGGTGCCGCCCGGTCCGTCGGGCGTGCCCTGCACCGCCCCGTGACCGGCGCCGCGCGCGGCATCCGCCGGGCGACACACGCGCACGGGGCGGGCGAGTCGGGCCTCGGCAAGCTGATCGAGCTGCACGCGGTGAACGGCGCCGGGGACGTCATGATCACCGTGGCGCTGGCGTCCACCGTCTTCTTCTCCGTGCCGACCGACGAGGCGCGCGGGCGGGTCGCGCTGTACCTGGCGATCACCATGGCGCCGTTCACCGTCCTCGCCCCGGTCATCGGCCCCCTGCTCGACCGGCTCCCGCACGGCCGCCGGGCCGCGATGGCGGCGGCCATGCTGGCGCGGGCGCTGCTCGCCCTGCTGATCTCGGGCGCGGTGGCCACCGGGAGCCTGGAGCTGTATCCCGCCGCGCTCGGCGTGCTGGTGGCGTCCAAGGCGTACGGCGTGGTGCGCAGCGCCGTCGTACCGCGGCTGCTGCCGCCGCTGTTCTCCCTGGTGAAGGCGAACTCCCGGGTCACCCTCGCCGGGCTGCTCGCCACCGGGCTCGCCGCGCCGATCGCGGCGGGGCTGCACCGGATCGGAGATCCCTGGCCGCTCTACGGGGCCTTCGTGATCTTCGTGGCGGGCACGGCGCTGTCCTTCTCGCTGCCACCCAAGGTGGACTCGGCCCGCGGCGAGGCGGTGGCGCTGCTCGCGGCCGAGGAGACGCGGCTGCCCAGGACGAAGGTGAAGCGGCCCGGTCTGCGCACGGTCGGGCCCGCCGTGACCCACGCCCTCGGCGCCAACGCCGCCCTGCGCTGCCTCTCCGGCTTCCTGATCTTCTTCCTCGCCTTCCTGCTGCGCGAGCACCCGCTGACCGGCCAGGGCGCGGCGGTCTCCCTGGGGCTGGTGGGCGTCGCGGCCGGCCTGGGCAACGCGCTGGGTACGGCGGTGGGGGCGTGGCTGAGGTCGCGGGCTCCGGAGATCATCATCGTGACGGTCGTCGCGGTGGCGCTCGGCACGGCGATCGTGGCCGCGGTGTTCTTCGGGACCTTCCTGGTGGCCGCTCTCGCGGCGGTCGCCGGGTTCGCGCAGGCGCTGGCCAAGCTGGCGCTGGACGCGCTGATCCAGCGGGACGTGCCGGAACTGGTGCGCAGCTCGGCCTTCGCCCGCTCCGAGACCCTGCTCCAGATGGCGTGGGTGTTCGGCGGCGCGGTCGGCATCGTGATGCCGCTCGACGGCACCGTCGGACTGCTCGCCGGCGCCGCGTTCGTGGCCGTCGGCTGGCTGAGCACCCTGCGCGGTCTGGTCAGCTCCGCGCGGTACGGCGGCCGGCCCCGCACCCGGGTGGCGTAACGGGACCCGGTCGACCTGACGGGGCGGTGTCGTAAAGGGGCAGGTCGCGTGACGAACCGGACACGGCCGGGTTGTCGCGGACACGACTGGCGTAACGAACCGGGCACGCCGCACCCCGCGTGGGCGGACGACTCCGGGCGACCGATAGCCTTCGGCCATGACCACGCTGCAATCCGTTGTGCGACGCCGCCGCGCCGTCGCCGCCGCCGGCGCCGTTACCGCCGGACTGCTCGTCCTGTCGGCCTGCGACAAGCCGACGCCCACCGCGACGATCACCGTCGGCCGGGACTCGGTCCACTCCGAGGCGGTCTGCTACAACGACGGCAAGGCGCTCGACGCCAAGGCGCTGACCGCCTGCGCCAAGAAGACCGGCGCCGCGAAGTCGATCTCGGTCGGCGAGGACTCGACCATCCGCATCGGCGTCGACCCGAAGATCGCGGACGCCGGCTGGGCGGTGCTGGTCAACGGCCGCCCGTTCACCAGCCTCAGCAAGGAGACGTACCGCACGCTGCCGGGCAACGCGTTCTTCAACGCGCAGTACGGCACCGGCGGCGACACCAACACCCTGGTGATCCAGATGGGCTCCAACCCGACCAAGGGCGTGTGGTCCTTCAAGCTGAAGAAGGCCTGATCACGACGTCCGCGCGGATCCTCGTGGCCACCGCCGTCCCGGCCGAACGGGACGCGGTGGCCAGGGCGTTCCCCGACCAGGGGGAAGAGGTGCGACTGCCGGGCGCGGTGCTGTGCCGTACGGCCCCCGGCACCGGTCCGGGCCGCACGACCGCCGAGGACGATCCGGGGCGTACGACCGCCGGTGCCGGTGCGAGCCGTGCCGCCGCCGGTGCCGGTGCGAGCCGTGCCGCCGCCGGTGCGGCCCGTGCCGCCGTCGTGATCGATCTGCTCGCCGCCGGGGTCGGGCCCGCGCGGGCCGCCGCCTCCACCGCCGCCGCGCTCACCGCGGCCGCCCTCGCCGGGGCCCCCTACGACCTGATCGTCTCGGCCGGGATCGGCGGCGGGTTCACGCCCGGGGCGCCGCTCGGCTCGCTCGTCGTCGCCGACGCGATCACCGCGGCCGATCTGGGCGCGGAGACCGCCGACGGCTTCCTCCCGGTCACCGACCTGGGGTTCGGGACCGTCACCCATCGCCCGCCGGAATCACTCGTACGAGGCGTGGCCGAGGCCACCGGCGCCCGTACGGGCACGGTGCTCACCGTGTCCACCGTGACCGGCACCGCCGCCCGCGCCGCCGCGCTGCGCGCCCGGCACCCCCGCGCGCTCGCCGAGGGCATGGAGGGCTTCGGGGTCGCCGAGGCCGCCGACGCGCAGGGCGTCCCGGTGCTGGAGATCCGCGCGATCTCCAACCCGGTCGGCCCGCGCGACCGCGCCGCCTGGCGCATCGGCGACGCGCTCGCCGCCCTCACCGCGGCCTTCGGGAAGCTCGCGCCCGCATTGGAGAGTTGGGAACCGTATGACCAGTGAGCAGCCGTTGCAGATCGCGTACTCGCCCTGCCCCAACGACACCTTCGTCTTCGACGCCCTCGCGCACGGCCGCGTCCCCGGCGCCCCCGCGCTGGACGTGACCTTCGCCGACATCGACATCACCAACGGCATGGCCGAGCGCGGCGAGTTCGACGTGCTGAAGGTGTCGTACGCCGTCCTGCCCTATGTGCTCGGCGAGTACGCGCTGCTGCCGTGCGGCGGCGCGCTCGGCCGGGGCTGCGGCCCGCTGGTGCTGACGCGGGAGGACGGTGTCGACCTGACGGGTCGTACGGTCGCGGTGCCCAGCGAGAGGTCGACCGCCTACCTGCTGTTCCGGCTGTGGGCCGCGGACGTGCTCGGCAACGGAGGGGGCGGACCCGAAGGACCCTCGGTCGGGGGTGGTGACGGGCGACGGGCGGGCGGCGTCGGCGAGATCGTGGTCATGCCGTTCCACGAGATCATGCCGGCGGTGCGGGACGGCAGGGTGGACGCGGGGCTCGTGATCCACGAGGCCCGCTTCACCTACCAGAACTACGGGCTGCACAAGCTCGCCGACATGGGCGAGCACTGGGAGCGGACGACCGGGCTGCCGATCCCGCTGGGCGCGATCGTGGCCAAGCGGTCGCTGGGCGCCGAGACGCTGAAGGGGCTCGCCGAGTCCGTGCGCGCATCGGTGCGGGCCGCGTGGGACGACCCCGAGGTCTCCCGGCCCTATGTCCTGGCGCACGCCCAGGAGATGGACCCCGCCGTGGCCGACCAGCACATCGGTCTGTACGTCAACGAGTTCACGGCCGACCTCGGCGAGGACGGGTACGCGGCGATCCGCGGGCTGCTCACCCGCGCGGCGGCCGAGGGACTGGTACCGCCCCTCGGCCCGGACGCGCTCGCGTTTCCCTGACGGGAGCCCGGACGCGAGGGCGGGGTCAGACGTCCAGCTGGTCGGCGACCGCGCGGAGCAGGCCGGCGATCTTCTTGCCGGAGGCCTTCTCGGGGTAGCGGCCCTTCTCCAGCATCGGGGTGATGTTCTCGAGGAGGGTCGTCAGGTCCTGCACGATCGAGGCCAGCTCGTCGGGCTTCTTGCGCTGGGCGGCGGCCACGGAGGGCGTCGGGTCGAGCACGATCACCGACAGCGCCTGATCGCCGCGCTGACCGGCGACCACGCCGAACTCCACTCGCTGTCCCGGCTTGAGCGCTTCGACTCCGGCGGGGAGGACCGAGGAATGGACGAAGACGTCACCGCCGTCGTCGCGGGAGAGAAAGCCGAAGCCCTTCTCACTGTTGAACCACTTGACCTTGCCGGTAGGCACGTCTGTCCTCGTCCTCGTACTCGTCGGGAAAATGCTTCGGAAACGGCTCTTGACAGCACTAGAGCGGGTCGACCGTGACCCGCCGCCATCAAGGCTAATGGTCTTGGACCCGGTGACAAGACGTCCCCCGGTCGTTCTCTCGCGCAGGAACTACCCTGGTCCGGTGCGTGACAAAACCCAAGCGAATTCCGCCGGGCCCGGCGACGGACTGATCCGCGCCGGTGCCATCGTGTTCTTCGTCGGGGCCCTGGCCACCCTGGTCACCATGGTCCCCTTGTTCCTCGGAACCAAGCCGTTTCCCACCTACATGTACGGACTGTGCATGCTGATGGGCGTCGGCTTCCTCGTGGCCGGCGCGGGAGTGCTGCGGTCGATCGCGGCGGCCCGGCGGCAGGCACGCGCCGCCTCCGCGTCCCGGTAGCCACCCGCCCCCGGCGGCCTTCGGTCAGGGGCGGTAATCGGCCAGCCACGACGGGAAGGCGGACAGGTCGTCCAGGACGACGTCCGCCCCGGCCGCGCGCAGTTCGTCCGCCGGGCAGGGCCCGGTCGCCACGGCGACCGACAGCGCGCCCGCCGTACGCGCACCGCGCACGTCCCCGGTGTGGTCGCCGACGTACACCCCCGCGCCGTATTCGCGCAGCGCCTGCGCCTTCTGCTCGGCCCACAGGTCGCCCACGACCACGTCGGGCTCGATGCCCAGGTGGGCCAGGTGCAGCTTCGCGTTGGGCTCGTACTTCGCGGTGACCACCATGGTCCGCCCGCCGGCCGCGCGCACCGCCGCCATGGCCTCGCGGGCGCCTTCCATGGCCGGGGTCGCGGCGATGGCTATGGAGGGGTACATCTCCCGGTACAGGTCGGCCACCGCGGCCACCCGCTCCGCCGGGAACCAGTTCACCAGCTCCTCCGCCAGCGGCGGGCCGAGCCGGGTGATCGCCAGGTCGGCGTCGATGTACGTCCCCGTCCGCTCCGCCAGCGCCACGTAGCACGCGCGGATACCCGGCCGGGAGTCGATGAGGGTCATGTCGAGGTCGAAGCCGACGGTGAGGGAGGCCATGGGGGACATGGTGCCAGGCCGGTCCGACAGTCACCGTCCCCCGCGGCCGTGACCGGCCGGTCCTCCGTGCCGGGCCGCCTCGAACCGCCCTGGTGGCCGGCCTCCGCGCCCGGCGTCCCGGCTCAGCCCTTGCGCTGTGAGCGCCACACCAGGTAGAGCGCCGAGGCGACGGCCGCGCCCCGCACCACCCAGGGCCAGGTCTGGGAGAGGGCGTCGCCCATGTGCCCCTGGGTGATCGGGTCGCCCCAGCGCCCGCTCTGCCGTCCCCACAGCCACACCAGGCCCGCGGCGGCCGCGGTGCCGGGCAGCACCAGTACGGCCCACCTGCTCTCCGCCGGGGACAGGCGCCGGGAGGTGTAGGCGATCGCCCAGCCGGCGAGCAGCGCGAACCAGTTCCCGAGCACGGCCCCGGCCACCAGCGCGGCGGCGGCCAGCAGCAGGAACGGGTTGGACCAGCCGGCGGCGGGACCCGGCAGCAGGCGGCGGGTCGGGGCGTCGCCTTCCGCGGCCCCCGCGGCGGGGGCGGTCGCGGGGGCACGGCGCGGGAACAGGCCGAAGCGCCGGGCGGGCACGGGGGCGGCCTGCTCCGCCGCGGGCTCCTCGGCCGCCTCCTTCCGCGCCTTCTCCGTCTCGTGCGGCGGCCGTCGCAGCAGCTCGGGGATCTCCACACCGCCGGTGAAGCCCGGCACCGGGTCGGTGTCCGGGAAGGGGCCGTTCCGGGCCCCGCCGAAGGCACCGTCGGCCAGCCGCCACCAGTCGGGCGGCGCCTCCGGGTCGCCCAGCTCGTGCGCGGCGGCGGTGTGCGGCGGCGTCGGCACGTCACGCGGCGGCACGGACGGCTCCGACCGGGGCTCGGTGGGCCGCGGGCGGGGGACGACACGCCGCAGACCCCTCGGACGCTCCTCGGCCTCCCGCTCCCGGGGCGCGGGCTGCGCCGGTACGGCGGCGGACGGGCGGCCGGCGCCGTCCACGGGCCCGGTGCCGCCCGCGGCCTCGACCACCTCGTCCGGCGTACCGAGCCGCTCCAGGATGCGGCGGACCGCGGCGGGACTGTCCACCGTCGCCCTGGCCCGGTCGCGGTCGATCTCGTTGCGCAGCTCCGAGACCAGCCGCATGCGGGTGGACGACGGCAGCTGCCGTTGCGAAGCGATGTCCCCGACACGGCTCAGGTACTCGTAGACGACCTTGTCGCTTTCGATGCCCACGGAATCCCTCCGGGGTGACGCCGACTGAAACCCCGTGAGGACGGTAGCGCAGAGCGGGGCCGTGCCCGCGACGGCTGAACCACCGGAGGTAACCCGCTACCGTTGGCCGGATGAGCCAAGAGGCCAGCCCAGCCCCTCGGTCCCTCGCGGAGGCGCTCCGCTCAAGGGACGACGCCTCCCTGGCCGCGCTGCTGCGCAGCCGCCCGGACCTCGTCACGCCCGTCCCCACCGATCTGACCCAGCTGGCCACCCGGGCCGGCACCCGGGCCTCGGTGCTGCGGGCCCTGGAACGGCTGGACCGCTTCGCGCTGCAGACCGCCGAGGCCCTGGCCGTCGCCCCGGACCCGGCCTCGGCCGCCACCCTGCTCGGGCTGATGGCCGGGGACGCCGGGGACGAGACGGTGGCCGCCGCGCTCCCCCGCGCCCTCGGCACCCTGCGCGAACAGGCGCTGGTGTGGGGCGACGACGAACGGCTGCGCCTGGTGCGCACCGCCCGCGAGCTGCTCGCGCCGTCCCCTCAGCACCCCTCGCCGACCGGGCTCGGGCCGACCGTGCACGAGGCCACCTCGGGCATGTCGCCGGGGCGGATCCAGGAGATCGTGACCACGGCGGGGCTGGCCTCGACCCATGACTCGGTGTCGGCGGTGACCGCGCTGACCGCGCTGTTCACCGATCGCGCGAAGATGGCCGAGCTGCTCGCCGGGGCCCCGGAGGGCTCCCTGGAGGTGCTGTCCCGGCTGGTGTGGGGGCCGCCGTACGGGCAGGTCACCCCGGAACCGGCCGCCCATCTGCGCTGGCTCCTCGACCGGGGCCTGCTGCTGCCGACGGCTCCCGGCACCGTCGTACTGCCCCGCGAGGTGGCCCTGCACCTGCGCGCGGGCCGCGCCCACCGGCGGCCCGAGCCGCTGCCGCCCGCGGTGGAACCGGCCGCGCCCCACCGTCCACAGGGTGTGGACGCGGCGGCGGCCGGACAGGCGCACACCGCGCTCGCCACCGTCGAGGAGCTGCTGAAGGACTGGGACGAGGGCGGCCCCGCGGTGCTGCGGGCCGGGGGACTCAGCGTGCGCGATCTCAAGCGGACCGCCGTCGCCCTGGACGTGCCCGAACCGGTCGCCGCGTTCTGGATCGAACTGGCCTACGCGGCGGGTCTGCTGGCCTCCGACGGCGAGGCCGACGAGCGGTACGCCGCCACCCCCTTCTACGACGAGTGGCTGGAGCGGCCCCCGGCCGAACGCTGGGCGCTGCTCGCCCGTTCGTGGCTGACGGCCACCCGGACACCGGGCCTGGTCGGCGGCCGGGACGCGAAGGACCGCACCCTCTCCGCGCTCGGCCCCGGCCTCGACCGCTCGGCCGCGCCCGAGGTACGGCACCGGGTCCTGGCCCTGCTGGCCGGCCTTCCCGCGGGCACCGCCCCCGACCCCGAGTCCGTCCTGGCCCGCCTCCACTGGGAACGCCCCCTGCGGGGCGCCGCGAGCGCCCCCCGCCCCGGCAAGGACACCCCCGCCGAAGACCTCCGCACCCGCCTCGCCCGCTGGACCCTCACGGAGGCGGAACTGCTGGGCGTCACGGGCCGGGGCGCGCTGTCCGGCCACGGCAGGGCACTGCTGGGCGCCCCGGCGGCGGGCCCGGCCGGCGCGCCGGACACCGGCGGCACGGCAGCCCCGGCCGGCGGCCCCCACGGCTCGGGCGGCCCCGGCACGGCAGGCCCGGCCGGCGCCGCCGACACGGCCGAACCGCCCGGCCCCGGCGCCAAGCTCCCCGTCCACCACCGCGCGACCGCCCCCGCCACCCCCGCATACCCCGCCCCCGCTCCCGCCCCTGCCCCCCTCTCCTCCGCCGAACAGGCCGCCGCCACCGCCGCCGCGGCCCGTCTCCTCGCCCCGCTCCTCCCCGAGCCCCTCGACCACGTCCTCCTCCAGGCCGACCTGACGGCCGTCGCGCCGGGACCGCTGGAGCGGCCGCTCGCGGACATGCTGGGCGTGCTCGCGGACGTGGAGTCGAAGGGCGGCGCGACGGTGTACCGGTTCACGCCGGCGTCGGTGCGCCGGGCCCTGGACGCCGGGCGGGCCGCCGCCGATCTGCACGACTTCCTGGCCCGGCACTCGCGCACCCCGGTCCCGCAGCCGCTCGCCTACCTGATCGACGACGTGGCCCGCAGGCACGGCCATCTGCGGGTCGGCGCCGCCTCGGCCTACGTCCGCTGCGACGACGACGCCCTGCTGAACGAGATCCTCGCCGACAAGCGCGCCACCGCCCTGCGGCTGCGCCGCCTCGCCCCGACCGTGCTGGCCGCCCAGTCCGACCCGGCCGCCCTGCTGGAGGGCCTGCGCGCGATGGGCTTCGCGCCGGCCGCCGAGTCCGCCGAGGGCGATGTCCTGATCACCCGCGCCCACGCCCACCGCACCCCGCCCCGGACGGCGCCGGAACCGGTGCCCGACGGTCCGCCGCCGCCCGACCCCACGCTCCTCACGGCCGCGATCCGGGCGATCCGGGCCGGCGACCTGGCCGCCACGACCCCCCGCAAGCAGACCGGCGCGGACCCGGCCGTCGGTGAGCTGCCCCGCACCTCCTCCGCAGACACCCTGGCCACCGTGCAGGCCGCCGTGCTCACCGGAGACTCCCTGTGGATCGGCTACGTCAACGCCGAGGGTGCCGCCAGCCAGCGTGTCATCGCCCCGATCCGCGTGGAGGGCGGCTTCGTGACCGCCTACGACCACACGGCGGACGAGGTCCGCACCTACCCGCTGCACCGCATCACCGGGGTCGCGGAACTCGCCGAGGACTGACCGGGGCGGACCACCGCGGCCCGCGGCCCGCCGTGATCGCGGCCGGATGGGGCACCTGGTCAGTGTGTGCGCAGGCCCGCCGAGGAGAGCGTCGACGTCGTCACGGAGCGAACTCGGGTCAGCCTTGGGCGGGGAACGATGATCATCGAGGAGCCATTACCGCGCCTGGCCTGCCCGAGAGTCGCGAACCGACCATCGATGGTCAAGAAGGGCCGTTCGGTGGGCATGCTCGTCACACCAAGATCGACCCGGACGACGGTTCCACGCGCCGCGCCTGGCGTCTCGCCCAGGCCGACGCCGCCCGTGCCCGCGCTGGCCTCCCCGCCACCGACGAGACCACCCTCGTCACCGCCTCCTCCTGGACCTACCTCAGCAGCGGCTACCGCCCCGGTGAGGAGTTCCTCGCAGCCCAGGTCCGCCACGACATAGCCCATACGCAACGCCTCAAGCAGGAGGGGGATTTCTCATGATCAATCGCAAGACGACGTTCGTCGGCCGCTTCCACTGCGGCCAAGGCTCCTGGCGTGTCTCCACCGGGACTGCGGAAGTCGCCATGATCGTCGGGCAGCTCTTCGGCAGGCAATCGCCGTCCCACGACAGTCACGAAGCCAACCACTTCGAAGTGCTGCCCCGATCAACCTCCATGCGGGTCGTCATCTCCGGCCCCGAATCCATCAAGGCCGGCCTGCTGACAGCGGCACCCCGCTATGAACCCCAACCCAGCACTCGACTCTCGTTCCGCCTCGCCGAAGCACACGCCCTTGGCGGCTTCCGCCTCAGTTCCCCCTCATGGGACCTGGCAGAGTCCGTCCCCACGCTGAGGACGGCACTGTCCGAGACAGGCGGGGACGCACTCTGTGAACTCGTCGCAGAAACAGTCGAGTTCACAACCCGCAATGGTGTCGCGCTGTCGTATTGCCGCCCCTCCACCAAGGTCATCGGGCCCTGGCACAACCCCGACCAGCACGCCACCTGACCTGAACACAGAAGGGTGCAGCTCGTTTCGAGGGACGACGCTGATCAAGCCGTGAGGGCGAACTTCTGCGGGTCGGGGTAGGTGCTCGCGGGCGGCGTGGAAGCGCAAGTAGGGATCGAGGTCGCGGTGGGCGACCGGCGCACGGAGCCACAGGACGGCTTCTGCTCCGGGCAGGCCCCGGCGGGCGCCGATGGCGGAGGGCGTAGCCGAAGGCGGCATTCGACTGCCCCAATCAGCTGGGGCAGGGCTTGGTGTGCCAGAGCGTGTCCTGATACCAGTGGACGTCGTCGCCCACCTCAATTGGCTGCTTGCAGTGCGGGCACACGGGCGGCTCATCGTCCTCAGAACTGAAGAACGGCTTGCTGTAGTCGAAACTCTTCGGCACCTCGCGAGCGTACAGCTGCATGGCGTTCCTTGGGGGCGTCCATCTCGTTCTCCCTGCAAACGAGCTGCACCCAACACAGAAAGCGGCGCCCCCACCTTGTCCGTCCGGTGGGGGCGCCGCTGCGTGTGTCCGGTGACGTCGGCGTCAGCCCTGGCTGTCGGTCCCCTCGGTCTCCCGTTCGCTCTCCTTCGCCGCTGCCGCCCGCCGCATGTGCCCCTCCTCGCCGAAGTAGACCGACAGACGCGACGTGTCCAGCTTCTTACCTCCACGCCGCGCGGGTGCCACCTCCACGTAGCCGCCCGCGTTCAACAGCAGATCTCGCTTACCGGCCACGTCCGAGCGCTTCCATTGCTCGGCGTGCGTCTCTCCGGTCGGCTCCGCCTTCACTCCGCCCGGCTTCGCCGTTCGCTGCCTCTCCTTCAGGGTCGCCAGTCGCTCTTCCAGCTTGGCGTACTGCTCCGCGTACCGGATCGCTCCGTCATCGCCTCTGAACAGGCCCCGGTCGTAGCGATCCTTTTGCAGGTCGGCCAACGCTTCCTCGGCCTGCCTGATCTGCGGCCGGAAGTCCTCGCCCGCCTCCTGGACCATCCGCAGCACGGGAAGGTGCCCGTACTTCGTGAGGAATTGCTCCGTGACGTACTCCTCGGTGGTCACCCCCGCCACGGTCGGCCCGTAGCACTTCACGCCCGGCTTCTCCTCCCCCTTGGCCGCCCGCTGGCGGTACTTCAGGGGGCCGATGCACCGGTACCGAAGCTGGCCGTTGCGCCCGCTGAAGGTGTACATGCGCTCACCACAGACTCCGCAGTGCATGATGCCGCGCAGCAGCGACGTCCCCTGCCGGCGCTTCTCACCTGGGTTGGCCCGGCGTTCCAACTCGTCCTGGAGCATCTGCCAGGTGTCCGTGTCGAGGATCGGCGGCCGATTGACCAGCGGCAGGCCGTCCGTCCGCAGGATCGGCTTTCCGTCCTCGATGACCTGGCCGAGCAACTGGGGGTTGCCCAGCATGCTGCGCAGCGTGGTCGTGTACCACTGTTTGGAGTCGCTGCGCTTGCCCGTGGTCTGGCGTGAGGTGTGGCCGGGCGACAGGACGCCCTCCTTGTTGAGGTCGTTGATGATCTGCATGAGCGAGTCTTTGGCCAGGACCCGTTCCACGATCCGCTTGATCGTCTTGGCCTCGTCCTCGTTGACCGCAAGGACCTTGCCCGCCCCGTTGGGGTTGGGGACGACCATGTACCCGTACGGGACCCGACCGCCGGTGTAGCGGCCCTCGCGGCGCAGGTGCTCGTGCGCGCTGGACACCCGCATCCCGATGGTGTCGGACTCCAGCTCGGCGAAGACCGCGATCACCTTCGCCATGGCCCGGCCCATGGACGACGTGAGGTCGAGCGGCTCTGTCGCCGACGCGAGCGCAACGCTCTGGTGCTCGGCGAGTCGCATGATCTCCGCAAAGTCGACCGTCGAGCGCGCAAGCCTGTCGATCTTGAAGAACACGATCACGTCCAGCTCGGCGAGCCTGGTCAGGATGCGTTGCAGTCCCGGTCGGTCGAGCCCGCGCGAGAAGCCCGAGACGTCGATGTCCTCCTCGGCGGCGACGACCTCCCAGCCGCGTGCCTCGCACAACGCTTCACAGGCCGCGCGCTGGCGTTCCGGCGAAGTCGTCTCGTCGGTTTCGCGTGATAGGCGAACATAGATAGCGGCGCGCATCCCCGGCGCGCTGGCCGGGACGCCCTTCCGGCGTCGGGCACGGGGCATAGCCCGTGCTGTGACAGGCGTTGGTTCTGTCATGAGAGGGCCTTATCTCCGGAGGTATGTGTGTCCTGCCTAATCGTCCAGTCCGACAAGACCCTGCTCCTGGAAGTCGACCACGAGCGGGCCGACGACTGCCGGCGGGCCATCGCTCCGTTCGCCGAGCTGGAGCGGGCGCCCGAGCACATCCACACCTACCGGGTGACCCCGCTCGGGCTGTGGAACGCGCGGGCCGCGGGGCACGACGCGGAGCAGGTCGTGGACGCGCTGGTGCAGTACAGCCGCTACCCCGTGCCGCACGCGCTGCTCGTGGACATCGCCGAGACGATGGACCGCTACGGCCGCCTCACCCTCTCCAAGCACCCCGCGCACGGGCTCGTCCTGACGACCACCGACCGGCCCGTCCTCGAGGAGGTCCTGAAGTCCAAGCGGATCACCCCGCTGGTCGGCGCGCGGATCGACCCGGACACGGTCGTGGTGCACCCCTCCGAGCGCGGGCAGATCAAGCAGACGCTGCTGAAGCTCGGCTGGCCGGCCGAGGACCTCGCCGGATACGTGGACGGCGAGGCGCATCCCATCGACCTGCGCGAGGACGGCTGGACCCTGCGGCCGTACCAGAAGCAGGCCGTGGAGAACTTCTGGCACGGTGGCAGCGGTGTCGTGGTGCTGCCCTGCGGCGCGGGAAAGACGCTGGTGGGCGCGGCCTCCATGGCCGAGGCGAAGTCGACCACCCTGATCCTCGTGACCAACACCGTCTCCGCCCGGCAGTGGAAGCACGAGCTGGTGAAGCGGACGTCGCTGACCGAGGACGAGATCGGCGAGTACAGCGGGACCCGCAAGGAGATCCGCCCGGTCACCATCGCCACCTACCAGGTGCTGACGACCAAGCGGAAGGGCGTCTATCCGCACCTGGAGCTGTTCGACTCCCGGGACTGGGGGCTGATCGTCTACGACGAGGTGCATCTGCTGCCGGCTCCCGTCTTCAAGTTCACCGCCGATCTCCAGGCGCGGCGGCGGCTGGGGCTGACCGCCACGCTGGTGCGCGAGGACGGCCGTGAGTCGGACGTGTTCTCCCTGATCGGGCCCAAGCGGTTCGACGCGCCCTGGAAGGAGATCGAGGCGCAGGGCTACATCGCCCCCGCCGACTGCGTCGAGGTCCGGGTGAACCTGACGGAGTCCGAGCGGCTGGCGTACGCCACGGCCGAGACGGAGGAGAAGTACCGCTTCTGTGCCACCACGGACACCAAGCGGAAGGTCACGGAGGCGATCGTCCGCCGGTTCACGGGCCAGCAGATCCTCGTGATCGGTCAGTACATCGACCAGCTCGACGAGCTGGGCGAGCACCTGGACGCCCCGGTCATCAAGGGCGAGACCTCCAACGCCCAGCGCGAGAAGCTCTTCGACGCCTTCCGCGAGGGCGAGATCAACGTGCTGGTGGTGTCCAAGGTCGCCAACTTCTCCATCGACCTGCCCGAGGCCACGGTCGCCATCCAGGTGTCCGGCACCTTCGGCTCCCGCCAGGAGGAGGCCCAGCGACTCGGCCGGGTGCTGCGGCCCAAGGCCGACGGCCACCAGGCGCACTTCTACTCGGTCGTGGCCCGCGACACCATCGACCAGGACTTCGCCGCCCACCGCCAGCGTTTCCTGGCCGAACAGGGCTACGCCTACCGGATCATGGACGCCGACGAGATCCTCTCGGAGACCGAGGGCTGACGAGCGGGGGCGCCGTCATACGCGGCGTATGCCCGCCTCCTCGCCGTACTCGCCGAGGACGACGACGCCGAAGGCCGCCTCCGCGAACACCTTCAGCGCGCGCAGGGCGCTGCCGAGGAAGTGACGCGGGGCGCCGTCCACGGCCGTGGCTCCGGTCGGGGGCCGGGCGGGGGAGGGGGAAACGGTTGCTGCGCTCATGACTCCATGGTGGAACTCCGACGCCCTTCGCGGTATCGGTCCACGGGTCCGGTTCCGGAGCCCTTGCACCCCGCCCACGGGTGGACGCGACCCCTACGCCGGCCCTGGCTCGTCCCCTAGGGGACGAGCCAGGGCCCGCGCCACGAGGGCCCCGGGACATGGCCGGAAAGCGGCTCGCGCCAAATCCGTTGGCGTTCCCCCGCGCCACCTCACTAAAATCCCCTCTCTTGCCCGCCTCCCCTCCGCGGAGAGCCGCCGCCCGGCCGGAAACCGGACGGCAACGTCGTCACGGCGACATCCGTCACCGTCGTACCGCCACGCAGCAGGCCCACCGGAGGCACCCCCTTGTCCACGTCCGCCCACGACCAGGCAGCCGATCCCGCCACCGACCCGCTCTCCCGCGAGCGCTCCCACCTCGCGTCCTCCCGCGCCGCCCTGCGCGCGATGCGCGAGGACGTGGAGGCGCTGGACATCCGGGACGTCACGGCGAACTGGGTCAACGCCGCGGTGCTCAGCCGCCAGATCGACGACCGCATCAAGGCGCTGGCCGACCTCAGCGACACCCCGCTGTTCTTCGGGCGGCTCGACTACCTGCACGCCCCGGGCGCGGAGCAGGCCGAGGGCGCCGAGGGCGAGCAGTTCTACATCGGGCGCCGGCACGTGCACGACGCCGACGGCGACCCCATGGTCATCGACTGGCGCGCCCCGGTCTCGCAGCCGTTCTACCGGGCCTCCAAGAAGGACCCGATGGACATCGGGCTGCGCCGCCGCTTCGGCTACACCGGCGGCGAGCTGACCGCGTACGAGGACGAGCGGCTGTCCGACCCGGCCGAGGCGGCCACCACCAGCAAGCTGCTCCAGCGGGAGATCGAGCGCCCGCGCGTCGGTCCGATGCGGGACATCGTCGCCACCATCCAGCCCGAGCAGGACGAGATCGTCCGCAGCGGCCTCGGCGGCACCGTCTGCGTCCAGGGCGGCCCCGGTACCGGAAAGACGGCCGTCGGCCTGCACCGGGTGGCGTACCTGCTGTACGCGCACCGCGAGCGCCTCGCCCGCACCGGCACGCTGGTCATCGGCCCGAACAAGTCCTTCCTGCACTACATCGAGCAGGTGCTGCCGGCCCTGGGCGAGCTGGCCGTGCAGCAGGCCACCGTGGACGACCTGGTGGCCCATGTGGAGGTGCGCGGCACGGACGACGCGGCCGCCGCGGTCGTCAAGGGCGACGCCCGGATGGCCGAGGTGCTGCGCCGGGCGCTGTACTCGTACGTGACTCCGCCGACGGAACCGGTGCTGGTCGTGCGCGGTTCGCGGCGCTGGCGGGTCCCGGCGTACGAACTGGAGGAACTGGTACGGCAGTTGCTGGACCGGGAGATCCGGTACGGCGCCGCCCGCGAGGCCCTGCCGCAGCGGATCGCGCACGCGGTGCTGGTGCAGATGGAACGGGCCGGGGAGGCGCCGGACGACCGGGTGCAGGACGCGGTGGCGCGCAGCGGCGCGGTGAAGGCGGCCGTGAAGGCGATCTGGCCGGCCGTCGACCCCGCGAAGCTGGTGCTGCGGCTGCTCGGCGAACCGGAGTTCCTCGCCGAGCACGCGGCCGGGCTGCTGGACGAGGACGAGCAGAAGGCGATCCTGTGGGCCAGGCCGGCCCGCAGCGTGAAGTCGGCCAAGTGGTCCGCCGCCGACGCCGTGTTGATCGACGAGGCGGCCGACCTCGTCCAGCGCACCCACTCGCTCGGCCATGTCGTCCTGGACGAGGCGCAGGACCTCTCCCCCATGCAGTACCGGGCGGTGGGCCGCCGCTGCACCACGGGCAGCGCGACCGTCCTCGGCGACCTCGCTCAGGGCACGACCCCCTGGGCGACGCGTAGTTGGGAGGAGGCGCTGGGCCACCTGGGCAAACAGGACGGCGTCATCGAGGAGTTGACGGCCGGTTTCCGTGTGCCGACCGATGTCATCACGTACGCCTCCCGGCTGCTCCCGCACATCGCCCCGGGCCTCACCCCCGTCGCCTCGGTGCGTGAGAACCCGGGCTTCTTCGAGGTCCGCGCGGTCGGCACGGCGGACCCGGCCGACGCCGCGGACCGGAGCGTCGCCGCCGAACAAGTCGTCGGCGCGTGCCGGGAGTTGTTGACCCACGAGGGCTCGACCGGCCTGATCGCCGCCGACGCCCGGATCCCCGCGCTGGCCGAGGCGCTCACCGCCGCGGGGATCGGGTACCTCGCGCCGGGCGAGGAGACGACCCGCGAGACGCGGCTGACCCTCGTACCGGCCTCGCTCGCCAAGGGTCTGGAGTACGACTACGTGGTCCTGGACGAACCCCGGGCGGTCGTCGACGGCGAACCGGACGAGCGCACGGGCCTGCGCCGGCTGTACGTGGCCCTCACCCGAGCGGTCTCCGGCCTCGTCGTCACCCACTCGGCGCCCCTGCCGGAGCAGCTGGCCGAGCCCGTGCACGGGATGTGACCTCCCGCCCGTTGGTCCCCGGCCCGACTGGGACTATCGTCGGAATCCTGAGGCCAGGGCGAGGAGGACGGCCGGTGATGCCGCAGGACGAGGCCGTGATCGGCCGTACGGGGAAGGTCCTCATCGGAACGCGTGGATCCGCCGGGCCCGGCGAGGTACTGGTCCGGGTCAGGGGCGGCTCCGAGACGTTTCTCGCCTGGTCGGAGGATCCCCTGCCGCCGGGTGCGACGGTCCTCGTGATCGAATCACGGGGATGCCGCGAGATCGGCGTCATCGAGTGGGCAGATCCATTGGACGCGCTCGGCGGCGGCGCCGCCGACGCCTGCTGAGGAGTACAGGAAAATGTTCGGATACCGCGTACCCGCGCCGGACGAGGCGATGTTGATCTCGGGCGGACGACGGGGACTGGGGGGCGCGCCGTTCCGAGTGGTGACGGGCCACGGCAAGTTCGTGGTCCCCTTCTTCCGCAAGACCCGCTTCCTCTCGCTGGCGATGTGCGAGTCGGAGGTGACCGAGACCTGCGTGACCAAGCAGGGCATCGCCCTGCACGTGCGTGCCGTCATCGCCTTCAAGGTCGGCAACGACCACGAGAGCATCATCAACGCCGGTCAGCGCTTCCTCTCCGACCAGGACCAGATGTCGGTGCTCACCGGCCGGATCTTCGCCGGCCACCTGCGCGCCATCATCGGCTCGATGACCGTCGAGGAGATCGTCACCGAGCGGCAGAAGCTGGCCGCCGAGGTGCTGGACACCTCCAAGATGGAGATGGCCAAGATCGGTCTGATCGTGGACTCGCTGCAGATCCAGTCGATCGACGACGGCGACACCGGTTACATCGAGGCGATGTCCGCCCCGCACAAGGCGGCCATCCGGCGCCAGGCGCAGATCGCCCAGGCGCAGGCCACGCAGGCCGCGGTCGAGGCCGAGCAGGAGGCGGCGCGCCGGCAGGCGGAGTACGCCCGGCAGACCGCCGTCGTCAAGGCCGAGTACTCGGCCGAGGTGGACAGGGCGCAGGCGCAGGCCGCGCAGGCCGGTCCGCTGGCGCAGGCGCACGCGCAGCGGGAAGTGCTGGACGCGCAGACCGAGTTGGCCCAGCGCCAGGCCCTGCTGCGGCAGAAGCAGCTGGTGGCCGAGGTCGTGAAGCCGGCCGAGGCGGAGGCCGAACGGGTCCGGATCCTCGCGGCGGCCGAGGCCCAGCGGATGAAGATCCAGGCCGAGGCGGCGGCGTCGTACGACCGTGTCGCGCTGGACCGGATGCTGATCGACCAGCTGCCGCAGATCGTGAAGGAGGCGGCCGGCGGTCTGGCCGGCGCCAACGTCAACGTCCTGAACGGCGCGGACGGCCTCGGCGAGATCGCGGCCGGCCTGGTCTCCCAGGGCCTGACCATCCTCGACTCGGTCCGCCAGAACCTCGGCGGGCAGGAGTCGGACGGCAACCGCCCCGAGGGGCGCGGGGACAACGGCCTGCTCCAGCTCGACGCCCGCCGCGGGAAGAAGCCGGACGACGGCCCGGTGGACGTCGACTGACACCGCTCCGCGCGTCACCGCGACCGCCCCGCTCCCGCGCCGGACCCTCGGCCGGGGCGGGGCGGTTTCGCGCGGCACGCCTTGCGCGGGCGTACGACGGCTCGCACGCGGCCTCCCGGCGCCGCCGGTGCGCGTGCCCGCGGTCGGCGGCGCCGAGCCGCCCGCCGGGGCGACGGCGCCGCCCGTTCCGATGCTCTGCGGTGGGCGGGTACGGCGAGAAGGCCGTCCACGAGCCGTTCGGCGTGGGCGTCGGTGTCACGGGGACGCCGAGGCTAGCCGGCCGCGCCGTCCAGCACCCTCCGCCACTCCTTGACCGCGCCCTCCGACACCGGTCCGTGCCAGCCCCGCGGGCGGGCCGCGCCGCCGATGTGGAAGGCGTCGAGGCCGGCGGCGAGCAGGGGCGGGACGTGGTCGAGGCGGAGGCCGCCGCCGACGAGGATGGTCGGGCCGTAGCCCGGTTCACCGCGGCGGGCGGCCTCGGCCAGCAGGGTCGGCAGCCCCTCGTCCACACCGGTGGCGGCGCCCGCGGTGAGGTAGGTGTCGAGGCCGGGCAGGTCGGCGAGCTGCTTGCGCAGGGCGTCCCGGTCGGCGGCCCGGTCGATGGCGCGGTGGAAGGTCCACCGGCAGCCCTCCAGCGCGTCGGCCACCCGCTCCACCGCGGCCAGGTCCACCCCGCCGTCCGCGTCGAGGAATCCCAGCACGAACTGGTCGGCGCCCGCCTCCCGCATCTCCTCCGCGACCCGGAGCAGCCGCGCCACGTCACCGGCCGCGAACCCGTCCGCGAGGCGCAGCATCACGCGCAGGTCGACGTCGACGGCGGCGCGGACGCCGGCGACGGTGGCGGCGGACGGGGTGAGCCCGTCGGCGGCCATCTCGGTGACCAGCTCCAGGCGATCCGCGCCTCCCGCCTGGGCGGCGACCGCGTCCTCGACGTCGAGGGCGATCACCTCCAGGACTGCACGCTTGCTCATGGCACCCCATTCGTCGCGGCCAGAGATCCAGTAGAGGTCTAGTCCAATTCAAGGGTACGCCGCCGAGCGGGCGCCAGTACGCCGACGGGCAGGTACGCCGACGGGTACGCAGGGGGACGTACGGGTGCGTACGCCGTGGCCGCCCGACGTGGCTGGCGCGAGCCGGTACGCCGCCGGGCCGCGCCGGTACGCCACCGGACGGGCGCCGCGCGAGAATGGCCCCCATGGCCGACCTCGACGCCCTCCGCCTCCGCTTCGCCCGCGCCCTGGACGCCGCCCGCTCCCCCGAGGGCGGCCCGGACCCCGCCCCCTACGCGGACAACCTCCTCGCCCGCTGGCGGGAACCCCAGCGCCGCTACCACACCCTGGACCACCTCACCGCCGTGCTCGACCACGTCGACGCGCTCCAGGAGTACGCGGCCGACCCGGACGTCGTGCGCCTGGCCGCCTGGTTCCACGACGCGGTCTACCTCCCGGAGCGTTCCGAGAACGAGGAGCGCTCGGCGCGGCTGGCCGAGCGCGCGCTGCCCGAGGCGGGGGTGCCGGAGGCGAAGGCCCGCGAGGTGGCCCGGCTCGTCCGGCTGACCGTCACGCACGATCCGGCCGACGACGACCGCGACGGCCAGGTGCTGTGCGACGCGGACCTCGCGATCCTGGCGGCGCCGCCGTCGGCGTACGCCGTCTACACCGCCGAGGTGCGCGAGGAGTACCACTTCGTCCCCAACGACGCCTTCCAGCAGGGCCGCTGCGCCGTCCTGCGCCGGCTCATCGCCCTGCCGAGGCTGTTCCACACCCCCTACGGCCGGGAGCACTGGGAGGCCACGGCCCGCTACAACCTCGCCGCCGAGCTGGAAATGCTGTCGCCCTGAGGGCGCCCCCGGCCTAGGGTGCGCCCATGCGACCGATGAGCGGGGAACATGTGACCGAGGCCGTGGCGGGATGCCTGGCCGTACTGCGCAAGGCGGTTGACCGGGACTGGCGGAGCGTGCGCGCCGGGCGGGTCGAGTGGGACTGCCACACCACCGCCGTGCACGTCGCGGACGACCTCGTCGCGTACGCCGCCAATCTGGCCGGGCGCGCCCAGGACGCCTACGTGCCCTTCGCCCTGCGGCCGGACGAGGGCACCGACAACGCGGGGCTGCTCCAGGTCATCGAGGCCACCGGCGCGCTGCTCGCCGCCGCCGTGACCACCGCCCCGCCCGGTGTCCGCGCCTTCCACCCCTACCCGTTCCGCAGCGCCGACCGCGTGGGTTTCGCCGCGATGGGCGTGGCCGAAGTCCTGCTGCACGCCCACGACATGGCCGAGGGCCTCGGTCTCCCCTACGAGCCGTCGGCCGAACTCGCCGATTCCGTCCTGGCCTCGATCTTCCCGCACGTGCGGCCCGGCCCCGAGCCCTGGCCGACCCTGCTGTGGGCGACCGGCCGGGGCGAACTGCCGGGCCGGGCCCCGGTCACCGGGTGGCGCTGGCACAACAACCTCGTCCTGCCCACCGAACGCCTCGTCCTCACCGGCGTCCGCCCGGCCGCCGCCCGCGATCTCGCCCTCGACGGCGACGGCGGCTTCGACTGGATCGAGGGCGGTCCCGAGGAGGGCACCCGGGACGCCGCCAGGATGCTGCTGACGGCGTACGAAGCGGGCGTCCACCGGCCCGAGTTCACCACCTTCGCCCTCGTCCGCGCGGAGGACGGCCGCGCGGTCGGCGCCCTGGGCTTCCACAGCTCCCCGGACGAGGACGGGCGCGTGGAGATCGGCTACAACGTCTGCGCGCTCGCCCGCGGCCGGGGCTACGCCACGGAGGCGCTGCGCGCGCTGTCCCGGTGGGCGCTGGCCCGCGACGACGTACGGACCGTGTACGCGAGGGCGCAGGCGGCCAACACCGCCTCCCAGGCGGTCCTCGCCCGCGCGGGGTTCGAATCGGTGGGCGCGATCGACGACCGGCTCGTGGCGTACGAGCTGCGCTCCTGACGTCCGGCTAGGAAATCCCCCGCCGCACCAGCCCCTTGGGCCGCCGCAGTCCCGACTCGCGTAGCAGCCGCACCACTTCGCGGCTGCTGACCTCCACCGCACCGGCCGCCACCGCGTCACCGTACCGGTGCGACGGAAGGTCGTAGTGATCGCGCTCGAAGGCCCGCCGGGGCACCCCCAACCCGTCCGCGAACAGCCGCAGTTCGTCGTAGGACACGTCACTCACCAGGTGCGACCACAGGCGGCCGTGACCCGGCCAGGTGGGCGGGTCGATGTACACCGTCACGGGCGCCTCACGAGGAGGGCGCCCCGCCGACGGCGGAGCCCAGCGAGCCGACCGCCGCGACCTTCACGCCCGCCTGGTGGCAGACCCAGTGCGGGTCGGGGCCCAGTTCCGGCTCCACGTCCAGCGCGTGCGGGTCGCCGAAGGCGCAGACCGGGCACAGCGGCCAGCGGCCGTACCGTTCGAGCAGCGCGTCCTGGACGTCCTGGGCGACCAGTCCGGCCACGTAGCGCATGCCGTCCGGCCACTGCTCCACCCACCAGCGCCGCCGCGCCACGGAGTCCTCGACCAGCGAGACCACGTCCGCCTCCGCCACCCGGCCCGCGACCAGATCGGCGAGGACCAGGGCGCGGGCGGCGTGCAGGGCCTGTTCAAGGGGAGTAAGGGGCTCCATACAACCCATTGTGCGCACTCTTGACCCGGACACCGAACCGAAAATATCTTTCAGAGGTGACCCAGGACGTGAAGGAAAGTTTCGGCAGTCCGGTGGGCTCGCTCGCCGCCAAGGTGCGCACCCTCGCCCCGTCGATGACCCGGTCCATGCAGCGCGTCGCCGAGGCCGTCGCGAACGACCCGGCCGGCTGCGCCGCCCTCACGGTCACCGGCCTCGCCGAACTGACCGGCACCAGCGAGGCCACGGTCGTGCGCACCGCGCGGCTGCTCGGCTACCCCGGCTACCGGGACCTGCGGCTCGCCCTCGCGGGCCTGGCCGCCCAGCAGCAGTCCGGGCGGGCGCCCGCCATCACCACCGACATCGCCGTGGACGACCCGATCGCCGACGTCGTGGCCAAACTGGCCTACGAGGAACAGCAGACCCTCGCCGACACCGCCGCCGGACTCGACACCGGCCAGCTCGGTGCGGCCGTCACCGCGCTCGCCGGCGCCCGCCGCACCGATGTGTACGGCATAGGGGCGTCCGGGCTCGTCGCCCAGGACCTCACCCAGAAGCTGCTGCGCATCGGGCTCATAGCGCACGCGCACAGCGATCCGCACCTCGCCGTGACCAACGCCGTCCAGCTCCGCTCGGGCGACGTGGCGATCGCGATCACCCACTCCGGCTCGACGGGGGACGTCATCGAGCCGTTGCGGGTCGCCTTCGAGCACGGGGCGACCACCGTGGCCATCACCGGCCGCCCCGACTCACCGGTCACCCAGTACGCCGACCACGTACTGACCACGTCCACCTCACGGGAGACCGAGCTGCGGCCGGCCGCGATGTCCTCGCGGACCAGCCAACTGCTCGTGGTGGACTGTCTGTTCGTGGGAGTGGCCCAGCGCACGTACGAGACGGCGGCGCCCTCGCTCGCCGCGTCGTACGAGGCGCTGGCGCACCGGCACCGCAACAACTCCAGGTGAGCACCGGCGGCGACGTCGGGTGAGCACCGGCACCGGGGGAACACCAACCGGCATTCGAGACCGAGAGAGCCGCTCCCATGACCTCCCACGACCTGCGCAGCCAGCTGGCCTCGCTGACCACCGAGGCCTTCCGACCCGAACTCGCCGACATCGACCGCCTGCCCACACTCGACATCGCCAGACTGATGAACCGCGAGGACGCGGGCGTGCCCGGCGCCGTCGCCGGACAGCTCCCCCGCATCTGCGCCGCCATCGACGCGGTGGCCGCGCGGATGACCCGCGGCGGACGCCTGATCTACGCCGGCGCGGGCACCGCCGGGCGCCTCGGGGTCCTGGACGCCTCCGAGTGCCCGCCCACCTTCAACACCGATCCCGCCCAGGTCGTCGGCCTGATCGCGGGCGGCCCCGAGGCGATGGTCTCGTCCGTGGAGGGCGCGGAGGACTCCGGCGAGCTGGCCCGCACCGACCTCGACGCGCTCAAGCTCACCCCCGAGGACACGGTGGTCGGCGTCTCCGCGTCGGGCCGCACCCCGTACGCCGTCGGCGCGGTCGAGCACGCCCGCGCGCAGGGCGCCCTGACCATCGGGCTCGCCTGCAACGAGCGCAGCGCGCTGGCGGCCGCCGCCGAGCACGGCATCGAGATCGTCGTGGGCCCCGAGCTGATCGCCGGCTCGACCCGGCTCAAGGCGGGCACCGCGCAGAAGCTCGTCCTCAACATGCTGTCGACCATCACGATGATCCGGCTCGGCAAGACCTACGGGAACCTGATGGTCGACGTGCGCGCCTCCAACGCCAAGCTGCGGGCGCGCTCCCGGCGGATCGTGGCGCTGGCCACGGGCGCGGGGGACGCGGAGATCGAGCGGGCGCTGACCGAGTCGGGCGGCGAGGTGAAGGCCGCGATCCTCGTCCTGCTGGCCGAGGTCGACGGCCCGACGGCCGCCCGCCTTCTGGAGGACTCCGGGGGCCGTCTGCGCGCCGCGCTCACCCGCGCGACCGGCTGACGCGGACGCTCGGGGGCCACACGGACCCCGCCTCCACCGCGCCCTCCGTCCTCGCCCACGTCGGCGGCCCGGCCGACGTCACCCGCCCCCCCCCGCACGACCCGGCCTCGGACGTCCCCCGCGGCCCCCGGCGCGGCGGACGGGGCGGGCTGCGGGCGGTGCCGGGGCGCTGGGGGTGCTGGGGGCGGCGGAGGACGGGGACACGTGGCGGGGCGTGCCGGCTACGGGGGCGGCGGAGGACGGGGACGGCGGAGGTACGGGCGCGCGGTACGGCGGGCCCGTCCGCGGTCACCCTCTACGCGGGCGGCCTGCTCACGGGCCGCCCGGTCGGCTTCCTGACGGCGTACCCCGTCCTGTCACGACGCGCGCCAGACCAGGGTGTACCGCCAGAAGAACCCCCGCCGCAGCCGGACCCCGGGCAACAGCCGGCGGGCCTCCCCGGCGATCTCCGCGAAGTCCATCTCCGGTTGCCGAGTGGGCGCGGTCATGCTCACGGGCCGCCGCGCGACGGTCCGCCCCCGGTTCCTCACCCAGCCGACCAGCGCGTTGAGCGGCACCGAGAGCACCCCGCGCACGTCCTCGTCCCGGGCGCATCCCACGACGACCAGCGTCCCCCCGGGCGCCAGCTCCGCCCGCAACCGGGTGAGGGTCTCGGTGAAGGGGAGGTGGTGCAGTGCGGCGACACAGGTGATGACGTCGTAGGGGCCGGGCGGCAGTTCGCCGGGGGCGGCGCCGAGGGTGTAGGTGACGCGCGCCGCGGAGCCGGTGGCCTCCCGGGCCCGCTCCAGGATCTCCGGGTCGGCGTCGACGCCGTCCACCCGCCCGGCCCGTCGCGCGAGCAGCCGTACGAGATCCCCCGAGCCGCATCCGACGTCCAGGGCCCGCCCGAAGCGACGGGGCAACTGCCGCAGCAGCCACGGGTGATAGTGGGCGTTGTGGTCCCAGGGATGGGCGGCGTTGAAGCGCTGGAGGGCGTTCAGCAGACGTGCCGGTGGCGTCATCATGAGCGCAGTCCACCACAGCCTCTCCGTGGGGAGCCATGTGAGGCATCGTCGGCTCCGCGGCGGCATCGTGGACACTGGGAGCAAGGAATTCGCCGACCGACCGGAACCCACCACCATGAATCACGCCCAGCTGACCGCCCTGGGGCGAGCGCTTCGGCTGCTCGGGGAGCACGGGGAGGCGTTGGCCGCCGACACGCCGGACGGGCGGCTGCACGAGATGAGGGCGGATCTGCGCAGAGCGCTGGATCTGCTGGAGGAGAGCGTCGGGACGAACGCCCCGGCGACCCGCTGCGCGGAGCATCCGCACGGCCCGGTGGACGAGAGCGCGCCCGATCTGTGCCTGCTGTGCGAGACGCGGCGCCGGGCCGCCCGCCGCTCGGAGTACCAGGGCCGGCCGGGCCCGGCGGAGCCGGTCGCCGCCGCGCCCTCGCGGTACGGCGTCCGCGGCGACCGCCCGCAGCCCCAGCAGCGCTGGCTGCCGGAGCTGTGGAACGGGCAGGAGTGGCAGCTGTGCGGCACCCCCCGCCGCGACCGCCGGGAGGCCGAGGCATACCTCGCCGCCCAGCGGCGCGGCGCCCGGCCGGCGATGGCGTACCGCCTCGTGCACGAGTTCACCGACTACGAGGTGCTCCGCGTCTGGGGCACCCCGGTGCGCGTCGACATCGAGCCGCTGAACGGCGGCATCGGCGGTATCTGAGGCCTCAGCTCAGCGTCTTCATCGACGCCGCGTCGTACGGCGCCAGCTCCTCGACGCGGCCGCCGAGCACCTTCGCCGCCCACTCGGGGTCCTGCAGCAGCGCGCGCCCGACCGCGACCATGTCGAACTCTTCGGCCTCCAGGCGGTCGAGCAGGTCGTCGATGCCCTGGACCGGGGAGCCCTCGCCGGCGAACGCGCCGGTGAAGTCGCCGTCGAGGCCGACCGAGCCGACCGTGATGGCCTGCTTGCCGGTGAGCTTCTTCGTCCAGCCCGCGAGGTTGAGGTCGGAGCCCTCGAACTCGGGCAGCCAGTAGCGGCGGGTGGAGGCGTGGAAGACGTCGACGCCGGCCGCGGCGAGCGGCGCGAGGATCGCCTCCAGCTCCTGCGGGGTCTCGGCGAGCCGGGCGGTGTAGTCCTGCTGCTTCCACTGCGAGTAGCGGAAGATGACGGGGAAGGAGGCCGAGACGCGCTCGCGGACCGCCGCGACGACCTCCGCGGAGAACCTGGCGCGGGCCACCGGGTCGCCGCCGTAGGCGTCGCTGCGGCGGTTGGTGCCCTCCCACAGGAACTGGTCGAGGAGGTAGCCGTGGGCGCCGTGGATCTCCACGCCGTCGAAGCCGATGCGCTCGGCGTCCGCGGCCGCCTGGGCGAACGCGGCGATGACGTCGTCGAGGTCCTGCTGCGTCATGGCCTTGCCGGTGGGCTCGGCGCCCGCGGTGACCAGTCCGGAGGGGCCCATCGCGGGGGCGTCCGGGAAGGGCGCGTCGCCGTCCTTGCGGACCATGCCGATGTGCCACAGCTGCGGGACGATCGTGCCGCCGGCCTCGTGCACGTCCGCGGCGACCTTCGCCCAGCCCGCCAGCTGCTCCTCGCCGTGGAACCGCGGCACCCGGTCGCTCTGGCCGGCCGACTCGTGGCCGACGTAGGTGCCCTCGGTGACGATCAGGCCGACGCCCGCGGCGGCGCGGCGGGCGTAGTACGAGCGCACGTCCTCGCCGGGGACGCCGCCCGGGGAGAACATGCGGGTCATCGGCGCCATCACGATCCGGTTGGGGACGGTGAGGCCGTTGAGCGTGATGGGGCGGGAGAGTACCCGGGCCGCACGGGAGGTGGCGGGCGTGTCGACGGTCACGGTGGGGGCTCCTCAGAGGGTGCTAACCGAGCGGTATGTGAATGTGCATTGTTGTAGACGCTTAAGTAAGCCGCCGTACCGAGGTCAGCATTCCCGCACCCGGAAGCCGTCGTCTGTGACCCCGGCCACGTCCGGGGCGCACGCCAAAGGCCGAGGGCGGCACCTCCTGTCTCGAACAGGAGGTGCCGCCCTCGGTACGTACGGACGTCGATCGACCGGAAGTCGATCAGAAGTCCATGTCACCGCCCGGCATGCCGCCCGGAGCGGCCGCGGCGGCCTTCTCCGGCTTGTCGGCGATGACGGCCTCGGTGGTGAGGAACAGCGCGGCGATGGAGGCGGCGTTCTGCAGCGCGGAACGGGTCACCTTCGCCGGGTCGATGATGCCCTCGGCGACCAGGTCGACGTACTCGCCGGTCGCGGCGTTCAGGCCGTGACCCGGGGTCAGGTTGCGCACCTTCTCCACCACGACACCGCCCTCGAGGCCAGCGTTGACGGCGATCTGCTTGAGCGGGGCCTCCAGGGCGATGCGCACGGCGTTGGCGCCGGTCGCCTCGTCACCCTCGAGCTCCAGCTTCTCGAAGACCTGGGAGGCCTGGAGCAGGGCCACGCCACCACCGGCGACGATGCCCTCCTCGACGGCCGCCTTGGCGTTGCGCACGGCGTCCTCGATGCGGTGCTTGCGCTCCTTGAGCTCCACCTCGGTGGCGGCACCGGCCTTGATGACCGCGACGCCGCCGGCGAGCTTGGCCAGGCGCTCCTGGAGCTTCTCGCGGTCGTAGTCGGAGTCGCTGTTCTCGATCTCGGCGCGGATCTGGTTCACCCGGCCGTTGACCTGCTCGGAGGAGCCGGCACCGTCGACGATGGTGGTCTCGTCCTTGGTGATGACGACCTTGCGGGCGCGGCCCAGGAGGTCCAGGGTCGCGTTCTCCAGCTTGAGGCCGACCTCCTCGGAGATGACCTCGCCGCCCGTGAGGATGGCGATGTCGCCGAGCATGGCCTTGCGGCGGTCGCCGAAGCCCGGGGCCTTGACGGCGACGGACTTGAAGGTGCCGCGGATCTTGTTGACGACCAGGGTCGACAGGGCCTCGCCCTCGACGTCCTCGGCGATGATCAGCAGCGGCTTGCCCGACTGCATGACCTTCTCCAGGAGCGGGAGCAGGTCCTTGACGGAGCCGATCTTGGAGTTCGCGATGAGGATGTACGGGTCCTCGAGCGACGCCTCCATGCGCTCCATGTCGGTCGCGAAGTAGGCGGAGATGTAGCCCTTGTCGAAGCGCATGCCCTCGGTGAGCTCCAGCTCCAGACCGAAGGTGTTGCTCTCCTCGACGGTGATGACGCCTTCCTTGCCGACCTTGTCCATCGCCTCGGCGATCAGCTCGCCGATCTGGGTGTCGGCGGCGGAGATGGACGCGGTGGAGGCGATCTGCTCCTTGGTCTCGACGTCCTTCGCCTGCTCGAGCAGGGCGGCGGAGACGGCCTCGACGGCCTTCTCGATACCGCGCTTCAGGGCCATCGGGTTGGCACCGGCGGCGACGTTGCGCAGGCCTTCCTTGACCAGGGCCTGGGCGAGCACGGTCGCGGTGGTCGTACCGTCACCGGCGACGTCGTCCGTCTTCTTGGCGACTTCCTTGACCAGCTCGGCGCCGATCTTCTCGTACGGGTCCTCGAGCTCGATCTCCTTGGCGATGGAGACACCATCGTTGGTGATCGTGGGGGCGCCCCACTTCTTCTCGAGGACGACGTTGCGACCCTTGGGGCCGAGCGTCACCTTGACGGCGTCCGCGAGCTGGTTCATGCCGCGCTCGAGGCCGCGCCGCGCCTCCTCGTCGAACGCGATGATCTTGGCCATGTGAAGTGGTCCCTCCAGGACTGGGGGTGATTCCTTCGGACCGCGCCCGCGCCCGCGACGGACGGCTCGCCGGCCTGTGGTTCCTTGCCCCACGTGGCCTGCGGGCCTCACCGACCCGGTCCTTCTTTGTCACTCTCACCTTCAGAGTGCTAACGCCAATGATTAGCACTCGGCATGGTCGAGTGCAAGCGCCTCGGGGCCCACGCGGGCGGGTCAGCCGGAGGCGAACACGGTCCGGACCCGGGCATGCCGAAGGGCCCGCACCCTGTGCGAGGTGCGGGCCCTTCGGTCGAGAGAGGTTCAGACGGCGACGCGAACCATGTCGGCCTGCGGACCCTTCTGGCCCTGCGAGATCTCGAACTCGACCCGCTGGCCCTCCTCCAGGGTGCGGTAGCCGTCCATCTGAATGGCGCTGTAGTGGACGAAGACGTCCGCACCACCGTCGACCGCGATGAAGCCGTACCCCTTCTCCGCGTTGAACCACTTGACGGTGCCCTGAGCCATGCCTAACTCCCCTATTACTGGCCCTTGCACAGATCCACACTTCGCGGACCCGGGTCAGACCTCACCCCCCAAATCGGTCGGGGGCGTGCGCCGGAACGCGTCGACCGCGGCTGAATGTATCTGTCCAACTGCCGTCTGCAACAGGTCAATTGGACGAGAATTCTGGACGCGAACGATCCGGAATGTGGGGAGAATTCACCCGACTTCAGGGCAAGTCAGGCCCCGTAAAAGACACAAAAGCCGCGGAAAGCCCGGGTATTTTGGCTACTTCTTATCGGGCCCGCGGAGCAGAATCGAGGGCTTCCCCTCGGTGGTCCGGGGGCGCGTTCCCCAACTCTACCGCGCTCAATCACACAGAATTGCCCCCTCCGCTTCTCTCACGGAGAGGGCAATCCGATGCACCTTCGGTGACCGCCATTACCGAAGGTAATGATCGATCGCGCGGTCAGCAGCCGCCGGCCACCGCCGGGATGATGGAGACTCCCGCGCCGTCCGGGGTGACGGTCGCGAGGCCCTGCTCGAAGCGCACGTCGTCGTCGTTGACGTAGACGTTCACGAACCGGCGCAGCTTGCCCTGGTCGTCCAGGACCCGGGCGGCGATGCCGGTGTGGTTCTTCTCCAGGTCCTCGATGACCTCGGCGAGGGTCGTGCCCTCGGCGGCGACCTCGGCCTGTCCGCCGGTGTAGGTGCGCAGAATGGTGGGGATGCGAACGGTCACGCTCATGCGAGGCCAGCCTCTCGGAAGGAGTCCAGGGTCGGACGGATGGTGGCGGTCAGGCCGGTGCCGGCCACCGCGTCGAGGGTCTTCAGGCCGTCGCCGGTGTTGAGGACGACCGTGGTCTTCGCCGGGTCGAGGGCGCCGCTTTCGATGAGCTTCCTCGTGACGCCGACCGTCACGCCGCCCGCCGTCTCGGCGAAGATGCCCTCGGTGCGGGCCAGCAGCTTGATCGCGGCCACGACCTGCTCGTCCGTCACGTCCTCCACGGCACCGCCGGTGCGCCGGGCGATGTCGAGGACGTAGGGCCCGTCGGCCGGGTTGCCGATGGCGAGGGACTTGGCGATGGTGTTCGGCTTCTGGGGCCGTACGACGTCGTGGCCCGCCTTGAAGGCCGTGGAGACCGGCGAGCAGCCCTCGGCCTGGGCGCCGAAGATCTTGTACGGCTTGTCCTCGACGAGCCCGAGACCGATCAGCTCCTGGAGGCCCTTGTCGATCTTGGTGAGCTGGGAGCCGGAGGCGATCGGGACCACGATCTGGTCGGGCAGCCGCCAGCCGAGCTGCTCGCAGATCTCGTACGCCAGGGTCTTGGAGCCCTCGGCGTAGTACGGCCGCAGGTTCACGTTGACGAAACCCCAGCCCTCGCCGGCCGGATCGCCGATCAGCTCGGAGCAGAAGCGGTTCACGTCGTCGTAGTTGCCCTCGATGCCGACGAGTTCGCCGCCGTAGACCGCGGCCATGACGACCTTGCCCTGCTCCAGGTCGTGCGGGATGAACACGCAGGAGCGCAGGCCCGCGCGGGCGGCGGCGGCGCCGACGGCACCCGCCAGGTTGCCGGTGGAGGAGCAGGACAGCGTGGTGAAGCCGAAGGCGCGGGCCGCCTCCAGGGCCTGGGCGACCACCCGGTCCTTGAAGGAGTGCGTCGGGTTGCCGGAGTCGTCCTTGACGTACAGGCCGCCCGTGACGCCCAGTTCGCGGGCCAGGTTGTCGGCCTTGACGAGCTTGGTCCAGCCGGGGTTGATGTTCGGCTTGTCGGCCACGTCGGCCGGGACCGGCAGCAGCGGTGCGTAGCGCCAGATGTTGGCCGGGCCGTCCTCGATGCGCTTGCGCAGCTCTTCGGTGTCGTAGGCGGAGAAGTCGTAGGCGATCTCCAGCGGGCCGAAGCACTCCTCGCAGGCGAAGACCGGGCCGAGCGGGACGCGGTGGCCGCACTCGCGACAGCTCAGGGCGGCGGCGGGGCCGAGATCGACGGTGGGACTACCGGAGGTTGCAACTGTCTGCACAGCCATGAGAGGCGAGGCCCTTTCTCCTCATCTTCCTCACGACGCACCTCGCCGTGAGACGGATTTGGCACCTTCCCTAGCCGGGAGCCTCGCTGCTCGACGCGTTCGGAGATTTCGAAGCGGTCGAGGACGAGAACCGACTGGAGGGTTGCCGGGGCTTCATCGGGCCGTGTCCCTCTGCCCCTCTGGATGAGCGGTATTCGATTGTGTAAGCGGTTGTCGGCGCGCGATCGACCCCCGACATGCGATGGTCATCGGCGTTGTTCAAGACTGTAACCGAAGGCCAGGAGAGTTGAGATAGTCGTCCGTACCGCGAGACGAGGGTGAGGAGCCGGGGACCGTGCTGGAAGAAGTCGAGCGCTGGATGGCCAACCGCTCCTGGTCCGTGCGCGAACGGCCGGCGCACCAGGTCCTGGCGGCCAAGCAGCGCACCGGCCAGACCATCAGCGTGGTGCTGCCCGCCCTCGACGAGGAGGAGACCGTCGGCGAGATCGTCGCGGCGATCCGGCGCGATCTGGTGGAGCGGGTCCCGCTCGTCGACGAGGTCCTGGTGATCGACTCCGGCTCCACCGACCGCACCTCCGAGGTCGCCGCCGCGGCGGGCGCGCGGGTGGTGCACCGGGACGCGATCCTGCCCCGGATACCCGCGGTGCCGGGCAAGGGCGAGGTGCTGTGGCGCTCCCTGCTCGTCGCCACCGGGGACATCATCTGCTTCGTCGACGCGGATCTCAGGGAGTTCTCCTCCGACTTCGTCCTGGGCATCGTCGGCCCGCTGCTCACCGAGCCGGACGTCCAGCTGGTCAAGGCGATGTACGACCGTCCGCTCGCCGGGAGCGCGGGGCAGGGCGGCCGGGTCACCGAGCTGATGGCGCGCCCGCTGCTGAACATGCACTGGCCGCAGCTCGCGGGCTTCGTGCAGCCGCTGGGCGGGGAGTACGCGGCCCGGCGCTCGCTGCTCGAACAGCTGCCGTTCCCGGTCGGGTACGGCGTGGAGCTGGGCATGCTGGTGGACGCGCTGCACCTGGTGGGCCTCGACGCGCTGGCCCAGGTGGACGTCGGGGTGCGCAAGCACCGGCACCAGGACGGGCAGGCGCTCGGCCGGATGGCGGCCGCCATCTACCGCACGGCGCAGCTGCGGCTGGCCCGCGGCCATCTCGTACGGCCCTCGCTCACCCAGTTCGAGCGGGGCGTGTCCGGCTTCGAGCCGCGCACCTACGCGGTGGACACCGAGGAGCGGCCGCCGATGACCGAGATCGCGGAGTACGCGCGGCGCAAGGTGGCGTGAAAGCGCAGGTACGGGCGGATACGGCCGCCTTCCGGGACGGTCCGTGGGTTTGAGTGATTCCGGGCCGGGCTAGGTTCTGGACCATGGCTTCCACGCACGGTGCTGAGGTGCTGGTCGCGTCGAATCGCGGCCCGGTTTCGTACGAGGCGGGCGAGGACGGCTCGCTGCGCGCCAGACGGGGCGGCGGTGGGCTGGTCTCGGGCCTGTCGGCCATCGGCCCGGAGACGAACGCGGTGTGGGTGTGCGCCGCGCTGGGCGACGGCGACCGGGCGGCCGTCCGGCGCGCCGACGGCGGGCTGCTTCCGCGGGAGGACACCGGCGGGCAGCGGGTGCGCATGCTCGGCATCGACGCGGACGTCTTCGCCGACGCGTACAACGGCATCGCCAACTCGGTGCTCTGGTTCGTGCACCACATGCTGTACCAGACGCCGCTCGAACCCGTCTTCGACGCGGAGTTCCGGCGGCAGTGGGAGGCGTACCGGGCCTACAACCGGGCGTTCGCCGAGGCACTGGCCGAGGAGGCGGGCGAGGGGGCGGCGGTGCTCGTCCAGGACTACCACCTGGCGCTCGCCCCGCGGATGCTCCGCCGGCTCCGGCCCGATCTGCGCATCGGCCACTTCTCGCACACGCCCTGGGCACCGGTGGAGTACTTCCGGCTGCTGCCGGACGACATCGCGGCGGAGCTGCTGACCGGCGTCCTCGGCGCGGACCGGGCGGCCTTCCTCACGCGGCGCTGGGCGGACGCGTTCACCGAGTGCTGCCACGCGGTGCTGGGGCCCGGCATCCCCGCCGGGACGCGGATCGGGGTGCACGGGCTCGGCGCGGACGCCGACTTCCTGCGCGAGCGGTCCCACCGCGCCGACGTGGACGAGCGGATGGCGGCGCTGCGCGCGGAGATCGGCGAGGGCCGCCAGAGCATCGTCCGCGTCGACCGTACCGAGCTGTCCAAGAACATCGTGCGCGGGCTGCTGGCGTACCGGCAGCTGCTGGACGGGCGTCCGGAGTGGCGGGAGCGGGTCGTGCACCTCGCGTTCGCGTACCCCTCCCGGCAGGACCTCGCCGTGTACCGGGACTACACGGCGGAGGTGCGGCGGGTGGCCGACGAGATCAACTCGCGGTACGGCACGCCCGGTTGGACCCCCGTGGTGCTCCATGTGAGGGACGACTTCGCCCGCTCCCTGGCCGCGTACCGGCTCGCCGACGTGGCCCTCGTCAACCCGATCCGGGACGGCATGAACCTGGTCGCCAAGGAGGTGCCGGTCGTCTCCGACGAGGGATGCGTGCTGGTCCTGTCGCGGGAGGCGGGGGCGTGCGAGGAGATGGGCGAGGACGCGGTGGTGGTGAACCCGTACGACATCACGGGCACGGCCGACGCCCTGCACGCGGCGCTGACCATGCCGGCGGCGGAACGCGCGGAGCGCTCGAAGCGGCTGGCCGCGGCGGGTACGGCGCTGCCGCCGGCCAAGTGGTTCCTGGACCAGCTGCACGCACTGGACGATCAGTCCAGCTGAGCCGCCAGCGCGGTGAGCAGCCGTACGACGCCCTCGGGACCGTCGACCACCAGGTCCGCCTTCTCGGCCAGCTCGGTGACCTCCGTGCTGCCGCTGCACACGAGGAGGCCGGGGGTGCCCTCGGAGCGGAGCTTGTCGACGGCGGCGTAGGCGGGGAGATCGCCGAGGTCGTCGCCGGCGTAGAGCACGCAGGCGGCGCCGGTCTCGCGGAGGTACTCGCTGAGGGCGACGCCCTTGTCCATGCCCGGCGGGCGCAGTTCCAGGACCATCCGGCCGGGTTCCACGACGAGCCCGTGGCGGGCGGCGAGATCGGCGAGGGGGCCGCGCAGGGCGTCGAGCGCCGCCTGGGGGTCCTCGGCGCGGCGGGTGTGCACCGCGACGGCGCGGCCCTTCTCCTCGATCCAGGTGCCCCGCCAGGCGCCGACCCGGTCCAGCAGGCCCGGCAGCTCGGCGCGGACGGCGGCGACGCCGGGGTGGGGAGCGGGGGCGGTGACGACGCCGGTGGCGGCGTCCCAGCGTTCGGCGCCGTAGTGGCCGAGGACGGTGAGGCGGGCGAGGCCGGGAACCCCGGCGAAGCCGCCGTAGCGCACCGCGACGCCGGCGGGCCGGCCGGTGATCACGGCGACGTGGGCGACCTTGGGGGCGAGGGCGGTGAGCGCGGCCACGGCGTCGGGGTGGGCGCGGGCCTGCTCGGGGTCGGCGACGATGGGGGCGAGGGTGCCGTCGAAGTCCAGGCCGATCACCGCGGCGGCGGGGTTGGCGAGCAGCGCCGCGAGTCCGTCCCGGCCGGCCTGGGTGGCGGGGGTCGGCAGAGGATCCATGTACCGAACACTATCCAGCGGGGGCGTCCGCCACGCCTGGCGCGCTGTTCCGGCCGCCGGCCCGCCCATCCGCCGCCCGAAGCCGTCGGCGCGAAGGCGCGGCTCAGCGCTCCGACCGACGCGTCTCCCGGATCCGGCGCAGGCGGTTCACCGTGACCGGGTCGTGGGAGAGGGCGCGTTCGTCGTCGAGGAGGGCGTTGAGCAGCTGGTAGTAGCGGACCGGGGAGAGGTGGAGGTCCTCGCGGATGGCGCGTTCCTTCGCGCCGGGGCCCGCGAAGGGCCGGCGTTCCAGTGCGAGGATGGCCTTCTCGCGCTCGCCCAGTTCCATGGGGGAAACCGTAGCGCTCAGTCGGTGCTCGCGGCGCTGTCCGCGGCCGTGGCCCTGGCCTGGAGACGGGTGAGGACGGTCGCGGGGTCGCCGCCGGGGGCGACCGCCTGGCCGATGTCCTGCTTCACGGCCGCGCTGACCGACGCCCAGGAGGTCTTGCCCGCCGGATACAGCTCGCTCGTGGCCAGCTGGTCGAGGAAGGGGTGCAGGGCCTTGTCGGACGCCGCGTCCGAGGCGCTCATGGCGTTGGACGCGGAGGTGGTGACCGGCAGCAGACCGTAGGCGCGGGAGAAGTCGAGGACGTTCTTCTCGCTGTAGACGAAGTTCAGGAAGTCGCCGATCCGGTCGGCGTGGCCGTTCTGCTTGAACGCCATCATCCAGTCGGACACCCCCATCGACGCCCTCGCCCGCCCGGTCCGGCTCGGCGTCGGCACCATGCCGAACCGCACGCCCTTCTCCTCGGCCTGCTGGATCAGCGTGGGATGCCCGTTGACCATGCCGACCCGGCCGTCGGCGAACGCCGCGAACGCCTGCGCCCGGTTCAGCTTCCCCGGCGGCACCGGCCCGGTGAGCCCCTTGCCGACCAGGTCGTCCTTGAGCCAGTCGAAGGTCCGCACGTTCTGCTCGGAGTCGATGGTGTAGGTGCCGATGTCGTCGGTGTAGCCGGTACCCCCGGACCCGCCGTTCCCGCCGCTGAGCAGCCACTGCATCGTCTCGGCCTGCGCCTCCTCGGGGCCGAGCGGCAGCGCGAAGGGGTACTCCACCCCCCTCGCCTTGAGCGCCTTCGCGTCCGCGGCCAGCTCGTCCCAGCTGGTCGGCGGGGTGAGGCCGGCGCTCGCGAAGAGCGTCTTGTTGTAGAAGAGCACCCGTGTGGACGCGGCGAAGGGTATGCCGTACTGCGTGTGGCTCCACTGGCCGGCGTCGGACAGCTGGGAGAGGAAGTCCGCCTGGGTGCGGATGGAGAGCAGGTCGGAGGCCGGGTACAGCTTGCCCGCGGCCGCGTAGTCGGCGTAGGCGCCGATCTGGGCCATGTCCGGCGCGTGTCCGGCGTCCACCATCTCCTTGACCTTGCGGTCGACGTCGTTCCAGGAGTACACGCTGACCTGGACCCGCACGCCCGGGTGTGTCGTCTCGTACTCCTTGACCAGCGAGTCCCAGTACTTCCGCGAACTGTTCGCCGGCGAGTCGCCGTAGTCCGCGGCCACGAGTCTGAGGGTCACGTCGGAGGAGCCCGTGCTCCCGCAGCCGCCGAGGAGTGCGGTCATGCCCATGGCGGACACCATCGCGATCATTCCTGCCGTACGCCGACGCACCGTCAAAATCCCGACCCCTGCTGCTCGAACGATCATGAGATGAACGCCTAAGGTCTACACCACGTGAGTGGACTAGACCTCTCGCGGGTCAGCGGGTCACACTGTTCCCCGTGAGACATGTCATCGCCCTGGACGTGGGCGGTACCGGGATGAAGGCCGCCCTCGTCGGGGACGACGGCGTCCTGCTGCACCGCGCCCGCCGCGCCACCGGCCGCGAACGCGGGCCCGACGCGGTGGTCGCGGGCATCCTCGACTTCGCCGCCGAGCTGTACGCGTACGGCGCCGAGCACCACGGCACGCCGGCCGCCGCCGGCATCGCGGTCCCCGGCATCGTCGACGAGGAGCAGGGCACCGCGGTCTACTCCGCCAACCTCGGCTGGAAGGACGTGCCGCTGCGGGACCTGCTCGCCGAGCGGCTCGGGGTGCCCGTCGCGCTCGGCCACGACGTGCGCACCGGCGGACTCGCCGAGGGCCGGATCGGGGCGGGCCGGGGCGCGGACCGCTTCCTGTTCGTGCCGCTCGGCACCGGCATCGCGGGCGCCATCGGGATCGACGGCCGGGTGGAGTCGGGGGCGCACGGTTTCGCGGGCGAGATCGGCCACGTCGTCGTACGACCCGGGGGCGCGCCCTGTCCGTGCGGGCAGCGCGGCTGCCTGGAGCGGTACGCCTCCGCGGCCGCCGTCAGCGAGGGCTGGGCGGCGGCCGGCGGGAACCCGGACGCGGACGCGGCCGACTGCGCGCGGGCCGTCGCGGCGGGCGACCCCGCGGCCCGGCGCGTCTGGCAGGAGGCGGTGGACGCGCTCGCCGACGGGCTGGTCACCGCCCTCACCCTGCTGGACCCGCGGACGCTGATCATCGGTGGCGGTCTCGCCGAGGCCGGGGAAGTGTTGTTCCAGCCCCTGCGGGACGCCGTCCGGCGCCGGGTGACCTTCCAGAAACTGCCGTCCGTCGTCCCCGCCGCCCTCGGCGACGCCGCGGGCTGCCTGGGCGCGGGACTGCTGGCGCGGGATCTCTTGACGATCACTTCTACTCCGGAGGTAGACACCTGATGGCCAGTCCAAGAGGAGCCACGACGAACCCGCAGGTACTCACCGGCGCGAACGTGGTCCTCCCCACCAGAACGGTGCAGAACGGCCGGCTGTGCGTGGACGGCACGCGCATCACCGGCACCGCGCCGGCCGGCGCCCGGACCGTCGACGTGAGCGGCCACTGGCTCGTCCCCGGCTTCGTCGACCTCCACAACCACGGCGGCGGCGGGGCCTCCTTCTCCGGCACCGCCGAGGAGATCCTCACCGCCGTCCGCACCCACCGCGAGCACGGCACCACCACCCTCGTCGCCTCCACCGTCACCGACGCGACGGACGCGCTGGCACGCCAGGCCGGGCTGCTCAGCGAGCTGGCCGAGCAGGGCGAGATCGCGGGGATCCACTTCGAGGGCCCGTTCATCTCGCCGTGCCGCAAGGGCGCCCACTCCGAGGCGCTGCTGCGCGACCCGGAGCCGGCCGAGGTGCGCAAGCTGATCGACGCGGCGCGCGGACAGGCACGGATGCTCACGCTCGCCGCCGAACTGCCCGGCGGCATCGACTCGGTACGGCTGCTCGCCGAGCACGGGGTGATCGCGGCGATCGGGCACACGGACGCGACGTACGAGCAGACGGTGGAGGCCGTGGAGGCGGGCGCCACGGTCGCCACGCACCTCTTCAACGCGATGCCCGCCCTCGGCCACCGCGCCCCCGGCCCGGTCGCGGCGCTGCTCGAGGACGAGCGGGTGACGGTCGAGCTGATCAACGACGGCACGCATCTGCACCCGGCCGCGCTGGAGCTGGCCTTCCACCACGCGGGCGCGGACCGGGTGGCCTTCATCACGGACGCGATGGACGCGGCCGGGATCGGCGACGGCCGCTACATGCTGGGCCCGCTGGAGGTGGAGGTCAGCGAGGGGGTGGCGCGGCTGGTGGAGGGCGGTTCGATCGCGGGCTCCACGCTGACGCTGGACCGGGCGTTCAAGCGGGCGGTGACGGTGGACCGGCTGCCGGTCGGGGACGCGGTGAAGGCCCTGTCCGCCAACCCGGCCCGTCTGCTGGGCCTTTCGGACCGCGTCGGCTCCCTGGAGCCCGGAAAGGACGCGGACCTGGTGCTGCTGGACGCCGAGTTCGACGTGAAGGGCGTGATGCGGCGGGGCGAGTGGGTGGTGGCGCCCCAACTGGGCTGATACGCCCGGCTTTTCCCCGAGGTGGCGGCCGCCCCGCGACTGGGCCGGTCGCCGTCCGTTTGGCATGATCGGGGCCCGGCGACGCGGCGACGGGCGGCGGCGCCAGGTACTTCGAGGGAGGCAGCCCGGGTGATCCTCACGGTCACGCTGAACACCGCTCTCGACATCACCTACCGGGTGCGCTCCCTGCGGCCGCACGCCTCGCACCGGGTCTCGGAGGTCATCGAGCGGCCCGGCGGCAAAGGCGTCAACGTGGCCCGGGTGCTGGCCGCGCTCGGGCACGAGGTGACGGTCACCGGGTTCGCGGGCGGCGGCACGGGCCGGGCGGTACGGGAGCGGCTCGCCGGCACCGAGGGACTGGCGGACGCGCTGGTCCCGGTGGCGGGGGCGACCCGGCGCACCGTCGCGGTGGTGGACGAACGCTCCGGCGACACCACGCAGTTGAACGAGCCGGGCCCGCAGATCACGCCCGCCGAGTGGGGCGCCTTCCTGGACCGCTACGACGGACTCCTCTCCGGCGCCTCGGCGGTGGCCCTGTGCGGCAGCCTGCCGCCGGGGGTACCGGTGGGGGCGTACGCGAACCTGGTGCGCGGCGCGCGGTCCCGCGGCGTGCCGGTCCTGCTGGACACCAGCGGCGAACCGCTGCGCCGCGGGGTGGCGGCCCGCCCCGACATCATCAAGCCCAACGCCGACGAGCTGGCCGAACTCACCGGTTCCCACGAGCCCTTGCGCGCCACCCAGGACGCCCGCCGCCGGGGCGCCCACACCGTCGTGGCCTCCCTGGGCGCGCAGGGCCTGCTGGCCGTCAGCCCCGAGGGCCGCTGGCACGCCGCCCCACCCATCACACTCCACGGCAACCCGACGGGCGCGGGCGACTCGGCGGTAGCCGGCCTTCTGTCGGGGCTCGTCGAGATGCTCCCGTGGCCGGACCGCCTGGCCTGCGCAGTCGCCTTGTCGGCAGCGACCGTCCAGGCCCCGGGCGCCGGCGAGTTCGACCGAGCGGTGTACGAGGAGCTGCGGGGGCGGGTGGCGGTGACAAGTGAGGTCACCGCGGCTTGGAACCGACTCACTCATGGGTGACGATCATCGACCCGCGCCACCCTTGAGAACATACGATCGCCGGCGACCAAGGACTTGGTTCTCGCTGGTGGACCTCGGCGGTGGCCCTGTGCGGCAGCCCCCCGCCGGGGGTGCCGGTGGGGGCGTACGCGAACCTGATACGCGGCGCGCGGTCCGCCGGGGCGCCCACACGGTCGTGGCCTCCCTGGGCCCGGACGGCCTCCTGGCGTCCACCCCGGAGGGCCGCTGGCGCGCCGCCACCCCGACCCGGCTGACCGGCATACGAGGAGCTGCTGGGCCGGGTCACGGTGCTCGAAGCGCCGGAACAGAGCCGATGAGCCATGGACGGCTCAGCCGGTGACCTGGCCCGCCTTCAGCCACAGCTGGTCCAGCAGGACGTTGCACTTGTCGCCCGGCTGGCAGGAGATGGAGATGGTGTTGTTGCCCTTCTTGAGCGTGGGCCACACGTAGGAGCGGGTCCAGCCGTGGGCGAAGTCGTTGTCGGCGGCGTGGCGCCAGTTCTTCAGCCCGAGCTTGCTGCCGAACTCCTTGCCGTTGACGGTGACCGTCATCGACTGGTCCTCGCCGGTCGCGCTGTACCCGGTGAAGAGGGTGTAGGGGCCGTCCGAGGGGACGTCCACGCTCCAGGTGACGGAGGCGCCGACCTGGTTCAGGCCACCCACGTACTTGCCGCCCGCGGCCCGCGAGGCCTTGACGTCCGTGGCCGGCGCGGCGCCGCCGGACAGCTGCACCGAGCTGTCCGCCGCATCGACCTTCGGCAGTTCACCGCCCGCCGAGCTGCTGCTCGTCGGGGTCGGCGCCGTCGACTGCTGCTGGGTCGGGGTCGCGCCCGCCTGGTTGCCGGACTTGTCGTCGTCCGAGTTGCCGTTGATCATCGCGACGCCGATGCCGATGACCACCGCGGCGACCACCGCGATCGCGCCGATCAGCAGGCCCTTGGTGTTGGGCCCGCCGCGGCCGGGGCCGGACCGGGGGGCCGGGGGGCGGCCGGTCGGCGGCGTGCCGCCGGGCAGCGTCTCCGGGGCCTGGTAGTGCGCGTTCGGCTGGCCGTAGGCGCCCTGCTGCTGCGGGACGTAGGGCGGCTGCTGCTGACCGTACTGACGCTCGCCGACCGTGCGCACCCTGCTGACCGAGTTCGGGTAGCCGTAGCCACCGGACGGCGGCTGCGCCCCTCTGGCCTGGCCGTCTGCGTACAGGTAGCCGAACGGGTCGTCTTCCTCGGGCGTGCTCGCGCCGTTGTCGCCGGGCGTCATCCCTTGGTACTCCTCAACAGGTGCGAACGGATGCGGTCATGGCTGGAAAGGCGAGCCTACCCGCTCCGGTTGTGCCAAACGGGTGACGCAGACCGCATCAACCGTCCGACCTGCGGTTCATCCCGCACGTCGATGCTGTTTGGGACGAGATCGTTTCTCTACGTACATCCGCTCGTCAGCCGACTTCAGCACTTCGTCGGCCGTCATGCCGCAGTGCGCCCAGCCGATGCCGAAGCTCGCGCCCACCCGGACCGCCCGGCCCTCGGCCCGGATCGGCTGGATGATCTCGTTGCGCAGCCGTACCGCCAGGTCCTGGGCGTCGGCGCGGCCGAGCCCGTCGGCGAGGATCACGAACTCGTCGCCGCCGAGCCGGGCCACCGTGTCACCGTCGCGCACCCCCTGGGACAGCCGCCGCGCGACCTCGATCAGCACGGCGTCGCCCGCGTTGTGCCCGAACCGGTCGTTGATCGACTTGAAGCCGTCCAGGTCGCAGAAGAGCACCGCGAGCCCCTTGGTGCCGTCGTCCTGCTCGCCCTCGGGGGCGACGGTGTGCACATGGTGGTCGTAGCCGTCGTACGTCTCGGCGCCCGGCGCGAAGTCGAAGCCGTGCCCGGTGGGGCCGTCGAAGGCCGAGGGGTGGCCGTAGGCCGCGTCCAGGGACTCCAGGGCGTGCGCGGGGCGGCGGCACAGCCGGGCGGCGAGCCGTGAGCGCAGCTCGGCGGAGTTCGGCAGGCCGGTCAGCGAGTCGTGCGAGGCGCGGTGGGCGAGCTGGAGCTCGCGGCGCTTGCGCTCCTCGATGTCCTCGACGTGCGTGAGCAGGAAGCGGGGCCCGTCGGCCGCGTCCGCGACCACGCTGTTGCGCAGCGACACCCAGACGTAGCTGCCGTCGCGGCGGCCGAGCCGGAGTTCCGCCCGGCCGCCCTCCGCGGAGGTGCGCAGCAGGGTGCCGATGTCCTCGGGGTGGACCAGGTCGGAGAAGGAGTAGCGGCGCATCGCGGAGGCCGGGCGGCCGAGCAGCCGGCACAGGGCGTCGTTGGTGCGCAGGATGCGGCCGTGCTGTTCACCGCCCAACTCGGCGATGGCCATGCCGGACGGCGCGTACTCGAAGGCCTGCCGGAAGCTCTCCTCGCTCGCCCGCAGCGCCTGCTGCTCGCGCTCCAGGCGCACCAGGGCGCGCTGCATGTTGGAGCGCAGCCGGGCGTTGCTGATCGCGATGGCGGCCTGGAAGGCGTACATCTGGAGGGCCTCGCGGCCCCAGGCGCCGGGCAGCCGGCCGTTGCGCGGCCGGTCCACGGATATGACGCCGAGCAGTTCGCCGCGGGAGCCGCCGGGCACGCCCGGGGTGTACATGGGCGCGAAGAGCCGGTCGGAGGGGTGCCACTCGTCCTCGAAGCGGGGCGCGGGCCCGTCCGTGAACCACTGGGGCACGTCGTCGTCGTCCAGCACCCAGCCCTCGGTGTGCGGTATGAAGACGAGGTCGCCCCAGCATTCGCCCATGCCGAGGCGCCGCTCCCAGGCGTCACGGGAGCCGACCCGGCCGGTGATCAGGGCCTCGGCGGCGGAGTTGCCGGAGAAGGCCGCGACGACGAGGTCGCCGTCGGGGCGTACGAGGTTCACCGCCGCCATCTCGTAGCCGAGGGCGTTGACCACGCCGTCGGCGACGGACTGCAGGGTGTCCGCCAGGCTGCGTGCCGTGTTCATGTCGGCCATGACCTGGTGCAGCTGACGCAGGGACGCAAGACGGACGTACGGCTCCGACTCGGTCTCCATGCTCGCCCTCCCCCCGAGACCTCGCAGCGAATCAAGGGTCGTCGTCTTCGGCGTCTCGTGGTTCTCCAGCAGTTTCCCAGCCACTGAATCACAGTGCGCTGCCCACCCGGTACACAGGGTCAACAATTCAGGCCCCTTGTGACTCAAGTCACAGCAAAACGTGAACAATTGGGCGGAGATTCCGCGTTTTCCCGGCGTTCACCGCATGCCGGGGCCACCGTTGCGCGCACCGCTGTCCGCCGCTGGTCCTAGGACCCGGCTCGGGCGGAGGCCCGATGCGGGGTGCACAGGGCGCAGACTAGCGTTTCCGGCGTGCTGAAGACGCCTTCCCCCACCGCCCCCGCCGCTTCCGGGCATGCTGAGGGGGTGAGCAACGACGAGTTCCGGGCCGCGATGTCCCGCCTGTCCTCCGGTGTGGTCCTGGTCACCGCGCAGGAACCGCCGCTCGTCCCGGACGACCCGGACGCGCCGGGCGTGGAGGACGTCGGCATGACCGCGACGGCCTTCATGTCGGTCTCCCTGGACCCGCCGCTGGTGCTGGTCAGCCTGCGGAACGGCTCGCGCATGGACGACCTGCTCGCCGAACAGCCGCTGTGGGCGGTGTCGGTGCTCGCCGAGAGCCAGCGGCACGTCGCGGGGCGCTTCGCCATGAAGGGCCGCATCAGCGACCGGCTCCTGTTCGAGGACATCGCGTACGCCCGCGGCGAGGTCACGAACGCCCCGCTGGTCGGCGGCGCGCTCGCGACGCTGGAGTGCCGGACCGAGCAGCGGGTGGCGGCGGGGGACCACACGCTCGTCATCGGCCGGGTGCTGACGGCCCGGGTGCCGAGCGCGGAGGGCGGGCCGCTGATGTATTTCCGGGGCCGGTACCGGCAGTTGGGCTGAGCCTCCCTCGTATTTCCGTGGTGGCGGACCGAAATCACCGCCTAGGGTGCGCGGATGACACCGCACCTGGAAGAGATCACGCCCCGCACCTTCGAGGCGGCCGTCGGCATCCGCGTCCGGCCCGACCAGGAACACGCGGTCGAGCCGGTGGAACGGTCGCTGGCCGAGGCGTACGTCCACCCCGCGGGTGTGGCCTGGCCCCGGCTGATCCTCGACGGCTCACGGCCGGTCGGGTTCCTCATGGCCTTCCTCGACATCGACTGGTACGGCGACGGGAGCGTGCGCCGGTCGGGGCTGTGGCGGCTGAACATCGCGGCGGGCGAGCAGGGACGGGGATACGGACGCTTCGCGGTCGCCGCCGTCGGCTCGGAGATCCGTCGCCGGGGCGGCTCCGAGCTGTATGTCACCTGGCACCCGGGGGCGGACGGCCCCGAGGACTTCTATCTCCGGCTGGGGTTCAGGAAGAACGGGGAGACGAGTGGGGGGCAGACGGTGGGGGTGCTGGGGCTGGGGTGAACCGGCGGGTGCGGGGGCGTGGCGGTCCGCTAGCCCCAGTCCCGCCCCGTGCGCCCCCGCTTGGTCTCGGCGCGCTGTTTCTTCTCCCGCAGCCGGCGCTCGTTGATGCCACGCGGTATCCGGGTGGGCTTGCGGGGCTTGGGCGGGGGTGCGCTGGCCTCCGCGAGGAGGGCCGCGAGGCGTACGGCGGCGGCCTCGCGGTTGCGCCACTGGGAGCGGTGCTCGGACGCCCGTACGGTCACCACCCCGTCGACGAGCCGGCCGGCCAGCCGCTCCAGGGCCCGCTCCTTCCACACCGGCGGCAGCGCCTCGGTGGCCGCGAGGTCGAAGCGCAGCTCCACCTGGGAGTCACTGGTGTTCACATGCTGCCCGCCGGGCCCCGACGATCTGGAGAAACGCCACATCAGCTCGGCCTCGGGAAGGGAGACGGAGCCGCGGATGACGTGAGGACCGGACATGTCTTCCATGTTCCCGGCCCCGGGCGGTCGCGTCACCTGGATTTCCGGATCGGCGGGAAGCCGCCGGGAAGCCGTCGGGATGAGGCATCGGTGAGGAGGCGTCGGTAAAAAAGGTAAAGGGGCGCGGAACCACAGGGACCCCCCTCGTCGTTGTCCCGGGTGACGGTAGCTTCGTCGGCACGCACAGCGAACACTAGGAAGGGACTCCCAACATGGCTGTAAGCCTGTCCAAGGGTGGCAACGTCTCGCTCTCCAAGGAGGCTCCGGGCCTGGCGGCCGTCACCGTGGGCCTCGGCTGGGACGTCCGCACCACCACGGGCACGGACTTCGACCTGGACGCCTCCGCCATCGCGGTCAACGCGCAGGGCAAGGTCTTCTCGGACGCCCACTTCGTCTTCTTCAACAACAAGCAGACCCCGGACAGCACCATCGTGCACACCGGCGACAACCGCACGGGCGAGGGCGCGGGCGACGACGAGGCGATCAACGTCAACCTGGCCGGCCTCCCGGCCGACATCGACAAGATCGTCTTCCCGGTCTCCATCTACGACGCGGAGAACCGCGGCCAGAACTTCGGCCAGGTGCGCAACGCCTACATCCGCATCGTCAACCAGGCGGGCGGCGCGGAGATCGCCCGCTACGACCTCTCCGAGGACGCCGCCACCGAGACGGCCATGGTCTTCGGCGAGCTGTACCGCAACGGCGCGGAGTGGAAGTTCCGCGCCGTCGGCCAGGGCTACGCCTCGGGTCTGGTCGGCATCGCCCAGGACTTCGGCGTCAACGTCTGACGAACCGCCGTCGCCGCCCTTCCCCTGCGGACACCGGGGAAGGGCGGGGCCGGGTCCTCGGCGGGGCTCCGGTTCACGGGTGCGCCGGTCTGCCGTCTCCGTAGAGCCAGTCCTTCCAGATCTCGCCGAAGTCCTTGCCGGGGAAGCGCCGTTGCACCCATGCCGTGAAGTCGGCGGTGCTCGCGTTGCCGTAGCGGTGGGAGGCCGGCCAGGCGCGCAGGAGGGCGAAGAATGCCTCGTCGCCCACCTTCCGGCGGATCTTGTGGAGGACCATCGCGCCGCGTTCGTAGACCGGGGACGCGGAGATGTGGGCGGCGTTCGAGGGGGTCGCCGGGGGGAAGGCCCACAGGGCGTCGTCGTGGGCGTGGTAGAAGGACAGGAAGGTCTGCTCGGCCGTGTCGCCGCCGTGGTCCTCGTCCCACAGCCACTGGGCGTACGTGGCGAAGCCCTCGTTGAGCCACATGTCCCGCCAGGACTTGGGGGTGACGCTGTCGCCGTACCACTGGTGGGCGAGTTCGTGGACGAGCGTGCCGAGTTCGGGGGCGCCGGGGAAGACCGGGCGGTTCTGGGTCTCCAGCGCGTAACCGGCGTCGTCCGGGCGGTCGATGACGGCGCCGACGGAGGAGAAGGGATACGGCCCGAAGGTGTCCTCCTCCCACTTGACGACCTCGGGCAGCCTCGCGAGGACCCCCGCGCTCGCCTCTGCCTGCGTGGGGTCGACCGCGGTGAGGACGGGCAGCCCGCCGGGGCCCTTGGACCGGGTGATGTCGAAGTGTCCGATGGCGACCATGGCGAGGTAGTCGGCCATGGGCTGGGCGGTGTGCCAGCGGTACGTCGTGCGGCCGCCCCGGGTGGACCGGCCGACCGGTTCCCCGTTGGAGACGGCCTGGAGGCCCTGCGGGACGGTGATGGCGATGTCGTACGACGCCTTGTCGGACGGGTGGTGGTTGCCGGGGAACCACGCCATGGACCCGACCGGCTCGCCGAGGCCGAGCGCGCCGTCGGCCGTGGTCAGCCAGCCCTCCGCGGAGCCGTCGGGATCGGTGAGGGTCCTCGGGACGCCGGAGTAGCGGACCGTCGTGCGGAAGGTCCGGCCCTCGCGCAGGTCGTCGTGCGGCCGGACGGTGAGTTCTTGTCCGGCCCGGTTGTAGCGGGCGTCCCGGCCGTCGACGCCGACCGAGTCCACGTGCAGCCCGGCGAGGTCCAGGTCGAACGCGGACAGGTCCTTGGTCGCGCGGGCCGTGATGACCGCCGTACCGGTGAGGCGTCGGGTGGCCGGGGTGTAGTCCAGGGTGAGGGCGTAGTGGCCGACGTCGTACCCGCCGTTGCCCGCCTTCGGGAAGTACGGGTCGCGCAGGCCCGCGCCACCCGGCGTGCCGTGCACCCCGCCCCCGCACCCGGTACCGGTGAGCGCGAGTGCCAACGCCGATGCGACGGCCGGCACCAAGCGTACGGATCTGGACATGTCAGCGATCTTAGGCGGAGGCGGATCGGAGCGGGCGGCGGCTCCCGCGCGGCGCCATGACACCATCGTCAGGTGCTCGACATCGGCTACGCCCTCTCCAACCGGTTCCCGGACCCCCCGCAGACCGACTACCGCCGCGCGGACGTCCGCGCGCTGCGGCACGACCTGTTCTGCGGGGACGTGTACCTCGCGGACACGAAGACGGACCGGGAGCTGTCCACGGCCTGGGGATGGGTGCCGGTGCTGGACTTCGCGTGGGCGCTGTGCGACATCGTGGAGCTGCTCGACCGGGACCCGATGGGCTCCCGCGCCGCCCGTCCGCAGCGGGCGGAGCTGGACTTCACCGAGTCCAGTGACCGGATGCTCTTCGAGCGCCGCTTCGGCTGGGTCGACATCACCGCCGACTGGCAGCCGTCGGACGAGGCCCCGCTCGCCTTCTCCCATGCCGAACTGCGCCGGGAGGCACGGGACTTCCTCCAGGACCTGGTCGCCGACCTCGTCGACCTCCATGAGGAGCTGGGCGAGAACCCGGCGATCTGGACCCTCCAGGCCCGCTTCCCCCGTGTCTCCTAGGCCCTGACCCCCAGCTCCCTACTCCACGCGTATCCCGAGCGCCGCCGCCAACGCCGGTGCCAGGTCCAGCAGCTGGGCCGCCCCGATCACCGCGCCGGACAGCCGGTCGAGGCCCCGGGTGATCTCCAGCGGCGCGGCACCGCGCAGATCGACGTCCTTCAGCGTGGCCCCGGTGAGGTCCGCCCCCCTCAGCGCGCAGTCCACGAACTCCACCCGCTCCAGGCGGGCGCTCCCGAAGTCCGGTTCGACCAGGACGCAGGACTCGAAGACCACGTCCCGCAGTCGGGCCATGCGCAGGTTCAGGAAGTCGATCTTGCCGCCGCGCACGACGACCCGCTCCAGCACCGCGCCGTGCAGCTGGGTGCCGCCGAGGCGCGGATCGGTCAGTTCGACGTCGCGCAGGGTGGCCTCGGAGAGGTCGGTGCCGACCCCGCGCAGGCCGGCGAGCGCGGAGTCGAGGACGCGGGCGTGGCGCAGCCGTGTCCCGTCGACCGCGCAGCCCCGCAGCGCGCAGTCCATGAACCGGGCGCCGGCCGCGTCCTGTCCCGCCAGGTCCGCGTCCCGGAACTCCAGCCCGTCGTAGTCGCCGTCGGGCTCCAGTCCCCCGCCGTCCCACGGCGCGGGCGGCGGCAGCCGCAGCTCCGGCCGCCGTGCGCCCCGTCCCACCCGGCTCCCGCCGGTCGTTCTCCTCGCCATGGGGCCCATGCTGCACGCCGCCACTGACAATCGCCCCCGGCGCCCTTGACCTCAAGCACGCTTGAGGTCGGAGAGTGGGCCGACCGACACAGCCGTCCATCCGGGGGCCGCCCATGCACGCCGTACGCCTGTACGCCTTCGGTCCGGCCGAGAACCTGGCCTACGAGGAAGCCGAGGACCCCGTCCCGGGCCCCGGGCAGGTGCGGATCGCGGTCGCCGCGGCCGGGGTGCACCTGCTCGACGCGGCCCTCCGCGCCGGGCACCGCGGCCCGCTGCCCGCGCCGCCCGCCCTGCCCACCGTGCCCGGCCGCGAGGTCGCCGGCGTGGTGGACGCGGTCGGCGACGGGGTGGCCGAGGCGTGGCTCGGGCGGCGTGTGGTCGCCCACCTGGGCCTCGCGTCCGGCGGATACGCCGAACTCGCCGTCACCGGCGCCGAGCGGCTGCACGAGATCCCCGGGCCGCTGAGCTTCGCGGCGGCCGTCGCCATGATCGGCACCGGCCGCACGGCCCTCGGCGTCACGGGGTTCGCCGAGCCGGGCCCGGACGACGTGGTGGTCGTACCGGCGGCCGCGGGCGGCATCGGGACACTGCTCGTGCAGTACGCCGCGACCGCGGGGGCGACCGTGGTCGGGCTCGCCGGCGGGGAGGCGAAGACGGAGCGGGTACGGGCGAACGGCGCGGACCTCGCCGTCGACTACACCGCGCCCGGCTGGGCCGCCGAGGTCCGCGCCGGGCTCGGCGGGCGGGCCGCGACGATCGTCTACGACGGGGTGGGCGGCGCCGTCGCCCGGGACGCCGTGGCGCTGCTCGGGCCGGGCGGGCGCCACCTCGTCTTCGGCTGGTCGGCGGAGGGGATCGGCGAGGGCCGCGGGTACGCCGTGGCCGGGGTCTCCGAGTCCGTGCTCGGACCGGGGCTGACGCGGCGCGGCGGGGGCCTGCGGGCACTGGAGGAGCGGGCGCTCGCGGAGGCCGCGCGCGGCCGGCTGCGGCCCGCCGTCACCCGCTTCCCGCTCGCGCGGGCCGCCGCCGCGCACCGGGCACTGGAGAACCGCGGCACCGTGGGGAAGGTGGTGCTGGAACCCTGAGAAATCCCTGAGAAAAGGGGTGGAAGCACCCAGATGCGACACCTCCCGATCCATGGTGTTCTGGCCAGATGAACATCGGCCGAACGGGTGAGCCCCGGGCCGCCGCGGAGGTCACGGACCCGCACCGCTGGTGGGGACTGGTCGTCATCGCCCTGGCCCAGCTGATGGTGGTCCTGGACGCCACGATCGTGAACATCGCGCTCCCCTCCGCGCAGCGCGCCCTGCACATGTCCGACGGCAGCCGGCAATGGGTGATCACCGCGTACACCCTCGCCTTCGGCGGCCTGCTCCTGCTGGGCGGCCGGGTCGCCGACCTCGTGGGGCGAAAACGCACCTTCGTGATCGGCCTGGCGGGCTTCGCGGCCGCCTCCGCGCTCGGCGGGGCCGCGACCGGCCCGGGGATGCTCTTCGGCGCCCGAGCGCTGCAAGGGGTCTTCGCGGCCCTGCTCGCGCCGTCCGCGCTGTCCCTGCTGACCACGACGTTCACCGACCCGCGCGAGCGCGGCAAGGCCTTCGGGGTCTACGGCGCGCTGGCGGGCAGCGGTTCGGCGATCGGGCTGATCGTGGGCGGGGTGCTCACCGAGTACCTGACCTGGCGCTGGTGCCTGTACGTCAACGTGCCCATCGCGGCGCTCGCCGTCTTCGGCGCCTTCACGCTGCTGCACGACCGGCCGGGACACGGGGACGTCAGCCTCGACGTGCCCGGCGCGCTGCTGGGCTGCGGCGGCCTGGTCGCGATCGTCTACGGCTTCGGCGAGGCCCAGCCCCGGGGCTGGACCGATCCGCTGGTGCTCACGCTGTTCGCGGCCGGGGTGCTGCTGCTCGGGGCGTTCGTGTGGTGGCAGGCACGGGCGCCGAGCCCGCTGCTGCCGCTGCACATCCTGCGCGACCGGGATCGCGCGGGGTGCTTCCTGACGATGACGTTCGCGGTGATCGGCATGTTCGGGCTGTTCCTGTTCATGACCTACTACCTCCAGGTCGTCCTCGGGTACTCGCCGGTCCGCACGGGTCTCGCGTTCCTGCCGATGACCGCCGCGATCGTCACCGGGTCGACGCAGATCTCGGCGCGACTGCTGCCCCGTGTGCCGCCGCGGCGGCTGCTGGTGCCGGGGATGCTGCTGGCGACGAGCGGGCTGCTGCTGCTCACCCGGCTCACCGTGCGCTCCTCCTACGCCGGGGAGATCCTGCCCTCCCTGCTGCTCCTCGGGCTCGGCATGGGGCTGACGTTCATGCCGGTGTTCGCGACGGCCACGGCGGGGATCGCGCCGCGCGACTCCGGGGTCACCTCCGCGACCGTCAACTCCGCCCAGCAGGTCGGCGGCTCCATCGGCACGGCCCTCCTGAACACGATCGCCACCACCAGCACCGCGGCCTACATCGCCGGCCGCCCGCACCGGCCCGGCGTGGCCCAGGCCGGCGTCGTGCACGGCTACACCGTCGCCATCGCCTGGGCCGCCGCGATCATGCTCGTCTCGGCCCTGACCGCCGGCTTCCTGGTGACCGCCCCGGCCCCGGAACACGGCGCCCCGGCCGGGACCGCGGTGCGGGAGTCGGTCGGCTGAGGCCGGGGCGCGCCGACGTCGTCCGCCGAGCGGGACGTCGGTCTTCGCCGCGGTGGCGCCTTCCCCGTCGGGGCCTCGGGCAGGTGCCGCGCGACCGGGGCGCCGACGCCTCAGCCCCGCCCCGCCACCCGGTCCGCGGCCTTCGCCAGCCGCGAGGACTCCGTGCCCGGGTGGCGGCGTTCGCGCCGGTCGGCCGTGTGGTACGTGGCGTACATGCCGTGGACGCCGAGCCAGCGGAAGGGTTCGGGCTCCCACTTGCGGACCTTGTGGCCGACCCAGGGGAGGTCCGTCAGTGCGGTGCGGCCGGCCTGGCCGGAGTCCTGCCGGACGAGGTCGCGCAGGGTGCGGGCGGCGAGGTTGGTGGTGGCCACGCCGGAACCGACGTAGCCGCCGGCCCAGCCGAGGCCCGTGGAGCGGTCGAGGGTGACGGTGGCGCACCAGTCGCGGGGGACGCCGAGCACGCCGGACCAGGCGTGGGTCACCCGGGCACCGGCCAGGGACGGGAAGAACCGCACCAGGATGTCCCGCAGCGCCTCGACGGTCGCCTGCTGGGTGCGGCCGTCGTTGTCCGTGCGCGAGCCGAAGCGGTACGGCATCCCGCGCCCGCCCAGCGCGATCCGGTCGTCGGCGGTGCGCTGCGCGTACATGTAGGCGTGCGCCATGTCGCCGAGCGTCTCCCGGCCGTCCCAGCCGATCGCCGCCCACTGCGCCTCGGTCAGCGGCTCGGTGGCGATCATCGAGGAGTTCATCGGCAGCCAGGTCCGCTTCTGGCCCTTGAGGGACGCGGTGAAGCCCTCGGTGCAGCGCAGCACGTAGGGGGCGCGGACGGTGCCGTAGGGGGTGACGGCGTGCTTGGGCCGGATCTCGGTGACCGGGGTCATCTCGTGGATCACCACGCCGAGCCCCTCGACCGTCGCCGCCAGGCCCTTCACCAGCTTCACCGGGTTCAGCCGGGCGCCGTGCGGGGTCCAGGCGGAGCCGACGGCGTCCGCGACCCGGATCCGCTCGGCCGTCTCCCGGGCGCCGTACAGCTCCCGGTCCTTCTCGCCGTACGACAGCTCGTGCTCGTGGAACGCCTTCAGCCGGGCCAGCTGCGCCGGGGTCGTGGCCACCTCCAGGACGCCGCCCTTGTGCACGTCGGCGTCGATGCCCTCCGCCGCGGCGACCGCGATGACCTCGTCGACGGTGTCGTTCATCGCCTGCTGGAGCCGCACCGCGGCCTCGCGACCGTGCAGCTTCGCGTAGCGGTCGCGGCCCGCGACGCCGTTGTAGAGCCAGCCGCCGTTGCGGCCGGAGGCGCCGTACCCGCAGAACTTCTGCTCCAGGACGGTGATCCGCAGGAAGGGCGCGGCCTTCTTCAGGTAGTAGGCGGTCCACAGGCCGGTGTACCCGCCGCCGACGATCACCACGTCGGCCGTGGCGTCCCCGGGCAGCGGCTCCCGGGCCACCGGGATGCCGTCGTCCGCGTACCAGAAGGAGATGCCACCGTTCACGAAACTGCTCGCCGAGCTGCTCATGGCCGGGAACCTAACCCTTGAGCGCGGTCACTGTCTCCTTCGGATTCCATGCTTTTCCGCGGCCTCTGGTCAGCGGGAAGCAGGCCAGGCCGATCAGCATCGCGAGGAAGTGTCCGATGTCGGTGAAGGTGGGCGACCCGGTCAGCGGGAGGGTGAAGACGGCGAGGACGACGGCGAGGTAGGCGTAGCGCCAGGGGGCGGCGATGCGGTAGACGAGGACGCCGACGACGCCGGCCAGGGCGTAACTGACGCCGATGTCGAGGGTGTCGACGGCCGCGTGGGGCGCGATGCCGTCCCGGATCGCCTTCAGCAGCAGCCCCTCGCTGACCAGGGACGCGAGCACATGGGCCGCCGCGCACACCACGAGCCAGCGGGCGGTGCCGAGCCAGCGCTCCGCCGGGGCGTGGAAAACGGTGTACAGGAACGCGTACGGCAGCCAGCGCCCGCCCTCGATCCACATCGCGCTGGAGACCAGCACCCGCAGCGGGGTGCGGGACAGCTCGTGGATGTTGGTCGACCTGCGGCGCAGGAAGTGCTGCTCGAACCCGGGCGACATGTGGTGCACCGCGACGGTGGTGACGAACAGGACCGCCAGCCAGACGTAGGTGCCCGGGGCACCGCGGACATGGCCCGCGACCGCCCCGAGTCCACGGCGGAGGGGGTCGACCCGGGTCACGTCGCCAGTATGCGTTCCCTTCCGCTGACACGCCGCCGGATGGCCTATATATACATCTACGGATTATTCGGTCATAACGTACCGGATATGAAGAGATGTCACTTCGCTTATGCCGCGAGTGCCGTCGCGGCACTCGTCGGCACGGGAATCGGACTGGGCGCCACCCCCGCGGCGGCCGTTCACCAGACCCTGGTGGTCCACCAGGGTGAATCGATCCAGAAGGCCGTGAACAGCGCGCAGCCCGGCGACACCGTGCTCGTGCTCCCCGGCGTCTACAAGGAGAGCGTCACCATCAACACGCCGCACGTCACCCTGCGCGGGACGGGCGCGAGCACGGTGATCGAGCCCGCGGCGAAGGCGGCGGGCAAGGCGCCGGACACCGGCACCAAGGCCACCAAGGCCACCAAGAGCTGCGCCGAGGGCGGCAACGGCATCTGCGTGATCGGCACCAAGACGAAGAACGTCAAGGGCGTCACCGTCGCCGACCTGAAGGTGACCGGCTTCGCCCGCGCCGGGGTGTTCGGCATGGCGACGGACACCATGACCGTGCGCGACGTGCAGGCCGTGAAGAACGCCGTGTGGGGCATCGCCCAGGAACGCTCCGTGCACGGGCACATCGTGGGCAACTACGCCGAGGGCAACGGTGACGCGGGCGTCTTCCTCGCCAACACCATCACCGAGGAGGCCGGCGCCCTCGACACCGAGCGGACGGTCATCGACCACAACCGGCTGGAGAACAACCGCATCGGCGTCACCGTACGGCGCCTGCGCAATCTCTCGGTGGCCGAGAACTACATCGCCGGCAACTGCGCCGGGGTGTTCGTCGTCGGTGACGAGAACAAGCCCAAGGCCGGTCACCTGGAGGTCGCCTTCAACGACGTCACCCAGAACAACAAGTCCTGCCCCAAGACCGACCGGCTGCCCGCCATCCAGGGCTCCGGCATCGTGCTGACCGGCACCGAGAAGACCGTGGTGGACGGCAACCGGGTCACCGGGAACTCGGGCAGCTCCCCGCTGTCCGGCGGCATCGTGCTGTTCAAGAGCTTCGTGGGCGTCACCAACGACCAGAACCGCATCAGTGGCAACGCGCTGATCGGCAACGCCCCCGCGGACCTGGTCGACACGGAGACCAAGGGCATCGGCAACACCTTCGACCACAACGCCTGCCGGGTCTCCAAGCCCTCGGGCCTGTGCTGACCACCCGACCACTGCCCCGCTGGACCGACGCACGCCGAGAACGAAGGAAGGCGGCAGATGACCACCGCTGAGACGGCACCGCCGAACCGGGCCACCGCCAAGGCCCCGACCACCCCGCCCCCGCCGATGCGCCTGCGCGAACTCGTCTTCGGGGCGGCCCTGTCCGCCGCCGTACGGGCCGCCGCCCGCCTGGGCGTGCCCGACGCGCTCGGGGACACCCCGCAGAGCGCCGAGGCCCTCGCTGCCGCGGTCAAGGCCGAGCCCAAGCCGCTGCGCCGCATGTTGCGGGCCCTGGCCTGCTACGGCGTCTTCACCGAGCGGCCCGACGGCACCTTCGCGCACACCGACATGTCCCGGCTGCTGCGCGAGGACGACCCGAACAGCCTGCGCGCCATCGCGCTGTGGTGCACCGAACCGTGGACCTGGGCCGCCTGGCCCAAGCTGGACGAGGCGGTGCGCAGCGGCCGCAACGTGGTGGAGGGCCTCTACGGCAAGGAGTTCTTCGCCTACCTGAACGAGGACGCGCCGGAGTCGGCGGACGTCTTCAACCAGGCGATGACCCGTTCCAGCGAGCAGTCGGCACGGGAGGTCGCGGCCCTGCTCGACCTGTCGGGCGCCGCGTCCGTCGCCGACCTCGGCGGCGGCCAGGGGCACGTGGTGGCCTGCCTGCTGGACAAGTACCCGCGGATGCACGGCAGTCTGCTGGACCTGCCCCGGGTGGTGGAGAACGCGCTGCCGCGGCTGCGCGAGGGCGGCGACCTCGCGGGCCGCGCCCAGATCGTGCCGGGCGACGTCCGCGAGGCGATCCCGGTCAAGGCCGACGTCTACGTCATCAAGAACATCCTGGAGTGGGACGACGAGAGCACGGCCCGGCTGCTGCGCAACGTCGTCCAGGCGGGCGGGCCCGGGACCCGGGTCGTCGTCATCGAGAACCTGGTGGACGACACCCCGTCGATGCGGTTCAGCACCGCGATGGACCTGCTGCTGCTCCTCAACGTCGGCGGGGCCAAGCACACCACCGACAGCATGGTGAGCCGGCTCGCCGCGGCGGGTCTCGCCGTGGACACCATCCAGCCGGTGAACCCCTACCTGCACGCGTTCGACTGCCATGTGACCGCGTGAGCGCGGAGAACGGACCGTCGGCCGCCGGGCCCGCTTCGCCGCGGGCCCGGCGGCCGACGGCCGTCCGGGCAGGACACGTGTCTCAGGGGCGCTCCCAGACGTAGAAGCGCCGCGCCATCGCGTCCTTGGGTGAGCGCCAGGTCGCCGGGTCGTACGCGCTGACGTACGCCGTCAGCCGCTCGCTGACGTCCCTGAACTCGGGGTGTTCGGTGACCTTGGCGATGGCCGGGCCCGGTTCGCGCTCGGACTCGATGAGGTGCATGTACACATCGCCGAACTGGAAGAGGCTGCGCCGGGTGACCCCCACGAGGTGGGGCAGCTCCCCCCGGTCGGACTCCTCGAAGATCTTCGCGATGTCGGGGGCTGAACCCGGGGCCATCCGGGCGACGATCAGGGCCTGGTGCACGGTGCTCGTCCTCTCCTCGTTCCCTTCCGTTTCCCGTGGGTGCTCAGTCGGCGAGCGCCGGGGCGGGCCGGTGGCCGGCGGCCGCCTTCTCGATCTTGTCGCGGATCAGGGCCATCTGGACCTTGGAGTTCTTGTTGATGTTGTCGGTCATCCAGTCGTCGTCGACGGGCGCCTCCGGCTTCATCGCGAAGTCCTGCGTCCACACCATGCGGGTGCCTGCCGGGACCTCCTCGTAGGCCCAGTGGATGTCCATGTGGGCGAACGGACCGGTCTCCACCCGGCGGGCCCTGACGGTGCGGGTGGCACGGTCGGGCTCGCGCTCGGAGACCCAGCTCCAGACGGTGCCGTTCTCGTCCGGGTGCATGGTGAGCCGGAAGGTGGTCTTCTCACCCTCGCGCTTGAGCACCTCGACGGCCGCGTACTCGCTGAAGAGCTGGGGCCAGCGCTCCAGGTCGTTGGTCATGTCCCAGACCAGGTCGAGGGGGGCCGCGATGGTGATCTCGTTCCGGGTGTGTCCTGCCATGTCAGGCTCCTGCCATCAGCGTGTTGTTGACGAGGTTGAGGAACTGCTGGGGTGTCTTGCAGCGCTCGGCGTCCACCGGCATCGGGGTGCCGTGCTCGTTCTCCAGCTCGCCGACGATGCCGAGCAGGCCGAGCGAGTCGACGCCGAGGACGTCGAAGCCGGTGTCCGGCTTGTCGTTGAGCTGCTCGGGGCTGACGGTGACACCGGCCGCCTTCTTCATGAGGGCTGCGAGTTCTTCGACGGTGATCTTGGACATTGCTCTCCTCCTTCGCTGTGTTCACCGCGCGCTGGGGTGCCGCAGCACCAGCGCCGAGTTCGACCCCATGAGGCCGCGGCTGAGAACCAGCGCGGTGCGCGGTTCGGCGACGCGGGCCCGGCCGGTCACGAGGTCGAGGTCGTGGCAGATGTCGTGGACGTTCGGGGTCGGCGGGATCAGCCCGTGCTCCATCGAAAGCACGGCCGCGGCGGTGTCCAGCACGGGGGCCGCGCAGTAGCCGCGACCGGTGCCGGTCTTGGGCGCGGTGACCGGCACCCGCGTGCCATGGGCGCCGAGGGCGTCGGCGATGGCCAGCGCCTCGGCCCGGTCGGCCGCCGGCACCCCGAGGGCGTCGGCGAAGACCACGTCGACCTCCTCGGGCGCGCACTCGGCCTCGGCCAGCGCCTGCCGGATCGCCTGGGCGAGCCCCGCGCGGGACTGTGCCCAGCGGGCGGCGCCGGTGAAGGTGGCGCCGTGCCCGGCCACGTAGGCCCGGATGTCCGCGCCGCGGGCGCGGGCGGCGTCGGCGGCCTCCACCACGAGCATCGCGCCGCCCTCGGCGGGCACGAACCCGCACGCCTCCGTCGTGAACGGCCGGTACGCGCGCCCCGGTTCGCTCTCCCGGCTCAGCTCCTCGTAACCGAGCTGGCAGACCACCGAGTACGGCGCGAGCGGCGCCTCGGTGGAGCCGGCCACGATCGCGTCGGTGCCGCGCCGCACCGCCCGTGCCGCGTGCGCGAGGGCGTCCAGGCCGCCGGCCTCGTCGGAGGCGACGACCGAGCAGGGGCCCTTGAAGCCGCGGCGGATGGACACCTGGCCGGTGCTCGCGGCGTAGAACCAGGCGATGGACTGGTACGGCCCCACGAACCGGCTGCCCTTGCCCCACAGCCGCTGGAGCTCGCGCTGGCCGAACTCGCCGCCGCCGGAGCCCGCCGCGGTGACCACGCCGATGGAGTACGGCGACTGCGCGGTGTCGGCCGGTCCGAGCCGGGCGTCGGTGAGCGCGAAGTCGGCGGCGGCCATGGCGTAGTGGGTGAAGCGGTCGGTCTGGACGAGGAAGCGCTCCTCGATGGTGTCCGCCGCGTCGAAGGCACGGACCTCGCCGGCCACCTTCAGCGGCAGCCGCTCGCAGCCCTCGCGGGTCACCCGGTCCACGACGCTGAGGCCCTCGTGCGTGGCCTTCCAGAAGGTGTCGGTGCTGATGCCGTTGGGCGCGACCACGCCGATGCCGGTGACGGCCGCGCGCCGGTCCTGGGGTTCGCTCATCGTGTCCTCACTCCCTCGGCCGGGTCAGGATCACCGCGGACTGGAAACCGCCGAACCCGCTGCCCACGGAGAGCACACTGGTCAGCTTCCGGTCGCGGGCGGTACGCGGCACGTAGTCGAGGTCGCACTCGGGGTCGGGGGTCTCGTAGTTCGCGGTCGGCGGTACGGCCTGCTTGGCCAGGGCCAGCACACAGGCGACCAGTTCGATGGCGCCGATCGCCCCGAGGGAGTGGCCCACCATGGACTTGATGGAGCTCATCGGGGTGTCGTAGGCGTGCTGCCCGAGCGCCCGCTTGACCGCCGCCGTCTCGTGGCGGTCGTTCTGCCGGGTGCCGGAGCCGTGCGCGTTGACGTAGTCGATCGCCGTGGGGTCCAGCCGGGCCTGGTCGAGGGCGGTGGAGATGGCCCGCGCCATCTCCAGGCCCTCCTTGGTCAGGCCGGTCATGTGGTAGGCGTTGCCGAAGGTGGCGTAGCCGCCGAACTCGCAGTAGACGCGTGCGCCGCGGGCCCGTGCGTGCTCCAGCTCCTCCAGGACGAGCACCGCGCCGCCCTCGCCCATGACGAAGCCGTCACGGTTGTTGTCGAAGGGCTTGGAGGCGTGCGCCGGGTCGTCGTTGTTCGGCGAGGTGGCCTTGATCGCGTCGAAGCACGCCATGGTGATGGGGGATATCGGCGAGTCGGACGCACCGGCTATGCAGATGTCGGCCCGGCCCTCCTGGACGGTGTGGAAGGCGTACCCCACGGCGTCCAGGCCCGAGGTGCAGCCGGTGGAGACGGTCTGCACCGGCCCCTGAGCGCCGAAACGTTCCGCCACCGCGGAGGCCGCCGTCGCCGGGGTGAAGGCCCGGTGCAGCTGCGGCTCCGCCCGCTCGGGGTCCACGTCCCAGCGCTCGCCGCCATGGCTGACCAGCACGTAGTCGTGCTCCAGACGGGTGGTGCCGCCGACCGCGGTGCCCACCGACACCGCGATCCGCCAGGGGTCCTCCCGCGCCAGGTCGAGGCCCGAGTCGCGGACCGCCTCGTCGCCCGCCACCAGGGCGAACTGGATGTAGCGGTCCGCCCGTTCGACCTGCTCGGCGTCCAGGCCGTGCGCCGTCGGGTCGAAGTCGCACTCGGCCGCGATCCGCGAACGCAGCTGGGAGGGGTCGAAGAAGGTGATGCCCCGCGTCGCGGTCCGGCCGGCTGCGAGCAGATCCCAGAACGCGGGTGCGCCGATGCCGCCCGGGGCGACGATGCCTATGCCCGTGACCGCCACGCGCCGGTTCATGACCGGACCCCTCCGCCGCCGGCGCCCGACCCGGCCGCCTCGGTGACCACCGCGGCCGCGCCGATCACCGACGTCTCCTCGGTGTCGACGTGCCCGAGCTGCGGGCGGGGCGCGAGCGGACCGAGGTGGAAGACCATCCGCGCCTCCACGTTGCCGACGTTGCGGAACCGGTGGCGCATGTCGACGGGGATCATCAGCCCCTGCTCCGGGCGCAGCACGTGCGGCTCGCCGTCCAGGTCGACCTCCAGCTCGCCGCAGACGACGTAGACGAACTCCTCGGAGTAGGGGTGGTAGTGCTCACCGATGCGGTCGCCGGGCTGCACGATGGCCACACCCATGAAGCCGCTGGTGGAACCGACCGTGGCCGGGGTGAGCATGGCGCGCAGATCACCGCCGCGCCGCGTGTTGGGCTCGACCTCGCTGAGGTCCACGATTCTCGGACGGGGTTTGATCACGACATTCCTCCGGTGGGTGTGATCGGGCTTCGGTGGGTGTGATCGGGCTTCCGGGTGGTCCGGCGGGTGCGGGGGTCAGACCGCGGGCGACCGGCGGTCGGTGACCAGTTCCATGCGGGCGGCGTCGCCGGCCAGCAGGGAGCGCAGCTCGGCGGCCTGCGCGGCGTCGCGGGGCAGCGGGTCCACGTCCGCGCCCTGCCCGGCGAGGTCCACCAGCCGCACCACGACGTCCTCACGCTCGAAGACCGTGCTGCGCAGCACCTGGCCCGCCGGGTCGTCGGTGGCCGCCGAGTCCGCCGCGGCCAGCAGCTCCGCGAGCTTCATCCCGCAGCCGGGCCTGGCCGGGTAGTACAGGGCCCGCCGGGTGCCCTCGGGCCGGTCGTCCGCCATCACGTGGTGCACGGCGGGCAGCGCCGCCCGGGTGAAGAACAGCCGGGCCGACTCCTGGTCGTTCAGGTCCCGGTCCTGCTCCAGGTACGGGTTGATGGCTTCTTCCACGGCCCGTACCTCGGGCGAGCGCGAGACGTGGCGCAGGGCGGCCAGCAGGTCGCCGCGCACCTCGATGGCGCGCACCACCCGGTTGCCGTGCATGAACAGCGAGGTGCGCAGGAGCCGAGTGGAGTCGTCCACCCGCGGCTCGGGCGCGGCGTAGTCGGCGAGCAGCTTGGCGACCTTGTCCTCGGTGCCCGGCTTCACGGTGAAGGTCAGCGCGTGCCGGATCACACCGTCACCGATGCGCACCTCCGTCTGCAGCCGGCCCCGGGCGGCCGTGTCGGTCTCGTAGGCCCGGCCGGTCTCGCGGACGATGTGGAAGCGCAGCGAGCGGGTGTTGCGCACGCAGGAGTGCAGCGGCTCCACCATCCGCACGTGCTCCTCGCTGTTCACCCAGGTGAGGAACGGCGGGGCGCTCTCCCACTCGCTGGTGATGAGCCATTGGGATGGATTCTCGATGGACTGGCAGAGTTGGTCGCTGACATGGCCGGGCACCGACGCAACCTGGTTGCAGAGCTGCTCGTACGCCTCCAGGAACTGCTGCTGCGCGCCGTCGTAGACGTCGACCAGCAGAACGACCCGGAGCCGCGAGCCGTCGAACACGGACTGGGAGACACGCTTCGACGCCTCGCGCGCCGGTGCTTCTGACAGACGTTCAGAGGTGGTGGTCATGGTGCGGACATCTCCTTGGCGGGGGATCTCGGGTGCGCCGGTCACCGCCGTGACGCGACGTCAGCGCTTCTTGATCCTGTGCCGGTGGCCGTAAGCCCGCGACTCGTAGGAACCACGCGGGTGATCCCACGCGCAAATGGCCCCAATAACGGTGATACCGGGCATGAGACTGTCAGGCGCCCCGTACGCACCCCTGCCTCTGGAGGCTCGATGCATCACACAGCCGACCACCGGGTTCCCGTCCTCATCGTGGGCGGCTCTCTGGTGGGCCTGTCCACGTCCCTGTTCCTCGGCCGCCTCGGCGTGCGGCACCTGCTCGTGGAGCGGCACGCCGGGACCTCGCACCATCCGCGCGGACGCGGCAACAACGTCCGGACGATGGAACTCTTCCGGGTGGCCGGCATCGAGCCGGACATCAAGGCCGCGGCCTCACTGCTCGCCGACAACCACGGCATCCTGCAGACCCCGACCCTCGTCGGCGACGCCGGGGAGTGGCTGTTCAAGGAGATCGACCCGGGCGGCGGCCTGAAGAGGTTCAGCCCCACGGCCTGGTGCCTGTGCAGCCAGAACGACCTCGAACCGGTGCTGGTCGACAGCGCCCGCGAACTCGGCGGCGACCTGCGCTACCACCACGAGATGGAGTCCTTCGAGCAGGACGCCGACGGGGTGACCGCGGTCGTCCGCGACCGGTCCACCGGCGAGCGCTACACCGTCCGGGCCGACTACCTCGTCGCCGCCGACGGCCCCCGCAGCCCCGTCCGCCGCGCCCTCGGCATCGGCCAGAGCGGCCCAGGCGAGCTGTTCGCCAACGTCAGCGTCACCTTCCGCTCCACCCGGCTCGCCGAGGTCGTCGGCGACCGCCGCTTCATCTGCGCCTACCTCACCCACCCCGACGCCGACGGCGCGCTGCTCCCCGTCGACAACAAGGAGCGCTGGGTCTTCCACGCCCCCTGGCACCCCGAACTCGGCGAGGAACTGGAGGAGTTCACCGAGGAACGCCTCCGGCGGCACATCGCCCGCGCGGTCGGCGTGCCCGGCCTGGACGTGGAAATCACCGGAACGGCGTCCTGGCGCGCCGCCGAACGGGTCGCCGACTCCTACTCCGCGGGCCGCGTCTTCCTCGCCGGCGACTCCGCCCACGAGATGTCCCCGACCGGCGCGTTCGGCTCCAACACCGGTATCCAGGACGCCCACAACCTCGCCTGGAAGCTCGCCGCGGTACTCGACGGGTGGGCCGGCCCCGCCCTGCTCGACACCTACGGCACCGAGCGCCGCCCGGTCGCCGTCGCCACCAGTGCCCGCGCCTCCGCCCGCTCCGTCGAGCACAGCCACCCCGGCTTCGCCCCCGCCCCCGGCGTCGGCGGCGCCAAGCGCGGCGGCATCCTCAACGTCGTCCTCGGCTACCACTACCCCGAGGGGGCCGCCGTCGGCACCGACCCCGAGGCGCCGGTCGTCCCCGACTCCCTCTCCCTCACCGGCCGCCCCGGCACCCGCGCCCCCCACCTGTGGCTGCGCCAGGCCGCCCGCCGGCTGTCCACCCTCGACCTCTACGAGCGCTCCATGGTGCTGCTCACCGACGCCCCGGACGACGCGGGCTGGTACGACGCCGCCCGCCGCGTCGCCGCCACGGACGGGGTACGGCTCCACGCGTACCGGATCGGCCCCGGCGGCGACGCCGACCTGATGTACGACACCGAGGGCGACGACTGGGCCGAGCTGCACGGCGTCGACGCCGACGGCGCGGTCCTCGTCCGCCCCGACGGTTTCGTCGCCTGGCGCGCCCAAGGCGCGTCCCCCGACCCGCAGGCGGCGCTCCGGGAGGTCCTGAGGGCCGTACTGGGCACCGGCTGAGCCGCGCCGACGACGGGGCGGGGCCGCCGGCACGGAGGGGCGCACCCGCGCGGGTGGCGTCGGGGCCCCTGCCCGGCCCGCGGACATGCCGCGTCCCCGGCCGCACGGAGTCGGCCGGGGACGCGGACGGGTCACGCCGGGAGGCGGATCACACGAAGGTGAAGCCGCCCGTGACGGTGGCGCTGCCGCTGGGAGTGCTGACCACCACGGGCACGTTGCCCGCGGTACCGGCCGGCGTGATACCGGTGAGGATGGTGCCGGTCGGGTCCACCACGACCCCGGTCGCCGGAACACCGTTGAAGGTGACCGAGCCACCGGTGAGGTTGCTGCCCACGATGGTGAACGCCGTACCACCGGCGACCGGGCCAGTGGTCGGTGCGAGCGAGATCACGACCGGTCCGGGGGGCGCGACGTAGGTGAAGCCGCCCGTGACCGTGGCGCTGCCGCTGGGAGTGGTGACCACCACGGGCACGTTGCCCGCGGTACCGGCCGGCGTGATACCGGTGAGGATGGTGCCGGTCGGGTCCACCACGACCCCGGTCGCCGGGACACCGTTGAAGGTGACCGAGCCACCGGTGAGGCCGGAGCCGACGATGGTGAACGGCGTACCCCCGGTGGTCGGACCGCTCGTCGGGATCAGCGAGGCCACGACCGGCCCGGCGGGCGCGACGTAGGTGAAGCCGCCCGTGACCGTGGCGCTGCCGCTGGGAGTGGTGACCACCACGGGCACGTTGCCCGCGGTACCGGCCGGCGTGATACCGGTGAGGATGGTGCCGGTCGGGTCCACCACGACCCCGGTCGCCGGAACACCGTTGAAGGTGACCGAGCCACCGGTGAGGTGGGCGCCGACGATGGTGAACGGCGTACCCCCGGTGGTCGGGCCGCTCGTCGGGACCATGGAGGCCACGACCGGTCCGGCGGGCGGCAGGTAGGTGTACATGGCCGGGGCGCTCGAACCGCCCGCGTTGGTGACGACGACCGGCACGGTGCCCGGGGCGTGGGCCGGCGCCGTGACGATGATCAGCAGGCCGATCGGGTCCTGGAACAGGATGCTTGCCGGGGTCCCGCCGAACGTCACCGAGGAGGCGTTGGCGAGCCCCGACCCGACGATGAGGACCACGTTGCCGCCGCTGGTGGGGCCGGAGTTCGGGATGAGGGCCCCGATGCTCGGGGTGCTCGGCGGGAACGGAAACGGGAACGGGAAGCCGGGGGGAAAGCCGGGGATCTGGGTAGCGGGCAAGGACATGGAGGTTTCCTCCTCATCAAGGTGAATGGATCACGCACGTCGCCGTCGGCGGGCCGCCCCGGACTCGGACGGCACGGAACGAAGGACGGCGGCGTGCCGCAAACGGGGCGCTCGCCCACGACGGCGCCCTGTACCGGACGCCCGGGAACGGGGAGACCGCGATTCCCCGGTGCCGACGGAGACCGTCGGCCGGGACGGCGTCACCGCGTCGCCGGTGGGCGCGTGCGCCTTCCGCCGAGTCCGCGGTCGGGGTGAGGACCCACAGCGGCTCGGACAGAGGCGGACAGCTCGCATGGCGACTCCCGACGTGGTATGGGGCCGCCCGCCAAGAGCGCCGTTATGTCGCGGCGCCGACGGATCCGGGTCCTCCACGGGGTGTCGTCCACAGGGGACGGCAGGCGGTGAGCGCCCTGCCGTCCGCGGTGTCGTGCGCACGAAGTCGTGCGAGAAACCGCAGGCCGCTTGCCCCGGGAAGGGATGGGCGGCCCACCGTTTGGGTGTATCCAGTACCGCATATGGCTGTATTGCGTATCAACGAAGTCGACGCCGATTCACCCGACTGCCGTAACGGCCCCCGTACGGGAACGCTCCCCGGCACGGGGAAGGGCGCCTGAGCAGGGGGAGTCTCCCTGCTCAGGCGCCCTTCGACCCCCTCCGGGGGATCACCCGCGCACGTCTCACACCAGATTGACGGTGGCCCACATCGTCCGGGTGCCGTCCGCTCCCCTGCGGGTGCCGAGCACGCCGGCGGAACTGGCGACGATCTCCAGCCCGCGGCCGAACCCCGAGGTGTTGTGCCAGTGCTTGGCGACGGACTGCGTGCCCTGATCGCGCACCTGGATCCGAAGGTGGTCCTTGTTCCTGCGCAGACTCATCGTGATCACCGCGCTGCCGGTGTGGACGATGGCGTTCGTGGCCAGTTCGGTGCTGATCAGCAGGACGGTGTCGCGGATGTCCTCGTCCGTGAAGCGCTGCTGGTCGAGCCAGGAGCGGGTCAGGCTCCGGCAGATCGGGACGGCGCGGTCCATGGCCGGGAGGCGGAAGGTGGCGGTGCGGGATCGGGGCCATAAGGTGGCCGACGCCCGCGCGACCGGGGTGTCGGGCCATCGCTCGATCTCTTGGGGGGACAGCGTGACATGCGCGCATACACGTGGGGTCGTGGACATGACTCTCCTGGTGCTCGTGAAGGGGCACTACGGAGGGAAGGCGCCGGTGCCCCTGGCGCTGCGCGTAACGCCGGGACGCGGGTGAGTGAACTCCTCTGCGCGCGGGGCCGGGGACAGAGCGTGGCGCCGGCGTCGACGCGCGATGCGGGACGACGGCGCACGTGCGGCACGCCGTTCTCCGCTCCTCCCCCGTATGCTCCTCACCTTCGGCGCTCGCCCTCTCTTGAGCGGGAGACGGCGAAACCGCCCGCACCTTCCTGGAGCGGCGGCCCTGTGAGCCCCTCATGCCCGGTTCGCCGCATTCACGGCGGTCCGAGCAGCACGCTCCTGTTCCGCGGTGGCCAGAAGTCAGGCGTCAGCCGACGCCGGTACCGGCGCCGGCTGACGATCCAACTTCTCTCTGGGGGTGCCCATCGTGGCAAACCCCTCCTTCGGAGGGCGCCATAATGCCGACGCGCCTCCTGGGTCGAGCAGCCACTCCCCCGGAGAGGACGGGCAGCCCACCGTTGGATGTAACCGTTATCGCCGAGCCGTCATGCGGGCGGCAACAGCTGGCTGTGGAGTAGCACCCAAATGGCCTACTCAGTGTGATTGGAAATTCGTTCCTGCATATCGGGTTCAGACTGCGACCGGCAAGCCGCGAGCGTTGGTCCGCGACGGACAATACAAGGAGTGAAGTCTTCCAGCGAAGTCGCATTCCGAACACGTCGCACGATCAAGCGAGTCGCGGCGACCGGCGCCGGGCCGGTGGAGTGGAGCCGGGATCGCCGCCGGAGCGAAGAGAGCCCACTCTCCCGGACCGGACGCGTCGTGCGCGCCTCGATCCACCGATTGCAACTAGACTGATCCATTTCTGTGTTGATCACCGCAATGCGCCGACGAAAGCACAACTGCCAGCTCAGGACGTATATTTGGGGCCGAACCCACTGTCCGGCAGATCATGTGTCGACGCGCGTACATTACTGCGATCGAGTGATACCACGCAGCCACCCTTGAGATGCCGCTCATAGCGGTTGCTTTACTGGATTACGAACCGGCGGGCCGCCCATCCCTTTCCGGGGACGTGACTGCTACCCGTTCCGGTCGTCACTCCAGGCGCACACGTTGCGCGGCGGCCCCGGTGATTGTCGTTCCCAGAGCAGGCCGTCCTTCGGAAGACACGGACCGCTCCCGTCGACTTCGTCGCCAATGAGCGCATGTGCCATCTCTCCAAGGAGTGTCAGCATGTTCCGTCCTCGCATCTCCGCCGCGGCCGTCACCGCCGTCATGGCGGCCGGCGCCGCCGTGGGTATCGCTCCCGTGGTCCTGGCGACCCCCGCGGCCGCGGCCGCCTCGCCCTGTGTCAACGACCTGACGAGCGCACAGGCGTCCAACAACGCCGCCATCGCCGCCGACCAGGCCAACGACACCCAGACCGCACGCACCCAGAATCTGTCCACCGCGGTCTCGCTCGTCGCGGCCCTGGGCGACTGCCTCGGGCAGCCGCAGGTCGTGGGGGCCAACATCCTCACGGCGTCCGCGTCCAACGCCACCGCCGTCGTGTACAACCTGATCGGAGCGTCCGGGTCCGCCCTCAGCTCCGAGCAGGCGACGGCTTCCGCGATCACCCAGGCGCTGGCCAACGCGTCCTGACCGCCGCCCCGACCGGGTGCCTGTGACAAGGCCCCCTTCCCCCGCCCGGTGAGATCCGGGCGAGCCGCCGCCGGACCGTCGCGCCTTCGGTCCGGCGGCCGGCCGGGCCGATGACAGGTCCCGGCTCTGCCGTCCGACACGGCTCGCGGTCGGCCATCCGCCCGATGCGCTGGAGCCCGCGCGGCCCGGCCGCCGTCCACGCCCCTTCCGCAGTGCCGCGGCACGCGACCGCCCCACAGCACACGCCCTCACCGGCGACACGCGGCGGGCCCATCGATCGCACGGCGAGGTCATCATGCTGCACGCCGCCTTCTTCCGCTCCCTGTGCCGGGTCGGCCTCATGGCCTCCCGTTGCCTGTTTCCCGTTCTCTCCCGCACGCCGTCCCCGACCGAGAGCGCGAAATCGTCGCGCAGAAGCTCGTGCGGGCGCATGTGCGCACGCCGCGGTGAGACCAAAGGGGTCGAGCAGGGGCCCTGATCGAGCCCCGCCCTCAACACCACCAGCGGAGGTGGACATGTCGAACACCACTCGGGTGATGCTTTCCGGAGGCCCTGACTGGATCTCCGTCCCCATCGTATGGGAAGTCAGGTCCCTGGAGCTCGAGCCGAAAATCAAAATCCTCTGCGGGAACGCGTACGAACATTTCGTGTTCTCCGGCTCCTATTCCGTGCACGACGGCCACCGATTGCCCGTGTACCGCTGGTGCCGCCGCACTTATGTGGCCGAATAACCCATCACGGAATCACATCGCGGAATCCTGAAAGGAAAAGCGCCATGATCAAAGCACTGCAGTCAAAGGGCGACTCATGAGGCGCAGGGCCGGTGGACGGGGCTGTGACGCCGTGGTCACCGGAATCGGACTGTGTCTGCCGGGAGCCGGATCGCCGGTGCTCACCGCGGACGACCTCTGGCAAGTCGCCTCCACCGGAACGTCGTGCCTCGTCAACAACGGCGTCTACTACGGCAGCGTCAACCTGCCCCGGCAGACATTCGAGGAGCACGTTCCCGACATCCCCGAATTCTTCTCGCGCCACTACACGGACGCCCACCGCTTCGGTCTGATGTCCCTCGCCCAGGCGTGCGCGGACGCCGGTCTCGATGTCCAGCGCGACCTCCAGGAGGCGGCCGTCCTGGTGGGCCGCGGCGGGGTGGACGCCAACATCGACAGCTACCTCGCCGTCATGCGGGCCGACCCCGCGACCTATCCGGTCGCCGAGGCGCTGGAGATGTTCGTCGCGGCGGAACAGTCCGTCACTCCCTCGGACGTCGCGCTGGTCCAGGGCGGCCTCACCCGGTCCAAGGGCCCCAACTACACCGTCTCGTGCGGCTGCGCGTCCTCCGCCCTGCAGATCGGCAACGCCCAGCGCATGATCGCCGCGGGCGAGGTCGACATCGCCGTGGTGACCGGGGTCGACGTCTTCAGCGTCACGCTCATCCGCAACATCCAGCGTCTGCTCAGCGGGGCCCAGCAGGCCTACGACGCCATGCGGTCCGAGGACATGCCCAGCCTCCTGCCCTCGTTCGACGCCCTGATGCGCCCGTACGACCGGCGGGCCGACTGCATCAACCACGGTGAGGGGTCCGCGACCGTCGTCATCGAGAGCCGCGAACACGCCTTCGCGCGCGGTGCCCGCCTGTACGGACAGATCCTGTCGCAGAGCACCACGCGCGACGGGCTCTCCAATCCGCTGGCCTGCGAGGACACCGGGAAGGCGCTCGTGTCCGCGGTGCGCCGGTGCCTCGGGGACACCTGGGACATCTCCGATGTGCCCTACGTCCACGGCGGCAGCGACGGCAATGTCGTGGTGACGGCGTTCGAGGCGAACGCGATCCGGGAACTGTACGGCCCCGCGTCGCGCGATCTCCTCATGACGTCGCAGGAAGGTTGCTTCGGCCACAACGGCGCCCCGGCCGGCTGCCTGGGAGTGGCCCTCACCCTGCTGATGATCAACCACGGCCAGGTGTGCCCCACCGCCAACTGCGAGGAACCGGCGGACTGCCTGACCTTCGACCCGGTTCCGGGAACGGCGCCCCGTTCCCTCGACTTCGACTACGCCTTCACCTTCAACTACCAGGTCGGCGGCGTGAAAAGCGCGATCCTCCTCGGCAGCCCGGAAGTCTGAACCGGCCCCGTCCCTTCCCGGTGGACGACCCGTCACCGCCGGACCGACGGCGACCCCTGCGCGCGATGCTCCGCGAAGCCGACGGTCGCGCACGGGCGCCGTACGGACAGCCGGCGACGCGCCGGCCCGTGCCTTCCGGTGCGCGCCGGCCGTGCCGTTCCGGTGCGCGCCGGACCCCGTCCGGCGCCCGGCGGGCACGCCGTACCGCCCCCGCTCCTCCGGAGGAGCGCGCACCCTTCACCTCTCCAGCGATCGACAAGGAGACTCCCGTGGTCAACGACAAGCACGGCCCTCGGCCCGCGAACGCGCCCATCGCCATCGTCGGCATGGGCTGCCGGCTTCCCGGAGACGCCGACTCCCCGGCCGCCTTCTGGCGTTTACTGGTGAAGGGCCGCGACGCGGTGGGGACGCCGCCGCCCGGCCGCGAGATGACCATCCTCGGGGACGGAGCACCGGCCGACGCGCGGTCCCGGTTCACCCGGGGCGGCTACCTGAAGGACGTCTCGCGTTTCGACGCGGACTTCTTCGGGGTCTCCGGCCGCGAGGCGGATGTCCTCGACCCCCAGCACCGCCTGCTGCTGGAGGTCATCTGGGAAGCCCTGGAACATGCCGGGCTGCCTCCCGATGGGCTCGCCGGATCCCCGACGGGAGTCTTCACAGGACTCAGCTACAACGACTACATGGATCAACTGGCCGGCCAGCCCCTGGAGCTGGAGGGCTCCATCCTGACGAACGGTCACTGCGTGGCCGCGGGCCGCATCTCCTACCTCCTCGGCCTGCACGGCCCCAGCATCGCCCTCGACACCGCGTGCTCGTCCTCCTTGGTGGCCTTCCACCTGGCGTGCGAGGCGCTGCGCCGCGGGGAGTGCGACCTCGCCCTGGCCGCCGGCGTCACGCTCATGCTCGCCTCCCGCATCACCCGGTCCTTCGTCCGGATGGGCATGCTTTCCCCCACCGGGCACTGCCGCACCTTCGACGCCGCCGCGGACGGGTTCGTCCGCGGCGAGGGCTGCGGCGTCGTCGTCCTCAAGCGCCTGGCCGAGGCCCGCAGGGACGGCGACCGCATCCTCGCCGTGGTCCGCGGGTCGGGGGTGAACCAGGACGGCCGCTCGGACGGCCTCGCCGCGCCCTCCTCCGCCGCCCAGCAGGCGCTCTACCGCTCGGTACTCGCCCGAGCCGATGTCGACCCGGCCCAGATCTCGCTGATCGAGGCCCATGGCACCGGCACCCCGGTGGGCGACCCCGTCGAGTTCGCCAGCCTGGCCGCCGTGTACGGCAACGGACTCTCCCCGTGCGCCCTTGGTTCGGTCAAGACCAACCTCGGCCACCTGGAGCCCGCCGCGGGCATCACCGGCCTCATCAAGACCGTCCTGTGCCTCCAGCGCGGAACCATCCCGCCCAACCTGCACTTCAACCGCTGGAACCCGGCCATCGAGGCGGACGCCACCCGCTTCTTCGTCCCCCTCGACGCCACTCCGTGGCCGGGCAAGCAGCCGGTCAGGCTGGCCGCGGTCTCCTCGTTCGGCTTCTCCGGCACCAACGCCCACGTCATCCTCCAGGAGCCGCCGTCCTCCACGCGCCGTGCCTCCCTTCCCGCTCCCCGCCGGCCCCGGACCGCGGCACCGGAGGTGATCCTGGTCGCGGCGGGTTCCCACCGCGCCCTGCCGGACGCCGCTCACCGCCTGGCCGACTGGCTGGAGACGGAGGGCGAGAACGTCCCGCTGCGGGACGTGGCCCACACCCTGGCCCTGCGCCGCAGCCCCGGCCGCGGACGCCTCGCGGTCGTCGCGCGTTCCCGCGGTGAGACCGTCGAGGCCCTGCGGATGTTCGAGAACGGCCTGACCCATGCGGCCCTCGTGTCCGGCGCCGGCGACGTCACGGCACCCCGGCGGCCCGTCTGGGTGTTCTCCGGCCAGGGCTCGCAGTGGGCCGGCATGGGCCGGGAACTGCTCGCCCACGACGAGGCGTTCGAAAAGGCGCTGACCGACGTCGACAAACTCATCCGCAAGGAGGCGGGGTTCTCCGTGCTGGACCTGATCAGGTCCGGGGAACCCGTCACCGGGTGCCGGAAGGTGCAACCGACCCTGTTCGCCCTGCAGATCGCGCTGGCCGCGACCTGGCAGGCACACGGAGTCCTGCCCGCCGCCGTCATCGGCCACTCCATGGGAGAGGCCGCGGCCGCGGTCGTGGCCGGAGCCCTCACGCTCGCCGACGGTGTCCGGGTCATCTGCCGCCGGTCGGCGCTGCTGGAACGGATCGCCGGGACAGGGGCGATGGCCAGTGTCGGCCTGGACCGGGCCGGAGTGGACGCCGCTCTGGCCGACGCCGGGACCGACGGTGTGTCCGTCGCCGTCCTGGCCGCGCCCGACACCACCGTCATCTCCGGCGACGCCGACCAGATCGACCACCTGGTCGACCGCTGGGGACGGAGGGGGATCGCCGCCGTACCGATCGCGGTCGACGTCGCCTCCCACAGCCCGCACGTCGAACCGCTGCTCGGCGACCTGCGCGCGGCCCTGCTCGACCTGTCCCCCCGCCCGCCGCGGATCCCGTTCTACTCCACCGTGTCCGAGGACCCGCTCCGGACCCCGGTCCTCGATGCCGACTACTGGTGCGACAACCTGCGCCGGCCCGTCCGCTTCCAGCCCGCCGTGGCCGTCGCCGCGCAGGAGCGGCACAGGATCTACATCGAGATCTCCCCGCACCCCGTGGTCACCCAGTCCCTCACCGACAGCCTGGCCCCGCTGGTCCCCGACGCCGTGGTCCTCCCCACGCTGCGTCGCGCGGAGGAGGAACCGACCACGTTCCGCACCCAGCTCGCCGCACTCCACTGCCACGGCGGCACGGTCGACTGGTCCGCCCTCTACGCCGGCGGCAATCTGACCGACGCCCCCACCATCACCTTCGACCGCGCCCACCACTGGGCCGCCGGACGGACGGCGCCCGCCGAGGCAGGCGCGCTGCCCGGCCGGCACACCGAGATCCCCGGTGAGCAGGTCCGCCACTCCTGGCGCGCCACCGCTCCGGCCAATCACCTGCCCTGGCTCAACGACCACCTCGTGCACGGCACGGCCGTCCTGCCCGGCGCGGCATTCTGCGCCCTCCTGCACACCACGGCGCAGGCCGCACTCGCCGACGTCACGGAATCCACGGAGGTCGACCTCCTCGACGTCTCCTTCCACGACCTGCTGCCCCTCGACGGCGCCCCGGAGGTCAGCACCACGCTCACCCTCACGACCGGTGAACAGGCCGCCTGCGAGATCCACTCCCGCGCCCCGGACGGCTCCTGGCAGCTGCACGCCTCGGCCGTCGCCCGCCGTGTCCTCGCGACGGGTGACGACCGTGCCGCGTCCCTCTCCGAACTCGACCGCAAGCACCCCGTCCCCCTCGACCCCGCCGAGCTCTACGCCGGGCTGCGCGCCTGCGGACTGGAGCACGGTCCCGCCTTCACCGGTATCACCACGCTGAGCACGACGAAGCGTCGCGACAGCCTCTGGGCCCAGATCGAGGTGCCGCCCACGGCCCGTACCCCGGAACACGGCTTGAGCGTGCACCCTGTCCTCCTGGATCTGTGCCTCCAGTTGCTGGTCGCCGGAGCCGGCCACGGCGCCGCGCCCGGACCGATCCTGCCGGTGCAGGTGCGTCGTCTGCGCCTGCTCGGCGATCCCACCCGGGCCGTGCACGCCCACGCACGGGTCACCGAGAACAGCGACAGGACGCTCGCCGGGGACGTCCGCGTCCTGGACGCCGGCGGTCGGCCGGTCCTGGCGCTCGACGGCGTGCGGTTCGTCCGGCGCGCGCCGACCGAGAGCGCTCCGGTCGACCAGTGGTTCATGGAACTCGGCTGGCACCGGGTCCCCCATCCCCGCACCGCGGCCCCCGCGCCCGGGGACTGGCTCGTGGTGGGCGAGGGCGACGGCGAGGCGGAACGTCTTGCCGCGCTCCTGCGCACCGGCGGCGCCCGGGTCGAGGTGCGGGAGAACCCGCTGGATTCGGAGGGGCTCGGCACCTGGGCCGAGACGTTCGGCCGGTACCTGACCGTCGACGACCGCGGGTGGCGAGCCGTCGTGCTGCTGTGCGGCACACCGCCTGCCCACCCTGTCGACGGCGCACAGCAGCGGGCACGGCGGCTGCTCGCCCTCGCGCAGGCCGCCGACGAGCACTGCCGGGACTCGCGTGTGTACGTCGCCACCCGGCAGGCGTACGCCGTCACCGCGGAGGAGAAGGGCCACCCCGCGCACGGCACGGTGCGCGGGGTGGCACGTGTCATGGCCGTCGAGCAGCCCCGTCTGCGCCCCACGCTCGTCGACACCGATCCCGGTGAGGAGGGCCTGCGCACCCTGGCCGCGGAACTCCTCGCCGACGCGCCGGAGGACGAGGTCGCCCTGCGCGGTGGCGTCCGGTACGTCGCGCGCATCGCCCCCGCTCCCGTCACGGCGGGCGAACACACCGCCTGTTCCTCCCGGACGGTCCGGTTCGGCCAGGACGGGTTCCGCCTGCGCGTCGGACGGTTCGGCGACACCGGCAGCCTGGAACTGGCCGCGACCGGCCGGCGAAAGCCCCGCGAGGGCGAGGTGGAGGTGCGTGTCCAGGCCGCGGGACTCAACTTCCGCGATGTCCTGACCTCGCTGGGCATGCTCGGCTCGGAGCCGGCCGCCGCCTACCGCATCGGCTTCGAGTGCGTCGGCACGGTCAGCGCCGTCGGTTCCGGTGTGAACCACGTCCGCGCCGGTGACACGGTGCTCGCCGTCCAGCTCCAGGGCGGCGCCTTCGCCTCCTTCGTCACCGTGCCGGCCACCGCCGTCGTCCCCGCGCCGCGGTCGCTGGCACCCGTCACGGCGGCAGGTCTGCCGACGGCGTACCTGACCGCCTGGTACGCCCTGCACCACGTCGCCCGGCTCGTCCCCGGTGAACGTGTACTGGTCCACTCCGCCACCGGGGGCACGGGGCTGGCCGCGATCGAGGTCGCCCGCATGCTGGGCGCGGACGTCCTGGCGACGGCCGGTTCCGAGGAGAAGCGGCGGCACCTGCGGGGTATGGGGATCCGCTGCGTGATGGACTCCCGCACCCTGGACTTCGCCGAAGAGACCCGCCGGGCCACCGACGGTCAGGGGGTCGACGTCGTCCTCAACTCCCTGGCGGGCCCGGCCGTCCGCGCCGGACTCCAGAGTCTGCGGCCGTTCGGCCGCTTCGTCGAGCTCGGCGTGCGCGACATCATGGCCGACGCCGCTCTCAGGCTCGGCCCGATGCGGCACAACATCAGCTTCAGCGCCGTCGACCTCATCGAACTGCAGCAGCGCCGCCCGGACTTCTTCGCCGTGGTCCTGCGCGAGGTCATGAGCCACATCGCTGCCGGGCGCCTCAAGCCCCTGCTGTGCACCGAGTATCCGCTCGAACGGGCGGCCGACGCCTTCCAGCTGATGGCCCGCGCCCATCACCTCGGCAAGGTCGTGCTGACCGTACCGGACCGGGGAGAGGCGGAGGCCGTCCTGCCGGACGGTCCGCCCGTCGTACGCCCCGAGGGCGCCTACATCGTCACCGGCGGTCTCGGCGGTCTCGGACTGGCCACCGCGCGCTGGCTGGCCGAGCGGGGAGCGGGGCGCATCATCCTGAACGGCCGTCGCCCGCCGTCGCTGGAATGCGCGCGGGCCGTCAACGAGCTGACCGCGGACACCTCGGTCGTGCTCGGCGACATCTCGCGGGGCGGCACCGCCGAACGCCTGGTGGAGGCCGCCGTCAAGGGCGGCGTTCCCCTGCGCGGGATCGTGCACTGCGCCATGGTCCTGGACGACGCCGCCCTGGCCACCGCCCGCGAGCACCAGCTGAAACGGGTGTGGGCGCCGAAGGTCGCCGGCGCCTGGAATCTGCACAGGGCCACGGCGGACCACCCGCTGGACTGGTTCGTCCTCTACTCCTCGATGAGTTCCCTCCTGGGCAACGCCGGACAGGGAGCGTACGCGGCCGCCAACTCCTGGCTGGACTCCTTCGCGACGTGGCGCACCCGCAACGGATCGCCCACCCTGGCCGTCGACTGGGGGCCCTGGGGCGAGACGGGACAGGCGACCGACTTCGCCGATCGCGGTTACGAGACGATCCCCACCCGTGAGGGCCTGGCGGCGTTGGAGTCCCTGCTCACCCACCGGCGGGTCCAGACCGCGGTGATTCCCGGTCCGCCCCGGACCTGGATCCCCCGGGGGGCAGCGGGCTCCAGCCTGTTCGCCCTCCTCGCGGCAGAGGGCGAACAGGCTCCCCAGGAGCCCGGACCCGAGGCCGCCGGCGCGGACATCCGCGCCCGGCTCCAGGCCCTGCCCGCGGGCATCGCCCGGCAGACCGAGCTGGAGAACTACCTGACCGACCACATCCGGGCGATCCTGCGCACGGGCAGTACCACGCTGGATCCCCACACGCCCTTGAGGTCCCTCGGTTTCGACTCGCTGCTGGCCACCGAGTTGCGGATCCGGCTGGACACCGACCTGTCCGTCCGTCTGGCGAGCAACTTCGTCTGGCAGCACCCGACCGTCGCCTCGCTCGCCACGGCGCTGGCGGCCCGCATGGGCCTGGCCCCGCAGGAGGACCCGTCGTCCTCGGCCACCTAGGTGTGGGTCCCGGACGGCGCCGACGCGCGTACCGGGAGCCTGACGGACGAGGGCCTTCGGCCCGGTCGTGGATCGCGGCATCGACGACCGGCGCGGGAGGCCCTCGTCCCGCTCAGCGGACGGAGACGCTGTTGTGGATGTCCCCCACGACGAAGCCGATCAGGCTGCCGCAGGTCAGCAGGCACAGGCCGGGTGTCGTTCCGCCGCCGGGCGGCGGCGGCTGCGACGCCGAGACCTGGACGGTCGTGGTGCCGTTGGACGCGTCGCAGGTCTGGTTGCCGTTGTAGGCGGCGGTGATGGTGTGGGGGCCCGTCGTGGTGAACGACGTGGTGTACGTCGCCTGTCCGCCGGCCCCCACCGGCACGGTGCTCAGCAGGTCACCGCCGTCGAAGAAGGACATGCCCAGGCCGCCGCTCGGGTCGGAGGCACAGGTGACGGACGCGGTCAGCTGCACCGGGCTGCCGACGGTCGCCGTCGTCGGTGAGGCGGTGACGCTGGTGGACGACGGTGCGGCGGCCGCCGGTGCGGCGGCGGCGAGGACGGCGGCCAGCGCCGCCGAGGTGACGGCCCACCCGCCACGAGTACGTCTGCGCCTCACGATCAGCTCCTTCGGCATGGATCATCTGCTCTTCCGATGACGCTCACGCTAGGAACCCGGAGGCGGGTCGGCCACGCGGCAGACCTGGTCGGGTCAAGGCAGTCAGTCGATCGTGTGCGAGCCCCGATGCGGCCCCGCGGCCTGCTCAGATGCCGGGGGCCGCGACACGCTGGAAGATCACCGCACCCGATGTCCCTCCGGCCGTCGTCACCCGGACGGCGGCATCGCCCACCGGACCGGGCGGGACGACCGCCGTCATCCGGGTGTCCGACAGGACGGTGAAGCCCACGGGAACGCCGTCCACCGTCACGGCCGTCGCGGTGGTCAGGCCCGTGCCCGTCAGCACCACGACCGTGCTCCCCGCCGCCGCCCCGAGGGAGGGGGACACGGTGTTCAGCACCGGTGCGGCCACGTAGGCGTAGGTCAGGGGATTGCTGGCACCACCCGCGGTGGTCACCGTGACGGCGACCAGGCCCGAACCCGCCGGCGCCCTGACGGTGATCTCCGTGGGCGACGCGGTCTCCAGGGTGGCCGAGAGCGCGCCGAACCTCACGTCGACGGCGTCGAGCAGGTTCTGGCCCGTCAGCGTGACGGTGTTGCCGCCGGCCGCGGGGCCGGCGCTCGGCGAGATCGCCGTGAGGAGCGGGGCTCCCGTGTAGAAGAAGTAGGACGCCGGTGCGGCGGCGCTCGTACCACCCGGTGTCGTCACCGTCACCGGCACGGCGCCCGGGGACCCCGCCGGTGAGACGGCGGTGATCCGGGTGGAGGAGACGACGCTGAAGGAAGCGGCGTTCACGGAGCCGAACCGCACCTGGGTGGCACCGGTCAGAGCGGTCCCGGTCACCGTGACGACGGTGCCGCCGGTCGTGGGACCACTGGACGGCGAGAGACCGGTGACCGTGGGCGGTACGGCCGTGTAGGTGAAGGTGACCGTGGCGTTGCTCGTCCCGCCCGGGGTCGTCACGGTCACCGGCACCGGGCCGGCGGTTCCGGCGGGGGTGACCGCGGTGATCTGCGTGCCGGACGAGACGGAGTACGACGCCGCGTTGACGGAGCCGAAACGCACGGCCGTGGCGCCCGTGAAGCCGGTGCCGGTGATGACGACCGTGGTACCCCCCGATACCGGTCCTTGCGCGGGGTCGACGGAGTTGACCACGGGCGGCATGAGTGCCTCCTGGGAGTGGGAGCGGCGGGTGGGCGTCCCCGGACGCCGACGGCCGGAGGCACGGACTCGCCCTTCTCCGGCGCCGGGTCACGTGACGGCGCCCGACCGCGCCGTTGTCACCGGCCGCGTCGTGCCCGCGGATTCCGGTCCGTGAGCGGACGTCGTGACGGCGGGCTCGGTCGGCCCCGCCCCCAGGGACACCGGGCGTCGGACAGCTGCCTCGGGTCGGCGGGAGGGCGGCCCGCTGGTCCGGCAACACCAGTGACCCAGACGGCCGTCCCCCTCGACAAGGCCGCCCGCAAGAGGTCACCCGAATGACGTAACGGGACGGCGTCCACGGCCCCCACCCCCACGTTCACCAGGGGCGAGGCCCCGCATCCGCGACGAGGAAGCTGCTCCGTTCGAGTGATGCCGGGTGACACGGTCTTGCCCCTCGTACGCCGTCCGTGGGCAACTGGTGGGGAATCGGTGGGCCGCCCGTCCCGAGCCGAGGAAAACCGCGGACGGGCACGTGCCTGCCGGTTCTTCTCCATGCCCGGGAAGAGGGCGCCGGCACTCACGACGCCGTGCAGCGGCCCCCGGGCTTCCGTCCGTCGACTTCCTCGGTCTCACCAGCGCCGGCGAAGAGGGCCGTGCGGGCTCCACCGGTACCCGCACCTTTCATCGGACCATGAGGAGTGTTGTCATGCCTATCTCCCCGAACCAGGGCTCCACCGGCGGTGGAACCCTGGTGACCGTCACCGGCACCAACCTGGCCAACACGACCAGCGTGATGTTCGGCAGCAAGCCGGCGACCAACCTGACCCAGGTCTCCCCGACCGAGGTCACCGCGGTCTCGCCTTCGGGCACCGGCACGGTCGGCGTCACCGTCACCACGCCGGGCGGAACCAGCAACCCGGTGCCGTTCTTCTACGTGGGCGCCCCCTTCAAGTCCTCGCTGAGCACGACGGCCGGGCCGCTGGCCGGGGGAAACATCATCACCCTCAACGGCACGGGCCTGTCGACGGCCACCAGCGTCTCCTTCGGCGGCGTGACGGCGGTCCCCACCGTGACCTCCGACAGCTCCATCAACGTCACGGTCCCCGCCGGCACGGTGGCGGGCCCCGTGCCGGTCACGGTCACCACCGCGGGCGGCGTCAACAACGGGCTCACCTACACCTACGTGGCCGCCCCCACCATCGGCACCCTCGCCCCGACCTCCGGGCCCGCGTCCGGCGGTACGGCGGTGACCATCACCGGCACCAACCTCGACACCACCGACTCGGTCACGTTCGGCGGTACCCCCGCGCCCTTCGCGGTGATCAACGCGACCACGCTGTCGGCCGTCACCCCGCCCGGGACCGCCGGAGCGGCCGACGTGGTCGTGGCCAACCCCGCCGGAGCGGACACCGCGGTCGGCGCCTTCACCTACGTCGCCTCTCCCGGGATCTGATCCCGGCCGCCTCCTCACACCGCTGAGGAACCGGAGCCCGTGCGGGAATCGCCCCCTCCCCGCGCGGGCTCCTCCGCCGGCCTGCGGGCCGTCCGCGGCAAGAGCAGAGGCCCAGGTCGGAAACCGCCTGACCTGGACCTCGGTGGAGCCCCCTGTCGGATTCGAACCGACGACCTTCGCTTTACAAGAGCGGCGCTCTGACCAGCTGAGCTAAGGAGGCCCGTCGCGCGTGCCGCGCGGACGTGCCTGTGCAGTGTACCCACGACACATGGCGTACCCGTCGAGAATTTCCGCGAAGTTCACAGTCGCCCACGTGCTGACAGACCGCGTGGGCACCGGGTACCGTCTCGAACCGGTTCACTCGCGTGGACTACACCAACCACCTTCCTACAACGGATCGTCCGGCACGTTCCTGCCGGTAGAAGGGGGCCCATTCACCATGGCCACTGTCACGTTCGACCAGGCGACCCGGATCTACCCGGGTTCCACCAAGCCCGCCGTCGACGCCCTCGACATCGCGATCGAGGACGGCGAGTTCCTCGTCCTGGTCGGCCCGTCGGGCTGCGGCAAGTCCACCTCGCTGCGGATGCTCGCGGGCCTGGAGGACGTCAACGCCGGCGCCATCCGCATCGGCGACCGCGACGTCACCCACCTGCCGCCCAAGGACCGGGACATCGCCATGGTGTTCCAGAACTACGCCCTCTACCCGCACATGACGGTCGCCGACAACATGGGCTTCGCGCTCAAGATCGCCGGCGTCAACAAGGCGGAGATCCGGCGGAAGGTCGAGGAGGCCGCGAAGATCCTCGACCTCACCGAGTACCTCGACCGCAAGCCGAAGGCCCTGTCGGGCGGTCAGCGCCAGCGTGTCGCCATGGGCCGCGCGATCGTGCGCGAGCCCCAGGTCTTCCTCATGGACGAGCCGCTGTCCAACCTGGACGCCAAGCTCCGCGTCTCCACCCGCACCCAGATCGCCTCGCTGCAGCGCCGGCTCGGCATCACCACCGTCTACGTCACCCACGACCAGGTCGAGGCCATGACGATGGGCGACCGCGTGGCGGTCCTCAAGGACGGTCTGCTCCAGCAGATCGACACCCCGCGCAACATGTACGACAAGCCCGCGAACCTCTTCGTCGCCGGCTTCATCGGCTCCCCGGCCATGAACCTGGTCGAGGTGCCGATCACCGACGGCGGCGTGAAGTTCGGCAACAGCGTGGTCCCCGTCAACCGCGAGGCACTCAAGGCCGCCACCGACAAGGGTGACCGCACGGTGACCGTGGGCGTGCGTCCCGAGCACTTCGACGTGGTGGAGCTGGGCGGGGCGGCGGCGACCGCCCTCACCAAGGACGCCGCGGACGCACCGGCCGGCCTCGCCGTCTCGGTGAACGTGGTCGAGGAACTGGGCGCCGACGGCTACGTGTACGGCAGCGCCGACATCGACGGCACCCTGAACGACCTGGTCGTGCGCGTGAACGGCCGCCAGGTGCCGGAGAAGGGCGCCACCCTGCACGTCGTGCCGCGGCCCGGCGAGACCCACGTGTTCTCCACGTCGACGGGCGAGCGCCTGTCCGACTGAGCACGGCTTCGGGCACGGGCAGGACGCAGGGCCCCGCGGTGTACCGCGGGGCCCTCTTCGCGTGATCGTCCCAGGTACGGGCGTCAACCCCTTACCCCGAAAACCGCCGTATCCCATCCCCCGTAAGGGTGACTGACGGTCTTCGCGGCATTACCGACCGCTACCCTCACACGCGTGAAGCACTCCACCACCACTCAGACGCGACGCGGCCACCGGGGCCCTGCCCGCCGGGTCGGCCGCTCCCTCGCCCTCGTCCTGCCCGTCGTCCTGGTGCTCTCGGGAACCCTCGCGGTCACCCGGGTCAACTGGACGGGAAGCCCCGCCAGCTCGGTGCTCACCGCCTCGGACATCACCTCGGCGGAGGTCGCCCCCAAGGCGGTCGCCCAGGCCCCGCAGGACGTGCTGCGCGACCGCCTGATGAGCGAGTTGCACGAGAAGAACCCGGGCGTGGTCCTCACCCACCTCCAGGAGGCCGTCAACGGCCACCCCTCGCTCGCCCGGCACTGCACCTCCATCGCCCGCGCCCTCGGCCGCGCCGCGGTGCGCATCTACGGCGCCTCGCGCGCCCAGTCGTACGCGCGCCCGGTATGCGACACCTCCTTCGCCACCGGGGTGCTGGCCGCACACGGCTGAACCCGCCGCGGGGCGCCACGTACAGTGCGGTTCATGACCCATCCGAACGCCGCGTCGCGCCCCACTCAAGCCGTGATCCTGGCCGGCGGCCAGGGCTCGCGGTTGCGTCCGTACACCGACGACCGGCCCAAGCCGATGGTCGAGATCCCCGGCACGGGCACTCCGATCATCGGCCACCAGCTGGCCTGGCTCGCCGAGGAGGGTGTGACGGACGTGGTGGTCTCCTGCGGCCACCTCGCCGAGGTCCTCCAGGACTGGCTGGACTCGGCCCGACTGCCGGTCTCCGTACGCACGGTCGTGGAGACCGAGCCCCTCGGCCGCGGCGGGGGCCTCAAGTTCGCCGCGGCGCACCTCCCCCGTCCGGACCGGCCCTGGTACGCCACCAACGGCGACATCTGGACCCGCTTCTCGCTGCGGGACATGGCCGACTTCCACACCGAGCGGGACGCCGTGGCCACCCTCGCCCTCGCCCGCCCCCGCATCCCCTGGGGCGCCGTGCGGACCGACGGCTTCGGCCACATCACCGACTTCATCGAGGCCCCGCCCTCCACGTTCGAGATCAACGCCGGCGTGTACGTCTTCTCCCCGGAGTTCACCACCCTGCTGCCCGAGCGCGGAGACCATGAGCGCACGACGTTCCCCGGGCTCGCCCGTGAGCGGAAGCTCGCGGGATTCCCGCTGCCGCAGGGCGCGTACTGGCGGGCCATCGACACGGCGAAGGATCTGACGGAAGCGGCCAAGGAACTGGCGGCGATGGGACGCTAGCCCGAGGACCACGGACAGCGGAAAGCCCCCGTACCTCCCGGTACGGGGGCTTCTGCCCGGCTGTTCCGTCAGCCCAACAGGCCGCCCAGCACGCCCGGTTGGCCGGTGGAGGTGCCACCGCCCGAGGTGGAGGTGCCGCCCGGGGAGGAGCCACCGGAGGTGGAGGCGCCGCCGGTGCTCGTCGGTCCCGCCGTGGTGCTGGGGGCGCCGCCCGTGGGGGCGGACCGGCGGGGCGGGACCTGGCCCGTGGTGCCCTGGGTCTCGCTGGGCGTGGTGCTCGTGCCGGCCGTGCCGCGGGTCGAGCCCGGGGTCGTGGCCGCGCCCGAGGGGCTCGCGCCGGCCGTGGCGCCGCCCGAGGGGAAGGCGGAGGCCGACGGGGTGTGCGGGTGCCGGGTGCCGTCCTCGCCCGGGAGCGGGGAGCCGGGGACGTTGTTGCGGGGGGCCTCGCCGGGCCCGGGGACGACCACCCGGCTGGAGTCGCGGACCGCGCCGCCGAGCAGGGAGCCGACGAGCAGCGTGAGGCCGACGGTCACCGCCGTGATCAGGGCGCCGCGGCGCAGCACGTAGCGGCGCAGTTCCCAGATGTCGGAGCGGGGACCGAGCCGCCGCCAGGCGCTGCCCGCGAGGCGGCCGTCCACCGAGTAGACGGGGGCACCGGCGATGATCAGCGGGGACCAGGCGGCCAGGTAGATGATGTCCGGGGCGTCGTACGCCGGGACCGTCTTCCAGCTGACCGTGACGATCAGCGCGGCCGACAGCAGCGCGCCGACCACCGCGGCCACCCGCTGCCAGCAGCCGAGGATCGTCAGGACACCGACCACCACCTGGAGGAAGGCGATCACGAGACCCGAGCCGACCGGGTGGTGCAGCGCGAACTGGCGCAGCGGCTCGGCGACGTCCCACGGGTGCAGCGTGTCGAGCCACGTGACCATGGAGCCGCGCTTGCCGCCGTCGAAGTAGACGGGGTCGCACAGCTTGCCCATGCCGGCGTAGATCGAGATGAAGCCCAGGAAGACGCGCAGCGGGAGCAGCACCACGCCGAGGTTCATCCGGCGGCCGGGGTAGTACGCGTGCCGCGCCGGATCGTCGCCGTGGCGCCTGGCGCGGCGCGGGAGGTCGAGGTCGAAGTCGTCGTAGCCCGAGTGGCCCGAGTCCTCCGCGTCGCGGTCCGAGGGGTACGGCGGGTACGACGCGGTGGGCTCACCGTCGCCGTCGTGGCGTCCGAAGTCCGGTCGCGGGTACGGCGGTTGGCCGTACGAACCGCTGCGCATGTGCGGCAGGAGGCGGGTGCTCCCGTCGTCGGCGGCGGTGCGCTGGTGGCCGACGACGGGGGTCTCGACGGTCCGGTCCAGCGCGTCGTACGCCTCGTCGTAGCCGGTGGTGCCGACGCGGGGGATGACCCGGGTGGCGCCGGTGTCGGCCTCTTCGGCGTGGCGGACGATGCTGCCCCGCACCGCCTGGAGGAGCCGGTGGGCGCCGGTGTCGTCGGGCGCGGACCGGCCGCTCCACACGACGGGTCGGCGGCGGCCTGCGCCGACCCCGCCCGCCGGTCCCGCGACGGGCATCCGGGCGGTGTCCTGGGCGGCGCTGAGATGGCGGGCGATCCGGGCGGACTGGCTGCGCCTGGCCGTCGCGCCCAGCTGCACGCGGAAGCTGGCGTGGTTGACGATGACCTGCGCCGGATCGCTCGGCACCTTCACCATGCTCAGCGCGGGAGCGTCGTCGAATCCCGACGAGCGGTCCCCCGTGGGTGTGCGGGGTGTTCTGGTGTCCACACTCATCTAACCGAGTGACGTGGGGTTAGGACACTGCTTTGACCGGCCGGATGTGTCCGGGCCCCGTCAAAGCAGCGTCGAACGCCATGTGGACGCCGGAATTACCACGCAAGGGTGAACTTCCGGACGGGTGTTCAGCCGCGTCGGCGTGGCGCCTCGGCGACGCCGCGCCGGGTCAGCCCCGCGTGCGCGCGGCCTCGTACAGCACGATGCCCGCGGCCACACCGGCGTTGAGGGACTCGGTGCCGCCCGGCATCGGGATGCGCACCCGGTAGTCGCAGGTCTCGCCGACCAGCCGGGACAGGCCCTTGCCCTCGCTGCCGACCACGATCACGACCGGACCGGACAGGGCCTCCAGTTCGCCGAGCTCGGCCTCGCCGTCCGCCGCCAGGCCGACGACCGTGACGCCCGCCTTCTTGTACTGCTCCAGGACCCGGGTGAGGTTGGTGGCGCGGGCCACCGGGGTACGGGCGGCCGCACCGGCGGAGGTCTTCCAGGCGCCTGCGGTCATACCGGCCGAGCGGCGCTCGGGCACGATCACGCCGTGGCCGCCGAACGCGGAGACCGAGCGGACGACCGCGCCGAGGTTGCGCGGGTCGGTGACGCCGTCGAGCGCGACGACCAGCGGGTCCGCGCCCTCGTCGGCGGCGGCGTCCAGCAGGTCCTCGGGGTGCGCGTACTCGTACGGCGGGACCTGGAGGACCAGGCCCTGGTGGTTCAGGCCGTTGGTCATGCGGTCCAGCTCGGGGCGCGGGGCCTCCATGAGGTTGATGCCACCGCGCTCGGCGGCGAGCTGGAGGGCCTCGCGGACGCGCTCGTCGTTGTCGATGAACTGCTGCACGTAGAGGGTCGACGCGGGGACGCCCTCGCGCAGCGCCTCGACCACCGGGTTACGGCCGACGACCAGCTCGGACGTCGACCGGCCGCCGCCCCGGCGCTGCTGCGGGCGGCCGCCCTGGGCACGGCGGGCCTTCGCGGCGGCGGCGCGCTGCTTGACGTGTCCCTTGCGCATCTCGGCGGGCGGGGTCGGGCCCTTGCCCTCCAGGCCCCGGCGCCGCTGGCCGCCGCTGCCGACCTGCGCGCCCTTCTTGCCGGACATGCGGCGGTTGTTCGCGGCCATGAGTCACCTGTTCCGTGAGCTTTGTTCGTACGTACGTCTTATGCAGTGTGCCGCCCGGGGGGCCGGGCGGCACAATCGATCAAGGGCCGTGCGCGGCGGGGCTAGCGCGCGCCCAGGGTCCAGCGCGGGCCCTGCGGGCCGTCCTCGACGGCCAGGCCGGCCTGGCCGAGCTGGTCGCGGATGGCGTCGGCGGTGGCCCAGTCCTTGCGGGCGCGGGCGGACTCGCGCTGGTCGAGGACGAGCCGTACGAGGCTGTCGACCACGCCGTGCAGATCCTCGCTCCGGTCGGACTCGCCGACCCACCGCTCGTCCAGCGGGTCCAGACCGAGGACCCCGAGCATGGCGCGCACCTCGGCGAGGCGGGCGACCGCGGCCTCCTTGTCGTCGGCGGCGAGCGCGCTGTTGCCCTGGCGGACGGTGGTGTGCACCACGGCGAGGGCGCCGGGGACGCCCAGGTCGTCGTCCATCGCCTCGGCGAAGGCGGGCGGGACCTCGCCGGCGGGCTCGACGGGCTTGCCGGCCAGCTCGGTCACGCGCAGCATGAAGCCCTCGATGCGGGCGAAGGCGGACTCCGCCTCGCGCAGGGCTTCCTCGCTGTACTCGATGGTCGAGCGGTAGTGCGGGGTGCCCAGGTAGTAGCGGAGCACGATGGGGCGCCACCGCTTGACCATCTCGGCGACGAGCACGCTGTTGCCGAGCGACTTCGACATCTTCTCGCCGCTCATGGTGACCCAGGCGTTGTGCACCCAGTACCGGGCGAAGTCGTCGCCGAACGCCTTGGCCTGCGCGATCTCGTTCTCGTGGTGCGGGAAGATCAGGTCCAGGCCGCCGCCGTGGACGTCGAAGGCGGAGCCCAGGTACTTGTGGGCCATCGCCGAGCACTCCAGGTGCCAGCCGGGACGGCCGCGGCCCCAGGGCGTCTCCCAGTCGGGCTCGCCGGGCTTGGTGGCCTTCCACATGGCGAAGTCGCGGGGGTCGCGCTTGCCGGTGATGCCCTCCTCGGCGGGCTGGCGCATCTCGTCCAGGTCCTGCTTGGACAGCTCCAGGTAGGAGGGCCAGGAACGGACGTCGAAGTAGACGCTGCCGTCGGCCTCGTAGGCGTGCCCGCGCTCGATGAGGGCGCGCATCATCTCGACCATCTCGGTGACATGGCCGGTGGCGCGGGGCTCGTAGGTCGGCGGGAGGCAGCCGAGGGCGGTGTAGCCGTCGTTGAACGCCCGCTCGTTCTCGTAGCCGATGGACCACCACGGGCGGCCCTGTTCCCGGGCCTTGGCGATGATCTTGTCGTCGATGTCGGTGACGTTCCGGACGAACGTCACCTCGTAGCCGCGGTACTCGAACCAGCGGCGCATGATGTCGAAGTTGAGGCCCGAGCGGATGTGCCCGATGTGCGGGGCCGCCTGCACGGTGGCACCACACAGGTAGATCGAGACACAGCCCGGCTTGACCGGGGTGAAGTCACGGATCTGCCGGGCGCTGGTGTCGTACAGGCGAATAGTCACCACTCCAGAGTAGTGGCCCCGACCCAGTGCCTCACGCCCTTCCCCTCTTTACGGCGGCCTTCCCCCTCGCCGGGCCCGGCCCCACACCTCCCGCCCGCGCCTCAGAGCCTCCCGACGACCTTCCGCGGCGTGATCCGCACGACCACCCGCTCGGCGTCCTTCGACGCGTCGGGGTTGAACTCGGCGTACTTCCTGCCGGTGTACTTCAGGCTCAGTTCGTCGATGAGGGACTGGCCGCCCTCCGTGGTCAGTTCGGCGGTGCCGCGGATCTCGGCGTACTCGTACGGCTCGTCGGGGTTCATGACGACGACGGTGACGCGGGGGTCGCGGTCGAGGTTCAGCTTCTTGCGGCGGTCGACCGTGGTGGAGAAGAGGATCCGCTCGCCCTCCCGCTTCACCCACACCGGCGACATCTGCGGGCTGCCGTCGGGCTGGACGGTGCCGACGACGATGAACACCTTGCCGTCGAGCAGGGACTTGAGCCGGTCGGACAGGGCGGCGGACATGGGTACCTCCGGAAAGCCGCGGACGGTGACTCTCCGGGTACCCTCGCACGCTCCCGGCTCACCCGCACCAGGAAGCGCGTGGTTCAGGCCGACCGCACCACGAGCGCCGTCGCCACCGCCATCAGCCCCTCGTCGCGCCCCGGGAAGCCGAGGCCGTCGGTCGTGGCGCCGGAGACGGACACCGGCGCGCCGGCCGCCTCGGAGAGGATCTCCTGGGCCTCGTCACGCCGCTTGCCGATCTTCGGGCGGGGGCCGATCACCTGCACGGCGACGTTGCCGATGGTGAAGCCCGCCGCGCGCACGATCCGGGCCGCCTCGGTGAGCAGCGTGACCCCGGACGCGCCGGACCACTCGGGCCGTCCGGTGCCGAAGTGCTGCCCGAGGTCACCGAGCCCGGCCGCCGAGAACAGCGCGTTGCAGGCGGCGTGCGCGACCACGTCCGCGTCGGAGTGCCCGGCCAGGCCGGGCCCCTCGCCCTTCCACTTCAGGCCGGCGCACCACAGCTCGCGGCCCTCCTCGAAGGCGTGGATGTCGGTGCCGATGCCGACCCGGGGGAGAACCGTCTCAGTAGCCATCGTTCAGCCTCCTGCGGGCCAGGACCGCCTCCGCGAGGACCAGGTCGAGCGGGCGGGTCACCTTGAACGCCTCCTCGTGGCCGGGAACCGTCACCACGGGCAGGCCCAGCTGTTCCACCATGCTCGCGTCGTCCGTGACGTCCTCGGTCACCGTCTCGTGCGCGCGCAGCAGCGTCGCCCGGTCGAACCCCTGCGGCGTCTGCACGGCCCGCAGCCGCGCCCGCTCGGGCGTGGCGACGACCCGCTCCGGCGCGCCGGGCTCGGTGGCCGGCTCGACCTCCTTGACCGTGTCGGCCAGCGGCAGCGCGGGGACGACCGCCGGGGCGCCGTCGCGCACGGCCTCGATCACGCCGTCGACGGTGTCGACCGGGACCAGCGGGCGGGCCGCGTCGTGCACGAGGACGACGCCGTACTCGGGCGGTACGGCCGCGAGCCCGAGCCGGACCGACTCCTGGCGGGTGTCACCGCCGGGGACGACCACGAAGTCCGTCCCGCCCCGGCTACCGCCGGTGGGACCCCCGGTCAGCGCGTGCGCGTCGAGCAGGGACTTGACCTCGGCGGGCCCGTCCGCCGGGGCGACCACGACCACGAGGGAGACGTGGCGGGAGGCGGCCAGGGAGTGGACCGCGTGGATGAGCATCGGCGTGCCGCCGAGCGCGCGGAGTGCCTTGGGGGCCCCCGGTCCGAGCCGTACGCCCCGGCCGGCGGCGGGAATCACGGCCGCGACGGGGGTTGTGGCGGGCGCGAGGGGCGGCCGCGCGGGCGAGGGACGCGATTCGTCAGACATCGGTTCCTGTCAGGTTTGTGTGCTCGACCTACGTGGGTATGGCCTGGAGGAGTGCCGGGCGCGACGCCTTGACCGGACCCTTTCCGTGACCCTGGTCGAGCCGTTCACCGGACCCGGCACACCGAGTATCGGGGGCCGCTTCCGTTTCAGGGGCTTCCCGGGGGGTACGGCACAGACGGCGCCGCGGGGACGAACATGCCGCAGCGCCCGGCGACAGTTTCCGTGTCATCGGGCACCGCGGCATTTTCGCTGTGCTGAGAGTGTGCGGGAGCACCGTGCTGAGCGTGCGGGGAGCGGGGGCGAAGGGACAGAGACCGATCAGATCATCAGCCGTTGGCCGGAAATCGCCGCCCACGGCGCGGGCACGTCAGGAGGCGAGCACCTCGTCGAGCAGGGCCTCGGCCTTGTCCTCGTTCGTGTTCTCCGCGAGAGCCAGCTCGCTCACCAGGATCTGGCGGGCCTTGGCGAGCATGCGCTTCTCACCGGCGGACAGTCCGCGCTCACGCTCGCGACGCCACAGGTCACGCACGACCTCCGCGACCTTGATGACATCGCCGGAGGCGAGCTTCTCCAGGTTTGCCTTGTAGCGACGGGACCAGTTCGTGGGCTCCTCGGCGTACGGCGCGCGCAGCACCTCGAAGACCCGGTCCAGTCCGTCCTGACCGACCACATCACGCACGCCGACGAACTCCGCATTGTCCGCTGGCACACGCACCGTGAGGTCACCCTGGGCGACCTTCAGCACCAAGTAGGTCTTGTCCACGCCTTTGATCTGGCGAGTTTCGATGGCCTCGATCAGCGCGGCCCCGTGATGGGGATAGACCACGGTGTCGCCAACCTTGAACGTCATGTGACAGGTACCCCTTCCGTGGCTATCCAGGGTAACACGGATACGGCGTCTTCTGAATGGCGTTTTCGCAGGTCAGGGCATATCTCGGGGCTTGACAACAGCAACCGGAACGTGCTGCGGAGGCCCTCCGGAACCGGGAATTCGCAGGTCGGAGGGGCTGTCCGGACGGGGTGAAACGCGTACGTCACATACCTCGCGCCACGACTCCAAGAGGATGAACGTCCCGATTTGTCCGGTTCCTAGCGTACGACTTCCGCTACTCCGTTCGGAGGCCGCGGGCCGGTGCGAGCCGATTCCGGAATTGATCAGCGGCGGCCGGACGGGTGATCCGGTGATCCATTTTCGGGGCGGCCGCGCATTCCTTCACGGAAATTTTGCGCGCGGTTATGCGAATGGCGTAGCGCGACCTCGGCAAAGTGGCTGAAGAGGCACTTGTGACGGTCGTGGCCGGTGTGCCGACGCCGGGCCCCCGTACCCCCACCTGGCGGGAAGCCCGGCGTCAGGGGAGGGTCGGGTGCGGTCGCGCGGGAACGGCTCGGTAACCTGAAGCCGCCGACAGACACTTAGGGTGGCTTTACAAGGAAGCCGCCCCTGCGTTCAAGGAGTTGCCGCCGCCGTGAGCAGCAGCCTTCGACGCGGCGCCCTCGCCGCTTCCGCCATTGTCTTCTCGATCGCCTCGCTCGCCGCCTGCGGCGCCGGCAACGATTCGCAGACCCTGCAGATCAAGCCGGACAACGCGGCGACCAGCGTCGGCGACATCAAGATCCAGAACGCCCTGGTCATCACCCAGCCCGACCTGAAGGCGACCGGCCCGGCCGTCGTCTCCGCGACGCTGTTCAACATGGGCGCCGACGACCAGACCCTCCAGTCGATCAGCCTCCCGGGCACCAGCGAGACGGTGAAGCTGACCCCGGCCAAGGGCGGCAGCCTGACCGTGCCCGCGCACGGCTCCCTGATCCTCGGCGGCCCGAACAACGCCTCCGCCGAGATCCCCGGCGGCCACGAGAGCGTGCAGGACGGCAACGCCCAGCCGGTCACCTTCACCTTCAGCAAGACCGGCCAGGTGAGCCTGCGCGCCTTCGTGGTGCCCGCCACCAGCTACTTCGACAAGTGGGGCCCGGCCAAGGTCCCGTCCGTCCCCACCGGCTCCCCGGCCCCCGGCGCCACCGCCTCCGGCAGCGCCAAGCCCGGCAAGCACGACGGGGCGAACCCCTCGGCGAGCGCGAGCACGGGCGGCACCGCCTCCGCCACGGCCACCGCGGGCATCGGCGCGACCCCGAGCGACTCGGCCTCGCAGTCGGCCGGCGCGGGCCACTGAGCGGTCGTACGACACGCTCGTACACCTCGTACGCGCGAAAGGGCGGCGCCCCCGAGGAGGTGCCGCCCTTTCGCGCGTGGCTTCCGGCCTACGGCTCGAACTTGTAACCGAGGCCGCGCACCGTGACCAGGTACCGCGGGGCGCCAGGGTCCGGCTCGATCTTGGCGCGCAGGCGCTTGACGTGGACGTCCAGGGTCTTGGTGTCGCCCACGTAGTCGGCGCCCCAGACCCGGTCGATGAGCTGCATCCGGGTCAGCACCCGGCCGGCGTTGCGCAGCAGCATCTCCAGCAGGTCGAACTCCTTGAGCGGCAGGTCGACCTTGGAGCCGCCGACGGTCACCACGTGCCGGTCGACGTCCATGCGCACCGGGCCGGCCTCCAGCGCGGCCGGGGTGACCTCCTCCGGCTCGCCGCGGCGGCGCAGCACCGCGCGGATACGGGCGACCAGCTCGCGGGAGGAGAAGGGCTTGGTGACGTAGTCGTCGGCTCCTATCTCCAGCCCCACGACCTTGTCGATCTCGCTGTCCTTGGCCGTCACCATGATCACGGGGACGTTCGAGCGGCCGCGCAGCTGGCGGCACACCTCGGTGCCGGGCAGGCCGGGCAGCATCAGGTCGAGGAGGACGAGGTCGGCGCCGTTGCGCTCGAACTCGTCGAGGCCGTCGGGGCCGGTGGCCGCCACGGCGACCTCGAAGCCCTCCTTGCGGAGCATGTACGACAGGGCGTCGGAGAAGGACTCCTCGTCCTCGACGACGAGCACTCGGGTCACGGAAGGACCTCCGGGGCGGGAAGCGGTTCGTACGGGGATGACTCGGTGGGACCGCCGTCCTCGTCGTCGAGGTCGGGGTCCGGATGCTGCGGCGCGCGGTCGCGGGCCGCGCCCGCCTCCGGCAGCCTGAGGGTGAAGGTGGAGCCCTGGCCTTCGGCGCTCCAGACCGTGACCTCCCCGCCGTGCGAGGCGACCACGTGCTTGACGATGGCGAGACCCAGACCGGTGCCGCCGGTTGCCCGCGAGCGGGCCGGGTCGACGCGGTAGAAGCGCTCGAAGATGCGCTCCTTGTCCTTGTCCGAGATGCCGATGCCCTGGTCGGTCACGGCCAGCTCGATCATGTCGCCGCCCGGGGCGCTGACCCGGCGGGCTGCGATGCCCACGCGGGTGCGCGCCGGGGAGTAGTTCACCGCGTTCTCGACCAGGTTGCCGAGGGCGGCGGCCAGCTGGCCGCGGTTGCCCCAGACGTGCAGGTCGGCGGTGCCGCTCCGGCGCCCGCCGCCGCCCTGGTCCGGCCCCGCGGGCACACCCACGTTCGTGGCCATGGTGATCTGCTTGGTGCTCGCCTGGTGGCGGCAGCGGTCCACGGCCTCCGCGACCAGCTCGTCCACCTGGACGGACTCGGCGTCCTCCAGGGGGTCGTCGTTCTGCACCCGGGACAGGTCGATGAGTTCCTGCACCAGGTTGGTCAGCCGGGTCGCCTCGATCTGCATGCGGCCCGCGAAGCGCTCCACGGCCTCCGGGTCGTCGGAGGCGTCCATGACGGCCTCCGACAGCAGGGACAGGGCGCCGACCGGCGTCTTCAGCTCATGGCTCACGTTCGCCACGAAATCGCGCCGTACGGCCTCGATCCGGCGGGCCTCGGTCAGGTCCTCGACCAGCAGCAGGACCAGGCGGGAGCCGAGCGGCGCGACCCGCGCGGAGACGGCGAGGGCCTCGCCGCGCCCGCTGCCGCGCCGGGGCAGATCCAGCTCGACCTGGCGTATCTCACCGTCCCGCCGGGTGTCGCGGGCCATCTGGAGCATCGGCTCGATGGAAAGCTTGCCGCCGCGCACCAGCCCGAGGGCGTAGGCGGCGGAGCTGGCCTTGACGACGGAGTCCGCCTCGTCGAGGACGACGGCGGAGGAGCGGAGCACCGAGAGAACGGTGTCCACGCCGGGCGGGAGTACGGGATCGGTGTGCAAGGAAGTCCTGGTCGGTCGCTTCTGGTCGCGTTCGCTCCAGCGGAACGCCAGCATGGCGATGACGCCGGTGAGCACCCCGGCGATCGCTGCCGCTGCGGCGACCGCCGCGTTCACGTCCATGCGTCCAGGTTAGGCATGGGCTACGACATGACCCCAGCCGTGAGGGTGCGACCTCGAACACTCGTCGCCCAGAGTTCACCTTGGAGCCAGTACCGGTTCATTTCGGAAGCCGGAAACGGACGCGTACGGGGCGGAACGTGGGAGCGTGGGGTTCGCACCGCCGGTTCTGCCGCCGGGCCCCCGGACAACGACCCCCGGAAGCACATATACGAGAGGGAACCCTGATGCGGGACGCGTACCACGAGGAACTGGACTCGATCGGCGACGGTCTGGTGGAGATGGCCCGGCTGGTCGGCTCGGCGATCGGACGCGCCACGACCGCCATGCTGGACGCCGACCTGAAGCTCGCCGAGAGCGTGATCGAGGCGGACCAGAAGGTCGACGAGCTGCAGCACGACCTGGAGGCTCGGGCCATAGCCCTGCTGGCCCGGCAGCAGCCGGTCGCGACGGACCTGCGCATCGTCGTCACGTCCCTGCGGATGTCGGCCGACCTGGAGCGCTCCGGCGACCTCGCCCAGCACGTGGCGAAGCTGACCCGGCTGCGCTTCCCGGAGCGCGCCGTCCCGCAGGACCTGCACGCGACCATCCTGGAGATGGGCCAGCTCGCGCAGCGTCTGATGGCGAAGGCCGCCGAGGTCATCGTGACCAAGGACGTCGACCTCGCGCTCCAGCTGGAGCAGGACGACGACGAGATGGACCTGCTGCACCGCACCCTCTTCCAGCACCTCATCGACGACCGCTGGAAGCACGGCATCGAGACGGCCGTCGACGTCACCCTGCTCGGCCGCTACTACGAGCGGTACGCCGACCACGCGGTCGCCGTCGCCAAGCGCGTCGTCTACCTGGTCACCGGCGAGCACGCGGACGAGATCCAGCCGGACATCCAGCCGGTGACGGGGGTCGAGGGGGCGTAGGCCCGGTGCCCCGGCCGGAGCCGAGGGGGCGTAAGCCGTGCCCCGGGCTCTCGGGGCGCCTCCGTGCGCCGTTGATGCGCCCGGCGGGTGGGGCATGAAATGGGAGAGGGCATCCCTGCCCCGGCAACTGGCGCGCGGCGTCTAGGAGGGACCCATGGCCGACTCCCCCAGCACCACCCCCGACCCCACGCAGGAGCGCGAGACCGAGCAGCCCGCCGAGATCAGGAGCCTGCCGCTGGTAGCCGCGTGCGGCTGCGGCTCCGGCTGCGGCTGCGGCTGCCAGTCGGGCGCGCCCTGCCAGTGCGGCTGACGGCAGGACCGTCGAGGGGCCGGTGCGGACACGGTTCGCACCGGCCTTTCCGTAGCCCTGGCTCACGAGGACACACCCGGTTTCCCGGCCAAGATCCGCCACGCACCGACAGCCGGCGGCCCTCCGATGTCACCCTTCGCGGTCACCCATCGTCGTCGAGTCGGCCCCGTGCACCGCGGCGGCGTGGGCCCCGACACCCCTGTGGGGCGGCGGGAAAGAGCCCTGAGCCGACCCGGGCGCGCCTAGTTGTTCTGTCCGAAGTCGAGGTTGTGGACGGTGACGAGGTCCGCGACGGCGGTCCGGCGGCCGCGCGGCAGGAGCCGGCACCGTTGATGTCACTCGTGGATGTCGGACGGCGCGACCGCGGGCGCTCGTCGGCAGGGTGGCCCGATGACCGACCTGGAGCGCATCAGGGCAGAGCGCGTGGCCCACTTCCGAGTACTCGACGAGGACGCCGCTTCGCGGCACTGCTTCCGCCACGCTGACGAGGAGGGCGGCCTGTGGTATTTCGAGGCGGTCCCCGACCGTGGTGAGTTGGTCGTCATCAGACAAGCCGAGCTGACTCCGAACGGCCGGCTCCACCGGTACGGCTGGGAGGCCCAGAGACGGCGAAAAGCCCCCTCCCGGCGGAGAACCCGCAGGCAGGGGGCTTGATCCGTGCGGGCTTACTTCTTCTTGCCCTGGGTGCTTGGCGCAGGGCCCCCGTCACGGTGTCGCGTTGATCACGCGAGCTTCGACCAACGCGAGACCGGGGCCGGTGGAGTCCTGACTCACTTCACGCCGACGTAGACACCCGTGGCGCTGACCGCCGGGGTCGTGCTGGTGCCGGCGAAGCTGTAGCGCCAGTAGCCGCTGTAGTTCGCGGTCGCGGTGGTCTTCAGGTTGCCGTACGAGTCGGTGTACACCGTCTTGACCGTGGTGTATGTGGTGGTGCCGGCCTTGCGGAACTGAAGCTTGACCGGCTGGTTGGTGTAGCCGTGGTACAGGTTGTCGTCCCAGTTGGCGCGGGAGAGCTTGCCGGACGCCGTGAAGGTCTTGCCCTTGTAGACGGACGTCGAGCTCACGGTGGTCGTCAGCTTCGAGTAGCGCTGCACCAGGGTGGTGCCCAGACCGCTCTGGTCCTTGTAGCCGACCTTGCTCATGTCGGGGTTCTGCTGGTCCTGGCCGTTGAAGGCGACGGCCTCGGCGGCCACGTTCCAGGTGCCGGCGTCCGCAGCCTTCGGGTCGGCGTCGGTCGGGTAGATGTTGATGGAGCCCTTGCAGGTGGCCGTCGTCGAAGAGGTGGCGGTGCAGGTCGCCGGGTTGTCGCCGTACAGCTCGGGGGCCGTGTCACTGTAGGTGCCGTGGTACAGGAAGGCGTCCGTGTAGAAATCGCTCGCGGCGATGTTCACGGTCGAGCCGTGCGTCAGTGTGTACGAGTACGAGACGCTGACCTCGTTGGTGGTGCCGACCTTGATCGCCTTGGCGATCGAGACGTTGGAGAAGCTCGCGTTCAGCGTGTAGGGGGTGCCCGAGTCGGTGACGGCCTGCGCGGCCGGGACTGCGAGGGCGGAGATGGCCAGGGCGCCGGAGACGGCGGCCACGGTGGCACGTATGCGCATGTGCGTTCCCCTGGAGGGAGAAGTGATCGTGGAGTCGGTTGACTCACGGATCAGATCGGCGAGGGATGCTGCTGGTTGTACGCCCGTTGCCCCGGCGGACCAGATTTGACGCACATCTTACTGATCCATTGCCACGTGTGGGACAGCGTCCCGCTGCACAACGGGTTGCCTGGCTGTGCGGGCACGCGGTCCGGTGCGCCTCGATCCGGCGTGCTCCTGGCCGGCCCTGGTGATCGCGATCACTCTCGGAGACCACCCGGTGGTTGCGGGCATGGGCGCCGGGCGCGCCAGAGGCGCGGTAGTCGCGGTCGGAGCTATGGGGACCGCTTCGACGCTCGGCAGCCCCGGCTGGTGCACTCTTGGGCCCCGACGGTGGCGAAGTGATTCGGTGACCGTACCGACTTCGTCTCGCTTGGCTCGCGGCACCAGGAGTCTGGGCGGTTGGACCAGACGGGTCTCTGACGGCATACCGGCGCTCCGCGCCAGACGGATGCGCCGGAACGGCAATCCAAAAGGGCGCCGCTTACGTAACCGAAGTGCGGCCGCAATCGGCTGGTTCTCGTGCAGCGGGGATCGTGGATGCGAGACGCGCTCCTCGAACGCGCGGGGCGACGCCCACGACCGTGCCGCTCCCTTGTGGCAACGGTCGTCCGCTCAGTGCCGCCAGGACAGCGTCGGGCCGCCCGTACGGGCCGACGCGGTAGTAGGAAGAGTGCATCCATCATGCGAGTAAAAGGCGCTAGGCGTCTCGTCGCGACGTCAGCCTCCATTTTGATGGCCGGCGTCGCTGCGATCGGCGCGGCCGGCACGGCCGCGGCAGCAGCCCCCGCCGTGCACACCCATGTGACCACTAGCCGGTGCTTCGGCGACGACTGGCGCTGCTTCGACCACGACGGGTTCGGCTTCGGTCATGGCGGGTTCTTCGACCACGACGGGTTCGGCTTCGGCCACGGCGGGTTCTTCGACCACGACGGGTTCGGCTTCGGTCACCGATTCGACCACGGTGACTTCGACCACCGATTCGACGGCGGATCCGTCGTGATCATCGTGCGCCCGTAGTCGTCGCCGCTCCCCTCAGGGGCGCGCTCATTGCCGGCGCGCCCGCATTGTGGAGAAAGGAGCCGGAGCCCGGAGAGCGCGCGGCCCCATCGCCCTGACGGCCCAGAGACGGCCCAGAGACGGCCCAGAGGCAGCGAAAAGCCCCCTCCTAGCGGAGAAACCGCAGGCAGGGGGCTTACTCATGGGCGATTACTTCTTCTTGCCCTGGTTCTTCACCGCCTCGATCGCCGCCGCGGCCGCCTCGGGGTCGAGGTACTTGCCGCCCGGGACGAGGGGCTTGAAGTCGGAGTCGAGTTCGTAGGAGAGGGGGATGCCCGTGGGGATGTTCAGGCCCGCGATGTCAGCGTCGGAGATGCCGTCCAGGTGCTTGACCAGGGCGCGCAGGGAGTTGCCGTGGGCGGCGACGAGGACCGTGCGGCCGGAGAGGAGGTCCGGGACGATCGCGTCGTACCAGTAGGGGAGCATCCGGAAGACGACGTCCTTCAGGCACTCGGTCCTGGGGCGCAGCTCCGGCGGGAGGGCGGCGTAGCGCGCGTCGTCGAACTGGGAGAACTCGGAGTCGTCCGGCAGCGGGGGCGGCGGGGTGTCGTACGAGCGGCGCCAGAGCATGAACTGCTCCTCGCCGAACTCGGCCAGCGTCGCGGCCTTGTCCTTGCCCTGGAGGGCGCCGTAGTGGCGCTCGTTCAGGCGCCAGCTGCGGTGGACCGGGATCCAGTGGCGGTCGGCGGCCTCCAGGGCCAGCTGGGCGGTGCGGATCGCGCGCTTCTGCAGGGACGTGTGAACCACGTCGGGCAGCAGGTCGGCGTCCTTCAGGAGCTCGCCGCCGCGGACTGCCTCCTTCTCGCCCTTCTCGTTCAGGTTGACGTCCACCCAGCCGGTGAACAGGTTCTTCGCGTTCCACTCGCTCTCGCCGTGGCGGAGGAGGATCAGCTTGTACGGTGCGTCGGCCATGCCTCAGAGCGTAATCCACGGCCCCCCGGCGCCGACGCGGCCGACCAGTGAGCGGGACGCCGAGGCCGTCTGTTAATCCGTTGGTCGATGTCAGAGCCCCTATGTAAGTTGTGCTTGCCCTTACAGCCACTTACCATCTCAGGGGGTTCTTTCATGCCCGCCGCCCGTCTCGGACGCGCTGCCCGGGAAGCCGTCTCCGGGCTCCCCCGTGAGTTCTGGTGGCTGTGGACCAGCACCCTCGTCAACCGGCTCGGGGCCTTCGTGGCCACTTTCATGGCCCTCTACCTCACCCTCGACCGCGGCTACTCGGCCTCGTACGCCGGTCTCGTGGCCTCCCTGCACGGACTCGGCGGCGTCCTCTCCGCCCTCGGCGGCGGGGTGATGGCCGACCGGATCGGGCGGCGGCCCACCCTGCTCGTCGCCCAGTCGGCCACTGCCGCCTCCGTCGCGCTGCTCGGGTTCATGACCGACCCCGTCGCCATCGCCGGCGTCGCCTTTCTCGTCGGCATGGCCGCCAACGCCTCCCGCCCCGCCGTGCAGGCGATGATGGCCGACATCGTGCGGCCCGAGGACCGGGTGCGGGCCTTCTCGCTCAACTACTGGGCCATCAACCTCGGTTTCGCCGTCTCCTCCGCCGCCGCCGGGTTCATCGCCGAGTTCAGCTACCTCGCCGGGTTCCTGATCGAGGCCGGCATGACCGCCGTCTGCGCCCTCGTCGTCTTCCTGAAGGTCCCCGAGTCCCGGCCCGCCGCCCCGGCCAGGAAGGACGAGGCCGAGGTGAGCCTCGGCACCGTGCTGCGCGACGGGCGCTACATGGCCGTCGTCGGGTTGTCCTTCCTCGTCGCCCTGACCTTCCAGCAGGGCTCGGTCGCGCTCCCGGTCGCCATGGGCCGCGCCGGGTTCACGCCCGCCGACTACGGCGTCGCCATCGCCGTCAACGGCATCCTGATCGTCGCCCTCCAGATCCCCGTCACCCGCCTCATCGAGCACCGCGACCCGCGCAGCCTGCTCGTGGTCTCCTCACTCCTCGCGGGCTACGGCTTCGGACTCACCGCCTTCGCCGGGTCGGTCGGCGCCTTCATGGCCACCGTGTGCGTGTGGACCCTCGCCGAGATCGTCAACGCGCCGACCCAGACCGGGCTCGTCGTCCGCCTCTCCCCCGTCCACGGACGCGGGCGCTACCAGGGCATGTACAGCCTCTCCTGGTCCGTCGCCGCCCTGATCGCGCCCCTGATGTCCGGTCAGGTCATCGACCGGTTCGGGGCGCGGTGGCTGTGGGGGACGTGTGCCGTCGTGGGCACGGTCGCGGGGCTCGGGTACGGGCTGCTCATGCGCGGGCCGCGGGATCGTGACGCCGTCGGCGGGGACCGTACGGCCGGCAGCCCCGCGATCGTCGCCGGTCCGGCCCCCGAACGCTCCCCAAGCGTGTGACGCGGGTCACATTCCGTGATGTCACATTCGCCCGGACCCCGTCCGTCAACGAGGTGTAACCAGCCGCGAGCGACACGACCCCTCCAGGAGCGCATCACCATGGACGCCCGTCTGAACCTCATGACCAACCCGGTCGCCGGCAAGTTCCTCAAGTACGTCAACTCGGCCGGGAAGGTGCTGTCGGACTCCACCCTCCCGGCCGCGACGCAGGAGCTGGTCAAGCTCCGCGCCAGCCAGATCAACGGCTGCGGCTTCTGCACCGACATGCACAGCAAGGACGCCGAGGCCGCCGGGGAGTCCACGCAGCGGCTGCACCTGGTCGCCGCCTGGCGCGAGGCCACGGTGTTCACCGAGGCCGAGCGTGCCGCGCTGGAGCTGACCGAGCAGGGCACCCGGATCGCGGACGCGGCCGGCGGGGTCACCGACGAGGCCTGGGCGGAGGCCGCCCGGCACTACGACGAGGAGCAGCTCGCCGCCCTCGTGGGCCTGATCGCCGTCATCAACCTCTACAACCGCGTGAACGTCGTCGTCCGCCAGCCCGCGGGCGACTACCAGCCCGGCATGTTCGACTGACCGGGGCCCGACAGGCGCTGCCGGTACGGGGGTCCGGCCGGGCCCTGCGGAAGGGGGCGCGTCATGGGTGCATGCGCGCCCCCTTCAGCACCTTGTCCACCCCGTTGCGCGGCCCGTACACCGCGAGCCCGACCAGGTCCAGACCGGCCGTCGGCACGGCGCGCACGGCCGCGCGGTTGTCGCGGTCATTGCCCGTGGCGAACAGGTCCGCGGTGAACACCGCGCAGGGCAGGACCCGGCCGAGCGCCCGCTCGTGGGCCGCGCGCAGGGTCTCCTTCCCGCCCTCGAAGACCAGCACCGGCTGCCGGAACATGGGCAGGTACGACACGCCGTCCGCGTCCTCGTACGGCTCCCCGACCACCTCCGGCAGTGTCGCGCCCAGCCCGCTGACCAGGAACGCGGTGACGTTCAGCCGCTGCCAGGGGGCGAGGTCCGCCCGCAGCAGCACGGCGATCTTGGTGTCGAATCGGACGGGTTCGAAGGTCATGGCGCTCATGGGACGAGACTGCCGATCGCCGCCCGGCGCCGTCTTGTACGTTGTTTGCATGACCGTGGAGCGGGCCGCGCGCCGGGCCCCGGGGGCGGAGGTGAGCGCGTGGCGTCCCCGGGTGGCGGGCGTCACCGAGGTGTTCCACGCCCACTTCACCGAGTACGCCTACCCGATGCACGTCCATGACGCGTGGACGCTGCTCATCGTGGACGACGGCGCGGTCCGCTACGACCTCGACCGGCACGAGCACGGCACCCCGCTCGACACGGTCAGCCTGCTGCCGCCGCACGTGCCGCACAACGGCTCCCCCGCGACCCCGGGCGGCTTCCGCAAGCGGGTCGTCTACCTCGACAGCAGTCGCCTGGGCGAGGAACTGATCGGCGCGGCCGTCGACGGACCCGATCTGCGCGACCCCGTGCTGCGCCTGCGGGTCGGACAACTGCACGCGGCCCTTGCCCACCCCGGCGACGAACTGGAGGCGGAGAGCAGGCTGACCCTGGTCGGAGAGCGGCTGCGCGGTCATCTGCTGCGCCGTGTCGGGCCGCCGCGGCCTCGGCGCGATCCGGGCCTCGCCCGCGAGCTGCGGGAGTTGCTGGACGCCCGCGTCCTCGAAGGGGTCTCGCTCGCCGAAGCCTCGGCGCTGCTGCACGCCCATCCCGCCCATCTCGTACGGGCGTTCAGCGGCGCGTACGGCATCGCCCCGCACCGGTACCTGATGTCCCGCCGCATCGGCCGGGCCCGCCGGCTGCTGCTGGACGGACTGCCGCCCGGCGAGGTGGCGGCGCTCACCGGGTTCTACGACCAGGCCCACCTCACCCGCCACTTCCGGAAGCTGGTCGGGGTGCCGCCGGGCCGCTACCGGGCCGGCGCGCGCCGGGCGCCGCAGGGCATCACTCGGCCGGGCGGCCGATGAGGTGTCTGAAGGCGTCCAGGTTGCGGGTGGACTCGCCGCGGGAGACGCGCCAGGCGTACTCCTTGCGGATCGAGGTGGCGAAGCCCAGCTCCAGAAGGGAGTTGAAGGCGCCGTCGGCCGCTTCCAGGACCTGGCCGAGGAGGCGGTCGATCTCCTCCGGGGTGACGGCGGCGAGCGGGAGGCGCGCGGTGACGTAGACGTCGCCGAGCCGGTCGACGGCGTAACTCACGCCGTACAGCCTGAGGTTGCGCTCCAGCAGCCAGCGGTGGACGCCCGCCTCGTTCTCGTCGGGGTGGCGCACGACGAAGGCGTTCAGGGAGAGGGAGTGCCGGCCGACGAGGAAGGAGACGGTCGTGGACAGTTTGTGCGTGCCGGGCAGCCTGACCACGTAGGTGCCGGGCTCGGGGTTCTCCCACTCCAGTTCGGCGTCCTGGAAGACGGCCGCCAGGACCTGCCCGGCCTTCTCGACATCACCCATGGTGGGAGCGTACGCGACGGCGGTACGACTGGATCGCGGCCGTGTACACGTCGGCGGTCGCCGCGGCCGCCGCGTCCCAGCCGAAGGACCGGGCGTGCCGGGCGGCGGCGTCGCCCATGCGGGCGGTCAGGGCCTGGTCGTCGGCGAACCGGGCGAGCACGCGCGCGTAGTCGGCCGGTTCGTGCCCGTCGACCAGGAAGCCGGTCTCGCCGTCGCGCACGGCCACCGGCAGCCCGCCGACGGAGGCGGCCAGCACCGGGGTGCCGGACGCCTGCGCCTCGATGGCGACCAGCCCGAAGGACTCGCTGTACGACGGCATGACCAGCAAGGACGCGGCCCGGAACCAGTCCGCGAGCTGCTCCTGGCCGACCGGCGGGCGGAACCGTACGACGTCCGCTATGCCGAGCCGGGCGGCGAGCTTCTGCAGGCCCTCCGGCTTGGCGAGGCCGCTGCCGCTCGGGCCGCCGACCACGGGGACGAGGATCTTGGAGCGGAGCTCGGGGCGCCCGTCGAGGAGGACGGCCACCGCGCGCAGCAGCACGTCCGGGGCCTTCAGTGGCTGTATGCGGCCCGCGAAGAGGGGGATCAGGGCGTCCGCGGGCAGGCCGAGGCGGGCGCGGGCGGCGGCGCGGCCGTCGGCGGGACGGAAGCGCTCCAGGTTCACACCGGGGTGGACGACGGCGACCGAGCCGGGGTCGGCGTCGTAGTGCCGGGCGAGTTCGGCGGCCTCCTCGTCGGTGTTGGCGATCAGCCGGTCTGCGGCGGCCACGATCTGGGTCTCGCCGATGACCCGGGCGGCGGGCTCGGGGCGGTCGCCGGCGGCCAGACTGGCGTTCTTGACCTTGGCCATGGTGTGCATGGCGTGCACCAGGGGGACGCCCCAGCGCTGGGCGGCGAGCCAGCCGACGTGGCCGGAGAGCCAGTAGTGGGAGTGGACCAGGTCGTAGTAGCCGGGGCGGTGGCCGGCCCATGCCTGCATCACGCCGTGGGTGAAGGCGCACAGCTGGGCGGGCAGCTCCTCCTTGGCGAGGCCCTCGTACGGCCCCGCGTCGACGTGCCGGACGAGGACGCCGGGGGCGAGCGGGACGGTGGGCGGCAGGTCGCCGGCGGTGGCCCTGGTGAAGATCTCCACCTCGATGCCGAGCGCGGCGAGCCGTTGGGCCAGCTCCACGATGTAGACGTTCATGCCGCCGGCGTCGCCGGTGCCGGGCTGGTGCAGGGGCGAGGTGTGCACGGAGAGCATCGCGACCCGGCGGGGTCTGCGAAGCAGCCGGAGCCGGGGCGCTGCGGACGGGGAGCGGCGCCCGAGCCTGCTGGCGTACTGGCTCACGTAGCGGTCCTCCTTGCTGCGGGCATGCCGGACGGAGGACTCGCCTGCGCCCTCCAAGGGGGTGCAACAGCGCGCGGGGTGCGGACCATTTCCACAACAAGCGGCTTTGCCGAATCATTACCTTGGTCGGCTCAACCTCGCGGGCATGCGGACGGCCGCGCCCGAACGGCCGCCGGAGCCCCCGCCACGGCCCCCCTTACCCTCGTACCCATGGCACCCCGCGCATCGGCCCTCCCCCACTCTCGGCTCCGCTCGAGCGGGGGGACCCCCGTCGTGGGGACCGTGACGCGCGGCACCACCAATCCCAACCGGCTGCGCCGCATGGACCGCTGGATCGCGGCGGCCCACGGCGCCGAGCTGCGCCGCGCCGCCGCCCCGGTCGCCGTCGACCTCGGCTACGGCGCCGCCCCCTGGACCGCCGTGGAGCTGCTCGGCCGGCTCCGCGCCGCCGCCCCGGGCGCCCGTGTCGTCGGCATCGAGATCGAGCCGGAGCGGGTCGCGGCGGCCCGGCCCTACGAGCGGGAGGGGCTGGCCTTCCGGCACGGCGGCTTCGAGGTCCCCGTGCCCGGCCGCCCGCTGCTGATCCGTGCCGCGAACGTGCTGCGCCAGTACGACGAGGCCGAGGTCGCCGCCGTCTGGGAGCGGCTGTGCGCACGGCTGGCCCCCGCGGGCGGCGGCTCGCGCGGGGGACTGCTGGTCGAGGGGACGTGCGACGAGATCGGCCGGCGGCACGTGTGGGTGGCGCTCGGCCCGGAGGGGCCGCGGACCGTCACCTTCGCCACCCGCCTCGGCTCCCTCGACCGCCCCTCCGACCTCGCCGAGCGGCTGCCGAAGGCGCTGATCCACCGCAACGTGCCCGGCGAGCCGGTGCACGCCTTCCTGCGCGACTTCGACCGCGCCTGGGCGGCCGCCGCGCCCTACGCCTCCTACGGCGCCCGGCAGCGCTGGCAGCGCGCGGTCCGCTCCCTCACGGCCGACTGGCCGGTGACCGACGGGCCGGCGCGCTGGCGGCAGGGCGAAGTGACCGTGGCGTGGGCGGCTTTGGCACCCCGCAGCTGAAACCACCCTTTCGGGTGGGCCGGCAACGGAACGTTCTCCGGGCCTCGTTCGTCACACGGGCGAGGTGATCGCCGCCATGGCCGGGTGTGGGGGAAATCAGACTTTCCTTACGGCCTCTGTCGCTTTGCGCGCGACCGTGGCACGATCCCTCAGGCGTCCATAAGTTACTGACGGTAAATCAGCTGGGGGGTAGGTATGGGTACGGGCAAGCGCGGTCTGCTCGCGGCCGCCCTGACCGTGGTCTGCGCGGTGGCCGTACTCGCGGCACCCGGGACGGCACTCGCCGCACCGGCGCCCCCGCCGGGCACCGGTTCCGCACCGGGCACGGACCCGAAAGCCGTGCCGGACCAGGACCTCGAGCAGGTCCGCGAGAAGCTGGACAAGCTCTACCACGACGCGGCCGTGGCCACCGACGCGTACAACGCGGCGCAGGAGAAGGCCGAGAAGCAGTCCGCCGAGATCGTCTCGCTGGCCAAGAAGATCGCGGCCGGGCAGCGGAAGCTCGCGCAGCTCAAGGACCAGGCGGGCGCGACGGCGCGGGAGCAGTACCGCACCGGGGGCATGCCGCCCACCGCCCAGTTCCTGCTCAGCGACGACCCGGGGCAGTTCCTGGACGGCGCCGGGCTGGTCCTGCAGAGCCAGCAGGCGGCCAACCACCTGATCGGCGAACAGGCCGCCACCCAGAAGCAGTTGCAGGACTACGCCGCCGACGCGGCCGCCCAGTGGAAGAAGCTGGACGCCGACCGCAAGGACAAGGCGAGCGCCAAGAAGAAGATCCAGCAGCAGATCGACGCCGCCGAGAAGCTGGAGTCGTCACTGGAGCAGAAGCAGCGGGAACGGCTCGCCCAGCTGGAGCAGAAGGCCGCACTCAAGGCGCAGACCGCCTGGCTGGACACCGGAATCCTCCAGCGGATCCACGGCAAGGCCTCCGCGGCGGGCGAGAAGGCCGTGGCGTTCGCCACCGCCCAGCTCGGCAAGCCGTACGTGTGGGGTGCCGAGGGCCCGGACTCCTTCGACTGCTCGGGCCTGACCTCCCAGGCCTGGGCCGCGGCCGGCCGGCCCATCCCGCGCACATCCCAGGAGCAGTGGAAGCAGCTCAAGCACATCGACATCAAGGACATGCGCCCCGGCGACCTCGTCATCTACTTCGACGACGCCAGCCATGTCGCCCTGTACATCGGCGACGGCGCGATCATCCAGGCCCCGCGCCCGGGTCGCTCGGTCACGGTCGCGGGCGCGGGTTCGATGCCGATCCTGGGGGTCGTACGGCCCGACGCGTGACCCGGGCGGCACACGGGGTCGCGGGGCGCGAGGGTGGTCACATGAGGGGCGTTACGCGCCTTTTGCCCCAGTGACATGGGTCATGTGACCCACTCCACCGCCAACCCCCGTTCAAACCGGGGCATGACGTGAGCTTCGTCATCCCCGGCGGCTCCGCGCGCTGTCCAACTGCGTTACGTAAAGCGGCATATGACGGTGGCCTGGGCCAGAGCGACGCGGCTCACACCATTCCATCGGGGTGGCCGTACCCGCTATGGTCACCCGTCGGTGGGTCGAGACCCTCGACACCGCCGTGCCCTCGGGGGGAGGGAAGGAACCCAGGACGATGCCCGTACCCGTACCGCGGCAGAGAGCGATCCCGGCCGTGGAGAGTGGTCAGGCGCAGGCCGCCGGCGCCGTCGGCGGTCCCCTCAAGGAAGAGGCCCACCGCGACGCCGCACCCACCAGCGGCACCACTCTCACCCTGCTGCTGATCGAGGACGACCCGGTCGGCTCGCCGATCGTGCCCGAACTGCTGGACTCGGCCGGCAAGCCGGTCCGCGTGCGCACCGCCCGCAACCTCACCGAGGCCGAGCGGCTGCTCACCGACGACGTCCACTGCATCCTGCTGGACCTGGCGCTGCCCGCGCCGGGCGGCAGCGACGCCGACGACGAGCTGGCCGTGCTCCGGCACGTCCTCCAGCTCGCGCCCCGGCACGCCGTGCTGGCCCTGACCGGCTCCGGCGACGCCGAGCGCGGCGCGGAGGCGGTGCGCGTGGGCGCGCAGGACTACCTCTTCCGGGACGAGCTGGACAGCCGGCTGCTCAGCCGCGCCATCCGCTACGCGGTGGAGCGGAAACGATCCGACACCGCGGAGCGCCGGCTCACCGAGAGCCGGCTGCGGGCGCAGGAGAACCGGCGCCTGGAGCGGGGTCTGCTGCCCACGCCACTGCTCGACGGCTCCTCGCTGCGGTTCGCCGCGCGGTACCGTCCGGGCCGCTCCCGCGCGCTGCTCGGCGGCGACTTCTACGACGCCGTGCGCACCCCCGACGGCACGGTGCACGCCATGATCGGCGACGTCTGCGGCCACGGCCCGGACGAGGCCGCGCTCGGTGTGGAGCTGCGGATCGCCTGGCGGGCGCTCACCCTCGCGGGGCTGTGCGGGGACGAGCTGCTGGGCACGCTCCAGGAGGTGCTGGAGCACGAGCGGGCGGACGAGGAGATCTTCGCGACGCTGTGCACGGTGGACATCGCGCCGGACGGCCGCCACGCGGGCCTCTGCCTGGCGGGCCACCCGGCGCCGCTGCTGGTCCGCCCGGGGCTGTCGGCGCGGCTGCTGCCGTACGGCGACAACGGTCCCGCGCTCGGGCTGCTGCCCGGTGCCCGCTGGTCCCGGATGCAGGTGGAACTGGGCTCCGAATGGAGCCTGATGCTGTACACCGACGGGCTGATCGAGGGCCGGGTCGGGACCGGCGGGGAGCGGCTCGGTCAGGAGGGCATGGTGGAGATGATCCGCCGGCAGCTCTCCGAGGGGCTGCGGGGCGAGGAGCTGCTGCGGGCCGCGGTGCAGGAGGTCCGGCGGCTCAACGGGGGCGAGCTGACGGACGACGTGGCCGTCGTCCTGCTGGACCGCACGGCGTAGGCGGGCCGGGGTACCGGCCCGGTCCGGTCCTAGCGGCCGCCGTTGTACGGGCCGTAGGGGCCGTCGCTGCTGCCGCGGCGGCGGCCGAAGCCCTTGCCGCCGGTGACGTGCTTGAGGGCGGGGCGGACGTCCACGATGTAGACGATGCTGGCCACCGCGCCGGCGATCGGCAGGATGGACAGGATCGAGAAGAGGATGCTGACGACCAGGGCGATGCCCAGGATGATCAGCCAGAAGACCTTGTTCTGCTTGTCGGCCGCGCGGAACGCGTCCTCGCGCCGTACCGCCGCGTCGACGAGCGCGAACGCGGCCAGGGCCATGAGGACGATCTTCAGGATCCCCATGAATCCCGTGAAGCCCAACATCAGCATGGTTGCCACCGTCCGTGATCCGCCGCTCGGTTCCTACGCCGCAACCGTACCCATTGACGGGGCGGAACGGGCCGGACACCTCGAAGATGCCCGGCCCGTGGGTGCCACCGCCGTCACTTGGCCGGAGGGGTGGGCTTCTTCGCGGGGGTGGGCTTGCGGGCGGCCGGGGCCTTCCTGGCGGCGGCCTTCTTCTCCGCGGCGGCCTCGGGCGTGGCGACCTTGGGCCGGCCGGACTCGTCCTTGACCTCGACGGGCTCGGCCTTGCCCTCGACGGCGATGGCCAGCTCCTCGATGTCCTCGGCCGCCTCGCCGCGCCAGGTCTTCACGGCCTGCTCGCCGTGCTCGGCGACCTTCTCGTAGGTCTCGCGGGCCCGGACGGCGTACTCGGCGGCGACGCCCACGCCGCGCAGGGCGAGGTCCTGGGCCTGCTCGCCGAGCTTCTTCAGGTCGACGTCGAAGCCGCCGATCAGCTCGGTGACCTTGGACTGAAGGGTCTCCTGCGCCTCCTTGGCGCGGGCGGCGGCCTTCTCCTGCACGGCCTTCGGGTCGGTGGCGCGCACCTTCTCGATCCGGGCCGGGGCCTCGGCGCGCAGCTGCTCGACCAGTGCGGGCACCTTCTTGGCCTGCTGGAGGGCGAGGTCGGCGGTGCCGGCGGCGAAGTAGAGCGGGGTCGGGTCGCTGAGGGTCTTGCGCAGGTCGTCGGTGATGGCCATGGTGATCAGGTCCTCCCGGATTCGCGTTCGGCTGAGGTGGTGTGGTTCGCGGCGGGCGCCCGGTGCCCTGGTCCGGCGTCAGCCGGCCGTCCGCCGCGAGCCGGCATCGTCGTCTGTTCCCTGCTCCGTGCCGTCCTCACCCGTGGGTTCGCCGGCCCCGAATCCGTTCTCCTTCCGGAAGGACTCGTAGATCTGGAGCAGCACCTGCTTCTGCCGCTCGTTCAGCGAGGGATCGGCGAGGATGACGGCGCGCGTCTCCACCTCGTCCCGGTCCCGCTCGGCGTCGAGGATTCCGGCGCGGACGTACAGCGTCTCGGCGGAGATGCGCAGGGCCTTGGCGACCTGCTGCAACACCTCCGCGCTCGGCTTGCGCAGCCCGCGCTCGATCTGGCTCAGGTACGGATTGGACACCCCGGCCGCCTCGGCGAGCTGCCGCAGCGACAGCTGGGCGTTCCGCCGCTGCTCGCGCAGGTACTCGCCGAGATTGCCGACGTTCAGTGATGCCATGCCTCCACCATGCCCCCCCTCGCTAACTATTGCAAGCACGCGCTTGCAATAGTGCGCTGGCGTGTCGGGCGGGGTGACGCGGTGCGGGGGGCTTCCGGTGTCCGTTCCCGCGGAACGTGGCGGAGTCCCATGGATCTGGCGGTGGTCCTGGCGGAATCCCACCGATCTGGCTGCGACCCAGGGAGGGCGTGAGCGGGATGCGCAAGATTGCGTCAGCAGCAGCGCAGAGTCCATACCGGGGTGGCAGGTGGCAGACGGCGTCCCGGAATGTGTCCGCACATGGGAGTCGCGACGAGAAGCGCGTATCCGGAACGCTGTCGGCGTAGCGTCGATCCAGGCGCCCGAGCATGCGTCGCGTGAGGGGCTGGCGAACGATCGAACAGAAGGGTTGGTTCGTGGCTGAGTTCTGGATTGGGCACCGCCGGTACCGGACGAAGGGGGAGGCGAAAGAGGCCGTACGCGAGGTGCTGTACCGGTACAACGTGGGCAGCATCGTGGACCAGGAGGACGATCACCTGCTCTTGCTGGACCTCCTCGACATGCATCACGAAGCGGACGACAAGATCGGTCCGGGCGTTGAAGCCTTCGCGATCGCCCCTCCACAGCGTGGCCCGTATCCGGGCTTCGAGGTGATCCGCACGGACGGGAGCCGCATCGACTTCTCCTACCAGACGTGCCTGAAGCCGCCGACCTACCGTCAGCAGGTCATGAACGTGATGCGGGACGAGATCAAGTCGACGATCAATGCCTACTTCGAGTCGCGAAAAACGGTCGGCTTACTGGTCTCAGACCAGTCCGGCACGCCCCTGGACAGCAGCAACACCGCGGTGAGCTATTTCCAGGGGCCCTCATTCGTGGACATCGCCGAGGAGTTCGCCGAGACGGTCGGCGGGTGGGAAGCGATCGAGCTGACCCCGTCGACAGAGCCCGGACTTGGAAAGCTCAAGGACCGCGTCCTGGCCGAACGCTGGCTCAACCACCACCAGGAGCACGCCGTACTCGGGCTTCTGTCATCACAGGAGAACCAGCGCCGTCCCCGCCGGTGACACAACACCCAGGGCCGTGCGGCTGATCCACCGCCGCCGGCGCGAGCATGGCGGGCCGACTTGAAGCTGCCCGCCAGGAGATCGCCTTGCTGCGGGCAAGAAGGAGAACACTGAGTGAGCACTTCGCGCAAAACACCCCCCACCCTGTCTCCACTTACGCACGAGTGGAACACGGCACGGAACACGGCAAAAGGGTGGCCGCAATTCCTGGAAGCTGTGCACGTGGACGGACTGAGAGGATGGAACAACGAGACTGTCGAATTCAGATTCCCCGTCGTTGCAGTTGCTGGCGAAAATGGGGCAGGAAAGAGCACCATCCTCAAAGTTGCAGCTGCCGCCTATGTGGCAAACCAAGAGAACGGGTTGACTTTCTACCCGGATGATTTCTTCCCTAATACACCATGGGAAAGTGTCGAAGGTGTTGCCTTGGGTTACCAGATCAGGCGCGGAAATTCCGTCAGCAATCTGACCTTGAGAAAGCCCACCAAACGATGGCGCGGAATGCCTGAAAGGTTCCGTCGCCCCGTGTTTTTTCTGGACATCAGCCGCACGCAGCCCATCAACACTCTAGTGGGATATGGAAAGATCGCTAAAGAGCTGAACTTTCCCGGAGATATCACACCATTCAGCGAGTCCGACCGGGCACTGCTATCCCGAATCATGAACAAGTCATACACCGCGAGCGGTATCGCGAAGTACGAAAACAAACAGGTTGGAGTCCTGACCACCGACGCGGGAGAATACTCAAATTTTCATCAGGGTGCTGGCGAGGACGCCACCACAGACCTGGTCGCATTGCTCCGGTCCGCCCCCGCACAGTCTCTCGTCATCATCGATGAGATTGAAGCCTCTCTCCATCCGAGGGCCCAGCGCCGCCTGATGACGGAACTGTTCGCCATCTCGAAGGAAAGGAAGATTCAATTCATTCTTTCCACCCACTCGGCCACCATCCTTGAACAACTACCAACTGAGGCTCGCGTCTACATTCAGGCTCAGCGTAACGGGCTACGAAACATTATCTATGGAGTGACTCCGGAGTTCGCCATGTCGCTCATGGATGATGTTGACCATCCGGAACTCACGATATATTGCGAGGACGAGCAGGCGCAGACTCTGATTGACGCATTGATCTCCCAGGAGATACCGGAAATCAGGAATCGAGTAGCAGTGATACCGGTGGGTGCCGCTTCCACAGTGAAAACCCTCGGGGAGCTAGCATCGAAGGATAAGCTCCCCAATCGATCGCTCGGAATTCTCGATGGAGATCAAGATGAAAGTGCGGGATGCATTCTTCTCCCAGGCACACAGGCCCCCGAGAAGGAAGTCTTTAGCGCCCTTGATGAGACGGCTTGGGAGAAGGTTTCTAATCGCCTCGATGTCCGAGTTGCTGATCTTCTCGAAGCCGTTGACGATGCACGCCAGATCGAAAATCACCATGCGTGGGCCCGCAAGGTGGCAGAACGGCTTGGCCCGCGAGTTCGCGTCGGACGGGTTTGGGAAGATATCGCCTCAGTGTGGTCCAAGGAAGTAGTCGATCCAGCCGAACGAACGGCGTTCGTCGAGGCAATCCTCCAGCATCTGATCGAGTAACTGGGTGCGCGCCCGAATGCGATCGTGTTCGGGCGCGCACCCAGTCAAGGACTGTCCCGGAAGTGCTTTGACGTCGGCAGGCGCGACTACGACACCTTCATCCTCATGGGCGGTTTCGCCCCGTTGGACCTGGCGGATTCCAACTCGTTCTGGACAGTTGCGTACATGGGGATGGGCACGGAGGGGTTCGAGGTCGGCTGGCGGGACGCCCACGGCGAGCATCGATGTCCGCTGGCCGAGGCGGCAGTAGTGGAGTTCGAGGCGGGGCTGCCGGTACGCGGGTTCCCGTCGTACCGCGGTCAGCGGAACTTCCCGGGCCTGTACTGGTCGGCCACGACGGGCGGGCACGTGGGGTTCGAGTCGTGGCTGGAGCGGGATCACGCGATGCTGCTGGACTTCACACCGGAGGTGACTGGGCTGCTATCGCAGCCGCTATGGCTGTTCTGGCAAAACGACAAGGGCCGGGCAATCTCCCACGCGCCGGACTACTTCGCACGCTTCGACGACGGCCGGGGGTTGCTGGTGGACTGCCGACCTCTGGACCGGGTGGACGAGCGATCGGCGGCCAAGTTCGCGGTGACGCAGCTGGCGTGTGAGGCGGCGGGCTGGGGCTACCGGGTGGTCGGGATGGTGGACCCGGTCCGGATGGCCAATGTCCGCTGGCTGGCAGGGTATCGACACCCTCGGCATGCGACCACCGCGGGGATGGCCGAGCGGCTGATGGCGGTGTTCTCGGTGCCCTCACCGCTGGTGGGCCAGGCGTCACTGTTGGGTGACCCGATTGCGGTGCTACCAGCGGTGTTCCACCTGCTCTGGGCGGGACGGCTCCGGGCGGACCTGGCCAAGCCACTGACGGACACGACGCTGGTGTCGCGGGCGGAGGCGTGGTGAGCGGACGGGCGGCGCTGCGCGTCGGCGACCAGGTCCGGCTCGACGAGCGGCTGCACACCGTGGTCGGGTTGTCAGGGACGCTGGTGCGGCTGGCCGACGAGGCTGGTCGGGCGAGTCTGGTGTTGCTGCCTCACCTACTGGCCGCCGAAGGCTTCGAGTTCCTTGGTCAGCGGGACGGGTCACCGGTAGTGGCGCCCTTCGCGTTGCTGGACACCGTTCCGCCGCTGGAGGCAGAGAAAGCCACCGCCTGGGAACAGCATCTACTGGAGCTGGAGTCCGGGCGGCAAAGCGGCATCGGAGCCGGGGCGGGACCGCGGCCGGAGTACGACCCGGCCCTGCATACCTTGGAGGAGCGGATCGCCGCGAAGGCCACCGAGTTGCGTGCCCTGGGCTGGACGGTGAGCGCGCGGACGGTCGAAAGGATGCGGACCCGCTACCGGGATCAAGGGGTCTGGGGGCTGGTCGATCACCGCAAGACCCGTCTGTCCTCGCCGACGGGCCGGGCTGATGAGCGGGTGGTGGCAGCCGTCGCGGAGGTGCTGGCCTGCCAGCTGAACGAGTCGACTGGGACACGAGGCCGGGTGCGGCGCCGGGTCAAGGCCCTGCTTGCCGAACAGCACGGGGCCGGGGTGGTGCCGATGCCGTCGAAGACGACGTTCTACCGGCTTGTCGAGGCAGTGAGCGCGGGCACGCACGCCTTCGGTTCGGCTGCTTCCCGCCGCTCCCAAGCTCGTCGGCCCGAGGGAATGTTCACGCCGTCCGCGGCCTGCCGACCGGGCGAGCTGGTGCAGATCGACACGACTCCACTGGATGTGCTGGTGATCCTGGAGGACGGGGTGAGCGGTCGTCCGGAACTGACTATCGCCGTTGACGTGGCGACCCGGACAATCTGCGCGGCGGTGCTGCGGCCAGCGGGCACCAAGGCGGTCGATGCGTCGCTGCTGCTGGCGAAGATGCTGGTCCCCGAGCCGCTGCGGCCGGGCTGGCCGGAGGCTCTGGCCCTGTCGGCGACGTTGATTCCCCACGCCCGGCTGCTGGACATCGACGCCCGGCTGGAGCAGGCCGCCGCGAAACCGGTGATCGTCCCGGAAACCATCGGCATCGATCACGGCAAGGTGTTCGTCTCCGACGCGTTCATCGCCGCCTGTCGGTCGCTGGGCGTTTCCGTGCAGCCCTCGCGGCCCGCCACTCCGACGGACAAGGCCATCGTGGAGCGGACGTTTTCCTCCATCAACACCCTGTTCTGCCAGCACGTTTCCGGCTACACCGGCTCCAACACGGACCGCCGCGGCGCAGGTGTCGAGGCGGTATGGACGCTCGCGGAACTCGATGACCTTCTTCAGGAATGGATCATGGCCTGCTGGCAGCAGCGGCCGCACGACGGGCTTCGTAGTCCGTTCCTACCCGGCCGGTCGATGTCACCCAACGACGCGTACGCGCTGCTTGTGGCCCGCACCGGCTACGTCCCGCTGCCGCTGAGCGGTCTCGACTACCTCGAACTGCTGCCGGCAGTCTGGCGGTCGGTGAACGACTACGGAATCCGTATCGACCATCGAACCTACAACTGCCCGGAGTTGGCTCCGCTACGGCGCCAACCTTCGGGATTGGCCGCGAAAGGCGGTCTCTGGGAGGTCCACTACGACCCCTACGACCTGTCTCAGGTCTGGGTACGCAACGCGCGCACCGGCGAGTGGATCACGGTTCCGTGGACACACCGGCACCTGGTCTCGACACCGTTCGCGGACTTCACCTGGCGCCGAGCCCGGGACCTGCTTGCGATGCGGGGCCAGGACGACACCAACCAAGCCGCCGTGGCCGCAGCAGTCGACCAGTTGCTGACGCGGGCGGAAACCGGGCCGGACCGTCGTATCGCGGCCCGTACCCGCGCCGCTCTGGAGCCCGCCCGGTCCGTCCCTGCTCTGCCGCAGACTTCAGCTCCGGAAAACGCCGAGGACGAGACCACCGTCCCGGAGCAGCCGTCGAACGTTATCCCCTTCGGCGTCTTCGACGCCTTCACCGACGGGAGCCGCCTGTGAGCGAGGCTCCGCCACAGGACATCGCCAACCCGCAGATGTCACTGACCACGAAGGAAGGCTGGCGGGCGTTCGTCGACGAGAACCCTGAGCCCCCGCCATCACTCCCGTCCGGCACCGTCCTGGACGAGGGCGAGCTGGAGTCCTACAGGGAAGCGCGGGTCGACTACCACACACGATCCGTCATCGTGAACACTCCCACGATCCGCGGCGTCGTCACTACGGGTCGCAAACGCATCGTGCTCAACCGGCACCAAGTCTCCGCCCGTCGCGGCCTGATCGTGTCCGGTTCGGCCGGCACCGGCAAGACCACAGCGATCACCCAGCTGGGCAAGAACGTCGAACAGATCACTCGGCGGCGCAGCCCCAACGCCGTCGGCGGACTGCCGGTCGTCTTCGTCACCGTCCCCCCAGCGGCTACCCCGAAGATGCTCGCAGGCGAGTTCGCCCGATTCCTTGGCATCCCGCTGGAGCACCGCATGAGCCAGGTCCAGATCACCAACGCCGTCTGTGACCTGCTCGGAAAGCTCGGCACCACACTCGTCCTGGTCGACGAGATCCACAACCTCGACCTGACCACCCGCAACGGAGCCGAGGCATCTGATCAGCTGAAGTACCTCTCGGAACGGATCGCGGCCACCTTCGTGCTTGCTGGTCTCGACGTCGAGACCAGCAGCCTGTTCCAGGGCACTCGCGGACAGCAGATCGCCGGCCGCTACACGGTCATCCCCTCCCGACCCTTCGGCCACAAGAACCGCGCGGACAAGGAGAGCTGGCAGGCCCTGGTGGTGACGATGGAGGACTCCCTGCGACTACACGCCCATCGTCCCGGCACCTTGGTCGCCATGACCGATTACCTCCACGAGCGCACCGGCGGGCTGATCGGCAGTCTTTCCCAACTCATCCGAGAAGCCTCAGTCGACGCCATCGACAGCGGCACGGAAAAGATCACCAAGCGCATGCTCGACGAGATCGAGCTCGACCACGCCGTCCAGAAGACCCAGCCCGATCGCCCCCGATCCAAGTACGCCCGCAGGCCGAAGGCGGCCTGAGTAATGGAGCCCTGGGAAGCCCCGGTCAGGCTCCTGCCACTTCCACTGCCACCGATCCACGGAGAAGTATTCGGCTGGTACTTGCACCGCCTCGCCGCCGCCAACAATGTGACGGCGGGCCAGCTGGCGAAAACTCTGACACCATTCAAAAACGCGCAGGTTGGTAAGAGGACCGACACGCTCTGGCGCTGGACTCCGACGGTTCTGCCACGGCTGGCCATCCTGACGGGCCTTACGCCCGAAACCCTCCGGATGCTGCTACCAGCGATCGCCCGGGTTGAGGCGCGCACCACAGGTGAGGTAGTCCGCTACCGTCGGCATCTCTACATCGCCTGCTCACACTGCATGCACCGCCGCGGGATCACCGAGCCAGTCCTCGCCCATCGCCCCGCAGATTTCCAACTCTGCCGCCGACACGGCATCTGGGTAGACGGCAACCGCCACTACCGCGTCGGACACCTCCCAGAGCTCGTTACCGCTGAGCACCGGCACCGACGGATCGCCAGGCGCTTCCCCGACACGATGGAAGCAGCGACAAAGAAAGCGCAGCACTTGGTCCGCTCCTGGCTCCTGAACAAGAAGCAACCTCATCTGCTCTCACGCTGGAACGACCGCCTCGCCCAGCTCCCTCCCAAGGAAGCCATCTACGGGAACATCATCAGGCGACGCGTCGACGAGCGGGAGTACATCGCCACCTATCCCGAATTCGTCACGCTGCTGGGCATACTGGCCGATCCTGCTTGGCGGGCACTACGGGAACCTGGCCGACGGACAAACCTCAGCCAGCACCGGCGCACCATCGACGCCGTCTATACAGAGGCCGAGCACCGGCTGAACGTCCCCACTCTCCGCGAGAAGCTCCGTTCCCACGCCTTCTCCAACGACCCGCTCTTTCGCTGGACCGACTCCCTGGGACGATCACTGATGCTGGTGACGACGCCGGACGACTACGACGCCCTACGGGATGAGTCCCACCAGAACTGAAAGACACCAGGCCACGGCCGTAACGTCCGACAGAACAAATGGGACCGTCTCAGCTCGCACTCAAGCAGGCGCAGCAACGTCCAGATCCACTGGGCCGCCCGGCTTCCAACCCGTCCCAGCCGAACTGACAAGGCCCAGGTCAGAGACACCTCCTCGATCCAGATCTTTTGGGAACGGACATCCGGCTGGAGGGTCTGGCATCGTGTGCGGGATGGGGGAAACGGTGGCGTGCTCGCCCCGCGAGAGGTCCACGAGGCCGAGGCGGCACGGTGGAGGAGCGAATGGCCGGAACTCAACCGTGCCGACCCGGACGTGCCGACAGCCCTCAACCCGCCTCCGCGCGGCGCATGGTACGCACCTGCGGGGACAGCAGAGCCGCAGCCGTCGCGAGGACGATCAGCACCGCGCACCCCGCCAGCGCCCGCCCCGTGCCCACCGCCGTCGCCGTGGGCCCGGCCACCAGGAGGCCGAGGGGGGCGAAGGAGAGGGAGCCGAACCAGTCGTAGGAGGTGACGCGGGAGAGGGCCTGTTCGGGGACCTCGTGGTGGATGGTGGTGATCCACAGGACGCCGAAGACGTCGCTCGCGACGCCGGAGGCGAACATGGCGGCGGCGGTCGCCCAGACGGGGGCCGAGGCCGCCAGCAGGGCGACCGGTACGGCGGCCGGGAAGGTGCACAGCACCGCCACCAGGAGGGGGCGCGCGACGCGCACCCGGGACGCCAGACCGGCGCCCGCGACGGTGCCCACCGCCTGGGCGGCCACGATGACCGACCAGGACCGCGCGCCGCCCAGGTGCTGCGAGGCCATCAAGGGGCCCAGGACCCCCACGTTGGCGTTGAGCGCGGCGACCACGACGGCGTACTGCGCGACCACCACCCACAGCCACTGCCGGGAGGAGAACTCCCGCCACCCCTCCTTCAGTTCGGCCCAGCCGGAGGTGCGGCCGCGGGGACGCGCCGGGACCCGCAGGCGTGCCGTCAGGGCCGCGCTGAGCACGAAGGAGGCCGCGTTCAGGGCGAGCGCCCAGCCCGCGCCCACCGCCGCCACGGTCACCCCGGACAGGGCCAGGCCCAGCAGCAGGGAGGTGTTGGTGCCCACGCGCAGCAGGCCGTTGGCGCGTTGCAGGCGGTCCTTCGGGACGAGCACCGGGATCAGGCCCTCGGACGCGGGGGCGAACAGGGCCGTCGCCGTGCCGGCCAGGACGGCGAGCACGCACATCGCGGGCAGCGGGGCCGCGCCGGTCAGCACCATCGCGGCCAGGCCGCCGTAGGCCCCCGCTCCGAGCACGTCCGCCAGCGCCATCAGGGCCGAGCGGGACATCCGGTCCGCGATCACCCCGCCCACCAGCACGAACAGCAGCTGCGGCAGCGCCTGGCAGGCCACCACCAGCGACAGCCGACCCGGGCCCGCGCCCGGCAGCGCGAGCACCGCGAAGGCGAGGGCCACGCGTGCGAAGCCGTTGCCCAGCACGGAGACCACCCGCGCGCAGAAGAGGAGGACGAAGCGGGTGTCCCGCCACAGGAAGAAAACGTCTCCGTCCGGAATGGCCTTGCTCGAAGACACCGTCACGGGCGCGCAGCCTAGGGGCACCCCGCGGGAGCGCACCCGGAACCGGTCAGAATCGGAGAAGCGGCGCCGAGGCGCCCCCGGCTACCGTGGCCCGCATGGACGCCGCCAACGCCTCCCACGCCGCCGACAGTCACGACCTGATCCGGGTCCACGGAGCCCGCGAGAACAACCTCAAGGACGTCAGTGTCGAGATCCCCAAGCGCCGCCTGACCGTGTTCACGGGCGTGTCCGGCTCGGGCAAGAGCTCGCTGGTGTTCGACACGATCGCCGCGGAGTCGCAGCGGCTGATCAACGAGACGTACAGCGCGTTCGTACAGGGCTTCATGCCCACGCTCGCCCGCCCCGAGGTGGACGTGCTGGACGGGCTGACCACCGCGATCATCGTGGACCAGCAGCGGATGGGCGCCGACCCGCGCTCCACCGTCGGCACCGCCACCGACGCGGGCGCCATGCTGCGCATCCTCTTCAGCCGGCTCGGTACGCCGCACATCGGCTCGCCCAAGGCGTTCTCCTTCAACGTGGCCTCGATCAGCGGGGCCGGCGCGGTCACCGTGGAGCGCGGCGGGAAGCAGGTGAAGGAGCGGCGCAGCTTCAGCGTCACCGGCGGCATGTGCCCGCGCTGCGAGGGCCGGGGCACCGTCACCGACCTCGACCTCACCCGGCTCTACGACGACGGGAAGTCGCTGAACGAGGGCGCGCTGGCCGTGCCCGGCTACAAGGCGGGCGGCTGGAACCACCGGCTGTACGCCGAGTCCGGCCTGGTCGACCCGGACAAGCCGATCCGCTCGTACACCGAGAGGGAACTGGCCGACTTCCTGCACCGCGAGCCGACCCGGATGAAGATCGCCGGGATCAACATGACCTACGAGGGCCTGATCCCGCGCATCCAGCGGTCGATGCTGGCCAAGGACCGCGAGGGGATGCAGCCGCACATCCGGGAGTTCGTGGACCGGGCGGTCACCTTCACCGTCTGCCCGGACTGCGACGGCACCCGGCTGACGGAGGCGGCCCGCTCCTCGAAGATCGGGGGAATCGGCATCGCGGACGCGTGCGCGATGCAGATCAGCGATCTGGCCGACTGGGTACGGAAGTTGGACGAGCCGTCCGTCGCGCCGCTGCTGGACTCGCTGCGGGGCACCCTCGACTCGTTCACGGAGATCGGGCTCGGCTACCTCTCCCTCGACCGGCCCGCGGGCACGCTGTCGGGCGGCGAGGCGCAGCGCGTGAAGATGATCCGGCACCTCGGCTCCTCGCTCACCGATGTGACGTACGTCTTCGACGAGCCCTCCAGCGGCCTGCACCCGCACGACGTCCAGCGGATGAACGGGCTGCTGCGGCGGCTGCGCGACAAGGGCAACACGGTGCTCGTGGTCGAGCACAAGCCCGAGGTGATCGCGATCGCCGACCATGTGGTGGACCTCGGCCCCGGCGCGGGCACCGCGGGCGGCACGGTCTGCTACGAGGGCGACCTTTCGGGGCTGCGGGCCGCGGGCACCCTCACCGGACGCCACCTGGACGACCGGGCCGCGCTGAAGGAGACGGTGCGCGAGCCCACCGGCGCGCTGGAGATCCGCGGCGCCACGACGCACAACCTGCGCGGGGTCGACGTGGACATCCCGCTCGGGGTGCTCACCGTGATCACCGGCGTGGCCGGGTCCGGCAAGAGTTCGCTGGTGCACGGGTCGATCCCGGCCGGCGAGGACGTCGTGTCGGTCGACCAGGCACCGATCCGGGGCTCGCGGCGCAGCAACCCGGCGACGTACACCGGGCTGCTGGACCCGATCCGCAAGGCGTTCGCCAAGGCCAACGGGGTCAAGCCGGCCCTGTTCAGCGCCAATTCGGAGGGCGCCTGCCCCCATTGCAACGGCGCGGGGGTGATCTACACCGACCTCGCGATGATGGCCGGGGTCGCCACGACGTGCGAGGAGTGCGAGGGCCGGCGGTTCGACGCGTCGGTGCTGGAGTACCGGCTCGGCGGGCGGGACATCAGCGAGGTGCTGGCGATGCCGGTGGCCGAGGCGGCGGAGTTCTTCGGGGCGGGCGAGGCGCACACCCCGGCGGCCCACAGGATCCTCGGCCGGCTGGCCGACGTGGGCCTCGGCTACCTCACCCTCGGCCAGCCGCTCACCACCCTGTCCGGCGGCGAGCGGCAGCGGCTGAAGCTGGCCACGCACATGGCGGACAAGGGCGGCGTCTACGTCCTGGACGAGCCGACCACCGGCCTCCACCTGGCCGACGTCGACCGACTCCTCGCCCTGCTCGACCGGTTGGTGGACTCCGGCAAGTCGGTCATCGTGGTGGAGCACCACCAGGCGGTCATGGCGCACGCCGACTGGATCATCGACCTCGGCCCCGGCGCCGGGCACGACGGCGGCCGGATCGTCTTCGAGGGCACCCCGGCCGACCTGGTCGCGGCCCGCTCGACGCTGACCGGCGAGCACCTGGCGGCGTACGTGAAGGCGTGATCAGAGAGCGGCCAGCCAGTCCCCGAGGACCCGGAAGTCGGTGTCCGTCAGGCCGTACCGGTGGTCCACGCGGTGCGGGAGGGCCGGGCCCGGGTGGTGCGCGGCGATCCAGGAGCGGTCGGCCTCGGTGATCTCGTCGTCCACCCAGACGAAGGGCCGGCCCGCCGCCCAGGCGACCAGCGGCCGGGTCTTCCAGTGCAGCGGGCCGGGCGGCTCGTCCTCGTCCGGCCACCGGACGACCGGCAGCGCGGGCAGTCCCAGCCAGGGCGCGAGCGCGGCGTTGGCCTCGTCCATCCAGGTGGTGGCCCACACCAGCTCGCAGCCCAGCCCGGCGAGGCGGGGGCCGAGCGCGGGGTCGACGCGGGCCAGCAAGGGGTGGTCGGCGTGGACCGGTGCCACGGGGCGGGAGCCGGGCGGCCAGGGGGCGCCGGCGGCGGGCACGAGCGGGCCGTCGTAGAGCGGGTGGGCGCGGTCCGCCGCCCCGAACGGGATGAGCGGACCGTCGACGTCGAGGAAGAGCAGCATCACCGTCCAGGATCGGCCCTGGAGCGGCCGGAGCACAGCCCTGGAGCGCTTCGCGCCGCCGAAAGCGCCCCCCGGCCGGCCCGTGCGGCCGGGACCGGCCGCCATGGACGCTCAGAACGGCAGCGGCCGCCCGTGCACCACGTCGAGCCGCGACACCGCGCGGGTCAGCACCACGTACAGCCGGTGCGCGCCCCGCTCCTCCGCCTCCGCCACGGCGGCCGGCTCCACCGCGACGACATGGTCGTACTCCAGGCCCTTGGCCAGGCTCGCGGGGACGAGGGCGAGCCGGGCGCCGAGGGTGTCGGGACCGGCCGGGTCGAGGCCGGCCGCGGTGAGCGCCCGCGCCACGGCGGGCAGCTCCGCGTCCGCCGCGATCACGCCGACCGAGCCCTCCCGGGCGAGGGCCCGGCGGGCGGCGGCCACCGTGGTGGCGAGGACGTCCCCGGTCGGGTGGAGGGTCAGCTCCCCGTCGGTGCGCAGGGACCGGGCGGCCGGGACCGCCACCGCCAGCCGGTCGAGCAGCCGGTTGGCCAGCGCCACGACGGCCGCCGGCACCCGGAACCCGGTGGTCAGCGACACCACCGCGGCGTCCGGCCGGCCGAGGTGGCGCAGCTGCGCGGACCAGTCGCGGGCGGCCCACGGCGCGGTGCCCTGCGCGAGGTCGCCGAGGACGGTCAGCGAGCCGAAGGCGGCCCGGCGGGCGATGGCCCGGCACTCCATCGGCGAGAGGTCCTGCGCCTCGTCCACCACGATGTGGCCGTAACCCCCGGGGTGTTCGATCAGCCCGGACAGCTCGTCCAGGAGGACCAGGTCGGCGGCCGACCAGCGGGCGGACCTGTACGAGCGCGGCGGGCGCGGCCACCGCAGCGCCTCCTGTTCGCCGGGCTCCAGGAGTCCCTCGGCCGACCGGGCCAACGCCTCCGGGTCCGTGAGCAGGCGGGCCAGCACCTCCTCCGGGCGGACCTTCGGCCACACCAGGTCGAGGTGGGCGGTGAGCGGCCGGGCGTGCTCCATGCGCCGCGCCCAGGCGGCGGGCAGCACCCCGGAGCGCCGCTCGGCGAGTTCGCGCAGCCGTCGTACCACCCGGGTGCGCACCCGCTCGCGGCCGACGGCGTACGGCGGCTCCTCCGCGCGCACCTCCCGGACGATCGCGGCGAGTTCGGCGGCGCTCACCCGCCGGCGGCAGGAGCCGTCCGGCACGACGAGGTCGGTCAGGCCGTCCGTGCTCACGTGCGCGTACAGCGCCCGGCGCAGCACCTCGGCCATGCGGGGGTCGTGCTTGAGGGCGGCCGTGGGCAGGGGGTCGGCGCCGGTGACCGGGTGGCGGGCGATCTCGTCCAGGAGGGTGGACTGGCGCACGCCGCTCTCGCCGAGCGCGGGCAGCACCTCGGAGACGTAGGCGAGGAAGGTGCGGTTGGGGCCGAGGATCAGCAGGCCGGCGCGCTGGAGCCGCTTGGGGTGGGTGTAGAGCAGGTACGCGGCGCGGTGCAGGCCGACGGCGGTCTTGCCGGTGCCGGGGGCGCCCTGCACGCAGACCGAGTCGGCGAGGGGGGCGCGCACGAGGTCGTCCTGCTCGGGCTGGATGGTGGCGGCGATGTCCCGCATGGGACCGACCCGGGGGCGCTCCAGCTCCCGGGCGACGATGCCGCCGGGCCGGAACCCGCCCTCGGGTCCGCCCTGTCGCAGGTGCTCGTCCTCCAGGCCCGTGAGGTCGGCGGTCGCGCCCGTGCTCCCCGGCGCCCAGCCGAACCGCCGCCGTACCGCCACGCCCTGGGGGTCGCGGACGCTCGCCTGGTAGAAGGCGCGGGAGACAGGGGCCCGCCAGTCGACCACGAGGGGCGGGGCGGCGGGGGTCTCGGTGATCCGCAGCCGCCCGAGGTGGAAGTGGTGCCCGCCGTGCTCGGGGTGCTCGTCGGCGAAGTCGAGGCGGCCGAAGAACAGCGGCCCCGGCGGGAGTTCGCGCAGCGCCTTGGCCTGGCTGCGCAGCCGGTGGCCGAGGACCTCGGCGTCGGCGCCGGAGGCGGAGACGTCCTCGCCGACGACGACCTGCTCGGCGGCGCCCTCGACCATCGCGGCGAGGGCGGCCCGGCAGTCGTCGTGGTGGGCGCGCTCGGCGCGCAGGGCGTCGGTGAGGGCGGGCTGGGACGTCATGCCGTCCAGCGTACGACAAGACGTTATCGAGTTACATTTTTTACCGAGTCTCACCCGACTCGGCCGGCGCCCCCGGTCCCGCGATCCCCCGGAGCCCCTCCGCCAGCCGCCCGAACGCGCGCTCCGCCGCCCGCACCGCCCCCGGCGCCACGTCCGCGACCTTCTCGCCCGCCGCGATCCGCCGCCAGTTGTCCACGGCGAGGACCCGCTGCACGGCGACGATCTGCCCGGCCGCGAGCCGCGCGTCCAGGTCCCCGCCGAGCGCCTCGGCGAGCGCGGCCTCCGAGCGCTCCTGGTGCCGGTAGGCCCGCGCGACCAGCGACGGGGTGCCGTACAGCAGGCCGTGGAAGGCGAGCACCTGCGGGTGGTCGTTGAGCCCGGTGACCGGGTCGCGCCGTTCGAGCCCGGCGAGGAAGTGCCGGCGCAGCGCGTCCACCGGGTCCGGCTCGCCCGCGACCACCCGCGCGGCCTCGCCCTCGTGGTCCGCGATCCGGTGCAGGACCAGGTCCTCCTTGGCCGGGAAGTACCGGAACAGGGTCGGCTTGGAGATCCCGGCGGCCGCGGCCACCTCCGCCACCGACACCGCGTCGAAGCCCCGCTCCAGGAACAGCCGTACCGCGGTGTCCGAGACCTCCTGGTACATCCGCCGCCGCTTGCGCTCCCGCAGACCCGTCTCCCGCGGACCCGTCTTCTCCCGCTCACGCGGCTCCGGCTCATCCATGGGGCGAGCCTACGCAGTGCTCAGCCCGGTCCCAGCCGGGGCAGCCCCCGCGGGCGCCCGGACAGCCCCAGCGAGGCGGTCGCCGCCGCGAGCGTCATGCCGTACGACGCCACGGCCCGCCGCACGTTGGGCGCGTCCAGGCTCGATCCGGTGACCAGCCGGTCGAGGTCCACGTAGGCCGAGCGGACCAGCTCGATCCAGCGGTAGACCCGCCAGTCCTCCTGCCAGTTCCGGGTGTGGCGCGCGTCCAGCCGGGCCGCCCAGCGGCGGAACATGCGGTCGCGGATCTCCGGCCGGGTCGGGGTGAGGTGCATGTGCCGGACCAGTTCGTAGAGCGGGTCCCCGACCAGGGCCATCTCCCAGTCGATGAGGGTGAGGGCGGGGCCGTCGTCGCGGCGCACCAGGTTCCAGGGGTTGAGGTCGCCGTGCAGCAGGGCGGGGGCGCGGTCGGTGACGTGGTGGCGGGCGAGGATCTCGCGCAGCCGGGGTGCGTCGGGCAGGCCGAGGAGGCGGGCCGTCTGCTGGGACTCCCTGGGCAGCGCCTCGACCAGCGCCACGAGCTGTTCGCTGAGCCAGCCGTAGAAGCCGGGACGGCCGCCGAGCGGGTCGATGCCCGCCGGGTCGACACCGGTCAGCGCCGCCAGCTGGTCGACCAGGCAGTCCGCCTCGTGCGGGCGCAGCCCGTCCACCGGGTGGTCGGGGCGGCGGCCGAGGTCGCGGGCGCCCTCGTAGGTGTGGACGGCGAAGCGGTCGGCGCGGTAGCGGTGGGCGGGGTCGGTGGCGTGGCTGGTGCCGAGGGCGAGGACGCGGGGGGCGGCGACCGGCACCCCGGAGCGTTCGATGGCGGCGAGGACGGCGTGCTCGCTGAGGAAGCTGCGCTCGCGGCGCAGGACGAGGGTCACCTCGCGGCGTACGACGACGGGGAAGCCGGTGCCGGGCACCCGGAGCACGGTGGTGAGGTGCGCGGCGCCCTTGAAGACCCGCTCGGCCGGGGCGGCGCCCTCCAGGAACAGGGCGTCGGCGACCGCGCGGTGCGGGAAGTCGGGGTGTTCGGGCACCCGCCGGTCAGGGGTCCAGCCGATGCTGCGGGGGCGCCGGCCGGGCCGGGCGGCGCCGCGCCGGAACAGGATCCGCTCGATCTCCCGCTCGCCGGGCACCCGGCCGAGCCGCAGCGGTTCGGTGGCCGCGCGCAGGGCGTCGCGCACGGTCGCGGCGGCCCGCTCCACGGCCGCCGGGTCGATGGCGCGGTCCAGGGTCCGGACGGCCGCGATCACGTCGGTGTAGAGGGACTGGGCGTGTTCGAAGGCGAGGTAGCGGGGCAGGTCCTTGCCGAGTCCCGCGATGGCGGCGGGCCGGGAGCGGGCCACCGCGTCGGCCCAGGCGTGCACGACCGCCGCCCGCCGGGGCTCCGGGTGGCGCGTGCGGACGAGGTGGACGGCGAGGTCGTACAGCGGGTCGCCGAAGCTCGCCAGTTCCCAGCCGGTGCAGCCCAGCCCGTCGGCACGCACGGCCAGTCGGGCGGGACTCAGATCGCCGTGGAGCAGGCCGTACGGGCGGCGGGTCAGCGCGGGCACCCGGTCCGCGAACCGGGTCAGCGCGTCCTCGGGGACCCCGAGCGCGGTGAACAGGCCGCCGTACTCGCGCCAGTCGGGGCGGCGGACCTGGCGGTCGGCGAGGTGGGCGAGGGTGCGCAGGAAGCCCTGGGAGTCGGTGTGGTTGCGCGGCCAGTGCGAGGGCAGCGGCGGCAGTGCGGTGCCGCGCACCTGGGCGAGGGCGGCGAACAGCTCCGCGATGTCCTTCGGGGCCGGACCGTCGCTCGGCAGCCGGCCGCCCACATGGCTGTGGATGAGGTAGCCCTCACCGGCCGCCAGGCACTCCGGCGCCCGCGGCAGCACCCGGTGCACCGCGCGCAGGATCTCCGCCTCGCCGTCCCACGTGCGCACGGCCGGCGCCGCGTCCGGCCGGGGTAGCCGTACGGTCACGGGCGTGCCCGGGGCCCGTCCGAGCAGGCCGGCGAGCGGTTCGGTCAGCGGCAGCACGTGGTCGCGGTGGCGCGGGCCCTCGCGCGTCTCCCCCGCGGCCGCGGCGCGGGCCGCGAAGGCGCGGCAGGCGGCGTCCGTCCGCATGGTTCCGGCGCGCTCCCCCGCCGAGGTAGGGGGAACTGACGGTGCGCCCACTGGCCGCTCCGGGGGTCGGTCGCTCAAGGGGGAGGACGTGTCGGATGACAGGTCCGGGGAACGCTATTCCCCCGTGGTGGCCGGTACGGCCTCCGGGCGCGGTGGAGTAGCCCGACGGGCGGTCCGCCGCGCCCGGCTGTGCCGAACCGGCGGCCGGGGCGCGGCCATTCGCCGCTCCCCGCGCCCGCGTACGCGCGCGGCCGGGCGGTGACCCGGCCGCGTCCGCATGCTAACCGACCCCGGGGCCGCCCCTGAGCAGGCGCAGCAGTGGTTCCAGCGACCGTACGACGTGCTCGGCGCCGGCCGCGCGCAGCGGTCTCTCCTTGGCCGCGTTGCGCGCGTACCCCAGGAAGGGGACCCCGGCGTCGCGGGCGGCGGCGAGGTCGGAGGGGGTGTCGCCGATCATCAGGGCGGCGTCGGGGGCGGTGCCCAGGGCACCGAGGGCGCGCAGCAGGCAGTGCGGGTCCGGCTTGAGGTGGTCCAGGTGTTCGGTACGGCCGTACAGGTGCGGGGCGAAGCAGGCGGTCAGGCCCCGGCTCTCCAGGTAGCTGCGCACCACGCGGGGCGAGTTGTTCGTGGTGACGGCGAGCCGGGCGCCGACGGCGGTCCAGGTGCGGATCAGCGGGTCGGCCCAGGCGGTGGGCAGCGCGGAGGCGGCGGCGCGCAGCTCCTCCTGGGTGAGGCGTTCCTCCAGGCCGGTGACGAGGTCGCTGCCGGGGCGGCGGCGGCCCACCGCGCGCAGCACGACCTGGGGGTCCAGGGTGTCCCGTTCGGCCGGGGTGAGCAGGCCGTGCAGGCCCTGCCGCTCCAGCCAGGCCACCAGGTCCGCGGCGATCAGCTCGGCCTTGTGCGTGGCGAAGAGCCGGCAGATGGGGCCGTCGAAGTCCCACAGCACGACCCGGGCGGAAGTGATCAGTACACGAATCTTCTCGATCTCGCTCGCATCAGAAGTCGTATCAGAAGTCACTAGGAGAGTGTCAGGTCCGAGCTGATGGTTTCCCAGAGGGCGTCGAACCACTTCTGCGATTCCTCCACGAACGCCGCGTCCCGTTGGCCGGCGCGCCGCTCGAAGGAGAAGAGCAGGGACTCCGAGCCGACCGCGTCGTACATCTCCAGCGTCCCGCTGTCGGTGGGTTCGGCGCGGCGCGTGATCATGTAGTGGGCGAACAGCGCCTCGCACCCGTTGAGCAGGTAGAGCTTCACCGGCGGAGTGAACGGCAGGGCCCTGAAGGTGACATGGACGTCGATGTCGTGGGTGCCGCGCAGGGCCTGGAGGTTGTACTGGAGCACCTGGCCCTGGGCGTTGCGCATGGCGAGCCAGCGCTGGTGCACCGCGTCGTCCTCCGCGCTCCCCGCGTCGACCGAGACCGGGAAGGCGAGGCTGATGTCCCGCGAGGGCAGCAGGACGCGGGCGTCGATCCGCTCCGGGCGCAGCCTGCCCTCGTGGATCAGGCGCAGCGGTTCGCCGAGGGCGGGGATCAGGCTCTGCGCGGTCAGACAGACGGCGTCGACGCGCACGTGCGGCGCGGCGAACGCGTCGGTCAGCCGGGGCGCGAGCGCCACCATGGTCGGCTGGGGCTCCTCGGGGCCGGACCGCTGCTCGGCGACCCGCGGCGGGCTGCCCTTGGTGACGCCGCTGAGCAGGCCGTCCTGCTGGAGCACCCGCAGTGCCTGGCGGACGGCGCCGCGCTCGACGCCGAACTCCTCGGCCAGCTCGGCCTGCGTGGGCAGCCGGTCCCCGGGCCGCAGGATCCCGGCACGCATGCGCTCGCGCAGGACGCCCGCGATCTCCTGGGGGCTGCGTCTGCCGCTGCCGTTGACTGCCATGTGCTCCTGGGTCACCACCAAACGTTACAACTTCCCTCCATCTGAAGGGAGTTGCTGAAAAGTTGTTTATGTAGTGCCACCAAGTGGGGACAACTTAAACAGAGTTGGTTGCCAACTTTTCCAAGTTGGCGGAGGTTTTGCCTCCCACCCGTTTCTCCATCGGCATCCGAAGGGGGATTCGCCGTGCCCGCCCTCGCCCTCCTGTCCGCCCTCCTCGTCCTCGGCTTCGAACAGCTCGTCCAGTGGAAGTACGGCACCGCCGGCGCCCTCGGCCTGCTCCTGCTCGGCGTCGGCCACAAGGCCAGGAACCCGGCGGTCAGCTCCGCGGGCGCGGTCCTGCTCGCGGTGCTCCTGACGGGCCCCGCCCTCTGACCCGGCCCTACGGCGTCAGTTCCAGGTCGGAGCTGATCGTCTCCCACAACGCCTCGAACCACCGCCGGGACTCCGCCACGAAGGCGGTGTCCCGCGCCCCCGCGTCCGGCGCGAAGGCGAACAGCATCGAGCGCGTGCCGTCGGCGTCGTAGAGCTGGCGGGACTCCCGGCCGAACTCCTGCTCGCGGCGCCCCAGCGTGTAGTACGCGAACAGCGCCTCCGCCTCGTTGAGCAGATACAGCTTGACCGGCGGGGTGAACGGCAGGGCGCGGAAGGTCAGCCGGACGTCGATGCCGTGCGTGGTGCGCAGGGCCAGCAGGTTCTGCCGCAGCACCATGCCCTGGGCGTTGCGCACCGCCAGCCAGCGGTCGTGCAGCAGCACGCCGTCGTCGGCGCTCGCCGGGTCCACCGGGGCCGGGAAGGCCAGCTCGATCCGGCGACTGGGCAGCAGCACCCGCAGGTCGATCTTGGCCGGTTTCAGTTCACCCGCATGGATCAGCCGCAGCTGCTCGCCGACGGCCAGCGTGAGCGACACGGCGGTCAGGCAGAGCGCGTCGATCCGCACGTGCGGGGCGGCGAAGGCGGCGGCGACGCGCGGGCCGAGCCCCACCACGGTGGGCTGCGGCGGAGCGGCCGGCCACGGCGGCCGCGCCCCTTGCGCCACCCTGGCCGGGCTGCCCTTGGTCGCGCCGGTGAGCAACCGCTCCGCGTGGAGGATGCGCAGGGCCTCGCGGACCGCGCCGCGCTCCGCGCCGAACTCCTCGCCCAGTTCGGCCTGGGTGGGCATGCGCTGTCCCGGGCGCAGCTTCCCGGACCTGATCCGGCTGCGCAGCTCGTCGGCGATCTCCCGGTGGGACGCGCGGGACGCGCGGGGTTCCCTGACGGAGGCGTGCTCCGGGTCCACGGACAAACCCTACAACTTCCCGCCAACTTACGGCAGTTCACCGACAGCTGGTTATGAGACGCCTTCCAACGGAGATAAGTACAGATAAGTTGGCAGCCAACTTGGCTGACATGGTCAAGCTTCCCAGTGGTTGGCCGTACCGGGCCCCGATCCGGAGGGGAGCCGGGAGCCCGGACCGGGGACGGCCGGCGAAGCGCACAGTCACAACTGAAGACGCCGACAACTGAACACGACACGCACAGCCACAACTGAAGACCGGCACGGACGAAGACGTGCACAACTGAAGACCGCACAGCACAGCCACAACTGAACAGCTCGCTACGGATGAACAGTTCACCGCCGCCGGAGGAGGGGAGCGGTCAGAAGTCGTCCGGGCACCACGGGCGCCCGGACGAGCGGAACAGGGCGTCGGCCTGCCGGGCGGCGCCCTCTCGCTCCTCCCGTACCCGGCCCAGCGCGGTGAGCCGCAGCAGCGACTCGCCGCCGAGCCACACGGACGCCAACTCCTGTACGCCGAGAGTCAGATCGGCGCTGGCCGCGGTGGGCGTGCAGGACGCGCCCTCCGGCGAGACCTCCAGCCGGTACCGCCCCCCGGCGTACCCGGCGTCGTCCACGATCTCCAGCACCACCGCGCCCTCGCGGTCGTACGTGCGCGCCTCCAGGGCCCGTACGACGTCCAGGATCCGCACCCACAGGAAGTCCGCGTGATCGACGATCCGGGCGGCGCGCGGGTCGGACAGGAAGTGCGGGAGCAGGTCGTCGGGGCCGCGGCCGCCGGTCTCCACCTTGGTGATCCAGTCGATGGAGCACACATAGCGCCACAGGGCGCGCTCGGCCGCCGCGGTGGTCCCGAACAGCCGCTGCACGCGCGCCGTCTGATCGGGCTGCTGACCCGTCCAGGTGTCGTCGCACCGGTACGTCACCAGGCCCTGGGCCTCGCCGGAGGGCGCGCGGTAGAGGGCGTGGAACGGCTCGGTGAACTCGGCGTGGGCGCGCAGGGCCCCGGTGAACCGCTCCCACCACAGCTGGTCCCGGCTGACCGCGCCGGGCTGCCGCACGCGGAAGCGGTCGTACAGCTCCGGGCCCAGCTTGCGCACCTCCTCGCCGTCGAGCAGCTCGATCCGGCCGCCGTCCTCCGGGCCCGACCAGCGCGGGTCGAGGCCGGCCCGCGGGACCTCGACGGTCCACCGGCTCGTCCAGGTGGCCGGTCCGAACCCGAACCGGCCGTAGATCGGGTACTCGGCCGCGAGCAGCGTGGCGACGACGTCCCCGCGCTCCCGCGCCGCCGCGAGGTCCTCGGCCATCATGCGGCTCAGCAGGCCGCGGCGGCGGTGCGTCGGGCTGACGGTCACGCTGCTGATGGCGTCGGCGGGGACCACGCCGCCGCCCACGGTGGTCAGCTCCTGCCCGAAGGAGCGGAAGGTGGCCACCCAGCGGCCGCCGTCGACGGCCCCCAGATACCGCCCCGGCACGAAGTCCCTGCGGCGGGCGTCGAGTTGCTCACGGGCCAGGGCCGGGGGCTGGGTGAACCCGACGGACAGGGCACGCTGCCAGTCGTCGAAGTCGGCTTCGGTGGCGGTACGGACGTCGTTCATGGGCCCACCGTAGGCATCCGAACCGCCCGGTGTCCTGCCGATTTCCGCCCCGCGGTCCCGTCACACCAGGAGGTCGTCCACCTGCGCCTCGCCCACCCGGTAGCGGCGGGCGATCTCCCCGCTGCACCCGTCGGCGGTGTGCTGGAGCCGCTGCCGCCGCCGGGACACCTCCTGCTCGTAGCGCACCAACCGGCCGAGCGCGGCGGACAGTTCGAGATCCGTGCGGGCGGTGAGGTCACTCAGCTCCACCTCGCCGAGCATCTCGGCCGCGAGCCGTCGCACCTCCTCGCCCCGCGGGGTGCCGACGGTGACGTGGCGGGCCGAGGAGCGCTGGCGGGCCGGGGCGTCGCGCAGGATCTCGGGGAGCCGCTCGACCACGGAGGCGTCCTTCGGCGCGGGCACGGACGCGCGGCCGCGGCGGGCCAGTTCCGCGTGCAGGATGTCGATCCGGCCCTGCAACAGGCGCCGCACATAGCTGAGATCCGCCTCGTCGCGCTGGGCGTCGCGACGCAGCGCGCGCAGCTCGGGCAGGCTCAGCCGGGGCAGCTCGGGCGCCGGCGGCACCAGCGTGCCCTTCGGCTCGTCGGCGCGCTGCACGGGCGGCCGGTACGTCCCCTGCGGGGCCGGCAGCTCGCTGGTGCTGGATGTGCTCATGTGGTTCGAACCGTCCCCTCGACCGGCGTGTGACAGCATCGTGCCACCCCCCGCGCACAGTATGGGACCGAGTGCCCCCGAACAGCCCCAGATGGGCGGTAAGGGTTCCATAAGGGTCCGCCTGTGACCGTTCTTCCGGGACCCGGCATCATGGTCCGCATGCGAGCGGTGGTGCAGAGAGTGGACGGCGCGAGCGTCGTCGTGGACGGCGAGACGGTGGGCGCGATCGAGGGCGAGGGCCTGTGCGTCCTCGTGGGCGTGACCCACACGGACACCAAGGACCAGGCGGCGCAGCTGGCCCGCAAACTCTGGTCCGTCCGGATGCTGTCCGAGGAGCGCTCGTGCAGCGACATGGACGCCCCGCTGCTCGTCATCAGCCAGTTCACCCTCTACGGCGACGCCCGCAAGGGCCGCCGCCCCACCTGGAACGCGGCGGCACCGGGCGATGTCGCCGAACCGCTGGTCGAGGAGGTCGTGGCCCAGCTGCGGGCGCTGGGCGCGACGGTGGCGACCGGGCGGTTCGGCGCGAAGATGCGGGTGTCGCTGACGAACGACGGGCCCTTCACGGTCCTGCTGGAGATGTAGGAGCGGCCGCGGCCGGACGGACTACGGCTCGACCACGACCTCCTGGGCCGCGGCCGTGTCCCCGGCCAGGAGCCTCGCGTCGACCGGCACGTTCCGCTTGACCAGGGCGAGCGCCACCGGCCCCAGCTCGTGGTGGCGGACCGACGACGTGACGAAGCCGATCTTCCGGCCGTCGGGGCCCTCGTCCGCGAGGCGGATCTCCGTGCCCGGCGCCGGCAGGTGCACGTCGCTGCCGTCGAGGTGGAGGAAGACGAGCCGGCGCGGCGGCTTGCCGAGGTTCTGGACGCGGGCGACGGTCTCCTGCCCGCGGTAGCACCCCTTCTGGAGGTGTACGGCGCTGCCGATCCACCCCAGCTCGTGCGGGATCGTACGGTGATCCGTCTCGAACCCGAGCCGCGGCCGGTGCTGCTCCACCCGCAGCGCCTCGTGCGCGAGCAGCCCCGCGGCCGGCCCGTGCGTCGCCGCGAAGGACTCCAGGTCCGCGCGCGGCAGGAAGAGGTCGCGGCCGTACGCCGTCTCCCGTACGACGACCCCCTCGGGCACCTCGGCGATGGAACCGGCGGGCAGGTGCACGACCGCGAAGTCGGCGGTGCGGTCGGCGACCTCCACCCGGTAGAAGAACTTCATCGACTCCAGGTACGCGACCAGCGCCTCCCGCGTGCCCGGCTCGACGTGCGCCCACACCGTCGTACCGTCGTCCACCAGGTACAGGGCGTGCTCGATGTGCCCGTTCGCCGACAGGATCAGCGCCTCGGTGGCCTGGCCGGCGGGCAGCTCGCTGACGTGCTGGGTGAGCAGCAGGTGCAGCCAGCTCAGCCGGTCCTCGCCGCTGACGGTGATCACACCGCGGTGCGAGAGGTCGACGAAACCGGCGCCGTCGGCGAGTGCGCGCTGCTCACGGAACAGGTCGCCGTAGTGGGCGGCGACGCCTTCGTCCACACCCTCGGCGGGGACGGCGCCGGGCAGGGACAGCAGTGGGCTCTTCATACGGGCAAGCCTACGACGTGGTAGTTGAACTCTTCAGGGAACAGTCCTTGCACCGGCCGAAGATCGCGAAGTGCTTCATGTCGGTGTCGAAGCCGAACTGCCGCCGCAGCTTGGCGGTGAACTCCGCCGCCACGCTCACGTCGGCCTCGATGACGTTCTCGCAGTCACGGCACACCAGGTGCAGATGGTGGTGCCGGTCGGCGAGGTGGTAGGTCGGCGCACCGTGCCCCAGGTGGGCATGGCTGACCAGGCCCAGCTCCTCCAGCAGCTCCAGCGTGCGGTAGACGGTGGAAATGTTGACCCCCGACGCCGTCTTCCTCACTTCCACGAGGATGTCGTCGGGGGTCGCGTGTTCGAGGGTGTCCACGGCTTCGAGGACAAGCTGCCGTTGCGGAGTCAGCCGGTAACCGCGCTGCCTGAGGTCGCTCTTCCAGTCGGTGCTCACCACACCGACGAGTCTAGAACCACGCCCGTCGCACGGAGAGCCTGTCGGTGCCGCCCAGCGGGACTCCGACGGTCTCGATCACGTCGTACGTGAGGAGCCGGCCTCCCCCGTCCCGAACGACCGAGGTCGCGGCATCCGATCCGTCATCAGGAGTTCCGCCAGGGTCTCGCGGAGTTCCGTGGTCGTCCGGACGATCTCCTCGTGCACTCTGAGCTTCTCGTCGACCGCGTTGAGCGCCGCCCCGATATCCCGCTGCCGGTCGAGCGGGGGCAGCGACACCGGAAGGTCCTTCAGGGTGCGCACGCCGACCGACCGCATGCCGGTCGTACCGGCCGCACGGCGCTCCAGCCAGTCGACCACTCGTCGGTCGGCCAGGAAAGCGAGCAGGTACGGCGCCTGGCTCGGGTCGTGCGCACGGACACGGAGAAGATGGGTGTTGTAGAGCCACCCGCTCTCCCCTTCGGTGACCAGTGCAGCCCGCCCCACCGTCCCCGTACGAGTGACCAGGATGTCGCCCGCGGCCAGCCGGTACCTGAACAGTCCGCGCGCGTGCTCGGGATCGAGGTGCGCCACGGTGTGGGCCGAGACCCTCCGGTGCCGGAGATCGCCGGGTCGGACCACGGGGACGCCGGCCCGCACCTGGTCCTTCTTGCGCAGGGCCGGGCCACCCGCCTGGATGTCGCAGATCTTCCCGAGAGCGACACGTGCCCATCCCTCAGGGAGACCGGCCACACCCTCCTCGCTCACAGCCCGTACCTCCCCAGCATCGTTTGCACCGCGTCGTCCGCCTCCCGGGCCCGCACGTGCAGTTCGGTCAGCCTTCCGGACAGTGCGGCCAAGTCCGCGGGCTCCGCGCGGTACGCGTCAGCCGACGAGCCGCTCGGCACGTAGAAGGAGGGGCTCAGGGTGTATTCCATTTCCCGGATCTTCTCGATGGGCACAGCCCGGCTCAGGCCCTCGGTCCCCGTGAAGGTGCCGCCCCCTGTCCGAGCAGTGGTCCAGGACCGGTATTCCTCGAGGATGCGTCGGCTCTCGTCCGAGTCCAGCTCCCGCCGGGTACGGGAGACGAGCGAGCCGAGGCGACTGGCATCGACGAAGAGGATCTCGTCGCACGTGCCCGTCGGATGCCGCAACAGCCAGATCATCACCCGGATACTCGTCGTCGTGAAGAGCTGAGGGGGCAGGGCGACCAGTGCTTCTACGGCACCGTCCTCCACCATCCCCGCCCGGATCCTGCCTTCCGCCGGGTTGGCGGAAAGCGCTGCGATGTCGGGCATGAGGACTGCCGCCCGGCCACCGGGCCGCAGCCGGGCCACCACGTACTGAAGCCAGTCGAAGTTGGCGTTGTGCGTGGGCGGCACGCCGTACCGCCAGTGCGCACGATCGACGGCATCGCCCAGTCTTTGGTTGAACGGGGGATTCGTGAGGATGATGTCGACGTTCCGGGGCAAGGGATCATGCCCGGCCGAGGGCGCCGTGTTCCCCACCCGGAGATCCGCGGAAGCGCCGTGCAGGGCCAGGTTCATGCCTGCCAGCGCCAGCGGATGCTCGCCCACTCCCGCTCCGCTCACCTCGACGGGACGGTCCTGGGCCGCCGTCGTCGCCTCCCACGCGGCGGCCAGCAGCTCGCCAGCCCTGACAAACGGGTCGTGCACACTCCTGACTTCCCGACCGGGATCGGTGACGAGCTTGGTGATGACATCGACGGCGGCCCGGGGGGTGAAGAAGTCCCCCGCTCTCGGCCCCATGAGATCGCGGTAGCGGGCCATGAGCCGTTCGAAGGCGCGAGCATGTTCGGACGGGCATACCGGGCCCGTGCCTTCCAGCAGCCCGACGATGTCGACCAGACGGTGCTCGTCCAGGTTCCGGGACTGGGCGAGCAGAAGACGCTCGACTTCCGGCCCCAGCCCCCTCCGGACCGCTGTCGCGAGCCTGCGCGCCGGCGACGGCCCGGAGGTGAGCCGGGGGAACATGCGGGAGTCCCCCAGGATCCCGTCCCACTCGTCCGGCAGGCACACCCGGACATAGAGGAGGGCCAGCAGGAAGGTGACGTAGTCGGCCTGGGACAGGGCACCGCGGAATCGTTCCGCCTCCGCATCGCTGAGCCGGTCCACGACCTTGAGGAGCCCCCCGGCCGGTGTTCCGCCGAGCGAGACCCGAAATCGGTCACCGTAGGTCTTTCCTGCCGGTTCCCCGGTCCGCCGGGCGTTCGCTGGGATGACTCGCTGTTCGAGCCAGGCCAGTACCTCCGCCGCCGAGAAGACCTCGATGTCCGCGGGCCCTTCGTCCGGCGACCCGACCGGCTGGGGGAAGTCCGAGTGCCGGCGTTCCCAGTTCGTCACCGCGGGGCGCTTCACCCCGGCGAACCGGGCGATGTCGGCCCTGGACACCATGACCTCCGCGAAGTCACCCATCGCCTCTCCGCCCCTCAGAACCGGGAAGGCCTGGAGCCACGCAACGTAGCCCCCTTACCGGCGAGAACGTCCGGGAAACGGTCCATGGCCTGGGCCTCCTTGGCCAGCTCGGGGTCGAGGTACCCGATCATGCGGTAGATCTTGGCATGGTCGGCGGCGAGGTCGCGGTGATGGATCGGCTCGTGGTGCATGATCCGGTTGCGCAGCAGCACCAACGACCACAATCCGTCGTACAGGACATCGCGGCGTCCCGAGTAGTGCGGGAATGCCTTGTGCACCGTCGGCACCCAGAACAGCCGGTCATAACCGGAGCCACCACTGACCAGCGACGCCCAGAAACCGAAGGTCAGCTCGGCGACGATGTCGTCGGGCGGAGCCGGGACAAGCCCCCGGCGCTCGCATTTGCTCCGGGCCTTGGACACCAGCCGCCGCCCGTTCGGGCTCAGCGGCGCCACCGTCCACCAGTCGTCACGCCGGTAGGCAAGCGTGAGCTGCCCGTGGACAGCATTGCGCAGCGCAAGCTCCAGGCATTGCAGGGAACCGTAGAGCGCGGCCGAGGCTTCGACATTCCACCAGTACAGCCGGCCCGCCACCGTGGCGTTGCCGCGCGCGGCACTGACGTAGCGCGCCAAGCGCAGCTTCGAGAAGGCGCGCAGCATCCACTCCGGCAGCCCGTGAGTCATCGTGATCCCCCTTGTCCGGGCAGGCCGAGGCCCGGGTTGTCTCTCGGTACAGGAACGACCTCACCGTGATACGATGGGTTGCGAAAGCCCTGGGCTCGCCTCTGCTCAGCACGCCACCCGGGGCACGGATTTCAGGCCCCCGGTCGCCCTTTGGGCGTCCGGGGGTTTCTGTTTCTCATGCAAGACCTCACCACGCGGCGCCAACTACCCCGGCATGCCGCGCCGTTGGTCTCACAGTAACGAGCAAGGCCATGCGCATGCAAGCGCAGTGCACTGCGACGGAAATCTGTTAACCCCTCGGGGAGTTTGTTCCTGGGCGGGCAGCAAACACGTGACGGCCCCCGGCGCGGTGCGCGGGGGGCCGTCACGGTGACGTATGCCTGGACCGCTGGTCCAGATGACGTAGGGGCCTTCTCGGGGAAGGCGGCCTACTTGAAGAAGGCGATCCCGTCGTCGGGCATGTCGTCCGGCAGGGCCTTGGCCCAGCGTTCGACGTCCTCGGGGGTGACGACCTTCTTCAGGTGGGCGGACATGTAGGGGCGCAGCTCGACCTCGGGGGTCTGCTTCTCGCCGACCCACATGAGGTCGCTCTTGACGTAGCCGTACAGCCGCTTGCCGCCGGTGTACGGCTGCGCGGCGGCGGTGCGGGCGACGGCGTCCGTGACCAGGTCGATCTGCGGCTTCTTGTGCGCCATCTCGCCGTACCAGATCTCGATGGTGCCGTCGTCACGGGTCATCGTGACCTCGACCTTGCGGTCGGCGTCGATCCGCCAGAAGCCGGACTCCGTCTCCAGCGGGCGGACCTTGTTGCCGTCGTGGTCCAGCACCCAGGTGCGGGAGTGGTACTCCAGGAAGTCCCGGCCGTCGTGGGTGAAGGTGACCTCCTGGCCGAAGTTGCACTTCTCGGAGCCGGGGAAGTCGTGCACGCCCGCGCCGGCCCAGTCGCCGAGGAGGAAGGCGAGCGGGACGAGGTCCTTGTGCAGGTCGGACGGGATCTCGATCATGAGCGGAGCTTTCCTGGTGGGAGGGTCAGCGCTGGCCCTGGTACAGCTTCTTCACGGTCAGGTAGGCGAAGGCGAGCACGCCGACGCAGACCAGGACCAGCAGGGTTTCGAAGAAGATCTCCACGGGTGCTCCTTGAGCGAGGGTGGGCATACGACAGAGCCGGCCCCCAGCTTACGCGGCCGGGCACCGGCTCTCTTTCCGAGGTGGCCCTCAGGCGTACCCGGAGGGGCCGGGCCCTCCCGCGGGCGGTCCCGGACCCCTCCGGGGCGCCCCCCAGCCGAGCAGCTGCTCCCGGAGCACGACCGTCTGCCGGAACGGCACGGTCCTCGTGCCGCCCTTCCGGGACCGCACGACGATTCCGATCACGTCCCCGGCGAGCGGGTACGCCCGGCGGACGTGCTCGGCGCCCGGCCAGGCGTCGACGCCCGCGCGGCTGCGCAGGGACATGCCCCGCCGGGTGTCCGGCGGGCCATGTCGCTGAGCGACCGCTTGCTCAGCCCCGCTTGACCCCGCTCACGAAGGCCGCCCAGGCGGGGGCGCCGAAGAGGAGGGGGGTGCGGGTGGTGTCCTTGCTGTCGCGGACGGGGACGAGGGAGGGGACGTTGTCGGCGACTTCCAGGCACTGCCCGCCGTCCTGGTTGCTGTAGCTGCTCTTACGCCACGTGATGGTGCTCAGGTCGATGGCCCGCATGGCGCTTCCTCCAGCATCCGCTTGATGAACTCCCGCGATTCGCCCGGAGATAGGGCCATATCGCGCACCCGATCGTATCGGAGCTGGAGCGCCTCAACAGCCGTTGGTTCCTGGACGAGTTCGCCTGAGTAACCCGTCTCGATCCAGGCCACGGTCCGGCCTTCGGCGCCTCGCAGGAACATGGCGTCGGTGTTCGTCAGGCCGTGAAGGCCGGACGACCACAGGAGCACCTGGATGATGACATTGGGACGCTCGCCCATCGCCAGAAGATGGCTCAACTGTTCCCGCCAAGCACCCGAGTCGGGAAGGGGGCTACGCAGCACAGTCTCGGAGAGGATCGTGCGGAACTGCGGTGCGCCGTCCGCCAGCAGGAGTTCACGGCGCCCCATACGAGCCGCGACCTGCGCATCCAGGTCGGCCCCGCTCAGCCCACCCTGTTTGAGCAACTCCGCGGCGTACTCAGGGGTTTGCAGGACGCCAGGCAGGTTCGAAGCAGCGTAGTGCCACATGCTCACCGCCCCGGCCTCCAGCAGCATGTACTCCCGGTACCGCTCCCTGAACTGCGCGGGGTCCGCCATCGCCAGTTCCCACAGCGTGAGCAACTTGTCGCCCGTGCCGCAGAACGTGTCCAGGGCCATCACGACCTCCGGGCCCCCGAGCGTCTGACCCTTCTCCATCTTGCCGAAGAGGGACGCGTCCCAGCCCACGAGATCGGCCAGAGCGCGCAGGGACAGGCGGCGTTCGGCGCGGAGTAACCGCAGTTCCTCGGCGAAACGAGCCCTCGGCTCCTGGCTGCGACCCGTGATCGCCCGTCGCTGCGGCACCGCGCCCTCCCCGGTCTGTGGAATTTGTGGCTGGTGGTCGGTACGGGCTGGCACGAGGCGCCGTTCCGTGCGTTTCCGACTCCGCGCTGGGCCATTCTCGTATCGACCCAGGAACACTCAGAGTATTGCAACTGTCGCATTTCGTATAGATGTTGGAGCAAAGGAGCAAACCAGATGAGTACGGATCCGGTCACCCCGGACGCCATGGCTTCCCTCTACGACCGCGCACGCCTCAGCGCCGAGGTGCGGATCGCCAACGAGCGCGCGCTGGCCATGCCGCCGGACCCGAACGACCTGAGCCGGCCGCCCCGGCCGGTGCCGGGCTGCTCGGCGTGCCTGACGCTCGCGGAGCGGCGCGAGGTGGCGCGGGCGGAGTACGACAGGAGCGCGGAGACGGACGCGAACGTGCTGCTGCGCACGCACCAGAGGCAGGAGCACCGCCCGTGACCAGGCATCCGGAAGACCGGACCCGGCTGCACGCCGGGTACGCGGTCCCCCCGCCGCTGTTCCCGCCGGCGCCCTGGCCGCGCCTGCCGGAGGTGCCCGCCCCCGGCGTCGTGCCGCGGCGCCGGCACCGCGCCCGCAGGGTCGACGGCGCGTTCGTGAGCGGCGCGCTGACCGTGCTCGGCCTGGCGAGCCTGCTCGTGGCGATCGCCGTGGTCGCGGTCCGGGCGCGGCCGTAGGGCGGGCTACGCTTCCCGCATGGCGAAGAAGCTCGTGATCAAGGTGACGGCGGGGGCCGATGCCCCCGAGCGCTGCTCGCAGGCGTTCACGGTGGCGGCGGTGGCCGTGGCCAGCGGGGTCGAGGTGTCCCTGTGGCTGACCGGGGAGTCGTCCTGGTTCGCGCTGCCGGGGCGGGCCGCCGAGTTCGAACTGCCGCACGCGGCCCCGCTGCCCGATCTGATCGACTCCGTCCTCGCGGCCGGCCGCGTCACGCTGTGCACCCAGTGCGCGGCCCGGCGGGAGATCACGGAGAAGGACGTCATCGAGGGCGTCCGCATCGCGGGCGCGCAGGTGTTCGTCCAGGAGGCGCTGGCCGACGACACGCAAGCGCTCGTCTACTAGCCCCTCAGGAGCGCGGGCGCTTCTTGCCGTCCAGTTCGTCCCACCACTCGTCGGACTGGGGATCGCCGGAGGGATCGTCCCACCAGCGGTCCTCCGGTCCCCGCCGGTTCGCGATCATCGCGGCGACCGGCGGGATCACCATCGCGACGACGCACATGCCGACGGCCGCCGGGACGGACCAGATCCGTACGACTCCCCACGCCAGCACGAAGAGTCCGACACAGATCCCCATCATGGCGAAGTACACGTGACGTCGCCGTGCGTACATGTATCCAGGGTAGGACCGGGACTCGGGTTCAGCGCCACCGCGGTGGGCGGCTGCGGAGCCTGTCACAACTGATCCACAAATCCCCTCCCCGAAGCCGCGCGGCGTTACCGTTGCGTAGCCGTGACCTATGCCGACCGGGGGGAAACACCACATGCGCGCCCTGCGAATACTGCTGATCATCGTCGTGGTCCTGGGCGGGCTGTTCGTGATCGTGGACCGGGTGGCGGTGCACTTCGCCCAGGGCGAGGCCGCGGACAAGCTGAAGTCGTCGGAGAACCTGTCGTCGACGCCGGACGTGAACATCAAGGGTTTCCCGTTCCTCACCCAGGTCGCCGGCGGCTCGCTGGACGACGTCGAGATCGGGATCAAGAGCTACGACGCGGCCACCGGTGACGCCGGCAGGACGATCCGCATCGACGACCTGAAGGCCGACATGAAGGGCGTCTCCTTCTCCGGCGACTACAGCTCGGCCACCGCCTCCAGCGCCACCGGCACCGCGACCATCTCGTACGACGAGCTGATGAAGACCGCGAAGTCGCAGCCCACCGACATCGGCCTCGGCGTGCGGGCCAAGGTCGTCGGCCTCTCCGACGGCGGCAACGGCAAGATCAAGGTCGCGGTCAAGGTCAACGGCACCGTCGCCGGCGCCATCCCCGTCGACCGCACGGTCTCCGTCCTGAGCACGGTGAGCGTGGTGAACAACAAGGTCGAGGTGCACGCCGACTCCCTCCCCTCGGTCGCCGGTCTCGGGCTCGCCGAGGACCGCGTCCGGACGATCACCGACTTCCAGCAGGTCATCGACCAGTTGCCCGGCGGCATCAAGCTGGACAAGGTGGAGGCCGCCCAGGACGGCGTGAAGATCAGCGTGAGGGGTTCGGACGTCAGGCTGGCGGGGTAGTAGCCCGCGAAGCGCGCCCCGGACGGGCGCCGTTCGTCCGACTGGCGAGACGGTGACGTCCGTACCGTAGATGCGAAGACGCAGCCGAGCGCCCGGCGCCCCCCGGGGTGGCCGCCGGGCGCTCTTCTCATCCCACCATTCGGACGATCGCGTCTCGGCATACGACACGCCGGTGACACGCGCGCCCTCACGTCCCTACGATCGAGGCCATGAAGCGACAGGCGGATCTCACGAAGCGGCGGGCAGTCGACCTGTGCCGCGTCGCCGCCATGCTCTGTCGCCCCTTCTGAGCGGAAGTCCCGCTTTCCCGTCTTCACCCCCTGCCCTGCTGGGCACCCGTGCGCCGCCCGCACCCCGGGCGCGCCCCTTCGTACCCGCACGCCCCGCCGTAACTGCCCCGGAGGAGAAAGAGCATGAGTCGCAGCGACGTCCTGGTCGACGCCGACTGGCTGCAGGAGCACCTGGACGACCCGACCATCGCGATCGTCGAGGTGGACGAGGACACGTCCGCCTACGAGAAGAACCACATCAAGAACGCGATCCGCATCGACTGGACCAAGGACCTCCAGGACCCGGTGCGCCGTGACTTCGTCGACCAGGAGGGCTTCGAGAAGCTCCTGTCGGAGAAGGGCATCGCCAACGACCACACGGTGGTCCTCTACGGCGGCAACAACAACTGGTTCGCGTCCTACGCGTACTGGTACTTCAAGCTCTACGGCCACGAGAGCGTGAAGCTCCTCGACGGCGGCCGCAAGAAGTGGGAGCTGGACGCCCGCGAGCTGGTGGCCGGCGACGAGGTTCCCGAGCGCGCGAAGACCGAGTACTCGGCCAAGCCGCAGAACTCCGCGATCCGGGCCTTCCGCGACGACGTCGTGAAGGCGATCGGCACGCAGAACCTGGTCGACGTCCGGTCCCCCGACGAGTTCTCCGGCAAGCTGCTCGCCCCGGCCCACCTGCCGCAGGAGCAGTCGCAGCGTCCGGGCCACGTCCCGACCGCGCGCAACATCCCGTGGTCGAAGAACGCCAACGACGACGGCACGTTCAAGTCGGACGACGAGCTCAAGGAGCTCTACGCCGCGGAGGACGTGGACCTCGCCAAGGACACGATCGCCTACTGCCGCATCGGTGAGCGCTCGGCCCTGACCTGGTTCGTGCTGCACGAGCTGCTCGGCGTCCAGAACGTCAGGAACTACGACGGCTCCTGGACCGAGTACGGCTCCCTCGTCGGCGTGCCGATCGAGCTCGGCGCCAACAAGTAAGCGATCCCAAGCGACCTCTGGAGAAACAGCATGTGCGGAGCGAAGGCCGGTGGCCCCGACGCCTCGACGATCAAGCCCGGTGAGACCACGATCCAGGGTCAGGTGACCCGCGACGGCGAGCCGGTGACGGGCTACGTCCGTCTGCTCGACTCGACCGGGGAGTTCACCGCGGAGGTTCCTACCTCCGCGACCGGTCAGTTCCGCTTCTACGCGGCCGAGGGCACGTGGACGGTGCGGGCACTGGTGCCGGGCGCGACGGCGGACCGTACGGTCGTCGCGCAGAAGGGCGGGCTCGCGGAGGTCGCGATCGCCGTCTGACGGACCCCGCAAGGGCGAAGGGCCGCACCCCCTGGGTTGGACGCCAGGTGGGGGTGCGGCCCTTTCGGCTGTCTAGCCCAGCACCCTGCCCAGGGCCCACACCACCGGCGCCGCCGCCGACAGGGGCAGGGCGACGCCCGCGGTGAAGTGGACGAAGCGGGAAGGGTAGTCGTAGCCGGCGACGCGGTGGCCGACCAGGGCGCAGACGCCGGCCAGGGCGCCGAGCAGGGCGCCCCGGGTGCCGAGGCCGGTCATGCCGCCCACCGCGATGCCCGCGCCCGCGGCGGCGAGCAGGGCGACCACGACCGACGCCGGGGTCGGCAGGGGCAGCGCACGCGCCAGCGCGGCGACCGCCACCGCCGCCGCGCCGACCGCGGTCGCGTGCGGGTCGGCGCCCAGGTAGCCGGTGGCCAGGATCGCCAGGGCCGCGGAGGCGGCCGTCGCCATCAGGCCGTACATCCGCTCGTCCGGCGAGGCGTGCGAGCGGAGCTGGAGGACCAGGCAGAGGAGGACCCAGACGCCGAGGGTGCCCAGGATCGCGGCGGGGGCGTCGTCCCGGCCCGCGGCCAGTACCGCCACGTCGGCCGCCAGGCCGCCCGCGAACGCCAGCGCGATGCCCTGCCGGGCCGGCCACATGCCGTTCAGCCGGAACCAGCCCGCGGCCGTCACCGCCTGGAGCAGCACCAGCGGGACGACCAGGGCGTACGAGCCGAGACCCGCGGTGCCGGCCAGCAGCAGACCCAGCAGCGCGGTGAGCAGCGCCGGCTGCATGCCGGGCTCGATGATCGGCGAACGGCCCTCCAGGCGGGCCCGCTGCGCGTCGGTGATCCGGGCGTTGCCGGCGAGCGTCGCGGGGCCGTAGGCGGGCCCGTCACCCGACGGCTCCTCGGCGGCACGGCCCTCGGCCGGGGCCGCGGGCGCGGCGACCGGCGCGGGCCCCGCCATCGGCTGGGGCTGCGGGTGCGGCTGCTGCTGCGGGTGCGCCATCGGCTGGGGCTGCGGGTGGCCCATTTGCTGGGGCTGGGCGTGCGCCCCGGTGAACCCGTGCCCCTGGGACCCGGCGAACCCCTGCTGGTAGTGCTGGTACGCCTGCGGCTGCTCCTGCTGGTGGCCCCGCCCCGGGTGATCCGTCACCGGCGGGAGGTACGCCGTCGCGTCCGCCGCCTGGACCGGGGCATGCGTCTGGGTCTCCCAGGTCCGGCCCTGCCACTGCTGGGTTTCCTGCGGGTCGTAGCCCCCCTGGGCGAAGGGGTGGCCCGGCCAGTCCTGTCCGCCCGGGGCGGGGGTGCCCTGCTGGTAGGGGTCGTAGCCCTCGTAGGGGCCGCCCTGATACGGCTGGTCGGTCATCGACTCACCCTCCTGCGAACGGCGGGAGCACCTCGACCGTGCCGCCCTCGGCCAGCCGTACCGTCTCATGCGCGCGCGTGCCGACGGGGTCGCCGTCGATCAGGAAGGAGCAGCGCTGGAGCACGCGGGTGAGTTCACCGGGGTGCCGGGCACGCACGGCGGTGAGCGCGTCGGCGAGGGTGGCCGCGTCGTACGGCTCCTCGGCGACACCGGCCGCGGCCTTGGCGGCGGCCCAGTAGCGCACCGTGACCTTGGGCATCAGGTTCCTCAATCGACGGCGGTCGACGAACGCGGACGGACGTCGACGGCTGGAAAAGTAAGTAAGTAACGGAGCCAGGCTAGCCGGAGCGGCGGGCGGCCCAGTCCCCGATGCGGTCCACCAGGGCGTCGTCCGCGGCGTGCTCCGCGTGGCCCATGCCCGGCTCCAGCCACAGCTCGGCGTGGCCGGCGGAGGCGTCGGCGAGCATGCGGGGGTGGTCGAGCGGGAAGTAGCCGTCGCGGTCGCCGTGCACGATCAGCAGCGGGGTGGGGGTGATCCGGGGAACCGCCTCGGCCGGGGAGAGCGGTACCGGGTCCCAGTCGCGGTGGTGGATGCGGGTGCGCAGGCCGTAGCGGCCGACCAGGCGGCCCTCGGGGCGGGTGACCAGCCAGTGCAGCCGGCGCATGGGGGCGGTGCCCCGGTAGTACCAGCGGGCGGGCGAGCTGACCGCGACCACCGCGGCCACCGTGCCCGGGTGCAGCGCCGCGTGCCGCAGGACCACCGAGGCACCCATGGAGAAGCCGACGGTCACCACCCGCTCGTGCCCGAAGCCGCGGGCCCACGCGACGGCGGCGGCCAGGTCCAGGACCTCCTTGTCGCCGACCGTGGAGCGCCCGCCCGAGCGCCCGTGGCCGCGGAAGGAGAAGGTGACGACGGCGCCGTGCCGGGAGAGCCCGGCCGCCACCCTTCGCACGTGCGGCCGGTCCACGTCCCCGGTGAAGCCGTGCGCGATCACCAGCACCGGGACGTCGGGGTCGTATACGGCCGCCCCCGGGTCGTATACGACTTCGACCGGGACGCCGTCCGCCGTGCGCAGATATGTCCGGACAGGCCCTGGTCTGCCTGTCTCGGCATCCGGACGTACCGTGGAACGTGCCACATGACCTGCCGGGCGGTTGCTCATGTGGGCTATTCTGCTGGCAGAGGACTCGGGCAGCGTAGCCACCGGGTCCTTTTGTGCTTTCGGAAGCGTTGTATACGGAGCGCGGCGCCTCGGCGTCCGCCGGTGTACGGGCCTTCGGGAACGCAGAGCAGTGCCCGTCCGCACAGTTCTCGCAGGGACCGAGGAGGAACCAGACGTATGAGTTCTCTGCTGCTCCTGACCAACGCCCTCCAGCCGTCGACGGAGGTCCTGCCGGCCCTCGGCCTGCTCCTGCACAATGTGCGGGTCGCTCCCGCCGAGGGGCCCGCGCTGGTCGACACGCCCGGCGCCGACGTCATCCTGGTCGACGGCCGCCGCGATCTGCCGCAGGTGCGCAGCCTGTGCCAGTTGCTGCGCTCCACCGGCCCCGGCTGTCCCCTGATCCTCGTCGTCACCGAGGGCGGCCTCGCCGCCGTCACCGCCGACTGGGGCATCGACGACGTGCTGCTCGACACCGCGGGTCCCGCGGAGGTCGAGGCGCGGCTGCGGCTCGCCACGGGGCGCCAGCAGCTCACGCACGACGACTCGCCGATGGAGATCCGCAACGGCGACCTCTCCGTGGACGAGGCGACGTACTCCGCCAAGCTCAAGGGCCGGGTCCTCGACCTGACCTTCAAGGAGTTCGAGCTGCTGAAGTACCTCGCCCAGCACCCGGGCCGGGTCTTCACCCGCGCCCAGCTGCTCCAGGAGGTGTGGGGCTACGACTACTTCGGCGGCACCCGGACCGTGGACGTGCACGTGCGGCGGCTACGGGCCAAGCTCGGCCCGGAGCACGAGTCGCTGATCGGCACCGTACGGAACGTAGGTTATCGATTCGTTACCCCGGAGAAGGGCGACCGGGCCGCGGAGGAGGGCAAGGCCAAGGCGAACCAGGCCAAGGCGGACGAGGCGGACGAAGCCGCCGCGCCGGCCGAGTCCGAAGTCCACGCGGACGCTTGATCCTCCACACCTTCCGACGATTTCTCGCCCCTTACCCGCGCGAAACACGCGCACCGGGCGAGGAGCACACCGGCCTCGGGCCTCGGAGGCACCGGCCGGACACGGCCCAGGGCGTGGAACGCCCTGCCCGTCTTCGGTCAATCCGCGTAGACTCCGCGCGTGGCCAAGGTGACTCGGGATGATGTGGCGCGGCTGGCGGGGACCTCCACCGCCGTCGTCAGTTATGTCATCAACAACGGACCCCGGCCGGTCGCCCCGGCCACGCGCGAGCGCGTCCTCGCCGCGATCAAGGAACTGGGGTACCGCCCCGACCGGGTCGCCCAGGCGATGGCGTCGCGGCGCACCGACCTCATAGGGCTGATCATCCCGGACGCCCGCCAGCCCTTCTTCGGGGAGATGGCGCACGCCGTGGAACAGGCCGCCTCCGAGCGCGGCAAGATGGTCCTGGTCGGCAACACGGACTACATCGCCGAGCGGGAGGTCCACTATCTGCGGGCCTTCCTCGGCATGCGCGTCTCCGGCCTGATCCTGGTCAGCCACGCGCTCAACGACCAGGCCGCCGCCGAGATCGACGCCTGGGACGCCCGCGTGGTGCTGCTGCACGAGCGTCCCGAGGCCATCGACGACGTCGCCGTGGTGACGGACGACCTCGGCGGCGCCCAGCTCGCCGTGCGCCACCTGCTGGAGCACGGCCACCCCTACGTCGCGTGCATGGGCGGCACCGCGGACACCCCGGCCGTCGGCGACCCGGTCTCCGACCACGTCGAGGGCTGGAGGCGGGCCATGGCCGAGGCGGGGCTGAGCACCGAGGGCCGGCTGTTCGAGGCGCCGTACAACCGCTACGACGCCTACCGCGTGGCCCTGGACATCCTGTCCGGGCCGCGGCGGCCCCCGGCGGTGTTCTGCTCCACCGACGACCAGGCGATCGGGGTGCTGCGGGCCGCGCGCGAGCTGCGCATCGACGTGCCCGGGGAGCTGGCCGTGGCGGGCTTCGACGACATCAAGGAGGCCGCGTTCGCCGATCCGCCGCTGACCACGGTCGCCTCGGACCGTTCGGCGATGGCGCGGGCGGCGGTCGACCTGGTGCTGGACGACGGGCTGCGGGTGGCCGGGTCCCGGCGCGAGCGGCTGAAGACCTTCCCGTCCCGGCTCGTGGTGCGCACCTCCTGCGGCTGCGGGGACTGACAACGTCGTCGGCCCAGCGGCGCGACGTCGCCCTCTGAGAGGCCCGTGAGAGCCGCCTGCCGAATGCCGAGAGGTGTCCTTACATCGGGCAAACGAGGTTCTGCCGGGCTTCTCAGCGAGCACTCAGGAAGCTCTCATGGTCGCCGGGGAGGCTTCTTGCATGACCGAGAGCTTCCGCCGCAGCGGCGAGTACGAGGACGAGGACCCGCGGGGCCCGTCCGGCCAGCAGTACGGCTACTCCGCTCCCGTGCACCCGGAGTGGCCGCCCCCGCCGCCGTACGAGCCCGCGGCGGCGGCGCCCCTGCCGGAGCCCGAGCCCCAGCGGAGGCGCACCCGTGGCTCCGTCGCCCTCCTCGCCGCGGTCGCGATCGTCGCGGCGGCGGTCGGCGGCGCCACCGCGTACGGCTTCCAGGAGCTGACCGGCAAGAGCGACGTGACCGCCACCGGGACCGGCACCGCCGTGGTGCCGGCCGGCAAGAAGGGCGACGTCGCCGCCATCGCGGCCGCGGTCAGCCCGAGCGTGGTGGAGGTCAACGCCACCCTCGCGGGCGGATCGTCCACCGGCTCCGGCGTGGTCATCGCCTCCGACGGTGAGGTCGTCACCAACAACCACGTCATCGCGGGCGCGCAGTCGGTCAAGGTGCGCACCAGCGACGGGCACAGCTACACCGCCGACGTCGTGGGCACCGACAGCTCCAAGGACCTCGCGCTGATCAGGCTGGAGGGCGCCTCCGGCCTGAAGGCGGCGAGCCTCGGCGACTCCAGGGGGGTGCAGGTCGGCGACTCGGTCGTGGCGATCGGCTCCCCCGAGGGCCTGACCGGCACCGTCACCAGCGGCATCGTCTCCGCCCTCGACCGGGACGTCACCGTGCCCACCGACGAGGGCCAGGCGCAGGGCCAGGGCGGCGACGGGACCTGGCCGTTCCAGTTCGGCGGCCGCCAGTTCAACGGCGACACCGGCTCGTCCACCACGACGTACAAGGCGATCCAGACGGACGCCTCCCTCAACCCCGGCAACTCCGGCGGCGCGCTGATCGACGCGGCCGGGAACGTCATCGGCATCAACTCCGCGATGTACTCGTCGAGCCAGCAGGCGTCCTCGTCCTCGGACGCGGGCAGCATCGGCCTCGGCTTCGCGATCCCCGTCGACACGGTCAGGTCCGACCTGGCCAAGCTGCGGTCCGGCGGGCGGAACTAGGGCCGTCAGGGCCTTTCAGCGTCACTCGCACTGTCTGGAGGAACATCATGACCGAGCAGGTTTTCCACCAGGAAGCGGGCCGTGGCCCGGCCGATGTCACCATCGCCCTCGCCGTCGCGCGTCGGCTGCACGGGCCGGCCGCCGCCGAGCCCCGCGCCGCGGAGATCATCCCGACGCCCGTCCCCCAGCTGATGGGGCTGCGCCGCAGCTCCGCCGACCGACGGCACCGCCGCGGCCACAAGGTGCCGCTGCACCGGCTCACCGCGATGCGCGGTCTCGCGGCCCTCGGCACCTGACCCTTGGCGCCCGTGCCTCACGGCCCGGCACCATGGGAGGCTGTAGGACACCGTCACCAAGACACCCGAACAACCCGGACCCGGACAATCCCCACCACAGGACCCGCCGCCCCACCTCCACGAGGAACCACGAGCATGAGCCCCGCCGAAGGCGACCGTGACACCCAGCGCATCCTGATCGTCGACGACGAGCCGGCCGTACGCGAGGCGCTCCAGCGCAGTCTCGCCTTCGAGGGGTACGACACCGAGGTCGCCGTCGACGGCGCGGACGCGCTGGAGAAGGCCGCGGCGTACAAGCCGGACCTGGTCGTCCTGGACATCCAGATGCCCCGGATGGACGGACTGACGGCGGCCCGCCGGATCCGCGGCGGCGGGGACACCCTCCCGATCCTCATGCTCACCGCCCGCGACACGGTCGGCGACCGGGTGACCGGCCTGGACGCGGGCGCCGACGACTACCTGGTCAAGCCCTTCGAGCTGGACGAGCTGTTCGCCCGGATCCGCGCCCTGCTGCGGCGCAGCTCGTACGCGGGGGCCGTCTCCGCCGCCCAGGCGGACGAGGCGCTCACCTTCGCCGATCTGCGCATGGACCTCGCGACCCGGGAGGTCACGCGGGGCGGGCGGCAGGTCGAACTGACCCGCACCGAGTTCACGCTCCTGGAGATGTTCATGGCGCACCCGCGCCAGGTCCTCACCCGGGAGCAGATCCTCAAGGCGGTCTGGGGCTTCGACTTCGAGCCGTCCTCCAACTCGCTGGACGTGTACGTGATGTACCTGCGGCGCAAGACCGAGGCGGGCGGTGAGCCCCGGCTGGTGCACACCGTGCGGGGGGTCGGCTACGTCCTGCGGCAGGGCGGCGCCGAGTGAACAGGGTCGTCCGGCGCTACCGCTCGCTGCCGATCAGGGCCCGGCTGGCCGTGCTGGTCGCGGCGGCGGTCGCGTTCGCGGTGGCGGCGGTGTCGGTGACCTGCTGGTTCATCGTGCAGGGCAAGCTGTACGAGCAGATCGACAACGATCTGCGCAGAACAGCGCCGCGTCCGGCGGCGGAGACGGTGTACAACCTGCTCTCCGCGTGTCCGCACAAGCCCGCGGACACCTCGCCCTACGGCGTGCTGCGGACCCATGAGACCGTCTACAGCCAGTTGGTCAAGCCGGACGGCACGGCCTGCGTCCCCAGCGACTCCGCCGGCGCGGTGAAGACCACCGACGTCGACCGGACCGTGGTCCGCGACGCCGTGATCCACGGCGACGGCATCCTGCGCAACGGCACGGACGCCAACGGCAACGACGTCCGGGTGCTCACCATGCCGCTCGTGATCGACACCAACGTGGGCCCCCAGCTGTATCCCGGCGCGGCCATGATGATCGCCGTCCCCCTCAAGAACACCGAGAAGACCCTCAACGACCTGGCGCTCGTGCTGCTGCTGGTCTCCGGCGTCGGCGTCCTGGGCGCCGGGGCCGCGGGCCTCGCGGTGGCGCGGGCCGGACTGCGTCCGGTGGACAAGCTCACGGAGGCCGTGGAGCACATCTCCCGCACCGAGGACCTGACCATCCGGATCCCGGTGGAGGAGGACAGCGAGGACGAGGTGGCCCGGCTCTCCCGGTCGTTCAACTCCATGACGGCCTCGCTGGCCGGCTCCCGCGAGCTCCAGCAGCGGCTGATCGCGGACGCCGGACACGAACTGCGCACCCCGCTGACCTCGCTGCGCACCAACATCGAGCTGCTCACCCGCAGCGAGGAGACCGGCCGCCCGCTGCCCCCGGAGGACCGCAGGGCGCTCATGTCCTCGGTGAAGGCGCAGATGACGGAACTCGCCTCCTTGATCGGCGACTTGCAGGAGCTGTCGCGCTCGGAGGGGCAGCGCGGGGAGCGGATGCAGGTGGTGCCCTTCCAGGACACCGTGGAGGCAGCCCTGCGCCGGGCCCGGCTGCGCGGCCCGGAGCTGACGATCACGGCGGACCTGGAGCCCTGGTTCGTGGTCGGGGAGCCGTCCGCGCTGGAGCGCGCGGTGGTCAACATCCTCGACAACGCGGTGAAGTTCAGCCCCGAGGGCGGCACCGTCGAGGTCCGGCTGACCGAGGGCGTGCTCACCGTGCGCGACCACGGCCCCGGCGTGCCGGAGGACGAACTCCCGCACGTCTTCGACCGGTTCTGGCGCTCCCCCGGCGCCCGCGCCCTGCCGGGCTCCGGCCTCGGCCTGTCCATCGTCGCGCGCACGGTCCAGCAGGCGGGCGGCGAGGTGTCGTTGACCCCGGCGCCCGGCGGCGGCGCGGTGGCGACGGTACGGCTGCCGGGGGCGCCGGTGCCGCCGCCCGCGGAGGCCGCCGCCGCCGGGGCGACGGGGTAGCCGCGACCGGCCCCGGCGGCCTCCGCGGGACCGGGTGCACGCCGGGCGACTCCCCCCCTCATCGGCGGTCTGCGCGCGACGGCCGCGGCCGCGCCCGCCGACGTGCCGCTCCGGCTCCACCTCGCCGTGCCGCCGCGGGACGCCGGGCGGCGGAGGACGCGGCCGCGGAGGCGGCGGTGTCGCGGCACGCGCCCGGGGACGTCCCGGCGCGGCGGCCGCGGCAGCCGATGGCGCGGGCGACGGCCCGGCCCCGCCCGCTCGGCCCGCCTCCCCCCGGCGCCTCGTCGAGCCCGCCGGCCGCTTCCGGCGGACCGAGGGCGCGCCGCGCGGGGCGACGGCTCACCCCGAGCACCGGTACGGTTGCGCCCGTTCGTCTCCCGCGCGCGTCGGACGAGCCCGCACGGACCGCCGTACGGCCGGCGCCCGAGGCGGTGTCCCCCGCGGGGTCCGGTGGATCACCGTCTGCCCGTCCGGGGAGAAGCGCCCGCCGAGGGGCCGCACGGACCGCCCTCCGCGTCGGTGTCCGGCGTCCGCGGGCGCCGGCCCGGCGGGCCGGGGCCGCTGCCGGGCGCCGTATGCCAGGGCCGCCCAGGGCGGCCACGGGCCACGCCGACGCGCCCACCGCCGGTCCCGGCCGGCCAACGCCCGCGGGCGGTCGTGCCGTTCGCGGTCCTCCGGGCGTGGGCGCACCGCCACGCCACCGCGGGCCGCGCACCGGTCGCGGTGCGCGCGGTGGTCCCCGGGACGGCGTCCGCCGCCGGGCCCGCGTCGCGGCCACCATCGCGTCCGACCGCCACACGACGGGAGAAGCGCCTCTGCCCGCGTTCCCCGTGCGCCCCGTACCCTCGTACGCATGAGCAGCGACGACACCGTACGGGCCTTTCCCGCCCGCTCCATCGAGACCCATTCCGCGCTCACCCCGGACCAGGCCGAGGCCGTGCTCACCCTGCTCGGCGAGGCCGCGCGGGTCGACGGGCAGCAGCCGGTGTCCGAGCAGGGCCGCCTGCAACTGCGCGGGGGAGCCCGCGAGGGCGTCTCGCATCTGCTGCTGACCATCGACGGCGAACTCGTCGGCTACGCCCAGCTGGAGGACACCGATCCGGTGGAGGCGCCGGCCGCCGAACTCGTCATCCACCCCGCGCACCGCGGGCACGGGCACGGCCGCGCGCTCGGCGCGGCCCTGCTCGCCGCCTCCGGCAAGCGCCTTCGGGTGTGGGCGCACGGCGGGCACCCGGCCGCCCGCCATCTCGCCCAGGTGCTCGGCCTGACCCTGTTCCGCGAACTGCGCCAGATGCGCCGGGAGTTGGCCGGTCTCGAACTGTCCGAGCCGCAGCTGCCCGAGGGCGTGCGCGTACGCACCTTCGAGCCCGGCAAGGACGACGCCGCGTGGCTCGCCGTCAACGCGGGCGCGTTCGCCCACCACCCCGAACAGGGCTCGCTGACCCAGCGCGACCTCGACGACCGCAAGGCGCAGCCCTGGTTCGACCCGGCCGGGTTCTTCCTCGCCGAGCGGCGCGGGGAGCTGATCGGCTTCCACTGGACCAAGGTGCACGCCGAGGAGGGCCTCGGCGAGGTCTACGTGCTCGGCGTCCGCCCCGGCGAGCAGGGCGGCGGCCTCGGCAAGGCCCTCACGACCATCGGGCTGCGCCACCTCGCCGCGCAGGGCCTGCCGACCGCGATGCTCTACGTCGACGCCGACAACAAGGCCGCGGTGTCGGTGTACGAGCGGCTGGGCTTCCGCACGTACGAGACGGACCTGATGTACCGCACCGAGACGTGACATAAGCCTCCCGGGAACCCTCAAGGGGCGGCCGTGTTGACGACCGCCCCTTCTTTGCACCACCCTTTCACTACTCAATTAGTGAAAGGGTGGTGCTCGCGTGGTCGACTATCGCATCGACCGGCACAGCGGTGTCGCCACGTACGTCCAGATCGTCCAGCAGACCAAGCAGGCCCTGCGCCTCGGTCTGCTGCGCCCCGGGGACCGGCTGCCGACGGCCCGCGAGGTCGTCGAGGCCACCGCCATCAACCCCAACACCGTCCTCAAGGCCTACCGCGAGCTGGAGCGGGAGGGTCTGGTGGAGGCGCGGCGCGGGCTCGGCACCTTCGTGCGCAGATCGCTGGGCGCCGCCCCCGCCGACTCCCCGCTCCGCGCGGAGCTGGAGGAGTGGGCCGACCGGGCCCGCGGGGCCGGCCTCGAACGGGACGACGTGGCCGCGCTCTTCACCGCCGTACTCGACAAGCACTTCCAGGGAGATCCGTCATGAGCAGCGACACGGCCCTGCGGGCCGACGCTCTGGGCAAACGGTTCGGCCGACGGGGCGGCTGGGCCCTGCGGGACTGCGCGTTCCGGCTGCCGACGGGGCGCGTGTGCGCCGTCGTGGGCCCCAACGGAGCGGGCAAGTCCACCCTCCTGTCCCTCGCCGCCGGGCTCACGGCCCCCACCGAGGGCGGCCTGACCGTCCTCGGGACCAGCCCCGCGAAGGCGCGGCCCCGGGTCGGTCACGTCGCCCAGGACAAGCCCCTGTACCCGCAGCTCACCGTCGCCGAGACACTGCTCATGGGCGCCGACCTCAACGCCGGGCGCTGGGACGCGGCGGTCGCCGGCCACGTCGTCAAGGACCTGGACCCGCGCGCCCGGGTCCGCACGCTCTCCGGGGGCCAGCGCACCCGGGTCGCGCTCGCCCTCGCCCTCGGCAAGCGGCCCGAACTGCTGCTCCTGGACGAGCCGATGGCCGACCTCGATCCCCTCGCCCGGCACGAGCTGATGGGCACGCTGATGGGCCAGGCGGCCCGCCACGGCACCACGATCGTGCTGTCCTCACACGTCATCGCGGAGCTGGAGGACTCCTGCGACCACCTGCTGCTGGTCGCGGGCGGCCGGATCCGGCTGGCCGGCGAGATCGACGAGCTGCTCGACGCCCATCTGCGGGTCAGCGGCGCTGCCGCGGGCGCCGACCTCGGCCCGCACACCGTGGTCGAGTCCCGCGTCACCGGACGCCAGCTCACCGCGCTGATCCGCCCCGCCGGACCGCTCGCCGGCGACTGGCGCACCACCGCGCCCTCGCTGGAGGAACTGGTCCTCGCCCATCTGCGCGGCCCCGGCGCACCGAACCCGACCGAGGAGCGTGCCGCGTGAGCGCCGTACCCCTGACCGCCGCGCCCGTCGACCGGCCCCGGCAGACCCGCTGGCTGCTGCGTCTGCACCGGCCCGCGCTGTACACCTGGGCCGCGCTGTGGCTCCTCCTGGCCGCCCTGCTGGTCGCCCTCGACGGCCCGCTCCTGGACGCGGCGGCCCAGGGCTGGCGGCAGTTCCGGGACTGCGGCATGACCGAGCGCTGCGACTACGACCAGGGCGCGATCCTGCGCTACAAGGACTGCTACGACTACGCCACCGTCGCCCTGAACGTGCTGCCCTTCCTGGTGGCCGCCTGGGCGGGCGCCGCGCTGACCGGCCGGGAGCTGGAGTCCGGCACCGCCCGGCTCGCCTGGACCCAGGCCACCTCCCCGGCACGCTGGCTCGCGGTGCGGCTGGCCGTACCGGCGCTCGGCGTCGCCGTCTGCACGGGCCTGCTGAGCTGGCTGCACCACCGCGCCTGGGCCGCGGGGCAGGGCCGGATCGACTCCGCCAAGGAGTGGTACGACCGCTTCACCCTGCACGCGGGCGGCCCCGTCGTGGTGGCCCTGGCCCTCGCCGGGCTCGCGGCCGGCGCCCTGGCGGGCCTGCTGCTGCGCCGGACGCTGCTCGCGCTGGTCGTGGGGGTGCTGGTGACGGGGGTCGTGCGGGGGCTGGCCGAGCTGGCGCTGCCGCACCTGTGGCCCCCGGTGACCCGGCTGAGCACCCTGGACCAGGGCTTCCTCGGCGACGGCCTGGTGGTCGACCAGGGCATGGTGACCCGCTCCGGCGCCCATGTGCCGCCCCCGTCGTGCGACTCCACCGCGTCGTGCGAGGCGGCGTACGCGCACTTCACCGGCCGCTACAACACGTACCACCCCGTCTCCCACCTCTGGGGGCTCCAGCTCACCACGACCGCGCTGGTCCTGGCCGTCGCCGGGCTGCTGGTCGCCGGCTGCTTCCTCGCCCTGCGCCGGCAGACGGGTCCCCTGCGCCCCGCGGACGACTGAGGCGCTCCCCGGAAGAGGCCATGAGGCCCTACTCCGCCGCGGTGCGGGACCGTACGCTGCCGTACGGTCCCGCACCGTGGCTTCCGGTTCCGGACGCGCCTGCACGAGGGCGCACGAGCCGGTACGGATTCCGTCGTCCCTCGCGACGCGGACCCCCGGGAGCCGCCCCGCGCTATCCCGCACGTCATGTCTCCGTAACCGTCGATTCAGACGGACTTGCGACGCTCGGCCAATGAAACCCGTCGTGCCAGAACCTTCGCCGCCCCCCGGGGGGCCCGCGGGGAACGGGACCGTGACGATCCCGCCCGCACGTTCCGACGCGCCCGTGATGCCGGTCGCGCGGAAGAATGGGTTCATGAGTCAGCAAGACACCAAGGCAGAGGTACAGCACCCGCAGCCCTCCGTGGGCTCCATCGCGGCGCACCGGCCGCACACCGTGACCTCCGCGGTCTCCGACCTGGCACCGGACATCGACGCGGATCTCGACGCGTACGAGGAGTCCCAGGCCGACGGCGCCCCGCTGCCCCAGGGCCGCTTCCTGGACCGGGAGCGCAGCTGGCTCGCCTTCAACGAGCGCGTCCTGGAGCTGGCGGAGGACCCGAACACGCCCCTGCTGGAGCGGGCCAACTTCCTCGCGATCTTCGCCAGCAACCTGGACGAGTTCTTCATGGTCCGGGTCGCCGGTCTCAAGCGCCGCATCGCCACCGGCGTGGCCACCCGCTCGGCCTCCGGGCTCCAGCCGCGCGAGGTCCTGGAGATGATCTGGGCCCGCTCGCGCGAACTGATGGCGCGGCACGCCGCCTGCTACCACGAGGACGTCGCCCCCGCCCTCGCGGAGGAGGGCATCCACCTGGTGCGCTGGAGCGAGCTGACGGACAAGGAGCAGGCCCGCCTGTTCACGCTGTTCCGGCACCAGATCTTCCCGGTCCTCACGCCGCTGGCGGTCGACCCCGCCCACCCGTTCCCGTACATCTCCGGCCTGTCCCTGAACCTGGCCGTCGTCGTGCGCAACCCGGTCAGCGGCCACAAGCACTTCGCGCGCGTGAAGGTGCCGCCGCTGCTCTCGCGCTTCCTGGAGTCGAGCCCCGGCCGGTACGTCCCCGTCGAGGACGTCATCGCCGCGCACCTCGAAGAGCTGTTCCCGGGCATGGAGGTGCTGGAGCACCACGCCTTCCGGCTCACCCGCAACGAGGACCTGGAGGTCGAGGAGGACGACGCCGAGAACCTCCTCCAGGCCCTGGAGAAGGAACTCATGCGGCGCCGCTTCGGGCCGCCGGTGCGCCTGGAGGTCGAGGAGTCCATCGACCGCGAGGTCCTCGACCTGCTGGTGCGCGAGCTGAAGATCTCCGAGGCCGAGGTCTACCCGCTGCCCGGCCCGCTCGACCTGACCGGGCTGTTCCGCATCCACGGTCTCGACCGGCCCGAGCTGAAGTACCGCAGCTTCGTCGCGGGCACCCACCGCGACCTCGCCGAGGTCGAGTCGGCCTCCGCGCCCGACATCTTCGCCGCGCTGCGCCAGCGGGACGTGCTGCTGCACCACCCGTACGACAGCTTCTCCACCTCGGTGCAGGCCTTCCTCCAGCAGGCCGCCGAGGACCCGGACGTCCTCGCGATCAAGCAGACCCTGTACCGCACCTCGGGCGACTCCCCGATCGTGGACGCGCTCATCGACGCCGCCGAGTCCGGCAAGCAGGTCCTGGTGCTGGTCGAGATCAAGGCCCGCTTCGACGAGCACGCCAACATCAAGTGGGCGAAGAAGCTGGAGGAGGCCGGCTGCCACGTCGTCTACGGCCTGGTCGGCCTCAAGACGCACTGCAAGCTGTCGCTGGTGGTCCGCCAGGAGGGCGAGACCCTGCGCCGCTACAGCCACGTCGGCACCGGCAACTACCACCCGAAGACCGCCCGGCTGTACGAGGACCTCGGCCTGCTCACCGCGGACCCGCAGGTCGGCGCGGACCTCTCCGACCTCTTCAACCGGCTTTCCGGCTACTCCCGCCGGGAGACCTACCGCCGCCTGCTGGTCGCGCCCAAGTCCCTGCGCGACGGCCTGATATCGCGGATCACCAAGGAGATCCAGCACCATCGCGCGGGCCGCCCGGCGTTCATCCGCATCAAGGTCAACTCGATGGTGGACGAGGCCGTCATCGACGCCCTCTACCGGGCCGCCCAGGCGGGCGTGCCGGTGGACGTCTGGGTCCGCGGCATCTGCGCGATCCGGCCCGGCGTCCCCGGCCTCTCGGAGAACATCCGGGTCCGCTCCGTCCTCGGCCGCTTCCTCGAACACTCCCGGGTGTTCGCCTTCGGCAACGGCGGCGAGCCCGAGGTGTGGATCGGCAGCGCCGACATGATGCACCGCAACCTCGACCGGCGGATCGAGGCCCTGGTGCGGGTCGTGGACCCCGGCCACCGCGCGGCCCTCAACCGGCTGCTGGACACCGGCATGTCCGACTCCACCGCGTCCTGGCACCTCGGCCCGGACGGCGAGTGGACACGGCACGCGCTGGACGCGGACGGCCAACCCCTGCGCAACATCCAGGAGATGCTCATAGACGCCCGGAGGCGCCGGCGTGGCACAGCAACACCTTGACCCGACGGACCCCACGGCCGAGGTGGTGACGGGGGACGCCCTCGCGGGCTATCTGCGCACCCAGGCGACGGAGTTCCTGCGCGCCCTGCGGCTGCACCGGGAGAGCGGGGGCGCCGCGGGCACCGGCGAGGAGTCCGTCGATGCGGCCCGCGCGCTGCGCCGCTCGGCCCGCCGCATCAGCGGCAGCCTGCACACCTACCGGCCCCTGCTCGACCCGGCCTGGTCGGAGTCGATGCGGCCGGAACTGGCCTGGCTGTCCGGGACGCTGGCCCTGGAGCACGCGTACGAGGCGCGGCTGGAGAGGCTGTTGCAGGCGTTGCACCGGCTGTCGGGGGCGGCGGCGTTCCCCGAGCAGGTGATGGTGGAACCGGCCGCGGGCGGCCGGGCGGCCCGGGTGGGCGCGGGAACACCGGGGGGCGGCCCGGCGACGACCGCGCCGGAACGCGGCAACCTGACGGTGGGCGCGGCCAAGGCGGGCGCCCTCCTGGAGCGCCAGCTCACCCTCGCCCGGACCCGTGCCCACTCCACCGCCCTCCAGGCCCTGGGCTCCAGCCGCTTCCACGCCGTCGCCGACAAGGTCGCCGTGCTGGCCAGCGAGGTGCCCCTCACCCCCGCCGCCCCCACCACGGACCTGCGCCCGCTGGCCGGCGCCGCGCAGGAGCGGCTCACGGACGCCATCACCGCGCTGCCGCTGCTCACCGCGGGCCACCCGTACAACGCGGAGGCGCTGGTCCACGGCCTGTCCCCGGACCCGTCCCCGCACCCCCAGGACGGCCCCTGGCACCAGGTCCGGCTGCTGCTGCGGCTGCACCGCTACGCCCGCGAGGTGCTCCACCGGGACGTCCCCGTCGACGTACGCCTGCTGACGGCGGGCCAGGCCCTGAACCGGCACCGCGACGCCTCCGAGGCGGCCGCCGCCGCGGCCCAGGCCGCCCGCACCCCCCGCATCGCCCCCGCCACGGCCTACGCCCTCGGCGTCCTGCACGCGGACCAGCGCCACGAGGTGGAGGCGGCCCGCTTCGCCTTCCAACGCGCCTGGCAGCGCGACCCGGTGGAGACGGCATGACCGACACCCCGGTACTGGCGGCGGGCTGCGTGCTGTGGCGCCGTTCCCCCTCCGGAGGGGTCGAACTGGCCCTGGCGTTCCGGCCCAAGTGGTCCGACTGGTCCTGGCCCAAGGGAAAGCTGAAGCGCGGCGAGACGGCCCCCGCGGCGGCGCTGCGGGAGGTGGCGGAGGAGACCGGCCACACCTGCCGGCTCGGCCCGAGCCTGCCGACCTCCCGCTACCGCGACCACGCGGGTCGCAGGAAGGAAGTCACGTACTGGGCGGCCGAGTCGACGGGCGGCGCCTTCACCCCCAACGACGAGGTCAGCGAACTGCTCTGGCTGCCCCCGGCCGAGGCCCGCGACCGCCTGACCCACCCCCGGGACAGGGACCTGATCGCCCCGGCCCTCGCGGCCATCGGCCACGCCCCCCGCTAGACCTCATCCGTTCTCGTGCTCGGCCGCGTCCGTCCTGGCCTGGCTGCGGGCCCTGCGGGCCGGGCCGCGCCAGCCGCAGGTGCAGCGGGCCACGCAGAAGCGGCCCTGTTCGGTCGTCGTCGTCAGATGGTCGGGTTCCCGCGAGTCCTGCTGCGCCACGTCGTCCACGGTACCGAGAAGCCAAGGGCAGAGCGTGACGGCAGTCCCCTACTCGTCGTTAACCGGACGACAGGGGGGCCGTAACGGACGTACCGGCTGGGGGAAGGCAGGGCGATGGAACGGCGGCAGTACAGGCAGGCGCACCCGGGCAGAGCGGCCGTCGCGCTGGGCCTCATGCTCGTCCTCGGGGCGGGCGCCGGCGGCTGTTCGGACCTCGGGCTTCCCGCAGAGGACGTCAGGAGCGGCGCGGGCGATCCGCTCACCCTCCTGAACGGCGCGGCCGGCGCCCTGATCGACGCGGGCAGCTCCAAGGCCGGCACCGCCATGGAGATGGCCACGGGCGGCACCCGGGTCACCATCCGCGGCAAGGGGGTCTACGACTACGTCCACCGGCTGGGCCGGCTGACCGTCGTGCTCCCCGCCGACCCGACCGGCGCCGCCGAGCACCGTCCGCTCACCGAACTCCTCGCGCCGGGCGCCCTGTTCATGAAGAACCGGGGTGCGGGGGTGCCCGCCGACAAGTGGGTGCGGGTGGAGACGGCCACGCTGTCCGACGGCAATCTCGTCACCGGCGGCGTCACCGACCCGTACACCGCGGCCGCGGTGCTGCGCGGCACCCGGTGGGCGAGCTACGTGGGCCGCACCGAGGTCGGCGGCACACCGGTCCGGCACTTCCGGGGCACGGCCGACCTGACCGACGCGGCCCGGTACGCGCCCGCGGACGTCGGGAAGTCCCTGGCAGCGGCGGCGAAAGGGTTCGCCACGACCCAGGTCCCCTTCGACGCCTACCTGGACGACCAGGGCCGCCTGGTCAAACTGCGCCAGCGCTTCAGTTTCGTCAACGGCCGGCAGAAGACCCCGGTCGCCGTCACCTCGACGACCCTGCTGTACGACTTCGGCGCCTCCGCCGTCGTGAAACTGCCGCACCAGCGGGACATCTACGCCGGGCGCATCGCGGAGGAGGCGGGCGCCAAAGGGGCCTGAAATCAGCCACTTTCCGGCCCGGCACTAGTCCCGGACGCCCCCTCGTAAGTAGCCCGTCCGTGCCATGCGCGGTGGGTAAACCGCCTCCTACCCTAGGAGTTCGGTGACGTCAGGGAAGAGGTGAGGCGGGTGGCGGCGGTCGGCGGTACGGCGGTTCAGGACCACGTGGCCCTCGCCGAGATCGAGCTGTGCGGCGAGTTGATCATCGCGGCCTCGGCCGCCGAGGACCGGCTCAGCCTGGAGAGCATCGACGAGGTGCTCAGGGTGGAACGGCGGGAACGCGACAGCTGAGGCCGCGCCCCTCAGGTGCGCAGCAGCCGCCCGATCGCCTTCGTCGCCTCGTCCACCTTGGCGTCGATCTCGTCCCCGCCCTTGAGGGCCGCGTCCGCCACGCAGTGCCGCAGGTGCTCCTCCAGCAGCTGGAGCGCGAAGGACTGGAGCGCCTTGGTGGAGGCGGAGACCTGGGTGAGTATGTCGATGCAGTAGGTGTCCTCGTCCACCATCCGCTGCAGACCCCGGATCTGCCCCTCGATCCGGCGCAGCCGCTTGAGGTGCTCGTCCTTCTGCTTGTGGTAACCGTGCGTGGCGTGATCGGCGCACTCCGTCTGTCCGGAGGGTGCCGTCGCGCCGGCCTCGGTGGTCGTCATAGCGGGCCTCCATCTCGGGGCGGGTGTTCTCGGTCACATACGGGGGGACATAACGCCCGGCATACCCCTACTGGGTATATGGTACCGAATTTTGCTGGGTATGGGGGCCTTGGTACGCCCCCGTGATGATCGCCCCGCTCGATGGGCGACACTGGAAGGCGGCCCGATAGCCGTGGCCGGATGATGCGCCTAGCATCAGCCTGACCGAAACCGAAGCACCCCGAGGACCCCACGTGCGCTTTCGTCTGACCCCCAGGGAGACGAGCTTCTACGACATGTTCGCCGCTTCCGCGGACAACATCGTCACCGGCTCGAAACTCCTGATGGAACTGCTCGGGGCGGACTCCTCCGCCCGAGCCGAGATCGCGGAGCGCATGCGGGCAGCGGAACACGCAGGTGACGACGCCACGCACGCGATCTTCCACCAGCTGAACTCCTCGTTCATCACGCCGTTCGACCGCGAGGACATCTACACCCTCGCCGGTTCCCTGGACGACATCATGGACTTCATGGAGGAGGCCGTCGACCTCGTCGTCCTCTACAACGTCGAGGAACTGCCGAAGGGCGTCGAGCAGCAGATCGAGGTGCTGGCCCGCGCGGCCGAGCTGACCGCGGAGGCGATGCCGAACCTCCGCACGATGGACAACCTCACCGAGTACTGGATCGAGGTCAACCGGCTGGAGAACCAGGCCGACCAGATCCACCGCAAGCTGCTGGCGCACCTGTTCAACGGCAAGTACGACGCGATCGAGGTGCTGAAGCTCAAGCAGATCGTGGACGTTCTGGAAGAGGCGGCAGACGCGTTCGAGCACGTGGCGAACACGGTGGAGACCATCGCCGTCAAGGAGTCCTGAGGCGTCGATGGACACCCTGGCTCTGGTCGTGACCGTCGCGGTCGCGCTCCTGTTCACGTACACCAACGGCTTCCACGACTCGGCGAACGCGATCGCCACCTCGGTCTCCACGCGGGCACTGACCCCGCGGGCGGCGCTGGCGATGGCCGCCGTGATGAACCTCGCCGGCGCCTTCCTCGGCTCCGGGGTCGCCAAGACGGTCAGCGAGGGGCTGATCGAGACGCCGTCGGGCGGGACGGGGATGGGCATCCTCTTCGCCGCGCTGCTCGGCGCGATCGCCTGGAACCTCGTCACCTGGTACTTCGGTCTGCCCTCGTCCTCCTCGCACGCGCTGTTCGGCGGCCTGGTGGGGGCGGCGCTCGCGGGCGGTACGGCGGTCCACTGGGACGGCGTCGTCAACAAGGTCATCATCCCGATGTTCCTGTCCCCGGTCGTCGGCCTGATCGTCGGCTACCTGGTGATGCTGCTGATCATGTGGCTCTTCCGGCGGACCAATCCGCACAAGGCCAAGCGGGGCTTCCGCATAGCGCAGACGGTCTCCGCGGCGGGCATGGCGCTCGGCCACGGTCTGCAGGACGCCCAGAAGACGATGGGTGTCGTGGTGATGGCCCTGGTCATCGCCGGCCACGGCACCTTCGGCGACCCGATCCCGGTCTGGGTGAAGCTGGTCTCGGCGATGATGCTGTCGCTCGGCACCTACGCGGGCGGCTGGCGCATCATGCGGACGCTCGGCCGGAAGATCATCGAGCTGGACCCGCCGCAGGGGTTCGCCGCGGAGGCGACCGGCGCGTCGATCATGTTCGGCAGTGCGTACCTCTTCAAGGCGCCGATCTCCACGACCCACGTCATCACCTCCGCCATCATGGGCGTCGGCGCCACCAAGCGCGTGAACGCCGTCCGCTGGGGCGTGGCCAAGAACATCGTCCTGGGCTGGTTCATCACGATGCCGGCGGCCGCGCTGGTCGCCGCGCTGGCCTTCGGACTGGTGAAGCTGACGGTCCTCTGACCCGACCTCCGCCGGGCCCACCTCCTCGCTCCGAGGGGGTGGGCTTTCCCTTGCCCGCCTCGCCCACCACCCGCGGCCGCCTCCCGGCCGGCCGGGAGGCGGAGGGACACCGGGAACTCGGCCCCGGCCACTGAACCGGGCCCCCGGGAAACCCCGCGAGGTAGGGGGGAGCCCCCCGGAACGTGGCACGACCCGAACGCAGTGGGCCCGCCCCCGATGACGGGGGCGGGCCCTTCGCGCCCTCGCGGTGGCACCGCCATGCAGCACCGCGAGGAGTTCTGTGCCACCGCCGGCTCGGCCGAGCCGGCCGGAGACGCCGTACCGGCTCAGCCGAAGCGGCCGGAGATGTAGTCCTCCGTGGCCTGGACCGACGGGTTGGAGAAGATGCGCTCCGTGTCGTCGATCTCGATCAGCCGTCCGGGCTGGCCGACCGCCGCGAGGTTGAAGAAGGCCGTGCGGTCGGAGACACGCGCCGCCTGCTGCATGTTGTGCGTCACGATGACGATCGTGAACCGCTCCTTCAGCTCACCGATCAGGTCCTCGATCGCGAGCGTCGAGATCGGGTCGAGCGCGGAGCACGGCTCGTCCATGAGCAGCACCTTCGGCTCCACCGCGATCGCACGGGCGATGCAGAGCCGCTGCTGCTGACCACCGGAGAGCCCGGCACCCGGCTTGTTCAGCCGGTCCTTGACCTCGTTCCAGAGGTTCGCGCCCTTGAGCGACTTCTCGACGATGTCGTTCAGCTCGTTCTTGCGGTAGTTCCCGTTCAGACGCAGACCGGCGGCCACGTTGTCGAAGATCGACATCGTGGGGAACGGGTTCGGGCGCTGGAACACCATGCCCACCTCGCGCCGCACCGACACGGGGTCGACCCCGGTGCCGTACAGGTCCTCGTCGTCGAGCAGCACCTTGCCCTCGACGCGGCCGCCCGGGGTGACCTCGTGCATGCGGTTCAGGGTGCGCAGGAACGTCGACTTGCCGCAGCCGGAGGGGCCGATGAACGCCGTCACCGAGCGCGGCTCGACGGTCATCGAGATGTCCTCGATCGCCTTGTGGGAGCCGTAGTACGCGGTCAGTCCGCTTACATCGATTCGCTTGGCCATTACTACTTCACTACTTCCGTCAGTCGCTGAGGGGCCGCGGTCAGCGACCAGTCTTCGGGGCCTTCCAGCGGGCGATGCCGCGGGCCGCCAGGTTGAGGATCATCACGAAGGCGATCAGCGTGAGCGAGGCCGCCCAGGCGCGGTCGTACGCCGCCGTGGAACCGGAGCTCTGCGAGTACTGCTGGTAGATGTACAGCGGCAGCGCCTGCTGGGCACCCGAGAACGGGTTGTTGTTGATGAAGGAGTTGCCCCACACCAGCAGCAGGACCGGCGCCGTCTCGCCCGCGATCCGGGCGATGGCCAGCATGATGCCCGTGGTGATGCCGCCGATGGAGGTCGGCAGGACCACCTTCAGGATCGTGCGCCACTTGGGCACACCGAGCGCCAGGGACGCCTCGCGCAGCTCGTTCGGTACGAGCTTGAGCATCTCCTCCGTGGAGCGGACCACGACCGGCATCATCAGGATGGCCAGGGCCAGCGAGCCGGCGAAGCCGAAGGGCTGCATGTCGGCCATCAGCATCAGACTGAGGATGAACAGACCCGCGACGATCGAGGGGATGCCCGTCATGACGTCGACGAAGAAGGTGACCGCGCGGGCGAGGCCGCCGCGGCCGTACTCCACCAGGTAGATCGCGGTGAGCACACCGACCGGCGCCCCGATCAGCGTGGCGAGGCCGACCTGCTCCAGGCTGCCGATGATCGCGTGGTAGATGCCGCCGCCCGGCTCGGAGTCGGCGACGACGCCCATGGAGTGCGTCAGGAAGTAGGGGTCGAGGACCTTCACACCGCGCTTGACGGTGGTCCAGATCAGCGAGACCAGCGGGACCAGGGCGACCAGGAAGGCGACCCACATCAGCGAGGTGGCGATACGGTCCTTGGCCTGCCGCCGGCCCTCCACCGCGGACGCGATGACGAAGGTGCCGAGGACGAACAGCAGCGCGGCGATCAGGCCCCACTGGATGTGGCTGGTCAGGCCGGCGCCCTCGCCGATGCCCACCGCGACCACGATCGAGCCCGCGGCGATCGCCCACGGCGACCACTTCGGCAGGCTGGCGCTGCGCAGCGAGCTGCGGCGCTTGTCGGTGACGGCTGCGGTGCTCATGCGTTGGCCCCCGAGTACTCCTTGCGGCGGGCGATGATCGCACGGGCCGCGCCATTGACCAGCAGCGTGATGACGAACAGGACCAGGCCGGAGGCGATCAGCGCGTCCCGGCCGTCCTGCGTCGCCTCGCCGAACTTGCTGGCGATGTTCTGGGCGAAGGTGCCGCCGCCCGGGTCGAGCAGGCTGGTCTGGATGTCGAAGGTCGGGGACAGCACGGTGGCCACGGCCATCGTCTCGCCGAGCGCGCGGCCGAGGCCGAGCATCGAGGCGGAGATCACGCCGGAGCGCCCGAAGGGCAGCACCGACATGCGGATGACCTCCCAGCGGGTGGCGCCGAGGGCCAGCGCGGCCTCCTCGTGCATCCGCGGGACCTGGCGGAAGACCTCGCGGCTCACGTTGGTGATGATCGGCAGGATCATGATCGCGAGCAGGATGCCCACGGTGAGCATCGAGCGGGGCGCGCCGCCCTGCCAGGAGAAGATCCCGGTCCAGCCCAGGTACTCGTCGAGCCAGCCGAACAGGCCGTTCAGGTGCGGTACGAGGATCAGGGCGCCCCACAGGCCGTACACGATGGACGGCACCGCGGCGAGCAGGTCGATCACATAGGCGACCGGGCCGCTCATCCGGCGGGGGGCGTAGTGCGTGAGGAAGAGCGCGATGGAGACCGCGACGGGTACCGCCAGGGCCATGGCGATGACCGAGGAGACCACCGTGCCGAAGGCCAGGACCGCGATGCCGAAGGACGGCGGGACCAGGTTGGTGTTCCACTCGAAGGTGGTCAGGAAGTTGCCGTGGTCCTTGCTGATCGCGAGGGACGCACGGTAGGTGAGGAAGACCGCGATCGCGGCCATGATCACCAGAAGCAGGATGCCCGAGCCGCGGGACAGGCCGAGGAAGACGCGGTCACCGGCGCGGGTGGCGCCGCGGTTCGCGCTCTTCTTCAGGTCGGCGGTCGGCTGGGGTGCGGGAGGTGGTACGTCGGTTGTCTTCGTCATGTCCATCGGGTTCTCCGGTCTGCGGAGCCGCTCGTCCCTGTGGGGTGCGCGACTCGTGGCGGCGGTGCACCGGACGGTGCGGCCCGGCCCCCGGGGAGGCCGTGGGACCGGGCCGCACTCTCGGATCAGGTCAGCTCAGGCCCGCGATGGTGGTGCGGACCTTGCCGATGATCGCGTCGGGCATCGGCGCGTAGTCGATGCCGCTGAGGAGCTTCTGGCCGTCCTCGGAGGCCATGTAGTTGAGGAACGCCTTGACGGTGGGCAGGGTGTCGGCCTTGTTGCCCTTGTCGCAGGCGATCTCGTAGGTCACCAGGGTGATCGGGTACGCGCCGTCGGCCTTGGTGTTGTAGTTCAGCTGGAGCGACAGGTCGCTGCCGGTGCCGACGACCTTGGCGTCGGCGATGGCCTTGGTGGCGCTGTCGGTGCTGGGGGCGACCGGCTGGGCGGCACCGGTGCTGATGCTCACGGCCTTGACGCCGTCACCGACGTACGACAGCTCGAAGTAGCCGATGGCGCCGTTGGTCTGCTTGACCTGCTGGGCCACGCCGGAGGACTGCGCGGCGGACTGACCGCCCTTCGCCTGCCAGGTCTTGCCGCCCGAGTACTTCCAGTTCTCCGGGGTGGCGGCCTTCAGGTACTTGGTGAGGTTGTCCGTGGTGCCGGAGTCGTCCGAGCGGTGGAAGGCCTGGATCTTCAGGTCGGGAAGCTTCGCCGAGGGGTTCAGCTTCTTGATCGCCGCGTCGTTCCAGTTGGTGATCTTGCCGTCGAAGATCTTGGCGAGGGTGGGGGCGTCCAGGACCAGGTTGTCCACGCCGTTGAGGTTGTAGCCGATGGCGATCGGGCCGCCGACCATAGGGAGGTCGATGCCCTGGCCGCCGGAGCAGACCTTCTTGGACGCGGCGACCTCTTCGGGCTTGAGCGCCGAGTCGGAGCCCGCCCACGGGATCTGGCCCTGGGTGAACGAGGTCACGCCCGCGCCGGAGCCGCCGGCCTTGTAGTTGATCTGCACGCCACAGGCCTGCGAGAAGTTCTTGACCCAGGCGTCGATCGCGTTCTTCTGCGCGGAAGAGCCGTCCGACAGCAGCTGACCCTTGGCGCCGTCGCACTTGATGGAGGAAGCGTTGGTCGCCGAGGACGGGTTACCCGAGGCCTTGGAACCGCCACCGTTGTCGTCGGAGCCGCACGCCGTCAGGGCCAGGGCGCCGGAGACGGCGACAGCACCGAGAGTCAGGGCGCGCAGCCGGTTCTTGCGCTGAAGCTTCACGTTCGGGAGTTCCTTCCAGGAGCCGCCGCTGTCGGCGGCGTGCGAAGTCGTGAGTGCGGGAGCGCATCCAGACCGCACTCCGCACCGGGTAAGGCCGAAATTAGGCAGATCAGGTGAAGCCGCCGAAGGCCATAAATGAACGGCGGGTGAACCCCTGCCGTCAGCCCGGTGAGGTCACGGAATGCTCACGGGGAGGGCACGCGACGATTCCGACGACCGGGCCGGACGCGGACCTGTCCGATGTCCGGCGCCCGCGGGGGGGAACCCCGTCGCCACTGCCGTCGTCTCGTTCCCCGGGGACCACCGAGGGCCGCGGAAAGGCGACGGAGACATGGAACGGCGTACGTTCATATCGGGCGGCGCGGCCGCGCTGGCGACGACGGCACTGACCGCGTGCGGTACGGGCGGGGGCACTTCCGCCGCGGCCCAGGCGCACTCCTCGGGCGCGTCCGGGGCCTCCTCATCGTCCCTTACCGCGATGAAGACCACCACCGCGAGCGGCGCCGCGGGCTGGACCGCCCTCGCGCGCGATCTCGACGGCACCCTGGTACGGCCCGGCGACGCCCAGTGGAAGACCGCGCACCAGCTCTACAACACCCGCTTCGACGGCCTGAAGCCCGCCGCGGTCGCCTACGTCGCGCACGCCGCCGACATCCGCACCGTCCTGTCGTACGCGAGGAGCCACCACATACGGGTGTCGATACGCAACGGCGGCCACTCCTACGCCGGTTACTCCTCCGGCGACGACCGGCTCGTCATCGACGTCTCACGGCTGAACCGGATACGGGTCAGCGGCAGCCAGGCGGTGGTCGGCGCCGGCTCCAAGCTGATCGACGTCTACCGGGGGCTGGCCGCGAAGGGCGTGACCATACCGGCGGGCTCCTGCCCCACGGTCGGCGTCTCCGGCCTGGTGCTCGGCGGCGGCCACGGCGTCGTCTCCCGCGCGTATGGCCTGACCTGCGACAGCCTCACCCAGGCGACCCTGATCACGGCCGACGGCACCCAGGTCACCGCGGACGCGACCCACCACTCCGACCTGTTCTGGGCACTGCGCGGCGCGGGCAACGGCAACTTCGGCGTCGTCACCGAGCTGCACTTCCGCACCCGTCCGGCGCCGCAGGCGGTCACCGGGTACCTGTCCTGGCCGTGGTCGAAGGCGGCGGCGGTGCTCAAGGCGTGGCAGGAGTGGGGGCCGACGCAGCCGGACGAGATCTGGTCCGCCCTGCACCTGGCGTGCGCGCCGGGCCGTACGCCGTCCGTCTCCGTCTCCTGCTTCTCCCTCGGCACGTACGGCGAACTCCAGAACGCGGTGGACCGCCTCGCCCACACGGCCGGCGCCGACGCCTCCTCCGTCTCCCTGCACCGGCGGGGCTACGAGCAGGCGATGGAGATCTACGCCGGGTGCTCCTCCTTCTCCACCCGGGCCCAGTGCCATCTGCCCGGCAGCACACCGGGCCGCTCCCCGCAGGGCGCGCTCGGGCGCGAGACGTACGCCGCCCGCTCCGACTTCTTCGACCGCTCGCTGTCCGCGGCGGGCGTCCAGACCGTGCTGCGGCAGATCGCGTCGGTGCGGGGCGGCGCGGGCAGCATCGCGTTCACCGCGCTGGGGGGCGCGGTCAACCGGGTCGCCCCGACGGCGACGGCCTTCGTCCACCGCCGCTCCCGCATGCTGGCCCAGTACATCGCCTCCTGGCCGGCCAGGGCCTCCGGCGGTTCGGCGCAGTCCTGGCTGTCGTCGGCCCACCAGGCGATGGCGCCGTACGCCTCCGGCGCGGCGTACCAGAACTACACGGACCCGACGCTGACGAACTGGCGGAAGGCGTACTACGGGGATGCGGCGGCGCGCCTCGGGCAGGTGAAGGCGCAGTACGACCCGCAGCGGTTCTTCTCCTACGCGCAGGGGGTGTAGGGACCGGGCCCGCGGGAGCGGCCGGGCGGCGCTCCCGGCCGCGGGCGGGTCACGGCCGCTCGCACCGTCGCCCGCCCCGGGGAGCCGCGGCAGCCGCTAGGCCGCCAGGTCCCGTTCCCCGGAGTCCACCGACTCCACGGCCCGCCGGGCCCCCGGCACCACCGGCACCCCCGCCGTCGCCCGGCGCCGCACGATCCAGGCCAGCCCCGGAGACTTCTCCACCGCCTTCATCAGCGGCGTGAGCAGCGCCGACGCCGGCGGGGCGAGCAGCAGCGTCACCGCCGTACCGAGCGCGAACCCCCCGACCACATCGGTCGGATAGTGCACGCCCATGTACACCCGGCAGAACCCCTCCGCCAGCGCGAGCCCGATTCCCGCCAGGCCGAATCTCCTGTTAGCGACGAACAGCCCCACCCCGAGTGCCATCGTCAACGTGGCGTGATCGCTGACGAAGGAGAAGTCGGTCTTGCCGGAGACGAGGACATCGAGCCCCTGATGGTCCACGAAGGGCCGCGGCCGTGACACGAATCCCCGGATCGGGATGTTCACCAGCACCGCGATCCCGGCCGCGAGCGGCGCCCACACGAGCGCGGCCACGGATGACGCCGCGTCCTCGCCGCCCCGCCGCCGCACCGACCACCAGCACCACACCACGAGCAGCACCATCGCGAGCAGCAGCCCGTACTCGCCCACGAACTCCATGATCCGGTCGAACCAGTGCGGCGCGTCCTTGGCCAGACCGTTGATGTCGTAGAGCAGTTCGACGTCGGGGTTCGATCCGGACTCGGCGAGTACAGCCATGGTGCTGCGGCCCCTTCGTCGTCTTCCCGGACGCACCTCGTGTGCGTCGCACCGACCCCCGTCAACAGGAACGCACGGTCACCATCAATGCGTTCCACTCTCCACCGAAAGATCACGCAGACGTTACCGAAGAGAGACTCATCATCGCAGCTCAGGGGGTAGGTTCACGCGCGGTTTACACCGTCGTGGGGAGCGCTTTTGCGCCATCTTCGGTCACTCGGGTCGCCCCGAAGTAATCGGCGCCGTCGATCGGGTCGAAGCGGATCACCGCCCCCGTGCGCGGCGCGTCGATCATGTACCCGCCACCGACGTAGATGCCCACGTGGTGAATGGCCCGGGAGTCGCCGGGGTCGTGGGAGAAGAAGACCAGGTCGCCGGGGAGCAGCTGGCCGCGGGAGGGATGCGGTCCCGCGTTGTACTGGTCGTTGGCCACGCGCGGCAGTTTGATCCCGACGCTCGCGTACGCCGCCTGGGTCAGCCCCGAGCAGTCGAAGCGCCCGCCCTGCGCGGCCGTGCCCTCGCCGCCCCACAGGTACGGCGTGCCGAGCTTCTTCTGCGCGAAGTCGATCGCCCCGGCGGCCTGCCGGGTGGGGTCGAGCCGGCTGGGCGGCGCGGCGAAGCTCGCCGCGAGGCTCTGGATCCGCCGCACGTAGTTCTGCGTCTCGCTGATGGCCGGAACCCCGCCGGCCTGGATGACCCGGTAGGCGCCGGCGTTGTAGGCGGCGAGCATGTTGTCGGAGACGTCGCCCGGAACGTCCTTGACGTACTTGGCCAGTTCGCAGTCGTACGACGCCGCCGACGGGATGGCGTCGGCCGGGTCCCAGATGTCCCGCTTGCCGTCGCCGTTGCCGTCGATGCCGTGCGTCGCCCAGGTGCTCGGGATGAACTGCGCGATGCCGCGGGCGTCGGCCGGGCTGACCACGGTCGGGTTCCAGCCGCTCTCCTGGTACAGCTGCGCGGCCAGCAGCGCGGGGCTCAGCGCGGGGCACAGGTTCCCCCACTTCTGCACCAGTTGCTGGTACGCCGCCGGCACCGCCCCCTTGGCCAGCGCCCGGCCGCCCGCGGCCATGCCGCCCACCAGGTTCCCTGCGACCAGGTACACCCCGACCACGAGCACCATGACGAACCCGAGCCCGCCCGCCACGAGGGCACCACCGACGACCCACGCCTTACGCACCGTCAACCGCCCCTCACCGTCGGCCAGTCCGCCGCACAGCAGTGTAGGAGTCGCGCGGGCCCGGCACGAGAACGCACGTCCGACCAATACCGCCCAACCGGCTTGCGGACGCGGCCACTTCCGCGCCCGCCGCGGTACGCGGACACGGGAAGGACCGAGTCCTCGGGTCAGCTCGTCGCCGTCGCGTCCCGGTACAGTTCCGCCGCCTGCGCGCCCAGCACCACGCTGTACGACACGTCGTCCGTGGAGCCCCCCTCCTCGTGGCCGCCGAGGACGCCGACGACCTGGTGGTCGCCGTTGATCCAGGGGCTGCCGCTGGTGCCGCTGGCGAAGGAGGGGCAGTAGATGCGCTGTTGGGTGGAGCTCTGGCGGCGGGGTTTGTTGGTGCAGCGGATGGGGAGTTCGCGGGAGTCGGGGTAGCCGGTGAGCGTCACCGCGGTGGCGCCGGTGGTCGCGCCGGTGACGAACGGATTGCCGCCGACCACCTGTTCGACGCTCCGCCCGTCCCGGTCGGCCACCGTCGCGAGGGCGACGTCGCTGTCCTCGTCCTGGTCCCGCGTCCAGCCGTCCGGCAGGAAGCGCCGGGTCACCCTCCACACCCCGTACGGCGCCCGTCCGTCGCGGTAGCCCGGCACGAAGACCAGGTCGCCGTCGGCGCCGTTCACGCAGTGCGCGGCGGTGGCGATGAGGTCGCCCCGCGGGCTGTGCACCACCGACGCCGTGCAGAAGTGGCCGCCGGCCAGACTCCCCGCCCGGTCCGCGCCGAACAGCGCGCCGACCCGGGCCTCGCGCAGGGAGGCGACCGCGTCCGCGGTGACCCCGAGGGGCCCCGGCCCGTCGTCGGCGGAGGCCACGGACGCCGAGGTCAGGGCGAGCATCACCACTGCCCCGAGCAACGCGGGACGAGAGGTGAGCGAGATGCGTGAGATGCGCTTCATCAGCCCTCACTCTGTCTCACGAAGGTGAGAAACCCACCCCGGCTTCGCTGAGAATTCCCGCAGAAACCTCCCGATGGCCGGTGCGCGCACCACGCTACTGTCCCCCCGCCGCAACCGCCTCCCCATCGGTCACCCGGCGTCAGAAGGTCGTCGTCATCCCGCCGTCCACCGCGATGGTCTGCCCGGTGACGAAGGACGCCGCGTCGCTCGCCAGGAAGACGACGACCCCGGCGATCTCCTCCGGCCGGCCCCAGCGCCCCAGCGCCGTACACGTGCGCAGCCAGCGCTCCCGGTCGGGGTCCGCCGCCGGTCCGGCGTCGGCCTCGGTGACGAAGGTGCCCGGGGCCACCGAGTTGACGGTCGTACCGCTCGGGCCGAGGTCCGCCGCGAGCGCCCGGGTCAGCCCGTCGAGGCCCGCCTTCGCGGTGGCGTAACCGGCATCACCCGCACGGCCCAACTGGCCGACCAGCGACGACACGTTGACGATGCGGCCCGGCACCCCGCGCGCGGCGAGGCCCCGGGCCACCGCCTGGCTCAGCGCGTACGCCCCCGCCAGGCCGGTGCCGAGCGGCGCGTCCGGCTCCTGCGGGGTGGTCCCGGCCGCGCCCCGCCGGTCCCGTTGGTCCATGTTGTTGACCAGGATGTCGAGTTCGCCCAGCTCCTCGACCGCCGCCGCCGCGGCCGCCCGGTCCGTGACGTCGAACACGGCGGTCGCGACCTCGTACCCGCTCTCCGCCCGCAGCCGCTCGGCCGCCGCCGCGAGGGCCGCCGGGTCGGGGCCGCCCAGGACCACCCGGGCGCCGGCACCGGCCAGACCCCGCGCCATCTCCAGGCCGAGACCGCCCGCCGCTCCCGTCACGAGGGCCGTACGGCCGTCGAGCCGGAAGCTCACGGGGCCACCGCTGGTCACCGGGCCACCGCTGCCGGCGCCCGTCTCCGCCGAGGTCATGTCCCGTCTCGGTCCGTGGTGCGTCCTGAACGATTGATGGAGGGTTCCGGGAGATCCCTTCCCGCACCGTATCCGGTCCCCTACGCGTTCCCGCCTCCGTTCACCCGATCCCCGTCACGCGCCCCGGCCCGCCCGCCCCCGATCAGCCGTTCCCGCCCCTCGCCTGCCACTCCACCCCCGTCAGCTCCTCCGACAGCGTCCACAGCCGCCGTGCCGCCTCCGGGTCGCTCGCCGCCGCGCTGCGGGCGACCAGGGTCGGGGCGCCGCGGAACTCGCCGAGGCCGTCGGGGCCGACGTAGGCCGCGCCGGGCAGGTCCTGGGTGGCCGCGTAGAGGGTGGGGAGGGCGCCCGCCCGGTCGCTCTGCGCGACCACCCGGTTGGCGACCGCCATGCCCGCCCGGAACAGGGGGTTCGCGTGGTGGCTCTGGAGGTTGGTGGCCGCGTATCCGGGGTGGGCGGCGAGCGCCCGCACCCGGGAGCCGGACTCGGTCAGGCGCCGCTGGAGTTCCAGGGTGAACAGGAGGTTCGCGAGCTTGGACTGGGCGTAGGCGCGGGTCGGCGTGTAGCGGCCGCGCAGGTTGACGTCCTCGAAGCGGATGCACTGGTCGCCCCAGCGGTGCGCGGTGGAGGCCAGCGTCACCACGCGGTCCGTGACGTACGGCAGCAGCAGGTTCGTCAGCGCGAAGTGCCCGAGGTGGTTCGTGCCGAACTGCCGCTCGAAACCCTGCGCGGTGCGCTCCTCCGGCAGCATCATCACGCCCGCGTTGTTGATCAGCAGGTCCAGCGGGCGGTCCCAGCCCGCGGCGAAGGCGCGCACCGAGTCCAGGTCCGCGAGGTCGAGGTGGCGCACCTCCGTGCTGCCGCCCACCCGCGCCGCGGCGGCGCCGCCGCGCCCGAGGTCCCGTACGGCGAACACCACATGCGCGCCGGCCCTGGCCAGGGCCTCGGCCGTCACCAGTCCCAGGCCGCTGTTGGCGCCGGTGATCACGGCCGTACGGCCGGTCTGGTCGGGGATGCGGTTCACGTTCCATGTGCGCGCACCGCGCGCGCCGGTCGTCTCAGCCATGGCCTCAATGTAGGCAGCGCCTACAATGATGTCAACGACAACACCGCCTGTCGTCGTCCATGATGACGCCGTCTACATCGGGATACGATGGTCCGCATGCCCGCGAGCCGCCCCTACCACCACGGAGACCTGCGCGCCGCGCTGCTCAGGAGCGCCGAGCGCACGCTGCGGGAGAAGGGGGCCGGCGCGCTGTCGCTGCGTGAACTGGCCCGGGAGGCCGGCGTCAGCCACGCGGCCCCGGGCCGGCACTTCAGGGACAAGCAGGCCCTGCTGGACGCGCTGGCGATGGAGGGGTACGAGCGGCTGGACCGGGTTCTCGGCGAGGCGTACGGCGCGGGCCCGGACTTCGAGCGACGCATGGTCGCCATCGCGCGCGCCTACCTCGGTTTCGCCGTCGAGCATCCCGAGCTGCTGGAGCTGATGTTCACGCGCAAGCACCGCCCGGACAGCTCGGCGCAGCTCGGCGCGGCGGTCGACCGCACCTTCGGCGCGCTGACCCGGCTGTTCGCGGACGCGCAGGAGCGGGGCGAGATCGTGGCGGGCGACCCGGAGCGCATCGCGCTGGCCGCCGCCGCCAACCTGCACGGCCTGGCCGCGCTCATCGCCAGCTGCGCGCTGGACGCGGAGGAGGCCGTCGCCGGCCTGGACGACCACGTCCATCTGCTGCTGCACGGCCTCAAGCCCCGTCCGTCGGACGCCGCTTGACCCTCCGAGGGCCGGTCCGCTCCCTCAACCCTTCCCCGTCACACCCCTCTTGACCTGCCCACTTGGTCATCTCCGCGCCATCGCCCCGTCATTGATCAGTAAGCCGGGCACCCCATTTGGGTAACGCGGAAGTCAGAAATCCGAAAGCCCCCTTGTTGTCGCGTACTCAACAAGCGCAAGGTCGTCGCGGGCCGCCGCCCCCGTCGGCGAACACGCCGACGGCCCCCCACAGCAGGCCTCTGCCCCACCACTTCCAGGAGGCTGTACCTTGCGTACGACCAACTCCCCCCGCATATCCGGCGGATGGCGCCGGGTCGGCTCGGCCGCCGCGGCCGCCACCGCGCTCGCCCTCGCCGGCTTCGGTGCCGCCGCCCAGGCGGACGCGGCCACCCCCCACAAGGTCAGCGCCCGGACGATCGCCACCCAGGTCGCCAAGGCCCACGTGCAGTACACGAACGCGTGCGCCACGAGCCCGAAGAAGGGTTACGCCGCCTGCGACGCGCTGCGCGTGACCGGTGGCACCACCGCCTTCATGGAGAAGCAGGCGGCGATCAAGGGCGTCGCGCCCGGGACGATCAGCCCCGACGCCACCTCCAGCACCCCGACCGGCTACGGCCCCTCGGACCTCCAGTCGGCCTACGGCCTCACCTCCGCCGCCTCTTCCAAGGGCTCCGGCGAGACCGTCGCGATCGTGGACGCCTACAACGACCCGAACGCCGAGGCCGACCTCGCGGCGTACCGCTCGTACTACGGCCTGCCGGCCTGTACGACGTCCAACGGCTGCTTCAAGAAGGTCAGCCAGAGCGGCTCCACCACCTCGCTGCCCAGCTCCGACAGCGGCTGGGCCGGTGAGATCTCGCTCGACCTCGACATGGTCAGCGCGACCTGCCCGAACTGCCACATCCTGCTCGTCGAGGCGAAGACCGCGTCGATGACCAACCTCGGCACGGCGGTCAACGAGGCCGTGAAGCTGGGCGCCAAATTCGTCTCGAACAGCTACGGCGGCTCGGAGTCCTCCTCCGACTCCACCTACGACTCGTCGTACTTCAACCACGCGGGCGTCGTCATCACGGCCAGCGCGGGCGACTCCGGCTACGGCGCCCAGTACCCGGCCGGATCCCGCTACGTGACCGCCGTCGGCGGCACCGCCCTCAAGCAGGCGTCCAACACCCGCGGCTGGAGCGAGAGCGTCTGGAACACCTCCAGCACCGAGGGCACCGGCTCCGGCTGCTCCGCCTACGACGCCAAGCCGTCCTGGCAGACCGACACCGGCTGCGCCAAGCGCATGATCGCGGACGTCTCCGCCGTGGCCGACCCGGCCACCGGTGTCTCCGTCTACGACACCTACGGCGCCAGCGGCTGGAACACCTACGGCGGCACCAGCGCCAGCTCGCCGATCATCGCCTCGGTCTACGCGCTGGCGGGCACCCCGAGCAGCGGCAGCTACCCGGCCCAGTTCCCGTACGCCGCGGCCGGCACCTCCGCGCTGAACGACGTCACCACCGGCAGCAACGGCTCCTGCACCACCAGCTACTTCTGCACCGCCGGGACCGGCTACGACGGCCCGACCGGCCTGGGCACCCCCGAGGGCACGGCCGCCTTCACGGGCTGAGCCGCCGACCCGCGGACGTGACGACCCCGTCGGGTCGCGGGGCGCCGCCGACAAAGAGGGGGACGTGGGGTCCCCTCGGCGGCAGCAAGAGAAGGAGGGCGGGCCACGGCAACCAGCCGCGGCCCGCCCTCCGGCCCTTTTCCACCGCGACCGCCGCCTCGTTTCCCGTGCGTCGGCCGTGAGTCCGGAAGCGTCTCGGCCCTCACCGGCTGACCGCTCGTCACCCGTACGACTTCGAGGCCCCGGTGGCGTCCGCCGCCGGGGCCCTCGGCCGTCTCCGGCCGCCCGCGCGTGAGACCATCGAAACGGCTTCTCACCCGACCGGCCGTCAAAAACCGGGTCAGGGCGTAAAGGAGGTCAACGACGGAACCACGTGGCAGGTTCCGGTCGGACCTCATTGCCCGGGGTGACCTGCCGTGATACACAGAGTGACCGTACGAGGTGTTCGTACGAAACCCGCCAGTCAATGACGTCAAGTCGACATACGACGGCGACGTTGTCGGCGACAATGAGGCCTGACCTCTGCACAGGGCAGGGGACTCGCGGAACTACCCACCAGGGGCGGTGACTTACATGCTCTTTGCGGCCGACAAGGGAGACATCAACACCATCATCGGCGGGATCGCTCCGAACTGGGGGCCCTTCGGCAGCCTGGGCAACGAGGCCAAGGTGATGATCGAGGTGGTGATGGCGGTGGCCATCCTGCTCTGCCTCGGCATCGCGGTCTGGGGTGCGGCCAAACAGCGCATCGGGGCGACGGCGCTGCGCGACACCTTCAGCGCGGAACAGGGCAAGGGCCTCATCATCGCCGGGCTCACCGGGGTCTTCATCATCGGTTCCCTGGGCACGCTGTTCACCATCGTCTACGGCATGGCGGTCTAGCGCACCCCCTGTTCCCCTCCCCTTAGAGGTCGCGTCTCCCTGATGTCGAGTCACCACACCGCGCCCGCGCGGGAACCAGCACGGCTACCGTCGTATGTCCACGAGGTGGAGGGGGCGGGCACGGCATGAGCCACGGAGACGAGCAGGACTACTCCGACTACGGCGGCACGGGCCACACCCGTACCCGCCTCCCCGACCACGACCCCTACGGCGGCGCCCCCCGCCGCCCCACCCGCTCCTCCTCCCGGGGCCTCATCACGGTCGTCGGCGTGGTCGTCCTGCTGATCGCGGCCATCGCCTTCGCGAACCGGCGGGACGACTCCTCCCATGGGAACTCACCGGCGAGGTCCTCCCAGCCGCAGGCGACATCCACCGCCCCCACCGGCGCCCACCCGGTGAACACCAAAACCGCCGGCATCCCTTCAGGCTTCGCCCAGACGGAACAGGGGGCGGAGAGCGCGGCGGCGAACTACTCGGTGGCGCTGGGGTCGACCGATATGTTCAACACCGCGGCGCGGCATGCGCTCGTCGAGAGGCTCTACACTCACGACGACGTCACCGCTCGACAATCAGCGCTGGACAGCGTCTACGCAAGCGCGAAGTTCCTCTCCAACATCGGTCTGACGAAAGACGGCACCGCCCCGAAGGGCCAGACCTTCATCTCCCGAGTCGTTCCCGTCGGCAGCAAGACCACCGCCTTTTCGAAGGACAGCGCCACAGTTGCGGTCTGGTACACCTCGTTGTTCGGTCTCTCGGGCGACGCCTCGACCAACCCGGTAACCGAGAGCTGGTTCACCACGACCTACGAGCTGAAATGGGTCGACAACGACTGGAAGGTCAGCGACTTCCAGCAAAAGGACGGGCCCGTTCCCGTGGGCCGTGATCAGCAGGCCTCCACCGCTGCGGACATGACGAAGGCTGTCGAGGAGTACGGAGGGTTCACGTATGCGCGCTAACCACCGCTTCCTCAGGATCACCGCCGTTTTCGGCACTCTGCAGACGGCCTCGGTGCTGCTGGCCACTCGTGCGTTCGCCGCACCGTCCCCGTCGCCCACCACGAGCAACGATCCCTGCGACCTGGTTCGCGGCCCGGCCAAGCAGTACTGCCAGGAGGGCAACAGCGGTTCCAAGGGCAGCACCGGATCCGGCTCCAACCCCCTCACCGACACCCTCGACCCCCTCTCCTCCCTCGCCCGAGGATGCGCCAAGGCGGCCTCCTGGACCATCGGGAAGCTCAGTTCCGCGGTCAAGGACACCGCCAACGTCGACTTCACCAACCAGAAGTTCCTCCAGCAGTACGCCATCGTCTTCGCCGCCTCGACCATCCTCACGCTGCTGCTCTGGCTCCTCGCCGTCGCCAAGCGCGCGGTGCGCGGCATGCCGTTGACGACGGCGATCTCGGAGGCCGTCGGGTTCCTGTGGCTGACCGTGATGGCGTCGGCGTTCACGCCGCTCATCCTCTACACCGTCGTCTCCGCGACGGACAGCGTGACGGACGTCCTGGCGAAGGCCACCGGCGACCAGGCGGACACGTTCTTCGGGACGTTCTCCGGCGCCCTGAGCAAGGGCACCGACATCGGCGGCGGCCCGATCATGCTGATCGTCGTCTCCCTGGTGAGCATCCTCGCCGCGGGCGTCCTGTGGCTGGAACTCGTCATCAGGGCCGCCCTGCTCTACGTGGGCGCCCTCCTCGGCACCGTCGTCTACTCGGGCCTCGTCGACAAGAACATGTGGGGCCACGTCAGGCGCTGGGCCGGCATCATGATCGCCGTCATCCTGGTCAAACCGGTCATCGTGATCGTGCTCGGCCTCGCCGGCGCCCTCTCCTCCGGCAACGGCCCCGACGCCTTCTCCGCCGTCGTCTCCGGCCTCGCGATCATCCTGCTCGCCATCTTCGCCAGCGCCGCCATCTACCGCTTCGTCCCCGGCTTCGGCGACGAGATCGCGAACGGCCGCAACAACCGCATCATGCAGGGCGCCGAGGGCAAGGCCGCCGCCGTCATCAGTTCCCCCGCCACCCTCGTCGCGCAGGGCATCAAGACCCACAGCACCCGCGCCGACAGCAACGCGGCGGCCCAGGGCGGCGGCTCCAGCACCCCCCGCCCGGCCAACCCCGCCGCAGGCGGCCTCACCGCGCACAGCAGCCGTACCCCCGGCACCGGCGGCGGAGCCGTCCCCTCCGCCGCCCCCGCACCCCGGGCGGCCAGCCCGGTCAACACCCCGCACGCAGGCAACAACCGCAACAACCGCACGGGAGGTGAAGGGCGTTGACGACCGAGTCCCACCTGTCCCATCCGATCACGCCCCGCCGTACGTATCTCATCGGCCGCGCCCGGCCGAACGCGATCGTCGGCCGCAACCGGGAGTCCGGCGAGATCGCCCTGATCATCGCGGGCGCGTTCCTCGGCATGATGTGCGGCCTCCTCGTGCCCACCCTCTCGCTGCGGATCGTGCTGCTGATGGGCTTCCCGATGCTCGCGCTCGCCGCGGTGTACGTGCCGTACAAGCGCCGCACCTTCTACAAGTGGTTCGAGATCAACCGCAGCTACAAGCGCACCGTCAAGCGCGGCGCCGTCTACCGTTCGAGCGTCATGGAGGCCGGCACCCGCATCGACGGCGAGGAGGTCGAGATCGGCCCGCCCCCGGGCATCGGCCGCATCAACTGGCTCGCCGCCCCCTTCGGGCCCGACGAGATCGCCGTACTGCTGCACGCCGACCGCAAGACCGTCACCGCCGCCATCGAGATCGAGGGCCCCGGCGTCGGCCTGCGCGACTCCGAGGACCAGGAGGCCCTGGTCGACCGGTTCGGCACCCTGCTCAAGCACGTCGCCAACGGCGACGGATTCGTCACCCGGCTGCAGATGCTCGCCCGCACCCTGCCCGCCGACCCCGACGCCCACGCCAAGGACGTCGCCCAGCGCGGCGACGAGCGCTCCCCGGCCTGGCTGCAGCGGTCGTACGACCAACTCCAGTCCATGGTGTCCACCAGCAGCGAGCAGCACCGCGCCTACCTCGTCGCCTGCATGCACTACAGCCGCGAACTAGCCGCCGAGGCCCAGGCAATGGCCCGCGCCGCCCGCCCCCAGGCCGGCCGCAAGCTCGACCGCGACGCCGGGCTCGCCGTCGTCATGGCCCGTGAGCTGACCGACATCTGCTCCCGCCTCCAGGAAGCCGACATCCGCGTCCGCCAGCCGCTCGGCCAGAGCCGGCTCGCCTCGCTCATCCACTCCATGTACGACCCGGACCACCCCATCGACCACATCCAGGCGATGACCCGGCGCAACGCCTGGCCGGCCGAGCTGGACGCGACCGAGCCGACGTTCCTCCAGGCCAAGACCCGCGAGTCCACCACCCGCGCCCCCTGGTGCCACGCCACCGCCTGGGTCAAGGAGTGGCCGATGACCCCGGTCGGCGTGAACTTCCTCGCGCCGCTGCTCGTCCACACCCCGGACGTCATCCGCACCGTCGCGGTCACCATGGACCTCGAACCCACCGAGGTCGCCATCGAACGCATGCTGACCGAGAAGACCAACGACGAGGCCGAGGCCTCCCGCGCCGCCAAGATGAACCGCACCGTCGACCCCCGCGACATCGCCGCGCACAACCGCCTCGACCAGCGCGGCGAGGACCTCGCGAGCGGCGCGGCCGGCGTCAACCTCGTCGGTTACATCACGGTCTCCGCCCGCACCCCGGAGTCCCTCGCCCGCGACAAGCGGACGATCAGGGCCTCGGCCGGCAAGTCGTACCTCAAGCTGGAGTGGTGCGACCGGGAGCACCACCGCGCCTTCGTGAACACACTTCCTTTCGCCACCGGCATCCGAAGGTAGGGGCTGATTCGCCGATGCGGGATCCGCTGTCCGTCCTCACCGAGGCCTTCACCTCCTTCCTCTTCGGGAAGGTCGAGACGACCCGGCTGCCGGTGCGCACCTCCACGGGCCAGGCCCAGGCGGTCTACCTGCCCACGGCCGCGCCCGGCCTCGGGGACTCCGGCGTCATCATCGGCCGCGAGGTCTACTCCGGAAAGGGCTACATCTACGACCCCTTCCAGCTGTACGGCCAGCAGCTCCCGGCCCCGCACTGGCTGGTCCTCGGCGAGTCCGGCAACGGCAAGTCGGCGCTGGAGAAGACCTACGTCCTGCGCCAGCTGCGCTTCCGCGACCGCCAGGTCGTCGTCCTGGACGCACAGGGCGAGGACGGGGTCGGCGAGTGGAACCTCATCGCCGAGGAGCTGGGGATAACGCCGATCCGGCTGGACCCCACGGCCGCCCTGGACCACGGCATCCGCCTCAACCCGCTGGACCCGGCGATCACCACGACGGGCCAGCTGGCGCTGCTGCGCACCATCATCGAGGTGGCCCTCGGTCATGGCCTGGACGAGCGCTCCGGCTTCGCCCTCAAGGTCGCCCACTCGTACGTCAACGAGACCATCGTGGACCGCCAGCCGGTCCTCACCGACATCGTGGAGCAGCTGCGGCACCCCGAGCCGGAGTCGGCCGAGGCGATGAACGTCGCCCTGGACGACGTACGGGCCTGGGGCCTGGACGTCGCCCTGGTCCTGGACCGGCTGGTCGACGGTGACCTGCGCGGCATGTTCGACGGCCCGACCACGGTCGGCATCGACCTGGACGCCCCGCTCATCGTCTTCGACCTCTCCCACATCGACCGCAACTCCATCGCCATGCCGATCCTGATGGCGATCGTCGGCGTGTGGCTGGAGCACACCTGGATCCGCCCCGACCGCAAGAAGCGCATCTTCCTGGTCGAAGAGGCCTGGCACATCATCAACAGCCCGTTCGTGGCGCAGCTGTTCCAGCGCCTGCTGAAGTTCGGCCGGCGCCTCGGCCTGTCCTTCGTCGCGGTCGTCCACCACCTGTCCGACGTGGTGGACGGCGCGGCCGCGAAGGAGGCCGCGGCGATCCTGAAGATGGCCTCCACCAGGACGATCTACGCCCAGAAGGCCGACGAGGCACGGGCCACCGGCCGCGTCCTGGGCCTGCCCCGCTGGGCCGTCGAGATCATCCCGACGCTGACCCCGGGCATCGCGGTCTGGGACGTCAACGGCAACGTCCAGGTGGTCAAGCACCTGATCACCGAGTCCGAACGCCCGCTGGTCTTCACCGACCGCGCGATGACCGAGTCCTCCAGCGACCACTCCGCGGACGACGCCCTGCGCGCCGCCGAGCTGGAGGCCGAACAGCGGGCCGCGTCCTTCGTGGAACAGCACCTCGGCGACTCCGAGTCGACGGTGGCGTAGGGAGGTACGGGTGAGACCGGACGCTCGCGCACCCCGGGAGGACCGGCGCCCGCCGGACGGCCGGAGCCAGGGCCAGGGCGGCATCCCCGACGGGCTGCTGCTCGGCGTCCTCGGCTTCCTCCTCGGCATCACCGTGCTGGTGTGGACGGCCACGGGTCTCTCGGCGCTCTTCGCGCAGGGCTCCTGGCCCACGGGTGTGACCTTCCTGCGCACCCCCAAGGCCATGCGCCACCTGGTCAGCAGGCCCCACGACCTGGCCGGCGCCTGGCCCGACACCCCCGCCTCCCTGCTCTCCGGCTGGGGACTGTTCTGGGGCCTGTTCATCGCCCAGCTGATGGTCCTCTTCGTCCTCACCGTCTTCGTCCTGGGCACGGTGGCCAGGTGGCGGGCGGGACGGGCGAGGGGGCGGGCGGTGGAGCGGACGGCTCCGGCTCCGGCTCCGGCTCCGGCGGAGTCACCGCGGGCGTACGAGGTTCCGGTGCAGCGGCACGAGATGCCGGTGGCGCCGGTCCCGGTCGAACAGCCGGCGCCCGAGGAGCCCCCGGCCCACCACCCGGCCGGGAACCACCGGGCGGGCGGACGGGAGAGGGTCCTCCTCGGACCCCCGGAAAGCCGCCGCACGACCGCCGCCCAGGCCGTACGCGACGCGACCGGTCCCGTCCTCGTCGTCACCTCGGACCCGTCCCTCTGGGCGGAGACCAAGGACGCCCGCGCCAAACTGGGCCCCACCCACCTCTACGACCCCACCCACCGCTGCGACACCCCGGCCCGTCTCCACTGGTCCCCCACCGCCGGCTGCGCGGACCGGCAGACCGCGCTGCACCGCGCGACCGCGCTCCTCGCCCCGGTGCGCCCCACCGCCCGCATCGACCAGGCCGTGGCCGACACCGCGACCACGCTCCTGCGCAGCTATCTGCATGCGGCCGCCCTGGAGAACCGCACCGTGCGGCACGTCCACCGCTGGTCCCAGGGCACCCAGGTGCAGGACGCGGTCCGCACCCTGCGCACGCATCCCAAGGCCGCCCCCGGCGCCGCCGGCGAACTCGAGGCCGCCCTCACCGCGCACCCCGAACGCCGGGACATCGCCCAGGAGTTGACCGGCCGGGCGCTCGCCGCGCTCTCGACGGTCAACATCCGCGAAGCATGCACCCCAAACCGAACTGATGCCCTCGCCTTGGATTCCTTTGTCGATGAAGGGGGCACGCTTTACCTAGTCGGTGAATCCATCGAGGACCCGAGGAGCGCGCCGGGCGCGATGCCCCTCCTGACGGCCCTCGTCTCCAGCGTGGTCGAGCACGGCCGGCGCATGGCCGAACGGTCATCCTCCGGTCGGCTCGACCCACCACTCACCCTGGTCCTGGAGGACATCGCCGCCGTCGCCCCTCTCCCGCAGCTCCCGGACCTGCTGGCCACCGGGGAGGAACAGGGTCTGCCCACGCTGGCCCTGTTCCGCTCCCGCGAACAGGCCCGCGCCCGCTGGCCGCACCAGGAGCTGCCGGGCCTGCCCGGACTGCCGGGTCTAACGGTCTAGGACGAACTCCAACTCGCTCTGCGCCGCGTCCTTCACGAACGGCACCCGCACCCCGCTCGGCCCGAACCCGGCCTTGCGGTAGGCGCCCTGCGCCCGCTCGTTGTCCTCGTGCACCAGCAGCCGCACCCGCTCGGCGCCGCGGCCCCACGCCCAGGCCACGCCCGCGTCGAACAGGGCCTTGATCAGGCCGTTCCCGCGGTGCGCGGGCCGCACGTACACGCCGACGACATGACCCTGCCGACGGTCGACCGGGAAACCGGCCCAGTCCTGGGTGCCGGCCTCCTCCATCAGCACGGTCAGCGAACCGGCCCACGTCCCGTCGGGCAGCTCCGCGACGAACTGCCGCGCCGTCGCCGATCCCTCGCCCGAACCGGTCGCGCGGTCCTGCCAGAAGAGGTCGGCCTTGGCAGCCGCCTCCTCGTACCCCTCCAGGAACGCGAGCGGGGCGGCCGGATCGCGCAGCGCGTCCAGCCGCAGGCTCCTCACCTTCTCCCACTCCGCGGGGCGTATGGCTCGTACGACGTAGTCTCCGCTGGTCATGCCCGCCACCGTAATGCTGCGCCCGGCGCGCGGCATCCCATAATCTGCCCGCATGACCACACTTCGGGAACGACCGCGCACCGCCCTGCTCATCATCGACGTCCAGAACGGGGTCGTCGCCGGCGCTCCGGCCCTGGACGACGTGCTCGCGAACATCAACACCCTGCTCGACAGGGCACGCTCGGCGGGCGTACCGGTGGTGTGGGTGCAGCACCAGGACGAGGACCTGGTGCCCGGCACGGAGAGCTGGGAGTACGTTCCCGAGCTGAAGCGCCTCGACACCGAGCCCCTGGTCGCCAAGGGGTACCCGGATTCCTTCGACGACACCGATCTCGAGTCGGTCCTCGCCGCGCACGGGGTGGGTCGGCTGCTGGTCACGGGCGCGCAGACCGACTGCTGCGTCCGCTCCACCCTGCACGGGGCCCTGGTCCGCGGTTACGACGCGACGCTGGTCGCCGATGCCCACACCACGGAGGACCTCACGGCGTACGGCGCTCCCGCCCCGGAGCAGGTGATCGCGCACACCAATCTCTACTGGAGCAACCAGTCCGCCCCCGGCCGCCAGGGCGGCACGGTGAAGACGGCGGACGTGGAGTTCTGAAACCGCCCCTGAACGCAGAAAACCCCCGCACCACTGGTGCGGGGGTTTCCCCAAAAATTGTTCGGCGGCGTCCTACTCTCCCACAGGGTCCCCCCTGCAGTACCATCGGCGCTGAAAGGCTTAGCTTCCGGGTTCGGAATGTAACCGGGCGTTTCCCTAACGCTATAACCACCGAAACACTATGAA
>NZ_BSSM01000008.1 GCF_030269125.1 Streptomyces hygroscopicus subsp. hygroscopicus | reverse complement strand
CTTGATGGGGTAAGGCTCCCAGTAGACGACTGGGTTGATAGGCCGGATCTGGAAGCCAGGTAACTGGTGGAGGTGACCGGTACTAATAGGCCGAGGGCTTGTCCTCAGTTGCTCGCGTCCACTGTGTTGGTTCTGAAACCACGAGCGGCCATTGTGTTGGTTGTCAGTTTCATAGTGTTTCGGTGGTTATAGCGTTAGGGAAACGCCCGGTTACATTCCGAACCCGGAAGCTAAGCCTTTCAGCGCCGATGGTACTGCAGGGGGGACCCTGTGGGAGAGTAGGACGCCGCCGAACTCCTTTTACAGCTCCGGCTCTTGGGCACCTGCCCGAGAGCCGGAGCTTTTTTGCGTTGGGGTAAAGTCAGGGAGCATCGTTGGCTCGTTTCCCACAGGAGGCCCCCGGGTGGAGGTCCAGGAGACCCGTGTCCAGACGGACCGGGTCCTCACCATCCCCAACATCCTCAGCATGGCGCGGCTCGTCGGCGTACCGGTGTTCCTGTGGTTGATCCTCAGGCCGGAGTTCGGGGGCCCGAAGAGCGATGGCTGGGCCCTTCTCGTGCTGGCCTTCAGCGGAGTCAGCGACTACCTGGACGGCAAGCTCGCCCGCCGCTGGAACCAGATCAGCAGCCTGGGCCGGCTCCTCGACCCGGCCGCCGACCGGCTCTACGTGCTCTCCACGCTGGTCGGCCTCACCTGGCGGGAGATCCTCCCGGTCTGGCTGACCGCCCTGCTGCTCGCCAGGGAGCTGATGCTCCTGGTGATGGTGGGCATCCTCCGCCGGCACGGCTATCCGCCGCCCCAGGTCAACTTCCTCGGGAAGGCGGCCACGTTCAACCTCATGTACGCCTTCCCGCTCCTGCTCCTCAGCGACGGAAGTGGTTGGATCGCGTCACTGGCCGCTGTTTTCGGATGGGCGTTCGCCGGGTGGGGTACAACGCTCTACTGGTGGGCAGGAGTGCTCTACGTGGTACAAGTCCGCCGTTTGGTCCGCGCGGACGCCATGGCCGATTGAGCTCGGCGATTGTCCTGACGTAACGCCTCGATGGCCCGCGGTGCAAAAGTGCGGGACAATCTGGACGGGTGAAGTCGGCTAGACCGTCGTCTCTCAGAGGAGGACGCTTCCGACATGAAGGCCGTCGTGATGGCCGGAGGTGAAGGCACCCGCCTTCGCCCCATGACCTCAAGCATGCCCAAGCCGCTCCTGCCCGTGGTGAACCGCCCGATCATGGAGCACGTGCTACGGCTGCTCAAAAGGCACGGGCTCACCGAGACCGTCGTCACCGTGCAGTTCCTTGCCTCGCTCGTCAAGAACTACTTCGGTGACGGCGAAGAGCTCGGAATGGAGCTCACATACGCCAATGAGGAGAAGCCACTCGGTACCGCCGGAAGCGTCAAGAACGCCGAAGAGGCGTTGAAGGACGATGCCTTCCTCGTCATCTCCGGTGATGCCCTGACCGACTTCGACCTCACGGAGCTGATCAATTTCCACAAGGAGAAGGGCGCGCTCGTCACGGTCTGTCTGACCCGCGTGCCGAACCCCCTGGAATTCGGCATCACCATCGTCGACGAGGAAGGCAAGGTCGAGCGCTTCCTGGAAAAGCCGACCTGGGGACAGGTCTTCTCCGACACCGTCAACACGGGCATCTACGTGATGGAGCCCGAAGTCTTCGACTACGTAGAAGCCGATGTTCCGGTCGACTGGTCCGGCGATGTCTTCCCGCAGCTGATGAAGGAGGGCAAGCCGATCTACGGCTTTGTCGCCGAGGGCTACTGGGAGGACGTCGGCACGCACGAGAGCTATGTCAAGGCCCAGGCCGACGTCCTTGAGGGCAAGGTCAACGTCGACATCGACGGGTTCGAGATCTCCCCGGGCGTCTGGGTGGCCGAGGGCGCCGAGGTGCACCCCGACGCCGTACTGCGCGGGCCCCTGTACATCGGCGACTACGCCAAGGTCGAGGCCGGCGCGGAGATACGCGAGGACTCCGTCGTCGGCTCGAACGTCGTCGTCAAGAGCGGCGCCTTCCTGCACAAGGCCGTCGTCCACGACAACGTCTACGTCGGTCAGCACAGCAATCTGCGCGGCTGCGTCGTCGGCAAGAACACCGACATCATGCGGGCCGCCCGGATCGAGGACGGGGCGGTCATCGGCGACGAGTGCCTGATCGGCGAGGAGTCGATCGTGCAGGGCAACGTGCGGGTCTATCCCTTCAAGACCATCGAGGCCGGCGCCTTCGTCAACACCTCGGTGATCTGGGAGTCCCGGGGTCAGGCGCATCTCTTCGGTGCCCGCGGGGTGTCCGGCATCCTGAACGTGGAGATCACGCCCGAGCTGGCGGTCCGCCTCGCCGGGGCGTACGCGACCACGCTCAAGAAGGGCTCCACGGTCACCACCGCCCGTGACCACTCCCGAGGCGCCCGTGCGCTCAAGCGCGCGGTCATCTCCGCTCTGCAGGCGAGCGCCATCGACGTACGCGACCTGGAGAACGTGCCGCTGCCGGTGGCCCGCCAGCAGACCGCGCGGGGAAGCGCCGGCGGCATCATGATCCGCACCACGCCCGGCGTCCCGGACTCCGTCGACATCATGTTCTTCGACGGACAGGGCGCCGACCTGTCCCAGGGCGGCCAGCGGAAGCTGGACCGGGTGTTCGCGCGCCAGGAGTACCGGCGGGCGTTCCCCGGTGAGATCGGCGACCTGTACTTCCCGTCCAGCGTCTTCGACTCGTACACCGGGTCGCTGCTGCGCAACGTCGACACCAGCGGGATCCCCGACTCCGGCATGAAGGTCGTCGTGGACGCCTCCAACGGCAGCGCCGGGCTGGTGCTGCCCAGCCTGCTGGGCAAGCTCGGGGTGGACTCCCTGACCATCAACCCGGGCCTCGACGAGGCCAGGCCCACCGAGACCGCCGAGATGCGGCGCAGCGGCCTGGTGCGCCTCGGTGAGATCGTCGCGTCCTCGGGCGCCGCCTTCGGGGTGCGCTTCGACCCGGTCGGCGAGCGGCTGTCGCTCGTGGACGAGAAGGGCCGGATCATCGAGGACGACCGGGCGCTGCTGGTGATGCTGGACCTGGTGGCCGCGGAGCGGCGCAGCGGACGGGTGGCGCTGCCCGTCACCACGACCCGCATCGCCGAGCAGGTGGCCGCCTACCACGGCACCCAGGTCGAGTGGACCACGACGTCGCCGGACGACCTCACTCGTGTGGGTGGCGAGGAGGGCACCATCTTCGGCGGTGACGGCAAGGGCGGGTTCATCATCCCCGAGTTCGGTAGCGTGTTCGACGGCACGGCCGCGTTCGTGCGGTTGATCGGGCTCGTGGCGCGGACCCAGCTCACCCTGAGCCAGATCGACGCGCGGATCCCTCGGGCGCACGTGCTGAAGCGGGACCTGGCGACGCCGTGGGCGGTCAAGGGCCTGGTGATGCGCCGGGTGGTCGAGGCGGCCGGGGACCGTTCCGTCGACACCACCGACGGCGTGCGGGTCGTGGAGACCGATGGGCGCTGGGTGATGGTGCTGCCCGATCCGGCCGAAGCGGTCACCCACCTGTGGGCCGAGGGTCCGGACGACGCCTCCGCGCAGGCCCTGCTGGACGAGTGGTCGGGCGTCGTGGACAGCGCCGGACGGTAACCGCTCCAGGGCTGCTCCAAGGCCGCTTCGACATCGCTCCAGGGCTCCCCGATCCCGCGGCGGGATCGGCGGGGCCCTGGAGTGGCAGCGTCCCGTAGCAGGTCAGGGCCCCAAAAGCGCCGCAGGTGCGCGTGCCGGACAAGTGTCCGCCAAGGGGGCCTGTCCGGCACGCTGGTGGGGCCGTTCGGAGGTATGGCGCGCGACATGCGACGATGTGCGGCATGCCGCAGCAACCCCCCGTTCGGAGCAGCGCCGCGCGGCCGCGCCGCCCGGACGCCTCCATGTCGTTGATCACCAACGTCATGGACCACAGCCTCGACGACGGGTACGCCGAGGCCGCCGCCCGGAAGAAGTCCTGGGGCGAGGGCGGCCTGCCGAAGACCCTGAGGGCGAAGCTGGGCCTCGCGGGCGGCCTCGTCCTCGCGGCGCTGGTGGTGACCGTGGGGGCGGCACAGGCGCGGGTGGCGGCGCCCGTGGTGGCCAAGGAGCGCCAGGAGCTGATCGACCGCGTCGACAAGGAGACGGGGGACGCGGACAAGCTCCAGAGCAGCGTCGACAAGCTCCGTGACGACGTCAGCGCGCGCCAGCGCGCGGCGCTGAGGTCGAGCGGCGGCAGCGCCGAGGCGGACCTGGTGGGCATGCTGTCGGGCGCCACCGAGGTGCACGGTCCGGGCGTCAAGCTCGTCGTGAACGACGCCAAGGAGGCCAGCACCGGCGGTGACGGCACCAACCCGCGGGAGACCGCCGGGTTCTCCGACACCGGCCGGGTGCGCGACCGTGACCTGCAGCGCGTGGTCAACGGGCTGTGGGCGTCGGGCGCGGAGGCCGTGTCGATCAACGGACAGCGGCTGACCGCCCTGTCGGCGATCAGGGCCGCGGGAGACGCGATCCTGGTCGACAACAGGCCGCTCGTGCCGCCGTACACCGTGCTCGCGGTGGGTGACGGGCCCCGGCTGAGCAGTGGCTTCCAGAACGGCGCCGACGGGCTGTATCTGCACGCCCTGGAGCAGAACTACGGCATCCGCGCCACCATCTCCACCGAGCCCGACGTCCGGCTGCCCGCGGCGCCGAGTGTGATCGTACGAACGGCGAAGCCGGGCACCGAGAGCACCGACAAGACCGAGAAGAACAAGAAGACGGAGAAGGGCACATCGTGATCGCCGTACTGGGCCTCGTCGTGGGAGTCGTGGCCGGCCTGTTGGTCCGGCCCGAGGTTCCGGCGGTCGTGGAGCCTTATCTGCCGATCGCCGTCGTCGCGGCGCTGGACGCCGTGTTCGGGGGTCTGCGGGCCATGCTGGACGGCATTTTCGACGACAAGGTCTTCGTCGTGTCGTTCCTGTCGAACGTGGTCGTGGCGGCCCTGATCGTGTTCCTGGGCGACAAGCTGGGCGTGGGCGCGCAGCTGTCCACGGGCGTCGTGGTCGTCCTCGGTATCCGCATCTTCTCCAACGCCGCGGCGATCCGACGGCACGTCTTCCGGGCGTGAGACGATGAGCGACCAGCACCACGGCCCCGAGCACGAGGGCCAGGAGAACCATCGCGACGAGCACGGCGCTCACGGGCGCGACGGTCATGGACACCACGGCCCCGCGCACGGCGGCAGGGAGCACGGCGAGCACGCGGGCCGACCGGGCGACCGGCTGCGCAAGGAACTGCCGGCCGAGGTGCCCGCTCCGGCGCCCGGGTCCGCGCGGGAGCCCGCTCCGCGGCCGGACGACGCGATGACCGGCCGTCAGCGGCTCGTCCAGGGCCTGTGGCCGCCGCGCGTCACCCGGCCCCAACTCATAGTCGCCCTGCTCCTGTTCGGCCTCGGTTTCGGCCTGGCCGTGCAGGTGGCGTCCAACAGCGACACCGACAGCGCGCTGCGCGGCGCACGCCAGGAAGATCTTGTTCGCATCCTGGATGAACTGGATTCGCGTACTCAGCGTCTTGAGGACGAGAAGCAGGGACTCGAAAAGCAGCGGTCGGAGCTCCAGAGCAGTTCCGATCGGGCCGCGGAGGCACGCAGGCAGACCGCCGAGAAGGAACGGCAACTCGGCATCCTGGCGGGCACCGTGGCGGCCCAGGGTCCCGGCATCACCATGACGATCGAGGACACGAAGGGGACGGTCCAGGCGGACATGCTGCTCGACACCATCCAGGAGCTGCGCGCCGCCGGCGCGGAGGCGATCCAGGTCAACGGCGTGCGCGTGGTGGCCGGCACCTACTTCGCGGACGCGGGCAAGAGCGTGAGCGTGGACGGGAACAAGATCAACGCCCCTTATCGTTTCAAGGTCATCGGCAAACCGCAGGATCTCGAGCCGGCGCTGAACATCCCGGGAGGCGTGGTGCAGACTCTGGAGAAGGAGCAGGCCACCGTATCCGTCACACAGTCGGGCAAGATCGTCGTGGACGCCTTGCGGCAGGCGAAGCAGCCTGACTACGCTCGGTCGTCCTCCCGGTGAACCGGCGGTGCATGGGGCCGGTCCCGCAGGGGCATGAGGTTGCGGGGGGTCGGCGCACCGACGAGGTGACGCGTGGTGGAAACTGTCTGGTGGGCACGGACGTTGTGAGGGTGTCCGGGTCGGCCGGTGTCGGCAATCAGGGTTCGTCCTGCCCCACGGGCGGGTCTGTTTCGGTCAAGGGGAATCGCCCGTGAAGTTGTTTGCGAAGTGGTTCGGCAAGAGCGCGCGAGAGGGTGGCGAGAACGCGACCGCCCGCCATCGCGCACAGCCTGACGCACAGGGTCAGCGGCCGTTGTTCCGGGATCAGGTGGCTGGTCCGGGCGGTGACATTTCGGGAGGCCAGGGCGCGCCGTCAGTTGACCCTGCCCACTCCGGCGGCATAGGTTTCGGGCAACCGTCAACCTCAAGTACGGGTGGAGACTTTGCTCCCGGCCCGTACGCGTCCAATGCCCCGGCGGGGCAGCCGCGGCAGGAGGATCCGTCCATGTCGGTCCTGGTGTGTACGAGGTGCGGTAACCGCAACGCGGAGAACGCCCGCTTCTGTTCCAACTGCGGTGCGCCGCTGCGTCCCGGAGTCTCGCCCGAGCGCGCCTCCGAGACGACCTCCACGATCTCGATCTCCGGTCTCGAGGCCTACGACGCGGAGGCGACCGGGCAGACGCCCATGCCGCTGCTGTCGCCGGAGGCGCAGGCCGCGGTGGACGCGCTGCCGGCGGGCTCGGCCCTGCTGGTGGTGCGCCGTGGCCCGAACTCGGGCAGCCGCTTCCTGCTCGACGGCGACCTGACCACGGCCGGCCGTCACCCGCAGAGCGACATCTTCCTGGACGACGTGACCGTCTCGCGCCGGCACGTGGAGTTCCGCCGCTCGCCGGACGGTTCGTTCACGGTCGCCGACGTGGGCAGCCTGAACGGCACGTACGTCAACCGCGAACCGATCGACCAGGTCGCCCTCCAGAGCGGCGACGAGGTGCAGATCGGCAAGTACCGGCTGGTGTTCTACCCGAGCCGGCAGGTCATCTGACCCGCCTCCGGACAGGCTCCGGGGGCAACCCAGGGAAGGTCCATGCTTCAAACACCGAGCGGCGGTGCCGGAAGCGGTACCGCCGCCAGGGACAGTGGGCTGATGAGTATCGGCACGGTGCTGAACGTGCTGCGCGAGGAGTTCCCCGAAGTCACCATCTCCAAGATCCGGTTCCTGGAGGCGGAGGGGCTCATCGAGCCGCAGCGGACCCCCTCGGGGTACCGGAAGTTCAGCGCCGGTGACGTCGAGCGCCTCGGACACGTCCTGAGAATGCAGCGGGACCACTATCTGCCGCTCAAGGTGATCCGCGAGCACCTGGACGCCATGGAGCGGGGCGAGGCCGTCCCGCTGCCCGTGGTCGGGCGCCAGCGCGCCGGGGAGGACGCCCCGGAGGTGCAGGAGGGGCCCACGGTGGCCCGGGTCCGCCGGGCGGAACTGCTGGCGGCCGCGGACGTCGGCGACGCCGAGCTGGCGGAGTGGGAGTCGTACGGGCTCCTGGTCCCGCTGGCGGACGGGTCGTACGACGCGGAGGCCGTCACCGTGGCCACGCTCGTGGCCGAACTGGGGCGCTTCGGGATCGAGCCCCGTCACCTGCGGGTGATGAAGGCCGCCGCCGACCGGGAGGCCGGCCTGGTCGACCAGGTGGTGGCCCCGCTCAAGCGCCACCGCAACCCGCAGACCAGAGCGCTCGCCGAGGCCCGTACGAAGGAGCTGGCCGCGCTCACCATGAAGCTGCACGCGGCGCTCGTGAAGACCGCCCTGGGCGTGCGTCTTCCCTGACCCGGTGGTGCTCCGCCGGGGGCCGGATCGGGCAGCTGTTCCCGGCCCGACTACCCAAACATCCCGGGCACGGCCTAGGGTTGCTGTGTGAACGAGCTCGATGTCGTAGGTGTCCGGGTCGAAATGCCCTCCAACCAACCGATCGTGCTCCTGCGCGAAGTGGGGGGCGACCGTTACCTCCCGATCTGGATCGGTCCGGGGGAGGCGACGGCGATCGCCTTCGCCCAGCAGGGCATGGCCCCGGCCAGGCCGCTGACCCACGACCTGTTCAAGGACGTGCTGGAGGCCGTCGGCCAGGAGCTGACCGAGGTACGCATCACCGACCTTCGGGAAGGCGTCTTCTACGCGGAGCTGGTCTTCGCCAGTGGGGTCGAGGTCAGCGCCCGCCCCTCCGACGCCATAGCGCTGGCCCTGCGCACCGGCACGCCGATCTACGGCAGCGACACGGTGCTGGACGACGCGGGGATCGCCATCCCGGACGAGCAGGAGGACGAGGTGGAGAAGTTCCGCGAGTTCCTCGACCAGATCTCGCCCGAGGACTTCGGCAGCAGCAACCAGTGAGGGCCGGCGGCCTGGCCGCCGACGAGTGGCCTCGGGGCTCCGCCCGGAGTGCCGTGCGGAGTCCTCGGCGACCGGTTCCCCGGGCAATTGCCAGCGGCGATCGAGAGCGTCCTACGGGTCCCCGCGAGGGCATTCGGCTAGCCTTTCCCCGCGGTGGGACACGGGAAACCACTCCTTGGGTGATTATCACTCGGCGTGCCGAGTGTGGCGATCGTTGACGCACCCCTGGTGACTGCCTACCGTCGAGAAGGCAGGTCAAGGACGGAGGTCGGCGTGAGAACCAGCGGCGACGGTACGGCTGGGGGTGCTCCCGTGCGCGGTTTCGGGGAGAGCGGTCCGTACCCGGTTCACAGCAGCGCGGTGGATCACGCTCCGCAGCGGCCGACGGCGGTGCCGGGCGGCGAAGGGGCGGCATCCATGACGTCCGAGGAGATCGGCTACCGGGGCCCCACGGCCTGTGCGGCGGCCGGCATCACGTACCGGCAGCTCGACTACTGGGCGCGCACGGGCCTGGTCGAGCCGAGCGTGCGGCCCGCGTACGGATCGGGCACGCAGCGTCTCTACAGCTTCCGGGACGTCGTCGTCCTGAAGATCGTCAAGCGGTTCCTGGACACCGGGGTATCGCTGCAGAACATCCGATCGGCCGTGCAGCACCTTCGGGAGCGCGGTTTCCGCGACCTGGAGCGCATGACGCTCATGAGCGACGGCGCGACGGTGTACGAGTGCACCTCGCCGGACGAGGTCCACGCCCTGCTCCAGGGCGGCCAGGGAATCTTCGGTATCGCGGTCGGCGTGGTGTGGCGGGACGTGGAGAACGCCCTGTCCCAGTTGCACGGCGAGCGCGTCGACACCGGCGAGACGCTGGTCGGTCACAACCCGGCGGACGAGCTGGCGCGGCGCCGCAACCGGGCGGTCTGAAAGCCTTGTGAACCAGTCCTGACGCGCTGTCCCGACGCGGCGGGCGTCCGGCGCCGTCGCGTTGTCAGTGCCGTGGTGCAGGATCGGAGACGTGAGGAACGCGCCCACGATCCTGCATCTCGACATGGATGCCTTCTACGCCTCGGTGGAGCAGGCGTCCAAGCCGAGCCTGCGCGGAAAGGCGGTCGTGGTGGGCGGCCTCGGGCCGCGCGGGGTGGTGGCCACGGCGTCGTACGAGGCGCGGGCCTTCGGGGTGCACTCCGCGATGCCCATGGCCCAGGCGCGGCGGCTGGCGCCCAACGCCGCGTACCTGGTGCCGCGCTTCAGTCTGTACCGGGCGGTCAGCGAGCAGGTGATGGCGCTGCTGCGGGAGCTGTCGCCGCTGGTGGAGCCGTTGAGCCTGGACGAGGCGTTCGTGGACCTGGCGGCCTCGGGCACCGCCTCGGACGCGGAATCGGCGCGGCGGACGGGGGTGCGGCTGCGCGAGGACATCCGTGCCGTCACGGGGCTCACGGGCTCGGTGGGGCTCGCCGCGTCCAAGATGCTCGCGAAGATCGCCTCCGAGCGGGCCAAGCCGGACGGCCTGGTGCTCATCGAGCCGGGGACCGAGCGGGCGCTGCTCGGGCCGCTGTCGGTGCGGACCCTGCCGGGGGTGGGCCCGGCCACGGGCGACCATCTGCGGCGGGCCGGGATAACCACCGTGGAGGAGCTGGCCGAGGCGGGCGAGGACGAACTGGTACGACTGGTCGGCAAGGCGCACGGGCACGCGCTGTACGCCATGGCGCTCGCGCGGGACGAACGGCCCGTGGTGGCCGAACGCGAGGCCAAGTCGGTGTCGGTCGAGGACACGTACGACGTGGACATCCACGACCGGCCGCGGATCGGACTCGAGGTGCGGCGGCTCGCGGACCGCTGCGTGCGGAGGCTGCGCGAGGCGGGACTGTCCGGGCGGACGATCGTGCTGAAGGTGCGGCGGTACGACTTCTCGACGCTGACCCGTTCCGAGACGCTGCGGGGGCCCACGGACGACCCGGCGGTCGTACGGGAGGCGGCCGAGCGGTTGCTGGAGTCCGTGGACACGACGGGTGGGGTACGGCTGCTCGGCGTCGGCGTCTCCGGGCTCGCCGACTACACCCAGGAAGACCTCTTCGCCCAGGCGGCGAGACCCTCGCCGGCGGTATCGGCCGCGGACGACCCGCTGCCCGAGCCGGCCGCTCCGTCCCCCGCCCCCGGGCTCCCGCACTGGCGCGCGGGCCAGGACGTCCTGCACGCCGAGTTCGGCCATGGGTGGGTCCAGGGGAGCGGGGTGGGCCGGGTGACGGTGCGCTTCGAGACCCCCCAGTCCCCTCCGGGACGCATCCGGACCTTCCTGGTCACCGACCCCGCCCTCCGGCCGGCGGACCCACTGCCCCTGGTTCTTCCCCCGGCCCCGGTCACGCGGAACGAGCCGGAACGCCGGGCGGTGGGCCGGCAGGGCTATGTCTCCTCGGAGCCGGCCAGCTTGCCGAAGTCGTGGTCCGGAGCCGGGCCGGGAGCCACGTCGAGGCCGTAGTGGTGGTAGAGCTGGAGTTCCTGTTCGGGGGAGAGGTGGCGGCCCACGCCGAAGTCGGGGGCGTCCTTGATCAGGGAGCGGTCGAAGGGGACGTGGAGGGTGCCCTCGACGAGTTCGCTGGGTTCCAGCGGGACGAAGGCGTCGCGGGAGAAGAGGCCGGTGCGTATGGCCGCCCATTCGGGGACGCCCGTGGCGTCGTCCAGGTACACCTCGTCGATGGTGCCGATCTTGGTGCCATTGCGGTCGAACGCCTTGCGGCCGATCAGGTTGCGCGGATCGATGTCGGTCTGCACGGTCCCTCTCCCTCCAATTGGTCGCAACTCATCCGTAAGCACTACGAAAGAGCACATTCACTGCGGCGGCCACTTGAGGATCGGGCCGTTGACCTCGCTGGTAGGCTGAATGCGGCTGCTGACCCCGTGCGGGAGAGTCCTCCGACCCACCTCGGAGGCGCCGAAGGAGCAAATCCTCCCCGGAATCTCTCAGGCTCACGTACCGCACGGACGAGGTCACTCTGGAAAGCAGGGCGGGTGTCGACGGCTTCCGCTCTCACCGACGGTGAAAGCCGGCGTGCCGACGGGCGCCCGGTGAAGCTCTCAGGTCGAGATGACAGAGGGGGAGGCCGTCCGGGCACCCGCGCCGTGGTGCCCTTCGAAGGTCGCGTCAGACCAGGAGGCCTCCGCCATGACCGCCCATCGTATTCCGCTCTCCGAGCTCGAAGCGGGCATCCCCTTCGAACAGCGCCACATCGGGCCCGACCAGGAGGCGCGGGCCAAGATGCTCGCGCAGGTCGGCTACGGGTCCCTCGACGAGCTGACCGCGGCCGCGGTCCCCGATGTGATCAAGAACGCCGACGCCCTCGACCTGCCGGGCGCCCGGACCGAGGCCGAGGTGCTGGCCGAGCTGCGCTCGCTCGCCGACCGCAACCAGGTCCTCGGCTCCATGATCGGCCTGGGGTACTACGGCACCTTCACTCCGCCGGTGATCCTGCGCAACGTCCTGGAGAACCCGGCCTGGTACACGGCCTACACGCCCTACCAGCCGGAGATCTCCCAGGGCCGCCTGGAAGCGCTGCTGAACTTCCAGACCATGGTCGCCGACCTGACCGGGCTCCCCACCTCCGGCGCCTCCCTCCTCGACGAGGGCACCGCGGCCGCCGAGGCCATGGCGCTGTCCCGGCGCATGGGCAAGAACAAGAAGGGCCTCTTCCTGGTCGACGCGGACGCCCTGCCGCAGACCATCGCCGTCATCCGGACGCGCGCCGAACCGACCGGCGTCGAGGTCGTCGTCGCCGACCTCGGCGCGGGCATCCCGGCCGACATCGCCGCCCGTGACATCAACGGCGTGCTCGTCCAGTACCCCGGCGCCTCCGGTGCCGTACGGGACATCAAGCCGGTGATCGAGCAGGCCCACGAGCTGGGCGCGCTCGTCACCGTCGCCGCCGACCTGCTCGCCCTGACCCTGCTGACCTCCCCGGGCGAGCTGGGCGCCGACATCGCCGTCGGCAGCACCCAGCGCTTCGGCGTCCCGATGGGCTTCGGCGGTCCGCATGCCGGCTACATGGCGGTGCACGAGAAGTTCGCCCGCAGCCTGCCCGGCCGCCTGGTCGGCGTCTCCGTCGACGCCGACGGCAACAAGGCGTACCGGCTGGCCCTCCAGACCCGTGAGCAGCACATCCGCCGCGAGAAGGCCACCAGCAACATCTGTACCGCACAGGTGCTGCTCGCCGTCATGGCCGGCATGTACGCCGTCTACCATGGCCCCGAGGGCCTGCGGACCATCGCCCGGCGCACCCACCGCTACGCGACCCTCCTCGCCGAGGGCCTGAGGGCCGGGGGCGTGGAGATCACGCACGGCGCCTTCTTCGACACGGTCACTGCGCGCGTGCCCGGCAGGGCCGCCGAGGTCGTCGCCGCCGCCCGGGACAAGGGCGTGAACCTGTACCTGGCCGACGCCGACCACGTCTCCGTGGCCTGTGACGAGACCACCACCCGGGAGCGGCTGGCCACCGTCTGGGCCGCCTTCGGCGTCGAGGCCGACATCGAGGCGCTGGACGCTGTCGCCGCCGACGCGCTGCCCGCGGCGCTGCTGCGCGGTGACGACTACCTCGCCCACCCGGTCTTCCACCAGTACCGCTCCGAGACCGCGATGCTGCGCTACCTGCGCAAGCTGGCCGACCGCGACTACGCGCTCGACCGCGGCATGATCCCGCTGGGCTCCTGCACCATGAAGCTCAACGCGACCACGGAGATGGAGCCCATCACCTGGCCCGAGTTCGGCGAGCTGCACCCGTTCGCGCCCGCCGAGCAGGCCGCCGGCTTCCTCACGCTCATCCACGAGCTGGAGGACCGCCTCGCCGAGGTCACCGGCTACGACAAGGTCTCCCTCCAGCCGAACGCCGGCTCCCAGGGCGAGCTGGCCGGTCTGCTCGCCGTGCGCGGCTACCACCGCGCCAACGGCGACGAGCAGCGCACCGTCTGCCTCATCCCGTCCTCCGCGCACGGCACCAACGCCGCGAGCGCCGTGATGGCCGGCATGAAGGTCGTCGTCGTCAAGACCGCCGAGGACGGCGAGATCGACGTCGAGGACCTGCGGGCCAAGATCGAGCAGCACCGCGACGAGCTGGCCGTGCTGATGATCACCTACCCGTCGACGCACGGTGTGTTCGAGGAGCACGTCGCCGACATCTGCGCCCGGGTGCACGAGGCCGGTGGCCAGGTGTACGTCGACGGCGCCAACCTGAACGCCCTGGTGGGCCTCGCCAAGCCGGGTCACTTCGGCGGCGACGTCTCGCACCTGAACCTGCACAAGACCTTCTGCATCCCGCACGGCGGCGGCGGCCCCGGCGTCGGCCCGGTCGCGGTCCGCTCCCACCTCGCGCCGTACCTGCCCAACCACCCGCTCCAGCCGGCGGCCGGCCCGGAGACCAGCCTGGGCCCGGTCTCGGCCGCGCCGTGGGGCTCCGCGGGCATCCTGCCGATCTCGTGGGCGTACGTCCGCCTGATGGGCGGCGAGGGCCTCAAGCGGGCCACCCAGGTGGCCGTGCTGTCCGCGAACTACATCGCCAAGCGCCTGGAGCCGCACTTCCCGGTGCTCTACACCGGCCCCGGCGGCCTGGTCGCGCACGAGTGCATCATCGACCTGCGCCCGCTGACCAAGGCGACCGGCGTGAGCGTGGACGACGTGGCCAAGCGCCTGATCGACTACGGCTTCCACGCGCCGACCATGTCCTTCCCGGTGGCCGGCACGCTGATGATCGAGCCGACCGAGTCGGAGGACATCATCGAGCTGGACCGGTTCTGCGACGCGATGATCGCCATCCGCGGGGAGATCGAGAAGGTCGGCTCCGGCGAGTGGCCCGCGGAGGACAACCCGCTGCACCACGCCCCGCACACGGCGGGCGCGCTCGGCGGCGAGTGGACGCACGCCTACAGCCGTGAGGAGGCCGTCTTCCCGGCCGGTGTCTCGGTGGCCGACAAGTACTGGCCGCCGGTGCGCCGCATCGACCAGGCCTTCGGCGACCGCAACCTGGTCTGCTCCTGCCCGCCGCTGGACGCTTACGAGGACTGACCGAGCCGTGCCCCGGCCGAGGGCCCCGTCCGGATCTCCGGGCGGGGCCCTCGCCCGTGCCGCCCACGGCTCAGTCGGTCGCCAGGGACACGTCGGTCGCCTTCACCAGGGCCACCGCGTCGGAACCCACGAAGAGGCCCAGCTCGGTGGCCGCGTCCTTGGTGATGGCCGCCGTCAGCTCGCCGCCCGGGACGGAGATCCGCACGGTCGCCATGACGGCGCCGGTGGTGAGGCCGACCACCGCGCCGGGCAGCTGGTTGCGGATCGACAGGCCCTCGACCAGGTGGGTGGCGACGGAGACCTCGGTCGACTTCACCAGGGCGCGCACCGGCATGCCGGGGGTGAGGGCCATGTCGGCGGCGTCCAGGGTGACGGCCGCGGTGAGGTCCTGGCCGCCGTCCAGGTGGACGTCGACGGTGGCCATGGCCTCGCCCGGGTGGACGGCGGTGACGGTGCCGGGGAGCTGGTTGCGGATGCTCAGGGTCATGGGCACCCACCGTAGGGCGCCCGCGGGATCAGGCGGGGTATGCGTGGGTCTGCGTCGCTTTCACCGTCGCCCAGACCGGTGCACCGGGGTGCAGGCCGAGTTCGGCGGCGGCCACCGTGGTGAGGTCGGCGGCGAGCGGGAGTTCCCCGGTGAGGTCGGCGCGGATCTGGTCGCCGTGCGTCTCCACACCCGCCACCTCACAGCGCCACAGGTTGCGGGCGCTGGCGCCGGTCGGGCGGTCCCGGAACAGGGTCACGGCGGCGGGCGGGAAGGCCACGAAGACCGGTCCGGACAGCTCCTCGGTGGTGGTGATCGAGGGTCCGCCGTCCAGCCGTACCGTGTGGCCCTCGGCCTCGCCCCGGTAGAGGTTGAGGCCGACGAGCCGGGCGATGTAGTCCGTGCGCGGGCGGCGGGCGATCTCGGCCGGGGCGCCCTCCTGGACGACCCGGCCGTGCTCCACCACCACGAGGCGGTCCGCGAGCACCATGGCGTCCAGCGGATCGTGGGTGACGAGAACGGCGACCGCCTCGAACTCGGCCAGGTGGCGCCGGAGCTGGGCCCGGACCTCAAGCCGGGTACGGGCGTCCAGCGCGGCCAGCGGCTCGTCCAGCAGGAGCAGCCGGGGCCGGGTGGCGAGGGCGCGGGCGAGGGCCACGCGCTGGGCCTGGCCGCCGGACAGCCGGCGGGGCCTTGCGGCAGCGTGGTCCGCGAGCCCCATGCGCTCCAGCCAGACCGCGGCGCGCGCACGGGCCTCCGCCCTGGTCATGCCCTGGCAGCGCGGCCCGAACGCCACGTTGTCCAGCGCGGACAGGTGCGGGAAGAGCAGATAGTCCTGGAAGACGACGCCGACCGGGCGGGACTCGGGCGGCACGCGCTCCAACGGGGCCCCGTCAAGGCGCAGATGGCCCTCGGCCAGCGGTTCCAGGCCGGCGAGGACGCGCAGTGCCGTGGTCTTGCCCGCGCCGTTGGGGCCGAGCAGCGCGACCACGTCCCCGGGCGCCGCCGTCAGGGCCACGTCCAGCCTGAAGCCGTGCCGTTCCACGACGAGTCGGGCGTCGAGCCCCTGTCGGTCAGGCTCACCAGGGGCCGGGGCGTCGGTCATCCGTGCGGGGTCCTTCGGCAGGGGCCGCTTCGTGGGTGTCGTCCGCCGTCCTGCCGTCACGTCACACTCCTGTCAGCCATCGGTCGCGCAGTCCCGCCAGCACCGCGATGGAGACGGCCAGCAGGACCAGGCTCAGGGAGATCGCGGCCTCGGGGTCGTTCTGCAGCGCGAGGTAGACCGCGAGGGGCATGGTCTGGGTGCGGCCGGGGAAGTTGCCCGCGAAGGTGATCGTGGCGCCGAACTCGCCGAGCGCCCGCGCCCAGGCCAGCACGGCGCCCGCCGCGACGCCGGGCGCGATCAGCGGCAGGGTGACCCGGCGGAACGCGGTGAAGCGGGAGGCGCCGAGCGTGGTGGCCGCCTCCTCGAACCGCGGGTCGGCGGCGCGCAGGGTGCCCTCGACGCTGATGACCAGGAACGGCATCGCGACGAACGCCTCCGCGAGCACGACGGCGGTGGTGGTGAACGGCAGGGTGATCCCGAACCAGGAGTCGAGCCACTTGCCGACGACGCCGTTGCGGCCGAGGGCCAGCAGCAGGGCCACACCGCCGACGACCGGCGGCAGCACCAGCGGCAGTGTCACCAGGGCACGGACCAGGGCGCGCCCGCGGAAGTCCGTGCGGGCCAGCAGCCAGGCCAGCGGCACGCCGAGGACGAGGCTGACGGCGGTCGCCGCGGTGGCGCTGACCAGGGACAGCTGGAGCGCCTGCCACACCTCCGTGCTGGTCAGCTGGTGCGGCAGGCTGCGCCAGGGGGCGCGGACGAGCAGCGCGAGCAGGGGCAGGAGGAGGAAGGCGAGGGCCAGGACGCCGGGCAGGAGAAGCGGCAGGGGGACGCCGCGGCGGCCCGCTGTGCCGATGCGGCGGGTGGTCGTACCGGTGCCGGGCTCGTCGCGCGGGGTCACGGCCTGAGGAACCCGGCGGCGCCCAGCACCTTCTGGCCCTCGGCGGACCGCACGAGGGCGATGAACGCCTTGGCGGTCTCGGCGTTGCGGGCGTTCTTCAGCAGGGCGATCGGGTAGTCGTTGACGGCCTCGGCGGACTCGGGGAACTCCACGCCCTCCACCTTGTCACCCGCCGCGCGCACATCGGTCCTGTACACCACCGCGGCGTCGGCCTCCTTCAGCTCCACCTTGGTCAGGGCACTCTTGACGTCCTGCTCGTAGGAGACCGGGGTCAGCCGGAGGTGGCCGGCGTCGAGGGCCTTTCGGGCGGCGGCGCCGCAGGGCACGGTCCTGTCGCACAGGACGACCTTCAGACCGGGCTTGGTGAGGTCCTTCAGGGAGGCGACCTTGTGGGGATTGCCGGGCAGGGTGGCGATCTCCAGCTGGTTGCGGACGAAGGTGACCGGGGTACCGGCCACGTCCTCGGCGTCCGTCACGGTCGCCATGGTCCTGGGGCTGGCGGCGGCGAAGACATCGGCCGGGGCACCGCCGGTGATGCTCGCGGCGAGGGTGTCGCTGCCGCCGAAGCCGAAGCTGATCCTGGTGCCCGGGTGCTGCCGCTCGAACTCCTTGCCCAGGGCGGTGAAGCTCTCCTGGAGCGAGGCGGCGGCGAACACGGTGACCGTGCCGGACGGCTTGGCGGACCCGGATGCCGAGCCGGCCGAGGCGTCCTTCGAGGAGGCGGGCGACGAGGAGCAGGCGCTGAGGGCCAGCAGCGCGGTGGCTCCCGCGCCGGCCACGCGCAGCATCCGCCGGGTCCGGCGCACGGAAGGGGTCATCACGGTTCTGCTCCTCGGTTGTGCGGAACGACTGTCGCGCCCTGGCACACGGCCGTACGAACCTGCCGTGCCGCGATGATACTGCCGCATCTGCAAGGTGGAAGCACCTGGTTTCATCGCATGAGCGGCGATCTTGCGCGTCAAGGCTCGCAGATGCGTTTGTGCGGCGCGAGGCCGGCGGTCGCGCTGAGAGCCTGCGCGGGGTGCCGGGTAGGGTCGGGTCGGGGGTGAAGCGCCGCGCCCAGGCTCTCGCCGTCTGGGTCCGACCGCCCCGGTGCCGGGGCCGGCGTGGCAGGTCCGGCACGGTCGGCCGGGAAGGCCGTACGGGGGCGCGACCGGCGTCGTGCGGCACCCTCGCTTCACGGGGCCGTGGCCGCACGACGTGCCCGCCGCCGCGGGACCCGGCTTCGACCCGGTAGGCCGCGACGCGGCTCTGGTCTCGGCCCGCAGGACCGCCGCGGGGCGCGTCGCAGCAGCCGGATCACGGCGATCCGGGTGGACGTGGACGCCGGTGCCGCGCACCGGGGCCGGCGGTTGCGCGGGACGGGGGAGGCGGGGCCAGGGCGGCGGGCGTGAGCCGGGTCAGACGCGGTCGATATGGACGTTCGTCGACTTCACCCGGGCCGTCGCCGCCACGCCGACCTCCAGGCCCAGTTCCTCGACCGCCTCGCGGGTCAGCAGGGAGACCAGCCGGTGCGGACCCGCCTGGATCTCCACCTGGGCGGCGACGTCGCCGAGCTTGATCGCGGTGACGATGCCGGGGAAGGCGTTGCGCACGGAGGTGTACGAGGACTCCTCCTCGCCGCTGCCGCCCTTGGCCAGCTCCACGGAGAAGGCGGCGAGGTCCCGGCCGTCGATGAGCCGCCGGCCCGCCTCGTCGCGATGGGTGGCCACCCGGCCCGCGTCGGCCCAGCGGCGGGCGGTGTCCGGGCTGACGCCGAGCAGCCGCGCCGCCTGGCCGATCGTGTAGGACTGCATGCCGAGAACGATAGGGCGCGGCTCAGCCCGTGTGCACACGCGGCCTGCGGGCCCGGTTCGGTTCCGCCTCGCGCAGTACCTCGCGGGTGACCGGGGCGACCTCGCCCTGGCCGAAGAGGAAGAAGCGGAGGAAGTTGGCGAACGGGCTGCCCTCGGTCCACTCGAAGTAGATGTGCGGGGTGCAGCCGGTGACGTCCCGCACGTGCAGCAGCAGGGCGGCCAGGGCGTTCGGGATGGAGGCGGACTCCAGCGTCAGCACCCGGTAGCGATCGTGCAGGACCTCGCCGCGCACGGTCAGGCCCGCCTCGAACTCCGACGGGTCGGTGACCGTGACCTCGACGAAGACGAAGTCCTCCTGCTCCGGCATCTCGTTGTCGGCGCGGATCTGCTCGATCTTGTCGCGGTACTCGGCCTTGTCGCGGTGGCCGGGCTCGTTGGCGATGAACCGCATCTTGCGGCTGGCCATGTCCCGGATGAAACGTTCCGCCAGCGGGTCGAGCGTCACGCTGGTCACGCGCAGCTCGAAGGCGCGGGCCAGCCGGGACAGCAGCGAGACCAGGATGATGCCGACGATGAAACAGGCACCGATCTTCACACCGTCGGGACGCTCGATGACGTTGACGACGGTGGTGTAGAGGAACACCACCGAGATGACGGCGAAGCCGATCGTCCAGCCGCGCTGTCCCGCCTTGCGGGCGGCGATGGTCACGGCGATCGCCGCGGAGCTGATCAGCACCAGCACGCCGGTGGCGTAGGCGCCGCCCTGCTTGTCGACGTTGGCGTCGAAGATCCAGGTCACCAGGAAGGCGACCAGCGTGAAGACGATGACCATCGGGCGCACCGCGCGCGCCCAGTGGGGTGCCATGCCGTACCGGGGCAGATAGCGCGGCATCAGGTTGAGCAGGCCCGCCATGGCGGACGCGCCGGCGAACCACAGGATCGCGATGGTCGAGACGTCGTAGACCGTGCCGAAGGCGCCGCCGAGGTACTGGTGCGCGAGGAAGGCGAGGGCGCGGCCGTTGGCGGAGCCGCCCGGCTGGAACTCCTTCTCCGGGATCAGCAGCGTGGTGATGAAGCTACTGGTGATCAGGAAGCAGCTCATGATGACGGCGGCGGTCGTCAGCAGCTTCTTGGCGTCCCTGATCCGGCCGGTGGGGTGCTCCTCGGTGTCGCCCGGGTCGCCCTTGACGTGCGGCATGACGGCGACGCCGGTCTCGAACCCGGACAGGCCGAGGGCGAGTTTCGGGAAGACGATCAGGGCCACGCCGATCATCACGAACACGTTCCCGTGCTGCACGGTCAGCGCGTTGGTCCAGTCGGTGACCACGTGCTCGGCGGTGAGCACGTGCCACAGGCCGACGATCACGACGACCAGGTTGAGCGTGAGATAGACGCCCACCAGGGCGACCGCGACCCCGATCGCCTCCAGGAAGCCCTTGAGGAACACCGCGCCGAGCAGCGCCACGAGCAGCAGCGTGATCAGCATCTGCTTGCCCTGGAGGGCGCTCGTCAGATGCGGGTTCTCCACCAGGTGGGTGGAGGCGTCGGCGGCGGACAGGGTGATGGTGATCAGGAAGTCGGTGGCCGCGAACCCGAGCAGGGTCAGCACGAACAGCTTGCCCTTCCAGAAGGACAGCAGCCGCTCCAGCATCGCGATGGAGCCCTCGCCGTGCGGGCTCTCCTCGGCCACGCGCCGGTAGACCGGCAGCGCGCCCGCCAGGGTGACGAGCACCAGCACGATGGTCGCGATGGGGGAGACCAGGCCGGCCGCGAGCGCGGCGATGCCCGGCTGGTAGCCGAGGGTGGAGAAGTAGTCGACACCGGTCAGGCACATCACCCGCCACCAGCGCTGGCCCTTGTGCGGAGGCTCGGGCTGGGCGTGCGGTCCGGTGTGGCCACCGCTCTTGCCCATGTCGGACAGGCCCTCCAGCATCCAGGCGCGCAGGCGGCCGGTACTGGGAGGGCGTTCGGTCGTGGCCATCGGTGTGCTCCTGATGTGGGGCTCAGCTCTTTTCGGCCATCACACGGACGGCGGCACCAGCGTATGCAGAGCGTGACGCCTGGGCCTCCGGATCCGGGGCGGGGAGGCGTCAATCTTGCGTTAAGAATGGCGCGGTGCCGTCAAGGCCGCATCAAGAAGCCGAGGCCGGAGGGGATCACCGGGAGCTGGGCCGGACGAGTGGCCGGGGGCACCTCCGAGGGACCAGCGGACACCGAGTGTCATCGCTCCTCGCGCGGGTGCGCGGTGAGGCGAGTCGCCCGCGTCCACCGGGAGCCGAGGTCGTCCCTCGCACGCTCACTCCAGGCCGGACGCCCGGAACACCGCGAGGGCCGTCTCGCGGTCGAGGCGGCGGGCCAGCTCGGCGAGAGCGGTGGTGCCGCAGCGCAGGGTGCCGCCCGCCAGGGCCGCACGGACGCCCTCGTCCAGCCGGCGCCACAGGACGGGGTTGCGGGCCAGTACCTCCGGGTCGATCTCCACCCGGTTCCCCAGCAGGTCGCACAGCACCAGGCGCCGGGCGACGCCGTCCAGCGGGCGGACCGCGACGAGCAGACCGGTGTGGACCCTGCGGGTGCGCAGCAGGCGCCTGCTGGCCAGCCAGCCGTCACCGGCGGACACCCTGGCCGGGTACAGGACGAGGAAGAGGAGCAGGGCCAGGGCGCACCACAGCAGGCCCCGCCACCAGGTGAGGGAGCCGGCCGCCCCGTCGACGCACAGCAGCAGCGCGAACAGCGCGGCGGCGCAGCGCACGGCGGTGCGCACCTCGCCGGCCCACTCGCCGTCGTGCGCGACGGCCCCGGCGGGTGGCGGATGCGGGCCCGTCACCCGGGGCCGTGTGTCGTCGCCGTGCTCCATGGCATCGACGGTAGACAGCCGCGGGCGGGGCGGCACGACGCCTTGACGGAGCCCTGACGGCGCGGCCCGCCTTCTTGACGCAACTCCTACGCGCCGCACCCGAAGGGGTTCACAGCCCCCGGGTGTCCATGGGCAGATGCCAGGCGTTGCGGCGGTGGACGGTGAGCAGCTGGGACTCCAGCGGGGAGGGCGGTACGGCGAGGACCGGGCAGCAGGCGTGGCCGAGGCAGTGCCGGCAGACCCGGCCGGAGAAGGCGCGCTGGAGGCCGCGCCGGCCCGCGCCCACCACCAGCAGATCGTTCTCCCGGTCCGCGACCGCCACCAGCGCCCGGCCCGGGGTGCCGCGGACGACCAGGGCGTGCATCGGCACGCCGGGCCCCCGCTCGCCGAAGACCTCCTCCAGGACAGCGACCAGCCGGCCCCCGGCCAGCCGCTGCCACTCCTCGGCGGGCACGGCCGCCGCGGGCGAGCGGCGCCCGGCCGGATCACCGCCCGGCGGCTCCCAGGCCAGCACCGGCCACAGCTCGGCCCCCAGCCGGCGGGCGAGCGCGCCGGCCCACCGCAGGGCCGCGACGCTGCCCAGGGAGCCGCTCACCCCCACCACCACACGTGCGACCACCGAGGCGTCGTAACCGGACATGACTCACCGTTCCTCACCGGTGTCCCGCGCCGTCTCCCTCCATCCCACCTCCGTGGCGGGGATACGACCAGCCGGAGACGCGTCGGGGCCGGTCGCGCACCGGGTGGGTGCGGCCGGCCCCTCGGGTCCTCGCCGTCCTCGCGGCGCCGCCGCGGTCAGGCGGCGGTCATCACCTCGTCCGCGCCGAGCGGGCGGTGCGGGGCGATGACGCGGCCGTCGGGCAGCAGCTCACCGGTGTCCTCGAAGAGCAGGACGCCGTTGCACAGCAGGCTCCATCCCTGTTCCGGGTGGTGCGCCACCAGGCGGGCGGACTCCCGGTCGGCGGACTCGGCTGGCGGGCACGGTGGCTGGTGCTGGCACATGGGTGGGATCTCTCGCTCTGTGGTGGTCATGGCATCCCCCGTCATGCAGTCGGTCGGAACCCAGTGTTGCCCCACGGGCGGTGTTCCGCAGGGATTTCGAGGCACCGCTCCCCACAGGTTGAGGACGCGTCACCCGGGCGGACGGTTCAGCCCAACTACCCTGTCAATTCGGGTGGTTCGACCTGGCCGGAGCGGACTAGTCCGTCGGTGGCCCGGGGTCAGGCCGCAGGTGACTCGAGCAGCGGCAGCCGGGTGGCGCGCAGGGTCAGTACCGGGAGCAGATCGGCGACCGGGTGCGGCAGATGCGCCGCGATGCCGGGCGGTGCCGGGGCGAGCGGCACCAGCAGATCGGTGGCGGCCGGATGCCCCTCCGCGCCGTCGGCGGTGGTGTCGCCGTGCAGCCACAGGGTGAGCATGTAGAGGCCCGGCACCGACAACAGCCGCGGCTGGTAAGGCTGTTGCAGCGACTCCGCCTGCTTCAGGGCCAGCTCGGTGGAGGCGACGTAGGGGCCCTCGAAGAAGTGCGAGAAGGCCCAGCCGTCGGGGGTGAGCATGGTCTCCGCCGCGGCCACCGCCCGGTCGCCGCAGCGGATCAGGAACCGCCAGCCGGCGAGCCTGGTGGCGGACAGCCCCTGCGGAGAGATCCGGTCCAACACATGGACCGGCAAAGGGAGTTCGGGTGTAGCGGGGCCCTGCGCGGCGCGCAGGGAGGGGGTGCGGGCCTCACGGACCGCGGTGGGCGAGCCCAGGGCGGCGAGGACGGAGCGCAGGGCGGGCGCGGGGGCAGGGGGAATGTGAAGCGGCATGGTGGGTCGCCTCTCGTTCGACAGGCGCGGGGCGCGAGGGAGGTGGGGCGGACGGCGCTGTCTGCTCACGGAAGGCCGGAGAGGTGAGGGCCGGGTCGGTGAAGAACGAGGGTGCGGCTCGCTCCGCCGCCCGTCAACCGGAGCGGCAGGAATGCGGCAGGACCAGGACCGAGGGCGCCACCCTTCCGCCTTGTGGACGAAGTTTATACGACGTGTGTTCAGGCGGTGTTTCATCTATCCCATTGCGGGGAGCGCCACAAGGCGGAAACAGGTCGCCGATTCGCGGAATTCCTCCCGGTTTCCGGGTGGTCACGCGGCGTTGACCTCGTCCTACACTCCGCGCGCGGACGGCCGAAAGTCATCGGCGTTTTTCACGACGCGTTCGGGGCACCCGAAGGTGCGCCCGCGGCATGCCCCGTGAATGTGCCGCCGGGAACATTCCGACAGCGTAGCGGGCGCTCGGGTGGCGCGGGACGTTATCGATCGCTTTCACTGGGCATTACTCCACCTGACCCGGGAGGCCCGGCGGCCGGAACGTCGGCCCGCCCATCCGAGGAGGGACACTTCGATGGGGGAGAAGGTCGTGGCAGGGCAGTTCGACCTGTCCGATCGACAGCGCTACCGCGAAAAGCTCCAGAAGTGTCTTACGGGGCTGGAGCGGCTGCTGGTCGAGAAGCGATTCGACCGCCCCAGGAACCTCATGGGCGTCGAGATCGAATTGAATCTCGCCGGTCCCGACGGCATGCCCAAAATGTTGAACGGCCAAGTGCTCGAACGCATCGCCAGCCGGGACTTCCAAACCGAACTCGCCATGTTCAATCTGGAGGTGAACATAGCCCCGCACCGGCTGGGCGGCCGGGTATTCGACCGGCTCGCCGAGGAGCTGCGGACCTCGCTCGCCTACGCGGACCGCAAGGCCGGTGAGGTCGAGGCGGGCATCGTGATGACCGGCATCCTGCCCACGCTCGACCGGGACCACCTGGTCTCCTCCAACCTCTCCGAGGTCGACCGCTACACGCTGCTCAACGACCAGATCGTGGCCGCGCGCGGGGAGGACTTCCGGCTCGACATCGAGGGCGTCGAGCACCTCGTCTGCACCGCCAAGTCCATCGTCCCGGAGGCCGCGTGCACCTCCGTGCAGCTGCATCTCCAGGTCACACCGGGGCGGTTCGCGGACGTGTGGAACGCGGCGCAGGTGGCGAGCGCGGCGCAGATCGCCGTGGGCGCGAACTCACCGTTCCTGTTCGGTCACGAGCTGTGGCGCGAATCGCGGCCGCCGCTGTTCCTCCAGTCCACCGACACCCGGCCGCCCGAACTCCAGGCCCAGGGCGTACGGCCGCGGACCTGGTTCGGCGAGCGGTGGGTCTCCTCGGCGTACGAGCTGTTCGAGGAGAACCTGCGCTACTTCCCGGCCCTGCTGCCGATCTGCGACGACGAGGAGCCGCTGGAGGTCATCGAGGCCGGCGGCACCCCGAAGCTCGCCGAACTCGTGCTGCACAACGGCACCATCTACCGCTGGAACCGGCCGGTGTACGGCATCGCGGACGGCATGCCGCACCTGCGGGTGGAGAACCGGGTGCTGCCGGCCGGACCGACCATCACCGACGTCATCGCCAACGCGGCCTTCTACTACGGCCTGGTGCGCGCCCTCGCCGAGGAGTCCCGGCCGGTGTGGGCCCGGCTGCCGTTCGCCGCGGCCGAGGCCAACTTCGACGCGGCGTGCCGGTACGGCATCGACGCGCGCTTCGTATGGCCCCGGCGGGGGCGGTACGGCGGCACGGGCGAGGTCGACGCGGTCACCCTGGTCCGCGACGAGTTGCTGCCGCTGGCCTCGGCGGGACTCGACGCGTGGGGCGTGGAGGCGGCCGATCGCGACCTCTACCTCGGCGTCGTCGAGGAGCGCTGCCGGCGGCGGGTCAACGGCGCGTCCTGGCAGGCCGCCACCTTCCACCGCATCCTTGAACAGGGCCTCTCCCGCGAGGCCGCGCTCGCCGCGACGACGCGGCGGTACGCCGAGCTGATGCATGTGGGGGAGCCGGTGCACATGTGGCCGGTGGGGCTGCCGGAGCCGGTGCCGATGGGGTGAGGCGGGGGAGCGTCCGGCGGGGGTGAGGCGGGGAGCGTCCGGCGGGGCCGGGGGTTCATCGGCCGCCGCCGTGCGGCTTGGCTGCGGATCGACGGTGGGTACCGGTGGCAGGGGTGGGCGTGTCGCGGCCGTGGTGACCCCGCTGGGTCGCGGCCCGGTGCCGGGTGGGGGCCGGTGGGTGCGGTCCGATCGCGCGCGGGGCGCTCCAGGTGCGGTGCGGTGGCGCGGGGCGTCCGGTGCCGCCGCTCCCGCGCGGTGTCGAGGGAGCCTCCCCGCGGCGTCGAGGGGAGACCTCCCCGTGTCGCCGCGGTCTCGTCGCGGCCCGGTGTCGGCCGCGGCGGCCCGGTGCGCGGTTCTTCCTGAGGCTTCTGCGATCCTTGCGGGCGACGTGGGACGTGGCTCGTGAGGCGTGGGAGGCAGGGGTGAAGGTGGAGGCGACCGGGCTGGGGGACGGACTGGAGCAGCCGACGCGGCGGGTCCTGCGGGACGAGACGATCCTCGTGCTCGCGCTGTCGTTGGGCGCGAGCGGGGTCTCCGCGCTGATCAGTTTCATCGGGTCGGTCACCAAGCCGGGCGGGCTGAAGGACCAGGCGGCCACGCTCAACGCCTCCGCGGCGCCGGGGCGGCCCTGGCTCGACCTCGCCTGGCAGTTGTTCGGCATCGCCACCGCCCTGGTACCCGTCGCCCTGGTCGCCCACTTCCTGCTCCGGGAGGGCAGGAGCCTGCGCACCCTGGGTTTCGACCGCACCCGGCCCTGGCCCGACCTCGGGCGGGGCGCGGCGATCGCGGCGGTGATCGGCAGTACCGGGATCGCCTTCTACCTGGCCGCTCGGGGCCTCGGCTTCAACCTCACCGTGGTGCCCGAGGCCCTGCCGGCCGTGTGGTGGAAGTACCCGGTGCTGATCCTCTCCGCCGTGCAGAACGCGGTCCTCGAAGAGGTCATCGTCGTCGGCTATCTGCTGCGCAGGCTCGGCCAGTTGGGCTGGGCCCCGGGGGCCGCGCTGGTGGCGAGCGCGGTCCTGCGCGGCTCGTACCACCTCTACCAGGGCATCGGCGGCTTCCTCGGCAACATGGTCATGGGCGTGGTCTTCGTCTGGCTGTACCGTCGCTGGGGGCGGGTCGGACCGCTGGTCGTCGCCCACTCGCTGCTCGACATCGGCGCGTTCGTCGGTTACGCGCTCCTCGCGGGCAGGGTGGGCTGGCTGCCGACGGCATGAGGGCGGCGGCCCACGCGTGCGGATCGCCCCCGGGGAGAGGTGGGCCGGTCAGGCGTGCGGCCCACCCCCGGAACGGTCAGGCGTGCAGTTCGCCCTCGATGACGGTGACCGCCCGGCCGGTGAGCAGCGTGCGTGCGCCGCGCAGCCCGGTGCGCACCAGGCCGGTGCGGCGGGAGGCCTGCAGGCCGGTGAGGTCGTCGCGGCCGAGGCGCGCGGACCAGTGCGGGGCGAGCGCGGTGTGGGCGCTGCCGGTGACGGGGTCCTCGTCGATGCCGACGTTCGGGAAGAAGCAGCGGGAGAGGTAGTCGTAGCCCCGTGACGGGTCGTCCGCGCGGGCGGTGGCGATGATCCCGCGCGTGGAGTACGCGGCGAGCGCCTTGTGGTCCGGGGCGAGCCCGCGGACGGTCTTCTCGTCCGCCAGCTCCACCAGCAGATCGCCGACGTTCTCCCCGGTGTCGAGGGCGGCGACCGGCTCCGCGCCCAGCGCCTCGGCGACGCCGTCCGGTACCTCGACGGGGGTGAGCGGCGCGGTGGGGAAGTCGAGGGTGATCGCACCGTCCTCGGCCGGTGTGGCGACCAGCACCCCGCTACGGGTCTCGAACCGGACGGGGCCCTCGTGGGCGCCGGTCGTGTGGAGCACGTGCGCCGTGGCCAGCGTGGCGTGCCCGCACATCGCCACCTCGGTGACCGGCGTGAACCAGCGCAGCGCCCAGTCCGCGTCACCGCCCCGGGGCAGCCGGTGCGCGAACGCCGTCTCGGCGTGCTGCACCTCCATGGCGACGTTCTGCATCCACTCGTCGGCGGGAAAGCCCTCGTCCAGGAGCAGCACCCCCGCGGGGTTCCCCGCGAAGGGCCGATCGGCGAAGGCGTCCACGATTCGAATCCGCATGCCGTGAAGCTAGCGGCTCTGCCGCCCCCTCGACCAAGGCCAATTCCCGACCGCCGGCCCGCTTCCGGGCTCGCGGCGCACGTCCCGCGGCACCGGGTGGCAGGGATCAGTCCGCGTGGTGGCCGGGGCCCGGGAAACCGGCGGTCGCGGTCGCGGCTTCGTGGGCCGCGAGTTCGTCGGGGGTCCCGACGAAAGCGGGTCCGGAGTTCGGCGGGAGGCGCTCGACGACCATCGCGACGGCCTCCCGCGCCGTCGCGGCCGGACCCACGGTCTCGCCGCGCAGCGGGCCGGAGACCCAGTAGGTTCCACCCGTCGCGGGCTGGATGTAGGGAATGTCCCAGGTCCACCGCCACTCCGTGCAGCGGCTGAAGTGCAGCTCTCCCATTCCCGTCCAGGGGAACAGTCGGCGTAGGCGCGGTTCGGCGTAGGCGGCTTCGAGCAGCTCGGGACGGACCCGCCCGTCGTCGCGGACCCGCTGCCAACCTGCTTCGACCAGGGCTCGGCCCGATGGTGTCGCGTCCATGGCGATCATCATCCCTGAACCGCGCTCCAGCCATCGGAAGGGGCTTGGCAGTCGATTGGTTCCGATATATCGTTGAAGCATCGCGAACGATACGCGATACAGGCGTGACACATCAGCGATGGAATGGAGTGATCGCCATGCGTGCGCACGGGTACGAGCACGGCGGGCACCGGCACGAGGGCTTCGGTCGGCGCGGCATGGGCGGCTTCGAGGCGCGGCGGGCCGCGTTCGGACCGTTCGGGCCCGGTGGACCGGGGGGTCCGGGTGGGCCGGGGTTCGGGCCCGGGTTCGGTCCCTGGGGGCATCGAGGACGGGGCGGTCCCAGGGGGCGGGCGCGGCGCGGGGACGTGCGGGCGTCGATCCTGGCCCTGCTGAAGGAACGGCCCATGCACGGCTACGAGATGATCCAGGAGATCGCCGAGCGCAGCGGCGGCGCGTGGAAGCCCAGCCCCGGCTCGGTGTACCCCACCCTCCAGATGCTGGAGGACGAGGGTCTGATCGTCAGCGAGAGCGAGGGCGGCAAGAAGCTGTTCTCCCTCACCGACAGCGGCCGCGGCGCGGCCGAGGAGGGTCCGGAGGCGCCCTGGGAGGAGGCCTCGCGCGGGGTCGACTGGGAGGCGCTGAGCGAGATCCGGCAGGCCGGGTTCGGGCTGATGGAGGCCTTCGGGCAGGTCTGGAAGACCGGCACCAAGGAGCAGCGCGAGAAGGCGCTGACCGTCATCAACGAAGCCCGCAGGAAGCTGTACCTCATCCTCGCCGACGAGGACTGAGCGTCGTACAGGTCATGCACGTCGTACGGTCGTACGGGCGCCCCGCGCGGCGAACGCGCGGGGCGCTTCCCGTGCCCGTCCCGGCTGACCAGGCCGCCCGGCCCGCGCGGCGACTGGTCCAGGGCCGTCGCCGCCGGGTCCGTCGGCCGGCCCGCCGTCGGCGTCGCCGCCGCGCCGGTGAACTCGCCGCCGGCGCGCACCGGCGTGGCGTCCCCGTCCGGGGTGAGCGGGTGGCGGGTGGGGAGGGCCACCGCCACGGACACTTGCCGCGGATCACGGGAAGTCGCGCGGCGTCCGGTTCCCCGATCGTCCGGTCGGCCTCCGCCGGGAACCCCGTCGACAGGGGCGCGAACGTTCCACGCCGATGAACCGTCGGGGACGCGCGCGGTGTCTCGTCCCGCGTGCCGGATCGCCGCCGCGTCGAACAGGTCCGGCGCCCGCGGCGACGCGCTCCGGTCATGGCGGTGCCCCGCCCGCCGGAGGAGGTCCGCGAGCGGCGCGTACCCGGCACGCGTCCTCCCTGCCGTCGACCGCCGGCGGCGTTGCGTGCCGGCACCCGCGCCTGCCCCCGTGCCCGGCGCACGCGCGCCCCCTCGTCGCGGATCGGCCGAGATCTCCTCCCCAAGGATGAGATCGGCCGCGGCGATGTCCACTCTGTGTGGGACGCGCAAATGGTTCCGCTCGGGGATGACTTGGCATGTTGTGGCTGATGGGGTGGGGTTGTGCAATCCCGTACCGCCTGTCCGACCGCCTCCGCGCCCGAGGGGCCGCGCCCGCACGCCGCGGGGCTCGGCGCCGAGCTCGCGACGGTGGTCGCCGGTGCCCGCCGCAGGGCCGTGCGGGACGGGGACCGGCACGTCGACACCGCCCATCTGCTGCACTCGCTCCTCGAACAGGACCCCGAGGTGCGCTCCGCCGTGGGGGGTCCGCACCGACTCGCCCGGCTCCTCGGCTATCTGGTGCAGCGCAGCATCGGGTACGGCCTGCGGTGGCAGGACAGCGTGGAGGACTCGGGCGCGATCGCCGTCGTACCCCGTCCGGTCACCGATGACGCGGGGGACTGGTCCCCGGCCGCGGCGGCCGCCCTGCACCGCGCCCGGGAACGGGCACGGCGCCGGGGCGGGCGCGGGGCCGAAGGGCCCGACCTGCTCGCCGCGCTCGTCGCCGACCCGGGCTCCCGGGCCGTCGAGGTCCTCGAACGCGCGGGCGTCGACGCGCGCGAGCTGTCCGCCCGGGTCGCGGCCGGTTCCGGGGACTTCCCGGGGGATGCGACCCGCTGGGAAGCGGGACCTCACGCCCCTGGAGCGGGCCCGGCGTCCACCTCCTGAGACAGGTGTCAACGAGGATGACGCTCCTGTCGTCGCCTGTCATCATGTGCCGGTGCATACGTCTGAGAGCAGTGCCGCCGGCGGCAGAGGCGTCGGGCTCGGTCTCGCGCTCGTCTCCGCGCTGGCCTTCGGCGGGTCCGGGGTCGCCGCCAAGCCGCTGATCGAGTCGGGACTCGACCCGCTGCACGTGGTCTGGCTGCGGGTGGCCGGCGCCGCCCTGGTCATGCTGCCGCTCGCCTGGCGCCACCGCGCCCTGCCGCGGCGCCGCCCCGCGCTGCTCCTCGGGTTCGGGCTGTTCGCCGTCGTCGGCGTCCAGGCGTGCTACTTCGCCGCCCTCTCGCGCATTCCCGTGGGCGTGGCGCTGCTCGTGGAGTACCTGGCACCCGCACTGGTGCTCGGCTGGGTACGGTTCGTGCAGCGGCGGCCGGTCACCCGTGCCGCGGTGTTCGGCGTCGTCCTCGCGGCCGGTGGGCTCGCCTGTGTGGTGGAGGTCTGGTCGGGGCTGGGCTTCGACGCGCTGGGCCTGGCGTTCGCGCTCGCCGCCGCCTGCTGCCAGGTCGGCTACTTCATCCTGTCCGACCCGGGCGGCGAAGCGGGCGGGAAGCCGCCGGACCCGCTCGGCGTCATCGCCCACGGCCTGCTCGTGGGCGCCGCCGTGCTCACCGTCGTCGCCCGCCCCTGGGAGATGCGCTGGGACGCGCTCACTGGTCCCGCGCGCATGAACCACACCGCCGTACCCGCTCTCGCGCTGCTCGCCTGGATCGTGCTCGTCGCCACGGTCGTCGCCTACGTCACCGGCGTGCTGTCGGTACGACGGCTGTCCCCCCAGGTCGCCGGGGTGGTGGCCTGTCTGGAGGCGGTGATCGCGACCGTGCTGGCCTGGGTGCTGCTCGGGGAGCACCTGTCCGCGCCGCAGGTCTTCGGCGGCGTCGTCGTCCTGGTCGGCGCGTTCACGGCCCAGTCCGCCACGCCCGCCCCGGCGCCGGTGGCACCGGTGGCCGCCGGCGGCCCGGAAAGAGAGTTGTCCGGGCGGCGCACCCGCGCCTAAAGTGCTGGTCATGCCGTCCACGCTCGTTCTTCCGCCCCCGGCCGCCTGAGGCGGGCCTCCGGGACACCCGCTCGGTGCGATGAGCGCCGGGCCGGACGGTGCTGCCCGCAGACGAAGTCCGCGCGACCCGATCGAACGGGTCGCCCTCGAACTTCCGCACCCCCGGGGTGCGTTCCTGCGGAGAGATTTCCTTGTCGAACACGAACATTTCCACCGGCCTGCCCGTACGGCGCGGCCTGCTCTACCTCGTCGTCACCGGTGCCGCCTGGGGCACCGCCGGCGCCGCCGCCTCGCTGGTCTACCGGACCAGCGACATGGGCTCCTTCGGCCTCTCCTTCTGGCGCTGCGCGCTGGGGCTCCTGCTGCTGCTCGCCGGACGCGGACTGCGCCCGCGAACCCGTCCCGTCACGGCCGAACCGCTGTCCCGGCGGGTGCTGAAGGCCGTCGCCACCGGCCTCGGCCTCGCGGTGTTCCAGACGGCCTACTTCGCGGCCGTGGCGGCCACCGGACTCGCCGTGGCCACGGTCGTCACCCTCGGCGCGGGCCCCGTCCTCATCGCGCTCGGCGCCCGGCTCCTGCTCGGCGAACGGCTCGGCACCGGCGGCGCGCTGTCGGTGGCCGGGGCCCTCGCCGGGCTCGCCGTGCTGACCTTCGGCGACTCGGCCGCGACCGTCCGCCCCGCGGGCGTGCTGCTCGCGCTGCTGTCGGCCGCGGGCTACGGTGCCATGACCCTGCTGACCCGCTGGTGGGGCCGGGACGGCGGGGCCGACGCCTCCGACACCACCGTGTGGGCCTTCGCGGTGACCACGGTGTGCCTGCTGCCGTTCGCCCTGCACGAGGGGCTGCTCCCGCACACCGGCCACCCGGCCCGGCTGCTGTGGCTCCTGTGCTACATCGCCGCCGTGCCCACGGCGCTCGCGTACGCCCTGTACTTCGCGGGCGCTGCCGTCGTACGGTCCGCCACGGTCTCCGTGATCATGCTCCTGGAGCCGGTGACCGCGGCCGTGCTCGCCGTCCTGCTGCTCGGTGAACGACTCACGGTCACCACGGTGGCCGGGACCCTGCTGATGCTCACGGCGGTCGCGGGCCTGACCGCCGGCGAGGCGGCGCAGCGCGGGGGGAGCCGCCCGGCGCACGCCCCGGTCGACGCGGAGCTGCCCGCGGAGACCTACCCCTCGGCGAGGTAGTCCGGCACCTCGATCCCGGACGCCAGGTCGGCGTTCGGGATCGGGGCGTCGTACCCCTTGCGGAGCGGGACGACGCCCGCCCAGTGGGGGAGGGCGAGGTCCTCGGGCTCGTCGTCGGCGCCGCCGGTGCGGATCTTCGCGGAGACCTCGTCCAGGTCGAGGCGGATCACCGCGGTGGCGGCCAGCTCCTTCTTGTTCGCGGGCCGGGAGTCGGCGGCCCGGCCCGGCACGACGTGGTCCACCAGAGCGTCCAGCGCGAGGCGCCGCTCCTCGGGATCGGTGACCTCGTGCGCGACGCCGTGCACCACGACCGAGCGGTAGTTGATCGTGTGGTGGAAGGCGGAGCGGGCCAGCACCAGACCGTCGACGTGGGTCACGGTCAGGCACACCGGCAGGCCCGGATCGGCCGCGCCGGTCATCCGGAGCGGACGCGAACCCGTCGAGCCGTGGACGTAGAGCCGCTCGCCCACCCGGCCGTACAGGGTGGGCAGCACCACGGGCGCGCCGTCGCGGACGAAGCCCAGGTGGCAGACGTACCCCTCGTCCAATATCGCGTGCACGACGTCCTTGTCGTACGACGCCTGGTCCGCGTCGCGCGTGGGCACGGTGCGGTCGGTCGGGGTGTAGGCGGTGGACTGGGTTTCCGCGGAAGTGCCCGGCATGACGGTCCCTCCAAGGCGAAGCCGTGTAACGCCCGCCTTTGTACTAGTGCATAATGTGTTTTGTGCTAGGAGAGTATCGGATCGAGGGGCGGGGCGCAGCAGAGATCGCGGCCGACGTCGAACGCGCCGTCGGCACCGGAAAGCTGACGCCGGGCCAACCGCTGCCCCCCATGCGGGAGTTGGCGGCCCGGCTGGGAGTGAATCCGAACACCGTGGCGGCCGCCTATCGCACCCTGCGCGAGCGCGGGGTGATCGAGACCGCCGGGCGGCGCGGCAGCCGGGTACGGCCCAAGCCCGTCACCACCGGACGCGACCAGTTGCGGGTGGAGGTGCCGCCGGGCGCCCGGGACCTGTCCACCGGCAACCCGGACCCGGCCCTGCTGCCCCGTCTCGCCCCGGCCCTGGCCGCCGCGGCCGAGGAGGGGGACCGCCGTCCCGTCCTGTACGGCGACGACCCCGTCGACCCGGATCTGGTCCGCGTCGCCCGTGCCGAACTCGACGCCGACGGCGTCCCGGAGGGCTCCCTCACCGTCACCTCGGGCTCCCTCGACGCCATCGAGCGCGTCCTCGCCGCCCATCTCCGGCCCGGGGACGCCGTCGCCGTGGAGGACCCCGGCTGGGGCAGCGTCCTCGATCTGATGCCGGCGCTCGGCCTGCGCGCCGTACCGGTGGCCGTGGACGACGACGGCCCGTCCCCGGAGGGCCTCGCCCGCGCCCTGGCCGCCGGGGCCCGCGCGCTGATCGTCACCGTCCGCGCCCAGAACCCGACCGGCGCCGCGGTGACCGCCTCCCGCGCGCGGGCCCTGCGCGCGGTGCTGCGGGAGCATCCGAACGCCCTGCTGATCGAGGACGACCACGGTCACGGGATCGTGGACCTTCCCCCGCACCCCCTCGCGGGTGCCACCCGGCACTGGGCCTTCCTGCGCTCCGCCGCCAAGACCTACGGTCCCGACCTGCGCCTCGCCGTGCTCGCCGGCGACCCGGTGACCGTCGACCGGGTCCGCGGCCGCCTGCGCCTCGGCCCCGGCTGGGTCAGCCTCCTGCTCCAGCGCGCGGTGGCCCATCTGTGGGCCGGGGGCGCGGTGGACCGGGCGGCGGTGGCGGAGTCGTACCGCTCCCGGCGGCAGCCCCTGATCGACGCCCTCGCCGTCCGCGGCGTCCGGGCCCAGGGGCGCAGCGGCATGAACCTCTGGATCCCGGTCCCCGACGAGACCACCGCGGTGGCCCGTCTCCTCCAGTCCGGCTGGGGCGTCGCCCCGGGCGCCCGCTTCCGCCTGACCAGCCCCCCGGCCATCCGTGTCACGGTGTCCCCGCTGGCCCCCGCGGACATCGAGCCGGTGGCGGAGGCGATCGCGACGGCGGTACGGCCGTCACCGTCGCGCGTCTACGGGTAGCCGCACCGAAGGCGGCCGGCGCACGCGCGCGCACCCGGCGCTCCGCCCGATCAGGCGCCCCTCTTCCCCCGTACCTGCGTGAGCGCCGCCCCCCGCGAGCACGATCACCGCCCCCACCGGCGTGTTCCAGCGCAGCGACTCCCCGAGGATCACGACGCCCGCCGCGGTCGCGATCACCGGAATGAAGTACGTGACCATCTGCGCCGTCGTGGGCCCGACTTCGGCGACCAGTCCGTACTGGAGGAGCACGGCGAGTCCCGTCCCGAGCGCCCCCAGCGCGGCGACCGCCAGCAGCGGAACAAGGGCGAAGTGCTTCGGCATGCCGGTGAACAGCGGTGTGACGAAGGCCAGTTGGACCGTCGCCAGCAGCAGCTGTCCGCCCGTCATCGACAGATGAGAGTTCCCCGTCCCCGCCAGCGTCCGCCTGACGTAGATCCAGCCCACCGGATAGCTCAGCGAGGCGAGCAGCGCCATCGCCGTGCCCGTGGCGTCGAGGCCGTGGAAGCCCTGCCACGCGCCGAGCACCGTCAGCACCCCGAGGAAGCCGAGCCCGAGCCCGGCCACCCGCACCCGCGTGGGCCGGTCCTCGGAGAGCGCGACGACGGACAGCACCATGCCCCACAGCGGCGACGTGGCGTTGCAGATGCCGGCCAGTGTGGAGGGGATGGTCAGCTCGGAGTAGGCGAAGAGGGAGAACGGCAGGGCGTTCAGGAAGAACGCGGCGACCGCCATGTGCGCCCACAGCCGCCCCCCGCGCGGCAGCCGCTCCCGCTTGACGGCCATCGCCGCCATCAGCACCGCCGTACCGAACACCAGTCGGCCCAGGGTGACCTGGAACGGCGCGTACCCGCTCGTCCCCACCTTGATCAGCAGAAAGCTGAAACCCCAGATCAGGGAGAGGGCGCCGAAGCGCAGCCGCCAGTCGAGACGGGGGCGGGGAGAGGAAGGGCCCGGGGTGGTGGGGGAGTGCGTACGGGATGTGGTGACCGTGCTCATGACGTCCACCATGCTGGACCAGAACTCTTAGCACAATCGAGAAATCACACGGGGTATCTCGTAGGATCTCTTATATGTTGAACCTGGAGCGCCTGCGTACTCTGGACGCCCTGGCCCGGCACGGCTCGGTCAGCGCCGCCGCCGACGCGCTGCACGTCACCACGTCCGCGGTCTCCCAGCAGCTGGGCAAGCTGGAACGCGAGATCGGCCAGCAACTGCTCGCCAAGAACGGCCGCGGCGTACGGCTCACGGACGCCGGCCGGCTGCTCTCGGAGCACGCGTCGCGCATCCTGTCGCAGGTCGAGCTGGCCGAGTCGGACCTGGAGGCGCACCGGGGACAGGTCGTCGGCGAGCTGCGGCTGTCGGCGTTCCCGACCGCCGCCCGGGGGCTGTTCCCCGTGGCGCTGCGGGCGCTGCGCGCCGAGCACCCGGGACTGCGGGTGCGCTCCAGCGAGCTGGAACCGGAGCAGGGCATCGCCTCCGTGGTGCGCGGCGACCTCGATCTCGCGGTGGTCCTGGACTGGTACAACAAGCCGATGCCGGTGCCCGACGGACTGGTCAAGGCGCCGCTCCTGGACGACCCGGCCGAGGTCGCGATGCCCGCCGGACACCGGCTCGCCGGCCGCGACGAGGTGGACCTCGCGGAGTTCGCCGAGGACGAGTGGATCACCTGGGGCGAGGGCGAGTTCTGCCACGAGTGGCTGATGTTCACCCTGCGCTCCAAGGGCGTCGAACCGATCGTCGGCCATCGCGCGGGCGAGACCCACACCCAGCTCCAGCTGGTGGCCGCCGGTCTGGGCGTGTGCATCGCCCCGCTGCTGGGCCGCCACCCGGTGCCCGACGGAGTGGTCCTCGTCCCCCTCACCCAGCGCGTGCGCCGGCACGTCTACGTCATCTGGCGCGCCGACGCCGACCGCCGTCCCTCCATCCGCGCCGCGGTCGAGGCCCTGCGCGCGGCGGCGCAGAAGGTCGGCTGACCCGCCCGGAGGCCGGACGCGCCGACGGGGCGTCCCGGCGGCCTCAGGGCGAACCGAGTTTGCGGAAGTCCCAGGACACGATCCGCTCCGGGACGAGCCGCGCCCAGGCATGCCGGCCGTCGTGCGGCATCTCGTCGATACCGAAGTACTTGCGGGCGAACAGCGGCTCCACCGGGACGAGTTCGGGGCACGGCCCACCCGTGCGGGGCACCTCGCCGACGAACTCCACCCGGCCCGCCAGTTCGGCCCCGCGCAACTCGCCGTACTCCTCGCCGGAGTCGACCACGACCGCCGCCCGGGGATCACGGCCGAGCTGGGCCCAACGGCGGCTGCGCACCACCGAGTACAGCCACAGCGCGCCGCCGTCCCAGGCGAACCAGAGCGCGCTCACGTGCGGGGCGCCGCCGGCCGAGACGGTCGCCACCCGGCACGTGCGCTGTGCGGCCAGGAACGCGTCCAGCTCGCCGGGCGTCATCATGATCCTGCGGCCCCGGCGCTGCGGTGCGACGGACATGCGGCCCCCTCGTCGTCGTACGGGAAAACCCTTCCCCGCCGATCCTCTGACATCGCGTCAGGGAAGGGAACGGGTCGTCTTCCCTCTCCCGCGGGCGGCCGCTACTCTCACCGCCCCGGACCCGGCGAAAGGCGCGTGATGGCGGCGTACCAGCGAGTGGGCGACCTCCTCGACCCGGCGAGCACCGTGCTGCTGACCGTGGAGTGCCAGCGGGGCGTGGTCGGCCCGGACGCCGCCCTGCCCGAACTCGCCCGCGCCGCCCGCTCCTCGGGGGCCCTCGGCAACGTCGCCCGGCTGGTCGCCGCCGCGCACCGGGGCGGCGTGCAGGTGATCCACGCGGTGGCCGAACGCCGCCCGGACGGCCGGGGCGCCAGCCGCAACGCCCGGCTGTTCCGCGCCGCCGAACGACTCCCCGTGCGGCAGCTGTCCGGCAGCACCGCGGTCCGGATCGCGCCCCCGGTCGAGGTCGCCGAGGAGGATCTCGTCGTACGACGGCTGCACGGGCTGTCGCCGCTCGGCGCCACCGGCATGGACGCCCTGCTGCGCAACCTCGGCTGCCGCACCCTGGTCGTCACCGGGGTCTCGGCCAACGTGGCGATCCCCAACACGGTGTTCGACGCGGTCAACCTCGGCTACACCGCGGTCGTCCCGGCCGACGCCATCGCCGGGGTGCCCGCCGCCTACACCGCCGCGGTGATCCGGCACACCCTCTCCCTCGTCGCCACCATCACCACCACCGACGAGATGCTCGGCCTCCTCGCGCCCCCGCGCCGCGGCCGTCCACAGTAACCTGGGGCGATGCTCAAGGAAGTCACCGCGACCCGCTTCATCACGCCCCTGCGTGAGGGCGGCTCGCTGCCGGGGCTCGTCGAGGCCGACGACTTCGGGACCTACGTCATGAAGTTCACCGGAGCCGGGCAGGGCCGCAAGACCCTGGTCGCCGAGGTGGTGTGCGGCGAACTCGCCCGGCGCCTCGGCTTCCGGACGCCCCGCCTGGTCACCGTCGAACTGGACGCCGTGCTGGGGCTCGGCGAGCCGGAGCAGCAGGTGCAGGAACTGCTGCGGGCCAGCGGCGGCACCAACCTCGGCATGGACTTCCTCTCCGGCGCCCTCGGCTACGACCCGCTCGCCTTCGAGGTGAGCCCCGAGGAGGCCGGGCGGATCGTCTGGTTCGACGCGCTGATCAACAACGTGGACCGCTCCTGGCGCAACCCCAACCTCCTGGTGCACCGCGGCGAGCTGTGGCTCATCGACCACGGCGCCACGATGATCTGGCACCACAACTGGCCCTCCGCCGAGGCCTCCGCGGCCCGCCCCTACGACGCCGGCGACCACGCCCTCGCCTGCTTCGCCCCCGACCTCGCCGCGGCCGCGGCCGACCTCGCGCCCCGCGTCACCGAGGACCTGCTCGCCGAGGTCACCGCCGAGATCCCGGACGCCTGGCTCGCCGGCGAACCCGGCTTCGACACCCCGGACGAACTGCGCCGGGCCTACGCGCGCCCGCTGCTCGCCCGCGCCGCCGTCATCGCCGGGCGCGTCACCGGCATCCAGGAGGACAAGTGAGCGAGACCCACATCCACATGGCCGGCCATGTGACCGAGCGCCACATCACCCGGGCCGGTCAGGGCGGCGACCGGGACGTCTTCGAGTACGCGCTGATCAGGGTCGTGCCCCGGATCGAGCGCGGCGAGTGCGTCAACGCGGGCGTGGCCGTCTACTGCCGCGCCCAGGGCTACGTCGGCGCCCGCACCCATCTGGACGAGGCGCGGCTGCGCGCCCTGGACCCGGAGGCCGACGTGGCCGGGATCCGGGCCGCTCTCGGCGCGATCGAGCGGCACTGCGCGGGTGGCGCGGCGGCCGGGCAGGCGGCCGGGGACGACGCCGGGCGCCGCTTCCGCTGGCTGATCGCGCCCCGCTCCACCGTCGTCCAGCCGGGTCCCGTGCACACCGGTCTGACCACCGACCCGGCCGCCGAGACGGAGCGGTTGCTGGACCTCCTGGTGAGGTAATGGATCACAACGTCGGGATGTGCCGTTGACACCGGGTGCCAGGGCTTCTAGCGTCGGGTGAGCCGAAGATACTAAGCGGTCGCTCACCGCACCGGAAGGCCCTCCCGAAGGGTCGTACGGGTTCTCTCAAGGGCGAGGAGAAACAGTCAATGTCCACCACTGAACAGCGGGTCGCGGTCGTCACCGGCGCCGCGCGCGGCATCGGTGCCGCCACCGCCGTGCGGCTGGCCGCCGAGGGCCGCGCGGTCGCCGTGATCGACCTGGACGAGGCCGCCTGCAAGGACACCGTCGACAAGATCACCGCGGCGGGCGGCAAGGCCATCGCGGTCGGCGCCGACGTCTCCGACGAGGCGCAGGTCGAGGCGGCCGTCGCCCGGATCGTCGCGGAGCTGGGCGCGCCGACGATCCTCGTCAACAACGCGGGCGTGCTGCGCGACAACCTGCTGTTCAAGATGAGCGTCTCCGACTGGGACACCGTCCTGAACGTGCACCTGCGCGGCTCCTTCCTGATGACCAAGGCCGTGCAGAAGCACATGGTCGACGCCGGCTTCGGCCGTGTCGTCAACCTGTCCTCCTCCTCGGCGCTCGGCAACCGCGGCCAGGCCAACTACTCGGCCGCCAAGGCGGGGCTCCAGGGCTTCACCAAGACCCTCGCCATCGAGCTGGGCAAGTTCGGCATCACCGCGAACGCCGTCGCCCCCGGTTTCATCGCCACCGAGATGACCAAGGCCACCGCCGACCGCGTCGGCATGGGCTTCGACGACTTCAAGAAGGCCGCCGCGAGCGCGATCCCGGTGCAGCGCGTCGGTGAGCCCGAGGACATCGCCAACGCCATCGCCTTCTTCACCGGCGAGGCGGCCGGATTCGTCTCCGGCCAGGTGCTGTACGTCGCCGGCGGACCGCTCGACTAGGGGATACGGGACATGACTTCCGCAGAACTTCCGCCGCTGTCGGGCGAGGTCGCCCTCGTCACCGGGGCCAGCCGCGGCATCGGCTACGGCGTCGCCGAGGCCCTCGTGGCACGCGGCGACCGGGTGTGCATCACCGGCCGCAACGAGGACGCGCTCAAGGAGGCCGTCGAGAAGCTCGGCGCCGAGCGGGTCATCGGCGTGGCCGGCAAGGCGCACGACCTCGACCACCAGAGCGAGGCCGTCGAGCGCACCATGGAGGCCTTCGGCCGCCTCGACCACCTGGTCAACAACGCGGGTACCAACCCGGTCTTCGGGCCCATCGCGGACCTGGACCTGGACGTCGCCCGCAAGGTCTTCGAGACCAACGTGATCTCGGCGCTCGGTTTCGCCCAGAAGACCTGGCACGCCTGGCAGAAGGACAACGGCGGCACGATCGTCAACATCGCCTCGATCGCGGGTCTCGCGCCCTCGCCGTTCATCGGCGCCTACGGCGTCAGCAAGGCCGCGATGATCAACCTGACCCAGCAGCTGGCGCACGAGTTCGCGCCCCGGGTGCGGGTCAACGCGATCGCCCCGGCCGTGGTCAAGACGAAGTTCGCCCAGGCCCTGTACGAGGGCCGTGAGGAGGAGGCGGCCGCCTCCTACCCGCTGGGCCGGCTCGGCGTGCCGTCCGACATCGGCGGCGCCGCGGCCTTCCTCACCTCCGGGCAGTCCGCCTGGGTCACCGGCCAGACCCTCGTCGTGGACGGTGGACTCTTCCTCAACGCCGGGGTGTGAAACCACCTCCCGGGCGCCGGATTCCGGACGGACCGGCGCCCGGGGCACCGCACAGCGGACGCCCGGCCGAATGACAACGTGGTCATGTTCTTTGCGATCAACCAGCCCCGATCCGGGGGAGGTTGGCCGTCTGACGCTGCGGTAAGGTCTGCCGACCTTGGTAGGCGGATCGAGGAGCGTGCGCGTTGTACAACCGGAACCGATTCCTGCGGAGAGTCGCGGCGATCGCGTCCGTGTCGCTGGTGGCGAGCGGCTGCGGCCTGCTGTCCGACGGAGGCCCGGCCGACGAGGGCCCGATCGTGGTCGGCACCACCAGCGCGCCCAGCACCCTGGATCCGGCCGGCGCCTGGGACGGGTCCTGGGAGCTGTACCGGAACATCTTCCAGACGCTCCTCGCCTACCCGAACGGCGCGACGGCCCCCCAGCCCGACGCGGCCGAGCACTGCTCCTTCGCCGACTCCTCCAGCCGCACCTACCGCTGCACCCTGCGCGCGGGCCTGAAGTTCGCCGACGGCGACCCGCTGAACGCCGAGGCCGTCAAGTACTCGGTCGACCGCATCCGCGCCGTCAACGCCCCCGGCGGCCCCGCCGGACTGCTCGGCAGCCTCGAAAGCGTGGACACCTCGGGCGACCGCGAGGTCGTCTTCCACCTCGGCAAGTCCGACGCCACCTTCCCCTTCGTGCTGGCCACCCCGGCCCTGTCGATCGTCGACCCGAAGGACTACCCGGCCCGCGCCCTGCGCAAGGACTCCGGCGCCGACGGCTCGGGGCCGTACAAGCTCCAGTCCTACCAGGAGGACCGGCAGGCCGTCCTCACCAGCAACGGCAACTACCACGGCTTCGCCCAGCGGCAGAACGACGCGGTGACCATCCGCTACTTCCAGGACTCCGCCGGGATGGTCAAGGCGCTGCGCGACAAGCAGATCGACGTCACCTACCGCGGTCTCGCCGCCGACGACATCCTCGCCCTCCAGCAGCAGGGAAACTCCGACCTCCAGCTCGTGGACGGCGCCGGCACGGACATCAGCTACCTGGTGTTCGACCCGAAGGACCCCTGGGCCGGGCGGCCCGCCGTGCGCAAGGCCGTCGCCCAGCTCCTGGACCGGGGCGCGATCGCGCACAAGGTCTACAAGGACACCGTCGACCCGCTGTACTCGATGGTCCCCAAGGGCCTCGTGGGCCACACCACCGCCTTCTTCGACGACTACGGGGACCCGAGCGACGCCAAGGCCCGGACGATCCTCCGGGACGCGGGCATCGACCAGAAGGTGCCGCTCACCCTCTGGTACACCACCGACCGCTACGGCTCCGAGACCGCCCTGATGTTCCAGGAGCTGAAGCGGCAGCTGGAGGGCTCCGGGCTGTTCACCGTCACCCTCAAGAGCCGTCCCTGGAAGACCTACGTCGTCGGCTACCAGAAGGGGGAGTACCCGGTGTTCGGCCGCGGCTGGTCCCCGGACTTCCCCGACGCGGACAACTTCATCGCCCCCTTCACCGGCGAGCAGAACGCGCTCGGCACGCCGTACCCGGCGAAGGAGATCACCGACCGGCTGCTGCCGCACTCGCGCGCGCAGAGCGACCGCGCCCAGACGGTCAAGGACATGGAGCAGGCCCAGCGCATCATCGCGAGCGACGTACAGCTGCTCCCGCTGTGGCAGGGCCGGCAGTACGTGGCGGCCAGCGACGACATATCCGGCGGAGAGCAGGCCCTCGACCCCTCCACGATCATGATGATGTGGACGCTGCACCGTAAGACCAGCTGGTGAGCGGCGGGACGCGGACCCCCGGGCGGACCCTTCGGGCGCCCGTTGTCAGTGGTCGCCTGTAGGTTCTGCATCCTGGAAGTGACCGCACGCGGTAATTGATCGACATCGTGAGGACGTTGACGTGACCGACATCGCCATGCTGCCCGAGTCCTGGCGCGGGGTTCTGGGCGACGAACTTCAGCAGCCCTACTTCAAGGAGCTGACCGAGTTCGTCGAGGAGGAGCGGGCGAAGGGCCCCGTCTACCCGCCGCGCGACGAGGTCTTCGCGGCGCTGGACGCCACGCCGTACGACAAGGTCAAGGTCCTCGTCCTCGGACAGGACCCGTACCACGGCGAGGGCCAGGGCCACGGTCTGTGCTTCTCGGTCCGTCCCGGCGTGAAGACCCCGCCCTCGCTGCGCAACATCTACAAGGAGATGCAGGCGGAACTGGGCCTCCCGATCCCGGACAACGGCTATCTGATGCCCTGGGCCCGCCAGGGTGTGCTGCTGCTCAACGCGGTCCTCACCGTCCGGGGCGGCGAGGCCAACTCGCACAAGAACAAGGGCTGGGAGAAGTTCACCGACGCCGTGATCCGCGCGGTGGACGCCCGCCCCGACCCGGCGGTGTTCGTGCTGTGGGGCAACTACGCGCAGAAGAAGCTCCCGCTGATCGACGAGGAGCGGCACGTGGTGGTCAAGGGCGCGCACCCCTCCCCGCTGTCCGCGAAGAAGTTCTTCGGCTCGCGTCCCTTCACCCAGATCAACGAGGCGATCGCCCGCCAGGGCCACGAGGCGGTCGACTGGCGCATCCCCGACCTGGGCTGACGGCGGCGCGCGACGGCGTCGGCGCCGCCTGACCGGGAATCCCGGCGGCGCCGGTTAGCGTCGGGGGCACGACAGCGGACGATCGCCGGAGGACGCGGTGGCGGAGCGACGGGAACAGACGGCCCGGGACGAGGTGCTGACGCGGATCGGCCAGGTCGTGATGCTGCACCACGGCGGCGACCGCGAGGAGGCCCGCAGCCGCTTCCTCGACCTGTGGGCGGAGATCGGCGAGGACGGCGACCCGCTGCACCGCTGCACCCTCGCGCACTACCTCGCCGACACCCAGGACGACCCCGCCGACGAACTCGCCTGGGACCTGAGGGCGTTGGCGGCGGCGCGGGAGCTGCCCGAGGGACATCCCCGGAGCGTGCCGGGATTCTTCCCCTCGCTCCACCTCAACCTGGCCGCGGACTACGCGAAGCTGGGCCGTACCGAGGCCGCCCGCACCCAGCTCGGCCACGCCCGCGCCGCCGCGGACGTCCTTCCGGACGACGGCTACGGCGCGGGCGTCCGGGCCGCGATCGGGCGCCTGGAGCTGCGGCTTGGGCAGGACGGTCCGCCGGGCGGCGGGGCCTGGGGGCCGCCGAGGCAGCGGCCCAGCTGAGGGGCGGCGTGCGGGCGGGACCGGCTGCGGGAGGCGCCGGTCACCGGCCGGTTCAGCGCCGCCCGTACGTCCGCTCGCAGATCTCCGACTCCGGGCTGTTGCCGCGCCAGCCGCCGTACTCGCGGCCCAGGTCGCACACGTTCGCGGGCACCTGCCGGGAGGTGCCCGGCGGTGGCTGCGCGGGGCGGTGCGCGGGGGGCCGGGCGCGCGGGGGAGCGGGCGGGCGCGCGGCGGGCGGGGCGGCCGGGCTCCCGTGCGGGGCGGCCTTGGCGGCGGGCGCCGGGTCGCCGGACGGGCCGACCATCTCCAGCGCCTCCCGGGCCGGTGCCTGCACCACCCGCGGGGACGCGCTGCCGTCCGCGCGGGGTGCCGCGGGGCGGGAGGGCGCGGCACTCGGGGGCGGTCCCGGTGCCGCCGTGTGCCGTACCGTCACGCACCCCGCGAGGGCCGAGGCGGCGACGGTGACCAGAAGCGCCGCGCTGATCGTCGTTCGATGCACCCGCGCAACGATGCTGGTTCGGCGCCCGGTTGGCATCGAGGAGTCGGGCCCGGTGCCGCCGCCCGGGTGAACTCCCGCACCGAACGAGGGGTTTCCGGGCGCCGGGGATGACGCCTCAGACGCCGACCGCGCCGTCGATCCGCTCCCGGAGCAGATCGGCGTGACCGTTGTGCCGGGCGTACTCCTCGATCATGTGGGTGTAGATCCAGCGGAGGCTGAACGCCTCACCGCTCGACCGGCTGGTGCGCCGGGAGAGGACGTCGAGCGACCGCCCCGCGGCATCGCGCCGGGCCGCGGCCACCTCGGCCTGCCAGGTGGCGTACGCCTCCTGCCAGGTGTCCGCCTCGGTGACGTGGAAGTCGCCGTCCGCGTCGTCCTCGGAGCAGTACAGGACGCCCTGGTCCTCGCCGAGCAGCACCTCGTGGAACCAGAACCGCTCCACCTCGGCCATGTGCCGCACCAGCCCCATCAGGGTCAGCCCGGACGGCGGCACCGACGCGGTGCGCAGCTGTTCGTCGGTCAGGCCCTCGCACTTCGCGATCAGGGTCCCGCGGTGGTAGTCCAGCCAGCCCTCCAGCATCTCGCGTTCGCCTGCGTTCAGGGCGGGTTCGTCGCGTTCGCTCGTCATGCCGCCCATCCTCGCCCGCCGGGTGCCGACGGTTCCAGGGGATTTCAGCGCCCCAGCATGCCCGCCAGCAACTCCCGTACATCTGCCTGGATCTCGGCGAGTTCCGGCACCTCCGTGCTGAACGACCCCGCCGCGCACGTGAACATCAGACCGTCCGCCCAGGCGACCAGCGACAGCACGTGCCGGTCCGGGTCGGGGGAGCCGGCGGCCCGGAGCATCGCGCCCAGTCGCTCCTTGAAGACGGCGCCGGCGCGGTCGTAGTAGGCGCGCAGTTCGGGGCGGCGGGTGGCCTCCAGGGCGAGTTCGTAGCGGGCGATCAGCAGGGCGCGGCCCTGGGTCAGGGAACGGTGCACCGCGCGGGCGAGTCCGTCGGCCAGCGGGTCGAGGCCGTCGGCCGGGTCGGGCAGTTCGGCCGGGGCGAGGATCCGGGCCTCGCGCTCGGCGTGCCGTCGTACCGCGAGTTCCAGCAGTGCCTGCCGGGTGCGGGCCACGTTCGAGGTCGAGCCCGGCGGGAGCCCGGCCGCCTCGTCCACGGCCCGGTGGGTCAGTCCGCGCATCCCGCGCTCGGCGAGCAGGGCGAGGGCGGTGTCGGCGACGAGGTCGGCGCGGGAGGGACCGGTGGTGCGTACGGACATGGGGAGACCCTATCCACCGCACTACGGGTGTAGTAGCGTGGACGTGTACTACAGTTGTAGTGAGGAAGGGGAGAGTCATGGCGGGATCGGCGCGCGCGGTCGTCATCGGCGGCGGGATCGGAGGGCTGGCGGCTGCCGCGGCCCTCCACGGGCGCGGCTGGGAGGTGACCGTGCTGGAGCGGGCCGGCTCCCTGGCCCCGGTCGGCGCCGGCATCTCACTCGCCCCCAACGCGCTGCGCGCCCTGGACGTCCTCGGCATCGGCGACGAGATCCGCGCCCTGGCCGCCTGGCAGGGCGACGGCGGACTGCGCACCCCCGCCGGGCGCTGGCTGTCGCGCAGCAGCGCCGAGGCCGTGACCGCGCGCTTCGGCGACCCTGTGGTGCTGCTGCCCCGGGCCACCCTGGTCGACCGCCTCGCCGCGCTGCTCCCACCCGGCGGCATCCGCACCGGGACCACGGCGACCGTCGCCGACCCGGGTGACCGCACACGGCCCGCGCGTGTGCGCACCGGCCCCACCACGCCCGCCGGTCCCGGTGACCCGGCCGCCCCCTCCACCGGCCACGAAGAGCTGGAGGCCGAACTGGTCGTCGGAGCGGACGGCATCAACTCCCGTGTCCGGGCCGCCCTGTTCCCCGGCCACCCGGGGCCGGTGTACTCCGGGTTCACCACCTGGCGGCTCCTGATCCCCGTGCCCGGTGCCGAGTTCGCGTCGCACGAGACCTGGGGCCGCGGCCACCTGTGGGGCACGCACCCGCTCAAGGACGGCCGGGTCTACGCCTACGCGGCGGCCGTCACCCCGGCGGGCGGCCGTGCCCCCGACGACGAGCTGGCCGAACTGCTGCGCCGGTACGGGAGCTGGCACCACCCCGTGCCCGCCGTGCTCGCCGCCGCCCGTCCCGAGGACGTCCTGCGGCACGACGTCCGCCACATCGCCACCCCGCTGCCCGCCTACCACTCGGGCCGGGTCGCCCTCCTCGGCGACGCCGCCCACGCCATGCCGCCCACCCTCGGACAGGGCGGCAACCAGGCCCTTGAGGACGCGGTCGTGCTCGCGCACCACGCCTGCGCGCCCGCCGGCGACCTCGCCGCCTACACCGCCGCCCGGCTCCCGCGTACGACGGCCATCGCCCGCCAGGCCGTCAGGACCGCGCGCGTCAACCTGGCGAGCGGCCGCGCCGCCGTCGCCGTGCGCGACACCGCGATGGCCGCCCTGTCCACGTTCGACCCCGCCCTCTTCCTGCGCGGCTTCGACGGCATCGCCGGCTGGCGGCCCCCGTATGCTGCCGGGGAGGTACACGCGGGCGAGCGCCAGGGGAGAGACACGTGAAGGTCGGTTGCATCGGACTCGGGGACATCGCGCAGAAGGCGTACCTGCCGGTGCTGGGCGCGCTGCCCGGGATCGACCTCCATCTGCACACCCGCACCCCCGCCACCCTCGTCCGGGTCGCCGACGGCCTGCACCTGCCACCCGGGCGGCGGCACGGGGACCTGGACGCGCTGCTCGCCGCCGGGCTCGACGCGGCCTTCGTGCACGCGCCCACGGCCGCCCACCCCGAGATCGTCACCCGGCTGCTGGAGGCGGGGGTGCCGACCTACGTGGACAAGCCGCTCGCCTTCGAACTCGGCGACTCCGAGCGACTGGTGGCGCTGGCCGAGGAGCGCGGCGTCTCCCTGTTCGTCGGCTTCAACCGGCGCTACGCACCCGGGTACGCGCAGTGCCTGGAGCACCCGCGCGAGCTGATCCTGCTCCAGAAGAACCGCGTCGGGCTGCCCGAGGAGCCCCGCTCGATGATCCTGGACGACTTCGTCCACGTGGTCGACACGCTGCGCTTCCTCGCGCCGGGCCCGATCGACGACGTCACGGTCCGCGCCCGCGTCCAGGACGGGCTGCTGCACCATGTGGTGCTCCAGCTCGGCGGCGACGGCTTCACCGCGCTCGGCGTGATGAACCGGCTCAGCGGCTCCGCCGAGGAGATACTCGAGGTCTCCGGGCAGGACACCAAGCGCCAGGTGCTCAACCTCGCCGAGGTGATCGACCACAAGGGCCAGCCGACCGTGCGCCGGCGCGGCGACTGGGTGCCGGTGGCCCGTCAGCGCGGCATCGAGCAGGCGGTGCACGCCTTCCTGGACGCGGTGCGCGCCGGGCAGGTGCTCAGCGCCCGGGACGCGCTGGCGACCCATGAGCTGTGCGAGCGGGTGGTGCGAGCGGTTCAGGACCACCCCGGCGCGGCCTGAGCACCCGTACCCCCTCGCCGGCGCACAGCGCGGCCAGCACCAGCAGCGCGACCTGCGCCGGCCAGTCGCCGTAGCGCACGTACGGGGTGCTGCCGTGCGCGAGCGGGACGTCGTACACCTGTGCGGTGCTGGCGCCGGTGCCCAGCCAGGGTCCGAGCCGCTGCCCGCTCGGGCCGTACACGGCGGAGACGCCGGTGAGGGTCGCGTGCACCATCGGGCGGCCGGTCTCGGCGGCGCGCAGCGCGGCCAGCGAGGCGTGCTGCCCAGGGGCCCAGCTGTGCTGGAAGGTCGAGGTGGAGGACTGCCCGAGCAGCACGTCCGCGCCGTCCTCGGCGAGGTGCCGGCTCATGTCGGGGAACGCGGTCTCGAAGCAGATCAGCGGGCCGATCCGCAGCCCGTGCCCCACGTTCATCACGACCTGCTCGGTGCCGCGCCTGCGGTCCTCCCCGGCCGCCTTGCCCACCGAGGTGGCCCAGCCGAGCAGGGAGCGGGCGGGTATGTACTCGCCGAAGGGGACGAGGCGCATCTTGTCGTACCGGTCACCGGTCGGGCCGTCGGGACCGACGAGCACCGAACTCTTGTAGATCCCGGGCCGGTCGGAGCGGCGGGCGTCCACGTCGACCAGCACATCGGCGCCGGTCGCGCGGGACAGCGCGGCGATCCGCCGGGCCAGGTCGGGCCGGTCGGCGAGGTCGTAGCCGACGCTGGACTCGCCCCACACCACCAGGTCGACGTCCTGCCCGACGAGCCGCCGGGTCAGCCGCTCCTCCCGGTCGAAACGCAGCCGCGCGCTGTCCCGCCCGGCCACGACGCCCGGCTGTACGACGGCGATCCGCGTCCTCCCGTCGATCTGCGGCCGGGGCGCCCAGGTCCACGCGGCCGTGGTCGCGGCGGCGGTGGCGACCACCGTGGCCACCGCCGGCATCCGCGCCCCGCGCACCGAGACCAGCACGGCCGCCGCCACGTTCACGGCCACCACCAGGAAGCTCAGCAGCCAGACCCCGCCGACCGAGGCCAGCCGCAGCGCCGGTGCCACCTGCCACTGGCTGGCGCCCAGGATGCCCCAGGGCCCGCCGAGTCCCTGCCAGGAGCGGACCAGCTCCACCAGCAGCCAGCCCGAGGGCAGCACCAGGAGCGCGACGGCGCACCGGCCGGGGGAGGGGGCGCCGCCCAGATAGCGGCGCACCAGCCATCCCCAGGGCATCCAGAGCAGGCCGAGCAGCGCGCCGATCAGGAAGATGAACACGTGCAGGCTCGGCAGCAGCCAGTGGTGCACGGCGACCAGGTAGCCGAAGCCGCCGCACCAGCCGTCGTACGCCGCCCGCCGGCCGGTGGGCGCGGAGCGGGCCAGCAGCAGCCAGGGGACCAGGGCGACGTAGGCGAACCACCACAGCGACGGCGCCGGGAAGGCCAGCACGGGCAGGGCGCCCGCGAGGGCGACGACGGCGGAGCGCCGCCAGGGGGAGGCCAGCCAGCGGTCGATCGTCGTCATGCGGAGCCTCCCTACACCCCAGGGCTCCAGTGTGCGCGCCGCAAGCGATCTACGACAGGGGGCCTTCGGCCCCTGGTCACCGGTGCGGGGTCGTCCGCCGCCACTTCTCGGTGACCACCACCTCGCCGATCCGCCAGCCCTCCGGCGTGCGCAGCAGCCCGAAGTCGTACCGCCCGCCGCTCTCCAGGTCCGGCGCGGCCGGGCCGCCCCCGTCCGTGAGGCGCATCGGATTGACGTAGTCGGCCCGCACCCGCGCGGTGTCCCCGGTGTCGTGCTCCAGCACCCCGAAGCGCACCCGCCGGTTGACGATCAGGTGCTGGCGCACGGCGAACCGCCCCAGGTTCTCGGCGAGCCACCCGGCGATCTCCCCCGCCCCGCCCTCGATCCCTCCGGACGAACGGTAATCGGCCCTGCCCCCGGGCGTGAACAGGCTCCGGTACGCCGCCCAGTCGCCGTCGTCCACCGTCACCGCGTACGCGGTGACCAGTTCGTCCACGGCCAGCCGGTCCAGCACGGTCGCGAGTTCCGCACGCTGCGTCATCGCCTCAGTCTTGGCCACGGCGGGAACGGAGCCAAGAGGCGTGCGGGGGAATTCGGTGGTTCGGGGGAGCGGGGGACCTGTACGGCACCCCTCGCTATGCTCTGGCACCGTGTCCGATCTCCCAGACCTTCACAGCGCGACCATAGACGCGATCGTAAGTAACGCCGGCCGCGCGACGCTGCCTTTCCAGCGGCTGCACCGGGAGGATCGGCACGCGACCGCCTTCTGGTTCAACGAGCTGGTGGGGACCACCGCCGAGGGCGAGGTCATCCGGCAGTACCTCGTGACCGCCAGTGAGCCGGCGAGGGTCGAGAACGCCGAGTTCACGCTGCGGCCGGAGCTGTGCGCTCCCGCGATGAGCGCCGGGAAACTGCTGATGACCGACTTCGCCGAGGGGTGGATCCACCTCGACGGCCTGGGCGTGGCGGTCATGTCCACCGCCGGGCTGCACGCGCACGGCGCGCGCAAGGGGTGGCGCTGGACGACCGACGAGATCACCGACGGCATCGCGGCCGGGGAGGAGGACGTGGCCGGCCTCGGCGCGGAGCCGGTCGCGGCCTATGTGCTGGGCCACGACGTGGGGGCCGGTGACGGCGCCCGGGAGCAGGCTGTCGTGGTCGGCGGGGTCACGCGCACCGCCGACGGCGACGTCCGCTGGGTCGGGGATCTGCCGCGGGGGTGTGTCGGCGCGCCCGTCTTCGTCAGCGCCCCCGTCGGCGGGAACAGCTTCAAGCTGGTCTGTGCGGGGGTGGTGCTGCCCGGCGACGACCACCACCCGATCGCCACCTTCGACCGCATCCGCACCGCCCTGCGCGCCCTCGCCCCGGACACGGCGTCGGCTCGCGGGGCGGCCGGACCGGACACCCGCCCACGGGAACCGAAGCGGCGCTGGTGGCGGCGTGGCTGACACCGAGCCGGAGCCTTCGCCGTACCAGCGGGCCCTGCGGCAACGGCTCCTCGCCGCCCCGGTGGTACCGGCGCCCCAGCCCTGGCAGCGCGTCGCGTACGCCCCGGTCGGCGGACTTCTCGGGATCGGCTTCGCCCCGCACCCCGCGACCGGCCGGGACCTGGTGATGGTGGTCTCGGGCGACGGCCACGGCCTGTTCGACGGGGTCACGGGAGAGAAGATCGCCCGGGACCGCGACCCCGACCCCGAGGACAGCACCCCCGACGCGGACCCCGACCTGTCGTGTCCCGGACTGGGACCGGTCGCCGGCAGCAGGGTGCGTATCGCCGGGCTCTTCGGCGGCGGTCTCCACACCACCACCGGGGACGGCTGGGGACTGGACGTCGTGGTCCCGGCCTGGCCGCACGAGCGCGTCCTGCTGTCCGACGGCGGCGGGTTCCCCTACTCCGGTCCGCACGGCGAGCGTTGGTGGCACGTCTTCCACTGCGCCTACTCCGAGTTCCGCGCCGCCGGCTTCTCCCCCTCCGGGCAGACCCTCGCCGTCGCGACGAGCAGCGATCTGTCCCTGTGGACACGCGCGACGGGCCGCAGCGGCGCGGGGAGCTGACCGGGTCAGGCCGCCTCGATGATCTCCTCGCGGATCGCCTCGGCCCACTCCACGACCAGGAGTTCGTACTCCGCGCGTTCCTGGGCGGAGAGGGAGCCGCCCGTGCGCAGCCACAGGGCGCGGATCTGCTCGTTCACCTCGGCGGCAGACCGTGTGGAACCAGGGGGCGGGACATGGGGGGACATGCGGAACAGCCTAGGGGCATGGGCTGACACTGCGCTACCGCGCGGCTACGCAGAACGTATGCCGTTGGTCACCGGTGCGCTCGGGTGTGACCCGCGGTCGGCCCAGTTCAGGTGGCATATGCCCGGCTGAGTTGACGCCGGGCGGCGGCGGGGAGATGGCCGAAACGGGGGCGGCGGGGCGCCGGGAGCCCGGGTGGACCACCTTGTCGCGCACGGGTGTTCAGGTGGACACGGGGCCCTTGACCGTCCAGCCCGGGGTCTGCGGGTGGGCGGTCAGGTCGTCGTGGTGGACGGGGGCGCCGCAGGCGCGGCAGGTGACGACCGGGACGAGGTCGTGGCCGCAGCTGTGCTCCATGGTCATGGGCAGGTCGGTGTTGTCGCGCAGATGGCGGTCGCCCCACTCCTTGAGGGCCATCAGGACCGGCTCCAGCTCCAGGCCCGCCGCGGTCGGCCGGTAGTCGAAGCGCCGGGGGTGCTCGCTGTAGGCGCGCTTGGTGAGGACCCCGGCGTCCACGAGCCGGCGCAGCCGGGTGGCGAGGATGTCGCGCGGGGCGCCGATGTTGCGCACCAGCTGGTCGAACCGGCCGTTGCCCAGGCACACCTCCCGCAGCACGAGCAGGGAGTACTTCTCGCCCACCACCGCGAGGGTGTCGGCGATGGAGCAGGGGCGCGGGTCCTTCGGTGCGGCCATGGCGCCCAGTTTAGTTGAGGGTTTGGTTTTCCAACCCTGGCGAGCGACGTGGGTTTGATTTTCCAACTCACGGAGCTATGGTGAGTCCGGGTTTCCTACCCACCGGTAACCATGCTCGTGAACGAGCCCGCTCCGCCGCAGGAGGCCGCACCATGCGAGACGCAGTGATCGTCGAGGCCGTACGCACCCCGATCGGCAAGGGCAAGCCCACCGGCGCCCTCGCGGACGTCCACCCCGTCCAGCTGCTCGCCCACACGCTGAAGACCCTGGTCGAGCGCTCAGGCGTCGACCCGGCGCTGATCGACGACGTCATCGGCGGCACCGTCGACCAGGTCGGCGAGCAGGCCATGAACACCACCCGGTACGCCGTGCTCGCCGCGGGCCTGCCCGAGACGGTCCCGGCCACCACGGTCGACCGCCAGTGCGGCTCCTCCCAGCAGGCCGTGCACTTCGCCGCCCAGGGCGTCATCGCCGGCGCCTACGACATGGTCGTCGCCTGCGGTGTCGAGTCGATGAGCCGCGTGCCGATGTGGTCCAACGTGCCCGCGGGCAAGGACCCCTTCGGGCCCGGCGTCGCCGCGCGCTACCCCGAGGGTCTGCTCCCGCAGGGCATCAGCGCCGAACTCATCTCCGCCAAGTGGTCGCTGACCCGCGCGGAGATGGACGCCTTCGCGGTCTCCTCGCACCGCAAGGCCGCCGCGGCCTGGGAGGCCGGGCTCTTCGACGCCGAGACCGCGCCCCTGGAAGGCGTCACCCGCGACGAGTGCGTACGACCCGACAGCACCCCGGAGATCCTCGCCGGACTCCGGCCCGCCTACCACGACCCGCACTTCGCCGAGCGCTTCCCCCAGATCGAGTGGAACATCACCGCGGGCAACACCAGCCCGCTCAACGACGGTGCCTCCGCCGTCCTGATCACCTCCAGCGAGACCGCCGCCCGGCTCGGCCTGCGCCCGCTCGCCCGGCTGCACAGCTTCGCCGTCACCGGCTCCGACCCGCTGCTGATGCTCACCGGGGTCATCCCGGCGACCGAGAAGGTGCTGAGCCGCGCGGGCCTCTCCCTCGCCGACATCGACCTGTTCGAGGTCAACGAGGCGTTCGCCAGCGTGGTCCTCGCCTGGCAGCAGGAGACCGGCGCCGACCTGGACAAGGTCAACGTGAAGGGCGGCGCCATCGCCATCGGCCACCCGCTCGGCGCCAGCGGCACACGGCTGACCACCACCCTGGTGCACGCGATGCGCGAACGGGGCGCCCGCTACGGCCTCCAGACGATGTGCGAGGCGGGCGGCCTCGCCAACGCGATGATCCTGGAAGCCGTCTGACCGCTGGTGAGATACCGGCCGACCGCCGCCGGGGGACCGTCCGGCCCCGAGGCGCCGGCCGGCTGGGGCGCCGTCACCGGCCGCGTCCCCTCGTCACCTTCCGCGCAGCCGGTGCCGGTGCCGCCACGCCACCACCGTGCCCGCCAGCGCCGGGGCGCCGATACAGGCCATCGCCAAGAGGAACACGGGGGACGTCGGCGCCGAGGCGCGGGCGCCGGCGACCGCGTAGGCGGCGGTGTTCGGGACCGAACCGAGCGCCGTCGCCAGCAGGAACGGCAGCCAGCCCATCCGAGAGACGGCCGCGCAGTAGTTCGCCGCCCAGAACGGCACCCCCGGGAAGAGCCGCGCCGCCAGCATGGACCGGAACCCGTGCCGGCTCAGCTGCCCGTCCGCGGCCCGCAACCACCGCCCGCGCAGCAACGGGCGCAGCGCGTCCTGCCCCAGCAGCCGCCCGAGCCCGAAGGCCACGCCCGCCCCCAGCACCGTTCCCGCCAGCGCGGTACCGAGCCCCAACCGGGAGCCGAACAGCGCGCCCGCCGCGAGGTTCAGCAGCGGCCGCGGCACGAACGCCACGGTGCACAGCCCGTATCCCGCACCGAACACCAGCGCCGCCACCAGCCCGCCCGCCTGCGGCGGCCAGCCCCGGGTCAGCAGCCGCTGCGGTTCGAACAGCAGCACCAGCGCGCCCGCGCCCACCAGCAGCACCAGCAGCAGGGACAACCGCGCCCACGGGGACAGCAGCGCTCGGGCGCAGCGAGCCGCGAACCCCGCCCGGGGCACGGGCGGCGCGGGGACGGTGGTGGCATCGAGCACGTGACCCCCTGGAAGACATCGACGGCCGCCGCCGATGATAGAGGGCTCCCCGGACGGGCCGTCGCAGGCACCGGATCGGTGCGGCTGACCGGGTAGTCGACCGGGGCACGCGGCTTGCCTGCAAGTGCCTACGGAGCGTGACTGCTACCAATGCTGTGCATGAAGCGAAAACAACGCTCATCGCCGCTCGGCGGCCACGCACGGACCTCCCGGGTCGCCGCGGCGGCACTGACCCTCGCCTTCGGCGTCGGTGGCTCGCTGGCGCTGGACACCGGCGAACTCGCCCACGCGCAGCCGCGCCAGGGCGGATCGACCCTGCTCGACGAGACGTTCACGCAGGCGACGGCCCCGGAGTTCACGGGTGTCGGTTCGGCGTGCCTCACCGGTGCGCCCCAGGTCGGCGCCCTGCCGGGGCCGGGCGACCATCCGCTCGGCGGCTGTACGGCGGGCACCGGCCCGGTGCCGCCCGACAACGCCGCCCCGCACGGCTACCTCCGGCTGACGGACTCCTCGACCGACCAGGCCGGCGCCGTCCTCTACAACCACGCGCTGCCCGCCAACGAGGGCCTCGACGTCACCTTCGACCAGTGGCAGTACGGCACCACCACCGGCCAGATCGCCCCGGCCGACGGCATCTCGTTCTTCCTGGTCAACGGCGACACGCAGCTGACCCACCCCGGCGCCTTCGGCGGCAGCCTCGGCTATGCGCAGAAGCTGCCCGACGACGACCCGAACGCCGCGTTCCAGCCCGGTGTGGACCGCGGCTACCTGGGCGTCGGGCTCGACGTCCTCGGGAACTACTTCGGCGACTGGGAACACCGCGGCAACGGCTGCCCGCCCGGCCGGCGCTCGCCCGCGGGCACGTCCTTCCGCGTACCCGCGCCCGGTCCCAACATGGTCACGCTGCGCGGTCCCGGTGACGGCATCGAGGGCTACTGCTTCCTCACCGCCACGACGAGCAACTTCTCGACCACCGGACCCTGGCCCTCGACCCTTCCGGGACAGCTCCAGGGTCCCACCACCGAGGTGTCGAGCGACCCCGTCCAGGCCGAACGGGACCTGGAGCCGTCGCGCCGCCGGGTGCACGTGGTGATCACCCCGGCGCCCGACCCGCAGGTCACCGTGTCCATCGACTTCAACGACGGCAACGGTTTCCGGCAGGTGCTCCAGACGGCCGCCCCGACCCCCGTGCCGCCCACCTACAAGTTCGGGTTCGCGGGCTCCACCGGTCTGTTCACGGACACCCACCTCATCCGCAACGTGGTCGTCCGCAGCGAGCGGCCGCTCCCCGAGCTGAACCTGGTGAAGCAGGTCCGGCAGCCGCTGCCCGGCGACCTGACGGTCGGTTCGCAGGTGCCGTACGACTTCGTGGTCACCAACTCGGGCGGGACGACCATCAACGGCCTGGCCGTCGACGACCCGAAGGTCGGCCCGGTCTCGTGCCCCGTGACCAGCCTCGCGCCCGGTCAGACGGTCACGTGTACGGCGACGTACACGGTGACGGCCGCGGACGCGGCGCACGGCTCGATCGACAACACCGCCACCGCCACCGGCACGTCCGACGGGGAGACGGTCACCTCGCCGCCCTCCTCGGAGAGCGTGCCGGTCGAGCGGGTGCCGGGCGTCGAGGTCGAGAAGCAGGTGGAGACGCCCGGCCCGTACTCCGTCGGGCAGACGGTCACCTACCACTACACCGTCCGCAATACCGGCGGTGTCGAGCTGACCGATGTCGCGGTGCACGACGACCACGTGCGGGACGTCACCTGCGAGTCGACCACCCTCGCCCCGGCGCGGGAGACCGGTGACAGCACCACCTGCACCGGCACCTACACCATCACCGAGGCGGACGGCACGGCCGGTTCCGTGACCAACACCGCCACGGCGACCGGTACCGCGAACGGACGGACCGTCACCTCGCCGGAGACCTATCAGACCCTCCCCGTCGGGCAGCCGCACCTCACCCTGCGCAAGCGGGTGGTCTCCAGCGGTCCGTACCAGGTCGGGTCCACGGTCCGGTACGAGTACACCGTCACCAACACCGGCACCACCCAGCTGCACGCCGTGCACGTCGCGGACGACCGCGTCGCCACGGTGACCTGCGACGCGACCACACTCGCGCCCGGGGCGAGCACCACCTGCCACGGCTCGTACCAGATCACCCAGGCCGACGTCGACGTCTGCCCGCAGACCGGTACCCGCGGTGGCGGCGGTGACGACGGCACCGTCGAGTGCCGGATCACCAACGTGGCACAGGCCGCCGGCACCGACCCGCAGGGCCGGGAGATCGCCGGCGAGCCCGCCTCGGCCACCGTCATCGTCACCGTCACGCCGTGCCCCCCGAAGCCGGAGTACGGCAAGCCGGGGCACGACCAGGGCTGCGAGAAGCGGAAGCGCCGCGGCAGCGTCTGAGTCACCCCGCACCGCGCCGGCGCCGCCCCAGCCAGGGGCGGCGCCGGCCGTCTGTGCGCACCCCCCGCCCCGGAAGCGGCGGAAAACCATTCGACGCCGGACATCCCGTCGGGGATGATCGACGTCATGTTCCGGTACGCCTTCCACCTCGCAGCATCCGCGGTCGCGGATGTGCCGAAGGCTGCCGTTCCCACGCTCGCGGCCGCTGTCGACGGCGCCCGAAGCTGACCCTCCCCGGATCGTCCGGCGGACCCCGCAGGGGGAGGGTCGGCCACTCCTGGGGGTCCTCAACTTCCTTACGACCGCGAAGGCTTCGAGGTACAGCCATGTCCAAAACGGCATACGTGCGCACCAAGCCGCACCTGAACATCGGCACCATGGGTCACGTCGACCACGGCAAGACCACCCTGACCGCCGCCATCACCAAGGTCCTCGCCGAGCGCGGCACCGGCACCTTCGTGCCCTTCGACCGCATCGACCGCGCCCCCGAGGAGGCCGCGCGCGGCATCACCATCAACATCGCGCACGTCGAGTACGAGACCGACACCCGTCACTACGCCCACGTCGACATGCCCGGCCATGCCGACTACGTCAAGAACATGGTCACCGGCGCCGCGCAGCTCGACGGGGCGATCCTCGTCGTCTCCGCGCTCGACGGGATCATGCCGCAGACCGCCGAGCACGTCCTGCTCGCCCGCCAGGTCGGGGTCGACCACATCGTCGTCGCCCTCAACAAGGCGGACGGCGCGGGCGACGAGGAACTGGTCGACCTGGTCGAGCTGGAGGTCCGCGACCTGCTCACCGCGCAGGGCTACCCGGGCGACGCGGTGCCCGTCGTACGGGTCTCCGGGCTGAGGGCCCTCGCGGGCGACCCGCGCTGGACGGCGTCGATCGAGGCGCTGCTCGACGCGGTGGACACGTACGTGCCGATGCCCGAGCGGTATCTGGACGCGCCGTTCCTGATGCCGGTGGAGAACGTCCTCACGATCACCGGGCGCGGCACGGTCGTCACCGGTGCCGTGGAGCGCGGCACGCTGCGGCTCGGCGACCGGGTGGCGGTGCTCGGCGCGGACGGCGTCGAGACCGTCGTCACCGGCCTGGAGACCTTCGGCAAGCCCATGGACGAGGCGCAGGCCGGGGACAACGTGGCCGTGCTGCTGCGGGGGGTGCCCCGGGACGCGGTGCGGCGCGGGCATGTCGTGGCGGCGCCGGGGAGCGTGGTGCCGGCACGGCGGTTCACGGCGCGGGTGTACGTGCTGTCCGGGCGCGAGGGGGGCCGTACCACGCCCCTCACCACGGGGTACCGGCCGCAGTTCTACATCCGGACCGCGGACGTGGTCGGGGACGTCGACCTCGGCGCGGCGGCCGTCGTCCGGCCCGGCGAGACGGCGGAGATGACCGTCGAGCTGGGGCGGGAGGTGCCGCTGGAGCCGGGGCTCGGGTTCGCCGTCCGGGAGGGCGGCAGGACGGTCGGCGCGGGTACGGTCACCGCCGTGCTGTGAGCCCGCCACGGCGACCGCACCCCTCGGGGTGCGGTCGCCGACAATGGACGGGTGAACGAATCGATACCCGTCTTCCGCGCCACCGACCACGGTGAGGCCAGGCTCATGCCCGATGTCGACCGGGAGCGGGCCTGGCTGCTGACGGTGGACGGGGCGCCGCAGTCGTACGTCGATCTGGACGAGCCGACGTACCTGGAGTTCGAGTACGCGCGCCGCCTCGGGCACGCGCTGGACACGGTGGCCCCCGAGGGGCGGGCGCTGGACGTGCTGCACCTGGGCGGGGGAGCGCTGACCCTGCCCCGGTACGTCGCGGCGACCCGGCCCGGTTCGCGGCAGGACGTCGTGGAGGCGGACCGGGGGCTGCTGGAGCTGGTCGCCGAGTACCTGCCGCTGCCCGAGGGCGCGGGCGTCACGGTGCACGCCGCCGACGCCCGCGCCTGGCTGGAGGCCGCGCCGGACGACAGCGCCGACGTCCTGATCGCGGACGTCTTCGGCGGCTCCCGGGTCCCGGCCCACCTGACCACCCTCGCCTACGCCCGCGAGGCCGAGCGGGTGCTGCGGCCCGGCGGGACCTATCTCGCCAACCTCGCGGACGCGGCGCCGTTCGCCTTCCTGCGCTCCCAACTGGCCACGTTCGCCGCGGTCTTCGAGGAACTGGCGCTGATCGCCGAGCCGGGGGTGCTGCGCGGGCGGCGGTTCGGCAACGCGGTGCTCATCGCCTCGCACCGGCCGCCGGACGTCGCCGTGCTGGCCCGCCGGGTGGCGGCGGACGCCTTCCCCGCACGGGTCGAACACGGCCTGGCCGTACGGGAGTTCATCGGCAATGCGCGGCCGGTCGAGGACGCGGACGCGGTGCCGTCGCCGGTGCCCCCGGGCGGGTCCTTCGGCATCGGATGACGCCGGGGGTTCAGGAACCGGGACGGTGGCCGCTGAGGACGAGTTCCTTGGCGCGGGCGAACTCCTCCTCGGAGATGGTGCCCTGCCCGCGCATCTCCGAGAGCCTGGCCAGTTCGTCGGTGCTGCTGTGCCCGCCCGCCGTCTCACGGACGTACGCGTCGAACTCCCGCTTGCGCCGCTGCGCCTGCTCCACCTCCCGCCGGCCCATCCCGGCGCCGCGGGCGATCAGGTAGACCAGGACGCCGAGGTACGGCAGCACGACCACGAAGGCCAGCCAGCCGGCCTTGGCCCAGCCGCCGAGGCCGTCGTCGCGGAAGATGTCGAAGACGACCCTGAAGAGCAGGAAGAACCACAGGATCCACAGCGCGAACCACAGCATCGTGAGGAAGGCGCCGAGCACCGGATAGTCGTACGCCAGATACAGCCGTGTGCCCATCTGCCTCGTCCCTCCGTCCTGGGCCGCCCCGGGGGCCGGACCCTCGCTGCTGCCAGCTTGGGCGCGGCGGGGCCCCGGGCGCCTCACCCGGCACGGGTGAGCGGGTGAGGCCGCCGGGGACGACGGACGGCGACGCGGGGGTCGCGCCGGGTCAGTTCGAGGTCGGGGTGCCGTGCAGCCGGACCGAGCCGAGGATCTTCATGATCGTGGCCTGCGGGACCTCGCCCTGGACACCCTTGGCGCCGTAGAAGTTGAACGACACGTAGTCGTGCGCCGAGTTCTGGAAGCCGAAGGTCAGCGCCTTGCCGTCGCTCGCGCACTTGCCCTTCTGCGGGGTGCCGCTGGAGCGCGCCCACGCGTAGCTGCCCTTGATGCCGGACGTCGTGGTGAAGGGCGTGGCCTTCTTGTCGAAGGTGATGCTCTTCTTGTCGGGCTGGGTGTAGCCGCCGTAGACCCACCAGGCCGGGGTGTTGACGGCGATCTGGTCGGTGTTCTTGGCGCCGCTGGCACCCTTGGAGCCCACGACCGCGAGCGGGGTGTCGTCGGTGCGCCCGTCCTTGTCGTCGTCGGACGTGCACCACTTGGGCTGGTCCTCCGCGGTGCCCGACATCACGATCAGGGGCTTGCCGTCGGTGGACTTCCGGTCCTCGAAGCCGACCTCCATGTCGGGCGCCTGCGCCTGCCAGTCCGAGGGCACGTCGTACGCGATGCCCCACTTGGGGTTCACCACGACCTTCCAGCCCGGCACGGTCGGCTTCTCGCTCTCCGCGGCGCGCGGGTTGTCGGTCGAGGCGGGGGAGGACGACGCCCCGGTCGGCGAGGGGCTGGTGCCGCCGCCGTGCCCGCCGTCCGCCTTGTCGTCCTTGGAACCGCCGAGGACCAGCGCGCCGGTCACACAGGCGGCGACCACGACGGCCGCGGCCGCGACGATCGCGACCAGCTTCGTGCGGTTGCCGCCGCCGTTCCCGCCGCCCTGCGGGGGCGGCTGTATCGGCACCGTGGGCGGCTGCCCGCCCCACGGGGGCTGCTGCGGCCCGTAGGGACCGGCGGCCCCCGGGTACTGCCCCGCCCCCGGCTGACCCTGCTGCGGGTACTGCCCCGCTCCCGGCTGCTGACCCTGCTGCGGGTACTGCTGGTACCCGGGCTGCTGGTACGGATTCGGCTGCTGCTGGTAACCCGGCTGCTGGTACGGGTTCTGCTGCGGGTTCTGCGCGCCCCCGGGCGGCTGCTGATCTGGCCACATGGCCGACAACCCTAGTGCGGCGGCGGCACGGTTCGGTCACGGGATCTCGTCAGCGCCGTAGCGAAGCCGCGCGGTGCGCGGGGAGGCGTGCTGTTCGGCGGCTCCTGCTCGTTGTGGCGGCGGGTGGGCCGGGACCGACCACGAGAAGCCGGCCGCGGGGGCCGGTACCGACCACGAGAAGCCGGCCGCGGGGGCCGGGACCGGACACGGCGGCCCTGGGACCGGAGCCCTTGGCCGTTCCGGCGGGCGCACGACGCCGGGCGCGAGGCTCGAAAGTTTCGCCCTCCCGTGTGGGTCCGAGCCCGATGTGGATCAGCGGATGCAGCCCCATTGACTCCGTGAGAGCGCGAGGTCTAGCTTGCCACCTCCGATCGGACGTTGCCCCGAAACTTTCGAGGCCCACTCACTCCCGGGAGCCTGCCGTGAAGCAGCTTCGACGCAGATCCACGCTCGTCGCCACCGGTGCCGCCGCCGCTCTCCTGCTCATCCCCGCCGCCGTCGCGTTCGCCAACGGGAGCGGCGGCTCGGACACCTCCCTGCGGGCGCTGGGCTCGAAGCAGGGACTGCGCATCGGCACCGCGGTCGACGCGGCCCGGCTGGGCGGCGACAAGGGATACACCGACATCGTCGCGGGCCAGTTCTCCACGGTCACGGCCGAGAACGCCATGAAGTGGGAGAGTGTGGAGCCCAGCCGCGGGGTCTACGACTGGACGGCGGCGGACCAGCTGGTCCGGTTCGCCCGGCAGCACGGGCAGGCGGTCCGCGGCCACACCCTCATGTGGCACAACCAGCTGCCGAGCTGGCTGACCACCGGGGTCGCGAACGGCTCCATCAGCGACGCGCAGCTGCGCGACATCCTCCACCGGCACGTCACCGACGAGGTCACGCACTTCAAGGGCAAGGTGTGGCAGTGGGACGTGGTCAACGAGGTCTTCGCCAACTCGTGGGAGACCCCGCAGGCCGACGGCCTGAACGCCGACGACTTCTGGATCAAGCACCTCGGCTCGGGCATCGTCGGCGACGTGTTCCGCTGGGCGCACAAGGCGGACCCGAAGGCCCTGCTGATGTACAACGACTACAACATCACCGGCGAGGACGGGACCAACGTCAAGTTCCAGGCCGTCTACGACTTCGTCAGGAACCTGCGCGAGCAGGGCGTTCCGATCGACGGCATCGGCGAGCAGGGCCACCTCGACACCCAGTACGGCTTCGACGCCCAGCGCTACCAGGCCGATCTCCAGGCCTTCGGCGACCTGGGCCTCAAGGTCGCCGTCACCGAGGCCGACGTGCGCACCTTCGTCGACAACCCGACCGACCAGGTGCCCACCGACTCGCTCGCCCAGTACGCGCAGCCCTACGAGTTCTCCGAGCTGCTCAAGGGCTGCGAGCTGGTCAAGCAGTGCGTCTCCTTCACGGTCTGGGGCGTCTACGACGGCGACTCCTGGATCCCGGGCACGTTCGGCGGTGAGGGCTACGGCCTGCTCTACGACGTGAACCTGAAGCCGAAGACGGCGTACTCCACGCTCCAGCAGGACCTGCGGCTCGCGGCCGACGCCCCGCGCCACACCAACGGCTGAACCCCGTCCGGGAGGAGAGGGCCCCCGTCGTGGGGCCCTTCTTCCTTTCCCGGTCCTGAGCCCTGTCCGTCCCCTGGCGTTTTCTGGTCTTCTGGCGCTTTCCGACCGGCACGGATCCTCGCCAGGGGCCGGAGGTCACGCGGAATTTACAGACACGGTCCCGCTGACACGGCGGGTTGCGGCCGGGTGAGTGAACGGTGAAGCGGGTGCCTGCTTTGTCAGGCTCATGGCGATGTGGTGCGCGGGCTCCGGTGGGCGCGGGCTCGCGCCGATGACCCGGAAGCACCGTTTTCCCGGCGCTTGCGGGGAATTCGGCGGCCTGGCCGGATCACGGCCACGGCGGGGGCGAAGGGGCCGTCGTTGTTGACCCGTGAGTAGCCCCTCGCTAGTTTCCGGTGCCCTCGCACCAGAGAGTTCCGCCGCACAACCCCCCACCGTGCTTTTCGCCGATTGTGTCGGAGTCTCATGACCTCCCCTGTGCGCTCTCCTGATCTGATCCTTTGCCTCACCCCGTTCGGAGAACCCGACGCGGGTCTCGCCGCGGCCGCCACCGGCGCCGGCGGGCTCGGCGTCCTCGATCTCGGCAACGGCGACCGACGATGCCGGGAGGAGCTGTCCCGGCTGAGACGAACCGCACCGGGCCCTTACGGCGTCCGGGTCTCCGCGCGTTGCGCCCTCACCCCGGCCGACCTGTCCGGCGGCCCCGACCTCGTCGTCCTCGCGCCGGACCCGACGGGCCCGGACCCGGTCTGGAACATCACCGAACTGGCCCGGGAACACCGGGTGCTGGCCGAGGTCACCGATCTCGCGCGGGCCCGAGCCGCCGTCCGGGCCGGTGCCCGGGGACTGGTAGCCCGGGGCGCGGAGAGCGGCGGCCGTACCGGTGCGCTGAGCACCTTCGTGCTGCTCCAGCAGCTGCTCGCCGACGAGGAGCTGGCCGGCTTCCCCGTCTGGGCGTGCGGTGGCGTCGGGCCGCATACGGCGGCCGCCGCCGTCGCGGGCGGCGCCGCCGGGGTCGTCCTCGACAGCCAGCTCGCCCTGCTGCCCGAGTCCCGGCTCCCGGAGGCGGTCCGCGCGGTGCTGCGAACCCTGGACGGCGCGGAGACGGCGGTCGTCGGCGGACACCGGGTACTGCGCCGCCGCGGCCCCGACGCGCCCCCGCCCCCCGCCGACGACCCCGTGGCGGTCGCCGCCCTCCTCGGCGCCCGCGACCCGGCCCGGCAGCTGCTTCCCCTCGGCCAGGACGGCTTCCTCGCCGCCCGGTTCGCCGAGCGGTGGGGCGATGTGCGGGGCGTGGTGCGGGGGATGACGGCGCGGATGCGGTCGGTGCTCGACGGCCGTCCCACGGGCGCCCCCGAACCGGGTCCCGGACAGGCGTTGCGGCCGGGTTCGGCGATGAGCCGGGCCCTCGGGACGCGGCTGCCGGTGGCGCAGGGGCCGATGACGCGGGTCAGCGACCAGGCCGGATTCGCCGCCGCCGTCGCCGCGGAAGGGGCGCTGCCCTTCCTCGCGCTGGCACTGGCCGACGGCGCGCGGACCCGGGCGATGCTGACCGAGGCAGGGGCCGTGCTGGACGGGCGGCCCTGGGGTGTGGGCGTGCTCGGCTTCGCGCCCGAGGAGATCAGGAACGCCCAACTGGAGGCCGTACGGCGATCACGGCCCACGCACGCGATCATCGCGGGCGGGCGGCCCGCCCAGGCGGAGGCGCTGGAGCGGGCCGGGATCCGCACCTTCCTGCACGCGCCGTCGCCGGGGCTGCTGCGGCAGTTCCTGGAGGCGGGTGCGCGCAGGTTCGTCTTCGAGGGCTCGGAGTGCGGCGGGCATGTCGGGCCCCGGGCGTCCTTCCCGCTGTGGGAGGCCCAGCTCGCCGTCGTCGAGGACTTCCTGGCCGACGCCGAGCCCGGCACGGCGGCCGGGGTGGAGGTGTTCTTCGCGGGCGGCGTCCACGACGAGCGGTCCGCCGCGATGGTCGCCGCGCTGGCCGCGCCGCTCACCGCGCGGGGCGCCGCGATCGGCGTCCTCATGGGCACCGCCTACCTGTTCACCGAGGAGGCCGTCACCCACGGCGCCATCCAGCCGCTCTTCCAGGAGCAGGTCCGCGCCGCCACCGCCACCACCCTGCTGGAGACCGCGCCCGGCCATGCCACCCGGTGCGTGCCCAGCCCGTTCACCGACCACTACCGGGAACGCGAAGCGGCGCTGCGCGCCGACGGTCTGCCCGACCGTGAGGTGTGGGAGACGCTGGAGCGGCTCAACGTGGGGCGGCTGCGGATCGCCAGCAAGGGCGTGGAACGCCCACCCGAGGGCGGGTTGCGGGCGGTCGGTGAGCAACGGCAGCTCACCGACGGGATGTTCATGGCGGGCGACGTCGCCGTCCTGCGGTCGGCGACGACCACGATGGCGGACCTGCACCGCGCGGTGACCGACGGCGCGGCCGACTTCCTCGCCGCCCGCACCCGAACCCGCGCGGAAGAGGCCGGTCCGACGCCGCCGCCCGCACCCCTCGACATCGCGATCGTCGGCATGGCCTGCGTGTTCCCGCAGGCGCCCGACCTCGCCGCCTTCTGGGCGAACATCGTCGCCGGGCGCGACGCCGTGACCGAGGTGCCGACCGACCGCTGGGACCCGCGGGTGCACCACGCGCAGGGGCACACCGCCTCGAAATGGGGCGGCTTCCTGCCGCCCGTCCCCTTCGACCCGCTGGGCTACGGCATCCCGCCCGCCTCCCTCGGCAGCATCGAGCCCGTTCAGCTGCTGTCCCTCGAAGTGGCCCGCCGTGCCCTGGAGGACGCCGGATACGGGGAGCGGGGACGGGAGTTCGACCGTTCGCGCACCGCCGTGGTCTTCGGGGCGGAGGCGGGCAGCGACCTGTCCAACGCGGTGACCCTGCGGGCCGTGCTCCCGTCGTACTACGGCAGGGTCCCCGAGGGGCTCGACGGCCAACTGCCCCGGCTGACCGAGGATTCCTTCCCCGGCATGCTCGCCAACGTCATCTCGGGACGGATCGCCAACCGCCTCGACCTCGGCGGCGCCAACTTCACCGTGGACGCCGCCTGCGCCTCCTCCCTGGCCGCGCTCGACGTGGCCTGCAAGGAACTCGTCTCCGGCACCAGCGACGTGGTGCTGTGCGGCGGCGCCGACCTGCACAACGGCATCAACGACTACGTCCTGTTCTCCTCCGTCCACGCCCTCTCCCCGACCGGGCGTTCCCGTGCCTTCGACGCCGGGGCCGACGGCATCGCGCTCGGCGAGGGCGTGGCCTGCGTGGTGCTCAAGCGGCTCGCGGACGCCGAGCGCGACGGAGACCGGATCTACGGCGTGGTCAAGGGCCTCGGATCCGCCAGCGACGGCCGCTCCCTCGGCCTGACCGCGCCCCGGCCCGAGGGCCAGCGGGCCGCGCTGGAGCGGGCGTACCGCAACGCCGGTGTCTCGCCCGCGCAGGTGGGCCTGGTGGAGGCGCACGGCACCGGCACCGTCGTCGGCGACCGCACCGAACTCGGCATCCTCGACGAGGTGTTCGCCGAGGCGGGCGCCCGCACCGGCGGCTGCGCGCTCGGCTCGGTGAAGTCCCAGATCGGGCACACCAAGTGCGCCGCCGGACTCGCCGGACTGATCAAGGCGACCCTCGCGCTCCACACCGGTGTCACCCCGCCCACCCTGCACCTGGAGCGTCCCAACCCGGCCTGGTCGCAGGACGACAGCCCCTTCGTCTTCCACACCGGTGCCCGGCCCTGGGTGCAGCCGGCGGGCGAACGCTTCGCCGGAGTCAGCGCGTTCGGCTTCGGCGGCACCAACTTCCACGCCGTGCTGGCCGCACACGGGGACGCCGTGCCCCCGCGGCAGACCATGGACGAGTGGCCCGCCGAACTGTTCCTGTTCCGGGCCCGGGACGAGGCGGCCGCGCACCGGCAGGCCGGGGAACTGCTGCGAGCCGCCGAGGCGGAGGGCCGGCCCTGGCGGCTGCGCGACCTCGCCCTCGCCGCCGCCCGTCGCGCCGACACGTCGCGCGAACCGGTGCGACTGGCCTTCGTGGCCCGGGACGTGGAACAGCTGGCCGAGCGGCTGCGGGGCATCCTCGCCGGGGAGCGGCGGGAAGCGGGCACCGGGGTCCACGCCGCCGACCCGGTGGGCGGCAAGGTCGCCTTCCTCTTCCCCGGACAGGGCAGCCAGCGTACCGGCATGCTCGCCGACCTCCTCGTCGCGCTGCCCGAGTTGCGCGACCACCTGCACCCGGACCACGCCGATGTCGTCTATCCGCCGGCGGCCTTCGACGACACCGCCCGCGAACGCCGCCGGGCCGCGCTGACCGACACCCGGGCCGCCCAGCCCGCGCTCGGCGCCACCGGCCTGGCCGCCCACGCGTTCCTCGGCGCCGCGGGCGTGCAGCCGGACCTGGCCGCCGGACACAGCTACGGCGAACTGGTCGCCCTCGCCGCGGCCGGTGCCCTCGACCCGGAGAGCCTGCCCCGGCTCAGCGCCGAGCGGGCCGCCGCGATCCTGGCGGCGGCGGGCGACGAACCGGGCTCCATGGCCGCCGTGGGCGCGGCGGCCGAGGACGTCCGATCGGCGCTGCGCGATGCCGGGGTACCCGAGTCGGTCGTCGTGGCCAACCTCAACTCCCCTCGGCAAACCGTGATTTCGGGACCCACGGCCGATGTCGGCACCGCCGTACGCCGGCTGCGCGCGGCCGGTCTCGGCGCGAAGCGGATCCCCGTGGCCTGTGCCTTCCACAGCCCGGTCGTGGGCGGGGCGGGGGAGCGGTTCGCCGAGACCCTCGCGGCCGAGCCGGTGCGGACACCCGAGTTCCCCGTCTGGGCCAACCGCACCGCCGCGCCGTACCCGCCGGACCCCGAGGGGGTGCGTGCCGAACTCGCCGCCCAGATCGGGGCGCCGGTCGCCTTCGCCGCGCAGATCGAGGCGATGTACGAGGCAGGCGCGCGGATCTTCGTCGAGGCCGGCCCCGGTACGGTCCTCACCCGGCTCGTCGGGCAGATCCTCGGCGACCGCCCGCACCGCACGATCGCCCCCGAGCCCGAGCCGGAGGGCGGACTGCCCGGCTGGCTCGACGCCCTCGCCCGGCTCGCCGCCGCGGGCGCCCCGGTGCGCGCCGCCTGGCTCTTCCAGGGCCGTGACGCCGTCGACGCGCTGCGCGCCCCGGCCCCCGCCCGACCCGGCTGGACGGTCGACGGACACCTCGTCCGCACCGCCGACGGAGCCCTGCTCGCCGGTGCCCTCGCACCGGCCCGACGCGTCGTGGAGACGACTGTGACCACCGACCAGCCCAACGGCGCACCCGCCGACCGGGACGCGCTGATCACCGAATTCCTGCGCAGCGGGCGCGAGATGATCGCCGCGCAGCGGGATGTGCTGCTCACGTACTTCGGGGGGACGGGGACGCCGGTGGCGCCGCCGGCTCCGGTCGCCGCGGTGGCGGTCGCACCCCAGGAGCCGTCCGCCGAGCCGGCCCCGGTGGCCGCGGCGGTCGTTCCCGTGGCCCCGGAGGAAGCGGTCACCGCGTCCGCTGACGACGTGGGACGGGTCGTGCTGGAGATCATCAGCGAACGCACCGGCTATCCCGTCGACATGATCGAGCCCGACCTCGATCTGGAGGCGGACCTGAGCATCGACTCGATCAAGCGGGCCGAGATCGCGGGCGAGCTGGCCAAGCGGCTGGGCATCGCCGGGGGCGCGGAGCTGCTGGACGACGCCGAGCTGGAGGAGCTGACCAAGGCGCGTACGGCGGCGGCGGTGACGGCGTGGCTGGGGGCGCGGGTCGGCACCGGTGCGGGCCCCGCCCACCTCGGGGAAGAGGTCCCGGAGCCGGACGCGGCGCCCCTCGGGGTGGCACCCCGGCGGTTCGAGGTGCGGGCGCTGCCGCTGCCCGACGCCGAGCCGGAGCCCGCCGCCCTCGCCGGGGAGCGGTACTTCCTGCTGGGTGACGGCGCAGGAGCGGCGGCGGAGGTGGCGGCGCGGCTCGATGCGCGGGGCGCGGAGGTCGTCCTGCTCGACCAGGGGCACGTCCTCGGGGCGGCCGACGGCGCCGTGGACGGGGTGGTCTACCTGGGCGCGCTGCCCGGCCCGGACCTGCCGGTGCTGCCGGACGCCTTCCCGGTGCTCAAGGCGGCGCTGACGCGCGGTGTCCGCCGGCTGCTGGCCGTGCGTGCCGCGGAGGGTGCCGCGGCGGCGCGGGCGGCCGGGCTGGACGGGCTGTTCCGTACCGTCGGCCGGGAGTTCCCCGACGTCGTGGCGCGGGTCGTCGCCGTCGGGGACACAGGCCCGGCGGCGGTGGCCGAGGCGGTGCTCGCGGAGTTGTGCGCACCGGCCCACGAGACGGCGGTTCCGGCCCCGCTCCCCGTCGTCCTGCGCTCCGCCGACGGAACCCGTCGGCGCCCGGAGCTGCTCCCCGCGCCACTCGGCGCCCTCGGCAGCACCGGGGCCGGTCCCGCCGGCACCGGGGCCGCCGAGGCCGCGGCGCTCGGGCTCGACCGGGACTCCGTCGTGCTGCTGGTCGGCGGCGCACGGGGCATCACCGCCCGGTTCGCGGCGACACTGGCCGGGGCCTGCGGATGCCGGATCGAACTCCTCGGCCGCACCCCCGCGCTCACCGCTCCCGAATCCCCGCGGACCGCCGCCGCCCGCACCCCCGTCGAACTGCGCGCGGCGCTCGCGGCCGGTCCCGAGGCGCCGACGCCCGCCGAGATCAACCGGGCGGCCGAACTCCTGCTCGCCCAACGGGAGATCACGGCGACGCTCGACGAACTCACCGCGCTCGGGAGCACGGCCCGCTACCGCTCGGTGGACTTCCGGGACCGCGACGCGGTGCTCCAGGCGGTCAAGGAGACCCACGCCGAACACGGCCGCCTCGACGGGGTCGTGTTCGCGGCCGGGGTGATCGAGGACCGGCTGATCGCCGAGAAGTCCCCCGACTCCTTCCAGCGGGTCTACGGCACCAAGACGGCCGGCGCCGCCGCCCTGTTCGCCGCGTTGGACGAGCTGCCCTCGGCGCCCGCGTTCACCGTGCTGTTCGGCAGCATCGCCGCCGTCCTCGGCAACCGCGGCCAGTGCGACTACGCCGCCGCCAACGACGCCCTCGAAGCGCTCGGCGCCGAGTGGGCCGCCCGCGGCGGACACCGCGCGCTCACCGTGCACTGGGGACCCTGGGCGCCCTCCGGCAGCCACACCGGCATGGTGGGCGCGGAACTCGGCCGCGAGTACGCCCGCCGAGGCGTGCAGATGATCGACCCGGAGGAGGGCACCGCGGCCCTGCTCGGGGAACTGGCCTGGGGCGACCCCGCGACCCGTGCCGTCGTCTACACCGCGTCGGGCTGGTGACATGACGAACCGTCAACTCCCCGTCGCCATCGTCGGGATGTCGGTGCTGATGCCGGGCGCGCGCGGACTCGACGCCTACTGGCGCAATCTGCGGGACGGTGTCGACGCGATCGGCGAGGTGCCCGCGGGCCGCTGGGACGCCGACTACTACCGCCCGGGGGTGTCGGCCGCCGGACCCGCCGCGCCCGACCAGGTCTACTGCCGGCGCGGCGGCTTCGTGGACGGCCTGGCCGAGGTGGAGGTCACGCGGTACGGGATCATGCCCGCGGCCGTCCCGGGCACCGAGCCCGACCAGCTGATCGCCCTCGACGTGGCCGCCGCCGCGCTCGCCGACGCGGGCGGCGAGCGTGGGCTCCCGGCACGGGACCGGATCGGCGTGGTGCTGGGCCGGGGCGGCTACCTCACCCCCGGCCTGGCCCGGCTGGACCAGCGTGTGCGTACGGCGCACCAACTCGTCCGGACCCTCGGCGAGCTGGTACCCGACCTGGCACCGGCCCAACTCGACCGGGTCCGGGCGGCGTTCACCGAGCGGCTGGGCCCGGACCGCCCCGAGTCCGCGATCGGCCTCGTGCCCAACCTCGCCGCCTCCCGCATCGCCAACCGGCTCGACCTGCGCGGCCCCGCCTACACCGTCGACGCGGCCTGCGCCTCCTCGCTGGTCGCCGTCGACCAGGCGGTCGCCGAACTCGTCTCCGGGCGCTGTGACCTGATGCTCGCCGGGGGAGTGCACCACTGCCACGACATCACCCTCTGGAGCGTCTTCTCCCAGCTGCGCGCGCTGTCCCCGACCGAGCGCATCCGGCCCTTCCACCGGGACGCCGACGGCCTCCTCATCGGGGAGGGCACGGGGGTCGTCGTGCTGAAACGACTCACGGACGCCGAGCGCGACGGGGACCGCGTCTACGCCGTGATCCGTGGCACGGGCGTCGCCGGCGACGGTCGTACCGCGGGCCTCGTCAGCCCCGACCCGGGCGGGCAGACCCGAGCCGTGCGCCAGGCCTGGCGGGCCGCCGGGCTCGACCCCGCCGCGCCCCGCTCCCTCGGCCTTCTGGAAGCCCACGGCACGGCGACCCCGGCGGGCGACGGCGCCGAACTCACCACGCTGGCGACGGTGTTCGGGCCCGGATCGGATCTCGCGGACGAGGAGCGCCCGGTGCTCGGCTCCGTGAAGTCCATGATCGGCCACACGATGCCGGCCGCCGGGGTGGCGGGGCTGGTCAAGGCCGCCCTCGCCCTCCATCACGCCACCCTCCTGCCCACCCTGCACTGCGACGACCCCCATCCCCGTCTCCGAGCCACCCGCTTCCGCACCCTGTCCGAAGCCCGGCCCTGGGACCCCGATCCCGGTCGGCCGACCCGCCGGGCCGCCGTCAACGCCTTCGGCTTCGGCGGGATCAACGCGCACGTGGTGCTGGAGGAGGCACCGGCCGCACGGCGCACCGCGGCCCCCGGGCACCCGCCCGCCCCCGCCCCGGTCGCCCACGTCACCGAGCCGGAGCCCGTCCTCCTTCTCGCGGCCGACTCCGTCGATCGCCTCGCCGCCCTCCTGGACGCCGATGACCCGGACGTCCTGGCCGCCGGGCTCGACCCGGCCCGGACACATTCCGGGGCGGGGCGGGTACGGCTCGGGATCGTGGCGCCGGACGCCAAACGGCTCGCGCTCGCGCGCCGGGCCGTCGCGAAGGGACGGCCCTGGCAGGGGCGCAGCGATGTCTGGCTGCGGCCGACCCCGCTGCTGGGCGGGCCCGGGGACCGGCTGGCGTTCGTCTTCCCCGGTCTGGAGGGCGAGTTCACGCCGCCGCGCACCGACGACGTCGCGGCCCGCTTCGGACTGCCGCCACTGCGCGGCACGCGGGGGGAAACCCGGGTCGAGGACGTCGGACGGCACGGCCTCGACGTCGTCGGTGTGGGCCGGCTGCTGGACCGGGCGCTGCGCGCGATGGGCGTCGTGCCCGACGCGGTCGCCGGGCACAGCGTCGGCGAGTGGACGGCGATGGCGGCTGCCGGGATCTATTCACCCGACCAGGTCGACGCCTTCATGGCGGAGTTCGACCCGGACGCGCTCACCGTCCCCGGGCTCGTCTTCGCCGCGCTCGGCACCTCCGCCGCGCAGGTGCGGACGGCCCTCGCCGACGCCTGGGCGGGCTCCGGGATCGTGCTCTCCCACGACAACGCGCCTCGCCAGTCGATGGTGTGCGGGCCGGACGCGGCGGTCGGAGAGCTCGTGCGGTCCTTCCGCGCGCAGGGCGTGATCTGCCAGGTGCTGCCCTTCCGCTCCGGCTTCCACACGCCGATGCTCGAACCGTACCTCGCCCCCATCGAGGAGGCCGCCGACCGCCTCCGGCTCCATCGGCCGGCCGTGCCGGTGTGGTCCGGTACGACCGCCGCACCGTTCCCTCAGGCCGAGGCGGCCGTGCGTGCCCTGTTCGTACGGCACCTGCTGGAACCGGTCCGCTTCCGCGAACTGACCGAGGCCCTGTACGCCGCCGGACACCGCGTCTTCGTCCAACCCGGTCCGGGCCGCCTCACCTCGCTGATCGACGACACGCTGGGGGACCGCGACCATCTCGCGGTCCCCGCGTGCTCGCCCCACCAGGGCGGACTGCCACAACTGCGTCGCGTGGCGACGGCGCTGTGGACAGCGGGAGCGACGGTGACACCGGCCCTGCCGCGGCGCACCGCGGGGGCCACGCGCGACGGGTCCGCCCCCGCGATCCCCGGCATCCTGGTGAACCCCGCGGGGGCCGGCCGCCCGCCCGTTCGGCTCGACCTCGGCGGCGCGCTGGTGTCGCTGGACGGCGGCGTACGGGAGCAACTGCGCGGGGAGTTGCGGCGCGGCGGGCCCTCGGCGACCCGCCCCGCGGCCCCGGGCGCGCCCGTCCTCGACGATCTCGCCGCCCGGTTCCCGGTCGCCGCCGAGCTGTCCGCCCTGTTGCGGGACACCGCGGACACGGCGGCCGAGGTGATGGCGGCGGCGCGGGGGCGCACCCCGGCCGCGCACCGCCGGACGCCCCTCACGACGACGCCCGCGGCGGGGACCGCGCCGACCGCCTCCGCGCGCCTGGCACCCGGGACCGCGCCGACCGCCTCCGAGCCCGCGCCCGCGACCCCGACGGCCGCCCCCGTCCTGGCGGCACCCGCGGTCCCCGTACCCGCCGCACCGCGAACCCCGGCCCCGGTGACCCCGTCCGCCACGACCACCACCCTCCACGTCTCCCCCCACTCCATGCCCCACCTCCTCGACCACTGCTTCTTCCCCCAGCGCCCCGGCTGGCCCGACGTCGAGGACCGCTGGCCCGTCGTGCCCGCCACCACGATCGTGCGGCACATGATGGACGCGGCGGAGGCGGCCGCGCCCGGGATGCGGGCGGTGGCCGTGCACGGGGCCCGGTTCGACCGCTGGCTCACCGCCGTGCCCGCCGTGGACGTACCGATCACGGTCACCCCCGACCCCGGACGTCCGCACCACCTGACCGTCGCCTTCGGCCCCACCGCCCGCGCCGTGCTCGAACTCGCCCCCCACCACCCGGCGCCACCCCCGCCGGGCCCCCGCCCGGACGCCCCCGAGCGCCGCCCCGAGCACACCGCGTCCCAGATCTACGACGAGCGCTGGATGTTCCACGGCCCCGGGTTCCAGGGCCTGACCGAGCTGTCCGCGATCGGCGAGCGGCACGTGCGCGGGGTGATCACCGCGCCCGCCGCCCCCGGCGCCCTGCTGGACAACGTGGGCCAGCTGCTCGGCTACTGGATCATGGCGACCCGCACCCGGCGGACCGTCGTCTTCCCCGTGCAGATGCGGCGGATGACGTTCTACGGGCCGCATCCGGCCCCCGGCACCGAGGTCGACTGCCTGGTGCGGATCACCTCCCTCTCCGACACCCTCCTGGAGGCGGACGCCGAACTCGCCGTCGGCGGCCGGGTGTGGGCCGTCCTCGACGGCTGGCAGGACCGCCGCTTCGACAACGACCCGACGACCCGCCCCGTCGAACGCTTCCCCGAGCGCCACACCCTCTCCGCCGTCCGGCCCGGCGGCTGGACGCTGCTGCACGAGCGCTGGCCCGACCTCGCCTCGCGCGAGCTGATCATGCGCAACGCGCTGGGCGGTACGGAGCGTTCGGAGTACGCCGCCCACCCGCCCCGCGGCCGCCGTCAGTGGCTGCTCGGCCGGATCGCCGTCAAGGACGCGGTACGGCGGTGGCTCTGGGAGCACGGCGAGGGGCCCGTCTTCCCGGCCGAGATCCGGGTGCGCAACGACGCGAGCGGCCGCCCCCGCGTCACCGGCGTGCACGGGCGGACCCTGCCCCCGCTGGACGTCTCGCTCGCCCACCGGGCCGAGGCGGGCGTGGCGATCGTACGGCCGCACGGCCCGCGCCCCGGGCCCGGCATCGACATCGAAGAGGTCACCGAGCGCGATCCGGCGACCCTGGCGACGGCGCTCGCTCCGGACGAACTCCGGCTCCTGCGAACGCGGTCCGGCTCGCGGGCGGAGTGGTTCGCCCGCTTCTGGGCGGCCAAGGAGGCCGTCGCCAAGGCCGAGGGCACCGGATTCGGCGGACGGCCGAGGGACTTCAGAATCCTGGAGGCCGCCCCCGACGGCACCCGGCTCCTGGTCCGCGGCCGCCTCGCCCCCGCCTACCCCGTCCACTGCGCCCCCGTGGCCAACCCGCCCGCCCTGACGCCCCGCGCCTACGTGGTGGCCTGGACCACCGGGCCCGCCACCGCCGACGCCGCATCCCACGATCCCGCAGTCGAGGAGATCCCCCGATGAACCCCCCAGCGATCCCCACCCAGCCGGCCCCCGACGCCGTCCTCGCCGACATCACCGGCATGCTCCGCGAGGTCCTGGCGGAGTACGGCGACGACGACACGGCCATCGGCATGTCCACCACCTTCAACCGCGACCTGGAACTGGAGAGCATCGACCTGGTCACCCTGGCCGGGATGCTGGAGGAGCGGTACGGCGGGCGGGTCAACCTCGCCGAGTTCCTGGCCGGGATGGATTTCGAGGAGATCATCGAACTGACCGTCGGCAGGCTCGTGGAGTACGTGGTGTGGAGCCTGCGAAGCGCGCAGGCGGGCTGAGCCATGGCGATGGTCGACGCCGGCGGCATCCGGCTGCACGTCCAGCGCATGGCCCCCGCCGGGGGCGGCACTCCCGGCGGCACGGTCGTGCTGGTGCACGGGCTGCTCACCGACAGCCTGGCCAGCTACTACTTCACCGTCGCCCCCGCCTTCGCCGCGGCCGGTCTGGACGTGGTCATGTACGACCTGCGCGGCCACGGCCGCAGCGAACGCCCGCCCCTGGGCTACACGTTGGAACACAACATCGACGACCTCACCGCGCTCCTCGACCGCCTCGGCGTCACCGGCCCGGTGCATCTGGTCGGCAACTCCTACGGCGGGACCATCGCGTTCGGCTACGCGGTGCGCCGTCCGGAGCGCGTCGCCACCCTCACCCTCGTGGAGTCCGAACCCGCGACCCCCGCGTGGGCGCGCAAACTCGGCGGCATCCTGCACCGCGTCGTGACCCAACTCGCCTGCAACGAGCGGGACGCCATCGCCTGGATCACCGCCCACCGGGGCCACAACACCGCCCGCCTCGCCAAGGGCGCGGCCCGGCTCGCCCGGGAGACCAGCCTCGGCCGGGACATCCCGGCCAGCCGGGTGCACACCGAGGCCGAGATCGCCGCCGTGCGCTGCCCGGTCCTCGGGATCTACGGCGGGGACTCCGACCTCGCGGACCTGGTGCCGCTGCACGAGGCCCGGCTGCCGGACTTCCGGTCGGTGGTGCTGCCGGGACACGAGCACTCGGTGCTGGTCGAGGCGCCCGGCGCGGTCGGCGGGCACGTCCTGGACCTGATCCGGGCCGGGGCGGGCGTGGTCCGGTGAGCGGCTTCCTCTTCGTCGTGCCGCCGTTGACCGGGCACATCAACCCGGCCGTCGGGGTGGCCGCCCACCTCGCCGCGCGCGGCCACCGGGTGGCCTGGACCTGCGCCGACCCGGGGCTGGTGCGGCGGCTCGCGGGCCCCGACGCCCCGGTGTTCGGCTGCGCGGGCCCGGTGCCGGGCGCCGACGGCGCCGTACGGCCCCCGGACCTGCGCGGTGCCGAAGCGCTGAAGTTCCTGTGGGAGTGGTACCTGCTGCCGCTCGCCGACGCGATGGCACCCGGAGTGCGGGCCGCCGTCGAGGAGTTCGGCCCGGACGTGGTCGTCGCCGACCAGCAGGCCTTCGCCGGCGCCCTGGTGGCCGAACGACTCGGCCTGCCCTGGGCTACCTCAGCGACCACCACGGCCGAATTCGGCGGTGCCTACGACGGGTTGCCCAAGGTCGCCGACTGGCTGCGGCAGCGGCTGGCCGAGCTGCGCGGCCGCGTCGGCGACCCCTCCGGCACCGCCGACCCGCGCTCCTCGCCCCACCTCCTGCTGGTCTTCAGCAGCCCCGAACTCGTCGGCCCCAGGGCCCCGTCGGCCCCGCACATCCATTACGTCGGCCCCTCCCTCGCGGGCCGGCCCGGACACCCCGGCTTCCCCTGGGAGTGGCTGGATCCGGGCCGGGCGAAGGTCCTGGTCACCCTGGGCACCGCCAACGCCGACGCCGGGGCCCGCTTCCTCGCCGTCTGCCACGACGCGCTGCGCGAACGCGCCGACCGGGTGCAGGCGGTGCTCGCCGACCCCGGCGGTGTGCTCCCCGCCGAGGAGGGCGACAAGGACGTGCTGATCCTGCCCTCCGTGCCCCAACTCGCCCTGCTGGAACGGCTGGACGCGGTGGTCTGCCACGCGGGCCACAACACCGTGTGCGAGGCGCTGTGGCACGGCGTCCCGCTCGTCGTCGCCCCCATCCGCGATGACCAGCCCGTGATCGCCGCGCAGGTCGTGGACGCGGGGGCCGGGCTCCGGGTGAAGTTCGGCCGGGTCGGCGCCGACCGGCTCGGCACGGCCCTCGACACCGTGCTGCACGACCCCGCCCACCGGGCCGCCGCCGCCCGCGTCCGCGCCGCCTTCCGCGCGGCCGGCGGCGCACCCGCGGCCGCCACCCACCTGGAACGACTGGCAAGGGAGAGCCGATGACCGAGCCCCGTGAGAAGAAGGCGAAGGCCGAGCGCGTCGCCGCCCTGCGCCCCGCCTACCGGGCCGACCTCGCCGCCGGTACCGAGCGCTTCCTCGCCCCCCGCCGCACCACCTGCCCCTGGTGCGGCTCCGGCCGGCTGGACCACCGGCTGCGCACCACCGACCTGCTCCAGCACAAGCCCGGCCGCTTCACCCTCGACCGCTGCGCCGACTGCGGCCACGTCTTCCAGAACCCCCGACTGACCGAAGCGGGCCTGGAGTTCTACTACCGGGACTTCTACGACGGCCTCGGCGAACAGCGGATGAGCGGTACCTTCGGCGGCCGCGGCGCCATGTACGAGGGCCGCGCCCGGTCGATCCTGCCGTACGACCCCGCCCCGAAGAGCTGGCTGGACGTCGGCACCGGGCACGGGCACTTCTGCGCGAGCGCCCGCACCGTGCTGCCCGGCACCTCCTTCGACGGGCTCGACTTCACCGACGGCGTCGAACTCGCCGCCCGGGAGGGGCGCGTCGAGCACGCCCACCGGGGCGCCTTCCCGGACCTCGCCCCCGAACTCGCCGCACGCTACGACGTGGTGAGCATGTTCCACTACCTGGAGCACAGCACCGACCCCGACCGCGAACTCCGCGCCGCCCACGAGGCCGTACGCCCCGGCGGCCACCTCCTTGTCGAGGTGCCCGACCCGGACAGCCGCTACGCCCGCCTCCTCGGCCGCTGGTGGCTGCCCTGGCTCCAGCCGCAGCACCTGCACCTCATGCCGGTCGGCAATCTGCGCCGCCGGCTCACCGAACACGGCTTCACGGTCCTCGCCGAACAGCACGCCGAACCGCACGACCCGGTCGATCTGCTCGCCGCCGTCTGGCTGGCCCTGGACCACACGGCACCGCGCGAGGACGCGCCCTGGCTGCCCGAGCCGCCCGGCGCCCCGCGCCGCGCCCTGCGCGCCGCCCTTCTGCTCGCCGGGGTCCCCGCCCTGCTCACGGCCACCCTCCTCGACCGGCTCGCGCTGCGCCCCCTCGCCCACCGCCTCCGCCTGGCCAACGCCTACCGCCTGGTGGCCCGCCGGGAATGAGGCACCCCCCGGAACGCGTCACAGCACCTTGGCCCGGATCAGCGCCGACAGCACCAGCGCGCCCGGCAGCAGCGGCAGCCAGTCCGTCACCACCCGGTGGCCGATCACGGTCGCCGTCGCGGGGGCGGGCTCCGCGCCGAAGGCGACCAGCGTCCACACCAGCGCCGCGTCCACCGCGATCCCGCCGGGCACCGGGGCGCCACCCATCGCCGTGCCGGCCGCCAGGAACGCCAGCGCCACCTCCGGCCAGGGCAGTTCGAGCCCGAGCGCGGCCCCGACACAGCCGAGCGAGCCCGCCTGCACCAGGGGCATCGCCACCGCCCCGCCCCACAGCGCCAGGGCCCGGCACGGCAGCGCGTGCACCACCCGGGCGTCGGCGAGCGCGGTGCGCACCAGTGCGGTCACCGGCCGCCGCAACGGCCGTACGGCGGTCAGCAGTACTCCCACCCCGGTGACCACGCCGCCCGCGACCGCCGCGGCCGGCACCAGCTCCGTCCCGTCCGGCAGCAGACCGCCCAGGCGCCGCCAGGCCGGCGAGACCGTGAGGAGGACCAGCAGGACGAGCGTCTTCGCGGCGGCTTTGACCAGCGAGTACAGGCCGATCGAGGCGGTCGCCCGGTCCAGCGGCACCCCGCGCGCCCGCAGGAAGCGCACCGTGACGGCGTGCGCGCCGAGCCCGCCGGGCAGCGCGTGGTTCGCGGCGCCCGCGGCGACCTGCGACGCCAGCAGCAGCCCCGCCGGCAGCCGGTCGGGCAGCGCGCCCTGCCGGACGCAGGAGGCCGCCACCCAGGTCAGACACGTACAGCCGAACCCGGCCAGCAGCCACCGGGGATCGGCCGCGACGAGCCGCCGCGCCCCCTCGTACAGCACGGGGCGGTCGGCGACGGCCCAGCAGCCCGCGAACAGCAGCGGGGCCAGACAGAGGGCCAGCCGCAGGGACCGGCCGGACGGCGACGGCGACGGGACCGGCCGGGACGGGGCCTCGGGCACGGGACTGCCGGGGGGTGGGGCGAGGGGGGACGGTGCGGACACGGGACGTCGTCCTTCCGCGGCGGGACCCTGGGAGGCGGTGCGGGCGAACCGGGGGGAGCCTTCCCCCGCCGAGTGACGCCGGGATGGCGGACAACCCAATGTCCAAAGGCGCGTCGGTGCCGCCGGGAAGGCGTACGCCGAGCGGCCGTTCGCCGCCGACCGGGTAGCCTTCTTTGGGGAGCGCTTTACCCGGTGCTCCCGGGCAAGGTCAGTGACAGGGGAGGACTCCGCGGTGCACGTCCAGGAATGGCTCGACTCGGTGCCGGCGGTCGCCGTCTACGCCGTGGTGGCCCTGGTGATCGGCGTCGAAAGCCTCGGCATTCCGCTGCCGGGCGAGATCGTCCTCGTCTCGGCGGCGCTCATGTCCTCCCAGCACTCCCACATCAACCCGCTGATCCTCGGCGCCTGCGCGACCGCGGGCGCGGTCATCGGCGACTCCATCGGCTACGCCATCGGCCGCAAGGGCGGGCGCCCGCTGCTGGCCTGGCTGGGCAGGAAGTTCCCCCGGCACTTCGGCGAGGCCCATGTGGCCACCGCCGAGCGCTCCTTCCAGAAGTGGGGCATGTGGGCCGTCTTCTTCGGTCGCTTCATCGCCCTCCTGCGCATCTTCGCCGGCCCCCTCGCCGGCGTGCTCCACATGCCCTACTGGAAGTTCCTGATCGCCAACGTCCTGGGCGGCGTCTGCTGGGCCGGCGGCACTACCGCCGCCGTCTACTACGTGGGCGTCGTCGCCGAGGGCTGGCTGAAGAAGTTCTCCTACGTGGGCCTGGCCGCCGCGGTCGTCCTGGGCCTGGCCACCATGCTGATCGTGAAGCGCAGGACGAAGAAGGCCCAGCAGGAGCTGTCCCGGCGAGAGGTGGAACCCGTCGGCGCGGGCGAGTGACCCGCCCCTCGGGGGCGGTTCCCCGTCCCGCGCGGGTGAGCGGCCCGCCCCCGAGGGGCGGGGAACCGCGCGAACGACGGCCCCCGCCCGCACCCGCGGAACGACCTACTCGTGCACCTCGCGATGCGCCTGGGCCAAATCGGCGTACAGCGTGCCGTTGAGGGTGACCCCCTCCTTCTCCTCCGCCGAGAGCTCACGCCGCACCTTCGCCGGCACCCCCGCCACCAGGGACCCCGGCGGCACCACCATCCCCTGCGGCACCAGCGCCTGGGCAGCCACCAACGACCCCGCCCCGATCACGGCCCCGTTGAGCACGGTCGCCCCCATCCCGATCAGGCAGTCGTCCTCGACCGTCGCCCCGTGCACCACCGCGTTGTGCCCGATGGACACCCGCTCCCCGATGCTCACCGGGAAATTGGGGTCCGCGTGCAGGGTCACGTTGTCCTGCACGTTCGCCCGCGCCCCCACGGTGATCGTCTCGACGTCACCGCGCACCACCGCGCCGTACCAGACACTCGCCCCCGCGTGCAGCGTCACGTCCCCGATCACCGAAGCCGTCGGGGCCACGAACGCCTCCGCGTCGACCCGCGGCTCCTTCCCGCCGATGCCCACGATCAGTGCCCGCTGCGTCATCACCGTCTCCTCGCGTCCGTCGGTACCCCGCACGGTACGACAGGGGGTGGGGCAAAGATCACAGCGGTCCGGACTCTCGCGGGAGGCAACCCGTGAGTAACGTGAGCCCGTGCCGAAGCGCAAGAACACGTTCTCATCATGGCGCCGTGGCCTCGCCCAGCGTGCCGTCCACCGGGCCTGGGCCTGGGTCCAGCGGACCGGCTCCGTCACGGCGGAGCACCCGGGACGCCTCCGCTTCGGCGCCATCGGCGAGGCCACCCGGCTCGCCTTCCCGCTCGGCACGGTCTTCGGCGAGCCCTGGATCCGGCTCGGCTCCCACTGCATCATCGCCGAACAGGTCACCCTGACCGCCGGTCTGATGCCCGACCTGGACCTCGGTCCCGACCCGATCCTGCGCATCGGTGACGGCGTGGTGCTCGGCCGCGGCAGCCACGTCATCGCGGACACCACGGTGACCATCGGCCGTGACTGCTACTTCGGCCCGTACGTCTACGTCACCTCGACCAACCACTCCTACGACGACCCGCACGAGCCCATCGGCCGGCAGTGGCCCCGGATGGAGCCCGTGGAGATCGGCCCCGGCTGCTGGATCGGTACCGGGGCGGTGATCCTGCCGGGCGCGCGGATCGGCCGGAACGTCGTGGTCGCGGCCGGTGCCGTGGTGCGCGGCACGGTGCCCGACCACGCCGTGGTGGCCGGCGCGCCCGCCAAGGTCGTACGGCGCTGGACCCCCGAGGACGGCTGGCAGCCGCCGCTGCGCACCCCGGCCCCGGTGCCGATCCCGGACGGGACGACCCCGGCACAACTGCGGGCCCTGGCCGACCTGGACGAGTCCGCGGTGGCCCGGCTCGCCGAACTGGAGACCGAGGGCTGAGGCCCGGGACGGAGACCGGGAGCGGAAACTCGCCCCCGATGCCCGATGCCCGATGCCCGATGCCCGATGCCCGATGCCCGATGCCCGATGTCGGGTGCGGGTGGCGGGTGGCCGGCGGCCCTCAGCCGGTCGCCAGCAGTACCGTGCCGAGCAGGGCGAGGCCCGCGCCCGCCGCTTGGACGGCGCGCAGCCGTTCGCTGAGGAAACCGCGGGCGGCCAGCGCGGTCACCACCGGATAGAGCGAGGCGAGGACGGCGGCCACGGTGACCGGGCCGTACTGGGCGGCGACGGCGTACGTGCCGTTCGCCGCCACATCGGCCAGGCCGACGAAGGCCAGCGCGGGCAGTGAGCGGTAGGGGAAGCCGTCCTGCGGCAGCGCGGTGCCACCGCGCCGCAGGGAGACGGCGAGCACGGCCCCGCCCACCGCGACATTGGTCAGCCGCTGCACGAACAGCGAGAGGTACAGGCCGGTGATCGTCGTGGACGCCTCGGCGATCAGGGCGAACACCGTGCCGAAGCCGAGCGCCGCGACCAGCGTCAGCAGGACCGTGCGCCGCTCCACCGGCGCGCCCCGCAGCTGGGGCCCACCCGCGAGCACGACCCCGCCGACCGCGACCGCGATGCCCGCGAGCTGGAGCAGCCCCGGGCGCTCGCCCAGGAACAGGCCCACGCCGACCGGCACCACGACGCTGAGGGTGGCGAGCGGCGAGACGACGCCCATCGGGCCGGACGCGAGGGCCTTGTAGAAGGCGAGCAGGGCGATCGGGCCGACCAGGCCGGCGGCGAACGCGAACCACAGCCGGGGCTCGGCCTCGCCCAGGGCGCCCGTGGCGACGACGATCGCGCCCAGCACGGCCGCCGCGATGGACTGCGAGACGACGACCACGGTCAGCGCGGGCGTACGGCGTGTCAGCAGTCCGCCGCCGAAGTCGGCCAGCCCCCACAACAGGCTGGTGGTCAGGGCGAAGAAGGCCGTCACGATGCCTCGCAGTACAGTTTCTTGAACGAACGGGTGCGCTCCACCGTAGTTCAGTAAGTTGAACTACGTCATCCACGTCAGTGAACCATCTCGGATATCGGACGGAACGTGTCGGACCTCGAATTGCTGACCCAGTCCCTGGCGCGCAACGTAAGGCACTGGCGCTCGGTGCGCGGTTTCACCCTGGACGTGCTCGCCGCCCGCGCCGGTGTCAGCCGGGGCATGCTGATCCAGATCGAGCAGGCCCGCACCAACCCGAGCATCGGCACCATCGTCAAGATCGGCGACGCGCTCGGCATCAGCGTCACCACCCTGCTCGACTACGAGCGCGGCCCCCGGGTCCGCATCGTCCCGGCCGAACGGGCGGTACGGCTGTGGCACACCGAGGCCGGCAGCTACAACCGGCTGCTCGCGGGCACGGAGGCCCCCGGCCCGCTGGAGATCTGGGACTGGGTGCTGATGCCCGGGGACGAGAGTCCGGGGGAGCCGCACCCGGCCGGCACCGTGGAACTGGTCCATGTCACGGCGGGCGAGCTGACCCTCGTCGTCGACGGCGAGGAGCACCGCGTCCCGACCGGCGCCAGCGCCACCTTCGAGGCGAACGTCCCGCACGTCTACGCCAACCGCGGTGACGTTCCGATGGAGATGATGATGGCCGTCTCCGTGCCGCCGCCCGTGCAGTGAGACGTCCAGGCGTGTGGCCCCCGCGCCTTGTCGGCGTGCGGCCACGCGCGCACCCGTCGGAGACTTCGAGACGACGCCGGCCCCGGACTGCCTGGACGAACTGACCGCCCCGGTGCGGGTGATCCTCGCCGAGAGCGAGCACGGCCCCGCATGACGACGGTGCCCCGCCGGCCGTGGAACGGCCGGCGGGGCACCGGGGGCGGAGCGGTGGCTCAGTGCGCGGGCGCGTCGGTGACGACGACCTCGTCGATGCTGCGCTCGATCGCCTCCGTCTTGGAGGCGGTGGCCTTCGCCCAGTAGTAGACGCCGAGCGAGAAGGCCGCGATGACCAGGATGTCCCAGTACAGCGGGATGTTGCCCTGGCTGCCGTCACCGAAGCCGCCCTGCCAGGAGATCAGGCCGATGCCCAGCAGGTAGGCGGGCAGCCACTGCGCGGCCTTGAAGTCCATCCGGGGCGCGTCCGGCTTGCCCTTGAGGTTGGCCCACACGGCGTAGGAGCCCATCAGCAGGTAGCCGAGCAGGATGGCGAAGGCCAGCCGCCACAGGGTGTTCCAGCCGCTCCAGTAGATGATCAGGTTGGCGACCACGAAGGACAGCGGCGAGATGACCTTGCCGGCGGGCAGCCGGTAGGGGCGCTCGAAGTGCGGCAGACGGTCGCTGAAGGCGCCGTAGGCCAGCGGGGCACCCGCGTACATCAGCACGCTCGCCGAGGTGATGAAGCCGACCAGCTCCTGCCAGCTCGGGAACGGCAGGAAGCAGAGGATGCCGGTGACGAAGGTCACGATGAGACCGATCCACGGCACACCGCGCTTGTCGGTCTTGGTGAGCGCCTTCGGGGCGTAGCCGTTCTTGGCCAGGCCGTAGGAGACGCGGGAGGTGGCGGTGGTGTAGATCAGGCCGGTGCCGCCGGGGGAGATGATCGCGTCGACGTAGAGCACCCAGCCCAGCCAGCCGAGGCCCACCAGGGTCGCGAGACCCGCCCAGGGGCCGCTGATGCCGGCGTACGCCAGCTTGGCCCAGCCGTGCGCGAAGGAGGCGTGCGGCAGCGCGGCGATGAAGACGATCTGGAGCAGGATGTAGATGCCGGCGCCGATGGCGACCGAGCCGAGGGTGGCGCGGGGCAGGTCGCGCTGCGGGTTGCGGCTCTCGCCGGCCAGCTGGATCGCCTGCTCGAAGCCCAGCAGCGCGAAGATGATGCCGCTGGAGCTGACGGCGCCCAGCACGCCCTTGGCGCCGAAGGGGGCGAAGCCCTCCGAGGTGAAGTTGCCGACGTGGAAGTTGCCCACCGCGATGATGAAGATGGCCGCGAGCGGGATGGCGATCTTCCACCAGGTGGCGGCGCTGTTGGTGTGCGCCAGGGCGCGCACGCCGAAGAAGTTGACGCCGACGAAGACGGCCATGAGGACGATTGCAGTAACGATTCCGCTGGTGGTCAGCGTCTGGTCGGCGTTCTGCAGGCCCTGGGCGAACTTCCAGTGACCGGCGTAGCCGATCATCGCCTCGACCTCGATGGGGGCCACCGTGGCGGCCTGGAGCCAGGAGAACCAGCCGAAGGACATGCCGGCCAGGCCGCCGAAGGCGTAGTGCGGGTAGCGCGCCGTGCCGCCGGCCACCGGGAACATGCCGCCCAGCTCGGCGTGCACCAGCGCCAGAAGGACGATGGCCACCGTGCCGATCACCCACGAGATGATCGCCGCGGGGCCGGCCACGACGACGGCCTTCTCGGCGCCGTAGAGCCAACCGGAGCCGATGATGGAGCCCACGGAGGCCCACATCAGGCCGATGAGTCCGACGTCGCGGCGCAGACCCCCGGTGTCGCTCGTGGCTACCGGTGCAGCCTGGTCGACTTTCGTCATGTCAAGTGGCCTCTCAGATCGTAAACGCAGCTTTAACGAAGAAGGAGGCCACAGGCTAGGAACGGTTTCCCTGTCGGCAAAAGAGTGCTTACCAAATCTTGACTCAGGATCTTGTCCTTCTTGGGGACAGGGTTTGCACAGCTCAGCCGCCACGCGCGAATGTCAATATTCACCCGCTTATTGTGATGAAGAAGTTCTGACACTAGGTCAAGCGAGGAATTTCGATCGCCGGGCATCGATTCATGACCATGTCAAGTCCGGCCTCGCGAGTGCGATTGCAAGCGGCCTCGTCGACGACGCCGAGCTGGAACCAGACCGCCTTCGCGCCCTTCGCCACCGCCTCGTCGGCCACCGCGCCCGCCGACGAACTGTTGACGAAGACGTCCACCACGTCGACGTCGAACGGGATCTCCGCGAGGGAGGCGTAGCCCGGCTCGCCGTGCACCGTCTCGGCCTTCGGGTGCACCGGAACGATCCGCTTGCCGAACCGCTGGAGCACCTGCGCCACGCGGTACGCGGGACGGGCGGAATTGCCGGACAGGCCGACCACCGCCCAGGTATCGCCCCGTTCGGTCAGAATCCTGCGAATCGCCGCCTCTTCGTCGTACACGTCCGCCTCCTGTGGGGTGTGTGCTGCTTTCCGATGCCCTCAACAGGCCCCCGAAAGCGCTGATTCCCGCCCCTTCACCCGCCACGGTGCCCGAAATCGGCGCGCGGTGCCTGCGCGCGGGCGTCCGCGCGCCTACGCTCGGGCCCGTGCTGCGCATCCTCGACGCCCGAACCGGTGAGCCCGTCGCCGCCGCGCCCGCCCGGCGCGGCCTGACCCGTATCGAGGCCCGCGCGGGCGGCCTCGACCTCACGTCCCTGCGGGTGCTCCTGACCGCCGATGTCCTCGCCCGCGCCCTGGAACTGACCGGCGCCCAGTCCTGGACGACCGCGCCCCGCCAGCCGGCCGAACTGCGCACCGCGGCGAACGCCCTCGCCGTGCGCCCCTTCGAGGAGGCTCACGGGCCGGGCGCGGGGGCGGCGCAGGTGGTGCGGGTGGTGGCAGGGCAGGACGGGGAGGACGGGGAGGCCGGGGGAGAGGGCCCGGTGATCGCGGTCGCCCCGGTCGTGTGGACGGGGCCGGGATCCGGCGAGCACTCGCCGGCCGCGTCCTCTCTCCTCGCCGACCCCACCGCCCTCCGTCTCGCCCTCCTGTCCATCCCCTACGGGCGGAGCGCGACGCTGGACGAGGGGACGATGACACAGGCCGCCGAGCGGCTCGCCGGGTGGCGGCGGGACGTGGCCCGGTGGGCGCGGCAGCCCTCGCGGCCCGTGCCGGAGGCGGTGCGGGCGAGGCTCGCCGAGGCGTGGGACGAGGATCTCGACGTGCCGGGGGTGCTGCGGGTGCTGGAAGCCGTCGCGGCCGATCCCGGCGTCGCCGACGGCGCCCGGTTCGAGACGTTCGCCTACGCCGACCGGCTGCTCGCCCTCGAACTCGCCCGGGACCTCGGGACCCTCGCGTGAGCAGGCGCGCGGGCACCGGTCCGCTGCGCCGCCTCGTGGTGCTCAGACACGCGAAGTCCGCCCGCCCCGAGGGCGTGCCCGACTCCCGCCGGCCCCTCGCACCTCGCGGCCTGCGCGACGCCCCGGCGGCCGGCCGCGCCCTCGCCGAGGCCGACCTGCTGCCCGACCTCGCCCTGTGCTCCACCGCCGTACGCGCCCGGCAGACCTGGCAGCTCGCCTCCGGCGAATGGGGCACCCCGCCCCCGGTGCGCTACGAACCCCGCTTGTACGGGGCCGACGTACCCACCCTGCTGGACGTCGTACGGGAGACACCGCCCGAGGTGGAGACCCTCCTCCTCGTCGGGCACAACCCGGGCCTGGAGGACCTGATCCTGGCACTGGCCGGGGACGGCCTGGACGACACCCTGGAGCGGCTGCGCACCAAGTTCCCCACCTCCGCCGTCGCCGTCCTCGCCTGGCACGGCACCGGCTGGCCCGCCCTCGCCCCGGGCGTCGCCCTGCTGACGTCGTTCACCGTGCCCAGGGGCGGGACCGGCACCTAGACGTGCTCTCCCGGGCCGGCGGATCACGCGCTCGGACGCTCCTGCGGCGGGCTTGGCACGAGGGCCGACCCGGCCGGTGCCGGCCGGGCGCGGCCTGTGTCGATCCGGGAGAGGGGGCGGGGAACCGGCGCCGTGTCCCGGGCGGGCGTGTGGGGCGAGGTTCGGCCGAGGTCGCGGACGAACTCCTCGGCTCGCGGCCATTCGCCGTACCCCGAGGCGGGGTTGAGGTGCCCGACCCGGCCCAGATTCTCGAGGCGGCTGCCCCACGCGGCGGCGAGTGCGGCTACGCGGTCGAAGTCGGCGAGGGGGTCGTTCGTGCTCGCCGCGACGATGCTCGGGAAGGGCAACGGTGTCCGCGGTGCGGGCTTCCAGCCGTTCTCGGCCAGCGTCTCGAGGGTGGGGTAGCCCTCCGGGAGCGGAGTCTCGAAGTCGGGCGGCGCGGCCAGCAGGGCACCCCCGACCGGACGCCGGTGGCGTCGCGCCCAGTGCACGGTGGTCATCACCCCGGCGCTGTGGGCGACCGGTACGACCGGCCCGGAGACGTCCGACAGCACCTGGTCCAGGGCGCTGACCTGGGCATCGCAGCTGAGTCGGTCGTTGGTCAGCGGTGGAACGGTACGGGCGTCGGCGATGTTGTCGGCGAGGATGGTCTGCCAGTGGCCCGGCACGTGGTCGCGCAGTCCGGGAACGATCACGACCGTCGGTGGTACGGAGCGGTTCATGGCTGCGGCTCCAGGTTCTTGAGCGGCACGTCCGGGAGCGGGCCCAGGCGACGCAGATCCTTTTCGTAGGAACGCCTGCCGACGGTGAACACGGCACCGGCCGCGAGCGCGGCGAGCGGGACCAGCCGCAGTGCTCCGAGCAGGCCGTGGCGGTCCGCGAGCATGCCCGTCACGGCGGGCCCGGGGGCGAGCCCGAGCAGGCTGTTGGCCAGGGTGAGCGTGGCCATGGCCGTCGCGGCGACGGACGCGGGCGTCAGGTTCGCCACCATGGCCGCCGCGGGTCCGGCCGTCGCATTGCACAGGAGGGCCCCAGCGCCGATCAGAACGAGTTGCGGCACGCCGGCCGGCAGCAGGAATCCGGTCATGAGGAACACGAGCGATCCGAGGCTGCACGTGATCGCGACGGTCCACTTTCGGGCCGCGCTCCTACGGCTGAGGCGATCGGAGACCACCCCGCCGACGATCATGCCGACACCGGTGATCAGTGCGAACGCCCCGGCAGCCACTCCCGCCCCGGCAGGGGCCATGGAGTAGTAGCGACTGAAGAAACTGGGTGTCCAGGCCATCAGGGCCATCGCGACGAACATCTGAAGTCCACTGCCGACGTAGGCGCAGACCACGGAGACCGAGGAGAACAGCCCCGGCAGCAGGCTCCGGACGGCCGTGCGACGATCCGGTGTTTTGCCCAGGGCCCCCGGGGACGGAGCGAGCCTCCTCTCCCTGACCACGAGGGCATAGATCGCGGCCAGCGCCAGCCCGAAGATCCCCATGATGCCGAAAGCCCAGCGCCAGCCCAGCTGCTGGGCCGCCACACCGCTGATCGACACGCCCAGCACCGATCCGAAGGCACCTCCTCCGATGAACGCCCCGGAGAGAGTGGCCCGCAGGGTGACCGGGAAGACGCTGAGGACCACCGCGATGCCGACGCTCCCGTAGGCCGCCTCACCGACACCGACCATGAACCGGCCCAGGAACATCTCGCCGTAGTCCGCGGACACCGCGCAGCCCAAGGTCGCCAGACTCCACACCACCGCGGCGATCACCAGACTTCTGACCCGGCCCCAGCGGTCCGCCAGGAGCGACAAGGGGAAGGTGAGCACACCCACCATCAGCGCCACGATGCCGCTGAGGGAACCCAGCTGGGCGTCGGACAACAGCCACTCCGCCTTCAGCAGCGGGAAAACGGCATTGAGGACCTGCCGTGACATGTAGTCGGACAGCAGAAGCCCGAAACTCAGCGCGAACACCAGCCAGGCGTACCCGCGGGGTACGGCCGGCTCGGCAGGAGACGTCTCCGGCACGTTCCCGCCGGTGGTGCGTAGTCCCATCGGCCTCACCTTTCTCGACTCCGGTGGGGGCTCAGAAGGTCCGGTCACCGACGATTCCGGCGCGTTCCATCTTGCGTACGGCGGGCCAGTAGTCCTGGACGGCGTAGTGCTGCGTGGAGCGGTTGTCCCAGATGGCCACGCTGTTCTTCTGCCAGCGCCAGCGCACCTGGTACTCGGGGACGGCTGCTTGACTGGTCAGGTAGTTGAGGAGGTTGGCGGCGCCGGGCGCGTGGTCCTGGCCGAATCGCACGTTCTCCGGCCTGTGGTGGTTGACGAAGTGAGTGGTGAAGGAGTTCACGAAGAGGATCTGCTCGCCGGTCTCGGGGTGGGTGCGCACCACGGGGTGCTCCGCGTCCTCGTACCGAGCCTTCAGCTGGTGCCGCTGCTCCATCGGCATGACGGCACCGAAGCTCGCCTCGATGCTGTGCCGTGCGCGCAGACCCGCGATCTGCGCCTTGATGTGCTCGGGCAGCCTGCGGTACGCCTCGACCATGTTGATCCAGATCGTGTCACCGCCCACCTCGGGCGTCTCCACGCAGCGCAGTACGGCGCCCATGGGCGGGCACTCGCGCCAGGTGCCGTCGCAGTGGAGCGCGTTCTCGTAGTGCTCGGGCTTGCTGTCGAGGTCCTTGTAGATGCGGACCAAGCCCGGGTGGTCCGGGTCGCTGCCGAGCACCGGGTGGTCCTCCAGCGAGCCGAAGCGTGAGGCGAAGGCGACGTGCTCGGCCCGGGTGATGTCCTGGTCCCGCAGGAAGAGGACCTTGTACTGCAACAGCAGCCGCTTGACCTCGGCGAACAGATCGGCGTCGCGTGCGGCGTCGCCGAGATTCACACCGGACAGTTCGGCACCGATGGTGCAGGTCAGCGGCTCGACATTGATCGAGGCACGGAGGACGTCCGGGCGCACCAGGGCAGGCGTGTCTTCCCTCGGATGGGCGGTCTGGGGCATGGTACTCACTCCTGGGTGGACGTGTGGTGCGGGTCACGGTGGGCTCAGAGGACGAAGACCGAGGATCCGGTGGTCCGTCCTGCCTCCAGATCGCGGTGTGCCTGCTCCGCGTCCTTGAGCGCGTAACGCTGATTGATCTCGATCCTGATGCGTCCGGACGCGACGTGCCCGAACAGCTCACCGGCCAGGGCGTCCCGTTCCGCCGGTTCGGCGATGTAGTCGGCGAGCGCGGGCCGGGTCACGAACAGCGAGCCGTGAACGGCTAGTTGCATGGCGTCGAGCGGCGGCACTCCGGACGCGGTGCCGAAGCACACCAGCAGGCCGCGGCGCTGCAGCGAGGCCATCGAGCCGGCGACGGTGTCCTTGCCCACGCTGTCGAAGACGACCGGGACACCCTTCCCGTCGGTCAGCTCGCGCACCCGCGCGGCGACGTCTTCGCGCCGGTAGTGAATGATGTGCTCGCAACCGTGGGCGCGGGCGATCCCGGCCTTCTCCTCGCTGGAGACCGTGCCGATCACGGTGATGCCGAGCAGCTTCGCCCATTGGGCGAGGATGAGGCCGACGCCGCCCGCGGCCGCGTGGAGCAGCACGGTGTCGCCGGACCTCAGCGGGTGGATCCGGCGCAGCAGATAGGCTGAGGTGAGGCCGCGCATGGTCATCGCCGCGGCGGCCTCGCAACCGATCTCCCCCGGCAGCCCGATCAGCGAATCGGCGGGCATGACCCGTTCCGTGCTGTAGGCACCCAGAGGGCTGCCGGTGTAGGTCACGCGGTCGCCCTCGACCACATGCGTGACGCCCTCGCCCACCGCCTCGATCACACCCGAGGCCTCGACCCCGAGCCCCGCGGGCAGCGCGGCCGGGTACAGGCCGGTGCGGAAATAGGTGTCGGCGAAGTTGAGCCCGACGGCGACGTGCCGGATCCGTACCTCGCCCGGCCCCGGGTGACCGACATCGACCTCTTCCCACCGCATGACGTCGGGGCCACCGGTCTCATGGAAGCGGATGGCGTGTGCCATGACGTGCTCCGTTCGCTCGTGTGCGTGTGCGTGTGCGTGTGCGTGTGCGTGTGCGTGTGCCTGTGCGTGTGTGGGGTGGCGGTCGCGGAACGGCCACGATCGCGCGGGGAGGGTGCTGTCCACGTCCCGCGACCGCCGATGGTGGGCCGCATCAGCCCTTGACGTCGCGCAGCATGAAGCCGCGCCTGCCGGGACGGCGGTTGGGTACCATGCCGAGCCGAGCCAGGGTCTCGTCGGCGTCCGCGTACCATTCGCCGATCTTGTAGATCTCCTTCGCCTCCTGCCCGGTGGCGACCTCACGGCCGAGCGTGTCTGCGATCCGGACCATCTGCTCGACCTGCTGCACCGAGGACATCCGCTCGCCCTTGAGCCGCCACAGGTTGTCCTCGTTGCCCACCCGGACATGCGCGCCCAGGGCGATGCCCATCGCGTTCATCGGCGCCACGGCGCGCATCGAGGCCTCGATGGTGAGCACGGCGCCGTCCGGGACACGACGGACGAACTCGATCAGGTCAGCCGGGTGCCGGCCGGCGAACCCGCCGCCGATGGCGACGTAGTTGAGCACCAGCGGGCCGCTGTAGACACCCTTGCGGATCAGCCGCTCCACGGTCTCCAACTGCGCCATGTTGGCGAGTTGGAAGTGCGGCTGGATGTCATGAGCGCGAAGTCGCTCCAGGTGCTCCAGGTAGAAGTCCGGTCCCGCCTCGACGACCATGTCCCGGTAGGCCTGGTGGTACGCCGGCTTGGCGAGGGACGTGCCCTCGACGTCCTCGTCGTCGAAGAGCTCGACGATGTTCATCTGGTTGGTGTTGATCGCGATCGTCACCTGGTCCGGCCGGGGAGAGATCTCGGCCAGCATGTGGCGGGTGTCGTAGCTGAGCCACTTGGCGTCGGCGCCCTCGTCCTCGGGGGCGAAGGAGATCGACCCGCCGATCTGCAGGACCATGTCCGGCACGGCTTCGCGCAGCCGGCCCATCAGCTCGTTGAACATGGACATGCGCTTGGAACCGTGACCGTCCAGTTCGCGCACATGGATGTGGAGAACGGCGGCTCCGGCGTTGTGGCAGTCGACCGCCGCCTGCACGTGCTCGTCCATGGTGAGCGGCAGGTCGTCGGCGTCACCGGGCAGCCACTCCGGCCCGTAGGGCGCGGCCTGGATGACCAGCTTCTCCTGGTTCTCCGGATACAGGGAGTCGTCGAAGAAATGCACGATCCATCTCCTTCGGGAAGGGGTCTTCACTCCGCGCGCGCATCGCTGCGGGCGGTGCGGATGGGGGCGGCGAGGGGCGGAGTGAGACTGCGGACGGGATTCCGGGGCACGAGGGCAGCCGGAGATGATCAACGGGTCCTGGGAGGGCTTCGGCCGGGAGCGGGGTCCCCGCTCTCGCGCTCATTCGGCCGGTGGTCTCCCTTTCGGTGAGGCAAAGCTAGGGCGGAGTCACGCCCGGCGCTTTACCTGAGGTGACACCCGACTTATCACTTGGGGACCCGCCCCTCGCCGTCCGGCGGCCCCGGTCCCGGACCCGCGTCGTACAGGCGTCAGCCGTTGGGGATGCGGCGACGGCGAGTGGCTGCTGACCGTCATTCCCCGGGGAAGGGCGGCTGCTCGGCCCTCCGAAGGCGCCACTGCCGGGGGCTGCAACCGAAACGCTCGCCGAACCAGCGGGAGAAGGCGCTCGGTGCGGAGAAACCGAGCAGTCCGGAGATCTCCGTCAGGGAGCGGCCCGGGTTGGCCACAAGCTGCTCCGCGATCTGGACGCGCGTCGCGCTGAGCAGGGAGGAGAACGTCTCGCCCGAGGCCGCCAGGCGCCGGTGGACGGTTCGCCGGTCGACTCCGAGGCTGTCCGCGATCTGTTCGATCGAACAGCGTCCGGTGGGCAGCAGGACTTCGATCAGGTCACGCACGCGGTCCAGTTCGGTCGCGCCCCTCGAGACGGCGATGGACTCGAAGTACTGCCGCGCGTACGTCCGCAACAGGGGGTCGGACATCGGATTGGGAGTGCTGAGATCGTCGGCGTAGAGGACGATCCCGTTGAACTCCCGGTCGAACTCCACGACGGGGCCGAAGACGCGTCGGTGGGTTCCGGTGTCCACCGGAGCGCTGTGGGTGAAGAACACGGACACCGGCTGCCACCGCGCACCGAGGAAAGTGCGGAAGAACTGGTGGAAGGCGCCCACAGCCAGCTCTATGGACTGACGGGCCGCCAGGACTTCCCCCGGCGCGAGGCCGAGCTTGAGGGTGGCCAGGCCGTTCGCCTCGGAGAGGCGGCTGCGGAGCATCTCGTTGTACATGTACTCGTGCCGGACGAGGAGATCGAGCGCGCTGCGTACGTCGGGCTCCTCGCGGATGACCAAGCTGATGGGGCCGAGGTTGGAGAAACGGCGGCGCTCGGCGAGGAGCAGGCCGAAGTCCTCGCGGCGCGAGGCCGCCGCCGAGAGTTCGAGCAGTTGGGTCACAGCCACGCCGGATATCCATCTGTCCTGGACTGCGAGACCGACGGGGTCCAGGCCCACGCGCTTCATCAGCGCCCGGGGGTCGGTGCCGAGAGACTTGCTGACCTCGACGTAGCTGTTCAGCGCGGCGTTGCGGACAAGGGGCTTCATGGGCGCACTCCAGGCTCTGTCCCCAATGGGTAAGTAAGACGTCACGCCAGGTCAAGCGGTGAGGGAGGTCGTGACCTAGCGTTGCAGCACTGTGACTGGGTTCGGCGCCTGGATCCTGGTGTCCCCGCCGACCGGACACCCGACGGAGGACACCATGGCAAATCGCGTGACCGTTGACCAGCCCCGACGGAGCGGTGGCGACCGGGCCCGGCCGGCGTGGTGAAGCGCGTCGCCGCCGGGTCTTCCGGCGTGAGATCGTCGTCGCGCGAGACCCGGCGCCGGCCGGGGGCGCAGAACCCGGGGCGGGGCGGCCGCGCGTTTCCGCATAGGCTGGCGGGATGCAGGACGAGTACCGCACAGTGGCCCGCGCGGGCGTGCACGAGACCGAGATCAACCGTTCCCGCTTCCTGTGCGCCCTCGCCCCGGCCGCGACCGAGCAGGAGGCGCAGGACTTCATCGCGGCCGTCCGCAAGGAGCACGCCGACGCCACCCACAACTGCTGGGCCTACGTCATCGGCGCCGACGCCCGCGTGCAGAAGGCCAGTGACGACGGCGAACCGGGCGGCACGGCCGGCGTCCCCATGCTCCAGATGCTGCTGCGCCGCGACATGCGGTACGTCGTCGCCGTCGTCACCCGCTACTACGGCGGCGTCAAGCTCGGCGCCGGCGGACTCATCCGGGCCTACGGCGGCGCCGTCGGAGAGGCTCTGGACGCCGTCGGCTCCCGCACCCGGCGCCGCTTCCGGCTGGCCACGGTCACCGTCGACCACCAGCGCGCGGGCAAGCTCCAGAACGATCTGCGCGCCACCGGCCGCGAGGTCCGCGACGTCGGCTACGGCGAGGCCGTCACCATCGAGATCGGCCTGCCGGACGCCGACGTGGACGCCTTCCGGGGGTGGCTCGCGGACGTGACGGCGGGCACGGCGACGTTCGAGCTGGGCGGCGAGGCGTACGGGGACGCCTGAGCGGACGCGGTGAGAACGAAGGCGTGACGAGCGGAAGCGCGGGGAACAGAGGCACAAGGAGCGGACGCGCAAGAGCAGAAGTGACGAAACGGGCATAAGTCACTTATGGCGCGTCGGGTATGGCGGGTGGTACGGCAGTGACCAACCGTGTTGTCGGACCCTGCCGTTAGTCTCGGGAGTCATGAGACTCCTGCACACGTCCGACTGGCATCTCGGCAGGGCCTTCCACCGGGTGAGCATGCTCGGGGCCCAGGCCGGGTTCATCGGTCACCTCGTCGCCACCGTGCGCGAGCGCGAGGTGGACGCGGTGGTCGTGTCGGGCGACGTGTACGACCGTGCGGTGCCCCCGCTGGCCGCCGTCGAGCTGTTCGACGACGCCCTGCACCGCCTCGCCGAACTGGGCGTGCCCACGGTGATGATCTCGGGCAACCACGACTCGGCCCGTCGCCTCGGCGTCGGCGCCGGGCTCATCGACCGCGCCGGCATCCATCTGCGCACCGAGCCGGCCGCCGTCGCCACCCCGGTGGTGCTCGCAGACGCCCACGGGGACGTCGCCTTCTACGGCCTGCCGTACCTCGAACCCGCCCTGGTGAGGGACGAGTTCAAGGTGGACAAGGCCGGGCACGAGGCCGTTCTCGCCGCCGCCATGGACCGGGTCCGCGCCGACCTGGCCACCCGCCCGGAGGGCACCCGGTGCGTCGTCCTCGCCCATGCCTTCGTCACCGGCGGTCAGCCCAGCGACAGCGAGCGGGACATCACCGTCGGCGGGGTGGCCGCCGTACCGGCCGGAGTCTTCGACGGCGCCGACTACGTGGCCCTCGGGCACCTCCACGGCTGCCAGACCCTGACCGAGCGCGTGCGCTACTCCGGCTCCCCGCTCGCCTACTCCTTCTCCGAGGCCGACCACCGCAAGAGCATGTGGCTCATCGACCTCGCCGCCGACGGCGCCGTCACCGCCGAGCGCCTCGACTGCCCGGTGCCCCGGCCGCTGGCCCGCATCCGCGGCACCCTGGAGGAGCTGCTCGCCGACCCGGACCTCGACCGCCACGCGGACGCCTGGGTCGAGGCCACCCTCACCGACGCCGTCCGCCCGCCCGAACCGATGGCCCGGCTCACCGAGCGCTTCCCGCACACGCTGAGCCTGGTCTTCGCCCCCGAGCGCGCTCCGGACGATTCCCGGGTCTCCTACGCCCGGCGCCTGGCGGGCCGCAGCGACCAGCAGATCGCCCAGGACTTCGTCGCCCACGTCCGGGGCGCCGGACCCGACGAGCGGGAGGCGGCCGTGCTGCGCGAGGCGTTCGACGCCGTCCGCGCCGACGCCGTCGCGCGGGAGGTGGCCAAGTGAGGCTCCACCGGCTCGACATCACCGCCTTCGGACCCTTCGGCACCACCCAGAGCGTCGACTTCGACGCCCTGTCCGCCGCCGGGCTCTTCCTGCTGCACGGCCCCACCGGCGCGGGCAAGACCTCCGTCCTGGACGCCGTCTGCTACGCGTTGTACGGCTCCGTGCCCGGCGCCCGCCAGAGCGGCGCGGGCCAGGGCATGAACCTGCGCAGCGACCACGCGGAGCCCCGTACCCGCACCGAGATCCGTCTCGAACTCACCATCGCCCAACGCCGGTTGGAGGTCACCCGGCAGCCGCCCTGGGAGCGGCCCAAGCTGCGCGGCAAGGGCACCACCGTCGACAAGGCCCAGACCTGGCTGCGCGAGTACGACGCGACGGCGGGCGCCTGGCGGGACCTCAGCCGCTCCCACCAGGAGATCGGCGTCGAGTTCGAGCAGCTGCTCGGTATGAGCCGCGAGCAGTTCTGCCAGGTCGTGCTGCTGCCCCAGGGCGACTTCGCCCGCTTCCTGCGCGCCGACGCCGAGGCCCGCGGCCGGCTGCTGGGCCGCCTCTTCGACACCCAGCGCTTCGCCGACGTGGAGAAGCGCCTCGCCGAGCGGCGCCGGGCCGCCGAGACCCGGGTGCGCGAGGGCGACGCGGCCCTGCTCGCCGACGCCCACCGCATGCAGCAGGAGGCCGGCGGCGCCATGGAGCTGCCCGAGCTGGCGCCGGGCGACCCGGGCCTGGCGGAGACCGTGCTCGGCGCCGCCGCCGTCGCCCGCAGCACCGCCCGCGAACGCCTCGCCGTCGCCCACAGCCGCCTCACCGCCGCCGAGTCCGTCCACGCCGTCGCCCGCCGAGCCCTCGACGGCGTACGCGAACTCACCCGGTTGCAGAGCCGCTTCGCCGAGGCGCGCCGTCGCGCCGAACGCCTCCGGGAGCGGGCCGACGAGCACCACGCCGACCGGGAGCGCATGGAGCGCTCCCGCAGGGCGGAGGCGGTCGCCCCCGCGCTGGCGTTGCGGGAGGAGGCCGAGCGGGAGCACCGCGGGGCCGACGCCGCCGAGGCCCGCGCCCGCGGCGCCCTGCCCACACCCCTCGCCGACGCCGACGCGAGCGGGCTCGCCGCCGCCGCGCGCCGCGCCGCCGAGGAGCTGGGCGGGCTGGACGCCGCCCGGCGTGCCGAGCACCGCCTGGCCGGACTCACCTCGCAACGGGCCGATCTGGACCGGCAGGAGCGCGCCGACGAGGACGTGCTGCGCGAGGCCGAAGCCTGGCTGGAGGGCTGGGACGAGACCCGCACGGCCCTCCAGGCGCGGATCGACGCCGCCCACGAGGCCGCCACCCGCGCCGAACAGCTCGACGTCCAGCGCGAGCCGATGCGAAGGCGCCTGGCGGCGGCCCGCACCCGCGACGCGCTCACCGCCGACCTGGAGGCGGCCGGACAGCAGGCGCGGGACGCCGAGCAGCGCGCCCTCGACGCCCGCGCCCACTGGCTCGACCTCAAGGAACAGCGGCTGGACGGCATCGCCGCCGAACTCGCCGCCCGTCTCACCGCCGGCGAACCCTGCGCCGTCTGCGGCGCCACCGAACACCCCGCGCCCGCCCGCAAGGTCGCCGGTCACGTGGACCGCGCCGCCGAGGAGCGGGCCCACGCCGCCTCCCAGGAGGCCGACCGGCACCGCGCCGAGGCCGAGCGGCACCTGGCCGCCGTCCGCGCGGACCTCGCCGCCGCCACCGCCGAGGCCGGCGACACCTCCACCGGCCGACTGGTCGCCGAAGCCGACGCGCTGGAGCGGGAGTACGCCCACTCCCGCCGGGCCGCCTCCGCCCTGCACGCCGCCCACGAGGAGTTGCGGGGCGCCGAGCAGGAGCGCGAACGGCGCCTCGCCGACCGGCAGCAGGCCGCGGTACGGGCCGCCTCCAGGCTCACCCGGCGCGAGGCCCTGGAACGCGAACAGGCCCAGCTGGAGGCGGAGTTGGCCCAGGCGCGCGGCGGCGCCGACAGCGTGGCCGCGCGCGCCGCCCAGCTGGAGCGGCGGGCCGCGCTGCTCACCGGGGCCGCCGAAGCCGTACGCGCCGCCGAGGACACCGCACAGCGCCTCAAGGCCGCCGACGCCCGCCTCGCCGACGCCGCCTACCGCGCCGGCTTCGCCACCCCGCAGGAGGCGGCCGCCGCCCTGCTCACCGACGCGGCCCACCGCGAGCTGCAACACCGACTGGACGCCCGGCAGTCGGAGGAGGCCGCCGTGCGGGCCGTGCTGGCCGAGGCCGACACGGCGGCCGCCGCCCAGCTCCCGCCCGCCGACCCGGCCGCCGCCGAACGGGCCGCGGCCGAGGCCGAGCGCCGGCTGCGCGAGGCCGCCTCCGCCCGCGACGCCGCCGCCCGCTGCTGCGCCGAACTGGACCGCCTCTCCGCCCGCGCCACCGAGGCGGTGCGCGGGCTCGCCCCGCTGCGCGCGGAGTACGACCGGGTCGCCCGGCTCGCCGCCCTCACCGCGGGCACCTCCGCCGACAACGAGCGCAAGATGCGCCTGGAGTCGTACGTGCTCGCCGCCCGCCTGGAACAGGTCGCCGCCGCCGCGACCGCCCGCCTCCAGCGCATGTCCTCAGGCCGTTACACCCTCGTGCACTCCGACGACCGCAGCGGACGCGGCCGCAGCGGGCTCGGGCTGCACGTCGTGGACGCCTGGACCGGCCGCGAGCGGGACACCGCCACCCTCTCGGGCGGTGAGACCTTCTTCGCCTCCCTGGCGCTCGCCCTCGGTCTCGCCGACGTCGTCACCGACGAGGCGGGCGGGGTGCGCCTGGACACCCTCTTCATCGACGAGGGCTTCGGCAGCCTGGACGACCAGACCCTGGACGAGGTCCTCGACGTCCTCGACGGCCTGCGCGAACGCGACCGCAGCGTCGGCATCGTCAGCCACGTCGCCGACCTGCGCCGCCGCGTCCACGCCCAACTGGAGGTCGTCAAGGGCCGATCCGGCTCCACGCTGCGGCAACGGGGCACCGGCTGACCTCCGTCGGCGCCGGTGCCGGGCGGGTTCTGCCGCCGTTTCGCGGACGTGTAGGTTCTTCGCCCATGGCTCGGTTTGAAGATCGCGGAGTGCTGGAGTGGGTGGAGTCGGGCGGCGGCCCCCTGATCGCCGTTCCGGAGGTGGTCCTGCCGTTCTGGGCGGGCGCCGACAGCGAGGAACTCGACACGGACTACGACCGGGCCTGCGAGGTCCCGGGATACGCCGGGCTGCTCCCGGTCGGCGACAGCGCGGCCCTCGTCCTCGGTGACGAACCGGCCGCCACCACCTATCTGCCCGAGCACGGCACCTTCGTACGCTGGTCCGCCGCGGACTCCGAGCGCGAACTGCTGGCCGGTGTCCCCGCCGCGCTGGAGGGCGCGGTGTGGGAGCAGGAGCTGCGCTGGGAGGTGCCGGGGCCCGTGGTGCTGTTCGACTCGGCCTGGCCGGGCGGTGAGGCGGACCGGCAGGAGCACCTGCGCGTGCCGCTCCCCGCGGGGTCGTACAGCGTGCACGCCGCCTACGCCCAGCCCGGCCCGGAGACCTGGGTGGGGCTGGTACGGCTCAGCAGGCTCGCCTAGCCGGCCGTTCACGCGCGGGTCAGGGCCGTACGCCGTCGAAGGCGATCTCCAGGTGCCGGGGGCCGCGCAGCACCGCGTTCTCCCGGTACGGCGGCGGGTCCTGCACCAGGCGCGGGTTCTCCAGCCGCCGGGCCAGCTCGGTCAGCGCGATCTGCGTCTCCAGGCGGGCCAGCGGCGCGCCGAAGCAGATGTGGATGCCGCTGCCGAAGCCGAGGTGCTGGATGTCCTCGCGGTCCGGGTCGAACCGCTCGGGGTCCGTGAACCGCTCCGGGTCCCGGTTGCCCGCGGCCAGTACCAGCCAGATCCGCGAGCCCTTCGGGATCGTCACGCCGCGCACCTCGATGTCGGTGATGCAGGTGCGCTGCGGCACCAGTTGCACCGGCGGTTCGTAGCGCAGCAGTTCCTCCACGAGCCGGGGCGCGAGGTGCGGGTCGTGGCGCAGCCGCTCCAGCACGTCCGGGTGGCGCAGCAGCGTGAGCATGCCGTTGGTGATCAGGTTGACGGTCGTCTCGTGGCCCGCGATGAGCAGCAGGACGGACGTGCTGAGCACCTCCATCATCGTCATGGCGCCGTCCGGGCCACCGCCGCGCACCAGGTCGGACAGCAGATCGTCGCGGGGCTCCCCGGCGCGCTCCTCGACCAGCCCGGCCAGGTACATGCCGAGCTGCATCCGGGCCTCCCGCGCCGCCTTGACGAAGTCCTCGTCCGCGTCCCGCCGGGTGCTCGGGTCGAGGCTCGCGACCAGGGGATCGACCCAGGCGCGAAAGCGCGGCTCGTCCTCCCGGGGCACCCCGAGGAGCCGGCAGATCACCGTCACCGGGAAGGGATACGCGAACTGGTCGACCAGGTCGATCCGCCGCGCCTCCCCGATGCCGTCGATCAGCCCGGTGACGATCTCCCGCAGCTCGCCCCGCATGCCGTCGATCCGGTGCGGCCGGTGCGGGGGTCCGAAGGCGCTGTTGGCGATGCGCCGCAGCCGGTCGTGCTCGGGCGGGTCGAGGCGCAGGAACGACGGCGGAAGCCCGCCCGTCTCCTCCGACTGGAGCAGCACGTCCTCCCCGGCGGCCGCCAGGTTGGCCGCGTCGGAGCTGATCCGCGGGTCGTGCAGCAACGCCTCGATGTCCCAGTAGGAGCTGATGACGTAGGGGCCGCCGTCCTCCTCGTGCAGCACCGGTGTCCTGCGGAGTTCCTGGTACACCGGGTACGGGTCGGCGCGGTTGGCGAAGTCGGTGATCCGGCGCACGAGCGAGTCTTGCGTCATGACGGGTCCTTGGGGCGTGTCCGGGGGTGGGGCAGTCGGTGCGGGGGCTCAGTGGCGGGCGGGGTGGAAGACGAGCTGGGTGTCGGACGGCGAGTAGCCGCCGAGGGTCACCATCGGGCCGTGGGTCGGCAGGGACGGGTCGGGGAAGTCGGCCGGCACCGGGCGCCGGTGCTCGGGGCGCCGGTCCAGCGTCGGGTACTCCACCGGGAACGGCGCCCCCCGCTCGATCGCCCGCTGGTAGAACTCCAGCCACCGCGTGTTGTCGAAACTCACCGCGGCCACCACCCGGCCCTTGTGGCCGTAGACCCCGACGAACCGGCGCTCCGCCGTCGAGCCCTGCGTGATCATCAGCTCCTCGCCCATCGGGGGCACTCCGACGGACTTGATGTTCACTCCGAACTGCGAGGACCAGAACGCCGGCATCCACAGGTGCGGGCGCCGGTCGGCGCCGCCGCAGATCATGTTGTGCGCGGCCGTCTCCGCCTGCGCCACCGCGTTGCCCCAGTGTTCGAGGGACAGGAACTGGTATTCGAACAAGGCGTGCGGGGAGCGCGCCACATCGCCCGCCACGAACACGTCGTCGGTGACGATGCCCCGGAAGTCGAAGGCCCGGCAGCCCGCGTCACAGGCGATGCCCCGGGGCCCCGCGCCGAGCCCCGAACCGGCCAGCCACTCGGTGTTGCGCAGCGAACCCAGCGAGACCACGACCACGTCCGCCTCGACCACGCTCTCGTCGGACAGATGGACCGCCCGCACCCGTCCGGCCGGATCGCCCTCCAGCGCGGTCACCGTCACCCGGGTGCGCAGATCGACACCTTGCTCGCGCATCAGCTCCGCGGCGACCGCGCCGACCACCCCGCCGAGCGCGCCCACCAGCGGCGCGCCCGCCCGCTCCGCCACCGTGACCTCGATGCCCTGCTCCCGGCACGCGGAGGCGACCTCGCAGCCCGCGAACCCGGCACCGATCACGAACACCCGGCGCGGCCCCGAACGCAGCCGCTGGTGCAGCCCGGCCGCGTCGTCCCGGGTGCGCAGCAGGAAGACGCCGTCCAGCCCCGCCTCCGACTCCTTCGGCCAGGGCCGGGCACGCACCCCGGTGGCGATGAGCAACCGGTCGTACTCCACCTCGTCCCCGTCGGCCAGCCGCACCCGCCTGGCCGTCAGGTCCAGCCCGGTGGCCGCCACGCCGAGCCGCCATTTCGCGTCGATCTCCCGGCGCCGGGGCAGCTCGGTGCGATGCGGGGCCGCCCGGCCCAGCAGGACCGCCTTGGACAGCGGCGGGCGGTCGTACGGCTCGTAGGGCTCGTCGCCGATCAGGGTCAGCTCCCCGGCGAAGCCCTCGGCGCGCAGCGTCTCGGCCGCCCGCAGCCCGGCCAGCGAGGCCCCCACGATCGCGATCCGGCCCTCGCGCCGGAGCCGGTCCATGTGGTCAGCGGCCATCGGGGACCTCCGGGCCCCGGGAGGCCCCGTCCGGGTCCACCCCGTCGGCCGTGATCGCCTGCACCGGGCAGGCGGCCACGGCCCGCGCCAGCCGCTCGCGCTGCTCGTGGTCGGGCTGCGGGTCGTAGACCAGCGACTCCTCGCCGTGCATGGCGAAGACGTCCGGCGCGAGGAACGCGCACTGCGCGTACCCCTGACACTTGTTGAGATCGACGACGAGCCTCATCGACGCCCTTCCGGTGGCCAGGTCCGCGGCGCGCCACGCGGCTGGCGCGGCGGGCCCGGACAGCGGTCGTCCCCCGTTCGCCAGCATGGGAGCCGAGCCGGGGGACCCGCGCGCCGGGCACGCCGATCGAGTGAGGCCCAGGACCCGGTGGTCAGAGCCGGGACAGCTCGTCCACCAGGTCGTCCAGGCCCAGGGAGCCCTGGGAGAGGGCCGCCATGTGCCAGGACTTCAGATCGAACGACGCGCCGTGCCGCTCCCGCGCCCGCTCCCGGCCCAGCAGCCAGGCCCGCTCGCCCAGCTTGTAGCCGATGGCCTGGCCCGGGATGGTCAGGTAGCGGGTCAGCTCGCTCTCCACGAAGTCCGCGGGACGGCTGGTGTGCGCGCCGAAGAACTCCTGCGCCAGCTCCGGCGTCCAGCGCCCACCGGGGTGGAACGGGGAGTCCGCCGGGATCTCCAGCTCCAGGTGCATGCCGATGTCCACGATCACCCGGGTCGCGCGCATCATCTGCGCGTCCAGGTAGCCGAGGCGCTCCTCCGGGTCGGCGAGGTAACCCAGCTCGTCCATCAGCCGCTCCGCGTACAGCGCCCACCCCTCGGCGTTGGCACTGACGATGCCGACCGTCGCCTGGTAACGGGAGAGGTTCTCGGCCACGTGCGCCCACTGCGCGAGCTGGAGGTGGTGGCCGGGGACGCCCTCGTGGTACCAGGTGGAGACCAGGTCGTAGACCGGGAAGCGGTCCAGGCCCATGGTGGGCAGCCAGGTGCGGCCGGGCCGGGAGAAGTCCTCCGAGGGGCCCGTGTAGTACGGGGCCGCCGCGCCGCCGGGCGGGGCGATGCGCGACTCCACCCGCCGGACCCGCTCGGCGAGTTCGAAGTGCGTGCCGTCCAGGTCCGAGATCGCCCGGTCCATCAGGCCCTGCAGCCAGTCGCGGACCTCGTCGACGCCGATGTGCCGGCCGTGCTCGTCCAGGTGCGCCAGCGCCACCCAGGGGGTCTCGGCGCCGGGCAGGATCTTCTCGGCCTCGCGCTTCATCTCGCCGAGGATGCGGTGGAACTCCGACCAGCCGTACGCGTACGCCTCGTCCAGGTCCAGGTCGGTGCCGTTGAAGTAGCGCGCCCAGCGCGCGTACCGCTCCCGGCCCACGACGTTCGGGGCGCCCTCGACGGCCGGCGCGTACACCGCCCGGAGCCAGTCGCGCAGTTCGGTCAGGGCGGCGGTGGCACCGCGGGCCGCCTCGTCCAGCTCGGTGCGCAGCGTGTCGGGGCCGGCGGCGGCGAACTCCTCGTACCAGCCACGGCCCTCGCCGTCCGTGTCGATCCACTCGGTGAGCTGCCCGATGAAGGTCTCGGTCGGTCGCGGCGCCGCGAACAGCTTGCGGTCCAGGCCCAGTTGGAGCGACTCGCGGTAACCGGCGAGCGCGCCCGGCACCGCGCGCAGCCGCTCGGCGATCGCCGCCCAGTCCTCCTCGGTCTCCGCCGGCATCACCGTGAAGATGTCCCGCACCGAGTGGCCGGGGGTGTGCATGTTGCCGACCGCGCGCAGGTGTTCGTCCGCCTCGTGCACGGCCAGTTCGGCGGTCAGCCGCTCCCGCAGCAGCCGCCCGCAGCGCCGCTCCGCGTCGCTGTCCGCGCCGGGCCGGCGCTCCGCCTCGTCCAGCTTCGCGAGGGTGGTCCGGGACAGCTCCGCGAGCGCCTCCTGACCCGCGGGCGAGTAGTCGGGCAGCGTACGCGAACTCTCCTGCACACCGAGGTAGGTGCCGGTCACCGGGTCGAGGGCGATGAGATCGTCGACGTACGCGTCGGCGACCTGGCGGGGCAGCGGGGTGTTGATCTCAGACATGCCGCCCATCCTCGTACGAGAGGGATCGCCGCGTCACCCGTGCGAGCGGGGATTCAGCTGTCGGCGTGCCGGGGCGGCAGCAGCGGCCCGCACTCCCACTGCTGGAAGATCAACCGGGTCTCCACGCGGGCGACTTCGCGGTGGGCCGTGAACTCGTCCAGGACCAGCCGCTGAAGATCGGCCATGTCCGCGACGGCCACATGCACCAGGTAGTCGTCCGGCCCGGTCAGATGGAACACCGAACGGGCCTCCGGCAGCGCCCGCACCCGCTCCACGAACGGCCCCACCAGCTCCCTGCGGTGCGGCCTGACCTGAACCGACAGCAGCGCTTGCAACCCGCGCCCGAGCTTGGCCGGATCCAGCCGCAGCCGATGGCCGAGGATCACGCCGCAGCGGCGCAGCCGGGTCACCCGGTCCAGACAGGTCGACGGCGCCACACCGACCTGGGCGGCGAGGTCGCGGTAGGTGATCCGGGCGTCGTTCTGCAGCAGCCGCAGCAGCTGGAGATCCACCGGATCAAGTACGACGGATTCGGACATTGGCCGAACATAGCACGGGGTCCTGCCCTCGGATACCGGTCGTTGTTCACCCTTCCCGTCATGGACACAGCGACCACGGGTGCCTACGACGACGTACGCCCCGCACCGAGAGCCCTCGACACCGAGGCCGTGCACGCCGGCCGCGACGATCTCGCCCGCCAGGGGCTGCACGCCGCGCCGATCGACCTGTCCACCACGTATCCCTCCTACGACAGCCGGGGCGAGGCCGCGCGCATCGACGCCTTCGCCGCCGACGGGGCCGACCCGGTGGGACCGCCGGTCTACGGCCGGCTCGGCAACCCGACCGTCGCCCGCTTCGAGACCGCCCTGGCCCGGCTGGAGGGCACGGAGTCCGCGGTCGCGTTCGCCAGCGGGATGGCGGCCCTCAGCGCGGTGCTGCTCGCGCGGTCCGCCATGGGTCTGCGCCACGTCGTCGCGGTACGGCCGCTGTACGGATGCAGCGACCACCTGCTGACCGCCGGGCTCCTCGGCACGGAGGTGACCTGGACCGACCCGGCCGGCGTCACCGACGCGCTGCGCCCGGACACCGGCCTGGTGATGGTCGAGTCCCCGGCCAACCCGACCCTCGCCGAGCTGGACCTACGGGCCATCGCGCACGCGTGCGGTTCGGTGCCGCTGCTGGCCGACAACACCTTCGCCACGCCGGTGCTCCAGCGGCCGGCCGAGCAGGGGGCGCGGCTGGTGCTGCACAGCGCCACGAAGTATCTCGGCGGGCACGGGGACGTGCTGGCCGGGGTCGTGGCCTGCGACGAGGAGACCGCCGGCCGGCTCCGCCAGATCCGCTTCGCCACGGGCGGCGTCCTGTACCCGCTGGCCGGCTACCTCCTCCTGCGCGGCCTGTCCACCCTGCCGGTCCGTGTCCGGGCGGCCTCCGCGAGTGCCGCGGAACTGGCCCGCCGCCTCGCCGCCGACCCGCGCGTGTCCCGCGTCCACTACCCGCGCATCGGCGGCGCGATGATCGCCTTCGAGGTCCAGGGCGATCCGCACGAGCTGATCTCCCGGGTCCGTCTGGTCACCCCCGCGGTGAGCCTGGGCAGCGTCGACACGCTGATCCAGCACCCCGCGTCCATCAGCCATCGCATCGTGGACGCGGACGACCGCCGGGGCGCGGGGGTCAGCGACAAGCTGCTGCGGTTGTCGGTGGGGCTGGAGGACGTGGACGACCTCTGGGCCGACCTGGACCACGCCCTCGGGGAGCCGGCCCGGGTGCCGGCGGGAGTGACGGAGGCGGTGGCGGAGGCGGTGGGCTGACGGGCCCCCGACTCCACCGGTGGGGTCCCGCTGCCGTCAGCGGCATCCCACCGGCGCCCCCGGATGACCCTCAGTCCCGGTGAGCCGCGTCGTACCGCGGGAGGGAGGACGCCTCCGCGGCCAGCCGCGCCGTGATCACCACCGTGCCCTCCTCCACCTGGTAGTCCAGCGGCAGCCCGAGGCCCCGCATCGTCGCGACCATCCCCGTGTTGGAGGCCTGCGTGACGGCGTACACGCTGTCGCAGTGGGCCTCCCGGGCCAGCCCCACCAGCCGCCGCAGCAACTCCGCGCCGACGCCCCGCCGCTGCCAGTCGTCCTCGATCAGCAGCGCGACCTCCGTCTCGTCGCCGTCCCACAGCAGATGCCCGAGGCCGACGATCCGCCCGGAGGACGTCTGTGCGGCGAGGGTCCGCCCGAAGCGGGGACTGAGGAGGTGGTTGAGATAGCGGTCGGCGTCGCCGACGGGACCGTGGTAACGCAGCGACAGCGTGCGGGCCGAGCACCGCTCGTGCATCGCCTTCGCCGCCGCCAGCTCACCGGTGTCGATCCGCCGTACGGCGATGTCGTCGCCCTCGGGCAGCGTCAGCACGTCCTGCCCCTCCGGGATCCGCGGCCCGAGCCGCGCGTCCAGCTCCACCAGCGCGCGGGCCCGCGCGAACTCGGTGGGCGTGAACGGCAGATACGGCCGCTCCACACTGAGCACGCCGCCCTCCGGCGCCCGCAACCGCATGACCGTGTCCTCCAACACTCCTTCGGCCGGCACCGATTCCTGCTCGCGGCCCCGTCCGGGCAGCGAGCGGATCGTGCACCGGCCGAGCAACTGCCTCAGGGCCAGCGGAAGTTCCGCCGCGTCCAACGCCGTACGGGTGGCCAGGCCCAGCACCCGGGTCGGCGCGTCGACCAGGTCGTGGGCGTCCGCCCGCTCGATGTACGTGGACGCACCCCCCGCCGCCGCCACCGCACGCGTCAGTTCCGCCGCGCCCAGCGTCTCGGGCGCCCGCAGCAGGAACTCGTCCACGGTGCCGTCGGCCAGCGGATGCGTCTGGAGGCTGAGGATGTCCACCCGGCGCTCGGCCAGCGCCGTGCAGAGCGCGGCCAGTGAGCCGGGCTCGTCCTTCACGGTCGTCCGCATCCGCCACAGCGTGCTGGTCCCGGCCATCCCGGCGGCGCCGTCGTGCTGCCCGGCGGGCCCGGCCGACCGCGTCTCGGCGGCCTGCCGGGCACCGGTATCACCGGCCGTGGCCGCCGGCGGTGCGTGGCCGTGGCGCCGCGCCCACCAGGTATGGAAGCCCGCCGTGGCGGCGAGCGCGAGCGCGGAGGCCACCAGCAGGGCGGGGCCGTCGGGGCCGTGCCCGATCAGGTTCGCCACCCCGTCGGCCACGGCGACGGCCGTGAAGAGAGCGGCGAGTTCCACCAGGTCCCGCCGCCAGTGGTGCACGGGCCGGCCGTGCCGGGCGCGGGTCACATCAGACATATCCGGAGTCATGCATCCACTGTGAAGGAGGCGTGTTGCCTGATCACGAACTGTTTGTGACCTACAGGTAAAGCATGCTCCGTCCTGTTTGTCCCGTCTTGTACGATCGGTCGCCACCGGCGTCCCGTCCGGGAATCCCGGCGAAGGGGAGAATCCGCGCACCCGTGCCCGAGCCGGGGTTGCCGCGCGCCGGGGGATGACGCCGGCGCGCGACGTGGCTCGAAAGCGTACGGGAACCGGTCGGGCCACCGTCGATTACTGGCCGACCCGGCCGGGTCGCAGGGTCCGGGTGAACAGCACCGTGCCGTCGTACTCCCGCAGCCGTACCGTCAGTTCACCGCTCGCGCCGTCGATGTCGACCTCGCCGAAGAACTGGTAGCCCTCGGCCGGGGAGACGTTGGCGACGGCCGGCGCCTTGACGAACACGCGGTCCGGACCGAACGTGCCGTCGAGGGCGCTGGCCGGGAAGGCGCCGGCGTTGAGCGGACCCGAGACGAACTCCCAGAACGGCTCGAAGTCCTTGAACGCGGCCCGCGCGGGGTCGTAGTGCTGCGCGGAGGTGTGGTGCACGTCCGCGGTCAGCCACACCGTGCCGGTGATCCGCCGGTGCTTGATGAACCGCAGCAGCTCGGCGATCTGGAGTTCACGGCCGAGCGGCGCGCCCGGGTCGCCCTGGGCGACGGCCTCGAAGTCGGGCCTGCCCTCGACCGGATCCGGCACGACCAGGCCGAGCGGCATGTCGGCTGCGATCACCTTCCACACCGCGCGGGACGCGGACAGCTCACGCTTGTCCGGAGCGGTACGGAAGGTGCCGGTCACGGGCTCGCCGGTACGGCGCGGGTCGTCCGGGTCGGCGAGCGTCACCCGGTAGTGGATCTGCTCGCCGGCGGGCAGGCCGCGCAGCCGGGTGGTGCCGGTGAAGTCGGTGCCCGCGCCGAGCAGCGGGCCCTGGCGGTGGGCCCCGGGGCTGGTCCGCCTACCCCCTGCTGCCGTCCAGGATCACCCGCGCCACCAGCGCCGGGTCGTCGTTCATCGGGCAGTGGCCGCAGCCGGGGAGGCGGATCAGGCGGGCGTGGGGGATGGTCTGCTTGGCGCGGATGCCCTGGCGGCGCAGGAGGAGGCGGTCCCTGGTGCCCCAGGCGACCGTGACCGGCAGGTCGGGGAGGGGGTCGGTGAAGCGGACGGCGTTGCCGGCGCGCAGGGTCGCCTCGAAGCCGGTGGCCTCCACCAGCGCCCGGGTCTCGGCCACCACGGCCTCGGGGTGCCGGCGGGCGGGGCGGGCGTAGATCGTGCTCATCAGCGCGGTACGGCCCGCCGTGCTGCGGCTGAGCCGTCGTACCAGGGGCACCGGCAGCCGCCGGGCGATCCCCCGCATCGCGAGCAGCGTCGCGAAGGCGTACCGCCGCTCGGCCTCGGTCCAGAACCCGGCGGGGGAGAGGGCCGTGACGGACCGTACGAGCTTCTCGCGGCCCAGTTCCAGGGCGAGCAGCCCGCCCAGCGAATTGCCGGCGACGTGCGGACGGTCCAGCTCCAGCGTCTCGAACAGGGCACCCAGCACGGCGTTGGTCGTGGGCAGGTCGTAGGCGAGGGCGGACGGCAGCCCCGGGGACGCGCCGAAGCCGGGCAGGTCGACCGCGATCACCTCGCGCTCGGTGGCGAGGATGTCCACCACCGGGTCCCAGGCCTGCCGGTGGTGCCCGATGCCGTGCAGCAGCACCAGCGGTTCGCCGCGCCCCACGCGCGCGTAGGACACGGCGACGTCCTCGGGGCCGCGCGGGGTCGGGACGGTGAAGGAGACGGTGGCGGACATGGGTGCTCCTCGGCTCGGCTGCTGACAGACGCCGTAGACAGCTTGTCAGCAATCGCTACCGACGGGTAGCCCCGGGTCGCGGACCACGACCGGACCCCGGGGCTCAACGCGCCCGCCGCACCTCGACGTTGAAGTCCCCGTGCCCGAACACCCGCGACATCTGCAACCACAGGGGGAGGTACATCTCCATCGCCCGCGCCGCCCCGATACCCCCCAGATCCAGCACCCGCTCCGCCGGCCACCCGAACTCGCCCAGCAGCCCCGTCACTCGTTCCTTGGCCGGCGCGTCCTCCCCGCACACGAACAGGTGGTGCTCGCCCGGCACCCGCCCGGGATCGACCATCACCTTGAAATTGACGGTGTTCAGCGTCTTGACCACCCGTGCGCCGGGGAACGCCCGCTGGATCTGCTCGCCCACGCTGTCCGACTCCACCGGGTCGAGCCGCGGCAGCCCGTCCACGAAGGCCAGCGGGTTGCAGACGTCCACCAGGACCTTGCCTTCCAGGCGCGCCGCGCCGGCCGCCCGCAGCGCGTCCAGGGCCACCCGCCCGCTCACCGCGTTGACCACCACCTCCCCGGCCTCCGCCGCCTCCGCGAACGTCCCCGCGTGCGCCCGGCCCGCCGCCGCGGTCGCCCACTCCCGCGCCACCGGGTTGTCCGCGGTGCGCGACCCCAGCGTCACCTCGTGCCCCAGCTCCACCAACCGCCCGGCCAGCGTCCGCCCGACCTCGCCCGTGCCCAGCACCCCGTACCGCATCGCACACCTCCGGCTCCCGGCCGCCGGCCCCCGGCGGTCCGCGCGGTCATTGTGGTCCGGCACGATCACACCCCGCCGGATTCCGGGTGGACAGCGCCGGGGCGTGTCGGATGGGATGAGGGCATGACCGCCGACCCCGCGACCGACGTCTTCGAAGAGCACCGGACCCTGCTCACGGGCGTCGCCTACCGCATGCTCGGCCGCGTCGCCGACGCCGAGGACGTGGTCCAGGACGCCTGGCTGCGCTGGTCCCGCGCCGACCGCGCGGAGGTCCGGGAACCGCGCGCCTACCTGGTGCGCATCACCACCCGGCTGGCCATCGACCGGCTGCGCCAGGTGCAGTCGCGCGCCGAGTCGTACGTCGGACCGTGGCTGCCCGAGCCGTACCTCACCGAGTACGGCGAGGCCGCCCCCGACGCCGCGGACCGGGCGGTCCTCGCCGACACCGTCTCCCTGGCCGTCCTGGTCGTCCTGGAGTCGCTGTCCCCGTTGGAACGCGCCGTGTTCGTGCTGCGCGAGGCGTTCGGCTTCCCGTTCGCCGAGATCGCCGCCCTGCTCGACCGCGGCGAACCGGCGGTACGGCAACTCGCCGGGCGCGCCCGCCGGCACGTGGAGGAGCGGCGGCCCCGGTACGACGTCGACCCGGACCAGCGCCGCGAGCTGACGGAGCGTTTCCTGCTCGCCGCGTCCGGGGGCGACCTGGACGGGCTGGTGTCGGTGCTCGCCCCGGACGTCCGCCTGGTCTCCGACGGCGGCGGCAAGGTCAAGGCGGCCCTGCGGATCATGCACAGCGCCGACAAGGTGGCCCGCTTCATAGCGGCCGTCACGCCCACCGCGGCACCCGACCTCTCCGTCCGGCTGCTGGAGGCCAACGGCGGGCCGGCCCTCCTGGTCCTGTCCGGCGACAAGCCCGACAGCCTCTTCCAACTGGACGTCGACGGGGGCCGCGTGACGTCCGTGTACATCCAGCGCAACCCCGACAAGCTGCGCCACCTGGCCGGCCACTGAACCCCACCCGCCGACGAGCCCCCGTCCCGCGACGGGGGCTTTGCCGTGACGTCACCCGGATCACCGCTTACGAACGCCTCGTGAACGCCGCGCTGCGGCCCTCCTCCGCGTGCGCCCGGGGATCGAGGATTGGTCTTGACCAAGGGTGTCGGCCGCCCTATGGTCGCAGAGAAGTGCAACAACCTTTAATAAACAAGGGCGCTAAATACCGCCGGACCACGGCTCTTGCGGAGGACAGGGTGGGGACCACGCAGCTGGATTCGGTGCAGGAACCGAAGTACTGGCATCTGAAGACCGTGCTCAGCGAGGCACTGGACTCCGAGTTCTCCGTCGGCGAGATCCTGCCCAACGAGCGTGACCTGGCCGCCCGCTTCGGCGTGGCCCGCGCGACGCTTCGCCAGGCCCTCGAACAGCTGGAGCTGGAAGGCCGGTTGCAGCGCCGCCGGGGCGTCGGCACGACCGTCGCGCCGCCGCGCGTGGGCGTGGCCGTCGGCGGCGCACAGCACGCCTGGCCCGGTACCGCCGGAGACGCCTGGCAGGCCGTCGACTGCGTCCAGGAGACGCCGTCCGCCGCCGTCGCCACCGCCCTGGAGACCGGCGCCGACGAGCCCGTGCACACCGTGCGCCGCTCCCGGATGTCGGGCGGCCAGCGGGTCGCCACCGAACTCCTCCACATCCCGGCCGCCTCGGTTCCGGGCCTCACCGCGATCGACGCGCCCTCCGGCACGGCCCGCGCGCGTGCGGTGCTGCGGGAGCTGCACCGCATGGACCTGGAAGGCCAGGAGCGATCCGTCGAACTGGGCTCGGCCCGCGCGGACGACGCCCGGGAACTGGACCGGCTGCCCGGCTCGCCCGTCCTCGTCGTCACCACCCGCTTCACCGCCCAGGGCCGCACCGCCGCCCTCTCGGTGGCGACCTACCGCGCCGACACCTGCCGGCTGACCTTCGGCGAGACGCCGGGCGTGGAGATCCACCACGACCCCGCCCGGCGGGCCTCCTGACCGACCCCGCGCCCCGGACGCCACCGGGGCGCATGTCGGTCGGAACCAGGAACGGGCCCGAAGGAGTGGGGTACGGCACCATGCCGTCGGCGGTATGACGCTCCTATCATTCCGGCAACCACGCACCGCGAGGAGGCCGTCCCGTCATGAGCCGCATCCAGCCCTCGGCAGAGGTACCGGCGTACGAGGAACTCCGTGTCCCCGTGCACGGCGGTGAACTGGCCGTGCTGCGCTGGCCCGCCGTCGACCCCGGCGCCCCCGTGGTGCTGGCCCTGCACGGCATCACCGCCAACGGCCTGTCCTGGGGCCGGGTCGCCCACCACCTCGCCGGCCGCGTCACCCTGCTGGCCCCCGACCTGCGCGGCCGGGGCCGCAGCGGGGAGCTGCCCGGCCCGTACGGCCTCGCGGCGCACGCGGACGACATGGCCGCCGTGGTCAAGGAGCTGGCGCCGGGACCGGTGGTGCTGACCGGGCACTCCATGGGCGCCTTCACCGCCGCCCTGACCGCCGTGCGCCACCCCCAGCTGCCCTCCGCCCTGCTGCTGGTCGACGGCGGTGTGGCCTTCCCCGTGCCGACCGACCTGGAGCCCGACGAGCTGATCGCCGCCGTGCTCGGCCCGGCCATGAGCCGGCTGTCGATGACCTTCGAGGACCGCGACGCCTACCGGGCCTTCTGGCAGAAGCACCCGGGCTTCGCCGACGCCTGGTCGCCCTGGGTGGACGCCTACATCCAGCGCGATCTCGTGGGCGAGGAACCCGAGTTGCGCTCCTCCTGCGCGATCGAGGCGGTCCGCGTCGACGGCATCGACCAGCTCGGCGGGGAGGTGGCGCAGGCCGTCCACCGGCTGCCCCTGACCGCCCTCCTGCTCCGGGCGGAGCGCGGCCTGATGAACGAGCCGCAGGGCCTGTACGACGAGCAGCGCCTCGCCGCCGCGAAGCTCGACCCCGACAAGGTCCGCACCCGGTACGTCCCCGGCACCAACCACTACACGCTCCTCGTCGGCGACGCCGGCGCCCGGCTCGTGGCGGACCAGCTGCTGGCCGCGGCGGGCATCGCGGCCCCGTAGCCCACCGACGCACACCAAGCGGAGACGCGCGCCGAGACCGCGGGCCCGGCGAAGAGGGTCGTGATCTGCTCAATCCCCGCCCACCTCACAGGAGTTGCCCATGCGTCTCCTCGCCCTGCGCCGCTTCCTCCGGCGGACCGCTCTGGCCGCCGCGCTCGGGCTCCTGGCCACCGGGGCGACCCTGGCCGGCCCGCTCGCCCCGCCGGCCGAGGCCGTCGGCGCCCTCCAGCAGATCACCGACTTCGGGTCCAACCCGGGCAACCTGGCGATGTACGCGTACACGCCGGCGAACCTCCCCGCCGGCGCCCCCCTGGTCGTCGCCCTGCACGGCTGCGGCCAGACGGCCGGTGACTACCACGCCCACTCCGGCTGGCAGAAGTTCGCCGACGCGTGGGGCTTCGCCGTGGTCTACCCGCAGACCAGCACGGCCAACAACGCGCTGTCCTGCTTCAGCTGGTTCGACGCGACCAAGGACACGCGCGGCCGGGGGGAGGCGGCCTCGGTCGTGCAGATGGTCGACACCGCGGTGGCGCGGTACGGCTCCGACCGCGGCCGGATCTACGTCACCGGCCTGTCCGGCGGCGGCGGCCTGACCGCCGACCTGCTCGCCGACTACCCGGACGTGTTCGCCGGGGGCGCCGTCGACTCCGGACTGCCCGCGCAGTGCGCCACCACGGTGAGCGCCTCCCTCGGCTGCCAGTACGGCCCCGTGCCCCTGACCCCGGGGCAGTGGGGCGACAAGGTCCGCGGTTCCTACCCCGGTTACCCCGGCCCGTGGCCGCGGGTCGCGATCTGGCAGGGGACCCTGGACACCACCGTCAACCCCGTCAACGCCCTGGAACTGCGCGACCAGTGGACCGACGCCTGGGGCATCGGCCAGTCGGCCTCGGAGACCCGGGTGCTGACCGGCGGCACCACCGAGAGCCTGTACGACGACGCCACGGGCACACCCGCCGTCGCCCTGTTCGCCGTCCCCGGCATGGGCCACGGCCTCGCCGTGCACCCCGGCACCGGCGCGGACCAGTGCGGCGGCGTCGGGCTCTACTTCCTCGACACCATCTGCTCCAGCTACCACACCGCGAAGTTCTGGGGCCTGGACACCCCCTGACCCGCGATACCGTCAGCGGCGCGCCGTCACCGTGCCCTCCACCGCGAACAACTGCTCCTCCACGTGGTCCAGGGCCAGTCGCAGCGCCCCCGTGGCCACGGCCGCCCCGCCCAGCGCGGACAACGCCACCCGGGGCGGCCGCAGGCAGTAGCGGGCGAGTTCGCGGCGCAGCGGTTCCAGGACGCCGTCCAGTCCGGCCGCCCAGCCGCCGATCACGACCAGCTCCGGATCGAGCGCCAGCACCAGCGCGGCCACGTCGTGCACCAGCCGCTGGATGAACCGCTCCACGGCCGCCCGCGCCCGCAGATCGCCCTCCCGCGCCAGCGCGAACACCTGGGCCACCGCCTGCTCGTCCAGCGGATGCAACGGCTCGTCGGTGGTGGACAGCAGCGTCTCCGGGGTGGCCTCCCGGCCCAGCAGGTGCAGCGCCCCGATCTCCCCGGCCGCCCCGCCGAAGCCCCGGTGCAGCCGCCCGCCGATCAGCGCGCCGGCTCCCGGACTCAGCCCGGCCAGTACGAACACCACGTCGTCGGTCTCCTGCGCCGCGCCCTTCCAGTGCTCGGCGACCGCCGCCGCGTTGGCGTCGTTCTCCACCAGCACCGGGCACTCGAAGGAACGGCTCAGCCGTTCACCGAGGTCGAGCCCCGTCCACTGGGGCAGTGCCGTGCTCAACCGCACCGTGCCGTCGGCCGCCACGATGCCCGGGGTGCCCACACCCACCGCGCGCAGCGAGTCACGCGGGACCCCGCAGCGCCGCAGCAGCTCGGCGACCGCGCCCCGCAGCCGGTCCAGGCGCTCGTCCGCGGACGCCGTCTCGGCGACCTCCCTGGCCTGCCGGCCCAGCACCCGCCCGTCCAGGTCGGACAGCAGTGCCGCGACCCGGTGCGCGCCGACCTCCAGGCCCAGCAGATGGCCCGCCTCGGCCCGGAACCGGAACCGGCGGGCCGGGCGCCCCTGCCGGCGCGCGATCCCCTCGTCGGCGGCCCGCTCCACCACGAGCCCCGCCCCGATCAGCCCCTCGACCACGCCCTCGACCGTCGGCCGGGACAAGCCGGTGACCCGGGCGATCTCGGTGAGCGTCGCGCAGTCCGTGGCCCGCAGGGCGTGCAGCACCACCGCGGAGTTGATCCTTCGCAGCAGCGAGGGATCGCCGCCGGTCAGCTGCCCCACCGTCCGTCCTCCCAGCTCGCGGGCGTGTTGGCCGGATCGTACTCGGCCCGCTCCGCCCCGGCGAGCGCCGGGCCCGACCCGGACGGAGCACGGGGCTCAGCGCGGCTCCACGAACCCCGACTCGTAAGCGGCGATCACCGCCTGCGTCCGGTCGCGCGCCCCGAGTTTGGCCAGGACGGCGCTCACATGCGTCTTGACCGTCTCCGTGCCCACCACCAGCCGGTCGGCGATCTCCGCGTTGGACAGCCCCCGGGTCATCAGCCGCAGCACCTCCGCCTCCCGCTCGGTCAGCCGCGCCCGCCGGAGGACGGCACGCGCGGGCCGGTCGACGCCGTCGCCGTACCGCTCGGCGAGCCGTCGTACCGAGGCGGGGAACAGCAGCGACCCGCCCTCGGCGACCAGCCGTACCGCGTGCACGATCTCGGCGGGCCGGGCGCGCTTCAGCAGGAACCCGTCGGCGCCGGCGCGCAGCGCCTCGTACACGTACTCGTCGTCCTCGAAGGTGGTCACCACGAGGATCTTCGGCGGGTCGGCGACCGTACGCAGCACCGCGCGCGTGGCCTCGATGCCGTCCAGGAGCGGCATCCGGACGTCCATCGCCACGACGTCGGGGCGCAGTTGCCGCACCAGCGGGATCACCGCGGCCCCGTCCGCCGCCTCGCCCACCACCTCGATGTCGGGCTGCGCCTCCAGCACGGCCCGCAGCCCCGTGCGGACCAGCGGTTCGTCGTCGACGAGGAGTACGGTGACCGGCATCCGGCCAGCCTAGATCAACCCAACAGCCGCCGGGCACCGGCCCGCTCCCCCTCGGCGGCCCCGCCATCCCCGCCGGAGCCGGCCGGCTCACCCCAGCGGCAGCTCCACCCGCACCGTCCACTCGCCGTCCTCCGGACCGGTGCGCGCGCTGCCGCCGAGCAGCGCCGCCCGCTCCCGTATGCCCCGCAGCCCGCTGCCCCGACCGGTGCCGGGCACCGGCTCCGGCATCGCGTTGCGCACCCGGAGCAGCAGCCGGTCGTCCGTGACCGCGACGCGGACCCGCACGGGCATGGCGCCCGCGTGCCGCAGCACGTTGGTCAGCGCCTCCTGGAGGATGCGGTAGCCCTCCCGGGACACCGGCCCCGGTACCGCCGCGACCGGGCCCGTCACCTCCGCGTCCACCGTCGCCCCCGACGCCCGCGCCGACTCCAGCAGCCGGCCCGCGTCCGCCAGCGTGGGCCGGGCACTGGCCGGCCGCCCGGTCTCGCGCAGTACGCCCAGAACCCGCTCCAGATCGGCGAGCGCGGCCCGGCCGGTCTCCTCGATCGCGCCGAGCGCCCGGTCGGTGAACCCCGGATCGCCCGCCGCGCGCGCCGCTCCCGCCTGCACCACCGCGACCGTCAGGGCGTGCCCGATCGAGTCGTGCAACTCCCGGGCGATCCGCGTGCGTTCGAGCAGCTGCTCGGTGCGCTCCTCCAGGGCGGCCAGCCGCTCGGCCGCCGACGGTCCGAGCAGCCGGCGCGCGCACACCGTGACCAGCGCGCCCAGGCCGACGACCGCGCCGTACAGGACGAGCAGCGGAACGGGTGCCAGCAGGGCCCAGCCGGGGGACGGCGGCAGCCGGTCGAGCGGCGGCGTCCCGGACGGCACGCGCCCCCACGCGCACCGCGCCAGCTCCACGCAGGTGACGAGCAGCCGCACCGAGACGAGACAGGTCACCCAGCCGAGCACCCAGCGCAGCTCCAGCCACACCACCGTACGCAGCCGGTCCCGCCAGGTCGCCGCGGGTGCCTCGGATATGCCGGACTCCCGCGCTCCCGGCGTCAGCAGCAGCCGCGCCTGCACCCCCTCGCCCAGCCGCACGGCCGGCAGCAGTCCGAGCGGGACGAGTACCAGGGCGGGCACCCAGGGGCGCGCCGGATCGATGAAGAGCCACAGGCTCTCCACCAGCATGGGCACCCACAGATGCAGCAGCCGTGTGTACGTCGTCCCGCGCAGCAACGGGCGCAGGAGGCGGACCATGCGGACATCGTCGCACCCGCCACCGACAACCGGCCTCCCCCGCACGGGGGAGGGGCTCTCCACCGGCGGGGGAGGCGCCAACTCCCGCACCCCACCAGGCTGAAGCCATGACCAGCATCGACGTACGCGACCTCACCAAGGAGTACGGCGCCCGGCGGGCCGTGGACCACCTGACCTTCACCGTCCGCCCCGGCCGCGTCACCGGGTTCCTCGGACCCAACGGCGCGGGCAAGTCCACCACCATGCGCCTCGTCCTCGGCCTCGACCGCCCCACCTCGGGCACCGCCACCGTCGGCGGCCGGGCGTACGCCGAACTCCCCGAGCCGCTGCGCCGGGTGGGCGCCCTGCTGGACGCCGGGGCCGCGCACGGCTCCCGCACCGCCCGCGACCATCTGCGGGCCCTCGCGGCGAGCAACCGCATCCCTCCCACCCGGGTCGACGCGGTCCTCGAACAGACGGGACTGGCCGAGGTGGCCCGGCGCCGGGTGGGCACCTACTCGCTCGGCATGCGCCAGCGGCTCGGCATCGCGGTGGCCCTGCTGGGCGATCCCGAGGTGATCCTCCTGGACGAGCCCGCCAACGGCCTCGACCCCGAGGGCATCGTCTGGATCCGCAGCCTGCTGCGCGGCCTCGCCGCCGACGGCCGCACCGTCCTCGTCTCCAGCCATCTGATGAACGAGACCGCCGCCCTCGCCGACCATCTGGTGATCCTCGGCCGCGGCCGCCTCCTCGCCGACACCCCCGTCCAGGAGTTCATCGACGCCCGCGTCCAGCCCGAGGTCAGGGTCCGCAGCTCCGACGCCGGCGCGCTCGGTGACCTGCTCGCCCGGCACGGCCACGACGCCACCCGGCACGAGGACGGCGCCTGGACGGTACGGCACACCCGCGCCGAGGACCTCGGGCGCCTGCTGTCCGAGGCGGGCGTCCCCGTGCTCGAACTGGCCGCCAGGGAAGGCACCCTGGAGCAGGCCTACCTCGATCTGACCGCCGCCGAGGCGGAGTTCACCGCCCAGCCCCAGGAGGTCTGACCATGCCGTTCATCCCGGTCCTGCACGCCGAGCTGATCAAGATCCGCACCCTGCGCTCGCTCGTCGGCTCCCTGGCCGCGGTCGTCCTCGTCACGGCCGCCTTCTCCGCGCTCGCCTCCGCGTCCCCCGACCGGAACGACCCCGACCCGCTGTTCTCGGCGTTCTTCGGAGTCAGCTTCGGACAGATCGCCGCCATCGCCTTCGGCGCGACGGCCGTGGCGGCGGAGTTCCGGGGCGGCGCGCTGCGGCTGACCCTGGCGGCCACCCCGGACCGGCCGCGCTGGTTCGCCGCCAAGGCCACCGCCATCGCCCTGCCCGCGCTCGCCGTCGGACTGCTCACGGGAGCGGTGACCCTCCTGGCCGGCAAGGCCGTCCTCGGCGCCGAGGGACCGAGCTGGGCCCAGGGGCTGCGCGGCGCCGTCGGCTGCGGCCTTCAGCTCACGCTGATGGCGCTGTTCTCGGCGGGCCTCACCGCCGTGCTCCGCAGCGGCGTCGCGACCCTGTCGATCCTGGTCCCGTTCCTGCTGATCGTGTCCTTCGTGATCGGCGACATGTCCTCGGGCATCGCCGACTTCCTGCCCGACCGCGCGGGCCAGGTCGTCCTGCACAGCACCTGGGACGGCCCGCTCGGCCCCTGGAGCGGCCTCGCGGTCTGCGCCCTGTGGACGGCGGCGGCCCTCCTCGCGGGCGCCTGGACGGTCACCCGCAGGGACGCGTGAGCTATCTCTCCGCGGCCAGCCGCAGCCGCTCGAACTCCTGAGCCATCGTCGCCGTCGTCCAATGCGCGTTCAGCCCACTGGGGTTGGGCAGGACCCAGATCCGGGTGTCCCCGATGGTCCGCTCCTGCGGCCCCACTCGGGCGCTGCGGTCGGCGAAGGCGGCGCGGTAGGCGGTCACCCCGACCACCGCGAGCCAACGCGGCGCGAGGTCCCGTACCTTCGCGGTCAGCAGCCGGCCGCCCTCGGCGTACTCCTCGGCGGTCAGCTCGTCCGCCCGCGCGGTCGCGCGGGCCACGACGTTGGTGATGCCGAGGCCGTACGACAGCAGGTCCGCCTGCTCGGCCGGCTCCAGCAGCCTCGGGGTGAAGCCGGACAGGTGCAGCACCGGCCAGAACCGGTTGCCGGGGCGGGCGAAGTGATGGCCGGTGGCGGCCGTCATCAGACCGGGGTTGATGCCGCAGAAGAGCACGCGGAGGCCGCCAGCGACCACGTCCGGGACGAGACGGTCGCGGGCGGCCTCCAGGTCCGCCTTGGTGGGACGCGGGGTCAGAGGATCGCCCCGGGGGTGTAGCCGGCGGCCTCCGGGCGCTGCTTGACGATCTCCTCGATCCGGCCGACCACCACGGCGACCTGGTCGGCGGCGGCGCCCGTGAAGGACAGCTTGTCGGCCATCAGCGCGGCCAGCTGCTCGCGGTCCAGCGGGAGGCGCTCGTCGGCGGCGAGCTTGTCCAGCAGGTCGTTGCGCTCGGCGCCCTGCTCGCGCATGGCGAGCGCGGTGGCGACGGCGTTCTCCTTGATCGCCTCGTGCGCGACCTCGCGGCCGACCCCGGCGCGCACGGCGCCCATCAGCACCTTGGTGGTGGCGAGGAACGGCAGGTAGCGGTCCAGTTCGCGGGCGATGACGGCCGGGAAGGCGCCGAACTCGTCCAGCACGGTCAGGAAGGTCTCCAGCAGGCCGTCCAGCGCGAAGAAGGCGTCCGGGAGCGCGACGCGGCGCACCACGGAGCAGGACACGTCTCCCTCGTTCCACTGGTCGCCCGCCAGCTCGCCGGTCATCGAGGCGTAGCCGCGCAGGATCACCATCAGGCCGTTGACGCGCTCGCAGGAGCGGGTGTTCATCTTGTGCGGCATCGCCGAGGAGCCGACCTGGCCGGGCTTGAAGCCCTCGGTGACCAGCTCGTTGCCGGCCATCAGCCGGATCGTCTTGGCCAGCGAGGACGGCGCCGCCGCCAGCTGCACCAGCGCGGTGACGGCCTCGTAGTCCAGCGAGCGCGGGTAGACCTGGCCGACGGAGGTGAACGCCTGGGAGAAGCCCAGGTGGGAGGCGATCCGCTGCTCCAGCTCGGCGAGCTTGGCGGCGTCGCCGCCCAGCAGGTCCAGCATGTCCTGCGCGGTGCCGACCGGGCCCTTGATGCCGCGCAGCGGGTAGCGGGCGAGCAGCTCCTCGACGCGGCCGTAGGCCACGAGCAGCTCGTCGGCGGCGGTCGCGAAGCGCTTGCCCAGGGTGGTGGCCTGCGCGGCCACGTTGTGGGAGCGGCCGGCCATGACCAGCTCGGCGTACTCGCCGGCCAGCTTGCCCAGGCGGGCGAGGACGGCCACGGTGCGGTCGCGCATCAGCTCCAGGGACAGCCGGATCTGGAGCTGCTCGACGTTCTCCGTGAGGTCACGGGAGGTCATGCCCTTGTGCACGTGCTCGTGCCCGGCGAGGGCGTTGAACTCCTCGATCCGCGCCTTCACGTCGTGCCGGGTGACCTTCTCGCGCTCGGCGATCGAGGCCAGGTCCACGGTGTCGAGGACGCGCTCGTAGTCGGCGATCGCCTCGTCCGGCACCTCGATGCCGAGGTCCTTCTGGGCCCGCAGCACGGCGAGCCAGAGCTGCCGCTCCAGCTTCACCTTCTGCTCGGGCGACCAGAGCGTGGCGAGCTCGGTGGAGGCGTAGCGTCCGGCGAGGACGTTCGGGATGCGGGGCTTGGCGGGCGCTGAAGTCACGTAACCGGATTCTACTGGCGATTCGTGCAGCTCAGCGCCACCGGGGTGTTCGTCGGAAGCTACGAGAGCCCACGTGCCCTGTTATGCCTGCCCCTCGTATGCCTCGTATGCCTCGCCTCGTCCGCCTCGTCCGCCTCGTCGGCCGCCGCGAAGGGCTGAGCGACCGCCGACGACGCGCACCGGCCCCGGACCCGCGTGCGTCATCGGCGTAGCTCTGCGCCCCCCGGGGCGGGCCCGGTGGAGGCGCGGACGACCAGCTCGGTGGCCAACTCCATGCGGGCGGGGCGCCGGGTGCCGCCCTCCTCGCTCCTGGAGAGATCGATCAGGAGCCTGACCGCCGCCGCACCCAGTTCGGTGCTGGGCTGTCTGACGGTCGTCAGCCCTGGGCTGACGCAGTACGCCTCGGGCAGGTCGTCGAAGCCGATGACGCTGACGTCCTCGGGAACGCGCAGGCCGCGAGCGCCAAGCGCGTCGTAGATGCCGAGCGCCATGGGGTCCGAGCAGGCGAAGATGCCCGTGATCCCCGGGTCCTTGTCGAGCAGGGTGTGGGTGGCGGTCGCCGCCTTGGCGCGATTCCACCCGCCATAGGCCACGGACACCGTGGCACCGCCGGCGGGTGCTGTGTCGGCTGCCGCACGGAAACCGTCGACGCGTGCGCGGCTGTAGAGGTGACGGGCATGGCCGGCGACGACCCCCATCCGCTCGTGGCCGAGAGACAGGAGATGCTCGCCGGCCATGCGGCCACCGTCCCAGTTCGCCACGCCGATGCTCGCCACCCCTGGTGGCGGCGTGCTCATCGGGTCGATCAGCACCACGGGCACGCCTGCGGCGAAGAGCGCGTTGAACTGCCGCGACGTGGGATCGACCAGCGTCCCGATGGTGCCGACGCCGCGCCTCCTCAGGACCCGCGACACCCAGTCGCCGTGCGGCTCGGCGAGCGTCAGTACGACGTCCAGTCCCGCCGCTGCCGCCTCGCGCCCCACCCCGGCTATCACCAGGTTCGCCCACGACCCCTCGAAGTGGGTGACCACGAGTGTGAGTACGTGGGACAAGCCGCTCTCGTCCCGGACGCTTTCGATCTTGGCCCCGCCCCGGCGGGTGTAGCCGACGGTTCGCACGGCTTCCATGACCTTCGCGCGCGTCTCGGCCGAGACGTCGGTTCCGCCTCGCAGCACCTTGGACACGGTGGGCACGCTCGTGCCAGCGGTCTCGGCGACCAATGACAATGTCGGGCGTGATCCGACGGGTCGGGGGGACATGAGGACAGGCTATCCAGCGAGGGGGCGTTTCAGGACGGCGGGTGGGACGCGGCCGGCACCCGAGCAGGCCGCGGACGAGGGCTTCCGAGCGGTTCGCCGGCGGTCCGGACATGCCGCACGACGCCCCGGCGGCGCGGTCGCGGAATGCCGCGTGCGACCCCGCACGGACGCAGGTGTCGCACGTGGCCGAACGCCGAGCCTCACGCCGAGGGCGCCTGGGCCGGGGCGTACTCGAACCAGTCGAAGGCGACCACGCCCTCGGTGGCGTACATGCCGATGACGCGGCCGGTGAAACCGCAGGCGACCTCGGTGGACAGGTAGCGCCCGTCCAGTTCGGCGAGGGGGTGGGCGTCCGCGGCGTCGGGATCGCCGAGCCAGAAGGCGATGGTGTCGGGGCCGGTGGTCCCGCCATCGGTGAGTTCGGGCGACGCGGGTACGAGGTCCGACGTCCGGATCGCGACGGTGAGGGTGAGCGTCCCGTACGGAACCGGTCGGCTGGCCACGGTCTGGCGCAGCGGGCCGATCCGGGCGATGACGCCGACCTCTCCGGCCCCTGCCTCCAGTTCGAAGTGATGGGCCTCGTCCAGGCGCACGCTGAGGCCGCCGCGTCCCGTACCCGGGTCGATCGCCGCGGTGACGCGGCAGTCGTGGTGCTGCTGGCGGCGGCCTACGAAGGTGTACCCGGGGCGGTCGAGGGTGGCGCCGGTGGCGCTGAGGGACAGCCAGCCAGGGCGCTCGGTGAGCGACCAGGAGTCCTCGGGGCGGGTGAACGGCGAGATCCAGTGCGGGGCGAGGGCCGACTCGTCGAAGTCGTCGCGGGCGGGCGGGGCCGGAACGGGGTGCCAGGCACCGCCCGGCGCCGGGTGGCTCTCGGGAACGGGCGCGACGACGGGCCAGCCGTCTTCGTCCCACTCCACGGGGGTCAGGAACGTCTCGCGGCCGAGCACGTGCACGTCGGGCGTGAAGCCGCGGGGCCGGACGCCGAGCAGCACCATCCACCAACTCCCGTCGGGAGCCTCCACCAGGTCGGCGTGGCCGGTGTTCTGGATGGAGCGGGCGGTACCGCTGTGGGACAGCAGGGGGTTGGCGGGCGCGCCTTCCCAGGGGCCGCGCGGCGAACGGCCGCGGGCCATGGACACGCTGTGGCCGCGCTCGGTGCCGCCTTCCGCGATCAGCAGGTACCACCAGTCGCCGATGCGGTAGAGATGGGGTGCCTCGGGGAACTTGAGGCCGCTGCCCGACCAGGTGGCGAACGGACCCTCCAGCACCTTCCCCTCGACCGGGTCGATCCTGGCCATGTTGACGCCGCCCGCGGTGCCGGAGAAGGCGCACCAGCAGGTGCCGTCCTCCTCCCACGCCAGATCGGGGTCGATCCCGTGCAGGTCGATCCACACCGGGTCGCTCCACGGTCCCTCGGGCCGCTCGGCCGAGACGACGAAGTTGCCGCCGCCGTCGATGTTGGTGCCGATGACCCAGTAGCGTCCGTCGTGGTGGCGGATCGTGGGGGCGTAGAGGCCGCCGGACGCCTTGGCGCCGGGGAGGGGCAGCGGCAGTTGCTCGGGCCGGTCGAGCACGTTGCCGATGAGCTCCCAGTGCACGAGGTCCTTGCTGTGGAAGAGCGGCAGCCCGGGGAAGTACTCGAAGCTGGAGCACACCAGGTAGTAGTCGTCACCGACTCGGCACACGCTCGGATCGGGGTGGAATCCGCTGATCACGGGGTTGTCGTACGTACGCACAGAATGTGTCCCTTCGAACCGTCGAGCACCTTGGCGGGTTTCGGGCCGAGCGCGGCGCCGGGTCTGCTTCGTGTCGTCGTCCGCTTCGTGCCGTCGCTCAGCGGAGGGCGATCGCCGTCCACGACACCGGTGGCAGCTCGATCGTGAGCACACCGTCGGCGAGTGTCGCGCTCTTGTTCGCGGACGGGGCCACCCGTTGCTGCTCGACGAGCGTGTTCTTCGCGTACACGTCGGAGTCGGCGAGCGTGACCGCCTCGCCGACGCGCGACGACCCGAGGCCGCGGACGTCGATCGTCACCTGCGCGGCCTCCCGGAGGTCGCGGTTGACGAGGAAGACCGCCGCCCGGTCCTCGTCGACGGTCGCGACGGCGTCGATGACGGATACCTCGCCATGGCGCGCCGTCGTGTACGCCGGCGCCTCGATCACGGGCCGGATCACCTCGCCGGAAGCGAGCCGGCTCGTGATCGAGAAGGGGTAGAAGGTCGTCTGCCGCCAGGCCGGGCCGCCGGGCTCGGTCATGATCGGCGCGATCACGTTGACGAGCTGCGCGAGCGATGCCGAGGTGACGCGGTCGCTGCGCTTGAGGAGGGTCATCAGGAGGTTGCCGACGACGACGGCGTCCGCCACCGTGTACACGTCCTCGAGTTGCCGAGGGGCGTGCCGCCATTCGCCGTTGACCTCCTGGGACTCCTGATGCTCCTTGAGGTACCAGACGTTCCACTCGTCGAAGGAGATGTTGATCTTCTTGTTCGAGCGTCTCTTGTTCCCCACGTGGTCGGCGGTCGCGACGACGGTGTCGATGAAGTAGTCCATGTCCGTCGCCGAGGCGAGAAAGGAGCCGAGGTCGCCGTCGTGCTCCTGGTAGTACGCGTGGCACGAGACGTAGTCGACATGGTCGTAACTGTGCTCGAGCACCGTCCGTTCCCAGTCGCCGAACGTCGGCATGCCGGACCCGGAGGAGCCGCAGACGACGAGTTCGAGGTCCTTGTCGGCCGTCTTCATCGCGGCGGCGGTGCGGGCGGCGATCTTGCCGTAGTCGTCCGCCGTCATGAAGCCGGTCTGCCACGGCCCGTCCATTTCGTTGCCGAGGCACCACATGCGCACGTTGTGCGGCTCCGGTGTGCCGTTGGCGATGCGCAGGTCGGAAAGTGCCGTGCCGGACGGGTGGTTGGCGTACTCGAGCAGGTCCAGGGCGGGCAGGATGCCTCGCGTGGCGACGTTGACCGCCAGCATCAGCTCGGAGTCGGTGAGCTTGAGCCACTTGGCGAACTCGTCGAGGCCGACCTGGTTCGATTCGAGCGAATGCCAGGCGAGGTCCCGGCGCACCGGACGCTTCTCGCGCGGGCCGACCGAGTCCTCCCAGCGGAAGCCGGAGACGAAGTTGCCACCCGGATAGCGGATGGTCGTGCTGCCGAGCTCCCTGACGAGTTCGACGACGTCCATGCGGAACCCGTCGTCGTTCGCGCCGGGGTGCTCCGGCTCGTAGAGCCCCGTGTACACGCAACGGCCGAGGTGCTCGACGAACGAGCCGAAGGTGCGGCGTCGGACAGGAGCGATGACGGCGAGCTTGTCCAGCTCGATACGGGCGCGGGGCAATGCGTGGGTCCTTTCCAAGGGGTGGCGCGGGACGTGCCGCGGCCTGAGCGGTGCCACCCGTCAGCGGTCTGCCCCTGCCGGAGGCACGGCAGGGGCAGGCGTGAGACGGCCGGTGCGGTCCTGGTGCCGGTTTCAGCCCTTCACAGCGCCGGTGAGTCCGCCGACGATCCGTTTTTCGAAGATCGAGAAGAAGACGAGCGCGGGCAGCATGGCCAGGGAGGTGAACGCGAGAACCTTCGCGGTGTCCTGGGAGTACTGCGAGGAGAACGCCTGGACGCCGAGCGGCAGGGTGTAGTTCGCGTCCGAGTTGAGGATGTACAGGGGCAGGACGTAGTTGTTCCAGCTGCCGATGAACGCGAGGACACCGACGGTCACCACGCCGGGCAGGGACAGCGGGATCATCATGCGGAAGAAGAACCCGAGCCGGCTCGTTCCGTCGATCGTGGCGGCCTCCTCGATCTCGTGGGGAACGGCTCGCAGGAACGGCACCAGGATGATGACGGTCGTCGGGAGGCCGAAGGCGATCTGCGGGACGATGATGCCGAACAGGTTGTCGACGAGGCCGATGTTCTTGATGACGATGTACAGCGGGGTGATCGCGATGACCATCGGGAACATCAGGCCGGCGGCGAACAGCGAGTACATCGCGCCCTTGAGCTTGAAGTCGTAGCGCGCGATCACGAAGCTGACCATGAGGCCGAGGACGACGATGCCGATGGTGCTCACGAGGGCGACGATGACGGAGTTGGCGAACTCGCCCCAGAACCTCCTCGACCCCAGGACGTCGGCGTAGTTGGTGAGGACCCAGGGGTGCGGCAGGGCGGCCGGATCCGTGGTGATCTGCGAGTTGGTCCGGAATCCGCCGAGCACCATGTAGAGCACGGGTGCGACGCAGACCCCGATGAAGAGCAGCGCGACGAAGTAGGTGAGGGGACTGCCCCACTTCTGCGGCTTGTCGCGGCGGTCGGTGGGTGCGTTCGGCCGGGTGGCTGAGGAGGACCAGGATTCGGCGGTCGTCGCGCTCATCAGGCGGCTCCTCCGGTGACGGCGCCCTGGAGGTCGCGGCGCAGGACGAAGCGCTGGTAGACGAGCGCGACGAAGAGCGAGATGAGGAACATCACGACCGCGATGGCGCTGCCGTAGCCGAAGTTGCCCGCATTGCGGCCCTGGGCGACCATGTAGATCGCCATGCTCGAGGTGCCCGCGGTGGCCGAGACGTACGGGCCCCAGATGATGTAGACGAGATCGAACAACTGCAGCGAGCCGATGATCGACAAGAACGCCCAGATGCGGATCGTCGGCCCCAGCAGCGGCAGCGTGATGCGGCGCTGGATCTGCCAGTAGGAGGCGCCGTCGATCTGGGCGGCCTCGAAGAGCTCGTCGGGTATCGACTGAAGGCCGGCGAGCATCAGGATCACCGCGAAGCCGATGTACTTCCAGGAGATGATGCCCATCAGCGTCCAGATGGCCAGCTTCGGGTCGGAGAGCCAGTCCGCCTGCATCGAGCCCAGGCCGATGTGCTCCAGGAGGTCGTTGAGGGCGCCGTTGGTCTGGAGCATCAGGCTCCAGCCGATTCCGACGATGACCTCGGAGACCACGTAGGGCACGAAGATCAGGACGCGGATGACCGAGCGGCCGCGGATCTTCTGGTTGAGCAGGAGCGCGAGGCCGATCGCCAGCGGGCCCTGGACGACCAGGGAGAGCACCAGGATCAGGAAGTTGTGCTGCAGAACCTCCTGGAACGCCGGGTCGGTGAGGATCAGCTTGTAGTTGTCCAGGCCGACCCAGTCGGTGGGCGCCCCGTAGCCCTTCCACCGGTAGAAGCCGTAGAACGCGGCGAGTACCACCGGGAAGATCACGAACGTCAGGAACATGATGATCGCCGGTCCGGACAGGACCGCGATCTCGAGTCGCTTCTTGGCACGGCCGCGGCGGCGCGCGGCCGCTCGCAGCGAAGCCGGCGACGCGGACACGGCCGTCTCCCCGGCTCCGAGCGTGCCCTGCGACTGGCGGCCGGTGGCCGTGTCAGTGCCCAGGGTCTTGCTCATGGTCTGCTTACTCAGCCCTTCGCGGCGGCGGCGTCGGTGTCCTTGGCGATGTCCGCGGCGGTGCCCTTGCCGGCCAGCAGGTTCACGACGGCGGTGTTCATGGCGTTGCCGACGTTCTGGCCGTACATGGTGTCGAGGAACTGCATGGAGTAGGCGGCCTTGTTGAAGGCCCGCAGCGCCGAGACGTTGTAGGAGTCGGTGACGACCTCCTGGGCGTCCTTGTTCACCGGGATCGTGTAGAATGCCTTGGCGTAGGCCTTCTGCTGGTCCTTCGTCACCAGGAACTCAAGGAAGCCGAGGGCCTCCTTCGGCGCGTTCTTGGACAGCGAGTATCCGTCGAGACCACCCATGATCGCCGTCGGACTGCCCTTGCCACCGGTCACGGCGGGGAAGGGGAACCAGCCCAGGTCGGGAAGCTGTTTCTTGTCCGGGGTCAGGCTGGCGAACACCCCCGGCTGCCAGTTGCCCATCAGTTCCATGGCCGCCTTGTGGTTCGCGACCATGCCGGCCGACGACCCGGCACCCTGCTGCGACGAGGTCGTCAGGAAGCCCTTCTGGAAGGGGTCGGCCCTGAGGAAGGACGCCAGGTCCTCGCCGGCCTTGGTCCAGCACGGATCGGTGAACCGGAGCTCTTTGCCGGCCTTCGTCATGGTGTCCTGGCTGCACTCGCGCAGGGCGAAGTTGTAGTACCAGTGCGCGGCGGGCCAGGCGTCCTTGGCCCCGACCGCGATCGGCGCGACGCCGGTCTTCCTCAGTTTCGCGACATCGGCCTCGAGCTCGGCCATCGTCGTCGGCGGCGCGGCGATGCCGGCCTTCTCGAACAGGTCCTTGCTGTAGTAGACGCCCTCGGGCTGCGTGTCGACCGGCATGGCGTAGACCCTGCCGTCGATGGAATAGCCGGCGACAGCCGCCGCGCCCGCGTTGGCCTTGTCGGTGGCGGTCAGGTTCAGCGCCTGGACCTGGCCGGCGTCGACCATGGCCTGCATCTTGCCGCCACCGCGCTGGAGGAAGATGTCCGGCGCCGCGCCCGAGTTGAGCGCCGTCTGCAACTTGCCGTCGAAGTCCTCGTTCTGGATCGCCTGGATCTTGATCGTGACGCTCGGATGCAGCGAGTGGTACTCCTTCGCCGCGGCCTTCCAGTACTCCTCACCGGGCCCAGGCTGCGCGTTCTCCCAGACGGTCAACGTGACCTTGCCGCCGGACGAACCGCCGTTGCCCGTGCCGCCGCTGCCGGCGCAACCGGTGGCGGCCAGTGCGATGCCCAAGCCGATCGCGACAGCCGTCGCGCCGCGTGTGTTCCTCGTCATCTGGGGACTTCCTGATCTTTCGTCATAGACACAATGCGAAAAGTTGCGCAAACTAATGGCCTGTTGACCGTCGAAGGCCCTGCGTGTGCGCCGATCCGGGTGCGGCGGGCCGACCGCGGCGGCAGCGAGAGTCGGACACGCGCACACGCGTCCGCGGCGATCACTGCAACCTGTTTTTCCCGGCTCCAGGCATGCTCGTGTGGACGTGCCAGGGGGACGGGTGTAACCATACGGAGTCGTATCCGTTACGGGGAGGTGCGGGTCGATCGAGAGTATGCGCTCCGTCGAGAACGGCAGTCAACGAATAGTTTTCGAAAGTTCACCGAAACTTGTGAAGGGCTGTCAGGGCCGGCTCCCGAGCGAATCCGAGGGCCCGACCGATCCGCCCGTACGGCTGCGCCGCGCGCTGATGCGATCTCCTGAGGCCGTGTGGCACGCCTGTTCGTCCGTGTCTGCGACGTGCACCCCGACGGCCGTTCCCTGACCGTCCGCGACGGCGTCATGGGAGGCGTCGGCGCGGCAGCGACCGACCCACGGCCCGGCGGGGACGGCTTCACCGGGGTGGAAGTGCCGTTGTGGCCGGCCTTCCACCGGTTCGCGGCCGGTCACCGTATCGGCGTCCAGGTCGGCTCGGGCGCGCGTCCGCGTTACGCCCGCGACCCCGGCACCGGCGAACCCGCCGTCACGGCCACGGCCACCGTCCGTGCCGGGCAGGATCTCCCGCGACACCGCCCATCCCTCCCGGATCGACCTGCCGGTGTGGGCCTCATGACCGCCGTCCTTCCGGCCGCTTCGGGTCCACGGCCCGGCACGGGTGCCGCTGCCGGTCGCCGTGCCCGTGATGTCCGGGCACGGCCCGGACCGGACACCGGTGACGGTGCCGTCCGGGTCGGGCCTCCACCGCTGGTCGGCACCGCTGGTCGGCGTGCGGGCCGAGTCGCCGGGCTCGCCGGCGGGTACGGCCGTGCCGGAGCTGTGGCCCGACCGGGTCGCGGTGGCTCCCAGCGACCCCGCGTCCCCGGCACGCGTGTTCGGGGCGCGGTGAGCGAGGCGACACCGGGTGGCCGGAGCGGCTGCTGACAGCACTGCTCGTGGGCGCCTCCACCAGGATCTGGAACATCCGTGCGCGACGGCTGTGTGCCGCCTCGACCCGGGGCTTCGTTTGCTTCCGTTGGAGTGAAGAACGCGACGAGCCGCTGCCGTCGACGCCTCGACACGTCATGGTTCTTTCGAAGCGATCAGGACCGAAGGGAGCAGGGTCGTGAAGACGAGGCATGCGGGGACAGTCCTGGGCATGGCGGCGCTCGCCATGCTGACCGTTCCGGCGAACGCTCACGCCGCGGCGGTCGCCTGCGGCGGTGGCGTGTCGACCGGCCGGGTCGCCGTCAACGGCTGCATCAGCGCCCAGCGCGGAAAGGAAGGCAAGGTCTACACCCGGGAGATCACGGCGCACGTGAAACTGCGCAACACGGGACCAAGGGCGGCGAACGTCTCCTACGAGGCGTTCTTCCGGGTCGTCTCCGGTGGTCACTGGGTGAAGTTGGGCAGCGGTCGCACCTATGTCCCGGCGGGTGAGACGGTCGGGCCCACGGAGGTGGGAAGCTCGACCCGGGTGTGCGGCCCCGTGAGGGTCGAGATCCGCGTACACGCCCGTGCCGCCGGGAGTGGCTGGAGCGGCTGGTCCACCGCCGGCACGGCGCAGTGCCAGACCTGAGCGGCTGGACACCGGGGCGCCCGGCGTGCGCGGGCCCGTGACCGCAACGTCACCTTGTCCTCCGGCGACGCCGTCGAGCTGATCCGTCTCGCCGGCCGCGGCCTGCCCCGCTCGGTCGGCAGCGTCGCCCGGAGGTCCCTCGTCGCCGCCCTCGTCGAGGACAGGGGCATCGTCCGCTGGTGACCGCGTCCTCGGCGACCGGCACCCGGCGTCCCTCGACGCCGGCGCCTGCCGTCTCGCCGTTACCCGTGTGCCGGCCGAGCGCGGTCACCACCGGGGATGCCGTCGATCTCCGGCCCGGCCAGGACCTCGGTGCCGGAGACGCCCTGAGCACCGGGGTGGGGTAGCCGGGCGGTTCCGGGTCAGGGCTCCACCGGCCGCCAGTCCGTCACCGGGCCGGGGTTCGCGTGGTCCGCAGGGGTGACCCAGAAGGGTTTGCCCGACTCGGCGCTGACCTGGGCGCCCGTCCGGCCGTCCCCGGAGGACCGGCCGGTCAGCCGCCTGCCTATCCAGGGCAGCAGGTGCTGCCGGGCGAACCGGGCGTCCGCCACCCGGCGGTCCAGCCAGGCCGGCGGCGCGGTGGCCGGCATCGGCACCCGCCACTCGGGGTCCTCGGGCTCGTAGCCGAGCGTCTGCCAGACCGCCTCGGCCACCCGGCGGTGCCCCTCGGCCGTCAGATGCAGCCGGTCCACGTCCCACAGCCGGGGGTCGCCGAGGGCGGGGGCGCCGTAGAGGTCGACCACCAGCGCGTCGTGCCGGGCGGCCAGCTCGTCCACCGTGGCGAACAGCTCCTCCATGCGCGGCCGGAACCGCTCCAGGACCGGGCCCCGGCGGCCGGGGCTGCGCATCAGCACCAGGCGCTTGCAGGAGGGGGCCAGCCGCTCCACCGCCTCGGTCAGCAGTCCGCGCACCCGGCCCATGTCGCAGTTGGGCCGCAGGGTGTCGTTGAGGCCGCCGACCAGGGTCACCACGTCGGCGTTCATGGCGGCCGCCATGTCGATCTGCTCGTCGACGATCTGTCCGATCAGCTTGCCGCGCACGGCGAGATTGGCGTACCGGAAGCCCGGGGTGCTCGTCGCCATCCGCGCGGCGAGCACGTCCGCCCAGCCCCGGTAGGAGCCGTCGGGCAGCAGGTCCGACATGCCCTCGGTGAAGGAGTCGCCGACCGCGACCAGGCTGGTGTATGGGGGAGAAGTGGGATTCGTCTGCATGGCGGAAGCGATGGTATCCCGGCTCCATACCCGTCGGTCGGTCGGTGTGGACAACAGGGGGGAGCGCGGGAGAACCCGGGGACACGCGATGCTCAGGCCGGCTGTCCGAACAGCTCCCGCAGCACGTCCTCCATGGTCACGAGTCCCGCCAGCCGCCCGTCGTCGCCCAGCACGGCGGCCACATGGGTGCGGCTGCCGCGCATCGCCGTGAGCACGTCGTCCAGCGGCGTGCCCGCCCGCACCCGCGCGATGGGCCGCATGTCCCGCAGCTCGAACGGCGCCTGCCGCGGGGCGGCGTCCAGCGCGTCCTTGACGTGCAGATACCCGACGAGCCTGCGGCCCTCGTCGACCACCGGGAACCGCGAGAACCCCGACTCCGCCGACAGCCGCTCCAGCCGCTCGGGGGTCACGCCCACCTGCGCGTACACCACCCGCTCCAACGGCACCACCACGTCCTGCACCGGGCGGCTGCCCAGCTCCAGGGCGTCGTGCAGCCGCTCCTGCGCCCGGTCGTCGATCAGGCCCGCCTCGCTCGCGTCCTTGACGATCTCGGCGAGCTGGGCGTCCGTGAAGGTCGCCGCGACCTCGTTCCTGGCCTCCACCCGCAGCAGCTTCAGCAGCCCGTTGGCGAAGGCGTTCACCGTGAAGATCACCGGGCGCAGCGCCCGGGAGAGCGCGACCAGCGGCGGTCCCAGCAGCAGCGCCGCGCGCACCGGCTCCGCGAGCGAGATGTTCTTGGGCACCATCTCGCCCAGCAGCATGTGCAGATACGTCGCGAGGGCCAGCGCGATCACGAACGACACCGCATGGCCCACGCCCAGCGGCACGCCCACGGCGTGGAACACCGGCTCCAGCAGATGCGCGATGGCCGGCTCGGCGACCACACCGAGGACCAGTGTGCACAGCGTGATGCCGAGCTGGGCGGTGGCCAGCAGCGCGGAGACGTGCTCCAGGCCCCACAGCACGCTCCTCGCCCGCCGGTCGCCCTCCTGCGCGAGCGGCTCGATCTGCGAGCGGCGCACCGAGATCAGCGCGAACTCACCGGCCACGAAGAAGGCGTTGACCACGAGGGTGGCCAGACCGATCAGCAGCTGTACGGCGGTCATCGCGCCCCCTCCGTCGTCTCGTCGCGCTCGTCGTCCAGGGGCGCGTGCAGCAGCACCCGGGCGGCGCGGTGGCCCGAGGCGTCCACCACGTCAAGGCGCCAGCCCGCGATCTCGATCCGGTCGCCCACCTCGGGTATCCGGCCCAGCTCGGTCGCGACGAGCCCGGCCAGGGTCTCGTACGGCCCGTCGGGCACCCGCAGCCCGACGCGCGCGAGCTGGTCGGTGCGGGCGGCGCCGTCGGCCGAGTACAGGGCCCGGCCGCTCTCGTCCGCACCGGCCGGGGCGAGGTCGGGCGTCTCGTGCGGGTCGTGTTCGTCGCGCACCTCGCCGACGACCTCCTCGACGATGTCCTCCAGGGTCGCCACGCCCGCCGTGCCGCCGTACTCGTCTATGACGACGGCCATGGTCCGGCGGCCCGACAGCCGGTCGAGGAGCCGGTCGACGGTGAGGGACTCGGGCACCAGCAGCGGATCCCGCATCAGGTGCGAGACGCGGCGGTGGCGGCGGTGCTCGGCGGGCACCGCCAGGACGTCCTTGATGTGGACGGTGCCGACGACCGAGTCCAGGTTGCCCCGGTAGACCGGGAAGCGGGACAGGCCCGTCGCCCGGGTCGCGTTGGCCACGTCCTCGCAGGTCGCCTGCTCGTCGAGGGCGATGACCTGCACGCGCGGGGTCATCACGTTCTCCGCCGTCAGGTCGGCCAGGTTCAGCGTCCGCACGAACAGCTCGGCGGTGTCCGCCTCCAGCGCGCCCTCCTTGGCGGAGTGCCGGGCGAGCGCGGCCAGCTCCTGCGGTCCGCGCGCGGAGGCCAGCTCCTCGGCCGGCTCGAAGCCGAGCCGGCGCACGACATGGTTGGCCGTGTTGTTCAGCTGCGCGATGAAGGGCCGGAAGGCGGCGCTGAACAAGCGCTGCGGGGTGCCCACCTTCTTGGCCACGGCCAGCGGCGAGGAGATCGCCCAGTTCTTGGGCACCAGCTCGCCGACGACCATCAGGAACACGGTGGACAGCGCGGTGCCGAGCACCAGCGCGGCCGAACGCGCCGCGCCGCCGGACAGGCCCAGGGCCCGGAACGGACCGGCGAGCAGCCCGGCGATCGAGGGTTCGGCGAGCATACCGACGACCAGGTTGGTGACCGTGATGCCGAGCTGGGCGCCGGAGAGCTGGAAGGTCAGGTTCCGTACCGCCTTCAGGGCGCCTGCGGCGCCGCGCTCGCCGCGCCGGGCGGCCCGCTCCAGCTCGCCGCGCTCGACCGTGGTCAGCGAGAACTCCGCCGCCACGAACGCCCCGCAGGCCAGCGACAGCAGGATCGCCACCAGAAGGAGCAGCACTTCGGTCATCGGGTCACCCCCGTCCCATGATCGGACAGGGGACGACGGGACGCGCGGTGTCGCGGGCCGGGGGGCTCGCCCATGGGCGGACGCTCACTACCTCTCACGGAGAACCGAGTGCTCCCTCCAGGGTAAAGGATGGGCAAAGCAACCCCCGATTCCTGTGGACGACTCAGCCGACCCGGTCGGTGAGCGGCTTGACCCAGCGCCGCCACTGCTCCTCGGGCCCGTACCCGGCGGCGCTCCACGCGTGCTTCGCCCGCTCGTTGCGCACCAGCACCATCGCGTCGGCGCGCCGTCCGCCGAGGCGTCCGAAGCGCTCCTCGGCGGCGGCCAGCAGGGCCTTCGCGATGCCCTGCCGCCGCCGCTCGGGAGCCACCGCGAGCCGGTAGAGATGGCAGCGCCAGCCGTCGAAACCCGCGATCACCGTGCCGACCAGTTCGCCGTCCCGCTCGGCCACGATCAGCGCCTCCGGGTCGCGCGCCAGCAGGCCCTCCACGCCGGCGCTGTCGTCGCTGATGCTCGTGCCCTCGGCGGCCGTCCGCCAGAACGCGAGCACGGCGTCGAGGTCAGCGGGGGCGGCGGGGCGTACGCGCAACTCGTTCATGCCGCCACCCTGACCGCGGCCGTGCCCCGCGCGCCGGGGTTTCCATCATGCGGACTCGGCGCGCAGCCGTTCGATCACCGGCGCGAACGCCTCCATCTGGGGCTCCAGGACGGTGAGGTTGGTGAAGCCGTACCGCGCGCGCTGCGCTCTGACCTTCGCCACGACGTCCTCCAGCGGACCCACGAGCATGACGGGCAGCGCCGGCATGGTCTCCAGGGTCAGGTCCGGCCGCCGCTCCAGCACCGGCCTCAGCGCCGACTCGGGGTCGTCGGTGACGGCGACCTGCTGGATCAGCAGGCTCAGCTCGGCGGGCTCCGCCCGCCCGCCCGCCAACTCCTTGTAGCGGCCCACCCGTTCGTCCAACTCGTCGGCGGTGAGCGGTTCGAGCGCCCCCGTGTCCCCCGTCCGGGCGCCCGGGAAGGCGGCGATGTCGGCGTGCTCGGCGGTCAGCCGCAGCATCCGGTCGCCGTTGCCGGCGATCAGCAGCGGCACCCGGGTCTGCTCCGGGCGCGGCCGGTACTCCGGGGAGCCGAGCAGCCGGTCCAACTCCTCGACGGTGCGCCGCAGGTGGTCCACCCGCTCACCCGGGGAGCCGAAGGGCAGCCCGGCCGCCTCGTGTTCCTCCTGCACATAGCCGGTACCGAGGCCGAGTTCGAGGCGTCCGCCGGTGAGCGCGTCCGTGGTCGCCACCTCGCGGGCCAGCAGCGCCGGGTTGTAGAAGCCCGCGTTGAGCACGAGCGTGCCGACCCGGACCCGCTCGGTCGCCTGCGCCGCCGCGACCAGCGCGGGGAAGGGCGCCACCCAGCCGAGATGGTCGGGGACGAGGATCACGTCGTAGCCCAGCTCCTCGGCGCGACGGCACTTGGCCCGCCACTCGGCCGCGGACGCGGGCCTGAGCATGTTGACCCCGAAGCGGAACGGACGCGGCATGAAGTCTCCTCAACCAGAAGCGAATTGACCTTCAGCTGACATTGCATCACGTCCGGTCCTGCGTGCGCGCGCCGTCACTCGTGGGCGATCGCCGCCAGCACGTTCATGCGCGACGCCCGCAACGCCGGCAGCAGGGCGGCCACGACACCCACCACCGCGGAGCCGATCACCACCGCCACGATGGTGCCCCAGGGGATCGCGAACGCCGTCAGCCCGCGCAGCGCCAGCACCTGTTGCATGCACACGCCCCACACCAGGCCGAGGGCGAGCCCGAGCACCGCGCCGAACACCGCGATCACCACCGACTCCAGCCGGATCATCCGCCGCAACTGCCGCCGCCCCAGACCGATCGCGCGCAGCAGCCCGATCTCCCGGGTGCGCTCCACCACCGAGAGGGCGAGGGTGTTGACCACACCGAGCACCGCGATGACGATCGCCAGGCCCAGCAGCGCGTACACCAGGTACAGCAGCACGCTGATCTGGTCGTGCACCAGCTTCTTGTAGTCGCTCTGGTTGCGCACCTGCACCTGCGGGAACGGCTTGAGCGCCTGCTCCAGCCGGGGGCGCAGGTCCTGCGGCCGCGTGCCGGGCGCGGCGTTCACGTACAGCGCGGAGTCCTGCCCGCCGGGCGCGTACCGCTCCAGCGTGCCGAGGCCGAAGAAGACGCCGCCCTGGTTGCCGAAGCCGTCGGTCGTGGACTGCTCGGTGAGCGCGCCGACCGTCAGCTCGGCCCGGCGGCCCCCCGGGAACCGCACCGGGAGCACGCTGCCGAGCCGCACCCCGTGGTCCTCGGCGAAGCTCGCGTCCAGGGCGAGGTGCCCGTCCGCCAGCGCGGCCGCCGAGCCGCCCTTCGCGTAGGAGAGGTGCACGACGTCGTCCAGCCCCGGGCCGTAACCGGCCGCGCCCGTCTCGACCCGGCCGCCGTCGGGCAGCCCTACCGCGATCCGCGTCAGCCGCTGCGCCACGACGAGCCCCGCCCCCCTGGTCGCGGCCACGCGGTCGGCGACCTGCCGGGTGAACGGGGTGAAGTTGGCGTTCTGGACCGTGAAGTCGGCGCCGAGGCGCCGGTCGATCTGCTGGTCGAACGACGCCGACATGGACGCGCTCGCCACCGACATCCCGCCCACCAGGGCCAGGCCCACCATCAGCGCGGCGGCCGTGGCACCGGTACGGCGGGGATTGCGCAGGGCGTTGCGCTGGCTCATCCGGCCGACCGTGCCGAACAGCGCGGGGAAGCCCGCGCCCAGCACCCGGATCACCGGCCGCACCAGCAGCGGCCCGGCGACGACGGTCGCGATCAGCGTCAGCGCCACGCCGATGCCCAGCAGTACGGCGGCGGTCCCGGTCTTCGTGGCCGCCGCGCACCCGGCCAGCGCCGCCGCGCCCACGGCCCCGACCGCAGCGCCGGCGATCGCCCGCGCCCGCAGCGGCCTGCCCACACCGGCGACCTCGGCGTCCGCGAGCGCAGCCATGGGGGAGACGGCCGCCGCGCGCCGGGCGGGCAGGTAGGCCGCCACGAAGGTCACACCGAGCCCGACGAGGTACGCGGCGGCGGGCGTGCCCCAGCCGATCACCATCTGCGCGGCGCTCAGGTTCATCCCGAGCGCCCCCATGAGGCCGATCAGCCCGTACGCCAGCCCGATCCCGGCCGCGAGGCCGAGCGTCGAGCCGACCAGGCCCAGCAGCAGCGCCTCCGTCAGCACCGAGCGCCGTACCTGCTTCCGGTCGGCGCCCAGCGCGCGCAGCAGGCCCAGCTCCCGGGTGCGCTGGGCGATCAGCATGGAGAAGGTGTTGACGATCAGGAAGACGCCGACCAGGAGAGCGACCCCGGCGAAGCCCAGCATGACGTACTTGACGACGTCCAGGAACGTGCCGAGGCTGGCCGCCGCCGACTTGGCCTGCTCGTCCGCGGTCCGCACGTCGTAGGCGGCCGCGGCCGCGCCGAGCGCCGCGACGACCCGGTGCTTGAGCTGCGCGTCGGAGACGCCCGGGGCCGCGTCCACCGAGATGCCGGTGGCCCGCGCGTCCGAGCCGAGGAGGCGGTGCCCGGCCACCGCCGGGTCCAGGAAGAGCAGGGCCGCGCCCGTGTTGGTCGTGGTGAACGTGGCGATCCCGACGACCCGCACCGGGAAGGTCCCGGGCTGCGCCTGCACGGTCAGCGTGTCGCCGATCCGCACGTGCCTCCTGCCGGCCGTGTCGGCGTCGAGCAGTGCCTCGCCGGGACCACGCGGGGCGTGCCCGGAGGTCAGCTCCACCGGACTGTGCCGGGTCGGGTACCAGGAGCCGGCGAGGGTGGGCGCGCCGTTGGTCGGGCTGATGGAGCGGTCGCGGTGGTCGACCACCACGATGTTCTGCACCTGCACGTCGGCGCGTGCCGCCGCCACCCCGTCGGCGCGTGCCACCTTCTCCCGCAGCGCGGCGGGCAGGGTTCCCACCGCGCCGCTCGCCCGCGCGGACATCAGGTCACGCTTCGGCTGCACGGTCACGTCGGCGGCGGTGGAGGCGAACAGCCGGTCGAACGTGCGGGTGACGGTGTCGGAGAAGATCAGGCTGCCCGCGACGAACGCCACGGACAGGACCACGGCCAGCGCCGACAGCGCGAGCCGCCCCTTGTGCGCGAGGAAGCTTCTCAGGGTCGCCTTGAGCACCGGGTCAGTCCTCCCGTGCGGCGCCCGTGCCGCGGGCGCCGTCGAACCGCTTCATCCGCTCCAGCACCCGCTCCGCCGTCGGCCGGGCCAACTCGTCCACGATCCGCCCGTCGGCGAGGAAGAGCACCAGGTCGGAGTGGGCGGCGGCGCCCGGGTCGTGGGTGACCATGACGACGGTCTGTCCCAGGTCGTCCACCGCGCCGCGCAGAAAGCCCAGCACTTCGAGGCCGGCCCGCGAGTCGAGGTTTCCGGTCGGTTCGTCGGCGAAGATCAGCTCGGGCCGGGAGGCCAGTGCCCGCGCGCACGCCACGCGCTGCTGCTGGCCGCCGGACAACTGGCTGGGCCGGTGCGTGAGCCTTCCGCGCAACCCGAGGGTGTCGATCACCTGATCGAGCCACGCCTGATCGGGTTTCCGGCCCGCGATGTCCATCGGCAGGGTGATGTTCTCGGCGGCGGTCAGCGTCGGGATGAGATTGAACGACTGGAACATGAACCCGATCCGGTCCCGCCGCAGCCGGGTCAGCTCCCGCTCCCGCAGCCCCGTGATCTCGGTGTCGCCCAGCCACACCTGCCCGGCCGACACCGTGTCGAGCCCGGCCAGGCAGTGCATCAGCGTGGACTTGCCGGACCCCGAGGGCCCCATCACGGCGGTGAACCGGCCCCGCGCGATGTCCACGTCCACCGAGTCCAGCGCGAGTACGGCGGTCTCGCCCGCGCCGTAGGCCTTGGTCAGCCCGCGGGCGCGGGCCGCGGTCCCCTCGCCCGGCACGCGGCCGGGGGCGTGCCGTGCGGCAGCGGATGTGGACAAGACCGCCTCCCGGTCACCGGTTCGAGCTGTCCTGGGTGAGCCTAATGTGACCGGGGGCACGGGGGAATCGGGGGCCGCGCCGACGCGCGGGCCGGCGGGGTGACCTGCGGAACCCTGCCGGCGCGGCGCGGGCGGCGCTCCGGCGGGCCCGCGGGACGCGCCCGTGCGCCCCCTGGTGCCCCCGTCGGAGCTTGCCCCTGCTAGCACCCTGGCGCTAGCGTCGAGACATGGCGAAGACCCAGCTGAACGTGCGCGTGGACGAGGGCACCGCCCGCGCGGCGCGGGAGCGCGCGCTGGCCCGCGGGATGAGTGTCAACCGCTACATCGAGGAACTGGTCAGACAGGACACCGGCGAGGCGGGCCGCACGTTCGTGGAGGCCGCCGCCGACTTCATGAAGCAGTACGAGTCCGTGTTCGCCGAGGAGTTCACCGAGTCGCGCGGCCCCGCTCCGCGCGAAGGACGCAGCTGATCCCTTGAGCGATTCCCCGAACGGGCTGAGCATCGACCTCGCCTGGCTGCTCATGCTCGCCGAACAGAAGACCCCCGGGGACCCGCAGGTCACCGACTGGGGCGCGCTGATCGCCGCCGTCGCCCGGCACCGGGCGGAGATATTCGGCGTACCGGTGTACGAGACGCCGTACGCGCGCGCCGCCGCCCTCCTCCAGCTGCTCATCCACGTGCCGGCGCTGGAGCGCTCCAACGCGTTGTTCGCCTCCGCCGTCGCCTACGCCTATCTGATCGCCAGCGGCGCGAAGGTCGTCACCACGCCGGAGCAGGTGCGCGACCTCGCCCGGTTGGTGAAGGACGGCGCGGCCAGCGTGGACGACATCGCCCGGGAGCTGCGCCGCTGGAGCCTGTGATCAACCGCCGTCCGGACGCCAGGCGGTCCCGAGCACGCAGTACGAGGCGGGCAGCCTCGGCCCGTGCTCGGGCAGCAGCAGGCTGCGGTACGGCCCGAGTTCGAAGCCGGCGGAGCGCAGCGCGGCCACCGGGTCCCGGGCCAGGTGGCAGCCCCCGGCGAGCGCGGGCCACACCGTGCGGTCGAGGGCGTGCTGGGTCAGCCTCATCGCCCGGCCCCCGCCCCGCCCGTGCTCGAAGAACCGCACCTGCCCGCCCGGCCGGAGCACCCGCCGTACCTCACCCAGTGCCCGCGCCACGTCGTGCACGCTGCACAAGACCAGGGACAGCACGACCGCGTCGAACGCCTCGCTCCCGACGGGCAGCGCCTCCGCCGCGCCGGGCACGACGTCGACCGGCACCGACGCGCGCCGTGCCGCCTCCCGCGCCAGCCGCCCGAGCAGCGGCTCCGGCTCGACGGCGACGACCTCCGTGACGGTGGCCGGATAGCGGGCGAAGTTCAGCCCGTTTCCCGCGCCGACCTCGATCACCCGGCCCGTCAGCCCCGCGAGCAGCCGCCCCCGCACCCCGGCGAAGCCGAGCCGCGTCTCCGCCCCGACACTGCATCGCGCGTAGTACCGCGCGAACACCGGATGCCGCACGGACTCCCGCCCCGCCGCCTCGGACCTCAGCCGCACACCGACCTCCCGGACATCCCGAACCTGGGGGAAGTGTGCGCCCTCAGGCCCCCTGCCATGCCCCTTCCCGCGCTCTGAACGCCTCCGCGTCCCACGTTCCGTCCAGACGCGGGGAAAGCCAACCGGGGGCCGACGCCCTGAAGCCGGCCGGCGGCAGCGCGCCCGCGCCCGCCGGGAGGGCGCCCAGCAGGGGCGTGGCGGAGACCTCGGGGAGGTCGGCGAGGTTGCAGCGGGTGGCCAGGTCGGGGGCGGCGGGCCAGCTGCCGATCACCACGCCGAACGGCTCCAGGCCACGGCGGCGCAGCTCGCGTGCCGTCAGCTCCGTGGCGTTCAGCGTGCCGAGGCCCGCCTGCGCCACGATCAGCACCGGCGCGCCCAGCAGCCGCGCCGCGTCCGCCAGCGTGCCGCCCGCCGCGTCGAACCGTACGAGCAGGCCGCCCGCCCCCTCGACCAGCACCAGATCGTGCTCGGTGGCCAGCTTGGCGGCCCGCTCGGCCACCTCCTGCGGATGCACCGGAGCCATGCCGGCCCGCCGCGCCGCCGTACCCGGGGCCAACGGCTCGGGATAGCGCGCGAGCTCGTCCGCCGTGACACCGCCCGCGAGCCGCGCCACCTCGTCGGCGTCCCCGCGCTCGTCCGGCCGTACCCCCGTCTGGGCGGCCTTGAGCACGGCCACCGAACGCCCGGCCGCGAGCGCCGCCGCGGCGACGGCGGCCGTGGTGACGGTCTTGCCGACCTCCGTGCCCGTCCCCGTGATCACCAGTACCGGCATCTCAACCCTCCCGCGCCGCGGCGCACACCGCGCGCGCGATCCTCGCCACGTCCTCGTCCGACGTGACGTACGGCGGCATCGTGTACACGAGATCGCGGAACGGGCGCAGCCACACGCCCTCCCGTACGGCCGCACGGGTGGCCGCGGCCATGTCGATCTCGTGGTCCAGCTGGACGACCCCGATCGCGCCCAGCACCCGCACGTCCCGCACCCCGGGCAGCCCGGCCGCCGGTGCGAGACCTGCGGTGAGGCCCGCCTCGATCCGCTTGACCTCGGCCTGCCAGTCCCGGCCCCTGAGCAGCTCCAGCGAGGCGCAGGCCACGGCCGCCGCCAGCGGATTGCCCATGAACGTCGGCCCGTGCGCCAGCACCGGCACCTCGCCCCGCGAGATCCCCGTCGCCACCCGCGCCGTGCACAGTGTGGCCGCCATCGTCAGGTAGCCGCCGGTCAGCGCCTTGCCCACGCACATCACATCCGGGGTGACGGCCGCGTGGTCCGCCGCGAACAGGGCCCCGGTACGCCCGAAACCGGTCGCGATCTCGTCGAACACCAGGAGCACGTCGTGCGCGTCGCACGCCTCGCGCAGCACCCGCAGATACGCGGGGGAGTGGAAGCGCATGCCCCCGGCGCCCTGCACCACCGGCTCCACGATCACCGCGGCCAGCTCGTCCGCGTGCTCTCCGATCAGCTCGCGCAAGTGCTCCGCGTACGACTCCTCGTACCCGGCCGGCGGCGCGTCCGCGAAGATCTGGCGCGGCAGCGCGCCGGACCACAGCTCGTGCATCCCGCCCTCGGGGTCGCACACCGACATCGGATGCCAGGTGTCCCCGTGGTAGCCGCCCCGCCAGGTCAGCATCCGCCGCTTGCCGGGCCGGCCGAGCGAACGCCAGTACTGGAGGCACATCTTGACGGCGACCTCGACCGACACCGAGCCGGAGTCGGCCAGGAACACATGCTCCAGACCCTCCGGCGACATGTCGACGAGGAGCTTCGCGAGCCGGACCGCGGGCTCATGGGTGAGCCCGCCGAACATCACATGGCTCATGCGCTCCAGCTGCCCCCGCGCCGCCTCGTTGAGGACCGGGTGGTTGTAGCCGTGGATCGCCGACCACCACGACGACATGCCGTCCACCAGCTCGCCCGAGCCGTCCGCGAGCCGCAGCCGGACCCCGCTCGCCGACTCCACGACGAGCGGTTCGGCCCGTCCGGGCATCGGACCGTACGGATGCCAGACGTGCCGCCGGTCCAGCTCCAGCAGCTCGGGGACGCTGAGGCGGGGCAGGTCAGGCATTGGGCGCGAGATCCGTTCCGGCGCCCCGGCGGCGGACGGCGACCAGGTCGGTGCGCGGCTCGTTCGCGGCCACCGGCTCCCCGGCCGGCTCCGCGGGAGCCGAACCGCAGACCCCCGCGCCGTCGTGGCAGCCGCCCGTGCCGCCCTCATGGCAGCCGGCGGCGGCGCCCTCGTGGCAGCCCCCGCCCGCGCGGTGCTCCGGCAGGGTCACCTGTCCGGCGCCCTCCACCTCGAAGCCGGCGTCGGCGATCATCTCCAGGTCGGCCTTGCCCGCCTGGCCCTCGCTGGTCAGGTAGTCGCCGAGGAAGATGGAGTTGGCCAGGTTCAGCGCGAGCGGCTGCATCGTGCGCAGGTGCACCTCACGGCCGCCCGCGATGCGCACCTCCACGTCCGGGCAGACGAAGCGGACCATCGCCAGGATCCGCAGACAGCGCTGCGGGGTGAGGTTCCACTCCTTGGCCAGCGGGGTGCCCTCGAACGGGATCAGGAAGTTCACCGGAACGGAGTCGGGGTCCAGCTCGCGCAGCGAGAAGACGACGTCCACCAGGTCCTCGTCGCTCTCGCCCATGCCGGCGATCAGCCCGGAGCACGGCGACAGCCCGGCCGCGTGCGCCTTCTGCACCGTGTCCACCCGATCGGCGTAGGTGTGGGTGGTGGTGATGTCCCCGTAGGTGGACTCGGAGGTGTTCAGGTTGTGGTTGTAGGCGTCCGCGCCGGCCTCGCGCAGCCGTTCGGCCTGGCCGTCCGAGAGCAGCCCTAGGCACGCGCACACCTCGACGCCCTCGTTCTCCTCCTTGATGGCCTTGATGGTCTGCGAGACCCGGTCCACGTCCCGGTCGGTCGGGCCGCGTCCGCTCGCCACCAGGCAGACGCGCTTGGCGCCGCCCGCGAGCCCCGCGGCGGCGGCCTGGGATGCCTCGTCGGGCTTGAGCCAGGTGTACTTGAGGATGCCCGCCTCGGAGCCGAGCCGCTGGGAGCAGTAGGAGCAGTCCTCGGGGCACAGGCCCGACTTGAGGTTGACCAGGTAGTTGAGTTTCACGCGCCGGCCGAACCAGTGCCGGCGCACCTTGCCGGCCGCGGCCACCACATCGAGCAGGTCGTCGTCGGAGGTGGCCAGCACGGCGAGTGCTTCCTCGCGGGTCGGCAGCTCGCGCCGAAGCCCCTTGTCCACCAGCGTGTTCAGCAGGTCCATGAGGCCCGATCCTGTCTTACGGGACCGCCCCGGGCCAAGGAGACTTCGCACAACGAAGCCGGTTCACCGTGTGGGTATTGCCACACGGTGGGCGCGCGGTCGGCCCGCTAGGGTCTGTGCGCTACCTACAAAACCTCCGGAGGACTCATGGCGTTCGGCTGGATCGAGGAGCAGGCCGGGGCGCGCCGCCGGGCCGGGCTCGTACGGCGCCTCAGCCCGCGCCCCGCCGACTCCCCGCTGCTGGACCTGGCGAGCAACGACTACCTGGGCCTCGCCCGGCACCCCGAGGTGACCGAGGGCGCGGCGCGGGCGGCCCGCACCTGGGGCGGCGGCGCCACCGGCTCCCGGCTGGTCACCGGCACCACCGCGCTGCACGCCGAACTCGAGCGCGAGCTGGCCGCGTTCTGCGGCTTCGAGGCGGCCCTGGTCTTCTCCTCCGGCTACGCCGCCAACCTGGCCGCGGTCACCGCGCTCGGCCCGCACGGCTCGCTCGTCGTCTCCGACGCGGGCAACCACGCCTCGCTCATCGACGGCTGCCGGCTCGCCCGGGGCGAGACCCAGGTCGTCGGGCACGCCGACCCGCAGGCGGTGCGCAAGGCCCTCGCCACGCACGCCGGACCGGCCATCGTGGTCTCGGACACCGTGTTCTCGGTCGACGGGGACCGGGCGCCGCTGGCCGCGCTGGCCGAGGCGTGCCGGGAGCGCGGCGCGGGACTCGTGGTGGACGACGCCCACGGCCTCGGCGTGCTGGGCGACGGCGGCCGCGGGGCGCCGCACGCGACCGGGCTCGCGGGCGCACCGGACGTGGTGGTCACGGCGACCCTGTCCAAGTCGCTCGGCAGCCAGGGCGGGGTGGTACTGGGTACCGCGCGGGTGATCGACCACCTGGTCAACGCGGCCCGGACCTTCATCTTCGACACCGGCCTCGCGCCGGCGGCGGCCGGTGCGGCCCTCGCGGCCCTGCGGCTGCTCGTCCGGGAGCCCGAGCGTGCGGCACGGTCCCGGGCGGTGGCGGGGGAGCTGCACGAACGGCTGACCGCCGCGGGTCTGGAGTCGGTGCGTCCGGACGCCGCGGTGGTCTCCGTACGGGCCCCGTCCCCGGAGCAGGCGGTGCGCTGGGCGGCCGACTGCCGTACCGCGGGCCTGGCCGTGGGCTGTTTCCGTCCTCCCTCCGTGCCCGACGGCATCTCACGGCTGCGGCTGACCGCCCGCGCGGACCTCTCCGGGGCCGAGATCGCGCAGGCGGTGCGGGTGATCGGCGAGACGCGACCATGAGTCGGCGGAACACGGCCGTGCTTCGCGGGTGAGCGGGTCTCAGCGGAGCGCGGCCACGAAGCCGGCCCAGCTGGCGGCGGAGAAGAGCAGCGCGGGGCCGGCGGGGTCCTTCGAGTCGCGCACGGCGAGCAGTCCGGACCAGGGTCCGGAGCGCGGCCGTGCCGTCTCCACGCAGTTGTTGGCTCCCGTGCTGTAACTGCTGCGCGACCAGCGCGCGTCGTACAGGTCGGTACTGGCAGGGACGTTCCGAGGCAGGGCGGACAATGGTGCCTCCTTACGCGCCGTCACCTATCCCGGCGATGTAGTCGAGCGAATCGTGGGGGGAGAGAGCGTGGCTCTGAAGGGTGCGGAAGGCCTCCGAGTACGCCCGGAGGTCTTCTTTCCGTTCCAGATAGAGGCTACTCGTCAACTGGTCTAGAACAACCACATCGAGATCAGAAGTGCTCGGAAATGAGAAGATAACGAAAGGGCCGGTAAGGCCCACGTGCGCTCCCGCCCCGAACGGCAGCACCTGGAGCCGCACTTGGGGCAGCCGGGCGGCGTCCATCAGCCGCTCCAGCTGGCGCGCCATCACCTCGGGGCCTCCGACCTCGCGGCGCAGCACCGCCTCGTCCAGGACCGCGCACAGCTCCAGCGGCGGGTTCGAGCGCAGCACGTCCTGCCGGGCCAGGCGCACCTCCACCAGCGCGTCCAAGCGCTCCTCGGTCACGTCATTGACGGCCGCCCGGGTCACCGCGCGCGCGTACTCGGCCGTCTGGAGCAGACCGGGCACGACGGTGGTCTCCAGGGTGCGCATCGCGCTGGCCTGCGACTCCAGGCTGATGAAGTCCCGGTAGGTGGGCGGGAGCACCCCGCGGTAGGCGTGCCACCAGCGGTTGCGATCGCCGTCGCCGTCCCCGGAGCCGGCCAGCATCAGCAGCAGCTCGCACAGCTGGGCGTCCCGCACGGCGTAGGCGTCCAGAAGTAAGCGCAGATCGGCCGGTTTCACACCACTGGCGCCCGTCTCGATGCGGCTCACCTTCGACTGGTGCCAGCCGACCAGGCGGGCCGCCTCCCCACTGGTGAGCCCCGCGCCGGTGCGCAGCGTGCGCAGTTCGGCACCCAATTTGCGGCGGCGCACTGCCGGCCCGTTCTGCATGGGCTCCTCCTTACTCCTTACGGGCCGCCCCCATACGGTCTCCCGTCGCAGAGTTCACCGCATCGAGCGACAGATATATGCATATCTTGGTGGATCGCTCCCCGTGACGGTCCGCTGATGGCAGTCTGGCGAGGAAGCACCAGTCCGGGACCGTACTCGAACCATCCGCTCCATGTCGGACTTCGGTCCCGTGGGAAAGGGACGACGTCGCCATGGCAGACCACCTGGAAGCATCCGTCACCCTGCCCAGCGATCCCGCCTCGGTCGCCGCCGCGCGGTCGTACGTGCTGGGCACCCTGGCGGAGTGGGGCCTGCCGGCGGACACCGAGGCGGCGGACACCGTGCGGCTCATCGTCTCCGAACTGGCCACGAACGCCGTCCAGCACACCTTCGGGCAGTCCCCGACCTTCACGGTCGACATCGCGCTGGACCGCGACGAACGGCTGCGCATCGGCGTCACGGACAGTCATCCGCGCTTCCCGAAGAGACTGCCCGCGGCCGTGCAGCAGGACAACGGCCGCGGCATGGTCATCATCCGCTGGCTCACCGCCGAGTGCGGTGGCAGGCTCCGTGTCCGCCCCACCCGCGAGGGCGGCAAGACGGTCTCCATCGAACTGCCCTGGACCGTCCCGGCGGAGCCGGTGGCGGCGGCGGGCCGGCAGGAGCCGTAGCACGGAGCCGTGAAACGTTCACCCGGCGGGCGAGCGTGACCCGTCCCGGCCGCCCGTGGGCTTGAGGCGGTACCGGAGACGGGGGAAGGCACAAGGAGCGGCCCGGTGGCTGGAGTCGCTCCCCGCGTGAAGGCGGGTCAGCTGACCCGGCCGTACCAGACGCTCTTGGACCAGATCTTCTCCAGCCTGACCACGGCGCCGCTCTTCGGCGCGTGCCAGATCTTGCCGTGACCGGCGTAGATGCCGACGTGGTAGACGTACGAGCCGGAGTGGAAGAACACAAGGTCACCGGCTCTGCGGCTGCCGGCGGAGATGTGGTGGGTCTTGTTGTACTGCTGGGCGGCGGTCCGCGGCAGCGTCTTGCCGGCCTTCTTGAACGAGTAGAGCGTCAGCCCCGAGCAGTCGAAGCGGCGCGGTCCGGTGGCCCCCCACTGGTACGGGGCGCCCTTCTTGGACGCCGCGATGTTCAGGGCCTTCGTCGCCAGTGTCGCGGCCGAGGCGTCGGTGGCGAGGCCCGGGACCGCGATCGAGCCGCCCACGGCGGCGAGGGTGAGGGCCGAGGCCGTACCGGCACGGGCCATCAGCGACGGGACACGATTGAGCGCAGTCATGCGCAACCCTTCGTCAGCCGCCTGTGAAGGATGACCTGTCGGATTCGGGCTGGCGAAGTAGCCCGGCCGCGTTGCCACGGCTTCACCCCAAGGGCCGCCCGGAGCGTCCGCCCGTCCGTGTCCACGGACGGTCCTCCGCTTCGGCGACCCGCCTTGCCTGGGTCCTCCACTCCTGCCGATCCACTCCTGTCGACCGGTCATCCGGGCGGCGGCAGGATTCGGCGTCCGCCCGGATCGCCCCGCCGCGGCGGCGGGGTCTTGTCGTCAGACAGGGATCTTCACCCACAGCTGTCCGAAAATCCCAATGGAACCGGGGATTTGTGGCGTTACTCACCACTCGCCCACTCGGGTGGACGGCGAGGTGTGCGACGCACCGTCAGTTCCCGTGCGTAGCCCCGGACCTGGGAAAAGGCGGCCGTCTGCGGAGCATGGGCACGGCGCGCGCGCAACTCGGGAGAGCGGGAAACCGGTCCGGATATACACCGGTCGGCGGTACGTCGTTCGGACCGTGTCGCGTCGGGACCCGGCGGGCGCGCGGACGCCCCGCACCCGCCGGACCCGGCGACCGTCCGGATCAGCCCACGGCGTCCGGCGGGAGCGCGACGCGAGCGGCCCGGCGCTCGCCGTCCAGCACCCGAAGGGCCCGTGCCAGCGTGCCCCCGTGCAGCTCCCGTTCGCCCCGTTCGTGCATCAGCTCCAGCGCGGCGCGCAGTTCTTCGGCCTTGCGTACCAGCGCCTGCGCGGCGCGCAGCCCGCGATAGGTGTCCCCGTCGCGCGCCGGGTTGATCCTGCCCAGCAGGTCGACCACGGCCAGATAGTGGTCGACCAGCTCGCCCTCCGCCTGCGTCAGCGCGGGCAGCGGCGGCAGTTCCTCGGGCAGCACGACCGGCTCACCGCTCGCCGGGCAGGTCGCGGCGGCTGGGCACCACGCCGTCCACCAGGCCGTACGACAGCGCGCCCGGCGCGTCCAGCATCAGGTCCCGCTCCAGGTCCTGGTGGACCTGCTCCCCGGTGCGCCCGGTGTGCCGGACCAGCATCTCCTCCATCAGGGTGCGCAGCCTGACCAGCTCCTCCGCCTGGATCAGCAGGTCGCTCGGCTGGCCCTGGGCCGGCTCGGGCAGCGCGGGCTGGGAGAGCACCACCCGGGCGCCGGGCAGGGTGAACCGCTTGCCGGGGGTGCCGGCGGCCAGCAGCAGGGCAGCGACCGAGGCGGCCTGGCCCAGGCAGTACGTCTGCACGTCGCAGGTGACGTACCGCATCGTGTCGTAGACCGCCGTCATGGCGTGGAACGAGCCGCCCGGACAGTTCAGATACAGCGTGATGTCCCGGTCCGGGGCCAGGTGTTCGAGGTGCATGAACTGGGTGATCACATCGCCGGCCGCCGCCTGGTCCAGGGGTGTGCCGAGGAAGACGACCCGGTTCTCGAACAGCTTCGAGTACGGATCGAGCCGCTGCTCCCCGAAGGTCGTGCGCTCGGTGAACTCGGGCAGGACGTAACGGGCGGACGGTCGGGACATCTGGGCACACCCCTCCTCACGGCGGAGACCGGTGATCTCCGACTTCTGTACAGAATGTACAGGACGTACTTGCCGTTATGGTGGGACCGGATTCTGGTGATCACGTCAAAAGCTCAGGTCAGATGGCCTTTTTGCGCCTCGCTGGTCGCAGATGTCTCACAACTGTTCCTGGAACTGCGGCAACAAAGGCCGAGATCCATCGGATGACCGGGCGGGTCGTCGAGTGCCTGATCGACGAGATGAACCGGCCGCGGGGATCCAAGGACGCCGCCCTGCGGATCCCGCCGGCCTGGGGTTCCGCGTGGAGGGGGTGACGAGAGTCGAACTCGCGCTCTCCTGGTTCCACTTGCGCTGAGAGGGCATTTGATCTAGGCGTATCGCCCTGTACACCCTGGTAGTTTCCTCGCCAGGTTGGTGTGGTCTCGTCCGTTATGCGCTCGGAGAGGTTGTCGATCGAGGCGATGTGGATCACCGCCTCGGAGCTGGTTCACGCAGTTCGGCGATCATGTGGATAAGGTCCTGGAGGCTGTGGCACGGACAGTCAGCGGAACAGGCGGAAGAACCCGCGCACCTGCTCGACCAGCGACTCCGGCTGCTCCAGCGCGGCGAAGTGGCCACCGTGCGGCAGCTCCTCGAACCAGCGCAGGTCGGTGAACCGCAGCTCGGCCTCCCGTCTCGACGGGCGGGTTATGTCGCGTGGGTAGACCGACAGCCCGGATGGCGCGGTCACCTTGTCGCGGAAGTCGGCGAAGCTCTCCCAGTACAGGCGCGCCGACGACGTGGCCGACGCGGTGAACCAATAGACCGAGATCTCGTCGAGGATCGTCTGCCGCGACAACGCGTCCTCGGGATGGCCGTCGTTGTCCGTCCACGCCCAGAACTTCTCGGCGATCCAGGCGGCCTGCCCCGCCGGGGAGTCGGTGAGGCCGTAGCCGAGCGTCTGCGGCCGGGTCGCCTGGATCGCCGAGTACCCCCGGCCGGTGCGCTGCATCTCCTTCTCGGCCTCGAGATTCGCCAGCTCCGCGGGCGTCGGGTCGTCGAACGTGCCCGCCGCCACGGATCCCAGGTTCAGGTGCACGCCGGCGACCCGCTCGGGCGCCACCCCGCCCAGCACCGCGGACACCGCCGAGCCCCAGTCACCGCCCTGCGCGCCGTACCGTTCATAACCCAGCGAGACCATCAACGTGTCCCAGGCGCGCGCGGTGCGAGTGACGTCCCACCCGGTCGTCGACGGCTTGTCACTCCAGCCGTACCCGGGCAACGACGGCGCGACCACGTGGAACGCGTCCGCCGGGTCACCGCCGTGCGCGCGCGGGTCGGTCAGCGGGCCGAGGACCTCCAGGAACTCGAGCACCGAACCCGGCCACCCGTGCGTGAGCACGAGCGGGAACGCGTCCGGCTCCGGCGAGCGGACGTGCAGGAAGTGGATGCCCAGCCCGTCGATCGTGTCGCGGTACTGCGGGAACACGTTCAGCCGCTCGGCGAACCCGAAGTCGTAGTCCTCGGCCCAGCTGCGACAAAGCTCCTGCGCATACGCCAGTGGCAAACCCTGTGACCAGTCGTCCACCGGCTCGCGCTCGGGCCACCGTGTCCGTCGCAATCGTTCACGCAGGTCCGCGATCTCGGCTTCGGTGATGCTGACCTCGAATGGCTCGGCGGGCATGGCAGGGCTCCTCACTGGTCACGGCGTTATCGGATCAGATGCAGGTGGACCGTCATCGCGGGCTCCCCCGCGTGGCGTCGGGTTCGGGGCGGCGGTCGGAGGTAGGGCGCCGGGTCAGGCCGAGGACGAGTCCGGCCAGGGGGAGTGCCGCGAGCACGGCGAGGGCCACCGGCCCCGGCACGATGCCGGACAGACCCGCGACAGCGGCCGGACCGATCCCGCCACCCAAGGCGTTCATGAAGTTGAGCAGGCCCTGTGCGGTATGGCGGTCGTCCACGGCGACCAGGTCCGGCGCGAGGCTCACCAGTACGGCTTGGGCGCCGGCGAACCCGCACACGGTCAACGCCGTGCCGACGACAATCGGGACCGGCCCGGTGAAGATCGCGTCCACGAGCACGCCGACGACGGTGAGTGCCGCAAGCCCGGCCGACATCTGCCAGCCGGTGAACCGGTCGGTCAAGGTGCCGACCAGCCGCCCGGCCGGCACCGAGCAGGCGGCGGCCGGGACCAGGAGCACGCCGGCTTCCAGGGGGCCACCGCCCGTGGCCTGCTCGATCAGGGACGGGGCGCGGAACAGCACCCCGTAATAGCCGGCGAAGACGGTCCCGCCGATCAGCCCGGCCGCCAGGAAGCCGCGGGAGGCGATCACCCGCCGAGGCACGAACCCGTCGGGCGTGCTTCGCACGCGCCACCACAGCCCCACGGCGGCGAGCGCCCCGGCGACAGCCACGACGAGCGTGACCGGAGCGGGCAGGCCGACCGAGTGTGCCTGCAGCAACGTGATCAAGGAGCCGGCGAGTACCGACAGCACGGCCGCGCCGACGATATCGAGTCGCCCGGTCGAGCCGTTTCGCTCGCCGCTACCGCTCCGCGTCAGCGCGCGCCTACTCGGCAATGAGGCCGGCAGGAGGGGCAGCGCGAGGGCCGGGATCGCGAGCACGGCACGCCACCCGAGCCATGCGGTCACCGCCCCGCCCAACAGTGTCCCGCACCCCGACGCCGTCGCGCTGGCGGCCGCGATGATTCCCAGGGCGCGGATCCGTTGCCGCCCGGGAAGGGCGGTGGCCGCGGCAAAGACGGCGATCACGGTCGCGCCCGCCCCGGCGCCGCCGATCAGTCGGCCGACGATCACGACGAACAGTGTCGGCCCGGCTCCGGCGAGCACGGAGCCCGCGGCGAGCGCCACGACCCCGGCGACGAGGACCTGGAAGGGGCCCCAGCGGACCAGCAGCCGCCCCGCGACCGGCATCGCGAGCGCGGAGGTCAGCGACCACGCGGCGAGAATCCACGCGGTGGCCCCGAACGGCACCGCGAGTGCGCGGCCGATGGCCGGCAGGGCCACCGACGGCGCTCCCAGTGCCACGTACATCGGCAGCACCAGCATCCCCAAAGCCAGGCCCAGCCGACGCCCGTCCGGGGCGTCGGCTCGCTCCGGTGCCGGGGCCCCTCCGGACGGGGTCGTCTGCGGCGTCGTCCCCCGCCGAGTATGTTGTGACATGCGAAAGCTCCTTTGCGTGTAACGTTACGGAGCGGTGAGGAGACACGTCAAATGCGGGATGCGTATTACAGCCCCTTGGTGGTCCAGACGGCCGTCGACCTGGCCAACACCTTGAGGCCGGTCAAGGGAGAGGACGCTCTCGAGACCGTGGAGCAGCTCCGGGACTTCCTCGACGACCATCCCGCGGCCGCGCCTCCGGGTTCGGCCGCGAACCAAGGGACCGGTCCGCGACATCTCACCCTCGCCGACCTGGAGGAAGTCCGCGCGTTGCGCGAGACGGTGCGTGAGGTGCTCGAACGGGCCAACGCGGACGCGGTCGAAGCTGCGGCTCTGATCAACGACGGTCTGCGTCGCAGCCGCGCCACCCCGGTACTGCGCCACGAGGGCGACCGCTGGTGGACCGAGGTGACTTCCGACACCGACCGCTGCTCGGCGTACCTTGCCGCGACTACGCTCAGCGCACTGGCCGCCGTGATCGCCACGCTCGGTCCCGCTCGTCTCGGCGTATGTGCCGGGCCGACCTGCCGGGCCACCTTCGTGGACCTCTCGCGCAACGGCTCGAAGCAGTACTGCACACGAACCTGCTCACACCGGGCCAGCGTCGCGGCCTACCGGAGCCGTCGCAGCCCGCGTTGAGCGCCAGACCGGCGCCGGGGTTTCGTCCGAGCCTGCCTTCGGCGAACTCGTCCGGGCCTCCGAGGGCGTTCCTCGCGATGCGAGATGGCTTCGAAGACGGCCGCGAGCAGCGAGCGCAACTCGTGCGAGTGCTCGGGGCGTGGATGGGGATAGCGTCGTCCACGGGTCTGGCTCCCTTGATCGTGAAGGGTTCTGGACCAAGGCGCCGCTCGGCGGGTGACAGCCGCTGGGCGCCGCCGCCGTCTCACGGATCTCTCGCAGACACTGCGTGGGACGGTGCATTTGGGGCCTCTGACCTGGACTTTTTCGTTCCTGCTGGACTCACGTGGAACGCCTGGACGACCCGTAAACTAGGGGTATGGCCTACGAGATTCCGGTGACGCAAGCCAGGGCTGAGCTCGCCGACCTGATCAACCGGGTGGTGTACGGCGGCGAGCGCGTCGTCGTGACCCGGCACGGCAAGCCGCTGGCCGCACTGGTCTCGGCCGCCGACCTGGCGCGCCTGGACGCCCTCGACGCCGCCGACGAGCCCGGTGAGGAACAGATCGCCAGCTCCCTGTCCCACGTCCACGAGGTGCCCTCCGCGCCGCGCGAACGCCAGCGCTTCGGTATCGCGGCGGAGTACCGGGGGCCGGGCGTGTCCTGACCCGCCCCGACCCGCCCCTAGGCGGGTCACGCGGTCGTCGTCGGCTCCGTGCGGCGGTCATGGGCTGCCCAAAGGCTGGTTAACGTCGTTGAAACTCCGGCGAACTAGCCTGCGGATCCATGCCACCGGAGGGTTTTTGTGCCCCCCTTGAGCACGGTCGGTCCTCTTTCGTCCGTGTGTTACACCTGACTTCCGTCGCGGTGGCTGCGGCACCCGGACCCCGCACGGTCCGGAGCGAGGACTGTGAGGTGGGACGTGCAACTGACCCCGCACGAGCAAGAGCGGCTGTTGATCCATGTGGCGGCCGACGTGGCCGAGAAGCGCAGGGCCCGCGGCCTGCGGCTCAACCACCCCGAGGCGGTCGCCCTCATCACCTCGCACATCCTGGAGGGCGCGCGCGACGGCCGCACCGTCGCCGAACTGATGTCCAGCGGCCGCGAGATCCTCACCCGGGACGACGTCATGGACGGCGTCGCGGAGATGATCCACGACGTGCAGGTCGAGGCGACCTTCCCGGACGGCACCAAGCTCGTCACCGTGCACGAGCCGATCGTCTGAGGGGGCCCGCGATGATTCCCGGAGAGATCCTGTTCGCGGACGGCCCGGTGCGTGTCAACGAAGGACGCGACATCATCCGGCTCACCGTCCTCAACGCCGCCGACCGGCCCGTCCAGGTCGGCTCCCACTACCACTTCGCCGAGGCCAACCCCGGCCTGGAGTTCGACCGCGACGCCGCGCACGGCAGGCGCCTGAACGTCGCCGCCGGCACCGCCGTGCGCTTCGAGCCCGGCATCCCCGTCGACGTCGAACTCGTGCCCCTCGCCGGCGCCCGGATCGTGCCGGGGCTGCGCGGGCGGACCGGGGGTGCCCTCGATGCCTGAGATCTCCCGCGCCGCCTACGCCGACCTGTTCGGACCCACCACCGGCGACCGCATCCGGCTCGCCGACACCGATCTGCTGATCGAGATCGAGGAGGACCGCTCCGGCGGGCCCGGCCGCGCCGGGGACGAGGCGGTCTTCGGCGGCGGCAAGGTCATCCGCGAGTCCATGGGCCAGTCCCGGGCCACCCGGGCCGACGGCACGCCCGACACCGTGATCACCGGGGCCGTCGTGGTGGACCACTGGGGCATCGTCAAGGCCGATGTCGGCATCCGCGACGGCCGGATCACCGCCCTCGGCAAGGCCGGGAACCCCGACACCATGGACGGCGTCCACCCCGACCTGGTGATCGGCCCCGAGACCGAGATCATCGCGGGCAACGGGCGGATCCTCACGGCCGGTGCCATCGACGCGCACGTCCACTTCATCTGTCCCCGGATCGCCGACGAGGCCCTGGCCTCCGGCATCACCACCCTGGTCGGCGGCGGCACCGGACCCGCCGAGGGTTCCAAGGCGACCACCGTCACCCCCGGCCCCTGGCACCTGGCCCGGATGCTGGAGGCGATGGAGGCGTACCCGCTCAACATCGGCTTCCTCGGCAAGGGCAACACCGTCAGCCACGAGGCGATGCTCTCCCAGATCCGCGGCGGCGCCGTCGGCCTGAAGCTGCACGAGGACTGGGGCTCCACCCCCGCAGTCATCGACGCCGCGCTCACCGTCGCCGACCGCACCGGCATCCAGGTGGCCATCCACACCGACACGTTGAACGAGGCAGGGTTCGTCGACGACACCCTCGCCGCGATCGCGGGCCGGGGCATCCACTCGTACCACACCGAGGGCGCGGGCGGCGGGCACGCGCCCGACATCATGACCGTGGTCTCCCAGCCCCATGTGCTGCCCAGCTCCACCAACCCGACCCGGCCGTTCACCGTCAACACCGCCGAGGAACACCTCGACATGCTGATGGTCTGCCACCACCTCAACGCGGCCGTCCCCGAGGACCTGGCCTTCGCCGAGTCCCGGATCCGGCCCTCGACCATCGGCGCGGAGGACATCCTCCACGACCTCGGCGCGATCTCGATCATCTCCTCCGACTCCCAGGCCATGGGCCGCGTCGGCGAGGTGGTCCTGCGGACCTGGCAGACCGCCCACGTCATGAAGCGGCGGCGCGGCGCCCTGCCCGGCGACGGCCCGGCGGACAACCACCGGGTACGGCGCTACGTCGCCAAGTACACGATCAACCCGGCGCTCGCCCAGGGCCTCGCCACCGAGACCGGGTCCGTGGAGCCGGGGAAGCTCGCCGACCTGGTGCTGTGGGAACCCGCGTTCTTCGGTGTGAAGCCGCTCCTCGTGCTCAAGGGCGGCCAGATCGCCTACGCGCAGATGGGCGACGCCAACGCCTCCATCCCCACCCCGCAGCCGATCCTGCCCCGCCCGATGTACGGCGCGATCGGCCGCTCCCCGGCCGCCAACTCCGTCAACTTCGTCTCCGGCCTCGCCCTGGAGGACGGGCTGCCGGAGCGGCTCGGGCTCGGCAAGCGGTTCGTGGCGATCGACTCCACGCGCTCGGTGACGAAGGCCGACATGCGCGAGAACGACGCCCGGCCCGACGTCCGGATCGACCCCGACAGCTTCGCCGTGCACATCGACGGCGAGCTGGTCGAGGCGACCCCGGCCGCCGAACTGCCCATGGCCCAGCGCTACTTCCTCTTCTGACGGCACCGGCGATGACACGCGCGGCACTGCTCGTCCTGGCCGACGGCCGCTTCCCCGCCGGAGGGCACGCCCACTCCGGCGGGGCGGAGGCCGCGGTCAAGGCGGGGCGCATCACCGGCGCCGGGGACCTGGAGGACTTCTGCCGGGGCCGGCTGCACACGGCGGGGCTGGTCGCGGGGGCGCTCGCGGCGGCGGCCGTGCTCGGTGTGGACCCCCGGGAGCTGGACGCGGCGGCGGACGCCCGGACGCCGTCCCCGGCGCTGCGGCTCGCCGCCCGGAGGCTCGGCCGGCAGCTGCTGCGGGCCGCGCGGGCGAGCTGGCCGTGCGCGGAACTCGACCGGGTCGCGGGGTGGTTCCCCAAGGGGGCCCACCAACCCGTGGTGCTCGGACTCGCCGCGCGGGCGGCCGGGCTCGGGCCCTCGGACGCGGCGTACTGCGCGCTGTACGAGAGCGTCAGCGGACCGGCGACGGCGACCGTACGACTGCTCAGCCTCGACCCCTTCGACGCGACGGGGGTGCTGGCGCGGCTGGCGCCGGAGCTGGACGCGGTCGCGGAGTCGGCGGTGGGAGCGGCGGGGAGAGCGGCCGCGCGGGGGGTCGCCGCGCTGCCGGCGGCGTCCGGCCCGCTGCTGGAGATCATGGCCGAGGCCCACGCGTCATGGCCGGCCCGGCTGTTCGCGTCCTGATCTCCCCGCCCCGCAGCCGTCGGCCGACGAGCGCCCGTCCCGCACCACCCCTTTTGAACAAGCCCCCGGCCTCCAGGAGCCGTACATGCACCTCGACCACCTCCCCCACGGTCCCGCCGCCGTCAGCGCCGACGCGCACCGCCCGGACGGGACGCGCCGTGCCCTGCGCATCGGGCTCGGCGGGCCCGTCGGGTCCGGGAAGACCGCCACGGTCGCCGCGCTCTGCCGGGAGCTGCGGGACGAGCTGTCGCTCGCCGTCGTCACCAACGACATCTACACCCGTGAGGACGCCGAGTTCCTGCTGCGGGAGGCCGTGCTGCCGCCCGAGCGGATCACCGCCGTGGAGACGGGCGCCTGTCCGCACACCGCGATCCGGGACGACATCTCCGCCAACCTGGAGGCCGTCGAGGACCTGGAGGAGACCGTCGGCCCGCTGGATCTGATCCTGGTGGAGTCCGGCGGCGACAACCTCACCGCGACCTTCTCCAAGGGGCTGGTGGACGCCCAGATCTTCGTGATCGACGTGGCCGGCGGCGACGACATCCCGCGCAAGGGCGGCCCCGGCGTCACGACCGCCGACCTGCTGGTCGTCAACAAGACCGACCTCGCCCCCTACGTCGGCTCCGACCTCGCCCGGATGGCCGCCGACGCCAAGACCCAGCGGGCCGAGCTCCCCGTCGTCCTCCAGTCCCTGCGCGGCGGCAGCGGTGTCGCCGACGTCGCCGCCTGGGTCCGGGAACGGCTCGCCGCGTGGACGGCATGACCCTGGCCGGTGTCCGTGCGGACGCCCCGGGCCCGGCCACGGCCGGCGTCCGTGGGGATGCCCCCGGCACCGCCCTGACCGGCGCCCGTGCCGATCTGCCGGGCGGTGTCCGCGCCGACGCCCGGATCGTGGCCCGCGCCGACGGCCGCGGCGGTACCGCGCTGCCCGTGCTGGACGGCTCGGGGCCGCTGGCGCCGCGCCGCACACGGGGGAGCGGCGGGGAGGCCAGGGTGATGGTCGTCGGCGCGATGAGCGGCCCCCTCGGCGGTGACCGATTCACCCTGCACGCCCGGGTCGAGGAGGACGCCCGGCTGCACCTCGGCTCCTCCGCCGCCACCCTCGCCCTGCCGGGCCAGGCCCCGGGCGAGGCCCGCTACGACGTCCGGCTCGACGTGGCCGACGGCGCCGAACTGCGCTGGCTGCCCGAACAGTTGATCTCCGCCACCGGCAGCGACCTGCGGGTCACCACCCTGGCCGAACTCGCCGCAGGCGCCCGGCTGGTGCTCCGCGAGGAGCAGGTGCTCGGCCGCGCGGGGGAGACACCCGGCCTGCTCACCAGCCGCCTCACCCTGCGTGTCGCGGGCCGCACCGTCCTGGACCAGGAACTGTCCTGCGGTCCTGGCGCGCCGGGCGGCTGGGACGGCCCCGCCGCCCTCGCGGGCCACCGGGCGGTGGGCCAACTGCTGGTCGTCCGACCGGAGTTCGCCGAGCGGCCGCCGGGGGCGCGCATGCTGGGGGAGTGCGCCGCCCTGATGCCGCTGCCCGGCCCGGCCGCGCTGGTCACCGCGCTGGCCCCGGACGCGCTCCGGCTGCGCCGCGTGCTGGACGAAGCACGGGAGCTGCTCGGCTGAGGCAGGCCGGCCCACCGGGGCGGGCGTCAGGAAAGGGGTGCCCGGGGGAACCGGCGCTCCTTCCGGCCCGCGGCGGCCGGGGACTGCTCCGCCTTGGCGACGGCCGCGTACTGGTCGACGTACTCCTGCTCGGACAGGGCCAGGACGGCGTACATGATCTCGTCGGTGACGGCCCGCAGGACCGCCTTCTGCCGCTCCATGCCCGCATGGCGCGAGAAGTCGAGGGGCTTGCCGAAGCGGATGGTGACCGGGCGGATCCTCGGGATCACCTTGCCGGGTGGTTGGGCCTCGAAGGTGCCGATCATGGCGCAGGGAACCACCTCGACGCCCGCCGTCAGCGCCATCACGGCCACTCCGACCTTCCCCTTGTACAGCCGGCCGTCGTGCGAGCGCGTCCCCTCCGGGTAGATGCCGAGCAGCTCCCCCCGGCGCAGCACGCCGAGGCCCTCGCGGATCGCGGCCCGGCCGGCCTCCTGACCCGAGCGGTCCACGGGGATCTGGCCGGCGCTGCGGAAGAAGAACGCGGTGAGCCGGCCCTTGAGGCCGGGCCCGGTGAAGTACTCCGCCTTGGCGAGGAAGGTGATGCGGCGCCTGAGGATCGCGGGCATCAGGAAGTGGTCGGAGAAGGAGAGATGGTTCCCGGCGACGATCGCCGGGCCCGTCGCCGGCACGTTCTCCAGGCCCTCGACGCGGGGCCGGAAGGCCAGTCTGAGCAGGGGACCCAGCAGCACGTACTTGAGCAGGTAGTAGAACAAGGGGTCGCTCCTCACTCCGGCGGCGCGGCTCGGCCGCGAGGACAGCGTGCTGCCACTCGCCCCCGAGGACAACCGGGCCAGGCGCCTTCGGGGGAGCGGCTCGGGCCGGCCGGCGCGACCGCCCCGCCTACGGCCGCCCGGCGCCGACGCCCTGCGGACGCGCGGGGCGCATCCGGGGTATGAGGGCCGGGACGCGGTCCCGGTACGCGTCGTACGCGGGTCCGAACGCGCCTGCCATGAGAGCGTCCTCGATGCGGACCCGGCGCGGCAGCCAGGGGATCGAGACGGCCAGGAAGGCGGTCAGGACACCGAAGCCGCAGGCCGGCGTCGCGCCGGTGGGCAGGCCGAGGACGCCGGTGCAGATGGGGTGGCGGACCAGCCCGTACGGGCCGCCGGTGCGCAGCTCGTGGTGCTGCTGGACCGAGGGGACGCTGTCCCACATCGCGCCCAGTACCCAGCGGGACCAGAGCAGCAGGGCCGTGGACGCCACGGCGAGCAGGGCGCCGAGCAGCGCCGGTACGGGCTGCCAGAACCGCAGATGCTCCCAGAACCCCCGGGTGTGCCGCACCGCCAGGAGGAACACGGCCACGCCCGCGATCAGTCCGATCCGGCGGGCCGCGGAGGTCCGTGACGCACGGAGCTGGCCGCGGACGCCACCGTGGCTCCTGATGCCGAAGTGGACCGCGCCGAGCGACCAGGCGACGGCGACGACCAGAAAACAGGCACTGGTGAGGACGGCGAGTGCCGGACGCAGCGAGTTCATGCCTCAAGGCTGCGTCCGGCCCCCCACCGTTCACCAGCACCCATGGGTCGATGGAGGGATCTCCACCCAGGGATGGAGATCCCCCGCCCGAGCCTCAGCCCAGCACCCGCTCCAGCGTGCCGAGCGCGGAGCGCAGTTCCTCCGCCGTGATCGTCAGCGGCGGTGCGAGGCGGATCGTGGAGCCATGGGTGTCCTTGGCCAGGACCCCCTGCCGCATCAGGCGCTCGCTGATCTCGCGCCCGGTGCCGATCGCCGGGTCGATGTCGACGCCCGCCCACAGTCCCCGGGCGCGGAAGCCGAGCACGCCCCTGCCCACCAGCTCGGTCAGCCCGTCCCGCAGGATCACGCCCAGCTCGGCGGCCCGCTGCTGGAACTCACCGGTCTCCAGCAGCTCGATCACCGCGATGCCGACCGCCGCCGCGAGCGGGTTGCCACCGAACGTCGAGCCGTGCTCGCCCGGGTGCAGGACGCTCATCACCTCGCGCCGGGCTACCACCGCCGACACCGGCACGATGCCGCCGCCGAGCGCCTTGCCGAGCAGCAGCACGTCCGGCACCACGGCCTCGTGCTCGACGGCGAGCGTACGGCCCGTACGGCCGAGGCCCGACTGGATCTCGTCCGCGATGAACAGGCAGCCCTTGCGCCGGGTCAGCTCGCGCACGCCCGTCAGGTAGCCGTCGTCCGGGATGACCACCCCGGCCTCGCCCTGGATGGGCTCGATCAGCACCGCCGCCGTGTTCTCGTCGACGGCCTCCTCCAGCGCGGCCATGTCGTTGTACGGCACGATCGTGAAGCCGGGCGTGAACGGGCCGAAGCCCGCCCGTGCCGTCTCGTCGGTGGAGAAGCTCACGATCGTCGTCGTACGGCCGTGGAAGTTGTCCGCCGCGACCACGATCGTGGCCTGGTCGGCGGGTACGCCCTTGACGTCGTACGCCCACTTGCGGGCCACCTTGATGCCGCTCTCCACCGCCTCGGCACCGGTGTTCATCGGCAGCACCATGTCCAGGCCGGTCAGGGCCGCGAGCCGCTCGGCGAACTCCGCCAGCCGGTCGTTGTGGAACGCGCGGGAGGTGAGGGTGAGCTGGTCCAGCTGGCGGTGGGCGGCCTCGATCAGGGCCGGGTGCCGGTGGCCGAAGTTGAGCGCCGAGTACCCGGAGAGCATGTCCAGGTAGCGACGGCCCTCGACGTCCTCCACCCAGGCGCCCTCGGCCCGTGCCACGACCACCGGCAGCGGGTGGTAGTTGTGCGCCAGGACCGGCTCCTCCGCACGGATCAGGTCGTCGGACGTACGGGTGCGCGCGGGTGCGGTCATCAGCGGATCTCCTGGGTGCAGCACTTGATGCCACCGCCGGCCTTGTGGAACTCCGACAGGTCGACGGGGACGGGAACGTAACCATGGCCGGCGAGGCGCTCGGACAGCGCCTCCGCCTGGGGCGCGATGAACACGTGCCGGCCGTCGGACACCGAGTTCAGGCCCCAGGCCATCGCGTCCTCGCGGGTGGCCTCCACCGCGTCCGGGAACAGGCGCCGCAGCACCTCGCGGCTGCCCGGCGAGAACGCCTCCGGGTAGTAGCAGACGTTGGCGTCGTCCAGCACGAACAGCGCCGTGTCCAGATGGTAGAAGTACGGATCCACCAGTGTCAGGCCGATCACCGGGTGCCCCAGGAACTCCTGCGCTTCACGATGGGCCTCCCGGGTGGTGCGGAACCCGGTGCCGGCCAGGACGTACCGGCCCGTCCACACCAGGTCGCCCTCGCCCTCGGACACCGCCTCGGGGCGGTACACGGTGTATCCCGCCGCCTTGAACCAGGTGTCGTAGTGCAGCGACTCGGGGCGCCGCTCCGGGGCGTGGAACAGGGAGCCGAAGACCCGGCCGCCGACCACGCACGCCGCGTTGGCCGCGAACACCATGTCCGGCAGGCCCGGCACCGGCTCGACGGCGTCGACGGTGTGGCCGTGGGCGCGGTAGGTGCGGATCAGCTCCTGCCACTGCTCCCGCGCGAGATCCACGTCAACCGGCCGGTCGGGGTTCATCCAGGGGTTGATCGCGTACTGCACCGCGAAGTGTCTGGGTTCACAGACGAGGAAGCGCCGAGGGCGCGATTCACGGCTGTCGGACACAGAGGGTTCCCTCCGGTTTCCGTCTGTCACTGTTGGATGACACCACGGTAGGAAGGAACGAGGACGCCCGACAAGCGCAGAAAGCTGCGTGGACCTGCAACATCGCTGCGTTGTCGGCCGCGCTCACGCAGCCCTGCTGCGCATACTTCTGATCATCAGCCGCAGACCGTCCCCGGTCATTCGGGGGCCGCCTGGGTGGCGCCCGCCTCCGGGCTGTCGGGGAGGAGGTGCGAGAGCACCATCACGCTGATCGTCTTGCGGATGAAGGGCACGGTGCGGATCCGCTCCAGCACCTCCTCGAAGTGGTCCACGTCCCGCGCCCGTACGTGCAGCAGCGCGTCCGCGCCGCCGGTCACCGTCATGGCCGCCGTGATCTCCGGATGGTTGCGGACGACCTCCGCGAGGCGCCGGGGCGGGGCCGCGCCCTCGCAGTAGACCTCGACGTAGGCTTCCGTGCGCCAGCCGAGCGCCGAGGGTTCCACCGTCGCGGTGAACCCGGTGATCACCCCGGTCTCGCGCAGCCGGTCCACGCGCCGCTTGACCGCCGTCGCGGACAGCCCGATCGCCGCGCCGATCTCGGCGAAGCTGGTCCTGGCGTTCGCCATCAGCGCGGTGATGATCTTGCGGTCGAGTTCGTCGAAGGACGCGGTCCTGCTGCTCATGCGGGCACTGTAATCAGCGAGGGCCGACCAGGACGCCGGGGGCGGCTACGACCGGGTGACGGCCGTGACGAGGGTCAGCAGGCCCGGCACCGCCCCGCCGGACCGGAGCCGGCCGTCGCCGCCGAGCGTCACCGTGTGGGCGGTCACGGCGACGAGGGTGCTCGCCGTGAGCGCGTCCATCACCCGGACGGAGCCGTCGGCGAAACGGTGCGGGGGACCCTTCCGGGGACCCGGCAACGCGACACCCTCCTCATGGGTCCCCCATGGTGCCCCGGGCACCGCCCCGCAGGGGATGCCCCGGACTCAGCCCTGACGCGCGTTCAGCGACGCCAGGTAGGCGTTGTACGCCGCCAGCTCCTGGTCGCCGTCCCGGTCCGCCTGCCGGTCCTTGCGCTTGGCCTGCCGCTGCTCGGAGCCGTGCCACTGGAACAGCAGCGCGATCAGCACCAGCACGGACGGGACCTCGCTGAACGCCCAGGCGATGCCGCCGGCGTTGTTCTGGTCGGAGAGGGCGTCGATGCCGAGCGAGGCGGGCGGGTGCAGGAAGGTGGTGACCATCGGCGTCGACGCCATCATCAGCGCGATGCCGAAGAACGCGTGGAACGGCATGCCCGCGAACAGCTCCAGCATCCGCATCAGGTGACCGGGCCGGTGCGGACCCGGGTCCACGCCGATGATCGGCCAGAAGAAGACGACACCGACCGCGAGGAAGTGCACCATCATCGCGATGTGCCCGGTCTTCGAGCCCATCAGGAAGTCGAACAGCGGGGTGAAGTACAGCACGTACAGGCTCGCGATGAACATCGGGATGGTGAACAGCGGGTGGGTGATGACCCGCATGTACCGGCTGTGCAGCAGCATCAGCAGCAGCTCGCGCGGGCCCTTGCGGCCCCGACCCGCGGTCGGCAGCGCGCGCAGCGCCAGGGTGACCGGGGCGCCGAGCAGGATCAGGATGGGCGACAGCATGCTGATCACCATGTGCTGCACCATGTGCACGCTGAACATGACCATCCCGTAGTCGTTCAGCCTGGTGCACATCACCAGCATGATGGTCAGCACGCCGAGGACGTACGACACGGTGCGGGCGACCGGCCACGCGTCGCCGCGCCGTCGCAGTCGTACGACCCCCCACGCGTACAGGCCCAGCCCGAGCAGGCAGGTGACGAGGAAGAAGGGTTCGGCCGAGAACTGGAGTCCGCGCCCCAGCGTGAACGGCGGCAGATCCATCACCATGCCGTGTCCGCTGTGATCCATGTGTCCCATGTGATCCATGCGGCGGCTCCTGATTCATGGGGGTTGTGCGATTCTGTCCGCCCACCAGAGTAGAGCCGCCCCCGATCATGCCGATGACCGGGGGCGGGTAGTTCAGAGGTGGACTACAGCACGCACTCCGCCTCGTCGTACCGCTCCACCGGAACCGTCTTCAGCGTCTCCACGGCCTCGGCCAGCGACACCATCACGATGTCGGTGCCGCGCAGCGCCGTCATCATCCCGAACTCGCCCCGGTGCACCGCCTCCACGGCGTGCCAGCCGAAGCGGGTGGCCAGCACCCTGTCGTAGGCGGTCGGCGTGCCGCCGCGCTGCACATGCCCGAGGATGACCGGCCGGGCCTCCTTGCCGAGCCGCTGCTCCAGCTCGATCGACAGCTGGCGGGCGACGCCGGCGAAGCGCTCGTGGCCGTAGACGTCCTTGCCGCCCTCGTCGAACTCCATGGAGCCGGCGCGGGGCTTGGCGCCCTCGGCGGCGACCACGATGGCGAAGCGCTTGCCCGCCGCGAACCGCGCGCCGACCTTGCGGGCCAACTCCTCGATGTCGAAGGGCCGTTCCGGTACGACGACGGCGTGAGCGCCGGCCGCCATGCCGGAGTGCAGGGCGATCCAGCCGGTGTGCCGGCCCATGACCTCCACGATCAGCACCCGCTGGTGGGACTCGGCGGTGGTCTTCAGCCGGTCCAGCGCCTCGGTCGCCACGGTCACGGCGGTGTCGAAGCCGAAGGTGACATCGGTGACAGCGATGTCATTGTCGATCGTCTTGGGCACGCCCACGATGGGCAGTCCGTTGTCCGACAGCAGCCGGGCCGCCTTGAGGGTGCCCTCGCCGCCGATCGGGATGATCGCGTCCAGGCCCAGCTCCGCGACATGGCCCCTGGCCCGCTCGACGCCGTCGCGCAGGTGCTCGGGACGGACCCGGGAGGAGCCGAGGATGGTGCCGCCGAGGGCCAGGATGCCGCCGACCGCGTCGAGGTCGAGCTTCACGGAGTCGCACTCCAGGAGGCCCTTCCAGCCGTCCCGGAAACCGATGACCTCGTCGCCGTGGTCGGCGACCGCACGGTGCACGACGGACCGGATGACGGCGTTCAGGCCGGGGCAGTCGCCGCCGGACGTGAGGACACCAATGCGCATAGCCCGAATTACCTTCTCGACGTGGGCCGGGAGACCGGACCACGTTGTCCGGCGGATTCCCGGCCACCCTACCGGCGTGAGGGGGTGGCTCCGTAGCGGGCGTCCGCCTGCTGGACGCGCCCGCCCAGATGAGCGGACGAGCCGTCAGGCGGGCCCGCCACGAGCCTGCCGATACGCGCTGAGAAGCCCCTGACGCGGCGCTTACGCGGGCTGCTGCGCGGCGGCGATCCGCTCCTCGCGCAGCGCGTCGTACCACCGGTCGTCGATCGGCGGCAGCGCGTTGACGTCGAGCGCCAGCTTCAGCAGCAGGTCGGCGATCAGCGGGTTGCGGGCGAGGACCGGCCCGTGCATGTACGTGCCGAAGACGGTCCCGTTGTACGCGCCCTCCGTGCCGTCCCCGGTGCCGTTGCCCTTGCCGATCCGGGTCCGGGCGAAGGGGCGTGCGGTCGGGCCGAGGTGGGTGACGCCCTGGTGGTTCTCGAAGCCGGTCAGCGGGGGCAGGCCGAGCTGCGGGTCGATGTCGCCGAGCACGTCGCCGACGCACCGCTCGCCCTCGCCGCGCACCGAGACCACGTCGAGCAGGCCGAGGCCCGGCTCGCGCTGGCCGAGGTCGTTGATGAACTCGTGGCCGAGGATCTGGTAGCCGGCGCAGACGGAGAAGACGATGGCGCCGTTCTGCACCGCCCGCTGCAGATGGCCGTCACGGCGCAGCCGCTCGGCCGCCAGCCGCTGCGGACGGTCCTCGCCGCCGCCGATCAGGTAGATGTCGCCGGAGGTAGGCACCGGCTGGTCGCTGCGCACGTCGAGCCGGGCCACGTCGAGGCCGCGCTGCCGGGCCCGGCGCTCCACGACGAGCGCGTTGCCCTGGTCGCCGTAGGTGCTCAGCAGGTCCGGGTAGATCCACACCAGCCGCAGTTGGTTGTCGCTCATGAGGTGATCGCCCTTCGAAGATCAGTTGCCGACGCGGCGGCGCAGGTCCTGGAACGCGGTGTAGTTCGCGATGACCTCGATCCGTCCGGGCGGGCACAGCTGCACGGCCTGGTCGAGGTTCTCGCAGACCTGGAAGTGCTGGTTCGCGACCTCCAGGCGCACGGCGAGGTCCAGCTTCCGGTCGCCGAGCACGAAGATCGGGTGACCGGTGAGCCGGGTGTAGTCGACGTCCCACAGCCAGGAGGTGTCGGTGCCGTCGGCTCCGCGGGCGTTCACGGAGAGGATCACCGGGGCCGGCGGCGGGTCGATCAGGGAGAAGGTCTCCAGCCAGCCGGCCGGGTTCTTCGCCAGCAGCAGGCGCAGGTCGCGGTTCTGGAACTGCACGACGTCGTACCGGCCGGCGACCGCCTGCACCTGGTACATCCGCTCCAGGGCGACCTGCGGCGGCACCCCGAAGACGGCGGCGACGGCCGCGGAGCTGGCCGCGTTGGCCTTGTTGGCGCGGCCCGGCAGCTGGAGGTGGATCGGCCAGGCGGAGCCGTGCGGGTCGAGGACGTGGTCCCCGGACAGCGCCCAGGTGGGCGTGGGCCGGCGGAAGCCGCACTCGCCGCAGTACCAGTCGTCGCCGGGGCGCTGCATCACGCCGCCGCAGGACGGGCAGGACCAGGCGTCGTCCTTCCACATCTGCCCGGCCGCGACCCAGACCACGTTCGGCGACGAGGAGGCGGCCCACACCACCAGCGGGTCGTCGCAGTTGGCGACGACGACCGCCTTGGAGCCGGCCAGGCCCTCGCGCCAGTTCTCGGCGAGCATCCGGGTCTCGGCGGCGCGGTCGAGCTGGTCGCGGGAGAGGTTGAGCAGCGCGATGCACTTCGGGTCGGTGTCCCGGGCCACTCCGGCCAGGTACTTCTCGTCGACCTCTATGACGCCGTACTTGGCCTCGGAGCCGCCCGCGAGGGCGGAGGTGATGCCGGCCGGCATGTTGGCGCCGAGCGCGTTCGAGACGACCGGGCCCGCGGCGCGCAGCGCCTCCGCGATGAGCCGGGTGGTGGTGGTCTTGCCGTTGGTGGCGGACACCAGGACGACGTCCAGGTTCTGGGCGAGCCGCGCCAGGAGGTCGGGGTCCAGTCTCAGCGCGACCCGGCCCCCGATCACCGACCCGCTGCCCCGTCCGGCGGCCCGCGATGCCGCCGCGACCGCCTTGCCCGCGGTCACGGCCAGCTTGGCCCGCGGCGTGAGCGGGTCCGAGTTGCCTGCCATCAGTTCTCGATCCTCCTTGCGTACGCGCCGCGCCTGGGGCCATCCGGCAACGTGGTGTGAACCCTCAGCCTATCGAGATCCATTCCCACACCCGAATTCCGGTCCGCACCCAGGGCGGCGGGCATGGGCTGAACGAACCGTACCCTTGCCGCCATGCGACACGGTTCCATTCCGGGCGTCCACGGGCGCGTCCGGCCCCTCACCCTGCTCGGCGACCCCGTACTGCGCGAACGGTGCGGGGACGTCACCGACTTCGGCCCCGGGCTGGCGGCGCTCGTGGAGGACCTGTTCGCCACGATGTACGCGGCCCGGGGGGTGGGCCTGGCCGCGAATCAGATCGGGGTGCCGCTGCGGGTGTTCGTGTACGACTGCCCGGACGACGACGACGTCCGGCATCTCGGTCATGTGGTGAACCCGCGGCTGGTGGAGACGGACGGCATCGTGCTGCGGGGCCCGGAGGGCTGCCTGTCCCTGCCGGGCCTGGAGGCGGGCACGGAGCGGTACGACCACGCGGTGGTCGAGGGGCGCACGGTCACCGGCGAGCCCGTCACCGTCCACGGCACGGGCTTCTTCGCCCGCTGTCTCCAGCACGAGTGCGACCACCTGGAGGGCCGGGTGTACGCGGACCGCGTGACGGGGTGGCGCGGACGCAGGCTGGAGCGGCGGATCGGGCGGGCCTCCTGGAACCGGTGACTCAGAACCCCGGGCCGCCCACCTTGTCCCCGGCGGCCGCGAGGCGGCCCCACAGCAGGTCGGCCAGGGAGCGCACCAGTTCGGCGCGGGAGCAGGGGCGTTCGCCGAGCCACCAGTCGCCGGCCGCGTGCATCATCCCGACGATCCCGTGCCCCCACACCCGGGCGAGCTGCTGGCTGCCGGGGCCGAGGTCCACCCGCTCCTCGATGACCTGGGCGAGGTCCTCGCCCATCCGCCGCAGCAGGGGGGCGCTGTGCTTGCCGACGTCGAACCCCTGGTCGGTCCCGGTGCTCTCGGCCGGGTGCATCAGGAACCGGTACACCTGCGGCCGTGCCTCGATGGCGGCGAGATAGGTGTCCAGCGTGGACTCCACCCGCTCGCGGCGGGCCGCCGGGGCGTCCAGCGCGGCCCGCAGGGAGGAGAGGAGGGCGTCGGTGTGCCGTTTGGCGAGCGCGGCGTAGAGTCCGCCCTTGTCGCCGAAGTGCCGGTAGAGGATCGGCTTGGTGATCCCCGCCTCGGCGGCGATCGCGTTCATCGACGCCTGCGGGCCGTCGCGGAGCACCACCCGGTCGGCGGCCTCCAGCAGCTCGCGCCGTCGGCGTTCGGCGGACCGCTGCTGATCGGTCCGCTGTGTGGTGTCCATGTGTGCTCTCCCACCCGTGCTGATTCGGTGACGCCTGCGCAAACTAACACTGGCCAGGCCCCTGACATCGAACGGGCTACCGAGGCGTGGTCGCCGGTTGACTTTTCCTACCCGTCGGTAACAGACTCCTGTTACCGCAAGTAACACATCGTACCGCCGCTGGAGGGGACATGGCCGAGTTCACCATGGAGCTGAACGACGAACAGAAGGAAGTCCGGGACTGGCTCCATGGCTTCGCCGCCGACGTGATCCGGCCCGCGGCCGCCGAGTGGGACGAGCGCGAGGAGACCCCCTGGCCGGTCATCCAGGAGGCCGCGAAGGTCGGAATCTACTCCCTGGACTTCTACGCGCAGCAGTACTTCGACCCCACCGGTCTCGGCATCCCCGTGGCCATGGAGGAGTTGTTCTGGGGCGACGCGGGCATCGCCCTGTCCATCGTGGGCACCGGCCTGGCCGCCGTGGGCGTCCTCGCCAACGGCACCGAGGAGCAGATCGGCACCTGGATCCCGCAGATGTACGGCGACGCCAACGACGTCAAGGTCGCCGCGTTCTGCTCCTCCGAGCCCGACGCCGGCTCCGACGTGGCCTCCATGCGCACCCGCGCGGTGTACGACGAGGCCAAGGACGAGTGGGTGATCAACGGCACGAAGACCTGGGCGACCAACGGCGGCATCGCCAACGTCCACGTCGTCGTCGCCAGCGTCGACGCGGAACTCGGCTCCAAGGGCCACGCCTCCTTCATCATCCCGCCGGGCACCGAGGGGCTCGCACAGGGGCAGAAGTTCAAGAAGCACGGCATCCGCGCCTCGCACACCGCCGAGGTCGTCCTCGACGACGTGCGCGTTCCCGGCTCCTGCCTGCTCGGCGGCAAGGAGAAGCTGGACGAGCGGCTGGCGCGGGCGCGCGAGAAGGCGAAGGCGTCCGGCGGGGAGCGGGTGAAGAACGCGGCGATGGCCACGTTCGAGGCCTCGCGGCCGGCGGTCGGGGCGATGGCCGTCGGCACCGCTCGGGCGGCCTACGAGGTCGCCCTCGACTACGCCAGGACGCGGGAGCAGTTCGGGCGGCCCATCATCGACAACCAGGGCGTCGCCTTCCAGCTCGCGGACATGCGGACGCAGATCGACGCGGCGCGGCTGCTGGTGTGGCGGGCGTCGTGGATGGCGATCAACGGGAAGCCGTTCACCGCGGCCGAGGGCTCGATGTCGAAGCTGTTCGCCAGCGAGACCGCGAAGAAGGTCAGCGCGCAGGCGATCCAGATCCTGGGCGGGAACGGGTACACCCGGGAGTACCCGGTGGAGCGGATGCACCGGGATGCCGCGATCTACACCATTTTCGAGGGGACGAGCGAGATCCAGCGGCTCGTCATCGCACGGACGTTGTCGGGGATGCCGATCCGGTAGCGCGTCGGGGAACCGCGCGGTGCCGGCGACCGGTCGATCGCGGCTTGCCGCGTGGTTCCCCGCGCCCTCCCGGGACGGCGCGGTCACCGGTGTCGCAGAGGGGTGAGCTGCTCGATGTCGTACTTGAGCCGCAGCGCCTCTATCGCTTCCTGGTCGGGTGGGCCGCCGTCGCGGAGGATCTCGAGGAGTTCCTCGAAGTAGCGTTCGTGGTCCGGGGGCGGGCTCGCCTGGAAGAACATCTTGGCGGGCGCGTCCGTGGGATTCGCGAACGCGTGGGGGCAGCCGGGGGGTACGACGATGACGGTGCCCGGGGTCGCCCGGACCACCCGGTTGCCCGAACTCGACTCCCACCTCTTCCAGTTGTCGGGGGTGCGGATGCGGGGCTCGAAGGCGAGCACGTCCAGCTCGCCCTCCAGGACGTAGAACAGCTCCTCGCTGCGGGTGTGCACATGGGCACCGACGTCGAAGCCCGGCGGGACTTCCACCTCGAAGGTGGAGGCCATCCGCGAGTGCATGCCGGTGACCTTGAACGTGACCCGCTGGGCGGGCGTCTCCACCACCCGGCCCTGGCCCGGCGGTACGAGCAGCCCGTCGACCGACGCGGACGTCAGCCCTTCGATGGTCGTCATCGCCGGCTCACCACATCACGGGCAGGGCCGCGGGACCGCGGATCAGCGCGCCCTTCCTGAAGGGCACCTCCTCGGGCGGCACCGCCAGCTTCAGGCCCGGGATCCGGTCCAGCAGCGCGTCGACCAGCAGCTCCGACTCCAGCCGGGCGAGCTGACCACCCGGGCAGTAGTGCGGCCCGAAGCCGAACGACACGTGCGGGTTGGGACTGCGGGAGAAGTCGATCTCCTCCGGGTCCGGGAAGACCTCCGGGTCGCGGTTCGCGGCCAGGTACGACACGTAGACCGCGTCGCCCGCGCGGATGCGCACACCCCGGATCTCGACGTCCTCCAGGGCGATCCGCGAGAGGCCGACCGCGTTGCGGTGCGGGATGTACCGCAGGAGTTCGTCGATGGCCCGCGGGCGGATCTCCGGTGCGGAGCGCAGCCGTTCGGCCAGGTCGGGGCGGGTCAGCAGCAGATAGAACATCTGCCCGCTGTTGTTGGTGACCGCCTCGCCGCCGATCTGCAGGAGGACGGCGAGGCCGACGGCCTCCTCCAGGGTGACCTCGCCCCGGCCCACGGCGGCGCCCAGCAGCGAGGTGACGTCCTCGGCCGTGCTGCGCCCGCGCGCCCCGACGAGGTCGGAGAAGTACGCGCTCATCTCGCGCTTGGCCCGCTCGCTGACCTCCCTGCCGTGCGCGGAGGACAGGATCAGCTGGGTCCACTCGTGCATGTCGTGCCGGTCGGCGGCCGGGACGCCCATCAGCTCGCAGATCACCGCGATGGGGAACGGGCTGAGGACCGTCGCCGTCAGGTCGGCCGGCGGGCCGTCGTCCAGGAGCCGGTCGATCAGCTCGTCCAGCATCCCGCGCGCCTTCTTCCGCACCCGTTCCACGCCCTTGGCGGTGAAGGCCGCGGTGACCGAGCGGCGCAGCCGGGTGTGGTCGGGCGGATCCAGGAAGCCGACCGCGCCGCGGTCCGGTATGAAGTGCGGGGCGAGCCGGGTGACCGGCTTGTCCATGACCGCCTCGCGGCCGAAGCGGGGGTCGTTGGTCACCATGCGCACGTCGTCGTACCGGGTGACCAGCCACGCCCAGCCCTCGCCGTTGGGCAGCTGGATGCGGGTGACCGGGCCCTCGCGCATCAGCTCGGTGAGCACCGGGTCGAAGTCCGTCCCGGTGAGGTCGAGCGCCGGCCAGTGGCGGACCGGCGGCACGGTCTCGACGAGGGTCGCCTCCTCGGTCTCCGTCATCGCCCGCCCCCGTTCCCGTCGACCCAGCGGCCGACCGTCATCTCCGCGGTGATGCCGGGTCCGAAGCCGGCGAGCAGTCCGCGCGCCCGCTCCGCTGCGCCGCCCTCGTCGAACAGCCGGCGCAGCGCGTCCAGGACGACGGCGCTCGCGATGTTGCCGTACTCGGTGAGCGTGGACCGGCTGAACCGGAACGCGTTCGGCTCGACCTCCAGGAACTTGCTGAGGTCGTCGAGGATGCGGGGGCCGCCGGCGTGGATGATGTAGAAGTCCAGGTCGGAGGCGTCCCAGCCGTGGTTGCCCGCCAGGTCCTTGAGCGCCGGGGCGAGCGGCTCCATGGTGGTGGGCACCCGCTTGTCCAGCAGGAAGTGGAAGCCGGTGGCCCGGACGTCGTAGGCGATCCAGTCCTCGGTCTTCGGGATCAGGTAGGAGCCGTTGCGCTCCAGCTGGACGCCCCTGCCGCCGCGTCCGCGCACCACGGCGGCGGCGATGCCGTCACCGAACAGGCCGTTGGACAGCAGCGAGCCGACGCCGAGGTCGGTGGGCTGGTAGCACAGCGAGCAGAACTCGCAGGCCACGATCAGCGCGTTGGCGTTCGGGTACGCCGTGCAGAAGTCGTGGGCGCGGTTGATCGCCGCGCCGCCGGCCGCGCAGCCGAGCTGGGCGATGGGGAGCTGACGGGTGGTGCTGTCGAAGTCCATCTCGTTGATCAGCCACGCCGTGAGCGAGGGCATCATGAAGCCCGTGCACGACACGTAGATGATCACGTCGATGTCCGTGGTCAGGAGTTCGGCGTCGTCCAGCGCCTGCTGGATCACCGCGGGGACCCGGGCCTTGGCCTCGGCCTCGTAGAGCTTGTTGCGGTCCTCGAAGCCGGGGTGCTTGAGGGTCTCCTCGATGGGCTGCACGATGTGCCGGGTCTTCACGCCGGTGTTCTCGATCAGCCTCAGTGCCAGCGCCAGTTGAGGGTGGTCCGCGTGGCGGGAGCGCGCCAGCTCCAGCGTCTCCTCCATCGTGATCACGTGCTCCGGGACCGACACCGAGGGTCTGCACAAAGTCGCCATGAACCGTCCCTGCTTTCCGCGTGTCCGGCGGGCCTTCACCCACCGGTCAGAAGGTGGTTCACCTCAGGAGGTGCTCCACCCACCGTCACCCGGGAGGACCACGATCTCGCGCTGGGTTACTCCGAATCGGGGATGCCGCGTCAGGCTCGAAGGGGGACTTGCGACGCCGGACGAGGGAAAAAACCGGGCCGGCCGTTAACGCGAAAGCCCTGCTGGGGACGGCCGTCGACAGGCTCGCCCGGCCCGGGAACGGTGAGGGGTGACCGCACGGCCCCGCAAGGGCGCAGGGCGGTCTCGCCGCGCGGCCCGGCCGCGCGGGCGCGGGACACCGCTTTGCACCCGCACCCGGAGAACGGCCGGAAAGCTACGGCGCCCCGCTGCTGTGCGCGATGCACGCCACGTCGATGCGGTCCGCCAGTTTCGCCAGCTCGATCGTCAGCGCGGCGACCGTGTCCTCGTCCAGCCGCTGGTCCCCGGTCTCGACCAACCGCAGCCAGCGTCCGCCCACGGTCCGCAGCAGCTTGCTCACATCGGCGGCAGCCACCTGCAAGGTCCCGCGGGCGTCGACGATCAGAGGCAGAGTCACTTCGCGGTTCACAAAAGAAGATGGTAGCCGCGCATACCTCACGCACTCTGCCAAACCGTGGTGATGTTGCAGAACTCCCGCATTCCGTGCCCGGACAGCTCACGCCCGTACCCCGAGCGCTTCACCCCGCCGAAGGGGAACGCCGGGTGGGACGCGGTCATCCCGTTGACGTACACCGCCCCGGCCTCCAGGTCCCGCGCGAACCGCTCGACTTCGCTCTCCTCCCGCGTCCAGACGTTCGAACTCAGCCCGAACGGCGTGTCGTTGGCGATGAGCAGGGCCTCGTCCAGATCCTCCGCCCGGTACAGCGTGGCGACCGGTCCGAACGCCTCCTCGCGGTGGATGCGCATCTCCCGGGTGATCCCGGCGAGCACGGTCGGCGGGTAGTACCAGCCGGGGCCGTCCGGGCGGGCTCCGCCGCACAGCACCTCGGCCCCGCTGCGCCGCGCGTCGTCGACCAGCTCCTCCAGGTCCTCGCGCCCCTGCTCGCTGGAGAGCGGCCCGACCTCGGTGTCCTCCTCCAGCGGGTCGCCGAGCCTGAGCGCCTTCATGCCGGCGACGAACCGCTCGGCGAAGGCGTCGTAGACGTCGCTGTGCACGATGAACCGCTTGGCGGCGATGCAGGACTGCCCGTTGTTCTGCACCCGCGCGGTCACCGCCACCTCGGCGGCACGGTCGACGTCGGCGGAGGGCATGACCACGAACGGGTCGCTGCCTCCCAGCTCCAGGACCGTCTTCTTGATCATCTCCCCGGCGGTGGACGCGACGGCCCGCCCGGCCGGTTCGCTGCCCGTCAGGGTGGCCGCCTTGACCCGCTCGTCGCGCAGGATGTCGTCCACCGCGGCGGAGCCGATCAGCAGCGTCTGGAAGCAGCCCTCCGGGAAGCCCGCCCGGTGGAACAGGTCCTCCAGGTACAAGGCGGTCTGCGGGACGTTCGAGGCGTGCTTGAGCAGCCCCACGTTGCCCGCCATCAGCGCGGGCGCGGCGAACCGCACCACCTGCCAGAGCGGGAAGTTCCACGGCATCACCGCGAGCACCGGGCCGAGCGGCCGGTAGCGCACCCGCACCCGCGTCGCCCCGGAGTCGCGGACGTCCGCCTCGGCGGGCTCCTCGTCGGCGAGCAGGGCCTCGGCGTGCTCGGCGTACCAGCGCATGGCCTTGGCGCACTTGGCGGCCTCCGCGCGGGACTGCTTGACCGGCTTGCCCATCTCGGTGGTCATGATCCTGCCGATCTCCTGCCGGTCCTCGTCCAGCAGATCGGCGGCCCTGTCCAGCAGCCGGGCGCGCTCGGCGAACGGGGTCGTCCGGTACGTGCGGAACGTGGCCTCGGCGAGCTGGAGCCGGCGTTCCAGCTCCTCCTCGCCCATGGGCTCGTACGTCTTGAGCGTCTCGCCGTTCGCCGGGTTCACCGTCGCGATGGGCATGGCCGACCTCCCCTGGAAGCGGGTTGTGATTCGACCTTCGCGCGCGGCCCGCCGGGACGCAACGCCAGGTCGCCTGTTCAGCCCGAGTGCTCCGTCAGCCGGTCGAGAAACGCGGCCTGCGCCGTGACGATCACCTCGCGGGCCCGGTCCAGGCCGAGCCAGGCCACCCGGTCCAGCTCGGGGAACTCCGCCCGCCGTCCCGAGCGCGGGGGCCACTCCATGCTGAAGGTGCCGGGACTGAAGGCGGTCAGGTCCGGGTCCCCGCGCAGCGCCCAGGCCGTGACGACCTTGCCGTTGCGCTGGACGACCTCGCCGAGCGGTACGGCCTCCCCGTCGGGCGGCGTGAGGCCCAGCTCCTCCTGGAACTCCCGCCGGGCCGCCTCCCACGCGGGTTCGTCGCCCTCGTACTCGCCCTTGGGGACCGTCCAGGCGCCGGCCTCCTTCCTCGCCCAGAGCGGGCCGCCCATATGGCCGAGCAGGACTTCCAGGCCCTCGCCGGTGTGCCGGTACACCAGCAGTCCCGCGCTGCGCTTCGTCGTACGCACCGTCACGGTGTGACCTCCGGGTGGGCGGCGAGCAGGGCCTCCACCGTATCGGCCTCCCCCGGGGCCTTGTCCTCGCGGTAGCGGACCACGCGGGCGAAGCGCAGGGTGACCCCGGCCGGGTAGCGGGAGGAGCGCTGGAGGCCGTCGTAGGCGATCTCCACGACGAGTTCGGGGCGCACCCGTACCACCCGGCCGTCGTCCTCGACCGCCAGCCGCCGGAGGCGCTCGGTCTGCCAGGCGAGCATCGCGTCCGTCATGCCCTTGAAGGTCTTGCCGAGCATCGCGAAGCCGCCGTCCGCCGTGCGGGCGCCGAGGTGGAGGTTGGACAGGCGGCCGGTGCGCCTGCCGTGGCCCCACTCGGCGGCCAGCACCACCAGGTCGAGGGTGTGCACCGGCTTGACCTTGAGCCAGGCGGCGCCACGCCGGCCCGCGCTGTAGGGGGCGGCCAGCGACTTCACCACCACGCCCTCGTGGCCGCGGGCCAGGGTGTCGGCGAGGAAGCGTTCCGCCGCCGGGATGTCCGCGGCGCCCTCGGCCAGCGTCCGCCGTACCCGCATCGGCTCGGGCACCAGCCGGGCCAGCTCCGCGTGCCGCTCGGCGAAGGGCAGGTCGAGCAGATCGCGGCCGTCGGCGGCGAGGACGTCGAAGAAGACGGGGGAGACCGGGACCTGTCCGGCCGCCCGCGCCACGTCCGTGCGGGAGCCGACCCGGCCCGCCGTCTCCTGGAAGGAGCGGGGCCGCCCGGCCGCGTCGAAGGAGATCACCTCGCCGTCCAGGATGAACCGTTCACCCCCCAACTCCAGCGCGGCGGCCGTCACCTCGGGCAGCCGGGCGGTGATGTCGTCCAGGGTGCGGGTGTGCACGCGGACCGTGTCGCCGTCCCGGTGCACCTGCACCCGGATGCCGTCCAGCTTCTCCTCCACCGCGCAGGCGCCCAGTTTCCCGACCGCCTCGGCGACGGAGGAGGCGCTGTGCGCCAGCATCGGCAGCACCGGGCGGCCGACCGTGAGCCGGAACCGGTCGAGCGCGGCGGGTCCCTCGCCCAGCAGGGCCCGCGCGACCGTCTGGAGCGAGCCCGACAGCATCACCGCCCGCCGTACGTCCTCCGCCGGCGCGCCGGTCGCCCGCGCGAGGCCCTCCACCGCGACCGCGTCCAGGGCGCCCTGGCGGACCTCGCCGGTCAGCAGGCCGAGCAGGAAGCGCTGCTCGTCCTCGGTGGCCGCGCCCATCAGCGCGCCCACGAGCCGGGCGCGCTCGCCCTGGGAGCCGGCCCCGGAGACCTCGCCCAGGCCGGTGAGGGCCGCGTCGACCGCCCGGACGGTGAGGGTGGGCTCGGCGGCGGGCGGGACCCGGCGGCCCAGCACCTTCCAGCCGACGCCCAGCCGGCCCTGCGGCAGCCGTCCGGCGAGGTACGGGATGACGATCGGCACGTCGTCCGCGTCCGCCTCCCGGAACAGCTCCGCGAGCAGCGCGATCTTGCGGGACCGAGCCGCCGTCGCGGCCACCTCCCGGGACACCTGGGCGAGCCGGGACAGCAGCATGCCCTCAGAGTGCACCGGAGGCGGGGGGTCCACACCCGGACGTGCCGTGCCGAGGGGTGCGCGCACGGAGGCCCCGGCGTCGTGGGATTGACAAACACCGTTGCCGAAACTGCAATGCGCGCATGAGTACCGAAGACGTCCTGGCGGAGGTGGGTCCCCGGCTGCGGCGGATCCGCAGGGAACGGCAGGTGACCCTGGCGGCGCTGTCCCAGGCCACCGGCATCTCCGTGAGCACCCTGTCGCGGCTGGAGTCCGGGCTGCGCAGGCCCAGCCTGGAGCTGCTGCTGCCGATCGCCCAGGCCCACCAGGTCCCGCTGGACGAACTGGTCGGCGCGCCGCCGGTCGGCGACCCCCGGGTGCGGGCGGAGCCCCTGCGGCGGCACGGCCGCACCTTCTGGCCGCTGACCCGCCAGCCCGGCGGCCTCCAGGCCTTCAAGGTGCTCGAACCGAGGCGCACGGAGGAGCCGGAGCCGCGCAGCCACGAGGGGTACGAGTGGCTGTACGTGCTGTCCGGGCGGCTGCGGCTGGTGCTCGGCGAGCACGACGTGGTGCTGGCGGCCGGGGAGGCGGCCGAGTTCGACACCCGGGTGCCGCACTGGTTCGGGTCGGCGGGCGAGGGGCCGGTGGAGTTCCTGAGCCTGTTCGGGCCGCAGGGGGAGCGGATGCATGTGCGGGCGCGCCCGGCGGCGCGCAAGTGAGCCGCCCGTGAGGTGTTCCCTCCCGGGCAAGCGACCGCTTAGTATGCGAACGATCCGGTCGGACGATGCGGTCGCGTGGAGGCCCCGTATGCAGGCATGGCAGGTGCACGAGAACGGTGAGCCGAGCGAGGTGATGCGGCTCGCGGAGACGGAGCGGCCCGTCCCGGGCGACGGCCAGGTGCTGCTGCGGGTGCGGGCGGCCAACGTCAACTTCCCGGACGCGCTGCTGTGCCGGGGCCAGTACCAGGTGCGCCCGCCGCTGCCGTTCACGCCGGGCGTGGAGATCTGCGGCGAGACCGAGGACGGCCGCCGGGTGATCGCCACCCCCGCGCTCCCGTACGGCGGTTTCGCCGAGTACGCCGTCGCCGACGCGGCGGCCCTGCTGCCCGCGCCCGGGGCGCTGGACGACGCCGAGGCCGCCGCGCTGCACATCGGCTACCAGACCGGCTGGTTCGGGCTGCACCGCCGGGCCCGCATCGAAGCGGGGGAGACCCTGCTGGTGCATGCCGCGGCCGGGGGCGTGGGCAGCGCGGCCGTGCAGCTCGGCAAGGCGGCCGGCGCCACCGTGATCGGTGTGGTCGGCGGGGCCGAGAAGGCCGCCGTCGCCCGGGAGCTGGGCTGCGACGTGGTCGTGGACCGGCGCGCCGAGGACGTCGTCGCCACCGTGAAGGAGGCCACCGGCGGGCGCGGCGCCGATGTGATCTACGACCCCGTCGGCGGCGAGTCCTACGCCCAGTCCGCCAAGCTGGCCGCCTTCGAGGGCCGGATCGTGGTCGTCGGCTTCGCGAGCGGCACCATCCCCACCCCGGCGCTCAACCACGCCCTGGTGAAGAACTACTCGATCCTGGGCCTCCACTGGGGCCTGTACAACACCAAGGACCCCGAGCTGGTCCGGCAGTGCCACGAGCAGCTGACCGAGCTGGCCGCGCGCGGTGCGATCAAACCGCTGGTGAGCGAGCGGGTACCGCTCGGCGGCGCCGCGGGCGCCGTGCAGAAGGTGGCGGACGGCCGCAGCACCGGCCGGATCGCCGTGGTGACGGAGGGGGCAGCGTGAGCGACGCCGACGAACTGCGCGACCGTACCAGGGAGTTCCTGGCGGCCAACCCACCCGGACGGACCGAGCGGCTCGACTTCCTGCGCGCCCGCTTCGACGCGGGCCTCGCCTGGGTGCACTACCCGCAGGGACTGGGCGGACTCGGCGCGCCGCGTTCCCTCCAAGTCGTCGTCGACGCCGAGTTGGAGGCGGCGGGAGCCCCCGACAACGACCCCCGGCGGATCGGCATCGGCCTCGGCATGGCCGCGCCGACGATCCTCAAGTACGGCACCGAGGAGCAGAAGCGCCGCTATCTGCGCCCCCTCTGGACGGGCGAGGAGGTCTGGTGCCAGCTGTTCAGCGAGCCCGGCGCCGGGTCCGACCTGGCCGCGCTCGGCACCCGGGCCGTCCGCGAGGGCGACGCCTGGGTGGTCAACGGGCAGAAGGTGTGGACCTCCAGCGCCCATCTCGCCCGCTGGGCCATCCTGATCGCCCGCACCGACCCGGACGTGCCCAAGCACCAGGGCATCACCTACTTCGTCTGCGACATGACCGACCCCGGCGTCGAGGTCCGGCCGCTGCGGCAGATCACCGGCGAGGCCGAGTTCAACGAGGTCTTCCTCACCGACGTGCGCATCCCCGACTCCCGTCGGCTCGGCGACGTCGGCGACGGCTGGCGGGTCGCGCAGACCACGCTGAACAACGAACGCGTCGCCATCGGCGGCATGCGGCTGCCCCGCGAGGGCGGCATGATCGGCCCGGTGTCGAAGACCTGGCGGGAACGCCCGGACCTGCGCACCCACGACCTGCACCAGCGCCTGCTGAAGCTCTGGGTGGAGGCCGAGGTCGCCCGCCTCACCGGCGAACGCCTGCGCCAGCAGCTCGTCGTCGGCCAGCCCGGCCCCGAAGGCGCCGGCATGAAACTCGCGTTCGCCCGCCTCAACCAGGAGATCAGCGGCCTGGAGGTCGAACTCCTCGGCGAGGAGGGACTGTTGTACGACGACTGGACCATGCGCCGACCGGAGCTGGTCGACTTCACCGGCCGCGACGCCGGTTACCGCTACCTGCGGTCCAAGGGCAACAGCATCGAGGGCGGGACCAGCGAGGTCCTGCTGAACATCGTCGCCGAGCGCGTACTCGGGCTGCCCGCCGAGCCGCGCACCGACAAGGACGTCGCCTGGAAGGACCTGGCCCGATGACCGACCTGCTGTACTCGGAGGAGGAAGAGGCGCTGCGGGCGGCCGTACGGGACCTGCTCACCGACCACTGCGCCGCGGCCGAGGTCATCGCGCGCGCCGAGTCGGCGGCCCCGCACGACCTCGACCTGTGGAAGTCCCTCGCCGTGAGCATGGGCCTCGCCGGGCTCCTGATCCCCGAGGCGTTGGGCGGCCAGGGTGCCTCGCACCGCGAAGCCGCCGTCGTGCTGGAGGAGTTGGGCCGGGCGGTCGCGCCGGTGCCCTATCTCACCAGCGCGGTCGTGGCCACCGAGGCGCTGCTCGCCTGCGGCGACGAGGAACTGCTCGGCGAACTCGCGACCGGGCGCACCATCGGCGTGCTCGCCGTCGGTCTGCACCTGGGTCCCGGCGCCGCCGCGCGGGCCGTACGACTCAGGGACGGCACCCTGCACGGCGAGTTGACCGGCATCGCGGACGCGGCCGCCGCGGACGTGCTGCTCGTCCCGGCCGACGACGGCGGCCTGTACGCCGTGGCCGCCGACGCCGTCACCCGCACCCCGCAGACCTCGCTGGACCTCACCCGGCCGCTCGCCACCGTCACCCTCGACGGCGCCACCGGCCGGCGCCTCGGCGACGCCGAGCCCGCCGTGCGACGGGCCCTGCGCGCCGCCGCCGGACTGCTCGCCTCCGAGCAACTGGGTCTCGCCGACTGGGCCTTGACCGAGACGGTGCGCTATCTCAAGGAGCGCAAGCAGTTCAACCGGCCGGTCGGCGGTTTCCAGGCGCTCAAGCACCGGCTCGCCCAGCTGTGGCTGGAGGTGGTCAGCCTGCGGGCCGCCGCACGCGCCGCCGCCGACGCACTGGCCACGGGCGAGGACGCCGACATCACGGTGGCCGTCGCCCAGGCATACGCCGCGCCCGTCGCCGTCCGCGCCGCCGAGGAGGCGCTCCAGCTGCACGGCGGGATCGGTATGACCTGGGAGCACCCCGTGCACCTGTGCCTGAAGCGGGCCAAGGCCGGCTCCCTCGCCTTCGGCAGCGCGGGCGCCCATCGCCAGGCCCTGGCCGAACTCGTCGATCTGCGGGCCCCGTAGGCCCCGTACCGCCCGAGACACCACACGATCGGAGGACACGTCAGCCGCCCGGCGGAACCCTCCGCTACGCCACACTTGCGGCCGAACGCCGCTTCTGGGCGTGGCGGAGGAGGTTCCCGATGGCGATTTCCATCTCTGTGGTGCTGCTGCTCCTGATCCTGGCCGTGATCTTCATGCGCAATGGTTCGCTGAAGGTCTCCCACGGTCTGGTCTGCATGCTGCTCGGCTTCTACCTGGCGTGTACGAGCATGGCGCCCACCATCCACAACGGGCTCGACGCGACGGCCGCCCTGGTGAGCAGCCTGCGGCCGTGAGCCGAGCGGGTCAGCCCGTGGCGAAGACACCGACCCCGTTCGCCACGGGCCGCTCGGCGCCGCCGCTCGGATGGTTGCGGACCGTCACCGCGGCCCCGCCCGCGTCCCGGGTGACCATCTCGCTGGAGCCTCCGCCGTCCAGGTTGAACGCGTCGGACGCGCCCAACGACCGCATGGTGGTGGCCTCTTCGGCGACCGTCAGGCCGGACCGGTAGGCCGCGGCGCCGTCGAGGGCCAGGAGCAGCAGTCGCCGTCCGCCGTCGTCGAAGCCCACGATCGTGCGCACCGCGGAGGCGGTGTCGTCCAGTCCGGACAGCGGCTTGCCGTCGCGCAGCACCGGGAAGCCGCCGAGCGCGAAGGCGTAGGCGACCCTGGAGGCCGCCGCGACCAGCGCGTGGGTGACCGACACCGCGTCCCCGACCGCCAGTCTCCGCAGTTCCCGGGCGCCCTTCTCACGGCCCACGAGGACCGTGGTGTCCGCCGGGATGGCGCCGCTGCCCGGCGTGTTCGCGACGGAGACCACCCGGCCGCCGCGCACCCTCACCTCGTACGTGTCGGAGCCGCAGCCCGCCCCCCGGTCCGTGTCGGTGCCGCAGACGGCCCGCTCGCGCGAGGCGCTGCCCCAGCGGGAGGTGTACGCGCCGACCGAGTTCTCCGCCAGGGCGTACTGGTTGAGGCCCTTCAGCGGCAGCTCGCCCTCCGGAGTGCGCACCGAGCCGGTCAGGGACAGGCGGTCCATGCGGGCGCGGCGGTCGGTGCCGACACCGAGGACGTCCTCGGTGGTCGCGCCCGGCGGCAGCGCGGGACCGAACCGCTGCCCTTTCGGCACCGCCGACTTGAGCACCTGCCCGTTCGCGACGGCCGGGCCCACGCTCGCGCCGGTGGGGTCCACCCCCGGGTGCTGGGTCTCGGTGATGTCGAAGAAGTCCCCGTTGACGCCCGCGACCGCCTTCGCCGAGTTCGCCATCGCGGAGACCGTGGCACGGGACGCGACCGCGCCCGGGTGCAGCAGGTCGACGCGCACGTGCGGATTGCCGAGGTCGACCGTGAGCAGGTGGGCGTGTGTGGTGCCCGCGGCCGCGTGGACGTCGAACTGCCGGTAGGTGACGCCCGGCACGATGGTCCTGCCCGCCGGCACGGCACCGGCCGGCGCCGCCCCCGCGAGGGCCGCGCCGGCCAGTACGCCGAGCGCCGTGACAACCGTGAGAACCGCTCTGCCCGCTGCCGAACGCCCGCGACGTCTGGTCACCGTGCCCCCTGATGCCTCGTCAACCGTCCCTGTCTCAGGGGGCAGTGCACCAGACGGCGGCGGACGGCGGGCGGACTAGGCGTCGACTACGCGAGAACGGGTGAGAAAACGCACCCCCTCGGGTGCCTCCAGGGAGAAACCGCTGCCGCGTCCCGGGACGACGTCCACGACGAGCCGGGTGTGACTCCATGCCTCGAACTGGGCGCGCGACATCCAGAAGGTGACCGGCTCCGCCACCCCCGAGACGTCCAGCTCCGCCAGCAGCACGTCCGAGCCGCCGGTGCGGAACTCGCCGTCCGGGTAGCACATCGGCGCGCTGCCGTCGCAGCAGCCGCCCGACTGGTGGAACATCAGCGGCCCGTGCAGGGCGCGCAGCCGACGTACCAGTTCTTCGGCGCGCGGGGTGAGTTGCACGCGCGGGACTTCCTCTTCCATGGCACCGTCCTGGGAACCGGGGCGTCCGTCCCGGCCAGTCTCACGGATGCTCAGGAGGCCGTCCAGAGCGCGGTACCACTCCGACGGGGCGCATCGAGCAGCGCGGCCTCGACCGGCTCGGGCGTGGGGGCCTCGACCGGCTCGCGGGCGGCATCCTCCAGCAGCCGTCCGGTGGGCCGTAGGGGGCGGGGCGAGGGGCGGGCGGCCCCGGGCCGGCACGGTGAGTCGGCCCGCGCCTTCCGGCCGACCGGCAGCGCTCCCCGAGGTGATCGCCGCCTCGCGCCGCGCCGGTGTGCCGACGGCCACCCGCGCCATCGGCGACGCGGCGTACGGCAGGACCTCGACTCCGTGGGGGAAGGCCCAGGCCGCTCCGAGCGGACTCCGGCCGGCCTGTCGCGCCGCATCCCCGCTTCGGGGCATGGCGGGCGCCCGGCACCGCCGCCGCACGGCCCCGAGGCGGGCCTCACGGGGAGGAGTACACCGGGCGGCTCGCCGTCGGGCAGCGCGCCGATCTCACGCTGCTCGCCGAGCCCCCTCTGGCGGCGGAACCGCGGCCCGCGCGGTCCGGGACGGCGGGGCGGGCGCTCCCAGGCGGCCGGGGCGGGGGCCGCCCCCTCAGGAGTCCCGCCGGTCGCGGCGCGTCCTGTACGCCTCCACCAGCAGCGGCAGCATGGACAGGACGACGACCACCGCGACCAGCAGCAGCAGATAGTCGTCGATCCGCGGGACCGACGCGCCGAGGGTGAAGCCCGCCAGGACCAGGGCCTGCGACCAGAGCACCCCGCCCACCGTCTGCCACACGGTGAACGGCCGGGCGGGCACCCCGAGCGCCCCCGCCACCGGATGCAGCACCGTGCGCAGCAGCGGCACGAACCGGCCGATCACCAGCGCCTTGCCGTAGCCGTACCGGGCCAGCAGCTCCTCGGCGCGGGTGGCCGCGCCCTTCACCCGCCGGCTGGAGGCGCGGGCGAGCAGCGCCCGGCCGCCGTGCCGCCCGATCAGATAGCCGACCTGGCCCCCGGCCACCGCGCCGACCGCCGCGCACAGCAGCACCTGCCACAGCGCGAGCCGCGGCGGCTGCTCGGCGCTGCCCGCGCACAGGACACCGGCCGGGAACAGCAGCGTGTCTCCCGGCAGGAAGAAGCCGAAGACCAGCAGACCCGACTCCGCGAAGATCACCGCCAGGACCCCGAGCGCGCCGAAGGCGGCCAGCACCGAGGCGCTGTCCAACGGGTTGACGGCGATCACCGGCCGCGCCTCCTGGCCTTCTCGCAGGGCTCCACGCTCACCAGCATCGCGTTCCCGCCGAGGCGCCGCCCGCCTCGCTGGACGGGAGATATCGTATGAAAAGACAATTCGCGCCCTCGTGGGGCGAGACCCGTGGTGAAGCTGGCGTGCGAAACCACAGGCCGCCGCGGACCGACATCCCCCGGCCATCCGTCGTACACCCCGCCGAGGCAGCGTGACCCCATGACGCACCACCCGATCTCCTCCGTCGACGCGCTCATGGGCCTGCTCGCCCGCTGCGCCGGCGTCCGGGACACCCCGGACCGCTCCGGCGACCCGGTGGACATCCTCGACCACGGTCTCCAGGTCGCCGCCCTGCTCGCCGTGAGCCACCCCGACGACGAGGAGCTGCAGGCGGCGGGACTCGTCCACGACATCGGCCACCACCTCGTGCCCGGCGACGAGGCCGGCCACGGCACCCACGCGGCGACCGCGGTCGAGGGTCTGCTCGGGCCCCGGGTCGCCCGGCTGGTCGCCCTGCACGTTCCGGCCAAGCGCTACCTCGCCGCCACCGACCCGGACCTCGCGCTGTCCCCGGAGAGCGCCCGCACCCTCGGCCGTCAGGGCGGCCCCATGACCCCCGCCGAGGCCGCCGCCTTCGAAGCCGGTCCCGATCTCGCGGCGGCGGTGGCGCTGCGCCGCGCCGACGACGCCGGAAAGACCGTCGGCCTGCGCGGTCCCGCCCTGGAGACCCTGGAGACCTGGCGGTCGGTGCTGGAACGCGTCGCCGCGGGCCATGCGGGGGCAGGGTCCGGCGGGTGTTGATGTGCTCATGGCGGGACTGGGGCGGCGTCCCCCTCTAAGGTGAATGCTGTGGTGGACTGGTTTCAGCCGTTTCGCCCCTCGGCGGTCGATGCCGTCAAGCGCGGCCACGGCCATGGCCACGGCACACCTGCCCGGGAGGAGTCCCCCGTGCCCGTGGGTCCGGCCGAGTTGCGCGCGGTGGCGGCCGGGATCGGCACGACCCTCGACGAGCACACGACCTGCGCGGAGCTGACCCGTGCCGCCGCCGCCCAGGTCGGCGGCGCCGCGGCCGTGCTGCGCTGGGGCAGCGAGGCGGGCGTCGGCTACGAGGCCGTCGGCGGGGACCGGGCCCTGCTGCCCGATGTCCGGCGGGTCGCCGCGGCCGCCCGGGTCGCCGCCGACCCGGACGAGGACCTGACCGTCGGGGCGGAACCCGGCGACGAGCGGTCCGCGCTCTGCGTGCCGCTGGCCACCGGCGGCCGCCACTACGGCGTGCTGGTCTGCGCCAGGGAAAGCACGCCGTACACACCGCCGGAAGCGGAGTTCCTGCGGTTCCTCACCGAGCGCGCCGCCTCCCACATCCGGCAGGCCCGCGAACACGACGCCGTCGGCACCATCATCGGCAAGCTCCAGCGGGCCCTGCTGGCGGAACCGGGCCGCCCGCACCCGAACCTGGACGTCGCCATCCGCTATCTCCCGGTCGGGCACAGCGCGTTGGTCGGCGGCGACTGGTGCGAGACCGTACGACTGCACTTCGGCCGCACCCTGCTGGTCGTCGGCGACGTCATGGGCCACGGCCTGGAGGCGGCCGTCGACATGACCGCCTACCGCTCCTCGCTGCGCTACATCGCCTCCGCCGACCTGCCCCCGCACCGGGTGCTGCGCCAGCTGGACGACATGGCCTCCGACGAGCCCGAACGCAGGCCCGCCACCTGTCTGCTCGCCCAGGTCGACCCGAACCGGGGCCTGGTGACACTGGCCAGCGCCGGGCATCTGCCGCCGTTCACGATCGACACGGACGGCCGGGCCGCCCCGCTGCCGGTGCCGGTCGGACCACCACTCGGCACCGGGCTCGGCGGCTATGAACCGGCCACCTTCCGCCTGGCGCCGGGCCGGACCCTGATCCTGTTCACCGACGGGCTGGTCGAGCGGCGCGGGGAGGACATCGACCGCTCGCTCGACCGGCTCGCCGCCCTCGACTTCGGGACCGCGCCGGCCCTGGAGGACATCCTCGACACGGTGGTCGCGCGCCTCGACGCCCGTCACGCCGAGGACGACGTCGCCGTCCTGGCGGCCCGCCTGCGGCCGCGCTCGGGACCGCAGCCGGGATGACCGCCGCGGTCCCGTCCGGAGACCGGACGGGACCGCGTGGAGGACATGGACCGCGGCGCCGGCGGCCGCAGTTCAGCTCCGCTGGTAGAACTCCACCTCCGCGAGCGCGACATGACGGCCGGCCCTCAGCCCCGTGACCGAGTGCAGCACCAGCCGCACGCGCACCACGTCGCTGATCCCCGTGGTCACCGTCTGCGGACCCGCCTTGTCGCTGAGGGAGACGGACTCGCGGTGCACCGTGCCGTCCGAGGACGTGACCTCCATGTCCATCCGGAGCGCGCGGGCCTCGGTCGCGTACTGCTCGGGCGAGTCCGACGCGCCGTTGGTGATGATGAGGTCCACCAACCGGAACGGCTTGCCGAAGGTGTACGTCACCGAGGCCCCCGGTCCCGGCGCGCCCCAGTAGCGGTTGCTCAGGCCGTCCTCGGTGTTCGACGCGGGATGCCCGGGGACCGCGGCACTCGCGGTCACCCGGGTCGCGGTGACGGCCTTGGTGCCGCCGAGCTTGTCCCGGGTGTCCTCGAACAGGGCGCGTCCGGCGGGCAGCAGCAGGAAGCCGCCCGCGCACAGCGCCAGCACCACGAGAAGGATCACCAGCAGCCGCACCCACCGACCGGAGCCCGCCCGCACCCGGCGCCGGAACGGCCACACCGTCCGCCACCACGGCAGCGGCGCGGGGGCCGCCTGCGGATTCAGCGGGGTGGCGCAGCGCCGGCAGAACTTGCGGCCGGGCGGGTTCGGCGTCCCGCACGCGGGGCACGGCGGGCCGACCACCTCCTCGCGCGCCGCCACCGGCCGCACGACGGGCCGCGGCGCGACCGGCTTCCCGGGCAGCACGGGGGCGGGCTGCCGGGCCTCCGGCTCGGCAGCCTCGGGCGCACGGGGCGCGCGAGGGGCCGGGGACGCCGGTCGCGCGGGGGAGACCGCAGACGGCGCGGACGGCGGGGACGTCGGTGATGGCGGAGGAACGGATGGCGTGGGAGACGGCGCGGGAGGCGTACGGGGTGCCGGAGGCGCCGCCGGTGCGCCGGGCGTACCGGACGTGCCGGACGACGCGCTGGGCGTACGGGGTGTGCCGGACGTGCGGGACGACGCGCCGGGTGTACGGGGTGTGCCGGACGCGGTGGGCGCCGTACGAGGGGCCGGCGGGGCCGGGACGTCCCCGGCGTCGTCGTCGGTGCCCCCGGTACGCGTCGTGCGGCCCTCCTCCGTGCGGCGGGCCGTACCCGGCTCCTCCGCACGGGGCCGGGCGTCGGCCGCCGCTCCCGGACTCCCCGCGCTCGCGGGCTCGTCCGCGGAGCCGGTGTCCGTGACCGCGGGACTCGACGCGGGGCTCGGACTCCCGTCCGCCGCGGGGCCGTCGTCCGTCGTCGGCGTCCGTGCGGCCCCTTCCGAGGACCACCCCAGGTACGCCCCGCAGTTGCCGCAGAAGTCGTCGTCGGGGCCGTTGGACGCCCCGCACGCGGGACATGCGCGCATGGCGTCACCTCCCTTCGTCGGCGGGCGGGCCGGAGAGGATCTCGACCCGGCAGGGGACATGGACGGGACAATGGGCGCGGACGATGTCGCGGACGCGGTCCGCGTCCACGACCGGCTCCCGGCCCGGCCACACCCGGACCAGCGCCTCGCCCGACGGCGCCGGCGGCAGCGGGGTGCCCGGGGTGCGGGACCACACCGCGCCGCCGTCGCCGGTGACATCGGCGTCCACCCCGAGCGTGAGCCGCAGCCGCTCCACCAGGCCGCGCCGGGTGCCGCGCCACCGGTGCAGCTCGACCGCCCGTACCACCGCCTCGCGGCGCAGCCCGGCCGGCCACTCGGGCTCGTCGGCGGCGCCCACCCACGACGCCAGCCAGGCCACGAAGTCCGCCGGGGCGACCCGGGGGTCGAGATAGGCGGCCAGATTGTCGAGGGTGGAGAACACGGGCGCGAGGACGGTGTCCAGGCCCGCGGTGAACCGCTGGGCGAAGTCGTCCTCCGCGTACAGCGCGGGCAGCATCCCCCCGATCGGATGCCGGCTCGGCAGACCGGGTACGGCGGCGCGGCTCATGGGCGGGCCTCCGGCTCGATGGGCTGGACGACGACCTGGTGCTGGTAGGAGAAGACCAGTGCGCCCGGACCGACGTCGATGCGGTCCACCGGCGCGCCGCGCCGCCCGGTGATCGGGTCGGCGGCGAACAGCCGGATCTCCTCCACCAGCGCGTTGCCGGTGGCCCGCTGGAGCACGCCGAACACCTCGCCGTACTGCACCGGACGCCCGAACGGCCACCCGGTGCCGTCCGGCCCGCCGCGCAGCGGGTTGAGGTACCGGAACAGGGCGGCGAGCGCCGCGTCCCGCACCCGGTCGGTGTCGGCGGGCGCGGTCGCGAGCCGGGCGACCACGGTGACGCCCTGGTAGACCGGCGGCTCCACCACCAACCGGGTACCGATCAGGCGCCGTTCGTCCAGACTGTCGGTGATCGCGGCCAGCACCTGGTCCGAGGGGATGAGCTGTTCGAAGCGGAGCCGGTCGCCGTCGTCGGCGACCGCGTCCGGCACCACCAGCACCCGGACCGCGCCCGCCCCGTCCCCGGCGGGCAGACAGCGCACCCGGCGCACCGAGGGCGCCGCCTGCCGCGCGATGATCTCGTGGTCCTCCGCGGTGACCGCCCGCTCCTGCATGCGCAGCGCGTCCGGGGCACGCAGCTTGGCGTTCGCGACGCTCTCGCCGTCCACACCCCCGCGCGCCGCCTCCCGGTTGACGACCCGCGCGATGTACGGGACCGAGCTGCGCAGCACCGAGATAGCGCCGCGGGCCACGTTGCCGGCCGGGCCGCCGCCGGTGCGGTAGCGGGCCACCCGGATGTGGGCGCCCTTCTCCGGCACCGCGCCGCACAGCCGCAGCGTGCCGTCCGGTTCGCGCAGCGCCGGCGGGAAGCTGAACTCGCCGGTGGTGGCGTCCACCCGGACGTGCCGGTCGCCGGGACCCGAGCGGCCGAAGTGCTCGACCACCTCCCAGCGCTGCCAGCCGTCGGCCGAGGAGACCTCCACCAGCGGCGGCCCACCGTCCAGCAGTACGGGCGGGCGGCCGAGCCGGAACGTCTGGCCCGCGACCCCCTCCGAGGTGCCGAGCGGCACATCGGTGACGGTCTCCGCGTGCTCGACCGGGGTGGTGCCGCCGACGGTGAACACCGTCGCCTCGCGCACCGTCGGTGACTCCGAGTAGAACGGCTGGCCCGGCTCCGCCTCGGTGACCCGGCAGCGCAGCCAGCCCGCCCGGGTGCCGCCGATCACCGACGCGGTGTGGCCGCCCGGCACGTACACGATCACCTCGCCGGGCCGGTTCAGGCCGCCCGTGCTGTCCGAGCCGGTCTCGCACGGCCGCCAACGGCCGCCGTCCCACGCCTCCCACACCAGCGGCGGCTGGCGCGGGTCCACGCCGACACCCTCGACCCGGCTGTCCAGGCGCACCGCCACGATGCACCGCGGCACCGCCGTGGGCAGCCCGAACAGCAGGGCGTCACCCGGCTGCGGGGCGGCCTGGAAGCACCGCACGTCGCGGCCCTCGGCGAGCTCCCGGGTCCGGTCGGTCTGCTCACCGGTGCGCGGCGCGGTCACCAACCGGGTCAACTCACTGGGCATGATGCGCAGTTCGTCCTTGGTGGCGAACACGACCGGCTCCTCGGCCTCGCCGTCCGCGGTGGTCACCTCGGTGCCCGCGGGCAGCGTCACCGCGTCCTGCTGCGGCGCCGACAGCCAGAAGTCGACCTCGGCCCCGGCCGCCGCCGGCGGGAAGAGCCGGATGCCCAACAGGTCCAGGAACGCCGTGTAGTTCTTGTCCGGCACCCGGTTCAGCCGGTACAGCAGCTGGTCCACGATGTAGGCGAACGTCTCGATCAGGGTGACACCCGGGTCGGAGACGTTGTGGTCGGTCCACTCCGGGGCGCGCTGCTGCACATAGCGCTTCGCCTCGTCGACGAGCTGCTGGAAGCGCCGGTCGTCCAGATTGGGGGAGGGCAGGGCCATCAGTCCGCGACCGCTTCCTCGGCCCCCTCCTCGGAGGGGATCGTGTAGAAGGGAAACACCAGGTTGCGCCGGTCGTTGGTGGAACGGATCGTGTAGCGCACATCGATGTAGAGGGTGCCCGCGTCGACCTCGTCGAAGGCGACGACCACCTCGTCCACGCCGATCCGCGGCTCCCAGCGCTCCAGCGCCTCGCGCACCTGCTGGGCGATCCGGCCCGCGGTGGCGCCGTCGCCCGGCGCGAAGACGTAGTCGTGGATGCCGCAGCCGAACTCGGGGCGCATCGGCCGCTCGCCGGGAGCGGTGCCGAGCACCAGCCGGATGGCCTCCTCGATCTCCCGCTCCCGCTCCACCAGCGCGATCCCGCCGGTCGGGCCGACCCGCAGCGGGAACGCCCAGCCCCGCCCGATGAACCGCTCGCTCATCACAGCCCCCCGATCTGCACGTTCAGGGCCCCGAGCACGACGTTCGCGCCGCACGCGGTCTTGTCGCCCGCCCGTGCCGCCGGCAGGCCGCCGATCAGCACCTGGCCTTTCAGCAGTGAGGCGGGGCCGGGCAGGATCACGTTGGCCGGGCCCAGGGCCGCGTGCGGGGGAATCGGGCAGGTGTGCAGGCTGCCCACGACGGCGGCGGGCCTGCCGCCGATCAACACCCGCGCCACCGTCGCGGCGGCGCCGGGCGGCGGGGTGGCGACCACCCCGCCGTGGCTGGTGGGGTCGCCGGAACGGGCTGCGCCGGGCATGTGGGGCTCCTCCTGGGAAATCTCTGGGTCTGGCAGGTCAGTTGATGCGTACGAGGTCCGCCTTCAGCACCCCCAGCAGACCGCCGTCGAGCGTCAGGTCGGTCTGCCCGGAGACCGTCGCGGAACGGCCGTGCACCCGCACCGAGTCGGTGCCGTCGATGTCCACGGAGGCGCCCTTCACACTGACCTTCCCGGTGCCCGCGTCGAGGGTGATGCCGCTCTCGTCCAGACGCACCGAGGACAGCGCGCGCCGCCCGCCGGCCGCGTACACGGTCAGCTCGATCCGGTCGTTGCGGTCGTCGAGCAGCACCTCCATGCGCTCGTCCGCGGTGCGCAGCCGTACTCCGGAGGGGCCCGGCGCCCGCGCGTCGAGCAGCTCCACCCGGTGCCCCGAACGGGACACCAGGGAACGGCGGTTGACCTTGCCGCTGGTCCCGTCGATCAGCGGCACGTCGTGCTTGGACGGGGTGTCCACGCCGTTGTACAGACCGCCGATGACGTACGGGCTGTCCAGCAGGCCCTGTTCGAAGCCGACCAGCACCTCGTCGTTGACCTCGGGACTGACCACGCCCCCGCCGCCCTTGCCGCCCCACTGCACGGTCCGCACCCAGTCGGACACGTACGTGTCGTCCAGCCAGGGGAACTTGAGCCGCACCGCGCCGCTCTGCGCACCGCCCGGCTCCCGCACGTCCGTCACCACACCGATCGCGAGGCCCGGGATGCGCGGCCCGCGACCGGGCGCGTTGGCGCCGGTCGCCAGGCCCGCGAGGGACCGGTCCGGGCTGGCGCTGACCCACACCGTGGTCCGGTAGCCGCCGTGCGGGTCCAGGCTGTGGTGCACGGCCGTCGCCGTGTAGCGGCCCGAGAACGCGGGCCCCACGTTGCCGAGCGCCACCGGCACCCCCGCCCGCAGCCGCGGACTGCCCTCCACCACCACTTCCAGCTCGCCGAACCCTGCGGCCACTTGCGCGGAGATCGCCGCCGCCGCGGCCGTCGTCTCGGCCTGTGTGCGGTACGGGGTGTCGGTCACCGTCAGCTTGGCGCTCGCCCCGAACGCGGACGCCAGCGAAGGGGAGAGTCCGGGCTGCACCGTCTTGCTGGTCACCGACGGCTGCCGGGCCACCAGCGGTGTCTTGGTGGTGACGTCCCAGCCGCGCACCTCCACCTGGGCCGCGCCGTCCGCACCCGACAGCGCGGCCCGCAGCGCCAGCAGGTTGCGCCCGTACTCCAGCACCATCGGGCTCTGCGTCGCCGGGGTCGACGGCGCGGGCGCCCCCGACGCCGGCTCGGGCCGGGTGAACTGGAGCACCCCCTTGTCGTCCACCCGCACCTGCGCACCGCTCTCGCCCGCCAGGTACTGGAGGAACTCCCAGTCGGAGACATTGGCCTGCGACAACTGCTTGTACGTGACCGGCGCGGCCTCCACCTTCCCGCAGGGCAGACCCGCGCTCGCGGCCACCTTGCGCACGATGGCGGCGGCCGTCATGTTCCGGTACGCCACGACCTTCCGGCCCCGCTGGAGCCGGTGCGCCTTGGAGTAGGCGCGCACCACCGTGAACGACCCGGTGCCGTCCCGGTCGATCTCGACCGCCGTGACCTCGCCGTTGAACAACTGCTCGCGCGCCTGTCCCGCGACCGTCACCACCGACACCCGCAGCGGCGTGCCGAGCGTGATGCCGGTCGACTTCAGGAACTCGTTGTCCGGATCGCGATAGGTGAGCACCGCCGTGTCCGGCAGCCCCACGTTCTCGTCCACCGCGCAACTCACCAGCTGCGCCGCCCAGATCTGCGGCAGCTCACCGGGCGCCTCCACCACGGGGTCCGCCGCGAACGACCGGCCGCCCCGCGCCTCGGGTGTCGTCACCGCTCCTCCTCACCGCCCGCGTCCCCGAGCGCCGGCACCACCAGTTCGGTGCCCGGCGGCAGGTCCATCGGGTCGTCGATCCCGTTCGCCTCCGCGATCACCCGCCAGGCCGTCGCGTCGCCGTACTCCCGCCAGGCCAGCAGTGCGAGGCTGTCCCCGGCCACCATGGTGTGCGTGCTGCGGGCCGTGCGCGCGCCCGAGGTGGGGTTCTGCCCCGCCGGGTCGACGCTCGCCTCCTCCACCGACAGCGAGCAGGTCGCCCGCAGCGGCTTGCCGTCCACGTCGAACAGCGTGTACGTCACCGAAAGCCCCGACATCACCCCGTCGAACGACGTGGTGCGGGCCGTGCCCCACTCGAACCGCACCCACGGGCTCGCCGGCTTCTTGCGGGCGAGGCTCGCCGGGGTCGGCACACACGCCTTCATCAGCTTCTCCACCGCCTGCTCGACCGAGTCGTCGTGCGTCGACGTCGCGTCGAGGAAGACCTCCAGGCTCAGTTCCCGGGGTCCGCTGCCCACGAACTCCGGCAGCGCCGACTGCCCGGCCATCCGGGAGGGGGTGCGCCGCCAGGTGGTGCTCTTGCGCAGCTGGAGCGTGGACGGATTGAACTGGAGGTTGAGCTGCGCGATGGTCCCGCCGGGTTTCGCGCCCACCGCCGACGGGGGCTCCTTCAGGGTCAGTTGGGCCCGAGCACGGCTGGTGCGGGGGGCGGCGGACATACCGGGAACTCCTTTCGGACGGATCGGGGGCGACGGGGTGCACGGGGGCGGGTCAGGAGGGCCGCAGCCCCTCGTGGGCGATCTCCAGGGTCTCCACCGCGGCCTGCGAGTTGGCCGGGTCGAACGACGGCCCCTCCCAGCGCACCGGCACGATGCCGAGCACCTGCCAGCTGATGATCCGCGACAGATCCGGTTTCAGCGCCACGATCTCCCCGTCCTTGGGCTCCACACGGCGCAGGGTCTGGTCCAGCCAGCGGCTGATCTTCATCGTGTCGGCGGTGACCGGCCGGGTCAGTGTGATGTTCGACCAGGTCACCCGGCCCGGCAGCTGCCAGGTGAAGCCGTTGTTGCCGCCTTCCGCGTAACTCTCCAGCTCCACCTGCGCGCCCATGCCGGAACACGTGTGGAAGGCGCCCAGATCGTTGCCGCCGATCTGGAGCCGGAAGAACACGCTCGTCGCGAAGATGTTGTCCGTCATCCGTGGGTCATCCGTTCCATGTCCGCTAGCGCCGTCCGTCGTAGGGGCGTCCGGCGCGTTCCCGTCCCCGCCGCATGTCGGCCCGGAGCAACCGGGCCAACGGGTCCAGCAGCCGCCGCGCCAGGTCCTCCAGGTCGACCCCGGGGTCCTGCGGCGCGGTCTGCCTCCTGTCGGCCGTCGCGGCCGGCGCCGGGAAGGAGGGCGGGGCGGAGGCCGAGCGCGGCCGGCCGCCCGCGGCTGCCTTGGCGTTCTTGGCGTCGCGCTGGACGAACTCGACGGGAACGGCCCCGGAGAGCACGGGGTCCGGCTCGGCCGGGCGGGTCGCGCGGACCACGGGCACGGGGAGGCCGGCGGGCGCGTCCGGCGGGGCCGGGGACGCCTGGAGCGGGGGAGCCTGCGCCTCGGTCAGGGGCAGGGCGGCACCGGTTGCCGCCCGCTGGACGGGGGTGTCAGGTCGTACGACGGGAAGCCCGGGGCGTGCCACGGGGGTCTGCCGCGCCTGGGGCGACCGGGGGGCGGCCGACCGTGCCTCCGGCGCCGGGTCCCGACGCCAGGAGGCGGCCACGACGGGGGGTCCGGCGGGAGCGGCGGGGGCGCCGGCACGTTGCATGCCCTCCGGCGCACGGGTGTTGGGGGTGAGCGGGCGGGCGGACAGCAGGGACAGGGCCGCGGTGGTCGTGGACCGCCGGGGCGCCGCGACGGCACGGGCCGTGACGACCGGGCTCGTGCCGTTCCCGCCCCGGGGGCCCGGCCGTCCGGGCGCCGCCGTGGTGCGCTGTACGACGCCGGACGCGTCCGTCGCCGGGGTGTCCGGCCGCGCGCCGGGCCGGGTCACCAGGGGAGTGGCCTGCGCGGAGCCCCCGGCGGGCGACGAGACGGGCGCCGGGCCTTGGGAGCCGGCCGTACCCGCCGCCCCCAGCAGCGGAGCCGTGGACGTGGGTACCGGACCGGCGTCCGTGCCCGGCCTCGCCACCCCGCGCTGGACGGGGGACGGGGCAGGGCGGCCACCGGTTTCCGCGGGACCGCGCGGTGTGGCGGTCGGCGGCAGTGAGGGAAGGGGCGCACCCAGACCGCAACGGGCGCGGGCCGCCGACGAGCCGGTCCGCTCGGCTCGGCGGGACGGAGCGGTCTCTTCGGGGACGGCCCGCCCCGGTCCGGACCGCGCCGCCGGGACGGCCGCGGAGCCGGGCTGACCGGAGGCGTCCGGCCGGCGCTGTACGACCGGCAGCCCCGGCCCGGTCGACGGCTCGGCGGCGCCCGACCGGTGGGCCGTGGCGGGGAGTTCCCCGTCGGCGGCACCGGCCGAGTCCCCTCGGCGCCGCGTCGGCGACAGCAGCGGGGCCTCGGTGCCGGGCACCGCCGCCTGCCGCCGCTCGACGGGCACCACGGGTCCGGGTGTCCGCCGCGCGTCGCCCGGGGTGGAGCCGGAGGCGTCCGCCTGGCGTTGGACGACGGGGAGCGCCGGTCCGGTCGCGGGGGACGCGTCGGGCGCGTGGGCGGCGGTCGGGGCGGGGGTCTCGTGTCCGGCGCCGGGAGCGTCCATCCGGCGCCGGACCCCGGGGAGCAGCGGCCCGGTCGGCGCCTGGGCGGCGGGCGCGGTGGAGCCGGCGGCGTCCGCCTGGCGTTGGACGACGGGGAGCGCCGGTCCGCTCGTGGGCGGGGTGCCGGGTGCGGGGGATGCCGCGGGCGCGTCGGCGGCGGGCCGGGCGGGGGTTTCGTGTCCCGTGGTGCCGGAGGCGTCCACTCGGCGCTGGACTCCGGCGAGCAGCGGCCCGGTCGGCGCCTGGGCGGCGGGCGCGGTGGAGCCGGCGGCGTCCGTCTGGCGCTGGACTCCGGGGAGCAGCGGCCTGGCTGTCGCCGGGGCGTCGGCCGCGGCGGCGCGAGAGGTCCCGGGGCCGCCGGCGGTCGGGAGTTCGCTGCCGGTGGCGTCGGGAGCGCGCTGTACGACCGGCAGCACCGGATCGGCGGCCGGCCGGGACTCGGCGGCGGCGGCGCGGACGACCTCCGGGCCGTCGGCGGCGACGGAGCCCGCGGCGTCCACCCGGCGCGGCACGTCAGGGAGCAGCGGCCCGGACGTGGTCCGGGCGTCGGAGCTGTCCGCCCCGGGCCGGACGACCGGGGGCAGCGGCCGGGTCGGCCGGACGTCGGCCGTGCCCGTCTCGCGCTGGACGACGGGAGACAGCGGGCCGGTGGCCGGGGAGACGCGGGCCGCGACGGCCGCCTCGGCGGGGGAGCCCGGAGCGGCTGCCCCGCGCCGCACGACCGGCAGCGCGGGACCGCTCGACGAACGGACCTCGGCCGTGACGGAACGGGCAGGACCGTCGGTCGCCAACGGAGCAGCCGTGGAGGGGAGTTCGCTCAACGGCGCACCCAGCGGGGCCCGCCCGGCCGGCCGGTCGGGGGCGGAGGCGCGCTGGACGGCACCGGTGGCGGGTTCCGGCCGCAGCGCGGCGACGCGGCGTACCGGACCGGCCGTCACCCGGCGGGCGACGGTCAGCGGGGGGCCCAGCGGCCGGGGTCGTACAACCTCCGCCCCGGCCCGCTCGGCACCCGTGGTCCGCGGCGCGGCTCCGGCGGCCGGAGCATGCGGCACCACGGCGACACGCCGTACCACCGGAAGCTCCGGTCCGGTCACCTGCCCGGCTCGCTCGGGGGTTTCCGAAGCGGCCGGAGAGCGCCGCGCCTGACCGGGGCCCCGTCCCCCGGCCCGCGCCACCCGCTGGACCCGGGCCGAGCCGGAACCGGACGCGGGAGCGGCACCCCCGCCGTCCCCCGCCTCCTCGGCCCCGTGTTCCGGCAGCGACCGCAACAGCAGCGGCCCGCCGCCCTCGTACCCCGATCTCTGTACGGCGGGTTGCGTGACGCCATGCACCAGGCCCGCCGGCGCCGAGGACAGCAGCCCGTGGCCGAGGCCCGTGTCGAAGGTGGGGTTCTGCCAGGAGGCGAGGCCGGAGCGGAAGGCGAGGCCGTCGCTGACGCCGAGCGGCGCGCGGGCCACGGTGAGCGTCGCGGGCGTCACCTGGCGCCAGCCACCGTCCCAGTCACCGGGCACGGACGACGACGCGCCCGCGGGCTCGGGGCCGGACGGAGCCGACGGCGCCGCCGAAGGCGTGTCCACGGGCCCGGCCAGTCGGCGTCGTACCCCCTCCCACCACCCCATGACCTCAACCACCCTCGTTCATACGGGCGTTGATACGAGCGATCTCGCCCACCCACTGCCGGCGCTCCGCATGGGTGAGGTCGAGGATCTCCTCGCGCTGCCAGTGGAAGTGATAGGCGATGTACGCGACTTCCTCCCGGAGCCGGGGAAGCGCGTACGTCACGATTCCCCCAGGCGCCCACCCGAGAGGTCGACCTCGAAGGCGCCCTCGCAGTGCGGGCAGGTCACCGCCGCGCGGGTGTGGCCCTCGCTGTTGACCCGACGGTAGAAGTCCTGGAGGAAGGCGACGTCGGTGGCGTACATCCGCTCCACGATCCCGGCGTGCACGTCGGTGATGCTGCCCAGCCGGGTGATCACCTGGCTGAGCAGCACCACACTGAGGTACGCGGGGTTCTCCTTGACCCGCAGATCGATCTGCGGCCGCAGCTCGTCGCGGGCCGTGGCGAGCCGCATCGACCCGCTGCGGTGCAGCGTGCCCGACTCGTCCACGTACCCGCGCGGCAGCTCGAACTCGAACTCGGTGCGCAGCCCGTGCTGGTGCGCGGCCGCGGGACCGGACGGTGGCGCCGGGGCCGGCGGCTGCTCGGGGGCCTGGGCGGGCGCCGTCGCGTCGAGGATCTCCTCCAGGCTGCCCGCCGTCACCGTACGGCGCCTCATTCGACGACGATCTCCTCGAACACGATGGTGACGGTCTCGGTCGCCGCCGCGGACTCACCCGCCTTGAGCGAGGGACCCTCCCAGCGGGAGGCCCAGCCCTGCATCAGCTGGATCCGGCGCACCGTCTCGCCCTTGGAGTCCTTGATCTCGATGGTCAGGTTCTGCCGGGCGGTGTCGACGGCACCGTTGTTCAGGGTCTCCTTGATCCACTTGGTGAACTCGCTGGACTTGTCGAGTCCCCGGGTGATCGTGATCTCACCCGCCTGCCGGGCACCCGGCTGCTTGCGGATGATCTGCTTGCCCTCCGAGGTGACCTGCCGTACCTCGACCACCTCCTCCTCGACGGTCAGCCCGCTGATCTCCTGGATCGACTCCACGAGATAGCCGCCGAGCTGCACGCCGAAGACATGGGTGGAAAGAGCATCGCCCTCTGCCATGACTGTTCGTCACCTTTCCTTGACCGACCCGCGGGTCACTGGTCTCACTCGTCGATGAGGCTGGTGCTGTCGGAGAACTGGGCCAGCCGGAAGACCACGAACTCGGCGGGCTTGACCGGCGCGACGCCGATCTCGCACACGACCCGGCCCTGGTCGATGGACTCCTGCGGGTTGTTGTCCCGGTCGCACTTGACGTAGAACGCCTCCTCGGCGGTACGCCCGAACAGCGCGCCCCGCCGCCATTCCTCGGTGAGGAACGCGGTGACATTGCGCCGGATGCTCGACCACAGCCGGTCGTCGTTCGGCTCGAAGACCACCCACTGGGTGCCCAACAGAATGGACTCTTCGAGGTAGTTGAACAGCCGGCGCACGTTCAGGTAGCGCCAGGCCGGGTCGGAGGACAGGGTGCGGGCACCCCAGATCCGGATGCCCCGGCCGGGGAAGGCCCGTACGCAGTTCACGCCGATCGGGTTCAGCAGGTCCTGCTCGCCCTTGCTCAGCCGCAGTTCCAGGTCGACCGCGCCGCGGATCACCTCGTTGGCGGGCGCCTTGTGCACACCGCGCTCGGCGTCGCTGCGCGCCCACACGCCCGCGACGTGACCGCTCGGCGGGACCGTGGTGTTGCGGCCGGCCGCCGGGTCGAAGACCCGAACCCAGGGGTAGTAGACGGTGGCGTACCGGGAGTCGTAACCGGCCTCGTCGTTGCGCCAGGTGCGCACCTGCTGGGCGGTGAGGCCCGGCGGGGTGTCCAGGACGGCCACCCGGTCGCCCATCTGCTCGCAGTGCGAGATCACCGCGAGCTGGACCGTGCGCACGCCCTCGGCGTCGATGTCACCGCGCTGATAGGCCCCCATCAGGTCCGGGACCGCCACCATGGTGATCTCGTCGATGGCCTCCAGACCGCCGAAGCCGGTGCGGGCGGCGGAGTCGCCGACGTACTCGGCCGGATCGAGGCGGGACACCTCGCCCGCGGCGGGGACCGCGGGGGCGCCCGGGGCGTCGGGCAGGGCCACCGTCTGGGCGGCGGGCCGGGCCTGGGTGGCGTCGCGCTGCTCGGTGACCTCGATCAGCTTGGAGGCGCGGACCTGGTTGACCACATAGCCCTTGACGTTCTTGCGGGTGGAGACGTCGTAGTTCTCCACCACCTGCTCACCGCGCCGGACCAGCAGCCTGAAGCGGTCCTCGGGGCTGTTGTCGCCCTCCGGGTCGGCGATCTCCACCGACACCCCGGACACGCCGGGCTTGGCCGCGACCAGGAACCCGCCGAGCGCAACCGGCTCGGGTGCCTGGACCTGCCGGGGCACCGACCCGCCGGCCGCGGGCGCGGCGGAGTCCCGGCCCGACCCGCCGATGCGGACCACGTAGGCCGCGCCGCCGCCGTTGGCGAAGTAGCCGTAGACGGCGTGGGCCAGGTAGGTGCCCTCGGTGAAACCGCCGAACAGCTGGGTGTACTGGTCCCAGTTGGTCACGAGGGTGGGTTCGTGGAAGGGTCCGGTCTGGGCGAAGCCGACGAACGCGGCGACGGCGGTGCCGACCCCTTCGATCGGTCGCGCACCGGACTGCACCTCCTCCACGTACACGCCCGGGGTGAGGTACGTCGGCATGCTCGCTCCTTCATGTGCCATCGGTGTCACCTGCGTCGACGTCGAGTCTCCGAGGCGGGTGCGGCATGGCGACAGGGGCGCACGGACCTGGGCGAGGGCAACCCCGCTGCCTTTCCGGGCGTCCGTACCCGGCACCGCCTTCCCTTTCGGGCAACGCGGGCCGCCGACAGGCCCCAGGACGGGGGAAGGCCGCTGGACAGCGGGTTCTTCAGGAGTCCGCCAGCACGTCCCGCGTCCACGGTCCGAACTCGCTCTCCAGTACGAGCCGGCCGAGCTTGCGGTACTCCTGCGCGACGGCCGCCACCAACTGCCGCATGGTGAGCGGAAGTCCGGACTCGGCCGCCAGGTACGCGGCGGTCACCGCGCACGCCCGGATGGAACCGCCGGCCAGTTCGAAGCGTTCCGCGCAGAAGCCGAGGTCGAGGTCGGCGGCGCGCGGCAGCTGCCCGCCCAGGCACCGCTCCCACAACGCGAGCCGCCCGCCGGTGTCCGGCACCGGGAAGTCCGCGATCACATCGATCCGCCGGGTGAACGCCTCGTCCAGGTTGGCCCGCAGATTGGTGGTCAGCACGGCGATGCCGTCGAACGACTCCATGCGCTGGAGCAGGTACGCCGACTCGATGTTGGCGTGCCGGTCGTGCGCGTCCTTGACCTGTGAGCGCTTCCCGAAGATCGCGTCGGCCTCGTCGAACAGCAGCACCGCGTTGACCGCGGACGCCTCGGTGAAGATCCGCTCCAGGTTCTTCTCGGTCTCGCCGACGTACTTGTCGACCACCGTGGACAGGTCGACCACGTACAGGTCCATGCCCAGATCGGCCGCGACCACCTCGGCGGACATGGTCTTGCCGGTACCCGACTCCCCGGCGAACAGCGCGATCACCCCCCGCCCGCGACCGCCGCCGGGCCGCATCCGCCACTGCCCGAGCACCTGCTCACGGTGCCGGGCGCGCACCGCCAGCTCCCGCAGCCGGCGGTGGGTCGGCGCGGGCAGCACCAGGTCGTCCCAGCCGACGGCCGGTTCCACCCGGCGGGCCAGCCGCGCGAGCCCCGCCCCGTTCTGCGCCCGTACGGCGGCCCGCAGATCGTCGGGACGCACCGCGCGGTCGGCCAGCGCGGCCGTGCGCACCGCGGCGCTCGCGGCCCGGCGCAGCTGCCCGCCGTCCAGCCGGTGCGCGGCGACCGCCGAGGCGAGCGCCTGCGCGTCGGCCGGGGCGATGCCGTCGGAGCCGGCCCGTTCGAGCGCGTGCCGCCAGCGCGCGGCCTGGCGCGCCGGCGAGGGCGGGGCCACCGGGAGGACCACCGGGGTGTCGGCGGCCCAGGCCGGGTCCCAGCCGTCCGTGCCGTACGTGAACAGCGGAATGCCGCGCAGCGCGGCGCACAGGTCACGGGTGACGCGCTCGCGTTGGGCGGGCTCCGGGGGCAGCGCCTCCAGCGGGCCGAGGACGACTCCCGCGCCGGACAGCCGGGCCTCCAGCGCCGCCACCCGGGCGAGCGCGGGCACCTCGGCGGAGCGCCGGGCGAGCGCGGCCGTGTCGAGGACCAGGGGGCGGAGCCCGGCCGCGAGCAGGGCCGCCACCGCGAGGCCGGACGCGTCGCCGCCCCGGTCCAGCAGGTGCACCAGTCCGGGGCCGGAGCGGGCCGCGGCGGCCGCCCGGTCGACGTCCGCCGTCCCGGCCGTGGGGTCCGGGCCGGCCTCGCCGAGCACCCCGGCGAGCCGCGCGTCCGGCTCCGTGCCGCCCAGCAGGTGCGCGCTCACCCGGTCCGGAACCGCCAGCACCCGCGACAGCGGCGGCCGCTCCGGCTCGGTGACCTCCAGCAGGCCGCCCGCGATCAGCGGAGCCCCGGGGGAGAGCCGGAAGCGGGCCGCCGACGCGGTGGGCAGGCCGCACAGTTCGAGCGCGAGGCCGACCGTCGGACGGCGGCGCGTCAGATCGTCGTTGAGATAGCCGTACAGCCGCTCGAAGCGGGGGTCGAGGTCCGGTGCGAGGGCGACCAGCAGCAGATCCAGGTCCAGTGGCGAGAGACCGAACCGCCCGGCCAGGAGGCCCGGTCCGGATGTCGGCGGCACCGGCGGCGGCTCGTGGCCGGGCAGGCCGAGGCCGCCCCGCTCGTCCAGGATCCGCTCGACCGCCTGCGGGGTCAGGTACTGGCCCCGGTACGGGTCGTCGGGATCCGGATCGACGGCGCGCCGCGCGGCCACCGCGTGCCGCACCCGCTCCTCGACCAGCCGCAGCCGCGCCCACAGGGCGTCCACCTCGGCCTCGGTGGCGTACATCAGGGCTGCCGCCTCCCCCTGCGCCGCCGGGCCGGAACCGGGGGCCGCTCACGCGGGCCGGCGAAGCCCTCCGTGCCGGGATCGCCCACCTCCTCGTACCGCAGCCGCCGTCCCGGCGCGGGCTCCTCCCCGGGCCGCGGCCCACCGGTGCGCACCACGAGTCCCTCGGTCACCGGCGGCGCGGCCGGACGCGCCGCGGCGGCGAGCGGAGCGCGCACCAGGACCCCGAGCGACGGCTTCAGCTCCCCGTCCAGCGCCGACCACACGTCGGACGCGGACGGCGCGTCGGCACCGGCCGCGGCGGTCTCCAGCGAGACGGTCAGCCCGAGGTCGGCGAGCGAGCCGGTGAGCAGGTGCTCCGGCAGCGCGTCCGCGCTCACCAGCGTGCCCAAGACCTGTGACAGCAGACGGTGTTCGTCCTGCGGACGGCTCGCCCACGCCGTGACGAGATACGTCAGCTCGAACCAGCGCGGCGGGGTGCGCCGCGCCACCACGTACCCCTCGGCGTCGTGCACCTCCCCGGCGCCGCTGCCGCGCCGGGTGGCGTCCTCCTGGATGTGGCACAGGAAGACGCAGACCGTGGGCGCGTTGCGGCGGGCCGCCCACTCGCGGGTCGGCGCGTCGAAGACCACCTCGACCCCGGACGCCTCCAGCCCGGACCCGGCGAGCAGCGCGCGCAGCGCCTCGTCGACCTCGTGGATCACCGGCGGGTCACCTCGTCGGGCGGCTGCACGCTGCCCGTCACGACCAGGAAGTCGGTCTTCACCGGGGAGAAGCCGGGTCCCCGCGCGGTGATGGTGCGCGGTCCCGTCTGGTCCTTGGCGAGGATGAGCAGCTGGCCGATGAAGGTGCCGTCCGGCCCCGGCACGGTCGGCGCGGCGGCGGCGGTGATGCCCGGCTTCCAGGTGAAGCGCACCGGCACGCCGGGCGGGAAGTCCTTGCCGCGCACCGAGGTGACGAAGCCGGGCTTGCCGATCGGCGGCACCGCGACGATCTTCGGCTGGAGGACGCGCAGGGTCGTGCCGGCCTTGTTGTCCCGCGGGTCGGCGTCCGTTCCGGTGGTGGTCAGGACGCCGGTGGCCCGGCCGGTCAGCGCGTGGTCGGGGGCGAGTACGACCCGTACGACGGTGCTGTCACCCGGCGACAGGTCCGGCAGCGCGCACACCCAGGAGCTGTCGCAGCCCGGCGGCGGACCGCCGTTCGGGATCCCGGCGGGCAGCGAGACGCGCAGCCGGAGCCCGGTCGCCAGCGCGTTGCGGCCGTTGCGCACGGTGTACGTCACCACGACGCGGCCGCCGACATAGCCCGGTTCGGGCTGGGCGGTCACCCGCACCCCGGGACCGGCCTCGGGCGCGGGCGGCGGAGGCGGCGGGGTGGGCGTGGGGGTCGGGGTGGGGGTCGGGGGCGGCGTCGGCGGGGCGGGCGGGCGCACCGGCACCACGGTCCGCGCGGCGTTGTCCCCGGGCCGCGGGTCGATCACACTGCCGGTGACCGACCAGTCGATCGGCTGGTCACCGGTCACGGTGCCGGTGACCGCCACGGTGACCGGCACCGTCCTACCCGGCGGCACCACCCCGAGGTCGCACTGGAGCGTGGCCGCGTCGCACGTGCCGCCCGGATAGGTGACCCCGGTGACGGTCACCCCGGCCGGCGGCGCCACGGTCAGCCGGGTGCCGGGCGAGGCGGCCGGGCCGTTGTTGACGACGTCCACCCGCAGGTGCGTGGAGCTGCCGACCGTCACCGGGGGAGCCGTGCCCGGGGCGTGCACCGCCAGGTCCACCGACTGCTCGACGCCGGGTTCCTTCTGCCGCCCCGGCAGCTGGGCGGTGAGCGGGGAGACGTGACCGGTCGCCAGGGTCAGCACGTAGAGGTGCTCGGGGCAGTTGACCGGAGCGTCGTCGCGCGCGCTGAACACGATCCGGGAGCCGTCCGCCGTCCAGGCCGCGTCGCGCGGCTGGTGCGGTCCGGTGACCGTGGTGTCGGGCAGCTGCCGGTGGCAGGCGTCCGCGGTGTTCCGCGCCGCCTCGGGCAGCAGCACCCGGCAGTCGCCGCCGGAGACGGAGGTGAGCACCAGGCCGTTGCGCTCGTCGACGAGGCCGCCGCCGTTCTTGCGGTTGAAGGCGATGGAGCGGCCGTCGGGGGAGAACGCGGGACTGTCGTCGATGACCGAGCAGGTGCCGGGGCAGTTCGCCGCGCTGAGGTCCTTCTGCTGGTTCAGGTCGTCGATCGGGACGGTCCAGATGTGCTTGTTGCCGCCGTTCCCGTCGATCACCTCGTTGCGGGTGAAGGCGAGCAGGGTGCCGTCCGGGGACCAGGTGGGCTGGGCGTCGCTGCCGCTCTGCTGCCCGGCCGGCGGAACCACCTCGTGCACGATCGCGCCCGTGCCGGCGTCGGCGATCAGGATGCGTCCGGGACCGGACGCGGAACCGACCCCGCCGGGCGAAGTCCGGGTGAACGCGAGGTACTTGCCGTCGGGGGAGAACGTCGGGTCGGTGTCCCAGTCCCGCGGACCGCGCCCCGCCAGCGGCATGGCCGCCTTGTTCGTGCCGTCGGCGTCCGTCGTCCAGATCCGCTCGATCCGCTCCTGGCCACCGCCCTCGAACCGGGTCACCACGATCCTGCGCCCGTCCGGCGTGTAGTTCTGCCGCTCGGTCCACGGGTCGTACCCGGCCGCCGGGTTGAACAGCGGGTCCTTGGCCGGGTCGGTGTTGGTGTCGGCCGCCGGGTCCTCCTTGAGCACGTCCACCCCGAGATCGCGCGGATCCGAGCCGTCCAGCCGCACGTCCTGGAGCGTCGCCACATGCGCCTCGGGCTCGCTGAGCCGGACCACGACGGGGTAGCCGCCGTCCGCCGGACCGACCCAGGTCGCGGAGGTGACCTCGCGGTTCTCGCTGAGGATCAGCTGCGGGGTCTCGTCCGCGCGCGCGTGGATCCGGAACACGTGGTCCCAGTCGCCCTCGCAGTTGCACGTGCGGTCGGTGCTCAGGAACAGCACCCGGTCCCCGTCGGGCAGCCACGCTGCCCCGTGGGTGCGCCAGTTCGCCCACGAGCCGGCGAGCAGCGGCTGGTCACCGTCAGGACCGCCGGTCTCCCGCAGCCGGGGCCCGGTCTTCGAGTCCGCGGTGTACGTGTACGCCAGGAGGTCCCGGTGCGCCGCGTCGTTCACCGGGTTGAACACCGGCTCGGTCGCCTTGCCGCCGAGTGCTCCGGTGAGCGCGGTCGGGTAGCCGCCGGCCAGCGGGCGCGCGTAGATCTGCGCCCCGGCCCCCGCGTCCGGGTTCGCGCTGTAGGCCAGCCGCTTTCCGTCCGCCGACACGGTGGGGCTCTGCTCGTCGTACGGCGTGTCGGTCAGCCGGGTCAGGCCGGTGCCGTCGGTGCGCACCAGCCACAGGTCGCGCTGCTTCTTGCCGTTCGGGCCGCCCGGCTCCGCCGAGTCGAACACCACCGAGCCGCCGTCCGGGGTCAGCCGCGGATGTGCCGCGTCCCGGCCGCTGGTGAGCTTGCGCACCGAGCCGTCCGGTGCGCGCAGGTAGATCTGCGGACGCCTCTCGTCGCGGCGGCTCGCGAACACCAGGGTGTCCCCGAGCGCCGTCGCCTGGACGTCGTAGTGCGCGGGGCCCGTGCCGAACAGCGGATCGCTGGACTCGGTGGAGGAGACCCGGCCCAGGCTGCGGTGCCCGGTGCCCGCGTACGCGACCCGCGCGGGCGCGGTCGAGGCGGCCGTGGGCCGGACGGGGTCGGCCCCGCTCGGTGCCGAGGCCGCGGTCACCGCGAGCAACGGGACCAGCAGCAGCAACGAGGCGCCGAATCTCCCCAGCCGGCGCTGCCCGCCGGGGCCAGCGGTGCCGTTCACGGTCCACCTCGCAGTCTCGGTACACATGGGTGCGCCCTGCCACTGTGCGGTACGGGCGCGCGGCGCGGCAGGGCGGCGGGGACTCTCCCGGGGGAAGGCCGGCTTGCGCTTTCGGGCAGCCCCCGGGTGCCCGGACAGCCGTCCGCCCGCCGCCGAGCCCTTCTCAGATCAGCCCGTTGCGCAGCGCGTACCCCACCGCGTGGGCCCTGTTGCGCAGTTGGAGCCGTGTGGTCACCTCGTGCAGCACGTTCTTGACGGTCCGTTCGGAGTACGACGTCTTCTCGGCGATCTCGGCCGTGTCCAGACCCTCCGACACCAGGCGCAGCATGTCCGCCTCGCGCGCGGTCAGCGTGGACAGGGACAACCCGCGCGGATCGAGCGCAGAACGCTGAAGGCTGCCGACGTGGGTGAGGAGCTTGCCCAGCAGGTCGCCGGGCAGCACGCCCTCGCCCCTGGCCAGCGCCAGCACCAGGTGCAGCAGCCGGTCCTGGTCCGCCTCGGAGCGCCGCAGCACCGCGCCCACCCCGCACTCGATCACCCGTTGCAGCGCCGCGGATTCGAAGGTGCCCACCACCAGTCCGGTACGGGTGGCGGTGTTGCGCTGCAGCCGTTGCAGCAGGGCCGTCACCTCGTCGTCCACGGTGTCCACGACCACGAGCGAGATCTGCGCCCCCTCCGCGTCGCCTTCGGACAGGAGCTCTAACTCCGGGCGCTGCCGCAGCTGCTGGACGACGCCGATGTGCAGGACCAGATCCTGGGCATAGACGGCCACGGTCACCCGGGCCGGGCGGCCTACGGAGGCGGGTGCGGTCCCGCCGGGCATATGGACGATCATGAGCGTACTTTCTTTCGCAAAGCCGGACGTGGCTGGCGTACTTCAGGACGCGGCCCGAGCGACGGCGGTGGCGCCCGGGTCGGTGGGATGGAGCACACATGACGCCTCGCGGCGTCAGCGGCCGTACCTGTCGGTGGAGTCGGCCTTGGCCGCTGCGGGCACCTCGACTGCCCGGGTGTTGCCCCCGCATCTCTCGTGGCACGTCGGCCGGGGCCCTACCGTCGTGGCGTGACGCCATCTGCAGCCTCTTCCGGACCCGGCGCCCCCGGCCTCGACATCCCGGCCGTGTCGGTGACCCCGGGCGGCACCGCGACCACCAGTCTGACCGTGCGCAACGACAGCGACATCGTCGAGGCGTACACGCTGGAGGTGGTGGGCGACTGCGCGCCCTGGGCGACCGTGGAACCCGCGCGCATCTCGCTCTACCCCGGCACCTCCGAGACGGTGACCATCACCCTGGCCCCGCCCCGCTCGCCCGAGGTACGGGCCGGCGACGTGCCGCTCGGCGTGCGGGTGCTGCCGGCCGAGCATCCCGAGTCGGTCACCGTGCCCGAGACCACGGTGCACGTCGAGGAGTTCCACGAGCTGCGGACCGAGATCCTCCCGCGGCGCCGGCGCGGCTGGCTGCGCGGCCGCTACCGGGTGGCGGTGCGCAACGAGGGCAACACCCCGACGCGGATCGGCTTCCGGCCCGAACAGGCCGGTGAGGAACTGCGGTTCGGGTTCACCCCGGCCAACCTGGACCTGGCGCCCGGCGAGTCGGCGGAGACCCGGCTGCGGGTGCGCATCGGCAAGCCGGTGTGGTTCGGCAAGCCGGCCGTCTGGCCGTTCACCGTGCACACCACCGACGGCGCGGCCGAGGAGCATGCGCAGGCGGATGCGGGCGCCCGGCCCGCGACGAACGTACGGCCCCCGCTGGACGCCGAGTTCGTCCAGATCCCGATCTTCCCGAAGTGGCTGCTCGCACTGCTCGCGGCCATCCTCGCGCTGCTGCTCGCCTGGTTCGCCCTGGTGCGTCCGGCGGTGCGCAGCGCGGCCCGGCAGGCCGCCGACGAGGTGGTCCAGCCGCGGCCCACGCCCGGTGGCGGCAAGAACGGGCAGTCGCCCGGCACCGGCGACGGCACAGGCGCCGGCAACGGCACGGGGAAGGAACAGGGTGGCACCGGGCAGGGCGTGCCCGCGGGCGGCGGGTCCGGCGGCACCGGCGCCGGCACCTCGGTGGGCGGCGGTGAGCAGAGTTCGACCACCATCGACGTGGAGACGTCCGGCGGGCAGGACAAGACCGGCAGCTACACGGTCCCGCAGGGCAAGGTGTTCGGCATCACGGACATCGTGGTCGCCAACTTCCAGGGCGACGAGGGGGTCATGACCATCACCTTCGGCGATCGGAAGATCACCACGATCGCGCTGGAGACCTTCCGCAACCAGGACTACCACTGGGTCACCCCCATCGAGATCCCCGCGAACGCCACCGTCACCGCGAAGGTCACCTGCGCGAAGCCGGGCACACCGGCCACGGGCCGTCAGGCACAGCAGTGCCATGAGGTACTGAATGTAAGCGGTGTCCTCGCTGACGTCGCACGATGAGGTGGCTTTTCTGAAAATAGTTCGCCTGGTGTGGCCGGTGAGGGAAGGGGAGACTTTCACTCCGTCCGAAAACCGATACCGGGACGATCCGCGCGAAGAACGCGCAGGTCAGTCTGGATGACCTGAGAATCCAAGGTCGTCCGCGGGCAGGACCGAGACCGGGGGTTCCTCCGCCGCCGGAGGGAATGGCCAGATCTTTACCGTTCATGTGGGGGACGGGCGTGAGAGGGGGCGCACGGGCACGCGTACGCCCCCCTGCGTCCCGAGGGGTGCCCTTTCCGACGCCGTGAAACTGCCCTCCCGGGCACGGCGAAGGGCGCCCCCCGGGCAACGGCCCGGGACAGGCGCCCCTTCCGGGAGCGTGGCGCTACGATCTGCGCCGGCGCTCCGACGTCCGGGTCGCGGACTCGACCTCCTCCGCCACGGCGTCCAGCCCCCCGTCCTCCAGGACGTGATCGCCGTACAGGTCCTGGAGCCAGTTGGTCTGGTAGACGGTGTCGAGATAGCGCTCGCCCATGTCGGGCGCGATGGCGACGGCGGACAGTCCGCGGGCGTCATGCCGGGCCAGCCAGTCGGTGGCCCCGCTGACGACCGTCCCGGTGGAGCCGCCGAACAGGAAACCCCGGCGGGCCATGCGGTGGCACATGCGGATGGTGTCCGCCTCCTCCACCCGGATCACCTCGTCCACGATGGACTCGTCCAGCAGTGGCGGGCGCATGCTCATGCCCAGGCCCGGGATCATCCGGCGGCCCGGCTCGCCGCCGAAGGCCACCGAGCCCACGCTGTCCACGGCGACGATCCGCACCGACCGGTGCCACTGCCGGAACCAGCGGGCGCAGCCCATCAGGGTGCCGGTGGTGCCGGCCCCGATGAACACCACGTCCAGGTGCGGGAACTGCTGGGCGATCTCCGGGGCCGTGGTGCGGTAGTGCGCCCGCCAGTTGCCCGCGTTGGTGTACTGGCTCAGCCAGATGTACCGGTCGTCGGAGGCGCACAGCTGGCGCACGTACTCGATCCGCGTGCCCAGGAAGCCGCCGTTGGAGTCCTGGTCGGCGATGACGTGCACCTCGCTGCCGAGCGCCTCCATCAGCAGTCTGGTGGACAGGTTGCAACGGGAGTCCGTCACACACAGGAACTGGTAGCCCTTGCTGGCGGCGATCATGCTGAGCGCCACGCCGAGGTTCCCGGAGGAGGACTCGACGAGGATGGACTCCGGCGTCAGGAGTCCGTCCCGCTCGGCGCTCTCCACCATCTCGTTCGCGGCCTTCAGCTTGATGGAGCCGGCGAAGTTGAAGCCCTCGCACTTCAGATGGAGGGGTTGTCCGCAGATCGACTCCAGGTCGACGAAGAGGTGGCCCTCGTTGAAGGCGTAGGGAGCGGAAATGACAGGCACGGCGGACCTCCTGGTGCCGGGCCGAGGACGGGCCTCAGCCGTACCGGCGCAGGTCGTGGAAGAAGTCGTCGATGAGGCGGAGGCTGCCCGCCCGGGATACCTCGTCGTAGACGTACTTGCCGACGGCGAGATCGAGGACACCGAGTCCGAAGGGCGAGAAGATCACCGGCCGGTCGGCCGGCGGCACTGCCTGCCCGCACAGCACGTCGTTGAGCGTGCCGTTCAGGAACTCGCGCTCGCCGGTGAGCTGTTCGACCAGATGCGGCGAGGTGTCGGCCTTCAGGCAGTGCTCCACGTCGTCGACGAAGTTCGCGGCGTCCAGGAGGACTTCCGGGGCCAGGTCCCGCAAGGACACGTGCAGGACCACGGGGTTGTGGTCGAACCAGGCCGGATCGGTGACGTGCGGAGTGCCGGCGACGGTCGCGAAGACCACGAGATCGCTGGCGCGGACCAGGTCCTCGGCACTCTCGTGCACGGTGACCCGCCCGCCCGCACCGCTCTGGCCCAGATAGCCCCGGAACCCCTCGGCGCTGTCGGCGGACACGTCGTGCACGCCGATCGCGTCGAACTCCCAGCCGGTGCCGGCCAGGAAGGTGTGGATGTACCGGGCGATCAGCCCCGTGCCGAAGAACCCGACCCGCGCGGGCCGGGAGGGCCGGCCGCGGCTGAGCCAGTCGGCCGCGAGCGCCGCGGACGCCGCGGTGCGGGTGGCGCTGATGATGGAGCTTTCCAGACAGGCGAAGGGGTAGCCGGTCTCCGGGTCGTTGAGGATCAGCACCGCGGAGGCCCGCGGCAGCCCCGAGCGCACGTTGTCCGGGAAGCTGGAGATCCACTTCAGGCCGTCCACGTGCACCGAACCGCCGATGGAGGCCGGCAGCGCGATGATCCGCGAGGAAGGACGGTCCGGGAAACGCAGGAAGTACGAGGGCGGGTTCACCGACTCCCCGGCACCGTGCAGCCGGTAGGTGGCCTCCACCAGCGCCACCAGTTCCTTCTCGCGCCCGGCCAGCGCCCGCTGCACCTGCTCCCCGGAGATCACCGAGAAGGTCGGCGCCGAGGGGGTGCCCGCGGCCCGTTCGGCCGCTGTCGTCAGCAGGTCGGTCATCGCTCGCTCGCCTCCGGGGTCGGGCGGCCGTCGGCGAGCCGGTGCGGCTCCGCCATGCCCACCAGCACCTCGCGGTCGCCGGTGAACGGCTCCCGGCTGTGCGCGGTACCGATGTTGTCCACGAGCAGCAGGTCCCCGGCCTGCCAGGGCTCGCGCCGGGTGTGTGCCTCATAGGTGGCGTTGAGCTGCTCGATCACCTCCTCGGCGATCGGAGTCCCGTCTCCGTAACGGGTGTTGAAGGGCAGCCCGTCCTCGCCGTACATGTCCACCAGGTACTCGCGCACCTCCGGGGACAGCGTCCACTCGTTGAGGAACGCGATCTGGTTGAACCAGCCGCGCCGGCCCGTGACCGGGTGGCGCACGACCGCGCTGCGCCGCTGCTCGGTGTACAGGGAGCCGTCGGCGCGCCACGTGCACTCGATGGCGTGCGCCCGGCAGTAGCGCTCGATCTCCCCGCGGTCCTCGGTGCCGAAGGACTCGGCCAGCGAGGCCCCGATCTCGTCGTTGTAACTGCGGGTCAGCGTCCAGCCCTCGCGCTCGAACCGCTCGGTCAGCGAGGCGGGCAGCGCGTCCAGCACCTCCCCGGCGTCGGCCACCGCCGTGGCCCCGCCCTCCGCGGGCGCGGTCAGGCACGCGAACAGCATCAGCGAGGGCACGTCCAGCGTGTAGCTCAACTCGTGGTGCATGCACATCGGCTGGTTGGCCGGCCACGGCGTGGACGTGTACACCCCGGGCCCGCGGGCCTCGCGCGGCGCGAACGCCTCCCGCTCCGTCATGAGTCCACCGGCGATCCGGGCGAAGACGGCGCCGACCCGGTCCGCGTCCCGCAGTCCCAGACCGCGGACGAGCAGCGCCCCGTGCTCGGTCACCAGGGCGCGCAGCGCCTCGCGGTGCTCGCCCGCCCAACTCGGCGCGTCGCCCGGTGAGTCGACGCGCAGCAGCGCCGGTCTGTGCGGCCGCAGCTCCACCTCGAGCGGCGCTGCCAGTGATGAGAACGGCATCTCTGTTTCCTTTCGGTAGCCCGTCTGGAGGGTCCGCGCGGCTCAGGACATGGCCAGGGGTACGGCGGCCAGCACGGCCCGCGCCGCATCGGCCGGCCGGGTGCGCGGGAAGTAGTGCCCCCCGTCGGCGAGTTCGTGCAGCTCCACCCGGTCGGCCAGCAGCAGCCAGTCCCGGTGGCGCTCGGCGGAGCCGGCGGTGTGCGGGTCGTCGGCCGCGACGACCACCGTCAGCGGCGCCGACAGCCTGGGCGGCGACGAGTTCTGCAGGGCCGTACGGAAGTAGCGGTGCGCGGCCACGCAGTCGTGCCGGTAGGCGGCGCCGATGTGCTCGGCGTGCGCCTCGTTCAGCTCGGCGAGCTCGGTGTAGCCGCTGTCCGCGGTGAGCCGCGCCGCGATCTCGGCGTCGCCGAGTCCGGTCAGCTCGGCGGCGGCGGCGCCGCGCTCCTCGGCGCTGCCGAGGAGCTGGGCGCCGATGAACACCCGGCTGACCCGCACGCCCCGCTCGGTCAGCCGCCGCGCGGTCTCGATCGCGGGCGCGGCGCCCGAGGAGTGTCCCCACAGCATCACCCGGCCCAGTCCGCGCGCGACGATCTCCGCCGCTACCTGCTCGGCCACCTGTGCGATCGAGACGAAGGGTTCCTGGTGTGCGGCGAGGTCGTGGCCCGGCAGGTCCACCGCGAGAACGGTCAGCCCGCTGTCGGCCAACACACTCGCCATCGGCTGGAAGTTGACCGCGTTGCCGCCCGCGTAGGGGAAGCACACCAGCGCGCCCTCGGCCCCGCCGCCCCCCTCCGCGAGCGGCTGCAGCAGCTCGCCGTGCTGCCTGCTCGCGCCGTCCAGCAGCGCGGCCAGGTCGGCGAGGACGGGGTGCCGGGTGATGTCCTTGAGGGACACCGCGCGCTCCAGCGCGATGCTGAGCTTGACCGCGGTCAGCGAGGTGCCGCCGGAGTCGAAGAAGTGGTCCGACCGGCGGACCTGCTCGACGGGCACGCCCAGCACCTCGGCCCAGGCCGCGGCGAGCCGCCGTTCGGCCGGGCCGAGCGGGACGTCCGCCGCCGCGGTCCCCTCCGCGACCGGCGCGGCCTGCGCCGCCAGCGCGGTCAGCGCCTTGCGGTCGATCTTGCCGTTGGCGGTCAGCGGCAGCGCGTCCTGCCAGTGGAAGGCCGAGGGCACCATATAGGCGGGCAGCACCGCGCCGAGAGCCTCGCGCAACTCCTCCACCGGCCGGGCCGGACCCGAGCAGAAGGCGATCAGATGCCTGCTTCCGCCGCCGCGCTCGGTGACCACCACCGCCGCGTCCCGCACCCCGGCCACCCGCAGCAGCGCGTTCTCGATCTCGCCGATCTCGATGCGGAAGCCGCGGATCTTCACCTGGTTGTCCCGGCGGCCCAGGAACTCCAGTTTGCCGTCCGGGTGCCAGCGCCCCCAGTCACCCCCGAGATAGAGCCGCTCGCCGGGCCGGTACGGGTCCGTGCGGTACGCCTCCCGGGTCCGCTCGGGATCGTTGACGTACCCCCGGCCCACACAGACGCCGGAGAACGCGATCAGGCCGGGCGCGCCCAGCGGCACGAGGGACAGCCGCTCGTCCACCACGTAGACGCGCACGTTGTTCACCGCGCGCCCCAGCAGCACCCGCTCCGGCACCCGGTCCAGGACCTCGTGATTGGTGTCGTCCGAAGTCTCGGTCAGTCCGTAGGCGTTGAGGAGCCTGATGCCCGGCTGGATCGCGAACCAGCGCTGCGTCAGCTCGCGCTTGAGCGCCTCGCCGGTCACCGACACGCAGCGCAGGTCGGGCAGTTCACGCGGCCGCCGCTCCAGGTACGAGACCACGACCTCCAGATAGGAGGGCACCAGCTGCGCCACCGCGACCCGCCCGGCGGTCAGCGTGTCCACGAAGCGCTCCACGTCCGTGATCTCGTCCTGCCCGACGATCAGGGTCCGCCCGCCGACCATGAGCGCGGACACCAGCTGCCACAGCGAGATGTCGAAGCACTGCGGCGCCGTCTGCGCCACCACCGAGCCCTCGCCGATGCCCAGGTCGTCGATCTTGGCGAAGAGATGGTTGAGCAGGCCCGCGTGCTCGCACATCGCCCCCTTCGGCTCGCCGGTGGAGCCGGAGGTGAAGTAGATGTACGCCAACTGGTCCGCGTCCACCCGGACACCGAGGTCGTCCTCGGCGTGCGGCTCCGCGTACGCCTCCTCGACCAGCAGCCGCCGCGCCCCCGCCACCGAGGCCAGCGCCTCGTCCAGGGTTCTGGTACTGCCGGACTCGGCCAGCACGAGCCGGCATCCCGCACGCGACAACGTTGCCGCGATCCGCCCGGCCGGGAAGTGCGGCTCGATCGGCAGATAGGCGCCGCCCGCCTTGAAGACGGCGAGCGTGGCCGCCAGCCAGTCCAGGTCGCGCTCCATGACGACGGCGACCACGTCCTCCCGCCCGAGACCCCGCTCGACGAGTGCCCGCGCCAGCCGGTTGGCCCGCCGGTTCAGCTCGTCGTACGTCCACTCCCGCTCGCCCCGCACGGCCGCCACCGCGTCCGGCCGCGTCCGCACCCGCTGCTCGAACAGCTCGTGCGCCCGCGCCTTTGGCAGCGGCCGGTGCGGCCCGGCCAGCCCCTCCAGCTGTTCGCGCACCTCGGCGTCCGACAGCAGGCTCCGCGCGCCGTGGTCGGCGTCGGGGTCGGTGGCCAGCAGCATGAGGGCGGTCAGGTGGTAGCCGCCGATCCGGGCCGCCGCGGCGGCGTCCAGGACGTCCTTGCGGTACCCGAGGCGCAGCAGCAGCCGTCCGCCCCGGTCGGACCAGCGCACCTGAAGGACACCGTCGTCGGCGTGGTTCTCGTCGGCCCCGATCGGCCCGAAGACCACCTCGTACGGCGGCTCGGCCAGCCCGAGTTCGCGGCGCAGCTTCTCCACCGGGAACTCCCGGTGCGCCAGCACCTCCGCCTCGGCGTGCTCGGCCGCCGCCGCCAGTTCCCGCCAGGACCCCGGGCGCACGGCCAGCCGGCAGGGCAGCGGTTCGCCGCGCACCCCGGTGGTGTACCCGGTGACCACCTCGGCCTCGCCGGACAACGCGGCCAGCACCTTGGCGTGCGCCGCGAGCAGCAGGGCGCTGACCGGCACCCCCTGGTGCGACACCAGCTCGCGCACCGCCCGTGCCACCTCGTCCGGCACCGGCGTCTCGTGCTCGGCCGTCCCCGGCGCCGGTTCCCGCACCCAGCGCGGCACCGAGGTGACACCGCCGGCGGTCAGCACCCGCTGCCAGAACTCCCGGTCCGCTTCCACGCGCGTTCCCATCGAATGGCCTTCCTCAACTCACGGTCGCCGCAGGGGCGCTGGCTGTAGTCGCGGACCCGGCGGGGGTGACGGCGGCTCCGTCGGCCGCCGGCATCTCCACCGCGGGATTGCCGCCCCACCGCGCGTGCGGCGGCACTTCCTCGCCCTTCATGAGGAAGGAGTCGGAGACCAGCACCGAGCCCTCGCCCATCGTCACGCCGTAGTGGACATGGGCGGAGACGCCCAGCGTGACGCCGGTGCCCAGCCGGATGAAGTCGGATTTGAAGGTGCCGTCCTCCTGCGAGTGGCACTGGATCTTGCTGCCCGCGTTGAGGGTGCACTCGTCACCGATGACCGCGAGGGTCCGGTCGGTGATGTAACAGCCGTCGTCGAACACCCTGCGGCCCACGCGCACGCCCATCAGCCGCCAGACCAGGCACTTGAAGGGGGTGCCGTTGAAGATGTTGAGCCACTGCGACGGAACCTTCCACAGGCGCTCGATCCGCCAGAAGTCCCGGTCGTAGATGGAGCACAACTGTGGTCGCAGCCCGCGGAACCCGGTCATGCAGCGCTCCAGCACGATGTAGTACGCGGTGGAGAAGGCGAGCGTCAGCGCCAGATAGGCCGCTATCACCACATGGCCCGCCATGCCGTACAGATCCACCGAGGCGAGCGCCAGCAGGGTGAGCGCGAAGACGTGCAGCCAGCGGGCGCCCAGCCACCAGGCCATCGAGCGCAGGTTGTAGCGGTTCTTCGCGCCGAGCCGCCGGCTCAGTTCGTCGCCCTCGCGCAGATGGTCGAACCGGGCGTCGCGGTCGACGGAGCGCGGGATCTCGAAGCACGGCGATCCGAGCAGGCCCACGCCCTGTCTGATCTCGCCGTCCAGCGGGATCATGACCTTGGTCGCGAGCAGGCAGTTCTCGCCCGTCCTGCCGCCCGCCGGGTAGGCGATGTTGTTGCCCAGGAAGTTGCGCGGCCCGATCGACACCTTCGACAGCCGGAACGACGTGCTCGAATAGTCCGCGTTGAGGACGGACAGTCCGTCGGCCACCATGGTGCCGCTGCCGACCGAGACCAACAGCGGCGTCTCGTGCTGCATCTCGGTGCCGAAGTTCGACCCGGTCTGCTCGACGTGCGACAGGTCGTACCCGAGTCCGCGCAGGTAGTGCACGATGAACGAGCTGTCCCCGAAGAGCCAGGCGTAGAACTTCACGTTCGTCATGCGGGCCGTCGTCCGGTGCAGCGCGTAGTGGAGGCCGTAGAGCGGATAGACCCGGTCGGGCCGGACGACCATCCCCAGCAGCCGCGGCAGCGTGTACAGGACGACCAGGCCCACGACCACGAAGCCGAGGAACAGCGCGAGGGAGAGCAGCAGCGAGTCCGTGAGCAGCTCGGCCGGTGCGAGCGACTGCGTCCGCGGATCGAGCCGCTTGCCGATCGCCGGTACCTGGGTGAACAGCATGTACATTCCGCCGACGGCCAACGGAATGTAGAGGAACAGCAGTTGGAGCAGGGTGCCGAGGCCGTACCAGGCGCGCCGCAGGGTGCCGCACCGGGCGGGAGCGACGCGCAGGTAGTCGGTACCCGCCGGTTCGGCGGGGGAGCCGTGCCAGCGTTCGCCGGCCGGGACCGACTGGCCGCGGTGCAGCGCCGAGGCGTGCCCGAGCTGCGATCCGTCGCCCATCGAGGTGTCGATGTCGAGGGTGGTCTTCTCGCCGACGAACACACCCTCGCCCAGGGTGACCCGGCCGGTCTGGATGCGTCCCGCGTGCGCCCGGTAGCCGAGGATGAAGGAGTCCTTGCGGATCACCGTCCCGGCGCCGATGGTCACCAGGTCGGTGCAGACCGGCAGGGTGTGGGAGAGGATCGTCACCCCTTTGCCGATCCGCGCGCCCAGGGCCCGCAGATACAGCACGTACAGCGGGGTGCCGGCGAGGAGGACCATCGGGTTCGCGTGCAGCAGTACCTTGACGAGCCAGAAGCGCATGTACGCGGGGCCCCAGACGGGGAACTCGGTCTGTTTCCAGCGGCCGACCAGCACCCACTTCGCCAGGATCGGGAAGACGCACAGGGCGAGGAAGCCGCCGCCGCCGAAGAGCAGCGACCGTACGTAGATGTCGGCGACGCCCCTGCCGTCGGCGACCCACTCGTAACCGGTGCCGGCGGCCAGGCCGGAGACGAGCGAGTAGCCGAGGAAGACCACCAACTGGAAGGTTCCGCACAGGAAGTGGGTCAGCCGGCTGGTGTGCTGCGGTGGCGCGGGAGGCGGGACGGGTGCCGCTGCCGCCGGAGCGGCCGTGGCGTCGGCCGGCGCGGGGGTGGCCGGTGCGAGGGCCGCGGCCAGGTCCCGGACGGTGGGATACCGGTAGATGTCCCGCATGGACGGGGACGGCAGGTCGGGCCGCTTGCGTACCCGTGCGCAGAACTGGGCCATGAGCAGGGAGTTGGCGCCGAGGTCGGTGAAGAAGTGGCTGTCCACCGCGACCTGTTCGGTGCCCACGACCTCGGCGAGCGCGTCCGCGAGTCTGCTTTCGGTCTCTGTCCTGTCCGGGCCGGCGCCGCTCACGGGGAGGGCGGGTGCGTCCGGCCCGCTTATATCGATCTCGGAAGACTGCTCCACCATTCCATCTCCTCGAGAACGTTCTGGATCGTTGATGAACATTTCTGATCACGAACCGCCAGTTCAGTGTGGACAGGGCACCGTAAGCCTGTCATTTCGAACCAATCGCCCGACTCGCCGGAAATGCCGTCCAGAGCCGTGATCCTTGGCAGTGCGGGGCTGGGGAGCGATACGGATCACCCGAATGGCGGTTCACTCGTGCGGCAGTGCAAGGTTCAGGCGGAGTTCGTGGCGGTGGTTTCGGGCGGGGGGCGCGGGAGCGCGGATCGGCGGGTCAGTAGCGCAGGGCCGTGCCGACGGCCGCCCGCACCTCGCCGTGCAGCCTGCGGTTGCTGCGCGCGGTGCCGTGGCCGGAGGAGTGCGCGGCCACGTTCCCGACCGTCAGCACGACGACGTCCAGCAGATTGCCGCCGCCGTCCGTGAAGTTGACCTGGACGGCGAAGGACTTGGCGGAGGACGCGGTGTTGCGGGCGGTCACCGTGGTGGTGGCCCTGCCGTCGCGGTCGAAGCCGACCGCGCCGAGGCTCACCTGGTCCTTGGCGGACAGCCCGCCCCTGGCCTCGGCGAGTCTGCGGCCGGCCTCGGCCGAGGCGGAGGCGAGCGCGTCCCCGCCGCGGGAGGCGAGCGAGGCGGCGGCGGAGGCGGCCGAGGCCGCCTGTTCGGCGGGGCTGGGGGAGTTCTGCCCGCCGCTGCCGCAACCGGCCGCCGTCACCAGGGTCAGCGCCGCTGCCGTGCCCGCCGCCACCCGTCTCCAGTGCCCTGCCATGTGTGACTCCCGTGCTCTGGGGCCCGATTCGTTCCCCTCAGTGAAGGGTGGGCGGCGGCGCCCCGCACACCGGATGCGACACCCGGGCCGCGCGGGCACCCGAAAGGCCCCGGAGGCGCCGCTGAACAGGCGATGTACCCGCTGTGGGTGCCTTCACCGGGCGGTACGGCGCACTCTGACGGATAGTGGTGGGGGACCAGTTCCCCCGGCAGCACCCGTCTTGGTACAGGAGGCCCGATGCGCGCTTCACGGTCACTGGCCGCGCTCACCGGTTCCGCGTTGCTCGGCATCGCGCTCACCGCCTGCCAGGACCAGGCGTCCGGTCAGATCGTGGCCCGCCACAACGGACGGATCGTGCAGAACCTCACCAACCCCTCGGTCAAGGGCTGCCACCGCTTCCCCGAGGGCATCACCCAGGTCACCAACCAGACCCAGAGCAGCCTCCGCCTCTACACGACCCCCGACTGCACCGTGCCCCCGGGCGGCTCCTACGCCTTCCTGGACATCGGCGCGACGGACCAGGCGGTCAGGGCGACGGGTCTGTGGAACAGCTTCTCGTTCGCGCCGGAGTGACGGCGCGGGCCGCCGCGCCCGAGGGCTCGGGCGGCGGCGCGTGAGCGGGCACCGGACGGGTGGGCGGGGGCCGTTCCGGCCGGGCCGGGGTGCTTGAGCGACTCCGGTGGGGGCCCACCGCGCCCGGTGCGCCGCCGCTCCGCGCGTCAGCGCGCGCCACCGCCTGCTACGTTCGCCCTGTGTCGAGCGTGGAACGCAGGGACCGGTACCGTCGCCGGTACGCGTGCGGGCACCCCCGCAACCCGTACGCGGGGCAGCCATGACCGCGCCCCCGGCCCCGCCCCGGCAGATGTGGCCCCTGTACGCCGCGGGATTCACCACCGCCTTCGGGGCACACGGAATCGCCGCCAACCTCGGCGGCCACACGAAGGGCGCGGTCACCTCCCTGCTCGTGCTGGGCGGGCTGCTCGCGCTGTACGACGGCGCCGAGGTCGTCCTCAAGCCGGTCTTCGGCACCCTCGCCGACCGCGTCGGCGCCCGCCCGGTGCTGCTCGGCGGGCTCGCTGCCTTCGCCGCCGCGTCCGCGCTGTACGCCGGCGCGAACAGCCCCGGCTGGCTGTGGGCCGCGCGCCTCGGCCAGGGCGCCGCGGCCTCCGCCTTCTCACCGTCCGCGTCCGCGCTGGTCGCCCGGCTCAACCCGGCGGCGGGACGGGGACGGGCGTTCGGGAGTTACGGCTTCCACAAGTCCCTCGGCTACGCGCTCGGCCCCCTGCTCGGCGGAGTCGTGGTGTGGGTCGGCAGCCTGCGGCTGCTCTTCGCCGTCCTCGCGGTGCTCGGCGGCGCGGTCGCCGCCTGGGCCGCGCTCGCCGTGCCCGTCGTACCCCCGCTGCCCAAGGCGCGGCAGACGGTGCTGGACCTCGCCCGGCGACTGGCCGACCCGGCGTTCCTCGCCCCGACGGCGGCGCTCGCGGCGGCGACCGCGGCGCTGTCGGCCGGGGTGGGCTTCCTGCCGGTGTCCGGCCGCGCCGACGGGCTCGGCACGGTGGCGACCGGCGCGGCGGTGTCGGTGCTGGCGTGCTGCGCGGCCGTGGTCCAGCCCCGGGCCGGACGCGCGCTGGACGCCGGCCGGATCGAGCCCCGCGGCGGCCTGGCCGTCGGCCTCGCGGTCACCGCGGCGGGCCTGGCCTGCGCGATGCTGCCCGGCCTGACCGGCATCCTCCTCGGCGCCGCCCTCACCGGCACGGGCACCGGCCTGATCACCCCGCTCGGCTTCGCCGCCCTGGCCGCGAGCACGCCCGCCGAACGCCTCGGCCAGACCATGGGAACCGCCGAACTCGGCCGCGAACTCGGCGACGCGGGCGGACCCCTCCTCGTGGCCGCGACCGCCTCCCTGGCCACCCTCACCTACGGCTTCGGCGCCCTCGCGGCGCTGATCGCCCTGGGCGCCCTCGGCGCGTTCGCCGCCCTGCGGCCGCGCACCGGAGGGCAGTGAAGGGGCCTGCGGACGGGTCCGGCGAAGGGATCACCGGCCACCGGTTCCTTGTCCGGTGCGCCGTCGGGAGTCCACCCGCCTCGGGGTACGCCGCCTCGTCGATCTCGCCGGAGGCGAAGCGCCGGGCGAGGATCTCCTCCGGGCTCCCGCCCGGCGGCCCCGGCCGCCGCGGGGCCGCGTGAGCCGGACCACCGCCCCCACCCGAGCAGTCCGAGCAGCGCGATCCGCACGAGGGACGTGAGGGCCGTCCAGCGAGGGGCATGGAGGCCGTCCAGCGCCGGCCACCGCCGCCGTCCCGGAACGTCATCGCGTCCACCACCCGCCGAGAAGGCCCCGGCACCTCCACCATCGCCCCGGAACGGAACCGGCGACCGGGCTCCTCGGCCCTCCGCCCGCGACCGGTCGGCACCTCTGCGGGGAGTGTGTCCACGGGGTGCCCGACCGGCGTGCCCCGGCCCGACCGGACGGCGGCGTACCGGCACCGGGGCCCGGTTCGACCGATGACCACCGCTCCGCTCAAGGCCCTCGTCCGCCCCCTGCTTTCGCCCCTTTGTCGATACGATGGCCGTCATGGCGAGTCGGGGGAGTGCTGGGTGGAACCGTTGACGGACTTGGTGTTCTCGGCTGTCGGCACGGTCGCCTCGGGCGCCCTGTCCGGTGCGGGCGGCGAGATGGGCAGGCGGGTCTCGGAGCGACTGCACGGACTGCTCAGCCGGGCGGGGACCGAGCCGGGCACGCCGTCCGGTCAGCAGGTGCTCGTCCTGCCCCGCACCGAGCGGGAACGCCGGGCCGCCGCCTTACAACTGGTCGAACTCGCCCGCACTTCACCGGAGTTCGCCCGCGAGGTGCGGGAGTGGGCGCGGGAGGCTTCCTGGCTGGCGCCGCGCGTGGTGGCGGCCGTGGCGCCCGCGGAGTCCCGCCCGCGGATGCTGCCGCCCGCGACGGCGGCGTTCACCGACCGGGAGGACGTACTCGCCTGGATCGAGGACCTCCTGGACGACGCCGACCGGTCGCCGGGCGCGCCGGTCGTCGCCACCGTCACCGGGCCGGGCGGTATCGGCAAGACCGCGACCGTCGTACGGTGCGCACACGAGCTGAGCGAGCGCTTCCCCGACGGGGAGCTGTTCGTCGATCTCGCCGGCGCTTCCGCGGGGACCGCCCTCACCCCCTCCGAGGCCCTCGTCCGCCTCCTGGAGGGCCTGGGGACCGGCACCATCCCCGGCGACGAAGCACGCCAGCGGGACCTCTTCCGGGACTGCACGGCCGGCCGGCGCATGATCGTCGTCCTCGACAACGCACTGGACGACGCCCAGGTCCTCCCCCTGCTGCCCGCATCGCCCGGCTGCCTCGTCCTGGTGACCAGCCGGCACCGGCTCGGCCGGGTCGTGGCCGAGCACGGGGCGCACCCCTTCACCCTGCGGCCGCTGTCGACAGCGGACTCCGTCCTGCTGCTGCGGCGCGTCGCGGGGCGCACGCGGTCGGCCGCTCCGGAGGAGGTCGTACGGGCCGTCGCGGAGGGCACCGGCGGCATCCCGCTCGCGGTGTGCACCACCGGCGCCGGGCTCGCCGTCCGCGAACACCTCTCCTGGGACCGCGTGGCGCGCGGACTCTCCGAGCGGGTCCACGACGCGGGGCGGACGGGAGCAGCCATGGCGGGCATCGGCCCGCACGACCCCGTCCGGCTCGCGCACGACGTGTCGTACGGCGAACTCTCCCCCGAGTGCGCCGCCTTCTACCGCGCGCTCGCGGTATGGGCCTGGCCCACCGTGAACGTCCTGTGCGCCAGGCACGCGGCAGGTGTCGAGGAGGCCGAGGCCCGGGACATGCTGGAGCAGCTGGCCCGCGTCCATCTGCTGGAGGAGGTCGCGGAGGAGCGCTACCGCTTCCACGACCTCGCCCGCGCCCACGCCCGCGAGCTGGCGGTCGCCGAGGACGGGGAACGCCGGATGCGTGACGCGGTCCGCCGGGTGGCGGTCGCGTATCTGCGGTTCGCGGCGGCCGCGGACCTGCGGGTGATCGGGCAGCGCTGGCACCTCGGCCCCGTCTACGACCGCCTCGCCCCGCCGGCCGATCCCGAACCGGGCGACGGTGCAAGGGCCCTGGCGGAGCTGCGCGCCGAACGGGAGAACATCGCCGCCGTCATCCACGCGGCCGACCACCACGGCTTCGACGACCTCGTCTGGCAGCTGTGCGAGGCGATGTGGAGTCTGCACTTGCGGCTCGGCTTCCACGCCCAGTGGATCGACACGCATCTGCGCGGTGTCGCGGCCGCCCGCCGCGGCGCCGAGGAGTTCGGCGACCGGCGCGCGGTCGGCCGCATGCTGGTCCAACTCGCCTTCGCCTACATGGGAGTCGGCGAAGCCGACAAGGCGGAGGAGGCCCTGGAGCAGGCCGCCGCGGCGGACGAGGCCTGCGGTCATCGGCGCGGCCAGGCGTCCGCCCTGGAGGCCCTCGGGCTGCTCCGCCTCAAGCTGTGGCGCCACGACGAGGCGCGGCACGGTTTCGAGGAGGCCCAGCGGATCCTCGGCCGCATCCGCGAGGGCGACGAGGGATGGCGGGACGTGCCCCGCGCCACCGCACTCCTGGCGCACCACATCGGCCGAGTCCTGGCCCGCGAGGGACGATTCCCCGCCGCCTACGAGCGGTTGAACGACGCACTGGTCCGCTTCCGCACCCTGCCCGACGGCTCCGACACCTACAACGAGGGCCGCGTCTACATGAGCCTGGGCGAGGCCCACCTCAGCGCGGGCGACGCCGAACTCGCCCTTGTCTGCCTGGACAAGGCCGTCGAGATCATGACGGCGGAGGGCGCGCTGCTCCAGCTCGCCGACGTGCTGGAGCAGCGCGCCGAGTGCCACGACCGCTCGGGCCACCCGGCGCGGGCCGCCGAGGATCTGCGGGCCGCCGCCGCGTGCTACGAGGAGCAGGGGAACACCGTCGGCGCGGAACGGGTCCGGGCGCGCCTCGCCGCGCTGGAGGTCTGAGCGCTAGGCCGGGGGCGGTGACAGCCGTTCGACCGTCACCCGGCGCGTCACCGCACCGGTGCGTACCACGAGTCGCGGAACGGCCTCGGAGAGCTTCCGCCCGCTCGCGACCCAGGCGTGGAGCGCGGAGGCGTACGCGGCCGGATCGCACAGGTCCGGCCGCCCGTCCGGTCCGGGGGCCGCGGACAGTCGCAGCAGATCGCCCTGCCGGGTGCGTACGACACAACGGTCCGGCCCGTCGGCGTAGGCCACCAGCGCGCAGTACGGGTAGCGCGCCAGCGCCTCCGCGGTCCACGCGGCGGGCGGCCCGAGCCGGGGATCGTCCGCGGGCGCCTGCCGCAGGACGACGTCCGCGACGCGCAGCCTGCCCGTCTCCCGGGTCTCCTCGTCCACCGCCGTGTGCGCGAGTTCGGCCCGCGCCGCCAGTCCCTCCGCCGGATCGGGGGCGTCGCCGGACACGGGGTGCCGTACGACCGCGACCTCCGGCGTCCGCCCGTCGGCGACCTCCGCGAAGACCCGGACCGGCGCGGTACGACGGGCCGGTTGGTGGGGCGGCAGCGGCAGCGGATCGAGGAGCGCGGCGTGGCCCTCGGGCTCCGGCAGGTCCATGAGCCCGTAGAAGAGCCGGCGCAGCAGCCCGGCCGACTCGCCCGGGGAGGAGCTGGCCTGCTCGGCGAAGCGCGCGTAGCGGCCCGGCTCGTGGGTGGCGATCGCCGCGTCGATCTGCGCGCGCAGGCTGCCCCGCCGGACGAGACGGGGTGCCGTACGCCCGAGCGCGGCCACCGGGGAGTGCGGGTCGAGCGCGTCCTGCGGGAACGCCCCGAGGAGCACGGGGACGCCGATGGCCGCCGCGTAGTAGGTGACGCTGGAGTGGTCCCCGAGCACGCAGTCCGCCGCGATCAGGGCCTGCCGCCACCAGTCGAGCGGCGGCACGGCGGCCAGACCGGCCCGCCGGGCGTGGTCCAGCCAGGCCCTGACCTGCCCCGGGCCGTGTCCGTACCAGATGTTCGGGTGCAGCACGGCGACAGAGCGGTACTCGTCGGCAGGCAGCTCCGTGGACAGGCGGGACAGCAGCCAGGGCAGCAGATCGTCCGCGCCGTCCTCCTCGGCCGCGTCCATGGCGCCGAACAGCGACCGCGACGACCAGGTCGAGCTGAGGACGACCAGCTTCTGACCCGGTGCCACCCCGAGGGAGCGCCGGAAGAGCTCACGCTGCGCGAGCGCGCCGATGAGCCGGTCGTAGCAGGGGTCCCCGGCCAGTACGGCGGTGGGCGCGGCCTGCGGGCAGGCGGCGCGCAGCCGCTCCAGCTGTTCGGGGTGCGACAGCACGGTGGCCGCGGCGAGCGGACGGCCGTCGTGGAGCAGCCAGTCGGGGGAGAGCCCGAAGACCGGTGCGGACGACCGGCGTTCGGGATCGCCGGGGGTGGCGAGCCGCTTGTTGTAGCCCATTCCGTGGGACAGGACGACCAACTCCGCGCGGATCTCGTCCAGTTCTCCGCCGTAGCTCGCCGAGACGGCGAGGTCGAACGTCGTCTCCTTGGCCTGTTCCCACGGCAGGACGGGCAGCCCCATGCCCGTGAGGAGTTCGACCACGCCCGCGAGGAACGGCGACGACCCCGTGCACGTGGCGAACAACTGAAGCCGCACATCGCCGTCGAACAGCGGCAGCACGTCCAGCAACCGGGTCGCGGACGTCACGTTGTGCACGACGAGGAGGACACGCCGGCACCCCGCCCGCGTGACCCAGCGTTCCGCGTCCGCCCCCACCGGCACCCGCAACCGAGCTGCCCCAACCGTCACCACTGGCGCGTATCCCCGTCCCGGCCTGATCGATTCGGCCCTCCCCGGCTGCCCGCCCGATGCTATCGGGCGGTAACCCCGGGGACACGCACAGGTGTGCGGAGGTGCCGGGGGCGCACCCAGGCCGAGAGCGCGGCCCGCTTCCTCGTCCGGCACCTCGTGCGGAAGGGCGGCGGGACACCTTCGCACCCTCCGCTCCCGCCTCCGCACGCGGACGACGGCACGGATGTCGATCAACCGGAGTTCGAGAACGACGGCTTGGCGCACGGCGTTTATGAACCACCCGTTGCCTGGTAGCACTTCACAGCAAGCCGATCTTCGTACCACCGCACTCCGTACCACCGCACTCTCCGTACCACGGCACTTCGAACCACCCCGCTCTTCGCACCACCGCCATCTACGAAACGAGGAACCCATGCGTGTGGAAGTCGACCAGCCCAGGTGCGTCGCCTCCGGGCAGTGCGTCCTGGCGGCGCCGGCGGTCTTCGACCAGGACGACGAAGGCATCGTGCGGCTGCTGGACGCCACCCCCGGTCCCGAACACGAGGAGGACGTACGGGAGTCCATGGCGATGTGCCCCGCCGCCGCGATCCGGCTGGTGGAGGGGTGACGGCCGCCGCGCCGCGCCGCGTCGTCGTCGTGGGCGCCTCGGCGGCCGGTCTGACCGCCGCCGAGACCCTGCGCCGGGCGGGCTACGACGGCTCGCTGACCCTCGTCGGCGGCGAGCCGCACCTGCCCTACGACCGGCCGCCGCTGTCCAAGCAGGTCCTCACCGGCGCCTGGGAGCCCGAGCGGGCCCGCCTGCGCCGCCCGGCCGATCTCGACGCCCTCGCCCTGGACCTGCGGCTCGGCGTCCCCGCCGCCGCCCTCGACCCGGCGGCACGGGCGCTGACCCTCGCCGACGGCACACGGCTCACCTACGACGGTCTGATCATCGCCACCGGAGTCCGGCCCCGCCGGCTGCCCGAGTGCGGTACCCCCGGCGTCCACGTCCTGCGGGACCTGCCGGACGCCCTCGCCCTGCGCGAGCGGCTGGCGGCCGGGGGCAGGCTGGTCGTGGTGGGCGCCGGGTTCCTCGGGGCCGAGGTCGCCTCCGCCGCCCGTACCCTCGGCGCGAGCGTCACCCTCGTGGAACCCGCCCCCGTCCCGCTCGCCCACGCCGTGGGACAGCGGGTCGGCACGCACCTGGCCCAGGTCCACCGCGACCACGGCGTGGACGTGCGGACCGGCACCAAGGTCGCCGGGATCACGACCGGCGCGGGCCGCGCCACCGGCGTGCGCCTCAGCGACGGCACCACCATCCCGGCCGACGACGTCCTGGTGGCCATCGGCTCCGAACCCAACACCGAATGGCTGTCCGGCAGCGGCCTGCGGCTGGCCGACGGCGTGGTCTGCGACCGCTACAGCGCCGCCGCGCCCGGCATCTACGCGGCGGGCGACGTGGCCCGCTGGCACAACCCGCTGTTCGGCACCGACATGCGCGTGGAGCATCGTACGAACGCGGCCGAACAGGGCATGGCCGCTGCCCGCAACCTCCTCGCCCCCCAGCAGGCGAAACCGTTCGCCCCGGTGCCCTCCTTCTGGTCCGACCAGTACGACCTCAGGATCCAGGCCTTCGGGCACCTGCGCGATCACGACGAGGCGCGGGTGGTCGACGGCGATCCGGCGGACGGCGGCTTCCTCGTCGCCTACCGCAGGGGAACCGTGCTGACCGGAGCACTGGCCGTGGGCATGCCGCCGCGCGCCCTGCGCCCCTGGCGCACGGCGCTCGCGGCCGGAACCGAGTGGACGCGTGCCCTGGACGGCCCACCCGAAGCGGACCAGGCTTGACATGGGGTAGCTCAAGTTTTATTCAGGCTCTATAGGCAAGGAGGTTCGGGGAACACGGTGGGGGAGCAGCCACGAGAAGGAGGACTCACCATGGCGCGTTCGGTCGGTATCGACCTCGGGACGACGAACTCGGTGGTCTCGGTCCTGGAGGGCGGCGAACCCACCGTCATCACCAACACGGAGGGCGCGCGCACCACTCCGTCGGTGGTGGCGTTCGCCAAGAACGGCGAGGTCCTGGTCGGCGAGGTGGCCAAGCGGCAGGCCGTGACCAACGTGGAGCGCACCGCGCGCTCGGTCAAGCGGTACATGGGCGATCACTCCTGGCGCTTCCCCGACCAGGGCGACATCGACGGCAGGCGCTACACCGCCCAGGAGATCTCCGCCCGGGTGCTGCAGAAGCTGAAGCGGGACGCGGAGGCGTACCTCGGCGAGGACGTCACGGACGCGGTGATCACCGTCCCCGCCTACTTCGACGACGCCCAGCGGCAGGCGACGAAGGAGGCCGGGGAGATCGCCGGCCTGAACGTCATGCGGATCATCAACGAGCCGACGGCGGCCGCGCTGGCGTACGGCCTGGACAAGGAGAACGACCAGACGGTCCTCGTCTTCGACCTGGGCGGCGGCACCTTCGACGTCTCGCTGCTGGAGATGGGCGACGGCGTCATCGAGGTCAAGGCCACCAACGGCGACACCCACCTCGGCGGCGACGACTGGGACCAGCGGGTCGTCGACCACCTGGTGCAGCAGTTCAAGAACCACTACGGCGTCGACCTGGGCAAGGACAAGATGGCCGTGCAGCGGCTGCGGGAGGCGGCCGAGAAGGCGAAGATCGAGCTGTCCAGCTCCTCGGAGACCACGATCAACCTCCCGTACATCACCGCCTCCGCCGAGGGCCCGCTGCACCTGGACGAGAAGCTCACCCGCGCCCAGTTCGAACAGCTGACGGCGGATCTGCTCGACCGCTGCAAGGCACCCTTCCACAACGCGATCAAGGACGCCGGGATCAAGGTGTCCGACATCGACCACGTGGTGCTGGTGGGCGGCTCGACCCGGATGCCCGCCGTCTCCGGCCTGGTGAGGGAGCTGACCGGCAAGGAGCCGCACAAGGGAGTCAATCCGGACGAGGTCGTCGCCATCGGCGCCTCACTGCAAGCCGGTGTCCTCAAGGGCGAGGTCAAGGACGTCCTGCTGCTCGACGTCACCCCGCTGTCCCTCGGCATCGAGACCAAGGGCGGCATCATGACCAAGCTGATCGAGCGCAACACCACGATCCCCACCCGCCGTTCGGAGATCTTCACCACCGCCGAGGACAACCAGCCCTCGGTGTCCATCCAGGTCTTCCAGGGGGAGCGCGAGATCGCGGCGTACAACAAGAAGCTCGGTATGTTCGAGCTGACCGGTCTGCCGCCCGCGCCGCGCGGCGTCCCGCAGATCGAGGTCGCCTTCGACATCGACGCCAACGGGATCATGCACGTCTCCGCCAAGGACCTCGGCACCGGCCGGGAGCAGAAGATGACCGTGACCGGCGGCTCCGCCCTGCCGAAGAACGACATCGACCGCATGGTCCGCGAGGCCGAGCAGCACGCCGAGGAGGACCGGCAGCGGCGGGAGGCCGCCGAGACCCGCAACCAGGCCGAACAGCTCGTCTACCAGACCGAGAAGCTCATCGCCGACAACCCCGAGAGCGTCTCCGCGGAGGACCGGCGCGAGACCGAGGCGGCGCTCGCCGAACTGAAGACGAGGCTCAAGGACGAGAACACCGACACCGCCACCATCCGCCAGGCCACGGACCGGGTGGCGCAGTCCGCCCAGAAGATCGGCACGGCGATGTACGAGCGGTCGCGCACCCAGGGCGAACAGGCCGGCGGCACGGCCGCGTCCGGTGGGAGCGCGTCCGGCGGGTCCGCCCCGGAGGACGACGGGGTGGTGGACGCCGAGATCGTCGACGACGACAAGCCGGAGGCGGGCTGACGATGGACGAGGTCCGGACGCGGGACGCGGACCCCGCGCGGCTGCGGTGCCTGCTGGAGGAGCGCACGGCCGACCTGCAACGCGTGAAGGCCGAGTACGACAACTACCGCAAGCGGGTGCACAGGGACCGGATGGCGGTACGGGAGATCGCCGCGGCCAACATCCTGCGCACCCTCCTTCCCGTCCTGGACGCCGTCGACCGCACCTGCGCCCACGAGCCCCTGACTCCGGGCCTCGCGGACATCGCCGACACCCTGCGGATCCAGCTGGGCGCCCTGGGCCTGGAGTCCTTCGGGGAGGAGGGCGACCCCTTCGACCCCGGCCGCCACGAGGCCCTCGTCCACCATGTCGCCCGGGACGCCACCCCGTTGACCTGCACCAGGATCCTGCGGCCCGGCTACCGCGCGGGGCCGCACCTGCTGCGCCCCGCCACCGTGGAGGTCACCGGACCGCCGCCGGTCTGATCAGGGCTTCCGCACGACGAAGCCCTCGATGTAGAGACGGTCGAGGGAGGTGCGCAGGAACGTGTCGATCGCGGTCGACGGATCCATGATCAGGGGCTGGCCCTTCACGTTGAACGAGGTGTTCACGACACACCCCGTTCCCGTCCGCTCCTTCACGGCCTTCAGCAGGCTCCAGAACACGCTGTTGTACTCCTCGCGCACGTCCTGGATGCGCGCCGTGCCGTCCGCGTGCACGATGCCCGACACCGCGTCCCGCTGTTCCTCCCGCACCCCGGCGGTGCACAGCATGTAGCGGGTCGGCGCGAAGGCCCGGGTGGTGAAGATCCGGTCCCGGTCCTCGGCGAGCACCGCCGGGGCGAAGGGCCGGAAGGGCTCGCGGAACTTCACGAGGCTGTTGATGCGCTCCTTGATCCGGTCCCCCTTGGGCAGCCCGAGGATGGACCGGTTGCCGAGGGCACGCGGCCCGAACTCCATCCGCCCGTGGAACCAGGCGATGATCCGGTCCTCCGCGATGTCCCGCGCGGCCGCCGCGTAGTACTCGGGCGTGAGCCCGACGTACGTCCAGTCGACGCCGCCCGCCCGCCGGACGAGGGCGTCGCGCACCTCGTCGGCGGTGTACGACGGCCCCGTGTACGGCTGGAACCCCCCGGCGTCGCCCACGTACCGGCTGCCCTCCCGGTGGCTGACGTGGGCGGCCGCGCCGAGCGCCGTTCCGTCGTCACCGGACGCGGGCTGCGCGAAGACCCGCTCGACCGCCGGCAGATCGCAGATGGACTGGTTGGCCTTGCAGTTGAGGAAGGTGCCGCCCGCCAGACAGAGCGAGGTCTCACCGGTGCGGTCGAGCCAGTGGGAGACGAGGGAGACCAGCACCTCGGTGAGCCGGGCCTGCAACGCGGCCGCGAAATCGGCGTGCTCGGGTACGACGTCACCGCTCTGCGTCGGGGACGGGAAGGCGGCCTCCTCCAGGTACCGCATGGCCCGGGGATAACCCGACTCCGGTGCGCGCAGGGCCCCGTTCGGCCAGTCGACCCGCACCGAACCGGTCGCGTCGTCGAAGGTGACCAGCCTCTCGAAGAACCGCCGGTAGGGCTCCGGGTCGCCATAGGCGGCGAGCCCCATCACCTTGTACTCGTCCGAGTTGGAGGCGAAGCCCAGGAACCGGGTGCAGATCGAGTAGAGGAAGCCGAGGGACTGCGAGATCGGCTGGGTGTGCAGCTTCTTCAGGTGCCCGTCGCGCGCCTGGTACACCGAGAGCGACTCCGTCTCGCCCATGCCGTCGGACACCACGCACAGCGCGGAGTCGTAACCGCTCGGGTAGTAGGCGGAGGCGGCGTGCGCGACGTGGTGGTCCACCGGGTGGAAACGGCCCGCCACGTCGCCCCATCCCGACTCGCCCAGCGCCTCGATCACGGTGCGGCCGCTGAGCACGGAGTCGAAGTAGTCGCGGGACGCGGCGAACACGCGCCGGTGCCGGTCGTAGGCGAAGCCATGCGCTATCGCGTGCACCTGATCCCTGCCGATCCCGCCGGCCCGCAGGACGTAGTCGATGGCGTGGGCCGGGAAGCGTCCGGTGCCCTTGTCCCCGTCGAACCGCTCCTCGGCGGCCGCGGCGACGACCCGGCCGTCGACCATCAGGCAGGCGGCGCTGTCCAGCCCCTGCACGTTCCGTACGTCCAGGGGGTGCGGGTCGGCGGTGTTGGCGAGCAGGTGGTCCTGTGCGTGGGGCAGACCGCTGAGGCCCAGTACGATCATGGCAATCCTTTGGTCGGTGGCGAGTTGCGCGTCAGGGAGCCTCGGTGGCCCAGTCGTGGACGACGACCCGGTACGGCCGCCCGCCCGCCAGCGCCACGGCGGCCGCGCCGCCCGAGGGCGGGGGAACGTTCCGGACCGTCCAGGTGCCGCGCAGGGGTGGCCGGCGTGACCGCACCACGGAGGTGGTGCCCGGCACCCCCACCTCCTGCCCGACCCCCAGGGCCATCCGCGCACCGGCCGCCTTGACCAGGGCCTCCTTGCGGGTCCACAACTGCACGAAGGCCAGGGGCCGTCCGGCCGGCGGGCTGGTCAGGAGGAACTCCCGTTCCGCCGGCGGGAAGTAGCGGCGGACGAAGGCGTCGAGGGGGAATCCGGGGCGAGGATGGTCGAGGTCGACGCCGACGGCTCGGCCGGTCGTCAGGGCGACCAGGGCGTGCCGCCCGGCGTGCGCGAGACTGAACGACAACGAGCTCCCGGCACAAGCCAGTTCGGGCTTTCCGAGCGGGCCCCGGCGGATGGGTATGTCGGCGGGCGGCAGCCCGAGAGCGTGACCGAGCAGCCTGCGCAGGACGCCGTGGGCGACCGCGTGACGCGCACGGGCCGACGCGTGCGTGTAGCCGGCGAGCCGGGCCGACTCGGCCGGTCCCAGATCCGCTTCGGGACCGGGGGCCGGCCCGTCGAGATCGATGTGCCACACGTGCACCCGATCGATGTCGTCCACGGACGTGCCCTCCTTTCCGGGCCGCGGCGGGATCAGGCGGGGGAGAGGTCGCCGCGGGCGAGGGCCTGGGAGACGGTCATGCGCTGGATGTGCGAGGTGCCTTCCATGTGCTCGATGCCATGGGCGTCCCGTGCCCACCGGTCGAGCAGCGGATGTTCGAGCCGCGCCCCGGGGCCCAGGAGGCGCAGGGCGGTGGTCGTCGCCTCGACGGCGAGGGCCGCCGCGGCCGTCTTCGCGGCGGCGGGCAGATGGGCGTTGCCGGGATCGGCGTCCACCGCCCGCGCGGCGGCCATGGTCAGGCTCCGTACCCCCGCGATCCGCGCTCCCAGCTCGGCGAGGCGCCGCCGCCGGGTGACGTCCTGTTCGGCGAGCCGCGCCGCCACGTGCAGATGGGCGGCCCGCGCGAGGCCGACGCCCATCGCGGCCGCCACACAGCGCAGCGGGTTGAAGGCGTGCAGCCAGCCCCACATGCCCCGGCGGGTGGCCGGGAGATGCCGGCCCAGCAGTGCCTCCTCGGGGACGGGCAGATCCTCGAAGCGCAGGGCACCGAGCGCGCCCCGCATGCCGAGGGTGGGGATCGGCGCCGCGCTGAACCCCGGCGCGGAGGTGTCGACGAGGACGCACCGGATGCCCAGCGGGCCGGGGCGGGTGCGCGCGGTGACGACGCCCGTGCGGGCGCGGTGCGCGTTGCCGACGTAGCGCTTCTCGCCGTTGAGGACGAAGGAGGAGCCGGCGGGTTCGAGGGTGGTGTGCAGGCGGTTGGCGTCGGATCCGCCCTGGGGTTCGGTCATGGCGAGGAAGGTCCAGGTGGGCCGCTCGTGCAGACGCCCGAAGAACGCGCTCTGCTGCGCGTCGTCGCCGAGCGCCGCGACCAGCATGCCCGCGGTGAGGGAGCCGGGCGCGGACAGCAGGGCGGCCGCGTCGCCGTACGCCGCCGCCTCCTCGTGGAAGACGACCCGCTCGACCGCGCTGAGGACGAGGTACTCCTCGCCGTCGAGGACCAGGGGGTCCCGGGCGTACTTCCGCGGGATCTGGAGCGTCGCGAGCCGGTCGAGCAGCGGGGCCCGAGGGGGCTCGCCGTCCGGTTCGCGGGCCGCGGCCCGCAGCGCGGGCGCCTCGGCGCGGACGTACTCCTGGAGGGTGCGCAGACGGCGTGTCATCGCGTCTCCCCCGAGTACGCGGCCGGGGCATACAGGTCGGCCAGAAGTTCACAGACGTAGGCGCCGGCGCCGGGACCGTCCTCGGTGAGGCCGTACGCGCCGAGCAGGTCGAGCAGCAGGCGGCCGGTGGCGCCCAGGTCGTGGTGCAGCACGCGCAGGGCGGTGCCGTCCAGGTCCGATCCCGCCTCCCCGGCGTCGGACAGCCGGCTCTCCACCCGGAGCAGCCCGACGACGGCCTCGGCGAGCGTGTCCTTGAGCACCGGGTGCCTGCTCAGCCGGGTGTCGCCGAAGGACCGTTCGCCGAGGTACGCGCTCACCGCGTCGAGCAGCCGCTCGGTCATCCCGAGCCGGAGCCACAGCACGGCGGCGTGCCAGGCGGGGTCGAACCCTTCGGGCCCGGCGCTGTGGACGGCGGCGAGTCCCATCCGCGCGAGCAGCGGGGTGGTCAGGTCGCGTTCGCCCGCGGTGACCCGGTCGCCGATCGTGCCCGCCCGGCAGGAGCGCGTGGCGGTCGCGACCAGTCGCGCGGGGGCCAGTGCGTGCCCGGACGGCCCGTGCACCAGGGTGTCGTCCCCGGCCCGCCGGTGCAGCGCGGCCAGGGCCCCGTGGGGCGGGTCGTGCCGCGCGATGGCGCGCAGCGGCGACGGGGTGTCCGGTGGAGCGAGGGGAACAGGCATGCCGGCGCTTCCTGTGCGGTCGGACGGGAGGGAACGCGGGAGTCAGCCGCCGAGGGTCTCGCGGACGTACGACGAGAGGCCGTCGACGGTTTCGAAGGTGCCGGCGCCGAAAGTGTCCGGGTCGAATTCGATGTCGAATTCGGCCTCCAGACGCATCAGCAGTTCCAGAATGTTGGTGGAATCGAAGTCGAGATCCTGGCGGAAACGCGTCGTCCCGGTGATCTCCCGCGGCGCGAGCTTCGCCATGGCGGCGACCGCGCGGATGACGTCCGCGGTGATGTCGCGGCCGGCCGCGGAGCTGGTGGCGCCGTCCGGCAGTCCCTGCGCTGCGTCCATGGTGGTCGTGGCCCTTCGTCGTGGTCTGCGCCGAGGCCGCGGGGCGCGGCATGGTGCCAGCAGGCTGCCCGGGGCGGGGACCTCCGCCAAGTCACCGATGGGCGCTCCTCGGCCCTGACGAGGCAGGCATACCCGAAGGAGGAGCTGCCGCGAGGCGCGTCGGGCACCGGAGTATGAGGGCGGAACCTGCGCCCCGGAAGGCATCTCTCGGCAGCTCGCTCGCGAGGTTCTCGTCCCCCGTCTCCTGGTCAAGAAGGGCGAAATCCGGCTATGGCCCGCGGAGCGACCGAACGAAGCGACCCTCGTTACCGGTGTGTCGGTATCGGTGTCGGACCTGCCAATCTGAGCCTCGCCTCACTCCTGCACGGGCATTCCGACGTGCGCAACGTCTTCTTCGACAGCAAGGCCGAATTCGGCTGGCACGAGGGACAGCAGATTCCCGGTACGTCCCTCCAGGTCTCCCTCTTCAAGGACCTGGTGACGCTGGCCCAGCCGACGAGCCCGTTCTCCTTTCTCGCCTATCTGCACGAGCAGGGGAAGATCTACCACTTCCTGAACGCCCGGTTCGACGCGGTGCCCCGGCAGGAGTTCCGCAACTACATGCGCTGGGCGTGCGAGCGGAACCCCAACATCGTCCTCGGCGAGCGGGTGCGGTCGGTGGACTTCGACGGCGAGTTCGTGGTCGCCACCGACCGGCGGACCGTGCGCGCGGACAACGTCGTGCTGGGCATCGGCACCCGTCCGCGGCTGCCGGAACAGGCGAGCCGGGACGCGGCCACGCAGTTCCACGCCGGCGAGTTCACCGCCAGGTCGGGCGGACTCGGCGGCAAGCGGGTGTGCGTCGTGGGCGGCGGCCAGTCGGGCGCGGAGGCGGTGCTGCACCTGCTCGGCAGGAGCGGGGCGGAACTGCCGCGCCGGGTCTCCTGGGTGTCGCGGCGTGCGAACTACTTCCCCATCGACGACTCGCCGTTCACCAACGACTTCTACATGCCGTGCCACTCGGAGTACTTCTCCCGGCTCGACCGGCCGGTCCGCGAGGACTTCAACCGCAGCAACGTGCTGTCCAGCGACGGGATCTCGGAGCGGACGCTGCGCGACCTCTACCAGCGCCTGTACGCGCTGCGGTTCATCGAGGGCGCGGGCGACCTCTTCGCCCTGTTCCCGAACCGGACCGTGCGGACGGTCGCCGGAGCGGACGCGGACGGCTGGAGGCTGACGCTGGCCCACAACGACCAGCCGCACGAACCGGAGGAGATCGACGCCGACGTCGTCGTGTGGGCGACCGGTTACCGGACCCGGGAGGCCGAGGTCCTCGCGCCCCTCGCCGGGCGGATCGAGCGCGAGGGCGGTGAGTTCCGGATCGACGGCAACTACGCGGTGCACTGGGACGGCCCCGCCGACCGGAACATCTTCGTGCAGAACAGGGCCCGTGGGCAGCGCGGTCTGGCGGATCCCAACCTCAGCCTCAACGCGTACCGCAGCCAGCGCATCGTGGACCGGATCCGCGGGGTGCGCTCGGACGGCCAGCTCCCGTCCTTCATCGAGTGGTCGGCGAAGCCCCGGCTGGACCTGACATGGGAGGGATGAGCATGTCGCCCGCGGACACGACGAGCGTCCTGGACGTCGTCATCGTCGGTGCCGGGATCATCGGCTGCATGGCGGCCCGTGAGCTGGTGGCCGCCTTCCCCGGCGCCGCGGTGGCCGTCATCGACCGCGACCAGGTCGGCAGCGGTGCCAGCCGGAGGTCGGCGGGCCTGCACTTCCCCCGGGGGTCCTCGGCGCGGGTGCGGGGGATGGCTGCGCTGAGCGAGCGGCGCTACGGCGAACTCCGGGAAGAAATACCCGGGTTGCCCATTCACGACGTCCCCACCACCGTCGTCGCCGCGGAGTCGAACGCCGGCCGGCTCACCGAGCACTACCTGCCGAGCGCGGGGCTCGACCGGGTGCGCCGGGTGCCCGCGGGGCCGGCGGGCACGGTCCGGCTCCCGGCCGGCAGCGGTGCCTGGAGCGTACGCGGCGGTCAGTACGCCGACGTGCACGGCGTGGCGCAGCTGCTCGCCGCTCGGCTGCGGCCCGGCGTACGGTTCTTCGAGGGCGCCCGGGTGGTCGCGATCGAGTCGTGCCCGGACCGGGTACGACTGCGCCTCAGCACGGGCGAGGTGCTGGCCGCCCGGACGGCGGTGCTGGCCCCCGGTCCCTGGATCGAGGACCACGCCTGGCGGGGGTGGACCGCACCGCTCGGCCTGCGGGTGAAGAAGGTGGTCGCCCTCCACGTCGAGCAGCGGCCCCGGCCCGACGACGGCGTGATCGTGTTCGAGGACGAGGACGCCTTCCTCCTGCCCCTGCACCACCGCGGACACTGGCTGTTCAGCTACACCTGCGCCCAGTGGGACGTCTCGCCCGAGGGTACGCACTCCCATCTGTCGACCGTGGAGATCGCCGAGGGCCGGGCCGTCCTGGAGCGCTTCGCCCCCGGGCTGGTACGGCACTGCGGCACGGGCCGGGTCTTCTGCGACGCGTACAGCGCGGAACGGGCACCGGTGGTGCGGCCGGTGGACGAGCAGGGCCGTGTGATCTTCGCCGGGGCGGCCAACGGCTCCGGGTACCGGCTGGCACCCGCCATCGCCGCGGAGACGGTGCGAGCGGTGGGCACGGTGGACGCCTGGACGACGGCCAGAGCCGCGGGGGCGGCGCGGACCGCGCGGACCGTGGAGGCGGTGGAAAAGGCGGAGATCGCGGGGTCCGTGGATTCGGCGGAGGCCGCGAGGACGGCGTGCGCCGTGGAAGCCGTGGAGGCGGTGGAGGCCGTGGAGGCGGCGCAAAGCGTGTGGATCGCGGGGTCCGTGGACTCGGCGGAGGCCGCGAGGACGGCGCGCGCCGTGGAAGCCGTGGAGGCGGTGGAGGCCGCGGGGGAAGCGCGACCCGCGGAGCCCCTCCGCGCGTCCCGCCCCACCCATCCGACCACCCCCGCCCCCGATCTCCCCAGGAGTGCCCAGTGATCAACAGCAGCTACGACGCGAGCGCCCTGCGTGCCGCCCTCGGCATCGGGATGTCCGGGATCGACGGGCTCGGTGTGGGCGCGGCCTGGGGCCGGGTCGAGCCGGGCCGGGCGACGACCCCGGACCGGCACGACGAGACGGAGGTCTTCGTCATCACCGCAGGCCACGGGGACGTGGTGGTCGACGGGGTACGGCACCCGGTCGCCGCGGGGACGGTGGTCGGCTTCGAACCCTTCGAGACCCACGTACTGGAGAACACCGGCGACGAGGACCTCGTCTTCGCCACCCTCTACTGGCGCGACGCCCCGCGCGCCGCTCTCGCCGCCGGACGCACCGGCCAACGGCGCTCCGGCAGACCCCAGTTCGTGTTCTCCACGCCTCCCACCCCCAACGGGGACCTGCACCTCGGCCACCTCTCGGGCCCGTACCTGGGCGCCGACGCGTACGTACGCTTCCAGCGGATGAACGGCCGGGAGGCCTGGCACCTGACCGGCAGCGACGACTTCCAGAGCTACGTCCTGGCCGCCGCCGCGGCCGAGGGCCGCACCCCGGCCGAGACCGCCGCGCACCACGGCGCCGAGATCGTGGCCACGCTGAAGCTGCTGGACGTGGTGCCCGACCAGTTCACCGCCACGAACGCCGAACCGGGCTACCGGGACGGACTGCGGGCCTTCTTCTCCCGCCTCGTGGCCTCCGGCGGCATCACCGCCCGGGAAGCCCCGGCGCTGTTCGACGCCGCGTCCGGGCGCTACCTGTACGAGGTCGACGTCAGCGGCGGCTGCCCGGCCTGCTCCCGCGGCACCAGCGGCAACATCTGCGAGGAGTGCGGGGAGCCCAACTCCTGTGTGGACCTGGTCGATCCGGTGGCCACGGCCGACGGCACCACGCCGCGCACCGGGACCGCCACCCGCTACACGCTGCCGCTGCACCACCACCGCGCCGACATCGAGGAGCACCACGGCCGAGGCCGCGTCCCCGCACGACTGCGCGACCTCGCCGACCGTGTCCTCGGCCGCGGCGAGCGCGACATCGCCGTCACCCACCCCTCCGCCTGGGGCGTCGAACCCGCCGAGGCCGATGCCCGGGGACACGTCGTCTGGGTCTGGCCGGAGATGGCCTACGGCTTCCTGCACGGCATCCAGTCCCTCGGCCGTCGCCTCGGCCGGCCCTGGCGCGCGGCGGCACCGCGGGACGACTGGCGGATCGTCCACTTCTTCGGCTACGACAACAGCTTCTACCACGCGGTGCTCTACCCGGTGCTGTACAAGCTCGCCCACCCCGGCTGGAACGCCGACATCGACTACCACGTCAACGAGTTCTACCTGCTGGAGGGCGGCAAGTTCTCCACCAGCCGGCGCCACGCCGTGTGGGGCAAGGACATCCTGAACGCCGACTCGGTGGACGCGGTGCGCTACTTCCTCGCCCGCACCCGGCCCGAGGGCCGCCGCACCGACTTCACCTGGGAGCGATTCGGTTCGGCGGTCCAGGACGACCTGATCGGCACCTGGCAGCGCTGGCTGGGCACCGTCGGCGACCGCCTGGCACGGGAGTTCGCCGGTACGGCCCCCGACGCCGGGGTCTGGCGCCCCGAACACTCCGCGTTCCTCGACCGGTTGGAGATCCGGCGCCGGGCCCTCGCCCAGGCCCTGGACGCCGACGGCTTCTCGCTCAACCGGGCCGCCGAGGAACTCCACGGCCTCGTCACCGACGCCGCGCGCTTCACCCACGCCGAGACGACGGCCCCCTCCGGGCACCGACACGGTGAGGCCCGTACGACCATGGCCCTGGAACTGGCCGCGGCCCGCCTGCTCGCCCACTGCGCCACCCCGGTCATGCCCCGCTTCGCCGGTCGACTGTCCCAGGCCCTCGGCGAGGAGCCTCCCACCGTCTGGCCGGAGTCCGTGGAACTGCTGCCCCCGGGCACCAGGGCGAACCTGTCCGGGCAGGTGTTCTTCACCCCGATCGGAGCCGCCGCCAAATGATCCACTCGGCCCTGAACCACCTGGTCACCACCCCACCCGAACCCGGCCACCACATCACCTTCCGCGGCGCGGGCACCCCCGAGACCCTGCCGCTCGAAGAGTTCTACGCCCGCTCCGGCCGGCTCGCCCGGCAACTGCGCGCACAGGGCGTGCGACCGGGCGACCGCATCGGCGTCCTCGCCGCCAACTGCCTGGAATGGGCCCTGCTCGACCTGGCCGCCCTGCGGCTCGGCGTGCTGACCGCCGGCTTCGAACCGGGCAAGTTCCCCGCGGACGGCACCCTGCTGGACCGCTACGGCCTCCGGCTGCTCTTCACCGACCAGGAGAGCGACCACCCGGCCGTACTGCCCATGACGCGGGCGCGGTCGATGGCCGCCACCGAGTCGGACGAGAAACTGCCCGCGGTGTCGTACGGCCCGCACGACGCCACCACCCTGAAGTTCACCTCCGGCAGCACGGGCACCCCGAAGGGACTCGCGGCCACCGCGGGCAGCATCGACAGCTCCCTGCGCGCCGTACAGGAGATGTTCGCCCACGGCCCCGGGGACGAACTCTTCGTCTTCCTGCCCCTGTCCCTGCTCCAGCAGCGCTATTGGGTGTACTCCGCGCTGTGCTTCGGACACGACCTCACGATCAGCACCTACCAGTCGGCCTTCGCGGCGCTGCGGGGGACCCGCCCGACCGTCGTCATGGGCGTACCGGCCTTCTACGACCTCGCCAAGCGGCACATCGAGACCCGCGCCGCGCGCACACCGGGCGCGAACCCCGCCGACGCCCTGCGGCAGGCGGCACACCACCTCTTCGGCGGCCGGATCCGCTACCTCTGGACGGGCTCGGCCCCCGCCGCGGTCGACACACTGCGCTTCTTCACCTCGTGCGGGCTGCCGATCTACGAGGGCTACGGCATGAACGAGACCTGCATCGTCACCAAGAACCACCCCGGCGCCTGGCGCGAGGGCAGCGTCGGACGCGTCGTCACCGGCAAGGAGGTCCTGCTGGACGAGGACGGAAACGTCACCGTCCGCAGCGACTTCCCCGTCGGCACCGCCTACACCTACGCCGCCCCGGGCGCCTCCGAGCAGGTCTTCGCGCCCGACGGCACGGTCCGGACGGGCGACGTCGGCTACGTCGACGCCGACGGCTTCCTCTACATCACCGGCCGCGCCGATGCCGTCGTGTCCCTCGGCAACGGCCGCAACATCACGGTCCGGCCCGTCGAGGACCGCATGCGGCAGAGCCCCGCGATCGCCGAATGCGTCCTCTTCGCCCACGGCGACGAACTCGTCGCGGTCGTCTCCCCGGCCGACCGGACACCCGACCGGACCGCCATCGAAGCCCAGCTGCGAACCGCCAACGAGCAGGGCGGCCGGCACGAGCGGATCGGCCGCGTCATCGTCGCCGACCAGCCGTTCAGCATCGAGAACGGCCTACTGTCCTCCCAGTACAAACCGCTGCGCCCCCGTATCCGCGAAGCCTTCCGGACCCGGATCGAGGACCCGGACGCGGGCCTCACCGCCTGACCGGTCCCCCGGGCCGGCCCCGCCCGACCGGCCCGGGGGACCAACCGCACCACCCACCGCACACACCAGGAGAACGCCCCATGAGCTGGGCCGAGTCGGCACCCGCCACGCTCGAGAACGAGCACGTACTGCTGCGTCCGGTCACCGAAGCGGACCGCGAGGACCTGCACGCCATCGCCCTGGACCCCGACATCTGGCGCTACTTCGTCAGCCGGGTCGACACCACCGAGGACTACCACGCGTTCTTCGACGCGGCCCTCGCCGACCAGGAGGCCGGGCGGCGCGTGGTCTTCCGCGTCACCGACCGGCACACCGGGCGCGCCGCGGGCAGCATGAGCTACGGCAACATGGCGGAGGCCGACCGCCGCCTGGAGATCGGCTGGTCCTGGCTCGGCCGGGACTTCCGCGGCAGGGGCGTCAACCGCTGGGCCAAGTACCTGCTGCTCCAGCACGCCTTCGAGACGCTCGACGCGCAGCGGGTGGAGTTCAAGACCGACGTCCTCAACGAACAGGCCCGGCGCGGGCTGCGCAACATCGGCGCGGTGGAGGAGGGCACCCTGCGCAGCTACAACTTCATGCCGGGCGGCCGCCGCCGCGACGCCGTCTTCTACGGCGTCCTGCGCGCCGAGTGGCCCGGCGTGCGCGAACTCCTGCGCACCGGACACCGTCCGGCCGAGCGGACGGCGCGGTGACATGGACGTAATCCCGCTTCCCTTCGTACGCGCCGCGGGCGACCCGTACGAGCTGGGACTGCGGCACGGCGGCGAGCGGGCCGCGGCCCTCAACGCCTTCCACGACGACTCGTTGTGCCGCCTGAACAAGGTGCTCGCCCGGCCGGTCACCCCGGCTGGGCTGGCCCCCCGCATCGAGGCGTACCGGCGCGCGATCGAGGAAGCCGTACCGGACCTCGCCACGGAGATCCGGGGCCTCGCCGCCGGGGCCGGGCTGACCGAGGCCCAGGCCTTTCTGCTCCAGATACGCCGCGAGATCATGGGCTACCGCACGGTGCCGGCCATGGGCGACTGCACCACCTACGCCCGCACCGGTGAGGCAGGCCCCGTGGTGGCGCAGACCGTCGACCTCAACGGCGACCTGGACGACCAGATCACCGTCCTGGAACTCTCCCGCGCCGACACCCCCCGCCGGTCCCTGCTGCTGAGCTTCGGCGGACTGCTCGGCTACCTCGGCCTCAACAGCTCCGGTCTGGCCGTGGGCCTCAACCTGGTCCTCGCCGGGACCTGGCGCCCCGGCGTGCCCCCGTACCTGGCCGTCCGCCACGTCCTGGACCACGCCGACACCGTGGACGAGGCACTGACCCTCCTGCGCGGCCTGCCCCTGGCCAGCTCCCGCTGCTTCACCCTGTGCGACGCCCGCCGCGCGGTGTGGGCCGAGTACGACGGTGGCACCTGGCGCGTCGCCGAGGGACCGGAGACCGCGCACACCAACCACTTCCTGCACCCGGACCTGGCACCCCGCGACGAGATCAACGTCTTCGCCCGGCGCTCCTCGGTCAGACGCCTCGACACCTGTCGCGCCCGCCTCGCGGCCCTCCCCGCGACCGCCACCCCCGAGGACCACTTCGCCCTGCTGTCCGCGCCACCGCTGTGCGTCGCGGACAACGGCGACATCCGGCGCGAACGCACCGTCGCCGCCGCGGTCCTGCTCCCGCGCCAGGGCGAACTGCGGCTGCGCCCCGGGGACCCCTCGTGCAGTCCGACCCATGTGTTCCGACTGTGCTGAGGGACCCCGACCCGCCCGTACGCACAAGGCCATGGCTGTCTGGCCATGGCCGGACGGGGCGATTGTGAACGTCCCGCCCCGGCTCATAGTGTCCCTGCGTCAGCAGGACAGCACCACGGGCCCCCGGCCCGGAAGATCACACCGATCACACCGATCACACCGCCCGTCCGGCACGGCGCACCGCGCTGCCGCGACGCGGCCGACCCTTGGGGGACGGGTGACCCAGACAGCACGGTTCACCGATTCGAGCTGCTACCACGCGGCACTGGCGACCCTCCTGACCGCCACCGAGCCGCACACGGATCCCTTCTCCGTGCTCGGGAACAACGCCGCCACGGCCGCGCGCCTGACCACCGACGGGGAGCTGACCTTCAGCGACCCGCTGGAACCGCTGACCGCCACCTTCGCCCGCCACGGCCACCGGCTCGCCCACCACCCGGTGCGCACCGAGGCCGACTGGCGGCAGGCACTCGACACGCTGCGCTCCGGCCGGGCCGTGGCCATCGCCGCGGACGCCTTCCACCTGGAGCACTACTGGGTGGGCTTCCGCACCAGCCACGCGCTCCACGTCGTCGTCCTGGAGGACTTCGACGCGGCCACGGCGACCGTGCGCCTCGTGGACCCCGGCGAGGCCGTCTTCTTCGACGGCCGCCTGCCCGTCGCCCGGCTGACGTCCGCGATGTGCGAGGGCGACGCCGGACAGGCGTGGATGGAGATCCTCCCGCTGGACACGGGACGCACGGACACCGGCGCGCTGCCGGATCTCGCGCGGCAACTGTCCGGCGACGGCGGCCCCTGGCTCAGCGGCACGGCCCTCGTACGACAGCTCCAACAGCACCTGGACTCCTACCTCACCGTCGTCGGCAGCCGCCCGCGCGGGTCGGCCGGCGGCGCCCAGCAGGACTGGGGGCCGGGCCCTCGGCTGCTGCTGGGCCTGTGGTGGTACCACCACACGCTGCGCTGGCTCGCCGGACACCTGAGGACCCGTACCACCGACGGCGCCCCCGGAGCCGAGGGCGGCCCCGCCGAAACCGTCGAACAGGCATCCCGGGACCTCCTCGTGGTCCGCAACCTCATGATGCGCCTGGGCGCCATGGACGAGACCGACGACCGGTTCGCCAGGTTCCGCGCCCAACTGCAGCCCCGACTGGAGACCACCCTGCGGAACCTGGAATCGGCCGCGGCCGCCCTGACCGCCCTGGCGAAGGAGCAGCAGTGACGGTAACGCCCGTCGGCGCGGTCCGCGTCGACCTCACGCCGCACCGCAACAGCGCGGCCTTCCTCGCGGCGGGCGAGCCACCCGACGACGGCTTCGACGGCTTCGGCCGGGCCTTCCCCGCCGAGCAACTCGGCGCCCACGCCCTCCACCTGGGCCTCCCGAACGGCTGCGGCCACGGCGCCCCGGACAACGTCGCCTGCGAGGGCCAGGCCATCGACCTGGACGAGCCGCTGCGGGCCGCCGGCCTGCGCGTCGTGGGCGCCGGCTCCGGAGGAACGGTCAGCGAGATCCTCACGCTGGAGCACGACGGCGCCACGACACCCGTCCGCGTCCGCCTCAGCGACTTCCTCTCCCGCCGTCCCGCCTTCGACGACACCTGCTTCGCCCACAGCCCCTTCCTCTACGACGTCGGCGCCCGCCCCGAGCCCGGCGCCGAACCACGCCTGTGGCAGACCGAGATACCCCTCGACCCCCCGGTGCGCTGCGCCCGCGTCACCCTCCCGGTCAACCCCGACATGCACATCGTGGGCCTGTGGCTGCTGCCGGCCGGACCCGAGCGGACGGAACGGCCGTGAAGTGCCTCTACCTCACCCAGGAACTCGCCCCCTACTTCGTGGAGGGCGGCCTCGGCCAGACCGCCATGGCCCTCCCTCGCGCCCTGGAACGGGACCTGGGCATCGCCCACGACCTGGTCGTCCCGTACTACCCCCGGCTCGTCGGCCGGCACGGCCTGGAGACCGAGACCGTGTGGCGCACGCCGTCCCTGCCGGTCGGACCGGTCGACGTGCCCGCGAGCGTCGAACGGCTCCTGGGCCGCGCCGGCTCGGGCGACGTCTTCCTCGTCCGCGCCGACCACTGGTACGACCGTCCGGGGCTCTACCGCGACGAGGACTACGTGGAGTTCGCGGACGCCACCGCACGGGCCGCCTTCTTCGGCGCGTGCGTCGCCCGCTGGCTGACGGACTCGGGTCGCCGCTACGACGTCGTCCACGGCAACGACTGGCAGTCCGGCCCCGCCCTCGCCCACCTGCGCACCCTGCGCGGCACGGACCGCACGCCCGTCCTCCTCGCCAACGTGCACAGCGCGGCGTACACGGGCCGCGTCGAGCACGCCGGCATCGGTGAGCTGGCCCTCCCCGCCGAGTGGCGAAAAGCCCTGGCGGACCACGGTGACGAGGCGAGCCTCCTGCTCCTCGGCCTGCTCGCCGCCGACACCGCGACGACGGGCAGCCCCACCTACGCACGCGAACTCGTGGCACAGCTGACGGGCACGGCCATCGGCGCCGCACTCGACCGGCTCCCCCTGACCGGAATCGTCGCCGGCATCGACACCCACCTGTGGCAGCCGGCCGCGACCGGCCGCGTGACCAGCCCCTACACACCCGACACCGTCGCCCGGGGCAAGCAGGCCAACAAGCTGCTGCTGCAAAGGCGCCTCGGCCTGAAGGAGGACCCGGACGCCGCGCTGTTCGGCGTGTGCACCCGCGTCGTCCCCGAAAAGGGCATCGACCTCCTCGTCGAGGCGGCCGGCGAACCGGCGGCGAACGGTTCCCTTCAACTGGTCGTCGTGGGCCAGGGCGACGCGAGCCTCGTCGGCGGCCTCGCGGCACTCGCCCGTGCCCTGCCCTCCGCCGTGGCCCACGTCCCCCGCTTCGACCAGGACTCCGCCTGGCTCACCTACGCCGGCTCCGACTTCACCGTCATGCCGTCCCGGGTCGAACCCTGCGGCCTCAACCAGCTCATCGCCATGACCTACGGCTGCCTGCCCGTGGTCAGCGCGGTCGGCGGACTGTGCGACACGGTCACGGACATCACCCGGGACCCGGCCCACGGCACCGGATTCATCCTCCCCGAACTGACGGCCGACGCGCTCCGGGACACCATGCTCCGGGCCGCGCGCTGGCTCGCCGGCCCGCGGGACCAGGTGGCCGCGGGACGCCGCCGTGCGATGGCCCAGGACTGGTCCTGGTCACGGGCCGCCCGGGACACGGCCACCCTCTACGCCCGCCGGCCGTGACCCGCTCCCTCCTCGACGTTTCCATGAACCACCACCAGACATCCGAACGGGGTCCCCACTCATGGCCGAAGCCTTCGACCGGCAGACCGAGATCACGTCCTATCTCTCCCGGATGCGAGAGGCCCTGGCCAAGGTGTCCACCACCGACCTGACATGGCTGGCGGAGACCTTCGAGCAGGCGTACCTGGCGGGACGGACGCTGTTCGTCTGCGGCAACGGCGGCAGCGCCGCCACCGCCTCGCACCTCGCCGTCGACCTCTCCAAGAACACCCGGACAACCGGCCGGCCCCCGGTGCGCACCGTCTCCCTGGTCGACCACGTCCCCGCGCTGACCGCCTGGGCGAACGACTTCGGCTACGACCAGGTCTTCGCCGGCCAGCTGGCGGGCCTCGCCCAGCCCGGCGACCTGGTCGTCGGCATCAGCACCAGCGGCAACTCACCCAACGTGCTGGAGGCACTGCGCTACGGCCGCGCCCACGGCATGATCACCGTCGGCCTGCTCGGACCGGACGGGGGCCTCGCGCGCGAGCTGTGCGACGCCTACGTCCTCGCGCCCGCCGACTCCATCGAGGAACAGGAGGACATCCACATGTCCCTCGCCCACATCCTCACCCGGCACATGCGGGCCTTCGTCCACGCCTCCCACCCCGAACTGACCGGCGCGACAACGGCGCAGGTCCGGTGAGGCACTATCCTCAACCCCGGTCCCGACGCGGAGGGTTGAGGACTCGCAAGCCGCACTCCCGGGCCCCGTCGCGCACCCGGTGACCGCGGCCCCGCTCACCCCGCACGCCCAGTCCCCCCACGGCCCCCGCAATGGAGAAACCACATGTTCGCCCCGTACCGCAGATTGTTCTCCGCCAAGGGGAGCGTCGGCTTCACCACCACCGGCTTCCTGGCCCGCCTCGCCCTGTCCATGTCCGGCGTCGGCACCGTGGTGATGATCGCCGCCATGCGCCACTCCTACGCGCTGGCCGGCGCCGTGGGCGGCTCGTCCCTGGCCGCCACCCTGATCACGATCCCGCTCCTCGGCCGGCTCGTCGACCGCTACGGCCAGTCCCGTACGGCCATCCCCGCGGCCATATGGTCGGCGGCCATGTCGGCCGCCCTGGTCGTCTGCCTCGCCACGGACGCCCCGACCTGGACCCTGTTCGTCACCAACGTCCTGTCCGCCACCGCGCCGAACGTCGGCGGCATGGCCCGCGCCCGCTGGGCCGAGATCTACGGCAACGACGACGAACGCATGCACGTGGCCAACTCGTTCGAGCAGGTCCTGGACGAGATGTGCTTCGTCCTCGGGCCCATCGTCGTGGTGGCCCTCGCCACCGGCATCGCCCCCGTGGCGGGCCGGCTGGCGCCGCTGGCCCTGACCCTGGCCGGCACCGTCCTCTTCTCCCTCCAGCGCGGCACCGAGCCCCCGGTCCAGCCCGCCGACCCCTCGGCCGCCCGCTCCCCGCTCACCAACCGGGGCCTCCAGGTAATGATGCTCGTCTTCCTCTTCACCGGTTCCCTGTTCGGTTCTCTCGAAGTGGTCACGATCGCCTTCACCGACTCCCTGGGCCACAAGTCCTCGGCCGGTCTGGTGCTGGCCCTCCAGGCGGTCGGCTCCGCGCTCGCGGGCCTGCTCTTCGGCATGCTCACGCTGCGCGGCTCCAGCACCACCCGCTTCCTGACGGGCGTCGCGGGCATGGCGGTACTGATGCTCCCGCTGACCCTCGCGACCGGTCTGTGGTCGCTGATCCCGCTGATGTTCATCGCCGGCATGGCCACCTCGCCGACCATGATCACCGGCATGGGCCTGGTCCAGGAACTGATCCCCCGCTCCCAGATCAACGAGGGCATGACCCTGGCGGTGACCAGCCTCCTCGGCGGCTCCTCCCTCGGCAGCATGCTCGCGGGCTGGTCCGTGGAGCGGTTCGACGCCGGGAACAGCTACCTGCTCCCGGTCAGCGCCGCCGTCCTGGCCCTGCTGACCGCGGCCGCCGGCCTCGGCCGGCTCCGCAGGAGCGTGTCCGCCACGGAGGCACCCGCCCTGTCCGAGGAAGCGGCGGAAATCGGGCAGCAGGCCTGAGACGCGTTCTCGACGCTGCGGAGTCCCACGCCGTCCGTGCCCGAGGCGCCGACCGCCGATCTGCCGACCGCGGTGCCCACGGCCTTCCGGCCACGGTTCAGGACGCGCTGCTCGCCGGTCCGACCCCGGCGGTGGCGGACCGGCGCCGGCGGCGTGGGCTCGGGGAGGGCACGGCCGTGCTGGAGGACGTGGAAGGAGCTGTCCTTCGCCCGCGCGCTCGCCTTCTTCGCGACGGGCTTCTACGAGACCCTCGGCATCGCCGTGGTGACGGTCGGCCTGGGCAAGCCCGCGACCTGGGTGGGGCACGCCGGTCACCGTGATGAGCCTGACCGGGCTGGGGGCCGCCTGCTCGCGCCGGCGCTCGTCAAGCGCGCCGGACCCGGGCGGACCGCGGCCGTCGGGCTGGGGCTGTGCGCGGTCGCCGCCGGCTTCGTCGCCGTCCCGGACGGTGTCGTGGTGATCGCCGAGGACGAGACGGCCGCCGCGATCAGCGCGGAACCGCTCCCGCTGCTCGACCGCGGCCTGGTCCTGTTCGGGCACGGCATGGGCGCGGCCCCCGCCTTCGAGGTCGCGCTGCTGCCGGAGCAGAGGCACGGGCGAGGTCCGGACCTGGTCGTGGTCTCCGGGCGCGGCGGACCCGCACCGAGGAGCGCGACATGCCCGAGGACGACGACGAGTCGGTCGTCGAGTTCGCCAGGAACCTGGACAGCGCCGGCGCGGCCGCGTTCGACAACGAGGAGCTTCGCCCGCTGCCGCTCCCGGCGCTGCGCACGGACCTACGCGTGATCAGGAACCACGCGCCCCGGCCCGGTCGCACCCTCCGGAGCCCCCGCGATCTACGTCGGGGACCGCGACCCGGACGTCGCCGTCCCCGAGGCGCACGCCTGGTCGACCGCGTCGACCGGTGGGTCGAGCCCCAAGGTGTTCCCAGGGGGCCGTTCCCACCTGGCCGAATCCGAGGCGGTGGTGCCGGACGACCTGGTCGCGCGGCTGCGCGCCGCGAAGGCCCGCTGACCGGCCCCGGTGGTCAGGACGCCACGGTGATCTCCAGCAGAATGTGCTCCAGCGTCTCCGTCCCTTCCGGGAAGCTGTGCCGGCGCAGGGCCTTCAGACGACGGTCGTGCGAGGTGGCCAGGGCGGTCAGCCGGGCGAGGTCGCCGCGGTCGCTGAACTGGAGGAGGGCGGTGCCGCCGGGGGCGAGCCGCAGGGGGGCTTCGACCAGGTAGCGCTCGTGGGCGCGGTAGCCGGTGTCGATGTAGGCGCGCTCGTGGTCGCTGCGGTAGCGGTAGTCGTCCGGGGCGAGCACGAAGTTGGAGTGCCAGTAGACGCAGTCGAAGCGGTCGTCGGCGTCGAGGGCGGCGAACAGGTCGCTGTGCACGGCGGTCAGCCGGTCGCCGACGCCGTGGCGCCCCGCGTTGCGGCGGGTGTTCTCCACGGCACGCGCGTTGATGTCCGTGGCGACCACCCGGGCAGCGCCTCGGAGCGCGGCCATGACCGCGATGATCCCGGTGCCCGAGCCGACCTCCAGGAAGGAGCCGCCGGCCCGCAGCAGGGACGCGTGGGCGCCGGTCAGGCCCAGGACGTCCATCGCGGCCTCGGTCGTCGCGGAGAAGGGCGGGGCGAAGACGTCGGCGAGCAGATCCCATTCGAGGCCCGCCATCGTGAAGGTGTCCGGACGGTCCGGCCGGCTCGACGCCGCGCGGCTTCGTTCGAGGGATCTCTCGTAGCTCGTGCGTTCCGTCATCTGGCTTCCTTCCCCCGGCAGTGGTCCCGGATCATGACAGCACGGACGGGCGTGGCGTGGACGACACCGGGTCCGGCACCGAATGGTTTCGGCCGCGCGGGCGGTGCTGCGGGGGCGGGCCGATCCACTCGACCTCCCCGGGGTCCACGGCGAGCCGCAGGCCGGGGCTGCCACCCGGCGGGTATTCCATCCTGTCCGTGGGGCCGGTTCCGCGTCTGGGGCGGTCGGTTACGATGCGGCGCCTTGTTCCCCGGCCCGGTGTGCCCCCTATCGCGCAGGAAACCGGTCGGCCCGCCTATTCGGACGCATCAACTGCCGGCTCTGAATGTCAAGATATGCGTCACGTATTCAGCTGTTTCTCGGGCGGTAACGTTCTGGACAGTCGTCCACGTGTTCGCGTAGGCTCAATGCCGGTCAGGGACTGCTGTTCGATGTTCAATTGACTGCCGGAGCGTTTACCGAAACGGCGTGATTCATCACACACGCGACGGGGCGCACACGGAGACGGGGGATTGTTGACATGGAGAGTCGTAGTGGGCCGGTGAGCGTCATCGGGAGCGCCGGAAGAGTGTCTTTCAGTCGGGAAACGTGACCCCTGTCATCCCCTTTGTCGAGACTTGTCGGTGACTCCTTACCTAGATTTCACCCTTGGGTAGGGAGTTTACGGATGCATACCGCTTCCCACGAAGAAGCGCGCGTGCCGGGGAATCTGTAACTCAATTCTCGCGCCCGTGGACACGATTCATGACGGGACAAGGACAGGACTCCATGCTCTTGCATAAAGCGCTGCCCGAAACAGAACGGACCGAGGACGACGACACTTCCGCGCGCAAAGAGGTGAAGGTGGCGGTTCTGGCCAGCCGGGCACTGACGCGCGTCGCGCTGCGCACGGTCATCGCGCGGTCCCCGGGAGTGGAGATAGTCGCCGAGGCGACCACTCCCTTGCAGCTGCACCACGCCGTCGCCGCCCAACGCCCGCAGGCCCTGCTGCTCGACGACGCCGACCCGGCCTGGGACACCGCGGAGGTGCTGCGCGGTCTGCGGGAGAACGCGGGCCGGCGGCTCGGCGTGGTGATCCTCGCCGACGCCGGCGCGCTGGACGACGCGCTGACCTATCTGTGCGACGGCGCCGACGGAGTGGTGCTGAACGACGACGCGCCGGACGAGGTGGCGACGGCGGTCCGGGCGGTGGCGGCGGGACACGCCGTGGTGCCCCCGCCGCTCGCGCGCCGGCTCGTGGACCTCGTCGGTGTGCGCAGGCCCGCGAAGCGCGCGCAGGAGCAGCTGGCCGCGCTGACCGCGCGCGAGCAGGAGATCTTCGAACTGGTCATCAAGGGCATGTCGAACCAGGAGGTCGCGCAGACCCTCGTGCTCAGCGAGCGGACCATCAAGTTCCATGTCTCCAACCTGCTGCGCAAGCTCGGGGTGCGGAACCGCACGCAGGCCATCGTCTACGCGCGGGACCGCCGTCTGCTGCCGGGCCCTGCTCCCTGCGTCAATCCGTGAGGATGCGCAGTTCGGCCAGGGACCGCCGGCAGCGCTCGATGGCGTCCGTGGTGTCCTCGCCCCGGCTCGCCACATGACCGAGCCCGTCCCACTGCCCGTCGAAGGAACGGATCACGTCGCCCGGACCCACCCACAGGTCGACGCCCACCGTGTCCGGCTTGGCCAGGATCTCCTCCAGACCCAGGACCTCCCGTACCTTCCCGGGCTCGGACACGATGAGCCAACTGGCCGCGCCGCCACGGGGCTCAGGCCGCTCGGCGAGCGCCCGCGCGGTGCCGAGCGGCCAGCCGAAGGCCAGCTCCTGGAGGTCCACGCCGTAGACGGTCTCGATGAGGTCCCCGAGCAGCGCCCCGCCGACCCTGGACTGGGACTCGATGATCACCGGTCCCCCGGGGGTCAGCTTGAACTCGGTGTGCGAGGCGCCGTCGCGGTATCCCATCGCGTCCAGGAAGGCCGCCGTCACCCGCACCACGTCCGCCTCGACCGCCGGGCTCACCCGCGCCGGAACGGCGTGGCCCACGTGCACGTGGTTGCTCTCCTCCGTGATGGCCTCGGTCACGGTCGCGACCACGTGGTGCCCGGCGAAGCTGAACGCCTCGGCGCTGCACAGCGGCCCGTCGATGTACTCCTCCATGATGAACTCGCCGAGGTCGTAGACGTGCACGAGTGGATGGTCGGAGTCGCGCAGCCGGCCGATCTCCTGCCACGCCGCGGCCGTTCCGTCCTCCGTCTCCACCTTCAGCACGCCGAAACTCGCCGTGCCGCAGGTCGGCTTCACGATGAACGGGTAGCCGTGCGCGGCGCCGAAGTCGCGCAGGCTCCGCTCGTCCTCGACCAGCGCGGAGGCGACGATCCGGATCCCCGGCACCGCCGCCTCCACCAGGCGCAGGCGCATCAGGTTCTTGTCGGTGAACCGGTGCGCGACCTCGTAGCCGGTGCCGCCGAGGCCCAGCAGGTCGTTGATCCGGGCCGCGGGGTCGAGACCCGGCTCGGTCAGGGACACCACGGCGTCGAACGGCCGTGCCGCGTGCGCCTCCCGGGCGATGCGGCGCAGCGTCTCCTCGTCCGCGTAGTCGGCGTGGACGACCTCGACGCCGCGCCCGGCATCGGCGGGCCCGGTCTCGTCCGGCATCCGGACCCAGAGGATGTCGGCACCGCTGGCCCGTGCCTTGGACAGATGGGTGGCGGAACCGCCCACGAGGAGCAGGCGCTTGGCTGGCGTCATGGGATGTGTCGCTTTCTCACTGCGGATCGTGGCCGATCCGTGAACGGTCGGGTGCGGCGGCGGAGCCGGGCGGGTCGCCGCGTCGAGGCGACGCGCGAAGGGGGTGTTCAGGCGCGCGGCTCCCCGAAGAGATCGGGGAAGTAGTAGATGTCCGCGGTGACCGCGTCGAGCATCCGCCCGATGGGCCCTTCGCCGCGGCGGTCCAGCAGGTCGGCGTTGCGCCGCAGGGTGCGCGGGGAGAACGGCAGCGAGCCGGCGGACAGGTAACGGATCGCGCCCTCCCGGTCCCGCCCCGGAACGATCTCCGAGCGGGCGTGGCGGCTCGCGCTGAACGGGATGTCCAGCCTCCCCTCGGCGAACGCGTCCACGATCGCCGCCTTCAGGTCGCCGCCCCGGCCCAGCACCGGCGCCACCAGCTCGTCCACCTCGTCCAGGATCCAGGCGCGTTCGGCCGCGACCCGCCCCTCGTCCACCGTCACGAAGCCCAGCAACGGGGAGTTGGCCCGGTCGGCCAGCCGGATGCCCTCGGCGTTGGCCTCGGTGTCCGGGATGCCCGCGGCCTCCTGGTGGGTCTTGGAGATCACCTTCCAGGCCCCGCCGAGACGGGCCACGAGGGCGCCGTAGAGGATGAGGTCCTCCGCGTGACCGCGCTGCCGCGGGAAGACCCCCATGAACTCGTGCAGCACCGGGGGCACCAGGACGTCCGGGCCCAGGTACCTGGCCGCCAGCTCGGGGATCGCCCGCAGCGCGGCGACGTCCTGGATCACGTGCCCGCCCTGCGGATAGGCGACGGAGACGCAGCGGACGCCCGCCCGCACCGCGAGGACGGCCTCCAGGACGCTGACGGCCAGGCTGATGGACGGCGGGACCAGCACGGCGGTCAGGGTCCCGAACAGCTCCCGGTCGACCACCACCCCCAGCTCCGCCAGCTCCCCGCACCGGCGGTCGACCTCCTCCCACGCCGCCAGCGACGCCGCCAGCGGTACCGCCTTCGCATAGGGCAGGTTGTAGGAGATGCCGCCGCCCTCGAACGAGGTGATGCCGGAGGCCACGGCGGCCTCGAACAGCAGCCGCGCGTCGGGCGAGCCGTGCCGCACCTCCAGGGGCGCGGCCACCGCCTCGTTGAGCTCCCGGCCCCGCCGCCAGCCGTGGGTGACCAGCGGATAGCCGTTGAGGTCCGTCGGATCGTCCAGCAGCGCGCGCCGGGCCTGCCCGAACCGCAGCAGCCGGGTGTGCGAGTCGACGGTGAGGGTCAGGACGTCGGGCGCCGCCCGCGCCTCCAGCGTCGTCAGCAGCCGCTTCATCTCCTCGTGCCCGCCCACCCCGCAGCGCGGCTGGACGGCGACCCGCCCGGCCTCGTGCGCCTGCCGCAGCACCTGCGCCACGGTGGGTTTGCCGAGCCGCTCGACGTACGCCGCGGACTCCCGCAGCGAGGGCGGTGCGAGAGCACGGGGGAGGGTCCGCTTCACGCGGCACCCACACCGTTGTCCGCGGCACCCGCCGCGCGGGTCCGCTCCGCGCGCAGCTCGTCCAGGACGGCCGGCAGCAGCGAGGGGTCGGTGACGACGCGGTCCACGCCGAGCGCCAGGAGCCGCTCGGTCGCGGCCGCGTCCTTCGTGCTGCCCACCGACAGGTTGCCGCCGAGGACCACCGGGCACGGGAGGGCGCCCGACGCCCGTGCGGCGGGCAGCTCCCTGAGGTCCTCGTAGGCGTGCCCGTTCATGCTGCCGATGAGCACCGCCTCCGCCTCGGGATGCTCCCGGCACGCGGCGGCGAACTCCGCGACCGGGGTGCACGTCCCGAGGTTCACCACCTCGAAGCCCTGGGCCCGCAGGCCGTGCGCGATGAGGTGGTTGGCCACGGCGTGACTGTCACTCGCGGCCACGCCGAGGATGACCAGCCTGCGTCCGGATCCCGCGTCGGCGCGGTGTCTTCGGTGGGCCGGACCTGTCACGGCTGCTCCTTTCGAGGAGACGACTCGGGAGTCACGAGGGTTCGCTCCGACGGTGGTACGGCGGTGGGGCGCGAACCCCTCAGATGAGCCGGCCCGTGCAGGCGTCGTCCAGGTACGCCTGCTTGGCGGCCTCGTCCCGGGAGGACTGGAGGTAGCGGGACCAGCCGCGGCGCTCGTGCGAGGTGGCGTCCAGCTCCACGACCTCCTGGGTGGCGCGCAGGGTGCCCGGCGCGGCCTGGTAGGGGCCGTACCCCGACTCGTCACGGGCGAAGATCGCCTGGCACATCTCGTTCCTGTTGCGCCAGACGCACACGATCATGAAGTACTTGTCGCCGCACCGGTGGTTGAGTACGAAGCCCATCTCGTTGCGGAACTCCAGCCTCCCCGCGGCCACTTCGGCGCGCAGGAAGGCGCGCGCCTCCTCGGTGACCTCGGGCGTGGCCTCCTGCTCCGCCGTGCGGATGTCGTACCACTTCAGCAGCGCGCCCGGCAGGCCCAGGTGCTCGCCCGGGTGGATCCGCTTCTCGGTGTGCCGCCAGTCGGCGGGGTAGGCGGCCAGCTCGGCCAGGTTCACCACGGGCGTCGTCTCGACGGTCATCGTCTTGGCTCCTCGGAAAGGGACGGTGGGTGAGGAAAAGGGGTCAGTGGCCGCCGGCGGCCACCGGCGCCGCGTACAGGCCCGTGCGTTCCAGCTCGCGCAGCCGCCGGTAGTCGGCCTCGACCTGGGCGGCGTCCGGCGCGCTGAGGTACACGTAGCCGGGCGAACTGCTCAGGTCCACGGTGGGGCGGACGGGCGAGCCCTCCGGCGCGGCCAGGACCAGCTCCGTGAAGGACGGCAGGGCGCGCACCGGGGCCAGCCGAGCGGCGTCGGGGACGACACCGTCGACGTGGCTGATCAGCGACACATAACGCAGCGGGGTGCCGATCCGGTAGCGCGGCAGGGTGCCGTCGGCCGCCTCCCCCGGCCGGGCGATCACCCGGGCGAGCAGGTCGATCTGGTTGGTTCCCAGACAGCGGGAGACCACCTCGGGGGCGTGCGCGCCGCCGGGGCGGGCCGCGCACTCCACGAGCACCGGCCCGTCCGCGGTGAGCATCACCTCGGTGTGCGCCGCCCCGTTGCGGATCTCCAGCGCGTCCAGGACGGCCAGCGCGTAATCGGCCACCTGCCGCACGCCCGGGGCGTCGGCCGGTACGGGCTCCTCGTAGTCGTACATCGGGACGGTCCCGGCGATCAGCGACTTGTGATAGCGCCAGACCTCGACCACGTGGTGGACGCCGTCGCGGCTGACGGTGTTCACGAAGTACTCCTCGCCGTGCAGGTACTGCTGGGCGAGGACCGTCGTGTTGCGGCCGCCGTAGCGGTCGGTGGCCGCGCTGATGGCCGCGAAGGCCGCGTCCACCTGCTCGGCGGAGTGGCAGAAGTGGACCTGGTCGGTGCCCGCGCTGGCCCGCGGCTTGAGCACCACGGGCCACTCGCCCCGCTGCCGCACCCACGCGTGCAGCTCGTCCGGCGAGCCGGTCACGAGCGAGGCGGCGGTGGCCAGGCCCGCCGCCGCGACGGCCTGGGCCATCGCGTACTTGTCGCGGCGCGCGGCGGGCCGGGACATGCCGTTGCCCGGCGTGCCGAGCGCGGCCGACAGGGCGTCGGCCAGCAGCACCCCGGACTCGGTGCCCGCCACGACGAAGTCCACCCCGCGCCCGCGCAGCGCCGCGGCGGTGGCCGACACGTCACCGGTGTGGACGACGTCGTGCGATCCGGCCCCGTCCGCGTCCCCGGCGAAGCCGGCGTCCGGGGTGTCGGAGCGTACGACGACACAGCCGAGCCCCTGGCGGGCCAGCGCCCCGGGCAGATGGGAGCCGATGCCGTCGGCGTCGACGACGGCGACCGTGCGCTGTGCGCCCATCAGCGGCCCACGTGGGGAATGCCGTCGGCCGCGTCGGCCAGCAGCGCCTCGTCCGGGCGGTCGTCGGCCAGCGTGCCCGCGAAGTACCGCTCGTAGGCGGCGAGATCGAAGTGGCCGTGGCCGGACAGGCCGAACAGGATCGTCTTGGCCGTGCCCTCCTCGCGGCAGCGGAGGGCCTCGTCCACGGCGACCCGCACGGCGTGCGTGGACTCCGGGGCAGGCACGATGCCCTCGGTGCGCGCGAACTGGACGCCCGCCTCGAAGCACTCGGTCTGGGGCACCGCCCGCGCCTCCATCAGCCCGTCCTCCACACAGCGGCTGACCAGCGGGCCGATGCCGTGCGCGCGCAGTCCGCCGGCGTGCACGGCCGGGGGCACGAACCCGTGACCCAGGGTGTGCATCCGGAACAGCGGGCCGAGCCGGCCGGTGTCCGCGTAGTCGTAGGCGATGGTGCCCTGGGTGAGGGTCGGGCAGGCGGCCGGCTCCACGGCGATGACGCGCACCTCGCGGCCGCCGCGCAGCTGCTCGCCGAGGAACGGGAAGGAGAGCCCGGCCAGGTTGCTGCCGCCGCCGGAGCAGCCCACGACGATGTCGGGGTAGTCCTCGGCCAGCTCCATCTGCCGGATCGCCTCCTGCCCGATCACGGTCTGGTGCAGCAGGACGTGGTTGGCGGCGCTGCCGAGGACGTAGCCGAGGTCCGGGTCCTGCGCGAAGGCCTCCAGGGCCTCCGAGGTGGCGATGCCGAGGCTGCCCGTGCAGTCGGGGTCGTCGGCGAGGATCTTGCGGCCGATCTCGGTCTCCGTGCTGGGGCTGGCCGTGCACTGCGCGCCGTACGTCTCCATCAGGGCCCGGCGGTACGGCTTCTGCTCGAAGCTCACCTTGACCATGTAGACCTTGGCGGTCATCCCGAAGAAGGACGCGGCGAGGGCGGTGGCGCTGCCCCACTGACCGGCACCGGTCTCGGTGACCAGACCGGTCTTCCCGGCCAGCTTGTTGTAGTACGCCTGTGGGATCGCGGTGTTGGGCTTGTGGCTGCCGGTCGGCGCGCCGCCCTCGTACTTGTAGTAGATGCGGGCCGGAGTGCCCAGCGCGCGCTCCAGACGGCGGGCGCGGAACAGCGGGGAGGGCCGCCACAGCGCGTACAGCTCCCGGACCTCCTGCGGGATCTCGATCTCGCGCTCGGTGCTCAGCTCCTGCTGGATGAGCGGCTCCGGCATCGTGTGCGCCATCTCCGCGCGGGTCAGCGGCTGATGGGTGCGCGGGTTGAGCGCGGGCGCCAGCGGGGCCCCGGGCAGATCCGCGGCCAGGTTGTACCAGGTCGTCGGAGCATCGTTCTCGCCGAGCGAGAAGCGCGTCCTGTCCATGCTGAAGGTCCTTTTCAGAGCGCCCGGCCGGCCGCCTCGGCGGCCAGCGATCCGGGAGTGGTGGTGTGCGAGCCGGCGAACAGCCTGGGATGCGCCGCCCTGATCCCCTCGTAGACGAGGTCGTAGGGAACGTCGTCGAACTCGCCGTGGACGTGGAGGAACTCCATGTGCCGGCGGTTCTGCTCGTCGTAGGGGTGGTAGATGCTGTCGGCGCGCCCGTCGAACTCCAGCGGCTTGATGCCGTACAGCTTGCACAGCATCTTGTTGAACACCGGGGTGGCCTTGGTCCAGCGGCCGTCGAGCCGCACCACGGCCAGGCTGTGGAAGCGGAAGACGTCGCCGCCGACCAGTTCGCGCAGCCGCGGGGAGGCGAGGTGGTTGCGTACGTCGCCGTAGTAGAGCCGGCTGGGGACGCCCACCGCGCGCACGGCGGCCGCGTACAGGGCGGACTTGTGCACGCAGAAGCCGAAGCCGTGGGCGAGCACGCCGCTCGCGCTGAGCCCGGCGCGGGTCAGGTCGGCGCCGTAGACCTCGTACGGGATCGAGTCGCGGACCGCGTAGTAGAGCGCGACCGCGTTGCGCCGGGCGCGGTCGGCGTCGGGGTCGGCGCCCTCGCCGGTGAAGACGTCCCCGGCGGGCAGCACCTCGGCGACGAACGCGCGTACCGCCCGCGAGGTGTGGTCCAGGAACTCGGTCGGTGCCAGTGTCGTCTCCTGGCTCACTGTCATGTCTGCCCCTTCTTCCAGGTGGCGGTGAGGGGACGGTCGAGCCCCATGAGCACGGCGAGGCGCTCGCGCTGGATCTCCGAGGTGCCGGAGTAGATCGTGCCGCCCACGGCGTCCCGCAGCTCCTTCTCCAGGCCGTACTCGGTCGTGTAGCCGTAGCCGCCGAAGATCTGCACGGCGGCCAGCGCCGAGCGGACGTTGGCCTCGCTGACGATCAGCTTGGTGGTGGCGATGTCGGCGGCCACGTCCTCGCGGTCCTGGGCCCGGCGCGCGGTGTCGTGGAGCCACTTGCGGGCGGTCTCCACGTCGATGCGCAGGTCCACGAGCTTGTGCGAGACGGCCTGGTGGGAGCCGATGTGGACGCCGAACTGCGTTCGGCTGCGGGCGTGTTCGACGCAGCGCTCCAGCCGCCTGCGCATCTCGCCCGTGGTGACGGCGAAACCGCACAGGATCTCCCACTGCATGACGTGGTCGAAGACGAGGAACCCCGCGCCGACCCCGCCGATCACGTGGTCGCGGGGCACCCGGACGTCCTTGAGGAACACCTCCGCGAGCGGCGACGTGCGCAGGCCGAGCTTCCCGACCGGCTGTCCGACGGTCACGCCCGGGGTGTCCCGGCGCACCAGGAAGGCCGTGAGGCCGCCGATGTCGCCGGGCTCGCCGGTGCGGGCGTACACCACGATCAGGTCGGCGAGGGGTCCGTTGCTGACGAAGGCCTTGTTGCCGTTGAGCACGAAGACGTCACCGTCGCGGGTGGCGCTCGTGCGCATGTCGGTCATGTCCGACCCGCCGTCGGGCTCCGTGATGGCGTGCGCGCCGATCGTGGTGCCGGCGCAGACCCCCGGCAGGTAGCGGGACTTGAGGTGCGCCGAGCCGAAGCGGTGCAGCGGGACGCCGGTGCTCACCAGATGGGTGGTGGCGGAGAAGCTCAGCCCGGTGTCGTGGCAGCCGTACCCGAGTTCCTCCAGGACGGCGACCGTGGTGACCAGGTCCTCGCCGAGGCCGCCCCACTCCGTGGCGAACGGCAGCCCGAACAGGCCGACGTCGCACAGTCGTTTCCAGCCCTCCGCGTCGAACTCGCCGGCCCGGTCGCGTTCGATGTGGTGCTGCCCGGCGGACCGGGCCACGTCGCGGATCGTGCGCAGCAGTGCGCGCTGTTCGTCGCTCCGCGGCATCTCAGTAGTGGGAGAAGCCGTCGGCGCCGAGGTTGTGCCGCTCGTCGCCCCGCAGCGGCGGGTTGAAGACACTGATCAGCTCCATGTCCCCGTCCGGGTCGGCGATCAGGTGGTGGGCGTCGTGCTCGTCGAGCGCGTACAGCATGCCGGGCCGGATGTCCTGGCCCACGCTGCCGTCGGCGGTCTCCACCCGGCCGGAACCGGAGACGCAGTAGCACGCCTCCAGGTGACGGCGGTACTCCAGCTGCGACTTGGTGCCCGCCTTCACGATGGTGTGGCAGACGGTGAAACCCATCCGGTCGTGCTCCACGACCATGCGGTAGCTGAGGCCGTTGCCCCACTCGACCGGCTCGATCTCTCTCTTGTCGCGAATGAACATGTTGTCGCTGGCCCCCGTTCGTCCTCGGATCAGTTGGCTGGAAGGGATGACGTGCCGAGGGACCGGCGGTGCCGGCCGATCAGCTCCACGATCGCCGCCACCGAACGGAAGTCGTCCGGGGTGACGTCGAGTTCGTCGAAGGGAACGTCGTAGTGGTTGCCGAGCCAGGCGATGAGCCGCAGCAGCTGAAGGCTGGACACCACGCCGTTGCGCAGCAGGTCGTAGGAGTCCTCCAGCTCCTCGGAAGGAGTGCCGGGTAGGTACTCGTCCACGATGTGCCGGGTGATCTCTTGGTTCAGACTCATGTCACGTGCTCCTGGAGACGGCGACGGTCCACCTTTCCGGTCGGCCCCACGGGCAGCGGACCGGACAGGAGGTGGAAACGGCTGGGGATCGCCACCCGGTTGAGCCGGGCGGCGCAGAGGGTGCGCAGCTGGAGGCCGGTCACCTCCGGGCCGCTGGGGCGTACGAAGGCGTGCAGGGCCGCGCCCGCGTCCGGGTCGGGCAGGGCGACGACCGCCGCCTCGGCGACCTCGGGGCGGTCGGTGAGGACCCGCTCGACCTCCTCCACGTTGACGCGGACGCCGCGCACCTTGACCTGGAAGTCGGTCCGGCCGACCAGCCGCAGCCGCCCGTCCGCGCCACGCTCGACCAGGTCCCCGGTCCGGTACCAGGTACGGCCGTCCCGCTCCGGGAAGCGGTCGCGGGCCGCGGGCTCGGCGAGGTATCCGGGGGTCTGGAACGGCGTGGAGACGAGGAGTTCGCCGCTGCCGGGACCGCTGATCTCGCGCTCACCGTCGCGCACGGCGATCAGCGTGCCCTGGACCGGCTCTCCCAGCGGCAGCACGTCCTCGTCCGCCGCCTCGGCGGGACCGAAGCTGTGGATCATGCTGTCGTTGGTCTCGGTGCAGCCGTAGACGTTGTGCAGCCGGGCGCCCGGGAACAGCTCCGGCAGCCGCCGGCGCACCTGTCGGGGCACGTGGTCGCCGGTCAGCAGCACGTGCCGGACGCCGTCGCCGCGCAGGGGCGCGCCGGCCTCGGCGAGCAGCCGGAACAGCAGCGGCACGCCCTGGACGACGTGCGGCCGGCCGACGCGCACCCAGCGGGCCAGATACGTCGGCTCGGCGGCCCGCGCCGGGTCCACCAGGAGCACCCGGCCGCCGTGGCGCAGGGTGGCCCAGATGTCCAGCAGGCACAGATCGAAGTTGAGGGGCGCGTAGTTGAGCACCCGGCTGTCGCCGTCCAGGCCGAGGAAGGCGCCCGCCCACGCGGTGAAGGCGTCGAGCGCGCCGGCGGTCAGCGGGACGAGTTTGGGGACCCCGGTGGAGCCGGAGGTGGTGAGGACCAGGGCGGTCCCCTCGGGCAGCGCGGCGGCGGTCTCCGGTCCGTCCGGCGGGGTCGTCCAGGTCGGCCGGCCCCCGTCCACCGTGACCAGCGCCTGCGCCCCCACGCGCCCGACCAGGGTGGCGATGGTCTCCTCGCCGAGGTCGGGGGAGAGCAGCAGCAGCGGGCGGCCGGCCGACAGACAGGCCAGGATCAGGGCGATCGAGGCGGGCGTCTTCGCGGCCACGAGGGCCAGGGGGCGGTCCGCGCCGAAGGAGGCGTCGAGAACGCGCCCGGTGCGTTCGGCCAGCGCGGCCAGTTCCCCGTACCCGACGTCCGTGTCCTCGCCGGGCATTCCGGCCAGGGCCACCGCACCGGGGCGCAGCCGCGCGGTGGCGAGGATGTCGCTCGCGAGTGTTCCCGACACAGGTCCCCCGGTCCGTTGGAAAGCGATGCGGTGACGGTCGGATTCGGCCACCGGTCCGTCGCCGAGGAGTCTGCGTCCCCGGCCCGTGCCGCGTCTTCGGTCCGGCGGCGGGGTCGCACCTGTACTCCGGGTCGGGTCCCCGTCGGCGTGAGCTGGACCTGGATCGGAAGACGGCGCACCGGCGGGCGCGCAGACTGCGGACGGGGGTGTCGGCGTGAGCAAGATATTGCCGAGTGACCACCCTCATGGCCGGAGAATCTTCCGTGGCGGGCCCTTCGAATGCGTAACCTTGCTGCGCCGAACCGCTTTCGAAGGACGGAGAAATCCCATGCTCCCTATGGCCCTCGGGGCGCCCTTGGCGACGAGCGACCGCCGTGGACCGCTGCTCGTCGGCATCGTCAACATCACGGAGGACTCCTTCTCCGACGGCGGCCGCTACCTGGACGCCGAGGCGGCCGTGCGGCAGGCGCTGCGGCTGCGGGCGGAGGGGGCGGACATCATCGAACTCGGCCCCGCCGCGAGCAATCCGGACTCCGCCCGCGTGCCCGCCGAGCGGGAGTGCGCGCGCCTGGCGCCCGTCCTCGACCGTCTGGCCGACGAGAACATCCCGACCTCGGTCGACTCGTTCCTGCCCGAGACACAGGGCTTCGCCCTCTCCCGCGGGGTCTCCTACCTCAACGACATCCAGGGCTTCCCCCACCCGGAGACCTACGGCGAACTGGCGGCGGCGCGCTGCGGGCTCGTGGTCATGCACTCGGTGCAGCGCCTCGGACCCGCCACCCGGGTGCCGACGGACCCGGCCGAGGTCTGGGACGGCATACTCCGGTTCTTCGCCGAGCGCCTGGCCGCCCTGCGCGAGGCGGGGATCGACCGGGACCGGCTCGTCGTGGACCCGGGGCTCGGCTACTTCCTCGGCAGCAACCCCGAGACGTCCTTCGCGGTGCTCGGCGGAGTCCGGTCGCTGAAGGAGGAGTTCGGGCTACCGGTCATGATCTCGGCCTCGCGGAAGTCGTTCCTGCGGTCGGTGACCGGCCGCGCGATCGCCGAGAGCGGACCCGCGACCCTGGCCGCCGAGATCCACGCCGCGCTCGACGGCGCCGACTACATCCGCACCCACGACGTCGGCGCGCTGCACGACGCCCTGACCGTCCTGCGCGCGGTCACCGACCAGGCATCGGTGCTGTCCGCGCGATGAGCACCCAGGGACAGGCACGGATGACGCGCACGCTCCTCATCGACAACTACGACTCCTTCACGTACAACCTCCACCAGCTGCTGACGGAGGTGAACGGACACGAGCCGGTGGTCGTCCGCAACGACGCCGACTGGTCCACGCTCGACCCGCGGGACTTCGACAACGTCGTGATCTCCCCCGGACCGGGCCGGCCCGAGCGGCACCAGGACTTCGGCATCGCAGCCCGCGCGATCCAGGAGTGGGACCTGCCGGTCCTCGGGGTGTGCCTGGGCCACCAGGGCATCTGCCACCTGCTGGGGGCCGAGGTACGGCACGCGCCCGAGCCCCGGCACGGCCGCCTCTCCCAGGTCACGCACACGGGCCTCGACCTCTTCGCCGGACTTCCCTCGCCCTTCGGTGCGGTGCGCTACCACTCGCTCGCCGTCGGCGCGCTGCCCGAGGAACTGGAGGCGCTCGCCTGGTCCGAGGACGGCGTCCTGATGGGGGTCCGCCACCGCACCAGGCCGCTGTGGGGAGTGCAGTTCCACCCCGAGTCCGTCAGCACGGAGTACGGACACGAGCTGCTCGCCAACTTCCGTGATCTCACGCACGCGTGGCGCGACCGTACGGCCGGTCCGGCGGCGGACGCCGGCCCGCCGTACCGGCTGCACGTCCGCCGGCTGCCCTGGGCGCCCAACCCGGAGGCGGCCTACGCCGAACTCTTCGCCGCCGCCCCGCACGGCTTCTGGCTGGACAGCGGCAGCGCCCCGCGGCAGGGGCGGTTCTCCCTCATGGGCGACGGCGCGGGTCCGCTCGGCGAGTACGTCACCTACCGGGCGGCGGAACGGCTCGTCCGGGTGGAGCCGAGCGGGCGGCGGGTCCGCGGCACGTTCCTGGAGTACCTCGACGGTGAACTCGCCGCCCGCCGCGTCGAGGGCGGCACCGACCTGCCCTTCGGGTTCCGGCTCGGGTACGTCGGCTACCTCGGCTACGAACTCAAGGCGGACCTGGGCGCGTTCACCACGCACACCGCCGAGACGCCCGACGCGGCCCTGGTCTTCGCCGACCGGGCACTGGTGGTGGACCACGCCGAGCAGACGTGCTACCTGCTGCGACTGAGCCGGCACCGGGACGACGCGGAGGTCGCCGCGTGGTTCGAGACGGTCGGCGAGCGACTGCGCGAGCTGCCCCCCACGCCGGTGCTCCCCAGGGGAGCCGGGCCGGCGGACGCGCACCCGGCGCCGGTCGGGCTGCGCCACGGCAAGGACGCCTACCTCCGCATGGTCGGCGAGTGCCTGGAGGAGCTGCGCCAGGGGGAGTCCTACGAGATCTGCCTGTCGAACACCGCGGTCGCCGAGACCCGCATCGACGCGCTGACCACCTACTCCACGCTCAGACGCGTCAGCCCGGTCCCCTACGGGGCGCTGCTCGACTTCCCGGGCGTGGCCGTGCTCAGCGCCTCCCCGGAGCAGTTCCTGGCCGTCGCGCCCGACGGAGCGGTCACCTCGAAACCGATCAAGGGCACACGGCCGCGCGGCGCCACCGAGGCGGAGGACGCGCGGCTGCGGGACTCCCTGACCGGCAGCGAGAAGGACCGGGCCGAGAACCTGATGATCGTGGACCTCGTCCGCAACGACCTGGGCGTCGTCTGCCGGCCCGGCTCGGTCCACGTGCCGGTGCTGTGCGGGGTGGAGACCTTCCCCCAGGTCCACCATCTCGTCTCCACCGTCCGCGGCACCCTGCGCGAGGGCCGGTCGGCGGTCGACTGCGTACGGGCGGCCTTTCCCCCCGGCTCCATGACCGGCGCCCCCAAGCTGCGCACCATGGAGATCATCGACCGGCTCGAACAGGGCCCGCGCGGGGTCTACTCGGGCGCGATCGGCTGGTTCTCCCTCGGCGGCGGCTGCGAACTCAGCGTCGTCAACCGCACCATCGTGGCCACGCCGGAGACCGTCGGTTACGGCGTCGGCGGTGCGGTCGTCGCGCTGTCCGACCCGGCGGAGGAGTTCGCCGAGACGATGGTCAAGGCACGGGCGATGGCGACGGCGCTCGCCCTGAGCCGACCGCAACCGCGCCGCGTCCTCGTCCCCGTGTGCCGGAAATAGGCTGCGCGGCGAGCGGTTCGGCCGCGTACGCCCGGGGTGCGGGAAGCGGGAGGGCCGGCGAGCGGTGTCCCCGTACAGCGAACAGTGAAGGAGCCTCTCGGACGAAGGTCCAGCGGCCGACCGGGACACCGGTCCGCTGCGAGGCCGCGCCGGCCCGCGCACGGGCACGGCTCGGCATGCCGCCCGAGAAGGCCGCGGCGGTCATCTCCGCCGCGGCCAGGGCGGAGAGTGCCGACCCCGGGACATCGCGCTCCGCGCCCGGGGGAGCGCTGACACCGTCGCCGAGCTGATCGGGGCGTTCGCACGGGTCGTCGGCGAACCGGACGCGGACGCCGCGCCGTGCGTGCATCGCGGGGCGACCAGCCAGGACACCCTCGGCACCGCCGCGATGCCGGCGCGTGCGCCCTGCCGCCGACTCGGCGGGACCTGCGACGGGTACGACCCGCCCCGCACGGCCGGCGGGAGTGGGCGTGCGACGGACTCCGGGCGATCGAGGAGGCGGACGGGAGCCTCGCCCGGCTCGTGGGAGACGGGCTGACCGTCGTACTCCATGGCGTCGGTACCGCTCTGACCACCACCTTCGCCAGGGAGAACGGGCCGGCGGCCACCGGGGTCCGCCGGCACGGGATCGTTCGCCGAGATCGGGCGGACGCTGACCGACACGGTCCGGGCCCTGGACGAACTCGCCGCCGTGGTGGACGACTTCGGGTCGTCCGGGGCCGTCGCGACCATGGCGGATCTCCGCGCGCGGACCCCGGGGCCCACCGAGCTGATCCGCGGCGCCGCGGTCCAGGTGCCCGCGCTCCGCGCCGTGTTCGCGCCGCGGCGGTCCGGGTCGCATGCCCGGTACGTCCTGTGGCGGCCCCTCGGAGAGACGGCCGGGCCGCCCGGCGGCGCGGCGCCTGCGGCGGACCGGCTCACCGAGGACCTGGACGCGGCGCCGCGCAGCGGTTCCCCGGGCGCGGGCCCCCGCTCCGCGCCGGGTCCCGGCCGGTGAGCAGATCACCGATCGCGGCGATCCCCGCGGTGACGGCGCGTTCGCCGACGTTGCCGAAGCCGAGCACGAGCCGGGGCGGAGCGGTCGCCTGCGAGGTGCGGCAGGTGCTCATCCCGTACAGGCCGACCGAGCGGGCGCGGGCGGCGGTGACGAGGGCCTGTTCGTCCGCCGTCTCCGGCAGATGGGCCACGGCGTGGAAACCCGCGGCGAGGCCCGTCACGGTGACGTCGGGGGCGTGCTCCGCGAGCGCGGCGAGCAGCGCGGCGCGCCGGGCCGCGTAGGCGGCGCGCATCCGGCGCAGGTGCCGGTCGAAGCGGCCCGACTCCATCAGCCGGGCGAGGGCCAGTTGGTCGAGGACCGGTGAGCCGCGGTCGCTGACGTGCTTGACGGACACGAGGGCCTGTGTGAGCGCCGGCGGACACAGCACCCAGCCGATGCGCAGCGCCGGTGCCAGGGATTTGCTGACGGTGCTGATGGAGACGACCCGGTCCGCCGCGAGCCCTTGGAGGGCGCCGACCGGCTCACGGTCGTAGCGGAACTCGGCGTCGTAGTCGTCCTCGACGACCACCCCGTCGACGGCGGCCGCCCACGCGATCAGGGCCAGCCGCCGCTCGGGGCCGAGCACCACCCCGGTCGGCCACTGGTGCGCCGGAGTGACGACGACCGCCCGTGCGCCGGTGGCCGCCAACGCCGCGACGTCTACGCCCTGTTCGTCCACCGGCACGGGGACCGCCTCCAGACCCGCCGCCGCGGCGGCCGCCCGGACCGAGGCGGGCGAGCCGGGATCCTCGTAGGCGACGCGGCGCACCCCGGTGCGGGCGAGGGCGCCCAGGGCCAGGGACAGACCCTGCGCGTACCCCGAGCAGATGACGGTGTGCTCGGGGTCGGCGGCGGCCGCGCGTATCCGGCGCGCGTACCCGGCGACCACCTCGCGCAGCACCGCGCTGCCCCGGGGATCGCCGTAGTCCAGTTCGGCCACCGGCATCCCGCGTGCCGCCTCCCGCACCGCCCACAGCCAGTCGGACAGCGGGAACGCGCCCAGATCCGGTACGCCCCAGCGGAAGTCGGCCAGCAGCGGCGACCGCCCGGCGGGCCGGGACGGCGGGGGCGGCGGGGACGGCGGCGGGCAGGCACCGGCCGCCACCCGGGTGCCCGAACCCACGCGCGCCACCAGATAGCCCTCGGCCAGCAACTGGGCGTAGGCGTCCTGGACCAGCCCCCTGGACAGCCCCAGCGCGCCGGCGAGTTCACGCGAGGGCGGCAGCCGCTCGCCGACCCGCAGCCGACCGGTGCGGATCGCCTCGCGCACCTGGCGTTCCAGCTGGGACCGCAGGGGCTCGTCACTGTCGCGGTCGATCGCGACGAGCAGGTCCGAGGACGCATTGGACCACTCGGGAGACATGGAATTGGAGCTTACCGGTGAGCTGATCGCTCCCTAGGGTTCGACCATGACCACCACTGATCCGCGCGAGCCGGCGTCGCCCACGGCACCGCCCACGGGCCGGCCGCCGCTGGTGACCCGTCCGCTGCTGCTCCGCTTCGTGAGCATGTTCGGCGCCTCGGCGAGCTTCTACCTGCTGCTGTCGGTCGTCCCGCTGTACGCCAAGCACTCCGGGGCCGGCGGCAACGGCGCCGGGGTGACCACGGGCGCCCTGATGCTGGCCACGGTCGCCGGCGAGATCGTGGCACCGCGGTTCATCGAGCGGTTCGGCCACCGGGTCACCCTGGGCGCGGGGCTGGTGCTGATGGGCGTGCCGTCGCTGGTGCTGACGATGTTCTCCGGCGTCGTCTGGATCACGGTGGTCTGCCTGCTGCGCGGCGCGGGCTTCGCCCTGACGGTGGTCGCGGGCGGGGCGCTGACCGCCTCGTTCATTCCTTCCGAACGCCGGGGGGAGGGGCTGGCGTTGGTCGGCGTGGTCTCCGGCGTGCCCTCGCTGCTCGGACTGCCCCTCGGTGTCTGGCTGGTCTCCCAGGTGGGATACGCGACGGTGGGCGTGACCGCGGGCGTGTGCGCGCTGGCCCCGATCCTGTCGGTACCCGCGCTGCCCGAGAAGGAGTACATCGCCGGCCGGCGGATCGGCATCCTCGACGGCGTCCGCGACCGCGCGATATCCCGGCCCGCCGTCCTGTTCGGGGTCACGGCGCTGGCCGCCGGGATCGTGGTGACCTTCCTGCCGCTCGCCGTTCCCTCGGCGTCCGCGGGGCTGGTGGCGGTGGCCCTGTTCGTCCAGCCCGCCGGGGCGGCCGCGGCGCGCTGGGTGGCCGGGCGTCTCGGCGACCGCAAGGGCTCGTCCCGGCTGGTGCTGCCCGGACTCGCCGTGTCCGCCGCGGGCATGTTCGTCACGGCGTACACCCACAGCGCCGTCGCGGTCGTCCTCGGCGTCGCCGTCTTCGGCATCGGCTTCGGCATCACCCAGAACTCCACGATCACCCTGATGTACTCCCGCGTCCCCGCCTCCGGCTACGGCACCGTGGGTGCCCTGTGGAACATCGCCTACGACGCCGGGATGGGCGTCGGTGCCGTCTGCTTCGGCGTCCTCGCCCAGCAGGTCGGCTATGCCTGGGGCTTCGCCTGCACCGGCGCCCTCATCGTCCTCGCCCTGCCCTCGGCCTGGCGCGACCGGCCCACCGGCCCCGTCACCGCCGGGTGAGGGCGTCACCCGTCTCCCGGGGACCGTGTCACCCGACGAGCGAGGCGACCGAACCGTCCGGGTCGGTGGTGCACCGGTCGAGCAGCGCGAGCATCCGGTCGGTCCAGCGCCGGGCGGTGGCGGCGCCGTAGCGGTCGCTCGCGTAGTCGAGCATGCACGTGTAGCCGCCGTCCGCGGCCGTGAAGAAGAAGGAGAGGTCGAATTTGGACGTGCCCGGGAACACGAAGAGCCGTTCGGCCCGCACACCCGGGAGGTCCATGCCGGAGTCGGCCGCGTCGTCCAGGACGACGGAGGTGCGGTACAGGTTCCGGCCGAGGCGGCCTCGCCGGCGTGTCCACCGCACCAGGTCGACGATGGACACGCCGCGGAACTCGATGGCCTCGTGCGTTCTGGCCCGTGCCTGGGCGAGCAGCCCGGTGAACGTGTCGTCGGGCCGTACCCGCAGCCGCAGCGGCAGCAGATTGTTCAACGGAGCGACCATCTGGTCGAGGTCCGCGGAGCCCCGGAGCGAGACCGGAGTGACGACCAGGAGGTCCTCGGCGCCCCGGGCGGCGTGCAGCAGCAGCGCCGTGGCGGCGGCGAAGACGGTGAACGGCGTCACCCGCGCGCGGCCGGCGAGCCTGCGCAGACGGCGCGTCGCCTCGGGGCCGACCGTGAACTCCACTCGCCCGCCGTGGCCGGGCGACACCGGGAGCCCGTCGTCGGCCGGCAGTGTGCTGTCGGCGTCGTCGGGCAGGTCGGCGAGGTTCTTCCGCCAGTAGTCCATGGCGGCCGGATCGCGCGGGGCGGACCGCTGCCGCAGCGCGTACGGTCCGGGCTGCAAGGGCACCGGCCGCACATCGGCGGGCCTGCCCTCCGTGCGGGCCCGGTAGAACTCTTCGAACTCCCGGTCGAGGATGTGCAGGGCCCAGTCGTCGAGCACGATGTGGTGCATCTGGACGACCAGGATCGCGCGGTCCGCGCCGGTCTCCAGCAGGGTGGCCCGCACCGCCCCGCGGGCCAGGTCCATCGGCGCGCGGACCAGTTCGCGCAGCCTCTCGTCGGCCTCCTCCTCGCTCCGGCACCACACCGGCGCCAGCGGGTCCCCCTCGGGCCGCACCCGCTGGACCGGCTGGTCGTCGACCAGGTCGTAGCAGGTGCGCAGCGCCTCGTGCCGGGCCACGATCGCCTCCCAGGCCCAGCGGACCGCCGACCGGTCGACGGCCCCGGTCAGGCGGTGCACCCAGGGCTCCAGGTACCGGCAGGGTCCTTCGGTCATCCGGTCGTCCAGCCACATCGCCTCCTGCTGGAGGGTCATGGGATAGACCTTCACCGCTTCCTCCGCCGCGGCGCGGCCGCCAGGCCCCGGAGTTCGGCCTGATCGGTCTTGCCGTTCGCCGTCACCGGGAACCGGTCGAGCCGCCGCACGATCCCGGGGACCAGATAGGCGGGCAACTGCCCGACGAGTTCCGCCCGCAGGTCCGCCTCGTCGAGTGCCGAGGCGTTCTCCCCGGTGCCGGGTTCGGCGACGTAGAACAGCGCCATCCCGGTCACCGTGCCGTCAGGGGCGTCCAACGGGATCACGACGCACTCGCGGACCCCGGCCACACCGCGGGCGGCGATCTCGACCTCGGCCAGCTCGATCCGGTGTCCGCCGATCTTCACCTGCCGGTCGCGCCGGCCGCGGAACCGCAGGGCGCCGTCCTCGCCGAACAGGCCCAGATCGCCGGTGCGGTAGACCCTGGTGGGCGTGCCGTCCACGTCGATGGTCGGGAACTTCTCCCGGGTCAGCTCGGGCTGATCGAGGTAGCCCAGGGCCAGACCGCGGCCGGCCGCGACGATCTCGCCGATCCGCCCCGGACCCAGCCTGCGGTCGTCCTCGTCCAGCACCAGCACGCTCGTGCCCGGTACGGCGGTCCCGATCGGAATGCCTTCGGGGATCTCGCAGTCGGCCTCGGTGATCCGCCGCGTCGTGGTGAACATGCAGTTCTCCGCGGGGCCGTAGCCGTTCCACAGCGGAATCCCGGGATGCCGGCGCAGGAAGCCGCGGGTGTGGGCCGACGACAGTTTCTCGCCGCCGACGAGGACCCGGCCGAGACCCCGGAAACAGTCCACGTCCTCGTCCACGAAGAGGTTGAACAGCGTCGTGGTGATCCAGAGCGTGTCGACGCCGGCCGTGCTCACCAGCTTCCGCAGCTCGTTCGGCATCAGCGGGTCGCTCTCGGCGAAGGCTCCGGTGCCGCCGGTGACGAGCTGGCCCCACAGCTCGAAGGCGTACATGTCCCACGCCAGCCCGGCCACCAGCGGGATGGCGTGCCCCGGCCCGAACCCGGGAAGCCGGTCGGGCCCGGTGAACATACGGGTCACGGCGCGGTGCGGCACGACCACGCCCTTGGGGCCGCCGGTGGTGCCGGAGGTGAAGAAGAGCGTGGCCGGGTCGTCCTCGGCCACCGGCGGCGGGGTGAACCGCGCGCCCCGGGCCGCGGCCTCGGCCACGTCGAAGTCCAGCCGCAGCGCGGTGAACCGGCCCGGCGCCGAGGCGTCGTCGGTGACGACGGCCTTCGGGGCGAGGCGGTCCACGATCAACCGCTTGCGCTCCGCGGTCCACGCGGGGTCCAGGTTGACGTAGGCCGCGCCGCACTTGAGGACCGCCAGCTCGACCGCCGCGAGCCGGGCCGAGCGCGGCAGGAGGAGCGGCACGTTCGTCCCGGGCCCGATACCGGCTCGGGCCAGTTCCACGGCGTAGGCGTCGGAGGCCGACGCGAGCTGGCCGTAGGTGATTCGGGCCCCGCGCCCGGTCAGCGCCACGGCCTCGGGGCGTTCGGCCGCGTGGCGGGCGAACGCGGTGTGGATCACCGCCTGCGACTCACTCACCGGCACCGGCCAACTGCCCCACGAAGTCTTCCAGGACGTCGTTGTCGAACAGCCACAGCGGCATGGCCTTGATTCCGAGCTTCGACTCGATCCTGGCGCAGATCCGGATCGCCTGGAGCGACGTGCCCCCGAAGTCGTAGAAGCTGTCGGACCGGCCGATGCGGTCCACGCCGAGCACCTCCGCGACGATCCCGGCCACGGTCTCCTCCAGCCGGCCCACCGGGGCCGTGTACTCGTTGTCCACGAAGTCCTCGCGGCATTCGGCCATCGGCCGATCCCCCCTTGTCTCGGTTCTCGTGTGTCAGTTGTCGTTGCCGGTCGTGCCGGCCGCTCGGTCCCGCATGTCCGCCAGTGCCGCCGCGATCCGCTCGACGCCCGCCGTGAGATCCGCCGGATCGGGAGTCATGCTGATCCGCACGCACTGGCGGGGATGGCGACCGAGCCGCGCGCCGCGCTCGGGCTCGGTGAAGAAGTGCCGGCCCGGTACGACGAAGACACCACGTTCTTTGAGGAGCCGGCACAGCTCCAGGTCGTCGAACCAGTCCTCGTCCACCCACAGCCACACGAACATGCCGCCCTCGCTGCGGTGAAGCCGCCAGGAGACCTCGCACGGCAGCGCCTGGACCAGCAGTTCCTCCATGTACTTGCGCCGCTCGGCGTAGAAGGGAGTGATCACCGACGCGACGACGGCGTCGATCGCGTCGCCTTCCAGGGCGCGGGCCAGGGTGGCCTGGGCGAGCTGCGGCGCGTGGAGGGCCGAGTTCGCCAGGAAGGAGACCAACGGGGTCACGTACCGCTCGTCGGCGATGACGAATCCCAGGCGCTCCCCGGGCAGCCCCGTCTTGGACAACGAGAATGAGTTGATCACTCGCTCATGCCATATCGGAGCGGTCGGCGCCTCGGCGATCCCCGGGAACGGGTGGCCGTAGGCGAGGTCGAGCATGAGCGGGACGTCCCGTGCTTCCGCGATGTCCAGCAGCCCGTCGAGCTCCTCGGGCGTCGCACGGCGACCGGCCGGGTTGCTCGGGGTGGAGATCAGGAACATCCCCGCGTTCGCCTGCTCCGACACGGCCGTCAGGTCGATGCGGTAGCCGAAGGTCCGCTCGCCCTCGGTCCTCAGGATCGGTTCGACTCCCCGGACCCCGCCCGCCGTCATCGAAAGGCCCTGGTAGCCGGTGTAGTCGGGCGTCATCGGGAGAACCAGCTCGGTGTCCCGGGCCGCTCCCGGCCCGGTGAACATCGCCGCCGCCATGAAGCACAGCATCTGGCTTCCGGGGCCGACCACGACGTTGCGCGGTCCTATGGTCCACCCGTACCGGCGATTGAAGTAGCCCACGATGGCGTCGACCAGCCGGGGAAGCCCTCGCGAGGGGCCGTACCGGCAACTGGTGTCGGCGAAGGACCCGGTCAGCGCCTCGGTGGCCAACCGCTGCCACCAGCCGCAGACCTCCGGGATCGCGGCGGGGTTGCCCACTCCGAGGTTGCGCCACGCGCGACCCGGGGCCGCGCCGGTCGCCAGGGCGATGTCCTCCATGATCCCGCGGAGGCCGGACAGCCTGGCCATCTCCAGGCCTGCGCGCGACAGTTCCATCGATGGGTTCCCTCGTCAGGCCGTCGGGCGCAGGTACGTGGACAGGTGCGCGGCGATGTGCGCGTGCACCTGTGCGCCCCGGTCGAAAACCGCGAAGTGACCGCCGTCCAGCTCGTGGAGGGTGAAGTCGCAGGTCGTATGCTCCTTCCACGGCGCCATCAGTTCACCGTCGGCTCCGGTGTCCTCGACGCCGGCGAACGCGGTGACCGGGATGTCGAGGGGCGCCGCGGGGATGAAGTCGTAACCCTGGTTCACCGCGAAGTCGGCGGCCAGGAGTGGTCGCAGGGCGCCGAGGATGTCGTGGTCGGCCAGGACGCCCTCGGGAGTCCCGCCCAGGTTCTGGAGGAATTCCGCCAGCTCCGGAAGGCTCATGGCGGCCAGGTCGTCCCGCTCCAACGGCATGTGGGGGGCGCGCCTGCCGCTCACGAACAGGTGTACCGGCATCGGTCCGCCGGTGTCGCGCAGTTCACGGACGGCCTGGAAAGCGCAGAGGGCGCCGGTGCTGTGCCCGAACAGGGCATAGGGTTCGGCGACCGATTCGGATATCTCCGAGACCAGTTCGCGGACCAGGGGCTCGACGCTGGTGAAGGGCGCCTCCTTGCGGCGTTTTTCGCGCCCCGGGGGCTGCACGGGGCATACCCCTATTTGGGCGTCGATCCCCTTGCCCCAAAGTCGGAATGCCGATGCTCCGGCTCCCGCGTGCGGCAGGCACACCAACCGGATATCCGCGTCCGGACAGGTCCCCAGCGGCAGCCATGGTGATCCGGTCATCGCTCGATCCCTCAGCCGTGAGTCCGGAGACGTACCCGGCGTGCCGGGTCGAACGCGGTCACGCTAGCGGAAGTCCGGGCACCGACACAAGAGTTGACGACAGGCGGCAGGCCACGTTGAGCTGGGGGGATCCCGGGGACCGCGACCCCGGCCGGCCCTGAGGGGGCCCGGATCCCGCTTTCTCGCGGCCGGCGGGTCAAAGCGCGCGCCACCGGGTTTCCGTGCGTTCTCCCAGACCGGATCGGATGTACCCGGGACCGTCCGGGAAAACCCTCGGCGAGGCGTCCCCTTTTCCGGCGGGAGCCTGGTATCGGACATTCCGGTTCAAGGACCGGACGAAATGCCGGCATGCGGCGGATCCGGTCCGGACCGGGGAATCGGGTCGTGGTTTCCGGCGCTTTTGAGCGCTCGGTGCGCATTCGGCTTCCGAGGTCTCCCGAGTACGACACGTGGGGGTTCCCCGTCGGCCCGCTTCCCGGAGACGCCGGCCGGACCCGCCGACGGGCGGCCCCCGGGGTGCCGGGCGGACGGCTGCGCCATAGCAGGCCCGACTGTCCACCGGTAGGGCTGTTCGGGCATGCTGTACCCCATGGTCGGGAGAGAGGACGAGGGCACCGCTATGGACGAACGGTCGGGAGCGGAGCGTCTCGGTTCGGTCGCGCCGTTGCGGATGGACGCGCTGCTGAGCGAACTGCAGGAGCATGTGGAGCGGGTGCGCGGGGGCCGGGACCGCATGCAGACCCTGCTGGACGCCGTGATGGCGATCGGCAGCGACCTCGAGCTCAAGGACCTGCTGCGACGGATCGTGCAGTCCGCCGTCGACCTGGTGGACGCCTCGTACGGCGCGCTGGGCGTGGTGGGTGAGGAAGACACCATCCGGCAGTTCATCACCGTCGGTATGGACGACGAGGCGATCGCCAAGATCGGGCACTACCCCGAAGGGCACGGCATCCTGGGTCTCCTCATCCGCGAGCCCCGTCCGCTGCGTCTGGAAGATCTCGGGGGGCATCCGGAGGCGACGGGTTTCCCGCCGGGCCACCCGCCCATGCGCACGTTCCTCGGCGCCCCCGTGCAGGTGCGCGGCAAGGTCTTCGGCAACCTCTACCTGACCGACAAGCGCAACGGGCTGCCCTTCGACGCCGACGACGAGGTGGTGCTCCAGAGCCTGGCCGCCGCGGCGGGTGTGGCGATCGACAACGCCCGCCTGTACGACGCCAGCCGCCACCGCGAGCGTCGCCTGTCCGCCAGCGCCGACATGACCCGGGCCCTGCTGTCGGGCGTGCCGCCCGAGGAGATCCTGCGCTCGCTCGCCGACACCGTGCGGCAGATGACCGGCACCGACCTGGTCACGCTCGCCCTGCCCGTCGGGGACGGGCCCGACCTCACCGTGGAGGCGGCAGCGGGCGAGGCGGCCGACCGGCTGCTCGGACTGGCGCTCCCGTCGACCACCATGGCGTCGAAGGTGTTCACCGCCGGAGAGCCGATCACCAGCGAGGCCCTCAGCGACGATCCCCGCGGATCGGGCGGCAGCGCCTCCGTGGTACGCCTGGGGCCTGCCTTCTTCGTGCCCGTGGGCGACAGCGAGCGGGTGCGCGGCGTGCTGCAGGTGGCCAACCTTCCCGGCGGTCACTCCTTCAGCGACGCGACCATCGACATGGTGTCCGCCTTCGCCGACCAGGCGGCCCTGGTACTGAAGCTCGCCGAGCACCGTCGGGAGACCGAGCAGCTGACGCTTCTCGGCGATCGTGACCGGATCGCGCGTGACCTGCACGACCAGGTCATCCAACGGCTCTTCGCCGACGGGCTGACGCTCCAGGCCGTGCTCGGCCGCGTCCGCGGCGAACCCGTCGCGACGGAGCGCATCCTGCGGGTCGTGGACGACCTGGACGACACCATCAAGATCATCCGCACGACCATCTTCGCGCTCCAGCACCGGGACCGGCAGGAGGAGGCCGGCGGGCTGCGTGCCCGGCTGCTGGCCCTGACCGACGAGTCGGCGCAGGTCCTCGGCTTCGCCCCGGCCCTGCGCATGACCGGTCTGCTGGACACGGGAGTGCCCGGTGCCCACGCCGGCCACCTCCTCGCCGTGCTGCGGGAGGCCCTGTCCAATGCGGCCCGGCACGCCCAGGCCACCGCGGTGGAAGTCACCGCCGAAGCCTCCGACCGGGCACTGCGGCTGATCGTCGCCGACAACGGACGCGGCATCGACCCCGCCGCCACCCGGCGCAGCGGACTGGCGAACCTGCGGAGCCGTGCCGAAGAACTCGGCGGCACCTGCCATGTCACGCGCCGTGATCCGACCGGCACCCTCCTGGAGTGGAACGTGCCCCTGTCCACCGACGACGGGACCGCCGAGGAGGGCCGCTGATCCCCTCGACGCCGGCGTTCGGGCGCGTCGGCCGGCCGCGGACCTCCGGGGTCCGTGCCCGTCCGCGCCCCGGTCAGCTCGCCATGGCGTAGAGAGCCGTCCCGGGCTCCACGGCGGGAGCTTCGGGCAAGCGGTCCTGGATCTCGAAGAAGTCCCGCAGCCCCGCCCCGGTCACCACGCGCAGCAGCCGGTCGCTGTCGGAGACGAGACGCAGACGGCCGTGCCGTCGTGCGACGCGGTTCCGCGCGCGGCACAGCGGGGCCAGCCCCGCGCAGTCGATGAAGGAGACGGCGCGGAGATCCACCACGACGTCCGGGCGGCCGCGGGCCGTCAGGTCGTCCAGGCACGCCGTCACCGAGGGCGCGGCGAGGATGTCGATCTCGCCGTACAGCTCCACGACGGTGGTTCCGCCGGTGGTGGTGCGGTACGTGGGGCGGCGTTCGGATCCGCTCGGGGTTTCGGCCATGGTCACAGGAAAGCCGGTGCGGACGGTGGACCGGAAGGGCCGTTGTACCTCTTCGTCGGCACGCTGCCTGGGCCGCTCTCCGGTCACAGCGGGACCGGTGGCACTCATCGAGGGCCGGGGCCGGGTCTCAGCATGGACGAAACTCCTTGTGTCGTGCCGAGAGAGGGCTGACCCGTGCGTCCGGACGACGGCTTTTGCGAACTCGATCGTGACGAGTGCCTGCGCCTGCTGGCGACGGCCCCCGTGGGCCGCGTCGTCTACACGCGGCAGGCCTTGCCGGCGGTGATGCCGGTCGGCTTCGGACTGGACGAGGACGGAACGGTGCTGCTGCGCGCGTCGGCGGCGTCCGAGCTGGTCCGCGCGGTCGACGGGGCGGTCGTCGCCTTCGAGGCGGACGCGGTGGACGCGGCGGCACGGTCCGGCTGGAGCGTCGTCCTGACCGGCCGGGCCGCGGTCGTGACCCGCCGGGCGGAACGGGAACGTGCCGAGCGGGCGGCGCCGCGTTCCCGGGTCCCCTCGCCCGACGAGGTCCTCGTGCGGATCGACGCCGAACTGGTCACCGGCCGCCGACTGGTCACCGGCCGCACGACGTACCGCGTGCCCCGCCGGGCCGACCGCCAGGCGCCGCCCTCCCCGACCGGGACCGAACGTCCCTACGGCGGTGGGGTCGGACGGCACGGCGACGGGCTCCCGCAGGCCCTGCCCCCGGTGGTGGCGAGCGACGAGCATCGGCGGTGCAGCTCCCCGGCGAACCCCCTGGGCAGCGTCGCGAACGATGCGGAGGCAGTGATGACCGTGGCACCCCACGCAGACGTGGCCGCGCCCGCCGAGGCCTGGCGGGGCTTTCGCGGACCCCGGTGGCGCGAGAGCGTCGACGTACGAGACTTCATCCAGGCCAACTACACCCCCTACGAAGGGGGTTCCGAGTTCCTCGCCGGGCCGACCGAGCGAACGCTCTCCGTCTGGCACAAGGTCGCCGCGCTGTTCCCCGAGGAGCGCCGCAAGGGTGTCTACGACGTCGACGCCGCCACCCCTTCCACGATCACCTCGCACGCCCCCGGTTACATCGACCGGGAGCGCGAGCTGATCGTCGGCCTCCAGACCGACGCCCCGCTCAGGCGGGCGATCATGCCGAACGGCGGTCTGCGCATGGTGGAGAACGGGCTCAGGGCGTACGGCTACGCGCCCGACCCGTTCGTGACCAAGGTCTTCGGCACCTATCGCAAGACCCACAACGACGGCGTCTTCGACGCGTACACCCCCGCCATGCGCGCCGCCCGCAAGGCCGGCGTGATCACCGGACTGCCGGACGCCTACGGACGGGGCCGGATCATCGGCGACTACCGGCGGGTGGCGCTCTACGGCACCGACCGGCTGATCGAGGCCAAGCGGGCCGACCGGGCCCTCCTGGACGCGCAGCCGTCCACCCCGGACGTCATCCGCGACCGGGAGGAGCTGGCCGAGCAGATCCGCGCGCTGGGTGAGCTGACGCGGATGGCGGCCTCGTACGGCTGTGACGTGTCGCGGCCGGCCGTGACCGCGCGGGAGGCCGTGCAGTGGCTCTACCTCGGCTTCCTGGCCGCGGTGAAGGAGCAGAACGGTGCCGCGATGTCGCTGGGCCGCACGTCGACCTTCCTGGACGTCTACCTCCAGCGGGACCTGGACGAGGGCCGCATCGACGAGACACGGGCCCAGGAACTGATCGACGACTTCGTGATCAAGCTGCGCATCGTGCGGTTCCTGCGCACACCCGAGTACGACGCCCTCTTCTCCGGCGACCCGACCTGGGTGACGGAGTCCATCGGCGGCATCGGTGCCGACGGGCGGCCGTTGGTCACCCGTACCTCGTTCCGCTTCCTGCAGACCCTCTACAACCTCGGGCCCGCGCCGGAGCCGAACCTGACGGTGCTGTGGTCGCCCCGGTTGCCGGAGGGGTTCAAGCGGTTCTGCGCCCAGGTCTCCATCGACACCAGCTCCATCCAGTACGAGTCCGACGACCTGATGCGCCCGCGCACCGGCGACGACACCGCCATCGCCTGCTGTGTGTCCGCCATGGCGGTGGGCCGGCAGATGCAGTTCTTCGGCGCCCGGGTCAACCTCGCCAAGGCCCTGCTGTACGCGATCAACGGCGGCCGGGACGAGCTGACCGGCGAACAGGTCGCGCCCCGGATGCCCGCCCTGACCGGCACGTACCTGGACTACGACGAGTTGTCGGCGGCGTACGACCGGATGCTGGACTGGCTGGCCGAGACGTACGTCGACGCGCTGAACGTCATCCACTACATGCACGACAAGTACGCGTACGAGCGCATCGAGATGGCGTTGCACGACCACCCCGTGCACCGCTTCATGGCCTGCGGGATCGCCGGCCTCTCGGTCGCCGCGGACAGCCTGTCCGCCGTCAGGTACGGCCGGGTGAGGGTGATCCGGGACGACACCGGACTCGCCGTGGACTACGTCACCGAGGGCGACTTCCCCTCGTACGGCAACAACGACGACCGGGCCGACGCCCTCGCCGTGCACCTGGTCGAGTCGTTCATGGCGAAGGTCCGCAAGCACCCCGCCTACCGGGGCGCCGAGCACACCCAGTCCGTGCTGACCATCACGTCCAACGTGGTCTACGGCAAGCACACCGGCAACACCCCCGACGGCCGGCGTGCCGGACAGCCCTTCGCGCCGGGCGCCAACCCGATGAACGGCCGGGACCGGCACGGGGTCGTCGCCTCGGCGCTGTCGGTGGCGAAGCTGCCGTACGAGGAGGCCCGCGACGGGATCTCCCTGACCACGACCATCACCCCGGAGGGACTCGGCCACGACCCCGCCGAACGCGCGGGCAACCTGGCCGGGGTCCTCGACGGCTACATGGCCGCGGGCGGCTTCCACATGAACGTCAACGTGCTGAACCGGGCGACTCTCGAGGACGCCATGGAACACCCCGAGGACTACCCGGAGTTGACCATCCGGGTCTCCGGATACGCGGTCAACTTCGTCCGTCTGACGCGCGAGCAGCAGCTCGACGTGATCAGCCGCACCTTCCACGGGTCCCTGTGAAGGCCCCGGCGGTGCCGGCGGTGACCGGACGGACCCACTCCTGGGACCTGTCCACCGGGGTGGACGGTCCCGGGACCCGGTTCGTGCTGTTCGTCAGCGGCTGCCCGCTGCGCTGCCTGTACTGCGCCAACCCCGACACCTGGCACATGCGCGACGGACGGGAGACCTCGGTGGACGAGGTCATGGCGGAGATCGGGAGATACCGGGACTTCGTGACCACGGCCGGGGGAGGGGTCACGATCACGGGCGGGGAGCCGCTGCTCCAGCCCGCCTTCACCGGCTCCCTCCTGCGCCGCTGCAAGGAGGCGGGACTCCACACGGCGCTGGACACCTCCGGCTTCCTGGGCGAGCGGGCCTCCGACGAGCTCCTCGCCGACACCGACCTGGTGCTGCTGGACATCAAGGCGTTCCACGCCCCCACCTACCGCAGGCTCACCGGGGCCCGACTGGCCCCCACACTCGGCTTCGCCACCCGCCTGGACCGACTCGACGTCCCCGTGTACATCCGGTACGTCCTCGTCCCCGGCCTGACCGACGATCCGTCCGCGATCGACGGCCTCGGTGCCTTCCTGGCCGGGCTCGGCAACGTCGACCGCGTGGACGTCCTGCCGTTCCACAAGCTCGGCGCCCACAAGTACGACGCCCTCGGCATCGACTTCCCGCTGCGCGGCACCCCCGTCCCGGACCCGGCTCTGACGGAGCGCGTGCGGGGACAGTTCCGGGAGCACGGGCTGCGGGCGGTGTGAGCCGGGCGGCGCACCCCGACGGGCCGCCGGCCGCCCCGCGCCTCCGGGCACCGTGAGCCCCGCCGACCGGGGCCGGGGTCGCCCGGTCCCCACACCGGGACCAGTGGCATCTCCTCGTCCGAGGGCGCTGCCACGAGACTGACTTCGCGTTCGAGAAGGAGACCAAGAATGCCCCGCACCATCACCGTCGGCGTGGACGGTTCACCCGGCTCCCGCATCGCCACCGACTGGGCTGTCCGGGAGGCCCGGCGTCGTGACGTCCCGCTGCGTCTGGTCCACGCCGCCCAGCGGTGCGCCGAGCCCGACCCCGTGCTCAGCGAGACCGAGGCGCGGATCGCGCGCCGTGCCGCGGACGTGCGGATCGACAGCGACCGCGTCCCGGGCGATCCGGTGTCCGTGCTGCTCACGGCGGCGGGCGATGCCGAACTGGTCGTACTCGGTTCGCCCTCTTCGGCGGCCGGCGTGGCCGGCCGGCTGGCCGGGGCGGTCGCCCTGACGGTCGTCGCTCGCTGCCGGCGGCCCGTCGTACTGGTACCCGGCGGGCGCCCGCAGGACGAGCACCGGCCCGGCGACGTGGTGCTGGGCCTCGATCTGACGGAACCGCACGACGCGGTGATCGAGTTCGCGTTCGACGCGGCCTCCCGCCGCGCGGCGAGGCTGCGCGTCGTCCACGGCTGGAAGGCGGAGCCGGACGTCCACGACGCCGCCGCCGACGCCGGACGGTCCGGCGCGCGCACCCTGTCCGAGGTGCTGCGGCCCTGGCGGGAGAGGTTCCCCGGCGTGGAGGTGGCCGAGCAGGCCGTGATCGGGACGGCCGGCAGGCATCTGGCCGAGGCGTCGGGGGACGCGTCCCTGGTCGTCGTCGGCCGCACTCGGCGGCGCGGGCCCGTCGGTGCCGCGCTCGGGCCGGTCACCCAGGCCGTGCTGGAGCACAGCTCGGTGCCGGTCGCGGTGATCCCGCACGCGTGAGCCCCCGCACCTGGTCCCGGTGACTCACCGCCGCCGGGACCACGCGGGGGCGGAGCGTCGTGTTCAGCCCTCGCCGACGGCTTCGCCGGGCGTGTCGTCGGCCGTGAGACGGATCCCGGTGATCAGGTCGGGGTGGATGCGTACCGCGTAGTCCATGGTCTGCTGCACCCAGGACGTCAACAGGGTCCGGTACCGGGCCAGCTCCTCGGGGTCGGTCACCAGCCGGGCGTAGCCGGTGGCCACCACGCTCCAGCCGAGATGGGTGTCCGGGTCGATGAGGTCGGCCTCGTAGGCGACGACGACGCCGGAGCCGTCGGCCTCCTGGGCACGGGAGGTGAGGGCCGCCCCCGCGTGGGTGCGGATGATGATGTCGCCGCCCACCATGACGTGGTTCACGGGCCGCACGGTCGGCAGTGCGCGCTGGGTGAAGACGATCCGTCCGAAGGAGACGCTTCCCAGCAGCCGCATGGCTTCGTCGCGGTTCAGCTCGATGCTTCGGCGCGGTCCGGGGGGAACGGGCTGGGCGTTGTCGATGGTCATGGAGGGCCTGCTGCGCTTTCGTTGCTCAGTGCGGTCTGCCGTTGCCCGTTGTGCCGGCGAGACAACGAGGTGCCCGCCGCGGACAGACGTGGTCGGCTCATTGAAACCTCGCCGGAACGTCCCGCGCCAGGGCCGTTCGGCCCTGTTCCGGGTCCGGTCGGCCCTGTACTGCGCGCGCGGCACGCCGAGCGCCGGACGCGGCCTCCCCGGGCCGGCGGCCCGTCCGGGCCGGCCCGTGCGAACGCGGCACGGCGTCGGGGTCCGGCTGTCCCGCGTAGGCTGGACCGGTCCGCGGCACGGGGTGAGGGAAACTGGGGAGGGGACAGGGTCGACAGACCCTGGACCTTCCGACCGGAGACCAGAAGGATCTCAGGACGGAGCGCGGCACCGTCCAGCGAGTACAACGGCGAGGCACGCCGGAACAGGGAGCGATTGATGGCAGACGGCAAGCAGCACGGCCCCGACAACCCGATTCGCGTCGTCCTGATGGACGACCACGAGGTGGTACGGCGTGGCGTGCGCGACCTGCTGAACGACGAGCCGGACATCGAGGTGGTCGGTGAGGCCGGTTCGGCGGAGCAGGCCCTGGTGCGCATCCCCGCGCTGCGCCCGCACGTGGCCGTGCTGGACGTCCGCCTGCCCGACGGCGACGGCGTGAGCGTCTGCCGTGAACTCCGCTCGCGCGTGCCGGAGCTGGCCTGCCTGATGCTGACCTCGTTCGACGACGAGGAGGCGCTGCTGGACGCGATCATGGCGGGCGCCTCCGGGTACGTCCTGAAGCAGATACAGGGTTCGGAACTGGTCTCGGCCGTGCGTACCGTCGCCGCGGGCCAGTCCCTGCTCGACCCGAGCGCCACGACCAAGCTGATGGCCCGCCTGCGCGGCGGTCAGGAGCGGGAGGAGCCGGACGCGCTGCCCGGCCTGACCGACCGGGAGCGGGAGATCCTCGCCCTGATCGGAGAGGGGCTGACCAACCGCCAGATCGGCCAGCGCCTCTACCTGGCCGAGAAGACGGTGAAGAACCACATCTCGCGCCTGCTGGCGAAGCTCGGTGTGGAGCGCCGCGTCCAGGCGGCGGTGATCGCCACCCAGGCCGCGGACCGGCAGAAGCAGGGCGGGCAGGCCCGCTGACCGCGACATCTGGCCTTACGTCCCGATAGGGGCGTAAGGCCCTTTTTTTTGATGGCGACAAGGGCGCGGCCGACCGTGTCGGCCGAGGTCCGTGTCGGCCAGGCCCTCGACGGCAGGCACCTTTCCGCGCGGTCACGGTGACGAGGGATGTGTCCGCGTTTCGCCGGAGGACTCGACGGCGTCGCCCTTCCGCGCCGCCCGTACGATCCGGGCCGGGGCCGGGGAAGAGGCGGGACCGGCCCTCGCGACGCGCCTCCTCGGCGGGTGCGTGTCGTGTCCGCGTGGATCGCGGGGGCATGTGACGTGCCCCTGAGCGGGCGCCGGGCCGTCGGGCGGGTCCACGAGCCAGGACGCGAGGTTCTGGACACTGGGACCGGCCCCGCGCTCGGCACGCCGTGCCCACTCGGCCCACTCGGCCCCGGCGGTCCGGTCATCCGCGCCCCGGCGGGGGACGAGTCCCCGTCAGGTCCGACCGCGGACTCGGCACCCCGACCACGGACTCGGCACCCCGACCGCGGCCTCGGCGCCCTGAACGGGGCGGAGGCCCTCGTCGGCAAGCCGCCCTGCGCGCCGGGGCCCCGAAGGCGCGCTTCCTCCGCATCCTCGCCGGCGTGTCCTGTCCGCACGAGGGGCGCGGCGCCCCGCACCGCCCGGATCCCAACGTCGGCCGAACAGCCACCCGTCCGTCGTGCGTGCCGTCAACAGGCCTGGACGGACAGGGACCTTCAGGCCCCGCGGTCGGTGCCCTTCGGCATCGGGCGCATCGCCTCGCCCACCGCGAGAGTAAGGGTGTCAAGCGAACGAGACCGGAGAACGCAGGAAGGGACCACCGACATGGCCGTGCACCCGCACTCCCACCGCAACCCGGGCTTCCATCTCCCGTTCCGCCCGAACCGGACCGGTTCCCCGGTCGCCGTGTCGGCCGGACTCGACGCGCACACCGCCGGGGCCCGCCCCCTCGCCTCGCTGCGCGTCCTGACCGGGTTCGTCTTCCTGTGGGCGTTCCTGGACAAGACCTTCGGGCTCGGATACGCCACGGCGTCAGGCCGGGGCTGGATCGACGGCGGCTCCCCGACGAAGGGATTCCTCGGCGCCGTCGCCGCCGGACCCATGCGGTCCACGTTCCACGCGTGGGCCGGTGCCCCCTGGGCGGACTGGCTGTTCATGCTCGGTCTGCTGGGCATCGGCGTGGCCTTCACCACAGGTGTGGCGCTGCGGCCGGCCGCTGCGGCGGGCACGGCGATGCTGGCGCTGATGTGGCTCGCCGAGTGGCCGCCGGCCAGGCACCTGGCCGACGGTTCGCCGACCATGTCCACGAACCCGTTCGCCGACTACCACGTGATCTACGCCGCCGCGCTCATCGCCATGGCGGCAGCGGGCGCCGGCGCCACCTGGGGCCTTGGCCGGCTCTGGGCACGCCTGCCGATCGTCCGCGACCACACCTGGCTGCGCTGACCGCGACGGCCATCGCCGCGCCCACCGCGTGAGGCGCCGCGTCCCCACCCTCACCGACCCCCCGACACCCCCCCGAAAACGACGCTCGAACCGGCCCGCACGGGCCCGGTTCAGGAGGTGGAGAACATGCCCCGCACCATCATCGTGGGTCTCGACGGCTCGCCCGAGAGCCGTGCCGCCGCCGATTGGGCGGCCCGCGAGGCCGAGATGCGCGGACTGCCGGTGAAGCTCGTCCAGGCGTGGGAGCCGGTACCGGCTCCCATGGCCGAGGCCCCCCTGCTGGGCGCCGAGACGCAGCAGCACTGGACCGGACGGATTCTCCGTGAGGCCGCCGGGGCCCTGCGGCAGCACCGTCCCGGGGTGCAGGTGAGCACCGAACAGCTCACCGGATCACCGGCCGAGGCCCTGCTCGGTGCCGCACGGGACGCCGACATGCTCGTCCTCGGCTCGCGCGGCCTCGGCGCCTTCGAGGGTTTCCTGGTCGGCTCGGTCGGCCTCGCGGTCGTGGCGCACAGCGAACGGCCCGTCATCCTGGTCCGCGCCGGTGAGAAGGCCCCGGCCTCGCCCGGGAAGACCCCGGCGGGAACCGCTGACGGTGCCGCGCCCGTGCTGCCCGTCCTGCTCGGACTGGACACCGGCAACCCGGACGCCGCCCCGATCGAGTTCGCCTTCGAGGCCGCCGCGCAACGCGGCGTGCCCCTGCGAGTGGTGCACGGCTGGAACCCGCCGTACTACTACCCCTACGGCATGGCCCCCGACCCCGCGATCACCGAGACGGTGGCGGCGGCCGAGGCCGACGCCCTGAAGGAGACGCTGCGGCCCTGGCGGCAGAAGTACCCCGATGTCCAGGTCACCACGGAGTCCCACTGCGGCAGCCCGTCGCTCGCCCTGGTCGACGCCTCCCGCGAAGCCTCCCTGGTCGTCGTCGGCCGGCGCATCCGCCGCTCCGCCGTCGGCGCCCGCATCGGCACCGTCACCCACGCCGTCCTGCACCACGCTGCCGCCCCCGTCGCCGTCGTCCCGCACGACTGACCCCGCACCCCAGGAGAAACCCATGAAAGCAGCTGTCGTACGAGCCTTCGGCGAGCCCCTGGTCATCGAGGAGCGGCCGGACCCCGAGCCCGGCCCCGGCCAGGTCCGCATCCGCGTCGAAGCCTCCGGGCTGTGCCACACCGACATCCACGCCGCCCACGGTGACTGGCCCGTCAAGCCCCGACCGCCGTTCGTCCCCGGCCACGAGGGCGTCGGCCTCGTCGAGAAGCTCGGCGACGGGGTCACCCACCTCCGCGTGGGTCAGCGTGTGGCGGTCCCGTGGCTCGGCAGGGCCTGCGGGCGGTGCGAGCACTGCCTGTCCGGCTGGGAGACGCTGTGCGAGCAGCAGATCAACACCGGGTACGGCTGCGACGGGGGGTACGCCGAGAAGATGCTGGCCTGGGCGGACTTCGCCCAGCCGGTGCCCGCGGGGGTCACGCCGCTCGACGCCGCCCCGCTCACCTGCGCCGGCGTCACCACCTACAAGGCCCTCAAGGTCGCCGGCGTCCGGCCCGCCCAACTCGTGGCGGTCTCCGGTGTCGGCGGGCTCGGGCACCTGGCCGTGCAGTACGCGAAGATCGCCGGTGCCACGGTCGCGGCGATCGACGTCACCGACGAGAAGCTGGAGCTGGCCCGGGAGCTGGGCGCGGACATCGTCATCGACGCCCGCGCGCAGGACGTCGGCGCGGAGCTGAAGAAGCACGGCGGTGCCCACGCGGCCATCGCGCTGGCCGTGAACCCGGCCGCGTTCGAGGCCGTCAACTCCGGTCTGCGGCGCGGCGGGAAGCTCGTCATGGTGGCACTGCCCGCGCACGGCACGATCCAGGTACCGATCTTCGACACCGTACTGAACGGCACCTCGGTCATCGGCTCCATCGTCGGCACGCGACAGGACCTCGACGAGGTCTTCCGACTGCACGCGGCCGGCCGCACGAGGGTGATCCGCGAGACCCGCACCCTCGACTCCGTGAACGAGTCCATCGACGCCGTGCTGCGCGGCGAGATCAAGGCCCGGATCGTCTTCGACCTGGGCGTGGACGGGTGACGACGGTGGAACCGCCACTGGTCGTCGGCGTGGACGGGTCCGAGCCGAGCCTGCGCGCCGTCGACTGGGCGGCCGATGAGGCCGCCCTGCGGGGCCTTCCGCTGAGGCTGGTCCACGCCTCGCTCTGGGAGCGGTACGAGGGCACCGCGCCCGCGGAGGACCTCGGCAAGCCGTCCGAGGAGGTCATGGCGGAGGACGTCGTCGAGACGGCCGCGCGCCGGGCGCACCGCCGTCGGCCGGGGGTCGAGGTCACCACCGACGTGCTGCCGGAGGAACCGGAGTACGCGCTGGTACGGGAGAGCCGCACCGCCGCGGCGGTGGTCCTCGGCTCGCGCGGCCGGAGCGGCCTGACCGAGGCCGTCCTCGGTTCCGTCAGCGCGACGGTGGCGGGTCACGCGCACTGCCCCGTGATCGTGCTGCGGGAGAACCACGACGACCGGGTCCGCTCCGCGGCGGGCCGCGTCGTCCTGGGAGTCGGCGCGCGGCAGAAGGACGCGGCGGCGGTGCGCTTCGCCGTCGAAGAGGCGCGGCTGCGCGGCGTGCCCCTGGAGGCCGTACGAGCCTGGCGGCGCCCCGCGCACGGGGCGCCGCACCACGCGGTGCCGTCCGGTGGACCGGTCGCGTCCCCCGAGGCGCGGGCCGCCGGGGAACTGGCGGCCGCCGTGCGGGACGTCCCGTCCGGCACCGCGTCGCGCCGGCGCACCGTCGAGGGCCCCGCCCACAGGGCCCTGATCGACGCCTCGGCCGACGCCGGACTGCTGGTGATCGGCGCCCGGCGCCGAGAGGGCCGCCACGGCCCGGCACTCGGCCGCGTCGCGCACGCGGTGCTGCACCACGCCGGCTGCCCCGTCGCGGTCGTACCGCAGTGAGCGCGAGCGGGACGAAGGCGGCGGCCGCGCGGCGGCCGCCTGGCCACTGAAGCATCCGACCGTGAAGGAGTTCACCACCATGACCGTACGCGTCGGCATCAACGGCTTCGGCCGCATCGGCCGCACCTGTCTCCGCGCGTCTCTCGACCGCGCGCAAGCGGGTACCCAGGACGTCCACGTCGTCGCGATCAACGACGTGGCACCGCCCGCCACCCTCGCTCACCTGCTGGAGTACGACTCGACGTTCGGGCACATCGGACGCGAGGTCACCCATGACGACAGCTCGCTCACCGTCGACGGCCGGCGCATCGCCGTCACCGCCGAGCGCGACCCCGCGGCCCTGCGCTGGTCCGACTACGGAGCGGACATCGTCATCGAGTCCACCGGCCGCTTCCGCGACCGCGACTCCGCCGCGCTGCACCTGAAGGCAGGAGCCCACACCGTGTTGCTGTCGGCGCCGGGCAAGGGCGTCGACGCCACCCTCGTGATGGGCGTCAACGACGACACCTACGACAGGAACCGCGATCGGATCATCTCGGCCGCCTCCTGCACCACCAACTGCCTCGCGCCGATGGTCAAGGTCCTCGACGACGCCTTCGGCGTGGACCGCGGCCTGCTCACCACGGTGCACGGATACACCAACGACCAGTCGCTGCTCGACGGCCCGCACAAGGACCTGCGGCGCGCCCGTTCGGCGGCCCTGAGCATCATTCCGACCAGCACCGGTGCCGCGCGGGCCGTGGGCCTGGTGGTGCCCGAGCTGGCCGGGGCGCTCGACGGGATCGCCGTCCGGGTTCCCGTGGAGGACGGCTCGCTCACCGATCTGACGGTGACGCTGAAGCGGGAGGCCACCGCCGACGAGATCAACGCGGCCTTCGCCGCGGCCGCCGAGGGCCCGCTCAACGGCATCCTGCGCGTCTCGACGGCGCCCATCGTCTCCCGCGACGTCATCGGCGACCCGGCGTCCTGCGTCTTCGACGCCGGCCTGACCCAGACCAACGGCACCCTGGCCAAGGTGTTCGGCTGGTACGACAACGAGTGGGGCTACACCAACCGGCTTCTGGACCTCGTCGCGCTCGTCGCCGACGACTGACCCGGAGCTTGAAGGAGCTTGTGATGTCGCAGGACACGCTCGACCGCCCCGCGGTCCACGCGCTGCTCGCGGACGGCACGACCGTGTGCATCCGTCCGGCGGTCCCGGCCGACCACGGCCGACTGCGGGAACTGTACGAGGAGATGTCCCCGGAGAACCTCCGTCTCCGCTTCTTCTCGCTGAGCCCGCAGTCGGCCGGGCGGGCGGCCGACCGGGCCTGCGCCCCCGCGCGCCCCGGTTACCGGGCCCTGCTTGCCGAACGCCAGGGGCAGGTCATCGGTCTCGCCGAGTACGACACCGGGGGCACCGGTGACGAGGCCGAGATCTCCATCGCCGTCTGTGACGGCCTGCACCACCGCGGTGTGGGGACCCTGCTCGTCGAGCACCTCGTGTCCGCGGCACGAGCCGAGGGCGTCACCGCCTTCACCGCCGACGCCCTCAGCGAGAACCGGGAGGTCCTCCGGCTCTTCGCCGACCTCGGTCTGCGAACGGCCCGTCGGATCGAGGGCCCGGAGGTCCGCTGCACGATACGCCTGGACGAGGACGACACCTACATGGCGGCGGTCGAAGCCCGCGGTCGCGGTGCCGATGTGGCCAGCCTGGAGCCGCTGCTGAGACCGCGCGTGGTCGCCGTGGTGGGCGCCGGACGCAGGCCCGGTTCCGTGGGCCGGGCGATCCTGCACCACCTGAAGTCGGGCGGCTACAGCGGGCGCGTGTTCGCCGTCAACCCGCACGCCGACCATGTCCTCGGGACACCGTCCTACCCCTGCGTCGGCGCCCTGCCCAGGACGCCCGACCTGGCGGTCGTGGTCGTACCCGCCCCGGCGGTGGCCGCCACCGCCGAGGAGTGCGGCAGGGCGGGAGTCCGGGCGCTGCTCGTCGTCACCACCGGTCTCGACGCCGGCCAGGCGCGGGCGCTGCTGGCCGCGTGCCGCACCTACGGCATGCGGCTGGTCGGACCCAACTGCCTCGGCGTCACCCACACGGATCCCGCGCTGCGTCTGGACGCCACCTTCGCCGCCGACCATCCCCTGCCGGGCACCGCGGGCGTCGCCGTGCAGTCCGGTGGGGTGGGCATCGCCCTGCTCGGCGGTCTGTCCCGGCTGGGTATCGGCGTGTCCTCCTTCGCGTCCCTCGGCGACAAGTACGACGTCAGCGGCAACGACATGCTCCAGTGGTGGGAGAGCGACGGCCGCACCGACCTCGCCCTGCTGCACCTGGAGTCCTTCGGCAGCCCTCGCGCCTTCTCCCGTACGGCCCGTCGCGTCACGCGCCGGATGCCGGTCCTGACCGTGGACGCGGGCCGCACCGACGCCGGCCGGCGCGCCGCCGCCTCCCACACCGCGGCCGCCGCCACCGGCACCATGACCCGGCAGGCCCTGTTCACGCAGGCGGGCATCACCGCGACCCGGTCGATCGGTGAACTCCTGGAGACCGCGGCTCTGTTGCACGCCCAGCCGCTCCCGGCGGGCGACCGCGTCGCGATCGTGACCAACGCGGGCGGCGCCGGAGTCCTGGCGGCCGACGCGTGCGCGGAAGCGGGACTCGTCCTGCCGCCGCTCACCCCCGAGGTGGTCGACGACCTGCTCGCCGTGCTGCCCGAGGGCGCCGTGGCCGGGAACCCCGTCGACGCCACCGCCGCGGTCACCGAGGACGGACTCGCGGACGCCGTGGCCCGCCTGATGCGCCATCCCGGCGTCGACGCCGTCCTGGTCGCCCTCGTCCCCACGGCGGTCGCCGCCGCCACGGGCGACGACCTCGTCCGGGCGCTCACCGGCGCCCCCGCGCACCGGGCCAAGCCCGTCGCCGCCGTACGCCTCGCACAGGACCTCCCGGTCACGCTGCTGCCGGCCGCCGAGGGCGGCGCCATCCCCTCGTACGCCGAACCGCAGGCGGCGGCCCGCGCGCTGGCCCACGCCGCCCGCCGCGCGGCCTGGCTCGCCCGGCCCGCCGGCACCGTCCCCGATCTCGACGGCGCCGACACGGCCCGCGCCCGGCGGATCACCGAGACCTTCCTGCGCGCGCACGAGGACGGCGGCTGGCTCGATCCGCGCACCTGCGCGGACCTGCTGGCGTGCTACGGCATCCCCCGACTGCCCTGGGCGTGGGCGGAGAACGAGGACGACGCGGTCGTCGCCGCCCGCCGGTTGTGCGGCGCGGACGGCCGGGTGGTGATGAGGGCACACCGGCCAGGACCGCCGCCCAAGAGCCGACAGCACGCCGTCCACCTCGACGTGCGGGGCGAGGCCCAGGTGCGGGCCGCCTTCCAGGACTTCGCGACCCGCTTCGCCGGGCTGCTGACGGGCGTGGTGATCCAGCCGCTCGCGGCGCGGGGCACCGAGCTGTTCGCCGGGGCCGTCCAGGACGAGGTCTTCGGCCCCCTGGTGCTGTTCGGCCCGGGAGGCACCGCCGCGACCGGGATGCTCGCCGACCGCGCCGGCCGTCTGGCACCGCTGACCGACAACGACGTCCACGACCTGATCGCCGACCCGCGCTGCGCGCCGCCGCTGCTCGGCGCCGACGCCGCCGGACCGGTCGACCTCGCCGCCCTGGAACGGCTGCTGCTGCGACTGTCCCGCATGGTGAGCGACCTGCCCCAGCTCGCGGAGGTCGACTTCGACCCCGTTCTGGCCGCACCGGACGGCGTCACCGTGCTCGACGCACGCGTGCGCCTGCTGCCCCGCGAGCCGCAGGACCCGTATCTGCGCCGGCTGCGCTGAGCGAGGAACCCGCGGCACCGCGAGGCCGGTTCCGTGACGGGGCCGCGCCGGTGAGCCGACCGGGGACCGGGCGGGCCCTTCCCGCCGGCCCGACGGCCCTCCTTCGCGGGGAAGTTAGGCCCTGTCCCGCAGGACGGCCCCTCGCGATGATCGATGTACCGGTCCGGGATCCGCACGGCGGATTCCGGCGGCGGCGGTGAGTGCCGCCCCTCGACGTGCCCCACGCCTCCGAAGGAGTCCCCATGCTTTCGCCCGAGTCCGCCGCTGTCGTCCGTGCCACCCTGCCCGCCGTGGGCGGCGCCCTGGACGAGATCACGACACGGTTCTACGGCACCATGTTCGCCGAGCAACCAGAGCTGCTGGACGGGCTGTTCAACCGCGGCAACCAGGCCAGCGGTGAGCAGCGCCGGGCGCTGGCCGGATCGATCGCGGCGTTCGCCCAGGGGCTGCTGGCCGACCCCGACTCGCGCCCGGACGCCCTCCTCGCCCGGATCGCTCACAAGCACGCCGCGCTCGGCGTCACCGAGGACCAGTACACGATCGTCCACAAGTACCTGTTCCGTGCGATCGGCGACGTCCTGGGGGAGGCCGTCACCGCCGAGGTGGCCGCCGCCTGGGACGAGGTGTACTGGCTGATGGCCGGCGCCCTCATAGCCCAGGAGGCCCGCCTCTACCAGGAAGCGCGGGTCGACCCGCACGAGCCGTGGCGGCGGTGGGCCGTGGTGGAACGGCGCGAGGAGACCGACGATGTGGTCTCCTTCCTGCTGCGCCCGGCCGACGAGGGCGCCCTGCCCCGGGCGCGCGCCGGACAGTACGTCAGCGTCCGCGTGCTCATGCCGGACGGCGTCCACCAGACCCGCCAGTACAGCCTGTCCAGCGCGCCGGGCGACGGCCTGCGGCGCATCACCGTCAAGCGGGTGGCGAGCGCGGCCGACACCCCCGAGGGCGAGGTCTCCAACCAGCTGTACCGCACGGTGCGCGCCGGCGACGAACTCACCCTGTCGGCGCCGTTCGGTGACGTCGTCCTGGAGGACGCCGGCACTCCGCTCGTCCTGGTCTCCGCCGGCATCGGCTGCACCCCGATGGTCGGCATGCTCGAACACCTCGCCGCCACCGGTTCGTCCCGGCCGGTGCGGGTGCTGCACGCCGACCGCACCCCGGCCGACCACGCCCTGCGGGCCGACACCCGCCGCGTGGTGGAGCAACTTCCGGCCGCGAAGGCGGAGTTCTGGTACGAGCAGGACGCCACCGAGGAGCCCGGTTCCCACCTGGGCCTGATGGACGTCGAGGGCCTGGACCTGCCCGCCGACGCCGACGTCTACCTGTGCGGCTCGCTCCCCTTCATGCGTGCCGTCCGCGCCCAGCTGCTCCGGGCCGGAATCCCCGCGCGCAGCATCCGCTACGAGGTCTTCGGCCCCGACCTGTGGCTGGCGAACGCGGAGGGATGACGGGGCGATCGCACCGGGCCACCGGGCCCTGCCCGGGGTGGCCGGCGGTATGCCGGCCGCCCCGGCGTCTGCCCCCCGCCGCTTCCGTCCGCCCTGTCCGTCCGGTGCGCGGCTTCTCCGCCTCCGGACGGGCGGGGCGCGGCACGGCGGCACCCGGGACGCACCGGCCGTCGGCCGCACCGGCCCGGCGACCGGCCCGCGTGCCCCGGACGTCACCCTGCCGGGCGACGGCCCGCCGGTGGCGGTGCTGTAGGGACGCGACGGCTCGGTTGCCTGCGGTCGTGGGCGAGGGGGCAGCCGTCGCTGTCATGCGTGACGGCGTCGTTGCCGGTGGCGGCGCCGTGGCGACGCGACGGCCCGCTGTCCGCGGCCACGGGCGAGGGGGCAGCCGTCACCGCCATGGGCGTGGGCGAAGTGCCCTCGCGTCCGCCGGCGCGGCGGGCGACGTCGCCCGCGTGGGCGCGGTCGCGGGGCACCCTGCACGCCCGCTCCCGGCCCAGCCGGCCCCCTCACGCCGAGCGGGCAGCGCGACGGCCGTCGTGAGCAGCCGGGGCGTCGCGGCCCAGCGGCCGCGCAGCCGGGTCCCGGCCAGGTCCGCGGTGAACGTACGGGACTCCGGGTGGAGCGTCACCCGCGCGTCGTGGAAGTCCAGCCACTGGCCGGTGAGCGGGTACCAGGCCTTGAAGACGCTCTCCTTCGCGGAGAACAGCAGGCGGCCCCAGTGCACCCGCGGGTGCCGCGCCGAAAGCCGCTCCAGGTCGGTCCGTTCCCCGGCGTCGGTGATGAGCGCGCCGACCTCGGGCGGCAGCGCTTCGTGGGGTTCGGCGTCGATGCCCACCGCGTGGATCCGGGAGGCCGCCGCGACGGCCGCCGCCCGGTAGCCGGTGCAGTGGGTCATGCTGCCCACCGCGCCGGCCGGCCAGCGCGGCGCCCGGTCGGCGCCGGGCACCAGCGGACCGGCCCGGAAACCGGCCGCATCGGTTCGCTGAACGTGCCGAGGTCGAAGCGGGTGCGCAGGGCGGGGTGGCGGCGCGAGAGCCGGTCGAGGACGGCGCGCAGCACCTCGTGGTGGAGCGGCCGGTTGACGGTGCGCGAGATGACGTCCAGGTAGAAGGCGCCGGTTGGGCCGGGACGTTCTTTGGCGCTGTCACTGGTCCCGCAATGGCCGGCACAGGGGTCGCGCTGTCCGGCCGCCTCGCTCGTCGGCCACCGGTGCCGCACACCATGCCACCCTCCGCCGCTCCAGCGACGGGGTGCCGCTGCCAGAAGGACGCTCGCAGCACCTCGAACCCCAGTGAACCCAGGCGAGTGCCGGCAACTCACCCACGGCGGGCCCGCGAAAGGTCCCGTCTGTCACGGAACAGTGAGCCCCCATCGCCCCGGGCCGGCGGGCCTCATGCCGTATTCGTGCAGCCGGTGGGAGCGGGCCCAAGGCGACCGAGGTCAGCGCCGCGCCATCTGCGTGCCATCGATATGCCAGAGCCGCTGGGCATGATGGCCGAAAGCGATTCGGGGGCGCTGTCCACTGGGCAGCGGAAACGAGGGGGCAGGGTCATGCGGCCGAGGCCATCCGCCAGGCGCCGCTCAGGAACCCGGACTCACGCCCGAGTCGATCTGCTCGGAGTCGTAGTGATGACACCTCTCGTCGGGATTGGGTGCTGCTCATGACGCGGCAATATTGGCTTCGCTGGTTTTCCCTGCATGGTGTCCCGCGGGTGGTGCTGCGCGTGCAGTCCCGGAAAGGCGACACCTTCGCCCGGATGATGGGTCCTGAAGGGATCACCGATCCGCACCCGTACATCGAGACGATACGCAGCCAGGGCAGACTGGTGAAGACGCCGCTGCCGTGGGTGACCTGTGACCACGCGTTGGTGCGGTCGGTCCTGCGGGACGACAGGTTCGGCGTGCGCAGCTCGGCCAGGATACAGATTCCCAAGGTATTGCAGAGATTTGCGAACCGGGTGCCACCGCCGGCCAATCCGGCCGATCCGCCCGCGATGCTGCGCATGAATCCCCCGGACCACACCGCGATGCGCAAGCCGGTCGTGTCCGCGTTCACGCCGCGCGCGGTCAAGAAGCTGCGCGATACGGTCGAGACCGTCACCGAGGAACTGCTCGACGCCATGCCCTCCGGCGGTTCGATCGAGCTGGTCGAATCGTTCGCCTCGCGCGTGCCCATCGCGATCATCTTCGACATACTCGGCATGCCCCGGGAAGACCAGGAGAAGTTTCTGGCCTGGGGCAAAGACATGACGCCCATGCTGGACGTGGGCATCTCCCGGCGGACGTACGGCCGCGCGATGCAAGCGGCACAGAGCCTGAACGACTATCTCGACCGGCATATCGAGAAGCTGCGCAGGGAACCGGGCGACGACATCCTCAGCAATTTGGTGCGGAGCGGCGATCTGGACCATTACGCCCTCAAAGCCAACGCCAGCATCATCATCGGCGCCGGATTCGAGACCACCGCCAATCTGATAGGTCACTGCGTGTCCCTCCTGCTCCGCCTCCCGGAGCAGCTGGACCGGCTGCGCGCCGAACCGCAGCTGTGGCCCAACGCCGTCGAAGAGGCGCTTCGGTACGAGCCGCCGGTGTTCATCACGGCCCGTCAGGCGCTGACCGATCTGGAGCTGGAGGGCGTCCAGCTGCCGCAGGGCTCCATGGTCATGCTGTCGCTGGCGGGCGCCAACCGGGACCCCGCGGTGTTCACCGACCCGCAGCGGTTCGACGTGGCCCGGCCGAACGCCAACGAACACCTGAGTTTCAGTTATGGCGTCCACGCCTGTTTCGGGGCCAGTCTGGCCCGGATGGAAGCCACGCACGCGGTGCGCTCTCTGTTCGAGCGCTTCCCCGACATGCGCGCCGCGGCACCGCCCCGGCTCCGCCGGCAGCTCACGTTCCGTGGCTATGCGCAGGTGCCTGTCCACTTGGGACGCAAGGTGCAGGTCACACCGTCCACGGTGGCCTGAACGCAGGAACAGCGCGGTTCACCCAGTCGACCGAAGCATCGCTCAGAACGAGGTTGAATGATGAATGCTGCCCACGGCTCCCCGACCGAGAGCGCGTCACCGGCACATGAGGGCGTCGCCGTCGTAGGAATTGGTTGCCGGTTCCCGGGTCAGGTCGGCAACGTGGAGGAGTTCTGGCGATTGCTGGTCGAGGAGCGGGACGCGGTACGGGAAGTGCCGGAGGACCGGTGGACCGCCGATGCCTTCTACGACCGCGACGCGGGCCGACCCGGGCACATGCGTACCCGCACCGGCGGTTACCTGGACGACGTGTCCTCCTTTGATGCCCACTTCTTCGGCATCACGCCGACCGAGGCCGCGCGGATCGACCCGCAGCAGCGACTGTTCCTGGAGACCACCTGGGAGGCGCTGCAGGACGCGGGAATCCCGCCCGAGCACATCGCCGGCCAGAAGGTGGCCGTATACGCCGGTGTGTCAGGACACGACTACGGCATCATCCAGCTCAATCCGGAGAACCGGCATCTGATCGGCGGTCACACGATGACCGGCGTGACGAACTGCATCGTGGCCAACCGGGTTTCCTATCTGCTCGACCTCCGCGGTCCGAGCATGACGGTCGACACGGCGTGTTCCTCGTCGCTCGTCGCCATCCACCTCGCGCTCCGCAGCATCCGCTCGGGCGAGGCGACGATGGCCATCGTCGGCGGCGTCAGCACGCTGCTGCTCCCGGAGGCAACGATCGGCTTCAGCCAGGGGACATTTCTCTCCCCCAGCGGCCGGTGCCAGTCGTTCAGCCGGACGGGCGACGGTTACATCCGCAGCGAGGGTTCGGGCACGGTGGTGCTCAAGCCGCTGTCCGCGGCCGTGGCCGACGGCGACCGCATCTACGCGGTGCTGCGCGGCAGTGCGACGAACCAGGACGGACGCACCAACGGCATCTCCGTGCCGAGTGAGGACGCCCAGGCGCAGATGATCGCGGACGCCTGCCGCGACGCGGGGGTCGCTCCGGCCGACATCTCCTACATCGAAGCCCACGGCACGGGCACCCCGGTCGGCGACCCCATCGAGGCGCGCGCCCTGGGCCGCGTACTGGGAACCGGGCGCATCGGACGGGGCCCCTGCGTCGTCGGCGCCGTGAAGTCGAACGTCGGCCACCTTGAGTCGGCCGCCGGAATGGTCGGCCTCATCAAGGCGTGCCTCGTCGTCCAGAAGGGTGAGATCCCCGCGAACCTGCACGCGGAGGAGCCCAATCCGGCCATCCCGTTCGACGAGCTGGGGCTGCGGCTCGCGCAGACCCGCCAGCCCTGGCCCGGAACCGGACCGCGACTGGCGGGCGTGAACTCGTTCGGCTTCGGTGGCTCCAACGCGCACGTGATCGTGGCAGCTCCGCCGGCGGAGGAGCCGACGGAGACCCTGGCGGCGGGCAGCGCGGCGGACGAGCCGGTCCTGTTCACCCTCAGCGCGAAAACGGACGCCGCGCTACGTGCCTATGCCGGGACGTACGCCGACTTCCTGGCGGCTCCGAAGACGGCAGCCCTGCCCGAGATCGCCTCCGCGCAGGCCCGGACGCGTTCGCACTACGACCACCGGCTGGCCATGGCCTGCTCGTCCGCGGAGGAACTGCGCGACGCGCTGCGTGACGTGGCCAGGGGAGCCGATCCCGAGGGGCTGCACCGCGGTGTGAAGGCATCCGGCGCGAGCAATGTCGTCTTCGTCTTCTCCGGCCAGGGCCCGCAGTGGTGGGGCATGGGGCGCGAACTGCTCGCCCAGAACAAGGTCTTCCGCCAGACCGTCGAGCGCGTCGACGCCGAACTTCGCCGGCACGCCGACTGGAGCGTGCTCGAGGAGCTCCACCGGGACGAGGACGAAAGCCGCATCGGCGAGACCTTCATCGCGCAGCCCGCGGTGTTCGCCATCCAGCTCGGACTGGCCGCCCTGTGGCAGAGCTGGGGCATCACCCCGGCGGCCGTCGTCGGTCACAGCATCGGCGAGGTGGCCGCCGCGTGCGTCTCGGGCGCGCTGTCCTTCGAGGACGCGGTACGCGTCATCTACCACCGCAGCCGGGTGCAGCAGCAGGCGTCGGGCAAGGGCACGATGCTGGCCGTCGGCCTGCCCCAGCACGCCGCGGAGCAGCTCGTCAGCGGCTATCGCGGACGCGTCTCGGTGGCGGCGCTCAACGGCCCGGAATCGACCGCGCTGGCAGGTGACCCCGACGCGCTGGAGGAGATCCGCGGCCAGCTGGAGCGGGACCGGATCTTCTGCCGCATGCTCCAGGTGAAGGTCGCGTTCCACAGCCACCACATGGACCCGCTGCGCGACGACGTGTTCGAGTCGCTGTCCGCCATCACCTCGGGCCCGGCCGACGTACCGATGTACTCCACGGTCACCGGCGCCCCGGTCTCGGCCGGTGAACTCGATGCCGGGTACTGGTGGCGCAATATCCGCGAGCCCGTCCGGTTCGCCCCCACCATCGACCGGCTCATCAAGGACGGGCACCCGACCTTCATCGAGCTGGGTCCGCACCCCATCCACTCCACCGCCATCGGCGAGCTGCTGTCCAAGCGGCAGACCACGGGGACCGCCGTGCCGTCGCTGCACCGCAAGCAGCCCGACGGCTTCACCCTGCTGTCCTCGCTGGGATCGCTGTACGCGGCCGGTCTCGACTTCGCCTGGCAGCGCGTGTTCGACGGCAGCATCCAGCGCGTGCCGCTGCCCTTCTACCCGTGGCAGCGCGAAGAGCACTGGCTGGAAACGCCGTTCTCGCGCAGCCGGCGCTTCCCGTCGCAGGGGCATCCGCTCGTCGGGACCCGTTCCCCCGTCGCCGACGAGCCGGACAAGTACGTGTGGGAACTGACGATGGACACCGATACGTTCCCGTGGCTTGAGGACCACCGCGTGCAGGGGCCGATCGTGTTCCCCGGCGCGGGCCACCTCGATCTCGTCGTCGGTTGCGCGACCGATGCGTTCGGACCGGGCCGGTACTCGGTCGAGAACGTCGAGTTCCGCCGCCCGCTGTTCGTCTTCGACGACCGGCCGGCGCCGCTCGTCCAGGTGGTGCTGTCCCCGTCGATGCACTTCGGGGTCTACAGCCTGCAGGACGGCGACAAGGAATGGGTCCTGCACTCCGAGGGCACGGTCCGCGCCGGCGCCCCCGACGCGGAGCCGCCCGTTCCGTTCGCCGAGCTGGAAGCCCACTGCCCGCTCGAATTCGACCCGGCGAAGGTCTTCGCGAAGTTCCGCAACAACGGCCTGATGCTGGGGCCGACGTTCCGGGTGATCTCGCGGCTGAAGTACGGCGAACTCCGCTCGCTCGGACGGATCGACACCCCGGACACGATCGCGGACGAAGCGACGCGGCACATGATCCACCCGGCGCTGCTCGACGCGTGCTTCCAGTCGCTGTCCATCGCGATGGGCAACGACCCGAACACCGAGGACAAGACGCTCTACATACCGTTCGACGTCAAGCGGTTCAGCTTCCACGCCAAGGCAGGCAAGCGGCTGTACTGCTACGGGCAGGCACACGTCCTCGACGACATCACCTACTGCGAAGGCGATCTGTGGCTGTTCAACGAGGACGGCGAGCTGGTGGCCGAGTTCGAGGGATTCAAAGGCAAGTCCATCACCCAGCCCACCGAAGACCGCGACGCGCTGCTCCAGTGGCTCTACGAGTACCAGTGGAGTCCAGCGCCGGTACGTGAGCGGACGCTGCTGCCCGCCGATTTCGTGCCGGACGCGTCCGCGCTGCGGGCCGCCATCGCCCCGATCGCCGACGAGATCCGCGACTGGCCGCTCAACCGCGAATACCACGCGGAGACGGAAGCCGAGATGAACCGGCTCTGCATCGCCTACGTCACCGAGGCGTTCCACCAGCTCGGCATGGACTTCACGCCGGGACGTCGCTTCACCCTCGATGACCTCGCGCGCGAGCTGGGCGTTCACCGCAAGCACCACGACTACCTCGCCCGCCTGCTGGAACTGCTCTCCCGGCACGGCATCACCGGCGAGGACGGCGACGCCTGGCAACTGCTGCGCCCGCCCGCCCGCATCGACACCGCAGCGGCGCTCGCGCGACTGCGCGAGCAGCATCCCGAATGCGAGCCCGAGTACGCCGTGCTGGAGCGCTGCGGCACCGAGCAGGCGGCCGTGCTGCGTGACGAGGTCAATCCCGTCGAGCTCATCTTCCCGGAGAGCGAATTCCAGTCGGTCGTCGACCTCTACGAGACCTCGTTCTCGTTCGAGCGGTGCAATCGCATGGTCGCCGAAGCCGTCGCCGAATGTGTGCGGAGGCTGCCGGAGGACCGGCCCATTCGCGTGCTGGAGATCGGGGCCGGCACCGCCGGCACGACCGGCTGGGTCCTGAACCAGCTGCCCTCGGACCGCGCGGAATACGTGTTCACCGACATCGGCCAGCTCTTCCTGAACAAGGCACAGCAGCGGTTCGCCGGCCACGACATCGTGGACTACCGGATTCTCGACATCGAACAGGACATCGCGGAGCAGGGCTTCGATCCGCACTACTTCGACATCGTCGTGGCGGCCAACGTCCTGCACGCCACCCGGGAGCTGCGTACCACCCTCGGCAACGTCGAGCAGCTGCTCACCTCGCGCGGGCTGGTGATCGTCGTCGAGGAGACCAACCCGCCGCACTGGGTCGACCTGACCTTCGGCATGACCGACGGGTGGTGGCGGTTCGCCGACCGCGAACTGCGGCCGCACTACCCGCTGATGTCCGAGGCACAGTGGCAGGAGTTCCTGCCCACGGCGGGCTTCGAGAGCGTCCAGGTCTTCTCCGACATGACCGACCCGCGGCAGACCGGCTGCTCGGTCATCACCGCGCGGGCGAAGGAGTTGGACCTCACACCCCATCAGCCGCGTGTCGAACCGGGCTCCTGGGTCGTGCTGGCCGACGCCGACGGCGTCGGCGAACACTTCCTCGACCGGCTCGGGGAGGCCGCCGGCGGCAGCGTCCTCGTCACCCGCGGCGAAGCCTTCGAGCCGCTCGGCGACGGCCGCTACCGGGCGAACCCGGCCAGCGCCGACGACCTCCGGCGCGTGCTCGAGCAGGTACGCGAAGAGGCCGGCGCCGTGCCCGGGGTCCTGCACCTGTGGAACCTGGACTACGCCGCGACCGAGCTGACCGGCGCGCTGCTGCCGCAGGTGGAACGCGACGGCGCCTACAGCGTGATCGCTCTGGCGCAGGCCGTCGAGCAACTGGACTGGACCGAGGCTCCACGGTTCTGGGTGGCCACGGCCGGCGGGCCCGTAGTGGACCGGGCCGATCGGACCGTGCCGTCGCAGCTGCCGAGCTGGGGCATTCTGCGAGTGCTGCTCAGTGAGCACAGCAGCCTGCGAGCGAAGATCATCGACTTCGATCCGGCGTCCGGCGCCGACGTGCGGGCCACGCAGCTGTTCGACGAGCTGCAGCACGTGCGGACGCCGGAGGAGGAGGTCGCCTACCGCGGCGGGAACCGCTTCACCGACCGCTTCGAGCACCTCTCGCCCGCCGAGTTCGAGGCTTCCGTCGCGACCCCCGTGCGGGTGTCGGACGGGACCACGTTCGCGCTGGGCGTGCCCGCCGAACCCGGGATCGACGAGCTGCGGTACGCGGAGGTGACGCTGCCCGCTCTCGGCCCGCACGACGTCGCCATCCAGCCGACGGTGACCGGCCTGAACTTCCGCGACATCATGCTGACCCTCGGCGTACTGTCGGAGGGCGCGGCCTCAGGCGGTTTCTACGAGAAGAACCTCGGTGTGGAATGCGCCGGTGTCGTCGTGGGGACCGGGGCCGAGGTCGAGGGGTGGGCACCGGGTGACCGCGTGGTCGCCTTCGCCCGCGGTTGCTTCGGCTCCCGTGTGGTCACCGGCGAGCAGCACGTGTATCCCGCACCCCGCGGGCTGTCCGACGCTGACGCCGCGACGCTGCCGATGGCGTATCTGACCGCGTGGTACGCGCTGGTGGACGTCGGCCGGCTGCGCGCGGGCGAGCGGGTGCTGGTGCATGCCGCCGCCGGCGGTGTGGGCCTGGCCGCGGTTCACATAGCGCACCTGCTGGGTGCGACGGTCGTCGCGACCGCCGGCGGCCAGGAGAAGCGGGAGTACCTGCGGTCCCTGGGTGTGGAAGACGTCTTCGACTCCCGCTCGCTGACGTTCGCCGACGAGATCCGCCGGCGCTACGACGGCGTCGATGTCGTGCTCAATTCCCTCCAGGGCGAGACCATCGCGAAGAGCCTCCAGCTGCTCCGCCCGCACGGCCGCTTCGTCGAGATCGGGAAGAAGGACATCTACGACAACTACCAGCTGGGGCTGAGGCCGTTCGGCAACAACCTGAGCTACTCGGCTGTCGACATCGACCGCATGCTGCGCGAGGTCCCGGACCGCTGCCGGGAGGCCATGACCACGGTCCTGCAGCACGTGGACGCGGGGGCGCTGCCGCCGCTGCCGCACACCGAATTCGGCGCCGCGGAGGTGGCCTCGGCGTTCCGGTTCATGGCGGGCGCCAAACAGATCGGCAAGGTCGTCGTCGGATTCGACGCGGAGGCCGAGGTCCTGGTGTACCCGGGCGCGACCGGTGACGTGGCGATCGATCCCGAGGGCACCTACCTGATCACCGGCGGTTACACCGGGTTCGGTCTGCGGACCGCCGGCTGGCTCGCCGCCAAGGGGGCCCGGACCATCGTGCTGGTCGGACGCCGGGCACAGATCGACGCCGAGAACGAGCAGCCGATCGCGGCGCTGCGCGCGAAGGGCGTGGACGTCGTCCTGGAGCGTGCCGACGTCTCGGTCGAGGCGGAAGTCCGGAGTCTGATCGAGCGCATCTCGGCGCTGCCCCCGCTGCGCGGCGTCTACCACGCCGCCATGGTCATCGCGGATGGCCCGCTCGCCGCGATGACCGAGGAGCAATTCCTGCGAGCGGTGCGGCCGAAGGTGGACGGCGCCTGGCACCTGCACCACCACACTCGCGGACTCGACCTGGACGCGTTCGTGATGTTCTCGTCGATGAGCTGGAACGTCGGCACTCCCGGCCAGTCCAACTATGCGGCGGCGAACGGGTTCCTGGAGGCGCTGGCCCTGCATCGCCGGCAGACCGGCCTGCCCGCGCTGACGGTCAACTGGGGTGCCATCGCCGAGGTCGGGTTCGTCGCGCGCAACAAGCTCGACACCCTGTCCTGGCTCGGCTGGACGCCGATCTCGCCCGATCACGCACTCGACTTCATAGGCCGCTGCCTGGTCCAGGGTGTCAGCAGCGCCAGCGTCTTCGGCGTCAACTGGCCGAAGATGAATCAGGTCATGCCGATCATCCGGAGCTCGCCGCGGCTCGCCCACCTCGCGGCGCAGGACGCGGCTCACCCCGCGGCCGGGTTCGGCACCGAGGGTCTGCGGGCAGAACTCCTCGAACTGCCGGATGACGAGCGGATGCCGCGGCTGGCGAGCGCGCTGTCACAGCAGATATCACGGATCTTCGACATGCCGGTCGATCGGCTCCCCCAGGACGTCGGCCTGACCGACCTCGGAATGGATTCGCTGATGGCGGGCCAGATCCGGAACATCCTGGCGAAGCATCTGGAGATCGACTTCCCGACCATGGGCCTGATGCGGGGCCCGTCGATCACCGAACTCGCCGGTGAGGTGCTCGCTCAGGTCGTCGGTGAGTCCACCGGCGCGGCGCCGGTGCTGCCCGTCACCGGTCCGGAGCGCTGGATTCGCACGGTGATCGGCCGCTCCAACACCGCCTCGATGCGGTTGTTCGCGCTGCCGTTCGTCGGCGGCGGCGCCTCGGTCTTCACGCCGTGGGCCGATCAGCTGTCCGACTCCATCGAGGTGGTGGGCATCCAGCTCCCGGGCCGTGAGGAGCGGCTCGACGACATTCCGGTGGACAAGATGCCGGAGATGGTGGCGGAGCTGGCCGAGGCGATGCTGCCGCATCTCGACCGGACCTTCGTGGTCTACGGGCACAGTATGGGCGGGCTCCTCGCCTACGAGCTCACCAAGCACCTCGAACAGTACTACAACGAGGTGCCGATGAAACTCATCATCGGCGGCTGGCCCGCGCCGACGCTGGTCGAGGACTACGTGCGCAACCTCACGCACATCCGCGACGGCTTCGACCTGGACCGGGAACCCGACAGCAGGGTGTTCGCCGTGCTGCGGGACAACCACCTGCTCGACATCCCCGTCGAGGAGGAAGCCTCGATCCTGCACTGGATGCCGTCGATCCGGGCGGACCTGAAGATGCTCGGCGACTACCGCTTCGAGAGCGGCACCCCGCTGCGGGCTCCGATCTCCGTACTGCGCGGCGCCGCCGACCCGGTGTTCACGCTGGACCAGATGCGCGGGTGGGAAGCGCTGACCAGCGGCACCTTCTCCCTGACGACCGTGCCCGGCGGTCATCTGTTCATCCAGGGCGCGGACCCGGGAGTCATGCGGACGATCGCCCAGGAACTGTCCGCGGAGGACGCCTTCCCGAGTTTCACGAGCCTTGTGGACGGCCACTGAACCGGCCGCCGCGCACGGGCGATCCGAAGGAGAAGACTGATGAAACCGGCACATCGGTACGACGTCGTGATCTGCGGTGGCGGCCTCGCGGGGCTGACGCTGTCCAGGCAGCTCAAGCGGGCCATGCCCGATCTCACGGTGCTCGTGCTGGAACGCAGCGGGCGAGAGTTCCCCGACGGCGCCTACAAGGTGGGTGAGGCGACGGTCGAGGGTGGCGCGCACTACTTCAGTGAACAGCTGGGCCTCACCGGGTACATGAACCGACGGCACCTGCACAAGCTCGGCCTGCGGATGTTCTTCGGCGACTCGCAGGGGCCGCTCGAAGCGCGGCCCGAGCTGGGCGCGCGACGGTTCCCACGGGTGACGTCGTATCAGATCGACCGCGGCAGGTTCGAGCGGGACCTGCGCGAGGGGGTGGGCGAGCTCGGGGTCGATCTCGTCGAGCAGGCACAGGTGGTGGACATCGACCTGTCGACGGCCGATGACGACCACGTGGTGCACTTCGAGACCCCTGAGGGCGGTGCACAGAGGGCACTGGCGCGTTTCGTCGTCGACGCCTCCGGGCGCCGCCGGCTGCTGCAGCGCAAGCTGCGCCTCGGGGCCCCGAGCCCGCACAAGATCAACGCCGCGTGGTGGCGGTTCCGCGGCGAGTACGACGTCGAGAGGATGACGGATACCGCGGGCCCGACGTGGCGGCCGAAAACCCAGGAGCGTCGCTGGTTCTCGACCAACCACCTCATGGGCACCGGGTACTGGGTGTGGATGATCCCGCTGTCCTCGGGGAACACCAGCATCGGCATCGTCACCGACGACGCCATCCACCCGTTCCAGTCGTACTCCACGCAGGAGAGGGCGCGGGAGTGGATCAGCGAGCACGAGCCGACGCTGGCGTCGTTCATCGAGCGCGCGGAGCCGATCGACTTCCTGCGGGTGCGGAACGCCAGTTATGCTTCCGAGCAGATCTTCTCCCACCATCGGTGGGCCTGCGTCGGTGAGGCCGGCATCTTCCTGGACGCCTTCTACAGCCCGGGGTCGGACTACATCGCCTACACGAACACCATCGCCACGCGTCTTGTCGAACTGGACCGCAAGGGCCGCCTCACGGCGGAGGCCGCGCAGACCTACAACCGGCTGATGCTGGAGGACATGTGGCCGAACTATCTGGAGATGTACCACCAGAACTACGCGATCTTCGGAAGCGCGCCGGCCATGTTCACCAAGGTGATGTGGGACACGTCCTTCTACTGGGCGCTTCCCTCCCAACTGCTCTTCCGGGGCCTGATCGCGAACGAGGAAGCGGCAGCCGAGTTCCATCCGATCGCGACGAGGTTCAAGAGCATCCAGTCGCGGATGCAGGCGAATCTGCGTGCTTTCGGCGCCCAAGCGACGCAACCGGACAAGTACCTGTTCGTGGAGTACAGCAAGGTGCCCATCTGCGCACAGCTGCACCTGGATCTGCTCACCGAGAAGACGCCGGACCGGACATTCCGCGAGATGCGGCACAACGTCGACCGGCTGGAGGCGTGGGCGGATTCGTTCGAGCAGGAAGTCGCCAAGAGGTACGACCTCCCCGACCGGGAGCCGGTCGGCGCGTGACGCCGGCCGGAGAGCGAGAGGAGCGAGTATGACAGGGTTCGAAGGGCGCGTAGCGATCATCACCGGCGGCAGCCGGGGCATCGGCAAGGCACTCGCCCTCGCCTTGGCCGGGCAGGGGGCCAGTATCGCCATCGGTGCCAAGACGATGGAATCAGGCGGGCGGCTCCCGGGCAGCGTCCCGGATACGGTCCGGGAGATCGAGGCGCTGGGCGCAAAGGCCCTGGGGCTGCGCTGTGATGTGCGCGACGAAGCGGATCTGAAGAATCTCGTCGACCGGACGGTGGAACGCTTCGGCCGCGTGGACATCCTGGTCAACAATGCCGGAGCGATGTGGTTGCAGTCGGTCGAAGGCACCACGCGCAAACGCTATGACCTGGTGATGGCCATCAACGCCCGAGCGCCCTTCCTGCTCGCGCACCACTGCATTCCGCACATGCGCCGCGGCGGATGGGGCCATATCGTCAACCTGAGTCCGCCGCTGGACCTTGAGGGGATCCAGCACATGGGCGGCAAGGTGGCGTACATGTCCTCGAAGCTCAACGCGACGCTGCTGACCCTTGGCCTGGGCAAGGAGGTCGCGGCAGACGGCATCGCGTGCAACACGATATGGACGCGCACGCTGATCGGGACGCTGGCGACGCAGAATCTCGGCATCGGTAACCCGCGGGACTGGCGCACGGAGGACATCGTCGTCGATGCCATCATGGCCGTGCTGGAGCAGAATCCGGCGAAGTTCACCGGGAACGCCCTGATCGACGACGAGGTCCTCGCGAGCCTCAAGGGAATCGAGGACCTGACCCGGTACCGCTTCGTGCCGGACCACGAACCGACCCCGATGACATGGGAGTTGTGGGACGCTGTCGCCGAGGTCGCACAGCAGATGTACTTCGCCGCCATGACGGCGGCCGACGGCGCACAACCGGCTTCGCCGCCGGCCGGCAGCTAGAGAGGACCCTCCATGGGCACAGAAAGCGACAGCGTGATCGAAGGCCACGACCAGATCGTGGCGCACGTGATCGCGGCGTTCGACGACCTTCCCGTCCCACCCGGCATGCCCCTGCAGCTGCCTCCGCCGTCGACCACGACGCTGGCCCTGCAATACGAGAAGTTCGTACCGGGCCGGTCGATCTCGGCGACGGTGGAGATACCTCCGCAGTACGGCAATGTCATGGGCATACTCCAAGGCGGCTTCATCGCGGCGATGTTCGACGACCTCATGGCGCCGCTCAGCTATCTGACAGCGAAGAACCCCACGACCAGCATGGACCTGACGACGCATTTCCTGCGTCCGGTGTTCGTCGGCGAACGCGTGACCCTGACCGCCACGGTCCAGAAGGCCGGCCGGACAGCCATCTACCTGGCCGCGGAGGCGCACAACGAGAAGAACAAGCTGGTGGCGACGGCGGTCTCCACGCTTCAGGTAGTGGGGCTGCCGCAAACCTGAGCCGCGCATCCATCCCTGATCGTGCGGGGTGCCCCCGGCCTCCGCCGGGGAGGGAATGCATCCTTGGCCCGGAGCCGCGAAGCCGCGGAATTGGCTGCCCCCGCGTTCACGCGGGGGCAGGAGCCACGGCCACAAGGACTTGATGATCACGGGGGAATCCGTGCACTACGCTGCTCATCTGGCATCCGCTACCACCGACAAGAACCTGCAACTCGTCCTCAAGGTCCTGCCCGCGATCGCGGTCATCCTGGCCGGTTCGGCACTGTGCGGGCGGCTGGCCATCTGGCTCAGACAGCCGCGCGTCCTGGGTGAAATGGTCGCCGGCGTCCTGCTCGGCCCCACTCTGTTCGGGGCGCTCTTCCCGGATGCCCAAAGAGCCGTCTTCGCGCCCGAGGTCAAGCCGATCCTGTACGTGCTGAGCACCATCGGCCTGACGCTGTTCATGTTCCTGGTCGGTGCCGGCCTCGACCATGGCCCGGGCAAGGGCATCAAGGACATGAGGAACGCGGGCGTGCTGGCCCTCTCCGGGATCCTGCCCTCCCTGCTGCTCGGCGCCGCAGCCGCCTGCGTCCTGTACGGCAAGCTCTCCCGCCCCGGCGTCAGCACCTTCGAGTTCGCGCTGTTCCTCGGCGGCGCGCTGTCCATCACCGCGTTCCCGATGCTGGCCCGCATTCTGTACGAACGGAATCTGCAGAACACCCAGATCGGCCGGATGACCCTGCTCGGCGCCTCCGTCGACGACGCAGCGGCCTGGTGCTTCCTTGCCGTGCTCTCTGCCATGCACACCGGCTCCGGTGCCCCGCAGGCCCTGCGCACCATCGGCCTGACCGCTGCGTTCGCCGCCGTCATGCTCCTGGTTGTCAAGCCGCTGCTGCGCCCACTGGGCGAGCGGGTGGAGCGCACCGGCACGTTCAGCTTCGACCACATGTACCTCGTCGTCGGCATCGTGCTGCTGTCCGGCCTGTTCACCGATTACATCGGCATCTACTCCGTGTTCGGTGGCTTCATCGCGGGCCTGGCCATGCCCCGCAACCCGGCGTTCCGCGAGGCCCTGCACGGCCGCATGATGGACATCGTCTGTGTGCTGCTCCTGCCGATCTTCTTCGCCTTCTCCGGCCTCAACACCGAACTGGGCGGCATCACCAGCTGGACCGCGTTCGCGATCATCCTGGTCGCCGGCTTCATCGGCAAGTACGCCGGCTGCGCCGCCGCCATGCGTACCGTCGGATTCACCTGGCGCGAGGCCTGGGCCGTCGGCGGCCTCATGAACGCCCGCGGCCTGATGATCCTCATCTTCATCAACATCGGCCTCGCTCAGGGCATGATCACACCTCAGGTGTTCGCCATGCTGGTCCTGGTCGCGGTGATCACCACCGCGGGCGCCGTGCCTTTGTACCGCTGGGCCCTGCCCGAGCGGCTGGAAGCGCGGATGCTGCCCACCCCGGGGGAGTCCGGCCCCGCTGGGGCCGCGGTGCCGCAGGGCGAACGCGCACCCGCGTAAGCCTTCCGTGCCGACCGGACCGCGACACCGTGCCTCCGGTCGGCGTCGGTGAGGCGGTTCCTGCCCTACCGTGTCGCCTCACAGGGCAGTTGACGTCTGTCCGCCCGCGCGGCCCTACGCCGAACAGCTCATAGTCGTGCGCAACACCTGAATCCACCAGTCGATCAGCCGATCGGCTGCGGTCCCGTCGAGGCCGACGCTGCGGCGGAACTCGTCTCCGAACAGGGGCTCCATCACCATGGCCTGGTGCATCGCGGCCACTGTCACTTGGATGTCCTCGCGTGACGGCGCCCTGCGCCCGCTGGTCGCGGACTGCCGCCGGGCCTCGGTGTACAGCCGGTCGACGACCTCGTTGAGCATTCCGCTGCCCGTATCGCGCCAACCGGACCGGTGCAGGGCGAGCGCGAGTTCCGCGTAGCCTTCGGCGTACATCCGGTGGAGCGAACGGACCAGGCCGGCCGGGTCCGCCGGGCCGTGGTTCCACGTCTCCAGGACGGCGCGCAGTTCGGCCCTCAGCTTGGCTCCGCCGAATCGCAGCAGCGCTTCCAGTAGTTGGTCACGGGTGCCGAAGTGGTGGTTGATCGCGGCGTCCGACACGCCGATCGCGGCGCCCACGGCCCGTACCTGCACGGCGGACGGGCCGCCGGCGGCGAGCAGCTCGCTCGCCGCTTCCAGGATCAAACGCTTGGCGACATCCGGGTCGCGCCGTACTCGCGTGGTCACCCGCCCAGATTACCTTGACGGGCCAAGGCGGCCTTCCTTACATTGGGCACTCAAGGTACAGAGGCGTGTACAGATCAACTCTGACCGGAGGAGCCCCCCGTGGCCGAAGCCGACCCGACAGTTCACCCCGATCGACGCCGGTGGGCTGTGCTGGCGGTGATGTCGTTCTGCATGTTCATCGTGGTGATGGACAACACCATTCTCGTGGTGGCGTTGAAGTCGATTCAGCAGTCTCTCTCCGCGACCAATGCGCAGTTGCAGTGGACGATGGACGCGTACACCCTGACGTACGCGGCGCTGATGTTCACCACCGGCGTGCTCGGCGACCGTCTCGGCCACCGCAATGTACTGGTCTTCGGGATGCTCTTCTTCACCGTCGTCTCCACGTTCGGCGCGTGGTCCGGCGACACCGCACAGCTGACGCTGTGGCGCGCGCTGATGGGTGTCGGCGCGGCCGTGGTCCCCGGCTGCACCATGGCGGTGATCACCAATGCCTTCCCTCCGGCCGAGCGGGCCAAGGCCATCGGGCTGTGGTCCGTGTCGAACGGGCTCGGTATCGCCTGCGGCCCGGTGATCGGCGGGGCGCTGGTCAGCGAGTTCTGGTGGGGGTCGGCCCTGCTGGTGAACGTGCCGCTGGCAGGGCTGGCCATGCTGGCCATCGTGCTACTGGTCCCCAACACCAAGGCCCCGCACCCCGGGCGCCTGGACATCGCGGGTGTGGCCCTGTCGGCCTCCGGGGTCGGGCTGATCGTTTACGGCGTCATCGCGGGCGGCGAACCCGCGGGGTGGTTGCGCGCTCCGGTGTTCGGGCCGATCGCTGCCGGCGGCGTCCTGCTGGGGACGTTGGTATGGCATTCCCGACGCGCGGCGAATCCGGCGCTGGACCTGCCGTTGCTGCGTACCAGGGAGTTCGCGGCCGGGGCCGCCACCATGTCGCTGACCTTCCTCTTGGTCAATGGCGCCAGTTTCGTCCTGGTGTTTTATGTGCAGATCCTGCGAGGTTTCTCGCCGTTGCAGTCAGGTCTGCTGATGCTGCCGGTGGCGGTGGGGGCAGTCCTCACGGGACAACGCAGCGATGCGCTGATGGACCGGTTCGGCTCCGCGGCGGTGGTCGCGGTGGGCGCCATCACGTTGTGCGCCGGGTGCACCGGGTTCGCGCTGCTCGATCTCCACACCGGCATCTGGGTCTTCATTGTGCTGCAGTTCGTCTCCGGCCTGGGGTTCGGTGCGACTCTGGCGCCCTCGATGACGGCAGCGCTGTCGGTGGTGCCGAAGGCGCGGTCCGGCGCCGGATCGGCCCTCGCCAACACGTTCCGGCAGTTGGGAACGGCGCTCGGCGTGGCCGTGCTCGGGTCGTTGTTGGGGACGATATACCGGAACCAGTTGGGCGACCGTATCGAAATCCTGCCCCAGCAGGCGCGCGGCGAGGCCGGCAACTCCATCGGATCGACGCTGCTTGCGGTGGAGCGCGCACGCGCCGGAGGCGACGGGTCCGGTCCCGCTGAACTATCCCGGTTCGCGCGCCGGGCCGCGGAACTGGTCACCGCGGCACAGGACTCCTTCCTCGTCGCGATGCGGGTGACGATGGTGGTCAGCGCCGGTGTGGCGTTGCTGGCAGCGGCGGCCGCGATGCTGTGGCTGCCGAAGCGGGAACCGCGGGAACCCTCATCGGCCCGGAAGGCCGATGTGCCCGTGGGGTCGCGGTAGCACCGCCCGTGGCCACCCGACAGTCGACCGAGCCCGCCGTCTCGCGGTCCCACGCGCCGTTGTTCGTCCGGAAGGCGGGGGCGGGCACGCCCGTCGTGCTCGTGCACGGCGGACTTCCCGCTCGCCACGCCTGGGCCCGCCAGCAGGAACTCGCAGCCCGGTGGTCGCTGATGATCCCGAGCCGCCGGGGCTTTTCACCGAGTCCCCCTGCGCCGCGACAGGATTTCCTCGTGGATGCCGAAGACATGGCGGCGCTCGTCGCCGGCATTCCTGGTGGCGCGCATTTCGTCGGGTTCTCTTACGGCGGATTGGGGATGTGTGTGGCAGCCGGTCTGCAGCCGTCCCGGGTCCGGTCCTTGACGTTGATCGAGGTGCCGTTGTGGAGCGCCGCCGGCGCGGACGAATCGGTGCGGAGGCTGGCGGAGGTCGCCGATCGATTTGCCGAGGGGCATCGTGACGCGCCGACCGAACGCGAGTTCCTGGCCGTGGCCGGCATCGATCGTCAGTGTCTCGATACCCGGGACGACGACATGCGTCAGGCGATCGAGCTGGCGCGCAATTTTCGCTCCCCGGGCGAGGCGAGCCCGCGGTTCGGAAGGATCGTCGAGGCCGGCATACCTGTGCTCGTCGTCTCGGGCGGCCACGCACCGGCGATCGAGGTCGTGTGCGATGCCGTCGCCGCCCGGACCGGCGCGCAGCGGATCTGCGTCACCGGAGCCGGCCACGCGGTCCAGCGCGCGCCCGGCTTCAATCCGATGCTGGAGGCGTTTCTGACCGCGGCGGAACACCGCGCGTCCCACCTGTGAGGCCGGGGCCGGGCCGTCCGGCGGACCCGCCATCCGCGGCGCTCCTCAGCTCACGGGTGAGTCGCCTCCGTCGGCGCGGGTATCCGCGCCGAGCAGGCTCAGCGCCTTCGCCTCGCTGCCCGGCGAATTCGATCAGCGATTCCCCGTGGACTGGAGATGTTCCCAGTGATCCGTCAGCACGAGGAGACGCTGGAGAAGCTCGCAGAAAGTCGTCAGGTCGAGGCCGTCTGCGTCTTCGGAGCCGACGCCGTGGTGGAGCATGTTCATCAGCAGCTGGAGCTGGTCACCGAACCACTGCTGGGCGGTTTCTCCGCAGGAGAACGGATGAGGGCGAGCCAGGGTATCGGTGGCGTCCTCGGGCAGCAGGACATCGCTCACGAGCTGGAGCTGGCTGATCTCGTGCCGGAAGAGACGGTGCAGTGCCCTGCTCCAGAGCGCCATGTCGGTTGTATTGCGGGACAGCCCTTGGGCGTACTCGCGCAGTAGGGTGTGGAAGGCGTAGCGGCCCGGGGCAGGTGAGCTCAGCATATTGACGTCCACCAACGTCTCCAGGTCCTGGCTGACCCTCGACGCCGAGTCGCCGAGAACGATTCCCGCGGTGGTCAGCGTGAAGTCGTCGACGTCCAGGTTGGACAGCAGCTTGAAGAGGGTTTGCTGGCTCTCGGAGAGCATTGCGTAGCGCACGTCGAAGCTGCTCCGGACTTCGAGGCCGCTCAGGTGCCACTGGTCGACATCGGCCCGGTCCCGCTGAAGGCTGCTGATGAGATCCACCAGGCGCCAATGAGGACGGGCGGCCAGCTTCGCAGCGACCGATTGCAGGGCCAGGGGCAGCCCACCGCAGAAATCGATCAGTGCCGCAGCGGCCTTCGGTTCGGCCAGGAGGCGATCACGCCCGATGCTCTTGGCCACCAGAGCCAGACTCTCATCGGGAGGCAGCATGGCGAGTTCGACGTTGTACGCGCCGGGGAGGGCAGTGAGCCGGCCCCAGCTGGCGATGAGCACGGCGTTTCCCGGTTCCGCAGGGATCAGGTCCCGGACATCCATCGTGTCGGCCGGGTTGTCGAGCACCACCAGGCAATGCCGGCCCGCGAACAGCGATCGGCAAAGACGTTTTTGCAACGCAGGGTGCACCGGCAATTCGAGTCCCGCGGGCGCCAATGCCTGAAGGAAGGATTTCAGAGCCGCGTGTGTCCTGGACGCAGCGCCGCCCAGGTCGGCGTACAGAACACCGTCCTTGAACTCCTGGCTCAGCCGGTGCGTCACATGGGCCACAAGAGTACTCGCGCCGGCCCCTGGCGGGCCGGACACCGTGACCAGGGGAACGCCATGGCGATTGTCGGTCAACCTGCCGACGATGTCCTCGATCTGTGACGCCTGGCCCGTGAAGTGGGGAGGAGCCGGCGGCAACGGGTTCGGCGTGAATTCTCCGGCCGACTGCGTGTCGCCGCTCATGGCGGTGACCTGAGGCGAGCCCGGTATCTGTGGTTCGTCGTCGGTGGGCGGCGAGCTTCCCGGTGTCAGAATCTGATGGTAGAGACGCTGCAGGGGCGGGCTGGGATCGGATCCCAACTCGTCGGCCAGTGTCTCCCTGAGTCGCTGGTAGGCGTGGAGCGCCTCTGCCGAGCGTCCCGTCTCTGCCAGCGCGTTCATCAGGTGTTTCCAGGACTGTTCCCGCAGCGGGTGTTCCTCCGTCAGCCTTTGCAGCTCGGCGACGGCAACCGCTCCCTTGCCGATCCGGATGCAGGATTCCGCCCACAGCTCGATCGTCTGCAGCCGGGCCTCCTGGAGGCGATGGCACTCGCTGTGCCGCAAGAATTCCGACGGCACATCGGCCAGGGCTTCACCTCGCCACAAGCGCAAGGCATTCGTGAGGGTGTCGGATGCGAGCTCCCAGTTCTCGTGAGCCGCTGCCTGACGGCCTGCGGCGCTGAGCGTGAGGAATCTTCGGAGGTCGATTTCGTCGTCGGCCGCCGAAATCAGGTAGCCGGTGGGCAGCGTCCGGATTCTCTTGGCCGAGTCCGGGCCGAGTTTCTTTCGCAGCCGCATGACGTAGCTCGACAGCGTGGCGCGGGCCTTGGCCGCGGGCCGGCCGTCCCACACGGTCTCCAGGAGGTCTGTCGCGGGGACCAAAGTGTTGTGCTTGAGGAGCAGGCTCGCAAGCAGTATGCGAAGTCGCGTGCTCGAAATGATCAGTTCCTCTCCCCGGTCGTCGCGAACGAGTAAAGGGCCGAGAATTCCGAACTCCATGATGGACTTCCCCCGTATTAATATGTGCTTGTGACTCCGATGGGATCAGCTTGGGTTGCATCGACGAGGTTGCCTGACGTTGGCCGTGACGCGCCGGATCTGCGCCGGAATCTCGCCGGCGGTCGCGGCTCAAGGGGAGGGGATGGCGTCGGTGTTCCACGAGTCGGTGCGGTCGCGCGGGGCGCGGCACCACATCGACTGCGTGGTCTGGATGCCGAAGCGGACCTCAGTCGGATTGAGCCAGGGCGAGTCGACGGGGTGCGGCGCACGTACGTGTCCTACGCCGACCATTCCTTCGCCTCCGGTGCGGTATGCGTGGACCAGTTTTCCCTTCACGTGAAGCCTGGCCGGTACGCGGCTTCATCGCCTTCTCCGGGAATGCCAAGGAGTTCGCCCTGTTCCGGTTTGGCTTACGTTGCCCGATCACTTCGCCGTTGCCGACGTTGACAGCGGCGCACAGGTTCGCGGTCCGAAGGGTGGTGCCGGGCCATACCTCTCGACTGCCCGCCACCTTGGTGATTCAGCCATCTTTTCAAGGAATCGATCTCCAGACCGGCGAGCCACACCGCAAAAGCTGACGTCAATGGGTCAGGACGTGCTAGAGCCCCGGTACGGCCAACGGCACGTCATGACATCGAATCTTCGACAAAGTAGCACGCGTGATCCGGGGCTTTCAACGGCGATGCGGACGGGCACATGACGGGCCGGCGGCTCTCGCCGGAGGGGATCTGAAGAACAAGCTGCCCTGGAGGCAAGAGTTTTTTTGGCCGTTTATGCGGCGCGGTGAGGTCGGATACCGAGCGGGAAACCACGGGCCCCACGAGCCGCTGTGCGCCGCAGGAAACCTCCCTCTCTCTCGTGTGGCGGTGAGCCAACGATCATTTTCCGCGGTCTTGCCGATCATCTGGTACTCCAGCTGTAGATCGCGATATCCGGCGCCATCGCGTTGAGCGGACGCCGCCGAAGTCTGACCGCAGGGCGGCTCGTGTTATCGAAGTTTGATTTCCGCTGGTCACAGCCGCTGCTGAGCGCCCGTTTGAGAGGATCGGGGCATGGTGGACTCATCTATGCAGATCAATGCCCTCATCGTTGATGCCACAGACCCCGAGCGGCTCGCTGCTTTCTGGTCCGAGCTGCTCGGGGGTCCCTTCGAGCCCGACGACGAGGGGCGCGCGAACTGAAGATCGCGATCTACAGCTGGAGTACTAACTTGATCTTCAACGTCCGACGTCGAATGGTGCGTCGAACTTGATCACTCGGTCCGGTATTCGTCGTACACGGAAGCGGCCGTCGTCTGAACGTGTGCTCCGACCAAGGAACCCACATCTTCAGAACGAAGGCCGTGGGAATGAGTCTGCTGCATCGCGACACACGCCGAGACGCTTTGGAGCAACTGTCATGCTTCCGGGGCGAGTTCTACTCCTGTCTCACCGCTCGTTCGGATGCGTTGTCCGAGCTGGCTGATGCTGTCCTGTGCGGCGACGGGCGGGTGAGGTCACTGCCCGAGCTGTCACTGGTCGGCGAACACCGCCGAGGCCATGGCGGACTCTACTCAGCCGTCGCCCGCGGCCGGGTCGATGCCGACCGGCTGCGGCGGGTCCTGGCCTCGGTGCCACTGCCACGGGCAGTCGACGGCCGGCTGGTCCTGGCCGTCGACATCACCTGCTGGCTGCGCCCCAACGCCCACACCTCACCGCAACGGATCCTGTGTCACACCTACGGCCGAGGCAAAGACCAGCACATTCCGGTTCCCGGCTGGCCGTACTCGATCATCTGCGCACTCGAGCCCGGCCGCAGCTCTTGGACCGCTCCGCCGGACGCATTGCGCCTGGCGCCCGGGGACGACAGCGCCACCATCACCGCCCGCCAACTGCGCGAACTGCTCGAGACGCTGATCAGGGCAGGCCAATGGCAGGAAGGCGACCCGAATATCCTCATCATCGCTGACGCCGGCTACGACGCACCCCGTCTCGCGTTCCTGCTCGGAGACCTGCCGGTCCAGGTGCCGGCCCGTATGCGCTCGGAGCGTGTCCTGCGGCGGCCCGTCCCGCCCCTGCAGCCTCACACCCAGGGCCGGCCGCCCCGGCATGGCAGCGAGTTCGTCTTCGGCCAGCCCGACACCTGGGGCACCCCGGACACCGAGACTGTCACCGGCACACGTCTTTACGGCACCGCCGGAGCCCGCTCCTGGAACCGGCTGCACCCCAGCTCACGCGCCGCTCTTCCTGGTCAATCGCCGACGGCACCCTCCCCGTCGTCGAGGGGACGGCGATCCGCCTGGACATCGACCACCTGCCCAGCGGAGCAACACCGAAGCCGGTCTGGCTGTGGTGGTCGGGCACCGACGCCACTGCGACGGACGCCGACGCCGACCGACTCTGGCAGGCATACCTGCGACGCTTCGACATCGAACACACCTTCCGGCTGTTCAAACAGACCTTCGGCTGGACCGCCCCGAAGATCCGCACACCCGAGGCCGCCGACCGCTGGACCTGGCTGATCCTCGCTGCCTACACCCAACTGCGTCTGGCCCGCACACTCGCAGCCGACCGGCGTCACCCCTGGGAGAAACCCAGCCCTCCGGACAGGCTCACTCCCGCCCGCGTCCGCCGCGACTTCCGACACATCCGCCCACCGCCGTCTCCCCGGCCAGAGCACCGAAACCCACCCTCCCCGGTCCCGGCCGGTCACCAGGCCGGAAAAACACCCGTCTCACACCCCGCCACGACGTGCACACACCCAAGAAGACACAGCCAGCAAGACGACCAGAGAAGAAGACAACCACCCCGAAACCCCGCCGCACGGGTCAACAGGCCATCTCATTTGGCTGAGTAGGCTGTCGATCGTGGTGGGGATCGTTGAACGGCTGGTGCCGGACGAGTTGTGGGAACTGTTCCAGCGGGTCGTGCCGGAGGCACTGTCGCGGTCTCAAGGTGGCGGCCGGCGCCGGCACGGCGACCGTGAGGTGCTGGCAGCGATCGTGTTCGTGGCGACGTCGGGCTGCACGTGGCAGCAACCGCCGAAGTCGTCGTTCGGACCGTCTGGGGCTCCCACCTGCGGCGATGGTTATTCCAGCGGGGCATCCGGCACCGCGTAGCCCGCAAGGGAGTCGAGACCTCGCAGCCGCTCGGCCGGCACCGCTGGACCATCGAACGCACGATGGCCTGGCTTGCCGGATGCCGTCGCCTCCATCGCCGCCACGAGCGCAAAGCCGAGCACTTCCTCGCCTTCGCCAGCATCGCCTGCCACCCTCATCTGCTACCGCAGACTCACCAAATGAGACGACGTCTGAAGATCAAGCTGGACAGTGTCCGATTGGTCATCGAAGTGCGTGGTCGTCAACGCAGCGTGCGGCGATGATGTGCGGGTGTTCTACGAGGATCTCAGCGAGTACACCTACCGCAACGAGGACGCGTTCGGTGACAGGGAGTCGTTCAACGAGCTCTGGTACCGCCCTGAGTACATCCGTCTGAATGTCGGATGGCTGGAGGCCGGCAAGCCATACTCGACAGGGCCTGTTCCCGCAGGCTTCGTGGAGAAGCTGCAGGCCATCCAGCAGGTCCAGTGGATGAACGTATGCCTCGGTTTCCACGAATGCGACCTGTGTCCTGAGGCCGAGGCTCTGGAAGGGAACGGGGAGGTACGGATCCCGGGTGAGGTCGGCATCGCCTACGCCGCCCCGTTCCTGGTCACCCACTACATCACCGTTCACGGCTACCAACCGCCTGAGGTTTTCATCGACGCCGTACTCGCCGTCGATCTCGACGTGTGGGCTGCCGCCCGGTGGCCTGACGTGCCCTTCCCATGGGTCCCGGAAGACGCCGAACGCCTGGCGGAGTAGGTGCAAACGATCCTCACTGATGATGAAGGACAGCGGACGAAGTCCGCCCTCGCCAATCAGATGGATCTTGCAGGTCAGCCCGCCCCCTTGATCGACCCAGGGCCTCGTCCGGCCTGCCTGACCGGCGTCCTTCGCCGACCAGGCACTCGTGGCGGGCGCGAGCGAGCGCCTGCCGCATGCTGATGGGCCCGGCATGAGGTGGAGTCCACGCTGACCATGCTCCAGTCGATCCGTCCCTCAGCATCGGCGCCGGCCTGGACGGCTCGCAGGATTCTCTCCCACGTACCGTCTGCGGACCATCTGCGGCAATGGCTGATCGCGAAGGATTCCAGCCAGTGCCAGGTCAGTGACTGGCCATAGCCGTCGAGTTCACCGTTCGACAGCGACAGACTCACGTACAGTCGTCGGACCTGTGGGGCGATGTTGGGGGAGCGGCGTACATGACCGGGGCGGGGCGGCCTTATCCCGTCGAGGAGCTTCTGACGGCGGTGCGCGCCGAGATCCTCGCCGAACTCCGGAACGACGCCGAGGGCGCCATGAAGGTCGCCCTTTCCAAGGGGCGGCTTCTCTCGCAATCTGGAGGGACACGCGAGTATCTCTTCGAGTGCCGTACCTGGCACGACAGCCTGGACAGTGTTCCGGTTCTCGCCCGGCCGTCACGTTCCCGCAAGGCGTGGGACCCGGCCGAGGCGTCTCGCGCTCCGGACGGGACCGTACGGCTCGTGACGAAGGCCGATCCCGGGGCGGCGCGGGAGATATCGGGAGTAAGGGTGTTTTTCGGCTCGCTGCTTAGATGTGCTCCGAGAAGGGCGCCTGCCAGGTATCTCCCTGGTCAGGCGCCCTATGCCGGCGTCTAGAAGAAGCCCAGCTTCTTCGGTGAGTACGACACGAGGAGGTTCTTCGTCTCCTTGTGGTACCCCGCCTCTGACCTGCGGCAATGGATGGAATCGCCCGATGCGAAGCCGAGTTGGTCCGTCCCTGGTCCGGATCACTGAGGCCCCCGGGTAGATGCTTGGGAAACCTCGGCGTGCCTCAGCGGCGAGGTCCGCTCCTCGATCCTGCTGCGGCATCTGCGAACGCCTCGAGTGCCCGCAGCGGGCGGCGCCGCCGCTGGGCCACCCGTTGCGGGTCGGCCCGAACGGGCGGCGCGTTGGTGCCCCGCCCCGTGGCGCCCATAGCCGTCTGCAGGGGAATGCGGCTCCGGAGTCTTCCACCTGGTCGGACAGCTACAGCCACGACCCCGCTCATAGCGGCTGTCCTGACACGAGTCCGGTTGCGGCGGATCAGCAGCCGGTGGCTGCCAGGCCGGGGTCCAGCCAGGCCGATGACAGCTCAGTCACATCAACGGTGCTTCTCGGCGCCGACCCCTGCAACCCTGGACGAGCTGATCCCGCTCACCTGCCACGGGATCCAGCGACTGCTGACGACGCTGGTCGACCGGCCCGTGCACACTGCAGTAACTCTGATCCCGGTATCGTGCTTGGGTTGCCTGATATTACGGGGAGGGGCAGCGGTGCCCGAGGTGCAGCGGGAGCAGTACATAGCCGTCGTCGAACGGCTCGCCGGTCGTTGGCTCCCCACCACTGAGCAAGTCCTGCCTGCCGGGCTGCGGGCTCGCCTGATCGGCGAGCGCGCCCTCGACGCCTATGAGGAGGGGGCGGACGACGGCGCCTTGATCGACGCTGTCGCAGCTCTCAGCGCCGCCGATGCCTTAGGCTCCGCAACGCCGGAGCTGCGCGAACGGCTCAGCCATTTCACAGCACCGCCGGTGGGGATCAGCCGATACGAGACCGTCGCGTCACCGGCCCCTGGTGAACCCGACCCGGACCGCCTTGGTGAGCTGCTCGACCTTGTCGACGCCCGTACGGGCGAGAGCCGGACTCTGGCCCCCATGCCACCCCCTGCAGCCTTGGAGGCTACAAACGGTTACACGGGGGAGGTCTCGGCGTATGAGCTGCTGGCCAGCATCTTGGCGATGCGCGACACCCTCGACTCTACGGAGGTTTGGGCCGACAGTGAGGAGGAGGCTTGGAGGGTGCCCCTACGGTTGGGCCGGACCCACCTCATGCGGTACGCCGACACCCGCAATGTTGACGCATTGAACCAGGCCATCGGCGTTCTCCAGGCGGCTGCGGCGTCGGGCGAAGACGATTCCGTCCGGCAGGGGCATATTCTGCTCGGCGATCTGGCGTTGGCACAGCTCATGCGTTACGACGCTGCTGGGCACGCGGATGATCTCAACGAGGCCCTGCACCGAGCCAGGACGGCACAGGGAGCTGCGGTCTCAGAGTGGGCGGGGGCCCGCTACCCTGCTTTGTGGCATAGCGTGTTGGGCGCCGCGCTCTGGTTGCGACACGAGGCCGACGGGGACCCCGCCGACCTCGAAGCCTCGGCCGACGCGTTGTGGGTCGCCGCGCAGCGATGGACCCATGTCACGTCGGTTTCATGGCTGCGTCTGACCGGGGCGATCCAACGGCAGCAGTACGCGCTGTCGCGGCAGGCCGCTTACCTGGAAAGGGCGTTGGTCCAACACCGCCGCATCGCCACGGCGCAGATGCTCGTACACGATGCGACGGTGCTGCGCGAGGCATGGGCAAGCGTGGGCTACACCCATCTTGCTGAGTACGAACGGTCCCGCGAGCCGGACGAGCTGGACCGCGCCGTGCAACACCTCACCCGCGCACTGGAGACCGGCGAGCTCCAGGAGCGCGACTCCGCTGCTCGGCTTGAGTGGACCCGCGTGCTCGTCTCAGGGCAGCGTCTGCGCGTCGAGTACAGCGCTGACCGTGACGCCTTGGAAGACCTCGTCGCCACCCTCGCGGGGGTGGTGGCAAATGAGCCCGCGAACTCTCCAGAGCGTGCTGTATGGCTCGGTGCCCTTGGTGAGGCTCTCTTGCGGAGATATGAACTGGCGGGTGAGGCAGACGACTTGCGGACCGCTCGTAGTCTCCTGGAGCGCGCCGAGGACCGCTCGGCACTAGCCACCGTCTGCCATCTCCTGTACCAGCACAGCAGCGACTTGCATGCGCTGGACGACGCCGTGCGCATGGGAGCGGAAGAGGTGCGCAGGACGGCTGGCCCCGAGGGAGCGCACGTGAGGGCGGCGGCCGGGCTCGGTCTGGCCCTGCTGTCCCGCGCCGAGGTGTTGCGCGTTCCGATGGATGCAATGGCTGCTGCGCGTCTCCTGGATCACTGCCTGCAGTGGGTTGATCAGTCCGCGGTGCGTCTAGCCTCACTGCGGGCCGAGTTCGGGTGCGCTCTGCTGAATCTGCTTGAGCTGCGGGTCGCCGGCGTCGGGGCCGTGCCCGGCTACGAGGGCGATCCTCTGGAGGATGCAGCCGTGGCCCTGGTGGACGCGCTGGACGTCGTCCGGAACCACGAGGGGGACTGCTCGCGTATCTACGATCTTCTCACTCGGGCGAACACGGCGGCGAGTTTGGTCATCGCACGTGAGGAGAGGCTGGGCGAGGGCCCCGGCCGGCAGCGCGGGGAACGGCCGGTCTGGACGCGTGTGCGCGCGGCGCTTGACGAGTGGGCCGTCGAGTCGGGACGCTCTCGGCTTCCGAGAAGCGGCGACTGGCGCGACGCCCTGCGTGAGGAGCCAGTCACCATGCGGGGGGCGCTGCGTGAGCGCATCGTCGACACCCTCATCCGCCACCTTGGTGACCGATCTGCCGAACAGGTTCGCCGGGTCGTGGGCGAAGCGGACGTGCTCGCCAGGGCCTGTCTGGAGGCCGGGGACGCCGAGGCCGCACTTGAACTGGTCGAATCGGGCCGGACCCTGGCCGAGGAGGTGGCGTCCGGCGCAGCCACCGTCATCGGTTCGACGCTGGAGGAGCACCGGCGCATGCGGAGGGCGCGACGGCTGGAGATCACCGGGCCGACCGGCACCCGGCTGCCACAGCTCATGACCGGCCCGGCAACGACGCGGTCGGCGGACTCCCTGCGGGCCTCCTTGCTTGACGCCCTGTCGAGCACCACGGAGTTGCTCGCGCACGGCTGGCCCGCACATCTGTGCCGGACGCTGGGCGTGGACGCCGTGGTGTACCTCCTGGCCGGCCGTCACCACGGATGGGCCCTCGTGCTGCACTCGACCGGACGACTCCATGCGCTGCGGCTTCCGCAACTGCGCTCCGATGCGCCGGACCTGGTCAACTTCACCGCCGCGCACGACCAGCAACTTCGGGGTGTCGCGAACACGGCGCCGGGTGATGCGTGGCGCGGGGCGCTGCGCAAGGTCTGCGACTGGGCTTGGCGAGCAGCGGTCAAGCAGCTCTTCGAGCATTTTTCGGCCTCGGGGTCCCAGACAACGCCACGGATCGTCCTGATCCCGTCCGGGACACTGGGCCTGGTGCCCTGGCACGCGGCACGGCACCGGGTGCGCCGGAATGACGGCAGCTCGATGCACCGCTTCGCAATCGAGGCCATGTCCGTCAGCTACGCGTCCTCGATGGCGATGTTGACCCGGTTCGCCACCCGTTCCTTGGCACCGCTCGCGGGGAGTGGGCTCGTGGTCTTCGACCCCACGGGCGATCTGCCCCATGCCCGCCAGGAGGGCGAAGACGTCTACCGCTGGTTCTATGCCAAGGGGCAGCGGCTCGGCGGCTCCGGCGAGAGCGCGGCGCCCGCCACGCCCGCCGCTGTCCTCACCGCGCTACAGGGCCATGCGGCCGAACGCGGCCATCCAGTGGCTCACTTCGCCTGCCACGCGCGCAATGGCATCCCCGCGATGGACTCGTACTTGATGCTGGCCGGCGGGCAGCGGCTGCGGGCCGGTCGCCTTCTTGGTCTGGCCCACGGCAACAGCGCCGCACGGAGCACGCAGGCCCTGGTGGTCCTGTCCGCCTGCGCGACGGCGGTGCCGGGAGCGCACTACGACGGCGCTCTGAGCCTGTCGACGGCATTCGTCGCGGCGGGGGCAGCCGCCGTGGTGGGGTCGTTGTGGCAGGTGGAAGATGCCAGGACCGCCGCGTTGATGCGGGACTTCCACACTCTGCTCAACCTCGACGGAATGCCGCCCGCCGAAGCGCTGCGCACCGCCCAGCTGCGGCTGCTGCGCGAGGCCCGCGCCCGGACCCGAGGACAGAGCACCAAGGCCAGGACTTCGGCGGAGGACCCCTTCTTCTGGGCCGCATTCGTCCATCAGGGCCGGGGGCATCCGACGGCGCCACCCGCTGACGGAGCCTCGTCGGCGATCGCTGAGCTCCCCGACAACCCCACGGATGGTGGCGGCTCGTCCGGTGGCTCCGGGTTCAGACTGCCGATCTTCCCGAGTCTGCCGGGGCCAGGATCGGCTGAGATCGTATGGACCTGCCCGGTGACCGACTGTGTCGAGGAGGCGATCGGCGACGATGACTCGCCCTACGCCGCCGATTGTTGTCCCGCGCATCCCGATAGCGCCTTCGTCAACTCGGCGTAGGTGGTTGCTGTGGGCGGACTCGTCAAGGGATTCCTGGAGCCGATCGCAAAGCGCTGGAGCGCTGCGATGGGCGGTCCGCTGCTGCTGTTCTGGCTTGCGGGCACGTTGATCGTGCTGTGGCGCCGCGATGACGGCGCCCATCCATGCCGCACCACCGAGGCATGGACCCGCGCGTATTGCGGCATCGCCGCGCAGCAACCGGTGGGTCCCCTCGTGCTGTCCGCGGCCGCACTCGCACTCGTGGTGGTGTCCGCCTGGGCGGCCTCGGCGTCGGCTCCCTTTGTGCTCGAAGTCTTGGCGGGCCGCTGGGGCACGTCCCGGCCTGCGCTCGCGTACACCCGGCGCCGCATCGCGCGGCACCGTGCCCGGCGCGCCGCATTCGCACGACGTTCGGAGCCGCCGGCGGGGCTGAGCGGGGACGCCCTCGCCGCCTGGCAGGTGCAGACCGGCTGGCATGCCGCGCGTAGTCGGGCGGCATCCGCGCGCTATCCGCGGCCGCGCGACCCGGAACGGCTGTTGCCCACGGCACTAGGCAACGCGCTGATCTCGGTGTCCGCCGAGACGCGCCGCAAGTATGGTCTCGAACTGAGCGTCTGCTGGGACCCGTTCGTCAAAGCACTGGAGGCCCCCGACCGCGATGACCTGACGGCAGCGGCGACCCGTGTCTTCGCCCGGGTGCAGGCACTGATGTGCTCGGCGGCCACCACACTCTGGGCGGTGCTCCTGCCCGGCTGGTGGCCGCGCCTGTTCTGGATCACGGTGTGCGTCCTGTTGGTCAGGGCGGCGCACCGGGCGCTGCGCGCGGGCGTGGACGCCTACTGCCGACATGTCGGGGACATCTTCGCCCTCCACCGGGTCCGGCTCTATCGGGCGCTCGGGATCACCCCGCCGGCTTCGAGTGCGCAAGAGGTGCCCTCCGGCGAGATCCTGAGCGCCGCCTTGTCCCTGTCCCTCAGCACGCTGCCGAACGGCTCGACTCCTATTCCTTACGACTGGTCCCTCTAGCAACACACTGAGCGTTTCCCCGGACGCAGTCGGCTGTCCAGTCCGAGTAGGTCCGGATGCTGGACGAGGCGGCGGCACTGACGCTGGGTGTGCGTAGTCCGACTATGACTTCACAGAACAGCTAGGCGAGCTGGTGGTCCGTGCCGCTGTGCATGTGGACGCGGCGTCCAGTGAGCCTGCAAGTGACAATTTTGAAGTGGGTTTTCGGACACCAGCTTTCTATGCTGGCGTACTCGGGAGAACGGGGGTCAATGTGGGCAAGGGCCGGAAGAAGACGGGACGGACAGCTCCTCAAGGGTTGGGCCGACGACTCGCAGGTATGGACATGGCCAGCATGCAGGCTCTGCTCACTGCGGCGGGCGCCAGCCCCGGAACACGGCACAGATGGGCGTCGGTCGGGTACCTCCTTCAGCAGTTGCTGACTGCGCCGCCAACCGGGCGTTCTTCCGCCAAGGCTGTGACCGTGGGCGGGCTACTGGACGCATGCCGCCGGGAAGCGCCCTGGCTGGCTGGACTGGAGGATTTCGTTCCGTCCGATCCCCGTCAGGTCGTGCTCACGCGGCTCGGTGATGAGGTGCTGCGGCTGGCTCCCGGTCAGGTGGAGAGGCCACTGGCCGACGTCACGCGCTGGAAGACGGTGGCTCAGGCGACGGATTCGGTACTGGTGCCCGAGCTGGGGTTCGGGATCTCCGAATACGTCGAGGTGGGATTGCGGTACGCCGATCTTGCCATTCGGGCATTGGCCTCATCGTGGCCCGATGGGGACGTGCCGACAGAGGGTCCCGCAAGGTTGACCGACCAGGAACTGGCGGCGGCAGAGGTCCTTCTGAGCATGCCGGTGGAGGCGATGGTCGCCCCCTCCGAAACACTGCGGGCCGCGCTCAACTGGGCTACCGCACAACAGGCGGAGCCGATTTACGATCCCCGTTCCCCGCAGAGCACTTTCGGCAGGTACTTGGCCGTTTCCCATCAGCAATCCGACGATGACGCAGCGAGGTTCTGGCTACCGTTGGGCTTCCTGCCCGAAAGCCTGGGACAGGGCGTCGTTGATCTCGCTCGCCACGCCGCCTCGTCGGAAGCGAACGTCAGCCTGCGCTTTGCCCAGCTCGCGGCTGAACGTGCACGCCGAGCTCTGTGGCGGTTCTCGGACAAGATTCTCGGCCCTCCTGATACAAGCAGCGGCCCGGCTGTCTCCCCTCGCGACGTTGTGCAGTGGGTGGTGATGTTCGGCCCTGCCAGGGCGTTGCTGGTACAGCTCTTCGCGCGCCCTCATCTGCAAGACGCTCAGTTGCGGGAGGAACCAGCAGCGCTGCGGATCAGCAAGCATGCCCGCGCCCATCCGGACGAAGAGGTTCGTGTCCCGCTGCCCGGCGGGTCCTTGACCCTTCCCGCGGGGACGGAGATCGTTCCGCTTCTCCTCGTCGCATCTGCAGGCCATCTTGTTGCGCCCCAGCGACCGGGCCTTGCCGCTATGTCCCTTGAGGATCTGCTCTGGGCCTCGACCACCGCCGACAGCGACACGGATCTCTATACCTTTTGCCGTGAACTTGCCGCACCGAACAGACCCCACATGATTGTCTGGGAAGCAATTGACCTATGGGAGTGGTGGCGCGGCAACAACAAGACCTTCTTCAGTGGCGGCAGGGCCCCGGACTTGATGATGGTCAGCCCTCACCACAGCGCCGCCGAGTGGGAACGCGGCGAGCGCTTGCAGGAGCTGGAGCAGACGCTGGCCCTGCTCGCCCTGCCGGGCATCGACTCCTGGGACGCCTTGGACCCTATCGGGCAGGGCCCATACGGGATCTACGAGTGGTGCCGAGCGCATGTGGATGAGCAGTCGGACGAGGTAACCCGATCGCCGGAGCATGACCGTCCTGACCTGTACGGATGGCGGGTCCGGGTCGGCACGCCAGCTGTGGCCGTACGCTCCGCGCACCCGGCTTGGGGCGACGACCATCACCAACTTCTCCACGACCTCGCAGGCTCGTACGTTTTCGGCTTCGAGCAGTTGAATGATGCGTGGAACGCGGTGCATGACGAAGCCTCGCCGGTCGGCTACGTCCTCGAAATGCGGCCCGTCACGCCGGACGAACGTGATCGCGCCGGATCCATCCGGGTCGGATCTGTCGAAGCACAATCCAGTGCATACGGCCTGGTGATCCATGCCGAGTTCCTCATCGACTGTGAGTTGCTCGCGGAGCAGACCGACCGTGACGTCGCAACTACGCGGGAGGTCATGGCGCAGACGATCAGGTCTCTTCTGGAGCAGAGTGATCTGCCGCCGAGCACGGTCGACACGGTTGCAACGGCCTGGCGCGTCGCTCCGCCCACACTTGCGATCCGCATCATGACGGCGCCGGTGAGCCGTCCACACCTTGCCCGTCCGTGGGCGGTAGATGCCCATCTGGTGGGCATGGTGGACCAGGAGGTGGCCCGTGCTGTGCAGGCTGCAGGCGTCGCACCCGGAACGCACGTGGGCCCACAGGCCAAAGAACTTGACCGTGATGTGCTGGCTCCAGCCGCGTTGGACGCTCTGAACCGTCGTCTCGCCCAACACTCCTCCGACGACCTTGTCACCGTCGGGATGCGACAGATCGAACGCACCTTGGCGACGAAGAACCAGCAATTCCGTGATCTCGAACAGTCCTCCCGCCTTCTCTCGGTGGCCTGGGACCCACTGGAGCGCCAGACAGAACTCGAGCAAGAACATCTGTGGCTGAGGCGGAGCAACGAAATCGCGATCGAAGCAGCCCTGCGCGCTCAACCCACTGGAAACCGCCGCGTGGACCAGTACGCATGGATGGAGATCACCGCTGCGGCCTCCGCCTATCTGGCAGCGACGATGCGGAGCGAAGCGATCCATCATCAAGTTCGTCCCACCGGACTGAGAATCAGCGACGCATATGAGATCACCGTGGTGACCGACTTGGCCGATGCCGATGCCGATGCCGATGCCGATGCCGGGTCGGGGAGCGCGGGCTCCCGGGTATTCGATCTGGACCTCAGCGCGTTCAGACGGGCCCGAGCGGCTCACATGCTCGCGGCTCCGGCGAGGCTCGGCAGTCACGAGCAGACTGACGAGGTTGACGCAGCAGCCGAAGTCGTTGACGAGGAACAGATCGACGAACTCGTCGATCCAGATGTTGACGCTGCCATGCTCGCTGCATACGGAGCATCAGTGAGCGATATCTTGCAAGTTCTGTTCGCTATGGCCCACTGGCCGCTGGAGCCTGACGATCCGGATGCGGTGGCCGTCCCCGCAGATACCGTACGGCAACACCTGCTCGACACGTTGCGTCTCGCGGATGAACCTGACGGACATGCCCGTATCGCTGCTGCTCAGGGGCTCCTCACCAGTACATCCGCCGCGCTGCAGACTGCCGACTGGAAGCCGTGGCATGCACGCAGCAGACAGAAAAGACTCGTCGTCCAGCCCCTGGCCGAACTTTCCGATGGGCGGCTCGTGGTCGGCCCGCAGCTCTGCTACGCGAGTGCAGGTATCTACGGCAACTTCGTGGCTCAAGGAATCCTGCCTTGGACACAGCCTCCGCCTCCGCGCCGGGTGACAGACGCTCTGGAGGCGGTTCGCGACCGCAAGAACAGAGCCCTCGAGACCGAGGTAGCACAAACACTTCGGGCAGCTGGCTACATGGTCGAGGAGCGTATCCGGGAGCAGGATCCGCAGTGCCTGGGGGTCCCGTCCCTCCAGACCGAGATCGATGTAGTCGCTGGGCGCGCGGCTGACTCGGTTATCTGGCTGATCGAGGTGAAGGACCCAGCCGACGTGCACGTGACACCGGAGATCCGACGCCATCTGGACCGTTTCTACGTCGACCACCGAAAGCCGTGTTATGCGACACAGCTCCAGAGGAAACTCGACGACCTTGCACCCCGCGCCAACGAGGTGGCGGCGGCCCTCGGTTTGCCGACGTCAGCTGAGCCGCGTGTGGTCAGGGCGATCTTTGTCACCCGTGCGCCGGTGCCGGCGGGATTCGTCGGGGGCCCCTTCACATTCCACACGTTGAGGGATCTGGCGGCTGCTCTGGACGGCGCCACCAGCCAGCCGCCGGAAGTAACTGTTTCCGGCGGGACCAGCTCCCCTAGCCGGGACCGGCGATGATCACGAAGCGGCCCGCAGCGAGTAAGTACCGAACGACGGCGAAGCGAAGGCAGCAGACGGGTGATCGGCTACACAAAGATGAGTAACACCACCGCTACCGGCCTCAAAAGAGCCGGTAGCTGGTTACACGCATACAGGTGCTACTCGTCTCGGAAAGGCGGGCTCTGACGCATGGCCAGCACCGTGCCGTCCCGGCACGGTGTCCCGCCCGCTCCCGGCCTGCGGACGGACCCCGCAACCGCCGCGACCACCGCACGGCCGGCTGCAGGACCAGCCCACCTCGACACTCCACACTCCGGCACCCGGAGCTGACCGGCATGACCGTCCCCGAAATGGAAATTGTGCTTGACGACTCGATCCCTGCACTGGCCGAACAACGCGAGCGGCTCCGCCACGAGCGACGGGGCGGCGAACGCCGCCGGCACGCGGCGCGGGCGCCAAGGACAAGCTCTCCGACGCCGATCGGCTCCTGGCCACCGTGCTCTACCTGCACAAAATCGGTACTACGACCTGCTCGCCCAGCTCTTCGGCGTCACCGGAAGCACCCTCACCCGCGCTATCCAGGAAGTACGGCCCCTCCTTGCCGAGTCTGGCCCCACGATCCCGCCGTCAACGGCCAGATTCCGCACACCCGCAGACGTCGCTGCCCACCTCGACAGGTACGGCAATCAGCCGCCAAGGAAGATCAAACCAGCATGTTAATTCTCTGCGCGCCCTTAGATAGCGGTTGGTCCCGGAAGACGCAATCCCGTGCGGAGTGTGTACTCCCCACACCCGCTCGGCCCTCAACGCCCAGGCCGGCCACATGCGGCCACGTTCAGGCCGTACCCGAGAGGGATGAACATCAGGCGGGCGGTGAGCTCCACCATCGTGGGCCCCGGAGAAATCAGGCCACCGGGGGCGTAGTCGTTCACGCGTCGGGCCTCTGCTCCGGCGCCGGCACACCGGTGGTGTCCTCCTCCGGCATGGTCGTCGGCGCGGTCTCGGCACTGGCGCGGCGGACGCGCCTCTTCTCGTGGACCACGGCTCCGATGACGCCGAGGCCGGTGGCGGCGGCGCCGATGATGACGCCCTCCGTTCGGCCCTTCCATCGGCCGAGAGCGACGCCCTCCGCAAAGCCCTCCAGCCGACCGCGGGCGACGCCCTGTGCTACGCCCTGCAACCGGTAGAAGGCGCGTAGAGCGGCGGGGCCGCCACGGCGTCCGGCTTCCTTCGTGAGTTCCGTGTAAACGCTGGTCATGCTCTGCCTCGCTATGTGTCGCTCGCTCTAGGGACGGGCCGATGATCGCAGAAACGTCCCTGGCGGGTGGGCAGTTCGGGAACTTCTGGGCTGACGTTGCGGCGCGCTTGGCGTACGCGCTGGCCCACCCCCTGGGCCAGCCCCTCCCGTATGACCTGGCCGCCTTCCGTCCACCCGGTGCGGTGGCCCGCGGCCATGACCCTCCGCCCCACTGCCCACCGGCCGGACAGTTCCACGTCATCCACCGACGCACAGGGCGGAACGTGAGGTCCGCTGGCAGGTTGCCATGGACGTAGCAAGGAAAAAACGGGACAGCCAATCCCATCGGGGACATCTATGTGATCACGGATAACCTGTCCTCGCACAACAGCGTGTCCACCCGCACCTGGCTCGAGGACCACCCCCTAATCCGGCACGTCTTCATCCCCGTCGGCGCCTGCTGGCTCAACCTTCAGGAGAGCTGGTGGCGCATCTTCCGTAAAGCCGCCCTCGCCGGGCAATCCTTCGCGGGCCACCCGAGATCGAGCACGCCACCCGCCTGGCAACATCGCAGCTCAACACCCGAGCTTGGCCCTGGGTATGGGAACGACCCTCACCACCAACCCGCGTCCTACGGCGACGATATGTGTACACCGTTTGAGAGATCCAGCACTAGGTGGCGAGGTCCCAAACCGTCGCTCTGAGCCTCATCGTGTGCCCACCCGGTGCGGCCGACACGACACGCACGAACGCAATACGCTCTTCGGTGGTCTGAAAGCCCCGGAGAGGCTGGCTCGTGAAAGCCCGAGGTTAGGTGCCCTGTCGCGCTTTCCGGCGGACCGATCCGGCGGCAACACGACCCAGCTCTCACCCGGCGCGATCAAGATGCGATGGCACGGCCTCGCGTCCGTCCGGACGGGGCAGGGCGCCGGCGGACCGGTAGGCGAGCCAAAACCCTCGGCCGGGACTCGAAATTGTGTTCGGGGATCGTCGCAAGGGCGAGAAGCGGGAACGATCCAGATCCGGATGTATCCGGCCTCTTGCCTGCCGTTTTCCCTCCCCGAGGCAGCCTGGCCTATCCCGTCATCGGCTCGGGCCGAGTCCCGTTGTCAGTGGTGGCCTCTACGGTTCCTTGTGGCCGGCGCGGAATGCCCATGCGCGGCTGTGCGGGCATGAGTGCCGATCGAGTGGGGCGTCCATTTTCGCTGTTGGCGGGAAATGCGGTCGTACTTGCTGGGGTAGTGAGAGGGCAGGATGTATGGAGTTGGACTACGACCGCCTGGTCGCCCTGCGGAAGCAGAGCGCTGCTTGGAGGCTGCTGAAGGCCGACAATGCGGCACTGATGTTGAGCTTCTTCAACAAGGTGTTCGTCGAGCAGGGAGCGCGCTCGATTGCCGGTGCGGAGCTTGTCGAACGTCTGGACGATGAGTTGTTCGCCCTCAATGACCGGCTCGGGCAGGGCACGTTTCCCAAGTCCGCGAAGGCGTATCTGGATGTCTGGTCGGCACCGGGGAACGGCTGGCTGCGCAAGTATTACCCGGCGGATTCGGACGAGCCGCACTACGACGCCACGGCCGCGGTCGAGAAGGCGATCGCGTGGGTTCGGTCGCTGGAAGAGCGTTCGTTCGTCGGTACGGAGTCGCGCCTGAATACGATCTTCGATCTGCTGCGGCAGATGACGTTCGGCACCGAAACGGACCCCGAGGCGCGACTGGCCGAGCTCTCCCGGCGACGGCATGAAATCGACCAGGAAATCGAGCGTGTTGGGGCTGGCCAGGTAGACGTTCTGGACAGCGCGGCGCTGCGGGACCGCTACCAGCAGGTGACAACGACGGCGCATGGGCTGCTGGCCGACTTCCGCGAGGTTGAGGCGAACTTCCGGGACTTGGACCGGGACCTGCGGAGCAAGATCGCCGCGTGGGACGGGGCCAAGGGCGAACTCCTGGATGAGGTGCTGAGCAGCCGCGAGAGCATCGCTGAGTCGGATCAGGGACGGACCTTCCAGGCGTTCTACGACTTCCTGCTCGCCCCGAGCCGTCAGGACGAACTCAAGACGCTGCTGGCCGAGGTTGAGGCCATGGAAGCCATCGACGAGCCTGACCCGCGCATGCGTCGCATGCCCCGGGACTGGCTGGAGGCCGCCGAACGCACCCAGGCCACGGTGCGGCAGCTGTCGGATCAGCTCCGCCGATTCCTGGACGACCAGGTGCGCTCGGAAGACCGCCGTGTCCTGGAACTGGTGCGCGCGATCGAGACGCAGGCCCTGGCCCTGCACGACGTGCCGGGCGTGAATCTGGTCGCCGAGATCGATGCGGCAGCCCCGGCCATCGCCCTGCCGATGGAGCGGCCCTTGTATACGCCGGTGGTCAAGGCACCGATCGACAGTACCGGCATCGAGGCGGGGGACGATGAGTTCACCGCCGACGCCTTGTTCGAGGCGGTGTATGTGGATCCCGCCCGGCTCACGGCCGCGGTGCACCACGCCCTGGGCTTGCGCACGCAGGTGTCCTTGGCCGAGACGCTGCGCGAGCACCCTCTGGAGCAGGGGCTTGCCGAACTGGTCGCCTACTTCGCGCTACCGGACGACGGGTTCACCACCGTGTTCGACGACGACCGCCAAGAAGAGATCACGTGGATCGGCGAGGACGACGTCCAGCAGGTCGCCACCGTGCCCGTGGTCACCTTTGCTCGCACCAGCCCCGGCATCGCCTGGGTATCCAGCCCGAAGGAGGGGCGATGACCACACCTGCCACCCCCACCCCGCAGCAGCCGTACGCCCTCTCGCTGCCGGTCAACCAGCTACTCAAGGGCCCGGTCTTCCGCGACCAGCACGAGCGGGCCTGGGACGCGCTGCTGCACCACAGTGCCGGCGTGAAGGACTACGTCGACGTCATGGGGCTGCGCGTGGTGATCGACGAGATGGAGGGCTACGCCTTCCTCCAGTCGAAACCCGACGACGAGGACGATGACCGCGATCCCCGCATGGCGCCGCCGCGGCTGATGCCCCGCCGCTCGCTGTCCTACCCCGTCAGTCTGCTGGTCGTGCTGCTGCGCAAGAGGCTTGCCGAGTTCGACGCGGGCGCCGACGGCACCCGCCTGATGATCACCCGGGACGAGATCGTCGAGATGATCCGCATGTTTCTCCCGGCCGGCAGCAACGAGGCACGTCTGGTCGACCAGATCGACGGCCACATCAACAAGGTGGTGGACCTACAGTTCCTGCGCCGCGCTCGCGGGCAGGAGCAGCTGTTCGAGGTGCAGCGGATCATCAAAGCCTTCGTCGACGGGCAGTGGCTCGCCGACTTCGACACGAACCTGGCCCAGTACGCCGCCACCCACACCCCCCAGGAGAAGTAGCAATGATCCCCGCCCAGCCCGGCCCCGCCGACACGAGTGCCTCCACCGACCTGGCTGCGGCAGGCTTCCGACTGGAGCGTATGGAGGTCTACAACTGGGGCACGTTCGACAAGCACGTGTGGTCGTTCGATCTCGGCGGCGCCAACGCCCTGCTGACCGGTGACATCGGTTCCGGCAAGTCCACCCTGGTGGATGCGATCACCACGCTGTTCATGCCCGCCCGCAAGATCGCCTACAACAAGGCAGCCGGTGCGGAGAGCGGCGAGCGCAGCCTGCGCTCCTACGTGCTGGGCCACTACAAGTCCGAACGCAACGAGACCACCGGGACGACCAAGCCAGTAGCGCTGCGAAAGCCGGGCAGCTACTCCGTCATCTTGGGCGTGTTCACGAACCCGGCGATGGCTGCGACCGTCACGCTGGGGCAGGTGTTCTGGCTGGCCGACGGGAACGCCACCAGCCCCGAGCGGCTGTTCCTCGTCGCCGACCGGACGCTGTCGGTCGCCGGGGACTTCGCCGACTTCGGCACCGAGGTGCGGGCGCTGAAGAAGCGTCTCGAAGCGGGCGATGTCCGCGTCCACAAGACGTTCCCGCCATACAGCAAGGATTTCCGGCGCCGGATGGGCATCGAGTCCGAACAGGCGCTGGAGCTCTTCCATCAGACGGTGTCGATGAAGTCGGTGGGCAGCCTGGACGAGTTCGTGCGCAGTCACATGCTCGAACCGTTCGATGCGGCGGCGATGACGGACAACATCGTGAGCCACTTCGACGCTCTGACTACCACCTACAACTCCGTTCAGCGGGCCCGTGCCCAGATCGAGGCTCTCAACCCGCTGCTTGAGGACTGCGACGCCTACGAGGGCCTGGCCGCACGCATCGAGGAGGCCGACGCCCAGCAGGCCGCCCTGCGGTACTTCATCGCCCAGCGCACGTCGATGCTGCACGAAGCCCAGCGCGCCGAGGCGGAGCGGATGCTCGCCCGCCTGGAGGGCGAGAAGAAGACCGCGAAGGACGAGCTGGAGCGGCTGCGGGACCAGGAACGCCGGTGGGAAATGCAGCGTGAGGGCCTGGGCGGCGGGCGCCTGGGCGAACTGGAGCGCCAGATCGAGGAGACGGAGCGGCAGCGCGCCGCTCAGGAGAAGCGCGCCCGCCAGCACGCAACCCTGCTGGAGCAGGCAGAGCTGGCCCCGGTCACCGATCAGGCGCAGTTCACCGACCGCCTTGAGGAGATCGCCCGGGCCCAGCACGACGTCGCCGCGACGACACAGGAGACGCGCACGGCCCTGGAGACGCTCGCAGTCGAGGCCGCACAGCTGAAGCAGCGGGCCGAAGACCTCAACGCAGACCTGATCAGTCTGCGCTCGCGCCGCAGCAACATCCCCCGCAAGCAACTGGAGGTACGCGCCCGCCTGAGCCGCGAACTCGGCATCGAGGACAGTGCCCTGCCCTTCGCCGGCGAACTCATTCAGGTCCGAGACGAGGAACAGGCGTGGGCCGGAGCCGCCGAGCGGCTGCTGCGCGGCTTCGCCGTGTCCCTCCTGGTCCCCGGAGATCAGTACGCTCGCGTCTCCGACTGGATCAACGACCACCACCTGGGGACGAAGCTGGTCTACTTCCGCGTCCCGGACAAGCTCCCGCCGCGGCGCCTGCCCACCGGTGCGTCCACGGCGCTGTTCACCAAGCTCGAAGTGCGCGAGGACTCGCCGTTCGCCCCGTGGCTGGCCGGCGAGCTCGAACGCCGTGCCTCCCACGCCTGCGTGCCGACGATGGAGGATTTTCTGCACGCCGAACTAGCCATCACCGCACAGGGGTTGATCAAGGGGGTGCGGGGCCGCCACGAGAAGAACGACACCACCCGCATCGACGACCGCAGCACGTATGTGCTCGGCTGGACGAACCAGGCGAAGATCGATGCCCTCCTGGATCAGGCGGGACGGGTCCACGGCGCCCAGCGTGAGATGGAGAAGAAGAAACGCGGGCTGGGAGCCGCCTACGAGGACGCCATCAGCCGTGACAAGGTCCTCGACCGGCTGACGGCGATGCTGGACTACAGCGAGATCGACTGGCCGTCCGCGGTACGGCGCATCACAGAGCTGACCGCGGAGAAGCAGCGCCTGCAAGCCGCCTCCGACGACCTGGACGAACTCACCCGCCGCCTCACCGAGATCGCCGACGAAATCACCGAACAGGGAGCCGCCTACGAGAAGGCCAGCCAGAGCTGGGGACGGGTCGACGGCGAGCGCGACGCCGCTGAACGCGCCCGCGACGAGGCCCGCGCGGTACTCGACGAACCGGCCGCCGGCGCTGCACAGGCGCACTTTCCGGCCCTCGAACATCGCTTGACCACCGCCCGTCTGGCGTGCAGGACCGCGCAGGAGTGCGTGCAAACCGAAACCCGGCTGCGTGAGGAGATGACGGCGCACAAGCACCGCTGGGCCAAGGAGCAGACCCGCCTCGCCCAGACGATCGCCGCCCAGATGAGCTCCTTCCGCACCACCTATCAGGTCGAGACCAGCGAACTCGACGCCTCCGTTGCCTCCGCCCCTGGCTACCGTGCCCTGCACCAGCAGCTCGTCGCCGACGACCTGCCGCGCTTCCAGGACCAGTTCCGCACCTACTTGAAGACCAACGTGATCCGCGAAATCGCCGGATTCCAAGCGCAGTTGAACATCTGGGCCGACGAGATCGGCGACCGCATCAACACCATCAACGAGTCGCTGGCCGGCATTGACTACAACCCGGGCCGCTACATCATGCTCAAGCCCGAGCAGACGCCCAACACCGAGATCCGCGAGTTCACCGCGGAACTGCGCGCCTGTACCGACGACGTCCTATCCGGCGACGACTCCGACCTGTACTCCGAGGAGAAGTTCCACCAGGTCCAGCACCTAATCGAACGCTTCAAGGGCCGCGAAGGCCACGCGGACAGCGACCGCGGCTGGACCAAGCGCGTCACCGACGTGCGGTACTGGTTCGTCTTCAGCGCTAGCGAACGACGCCGCGAGGACGACTCCGAGTACGAGGTGTACTCCGACTCCGGCGGCAAGTCCGGCGGACAGAAGGAGAAGCTCGCGTACACCATCCTGGCCGCCTCTCTCGCCTACCAGTTCAAGCTCGACACCACCCACAGCAGGAGCCGTACCTTCCGCTTCGTGGTCATCGATGAAGCCTTCGGACGCGGCTCGGAGGAATCCGCCCGCTTCGCCCTGGACCTCTTCAAACGCCTGGGCCTGCAACTCCTCATCGTCACCCCACTGCAGAAGATCCACGTCATCGAGCCCTACGTGTCCGCAGTCGGCTTCGTCGACAACCCCAGCGGACACCACTCCCGCCTACGCACCCTGACCATCGCCCAGTACCGCCATGAACGCCTCGCCCACACCCTGGCCGGCCTGCAGCCCGCCGCCGGGCAGGGAGACTGAGATGACGACGCATCAAAGCTCCAACTGGACTACGCCGCAGGCCGTCCTCGAACGCCTCCGCAAACGCTGGAACACGGGTACCTACCTCACCCAAATCGCCGACGGGGCACCCTGGGAACCCGTCGAGATCCCCCTACGCGGCCCCAAAGCCGGCGACATCACCCGCCACTACGACGACGTCCTCGCCTGGACCGAATCGTGGGCGCCCAGCGCACACCGGCACCTGCGCATCGAATACCGCCGGCTCGGCGGACGCCTGGCCGGCGTGAACTACATCCCCGACCGCGTCTGGGTCGACGACCGCGACGACCTCTGGCGCATACTCGGCGTCACCCCCACGGTCGCCCGCTACCAAGCCCTGCTGGCCTCCACCCAGGAAAGGCTGCCCGCTCTCATCGACTGGATGGTTGCCCACCCCATGCAGGTCCTCCAGCGGGAGGCCGACTGGCACCGCCTGGAGGGCACGATCCGCTGGATCACCGACTACCGTGGCCCAGCCGTCTACCTACGCCAGCTCGACGTACCTGGGGTGGACACCAAGTTCATCGAACGCCACCGCGCTATCCTGACCACCCTGCTCGAACAGTGCCTTCCCGACGACCGCATCGACGCTGAGGCCGCGCGCACTGACTTCGCCGCCCGCTTCCGTTTCCTGCGCAAGCCCGCCTACCTGCGATTTCGGCTGCTCGGCGGCGAGTCGCTGGGGGGCTTCAGCGAACTCACGCTCCGCGCGGATGAGTTCACCGCGCCGCCGCCCGGCATCACGACCGTGTTCGTCATCGAGAACGAAACCACCTACCTCGCTTTCCCCGACCAGCCCCACAGCATCGTGATCCACGGCGGCGGCTACGCCGTCACCCAACTGTCCGCCCTGACCTGGCTGCACGATGTACGCCTTGTGTACTGGGGCGACCTGGACACTCACGGTTTCACCATCCTCGACCGGCTGCATCGGGCCTTCCCGCACACGCAGTCCATCCTGATGGACCGGAGCACTCTCCTGGAGCACCGCGGCCAATGGGTGAAGGAGGACGCCCCCACCCACCAGCCTCTCGGCACGCTCACCCCGGACGAAGCCGACGTCTACGCCAGCCTCGCGAACGGTGAGTTCGGCCCCAACGTGCGACTCGAACAAGAACGCGTGCGCTATCACCTGCTCGAAGTCGCCCTCAACGACCTTCGCCAAGGGCCGCGGTGACTAACCCTCGTGCCTGTCTGGCAGTCGGAAACCGGGAACTGCGGCGTCGCTGCCGTTCTGTCGCGCCCCGGGGGTGCAGGCGCAGCGTCGGAGCAGAACGGTCCGATCTGCAGACCAAGTACCCAGAGCGGCATGGGCCCCACGACCGATGGGCAGCGCCGCAATCGCCGGGGCTACATGGGTTGAGGCACACCCCTTTTTCGGAATGGACGTTCGAAAGGAATGATGCTCCGGCGGGGGGTCCTGCGTAGACGGGGACCTGATACGACGACGCCCCGCCGGCTTGCTGCGGCGGGGCCTCGTCGTGCAGCCAGCGCGCTACGCGCGGCCCCGCCGTTCTTGTCTTGTGTCCCCAGAACCAGTCAGCCCTCAGCCCACGCCGGGGCAACTAAGGATGCGAGCTCTCGATGCCTTTTCGGGAGCCATGGGCCCGGGCTGACCGGGGCGCAGTGATGCTGACTAGCCGGGTGCCGATTCGCTGCGCCAGGTGCTAGATGAGCGCCAACCCGGGGCGGTGCAGGCATCGGACCGCGGCGCATCGAGCACACACCTGGTCACCAACTTCTTCGCCGGGCTGCCGACTACTGACCGGATGCCCGCGCGGCGGGGCCCTCCAGCCAGCTCCTGATGCGCCGGGACCACTCCTGAATCTCGAACACAGCCCGCGACCGTTCGTCTCCGTACTGGTCCAGCACGGCGAAGCTCGCGTCAACCACACTCAGGGCGTCGTCGTGACGTCCCTCGTCGCCGAGCAGGACGGCGAAATTGATCAGGCTCATGGCGTGGTCCGTCCAGACGCGCCGCGCCTCCTCCGGAGGCAGGGCGCCGTAGATCTGGGTAGCCTCGGCGACGGCCGTCCGAGCCTCGCCCTGCCGTCCCAGGTCGCCCAGGCGGCTGCCCAGGTTCGTGAGACTCCTCGCCAGATCGCCCCCAACCGCCGGCTCACCCAGCTCGGCCCTTCGACGCCCGATGAGAACAGCCTCCTCAATAGCCTGGAGTGCCTCACGGTACCGACCTGCCTCCGCCAAGCGGTTGGACTGGTTGTTCAGGGTCATGGCGTGGCCCGCGCCGAAGACGCCGAAGTCCCGGTGACTCAGCTCCCGGTACAGCGTCTCCGCTTCGGAGACCGCGTCGAGACTCTCCCCCGCCCGGCTGGCTTCGCCCAGTCGCACGGAAAGATTACTGAGGGCCTCGGCGAGACCAGACGAGAAGGGGACGGAGGCGGAGTTACCCCCTACCGACAGCAGCTCTCGGTACACCTCCACGCTCTCCAGGGCCGCAGCGAGCGACTCCTCCCGCTGCCCCACGGAGGCCAGTTGGTTCGAGAACGTCAGGAGAAGACGGGCGAATTCCAGCCCGTAGGTGCCGATGTCCCGCCCCGCCAGATCCCGAACCCGCCGGACGTCCTCAGCGACGACCTCCTCCGACGCTCGGTCGGCCGTCGGGCCTCCGGACGCAAGGGCGAACGCCTCGGCCAGGGCGGCGGCGGAGGGTCTGCGGACGGGGTCATGCTCCAAGCAACGCCAAAGAGTCCGCAGGAGCACCGGGATGATCCCGGGGTTGGTCAAGGGACCATGTCCCGAGTTGTCGGCCCTGGGGTCGCTCCACCGTCCCGAGAGGAAGGCCAGCAGCAGTGCACCGACGGCGTACACATCGCTCTGCGGCGTGAGCGAGCGCTCGTCGTCGTCCGCCTCTAGGTAGGTGTCGCTGAGGGGCAGCACGTCGCGGTGAGCACTGTCGACTCCGTCGATCGTCGCGGTCGCCCAGCTGACCAGCCGGACGTCGCGGTCGGTCACGAGAACGGCCAGGGGTGAGAGCGAGCCGTGCACGAGCCCCCGAGAGTGGGCGAAGGCAACGGCCTCCGTCAGGCCCAGCCCGATCCGCAAGAAAAGCTCCTCCGGGACCGTTCCCCCGTGTTCGTCGAGGACGGCGCGCAGGTTCGGTGCGGGCGGTGAGGACGGGGCGTCTGCGCTGCGGTGGACGCAGCTCGCCGCGACCCATGGCAGCTCCCCTGTGGTGGGCACCGCCACACCGAGGAGTGCGGGGGCATGCGTGCCCTGCATCCGCGTCAGGCACTCGGCTTCCGTCCGGACGAGGTCCCGCGCGGTTCCCGGGTCGCGGGTATGCAGCATGACCGGCGCCCGGACCGTGGCGACGGTGCCGTCATCGTCCTCGGCCAGGTACATCGTCAGGTGAGGCCAACCGTGGGCACTGCGTGCACGGAGACGGAATCGACCGAGCCGTACCGGGTCCTCCGGCAGGAGCTCCACCCAGCCGGCTGGCAGGGTCTCACCCGGCGCGTCGTCGTACGCCTCATCAGTCCCGGCGGCTGCGGAGTCCCGGGGCTCGGTGGAATCCCCGGTCTCGCCCACGGGGACAGGGGTTTTCGGCATGGGCGCCACCGGCCTTGCGTCGGCGGACGGGATGCCGAGCCGCGTTAGCGCCTGCTCCCGTAGCCAGCCGAAGGAGCGCCCGGTGTCGTCGATGACGGCCGCGCCGTCCGGGTGCCCGACCCACGCCGGGAAGACCGGGGCGCGGCCGACGGCGGCCTCAATGCGCTGCGTCACAGCCTCGGCGGTGCGCAGCAATTCCCTCGGGGAGACGGCGCTGAGGAGAACGCGCCGGGCGCCGTCTGTGAAGTCGTACCGTCGGTGGTGCGGCAGCCGGTCCGCACCGTCGGCGTCGAGCTCGTGCATCAAGCCCCCTAGGAACACCTCCATGAGGTGTCCGATGTCTGTCGGCGGCCCGAGGGCGGCCTGTACCAGGCGCATCACGGGCGGCGTGACGGGGGCGACGGCCGCCACGTGGGCCGCGAGCCGATACGCCTCGGCAGACGCGGCCTCCCTGAAGCGGAGTACCGCTTCGGCGGCGTCGCCGTCCCGGGCGTCGGCTACGGTCCGGCTGGAGCCGGGACGGCCGGCGTCCCACAGCGGGAGGAGCGCTGTGCCGCCGGGTGAGGCGACGAGCGACGCCCAGTCGGCGACGGCCGCAGGGGTCGGCGCGAGGACCGGGACGGGTACGGAGTCGAAGCGGACCAGGTCCGGCGGCAGGTCAGGGTCGGCGACGTGCCAGGCGCGGGTGGGGCCGCCGCGGCGATGGGTGGTGACCTGCCAGCGCCGTGCGCCGATGCCGGTGCTCGCCCAGAGCCGGGACGGCAGTGCCTGGACGATCGCGATGGGACCGCAACGTCCCCAGCGGTCCGTCACCCGGCGCATCCCGCCGTCCCGCCAGGCTTCGCCCACACCGTCGCTGACGACCAGGACGAGGGTGTTGCCGGTTAGGTCGCACAGGACCCTCGGCGATAAGAGCCGGCCGCGGTGGCGGTAGGGGGTGGTCCGCAGAGACGGAGTGTCGCTGCGCGTGTCGAGTCCGTACACACGCACGTCTCGGAAGGCGCCGGCACGTTCCATCAGTACCCGGACGTCGGCGGCGAGCCGCTGCCAGAGGACCATGGAGACGCCGTCGTCAACCACGAGGGCCAGGGACAGCCAGCGGGTGCGCACCGCACGGGCGACGGTCTCGGGCACGCCCGTCTCGGCGATGGCAGCGACGGTTCGTGTGACGTCGAGTTCCTGCTGGCGCCGGTCGGGGAAGCGCTGCCGCAGCGGCCGGAGGGACTTGCCGAGCCGGAGCTGCCCGGCGCCGAGGGTGCTGCTGTCCGGGGTGCGGACTGCGAACGCCGGTGACAGGCCCGCGAGCGCTGGCGCGTCTTCGTCGGGACTGGGCTGCGTCGAGGCCAGAAGCGGGCGCGCGGACCGCTTCTTCGTGGACTCCGCAGCGGTCGGCTCTGGTGCAGGCTCCGCGGTCTCCGGCGCCGCCACCGTCAACCCGTCGTGGTGGGGCTCGCCGTGCCGCTCCGAGCTCGCAGCGGCCACGCCGAGGGAGCGCACCAGGGGCCCGGAGTCCCGAGGCAGCTTCCCGGCGAGCCACATGGCGTCGAGGAGTTCCTCCAGAGAGAGCTCCACCCCGCTCTCGGCCAGGACCTTCGTCACGCGCGAGATCACGGCGTCACACGGCTCCGCCGAGACGGTGCAGGACGCCCTGGAGGAGGGAGGCCGCGTCGAGGTTCACGCCACCCTTGCGGAGGAAGACGGCGTTGAGCAGCTGATCGGTGGCCAGTTCGCCCTCGGCGCGGCGTTCGAGGAACTCCCGCAGCAGGTCGTCGGTGTCGTCCAGGGCGTCGGGACCGAGGTGCGCGGCGACGATCTCCCGAAGCCGCCGCTCGTTGGGCTCGGGGAGATCGAGGCGAACGCAGCGCCGCAGGAAGGCGGGCGGGAATTCCCGTTCGCCGTTGCTGGTGATGACTACAACCGGGAACTCACGGCAGCGGACGCGGCCGCGCGTGACCGGGGCGGTCTCATCCAGGTCGTCGGTTCGAACGTGTACCGGTGCGTGGCTCGCGGGCAGCCGGGTGAGTTCGGAGATGGCGAACTCTCCCTCCTCGAAGACGGTCAGCAGGTCGTTGGGTAGGTCGACGTCACCCTTGTCCAGCTCGTCGATGAGTAGCACGCGGGGGCGCTCCCGGGGCACAAGCGCGTTGCCCAGAGGGCCGAGCCGGATGTACTGGCCGATGTCCGGTTCGGTGCCGTCCGCGTCGCGCCGCAGGGTCGCCTCGCGCAGCCGGCCGACGGCGTCATAGAGGTAAAGGGCATCCTGAAGAGTTGAGCGGCTGTTCACCGGCCACTGCAGGACACGGCCGAGCGCGAGTTCGTGAGCGATGGCGTGGGCCAACGAGGACTTGCCCGTGCCGGGCTGCCCGGTCACCAGGAGGGGCCGGCGCAGGTGGAGTGCCGCGTTCACCACCTCCACCTCGTCGGGGCCGATGAGGTAGGGCCGCGGGTACGGAACCCTGTCACCGGTCACGGTCTCCTGCCGGTCGAACCGGCGCCACGGGGGTGCAGCGGGGAACGGTACCTCACGGCGCTCGCCGTCTCCGCGGAACAGCCACCAGTCGTCGCCTCCGCCGTCGGAGGATGAAAGCCGAGGGCTTGTACCGGCCAGGGGCTCTGAGGTGGTCATGACGCGTGCGATCCTCTCCAAGGGTCACTCAGTTGAAGCGACTCAGTCTGCGGGAGACGACCTTCCGGTTCCCACACGAGGGAGGGCCGTGCCCGCCGCTCCGCCGGGCAAGCTGCCGAGTCGCTCCGGAAGCCCCGGACCCGCTCGGGAAGTCCCTCCAGGTCGCCGGCGGGAGCCAGGATCTCCAGTCTCCCTGCGTCCTCGTAGCCAATGGCCTCACGGTCCCACAGCACGACCGGGACGCCCAGGACGAGACATTTCAGTAACCAGGACCGACGCTCGTTGGCGGGGCCGTGGAGAACGACCCGCGCGGTATCACGATGCTCAGTCTTCAGCAGATTCACGAGCTGCCTGGCGTCGCCGGACGTCCGGCCGGTGACGAGCACCGACGCGCGTCCGTTCTTCCACCGGCGCTCCTGGTCGCCTTCGCGTTCCGGCCTCTGGTCACTGAGTTCCGGGCAGCTCAGGGAGACGCGGTAGTCCGCTCCGATTGGCCACGCCGGAAGAATGTCGTCGAGCGCTCCGGGCTCCCATTCGTCGACGGCCAAGTCGAGCCCCGCCCGGTCGACCACGACGGTCACCCACGGCACATGGTCGCCTTGCCCCGGCTCCTGGGCCGCGGCGAAGACCGCCTTGCTCAGGGTGCTCGCCGCCTCCCGCGGGGTCTTGGGCTCCGACTCCGCCTCCTTGAGCACACGGTACGAACCGTCGTCGCGGACGAGCAGAATCCGGACCCGGTACCGGTCGTCTCCCGCGGCGGGGTCGTGTGCCAAATCCATCACGACCCGCGACACCGGCGACGCTGCGCGCTTCGCCCACTGGGCGGCGTCCGCACGCCGCTCGCCCAAGGCCCCGGCGTGGATTCCGAGCCGCCGGGCGGTCTTCCCCGACCACGCGCGCAGGTCGTCGCCCAGCCCGTCGCCCGCGGCCGCCGCCACGTACTCGACGAGCCGCAGTAGCGCCGGCACCGGCGGGGCATCCTCGGGACCGCTCACACCGTCGGACAGATCCTCCAAGCTCTCGACCACGCCGCAGACATCGTCCGCGCTGAGCTGCGGACGGGTGAGGATCTCCGGAAGTACGACGTATCGCAGCGCCTCACCGGCTGTTCGGGGCAGCAGCGCCGGCTGCTTCTCGCAGAGCCGGCGCAGCAGGCCGGTCAGGGCGTCGTACTCGTTCACGGAGAGCAGCGACCCGCAGTCGAGTCCCCTGGCCCACGAGAACAGACGAGTCAGAGCGGCGCGGGCCGTCCCTTGCGCGCTGCTCGCGAGGGCTTCGCCGAGAGACGCGAGTGCTCGGGGATGGGCCATGAGGAGCGCCACGAGGTCGGCAGCAGTGGGCTCATACCCCTGGGCCTCGTAGCCCAGTTCGCGCGCCAGGGCCCGGGCGTGGTCGCCACGGACGCCGGGGTGCGAGAACAACGGCGCAAGCAGCGTCTCCAGTTCGCGCTCAGCGGGCGTGCGCTCGGCGGCGGGCACGGCCTCGGGCAGGGACGCGCCGATCGCACTCAGCTCGGGAGACCGACCGGTTTGTTCCTCGACGTGGGACACGAAGCCGCCGTCCCCGGCGAAGGAGGACACCGGCAGGGCGATCAGCCGACGGGCTCCGTAGGCGTGGTCCTCCTCGGTCACGACGCCGACGAGGTGGCCGCCGCAGAAGATCGCCGTGCCCGAGGCCCCGCCCCAGGCGTTCCCGCCGTCGGTACGGGCGGTGGGGGCCGGTCCCTGGTCGAGGACGTAGCGGTCCTTGCCTCCGGAGAGGACCGGCAGGACACCGCGCAGGTGCTCCGGGGCCCGGGTCTCCCCTTTGGCAGCCCAGGGATAGCCGAGGCCCTCGTACGGCAGCGGCGCGGTGCCCGCTGGGCAGCCCCAGCGGACGGAGCCGGGCGGATCGATCTTGCGGTCGATGCGCAGCAGTGCGACGTCCAGTCCGTCCGGGTGGGCCCAGAGCAGCTCCGCGTCCGCGCGCGTCGTCTCGCCGTCGAGGTGGTGGCCTACGCGTACGGTGATGACCGGCCACAGCGTTCCCGTGTCGCGGTCCTCCAGCACATGGCGGGCGGTCAGTACGAGCCGCGGGGCGATCAGATAGCCGGAGCCGACGGTGAGGCGACCCTCACCGGTGCCCCCGCTGCGGATCAGAGCCAGTCTGCGGCGATCCACGTCACTCCTCGTCCAGCGACCCGAACTCGTCGTCGCCGATCTCGGGGCGCGCGCCTCCGAGGGCCCGGTCCTTGACCGACAGCTTCAGCACCAGCTTGTGGGTACGGACGGTGGTTTGCTCGCCCCCCGCGCCGACGACAACTACGCCGAAGGAAAGCTTGCCGTCCCCTTTGGCAGACTTGCGCAGCTCCAGCTGCAGCTCCAGCTCGGCCTCCTCGACGCCGAAGGCGAACTGCTGGTTGATGCCAAGCTGCTGCGCCTCGTACAGCTCTTGGCGCAGCTCCTCGATGGCTGCGGCCAGTCCGATAGTCGACACCTTCGCCCCGCCCCCGGTTCAAGACAATGAGAAAAACAGTAGGTCGCCGTACGGTACAACGCTCGTGAGACACCACAAACCTCGGTCATGGACAATGACTTGTGGAAGGAGCCGTCCACCGCATGCCACCGCGCGAGAAGAAGTCCACCGAGCAGGAGGAAACTTGAGCGCCTCCACCCCCGAGGAGATCCAGGCGACCCTCTGGAAGGCAGCCGACAAGCTGCGCGGCTCCGTCGACTCCGCCCAGTACAAGGAGTTCATACTCGGGCTGATCTTCCTAAAGTTCGTCTCCGACGCGTTCGACGAGCACCGGAACAGGCTCGCCAAGGAGCTTGCCGAGGACGGCGTCTCGGACGACCGAATCGGTGTCTTCCTGGAGGACCGCGACGAGTACACCGGCGCCCACGTCTTCTGGGTACCGGAGACCGCCCGTTGGTCCTGGATCGCCGCGAACGCTAAGAGCCAGGGTGTGGGCAAGCTCCTCGACGAGGCGATGGACACGGTCATGCGGGAGAACGCCTCTCTGGCGGGCGCTCTCCCCAAAGTCTTCAACCGCGATGACGCCGGCCAACAGCGCGTGGCTGAACTCTTCGACCTCATCACCGACGCGCGCTTCGGCAGCACCGAGGACAAGCCGGCCCAGGTCGTACTGGGCGACGTGTACGAGTACTTCCTCAACAACTTCGCGCGCGCGGAGGGCAAGAAGGGTGGCGAGTTCTACACCCCTCAATCAGTGGTCCGGCTGATCGTGGAGATTCTGGAGCCGTACAACGGGCGCGTGTACGACCCGGCGTGCGGCACAGGCGGCATGCTCGTACAGGCGAGCAAGTTCATCGAGGCACACGGGGGCCGCGGCCACAAGGCCGACATCGCGGTCTACGGCCAAGAGGTCAACGAGCGCACCTGGCGCCTGGCCAAGATGAACCTCGCCATCCACGGCATCGACGCCAACCTGGCCGCCCGTTGGGGCGATACCTTGGCCGACGACAAGCACCCGGACCTCAAGGCCGACTTTGTGATGGCCAACCCGCCGTTCAACATGAGGGACTGGGAGCGGGACGAGAGCGACGTCCGTTGGCAGTACGGGGTTCCTCCGAGGAACAACGCCAACTTCGCGTGGCTCCAGCACGCCGTCTCGAAACTGTCCGACCGCGGGACGGCCGCCGTCGTCCTCGCCAACGGCTCACACTCCTCGCCCAGAGTCGAGGCTGAGATCCGCCAGGCGATGGTGGAAGCTGACCTGGTCGCCTGCATGGTTGCATTGCCGCCCCAACTCTTCCGGACGACCCAGATCCCGGCGTGCCTGTGGTTCCTGACCAAAGACAAGTCCCCGCAGGGCGCGAAACGCCTGGACGACCGGCGCGGCACAACCCTTTTCATCGACGCCCGCGGAATGGGCGAGATGGTTGACCGGACCGAGCGGAATCTGACAGAAGCCGACCTCGCAAAAATCGCTGGCACGTACCACGCCTGGCGAGGCACGGCATCAGCGCAGGAAGCAAACCTGGCCTACCAAGACGAGTCCGGCTTCTGCTTCTCGGCGGATGTGGCGACTGTGCGCGAGCATGAGTACGCGCTGGCCCCGGCACGTTATGTCGGCGTGGGCCTGCCAGCCGCCGTGGAGCCGCAAGCGGTCCCGCGGAGCGGTCCCGCGGCCCTGATGAAGGACCTGTACGCAATCTTCGACTGAGAACCGCCAGCGAGAGCCGCCGGCTGGGCGGGGTGCCTGAGGCGGGTGAAGCGAGAACGCTGGGCACACGCCGTCTGGCCCCACACGTTCACGACTGCACTAATCCACCTGGGACGGCCGCGCCCCTCGACGGTGCTGTCCTGCCCACGACGGCACCGTGGAACCTGTTATTGGTCGGGACCCGGAACATAGGCACGAGCACAGGCTGCCGCCGACAGGGCCGTTGGATAAACGCGGCCGTGCGGGCATCGGCCCGCGAAGGGAGGGAAAGCGTGCACGTCAGCGGACCGTATGGCGCACCTTGACCGGGTCATGGTGCGCTTCAGCCCCGTCAAGTGCGCTCGGGGAAGCCGGGGAAGTTCTCGACCTCGGTTGTGGTGGTGAGCGCACCGCCGACGAAGATGGCGCCGCCGAAGACGAGCGGCTTGAGCTCTGGCGCGGGCAGTGTAGAGGGCGGCGGTGAATCCGGCGCGGCCGGAGTTACTGAGCGCTGGAGCAGCCACCACACGGGCACTTGGAAGAACCATCTACGACCGTGACTTGCGTAGTGAGGCGAACAAGGCACCAGGTCCGCTTCCTGCATGTTCGTGAAGATCTCACCCGTGGTTTCTGGGGCTCCTGATTACCTGGTGCCGCCATCTACCTTGCCCGCGCGCACCCAACTCTCGCCCAGCCCTGGCCACGCTGCATACTCGTCTCGGGCCTGGTTCAGTGGCCCGTCAACAGGAATGTGACGTATTTCCGGACACCGAGGTTGCGGCGGGTCTCCGACCGTGCGGTGCTGAGTTCGCCCGTCACCCTCGCTCGCTCCACCTCGGCGCCGCCGAGCTGCTTCTGACGTTGCAACAGGTCAGCACGTTTGCGCTGGGTCTCCATAGCGCGCTGCTGGCGGTCGGCCGTGAGCCGCTGCCGTTCGTCGGTGATCTGCTTTTGGAGGACGTCCCTGTCCTGCTGGGCCTTGCTCTCCGCCTGCTTTACCTCCCGGTCGTACTGCGCCCGCAGCGTGGCGATCTCCGCGCGGATCCTCGTCAGGGCGGGCCCGGGCAGCTTGGCGGGTGCGGAGGCCCTGGCCCGTTGCTCCAGGGACCGCCGCCATGCGTCGAGGGCACTCGCCCGCGCTTCGCCCACGCCGGACACGCGGACGTGGTGGCCGCCTGGGCGGACGAAGTAGGCGACACGGCTCCCGGAACCCTGGCTCTGGGAGTAGGACACCCCCGTGAAGTCGGCCGCCGTGCGGATACCGGCCTGCACCAGAGCCCCGACCGTCTTGGCGCCCATGTTCGGCAGTGACCGCGCTTCCTGGATCGAGGTGGCGCGGAGCTTCGCCTCGACGTGCTGGCGCACCGCGGGTTCCAGCGCGGCGGCGATCATGCTCTGCTCTCTGGCGGGCAGTTCCGCCTTGCGCTTGCGGGACTGGTCGGTGCGGCGGTTCAGGTCCATAGTGATGCGGGCCAGTCCGTCGCGCAGGTCGGTCTGGATGGTCTGGATGCGCTTGTCGGTGGCCGCGCCGTCCTTGGCCGTGGCGGCGTCCAGCTTCTGGATCTCCTGCTCCAGCCGCCGGTGGGCGCCGGCCGGATCCTTGAGTTCGCGGGCCCGGCGACGTAGTCCCCGGACCCGTTGGCGGGCGGTGCGGTACTCCGGCCTGAGCCGCCGGCCTACGCCGATCAGGGCGGTCGAGGCGAGTAGGGCGGCCCCCTGCGCGGCAGGCAGGTAGCCCTCCGGCTGTCCGACAGTGACTGCGAGCACGGCGGGGGCGGCGGTGCTCAGTACGGCAGTGGCCGCGGCCGCCAGGTCGCGAGGGCGGCGCCCGGTGAAGCCCGCGGAGGCGGGGGCCGGCGCGCTAGTCGGCACTGCTCTGGCGGGGGCGGACGCCACGCGATCCACCAGCCAGGCTGGGATGCCACCGGAAGGTGCATTTGCCGGGGCGGCGGCACCAATCGAACCGCCGGTCGCCGTCGGAGCCGCGGCGCCGCCCTTTCGCTTGCGGGGTGGGGCGGGGAGCGTGAGCGCGTCGGCGGTCAGGCGGGGCAGCGTAGAGCAGGGTTGCCCGAGGAAGCCCCGGACGCGGTCCGCCTCCGCGCGGAGCCGTTGGTCGGAGTGGCCGAGGAGCAGGGGCCAGGCCAGGGAGGTCGCCGGGTCCTTGAAGTCGGACTCGGAAAGGATCAGGTACTCGCCCTGGGTGTCGTGGAGCTGGGTCCACAGGCCGGGGTCGGTGGCGACGGCGAGCAGGGAGAGGTGGATGAGCCAGGCCGAGAAGCGGTCCATGGCGGGCCCGAAGTCGGTAGCGCCGCGTTGCGGCGACTGGTAGTTGCGGTGGCCGTTCTCCGTCGCCGGCTCGCCCTTGAGGGCGGGTACGTACATGCCGTCGTAGTCGACGAGCCGGAGGGTGTTGTCGTCCGCCACGAGGATGTTGCCGTGCTGCAGGTCGCCGTGGGCGATGCCGTGGTCCTCCAGGTCGCCCGCCAGCTCGAAGAAGCGGTCGGCGAGGGCGTGGACGGCAGCCGAGTCGTGGCGGTGGCGGTCGATCCACGAGATGAGGTCAGTGCCCTGCACCCACGCCATCCGCACCACCGGGAACCAGTCGCCGAGAGCCAGCACGCCCTGCTCCAGGAACTCGAAGCGCACAGGCCACGGCTGGGAGAGGCCACCGGTGTCGAGGGCGCGCAGGGCAGCGCTGATCGCGGTGTAACGGACGCCGATGGCGGAGGTGTCCCGAGTGAAGCACTTGAGCGCGTAGCGCTGCCCGTCCCGCGCGGTGACGGAGAAGACGCTGGCGAAGTTGCCAGAGATCGCCTTGGGTCCGAGGACGGGGCTCTGCTGGACGGTTCCGTGCCGGAGATCGGGATCGCGGAAGCAGAGTTCGGGGTGCTGCAGGGCCTCCGCGTAGTTCGCGCCCGTGGGGAACTTCCGGACCGCATCGGTTCCGGTGGCTTGGCGACCGCCGCGGGACACAGCCATCACGCCTCCGTTCTCACCCGGATCCGGATCAGGGTCACGTCGTCGTTGCGCATGAGCCCGCGCGCCCGCTGGTCCTCCACCCACTCCGTGAAGGGCTCATCGCCCACCTCGGCAAGCGTGGCCAGCACGGTGCCGGGCGCCCGGTGCCCGTGGTGCGGGGACAGCAGCCAGGCGGCCAGCGCGTCGCTGGCCAGCAGCACCTCGTCGCCCGGCGCCAGGGTGCCGTGGGCGAGCCGCAGCCGCTCGGCCACCAGGGCCGTGTCGTGGTTACGGCTGCCGAGGAGCTGGGGGGTGATGCCGAAGCCCTCGACGTCCTCGACGGGGAAGGCCCGCCGGACGACACCGTCCCGCAGGTGGAACAGGCAGCTGTCGCCCAGGGCGAAGGCGTGCCAGGACCAGTCGGCCCTACCGTCACCGGACACGGTGGCTCGGACCTCCGCCCCCAGGACGGTCGCGAACGCGCCCTTCTCCAGGCCGGGTTGCTCGTACCAGGTGATGGGCCGGCCACGGGCGTCGCGCTCCGCCCGGTACCACTCGAGGTACGCTTCCCAGCGAGGCGCGGACCGTTCCATGAGGTCGACGACGAACGTGTCCACGTCGTTCCACCAGTCACGGCCGAGGGACATCGACTCGACGGCGTCCGCGACGAGACGTTCTGCCCAGGCGCCCGCAAGCAGGCTCTCCGAGGCGCCGTCGGACACCGCCGCGTACAGCGGGAGGACGGTACGGCCCTGGTCGTCGGCCCGGGCGTCCCCGACCCAGGACCGCCCGGCGTCCTCGCACTCCTTGAGCGTGTTGCCCGCCTTGGGTACCCGCAGCAGCTGGCATTCCGGCAGGGCCGAAACGTCCTCCATGGTCAGCGCAGCTCCGTCTCGGTGGTCAGCGCAGCTCGGTGGCGCGGGTGCCGATGTCCAGGAACTCCACGATGGAGGTGATGTCCGCGTTGTAGACGAAGCCCCGGGTGGTCTCGCTGACGCGGTGCCCCTGCGAGGCCGCGTAGGAGCGCATGTGGCTGGGCAGCACGCTGGACATCTGGAACAGCAGCCGGGCGTACGTGTCCGGCAGCCCCTCCTCGCTGTCCGGGAAGGTGACCGGTGTGCCGCCGCTGCCGGACACGTGGAGGTTGAACAGGAGGACCGCGCCATCGGCGGTGGCGTGCGAGGCCAGCGCGATGGCGGCGCTGGTGGGGTCGCCGTCGGTGGACTCGCCGTCGGTGAGGTTGAGCACGATCGGCGGGAAGCCGCTCGGGTGCGCCTCGACCCAGTTCGCCACGAGGCTGTCCGCGTAGCCGAGGGCGCGTGTCATGGGCGTACCGCCGTTGGTCACCGGGTCCATCCACACCGGGAACTGCACCGAGGTCTCGACCAGGCCGCCGGCGCCGTCCGGCACCTTCTTGGTACGGCTCTCCACCCGCGCCGGGTTGTTGGCGACCTCGCTCAGCGGAACGAGGTCGCGCCCGGCCAGCGCCCCTTGGAACGCAGAGCCCACGTGGTTGTGTCCGTACCCGATCACGGCCACGTGGAAGTAGTCCCGTACGCCTTCCTCTTTGGCACACTTGACGGACAGTTCGGTCAGCAGCCGGTTGATCGCGTCGGAGACGACCTCGGCCCTCTGCCGCGTGACCTCACCGGCGCCCATGGGATCGCTCATGGAGGCGGACTGGTCCACGAGGAAGATGAAGCAACCCGGATTGGTTCGGCTGATCTCTGCGGTGTACGGCACTGCGCCCCCCCTTGCTGTGAAGGGGATCACCATATCGAATGACCAGTGCTTTCACGCTGCCTTCACAGTCTCGATGTCGGGGAAGTGATCGACACTCACATGCCGTTCCACCGGCCGCCGGCATGAGCCCCCGACGGTCTGCTCGACGACGTTTGGATCCAAGTGCTGCTCGGCGTCGTGGAGGAGGTTTTCGATGTCTCCGGAATCGAGGCTAGTGCCTTCACCCAGGGCAGATTCCCATCAGGGCAGATTCCCATGATCAATGACATGCGAGGCAGTCTGCTGGTTACGCCTCGTGTGGCCACTGGGGCTGCGCGGCGTTCGGAGTGATGAACACCGCAAGGCAGCGGAACTCGCCACTTGAATTCTCCAGTTGGGTGTACTGACGCCAGGCGAGCGTGTAGGCGCCGCGCAGCACTCGGGTGTTGTCCGGGAAGGAACCGCCGGCCCACAGCAAGGTGCCGCTCAGTTGGCGCCCGTGGTGGATGCGGAACTCCTCGTCCCTGGTGGGCGTTCTGCGTTGCCTGGGGCGCCACAGGGCCGCCTCGTTTGTGATGAGCAGGGCCAGCCCGTTCTGGTCCTCGCGGTCGCAGAAGCGTTCCAGCCTTGCTACGTCCCGCAGGAAGTCCCTACGTGCGACGTCTGGGGCGTTGTGTCCGCGCAAGGCGTACTCCTCGGGAGGCGTACCTGCTGTACCCGACCATTGTCGGGTCACGTACTTGAACTCGATTGCCGTACGGCTCGCCGGCCCCAGGCACAGTAGGTCCAGGTACTCCGAGGCGTTGCTTCCGCGTACCGGGATCTCGAGACGGCACCTGACATCCGGTGCGACCTCGCCTACAGCGAGGGCGAAACTGTGCTGGAGATCGGCTTCGGAGTGGAACACCGGCCGCCGCGCGCGTAGACACTCCAGGACTTCGTCCAGCGTGGCGCTACCCGCGATCGTCTCCAGATTGGCGGGCGGAGGCGGGGGTGTTGGCATCGGCGTGGCCATGACGCCATTGAAGACTGTGCGGCCTGCCCATGTCAGCTGACGTCGACTACCGTCGACAGGACGTCGGCCACATCGCTGGACGCCGAGGCGCTCATGATCCGCCGAACGCATCTTCAAAGGGGCCGATACCGAGGATGCCGTCGGGCAGCAGCGATCTCCTAAAGAAGGTTGGTACGACGGAACCCGGGCTTGCTCGACTACTGGGTGCAGCGGCGGGGTGCATCGTGACCGACGGTTATCGAGTCGCGCCTCGGGAGCACGTTCCGCACGCGGTACGGCCTCCTCTGAGGCTGGTCAGGGTGAGGGTGATGGCCGTGCTGCACCTGCAGCGGCAGCGCCACCGGTCGGTGGTCTTCCCCGGATAGGGCTCCAACGGCTCGAACCCGGCGGCGCGTGCCTCCGCGGCGGCTGTCGCGGGATCGGTTCGGCCACCGGATCGGGGGCACTTCTTGCAGCCGGTGGTGCCCGACCGGATGGAGGACAGGCGCGTCGCTACTTCGTTTCCACAGGAACAGCGGCAGCGCCAATGGTCCGTGGTGCGGCCGGGGTACGGCTCCAGCGGCTCGAACCCGGCCGCTCGCACTTCGGCGGACGCACGCTCGTCGGTTGCCGAGTTGAGGGCACAGAACCGGCAGCCCTTCGAACCGCTGTTGACGTTGGAGTAGGTGGGGCTGGTTTCGCGACCGCATGTGGTGCAGCGGCACCGCCACGGCGTTTGGCTGCCCGGATAGGGTTCCAGCGGTTCGAGTCCGGCGGTGCGCATGGTTTCTCGGGCCTTCGGCGCGTTCGTGGCGGCGCGTTTCGCCTGGGTCTCCTTTGCCCGGCAGACGCGACAGCGCTGGCCCGCGTTACGGACGGCGTTGAACGTAGGACGCCCCTCGTGCCCGCAGGTCGTGCAGCGCGAGGGCCAAGTCGCGTTGGTGCGGCCGGGATATGGCACGAGTGGCTCGTATCCGCAAGCCCGCATCTCAGCGGCTGCGGCCTCCGCGTCGATGAGGACCGCAGCACGTGGTCGGCCGCCAACTCGGGGCGCATAGGGTTTTTCTGCGCTCCGTGTTTCCTCATCGACCATGGCCCAGACCTCGGCCGCCGTGATGCGGGCTGCGGAGCAGGTCTCGGTCCAGCCGTTCGGCATGACGTCGCTCGTGAGGAAAGGAACGAGTCCGGCCTGACGCAGGCGGCCCAGCACGGCCTGCTCGACGTCGTAGGCGGCTGCGCCGGTGGTGTATTCACGGGCCTGATGCAGTTGCCAACCCTGGCGTTCGTGTTGGATGAGGCGAGAGGTGTAGCCGGTGCAGGCGCCGATCCCGATCTTGACGGCTTTCCACTCCTGGTGGGTGATCACGTAGACCTTCGACGGTCCTGCCAGGTCGATGCCGTGGGTGGCACAGAACTTGCATCCTCCACCAGCACGGATCTTCATGAGCGTCGGGGAGACCTCGTTGCCGCAGGTTGTGCAACGGCACCGCCACGCAGTCACCGAGGTGGCATAGGGCTCCAGCGGCTCCAGCCCGGCCGCGCGCATGGCAGCCACCGCGCTGTCTGGGTCGGTCTTTCTACCCGCTGCCGCCCTCACGTCGGCGCAGTGCCGACAGCCGCCTTGGCCCGCCAGAATGCCGCCCAGACTCGGTGACGTCTCTCGCCCACAGCCGTTGCAGCGACACCGCCACGCCTTGTCACGACGCCCGGCGTACGGTTCGAGCGGGTCCAGGTCGGCGGCACGCATGAGGGCCTCGGCTTCGTCCGCGGGCCAGCGGCGTCGGCCACCCGGGGAGGGAGGGCAGTATGGGCATGCCCGAAGGCCGCGCCTGAGGTTGCTCAACCTGATCTCGACGTCTCGGCCGCACGGGAGGTGGCGGCAGTGCCACAGCCCGCTCGGTCCCGGGTAGGACTCCAGCGGCTCGAGGTCGAAGTCCTTCGCCTCAATTGCGGCCCGGTCGCCGTCCGCGCGGGGCAGTGCGCGGCGACGCGACCATGCCCGGCTGATGCCCTGCCCGGCGTTCTTGCGCCCGCACGGGCCGCAGCCCCCTTGTCCGCCCTTGACCGACCCATGAGTGGGTGTCCCGATCGTGCCGCATGTTGTACAGCGGCACCGCCAGGGCATGTCGGTCCCGGGATACGGCTCCAACGGTTCCAGACCCGCCGACCTCATGAGCGCGGCGGCCTGGTCCGGATCGACCGGCGCGTTCGGCGCGCACCATCGGCACGGTCCCCCTCCGCGTTTGATGTACGAGTAGCGCGGCTTGACCTCCCGACCGCACGGCACGTGCCGGCAGCGCCAAGGGGGTGTCGCCCCGGGATACGGCTCCAGCGGTTCCAGGCCGACCGAGCGCATCAACGCCACCGCCGCCTCCGGCGGAATCGATGCCGTGCCTGAGCAGTATCCGCAGCCGCCCTGCCGGCCCGCGGCAATGTTGCCCAGCCGCGGTGACACTTCTCTCCCGCACGCTTCATGGCGGCAGCGCCAGGGCTTATCACTTCCTGGATAGGGCTCCAGTGGTTCGAGCCCGGCAGCCCGCATAATCAGCACCGGATCGCGTGGATCCTTCCGCGGACGTCCCGTCGCCACCCGGCCTCCTTCTGAAGTGCCCGCTTCCGGGGTGAGGATCGCACGCGGCACTGACAATGGCCTTGTTCACGTCAGGAGCTTGGGGCGGTTCGGCGAGGTGGGCGACTCACTGGGCGGCGGTGGCGAACGCGACACGGTGTCCGGCCTGACAGGCCCTGATCCCCAGGCCGATGGCGAGGTGGGTCTTGCGATCTCCCGGAACCCGCCAGCCTCAACGCGGTACTCCAGGAGCTGCTGTCGATCCTCCAGTGACGGCGGACGGTCAACTCGGGTCTCCCCGCTTCTCGCAGGGCGGCCATAGAGGTCGAAAATGTCGGGCGCGTCAGGTAGTCGGGCCATCACCATGGCTCCATGGACCATGAGCTTGTGGATGACGTAGACGCCCCGATGGATGACCCTAACGATCTGACTCGACTGCCTCAGCGCCGGTCGGAATGGGACAGCATCGCTGTTCTCGGAGGTGCTGAAGAAGACGATCTCGATCTGGCTCTCGGTTACCTGGAGGCCGGCGCCATCCTGGCGAGCCACTGGATCCGGACCGGGGCGAACGACGCTCTGCCTGTGCCGATCTACTACCAGTACCGGCACGCCATCGAACTCGCCTTGAAGTGGAACATCCGGTTGGCTGCGGCTTGTCTGCGTCGAGACGGCGTGTCGGTGCCGCCCGAGGAACTCGACAGCTTTCTAACGACGTCCCATGCGATCGCGCATCTGGCGGACCGATTCAACCAGTACCTCGGCCGGTTGATGCCGCCCCCGAACGACCGGATCGATCCGACCACTCAAGGCACCCTGGACTGGCTGCACCAGCTCGACGAGAAGGGGCAGACCTTCCGATACAGCACGGTGAAGGGTGGCAAGGGACAGGGGTTGGTGCGGGCGCGGCCGAACCAGCAGCGGGTCGACTTCGACGCGGACGTCCGGCGTCTGCATGATGCCGCTTGGATGCTGTACGCAGGCTGTTCCGGTGTCCTCGACGCGCACGCGGAGAACCAAGCCGAGTACTACGCGGAGTACAACGCCGAGTACGACGTCGAGATGCCGTCCGCCATGGACTACTGAAAGCCCCGCGGCGGTGGCCCTGCGCCGTCTGCGAGGATGCAGCCATGATGAACGAGTGGAGCGCCATCAGGGAGTTCCGCCTCTTCGAGGATGAGGACCCGGACGCGCGGCGAGACCCGGGTCCGTCGCCCCCCACGGAGCCGCCAAGGACACTTGGCGCTGAAGACCTTCCCCCGCCTGGGCAGGTTGCCTGCCGGTACTGCCGCGCCGCGTACGACCCGGGCAACGCGGACGAGGTGAAGTTGCACACCGATCCCGTGAAATGCGGGCAGTCGTGCCGGTGCGTCGGGCGTCCACGCTGTTACACCTGCGGCGGCTCGTTCTGCATGTGCGCCGCACACTGAACGTCCGGCGAGAGGACTGCTTATGCCCGAACGCGTGGACGTCGAGGGGATCAGTTAGGAAATTCTGGACGTAGCCCCGTGGTCGGAGTGGGTTCACTTGGTCGGCGCGGAAGTGCCGCAGATGCCGGGCGTCTACCTCGCCAAGCGGGGCGCGGCTGGCCCGCTCGTCTACGTCGGTATGGCAGGTGAACGCCAGGGAGAGGGTCTGCGCGGGCGGCTGCGGCGTTACACCAGCGGCAAGGCGCTGGCCTCCGGGCTCGGAGAGGCGGTCTTCGACCGGGCACTGGTCGACCCCCAGTGGCGTCGCGAGCGGCTGGCGGAGGCTGAAACCGGGCGGTCCAGGCGGGCGACCCGGTGAATCCTTCGCTGTTCCCGGCTTCGCCTGCTTCGTGCTCCGGGAACGGAAACACGTTGAGGGTGCCCGATTTTTTGTTTCATTGCTCCAGCTCGTGGGCGGCCAACAACAGTCCATCAAGCAGGTAGTCCGGGATCGTCACCCGCAGAGTTAGCTCCTCGTGGGGCCGGCTGTAGCGAACCTCCAGCCCGAAGGCACCGTAGAGCCGTCGTTGGATCTCCTCTGGGACCAGGGCGAGGTCAACATCGAGGTGCGGGAGCGCATCCAGCAGAGCCGCGTTGTCGGCGGCGCGCACAGCCTGCTTCGGCGCGCGCAGGTGAGCTAGCTGCTCGGCGAGCTGTTCACGCTGGGCGCCCAGCACGGCGTGCTCGCGTTGGATCGCGTCACGCAACTGCTTCTCCTGATCCGGGTGGAGATCGCTGGCCTCGTGGCCGCCAGGGCCGTCTGCGAGGGTGCGGATGAGACGGGCCTGGCGCTGGCCGATGGCACTGATAGTGCGCCCCAGCGCGGCCCGCTCCTTGGCGATGCGGTCGCCGGCACCGTCCGCGGACCGAGCGCCTTTGGGGGCGGCTCTGAGATGACTACGCCGATCGAGTACGAAGATCCTGGTGGCGAAGAAGCGGGAGATGGAAGCGATCAGGATTTGCTCGCGGATCCACAAGCTCTTGGGGTGATCAGGAAACCACGGCTGATCACGATGTTCGTTGGGGTCGGGCTGGCAGGCGTAGTAAGAGATCTGGTGGCGCGACTTGCCGAACATGCGGCGATCACAAGTGTCGCAGTAGACGTACGATCGCAGGACGTAGGAGCGCTTGGTGGCCGGGTGCGCGTTGGCTCCGTGGGTGGTGCGGGATCCCTGGCGCTTGCGGCCCACGGTGGAGACGGCGTCAAACAGTTCCTTGGTGACAAGAGGCTCATGGACGGGCCGGGGTGACCACACCCAGTCCTTCGGGTCGTTGTAGCGACCACCCTTCTTCATCGCCCGGCGGTTCCAGACCTGGTAGCCCGTGTACTTTGGATTGCGCAGGATCTCTCGCACGGCGGAACCGCTCCAGCACCCCAGGGCCACATCGGGGCGGGTCGGCTCCGGAGGTGGGTAAGCTGCTAGGTCCAGGTTCAGACGGTCGGCGATGGCGTCGTAACCGAGCTTATCCAGCCCGCGAAGCTGGAAGATAAAGGTGACCGCTGAGGCCCGCGGAGGGTCGGGGATGAGCCGGTGCTTGGTACGGCCCTCAGCTCGGCGAGCCGGAACGGGGTGAGGCACCTTCTCCGCCAGGTAGCCGTAGGGAGGCTTCCCCACGTTCCAGCCCTGGGAGATGTGCTCGATGAAGCCGTCCCAGGACAGCTCGAGCATCTGGAGCACGTACCACTCGGAGACGGCCTGCTTGATGCGCCGGGTGAGGGTCGGTGTGGCGAGTTTGGCCCTGGGACCGGTGACGATCGGCTCGTCAGCGGCGCACAGGGCGATTCCAGCTTGCTCCAGCTCGTACTCGATCTTCGTGCCGAAGTAAGTGCGGCGGGCGATGCGTTCGATCGACTCGCAAATAACGGCAGCGAAGCGGCGATTGGGGCGTTGGGCCTCTTTGAGGAGGTCGGTGACGCTGCCGTCGCGTGGGATCGGGATCTTGAAGTTCTCGTGGGCTAAGCGATGTCCCGTAATTGACCTTGGATCTGCTTGCTGACCTGTGGCGTTCGTCGCTCAACCTGCGAGGGTGAGGTTGTGGAGGCGGGAGATGCCGAGCATGGCGTGGTGAACGCCGTCGCCCTT